>OY781436.1:0-4837155 GCA_963676875.1 Bacteroidales bacterium
AGCTCCGTCATTACTTTTGGTCGAACGCCCGACAGTACAATTTCGATACCGGCATGACGCAGGGTGATGAGCGCTCCTTTCAGGTTATACAATCCGGTAGAATCGATAAACGGCACATGTCTCATCCTGATTATCAACACCTTTCCAAATCCACCCACAGATTTGATAATTTCTGAATATTCTTTCGCAGAAGCGAAAAACAGCGGACCGCTAATCTCGAAAACCGACAAACCTTCAGGCAAAGCATCATAATTGTCTATCACATCCTTGTCCACTTCTCTGATGAGAGAATCACCCCCCAAATCCGACATGCGCTTCATAAACAATAATGCCGAAAGCACCACACCCACCTCGATGGCCACCGTTAAATCCACCAATACGGTCAGAAAAAAGGTACTCAACAACACAATCATATCGAATTTTGACCCTTTGAGATTAATGGACCAAAAGGAACGCCACTCGCTCATGTTATAAGCCACCACAATCAACACGCCGGCCAGCACCGACATGGGGATCAGTTTGGCCCAACGTCCAAAAAATACCATGATGAGCAACAAAGTAACGGCGTGAACCATGCCGGCGATGGGCGTGCGGCCTCCATTTTTAACATTGGTTGCCGTGCGGGCGATGGCTCCCGTGGCCGGAATTCCTCCAAAAAACGGTGTCACCACGTTGGCTATACCCTGTGCAATCAATTCCGTGTTGGATCTGTGATTGCCACTGATCATCCCATCGCTGACCACCGCCGACAGCAACGACTCCACCCCACCCAAAATGGCTATGGTGAGCGCCGGCTGGATATACTTACCCAGGTGCATCAGTTGAATTTCAGGAAGTTCAAAACCAAAACTCATGGGGATATCTCCGAAAAACGATTCAATGCTTGAAACAGGAAATTGAAAAGCTTGCACAAGCACTGTTCCGGCAATGATGGCAATAAATGATCCCGGAATCCTAGCCGTAAATCGTTTGGTAAACACCACGATCAGGATCGTAAATATTGTGACGCCCAATGCATAAAAATTTACTGTTTCCATGTGGTGAGCAAAGGCTGTCCATTTTTCAATAAAATCAGAAGGTACCTTAGCCACATCAAGTCCCAGCGCATCCCGTATTTGCGTGGAAAAAATCACCAAGGCGATTCCACTGGTAAATCCAACCACCAGAGGACGAGGAAAAATACTTCAACAGCGACCCCAACTTGAGCACGCCCAGCATTATCAGTATAAAACCGGCCATCACGGTTGAAATCATCAATCCGCCAAGACCGTATTGCTCCACAATACCATAAACTATCACGATAAACGCTCCAGTTGGGCCACCTATCTGCACCCGACTTCCACCCAAAAACGAAATAATGAAACCCGCCACCACTGCTGTAATCAATCCCTTTTCAGGTGAAACGCCTGAAGCTACGGCAAAAGCAATGGCCAACGGTAGTGCAACAATGCCCACTACGATGCCCGACAGCACATCCCCTTGTATCTGTGTACGGGAAATTCCCGTCTTAAGTAAACTAAAGAACTTGGGTTTAAAAACTGGTGTCATGAGATGTAATAAAGAATGTGCGAAATTAGACAGAAAAAGGAATCAACCAACAAAATACCGGAATAAAAACCAATCCGCCCTTTAGATTTTTAGTGCTGATTTACAATTATTTACCAAATGTAAATCACGACCGAGCCCCCGCTGTCCAACTCCGACCAACCCAAAGCATAATTTCTTAAATTTGCCAAACAAAAACACACCAATGAATCGAACAATCGCTTTTCTGATTATTCTCCTAATCCCGATGATGATGGGTTGTAAAGAACTTGTGGTAAAAATGGCTGACAGCGGGACTACGGTGCATCTCGCCGTGGACCAAATACTTAAAATCGAACTCCCGGGCAATGCGTCCACCGGAAACAACTGGCGCAAAATAGTTTATACCGATTCGGTGATGGTAAAAATGGGCAAACAAAACTACGTCCTCAGCGATGAGCGGGATGGTTCGCCCGGTGTATATTACTTTCGTTTCAAAGGACTTAGTCCCGGAACAGGCAAAATTTATATGGAATATGGTTCCAAATTTGATTCTTCCAAAGAACCCTTGAAGGTTTTCGAACTTGAGGTGGTAGTGGTAGGAAGATAAACATCAAGTTCACGGTTCTCGTCCCTGCAAGGTGAATAGGAACACGCAAAAAGCCCACCACAGAGACACGAAGAACACAGAGAAAAGCAGTTAGCTTTTGGCTATTGGATCACCGACCACTCTTCACTTTTGACTTTTAACTTGTCCCTTTTCCCTTGTCCCCTTGTCCCCTTGTCCCCTTGTCCCCTTGTCCCCTTGTCCCCTTGTCCCGTGTCCCTTGTTTCCTTGTCCCCTTGTCCCCTTGTCCCGTGTCCCTTGTTTCCTTGGATCACGAGCCAAAACCTACAACACAGATAAACCATCTTGCAACCTTTATTTTCCATTAATCTGCCACGATTTTCCTATTTTAGCCCCATGAAAAGACACCTCTCCACAATTCTGGTTTTCCTTATTCTGGGCATCTCCACCCTATGGGCACAACCACTGAAGCAACGCCTCGACGCACTTTCAAAAACCTATGATTTCACTTTTGAAAAACTTGAAACCAATTCCGACTTTAGTGAGAAATACTTGATATATTTCAAGCAACCGGTTGATTATCAAAGAGGAAGTGTAGATACGTTTAATCAGCGCGTGTTTATCTCCCATCGAAGTTTCGACAAACCCGTGGTATTTATTACCGAAGGTTATGACGCCAATCCGGCTGTGAGAAAAGACTTTGAGTACGAACTCACCCATTACCTCGATGCCAATCAGGTGTGTGTGGAACATCGGTATTTTAGCGAATCGAAACCCGACACCCTCGTCTGGAAGTTTCTGACCACAGAAAATGCCGCCACCGATCATCACCGGATAGCCCAATTAATTAAGGAAATTTATTCCGGAAAACTGGTAGCCACAGGTATCAGCAAAGGAGGTCAAACCACCAATTTTTTCAAGTACTATTATCCCGAAGATGCCGACATCTGTGTGCCCTACGTAGCTCCTGTGGCTTTTTCATCTGAAGACAAACGGGTGTATCCTTTTCTGGCATCGGTGGGCGATTCCGTTTGCCGGAATACCATTTTTAACTATCAAATCAACATGTTAAAAAATAAGGAAGCGTATTTGCCTACCTTTATTGAACTTGCTAAAAACAAACAACTGACCTACTCCATGGGCTACATAAAAGCATACGATCTGTTGGTTTTTGAGTACCCGTTCGCTTTTTGGCAATGGGGAACCACCGATTGCAACAACATTCCGGATTCAACAGAAAAGGCCGATAAAATGATCTTCCATTTGGACAAAGTGGCCGGACTCGATTGGATTTCGGAACAAGGAATCGAAAAAATGCAACCTTTCTTCTACCAGGCCATGAGCGAAATTGGCATGTATGGATATGATATTGAACCCTTTAAACAATACACAAGCTACACTTCGGATGTGGTTTTCGACTTTACTCTTCCCAATGGAGAAACGGTGTTGTTTCACCCCGAATTCATGCAACGAGTTGATATGTACCTCCGTCATCATGCCCGAAACATGATTTTCATTTATGGAGAATACGACCCCTGGTCGGCCACTGCCGTGGAATTGGGCGGGCAAACCAACGCCATCAAGGTGGTAAAAAAAGGAGGTAGTCATAGAACACGAATTAACAACTTACCCGAAAATCAGCGCCAACAAATACTCGACAGCCTCAATGCCTGGCTGTTGCAACCTAACACTTACACAAATACTACTATGGAACAGAAAAAAAAGGTCACCGGCATTGGAGGCATCTTCTTTAAAAGTCAAGACCCCAAAGCCCTAAACGATTGGTACAGTAAAAATCTGGGACTCGTCACCAACGAATACGGCTCCATGTTCGAATTCAGAAACAGCGACCAACCCGACAAAAAAGAATACTTGCAATGGAGCACTTTTAATGAAGAGACTACCTATTTTCAGCCTTCCGAAAAGCAGTTTATGATCAACTACCGTGTTGAAAATCTGGAAGATTTGGTCAAAGAACTCAAGGAAAACGGCGTAACGGTACTCGACGAAATCGAAACCTACGAATACGGAAAATTTGTGCACATCATGGATCCCGAAGGCAACAAAATTGAACTCTGGGAACCGGTGGACAGCACATTTACCGAATCCTATGAAGGAGAAACCACCAAGTAATGACACACTGCCATGCACAACAAAAAAATCCTGTATTTTCGCAAAAACTAAACTTATGACGCTCAAACTCATCTCCTGGAATGTAAATGGCATTCGCGCCATCGAAAAAAAAGGCTTCATCAACATGATAAAGCAACTGGATGCCGACGCCCTTTGCCTTCAGGAAACCAAAGCCCAGGACGATCAGGTGGCCGAGGTACTCAACCAAAACCCGCTACCTTTCTACTCCAACTCCGCAGATCGAAAAGGTTATTCGGGTACGGCCATCATCACCAAACAAACCCCATTGAAAGTGGAACGCGATATGGGCATCGAACACCACGATTTGGAAGGAAGAATACTTACCGCTGAATACGAACAGTTTTTTTTGGTAAATGTATATGTACCCAACTCAGGCGCTGAACTCGCCCGTTTGGACTACCGTTCCACCTGGGATACCGACTTCATGGCCTACCTAAAAAATCTGGAAAAAACCAAACCCGTTATCCTCTGTGGCGACCTCAACGTGGCCCATCAACCCATCGACCTGGCCAACCCGAAATCCAACTACAACAAAACCGCCGGATACACTCAGGTAGAAATTGACGGGCTTACCAACTTACTCAACAACGGTTTTGTGGACACCTTCCGTCACCTCCACCCCACCGAAATTGCGTATAGCTGGTGGAGCTACCGCTTCAATGCCCGAGCCAACAACAAAGGCTGGAGAATCGACTATTTTCTGGTAAGCGAATCCATCAAAGACAAAGTGAAGGAAGCCTTTATCATGCCCGAAATGACTGGTTCAGACCATTGTCCGGTGGGAATTGTATTGGAGATATAATAGCTAAATTCAGTAATATCTCCCTAAACCGTTTCACAAACGTCAATTCTATCCCTACTCCCGTCAGATTTATCCGTCGGATCAATCAATTCCCACCAGATTTATCCGACGGATAAATCAATTCCCCTATATTTGCCCCCCGAACCAATTCATCAACCATGAACCATTCGGAAATTTTCCCCGGACATCCTCAAGACACCAACGATCTGGATCGACTTATTCATTATATACTTTAAGACGGCATTGGCCGTCTTTTTTTTGCCCAAACCGCATGAAAGAAAATAACTATCGAAAAGCTACCCTCATCCTGGAGGATGGGTTGAAACTAACCGGCATGTCATTTGGTGCCGAATGCCCCACCGCGGGTGAAATCGTGTTTAACACAGCCATGACAGGATATCCTGAAAGCCTCACCGACCCTTCTTACAAGGGTCAGATTCTGGTGCTCACCTACCCTTCGGTGGGCAACTACGGCGTACCCGGAAAAGCTGTTGAAAACAACATGCATGAACATTTTGAGTCGGAACACATCCATGTAAATGCGCTCATCATTTCCGATTACTCCGAAAAACACCACCACTGGAATGCATCCAAAAGTCTGGCCGAATGGCTTAAAGAAGAAAGTATTCCCGCCCTTTTTGGCATCGACACACGGGCACTTACCCGACACATTCGTGAAAAGGGTGCCATGTTGGCGAAAATTGTTTTCGACCACGACATCCCTTTCAATGACCCAAACAAAGAGAATCTGGTGGACTTGGTAAGCGTGAAAGAAAAAAAGGTTTATGGAAATGGAAAAAATCGCATCCTATTGATTGACTGTGGAGTAAAAAACAATATTATCCGTTACCTCTTGCAATACGACACCACCGTTGTCCGCATTCCGTGGGACTACGACTACCTAAATGAAGACTACGATGGCTTGTTTATTTCCAATGGCCCCGGAAACCCCGAGCAGTGCGTTGCTACCATCCGACATCTGGAAAGCTCCATTCAGGACAGCCGCCCTATTTTTGGTATCTGTTTGGGACATCAACTGGTTTCATTGGCAGCAGGAGCCAAAACATACAAGCTCAAATACGGTCACCGAAGCCACAACCAACCTGTGCTAATGGCCGATACCAACAAGGCCTACCTCACCTCCCAAAATCATGGTTATACCGTTGATGATGAATCACTTCCGAACGATTGGAAAATCTGGTTTACCAACCTCAACGATGGCAGCAACGAAGGTATCCGACACCAAAGCAAACGCATTTTCACTACCCAGTTTCATCCTGAAGCCTCCAGTGGTCCTACCGATACAGCATTCCTTTTTGGCGAATTTATCAAAGACACAGAATCATGGAAAAAACCATAAAAAAAGTATTGCTCCTTGGTTCCGGAGCCCTAAAAATTGGAGAAGCAGGCGAATTCGATTACAGCGGAACCCAAGCCCTGAAAGCGTTGAAAGAGGAAGGCATCTACACCATTCTCATCAATCCCAACATTGCCACGGTACAAACTTCCGAGGGCATGGCCGACAAAATTTATTTTCTGCCCGTTACCCCCGATTTTGTGGAGCGCATCATCGAAAAGGAAAAACCCGACGGACTGCTGCTGGCCTTTGGCGGGCAAACGGCCCTCAACTGTGGCATTGCGTTGCATAAATCCGGAGTAATTGAAAAATACGGGATACAAGTTTTGGGCACACCCGTCGAAGCCATCATCCAAACGGAAGACCGGGAGCAGTTTGCCAACAAATTGGGAGAAATCAACGTAAAAACGCCCAAGTCCATCGCGGTAACCACCATGGAAGATGCCCTCACGGCTTCCGACACCATCGGGTTTCCCCTCATTGTCAGGGCAGCCTTCACTCTCGGGGGACAAGGCAGTGGCTTTTGCGACAACAGGGAGGAGCTGCTACAGTTGGCCAACAAAGCGTTTAGTTATTCGTCACAGATTTTGGTTGAAGAATCGCTGAAAGGGTGGAAAGAAGTGGAGTATGAAGTGGTTCGCGACCGTTTCGACAACTGCCTCACCATCTGCAACATGGAAAACTTCGACCCCCTGGGCATTCATACAGGAGAGAGCATTGTGGTGGCACCTTCGCAAACACTCTCCAACCGAGAATACCACAAACTTCGGCAGTTGAGCATAGAAATTGTGAAAGCGGTGGGCATCGTCGGCGAATGTAATGTACAGTATGCCCTCGATCCCAACTCCGAAGACTACCGTGTAATTGAAGTTAATGCCCGTCTGTCGCGTTCAAGCGCGCTGGCCTCCAAAGCCACGGGTTATCCTCTGGCCTTTGTGGCGGCAAAACTGGGGCTCGGCTATGGCCTTCATGAGTTGAAAAACAACATCACCAAAACTACATCGGCCTTTTTTGAACCTGCGCTGGATTACATGGTAGTGAAGATTCCCCGTTGGGACCTAAGCAAATTTGTGGGCGTATCGCGCGAACTGGGCAGCTCCATGAAAAGTGTGGGCGAAGTGATGGCCATTGGCCGCAGCTTTGAAGAAGCCATCCAAAAGGGATTGCGCATGATAGGGATGGGCATGCATGGCTTTGCAGCCAACAAGGATTTAGCCTTACCAAATATGGCGGATGCCCTGCAAAACCCTACCGACACACGAATTTTCGCCATAGAACAGGCTTTTAGCAATGGCATGTCGGTGGAAGAAGTGCACCAACTCACCAAAATCGACCGTTGGTTTTTGCACAAACTCCACAACATCATTGTATTGGAGAAGGAAATTCAGGAATTTGACGAACCAATAAAACTTCCTGCCGGGCTAATCCTCGAAGCCAAACAAGCCGGATTTTCCGATTTTCAAATTGCACGTCTCTTGTACAGCAACCGAAAAATAGGTCAGCAAGACGACGAAATCCTGGAAATACGAAACCGGCGCAAAATACTGGGGATACTTCCCTGCGTTAAGCAAATCGACACCCTGGCAGCCGAACATCCCGCCCACACCAATTACCTCTACCTCACCTATCATGGAAAGGAACACGACATCGAATTTGAACACGATGGCAGATCGGTGATGGTGCTTGGCTCGGGTGCCTACCGTATTGGCAGCAGCGTGGAATTCGACTGGTCGGGAGTAAATGCCCTGCAAACGGTGCAAAAAATGGGATACCGATCTATCATGGTCAATTACAATCCCGAAACCGTGAGCACCGACTACGACGTGTCCGACAGACTATATTTTGAAGAGCTTACATTGGAACGCATCCTTGATATCAGCGAACTGGAATTGCCCAAAGGACTGATTGTGAGCACCGGCGGACAAATACCCAACAACCTGGCCATGAGACTTTTTCATCAGAAAATTCCCATCCTGGGAACCAGTCCGTTGCACATCGACCAAGCCGAAAACCGTTTTAAATTTTCGGAAATGCTGGATAAAATTGGCGTGGATCAACCCGAATGGAAAGAGCTCACATCATTGGAAGAAATTACACAATTCACTCAGGAAGTGGGTTTTCCGGTGCTGGTACGCCCCTCCTACGTTTTGTCGGGAGCTGCCATGAACATCGTTTCCAACCACGATGAGTTGGAGCATTTTCTGAATCTGGCCACACAAGTATCCAAGCAATATCCGGTGGTGGTTTCCCGCTTTATCACCGATGCCAAAGAAATTGAAATGGATGCCGTGGCCGACGATGGGGAAATTATTGCCTATGCCATTTCGGAGCACATAGAGTTTGCCGGAGTTCATTCGGGCGATGCCACCATCATGTTCCCTCCACAAAAAGTGTATGTGGAAACGCTGCGGCGAATCAAAAAAATCAGTCGCCAGATTGCCGAAGAATTACACATCAGCGGGCCTTTCAATATCCAGTTTTTGGCCAAGGACAACGACATTAAAGTCATCGAGTGCAACCTGCGTGCCTCACGAAGTCTGCCCTTTGTAAGCAAGATTCTGAAAACCAACTTCATTGATATGGCCGTGCGGATTATGTTGGGCGAAAAAGTGGAAAAACTGAATAAAAACCTTTTCGACATCGACCACATTGGGGTAAAAGCGTCCCAATTTTCCTTTTCCAGATTAAGCAAAGCCGACCCTGTGTTGGGTGTGGATATGGCTTCCACCGGCGAAGTGGGTTGCATTGGCGACGATTACTACGAAGCCATTTTAAAATCAATGCTGGCTGTGGGCTACCGGATTCCCAAGAAAAATATTCTGATTTCCTCCGGCCCCATGCGATCGAAAACAGAACTTATTCAAAGTGCCCATTTGCTTATTGCCAACAATTTCAAACTGTATACCACCAAGGGAACCCACGACTTTTTTAAAAAAAATGACATCAAATCCACCATGGTCAATTGGCCCGACATCGACAAAGCACCGAATGCGTACCAATTGATTAAAGAAAAGAAAATTGATTTGGTGATAAATATTCCTAAAAATCTGAGCTCCGAAGAACTGAACAACGACTACATCATCCGTCGTGCTTCGGTGGATTTTAACGTGCCGCTCATCACCAATGCACGTTTAGCGAGTGCTTTTATTTACGCCATCACCCGGTATAAAATGAGTGATTTGAGCATAAAAAGTTGGGATGAGTATTAAAAAAAACCCTGTCAGGTTTCGGAACTTGACAGGGTTTTTTTTGGCTTTCAATTATCTACACCGCAGCCACCTGCTGCGTATATAAAAATCGTTTAATTTTCTGTGTGGCTGTTTTCTGAAATGGGTCGGCATGAACCACCACCAACTGAATCTTAGAGAATTTGTTTACTTGCTGATTTACATAATCCCTTAGTTCGACCGACAACTCGTCGTACTTGGTTTCGGCATAGTTGGCCACCTCTTCTTTCATGTGTTTGTATTGGTGTTCAATTTCTTCACGATTGAAATGCACCAATGCTACCAGTTTTCCCTTTTGTTCCACAACCACCGATTCAACCACATGTTTGAAGTTGTTGATGATCGACTCGATGTCTTCGGGAAAAATATTCTCACCACCGGCACCAATAATCACGTTTTTCCTTCTGCCTTTGATAAACAAATAGCCTTGTGGATCAAGAATGCCCAAGTCTCCGGTTTTAAACCAACCATCTTCAGTAAGCACCTCCTTAGTCAAGGCAGGTTCTTTGTAATAACCCTTCATCACGTTGGGACCTTTCGCCCAAATTTCACCTTCACCCGTCCAACGATCTTTTTCTACAATCTTCAATTCCACACCCTCCATGGCAGGTCCGGTAGATTGCCATTTTCCCGCAAAGGGAGCAACTCCGGCGAGCAAGGGTGCTGTTTCGGTAAGTCCGTAGCCAATGGCATATGGAAATTTAGCTTCAATCAAAAAGCGTTCAACCGTGCCACTCAACTTGGCACCTCCGATACCAAAAAACTTCAATTCACCACCAAAGGTGCGCATGAGTTTTTTTCCGGCCAATCGATTCAGTTTTTGCCTTAATACCGGTATTTTGTAAAGAACTCTGGTGGCCCATTTGTCGGTAAAGGCAGGCAGTATCTTGCTTCTATATATTTTTTCGATGATAAGCGGTACGGTGAGCATAGCCGTTGGTCGCACAATTTTCAATGCAGGCAGCAGCACAGCCGGCGTGGGTGGCTTCGACAGGTAATACACACAAGCTCCGCCTACCATGGGTAATATAAATCCAATGGTGTTTTCGTAGGTATGCGACAAAGGTAAAACCGACAACATGCGGTCGCCGTTGCCAATGGGTTGGATGGTACGGCCTTTCACCGCAGTAAAACTGATGTTGCGATGGGTGAGCATCACGCCTTTGCTTTTTCCGGTGGTGCCTGAAGTATAGATAATGGCAGCCAAATCCTCTTCCCGCACTTCAAAAGGTGTTGGGGGTTGAATTTTTTCATCGAAAACAATTCCGCTTTTATGACTTTCTATCACAGAAAAGTCCTCAATCAGAATCCTGCTTTTCAATGCAGGTTTTTTATACTCAGCAATTTTATGCTTCAATCCTGTAGATACAAAAATGGCCTTGGCTTCTGAATGTTCCAGCACATTTTTTATCTCTTCCTGACTAAAATCGGGCAACAACGGAACC
Organism: Bacteroidales bacterium; assembly: GCA_963676875.1. Taxonomy (GTDB): domain Bacteria; phylum Bacteroidota; class Bacteroidia; order Bacteroidales; family F082; genus UBA6244. The sequence continues at coordinate 11,078 of OY781436.1, forward strand.
ACAATAGCTCCCATGCCGGTAATGGCCAGATAGGTAATTCCCCAATGGGGCATGTTACTACTAAGAAGTGCAACACGATCACCGGGCTTAATTTCCAGTTCCTGTAGCATCGACTGGAGCGATTTTATCTTACTGTCGGCTTCATCGTAGGTGATGGGCGTGTCGCCCACAAAGGATAAAAAGGGTGAATTGGCATAAAGATGGACTGATTCCTCGAACAATCCGGGCAGTGTCAACGGTGTGTTAGAATCCATATTTTCTTTTAAAGTGAGTCAAAGATACAACAATCTTATTACGCATGAATGATTATTGTGAATTCTTAACAAAAGAACCCATAAATACAAGACAATTTTTTATTTCTAAATAGTGCCCACATGAAAACCCCTGTAATTCTTCTGTCTCTTGCAAAATACGTCAAAGACGAGGCTTGCGTCCGCCATAGGCGGATGAAAATCAAGGAGTCCGCCTCAGGTTGATGACTGCTTTCACATCAAGCATAACGAAGTGGTTGGCGGTTTCGTGAAGAGACTACTTAGTGGTGTGGCTCGTTAATAAAATTTCACAAGTCTTCAATCTCTCAATTTTATAATCCGCTATATTACAGCAATCTACCATATTTACTTATATTCAACACCTACCTGATACAATAGGTAAAGACTTACATGCATATGTAGTTGACTGTCATTGTTTTATATTCTAGTTTTACACCTCTAAAATTGATCTGTGTTTTGGTTCTAGCTAAATTAGATTAAGTTTAGAAAAACGTCACATAAATTAATTTACAAAATGAACAAAAAAATGCCAGTTCTTTGGGTTATTCGACGTCTCATAATTATTACAAAAAGTTTCGTTCAGTTTACGATCCTTGGCCCACCGATTTTTTTGGCAATGGATGTGGTGTGCTTTTCTAAATTTGAGAAACTAATGAATAGTTTTAGTACTCAGTTTTCTGCTATTAAACGAAACTTATGAAAAACACTTAAAAGAAACGCTTATTCAATAGAGATTAATAAATACCTCGTAAACAACAAGTATCGATGCAATACAATTTAAATTGAGCAAAACGGATGTCTAAAACTAATGCACTTCAACTTTTTGTATAAAAATCTTCACAGCTATGTGGCACAGCATTTTTATAATTCCAGGAATTAATTTTGATTACGATAGTCGTGTGCTCCTTTCTATTAAAGCTGGGCCAAGTCAGAAAGATATATTACGAAATCAGGAATTAAATTCTTATAATTTTGGCAAGGTTACTGTTCTAAATAATGGTTATGTTTATTCAAATTTGAATAGTAAACCAATTGGAAGGTTAGGTGTTTCTTCAATAGGGGACTTCTTGTTAAAAGAATGGAAAAACAGGGAATCGTGGTTCCTTTTGAGAAAATCAGTTTTGCCTTGCAAGAACTGTATATACAATATTTTGTGCCCCCCTATATCAAATTACGAGATCTATCAAAAAAAATATAATTTATGTACAATCAAATAAAAAGCTATGGACTTTTTAAATATGTTTTATAAAATTACTCTTAAAAATTGGAATAGTAATCTTCTTACAATTCTTTTAAGAGTAATTGGAATAACTGCTTCAATGACATTTGCTATATTGATTTTGGTATATCTGTTGAACGAATATAATTATGATGAAAAAATAGATAAAAAAGAAGACCTATACAGGGTACTGCAAGAAACTAACGTTGATACCAGATTGTCTGCTTTGACCTCATTCCCCCTTAAGCCTTTGATTATTAATGGATTTCCGGAAGTAGCCGACGCGTTTCGGTATTCCTTTTTATCAAATATTAATATTCAATATAGAGACAAAGTACTGCCAGACAGTAAATTTTGTTTTGCAGATACTGAAATTTTTAATGAGTTTAATATTGAAATTGTAAACGGTAGGATTGATAACATACTACTACCATACAGAATTGCAATTTCCAAAAGTGTAGCGGATAAATATTTTAATGGTTCAGATCCAGTTGGTGAAATTTTGACGGTATCAAAGGGAGGGAAATCTGTCCATGTTATTGTGACAGCCGTCTTTGAAAATATACCATTGAATTCTACTTTTTTTGCAGATATTATTGGAAATTTTGAAATAGAATTTGAATTGACTGGTTGTGATAACTCGAAGTACACATTCGAAAAATCCATCGATAAAAAATACTACAGCACATATCTTCGCCTTGTTAGTGATTGTAGCTCGAAAGAAGTGGAAACGAAAATTAATCAAATTATTCAAAACACAAAAATAAACACCAATGAAATTATTAAGTTGCAAAGAGTTGAGGATATATACTTTTACTCTTCAGAGATAGATAATAACTTTCTGCCGATGGGGAATATGCTTAATATTAAAATCTTCACTGTGGTTTGTGTCTTTTTGATTCTGATAGCAACATCAAACTTTATTGTTATTTCTTCAACAATCCATTATTACAGAAAGCAGGAATATATTATTAGGTTAATAAATGGAGCCAATCGGCTTGATGTGTTACTTTTAGTAGGAGCAGAGATTTTCTTGATACTAATTATTTCAATGGCTTTGTCCTGGGGTTTTATTTCCAATATTTTACCCTATACCCATGAATTATTTCGCAAAGAAATATTAATAACTGAGGTAATACAAGTTAAATTACTTGGAATATTCCTGGTAACAGGCATTTCTATCGGAATAGTAACTATAATTATCGTAAGTCTATATTTATTTGGGAAGGAAAGCTTTATTTCTTCCGAAACCAAGCAAAAATCATTGCTCCCGTTTTTCAAGTTTAACAAATTACTAGTTTTTGCTCAGATAGGAGTTTTTACATCGCTCATTATAATTTCCTTTATTGTTATACAGCAATGGAATTTATTGAAGAGCAGCGAGACTCTTGGGTTTGACATGAATAATGTTCTAATAGTGGAATTACCAACCGAGCTCGTTGACAACCCTAGTTTGCTAAAAAATGAATTAGAAGAAAATTCAAAAATTGTATGTTGTGGGGAAGCTAATAATCTCCCGCTATTTGGCCCGTTTTGCTTTAGCATGGTATATAAAAAGGAGGATTATTCGACTAAGTACAATATAAGTATGCTTTCAGTAGGTGAAAATTTTTTTAAAACAATTGATATATCAATATTAGAAGGGAGAGATTTTGATTTTCATGGAGATTATGATAAGGAGAACTCCTTGATTTTAAACGAATCGGCGGTAAAATTTTTTGAACTTGAGGGATCGCCAGTGGGACAGAAAGTAATGTGGAGAGATGTAGTTGCTGTAGTTGAAGATTTTCATTTAGAATCAATGTATCATGAAATAGCACCTGTAATAATTTATCCATGTAGGCATCAAAAATATTTTCTGTTAGCTAAGTATATAGGTGATAGGGCAAGTGTTAAAGAGTATATCGAACAAAAGCAAATAGAGATAGCCCCATTAAGCGAAATTAATATTTACGACTATTCGTCTGTTATTGAAGGTACGTATGAGCACGAAATGGTTCTTAAATCAATATTTTTAACTTTTACACTTTTAACCGTTCTCCTTGGAGTTGTGGGATTGTTAGGGTTGGTTTTATTTACAGTACAAAAGAGAAAAAAAGAAATAATGATTAGAACTGTTCATGGCGCATCTGCAATAAGAATAATATTCTTAATTTCAAAAGACTTTATTATTTCTCTTATTATTTCAAACATTATAACCTATCCCTTAATCTGGTATATCGCAAATGAATGGCTCGATAAATTTGTATACCATATTGAGCTGCGATTTGTCTACTTTCTTTGCGTAACTATATTAACCGTTTTTATTATCTTCTCATCGGTGTCAATTATCGTTCTTAAGCATTTAAGAAAAAACCCAATATATTATTTGAATCATTAGAAATGAAACTCATCGAAATTATCACTAAAGTAGAAGGCAGTAATTTATAAACTTCAATACAATTATCAATTGCAAACCATATAATTTTTTAATCAAAAAGAAATGGAATTCTTAAAAATACAAAATCTATCGAAAATTTGTTGAGTTCATATCTAAATCAATTTCTTTTGTCTTGCCTTCTCTAGTGCAGTAACTATGTTATCCGTCTCTAATTTTCGGAAGATGTTTTTGCAATGAAAATTTACTGCATTTATGCTGTTCCCCATTTTACTTGCAACTACGGTTCTTTTAAAACCTTGAGAAAGTAATTCAAGGACGGTTATTTCACTAGGAGTCAGAATGGGTTTACTATTTTGGGCTCTGATATTGAGATCTATTATTTCTGAAACTTGTTTTCCAATTACTTTTTGGCCGGATATCACTTGATGAATGGTGTCTACAAGCGCTTTAGCTCCACACGATTTAATGAGTATGGCATGTGCTCCATTTGACCACACCTCTTCAAGCGAAACAGGATCCAATTCTCCTGTTAAAATGACTACTTTTTTATCAGGATATTGTGAACGAATGGTTTTGCAAAATTCTATTCCACTGGTCTCAGGCATGAGCAAGTCAAGTAAGACGACCTCAGCTTTCGATTTACGGAGCTTTACAGTGGCTTCACGTACGGAAGTAGCCCATCCTATTACTTTTATTTCTTCAGTATTATCTTGTAGTACGGAGATAATTCCCTGAATAAAAACCAGGTGATCATCAATAATAAATAGGTTAATCATAGCTTTGGTGTTTTAAAAACTTAAGTTTTGCGGATTACATTATCAGCATCTTTCACAGGGATTTCAACAAAAAATTGGGATGTTGTTTCATTGGCTTCCATGAAATAAGTTCCATTTAAATACTCAACCCGGGTTTTGATGTTGTTTAAACCCATCCCAAACGGTATATCCTTATCTCTTAACGTATTTCCATTATCTTCTACTGACAGATTAATTGTTTCCTCATGATCAAAAAGCTGAATGAGGATAGAATCGCCATTGGAATGTTTGATTGCATTGTTAACCAATTCATATGCAATGTAAAAAAGGTTCAATTCCAATGCATTTCCCAGCCGTCTTTCTAAGTTGGTTTGCATCTCAATTTCAAACTTACCAGATTTATTGATTGGGGAAATCATCTCACTAATGGCTGAGACCAGACCCTTAGCTTCTAAATGAGGAGGAAGCATCCGGTGCGAAATATTGCGTATTTCCTGATAAATGGCGTCCACGGCTTGATTAATCTCAGCAACCCTTTCAGGAGAATTTACAGGTTCGCCCACCAATAATCGCAAAGACCCAAATTGCGCACCAATTCCATCATGCAAATCCATCGCGATACGCTTTCTTTCCACATCCTGCCCTGTAATCAAGGCATCGGCAACTTCCAAATCTTTTCCTTTTTTAAGCGCTTCCAGCCGTATTTTTCCCAGACGAAATTTCATTCTAAAGAAAACCCCAATGCCAATAAATAGGAACATAAGAATCAGGATTATTAACATGGTGGTTTTTAGCTGATTTATGTTGTTCTCTTTTTTAAGCAATTCTTTTTCCTTTTGATCGGATTCAAAAACAGCAGAGAGAAAGAGAGATTCTTTAACACGTTGCCTGGCTTGATATTCCTTACGCTTCTCCATGCTCAACTCAAGGTATTTTAAGGCATTTGGATAGTCGTCAATGGCCTTGAAATAGTCAGAATAGGAGTCGTAAATTACCGCTTCCAGATCAATATTATTTAGTTCCGAGGCCAGAGTAAATGCTTTGTCAAGATAATAACTGGCGCTATCATATTTCTTTTCAGCCATCATTAAATAACTGTAGTTGTTATATAAGGTTGAAAGGTCTTCTTTAAAGCCACATGATATACAAATCGAGATTGCTTCACGGTAACATGAACGACTTAATTCATATTTCCCCATAGTTCTATTGAAAAATGCCTGAGTGTTTTTGAGTGCCATTCGCTCATATTTATGATTTTGATAATACTCAGTAAGTGATTCAGCCATAGATAAATATTTCTGAATAGAATCTAAATTACCAAAAGAACTCGCCAACAGGATATAGGACTTGAATAGCTTATTTTGATCTTCTTTTTCGAAAAACGGCAAAATACTTTTCCTTGCATACATAGTGCTTTTCGAAAAGTCGCCAAGATCATTGTACAAAGACCCCAAATAGTAATTTAGATTTCCTTGTTCGAAATAAAATCCATGTTCATCTGCTATTTTTTTTGCTTCAAAAAAATATTCAAGTGCATTTTTTGATAAGCCCATACTTTGATATACAACCCCATAATATGTTAGTATCTCCATGTGTTTATCAGCGTTATCTATATCAACGGCTAAATCGTTAGCAAGTTGGCAATGTTCAATGGCTTCAATATTTTTGGCAGCTTTTATTTCAGTTACAATAAGCGAAATTAAAGCTTCGAGCTGATTCGATTTGTTTTTTTTCTCTTTAGCAATATCTAAAGCTTTGCCGCCATAGTACAATGCTGAGTCAATATTGGTATCCTCAAAAAAAAATGCTTTCTCTATAGCCATCTTGTAACTGTCGCTGTGTATTTGGTTTGGTTGTGATTCAACAAACAAGCAAATCACCAGAAACATGATTGTTAGATTTAATCTCATCATCGCTTTATCTCAATAAACATGTGCGAAACCTATGTCCATAAAGAGACAAAGATAAACAATGCATAGGTGTATTACCAAGAAGCGAAATCAAAGGATTTTTCTGATATATATCTTTTAATTGTATTAATATTCAATCCATACTGAAAGTGACGCATTAGAAGATGCATTTATAACTCTGACGCCCCACCTTCTATCGTCAACAGATATCTCAAAAATTGTTCCTTCAATAACTGTGAAAGGGCCATAGGTGGTTAACCCATCCAATGAATAGATATTGACTGTTGCCCATTGCAATTCTCGTGAATCTTTCTTCTCAACTTTAATTAAAATCAACTTCTCTTCGCTATTAAAAGGCTGCTTACACGCAAGAGTTAAAAAATCTGATTTTTCAAAACTTAACGATTTTAAATCAGGAATTTCCTCGAAAATAGTTGGATCTGCAATCACAGGTACATTATAGGATGGAATTGGATTTTGGGCCGAAAGCTGGACGGAAAATAAAACTGCAAACAGCAAAATGAATGAGGTGACTAGTACTTCTTTCATGATTATAAGAATTAATTATCACATATGAAAACAACTGGTTTTGAGAAATGGGGGAGTCTTTCAGTATAGAGAATACTCAGATGATTCATAAACAAGCAAAGAAATTAACCAGAGAAGTTGCGATACTGAACTTCTCTGGTATTTGCTGTTTTGTCTTACGTTTTTGGCTAGATTCATAATAAATCTACTTAAGTTGAGCAATGGTTGTAGTCGCGATTGTAGATAAAAGCTTAGGTGGTTGGTGTATCACATTTTGGTTTGTGTTTGAATGAATCTTTTAACACACACAATAGCCATGGTGTTATTCAGTAATTACTAAGATCGAATCATCAAGCAATAAATTTTCGGTGTAAAAATAATACGTAATATGTTGCTTGTCAACTGCTTGATAGTGCAGTGTTCACCCTACCGGATAGGGTAGGGGTTGATAATTTTAATATCACTTTTACACACTTCCATGTCCATTATTTCGTAAATTTTTAACTCTACCTGCCTATCATAAATAATGCTGAAGAATAGAAGAGATATAGGGAAATCGCACTAACCAATCAAATCAAGATAAGTACGTAAATGCTCAAGTATAATCAAGACTGAGATTACTTGACTTTTGTAAATGAGAAAGGCTGCAAAAGAGACGCCTTGCTTACCTTTTCCCGTAGATAATCTTACACAAACAGGTAGTTGACAATCAGTATATTATGAATTATCTTTGACTTTATAATACCTGTTGAATAGTCTAAATCAATATTCACCTTTAAAAGAATTAAAAATGAACCGATCGTGGAATAGTATTCATTTATTGCCAATAATTATTATTGTAGTAGGATTAGCTTCAACACTTTTATCATCTGTAATAGCTCAGAATTTCAAAGAATTTCTGGGGCTTCTTATTCCGGTTGTGCTTGCGTCACTATTGATTGGCGTAGTTTTAGGTTTCTTATTTGGGATCCCCAAATTAAATGACAAGTTTAACCCCTCAGATGATTACATACAAAACCTAAAATACAAACCCAATACAAACCTCGAAGATATTTCAGACTGGCTTACCAAGATCATAGTTGGTGCAATATGTTGTCTGCAATTTTACATCTAATAAATTGGCTAAAAACACATTATCATACATGAAAATTTAATTCTTTCCTTCAAACGAAGACTGGGGTTGGCTATATAGTGCCCGCAAGAAAACCCCTACAATTCTTCTGTCTCATGCAAAAACAGTCAAAGACGAGGCGGATGAAAATCAAGGAGTCCCGATTAATCGGGACGACTGTTTTCACTTCAAGCATATCGAAGTGGTTGGCGGTTTCTTATAGAGACTAAATACTTGATATCAAACGTTTGAAAAGTAAAATCAAATCTTTTTCAGCCAAGGCTGCATTGGCCAGAATATCGTGAATATTGGCGGGTTTCAGGTTGTCAGGATCGCAAAGGTCGGTCACCACAGAAACCGCCAGCACTTTCATCCCCATGTGATGGGCCACGATAACTTCGGGTACAGTGGACATGCCCACCACATCAGCACCCATAATTTTGATAAAGCGATACTCAGCACGGGTTTCCAGGCTGGGACCGATCCAGGCCACATACACGCCTTTGTTGAGCAGGATGGATTCTTCTCTGGCAATTTTCTCGGCAATGGCCATCAAACCGGGATCATATGGTGCGCTCATGTCGGGAAACCTGGGTCCGAATTCTTCGTAATTCTTGCCCACCAGCGGATTTCCGGGCAACATGTTGATGTGGTCGTCGATCAGCATCAGCGAGGCAGGCGGATAGGCGGGGTTTATCCCTCCGGCGGCATTGGAAACCAGCAAGGTATCTACGCCCAGAAATTTCATAACCCGCACACCAAAGGTGATTTGATCGAAGGTGTATCCTTCATAAAAATGAAATCGACCACTCATCACCACCACCGGTTTTCCTTCGAGGGTGCCAAAAATCAGATGCCCTGAATGTGACTCCACGGTTGATTCCGGAAAATGCGGGATATCCACATAATCAATACTTTTTGAGATATCCACATCTTTTACCATACCACCAAGTCCGGTACCGAGAATAATCCCGATGGATGGATTTCCTACGCCCATTTTTTCCAAATAGGCCACAGCTTCTTTTACTTTTTGCAACATCAGTCTTTGTTTTGTGCAAACATACGGAAACCGACGCTAATAGCCGCTGTCGTGGCAGAAAACCTTACCTTTACCAAAATTTTAGACATGAAAAAGCTCCTTTTCGTTTGGTTGATTGGTATTTTGATTTCCTCACAGGCATTAGCCCAGGCATATTTTCCTGAAAATGGTCCCTTATTTATCGACACGGTGGTTCCACGAGTGGACATTACCATCACCCGGACACCCTCGATTGGATTTACGAACACCCCGACAGCGACATTGAATTTCATGCCCGCTTTGTATTCGACAACGGAACGGTGAGAGATACCATAGACCCCGTGGGCTTTCGCTTACGCGGAAACACCTCTCGATATTCAGCAAAAAAATCCTTTAAAGTCTCCATCAACACCTTCACCTCGGGTCAGAAATACTACGGCGTGGAAAAAATAAACCTCAACGGCGAACACAACGATCCCACCATCATGCGCTCAAAGGTGATGTGGGACATCCTCCGAAAGATGCATATTCCGGCTCCGCGGGCCAACCATGTGCAATTGTATATCAACGGCAATTACCACGGACTATACATCAACGTGGAACATATCGACGAGGAGTTTGCACTGACCTATTTTGGCAATAACGACGGTAACTTGTTTAAATGCCTTTATCCGGCAGATTTGAAATACCTGGGTTCCAATCCCGATGATTATAAACTAATGAATGGAGATTATCGGGTTTACGAACTGAAAACCAACGAAGAAGCGGACGATTATTCCGACCTGGCCAATTTTATCAATGTGATTAATAATGCCGCCAATAACCATTTGGTATGCCAGTTGGACGAGGTTTTTAATACCTACGATTACCTGAAAGTAGCAGCCGCCGACGTTTTTTGTGGCAATTGGGACGGATATATTTTCAACAAAAACAATTTCTATCTCTACCACAACACTTCCTCCAACAAAATGGAGTACATCCCTTATGATGTGGACAATACTTTTGGCATCGACTGGTTCAATATCGATTGGGCCACGCGGAATATCTACAACTGGCAAAACGGAAGCGAGCCACGTCCGCTATATACCCGGATGATGGGATTTGATGAACTGCGAGATCAATACAGTTTTTATTCTAACAACATGATAAACAACCTGATAGATATCGACTCCCTGATTTCAAGCATCGCAGACAGACGAGATATGATTGCCCCTTACGTGGAAACCGACCCTTACTATCCCTTGGATTATGGATATACTTATGCTGATTTTCTCAATTCTTACACCCAAACCATTGGCGATCATGTAAAAATTGGGTTGTTCCCCTACCTCACTGCCCGCAAAATAGCCACCAACAACCAACTGGAGTCAGCACAAATGAAACCCGTGATCAAATACATCTCCCACGAACGTGAAGCCGGGCAGCAAGTGAGTTTGAAAGCTTTTGTTCAGGTTCAGTCGGCACCGGCAGATGTTAAAGCGCTGGTTACCATTGAAAACGGTCCCATACAGATAATGAACATGCAATCGGTCGGCGATGGTTTTTATACACTGACGCTTCAAAATGTTTTGGAAGACCAAGAAGTTGCATACCAAATCAGCGCCATTGACAACCTGAATCAACAGCAAATACTGCCCTGCAATCCGGTAATTATTCCACCTGCCACCGGCGACACACCCTTGTTGTTCGTGAACGAACTCATGGCCGACAACGCTACCACACTGGCAGATGAACATGGCTTTTTCAGCGATTGGTTGGAAATATACAATGGCGACAGCGATCCTGTGAATCTGGGAGACTTTTACCTTACCGATAATCTGGAAAGTCCTAACAAATGGCAGATGCCCGACGTCGACCTGCAACCAGGTGGCTTTGAGCTTTTTTGGGCGGATGGTGACCCGTCTCTGGGCGACCACCACACCAATTTTAAGCTTAGCAAAGATGGCGAAGAAGTGGGGATTTTTTCTTCTGAACAAATCGAGGTGGACGCCATCGTATTCGGCATTCAGTCGGAAGATATCAGCTATGGCAGATTGCCCGATGGCACAGCCAACATTCAATTTTTCAACACCCCCACGCCCGGAAGCCCCAATGTGCCCAATGGCATCCATGAAATGAAAAACGCTCAGGCTCTGCTTGTTTTCCCCAACCCCACTTCGGGGAACTCGGTTTTTCTTAACCAAAAAGCGAATATCCGGGTTACGAACATCACCGGACAAATCGTTATATCTGCCAAAGAAACCAACACCATCGATGTGAGCCAACTGGCTCCGGGATTGTATTTTATCATCACCGACAAGGGCGCCCGTGCCAAAATGTTGAAATATTAATAAATGTGAAATACCGGTCGAAAACATACGAATTTAGGATGAAAAACGTTCATTTCACTCATCATTACCAACTACCATGTACTATAGCCAACTACAAAACACCACTAAAAAAAACATGCCCGTTATTTTTCTGATTTGCTTCATCTTTTTCAATCATCAGGGAAACCTATCGGCACAAAACACCCCGAACATGAACAATCCCAAAACCACTAAAACCGAGCAGGAATGGGCAAAAGAGCTCTCCCCTGAACAATACCGTGTGCTCAGAAATTGCGGAACCGAGCCTCCTTTCACCGGAAAATACGTTAATCACCACGAAGACGGATATTACTATTGTGCCGCATGTGGTGCCCGACTTTTCAGCTCCGACACCAAGTACGATTCGGGTTCGGGTTGGCCCAGTTTTTACAAAGCGGTGGCCGATAGCAGCATTATTGAAGTGCTCGACAAAAGTCATGGCATGATACGTACCGAAATTAAGTGCGCCCATTGCAACGGACATCTGGGACATTTGTTTAACGATGGACCCAATCCGACAGGTATGCGGTATTGTGTAAATTCGCTGAGTCTCGATTTTAAAAAGGAATAACACCCGACACGAGGTCTTGGTAAGAACTAAACGTTTTCCAGATGCAGATTAACAAAAACATCAACAACCTTTACGTCAAGTTTAAGCTGTTTTATCCGGTTTTCATTGGTTCAATTCTGGCCATCGCCCTTATTACCATTGTGCTGGTAAGTAAATCGAAGCAGGTAATTTATCAGCAAGCCGAAAATAGCATGATGTTGGAGGTGCGCACAATCCGTGGCATGTTTGAACGCGAAAGAACATTAAAACTGGAAAAAGTAAAAACAGACCTCAAAGTAGCCCACGAACTTTTTTACCGACAACCCATCAGCTTTTCCGATAAAAAAACACAGATAAACGCCATCAACCAACAGACGTTGGAAAAATACCCCATTGAGATTCCAACCATGATGCGTGGCGACAAGCCTCTTTATCGGTCAGAAGAATTTCCCGACAAAATGAAAAAGCTTTTCAATGGAACCACCACCATTTTTCAGAAAATGGACAGTGGGTTTGTGCGAATTTCAACCAACGTACTGAATTCCAAAGGTATTCCGGCAGTATCCACCTATATTCCAAACAACTCACCGGTGGCAAAAACAATTAGAGAAGGTAAAGTGTATGAAGGACGCGCTTTTGTGGTAAACGATTGGTACATAACTTCTTACGAACCTATTTACTACCACGACACACTGGCAGGAATGCTTTATGTGGGAGATAAGGAAAAGGATCTGGACAAACTGAGGAAAGTAATTCAGGAGTTCAGAATCGGTGAAAATGGTTACGTCTTTGTTATCGACCAAAATCAGAATATTATCATTGGCTCCAACGATCAGCAGATAAGTCCTGTGGATATAGAGCTAGCACACCACATTTCCACCAATGAGGAAGGTAAAATGAGGTTCACCAATGGATCCAATGGCAAAGAGTACCTGCTGGCTTACACCCGATACGAAGATTTTAACTTTACCATTGCAGCCATGGTGCCGGCAGATGAACTTACCTATCTGCCCATTAAGAATATAGTGATAACAGCCATTTATTTTGCCCTGCTCATTTCCATTTTATTCATTGTGATGGTATTGTTTACCACCACACGCCGGGTTCACCGACTCCTGAATGCCATCCGGCTTAGCAACATTAAATTGCGCTCCGCCAAAGATGCCCTCCGCCAAAGTGAGTACAATTTCCGAACCCTTTTTAACAACAGCAGCGACGAAATGCTGGTTTCAGATATGCAAGGCAACATCCTGGAAATGAATGTAATGGCTACTAAAACACTAGAGTATAGCCGTGAAGAGTTGCTCGAAATGAATTTACTCGACCTGAAACCTGAAAAACACGGACGAAATTTTCTGGAAAATAGAAACCAACTAAAACGAACAGGCAGCCTCATCTACGACTCGGAATACATCACTAAATCTGGAAAAATCATTCCGGTGGAAATCAACAGCCGGCTCCTCGACTTCAATCAGCAAAGTGCGGTGCTGAGTATTTCTAGAAATCTACAAAGCCGTAATGAACTCGAACGCAAGGTTTTGAGTGCCGTTATCCAGACCGAGGAGCGCGAACGCGAACGGTTTTCCAAGGACATGCACGACGGACTGGGTCCCATGCTCTCGGCCGTGAAACTTTATGTGGGCGAATTGGCCGATGCACAAACCCCCGAAGAAGATAAAGCGACCTATATCAAACAAATAAACGACATCATCGACGAAGCTGTTTCGAGCACCAGAGAGATATCCAACAACCTGATGCCCAGGGTGATTCACGAATACGGTGTGGTAAAAGCCATTCAGGCTTTTTGTAATAAAATCAACCTGACCAACCGAATTAAAATTGAATTTACCTCCGAAGGGGTGGACCAGTCCATGGACAAAAACATCCAACTTATCTTGTTCAGGGTGATAAGTGAGCTGATTAACAACACCATAAAACACGCTAAAGCCAGCCTCATCAACATCAGTATCGAGGCCCAAGAAGCGAAAATCAGGGTGGAATTCAGCGATAATGGCATCGGGTTCAACACAAAAAAAATCATGAGCGACAAAAGAGTGGGCATAGGTTTGAAAAGCATTATCAGTCGAATTAAGTCCATTAACGGCAGTTGCCATTTCAGCAGTGAGGAAGGGCAGGGATTTAGAATTATTATTGAGATATAAAGCTGGTCAAGTTCGTTTTTCTTTGCTATTTTTGCCATTCACTTGAAATTTCATGGAAGAGTCCATAAAAATCATCATAGTTGACGATCACGAGATTTTCCGCAACGGCCTGAAGATGGTATTGGGAAAATTGCCATACGTGCGTGTGGTGGGTGAAGCCGGAAATGGCCAGGAGTTTTTGGACATGATCCGCACCACCCCTGCCGACGTAGTGCTTATGGACATCGAAATGCCCGTCATGTCGGGAATTGACGCCACCACTATAGCCCTCAAGGAGCATCCGGGTTTGAAAGTAATTGCCCTCACCATGTTCAACGACGACGACTATATCCAAAGCATGATGGATGCCGGAGTCCGCGGATTTCTCATCAAAAATATCAACAAAGACACCCTCGACAAGGCTATCCGAACGGTTTCAAAAGGAAGCACTTACTACAGTGAGGAACTATTTAATTTCTTCACCAAACGATTTAGCGCTGAAGAAAAACCAAAAGAATCGGATGTGAAGTTTACCGCGCGCGAAAAAGAAATCATGCAACTACTCTCCGAAGGATTGAGCAACAAGCAGATAGCAGATGTGCTTTATGTTAGTGAACGTACGGTGGTTGGTCACAAATCAAATTTATTAGCCAAAACAGGTTGCAAAAATGCCATCAGCTTATTGGCCTATGCCGTTAAAAACAAACTGGTCATTATTTGATTTCTTGCTTCTTGAGGATGGTGAGGTCCTCGTTTTCGAATAACACCGTCCATTTGGGTTTGTTGCGGTATACGTTCACTTCCTTATAAAACTCCTCCTCCGACAAAGGATAGGTGTTTTCGATGGAAGTAAAAACAATGTATTCAGCATCCTTTACCAAGGGGAATTGATACACCTTATCACGGAGAGCCAAGTGCGGAACCAATTTTGATTCAGCACTAACAACGGCATCCGGAGGAATAAGTTGCAGTTTTTGGTGCACCAGTTTTACATTGATATCCCGCTGATAATGTGAGGCTTTATAAAACCTGATCTTATTTTTGTCTGTATAAAAAACGGTGTTGTCCATCACCCGAACCGTACATGCCAAACCCAACACCACTACCAAAAGCCCTATATATTTCTTCAATCGAATGTTTGTCCATGTTTCTATCGCCGAAAACACTCCAATGGCCATAATGGGCGCAAATTCAACACTGTATTGCCCAAAGATTCCCCACATCAACACATTGTCGTGAAACAATTTTTGAAAATAAATGGGAATCAACATCAGGAAGTATTGTGGCTTGCGCAATAAAAACGGAAGTCCTGCCATCAGCAGCAGAATATGGAGTTCAGCTTTTACATAATCTCCCAAAGGATGATTTATATGATTGATAAACAAGATTTTAACCGACTCCCAGGGATGTGTCAGCAGAAACAACAAAGCTTCCCCCGAATTGCTTCCCAAAACCGAATAATGAAAATGTGGGTAAGTATAATTATTTGAAAACCAAGGCATCACCACAGATGTAATGAAAGCAAAGTAGCCCAAACACAAAACAAAAACCCCAAGGAGGTAATTTCTGACGAAGCGATCGCGACGGTATTCAAAACTCAGTGCCAGGGCAATAAATGTCAACCACAAGGACATATTTTCCTTGGCCACAACAATCAAAACAACCAATAAAGTGGCCCATCCCAATTTCCTTTGTTTCACGAACACAAACAACCAGGGAACGATGGCCGACGCCACCACATTGCTATGATAATCAAAAGAAATGGCTGAAAAGCTGCCGAAGAACAAATAATAATAGGTCGTTGCCATCAATGGCAATCCCCAATTCGTTTTATTGAGCGAAAAATACCTGTACACACCCCATCCTCCGGCCAGTACAGCCACAATTTGAACAAATAGCAAAGTATAAGTCCCAAACAGCAAGTACAAAGGAGAAAAAATAATCAAATAAAGGTCGAAATGATCAGCAAGCAAATTCTCCGGAGCTTCCTTAAAAACAGTGCTGTCGTTCCATTGAAAGTGAAGATAATCGTACAAGGCATTGGTGTAGGCGCCCAAGTCAAGGGCATAGGTGCGCAAATTGTAGTGATTGACCAACGAAATGGAAGCATAAAGCAATGCGAATAACAGGGTAAGCAACAAAAGATGCATGCGGGGATTACGAAAACTAAAAAAAGGCTTATCCATCATCCTGCTTTCCTAAATGAATTTGTTTTTTTAGGATCAAGGCACGAAAATACACAAACTTCCAACGATGGCTGCATTCACAAAAAAAATAACAATGGAATTGCGATTGTATTCTTTGGAAAAAAAGTCCCATATTTGCGGCGAAAAACCCGGATTCATGAAAAAAATAGTCACCATCGTAGGAGCACGCCCACAAATTATCAAAGCAGCAGCCCTCAGCAGGGCCATTGCCCAACAGTTCAGCACACGCCTGAGGGAGGTGATTGTGCACACCGGACAACACTACGATGCCGACATGTCGCAGGTATTTTTTGATGAACTGGGCATTCCAAAACCCGATTATAACCTGCAGGTGGGAAGCGCCTCACACGGGGTTCAAACAGCACGCATGATTGAAGGCATCGAGGAAATTCTCCTTAAAGAAAAACCCGATTTTTTGGTTTTGTACGGCGACACCAATTCCACGTTGGCCGGAGCCATTGCCGCCTCCAAAATCCATGTGCCCATCGTACATATTGAAGCAGGTCTGCGCTCGTACAACAAGTCGATGCCCGAAGAAATCAACCGCATTATGTGCGACCATGCTTCTACCCTACTCTTTTCTCCCACCAAAACAGGTTTCCAAAATCTGATAAAAGAGGGGTTTAAACCCGACAACCAAAGTCCGTTTTCGGCCGACCATCCGGGAATCTTCCATTGTGGTGATGTGATGTATGACAACAGTTTGTTTTTCAAGAAAAAAGCTGACGAAACCAGCCACATTCTCGACCAATATCAACTCACAAACGAAAATTTTATTCTGGGAACCATTCATCGAAACAACAATACCGATGAACCCGAACGTTTGAAGGCCATTTTTTTGGCATTTATTCGGATGGCTGAACAGTATGAGGAAACCATTGTATTACCTCTGCACCCGCGTACCACTAAGCTTTTGGAAAACAATCTCAATGCTGAACTATATAAAAAGCTACGCCAAACGACCAACATCAAATTAATCCCACCCGCATCGTTTCTCGACATGATTCAATTGGAAAGTCAGTGCAAGATGATCGTTACCGACTCGGGAGGCGTACAAAAAGAAGCCTACTTTTTTCAAAAACCCGCCATTGTCCTGCGTGCCGAAACCGAATGGGTGGAGCTGGTAGAGCAACGGACAGCCATATTAGCCGATGCCCATACTGAGGACATATTGAAAGCCTACCTGCATTTTAAGCACATGAAGGAAAAGATCACCTATCCTCCCCTTTTTGGCGATGGCCATGCAGCAGAGTTTGTCTGCCAAACCATGTTGTCGCAAAATAAAGATTAAGTGGCGTTTAACCGGAAAAACGCTAAGTCATCAATACTCAATATTTTAATAAAAAGATTGCTTGCTAATTCAAAAGAATTTTGTACTTTTGCAAACCATTTTTTACACATTAATAATCAATTAATTAACTAATTATTTTATTATGAACCAGTACGAAACCGTTTTCATTTTAACTCCCGTTTTGTCTGAAGATCAGATGAAGGAAGCGGTAAAAAAGTATGAGAATTTTCTCACCGACCATGGTGCCACCATCGTGCATCGCGAAAACTGGGGATTACGTAAACTCGTATATCCCATCCAAAAAAAATCCACCGGATTTTACAACCTGATTGAATACAATGCTCCCGGCGATTTAATTGCCAACATTGAAATTCAACTCAAACGCGATGAACGTGTTCTTCGCTTCCTCACCGTAAAGCTCGACAAACATGCCATTGCATACAACGAGAAAAAACGCAGAAACAAAGCCGCTGAAGCAGCTGCAGAAAAGGAAGCTTAATTCAACCATTCACTAAATTTAAAGAACCATGGCACAACCTAATTCAGATATAAAATATCTAACCCCGATTGCAGTTGATACCAAAAAGAAAAAATACTGCCGGTTTAAAAAAAGTCGCATCAAATATATCGACTATAAAGACGCAAACTTTTTGCTCAAATTTGTTAACGAACAGGGAAAATTGTTGCCCCGCCGTTTAACAGGTACTTCGACCAAATATCAAAAGAAAGTGGCTCAAGCGGTAAAACGTGCCCGTCACCTGGCGTTAATGCCTTATGTAGCTGACTTATTAAAATAAAGGAGGGAAATAGATATGGAAGTAATTCTTAAACAAGATGTTAACGGCGTAGGTTACAAAAACGACCTACTTACCGTGAAAAGCGGATTCGGAAGAAACTATCTGATCCCCAAAGGACTGGCTGTATTGGCTGACAAATCAGGTAAAAAACAACTGGCCGAGTTAAAAAAACAACAAGCTTTCAAAGAAGAAAAAATTCTTCAGGAAGTGGGATCCATTGCCGAATTGCTTACTGATCTGGAACTGACCATCGGTACCAAAGCAGCTGCAACAGGTAAAATCTTCGGATCTGTTAACTCGATCATCATTGCCAATGCCATCAAAGAAGCCAAAAACATTGATATCGATCGTAAGAAAATCATGCTCGACGACGACCACATCAAAGAAGTGGGCGAATACAAAGCCATGATTAAATTGCACAAAGGTGTTCAGGTTGAGATTAAACTCAATGTTGTTGCCGAATAACCGATCAACTTTAGTATATTTGAAACCCTTTCAGGACTGCCTGAGAGGGTTTCTTTTTTTAATCAAAATATGATGCTGAGCAAAGCCAAAATAAAACTGATCAATTCGTTGACCCATAAAAAATACCGCGAACAACAAGGATTGTTCATGGTGGAAGGATCGAACAATGTCCTCGACTTTCTGGCCAGCCAACTAAAAGTATCAGAAGTTTTTGCAACCAGCGAATGGTTGGAACTTAACAATGAAGGGACAAAGCACGTACTCACCCACGGCATCACCACTTCAGAAATGAAAAAAATTACGGCCCTCACCTCCCCGTCTGAAGTGCTGGCGATTTTTGAGCTACCCGATTTTTCAAAAAAAGAAAACACCTTTCAATCTTCACTCAAACTTGTCCTTGACGATATCAGAGACCCCGGTAATTTGGGCACCATCATCCGCACTGCCGACTGGTTTGGCATCCGTCAAATAATTTGTTCCAACACCACCACCGATGCATTCAGTCCAAAAGTAGTACAAGCCAGCATGGGCTCTTTGTCAAGGGTGGCCATTAGCTACACCGACCTTCCGTTGTATTTTGAGCAATTGCCTGCCCCGATTCCTGTTTACGGGGCTTTGCTTGAGGGCACTTCCCTCAACCAAATCCAACATAAGGGTGAAGGTATTATCCTCATTGGCAGCGAAGCCCATGGTATCAACCCCGGTTTGTTTCCATATATCAGTCACCGTGTTACCATTCCGGCCGGAGCCATCGCCCCTACGGGCAAGGCCGAGTCGCTCAATGCTTCCATCGCCACGGCCATTATCTGTTATGAGTTAAGCAAGTCGGATTTCCAATAGGGCTAAATTTTTATAACAATCCGCCGGACGAATCAACCTATAACAGGTTTTATTGGTATTTTTGCAAAAAATTAGTAAACATGTTTCTGAAAGTTCTATTGATATCGGTTGTATTTATTGGCCTGGCGGTTGCCGGATTTGCCATTAAAATGTTTTTCGTAAAAAACGGAGAATTTAAAAAACAATGTTCCTCGGTGGATCCCCATACCGGAAAATCGTTGGGTTGTTCATGTGAAGGCGCTCCCGGAGACGGAAGCTGTCGCAACGAAAAAGATAGCGGACATCACCACCATCACGAGCACAAGCCCTCACCGGTTGTAGCTCAATTCAAAGAGCTTGAAGTATAATCGTACTTACTCGTCAAACCATTCAACCACGCGGGATCTAAACCCTTCGGTAGCCACTGAAGAAAACCCATCAGGGGTTGAATAGATAAAAAAACCTTCCAGTTTAGGGTTAGCCTCCACGAATTTCATGGATTCATCCAAACCCATCACCATGCACGCCGTGGCATAGGCATCTGCAAAGGCTGTACTGTCGCAAAGAATGGTGGCACTTAACAAAGTTTGTCGGGCAGGATACCCTGTTTTCGGATCGATGGTATGTGAGTAACGCACCCCATTTTCCTCATAATATTTGCGGTAGTTACCGGAAGTGGCAATGGAAGCATTATCCAACTCAATAACAGCTGACAAAACACGATCGCTGTTTTTATCGGCAGCAGGTTTTTCAACTCCGACACGCCAATGACTTCCATCAGGTTTTTTTCCGCGACCTCTTATTTCTCCACCTATATCAATTAGGTAATTTTCAATGCCGAGACTTAACAAATAATCCCCGACCACATCCACCGAATAACCTTGAGCCACGGCATTAAAATCAAAGGAAATACGTGGATCATCTTTTACAACCTTCCCGTTTTCAAGCCGTACCTTTTGGTAACCAATCAATTGCAACAAACTATCCACAATGGCCGTATCCACATGTTTTATCCCATTGCTTCCAAAGCCCCACGCCCTGGCCAACGGTCCGACGGTAATATCGAAATCGCCATGGGTTTCAATGGACACTTGTCTTGAAATCTGATAGTTATCAGTAAAAAAAACGTCCGGTACCACATTGGTATCGCCGCGGTTGATCCTACAAAGTATGGATTCCGGAGCCCACAACGACACCGATTGGTCGAAGGCCTTTAACAAGGAATCGATTTCCGGTTGCAAATTCCTTTCATGTGCATCGTAATAGATAATGGAATAATAAGTTCCCTGAGCTTCTCCGGTCAGCTTCATGGCCTTTGGTTGACGGCAACTCCCCAATAGTATTGGAAGTAATAGTAATAAATAGTAGATTCTGCGCATTTGAGAAGTTAAAAGCGGTAGGAAAGGTTAAACGAAAAAGCCCCAACAGTTTTAATTTCATCGCGACCATCTCCCGGGTTATCCAGATACCGAACGCCAATGGAACCCACAACAGACAGGCTCATATCAGGAACAGGACTAATTACGAGGCCATTATTAACGAAAAACCTCACCGCCAATGTTTCAATTTTATCTGTAATATAAACTCCATTGGTGTACACGTCATCGTCGTAGTATGATTGTCCAATGTTGATCCCCGGTCCTAAATAATATCGCACCTTGCCTTGTCCCGTCGGGTAAAAATTCAGGTTTAATCCGGTAAAATATTTATTATTCACATTATCAAACCCATTGTGGTTTGAGTCGCTAAACCCAAGCGACAAGGGTATTTGCAACCCCATTTTTCCTCCTGAAAAAATATGCTCATACGACAGAGTAAACTCATTAACTATCAGCGAAAACAAATGGAATGTAAATAAGTTTTTTTTATACTCGTAAACCGACTTGAGTCGTTCTTCGTCCTGGAAGTATTTAATGCTTCCATCTTCGTAAGCAATCAAACTTATGTCGAGGTTGTCCAAGGCAAAAACCGCATTCGACACCCCATCAAATAGTTGGTATCTTGTTTCTACGCCATCCGACTTGATATTTTTAGCAGCAATACGCGCACTATTATCACGCAGATAAATGTAATCTTGTGCTTTCAAAGTGTTTATGGTACCCCATGCGAAGGCCAACACGAGCATCAATGTGGTTATATTTTTCATTGGAAGTCTGTTTTAAAAACGGTAAGATAAATTTAACGAAAGTTTGGCAGTAGTGATGGTTTTTCCGTCTTCCACCTCAAACAAATGACGCGCGCCAATGCTTCCCACCAACGAGAAACTAAACTGAGGTATGGGCGTAACCATGAATCCATTATTAACCATGAAACTTAATGCACCTGTATTGTATTCCTGATAGACGGAGGAATAATCATAACCATCTCCATAAACACCGGTTGCATATTGGATTCCGGGCCCAAAAAAGTAACGAACTTTCCCTTGACGGGTAGGGAAAATATTGAAGTTTAACCCGGCACTAAAACGATTGGCAAAACGATTTGACCAATCAGAGTCCCAGGGTAAGGGCAAATATATTTCATCATTTGGTTCACCATAGCCCAGTGAAACGGGTACCTGCAAGCTATATTTCCCGCCTCCAAAAATACGTTCATATGACATGGTGAAATTACTTACCACAAAATCAAGCATGTGAAAATTGAGCAGGTTATTTCCAAGAACGTAGTGGGTATTGGTTTTAACCTCCAAATGCTTTCCGTCGATAATTTCCCCATTGGCATATTGAATGGAAGTTACCTTTCGCACATCCACCGAATATTCCTGACCTGAACTATCGCTATAATCCTTGTAGAATACCGATTTTCCTTTGATAACAATATCCTTGGCCTCGATTTTGGCTCGATTCTCCAATTGGATAATATCCTGAGCCATGCTGCTGCCCAGGAAACAAATAAATAACAAACTTGCAAGTAAACTACGGCGGCTCATGTTTTGGTGTGTTGGTTATACATATATGGACATACAAAAATAGAAAAGGTGACAACTAAGTGCCACCTTTTCGCAAATTTTATTTTAATGTTAACTTCCGAAGTCGTCGAAAGCTATCATTTCTTCGGGAACGCCCAGATTATCCAGCATTTTAAGCACTGCATCATTCATCATGGGAGGTCCACACAGGTAGTATTCAATATCTTCCGGTTCGGGATGGTTTTTCAGGTAGTTATCATAAATTACCTGATGAATAAACCCCGTGTATCCGGTCCAATTGTCTTCTTTAAGAGGTTCAGAAAGAGCCACTTCAAATTTAAAATTAGGGTTTTCCTTTTCAATTTCCTCAAACTGATCCACGTAAAACAGTTCACGTTTTGAACGACCTCCATACCAGAAAGTAGCTTTACGATCGGTATGTTTGGTTTTGTACAAATCGAAGATATGCGAACGCATGGGAGCCATTCCGGCACCACCACCGATAAACATCATCTCACGTTCTGTTTTCTTGATGAAGAACTCACCATAAGGACCCGAAACCATTACTTTGTCGCCCGGTTTGCGTGAGAAAATAAAGGAAGAACAAATACCCGGGTTCACGTTCATGAAGCCACCTTTTTTGCGATCCCACGGGGGTGTGGCGATACGAATGTTGAGCATCACAATATTTCCTTCGGCAGGATGGTTGGCCATGGAGTATGCACGGTAGATGGGCTCAGGATTCTTCATTTTCAAATCCCACATTTTGAAATTATCCCATTCCTCTTTGTATTCGTCTTCAATCACCATGTCTTTGAAGTCAACTTCACATTTGGGGACGTCAATTTGGATGTATCCGCCAGATTTGAAATCGAGGGTTTCGCCTTCGGGCAATTTCACCACAAACTCTTTAATAAATGAGGCCACATTATGATTTGATACCACTGTACATTCCCATTTCTTGATTCCAAAGATTTCTGCCGGAACGTCAATTTCCATGTCTTCACGTACTTTTACCTGACAGCCCAAACGCCAATTGGCGGCTTGCTCTTTTCTGGTAAAAAATCCTTTCTCGGTAGGTAAAATACTACCTCCCCCGGAGTTTACCTGCACTTTACACATGGCACACGTACCACCACCACCACAGGCAGAAGGTAAAAATATTTTATTGGCCGACAAAGTGGACAACAAAGTAGAACCCGGATTAATTTCCAGTTCACGTTCGTTGTTGATGGTCAACTTAACTTTTCCTTGTGGCATCAGCTTTTTACGGGCAAATAGCAGTACCCAAACCAGCAACATAATAATTACCAGAAAGATAGCGATACTTGCGCCTATGACCACTCCTATTCCTACTTGCAATAAAGTCATTGTATATAAATTTAAATTATTCTATAACTTAATTCCCAGGAAGCTCATAAAAGCAATTCCCATTAATCCGGTGATAATAAAGGTAATTCCCAATCCGCGTAAAGGGGCAGGCACATCTGAATACCTGATTTTTTCGCGAATGGCAGCTATACCCACAATGGCCAGGAACCAACCTACACCTGAGCCAAGTCCAAAGGAAGTAGCCTGTGCCAGACTTTGGTATTCTCGTTCCTGCATAAACAAAGAACCGCCAAGTATGGCACAGTTTACTGCAATCAGGGGCAAGAATATACCCAATGAAGCGTAAAGTGAGGGGGAGAACTTTTCCACGATCATCTCAACCAATTGTACCATGGAGGCGATGATGGCAATAAAAAGAATAAAGCTTAAAAAGCTCAGGTCAACATCAGCAAAGCTGGCATCCAACCAAGCCAAAGCTCCGGCTTTAAGAATATACTCATTCAGCATATAATCCACGGGGACTGTGATACCAAGTACAAAAACTACGGCAGCACCTAAACCAACGGATGTCTTCACCGTTTTCGACACAGCCAGGTACGAACACATGCCTAAGAAATAGGCAAATACCATGTTGTCGATGAAGATGGATTTTATAAATATGTTAAAAATTTCCTGCATGTTATTGGAGTTTATTGGTTCAACCTAGTTTTTTTCAATCAGATCACGCGTATAATGGCGCTGTACCCAAATGATAACGCCCACCACGATCAAAGCCATGGGAGGAAGAATCATCAGACCATTGTTTTTGTATCCCATTTCGTAGAAAGAATGAGGAATCACTTGGAGTCCGAAAACCGTACCTGAGCCCAGCAATTCGCGTAAAAATGCGATAACAACCAAAATCAGTCCGTAGCCTAATCCATTACCGATACCATCGAGAAACGAAGGCCAGGGTTTGTTGGCCATGGCAAAGGCTTCCAAACGACCCATGATAATACAGTTGGTGATAATCAAACCAACAAATACCGACAATTGCTTGCTTACATCGTACACAAAAGCTTTCAGCACTTGGTCAACTAAAATTACCATGGTAGCAATTACAACCAATTGAACGATAATTCTGATACGAGGAGGAATTCCGTTGCGTAACACGGAGATAACCACGTTTGAAATGGCTGTAACAAAAATAACTGAAATGGCCATAACGATGGCAGGTTCAAGTTTGGCGGTAACAGCCAAAGCAGAACAAATACCCAATACCTGAACCGTGATGGGGTTACTAAGGTTAAGTGGGTTTTTCAGTAATTTGAGATTCTTAGGCGAGAAAAGTGGCTCGCGTTCTTTTATTTCTGCGCTCATGGATTATCTGTGTTTTTGTAAATAAGGTAAATAGCTTTCCAACACGTCTTTCAACATATCGTTTACACCGTTACTGGTAATGGTTCCTCCGGAGATGGCATCAACACCATGAATTCTTTCATTTTCAGGCAGCTTTTCAATTCCACCCTTTACTACCATAATGGAAGTAAATTTTCCTTGCTGGTCGAAAATGGTTTTGTTCACAAATTCATCCTGAAAAGCTTTGGTGGCAATTTCAGCTCCCAAACCGGGTGTTTCTCCCTTGTGATCAAAAGTTACACCAACGATGGTGTTCAAATCGCTGCTCAAGGCAATATTTCCCCAAATGGGACCCCACAAACCAACACCTCTCACGGGAATTACATATAGGTCTTGACCATTTTTCTTAATCACGTAAAGGGGAAGTTCAAAAGGTTTGCCTTGCGATTTTTTATACAATTCAGCTTTCATGTCGATATTAAAAGCTTTGGCATCTTCTTTTTTGTCTTTGGTGTAAGTTTCTACCACATCACCGTCCT
Organism: Bacteroidales bacterium; assembly: GCA_963676875.1. GTDB lineage: Bacteria > Bacteroidota > Bacteroidia > Bacteroidales > F082 > UBA6244. The sequence continues at coordinate 37,006 of OY781436.1, forward strand.
GGTTGATCACGATTTCTTCCGTAACATACTCATTAAATAATTTAATGGCGTTATCGGCAGTTACATCAGGTATTTGCGCCGAAGCCAAAATCCCTCCCATTTTATCGATTGCCACATTGCGCTCCTGAAAAGGCTTGAGGAGCATGGCGGCAGTGGATAGCAGCGCTGCGGCAACAATAACCATGATGCCTGCGTATCTGAATATATATCCGTTACTATACATTTTCTTAAATCTTTTTATGAATTGGTAACTAAGGCTTTCATACGTTTGAGCCGCTTCTTGATATTGGATTCAACCACGTAATGGTCGATGAGCGGAGCAAACACATTCATTAACAGAATGGCCAGCATTACACCTTCAGGGTAAGCCGGGTTGAATACGCGGATGAGAATGGCGATGACCCCAATGAGGAACCCATAGATGTACATACCTTTGGTGGTTTGGGTGGCAGTTACCGGGTCGGTTGCCATAAAAACAGCACCAAAAGCAAATCCCCCCATAAGCAGGTGATAATAAAATGGTAGTTCCATGTACTCATTGGCACCCCAAAGATTGAACAACAATCCCATAACGATACCTCCCACAAACACACTAATCATAATGCGCCAGTTGCCGATACCCGTGGCCAACAAAATCACTGCTCCAATGAGAATCATCAACACAGAGGTCTCTCCATTAGATCCCGGGATAAAGCCCATGAACATATCATGAGGGCTTGGTATGGCGTCAAAGTTACCTACCAAAGCATTTCCCAGTGGGGTCGCTCCTGAAAAGCCATCGAGTTTATCGGCTATCCAAACCTTGTCGCCCGACATGTCGCCCGGATAGGCAAAAAACAAAAAGGCTCGGGCAGTAAGCGCCGGATTTACGATATTCATTCCTGTGCCACCAAATACTTCCTTTCCGAAGACAACGGCAAACGCCACTGCAATGGCTACCTGCCACAATGGGGTTTCGGGCGGAACAATCATGGGAATAAGTAAACCGGAAACAAAAAATCCTTCGTTTACTTCATGCCCTTTTATTTGGGCAAAAACGATTTCTATTCCCAAGCCCACCGCATAAGATACAATGATGATGGGTAGCATTTTCAGAAATCCGTAAAGGAATTCTGAAACAAAACCCGGATCTTGGCCGTAGGAGGAAAAATGTTGAAACCCGATATTCCACATACCGAACAACAAAGCCGGAATCAATGAAATAAATACCACGATCATGGTACGTTTCATATCAATGGCATCGCGGATATGTGCACCGGAAAAGGTTACCTTATCGGGAACAAACAGCAAGGTTTCAATGGAATCGAATGTAGAATGAAATTTTTGAAATTTGCCGCCCTTTTCAAAGTGGGGTTTCTGTTTATCTAATAGTTTTCTAAGCGCTTTCATGCAATATATACTGATTAACTTAAATTTAACTCATTTCCTGACGCATCAGCTCCAGGCCTTTGCGAACAATTGTTTGCATTTCTGTTTTTGAAGTGTCAATTACTTCGCACAATGCAAAATCTTCTGCGTCCACTTCATATATTCCTAAATTTTCCATGGCGTCGATATCTTCAACCATGATGGCCTTCAAAAGTGTCATGGGGTAAATATCAAAGGGGAATACTTGCTCATATTTCCCGGTCATCACCAGCGAGCGGTGTCCGCCGTGCAAGTTGGTATCGAGACGATATTTCCGGTTGGGAAACATCCATGAAAGGAAGGTCTTTGAGAAACTAAACTTATTAAAGCCGGGAAGCAACCAGCCGAAAAATTCAGCATAATCGCCTTCGGGAATAACCGTTACCAGAGATTGGTAGAATCCAACAAAGCCATCTTTTTCAATTTTCTCGCCCGTAAGAACGTTTCCACTGATAAAACGGTTATTGCCTTCGGTTACATTACCAGCAACTATCTGGTCGATGCATGCACCCAATTTCGTTTTGTAATATTTAGGTTTTAACACCTCCGATCCGGCAAGGGCAATAATACGATCAAAATCAGGCTTTCCGGTAAGAAAGAAATTTCCGATGGAAATAACGTCCTGCGGATACAGATACCAAATGATATCGCCCTTGTTCATGGGACTGATGCGGCTCACCTGAACACTCACGTTGCCGGCAGGATGTGGTCCACTAAACGAGTTAATCTGAACACCCTTGGAGTTCAAAAACACTTTGGAAGTGGTATTTTTTGCGTCAACATTTAAATGAACAGTACCTTCGGTTAGTTTGGTTAAAGCATCCAAACCGGCTTGAAAAGCATCTCCCTGCCCGTGTACGATTAAATCGAAATCGGGAGCTAATGGAGACGTATCAAATGCCGGAATAATGATGGCTTTCGGCTTGTCCGCCGGATTGGCAATGGTCGCATACGGTCGCTGCCTGATCATTGGCCAAATACCGCTTTTTAGCAGATGCTCAACAATTTCCTCACGTTTTAACTTCTCCGGGGGATTGGTTTTGAAAACCACCGACTCGTTGAGACTGTCAGCCTCAACCACAACCTCAAGCAACTTCCTTTTTGCCCCACGCTTTAAAGTGGTTACTTTTCCACTTACGGGAGAGGTAAATATCAAGTTATTACGATTTTTATCATAAAATAATGGGTCTCCGGCTTTTACTATATCGCCTTCTGCCACCATCATTTTCGGAAAAACACCTATGAAATCCGTTGGTTTTATCGCAAACCGTTTTGCATGATAATCAACAATGGTTTTTTCTGAATCACCTAACAACTTAATATCCAGACCTTTCTTAATAAGATAACTAGTTGACATATATAAATAGATTCATGTATTAATTGGCCTGCAATTTAGATAATAATCCTGTTTTATTTAGAAATCGTTCACAAATAATAGCTATTTTTACTAACTCTAAATAATTGAGGTATTAACCAAAATAATTATGAACTTATGCTTAAAATCAAAGGTATATTGAGGTTTTTCTTTTCGGTGATTATCGGAGTAACAATCATGTCAGCTCACACTTTTGCCCAACAAATTGAAAACGCCGACCTTGTTTACGATCAAAACATTCAAACTGTATTGCTTTACAAAGGTGGCGACCAGCTTTCGGCGCCAATTATTCGTTTGGGAACAAACGATAGGTTAAATTTGTCGTTCGACGACCTGAGCAGCGAGTCGTATTTGTTTAAATACACCTTTGTTCATTGCACCAGCGATTGGCAAACCTCCGATCTTAACCCAATGGATTATCTGGATGGGTTTATGGAAGCTGACATTACCCATTACGAATTCTCGCTTAATGCCATTCCACCTTATATTCATTATGGGGTAAGCTTTCCCAATCGGGATATCAATATTAAACTTTCGGGAAACTATATATTAAAGGTGTATGTAGATAATGCTGACGATGAAAACGTGCTTTTTACACGCAGGTTTTATGTTGTTGAACCATTGGTAAAAATGGCGGTAAACATACCCTACTACCCTAAAAATCTGGAATTTGTCAGAAAGAAGCAACAAATCAACCTCACCCTCGAAACACCAGACTTGTTTAATGCCGAACCTTCCCAACGAATTACCGTAAACATCATGCAAAATGGCAGGTTCGATAACATGAAAACCAACCTGAGACCCACCTCCATCATGATGAACCAACTAAATTTCGATTATACCGACGGCATTGTCTTCGATGGCGGAAATCAATTTCGTAATTTTGACATCAAAAGCTATTATTATCAATCCATGTACATCCGCGAAATTATCAACGATCCCAATGGATATGATGTTATTTTGCACACAACCGCTCCACGCCCCAACAAGCCCTACAGCCTGATAGAAGATATCAATGGAAGAAAACTTATTCAAGCGCGTGAAGGTCAAAATACCAATACCGAAGGTGAATATGCTTGGGTGGAATTCTGGCTCAAGCAACCACGACTGAAAGATGCAGATATATACATACTAGGTGCCCTCAACAACTGGCAACTCAACGAAAAAGGAAAAATGCGATTCGACAGTAGGTTGAACATGTATCATGGTCGGCTATTCTTAAAACAAGGATACTACGACTATCTGTACGCCGTCGTTCCCAAAGGAAGTTCCGAAGGCGACGTAACCATCATCGAAGGCGACCATTGGGAAACCAACAACCAATACAGCGTTTTCGTGTATTACCGCGAAAAAGTTCCCGAGTACGACCGACTGGTGGGATATATGCAATTCAACTCTTTCGATGTGAGAACCGAATAGGTTTCATTTTGGGAAAAAACAACAATAAAATTACCGATAAGTCACTGTATTTATGCAATATGTATAAGGTGGCAGAATATTTGATTACTTATTTTAAAATTGAAACTATTAAAATTTAGCCCTATGAAATACATTAAATCCATTTTACCGATCATTGGGTTGCTCATGTTGGTATCTGCATGCAATACCAACAAAGACAACCCCGTAGATGAGCCCAAGGGTATGAATGATTTGATTATCGCCGACAATTTTGATTGGTCAACTTCCCGGGAAGCCACCTTTCAGGTAAAAGCCTTCGACAACATCAACCAGCCTATCTCGGGAGCCAAAATTAATATTTACACCAAGGATCCTCAAGAAGACGGAAAACTCATCGTTGGTGGTGTTACCAACTCCAATGGCGACTATACAGTTGATTATGAGGTGCCTGCATACTACGACAGCTTGTTCGTAACCTGTGATTATGTAGGATTGCCCACACCCGGAATGGTGGCTTTGAATCAAAATGGATTTAGTATCACACTGGGTGGTGTACAAACCAACCCCCAATTTAAATCGACAGTTAACCTAAAGATGTTGAATACTGATTTTGGATATTTGGGAGGATATAATTCAGCAGGTGTTCCTGATTATCTGGAACCTGAAAACGATGTAATTACCCAGGATTTGCTCAACGACATCAACAACACCCTTCCCGAACAGGAACCGTTGACGGAATCGCATCCCGAGTATCTTCTCCCGGAATGGGACTATAATATGAGGTTGATTGAAGATTGTGATGTGTGGATCACTTTTGTTCATGAAGGAGCAGGCTACAAAAACGTACTTGGGTTTTACACTTATCCATCAGATGAGGTACCCCAAACACCTGATGATATTGATGAAATTACCATCATTTATCCCAATGTAAGTTATGAAGGATCCGGTGGTGGACTCTACTCCGGAAACAAGGTATATATTGGTCAGTTTGAAGCCGGCAACACCATTAGTTTTGCTCTGATGGCAAATGGATGGCAAAATGGACAGGTAACAGATGGATATTGGATTGTTTATTCCAATCCCAATCTGAACCCTGAGTCAGATCCAAACCTTCGTCAACATACCGTGCTGCTAAACGACAACGGGCGTAATTTACTTCTTTTAGGTATCGAAGATATTTTGAGAGACCGATCCGGTTGCGACCACGATTTTAACGACGCTATTTTCTATGTAACCGCCAATCCTATTGAGGCCATCGATCAAAGTCAATTTCCTAACATCGACTACACAGGACAGGATACAGATGCAGATGGTGTTCCGGATAATGTGGACAACTATCCCAACGACCCCTTTAAAGCTTTTGATAATTACTTTTTTAACCAAGGCAGTTATGGTACGTTGGCCTTTGAAGATTTGTGGCCTTCAAAAGGAGACTACGACTTTAATGATGCCGTAATCGACTACAATTTTAACCAGATAACCAATGCCGACAACGACATGGTAGAAATTGAGGCTGAATTTATACTGCGTGCCCATGGAGCTTTCTTCCATAATGGTTTTGGATTCCAGTTGCCATTCGACAAAGCACTTGTGGCAGGAGTTACGGGCGACCTGCGTGTAACAGGTAACATAGTAACACTTGACGACAAAAATCTTGAAGCAGGGCAAACCCTTCCTGTTGTCATGTTATGGGAAGATGCGTACGACGTACTTCCTCAAGAAGGCGGTGGCATTGGTGTGAATACCGATCCTGATTTTCCTTTTGTGATTCCCGACACACTGCGCATCACCATCACACTCACCGACCCGATTGGACTTGCCAGCTCAGGAATACCCCCATACAATCCATTCATTTTCGTCAACGGACAGCGTGATGTGGAAGTGCATTTGGTGGACAAAGCTCCTACCGACTTGGCTTCTCCAAACTTATTTGGCACCGAAGCTGACGACAGCAATCCGGCAACGGGCAGGTATTACCGCACCCAAAACAACTTGCCTTGGGCCATCAACATCATTGAAAGTTTGGATTATCCGATCGAAAAGGTGGACATCACCTCTGCTTACCTGCATTTTGGAGAATGGGCAGAAAGCAATGGCGTCTTGTTCAACGATTGGTATCTGGACGAAACCGGTTATAGAAACCCGGAAAACATCTACCAAATTCCCGAATAGATTTTTAGTTTTATTTATATTCCGACAGAAAGTCCTCTTGTTATTGATTAGCAAGGGGGCTTTTATTTTGAGGCAAAATCTTTGTATTCATCAACAATCACTGTTCCTTTTGTCTTAACCGGATTTATGGAATTGCAGGACAGACAGGATGATGGATGGTTTTGCCGGTTAGCTATTGACTGTTGGCTCATTGTCACAGTTCGTAACCTTTTCACCCTTAAGCCGTTTCTTCAACCATTAATTTCCTATGGAAAAAATAACATCCCTTAATTTTTTATAGACAGGATGCCCGCCCGGCAATGGTTTCTTTGTTCACTGTTCATCGTGCATCACGCACTGTTCACCCGGTCACTTCGCTCCTCTGTCCCCTTGTCACCTCAAACTGTCCTAATTCCGGTATTCAATGTGGTATTTTTTCAAATCTTTCTCCCATTGGTTACTTTCAATTATACCGATCAAAACAGCATCTATACGTTTCAATAAATCGGTATCGAGGGATCCAAAACTAAAATATTCACGATAATAAGAGCTGGGGATCACCTGAATAACTTCATTGTATTTCTTGGCATTCACAAAATAGGTCAACACAGCTTCGTCATAAACAAAGGCCTTGATGGTTCCATGGGCCACGGCATCCAAACCTTGTTGTACTGTACTGAAATCTTGATATTTAATTTTATAACGATCCAAAAAGTCGGCAGTCCCCGAATTGGGAACACAACCCACCCGTAGGGTTCGTAAATCGTCGAAACTGGTAACTTCTGTTTTAAGGTTATGAATGGTAAGACTGGAAGAAATACCGGCAGTAAGGCCGGATATGATAATCACAGCCGTGAACATCCAAATGATGGAAAGCACCCTTCCCCAGGCAGTAGTAGGAGATTTATCGCCATACCCAACGGTTGACATGGTAACCGCCGACCACCAAATACCATCGCCCAAACCATCGACACCACGTCTGAATTGAGATGCGTTTTTATGGCGTTCAAGCAACCACAATAAAAAACCAAAAATGAGAATGACAAAAAACAAAGAAAAAACCGCTTTGAAAAAGTTTAGCGAGAAAAAATCCAGAAAAAAGGAAATCATGTTGTTGGATTTCTCCACTTTGGTAGCAAAAGCCAGGTTGGTGATATAATAGGGCTGACTAAAGCTAAATCTCTTGATACGGGAAGCTGTAACCGTAAGCGGTGAGATTGCCACATCTACTTCGCCTGTTTGAATGGCAGCAAGAAGTTCCTCAATGGAATAAACTTTACTGGAATATTTTACATGGAGCGAATCTGCAATTTTTCCCCAAAGGTCGATACTCACACCCGAATACCGGCCATTGCTATCCACAATAAACGGTGGTGCCACTTGGAAACCGACCTTCAACACCCTATCCTGGCAATGGATCGCAGAAGAAGTAAAAAAACTGAATAAGAATAATAAAATAAAGGAAAGGGCAGAAAATCTCATCGTGGACTATAAGTTGATTGGTTTCACAAAGATAGAGATTTTGGTTAAATTCGATTTTTAATCTTTGAAAGTAACTAAAAATGACAAACAAAAAGCCGAATAAAACATCCGGCTTTAAATTCATTTGCCAATAACTTGGAAGCAACTTCCTGAAATATTTCTTTACTCGCCTTTCGCCCTTCCGAATTTAATGGCCAAAGCCATACCAAATGTGTCAGTTTTATAGGTAGATCCTTCTTGAGGAGATATGTTCGATAAGCCTTTTGCGTAGAAAAACGAAAACTGAAAAATATGCAGTTCCACGCCCAGCTCCCCATTGATACCAATATTGAGGTGCTTGAAGGTGTCTTGTTCTTCATTGCCAATTTCCTGTTCGTTGTTGTGGTCCCATTTTTTGTCGCCATACTTGTAAAACCAATCGGAGTAAAAGTTATAGCCAAACACAGGACCTGCCATAAGAAACAACTTGGGCTTACCCAAATCCTGTTTGTAACCAAATTGAACGGGAAAATCTACTGAACCGATAACTTGAATGTATTTATTCTCCACATCTTCCTCTGTAACTTGAGTACGGAAGCCTTTTGCGGTTCCCATGGCCGCAAGCTGAACAAACAAGAATTTATTCACAGGAATATCCAGGATAAAACCACCTCGGGGCGACACCAACCGTGTAGGATCAAGGTCAGCGCTGGAACTGCCATCGTCGTACTCCATGTTTAGCATGGAAAAATCCACCCCCATTTTAAAACCGCCCATTACCTGAGCATTTACCTGACTAATGGCAACGGTTGCCATCAACGCCATAAACAGAAAGAAAGCTTTTTTCATCATGATCGAATTTTGAATTTGTTAATGATTAGGTTGCATCCACAAAATTAACAAAGCCATGCTGATTTTAAACGAACTCCCGGACACAAGCATTTTTTCGGTGTTTCAAATGAGTTACGTGAAATCATAACACACACAATGACAAGCTAAAACGTTGGCGTTTTAAATGAAAAAAACTTCATCCGGCAATTGATTTTATGCCAGATGAAGCTTTGTGGTTGTAGATTTTTTTACCTGAAACTAATCTACACTGCCAAATTTGATGGCGGCTGCCAAACCAAAAACGTTGGTTTTAAATTTGCTTCCTTCTACATTACTGAAGTTGGATAATCCGGGACTGAAAAATGCTGAGAACTGAAACCTGTTCAACTCAACACCTGCTTCAATGTTAACACCAAAATTCAATGGTTTAAAGGTGTCGGTATCTGAGGTTCCTATTTTAAAATCGTTATCATTGTCCCAGTCATCATCTCCATATTTGTACAGGAAAGTGGTATAAACATTATACGACAACACAGGTCCGGCCATACCAAAAAGCTTCACTCCGCCCAAGTCGTATTTATAACCAAAATTTACGGGAATGTCAAGGGTACCTATCACCTGAATGTTTTTGTATTCAATACCCATTTCTTCTCCATTCAGTCTCCATCCTTTTGCGGCACCGAATATACCTGCTTGCACAAACAAGAAGCCATTCACAGGTACTTCAATAATAAAGCCCATTCTGGGAGAAATCAACCGCTTGGCCTCATCCGACAGTTCTGAATCACCATCGGAATCCTCCATGGTAAGTTTGGAAAAGTCAGCGCCCAGTTTAAATCCACCCTTCACCTGGGCATTGAGATTTTGAAAGGAAAATGCAGCTATCAACAAGACAGCCCAAATTAACGTTTTTTTCATAATAAAGTTTTTGTGTGTTTGTGTAAATAAAGCTAATCAGCACAAATATACAAAAGCATTTTACCCGTCAAACATGTGGAAAAATAAAATAGGATAAATTGATTCAGGAATAGTATTAACCTGCTGATACAACATCATTTACAACAAGCAGCAAATCGAATTTCAGGACAAAAACAATAAAAAAATGCACCTTTCAGGCATCAAAAGAGTCGAAACTGTACCCAAATTAGTTGCTATTCATAGCGAAGGGACTCGATGGGGTCGAGACCAGCGGCTTTGTTGGCAGGAATAATTCCTGAAACAAGAGCCACAAAAACGCATAGGACAATACCTGTAATAATCCATAACCAAGGAACAATAAAGGCACTACCTGTGGCAAACGACACCACATTTCCGATAAGAATTCCTGCAATTACACCAAGTATGCCACCTATTTGAGCAATAACAACTGCCTCAGCCAAAAACTGGTTTCGGATGGTTTTCCGTCGTGCACCAACGGCTTTGCGTATGCCTATTTCACGTGTCCTTTCGGTAACAGATACCAGCATAATATTCATCAAACCGATTGCTGCACCCAATAATGTTATCAGTCCGATAAGCGTGGCTCCCAACCGAATACTTCCGGTGAGTTTGATTAACATGCTGGCAATATTGTCGCTCTTTACCACAGAAAAAGAGTCGTCTTGCCCAACCTTATCCTGACGAATCCGTCTAAAAACACCAGTTGCTTCACCAATGGCGGCATCCATAACATTGGGATCACTTACCATCACACTAATTTTGTAGTTCATGTTGGGTCGTGAAAAATACATGCGTACATTAGAAAGTGGAGCCAGACAATATTTGTCGCCACCAAATCCCACGGAGGAACCTCGCTCTTTCAGCACACCTATCACCTTATACTTACCTGCACCGATGGAAATAACTTTGCCCAATGGGTCTTCGTTATTTAGAAAAAGTGTGGCAACGATTTCGCTTCCCAAAACAGCCACAGGACTACCATTCTCGATTTCGGTCTGATTGAAATTTCTACCCTTTTCAATCTCCAATCCGGCAGTGGCCAAATAGTTGTCGTCAACCCCAAGTACCTGAATATTCGGGTTGGTTTTTTCAGATTGGTACTTCAGCGTGGCGATGCCGGTGCCCCATGTGAAAACGGAAGTCGTCACCGGGAAATTATACTCTTTCTTAAAGTCCATGGCCTGCTGATAACTTATTTCCTTGTAATCGACAGTTCTGTTTCGCCTTCCGCCAATATGCACCCTGATATCACGATTTTGTATACTAAATGTGTTGGAGCCCATCATGGCAAAATTGTTGTTGAGAAAATACTCCACCGCATCGATGGCTGTGAGTATTCCCACTAAGGCCATAATTCCGAATGCGATAATCATCACCGTGAGGATGGTACGCAGCAAGTGACTTTTGATTGAAGTCAGCGAAATACGCAGATTTTCTTTTATGAGCTGAATGTCTGTCATTTCTTTTAGTCTTCTTTAACACCAAAGGCCAGATCCCCGGCATCGCCCAAGCCAGGGACAATGTAGGCTTTGGCCGTGAGTTCATCGTCCACGGCACCTACCCACAGGGTAAAAGGTTTTAGTGAAAAATGCCGTTTCACATGCATGATTCCTTCTTCGCTGGCCAACAGGGTAACGATATGGATATGTTCAGGTTGTCCGTTTTGTAATAAACCTTTGAGAGCTGATATTAAAGACCCCCCTGTGGCCAACATGGGATCGCTTAATATCAGCGTTTTACCATCCAAAGAGGGCGCCGAAACATAATCCAGTTTAATGGTAAAATCTTCGTCCTTGGTATATTTTCGATAAGCGGATACGTAACCACTGTCGGAGGTGTCGAAATAGTTCAACAAACCCTGATGAAGGGGCAAACCGGCTCGCAAAATCGTGGCTAAAACCGGTGTTACGGTGGGTAAATTCATATGTGCGGTACCCAGAGGAGTAACCACCTCTTTGGTTTCATAGGTCAGATTTTTACTGATCTCGTAGGCGAATATCTCCCCTACCCGCTCCATGTTTCGCCGAAAGCGCATTCTGTCGCTTTGAATGGTTACATCACGAAGTTCGGCAAGAAACCTGTTGAATATTGAGTTTACTTTTCCAATTTCCCGAATCATATGCTTAGTATTTCAGACAAAAGTACAATTAATTACGACAAGCGAATATTATTTTGATGCTGCAAAAGGTGGCCGAAACTACCCTCAACCGGCACCTACCTTACAAATCGTGATGCCAGCTTGAACAACAAATTACCTACCGGACTAAACCTATTGATTTTCAACTGATAATAATCTGTTTTCGTGGCACCAAAACCACCATAATAACGCGCTAGGTTGGCATCGTTCGATCCCTCAAAGTCCAAAATAAGTTTGCTGGGCGCATGATCGTTGATTACTGAATGAAGGAGAAAAGTGAGCGCAGAGGTGGAACGTCCATCCTCGCTTGTTCCTGAAAACAGAAATATCAATTTATGGTTGTTGCGAAGGAAAAACGCACCCGACACCAGTTCATTAAAGCCATTATAAACTCCGTAAGTAAGTCCTTGTCCTTGATAAATAGCCGCGTACATTAGCCTGCTTAGCACCTGATATTGTTCATCACCCCAGTGCGTTACCTCCTTACCGCGGTTGTTTCTGAACAGGTTGATAATTTCTTCGTGATTAAGCGATTTAATCATGCTGAGCCCGCTTTTCTGAGCCAATTTCAGGTTGCGTTTGGTGTTGGTATTGTACTTCTTTTCCAGATGAAGGGGGTCATGAATCAGATCTAAGAGGTAATTGGCACGTTTCTTAACGGGAAATAATTGTGTGTCGGGGGCACTCAGACTATTTAAATTCAGATTAACCAATTTAATAAAGGGGGGGATTTGCCGTAAAAAATCAGTCACAATGTCCGGGGAGAGCAAACTAATCGAGAACACTCCCAATTGCTGAGCAAAAATTGGCTGATAGCAAAAAGTGACACCATACTTTGTTGTGATGGGCAGAGGCATAATACGCAAATAGTCTTCCTCTATCAATGCACTCCACCCGGGATGGATGATATCAAGATACCACGAATAGGCGTAGGTATTTCCATTGAAGGCATGGGTAATACAAGCATCCCACTTGGCTTTGTTGATGTCTTCGTTTTTTAAGTACCTGATTTTTCTCATAACGAGGTTTTTTAGCTTCTTCAAAACTGTGCATTAAATTATGGAAGGGCTTCATGGATTAGAAATTCATATACATCCCGCCAACCTTTCCACCTTTTTTGGTCGCTCAATGGTTCGTTGTGCCACAGAGAAACGAAAGTTCCATTCACTTTCCTCACTTCGGCTATCAGGGCTGCTATTTTAGTTTTGGCATCAGCAGGAGAAAGCTGCATATAATCGCGTAAGGTTCCGTCCATCACCATAAAAGGATGAACACGCAACTTGGTTTCCACCTCCATATCCAGGTCGTAAAAATTATACGAATCACAGATTCCGGCCCTAAAACCCGGCAAGGCAGCAAAGCCCATGCTATAGTCATCGGTTATGTCGCTGTCGATTAAATTGCGGTAAGTGTGTGGCAACATAAGTCGCAAAAAATGCTGACGACTTCGCGTAATATCCTTATTCACTACCTTTTCCAGCCCACTTATCTCCTGGTGCAGCATTTCCGGGTAGTCGGAGGTATTGTAAGAAGGATGAACACCAATTTTGGCATAATCCAGCATTCTTTTAATTAAAAACCGAAATGTGCGATTACGGGTATTGATGTTTTTGTCGAACTGTCCATAATGTCCGAAAAGGAAAAAATAAACTGGTTTTAGCTGATATTTTTTCTGATATTCAATCTGTAAGTCAAAAGTATCAAAAGGGTCTTTTGCACGCCAGAAAAGCACCCGGGTGCGCTGCCAAAAGTCAAACCAATCAAGGTTTTTGATTGAAAGCAGATACCCGCCTATTGTCCTAACCAACCCCTTTTGCTTATAGGCGAATGCGCTGTCGATGTCGTAAGTGGGTGTAAATCTGTAATGTCTTACCGGAAACTGAAAATCAGGGTATTTTTGCAGAATAATATCTTTGATCATCAATGTCCAAATGTTCACCATGGGTTTTTCCAGTATACCCAATTTGGTGCTGATACTAAGTTGAGCTGTAAACCGTCCGTGCTGATCGGGTACAAATGGCTGGTACTCTTCATAACGCGAAACCAGATAGAAAATAGCCGCAAAGACGTCGAAAGGTAAAGCAGATTCTTCACCCGACACCGGGAATAAAGCTTTATTACCCTCATATTCAAATGGGTCTAGATTAACATCATTCACGCCCCTTTCGGACAACAAACCCGAAGATTTGAAAAACAAATCATCCGACCAAGGCTTTTCGGCATATACCAACTTGGCGCCGTCAGCCGACTGAAAGGCATCCAAATCAGAAATAATAGTACACGGAATTTTAAGCAATTCCTTAAACACCAATCTGAATACGTATCGTACACGACTGGTTCTTTTGGGCACATATATGAGCAAACTTTCCATCATTTCAAAAGTACTTAAAAAAACCATATGCCCATTTCGCCTAACTTAACAAACTTAAAAATCAATAAAGCATATAAAACAGTACCCTCACCTTAATAAAATATGATCACATAGAATTACCCATTTTTGACATTATCATAAGATGCTGATTACCAAACTTAAAAAAATCACTCTTGCCACAATTGTGCTAATCAATCCCAATTTGTTAATTAAAGGGGTTTAAACCTTTACTTACAACGGAAGAAAAAATAGTATTTTTGAAGTCCTATTTTTCAGCTTATGGACAACTTCATCGTTTCGGCACGTAAATACAGACCGGCTACTTTCAAGCAAGTAGTAGGACAACAGTCTATTACCTCAACACTTCAGAATGCTATCAAAAACAACCACTTAGCGCAAGCTTTTCTGTTTACCGGCCCAAGAGGAGTCGGGAAAACCACCTGCGCACGTATTTTGGCCAAAACCATCAACTGCACCAACCTCAACGATCAACTTGAGCCATGCGACCAATGTGAGTCGTGTCGCTCCTTCAATTCCAGTTCATCATTCAACATACACGAGTTGGATGCCGCTTCCAACAACTCGGTGGACGACATCCGCAGCTTGGTAGAGCAAGTGCGCATTCCGCCGCAGGTAGGAAAATACAAGGTATATATCATCGATGAGGTGCATATGTTGTCGCAAGCTGCCTTTAATGCGTTTTTGAAAACCCTGGAAGAACCCCCCGCTTACGCGAAATTTATTCTGGCTACCACCGAAAAACATAAAATTATCCCCACCATCCTATCACGCTGTCAGATATTCGACTTTCGCAGAATTATGGTGGACGATATCGCTCATTATCTGGACTATGTCGCAACCAGCGAACACATTGAAACCGAACCTGAAGCCCTGCACATCATCGCCCAAAAAGCCGACGGAGCCCTGCGAGACGCCCTCTCGACTTTCGACCAAATTGTGAGCTTCAGCGGAAATATGCTCAGCTATAAAAGCGTGATCGAAAACCTGAACATCCTCGACTACGAATATTATTTCAGGGTAACCGAAAACATCCTGCGTCATGACATTGCTTCCTTGCTCATGCTTTTCAATGAAATTATCGAAAACGGATTCGATGGTCAGCATTTCATTTTGGGTTTGGGCGATCACCTTCGTAAATTGCTGGTGATAAAAAACCCCGAAACCATCCAGTTGATGCATGCCAGCGATCAACTCAAACAACGTTATGCCCAACAGGCCGAACATTGCTCGCCGGATTTTCTGTTTAAGGCATTGGACATTTGCAATCAATATGATATTAGATACAAGGCCAGTAATAACAAACGCCTGCATGTGGAGATTGCCCTGATGTCGCTGGCTGCACTGATGAATAGAAACCCTGACACCAGCGCCAAAGCTATGCCGGCACCAACTAACACCATTTCCACCAAGGTAACAGAACCAAAAACATCTCCAAAACATCAGCCCACACAATCGGAGGTAAAGAAAGAAATTCCGTCACCGGCACAGCCACCTCAACCTGTGAACGAACCCGTGCAACCTCAACCCACACAACAGGTCGACACCACGACAGAAAAGCCTAAAACTACCACTTATACTCCTGTCAATTCTTTAAAAAAGAATAACATAAACGAGGCGCGTCCAGAAAGTGCTGGTGCAGGAAAAGGCATCAGAAGCATCTCCATTTCCAAAACCCTTCGCAACATGAAGGAAAAAAGCGAAGAGGATACCACAACTGAAGTACCGATAATTGACAATGCGTTTTCTCAGGAACAACTTGAAACAGCATGGAAAAACTTTTGCACATCCTACGAAGAAACTTCCCCGAGTTTTGCCAACGCCCTCGCCAAATACACTCCTGTGCTGGGCGAAAACAGGCAGATTACCTACAAGGTGGACTCCCTGCTTATTTCGCAAGACATGCTGGCCGTAAATTATTTGCTGGAATCTCTGAAAAATGAATTAAAAAACAATCAAATAACCCTCCACCCCGTATTACCTGACAAAACTGAACCAAAAAAAGCCTACACAGACCGCGATAAATTGGCACTTTTGGTTGAAAAATATCCCAACGTAAAAAAACTCAATGACCAATTAAATTTGGAAATAGGATACTAAACTACCACTGAGGTTCGCGGATATAGTCTAGTCGGGCGCTGGAATAAGGTTCTCGGGACGCAAGAGAGATAAAACTTTTCAATGAGTTGTAAGGGCCTTTGGTGACGGCGAGATTGATGACCCAACCGGGAATATTCCCACCCAAATCCAGTTGTAATTCAAAGGAAACCAGCACTTTACCCTCTCCCAAAGGCGTAAACTTCCATATGGCATGCAACATTGGGATACGCACAAAATCTTCCTCTTCGGGTTTATAATCAGGCTCACCAACAGACACAAACTGGATTTCTTTGGTAACAGGATTTTGCGACATGTGTACACGGGTAATCACATCCCGGTCGTTCACAGGCCAGGGCGCATCGCTTTGTCCGTAATAAACCCAATTAAAACCATCATTTTTCTCGAGAATAGTAGCGTACATGTTGGCATACACCCAATCGGGATTGCGGGGAGCATCTGTCATTAGAGCCACCAGTGAGGACAAACTCGACTTAACCACAGTTTCCACCTTCACCTTTTTCATGGCAACGTCCGGCAGCTTCATCACATAGGCTTTAATGCCATCATTGTCTCGTACTTCCTTCCATTCGGGCACTTCCTGACCTATGGCAAGGCATGGAAAAACCAACAAAATGGCACACGACGCAACAATGAAATTCTTTCTGAAGATTGACCAAGAACACTTTAACCACCTCAAACTTTTTTCTTTTGTGGCAAAAATATACTTTAATCCATATGCTTTAAAAAGCAACTACCAATAATTGATAATTTTATGTCTATTTATAGTTATCTAATGTTTCGCACTTCAGTTAACCCTATGTAATTATGTGAGTTAAGATTCAGGAGTTTTTCCATGTTAAATTTCAGTGATTTATAAATTCCATTTTGGTTTATGCGGCATTTTCAATATCCGGTATTACTTCAAAAAGTCTTCTTAGTTGACTTAGTGCATGATCATTGTTTATGAATCTTTCATGTACCGACATTTCGCCTTAAATTTCACACTAGTCGGCCAATATTTGAAATATCTCAACAAAGAGTCCCCACAACCTCTCATTTAGGCTGACCATCGATGTTGCTTCCTTAACTTGCTCAAAAAAAGCCACTTAGATTCGTAAGTGTCATAACGATGCGCCAATGCACCGAGCCATAAAAAAAGCCAACCAAATCTACCAACTTCTAAACTTTAAATCTGTTCCATTCTTCCAAAAAAATCTGTAGTCCCCCCTGCGGAAATTTTAAAAAATGACTCGTCTTGATATCAGGTAGTTGCGCTAATTTACCTGCAATGTGGGTTAAATTATTATATTTCTGTCTTGAACAATACTCATTTTCCACCTTGAATTTGTGGAAATCGAATGTTCATGTTAATAATTCTTCGGGGGTCAAACGGTGAAGAGAACAGGTTTCATAAAAAAATAATTGGGGTAAAAAATCGGTTCAAGTTTTTAAATACCTGATTACAAATTTTTTACACCCATTGTTATATTTGGTTTATATGGATTAACATGGGTTTAAGAAGCATGTGCAACACTTGATTGTTGATGGGCTTTCCTGTAAGTAGTTTATGGAGCACTGCTCACCCTTTCACCGTTTCACTTGGTCCACAAGGATTTATATGATTACGGGATAAACATGATGATAATAGGCCGTTGGCATAAACTCATGTCATATTCGTCACCATCGTCACCCCATCAACCCCTTCACTCCATTCCTCCATCACTCCTTCATCCACTCATTTCCCCCCTTCACACACTCTATTCTGAAGTTCACAGGTTTTTAACTGACAAGCACCGGTTGTCGAAGTAGTTTTGCTTCATAAATCATTACAAATCAATAAATATTACAACCATGAAATCATTCATCTTATCCATCGCTCTGGTAGCCATAACCACCTTTTCGTTTGCACAAAACGCACGCGATATCACATCACAGGCCGACGACTATATTTCAAACGACCTGAGAGCCAGCA
Organism: Bacteroidales bacterium; assembly: GCA_963676875.1. GTDB lineage: Bacteria > Bacteroidota > Bacteroidia > Bacteroidales > F082 > UBA6244. The sequence continues at coordinate 55,166 of OY781436.1, forward strand.
TCTCACTCGACGCCAATGCCCTGGTCAACGTTAAAGTTGCCAAAATTCGTGGCGACAAAGTTAAAATCAGGGTAAAGGAAAACAACAAAGTTTTGTACCAAAACAGTTATCGTCCTTACGCACTGGTTGACATTCAATACGATATCAGTCAGTTCCCTGCCGGAAAATATACCTTCGAAATAATCAAAAACAAAGAAGTAGTGTATTCCAATATAATCGACTATCCAAAAACTACCGACCTGATGGTTCAGCAATAACGACCTTGCATTTGTACATTATTTGCATCTTACCTCCCGATGATTAAGCACGTCGGGGGGTTCTTTTTTTTGGTGCCCCCCATGGCTCATCTTCTACCCTAGATTTATTTGATCCACTGATCCATTGATCCCATTGATCCATTGATCTCACTGATCCATTGATCCACTGATCCATTGATCCATTGATCTCACTGATCCATTGATCTCACTGATCCATTGATCCATTGATCTCACTGATCCATTGATCCATTGATCCCCTGATCCATTGATCCCCTGATCCATTTGGTAATTAACCAGCCTAAAACTATCTTTGCCGTCATGTTTGAATCGCTTAACGCCCTGGAACATGTCAGGTTGAACTTTAGCCAGGAAGGTTTACATTTTCTGAATATCGCGCTGGCCATCATCATGTTTGGGGTGGCACTCTCCATTCACGTGGACGATTTCCGTCAGATTGTTGCCCGTCCAAAACCGGCCATTATCGGCTATATTTCCCAATTTCTGTTGCTTCCGGCATTCACGTTTCTCCTGGTAATCGCCGTAGATGTACCGCCATCTGTGGCTTTGGGGATGATTCTCGTTGCTTCCTGTCCGGGCGGAAACATTTCCAACTTTCTGTCGTCACTGGCACAAGGCAATGCAGCTTTGTCGGTTACGCTCACCGCTCTAGCTACGCTTTCAGCCATCTTCATGACGCCATTCAATTTTGCCCTATGGGGAGGATGGTATGTTCGGTATTACAACAATCATGGGGGCAATTTTCTGCGTCCGTTGGAAATTGAGCCCTTGCAAATGTTTATCACGGTGTTCATCATTCTGGGTATCCCCGTGATTTTAGGCGTGTTGGTGGCACGCTTTTTTCCCATAACCACAAAAAAAATTATCAAACCCATCAAACAATTCTCCATCTTGTTTTTCCTGATTATCGTAGTGGTGATGCTTAAAAACAACCTGAATCAATTTTTCGACAGCATTCACCTGATATTTGTTATCGTCCTCATTCATAACGCATTGGCACTAGGTGTAGGGTATTCTTTTTCCAGTTTGTTCAAAACCAGCCGTAAAGATCGTCGTTCCATCACCATCGAAACGGGCATTCAAAACTCCGGACTGGCACTGGCTTTGATGTTCAATCCCAAAATTTTTCCCTCCGACTTTGAATTGGGAGGAATGGCCGTGATTGCCGCCTGGTGGGGTATCTGGCATATTATTTCAGGATTGATTATGGCAGGAATCTGGGGACGGAAATCGCTGACTAAACCAATAGAAACCTGACCTCATGAAAAAAGTGGAGAACCATTCATGGGGCTACGCCCTGCTCAAAGTATTCGCCTACATCCCCTTTCGCACCACAAACCGACAATATCTTGTCAATGGTTTGGATAACATCCCACGCAACCTACCCGTTATTTTTGCACCCAATCACCAAAATGCCCTGCTCGACCCATTGGCCATCCTGTTTGCCTCCTCCATCCAACCCGTTTTTCTGGCCAGGGCCGACATCTTTAAGAATAAATGGATCGCCAAAATCCTCAACTTTTTAAAAATACTGCCCGTTTACCGCATCCGCGACGGAAAAGACACCCTAACCAAAAACGAGGAGGTATTTGACGATGCCGTGCGTATCCTCAAAAACAATAAAATGTTATGCCTGTTTCCCGAAGCTTCACACATTGGCATGAAAAGCATGCTTCCCCATAAGAAAGCCATACCGAGAATTGTGTTTATTGCCGCCGAAAAAACGAACTATACACTTGATATACAAATTGTTCCGGTAGGAATTAATTACAGCAGTTATTATGGCTTTCGCCGGAAGGTGACTATCAATTTCGGAAATCCTTTGCAAGCCAAAACCTATTATCCGTTGCTGAAAGAGGAAGGCGAAACCAAAGCATCCATCCAACTGCGCGACGACATTTTTGAGGCCATTCGACCTTTGGTAGTGCATGTATCCGATAAATCCACCTATGTACTTTTCGAAGAGGCTTTTGCCATGGCTGCATCGATACAGCACCTTCCGATTTCCAACAATCCTAAGGATTTCGTTCCTCGGGAGCAATTTCTGACCCAAAAAATTGAGCAACATCTCCAAAAATATCCTCCTGACAAGGCACTTTGGGTTGAAAAAGCCACCCAATATCAATCGCTTAAAAAACAACTGAAAATCAACGAGGAATCCTTATCCAAACCACAAGATGGATATACCAAGCTCATTGTCAAAATCATTCTGATCATCATCGGATTACCCCTTTCACTTTGGGGAGTACTTTCCAACGGATGGCTCTATTTCCTCACACGATATCCCTACAGAAAAGCCATCAACGATCCTCAGTTTTACAGTTCCGTATCCTATGTCCTCAGTCTGGCATTGTTCCCTTTGTGGTTTGTGTGTGAATACTTTATCCTTGAATCCATACTCCGGTCCGGATTGCTTTCGTTGGGTTTAATTCTTTTCTCCATCCCGGGAGGAATCATGGCCTGGGAAACGGGACAATTTCTTCTTGGCATTTTGAATAGAGTCATAAACTATCGGTTTTCACAAAAAAAATCAGACAAATTTGAGAGGTTGATGTCGTTACGAACCAAATTACTCGGCTTTTTCCAACAAGCCGTCAACAATTAGTTTTGCAAAACGCTCCTTTCTTGTTTTGATTTTTTCTTATCTTTATAAAAAAATTATGGCCCGAAATCTACTTCTTACCCTGTTGGCATGTCTTGGCTTGGCATCGTTGCATGCGCAAAACCCGCACCTGTTCACCCAAGCAACAGCCTCCACTTTGGTAACCGATCCACCCAATCAATACAATGATTTTTTTGCCGGGGCAGGTGCTTGTCTCCAATGCCACAACACACAGGTAAACGAGCAGGGAGCCTCCGTGGCCATTGTCAACGACTGGCGTTCAACCATGATGGCCAATTCGTCGAAAGACCCATTTTGGCAAGCCAAGGTATCCCATGAAATTTTGGTTAATCCGCAATATGCCAACGAAATACAAACAGTTTGCACCCGCTGTCATGCTCCCATGGGAAACATCAACGCCCTAAACAATGGTGCTGACCACTATACGTTGGAGGAGATGAGGGCCGATGCTCTGGGCATGGATGGCGCCTCGTGTACCGTATGTCATCAGATAACGGCTGCTTCCATGGGCAATTCGTCGGGAAATTTTTTGATTGGCAATAAGCAAATTTACGGACCCTACCCCACACCATTTTCCAACCCCATGATCAGCAATACGGGATACACTCCGGTGTATAGTCAGCACATCCGCGACAGCCGCGTTTGTCAATCATGCCACACACTCATTACCAATCCGTTGGATTTGAACGGTGTGCCCACAGGTGGCGAATTTGTGGAACAATCTCCCTACGAAGAATGGGAGAATTCCGTTTATCCCGGCGAAGGCACCTCCTGTACTACCTGTCATCTGCCCGAAATTCAGGACGTGGTGAAGATCAGTTCCATGCCGCCTTTTCTCGATGGCCGAACACCCTATGGACTGCACCACCTGGTGGGAGGAAATGTGTTTATGCTGAAACTGCTCAGAAGCAATATCGACGAACTGGGCATTACCGCCGATGAAGTACAGTTCGACAGCACCCTTGCCCGAACCTATCAAAATCTTCAGCTGAAAAGTCTGGAACTCAACCTGACAGAAACCTCCCGTACCAACGACACCTTATACATCGACATGCAATTGACCAACCTGGCAGGTCACAAATTGCCCACCTCCTACCCCAGCAGGCGTTTGTATGTGGAATTGTTTGCTATAAATCAGACCGGAGACACCATTTTCCACAGTGGAAAAACAGATCAGGATTTCAATATAATTGACGAAAACGCTGATTTCGAACAACATTACAACCTCATTAACCGGCCTTACCAAGTACAAATCTACGAGATGGTGATGGGCGACGTGAATGGCGACCTGACCACCGTGCTCGAACGGGCAGCCATTCACCTGAAAGACAACCGGATACCTCCCAAAGGATTCACCACAAGTCATCCCGGCTACGACACCACAAAAATTGTTGGTCAAGCACTCACCGATCAGGATTTTAACAAATCGGACAACATACAGGGTACGGGAAGCGACATCATCCATTACCACATTCCGATCGAAAATTATGCAGAAGATATTACCATCACAGGAAAGGTATATTACCAAACTGTGAGCAATAAGTGGTTGGAGCATATGTTTTCTTACACAAGCTTTGAAATCGATCGGTTTAAAACCATGTACGAAGAAACAGACAAAACGCCTGTGCTCATGGGAAGTCAATCCTTGGTCAGTTTGTTTACCCAAACGCCCACATCCGACGACATTTCTATCCGGATTTTCCCCAATCCATCCCATGGAAACCTGACGATTGAAAGCAAATGGGAGGTGTTGGCGTATGAGGTTTATTCCGTAAATGGTACTTTAATTGAAAAATCGGAAAACCCGAATCAAGACCTGAGAAGGCTGACCATTTCCATGTCGGCACATGCCGGACTTCATTTTTTGGTGCTCCATGGAGTGGAACAGAAATTCATTGGTAAAGTATTGATTTACTGAGTCTTTTCAATGCTTAACGAACCCATTTAAACCATAACCAAATAGAAAGCAAATTAGGCGCTAGGTCCGGAAAGTGCCCCATTAACTTTTCTCAGGTTCAGCCAAATAAATACCATCATCTTCCAACCTGATGAGATGCTGTTTGTACAGTGCTCCGATGGCTTTTTTGAAGGTTTTCTTGCTCATTTCCAACTTAGCCAGAATAATGACCGGCTCGCTTTTGTCGGTGAGATTCAAAAAATTATTGTTGGCTTTCAGTGTGTCCAGAATTTTTTGAGAAGCGGGTTCCACATGGGCATATCCGGGTTGTTGCAGCATCACGTCCACCTTGTTGTCGGGTCGTACTTGCTTTACATATCCATCCACATGTTCACCGGGCACCACGGCCTGAAATAATTCATTGTCGTACAGCAGTCCCTGGTATTTATTGTTGATAATCACCTGCATACCAATCTCCGTGGGTTCGCAAATCAGCAGGTCCACCTTTTCACCTTGCTCCAATTCCACGTCGTCGCGTTCCAGGTAGTGTTCGATGCGGGTGGTGGCTACCAGACGTTGGGTTTTTTCATCCAGTTTTAAGAATATGACGCACTTTTTTCCCGGAAACAGGCGGAATTTTTGTTCTGAAAACGGAACCAGCAAATCCTTTTCCAATCCCCAATCAAGGAAAGCACCCACTTTGTTCACTTCCATCACTTCGAGCACAGCAAATTCGTTCAATTCCACGTAGGGAGTTTCGGTGGTTGCCACCATGCGGTCTTCCGAATCCCGGTACAAAAACACCTCAATTTCACTACCCTCAGCAAATCCCTCGGGGATATATTTGTTGGGCAACAACACCTCATTTTGTTCCTCATCAATCAAGTAGTAGCCGTGGTCGGTCGAACGCAAGGCCTTCAGGGTGTTCCATTTTCCAATTTCCATCTTACAAAGTTCACAAATTCAGTGCAAAGGTAATCAAACCAACGACAACAAAAATGGAAGGTTCAGCACATTTAGCGACCACTTTTAGCCCGTGCTTTTTTCATTTTACGCCTAATAATGCCGATTTTGGATTTAATTCCTGCCGAAGCCGTAGGTTCCAGAATTTCAAACATCATTTCCAGCTCGTTCAACAATCCCGCTTCATTGGCGGCGATAGTGTAGTAGATATCCAGACAATTGGCCACCGAAGCAATGGATGTATTGGCATTCAGAATTTTCTTTTCACAGAAATCCAACAGCATACCGTGATATTTTGAAGGTATTTCATGTCGTGCCAAAATGGAAAGAATGGTTCGGTTGACCGACTCGCTTTTAATATGGTTCAGGTTTTCAATAAAGAAGTCGATATAAGGCTCAATCTTTTCAGGATGGGTGTCATAAAGTTTGCGCAATGGCCAGGCAGCTCTTCGCGACAGCGGTTCCATATTGGCAAAGGTGAGTTCCACCAGTTGTTGGCATACGTTGGGATGGTGAAAGGCCAATTGGGCGATAAACGAGCAATGAGGGCCGGAGTGTTCTTGCATCAACAATTCCTTCAATGATTCCGTATCCTTTTGCATCAGTAAAATTTTTGATTCAAAAATACCAAAATCAACCGTTGGAGCATACGTGAATTGGTATAAAAGTGCATCGGCCAATAGTTTAAAACCATTTCAAATACTTGGCTATGGTGCTGATTTGATGGTTTATGTCGATCAAAAAGTCGTTGCACAGTAATCCACGTATTGATGAGAGGTTGAAATCAAACTTTGAAAGCCTTATATTTGAAGCTTAAATTTATATCACATGAAAAGTTTAGAAGGAACACGTACAGAACAGAACCTGTTAAAGGCCTTTGCCGGCGAATCGCAAGCCCGTATGCGCTACGATTATTTTGCCAGCCAGGCGAAAAAAGAAGGACTGGAGCAAATTGCCGCCATTTTTGCCGAAACAGCCCTCAACGAAAAAGAACACGCCAAACGGTTTTTTAAATTTTTGGAAGGCCGCATGGTGGAAATAACTGCCACTTACCCTGCCGGAAAAATCGGAACCACCCTGGAAAACCTGAAGGCATCCGCGGAAGGTGAAAACGAAGAATGGACCGAATTGTATCCTGAATTTGCACGCATCGCCGAGGAAGAAGGTTTCAAAGAAGTGGCCGTGGCTTTCAAAATGATTGCCACCGTGGAAAAAGCCCACGAAAGTCGCTACCGTACGCTTTACAACAACCTGGAAGAAGGTCATGTATTCGAGCGCGGCGACAAAATCGTATGGAAATGCCGCAACTGTGGCTACCTGCACGAAGGCAAAAAAGCCCCGCAAAAATGTCCGGCTTGCTTGCATCCACAATCATTTTTCGAAATTAAGGAAGAAAATTATTAGGCAAGGTATTTCTTTGCCATTATTATGTAAGGAGGCAGATAGAGGCATCGTTGGTGCTTTTGTCTGCCTTTTTTAGTGAGGGGCAATTTTTAGGAATAATTGAAAAAAACGTATTTTTATAAAAAAATTGATGATATGATTGATTATAAACAAATAATCACAATTGAGCCCGGAAAAAGAGGAGGGAAACCCTGTATCCGAGGTATGAGAGTGACAGTATGTGACATTCTGGGTTGGCTGGCTACCGGGATGACTGTTCAGGATATCATACATGATTTCGACGAATTGACAGAGACAGATATATACGCTGCCTTGAGTTATGCTGCGGATAGAGAAAATAAAATATATCAAATCGCAGTATGAGGTTCCTGTTTGATCAAAACATCTCTCACAGGATTTTAAAACTTATTCCTGAGAAATACACTGATTCTACAACAGTTAAAAAAGAGGGTTAAATAAATGCTCCCGACATAAAGATTTGGGAGTATGCGAAATTAAATGACAGTGTTATTGTTACCCAAGATTCAGATTTTAATGATTTAAACTCCTTATACGGTTTTCCACCAAAAATAATCTGGATAAGGACCGGAAATTTACGAACATAATCAATTGCTGATATTCTGATAAATTATGATGACGAGATTACCAAGTTCTTAAATGACAGCCATTTTGGTTGCTTTGAGATATTTAATCTAATCGCATAATCTTAAAACCAGCAAATTTTTTTAGGCTCAGATAGGAGTTAAATATGAGTTAAAAATTATTTTTCAAGGTGTTCAGTAGCCATCAAAATGTATCGAGGCGGATAAAAGCATGATTGGTGCTTTTGTCTACCTTTTTTAGCGAGGAGCAATTTTTAAGAATAATTGAAAAAATAAACGTCCAATTATTCGCAGATACGGATACCACATGGTTCGTACCTTTTTCTTATTTTTGCACCCTAAAAATTAGCACACTATGTTTGAAGGATTAAGCGACAGGCTCGACAGGTCATTTAAAATGCTCAAAGGCCAGGGTCAAATTACTGAAATCAACGTTGCCGAATCGATTAAAGAAATTCGCAAGGCTTTGCTTGAGGCCGACGTAAGCTTTAAAATTGCCAAGCAGTTTACGCAGGATGTAAAGGAAAAAGCCCTAGGTGCCAATGTGCTCACTGCGGTAAAACCCGGTGAACTCATGGTAAAAATCGTGCACGACGAGTTGGCTCAACTCATGGGTGGCGAAAACGTTGAAATCAACATCAAAGGAAGTCCTGCCGTTATCCTGATTGCCGGGTTGCAAGGGTCGGGTAAAACCACCTTTTCAGCCAAACTGGCCAAATACCTCAAAACAAAAAAAGGCAAACAGACGCTCCTCGTGGCAGGCGACGTGTATCGCCCCGCGGCCATCAACCAGTTGAAAGTACTGGGAGAACAGGTTGGCGTGGAAGTGTATGCCGAAGAAGAAAATAAGAGTCCCGTTCAGATTGCCAAAAATGCCGTGGCTTACGCCAAAGAAAAAGGCAAATCGGTGGTTATCATCGATACCGCCGGTCGTTTGGCTGTGGATGAGGAAATGATGAAGGAGATTTCCGCCGTGAAAGCTGCCATCAATCCGGGTGAAATTCTCTTTGTGGTGGATTCCATGACAGGTCAGGATGCCGTAAATACAGCCAAAGCCTTCAACGACCGCCTCGACTTCGATGGGGTGGTGCTCACCAAACTCGATGGCGATACCCGTGGTGGAGCTGCCCTTACCATCAAATCGGTGGTGAACAAACCCATCAAATTTGTGGGTATCGGCGAAAAAATGGAAGCCCTCGACTTGTTTCACCCCAGCCGTATGGCCGACCGTATTCTGGGCATGGGCGACATTGTAACCCTGGTGGAAAAAGCTCAGGAACAGTACGATGTGGAAGAAGCACGTCGCCTCCAAAAGAAAATTGCCAAGAACCAGTTCAACTTCAACGACTTCCTGAAACAAATCCAACAAATCAAAAAAATGGGGAATGTAAAAGACCTCATGGGCATGATTCCCGGTGTTGGAAAAGCCATCAAGGATATGGACATCGACGACGATGCCTTTAAGGATATCGAAGCCATTATCTTTAGCATGACACCACAGGAACGCGAAGATCCGAAAATCCTTAACGGTTCGCGCCGCAAACGCATTGCCGACGGTGCCGGAACCAACATTCAGGAAGTAAACCGACTCATCAAACAATTTGCTGAAACCAGCAAAATGATGAAAATGATGACCACCGGCGGCGGACGTAAGGCCATGAACATGATGAACAACATGAAACGATAATAACATGTCGGAAAAAACAGGAGCTATCGTGATAGATGGCAAAAAAACTGCTGCCAAAATCAAAGAAGAAATTAAAGCACAGGTAGCTAAAATGATTGACGACAAAGATGTGGCACCCCATTTGGCTGCCATCATCGTGGGTGAAGACCCTGCCAGTCAGACGTATGTTGCCAGCAAAGAGAGAGCTGCTCGCAGTATTGGAATCACCTCTTCGGTTTATCGCTATCCCGCAGAAACCACTGAGGAAGAATTGCTCAAGGCCATCGACTTCCTCAATGCCGACCCCGACGTGGATGGTTTCATCGTGCAATTGCCCTTGCCCAAGCATATGGATGTGGACAAAGTAATCGCCAGAATTGATCCAAAAAAAGATGTGGATGGTTTTCATCCCATAAACGTGGGTAAAATGGCTCTGGGGCAATCCGGCTTTGTTTCGGCAACCCCTGCCGGCATCGTGGAACTGCTGAAAAGATACAACATTGAAACCGAAGGCAAACATGTGGTGGTGCTCGGGCGCTCCAATATCGTGGGTTCTCCCATAAGCATCCTGCTTTCCAAAAAAGCCAACCCCGGAAATGCCACAGTAACCCTTTGCCACAGCAAAACCCAAAATATGGCCGAAATCACCCGCAGTGCCGACATCCTGATTTGTGCCATTGGTCAGCCCCAGTTTGTAAAAGCCAACATGATAAAAGAAGGGGCAGTAGTAATTGATGTGGGCATCCACAGGATTCCCGCCAAAAACGAAAAAGGCTATACCATCGTGGGCGATGTGGACTACAACGAAGCATCTTTCAAAGCAGGGTACATTACACCTGTTCCGGGAGGCGTTGGCCCCATGACCATTGCCATGCTACTCAAAAGCACGCTGGACGCCCATTTGCGTAAACATCAGCATTAATACACCAACTAATTGGGTTTACCTTACCCCATACAAAAACGTGATTTTGACTTTCAGAAACCAAATACTTACGCTGCTCGTGCCGGTGATGGTCTTGTTAACCCCCTTCAATTTGGTGGGACAGCAAGTGTCCGGATGCACCGATGCCCATGCCACCAACTTCAACCCTGCCGCTCAAGTGGACGATGGCACTTGCTCCTATCCCCTTTCCAACTACAACCCGCCCACCCGCTTTTTGCTACCCAAAGAGGTGGAAGAAACTTCAGGGCTGGCGTTTTTCAATGGTAAGCTATGGACCATCAACGACAGTGGTGGCTTGCCAACCATCTATGGTTTGGATACCCTTACGGGAGAAGTGCTCCAAAGAATTGCCGTGAGCAACGCCACCAATGTGGATTGGGAGAGTTTGGCGCAAGATGATGAATATCTGTACGTTGGAGATTTTGGAAACAACTCGGGGAACCGCAACAACCTGGTGATTTACAAGATATTGCTCACCGAAATTCCCGCCAAGGGAGACGGACAGGTAGTTGCTGAGACCATCCGGTTTTCCTATGAAGATTATGTGGGGCCAATTGCCAAAAGAAAGGACAACAACTTTGATTGCGAAGCCTTTATCGCCGATGGAGATTCTTTGTACCTGTTTTCAAAAAATTGGGAAAACCAGCAATGCAGACTCTACAGATTACCAAAAACATCGGGAACATTTATAGCTCAAAAACTGGCCTCCTTCGATACCAAAGGACTTGTTACCGGAGCAGACATCACCCCCCGATCGGGCGAAATTATCCTTACCGGATACACCAACAAAACCTGGATACCATTTATGTGGGTGTTTACAGATTATGCTGATCATCAATACTTTTCAGGAAAAAAGCAGCGGGTAAACATGATTAACCTTCCGGCCACACAAGTGGAAGCCATTGCTTTTACCCGGGGTCGTCGGGCTGTAATCACCTCCGAAGGACATGTGCTTTTCTCACAAACGGCTTTTTCTGTAAACACCGGTCAATGGAATGAAGCCGGCACTGAGGACAAGTTATCACATTCGCCTTTTGAGTTCCGTATCAAGCCGAATCCTGCCAAAGGAAAAAAAATCACCCTTAGTTTTGGGAACATCGTTGACAACTCCATACAAATCACCATCCTGGATGACGGGGACAAGGAGGTTAATCCGAAAAAGGAACCTGTCATCAAAAACAAAAAAGGGGAAACCCGTGCCGTAGTAAAAATCAACCACTTGCAACCGGGCAATTACACCATTCGCGTAATCATCGATGGAAAGAAAGTGGAAAAACCATTGACCATTCAATAATGACTGAAAACCACACAGATTTGCTGGAGGGAGGAAAAAAGCTCCCCTTGATGGAAGAATTTTACACCTTGCAGGGCGAAGGGTTTCATATGGGAACGGCAGCCTATTTTATACGTGTGGGCGGTTGCGATGTGGGCTGTTCGTGGTGCGACTCCAAAGAATCGTGGAACGCGAAACTTTTTCCTCCGGTGGCTGTGGAGCGGGTTGTTGAAAATGCGGCAAAGCAACCAGCTAAAACAGTGGTGGTAACCGGCGGCGAACCTTCCATGTATCCCATGGAATACCTGACAAAATCGCTACATCAGGCAGGCATAAAAACCATGGTAGAAACCTCCGGAGCCTATCCCCTTTCGGGAGATTGGGACTGGATATGCTTATCACCAAAAAAGTACTCCCCACCCGTTCACGACATCCATCAGCGGGCCAACGAACTCAAGGTCATCATACAAAATCCCGGCGATTTGGAATGGGCCGAACGCAATGCTGCTTTGGTTTCGCCTGATTGCCAATTGTTCCTCCAACCCGAATGGAGCAAATCAGAACAAATCATGGACCACCTCACCCAATATGTGATGAATCATCCCAAGTGGCGGATATCGTTGCAGAGTCATAAGTATATGAGGATACCGTAAATATTGGATTTACAATTCTCAAACTATATGATTTCAAACATCACATTGTCCTTCAAGCAATTACATAAATTTACAGTGTACAACAGAACATAAAACCAGATGCCCATACCAGGTGTGGTTTTGGATACGCTTTGTGGCAACAAATAGGTCGAAGGCAAAAAGCCAAGACAAAGAACAATTTTTTTATCTTTGAATTTGTATGGGACACCAAATAAACCGGTTGTATCATCCCACTTGTCCCCAAATATAGTAACCACACAATTGGAGGTCATGAGAATAATTGAATTTAATAAACAACCCATAACTGAACAGGGTAGCAAAAGATTAATTGACACCGAGAACACTTTTCAGAAACTTGTTGAACAACTGAATACCAAAGAGATACCATACCTTTTGGCAGAATGGATAAACGAGCATATTGAAGAATTGAATACATTTTCAGGATCGGAAAAAGCAAGGCGGAAATTGATTAAAAAAAACCAATGGAACATTCTGAGAAGGGTGGAAAAGGAACTTCAGCTTGTTACTAAAAACATGTATCGCAATCGTTGGATGGCCATAGGAATGGCCGTATTTGGCGTTCCTTTGGGTGCTGCTTTCGGAATATTAATGGGAAACATGGCTTTTGTTGGTATTGGTATTCCCATTGGTATGGTCATCGGAATGAGCATTGGTGCAGCGATGGATAAAAAAGCTAAAGAAGAAAACCGTCAACTGGATTTGGAAATCAACATGTAAAACCTGCGATAAGAATATACCCTGATAAAAAGAAATACAGAATTAAAAAAGTCCGGCAGGCCTGTAAGCGGGATTCTGTTTCTGCCAGGGCTTTCACCACCAGCAGACTTCCATCATTTATCTCGACCTGATGTCGCCATCAGGCTCTAGCAATCTACCCTCCGACTCAGACGAGCAGCCCTTATTTTGCACGAGGCAAAAGTGTCGGTATATTTGATCTTGCAGCCCCTGAGGTTTACCCCCGACCCTTGTCACCAAAAACCGGCGTGGGCTCTTACCCCACGTTTTCACCCTTATCCCGACGAATCGGGACGGTTATTTTCTGTGGCACTCGCTGTATCCGCCATGGGCGAACCCTTCCCGTTAGGAAGCAAGGTGCTCTGTGCTGTCCCGACTTTCCTTCCGCAAACACGTTGCGAACGATGGAACAACCTGCCGAACGTGGCAAAGATACGACATTGCAGCGCACCGGCAATCATTCCACCTATTTATGATTTAACACATGTTGTATTGTGGATATATTGTAATCCGAACAAACAATTAATACTACTTTTGCAAAAAAATAATGTCATGATACACTATGCAGGATGGATCGGAGGACCTGAAATCATCATTATATTGGTAGTGGTGATTCTTTTGTTTGGCGGAAAAAAAATTCCTGAGCTTGCCAAAGGACTAGGCAAGGGAATAAGAGAGTTTAAGGATGCCACAGAAAATAGCGGTATTGCCGACGACTTAAAGGATATTGCCTCGGAAGTAAACGATGTAAAATCAACGGTGGACAAAATGAATCCCAAGAAAATACTCGACAAGAACATTCCGTTGAAATCAAAAAAATAATGCAGCCTACCAATCAACTCATTAACTACACAACCCATTGAAAGACTTGACTACCGGTCGTGAAGGCCGGCGCATACTTAATTTTGCCATCCCTATGCTGTTGGGAAATGTGCTGCAACAGATGTACAATGTGGTGGACAGCATCATCATTGGCAACGTGCTGGGGAAGGAAGCCCTGGCTGCCGTGGGAGCCAACTTCCCGTTGATATTTGCCCTGATTTCGTTTGTGGTGGGTATCGCCATCGGTGCCACCGTCATCATTGCCCAATACTTTGGAGCCAAGGATATGGTCAAGGTAAAACATACCATCGACACCCTTTATATTTTCATGTTTTTTGCCTCCATCGTACTCACCGTGGTTGGCATTACCTTTAGCAAAAACATCTTCCAACTCATCGACCTTCCCGAAGAGGTTATTCCTCTGGCTGTTTCCTATTTTAATGTATATGCCCTGGGATTTGTTTTCTTTTTCGGATTTCAAGGTACCAGCGCCATCCTGCGTGGATTGGGCGATTCTAAAACCCCGCTTTACTTTTTGGTCATCTCTACCATCATCAACATTGGCCTCGATATCTTATTCGTGGTGGTGTTCCGTTGGGGTATTGAAGGTGTGGCTGCGGCTACCGTTATTGCACAAGGAGGTGCCTTTATTACCATCGTGTGGTATTTGAACAAGTACCACAGTTTCCTTGATTTTTCGCCATTAAAAATGAAGTTCGATCGGGAAATTTTTAAGAAAAGCTTGCAAATCGGGTTACCTTCGGGTATCCAACAAACCGCTGTAGCATTGGGGTTTCTGGCGTTGTACCGCATCGTCAACATGTTTGGAACGCCCACGGTAGCAGCTTACAGTGTGGCCACGCGCATCGATTCGTTTGCTACTTTGCCCGCCATGGCTTTTTCGGCAGCCATCTCCACTTTCGTGGGACAAAATATTGGAGCCAACAAATTTGAACGTATTGGTAAAGGACTCAATGCTACCTTGCTGATGATATCCGTACTGGCGGTGTCCATCAGTACGTTAACCGTTATTTTTGCAGAACCTTTGATGAGGTTGTTCACCAATAAAGACGACATTGAAGTGGTGGCCATCGGGGTGAAATACCTGCGAATTGTAAGTCCGTTCTATGTGGTGTTCTCCCTGATGTTTATATTCAACGGTATTCTTCGTGGTGCCGGCGACACAGTATTTCCCATGATTATCACCATTCTTGCCCTTTGGATTATCCGTCTGCCCATCTCCTATCTGTTGTCGTTGCGCATGGACGCCATTGGCATTTGGTGGGGTATTCCCATTGCCTGGGGATTTGGCGTTACGGCTTCATTTTTATATTACAAAACCGGACGTTGGAAAAAGAAGGCGGTGGTAAAGCATGGTCAACCGGTGAAATAACTAACTTTGCGCAGAACCAACGCAAACTACGGTGAACCGAAAGAATCACTTTTCGATACACAAACGTGCCCTCAGTTTCAAATATGCCTTTCGGGGGATAAGCAAAGCTGTGGCAACCCAACACAATTTGTGGATACATCTCTCTGTCGGAACGCTGGTGGTATTGGCTGCTATTTTTTTTCAGGTCACCCGTAACGAATGGATAATACTGACACTTACCATGGCCCTTGTGATTGCAGCCGAATTGTGCAATACCGCCATTGAGTGGGTTGTTGACCTTGTTTCGCCCGAAAAACACCCATTGGCCGGTGCAGCCAAGGATGTGGCCGCCGGAGCTGTAATAATTCTGGCCATTGCAGCTGCCATTGTTGGCCTAATTATTTTCTCACCCTATTTGATGACCTACCTATGATATTAATAGCTGACAGCGGTTCCACCAAAACAAGCTGGGCCTTACTGACCGAAGACCAACCCGTTGCCTATTTAAGCACAAAAGGCCACAATCCCTATTATTACACCGATGAGGAACTGCGGTTGATCCTAAGGCAGGAACTAAGTGCACAAATTGCGGAACCCGATAAGGTAACCGAAATTTATTTTTACGGCTCAGGGTGTTCCTCCCAAACCAACTGCAACAGGGTGGAAAACGCATTGAAAGACCTTTTTAACCGTGCAAAAATTTACGTACATCACGACCTCTATGGAGCTGCGCTGGCACTGTTTCACAGAGAAAAGGGCATTGCCTGCATTCTGGGCACAGGCTCTAACTCATGTGGCTGGGACGGAGAAAAAATCACCGAGAATGTACCATCGCTGGGATATATGCTGGCCGACGAAGGCAGCGGTACAACCATTGGCAAAAACCTGCTGCGCGGACTATTGAAAGGAGAAGCCGATGAAGAAATCACACGAGCCTTCTATAACCAGCACGACCTTACTTTTGAAAAGACACTTGACATCATTTACAAGCAACCCGAGCCCAACCGTTTCATGGCTTCGCTAACAAAATTTGCAGGAAAGCACATGCATAACCCATGGTGCCGACAAGTGGTAAAACAATCCCTCAACGATTTTATCACCCTGAACGTCAAACTGTACGACAACCATCAGGAGTTGCCCATTGCGTTTACCGGGTCTATCGCCCATCATTTTAAGGAAATTTTAACGGAAGTCTGCCATGAGCACGGACTTAAGATGGGAATTGTTCTTCAGGACCCCATCGAAGGGTTGGTGAAGTATCATCAGGAAAATAAACGGGCATAGCCTGCTAAAAGATTGAGTTAAAAACCAATAAATTATTTATAAAAACCTTCCTCCTTTATCATTTTATCCAATGCTCGACAGAGACCTCTATCTAACATTTAATACTTAGCCAGGTCCTGTTTAAACGCATCAACCAACTCTATAACAGACCTCGAAGCTCCTTCTCCATCACGGCCATCAATCCAATGTACTTCTCGATCTCTTCTTAGCCAGGTCATTTGCCTTTTCGCGTAGCGTCGGGTGTTGGTTTTGATTTTTTCAACGGCTAATTCCAATGTCCAATCTCCTGATAAAAAAGCGAACAACTCTTTGTATCCAACGGTATTCAGCGCATTGAGATGTCGATGGGGAAATACACTTCTGGCCTCATCCAGCCAACCTGAATCAAGCATGCGATCGGCACGTTGGTGGATGCGCTCTATCAGGATTTCACGAGGTAGTTCCAGACCAATCTTTAATATCCGGAAGGGTCTGGATTTGGTTGTTTTAAGCCGTTGTTGACTATAGGGCATACCCGTTTGGATGCAAACCTCTATCCCGCGCATTAGTCGCATGCGGTTGTTGATGTCTACTTCCTGATAGTAGTCAGGATCGAGTTCCAATAACCAAGACCGAAGTCCTTGGATACCTTCTGCATTATATTTTTTGTCTAATTGTTTCCTTAGGTCAGGATCAGGATCAGGAAGTTGATCAATTCCTTTACAAACAGCATCCAAATACAAACCGGAACCTCCCACCATCACCATGACCCTGTTTTTCTGAAACTTACGTTGCAACAACGCCAGCACATCTTCTTCATATCTGGAAACATTGTATTCGTCGTGAATGGACAGATTGCCCACAAAATGATGGGGAATTCCTTGCATTTCCTCGCTGGTCGGAGCAGCCGTTCCCAAAGGGATTTCACGATAGAACTGACGAGAATCGGCGGATATAACTTCTGTGCGAAAGTATTTGGCCACTTGAACGGCCAATGCTGTCTTTCCGGAAGCAGTGGGTCCGGCAATGACTACCAATAAGTTGGTATTATTTATCGGATTTGGGCTCATCAATTTGGGGAAGAGGTATGATTTCGACGGGAGGATCCACCAATTTCTTCAGATGGAGTTTTTTCTTTTTGCCTTCTTCCAGCAAAAAAGCGTAGGCTTCTTCAAAATTATTTCCAATAACACCGTCGAGAATAGCTTCGCGTATGGCGGTTTTTAAATCACCCACCGTTTTGGAGGGGCTCAATCCGAAAGTTTCCATGATGGCTTCTCCGGTAACGGGTGGTTGCCAATTACGGATTTTATCTTTCGACTCTACATCTTTCAACTTTTGACGCACCAGTTGAAAATTCTTCAGGTAGCGTTTCACCTTGGCTTCGTTTTTAGAAGTTATGTCGGCATCACACAACATCATAAGGTCGTCGATGTCGTCTCCGGCATCAAAAAGCAGACGACGAATAGCTGAATCGGTAACAATTTCCTGCGCCAGTACAATAGGGCGAAGATGCAACAGTACCATTTTCTGAACATACTTCTGCTTATCGTTCTGTGGCAGTTTGAGTTGCTTAAAAATATTGGGCACCATTTTGGCACCTATAAATTCATGCCCATGGAAGGTCCAGCCGGCTTTGTTTTCAAACCTTTTGGTGACAGGTTTGGCAATATCGTGCAAAATGGCACTCCAACGCAACCAGAGGTTATCCGACTTAAGAGCCAGGTTATCCAACACTTCCAGGGTGTGATAGAAATTGTCTTTGTGCGCCATGCCATTCATTACCTCCACCCCTTTAAGGGCCACAAGTTGTGGGAAAATAATCGCCAAAAGTCCGGTTTCTTCAAGTAGTTTGAAACCTGTGGAGGGTTTAGTTGCCATCACAATGAGGTTTATCTCGTCCATTACCCGCTCTTGCGAAATAATGCGTATCCGGTTTTTATTTCGGGCAATGGCAGCCAGGGTATTGGGTTCGATGACAAAGTCGAGTTGGGTGGCAAATCGAATGGCACGCATCATGCGCAATGGGTCGTCGGAAAACGTAATGTCAGGATCGAGGGGGGTTCTGATTATCTTATTTTCAATATCCTGAACTCCATTAAAAGGATCAAGCAAATCGCCAAAATTTTTCTTTTGCAAACTGAGAGAGAGTGCGTTGATGGTAAAATCGCGACGGTTTTGGTCGTCGGTCAAACTGCCATCTTCCACAATGGGTTTGCGCGAATTGCTGCGATACGACTCACGACGTGCACCCACAAATTCAATAATCCAATCTCCCTGACGAACCATGGCCGTACCAAAATTTTTAAAATATTTGGCATTGGCTCCTGCACCCAACGCATCGGCAACTTTATTGGCAACGGCTATTCCACTGCCCACCACCACTACATCCACATCTTTAGAAGGTCTGTCGAGTAATATATCACGAACGAATCCTCCAATGACAAAAGCTTTCACATTCATCGAGGAACATACCTCCGAAATAGTTCGGAAAAAATCGTGGTGTAACCTATCGGCAAAATTCAACATGGCTGCAAAAATACGAAAAACCTAGTTGGAGACGTGTTTTTAGTTGAAAGTGACTGAAGTTGGAAGACGGGAGTTGGGAGACGGAAGTCGGGAGTCCGAAGTCGGGAGTCGGGAGTCCGAATTGCCGAAAAAGTACCGCAGGTACGAATGACAATTAGCCCCGGAATTTATTCCCGGGCGAACCGACTGCTGAGCATTATAGCCCGTAGGGCTTCAACATACATCGTATAATAATAAGCTAATCATTTTGTCCGTAGGACATTAACAGGAGAAGGGAGACGGGAGTCCGAAGTCGGGAGTCCGAAGTCGGGAGTCGGGAGTTGGGAGTCCGAATTGCCGAAAAAGTACCGCAGGTACGAATGACAATTAGCCCCGGAATTTATTCCCGGGCGAACCGACTGCTGAGCATTATAGCCCGTAAGGCTTCAACATACATCGTATAATAATAAGCTAATCATTTTGTCCGTAGGACATTAACAGGAGAAGGGAGTCGGGAGTCGGGAGTCGGGAGACGGGAGACGGGAGTCGGAAGTTGGGAGTCCGAATTGCCAACAAAGCACCTCAGGTACGCATGAAAATTAGCCCCGGAATTTATTCCCGGGCGAACCGACTGCTGAGCATTATAGCCCGTACGGCTTCAACATACATCGTATAATAATAAGTTAATCATTTTGTCCGTAGGACATTAACGGGAGTCGGAAGTTGGGAGACGGGAGACGGGAGTCCGAAGTCGGAAGTCTGAAGTTGGGAGTCCGAATTGCCGAAAAAGTACCGCAGGTACGAATGACAATTAGCCCCGGAATTTATTCCCGGGCGAACCTTCGGGTTGACCCTTAAAGCTATGAATAGCTACATAAAAGTATATACACCATAACATGTTAGCAACCTAATATTTAAATTCTCTAACATTTGAACCCTTGCCCCGAAAGCTTTCGGGGTTGACCCCTTGAGCTCTCGAACCCTTGATCTTTTGAACCCTGGAACCATGGAACCTTTGATCCATTGAACCCTTGAACCCTTGAACCCTTGACCCATTAATCCCTTGATCCATTGATCCATTGAACCCTTGAACCCTTGAACCCTGGAACTCTGGAACCTTTGATCCATTAATCCATTGATCCCTTGATCCATTGATCCATTGATCCATTGAACCCTTGATCCCTTAAACCCTTGACCCCTTATTTATAATGACTAAAAAATATAAAATCGCGCCCACAAATCGTGCTGAGTATGGAGGCAAATTGGCGCGCCTTCGTATCTTTGCCAGTTAAGTTACTAACCAGAAAATTGAATGATTATGGCAAAAAGAACAATTGTGGCTTTACCCGGCGATGGCATTGGGAAAGCTGTATTAGACGAAGCCATTCGCGTCCTCGACGCAGCCGGTTTTGAAGCTGACTATGTGGAAGGCGATATAGGCTGGGAATTTTGGAAATCTGAAGGAAATCCACTCCCCGACCGCACCATTAAGTTGCTCGAAGAACACAAAATTGGACTGTTTGGAGCCATTACTTCCAAACCCAAGGATGCCGCTTTTGACGAGCTGGCTCCGGAGTTAAAAGAAAAGAAACTGGTGTACTCCTCTCCCATTGTAGGATTGCGTCAGCACTTCAACCTGGACATTTGTATGCGTCCCTGCCACACCTATGTTGGCAACCCACTCAACTTTATCCGACGTGGTGTGGGCGACAGCATCGAAGAACCTGCCGTGGATGTGGTGATTTTCCGTCAAAACACCGAAGGTTTGTACGGTGGCGTGGAATGGTCGAATCCACCTGCACAGGTGTACGATGCCCTGATGACACACCCCAAATTTGTAAAAAACTTTGGCAAAACTCCCAAGGATGAAATTTCTGTGTCCACCAGAATTTTTACGAAAAATGCCACCGAACGCATCCTCCGTGCTGCTTTCGAGCATGCCAAAAACTTTGGATACAAATCAGTTACCGTTTGCGAAAAACCCAACGTTATCCGTGAAACCTCGGGCATGATGTTCAAAATGGCTCAACAAATGCAAAAAGCTGATTATCCCAACATCGAACTGTGGAATACCAACATCGATGCACAGATGATGTGGCTCACAAAAAACCCTGAAGATTACGGTGTTATCGTAGCAGGAAATATGTTTGGCGACATTGTTTCTGATGGTTTTGCCGGACTTATCGGCGGACTTGGTTTTGCATGTTCGGCACAATTCAACCCCGACAACGGTATCGGCGTTTTTGAACCTACCCATGGTTCTGCACCTAAATATGCCGACTATCCTGTTTCCATCGTTAATCCCATTGCCATGATTGAATCGGCATGCATGATGCTCGATTTCATTGATGAAAAACCCATGGCAGCCAAAATCAGAAAAGCGGTTGCCGAAGTGATTGCCGAAGGAAAAGTCCGCACCTACGACATGATGAAAATGCGTGGCAAAGCAGATGTGGTTGAAAACGGAGCCGCTTCTACCAAACAAATGGCTGATGCTATTATCGCCAAACTTTAATCTCAGATTTATCTAACTTTAAAACATTGGTTATGGATAAAACAGTGCATCATTTGTGGCCTGAGCTGGATTGGATTCAGGACAAAGAGCTGAGAGAGCAAACGGCCAAAACCTGGGAGCTGGCACTCAAAAGAAGTGTCCTCACCCCGGAAGACCTCAACGTGATTCCCTTCACCTTACTTTGCGGACCCAATTTGAAGGTAACCTTCATGGACCACAAACGTTCGGTGGTTCACATTGCCAAAGACGCAGGCGATAAAATCAACGAAATGTACCACGGTGAACTTCCCGTAAACATTGACGTTTTGGTGGCAGGTGCCATTCTCGCAGATGTGGGAAAATTACTGGAGTATGTACTCGATGAAAACGGAAAAGCCATTCAGGGAACCTATGGAAAATACCTTCGTCATCCCTTTTCAGGTGTTAGCCTGGCTGAAGAAGCCGGAGTACCCGCCGAGGTTTGCCATATCATCGCCACCCACGCCGGCGAAGGTAACATGGTGAAACGAACCACCGAAGCCTATCTGGTACATCACGCAGATTTTATGACCTTCCTACCTTTTAAGGAACGATTGATTGTTTAATTGAACATCTACAAATAAAAAAGGCTTCCGCAAAAAAGCGCAACAGCATTTTAAGTATCGAAAATCCGGCTAGAACCCATGAAATGTGGGTTCTAGCCGTTACGATCGCGTGTCGTCTGATTTGGGGGGTGTTATACCATATATAAATTGATAAACATTATTAAACCAAAAGTTGTCATTGGTAATGAAGCCTGCGAAGTGAAGGATCTCTCAACTGCTTGGTTCAATAATCAAATTGCCGATAAATAGGCAGATAGAGATTCTTCACTTCGTTCAGAATGACACTAAGGAGAGGGGGCTTTAGCCAAGGGCACAAGGGAGTTTCGTTTTTTTGATCATTGTCCATAGAGGGGACCGAATGAAGAATCTCTGATAAGTGGGCGCATCGAATATATGTTATTGTTTTACAATACGTTAAAGATTATTCGCTTCACTCCGAATAAGCCAATACAATAAAAAAAAGTCCGACAACCGCCGGACTTCCTTCATCATATTAAAACAATTCTATTTTACTTCAACAGCCACTTCATCCGATTGCCACAAACCGTGTTTGGTGCAAAAGGCCATGGCCACAAGTTTCAGGTTTTTGTTGGGAACAATATGGAAATCAACTTCTACATGTCCGGGTTTGTTGCCCAGAGTTCCGGGAGCAAAGGAGGCTTGTCCCAACATAAATTCACCATTCCATAGTTGAACGTAGGCAATGTAGTGGTCGAAATCGTCAGGATGCATGTATTCGTCACCCAGCTTTACGGTTACTTTAAATTTTTCGCCGGCAGTCGCCGTTGGTTCGCAATGTACAAAAGGTGAATGGCGATCGATGTAGTCTTTTTTGGCTTCTCTGTCAATTGTTGAAATATCAACATACCGATTAATTTTCATGGCTTGAATTTTTATTGATTAAGTAATGACAAAAGTAAAAATATAAATTCCGTTTTGCCAATATATTTAACATCTCTTAAATATACTGTTAAATCATCGTGCATATGCCGGAGATTCCGTAGTTTTACATCCCTATCAATATCACAAAAATATGAAAGAAAAAATATGGTTAAGCATGGTGCTTATGCTGTTCATGAGCTTTTTCAGTACGCCTACCACCGCTCAAAAAGCCGGCGATCACAAGCTACCAACCGATGATCAGGTGATTACGGGAACACTGGACAACGGCCTGCGCTACTACGTCAGAGAAAATAAAAAACCCGAGAACCGCATCGAATTCCGTCTGGTAGTGAATGCCGGTTCAATTTTGGAAGACGACGACCAACAAGGTCTCGCCCATTTTATCGAACACATGGCATTCAACGGTACGGCCAATTTCAGCGAACACGACCTGATTAACTTTTTGGAAAGCTCCGGAGTGGATTTTGGCGCCGACCTCAACGCCTACACGAGTTTCGACGAAACGGTGTATATGTTTCAGATTCCGGCCGACCGTCCCGGACTTGTTGATTCGGCCTTCATGATTCTTCAGGATTGGGCACACAACCTGAGTTTGAAAGACGAGGAAATCGACAAGGAAAGAGGCGTGATTCATGAAGAATGGAGACTCGGACTGGGTGCCAACGACCGCATGATGAAAAAGGCTTTTCCCATTATTTTCAATCAATCGCGTTACGCCGATCGCATCCCCATCGGCAAAATGAGCGTGGTGGATTCGTGCAGTTACGATGCCCTGAAACGCTTTTACCGCGATTGGTACCGTCCTAACCTGATGGCCGTTGTTGTGGTGGGTGATATCGATCCGGCCTATGCTGTTCAGCAAATAAAAGACCGTTTTGGTTCACTAAAAAATCCTGAAAACCAGCGCACCCGTGAGGAATATGGCATCCCCGGCAACAAGGATCCGCTCATCGCCATTGCCACCGACAAAGAAGCAACTTCCAACATGGTGATGCTGTTTTACAAACATCCCAAAAAGGTAACCTCCACCGTAAACGACTACAAAGACGACCTGGCCATCGAGCTTTATATCAACATGTTGAACGCCCGGCTCAACGAGATAAGTCAGACTCCTGAGTCACCATTTCTTTACTCAGCAACCATGTTTGGCGGATTTCTGGGCAGATCAGTGGATGCCTTTATGTCGTTTGCCGTACCGAAAGAAAACCAGATCAACCAAAGCATCACCACCCTGCTGGAAGAAAATGAACGGGTAAAACAATTTGGGTTTACACAGGCTGAACTTGACCGCCAAAAAGCCCAAATGATCAGCAATATGGAAAAAGCAGTAGAAGAAAAAGACCATACTCCTTCCAAACTTTTTGTGGAAGAATACGTGAACAATTTCCTCGAAAACGAACCATATCCGGGAATTGAAATGGAATACCAACTGACAAAAGCACTGCTTCCCAACATTCGACTATCCAACATCAATCATTTGGCCACACAAATGGTGAGCGACAGTAACCTGGTGATTATGGTCAATGGTCCTGATCGTGAAGGCGTTGAAATTCCCACCGAAGCAGAGGTGATGAACGATTTTGCTCAGGCTACACAGTCCAAACTGGAGAAATATGAGGAGGAAACCATCGCTTCTTCATTGATTTCATCTCCCCTCCCGGGTGGAAAAATCGTGGAAGAGAAGAAATTGGAAAATTTCGGCATTACCGAACTGAAACTGGAAAACGGCATTACCGTGATGCTAAAACCCACCACCTTTAAAAATGACGAAATCCTCATGACCGGCTACGGTTTGGGTGGTACTTCACTGGCATCAGATGAAGATTTTATGTCGGCCAAATATGCTTCGAGTATCATCAACCAAAGCGGAATTGGTGAATTTAGTTCCACCGATCTGGAAAAATTCCTTACCGGAAAAAATGTGTCGGTGAACACCGCCATACAAGACCTATCGCAGGAAGTAAGCGGAAAAACCGTGAAAAAGGACCTCGAAACCATGTTTCAACTTACTTATCTCTATTTCACCAAGCCAAGAAAAGATTCCAGTGCCTTCCTGACCTTCAAACAACAATTGAATACCCAATTTCAGTTTATGATGGCCAACCCCCGTGCGGTATTTTACGATACCATATACAAACTGGCCACGGGGAACGACCCGAGAACAGTAGTAATTCCCTCCGCTGCTCAAATCAACAGCATCGATTTGGGCAAAGCGTACGACTTTTACACCCAACGATTTGCCAATGCCAACGGGTTTAATTTTGTACTCGTGGGAAATTTTGACCCGGAAGCCATCAAGCCCCTCATCACCAAGTACCTGGGAAGCATTCCCAATACAGGCAAACCGGAAAAATGGCAAGATGTAAGTCCTGATTTTCCCAAGGGAATCACCCAAGCCACCATCCATAAAGGAACCGAACCTCAAAGCAGTGTGGCCATTCTGATGGATGAAAAATACGAATGGAATACCAAAAACGACCTGGAAATGGTGATGCTCATGAAAGTTTTGGGCATACGTTTGCGCGAAAACATGCGTGAAGATCAAGGAGGAGTTTATGGCGTACGCGCTACCCAAAGCACCGAAAAATATCCCAAAGAAGAAGTTTCGGTAATGATTAGTTGGGGTTGCGACCCACAAAAAGCCGATACTTTGACTCAAACGGTATTTGATGAAATGGCGGCCTTGCAAACGAACGGACCCTCAGCTGTCAACCTGAATAAGGCCAAAGAAACTTTGTTGCGCGACTACGAAACCAATGCGGAACAAAACAACTATTGGCTGAGAAAAATCAAAGGCAGTTTATATTATCAATCCGATCTGCTGACCATTGAAGAAATCAACAACATCATTCATGAAATCAGTGCAGAAGATATCCAACGCGCTGCCAACAAATATTTCAACAATGACCATTATTTAAAGGTTGTATTGCTTCCTGAGGAATAACCTCAAACTGCAAAAAAAGCCGGAGAAATTCCGGCTTTTTTTTATGGTGGTTTTTAAGAAAATAAGGTTTCATCCTAGCAGAAGTGACATAAAAGTTGATGGTAATTGGATGTTTTACCCCCTCACTTTTCCACAAATGGGTAGGAATGGAGGCTCGATAGGCAGAACCATAGCAAAAACATCCATTAAAAAATGGAGATTTTACCTTGTTCCGGAACCCCTCCTCCCTGCTCCTCCCCAACGGATAAGAGTGATAAATCATTCGTAATTAATATATTATGTCATATAACTCGATAATTGATCGCCTTTCCCCTAGGGGGAAAGGTAAGGGATAGGGTTTATCTCGGCAAAGTAAAAGTTCATTAAAAATAAAATGGCATTTTGATACAAGGCCACTATCTAAGGCACAATATACTTTGGCGCAATTCGGTACGTGTCGTATTTGGTTAAATTATTCACTCGAATCACCCTTTTCACCTCCTCAACATAGGCTTCACCGCGTTCTGAATAGTCCTTCAGGTGGTTGCAAAGCTCATAAGGATCATCGGTTTGGTGTATGGCCAGTCTGAAATCGGCATATGGTCCGGTGGCCAGCATCACAAAATAGGCTTCGATAGCTTCTTCCAAATTACTGAATTTTCGCAAATATATTTTTTCCCCACTGCGGTGCGAAGATGCCGCAATGCGTTGTTGGTTAACACTAAACGACCACATACCAAAGGGATTGTTGGCCTGCAAAAAGAAGCGTGAAGTCCCCCACCCGCTTTCGATGGCAGCTTGCGCCAACACAATACTTACCGGAAAACCATGTAGCCGAGCAATAAGTTGATGGACAGTTTGCGACTTATATCGAACCATTAATTCATTGAGATATTCCTGTTCTCCGGGACTATGGGTAGGTTTTTTGGCCAGAGAGAGTACACGTTGCAACGTGAATTGCTGTTCTGTTTTGGCCACCAATATGGCTGGAAGCATCATGGCAAAGAATTTCGCTTTTTTCTGAACAACAGGAAGACTCTTGAGTGAAACTGCGTTTACATAAACATAAGGAACTACCAGAGAATCGGTTATGGCCTCAATCTGTTTGGGTGAAGTAATAGACTTTTCGATGGTTTTTACCCTATCGGTAGCCGAAAAATCTACTAAAAGAAATAACCACAACAATGAACTAACTAACTTCATAAATCAATCGTTGATTTTCCATCTTCAAAGTTGGCCAAAAGTAGCCAATTTTTTGGTTAAATTTTATCTCCCGAATTATTGATCAAGTCGGCCACGGTATTGCATAGCAAATCAGATTCTTTAAATTTGCACCCTAAAAAATCAGGGTGATGCAAAAGATAGCAGGTTTCATTCTAAAACTATACGGGTGGAAAATATCCAGTGGGATGCCATCCGACCTGAAAAAAGCTGTGATTATCAGTGCCCCGCACACCAGTTACTGGGATTTTGTGTGGGGAAGATTTGGTTATTGGTATTTGGGAATGCATAGCAAATTTTACATAAAAAGTGAAGCATTCTTCTGGCCTTTGGGTCCATGGTTAAAATACATGGGAGGTATTCCTGTGAACAGAAAATCTAAAACAAATTTGGTAGATTTTACCTTGAAATACTTTAATGAAAACGAAAGTTTTTTTATTACCATCACCCCCGAGGGTACACGATCGCTGGTAAAACACTGGAAAAAAGGATACTACTTGCTAGCCTTAAAAGCCAACGTACCCATTGTGTTGGGATACCTGGATTATGAAAAGAAAACCGGCGGCCCTACCCAAGTATTCTATCCCACAGGTGATTACAATAAGGATTTAGAAAAAATAGAAGCCTTTTACCGGGGTAAAAAAGGAAGGCATCCTGAGCGGTTTAATGTGAAATAATGAGCACGTTTACAACATTCGGATATCGCTATAAACAACTATTTTTTTGAACTTTACCAACCTTATTAAGACTTAATTAAAAAATCTCTTATATTTGTCCTAGCCATTTAAATTCAATAAAACCTCAAACTATGACTAAAAATCGCCTACATTTAACTCTGATAATCAGCTTCTTATTCCTGATGACGTCTTCATTCACCGCCATGGCAGGAAAGGCAAAAGTACAACTGAGCACCTCTGAAACAGATGCCGAAATTTATATCGACGGGAAACTTATGGGCAAAGGAAATGCCGAAGTGGTAATCCTATCAAACAGTTGCGTAACCGTTCACGTGGAAAAAGTTGGCTTTTTGCGTGAAACCATCACCTTCTGTAACAAAAAACACTCGGCCAAACCTCCAAAAACTTACTACGTGGAAATGAACCGAGACGATGCCTACGATGCATCCGTACAAACGGATATCGCAAACATCGATATCGAGCTGAAAACCAGCATGTCGGAGGAAGACGCCTGGAAATTGATCAGCATGATTATCACCTCCTATTTTGATGTGATAGAAGTAACCGACCGCGAAACCGGCTACCTGCGCACAAGCTGGGTGGTGCAGACTTTCCAGCAAAACACCATCCGTACCCGAATGATTGTTAAATTGGGTGATACCGATCCTTTGACGTATAAAATCAAACTGGTAAGTGAGGAATCGAAACATCCCGGAACCAGTGTAAAAAGCGACGAGCTTTACCGCGAGTGGGATCGTGTACTTCGGAAATACAGCGGTGTTATCGACGAATTGCAAAGCCGTGTAAACTAATTAGTTATATTTTTATAACACATTTCAGGGGCAACTTGCAATGCAAGTCGCCCCTGTTCTATTTATGGTGCTTGGTCAATGAAAAACAATCCTTACACACTCCGGACATCAAACTTCTTCAGCATCCGGTTTGGGTTTCTTTTTTCTTCCGGCCTTTACTAAAGCCGCATTGAGCAGGTATTCAATTTGTCCGTTTAAACTACGAAAATCATCCTGAGCCCACTCTTCCAATGCCCTCATCATCTCGGGTTGAATACGTAGTACAAATGGTTTTTTCTTATTCATGTGCTTTCTCCATCATTTTTTTTACCGCATATTGCAGCGCTTCGGGTCGCCGGGTTCCGAACAAAATGCGTTTTCCATTCTTTAACACAAGCTGCAACCCTTTGTTGCCGCTCACATTATAAGCCATGCCGGCACCCTTGCTTCCCCGCTTCATCCCCCATCCGCCATATTCGGCCAAGGGTTTGTATTGCCTCACTTCAAAACTGGCGATTTCATCAACTGCAATCAGTTTCTCTCGTCTGAAATACGGCCAAAACCGATAGTGAATTCCCTTTGAGGACAACCTCACCTCCAACCTGGATCCAAACAGGAGCCAGGCAGAGGCAATCAATATCAACAGTACCAACAAGGTAGTGATAATCAAACCCGTATCCGACATGGGATGATTTCCAAATGGTTGCTGTATAACCAACTGACGGTACATGCCAAAGCCAAACAGGGTCATGACTGCAAGATAAATCGATCCCATGCTGATATACAGGGCAGGCGACCCAAATTTCTGTGTTTCTTCAAAAAATATCCGATCTTTTGCTGCCATGGTTATCTGAGTTTAATTATACAGGGTTCCCGTGTTTATCACCGGCGACACATCCTTGTCGGAGGTGAGTACAATCATCAAATTGCTCACCATGTTGGCCTTGCGTTCGTCGTCGAGTTCAATGATGCTCTTTTCAGACAAAGCTTTCAGCGCCATTTCAACCATGCCCACGGCTCCTTCCACAATTTTGGTACGGGCAGCCACAATGGCGGTAGCCTGCTGGCGTTTGAGCATGGCTCCCGCAATTTCCTGTGCATAGGCAATGTAGTTGATGCGGGCTTCAATCACTTTGATACCGGCAATGGACAAACGTTCGGTGATTTCGTCTTCCAACATTTTATTCACCTCTTCTCCCCCACTTCTTAGGGTAATTTCAGCCTCTTCGTCCTCAAAATTGTCGTACGAAAAATGTCCGGCCAACTTACGTACGGCGGCCTCACTCTGTATATTCACAAAATGTATGTAGTCGTCCACCTCAAAAGCAGCCTTGTAGGTATCCTCCACTTTCCAAACCAACACTACACCTATCATAATAGGGTTGCCAATTTTATCGTTCACCTTAATGGGCTCGCTATCCAGATTGCGGGCGCGCAACGACAGCCGCTTACGTGTAAAAAAAGGATTAACCCAGGCAAAGCCGTTTTTTTTGATGGTTCCCTTGTACGCTCCAAACAATACCAACACATTGGATTCGTTGGGGTTAACAATCACAAAACCAGGTATCAGAAAAACCCCAATCAGAATGGGGGCAATAAGAAACAACTTCAACGGACTCTCCAACCAAAACAATCCGGCTACCGATGGTGCGATGAGTAAAAAAGCAACGAACAAAAATACATAACCCGAATAGGGTTTAAATTCCTTTTCTATTTTCATGATTTTTCATATTTAATGAAATTTATAATGATATTATTTTGATATCACAAATGTAAACTATTTTTATTTGCTTTGTCAAGAAAAACATGGAATAATTTGAATATTTTTTTCACCAACATACTTTACTTGAAAAATAAAAACGACCTAAATATTTATACATCCTTGATTTTGTGAGGATTTAATTGAATATGTTTTTAGTCCGTCCTTTAAATAATTCTGAATATCTTTGCCCCTCTAATTCAAACAACAGAATGATGAATAAAAACTCCATTATCGGGTTTGTACTTATTGGAGCCATCATGATTGGCTACACCTATTGGTTTACGCCATCGGCTTCGGAACTCGCCGAGCAACAAAGGGTGGCCGACTCCATTGCGCAAGTTGAACAAGTAAGACAGGAAGCTGAAAAAGCCAAACTTACCCAACTTGAGCAGGAAGCTACCCCAGAACAACCGGCGGCTCAAATAGCTGACCCGCAAAGCAACGACATCACCAGCTTACGCGACAAATATGCTGATTTTGCTGGTGCTGCCATTGGAGAAGAAAAAACAACGGTGTTAGAAAATGATCTGGTTAAAATAGAACTATCCAACAAAGGTGGACAAATAAAAACCGTAGAACTAAAGAAATATCAAACTTACGATTCCCTTCCCCTCATCCTTCTGGATCCGGAATCCTCACGTTTTGCGCTTACCTTTTTTGCACAAAACAGATTGGTCAATACGGCCGACCTATATTTCACCCCCTCCTCCACTGAATCGCTGCTCACCGTAAATGGCGATAATTCATTGGCGTTTTCCATGAGGTTATACACCAGTCGGCCCGATGGAGAAAGAAACCTCAACAGCTATATTGAGTACCTTTATACCTTATCCGGCAACAACTACATGTTCGATATGACCATCAACATGGTGGGTATGGGAGGCATTGTTTCGGCCAACAACCGCTATATGGGTCTCAATTGGTATGCCGATTTGCGCAAGCAAGAACTATCGCAAGACCAATGGAACGGTTCCACCATCTATTATAAATTCAAAGGTGATGAAGTTGATTACTTATCTGAAACCAAGGACGATGAAGAACAAATTGGCACCAAACTAAAATGGGTTTCTTTTAAACAAAAGTTTTTTTCCTCGATTATTATCGCAAAAGATGCATTTGAAAACGGAAAATTAACCGTAACAGAAAAAGAAAATGCCGGAAACGACCGCTACCTGAAATCCATGGAAGCCGAGTTTGAATTGCCCATCAACTTAAATGGCAGCACCTCCATACCTTTGTCATTCTATTTTGGCCCCAACAAGTTTTCAACCCTGAAATCCTATGGACTGGATTTAGAGCGTCAAATTCCCATTGGATGGGGATTTTTCCTGCTGGCATGGATTAATGAGTACATCGTCATGTTTGTGTTCAACTGGCTTGGAGGTTATGGTTGGAATTACGGAATTGTGATTCTGGTGCTGACGGTGATTCTGAAAATCGTTCTATTTCCCATCGCCTACAAAACCTATTATTCGTCGGCAAAAATGCGGGTATTGAAACCCGAAATCGACGAGTTGGCCAAGAAATTCCCCAAACAGGAAGACGCCATGAAAAAGCAGCAAGCTACCATGTCGCTCTATAAGCAGGCGGGCGTGAATCCGGCTGCCGGCTGTGTGCCCATGCTGTTGCAAATGCCCATTCTGTTTGCCATGTTCCGCTTTTTCCCGGCTTCCATCGAACTCCGTCAACAGCACTTTTTGTGGGCTACCGACTTGTCGAGCTACGACTCCATCGCCCAATTGCCCTTTAATATCCCCTTTTACGGCGACCACGTAAGTTTGTTTACCCTGCTCATGACCGTTTCTACCATCATGTACACCTACATGAACAACCAAATGATGTCGGCACAAACCCAAATGCCCGGCATGAAAACCATGATGTACCTCATGCCCATTATGTTCCTGGGAATTTTCAACGGTTATGCCTCTGGATTGAGTTATTACTACTTCCTGGCCAACATCATTACTTTCGGTCAAATGTTTGTGTTCCGCTACGCCATCAACGAAGACAAGTTGAGAGCCAAGATCGAAATCAACAAGAAGAAACCAAAAAAGAAAAAATCAGGATTTCAAAAACGACTGGAAGAAGCCGCCAAACAACGCGGTTACAACCCTAAGAAATAAGGACTTATAACACGCATTTGAAAAAGGATTTCAACACCGGATAACGGTTCGGAATCCTTTTTTTTAATCATACTGCCATATGAAACTATCTCACTACGAAACCATAGGTGCCCATCACATCAAACAACTGATTCACGATTTTTACCAAGGGGTACGCACCGACGAACTCCTTTCACCCATGTACCGCGACGGATTTGAAGTAGCCGAAGAAAGACTGCATCTGTTTATGGTACAATATCTTGGAGGTCCCGAAACCTACAGCGAACAACGGGGACATCCGCGTTTGCGAAAGCGTCATGTTCATTTTACCATGAACGAAGAAACCAAAAACCATTGGTTGAAACACATGAAAAATGCATTGGAAAAATCAGCCATGGACGACCAACATAAGAAGTTTCTGGAAGAATATTTCACGAAAACAGCCGACTTTCTCATCAGCTAACACTGAGAAACCGCCTGCCTTGAATCGAAACAAATTGATGTTTAATGCAATCGATGACTGCCTTTTTTGTCGATGTAATGAGCCAGGGTATGGTCATTCAGATAATCACGAAATTGCTCGGTCATGCGCATGGTTAAATCCTCGAAAATACAATCACCAAAAGGACAAGCCTTGTTCAACGGACACCTTGAGATCACAATTTTACCCTCGATGGACTCAAATACCTGAAGCAAGGTGATTTCTTCCGGAGTCCGGGTTAGCTCAAACCCACCCAGGGGACCCCGCTGCGACGATAAAAATCCATCCTTAACCAACTTTTGAAGCACCTTGGAAACATGGTACTTAGAACTTCCCGTAATGTCGGCGATAATGGTGGCATTCATCTGACGACTTCGTGCCTTCGCCACCAATACCATGCTGTGCAACGCAATGGAAACAGCTTCCGAAATATTGACAATTTTAGCCATTTGCAATTTAGGTATTTAAGTGGCTAAAATACACATAATTTCTACTGTATCAGCGATAAAAATTGTCTGAGACAGTTTTTTAACACCGAAATTTTCATATATTTGAAAACACAATTTGATGAATTTGCCATTAGCCCATAATTCACACTCCCAATACACTAGGCAAGGCTTTTAAGAAACTCAAGGGCGAACGATCAAATTATCTGAAATATCTTATGAGTAAGCCGTTTGGTTCGGAGAAAGATATAGATTTTCGGTTTGACGATAGTTTATTCACCTTAAAACAAAATCTTCATATGGCACAAAAACTTACAGTTAAACAAATGGGCATTGGCGGATTTATCGCCCTTACCGGATCGATGGTGGCCACGGTATATGGCTATCCCACCTTTGCGACATCAGGATTCTCCCTGGTTTTTTATCTTCTGCTTGCCGGCATCTTTTATTTTATTCCGACTGCACTCATTTCTGCAGAAATGGCCACGGGCGACGGCTGGCAAACCGGCGGCGTTTATAAATGGGTTTCGGTGGCCTTTGGCAAACGGTGGGGCTTTGTGGCCATCTTTTTTCAATGGTTTCAAATTACCATCGGTTTTGTCACCATGCTCTATTTTATTGTGGGCGCTTTGGCCTACCTTTTCGATACCCAAATCATCAACGACAATCAACTATATAAACTCCTGATTGTGTTGGGTTTGTTTTGGTTGGTGACCTATCTCAACTTGAAAGGTACGCAATTCATAAGCAAACTCACCAGCATTTCTTTTACAGCAGGAGTCGTTTTTCCGGCAGCCTTACTCATCATTTTGGGTATCGTTTACTGGGCTCAAGGCAATACCATTTCGGTGACCATCAGTGCCGACACCTTTTTACCCGATTTCTCACAAATCAGCACCATGGTCGTGTTGGTAGCCTTCATGCTCTCCTATCTCGGCATTGAAGCCTCCGCAGTTCATGTAAACGAGCTGTCCAACGCCAAACGCAACTACCCCATTGCCATTCTCATTCTGGTATTTGGTGCCATTACCCTGAATATTCTGGGTGCTTTGAGTGTGGGATTCGTAATTCCTGCCAAAGACATTGAACTTAACGAAGGTATCATGCAAGCGTTTTCCAAGTACCTCGACATGTTTCATTTGGGTTGGTTGATGCCCGTTTCGGCCATTTTGTTGGCCTTGGGAGCCTTTGGTGAAGTAGCGGCATGGGTGTCGGGTCCCATCAAAGGGATTCAGGCCACAGCCATGGATGGTATCCTTCCGGAAAGATTTAAAAAGACGAATAAAAATGGCGTATCAGTAGGACTTGTACTGGTGCAAGGCGTGGTGGTAAGCATCTGGGCAGCCCTGCTCACTTTTGGCGGAACAGGCGGCAACATCTCCTTCCTGCTGGCGATGGCCCTCACGGTGATTGTTTATTTAAGCATGTACATCCTTATGTTTTTCGCTTATTATGTGCTAAAAGCCAAGCATGGCGAAGTGAAGCGTTCGTATGTGGTTCCCGGCGGTAAATTCGGTCAGTTTTTCATTCCCTTGTTAGGGCTCATCATGACGCTGGTGGCTTTTGCCATTTCTTTCTTCCCTCCGTCTGATTTAAAATCAACACAAGTATTCTCCTACGAAGCCATCCTGGCAGTATCATTCATCGTTACCATGCTCTTACCCCATATTATCTACCATTTCCGACCGGTAAAGTAATGCATATTTCTGATTAATAACTTTTTATATTTAATAAAATAAAAATATACAACATGGCACTTCACGAAAAAAACACAGTAAGAAACAATTTACTCGATGACATTTACGCATCCTCCGACCTTTCGGTAAGGCTGCCCAAATACAAATTTCCTGAAAAGGAAGAAAATCCTACCCACGTGTATCAAGTGGTTCACGATGAGTTGATGATGGACGGAAACTCTCGGCAAAACCTGGCCACGTTCTGCTCTACCTGGGTGGACGACGAGGTACATAAACTCATGGATGAGTCCATCGACAAAAACATGATCGACAAAGACGAATACCCACAAACCGCTGAAATAGAAGCACGCTGCGTACACATGCTGGCCGATTTGTGGCGTTCGCCCGAAGCACACAACACCCTTGGATGTTCTACCACCGGCTCCAGTGAGGCGGCGATGTTGGGCGGGATGGCCATGAAGTGGCGCTGGCGCGAGAAGATGCGCAAGGCAGGTAAACCCACCGACAAACCAAACATGATTTGTGGTCCCGTACAAATTTGCTGGCACAAGTTTGCCCGTTATTGGGATGTGGAACTTCGTGAGATTCCCATGGATAAAGACCGCATCATCATGTCGCCGGAAGAAGTAATTGCCCGGTGCGACGAAAACACCATTGGCGTGGTACCTACTTTGGGTGTGACTTTTTCAGGACAATATGAACCCGTGAAAGCAGTGTCGGATGCCCTCGACAAATTGCAAAAAGAAACCGGATTAGACATTCCCATTCATGTGGACGGTGCGAGCGGCGGTTTTCTGGCTCCCTTTACCCAACCCGAACTGGAGTGGGATTTCCGTCTGCCACGCGTGAAATCAATCAATGCATCAGGCCACAAATTTGGACTGTCGCCCTTGGGTGTTGGCTGGGTTATCTGGCGCGAAAAGGAAGACCTGCCCGAAGACCTGATTTTTAATGTGAATTATCTGGGTGGTGAAATGCCCACCTTTGCCCTGAATTTTTCACGTCCTGCCGGACAAATCATTGTGCAGTATTACAACTTCTTACGTTTGGGAAAGGAAGGATATCGCAGGATTCAGCAAGCCTGCTACGACACTGCCGAATACCTGGGAGGTGAAATTGCCAAATTAGGTCCCTTCGAGGTGATTTACAACGGAAAAGGCGGAATTCCGGCGGTACTTTGGCAACTGAAGGAGGGAACTAATCCCGGATTCAATCTTTACGACATGGCGGATCGTCTTCGTTCCAGAGGGTGGCAGGTTCCTGCGTATTCGCTTCCTGCAAACAAGCAAGACACTGTAGTACAGCGGATTCTCGTGCGACATGGGGTAAGTTGTGATCTGGGTGATTTATTGCTGGCAGATTTAAAAAGTGCCATCGAGTATTTCCATAAGCATCCCATGGGTAACTCGCTGGACGACAGCGAAGCCGGAGGTTTTCATCATTAATACGGTTGGTTCTTATAGATAAAAACCTGCTCCCAAAATTTGGGGGCAGGTTTTTTTGTTTTTGTTAGCCATTAATTTCTATTTTTGAAAAAGTCTAACCACAACTATGGATCATCTGTTAACCATTCTGCAACAAACACTTACCATCACGCTTTTCGTTCTGGCCATGATGCTGATCATCGAATACCTGAACGTTTTTACCCATGGACTATGGAGTAAAGGATTAAAACAAAGCCCATGGAAACAAATCCTGATGGGAGCGCTTTTGGGCATTATTCCCGGATGTTTGGGAGCCTATACTGCCGTTTCGCTTTATGTACATAATGTTATCGGTATCGGCGCGCTGGTAGCCACCATGATTGCGACCTCAGGCGATGAAGCTTTTTTCATGTTTTCCATCATCCCTGAAGCAGCCATCAAATTAAACCTCATTATTTTTGGTATTGCCCTGATTTCAGGATTTGCTGTACAATACTTTGCCAAACAAAAACTGGTGGAATCATGCCCTGACAAGCAATTTGAAATCCATCATGACGCCATGGAACATGCCCGGTTCAACTGGACCAACATGGTCAATCAGTTAAAAAAAATGACGATTTTAAGGGGGCTAATTCTGCTTTTCTTATTTGGAATACTAGCATTTGTACTTATTTCAGAGCAATTGGGGCATCACCACGAGCTTCTTTCACTACCCTCAACGAACACGCACCAGCATCCCGAATGGATTCATTATACCTTTATCGCGGTAATCGTTATCAGTTTGTTTATAGTCATCACGGTGAACGATCATTTTCTGTCGGACCACCTGTGGAAACACGTGATTAACAAACACTTCCTGAGAATTTTTTTATGGACTTTCGGCACACTGGCCATCCTTCACCTACTCAACCAATACCTTGATGTTGAAGGGCTGATTCATCAAAACTTATTCATTGTGCTTTTAATAGCCGTATTGGTAGGCATTGTACCTGAGTCCGGACCTCATTTGGTTTTTGTTATCCTGTTTGCTTCAGGAAATCTGCCATTCAGCATCCTGCTGGCCAGCTCCATTGTTCAGGATGGTCATGGAAGCATTCCATTGCTCGCCGAAACCAGAAAAGGATTTATCGTGGTAAAATTAATCAATGTGGCGGTAGGATTATTGGTAGGTGGAGCCGGTTTACTGGCCGGTTTTTAGTAGTTTTTTTTTTGAAA
Organism: Bacteroidales bacterium; assembly: GCA_963676875.1. Classification (GTDB taxonomy): domain Bacteria; phylum Bacteroidota; class Bacteroidia; order Bacteroidales; family F082; genus UBA6244. The sequence continues at coordinate 92,927 of OY781436.1, forward strand.
ACAATCACCTCACTTTATCGACCAACCAGGTCATTAAGTCACCAATTATTCCATTAAAAACCTTTGGTAACCTCTACCGTTACTACTTTCTGAGTATAATTATTTTTAGCATTTTTACTTCTTGGAAAGCTGAGTTCCATTTCCAGCATTCCGTCCAAATCCTTCACGATAGTGGCTACTTCTACCCCGGTTATCAAATAGTCTCCTTTGGAGATGGTTAGCTTTTGATTAGTTCCACCGGGTCCTTCAGTACTGATGATGAATTGATTGTCAACCAATTCAGATGAAACCACCCTGATATGTTGAGAAACCGCCCCGGGTGCTAATCGAATATCCGGAGGAACCACACCCAACCCTCTGTGGTAAGAAATAGTTACTATCACCGTATCTTTCATCTGAAAACTCATAATGGTCTTCACATGATCTGCCTTATTTTGCATGGCGAATGCCAGCGACTTGTTCCCACATTCCACTGCTGTAATTTCAGTACCGGCTTCAAAAATCGGTGAAAAATATAGAATGGGGTGCTGGCGACCCTGATTTTGGACAAAAACAAACTTACAGATGTGCCCGTCCCGTTTCATTTCGAACGAAATATCCACATCACCCATTTTCAGATGGTTTACCTTCACCGAATCCCAATTTACAGGAAATGAAGGAGATAAGGAAATCGCATGATTGATGGCATCAGGCTCATATCCCAACATTCCTTCAATCAATGGTTGTAGTGCCATGGTTTCCGACCAACATTGGTGAGCACACACGCCTGAAGGCTTGTATTCAAGGCCGTTGAGCACCTCTTCCACATGACCATAACCCCAATCCTGGTAGTTATTCAAATTGCTTACTGTGTGTACAAATCCTTGCAATGGCCTTTCATTTTTGTATTCAGCCAAAGCCACCCAACCTGTATAAAGAGGCCATACACTGCCTGTGTGATATCCTTTTGGACTAAATCTGGGACTATCCATACCGGTGATTCGTACGCCCCAATCGGAGGAAAAGTTGTTGGAAGCAAATTTTTCCAGTACTACCGACTGTTGACCATTTTTTATCTGGGTGTAATACAAAGGAATGGAAGGCATGATGGTCACGTCCTCAATGTACGTACCGTCGGCATTTTTGCTATGATTGAAGTGCTTGGTCTTATCATTCCAGAAATCACTATTAATCAGTCCCTTTACCAAAACGGACTCTTGAAGATAATATTCCGAGAGGTGTTGATCTTTCATCAACAAGGCCATCTGGGAAGCCGTTTCCAACGCTTTGCCCCATACCGAAGCCAGATAAATGGTGGTTTGCCCGCCAAACAAATGGCCGCCCTCCACCCAACCGTGCCCCACCAACGTATTGTTTATCAGGTGATCGCCATCGATATCGGTAGCAAAACAAAAATCAATGGCTTTTTTGATACTTGGCCAATTTGAACGGATAAAAGTAGTATCTCCCGAATGTTTCAAATAATGTCCGGCCAAAATCACAAACAGCGGGGTGGCGTCGGCTGCATCATAGTGCACTACTCCTGAAGTGGTTAGTTCGTGATAAATTTTCCCATCGTAACGTTGAAAATCAATATATTGCTGCAAAATCGATTTAACCTTTTCAAAATCGCCGTAATCATTCAGGGCAAAACCACTCCATTGACCATCCCGGCCGAAATACCAGGCATAACCGGGTCGTCCGTTGATGCGGTGATTTCCGTCCCAACCATAATCAGTGGTGGCATAACCTGCTACCAACGACTTCCCAATTCCGGGGGTATGTACATAAAACTGGTCGGTGCCGGCAATGGCCCACTGATAAGCTTCATTAAACTGAGGGTCGGGGGATTGGATCGACAAAGTATTTTCCAAAAGGTTTTGGTAATAATCAATGGCTTGTTGAAAAATCATTTCCGTTTGTCCGGCAAATTGGTCATAGGTAGCCAAGGTGTTTTGCAAACCCTCGTTGGAAGCAGCAATTACCAATTCAAGGTTTTGGCTCGTTTTCAGTGAAAACTGCATGAGTCCGGAAGCCAGCAATTCAGTGGTTGCCACGCCCCGGATCGTTGAGTTTTTTGATTCAAATCCGTCAAACTGGCCACAAATCTCGTATTCGGGTTTGAGGTTCGCCCCAATCATGGTGGTCATCCGCTGGCTGTTATCGGTAAAAATAAATGCATTGGCGGCATCACTCCATTCATATTGAATTTGTCCTGTGACTTTTGATGAATAGGGCCACATCAATCGCAGACGGGTACTGAATTTCACGAACAATTGTATATCTGTACTGTTTTTCAGTTGGTATTTAATCACAGAAACAGGTTTTTTAATGTCGGCCACAATTTGCTCAATGAGTGTGTCCTGCTCAATAACATAAGTTCGTTGAATGGCAGCCGGTGTAATCAGCACATCATCGGCTTTTTGACCAAGCCAGGTAATGGTATCCTGAGAGGTTTTTCGGTAACCGACCGTGTAATCACGCAAGGCCATAAACGGATGTGCCCATATTTCATCAATACCGCCATGCTCTTTACCCATGAGCAGGATGCGTTCGCCAGCCAAATCCCATTGATTTTCAGAGGCTTTCCTGATATGTTGAAGTGGTATCGAAGAAAAGTCCCCCATGTCTGCCTTCCATAAGGTTACAGGTTGGGACTGAAACGCATGTTGCTTCACGACCGGGGGCGCATAACGCCAATAATTGTCCTCACGGGATGTTGACTTTACAAGATAGTTCACTGTGTTTTTCAAAAACAACTCCAAGGCATCCTTGTTAAAATTGGCCATGGCAAAATTCAGATAGGCTCCAACGGCCATTGTTTTTCCTTTGCCGGTGGTATATTCGAGCACCAGCTTGTTGTTTTCGTACAAATGAATATATGCCCAGTCGATGGCCACCACATTTCCTTTGGGAAGATAGTCGTCACCAAAATAACCCCATTGCCGGGCCACAGTATCCACTTTCGGACTAAAAAGATAGGCTCCTCCATGCATTCCGTCGAAAATGGGGTGCGATAGAAAAGCGTGCAAGCCCAGATTTCTGCCATAACCACCGTCCTTAGCCTCCATCGTGGAAGTTTCGGGAAATTGATCCTCCAATCCGAGAGGCTGAAGCAGGTTGGTTGCACTCATGGTAAGCAACAGATTTCCTCCATTATTTTGAAAATCCTTGAGTTGCTGAATGGATCGCTCATTCAAAATAGAATTGACATTCGCTGTATCCGTTTCTATTTGATGTATCCAAAGAATGTCGAAATCGTTTGGGTCAAAGTTAGAATCGCTTAATTCAACGCTTTCAAAGTCAATGTCTTGAAATTTGCTCAACATCGCACGAACCGAATCCATTTCTACTGCTTGCTGACCATTCTCTAATTGCACCAGTCCAAGTCGGATGTGGTTATTATGGGTCTTATATGTACAGGATGTTAATCCTGACAACACTAGTATCAGACTTATAAAACCCAAAATATGAATCAGTTGACTACCGGAGGAAAAATACTTCATTGGAAGGAAATTTTTATGGGTGAAAGATACATCGATTGCCGGAAATGAACAAGTAAACAAAATCATTGGTGAAATTTTTTAAAAACAAAGACGATATGACAATCTGTTAACCATTGATTTTCATAATTTTATCAGGGTCTTACCTGAAATTTATACACCGTTACTTGTTTGTACGTTTCACCCACATGCAGTATTGTCGAAGGAAAATCAGTGTGGTTGGGTGAATCGGGAAAATGTTGCGCTTCCAGGCAAAAGGCTGTGCGGTAATTGTATTGGGTATGCCCATGGCCGATATCCGTACCATCCAGGAAATTACCCGAATAAAATTGCAATCCCGGTTGGTCGGTGAGCACCTGCATCACCCTTCCGGTAGTGGGTTCATACACTTCGGCGGCAAGGACAAGTGAATCGGTACCGGTATTCAGGATGAAATTATGGTCGTACCCCCTACCTCGTTTGAGTTGTTCATCATCTGCATCAATCATGTCGGCAATGGCGTACGACTTTCTGAAATCCATGGGTGTTCCTTCAACTGACCGACGCTCACCTGTTGGGATAAGTCCTTCATCCACAGGTAAAAAATACGATGCATTAATCATAAGGTGGTGGTCAACAATGGACGATTTTCCGCCGTCTTTCAGATTAAAAAAAGAATGGTGGGTTAAATTGATGATGGTATTTTTATCGGTTTGTGCCAAATATTTCACTATCAGACTATTGTCGGCTGTCCAAATGTAAATTACGGTTACATCGACTTTGCCCGGATAGCCCTCCTCACCATCATCGCTTTTACAAGTTAAGGTCAGTTGTTCGCCCTTTTCGCCCACAGATTTTTCAGCTTTCCAGATTTTTTGATGAAAACCTTTGGGACCTCCATGAAGGTGATTCTCTCCGTTATTTTTATCCAGTTGGTACGCTACTCCGTCCAGCGAAAACTTACCATGGGCAATTCGGTTGGCATACCGCCCAACGATGGCTCCAAAATACAGATTTCCTGACAAGTACTCATCGGCCTCATCATATCCGAGCACCACATTGCCTTTGTTACCATCCTTATCGGGCACCACAATGGACATTACTTTGGCTCCGTAGTTGGTAATGGTAACGTAATTTCCTGATTTATTGGTTAATGTGTATGTTTTAATGACATTACCATCTTCTTCTGCCCTAGCTGATTTTTCGCCGAAGGGCATTTCATCACAAACAACGAATGTGAATAAGAAACCGAAAAATAGGATGGCGAGAATAATAATTTTATTCATTATATAATTGATTTACTGAATCTTCCACTCTAATATACCTCCTGAGTAATTGTCTTGTAACTGTATCTTCAATTTTACCGCTTGGGTTGTTACCGGCATGTAGGTGATGGAATTGTAGTCATCTTTTTTTAGGGGATAGTCATTGTAGATGGTTACCTCTTTCCATTTTTTTGTTGTTATGTCTTTGTACAACAATTTCCAGCTTTTCGGAATACGACAACCGCCATCGGGGCCATCATCAAACCAGTAAACCGCTGTACGACTAATATTTTGAGGTTGAGAAAACTCATACATCACCCATTCGTCTGTTCCCTTGTGGTTCCAAAAGGTGAAACGAGGAATGCCATGGTCGTTGCTGTTGGCAGGGACGACCTGATCGTTTAATGCTTTGGGCGTATCGTGAACAAAGGACGCTGACACTTTACTGGTTGAAGCAATGGTGGCAGGAGGTGTAGGTGAAGCTGCTTCTTCAACGTAGGGCAGCCAAACCACCATTTCAGTGGTTCCTCGATGTGCCCAGGCATAGTAGGGTATAAACGACACCTCCATTGGTTTCCTGACAAGTTTTCCGTTTTTATCCAGACTCACGGCATCCGCGTTGGCCGTAATTTGTTCGACACCTCCCAAAAGACCTTTATTGAATTTGGAATCGAAGGACACGTTGGGGTCGAATAGCAGATTTCTAACACTACCGCCATTATCGACTCCTTCTGCGGCAAATACGAGCGGGCCTCGTTGAATAGCCATTTTACCTCTGTCGCTCTCCACACTGTCGTGAGCAATTACTTTTCTGACAGGCATAGGCAAATGAAGATGAATTTCATCACCCTTCTGCCATGTTCTGGTGAGGGTGGCATAACCTTTTTCGATGGACAATTGTACGGGCTCGCCATTCACTTCCATGGTTACCTGATCGGTATTCGGTTCAATAAAACTGTACAGATCGCTGGGAATGGCCTCATTTACTGCCCAACCCGGAATACGTAGTTTAATATTGAAAGACGCCGGTTCGTCTAACTTTTCAACCTGTATGTTAATATCCCCTTGCCAAGGGTAATCAGATGATTGTTTGAGTGTTAAATTACCAAAGGGCATATTCAATTGTGTAGAACTTGCGATATACAGGTTTACGTACACCTCATCCTCGTTAGTGGCGTAGATATAACCCGGCAGAGAAGGCATGAATCGCACCACATTGGTTGGGCAACAGGCACAGCTAAACCAAGGACTTCGTGCATGACTGCCATCAGACTCTAACGGGTTGGGATAGAAAAATTCATTTCCATCCATGGACACTCCTGCCAGAAAGTTATTATATAAGGTGCGTTCGAGCACATCAATATATTTTCCGTCGCCATAAAGTAAAAACATGCGTTGATTCCAAAGCATGTTGGCAATGGCTGCGCAGGTTTCGCAGTAGGCTGTCAGGTTGGGCAGCTCGTAATTGCTTCCAAAGGCTTCCCCATTGTAAACAGAACCAATACCTCCGGTGATATAGAGTTTCTTTCCAACCACATTTTCCCAAAGGTTGTCCAGTGCTTTTTTAAAGTCATCATCCTGTGTTAAAGCTGCTACATCAGCCATTCCGGAATACATGTAAGCCGCCCTAACTGCATGCCCCACTGCTTCGCGCTGTTCTACAACAGGTAAGTGATCCTGGGTATAATCTTTGATGGAACCGTCTTCACCGTAAGTATATAATTGATGATTTTCGGATCGCCCGCGCTGATCCAGAAAATACTTGGCCATGTCAAGGTACTTTTCATCCTTGGTAACCCGATACAACTTCACTAGGCCAATTTCGATTTCCTGATGTCCGGTAACTTCGTGCAATTGATGATCACCAGGACCAAAAGTTTTACAAACAAGGTCGGCACTTTTGATGGCCACATCCAAAAAATTACGCTTACCCGTAGCAAGATAGTGAGCCACTGCCGCTTCATACATATGACCAATATTATAAAGCTCATGACTATTTTTCAGATTAGACCATCGTTTGTCGCCGGCACCTTTGGGCAGATTGACCGAATCGATGGTACGGCAAGTGTAAAGATAACCATCCGCTTCCTGTGCCTGAGCCACCAAACCAATAATACTATCAAGGTAATGTTCGAGTTGGGCATCCGGATAGGTGTGGAGAGAAAAAGAAGCGCCTTCCATCACCTTAAATAAATCGCTGTCGTTATATCTAAACCCCACAAACTTACCGGATTTTATCCCGGCCGCAACGGCAAAATTATCGATCCTCGAAGTTTCTTCACATTTGTTAAAGTCGAAAGGAATGGTCACTTTTCGGTTGGTGTTGATTCGGTTGAGCCAAAAGGGACCTTCCACCTTTACCTGGGTAAATTCAACGGGAACGACGGGATAGTCTGTCCTCACTACTTCGTCGGTTTTTTGTTGACATGATGAAACTAGTATGATCATAATAGTAATTAAAAAGAAAATGCCCTTATTGCGACATCCGGTTGAGGTAAAGAGGTATCTCATATTCGAAAATTTATTTGATCAAAAGGTGTTTAGAGTCTTTGTCCTTCAAACATACAGAGATTTTTATTCATGTAAAAACATATCGTCAAACAAAAGCACAAACACTAAACCGCTGTGCTACTGACGAATACAAGAACGTAAAACGATTATACAACGGCACTTGATTTGGGGATAGCCTTGCTTATCCACTTGCGAATATATCATTCCATCTTTTTACAAGTGGTTACTCTTACTGAATTCAGCGTAATTCCATTAAGATGCCGACATATTCAGTACCGGTTGCTTACTCAGTAAAACATATATGATAGCCATTATTGAAATGGCAAGAATAACCAGAAAGATGGAAACTTTTGATTTTCTTGGTTCCGTGTCAAAATACAAAGCCTTGTAATAATTACCTCTGACAACCACTACAGCCAGAATCAAGGCCATGCTCACCCATGAAAACCATTCCAATACACTCATGGAAAACCCTAGCAGGGTAAAAACCACCACAGTTCCAATAAGATAAGGCACAATTACCTGAGCTGTAATATAGTACGGGTAATCATCGCTGGTTAGCCTATTAAAATATATATTGGAACTTTCGACAAACGGTTGAGTAAAAAAGAAAGCCACTCCTGCAATACTCAATAATCCAAATACAGAGATGCCTAATCGTGTGGTAGGATCCATATACATCCACTGAAAAACATGCCCTAGTCCTTCAGTAAACAAATTACCAACGAGTATGTCAGTTACGAGAAAATTCAGTGAGTGAACTGAAAACCACAAGAAAAGTAACTTCATTCTCCCAACCTCTTCTCGTGCCCATCGCAATGCCACCAATGAAATAACTCCAAATATCATAATCAAAACAGGACCAATGGTATAAATTACCTTTACGGCATCATGAGTCCATTCATGGTTTTTCACCAGAAAAAAAACCTGAAGAAATTTAATTTTGATACTATACTCAAACATCCATGCTCCAAAAATGAGCGTGGCCAAATACATTGAAAACACCAGGAAATATGTAAAAATATAAGCAGCTGCCGAATTGGCAACGATGATTCTAAATAAAGTCCATCGTCCTTTATAACCATAATTAGCGTCAACGGATAATTCTTCGATTTCTGAAATTTGATTCATTGTGAGTAGTTTCATTTTTTGGCTGATACAAAATAACCATTTTACAAAAATATTTCAAACAGATCTGTGAGGAAAAATACCTTGTGTCATATACTTGGTTTACTGTTTTTTAAAACTTTCTGAAACGCATAAACAACGTCTCTATACCAAAGCAATAAGGGTTTGATCAATCACCTGCGGGCAATATGGCTATTGTTTAAATAATATTGGGGGTTTTACCGTTACAAGAAATATCCGTATTTGGAATAGTAATTCAGGTTAAATTTATCCAAATAACTAGTAAATTTTAGCGGCTTTTTTTGCTCCCAATGATTATTATAAATATTTAAGAAGTCTTTTGTAGGCGATTAAACCCATAAAACGACTGTTTTCGCTATGAAATATCTGCAGCTTTTCCCGAGATTGCTTAAAAAATGAGGCATTGCGGAGCATAAAAAGACACATAACGGAGTATTTTATTGGAAAACAACAGGAAACCGCCTTTCCAATTTCACCAACTATACCATTGTTTTCCTGACATTTAAATCGTCGTGTAACACATTTGAAATGTTTACATTTTCTGATGAACGGTTTTCAAACGATGGATTTCTCCAATTTATTTATTAGACCTGTATTTTTACTCAAGTTATTAACCCTATTATTAAATCTTTTGCCATGAAAATTAAATCTACCATCATTGTCCTATTTGCACTTTTCACCCTGTCAACACAAATGACAGTTGTCGCGCAAACAGAAGAACCCGCAAAAAAACATCCTTGGAGCATTGGATTCGATGTTGGGGGAAGTCTGTATCAAGGTGACTTTTACAAAGACAACTTCTTTTGGATTTCAAGAGAAAATGAAGTAAGACCTTCCTTTGATATCAACGTAACCAGATCCTTTGGTTATCTCTTTGAAGCACAAGCCCAATTCGTATTGGGAAATCTTTGTGGGGTTTATGTTGACGGACACAAATACTTTGAAAGTAAATATACCGAATTTAATATTCAAGGGATGCTTAATGTAAACAACTTGTTTGGAAACAAAAGAAACGATCGTTTGGTTACATTGCTTCTTCCTGTGGGAATAGGCATCATCAATTACAACAGCACCTTATACGAATATGACAGAAAAACCGAAGTTGACAATGGAAGTGGCACGCTACCCGCATTGTTACTTGGCGGTCGTGCAAATATTTACGTGAGTCCCAGGTGGTATATTCAAATGAGCAGCATCAGCAGAATTACATTTTCTGATAAATTGGATACATTTGAAAAAAACAAGAATGATGTCTACAACTACTCCTCCATTGGTTTTGGATATCGGTTTTAACGTCTTTCCTCAGAGCAGCCAAAAAACGTCTTTTTTATTCATCAATTTCAATTGTTGTTAAGGCGATTCAACGTGTCCATTTAGACATGGTTGAACGCGTATACTCACAAATATTTACCCTAATAAGTTCCTATCATGGCTGCAAGTATACCCGTCCAACATATGAAGCAAAGCAACTCCAGAGGGCTGTCCAAATTTGAAAGGGCTAAAAGGAAAAAGATGAGTAGCGAAAAACAAAAGACAAAGCTGCATAACAACCTTATCCTTTTCGTCCTCGATGGAACTTTGGATATCATTGGTCAGATGGGGTCACAACAGTGTAACCAATTCGATGTTTTGCTTATTAGAAAAACCAATCTGTTGGTGAGAGAAAAATTAGGTCTATACAGAAGTAAAAAAACATTATGCCTGAATATCCCAAATGAAATAGTTCTGGATTACCTTCTAAAAAATGGCATCGAAACATTTTCATCCACCACCATTGATTCGGAAGTGGTTGTGATAGAAAAGGATCCGTTTTTAGTGGATTTTGAAAAAATTATTTGGAACCGGGTGACCACCAAGTCATCGAATAAAAATCAATCTCCTCCAAAAGAGGAAATTCAAACCTTATTCGACCACATAAAAACCGTGGAACCCATGAAGTTTGGTCAGTTTGTTAGAAATGTATTCGCTGATCGAGAACCTTTTGACTTTAAACAATTTACCTTAAACCACATGGATAGTGGATTGAGTGTATCCGACCTGGCATTTTTATCAGACATGAGTTTATCCTCCTTCAAGAGATTGTTCTTTAGGGTATTTAAAACAACGCCAAAACAATATTTTATCAATTACAAAATGAAAAAGTCGTTGGTTCTACTAAAACAAAACCGCAAACCCATACAAATAGCCACCCTCCTCGGATACGACAACCTAAATGCTTTTAGCGCTGCATTTAAAAAAAACTATGGGCTTTCGCCCCGTAACTATTTAAAGGGAAAACGATTATATACAGAGACCGGTCAAAAAAACGAAACGTTTAAGTGGAATTAATACCAATTTTGAGCTTTAAGTTCGTTTTGCTCCTGAAACCTCTTCAATTCTATATATGGATTATACCTTGGAAGAGTAGAGCTGACTTCAATATAAATTGTTTAACCAGTTAACAACAAACATTTCAAGGCTTTACAATGGGTATCTTGACAGTAACCCGGGTTCCTCTTTTCAACTCAGATTTTAATTCGATGCTGCCATCCAACATCTTAATATATGCTTTTGCCAGCGACAACCCTATCCCTGACCCCTGAAAACTGCGGGTATATCCCTTTTCCATTTGAAAATAAGGATTAAAAATCTTATCCTGATGCTCTTCAGAAACACCTATTCCGGTATCAGTAATTTTGATTAAAATATTCTTATAACTTAGCTTACATTGAAATTCAACAAAACCCTTGTGAGTGTACTTAATGGCATTGGAGAGTAAATGCATCAAGGCCTTCTTGAACTTTTCATGATCAATCACCACCTCCAAACGACCGCAAGTGGCCGAGGTAATACTTCTGAAGTCCAGCCCCTTCAAATCTGCAAGTTCTGAAGCACTATTTACCAGCTCGTTGACAATATCCCCCAAAACACAAACTGAATTTGTGATACTTAGTGAGTTTGTGTGTATCAACGACAATTCTACGGTATCTTCCACAGTGGCAACCAGTCGGTTACAGCTATCCCTGAGTTGCTTACCGTATTCCTTTTTTTGTTCGGCTTCCCCGTCAGAAATCAATAAAAGTTCAGAAAAACCTAATATGCCATTTAAAGGAGTATTAAACTCATGAGAAATATTATTTAAAAAAGCGGTTTTTAATTGATTGCTTTCCTCGGCTCTTGCTTTAGCTTCAACCAACTCCATTTCGGCTAGTTTTTGATCAGTAATATCCTGAGTAATGCCAAAAAGATGATCAGGATGTCCTTCGCTATCATTAAAAAATAAACCATGAGAATACAACCATCGAATTTCTCCGTTGGGATGAACCACCCTGTATGTGTTGTTAAATGGCTCATTTCTCTCCATCGCACGTTTCAAATTGATGATGCCCAGATCACGATCATCCGGGTGCACACATTTTTGAACTGCTTCCAATGACCCCTCAAATTCCCCCAAAGGAATACCAAACAATATATCATGCCCTTCAGACCATTCCACCGAAAAGGTTTCAATGTCCATTTTCCAATATCCCATTTTCGCCACTCGCATCGCCAGTTGAAGTTGTTTTTCGTGCTTTTTCAACATTGCTTCCAGGCGTTTTTGCTCGGTTATATCACGTTTGATGGCTACAAAATGAGTGATTTCTGAATGTTCATCTTTGATAGGGGTGATAATTGCATGTTCCCAGTAAAACTCTCCGTTTTTCTTCCGGTTATAAAAATTTGAATCCCAAACACTACCGCTTGAAATGGTCTGCCATAGATTTTTATAAAACTCTGAAGAATGGAATCCCGATTTTTGAAAATTGATGTTTTTTCCTAAATAGTCAGAAGGAACATAACCCGTAAGTGCTGAAAAGAAGGGGTTGGCATATTCGATCATTCCTGCTTTATCTGTTATCACCACAGTAATATCTGCACTCTCAATGGTTTTTTCAAACCTGTGCAATTGTTGTTCAACCTTCTTGGTTTTCGTAATATTCGAGATCAAACCTAAAACCTTGGTAATCCGGCCTAAATCATCTCTATCGGCAACACGACCATGCTCCTTCAGCCAAACCGTTTTTCCGGAAATTGTTCTTAATCTGTACTCCACTGAATAGGATTCATTTTCGCTAAAAAAAAGACTGTTCCTACGGTCAATAACCTTTGCAAGATCATCAGTAAATATATGATGCTCAAGATAACCGATGCGTTCATTAATCTTTTCGGGCAGACCGCCCAACACCTCCCTGATTCGACCCGAAATATTTGTTCGTCCCTCATGAACATACCACTCCCAACCGCATATATCAATCTCCTCAAAAACAATTTGCAACAGATTGTCCGCGCCCAACACATTTGCACAGATCAAACGTGATTGACCAAAACCAATCTTTGGAAGATGAATACCTTTTATTATCCGAGCTAAATTAACTGTCATAGACTCAACTATTGAATAATTTTACAGGATGACTAAGTATGTAATTTGGTGGCATCATGAGGCGAAAAACAAGTTCAAATGTGTTTATAATATGAAATAAAAAATGGACAGGGTTCCCACTTGCAGGTGTGGAATTATTACATCCATTGGTGGTTAACTTCTTGTTGAACTTATCCAAATAAATCGTCATTGGGATTAATTTCAGCTTATCCATTGCCAAAAGCGACAATCTGTAAATGGCATCAATACCATTGGTTGAATTGAGCGAACCATAGTTCAGATATCCATCATGTTCTTCCTTAAGTGCATCAGAATCGTAAGGAATAAGCACCAAAGCTCCCCGAATAATGTAAAGTGGAGTTCTTTTTTCTTGTTTCAGGAGCTTGATAAACAAACTTAACAAACGAACATTATATTCTTCATTATCCATGTTTTGATTGGAAATAATATTTTCTTCATTCATTTTTTCCTGCATTAATTATTAAGTACGCTTCCTTGAAAATATGTAGCTTTCCCTTTGGATTAGCATGCACTAAAGTCCGACTTATTTATGCAATAGAACAAAATTGAATCATACAAAATCGTTCTTCCCGGGTTTTGGGTGTTGCATAACAGTTCTGCTTGGCGCTATTCTACTGACTATCAACATCTAAAACAACAAAAAAACAATCATTTCGCCACTTAAAAATCCAAGAATGGTGGTGATGTTAATATTCATCGGCTATTATCAACAACCAAATAACCAAAGATGCAGATTGTGTTCAACCGATTTCATTCGATAACTTAGCCTCACGTGAAACGGGAACACTGACCATCGAAATGGGCAAAAAGCAGTCTGTTAGCAAATATTTTTTAATGACCATGAAACCAAAAAATTGATGTAATTCGAATATTGTTGATACCTGAATTCACCCTTGTCCCCCTCCCTTCGTCCCTTGTCCCACCTGTGCCCTTGGCTAAAGCCGAAGGGCAAGGGGTGGGCTTCAGGTGTATTGATTTATCAAGATTGGTCGTGTGGGGGTGGTCTGGTTCTTTAGTGATTGTTTGGGGCTAAAGCCCCCTCTCTAGTGGTGTGGTTATGGACGAAATCAATAAACTCTAACTGCATATAAACCAATTTTTTGATTACAGGAACAAACATGTCTGAGATCCTTCATTTCGCAGGCTCCATTCAGTATGACAAAAAGCAAAACACACTTTCACCTCTTCTCTGCTTATCCTCTTCACCTCTTCTCCTTTTCTCCGCGTCCTTAGCGCCTCCGCGGTGAATACAAACCCGCAAATAATGCACCACAGAGACACAAAGAACACAGAGAAATCTCCTGAGTAAAGGTGCCGACACTCCGGCTGGTCATCAAGGCAGTCATTCTTTCCGGGGGGATGTCTCAGTCGTTTCTCCTTCGACATGACAGGTGGGGCGTTTGGCTGTGGCTCACCGATCACTGTCACTTCCGTCACTTAGTCAATTTTTCCTTGTCCCTTGTCCCTTGTCCCTTGTCCCCTTGTCCCCTTGTCCCCTTGTCCCTTGTCCCTCCATGTCCTCCGTGCCTCCGTGGTGAATACAAACCCGCAAAAATGCACCGCAGAGACGCAAAGTACGCAAAGAAAAGCACGAAGAAAATCAGTTGGCATTGCCGCTGACTTTGCAGTTATACCGATCATGAATTGAAATGAGCTTTAAGTTCGCTTCGCTCCTTAAACCTCTTCATTTCTATATCGGCAATATACATAAACAGCGTAGTGCTAACTTCAATATATAGTTGGTATTAAATATTTGTTTTGATGCTTTTCGGAGTGGACTCAATTTTCCATTTTTCACATTGCATTTTTCACTTTCATTTCTCGTACTTGACACAACTGTTTTTTTACACATTTAACTACCTGATTCACTGCAAAAGAAGTACAATCAGCAACGATATCGTAACGCATTAGCAGATACCGGAACGCTATTGAAACGGAGATTTCTTTATTAAGACACATTATATCAGCAAATTTACCACGTTTTTTAATATATGATCTACCCTAAGGGTCAAAACCAAATTAACAGCCTTTCCGAATAAAATCAGGGTAACCAGATCGGTAACTACTATAAAAATTAAATCAAATGAAGAAAAAGTACGCTAAATTATTTTACACTGCCATACTCATTGGAGGGCTACTGGTAGTCGCCATAACAGCCAGTGGAACAGAGTATTTTGTATCTCCTTCAGGAAATAACACCTCTGGGAACGGAACCATCGGAAGCCCATGGAAAACCATCCAAAAAGCCTGCGACTATGCAATTGCAGGAGACATTATCTACCTCCGGGGAGGCACCTACACCTGGCGTGATTACATTGACGGCAATGCTGATGGCACAGCCGCCAACCCCATCACCATCATGAATTACAGCGGAGAAAGCCCTGTTTTTGATGCCAATGGAATTTCCATCAGCGAAAATTCGGCCGTTATTTCCATTTACAACTATAGCGGTGCCAATGATTGGATGTCGTATTATATCTTTGACGGCATCGAGGTGAAGAATTCATCCGGAAGGGGGATCAGTTTTTACAAAACCGACCACCTAATCATCAGAAACTGTCTGGTTCACAACACCCAAACCAGGGCCATTGGTGGTTATGGAACAGACATCCTGATCGACAACAACGAAATATACGATGCAGCCATGGAGAACCTAAATAACGCCATGGGGGGAAGCGGATGGGCCATGACCTGCTACACTACCACCGATTGGGCCAACGGAGATCCATCGGAAAATATCACCATCAGTAACAACTACATCCATAACTGTTGGGGCGAAGGTATCGGCCCAGGACAAGGTTCGGTTGGTGTGCTAATTGAAAACAACGTGGTAGTTGATGTGTGGAGCGTAGGTATTTATGCCGACAAAGCCTCTGACGTAATTATTCGTAATAACCACATCTACAACACCGACCCCACCTATTATCGTTTTGGGGAACCTGCCAACGGTATCAGCATGGCCAATGAAATTTCATTTATAAACGGTTTTTATGCACCGATTTCGAACTTTCAGATTTATAACAACCTCATGGTGAATGTGCGCAGAGGGATTGGTTTTTGGTTCGATAGTTCAAACGGCGAATATGAAAACTCCTACAAAGATGTTTATATTGCCTACAACACCATATATAATGCAACCATAATTGGCATTTCCATGGACGATGTACCTGCAAGTGGCTATCGTCAGCCATCCGGTTGTGTCCTAAAAAACAATATTGTTTACAGAGGGTCGCAACAATCAACTATTGGAGACATAAGTGCATGGACAATCTCGAACAACGACTGGTACGGAGCAAATATGCCTACTTTTGCAAGCCCCACTTGCTTCAATTCAGCCCCCGGTTTTGGCACACCTGCCCTGACCGCACCTCCAACTGCTTTTCAACTACCTGACGCCACTTCACCCTGCTATCAAACAGGCACACCCGTACCATCGATTACCACTGAAGATTTTTGGGGAACAACCAGAAGCATCACCACTCCTTCTGTGGGATTTCATGAAGGCGTGTTTTCAATCGACCCCACAATCACCACTTCGGTTTCATCGCTGCCTGAATTTTCTCAAACCGTTATTAACCAATCGAGCACAGCTCAAAACTTTACCACATCAGGCACAAATTTAACAGCCAACATCACCATTACGGCTCCTGCTGAATTCGAAATTTCTCTGACTGAAGGATCAGGATACGGAAGCTCTATCACCCTCACACAGGTAGGAGGAACTGTTTCTGCAACAACCATTTACGTTCGGTTTTCACCAACAACCACAGGTAACAAGTCGGGCAACATTACACTCACAAGCACCGGTGCCACCAGCCAAAATGTGGCTGTTTCGGGCGAGGCAATACCCCCTCCATCTCCCGAAATAACAACCAGCGTGGCTTCGTTACCTGCGTTTCCAATGACAGTGACAGGAACCAGCAGTTCGGCACAATCATTTACCGCTTCCGGGGCATATTTAACAGCCAACATAACCATTACCGCACCTGCTGAATTTGAGATTTCTCTCACGGAAGGATCAGGATATGGCACCTCACTCACCCTCACACCAACAGGAGGAACAGTTGCCAACACTACCATTTACGCACGTTTTTCACCTACCACAACAGGAAACAAATCGGGTAACATTACGCTAACCAGCACAGGAGCAACAACAAAGAATGTGGCCGTTTCGGGTGAAGCGGTGCTTGTTATTCCTCCTGAAATCATCACCAGTACAACCTCACTGCCTGCCTATCCTCTTACAGTAACAGGAACCAGCAGTTCGGCACAGTCATTTGTCGCTTCAGGCACCTATTTAACAACCGACCTTATTATAACAGCGCCTGCTGAATTTGAAGTTTCACTTGCAGAAGTATCAGGATACGGCTCCTCACTCACACTCACGCCAACAGGAGGTACAGTTGCCAACACCACCATTTATGCTCGTTTTTCACCTACTTCGGCAGGCAATAAATCAGGCAATATTTCGCTCACAAGTGCCGGAGCCACTACCCAAAACGTAGCTGTTTCAGGCGAAGCAGTACTCGTACTCCCCTCAGAAATTACGGTAAGCACTGCATCTTTGCCGGCATTTCCATCAACCGTTACAGGGACCAGCAGTTCAGCACAGTCATTTACCGCCTCAGGCACCTACCTGTCAACCGACCTTATCGTTACCGCCCCTACTGAATTTGAAGTTTCACTTACTGAAGGGTCGGGATATGGCTCCTCGTTGACACTTTCTCCAACAGGAGGAACAGTTTCAAATACCACCATTTACGCACGTTTTTCGCCGACAACCGTAGGCAGCAAATCTGGCAATATTACACTAACCACCACGGGAGCTACAACCAAGAATGTGGCCGTTTCAGGAACTGCCGTGGCCCCAAGTGCCTCACTGGTTTACTATGTGGATGGCTCTGTCTCCTCTTCAGGCGATGGTCTTTCATGGGCAACTGCTTTTAAAACCATTCAGGAAGCAGCCAATGTATCAACCCTCAGCGGAGGTAACATCATCTACATTAAACCGGGTACTTACACACAGGAACTGATGGTTAAATCCAATGGAGACCTTTTGTTAGATGCAACGGCAGGAGTTTCTGTTACCTCCGGAGGTGTAGTCCAATTTCCTGTCGGCACAGACCTCTCAGGCATTAACCTGGCGAGCTATCCGGGTGAATATTACACCTATATTGCAAGGAGTTACAAATCTAACAACGGCGTTTACAAAATACTTTCTGTAAACGATGCTGCCGATCAAATTACCGTGGAAATTACAGGAGATGATTTTATTTCCGAAAGTGGAACGTCGGGCGATTTGAATATGCTTTCAGCGGCCATAATCCGACCCGTAATTTATAAAAACTCCGACCCTGCATCCGGAAGAGTAACCGTTCAAGGCCTGTCATCAACTTGGACGTTGGTTTATTTCGGCAACACATCTGATGGATATACCGGGACCCCCGCCAATTGCAATATGTGGGACGGTATCGACATTATGGGTTCTCCGAATGGATTTGGATTAAAAGTGGTGTGTTCCATGTACAACGTAGTGATGAACTCAAATATCTACGATAACGTTGGTGGAGGAGTAAAGGTGAACGGGCGCACCGCCACCCCTGCAACTTATAACTATTTCCAAAATTGCGATTTTTATGATGATTCGTACAAAGCCATTGAACTTGGTGCCAGCGAAAAAAACCAAACCTACAATGTAACCAATTTTAACCACGTAATCGACTGTGAAATATATCAAACCCAAGCTCCGAGTGCCGCCTTCGCAAATGCCATTGACTTTGTAAGTTTAAATACGGGTTGTGTTATGGACGGTTGCACCATACGTGATCTTACGCTTACTACCTCCTACAGTGGAGCCATCACAGTAAGACAAACGAATTCCTATGCGCTCATATACGGAAATGAAATCACCAACATTTCCACTACCGCTGGAAGTAACTACTTCTTCTTGTTTTATAATTACGACGATGCGGATAACATGATGGTATTCAATAACGTGTTTAGCAGTCCCGGAGCAACCGTTTCGAGCAATCTTTACCCGGTACGTACAAAACTGTTAAATTGTAGCTCATCCACTTTCGCATTCAACACCATCACCGGATTTGCCAAAGGAATCCTTATCAGCAACAGCGGTGCCGGGATTAACTATAGCTCCAACATCTTCGATTGTACCGATGTGGATGAGGACTGGGGTGGTGGAGGTTACAATTTTAATCACAATATCTTTAAAGCAACACCTTCTTTTGGTTTGGGAACAGGAGACATGGTTGATTCACCCGGATTCGTCTCGGCAAGCGATTTCCACCTGAGTTCCAACTCCGTAGCAAGGGATGCGGGCGCACAAACCACACCGGCTGTTGCATTAGATTTTGATTTACTTTTCCGTGATGCCACGCCTGATATCGGTGCCTTTGAATATCAGAATCCTGTTATTATTGCTAATCCAACCACATTGCCGGCATTTGATCAAACCCAAGTTGGAAATAACAGTACAGCAAAAAACTTCACCGTTTCAGGAACAGGTTTAAATGCCAATATAAGCATTACGGCTCCTTCAGAATTTGAAATATCGCTAACCGAAGGTTCAGGTTACACCAATACTCTGACGCTTATACAATTACACGGCATAGTAGCCACAACGACAATTTATGTTCGGTTCTCTCCCACTTCCATTGGAAATAAAACTGCAAACATCGTGCTTTCCTCTTCCGGAGCCACCAACGTGAATGTGGCCGTTTCGGGTGAAGCAGTGGGCATCCCCGGGTTGTGGACAGGTTCAGTTTCAACGGAGTGGAATTTAGCAACCAACTGGCATAACAACACTGTTCCTGACATAACCACCGATGTAAGAATACCGGATGGTCTAAGCGCCTACCCTGTTGTTGGTGCGTCAACGAATGCAGTTTGTAAGTCGCTGCTCCTGGAGGGATCGGCCACATTGGAAATCAATGGTACGCTCACAACAGCACAATAACTTTAAAAAGAGATAAATAACCACACAACCGAAAAATTGATGTAATCCAAATTGTCTCAATACCTGTTTAAACCCCACTCCTTTGGATAAAACAAAAAGGAGTGGGGTTTTTGTTTCCATGAGGTCACTTTGTAATACCGATTATGAATTGAAATGAGCCTTAAGTTCGCTTCGCTCCTGAAACCTCTTCAATTCTATATCGGCAATATACATTAACAGCGTAGTGCTAACTTCAATTTATAGTTGGTATTAAATATTTGTTTTGATGCTTTTCGGAGTGGACTCAATTTTCCATTTTTCACATTGCATTTTTCACTTTCCTTTCTCGTACTTGACACAACTGTTTTTTTTACACATTTAACTACCTGATTCACTGCAAAAGAAGTACAATCAGCAACGATATCGTAACGCATTAGCAGATACAGGAACGCTATTGAAACGGAGATTTCTTTGTTAAGACACATTGTATCAGGAAATTTACGGCATTATTTAATAAATGACCTACCCAAAAGACCAAAACCAAATCAATAGTCTTTACGAATTATTTCGGGGTAGCAAATCTGAAAAATATTGTTGAATTAAAAAATCAAATCAAATGAAGAAAAAGTACACTAAATTATTTTACACCGTAACACTCATTGCAGGACTTCTGCTGAGTGCCAGCCCAAGCAGGGCTGCAGAGATTTTTGTATCCTCTACGGGAGATGATTGGAGCGGAGACGGCTCCATAGGAAACCCATACCAGACCATTCAAAGAGCTTGTAATTTTGTTGCAGCAGGCGATATTATTTACCTTCGGGGTGGAACCTATACCTATCGTGATTACATAGATACGGATGTTGATGGAACCGCCACACAACCTATTACCATCAAAAACTACAATAATGAAACAGTTGTTTACGATGGGGCATCCGTAAGTATGAGCACCAATAAAGCCATGATTACATTTGCCACATGGGATGGTGACGAATGGCTTTCCTATTATATATTGGAAGGCATTACAGTTAAAAACTCAGTAGAACGTGGTATTAGCTTTTACAAAACCGACCACCTGACCATCAGAAATTGTATCGTCCACGACATAGAAACAAGAGCCATTGGAGGATACGGGAAATTTATCACCATCGATAACAATGAGATTTATAATGCCGTTTTAGAAAATGAAAATGGTGTGATGGGAGGCAGTGGATGGGCTATGACCTGTTATACCACTACCGACTACGACAACGGCGACCCATCAGAACATGTAACCATAAGCAACAACTACATCCACAACTGTTGGGGCGAAGGTATAGGCCCGGGACAAGGTTCTGATGATGTGCTTATTGAAAACAATGAGGTACGCGATGTGTGGAGCGTTGGGATATATGCTGACAAAGCAACCAATGTGGTGGTGCGAAACAACCACATCTACATGGCCGATCCAACTTATTACAGAAACGGGAAACCCGCCATTGGGATTAGCATGGCCAACGAAATTTCATTCATTTCGTGGGAAGGTCCGGCAATTTATAGTCCCATTTCCAATTTTTCAATATACAACAACCTGATCATCAACACCAGAAAAGGTATTGGATTTTGGTGGGACGACAGCAATACAGAGCCACAAAACTCATACGACAACATTATTATTGCCTACAACGTGATATACAATCCGGTGGATTATGGTATAGCCATTGATGAAATACCGGCAGGATATGATGCCCCCTATGGCTGCATTCTTAAAAATAACATTATTTATGATGGTACTTTGGGTTCATACATTGACGATGCATCCACCGCCTGGGACATAGCCAACAACGACTGGGTGGATGGCGTTCCTTCATTCGGCTCAATGAGCTGTTTTAGCGGCAACCCAAATTTTACAAGTCCGGGTAATGCAGCACCACCAACCGGATTTCAATTGAGTGCTGCCACTTCCGCGTGCTACCAAACAGGAACTCCCGTACCAACCATTACCACCGAAGATTTTTGGGGAACCGCCAGAAGTGCCACCACGCCATCCGTTGGAATACATGAAGCTGCTTTTGCAGGAACACCCACCATCACCACCTCGGTAACCACCCTCCCGGCATTTCCAATTACCAATATTGGTAGCAACAGTGCATCACAAAGCTTTACAGCCTCAGGAACCGATTTAACCGATGATATTACCGTAACTGCTCCTGCAGAATTTGAGGTATCACTCACCGAAGTGGGTGGATATGGAAACTCGGTAACACTTTCACCAACAGGAGGTACGGTTGCCAACACCACCATTTATGCCCGATTCTCTCCCACTTCCGCGGGGAATAAAACAGGGAATATCATTCTGTCGAGCACAGGTGCCGCCGATGTAAATGTGGCGGTTTCGGGTGAAGCTATTTTTATACCACCAACACCTACCATCACCACCTCCACAAACGCTTTGACGGCATTTCCCAATACCAATATTAATGGACACAGCACCGCACAAAACTTTACTGTTTCAGGAACAGATATTATAAGTGGTATCGGCATTTCCGCTCCTACCCATTTTGAAATATCAATTACTGAAGGAACAGGTTATTCCAATACATTATATCTTCCTGCAAGCGGTGGTACAGTACCCAACACCACCATTTATGCGAGGTTCTCACCTACAGTAACAGGCTTAAAAGCAGGTACTATTGAGCTTGGCAGCACAGGTGCTACAAGCAAATACATCACTGTATCAGGTGTAGCATTTCCAGCAGCAAACCTTAATTTCAACTGTTCAAGTATGCGCCCTGCGGCTGCAAGTGTGGGCAATTCCGGCAAGGCAATGGCTTTACCGGTTTATGGCTCAAACTTGTACCACGATGTTATTGTTACAGGAAGTACCAACTTTGAGGTTTCTTTGGCAGAGACATCCGGATTCGGGAATCAGGTTACTCTAACCCCCGCGGGTGATGGCACGCTGAATACCGACATTTATGTTAGATATACGCCTCAAACTGTGGGTGATCATCATGAATACATTGAGGGCTGGTACAACGAAGCTCCCGGAGGCTTATCAGATTGCCAGGTTACGGTTGACTCATATGGTTTTGCGGGCGGAACAACCGTCTGTAATTGGTTTGGCTCGGTCAATTCCGATTGGAGTGCACCCCTCAATTGGGATAACATGACGGTTCCTCCAACCTCCGCTTCAGTTTTCATAATGGCGGACGAAAATTGTAATACATCAGGTGATTTTCCAACAATTAACCCGGCAATAGAAGCATCTGTTGCAGAAATACGCAGTCCCGCCGCATATCCGGCAACGCTTACCCTAGCCAGCGATGCCACAGGTACAGGTTCGCTTATCGTAACCAACTCAACCTCCTATACAAATTTCGTGGTAAACAGGTATTTACCAGGTGCTGCTCAATCTTGGCACATGGTAGGTGCCCCCTTAAATAATGTTGCCATCGGATCAAGCAATTTCAATCCCGGAGGCAACGACGACCTCTATGCTTGGCATGAACCCTCACCGGGAACATGGGTCAACTTCAAAAACCAGGATGGAAGCGGAGGAATTCCAAGTTTCCCAGGTGCCAATGGCGATAATAACTTTCATCCCGGCAAAGGTTATCTGGTGGCCTACGATGCCCTCAATCCGGTAAAACAATTTTCAGGACAAAACCTGGTAACCGGAAATGTTGGCTTTACCTTGTCGCGTGCCGCCAAAAAGGACTGGACGTACAATTCGGGATGGAACCTGCTGGCCAATCCTTATACCTCGGGCATCGACTGGAACCTGGCCGACAGAAGCAAATTTGAAGACAACTACGCCTATGTTTACGACCCCAACAAGTCTGGCGGTGAAGGCTACACTTCCGTAAATGGCGGGGTTGCCGATGCGTTTATTGGCATAGGACAGGGTTTTATGGTATTGGCCAAAGCAACTTCCGACGGACAGGTGTTCAACTTTACACCTGCCATGCAAAAACACGGGGGCGACTTTATGAAAGCACCTGCTAACAACAATGGACTCACCCTGCGTTTGGCTTCGTTGAGTTATTACAACGAAACCTCCATCCTGCTCGATGAAGCTGCCGAATTCAACCGCGACCGCAACGATGCACTCAAACTTTTCAGCTTCAACCCCGAAATTCCGCAGTTGTACAGCTTCTCGGCTGATGGAGCCCAACTGGACATCAACAGTATTCCTTCAATTGATGGACAAACCACGGTTGATCTGGGATTAAAAGTGGGCCGGGAAGACTCCTATGAAATTTCGTTGACCGAGCAAACCGGAAGCATGACCCAGGTGATTTATCTGGAAGATAAGCTCACCGGAGAAATGCACAACCTCACGCAACATAGTTATTCCTTTGCTGCCGCAGAAGGACAAATCGACGACCGCTTCACCCTGCACTTCGGAGTTACCGGAATCGCAAAACCGGAAATGGAGAATATGAATATTTATTGTGCCAACTCCACCTTGTACATACAAGGAGAAACCGGACCGGCAACCTTGGAAATGTTTGATATCACAGGAAAACGTTTGAGCTCCAAACAAGTGATGATCGATGGTACATACACCGAATCCCTATCATTAAACACAGGAATGTACCTCGTAAGGGTGACTAGCCACAATCAGAGTAATACCACCAAAGTGTTTGTAAAATAATACACATAAAAAATTCGGGGAGATGGTTAAATTCCTGCCTCCCTGAAAACTGATAAATAATTTAATGAATAATAAATAATTTAAATCATCATAAAATGAAAAAAATAATTAAAAAGACCTTACTGATTGCAGGATTGCTCACCTTGTCTACAGGCTTATGGGCACAACTTCCACCACCCCCTCCGGGCAGCCACGGCAGTGGAAGTAACCAAAACGGAGGCAATGCACCCATTGGCGGAGGCTTGTTTATATTAATGGGCATGGCGGCTGCTTATGGAGGTAAAAAATGGATGGAAAATAAGGAAGAAGAAATATAATTTCTTCAAATACTGAGAGGGGTGATTACGCGACCATCACCATATTACACTCAGGTAGAATGTGTTGTATGCCCCCTCTCTTGCCTCCACTTTTCAACTAAAAAACTTAACCAAAAACCACACAATTAAAAATGCATAAAAAAACAAACACCATTTTTGTTTTGGTGTTTATGTTTTGATGACTACCGGTTTATAGCACAAATGATCAATTCATCAAATCCCTGAAAAAAGACGCACATTGACTCAAGGAAAACTTTTTTGTAAATCCAAAAGCAACTCAACGAGAAATGTGCTGTTAAAAACAGGTGAAGATATGCAGGCCAGCCTGAAAACTTTCTTGCTTTCGAATAAGTTAATCGCTTCAGAAACGGCAATACTCACGGGCATATTTTACAGAAGGGTGATTTAAGCACAGACATTTACCTGATGCGTGTTATAAACAACAAGGTTAAAACGGCTATAATCATTGTCCGATAATCATTCAAAAATAGCTTGTCACCCCAAAAACATGCCGCAGCAGGCTATGAGTGGCAGCTTTTTTTCAAAACCAAATAATCTAAACCTATTACCATGAAAAAGAAATACGAAACTGTGATAAGATTATTCACACTCGTTTTTATTACCTTGACATCCGGAGTTTTAGCACAAAACCACGTCTGCAACGAAAGCTTTGAAGACGACAGAGGCAGCAATGTCCCTGACGTATGGAGTGTTCAACAACCCAATTTGGGAAATGCATGGGGCGATTGGCTGGAACGAGTTCACGACCCTATGAATGTTGAAACCTACGAAGGGGAGTATGCCCTGAAAATCTATCCTAATGCTTTAGCTGCACCTGCCGGCTCTCAGGGTAATAGAATTGGAAATTATATCTTTTTGGGAACGGGTTTTCCTGCCTGTGGTCCCAACGGCGCACTAAAAGCCAACACCATGTACATGCTTTCGTTTATGGTGAAGGCAGACAACCTGACCACCTCAGGTTCGGGAGGAGCCATCACCTGGATCAACCAGCATTGGCAGGGATCCAACAACAATTATTTTAGCGCCGGAATCCCCATGGGTACTTACAATTGGCAACAAGTAACCAAAACCGTTACCACCTCTGCCGACCCTTCAGAGCTTACGGGTGCATTGTTCATCGAAATGAATTTCTTGAGCGGAGGGACCCTTTGGATAGATCAGGTGGAATTTTTCGAGGTCATCCCAAGTCAAATTATCATGACTGCTGCACCTTCCCAGATTCTACCAAACGGAAGTTCAACCATTACAGCAAGTATTTTCGACGACTACGGACATCTGATAAATGTAGCAACCAACGACCTCACCTTTACAATTACGGGTAACGGCATTTTTACTCAGGGACCATCACCATTCACCATTGCAGCCTTATACGGCCAACGTCAGGTTACCTATTTGCCCAACGGAGTTGGTCAGGCAACTATCACTGTTTCTTCACCGGGTCTGCTTCCAGATTCGAAAACCATCACCATTACAGATATGGGACAACGGGGTGTGCCGGAAATACCCATTCCCTACGGTGGTGATGTGGAAACAGATTTTTGGGCATACCATCCTTTCAACTCAGCATCACCTACCTACAACCCTTTAATACTTTCGCAACATGCCGACGGAACTCCCTATACAGAATACAAGGTTGATGACGAATATGGCGGAAATATAGGTCTTGCCGTGGAAGCTGCCGTGCAGGCATATCAAGATGACCCAACCGAAAAAGCAAAAATTCTGCTTCTGGGAGGAAATACATACCAAGTTCCCGACACCGCCATTTTCATCGAAGAAACAGACCACATGCATTTTGTGTCAGAAGGAGGAATCGCCACCATAAAGGCTCCCGACAATTTTGTGGGATTCGACTACTATTTAGGCACTAGCACCAATATGATTCATATTCAAGCACATGCAGGCGACCCTATTCTGGATAATTATCAGGCCAACAACTTAACCCAAACATGGAAATACCTTGCCCCGCGAAAAGACTTTTATTTTAGCAATATCCTTTTCGACATGAACAACAAAGCAGCAAAATCTGTTAATTTAACGATTATAAAAGACATAGTGTTCGACAATTGTGAGTTTATCAATTACACCGATTACGGAGTTCATGGCGGTTGCTATGTGGACAACATTTGGTTCAGAAGTTGCCGTTTTACTTCCAACACAGGGCAAATGGCTACCCTGATGGATGGCATACATGGCTCAGGTTACCTGGATTGTGATGTGGATTTCAATACCGATTACGGACTCGATTTTTTTACCACCAACGATGTTACCGTTGATGCAGACCTGAATTGTGTGCTCGACCCAAACGAAATAAGAATGTGTCAATACATTGTTATCGAAGGTAATCGGTTTGGACTAAACGGTAGCTCTGTAAACGAAGTGATTAGCGTTTCAGGAGCACAGATTTTAGTAAAGAACAATGTACTTGGCGGAGATGCTGATGCTTTTGCGCGACAAAAATCCGGATGTAATTTTAATGTTGGTCGACGGGTACATGCGCCATTCTACTATACCAATTTCAGGCTTGTAGGCAATACTATCAATGCGGGAGTTACGCTCGACGATTTCTTTAAAATCTCAAACTACACAAACAATCTTTGTGAACCGGCCATGGCCACCACTACTTGCACCAATCCGACTGACTATACAGGTTATACAGGTGAATACCAAATCAGGGGCAACGACATTAAAGGAAATGTACTCAACCCTGTACGCCCAAATCATACTTATCCCGATGCACCTTATGTCACTCACGTGGAAGACCCCACCGGGAACGCCATATTAAACCCAAATTATGTTTGTGGCAACTGCTACCAGGACAATACCTGCACGGCCACCGATATTGGCGTCAGGTGTATGGAACCCGAACCCACTTACGAAACGTTGGGATGCTATACCGCTGCGGGTTCTGTTTTCTATTTGAATCAAGCCATTGGAGACGATTCCTATTCACAAGCCGAAGCACAAAACCCAAGCACCCCTTGGAAAACATTTCCACATGCCATCGAAAGCATGGCACCTGCTTCCACCCTAATCATTAAACAAGGTGTTTACCCCGGTGTGAATACCGAAGTAGAAATTGGCGGCGATAACGGCGAATTGGGCGGAACAGGACCAAACGCAGCCACCATCATTAAAGCAGCCCCGGGAGAACGGGTTATTATTACCGGTCCCGATGTGGGAGGCGGAGTACACAAAGCCCAATCAATCAGATTAAGAGGCGATTACATCCGTATCGAAGGCATTTGGTTTGGTGGAAAATGGGGCGAAGGAAATGAGTTTATCCTCGGGTCTAATTCCATTGCCGACATCGCCGAAGGCAGGGAAATTGTTGGATGTACTTTTTTTGGATACAACGCCATTCGTGATGGATACTATAAAGATTTCTTCATGCAAAACAACCATTTAATTCGCATGGGTAAGTGTCTGGATCCTCCTGCAGTGTTTATGGCAGGAAGAGCTGGTGTTGAACAATATAAAACCAAAGCCATATTTGATAATAATATCTGGATTGACGGAAAAGGACAAGCCATGGTAGCCTGGCACAGTGCACGAAACATCATGTTTACCAGAAACATTGTGGCCAATGTTTGGGGAGGTGTGGAATTTGACGACATCTATGCGGGAGTTCAGGGTGGAGGCCCCGGTGGCGACCATTTGGTTGCAAACAACCTCTTCTGGAACAGCGGGCAAACCGTATTGGATCCATGCATGAACTCCAACGTAACCTATAACGGCATCACGCATATTGCCTCCAACCTGCATTCCATCAACAACATTATGGCGGAGCAAAGTCGCATCGGTGCACAACCAACTGTTAACGATCTGGAAAATTCAAGTATCAACAAAAATGCATTCTACAATGTATCGGCACCCAATCACGCCGGAGACAATTCAATAACACTACCTACGATCGACGATTTTTCCACAGTAAGTCAAGCAAACCTCGAAACACTATTTTCAGATATCAGCCAGGCTTTCGATCAGGATTTGGAAGATATTCTTTATGATCCAAACATCCAGGGATATTTTGATGAAGTAAATAACTCCATTAAGGCAGATGGCGCCCTCAACAATACTGGGCAACCATGGATTCCGAACAATAGTCAAATAAATGTAGGTCCAAAAATTGCTGCCCCGGGACAATGTGCCGAAGATTTCTGGAATGCATTTTTTCTTCATGACGGCATTGCACCCTATTCAGGCTTCAGAAACTGGGACGACAAGGGTAAAATGGTATTTACGGCGCAGGAGTTTACTTTTGGTGATGGCAGCGGTCCCACCCTGAACTACCGCGGACCATGCACAAGCTGCTGGGTACTTGACTACAAAGCACTTATTGCGCCACCTTCGGCCAATCAGGTTACATTATCCTTCGACATTTTCGATCTCGGTACAGGGGATGGTCTTAAGGTTTATGATGGAATGGACGAAACAGGAACCCTGTTGGGTGACTTTACCGGTTCAACCCTTCCACCCCAATTGGTGGCCAATTCAGGAGCCATGTTGCTGCATTTTTATACCAACGATGATGTCAATACGGGTGTTGGCTGGCGGGTGAGTTATATCGCAGACGGTGATCCTGTTATCGAGACCTCAGTTACCAACCTGATACCGTTTCTTACAACCAACGTGGGCGAAAACAGCTTACCGAAAAACTTTATTGCCTCCGGAAACTTTTTAGAGGAAGACATATTGGTGACTGCACCTGCTGAATTTGAAATCAGCCTCAACGAAGTCGGCCCCTATATGCCTACCCTGACACTGCCTCAAAACAATGGCGTGGTGGAAAACACAATCATTTATGTGCGATTCGCACCCCAAACTCCGGGCACCAAAACAGGAGAGGTGGTATTAACCAGCAACGGAGCAACCGACGGAGAGGTAACCATCTCAGGTGCCGCTGCCGGAAATGCTCCTTCAGGCCTCTGGACCGGAGCCACCTCCACCGATTGGAACCTGGCAGGAAACTGGGACGACAACAATATACCCATACCGACCACTAACGTGCTCATACCCTCCGGACTTACCAACTACCCCGTGGTTGGCTCTACCTCTCAAGCCAACTGCAACAACCTTACCATCGATGCAGGAGCATCACTCACACTGGCAAGCGATGCCGCAGGAACAGGGTCGCTTATCATCGATGGAACACTCACCAACAACGGTACAATCACCTCCGAACGATATATGCCCGGTGCTAATCAAGCATGGCACATGGTGGGTTCGCCCGTGAACAACCTCAGCATCACGGCAAGCTCTTTCAACCCCGGTGCAACCGACGATTTCTATGCATGGGATGAACCATCACCAGGAACATGGGTCAACTTTAAAAACCAAGATGGTAGTGGAGGAAACCCAAGCTTCCCCATGGCCAATGGTGACAATAATTTCCATGCAGGCAAAGGCTATTTGGTGGCTTATGATGCAACAAATCCAACAAAATCATTTGTTGGAAACCTCACTTCGGGAAATATACCTTTTACCCTTTCTTACCACGCAGTAAAAACCGACTGGATTTACAACTCAGGTTGGAACCTGCTTTCAAACCCCTACCCTTCGGGCATCGATTGGAATGACGCCATCCGTTCTAATTTCCAGGACAACTTCGCCTATATTTACGATCCAAACAAAGGAGGTGGCGAAGGCTACACCACGGTAAATGGCAGCAATCCAGATGCTTACATTGCTCCTCACCAAGGGTTCCTGGTGGTGGCCGATCCCGGTGCCAATGGTCAGGTATTTAATTTTACCACCTCAATGAAAACTCATGGAGGCAACTACCTGAAAGCCACCGACGACAACCTGCTTAACCTGAGGTTGACTTCGGGCAATTTCTACAACGAAACATCCCTGCTGTTGGATGCACAAAGTAGTTTCCAACGCGATCGTCGTGATGCACTCAAACTTTTCAGCTTCAACCCCGAAATTCCGCAGTTATACAGCTTCTCTTCGGATCAGGCGCAACTCTCCGTGAACAGCATCCCCTACATGGATGGCACCACCACCGTGAATTTGGGGTTTTTGGCTGCCCATCAGGACACCTACCAAATTTCGTTGCAGACCCAAACAGGAAACATGAACCACATCATTTACCTGGAGGACAAACTCACTGCACAAATGCACAACCTTTCGCAGCACAGCTATTCCTTTACTGCCACTGAAGGTCAGACAGACGATCGCTTTACGTTGCACTTTGGAGTTACCGGCATCAACACCTTGGAACAATCGAACCTGAGTGTTTACTGTGTGAACTCCACCCTGCACATTGCAGGAGAAACAGGAGCCGCAACCCTGGAAGTGCTTGATCTTACAGGAAAACGATTGAGCTACAAACAGGTGATCATAGACGGTCATTACAGTGAAAACTTGACATTAAGTGCAGGTATGTACCTCGTCAGAATTGCTAACGATAACCAGACTAAAACCGCCAAAGTGCTCATTAAATAAAATGCATCCAACAAAATTCCCCTAAAGGCAGAAAAGAGTCTTCTCCGCCTTTAGGGAAGTTTTAAAGACGAATCTTAATAAAAAACTTTTAAAATCAACACAAAAAGAAAACACTATTAAAAAAAATTGTTGTCCGGTTTACTCTCATTTCCAAAAAGGTATACGTCACCTTTACATCCAACATAATCCTCAACTGAAGAAAACTTTTATTAAATAGTACCTGCATGAAAATCTCCTTAATTCTACTGTGGCTTTCAAAAAACGTTATAAAACGACACTTGTTAATGTTTGATTATCAAGATTTTTCCTTTAATAAAGACTATTTTCAAATCATACACAACAAAGTATCTGACGTTTTCTTGCAGAGATTAAATAATACCATAAAACAGTTTTATTCATCTATCGACATGAAAACAATTCCAATTATGGTCGCAATTACTCTGTTGAGCAGTGGAGCAATATTTGCCCAAACTTTTTACGAAACCTTGCCGGTCACTGTACAGAACAATGTTTTATGGTCTGCTGACAATGAAGAAAATGATTTCAGCGACTGGGAAGATTACGGTACGGAACACTACATGTCCGGTGGTGGTATTTACACAACAGGAGATGCCGGAGATTACAATTACAGTCATTCAACTACTTATAAATATTCAGGAAGTAAGGGGGTAGGGCTTACTATAAATAATGCATTTCAGTCATTAAACGGAGATAAAGCAGTAAGGTTTATGCGTTGGTGTGATAAACCTTGGGATCAAGATGGACAGTTTTTCCCGGACGACGCATACTATAGCGTCTGGATGTATTTCCCCTATTCATATAATGCTAATAAATATGCACCATGGGATCCGGGAGATGGTGGATGGTGGGATGTTTTTCAGTTTAAATCCAGAAACGGAGAAGGAAGTCAGCCAATTGTTGTTTTGAATGTGGATCATAATGATGCAACTGGTGACATGTCCTTTTCTTTGCATCATAAAACGTATCCTAATTTTTATTCCAGCAATCATACAACAACAGTTTATCCTCAAAGCACTCCAATACCTGTGGGACAGTGGATACATATAGAAGCCCACTTTGTCCGCAGGACTAATAATACAGGCAAAGTTACTGTATGGCAGGATGGTATACAAATTTTCAATATAGAAAATATCGTCACAAAACTTGATTCTGATCCCGATGCTGACAACAGTTGGGCAACTACAAACTACACCGATCATATTATTGGTGGCCCTGTGGATGGTTCTTCAACAATATATATTGATGATGCTATCGTAGCTACTGAAGCCATTTATCCATATATTCCAACCACTACCCCCGGCCTTTGGAGAGGCAACGTTTCCACCGATTGGAACCTGGCAGGAAACTGGGACGACAACAATATACCCATACCGACCACTAACGTGCTCATACCCGCCGGACTTACCAACTACCCCGTGGTTGGCTCTACCTCTCAAGCCAACTGCAACAACCTTACCATCGATGCAGGAGCATCACTCACACTGGCAAGCGATGCCGCAGGAACAGGGTCGCTTATCATCGATGGAACACTCACCAACAACGGTACAATCACCTCCGAACGATATATGCCCGGTGCTAATCAAGCATGGCACATGGTGGGTTCGCCCGTGAACAACCTTAGCATCGCGGCAAGCTCTTTCAACCCCGGTGCAACCGACGATTTCTATGCATGGGATGAACCATCACCAGGAACATGGGTCAACTTTAAAAACCAAGATGGTAGTGGAGGAAACCCAAGCTTCCCCATGGCCAATGGTGACAATAATTTCCATGCAGGCAAAGGCTATTTGGTGGCTTATGATGCAACAAATCCAACAAAATCATTTGTTGGAAACCTCACTTCGGGAAATATACCTTTTACCCTTTCTTACCACGCAGTAAAAACCGACTGGATTTACAACTCAGGTTGGAACCTGCTTTCAAACCCCTACCCTTCGGGCATCGATTGGAATGACGCCATCCGTTCTAATTTCCAGGACAACTTCGCCTATATTTACGATCCAAACAAAGGAGGTGGCGAAGGCTACACCACGGTAAATGGCAGCAATCCAGATGCTTACATTGCTCCTCACCAAGGGTTCCTGGTGGTGGCCGATCCCGGTGCCAATGGTCAGGTATTTAATTTTACCACCTCAATGAAAACTCATGGAGGCAACTACCTGAAAGCCACCGACGACAACCTGCTTAACCTGAGGTTGACTTCGGGCAATTTCTACAACGAAACATCCCTGCTGTTGGATGCACAAAGTAGTTTCCAACGCGATCGTCGTGATGCACTCAAACTTTTCAGCTTCAACCCCGAAATTCCGCAGTTATACAGCTTCTCTTCGGATCAGGCGCAACTCTCCGTGAACAGCATCCCCTACGTGGATGGCACCACCACCGTGAATTTGGGGTTTTTGGCTGCCCATCAGGACACCTACCAAATTTCGTTGCAGACCCAAACAGGAAACATGAACCACATCATTTACCTGGAGGACAAACTCACTGCACAAATGCACAACCTGAGTACACACAGCTATACTTTTGGCTCAGATGCAGGACAAATCGACGACCGTTTTACGCTGCATTTCGGGGTTACAGGAATCAATCCTCATGAATCACCCACCCTCAATGCCTATTGTGTGAATGCCACCTTATACATTACAGGTGAAAATGGACCCGCTAACCTGGAGATATTTGCGCTTTCAGGTAAAAGAATTGCTTCCGAAAAAGTAATTCTCAATGGCTTATTTAGCAAAAAGGTTGACTTAAGCACAGGTATGTATCTGGTGCGAGTAGCCAACAACAACATGGTTAAAACGGCGAAAATCATTATCCGATAATCATTCAAAAAATGGCTTGCTGCCCCCGGAAAAACATGCCGCACCATGTTGGGGGTGGCGGTCGTTTAAAAAAAAATAATTCAACTATATATTCCAATCTCAATTGCATTTTAACTAAAACCAAAAACCATGATTAAAAGACTATTTTTTATTCTCTTGACTGTACTTGTTTCAGCTCTGATTGCGCAATCACAAACAGGCAGAAACACGACTTTAACAAAACAGAAAGCTTCTCCCACACAGGAACCCACATTCTTTGATATCCAAAAGCAATTCAACGAGAAATGGGCCGATAAAAATGTGATAAATGGCTACTACGAAGAAGACGGAGTAAAGAAAAAAGCTCCCGGTTGGAAACAATTTAAACGCTGGGAATGGTATTGGGCCGACAGGGTTGACCCCACCACCGGTGAGTTTCCTAAAAAAAGTGCCGCTGACGTGTTTGCCACTCGAAAGGCAAATGGAGGAAACAGTAAAAATGCTGCCGGTAACTGGACTAATCTGGGGCCGAATTCAAGTGATGGAGGTTACAGCGGAATAGGCCGACTGAATTGCGTAGCTTTTCGTCCGGGTGATAATAACACTTTTTATGTGGGTTCTCCTTCAGGAGGATTATGGAAAACCGTGGACGGAGGATCCAACTGGACTGTCCTTACAGATCAAAATGAAGTACTGGGCGTTAGTGATGCCATAGTTATTGCTGGTGCCACCACAGCTACCGATATTATTTACATTGGCACAGGCGACCGTGATGGCGGTAGTAGCTGGACCCTCGGAAGCGGAAGATCACGCGATAACAACGGAATTGGGGTTCTAAAATCTACTAACGGAGGTGCCTCCTGGAATACAACAGGACTTACATTTGCTGCTTCAGCGGGGGTAGTAATTACCCGATTGCTCATGGATCCAAATAACAACAGTATATTATATGCTGCATCTAACAACGGATTATATAAATCTACGAATGCTGGGGCTACCTGGGTTCAAAAAAATGGTGGCGGATTTATTGACCTGGAGTTTAACCCGGCTAATTCTGCCATTCTTTACGGCTCTTCCGTTTTTGGTGACATTCTTCGTTCAGTGGACAGTGGAGAAACGTGGAGTTTTGTATTTCAGAATTATTCATCAGGTGGCCGTAGAATTGAATTGGCAGTAAGCCCTGAAGATGCCAGTTTGGTTTATGCCGTGCAAGCAGCATCTGATCGTTCCTTGTTTGCAATCCTTAAATCGACCAACAGCGGACAGTCATTTTCTTCTGTATATAACAGCCTTAACCTCCTGGGTTGGGACTGTGACGGAGGCGATTTGGGAGTAGGGCAAGGTTCATATGACCTGGCAATAGCAGTTGATCCCACCAACGCAGACAATATATTTGTTGGTGGAGTAAACACTTGGAAATCAACAGATGGCGGAGCTAACTGGAGTATTGCAAACATTTGGACCAACGTCAATTATCCCCCTCCGGCTTGCACCGCCGATGAAGTTCATGCCGACAAACATTGTCTTGCTTTTCAGAATGGAACGTCAACCATTTTTGAATGTAATGATGGTGGTATCTACAAATCAAATGACAACGGTGTAAACTGGCAGGACCTTAGTAACGGAATCGTCATCAGCCAGATGTATCGACTGGGTGTTTCTCAAACGGATAATAAAGTGATGGCCGGCCTGCAAGATAACGGAACAAAGGCAAACCCCAGTGGAACCTGGCTGGATGTAATTGGCGGAGATGGAATGGATTGCATGATCGATTACACAAATTCCGGCATTCAATATGGAGAGGGAGCTAATGGGTCGCTGAGAAGAACCACAAATAGCTGGAGCAGTTCGTGGAGTATTACCACAGGGTTGACGGGTACTTCTTATTGGGTAATGCCCATTGCCATTGATCCAACTAACTCTGCCACAATATATGCGGCAAGACAGGATGTGTTCAGGTCAACCAATCAAGGAACCAGCTGGACTAAGATTAGCAACTGGAATAGCACACAATTGAAGGAATTGGCCATCGCCCCCTCAAACTCCAATTATATCTATACAACAACCCAATCCAAGCTTTATCGGACAACAAACGGTGGAACCAGTTGGTCGGAGATAACAGGAAGCTTGCCTGTGGGATCAAGCTCCATTACCTACATTTCGGTAAAGGATGACGACCCTAATACAGTTTGGGTATCCATGGGTCAATACAACGCTGATGGCGTTTATGAAACACCCAATGGAGGAACTACCTGGACCAATATTTCTACCGGACTGCCTCAAGTACCCGTTATGTGTGTTATCCAAAACAAGCAAAACACCACACAAACTGAACTCTATGCCGCAACTGACGCCGGAGTATATCTTAAACTTGGAACCGGGGGCTGGACTCTTTTCGATACCGGTTTGCCCAATGTGGTAGTTACTGAACTTAAAATAGCTTACAATACTACCGTTCCCGAATCAAGTATTTTGTACGCCGCTACCTTTGGTAGAGGCATGTGGAAATCTGAGGTTTACAGTCCTGACAATGTCGCTCCCAATGCTGAGTTTGTGGCTGACATCACCACACCGGGAATAGGTCAAACAGTAACTTTTACAGATCTGTCTGCCAACATTCCTACATCCTGGACATGGACATTTAACCCTGCAACGGTTACATACGTGGGAGGCACCAGTGCAACATCGCAAAACCCTCAAGTACAGTTTAATGCTGCCGGAAACTATTCTGTACAGCTCACTGCAACCAATGCTCACGGTAGCGACTCTGAGGTGAAAAACAACTACATCTCTGTCGCTGAGCTGCTGTCATATTGTACAGCAGAGGGCTCTACTACTGATGAATGGATTAGCGGCGTTCAATTGGGCACCATCAATAACACAGGAACATCAGGCGATCATTATCATGATTATACCTACCTATCAACCGATTTGGAAACAAGTCAATCATACAACATTACCGTTACAAACGGATTAGCATATACTGGAGACGATTTGGGTGTCTGGATCGACTGGAATCAGGATGGAGACTTTGATGATGTGGGCGAAAACATTGTGTGTGAAATCGATGAGGATGGTCAGGGAACCTTCAATTTTACCGTGCCCGCAACTGCCACAGCCGGGTCAACAACCATGCGTATTCGGATAAAATATTATGGAAGTGATTGTGGTGATCCATGTGGTAGCACAACTTACGGTGAAGTAGAAGACTACAGAATAAATGTATATGGAACCAGCGTTTGGCTGGGAATTACCACCATCTGGAATGAAATCCAAAACTGGTCGGATGGCAAGATACCGGGGCGATATCACAACGTAACAATACCAACCTCACCAGTAGGAGGTCATTTTCCGGTGGTACCATCATCTGTAAACGCCACTTGCTACACCCTTACTTTGGAAAATGGATCCAATATTGAAATAGACGGAAATATGGAGGTAATAAAGTAATTTTCGCGAAATACATGCCCAACGATTCAGAGCCCTTTCGATAAGATATTTTCAGAATGGGAAAATTCAAACTGGTTCAGCAGGGTTCTCAGGTTATTTTATTTGAGAACCCTGTTGTTGTCTGAATCTTAAGGTCACTTCATTAAGTCATCAATTTATAACCTTTTTAATTAGTTACAATTGTAATGATTACAACAGTTTTACCTTACAAAGGCCTCTAACTGTATGAAACTGGGTAAAAGTGATAGAAAAACCTTCCTTTGCGCCTTAATCCTTCCGGACATCAACATGATAATAATAACAGACACTACTACTCAAACATGTCATCACAAAAATCTGTCAACCAGATTTGAATAGTAAAATAACAGCATGTTATACCTATAAATCTGTTGATTACCAAAGTCACGAATATTTCATCAAGTGGAAATCTTAAAAATATCAAAGTTGGCAAAAGACCAAAACAATACCTTTTGATAAAAATTATCATGGAATACCCCGCTTGCAACTATAGCAATTTTTTTAAACTAATTTACTGAAAGTGTGCATCTTAAATAAATAAAACTGATAAAACAACGCATAGCAGCTTTCCCGTAACGTAATTGCAACGGCCTATTCTTGTTCTACAACTTGGCTTTTTGCAAACTTTGGTTTCTTTCTTAAAATCGTCCCTAACCATGAGGTTACAATCTTACATTTTATCAATTCATTCGTTCCATTAACAAACCTTATTTACAATGAAACACACTTACTTTAACCGTCTTTCAAAACTTTTCTTTGGAAAACTGTTTTTAGTTGGCTTGGTAATGCAATCCTTTACCACCATGGCAACAAACTACTATGTAGACAGCTCTGTTTCTTCCTCCGGAGATGGCCTTTCGTGGGCCACTGCTTTTAAAACCATTCAGGAAGCAGCAGATTTAACCCTGGCCGGGGGGGATATAATCAACATTAAACCGGGAGCCTATGTTGAGGAAGTTTTAATCACATCTAATGGAACACCCATCTTACCTATCACGGCAGGTGTGTCTGTTTCCTCCGGTGGGGTCATTCAATTCCCCTCAGGAACCAACCTTTCGGCTATCGATCTTACTGCTCATCCCGGAGAGTATTTCACATATGTGGCACGAAGCTGGAAATCCAACAATGGCGTTTATAAAATTACTTCGGTAAACGATGCTGCCGATCAAGTTACAGTAGAAATTACAGGAGACGATTTTCTGGCAGAAACCGGAACCCCGGGCGACTTGTACATGCTATCGGCCGCCATAGTTCGACCTGTTGTTTACAAAAACTCCGATCCTACATCAGGAAGGGTTACTATTGAGGCTCCCACAGGCACTAATACAGTGGTGATGATTGGAGACAGTGATGATGGTTATAATGGAGATCCGGCCAACTACAATAGGTGGGATGGGATCGATATTGCAGGTCCCTCCAATGGATTTGGAATGCAAATAGTCTGTTCCATGTATAATACCATAGTCAATTCGCATTTTTATGACAATCATAGTGGTGGCATTATTATTAACGGACGAACAGCAACACCGGCCTCTTACAATTACATCCAGAACTGTGAACTCTACGATGATGGTGAAGAAATTTTATACATAGGATCCGGAGGTCATGATGCGACTTACAACACCTCTCATTTTACACATATTATCGATTGTGAAATATATCAAACAAAACCACCTGTTACTTTTTGCGAAAACGCCCTCGACTTCAAGGAGTTCAACACAGGCTGTGTATTTGAAGGAAACCTATTGCGCGATATAAAAATCGGGAGTTCCTATAATGGATTAATCTGTGTGTTTGAAAGCAATACCTATGGTTTGATTTATGGAAATGAAATGAAAAATATTTCCTCTAACACAAATAATGGATACTACAGCTTGATCGTAACCTATGACGACGTTGACAACCTAATGATATTTAATAATATAATGCACAGTCCGGGTAGCGTGGGAAATAATTTTTACCCCCTATATTTCCACGACAACCCAAATATCAATAATGCCTATTTTGCTTTCAATACCATTACCGGGTTCAATAAATGCATGATGCAAGACGGTGGTGGCCCCGGCATGTATTTTACCTCAAATATCTTTGACTGCAACACGAGCACAGACTGGGGAAACGGAAACTACAACTTCGATCACAATATTTTTAAAGTAGCACCATCATGGGGACTGGGAACAGACGATGTGGTAGGTTCACCAGGGTTTGTTACGGCAAGCGATTTCCACCTGAGTTCCACCTCCATTGCCAGAGATGCAGGTGCACAAACCACACCAATAGTTCCTGTGGATTTTGATATACTTCCACGAGATGTTACACCTGACATCGGAGCGTTTGAATATCAGAACCCGCTCATTACTGTTAGCACAACAACTTTACCCGCATTTCCAATTACCAATATTGGTCACAACAGTGCTGCACAAAGCTTTACGGCTTCAGGAACAGGTCTAACAGCCAACATCACCGTTACCGCACCTTCCGAATTTGAAATATCAACTACAGAGGGATCAGGATACGGCACATCACTGACACTTACACCAACAGGAGGTACGGTTGCCAACACCACCATTTATGTGAGATTCTCTCCTACTACAACAGGTATGAAAACAGGGAATATCATTCTGTCGAGCACAGGTGCCGCCGATGTAAATGTGGCGGTTTCGGGTGAAGCTATTTTTATACCACCAACACCTACCATCACCACCTCCACAAACGCTTTGACGGCATTTCCCAATACCAATATTAATGGACACAGCACCGCACAAAACTTTACTGTTTCAGGAACAGATATTATAAGTGGTATCGGCATTTCCGCTCCTACCCATTTTGAAATATCAATTACTGAAGGATCGGGTTATTCCAATACACTATTTCTTTATGCGAGCGGTAATACAGTACCGAACACCACCATTTATGTAAGGTTCTCTCCTACTACAACAGGTATGAAAACAGGGAATATAGTTCTGTCAAGCACAGGTGCCACCAGCCGGAATGTGGCTGTTTCAGGGGAAGCCTTTCCATCAGCAAGCCTTGGTTTTAATTGTTCGAGCATGCGTCCTGCAGCAGCAAGCGTGGGCAATTCGGGCAAGGCAGAGTCATTACCGGTTTATGGTTCCGGTCTGCTTCACGATGTTATTGTTACCGGATCCACCAATTTTGAGGTTTCTTTGAATCCCACATCGGGATTTGGGAATCAGGTTACTCTTACACCCGCAGGTGATGGAACACTGAATACCGACATTTATGTTAGATGTACGCCACAAACTGTGGGTGATTATCATGAATACATATTCGGCTGGTACAACGAAGCTCCGGGAGGCACAGAAGATGCCGGAGTTCCGGCTGACTCATATGGTTTTGCGGGCGGAACAACCGTCTGTAATTGGTTTGGGTCGGTCAATTCCGATTGGAGTTTACCCCTCAACTGGGATAACGTGACGGTTCCTCCAACCTCCGCTTCAGTTTTTATAACAAAAGATGCATCTTGTAATAGTTCAGGTTCAGCACCAACAATAAACCCTGCGATAGAAGCATCCGTTGCAGAAATACGCAGTCCCGCTGCCTATCCTGCAACACTTACTGTAGCCAGTGATGCCACAGGTACAGGTTCGCTTATCGTAACCAATTCAACCTCCTATACAAATTTCGTGGTAAACAGGTATTTACCAGGTGCTGCTCAATCTTGGCACATGGTAGGGGCTCCCTTAAATAATGTTGCCATCGGATCAAGCAATTTCAATCCCGGAGGTACTGATGACCTCTATGCCTGGCACGAACCATCGCCCGGAACATGGGTCAACTTTAAAAACCAGGATGGAAGCGGAGGAATTCCAAGCTTCCCAGGCGCCAATGGCGACAATAACTTTCATCCCGGCAAAGGTTATCTGGTGGCTTACGATGCCCTCAACCCGGTAAAACAATTTTCAGGACAAAACCTGGTAACCGGAAATGTTGGCTTTACCTTGTCGCGTGCCGCCAAAAAGGACTGGACGTACAATTCGGGATGGAACCTGCTGGCCAATCCTTATACCTCGGGCATCGACTGGAACCTGGCCGACAGAAGCAAATTTGAAGACAACTACGTCTATGTTTACGACCCCAACAAGTCCGGTGGCGAGGGCTACACTTCCGTAAATGGGGGCGTTGCTGACGCGTTTATTGGCATAGGACAAGGATTTATGGTCAAGGCAAAATCTACCTCCAACGGACAGGTGTTTAACTTTACGAGTGCCATGCAAAAACACGGGGGCGACTTTATGAAAGCACCTGCTTCCAACAACAATGGTCTCACCCTGCGTTTGGCTTCGTTGAGTTATTACAACGAAACTTCCATCTTGCTTGATGAAGCTGCCGATTTCAACCGCGACCGCAACGATGCACTCAAACTTTTCAGCTTCAACCCCGAAATTCCGCAGTTGTACAGCTTCTCGGCTGATGGAGCCCAACTGGACATCAACAGTATTCCTTCAATTGAAGGACAAACCACGGTTGATCTGGGATTAAAAGTGGTCCGGGAAGACTCCTATGAAATTTCATTGATCGAGCAAACCGGAAGCATGACCCAGGTGATTTATCTGGAAGATAAGCTCACCGGAGAAATGCACAACCTCACGCAACATAGTTATTCCTTTGCTGCCGCAGAAGGACAAATCGACGACCGCTTTACATTACACTTTGGTGTAACCGGCATCACAACAATGGAACAATCGAACCTGAATGTTTACTGTGTGAACTCAACCTTGCATATTGCAGGTGAAACAGGAGCCGCAACCCTGGATATGTTCGATTTAACAGGAAAACGGTTGAGCTCCAACCAAGTGATCATAGATGGTCATTACAGCGAAACCATCCAATTGACTGCCGGTATTTATTTTGTTAGAATTAGTAACAACCATCAAATAACATCTGCTAAAATACTGGTTCAATAACCAGCGAAATCCCGGGTCCGGCATAGCCGGATCACGGGATTTTTAAAAAAAAAGCCAACATCAAAATCATCATAAAATGAAAAAAACAATTAAAAAGACCTTACTGATTGCAGGATTGCTCACCTTGTCTACAGGCTTATGGGCACAACTTCCACCACCCCCTCCCGGCAGCCATGGCAGTGGAAGTAACCAAAACGGAGGCAATGCACCCGTTGGTGGTGGATTGTTCATTTTAATGGGCATGGCGGCGGCTTATGGAGGTAAAAAGCTATTTGAGCCAAAAGATGAAGAATAGCCATAACCATTCAGGTAACGAGAGGGATATACATCCATGCCTAACTAACCGCAGGAAGGCATGGTTAAATGTATGTCCCTCTTTATTTCTCTGCATTTATATCTAAAAAAAATGTGTTCCACAAGAAACTTTCACTAATCATTTCCTTTATCATCTTAAAAACCTGCGAATAATCATCTACTAATATTTCGTAAAATTCCATTGTGTCGTAAAATCACCGGAGAAACCCTTTATTCCGTTACAATCCATTCATTCTGAAAAAAAAGCAATACTTTTTTGAACTAATACCAATATTTCAATGTATATTTTCATCGTTCACTTTGCATTTTAAATTTTGCATTTTTCTTGTGGCATTATGAAATTTTTCATAACTTGCACCACGTTATCGACATATAATCATGTGTCCATACAAGGGTATTAAAAACCGTCGCGATCCTGACCATATCGCGAATTAACTCACAGATATTTAATTCTTTACAGAAATTTAATCGCTAAAAAAACATCCAATGAAAAAAATTACCCTCACCTTGATTTTATCCATCATTACTGTTGTTTCTTTTGCACAGTTTGTCAACGTTACCGAAGAAGCCCTGGGAAGCGCTCCCGGACAAGTACAAGGCAGAGAATCACTTTCCTGGCCCGATGTAAACAACGATGGATGGCCTGACCTTTTTGTGGATTCCAAATACCTGTATATCAATCAGCAAGATGGCACTTTCTTGTTGCAAGATCCTGCTGAAAACGGTTTCGATCAAAATTACGGCATTTCATTTAGTCGCAGCACCTTTGCCGATGCCGACAATGATGGCGATCTGGATTGTATCCTGACCGCATATTATGGCAACAAAACCATTTATTTTGAAAATTCCGGCGCTCCTGATTATCACTTTACTGCCTCCGACCTATTCACCCATGAACCAAATGTTTGCGGAGGCCAGCCCACTTTCTTCGACAGCGATGGAGACCTTGAATATGAAGCCTATCTGGGTATGGTCGGCAATTGGGATCCTTATAACATTGGCAGGGACAGGTTTTTCGACCGAATAGATGAAGTTTGGGCAGATGTTACTGCCGAAAGAATGCCCCAACTTGAAACATCCAGCTACAAACGCCCTACCCGAGGCACTGTAGCTTGTGATTACGACAACGACAAAGATATCGACATGTTCGTTACCGTTTA
The DNA here is from genome assembly GCA_963676875.1 of Bacteroidales bacterium. Taxonomy (GTDB): domain Bacteria; phylum Bacteroidota; class Bacteroidia; order Bacteroidales; family F082; genus UBA6244. The sequence continues at coordinate 136,805 of OY781436.1, forward strand.
CGGAATATCTACCACCGAAAGTCATGACAACATCTTGTGGCAAAATGACGGCGAAGGCAACTTTACAGATGTGGCAACTGCTGCCGGAGTGGCTGTCGAGCCCAACAGCGGATATGATGGGTTGGCCAGCGGTGCATCCTGGGGCGACTTCAACAACGATGGATATTTTGATTTGGCTGTGGCAAATATTCACGGAATTGCCGCGCTTTATCAAAATAATCAGGACGGAACTTTTACCAATGAAGGCTTTGGCTTAGGATTGCCGAACTGGGCTTTTGAATGGCACAACACCTTGTTTCTTGATTACGATAATGACGGGGACATGGATTTGTTTTTAAATCAATGGTATAATGGTAAAATTGCCGTATTATTTATGAATGAGGGACCTGAAAACCTCGGGCATTTTACTGAAGTCACCTACTTCCTTGGGTTTAGTCCAAGTTCAGACCTAAACTACATCACAGGATGGGCTTTTGCTGACTATGACAAGGACGGAGACCTCGACCTGGCTTTTTATAACTGCTCCGACAACTTCCGCGGTACCTACCTCTGGCGAAACGACCAAAACGAAGGTAACCACTGGCTTGTTGCCAAACTTATTGGCAACGGAACCACCGTCAACCAAAATGCCATCGGCGCGCGTGCCCGAATCATGTTTGATGACGACACATGGTCGCCGATTAAACAAGTTGAATCCTCCTCAGCCGATCAGGGCATGAACATGCACCCCTTGCATTTCGGACTTGGAACGCACGAAACGTATGCTTATATCAAAATAGAATGGCCCGATGGGTCGGAAGAATATTTTCTACCGGGACAATTTTCCGCCGGTATTGACTCATGGATTGAGTTGGTTCAGGGAAACGGTTATTTAACACCTGTAGAACAACATAACGATTACGCGAATATTCAGATAAAGAGAATTGGTAACGAACTGAGCATCAATTCCAGTAGAAGGATTACTGATGTTAGCATTTTCGACCTCAATGGCCGAAAAACAAATCCAAACATTGTTCGTTCAACACCTTCCTCTGTTGTCTTGAATATTTCCGAACTCAGTGGTGTTTACGTGGTAAAAGGCATAAGTGAGGGTCGTTCATTTACTAAGAAAGTGGTTATTCCCTAGTTGAGTGAAGAGCTAAAAAAAGGAAACGAAATAGTGGAGAACCATCATTTCCTGCTATCATTTCGACGATGCGGAAGTAGCGTCGACAAAACTCATCCGTCCCCTTCCCTTCCCCTCCGCTGTGAATATAAACCCACTAAAATAGCACCGCAAAGACGCAAAGAACGCAAAAAAACCCCTGAGAAAAAGAGGCTACATTCAGGCTGGTCATCAATGCAGTCGTTCTTACCGGAGAGATATGACAGGTGGGGCGTTTATACCATATATAAAATGAAGTTAGCACTACGCTGTTTAGGTATAATGCCGATATAGAATTGAAGAGGTTTCAGGAGCAAAGCGAACTTAAAGCTCATTTCAATTCATAATCGATATTAGTATTGACTTTGGCTAACTTTCGTCACTTTTAACTTTTTCCTTGGCTCTTGTCTCTTGACCCTCCTCCGCCCCTACCTAAAACCGAAGGGCAAAGGATGGGATTCAGGTGTACTGATTTCTCAAGTTTGGTCATGGGAGTGATTTGTATCAATTGGGATTGTTTTGTACTAAAGCCCACTCTCTGTATTGTCATGCTGAATGAAGTAAAGAATCTCAGACAACACTAACTGGCAATGTGTTTTATGGAAACAGCCGTGTGGAAGATCCTACGCTTCGCAGGCTCCATTCAGGATGAAAAATGATCGTTATCACAATGAACATAGTGATTTACATAAATAACACGCTTGGCGATCGGCAAAAGGCTATGAAAGAACCCATTACCGATTACCCATCACTGATCACTGACCACTGTTCTCTGTTCACTCTTCACTCTTCACTGTTCTCTTGTCCCTCAGTCCCCGCACGCCTCCACTAAACCCACCGAACTTTTTATAACAAACAACACATTGATTTATAGCCAATTCGAAACTCTCGTAATGCTTTTGTGCCCTTTTGTGGAATACAGAAACGCTATTGCAACACAGAAAATGAGGCGTTTAGCAGATTTGTTTGCACTTTCGCTCGTGGAGTTAACAACCGCAGCCGGGCTTTCTGAACATGCTCCGGTGCGGCAAAAATAAAAATCCGTATATGACCTACAAACAGCATATCTTTCTTATTTGGATGTTGTTGTTCTACTTTGGTATGGCAGCCTCCGGAAGCGAACTTACCGACCTGGTTGATTATACGGGAGTTAAGGAATACCCTTCCTGCAACTTGTATCAGGCTGCAAATCTTGAATTAGTGGAGGATGCTCAGCTGGTGATATACAAGGGCAGTTGGTATAGTTTTGCCAATGTCCGGGGAAATGGCCAACTGGTGATGCATAGTAGCCGCAACGGAATTATCGATGGCAATGGATTTGCCGTCAATAACCTCGAACTCAATGGTAGTGATATTACCATAATAAGTCCTTTATACATAGTTGATTTATTACAGCTCAAAAATTCCTCACATTTAGTCCTGAACAACTACTCTCTGTATCTGTTGCCAACGGCTAGTCTGGTGGTTGATGCATGCAGCGGGGTTCATACCCACGGAGCTGCCCGGATAATTCGACTGAGCTTCTTTCATCAAAATCATGATGTTGTGCTCACACATGTAGTTTCCCAGTTTTTCGTAAATCCTGCCACTGTTAGTGTATCAGAAAAACCCGTCCCCTCTGCATTTCAGCATCGGGGTGATGTGACAAGTAATTTTCCAACCCCATTTATTTGCCCGCCTTCGCCGCCCCCAAAGGTTTAGAAATCACGAAAAGGTGAATTGGAGAGCGGGTAAAAAAGAGAACTTCCACCTTTCAACTCCCTCCATCGGGTATAGCCCGAACAGTTTTTCCTTACACGCGAAAAATTAATATACAATAAATTAATATTTATCAATAATTTAAAATTATCATCATGAAAAAATTTATTTTTCTTACTTTGGCGGTATTGATAACCACCATAAGTATGATGGCTCAGGTAGCCATTAACAACGATGGCAGTGCTCCCGATGCTGCTGCCATGCTGGATGTCAAGAGCAATAACTCGGGGATGTTACTTCCCAGAATGACAGATATACAGCGCAATGCCATTCCAAATCCGGCCATCGGATTGCTAATCTTTAACACCTCATCAAACAGATTTAACTGTTATACCGCCGACGGTTGGCATGAACTTTCACGCTCATTTAAATCCGCCGTTTCCGGAACCACCAGTGCCGGGGGTGGTGTAGCCATAAATTTGACAGGTGCCCAGCCCAACACATCAGCGATTTTGGATGTGTCCTCTGATGAAAAAGGGATGCTGATCCCTGTTACCCTAGAAGCTTCCTTGACACCTGTTGCAGGATTGATTTACTTTGATAATACCATAAACAGCATCAGATATTATAATGGTACTTCATGGGAAACAGTATGTAAAACATTCTTAACCACTACCACAGGAGCAGGTTCGTTAACTGCAAATGGCGTGTCCATAAATACTGATGGCAGTGCACCGGATCCATCTGCCATGTTGGAAGTAAAAAGTACCACAAAAGGTTTGTTGTTGCCCCGCATGACAAGCGCCCAAATTGAACAAATACTTCCTGTGGCCGGGTTGATGGTTTACAATACCACTACCAACACAGTTGATTATCACAATGGTACAAATTGGGATAAATTGGAAACTGATGTACCTGCGCAGCCCAGCGCCATAGCAGGTGATACAACTCCCTGCGAAGGCACCAGTCAAACATATAGCGTTAACAACGTTACCGGGTTAACCTACACCTGGACGGTACCCACCGGATGGAATATTACCGCCGGACAAGGAACCAACAGCATGACCGTGACAGTAGGTGCATCCGATGGCGATATCACCGTAACACCTTCCAATGCTTGTGGAAATGGTACTCCAAGTGTTCTAGCCGTTACTTCTCTTAGCGCACCGGCACAGCCCAGCGCCATTGCCGGGCCTGTTGCTCCTTGCGAAGGCTCGAGTGCCAACATTTACAGTGTAACCAACGTGGCCGGGGTTACCTACACCTGGGCAGTTCCCACAGGCTTTGTGATTCAGGCAGGCCAGGGCTCCAATAGTATTGCGGTTCTGGTAGGTACCGGTGCTGATGATGGCAACATTACCGTTACACCTTCCAATATCTGTGGCAATGGTACCGCACGTACTTTGGCAGTTACTTCCCCAGCCGTACCCGCCACTCCCGGAACCATTACAGGCGACGGACTTTATTGTTCAGGTGCTGCCGAAACCTTCACCATTGCAGCCGTAACCGGTGCCACCAGTTATACCTGGGAATACAGCGGCACGGGCACCCCTGCCGGAACGGGCACCAGTTGTACACTGACACCAACCAGCAACGGTACCCTAAGCGTGAGAGCTAATGGTGCTTGTGGCAACAGTGCATACAGAACCAAAGCCATTGCACTAACTGCTGTACCCGCCACTCCCGGAACCATTACAGGCGACGAACTTTATTGTTCAGGTGCTGCTGAAACCTTCACCATTGCAGCCGTAACCGGTGCCACCAGCTACACATGGGCCTATAGCGGAACAGGAACCCCTGCCGGAACAGGAACCAGTTGTACACTGACCCCCACAACCAACGGAACCCTAAGCGTAAGAGCCAATGGTGCTTGCGGTAACAGTGGATACAGAACCAAGGCCATTGCACTAACTGCTGTACCCGCTACCCCGGGTACCATCACCGGCGATAATATTTACTGTTCAGGAAGTGCAGAAACTTTCTCCGTTGCTGCAGTGACTAATGCCACCAGCTACACCTGGGCATATAGTGGTGGAGGAACACCCGCCGGTACAACAAGAACCTGTACACTTACACCAACCAGTAACGGTACCCTAAGCGTGAGAGCCAATGGTGCTTGCGGCAACAGTGGATACAGAACCAAAGCCATTGCACTAACTGCCGTACCCGCTACCCCGGGCACCATTACAGGCGACGGACTTTATTGTTCAGGTGGCGCCGAAACCTTCTCCGTTGCAGCTGTGGCCAATGCCACCAGCTACACCTGGGCCTATAGTGGTGGCGGAACACCCGCCGGTACAACAAGAACCTGTACACTTACACCAACCAGTAACGGTACCCTAAGCGTGAGAGCCAATGGTGCTTGCGGTAACAGTGGATACAGAACAAAGGCCATTGCACTAACTGCCGTACCCGCTACCCCCGGTACCATCACCGGCGATAACATTTACTGTTCAGGAAGTGCAGAAACTTTCTCCGTTGCAGCAGTGGCCAATGCCACCAGCTACACCTGGGCCTATAGTGGTGGCGGAACACCCGTGGGTACAACAAGAACCTGTACACTTACACCAACCAGCAACGGTACCCTAAGCGTTAGAGCCAATGGTGCTTGTGGTAACAGTGGATACAGAACAAAGGCCATTACCCTGAGCAGTGCCCCGGCCATACCAGGTTCCATAAGCGGGCCGACCTTAGTTACAGGCGGGGTTTCGTATTCCTATTCAATCTCTTCTGTATCAGGTGCTACCAGTTACACCTGGGTTTACAGTGGCGGAGGGACCCCTGCGGGTACCGGTACCAGTGCCACCCTTACCCCAACCAGCAGTGGTACGCTTAGTGTAAGGGCCAACAATGCCTGTGGTTCTAGTTCATACCGGACTTTAACGCTTTCATTCCCAAGTTATCCAACTGGTACTGTTCATTGTATTTCTGGTGGTGCTGTAATAAAAGATGTAACCAACCCCACCACCGGCGATACCTGGATGGACCGCAACATGGGTGCTTCACGTGTGGCCACATCCAGTACCGATGCCAGTGCGTATGGCGACCTCTACCAGTGGGGGCGGTTTAGTGACGGACACCAATGTCGTACCAGTAGCACAACCACAACCAATTCCACCACGAATGTTCCGGGGCATGCTAAATTTATCGTGGAACCCGACTACCCTGGCGACTGGCGCACCCCGCAAAACAACAACCTTTGGCAGGGTGTAAGCGGCATTAACAACCCCTGCCCCTCGGGCTATCGCATGCCCACAGAGACTGAACTTGACAATGAACGCCTTTCATGGTCCTCAAACAACAGAGACGGGGCTATTGCCTCTCCGCTTAGATTGCCTTTGGGGGGCTACCGCTTTAGTATTGATGGTATTATTTATAGTGTGGCATCGGAAACGAGTTATTGGAGTAGCACTGTCTATTCAACTGGTTCCTATACCCTTTGGTTTGGGGGTGCCTGGGCTGAGATGTGGACCAACACGCGTGCCGATGGCTATCCCATTCGTTGCATTAAGGATTAGGTCACTTTGATTTATTTGACAATTTGACACTTAAATCCCCTATCCCGCCGCAGGTGGGCATGGGGTAGCTTTCAGATTACAGGGGTATCCGCCGGATACCCCTTTTTTTAATTAAAGGTTGGTTGGGAAAAGTCAGAGATAATATAGATAAGTATCGGTATCGCAGATAGTCAGAGAAATATCATCTGGATTAAATGTTTTTTCAAACCACTAAAAAACGTAAAAAATATGAAAAAAAAGTTGATCAAACCCTTGCCCTACCTGCTGCAGCGCGACAGCAACCCTATGAAAGAAGATGCCCGCCTGCTCCGAAATATTTTTAAGCCGCAAATTTAAATACATGGCCATCTTTGAAACATTATTAAGTTATAAAACTATACATGAAAACACCCAAATTAGTCTCCTTGTTCTTCATGCTCCTGATAACCTCCGGGCTGGGGGCACAAACCATTGTGTTGCACATGCCTGCTTTGGCAGGCGAATCATACGACTATATCGTATTTAGGGGCGACAACTGCGATACGCTTGCCACAGGCATTATACCCGGCAACGGACAGGTAGTGCTTAATATTCCGGCTTCGTACAACGATTTCAGGGGAATATCGTGGTGGGTGTTGTCCAACAACCCGCAAGCCGCCCTGTTTTTGGTGCTCGCCGGACAAAGCTATTCGGCAACGTGCAAAACAAATATGCCCAACAACCTGAATACCACGTTTGCCGGCTCGACGGAGATGGATTATTTTACAGAAATGTTTCATAAACAACAGGTTTTGTTTGCTCAATGGCAAGCCTACAATCCACAGGATATAAATACCAACCCCAATCCAATTCCTTTTCCTCTGGGGCTATCAGACAAAGACAGTCCCTACCGCCAGCACGAGGCATTGATGCAGGAATTGGCAAAGAGCCCTTTGTACGCAGCACGGTTTCTGGAAATTTATGAAACCATATTTGTGCTAAACAAAGCCACCCACGATTTGCCGCTGGCCACAAAAACCAACGAGTATATTTTCCATCAATTAAATTGGCGAGCCCTGTATCATAGCGCATTTTGGGATGTATTTTTTAACGCATGGATAAAGCTGAACATGGAAACCATCAACAACGATTCGCTCTTTATCAGCCAAATCGGGCAATTAATCAAGCGATTGCCCACCAACGACTTATATACCAATTTTGTAGAAAAATATACCAGCACCGTGCATCAAACGGAAAAGCTTTTTTATGTGGACAACCTGGTTGACCAAATTGGTTCTTCTGGCAGGTTGCAGAACTACGATGGAGAACTTTATTTCTATAAAGGAATATTCACGGGGAATAAGGCACCGGCATTGAAAGGATTTCCTGATGTTACCTTCGGCGACAAAACCCTGCTGGTTTTTTACGGGGCACAATGTGGACATTGCAGCACAACCATGGACCAACTTACACGCGACTATGATCAATTGGCAATGGCCGGCATTAAAGTGATATCGGTGGATACCGAACCTGATCACACCATTTTCATGGAAAATGCCCAAAAATACCCTTGGCACCACAAGCTGCGCGAAACCAACGGATTTAGTGGAGAAAATATATTAACCTACGGTATTTACAGAGTTCCTGCCATATTTCTCATCGATGGTAACCAAAAAGTAATTGGTCGTTTCGTGGAGGCAGATACCAAAGATATTATCCAAAAATTTAAACAGTAAAACGATAACGTCATAATGAAATGTTATGAAAAAGCTGATGTACCCAAAAGGCAAATTCAAAGCTACCCTGCTGGTTTTGTTTCTGTTGACTGTAATCGGGTTGCCTGCACAAACCATTCAACTCAACTTCCCACATTTTGCCAACCGTCACTATGCCTTTTTGTTCTTCCAGGGCCATGTGCAAGATACCGTAGCACGGGGAGTGATGCCTGAAAATGGGCGCGTATCTCTGGAAATTCCCGAACGATATAACAAATATACCGGCATGTCGGTTTTTGAATTTACGCTCCACAAGGGTGGCAGGTTGAGCATGCTGATAAATGATGATGAATTTTCGGTGGAATGTATGGATACCCTGCTCAACAATCAAAGCATACAATACTCAGGCGCCGAAGAAGGAGCCTATTTTGCTGAGAAGCTCATGGAGCAAAAGAAAATTCAAGCAGATATGGATCAGCTATATCAACTACAGAGCGACACCACCCTTTCGGATGTACAACGGCAGATGTATCAGAAGGAGTTGGAAGAAACCAATCAGCAATACACACATTTTAAAAATAAACTAGCCAGGAGTAAACGGTTTGCGGCCGGTGAGCTCCAAATTTTAAACCTCGCACACGACCTGATGTATTACCCATACATTTCGAATAAGGAAAAAGCGCTGGAAATGAACCGGTTTGTTGCCGAGCAACTGGATTGGGAAGCACTTTATACCAGTGGTAAATGGGATCAGGTGATCAACGGTTGGCTTAAGATGAATACAACCACCATACAAGACGATCAGCTACTGCTTAATAGCTTGCGGGGCATATTAGAACGCATATCCAATATGGAAGTTTATGGTGCTTTTACCGATAAGTTTACGGAGATTCTGACTTATTCTCTTAAAGAGCATATTATTTTGGCGTTGAGCAGTGAGATTGCACATTCCGGAAAACTTTTGAATTTCGATGGGTGGCTATATATGTACGATGGTATTTTTGAGGGAGATACAGCCATTCCGTTGACGGGTACCAACACCCCATTCGGAAATAAAACGTTGTTGGTATTCTACGGAACCGACTGTGGACACTGCACGCCTGTAATGCAACAACTTAAGGCAGATTATCTCAGGCTGGAAAAAGCCGGAATTCAAGTGATAAGCATAGCTGCCGATTTGGATAGTACAGACTTTCAGGAATTTTCGCGATCATTCCCCTGGCCCGACAAGATGATGGACGAGGGAGGGTTTGGCGGAAGAAATTTTTTGAACTACGGTGTCAACCGAACACCTGCGCTAATACTTATCGACAGCCGCAACCGGGTGATTGGCCGATACAGGCATTTGGATACCGATCAATTTATTGAAATATTTATGCGGGCTGCCGATAATTGATGAATGTCGGTGTGATATCTCCTGATATCAACCACCATTCATACCTTATATTCAATCCCCCAACGACATCGTATTTCGCTACGCGGCATTTTTGGCGTTGGCAGTTGGCTATTGGATCACCAACACCCCTCTTAACTGTTCACTTTTTCCTTTTTCCTTGGCTCTTGTCTCTTGACCCTCCTCCGAGGTATTAAAAGGCGGTTGGCGGTTGGCGGAGCCCAAAAAAATTTCGTTCCTGTATCTTACTGAATATTTGCGGTTAGTTAAAGTTTGAAACGCTGGAGTAACACCTTCGACAGATTGGGAACGCTTTTGTGCATATGGAGATTTACACTTTTCATAATAAAACGCTGTACTTTGCCATATTAAAATACTAATTAAATTATAATTTAAAATTCAATACCATGAGCAACAATCAACCTTTACAGATGCCAAGTCCTTTTATTGAGTTTGAAAGCAGGTATCATTTTGACAAAACAGTCGAAAAAATCAGCCTTGAAATTACGAGCCATAACTGGGATATAGTGGCTACCCATGATTTACAAAAATCGTTGAACAAGCACGATGTTCAGGTACTCCCCATAAAAGTCATGGCCGTTTGTCATCCAAACCTTGCCAAGTTGCTGCTGAGTAAAGACAGTGAGCGCATTGTATCGTCTATGATGCCCTGCCGGATAAGCCTTTATGAAAAAAGCGATGGCCGCACCTATGTATCGTTGCTCAACACCCAAATGATGGCCGGAATGTTGGGTGGTCTGGTGGAGGAAGTGATGCTTAAAGCCGCCACTGAAGTAGAAAAAATGGTGGAATGTGTCAGGAAAAATTAAAAAAAGGCAGATTTGCCCTGTTTTCTGAGGTGACCATCGGCAAAAATCAGTCAAGAACTGATGACAATACCGGCAATCGATGCTGTATATCTTGTAAAAACCCGTTTTTCACCTAAAATAGCTCGATTTTACAGCAACAAGAAACATCCTTTATTATTCTGATATATCGCTACTTACTCATTTCCGTAATGAAAATATAATATATTGAAAGAACGGCGAAACGCTATTGCAACATCAAATACTTGGAGAAAGGCATCATTTACCCACATATTTGCAACTGAAGATGTTTTTGGTATAGAGGGTTGCTTTTGTTTCAAAAACTAGTAAATGGGTTTAAAGTTATGTTTCTTGACTCCAATGAATCTTTTTCATCAAACCCAGCGTTCTTATTCTTGTAATATTTAATACCCAAAAATGCTTCCCGGAGGAAAAAACTATTGCCATGGAGATTTAATAATTTTAGAGCTTTTATTATACTAAATACAATAGTCTCCGGGAGCATTTTTCTTGCAACACAACAACAACCTACCACCAGAATTTTAATTAAGCAAGTCGTTTAATTATTTTGAAACGGGATGAAGTTGAATAATATAGTGGCAGCGGGGTTTTATAACCAGTAATAACCCACTTTGGTTTTGGATATCTTTGGGCTAATTGTCCACAACCGAGGCGAACAACTCAAGTCGTGAGCCACTCTTACAAGCCTCCATACACGATATGGAGGCTTTTTTTTTGAGGCAAGGGACTTTCTATGCAAAGCTTATCATATCGCATTATCATATCGCAACCAATTAAAATGCAGTGTGAATACAATCCACGCTATGGGAGTGAATAGTTGAAAGGCGTAGACTCGAAACAAAAAAACCACCGTAAACATTATGTTTTACGGTGGTTTTCATTCGTTTGCCAAATAGCCGGCGGAGAGTAAGGGATTCGAACCCTTGGTCCGCTCGCGCAGACAACGGTTTTCGAGACCGCCCCATTCGACCACTCTGGCAACTCTCCATCGGCAAAATTACACTTTTAACAATTTGTTTGGCACAATGCTTCCTAAATTTCCGCAACTTTTTGGAATAGTGTTTTCAACACAATGATATCTTACTGAAAACCAACATCTACGCCAAAGGGTTTGGATGTCGAATGGATTGGAAGGTGGCGTTAGCTGGTATCGTCACCTCCACTCCTTTTCTCCTCTTCTCCTTTCCACCGTTACTTTCTGCTGCCCCAATAATCAAATCAGATTTCGCTACGCTGTAGCTTTTTGTTCTTGTTAACTGTTTGTCTATAAATATTTTGCTTCGCTGCACCCATACATGAATTGAACTAAGGGCCGGACAAAATCTTCATTGGTCACTCCGTCACCCGGTCACTTAGTCACCTTTTTACGCTTCATCTCTTCACCACTTCTCATCTTCAACGCTCATCCTTTGGTCAATGGTAATACCTGGAGGTCAGTACTATGGCTTCACTTGCTTCTTCCAGGCATCCCACACCTTGGCAAGTCCTCCCTGTGAGGTTTCTCGATACAAACTAGGCAAATCCTTCCCGGTCTGTTTCATGGCTTCCACCACCTGGTCGAACATTACAAAATGCCTGCCGTCGGAATTTCCGGCAAAAAGAGCTGCGTCGATGGCCTGTTGGGCACCAAAAGCATTGCGTTCGATACATGGAATTTGGACCAATCCGCCTATGGGATCGCAGGTGAGGCCCAAATGGTGTTCCAAACTGGCAGAGGCTGCATATTCGATTTGGTGGGGTGAAGCTCCGGAAAGTTGGGCGGCAGCGGCGGCGGCCATGCTACTGGCAGTTCCCACCTCACCTTGACAACCCACTTCGGCACCTGAAATGGAGGCATTGGTTTTTACCAAAGTACCGATCAATCCTGCTGTGGCAAGGGCTCTTAGAATAAAATTCTCGCTCATGTTGTAATTCTTGTAAAACAAATACAACACCCCGGGCAATATACCACAAGAGCCACAGGTTGGGGCAGTAACCACTACTCCACCCGATGAGTTTTCTTCGGAAACAGCCAGCGCATATGCAAACAGAAAACTGTCGTCGCGTATAAAGTTGTTTTGCGTACGTGCTTTAAAATGGTAAGAAGCCGCCTTTCGTTGCACTTTCAATCCTCCGGGCAAAGTACCTTCGGTCTCGAGCCCACGCTTTACGGCGTTTTTCATGGCAGACCACACTTCGGCCAAATATTCCAACAGGTCGTCGTCCTCATGGCGTAGCACGTATTCCCACAGGGTTCCGCCCTCGCGATGTATGTGTTCGAGAATGGCTTCCATGGTATGGTGTGGAAACACTTTTTTCTCTTTCGACTGGGCACCGCTTTCGCGGATTTCACCTCCTCCAACACTGTATATTTGCCACGAATCGAGCACACTACCATTACCATCAAATGCTTCAAATAACATACCGTTGGGATGATAGGGCAATTGCTCCAACGGATGCCACACGATTTCCGTTTGGTCGTTCATGGCGTCCATGATGGCGATATCTGTCAGGTGTCCACGTCCGGTGAGAGCCAAACTTCCGTAAAGATGAACCCTAAAACGTGCAGCATCAGGGTTTTTTGTAAAAAAAATCGTGGCTGCCCGACTGGGTCCCATTGTGTGACTACTGCTGGGCCCGTGACCAATTTTGTATATACTTTTAATGGATTCCATAGGAAAGCTTTTTGTAAAATTAAATGATAACCGGCACAAATAAATCTGTTACGATCAACCGATCAGCTTCATAAAAGGGTAAAAATAAACATTCCACATTTGTTACCTGCATGGAATGAGTAAAAACTTACAAAGCACTATCTTTGCAAATAAAATATTAATATGAGTATCCGGCAAAATGTTCTTCATTACCAACAAAAAATCCCAAAGCATGTCAAACTAATCGCTGTCTCCAAAACCAAACCGGTGGAAGATATCCGTGAAGCCTATGAAGCGGGACAACGAATTTTTGGTGAAAACAAAGCACAGGATATGGCCGAAAAGCATCCCCAACTTCCGGGTGACATTCGTTGGCATTTTATTGGCCATTTGCAAACCAACAAGGTAAAATTTATCGCACCTTTTGTTGATCTCATCCATGCAGTTGACAGCCTTAAACTTTTAAAGGAAATCAATAAGCAAGCCACCAAAAACGACCGAATTATTAAATGTTTACTGCAATTCCATATTGCGGAAGAAGATACGAAATTTGGCTTAAACATGGAAGAGGCTATTGTTTTACTATCGAGCGAAGAATTTAATAACCTGAACAACATACGAGTGGTGGGCGTAATGGGAATGGCCACGTTTACAGAAAATCAGGATCAAGTAACACGCGAATTTCAACACCTTCATGACATTTTCAACGAACTGAAGCAAAAGTTTTTTAACGACGACCCTGCCTTTTGCGAACTTTCCATGGGCATGTCGGACGACTATCAACCGGCCATTGCAGCCGGAAGTACCATGATTAGAATTGGCACCAGAATTTTTGGAGCCAGAAACTACCATTAAACTAAATTTATGCTGGAATACCTTCTTTTTATCGCGGGATTTGCCATACTGATTTTTGGTGCACAGTTGTTGGTGGACGGCGCCTCAGCAACCGGAAACAAGCTTGGATTGTCGCAATTGGTTATTGGACTTACCATTGTTGCCGTAGGTACCTCATTGCCCGAACTTATCATTAATGTATTTGCCAGCATTTCCGGGAATACCGGACTGGCCGTGGGTAATGTAATAGGAAGCAACCTCATGAACACCCTGCTAATTGTGGGGATAACTGCCCTTATTTTCCCCATAAAAGCCGGTAAAAGCATTTACAAACGGGATGTTTGGATCAATCTGTTGGCCGTAATTGTACTAATTATGTTGGCCAACGACTTTCTGTTTTTTAATGCTTTGAACGTAATCGACCGATTCGATGGTGGAATCTTACTGGTTATGTTTTTTTATGTATTGTACCTTATTTTCTTCAAATCAAAACCCGAGGAAACCGGTATTGCAGAAATTGCCAAATCCGCTGACATGAGTTGGTTTCGCGCCATTATTTACATCGTTGGTGGGATGGCAGGCTTGTACTTTGGAGGAAAATGGATTGTTGGTAGTACCACGGTTATAGGTGAGCGATGGGGAATTTCTGAATCAGTAATGGGATTGACCGTGGTGGCCGTAGCTACTTCCCTGCCCGAGTTGATAACCAGCATTGTTGCCGCCGTGAAAAAAAATACCGATATTGCTCTGGGTAATGTACTGGGCAGCAATATTTTTAACATTTTTCTGGTTTTGGGCGCAAGTGCTCTTATCCATCCCATTCCTTATGACACCGTCCGTAATATGGATCTGTTAATACTTCTTTCATCAGGATTTTTCATTGCTATCGTTATCTATACCGGAAAAACCTCCAAAACCATTACACGATACGAAGGAGCCGTATTGGTGCTTGCCTATTGCCTTTTTATGTTCTGGACCATTTACCAATCGTAGGGAACTTTTCATTCCTATATCGATTGAAATGGGGGTTAGCTGATCTTTTTTTATTGTATCTTTTTAAGCTAATAAATAACAATGTTATTTTATTAACAATTATTTGGATTGTAAGCCCAACACTTGTACATTTGTCGTTGTTATATATTTCACACTAATATAATGGAAGATAAAGAAACTTTTAACCACTTGCCTCACAAAACTATTGCAAGGCTGAGCCAATACAGACGGGCCTTGCTCCTATGTTTGAGCCGTGGGAAAAGTCATATTTTTTCGCACGAAATAGCTACAATTCAGCATATTACCCCTGTGCAAGTTCGTCGCGACCTCATGCTTATAGGTTATTCAGGTACCCTGAGAAAAGGTTATAATATCAAGGAATTGATTGATTTAATTGCCAACATCATCGACAGCGAAGAAGGGATTAAGGTGGCCATTGTGGGCATGGGAAATCTGGGTCGGGCGCTTATCAATTACTTCAGCGGCAAACGACACAAACTGTCTATTGTGGCAGGTTTTGATACCAATCCCGATAAAATTGGGAATGTAATGAATGGGGTCCCCTGCTATTCGGCCGACAGAATGAGAGAAATTATTGAACAAGAAGGTATTGAAATTGGGATTATCACCGTGCCCGGGCAAAATGCCAGTCAGACAGCCAACGAGCTTGTGGCTGCCGGCATCAAAGGTTTACTCAATTACACCCCCAAACCCATTGATGTTCCGGATTATGTTTACCTAGAAGAGTACGACATGATTACCACCCTCGAAAAAGTTGCCTTTTATGTAAAAATGCGTAATACTGAAGAAAAAATCCGGGAAGAAGAATAAGTCGCTGTTCTGTAAATAATAAAAATAAAAAAAGCGGCAAAAGCCGCTTTTTTTTATTCGTTTTTAGTGGTTTATACCATCGTGATTCGGGTTCCGCCGTCGTCCACACCCAACAGGGTAGTTTCGGTGATAATGGCATCTTTTCCACTGCGTTCTACAAATTTGATGGCAGCTTTTATTTTAGGACCCATGCTACCTTCGCCAAATTGTCCCTCCTCGAGGTAACGTTTGGCATCTGCGATATTCAACCGGTCGAGTGATTTTTGTTGCGGTGTGTTAAAATTCAAACAAACCTTCGGCACATCGGTAAGAATAAAAAACTTGTCGGCACGTACCTGGGCAGCCAGCAACGACGATGCCAAATCCTTATCTATCACGGCATCAATACCTTCCAGCACATTTTCTTCTTTATAATAACAGGGTATTCCGCCACCGCCAACGGCAATTACGATATGTCCACTACGTGCAATTTGCTCGATGGATTTACGGTTGAATATCACCAAAGGTCTGGGAGAAGCCACCACCTTACGCCAGCCACGACCGGCTGCATCTTCCTTGTAAATGGAATTGGTCTCAGCCATGATTTTTTCGGCTTCTTCCTTTTTATAATAGGGACCGATGGGCTTTGTTGGATTCTTAAAGGCCGGATCATCTTTATTTACAAGCACTTGGGTAATAATGGAGATAATATCCGACTCCAGATCTTCCTTCATCAACACATTACGGAGTTGCTGTTCGAGTATATACCCAATAAACCCTTGCGAATAGGCCACACTGATATCCAAAGGCATATCAGGTACACCATAAAGTTTACTTCCTGCTGTATTGGCCAATAATATATTTCCTACTTGTGGTCCGTTACCATGGGTGAGCACCAAATCGTAATTTCTTTTCACCAATTTCACCAAATTCTGGCTTGCCTCACGTGCGTTCAATTCCTGCTCAGAGATTGTTCCCTTCTGTCCTGCTCTGAGTAAGGCATTTCCACCAAATGCCACTACTGCTAACTTCCTCATATTCTGTATTTTTTTTTGTAAAATAGGAAGCAAAAATACCATTTTTTATTATAAGGTATGAAAGTAGTGTGATTTTTTTAACAACTAAATAACACATAAACCGCCGACTTGGTAAGCTAGACGATTTTTACCAATGAACAAGAGGGTTTGTATTTGGTTTAAAAGTGAAAAATATGTAACAATTATTCTCCCAAACCCTGAAAAAATGAAAAAAATGCGTGACCGAACAAAAAAAGGAATAAATTAGCTGTATGCTGAAAAACATCATAGGGTTTGGCGTGGTGCCGCTGCTGTTTCTTTGGATTGTTCTGTTTGCCAATTTGGTACCGGGACATCCCGAAGTAACCTATACTTTGGCCATTGCCATACTGATGGCAGGTTGGTGGATTACCGAGGTCATTCCGTTGGCTATCACCTCTTTGCTGCCTGTGGTTATGTTCCCACTCATGGGTGTGATGGACGGAAAAAGTGTTTCATCCGCTTATTTCAATCACGTAATCTTCCTGTTTATCGGTGGCTTTATCATGGCTTTGGCCATGCAAAAATGGGATCTCCACCGACGGATTGCACTCAGAATCATGCTTATAACGGGCACAAGTCCTCATCGGGTATTGCTTGGGTTTATGGTTGCAACGGCCTTTCTTTCCATGTGGATTTCCAATACGGCCACAGCTATGATGATGGTTCCCATTGTGTTGTCCATCACTAAAAAACTGGCCGATTTCATTGATAAGAAATCGATCCGGAAATTTTCCACCGGACTTCTTCTAGGCGTGGCATACAGTGCCAGCATTGGAGGTATCGCCACGCTCGTTGGAACACCTCCCAACTTATCCTTTGCTCGAATTTTTCAAATCATGTTTCCGACCGCACCAGAAATCAGCTTTAGTCATTGGTTTTTGTTTGCAGTACCCCTTAGCCTGACAATGCTGTTAATCACATGGTTAACAATCTTGTACATATACAAACCGGCTAAATATTCAGCAAAGCAAACCTCGCTCACCCTAAAGGCAGAATACAAAAAACTGGGCAAAGCAACCCATGAACAAAAAACGGTGATGATACTATTTGTGCTGTTGGCATTGCTTTGGCTTACCAGAGCAAATGTGGATCTGGGCTCATTCAACATTCCCGGATGGAGTTCGTTATTACCTCATTCACAATACATAAACGACGGAACGGTAGCCATTGCCATAGCCATATTACTGTTCATCATACCGGCATCAAAAGGAAAGGAGGTACGCCTGATGGATTGGGAAACGGCAGGAGGTTTGCCCTGGAATATCGTTTTGTTATTTGGTGGCGGATTTGCTCTGGCCAATGCCTTCAAAGTATCTGGGTTGTCGCTTTGGGTTGGCGAACAAATGGGCGCAGCATCAGGGCTTCCACTTATTTTGGTTATTGCCATCGTAGCTGTTACCATGACTTTTCTAACCGAACTCACCTCCAACACAGCCACCACCGAAATGATTCTTCCTGTCATGGCAGGGCTGTCCATTAGCCTGAACATCAACCCTCTATTATTAATGTTGCCGGCCACATTAAGTGCTTCCATGGCCTTTATGCTTCCGGTGGCCACGCCTCCCAATGCCATTGTATTTGGTTCCAACCAACTGTCGGTGGGCGAAATGGCCAAAACCGGTCTAATCCTCAACATCATTGGCGCCATCATCATCACCTTGGCTACCTATTTTTGGGGAGCCTGGCTTTTTGGTATTCAAATGAATCAAATGCCCGACTGGGCTGTACTTGCTCCCTAATTTTTTCAAAGACCCTCCATGACCAAAATTAACCAACGAAAGGCCTACATCTATGCGCTCATAGCCATACTGTTCTGGTCTACCATGAGTTCAGCATTCAAACTCACTCTGAGCGAGTTACCATTCGATGTGATGCTATTTTGGTCCTCACTCTTTGGGTTTATAGGGCTGACCATCTACAACCAAAGTGGCAATAACCGGGTAAAATTAAAGTCTCTCACAGTACAGGACTGGCGACGATCGGCACTCATGGGATTTTTTAACCCATTTTTGTATTACTTGGTGCTTTTCAAGGCTTACGACTTGTTGGAAGCTCAATTGGCGGGCACCCTCAATTACCTGTGGCCCATAGCTTTAGTCTTACTATCGGGTATTATTTTAAAACAAAGAATTCGGCCTGTTCAATATCTTGCACTGGTAATCAGTTTTTTGGGATTGATGATAATCAGCACCAAGGGCAGGATGGATTTGGGAGAAATAGCTCACCCTTTGGGAGTAATTTTAGCCGCGGGAAGTGCCTTGATTTGGGCATTTTATTGGATTCTTAATATGAAGGACAAGCGTGAAGCAACAGGTAAAATTGCTTTAAACCTGCTGTTCGGCCTGGTTTATCTGGCGATCTACCTCTTTTTTACCCGCGCCAATCTATTTACCGTCAACCTCCGGGGAATATTGGGATGCGTTTACATAGGACTGTTCGAGATGAGTCTCACGTTTGTATTTTGGTTGAAAGCACTTAATACATCGAAAAATACAGCCAAAGTGAGTAATTTGATCTACATCTCCCCTTTCATGGGTCTGTTTTTCATCCGATTACTTTTGGGTGAAGCCATCCATTTTTCCACCATTGTGGGTCTGACAATCATCGTGGCGGGAATTTTGTTGCAGCAATGGCCTGAGAAGAAAGGTTTATAGCCGGAAACTGTTAATTTCTCCTTGTGTTTATTTCCTACGGGAAAAAATCTGATTTGTATTTATTAGCTATGGATATTGATGCACGGGCAACTATTTCTTTCTTATGCTATTTGTTCACCACTTCACCTTTTCACCTCTTCACCTATACACTGTTCCATTTGTCCACACATGATTATTTGGGTTACGTGATATACAGGATGAAGAGGACGTTAGCGTTGGTATAGGCGTTGATCAAATCCTTGATCACTTTTGTCACATCGTCGCTCAGTCCCTCTGTAACTCAGTCCCTCTGTAACTCAGCCACCTTACAACCAAATTTAATGTGCATTTAACCAAGAACGACTACTATCTGTAAAAGCAGAAGTGCTATCTTTGTGATACAGAAACACACACACAAAATGTATCCACGCGTAACTGATTTTATTAACGACATCTTTGGTACACACCTCAATCTGCCCATTCAGAGTTACGGCTTTTTTCTGGCCATGGCGTTTTTGGCAGGAGCCTACTTTTTAAATAAAGAGCTCAAACGGCAACAGAAGCTGGGGTATGTAGCCACCACCAAACGGACCATAACCATTGGCAAACCAGCTAGTATAACGGAGTTGGTACTGATATTTGCGATTGCATTTATTGTGGGATTTAAAATTTTCGGGATTATTTTTAATTATGCCTTATTTGAAAGAAACCCACAGGATTTTCTGTTCTCGAATAATGGAAATTGGTGGGCAGGGATACTATTGGCGATTATAATCACAGGAGCCCAATACCTGTTAAAAAAGAAAAAAGCATTGAATCCACCTATTGCCAAAGAGGTAATAGTAAGCGCCGGCGACCAAACCTGGGCTATCGTGTTTATTGCGGTGATTTTCGGTATTGTTGGTGCCAAAATTTTCCATCAGTTGGAAAACTGGGGCGATTTTATGAAGGACCCCATTGGTTCCTTGTTGAGTTTCAGCGGCCTCACCTTTTATGGTGGTTTGATTGTAGCTGCTTTCGCTGTGGGCATCTACGGTGAAAAAAATGGTATTCCATGGAAACGAATGGCTGACAGCATAGCTCCTTCCCTGATTTTGGCCTATGGCATCGGGCGCATTGGTTGTCAGGTGGCAGGTGATGGCGATTGGGGTATTGTCAACACCGCTCCCATGCCCGACTGGCTGGCGTTTTTACCCGATTGGTTGTGGTCGTACACCTATCCGCACAACATCATCAATTCAGGTATTAGAATTGAAGGTTGTGTCGGGCCTCACTGTTTTGAACTAGCACAAGGCGTATTTCCAACCCCCATTTACGAAACATCCATGTCACTGATTATATTCGGTATTCTTTGGTTTTTAAGAAAAAGACTGTCAATACCCGGTATGCTTTTTTCCATCTACCTCATGTTTAACGGATTGGAAAGATTTCTTATTGAAAAAATTCGTGTCAACAACCTATTTGATTTTATGGGAATGAAGGTAACCCAGGCAGAAGTTATTTCCACAATCATCTTTTTATTGGGGCTGGGATTTTTCGTGTATTTGAGTCTGATCAAAAAGAAAAGCCAACTATGAACCTAGAAATTATCACCAAAAAAGTAACCGACATCTGCAAAGAAACCGGTATTTTTATCAAAACTCAGGCGGAAGTTTTTTCCACAGAAGATGTATTGGAGAAAGGGGTACACAATTTGGTCACATACGTGGATAAGGAGGCTGAGAAACAAATTCTTGAAGCACTTGCCCCATTGGTACCCGGAGCGGGTTTTATTGCTGAAGAACAAAGTGAACTGCCACGAGCCGATCGTTACAATTGGATAGTGGATCCTTTGGACGGTACCACTAATTTTGTTAACGGCCTACCCATTTATAGCATTTCGGTGGCCTTATTGGATTACAACCAATTACTCGTTGGTGTGATATACGAAATCACTTCACAGGAATGTTTTTATACCTGGAAAGGAGGTGGAGCCTACCTCAACGGCAAATCCATCAGGGTAAGCCAAACGGAAAAGCTCGACAACTCGCTTATAGCCACTGGATTCCCCTATTACGATTACTCACTTCTTGAACCCTACATGGAGCTTTTCAAAGACTTGATGCAATCCTCGCGCGGGGTTCGCCGCTTAGGCTCAGCGGCAGTGGATTTGGCCTATGTGGCTTGTGGCCGTTTTGAATTGTTTTACGAATATGGCTTAAAACCCTGGGACGTGGCAGCAGGGATATTATTGGTCAACGAAGCTGGCGGTAAGGTTACAGATTTCAAGGAAGGTAACGACTGCCTTTTCGGCGAACAGATCATTGCATCCAACAAATTAACTCATGGGGTATTTACAAAAAAAGTACACGAATATTTTGCCAGATAACAAAAGGAAACCTAGCCGTATTTTAAGTAATATTGCCAAATAAAATTGCATTACAACACATGAAAAATACCATCCCCCGAGAGAAAGAAAAAGATAGTCCAACACGAAGCATTCTGAAGTCGATCAGCTGGCGGTTTTTTGCTTCAGGCGCTACTTTTATCATCAGCTTTGTGATTTTTCGTCAATACACCGAAAAAACTTACTCGGAAATTTTTGAAACGGCCTCCATTATCACCAGCATTGAAATGGTGAGCAAACTCATCCTTTATTACCTCCACGAACGGTTGTGGACCAACATCGTATGGGGAAAATACTGGCATCGGCAATTGTTACGAAAGCGGTATAAAAACATCCACAAAAAACGTCCACCAACACCTGAGTCATGAAAAAAATAATCTCCATACAGCTATTTCTAAGCTTCATATTATTACTCACAGTTCCTTTCCAATCCCACGCGGAAACGGACAGTACCACCACTTCGGTATATGTGTTCAACATGAAAGAAATGATTGCACCACCTGTATGGAGAACCACCAAAAAAGCCATGGAGGAAGCCGTCGAACAAAAGGCAGATATCATTGTTATTCATATGAATACCTATGGCGGCACCCTTGATGATGCAGATTCCATTCGCACAAAAATTCTCAGTTCTCCCATTCCCGTATATGTTTTTGTGGACAAAAATGCCGCTTCGGCAGGCGCGCTGATATCCATAGCTTGCGACAGCATATACATGGCACCCGGTTCGAGCATCGGCGCTGCCACCGTGGTAAACCAAAGCGGAGAACAAATGCCCGATAAATACCAGAGCTACATGCGCTCGATGATGAGAGCCACCGCAGAAGCCCAAAACCGGAATCCGGACATTGCACAGGCCATGGTTGACCCCAAAATATATGTGCCGGGTATCAGCGACTCGGGTCAGGTACTTACTTTTACCGTAAGTGAAGCCATCAAAAACGGGTTTTGCGAAGGCGAAGTTAACAGTATTGCAGAGCTTTTGGAACATGCAGAAATTAAAAATTACACCATTACCAAACAGCAGCTATCTGCCACCGACAGGGTAATTGGTTGGCTCATCAACCCCTTTTTCAGTGGCATACTCATCATGATTATTATTGGAGGAATCTACTTTGAATTGCAAACTCCGGGCATTGGATTTCCATTGGCAGCAGCATTTCTGGCTGCACTCCTTTATTTTGCACCGCTGTATCTTGAAGGTATGGCAGCCAATTGGGAAATATTATTATTTGTGGTGGGTGTAATATTGATTGCGGTGGAAATATTTGCCATTCCGGGGTTTGGAGTTACAGGGGTTTTAGGGCTCATTCTGATGATTACAGGACTTACGCTCAGCATGGTGGACAACATCGATCCGGGCAACTTTAATATGAGCATGGTTCAAATTACCAAAGCCCTTACCGTCGTCATAATTGCCTTCTTTTTAGCCATTACCGGAAGCATCTATTTCAGCAAGAAGCTGTTTACAAGCCACGCATTCGGACATTTGGCATTGAAGAAAACCCAACAAACCAACGAGGGGTACACCTCAGCTTCTGCTGATTACAAGTCGATGATTGGACACGAAGGAATGACTTATACAATGCTCCGCCCAACCGGTAAGGTGATGATTAATAACGACCTTTTCGACGCCACAGCCCGTACCGGCATGATAGACAAAGGTGAAAAGGTAGTTGTTGTAGGATACACGAGTGCACAGTTGGTGGTAAAAAAAGTATAGCAATCAGGAGAATCTTGCGGACTATAGTAAACCGGTCAGCACATCCTTCATGGAATAAAGCCCTGTTTTTCCCTGAACAAACTCTGCTGCCATAACGGCGCCTAATGCAAATCCCCGACGGTTTTTTGCCCGGTGTTCTATCGTAATCACATCTTCTTCAGACTCAAAACTTACCATGTGGGTTCCGGGCACCTCCCCCAGGCGCAAACTGGTGATGGGTAAATGCTCCATTGAAACACCGGAATCCAATATCCATTTTTCCAAAGATGGGATTTGTTCGATAATTTGGTTGGCAATAGTGATGGCTGTTCCGCTTGGAGCATCAAGCTTATGCGCGTGATGGGTTTCTGTGATGGAAGCTGCGTATCCATCGAGTTTGCCCATAATTTTGGCCAATTTTTGGTTGATTTCGAAAAAAACATTCACTCCCAAACTAAAATTTGAAGCATAAAGAAAGGTTCCGTTATGCTGCTTGCACATGTCCACTACTTCCTCCCAACGAGCCAGCCAACCGGTAGTTCCGGAAACAATGGGCAACCCCTTATTAAAGCAGCATCTATATACTTCTATTGCCACTTCGGGCAAGCTAAAATCTATAACAACAGACTTTTCTGTTGGGGAAAGCGAAAGCTGTTCCCAACTCTCGGCATCCTCAATGCGGGCCAATATTTGGTGACCACGACCGAGCGCCACTTGTTCTACTTGTTTGCCCATTCGGCCATAGCCAGAAATAATAATATTCATGGAGTTCGATTTTACAACAAAAATAAGGGAATTTGATAAGGAATGTTAAAAACTTACCATGATTCTTAAGCCATTGGGCGTAACCGAACTCGGCAACGCTGAATTGGGTTGAGCCAGCTGAATGGGCTGAATTATGGGATCGACACGAACAGATAAGTTATCATTTACCTCCCAATTATAAAGATGTGCGTCCACCGTGGCATCCAACATTTGCAGAACATACCAGGCACCCATTATAATGTACGACAATTCCATGTTGCGACGGTAGTAATCGCGGATGGTTTGAAGATCGTCGGCAGAGTATTTTATTGCCAGTTCGTTGGTACATTCCGACTCGAGCGTAACGGAGCAATTGTAGGCTTCACGATATTTTTTATATTCTGTTCTGTTGGTCATGGCAAAATATCCCGTTACACCAAACCCCGCATAAACGATGGGTAGTTTCCAGTATTTCCGGTTGTATATTTGTCCTAAACCGGGAACAAGTGCCAGCAAAGTAGCCTTATGTGGAGAGTGCTCCTGCAACTCGACACTTTTTTTAGATACGGTAAGTGAATCAGTTTGTGCCAAGGCAGAAAACCCACCAAGTATGACCACCAGAAAAATCAATGAAACGCGCAAATATGTTTTTTTTAAGACTAACACGGTATCATTCGCCGAGGGCGGCAATAATGCGTTCGAGCTCATGATCGCTTTTAAAACTGATAACGATGGATCCTTGTCCCTTATTGTTTCTTTTCAAGCTAACTTTTGCGCCTAGCATTTTACTAAGGGTGGCTGGTGTTTCTTTAAACTTCTCAGGAATAGGCACACTCTTTTTGGCCGGCTCGGATTTTTTACCCTCTCCTTTCACGATGGTGCGAACCATTTCTTCCACCTGCCTCACGTTAAGCCCTTTGTTGATGATCATGCGCAACATGTTCTCCTGAAGTTCAGCATCTTCCACAGTTATCAGAGCGCGTGCATGTCCGGTAGTGATAAAGCCATCACGAAGTGATACTTGTACAGACGGAGGCAGCTTGAGAAGTCGGAGGGTATTGGCAATGGAGGAACGGTTTTTCCCGATGCGTTCACTTAATTTTTCCTGAGTCAGGTCGCATTCTTCTAACAAACGCTGATAGCTGATGGCTACCTCAATGGCATTCAATTCCTGGCGGTGAATGTTTTCGATGAGGGCCAGTTCGAGCATTTGCTCATCGTTAGCAACACGGATAAAAGTGGGAATTCGCTCAATTCCTGCAAGTTGCGAAGCACGTAAACGTCGCTCGCCGGCGATGAGCTGGTATTTGTCGTAACCCATTTTCCTGACGGTGATAGGCTGAATAACCCCCTGAGATTTGATGGAGTCGGCCAATTCTCGCAACATCATACCATCGAAGTCGGTGCGAGGTTGAAACGGGTTGGTTTCTATTTTGGAGATTTCAATTTCAGCAATTGCACCTGCCACATAATTTCCGGAAATGTCGTCCGAAGTAATGTCCGTATCAGGACTCTGCAAGATGGAATCCAAACCCCTGCCCAACGCTTTCCTTTTACCTTTTGTATTCGTCATGAGTTATTCTATTATTTTGTCAGCGTGGTGCATGGAAGTCATGTTATTCTTCTGCAATATTTCACGTGCCAAATTCAAATAATTAATAGCCCCGGTGCTTTGCGCATCATACATGATAATTGAGTCGCCAAAGCTGGGAGCCTCGCCCAACTTGGTATTTCTGTTGATGATGGTATCGAACACCATTTGTTGAAAATGTGTTTTCACCTCATCCACCACCTGTTTCGACAAACGTAAGCGACTGTCGAACATGGTGAGTAATATGCCTTCAATATCCAGAGAAGTGTTCAGGCGTGTTTGCACTATTTTAATGGTATTCAAGAGCTTACCTAAACCCTCCAGAGCAAAATACTCGCATTGTACAGGAACGATAACCGAATCGGCAGCCGTAAGTGCATTTACGGTGATCAATCCGAGTGACGGAGAACAGTCGATGATGATGAAGTCATACTTATCGCGAACCTTGTCCAACACCTGTTTCATCATGGTTTCGCGGTTGGGCAGGTTGATGAGTTCAATTTCGGCTCCAACCAGATCGATATGTGCCGGAAGTAGATCCAAATGGGGGGTTTTGGTGGATAGAATCACTTGATTTACATCCAGGTTGTCCACAATACATTCATAAATACTGGCTTGGATTTGCTTTGGATCGAAACCTATCCCCGAAGTGGCATTGGCCTGTGGGTCGGCATCAACAATAAGCGTACGGTATTCAAGCACAGCCAGGCTGGCAGCAAGGTTGATAGAGGTGGTTGTTTTACCAACACCTCCTTTTTGATTGGTCACTGCTATCGTTTTTCCCATAACATTCTTTGGTTTATTTTACACCCCGACACAAAAATACAACATTGAAACTACCTGTCAATGGCAACTTCACGAACTTATTAACACGCCCGCCACAAATTGGCTCACCGGAATGATCAAATCACCCATCGGAGGCCAGTTTAAATATTAGCAATCTGCTTATTAAAAAATGACTTTTTTACAACCAATCTGTTTTGGCTAATGATCATCGTCACCGCCAAGGTCCTCAAACTTAACATCCAGCGTTGCGGATTTGTCTTGAATCACCTCTATTTGGTCGTCGTTTTCCTGCACCTCACCATTTTCCACAAAGGCGATGGCAGAGTTAAGCCCATCCCTAAACTTCTCAAAATCCTCAGCATACAAAAAGACTTTATGTTTTTCGTAGGTGAATCGCCCATCAGCTTCATTAAACCGGCGTTTACTTTCGGTGATGGTAATAAACAACTCTTTTGCACGTGTGGATTTCACATCGAAAAAATACGTTCTCTTACCTGCCCTTACCGACTTTGAATAAAAATCGATCCTTCTTTCCTGTTTCTCTGACTCTTCCATTCCGTTGAAGTAAATGTTGATTATGTTAGATATTTACTGCAAAATATACAGGGTCAAAGTTAACAATTATCCCATTGCCCATGTGGAATCGGCCTCCTTTGTTGAAAAAATATGGGGTATTGTTAATAAACACAGTTTGTTCTTTGACTGATGCAGTGCGTTATTGTTTAATGATTTTGACCACTTCGGTTTTATTACTACTAACCACTTTCACCAAATAAACTCCGGCTGTAAGTTGGGAAGCCAGCCGATCCAGATTTACATACGGATCTGATTTTGATCTGGAATATAATGCTGAATAAATGATGTTTCCTGATTGACCAAACACGTCCACCTGGATAAACTCTACGGTATCGAGATGTAGTTTCAGCGAAAGCGTTTCACCAAATGGATTGGGAAAAGCTTCCACCAGAGAAGTAGCGTTATGACGTGCTATTTCTATATTGGTAAGGGTACTGCTTGCAGCAAAATAATCCGGGATACCCCAACCCAGTAAATTATCAGGAGCAGAGGCTTGACTTCCTGATGATTTGAGTGCTTCCTGAACTTCAGATAACGACATATCGGGATGAGCCTGCAACAAACAAGCCGTCATACCTGCAATGATTGGTGATGAGTAGGAGGTACCATTGCCATATCCGGCTCCACTGCCTCCATAGGCTACAAAACTGCTATCTCCGGTTGACGCAATAACAGGCCTCAAACGTCCGTCATAAGTGGGGCCGATGGAGCTAAACGATGCCCGTTCTCCATTACGCTTAACTGCGCCAATGCTCAACACATTAAATCCATCTGCCGGAGCACCATTGTATGGGAATGCACTTGTACCCGAATTTCCGGCACTGTTTACCACCATAATACCTTTTTCAAAGGCTTTGTCGGCGCCAATTGTGCTGACGCAGGTCATACCATCCATGTCCTCATAGGTATGATCCATGGCCGGATTGTCAAAATCAACGTAACTCAACGAACTGTTGATGACGTCAGCACCAACACTATCAGCAAATTCAGCGGCCGAAACCCAGTTGTATTCTTCAATAACATTCTCCGACAAAACATCTTCGGATCGGAGCAACCAATAACTTGCAAGGGGTGCAGTTCCTATCATATTGCCCGGAGAATAGGCGGCCATGGTAGAAAGTACCGAGTTTCCGTGTCCACTATCCGTATAAACGCTGGCTCCCGGTGTTACAAAATCCTTTGTTCCCAACATTCTGTTGTTCATGAACAAGCTGTCGAAAAAAGGATGTTCGTCAGTTCCACTGAAACCACCATCCAAAACGGCGATCACCATCCCTTGCCCCATGTAACCCTGATCGTGCAATGCTACGCCGTTAATTTGCTCAATTTGGGGACCGGCTCCTCCGTAGTTCATGCTTCGGGATTTAAGTGTTCCATTATTTGTGAGTTGATCTACGGGTGTAACCGATTCATTTTCAAAATATTTCTTAGGACTTGACAACGTACCCGTTTCCGACAATTTAACATAAGATTCCACATATGGAAGTGCCTCAATTGCTGTAATCACCGAAGGATCATTTGTATAGATGGTGACTCCATTCATCCACTTAGTTGGGTTCAACAAAGTGGCTCCGGTAGCTGCAACTCCCTGAAGGTAAGCCGGATTCACCGGAAGGTCTTCTTCAGAAATCCCAACACCGTATTTGGCTCGGCGCTCGAGAGCTCGCGGCGACAAGAAATCCTCAGGCTGATCAATGGAAAAAGGTGAATCGTTTTTATCGGTAAATTGAATATAGTATTTGTCGGGAGCTACCTGTGCCATCAGGGAAGTAGTCATCGAAAACAAGAGGATAAAGTAGGTCAGTTTTAGTTTCATGTGTATATGGTTGTTAGAATTTATTTGACAAATAGAAGTTCTTTTGGGTTGCATCATTCGTAAATGGGGGTCATGGTGTTATTTTCCTTGTTAACATCCGGAATATTTTCGGATCCCAATACCACCTTTTCGATTTTCTTCTGTGGATTTATCTGCACGATCATGGCATTGGAATTGCTCTCCCAGTCCCCGGTATGGCGATAAACCGTTTCTTCGGAGCCATCTTTATAGGTTATGGTAAGTTCTACCGGCAAAGGCAGTTTACCCACATTCTCCACGACCACTTTGTTGTCGAAGGTCACTTTTTTAATGCCCAAATCGGCATAAGCCCGCTCGTAATACCACGGGGTAATGTACCACCACAAATTTTGTCCTGTGCTTTGCATGATGGAATTAAAAAAATCGTTGGGAATGGGATGTAGGCCGTGCCAGTCGTTGATAAATTGCTGAAAAGCCATTTTAAACACATCATCACCCAAAACATCACGCAAAAATGCCAAAGCCATGGCAGAGCGGTTGTATGCGTGTACGCGATAACTTGAATAGTCGTGAATTTGATAGCTCAAGTACATAAGGGGAACTTCCCGTTCACGGCCACTCAACGAATTGAAGGAGGAAACCAAACGTGTAAAATAATGATAATCCGGATCCTCCTTCTCCATTATTTCATTGGTAAAGTAGGCGGCAAACCCTTCATCCATCCAAGCATATTTACGCTCGTTGGCACCCATATAAAAAGGAAAATAGGTATGTGAAATCTCATGATAAAATAATCCAATGGCTGATGCTTCGGAAATGGGATCTCCATCGATGGCCATCATGGGCGATTCCATGCCTCCGCCATGACGCCCATTGCTAAAGGAAGTCATATGCGGATATGGAAATGGAATCCCAGGCAATTCAAACGACATCAGTTTCACACTTTCGGCAGCCCATTCAGCAGCACGTGGAAAGGTAACCGATGAATCAGGATAAACCGCGTCTACCA
Source organism: Bacteroidales bacterium (assembly GCA_963676875.1). Lineage (GTDB taxonomy): Bacteria > Bacteroidota > Bacteroidia > Bacteroidales > F082 > UBA6244. The sequence goes on from OY781436.1 coordinate 166,629, forward strand.
ATACTTTACGACCGGAAATGGTATCAACTGTAACAAAACTACCCTGCCAATTCACCTCCTTGGCCAATCCGAAAGTAAAATCGGGTACATTTTCAGCCATAAAGTGCCAGTCGTTAACCTTGGAATTCTTAAGAACAAGTCCTTTTCGACATTCTTCTGCCGTAAAAAAAGTGGTTATTTCTTCAGAACCTTGGGCTTGGGTCAAACGCCCCATCACCTCTTTACTGTAATACGCTTTGGGAGATTGCAACTCACCGGTAGCCCAAACTTTAAAATCGGGAGTTACGTGCACCGTTACATCATAATCGTTGAAATCGTTGTAAAATTCTACCGTTCCCAAATATTCCAGTTCATCCCAACCATCCACATCGTCATAAACTGCGACTTGAGGGTACCAATAGCTGATAAAGACAATATTCTCGCTGTATTTACCCATCCGCACCTGTCGTTTGGAAGGTATTTTAAACGACCAATTGGTTTTTAGCACCAGCGAATCTCCCGGAACCAAAGAATTAAGCAACTGCACATGCATGTTGGTGGCCGTTCTGCGAACCAGTTTATTGTCAGCCAAATCAACTTCCACATCATTAATGAACAGATTTTTTACCTCTGTACCATCACTCAGATCATCAGCTCCGATAGACCATGAGCGAGGGTTTCCTTTTTTATAAATATCTGGATAGAGCCGAATGACCAATTTATTCAGGGTATCAGGACTATTATTATAATAGGTAACCCTTTCTTCGCCCATCAGGATGCTTTTTGGTACATCCACCTGTGCAGAAATTTTATAAAAAGCATGATTCTGCCAATATTCCAGACCAGGCAAACCCGACATGGAGCGGGAGCCATTTTTGAATGTATTAGCTATCTCAATGGGCATAAAAGGCTGACTTTGCGCCATCAGGTTGGATTGAAAGGTGACCGCAGTTAAGCTCAGTAACAAAACAAAAAACGCACTTCTCATAACAATTTGGTTAACAAATATTCTAAAAACGTTGGCTTCTACAGAAAACGATAACAGTGTGTAAAAATAGATATTATCGCCGGAAAACCTGTACTTTTGTAAAAATTCAATGTCATGATCAGCACCTTCAACCCTGCCAACGGTAAAAAAATCAAGGATTACAACTTGTTGAATGCCGAAGAATTGAGCCAAATACTCGACAAGACGCACCTCCAATATCAAAGTTGGAAAAACCTCACCTATTCAAAACGTGGTCAATTTTTTCTGAAAATGGCCGAAAATTTACGCCAACAAAAAGAATCTCTGGCATTGCTCATTACACAGGAAATGGGGAAAATCATTACCGAGTCGGAGGCAGAAGTGGAAAAATGCGCTTGGCTTTGTGAGCATTACGCCGAAAACACCGAATCACTGCTCCAAGACGAAGTTATACTCACCGACGCCGGAAAAAGTTTTGTTAGCTTCCAACCACTGGGTACCGTTTTCGCAATCATGCCCTGGAACTTTCCTTTCTGGCAGGTGTTCCGGGCCGCCGTACCCACTATGATGGCCGGCAATACCATGGTACTCAAACATGCACCTAATGTTTTTGGATGCGCTGATGCTATCCAAAAATTGTTTGTCGATTCGGGATTTCCGGGGAATGCTTTCAATAATTTGCCCATCGACCTAGATTTGGTAGAGCAGGTGGTGGGTCATCCATCAGTTTGCGGAGTAACCCTCACGGGAAGCGGGCGTGCCGGCCGATCAGTAGCTTCTCTGGCTGGCACATACCTAAAAAAGTGTGTCCTCGAGTTAGGAGGTTCCGACCCCTACATCGTGCTCAAAGATGCCGATATAAACCAAGCTTGTAAAACAGGCGTATGCTCCAGAATGCTCAATGCTGGGCAAGTTTGTATATCGGCCAAGCGGTTTATTGTGGAGCAAGCCGGTTATGATCGGTTTGTTGAAGAACAGAAAGCACTATTGGAAAACATGAAACTGGGCGACCCGACCCTACCCGAAACCGACATGGGTCCGATGGCTCGCGAAGATCTGGTGGAGCAGCTTGAAAAACAAATTGCCGACTCGGTGGCCATGGGTGCCACGATTGTGACCGGCGGCGAGCGTATACCCAATACCTTATATTATAAACCTACGCTAATGGTGAATGTTACGCCGGAAATGCCCGTTTATCGCGAAGAAACGTTTGGACCTGTTTCGGTGGTGATTCCTGCCAAAGATGCCGAGGATGCGGTACAAATAGCCAACCAAACTACACTGGGATTGGGTGCCAGTCTGTGGACTACCAACCTAGAGCTGGCTGAAAAAATGGCCAAAAAAATCGAAGCCGGAGCCGTGTTTATCAACGGAATGACCAAATCAGACCCCAGATTGCCCTTTGGCGGAATAAAAAAATCGGGATTTGGTCGGGAATTGGGTTCCTATGGCATCAAAGAATTCCTGAATATTAAAACCGTTTGGATTAAGTAATCTTCTCAATCAGATAGTCTTATGCGTATAGATATCATCACACTTTTTCCAGAAATGTTTCAGGGGCCTTTCGACCATAGCATTGTAAAAAGAGCCATCGACAAACAACTGGTAACCATCCACTTGCATCAATTGAGGGATTATTCCACCGACAAACATCGTCGGGTAGACGATTATCCCTTCTCGGGAGGTGCAGGCATGGTGATGATGATAGAACCCGTGGATCGATGTATCAAGGAGCTGGCATCTCAACGCACCTACGATGCCATTATTTATACCAGTCCGGATGGCACCCTACTCGACCAACCTTTAGCCAACCGACTGTCGCAATTGGAGAACATTATCCTGCTTTGCGGACATTACAAAGGAATTGATGAGCGAATCAGGGAGCATTTGGTTACCATGGAAATTAGCATCGGTAATTACGTGCTCTCAGGAGGAGAGTTAGCCGCTGCCGTTATTACCGACAGTTTGGTCAGACTTATTCCAGGTGTGTTGAGTGACGAAACTTCTGCCCTGAGCGATTCATTTCAAAACAATTTGTTGTCACCACCTGTTTACACTCGTCCCCGCGAGTACAACGGATGGGCCGTTCCCGATGTGTTGTTGTCGGGAAACGAACGTTTGGTTGAAGAATGGAAGTACAATCAGTCGGTTGAAAGAACCAAACAAAGACGTCCCGAGCTACTCAAAGACTAAAAAAAGGCAAGAGTTCATTTACGTAAAATATATATTGTGTTGTTTTTCAAGACTTTTAATAATCCATTACAATAATTGAAAAAATATTCACTTTGTTGTAATAGTGAATAAATAAATATCCGTATATTTGCACTCTTTTTTGAGTGTACATGCTAAACCTGTAATTAGATGAACAATAACGAATTGATAAACTTGGTTAAAGAAACTGTAAAGACACAAGATTTCCCTGCATTTAAAGCCGGCGATACCATTACAGTTACATATAAAATTATTGAAGGTAGTAAAGAACGCCTGCAGAAATTTCAAGGAGTTGTGTTACAACGCTCAGGAACAGGGCATACCGCTACTTTTACAATCAGAAAAATGTCGGGCAACATTGGGGTAGAAAGAATTTTCCCCATTTCGTCACCCTTCATCACCACCATTGAAGTGAACAAGGTGGGTGTAGTTCGCAGAGCAAGAATTTTCTACTTCCGCGACCTGCGTGGTAAAAAAGCCAGAATCAAGGAAAAACGGTTTTAATAGCCAACTTACAATATATGAAACTCCGGTATTTTTATCGGAGTTTTTTTTTGAGGTAATGAACTCCAGGGACAAAGGGGCTCAGGTTCAAGAGTTCAAGGGTTCAAGAGTTCAAGGGTTCAGGGGATCAATGGGATCAATGGATCAGAGGATCAATGGATCAGATGTTCAGGGATTCTCTCCCTACTCCCTACTCCATACTACTTACTCCCTACTCCATACTCCTTACTCCCTACTCCATACTTCCAACTTTAGGCACTCAAATATCCTACCAAACTTTCACTTCCTCACACTCCTCTGTCGGAACACCTCATACATCAATACACCGGCGGCAACGGAAACATTGAGTGAGGCTATGGTACCTACCATAGGGATTTTTACCAACACATCCGAACGTCGCAGGTATTCGGGAGAAACCCCATCGCCTTCGGAACCCATGATGAGCGCAGATGGGCCACTAAGTTGCTCATTATAATACAACTCTGAACCTTTCTCTGTGGCCGCAAAGATTTTCAATCCGCTTTCTTTCAAGTATTCAATTGTATCCTTCAGGTTTTCGCTGCGGCAAATGGGGAGTGTATAGATGGCTCCTGCTGAGGATTTTACGGTGTCGGAATTCAACATGGCGGAGCCTTTGTCGGGGATTACTACCGCATGAACTCCCGTACAGGAAGCGGTTCTAAGTATGGCGCCAAAATTTCGCACGTCGGTAATTTTATCCAGGATGAGGATAAAAGGATCCTCTCCTTTTTCATAAATGGAGGGCAACACATGCTCGATTTTACCGAAGGTAATGGGCGATAAGAAAGCGATGATTCCCTGGTGATTTTTCCGGGTAACGCGGTTCATTTTTTCGATGGGAACAAACTGATAGGGAATGTCCAGCGCTTTCAGTTCAGCAATTATTTCTCCAATTATTGCATTACGTAGTCCATGCTGAATAATCACCTTATCCAAATCGCGTTTGGCTTTTACAGCTTCCATCACCGGCCACGTGCCATAGATAAAGTCATGCGTTGGTTTTTCGTTTTTATCCTTCATCATCCCATTCATTTATTAGGTTATCGGGCAAACTCTTTTTCGTGGTAACGCCCATTTTTTTTAACTGCTCCACTTGTCTGATCAAGTTTCCGCTTCCGGAAGTCAACTTTTTGTGGGCTTCTTTATATGACTTATCAGCTTTTTCGATGTACTGACCTATACTTTCCAAATCGGATACAAAGCTCTCAAATTTATCGTAAAGTTTACCACCACGATCGGCAATTTCGCGGGCGTTTTGGTTTTGCTTTTCAAACTTCCAGATGGAAGCCACGGTACGTAAGGTGGCCAGGAGCGTGGTAGGACTGACTATGACCACCCGCTGACTCCAGGCATCATTAAACAACTCCATATCACCTTGAACCGCCAGCGCAAAGGCAGGTTCTACGGGCATAAACATCAACACAAAATCAGGAGAATTAATTCCCAGTAGGTTGTCGTACCTTTTCTGACTCAACTCCTTAACATGCCTTCGGATGGATTCAAGGTGTTCGCGCATTTTTCGTGAACGCACTTGTTCATCATCGGCACTTACAAATTCAGTATAGGCCGTCAACGACACCTTGGCATCAATCACAAGATGCTTATCCTCAGGAAGTTTTATTACCACATCGGGCCTCATGGTGGCACCTTCATTGTTTTTGGCCGAATACTGCAAAAAGTATTCCTGATCTTTGGTCAACCCGGAACGTTCGAGTACCCTTTCTAGTATCACCTCACCCCAGTTGCCTTGCCGTTTGGTGTCGGATTTCAAAGCTTTGGTCAAATCTTTGGCATCCTTATCCAGGGTCACACTGAGGTCATAGATTTTTTTCATCTCTGCCCGCAGATCCGACTGGTTTTGAAGACCTTTTTCGTAGGTTTCTTCTACTTTCCTCTCAAAACTCTGCAATTTTTCCCGCAAGGGTTGCAATACATCGTTTAGTCCTTTTTGGCTCGACAAATTGAAATCCACGGTTTGCTGCTTCATGATTTTATTAGCCATGTTCTCAAATTCGGAACGAAGGCGCTCTTGCAAAATTTCCAGGTTCTTTTGTTCATGCTCAAGTTTTTGACGCAAATGGAAAAGTTCAGATTCACGTGCTACCAACATTTTCTCCACCTCATTTTTTGACCCGCGTTCCACTTCCACGAATCGTTCCAATTGTTGAATACGCTCCTGTGCCACAGAGGATTTGTCCAGCGCCAAGGCCAACCGTTTGTCCATCTCGTTACGCTGATGAATTTCTTCGGCTATCTCCGCACGATGCTGCTGACGAAGTTTTTTGCTTTGCATGCTTGTCCAAAGCAACCCAACCAGTCCACCTACAACTGCACCTAGTGCTAAATAAAGAAACATATGCGATTCATTCATTTTTTTAAGGTAAAACTAACAATATTTCTACAAAATCTGTAATTTCACAAGTTGAAACAAATCAAACCGTCATGAAAAATTTTTCAAAAATAATGGGGATTCTTTTGGTTTTAATGCCTCTTTATAAACTTCACGCTCAATCCACCACCCCTCCGGCCACCAAAATGACACATCCTGTTTATAAAAATTTCCTTGAATTATTTATGGACTATCCTGATAAAGCACTGAACGAAAAACAGGAAGGAAAGGTAAACATCGTTTTTGCGGCAGATAAAGAAGGTAACATTAGTCTGCGTAAGATCAAGTCGGGGGTTAGTCCCGAAATCGACTCAACTGCATTGGCCATTTTCGATTTACTGCAATGGCTGCCGGCAAAAGAAGCAGGACAAGAGATTGAATCGGCAGGTATCTTCACCCTGGAGTTTAAAAAAAAGAAATTCCTGCGTTTATCCAAAAAGCGCGGATACTTGCATCCACCAAAAAACTACACCCCCTTCGACAGTTCAGGAACAATATATACATTAAAAAAGACAGAGCAAGCCCCCATTTTTCATATAGACAACGGCACTTCCTCTCTCTCCGACTTTATCTATAGCAACCTTACCTACCCCCCGAATGCAGACAAACTGGGCATTGTTGGTGATGTAAAAATCATTTTTGTTGTGGAAATCAATGGTTTACCATCCAATATTGTTGCAGAAGAATATGTGGGAGGAGGATGCGCAGAAGAGGCCATTCGTCTGGTGGAAGCCACACGATGGAAGCCCGGAAAAATCGACGACCGTTATGTGCGCACCCAACATACTTTAGTTATTTCCTTTCAAAAAGGCGAACATAAAGGCAAACATATTCCAAATCAATCGAATACGGGGATATGAGGAAGTCGGGAGTATGGAGAGAAACCTTTAACCCCTGAACATCTGATTCATTGATCCACTGATCCATTGATCCCCTGATCCATTGAACCCTTGTTCCATTGATCCTCTGATCCATTGATCCTCTGATCCATTGATCCTCTGATCCATTGATCCTCTGATCCATTGATCCCCTGATCCATTGACCCATTGATCCCATTAATCCATTGATCCCATTGATCCATTGACCCACTGATCCCTTGAACTTTTGAACCCTTGAACCCTTGAACTTTTAGACCAAAAATCCGCCACAACCATGTGAATTCTCCAGGACAGGATTAAGTTTTTTATTTAGAATTTATCAAAATTGTTATTTTTGCCAAATAAACCAATCGGCGGTTACCGGATACTGCCAAAGAACACAACCTATTGACATATTGATTAGAAATTAATTCATTAAACATGAAGAAAGTATTTTTACTCCTTTTATTGTTCGCTGCCGGCATGATAGCCAAGGCTCAAAGCGACACCACCAAAAACTGGACGGTTACCAACAACCTCAGCATCAACTTTTCGCAGAGCTATTTTTCCAACTGGTCGGCAGGTGGTGAAAATACACTGGCCACAGTGGGAAAGTATGCCATTAACGCAGATTATGTAAAGGGCAAACAAAAGTGGACCAACTGGTTAAGCCTAGCTTTGGGCTACTCGTTGATTGGAGACAACCAAGCCATGAAAACAGATGACAAAATTGAATTTATTTCAACCTATGGTTATGAAATTCACGACCACTGGTATGCCACCATGGTTCTTACCTTTAAAAGTCAGTTTGCCAAAGGCTACGACTATAAGGTAGATTCATCCATCTACATCTCCAAATTTATGGCTCCGGGAACCATCGATATCGGTCCCGGCGTGGAATATTCGCCTAACGAACATTTTTTGTTGAATATTTCGCCTGCTGCCGGACGTTGGATTATTGTTAACGACGAGCGTTTGGCTGATTTAGGCTCCTTCGGACTTGATCCTGCCACCGTGAACGAAGCAGGAGACACCATCCATGCTAAGAAAGTAAAAACCATGTTTGGTGCTAAAATGTTGATGGCCTTCAATTATGAAATTTTCAAAAATGTAAATTTTAAAACCAAGCTGGAATTGTTTAGCGATTACCTGAAAGACCCACAAAATATTGACGTGAACTGGCAAATGGGACTCATACTCAAAGTCAACTCTTGGTTGAATGTCAACATCACCTCCGAACTAATTTACGACAACGATGTGATTATTAACGATGATGCAGGTCTACCACTGGGACCACGTACCCAATTCAACGAAAATATGATGCTGGGAATCGGCATTAAATTCTAGTAGTGAAAAAAATAGGACTTCTATCGGACACCCACGGGACACTGATCCCGCGGGTGTTTTCGTTTTTTGAAGATTGTGATTTCATCTGGCACGCCGGTGACGTGGGCAACATGGAAACATTGGAGAAGTTGGAAAATTTCAAACCTCTGACTGCTGTGTATGGAAATATTGACGACGCACGAACAAGAAGCGCCATCAAAGAAACTGCGGTATTTTGGTGCGAAGGCATAAAAGTGGCCATGACACACATTGGAGGATATCCGGGAAGATATACGCCATTGGCCAGAAAACTAATCCGGGAAGAAAATCCAACACTATTCATTGCGGGACATTCACATATATTAAAGGTGATGTACGACAAGCAACACCAATTGCTTTATATTAATCCGGGTGCAGCCGGAAATTCGGGCTTTCACCGATCAATCACCGTTGTTAAATTCACCATCGACGAACAACAGATTAAAGACCTGGAAGTACTTGATTTGGACAGAAAAGAAATGCGCTAGCGAAGCCTGTCGGCCGAACGGATAAGCTTTTCGTCGGCAATAATTCCGCGAAGTGCCAAAAATAAAAATAACAATGCCGCCGGAATAAGGTAAATTCCAAGCTCAGCTTGAATAAGAGCGCCGGTAGCTTCCTCCAAAACATTAACATAATAGAGAAAAAACAAGCCTACCTCAACAATCAGTAAAAAAATCACCAGACGCACCATCATCATCTGTCGCTTGCGGTTTTTAAACATGAAAATTGTTACAAAGGATACGAACGCAGAAATTACCGCCAGGGCTAAAAGTGGCAATAAAAATAAAGACCCGAAAGGAATTGAAGTATCCGGAACCATGTTCACCAATTGATATACGTACAGCACCAAGGCACCGCGATCACCCAAAAAACTGGCCATGGGTAAAAAAGCCAAGCCCACCAATGAAACGACGGCTAAAAATAAAAAAACAGATTGTTTACGTTGTATCATAAAAATATTTGTAAATTTGAGCCACAAAAATAATCATTAACCCATGTTTGTCTAACAGGCAAATCGTGAATTTTCAAAAAAAATTAATTCATTTCACAATCTTGACGATGTTGAACATGATTTTGGATCATTTAATCGGGTGATAATATTTGTTAACTTTCTTGATGTAAAACGATTATACATCTGGAGCACCTGTATTTATGCCCATATAGTTAATCATTAAAAAAAGTAAAAAAAATCGGAAACAATCCGGATTTCTATGTAAATTGAGTTTAAATTAGAAAAATAATAAAAAAAAATAACCATAACTATCGACGATGATGGTTTTTATATTATTTTCGCCAACCAAGGTACTTAGGAAAAAGGACCAGTTTATTCCAAATAATTAAAATCAATTGTTTATTATACCAAACTTATTCGAGTTTGGGCGTATTACAAAATCCCCGTATATGTACGATATTGTGGAACTTAATGGCAAACTAGTAGCCGAACTAAGGCAGATTGCCGAGGAATTCAAAATTCCTAAAACAGATAAGCTGTTAAAAAAGGATCTTATCTATAAAATCCTTGACTATCAAGCACTAAACCCTTCACCTGAAACACTTCAGTCGGAGCAAAAAGTAGAACCAAAGCGTCGTGGTCGACCTAGAAAATCGGCAACCAATGACGACAAGAAAGTCCCAGCAGGTGACCGAAGAAAAACCAAGACTCCTAAGGAGAGTCCCAAAACAGAAAACAAACCGAAATCTGATTCAAAAACAGATTCAAAGCCTGTTGCCAAAACAGAAAACAGGATTGCAACTAAGGAGGAAAGAACTGCCCCCAAGGAAAATAAAAAAACTGTCGATAGTCAAAAGGTTATAAATGAGCCTGTTACCGATAGCAAAACCGCAAAACCAGAAGACAAACCGGCACCGGCAAAGCAACCCACACCTGAAAAAATGACCGACAAAACAGAAACACCAAACAAGGAATCCAACCGCCCTGAAAGGGAAAAGGAAACCACTAAACAGGATGCACGTCCATCACAAAACGACAACAACCGTCATAGAAAACGGGAACGTATTGAAAGAAAACCAACACCAATTGTATCAACCACTTCTATGGCCGGCGAAACCGTAGTTTCGGATACTCCTACGCCCGAAAACCGCGAGAAAAGACCCTACGAACAAAGGCCACGTCACGATAACGACAGTAGAAATCCACGTCCCTATAAAAAACCCGAATCATCAAACCGGGAATTCAACCAACCACAGGCCAAACCACAACGCCCCGAGTTCAACTTTGAATTTGAAGGTATGGTAACCGCTGAAGGTGTGTTAGAAATCATGCCCGATGGTTATGGATTCCTACGTTCTTCGGATTACAATTACCTGAATTCGCCCGACGATATTTATGTGTCGCAATCACAAATTAAATTGTTTGGCCTGAAAACCGGCGATACCGTGGATGGTACAGTAAGACCTCCCAAGGAGTCTGAAAAATATTTCCCTCTTATTAAGGTGTCGAAAATTAACGGCCGGAATCCTGAAGAAGTGCGCGACCGTGTCCCTTTCGACTTTTTAACACCCTTGTTTCCGGAAGAAAAATTTAAACTCACTGGTCATCCACAAGAAAGCATTTCCACCCGTTTGATGGATATGTTCGCGCCCATCGGTAAAGGACAAAGGGGACTCATCGTTTCGCAACCTAAAACAGGTAAAACTGTGTTGCTAAAAGAAATAGCCAATGCCATTGCAGCCAACCACCCTGAAGTTTATCTGATTATTTTATTAATTGATGAACGTCCGGAAGAGGTAACCGACATGGCAAGAAACGTGAATGCAGAAGTAATTGCCTCCACTTTCGATGAACCCGCTGATAAACATGTAAAAATCGCCAACCTAATTTTGGAAAAAGCCAAAAGGCTTACCGAATGTGGTCATGATGTGGTGATTTTACTCGACTCCATCACCCGCTTAGCCAGAGCGTATAACACTGTATCTCCCGCATCAGGCAAAGTGCTGTCAGGTGGTGTGGAAGCCAACGCACTTCAAAAACCAAAACGGTTCTTCGGTGCTGCCCGTCAGATTGAACATGGTGGTTCGCTTACCATTTTAGCTACCGCACTTATTGACACAGGTTCGAAAATGGACGAAGTGATTTTTGAAGAGTTTAAAGGTACCGGTAACATGGAACTCCAACTCGACCGTAAACTGGCCAACAAACGTATCTACCCTGCCATCGACATCGTGGCTTCAAGCACACGTCGTGAAGACTTGCTCATGGATAAAGATATGTTGCAACGTATCTGGGTGCTGAGAAACCATTTGTCGGACATGAATCCCGTAGAAGCCATGGAATTCCTCAAAGACAAAATAAAATTTACCCAGTCGAATCAGGAATTTCTTATTTCGATGAACAGCTAGTCGCTGAACAACAAGGTAAAAACCCTGCTTTGGTTCAAGGCGGGGTTTTTTATTGGGTCAATAAAGAATGAATGCGAAATAGCATAAAACTCAAATCTGTAAAAGGTATTAAAAATGGTAAATATTTAAGAACAATCGCTTTGAGTACATATTGCTAACCTTCTTTTTAAATAAGGGATAATATTTTCATTAAAATCACGTCATGTAACAAGTAGTTTACTATTTTTGAATTTAAGATTGAAGATATACCAAACATCTGCCATGTTTATCAGTAAAAGTGCTTTTATTCTATTGTTCTCAGCGTTGGTTCTAACAGCTTCTGCACAATCGAATTACATCAAAAAATCAGAAACCATTGAATCCAGAAATGGTCATAATTATTACGTCCATCAGGTGGAAAAGGGTCAAACAGTATATTCCATCGCCAAGGCATACGATGTAACAGTAGATGAAATCTTTTTTGAAAACCCATCGGCAAAATCCGGAATCTCCATAGGACAAGAGTTGCTCATTCCCACCATCAACAAAGAAACTCAACTCAATACGGAGGTAAAATCCACGAACTTTGAATTCTTTTATCACATCGCGGCAGCAAATGAAACCTTCGCGCACATCGCTTCCATTTATGTAATTCCGGAAGAATATATCCGAAAGGCCAACCCTACCCTACATGGCAATCTCCGTGAAGGCGAATATGTGAAGGTGCCCGTGGAAGGATCATTTAATGCGCTTAGCGGCAATAGCATTGTTGATCAGGCCAACAACATTCCCACCACTTATACCCCTGCACCAACAACCAAAAAACCTCAACCGAAACCATCGGTAACCAAACCAACCGTCACTTCAGAATCCCCACGACAAAATACCACACCAACAAACTCTAACCCCATACCCACACCGACAGCCAAACCACCCGTAAAACCCGCCCAAACCAACACAGAATTCGTTAGCTTCGACCCCAACATACCCGTGATTGCCGACTACCGTCATGTGGTGATTGCCGGAGAAACCACCCAGAGCATCGCCGATAAATATGATGTTCCGGTAAACCTGCTCAAAGCCTGCAATCCGGGACTGGGAAACACAGTAGTAAAAGGCGACCGCTTACGCGTGCCCGACAAAACGAAACTCCAGGCTTCTGCTCCTGTTAAAGAAGAGCCAGTGACAACTGAAATGGTCCCGGTGCAACCTCCTGGCGAATCGAAAACCCAATCCACCGAACCCGTAAAACCACAACAAGAGTCGGAACCTGAATATATCCAACATGTGGTGAAGAAAAAGGAAACCCTGTACAGCATTGGACGCGAATATGGAGTTACCGTAAAAGAAATCATGGATGCTAACCCGGGATTGACAACCACCATAAGCATTGGTCAGGTGATCAAAATTCCTAAAAAAAAACTGAGCCACAACTATTTGGAGTATAAATCATCTTCCAAAACAAAGACCAAACAACTGGCGAAGTTGTACCAAATTGATACTGATGATATTACAGATATCAATCCGGCGTTGGGAAGATGGGTGTATCCCGGACAGGTAGTGCGCATTCCTGTAGGAGAATATGCTCTGGAAATGGCCAACCAACCTGTTGAACCTGAAATTGAGCCCACAGAGATTATTCCTGAAGAAATCAACGAAATTCCCAACGTTTTCGATCTGTGCGACAAAAATCAACCCAACCGACAGCATGTTTTTCAAGTAGCACTCATGCTTCCCCTCTATCTCGACAAACTCGACAGCCTCAACAAAACAGAATTCCTACAACAAAATCAAAGTGGGTTTAAGCCTTTCCGGTTCATCGGATTTTATGAAGGTGCTCTCTTGGCTCTCGACTCCCTACGCCAACAAGGTATGCAAGTAGAAATGCACGTATATGATGTTGATCAGTCGCTTACATCGGCCACCAAAGTACTGCAAGCACCTGAACTGCGAAGTATGGACTTAATCATAGGCCCACTATTTCCGCAGTGCTACCATCAGGTGGCACTTTTTGCTGGTAACTTCAATATCCCCATTGTTAACCCACTTACCTTTCGCGAAGAAGCGGCTTTCAGCTATAAAACAGCCATCAAGGTGAAGCCGGGCAATGAGTTTCAGAACGATCGACTGATAAGCTACATTAACAAATACTATCCCCGATCCAAGGTATTTCTTATCACCCAAAGTGCCTACGAAGACGCAGATCAGGTGCAAAATTTACTAAACAGCCTTCGATCCAATGTGAGCAACCAAACCAAAATTAGCAATACCGATTTGTACAACCTGGCCATTGGCGTGGCTCAGCGTGATGAGGATTACACTTCAGGAACTCCCTTGCCCACTTTCCGGTTCGAAGGACAAAATATCTATCCCGACATGTTGGAACAAACCCTTCCCGACAGCACCACCTTTCAAAATGGAGTTTCACGGATTGTTTATATGATCGACAGCCTGCACCCCTTTTTGGAAAACGCCTCTACCCTACGCCCCAACGTGGTAGTTCTTTACGGAAACAAAAAATCATTTGTGATGGATGTGATGAACCGACTTAACGAAAGTCGCGACACATTTAATATCAAACTAGTGGGCATGCCCACGTGGGAACGCATCAACGAACTTAGCAACAACCAGTTAAGTAATCTGAATACCGCCTATTTCTCCTCCGATTTCATGGATTTTGAAGCGCCCCCCATCAAACGGTATATGCAAGATTTCAGACAGGTGTACGGACTTGAACCCGACCCCTACGCCTATCTGGGCTTTGATATTACCTATTACTTTCTGTACAACCTTTTTCTGTTCGACGATCATTTTTTTCAATGCTTGGAATCCAATCCCATGCCAATGCTGCAAACGACCTATGAGTTCAAACGAAAATCGGAGAACTCGTTCGAAAACAGTTATTGGAATTTGTTGCGCTATCGCGGACTTAATTTATACAAGGTGCCCGATGCCGCACTCATCCCCGAAAATACTACTTACGAATGAAACCCATCCGAACCCTTATTGCACTCACCTTTGCGGTAGTATTGTTGTCCGGCTGCGGTCCGCAAGTGAAAAAAGACTACTGGGAAAATGGTCAGATGCGCTCAAGTTTGACCTATTCGGACGATTTACTAAATGGAAAAGCCATTTGGTATTTCGAGAATGGTAACAAAGAACAAGAAGCAACCTATGTAAACAATGTATTGAATGGCACCATGACCCGTTGGCACGAAAACGGAACCATTGAAACCAAATCGCAGTACAACATGGGATTGCTGGAAGGGCCCTCCTTAACCTACAACGATCAGGGGCAACTGCTTTCGGAAGAAAACTACACCCACGACACCCTCCACGGCAGGTTTGTGATGTATTACGGAACCGGACAAACCAAAATAAACGGACAATTCGACAAGGGAATGTATCAAGGCCGGTGGGTTTATTATGACGCCAATGGAAACATCATTGGTGTAGGAAATTACGACCACGGCAACGGCATGCAACGGGCATGGTGGCCCAATGGAAAATTAAAACGAGAAGTACCTTACGTGAACAATGAAAAAAAGGGAGAAGAGCGATTCTATAATGAGGAAGGTAAACTGGAAAAGGTGATTGAGCACCATTAATAACAAGTATTTACAAAAAAACTTCGCAAGTTTCTCTTACTAATAATTCCTGAAAATTATCTTAAAGAGAAACTTACGAAGATCCAAAAACCAACTAATTTCTTAGTTAATTTAGTTAAAAAAAAGCACCCTAATTTAAGGCGTACTTAATGGGCAGGTTAAAGCTCACACGGACAGGTTTGCCACGTTGCTCACCAGGAGTCCACGCAGGCATATTACTCACCACCCTTATAGCCTCTTCGTCGCAGCCAGCACCAATACCACGCAACACATTAACCGATGATATGGATCCATCTGCTTCAACAACAAAATTGACATAAACACGACCCTGAATACCTTTTTCTTTGGCCTCTGCCGGATACTTGATATTATCGCCAAGGTATTTCATTAACTGGCTCGTTCCACCGGGAAATTGAGGCATCTTTTCAACTACATTAAATACAGGCCCTTCGCTCTCTGCAATTTTTGCCGGAGTGAACGTAGAGTTTCCCGAAATACGATTTTCACCCGCAGTTAATACATAGTAGAAATAGTCCAATTCCGGAGCTATATTCCAGTTTTCCTGAAAGTTTCCGGGACCCATTTTCTTATTAAACAGCGTTGTAATCAATTTTCCATCTCGGCCAAAAACCTCAAGACGGCAATCCTGCTCTTTTCCGAGCACGACCTCGAAATCGGCTTTTCGAACGTCCTGATCATATTTGAAAGACAATGAAACACTGTCTTCGGCAATGGTGCCAGCAGATGAAGAAGATTCTTCAACCACAGATACAGGTAAATTTACCTGTGTAGCATCCGAACAAGCCACAGCCATCAAGGCCACAGCCACAAAAATCCAAATAGATTTAAACAACATCCGCACAGGATGTTTTACATTTTTCATCATAAATAACCTCCTTTTTAAAAGTGAATAACTAAAATTATGTGTAAGTAATTGGGAGTTCAATTGGGTTGAGTGGGTCACCAACAAGAGCTGGTAATACTGGGTATCAGGGTATTGGGTAAGTACGGCATCATCGGCCAGGAGCTCGTGGTTTTCACGGATTTCTTTCTTGAGCAAAAAAACCAACGGGTTGAACCAAAAAACAATGGTCATCAACTCGGCCAACAACATGTCGAAGCTGTGCTTTTGAATGACGTGCTGCTGCTCATGTGCAATGATTTGCCGGTGCAGAATCGGATTGTCCAAAACTGCGGGGGTAAGGAAAATATATCCGAAAAAGGAAAATACATCGCCATGTGAATTGCCTCTGACAAACGTGCCCACTGAAGCAGGAATTTTTTCGCTGTTACGCACCATGATCAGTAATTGCACCAATCTGAATATCAGTCTAATAAAACCCAACAGCAGTCCGATGGCATAAATCACTAACAACCAAAAGCTTAAATCCGCCTTATGTGCCATACCAACGTCTGCTCCCGAGGCAGAAATCGTTACCTCATTCAATAATATCCTGCTGATCGCCTCCAGAGGATACTGCACCGTTTGAACCGTGGGTGAAACTCCCTGCCACATGCCCACATGGATGGGAAGCAAAGGCATCACCACCGACAATACAAGGGTGGACAACAGAAAAAACCGATTGAACAAAAAATAACCTTCCTTGCGAAAAACGAACCTATATATAAGGTATCCTGTCAGCAAAATAACCGACGACCGGACGATGAAGTGAAGTAAATTTTCCATGACAGGGCTATTTTTTGGATTTACGTTCGATTTCTCTTTCGATTAATGCCTTCATTTCTTCCAAATCTTCCAGCGACAGGTTTTGCTCTTTGGTAAAAAAACTGGTCAGACTTTGATAGGAGTTACCAAAATAATTTTTCAGTACCTCCTTGAAATAGTTTTTGCGGTAGGTACGCTTTTCCACCAACGGATAATACTCATGAGCTTTTCCGTTGGCGATGTAGGCCACAAACCCCTTACGTTCGAGGATGCGGATGATGGTAGAAACGGTATTGTAAGCAGGCTTGGGTGCCGGCAATTTGTCTATCAGGTCGCGCACATACGCTTTCTTCAAATCCCAGAGCACCTGCATCACCTGTTCCTCGGCTTTGGTTAACTGTTTCATAACAACTATTCTTTCTTCTATAACTAAGTTTATAGTTATTTATTGCAAAGAAAATGAAAGAATTAATACAAAAAACAAAAACAACTAACTTTTTAGTTATGCAAACGATTACAGGAAACCGAAAGCCTTGAAAACACGACTATTTAGACAGGGTTAAAAAAAGGAAAATATTTGCATAAAAAAGAACCAGTGAACGAAATTAGTTCTAATTTTGCATTGTTAAAAAAATAACAATACTGTTTAAACAACTGATTTTTAAGTAACATAATTTAAGTGCTATGGATCTGAATAAAATAATGAATGATCTGGAAAAAAAGCATCCAGGTGAAGTAGAATACTTGCAAGCTGTGCGCGAAGTACTCGAGTCGATTGAAGAAGTAGTAAATGAAAATCCTCAGTTTGAAACTGCCGGAATTATCGATCGCATCATCGAGCCCGACCGTGTTCTTTCTTTCAAAGTTACCTGGGTTGACGACAAAGGTAAGGTAAACGTAAACCTGGGTTACAGGGTACAGTTTAACAACGCCATTGGCCCCTACAAAGGCGGTTTGCGTTTCCACCCCAGTGTAAATCTCAGCATCCTGAAATTTCTGGGATTTGAACAGATCTTCAAAAATTCTCTTACCACTCTGCCCATGGGCGGTGGCAAAGGCGGTTCCGATTTCAACCCCAAAGGCAAATCCGACGGCGAAATCATGCGTTTCTGTCAAGGTTTTATGATGGAACTTTGGAAACTTATCGGCCCCGAAACTGATGTACCTGCAGGCGACATCGGCGTTGGTGGAAAAGAAATTGGCTACATGTATGGCATGTACAAAAAACTGCGTCGTGAAAACACAGGCGTACTCACCGGAAAAGGAACCAATTGGGGCGGCAGCTTAATTCGTCCAGAAGCCACCGGTTTTGGAACCGTATATTTTGCACAGGAAATGCTTGCCACCAAAGGAACGTCCTTTGAAGGCAAAACCGTTGCCATCTCCGGATTTGGCAATGTAGCCTGGGGTGCTGCCACCAAAATTAACGAACTGGGTGGAAAAGTTGTGACCATTTCAGGTCCCGACGGATACATCTACGATCCTCAGGGTATCAGCGGCGACAAAATTGAGTACATGCTCGAACTGCGTGCCTCCAACCAGGACATCGTAGCCCCTTACGCCGAAGAATTTCCCGAAGCCACTTTCCATGCAGGCAAACGCCCTTGGGAAGTTAAAGTAGATGTGGCTTTGCCATGTGCTACCCAAAACGAACTCAACGGAGAAGACGCCCAAACACTTATCAACAATGGTTGTATTTGTGTTGCCGAAGGCGCCAACATGCCCTCCACACCCGAAGCCATGCACCTGTTCCTGAAAAATAACATCCTCTTTGGCCCTGCCAAAGCAGTGAACGCCGGTGGTGTGGCCACTTCAGGTTTGGAAATGTCGCAAAACGCCATGAAACTGGCCTGGACATCCGAAGAAGTAGATGCCAAATTGCACCAGATCATGCGCGACATTCACGCCGCTTGTGTAAAACATGGTACCAAAGCCGACGGACACGTGGATTACGTAAAAGGAGCCAACATTGCCGGCTTCCTGAAAGTAGCCAACTCCATGCTGGATCAGGGAATTCTCTAGAACCATCATACAAGTTGAAATATGCCAAAAGCCCTTCCATTTTAAGAAGGGCTTTTTTTTATTCAAGGAACAAATATTTAGCTTGTTACACTCAAAAATTTCCCTATTTTTGTCAATCTTGAAAAGTTAACTATCAACTAAATCAATAATTATGTTTAAAGGACACCCGAAAGGACTTATTCCTGCCGCACTTGCCAACATGGGAGAGCGCTTTGGATTTTACACAATGATGGCCATTTTAGTACTGTTTTTACAAGCTAAATTTGGTTTGAATGGAACCCATGCGGGTATCATTTATGGCGCATTTTATTTCTCAATTTATATCCTCGCACTTGTAGGAGGTATAATTGCTGATAGAATTCAAAACTTTAAAGGAACCATTTTAGTTGGTTTGATCATGATGGCTGGAGGATACCTTATCATGGCTATTCCAACACCAACTCCCGTTTCAAACGTACCCCTTTTCCTGACACTAACCATCATTGGGTTATTTGTCATCGCATTTGGTAACGGACTTTTCAAAGGTAACTTACAAGCTTTGGTAGGTCAGATGTATGACAATGAAAAATATGACAAGTTAAGAGATTCCGGATTCTCGCTATTTTACGCTTTCATCAACATTGGAGCCATTTTTGCTCCTTTGGCAGCAGTTGGTATCAGAAACTGGTGGCTTGAGCACAACCAACTTCATTACGATGCTACACTTCCAGAGCAATGTCACACTTTCCTTTCGGGAGCCATGTCTCCGGAAGCAGTAGGTCGTTATCAGGTATATGCTAACGAAGCTGCCGGAAAAACAGTCAGCGATCTTACTGCTTTTTCCAACGAATATCTAAACGTATTTAATACGGGTTTCCATTATGCTTTTGCCATTGCCATCGCAGCCATGGCCATTTCATTGACCATTTACCTGAAAAACAAAAAGAATTTCCCCAACCCAAAATCCAAGTCATCAGGTACTGAAATTACCGATGAAATTAAAATGGAAGCCAAGGAAGTGGCTCAACGCATGTATGCTTTATTAGCTGTATTTGGTGTCGTTATTTTCTTCTGGTTTTCCTTCCATCAAAATGGGTTAACGCTTACTTTTTTTGCACGAGATTACACAGTATTGAAAATAGGCACGTACAGTTTTTCTGCTGAGATTTTCCAATCGATGAATCCGTTTTTTGTTGTATTCCTTACCCCTATTGTGGTAGGTTTGTTTGGCTGGTTACGTGCCAGAAACATGGAACCATCAACCCCTAAAAAAATTGCCATTGGTATGGGAATTACATCATTTGCTTTTGTCGTAATGGCCATTGGGTCGCTAGGCTTGCCTGACTTCTCCACCATAAGCACTGCCAATGGAGGCATTCCATTAACTGATGCGCAACGTGTGTCCCCCTTCTTATTGCTGGGAACCTATTTTATCCTTACCGTTGCAGAGTTATTTATCAGTCCTATGGGAATTTCTTTTGTGTCAAAAGTATCCCCTCCACAGTATCAGGGTATGATGCAAGGGGGTTGGTTAGGAGCCACCGCGTTAGGCAATGGTCTCTTGTTTATTGGTGCTATTCTGTACGATACCATTCCAATTTGGATGACATGGAGCATATTTGTTATTGCAACACTTCTTTCAATGTTTACCATTTTATTTATGGTAAAATGGCTTGAGCGAGTAGCTAAATAAGCAAAATATTTTCAAGTAACGAAAGAGGGATGAATCGTAAGTTTTATCCCTCTTTTTTTATACGTAATTTTGCATTTCAGATATAAGCCAAAATGACCAACCATAACTACCCCTGGAATCACAACCGTCGCTACAACGCCTACTCGGAATATTTTAAACAAACCTTTGGTCAGCGGGTGCAGAAAATAACGGTGGATGCAGGGTTTACTTGCCCCAACCGCGATGGAACCAAGGCCCGTGGCGGGTGTACCTATTGCAACAACAGCGCCTTTAATCCTTCCTACTGCCATCCCAACAAGTCCATTGAGCAGCAAGTGAAAGAAGGCATCGAATTTCACGAAAAAAGATACCGTCGGGCGGAAAAATTTCTGGTGTATTTTCAACCTTACTCCAACACCTACGCACCCCTTGAAACCCTCAAAACATTGTATGAAAGCGCACTGAAACATCCGGGTGTGATTGGTCTGGTGATTGGCACGCGTCCCGATTGCGTGGATGAGGAAAAATTGCTTTACCTAAAGGAATTATCTGAAAACCATCATGTTATTGTAGAATATGGAGTGGAAAGCATCCACAGTATTTCGTTGGAACGAATCAACCGACACCATACTTTTGAAGAATCGGTGCAAGCCATCACCCGAACTGCTGAACTTGGCATACATGTAGGCGCTCATTTTATTTTCGGTTTGCCCGGAGAAACCCGCCAAATGATGCGCGATTCGGTACATACCATCAACAAATTACCCCTCAACACCATCAAATTTCATCAGCTCCAGATAGTAACCGCCACCACCATGGCCCACGATTACAAGATACATCCCGAACAATATCCCCTGTTTTCCTTTGAGGAGTACATTGAATTTATCGTTGATTTCACGGAAACGCTCAATCCCGCATTTATTATCGAACGCTTCGCCGGTGAAGTGCCCCCCAGATATTTGGCCGGGCCGGGATGGGGACATATCCGTAACGACCAAATCAATGTGGCCATTGAAAAAGAGCTCGAAAGAAGGGATAGCTGGCAGGGAAAGGGGTATGATCCTACGACCGGGTGTAAGACGTTTTAGCACAACACTGATATTCCCATGACAGGATGATTGTGACCATAGAGACATTACCGATGAGTGTATAAGCTAAAACAAGGTATGAGGCCAATAAGAAGAAGTTTGATAAGTACTTACAAGCAGGGATATCAGCATAAAAATCTTTTAAACATGAAGGAGTAGTGCCAACATCTTACCACTGGATCAGACCCACCTATGCTTAAAAACTCAGATCACAAAAAAGTAGAACATAAACAAAAGTTTGTCAACACCAATAAAGCAGCATTATTATACTACGCAAAAGTTGTGAATTGCTTTGCTCACGATGTTTTTAATATTTATGGGAGCTTGCGAACCTACTAGCGTCGGTTTCAGATTGTATCTTTGACGTATTGAACACAGCAAAGCTGTTTTATAACCTTCATTGTCAAGCGTTGTGAATTGCTTTCAGATTGTATCTTTGACGTATTGAACACAGCAAATACCATTTGGCGGTTTCATAAGGATATGTTGTGAATTGCTTTCAGATTGTATCTTTGACGTATTGAACACAGCGCCTTGCAGTTGGAGCGTGAACAAGAGTTGGTTGTGAATTGCTTTCAGATTGTATCTTTGACGTATTGAACACAGCATACCTTGCGAGCTCGCATTAATCGAATCTGTTGTGAATTGCTTTCAGATTGTATCTTTGACGTATTGAACACAGCGTGACCATATTGCAATTGAAAATCCTGTTGGTTGTGAATTGCTTTCAGATTGTATCTTTGACGTATTGAACACAGCTTTGTCGTTGTCAGGATAAGGCGACGTGTGTTGTGAATTGCTTTCAGATTGTATCTTTGACGTATTGAACACAGCGTTAGTACATCATTACGCTTCCGCTTGTTAGTTGTGAATTGCTTTCAGATTGTATCTTTGACGTATTGAACACAGCCTAAAATATTTTTTAGTGTGAATAGATATTGTTGTGAATTGCTTTCAGATTGTATCTTTGACGTATTGAACACAGCAACTGCATTTCACGGGAGGCGGCGGATGGGGTTGTGAATTGCTTTCAGATTGTATCTTTGACGTATTGAACACAGCAAGAAACGAAATGTTGAAGGAAAGCAATTAGTTGTGAATTGCTTTCAGATTGTATCTTTGACGTATTGAACACAGCTTTGTCGTTGTCAGGATAAGGCGACGTGTGTTGTGAATTGCTTTCAGATTGTATCTTTGACGTATTGAACACAGCACGATTATAATTTTATCCCTGCTAACATGGTTGTGAATTGCTTTCAGATTGTATCTTTGACGTATTGAACACAGCATAAAGGCTGTAATTATATCGGAAGCACTAGTTGTGAATTGCTTTCAGATTGTATCTTTGACGTATTGAACACAGCAAATACATTAACATTTGTTTAAGCGATTTGTTGTGAATTGCTTTCAGATTGTATCTTTGACGTATTGAACACAGCGATGGCTATCTTTATAAAAGGTTTCGGGTTGTTGTGAATTGCTTTCAGATTGTATCTTTGACGTATTGAACACAGCAAGATAGCTTATGAAAGTAAAACTTAAAGAGTTGTGAATTGCTTTCAGATTGTATCTTTGACGTATTGAACACAGCAGCCTCAAAGATGGGGCTGAATATCTTACTGTTGTGAATTGCTTTCAGATTGTATCTTTGACGTATTGAACACAGCCGCAAGTAAGGTAACTTGCCTCTCTAACTTGTTGTGAATTGCTTTCAGATTGTATCTTTGACGTATTGAACACAGCTCATTTTCATTACTAATAAGAACGCTAATTGTTGTGAATTGCTTTCAGATTGTATCTTTGACGTATTGAACACAGCGATCCTCGCTGACGTTTCTAGTGAAAGCCAGTTGTGAATTGCTTTCAGATTGTATCTTTGACGTATTGAACACAGCATCGCCGCCACCAGCGCCGCCCGGTCCTGGTTGTGAATTGCTTTCAGATTGTATCTTTGACGTATTGAACACAGCTTTCGGAAAGTTAAGAAAGACATTCAGGGGGTTGTGAATTGCTTTCAGATTGTATCTTTGACGTATTGAACACAGCTGGTGGAAGAAAAAGGGTTGACAATAACTGGTTGTGAATTGCTTTCAGATTGTATCTTTGACGTATTGAACACAGCAACCTGCACGCTTGGCAATCTCCAGCTGCGGTTGTGAATTGCTTTCAGATTGTATCTTTGACGTATTGAACACAGCTTGAGTATTTTAAAACTAAATCGGTAAAGGGTTGTGAATTGCTTTCAGATTGTATCTTTGACGTATTGAACACAGCCTCCTGCCAGAATTCAGGTCGTATGGTATGGTTGTGAATTGCTTTCAGATTGTATCTTTGACGTATTGAACACAGCAATTCAGTACAGTACCAAGAAAGAGGCTTGGTTGTGAATTGCTTTCAGATTGTATCTTTGACGTATTGAACACAGCATCCGGCAGGCGCAAACCAACAGGCTGGAAGTTGTGAATTGCTTTCAGATTGTATCTTTGACGTATTGAACACAGCCATGGATACCGGTTTTGTAGTCGCCAAAAAGTTGTGAATTGCTTTCAGATTGTATCTTTGACGTATTGAACACAGCTCAAACCTTTGACAGTTTCACGACGTTTCGTTGTGAATTGCTTTCAGATTGTATCTTTGACGTATTGAACACAGCTGTACATATTAGTATAGCGCATACTCACCGTTGTGAATTGCTTTCAGATTGTATCTTTGACGTATTGAACACAGCACATGGGACTACACGGACTACAATGCTGAAGTTGTGAATTGCTTTCAGATTGTATCTTTGACGTATTGAACACAGCAATAAATTTATAAATGTCAATAGGACAAAGGTTGTGAATTGCTTTCAGATTGTATCTTTGACGTATTGAACACAGCCATCATAAACCTCAGGACTTGTAATCAAGTGTTGTGAATTGCTTTCAGATTGTATCTTTGACGTATTGAACACAGCTTCTGATATCTGATTACTAAATCACGAACGGTTGTGAATTGCTTTCAGATTGTATCTTTGACGTATTGAACACAGCATTTTGTAAAAGAGCTTTATCTCACAGGCAGTTGTGAATTGCTTTCAGATTGTATCTTTGACGTATTGAACACAGCAAGCCGACTGTATTTGGTTGGGTTCGTCGTGTTGTGAATTGCTTTCAGATTGTATCTTTGACGTATTGAACACAGCAAAGCTGAAATGAACCTACCCGAAAACCTGTTGTGAATTGCTTTCAGATTGTATCTTTGACGTATTGAACACAGCTAATTTTGGGTTTATAATTATACAAAACTAGTTGTGAATTGCTTTCAGATTGTATCTTTGACGTATTGAACACAGCTTTGTGGTATGATCCTGTATCACGATAAAGTTGTGAATTGCTTTCAGATTGTATCTTTGACGTATTGAACACAGCACAACGAACTCACGGACGAAATTGCAAATAGTTGTGAATTGCTTTCAGATTGTATCTTTGACGTATTGAACACAGCGTGTTTATTTGAAAGGTAGAACCGTTGTTGGTTGTGAATTGCTTTCAGATTGTATCTTTGACGTATTGAACACAGCCAACGCCTGAAAAGGCAGCTGCAAGGATTAGTTGTGAATTGCTTTCAGATTGTATCTTTGACGTATTGAACACAGCAACCACAAATTAAACTCCTCACCACCTCAGGTTGTGAATTGCTTTCAGATTGTATCTTTGACGTATTGAACACAGCACAATTTTGAAGGAGCTCTCGAAAATAATGGTTGTGAATTGCTTTCAGATTGTATCTTTGACGTATTGAACACAGCATACCCCAGATGATTATGCTGTTATTCAGAATATTAAAGCAAATTACTGAATTAAAAAAAAGCTGTGTTGTTTCCGGGTACTGCAAGAACAGTACCCGGAATTTTTATTTAAAACAATTCCAGTTGTTGGCAGGTATTGGGTTTCTCTGTCTCTTTTTTTCCATAAAATAACTCAATCATACCGAATTGCTTATCCGTGATATTCAATATACCCACATGACCGTTGGGTGGCAAAATGGACTTAACCCGTTTAATATGAACCTGAGCATTTTCGCGACTGGGGCAATGTCGCATGTAAATGGAAAACTGAAACATGGAAAAACCATCATCAATAAGCCTTTTACGAAACAAAGCAGCATTCTTCCTGTCTTTTTTGGTTTCGGTTGGCAAGTCAAAAAATACAAGCACCCACATAACACGGTATTGATTTAGCCGACTTAGATTATCCAAAATCGGGGTATTTTATTTTTCTGGATTCCCCTGCAAAACAAGCGGCCAGACTTGATGTTGTTTGTTGCATTCCTATCATTAAAGG
Organism: Bacteroidales bacterium; assembly: GCA_963676875.1. Taxonomy (GTDB): domain Bacteria; phylum Bacteroidota; class Bacteroidia; order Bacteroidales; family F082; genus UBA6244. The sequence continues at coordinate 192,624 of OY781436.1, forward strand.
ACTTCTGCGTCCTTCAATTTGCACATCTACTACCGGTATGGTCAGTAATTCTTTTTTTAGCGACGTCGTTAACTCACCTACTTCCACATCATTCTCCAATATTCCCAACACCACCTGATCCACATAAGGGCGATAGGGTTCCATCACATCGTCGGCGAGAGCATAAGCGTTGTATTTGTTATGGTGATGAATACCCAACGTTGGCATCATGCCTGAAGCCACCAAACTGCGGGCCACCACAGCACGCAAAATGGCATAACCATAGTTGAGCAAATTGTTGGGTTCTTTTTCAAACCTTCCGCGCACAAACCCATCTGTATACCTGCTGAACAACATCTTCCAATAATATGCCGCTGCCCTTCCTTCCAGGTTCTTGGTGTCGCCCGAATTCACCTGACTTTCCCAATAGGCCATATTCTCCACACTAAACCCATTTAATTTAAGCAAAGCGGCCTGATTTTTTATCTTAGCTTTAACGGTTTGTTGCCAAAGATTTTTCCGCAATGGCTCACTTGCTTTTATCTGATTTTGAAATTTCTCCTGCTGCAAAGTATTGCCTTCCAAATTCAGCATCAGACCCTGAGGCATGTGTTTCTCATCGCACGTGATCAGTGCTACGTTGTTGTGAAGTAAGCGTGAGATTAGTGTTTGCGAGATAGTGAGCCGATGCGCATCAAGAATAACCACCCCAATATCTTCAATGGGAACCTTGGCTTCCGCCTTCTCTTCATCGGCAAAACTAACAACCAATTGTTGCTGTAAAGTATGCAAATAAGCATCATTGCCAAAATACAAAGTTCTCTTGATCATGATTTTACATATAGATTAATCCGATTTCGTCAGCCAGAGCTTTATTGGCCAGAGTATATTTAGATGATGATTGATATTCCGAAGCAGAAGAAAACTCCCACAAAGCCGCCTTTGGAACCAAACCTGCCTTCACTGGATTTCGGTGTATATAATTGAAACAAACCTGTGGGTATTGCCTTTCGGAAGGAATAACATTTATTTCCGTAATTCCGTCTACGGTGTAAAAAGAAGGAGCCATCCCTTCCGGGCAGTTTAAACATTCCGCTTTGGTTTCTTTTCGGAACAAAGAACCGGTAAATCCTTCCTGTTTGTTAATAGCTCGCGTGTATGATCGGAGCATTACACCGATGGAATGGTTGAAGGCTTGGGAGGAGGTAGTCAGGGTTTGACTCGAAGTCAAGCCCTGACTATCCTCCTCCCCACTACTCGAAGTAAAGCCCTGACTTCCTCCTCCTTTAACCAACACCATCAAATGAAAATGATTGGGCATCAAGCACCATGCGAGCACATCTGCAAATGGGGTTACGTGTTTCTTAATTTTCATCTTGAAGAACAAATAATTATCTCGATTAAAGAAAATTTCCCTTCGGTTATTTCCCTGGTTATAAATGTGATATAGATGGTTTGGTTGGAGATTCATTTGCTAAGGCATCACTTAAAATTTAAATTCGATACTTCCGTCCAATTTCATTTCAAAATCTTTTCCTTCAATAATGAAGTCGAAATTACCTGGACTTAATAATAATCTTGGCGAAACTGATTCAGTTGAAAATTTCGAGAATCCATTTTTCCCTTTTTGTCCAAACTTATTCACGGGAAAATCCTCGGTCAATTGTTTGTCGTCTCTGGCTTCCAAGTGATATTGAAATCTTACTAATCCTTGTTTTGCATCAGCCAAATTTTTTACGAAATATAATCTCTTTGATAAGTCCTCTCTGTCTAAATCTTTTAATTCCTCTCTACTATTTTCAAAAAACAATACTTTTTGACTTACCATAAAAATGTGCTTTAAAGTGGCTTCTTTAACTTTCTTTCCCCTACCGATATAAATAGGCTCTTTTAATTTAAACAAGTTTTCAGGACTTAGGTCATCAAGATATTTCTTATATTGAGCAGCCTCAAATACATTTAATGGCACAATAGACCTACCATTTTCGTTTTCATACAATCCGAACATATAGTTTTCACCAGAATCCGCATATATATAGTTTTTATACTCCTTCAATGATTTGAAAGTTTGTTCTTTTACAATGGTAACATTTTCAGGCTTCATGAAACCTCTGGCTGCCTTTGCTCTACATCTTAAATGACGTATTGTGTTTCCTTTAAAGTCTTTAAGTTTGTTTTGTTGAACTTTATCTTCGAATAATTGCTTTTTAAGATATTCAGCCAAATATTCATCTACAATTATATCAGATTCAAAATTTACATTTTCAATTGGTTTTCTCAGAACTACCCACATTTCATCCTTTCCATCAACTTGGTTATAAACAATCTTGCCTTCATCATCTTTTTGCAAACTACCATCGTTATTTTTGGCGGCAATCTTTATTTTCCCATAATAAGTTTGTTGATGCAATTCCCCTCTAATGGAATCACCTTGGGCAATTTTTGGAATTTTTTCTCCATTTTCATCTAATAAAAACTTCCTGTTTTTGTCTTTTAACCAAACAATCCGGCCTCTTTTTCTCACAATTTTTTTGCCTGGAGATAATGTTTGGTCTTTATCTGCAATATTGTTGATTAAAATATTTTTCTGAATTTCTTCAATCATTGAATAGTTGAAATCAGAAAACGGCTTTTCGTGGTATTGCCTATTTCTGTTTTCTTCTTCATATTCAAAAGCTCTTTTCAGTATTTCTTCCCTCTTTCTTGAAGACGGAATTAAAGTAAGTACAGCAGCATCAATAGCGTGATGATAATGTTTCCCTCTATCTTTTGGCTCTACCTTTGGCTGAATACCATAAATTTTTCTAAAAGCAGCCGTATTGCTTCCTTTTATAACATCAACTTTATTGAAAACCGTTTTTAAATAATGGTATGCATATTTTGTAATGATTTGGGTATCAGTTAACTGACTGTTTACAAAACCTTGTGGAACTTCAGTTCTGGTAAATCTGTCCAATTTATTTTTCCAATAATCATACTCCATTTGCCATAAATGTTTTGTCCGAATAGCATTATCTTTTTCGGCTTTATCCTTCGCATTTTTTGATTTTGATTTCCAAAATTCAATTTGATCAAATAAATGCTCAACCTTCTTCTCCCATGCTTCAAGCCTTGGCTTTATTGCTGAATAGCCGTGTGAATCAGTATCATAGTTTGGCATCTCGGTGGGCATCCGATTCTTTTTAATATTGCGGTTATAGTCTGCATAACAAACCGTTAAGTTGGCTAACGAATTATCAAAAGATTTACTTCGCGGAATAGTGTGTTCAAAATCAACTTTGTTAATGTCGAATAAATCATAAATATTAATAACCTTGCCAGTATATAAACATCGCATCCCTTGTTCTAACCACAACCGATATTTTTTCACTAATGATTTTTGGGCCTCATTTTTTTCTTTTTGTTTTTTATATGGGTCTATGATTATTTTTTTCAATTCAAATTCTTCATCGCTTTGTTTTTCATTTGCCTGCTCTAAAAGAATCTTACTTTATCAACATCATCTTTATTCCCCGGATCTGCCACACCAGAAAAGTCAGGGGCTTTAATAAACTCAGAAATGGCATTGGCAAATTCTCTGTTTTCAACCTCACGATCTCGTTGATATTTTTCAATCGCCCATCTTTTGTTACTATCATTCAATTCCCTTGCGATCTCAACTATCATTCGGGTTTCTTCGTCTATTTTTCCAACTTCTATCAAATAGTTTATGACATCACGCAACCGATAAAGCGTTTTATATGCCATAGGATTTTTAAAAGCTGCTGTTTTAGGACTTAGCAAAAACTGCTGTCCTTCTTTTTTAGGATAAATATCAATTTGCGACGGATGATAAATTTTGTCCAACAACTTTTCATAAACATTAAAATTGGTGTCTAAATATTCTTTTATCTGATTAACCAAATGTGGTGGTTTTATATGCTCGCGTTTGGATGAGGCAAAAAACGCCTGATATTTTTCAATCACTTCAGTTAAGATTTGCTGTTTGTAATCTTTATTTAATTTAAGCCATGTTTTTTCTCCAAAGTGTTCCATTGCTACACTTTCTACATCTTTTATATCCGATTCAACTAATTTGTATGATGTATCTTTCCAACCAAATCTATTTTGATAATCCAATGCGTAATATTTGAAAATCAAATTATTGGTAATAGTGATAATTTTCTTTTGAAGCCTATTTTTTTCAATTTCGTCTTTAATTGCTTTTAGAACATTTTCTTTATTCGCTTCAAAAACTTTTTCACCAAGTATTTCAGGAATCTTTGCCAGAATAACCGCTTCTGAATAAATCATCCCCTCTCTCAAAAATGGTAAAATATTGTTAATGGCTTTTAAACTCAGATTGGCATAGCCAACAGGAAAAGAGTTGAAAAGGGTTTTTAACTCCTTGATTTGATTATCATCTAATTCGAGAGTCTTAAACAAAAACTCCTCGAAGTATTCTTCATCCTCAAACGAAAATAAAATGTGCCAAATGTCTTCAATCTTATATGTTTTTATTACACTTTCTCCCTTTTTGTTCTTTCGTATAACTTCCTTTTCAAAGTTTAGCCAATCGTCCCCAAATACAGATTTCAATCTTGCAGAAACAAAACAACTTGAAACAGAAACTTTATCCATTTTTTGGCTATAATTCAATTCCCAATTATTTCCACCATTCAACTTTATAAATTTTCTAATTTCGCTAAAATCAAATTCCCTTTTGCTAGAACTCTTATAAAAAAACTTTTCGTGATACAACTTCTCCTTAAGTTCAATTGGGATTGGTTCAAAAGGAGTACCATTGTCAATACGATACTTTATGTTATTGATAAACGACCATGCGCGATATTCTTCAAACCTTGGATGGCTTATTGGACATCTCGGTTTGCTAGGCTCAAGTGTGCATTTCCCAACTAAACCTTTTTGAGAACGTAATGGCCTTTGATAAAAAATGGAACCATTTTTAGTTTCCAATAGTAGTTTTTCTTTAAATTCTTCATCATGTATTTGCTGAAATTCCAATATTTTTTTTACCTCGTCTCTATAATCCGATCGCAGTGTGTATCTGTTTCTTACACGAATGCCCTTATCTTCTAAGTATGCTAGAGCGGCACCTAAACTACCCTTTTCTTCTAGTAATTCTTTGTATTTATTAACAGGTATTGCAGCAGAATCACTTCCACCATTATAAACACTGGATTTCTCTTTGTCCCCATTTTTTCTACTGCTTTTAAACCCTCGTCGCTGTGCAATATGAAATAGCGCCCTTCCAACTTTAAAACGATTTTCAGAAATTGATAAATCCAGCTTTTCTGTAATCAATAATCTCCTCAACTGATATGGACTTGAAAAATCAGGAACTCCATCCCCATTAAAATCAAGTTTAATCCATCTTTGAAAATATTCATCATTAATAGGAAAAACTCTTCCTATTCCCTTTTTGTAGTGTTTCCATTTGTTAAGGTTCTCGATATCAAGTGGGCAAAATTTATTTTCAATCAACACTTTTAGTGTTTCCCATTTTCTATATCTGCGGGCATTATAAAGCCTTCTTGATGATCGGTGTTTTGTCCGTTCGGCAGCATATGAAAACTCTCCTGATTTTCCTTCGCCAACCCCTTTTTTAAAAGTGTAAACACCATACCAAGTGAAAACATTGTTTTCCATTAATGTAAGTCCAATTGAATTGGTTCCTAAATCTATTCCTAAAATATTTGTCATAATAAATAAATTTTATATTTTTGCAGTGATACAAAGTGAAATACAATTCACAACAAGGCTATAAGCCGAAGAAATTGCCAAAAGGCATACTTTACCCTGCATACTTTCTGTAGGGTTTTTTTTATAATGAGTTCTTGATTTAAACATTAACTGGATTATTCCGTTGTGAAAACATTTATTGCGGCCGGGAAACCGGTCGCTTTTTTTTGAAGTTTTCGCAACACAATACGCATGCTGAGAACCAATGAAATAATACCAAACGTGAGCTCTTTGTTTCATTTTGTTGAGCTTTAGCAGGTTACGTTGTCAATACATTACCGTATGTAATGTACATTTGCTTTTTAGGCTATAAATATACAATTTTTCATAACTTCCCTGAGAAATTCTCTAAAGTTTTAATATCCGACGTCGTAGTTCTCCCCCCACCCACCCCATCCCATTTTTTTCTATCTTTGCCCACTCAAATTTTTTGGCTAAGCCTCTTTTTACTTTTTATCAATATACTAATTATCACTACTTTATAACTCATGCAATCTCAAGAAAAACATAAATTAGTCGCTATTAGAAACCTCACCGAGTCAACTTACGTGCTGCAAATGGAACGTAACGGACTGGAATTTGAAGCCGGTCAACATATTCTGCTGGGTGCCGACGGCGATCTCAACCAACGCGAATACTCCATTTACAGTGGCACCAATGACAAATTTCTGGAAGTCATTATCAAGGAGGTGGACGATGGCGATGTGTCGCGAAAACTAAAGCATACTCCCATTGGAAAAAACCTGCAAGTGGAAGGCCCGCTGGGATTTTTTAGCCTCGACCCCCAACTTATTCCCCACCGTAAGTTTTTGTTTGTGTCGTCGGGCACCGGAATCGCCCCTTTTCATAGTATGGCCAAAAGTCATCCCAACCTGGATTACACCCTTTTGCATGGAGTGCGCTTCGGAAACGAGGGTTATGAAAAAAACCACTATCCCTCAGACAGATACATTCAATGTACTTCGGGAGATGCCACAGGAGATTTTGCAGGTCGCGTAACCGACTACCTCAAAAAACATCCCATCGACCCCTCCACCATCTGCTATTTCTGCGGGAATTTTAAAATGATTCGGGAAGCCATGGACATCCTGGAGAAAAAGGGAATCCCTCACAATCAGCTTCATGCCGAAGTTTATTTTTAACAAGAAACAAAGAAAATGAAATACCATATCGTTCAGTTGGGGTGCCAAATGAATATTTCCGATGGCGAAAGGGTGCAGCAAGTACTCGAGGGGATGGGGTTTGAGTCCACCGACAAAGAAACCGATGCCAACGTGCTTGGGGTTATTGCCTGCTCGGTTCGTCAAAAAGGCATCGACAAAGTATATAATAAGGTGGCCACCTGGAATAAGTGGAAAAACCGTAAAAACCTGATTACCTTTGTTTCCGGATGCGTTCTGCCTGCCGACAAACAGAAATTTCTGAAAATGTTCGACCTGGTTTTCCCCATGAGCCAACTGCCTCAACTGCCCGAAATGATCAGTCAATACGGCATTGTTACCCCCGCCGGCATGCAAACCCTTGACGCCGGATTTTCTGACCTGGTGAAAAATAACGATCAGGTAGCCCCCAATCCCGCGGCCTTCCGGCTCGATCCGGCAGCATACAAAGCCACCCATGTGGACATCGCTCCCCAAAAACCTGAAGAACACATTGAAGATTTCTGGCATATCGCACCCAAGTACGGCTCCGGCTTCGAAGCATTTATTCCCATTCAAAATGGTTGCAACAAGTTTTGCACCTACTGCGCCGTGCCTTATACCCGTGGCCGGGAAGTTTCCCGTCCTTCGGAGGAGATTTTGAACGAACTCAAACACCTGGTTGACAAAGGATTTAAGGCTATCACCCTGTTAGGTCAAAATGTAAATTCGTACGGTTTGGATAAAAAAGGAGACGAAATTTCATTTGCCCAATTACTTGAAAAAGTAGGTCAATTTGGTGAAGAATCAGGAAAGGATTTCTGGGTGTATTTCACCTCTCCTCACCCACGAGACATGACCGATGACGTCATCGAAATGGTGGCACGATACGACTGTTTGGCCAAACAAATACACCTTCCCGTGCAATCAGGCGACGACAGCGTGTTGGTGCGCATGAACCGCAATCATGGCATGGGCCGTTACCGGGAAATTGTGGCTACCATCAAACGCCTCATTCCCCAGGCTACCCTGTTTACCGACATTATCGTAGGCTTTACGGGCGAAACCGAAGAAGAGTTCATGCACACCATGGACATCATGAAAGAGTTTAAATACAACATGGCCTACATTGCCCAGTACTCACCCCGTCCGGGAGCTGCCAGTTCGCGTTGGGCCGATGATGTTCCCAAAGATGAAAAGAAAGAACGCTACCACCGTTTGACCGATGAGATGATGAAGTATTCGCTAGAATACAACCAACAATTGATTGGCAAAACACTGAAAGTGCTTGTGCGAGGCAACGACCGCAAGGAAAACTACCTTTCAGCCTATACCGAAGGACGCATTGTGGCACGTTTCTATTGCCCGCGCACCGATCTGGTCGGAAAATACGTACACATCAAAATTACCGGAGCTGCTCCATTGTCCATTGAGGGCGAATTGGTTAACTAATTATTTTTGTCATGAACGAACCAAAGACAGTTGCATTTAAAACTCTGGGATGTCGGCTCAACCTCTACGAAACCGATTCGTTGGCTTCCGAATTTGCCAAAAGCAATTACCGCATCGTTGATTTCAACGAAAAAGCCGACCTGTATGTGATCAACACCTGCACCGTAACCAATCAAAGCGACCAAAAATCGCGGCGGGAAATCAGCGCAGCACACAAAACCAACCACGAGGGTATCACCATCGTTACCGGATGCATGGCCACCAACTACAAAGAACAACTTGAAAAAAGCGAAAAGGTAGATTATGTAGTTGACAACCAACACAAAACATCTGTATTGTCGGTTGCCGAAGCCCACTTTAACGGCGAATTGGTGGATGTGAATAATTTTGAAGCCAACCTGTTCAACTACCAACCTGCCGACGAAACCTTTCATACCCGTAGTTTAATTAAAATCCAGGACGGCTGCGACAATTTTTGCACCTTCTGCATCATACCCAAAGTGCGGGGACGGGCCACAAGTCGTGCCCCTCAGGAAATTTTCGACAATATCCGGCAGGTCGTGGACTTTGGATTTAAGGAAGTGGTACTCACCGGCGTTAATCTGGGAAGATATACTTACGAAGACTACAATTTTGAAAAACTGGTGGAAGAAATTCTGGAGATTCCCGGCGATTTCAGGGTCAGGATTTCGAGCATCGAGCCCGACGGGTACACCGACAGCTTTTTCAGGTTGTTCAGTCATCCCAAGCTCACTCCCCACCTCCACATCTGTCTGCAAAGCGGTTCAGAAGAAATATTACTGAAGATGAGACGTATGTACACTGCTTCTTTCTTCAAAAATATGGCGCACCAGCTTAAAAGTCAGCATCCGGGTTTTAACCTTACCACCGACGTGATTGTGGGCTTCCCGGGCGAAACTGAAGAACAATTTGAAGAAACCTTGCAAACCATCCGCGAAATTGGTTTCGGACACATCCATACTTTTAAGTATTCGGTAAGAAAGGGAACCCGCGCCGAACGCATGCCCGACCAGATAAATGGAGCCATCAAAACGGCCAGAAGTGAAAAGGTACGGTTGCTGGCTGAAGACATGAAGTTAAACTACCGGAAGACTTTCGTTGGCAAATCTCAGCGGGTGTTGGTAGAAAAAATACTGCCCAATGGCACTGCCAGTGGCTTCGGAGAGCATTATGTTCCGGTGATTATTCAGCATCAGGGACTAAAAACCAACACATTTTATGAGGTGATGATACAATCGGTGCTTCCGCTGGAAGAGCCTACACTGGCGGGAACCCTGAAAACCAACCTAGAATGAAAAGCAGAATTCAACGTAATTTTTTCAGGATTATTTTTTTATATTAAATATTATCGTACTTTTGCAGCCCCAATTTAACATAATTAAAGGTAATACATTATGGCTAATCACCAATCAGCGCTTAAAAGGATCAGACAGTCTGAAGCTAGAAGAGTTCACAACCGTTACTACACGAAAACTATGCGTAATGCGGTTAGAAAATTCAGGTCGTTAACTGACAAAAAAGAGGCCGTTGAGGGCTTGCCCACATTGTACACAATGATCGACAAGCTGGCTAAAAGAAACATGATTCACAAGAATAAAGCCGGTAACTTAAAGTCAAAAATTACGAAATACGCCAATAGCCTTTCATAAAAAGCGCATTGCAAAAAATATAAGCCTGGTTACTTTGTAGCCGGGCTTTTTTTGATTTTTTTCGTAGCTTTACCCCCTTAAAAAAAACCTGCTATGGAAAAAATACCCATCCGACAATGGTCGGAGGACGACCGTCCACGCGAAAAAATGATGCTCAAAGGCAAAGGCCAACTGTCTAAAGCCGAACTAATTGCCATACTTATTGGCAGCGGAAATCAGGACGAATCTGCCGTGGAGCTCTCCAAACGCATCCTCAGTTCAGTTGACAACAACCTGGCCGAGCTTTCCCGATTAACCATCAGCGAACTCACCAAATTTAAAGGAATTGGCCCTGCCAAAGCAATCAGCATTGTGGCGGCTCTGGAATTGGGTCGCCGTCGTCGTGCCGATGATGTGATGATTAACAAGACCAAAATCACTTCCAGCCACGATGCATACAACCTGCTGTATGCCGATCTGAGCGACAAATACCACGAAGAGTTTTGGGTATTGATGCTCGATCGTGCCAACAAGGTCATCCGAAAAGTGAACATCAGCGAAGGTGGCCTGGCCGGAACAGTAGCCGACCCCAAGAAAATATTTCAACTGGCGCTGGAAAACCATGCTTCGGCCATTATTCTAGCACACAACCACCCATCCAACAACCTGACACCCAGCCAAAACGACATCGACCTCACCCGGAAAATCGTGCGGGGCGGCGGCAATCTGGACATCAGCATCCTCGATCATTTGATTATCGGCAACGATAGGTATTACAGCTTCGCCGATGAGGGAGCCATGCCTTCATAGTTTGAATCCATTCACAAAAGTTGTTCACTCGTTTAAAGTTTTTTTACGACGAAGACCTCTGAAAATAACTAAATGCAGCAGAACCAAGTTACTAATAAACAATATCTTACCGAGCCTATAATTAACTCTGTGAACCTCCGTTAAAAAACTCCGCGTCCCTCTGTGAAGCTTCCCCACCATACTATATCGCAACCAATTTGCCATTGTGCCTTAGGATCGGATTCAAGTCTCCTGAGGTTTGTAACATATAAAGTAAAAGGGAAAAACAGTAAGAAAGATGACAAATAATGGAGATTGAGCCAATCAAATAAATATCTTTACGGCTTCAAATAAAAGCGCCATGGAAATTATTAAAACCAACATACCCGATCTGCATATTGTGAAGCCAACGGTTTTTGAAGACCACAGGGGATATTTTTTTGAATCTTACAACAAACAAGTGTTCCTGAAAAATGGTATCGACCAAAATTTTGTTCAGGACAACGAATCCAAATCACAAAAAAACGTGTTGCGCGGACTTCATTTTCAGAAACCGCCTTTTGCTCAAGGCAAGCTGGTGCGGGTGATTCGGGGTTCGGTGCTCGATGTGGCCGTTGACATCCGCAAAGGTTCGCCCACATACGGCCATTGGGCTTCCATTGAGCTTACCCAAGACAATAAATGGATGTATTGGGTACCGCCCGGATTCGCCCATGGATTTGTCACCCTGGAAGATAACACCACCTTTTTCTACAAATGTACCAACGTGTACAATAAAGAATCGGAAGGCAGTATCCTCTGGAACGACCCCGATCTCAACATCGATTGGAAAATATCCGACCCCATTCTTTCCGACAAAGATAAAATAGCCCCTTTGTTTAAAGATTTTATCAGCCCTTTCTAAGCTCACGCTAAAATTCTGGTTAATTTTGCCCATTGTTCTCTTCGGTTTTTTCGGGGAGCTATAATGGATCATGTTCTCAACAACCTACCACAACTACCTGATTGAATGCAAAAAATACTCACTTACATACTGCTGATTGTCGTTATTGCCATGCTCATTTTTGGCTTTGATGCACTAAAAAAACTGCAGGTTAGCCAAACCCCGGGTCAAAACGAACAATACTACCGGATTGTATCGCCCAACATCCCCGACACCCTTACCTTTGCCGGAGAGGAAGTCCCCCTCGACCTGTTTTACGTTCGCGAAGCCCTCGACCGTGAACTGATGGTAAACACCTATTGGCATTCGGCCACCCTGCAATTGATCAAAAAAAGCTATCGATATTTCCCCTTATTCGACTCCATTCTAGAAAGTCACAAAATTCCACTCGATTTTAAGTATGTAGCCGTGATTGAAAGCGGATTGACCAACGTGGTGTCACCGGCGGGAGCCACAGGATTTTGGCAATTGATGAAAGGAACCGCCAAAGAATATGACCTGGAAGTCGACAAAGACATCGACGAACGCTATAACCTGACAAAATCAACCGTGGCAGCATGCGAATACCTGCAAAAAAGCTATGATGCCTACGGCAACTGGACTCTGTCAGCGGCTTCGTACAATGCCGGACAAAAGGGTATTAACCGTCAGATCGACCGACAAAAAGCTTCCTCTTTTTACGATTTATTGCTCAACGAAGAAACAGCACGCTATGTTTACCGCATTCTGGCCATTAAAATGATCATGGAAAATCCCGAGAATTTCGGATTCTACCTCGATGAAAAAGACGTTTACCTACCTATCCCGGTTAGAACTGTAATAGTAAATGAAAGCGTTGACGACTGGGCTGATTGGGCAGCAGCACATCAAATCAGTTATAAACTACTCAAATATTTTAACCCGTGGTTGCGTCAAAGTTATCTGAAAAACAGAAAGAAAAAAACCTATATCATTTCCATTCCATTGGCACCCTATAACATCACCCACGAAGAACTCATCTTAAAAAGAAACGGACTAAATCCATCAGGCTCATGAAAAACGACACACTCACACCCTTTCATGGCAATCAAAACCTGGAGGTTTTTGGCGCACGTGTGCATAACCTGAAAAATGCCGACATCACCATGCCGCGCAACAAGCTCGTGGTGATCACCGGATTGAGTGGCAGTGGCAAGTCATCTCTGGCTTTCGACACCATCTATGCCGAAGGCCAACGCCGATACATGGAAACCTTTTCGGCATATGCCCGTCAGTTTATTGGCAACATGGAACGTCCTGATGTGGACAAAATCAATGGATTGAGTCCGGTAATATCCATCGAGCAAAAATCGGTGAACAGAAATCCGCGCTCCACTGTAGGTACTATTACTGAAGTTTATGACTTTCTGCGATTGCTCTACGCACGAGCATCTGAAGCATATTCCTATCTCTCGGGAGAAAAAATGGTACAATATTCCGAAGATGAGATTACACAGTTGATAACAGATAGTTTTAAGGGCAAAAAACTCGTCGTTCTAGCGCCGTTGGTGAAAGGTCGAAAAGGTCATTACCGGGAAGTGTTTGAACAAATCCGTCAGCAAGGCTACCTGAAAGTGCGCGTGGATGGTGAAATTCAAGATATTCAATTCGGCATGCAACTCGACCGCTACAAGGTGCACGACATTGAATTGGTAGTGGACCGCATCGACCTCAGTCACCCCGACAAAGACCGTATCCGGCGCACCGTGGCGCAGTCCATGAAAATCGGAAAGGGCACACTCAGCGTTTTCAACCCTGAAAATAATATAGTTAAGCACTTTAGCCGAAAACTCATGTGTCCGGTAACCGGTTTGTCGTACGACGAACCCGAACCCAACACCTTCTCTTTCAATTCTCCATACGGCGCTTGTCCTACATGCAACGGACTGGGATTGGTGAACGAGGTGGATCGGGATAAAATCATGCCCGACAAAAACCTCAGCATCAAACGTGGCGGAATTGCACCTTTCGGAGAATATAAGGCCAACTGGCTATTTAACCAACTGGAAGCCATTGGCATTAAGTACGGCTTTACCCTCTCCACTCCCATCAAAGACATTCCCGAGGAAGGAATGAACGTTATACTAAACGGATCGAGGGAAACCTTCACGGTGAAAAAGGAATATCTGGGCATCACCTCATCCTACACCCTGAATTTTGAAGGGGTAGTGGAATATGTGGAAAATTTTGGTGCCGAAGCCAACGGACAACGTTCCAAACAATGGGCCGACGGTTTTATGAACAAGCACGTTTGCACGGAATGTAACGGCGACCGCTTGAAGAAAGAAGCCCTCTTTTTTAAAATCAACGGGAAAAACATTGCCGAACTGTCGCAGATGGACTTGGTAGAGTTGCGTCATTGGCTTGAAAATGTGGAAGAGGGCATGAGTGAGAAACAGCGACTGATCGGTCATGAGATTCTTCGAGAAATCAGCAGTCGTCTTGATTTTCTTCTTGAAGTGGGTATCGGCTACCTCAACCTCTACCGACCCGCACGCAGTCTCTCGGGTGGCGAGTCGCAACGTATTCGACTGGCCACACAAATTGGGTCGCAACTCACAGGTGTGCTGTATATTCTGGATGAGCCCAGCATTGGGTTGCACCAACGCGACAACCACAAACTTATCAAGGCACTTCAGGAACTGCGCGATGTGGGCAATTCGGTAATTGTGGTGGAACACGACCGCGACACCATGTTGATGGCCGATTTTGTTATCGACATCGGTCCCGGAGCAGGTATGCACGGCGGAGAAATAGTGGCCGCAGGCACTCCCGAGGAAATAAAAGCCAGCAACACCATCACCGCCGACTACCTCAATGGAAAACGTACCATTGCCATTCCAAAACAACGACGAAAAGGCAACGGCAAAACCCTACAATTATTCAATGCCACCGGAAACAACCTCCAAAACGTTAATTTAACCCTTCCTTTGGGTAAATTAATCTGTATATCCGGCGTTTCGGGAAGCGGAAAATCCACCCTCATCAACGAAACCCTCTACCCTATTCTAAGCAATCACTTTTACCGCTCATTAAAAAAACCCTTGCCCTACGAACGCATCGAAGGCATTAAAAACATCGACAAGGTCATCGAAATCGACCAGTCGCCCATCGGACGTACTCCCCGCTCCAACCCTGCCACTTACGTGAAGGTGTTTGATGAAATCAGAAAACTTTTTGGCAACCTGCCCGAAGCCAAAATCAGGGGATACAAACCCGGCAGGTTTTCGTTTAACGTAAAAGGCGGCCGTTGCGAAACCTGCAAGGGTGCCGGCGTGCAAACCATCGAAATGAACTTTTTGCCCGATGTGTATGTGGTGTGCGAAGATTGCAACGCCAAACGCTACAATCGTGAAACCCTGGAAGTCCGTTTCAAAGGAAAATCCATCAACGATGTGCTCAACATGACCATCAATCAGGCGGTTAAGTTCTTTGAAAATATTCCGTTTATCGTGCTGAAACTCAAAACACTGCAAGACGTAGGACTTGGCTATCTTACACTTGGACAATCGTCAACCACCATATCGGGTGGCGAAGCACAGCGCGTAAAACTGGCCGCTGAGTTGGCAAAAAAAGACACCGGAAATACGCTTTACATCCTCGACGAACCCACCACAGGTTTACATTTTGAAGATGTAAAAGTGCTGTTGGGCGTACTCGACAAGCTGGTAAACAAAGGCAATACGGTGGTCATTATTGAGCACAATATGGATGTGATTAAAGTAGCCGACCATGTAATCGACCTTGGGCCGGAAGGCGGAGCAGCCGGAGGAAAAATTATTTGCGAAGGAACTCCTGAAGAAGTGGCTAAAAACAACAAAAGCCACACAGCACCTTTTTTATTCAATGAACTAAAAGGACACACCCTTTAAAATCAGGAGGATGCAAAAAGAATCTGATTAATAAGAAAAATGATGCTAAGAATTAATTAACTTGCATCACGAAAAGTATCAATATTTATCCTGCATATGGAAAAGAAAAACACACCTGAAAAGGAAAACATTAAATTGAAGCCTTGGGCCGAAACCAAAGCACATGACAGCTGGTCGGTGTTTAAAATCATGGCGGAAATTGTAGATGGATACGAAACGCTCTCAAAAATAGGACCTTGTGTAGCCGTTTTTGGATCGGCTCGTACCAAGCCCGGCGACAAATGTTACCACCTGGCCGAAGAATTGGCCTATCTTTTAACCAAAAGAGGTTTTGGGATCATCACCGGAGGTGGGCCCGGAGCCATGGAAGCGGCCAACAAAGGAGCGCACATTGCCGGAGGAAAATCGGTGGGACTCAACATCAACCTGCCTTTCGAGCAAATGGCCAATCCCTATATCGACCACGACAAGCTCATTCAGTTCGACTATTTCTTTACACGCAAACTCATGTTCATGCGGTATTCACAAGGATATGTGGTACTTCCCGGAGGATTTGGCACCCTCGACGAACTTTTTGAAGCCATCACCCTCATTCAAACCCACAAACTGGTGAACTTCCCCATTGTCCTGATAAGCAAAGACTATTGGGGCGGATTGGTGACATGGATAAAAGAACGGCTGTTGGCTGAAGGAAAAATCAGTGAAAAAGACCTGAAACTCTTTCACCTGGTGGATACCATCGAAGAAGCAGTAACTGTAATAGAAGACTTTTATCGCACCTACTCGCTCAAACCTAACTTTTAGAAATCACTTTCGTCTGACATTAAGCTATTTACAAAGCCGGAAGCCCTCTTTCGAGGAGAATTACCGATGATTTCTACGCACTTTACAGCCTAAAAAACCACAAGGGCTCTATCGCTCGTTTTACTATCTTTGCGGCCTAAATAACTATTGATGGGTCGTACAAAAAAGAAACCGCTTCCACTGATTGAAAACCTGGAAGTAATGAAAGCCGGAGCCGAAGGAAAAGCACTGGCATATTACAACGAAAAGGTTGTATTTATTCCTTTCGCAGCACCGGGCGACATCGTGGATGTGCAGGTTACACGTAAGAAATCGAAATACCTTGAGGGAAAGATTGTTAAGTTTCACAAACTATCCGACATACGCACCGAACCCACTTGTTCACACTTTGGTTTGTGTGGCGGATGTAAATGGCAACACATTGATTACCAACACCAAATCGATTTAAAACACCAACAGGTAATCGACCATTTCAGGCGCATCGGGAAAGTGGACGTGGACGAATATTTGCCCATTCTCGGTAACGAAAAGCCCTACTATTACCGCAACAAACTGGAGTTTACATTCACCGACCGCCGTTGGCTTACGTCCTTAGATACACCTGCCGATGAAGGAGGTCCGCTGAACACCCAGGGACTTGGATTTCACCTTCCGGGCATGTTCAACAAGGTACTCGACATCGACCACTGCTACCTCCAGGAAGACCCATCCAATGAAATAAGGCTGGCCATTAAGGAATATGCCATTGAGCACGACATGACCTTTTACAACCTGCATACAGGCGAAGGCATGCTGCGCAACGTTGTCATTCGCACCTCCACCACAGGTGATTTAATGGTGATTATGGTTTTCAAATACGATGACACCGAAATTGCCGAGATGCTGGAATGGTTGTCCCATCGCATACCCAAAATCACGTCGCTGATGTATGTGATTAATGAGAAAGTAAACGACATCATCACCGATTTGGAAGTGCAACTATTTAAGGGCGATCCGTTTATCATGGAAAAAATGGAAGCTCCCGTGGCAGGTCAACCCGATTTGCAATTCAAAGTGGGACCCATTTCCTTTTACCAAACCAATCCGGTGCAGGCCAGAAGGTTGTATCAGGCAGCATTCGATTTTGCCGGATTCAAAGGCGATGAATTGGTTTACGACCTTTACACCGGAACAGGAACCATTGCCGCCTTCATTGCCCGTTCGGTGAAAAAAGTGGTAGGTATTGAATATGTAGAACAAGCCATCAAAGACGCTGAAATCAATGCGCAACTCAACAACATCGACAATACCACCTTTTTTGCAGGGGATATGGCCAGGGTATTGACCGGCGATTTTGTAAAAAAACATGGCAAACCCGATGTCATCATCACCGACCCGCCACGAGCCGGCATGCACGAAAGGGTGATTTATCAGATGCTCGAGATGGAACCGGAGAAAATTATTTACATCAGTTGCAATCCGGCTACACAAGCACGTGATGTGGCCATTTTGACCAAAAAATACAAGGCCGTAAAAGCACAACCCGTGGACATGTTTCCACAAACCCACCATGTGGAAAACATTGTGCTGTTGGTTAAAAAGTAAGCCTCATGTACGGTCGTCAGGAAGCACGTCAGGTGAACAAAGAGTTTTGGACCACGTTTGGAAAGTGGTCGACCACCAAACGCAAACGGATACACCTCAGAGAAAGATGGCTGCTCAACAAAACCGGTATCCGGGGTTTTCGGTTCAGGTTTAGTGCCGAGCGAAAACAGGTGGCTGTGCATCTTGATTTGGTAGAAAAAAATCCCGAAGCACGCCAGAGACATCTGGCCAAGTTGCAATTTTTAAAACCCGAATTTGAGCAAGCAGTGAGCGAACCCATTGTTTGGAACACCGATATTAAAACTTCCGAAACCGCCGTTATCACCCTCGAGAAGCACGGATTTACCACCATGAACAGAGAACATTGGCCACATATTTTTGAATTTTTCTATCAAAATATGAGTCGGTTGGAGGAAGTATTTGAAGAAGCGAGGGATTTTTTGGAGGATTAAACTAATTTCAATTGGTAGTTTGCTATTCTCTCACAGCATTCCAACCAGGCAACCTCTCATAAGGGTAACCCCTGATTTTTTCCACCAACGAACCCACATCCAGACTCAGAGCATCCACCTGCAAATGAGCCAAAGTGTAATAGGGCATACGCTCGTTCAATTTGCATTCAACATATTCCGACAACTCATCCTCTGTTTTTCCTTCCAGCAGTGGGCGTTGGCGTTTGGCACCAACCAACCTACTAACCAAAGCCGCGGGAGGCATATGCAGATAGATGGTAAGTCCATGTTGGCACATGTGATCCATGGAATTTCCATAACAAGGTGTTCCACCCCCTGTAGATATCACCACGTTTGACATGCCTAAGGTTGACTTGAGGACTTCCTGTTCAAATTGTCTGAACAAAGTTTCACCATATTTACGAAAAAAGGAATGTATCCCCAACTTGTACTTACGCTCAAACATCACGTCCAAATCAATGAATTCCAAACCCATCAACCTAGCCAGCCGTTTCCCTACCGTACTCTTTCCGACACCCATGAAACCAACGAGATAAACAGGTCGCATATCAAGTGGTTTTTTCACCTACAAAATAGTCATCCTTGTCGGTAAAAAGCACATTAAAACTGGTAAGACTTCCATAGATTCGGGTAATGTACTGTTGTAAAGCCACCTTTTCTTCATCATTCAACCCTTTGGCTGCATTGATACGTTGCTCCATCACCCGAAGACGATCGCGAACCATCACTATCTTGTGAAAGAAAGCGTCGATGGGCATTTCCTTTTCTTTTAAGGCATCGTTGCCCGGTTTCAGAATGAGCTTGCCTCCACGCCATTTATCGCCAAGATAAACAGGATGTTGAATATCGGTTATGGAAGTCAGCATTTTACGAAATACCCTTTCCACTTTTTCATAGCTAATCAGGTCGGTTTCGCTACCGTGATGATCCAATACTTTAAGTTTGTCGAAAGATTTGGTCACCGTTTTTACGCCATAGTCCATAAAGGTGATTTCAAAACTGTCGCTATATACCTGAATAACCACCCCATTTCCAAATTCAGGATGCGAAACACGTGATCCGATACCCGGTGTAATGTTCTCCATATGACACTTATTTTTTGATTAATTTCCCAGTCGGGGAATTTTTCTCATTAACATTCAAACATTATTAAGTTATTGGTCAACCCATTACAACAATACCTTATCTTTGGTATCATTATTGAATCAGCCTTTACAAATTTAATATATTTTGCCATGAAGACTTATATATGCACTTTAATTATCGCCGTTATTCTGGGATCTTTTGGATTACAATCCTGTAACAACAAAGACAATCCTGCTGATCCGCAAAAGAGTATGGACGATTTAGTTGTTCCTGATGGATTTGTTTTTGAAACGACCAAAGAGGTAACGCTAGCCATTCAAATGCCTGGAACCGTTAACTTTTCAGACATGAGAAGCCGCTTTGACGTGTATTCGGCAGATCCTTCCGCCGACGGAAAGTTGATTACCTCCGGCAGTTTTGATGCAACCGGGTCATATAGTGGCAGCATTGTTGTGCCCAGCACCCTTACCGAGGTGTATGTACAAACGGTGGCAGGAGCTGTAATGGTTCCTATAGAAAATACAGGCTTAAAAGAAGGCGGGGTGATCATTGATTTTGGCGAAAATTATGGCAACTTCCCCCCAGATTCAGTTCCTCCCACCCTAAAAAGTGCCGGAATAGATCATCTGGACATTCAGCGTGGTTACGACCAAAAGGTTGTTACCAACCTGATTACCAATGGTGATTTCAGCACCAATAATTTTGGCACCATGAATAGGTGGTCTGATTTGAATACCATCGACCAAAAATGGTGGTTTTCAAGGGATGCCAACAGAGGATACATGGAATGGGCCCAGGAAGGGACTGACGGTTATATTAGAACCCATAATTCAAACACGAGATTTTACGGTGGAACTTCGCAAATCATTGA
Organism: Bacteroidales bacterium; assembly: GCA_963676875.1. Classification (GTDB taxonomy): domain Bacteria; phylum Bacteroidota; class Bacteroidia; order Bacteroidales; family F082; genus UBA6244. The sequence continues at coordinate 213,025 of OY781436.1, forward strand.
TGCAGCACCAGGTGATTTGATCACCTTTAGCGCCGACATGAAACGCGTAGGCGGTAACGGAGCAAATTATGCCTGGTTGTACCTAGTACCACTTAACAGCAGTGGATATGCCTTGGCGTATTACAATGTTTCCTTTGACATCGTGCCCACCACATGGACCAACAAAATGATCGCGGCCACCATGCCTTCGGGTACAGCCTCCTGTCAGATACTTATCTGGACCAATGACTACAGCACCAACACCAGTTTGTATTTTGACAATGTTGTGGTAACCGGGCCTGTTAGCGACTCTGACGGCGATGGCGTTGACGATGAATTGGACGACTATCCCAATGATGCAACGCGTGCATTTAATGTGTACTATCCCAACGAAACCGATTGGGGTACCTTCGCATTCGAAGATCTATGGCCGGGAAAAGGGGACTATGACTTCAACGACCTCGTACTAGATTATCAATATAAATCAGTTCTCAACTCCAACAATGGATTGGTTGAATTTTATACAGATTACAGTGTTCGTGCAGTGGGTGCCAGCCTCATTAACGGCTTCGGCATCATGATTGAAGGCGATCCTGCCAATGTACAATCAGTTACAGGACAGCAGTTTACACAAAACTACCTGAATATTGCTGCCAATGGTACTGAGGAAAATCAATCCAATACGGTGATCATGTTTTTCGACAACGCATTCAGCATGATAGGCTCTTCGGGAAGCGGATTCATCAACACTGTGCCGGACATGCCTTATGTGGAACCACAATTTTATCAAATACATGTGGTATTTAACCCGCTGACCACCCGCGTGGTGAGCAACCGTGTGGCACCCTACAATCCATTTATTGTGGTAAATGAAGACCGCGGCATCGAAGTGCATCTGGCAGGAGAAGAGCCCACCGATCTGGCCGACCAGGCTTTGTTTGGCACCTGGGCCGACGACAGCAATCCTGCTGCCGGAAAATATTATCAAACAGTAAACAACCTGCCTTGGGCCATCGATTTACCCGTAGAATTTGAATATCCTGTGGAACAGGTACAAATTATCGACGCTTACAATTTCTTTGCCGACTGGGCCGAATCGGGCGGTGCGCTATATGAAGACTGGTACGAAGACCTCACCGGCTACCGCAACAGCGAGAATATTTATAGTCCGACAAAATAACAGACACAGACACCACTTACGGTCAAGCTGTTGGTTAAAAAGCAAGGAGTTCTTACCAGGACTCCTTGCGTTTATTAAGGAGTTTTTTTCTACGGCAACTTGAACCTTTGAAAATTTCATGCCCGCAGTCTGAATTTCATCTTGTTTAAAATGAGTACAAATAACAAAAGTTACTACCTTTGTACGCGTAACATTAAAAATAAAAATATGAAAAAGTACTATTTGATTGCCCTAACCCTTTTCGTTGGATTTCTTTTTATAAGAGCAACGGTAAACCAACCTGTTGAAAAGACAAACATGACTCCACAAGTTCCTAACTGGGAAATTCCTGCTGACGTTCAGGCCGTTCTCGACAATTCATGCTACGGTTGCCACAACTCCGATTCGAAAAACGAAAAAGGAATGAAGAAACTGATGTTTGACAAATTGGGAGAACTATCCAAGGCCAAACTGGTTGGTAAACTTACCGACATTTCTGATGTAGTGACCAATGGTGATATGCCTCCCAAAAAGGTACTCCAAAATCACCCTGAAATGAAATTGACAGAGGAAACATCCAAAACCCTCACTGATTGGGCTGAAAGAACCTCAAGAAGAATAATGGAATAATACAATGAAAAAGAAAATATTTATCCTGATGGCTATCCCAGTGATTGCGATGGGATTTGCCTTTCAGGCTCCTGCCGGAGAAAAAACGGAAGATGTTCCGGGAATCACCATTCCTGAAAATGTACAAGCCGTCTTCAACAAATCGTGCATGCCCTGCCATGGTGCCGACGGATCCTTTAAAGCCAAATCCCGTTTGAATTTTGACAAATTGTACGAACTCAAACGTGGCAAACTAGTGAGCAAACTCACCAAAATAGCAGATGAAGTAAAAGAAGGCTCCATGCCAAAGAAAAAATTTGTAAAAAAGCACCCTGATGCCGCCCTGAGTGCCGACCAGAAAAACCTGGTAGTGGATTGGGCCGAAAAACAGGCGGATCAATTGGTGGCTGGAAATTAATTTTTTTTAATCAAAAAAAGTCAGGGTGTGAATTGATTCACGCCCTGACTTTTTTATGGTCTAATAAACAATCAAGGTATTACTTACCATGCCTGTCTCACCCAAAATACGAATCACATAACTTCCCGGATTCAGTGCCTGAATGTTTATGGAAGTTACCTTATCAGAAGTCAGTGTACGAAGCACCAACTGCCCCATGGTGTTGTATATTTCCACTTCCGAGTTGGGAGCCTCAACAAATAAACGTCCATTCGTAGGATTGGGATAAATACGATGGGAGGTTTCGTTTGTTTCACCCATTCCCACCGACACATTAAACCAATCTTCGGTACGTTTAATGATCTCGTTCATGTCGTCTTGAGGTGCCATGGAAGGATCAAATCCCAAATAAACAACCTTGTAAACATCAGTTGATACACGAACTGCGGCGCTTTTGGCATCGCTGTCGTTGTATTTGAAAATGGAAACAGCATCTCCCAAAGGATCCACCTGATCGGGATACATATTTCCACCATAGATGTCAGCAATGGAGAATGAATTCATAGATCCATAAATTTCCTCTCCGGGATAGGCATAAGCCGAATTGTTGGCCGTACTTCCATCACCCTTGTATTCAGCACTTAAGTAATCTGTATAAAAAGCTTTGGTGGCAGGTGTTCCATTTCCGGCAGATTCCCATGTATCCCAACCAATATCCTGTCCTGCTACGAAAAGATTGCCCCCACCATCAAGAAAGGAGGTAAGAAATCCTACATTTTCATCCGTGAAAGAAGGAAAAGTCCAGGCAATGTTAAAATACAAGTTACGCACAAAGCCGAGCTTTTCTTCGGTGCCTAGCATTTTAAAAGTGGGATAATCACAAGCTGTGTACTTGGTCATACCGGCATAGTCGAAAGCATCGAAATAATCCTGTTGCAAACTGGCAGGATCACCAGTGGTCCATGCGCCCTGGTTGTTTACCAGCAAGTCTTCCACACCGGACATTACGTAAACATTCATCAACACCGAAGGGGCATTGGGCTGACTCACCGATTGTGCAGAAAACACGTAGCTCGCAACAGCTGGCGAATCATCAGGAATAACTTCGATGGTAAAATCTGTAGCCACACCTGCCTCAAGCGAAATGGTAGCCGTTTCTTCATAACTTACACCATTCACTACAAATGCACTGCTCCAGCCGGCAGGTTGGTTTTCGTTGGAAAGTGTAAGCACAAAATCGTCAGCGTTGGGGAGTAAATTGGTTATACTTAAATCGAAAGTGGTGGGGGCTGTCGCCTCTCCAATCAACACTTGCTCTGCGGGTTGCAAGATGGAGGAAGTAATAAGGGTAGTTCCATCGATGGCCTCCACCTCTGCTCCACTGTATATTTCCTGATGACTTTCGGTAACATACACCGCCACCTGACAATCTTCAACAATACAAGGTACACCGTTGTAATCGGCAGGTACAGTATAGGTATATGTTTTTTCCACGAAAGTGCCCTGGGTGGTGGTGGTGATTTCATCGCCCCACTGATCGGTGATGAGGAAGCGCAACATGTGGTTGTGCACATAGTTATTACCCATACCACCTCCGGTTTGAGGACCGAGGATGCCACTTTGGAGCAGTGCTACCTGAATAAAATTGCTTGATTCAGGACTATCGGAGGTGTAGTACAACTCCACATTCACCGTCAGTTCGCGGGTGCCGGCATCGTAGCTGGTAGAAGCACCCACATTCACGGGACTATCCTCTTCCAGGATTTGTCCGGCAGCGGTAGTCCAAGAACCACGTCCCATGGCAGTAGTGGAGCCTATATCGGGAAATACGTGACGGTTGACCGTTCCCGAAGGATATCCGGTGAGGCCTGTTTGGTTGGCGATGGCATCTCCGAAAGGAGTTCTGAAATCAGGTTCACTACCACTGGGTGTGGCAAAACTTCCCTGATGGATGTTGACCAGTACCACGTTACCCGGATTGTCATCTTGCAAGGCCTGAGCAATGGCATGACCCTCAGGACAATACTGACAGTGGATTCCCGTAAATTCTTCCAGCACCACATTTTTCTTTTGCACATCGGTGGAGACAAGGGTTTGTGCATTCAAGGATGCAAATACACCCAAAAACAGGACAAACAAGAGTAGATTTTTTTTCATAAGGTAAGAAGTTGATTAAAAGTTAGTCATCCGATTCTGTCGGATTGGGGCAAATGTACGTTTTTTTGGAACAAAGTCGGGAGGGGGAGTGGGGAGACGGGAGTGGGGAGTTGGAAGTCGGGAGTCGGAAGTCCGAAGTGGGGAGTGGGAAGTCGGGAGAGGGACGTTGTTAATGCCTGACACACTTTTTTGAAGACTCAATCTGGCGCAAGCGTCCGCTTGTGCCCGGTTTAACCAACAACAACCGCGTGCTTATCAAATAAAAAACCGACCCAATACAAACTACCGAGTCGGATTTTATAGACTTGCCAAATTACTTATTCATGTGGACGCACACTATAAAAAGCCTCAATCTGGCGCAAGCGTCCGCTTGTGCCCGGTTTAACCAACAACAACCGTGTGTTTATCAAATAAAAAACCGACCCAATATAAACTACTGAGTCGGTTTTTTAGACATACCAAATTATACATCAATAAGAAAGGCACGCAACAAAAAAGCGTGCACAGGAATACTATTCCTCCATTTCTTCCTGATTCATCAAATACAGCTTGCGGCCGCCGTAGGCAGCACCCAAACCCAAGAGGATGAACAAGCCGCCACCGATGGGAGCGTTGCCTGCGTTGGTATTTCCTGTACCACCATGGTCACCCGGAGGAGGAGGAGGTCCACCTGCCAAAAGAGGTAAACTACTCACCGAAATGGCGACAATCAGCATCAGTTTGATTACAATATTCTTCATGACTTCGAGCTTTTATTATACTATAGTTATTTTTTATTTTACAATTACTTTGGTGGAACTTACCGCCCGATTGTTCTGCAAACGAACAATATACAAACCGGAATTCAGGTTGAGTGCACGCGAAAAACTACCCGAAACATTCACCACCTCCGAGCTTAACAACCGACCCTGTACATCAAAAATATCCACCTGCGTATTGCCCTCACTCAGGATGGTCAGTTGCTGACCGTTGACGTAAGCATGGGCTTGGGGTTGGGTGGGTTGGGTGGAGATGCCTACGGGGGCGAAGTGGATTTCGAAGCGGTCATCTATTTGACCCGGAGTATTTACCATAAATTCATAATTAAAATCACTGGTGATCATATGTTTTTCCCCGGTAATTCTATCATAAAGCGCTACATTACCCATCGATAAAAAGAGGTCAGAAGGATTGAAGGATAAAGAATATTCCCCTTCTTTACTAACAAGCATTCCTATTTTAACAGCTTCATCCTGCAGATTAGTCGGTAAAGCCTGGATAGCAAAAATATTCTCATAAGGCTCAACAAGATAGGTGTACAATGAAACGTCAAGATTTCCTTGCATTTTTGCTCCATCATAACCAATATCAAGACCACGTGTCATTCCATCCATAAAAACTATTTCTGTTTGATTCATTTGACCAGTCGATGAATTCAATTGTATCATCAAACTATTCCTATCTTCAACTGATTTATAATAGGTTGCAGATCCATTCTTGCGATCGGAAGCACTAAAGATTAAATCCACATTGTCTGCCTTTGCTTTCACGAAGAACCCCTGACCAACTTCAATATAATGAGCTCCAAAGGCATTATTAACCAACTGATAATCACTTTGTGCATTATCATAGTAATAGTAACCAAAATTGTCATCATCCAGAATATTTGTAGCATTTGTTTTGAGAAAATTATTTGCGGCATCAGCGTTATCATTTCCAGCAATCGTACACGGAAAAGGATTTCCAACCAAATTCCACCCATCATAAGTAGCATTGGTACCCGACTTCGTTAAACTAATGGTTTGATTATCACTTACGACTCCACCGACAAAATCATAAGGAGTCGCTGCATACGCATCAGAATAAGCCACCATGTAGCCCTTTCCGGCAAGAAAAGTTCCATCAAATCCAGAATTAACTATCTGGTTTTCTCCACGAATATTAATCCAAGGAGTTGCGGCTTCTCCCTCATCATATGAGTAGAAATCAAATGTAGTGGGCAATTTGTTTTCACCGTCAGGAGTTGGCACAAAATCAGAGCCTAAAATAGTCATGCCCGGAGTTGGAGCTGATAGTAAATGCCAGCTGTCACCTTGTGGAATGTATCTTTCAACTGTGACATCGCCGGATACGGTTCCATTGGTAATGAGGGAACCTGTGCCGGTAGCATCCGATTTTATAACCAAACCAGTATTGCCTGCATTATTAGTGAGTGCGCCTGAAACTGTCAACGAACTCTGTGACCCTATAGTCCATACTCCGGTAGCAGGAATGACCACATCATTTCCAATAGTAACATCTCCAGATGTTCTTGAAACTGTTAAGTTTTTTAACACATTTGTAGTTCCAGGTGTTGTCTGATCAAAATTTATTGTGCTTAAATCACCTGTTCCTAAAATATCCATTTGAGAAGAGGAACTACCAGTAAAGCTTCCTGAACCGCTAATTAATGAAGATACTCCATCTGTGCCGATGGTTATCTTATTTCCATTTAAATCAATTTTATCATCAGCGTTGGAAAAAGTGATAGCATTGCCTCCCTGAGGAGCATCTGCTTTAATATTTCCGCCAACAAGTTGCAAAGTTGTAGCGCTTCCTTCTGCTTCCCCAACAATAATATAGGCTATTGTGTATGTGCCAGCACCTGTAGCTTCCACAGTTTGGGTGGTTTGTCCATTAAAGAAAATCGCTCTTTCGTTGGCATTAAAAACTGAGGATAACCCAAAAACAAGATCGCCCTTTAATTTCAGATCACCACCAGTAGTACCCGAAAGTGTTATTTCTCCATTACAATTCACATTTCCATTCACTCCAACTGATTTAGTCATCAGATTACCTGCTTCATTCATACTAAATTCGGAACCTACGTCGATGATTAAATCACCGGCACACTCACGATATACATCTGCACCCGAATTTGCACCCATATCAAGCAATGTATTATTCGTAACCAATACATCGTTTGGATATCCGGCACCTGAAGTTGCTTTCCATTCATCACCTCTTCCCCATGTACCTCCATTTGAATACTTTAAAACAGATGACGATCCATAACTTGGTGCATTTCCAAAGGTAATCCATCCTCCGTCCATACTTAGTGTTCCATTAATCGTTGAACTACTACCAAAATTTACCCCACCACCATCTAAAACAACATCATTAAACCCAACTGTACCATTTACCGTTCCTGTGCCTGCAAAAACAACCGTTCCTGTGCCAGAGGTAAAAGTTCCGCTATTGGTGAGGATACCGTCATTAGCAATTGTCAGCGTACGGGCTGTGCCATCACTGGCGGTGAAAGTACCTGATGTTTCAACTGTAAGAGAATTAATGTTTACATTCACATTCATAGTTACATTATCATTACTTGAAATAATTACATCACCACCACTAGGAACCGAATTAAAAAGCCAGGTTGCTGATGAATTCCAATCTCCCGTCGTTTTCGATCTTGGATTTGATGCAAAATAACTATAAGGAGTTCCTGAATTATTATCGTAGTTGATTGTCATTAAATCAGGATAAATATCTAAATCATTTCCTGGTGAATAGGTTAAAGTAGTCGTTAAAACATAATACCTAACCATTGTCCCATCTGATTGAGCGGGAATAGCAGCAGTAAAAGCAGTTCCTGTTCCTGTTGAAAGTACAAAATTATCCGTAGCCCAATTATCAGTTGAGTAACGTAAATATATTAATTCCTCTGGTGATTTTTCCGCTGACAAAGTAATACTAACTGTTTGTTCCGCAGTATTAGAATAATAAATTGAGTTTTTTTGAATGCCTATTTGGCTTACGTAATCTATTGTTATTGGCAAACTTGATAGCGTCATAATCCCTATTGGGATATTAGTATTAATATAATCAGCTGGATCTTCAATGCAGAGATGTATATATGAATTTGGAGAACCTTTCCATATTGCATTCGCACCGCCAAATGAAGGAGCCCATCTATTATCATATGAAGTAATCCAATAACCACCTCCCCATGTATTATCATAGGAATCTTTAACGATTTTAAATAGGTCATCAATAGATGCAGAAATTGTAATACCGTAATATTTTTGTGAACCTCCAAGGTCACTTTTAAGGGTGGCTTCATTTGTAGCATCCAGATTCCAATTATTATGATCACCAGGTACGTATACTTGCGCATTACCAATTAAGCCAAAAATAACAAATACTAGCATAAATATTCTTTTCATACTCTAAAATTTAAATTTATATATCATTTACCTATCATTAATTCCCTATTTCACAACAACTTTCACAGAACTCACCACGTCCCCATTCCGCAAACGAACGATATACAATCCAGCATTCAAGTCCAGATTTTGGCTGTAGCTCCCTGTAATATGGACAACCTCAGCTGATAACAACCTACCCTGGATGTCATAGATTTCCACTTTTGTCGGGCCTTCACCAAGAATGGTCAACTGTTTACCGCTCACATAAGCGCGGGGTTGCAGATGAATAGGTTGGTCGCTGATGCCGACGGGGGCGAAGTGGATTTCAAAACGGTTGGGATCGTCGCCTTCTTGGGAGGTGAAGGTGTAGGAAGGATAAATTCCCAAGTCAGTTAACACACCCGTCTTTTTATCCAGAAGTTTCGGTATAATGCCTAAGGATTCAACCCCTTCAACATCTATTCTATATTCATTTCCGGCATTTTTTTCAAAATGAAAGGGGATAACAAGATTTTCATCCACTGCAGGAATGGCGTTGGTACTCAAGTGGTAGTCACCCATCACCGAATAAAAGGCCGGGGCATAAAATTGTGCAAATTCACCATCATAGAGCATATCAAAATTCATCGTAGCCTTTGGGTTAATGGAAATAACACTGCGTTGTGCAGTTCCACCTGCTATGTCAATGGCTTTCAGCACCATTTTTTGTGTGGACACCGGACTTTTATACCAAGTACCTCCATGGGTTTTAGCCGAAGACGGAATGCTTAATGTGGTTGCTTCAGTTGTATAAACGAAAAACCCATTCATTGATGGGATAATCTCCCCAGCTTCAATATCAACATAGGAAGCATCTATACTTGAGATGATTTTTGCAACGCCGTTAATTATTGATTGGTCAGGTTTCCAGGCTTCGATATTCCAAACAAGTCCACTGGGATAAGGGTTACCCAAGAGATTAAATCCCCTATATCCACTTGATGCAGAATATGTTAATTCAATATCAGACACAGAGGAAGTGTTAGGAGTTCCAATAAAATCCTTGGTAGATTCACTGGCATATGACGCCAGATAACCTTTTCCAACAACAAAATTAGATCCAAAAAACGGGTTAAACTCAAAGGGTGCCACCTCACCGACTTTGCTGTTAATCCAGGTATTCGTCGTTTCATCCCAAATGTAAAAATCTTCATTGGAGGATGGCGGATCGGAAACAAAAGTGGATTGAAATGCTTGAGAACTAACAGGAGATGATAACAGATGCCATCCCTGCAAGGCATTACCCCACGCCGGGATATATCGCTCAATCGTTGCACTTCCTGTTATTGTACCCTCTGTAATCAAGGAACCCGTACCTGTTGCGTCTGATTTTATCACCAGACCTGAAGCGCCGGCATTATTGGTCAGGTTTCCGGTCAGGGTCAACGCGCTCGCCAAATTTATTGTCCATACTCCACCGGAGGGTATGACACAATCATTTCCAAAAGTTACTGTTCCTCCTGTTCTATATATGGTAAGATCGTGCAGCGAATTGGTCGTCCCGGGTGAACTTTGATCCAAATTAATGGGGCCAACATCCCCGTTTCCAAGTATCTCCATTGCAGAATTTAACCCTACAACAAAACTACCCATTCCATTGATAAATGAATTTACACCTTGAGTTCCTATGGTAATTTTATTTCCATTCAAATCAATTTTATCTGTATTGTTGGAAAAACTGATGGCATTTCCTCCCTGAGGTGCATCTGCAATAATACTACCACCTACCAATTTTAAAGTGGTAGGACTTCCTCCGGATTCACCAACTACTATATAGGATATGGTATAAGTAGTTGCTCCAGTTGCCTCAACAGTCTGGAGTTTTTCGCCATTAAAAAAAATCGCTCTCGAATTGGCATTAAAGGTCGAACTCGTTCCGAAAACCAAGTTCCCTTTCAGCTTCAAATCACCTCCACCTATACTTGACAATGTGATGGTTCCATTACAAGTAACATCACCAACTACACCAACGGCTTTGTACATTACATGTCCGGATTCATTCATACTGAGTGTGGACCCAAAATCCACTGTCAGATTCCCAGCGCATTGATAATAGGTATCTGTTCCACCATTATCTCCCATGTCGAGCAAGGTTGAACTCGTAATAAGTACATCATTTGGATATCCCGCACCGACCATGGAGTTCCATTCGTCACCACGACCCCAGGTTCCTCCGTTATTATATTTTAATATCGAAGCAGAACCATAGGTTGGAGCCTTTCCGTTTGCTATCCAACCTCCATCCATCGCAAGAGTTCCATTGATTGTGGAATTATCGCCAAAATCAACACCTCCGCCACTCAGGGTCACATTATGAAAACCAATCGTTCCTTGAATCGTACCAGCAACTTCAAAATTAACAGTTCCGGAATTCGCGGCAAAATCACCATTATTAGTTAACGTTCCACCATCACCAATGGTTAAAGTGCGAGTAGAAGCATCACTGGCGACAAAAGTGGCTCCAGAATTAATTGTCAATGAGGAAACAGTTACATCAGTATTCAGAGTAATATCATGACCATCAAGGATATTAATGGAAGATGCATTCACTCCCGGGACCAATGTTGAAGTGACCCAATCGGTATTATTTGGAGAGGATTCCCAATTTCCTGCAACTGACCAGTCACCCGAAACTTTACTTCGAAAATGATCAGAACTTGAAGTAGTTAGGGTCGCACCATCCGCCTGACTCCCAATGCTATAGTATGAATAATTCTCAGAATAAAACTTATAATTATAGGTTGTGCTTGGAAGAAGTCCATCATCAACAAATGAAATTCCATTCCCATTGTAAACCACTTCACCATCACCAATGAATACACCAACATCATAGGCAGTGCCCTGAATAGGTTCTGTCCAGCTATCGGCAGCTAATTTTCTGACAACCATGACATTTCTTCCGTTCCATTTTGTCCATTCCATTTCTATTGTAGAACTAGTCGAAGATTTCTGTCTAAGACCAGTGGGATTTTGCAAACTTACGACAGTAAAATAGGGACACTCTCCCTCACTAGTACTAGCGACCAAGTTCTGCTCGTCAGTCCAACCATTTATATCAGCATAAGTCCAAGGATGGCCTTCCTCACTTTTGGCTCGACCTACAACAAACCAAGTGCCTATATTGGTAAATTGAAAATTCCCAATATCTCGGCGTACAAGTTTGTTTGGCCAAGTACCGTCATCATACCATTCCGCCACAGAATAATCCCAGCCAGTCGAACCATCTGCATTTTGCCCAATACCTACCTCAGAAGAATTCCAGGTTTCCTGACCAATTTCAAAATTGAAAAAATAATCATTAGCTAATTTATCACCTAAGTAATAGGTATCTATTGGCCTACCAATTGTAATTTGATTAACCCAAATTTGAGCCTCAACCGTTTTTATTAATATAAAAGGAATGAGACAAAACAATAAATATTTACTCATAATCCAATTTTTTCAATATTGTTATTCATCATCATCTTACTTTAGAATTCCATCCCCTAGCTCTTAACCAATCTCCTCACAACAACTCCCCTTTCTCCTTTCATTCTCACCAAATACACCCCATCAACCAATCCGGAAACATCCAACTGTTCATGATTGGAGGTAATCTGTTGGGTTAATATCAATCTTCCTTGAGCTGAGTACAGGGTCAATTCAAATCCTTGTGCGTTTTCGATGGTTACTAAATTCGTGGCCGGATTCGGATACACCCGCACCAAATCCCCCATCAGCTCCTCTACTCCATCAACTCCGGCCAAGGGTATCACCACCAGCTCGTCGGCCTGGGTTACTTGCACGCTGCCTGTGGTGTCGGCCCACTGTCCATAACTTACGTTAAAAGTCAAGTTGCTGTTGGACACCACGCTAAAGGTGGTCAGTCCTTCGGTATCAGTGGTTTGGGTTCCGTACTCGCCCAAATCTACGGTAGCTCCCGATACCACGTTGCCATTGTTGGCTTGTACTACCTTAAATGTCAAATTGACAAAAGGGCGTCCCAATTGCCGGTCGGTGAACACATAATATCCTCCGGGTGCCAAGGTGATGGTGTGGCCTCCGGCGTCGGTCACTTCCAGGGCTTCTCCGGTAAAATAGTTGTACCAGGTGCCGGTGTGCTGAAATCCGGGTTGGGTGCTTTGGTCGCTCACATCAAAATTGGCGCCCATGCATAGGTTCAAACTTTCGTGGCTTATCCAGGTGCGTTTTACCTTCCCGGCCAAATCCTTGCCATAGGCTCCTTGTTCAAAGGCCACATTTTCGGTTTTTAATTTCGCCATGGCAGCAAACACCTGATAGAGGTGCTGACGGGCAGGCTGATCCCAATAATCCCAGCGCACAGGCTTGGAGGAGGTGCGACAATCTTCGCTGATGGTGCCATCCCAACAATAGTTGATGCTGTAATCGTAGCCCAACTCACCAAATTGCCAAATCATTTTTGGTCCGGGAACGGCCATGTACATCACGGCGGCGGCTTCCATACGACCCAATGAAGTGAGGGTATCCTTTACCTGATAATCGCCGCTGCCGTTGCCATACATGAGGTTTTTAACCGGAAGACGTTCTTCGTCGTGGCTTTCCATAAAGGGAATCAGGTTGGGATAGGTAAATCCTCGTTCGTTAAAATAGGCCCATGAAAAGTCGGAATTTTCTTCCCAACCCATGGAACATTGGTTGAATTGTTCGGTCATCTTTCCCCACAACAACATACCGGTATTGCCCAATACCACTTCTTCGTCATTGCCGCCCAGATGCTCCAAAATAACATATGCATTGGGGTTGGTGGCCTTGATGGACTGATAATAATCGGTGAGAATATTCACCCGCGACTGGTCGTATTGTCCCCAAACACCCATATCGTCGCCGGAATAGGTCTGTGTAAATCCTTTGCTGAGGTCGAGGCGGAATCCGTCCACCTTATATTCGGTGAGCCAATAGTTGAAAAAGTCTTTTACGAATGTTTTAGTGGCTAAACTTTCGTGATTGAAGTCGTATCCCGGACTGAGCGGATGGGGCGCTTGTTGGTTGTACCACGGATTTTGGGCAGTGGGCATGTTCAACTGACTGTCCCAATACATGTGTACCATGGGCGACTGACCAAAGGAGTGGTTGAGCACCACATCCAGAATGACGGCGATATCATGCGCGTGACAGGCATCGATAAAGGCTTTGTAGTCGTTGGTGGTGCCATAAGCCTTGTCGGTGGCAAAATAAAAAGACGGATTATATCCCCAACTGTCGTTTCCTTCAAATTCGTTGATGGGCATCAGCTCGATGGCATTGATTCCCAGACCCTTTAGATAATCAAGGGTGTCGATGATGGAGGCAATGCGGCGGTCGGCCACAAAATCTCGTACCAGCAATTCGTAAATGATCAAATCCGACTGGGTTTCGTTGACGGCCACCGGTGTAAAATCGTCAATTTGCCAATTATAGGGCGTACTTCCTGGTTCAAACACACTCACGATTCCGGTGGTTTTGTCGAAAGGATAGGGTTTCAGATCAGGATAGTTTTCTATGGGAATCCATTTATCATTCCACGGATCCAATACCTTCAGGCAGCGGGGATCTGCAATGGTAATTTGGCCATCCACATAATATTGGTAGGCGTATTCTTCACCGGGAGTGAGATCAGAAACGGTAATCCAATAATAATCCCCATCAGGAGTTCTGTTCATGTATCCGGCTTCGCTCACCGACCAATCGTTGAAATCGCCAATCACAAAGGCATAGCGCTTGAGTTTGGCCGGATCGTTGAGCACAAGGGTCACGGATTGGTTGTCCAGATAGTTAACTCCGGGTTTCATCCCTTGAGGCAGTTCGGCAACGGGCACGTCACCACGTATAAAAATCATCACCGAATCCATGGCTATATCGTTCCCTGCATAGGCTTTGGCAATGAGCCAGTGGGTTCCGGGTTCCAAACCTGTACTGTTAAATGCGTGAAACAGACCGCCCTCGGTGCTGCTTTGCAGAAAATTGTTGTCGAGATATAATCCGATGGAATCGTTTTGCAAGGCTGCCACACACACCGGAAGCAGGGTATTGGGATCCACTAAAGGTTCGCGTGAAGTGGGGTAGGTAATTTTCACATTCAGCTCATCCAGATAGATATCTACAAAAACATCCTGATTGTCTGCTGTTTTACCTTCCAGATATCCTCCGCCGGTAGTGGGCTCATCGCTTCGGAAAACCAAGGCAATTTTCTGTATTTCTTCGCCGGAAGGCACCCCATAATAGGCCCTGATATCCGGAATGGAAAGCTCGTACAGGTTGCTGTCGATCAACGTGAGCTTAGTTTCGGGAGTATTTTCACCCCATTCGGTTTTCACGTACTTCCAATCGCTATTCCCGGTACTCAAGTTGGTAATCACACCTGTATGGGCATAAACATCGCCATCGTACCCGGCCAATCCGCCATTTCCCAACATGGCGTTAAAAGTGATGACCAATTCGGTGCTTTCCAGCGGAAAGGGGGGCTCGGTACCAACGAGTGTCAAACCGCTGCCACACGACAGGGTGTCTCCCACCGTGTAGGAGTAATTGGCACCGCCATTGTTGTTATAACGAAGAGTGATTAAATCGAAATCTGCTGTGGGATTGGCTATTACGGATGAAAAAACATAGTAACTTACCTCGGTTTGGTTGTCAAAAGCCGGAATGGTAGCTGTGGCAGTGGAACCGGAGAATGAAAAATTTACCAAACCGGAACTTGTCCAGTTGTCGGTGGTATATCTCAGGTAAACATGCTCTTCGGGGGCGGGTGCCACGGTAGTTTGAAGGGTAATTTCCACAGGATCGGCATCCGTGGGCATTAGGGGACTCATGGTTACCGCGGTGAGTTCAACGGGCTCGGCAGACAATTCCATGAAAATGGCCCGTGTATTTTCGTATCCGACATTGTCCCAATTGGCCACATACCAATGGTTGTTGGTTACAGAAATATTGTTGGGCTCAGGCTCACCTGTTCCGGCCTGACCGTAGGTATATTCCTGAATTGCATTGAGTTGCACATTGGTGTTACCCCATTGGTTTTGCCAAATATTGTCTAAAGGTCCGCTCGTATATTTAAAGGTATAGGTTCCTCCGGTAATATGTCCATCCACGGCACTTACGTGAAACATGGTTTGATAAAACGGACTCCCCAAAGGCACCAAACGTACAGTTCCATTGGCAGTTTGAGCGGTGCCGGCAAACACAGGATTTTCTGGAGGATTCGCCCAAGCCGCCCAGTCGCCGGGCATGTTCAGACCTTCGGGGGCGTATATCTGGGCATCACTCCGGAGGTTCATTACCGCCACCAATACGAAAATCAGCATCAGTGTAAAAATTGAACGTTGATTATTTCTTTTTAATGAATACATCTTTTCGTTTTGGTTTACTGAATGGGATATTTTCTTGATTTTAATATTTCACAATTTTTTGAGTCCATTGTTGGGAGCCGGAAACTACCTGTATAAAATAAATCCCGGGTGACAAGGAAGACATGTCAATCATCGAATTGGCTGAATTCAAGTCTTGGTTCATTACCCTCACACCTCGGTAATCGTACGCGTTCACCAAATTTTCCCCTGACAATTCGCTTATGTTGATTGTTAAGAATTCGGCGGTGGGATTGGGATACATTTTCACGGAAGTGAATTGCTCATCAACACCCACGAAGGTAATATTATAAGTGCTTGTTCCCGAAATACTGCCATCATCGCCCACGGTCACTTCCAGGTTGGGACCGATAATCAGCCAAATGCCATCAGGACTGCCATCGTCTTCAAATACACCCCACTCATACGTTCCGGGAAAAATATCTAGGGTAACCGACCAATCGGCTCCATTTTGGATCATGTCCACGGGCTCCCAATTGGTCATGGAGCCTTTAAATTTGATGTTGGTGTACAATCCGGTGGCATCGGTAACGGTGAAAGTGACGGGGTAAGTGGTGATTTCATTGGCCACGGTGAGCACGCCACTCACGTTGTCCACACCATCCCAAAAGCCACCTCCATTCACTGAATAGCCCCCATAAACAAAGTCCTGTGAAAGGTATTGAAAACGCGAAGCATAGTAATAGGTACCCGGCGCTACCATTTGAGATCCGAGATCAGCCATAAATTCATCGTTGCTAGCAGCAGCACCAAAATAATCTGCTGGAATCCATTCGGTCCAACCAGCAGGATCGGTATCATTTAAGCTATATCCAATCCATGCCTGCAGTCCGGGAGCGGGATCAACTTGTCCGGTGATATTTTCTATCCAAGCCTGACAAAATACGTTGAATTCCTGTTGTGGCTGAATGGTTCCCGACTCAGGGTATTGCAGGTTGGCCCAACCTATTTCGGGATCGGGAGGCGTTCCGGTGATGGTCAGCACGCCGTTTACATTGGTTACGCCATCCCAAAATCCACCGCCCGAAGCAGAATAGCCACCATACACAAACGACTGATCAAGGTATTGAAAACGAGAGGCGTAATAGTAGGTTCCTTCGTCGGAAAGTACTGCACCCAGGTCGGCAAGATATTCATCGTTGTTGCCCACATCACCATGGTAATCAGCTATTATCCAATTGGTCCAGGTGGCGGGATCGGTATCTTCGGTGCTATATCCCAGCCAGGCTTGTACACCGGCACCCTGTCCGGGCTCATCAGTAATTCCTTCAATGTGTACTTGCGCATACACATCGTAGGCATCTCCCGACATAATCACACCCGATTCGGGGTATTGCAGGTTGGCCCAATCGATAACCGCAGGCACCACAACCCCCACCTGACATTGGTAATTTTCACCTTCGTTGTTGTTCAACTTGATGGTATAGAGATCGTAATTTTCGGTGATGCTCGCAACGGTGCTGGTCATGGCATAGTAATCTATGGTGGTACCATCCGGTTGACCGGGAATAGCAGCCGTTCCGTTGAGTCCTGTCATGGTGGCTTCCACAAGATAGGAATCAACCCAATCGTTGGTGGTGTATCTTACATACACAATTTCCTCGGGAGAGGGCAGATCAGATGTGACGACATCAATGTTGATGACTTCATCGGGCAAGGCCGTTCCGGGTTCCGAAACCGAGGTGATGTCGATGGGTTCGTTGGTGGTTTCCATGAAAATGGCACGTGTGTTGGCATAACCGGCATCCTCCCAAACCATAGTGTACCATGCGTTTACAAGAGCGATGTTGTTATCTGTTGTTCCCTGAAAAATGTATTCTTGAAGATCATTGATTACCACGGAAACACCGGCCCATTTATTGGCGAAGGGAGTGGCTTCGGGACCACTGGTAAACAAAAAATCATAACTACCCTCTTCCAAATCGCCGCCCGTGGCAGCTACCTGAAAAATGGTTTGCCACCGGGGAGTTCCCACGTCAATTAATACAACACGACCATCCGTCACCTGTGTACTACTTGCAAAAGCCAGGTTGTTGGTTGGAGGGTTGGTCCATGCGTTCCAAGTTCCGGGCATATTAAGCCCTTCGGGAGCATAAATTTGCGCTTCACTAACAAGAAACAAGCAAGTTAATGACAGAAGCAAGAGTTTTTTTAAGGGTAGAAATTTGTTCATAATAAATCATTTAACGAAAATAAATCCGGGAAAAGCAGCAAAACTGCCATGAGGTATTACATACATTTCGGACGACACGAATTCCAAATCTTCAGCAACCTGAAGGGGGTCGATTAAATCAGAAAATTTTTGAATCCATGCCTTTCCTTTACTATGGGCTAGAAAGTACATATTCTTCAGTTAACGCGTAAGCATTAGTTGGAGGTAAAAATAAAAAATTATATGGAATTAAAATACATGTTATATGAAAAACGTATGTAAAAAATTTCATTTTTTCATACGAACATAAGCAAAAACCGGAAAAAAGTGAATTTCAAACGATTGCGGAAATGCAGGAAAGGTGAAGATGCAAAAGGAAGAACATCAGAATCGTTGAATCCTTAAATCAACGGCCAATCACCAACAGCCCCAACTGACATGTCGTATCCGCCGAAGACGGAGTGAAATCCCCTCGCACCAACGACAGAATCGATGACCAGCGCCATGTCCAGCTCTTTTGCTCATGGGATTTGGCTTTGACGAACTATCGTTTCTCCTCCGGCATCATTCAAATGACATGCTGGTTTTTGAAGTATCAACCTTTGCAACTTCCTACCCTTTCCTCTGCCTTCCACAAAACAAACAGGGGCATCCGGCGGATACCCCTGTTTGTTGAAGGTTACCTCTGCCCGCCTACGGCGGGACAGGGGTAGTTAAGTGTCAAATTATCAAATAAACCTGCCTGCACTCCGTTCCGGCAGGCAGGTCAAAGTGTCTAATCCTTGATGCAACGAACACTAAAGCCGTATGCACGGTAGTCTGTATATACGATCGAACCGCCGTTGTCGAAGTACAATCGGCGTGACATCGTGCCATCTAATGTACTGCTCCAATAGTAGGCAGCGGAGCCCGTATTGAGGAGTGAGCCCGTCATGTAGTAACGGAAGCCGCCCATGGGCAATTTAAGCGGCGAGGCCAAAGCGCCGGCGGAGCCGCTGGGTGACCAGGATAGCCGTTCATTGTTAAGCTCGGTTTCGGTGGGCAAACGGTAGCCCGACGGACAGGGGTTGTTGATGCCACTTACGCCCTGCCAGAGGTTGTCATTCTGCGGTGTGCGCCAGTCTTTGGGGCTGTTGGGTTCCAGGATAAAGTTGCTATGACCCGGTACATCGGTAGTTGAATTGGTTGAGGTGGTACCACTAGTACGGCACTGGTGGCCATCGCTCAAACGGCCCCACTGGTAGAGGTCGCCATACGCACTGAAATCATTACTTCTGGTGGCCACCTGAGAGGCTCCCAAGTTGCGGTCCATCCATGTATCACCAGTTGCGGGATTGGTTACATCAACAACCTCCATTATTGTAATTGTAATGGATGTAGTACGGTTATTGCTGCTTCCGCATGTATTGTTTGCTTTAACACTCAATGTCCCGCTGCTGGTGGGCGAAAAAGTAATATTGGTGCCAGTGCCTACCGGTGTGCCACCTCCGCTATACGCCCATGTATAACTTGTTGCTCCGCTCACGGCTGATATACTATAGGTTAATCCAGCTAATGCATCACATTGTAGGGGACTTGAGCTTCCTACAATAGTACCGGGCATTTCCGGTACAGCAGGCGAAGTAACCGCCAAACTCCGTGCGGTGCCATTTCCACAGATGTTGGAAGGCGTAACGGTGATATTCCCGTCAGAGGTGCCGACAGTAACGGTCATGCTGTTGGTACCTTGTCCGGCGGTAATGGTCCATCCCGTGGGGACAGCCCAAGTGTAGGTTACGCCGGCCACGTTGGTTACACTATACACTTGTGAGGTGGTTTCGCAAGGGGCGGTGGCTCCGGCAATGACCGATGGTTGGGCGGGAATGGTGGGTGTGGTAACGGCCAGGGTGGCTGCGGTGCCCACGCCGCAGGTATTAGATGGGGTTACACTGATGTTGCCATCGCCTGTTCCGGCGGTGACGGTAATGCTGTGGGAATTTTGCCCGGCAGTGATGGTCCACCCTGCAGGTACCGTCCAGGCAAAGGTTACCCCTGCCATGTCGGTTACCGAGTAAACGTTACCGGTGCTATTATCGCATGGAGCAACCGGGCCATTAATGGCACTTGCCAAGGGATCAGCCAACGGAGTTACAGCCAAACTCTGCCCCACGCCATCCCCACAGGCATTGGAGGGAGTTACGGTGATGTTGCCATCATCGTTGCCTACCGTTACTGTAATTTCATTGGTTCCTTGTCCTGCAGTAATGGTCCAGTCAGCAGGTATCACCCATGTGTAAACCACACCGCTTACATTGGTTACACTATATGTTGTACTCGATGTTTCGCAAGGAGCATCATTTCCAATAATGGGATCCGGCTGGGCGGGACTTTCGGCTGCTAACATCTCCCAGTTGGTTCCATTGTAATAATCGATGGTGTTTGAAGTTGTATTATAAACCGTAAGTCCTAACACAGGCAATATCTGACCTATTTGAGCCTCGGTCATTCTGGGAATTAAAAGTCCTTTTGTGGTGCTGCTTACATCCAAAATTGCTGAAGGATTTGAAGCGCTTCCACTTGAATTAATAGCCACCCCTTTTGAAACTAAAGTACCACTTCCCGTAACATTTGAGACAAATGATGAACATACCGTTTTCCACGAACTGCCATTATAATATCTGAGGCTTTTCAAGCCAACATCAAAATAAACTAGTCCCAAAACAGGATTTAAGTCCCATTCGGAGGTAGCAGGAATCAGCAATCCACGTGTTGGGGAGTTCACATCCAAAATTGCAGAACCATTGGCGCTGTTACCATTTTCATTCACAGCTACGCCACCTCCCGGGTTATTGGTACCCACTACTGAAGATTGAAAGGAATGGGAAAGCTCAAACCAACCTGTACCGTTATAGCAATTGAAGGTCTTTGTGGTAGCATTAAAAATAATTAGACCCTCCGCCGGCGATGGAATACCATTGCGCTGTGCATCATACATACGGGGAGGTAAAAACCCCAACTCTGAGCTTTTTACATCCAACATGGCCGAAGGATCAGGCTGCGATCCGTCTTGATTTATTGCCACTTGAGCCATGACGGAAAATGCCATCCAGCTCAACATAAACAAGAGTAATAATTTTTTCATTGTTATTTATTTTAGATATGTATTGATTTTCAAGGATTTAACAAGAACAACAAAACTGAATCACCGGTTCTCAATAATTAAAACCGACAGTCGTATCATGGTTAAAGTACCCCCTTATTAAAAACTCAAATAACAGAAGAAAATAGTTAGATTCGAAAAAACTTGCGTCACTATTTCGTTTGGCTAAATATCATAGAGTTACGAAAACGTTCGTACGACATGTATATCGTTGTTTTACAGTGTTATACAAACAAAAAAATACCCCCATTATACTGATATTCCCTAAGGGATCTATTCAAAAAGTGGTTGATTAATAAGTTTATAAAGGTGAAAGGAGGAACACCGGAATCTTTGAATCAGGAATCTTTGAATTAGAAACTGTCTAAATTTTTCCCGTAGGCTGTATGTTTGTAAAATCATAAGCCCACCGAGTTTTTGTATTTTAGTTTTTGAAAAGAAAAAACACAAAAACAAAAAGTAGGCTTATGAAGACTAAAAGTACAAAAATTGATTTTACTGGACAAAATGTTTATGTAGGAATTGATATTCATTTGAAAAGCTGGAAGGTAACAATAATGGTAAATGATCGCATTCACAAGACGTATTCGCAGGATCCAAGTGCAGAGGTGCTATCTAATTATCTGATTAAGAACTTCCCTGGTGCAATTTACTATTCTGCATATGAAGCCGGATTTTGCGGGTTCAGCGCTCATCGAGAACTTGAGGGTTTTGGTATTAGAAATATTGTTGTCAACCCTGCTGATATTCCCACTACTGATAAAGAAAAGCGCCAAAAGGAAGACAAGCGCGATAGCCGTAAGATTGCCAAAACGCTCAAGAATGGTGAACTTGTGGGCATTTATATTCCCAGCATGGGTATGGAAGAGCTTCGTGGACTAGTGCGTTACCGCAAAACATTGGTTAAAGAAATCAGTCGTCACAAAAGCAGAATCAAGTCCTTTCTTTATTTTAATGGGATAAAAATTCCTTTGGAACTTGATGGACCTTCAAGGCATTGGTCAGGAAGATTCACAAAATGGTTAAATGATATCGAACTATCCACTTCGCACGGAAAAATAGTTCTTGAAGACACCTTGGATACATCGTTGCTGCTGCGTAAAAAACTATTAAAGATTAACAGGCACCTTAGACAGCTAGACGGGGAGTATGCAAAAAAGTTAAGTCTGTTGCAAACTATCCCCGGAATAGGACTTATAACAGCCATAACCCTTTTGACCGAAATAGAAGACATTTTACGGTTTAAGAATCTTGACCAGCTTTGTTCGTTTGTGGGCTTAGTTCCGACGACCAATTCATCGGGAGAAAAAGAGAACGTTGGCACCATTACACGTAGGAGTAATCTTTTTTTACGTAGTGTCATAGTTGAAGCAGCCTGGGTAGCATCAAAGAAAGATCCGTCACTGATGTATAGTTATGGATTATTATGTAAAAGAATGGAGCCAAACAAAGCCATAATAAGAATAGCGAAGAAACTGATTAATCGAATAAGGTATGTAATTAAAAATGAAACTGCATATGTATATTCAGTCATATAATAAAAACGAAATCGGAAATAGAAGCAACTCAATGATAAAGAGACTGTTTGAATTCCCTTGCGGCCCCGAATAGGGTGTCCGTTACCCGTAGGCCACAGCTCTTATCTATAATAAATTGAACACAGAAATGCGGCTGGTTAAATCATGTCCGCTGATAGAAGGGTGTTTTTATAGACCGGATTCGTTACAATGAGGGGAAACCGAAGGTGAAGTTTTATACCGAAGGTTCAAGAAATTATACTGGGCCTAGGCCCAGTATAATTTAACAATGAGGGGAAAACCTTCAGGCTTCGTATTGCCCGATGGTAAAATTGTCAAATTAATAACTCTCTAAAAAAGAAAGAAATAATGAAGAAAAAATTTGGATTACAACATAGAAGGGAAAGCATATGGGTAGAAAAGGGAATCTTAGTAGGATTGTATCGTCCCTTCCGGGACGAAATAATAGAAGAATTTATTTTTCTACCCATATTTGGCTCCTAACGGAGCTCTATACTAAAATTTAGACAGTTTCTTAGTAAATCAGCCAAGCTTCCCTACCCCACTAAAAATGCCCCGGTCCTTCCTTACAAAAACCGGGACTTTTGGCTGAGGGGGCTCCGGTTCGTACGGTTCCGTGTGCTCCAAGTGTAATAACAGGGGTGACAGGATCATTGGTGTAAAGCATCACCCAACGGTGTTGCACGCCCACACAACCTCTGGTAGCGAGGCGCACACGTACCATCCCCTGTTCGCCGGGAAGTATCATCTCAGGAACGGGACTTACCAACTTGCATCCGGGCGATACCTCTACCCTATTCACCACCACCGGCTGACCTCCCATATTGGTATAGAGGTACGAATAATATATCTTTTTACCACGGTACAAATGCCCGAAATCGAAATTGTAATGCTCAAAAATCAATCGGGGAATGGTATCGTAATTAGCCTCAACATCAGCACCTTGGTCGTTTTCGATGATATTGGTCAGCAAATATAAAAACTTGTATTTGGCCGTTTCATCATTGGTTTCCAACGACACTTCAGCGCGAAAGGGTCCCAAAGGCAATTCGGGTACAATGTCCAACGAAACCTCGATAAACCCTGCCGTATTGGGCAGTAACAGGGGGGGATTGGCCCTGACCGTAACAAACTTACCAATACGTCCATCCTCAATGGTCATGGGCTCGGCACCAAAATTATGCACCTGAATGGTAAAGGGAGAAACTACGCCTCGGGGAATATCCGGAATAATCAACTCCAGACTGTCGCTGCCAAAACCCAAATTTCCCACATGGTATCCGTATTGCTTATAAACGGTGCTGTCAACCAACTGTCCGTGGACGAGTTGCCCCAGCAACATCAACACCAAAAATACGGTTCCCTTCAGTTGTTTCATCGTGCGATATCTTTAGCCAGTTTGGCATGGTTTACCCCATCAAAATTTCCGGAACTCATCATCAACACCACGCAATTTTCGTCCACCTGTTCTTTCAACCAGGCCACCATGGTCTCCGAATCGCTGAACACTTCCAATCCCGGACTATCAAACGCCTGTTGTACCTGTTCCTTTTCCAGCATGGGCAACCTTTTCAATTGCAACGCGTGGGGATTGAAATACACACAGGCGGCATCAGCCGACCCGAGGGCATGTTGATAACCGGAGAGAAAATCCTTATTCAAACTGCTGTATGTGTGCAATTCAAAACAAGCAACCATCTTACGGTCAGGATATTGGTGCCTTACAGCCGACACAGTGGCTTTCACTTTGGAAGGCGCGTGCGCAAAATCGCGGTAATACACCAAAGATTTTGTTTCGATCACCTTTTCCAATCGATTGGCGGCACCCTCAAAACTACCGATGGCAGCATAAAAATCTGCATCCTTAATTCCCATTTCTCGACACACCCATAAGGCTCCCATTAAGTTCTGCAGGTTATGGCGACCAAATAAACCAATGGGCACCTCCCCTTCAGGTGTAATTAACAGCGTAATGCCTTTTTCCACACGATGGGGATGAACGTCGTATCCCTGAGTTCGAAGTTGGGGATGTTTATTCACCAAATCAACAAGATATGGGTCTTCCAGGTTGTATAGCAGCACACCTCCGGGTTGAATTTTCCCGACAAAAATTTCAAACTGTTCGAGGTAATTCTCAAAGGTGGGAAAAACATTCATGTGGTCCCAGGCAATGCCTGTGAGCAAAGCAATGTGCGGTCCATACCAATGAAATTTGGGACGTAAATCGATGGGTGAACTGAGGTATTCGTCGCCTTCAAATATCATCACAGGGGCATTGTTGGTCAACCTTACCATCACATCAAAATTCTTGATTTTGGAGCCCACCAGGTAGTCGAAATCAGCATTTTTCCATTTCAATACATGCATGACCATGGAGGTGATGGTTGTTTTTCCATGACTTCCGCCAATCACCACCCGTTGCTTATAGGCAGCATGTTGGGCCAAAAATTCGGGATAGGACATCACATGGATTCCCGCCCTTTGAGCTTCAAGCAATTCAGGATTATCGGCCTTGGCGTGCATACCTAAAATAATGGCATCCAACTCCTTGGTGATCTTTTCCGGAAACCAACCCATTTCGGCGGGTAGTAACCCATACGAGAGGAGTCGTCCTTTGGAAGGTTCAAAAATTTCGTCATCCGATCCACTCACCATGTGACCGGTTTGTTGTAGTGCGATGGCCAGGTTGTGCATGGCACTTCCGCCTATGGCAATAAAATGTACTCTCATGCTTTCATTCATTGACTCATTGAAATTTCAATGAGGGTAACACACATCTCAAAAACGACGTAAAAGTACCAGAAAATTTATATTTCACCACTTTTTATGAACCCTGGAAGCTCTATTTAAAAAGATTACAAGCATCGCACAAAAAATTTAACCTGTAATCAAGTGAAATATATTCAATTATGGCTACATTTACACACAAGAAACAAAATACCGATGATTCGACACGCTACCATCCTGTTCGATAAAATCCGCAATGGCTGGGAAAAACCGGGGTTCATTCGAACATTATCCATGATACTGATTTTGGTATATGTGGGCGCGGTGGCCTTGATATTCCTCCATTCCAATGGTTATATCAACACCACTTTGGTTGCCATTCCGACCAACTATTTTAAAGCTATCGAGCTGGTATTCACTCTATTGCTTTTTTTCGAAGTAATCAACCTGGTGTTTTCCTTGGAGAAAAGTATCTCCAACTCCATGGTTGTTCAACTGGAAATACTATCGCTTATCCTACTCCGAAGTGCCTTTAAAGTGTTTGGTGAACTTCCTGACGACTTCCTTTGGGAAGAACTTACCCATCAGGCTATCAATCTATTTGCCGATTCGTTTGGCTCTTTACTTATATTTGTAGGCATAATTTTGGTAAAAAAATGGGAAAAACCACTCACCATTTGTCAGTCGCAGGATAGCCTTACCCGCTTTGTTAATGTAAAAAAGATGCTGGCCTTGCTCATGCTGATCGTTTTTACGGGACTTATTCTGGCCGATATTTACTATTTCTTTGCCCAAAAAGAGACCTTTAACTTCTTTCATATTTTTTATACCATTCTGATATTCACGGATATCCTAATTGTACTCATTTCGCTTCGCTATGGAAATTCGTACCTGCTGCTATTCCGGAACTCGGGATATGCATTGGCCACTGTTATCATTCGTTTTGCACTCAGTGCTCCTTCCCCACTCAATGCCATTCTGGGAATTACAGCCATGCTATTTATACTATCCATCGTGCTGGTTTATAACAAATTGGGCAAATCATACAAACCGGAGACATCTTAATAATATCAACCTACTACCATAGTTTTTTAAAATAATCCGGACAACCAAACTAAAAATCAGTAATTTTAACCTTTTAAAAACGACCACCATGAAAACCATCCTAATACCAGTCGATTTTTCTGACAACTCCTTGATTACCTGTAAATATGCTTTGAGAATGGTCAATCCTGCCGTTCCAACTACCCTCCATTTACTGCATATTTATCCCGACCAGCTCATGATACCCGATAGCAGTTTTCCTTCGGGCATCGATAGCGACGCCTTTATGAATGTGCAATTTATTGAAGAGTTACGCAACCAATCGGAAGAAAGCATGAAAAGCCTCCTAAAAAAGTTGGAGCAATTGATTGCCGAAAAAAAGATGGACAACCTGATCGTAACACACAAAATCTCCGGCGGTGATCCCGAATGGGAAATTAAAAATCAATGTGAAGAATTATCGCCCGAGATCATCATCATGGGAACTCACGGCACCGGAAAAAAAGGCTTTCTGGAAGGCATTATGGCTGAAAAAATCATGGACCATGCCAACGTGCCCGTTATTGCGGTTCCGGCCAACACGCAAAAATGCACCATACAAAAAATCATGTATGCCAGCAATGGCAGTGAGAAGGATTTTGCCAAAATCAAGTTGTTGGAAAGTCTGTTCAAACCCCACGAAGTAGAAATATTTGTGGTTCATTTTTCCTTAAAAAATGACAAAGCAACCAGAGAATCGTTTATGACCGACCTGAAGGAAGCACTGACCATTGACAAGAAATTATCCGGCTTTCACTTTTTCACGGTGGAAGCCTCCGACAAACAAAGTGATTTGGAGACCTTTGTGAAAGAAAAAAACATCGACACCATCGCATTTATTTCCCATAAAACCAATATTTTCAAGTCGTTGTTCAGTAACGATATCACGAAAAAAGATTTTTTCAAACTGGGATTGCCCATGTTGGCCATGCACGAATAGGAGATGATTTCCTTATTTTTTCTGAAGTGCCTTTTGATAAAAGGACATTAACCTTTGGCCAACCGCTTCCATAGAATAGACATCATGAGCTTGCTTTTTGATGAGTTCCGGGTCAAATTTTAAATCTCCGTTTAAAAACCGCTCCATCTCTGTTACCCACCCGATTTCATGCTCAGGCTCGAGCAGCACACCGTTGTCATTGTTCATGATTTCGGCAATACCGCCAACCTGGGTAGCCATAACGGGGATACCCAACACAAAGCTTTCGATAATGACCACGGGCAAGTTTTCGTAATGACTTGTCACCAACAGCAAATCGGCTTTACTCATCTGCAAGGCTAATTTCTCGCCAGTGAGTAGTCCTGTAAATTCGATCTGGTGCTCTGGTATAGACAACTCCCGGGCATAGTCTTTCATCCGTTTCCAGTCCTGACCATCGCCCACCAAAACCAGTTTGAAGTCGCTACGCTTTTGCGCAAGCAGGGAAATTGCACGCAGCAATCCACTGATATTCTTTGACTTGTCCTCAAAACAACTAACATGCAGAAATGATTTTTGCAGCTTGGTGGTTTTCTGTTCCGGATATGTCTTAAAAAACACCGAATCCACAACATTGGGCATCACCTCGTAGGGAGCCCCCACCAAATTCCGCCCTTTTTGCATGGCTTGAGCCAGGTTTTCCGTTACGGTTGTAATTCCAGAAGCGTTTTGCACCACTTTTCCGGTAAGCCATTTTCTCAGCCATCCTGCATACTGCCCTGTGGGAAGGTAACGCGACCAATGTTCGCTCACCACAAACGGAATTTGACGCCTCCATTTGTATAACAACCCAATGATTCCCAAACGTGTAAGAATGTGAATGTGTTGCACATCGGGCTCTCCGAGGATGGCAGTCAATTTTTTTCGGCCCTCAAAATTGGCTTTAAAAAAGGCTATTAAGGTAAACAACTGGCGTAAAGGCCAGATTTTACAACTGGAAGACGGAAAATAAACCCGCACGGTATGCACTCCGTTTTCAAACACATATTCCATTTCCTGTTGCAATATGGGCTGATTTTCATTGGCCAGGTGGGCGTACACCACCCCGATGCGGGCATAAAGGGCAGCGGCTTCGGCATGTCGGCGGATGAAAAGTCCGAACATGGGATCGAACCGATGGGGATACCAGCGGGCAAAATAAAAAACCGTCATTTGCTTTTTTTGGTCAGCCATCCGTTCTATAAATGTTTTACAAAGCTAATCGCTTTTTCCATTCGCTCCGTACCCAAACCATCCACCACCACGTATTTAACACCATTTTGCTCCAAAGCCTTTTGATATAACAGAAACAATTCCAGTCTGTTATCCGGATTTTCCCGCAAAGGATCGGGTTGCCAAATCAAGTCGGGATAACAAAGCAGATACAGGTCGTAACGATGTCGGCGAAACATTTGGTCGATCCAGTCAGGACACTTACCAAAAACCACCTCACACCATATTTTTAGTACTGTAAAGTCCGTATCACAAAACAAAAACCGGTTGGCCTTTGCAGCCATCCGATCCTCCTCCAGCAACTGCCCTTTTGCCATGATTTCCACATCACGCAAGGAATATTCAGGGCCATATATCTCCAGATAATCTCTGGCAAATTCGGGCACCCACGGCTCATTGAAAACCTTGGCCAAATGCTGTGCCAGCTCAGTTTTTCCTGTGGACTCAGGGCCTGTGATAGCGATGCGCTTAACCATCAATTTGCTTTGGATTAAGTTGTTTTCGCCATTGGAAATATCCCATAACGGCTAATATCAGGAATATCAGGTATTGAATACCGGTAAAACCGTAGCCCTTAACAAAGTACAATGGAATGGAAACCACATCACCCACAATCCAAAGGGTCCAGTTTTCGAGTTTTTTGTTGGCCATCAACCACATGGCGGCAAAAAAGATACCTGTGGTAAAGGTGTCCAAAAAAGGGGTAGCCATTCTGAAGTCGTCCAGATTGCCGGAGGTAAGATGTTGCCAGGCATAGTTGAAACTCTCAATAAATCCCAAATGATTAGGCATCACGTTGTAGTATCGATAAACAACAATAACAAAAACAGAGGTAAACACAAAAATCCCGGTTGCCTTAAGTTTGTCAAGCGTTGTAGTTCGCGAAATGGACAGGTGCTCCTGTGTGCTTCCCACCATATGGTGCCACATATACCAACCATATACGCTCATCAAAGTATAATAAACATTGATGATCAGATCGCCGTAAAGTGTCCATTGCGAAAGCAAATAGACATAAATGGCCGTGCTGATAATGCCGGTTGGAAACACCTTAATATCTTCGTTTCGTGCATAAAACACACTGATAACACCAAATACAGCAGCCACAAATTCCAAGATTATATTGAAGGTAGTGGCCGACTGATAGGGCAACAAAAAGAAACTTAAAAGCTCATTCATCAATTAAGACTCAGGATGTACTTGCAGGTCGGCATTGATAATTTTCAGCACGAATACCGAATGGGGTAGACTAAAGGAATCCTTGATTTCCCTGGAAAGGGCTCCCATCACGTCATCGTATGCACCAAAAACCTGCGTACTCATTCCATTGGTTTCCACTCGCAACGTTTCATAACCGTTCATGCGACGGATAAAATCTTTAATCGGGGGAATAAATTCCTCTTTTAGAGGGTAATAGCTAATATCAACAGAGCAATTCATGAGGTTTATTTTTTTTGAAGAAGCAAAGGTAGTGGTTTTTTATATTTTATATCTTTGAACAAAAAGTATGCGATGACACAACGATTTTTGATTACCTCGAGCGTTATGGGCTCCACAGCGGTACTGCTTGGCACCTTTGGCACCAATATTTTGTACGACCATATTGATAGCGCGCATATGTTTCAATTTGTTACAGCAGTAGTTTTTCAAATGTTTACAGCCCTGATCTTACTTAGTGTCTCATTTATGAACCGATACGTGGTGCGCGCCTACTTGAACGCCGTTTACTTTTTATTTGTTATTGGAGCTGCCCTCTTCTCCCTTCCAATGTACATGATGTCCATTTCGGAAATTACGGGAGAAAAACTAGCTTTTATGTGGCCCATAACCCGAATTGGAGTTGTGGTGATGTTTTTTGGATGGGTGGTATTGTTTTTTTCCGGTATAAAATACAAACACAAAAAACGGATTGGCAAGAAATAAAAGGTAATCAACAACAAAAGTTAACACTCGAGAGATCATCCAATCTATTCACTGATTGGAATTTACCACCGCAAATTCCCTCTTCTTTGATTAAGACATCACTTTATTGCAATATGACGAATGGTTGGGTTCCAGGAAAACCTTACCGCATGTCTATCACCTCCACATCGGGATAATCAGCAGCTTTAAAGGTAAAAGTTGTATCAGAGAGTTGGAGATCAGGTTGCAGCGATAAAATCCTGTATGTAAAGACATTCCCGTTTTTATCGTAGATAGAAAAACTATCCAAGGACACATCTTTGGCGTTAACCACAACACTTAGCTTATCAAAATTGTTTCCATCTTCGGCTTTTAAACTTATTTGTTTCAGGTCAGTTCCCTGCAATTTTTTATCCGTATCAAAACGGGCTTTGTAGTCGTCGCCGTATTTTGATAGTATTTTGGTAGGGGAAATGCTTTCGTCGCTGTCTTCCACATCACTTACCATCACCTCTTCAGAGTCGGGTAAATAAGTCCAAACCGTTTTTCCGTCGCAAATGATCATCTGACCCTCCATCTCCAATCGATAGGCATCGCCCTGAACATAAATCACTCCTGTTTTTTCTTCATCAATGTCCATTTCCACATTCACCATGGTATAGCCCAAATCAGCTTTGAAATTCTTGTACGAAGCAGTTTTGTCAATTACCTGCTTCAGCAAAGCATCAGCATCTTTTTCGTTCTGAGCCCATGCGGGCATTACCACTATTGCCAACAGGCAAACCAACCATTTTTTCATATCTTTCTTTTTATAATGTACCTTTTCAACTTAGCCTTTCGGTTGATGAATTTGGGATAGCCCATTTTTATCAAGTAATTACAAAGACTTTTATCAAACACTATTTATTCCTGACTTCTATTCTGCATCAAGGTTCTCTCTTGATTGTAAGTCCTTCAAAAACTGTTCCAAAGCCATTTCGCTTCCAACTTTCACTTCACGTGCCTTACTCCCCTCGAATGGACCCACAATTCCCGCAGCCTCCAATTGATCGATTATTCTTCCCGCACGATTGTATCCTAATTTCAGCTTTCGTTGGAGCAACGAAGTGGACCCCTGCTGGGTTTGCACAATGATAAGCGCCGCATCTTCAAAGAGTTCGTCACGTTCGGAGGGATCAACATCAGCACCTTTACCATCGCTTTCCTCGTCTTTAAACTCAGGTAAATGGAGCGCATCAGGATACCCACGCTGGGCACCAATATAACTGGTAAGTTTTTCCACTTCAGGGGTATCAATAAAAGCGCATTGCAGTCGAATAATGTCGCTTCCCGTACTGAAAAGCATATCTCCTCTACCTACCAATTGGTCGGCACCACCCGAATCAAGAATGGTACGTGAGTCGATTTTGGAAATTACACGAAATGCAATTCGCGCCGGGAAGTTGGCCTTAATGGTTCCTGTGATGATATTTACAGAAGGACGTTGCGTGGCAATAATCAGGTGGATACCAACAGCACGCGCCAACTGAGCCAATCGGGTAATGGGACCTTCTACCTCCTTGCCTGCCGTCATGATCAGGTCGGCAAACTCATCGATTACCAAAACCAGGTAAGGTAAGTACCGATGGCCATGCAGCGGACTTAACTTTCTGGATACAAACTTCTTATTGTATTCTTTAATATTTCTAACCTGGGCATCTTTAAGAAGCTCATAACGGTTATCCATTTCTATACTCAACGAATTCAGGGTACGTACTACTTTTCGAGTGTCGGTGATGATGGCTTCTTCAGAATCGGGAAGTTTGGCCAGATAGTGCCTTTCAATACGTGAATACAAGGTGAGTTCGACTTTTTTCGGGTCAACCAGAATAAACTTTAGCTCAGCGGGATGTTTTTTATACAGCAGGGAGGCGATGATGGCGTTAAGCCCAACCGATTTACCCTGTCCGGTAGCTCCGGCCATCAACACGTGGGGCATTTTAGCCAAATCCACCACAAAGCTCTCGTTTGAAATGGTTTTTCCTATGCCAAAAGGAAGTTCGTAGTTGTTGTTTCTAAACTTTTCCGACGAAAAAATAGACTTCATGGAAACAATGGTCGGATTGCGGTTGGGCACCTCGATACCCACCGTACCCTTGCCGGGAATGGGTGCGATAATCCGAATACCCATGGCCGAAAGGCTCAAGGCGATATCGTCCTCCAGATTTTTAATTCGCGAAATTCGCACTCCCGGAGCAGGTACAATCTCGTATAAGGTAACTGTCGGACCGATGGTAGCTTTAATCTTCGTGATATTGATGGCATAGTGCTGGAGGGTTTCGACAATGCGGTTTTTATTGGCTTCCAGTTCATCTTTGTCCACCATTACATCACCACTGTGATATTCTTCGAGCAAATCAACCGGAGGCATTTTATAGTCCGACAGGTCGAGTGTGGGGTCGAATTCCGTATCTACGCCAAAATGAGTCCCCGGCGCCAGCGGCTCCTCCTTTTTTTCCACCGGTTTTTCAATGGTGAGTTCAAGTTCATCTGTACCATTATTAAGCAACTGACTTTCTTCCTGATCCTCATCCTTATCTAATCCTTTGGCTACATCAATTTTGTATTCATTGGTACCGGATTTTTTTTTCGCAGTTACAAAATCGTCCTCTTGTTTTTCGTCATCTTCCACCGAAAATTCAACGGTATTATATATATCTTCGGCAGGATTAGTCGGAGTTAAATCAGTTTTTTTAGAATCCTTGCTTTCACTCCTACCAAATAATGTACGGCGCTCGAACAAAAACGAAAAATGAATGAGTAAAAATATGGCCGGAATAAAAATCAATATCAAAATCAAGCCCACATTGCCAAGATAAGCCAACAACCAGATATTCAATTGGAGTCCGGTCCATCCACCCAACACATATTCAGGATGTTGTGAAAATATTAAACCCATAACAGAGGGCAACCATATACCCAGCAAAACGATTATTTCAACCCATCTCCAGAGTTTAAAAAGTTTAATCTTTAACAACATGCGAAAGCCCAATGCCAGCAATACTACCACAAAAAGGTAAGCACCCAAACCAATTCCTTTGGCTACAATAAGTTCGGATACGGTTGACCCCAAACGACCTGTCCACGATTCAACCATGGCTGCATGATCCCTAAAAAAAGTGGAGCCCGGAGATCTAAAAACACTTCCGGGGTTGGCATCAAACCAATTGATCAGGTAGGAAGTAAAAGCCAAAAACAGGTACACCCCCAGAAAGAGCATAAAAAACCCCACAATTTTCACCAGACGTGGATCGGAAAGACGGAAAGATTTTTCTGAGGACACCTTTGTTTTTTTGGGCGTTACGGGTTTTTTCTTTCCTTTCTTCTCTACCGGAGATGCAGATGGAGCTTTTAATGTATTTGATTTTAACTTGTTAGCCTTTGGCGTCATGGGTGTATTTTTATGAATCACAAAAGTACAAAATTATTCAGGGTGAAGGCTGCCCAAGAAGCAAACATACGACGCCAAAAAAAAGCAGAATCCTTCAATTCTGCTTTTTAATTTTCGATGAACCAATTTAAGTGTCCACCACTATTGATTTTATCTTTAATTCCTTTCCAAGATATACCTCGTTAAATAGACCGCCACATTTAGGACAAGGAGTCAGAAAATCATCTATCTCGAAAGTGTGCTGACAATCAATACAACGGGTCATGGCCTGAATTTTATTTACCACTATTTCAGTGTTTTCCAGGAGTGTATTTCGCACGGCAGCTTCCAGAGCGGTATCCAACGCGTCAAATTCCACGCCGGCCATGGTGCCAATATCCAATATCAACGAAGTAATGGATGTGGCGTTGACCTTTTCAGCTTCTTTTTCAACAGCTTCTATTATGCTGATGGCAATGGAAAATTCATGCATAAATCCAGACTAATTGGTTTTTCCCGGATATACTTTCAAAGCCTCACCCAAAACTTTTACAGATTTCTCCAGATCACCCACATTCAACACATAGCTAATGCGCACTTCATCTTTGCCTTTACCCTTGGTAGAATAAAACCCGGAAGCTGGTGCCAACATTACCGTTTGATTTTCAAATGTAAAGTCTTCGAGCAACCACTGACAGAACCGGTCGCTGTCGTCGATGGGTAACTGTGCAACCACATAAAAAGCACCTTCCGGTTTTGGACAATAGGCACCCGGTATTTTGTTAATGCCTTCCACCACCGTATTACGACGCGCAATATACTCATCAATAACGGCATCGAAATATTCCTTCGGCGTATCTACGGCAGCTTCTGAAACCAATTGACCCAAAGAGGGGGGACTCAATCGTGCCTGAGCAAACTTCATGGCAGTAGACATCAGTTGTTTATTTTTTGAAGCCAGCCAACCGATACGCACACCACAAGCACTGTAACGCTTAGAAACCGAATCGATAAGGATTACATTTTCTTCAATTCCATCAAGATACATGCAGGAATAATGGGTTTTTCCGTCGTAGGTAAATTCGCGATACACCTCATCGGCAATAAGAAAGAGGTTGTGTTTTTTTACGATATCACGCAAAACTTCCAGCTCTTCTTTGGAATACAGGTATCCGGTAGGATTGTTGGGATTACATACCAGAATAGCTTTGGTTTTTGGCGTAATGTTTTTTTCAAAATCCTCTATGGGCGGCAAAGCAAAACCACTTTCAATACTTGAAAAAATGGGAACCACATTAATACCGGCGTTGGCAGCGAAACCATTGTAATTGGCATAAAAAGGCTCGGGAATAATCACCTCATCGCCGGGATCCATAATCGACTGAAAAGCAAACAACAGCGCTTCGGAAGCACCGGCACTTACAATAATTTCTTCTTCCGTGAGATGAATATTTACGCTTTTGTAATATTCAGTTAGTTTTTTACGCAACGAAAGTGTTCCGGCAGAATGACTGTAAGCCAACACTTTGGTTGTCATATTTTTGATTGCATTTAATGCCACCTCAGGAGTATGGATATCCGGTTGACCTATGTTCAGGTGATGAACATGTACCCCTCGTTTTTTAGCTTCTTCGGCGAAGGGAACGAGCTTACGAATGGGCGATTCCGGCATTTGCTGCCCTTTTTTGGAAATATTTAACATAGCGCTATCAATTATTGGTTTGATTATATAGCAAAAAAAGCCCTCACTTCAGGAAAACCTGAACAGATGAAGGCTATACTTAATTTGATCAAATAACTATTTATTGATGGGAGCGGCTCCTCCTCCATTATCTTTTTCGGGAAGTGCTTCAGTTGGTTGGGGCACCACCTTACCTTTGATACGCAACATCACGTTGGCGTTGGTAGCCGAATTGGAATATACTGTGACCGTTTTGTTGAAAGGTCCAGCCTTGTGTGTATTGTAGGTTACTTTAATACTGTTTGTTTCACCGGGCAAAATGGGTTCCTTTGGCCATGCGGGCACGGTACACCCACAAGAAGAGCGAGGCTTACTGAGAATCAGCGGCTCGTTGCCGGTGTTGGTAAATTCAAAATCATAAGCACCGTCTCCATTTACATAAATGGTGCCGTAGTCATGAACAGTTTCTTTGAAAGTAATTTCGGGACCATTGGCTTTCTTGGTTTCTTGTTGTGCAACTACAAACAAAACAGAAAACATCAATGCAATCGCCAGAATAATTTTTTTCATTGGTAATGTTTTTAAATGTTAAGAACTTTTCAGACGTTGTCAGGGACACATTGGTTCCCGAGGAACGGGTGATTTTTATTGGGACAAAAGTAATAATTAATCACCTTTTAAGCATAAAATGTGCCAAATTGTTTTCCTTATTTAACTTTTTTAACATTAAAGTGCTTCGCCACATTTTTTACAAAAGCGGGCATCGTCATCGTGATCGTCAAACTGACAGTTTCTGCATACTTGTGTATTTTTCCTTTTTCCGGCACGACTAATTTCTGAGGTGATGATGCCGGTTGGAACCGCAATAATGGCAAAACCCGTAATCATTAAGAAAGAAGCCAGGGTTTGTCCGGCAATGGTTTGGGGTGCAATATCGCCATAGCCAACTGTTGTAATAGTAACAATGGCCCAATACACTGATTTAGGGATGCTTGTAAATCCATTTTTTGGTCCTTCAATCAGATACATCATCGATCCGATAATCACCACGAGAATAATAACTACCTCAAGAAACACGATAATTTTACTGCGACTGTTTTTTGCGGCCAGCAGCAAAGAATCGGAGGCTCCAATATATCTGGTAAGTTTAAATACCCTGAAAACTCGCAGCAGACGAAGCATACGGATAACCATCAGGTAGTGAGACCCAACAAACAGAAGGCTCAAATATGTGGGCAATACTGAAAGAAAGTCAATAACCCCGTAGAAACTAAAAATATACTTTCGTGGACTTTTTACCACCCAAATGCGTAACACATATTCCATTGTAAACACAATCGTTATGAGCCATTCAATCAACAAAAACCAACTTCCGTAGAGTTCGTGAATTTCCTGAACACTATTGAGCATTACCACAATTACACTGACAATAATGGCATAAAATAACACCAAATCGAACAGTTTGCCATTTTTAGTGTCGGCTTCGAAAATGATGGTGTATATTTTTTGTTTAAGTGAATTAGTATTCATGATTGAGGTCAACTATAAGGCATGCATAATAAATATCCGCTGTGTAACAGCGCAAAGATAGGTGTTTGTATCAGGATTTGCAACGGAGGGAGATTTTCTATCGCGACAAAAATGGATGCATGTTAAAGTCGTTTTTTATAAATAAACTTGGTAGACTGTCGCCTTTCATTATTTGTATTTTTGCTCGCCAACAGGATATATATGGAAACCGACCTAAAATCACTACACGAATATCTGGACGAAAAAGTAGTTCAATACAACACTCCTGATTTTATTGAACTTGATCCCATTCAAATACCACACCAATATTCTGTAAAAGAAGATATTGAAATAGCAGGATTTTTAACCGCAACCATTTCGTGGGGAAATCGGACGTCTATTCTCAAGAATGCCCGACGCATGATGGAATTAATGGGAAATTCACCCCATGATTTTATTATAAATCATCAGGACGAAGACCTGAAAAAGATGGAAGGGTTTGTTCACCGGACGTTTAACTCATCAGACTTGTTAACCTTTGTTTCTGCACTGAAATATATTTATCGGCATCAAAATGGATTGGAAGGAATATTTACAAAACATCAAACATCAGAATCCTTACAACCGGCGATTTCTCAATTTAAGCACCTGTTTTTCAATGTGCCACACATGGAAAGAACCCGAAAACACCTATCCGACCCACTAAACGGTTCTGCGGCCAAACGCATTAACATGTTTTTAAGGTGGATGGTCAGAAAAGATGATGCGGGAGTGGATTTTGGTATTTGGCGCAACATCTCACCCTCCATTTTATCTTGCCCGTTGGATGTTCATTCGGGAAACGTAGCCCGCAAATTGGGTCTTCTGAAACGAAAACAAAATGATGCCAAAGCGGTGGTTGAGTTGGACGGCTCGCTCAGAGCAATGGACGCCACAGATCCTGCAAAATATGATTTTGCTTTGTTTGGGTTAGGTGTTTATGAGCACTTTAAATAGATTATCTCAGGATATTGATCTTTGAGATATATTTTTGTATTAAAACGGCATTTGTTTCTCCAAGTCCAATGTTTTGCTAACAAGCTTATTTTCTACTCATTGAATTGAAATATTTAACAACTTGGCATGAATGTCCATTACCTGAGGAATAACCATTTGAAGGCCATCGTTTTCTATAACAAACTGAGATAATTTGCGCTTGTTTTCTTCATCCATTTGGTTTTTCATTCGTGCTTCCACATTTTGCCGATTGGCACCATCCCGTTTGATCACACGCTGCAACCGCAGAGTTCTGGGAGCAGCAACTAAAATCATGGCATCAAAGCGACGCTCAAAGCGATGCTCAAACAAAATGGCACTTTCCTGAATAACGTAAGGATATTTTATATAACCGGCTACCCACCGTTGAAACTCCTCCTCCACCATGGGATGGATCAGTTGGTTAATCAAGGTAAGCGCCTCAGTATTGGTGAATATCACATTGGCCAACACCTTTTTATCGAATTGCCCCATGGGATAAAAATCGTGTTCGGGAAACAATTGCCGGAGTTGCTGTTTTACTTT
Organism: Bacteroidales bacterium; assembly: GCA_963676875.1. GTDB lineage: Bacteria > Bacteroidota > Bacteroidia > Bacteroidales > F082 > UBA6244. The sequence goes on from OY781436.1 coordinate 251,786, forward strand.
GTTTTGAGCGTACAAACCTTTGCCCACCTCATCCGACGAAAACACGGGCACGCCCAACACTTCAAAAATTTTGGATACGGTGGATTTTCCACTGCCGATGTTTCCGGTGAGGCCGATACGTATCATGAGCTATTTAATGATGAGAAATTCAACATCCATAGGTACCAGCCTGATATTGGATACATTGGCGGGTGCCCGATCCAAAACCAGATGAAGTTTTTTTACAGACTTCAAATCAACGCCCTTTGTATCCACCACCACATCAAACTGAGAAGGTTGTATCAGACTAAAGTCCTTTTGAGCCACCTTATATGTTATTTTAACATTGGACGGAAAAGTTTTGATGGTAAATGAACGAACGCCCACATTCACCGGTACCGTAACCGAGGACTCGGTAAATCGTTCCACATCTTCTTCAAGGATCACTTTATCAACACTAAAACTAAGCAGTTTTGGTGCCGGATTTTGTAAATTAACCTCCTCTCGGATATCCTTTTCTATATCATTCAATACCAACCTATTAGTATAAACATGAGTGAGGGTATCCAAGGCTGAGGCAGGACCAAAAACAGTAACCGTGTTGGGTGTAACCCTACTTTCCATATAGGCTCCAAACTGATCCTTAAACTTAAAATTGTAGCGAGCCACCACAGGAACTTTCTTACTGCTCAATGTTTCAAGTATAAACGACAGACGATTCTCAGAAAGGATGATATTCGACTCATCCACATTTAATTTCTCGGCTAACCTGTTGCGCAATTCTTGGGTAAAAATATAGTACTCATTTCCCTTATCCGAAATCAGCTGGTAATTGCGCAAGTCTATTACTAATGGCACATCCTCACGACTAAAACCCATATCAAGTAAGGCATACCCACGAGCAGTTACATCCACAGTGAGCGCACTGTCTATCAGCGAGGTCAGCTTTTTTTCAAGAGGAACGTGGTTGTATTCTACCTTGAAAACGTAAGTAACTCGATAAACATCCGAAAGCTTGATAAGCAACCAAAAAAGACTGGCAATAAGCACGCACAAAAAGAAAATAAAATGATCGCGCTTCAACTTAGCCAGAAATGGCATTTGGCTAATGAACCATGAATGAACGGATCTATGTTTATTTTCTGACCTCATACAAAAAAACCGGAGTCTGAAGAATCATACTCCGGAAATAAAATTAAGTTACGGTTTCGCTCGTCTATTTGGACTGAACGATATCACCGGGATCGTTAATAACGGCACTCTTTTCGACGGTAATCTTCACCTGTCCGCCTCCCAGATCTAATACCACAGTGGTTTCATTTACTTCCGAAATTTTACCGTGGATACCGCCAATGGTGATCACTTTCTGTCCTTTTTGGAGTGCCTCTCTGAATTTTTTCTGCTCTTTACTCTTTTTCGTTTGCGGACGAATAAAGAAAAAATAGAACACAATTAATATTAAAAACAAGGGCAACATCGACATCCAGCTGCTTTCACCACTTTCGGTGGCCTGCAATAAGATAAGCATCAAATTCATAATGAAATATTTAGTTTAGTTTAATTTTTTTCAGGCATCACGACTTCTGCCTTAATTCGTAGAGTTGTCAGGTTTGGCTGGGTATTGGTTAAAACGGTAATGGTTTTATTTTGCATACCCTTTCGGTTGCTGCTATCAAAGGAAGCCTCGACAAAGTCGCTCTGACCGGGTGCAATGGGCTCTTTGGGATACTTCCCAACGGTACAACCACAACTGCTGTTAACTTTGGTAATCAACAAATCTGAAGTCCCTGTATTGGTAAATTTGAATCGGTAATACACACGCTCGCCCATAATGATGCGACCAAAGTTGTGTTCAGTTTCTTCAAATTTAATCTGGGGTCCATCCGCTTCCGACTTGGCATCAGCTGTGCTCGTGTTTTTTACCAAATCGGTACTAATTTTTTTTTGCCCGGAATTAGCACACGAAGCCATTACCAGCATAATAAGTAATAATCCTAAATAATTTTTTAATCCACTCATTGTATTAATTGCTTCTAATGATGGTTAGCGATCCTTTAAACACATCCGTGCTTTTGGCGCCGTTACATTCAAGTACATAATAATATACCCCGTCAGGAAGATTATCGCCATCCCATTTATTGTCATAATTATCAGCTTCAAAAACCTTGCGGCCAAGCCTGTTGAACACCACCAGTCGAGAACTTTCGTAGAAACGGCTCAATGTTTCAGAGTCCACTACGTTCCGGTCGATATTGTCCTGGGTTGTAATGGTAAATTCATTATTGGAATCACCATCGCCGGGGGTAATGATGTTGGGAATAAAAAGTTCCACCGGTTTCACCACAATCTGGGTGGTATAAACGGTGTCGCACCCTTTGTCGCTTTTTACATACAGATAGGTAAGAAACTCTCCGGTACTATTATATTTATAGGTAGGTTCCTGCAATTTCGACTCGGTAACAGTATCTCCTTCAATTATTTCCCACCAAGTGGCATCACTGTTAAGGGTAATACTATCGGCAGATAAATTCTCGTAAAAGAAAGTAACAGTGGGGTTTTGAAGATATACAGTATCGTTGGGCTCTGCAGTGATTTCGATCACCAAATTGGGATAAGAAAAGGTTTTATAGGTTTCATGATGACGACAACCATAGGGATCTGTAATCAAAATGGAATAGTTTTGCCGTGCCAACAAACCCCATACTTCTGTGGAATCAGTGGGATTAATCACCGCTCCGTCAATACCCTCAATTTCCCATAAATAATGATATTCGTTGGCAGGGAATGCATTGCCGGCAGTGGCCTTTACTTTTGCATTTTCAGCCGTACTGCAAATGGAGTCGCGTTGATAGAATGTCACTTCAATGGGTGGCCGTACACCGATACCAAACGGGAGACTACGGCATGTGTCGGGAATCAATGTATCAATAACAATAACCTTGTAAACAGATGAATCCTGAATTTCCAGATCTAAAATAGCTTCGTTGCCAACTGTTACAAAAATACCGTCTTCTTCCTTTTGCCATTCGTATATACGATTGGGTGCATCTTCCACCATCAGTTGAAAAAAGCTATCCGGACAAACCGGCAAGGTGGCACCAATAACCTGAATTTCGCAATTCTGTGATTGAACCTTTGTGGAAACCAATAACAGTGATATAAAAATCAGATAAGAAACTAATCCGGTTGTGCTGTTTTTAAGCGTCATACAATATAAACCTATGGTTTTAAAATGCCTGGCAAAGGTAGTAAAATATGTTTTGTGGTTGCATGAAATTTATCTCAGTAGTTCCCCGCATCCAGCATAATAAGGGTGCAGTGTTCCACCACTTCGATACCCTCCTCCTTGCATCGTTGAGCAAAATAGTCATTCTCAGTTCCCGGATTAAAAATAATCCGGCGGGGTTTCAAACTTATAATATAATCAAAATACGGCTCTTGATTAAAAGGATTCAAATAAACCGTAACGGTATCAATATCAGTATAAACAGGCATGCCGGTTTCTATATTCACCCCCGCTACCTCACCTGATCTCAACCCAATAGACACCACGGGATGATCATACCTAACCAATCGGCGGATAGCCTTATTGGCGTACCTGTCGGGTTTTAAACTTCCCCCAAGAACCAAAGTTTTTTTTGTCATGAATTTATTTCTATTATTAGCCAACTATACGTTTCTGCGAAGATAATACTAATGCTCAAACGACCCTTTAATGTTTTTATTTTTTAAATAACAGCCTAATAATCAGACATTTTGTCATGCATGGTAAAATATTATGTCAATTTTTCCGAAATAATTAAAAATATCGGATTGGTTTCGAATTTGAAGTGGCAGTTGTGCACATTTTTGAATCAACGAAAGGAATATATTATGAACTTAAATCAATTCACCATAAAATCGCAGGAAGCGATTCAGAAGGCACAGGAAGTGGCCGCCAGCTTTCAAAATCAGGCCATCGAAAATATACACCTACTCAAGGGAATCCTTGATGTGGACGAGAATGTGACGCCATTTTTGCTGAAGAAACTGAATGTAAACACTACCATATTCGGTGAAGCCGTCACAAAAATCATAGAATCGTTGCCCAAGGTAAGTGGCGGCGAACCCTATTTGGCCAACGAAACCAACCATGTGCTCAACGGCGCACGAAAATACCTCAAAGAATTTAACGACCAATTTGTTTCCATCGAGCACCTGCTTCTGGCTTTGCTGGATGAAAAAAGCACCGCTCAGATACTTTTGAAAGACAATCAGGTAATTAAGAAGGATTTAATTGAAGCCATTAAACAATTGCGTAAAGGCGCCACTGCAAACAGTCAGTCGGCAGAAGACCAGTATAATGCCCTGAGCAGATACGGTAAAAACCTGAACGATTTGGCCAGTTCAGGCAAACTCGACCCGGTAATAGGCCGTGATGACGAAATCAGGCGTGTCCTGCAAATTCTATCGCGCAGAACCAAAAACAACCCCATCCTGATTGGAGAACCCGGCGTTGGTAAAACAGCCATCGCTGAAGGACTGGCTCACAGGGTAGTGAATGGCGATGTACCCGAAAACCTAAAGTCAAAACTGATTTTCTCCCTCGACATGGGAGCTTTGGTTGCAGGAGCCAAGTACAAAGGCGAATTTGAGGAACGACTGAAAAGTGTGGTCAAGGAAGTAATCGACTCTGATGGCGAAATCATTCTCTTCATCGACGAAATCCATACCTTGGTAGGTGCCGGAAAATCGGAAGGTGCCATGGATGCCGCCAACATACTGAAACCCGCCCTTGCCCGTGGAGAATTGCGTGCCATCGGAGCCACTACCCTCAAAGAATATCAGAAATTCTTTGAAAAAGACAAAGCCCTGGAACGCCGTTTTCAAATCGTGATGGTGAACGAACCCGACACCCTCTCGGCCATTTCCATTTTACGGGGATTGAAAGAACGCTATGAAAACCATCATAAAGTACGCATCAAAGACGAAGCCATTGTAGCTGCAGTGGAACTTTCACAACGTTATATCACCGACCGCTTTCTTCCCGACAAGGCCATCGACCTGATTGACGAATCGGCGTCCAAGCTCAAACTGGAAATTAACTCACTGCCTGAGGAACTTGAAATCGTAGAACGACGTGTGCGTCAGTTGGAGATAGAACGCGAAGCCATCAAACGCGAACACGACAAAATTAAACTGGATGCCATCAACCAACAGCTGGCCAACCTCAACGAATCGCGCACCGACCTACGTGCCCGTTGGCAAGCCGAAAAGGATTTGGTGGATAAAATTCAGATGAAAAAGGCGGACATCGAATCATTGAAACTTCAAGCAGAACGTGCTGAACGTGAAGGAGATTATGGACGTGTGGCCGAAATTCGTTATGGTAAACTACAACAGGCCGAAGCCGATACTGAAGCCTACAAAGTGCAATTAACCGAACTTCAAGGCGACAAACCCATGATTAATGAAGAAGTGGGTGCCGAAGACATTGCCGACATTGTAAGCAAATGGACGGGCATTCCAGTGAGCCGTATGCTGCAAAGCGAACGCGAGAAATTATTGTCGCTGGAAGCCGAACTACACACACGGGTGGTGGGTCAGGAAGATGCTATCTCGGCCATCGCCGACGCCATTCGCCGTAGTCGTGCCGGATTGCAAGACGAAAAGCGTCCCATTGGCTCTTTCATCTTTCTGGGAACCACCGGAGTGGGAAAAACCGAGCTGGCCAAAGCCCTTGCCGACTTTCTGTTCAACAACGAAAACGCCATGGTACGCATCGACATGTCTGAATACCAAGAACGCCACTCGGTATCGCGACTGGTGGGAGCGCCTCCCGGATATGTGGGCTACGACGAAAGTGGTCAACTCACCGAAGCCGTGCGACGCAAACCATATTCAGTGGTATTGCTCGACGAAATTGAAAAAGCACACCCCGATGTGTTTAACATCCTGCTTCAGGTGCTCGATGATGGACGACTTACCGACAACAAAGGCCGTATGGTGGATTTTAAAAACACCATCATTATCATGACCTCTAATATTGGTTCGCACATTATCCAGGAGAGCTTTGCCAACCTCACCGAAGCCAATGCCGACGCCGTGGAAGAAAAAACACGCCGTCAGGTGTTCGATTTGCTGAAACAAACCATACGACCTGAATTTTTGAACAGGGTGGACGAAATCATCATGTTCAAACCTCTGACCAGAAATGAAATACGGAACATCGTCACCTTGCAGTTTAAAGGAGTGGAAAAGATGTTGGCCAAAAACAACATCCAGATTAGCATCACCGACAAAGCTGCCGACAAGCTGGCCGATATTGGTTTCGATCCGCAGTTTGGCGCACGTCCTTTGAAAAGAGTCATTCAGCGGGAGGTACTCAACGAATTGTCGAAGATGATTCTGGCAGGAAAACTCAACAGTAGCGAACGCATTGTTGTGGATACCGAGGAGGATCGACTGGTATTTAGAAATGAATAACTCACCATAAAAAAGAGGCTGTCCTTAAAAAGGACAGCCTCTTTTTTTATCTATAAATCATAACTATACATTAAAACGTATGTGCATGATATCACCATCCTCCACCACGTAGTTTTTTCCTTCCACGTGGAATTTACCGGCAACTTTCACGGCAGCTTCCGATTTATATTCAATAAAATCATTATACTTCATCACCTCGGCACGGATGAATCCGCGTTCCAAATCGCTGTGGATTACGCCTGAGGCAGCCGGCGCTTTCATCCCTTTCTTGATGGTCCAGGCTTTCACTTCCTTGGGACCGGCAGTAAAAAATGATTGCAAATTAAGCAAATCGTAAGCTGCACGTACCAACTTATTCACTCCCGGCTCTGTAAGTCCGGCATCATCCAAAAAGTCCTTACGATCGTCTTCATCATCCAACTCAGCTATCTCTGCTTCCAGTTCACCGGCAATTACCAACATCAAACTATCCTGACCTTCCAGTTGTTTTTTCACCTGTTCCACGTAAGCATTTCCTGAAACAGCCGAAGCTGCATCTACGTTACAAACATAAATTACTGGTTTGGCAGTTAAAAGCAGCATGTCCTGAATCACAAAGGCATCCTCTTCCGAAACGGGTGCATTGCGTGCGTTGCCAAAGTTTTCGAGGTGATTTTTATACACTTCCAAAATTTCCAGGACTTTTTTTGCTTCCTTATCACCGGTTTTCACCAGCTTTTCGGTGCGCACCATTTTGCGGCTGATCAGGTCCAGATCGCGCACCTGCAACTCAAAATCCACAATATCCATGTCGCGAACCGGATCGATGGAGCCTTCAATGTGGGGAAGATTATCATCGTCGAAACACCTGAGCACATGAATGAGGGCATGGGTTTGCTGGATATCGGCCAGAAATTTATTACCTACCCCTTCCCCTTGCGAGGCACCTTTGGCCAATCCGGGAACGTCCACAATTTCCACCGTGGCGGGCACCACTTTTTCAGAATGTATCAATGCATCGATAGCATACAACCGCTGATCGATAACATCCACCATGCCGATATTGCTTTTGGTGGCACTAAAAGCATAATTGGAGCTCACCGCTTTGGTGTCCGACATACAATTGAAAATAGTTGTTTTACCGGTGTTGGTCAAACCGATGATTCCGCAATTTAAGGCCATGGCAATTTATATTAATTATATGCTGTTATACAATATGTTACACAATTTTTTCAGATGATTATTCGGCGGCAAAGATAAAATAAAAAATACCTTAAAAATTCTTAGTTGTCAAATTTTTGGATATCAAATAATTATTGTACTTTTGCGCCCCTGTTTTTAAGGTATCCGGAGAAGCTCATGTACGTCATGTTCAATCTCTTAAAAACGAAAGACTAAATGTTTAACCTGTTTTGAAGCCACAGGTACCGGATGGTTGGCCTTAAAACGCAAGTATTATTAAATGTCAGTAGAAGAAAAAAAACTCTCTGAATCCTCAGCCGAGGAAACCAAAAACACCCCCGAAGAAACAGTTGCATCCGAAACTACCGAAACCCATACCGAAAAAGAAGTAGTAAAAGAAACTCCTGAACCAACTTCTGAAGTAACTCCTGAAAAAACAGAATCCGAAGTGGCTCCTGAAGAAGTAGTTACCGAAACAGCTTCTAAAGAAGTTGTTGATGAAGTAGCCCCTAAAACAGAAGAGGCCGTTGCCGAAACTCCAGCAAAAGAAGTTAAAGCAGCCGAACCTACTGAAGAACCTTTAATTGTTGAAAAAGAGGTACCGGAAAAAGAAGTTCAGGTGCCCGGCGTTTTCGACTGGGATTCTATCGGAAAAAAACAAGACCTATACACTTCCTCCGAACGCGAAAAACTGGAAGACATTTACAGCAACACGCTCAACTCCATTACCGAACATGAAGTTATTGAGGGTACTGTTGTTGGTATTAGTACCCGTGAGGTAGTGATCAACATTGGATACAAATCTGACGGCGTAGTTCCATTCAATGAATTCAGGTACAACCCCGAACTCAAAGTGGGCGATACAGTGGATATTTATGTTGAAAATCAAGAAGATGCAGCAGGTCAAATGATTTTATCGCATAAAAAAGCCCGCACACTCAAATCGTGGGATCGTATCAATACAGCACATGATAACGACGAAATCATTAATGGTTACGTAAAATGTCGTACCAAAGGTGGATTGATTGTGGATGTATTTGGAATTGAAGCTTTCTTGCCCGGTTCACAAATTGATGTGAAACCTATCCGTGATTACGATATCTATGTTGACAAAACCATGGAGTTCAAAGTGGTTAAAATCAACCATGACTACAAAAACGTGGTAGTATCGCATAAAGCACTTATTGAGGACGAATTAGAGCAACAACGTGCCGAAATCATTGCCAAACTCGAAAAAGGACAAGTGCTGGAAGGTACTGTTAAAAACATCACCTCTTATGGTGTGTTTATCGATTTGGGTGGTGTAGATGGATTGGTTCATATTACCGACCTTTCATGGGGACGTATCAAACATCCTGAAGAAGTGGTTGAACTGGATCAAAAACTCAAAGTGGTTATTCTTGATTTCGACGAAAACAAAAAACGTATTGCCCTTGGTTTAAAACAACTTACTCCTCACCCATGGGATTCACTTGACACCAACCTTAAAGTAGGTGACAAAGTAACCGGTAAAGTAGTTGTTTTGGCTGATTACGGTGCATTTATTGAAATTGCTGCCGGTGTTGAAGGCTTGACTCACGTAAGTGAAATGTCATGGTCACAACATCTGCGTACTGCTCAGGACTTCCTGAAAGTAGGCGACGAAGTTGAAGCTGTTATCCTGACATTGGATCGCGAAGAAAGAAGAATGTCGCTTGGCATGAAACAACTGATGCCCGACCCATGGAGCAGTATCCGCGATAAATATCCCGTTGGTTCCAAACACAAAGCTTCTGTTCGCAACTTTACCAACTTCGGTATTTTTGTGGAAATTGAAGAAGGTGTTGACGGCTTAATTCACATCAGCGACCTGAGCTGGTCGAAAAAAATCAAACATCCCGCCGAATTTACCAAAATAGGTGAAGATATCGAAGTGGTTGTTTTGGATGTGGACGAAGAAAACCGTCGCCTGAGCCTAGGACACAAACAATTGGAAGAAAATCCATGGGATGTGTTCGAAGATGTGTTTACCATGAACTCTGTACATCAAGGTACTGTAACTGCCGTTCACGACAAGGGGGCCGTTGTATCGTTGCCTTACGGAGTGGAAGGATTTGTGCCTTCACGTCATATGAAAAAAGAAGACGGTTCCAATGTGAAAGCAGACGAAACCATCGACTTTATGGTGATCGAATTCTCAAAAGAGAACAAGAAAATCATTCTTTCACATGCTCGTTTGCATGAAGAAGACCAAAGAGCTGCCAAAGTGAAAACTGACGAAAGCAATAAAGCTGATGCTCAGAAAACACAACGCACCATGAAGAAAGTGAACGAAAAATTGGAAAAAACCACTTTCGGTGATCTGGACGTACTGGCCAACCTGAAAACTGATCTCGAAAATGAAGAAAAAGCTGATAAAAAGTAATTCCTTCATTTGAAATATTCCAAAGACCACCCTCAAAGGGTGGTCTTTTTTTTGTCCAACAATTATTACATTTGACAAATGAAATCACACCCATCCTTTTTCGTTACCATCCTTGGAAATGGCTCGGCTGTGCCCACTGCCACCACCAACCTTACATCACAGATAGTTACCTTTGGCAGACAGCGTTTTATGATCGATTGCGGCGAAGGAACCCAGCACCAACTTTTTCGCTTGCACATCAAGCAAGCCAACCTCGATCATGTGTTGATTAGTCATTTGCATGGCGATCATTTTTACGGAATTTTCGGGTTACTTTCCACGCTGCATTTGTTTGGAAGAGAAAAACCCTTCACAGTTTTTGCGCCGGCAGCCCTCGAGCAATTAATTGCACAGGTACTCAAAGTTTCCGACACAACACTCCGTTTCCCCCTCATTTTTCATGCATTGGAAGATTATTCCGAGACCCCACTAGTTTACAACAAAGAGCTGACCGTCAAATGCTTTCCTGTTCTACATCGTATTCCAACCTGGGGATTTACATTCGAAGAACAACCCAAAGTCCGAAAAATAAACAAGCAATTTTTAGACACACATCACCCAAAAATAGAAGATATCAAAGCCATCAAAGCAGGGAAAGGATATACCACTGCTACAGGGGATTTTTTGTCCCATGAAGAAGTGACCGAAAATCCAATCAAAAGCAGGTCATATGCCTTTTGCGCCGACACAGCCTACCACGAACCCATCATCCAGTACATTCAACAGTTTGATTTAATCTACCACGAAGCCACTTTCGATGATTCGATGGAAAAGTTAGCCAAGGAAAAATTCCACTCAACTGCACGACAGGCCGCTCAAATGGCAAAAAATGCGCAGGTTGGTCGACTTTTGTTGGGTCATTTCTCTGCTCGGCACAAGGAATTGACTAAGTTATTGGCTCAGGCACAAAATGTTTTTCCTGATACGGTTTTAAGTGAGGAGGGGAAAACGTACAATGTTGGTTGAGCTTGTACTCACGTGAACCGTATAAAATAAAAATCCACCCAAGACCGGGCGGTCGTTAGGGTGGATTCAATTATGAAAAACAAACAAAACAAGCGATGCAAACATACGAAGGTTTTGGGCATATGTCAATACTTTTTCGGAAGTTTTTTATGATATACTGTCTATATTTAGTTTTTACTGCTCCGCCATTAGCTAAATATGGGTTAGAGAATAAAGTCTTCTGTAATTTCGCACCGGATGGAACGATGCAATCCCATTAAAACTCCCTTTTCCATTCACGCTCTTCCTGCTGGAAAATTTAACAGTTACTAAACCTTTTTGGAGGAAGCCACTCGTATCTGCCAGGCGAATCATAAATTTTAGGTTTGTAAATAACCTATACAAGAAAAAACCCACCCAAGACCGGGCGGTCGTTAGGGTGGGCCCAATTATGAAAAACAAACAAAACAAGCAATGCAAATATACGACGGATTAGTAGACGTGTCAATACTTTTTGTAAAAAAAATGCAAAAAAATTTACTTTTTTTTTGCATGATCACTACCTGCACATTGCTATCTTTTTGACAATAAACATGTTAAAATATAACTATGTTCATTTAAAATTTTAAAAAAAGCGATGAAAGCGAACCGGAGAGCACAACAAGTTGTCTAATATTATACTAATTATCAATAAAACGGGGTGAATTTAGGGTGGTGCTATGCTTATTAAAACGTCCGATAAGCACCACTTCATGGATTCCGGTTTGATACTTGGCAAAAGTTCCTGCTCCCATATCATACGCATAACGGATTTCGACCAATTCTGTAAGATGTAATCCGGCCCTGAAAATAAACGATTGTCCGTTTCGGTATTCGAGACCAAAGCCAAACAACTGTTTGTAAGCAAAATCGGCCGACAAGCCAAAAGTAGAAATGGTGCCGCTGGAAAAATAACCTGCACCTGGAGTCAAAGATATGTCGCTAGATACTTCCCATTGATATTGCATATAAGCCTGAGTTTGCAAGGGGATTTTATATAGCGTGGCATTTTTATTGAAAACAGTTATATGATTGGCGGAAACCCCCGCTTTGAATTGACCAAATAGATATTCAAAACCAAAATCAAAATCAGGACGAATTATATTTTGGTCAGAAACCGGAATATCTTGTTCTTCCTCACCAAAGCGCAATTTACTGTAATCCAATTTCCGAAAATATATACCGGCACCAATGCCGAGATGCAATTGATGACCTGCTTTGAAATTTACATGATAGGCATATCCCAATTTCACATTTTGCGTAAGTGCCACTCCTTCCGATTGGTTACTAATATTGAGACTAACGCCCATATTGTACTTATCGAAAAAAGTAGATACCTGTCCCCATTGCATATTGGGTGCATCCTCAAACCCAATCCACTGCTGGTGAGCACCCAGATAGGCATTAATCAGTCCGTTGCTTTCGATGGCAGCAGGATTGCGTGCAATGGCATTGATTTGATAATTGTTGAACAGCAAATCTGATTGCGCCTGTATTTCAATAGTCATCAAAGTGAAAAATATGATAGTCCACACTATAGCTTTCATCTTCTGCCCTCCTTTTCCATTTTTTTGGCCTGATCGAGGGTAATGCGCTGGTCGTTGAAATAACAAACCACGAAACAATCATCGTAGCCAAAATGTTTAAGTTGTTTTTTGAGCTTACTTATTTCCGCAAGGGTAGCCCGACTCCCTGCCTCGTATTTAACGAAAACACCTTCCCTATTCTGATAAATCCGGACGGGTTGCAAATTGGCCAATATGATGGCAAATTCCTTTTTCACATCAATCACCTCACTCGAAGTAAGCAGTTGCACCCGATATTGAAGACCTGTTGTTTGCTCACCATCCGGTAAAATGATTTCAGAACCATCCAATTCATCCTCCAACACAGTGTCGTCCAAACTGATAACATTGAATGTGGTTCTGCGGTTGGCTTGGTGTTCTTCTTCGGTTTGGGCGTATGGCAACAGCAATTGACTTTCTCCCCAACCTCTGGCTATCAACCGACTTGGGGCTATTCCTGAAGCAACTAAATAATTAACTACGGAGGCTGCTCGTTGGATGGAAAGATCCATGTTGTATTCATCCCTTCCTCGAGCATCTGTGTGGGCATTTATCTGAATGGCTACTCCGGGGGTTTCCCTGAGCATGGAGGCCAGTTTATCCAATTCAATTTTAGACACTTCACGTAAGCTCGCCTTGTTGTAATCGTAATAAATATTATTCAGCACTACTTCTTGCTTGGTCTGAATTTTCAGCAATTGAAAATCCATGTCGTAGCCATTGGCCTTATTAAACACCATTTCGGCGTCCACCTTAGGGAGGATACAGTTTCGCGATTCGGCAAAATATCCTTCTTTACCGGTTTTAACCGCATAGATGGTTTGTGGCTTCAGCCCATTAAAAATGTAATATCCTTGTTCATTGCTTCTTGTATAGCTCGAGAAACCGGCATCATTGGTTATTTCAACCCTTACTCCGGGCATGGGAAGATTTGTCTCTCTATTAGAAATCCATCCGCTGATAGCACATGGAAAGGCCGTTTTCGACAGAATAAAATTGGCTTGAAATGCAGGATTAGTCTGTGAAAGCAAGTTAATATCATTGGTCTTCACCACTTTTTTTTCTACATAATAATTGTCGTAAGAAGCCGAAAGTCGATACTCATTGAAGGCATCTGCTTGTATTTGATATCCCCCCATGGCATCCGTAAAAACTGAATCCAATTGATTGTGGTTGTTTTGGAATAGTACTTTTGCATCGGCAAGGGGTTTTTTATCCGACTCCCTGATGATAGTTCCGTAGATGAGCACTTTCAACGGAAAACCCTTGTAACGAAAGATATCATCACTTGTTTCCGGATTCCTGTTACTACAAAAGAACCCTCCTGTTCCGTCCTCATCAGGAAGTAGCGAGAAATCATCGGCGGCACTATTAATCGGATACCCAATATTGACAGGTGTGGTAAAAAAAAGATGATCCCGTAGGCTTACATACACATCCAGTCCGCCAAGTGAATTAATTCGGTCTGAGGCAAAAAACAACAGACTGTCGCCTGAAAGCGTTGGAAACAGCTCATTGGCAGCGGTATTTATTTCCTTTCCCAGGTTGACCGGAATACCCCAATACCCGCCTTCTTTCCGGGTAATTTTCCACAAATCGTTCTGTCCATAGCCTCCGGGCATGTTTGAAGTAAAGTACAAGGTATTTCCATTGTCGGCCACAAAAGGATGCCCATAGTTGTAACCTTCATTCATGAACCCGACCTTCTCCCCTCTCGACCATTTCCCCGTAATAGCATTAAAATCAGCCTGATAAATCAAACAATTTTCGGGCTTACGTGTACAGGAAGTCCAGTAAGCTTTGCGATGGGCAGCGTCGTAGGCAAAGGTACCGTCGTTGTTGGGAGATCGAAAAATATCCGGCATGGATTTGGGTTCAGCCCATTCGTTGTTTTCGGGTGTGTCGGTTTGCGTATAGAGCAGATCGCTGAATCCTTGTCCTGTGCGACCATCAATACGTTTAGAGGAAGAAGTCTGTCGCATGGAAGCAAACACCAATTTGTCATCCCAGTAAGCTACTCCATAATCGCTGGCATTGCTGTTGATGTGAGGCACTTCGCTAACTATCCCCAACGTGTCGCCCTTTTCGGAATGAATGATCAATTGAAGCGCGGCCAATCTTTGAGTAACATCCTTGCTATCAGGATTTTTGCTTTTTAATCGCATCAGCACATCATGGGCTTCTGCATATTTTTTGTCGGCAGCAAGCGCGTTGGCAAACATGATTCCCATGGACACATCATCATTGCGGTCGCCCACAGCATCTTCAAACCATTTGGCTGCAGCCTGATAGTCGTTCATGGCATAATAGGCCATCGCAATTTGTCCGGCTATTTGCTGCTGTGCATTAAAATCATTGGTTTTGCGTAAAGCTTTGTTGTAGTGCTTTACGGCAGACAAATAGTCGCGTTTTTCAAAGGCTTGCTCTGCCAATTCAAGTGACTTGACCTGAGCTGCCAGAAAAAGCCCACACCAAACTAAAGCAATGGTCAGAATTATATTTTTCATCATTCTACAACTACTGTTACTGAACCTTTAATGGTTTTCAACAAAGAGCCATCTGCGCTATATATTGGTCGCACATAGTAATACGTTCCCGGAACCACCACTTCTCCGTTGTGCTTGCCATCCCAGCCTTCGGTACCATGATACAATTCGCCACCCCAACTGCTGTAAACCCAAATTTCAACTCCCGGCAGGAAAATGTCATTTTTGCCATCATCATTGGGTGTAAAGGCATTGGGAGCTTCCTCCATTTCCAGATATAGGGCTGCTTCGGCAAAACACCCATTTTCTGCAATTCCCATTACCCTAAGCGTATCCGACGTACCACTGTATCCGCCATATGACCATTGATTGTCGGAACCACTTTGGATATCCTGATCGTGAATATTAAAAATATATTGGGTTAATCCGGATGGAAGTGCGCTCACAACAAGTGCATTGGGATCGTTTATCAGGGATATTTGAGGTCGTTCGTTTACCACCAGTTCGTGTTCGGCTTGACCAAAACAACCATTTTGAAGGTAACCCGTAACCACATAAAGGGTAGTGGATTCAGGCGAAACTGTTATTTCAGGAGCATGTTGAACAGGAAAAGTATTCCACTCATACGTGTAGGCGCCGGTACCGGAAAGAACGACCGAATCAGAAGAACACATGGCCTCAACCCCTGAGATACTTACCTCCGGGGTTTCAAGAATAAAATAAGGTGCGCTCCCCGACATAACCGAAGTACATTGGGTGTTGTTGTGCGTGGCAATAACAGAATAAATACCACTTTGAGACAGACCACCAAAACTCAATGGCAAACCTGTTCCCTGTTTTATTATTCCGAGGGGCATGGCATCCACCATCAACTCATAAGAAGTGTTGGCCTGTGATGACTCCAACAGCAAACCCAGTTCAGGATCATTTTTACAATAAGTTCCGCCACCCACAACGGGATAAGCTATGGGATTTTCAGCAACAGAAATAGTAACTGAATTGGCCATTTCGGCATTACAACCAACTGAATTGGTAGCCAACACCGAGTAGTTTCCATCAGCAAAGTAAGATCCGAAATTGATGGCCGATCCGGTTCCTGTTTGGTAAACACCCGTTGGCTGCGTTTGATACAAAAGTTGATAACTAACTGAACTTGTCGATTGCTCAAGAATAATCTCTGCACCATCGCCCCCTTCGCAATAGCTTCCTCCGCCCAAAAGGGGATATTTTACCGGTGCATTAAATGGCGTAATATAGATAGAATCGGCCACAGATAAAGTGCCATCGGTAACGGTAACCTTGTACCAAGTGGGAATTAATGGGGATATGACAGCTTCCTGCCCTGTGGCATGAAAACCTACTGGATTTGATTCCCAATAGTAGGTGTATTGGCCTGTACCACCACCCGGCAAAGCATATAAAGAAAGCTGACCTCCGGGACAGACAGACTGTGTTGAGGCGATCACCTGAACTTGCAGCAAGCCTCCGGTAACAAACACGATGGCATTGGAGGAATTTCCAACACAGCCGGTTTCTGCATCTTCTACCTCAAGGGTAAATAGTTTGGTGCTGGTGAGTGGAATTGTGATAGCATCGGGCTCATTGGGGTTTAATAAATATTCCACCGGAGTCCAGGAAAATTGATACATTCCAGAGCCACCCGTCGCCGAACCCCGGAGTGTAGCATAAGCCCCGGATTCGATGGTGATATCCGGTCCGGCATCTACCAAGGGTATTTGGTTTTTAATTACCACGGCACTTCCCGCCATTTGTATCGAGCAGCCTGAACCTGAGAAGGATGCTTCTGTAGAATAAAGACCCGGTTCAGTGAAATAACCAAAATTCAAGGGTGATCCATTGCCTTGTTGTTGGCTCACTGCCAATCCGTTGCGATATAAAATATAGCCCACTCCAGTCTGAGAACCAGAAAGCTGAATTGCAGGCCCCTGATTTCCGGGACAGTAGCTTCCTCCGCCTGATAAAACAAACATCTCAGGTTGATCGAATACGGCAACCGATACCGTATCAAACGACACAGAAAGACCATCTTCAACCCGCACAATATACTTGGTATTCACTCCGGGATAAACCACCGGATTGGGGATATTCGACACATAACCAACGGGGTAAGAAGTCCACAAATAACTATAATTACCACTTCCTCCGGTAGGAATGGCTGACAAAACAGTGGGTTCACCAGCACATATGGAGTTAGGGTTGGCACCGGCGATCACCGAAAGAGATCCACCCAAAACAAATACGGATGTTTGGTCAGACTCACTCAAACATCCTGATTGTATATCCGTTACATTCAAATAAAAGTTGGTACTCGTTTCCAAGGGCACGGTGTAAGGCTGTTGCAACAAAGGATTAACAAGAAAATAGTCTGGCGCCCATTCAAACGAATACGTGCCACCTCCACCTGAACCCGTCCCAAACAACTGGGTGGATGTTCCTGTTTGTATAAACTGATCCGAACCTGCATCAGCCAACGGAAGCTCAATTACCTCAACCTGAACGGTATCATTCATGGGTGCCAGACAGTTGGTGAAATTTTGTCGTGCCATCACCCAATAGTATCCGGATTGATTTTGTTCACCAAAATCCAATGGCTCCCCCGACCCGGGCAACGTAAGTAACTCGCCGGATTGATCCCTGTATAGGGAATAAGCTGTTTCAAGCTCGGAATCGATCAGAACAATATTATTTCCCGGCTGACCATCGCAGAAGCTTCCCCCACCCGTAAGTTGAAATCCGGTGGGAGAAGGCGTTACGTTGATAAAAACTGAATCAGTAACGTTATAAACTCCGTCGCTTACAATCACCTTAAACCAAGAAGAAACAGCGGGATCGGCTACCGGATTATAAATGGAAGCAGAAAATCCGGGAGGATCGGAAAGCCAAAGAAAGGAGTAATTCCCTGTTCCACCGGAGGGTAAAGCATACAGCTGAATAGATTCACCTTGGCAAACATGATCAATATTGGCATAAACATCCACTTGAAGTGTACCACCTGTGACAAATACTACCATGTCATCGGAATCACCCGGACAACCCGTATTATGGTCGTCAACGGTCAACTGAAACAAGGTGGACGCGTGCAATGGAACTGACAATGCTTCCCTGTTTTGCGGATTAACCAAAGAATCTTCAGGCTGCCAAAGAAAATCATGGTATCCTGAACCTCCTGTGGCATTGCCTGACAATAGCGCTCGTTGGGCATATGGAACAAACTGGTCAGCTCCTGCATTGGCCACTGGTTTTGTATGTTCAATCACCTGTGCTTGTCCGTTCATTTCGGAGACACAACCATTGTTACTGAACGCAGTTGCAGAATAGATGCCTTGTTGGGTGAATTGGCCAAAGTCGAGTGATTGACCTGTACCGACGAGGGTAGTTACCAGTTGGTCGGGTTCCAAAAACAATTGATAATTCACTCCTGTTTGACTTGCAGTGAGACCGATATCCACACCCTGGTCATTTGGACAAAAAGCGCCTCCGCCAGAAATGGAAAAAACCGAAGGACGAGCACCTACCTGGATGGAAATCGTATCGAATACCGCACTAACCCCGTCAAATACTTCCAAAAAATAGGTTGTTGAAATGGTTGGATGAACTGCGAAAGATTGTTGGAAGGACATGGTTCCACTTGGTGAAGATGTCCAGGAATAGGCATAATTTCCGGTTCCACCTCCCGCGATGGCTGTCAGATGGACTACTTCACCGTCGCAAATGGAAAGGAGAGAAGCTTCTGCATGAGCATATAAATCGGATCCAACCGTAATTACAAACATAGTATCCGGTTGAGAAACACAACTACTTTGGATATTGGTAGCCGTAAAAAGAAACATCTCTGAACTAGCAATGGGTATGGTGGCCGAGGTAGCTGACTGCGGATTCTGACATAAAACGGAAGGCTGCCACTGGTATTCATAAGCATTTCCCGCTCCGTTGATAACACTTCCTGAGAGCACTGTTGAGCTATTTTCCTGAATGATCACATCAGGGCCTGCGTCCACTTTTGGCAATGGTTGGAAGGCAACCACCGCCTGACCAGCCATATTGGTGGAACATTGAAAGGAGTTTTCAATGGCTTTTACAGTGTATTGCCCATCCTCCGTGAGCAACCCAAAATGCAATGGAAATCCATTTCCGACCCTCATGATTTGGGTATTAACTCCGTCTTGAAGCAATTGATATTGATGTCCTGTTTGAGAACCTGAAAGCGTAATGGCTTCGGGTTCGTCACCCCGGCAAACCACACCTCCTCCGCTCACCGAAAAAACGGTGGGCAGGGCATTTACTTGAATGGTAACGCTTCCCGTCAATTCGTTTGTTCCGCCACTTACCATAACTTGATAGGTCGTTGTTGTGGAAGGCGAAACTAGGGGCGACATCAAATTAGAAGAAAACCCTGCTGGCTGTGAGCTCCAATTGTAGGTATAATTTCCATTGCCACCTGAAGCAATGGCATGCAAATGGATTTGCTCGCCGGGACAAATAATAGATGCATCTGCCAGCACGCGCAATGTAAACGGACCTCCGGTAACCATTACCACCACTTCGTCTTGTTGACTAACACAACCTGTTTGGTCATCGGTAACTGTCAACGAAAATATATTGGAAGTGGCCAACGGTACGGTTAGAGGCGACTGAACTGTTGAATTTTGCAGCGAGTCTGCTGGAGACCAACTATAGGTGTATTGTCCGCTTCCCAAACCGGCGGACCCGCTCAACAAGGCTTGTTGCCCCATTGCAATGGTCATATCTTCGCCAGCGTTGGCAAGTGGAGGAATATGCTCATAAATGGTGGCCTGACCATTCATCAACTGTGTACATCCGGATGGGTTTTCAGCTTGAATGAGATATACTCCTTCCGCACTGAAAACGCCAAAATTCAAAGGCTGCCCGGTTCCATTAAACACAGAAACTTCAGCTCCTGTTTCATCAAGCAAAGCATAACTAAAGCCCACTTGTGAACCTGACAAGCCAATGGACACACCTGATTCTCCGGCACAATATGATCCACCACCGACAACATTGAAAATAGCAGGCGGGGGAAGCACTTCCACATAAACTGTGTCGTAGGCATAGGTCACCCCATCGAAAACCTGCAGATAATAATAGGTGCTTACCTGAGGATATGCCAGGGTATTCATTGCTGAACTATAATAACCAATGGGATTGGAAGTCCACTGATATTGATAATTTCCTGTTCCTCCAGTTGGCAGTGCAGAGAGGTGTACTTCACCCCCTTGGCAAATGATGCCGGGGATAGCTAAACTACTTACTGACAACTTATTGCCACCCTCCACATACACAATGAGCGTATCTCTCTCAGAAGTGCATTGGGTGGATTGATCTGTAGCCCGAAAGGTAAATAAGGTTGATTGGCTTAGCGGAATAGTTTCTGTATTAACACTTTGTGGATTTAAACATACCGAAGAAGGATTCCAGGAAAAGCTGTAATTTCCGTTTCCATCCACCGACCCCGAAAGGATGGTAGAGGTGCCACTGCCGATGAGTTGGTCGGGTCCGGCATTCACAACGGGGATAGGATTAACAGCCTGTGTGGCCGATCCATTCATGGGAGCCATACATTGAGAATTGGTTCCTGTGGCAAAAACAGTATAAACCCCTTCATTGTTCTGCATGCCAAAATTCAGGGCATATCCATCTCCATTTTTGGATACGCCGGTAGCCTGTCCATCACGAAGGAGTTGATATGTTGTATTGATTTCGGAGCCCGACAGCAGTATTTCATCGAAGGGATCTCCTTGGCAGACGATACCACCACCCAAAACATTGAATGCTGAGGGTTGAGGAAACACTTCCACCGTAACCGATCCGGAAAGTACGGTTAACCCATCGTTTACCGTAACTGTGTAAGTGGTTGTTTGGGTTGGATTTACCGTAGGATTATAAAGGGAAGAAGTAAACCCCACAGGATTGGATTGCCAGAAATACTCGAAATTACCCGTACCCCCTGTAACCAACGCATACAAAGTAACCGGTTCACCACCACAAACAGGATAGCCGGAAGTTAACACCGATAAGGTAAGTTCTCCACCTGTAACCACCACTACCACATTATCCGACAAAGACGAACAATTGTTGGCATCTGCCACTTGCAATTGAAAAAGTCGGGTTTGAAAGAGGGGCACTGTGGCAGGGGAAGAATTGGTGGGGTTGATTAAAAAATCCACAGGAGTCCAACTAAAAGTATAAGGTGATATCCCTCCGGAGGCAAAACCATCCAACGTGGTGGATTGCCCCGAATTAATCAGCTTATTGAGACCGGCATCTGCTGTGGGAATTTCATAAATAAAAACCGTTGCCTGCCCGTTCATTTCCCGCCAACAACCATGGGTGTTTTCGGCGCGCGCTTCATACGACCCCGGATCGTTGAACATTCCGAAGGAAAATGGTTGTCCATCACCTTGATGGGTAGCCACTTCCATGTCGTAGTGAAACAATTTGTAGGTGATGCCTTGCTGCGAACCGGTAAGTCCGATAGCAACGCCTTCATCCCCCATACAAAAACCTCCCCCACCATTGACGGAGTATACCTGAGGCAGATTGAAAACCTCAACAGACACAGAACCTGAAACTGAAGTGATTCCATCGGACAGCACCAGATGATAAACCGTTGTTTCGTTGGGTGTTACCACCGGATTTGGCAAGGAAGAAACAAATCCGGGAGGTGAGGATGTCCAGGTGTAGGTGTAACTACCCGATCCACCACCCGCGATGGCAGAGAGTTGCACCGATTCGCCCTTACAAATGGTAGTGGCACTTTGAATGATTTGCAAACTTAAAGGGCCATCTGTGATATACACCACACAAGTATCTGAAAGAGAAGCACAACCATATTGATTATCGACAACCGAAAAAGTAAATGCCGTTGAAACGAACAACGCATGGGTATTTGTTGTGGCCTGCTGGGGACTAACACATAGGCTTTGAGGGCTCCATTGAAAATGGTAATTTCCGGAAGATGGAACCACAGAACCTGCCAACTGAACCGTATTTCCCTGAAGGATGTACTGATCGGAGCCGGCATCCGCCAACGGAAGAGGATGAACCACTACTTGCACGCTTCCTGGCATTTGCATCATACAGCCGGTTTCCAGATTGGTGGCCATGACCGTATAGTTTCCTGCTTGATCCTGATAACCAAATGAAATTCCAAATCCGGTACCCATCATCACCAGGTTGGTGGTTTGTGAATTACGAAACAATTCGTAGGCTACACCCTGTTCCGACGACAACATGTAGATTTCGGGGCCTTGCTCTCCTTCACAGATTTCGCCTCCACCTTCTATTTCATAGGCAATTGGCAATGGATTTGAAGTGACTACCGCCTGATCATTCATCAAAGAGGTACAGGGGGTAAATTCGTTATATGCCCGAACAGTATATATCCCCGGCTGATTTTGAAGTCCGAAACTGATGGGTTCGCCCGTACCGTTTCTTACCTGACCAGTTTCTACTCCGTCAACTAGCAGGTTATAAGTAACGGATAATTCAGAGTCCGAAAGCCCCACTTCCACCCCTGATTCACCTGCGCAAAAACTACCTCCTCCGGTTACGGCAAAAGCAACAGGTGTCGGATCCACTGTGATTCGGGCACTTAAGGATGTATCGGGGCAGCTCACATTGGTTACAATGCATCGGTATCGGTTGTTGTTCATTCCCAGCACAGTATATATGCTCAGGTCGGGGGTGTTTACCCCACTGTAAAAAGCATTGTCCTCCAGATTGACCCACCCGGCGGTATTCAATTCCTGCCACCGAAATAGGGTTCCATTGAGTGCGCTTACACTAAAAACACTCACTTCACTTTTGCACACACGATCATCAACAGGATTTGCCGTGATAATGGGAGGATCGTAAACACCCAGAGTGGCAGGTAACGAAGTGTCTTTTAAGGTGTTTATATCACTTACCACACATCTGTACTGATATCCATTAAGGGCAAGGTTGGCATCTATGATGGTGAGGTTGGGAGTGGTTTGACCTGAAATATAAGTGAAAGTTCCATCCAGATTGTACCAGCCAACCCCATCGTTTTCCTGCCACTGATAAGCTGTAGTGTTAACTGCAACGATATGAAAACCAATGGTGGACTCCACACAAACGGCAGTATCACGGGGCTGAGTAACAACCGATGGCTGTGCAACAGAATATGCATGTATCAAAAACATCAAAACCGCCAACAGGCAGTTTCTACATGTTAAAAGGTTGGTATTTAGCAAAATAAATACTTTTTTCATCGACTTAAAACAGGCCTCAGCAGGACTGCACATGTTAGTTACAATTATATGGGCTTTGGCGTAAAACTAAATCAAATAAATGAATAGAAAAGTGGGGAATACATTAATAATGAACATCCTGATGTTAACAAATTGGGAGCAAAGGTGAAAGGGTGAAACGGAGAACGCTTGTTTTCTAGTCTATATCTTGTTCCTCCAATTTAGTCCATTGATCCATTGATCCATTAATCAAAAATCAAGGCCTAATAATCGTAAACAAACCATCATCTTCCAACTTAATAATTGTGGAAGGTTTAATTGAACGAACCCTGTCGCGAAATACTTCCACCACGTGATCCACACTTTTTACAATACCGGGATCGATTTCCTGAAAAACACTGGCATTGGGTTGTCCGGCAAAATTGGCAGAAGTAGAAACCACGGGTCTGTCAAGCTGTGACAGCACCGCACTACAATACTCTCCTTGCACAATCCGGATAGCTACCGTACCATCGTGAGCCATCACATTTTTGGCCACATTTTTGGCTCCGGGATAAATAATCGTGAGGGGAGATTTGGAATTAGCAATTAAATCGTAAACAATGGGAGGCACCACTTTAACATACTTCTCCAGCTTCTCGACGGACTCAAGGAGAATGATCATGCTCTTACTTTCTGCGCGACCTTTGATTTTATAGATACGATCCACTGCTTTTGAGTTGGTGGCATCACAACTAATTCCCCAAATAGTATCGGTAGGCGCCAGAAGAACCTTGCCTTTTTTTAGCAATTCAACTGATTTGGATATTTCGTCTTGCAAAATCATAGGGCAAATTTAGCAAGGATTTGATTACTCCGGCATGGTGTCGAGCAATTGTTTTGCATGAATTTCGGTACCACATTTAAAGTGCTTTTTCGGGCATTTTTTATAGCCGTGCAATCCACATGGCCTACACGAAAGTTCCTCCTGAATTTGCACCACGAACGAATGGTCGGAACGTGGCCCAAAACCAAACTCAGGAACAGTGGAACAATAAACAGCTGTAATGGGCGCATTCATCGCCGAAGCAAAATGCATGGGGGCTGAGTCGTTTACGTAGTTCATTAGCGCATCTTTCATCAAAGCAGCCGACTGAAGAAAAGAGAGTTTTCCTGACAAGTTCATGCTGTTGGCATGTCCTGATTCGGAAATAATATTTTGGCATAGCACCGATTCTTTAGCCGACCCCAACAGATAAACCACTGTATCCTCATCCAATTGTTTCATCATCGACACCCAGGTTTCGGCAGGTAACTGCTTGGTGGCCCATAGCGAACCGGGTGAGATGGTAATGAATTTTCGGGTTTTGAACTGGCTTACCTTGGCAAAATCGAGTTGCGTAGGATAGAGTCTCATGGGGAAGTCCATGGAGCTGTCGGTAACATGTTCGATGAGTTTTAAATTACGCTCTACCTCATGAACAAAGGGAGATGATTTTCCAATTCGGTGCTTTACTCTTCGGTTAAAAAAAAGCGCAAACGGGTTTTTGTTGAACCCCACCGTATGTTCTCCTTGCGAAAAAACGGTGATCAAGCCCGAAGAAGCAAACCTTTGGGCATTCACTATGAGATCGTATTTCTTTTCCCGAAAAATCCGGATCAACTCAAACAAATGGGCAAACTTCTTTTCCTTTTTATCCCAAACAACGACATGATGGATATAAGGGTGATACCGCAAAACCTCCTCATAGCCATATTTGAGCAAAAAATCGATTTTAGCTTTGGGATAAAAGTGATGCAACTTTTCGATGAGCGGAGTGCACAACACAACGTCGCCCAATGAAGCTGTTTGTATAATGAGTATTCTTTTCAACAGACTTTTTTTGCAAATCTAATGAAAGATCATTCGCTTCGCCTACACAGAAGTCATAATTAAGATGAATACATTATTTAGAATTGTTTTTAATTTTCAACCTGTGAGCTATGAAGTATATAAGTTAGTATTTTTACCCTTTAGAAAAAAATGCACTAAAACGTCTTGAAATATGATCAGTCTGGAAACAACATACATGGGTTTAAAGCTTAAAAATCCGATCATTGTCGGTAGCTCAGGATTAACTAATTCAGTTGATAACGTTGTGGAGCTGGAGAAAAACGGTGCCGGTGCCGTGGTGTTGAAATCGCTGTTTGAAGAACAAATAAACGTGGCGTCGAGCAAAACTTTTGACGAAGGCGACTTTGCCAACTACTATCCCGAAGCTCAGGATTATATCCATAATTACAGCAAGGAGAACGACATCAACACCTACCTGAACTTGATCAAAGACTGTAAGAAAAGCGTTAGTATCCCGGTTATAGCCTCCATCAATTGTATTTCGAACAACGACTGGATGGATTTTGCCAAACGAATTGAATTGGCCGGTGCCGACGGATTAGAACTTAACGTTTTTGTACTTCCTTCAGACATGGAAAAAAGCGGAATGGACAACGAGAAAGTATATCTCGACATTGCCAACCGCATCACATCTCTTGTTAAAATTCCGGTGGCCATTAAGTTAAGCTACTATTTTTCGTCGTTAGCCAAATCGTTGGTTACCCTCAGCTGGACCAATATCAAAGGACTGGTTTTGTTTAATCGATTTTTCTCTCCCGACATCGACATCGAGCATCTGGAAGTAAAAAACTCCAACGTATTCAGCTCGCCTTCCGACCTGGCACAATCGTTGCGCTGGGTAGCCATGCTTTCCGAAAGTGTTCATTGCGACATTGCTGCTTCCACGGGCATTCACGATGGAACCGCCGTTATCAAACAATTGCTGGCCGGAGCAAAAGCAGTACAAATAGCTTCGGTACTTTACAAAAAAGGCTTCAAAGAAATCGACATCATGCTCGAGGAACTGAAAAGCTGGATGGAACGGAAAGAATACAAATCGCTGGATGAGTTTATCGGTAAAATGAGTGTGGAAAACACTAAAAACCCCGCTGCCTGGGAACGTGTTCAGTTTATGAAATACTTTTCGGGTATAGAATAAGGTGGGGAAGTCGGGAGTTGGAAGTCGGGAGTCCGAAGTTGGGAGTCCGAAGTTGGGAGTTGTTAGCAAATAAATAACACTGATCTTATTGATTCGTCCTACTGCTTCAAGTGTCCACGCTTGAAGTCAGTCCTCAGAACCACCTAATGGAATACAGAAACAAAGTCCCTGACCTTCCGAATCCTCCTGCCCCTGAACATTTTTCATCATCCACACACAAGAGCTAGCCACATTTTTACTATTTTGGTCGAAAGAATTAGCCAATGAAACTCCCCTGTATTCTTCGATGGTTTTTGTTTATTATAATCATATATAGCTCTTTGTCAACTCAAGCGCAGCTGATGAATCACTATTGGACCTTAAACTTCAACTCGCAATCGTCTTTACTTTCGGGAGCTGTAGTTGCAGGAGATGCAGGAAATGCATCCATTTATTTTAATCCGGCCACCATTTCCGAAATTAAACAAGGCTCCAATTTATCCTTTGCGGCCAGTTTGTTTTCATGGGGCGTCTATTCATACCGCAATGTGCTGGGCGACAATATCAACCTCTCGGGCATTAATTTTAACGTCATGCCACAATTTCTGTCGTATAGCTTCCGGAAAAAGGACAGTAAATTTAGCTTCGCCATTACCAGCATTACCCGACTTAAAGAATCTATCTTTCTTAACTACTACAATTCCAAGTCTTTAGACATATTACTCGAGGTTCCCGGAAAGGAAAACTACAGTACGTCATACGATTACCGACTGGAATATGTGGACAACTGGATAGGTCTCGCCTCCTCATACGACGTTTCCGAACGTTTTAAAATAGGAGCCAGCTTGTTTGTTTCCATTGCCCAACTCAGTTACAACAACCAAAATTCTGCCGTTGCCTTTTCACCAACCGATACCTTATGGGTGGATTCGGTTCCCAACCCTTCCATAGTTGCCGAGGGCAGCTATGTGGAATCGTTCCGGTACAACAATGTACGTTTGATAGGCAAACTGGGCTTTTCGTATATCCTGGATCAGTGGCGTTTCGGGCTGAACATCACCACACAATCCATGTCGCTGTTTTCCACAAAAAACCAAGCCTTGCGAACCTTTCGCGTAAGCGATATCACCAATCCGGAAACCGGTGAATTTCTGCATGGATACACCGTGACCAACGGGTTGGTGGGTTCGGAACTAAAAACCAGGATACTATACCCCTGGTCGGTGGCCTTTGGATTTATTTACGATGTGGACAACGACAAAAAGAAATTCTACTTTACCATGGAATATTTTGCCAAAATCAACCCTTACCGGATGATTGAAGCACCCATCAGGTCGGATATCACCTCCAGCATTGTCTACGACAAACTGGAAAACAAGGATTGGCTCTCGGTGGCCGATGCTTCCAAGGCAGTACTCAACTTTGCCATTGCCTACCGTTGGCGACTCAACGACCACCTGCTTTTCATGAACGGGTTCAGAACCGATTTCAACAATGTGAAAAACGTTGATTATGGAAAACTGAGTACCATGAACAAAATCAACACCACCGATTTCGACATCTATCATTACAATGCAGGATTTCAATTTTATCTGTTTCAAAAATACCTGTTGATTGCCGGAGGAGAAATATCATTTGGGTATGCCACCAAATTGCCCCAAATCGCCAATTATAGCAACCCCGTAGAATATAGCCCCGACGACAACCGAATTCTGCAGGGACCCATCGAAAACAATATGAATATCTACTATTTTGGGTTTAATGTATATTTGGGGATTACACTCAACTTCAACAAAAAACATAAACCTTCGGTCGATCAAATCCAATAATATCTTTTGTGACAAGTTTTTTTTGGTTAATAGCATACTTTGTCTAAATTTGCTGACTAAAATGTATCATATTTAGCCAATCCTACGTTTATGAAAATGAAAAAAATTACCTCACGGTTCTTGATGCTTACCGCTCTGGTAGTGGGTTTGTCGATGTTGGAATCATGTTATCCCGATGATTCGCTCAGCCCTACCGAAACAGATGTGGTTTTCACCAATTATTACGATTCAGTACACGATATGTTCAAAAACTATACGTTGTACTATATGCCCGATACGGTATATAACATTGACACCACAAAAAATGCTGAACCGATTAAGTATCAGGACAGGATACTTTCTGATATAGAAAGCAACATGACAAGTTATGGATACACAAGAGTCACCGACGATGACAACAACCTTAACCCTGAATTAGTTATCGTTGCAAGTGGTATTGTTACAACAAACGTCAGTGTTTACTATTGGTATCCTTATCCCGGTTATGGCTGGGGTTGGGGAGGATATGGTGGCTATGGCTGGGGATATCCCGGTTATTATCCTCCGGTGCCTTATTATAGCAGCTATACCACAGGAACCCTTCGCATGGAAATTTTCAACCCCAGTGATTACAGAGTAATCAAAGGTGACACCATCAATCCTGTTTATTGGACTGCGGGTATCAACGGCGTGCTTGCGAGTAATACCGAAGAGCGGATTACCACAACCATCAATCAGGCTTTTAAACAATCGCCTTATTTGAACTCAACGTCCAACTAATCACCACCTAAAAAGAAGAACCATGAAAAAATTTAAGACATTATTGATTGCCTCTTTCATCATGCTCTTTGGTGCAACCTCATTTGCACAGGGAGGTGGCATTTGGAATTTTGACTGGAACATGGGTTTCCCCATGGGCTCCACAACCGATTTTGTTGGTCAACCTTCGTTCAGAGGTTTTAGCCTTGAGGGTCGTGGATATGTTACAGACCAAATCACTGTGGGTGGAATTGGTGGCTGGAACGTATTTTACGAAAACAACAGTTGGACTTCCGAAGATGTAGGTACAACCGGAACCATTTATGGTTACCAGCGTCACTACCTGAATACTATGCCTTTGATGGTTACCTCCCATTATTATTTTTCACAAGGGTCCATCATGCCTTACATGGGTGTAGCCGTAGGTACTTATTACATTGAATCGCGCGATTTTATGGGTATTTATTACGAACAAGGCAAAGACTGGCATTTTGGCGCCGCACCCGAAGTGGGTATTATTGCCTATTTGGGAAGCAGTAGCAATACCGCTTTAAACCTCAATTTCAAATACAATTGGGCTGCCAAAACAAAGAATCAAGATTCCTATACCTGGTTGGGTATCAATGTGGGAATTTCTTACGTGTTCTAAAACACACAAATCATCCAAAAAGCCGGAAAGTCTCTTTTCGGCTTTTTTTATGGACGAATCTTTAACAAAACCACCACAGAAAATGGCGTTTCTCTCTTTTCCCTTTTTGCGATTCATTTCTTCCATTGACGCATTGATTAAAAAACATTAGATTTGCCAAGGGTATAGTATAAATTGTCCGAATACCTCCAACGTTCATCATCCATCACCAATACCTAAGAAAATGACGCACAAACTACTTTTAATTGCATTTTTAATAGCTTTTAGCCTGAGCTTAGTAGCTCAAAACCAGATAAATAATCCCGGATTTGAAGCATGGGAAGACGTAGGTATTGGAACAGATGAGCCTACTCATTGGAACTCTATTAAAACCAGCGACAATGAACTGCTTAACCCTAGTGCACCAGTAGTTTGGGGGAGAAGTACTGATGCCCATTCAGGGATGTATAGTCTGCGACTTTTTAACGTGGCGACTTTTGGCATTGTGGCCTCCGGAACCATTACCAATGGTCAGGCACACACCGAGATACCCATAACAAACGGGTATGTGTTTACCAACCTTGAAAACGAACTATATCACACCGTTTTTACCCGACGACCCGACAGCTTGGTGGGTTGGTACAAATGTTCTCCCGCCTCGGGTGATTTTGCCACCGTAAAGTTTGTACTTCACAAAGGTTATCTGGCGCTTCCGGGTGACGAAACAAACATCATCGCGACGGCCTACATCGAACTTCCACAACAAACCATTACACAGTGGACAAGATTTTCCACACCTTTTATATATGTGTCAAATGAAAATCCGGAATACTTCCTTTCCGTGATTACCTCAGGAAATGGCTACGACGCCGTGTTGGGTAGCGAAGCGTGGTACGACGATTTTGCCTTTGTGTATAACTCCGATGGTATTGACGAACAAAAACCCAACAGTTTTCACGCCTATCAGCATGGAGATGCTTTGCAAGTGGAAACAAGTAATATCAACGCTCGGTCCTGTCAGCTAAGTCTGATTAACATGACCGGACAAACCATTTTTAGTCAATCGATTCCCTCAGAACAATCATCCATTATTCCATTAAAACAAACACCGAAAGGTTTGTACTTGGTTGTGTTACAATACGATAATCATTACGAATCACAAAAAATCGTTATTCAATAATCGGTGGTTTGATGGGAGTCATGGAGAAGAGCATGTCAGGAAACAACAATTACAAGGCCAACAGTTGCAGGTACTGGATACCTTTTCAACTGGCATTGTCATTCATATTGCTTTTCCTGATAATTCAACTAAATGCGCAAACCAATCAAGTTTTTAGCGGAAGGGTAGTTGACGGGTTTACCAAAGAATCTCTCGTGGGGGCCAACATTTACTTGAAAAAGGACATGAGTCAGGGAACTGTGAGCGATTTTAACGGATATTTCACACTTTCGGTTGCTCCCGGACATCACCAATTTGTGATTTCTTTTACCGGAATGAAAACCCAAACCATTGAACTGATGGTAGGTGATGAGCCCATCCCACACCGCGTTATCGAAATGGTGCCTTTCAGTACCCAGTTTGATGAGGTGGTTGTCAGGGCAGGACGCTTCGACAAAAGGCTGGAAGACCAAACCGTATCCATTGAAGTAATTAAACCGAGGTTAATAGATGCCCGCAATACCACTTCCGTGGAAACCATCCTCGACATGGTACCCGGATTGACCATACTTGACGAAGAACCCCAAATTCGGGGTGGTAGCGGTTTTACCTTCGGGGTTGGCAGTAAAGTGGGTGTGTTTGTGGACAATATGCCTGTGGTAGCGGGCGATGCAGGCAAACCTGATTGGTCGTTGATTCCGGTGGAAAACATCAAACAAATAGAGGTGGTTAAAGGAGCATCATCAGTATTGTCGGGGTCTTCAGCCCTGAGCGGAGCCATTTACATTCGTACCAATTATCCCGACATACAACCAAAAACCAAGATTAAACTTTATGGAGGTTGGATGACAGCTCCTGCCTCCCCCGCCGAACAATGGTGGAGTGGAATGAATTACACTTCAGGCGCAAGTTTTCTACATTCGCAACAGCTGGGTAACGGACATACCGATCTGGTTGTTGGAGGCATGTTTTCTGCCGACAAAAGCGATTTGGGCGCACCCAAACCCGGACCATTGGTTATTGATACCGTTCCCATTAGCGATAAGCAAATGGAAAACCGAAAAGCACGGATTAACTTCAACCTCAGGCGGCGTTCGGAGAAAATAAAAGGACTTAATTTCGGGTTGAACGGCAACCTGATGGCCAAAAAAGCAAGTACTGTATTTGCCTGGCTCGACGACACCACCAATTTCTACCGCGCTTATCCGGGAGCTGTACTCCTGTCGGACAACGTTACTTTTTATCTGGATCCGTACCTGAACTTTTACTCATCGCTGGGTTTAAAACATGAACTGGCCAACAGAATTATGTACAGTAACAATCAGGCCAACAACAACCAGAGTACCAAAACACTTTTTATTTACAACTCCTATCAGTTCAGCAAAAGCTTTAGCAATTTGGGTAATCTGGATTTTATCGGTGGTGTTACAAGTCAGTTCACCCGCTCCTATGCCCATATTTACGAAGCCTCGGGGTCGCCGCTCAACCGACTGTGGAATCTGTCGTTATTTATGGAAATAGAGAAAAAATTTGGCGATGCCATCAACCTCTCGGCCGGCGTGCGCGTGGAAAATTACCAAATGAACGATTCCATTAGCGATACCAAACCCATTTTCCGCGTGGGGGCCTCCATCAAGCTGGGTCAGGAAACCTATCTTAGGGCTTCACTCGGACAGGGCTATCGGTTTCCTACCATTACCGAAAGGTATATTAGGACAACGGTGGGCACTTTTGGCGTGTTCGACAACCCTGATCTGAAACCTGAAACCAGTTGGAATTCAGAACTTGGCATTAAGCAAGGGTTCAAATTCAATAAATATTATGGTTACCTTGATGTCGCCTTCTTTTATCAGGAATACGATAACACCATTGAGTATTTGTTTGGATTTTGGGATCCTACCTATACTTTTGCCATTGCCGGCTTTAAGTTTGTAAACACAGGAAAAAGCAAAATTACCGGTATCGATGTGAGTCAGACAGGACAAATTAAGCCAAGCAAAAATATTGAAATCAACACCCTCATTGGCTATACTTACGTGATGCCTGTGACCTTACAACCCGATTTGGTGTTTGCCCACGACTACAATCCCGGAGGACAAACGGACTTTTCGTACGAAACCACCAGTGTTGACCCCTCCAAAAGGATACTTAAATACCGTTATATCCACACCATTAAAGCTGACATTGAAGTAGTTTACAAAAACCTGAGTGTGGGAGGAAGCGTTCGTTATTTTAGTAAAATAGAAAACCTCGACAAAGCCATTTTTGATTTTGAAGATGCCACCAAAAGTACCGGAGGCACCTTGCAGCCCATCCTATACCGCAACTATTACGAACACCACAACAATGGAAATGTGGTGCTAGATGCACGAATTAGCTATAAGTGGAAACTCCGTCATGAGTTTGCCCTTATCAGCTCCAACCTCCTGAACCGGATGTATTCGTTGCGACCTTTGAAGGCCGAACCCATGCGAAATATTACGGTTCAATATATCCTGAACCTTTAGGTTTTACCGACAGTCACTGCGGTAACTAATAATTCAAGGGAGCCAAAATGGACTTTTTGGCACGCTACCCACATGAATTGTGATAATAATCAATGATTTAACATTCTTCACACTTTGGTATTACACCTCCATAGTGCCATTGTCTAACCGTCAATCTACCTTGAATTTATGCCCGGCTGCGAAACGATGTAATAGGATATAATACCGATTATGAATTGAAATGAGCTTTTAGTTCGCTTCGCTCCTGAAACCTCTTCAATTCTATATCGGCATTATACATAAACAGCGTAGTGCTAACTTCAATTAATATTTGGTATAACACCCTTCCCCATTGTTAATTCTTGTTAACACTGCAAGGTTTATCGGAGTGTTTAAGGCAAACACCTTTGGCATAAGCTAATATTTTCCTATTTTTGTCGCTCCGTTAATTAAATCTAAATAAAAATGCCCCAATACCAGGTAAGAGGTCAGATTCCGGCCAAACGACATGTAGTTTTTAGAAAACCCAACGGTGACTTGTATGCCGAAGAATTGGTTTCGTCGGAAGGTTTTTCTGATATTTATTCCATCATCTATCATGAATTCGCACCTACACAAGTACTTAGCATCGAAACGCCTAAGGATGTTACCCCGGAAATAGCCATCGACAAAAACCTGCAACACCGTAGTTTCAAGGGCTTTTCCTTAAAAAGTGAAGATAACTATCTGGATAGCAGAAAAGTAGTGCTTGCAAATAGTGACGTGCAGATAATTCTGGCAGCACCAAAAAAGTCGATGAAAGATTGGTATTTTAAGAATGCCCAGGCGGACGAAATGATCTTTATTCACAAAGGTCAGGGAATTTTGCACACAATTTACGGCGTTTTACCCTTCAAACCCGGCGACCATCTGGTCATTCCCCGGGGAACGGTTTACCAACTTTCGTTTCATGACGAAAACAACCGGTTGTTTATCGTCGAGTCCATGATGCCACTGAATTTTCCCAAACGGTATATGAACAAATCAGGGCAGCTTTTAGAACACAGTCCATTTCACGAACGTGATATCCGGACACCGGAAAAACTCATTACACACAATCAAACGGGAGATTTCAAGGTAATTATCAAACAACAACATACCCTGTATCCATATCACTACAAAACGCACCCCTTTGATGCCATTGGATGGGATGGATGTTTGTACCCGTTTGCCATGTCGATACATGATTTTGAACCCATTACGGGACGCATCCACCAACCGCCACCGGTACATCAAACCTTTGAAACAGGAGCTTTTGTTACGTGTGCTTTTGTGCCCCGTTTATACGACTACCATCCCGAATCCATCCCTGCACCTTACCACCACAGCAACATCGACTCAGATGAAGTGCTTTATTACGTGGATGGTGATTTCATGAGTCGTAACGACATCGAACATGGCCAGATCACCCTTCACCCCATGGGCATTCCCCACGGACCACATCCCGGCGCCGTAGAGCGGAGCATTGGTAAAAAGGATACGCAGGAATTGGCTGTAATGGTCGATACCTTCAAACCTTTGCAACTGACTAAAACAGCCATGGAACTGGAAATACCTGATTATTATCTCAGTTGGCTACACGACTAATCAAACCAAATTTTTAACACACATTAAATCGAAATAAAATGACCAATACTGCTGAATTTCTGCCCATTACGGGAACCGATTATGTAGAATTTTATGTGGGAAATGCCAAACAAGCCGCCCATTATTACCAAGCTGCCTTTGGCTTTCAACCCGTGGCCTATGCCGGACTCGAAACCGGATTGAAAGACAGAACCTCCTACGTGGTTCGTCAGGGAAAAATCACTTTTGTGCTTACCGCAGCCCTTCGCCCTGATTCGCCGGTTGCCGAGCACCAAAAACTACATGGCGATGGTGTGAAAGTAATTGCCCTAAACGTGGATGATGCTACCCATGCCTATAAAGAAACTACTTCCAGAGGTGCAAAAAGTCATCAGGAACCTGCCACCATGGAAGACGAATTTGGCAAGGTAATTACCTCTTCCATTTACACTTACGGTGAAACGCTTCACGTTTTCGTGGAAAGAAAAAACTACACAGGGCCGTTCTTACCCGGATTTATTGAATGGAATCCCGAATACAAACCCAAAGATACAGGATTGCTTTACGTTGACCATATCGTTGGCAATGTGGGTTGGGAAGAAATGGACAAAGTAGCCGCCTTTTACCGCACAGTCATGGGCTTCGACCAACTGATTTCCTTTGATGATAAGGATATTTCCACAGACTACACCGCACTGAAAAGTAAGGTAATGGCCAGCAAAAACCTGCGCATTAAATTCCCCATCAACGAACCTGCGACAGGTAAGAAAAAATCGCAAATTGAAGAATTCCTTGATTTCTATATCGGCCCCGGCCCACAACATGTGGCCATGGCCACCAAGGACATACTGGCCACGGTTTCGGCACACCGTGAGCGTGGCGTAGACTTTCTTCACGTACCCGATACCTATTACGAAACGGTTACCGACCGTGTTGGAACCATCGAAGAAAATATGGACAGCCTGAAAAACCAACGCATCCTCATCGATCGCGACGAAGATGGTTACCTTCTGCAGTTGTTTACCAAACCGGTGCAAGATCGTCCAACATTCTTTTTTGAAATAATTCAACGCAAAGGAGCCAAAAGCTTTGGAAAAGGTAATTTTAAGGCACTTTTTGAAGCTATTGAACTGGAACAAGGAAACAGAGGAACCTTATAATCTGTTAAAAATTAAAAAATGATAAAAGCAAATAACCCCGAATTGAAATCATGGATTGAGGTAGCTGCCGACAGCGATTTCCCCATCCAAAATATTCCGTTCGGCATCATGCAACACAACAACGCCGAACCCCGACCTGCCACCCGAATTGGCGATACTGTTATTGATTTAAGTGTATTGGCTGATTTTGGGTATTTCGATCACCTGAATATAGACGACCTGAGCGCGTTTTATCAACCCATACTTAACCCCTTGATTGCTTTGGGAAAACCGGCATGGTCTGCCATCCGGCAAACCATTTCCGACCTTTTTGAAATAGGCAATAACGAATTTCAAGGGAATGAAGAAGCCTGCCGCATGGCATTGTATTCTATTGACGATGTACAGATGCAAATGCCTGTTTTTGTGGGCGATTACACCGACTTCTATTCAAGCATCGAACATGCCACCAACGTGGGTGTGATGTTTCGTGACCCGGCCAACGCACTGTTTCCCAACTGGAAACACTTACCCGTTGGTTATCACGGACGCAGTTCCTCCATTGTTGTGAGTGGAACCAACATACATCGTCCCAAGGGACAAACCATGCCCAAGGATGCCACTGCCCCGGTATTTGGTCCTTCAAAGCTGGTCGATTTTGAATTGGAAATGGCTTTTATCACAGGCAAAGATTCCGCTCTGGGTGAAAGTGTTTCTGTAAACCAAACCGATGAATATATCTTCGGTATGGTACTATTTAACGACCTGTCTGCCAGAGATATACAAAAATGGGAATATGTTCCATTGGGGCCTTTCTTAGCCAAAAACTTCGGGTCGGTTATTTCGCCATGGATTGTTACCTTGGAAGCGCTGGAGCCCTTCCGTGTGGAAGGCCCCGTTCAGGAACCCAAGGTATTTCCTTATTTACAAACACAGGGAGCAAACAATTTCGATATTAATCTGGAAGTTGCACTCACACCGGAAGGCGGCAAGGAAACCGTTTTAGCCAATTCCAACACCAAATACCTGTATTGGAGCATCAATCAGCAACTGGCACACCAAACCGTGAATGGCTGTAACATCAAGGTTGGCGACATGTATGGCTCGGGAACAATTTCCGGCCCTACACCCGATTCTTATGGTTCGATGCTTGAATTGTCGTGGCAAGGAACCAAGCCCATTCCTTTGCAAGGAGGTGGAGAGCGAAAGTTTATTCAGGACAACGACACCATTTCCATGAGGGCGCATAGTAAAAATGATCAAGTCCGTATTGGTTTTGGCGATTGCATTACTAAAATACTCCCCGCGAAGTCATGAGCATGAAAGAAATAGACCCGAATAGTCTGGGAAATCAGGAATTGAGCCGTATTTTGCAAAATGGGGTGGCACCACGCCCCATTGCTTTAGCTTCTACGGTTGACGAAATGGGAAATCCCAACCTTTCACCCTTCAGTTTTTACAACGCGTTTGGCATCAATCCCACTACCCTGATTTTTTCGCCTGCACGACGGGGAAGAGACAACACGACCAAGCACACCCTCGAAAACCTCAAAGTACATGCAGAAGTGGTGATTAACGCCGTAACCTACGACATGGTGCAACAGGTGAGTTTAAGCAGTACGGAATATCCCAAAGGGGTGGACGAATTTGTAAAATCGGGATTAACTCCGTTGAAAAGCAAGCTGGTAGCCCCCTTCCGGGTAAAAGAATCACCCCTTCAATTTGAGTGCAAAGTAAGAGAGATCATCGAGACCAGTGGCAAAGCAGGATCAGCCAATCTGGTGATTTGTGAAATACTTTACATCCATCTGGCTGAAAAAGTATTGGACGAAAACGGTCAAATAGATGTGGACAAAATGGATCTGGTGGGTAGATTGGGAGGCGATTACTATGTTCGTACTTCCGGAAAGGCCAAATTTTTAGTCCCCAAACCACTGACTACCATGGGCATTGGTGTGGATAGTCTTCCAAAAGAGGTGCAATTGAGTGATTACCTTACCGGGAATGATTTAGGGCAGTTGGGCAATCTTGAACATATGCCTTCAGAAGAAGATTTGGAAAAGATGAAGCATCAAAAAGTCTTTGTCAAAACCGGAAATAACCTACAAAGAAAACACCTTGCCGCCAAGGACCTGATTGAAAATGGTCGTGTGGCCGAGGCATTGGCGTTGTTGATGGCATAGTGGGGGAGTTCGAAGACCGGAGTTGGAAGTCCGAAGACGGGAGACAGGAAATGTTGTATAAAATCAATAGCCCGAAAACAAGATAAAACCCTTATCCGCAGGATATTAAAGGATGCCTGAAGCTTATCACCTTGAAATTGCGGCTATATTTCCATCCGAAAACTACCTATTTTTCTCAATCTTCGTATCAACAAAGCTACTTACTGTGGCAGGGAAACTCATGCCGTTTTGATCCACATCCATGGTCATATCCATTTGGATGCTGGACTCTTTTACCATGCCGGTTTTGCGGTCAACGGTCATGGTACCGGTGATGGTTCCGGACAGATTGCCTGAGGCATCAGGGTTATCCATATTGGCTGACAAATCGCCTTTCAATTCCAGGAGGGCTTCTTTGCGGGTGGCTTTTTTCAAAGTATAAACCATTTTAACGGCCATTTTAGTGCTTTCCTGAGTTTCCAATTCGGACTCCCAACTTTCGCCTACCTTTACTTTGTGGTCGGGATATACGGCGTAATTATTACCTGTGGTTACGGTGCTCGGCATCTCAGCGGCTGTACCCAATGCACTCATATCCATTTCTTTTACTTGTCCGCGTTCATTCATCACAGAAATTACTGAAGCATCGATCAGCTTATTCATTTGATCGGCAAATTCCGTACCCATTGGTGAATTATAAGTGGAAGTATCGTCGGAATCGTATTTGATTTCCATGCCAAAAATTTGCTGATTCATGACAATCCGGTTAAAAGTACTTCTTTGTGTAATCAAGTTATCCTTCACCGAATCAATATCGGAAGTCATATAAAAAGCCATGTCTTGATCCAGGGTTATTTTCTGCCCATTGGCTTCAAACTGAATGGTTTGTTCAATTTCTGAAACCGTTGTAAACTGGTCACCCACCTTCAGGTTGTATTTTAATTCGATACTTTTCTGCGCCTTGACGCCATTAAAACTTCCTGAAAAAATAAGGATTGATAAAACGAGTAATAGGTTCAATTTTGTTTTCATTGTGTCAAATTTAAGTTAAAATGGAGAGCCTTCATCCTCCACGTCTTTATTCATTTTTGATGAGAAACTTTTTATTCCGGCGTTTATATCGCCGTGTGCATGGGCACCACTACCATAATCGTGTGCATAATCTTCAAATTTGGCGAAATCGGCGACAAACTTCAGTTTTACATCCCCTACTGCACCATTTCTATGTTTAGCGATGATAATTTCGGAAACCCCTTGGGTGGGCGATCCATCTTCAAATTGTTCTAGTTTGTAATATTCTGCACGGTAAATAAATAGCACAAGGTCAGCATCCTGCTCAATGGCTCCCGACTCACGAAGGTCAGATAGGATGGGACGTTTGGCCTGACCAGGTCGGGTTTCAACTGCTCGACTTAACTGCGAAAGGGCAAGCACCGGAACATCCAATTCTTTGGCCAGCGCTTTGAGTGAACGTGAAATTTGTGAAATCTCTTGTTCACGGTTACCCCTACTATCGCCTCCGGAGGTCATCAACTGCAAATAATCGATGAACACCATCTGTATGTCGTATTGTTGCTTCAGCCTGCGACATTTGGCACGCAGCTCAAAAATGGAAAGAGCCGGTGTATCATCGATGTACATCTTGGCATCCACCAGATTGGAAATTTTGTCGGTAAGTTGCTGCCATTCGTAACCGGCCAACTCACCTCTTTTAAGCTTGTCTGCTTTCAGCTCTGTTTCGCTGGAAATCAAACGTGTAACCAACTGCACAGAAGACATTTCCAGAGAGAAAAACGCAACAGGTTTCCCGAATTCAACTGCCACATTTCGGGCCATATTGAGGGCAAAGGCGGTTTTACCCATGGAAGGACGGGCGGCCAGAATAATCAAATCAGATTTTTGCCAACCTGAAGTGATTCGATCGAGGGCCGTATATCCGGAGGGAACACCGCGCATGGAACCATCAGCATCGCGGGCATGTTCGATGTCGGAAATTGCCTGACGAACCAATGCAGGCATATCCTGAAAACTTCGTCTTAAATTGGTTTCAGAAACTGAAAAAAGACTCTGTTCGGCCTTATCAAGCAAGTTAAAAACATCGGTTGTATCTTCAAAAGCGTCCTTGATAGTTTCAGAAGAAATACGGATAAGCTCACGCTGAATATGCTTTTGCAGAATAATTCTGGCATGAAACTCCACATTAGCACCCGAAGCAATCCGGCTGGTGAGCATCGTTATAAAATAAGGTCCTCCCACTATTTCGAGCTGCCCCTGACTTTTTAGTTTATTTGTAACAGTAAGTATATCAATGGGTTCTGACTCGGAAAAAAGTTCTGAAATGGCACTGTATATCTTCTGATGGCTGTCTTTGTAAAAAACTTTCGGGGTAAGAATGTCGATCACTGCTGAAACCGCATCTTTCTCGATCATCATGGCTCCCAACACAGCTTCTTCCAACTCAATGGCCTGAGGTGGGACTTTTCCATGCTCATAAGACTGCTGCATTCCACCTGCGGCTAACTTTGAAACACCTGATTTCCTGACCTCTTTCTTAACTTCTTCCATGAAGCCAAAAATACAAATAATGATTTTGGTTGACGGACATGTTAATAAATTAATTTGAATTGTGCTGATCAGTCTCTGGTTTCAAAGCACATGAAACACACTACCAATCATTTAGAACCTGAAATCACCACATCTTCTTCTTGAAAAAGAGGCTCTCCCTGATAACGACGAAAAAGTTGTGCAATGGTCAGCACATCCTTTTGACAATACGTAACGATCCTTTCCAGGTCTTTATCTTCCCAATAAACCTTGCCCACCATACTCCCATCGATGTCATCTTTTGGCGTAGGTATGTCGAAAATAGCGGCCAATAACTCCAAAGAAGTATAGTGTTTATAGTCGCCAAACTTCCATAATTCCATGGTGTCCAGATGCTGTACTTCCCAGGGCTTTTTTCCGGCTAAGTCAAGAATAGCAGGCATTTCAATGCCATTAACCAGCATGCGTCGAGCCATATATGGAAAATCAAATTCCTTCCCGTTGTGGGCACAAAGCAGGAAATCGCGTTGATCGAAGTACCCGTTTAACATTTCGGCAAACTCCCGGAGTAATATTTTTTCATCATCTCCGTAAAAGGACTTGATACGAAACTCCTTACCCGACTGAAATCCACAGGAAATACATACGATTTTCCCGAATTCTGCAAAAATTCCGGCCTTTCCATAGACTCCTTCCGGAGAATCTTTTTCATCTTTAATCAAGTGTTTAGCCTTTTTGTCCCAAAGGGCTTTCATCTTATCGTTCAACACATTGTACGTTGGAACAATAGGCACAGTTTCTATATCGAGAAATAAAATTTTGTCGAAAGGATATTGCTTTAGCATGGCCGAGTTTTTTTGAAGATAAAAGTATAAAAAAACGTAACTTGCACCAGTTATGAAGAGGAAATTTTTATCCATTGTAGTAATAATGGTATTGTTTTCATGCATGTTTTTTTCATGTAAAAAAGACGATGAGATACCCTATTTGAACGTCAGCTTTACATCTCCTTCGGAAGCAGAAATTTTTTCGGTGCCCGACACCATCATGGTGAGATTTTCTGTTCAAAGCGAACTTCCAATCCAAAGCATTCGCGCCAGTATCGACAACGAAAAGCTGATCCCTCTGTCACCCACTGTTTATCTTACTCCAGACGAATCACAACACGATTTCGAAATACCGCTATCGGTAGATATCCTGCCTGAAACTGACAACGCCAAAGCATACGTTCACTTGCTTATAAATGACGGAGCTCAAAACGACCATTGGTATTTGGCCATCGATTTACGACTTAAACCATTTGTTTACAAAGGTATTACTGTCACGACAACCTCAACCCAACAAAACTCAATTCTATTTTTCTTTGATGAACAGGGTACAGAAACAGCACATTTGGACATTTCCGGACGTGCTGAAAAAATGCTTTCCCTCCCTGAGTCGGACATGATGGTGGTGGCCACGAGCACACCTGAACATTTGATGGCCATCAGCTATGATGACCAACAAGTTGTCTGGACAAAAAATGCACCATTTCCCAATCCGGCGTTTACCTGTCTTTATAGTCAGGCACCTTATTTATATTATGGTGTGGGAGCGGGGCGCGTTGTGGGTGCATATGCCGGAACGGGTCTTCAGCAAATGGAAACACCCATATTTGAAGATTATCAGCCAACAGCCATCGGAAATGGGGGCAATAATTTAATATATGCCGAAACAAGTCGCACCGGGCAAACCTCCCGAATCACTACTTGCTATCTGAACACTGGAGAATTGCAAGAGCACTACCTCACTGAATTTCAAGCCATTTTTGCCAACTCCTCTAGCGATACCACCATTGTATTTATTGGCAATCAGGAACCTAACGGTAAGCTACTTGTTTTTGATTCCAAACGTATCCAAGCGGTTAGTGGTCAGTTATTCTACTTTGGAGAAATCACTTATGCCGCCGCCATTGACCAAAATAATTACATGATGGCCTCAAAACAAGGCGTTTATCATTACAACTTGACCACCGACCTATTGAAACAAGTTTTTACTGCACAGGTTGAAATAGGTCACTTATCATGCGACACCACCACACAACTTATTTACATTGGCGACGGAAACGAATTGCAAGTACTGGACTTTCCCCATTTTACCAACACCAACACACTTACGTTTGAAAATCAAATTATTGGGGTTAACATGAGGTATGTCCGATAGCATGCAGTTAGCAATCAATAGGTTTCGTTTTAAAATTTGTATCTTAAAAATAATCACCTATTTTTGTGCAACGCCTCAATGCCTTTTCAAATCGTAAAAAACCGTGCAACCTTTTTTTACGTTGAAGTTGTCAATGAAATCAATTTATGGGAAATA
This sequence comes from Bacteroidales bacterium, assembly GCA_963676875.1. GTDB lineage: Bacteria > Bacteroidota > Bacteroidia > Bacteroidales > F082 > UBA6244. Next base: position 294,762 of record OY781436.1, read on the forward strand.
TGGGAAATTGTCAGAAGGAATTAAAAACGCATTTTGCTAAGTTCAGAAAGCACATTGTTGGTGACGACTTAGTGATAAAAACGCCCTATGGCGAGAAAAAAATGATTTATGCCGACTGGATTGCCAGTGGCAGGTTGTATCGTCCCATTGAGGAAAAACTTCTGAACGAAATAGGCCCATTTGTGGCCAATACCCATACCGAAACCACCGAATCGGGCACCATGATGACCAAGGCCTATCACAAAGCCCACCAAATTATTAAACAGCACGTGGGAGCCAATCATGAAGATGTTATCATCACTGCAGGTTTTGGCATGACTTCGGTTATTAACAAAATGCAACGCATTCTTGGTTTACGTAGTTGCTCCATCATTCCCATTGCTAAAGAATGTATTGCCACCGAAGACCGTCCGGTGGTTTTTATCACCCACATGGAACATCACTCCAACCACACTTCGTGGATAGAAACCATTGCAGATGTAGTGGTATTGCAACCTGACGAAGGCAACAACGTGGTAGTAAATGAGCTACGTGAACAACTAAAAAAATACACCAACCGTAAAATGAAAATAGGTTCATTTACAGCCTGTAGCAACGTTACAGGAGTGGAGCCGCCCTATTACGAACTGGCCGAAATAATGCATGAGCACGGCGGATTGGTTTTTGTGGATTTTGCTGGATCGGCACCCTACGTGGACATCAACATGCATCCTGAAAATCCACGTCAGGCATTGGATGCCATCTTTTTTTCGCCACATAAATTTTTGGGCGGACCAGGAAGTTCGGGTGTTGTGGTTTTCAACAAACACCTATATAATTGTCAGATTCCTGACCATCCGGGTGGAGGCACAGTGGAATGGACCAATCCCTGGGGAGGACATAAATATTACGACGACATCGAATTGAGAGAAGACGGAGGCACGCCGGGGTTTTTACAAGCCATTAAGGCTGCTTTGGCCATCCAGGTGAAAAACCAACTTGATACGGAATGTATCCGAAAAAGGGAACACCAACTGGTGCAAAAAGCATTTGATGGATTCTCGTCCATTCCAAATATTCACATTTTGGCTGATAACGACCGGGAACGCTTGGGGATTTTTTCCTTTTGGTTTGAAAAACTGCATTTCAACCTGGTGGTCAAGCTGTTGAACGACCGTTTCGGCATTCAGGTGCGTGGAGGTTGTGCATGTGCAGGGACTTACGGACATTTTCTACTTAACGTTAGTCCCGAAGAATCGCAACGCATCGTGGAAAAAATCAACAGTGGCAACTTAAGCGAAAAGCCCGGATTTGTTCGTGTTTCGCTTCACCCCACCATGACTGATGAAGAACTCGATTTCATCATTGAAGCCGTAAGACAAATCGGTGAGCATTATAAAGAATGGGAATCGGATTATACCTACGACCAAAAAACCAACGAATTCCATCACAAAACCTATCAGGCAAACCACGAAACAAGACTAAGAGATTGGTTTGATGTGAAGTGGTAGCATGAACACAAGTGTTTTTATCGAGAAAACTGGAGGCACAAGCGGACGCTTGCGCCATTTTGGGAATTCTTTTTCTGTCGTCAAGAATCCCTAATCCAACTACATCACATGGGGATACAGCCATTTAACCAATGTAGCCAGCACCAATCCAAAAACGCCAAGCAACACAAACATCCAACCCAAAAGGGCTTTGTGTTTGCGAAAAAAGATAAACCCTCCGATGAGGAACAATCCGGAAACGATAAATAAGGTCAGAATCATGGCGTGGGTGTGTTTTGATGCAAAAGTAATTAATTCGGGCAAAGCAAAAATATTTCAAGGAAATTGTAAATTGCCAGCTGATTTGTCCTGGCAAAGGACACCCGATTTTTTGCCGGATTTTCCTATATAAAACACCAAAAAGAACCAAAATACAGAGTAAAATGGATTTTTTGAAATGCAATCATTGTGGTCATATGAACGAGGTAAAAACAGAATACCAATCGTTTTGCGACGCGTGCAACAAAAAAATTGACAACAACTTCCCCGACTGGAGCAGAAGAAATCCCAACAAGTCATTTGCTGATTTCCGGCAGTTAATCTGCATTTCGGAAACAGACATGAAAGCCAATATGAAACTGGAGAAGCCCAAAAGAAAAAGTCTCGTTTATTGGATTGTATTTTTTGTGTCGTTCACAATTTTCACCGTGGCAGGAAGCTATGGCGGTGAAGCCATCATGAAGCTTTTCAGATCGGAAAAAACGGGAAAAGAAATACTGAACAAAGAATGGACAAGACAAAGCTACGGGCTCTATGGTCTCTCAGTGGAAACACCCTCTCCAATGACCAAAACAGACCTCAATCTACCTGACAACGTGAAAGCACTTATTGAACATATGGACAGCTATACTTACAATACTGAAAGAGGCTTAAAAGTGTACGTTAACAGCGCAAAATACAACCCCATTATCGGGGAAGGTAGCCTTGAGGGAGCTGCCGAAGGCTCAATTTCAGAAATGAAAAACCAAAAGGGAGTTACTAATTTTGTTTTTACACAGGAATGGACCAATCTGGGAGATATTCCCGGTTTTATCCAAAGAGGTAGCTTTGACCAGGATGGAATAAAAGTCAGCTTTATTAATGAGGGATTTGTAAAGGGGTTATACATGTGGCATGTTATGGCAGGATATCAAGCCAACGACGAAGTGGGCAGGATGGCAGCGGAGCGGGTAATCGCATCTGTGGAAATAAACATCAACCAAACGAAAACACTCTGACGGTACCCAAAAATTAACAACCTTCAACAAAAGAAATGAACGATTTAAGAAAAGTGATACTATATATCTCCATGAGTGTAGATGGATATATTGCTGATAAAAAGGATGGGCTCGACTTCCTCTCCTTGGTGGAAGAAGAGGGAGAGGATTACGGCTATGGCGATTTCATCAAAAATGTTGACACCATCATCATTGGCCGAAAAACTTACGACAAGGTATTGTCTATGGGGTACGACTATCCCCATACCGACAAAGAAGTTTATATCATCACGCGCACCAAACGAACTCCGGTTGGCAATTTTCAATTTTACACAGCCGATTTAAAACAACTGGTAGATTCACTAAAAAGGCAACATGGAAAAAACATCTATTGCGATGGTGGAGCACAAATTGCCAACAAACTATTAAAACTAAGACTGATTGATGAGCTGGTTATTTCGGTGATTCCGACGCTGCTAGGCGATGGCATCAGGCTATTTGAGGATGGGCGTCCAACTGAGCAACTGGAATTGGTCGAATGCAAAAAGCACAAAAAAGGGCTTATACAAATGATTTACAGGAAATTAACCTAATAATGACAAATCATGAAAACTGCCTCTTCCATAAAAGAAATTAAACAAGGTCTCCAAAACCTGTCACAACCGGAACTTAAAAATATCGTTGCCAAACTGGCCTCCTTTAAAAAGGAAAACAAAGAATATCTAACATACCTGTTGTTCGATTCACTTGATGAGGAGGCATTTGTTTCATCCATTAAACGGGAGATCGACCAGGATTTCGATCTGCATTACACACCCAATTACTATATGGCTAAAAAGCAGGTGAGAAAAACGTTAAGAATGACCAAAACTTATATCCGTTTTTCCAAAAACAAACAAACAGAAGTGGAACTGCTGCTGCATTTTTGTCATCGGTTGAAACGCATGTCGCCAAGGATACACAATTGCCCTGTGCTTGAAAACCTGCTGGAACGCCAGATAAATTCAATCAGGAAAACACTTCTATCCCTTCACGAAGACCTCAGATACGACTACGAACAAGAGTTAGAAAAAATCTAAACCGACAAAATTCGACTTTCCTCCCGTTGAATTCGTATCTGAAAAATGAACAATTTCATGTTGAAAATTAATTGATTACGAGGTACTCGGCAGGGCTGTTTGGCCTATATTAGCCATACATTTTTAGCCATTAATACAATAACATAACCAAGGCCATGGGACTTTTTTATAAAGTCAGCATTTGATTCATGGGGAAAAATAACACGTCAAAAGGATGAGACGCTTACAATTATTAATTTTAACCATCTCTATTACAGTAGTTATAGCTGGTTGCAGCCGACAAGAAAACGAGATTAAAATTCCCTTTACATACGATGAGCACGTGTATGTAGAAGTCACATTAGGAGATTCCATTAAAGGTAGATTTATTCTCGATACAGGAACCAGTGGCCTCTATCTGGACAGCACCTTTGTTGCCAGTTCAAACTTTTTTCCCGCCCATTTAGAAGAGGCCAACATCGGAAAAGCCGGAAACGAAAAAACCATCCTTATCATCACCGAAACACTTCATTTCAAACTTGGCAACACCACTTTCCATTCGGCTCAAACACCCATCCTTAACTTACGGGAATTTTACGACAAAGAAATAGCCGGAATTATGGGCGTCAATTTTCTAAAGCATTTTATTGTCAATATTAATTTTGAAGAAAAATATCTGGTACTTCATCACCCTGATTATCGACCGAAGTTGGTTCAGCTCAACCACATAAATTATCAATTTATAAATGATCGCATCATCACTGAAGCATTGGTGACCGTGGATTCAGAAAATGTAATAAATGGCGAGTTTGAGGTGGATTTTGACTGCACCCACAGCGTCAGACTTACTTACCAAACAGCCCTTGCACACAACCTGTTTCAATATAAAAACAAGGTTGCCTATGGCATAGCACCTTTGGGCTTGGGAACTTTGAAAAAAGCCGGATACGAACTGAGAGCCAGCTCAATCATTTTTGGGGATAATTCCATGCGAAAAGTAATTGTAAGTTTTCCTAAAGACACCATGAACGCTTGGTCGGAAAATGGAACAAAGGGGTGGATTGGCGTGCCTCTATTTTCACGGTATAATTTTTACATTGATTTTCCCGAAGACAGGATATTTTTCAAACCATTTGCCGATGCACGAAAAAAGTTTCAATCATCAGTTACCGGTTTCGATGTGGCCAGAACGACAGTAAATGGAGATCATGTGCTGGTGGTCGACAAGCTATTTAAACCTTCAATAGCAGCAAGTTCCGGGTTGCAATTGGGCGACACAATTGTCATTATTAACGGACAAAAAATTCAGGATATCAGCCCAAATAACCAAAAAAAAATCATGTCTACTGAAGGCGTCGATCTGGAATTCCAATACCAAAGAGCCGGTAAATTGCATCAGATTAAGTTTGTTACAAAGGACGTGATATAAAGAAGCTCGTACGCACAATAAAAAACGCCCACCCCAATTGAGGGCAGGCGCCTACTACAATAAAAAATCAACTACTCTATTGATTACAAATGGATTCGTTCGGTAACCGACGCTTTCTTCTGAATTATTTGAAGATAATAGGTTCCTGGCTGTTTACTACTTAAATCGATGGTGATTTGAAACACATCTCCTATCATTTCGGGCTTACCCGAAAAAACTTTCTCACCAAAATAATTATAAACCAACACCCTTGAAGAACCTTGTTCTTCTTCGGGCAAAAAACGCAAGGTAATTACCCCGTTGCGGTTGTCGACATCCAATTCAGTGAGTCTGAGCATATCGGGTTGGTTTTTGATTCCGGCATCCCGCAATTCCTTTTCAGAAACAAGACCATGATGGTGACGATCATTTTTCACCCAAAAAACGGGATGATCGGGATGTTCGGGTGCAATGGGAGGTGGTGGTGGAGGTAAATGCCTGTATGCCAATATATTTTCCAATTCCAACTCCCGAAGTTCACGCTCCATATCTTTGAGCTCCTCCATGTTGAGATATACTTCACGATCCATATCATCGGAGAGAAAATCCAGATTTTCCAACTCCATATTAAGGTCAAACTCCCGGTCTTCACCATCAGCATTCACCCATTTCACTACTTTTTTCTTTCCGCGGGGCGAGGTGTAAAGCACATGGCTATCCGAACCATCTCCGGAATAAAATACCTCATACTCCCGGTCGTCACCATCTTCATCGTCGCCAATTATCTCCACACGTATGTTTTTGTGTTCAACAGAATCCACCTCAGCGATTTCATCAATCATCCATTTCATTTCTTGCTTTAGGTCGGCCTTGGAAGAAAATACGGTGTCGATCACGGTAGTGGTTCCATCCACCACCTTCACCATCTTCACTTTAATTTCTTTTTTCGTGTCCTGGGCTCCTACCATCACAGGTAGCGCCAACAACATAACCAAAACGGTTAATAGGTTTATTTTTTTCATTTTATCAAGTTTTTAATGACCTCACAAAACTAGGCTAACCAATTGATGCCAAAGGTTAAGGGCGGTTAAAAAAGGTTAACATGAGGTTAAAATTGGTACCATATGGCTTTAGTTTCATTAGCTTTGCTAAAAATCAATCACGAAAAAATTGAAACGACGTTTTAATCTCATTGTTTTGTTCATGTCCATCAGCTTGCTGGGCATTATTTTCATCCAAACACTTTGGGTACGGCATGCATTCCAACTGGAAGCCTCACGTTTCGAAAAGTCGGCCTATGAAGCCATTCTGGAAAGTATCAATCAATGGGGTCGTTTCGATAGGTTTAGCTTCATCGACCAAAAACTTGATTTGCCACCTCCGCCGCCTCCCATACATTATTACCGGACGCCCCCAACACCGCCGCAACCCAGTGCCGTTCCGGGCAAACACCGATCGGCAATTGTGGTTGATTCTGTCGGAATGTATGGGGATTACGGCAAAGTACACACCCGTATTTACAGCAACGACTCGGATGTGGTTTTCCTAAACAAACAATATCCGGACAGCCTGGAAGAGCGCATGAATCTGGAATACGAAATTCATTGGTCACCGGCAGCCGACGACATTCCCCAATGGGAGCCCGCCGATGAAGACCGCGAACGTTTGGTGGTGATGTCGCGAAAATATGACAGCCTGGAATTTAATCTGAGTGAATTGAAAATCAAGGTAGAAGAAGAAAAGAACAAGCTGATCGAAGAAAAATTGGAAGAGTTTAATAAAAACATGGAAGAATGGGTGGTAGAATACAGTTTCGACCCCAACAAAATGTTTTTAAACTTTTCAGAAACCAACCTCGACTCACTGATTAACAACGCCTTAAAGTCCAGAGGCATCGACCTTCCATTCTATTATCAGGTGATACAACAAGAAGGTGACACCTCTCATGTGTATTTCTCCACCGACAATGCGCCAGCTCCACTCAGCAATGCATATAAGGCCAACCTTTTTCCTGATAACTTCTTCCGCAAAGGCATGTATCTGCTGGTAAGTTTTCCCACCAAAAACAGCTATGTTTATCGTTCACTCACTTTTCTCATCGCCGGAAGCGTGGCCTTTACACTCATCATACTCACAACATTTTGGTTTACCATTTTTTACATGCTCAGGCAGAAAAAGATGTCGCAGGTAAAAACCGATTTCATTAACAACATGACCCATGAATTTAAAACCCCCATTGCCACCATTGGCTTGGCCACCGACGCGCTGCAATCGCCAAAGGTCTTGGGAAAAACCGAACCCACCAATTACTACCTCGATATGATTCGTAAGGAAAACAAGCGAATGAACAACCAAGTGGAAAAGGTATTGCAAATGGCTTTGATTGAACGGGGAAACCTCCAACTTGAAAAGGAATGGGTGGATGCCCACGAGGTAATTGAACACACAGTGGAAACATTGCAACTATCGGCCAAACAAAAGGAAGGACGCATTCTCACTTCCCTCAAAGCCTCTTGTTCGGTGCTTCTGGCTGATGAAGTTCATTTATCCAACCTCATGAACAACCTCCTCGACAACGCCATTAAATACACTGACAAAGCACCTGAAATCATGGTAGAAACATACAATCAGGGAGACAACCTCATCATCCGGGTGGCCGACAACGGCGTAGGCATGTCAAAAGAAGTTTTGCACCACATTTTTGATCAATTCTACAGGAAACCAAGCGGCAATATACACAATATCAAAGGTTTTGGATTGGGACTCAGCTATGTGAAAGCCATTGTTGATTCCCACGAAGGAAGCATTTCCGTGAACAGCGAACCAGGACATGGTAGCATTTTTACCCTCACCTTTAACTGTCAGAAATCATGAACCAACCACCCAAAATATTACTCATCGAGGACGATCTGAGTTTTGGAGCCGTGCTGAAAAGTTACTTGGAATTAAACGATTTTACGTTGGATTGGGAAAGCGATGGAGCCAAGGCCTACGAGAGATTTTATTCGTCTGACTACCAACTCGTACTGCTCGACGTGATGCTTCCCAACGTGGACGGTTTTTCCATTGCCAAACAAATAAAGGCTTCGCAAAAAAACACCCCCATCATTTTTATTACCGCCAAAACACTGAGAGAAGACATCGTTTTGGGCTATAAAACCGGAGCCGACGACTATATCACTAAACCATTTGATTCGGAGATACTTTTGTATAAAATGAAAGCAGTTATCAACAGGCATACACATCAGGCTAAGGTGTCCCAAGACAATTCAGGATTTATCAGGCTGGGTGATTTTAGTTTCGACTACCGTTCGAGAAACCTCACCAACACGAAATCAAATAAAAAGCAATCGCTCACTCCCAAGGAGAGTGAATTGCTGCATTTGTTGGTAACCCAACAAGGTGAGCTGCTATCGAAAGTGGCAGCACTAAACAAAATCTGGGGAGATGCCAACTATTTCACCACCCGAAGCATGGATGTGTATATCACCAAACTCAGAAAACACCTTTCCGATGACGAAACAGTACAAATTATTACCGTCCATGGCGATGGATACCGTTTGGTGGTGGGGGGTGAATGATGTTTCGATACTTCATTTTGGGATTCACCGCAAGTAAATGAAAGAAAAAGTATTTGACCTGCACCCCTCCTCCCTCTCGTTAACTATACGGGACTATCCCCCAAGGGGAGAAGTGTTCATTTACAAGTAATTAACACATTATGTTGTACATACCGAGGATTGATTGCCTTAACCCTTTGGGATCATTCCGAGCCTTCCATGAGGGATAGGGGTTCGTCAGGAACTAAATGAATTTTGGTAGCTGAACGAGATGGAAAATGTATGACCTGCCACCCCTCCTCCTTGCTCCTCCCCCAAGGGGAGGAGTGCTCATTTACTAGTAATTAACACATTATGTTGTACATACCGAGGATCGATCGCCTTTCCCCTTGGGGTCATTCCGAGCCTTTCATGAGGGATAAGGGTTCGTCAGGAAATAAATGAATTTTGGTAGCTGAATGAGATGGAAAATGTATGATCAGACACCCCTCCTCCTTGCTCCTCCCCCAAGGGGAGGAGTGTTCATTTACAAGTAATTAACATGTTATATTATACATACCGAGGATTGATTGCCATTCCCTTTGGGATCATTCCGAGCCTTTAGTGAGGGATAGGGGTTCGTCAGGAAATAAATGAATTTTGGTAGCTGAACGAGTTGGAAAATGTATGACCTGCCACCCCTCCTCCTTGCTCCTCCCCCAAGGGGAGGAGTGTTCATTTACAAGTAATTAACATATTATTTTGTTCATACCGAGGATTGATTGCCTTTACCCTTGGAGAAAAGGTAAGGGATAGGGGTTCAATCAAATAGGGGTTCAACAGGCAAATAAATTTCAATTTTATTGTTTTAAGCATTTCTATTCAAAATTTATCAAACACATCTTGCATAAATATTTACACGATCTCATCATATTCAAAATAAAGCTTGTTTTTCTTATTTTTGTATCAAGCACCAACGATCATGAAAACAATCTTTTCCACAATTCTACTTTTTGTCGCATGCACAGGTTTTGCGCAGGAAATTGCTGTTATAAAAATCAAGCACCAAATTTGGATGACCGAAAATGTATGTACGGAGACTGGTAATTTTAGCTCGGTTGTTTTGGACAGCTCCGACATGATACAACACTATGTTTACGACTGGAATTCAGCCAAAAAGGCCTGCCCCGAGGGCTTTCGTTTACCCACGGATGCAGAATGGGATACCCTGATAGCAACCCTTGGCGGAACAAAAAAAGCAGGCACGGCATTAAAACAAACCGGTCCGGGCACTTTCAACGCTGTGCTTGGGGGAAACTATTCTCCTGGTCTGGGGTTTTACAACTACCTGAACGACTACGGCTATTACTGGACATCGGACGAGTTTAGTAAAACTTCCGCTTGGGCTCGTGTATTGGGCGCCCACCAATCCAACATTAATCGCACCACCATAGCCAAAACATACTACCTGAGCGTGCGCTGTATTAAAGCTGACTAACAGATTTACCTTCCACCACAAACCAAGGGTTCAACAGGTCTTCTTTATTGTAAACCAACTCCTTATCCGGAATTTGTGCCTGATAAATACGCCCACCCGTAGCCTTCACAATGGCATGTCCGGCGGCTATGTCCCACTCGCTGGTGGGGGCAAATCGGGGATATAAGTCTGCCACACCTTCGGCTATCATGCACAATTTCAATGAACTACCTTTGGTAATCACCCGCACGTTGGCATGGTTCTTTTCCAGCTCATGGATAAAATCATTGGTCTTATCAGATCTGTGGGAGCGACTGGCCACTATACCAAAATAATCTTTATCCTCGATTTTAGGCAATTTTTCGGCATGAGAAAACACATCAGATGCATCAAACAATTCGGAGGCCTGCTGCATTTTGTACGCACCCAAACCCACTTCTCCAAAATAAAGCACATCCAAAACAGGAGCGTAAATCACGCCCACAACCGGCTGGTGATCAACCACCAAGGCGATATTCACCGTAAACTCACCATTTTTCTTAATAAATTCTTTGGTGCCATCCAGCGGATCCACAATCCACAATTGCTTCCAGTGTTTGCGCTCACTATAGGAAATGTTTCTACCTTCCTCACTCAACACGGGAATAGATGTTTCACTTAAATATCCGGCAATCACCTCATGCGCCCGCTTGTCGGCAGTGGTCAGGGGTGACTCATCAGCCTTGTAAGTGATTTCAAAATCTGTTTGGTATATCTTTAGAATTTCCTGTCCGGCATGGATGGAAGCGGTGATGATTCGGGGGAGGTGGGGATTCATGTTTAACTATTTTCGAAAAATACCAAAACGGTATTTCTATTGATTTTCAATTATTTAATTTACTGCTCAGAATTTCGTAAATACGCATCGGCGCTTCATGAGGATTTTATTGGAAATAAATCCATCGCCCGCTCCGCAATGGCCGTAATGCTCAAACTTGGATTTACGCCCGGGTTGGCAGAAATCACCGATCCATCCACCACCAGCATATTTTGATATCCAAACACCTCGTTGTTTTTATTCACCACCCCCTCGTCAGCGGTGGCACCCATCACGGCACCACCCAGTATGTGAGCGGTGGAAGGAATGCCTGCAAAGGTTTCCAGGGCAAAGGAGGTGGCTTTTCCGTTCACGATTTTGCTGTATTTGCGCGTCAATTCGATGGATTCGGGGATATTGGGGGTGGGCTTTTTTCCTGTGCTCACCGAAGATACCATGCGTCCGAAAATATTACGTTTCAGCTTTAATTTACTGTCGAGGTGTTGCATGAACAACAGTACCACCGTGTGTTTCGACCAACTGTTGACCCAGTATATTTTCAGGTAACTGAGCGGAAATCTAAACACTCCGCCCATCATTTGCCACAATCGGGAAAAGACATTCGTGCCGGTACTCAGAGGAAGGTGAAGCAATTTCCAGAAACCTGAGCCTTCCGAATACCTGACCACCTCCAGATGGCTGTTGTCGTCGGTGTGCAACAGGCTGCCAATGGCCACGCCCTTCGACATGTCCATTTCGGTATTCAGGGTGGTGACGCTAATCAGGGTTTCGTTGTTGGTTCGGATGTCGTCGCCCAACTTTTCGGAAAGGTTAGGCAGGGATGTTTTTTTCAATTTCAGGAGCAATTTTACCGTGCCCAACACCCCGCCGGCAAACACGACACCTTTTGCACTCACCGACGATCGTTTTGATATCCAACCTGTTGAAGACTTCATCATCACCCGATACCCATCCGATCCATCGGAAGCGCCAATAGGTTCGACGCCAACCACCTCCTTTTCTGCTAATATTTGCACACCCAACTTTTGGGCCAGGTGGAGATAATTTTTGTCGAGGGTGTTTTTGGCATGGTGACGGCAACCGGTCATGCAGCCGCCGCAGAAGGTACAACCCGAACGTGGAGGTCCTGCACCATTAAAAAATGGATCGGCCACCTCCTCCCCTTCTTCACCAAAGTAAACCGCCACGGGAGGTGCTTCGAATTCGTCAGGTCGGCCCAGTTCCAGAGCCAGTTGTTGCAGCGCCAAATCGCCGTCGAAAAATTTGGGATTGGGCGTGGCGCCCAACATTTGGAGGGCTGTTTTGTAATAGGATTTTAATTCTTCTTCCCAATGGGCCAAACCGCTCCAGCTTCCTGTGGTGTAAAAAGCAGCTTTGGGCATGGGTAAAGTATTGGCATAAACCAAGGATCCTCCACCAACTCCGGTTCCTGAGAGAATGGCTGCATGACGAAATATGGTGATTTTCATGATGCCGAACAACCGAAGATACGGCATCCACAGCCAGCGGGGAAGATTCCAGTTGGTACGGGGGAAATCTTCGGCACCATACCACTTTCCCTTTTCCACCACCAACACCCTGTACCCTTTTTCGGCCAGTCGCAAGGCACTCACCGAACCGCCAAATCCACTTCCGATGATGACATAATCAAAATCGTATTTCATAAGGTTGTCTTATTTTATCATGCCATATTAGTCGTTTAAGCTTTATCTTCACCTTTGTCCAAATGCTTCATAAAAGAGGTGATTTAAAGGGGGAAAGATACTGAAAAAAATTGATCTGTCGCCTGCTTTCCAATGTACGGGCCAAGGGGACAAGGGGACGAGGTGACTGAGTGACATTCACCATTCACTGTTCACCGTTCACTGTTCACCGTTCACTGTTCACCGTTCACCGTCCACCAGCTTTAAGCATGACAAACCACAATCTACAAAAAACCACAAATAGCGGTTGATTATTTGAGCCTAACCACCTTTTCCACCCCCGACACCTTGGCAATTTTGCGCAACAATTGGTCGAGATGCTCATTATCTTTTACCATTACCGAGATGCGCCCGTCGAAAAGTTTTCCCTTGGTTTGAAAATTAACAGACCGCATGTTTACCCGCAGGTCGTCGGTTACCACTTTGGTTATGGCTCCAACCACGCCCAATTCGTCTTTGCCGACAATGCGGATATTAGCGACCCAAAACTTGGCTTGGGATGAACTTATCCATTTCACATCCATCACGCGATAAGGGTATTTTTCCAACAGTCGATCAGCATTGGGACAATTTTTCCGGTGAATGGTAATCCCGCCCTGAGTAGTAATAAAGCCAAACACCTTGTCACCGGGTATGGGCGTACAGCATTTGGCCAACCTGTATTCCACATTTTTCAGGTTGTCGCCAATGTACAGCACATCATTTGTATCATCCTCATTTTCTACGGATTTAGCCTCCTGCTTTACATCGGCTAGTGGTTCCCGCTCCTGAGGGCGATCCTCCATCTGAGATTCAACAAACTTGGACACAACAGTTTTTACATCCGTTAAGTCAATTTTTTGAACGGCAAACAGGTAGTACAAATCAATACCGGCGTCCACCTTGTAATGCTTCACCAAATGATTGATAAGCAAATCAGAGTTTTTTATCTTCCAGTTTTTCAGTTTTCGGGTCAAGATTTCCTTACCCAAATCGGCTACTTTATATTTTTCTTCTTTAAGGCATCTCTTGATGCGGGTACGGGCTTTTTCGGTAGCCACAAACGACAACCAATCGAGTTTTGGTTTTTGGTTTTTGGCTTTGATGATGTCGATTCTATCACCGTTACGCAGCACATACCGAATGGGTACCACCTTATCGTTTACTTTGGCCCCTTTGCATGTGGCACCAACATCTGAGTGGATACCAAAGGCGAAATCGAGGATGGTGGCTCCTGCTCTAAACTGCATCAAATCACCTTTGGGGGTAAACACAAATACACTCTGGTTTTGATTTTTGGGACTACTTCGATACGACACTTCCTGATTAGGTTTTCCCGGATTTTCCAGAATTTCTCGTACCTGCGACAACCAGTCTTCCGTATTTTTTTTGTTCATCACACCCTTGTACTGCCAGTGAGCCGCCTGACCTTTTTCTGCTACCTCATCCATACGGGTGGTACGTATCTGCACCTCCACCCAACGGTCGTCGGGACCCAAAACGGTGGTATGCAGCGATTCGTAACCGGACGATTTGGGTGACGACAACCAATCACGCATCCGTTTGGGGTTGGGTTGATAAATATTGGTAACGATGGAATACACCCGCCAACAATCTTCTAACTCCTTCTTAGACTTGCTATTGAGAATGATACGTACCGCAAATAAATCGTAAACCTCTTCAATTTCTACCTGTTGGTTTTTCATTTTGGCCCAAATGGATGGTATGGACTTAGTGCGCCATTTTACGGTAAAATCAAAACCTGATTGGTGCATTTCGCGTTCCACGGGGCGGATAAAGTCCTGAATATAAACCTCTCGCTTGGCCTTGGTTTGTTGAATTTGCTCTTCGATACGCTGATAAATATCCGGATGTTCGTAGCGCATGATACATTCTTCAAACTCCGTTTTTACGTGATACAAACCCAAACGATGCGCAATGGGGGCATACAGGTGTTTTACCTCATCCATCAGGTATTGCTGTTTTTCGCCCACCCATTCAGGATGACGGATATCGCTGAGTCGGTGAGCCAAACGAATGAGAATCACCCGCATATCATCTACAATGGAAAGAAAAAGGGTTCTGAAAGTTTCCGATTGCAGGGAGATTCGCTCGGTAGCCAATCCGGAAATTTTGGTGAAACCTTCGATGATATCGGCCACATGATCACCAAATTCGGTTCGAATGGATTTGATATCGTAATCCTGCTCAAAATCAATACTATGAAGCAAGGCACAGATGGCAGAGGTAGGTCCAAGACCGATTTCTTTCACCGCTATTTCCGAAATATCCAGGTTGCGCAGTATGATGGGTGAACCATCGGCAGAGGTACGTCCTCGGTATTTTTCTTCAGCAAGGTTATATGCCTTCCTTATCAATTCAATATCTCCCGGTTGAAATTTTACGGGAGACTCAGTTATCAGCTTCTCAAGTCTGTATAAGGGATCGTTTGAGTGGTTTTGTTTCATGAAATTAAGGGGCAGCGATAAAAGAAAGTGCCAATGTGAGTAATAAAAAAAACCGGCACAACAATCTGCTATGCCGGCTTTAGTCCATTATTATTTTTTAGAATCGTCTTCCAGGGTTGGGTTCTGCGAAATAGATTCGCGCATTTGGGTGTCGGCCTGGATATTCTTGAATTTATAGTAATCCATGATACCGAGATTTCCTGAGCGGAAGGCTTCTGCAATGGCCATGGGTATTTCAGCTTCTGCCTGTATAACGTTGGCGCGGGCTTCCTGTGCTTTGGCCTTCATTTCTTGTTCGCTGGCTACAGCCATGGCTCTGCGTTCCTCGGCTTTGGCTTGAGCAATATTCTTATCGGCGTTGGCCTGATCCATTTGCAGTTCAGCACCAATATTCTTTCCTATGTCGATATCAGCGATGTCAATTGAAAGAATCTCAAAAGCGGTACCGCTATCGAGACCTTTACCCAAAACCACTTTGGAAATGCTGTCTGGGTTTTCGAGAACAGATTTATGCGAATTGGCCGATCCAATGGATGAAACAATACCTTCACCCACACGCGCCAGCACAGTTTCTTCACCGGCACCACCAACAAGTTGCTGGATGTTGGCACGTACAGTAACCCTAGCTACGGCAATCAGCTGAATACCGTCTTTGGCTACGGCGGCTACACGTTTGGTATCAATTACTTTTGGGTTAACCGACATTTGAACCGCTTCGAGCACATCGCGTCCGGCCAAATCGATTGCAGTGGCAGTTTTGAAATCAAGTTCAATATTGGCTTTTTCGGCTGAGATGAGCGCCATCACAACCTTTTGAACACGACCTCCGGCCAGATAATGAGCCTCCAGATCGTCACGTTTCAAACTCAATCCGGCTTTGGTGGAGGTAATCAGACTGTTGACTATAATGCTTGGAGGAACTTTTCGCCAACGCATCAATACCAATTGCAATATGGGAATTTTCACATCCGAGACCAGTGCAGTAAACCACAGACCCACTGGAATAAAATAAAGCAGTACCCACAATAAAAACAGTACGCCTATACCTAAAGCTACATACACATATAATACTTCCATGTTCAATTAATTTATTTGTTTGATGATAATTTTATTTCCGGAAACTTTGATCACTTCTATTTTTTTATTTGGATCGATAAACTGTGATTGAGTAGTCACTTCCAACAATTGATTATTAATTTCAGCCGTACCCCCCGGAGCACACCTCGAAATGGTAATACCCAAATCGCCAACCTGAATATCGGCTTGTATATTTTGTCCTGCTTTTCCTTTGATTTCAGTTTTTAAGGTGGCCGTTTTCCAGGTCTTCGACCGTAAGGCGACTACCAGTCCAACCAAATTGATGGCCAGGGTTACTGACAATGCCAAATGACCTGAAATCATTCCCTGATCGCGGTAGGCCACATATACTCCGGCTATCATTAAACCAACACCCAGAATTCCGGCAATTCCTGTTCCCGGTATCACCAAAATCTCGAGTAAGAGCATCAAAAACCCTATTAAAACTAATACGATAATGACCGACCACATTTTCTGACTATTTAAATTTTACTTTCAACACAATTAATTTAGGGCCACGGTGAGGTCTCTGAAATCAAGTTCACGTTTCATGGCAACCAATTCTTTAAAGGTACCACGCTTTACGGTACATTTTCCTTTGTAATGAGCGATCAGCGCACAGTTTTCGGCCTGCATAAAATCATGATTGCATACCTCTACCAACGATTCAATTACGAAATCGAAGGTGTTTACCTCATCATTAAAAAGAATCAAATGATGAAGTTCTTCTTCCGAGGAAGAGGTTTCCGACGAAACAGATGATTTTTCTTTTGTACTCATGATTATTTCAAATGACAATTGCACAAAGTTATAAATAAAACCATCGGATGCCTGAGAAATGGTAGTTAATTTCGGGTAAATTTTTCTTGGGTCTGACAAAAGTCACGCTCAGTTTGTCATCGTGACTACAGTGAAACGGAATGAAGAATCTCCTACAGGTTTATGGGATCAATAGGATCAATATGATCAATGGATTAGTAGGATCAATGGGATCAGTGGGATCAAATGATGATCGGACTTCAAGCGTGGACGCTTGAAGCGGGTTGAAATATAAATACATTTAACACCTCTTTCTTTTGCCCGGGAATAAATTCCGGGGCTAATTGTCATTCGTACCTACGGTACTTTATCAGTACTTATTACCAACTTCGTCTCCGGACTCCCGACTTCCAACTCCCAACTTCCGACTCCCATCTTCCGACTTCCGTCTCCCGACTTCCGACTCCCAACTCCCTACTCCCCTCCTCTAACTCTTCGGAATTTCCATTATAAAAGATGCACCTTTACCCTTGGATGATTTCACCGTAATGGGAATGTTGTGGGCATCTACAATTTTTTTCACAATACCCATACCCAGCCCGGTGCCTTTCTCACCATGGGTACCTTGTGTACTGTCGCGAACAAACCCATGAAATAAATTTTTGGCTACCTCTTCAGGCATACCAACGCCCGAATCTTTCACCGTTAATCGTATCTTATCCCCTTCATCCAAGGCACTTACCTCAATGCTTCCACCTTCAGAGGTAAACTTTACTGCATTACCTATCAAATTGTTGAGTACCTGGAGAAAGAGTGTTTTGTCCACATCTACCATTAGTTTGTCGGCCACCCGGATGATAAATTCAATATTTTTTTCGTGGAGTTTGGGCTTGGCTGTGCGCTCTGCTGCCACCACCAACTCGCGCAAAGAAACCCTTGAAGTTACTACCTCAAAGTTACCCAACTCCAAATTGGACCAATGGTAAAGTTTATCGTTGTATTCGAGCAAACGAATCATTTCATCACGGATATTGTTGATCATTTCGCGGTTAAAGTCGCTTACCTGAGCCAAAAACTCCTTATCTGAGTTAAGCACCTGTGCAATGGCCAGCACCGAGGCCACCGGTGAACGCAAATCGTGTGAAACAATGGACACAAACTTATCTTTGTAGTCGAGAAGTTCTTTCAGCTTTCGCTCTGCTTTGGCTAATTTTTCGAAGGCCAGACTTTGCTCGCGTGCACGTTGTATTAAATCCTGTTCATCGTTAAACTCCTGATATAATGGTTTGATTATCAAATAATTTAATCCATCAAGATTGAGCGCGTAGGCATTCAGGTAATAGGGTTTATTTTGGGCATCGTTTTCTGTCCATATTCCCGATTTCAGATTGCCCTCCTCCTGATTTTCCCAAAATGATTCAGCTTCGATAGCAAATACGTCGATAAATGGGAAAATTTCAGCAAGGACGAATTCCTTGTGCGGTTCGGGAACCACTGGTGACAGCTCAGGAAACCAACGGGGCACCTCGCCTACCAATGAAAAAAATCCGTTTTGATGCTTTTGAAAAGTGATATAATCCAGCAAATGCAATGCCCCGAAAGGGTTTCCGGTATATATCTTACCGGCGTGAAGTTGGGTTTCGTTCAGTCGTTGGAGCAGCTGGCGGATATTTTCCACCTCTTTGGTTTGGTCCACAAAAAACACCCAATATTCACCGGTTTCTTCGTTTTGAGCAATGTGTATGTCGGCAATGGAATCTTTTTTCGTGTGTATTCTGGAAAGCACCGTTGGCACCACCAGAGGGGGAATCATTCCATACAAAGCCGAAACCGTATCGCTAATATCGGCGCCCACTTCAGGCGTATCTTCGAGATAATCGGTCGGGTTGCCATACCATCCCGAAATAATACCCTCATCGGAGGTTTTAATCATGAGTATTCCGGTAAAGGGCGGTAGCTTATCAATCAGGTATTTGAGTATCTGTTCAGGAAGTATATTCAACATGTCAACTATTTTATCATCATTTTGGAAAGCTCTACAAAAGCCTCTTCCACAGAGAAATTTTCCTTGGCACTAGTTTCAATCACCTGCAGACCCTGACCAACCAACTGCTGACGGTGTTCGGCACTTATCTCCCAATCGGATTTCAGGTCGGATTTATTGATGAGCACGATACATTTGGCCTGAGGGGCTGCTTGTTTTGCCAGGGATAGAAGTTCGAGTCCCACCCTAAATGTTTCACCGCGGGTACCATCCATCACAATGAAATATCCTGAAGCCCCCATCACATAAGAGGCTTTCACTTTCTGAAAATCATCTTCACCGTGGATATCCCATAGCAAGAGATTAAGCTGTGCATCACCCACATCCACCAACTTTTGGTCGATTTTTACACCGATGGTGGTTTGATATTTTTCTGAAAAAATACTGTTCACAAAACGCTGAACCAAGCTTGTTTTTCCTACGGCAAAGGCACCCAGCATGCATACTTTCTTTTTTATCATAGGGTTGCAGGGTTTACATATTTTACTTTAAACGACACCGAACGTACCGGCATTTTGTCTTTTCTATCTTCAACAAACACCACTATCGGAACCAGGGTTTCAACAGGAATGCCCTCGGCCACCATAAAATCCACAAACTGATCGGCCCGTTGTTGTGCCTTAATGGAATTAGCCTCCGGGTTTCCACTAATGCTGGTATGCGAAATTATTTCGATTGTGGGCACCGAATCTTGATCGAAGCTGAAATCCAGCACCGACTTCACCTCACTGATAAGTATATCAAAATCAATTTTTTGCAAACTATCCAACTTCGATTGATTGTACTCAAAAATAAAGTAATAATTTTCGATGGCCAGGATACTGCGTTTGACTACTTCGGGAAGGACAGCCACCTCTTTCTTCACAACTGCAAGCCCCTCCTTTTTCACAACCACATGTTCAATAAAGCGCACTCCTGTCACATCAATCAAAGTAATCCCGGGTATGCTAGGAGCCAACATAAGTGCACGATCCACCCAGATGGTGTCTGCATTTCCGGTGGCAATCAAGGTATCGTTTCGCAATGTCAGGTCGATGGTAGATGGTGGGGACAATATACGACGAGCACGTTGAAGCACCAGATCGTATTCCATCGAAATATATTTTTCCAAATTTAGGGTAACATTCGTTTTATCGAATCCAAACTCAGCGAGCATGGCACTCAAATCACCTGTGATGGGATCACTTAATCCGTGAATTTGAAATACTCCGTCACTTTTGTTGGTATTTGTAATGACCACTCCTTTGGTTGCCTCCATCTTGTCCACCAATCTACGGAAGCGCATCCCGGTTTCAATCTGAATATACGTCCAATAACCAATGGCTCCCAGTAAAATCACCAGAATGGCGATCAACGCATAGGGTGGTTTCTTTTTGGTTTCCTTTTTTTCTTTTTGCAAACAGGCTTGCAAAAAGCGGTCTTTAGTTGCGAAGACTTCAGTATCTCCCTGAAAACGTTCAAGTTCGTAATTGAAATTAATATGAATCGCTTCGATGGCTTCTTTCAGCGTTAACCGCAAATCACCGGGGGCATTTCCCTCCACAATGGCTGCAATAATGGCGTGGGGTCCCTGCTCGATCCAGATATTGAAATCGCCCACGGTAATGGTATCGAGTTGCTCTTCTTTATCACGTTTAAACGAATCCTGAACAAAATCCTTAATAGCCGAAAGCATGGACGAAACCATGTCAGCATCGCTAAACTCTTTAAGCTCCTCATCAAAAACCTGATGAAGCAACAAACCGGTGGAACGATGAATGAGAAATACTTGATTTACCTTATAAACATAGGCGTGTGAGAGAACAATTTCGGCATATTTTTTACCACTGAACAACGCCTGAAGCCGCCAGCCAATGCGGTTGGGTGAAAATCCGTTTTCAAGGGTGGTGTTCAGGCTGTCCATCATCCGCTTAATATCTTCCGACACAGCCTTTCGGATGGCAGGCATCATGATGGGAAACAGGATATTGGCCAATGTACGTGGATTCTCCCTCACGCTTTGAGTAAGTACCTCTTCGATTAGTTCACGGAAAGTATCCAAATCGATATCGCCTCGCTCATAGAGCCGACGAATGGCCAGAGGAAGCAGCAAACTGATTTCTTCCGAAAAAAGTTCCGGATCCTGCACCAACCGACTTAGTCGCTGAAGATCCTGACTATCCAGTCCCGTGAGTGCTTTCCTGAGTTCGGCGAGTTGTCCTGATGAAATATTTTTTAGCATGTTGTTCCTGGTATCACGATCTGTCATCCTGATCGGCAGTTAGTAAATCGTCGGCCAGCCTGTTGAACAGACGTGCCAGTTTTTCCTTTTCCAATTTCGATTTATCGATGAGTTCAACCTTTTCTTGTACGGCAGTTAAACGGTCGTTGAGCGTTTTGATGAGTTCCAAACTGTGGTCATTCAATTGCTTCATCTGGTCTGAGGAATCCTTAATCAAGTTTTTAACCACGTCAATGGACTCCACCATTTGGGTCTGGAAGGCAAGCACCTCTTTTTGCAGATTTTGGTGTATATCATTTTGTTCCGCTTTGGATGTTTCCAAGGCGGACTCAATGTCTGAAATCTTTTCGTTCACAAATTTTTGCAGTTCGGTGCGTTGCTCCTGACCATTCTGCTCTAAACGTTGAACAATTTGAGTAATCTCGTCCTTTACCAGACGTACTTGATTCTCAACACTTTCCATTTCTTCACCAAACAAAATTTCCCTAATGCGTGATAAATTTTCTGCGTCATTCAACTGAGAGGCCATTGTAGTAAATTTTAAGATTTGATAGCTAAGTCACATCCATCCTATGAAAGTGTCCTTGGCAAATATAATATAACTTCTTTACCCACACATCCGCAGATACCACATAGATATCCTAACACGCACCCTTTCGGAGAAAAAAGGTTGATAAAAATTTTGAGTTTTTGCAAATTGATGAACCCTATGTACAGTCGAAAAAGTTTACTTTTAGGAATACACATTAAGGTCTGATAGTTACCCAACTGGGAAACTCACGAACAGCACCTGATGAGGTTTTATAGGAGGGCTTAATTTTTACTGAAAGACCCATTTCTTGTAATTTGGCCTTATCTTCCATACCAAAAACCATGTTCAGCAATTTGGGAAGTGATTTACTTTGCAACATTTTCAGCAAATCAATCGCCACCGTAATGGGGAAATTAGCAGCACTGTTGGGCATCACCTGAATGCTGCGATTAAGCTGTCCTCCAACGAATTCAGTATCATCGAGAAAAACTTTCCAGCCCATACCTGCTATTCCGGCCGATTTACTGTTGTTGTTTCGGGCTCGTACGTCCACTTCCATTTTAGCCGGAAGGTTACCGTTCATCACACGCTGTCCGAGGGTCATCATATCACCTACTCCCAGATCGGAGGCACTGCGAATATTGGTAAAGTCTATACCGCCAATTTCGGTAATTCGTACGCCGGTAAGGGAAAAATCGCACTGGGTAAAGCGCTCTGTTTCAGCAGCCTGCTCAAGTAATTCGCAGGAAGTGGTAAAGGCAGTCAAGAACAAAACAGCAAAGGCAAAAAATAATCTTCTCATGGTTTTAGTTTAATATGGGGCAAAATTAGGCAAATTTCTTGACGGGGAAACTCAGGCATGTGGTTTTGCCAATTTCACATTTAAACTACAAAGATGTTACAGATTGAATGAATAATTGCGGTTTCTATCTAAATACCAATCTATTCGACTTTCATCAAACCCTACCCCCAACAAAATAACTTCACCACATCTTCGTTTAAATTGTCAAACGAAAGTATTCTTCTTATTTTTGCCTCATGATATTTGACAAAACTAAACATATGGCCTTGACGGGTTTTCTGGGATTGGTGCTGCTTTCATTTACTTTTCAGGCGTGTAGCTCAGAAAGAAAACTGGCGGTTGCTTACACAAAAAAAGCGTCTTCCATTCATTTGATGGTACTCAAACCTAGCAAGCTTTTTAAGGTCAACCAAAAACTATATCTCCTCGATTCGCTTGGCCCCGTTACCGATGAAAACCGAGAAAAGGTTCTGCTCGACAACAGCCTGTTTTTGAAAGACATCAACGATTCGTTGTTTATTGCCAACTATATGCTGGGATATACATCTGAACTTACCAAATTTGGTTTTAAGGTGTTTGACGAATCGCAAATGGATGCTTTTATGTCGCTGGATTCCAATGCAGTTCAAATTTCGTTGGCACAGGTGGAACTGGAAGAAAACCTTTATACTTTCCGTGATGAAATCCAGATGTTCGGACAAAATTACTACCACGACCACAACCTGAATGCTGTTTACGTGAACTCTTGGTTTGAGATTTCCGCTTTCAATCACCAAACTGCCGACAACCACATCTATTTTGCCACCGACATGCTGGTGGACCAGGTGGATGGTGTTTTCGACTACGACCAGTTTGCAGGTGAAATGCGGTATATGTACAATATCGACTCCCTTAATACCGACATGTTGTACGATTTCGCTTACGATTTGGGGAGAGTATATGCAGGCTACACCTTCGACTATTTGCTCAATTCAGAACTCGACCGTCTGATACCTGCCGAAAAACGAACCGAAAAGTATTGGCGATACGACCCCTACTCACACACTTTCTTTTTGGCCGAAGACGACCGCTTTGTTTCGTTGGACGAATAGACGAAACCCTTAAATCCCTTTGATTATCCGATGCAGCTTAACGGCATACAAATCGGTCATGCTACTCACAAAATCCAGCACGCTTCTCACTTTTTCGTAAGGACTTTCGGATAAAGACTTATACTGCGTCGGCATGAGCGATATCAACTTTTTATTGTAAGGACTTTTTGGATTGAAAACGGCATTAATAAAAGCTTCCAACAACGAACCCAACACATGATAACCACTTAATTCAATAGCAATTACCTCCGGATGTTTATAGATTTTGGTCACGGAAAGAGAAGATACTTTTTTCAATGCCTGAAGGCTTTGTTCAGGTAAATGTGATGCCAGATTTCCTGAGAAACTACCTTGTAAAATGGCCGGTTGATTGCTTAAAAACACACCCAGCACCTGCGTTATCAACTTACTGATAACAGTAGCCCGCAAAAAAGCAATCCGCTCGTTGTCATCTAAAACTTCCCGATAAACACTTGCCTTGATCTCATAAAACCTGGCATCTTCTTCTGAGAAAAATGCTAAAAACAATGCTTCAACCGTATTAAAATCAAGAATTCCCAGTTTGAGGGCATCTTCCAAATCCATAATTTGATAGGCAATATCATCGGCAGCTTCCACCAGGAAAACCAGAGGATGCCGGGCGTAGATTTTTTGGGCTACATCGATGAGTGGAATATTCAACTGCCCGGCCACTACTTCAAAAGTTGCCATATCTGAGGTAAAAAAACCATATTTTTTCTTTTTCTGCATGGCGGCTGCCGGCCAAGGATATTTAACCAAACTGGCCAACGTGGTATAAGTGAGCGCCATACCTCCCATCCTGCGTCCTGCAAACTGATGCGACAACAACCGAAAGGCATTGGCATTTCCTTCAAAATGGGTGAGGTCGGCCCATTCATTTTCATTTACCAAATTCTTCAACTTGAGTCCTTCGCCTTCGGTAAAAAAGCGGGAAATGGCCTCTTCGCCCGAATGTCCGAAGGGTGGGTTGCCAATATCGTGCGCCAAACAAGCCGCCGATACCACAGCACCCAACTCGTGAATAAGTTCGTTTTCAACACCTTGCTGCTTTACCAATTCACGGGCAGCCATATCACCCAACGACCGGCCAATGCTGGCTACTTCCAGACTGTGGGTCAGTCGGTTGTGAACAAACACACTTCCAGGCAAGGGAAATACCTGGGTTTTATCCTGCAATCGCCTGAAAGGGGAAGAAAATATCAGTCTGTCGTAGTCTTTTTGAAAATTACTGCGGGCCACCACATTGCTCAAAGATTCACGGTTTTTTGAGCCCAAACGATAGGGTGACAATAATGTGTTCCAATCCATTTTTTTGAAATTATCCTGTGAATTGTTGGCAGCTCCTCTTATTAAAACCTACCTCTGGCATAAGGAGTTAAATCCTGCGTGGCAAACTCGCCATCGAGGTACTTAAAATATCCGGCCACGGCAATCATGGCGGCATTGTCGGTGGTAAACTTTCGGGGAGGTAAAAATACATTCCAGCCTTCCACCACAGCCATTTTGGTAACAGCTTCGCGCAAACCCGAATTGGCACTAACGCCTCCGGCAATGGCGATTTCTTGAATATGGGTTTGTTCCGCTGCCAACTTCAGCTTTTTCAGCAATATTTCGATGATGGTAAACTGAATGGAGGCTGAAAGGTCGGCTTTGTTTTTTTCGATAAAGTCAGCATCCTTACGCAAATTATCACGCAAAAAATAGAGAAAGGATGTTTTCAGTCCGCTAAAACTGTAATTGAGTTCACCAATTCGTGGCTGCGAGAAGGTAAATGCCAAAGGATTTCCTTCCTTGGCCAGCTTGTCGATTTCGGGGCCACCCGGATAAGGAAGTCCCATGATTTTAGCAGCCTTATCGAAGGCTTCGCCGGCAGCATCATCAATGGTTTGACCGATAATCTCCATGGAAGAAGCGCTATTCACCTTCACTATTTGGGTATGGCCACCCGAAACGGTTAAGCACAAATAGGGAAAATCAGGGTGTTTATCGCCGACATTTTCTTCCAGAAAGTGACTTAGAATGTGGGCTTTCAGGTGGTCGACTTCGATGATGGGAATACCCAACGCAAGGGCAAAAGATTTGGAAAAAGAGGTGCCTACCAACAGCGAGCCCAACAGTCCCGGGCCACGTGTAAACGCCACAGCATCCAACTGATTTTTACTTATCTTTGCCTCCTTAAGAGCGACCTCCACAACAGGAATGATGTTTTGTTGGTGTGCCCTTGAAGCTAATTCGGGAACTACACCTCCGAATGCACTATGAACATGCTGATTGGCAATAATATTTGACAATACATGCGTGTTGTGTAAAACCGCAGCGGAAGTGTCGTCGCAAGATGATTCGATGCCTAAAATATATGTCATTTGAACAGATTACAGGTGAGCAAAAGTATTAAAAAAAGGATTTGGCTCTTCATATTAAACCTGTTGCTGGTATTGCTGGCGATTCCTCCTGCGCTTACGCTGCTTTTTACCAGTCCGATGGTACAAACCATTTCGGCCAAACTCGTCACACACGTCCTCACCCAAACCCTGCACCAACGCATGGAAGTGCAACGTATTCAACTTAGTGTGTTTACAGGCGTGGCCATCGAAGGGCTAAAACTTAAAGATTACAAGGGTAATGTGTTGATTGGTGTGGACAAACTCACCACCATGCCCGTGTTTGCCGATTTGCTTAACAGCAAATTATATTTCAGAACAGCCACCCTCGAAGGAGCCGTGTTCAACATGGGCAGTTATACAGGAGATACTACCACCAACCTGAATACTTTTGTTTCTAGCATTACCCCCGAAAGAAACAGCACATCGCGCGCAAAACGAAGTGGTCCATCGTTTGACCTGGCAATTGAGCATGTTCGACTCATCAACTCCCATTTCAGGCTTTTTGACGAGGAAAATATGACCAAAAAAGAAAAATCCATGGATTACGCCAATATCATGGTGGATAGTATTCAGATGGATTTGAGTCAGTTTAGTATTGTTGACGATTCTTTGCATTTTTTCGTCAATTCACTGAGCGGAGTAGAAAAGAGCGGAATAAAGGTTGATCAACTGACAGCAGATTTCTTTTTGAGCAGCAAGGGATTGATTGCCAACGAAGCCGTAATACAAATGGGCAATTCCACCCTAAATGCGGACATTGGATTACACACAAAATCTTACAAAACATACAGTTCCTTCATTGATTCGGTTGTAATGACCGGGAATTTCAGACCTACCTTAATCAACCTTGACGACATAGGATTTTTTTCAGAAGTCATGTATCAAATGCCCAATGAAGCGGGAGTTATGGGCTATGTGGAGGGTACAGTTGCCGATCTGAAAGGAAAGGGTCTTCGCATTAAATTTGGCAAAAACACACGTGTTTCCGGTAATTTTTCCATCAAAGGGCTTCCTGATTTCTACACTTCCTATATGGAAGCCGACAGCTTTTCGTTGCACACCACCACCGGTGATATCAGGGCCTTTCGTCTTCCCATCGAAGAAAAAAGTGTGGACATGACAACAGAATATGCCAAAAACTCGCCCATTATACTTCATGGCGATTTTAAAGGGTATTACGAAGATTTTCATACGAACATGAATTTGACCACCCGCGAAGGAACCATTAAAACTACCATTGCTTTTAAATATGTAGAAAACGACACCATTGCTTTCAGCATATCAGCCAAAGGCGACACTGTAAATGTGGGCAAACTAATTAAAAACGAAAACCTTATCGGACGTGCTACCTTCAACCTGAAAGCTAAGGGTGCAGGTCGCAATATGAAGCAATTGGCTGTTACCTCGTCAGGAATACTTAATAATATCAGGCTCCTCGACTATAAATATAAGCGGATGAAATACGAGATGTCGTACGTTAACGATTCTGTATATGGCACCCTGCGCATTGGTGACCCCAACCTTATGATGGATGCCACCGCCCACATTAGGGGATTGGCCGACCCCACCATCGACCTCTCCGCCATCATTGCCAGAGCCGATTTCAAAAAACTAAAATTGATTGAAAGCCCCGAAATGATTGTTTCAACTTCAGTCATGGCACATACCCATGGGATGAACCTCGACACAGTGGTAGCTAAAGTGAAACTAAAAAACACCCACATCCTGCATGAAAAGAAAGAATATGTGGTGGATAGCATGGTGGTTGAAAAAACCTACGATGCCCAAGGTAATTCCGTCCTGCATTTGGCCTCTGAAATAGCAGATTTTCACGCGGAAGGAAAATACCAACTAACCACCATTGGTAACAGTCTGGCAGATTTCATATACAGTTACTACGATTTCAGCCATTCGGCAGATACATTAATTTTGAGCAGAGATGAATACATCAATGTGCGGGCTACCATTAAAAATCCGACCATGCTCGAAGACCTTTTTTATGAAGGCATAACTCTAGCTCCCTATACCAGTTTTCGTGGAAACATTTCTTTAATTCATGATAGTGTTTACCTCCAAGCTTATTCGCCATTGATTGAATTTCAAGGAATTAAAGTGGACAGCAACATGCTCGTGGTAAAAAACAAAAACAATAAGCTATTCGCCCAATACAGTACACCACACATCATACTGAAAGACAGCACACCGGACGACCAAACCGTGTTTGGACTAGATGACATGAGCATTAATGCACGTGTTGGAAAAGACTCCATTATCTATGGGGTGTATTGGAACAATCGCGACACTTTGTTGCGTAATACCGGCATAGTGGAAGGATATGCTGCCACTTATGCCGACACAACAGTAGTTAACATCGGAAAAAGCATTGTCTATATCAACGATTCTGTTTGGAGCATCGACACCAACAATCTGGTAATGAACACACCCAATTCGCTCATGTTTCAGAATTTCAATGTGCGGGGAGGCAGCTCTTTGCTGAAAATTAAGGGTAAGGTACCCCGATTAAACAATGATTCGCTGGTAGCCGAATTCGACAAATGGAATTTATCAAATTTTGACATACTCACACGTCAACTGAATGTGGATTTAGACGGCTATATTGACGGAAATCTGCAATTGTCCATGATAAAAGAAAATCCCACAGTGGTTTCTAACCTAACCATAACCGATCTTTCGTTTAATGGAGAATACCTTGGCAAAGCAAGACTATTGAACACATGGGACAACACCACCAATGCTGTTTTTCTTAAAAGCCAAATTATCCGCGAAGGCAACTCGGGAATAGGAGAAGTTTTTTCGGCCGATGGTTACTACTATCCATTCAAAAAAGAGGACAACCTAAGCATAAAAGTAGGGTTCAACCGCATCAAGCTCAAGGCGTTTGAACCCTTCCTTACCGATTTTATATCGCAGATCGAAGGCTCAACCTCAGGAAACCTCACCGTGAGCGGTAGCGTGAACGAACCCGTTGTTGAAGGATCTGCCAAACTTCAACGCACTAGCCTGATTGTCAAATACCTGAACACCAGGTACTCATTTTCCAACAGCATCGATTTTACCAAGACGGGGGTTGGGTTTGACAACCTTGTATTGTACGACACGTTGGGAAACAGAGCAGACATAAAAGGGGAACTTCATCACGACTACTTCAAAAATGCACAATTCAATGTGGAGGTAAACACGGATAAACTACTGTTTTTCAACACTACCCGACAGATGAACGACCTGTATTACGGTACGGCCATTGCCTCGGGTAAAATATTGTTGAAAGGAAGCCCCGATGATATCCATCTCGACATTACTACCGCTACACGAAAAGGTACTTTTGTAACACTGCCCCTAAATTATTCGGTGGAGATATCGGACAAAGACTACATTATTTTTGTCAATACAGCCGACAGCCTGGCAGAAGAGAAAATTACAACCAAGGTTGAACGGGAAATCGCCAATCAAAGTAAATTCGACATTAAAATCAATCTGGGTGTCACACCGGAAGCGGCAGTGGTCATCAATCTGCCCTCCGACATGGGAAACATTGAAGCACGCGGAAGTGGAGATTTATATATGGAAGCCAATTCAGATGGCGATTTTAATCTGGCCGGAGATTACATCGTGGACAACGGCACATTTTTATTTACCATTGGCAACGTAGTGAATAAGCGATTTAGCCTAGTCAAGGGTGGAAGGATTTCCTGGACGGGAAGCCCATACACAGCCAACGTCAACATACAGGGGCTTTATAAAGTAAAAACCAATTTGCAAAGTTTGGGGGTAGTGGTGGATACCACGGCAGGTTACAAAAACAAGGTAACGGTAAATTGCTACATCGTGTTAACCAACGAATTACTCAATCCAGACATCAAATTCCGTATTTCCATTCCTGACCTGGACCCGGATATCCAACGTCATGTTTTTGCCGAACTCGACACCACTAATGCGGCTATGATGAATCAGCAAATGATTTCGCTTTTGGTATTGGGGACTTTCAGTTTCAACAATGCATCCAACATCAATTTGGCAGGCTCATATTATGGTATTATCGCCAATCAATTGAGCAACATGCTTTCACAAATAAGCGATGCTTTTGATATCGGGGTGAACTACAAACCCGGAGATGCCGTTTCTCAGCAAGAGTTTGAGGTAGCACTATCCACACAATTGTTCGATGATCGACTTACCATCGATGGGAATTTTGGTATGACCTACGACCGAAGTCAGCAGAGTGCCTCCAATCTGGTGGGTGACATCAACATTGGATACAAACTCACCCCTGACGGGCGATGGGTGCTCAAGGTATTCAACCACTCGAATGTGAACTCCTGGTACAACTCAAGCAACTACGACCAAATTTCGCCCTATACCCAAGGAGTTGGTATTGCTTTCCGGAAAGAGTTCAACAATATTTCAGAATTCTTTATCAATTCAAGAAAACGGGAAAGGCTAAAGCAAGAGGAGAAAAAGAAAAATCAACAGACCCCAAATCCTCAACAATAAGGTTGAATTGACAAGAAAGCTGACTATCTTTGTGGAACCTAATGAAAAATTGAAACCTAGCTTATGCCTCTCGTCGTTTACAAATCATCCGCAGGTTCGGGAAAAACCACCACCCTCGTCAACGAGTATCTCAACATCGGACTGAGGAAACCAACTGATTTTAAACATATTCTGGCCATCACCTTTACTAACAAGGCCGCCCGGGAGATGAAGGAACGTATCATCATGACCCTGAAAAAAATTGGACATGGCCAATGGAAAGATGACCCTCGTATCCGGGCTCTATTCAACAAAACTCAACTGGATGAGGCTACTTTCGTGGAACGAGGCCATGAACTGCTCACACTCATTACCCATCGCTACGAGGATTTTTCGGTGAGTACCATCGACTCATTCGTACATAAAATAATCCGAACCTTTGCCAACGAAGTAAGCCTCCCTCCTAACTTTGAGGTGGTAATACACAACGACGACCTGATTCCGTATATCGTCGCCAATTTGTACGACAAAGTGGGCAAAGATGAAATTTTAACAGAAATTCTGGTGCGGTTTGTCACCGAACAGTCGGAAAGCGAAAAAAGCCCCGACCCCGGTTTTATGCTGAGTAGTTTCATCAAAAGTCAGTTGGGTGAAGAAAGTTTTCTTGAGGTGAAAAAATTGGAAACCAATTCCACTCCTGAACTCTGGAACACCATCAAGAAAATACTTGAAACCGTTGAAAAACAACGCGAAGACATCGAACAACTGGCCAACCAAGCCCTAGACCTCATTTCCAACAATGGCATTTCGGCAGCAGATTTTGCCGGAGGGAGAAACGGAATTTTCAGCTTCTTTAACAAGGCTTCACAAGTGAGATCGCGTAAGGCCGACGACCTCCCTCCCTCGGCTACCGTGTTGAAAAATTTACAGAATAATCAGTGGTATTCGGTGAAATCGAAGCCCACGGCCAGAGCTGCCATCGACCAAATAACTGACTCCCTGGTAGATAGTTTTGTTCAAATTAACCAAATTTTCGAGTCCTATTTCCGTTACTACCTTATTACCCGAAAAATATACATTCTGGCGTTGATTTTTGAATTACGTCGACTGTTCTTAGCTCATACCGAAGAAACCGGAAAAGTCCATATCTCCGAATTCAACAAACTGGTTTACAATCAGGTGGCTGACCAACCTGTTCCCTATATCTATGAACGATTGGGCAAAAAATTCCATCATTTTCTTATCGATGAGTTTCAAGACACATCCGTATTGCAGTGGAACAACCTGCTCCCGTTGATTGATGAATCGTTGGCATACAGCCACTTCAACATGTTGGTGGGCGATGCCAAACAGGCCATTTATCGCTTTCGCAATGGCGAAGTAGAGTTGTTTTCGAGCCTTCCAAAGCTATACGGAAGCGATAATTCGCCGCTCTCTGTGCAACGCGAGAACCAATTAATTCAGGCATTCCGGGAAATTCCTCTGGATCAAAACTGGCGTTCCCATCCCGAAATCATCGATTTTAACAACGAATTTTTTACTTTTCTGAAAAACGAGCACAGCGAATTTGTTCAAAACATTTACCACGAACATCAACAACAAACGCCCAAAAGTGGCAAAACTGATGGTTTAATTGACATTGAATTCGCGGAAGGAGAAGACAAAGAAAAGCTACTACAAAACAAACAGGAGAAAATTCTTCGGATGGTGGAAGAACTGCTTCAAAACAACTATCAGTCTGGAGATATTGGCATCCTTTGTCGCACCAAAGAAGCCGTGCAGGCACACGCAGCCTTCCTCATGGAAAAGGGTTATGCAGTACTTTCGGAGGAGTCGTTGTTGGTGGCCAATGCACCCGAAGTGCAAGCCATGGCGGCATTTTTCGCTCTGATAGTTAACCCATCCAATGCCATTGCACAAACAGCACTTTTGGAAAACTTCAGAACTCTGAATGCTCCTGATACAGATGCTGACACCTACTATCGTTCGTTTTTGTCGCGAAAACACACCAACATAGCTTCCATTTTGTCCTTTTTTGGAATAGACGTAAAAAACGAAAATATTGAACAACAACCACTTACCGAAGTAGCTGATTTCGTTCTTCGTGAGATACTGAAAGTGGAGGAAGCTTCGGTATTCGTGCAATATTATTTTGAATTTCTCCAGCAGGCTCCACAGTTAATTGAAGACATGAACCGCCTCTGGGAAGAAAAGAAAGGCAGCTATTTTATCGCCACACCTGAAAACACAGACGCCATTCAGGTAATGACTGTTCACAAATCCAAAGGACTTGCATTTGAGGTGGTGATTGTGGACGCCGACACTTCACAGGTAAAAAACACACGAATGACCTACTGGGACGAATCCGGTTTACCTGAATCCAACCGCTTGAAAGTGGCGCTATTTCCGCTATCCAAGGCACTTTCGCTAATCAACCGGCAATGGGTGGCTGAAAAAGAGGCTGAACGCTCGTCACTCGACTACCTAAACGTGCTTTACGTGGCCTGTACACGACCCATCAAGGCGTTGTATGTGCTAGCCAACAAAACTCAAGAGAAAAAATACGGCGTTCTCGGTGGATGGCTCATCGATTTCTTGAAACAAAAGGAAGTTTTTGATGAAAACATAGCCCAATATACCTTTGGCAAACTCCCCTTTCGGGAAAAAGCACCTTCACAACAAAACAGCGAATATCTATTAACTAAGTGGCCATCCTTTTCATGGAAAGAGCATATTACCGTAGCCAAACCCGAAGAGTCCGCCGGAGCCACCTTGTTTGCAAAAACCGAACGAGATTACGGCAATCTGGTGCATATGTTACTCGCACAGGTGGGAACCACCGAAGACATCGAGCCTTTATTGAAGAAGCAAGTTCTCACAGGCATGTTAACCCAAGAAGAAGCCGCTTTTCTGGGTTCAGGCATGAGGCAGATTGTTGCCCATCCGCAACTGGAGGCCTATTTTCAACCCGGTACCAAATATAAAAATGAAACAGAGATTCTTTTGGACACCAAAGATATTATACGACCCGACCGTGTGGTAAAAACAGACGACCATCTGGTAGTAATTGACTACAAAACCGGGGAAACTGATCCAAAACACGAAAAACAAATAGCCCGTTACATGAACGCCTTTTTATCGATGGGATACAACCGTGTAAAGGCGCTATTGGTTTATCTGCGAGATGAAGTTACTGTGGTGGAATTAACCTGATCCCATCCACCTGCCGCTCGTAACTATTTGTGGTACTGATCAGAAAACATTGATGCCCGGTTAAAAAAATATTTCGACCCTACGGGATTTTTTTGGAGATCTTAATTTACTTTCTACCAATATCTTGTCCCTAGGAAACAGCCCCCCGCTAGGGGCTAAACATTGGTAGAATAATTACAATTTTGTTTGGTTCGTCCGCCATGAGCAGACAATTTATATCAAGCATTGTAGCGTTTTCGGTTTAATTTTACCGGACAACAATGATTAGAAATCTAGAAAAATTGCATCAGATAACCTATGTGCCAGATTTGTGGACAGTCTGTGTCCATGCCATTTGATGATGCATTAACCGTATTGTTGTCATCAATTCTCACGAGTGTGAGTATTTTTTTTGCTGACTCGGGCGAGTCACCCGCCAGATTTTCCAGACTTAACACCTCAAACGAATCGAGTATTTGTCTTCGTCTCTTAATCTCAACAGTTTGGTTTATTTTATTGTTTTTCAGGTGAATAGTTCCATATACATCATGGTTCATAATGCTTGGTTTATCCGTGCACAGATTAATATAATGAATATTAAATTCTTTTTTGTTTATTATCCATTGAATGTTGGGACATGCCAATTCACCTTCATTTTCAATCGTCAATTGATAGAGCTTGAGGGTGTCCGATTTAAAATACAAACTATCAAGGTTGTTCGTTGTCCAGGTTCCATTTAAGTCGTTGGAGCGAATCTGTGCAATTGTGCCAAGTGAAAAAAAAGTCAACAAACATAATAGCATGATACGTTTCATTTTTCCCTCATCTTTCTTATTAACGGTAAAAGACACATGCTAATTGTTATTAATATAAATTGGCGATAATCTGTCATCTCTGGCAAGAACTAACAGACGAAGATAGTGTAATTCTATTTATAGACCTCCAATTTGTCCAACGCATCACGGTATTTTCGTGCATTTCGGTTATGCTGGGCATTGGTTCGGGCAAAAACATGGTAACCCGACAGGTCGTCGTTGGCACAGAAAAACAGGTAGTTTTCGTCGCTGTGGTTTAGCACGGCATCAATGGAAGCAATGGAAGGAATGCAAATAGGGCCCGGAGGAAGTCCGGCATGTTTATAGGTATTATAGGGCGAATCAATTTCCTTGTGCACGTTCAGCACCCTTCTCAGGTTTTTATCGTTGATGGCGTAAACCAATGTGGGGTCGGCCTGAAGCAACCAACCTGCATTCAGTCGGTTGACGTAAACGGCGGCAATCATTGGTTTTTCATCGTTTTTATTGGTTTCTTTTTCCACAATGCTCGCCAGGGTAACCACTTCGGGGATGCTCATATTCATGGCAGCGGCCTTCACTTTTCTCGATTCATTCCAGAATTTATGATACTCTTCGGCCATTTTGGTTACAAAGCCATTAGCATCGGTATTCCAATAAAATTCGTAAGTATTGGGTATAAAAAGGCAGGAAATGGTTTCACGGGTCAGTCCATACTTATCGAGTGTATTTTGACTGGTCAGTAGCGCCACGATGGAAGCTGAATCGGCTTCAATTTGTTTTGAAACCCTTCCGGCAAGTTGATAAATATCACGTTGATTATTGAAAACCACTTTTACGGGAACTTGTTTACCGGCGCGCAGTAAATCAACAAGCTCATTGTTGCTCATTCCGTTTTTAACCAAATAATGTCCGGGTTTCACCAGTTCGGGATATTTCTTTTTTTTGGCCCACCACTCAAAGTTACTACGATGCACCACAAGTCCTTTCTCGTAGAGGAGTGATTTTACCTTATCGAAATCTGAACCCGTAGGAATATTGATGGCCACTGTTTGACCGTCATTGGTCCACACGTTGGGTTTAAATACGATACCGTACAAAAACCAGGAGGCAGCGCCGGCCAAAAGAATAATGGGAATCAATATCCACAAGAGCACTTTCAGATAAGGTCTTTTTTTTCTTCTACTTCCACGGTAATTACTATGATAATAAGCCATTACAAATTTTTTAGTCGTCTTTAATCAATTGATAAAAAAGGACATCCACTTGAGTGTTTCCACGAAACAACCACTGCTTTTTTACACCTGACAAAGAAAAACCCGTTTTTTCAAACAGCTTAATACTCGCCGGGTTGTCTGCCTCGATATCGCAATACAATTGATGCATTTTCAAATAATCGAAGGCGTATTTCTTCAAAATATTTAATGCCGTGGCCGCAAATCCTTTACCTCTTTCATCTTCAATCAGTGTTATACCGATTCCGGCGCGTTTATGTTTCGGTTCGAAGTCAAAAATATCAAGTGTCCCGATGGTATCTGCTTTTTTGCCAACCACTTTCTCGATAATAAACCGCAATTGTCGCGCGGAAAAAATATCCTTATCCGACTGAAGCACATACTGTTCCATATCGAAACGTGAGAAAGGCGACTGCGTATTGCTTAGGTGCCACAACCTACTGTCGTTTTCCAAATCAAATAAAAAATCTACATCATCCGGCTCGGGTGCCCGCAGCCTAATCCCATTCATCATCAATATGTTCTTCATCTTATTTTTATTTGATATGGGTATCCTTTTCAGGAAAACCACATATCTGAATACTACAATTCTATTTCACCTGAAAATGTCAAATTGGCAGGTCCCCGAAGCCAAACCTGCGTTCTTGTTGACAATTCGTTTATAAAATCGACCTTAAACCGACCTCCCCTGGTTTCTATGTCCCAATTATTTTTGTTGTTCAAAATTCCGGCAGCAATGGCCGAAGCCGTAACTCCCGTACCACATGACATGGTTTCATCTTCCACTCCACGTTCGTAAGTTCGTACAAACAACCCATAGGGCGTTCTTTGAACAAAGTTGACATTTACGCCCCCACTTTCCAAACAGGTGGTTTGGCGTATTTTTCTACCCAATGTAAAAACATCAATGGCATGAACATCATCCACAAATTTTATCAAATGTGGTGAACCGGTATTGATATAAAAGTCGCTCTCCACCTGTTCAATATCCTTCACATCCTGCATTTGCAACGACACAAACCACTGTTTTTCCGGCTGAATCACCGATTCAATCACCGCTTGATGTACTCCATCAATGGCCTGAAAACTAAATTTATTACCGTCATATCCTTGCCAAAAGGCAAAAGCGGCGATACAACGACCACCATTGCCACACATGGTACCTTCCAATCCATCTGAATTGTAATATTTCATGGCAAAAGCATGATGTGTGTCCGGAAAAATCTCCATCAAACCGTCAGCACCTATTCCAAACCGACGATGACACATTTGACGTATTTGCTCTGTTGTCAGCTTGACAGGGTTTGTCATACCATCCACCAGAATGAAGTCGTTGCCATTTCCGTGAAATTTAAAGAAGGTGATTTTCATGATGGATTATTTTAAAAAAGTACGGGAAAATCCGGTACTCATCAAATTTTATTATTTACTCTTTTTCAGTTGGTTAACAATTTACCCCATAAGATGGATATAATAAAAATTATGACCTCTTAATCAAGAACAAAACGTTGGTATTTTCATTTATGGTGTATCCGACGCCGAGTGTTAACATTTATTAACCTTCGTTGAATAATTTCAGGCATTTTTATTGCGTTAACAAGGCAAAAATACATGAGAAAAATGAAAATGAGTTCTTTTACCAAAAGTTTTTTAGGAGGTGCTGCAGGAGCCACCATGGTTGTAGCAGTCGTTTTTTTCAGTTTTACAACCAACCGCTCCCATACCGACTCACCCCAATCAATAAATCAGGTACAACCTGAATACGCCACCCTTCCCGCCCACACGGCATCCTATCTGCCAGAGGCCACCACCGACTTCAGAAAAGCCGCGCAAAAATCACTCGATGCTGTAGTGCATATTAAAACGGAAATACTCACTACCAATAGTTCGTACAATGATTTTTTTGGACCATTTAAAGAATATTTTTATCACTACCCACAACGCCAGAACAAATACACTGCATTTGGTTCAGGGGTAATCCTAACCTCTGATGGATATATTGTAACCAACAACCATGTGGTGAATGGAGCCGACAACATTTCGGTTAAATTTAACGATGGCCACGAAGCAGAAGCTACCATCGTGGGTCTTGATCCCAGCACCGACCTGGCACTTATCAAGGTGAACATGACCGACCTTCCATTTCTTAGCTACGGTGATTCGGACGAACTACAAGTAGGCGATTGGGTATTGGCCGTTGGCAACCCTTTTAACCTGACGTCAACGGTTACAGCCGGAATTGTTAGTGCCAAGGCCAGGAATATCAACATACTTGGCTCACGTTCGGCCATTGAGTCTTTCATACAAACAGATGCCGTTGTCAATCGTGGAAATAGTGGTGGGGCATTGGTGAACACCGAAGGTGAATTGGTGGGTATAAACGCTGCCATTGCCTCTCACACAGGCGTTTACGAGGGATATTCCTTTGCTATTCCGGTGAACATCGTTCGCAAGGTGGTAGACGACCTCATGCAATATGGAGAAATTCAGAGGGCTTATATTGGCGTTCAAATTCAGGATATAGATGCTGAAATGGCAGACAAACTTGGACTTAAAGAAGTAACCGGTGTTTATATTGCCGGTGTGGTAGAAAATGGCGGAGCCGAATCAGCAGGTTTGGAAGAGGGCGATGTCATACTGTCCATCGACGGAAAACCCACTAAAACGCTGTCGTCGCTCATGGGTGTGATTGCGCAATACAGTCCGGGCAACGAGGTGAATGTAACCGTAAACCGTGACAACGACATCGAAAATTACAAAGTGGTTCTTAAAAACGAAAATGGTACTACCTCCATTGTTAGGGCCGGTGATTCATTCTACAACGACATGCTCGCAGCCGAACTTCAACAAATCGATCAGGGAGATAAAGAAAAACTGAACCTTTCGGGAGGAGTGAAAGTAGTTCGCATCGAAAATGGCATCCTGCGACAGGGAGGTATTAACGAAGGCTTTATTCTTACGGAAATTAATGGCGTACGAATCAATTCGCAACAAAATCTGGAAGATGCCCTGGGAAAATCGCGCAGCAATATCATCAGATTAAAAGGAATGTATCCCAATGGTGTAAAAATATCCTATGAATTCATGAAATAATCGTGAAAAAAAAGCACGAAATGAAGCTTAAAAAAAACATGTTGGTAGCGAATTATGCAATCCCTTAAAATAATTTCAATATAAGACGAAAATAATTTTTTATTTAGAATTAATTTTAATAACTTGCAGCCCCAATTTACTGAACCAACAGAAATATACAACCGCACACTATGAGACAACTAAAGATATCCAAATCAATCACTAACCGCAACACGGCCTCCCTCGATAAATATTTACAAGACATCGGGAAGGAGGATCTTATCACCGCTGAAGAGGAGGTGGATCTTGCTCGACGAATAAAAGCAGGAGATCAGGTTGCTTTGGAAAAACTTACCAAAGCCAACCTTAGATTCGTGGTTTCAGTATCCAAACAATATCAAAATCAAGGCCTTAGCCTTCAAGACATGATCAACGAAGGTAATTTAGGACTGATTAAAGCTGCTCAGCGATTTGACGAAACCCGGGGATTTAAATTTATTTCTTATGCCGTTTGGTGGATCAGACAATCCATTCTACAGGCGTTGGCCGAACAGTCGCGTATTGTTCGCCTACCACTCAATCAGGTAGGATCGCTCAATAAAATTAAGAAAACATCCTCCCGTCTGGAACAAAAATACGAACGTGCACCCTCTGAATCGGAGATAGCGGAAGAAATGGAAGTGGCCGATCATAAGATTAATTCGGCCATGAAAATTGCCACAAAATATGTTTCGATGGATGCCCCCATGGGTGAAGACGATGACACTAGTTTCCTGGAAATGTACATCCCAAAAGATGTGGAAGACACCGATGAGTCGCTTATGCGTGAGAGTCTGGGCAGCGAAATCCAACGATCGTTGGCCTCACTTAGCGAAAAGGAACGCGATGTAATCAATATGTACTACGGCATTGGCATGAGTCACGGTCTTACCCTGGAAGAAATCGGTGATAAATTCGACCTCACCCGCGAGCGAGTCCGCCAAATAAAAGAAAAAGCCATCCGCCGTCTGCGACACACCGCACGAAGCAGGTTGCTTAAAGCTTACCTAGGTCAATAGGATCAGCAAATAAAGATGAGACAGTTTTTAATAAAGCTGTCTCTTTTGTTTTTAATCATGTCAGCCGGAAGGTTGAAATATATTGTCGGCATAGTTGTAAACCGAGCTGAGTCCTAACATTGTGAGAAAGAACTTTTTTACTTACCCAATTTGGCCATTTTACTCATAAGCAGTTGGTCGGCAATGACGAGCGCAGCCATGGCTTCAACAATGGGAACAGCTCTCGGTACTACCGTTACATCGTGGCGTCCTTTCCCCTGAATAACGACCTGATTACCTTCTTTATCAATGGATTCCTGTTCTTTCATCAAGGTTGCCACAGGTTTAAAGGCCACCCGAAAATATATATCTTCTCCGTTGCTAATTCCGCCCTGAATGCCTCCTGAGAAATTGGTTTTGGTATGTACTTCGTTGTTTTCACCGAAAAACAGATCGTTGTGTTGCGAGCCTGTCATGGTAGTAGCACCAAATCCACTTCCGATTTCAAAGCCCTTTACGGCATTGATGCTCATGATGGCTTTGGCCAACTCAGCATGGAGCTTATCAAAAACTGGTTCGCCAACTCCAACCGGAACATTCCTGATAACACATGTAATTTCTCCACCAAGGGTGTCGCCGTCCTTTGCCGCGTTTACTATGGCTTGTTCCATGGCAGTAGCAGCCTCCTGATCGGGACAACGGAGGGGTGAATTTTCTGTATGCGTCAAATCGACATCCATATAGGATTTGGTCATGGCCTCCTCTCCTATTCTGTTGACGAATGCCTCCACGGTAATTTGATCTTGGCTCAGAAGCTGTTTGGCCAAGGCCCCTGCCACAACCCGGGCAATGGTTTCGCGGGCTGATGCACGTCCACCACCCCGATGATCACGAATGCCGTACTTTGCATGGTATGTATAATCGGCATGTGATGGCCGGTAAACCTTTTCCAGGTGGTCGTAGTCGGTGGGTTTGTGGTCGGTATTTCTGATGAGGAAGGCGATGGGGGTTCCAATTGAAATGTCGTTGTAAATCCCCGAAAGGAATTCTACCTCATCCTTTTCATGGCGACTACTAACCCAACGGGACTGTCCGGGTCGGCGTCGGCTCATTTCTACCTGTACCTGATTCAAATCGATTTTCAAACCGGCAGGAAATCCCTCCATTACCCCTCCGAGCGCCGGGCCATGCGATTCGCCGAATGTTACAAGTCTTAAAAATCTTCCAAAAAAATTACCTGCCATAATATCTTGGTATTGTATGAATAATTAACTTTGTAAAGCTACATTTTTTTAAAAAGATACACCCGAAATCATGAATTTTCATTCGTTTACAGCCAAAGTACTTGTGGTTCTGACGCTTGTCGTTACAGGCTGCTCGAGCAGCACCACCATTCCCACCTACAAAATTTCTGACTTATTCAAATCCTATTGTCTTTTCCAACCGGGAAGTTACTGGATCTACACCAATGACCAGAACCCTTCTTCAGACAGGGTATCGGTAGGAGAAATTGATGAGTCCACCAGGTTTGACCCTACAACCAACGATTATCGTTATGAGGCCATCGAAATGAACATTAACAGCAATCCGCTCAACATCACCATGTTTGAACTTACGGCGGGAAACACCCAAGTAGAAGCGGGCCAAATGAACTCGCTAATGCGTATGTACATGAATGACGGGAGTTATTTTCTGGTGTTTTCGCCACAGTATCCCATTGGTGAAGAGATCCCATTGGGTGAGACCATTGGCCGTTATACCAACGTGGAAGTTCTCGACAGTCTTACAGTTTTGGATAATTTATATACAGACGTATATCACACCCAAGTAATTATGGATGCCACGGCAACGGAATATCAATATTACATTGCCAAAAATTTTGGATTGGTCAGGTTTTCTGCAACCTCAGAAACACAGACCTATTCCTACAGTTTAAAAAGCAGCTCGTTGGCACAATAAAAAAGCCGGATGAAACACCCGGCTTAAGTCCATTATTCAAGCACCCTGATTTTGGCCTTGATTTCTTCAAGTTCCTTTTTGGCGCGTTCAATTTTATTTTCAAACTCCTGTTTCAGCTTATTGGCTTGTTTGGAGTTGGCAAAGAATCCAATATTATTTTCCCAAAGGGCAATATCATCCTGAAGTTGTTTCATTTTTACCGCCAGGGTTGTCCGCTCTTTGGAAAGTTTACGTCCGGCCTCCGGTCCTGATTTCAGCATTTCCACCCGACTTTTAAAATCGGCGGTAGAGGCTTCCATGCGGGTTAAATCCATTTTATTTATAAGGGCATCGATAGCTTCGCGATAATCAGCCTGAACTTTATCTTTCTCCTTAAAAGGAACATGCCCGATTTCGACCCAGGTACGCTGAAATCCCTTGAGGGCATTAAGGTTGGCAGATTTGTCGTTCTGCACCTCAAAAGCCTTGATATTTTCAATCAACTTGTGCTTTTTCTTCAGGTT
This sequence comes from Bacteroidales bacterium, assembly GCA_963676875.1. Classification (GTDB taxonomy): domain Bacteria; phylum Bacteroidota; class Bacteroidia; order Bacteroidales; family F082; genus UBA6244. The sequence goes on from OY781436.1 coordinate 337,150, forward strand.
TTCATCCTCTAAACCATGTTGATTTTTAAAATGTGCTGATTTTCTTTCGAAGAAAGCATCACAAGCCGCCCTGAACCGCTTCCAGATTTTGTCGGAATGCTTGCGTGGCACCGGACCTATAGTTTTCCATTCTTTCTGGAGGTTGATAAGATCGCGGGTAGCGTTTTTCCAATCTTCGCTATCTACATACGATTCGGCTCTTACGCAAAGATCGAGTTTCAGGTTGTAGTTGTTCAACTGCTGATCTTTAAGCTCACTCAAGTATTGTCGACGGGCACCAAAAAAGGTATCCAACCGTGTTTTAAATTCCTTCCAAACCTGATCGTTGTGCTCCTTGGGAGCACGCCCCAAAGATTTCCACATGCGAACCACTTCATTTACCTGATCTGTTTTCGATTGCCATTCTTTGAGTGATTCGGGAGTAACCGCAACCAACTCGTCCACTTTTTCAATCAGTGCCTTTTTGGCCTCAAGGTTGGAGTATTGCTGTTCCTGTAGTTCTTTATAATGCTCTTTTCGACGTTGGTTAATTTTATCAGACGCGCCTTTGAAACGTTCCCAAACATCCTCTTTCACATCTGATGGAACGGGGCCAATCTCGCGCCAATTTTCGTGGTATAGTTGGAGGAGTTTAAAGGATTTGATGATGGAAGTTTCGGCCAGAAGTTCCTCTGCTTTTTCGCAGAGTTCCAGCTTAAGCTCCAGGTTCTTTTTCATGTCAAGGTCGCGGAGTTCCTTGTTGATACGCACTTTGTCAAAAAACTTTTCTACCAGAAAATGGTAGTTTTGCCACAAATTTCGCAACTCTGTAGCCGGAACCATGCCAATTTCTTTCCACGCATCCTGCAGATTCTTAAACTCATCGTAGGTTTTTTTCAGCGTTTCTTCTGAATTTATCAACTCTTTAAGTTCCTCAAGCAGATCGAGTTTACGTTGGAGATTGACCTCTTTTTCCTTCTCAATTTCTTCAGAGTGTTTGGCTTTGTTGTGTTTATAGCGATTAAAGGCATCTTTAAACCGGAAATCAAGAGCATCTTCCTTGGGGGTAAAATCTTCATCATTCCCACCATTGGAGATAAACTCATGGTGTTCTTTTTCGTGTTCTTCCTTTACGATTTTCCGGAATGCACTGCTTATTTTGGTTACCTGAGCACGCACCGTGTCGAAGTCACTTTCCTGAACAACTTCCTCAATCAATTCTACTAGCTCCAACTTGTTCAGCTCATCGTAGTCTATTTCTTCACCGGATAAATCGAGGTATTCCTCGATGGCCGCAGCCTGACCACGCAACAGTCGTACGATAACCTTTTTCTCTGCACGAGTTATCTGGTGTTCGTTGGCGGGTGGCTTAGTTTCCTCCACCGCCGTCGGTGCAGGAGCTTCCTCCGCTACTTCAGCTATGGGAGCTTCCTCTTCCACTTCAGCTATGGGAGCTTCCTCTTCCACTTCGGCTACTGGAGCATCTTCAACAATTTCCTGAACAGGAGTTTCCTCAGCTGTTTCAACAACGGTAGATTCCTGAGGTAGCTCAGCAATGGTCTCAACAGAAGCCTCGGTTTTGCCTTTCAACAATTCAGCGATGGAAATTTTTTCTTCCGGTGACAATTGAGGTTCATTTTCATTATCTACTGATGAACTTACAGTTACAGACTTCTCCTCCTGAACCTCCATGTTTTTAGGGGTTTCCGGATTTTGATCGGGTTGCATCTTGGTTTCCATTTAATGTTAATGTTTGAGTCCGATGGGTCATACGACCGACGGTACATAGTTTTCTGAAAAAGTGATATTTAAACAAAATAATTACCGACAAAAATAGCAAATAAACTGAACAGGGTAACAGCTTTTAGTTTAAAATCATTGTTTATTGCCATTGCAAAACACGCTATACGAAACAACTTCCGGAAGATATTACCTGTTTAGTCTGGATTTATTGAAAATAAGGTATCCCAGATTTAACAGAAAACCCACCTTATTTCCTGGTTGATCCACGTAATTCACACTTACACTAACAACTCCGATGGGCGGATGGTACACCAGCTGAGCAGATGCAGCCAGATATTGATAAGTAAAAGGATCGCTTAACGTGGCACCAAAGCCATTGTCGGCTCGCAAAATTTTTTGATAAGGTACATAATAATAAGTGTTGAGACGCAACTGAAAAGGACGACTAAATTGTACGATCCCGGTCATTCCAACTCCACCGTATGAGGGGGCACGGTAGTTCTCCAAAAATTTGGTTTTCATATATTCCAGGGGTTCGTATGGTTTTGAAATGAGCACGCTAGACAAATAATTATCGGCCAGTCGCCGGTTGGAAATTCCAACATCCGCCGAAACGCCCCAGGTAAATGAAGAAAACCAATTCCAGTATTCCTCATATTTAAATGATAAGTTGTAAAACTGCAGGTTGCTATTTGTCTCTATTTGACCCTGGCTTTTATTGCCGGGAATGGAATGCTCATTACCAAAATAGCCCCCTAAACCGGCAAACAAATATCTTCCGCGCGACGGAAACTGTTTTGTATCCAATGTGTTATATTCATATTCCAGGAAAGGGACAGCAAAGTAGAAATTGGAGATATCAGCGGTATCAGTGCGCGAAAAATAATTATCCTGATAATACCTGAAGTTTGAGTTCAGGTTACTTACACCCATCTTCAGCAAACCGTTGTTGTTTACAGGAAAAATGCCGGAAAGTTCCACATAGTTCTCATCACTAATGATATAGGCCGGATATTCATCCTCAAAAAAGTAGCGTGCATTGCTGAAATAATTTTTGCGTGAAGCGAGGAAATTCAATTGTAAAATAAAGGGTACTCGACCGGGAAATTCGATGCGTGACAAGCCGGCAATACTGTTGTAGAATGTTCCAAAATAGCCATTGATTGCAAAATGTTTAGCTGTTTTACCCAGATGCAGGTAACCAAGCCCCACGAATCCCTCATTAACTCCCGATGATGAGATATAACCGCCCATGTCAATTGCCAGCGGATCATTCAAACTCATGTCGAGCAACAGGTCGTATCCTTGTGTTTTTTCATTGAAATAAAGAGAGGGATAAACACTTTTTACATTTTCGTTTCGTTGGAGTTTCACAAATCGTTTTTCAAAACTTTGTCGACTAAAACCGGGATGTTTTTTTAACCCCAAAATTTGTCGGAAATAGTGTTGTTGCGCCTGATTTATTCCCAAAAAATCCACTTCAACCACCTCTCCTTCTGGTTTGCGTTTAATAAATTGTTCACGTCGTTGGGCAATGGAAGCTTTACTGTGTCCGTGGTTGAGCTTTCTTTTAATCTCCGGTATGGCTTTGTTTGCAGCCATGTAACCGCTGTCGATATATTGATTAATTCTTGAAAAATGAAAAATATTCTCATCGCCGGAAGGTATTTCGATGAGCACGCCATCCGAGGAATCGATGCTGAAATCTGCTTTTTGCATCAACATACTTTGCAATAGCGACACTACATCATCCGGATCGGCATTGGAGAAATTGCGAACGGCTTTGCTTCCGATTATTAAATTAGGACTAAACTCTCTCCGGGCTATTTCCACCGGAAAATTATCATATACCCCGCCATCGAAAAGCCAATCGTCGTCAATCTTGATGGGACGTATGAAAAGAGGAAAAGTAATAGATGCACGAACAGCTTTGGCCAATTGACCTTTTTTTAGAATGACCAACTTACTTGAGTCGATGTCGGAAGCCACGCAGCGATAGGGAATCATCAGGCTGTCGAAGTTATAGTGGGCAGCGGCGGAAGCTCCCGCATAGGCATTCATCATTTTGAAATCGATGTATTGTAAATCGTAAAGGCGAAACGGCAACTCAAGCCGCAAGCCCTTTTTAAGGTTGAGTGGCAAGCTGACAAAAGAAGCATTGGCTTCATAATGTTGGTAAAAACATACCCTTTTGTCGCTACTTACCTTCTGAATTCCTTCAAAGGCATGATTGGAAAGCATCGTCGTAATCTCCTCAGGACTATAGCCTGCCGCATACAAACCACCAATGAGTGCTCCCATGGAATTTCCCACGATATAATCTACGGGGATATTGTTTTCTTCGAGCGCCTTCAATACGCCAATGTGTGCGAAGGCTTTGGCACCTCCTCCGCTCAACACTACTGCCACCTCCTGACCGCGAAGTAAACCGCTATAAACAAGCACCAGCAACATCAAAACGTATCGAATCCATTTCATCTCAGAACAGCTGATTTATGTAGGTTTTTTCTTCAACGAAAGTACAACAATAAACCAAATGGACAAGGAAGTGCAGGTAAAATGAAAGGTGTAAAATATCATTGAAATTGGCATGCGTTTCCATGTATCGGAGAAACTTCAGGGCAAAATTTTGCATGTAAAAAAACCGACAAGGTTTCCCATGCCGGTTTTTCATTCTACAAATCCTTCCCGTGAAGGGGGATGCATTAAACCATCGACAAAGCGTGGTCGAGGTCGGCGATAATGTCGTTCAAATCTTCGATACCTACCGAAAGACGTACGAGTTCATCGGTAATTCCACCCTGAAGACGTGCTTCGGGAGTAAGTTTGGAATGTGTCATGGAAGCCGGATGCTGGATGAGGGTTTCGATACCTCCCAACGAAACAGCCAAAAGGGCCAGGTGTACATTGTCCATCACTTTTTTTCCACCGGCAAGTCCGCCAACTACACCAAACGAAATCATGGCACCGGGACCATCCATCTGTTTTTGAGCCAGTTCGTATTGCGGATGCGATTTCAAACCGGGATACAACACCCATTTCACTTTCGGATGGGCTTCCAGGTATTCGGCTACCTTCATGGCATTTTGCTGGGCTTTTTCGATACGTATGGATAAGGTTTTGAGACCTCTACGGGTGAGCCATGCCTGATGTGGATCCATGTTGAATCCCACGTTCATCATCACATATTTCAATTCTTTGTATATCAGTTCATCCTTGGCAACTACCATTCCACCAACAATGTCGGCATGACCATTGATAAATTTGGTCATGGAGTGGAGCACGATGTCAGCACCCAAATCCAAGGGTCTCTGTATATACGGACTGCAAAAGGTATTGTCAACACAAACCAGAATATTGTGTTTATGAGCCAATTCACAGGCAGCTACCAGGTCGGTAATGCCGATGGTTGGGTTGGCCGGGGTTTCCAAATAAAGCAATTTGGTATTGGGACGGATGGCTTTCTCAATTTGGTCGAGATGGGTAGCATCCACGTAAGTTGATTCCACGCCCCATTTGGGATAGAGTTTTTCCATGATTCCCCGCGAAGGGCCGTAAACAGCATTGTGACTGATCATGTGGTCGCCTTTTCCAAGGAAAGCCATATAAACTGTGTTAACAGCGGCCATACCTGAAGAAGTGGCCACACCGCCGAAACCGTTCTCCAACTGAGCTACAGTTACTTCCAGTTCTTCGATGTTGGGATTACCCAAACGGGTGTAGATGTATCCCTTTTCTTCGCCACTAAAACAACGGGCGCCATGGTCGGCATCGCGAAAACTGAAGGTTGATGTTTGATAAATGGGGGTTACCGCACTGCCTAGCGGGTCGCTGATGCCTCCGGCATGAACTAATTTGGAAGTAAATCCTTTATCTTTTGTATCCATGAAATGTGTATTATATTAATTAAATGTTGGTTCAACTACTAATGATGGCAATAATTTTTCCCTGACTTCAGCTGTCCTGCGATTAAATCAGCCACCAGATTTTCAGGGGTATCCACTTCCACGCCTATATAAACATTCATGCCTTGGGCATACAATATTTCAATGGCTTTGGGACCAATTCCACCAACCAGCAGGTCGGTAACCTGCTCGGTAACAAGCCAACGAGGAATAACTCCCTCGGCATGTGGAGGAGGAGCCTGTGCGTAGGTTTTGGTGATTTGATTGTTTTCGATTTCAAAAAAATGAAAGGATTGGCTGTGGCCAAAATGATGCGACAGCTTTCCTTCTTCAACTGGTATAGCAACTTTTTTCATATGATTATTCATTGGGATTGATGTTTCTTCTTTTTTTCTTTACGGCCAGATGATGGTCAGAACCTTCTCGCACCATCCGGATATTACAATCGGGACAAAGTTGACTGCTACAAGGTACTCCTGCAATGTGCGGTGTAGTATGGTCGCAAAGAGGGCAAATACATTTCCCGCTTTGCCCCATGCCATAGCCGAAACCCTTGCCGGAACTTCTGAATTTGCCAAATGTATCGCCGGGGGTTTCTTTAAATGGAGCCACAGTATCCGACTGACAAACAGGACAAGTTGGGGCATCTTCCTGAGTCTTTAACACTGACTTAAAGACACTTTCACAGGCCCCACAAGCAAACCAATGGTCATGAAAAACCACCTGTCCCCCACTAATTAAGAGTCCGCGGTTTTCCACAAAAGCCTTGGCCACTTTGGCTCGGGCAGAGTGATAAATACGTGTGAATGTGGGTCTTGAAACGTTGAGCATGCGTGAAGCCTCGAGTTGGGTGAGGTTCAAATAATCAGAAAGCCGTATGGATTCGTATTCTTCCATGTTGAGGATAACAGCTTGCGACTCCACAAACTCACCCCCTGCCGGAATAAAGCCCGTGGCAACCGGAGGTTGCTCAAGGGAACGGTGTTTTTTGGGGCGTGGCGACATGCATATTAAATTTGGTTTGCAAAGGTATTGAACTATTGTTCAAAATACAAATATTATGAAAAGAATAAGGCACCCTTTTTTAGGAGGATGCCTTAAAAATTTTCTTAACCTTGAAAAACCATTAGAAAGGCCAGAAATTGTTGTCGTTCCAGATTTGTTCTTTCAGGTCTTCGTTGAGCTTATGCAGCAAGTGGTGGTGGGTTTTTTCCCAGTCGGCCAACATTTGATACAAGGCTTTTTCGTTGACATCGGTTGCTTCGATGGCGCGCTCCGAATATATTTTGATGGCACGGTTTTCAAAATCAATGGCAGCGGAAATGGCGGCGGCTTCAAAACCGGCAGCTGAAATTTCTTTTTTGATTTGTTCGGTCAGAATTTCCACTGTAGTTCCATCTTCAGCTGGAGGAGTGTCATTGACCAAAAATTCGTGGTGTTCGTTGTAGTTTTTGTACTGCTTTACCAGAAAAGCCACATGCTCATCCTCTTCTTCGGCCATCATTTCAAATATCTTTTGGGCCGATTTGCTTTCGCTCTGACGGGCGGCTTGTGTGTAAAAGGCTTTGCCTCGGCGTTCCAGAAGGATGGCTTCCTTGAGTATCTCAATTGATTTATCCGTATGTTCCATGGTTCAATATTTTAAATAGGTTTTCACGACAAAGTTAGGCTTTTCGATCAAATTCAGGGCGGAAAACGCCAATTTATTTCCATTCTACGGGAGAGGGAACCACAACAAACGTAACTACCCCTCGAACCGACTGCTACAACAACTTCCTGAGCTCCACCAATTGTTCCTCAATCACGGTTTTGCGTGCTTCGGCGTCGGCTTGCTTTTGGCGCTCTTTGGCCACAACAGCTTCAGGAGCATTATCAACAAAACGTGCGTTTGAAAGCTTGGCCATTACCGACTTCAAAAAACCATTGGTATATTTCAGCTCTTCTTCCAGTTTGGCGATTTCTTCCTCCGCATTTACTTCTTGTTTGAGCGGGATATAAAACTCTTGTGCTCCCACGATAAACGAAACGCAACCTTCGGGTTTTTCCGATACAAAGCTGATTTCTTCAATATTTCCCAATTTGGCCACCACTGGATAAAACTTACACTGCGCCTCCTCCCCTTCCTGCACAAGCAGTTGGATGGCATCCTTGTTGGGAATATTTTTTTCTTTTCTCACGTTTCTTACCCCACCAAGAATGCTTTCTGCTTTTTGAAAGGCCTTGTGCAATTCCTCATCAAAAACATCTGAAACCGGCATTTGAGCAATGATAATATCATCTCCCTCAGCACGTTGACGCAGCAGATGCCAAACCTCTTCGGTAATAAAGGGCATGAAAGGATGCAACATTTTCATGAGTCGCTCGAAGAAACCGATGGTAGCTTCGAGGGTTTGTACATCGATGGGTTGTTTGTAGGCAGGCTTCACAATTTCGAGGTACCAACTGCAAAAGTCATCCCAAATAAGTTTATAGGTAGCCATTAAGGCATCGGAAATACGGTATTTGGAGAAATGGTCTTCGATAACTGCCAGTTCTTTGTTCAAACGGTTTTCGAACCACATAATGCCCAATCGGTTGTTTTCGGTGGCCGACAAGGTGGCATCGACTTCCCAACCCAGCACCAGACGCAGTGCATTCCAAATTTTGTTACTGAAATTCCGTCCCTGTTCGATGAGGGAATCATCAAAAGGCAGGTCGTTTCCGGCAGGGGCGGTAAGCAACATACCCACCCGTACGCTATCGGCACCATAGTTGGCAATCAAATCGAGGGGATCGGGAGAGTTGCCCAGGGTTTTGGACATCTTCCGACCGATTTTATCGCGCACAATACCGGTGAAATACACATTTTTAAACGGCACTTCATTTCGGTATTCAATTCCGGCCATAATCATGCGGGCCACCCAGAAAAAGATGATGTCGGGGGCGGTAATGAGGTCGTTGGTAGGATAGTAATATTTGATTTCGTCATTTTCCGGATAACGGATGCCATCGAACACGCTGATGGGCCACAACCACGACGAAAACCAGGTGTCCATCACATCTTCATCCTGAGTTAAATCTTCAGGTTGCAATTCAGGACGGTTGAACTCCACACGTGCTTTGTTTAAAGCTTCTTCCGGCGATTTGGCCACCACCATTTCGCCGTTTTTGAGGTAGTAAACAGGAATCTGTTGACCCCACCAAAGCTGACGGCTAATGTTCCAGTCGCGGACATTTTCCATCCAATGGCGATAGGTATTTTTAAATTTGGCCGGATGAAAGGTTACTTCATCGCTCATCACCACGTCCAGGGCGGGTTTGGCCAGTTTTTTCATATCGAGAAACCACTGCAACGATAATTTGGGTTCGATGACCTCATCGGTGCGTTCGGAATACCCAACTTTATTGACATAAGGTTCTATTTTCACCAGATTTCCGGCTGCCTCCAGGTCTTTTACAATTACTTTACGCACTTCAAAGCGATCCATGCCGATATACAGGCCGGCCTTTTCGCTCATGGTTCCATTGTCGTTGAATATATCGATGGCTTCGAGTTTGTGTTTCAAACCCAACTCGTAGTCGTTGATGTCGTGGGATGGGGTAATTTTAAGGGCACCTGTTCCAAATTCCCGGTCGACGTACTCATCCAAAATCACAGGAACCGGACGATTGACCAATGGAACGATTACTTTTTTTCCGTGAAAACGGGCAAAGCGTTCATCTTCGGGATGCACACATACAGCGGTATCGCCCAGAATGGTTTCGGGACGTGTGGTGGCAATTTGGATAAACTCGTTTTCGCCTTCGACCTGATATTGCAGATAGTACAATTTGGAATTGACCTCTTTGTGAATCACTTCCTCATCCGACACGGCGGTTTTGGCAGCAGGATCCCAATTAACCATGCGTACACCTCTGTAAATCAATCCTTTGTTGTACAAATCGATGAACACATCCACCACCGATTCGTAGAGCGACTCGTCCATGGTAAAGGCAGTGCGGTCCCAGTCGCAGCTGGCGCCCAGCTTTTTCAATTGCTCGAGGATAATTCCGCCATGTTTTTCTTTCCATTCCCAGGCATGTTCCATAAATTGCTCACGGGTAAGGGTGGATTTGTCGATTCCCTGAGCTTTGAGTTTATTAACCACTTTGGCCTCGGTGGCAATGGAAGCATGGTCGGTTCCTGGCACCCAACAAGCATTTTTTCCTTGCATACGGGCACGACGAATCAACACATCCTGGATGGTGTTGTTGAGCATGTGACCCATGTGTAACACACCGGTAACGTTGGGAGGAGGAATAACGATGGTAAAAGGTTCACGATCATCGGGTTGGGAGTGGAAGTATTTTTTTTCCATCCAATATTGATACCATCTGGCTTCGGTGGTTGCCGGGTTGTATTTGCTGGCCATTTCCATGAGACTGCGGAATTTTTTATTAAGCCGCAAAAATAGGAAAGATTATGACACTTTTACTAATCTTTAAAAGCCTGATCGATTGCCGGAGGTAAGAAAGGTCGTCCTTGTCGGTTAATGGACGTCCCCACCACTTTGGCAGAAACAATCAGTTTTCTGTCGGGCAATCGGTATATGTTTTGGTTAAATCCAAACCGGAGGGGTGAAATACGTTCCAATTGACAATCTACCAGAAAGATATCGCGGCTTCGCAAAGGAAAATGATAATCGAGTTCGATACGTTTCACCACAAGTAGGGTACCTTCGTCGGCCAGTTGGGCAAAATCGAGTCCGATATGTTGCAAGTACTCGTGACGGGTATGTTCGAGATAGTGTTGGTAGTTGGCATTGTTTACCACGCCTTGCAAATCGCATTCGTAGTCGCGGACTTTAAACTCCAGGGTAAAAACTTCATTCATTTTTTTACATTTGTGCAAAAGTAGCTATTCTGCAAGGATTGGGATGCCAAAATAAAAAAACTGAAGAAATGAATTACTATGATTTGATAAAAACAAGACACAGTGTGAGAAGCTATAGTCCTGAAAAAAAGGTAGATAAAGAAGTGCTATTGAGGATATTGGAAGCAGGTCGCCTGGCACCATCGGCTCACAACAATCAGCCATGGACATTTATGGTGGTGAAATCGGAGGAAATGTTGAAAGCGGTGCATCAGGCATACGATAGAGCGTGGTTTCATGAGGCTCCGGTTGTACTGGCTGTGGTTGGTCGTCGCGGCGAAGCATGGGAAAGGAAATACGACGGGTACAACAGTTTGGAAACCGACCTCACCATTGCCATGGACCACCTCATCATGGCCGCCACCGAAGAAGGTTTGGGTACATGTTGGATAGCAGCCTTCGATCCGACCATCCTGAGTAATGCATTGAAACTAGAAGCCAATGAAGCGGTTTATGCCATCACGCCATTGGGTTTTCCGAAGGAGGATCCTTTATTACCGAAGAAAAAGACAAGAAAGACATTGGACGAAGTTGTAAAGTGGGTATAGTAAAACTGTTAGACACGTATTATGACCAATTATAAGTTGAACATCAACTAAGAAACCTGAGCATTTATTGTTGGCATCACATCAAATACAATTTTATCAAGTCATCCAACTCATGCATATTAATGGGCTTTGAGATATAGTCGTTACACCCCACATCGATGGCCTTTTCCCTATCTCCGGTGAGCGCGTATGCAGTTTGAGCAAGTATTACAACTTCCTTATTGAATTCACGAATTTGTTTGGTTGCTTCATATCCGTTGATGCCGGGCATTTGTATATCCATGAGCACCAAATCGATATCTGCATCCTTTCGGCAGACTTCAACGGCCTCCAATCCGGAGCTTACTTCTATTATTTCTTTGGCAAACTTTCCAATCATAATGGAAATCAAATCGCGTGAGGGTTCATCATCTTCAACAACCAATATCTTAAATTTTTTACGGTCGATATCTTCTTTTGGGATGGATACATCATTTGATTTAACCAACTTTGGTGCGACGGCAGAGCGGCACTCAATGGTAAAATAGAAAGTAGATCCTACACCTTCCACCGACTCTACCCATAATTTCCCACCGAGCATTTTGGCATATGCCTGGGATATAGCCAACCCCAGTCCTGAGCCCTGCACGGCCTTTTTATCGTCGATGTCAGCCTGAACAAAACGATCAAAAATAGCATGTTGTCTTTCTTTGGGAATCCCGACACCGGAATCTTTAACATAAAATTCAAACTGGGATATTCCATTTTCTTTTAGCACCTGATAACCCAATTCGATGGTACCTTGATTTGTAAACTTGATGGCATTTTTAATCAGGTTGGTTACGATGGAAGTGAATTTATCAATGTCGGTAACAACCTTATTATTTGTATCATTTCTGTCACAATTAAGTATGAGTTGTAGTCCTTTTTTGGCCGCCTCAGGTTTAAAGAAAGAGTATAAGTAATTCAATTGCTCGTATATATTTACCTCCAACAACGAAAGTTCAACCAAACCGGATTCAATTCTCGATATATCAATGATATCGTTTACCGTATTTAACATGCGGCTACCGCTTTTCTGAATAATATCGATATATTTTTGTTGTTCTTCACCCGAAAGGTTTGGTTTCTGAAGCAGGTTGGTAAATCCAAGGATGCCATTCATGGGTGTACGAATTTCATGGCTCATATTGGCAAGAAACGCCGATTTTAAGCGATCGCTTTCTTCGGCCTTCTCTTTGGCTTTAACCAATTCTAATTCTGCAAGTTTACGCTCCGTAATGTCACTACCAAAACAGGAGCCCCCAATAACTTCACCATTTTTGACAATGGGATTAAATGACACCTGGATATATACTGTTCCTGTCTTCGTGGGCACGGCATCTTCAAAAGTAAACTGTTCGTTGGCCAGAACTCTATCGTAACGGGGTTTCCATAATGGCTGGAGTGGCTCAGGAAGTGATTCAACCAAACTCATTCCCGGTTTTAGAAGAACACCAAACGATCGCAAAAATTCTTCTTGAAAAACATGATTGATGTATAAAAGTTGATAATTTCTGTTAAAAGCCCATATACTATTGTTGGTTCCTTCGATTATTGCCGAAATATTTGCTTCACTTTCCTGGGCCTTTTCTTTGGCCTCAATTAAGGCTACCTCCATCTGCCTTCTTTCCACAATGTTGCCTATTAACCTTGCGGAAGATGCCAATTTTTCTTTGGCAATATCGATGATAAAGGCCGGACGTGTTTCGTAACTGTGTGCCAGCTTTTTCAATTTATCCAAAGACACTTGATATTGGGCAGCAAGTTCCGTTAATTTGTCTTCATCAGTGGGAGGATTTCCATAACCAAAATTAATGGAACCAATCACCTCATCATTTGCCATAATGGGGATGGCATAAATGTGCAATCCACCACTACATTCAATATCGGCAGGCTTTTTCGTTAGAATTGATTGATTGGAAGCATCTGCCCAACACGATTCATGGCAAAGCCATTTGCCTGTGCGGAGGGCTTTTTTGTTATCCTTAGTATTGCACTGTGCACGCGATGAACAGTCCATGAATTGGCACCATTCCGAAGAGAATATTCCCACCGCATAGTCTCCGTTTTTTTCGTAAACCGCGGCCGAAGTTTCCAATAAAGACAGGTAATCAGCAACAATCCCATTGAGCATTTTTTTGCCGACAGCATCTAGTATTGTTCGGTCGGTATTCAAGGCTGTCAGGTCTCCATATTCGGGTGTGATCACCTCCGTTTTCTCTTTCTTGGGTTGCAACAGCCATTCTATTTTTTTTAATTCGGCTTCAGATTGTTTACGTTCCGTAATATCTCTGGCAATACTATAAAAGAAGGTCTTACCATCCTTTTGATACTTTTGGGCATTGACTTCCACCGGGATCAAATCGCCATTCTTGTGTTGGTGGGTTGATTCAAACCGTAGTTGTTTATTTAAAGGAACATCATTCCATAAATCGAGAAACTCCCGGGTAGAATAATTGGGATCAACCGAATCAAGGCTTTTTCCCACTATTTCATCCCTCGTTTTGCCTAACATCTTCAAGGCACCTTGGGTGGCATCGATAATCACGGCATCCCCTGATACCAAATAGATTCCATCGGAAGCCAAATCAACCAGATTTCTGTACCTGTTTTCGCTTTCTTCCAACTTTTTGTTTATTTGCCTGAGTTGTTTTTCGCTGGCATTTAATTGTTGATTGGCAGCCCTAAGCTGTTGTTCATTTGCCTTAAGTTGCTGATTTACTGCATTAAGATTTTGCTCTCTTGCGGCCAGATCGTTTACAGCTTTCACTCTTTCTGTGATGTCCTCTCCGGAGCTGAGTGTCCCGGTAATTTTCCCACATTTATCCTTTGTAACAGTATTGTGCCAAAGTATTGTCTTCTTTTCACCTGATTTGGTAAGAATATCAGATGCGTAATTGGCCACATTTTCTACTTCACCTGTGATAAGTTGACTGAAAACGCGGTTAACTTCACCCACCTCTTTTTCGGGCACACAGTTTTTAAACCAATCTTTGCCGATCAACTCTCCTTTATCAAAACCCAACAATTGATAGCCACTGTCATTCAGCATTGAAATATTTCCTTTTAAATCGAGGGATAATATGATTTCGGCGGCAATATTCAGGTAGCTTTCCGCGGTTTCTTTGCTATCACGCAAGTGTTTTTCGCTTTCACTTAACTGATGATTGGCAGCCCTAAGCTGTTGTTCATTTGCCTGCAATTGCTGATTGGCTGCCCTCAATTGCTGTTGATTTGCTTTTAATTGCTGGTTCGAAGCCAAAAGTTGTTGTTCGCCGGCAACCAACTCCCGGTTTGCAGCCCGCAGTTGTTGCTCATTAGCCTGCAGTTGTTGATTGGCTGCCCTGAGTTGTTGCTCATTTGCAACTAATTGTTGGTTTAGGGCTTTTAACTGCTCTTCCGCTTTTTTGCGTTCCGTAATATCGTTTAGGGTAACGATGAGGTTGCCGGGGATGAATTGCGCAAAGAGTTCGCAAATTTTTACCTCTCCATTTTTGCAATGTATTTCGTATTCTCCGGTATTGACCGCATTTTTAGATCTTTGGGCCGTTTTCAACAATGGTTTCCAGCGTTCAATAACCTCCTGCCGGTATTCCGGATTGGGGTAGGCGAGCTCATACCATTCTTTGGTTGTTTTGGGATCGTGCCCAAACAGCTCGACGGCGCTCTTGCTCCAAAAAGAGATGTTTTGATCTTTTTCATCAACCATGGCAACGGGGAACGGACTATTATCGAGAACCAGTTTGAGTCTCTCTTCACTCTTTTTTAGTTCTTCTTGTATAATTTTTTTTGAAGTGATGTCTTGAAAGGAACCCGAAATGGCAACTACTTTTCCATTCTCCAGTGTGGGATTGCAGACTGCATTCACCCATTTTTTGTTTCCCTTCGCCGTTGTTACCATCCATTCCTGATTGTAAGGCTCACCTTGATCAATAGCTCGTTGGATGGCTTTTTCAGCCATGGGACGAAATTCCTGATCGATAAACTCCAGCCCTTGGGGAACTAGAGGAGCATCCATTTCCAATTCAATTTCAAGAATCCGGAACACTTCATCAGTCCAGGTTTGTTTCATGGTTGCCGGATTGAATTGCCATCCGCCGATTTTCCCGGTTTTTTCAGTTTTCTTTAAAAACTCTCCCGCCTTTCGTATTTCTTCCTCCAGCAGTTTGCGTTCGGAAATATCCTGAAACGAGCCGTATAGCCCAGTCACATTCCCATTTTCATCTTTTTTGGCAAAACCTCGAACGGTGCAGAATGCCTTTGTACCATCACCTCTAACAATTTCAAGATCAATTTCATAAGGATCACCGGTTTTAAGTGTATGCTGTACTGCCCCATCCAGCCGCTGCATGCTTTCAGGTGTATATATTTTGGGGTGATCGGCATAAGAAACACCACCTTTTTCCGGATTCAACCTGAAAATTTGAAATAATTCGTCAGACCATATTACCTTATCGGTTGCGATGTCCCAATCCCAACTTCCAACATGGGCAATTTTTTCGGTTCGCTTAAGTGTTGCTTGATTGGCACGAATGTCTTCTAACGCATTTTTTCGTTCGGTAATGTCTTGAAAAGTACCACGTAACCGGACACATTTCCCATCCTTCATTTCAGGTTTTCCGATGGAGTGCGTCCAAACCCATTTGCCTTTTGCAGTAATGATGGGAATTTCTATATCATACGACTTGCCTTGTTCCAATGCTTCGCGAATAGCCTTCTCAACAATTGAACGGCTTTCCTGAGGATAGAAATTTATTGCTTCCTCCAGTGTGGGCACATAATCGTCTGCAACTTCATGAATTTTTTTGGTGCTTTGGGTCCAGTGAACCGTATTTTCATGCAGATCAATTTCCCAACCACCAACGCGTGCCATTTCCCCCGTATCCTTTAAAATCTCCAGGTTTTTGCGTAGGTCATCTTCTGCCTTTTTCAGTTTTTTATTTTTTTCAATATCGGCACATAAATGCTTAATCTTCTCCGGCAGAATATCAATAAAATCAGGCTCTTTCACCATATAATCCCAAACACCCAGCTTCATCATTTCGACGGCAATTTTTTCGTCGCCAAATCCTGTAATGACAATGATAGGAGGAATATGGCTGTATTTCTCCAATATTTTTTTCACCAATTGTTTGCCCGTCATATCCGGCAATTTGTAATCTATCAGCAGTATTTCATTCTCATCGCCACCAATTTTTCCCAAAGCCTCCTGTCCCGTGAAAGCACCATCGGTACTATATCCTTCTTTTTGAAGTTTTTTTTGAATCAATCGGTTTAATCCATCATCGTCTTCAATTACCTTGATTTTGTAAATTGGGCTTTTGACTGATTTTTCTGCATTCGGCCGTTCGTCATTTACATTCATTACTCAATATTTAGAAGGTTCTTGATTTTTGCTAACAAACTTTCGGTATTTATTGGTTTGGCAATATAGTCGTCGCATCCGGCTTCCATTGCCCTTTCTCTGTCGCCAACCATGGCATGTGCCGTTTGTGCAACAATGATCAGCTCTTTATTGAATTCCCTTATTCTTCGGGTGGCTTCGTAACCGTTTAATTGTGGCATTTTTATATCCATTAACACCAAATCGATATCAGGATTTCTTTTGCATAATTCAACAGTTTCAACACCGTTAGTTGCATGAATCATTTCGCCGGCTATTTTTTTCAAGACAATGGAAAGATGTTGAAAGCTTACCTCATCGTCTTCAGCCACCAAAATTTTAAGCTTTTTGCTAACAGGAGCTGTTTCTTCAAATGTTTTTCGAACAACATCCGCTCTCTTATTCCCCTCAGGTTTTTGAAAAGGAATGGTAAAATGGAAGGTCGATCCAACACCCTCTTTGGATTCCAGCCATAATTTTCCGCCTAACATTTCGGTGTAAGCCTTTGATATGGCCAATCCCAGTCCTGAGCCCTGCATGGCATCTTTATCTTCAATATCGGCCTGAACAAAACGATCAAATATGGCCATTTGTCTGTTTTTGGGTATCCCTATCCCGGTATCTTTCACATAAAATTCCAACTCAGCAGCTTTTACCCCCTCTTTGAAATGGCAACCAAATTCTATACTGCCCTCATGGGTATATTTAATGGCATTTTTGATCAGGTTCGTTAGGATTGAACCTAGTTTTTTAAGGTCGGTTTTCACAACCTTTGTCTGTTCGGTCAGTTTGTTATTAATTATGAGCCGAACGCCTTTTTTGGTTGCTTCAGGAGAAAAAAAGGCATACAAATACTTCAACTGTTCATGGATATTTACCTCGGAAAACGTCACATCCACCAAACCCGACTCAATTCTTGAAATATCAATAATATCGTTTACCGTATTTAGCATACGGTTGCCACTTTTCTGAATAACGTCGACATAGTCTTGTTGTTCTTCGCCGGTAAGGTTTGGCGCCATCAACAGATCGGTAAAACCGAGAATGGCATTCATGGGTGTTCGTATCTCGTGGCTCATGTTGGCCAGGAAAGCTGACTTTAGACGGTCGGATTCTTCGGCTTTTTCTTTGGCCACCACCAATTCATCAAGAACTTGCTCTTTTTCAGTAACATCGCTAAAATTTAAGACAAATCCGGCAATTGATTCATCGTTGAGTAAATTGGCGAAAGTTGTTTCTATCCACCGATATTCACCGGATTTTTTTCTGAAACGATATTTCACGATGGCTTTTTGATCGGGATTCCGGATGATTGTATCAAATGCTGTATAAACAATATTCAAATCGTCCGGGTGGGTGAATTCATCTCCTGAATGGCCAATTATTTCATTTTCTGAATAGCCAAAATGTCGGAAGGAATTGGGGCTTACATAAATTAGCTTGCCCTCTTTATTAATAATACAAACTCCATCAGGTGCATTTTCAATTAAACGTTGGAATCGTTTTTTACTCTGCTCAGCATTTTCCTTGGCTATTTTCAGCGCTTTTTCGTCCATTTTTTTCTGCAAAACCAATCCCGCCTGCTTTACAAACACTTCAATAAAATTAGCATCTGCAATGATTTGTTTATTAAAAGTTAAGAAATGAACGGCTGCCAGAAGGCCATCATCTTTATTGATGCCGATGGTATAAATTTTATGCAGACCAATTAATTTTTCGAGCGCATTGGCGGCAAATGCAGGAAATTCGGAAGCCGAAAACTCGGCCAAACCACCATGAAATTCAATTAAGCTACCCGATTTGAAATAATTGTGGTGATCGTTTGTAAGTCGATAGGTTTTGCCAATGGGATTAAAACCTGAAATATTGATTATTTTCTTTAACAGTCTGTTGTCGATACCCGAAACCACTTCAAGCCTTGTTTGCCGACCTGACTCATCAACCGAAACGATAAGGACCAGGGTATTTGGATGAAGTTTTTGTAAATTTTCGGTAATAAACGAATAAATGCTCTTCATATCGGGTAGCAAAAGCATTTCGGAAGTTAACCGATTAAGCATTTTAAACTTTTCCTTGTTTAGTTCGGCCCGTTCTTTGGCCTCGATCAGGTCCTGTTCAAACCTCTTTCGATTGGTGATATCAACACCCAGCGTATCAAAAACAACACTTCCATCCGCCTGCTTTACAGGCATGGCAATACCCCGCAGCCATTTCACCCTACCATCGGGAAGGAGTATTCGGTGCTCTCGTTTCCATAAGGTCAGGTTTTTTCCCGCCTCCACAACTGATTTTACATACCCCTCCAAATCGTCGGGATGTATCCTGTTCCATAACAAATCAACGTCATTAATGGCTTCCTCTCTTGAAATCTCGTATATTTCCTCCACCCCTTTGCTGATAAACAACAATTTACCTGAACCGTCGAGAAAAGATTGATAGCGCAGAACAAGACCCGGTACATTTTCGGCAATATTCCGAAATTTCAATTCGCTGTCGATTAGCTTTCGCTCCGTCATTTTTAGGTCTGTAACATCCTGAACGGTACCCCTCAAACTGATTACATTTCCATTGCTGTCGAATACAGGTTCACCATGGGTAATAATGGTTCTTTCTTCACCATTGGGACGAACGATGCGTAGCTCCAGATGATAAGAAATCCCCGAATTGATGGCATTATTTACGGTCGTTTCAAATTTGCCCCAATCTTCCGGATGAATATATTTTTTATGTTGTTCATAATTCTGAACAGGTTCCTGACTATCAAATCCCCAAATCCTAAGCATCTCCTCCGACCATATCGGTTTCTGGGTTTTTACATCATAATGCCAGCTGCCTACATGGGATATCTTTTGTGCTTCCTTCAGTTCCAATGCATTTTCTTCAGCTTTTTCTTTGGCAGCAATCAGCTCTTTCCGCGTATTCCATTGGTCAGTTAAATTGTTTAGATTAATCCAAACACCAACAACTTGGTTATTTACCACAACGGGAACAAGGTAGTATTTCAAATAAACAGTTTTGCCATAGATACTTGTATAAACAACATCTTCGACAATCTTTGTTTTTTCTGCGATACATTTGGCCACATTTTGGGAAAACCCAATTTCTTGCAATGGCTGATGGGTTAGCAGATTTACTTTTTTTGAAACTTCAATGGAAGGCGAACCCAAAATATCTAAAATTGCAGGATTGGCTTCCAGGATATCTCCTTTCGAATTGCAATAAATGATACCAATCTCTGTATTTTCAAACATGTTGCGAACTTTGTATTCGCTTTCTTCGGCTTTTTCTTTGGCTTTGACTAATTTGGTTTCTTGTTTTTTTATGTTTGAAATATCCCTGATTGAAGAAATAAAAAGGGGTTCGTTTACACTTGATTTAAGGGTTTCAGTGGAAATCAGGCAATCTTTTTCAATTTGCGACCCAAACGATTTAAACCTTACTTCTTTATTTTGCAGAGATCCATTTTTTACTAATTCTGCATACAACTCTTCTCGTACGTTTGGGTAAACATAGAAATCATGGGTTAAATAGTTTTGAAATTCATCCAGTGAGCTGAAGTTATGAAATTTCAGAGTTGCCTCATTACATTTGACAATTTCACCTTTCATGTTTGAAATGATAATAAAATCCGGTGATTTCTCAAATAACAACCTTAATTGAGCTTCGCTTTCTTCGGTCATTTCTTTGGCTTTTTGCAAGGCAATTTCAGCTTCTTTAAAATCCGTAATATCCTGAACTATACCAAAAAGCTCAACGACCTCCCCTTTTCTATTTTTCCGGGGAAGCCCTTTTGTACGCATCCAAACAATGCTTCCATCGTGGTGGACCAATCTTATTTGAATATCATAAGGCATATCATCAGTTATTGCCTTTTGCACAGCACTTTCGTACAAATCCCAATCATCAGGATGAATGAATTTTTTTTGCTCCTGAAAATGAGGCTCCCCCTTTTCTTTGGGAATATTATACATATTAAAACATTCATCAGTCCATTTAGGTAATTGATTTTTAATGTCAAAAGTCCAATAACCTAATTTGGCAATATTTTGTGCCAATGAGAGTTGGGTATTTAAATCAAGTAATTGTTTTTCGTTTTGTTTCCGGGTGGTAATATCCTGAAACGTACCATGCAGACGGACACATTTGCCGTTTTTCATTTCAGGCTTACCAACAGCATGTACCCAAATGTTGCGTCCCTTTGCTGTGATAAGAGGCAATTCCAAACTAAATTGTTTCCCGCTTTTTATGGCTTTCGCTATTGCATCTTCCACAAGTGGTCTTGCTTCCGGCGAATAAAAGTTGATGGCCTCATCAATGTGAGGTTCGTATTCAACAGGCGTTTCATGAATTTCTTTGGTCACATCCGACCACAGAACCCTGTTTGTTTCCAAATCAACTTCCCAACCACCTACTCTTGCCATTTGGCCCGTTTCGTTTAACAGTTGAGTTTTGATACGTAATTCGTTTTCAGCTTCTTCAAGCTTTCTGGTCTTTTGAATCACCTGACAAATCTGCTTGAGTTTTTCAGGTAATAAATCAATGAAACCGGCCTCTTTAACAAGGTAATCCTTGGCTCCCAGCTTCATCATCTCCACGGCAATATTTTCATCACCAAAACCGGTCATGATAATAAAATGGGGCGGCTTGTCAAATTTCCGGACTACTTTTTCAATGAGCTCCTTGCCACTCATATCGGTTAGTTTGTAATCAACAAGAAGCAGCTCGTTGTCATTCCCTGTAATTGTATCAAGTGCTTTTTTGCCCTCTTCTGCCCAACCAACCTGAAAGCCCTCCCGCATCAGTTTTTTACGAATGAGCAGGTTTAAACCGGGATCATCTTCAATAACGATGATTTTAAACAAGCAATATTCCTGGTTTGAATTGGGTGAGTATGTTGAGGAGCTTTTTTCCATTGTTGGCAAGGTTAAAAATGAATGAGAAACGAAAGGTCAAGTTGGGGCCGGTTGAGGGAAATTTTTAATGGCCATCACACTTTTAATCTGTGATTTCCGGCAATTCAACAATTAACAGAAACAGCCCCAGTTTTCGTATGGCATCCACAAACTTATCGTAATCGATTGGTTTGGCAATGTAATTACTGCAACCCAATTCGTGACATTTGTCAATTTCGCGCGGATCGTCGGTGGTGGTAATCATGATTACCGGCATTTTTTTTAATTTCGGGTCTTGTTTTACCTGACGCAAAACTTCAACGCCATCCACTTTGGGCATTTTTATGTCCAACAACAACAATGACGGAATGCTGTCCTTGTATTCCTTTTTTTTCTTGACATTGTTCAGGAAATCCAATGTTTCCTCACCGTTTTTAAAATGGATAATTTCGTTAAGTAAGCCGGCACGTTTCAGGTTTCTTTTGATGAGTGTGGCATGTCCATCGTCGTCCTCGGCAAGAATAATTGTCAATTCTTTTTTCATCTTCCGTAAAATATTGATGATCTATGATTAATGATACTTAAATATGGGCATTAGACATCAGCAAGGAACAAATATACTATATTTTGTTCCGATATTCAACTCCGACTCCAGTTCAATTTTTCCATTGTGCTTTTCCACTATTTGTTTCACAATGTTCATTCCCAGACCTATTCCGGATTTGTGTGGATCCAGTTTATGAAACAACTCAAATACCCTATCCTGATAATCGGGATGAATCCCTATACCATTATCTTGCACTTCGTACTTGACAAAGCCATCAACTTTAGTACCTGAAATATGGATTATGCCCTGCCTGGCCGGGTCTAAAAATTTTAAAGCATTTCCTAAAAGATTGGAAAACAATTGATTTATTTGATGTGCATCACCCTGACAATCCGGCAATTCGGGAATTTTTAGAACAACATTTTTCTTAACAATCTCATATTCAAAATTATCCACCACATCGGCCATCAGCTGGTTCATATCAAGTTGTTTGAAAACAAGCACTTGCCGACCTAAACGCGAAAGTGTCAGCAATCCGGAAAGTAAGGCATCCATTTTATTGGAGCTGGAAGTGATAAAATGCAAGGACTCCGGTATTTCCTCCTTCAATAAGGTGGTAAGTTTGTTCTGAATTGACAAAGGAATTTCATCGCTTTTTAGCAGATCGTTTAATTCTTTTAATGACTCACCCAACTCCTTATTAAAACCCTGGATATTAACTAGAGGCGATCGCAGATCGTGGGTGGTAATATACAGAAATTGCTGTAATTCATTGGTTTTGGCTTCCAATTCTGAATTGAGTGCTTGCAATTTTTGTTCGGCGTTCTTGTACCTGGTTATGTCTTGAATGGAAAGCAATATTCGTCTTTGTCTGTCGGCTTTCTGTTTTAATTCCCGTGCATTCAGCAGCATTATTTTTTTACCAATTTTCTGAAAATCATGTTCCATTTCATAATTCTCCACCACCTTTTTTTCGGGTAAAACTTCGGTGAGTAGTTTTTTTAACAATGGAATATTCCATTGATTGTTTCCAAGGCTGTAAAACAATTTACCTTCTGTTTCCGTGGCGGTCACCTGAAAAGTGGAGTAAAAAAAACTATTGGCCGACATCACACGCAAATCACCATCGAGGACAATTAAAGGAACCCGAACAGTAGCTAAAATATTTTCAGCATATTGGGCAGCCTCATTTGCTAAGGCCTCTTTTGTGATTAATTCCTGTTCGCCGGCCTGAAGCTGTTGGTTTACAGCTCTTAGTTGTTGCTCGTGGGCCCGAAGTTGCTGGTTGCTTGCATCCAGCTGCTGATTGGCAGCCTTCAACTCCCATTCGGTTTTTTTCAACTTGAGTTCGTTGGCTTCAAGCTGGGCAATTCTTGCGCGAAGATTCGATAATTCAGACAACAACTCTTCTTTTTCATTCATCATAGACACAGTGGTTTTTTTCAGCTATTTTTATATTTCCACAGTAATTTCTCTTTCGAATCGCCGATGGTGAAAAAAACGCATCCGGTTTCAACATGAAATAGCACTGTTCTTCTTTCGGTTCCCCCTATGGATTTTGCACAAATGTTCACGTTTAGTTCATGGAGCAACTTCTCAACCGACGCGATGTTGTTGTATCCAATGGTGTCGTTTTCTCTTTTGAGCACATTGGCACCTCCGGCCATACATACCTGCACATTTTCAATATTACTCCCTTTTGTTACGAGCTGATTAAATAATTCATCGACAGCATCCGAAGCGTATCGCAATGAATTCAGGGTTCTTTCCTGCGGAGATTTGCCGGGCAACATTACATGGGCCATGACTCCAACACACATTATCGGGTCGAATGCAGCAATAACCACGCACGAACCTATGGCACCCGAGTTTAGAATGGTTTCACTGCCACCGGATTTCACCTCACCGGTATTTACATACTGCATTATTTTTACCGGTTCATCGTACATATTCAATAATTCAAAATAAAACCCCTCGCTGCAACAATATATTCCCGTGCAAAATTGGTCTTCTGTGGTTGATTAAATTCGAAAATTAATTGTTTCTAAAAATGCGAAAATCGATGTACAACATTCTTTTTCAAGCAACTAACCATGCCAAGCATAACAACAAATCCAGAAATCCAGAAGACATCTGATACTTTTGAGGACTTCTCACATCTTTTGGGCACCATATCAACATGATAAAAATAGAAAAAAGTTTAACACCAAAGCCCAATCACCAATAAAATAACGCTGATTTTGAACCTATTCAAAAAATGTTGTCCAGCTAAGCTAGGCCATCTCAACCCTCCAAACCGCATTGGATTTATTTTGGGTTAGTGGGCGTTATTTCTTCTTCATATGATTTCATTTCGTTTAAATCTCCTCTTTCATTATAGGAATATGAATCGACAGCTTTTTGATTCATATCAAACCAAAACATCTCCAATCCAATTTCCTTACCGTCTTCCATGTACAATTTTGTTAATAAGTCTCTATAATCTGACACTTCTGTATTCGATATCGGTTTACCTTCTTCAAACTCCATTTTGCAATATTCAACTGTATCATTATTAATATCGAGAGAAAAATAGTCTGGATGGATTTTTGACTTGGTATAATCATAGTATTTAACCTTATCCAATGCTTTTTCTGTACCAATTATTCGAAAGTGTTTTTCAATGGTCAAGTCACCATTTTCATAAGAGAATTCTACAATCTTTGAAAGGCTATCATTGAAATCAAATTGTGTTAAACTATTCAACTTATCATTTTTGTATTCATAATTGCTTTTGAAAAAGGTAGTATCATATTTCTCTTCTTTTGGATTAACATTAGAATCATAGACTAAAATAGTTCTATGATACACAGTTTTCCGTTCGCCTTGAAAATATTTATATTCTTCCCAAAACATTGTGTCACCAGAAGAATTTATTGAGAATTGAGATTCTAAAGAATCATCAGAGTTGTAATTATAAAATCTAAATGAAGGTTTATCACTTTTCTCTACTCTTGACACTTCTTGAATCAACATATCTTTATTGTTATATTCTAAAAGAGTTTCAATTTTGGTCGAGTCTTGTATTGTTCCTGATTTAAGATAATATGTCGTTTCCAAAACTGATTTTTTCTTGTCTTGCTCGTACTCATATTGGTATTTACATAAGTATGTCATTTTAGTTAAATCAAAATTAAATCCTTTTGATCTTTCTTTGCAACTTGATAAAATAAAAAATACAATTATTAAAGTTATAAATATTTTCATGTAGTTCTTTTTAATGCCCACTAACTAAGTGCGAAACACACCCCTATTGCATTTATCGTTCTGAATAAACCCTCGCTTTAATGGGGTCTATTTTTTTTAGCTGTAGTTTTAGTATTTGTTTTAAAATATAAAATTTGATTGGCAAAATCAATAATTGCATTATTTTCTTTCATCCAATCTCTACCTAAAGCTCCATAAGTTGCTAATTCAGATTCATCTACATCATTGTATTCTGCATAATCTTCAAAAATTGCATCATAAGATAATGAAATTCCGTTTAATTCGAAACGAACAGGATTTTCTGACTTAAAGACGTCAGTTGATGTGCCATAAGGACTATTTGAGACTCCAGTTAATTTCTTCATTTTTAGTTTTTCTTTGAATAAATTTACATGCAATTGTAAACCTTCAGCGACAGTACTAATATTTATTGGGATTTCTTTTTTTAGTGCTTCAAAATACACCTCTGTATATATCTCATCGTTCTTGTCTATAATGAATTTTACAAATTCATAACCTTGATTCACAAGTGTTTTGTCTGGCGTATTATTAACTTCAATACCAATTTCTAATTCTTCATTCAGAAAGTTAACTCTCACTCTTTCTTCTTTTAAAAATTTAGTACCTATCATGCCCTGAACAGTTTGCTCCTCATGAAGATCAAATACGGATACATTATTTGCAGTAAAAGAGTCATTACCAATTTTAAATTCTTCCACATTGATCATTCCCATTCCTTTTTCACTGTAGCCAATGTCACTAATTTTTTTTAGGGGCTTACCTTGATTAAGTTTCTCAGCAACCTCATGATTTATCATTATATAGAACGTTGCGTTACTATGTACCATTAACGGAACTTTTTCTTTTAAACCAAAATCAGCCATTACTACATATCTGTTACCATTGAAAACAACAGGATGCATTTTAACTACATTTTTTGTTTGTTCTGTGACTTTTATATTCCCAACATTTGTTTCTTTCTCTTTTTTTTCGTTGAAACACGAGTTAAGAAATAGAATGGATACTAATAACAAAGCAATTGAATTAATGAATCTCACAATTTAATTATTTAATATATAAAAGGTTCTTATTTTTTTAATTAAAGCTAAGGGCAGTCCGTCTAATAACCTCTAATTATTCGATTTTATTGCAAAATTGCTTTCCAAAGATAGGCATTAAATCCATTTTGCAGTACGCCATTTTTTGATAAGAAAATTGGAGTAGATATTTTGAGTCCCGCCAAAACAACCTTTTATTCAAAACTTGGGGTACTACAAAAAATACCGCACCCAAGACCAAATTATACAGTGGAAAATCCAACCAAAACTGTTCAACCCCATATACAGGACGATTGATTACCTCTAGCTTAGCCCAACAGGGTTTAAAACTCAATTGAGCGGGTGCTTTCACTAAATTCCGGAGTTGATTTACAGGTTGTGGGTGGTGTTTTCATCCCGGGTTTGTTTTTTTTGGGCTCAACTGAGCCTTAAATCCTATTATGTTAGGCATTGTTTTTAATCCTCAATTCGTTCAAAAGGTATAATTTTTTTCTTAATCAATTCGTTTTTTACCTTGTCCGCATAATTATGAGCAAATTTCTCTTTCTCAGATTTCGGTAGTTTAAAATACAAATCATCGCGTTTTTCCCACTCCTCAAATTCTTCATCATCAGTTCCAGGTCTTTCTACAAATTCTAAGTAATGAACATAATGTCCGAATTCATGTATCAAAGTCCGATATAGTTGAGTGGTTCTCACAATATCAATCGCGTAATCCGCAATAAAATGTCTCTTATCATCAATTATTTTGTGTCCGTCTTCTCTTAATCTTTCAAGTTCTTTTTGGCTGTCTACTGATAATTTCTTAGTCCATTTAAATTTTCTGTTATAATCAACTGCCTCAATAACAATCGCAGGAAAATAATCGCCCTCAAATTCATACGAATAAATCAATCTACCCCAAACTGACGACATCGTTTCTTCTTTTCTTTTGGGTTGTCTGAGAATTATCAATTTTAAATCACCGTAGTCTTCTGTCGATATGTTTTCAATAATTTTTGAAATATCATTTATGGTGCAAGCATGTTTAGACGACTCTCTTGTTTGCTCAACCACAAATAAGAAATCATGTCCGTTTATTGTCTTTGGAATTTTCTTATAATTATCCAATCGCTCAAAAAAGCTTCTGAGAGTCAAGGCTGGCTGAGGAATAGTCAATTCGTTGTCTTTTCCATGGCCTTGTTTAGCAGTCCCAATATTTTTATTTCTTCTTGTTGCGTCTCTCATTTGCAGAATGTTGTCCTAAATAATGCCTAACGTTTGGCGGTATGGTTAGTTGCCGATTTCGTAGCACTTTCCTATCAAGTTACAACTACTTTTGATACGAGCTGTGCCGCTCGAATACCCACTGTGCCGGCAATTAACTATACCGCGTGTTGGCGTTTCGTTATTTTTTATGGTCCATAATTTCTATTTGAATCAGGATAATAATCACCTGTTACCCAACCACTCATATTATCGTCCAGAGTTACCCAATCCTTGTATGATAACGTGTCGTATCTCATCGTCATTATTAAACTGTCTCTTATATTTTTCTCTAAAATCAGCATGGGATTATCATTAATCAATTTATATGCTGAATAATCAAGTCCAACCGATTTTAAGTAATCAAAATAGTCAATAACATTTTTTGTATAAGCAATAGAGTCAGAATGAATAAGTTTTGTATCAAAATCAAGTAATCCAATTAGCACTGAATCGGTCTGTTGGTATAAATCACTCTGTTTATTTTGGTTGTAAAATCTATCAATCTGAACGAATATTTCATAAGTTTCAGTCAAATTGTTTTCTAATCTCCGTCTCTCCCAAAATTTTGAGTAATAATCAGTCCCATTAATAGTTGTGTCCGATTCAATAAATCTGATTACAATTTCATTTAGTGATTTATTTTCCCATTCTGTATCGCAACACCAATCATTATTTTTCTCAAAATATTTGTCTCTAGAAACAAACTTATCAAGTCCAATAGTTGAGAAAGCATTAAACGCAATTTTCAAGTTTTCAGATTTTCTCAACCAGGAATAATCCTTTTTACCTGTCGAATCAAAAGGAAATGGTCTTATTCCACCAAATTTTAATTCAAACGGTAATTCATAATAATAGTCTTTGTGTTGATTATGTCGGAATGATTCAAAAAAGTCATATTGTCTCTCTTTGAAATTTCCTATATAAGTATTCTTATCAACCGATTTTATTCCCAAGCAGGAAACAATTCCGATTATTATCAATCCAGCTAATATGTTATGTATACTTCTCATCATAATGAACGCCAACTAGTATATAAACACACCTCTATTGCATTTATCTCCCTTATACCTTCACCGCCAAAACCCCCATTCTATTTTTCTTTATACCTCATTAGGTTGAAGTTAGCCATTTTTAAGTGTTTCTAAACGTTTAGAATTATCTTTTTTTTCTCTCCATGCTATTTCAGTGTACTATTATCCAAAAGCCACATCCATCAAAACCAGATATGTGTTGACACTTAGCTTAAGGTACGGATTCACGGAAGAGGTATTTTTAGTTGTTTGTAGGTATTTAGTCGCTCAAATGTAATACAATTTTTTATAAGTAGCTCACCGTTAGTGGACTTTTTTGCAATTGAAAAGTTAGCATCACTTTGACCGGAGCACCTGGTATCCCAAGGTGTAAGCACTCCTGCACAGGTGGCCTCCCGAAGATTCGGGACTCCGGTATGAGTGGCACAGGATGGAGCGGTTTATCCACGAACCAAAACGAAAAAAACAAAGGAAAGGGCCAAAGTATTTATCCTATAAAATAAGCAATCTCTTTTTTAAGTGCATACAAAATCGGGATGTAGTTCAATCCCGCAAATGTGGGACTGGGTCGTGCCGACTGCTTAGGGTTCTATTTATTGTGGGTAGTGCTTTTATTTCCATTTTACAATACAATCTTTCAATCCTGCTTGTAATCCTCCAAAATAGTCAAGATTCTTAAAATATGGAATCATGGTCGAGTCAACTATTTTTTTACATATCTCATCTTTTAAAAATTTTTCAGTTCCATATCCTGTCGCAAGAAAAGTCTGACGCATTTTTTTACTGAAAACAATTACTAAACCATTATTCTTATCCTTTTTTCCTACTCCATGTTTATCTCCAAAATCAACTGCAAATTCAACCATTTTATCAAATTCTCCAATATTGTCGGTTGTTAGTATCACAATCTCATTTGTAGTTTCTGACTCAAAGTCAATAATAATCGAGTCTAATACTTTTTCTTGCTCAGAACTTAAAATATTCTCAAAGTCGTAAATCCATTTAACAGCTTTAGAATCATCAACAGTCTGTCCACAAGCAGTCAAAATGATTAACAAAAAAGGTATTGTAAAAAAGATTTTTCTCATATTTTCTTTTATTAATTCCATTAATATTTTGTCGTCACCGCATCATCCACAACGTTTTGAATATGGTGCGTTTGGCATTTCAACGCTCCAATTTTTCAGTTTTCTACTATATTTATTAACTGCTATCATCTTCATTTTTAGCACCATCTGCCAAATGCACTATGTTTTTCGTTACGTGGCGTTTTTCATTTCTCTATTCGCCGAGATAAAGAACATTGTAATGCCAATCAATGAAAACAATATTGTTATAACTACAATCAAGTTGTTTTTTATATTCAATCGTTTTAAATCCTTTGAGATAAAAATCGCAGCAATAATATTCACTATCAATTGAATTATCCAGGTCGATGAAGAAAGAACTCCAATTATGTATGGGTTGCCGGTATTCGCTTCAGGAATCAGTCGTTGAATAATTGTTGAGATTAAAAATGTTAGAGAATATCCGATAAAAATCAGAATAGCATATTTATTTACTAAAGTTCTAAAATTGTTATTTGTCATCGCTGTTAATTTTATTGTTCATTAAGAATAGAAAGAATATTATTCCTGCGAAGTATGACACGACTGTCAATAAAACTAAAGGAATCCATTTGATCTTGTTTTTGACTAAATCCTTCAATATCACTATGGCAAGAATCACATTTATCAGGTATGGAATATTTATCAAAGCAGTATTCATGATATAATTTGCTTCGTTTAATTCAATTCCCATTTTCATTAGGATTATTTGCAATTGACTTATAATCAACATTTTCAATAAGCCTTGAAGTCCTATTAAAATTATCAAGAGTATTGAATATTTCTTAATGTATTTTTTCATATGTATTTAATTTCGTACTGCGAATTCATGTTTTTGCCATGTACCATGTTATGGCCAGTTTTTTTATTTTATTTTATTTTCAAGAAAATTCAAATCATTGTTTATTAGTGCATTCAAACAATCTAAGACATCTTTTTCTGTCTGTCCTCGTATGTCGGTCAAATAGTTATTGTCCATTTTTTCAATTAGTCCAAAGAATTTTTTTACCAATTTTGGTCTCTTGAAAAATATATACCATTCTGTTTTATCAATAGCAGAAACTGAAAGTCCATTTTTATTTTCCTTATTCTCAATCTCAAGGGATGGTGAATAAAAGATTTCTTTCTGGTTTGCCGTTTCCATTTTCTTCAAATAGTCAGACCATGGTATTTTATGAAAAGTCTCCAAAATTTTATCTTTTTCTATTTTTCCTATTTCAATAATGTCCGGCTTAAAGGGGTCACAAAATGAAGCTCTAAACTGCATAATTTGAGGTTTTAAAATGTAATAACTTATCTTTTAGAATCTTATCTATTCTTTTAATCACTAGAGTCATTGAATTTATATAGGATGAGTCAATAAATTCAATTTCCAAATCTGTTCCGATTTCTTGGATGTCTTTAATTGTAACAACTCTAATTTTTTGATTATTTTGATTATTCCCGAATTCAAAAAGGATTGGCGTT
This sequence comes from Bacteroidales bacterium, assembly GCA_963676875.1. Taxonomy (GTDB): domain Bacteria; phylum Bacteroidota; class Bacteroidia; order Bacteroidales; family F082; genus UBA6244. Next base: position 368,215 of record OY781436.1, read on the forward strand.
AAATGTCTTTGTTTTCCTAAAATCTTAGTTTTTCCAATAACCACAAAATTTTCATTATTAAGTATTGGGTTGCAGTCATTAAACGCATAATTTGTTTGATTGGGATTTAAGTACATTTTAAAAAACACAAAAGGAAATGACAATACCCGAATTATTAATAATATTTGAATTAAAATTGGCATTTTTCTTTTTTTCCAAAATTGGCTATAACGGATGGCGGTATGAAACGTTGCGCATTTTGAAACACAAACTTATCAGTCCGCTAAGCCGTTGATTAATTGTTATTTCGCTTAAATTTACCACAATCTGCGCAATGTTTTATGACCTCGTGTTGGCAAACGTTATTTATTTACTATATCCAATTTCTTTCCATTTAAATATACCGAGAACTATAATTGTCGATATCAAATTTGTCAAATAATATCTTCTATTTAATCCTCCTTCAATTGAATTTTGTATTGTTTCATGAAAACTGAAGTCTTTCAGTCCAAAGTATAAAATAATCCAATAAATTACTGAATACCCTATTAACAAAATCAATCTTTGTCTTTTACTTGATAACCTTTTTCTTAAAATAAGAAATCCAATTGTTCCTATAACAAACTGTGCTAAAACTAAAATCATAACTAATAAAGGAGTCATGCCTACTGCCCCGCCAGGCAAATCACTTGTTGAGAGTAAAACTATAAATGATATTATTGTCAGAATTCCATGAATAAGAAATAAAAGTATCATAAGTCTGATATTATTTATTTTTAGGTTTCACTTAGTATTTACATTTAAAACATCGGATAAATATTAGAATTCAAAAATGCTAAAACCAATATTGGAATTTCTATCAATAATGCTTTTTTAATCACAATTTTATTTTTTATCAATCTTATCCCGATAATAATACCAATCAGTCCAATTGTAATATTTAAAGTCAAAATCCAGTCGGGATACATATAAAACCAGAGTATATCAGTGAAGTGATAACCATAAAATAGCCAAATCCAATGTCCAGTCCAGATGAGATTTAAAATCAGGATAATAATTCCTATAATCTTATTTTTTGGTTTTTTAATCACTCGTTTGAATTTTGCAGAATGTCTTCATTAATGTTTGCCAACTACGCGATAAACGCACCCCTACACCATTTATCTCCCTTATACCTTCACTACCAAACCCCCCATTCGATTTTTCTTTATGCCTCATTAGGTTGAAGTTATCCATTGTTAAGTGTTTCTAAACGTTTAAAATTATCTATTTTTCTCTCCATGCTATTTCAGTGTACTATTGTCCAAAAACCACATCCATCAAAACCAGATATCTGCTGACACTTTGCTCAAGGTACGGATTCACGGAATAGGTATTTTTAGTTGTTTGTAGGTATTTAGTCGCTCAAATGTAATACAATTTTTTATAAGTAGCTCACCGTGAGTGGATTTTTTTGCAATCCAATTGTTAGCCCAAATTTGATCGGAGCACCTGATTTCCCAAGGCATAAGCACTTCGGTACAGATAGCATGCCGAAGATTCGGGACTCCGGTACAGGTGGCTCAAGATGGAGCGGTTTATCCACGAACCAAAACAAAAAAACAAAGGAAACGGCCAAAGAATTTATCCAATAAAATAAGCAATCGCTTTTCTAAGTGCATACAAAATCGGGATGTAGTTCAATCCCGCCAATGCGGGACTGGGTCGTGCCGACTGCTTAGCGGTTGGGGGTTGGTAAAGTGCAGGAGTTTGAAACGGTTCATTGTTCCACGCTACGAAGCTGCAAAAAAGCAGAAAAGTTTCCTAATCAGCAGATAGTCTGCATTTTATTAAGCCATGGTTAGCGGTTCGTACTTCCCAAATCTCTTGATGTTTTAATCTCATTGAGCTATTAAATGATTTCTCTTTGTGTGATACATAAGCAAATACCCTCTCTTGTTGGCCTCAGTTAAAAAAGAACGACTGATTAATGTTTCCACAAAAAGTTGCTTTTCTAAAAACGGATTTAATAGTTTCTGAACTCGGCTTTCAGCAACTCCAATTCTCAAGGCAAATTCCGTGAAATCGCTTTTGGAAGGATGACCGCTTTTTTTGTATTGCTGACTTCTATAATCGTCTGCAAACAGTCCTTTATCCAATGCAAAATCTGTATCGTCTACATGTAGCCTTGTATTTACTAAATCATAAGCAGGACTTAGCAGATAATCTCCACTGTGTGATTCCAGTAAAGAAAAGTTCTTTAAATGAGCATCTCCGTTTGAAAACAGAAAATTGAAAATAACCAAAGAAAAATACTTTTCTATTTCTATCCGCCATGCCGGAACAAATTTTTTTATCAACTGTCCTGCCTCTTCATAGCTGTAATCATATTTGAAATTTGCACCTGCATTGTCTTTTGTTTTTCCTGCCAGCGTTGCAAAATCTTCTTTGCCCCATTTATTTCCGTTTTCTTTCACGTCAAATCGTTTGGTGATATAGGCAGGTGTACCATTCTTAAAAAAAATTATCGCGTTTTCTGCCGTATTCAATCCATACACTTGTTTGGCTATTTGCATAGTCAGGTGTTCGTTGGCAGGAACCTGGTCAACCTTTTTCAAATCTCTTGGTATCGGCTTGAGGATATATGTTCCCTGTTCCCCTTCCTTTGTTAATCGCAATGCATTTTTCTCCAAAAGAAAGCTCAATTTTTCCTGCACACCCGATATAGATATGCGCCTGCGATTTTCCATGAATTGTTCTGCAACTTCTTCGCTGTTTTGGGGCTGTTCATAAGGCAAAACATGGTTTACCTTTTTACCGCTAAACAAATTCCGCAAACAGCTTGGGCTGTATGTAGAAAAACCTTCAGCTAATGTTCCCGGACAATATTTTAAATCATCCAAGTTCATCTTGCCACTATTGGTTTCACGGTTATTGCACCAATTGTATCATATTGCGCTGTTGCTGCCAGCAAACCGAAATTATCATCTTCGTCTATTCTCAATTGTGTGCTTTGTAATTGTCTGTTCACTCCTTCACTTAGCATATTGAAGAAAAAGGGAAATAAAAAACTGCTTCTATATTCCTGCTGTGTTTTAGGCAATGTCAAACTTACTGGCGGCATATTGGAATCAATAAAATAATTGTCATCATATCTGAAAACATAATGCTTACGATTTTCTTCTGTCAGCGTCCCCACTAAAGTTCCATTGCGATATATTTCCATTGCTCTCATTTACTCAATATTTCTTTTTCACTTCAAGAGTTAGTTCCATTCCCAGCACTTCAGCCAATTTATTCAGCACACCTATAGAAGGATTGCCTTGTCCCCGTTCTATTTTATATAGCGTGTTGGTGCTGACATTTGCCAGTTCAGCCAAGTGAGGTTGAGTTACACTTAACTCCTTTCGTCTGTTTTTTATGATTTCACCAAGAGTCTTGACTAACATTATCATGTGATTTTGGGATCAAAGATAGGATTTATTTTTTAAATCACAATCACAATCACATTATATTGTGATTTGCGGATCTGAATATTACTGAAACGCAACATGAAATTGACAAAATCACACTATAGTGTGATTTTATGCTTATATATCGTCCAACAATTCGACTTAGGCTGTCTCAATAGCACGACCGCTAACGGTTGAGGCGATGGCGCGTGCCTACTACCTCTTGACGTTGCAATTTATTTTATTTATTCTATTACTGCTCATTTATCCTATGAAACTTTCCCTGCATGCGCGGTTAGCCTATGTCAGGCAAAGTTATTTTAAAATCTCCCAGCGAATTAATTTCCTAACAGTTATGCTGTCATTATCACGCTCTTCCATTTTTATAATTCCAAATTCCGGAGCGGTGTAAAATAAAATATCATTCTCAAAACCTCCGTTCGTGCAACCACTTACGAAATCATTTGCTAGTATTTGTTTTTTTACCACATCATAGAACATCTTTCCATTTATCACTAAAGAATCTATTTTCTCATATCCAGAATAGCCCACGTTAGCGTAATATCTTCTGCCACATATCTCCCATTCCAATTCGGTATTTCTTCTAATTCCGTTATTTTCCAGTAAATCTGTATCGACCTCATCGTTTCTACTATTCATGTAGTAAAGTTTATAAAATTCTCGTCTAGTTCCTGAACCACCATGAACTGGTGGTGGATTCCAATAAAAGCCTGATTCAACTTTTGAAACATAAACACTGTCCCTGTTCTTCGAAGCAGAATCCTCATATATCCAATATGATCCTGTCTTGAATTTGAAACTATTATAGAACGAGTCAAGATAGATAGTCTCACTACCCTCTGATTCATTTGATTCCTTGCAACCAATAACTGTGAATGTGAGAATTAATAATATGCAGAATGATATTGATTTTTTCGTCCTCATAATTTTACCTAACGTGTATTCCATGGGCAGTAGCGAATTTCTCATCAAATGGTCTGTCCGCCAGGACAGGGCTTTCAATTGAAATTTGCGGTGTCCACGAAGGACTGAACCCGCTATTGCCTATGCGCTGGTGTTAGCCCTAGTATTTTTTAATTCTTCAATTTTATTTTCAAGTAGTCTCTTAATTTTCATGTTAAACTTAAAATCATTTTCTTCAGTCAAATTCGAAGGTGAGAATGTTATATTTTTTCCTAATCTCGTTTTCTCTTTTAGTTTAATTTTTATGTGTGGCTCTGTCAATAAATGGAACATAAAAAGTCGATAGTTTACTTTTTTAATATTACTAATTGGCGTTTCAATAGTTAATCTATTTCTTGTTATTTGAAGTTTGTTCTCAATGATTTTCACTTTACAAAGTCTCGATGCATAGTATATGCTAGTAATTCCTAATAGAACTGGAAATAGTGCTATAAAAAAGAGTCCCTCAGTTAACATAAATATACCTACCCCAATAGCAAATAAACCCGCGAAAATCAGATATATTTTCAACTCAATTCGTTCTGTGCTTGAAATTAACATGTTTTCTTTTATTCAATATTAGGGCTAACTACATGCTAACCCCACCCCACTGCCATTTATCCCCTCTTTGACTACACTCCCCATATACCCCAACGCCTTGAAAATCAAATAATGCAAAAAATGAGGAATGTGAGTGCTGTTCATGTTGTTGTATTTAGCAGTTGTCAAATATACTTTATTTTCAAGTTAATCCTCTTCTCGCGAACGTATTTATTTCATCTTGCCACCAAGTTCTTTTCGTTGGGTTCGGTGGGTTCGGTGGCTGCGCCGGGTGCGGTGCCATTGACTTGGCGCACTTATCCAACACCCGTACCACCATTGCTTTCCCATGGCAGTTAGTGCATTGTCCCAAGTGTGAACGCCGGTGCACCAAACTCACAACCGAGGTCGGTTAATAGCCTATTTTTAAACGACTATAAGCGACTATAAACTTGGATAAATTCGTTGGCCATTATTCTTTCTTTTTATTTTTAATTTCCTGCTCCAATTTTACCAATTCGTCCAAATCTTCCTTGTCGGCTTGTAATGCTTCAAACTCCTTTCTCCTTTTATCAAAATTTGAATAAATCTCACTCACCCGTTTTTCCATCTCCAATTTACTTATTGAACCTGGGTTAGTTAATATTTTTTTGTCTTGAAAATCAAGAATTCTATCAACATTCTCCCGCCAAAATTCAATTGTTAAATCCATTCTGTTTTTGGCTCTCAATTCTGCACTTTCAATAAAGATAACTACCAACCGGTTTAGTGTATCAATTTCATCGTGAGTTAGGTAATTTTTGGCAACATAAATTTCTTGCTTCCATACAATTGTAACTTCCCGGATGTTAAGTTCATGTTTGGCTTCTCAGCATTTGCTCGCGAAACAATTAATTCAGCGGCGGTTTTACCCGTTACTGCGAAATGAAGTTTGTTTTGAGTTTCGGCAAAAAACATTTGTGTTGATTTGTCATCAGGTTCATAATCACTGCTAAGTGCAAACAAGTCTTTGATTTTTTGGTAAAACCGTTTTTCCGATGCACGAATATCTCGTATTTGTTCCAATAATTCATCGAAATAGTCGGGTCTGCCGTCTGGGTTTTTCAGCCGGTCGTTATCCATCACAAACCCTTTTACCATATATTCTTTCAGGTTTTTATTTGCCCAAATTCTGAATTGTGTACCGCGTTTGCTTCGAATCCGAAAACCGATTGCCAGAATCATATCGAGCGAATAAAAAGCAACATGATACTGTTTACCATCATCGGCAGTTGTAAAGTAATTCTTTACAACTGAATTGCCATCTAATTCGCCTTCCGACAGTATGTTAGAAATGTGTTGCCCGATGTTTTGCTTTGAGGTGGCAAAAAGTTCGGCAAGTTGACTTTGGTTCATCCAAATATTGCCGTCTTTAGCATATAAGGCAACTGAAGCTCTGCCGTCGGCCGTTTTGTATATGATTATATTTTGCCGGTTATTATCCATTTGTTCGGTTTAATATGATAAGTAAAAATAATCATTTTCACGGTGCATCGGAAAAGAAATAGGTTTTTTGCAATTTTTAGGATCTGTGTCGGCTTGGGCGAATTGCAAAGAGGCTGTTTGTGCGTGGTGTTTTTATTTATTTTCCATTAGTAATGTGTTGTATTTTGTTTGTTTTTTCACTTGGCAGTAAGGGTATGTAATGGAATATTAGCCCATTGCGGGCTTAATCCCTATCTGGAGACACCATAATTGGAGCGAGCCACAACACTTAAAAATACCTACTGAACCAGCTATAATTTTTATACATGGGTGAACGAAATCCGCCTCCGGCGGATGCGATGATTGAGCTTGACGAAATGTTGTTCACCCCCCATATACAGGACGATTGATTACTGCGGCCGAGCCCAACAGGGTTTAAAACTCAGTTGAGCGGGTGCTTTCACTAAATTCCGGAGTTGTTTTACAGGTTGTGGGTGATATTTTTATTGTGGGGTGGTATGTTGGGGTTCAGGTGAGGCTTAAATACTAGTATGTTACCAGTAGGCATTTATTTTAGAATGTTAATGTTCCTATTACAATTATTGCTGTCAAAACAATTGGTATTCCAATTGAAATAATCAAGGCTAATTTCTCAATATTATATATTTTTCTAATATTCTCTTTACAAATAACCCATAATAATCCACCATTCAAAAATAATGACCAAAAGTGTTTTAAAAAGGAATTATTGGACGTCAAATCGTCAAGTGGTGAAAATCCAGATGGTTCTGTTGTCTGAATATAGATAAATGTAACTATCGCCGCTAATGCAATAAATGTTAAATAAATTGTCAATAAAATCCATCCAGACTTTTTTCGTATCCAAAATAATATCGTTCCTAATGGTAAAATTACCAGTGGAAAGAAATAAAAAAAAATACTTACGTCCCATTCTGATACGGGTGATGTCAACATGAATTTAATGAACTCAAATTCTTGGTAGATTTTAAATAATGACAGAATTCCTAAAACAATACTTACCATGAGAATTGTCCTGCTGTCCGAGAAAACATTTGTCTGAATAGGATGGATTGTTTTAATTACATCCTCCCCCAAATCCTTTACTTTATTCTCAATAATTTCCTTTTTTCGAATTTTGGCTTCATTCAGTTTTCCTTGACTATCAACTTCTTCTCTTGCGATTTGAACTTCTTCTTTTGAAAGATTTCTATTTTCCAAAATTTCTTTTGCAGTTTCAACGGCGAGAGGTTGATAGTCAGTTGATTTATCAATGATTTCTAGTAATTGGGAATTACTATAATTGACAAATCGTTCATAAAAATTGTTCATAGGTTATTGGTTTCTGTTTGCTTACCGCCAACTACGTGCTAAACGCACCCCTACCCCATTTATCTCCCCTTTGACTACATTTGTCGCGAAGCGCAATGTGTTGCAAATCAGGTAATGCAAATAATGATAGTGCTGGGTGCTGTTCATGTTATTGTATTTAGCAGTTGTCAAATGTACTTTATTTTCATGTTCTGACTCGTTGCGCATGCATTTTTTATTTAATCTCCGGGCTTGGTTATCCCGATCGATTGATCGCATCTTATACCGATTATGAATTGAAATGAGCTTTCAGTTCGCTTCGCTCCTGAAACCTCTTCAATTCTATATCGGCATTATACATAAACAGCATTGTGCTAACTTCAATTAATAAATGGTATTATTTGTTCAGTTAAATGGCACGGTGGACGGTCATCCTTGTCGTTTTACTTTCGGGAAGTAAGCGAGAAATAGTCGCTGCAAAAAAACAAATACTTCGTTATGCCCGATTGGCATTTTTTACAAGACACAGAAGTACAACAAGGGTTTTCTTGCAAGCACCATTTACCTATTTCCTGTACAGATGCACGATTTTTTTGGTTTCAAAAAAGGGGTCGGAGAAGTAGTTGGAGATGTTCACCGTTCGGTGTTTAAGTCCTCGCACTTGTTTGAGCTCGTCTTTTAAATCGCCACCCTTGAGGTAGATGATGCCGTTGGGAACCTGGTTGAAGGATTTTTGATGAAATTTGTATCCGGTCCACCGCACAAAGTCACTCAAATTGGTCACGGCACGACTGATGATAAAGTCAAAAGTGCCATCCACCTGCTCCATGCGCGATTGTTGTGCTACTACGTTTTTAAGTCCCAACGCCTGAGCCACTTCCTGCACCACCTTGATTTTCTTTCCAATGGAGTCCACCAATAGAAACGACGCTTTGGGAAACATCACTGCCAGCGGAATACCCGGAAAACCTCCCCCGGTGCCGGCGTCCATGATTTCGGTATAATCCTTAAACGCGACGTACCTGGCAATGGCCAATGAATGTAACACGTGGTGCACATAAAAATTTTCCATGTCCTTGCGCGAAATCACGTTGATTTGGGCATTCCAGGTGACATAAAGCTCCCGCATATGCTCCATTTGGGCCTTTTGGGTGTCGGACAGTTCGGGGAATTGATTAAAAATCAGGTCGATACTCATGGATGAATTTTTTGATAAAAATAGTAAATGTGACGGATGTGGGAGATTTTTTTTGATGAGGTGTTGTTTTGGGAGGTTACACGGAGTTTCACGGAGGGTTTTGCTCATGTGTATGTTTTAATGCTCATCCAATGCTTTGTCTTTTGACTGCCCCCCTTCCGTGCAACTCCGTGTAAAAAACCCCTCCGCGCAACTCCGTGAAAGAAAACCCCTCCGTGCAACTCCCTGCAAGACCCCATTAACAATGTTTTGTGCAAAAATCCGTTTATCGTGAAGTTGCACGACCTGTTGGTTCTGTTAATTTTGCGGTTGATTCCGATTACTTTGAGAGAGAAATGTAAGTCATACCTAAACCTGGGAATTCTCCTGACCCTTCTGCTGTTCAATCTGGCAGGCCGGGCTCAAAAACGTATGTCCACCGAAGAGTATATCGCCACCTACAAGGATATCGCCATCGAAAAAATGAAAGAGTTTAAAATTCCGGCGTCCATCACACTGGCGCAAGGAATCCTGGAATCGGGCAGCGGCAACAGCAAACTGGCCACCGAAGGAAACAACCATTTCGGCATCAAATGCCATAAGGGTTGGACAGGTAAAAAGATTTATATGGACGACGACGAACTCCATGAGTGTTTCAGGAAATACAAAAAAGCCGAAGATTCATACCGCGATCACTCCCTGTTTTTAACCCAGCGAGGCCGGTATTCCTTTTTGTTCGACTTAAAAACAACCGACTACAAATCCTGGGCAAAGGGTTTAAAACAAGCGGGTTATGCCACCAACCCCAAATATCCCGAACTGCTTATCCGCATCATCGAAAAAAACAACCTACACCAATACGACCTGGCAACGGGACAGGATAAAAACCAAAAAACTACCCGCAAATCCGGGAAAAAGATACCTCCACCCATGACGGTCGCCCAGTTTGAAAAAGACGAACGCTATCCCAGCGGACGACAACTGTACTCGTGCAATGGAAAAAAATTGTTGATTGCCGTAAAAGGCGACACCTTTAACAAGTATGCCAAGGAATTTGGACTATACCTGTGGCAACTGTACAAATACAACGACATCGACAGGGACTATGTGCTGAAAGTGGGAGATATCGTGTACCTGGAGAAAAAACGCCGCAAAGCCGGCAAAAAACATACACTGCATGAAGTTACCGAAGGACAAACCATCCATTCCATTTCACAACTCTATGGCGTGCGCGAAAGCAGAATTTACAAAATGAACAACCTGCCCAAAGGCACACAGGTAGCTGCCGGAAAAGTCTTAAAATTGCGCTAGTGTCATGTCAATGCTACTGTGTCGGTTAAGTCGCAGCGATTTTTTCTCAGATCGAAAAAGAAATTCTGCGCATAGCCATAGCTACGTAAAGGATTTATTTTGAAGATATGAGGAAAAAGATCAAGACTTGGGCCGGCTAAAGTAGTGTTGACATGACACTAGTACCGCGCCCATAAAAATCGTACTTTTGTCGGTAACCTTAAGAAAATATGAAGCAGGATCCCATCATACCCATTCGGGAATTGATACAATCAGCGGGGTATCACCCGGCATGCACCCTTACGCCACTGCCTCCATCAGGTAGCGACCGCCGTTACTATCGGGTGAGTTTTGAGGACACCAACCAACCCGACCTCATGGCTTTTTACCAACCCTGTGTGGAAGAAAACAGGGCACAAATGGAGTTTACACGTCATTTTAAGTCGCTGGGATTTCGGGTTCCGGCCATCCTGGCCCATAACCCCGAAAAAACTGTTTTTCTGGTCGAAAATCTGGGCAAACTTTCCTTGTTTGAGAAGGTGTCACAAGGCATTGACAATGAGGTGATAAACACCTACAAACAGGTCTTGACTGATTTGGTAAAATTTCAGGTAAAGGGCATCAACGGACTGGATATCAGCCAGGCCTACCCCGCTCCGGATTTCGACCGCCAATCCATTTTATGGGACCTGAACTATTTTAAATATGATTTTTTAAAACCTGCCGGCATCTCCTTCAACGAACTTCAACTTGAACGGGATTTCCGGCACTTCGCCGACCTTCTGGAACAAGCCAAACCCAACTTTTTTTGCTACCGCGATTTTCAGACACGCAACATCATGATCCACGAAGGACAACCCTGGTACATTGATTTTCAGGGCGGAAGGCGTGGTCCGCTTCCCTACGATGTAGTGTCGTTGCTCCATCAGGTGAAGGCCAATCTGCCCGAAGAACTCAAGGATTCGCTTTTTGAATATTACCTCGAACAACTAAAAACCCTCGCTCCTGACGAAGTGGAACCAACCCGTACCCAATACAATCCATTCGTTTATTTCAGGTTGCTTCAGGTGTTTGGTGCCTATGGTTTCAGAGGACTGGTGGAGCGAAAGGCGCATTTTCTGCAAAGTTTGCCACTGGCAGCCATCGCACTTAAACGAAGACTCGAAAATCATCCGTTGGACATCGCACTTCCTGAACTGGAAAAAATATTTCCTCAAATTATTGATCTGTATCCTGTTAGCGAAAAAGACGACTTCCGGGGACTAACCATCGAAATCACCAGTTTTTCGTTCAAAAACAAGGGCCTTCCTCCCGACCTGAGCGGAAACGGAGGTGGTTTTGTGTTCGACTGCCGGTATTTGCCCAACCCCCATCGGGTGGCACAATTGCGCGACCTCACAGGCGAAGACCAACCCATTGTGGAGTACATGCTGGCCCAACCCCAAACAGAAATCTTCCTGACCCATGTGAAAGGGCTGGTTGAGGCTGCCGTTGACAACTACTTGCAACGTGGTTTTGAACGACTTCAGATAAATTTTGGTTGCACAGGAGGACGTCACCGTTCGGTATTCAGTGCCGTTCAGCTAAAGGAATACCTGCAATCACATTACCCGGAGGTGCGCCTATTGTTACATCACAGGGAAATCGTAAGCCAAAGATGATGAAAAAAGCCATGATACTCGCTGCCGGTTTGGGCACCCGTTTGGGAAAGCTCACCCTCACCCAACCCAAGGCTTTGGTAGAAGTGGGTGGTATGCCCATGCTCCATCGTTTGTTGCTGAAACTGAAAACGGCAGGCGTGGAGGAAGTGATGATCAATGTGCATCACCATGCCCAACAAATCATGGATAGTATATTGAAAAACGATGGTTTTGGTTTGAAAATTTTGTTCAGCGACGAAAGTGTGCAACTTCTCGACACGGGAGGTGCTCTGTTGGCTGCCAAAGATTTTTTCAACGGTCCGAATCCCATCCTCATTCACAACGCAGATATCCTCACGGAAGTGAATCTGTCGCAGATGCTTCAATTTCACACCCAAAACAAAGCCCGGGCCACCTTGTTTGTAAGCGACAGAAAATCAAGTCGCTCACTGCTATTCGACGAGGGCAACCAATTGGCCGGATGGACCAACCATAACACACAGGCTTTCAAGTGGGTGAACCACCCCCTTCCCTCCTATCGGGCACTATCGTTCAATGGCATTTGGATGGTGGAGCCATCATTTATTCAGGCCTTGCCCTTTTCGGGAAAATTCTCGATTATTGACGGATGGCTGGCCATGGCAAAATACCATTCCATTGTTGGCTATCAGGACGATACCTGTCCGTGGTTTGATTTGGGAAGTCCTGAAAAACTCCTACTAGCTGAATCATTTTTAACCCAAATCAAAAGATGACATCATTTCTGGAACTCGTTGCTGACAAGATTATCGGGCTGGGAAAAGCAACGGCCGAAACCGCCGTAATCCTTCCCAACAAACGTTCGGTGATATTTTTAAAAAACCTGCTCAAACAAAAAACCGACCAAACGCTTTGGCTCCCCGAGTTCTTTTCGTTGGATTCGTTTTTACAGGAAGCCTCCGGGTTCTCCAAGGCAGACCCCTTGCAGCTGTCGCTGGATTTGTTTGCCATTCACCGCCAAATTGCCGGAAACGACCAACGTTCCATCGACGAATTTCTGGCCTGGGCACCCTTGATGGTATCCGATTTCAACGACATCGATTTGCATTTGGCCGATGCCGACCGATTGTTTACGCACCTCTCGGCCAACAAAGCCATGCAGGAATGGAACCCCGACGGCCGGCCACTCACCCCCATGCAGGAGCGTTACCTGAAATTCTATCAATCGCTGGCAGAATATTACAAACTATTACATGAGCAGTTGGCAATCAATAAATTGGGTTATCCGGGATTGATTTACAGACAGTTGGCCGAAAATTTCAACCAAATGGCTCCGCAATGGCCATGGAAAAAGTTTTTGGTGGCAGGAGTTAATGCGTTATCGCCTGCCGAAACCCAAATTTTTAACCAGTTGAACAAAAACTTTCAGGTACAGTTCCTGTGGGACGTAGACACCTACTTTTTTAAAAATGAACAACACAAGGCCATCAATCCGGAGCCGGGCAGGTTTATCCGTCAATTAATCGATCAATTGCATTTGCCCGTGCCCAACCCCATCGAAAACCGATTTCTGACCGATTCCAAAACCATTGATTTGGTGGGCGTTCAGGGCGAAATCGCCCAAACAAAATATGTGGCGCAATGGCTCAACGAGGAGGCGAACATCCGAGACAAAAGTGCGGAACAACTTCAAAAGACCGCCATTGTGTTGGCCGATGAAAAACTATTGATTCCGCTGCTCGATGCCCTCCCACCCCATCTTGAAGGCCTGGAAGAAAAGGTGAATTACAACATCACCATGGGCTATCCACTCAAAAACAGCCCCTACCACCTGATTATTCATCAATGGGCCACTTTGTTGATTTTTCAGGAGCAGTCGAACGGCACCATTCTAACGCGACATCTTGTTGATTTTCTGCACAATCCATTAATCGTATCTTTGTTCAACAAACTTGATGTTCATTTTGTTGAGAACCTTACCCAATCGCTGATTCAGGACAACGTGATTTCGATGAATGAATCGGAATTGAATCAACGACTTGCCGAGGCCAACCCAAACTGCATCAGTCTGTTGCACGACCTCCTGAAAAAAATCACAAGCGGCATCGCGCTGATTGAAGGATACATCAAATTACTTGAAAAAACGGAGGTCCATTCGGAGGATCAACCCAATCTCAACCCGTTGCAACTTACCCAGCGCGGTCGTGCCCTGGAGGTAGCCACCAAACTCCACCGGATATTACAACGAAACAACGAAACCCTTGGACTAAAAGCTGCCGAAAAAATGCTGCAACAGTTTATTGGTCAGGCACAAGTGAATTTGGTGGGCGAACCTCTGAAAGGCATTCAGGTGATGGGCTTGCTGGAGACCCGCACCCTCGACTTCGACCGGATACTGATGTTGTCGTGCAACGAAGGAATCCTTCCTGCCGGCGACCAAATGGAAACCTTTATCCCCTTCGACATCCGACATCGTTTTGGGTTGCCCCTGCCCAAAGACAGCATGGATGTAACGGCCTATCATTTCTACCGCTTGCTTCAGCGAGCCAAGCAAGTTACCTATGTATTCAACACCAGCACAGCAGGTTTGGGTTCCAACGACGAAAGCAGGTTCCTGTTGCAACTGGAAAACGAGCTGGCCATGGCCAACCCGGAGATTAAAATAACCAGAAAACAATTGAGCCCCTTGCTCGAAACCAAGCAACTCCAAAAGAGCATCGAAATAGCTAAAACAGAACCGGTAATGCAAAAGTTGCTGGCCAAGGCACAATCAGGCTTTTCACCCTCTGCCTTAAACACCTACATCATTTGCCCCTTTCGGTTTTATTTACGCTACGCGCTTTCTGTTACGGCCGAAGACTCCCTGGAAGAATCCATGGAAAGCAACACCTTTGGCAGCATTGTTCACGGGGCCTTGGAAAACATTTACCTGCCCCTCGAAGGCAAAGTGATCGACCCCAATTTCTTACGAAAAAAACTGTCTGTCGCCCCGCAACACCTTGAATATGAGTACCGAAAAATATTCAAGGGGCAAGCACCCATTCAGGGGAAAAATCTGCTGATGATGGAAGTTTCGGCCAACATGCTGAATCAAACCATTCAAAACGATTGTCGTGCATTGGAAGCTGAACCCCGTGTACTCATCGGTGTTGAAAAAGAAGTATCGGCAACGATTGACACGTCACACGGTCCCGTGCTTCTGAAAGGTACCATCGACAGGATTGACCGAACGGTTGACGGAAATCAGGTGAGGGTGGTGGATTACAAAACCGGCAGAGTAGTACCACAAGACCTTAAAATTGATGAATTGTCGTCGTTAATCAACAATCCAGATTTATCCAAGGCATTTCAGTTGATGCAATACGCGCTGATGTACCGGGAAAGCAATCCCCAACACCAGGACATTGAAGCAGGAAACATCAGTTTAAGGAATCACTCCCGGGGTTTTATTTCACCTGTTTTTGAGGATAAATCAAGCACTTACGACAACCTGCCCGGTTTTAAAAAGCTGGTGGTCGAACTGCTGGAGGAAATACTTAACAAAGATTTAAATTTCGTTCAAACCACGGATAAAGATGCCTGTACATACTGCGATTACAAGCAAATATGTAACAAAATGTGACCTTGGATAGTTTAAAACATCCTTTTCGAGGGCAACATATGCAAAATGAGAGGGATGAAATTTTAATTGTTGGTAAAAAAAACTATTTTTGCTAGAAGATATATCGAAAGCTCACAATTAATAAATCCATATGGACCACAATCAGTTTAAGATTCTTTTGGTGGACGACCGCCCTGAGAACCTAATCACCCTTGAGAGTATTCTTGAAAGCCCTGAATTAGACATATACAAAGCCGGATCCGGAAACGAAGCTTTGGGGTTGTTGTTGGAACACAATTTTGCACTGGTACTTTTAGATGTCCAAATGCCCGGGATGGACGGGTTTGAAACCGCTGAAATCATGCGGGCCAACGACCGCACCAAACATGTTCCCATCATTTTTGTGACGGCCATCAACAAACAGAGGAAACACATTTTTCAGGGTTATCAATCCGGTGCCGTGGACTACCTCTACAAACCACTTGATTTAGAGATTCTTAAGAACAAAGTAAAAGCTTTCATCGAGTTTTTCCGGTATCGTCAGGCATTGGAAGAAACCACCCGTCAATTGGCCAAAACGGTGGAAGAGCTAAAAATTGCCAAATCGCAGGCAGAACAGGCTACCGTTACCAAGAGCATGTTTCTGGCTTCCATGAGTCACGAAATCAGGACCCCATTGAATGGAATTATTGGCATGGCCGATCTGGGTTTGATGGACGAAGACCTGAGTCCTCTGCAAAAAGAGCGTCTCGACGATATTAAAAATTCGGGCGAAACCTTGCTGGAAATCATCAACGACATCCTCGATATCTCTAAAATTGAAGCCGACAAACTCGAGTTGGAAGAAATAGAATTCAGCCTGCGCGATTTGGTGGAAAAAATATTCAACACCATCAGCATCAAAGCACTGGAAGAAAACAACGAGCTTATTTGCGATATCGACAACGACATTCCCGACAACATCATTGGGGATCCATTGCGATTGAAACAGATATTGATGAACCTGCTCAACAACGCCGTAAAATTTACCGAAGAGGGAACCGTTCGACTCAACATCAAGCTTCTCGACAGCATCGAGGAGCAGATTCGTATTGAATTCAGTGTGGAAGACACCGGTATTGGCATATCGGAAGACGCCATGAATCAACTGTTCAAAACCTATAGCCAGGCCGAAGCATCCACCACACGAACCCACGGAGGAACCGGATTGGGCTTGAATATCGCCCAAAATCTGGTATCCATGATGGGCGGAAAAATTACTGCAGAAAGCAAAAAGGGCAAGGGCAGCACTTTTAAATTCACCCTGAACATGATTGCCGGAAATCCCGGCGACGAGTGCGACTCCATAAAAATCACCCCACCCATCGATCAGCAACGGATCCTGATTATCGACTCTCACCTTCCCGCCGGCGAGGTATTGAGTAAAATTCTGTCGGGGTGTCAACTGAAAAACGACCTGACCTCCTCACTTGAGCAGGCCATTCCACTGATTGAAAAAAATGATTACACCGTTATTTTCATCGACTTCGAATTGGGAAAAATCACCGGAGATCAAGCAGCTGAGCTGCTCTGCAACAGATTCCCCGACAAAAACCTGAATTTGGTTTTCCTGTCGCAGGTAAAAGCCTCCATTATGGTGGACAAACTGCGCAAAACAGAGAAATACGACTTTATCACCAAACCGGTATTACAAACCAAAATCAAACATATTTTCGAGAAAAAATTTGGCGAACCAAAGCCGGTTGTAAAAAAACAGAGTTCTTCAAAACAAAAGGAAAGTAAAAAAGAAGATTTGCCATTGCAGGTATTGGTAGCTGAAGACCAAATTATTAACCGAAAAATTGTTGTGCAACTATTAGAGAAAAAAGGTTGGGTAGTAACAACAGTTGAAAATGGTAAATTGGCCATTGAAACCTTTGAAAAAAATCCTGAAAAGTACGACATCATCCTTATGGATGTGCAAATGCCGGAAGTGGATGGCTACATGGCCACCGAAAAAATCAGGGAGTTTGAAGCTGTTCATGGTGGACATGTGCCCATCGTGGCCATGACCGCCTTTGCCATGGTTGGCGACAAAGAAAAATGTTTGGCCTCGGGCATGGATTACTATGTATCAAAACCTATCAGTCCTGATGAGCTCTATGCCACCATCATCAAATATTCGAAATACAATAAAGATTAACCGTCCGCCTGCTTATTGAACATGAAAAATAACGACTTTGTAAACTATAACGAAACATCTTCGTGGCAAAAGCTCAAGTACTCCATACTTTCGTGGCGCCATATCGGAGTGGGTAAATCGCTGTTAATCTGGTTTTTGGCCATTTCCATCGTACCCTTGGCTTCGTTGAGCTACATCAACTACCTCACAGCCTACCAGGGGCTCACCATCGTTAGTGCCAAGTCGTTGAATTCTACCTCACAACTGCGTCTGGAATATATCAACACATATTTTGTAAGTGCGGTTGATTTACTCGAAATCACCAACTCCTCCCCTTCGCGGATACAGGTTTTTGAAGAACTTGAAAATCAGTTCAAACAGAGTCAACTTCCTGCCAAAGAATTTATAAAAACACCCGTATGGGAAGAAATCTCCTCCAAATTACGCAATGAGTTTGTACAACCACTCAAGGAAAACAACCTGTACAATTTTCTTTTTATCGATAAGGGTGGCAACGTGTTGTTTTCAGTAAAAAACGAAAGCATCCTCGGGAAAAATATCTACGATGACGACCTGGCCGGAAGCCTGCTTACCCAAACTGCACGAAAATCGGCAGAGACGGACAAAATACTCTTCAGCGACCTGGAAGTTTTTAAACCCAGCTATCAAACCATCTCAGGATTTTTTACCATGCCTGCCAAATCAAGTAAGGGGGAAATATTCGGTATCATGACCTTGCAAATCACCATGGACGGCATCAATCGGATGATTCAGCAAGAGTCGGGTTATGGCGAAACCGGGCAAGCATACCTGATCGGACCCGATTTTTACCTGCGCTCCATTCCCCGTTTTGGCGACAAATCGGATATTCTTACAAAAAAAATTGACAACGAAAAAACGCGCTCATGGAAAGATTTCCTGCTTCATCGCAACGACCAACGCTATTTGAGGGAGCGGGAAATTGATGAGGAAAAGGTATCCAATTACAATTCCGACAACAAGGGCAAATATGTGATGGGGGTATATCGCAACATCGACATGCTGGAAGATTATGGCGTAAATTGGGCATTGGTGGAAGAAATTGAACACGACGAAGCCTTTGACAATGCACGCCGTTTGTCGGATATTGCTAAAGTGTCGTTCATCCTTACGTTCTTGGTGGTATTGCTAATCGCTTTGCTCGTTACCCGTTGGTTTGTGAATCCCATCAAGCAATTGTCGTCGTGGGGAAAGGAAATCGCCATTGGCAAACTGGAGGGCAAAAACATCAAAGCGCCCAACAACGAGGTGGGCGAAATGCGCGACACCTTCAACCGGCTGGTCAACTCGCTCAACTCATATGCCAATGTGGCACGACTGATGGCAAAGGGCGATTATAGCGAAAAAGTGGAAACCCGCAGTCCCGAAGACGTTCTGGGAATTTCCATCAACCAAATGATTGAAAGCCTTCATTCGGTGGTGGAACAAGCCAACAAAATTGCCAAAGGCGATTATGACACGATAATCACCCCCAGAAGCAACAACGATGCTCTGGGACAGGCCTTGTATAAAATGACCGAGACACTTAGGGACAACGCCATTGAAATGCAGAACGAAAACTGGTTAAAAACAGGGTTAAATCAACTGGATGGCCGTGTAAAAGGTCACGAATCGATGGAAAGCCTCGCTCAGGAAATCATCCGTTTCTTCTGCCAATATCTGGAAGCTCAAATTGGACTTTGCTACCTATTCGACAAAGGAGAGCTCAAACTGGCGGCTACCTTTGCCATCAAGGATAAAGACAAAGCCAATATTACCCACCTGAAACCCGGAGAAGGTATTGTGGGTCAAGCATTTTTGGAAAACAAAAGGATGATTATCAGCGACAAAGAATATGATGACCTGCCCACCTTTAATTATGGGGTCGGGGAAACCATTCCAAGACATTTCGTACTGATTCCCTTCTCCAAAAACAACGAAAAGGTTGGAGTGCTTCAGTTGGGTATGATCAATAAACCCACCGACAACCAACTCAAGTTTATTGAGTTGGCCATGAGCGACACCACGTTGGCTATCATCACACTGCAATCGCATCTGCGCGTGCTTGAGCTGTTGACCAGAACGCAAGAGCAAGCCAACGAACTCGAGGTACAACAGGAAGAACTGCGCCAAACCAATGAAGAACTGCAGGAACAAACCAGCGCCCTCCGCATCTCGGAAGAAAACCTGCAAGAACAACAAGAGGAATTGCGTGTAACCAACGAAGAACTTGAGGAGAGAACTAAAGCCCTTGAAATTCAACGTGATGCCATCCGAAAGAAGAACAAGGAACTGGAAAGTGCCCGCAAGGACATCGAGAAAAAAGCACACGATTTGGAAATGGCCAGCCAGTATAAGTCGGAATTTCTGGCCAATATGTCGCACGAATTGCGCACCCCGCTCAACAGCATCATCGTGCTTTCGCAACTAATGGCTGAAAACAAAAAGAAGCATCTGGATGAGAAGGAATTGCAATTTGCCCAAACCGTACATTCGTCGGGCAACGATTTGTTGAACCTCATCAACGACATCCTGGATTTATCGAAAGTGGAATCCGGAAAAATAGAACTGAACCCCGAACGACTATATCTGGCCGACCTCAAACCCTTTGTGATGGATTCTTTTGAGGAAATCATGAATAAGAAAGGGCTTTCGCTGGCAGTGCAAATCGATAAGGACGTACCTGAATATATCATCTCCGATGCCCAGCGGGTGCAACAAGTGGTCAAGAATTTGTTCTCCAATGCCATAAAATTTACTGACAAAGGAGAAATCAAGCTTGTGATTAGCAAACCAGGTAAAGATACAAACCTGAGTAACCCCGACCTCCAACTCAACCGATGCGTGGCTATCGCCGTGCAGGATACCGGAATAGGCATTCCAGCCGAAAAACAAGAGCTTATTTTTGAGGCATTTAAACAAGCTGACGGAACTACCAGCAGGCGCTATGGCGGAACCGGGCTGGGATTGAGCATTTCCAAAAACTTTGCGCAACTTCTCGGAGGTGAGATGCAGCTAACCAGTAACGAAGGAACAGGTTCTACTTTTACCTTGTACCTGCCCTTTGAAATAGAAATAGCTGAAAATGAAGACGAAGAGGATGTGCAACTAATAAATCCTGAAAACACATCTTCAGGAATTGGGACACAACAGAAGCTGGAATCCTACGTGAGTCCCATTGCCAACGAACAGGAAAAAGAAGATGAATACCTGCAAACCAACGACGACCGCCATTCTTTGTTCGAAAAAGACAAGGTAGTACTCATCGTGGAAGACGACGAAAAGTTTGCTTCCGTGCTGCTATCGTTGGCACACGAACACAAATTTAAAGGACTTATTGCTCCTGACGGAGAAAAAGGTTTATATCTGGCTGACTATCACCTGCCACAAGCCATCATCCTCGACATTGGATTGCCCGGTATGAATGGTTACGAGGTGATGGAGAAGCTGAAAATCAATCCCAAAACACGTCATATCCCCGTGCATTTCATGTCGGCATCCGACAAAAACATGGATGCCCTGAAAATGGGAGCCATCGGCTTCTTAACCAAACCTGTCGTAAAAGAAGAAATTGACAAGGTGTTCGACAAAATCGAACTGCTCATTTCCAAACCCATCAAAAAACTTTTGGTGGTAGAAGATGAAGCTATTACGCGACTGAGCATCATCAACCTGATGAAGGGCGACAACATCGAAATTACCGACGTTCCGGCGGGTAAAGAGGCCATCGAAAAATTGAAGTCGGAAACCTTCGACTGTATGATTCTTGATCTTGGTTTGCAAGACATGACCGGATTTGAGTTGCTCGACATCATCAATGAAGACAATATTGCTCCCAACCTGCCCATTGTTATCTATACCGGTCGCGACCTCACCAAGGACGAAAGCGACCTGCTGCTAAAACACTCCCAAAGCATCATCCTCAAAGGTGCCCACTCTTTTGAACGCCTTTTGGCCGAAACTACCCTCTTTCTCCACCAGGTGGAGGCAAAACTGTCGCCCGAAAAGAAAGACATGATCGAACCTTTTCATGGCAAGGTGAATGTGTTTGAAGACAAAACCATCCTCGTGGTTGACGACGATATGCGGAATGTGTTTGCCATTACCAGTCTTCTCGAAAGCTTTAAAGCCAAGGTAATCATCGGGAAAAACGGACTGGAAGCCCTCGACAAACTCAAAGCCAACAAACAAATCGACCTGGTGTTGATGGACATCATGATGCCCGAAATGGACGGCTATGAAGCCATGCGAGAAATCAGGAAAATGAAGGAATACAAAAAACTTCCCATCATTGCCCTCACGGCAAAAGCCATGAAAGAAGACCGCGAAAAATGTATTGCCGCCGGTGCCAACGAGTACCTTTCCAAACCGGTGGAAAAAGACAAATTGCTTTCGTTGTTGCGGGTTTGGTTGTATTAGTTACGCGTTATTTTTTCCACATGGCCGGCTCTGGCCTGAAAATAAACGGATATGAAGAGAATAAAAAACTGGTTGTATAATCTAAGAATCAAGTCGAAACTGATGGTGATTCTGGCCATCACGGTCGTCAACTTTGTTATCTACTACGCGTTTTCCACATTTTTGCTTAACACCACAAGTGTTTACACCTCATTGATCGACGCCGAACGACTTCATACCCAATTCTTTGAAACCGGACTGGCCTCCTTTCACAAATACCTGTACAACGGCGACACCAACGAATTAAACCACAGCATCTCCAATATCGAAAAAGCCAACCGACTGGCTTCGTTGATGGTAGATATCGACAGCATCGTGAATCATGCCACCGCTTCCGAAATGGAGGAAATATTTTGGGACTACTACCACGAACCCCTCCACAACGACCGAAAGGCCGTCAATCTTTTCGCCAACCGAACCCGCTTGTTTGTAAAATTCGATTTCAAAATATTGGTAGAAACCTTTGCCATTGCGGCAGAAGGGGCACATACCGGCAACAACGTGGTGCAACTGATAAAACAATACGAAGAAACGCCGTCCGAAGAAACACTGAAAAAGATAAACGATGAATCGGAAACCATTCGGGCGTTTTACGTGGCTTTCTCGGATAAAATCAATGAAGCCACCACCTTTGGCATGAACCTTCAGTTCTGGAGTAGTCTGTTGATGATTTTATTGGTCATTCTGATTACTGTTTACGCCATCAACATGCTATCGAAATATCTCCACAAGCAGCTGAAATCGTTGGTGGATGAGTCGCAAAAACTGGCCAAAGGAGATCTGAATACCCAAATCCGGAAACCCTCCAACGATGAAATAGGCTGGCTTTTCGATGCCTTTGGAGAAATTATCGACAACATGAAACAGATGGTGAACTACGCGAGCCAAATTGCCAAAGGTAATTATCAAAGCCAGATTACACCCCGTTCGGAAAGCGACGAACTGGCAGTGGCACTGAACACCATGGCCGCCAGCCTGCAAAAAAACAAGGTTAAAAACGACCGGGAAGCTTGGCAAACTTCGGGAGTAAACAGCCTGAACAAGGAAATAAGCGGCGACCTTTCTGCCAAAGATTTTGCACACAAAACCATGTCGTTTTTACTGAACTATCTGGATGCCCTTGGCGGGAATTTCTACACCTTATCGCACGAATCATTTGAAATTCAGGAATCAACGGGCATGAACACGGCAAAAATTCCACAAGTAATTTCGGTGGGTTCGGGCATTATCGGTCAAGCGGCACTCGACAACAAAATGATTCACCTCAAAAGTCTGGACGACAAAAACTATCATACCTACGCCTCCTCGGGCGAAATAATCCCCAAGGAATTACTCATTGTACCGTTACAATTTAACGGAAAAATTCTGGGGATCATCGAACTCACCACCGCAAACACCTTTAACAATGAGCGCCTGGAGTTTATCAAAACGGTGAAGGAAATTATTGGCATCAGCTTGCATGTTACCCTGTCGCGCCAGCAACTCAAAGAATTGCTGGAAACCACCCAGGTACAAGCCGAAGAGTTGGAAGTACAGCAGGAAGAACTCCGTACCACCAACGCCGAACTGGAAGAACAAACCCAACTTTTGCGCGAAAACGAACAGAAACTTCAAACCCAGCAGGAAGAACTCCGCGTTACCAACGAAGAACTGGAAGAACGTACACACGACCTGGAAGCACAACGCAATGAGGTAATAAAAAACAGCCAAGAACTCGAAAAGGCCAAGTTGGTGGTGGAACAAAAAGCCCGCGAAGTGGAAATTGCCAGCAAGTACAAATCGGTATTTCTGGCCAACATGTCGCACGAACTTCGTACTCCGCTCAACTCGTTGCTCATTTTGTCGAAAGACCTGAGTGATAACCGAGATAAAAACCTGACAAAGAGCCAGGTGGAATCGGCCAACATCATCAACAACAGCGGACATGAACTGCTCAACCTCATCAACGACATCCTCGACTTATCGAAAATTGAAGCCGGAAAAATGGTGGTCAATCCCGAATATATCACCCTGGAAGACCTCGTCGGCGATATCACCAACATGTTTAATCATGTAGCTCAACAGAAGGGGTTGTACTTCCGTACCCAGATCAGCGAAAAACCCGATTTTTCTTTGTTCAACGACCGACAAAAAATCGACCAGATACTCAAAAACCTGATTTCCAATGCGCTGAAATTCACCTCTGACGGTGGCGTTACCGTAAACTTCAGGTTGAGCGAAGAGCACAACGAAGTGCTCTGCATGGATGTGGTAGATACCGGCATCGGCATTCCCAAAGACAAACAAGACGAAATATTTGAAGCCTTCAAACAAGTGGATGGAAGCATCTCCAGAAATTTTGGAGGAACCGGACTCGGGCTTTCCATTTCTAGGGAGTTGGCCAAATTGCTCAATGGACGAATTTCACTCACCAGCGAACCAAATCAAGGATCAACCTTTACGGTTTGTATTCCGTTGAATTATGAAGAAGAAGCCACCGTTGAAGTAGATGAAAAAGATACCGCCGCTAGTCCGGAAGTACCGGAATTAGTCAAAGCAAATGTTAAGGAAAAAGTGAAACCGTTGGTCAAGCAAGAAGAAGAAATCATTTATGTTGAAGACGACCGAGAAAACATTCAGGAAGACGACAAAGTGATCCTCATTATCGAGGACGATTTGATACTGGCCGGCAGTTTGGTAAAACAATGTCAGGAATCCGGCTTTAAATGTATTGTCTCCGGAACGGGAGAAAATGGCTTGTACCTGACAGACAAATACCACCCCGATGCCATTATTCTCGACATCATGCTCCCCGGAATGGATGGTTATCAGGTGCTTGAAATATTGAAAGAAAACCCCGAAACCCGCCACATTCCTGTTCAGATGATGTCGTCGCTCGACCCTGAATCCAGCAATTTCCAAAAATGGACCATCGGCTATCTGACCAAACCATTGCAGCAGGATGACATACTCAATGCATTGGAAAAAATAAGTCTGCACATCAACAAAAATGTAAAAGACCTTTTGGTTATCGAAGACGATGAAAACAACGGTATTTTAATTACCAAAATGCTTGGCGGAAAAGATGTTAACCTGAGTTTAACCGGTTCGGGAAAGGAAGCTCTGGAACTCATCAAAGAAAAATCTTTCGATTGTGTGGTGCTCGACCTGGGTTTGGTTGATATGTCGGGCATTGATTTGGTGAAAGAAATTAATAGTACCTGCAAAAACAACTTGCCCCCAATCATTGTCTATACCGCCCGCGATTTAACCAAAGAAGAAACCAAGGAGTTGCAACGATATACCAAATCCATCATTATTAAAGGAACCAAATCGGACGGCAGATTACTCGACGAAACAGCCCTGTTTTTGCACCGCGTGGTGGACGATATGTCGGAAAGCAAAAAGCAAATCATCAAAAAATTACACAACAAAGAGGCTGTATTTGAAAACAAAACCGTGTTGGTGGTTGACGATGACATGCGCAATGTTTTTGCCCTGACCAAGATACTCGAAGACCGCCACCTGCAGGTGATAGAAGCCGAAAACGGAAGTGTGGCACTGAATAAATTGGCAGAAAACCAAAAAATAGACATCGTCCTGATGGACGTGATGATGCCCGTAATGGACGGACTTACCGCCATAGGAAAGATAAGAGAAAACGAAAAATACCGTAACTTGCCGATAATTGTATTAACCGCAAAAGCCATGAAGGAAGACCGCGTAAAAGCTATTGAAGCCGGTGCAAACGACTACCTTTCCAAGCCTGTGGACACCGAAAAACTTTTGTCGCTCATGCGCGTATGGCTTTATAACAGCAAATAAATGACAGAAAAGCCCAAAATATTAATCGTTGACGACAAGCTGGCCAACCTGATTGCCCTCGAAAAGGTATTGCAGGAGCTTGACGTAGAATTCGTGCGGGCACTTTCGGGCAATGAGGCACTGAAACTTAGTCTGCATCACGAGTTTGCCCTGGCCATCATCGATGTGCAAATGCCTCAAATGGATGGTTATGAAACCGTTGAATTACTTCGGAGTGCCAAACGAACACGGTATAT
The DNA here is from genome assembly GCA_963676875.1 of Bacteroidales bacterium. Lineage (GTDB taxonomy): Bacteria > Bacteroidota > Bacteroidia > Bacteroidales > F082 > UBA6244. Next base: position 394,285 of record OY781436.1, read on the forward strand.
GCCGGTAATTTTTGTTTCGGCCATTTATTCCGACGAGTTTTATGTAAAAAAAGGAATCGATGCGGGAGCGGTGGATTTTATCACCAAACCCATCAAATCGATTATGCTCATTGGCAAAGTTAGGGTGTTTATCGAACTTTACAACCAGCAAACCCTGCTCAAACAGCTGCTGAGAGAAAAGGAGGCCACCACACTCGAGCTCATGAAAGCCAAGGAAAAAGCCGAATATGCCACCTATTCCAAGTCTATCTTTCTGGCCAACATGTCGCACGAAATCAGAACCCCACTCAATGGCATCATCGGCATGAGCGAAATTTTGTCCACCACCCCCCTGAGCGAGGAACAACAGGATTACCTCAACTCCATCAAGCTCTCGGGAGAGGATTTGCTCATCATCATCAACGACATACTGGATTTTTCTAAAATTGAAGCCGGACAGCTGCAAATGGAAAAACTTCCGTTTTCGCTCATGGAACAGATGGAAAATGTGTTCAAAATGCTCCGCATCAAAGCAGATGAAAAGGGAATTGGTCTTCATTTGAAAGTGGACGACGATGTTCCTGCCTACATCATCTCCGATCCGCTGCGACTCAAACAAGTGTTGATCAACTTGCTCAACAATGCGCTGAAATTCACCGAAAAAGGCAGTGTAAGTCTTTTTGTGTCGAAGGTAAGCCAAAACGGTAACCAAACCGTCATCAAATTCAATATTGTTGACACCGGAATCGGCATCAGCGAATACGATCAGGGAAAAATGTTTCAGGAATTTACACAAGCCGATAGTTCCACCACCCGCAAACACGGAGGTACGGGATTGGGATTGACCATCTCCAAAAAACTGGCAGAGCTCATGGGCGGCGAAATTGGGTTGGAAAGTCAACTGCATGTGGGGTCGTCGTTTTGGTTTACCATTTCAACGGAAGTGGGCGAAGCGCCCGTTGTGGCCCACGAAACCGACATCCGCATCAACCTGCCAAAACATCTCAAAATATTGCTTGCCGAAGACAACATCATCAACCAAAAGGTAAGCTCCATCATGATCAAGCAGTTGGGCTTTAACTGCGACATTGCCGAAAATGGAGAAGTCGCACTCGATCTGCATGAGAAAAACCATTACGACATCATTTTCATGGACATACTCATGCCGGTAATGGACGGACTGGAAGCTACCCAACAAATACGAAAAAACGAAAGCGAACAACAAACGGAGGAAGCCACCACCATCATCGCCCTAACTGCCAATGCGTTTAAGGAAGATATCGACAACTACCTCAACAGCGGCATGAATTATTACCTGAGTAAGCCCTTGCGCAAGAAGGATGTGCTGGACGTTTTCAGGCAGATATACAAATAACGATACCACGGAATGAACCACGATACCGACGATAATAAACACACCACCAACATTGAAATCGATTTGATACTGGAAGCCATTTATCAAAAATATGGCTACGATTTCAGAAACTACAGCAAGGCCCATGTAAAACGAAGGCTGCTCAACCGTCTGGTGGCTTCCAAACTCAAAAGCATTTCCGAAATGCAGCACAGGGTGCTTCATGAGCCGGGCTTCTTTGAACAGATTCTTCGCGACCTTTCTATCAATGTAACGGAGATGTTTCGCGATCCGGGATTTTATCTGGCACTGCGCAGTGAGGTAATCCCCTTGCTCAAAACCTATCCTTACCTAAAAGTATGGCATGCAGGATGTTCCACGGGTGAAGAGGTGTATTCCTTTGCCATACTATTGAAGGAAGAAGGGCTTTACGACCGGGTTCAGATATATGCTACCGACTTCAATACCAACGTGTTGGACATAGCCAAGAAGGGGATTTATCCCATCAACCGCATCAAGGACTTTACGGCCAACTACCAGCAGGCAGGTGGAAAACAGTCATTTTCCGACTATTACATGGCCGATTACAATTCGGTAATTTTCGATCAATCGCTCAAAAAAAATGTGGTGTTTGCCGAACATAACCTGGTTACCGACAGCGTATTTGCCGAAGTGAATGTGATTATATGTCGCAACGTGCTTATTTACTTTAACAGAGACCTTCAGAATAAGGTGTTTAATTTGTTTGCCGACAGCCTCATCAACGGTGGATTTTTGTGCTTGGGCTCCAAGGAAACCCTGCAATTCTCTACACAGGCTGATGCTTTTGAAACGGTTAATAAGCACGAAAAGCTGTATAAAAAGCGAATTATTTAATAACGATACTCTATCCTCACACATAAAAATTTTCAATGAAGTATAAAGCAATTGTCATCGGATCTTCAACAGGAGGTTTTTACGCCCTAAAGCGCATTATCACGGCCCTTCCCGAAGGTTTTACTTTGCCCATACTCATTGTACAGCACATCAGTTCCAACTCCGACAATTTCATGGCCAAATACCTAAATAATCTTTCAAACGTAAGGGTTAAGGAAGCCGACGAAAAGGAGAAAATACTGCCCTCCACCGTGTATATCGCCCCACCTAACTATCACATGTTGATGGAGGAGGATTTTACCATCAGCCTCTCCACCGAGCAAAAACGCAACTATGCCCGTCCGTCGGTGGATGTGTTGTTCGAAACTGCCGCCCTGGCCTGTGGCGATCGGCTCATAGGCGTTGTGCTCACCGGTGCCAACAACGATGGCGCCAAAGGACTGCTGGCCATTAAAACAGCCGGAGGACTCACCATGGTTCAAAATCCCGATGAATCTGAAGCCTACCTTATGCCTCAGTCAGCCATCGACGTGGCAGCTCCTCACTTTGTACTTTCCCTTGACGAGATAACCAACAAACTAGTGGAGTTGGATAAGGAAAATCGAAATAGCTAATGACGGCAGAAGTCGGGCTCCGCGTTCGCTGTAACAAATGTTAATCTGCGAAAAAATGCACCACAGAGACACGGAGAACACAGAGAAAAGCACGAAGAAAGGCGATTGGCTGTCAATTCACCGATCACTGTCACTTTCGTCACCTTGTCACCTTGTCCCTCTGTCCCTCTGTCCCTTGTCCCTTGTCCCCTCTGCGTCCTCAGCGCCTCCGCGGTGAATATAAACTCGCAAAAAATGCACCACAGAGACACGGAGACCACAGAGAAAAGCACGTAGAAAGGCGATTGGTGGTTGGCTTTTGGCTTTTGGCAGTTTGAGGTTTGAGGTTGCCTGAATAGCGTTGACTTTTATTAGGTTAGATAATGTTGATGTTGACTTAGCTGCAAGCGTCCACGATTGAAGTTTGATCTTCTCCCCCGCTTCAAGCGTCCACGATTGAAGTATTTTAGCAAGAACGCCACCCCGAATCCTTCTGCTAACCTATGTTTGTATTTCGGCGACGAAGGAGGAGAAACGTGAGTTCAACAAAACCAAATCTCCTGAGCAAAAGCGCCTACACTCCGGTTGGTCATCAAGGCAGACATTCTTGCCGGGGAGATATCTCAGTCGTTCCTCCTAAGACATGACAAGCGGGGCTGTTGGTATTTGCGTTGGCTGTTGGCTCACCGATCACAGTCACTTCCGTCACTTTTACCTTGTCCCTTTGTCCCTTTGTCCCTTTGTCCCTTTGTCCCTTTGTCCCTTGTCCCTCTGTCCCTTGTCCCTTGTCCCTCGTCACCTTGTCACCTTGTCCCTCTGTCCCTCTGTCCCTCTGTCCCTCTGTCCCTTGTCCCTTTGCCCCACAGCCTACCTTAAAAGAATTTACCTTTTAATAAGCACAAGTGACAACGAATCCTTATTTTTGCCAACCTAATTTGCACGTGCATGTATTTTCAACATCCTGAATTTCTGTTTGGACTCTTTGCTTTGCTCATCCCGGTGATCATTCACCTGTTCAATTTCAGACGGCATAAGAAAATCATGTTCAGTAATGTTGCGCTGCTCAGGCAAGTAACTCTGGAATCGAAAAAACAACGCAACCTGCTTCACCTCATCGTGCTGGCCTTGCGGATGTTGGCCATTTTGCTGTTGGTAGTGGCTTTGGCCAAACCGGTGTTTCATGCTTCTGATGCAGAAAAAGCGCAGCAGGATGGCGAAAAAGTAATTTATATCGACAACTCCTTCAGCATGATATCCGAAGGCAATCGCGGAAGATTGTTCAACAATGCCATTCACGACGCCCAACAACTGGTGACAGCAGCGCAGCAAGACCAACGTTTTATTATTCGTGACAACGAGTCGCAGGGACATGCACTAAAAAGCCTGAACCGTGATGAATCACTTCTTAAACTCAGCCAGATTCAAATATCACCTTCCACGCTTTTGCTTTCCAACATGATGATGCCTTTAACCCATGATAAAGAAGGGTTGAAACAAGTCATGATTTTTTCTGATTTTCAGAAAAACACCTCCGATTTATTAAAACTTCCTGCCGACAGCAACCTCATCTACTACTTTTCCCAACTGCAAAGCACTCGTTATAACAACCTTAGCGTTGACAGCATTTGGTTTACCGACCCCTTACTTATTCCCGGAAGAAGCAGTACCTGTCGCGTCCGTATTACGAACATGGCCAATACCAACTACGAAAAAGTACCCGTTATGCTGACCATCAATGGACAGCAAAAAGCCGTAGCCGGGGTTGACCTTCCTGCCCACAACTCCATCGACATCAGCATGAGTTATACCCCTGAGAAGGCAGGCTGGCAATACGGTCAGGTAAAAATAGAAGACTATCCGGTAACCTTCGACGACGAACTTTATTTTACCATACACGTAGTTCCACATATCAGCATTTTGGCCATAAGCGACAACGGAACCTCACCCATGCTCGCCAATTTATTCACCAGCGACAGTCTTTTTTCCTTCTACCAACAATCAGCACGTGCCATCAACTACAACCAAATTAACCAATTCAACCTGATTATACTGAACAGTTTATCAGAAATTACCACCGGACTTCAGGAGCAACTCATCCTCTACCTGAAACAAGGCGGACATGTGTTGCTTGTATCGGCCAACAATCGTTCTGAGGAGACTTTGCTTCGTGAAACAGGAAGCGGAACCATCACCTTGGTGGACACAGCCTCCACAAGGGTCTCCGGAATCAAACTAAGTCATCCGCTATTCAAAAACAGCATTTCCAAAATCCCCGACAATGCCGATTTGCCCCTTGTCCGTCAACATACCCGGTACATGTTTCCAGCCAATTCAGGTGTTGAATCGTTGGTAACGCTTCTCAATGGCGATGATTTGCTGGCACGTAAAAAGGTGGGTTTGGGTCAGTTATACCTGTTGTCCTCCGGCTTGGACAAATCACAGGGAAACTTATCCACAAACCTTTTATACGTCCCTACGATGGCAGGTTTGGCCACCCTTTCGGGTAGACAAAAGCCACCTTATTACGTGATTGGAGACGACGACCAAATGCGTGTAAAAATAGACGGAACCCTGCAAGGAGAAAAGCCTGTTACCCTCCTGCACGTGGGCGATGAAACCACGTTTATTCCCGAGCAGCAAATTATGAATAATGAACTCCGACTTTCCATGCATGGCAATATAAACGCTTCGGGATACTACAACCTGATGCTTCAGGACAGCTTGCTTTCGGCCATGGCATTCAACTACAGCAGAAGCGAATCGGATCTGAGTTGTTACACATTACAGCAAATTGACAGCCTATGCCGAATGGCCAATCTACCCGATTACAGGATCGTGGAACTCACCGACACAGGTTTTCCGGAAGTTATCAACGCATTGCATAAAGATCGCCCCATATGGAAGCTATTTATTATCTTCGCACTTTTAGCTTTGATGGCAGAAGGATTGTTGCTGAGGTGGAGAAAATAACCAGAACCACGGATGGATAGTGCATTTGCGCCACTTTATATCGCGCAAGCCATCGGGACAAAACCACTATATGTAGAATTGTAAAAGGACAAAAAGTCGATGAATGAGATAGAAGAACCCAGAGAAGATGAAAACGCCAACCAATCCTATAAGGAAGAGGGGCATCGTACGACACACTTGAAAGGGATGTACGAAAACTGGTTTCTGGACTATGCATCCTATGTGATTCTTGAACGCGCCGTTCCGGAAATCGACGACGGCCTGAAACCCGTTCAGCGGCGTATTCTACATGCCATGAACCGTTTGGATGATGGACGATACAACAAAGTGGCCAACATCATCGGTCATACCATGCAGTTTCACCCCCACGGCGATGCATCTATCGGTGATGCACTAGTGCAATTGGGTCAGAAAGAGCTACTTATCGACATGCAGGGGAACTGGGGAAACACGCTTACCGGAGATTCGGCAGCAGCTCCCAGATATATTGAAGCACGGCTTTCCAAATTTGCCAAAGAAGTGGTATTCAACCCCAAAACCACCCACTGGAAACCCTCCTACGATGGACGAAATAAAGAACCCTATTCACTGCCGGTAAAGTTTCCTCTATTGCTTGCACAAGGTGTTGAAGGAATTGCCGTTGGGCTGGCCTCAAAAATTTTACCTCACAACTTTAACGAACTTATAGATGCCTCCATCGCCTATCTGCAAGAAAAAGACTTTGAGATTTTACCTGATTTTCTTACCGGTGGCATGGCCGATTTTTCCAAATACAACGAAGGGCTCCGGGGCGGAAAAGTACGTGTAAGAGCAAAAATTAGTCAAGCCGACAAAAAAACGCTGGTAATTAGCGAAATACCCTTCTCCACCAACACTACTTCCCTCATCGATTCCATTATTTCGGCCAACGACAAAGGCAAAATAAAGATTCGAAAAATTGACGATAATACGGCTGAAAACGTGGAAATCATGATTCATTTGGCCAGTAATGTTTCGCCTGATCAAACCATTGATGCCCTATATGCATTTACCAATTGTGAAATATCCATTTCGCCTAATAATTGCGTTATTGAAAATGGCAAACCCATATTCGTAAGTGTAAAAGATATCCTTCGCAGCAATACGGATCATACCGTACGGTTGTTGAAAATGGAACTGGAAATACGGCTCAATGAACTGGAAGACCAATGGCATAATGCGTCGTTAGAGAAGATTTTTATTGAAAACCGACTTTATCTGGATATTGAAGACTGCGAAACATGGGAGAGTGTACTTACTACCATCGACAAAGGACTTGAACCATGGAAAAGCAAACTCAGACGTCCGGTTATTGAAGATGATTTAATCAGGCTGACAGAAATAAAAATCAAGCGAATTTCCAAATACAATGGCTTTAAGGCAGAAGAGCAAATTCTGAACCTTGAAAGTGAAATGGAAGAGGTGAAAAATCACCTGGAACACCTGATCGATTTTGCCATCAACTATTTCAAGCAAATAAAAAAGAAATACGGCAAGGGTCGCGAAAGAAAAACGGAAATCAGAAATTTCGACACCATCAACGCCAGCAATGTAGCTGTAGCCAACGAAAAACTATATGTAGATCGCGAAGGGGGATTTGTGGGTACCTCATTGAAAAAAGATGAATTTGTTACCGACTGTTCCGACATCGACGACATGATTGTTTTCCGTGATAACGGAACTTTTATTGTTTGTAAGGTAGCACCAAAAGTATTTGTGGGACAGGGGATTATCCATGTGGATGTTTTTAAGAAAAACGACGACCGAACCATCTACAATATGGTGTACCGCGATGGAAAACTGGGGAAATACTACGTGAAACGATTTGCTGTATTGGGGGTCACACGTGATAAAGAATACGACCTGACCACCGGAAAGGAAGGCTCGAAAGTGATTTATTTTACAGCCAACCCCAATGGTGAAGCCGAAATTGTAAAAGTTTCGTTGCGCCCGCGGGCTAAACTTAAAAAACTTCATTTCGACTTCGATTTCAGCGAACTGACCATTAAGGGCCGTGGGTCGCGTGGAAATATACTCACAAAAAATGCCGTTAAATCGATCACCCAACGAGAAGAGGGCGTTTCAACATTGGGAGCACTCAACATCTGGTATGATGATACCGTCAGGCGATTGAACAGCGACGAACGGGGTGTTTTTGTTGGTGACTTTACGGGTGATGATAAAATATTGGTGATACTTTCAACAGGCGAGTTTAAATTAACCGGTTACGACCTTAACACCCATTTCGACGACGAAATGGTTTCCATATCCAAGTACGATCCGGAAACAATCATCACCACAGTGTACTACGATGGTGAACAAGGAAAATACTACGTGAAACGTTTTCAGGTGCCCGAAAATAGTGCTGTGAATAAAAACTATCTGTTTATTAGCGATGGAAAAGGCTCAAAATTAACTAAATTCTCCCTTGATTTCCTCCCGCGTTTATCCTTTGAGGTGAAAAAAGAAAACAGCGATACCTTTGAAGGCGAAGTCGTGTTGCTGGCAGAGTTTATCAGCGTGAAAAGCTTCAAGGCCAAGGGAAAACGACTTTCAAACGACAAACTGAAATCCATCAAGCTCATCGATCCGTTGCCTTACACGCCACCGGAGAAGGGGGGTGAAGACGACGAAGAAAATAATGCTACAGATAGCCCTGAAACAGAAGTGGAGGACGAGGAATCAGAAGAAAAGGAAACCATCGAAAAAGCTGAACCCAACCAAAAAGCAATTGGAGTAGAGTTAGAAATACCCGAGGTAAAAGAGGCAAAACCGAAAGAAACACCTCCACCACCATCGGCGACCAAATCCAAACCACCATTGCCGGGAAAGAAAAAACCCGATGACCAACCACCACAATTGGAATTGGAATTTTGATGATTGCTTTGGAAGGCCACCATGCCCGAAAAATAATATTGCGCTCCTCCGTGGCTGACTTGTTTTTCTGCCATTGTCTGTTATGATTATGCTGCGCTGCAGTGCATTTTAATTTTCCTGTTTTACATCAAAACACCTGACATTCATTGCATATAATACCATATATAAATTGAAGTTAGCACTACGCTGTTTATGTATAATGCCGACATAGAATTGAAGAGGTTTAAGGAGCGAAGCGAACTTAAGGCTCATTTCAATTCATAATCGGTATAAAAAGTGTGTTGTAAGTTCCCCACCCGCCGCGTTGAGAAAAACCCGCCGATCGGAAAAATAATCTGCTTTATTTCAAACCAAATTTAAAATTCCTAACTTTGTCACCTAACTACTTGACTTAAGATGATGAAGCCTGCTAAAAAAACACTTCGAACCCGGAACATCCAAATGGTTCTCATCTGGTTTTGTTTGGTTGTACTACCACCGCTAAACATGCAAGGAGCCACCATAGTTACCGATACCATTCCACCACCGCCGCCCGATTTTCCCGCAGCCATTTCGGGACTTGACGAGCTATGCCAGGGCACAACAGCCCAATATTTCGCCGACATTCCCATCGACTGCCAAACACAATGGCTGGTGGACGGTGTTGTACAAACATCAGCTTCCGACACACTTGAAATGCAATGGACTACTCCCGGAATCCATATGCTGGAACTGGAAGCTGTGTGCGACACATTGACCACCTCACTCGACACCCTTCAGGTAACTGTGATCCCCATACCGCAACAACCCTCACCTATCATGGGCAACTCCGAAGTATGTTTGTTTGCCCCGGAAGTGTACACCACCCAAATAGGTGATGGAGAAACCTGTCAGTGGTTCGTAGACGGAGAATTGCAGTCCACCATGACCAACGTTATCTCCTATGTTTGGAACACCACAGGTAACCATCTGATTGAAGTGCTTGCCACCAATACCTGCGGCACAAGCGGAGCCACTACCCTGCCGGTGGATGTGTACGAAATGCCGCTGGTAGAATTAGGTAATGACACCACCATCCTCGAAGGACAAGTGCTGGTGTTGGACGCCGGCAATCCCGGATGCAACTACCTTTGGTCAACGGGAGCGACCACCCAAACCATTACGATAACCCAGTCGGGTTGGTACGAAGTACACGTGAGTAACGGTTGTGGGGAAACATCTGATGGGATACAAGTGCAAGTAGTTGTTGGAGAAGAGGAAAACATGGTACAAAACGGCATGGTTGTCAAAGTATCGGGCAGACGTTGTGAGATTAGCGTTGACCGAGATGCCATAAAGCTTGTACGGGTTTTTGATGGTTCAGGCATTCTGATTACTGAAACGAGCAGCCAAGAAGTGACACTTCCTCATGCGGGTGTTTTTATTCTACGACTCACGACTATTGATGGCAGGGTTTTTTCGCGAAAGCTGGCAATTACTGAGTAGTCGGCACGAAAAAATTAGCTATCAATCCTCCTGAAACAAAGGCAACGATTTCACAAACAAGACCTTATCCTTCCAGTACATATCGAAGCTCGAATGATTACCATCGATGCTTACACCACCTGATACACAATGTATTACCTTGACTTCCTCATTGTCAACCGAAAAAATAATACCTGCATGTTGGGTGTGGTACTTACTGCCTGATCCGGAACCAAAAAACACCAGATCACCGACTTTGGCCTCCTCCAAAGGTTTGTTGGCACCATCTGCTTTACTTTGCAGATGGGCGTTGTGGGGCAATTCCACTCCCAAATGCTCGAAAGCGTACTTGGTAAACCCCGAACAATCGAAACCCGTTTCAGGTTTTTCACCGGCATATTTGTAGCGGGTACCTTCCAACCGTTGTGCGAAGCTGACGAGCTCGTACCGGAGCGAATCGGATTTGGACTGAAAAAGGTGCGCTAAATGTTGAATAACAGACTCATTGGCAGGGTAATAGTCGTGATAAATGTCTAATGTATCACGGTAGGTACGCACGTAAAATGACAATGCTTTTTTGTTTGTCGGTGAAATTTGGGCAGTGTCGTGGTTTGTCAACACATAGTTTTTCATGGAATGACGCACCTGGTTTTTAAAGTCCATATAGGTTTCAGACAACCGATCGGCATAACGAACGGCGTTGGTCAAATGCGCATAAGCCGCGCGTCCGGAAAGGGAATCCTGCTGGTATTCCCGCCAATGTACTTTGGCGATATAATAGCCCGGCACCTCCGATTGGGGATACTTTCGCTGAAAACGGGCAGCCTTGTTGAGGCATTTTTCATAACGACCATTTTGAAACAACTTAGCCAACCGCTGCTCCATCCTGTCATGGTTTTGAGCAAGGGCAGCCTGGGTAAAAACCAGTAGTATAACAAGTAGGGGAATAGTTGAGCGCATGGCAAATAAACGGAAGCAAAGCAGGTTTATTTTCCTGACCGCCCCGGTAGTTTAAAAATAAATCTTGCCGACTGCCCCGCTTCAAGGGTGATTCAATATCTCACTCAAGCATTTTCGGAATAATTTCAAAAAATGACCTATAATCAGAACTGGTAAAGTATTGTGAATTACCATTTCCGATATCCTCACTAAAGGCTTTGTAAATACTTTTAAAAGTGGCTTCCGGCATCCGGTAAGAGGTATTGAGTTCACGCAAGGAGGTTAACAGATTCGACTCGTTATAATATTTTCCAAATTGCATCAAACCATAATGACTCGATGAAGTTTTGGGAACAAAATACAAATAAGTACCCTTGTATTCAGTGCTGTTCGATACGTATTCGCCTTTGAGCTTATCCTTCATCACATAGGTAATCTTCTTTTGGGGATATACCATCTTCATGTTTCGGGCCGGTTTTATTTTAAGTTCAAGACCCAAAGGTGAATTGATATCGGGAGAAGGCTTGTTGCCCACACCTGAACTTTTTAGGGTTTGCCTTAAGTTTTCGTCCTTTACTAAATCATAATCTACCGTTTTAACGATGTAACCGGTTTCGATGAGTGGGTTGTAGATATCTTTTGAAAAGGAAGTGCTTAGCTTGATATCACAATGCAACGTGTTGAAATAGTAGTAGTAATAAAGTGTTTTTTCGAACTCTACGTATTGTTCACCTGAAGTCCACATAAGTTCATCACCAAAACCACCCAGAAATACATTGGAATAGTGAATACCTTTTTTAAAGTGAGTCTCACGTTTCCCGTAATCGGTTTTTATCTTCATATGAATAACCGCGTCACCATGATTGGCATCATACCCATTAAAACTAACCGACTCTTTATTAAGCTTTTCGGCCACCCCCAGACTGGGAATGGTGTAGATGATATACTCATTTCCATAAAAAATCAACACCACCTTTTCGGAAGTGCTGGAGGTAAGCGACTGTCGATCGGTAACCAGATATGGACGGCCTTCTTCAAGTTCGTTGAAGAGCGCAATTTCGCTGGAAATCTGAGGATAAAGCGAAGTGGCCAGATTGTTTTTCTTGATTTCCAACTGCTGAGCGGCCATCTTTCTTTCTTCTTCACGTTTCAGCCTAGCCAACTCTTCCTGACGTGCCTGTTCCTTTCGCTGCCGCTCCGCTTCCATGGCTTTTTCATATTCATCGTCTACCGTGATAATTACGGAGGAGAGTTTCTTAAGTATATCAGCCTTTGGATTGAAAGCGTAGCACTTATCGAGTGTTTTTTTGGCCATGATCCAATCCTTCTTTCCCGCGTAACATTGGGCACGCAAGGCTTCGATGGTGGCATTGCTTCCGCCTCCGGCTTCAACGGATTTTTCAAGCTGATTCAAGGCTTCATCGTAGTTTGACGACTCAAATAATTCTTCAGCTGCATAATAATACGCGATGGATTTGGCCTGATTGTTCTGCCCAAAAGCTGATATGGCAGTCATGACAATCAATGTAGCTGTAAAAAGTATATTTCTCATATTCAATCTAGTATCTATAAAAATTTTCGGTGATTTTGTATCCTCTTGATTTATATTGCGCCTTCATTTCATCCACTTTATCGTGGACTCGGCCTCCGCATTTTTTATCTTTTGCTTTAATTTTTCTTTTTATGGCATCAACATCCGTATCGCTGCCATCATTTCTCAACAACAACAATCCATTCCAGTATTCATATCTGCCTGTAATAGAGGCTGTTTTTATGGGATCGATCAGCCAGTTTCCATTCGAATCCAGATAACCTTCCTCATAAAGATCAATATGAACACTGCCATCCTTATCGCAGGAAACTTCAATTTCGCGACTGGAAATATATTTGATCACTTTGGCAATACCCTCTCTGGGTTTATAGTCGAGAATTCGGTACTCAACAAATGGAAAAATGGTTTTCCCTGTTTTTGAGTTCACCACACCAAACTTTCCATTCTCCTGTTTTATCTCAAAATTACTGTTGTCGGGTTCTGTGGAGGTAACTCCAGACCAAGGGTCATCGACATTTTTTTCAGACTCCACATCCTCCCATGAATTACCATCTGTTTCCGACTTACCCACACTGCTCCATGGATCGCTATTGCCATTGTCTTCAGTACTTTCGAAATCATTGCCGGCATTGGCTTCGGCCTCATCGAGGCTTTCCCACATGCTTTCACTTTGTCCGGGTGCTTCGGCTTGGCTTTCCTTTTCTTTTTTTTCACGCTTATTATACGCTTCGGCAATGGCGTCAATTTCTCGGGTGGGCACTTCCAACTTGGTGACTTCCAAGCCATAAAAGGTCATTTGGTTGGCATATTTAAACGTGTTGAAAGCTGTTTTATTCGACTTGGTTGAACAATCTCTCCATTGAATAAAGCTAAGCCAATCCTTTGGACTTCCCGGTACGATATCGTTGCCCGTGGCACCTTCTTTGGTGATTAGAAAATGCGCCCTTGAATTGATTTCGCGGTACCCGGAGGCACCTTCGTTGGCACCCCAGGTGGCATTTTTGGTCACTTGCATGTTGTTGACAAACTTTTTTCCACAAACATCCAGGTCTTTAACCGATACATATTGGGGGGCAAGCTGTGTGGACACATAATACTTGAGCTCAACGGTACCGGGTCGCAGGCTAAGGTATCTTTTCAGCAAGTCGGGATACTTGGCCAGGGTACTTTCGTCGAGACGGGTATAATCGCTGGCCATGACCGAACTACCCCGTTTCCAGCGAAAAAGGTATTTTTCAACGGGTTCGCCCAACAACGTCCACAACTCGATATTAAGGTGAATTTCCTTGACCAACCCCGTGCGGTCGAGTGCACTGATGCTGAACTCACTGGCATCAATGCGTCCGCTGATAAACCTGCCGTCTTTTTTATCCACTGTTTTAGAAAAGTTGGACTGGGACGAAGCAGAAAACACCATGCTCAATATAGGTAGCAGAATTAAAATTAATCGTTTCATGGTTTTGGAACGGATTGAGAAATTTGTTGACTATCTTTTTAATCCTATTGCTTTACGTAAACAGTTTCATTGTGATACTGAAACGAAGAAACAGGGTAATTGAGCGGAAAATCAATTTCAATGCTGGGAAAACCGTAATGCCAAAAACCAGATTCGGCATAGTAATACCTATTTTCCTGTTTTTGAATCCACCAGTTTCCATAGAATTTCTTACCATCCGGCCACGAAGGATCATTGTAAATTGTGTATTCAGAAGTGCCATCGTCAAGCAATTCACAATATAATACCGAGTTAGGACCATTACCTTGGTAATTTTCCACTCGATAGGTACCAAGAGCAGATTCTTTGTAAATGGAACTGGAATCAACTTCAATTTTAAGTTTCGCAGACACACTCAATTTTTCCTCGCTAAAATCCGGATTCTTGTAAACGATATCGAAAGTAAAATCCTGATCAGCATCAGCGTTTGTGCTAAAAGTGACTTTCACGGTGCCGGCATGCGAAAAATTGCTCAGGGTTACACTGGAATTCGAGATGTTGTCTATGGAAATGTATTCCGGCGTAACAGCCAAACGATTGGTATTGGTGACGTATCCGTTTTTGTCGTCCAGATTTTCCACCGTACCATTCAGTCCCGGCACCAGACTCGAAACCTGATTCCAGTAGCCGGTAAACGTGTTGATATTGGCCACCAATTCGAGGGTAACATCTGAACTCTGTTGGTCATTTTTATAAAGCGTTCGGTAGGTGGCATCTATACCCAATTGATACGGAACCTCGTTTTCAAACTCCACCACCGATGCACGGAGTTCATTATTCAAATCGAACTCAAACGGCTTATAACTACGGGTGAGCATGGTACCCGTTTGATCGAACACCAACACAAATTCGGTGGCCAGGGCCAGGGTAGCTGCACCAATCAAAAACGGATTTCCTGAAATCAAGGTTCCGTTAAAAATGCCGATGGTAGCTCCGGTGGCAATTACCAAGCCCGTAAAGTAGCGCATGTCTTCGGTTAGTTGCTGATCCCAGGCAACAAAGGCCCGTGAGGTATTCAAACTGTCGTTGAATTGCTGCAAATTTATGTGTTCGAAATTGAAAAATCCGGGATTGGCCTTGATAAACTGCGCCACCTCTTGTTTTTGATCGGCTGTGGCCGAAGCAAAGGATTGTTCAAAGGCAAGTTTTTGGTTTTGCAGCACCTGCATGTGTTCGGCAGGAATCTGCAACTCACCCAGCTGAATCATCTGTTCAACCTCACTGAGGATACCTTCCACGTTTTGTTTATAGGCATTGATCAGCTCATCCGGATTGGCAATGGGTTCCAATTCGTTCACCAAAAAATCGAAGGAATAGGTCACGTCATCCACCACCAAATCGAGCACCTGACTACCTGATACAAAAGGCATTGTAAACACCAGTTGATTGGAAGCAACACGGGTAAGCGTTATATCCTTTCCCCCGATGGTAGCCGGATAAGTTTCTTGCTGAAAACTATAGTCGATGGCCGTAATGGTGACCTGTTCAAAAGGAGAAGCATCGGATTTATCCTGATAAAGACTCAGGGATTGGGTGGGATCTTCATCCTCATTGAACAAGGTATTGCAGCCCGAGTTGATGATGGAAAGGGAGCCGAAAAGGAAAAAAGCGGCCAATAAATTTCTAGCGAATTTCATTTGATTAAATTTTGAACAACTTGGCTTAACCTCTGATTATGTGAAGAAGAGCTCTTGGTTTGCAAATTAACCGGAATTATTCTAAATAGACAAATTATTTAGAACCTTTCCAAATTGATATTTGTCATATCTAAAAATGAACAACTTAGGCCAATTATTTTGGGACAAAGATCCCATCATTTCACAAGATGGTTATCCCCGGAAATACCGAATAAAAAAAATGGCAGAAAACATGGAGTGGGGAGTGGGGAGTGGGAAGTCGGGAGTGGGAAGTCGGAAGTCCGAAGTCAGGAGTCCGAAGTTAGGGGTAAGGAGTATGGAGTATAGAGTAGGGAGACTGTCAATGCCCCTTAAACTGGCGCAAGCGTCCGCTTGTGACTTTGTTTGGGTGGGGAGTCGGGAGTCGGAAGTCCGTAGTCCGAAGTCAGGAGTATGGAGTATGGAGTAGGGAGTAGGGGGACTGTCAATGCCCCTTAAACTGGCGCAAGCGTCCGCTTGTGCCTTTGTTTGGGTGGGGAGATAGCCCGTAGGGCTTTAATATCCATAGCTAAATAATAAGAGAACCCAATTGTCCGTAGGACATTAACGGAGTTGGAAGTCAGGAGTCCGAAGTCAGAAGTGTGGAGTATGGAGTTGGGAGACTGTGAATGCCCCTCAAATTGGCGCAAGCGTCCGCTTGTGCCTTTGTTTGGGTGGGGAGTCGGGAGTCGGGAGTCGGAAGACGGGAGACGGAAGTCCGAAGTCAGGAGTATGGAGTATGGAGTATGGAGTGGGGAGACTGTAAATGCCTGAAATTTGTTTACTTTTTATGTCAACCTATTTCAGGACGAGACATCCCAAAAAATCCTATTTTTGTTATTCATCTCTAACATCACCGTCATGCGTATTAAACACCTCACCCTTTTGCTTGCTCTCGTTGGGATTGTTCTGCAAGGATGCCAACAACCTGAAGTCAAAAAACCCGTTTTCGACTGGAACAATGCCACTGTGTATTTCATGCTCACCGATCGCTTCAACAATGGCGATTTGAACAACGATGTAAACTTCGGTCGTACGGCGCCCACAGACGAACTCAGGAGGTTCAATGGCGGCGACATCAAAGGAATTACAGAAAAAATTCAGGATGGCTATTTCGACCGCCTGGGAGTGGATGTGTTGTGGTTTTCGCCTGTAAACGAGCAAATTCACGGGTATGTGAACGAAGGACAGGGCAATACCTACGGCTTTCATGGCTATTGGATCCGCGACTGGACCAGCATGGAACCCAATTTTGGCACCAAAGCCGACCTGAAGAAACTGGTGGAAGAAGCCCACATGCATGGCATCCGTGTGATGATGGACGTCGTGATCAACCATACGGGTCCGGTTACAGAGGTTGACCCCGTTTGGCCATCCGACTGGGTACGTACCGAACCCCAATGCACCTATCAGGACTACGAAAGCACGGTATTTTGCACGTTGGTAGAAAACCTGCCTGATGTGATCACCGAACAAACCGAAGAGGTAGAAGTGCCCCCGGCTTTGCAGGAAAAATGGCAACAAGAAGGACGATGGGAAAAAGAGATGAAATCCCTCGACGAATTTTTTGCCCGCACGGGCTATCCACGCACACCACGTTATTACATCATCAAATGGATTACTGACTACATCCGCGAGTTTGGCATCGACGGCTTTCGGGTAGATACGGTAAAACATACCGAAGCCGATGTATGGGCTGATTTGTCCACAGAAGCAGCCATCGCTTTCGCTGAATGGAAAAAAGCCAACCACGAAGCCATTCAGGAAGATCAGGATTTCTTTATGCTCGGCGAAGTATATAACTACAACGCCCTCAATGGCAAGGAGTTTGATTTCGGCGATAAAAAAGTGAACTACTTCGATTTTGGTTTCAACAGTCTGATCAACTTCGGCTTTAAAGGCGATGCCAACAAAAATTACGAAGAACTGTTCTCAGCATACGCCAACCAACTAAACCAAGGCGCACTGAAGGACCTAACCTTTATGAACTACGTGAGCTCCCACGACGACAGCTGGCCCTTCGACAAGGAACGCCAACGCACTTTTGAGTCGGCCACCAAATTGCTGCTTGCCCCCGGACAAGCCCAGATATATTATGGCGACGAAACCGCACGCCCCCTGATCATCGAGGGAGCCGAAGGCGATGCCAACCTCCGCAGCTTTATGAACTGGGGCGAAAACCCCGAGCTGCTGGCACACTGGCAAAAGCTGGGACAATTCAGACACCGCCACGCCGCCATTGGAGCCGGCGAGCACAAAATGATCAGCAGCAGTCCCTATTTCTTCAGCCGCACCTACCACAAAAACAATCTGGACGACACGGTCATCATTGGACTGGATATACCACAACAACCCACTGTAGTGCATGTAAGCGAATATTTCGATGACGGAACCCAACTGTACGACGCTTATGGGCGGAAGAAATATACGGTACAAGATGGCAAGATTGTGGTGAATACAGCCGAATCAGTTGTTTTGCTCGAAAAGCGCATGTAATTTGATACGTCTTGGGGGTGTTTGATCGTTGTAAAAATCTGGGAAGGGTTTCAAACAGTCAAAGGTATAGTATCAATTAAATCAAAGGAGGATCAAACTTCAAGCGGGGGCGATTGATGCTTTTTAGGAGTATTAAGGGTTTATCATCCTTAATCATCCATGCAAATCCAGGTCATCAATGATTTATCAATCTAGCGTTAGCCCATTCATTTTTAGATCATCTAGCTGACCAAGTTACTCATCACCAACACCTCTTACGAATAATAAAAATGTTTAATTAAAGGAGCTAAATTTTACCAAAAAATATTGGCGTGAACAAAAAAAGGTTACTTTTGGAATGTTGATATAAATCCAAATAACTCTGCTACCTAAAGGTGATAATTCTACCTCATGAAAGCAATTATAAAATAATTATCTAAATTAAATCTTCGGATGCAATTTAAATAAAACCTAAAATTTAATGAGCAATTTTAAAATTCTGGTGTTGGACGATGAGTGTTCTCTTGTGGAAGAAATTTGTGGTTTTCTTGAGATGGAAGAGCACCAGTGTTTTGGCGCTGTAAATCCAACTCAGGCTTTTGAAGTGTTAAAAAATGAAAATATTGATGCTGCTATTGTTGATGTTTTTCTTCCGGAGATGAGTGGAATAGAAGTGATGGCAAAAATCAAACAAGATTACCCACTAGTTGAAATTATTGCCATTACGGGACAAGGTGATATGCAAACGGTTATAGAGTCCTTTCGTAACGGAGCAATAGATTTTTTTTCCAAACCTTTTAGCCTCTATGATCTGACTGCTTGTCTTGAACGCGTTTCGATGCAACTTAAATCTAAGATGCAAGATGAAATATCAGAGCTTAATCACCACTTGCTTGCCAGCAATCCTAATGAAAGTAATGGTTATAAATTTGTAGGGAATAGTCCTGAGATGAAAAAAGTTATTGAACTGGTCTCACGGGTTGCCCAAACCGATAGCACTACTGTACTCATTACCGGTGAAAGTGGAACAGGTAAGGAATTGGTAGCCCGCGGAATTCATGCTTTGAGTAATAGACGCAATAATTATTTTCATAGTGTAAACTGCTCAGCCATACCTGAAAGCCTTTTCGAAAGTGAGTTTTTTGGACACCAAAAAGGGGCTTTTTCCGGAGCCATTGAAAATACAAGTGGGTGGTTTGAAATTTCGCAAAATGGCACTTTATTTCTTGATGAAATTGCTGAACTACCACTTACTACCCAAGCAAAATTTTTACGCGTTTTAGATAACAAAATCATTAGTAAAATTGGAGCAAAAAAAGAAATAAGTCTTGATTTACGAATCATTGCAGCAACGAACAAGAGTTTACCCGAAATGGTTGAACAGAGGTTATTTCGCAACGATTTGTTTCACAGATTGAATGCCTTTATCATCAACATACCACCACTGCGAGATCATAGTGAAGATATTCCTGATCTGATTAATTATTTTGTCAATTACTTTAATAAAAGTTTGAATAAAAATATCAAGACTGTTGATGAGAAACTTGTAAGAAAATTGATGGAATATAGTTTTCCTGGGAATGTACGTGAATTGAAAAATATCATTGAGCAAGCCATGATTTTATGCGATGGCAATATACTCACCATGAAGAATTTAATGATCAACAGTAGAATTAAATTAAATGACAACAAGGTAGATGTAACTGATTATGAGCTGGATAAAATTGAAAAAATAGTCATTATCAGGGCCATGAAATATGCCGGCCTAAATAAATCGAAAGCTGCCCGCTCACTCAATATCTCACGACAGGCACTCAACAGAAAATTGGAAAAGCATCAAATTACAAATGAGATGATGACCTAACCTCCTCAGTTATCCATTCAGTATCCATAATCAGTAATTGTATCATAGGTAAGCCTCTTTTTCGTATACCATTTACCTTTCAATGTATGGCTGCAGCTCGCCAGAGGTGCATTAACCTGAAAGGCTATGGTTGACAAATTCTTTTTTCCATATTGTTTTTTATTTTCGCACACACATGGTTATAACTTACAACAGATACATTGAAAAGCTTTTTTGAATAAATAGATCTTGTAGGCAACCCACCCTATTGCAAACGAACACGACATTTGCAAGACTTGTGTAATACCGATTATGAATTGAAATGAGCTTTAAGTTCGCTTCGCTCCTGAAACCTCTTCAATTCTATATCGGCATTATACATAAACAGCGTAGTGCTAACTTCAATTTATAGTTGGTATAATACGAAAGCAGGAAGACTTTCTTCTAATCGTTTCAAATGAATAATTGCCCGGTCGAACCACAAATCAAGAAATTTACTTATTGAATGTATATTACTCATTACATGATGTTTATAATAGTTCTACAGCGTGACGATTATCCACGTTTTACTTGACGAAATTGTGGCGCTCTCCGTTTTTGTAGCCCTGACCGATTTCGGGCATGCCGTTGGTTGCTTTGTATTTTACGCAAAATTAGATATTTACACTTTTTCACAATTCAACTGCCCAATAACGGGCGTTTTCTGCTGTTATAAAATCACACAACATTCTTTTAAATTGCTGATTTATTAGACTTTACAACATTGGCACGATTATAGGAACCTATGTCGCGCCCATAGATATCAGTCTGTATGATTATTTTTTTTAAACTATTTACATTTTACACTCAACGGTACGCTGTAAATACCCTCCGCGGGTTCAGTTTTATGAATGGGATGCTAGATACGCAGCAAGTATTGAAAAATCTAGAGCCGGACTTTTTGGAAACTAAATACATTTTTACACAAAACATAAACAAAAATGGATAATTTTAAAATTCTGGTGTTGGACGATGAGAGTTCTCTTGTGGAAGAAATTTGTGGTTTTCTTGAGATGGAAGAGCACCAGTGTTTTGGCGCTGTAAATCCAACTCAGGCTTTTGAAGTGTTAAAAAATGAAAATATTGATGCTGCTATTGTTGATGTTTTTCTTCCGGAGATGAGTGGAATAGAAGTGATGGCAAAAATCAAACAAGATTACCCACTAGTTGAAATTATTGCCATTACGGGACAAGGTGATATGCAAACGGTTATAGAATCCTTTCGTAACGGTGCATTTGATTTTTTTTCCAAACCTTTTAGCCTCTATGATCTGACTGCTTGTCTTGAACGCGTTTCGATGCAACTTAAATCTAAGATGCAAGATGAAATATCAGAGCTTAATCACCACTTGCTTGCCAGCAATCCTAATGAAAGTAATGGCTATGAATTTGTAGGGAATAGTCCTGAGATGAAAAAAGTTATTGAACTGGTCTCACGGGTTGCCCAAACCGATAGCACTACTGTACTCATCACCGGTGAAAGTGGAACAGGTAAGGAATTGGTAGCCCGCGGAATTCATGCTTTGAGTAATAGACGCAATAATTATTTTCATAGTGTAAACTGCTCGGCCATACCTGAAAGCCTTTTCGAAAGTGAGTTTTTTGGACACCAAAAAGGGGCTTTTTCCGGAGCCATTGAAAATACAAGTGGGTGGTTTGAAATTTCGCAAAATGGCACTTTATTTCTT
This sequence comes from Bacteroidales bacterium, assembly GCA_963676875.1. GTDB lineage: Bacteria > Bacteroidota > Bacteroidia > Bacteroidales > F082 > UBA6244. The sequence goes on from OY781436.1 coordinate 416,081, forward strand.
GATGAAATTGCTGAACTACCACTTACTACCCAAGCAAAGTTTTTACGCGTTTTAGATAACAAAATCATTAGTAAAATTGGAGCAAAAAAAGAAATAAGTCTTGATTTACGAATCATTGCAGCAACGAACAAGAGTTTACCCGAAATGGTTGAACAGAGGTTATTTCGCAACGATTTGTTTCACAGATTGAATGCCTTTATCATCAACATACCACCACTGCGAGATCATAGTGAAGATATTCCTGATCTGATTAATTATTTTGTCAATTACTTTAATAAAAGTTTGAATAAAAACATCAAGACTGTTGATGAGAAACTTGTAAGAAAATTGATGGAATATAGTTTTCCTGGGAATGTACGTGAATTGAAAAATATCATTGAGCAAGCCATGATTTTATGCGATGGCAATATACTCACCATGAAGAATTTAATGATCAACAGTAGAATTAAATTAAATGACAACAAGGTAGATATAACTGATTATGAACTGGATAAAATTGAAAAAATAGTCATTATCAGGGCCATGAAATATGCCGGCCTAAATAAATCGAAAGCTGCCCGCTCACTCAATATCTCACGACAAGCACTCGACAGAAAATTGGAAAAGCATCAAATTACAAATGAGATGATGGCACGACCTCCGCAACTACCAATTTCTTAAGAATATTCAGCATTTGTGTCAAAAGTACGATGCTTTTATCGATACCCCCGGTTGCCTGTAGTAGTCTAATTGTACTATATGCGTTATTTAATACCGATTATGAATTGAAATGAGCTTTAAGTTCGCTTCGCTCCTGAAACCTCGTCAATTCTATATCGGCAATATACATAAACAGCGTAGTGCTAACTTCAATTTATAGTTGGTATAAGAGGGTCTTCAGCCCAGATGGTTAAACTTAACAGGTTTTTATTTAAGATTTTGATAGGCATTCACGCATGTATAGTGACTCACCACAAATACACAACAGAATATATTGAATAAGAATGGATCATGTAAACATCCAACCGGAAGCAAACAAACGAAACGTCTACAACACCAGCAATATATGGAAGGCAAGTCATTTATTTTGATCATATTAAATTAATATTTAAGAAAGTTCTAAAGCATATTTACCAACAGTATTTTGACCTCGGTAAAAAAATCTCCGATATTGTAGAATTGTCTGAAATTGGACAAATTACAAGAACGTATACATTTCTCTCATTATCTGATGGTTACAGATATTCCCCGCTAATTTGCCCGTTAATGGGCTTTTCTTATTTGTTTATCAAGCTCTTTAATTTTCGATACAACCCTGTTCTTAAGCACATTATGATATTGGCACGATTTTAGCTTTAAGTATGATGCCCAGATAGTAGTCTACATGAGTGTAGTTTTAGAACCATTAGCATTTAACAGCCAATGGTACACCGAAAATACCAACGGCTTTTCCATTTTTATAAATGGAATGCTGATTGCTTTGCATGGAAGGAAAAGTCTCTATCCGAACCGTACAGTTTTTACACAATTTCATATAAAACCAAATTATTAATGGAAATTTTTAAAATTCTGGTATTAGACGATGAAATTTCCCTTGTAGAAGAACTATGTGACTATCTTAAGATGCAACAATACCAATGTTTTGGTGCAGTTAAACCAACTCAGGCTTTTGAAGTATTAAAAAGAGACAATATTGATATTGCCATTATTGATGTTTTACTTCCTGATATGAATGGGTTAAACGTAATAAAGAAAATAAAGCAGGATTACCCATTGATTGAAATTATTGTCGTTACAGGACAAGGGGACATGCAAACGGCAATTGAAGCCTATCGTTGCGGTGCAATAGATTTCTTTTCCAAACCTTTCAGCTTAAATGATCTTAGTGCCCGCCTTGACCGTGTTTTGATACAACTTAAGCTTAAGGCGCAAGCCCAAAAAGCAGAACTTTTTCATCACCTGCTTGCGAATGATTGTAAAGAAGGGCGTGGTTTTGAATTTGTAGGTAAAAGCCCAGAAATACAAAGCGTTATTGAGCTAGTGTCGCGCATTACCCAAAATGACCCTCCTACTGTACTCATAACCGGAGAATGTGGCACAGGAAAAGAGTTATTAGCCCGCAGCATTCATGCAATTAGCAGCAGAAGCAAGAATTATTTTCATAGTGTAAACTGCTCAACCATACCTGAGAGCCTGTTAGAAAATGAGGTATTTTGCCGCAATAAAAAGGAATTTCCTGATTTCGTTGAAGACACAAGTGGATGGTTTGAAATTTCTCATAATGGCACCCTGTTTCTGAATAAAATTAACGAAATGCCGCTTACCACCCAAGGAAAAATTATACGGGTACTAGATAACAAGGTCATAAGTAGAATTGGTACGAATAAAGAATTCAGTCTTAATTTACGTATAATTGCGGCAACAAATAAGAGTATACCCAAAATGGTTGAAAGGGGGTTGTTTCGTAGCGACTTGTTTCACAGATTGAATACCCTGGTCATTAACATACCCTCACTACGTGAACGTAGGGAAGATATTCCGGACTTGATTGATTATTATCTAGGGTACTTTAATAAAAGTCTGAATAAAAATATTAGGACTGTTGATGAAGAACTTGTGACTAAATTAAAGGAATATAGTTTTCCGGGGAATGTACGTGAATTGAAAAACATCATTGAGCAAGCCATGATTTTATGCGATAGCGATAAGCTTTGCTGGGAGGATGTGATGATTAACAGTAATGTTAAAATACAAGACAACAAGGTTAATGTTGATAACTATGAACTGGATAAAATAGAACAATTAGCTGTCGCCAGGGCTATGAAATATGCTGGCTTAAACAAATCAATGGCTGCCCGAACGCTTAACATATCACCTCAGACACTTGATAATAAGCTGAGAAAATACCATATTACAGATGATATGATGTCGTAATTCCGAAGACGCACAACGAACATGGTTTTTGCCGTGTTAAAAAAACTTTGGCATCTTCAATGAGTAAAGCGTGATAGCAGTTTCCTTACCATTCCGAATAGTTAAAAATGTGAACCGTATCAATTTGATAAAACACCCTACTTTGCCTTTTGCTCTTTGGGAAACAATTGTTAAATACTTGGCAAAAAACATTTCTCTGTTATTATCAAATAAAATGATCGGAGATAAGAAACAGGTTCGCATTGTAAAATACCTAATGAATTGTACATATCAATAAATCTCTCAATCAACAGCTCAATTTTCATCATTTTTTACATGGATGAATTGCAATACTATACGTTATTAATGCCGTGACCGCAAGTGGGCAATTATTAAACACCGCTGTATTCGCCTCATAATCTTACAATTACACAAACCCCAAACATATTTGCCCGATAATGGACTATTTTAAATCAAAAAGATGCTGCCTCATTATTGTTATAATACTGGTTATTTGAATTTTAAAAAATTGGCATGGTTATAGCATAGGGATATTTAGCCCCTAAATAGTTAACATGATTGTAGGCTTGGAACTATCAACAATAAACAGCCGTCTAGGACAGACCAACGGTACATTCAGTTTGTTTGGTGAATGGAACTGTTGATTAAATTTTCGGCTGTGATATATCTGCATCAGGACTACAAGGTCGTTTTAAACAATTTTACATGAAACCTGAACGTTAAAAAAATTAAATACTGGTATTAGACATTAATCTTCTCATGCTATCGGAATTGATTAGAACCGTATTGTAAATGTTGATAATTAAATAAGGTGACCCATTAGGTAAAAGAATTGGGTATCTGAAAAATAGAATACAGAATAAAAATAATTATTTGAATATGTAGAGGCAGGATCAGATTACAACAAAGAACCAGGCAGGATCAAAATAATTGAAAAAATAGAGTAATGATTAAAATGTTTAACAAGTTGCTTGAAATGCAACAAAACCATAAAAGAAAATTCTTCTCCCCCTTCTTTGGCGTATATCTATACAAAACAAACTCAAAGGGATTGGTGGTTTACAATATCAAGAAAAGAGGATTTGTAAATATTTCATTGCAATTGCTAGATGATATGGGGGTATCCTACAACGTATTAATTCCCGAGCTGTTGCCATTTCAGGCCATAAAATTGGAGGCTAATATGTTTAAAAATGGAAAATCTCCCAATGCAGAAAAAGTAACCCAAATAATCTATAATGGTATCGAAGGAGAATTTTCTTATAAGTTAGTCGAAGGGTTCAGATATGAGTTGGAATAATACTATATTCCACCAGATAAAAAATAGTGGACACGGAAATAATTACATTGGAAACTACTTTAGTTTTGGATATGAATATTGGGCTGATTTTCTAAAACCTGGTAAACAAATCAAGTCGTGATCCACTTATATTAGCCTCCATATTCATGGGGGCTTTTTTTTTGACTTATCGCTTAAAAAAATAACATGCCGCAAGTGGACGAGATATCTGTATAGAATTTCATTTATAATTCGCCGCGGGCGCCGAGAATAATACCGATTATGAATTGAAATGAGCTTTAAGTTAGCTTCGCTCCTGAAACCTCTTCAATTCTATATCGGCATTATAAAGAAACAGCATAGTGCTAACTTCAATTTATATATTGGTATAATACTCTGATATCTTGCAACTACTCCCAGAATCAGTACAAATAAATATCTTCATTCACGAAAAAAGGCTGTCCGCTCATCTGATATTTCACGATAAGCACCCGTATGGAAGCTGAGAAAAGGGATGCACTACAAATGAGTTAATGGAAGAAACGATCAATCTTCTTACGGCTCCGTTAGAATCCAAATATAAAAAGAAAAATAAATATTTGAAACTTCATCCACGATGTGTATGTATCATCATTCCGAAGCTCGCAATATCATCCGGCTCATGAATATCTTTCGTCTTACGAAATTCCAATCACCTCATATATCATAGTGAGGTTCTCGATCTCCGAAAGGGTTGTCCGATATAATTATTCAATCCGTGCGTGAATAAATTTGAATCATGACTATATCCACGGGACTATAAACACCTATATATCTTATATTTAAATGGCATCAACCGCACAATGACCACCATTATTCTAATGTGAAAAAGTTATGGCATTCTCCGTAATTGGAATATTGACCGAAAGCGGGCAATTCGATATTTTTATTGTATTCCTTACAGAATTAGACATTTACAATTACCCTCAGTTTTATTGCCCGAAAACGGGCTTTTTACAATCGTTTGCGAAAGTTCGCAAATCAATATAAATCATTGTTTTACAGCACTTTAAAATGTTGGCATGGTTATAGCATAAGGTATCCTGCCTATCAATATTAGTTTATATGATTGTAGTCCTGGAGCCATCAACGGCTAACAACCGTTTGGTAAAAACCAACAGTAAGTTCATTTATGTGAACGACATGGAGGATGCTTTGCAAGCAGTGAAAAATCTGCGTCCTGAGTATATTGTTGTGAGCACTCAACAAAAAGCACTGCCTTTGCTGATGAACAGATTGCATAAATTGAAACAACGGGTAGGCATCATGTTGATTGAACCCGGTCAGGACCATTTTATGCTCATTGATAAAAACCTTAACAATTCCATCAACCACCACATCAAGATCAACTCTTAAATACACCTTTAATTATATATATACAACATAAATGCAAAATAACCTTAAACTATTCATCAAAAATTAAGCTCTATGAAAAAACAGTTTTACATTTTAATGGCCTTGGTCTTGATCGCATCAAGTACGTGGGCGTCAGTAACCATTACGGTGGGACCAACCGGTGATTACACCACCATTCAGGCTGCTATCAATGCAGCTCCTTCGGGTGCTGTAATTGAAGTAGCTGCCGGAACGTACACTGGTAGTGTGTCCATCAACAAATCATTGACAATCAACGGAGCCAATGCCGGTATCCATCCTGCTATAGGGATGCACCCTACTGAAATCGTTGGAACCAGAGGATCTGAAACAATACTAGCATTCGGCAATGGTCCTGGAGCAATTTCAGTTACCGCAGATAATGTTACTCTTGACGGGTTTACTATTACGAGCACAGGCACAAGAATTATCGACACCTATGCTGATGCCAACTATTTCACCATGAAAAACTGTATTTGGACTAATACCAGTGGTTATGCACAGCAAGGTACGATGCAGTTTGGCGGAGGATCGCATACCAATATGCTTCTCGAATTCAACCAATTTAATAATGGCGAAACAGCTTTGCTGTACACGGCAGGGACTTTTGACGCTCTTACTATACAATATAACTATATAAGTTGTGAGGGGGACGCCATTTTCTGGACTGCTGCTCCTCTTGTAAACGGTGTAATCAAAGGAAATGAAATTGATGGAACCATTGGTGGCACACCAGGTCTTGGAGGCTGTACTGTGAATATTGGACAGGCCGGAAATCTTCAAATTACTGATAACTGGATTCATGACGTGAACTACACAGCATTTCAAGTTGGAATTATTGGCGGAAGCGTGAGCGGAAACACTTTTGAGGATGTATATCCTTATTCCAGCGACCCATCACTATATGGTGGATATGGTTTTTATCTATGGGGTGGCGCATGGGGCACTGCACTCTCTGAAAATGTAAATATCTACGAAAATGAATTTTACTTTAATAATAGTGCTGCTGGTCCTGTTAGGGCTATTAGACTGGCCGGACCTGCAAATGATGGAGACCCAAGCATTGACGCCTCAACCATTCATATTTATGACAATAAATTTTATAATGGAGGGCTAGGCACCGCAGTTGCTATCCGTCATCAGGGCGATCAAGCTACAGCCGTTGATGCCAGCCTGAACTACTGGGGAACTTCAACACCCGATTTCGCAAATCTGTTTCAAGGTTCTGTCAACTATTGTCCCTTCTATAGCGATGCAGCCATGACAACTTTGGAAGGCTATAGCGTTCATAACATTAATCAAAACACAGATTATTGCTCCATTCAGGAAGCCGTTGATGCCGCCGATGCAGGCGATGCAATTGAAGTGGCTGCGGGAACCTATGAATTTACGGAGCAAATGAACATTGGTATGGATGGTCTTTCAATTTCAGGCCAAGGCACCGTCATTTTCCAGGCAAACAATGCCAGTTGGAGTACAACTAATGGCTACAAGCATCTTATTGGCATTTATGCCGGAACACAATCCTCGCCTATAACAATTTCCAATATTACGATGGATTGTAATGATCAATGTTACGGACTTAATACTTATGCTAACGCTTACGGTATTTTAAATAATGTAACCATTAATAACAGTGTAGCTGCCGGATTAACAGTTAATGGTTCTACTATTATCGCTACTGATCTAAATACAACCGATAATGCCTGGGGTGCTGTAAATGTGGATCCTGGTTCAGGAGTTACAGATCCTTCTGTATTCACTTTAAATAGTGGTACTTTATCAGAAAGTAACCAAATATGGTCTGACGGAGGTAATGTGACTGAAACAGCAACGGTAACAGTAAATGCACCTACTGATTATAGTGAATACATTTACGATGCTAATGATGTTCATATTTGGACAAATAGAGATTTAACAGATTGTGCTACCATTACAAAAAATGGTGAAACAAGAATTTATTCTACAATACAGGCTGCCATTGATGATGCCACTGCTGGCGATGTAGTCAACGTAACTGCCGGTACTTTTACCGAAAATATTGATGTTGATAAGCAACTTTCAATAATTGGTGCAGGCAGTGGAGATGATCCCACAACAAATACAATTATTACACAAACAGCCGCAGGCGCCGGAGATACAAAAATCGGTGTAGTGCAACTTACGGGTTCCGGGAATAGTGCATCTGAGCCTGTTTTGTTGCAAAACATAAGACTTGAACCAGTAGGCATAGCCGGGATTTCAGTTGGAAGATTTACTGAATCTACGGGACAAGATATATCTTATGTTGAGCTTAATAACGTTCACGTTTATGGAAGTTACCATGAAAGCCCCTGCGGTGAACAGGAAAGGGGTTTGTACGTTGATAATACATCCTCACTATCCTATTTAACTATTACCAATTCTGCATTTAACGGTTTGGACTATGGATGGTATTTACAAAAGCTGGTGAGTGCCGATATCAGCACCGTAACTCAGGTCACAGTAACAGGCACAGAGTTTAAAGATAACATTGCAAAAGGTCTTTATGCCGAAAAGCTTGATAATGCCACCTTTAACAACTGTAATGTAATTGATAATGGTGATGAAACATGGGGAAATTTATGTACCTATTTTAAACCATGGCTGGCGGGTATTGATATAAACCTGAAAGCAGGTGCCTATACAAACATTGCGTTTGCTGGTTGTACTTTTACAGGAAATGGCACCGGTGAAGCCAAAGAAGGCTGCGCCTTAACGATTAAAGGCAGAGACGATGGCAGCACATATGGCCCCTTCCCTGCAAGTTTGACCAATGTTACGATTACGAATTGCACTATTACAGGTAACGAAAGAGGTGTTCGTTTCGGAGAGCCCGGAAAACTAAATCAAACTCCTACTAATGTTACTATTACAACTAGTGCCATTCACAGTAACCGGAAAACCTACACCGGCACTGATGGTGTTGCCTATGGGGATGTTATTAACCAAACAGCATACAATGATCAAATTTCACTTGATGGTTATGGCTATGTATTATCAGATCAGGCTTTTTGGTTTGTCCAAGACGGCGAAAGTCTTCAGACTGTTATTAATACCGCAGCAACAAGCGATGTAATTGAAGTGGCTGCGGGTACATACAGCGAAAACCTTGTAGTTAACAAAGCTTTATCGCTTAATGGCGCAAACGCAAATACTGCATGCGCAAGCCGCACTTCAGAATCTATACTCAACCCTACAAGCGGACTACCAATTTCGGTAACTGCTGATGGTGTTACCATCAACGGTTTTGAAATTACTGCTCCAACATATCCAAATGCTATTGTTTGTGGAAACACCAGTGATTTAGATATCATGTTTAACAAAATACATGACATTTATACTACAGGAAGTGGCAGCAATGCACATGCGATCAACTATACCGTAGCAAATAGCCCTGCGGCTACTTCAGATGTGAGTATTTCTGATAACTGCTTTACTGACATTGGAAATTTTGATAATCACCAGAAAAGCGCAAGTGCAATTGGCGTACTTCAATCAACTACTACCGGAACTCTCACAAATCTGACCATTGATGGAAATACCATTTCCAATGTAAAGGCTAAAAAATTAGATTGGGGTTCAGGAGGAAGAATTGCTTATGGTATCCAGATTAACGTAGGTGGAGGGTCAAGTTACCTGACGACTACCGGAAATGTTGTAGATGCAATAATAACAGATAACCTAATCTCCAATTTGGAAGGATTTATCTCCACAGGTATTGGTCTTGAAGGAAATACTGAAGATGCGGTTATCACTGGCAATTCAGTTTCTACGCTTACAGGTTACAAATTAGCCGACCGCAGTGGTGGTGGATATGACCTGAATGGCCTTAAGTTCGAAAATAACAAATATGTTGCTTCGGTTACAGTAGAGGGCAACGTATTTGGGACAGACACCTATGTTTATGATGGAACATCAAATCTGGGTTATGCAGTTGCGAATTATGTACCAACTACTGTTGGAACAGCAGATGTATCCTGCAACTGGTTCGGTACAGCAACTCTTAGCGAGATCGTTGATAACGAAACTTTAACAGGAAAAATCTTTAATAAAGAGGATTGCGAAACCAACTTCCTACCAGTATGGATCTCAACAACCGGTCCTTGTTCCGGCGATGGCCCGGTTGCAAACACAACCCAAGGCACCACCTACATGACCATCCAGAGCGCTATTGACGCTGCCGATGCAGGTGATGTAATTGAAGTAGCACCGGGTACCTACATTGAAAATGTTGAAATCAATGTACCTAACCTTACATTGCAATCTACTGGCGGCAGAGATGTTACGACAATCACTCCTCCAACTATAGGACAAGAAACTATTGGTATAAGTGTAAAAGCCAATATGGGTACAGTTACCGTAGATGGTTTTACTGCTGATGGTTTTAGAAACGCTATTTGTCAAAGTCATACCCAATCAACAGGAACAGCCTTTATCGTGAAAAATTGCGAGGTCATTCCTGAAAATCATGGCACAACCAATGCTTACTTACGGAATGGCATTCAGGTAACTGGTGAAAATTCGCAGGTTATTGACAACATTGTTCTTGGGGATCCACTAACTACTAGTTGGTCTAGCACAGCCATTGGAGTACTTGATGAAGCATCGGGAACTCTGGTACAAGGCAATACCATTACCGGTCCCGCTGGAATTGGTATTAACGTACAAAGCTATTCTACTGATAATCCGCTTGTGAATATTACCATTTTGGATAATAGCGTTGATGGAGCCACCAACGGCATTCGTCTCACTGGCTCAAATGCTGCCTATGTTATTAATGGTGTGGTTATTGAAGATAATACAATTACCAATAGCCCGTCCAGTGCTGGTATCAATGTTCAAACAGTAAATCTTGAGGACCTCACGATTACAGGGAATGTGATTACCGGAAATGATTATGCCGGTGTCAGATTCTCAAGTACATCAGCTACCCTGTCGGGAGATATACTGATCAACGGAAACAATATTTCCGGAAACGGGGACTTCGGTATTTATAATGGTACAACACATCTTGTTGATGCCACAGATAACTACTGGGATGGTTGCCCTTCTGTTTCCGAGAACGTCACCTACTACCCATACTACACAACAGTTAGCGGCGATGCCGGAAGCTTTGTATTTAGTGACCAGATCACCAACATCACAGCGGTATCCGATGCTACGGACAACACCATTTGTGCCGGAAGTTCAGTAACGCTAACAGCAGGCAACGGTTCCAACTTCGTTTGGGAAGGTCTGGGATTGGGTACTTCCAAAGTGGTTAACCCAACCGTAACCACCACTTACAATGTAACCGGTGATGATTTACACGGTTGTTCAAGTGGTACCGCTTCAGTTACCATTATTGTTGTGGATGCACCCACGGTTGCCATTTCTGCTGCAACTGTTGGGGGAACAACTACACTTACTGCTAGTGGGGCGTCTAACTACGAGTGGAACACAGGCGATACAGGAAGCGAACTGGTGGTCTCGCCTACAGTAACCACTGAATATACTGTAATTGGTACCAATGACAATGGTTGTTCGGGTTCTGATTCGTATACGGTAAATGTGGTGTCTGTAACCATTGGACCTGACCAATATATTAATCAAGGATCTAGTGTTACCCTTACGGCTACCGTTTCTGGAGTTCCTAGCCCAACCTATTTATGGAGTCCGGGAGGAGCAACAACTGACCAAATAACTGTATCTCCAGTGGATGACACAGAATATACAGTAACGGTAAACGACACATATAGTGCTTCAGTATGGGTTTATGTTAATCCAAGACCTATTGCCAATGCCGGACCTGATAAGATTTTGGTCGGCGGTAGTGTTCAACTTGAAGGTAGCGCTTCCGGTGGTACTGCGCCTTACACTTATTCATGGACAGGACCAAGCTTTACTTCATCAGATCAAAATCCTTTAGTAACAGCTGCAGGAACCTATTCCCTCGTTGTTACCGATGCCTATGGAAGCTCTAGTATGGCTGATGACGTTGAAGTGACAGCACCTGCATTAAATACCTACACTGTTTCAGGTAATATTTCTTATGCTTTCAATAGCGTGAATCCGCAGATGCACGATGTAGAAGTAACTTTGGTTGGAACAGGTGGTGAAGGCACCTTCACAGGTTACACGGCAGCAACCGGAGATGGAGATTATGCCATTGCCGGTGTGCCTAATGGTATTTATACTGTTTATCTGAATTCGCCCAAACCATGGGGAGGTGTTACCTCAGCCGATGTTGTAGCAATCCAAAACCATTATCGGGCCAGAAGACCAAGATTGCTCCAGGGTATAAAACGGCTTGCAGCTGATGTTGTTGACAATTCAACAGGTATTATTGTTAATTCTGCTGATCGCAATGCAGTAAACGCCAGAAGACTCGGAAACTCATCATCATTTGCCACCGGAGATTGGGTATTTACCAGAGCCGGAGATATTTCTTCGACAACCTATCCCATCGATTATGCCTACACTGGTACTACAGTTTACTCGGACATAACCATTGAAGTGAATGGTGCGAACTTAACCGGGCAAGATTTCAAATCACTTTGCTATGGTGATGTAAATGCCAGTTATACTGGAATGAAGGATGTTGAGATAGACAATTCCGATCAGGATTGGTTTGCATTGGACATCTATCCAAACCCTTTCAAACAAACCACAAATATCAGCTACTATCAGCCCATTGAAGGACAAATTACTATTCAATTGTTTGATATGATGGGCAACATTGTACACCGCTTCGATGAAGTAAACAGCATTGAAGGCGATCATATGTTGCAGCTTAACGGAAGCAACCTGCGTGCTGGTATCTATGTGTATGTAATGACTCTGGTTACTGATGATGACGTGATCAGGCAAACTTCGCGCATTGTTATTACCAAATAAATTGATTAGACCCCAATAAACCTCACAATCAGAGCCGGCAACGGCCGGCTCTGATTGTTTTTAAACCAATAACCTTTAAAAAAACTGGAAACCAATAGTAGAGTTAATGAGAAGGAAAGTTTGATGAAAAATCCCATGAAAATATAATTATTAAAAAACGATAATGATGAAAAGTACCGCATTAAAGCCATACAATGGTTTCATGTTTCACTGTATCACAAAGGGCCTCATGCTTTTTGTGTTTCTTGTGCTTATAGCAGCTGGTGTGCAGGCACAGACAGTAAGTATTACAACAATCGATGCGCAAAACCAAGAGGGCGTATCCTACCCTGCATTGCAGGTAAACAACCCAAGTGCCTTTAGTTGGTATGTTTTATACAAGCTAAATGCCGATGGAACCTATGAAAAGCTACAGAGTCTTGCCAGCGATGGCACCTCTTTTTCTTTTTCAGTTAAGTTGGAGGCATCGATGACATACCAAGTGTATACCTACTCTTCCAATCAAGAATTGCCTTTGAATGCTCCGAAACCTCAGGATCATCTTGTGGGCCAGGTCCGTGCGGATAATTAACCCATTTACAAGTTGGAAATTAACGATTTAACTAAAATAATATATAATATGAAAAAATTGTACGATAAAATAATCGTAAGCGATGTGAACCGAACATTGCTCAAAGGCTTTCTGGCCTTTTTTATACTTATTTTTCTAAGTAATTTTTCGCTGCAGGCTCAAACAGTCACCGGGGATAATGTATGCGAAGGTGGCAGCCTTACGGTTGGGGTGGACAATCCTACCGCGTTTAACTGGTATGTTTTGTTCCGACTGGACACTGATGGCGATTACACAAAATTACAAGCACTTTCCAGTGGTGACGGTAGTTCATTTACTTTTTCTCCCAGTCAGACACTATCTGGTAAATATGAGGTATATGAATATGTAAATTCTGGTGATATTCCTACTGGTCAGTCTCCAAATAGTGGAGATTATTTACTTGGCAACAAATGGATTTACACCGACCCTGATGTAAAAACCCTTGAAATTACAGGAACCTACACAATAAATGGTTCCGGCGAATATGTGATATGTGATGGTTACGGACAGGTTCAAATCCAAAACACAGAAGCTATCCCAGCCTATTATAACGCTGATTGGGATGTTTCCTACCAGCTATACAAGAACGGCGTAGCTGAGGGAACTCCGAAAACTAGCAGCACGGCCACAACACATGTGTGGCAGAATTTGGATATTGGCACCTACACAGTAAAAGCTTACCGCGGACTTTCGACCTGCGAAACAGACATGACGGGATCTATCCTCATGGAGGAAGGGTTTATTTCCAATACAACCCAAACTATTTGCTACCAGACCATCCAGGCCGCAATTGATGGCGCCAGTTCAGGCGACAACATTTCAATACCAACGGGAAGCTATGATGAAGCCTTGACTGTTTCAGAGAACGTGACGTTTTCCAGCACAGGGCTGGTCATTCAGCAATCAGTAACCATAAACAGTGGCATAACGCTTACTCTTGCCAGCGACCTTACCATTGATGGATCTCTAATCTACGGTGATGCCACTGCAAAAATAGACCTCAGCGGACACACCTTGATTGCAAACGGGGATGTAGTTGGAGATGGTTTTTTTGCAATCAATTCCACCAGTAATTTGGAATTGTACGGTGAAGTGGCAACAACATCTTTAAATTTTGACGGCACCCAGATTAATAATTTAACCATCGAATTTGCCGGAGCGGACGAAACTACACCTAACACACTTGCCCTTGAAGGTGATCTTACAGTTTATGGTGATCTTAATTTAGTTGGTGATTTTGATGAGCTCGCACTCAACGAAAAAACATTAACCCTACAGGGCGACTTACCTGGTTTTGGGTCTTTGATAGGCGATGCCTCTGCTACACTTATAATAGATGGTACCGGGGATCTTTACCTTACTGTATTTGATATGCTTTCTGCATTAACAATAAACAGAGATGCAGAAATAACACTAGAAACATTTGATATCGGATTAGCAGTAGGAACCTTTGCCCATGCAGAAGGTACATTGGTTTTGAATTCACAATCCCTGAGCATTGACAGTTACACCAGAACCAACGGTATTTTTGCTGGTGACGACCTGGCCAGCCTAACCTTCGGTAGTGCTTCAACAGGCACATTGGTATTTGATGAAGGAGCAAATGAGTTAGGATCGTTAGTTCTGGAAACAAGCGAAACCATTACCCTTGGCTCGGCCATGACGGTTTACAGTGCACAAATATATAGTGGTACTTTAGAAACTACAGAAGCAGTAACCTTCGCGACAACTATTGAAAACGGGGGAATACTGACTCTGGGAGCAGATGCACAAGTAGATGGTTTGTTTGCCTCCTCCGAAGCTACCTCCGTATTCAACGTGGGCGCAAATACCTTCACCTTTGGTGGCGACATAACGATAATACCTGGTGGAGTTATCAATGCAGGAGCAACTTCAAGTCTTGTATTTAATGGAACCTCTGCTTTTGAATTGCCTTCCAATATTACAGAACTCAACAACCTGACCATCAACCGCACCGATGGTGTGAGTATGACGGGTGATTTGGATGTAAAAAACCTTCTTACACTCACCTCAGGAAACTTTAACATAGGAGACGGATTTACCCTGACCCTCAATAAAGCCATGTCAGGAACGATAGCCAACCTCAAATCGGTTAGTACTTCAAACCTGGTTGTGAAAGGAAGTTCGGCAGTTAGTCTGCCCGCCCTTGGCTTGGCCACCCTCGATATCGACAACAGCGCTACCACTACCCTCACCGGAGCCGTAGCCATTTTCGACGAACTGTTTTTGCAACAGGGAACCCTGAGCAATGGTACCTTCCTGACCATCAACGATGGAAAAACCATCAACCGCAGCGGTGGTGCCCTAACAGCCGAACCAAATGTTACTTCTACACTCAACGTGGAATATACCGGCGTTGATGCCATCACCACAGGATTTGAAATCCCGGTAGTGAACATAACGGCAGCCAACATCACCGTGAACAACGGTGCCGGCGTAACCCTGGGCAGCAGCAGTACCATTAATAACATCACGTTGACCAATGGGAACTTTGACTTCTCAGGCAAAGTCCTCACCATGACTGGTGACCTGACCCCGACCTCGGGAAGCCTGCTGGCTGATGTAGATGCACAACTCATCCTCAACGGCACAAATGCCTTTACCATCCCAGCATCCATTACCACACTCGGTAATCTCAACATCAACCGCACCGGTGGTGTGACCATGGGCGGGGATCTGTTGGTTGACCAATCTCTGACCCTTGATGAAGCCTTTACTGTAGGGGCAAACAGGCTGACCATCAAGAACAACATCACGGGCGGAGCCAACCTGACCGCCGGTGGAACATCATTGATTACCATAGCCGGTGACATGGCAGGAGTCAACCTCCCATCCCATATCACCAACCTATCGGAATTCAACCTGAACAATGTTGAGGGAACCACCCTACAGAATGATTTGACGGTTACCACACTCAATCTGGATGCCGGTGCTATCACCCTCGGAACTTTTGACCTGAGCGCCGCAACCATCGACGGAGGCTCGGCCACCGCATTTGTGGTAGCCAATGCCGCTTTGGCCGATTATGGAAAACTAATTGTGCCCGCTACAACTAATGAACTGCTGCCTATTGGGTACTCGGTATCGGCATATACCCCGGTAACCATTACCAATGGCACTGCCGCTGACGTTAGTGCAGCCGTGAAGTACATCACCCTGATGAGTGATTTTGAGGGGCCTGTTCCTTCACCCAATTACGTGAAGCTGGAGTACCAGTTAACCAACTCAGCTCCGGATAATGCTTCCGTAACCTTTGTATGGAATGAAGCCGAAGACTTCGGCAGCGCACCAACAACTCCCGTTGTCGGACATTATGTAAGTAACGAATGGCAACCAGCCGGAACCACCGGCACTTTAACTCCAGGTACAACAACCATAACAGCAACCGGCATTACTGGATTCTCCAGCTTCGCCATTTATGGCGACAAACTGGATGTGGTGTATGTGGATGCATCAATCGGTAATGATGACAATACCGGAGAAACCGCAACAGCAGGACCTGCCGGCCCTAAGGCCACCATTGGCGCAGCTTTACAGGTTGTTGCTGATGACGGAAGCGGAAAGCTGATCATCGCAGATGCAACTGCATATGACGAAGATGTAAATCTGGGATTTGACATCGAATTTGAAACCAGCGGAGTATTTACCCTCAACCAAATGCTGACCCTTGATGGTGCTGTACTTGCCATGAACGGAGACATGACGGTAGTAGGAACCACCACCCTGACAGCCTCTTCCGACAAAATTACTGTTGGCGACAACACGCTATCATTAGGTGATTGGACTGGTGATGGATTTTTAACTATCACCTCAACATCCAACCTTGTACTCAATGGTGAAGGGGTCGTTTTAAATTTTGACGGCACCCAGATTAATAATTTAACCATCGAATTTGCCGGAGCGGACGAAACTACACCTAACACACTTGCCCTTGAAGGTGATCTTACAGTTTATGGTGATCTTAATTTAGTTGGTGATTTTGATGAGCTGGCACTCAACGAAAAAACATTAACCCTACAGGGCGACTTACCTGGTTTTGGGTCTTTGATAGGCGATGCCTCTGCTACACTTATAATAGATGGTACCGGGGATCTTTACCTTACTGTATTTGATATGCTTTCTGCATTAACAATAAACAGAGATGCAGAAATAACACTAGAAACATTTGATATTGGATTAGCAGTAGGAACCTTTACCCATGCAGAAGGTACATTGGTTTTGAATTCACAATCCCTGAGCATTGACAGTTACACCAGAACCAACGGTATTTTTGCTGGTGACGACCTGGCCAGCCTAACCTTCGGTAGTGCTTCAACAGGCACATTGGTATTTGATGAAGGAGCAAATGAGTTAGGATCGTTAGTTCTGGAAACAAGCGAAACCATTACCCTTGGCTCGGCCATGACGGTTTACAGTGCACAAATATATAGTGGTACTTTAGAAACTACAGAAGCAGTAACCTTCGCGACAACTATTGAAAACGGGGGAATACTGACTCTGGGAGCAGATGCACAAGTAGATGGTTTGTTTGCCTCTTCCGAAGCTACCTCCGTATTCAACGTGGGACCAAATACCTTCACCTTTGGTGGCGACATAACGATAATACCTGGTGGAGTTATCAATGCAGGAGCAACTTCAAGTCTTGTATTTAATGGAACCTCTGCTTTTGAATTGCCTTCCAATATTACAGAACTCAACAACCTGACCATCAACCGCACCGATGGTGTGAGTATGACGGGTGATTTGGATGTAAAAAACCTTCTTACACTCACCTCAGGAAACTTTAACATAGGAGACGGATTTACCCTGACCCTCAATAAAGCCATGTCAGGAACGATAGCCAACCTCAAATCGGTTAGCACTTCAAACCTGGTTGTGAAAGGAAGTTCGGCAGTTAGTCTGCCCGCCCTTGGCTTGGCCACCCTCGATATCGACAACAGCGCTACCACTACCCTCACCGGAGCCGTAGCCATTTTCGACGAACTGTTTTTGCAACAGGGAACCCTGAGCAATGGTACCTTCCTGACCATCAACGATGGAAAAACCATCAACCGCAGCGGTGGTGCCCTAACAGCCGAACCAAATGTTACTACTACACTCAACGTGGAATATACCGGCGTTGATGCCATCACCACAGGATTTGAAATCCCGGTAGTGAACATAACGGCAGCCAACATCACCGTGAACAACGGTGCCGGCGTAACCCTGGGCAGCAGCAGTACCATTAATAACATCACGTTGACCAATGGGAACTTTGACTTCTCAGGCAAAGTCCTCACCATGACTGGTGACCTGACCCCGACCTCGGGAAGCCTGCTGGCTGATGTAGATGCACAACTCATCCTCAACGGCACAAATGCCTTTACCATCCCAGCATCCATTACCACACTCGGTAATCTCAACATCAACCGCACCGGTGGTGTGACCATGGGCGGGGATCTGTTGGTTGACCAATCTCTGACCCTTGATGAAGCCTTTACTGTAGGGGCAAACAGGCTGACCATCAAGAACAACATCACGGGCGGAGCCAACCTGACCGCCGGTGGAACATCATTGATTACCATAGCCGGTGACATGGCAGGAGTCAACCTCCCATCCCATATCACCAACCTATCGGAATTCAACCTGAACAATGTTGAGGGAACCACCCTACAGAATGATTTGACGGTTACCACACTCAATCTGGATGCCGGTGCTATCACCCTCGGAACTTTTGACCTGAGCGCCGCAACCATCGACGGAGGCTCGGCCACCGCATTTGTGGTAGCCAATGCCGCTTTGGCCGATTATGGAAAACTAATTGTGCCCGCTACAACTAATGAACTGCTGCCTATTGGGTACTCGGTATCGGCATATACCCCGGTAACCATTACCAATGGCACTGCCGCTGACGTTAGTGCAGCCGTGAAGTACATCACCCTGATGAGTGATTTTGAGGGGCCTGTTCCTTCACCCAATTACGTGAAGCTGGAGTACCAGTTAACCAACTCAGCTCCGGATAATGCTTCCGTAACCTTTGTATGGAATGAAGCCGAAGACTTCGGCAGCGCACCAACAACTCCCGTTGTCGGACATTATGTAAGTAACGAATGGCAACCAGCCGGAACCACCGGCACTTTAACTCCAGGTACAACAACCATAACAGCAACCGGCATTACTGGATTCTCCAGCTTCGCCATTTATGGCGACAAACTGGATGTGGTGTATGTGGATGCATCAATCGGTAATGATGACAATACCGGAGAAACCGCAACAGCAGGACCTGCCGGCCCTAAGGCCACCATTGGCGCAGCTTTACAGGTTGTTGCTGATGACGGAAGCGGAAAGCTGATCATCGCAGATGCAACTGCATATGACGAAGATGTAAATCTGGGATTTGACATCGAATTTGAAACCAGCGGAGTATTTACCCTCAACCAAATGCTGAC
Organism: Bacteroidales bacterium; assembly: GCA_963676875.1. Taxonomy (GTDB): domain Bacteria; phylum Bacteroidota; class Bacteroidia; order Bacteroidales; family F082; genus UBA6244. Next base: position 435,624 of record OY781436.1, read on the forward strand.
CCTTGATGGTGCTGTACTTGCCATGAACGGAGACATGACGGTAGCAGGAACCACCACCCTGACAGCCTCTTCCGACAAAATTACTGTTGGCGACAACACGCTAACGCTGAACGGTGACTGGGATGGTGACGGTTACTTAACGGTAGCGTCAACTTCGAACCTTGTATTGAACAATGCAGGAATTGTTACCAACTTCAACCTTGATGGTACAGCATTAAACAACCTGACCTTAGCAGGAGGAATTGATGGCGCTGACAATTACCATGGAGTTACCCTACTTTCCGACCTAACTATTCACGGTACCCTTTTACTAACGGATGAATACGATGAGCTGATACTTAACAGCAACAAGCTAACTTTGTTGGGAGTTGTTGATGATTTAGGCATAGGCGTTCTGATTGGCGATGAATTTGCTGAATTAGACGTGAGCGGATCAGGTGGATCGACTACTGTATATTTTGTAGGCGGAACACTGGACGTACTGACGATTGACCGCACAGGTGAAACCGTAGGCATTGTTGATGTCCTTGGCGATCCACTGACCATAAATACCCTAGCCTTGACCGCCGGAACACTGGACTTAAGTGATCAGTTCCTCACCATAAACACCGCTTATACTGGTGGTGGAGACTTTGAGGTGAATAGCCTGACGGAATTCACATTTGAGGGTTCAACAACGGGAGCCCTGGAATTTTCCGCGGCCTCAACCGAACTTGGAGCTTTGACCTTAAACACTTCAGGTCAGATATCCGTTGAGGATGCATTGACCATATACAATGCTTATGTAAGCATTGGAGCTACGCTGGTAAACAATGCTGCAGTAACCTTTGAAACTATATCAAATTTAGGCTCGATCACCCTTGGTGCTGATGCATCAGTAACCGGGCTATTTGCTTCAGATGATAATGCAGCCGTATTGAATGTAGGTGCACACACCTTCACCTTTGGAGGTAATATTACTTTTACAGATGATACCTACATCAATGCAGGAGCAACTTCAAGTCTTGTATTTAATGGAACCTCTGCTTTTGACTTGCCTTCCAATATTACAGAACTCAACAACCTGACCATCAACCGCACCGATGGTGTTAAAATGACAAACGACCTTGATATAGCAGGTTTGTTGACCTTGACTTCCGGCGACTTTTCTATCTACAACGAAATCGAAACCGTTCCATTGGAAGCTACCCTTTCCATAAACGACATGGAAATCACAGGTGGTAATCTTGTTGGAGAATCAATTTCTTCACTAATCGTAAATGGAACCACAGCCATCGATTTACCAGGAATAACCTTACACACCTTGCAGGTAAACAATGAAGTGGGAGTTAACTTAACAGGAAACCTCGGTATCTTCAACACCCTTGATCTTCAAAAAGGCCAGGTGGATAACTCGTTATTTGGCATCAACTTTAGTACTCCCGGAACTGGTTACACCACACATACGATTATTCGCAATGCAGGTAGCATGACCGATGCACCTTTACTTTGGGGAGCCAAGTTAGCCCTACAATATACCGGAGCAGGTTCATATACTACTTTGCCTGAATTTCCACTTGGTAGTTCGGTAGAGACCAATGTAACCATGACCGGTAATGGAGCACTCACCCTCGATGGCGATCGTACCGTAAATAATCTTATCCTTACAGATGGTACATTTAATATTGATGCTAATACACTTACATTGAATAGCAACCTTACCGGTACTACCTTAACCGGAGGACTAACTTCAAGTCTCATTTTGAATGGAACCGATGCTTTCTTGATGCCGACAGGTATAACCGCGCTGAATAACCTAACTGTTAACCGTGCAGGTGGAGCAAGTTTACAGGCAGATCTTGAGCTGGACAATGTACTGACTTTAACCTCAGGTAACTTCAATCTGGGTGACTATGGCCTTACATTGAAAAATGCCATTGCCGGTGTTACAACCAACTTAAAAACAACTACCGCATCCAGCCTGACAATTTTGGGAGATGAATTTGATTTCATTACCATTCCTACAAGTGTTGAAAATCTGAAAGCGTTGACACTGAATAATCCAAATGGAACCGCTTTAATCGGAAATCTGACCATAGCTCAATCCTTGACTTTAACCAACGGAATCCTTGCTATCGATGCTTTCGATTTGACTGTTCCTTCTGCAGGAATTTCCATTGATGCAGGAGAAAGTGACTCATATATCATTGCGAATTCAACAGATGCCGGAGTACTTACTGTAACTGGCGTATCATCTTCTGTTTTAATTCCGGTTGGATATAGCTTCGAAGCGTTGCAAGCTTATACACCGCTGACACTAAGTAATGATGTAGCTACCAGTTTCACCATTGGTATCAAGCGCATCAATGACCCCACAGATTTCATTTACACTGTCACTTCACCGGAATATGTGGCACTACAGTGGTATATTACCCGTAGTGTAGCTGGTACAGGTAGCGTGACCTTTAACTGGAATGCAGGCGAAGCATACGGCTATGCACCAACTTATGTTGGTTATACACCAGACGACGAAACTGACTGGACAGCAGCAGGATCAATATCCGGTGGAGCCACCACAACTTCGGTTACAGTTACCGGAATTACTGATTTCGGTTATTTTGCTGCCTACAAGGCTACCCCAACGATTGTTTGGAATGATCCAGACGATATCACTTATGGAACAGCTTTAGGCGCAACTCAACTTAATGCAACAGCAATAGATCCTACATCAGGAGCAACCGTTGCCGGTACCTTTACTTACAATCCGGCTGCTGGTGCAGAGTTAGATGCTGGTACGCACGATCTTACTGCATCGTTTATTCCAACTAGCAATGGTTACCTTACGCCTACAGATAAAATCGTAAGCATTAATGTGTTAGCGAAGAATCTTGCCGTCAACCCTATAGCTGGCCAATCTAAAACCTACGGAGACACTGACCCTGTTCCATTTACTTATGAGGCAAGTGGTTTTGGTTTCGATGATGGATATGGAGTTTTCTCTGGATCACTTACACGTGTGACAGGTGAATCTGTTGGCAATTATGAGATTCTCATAGGTTCGTTATCGGCTGGTACAAATTATAACATTGTTTATACGCCTGATGACTTTGCAATTACCCAATTAGCTGTAACTGTTACTGCAGATGCTGGTCAAAGCAAGGAGTATGGTCAAATTGACCCAGCCTTCACCTATACTACAAGTCCAACAGGCACACTTGCCAACGGGGAAGTAATATCCTTCACAGGAGCTTTGGCACGTACAGCAGGAGAAACTGTTGAAGGTAGCCCTTATGCAATCAATCAGGGTGATCTGGATAATAGCAATTACGATATCACTTTTGTTGCTGATAATTTTGCCATTACCCAATTGGCTGTAACTGTTACTACAGATGCTGATCAAAGCAAGGAGTATGGTCAACTTGACCCAACCTTCACTTATGTTTCAAACCCGGCAGTTAACTTTGAGTTACCCAATGGTGAACTGATTTCCTTCACAGGAGCTTTGGCACGTACAGCAGGAGAAACTGTTGAAGGTAGCCCTTATGCAATCAATCAGGGTGATCTGGATAATAGCAATTACGACATCACTTTTGTTGCTGATAATTTTGCCATTACCCAATTGGCTGTAACTGTTACTGCAGATGCTGATCAAAGCAAGGAGTATGGTCAACTTGACCCAACCTTCACTTATGTTTCAAACCCGGCAGTTAACTTTGAGTTACCCAACGGTGAACTGATTTCCTTCACAGGAGCTTTGGCACGTACAGCAGGAGAAACTGTTGAAGGTAGCCCTTATGCAATCAATCAGGGTGATCTGGATAATAGCAATTACGATATCACTTTTGTTGCTGATAATTTTGCCATTACCCAATTGGCTGTAACTGTTACTGCAGATGCTGATCAAAGCAAGGAGTATGGTCAACTTGACCCAACCTTCACTTATGTTTCAAACCCGGCAGTTAACTTTGAGTTACCCAACGGTGAACTGATTTCCTTCACAGGAGCTTTGGCACGTACAGCAGGAGAAACTGTTGAAGGTAGCCCTTATGCAATCAATCAGGGTGATCTGGATAATAGCAATTACGATATCACTTTTGTTGCTGATAATTTTGCCATAACCCAATTGGCTGTAACTGTTACTGCAGATGCTGATCAAAGCAAGGAGTATGGTCAACTTGACCCAACCTTCACTTATGTTTCAAACCCGGCAGTTAACTTTGAGTTACCCAATGGTGAACTGATTTCCTTCACAGGAGCTTTGGCACGTACAGCAGGAGAAACTGTTGAAGGTAGCCCTTATGCAATCAATCAGGGTGATCTGGATAATAGCAATTACGATATCACTTTTGTTGCTGATAATTTCACAATCACCCCCAAACCCCTCACCATCACCGGCTCTTTCACTGCCTATAACAAAATCTATGATGGCAGTACAGATGCTACAATCAACACCAACAGCCTCACCTTTAGTGGCATAGTCGGAACGGATGTAGTTAACCTGACAGCAGTTGCTGCTTTTGCAGATGCAACTGTAGGCAATGATAAAACTGTTAGCCTTACCAACGCATCTTCCATTGACAATGCCAACTATAGCATTGATCCAGTGGGTCAAACCCCTGCTGCTCCAACCACAACAGCCAATATTCTGTCAGCTGACAACCCGGTAATTACCAACGTGGACGGAAGCGCTGCTTCAACAACTGCCAATGAAGGCGATCAAGTTGCCTATAAAGTGGTCGATCGTGGAGCAGGATTCAGTTATGCCTGGAGTTTTGTTGAAGCAGGAACAACCAACGTAATTCTGGTTGCCTCAGGTAATCAGGTGGAGGTTGAATGGAACGAAAACGGGACGCTACAAGTTACAGAGTCATACAACAATGGAAGTGGCGGAGCTACTTCAGACCTTACTGGCACCCTTGCGGTAACTGTAACCACCATTCCTTTTAAAGGAACGGTTATGTACAACCGCAACGACGGCAACCACTCCCCATTGGATGGAATCACAGTAAAATTGATTCCTGATGGTGGCGGCACAACTCTGGTAGAACAAACAGATGCTACCGGATACTACGAATTCGAAACTGTTGCAGATGGAGACTACACACTGGAAATTTCCAACAATATGATCTGGGGCGGTGGTAACTCTACGGATGCTTTGGCCATTCAGCGCAGATCAATAGGAAACTATCCAAGTTTCTACACACCTGCCAATTTTGACTTTGTATTCCGTGATAAGGTAGGTGATGTAAATGCCAATGATTGGGTAAATGCAACCGATGCGCTACTTGTAAAACGTCGGGCCATTCAACTGGTAAATTCATTTACGGCAGGCGACTGGGCATTTTATATCCCCACTAGCGATCAATACTTTACCAATACCAATGCTTCAACAGCTACCTTGAGTTATACTCATGACAGCAATAACCCAACTGAATTCAACATTCTGGCTATGGCTTATGGCGATGTAAATGCTTCCTACACAGTTACCTCAAAATCGTTGGATCCTGTTCAAGGCGACAATGTTAGAGATATTGCTGTAGGCGAACAAATTGAATTGCCCGTTCAGCTCAATAATCCGGATAATGTTGGTGCCATTACCCTTTACCTGAAGTTTAACGAACAATTAATCGACGTTAAAGGTGTTGAAAGTGATGTTGCAAACTTGATCTATAATATCAAGGATGGTTATGTGAACATTGCCTGGTCTGATCCTAATTCGCTGACAATGTCCTCTGAAAATGAACTTTTCAGGATGGTTGTTGAAGCTAAAACTGAAATCAGTCCTATGGATGATTTGTTCTATATCGATAGTCGCTCAGAGTTTGCCGACGTGGAAGCAATTGTCCTTGATGATGTTGATATAAGAATCGACCGATTGAATACCGGCTATACCGGTGTAGGTTCAGTTGATGTTGATGAAACTTATAATTTGACAGTCTATCCGAACCCTGCATTAGTTCAGACAAACGTTCGCTATACTTTACCTAAGGATGGCAATGTTCAACTTCGTCTTTACAATGCAATGGGCATGGAAGTAGCTATATTGGACGACCCAAGTCATTTGGCAGGTGAACACAACATGTTGATCAATGCCAACGAACTGTGGTTGACGAGTGGCGTTTACTATATACACATCACCATTAGTTGTGATGACAGTTCATATGATAAGGTAGTACCTATTGTATTTAAAGACTAATGTTTGATTTTGGGATGTCGGCTTCAATTGCCGGCATCCCTTAACTTATAATTAGTTAATAAACACGTGGTACAATCCCAATCTAATTAATGAACATTATTATGAGAAAGAAAATACTTTTAATACTAGGATGCATATTTACCATATACAGTTACGGTCAAACTGTGCTAATAGGCGATTATCTTGCCAATCCCGGGCCAATTAATATCCCGGTTGAAGTTACAGATTTTGCCAGCTCTGATGTAGCGGCCATATCCATTTTTTTTGAATACGATCCAACAGTGGTGACTTTTACCGGATATACCGGTGTTGCCTTGGCAGGAATGCAAGCCAATGCATTGTACGAAAATGGTATCCATCAAATTGGAATTACCTGGTCAGCTTCAGGATCCACCGGCGTAAATATTCCGGATGGAGATTTAATAACCCTTAACTTTAACTACCTCACCGGAAATGGTGACTTTGCCTTTATGGAGAACAAATGTGATGTGGTAGACAATAACTATATCTCGATTCCTGTATTGTATGTCGATGGCAGCGTTGGCCCACAGCTTTTTGCTAGTGTTTCCATTGCGGAGGTAACAGGTGTTCCTAATACTCCAGTTAATGTGCCTATAAATGTAGATTTTTCTACCATAACATCGGGGGTCAGTTCCTTCTCTTTCGTAATCGACTTTGATGAAACAGTCCTTCAGTACCAGAACATTAGTAATCCACAACTTTCTAACATCCTTGTTGATATTATTAGTGATTCGCGCATTGCGCTTACATGGCTTAATGAAGGCACTAGCGGAAGTACGCTAAATGGAGAACTTCTGAGCATGGGGTTTACTTTCGTAGGTGGATACAGCGATCTGACATTTGACACCGACCTATGTAGCATTGGTGACAATGATGGATTGGATGTTGTTGGATCATACACAAATGGCTGGGTAACACAAGACCCTGCCTCTATTGTACAGGTTATTGCAGGTACAATTGAAGATGCCACAGCAGGAACCACTGTTGAAGTACCCATTACAGTACAAAACTTCTCCAACATAGGTTCTTTCAACTTTTATATCCTTTTCGACCAAACAGCCTTATCTTTTGTCGACATTGTAAATATTGATGGCGGTATCAACAGTACTGACCTTATATCTAATGTTGTCGATGGAAATAAATTGGTTATTCTATGGGATAATGTTACATCAGCCTTAACACTAGCCGACGATACCAAGCTTTTTGATATGCAATTCAGCTTCTCAGGAAATGCATCGGACTTAAGCTTTGTAACCGGCGAATGTGAAATAAGCGATTTTCAGGTAAACACACTCTATGGTGAATATACCGACGGACTGGTTTCCGAATCCCCTCTTGCCATTGATGTACAAGCTGCTGAAGTAATAGCTCAACCGGGTGATGTATTGATGCCCATAACTGCAGGAAGTTTTGAAAACATTGGGGCTTTCGACTTTGTCATTTCATTTGACCCCAACATCGCCACTTTTAATGCGCTGACCAACGAGTTGGCTTCATTGGATGATATTGGTGTATTAATGACTAATCTCAGTGGCGACCAAATTTTTATCAGTTGGAGCATCGACCCCGAAGAAGTGTCAGGTTTAACTGTCGCTGATGGCGATAAACTTTTTGACCTCGATTTTACTTACCTCGGAGGGGAAACAACTGTGGACTTTGTGCAGGAAAGCTGCGCTGTTTCCGATTTCGATCTTGACCTACTCGATGTGGTGTATCAATCAGGAAATATACGCGGTGGAATACAGGTACAACTCACACTCTTCCTCGAAGGTCTTTACAATACCACCACAGACCAGATGAACAAGGCCCAGACTTTTAATAGTGAAAAGGGCGAAACTGAGAATATGTATGGTGGGCTCATCGCTGACCTGATTGATGTAGAGATTCATTCTGCTACCAACTATGGCACCCTGATTTATACAGCTGAAGATGTGGAACTAATGCAGGATGGAACTGCCAGTTTTGAAATTCCCGCTGAATACAATGACGAATATTCCATCACCATTAAGCACCGTAACCATCTCGAAACAGTAAATGCAGCACCGGTATCTTTTAAAACACCGGAGGTGATTTACGATTTTACAACTGCAGCTACACAAGCCTATGGCTCAAATATGAAAGAGCTGGAGAGTGGAGTTTTTGGGCTGTATGGTGGTGATGTGAATCAGGATGGATATATAAATGTTTCTGATAGAGAGATGGTTCAAACCAAGGTACTCGAAATAGCAAAAGGATATGTTTCTGAAGATGTAAATGGAGATGGCTATATTAACGTCAGCGACCGTGAAATCGTTCAGAGTTCCGTACTAAATATTATACAAAAACAAATTCCATAAATCATGAAACAAATTAACTTAAATAAAATGAAAAAACTCAGTTCGGTTTTAATCCTCTTGGTTTTGTTCGCTTACCAAACAATGGGACAGAAATCTTATGAAATGGAGGTGCTCAACCTGGTGCAGGTTAATGAGACAGAATTTACTTTCGATGTGCGGATGCGAAACACCAACAGCAGTGAGCCCTTCGCCATAGCAGCCATTCAATGGCAGTTTAGCTTTAATACAGCAATCCTGAATAGTGGCTTGCTAAACAACACCTACCTTACCTATGTCTCAGGCACCACTGATCTGGTTGGTAGTGCAATTATTCCTGATGGGGCTCTTTTTACAACGGATAATGTGGTCATACAGTGGATCACTAACGCGCTTAGTGATGGTAGCGAAACAACCCTGTTTGGTGACGGAAGCTGGAAAAGAATTGGTACGTTTAAGGTTCAGTTAAGGAATTCGACCAATACTGCATTTCATAATTTTGGTGATGTGGCGCATAATCTCGATTTTGTTTCGGGTCAGGTTATCGTAAATTGGTGTGATTACACTCTTAATGGTGGGTTGGCATACAGATCAGGAACCAATTCTGTGATAATTGAAAATCCAACGCTTACCAACTCTCTTTCAACCCGCCAACTTGCCGGCTACTGGTTCACCGGCACCGGCAATTGGAGTGATACGCAATCATGGAATAATGTGACCACCGAAAATGGAAACACTTTACCAGGCGCCAACAGCAATGCCATTATCAATGGAAATTGCACCGTTAAAGGTACGTCATCTTATTCATTGCTACCCAATGGCAGTGGTAATGGTGGGGAGTTGACCATTTTAACGGGTGCAGAACCATTATACTCGCTTGAGCTAGTGGCAAATGGTGTAGCTGCCACTGTAACATTATATGATCTTAATTATAATGTTATGTCAAATCCTTTAGATAATATTTCAGCAGGCACACAATTTTACATTAATACTACTGGTATTCCACCGTCTGGGGCATTTATCAATTGGACTGATCAAAATTCCAATGTAATTAGCACTAGTGCATATTTTGGTCCATATACAATGCCGTCATCAAATATGGTTATTACTGCTAATTGGACGTCTGGAACTAAAAACCCCATTCCTACAAAGAATACCAACGACTTATACTCCAGCCTAACCCTTTCGCCTGGTGCAGAGCTAACAGTTGATAAATTATATAATGACAACGCAAACGGCAGCCAGGCCATCCTCATCCAATCCACCGCCTCCGGCACAGGTTCGCTAATCCAAAACAATACAGGGGTAGAAGCCACCGTGCAACGTTATATTACCGGCGGCACCTGGACCGATGGTACCGATGGCTGGCATCTACTTTCTTCGCCTGTGGCTGCACAAGCCATTAACCCCGAATTTACAACCTCAGGTGGCGGCGCATATGATTTTTACGCCTGGAGTGAGCCAAATCAACTTTGGATGAATCAAAAAGTACCGGAGAATGGTATTTCAACATTCAATGTAGGACAAGGTTACCTGGTAGCCTATGAAAATACCGACACCAAGGTGTTTTCGGGAGCACTCAATACGGCAAATCAATCCGTTACCCTAACCAATGGAGGTGGAGACTATACAGGATGGAATTTGCTGGGAAACCCGTATTCAAGCGCTTTAACGTGGAGCACGGGCTGGACTTTAACAAATATTGGTGGCGTTGCCCAAATATGGAACGAGAGCAGTAAAGACTACACCTTGATAAACTCGGGTGCTGCCATCCCTGCCATGAATGGCTTTATGGTATATACCAGTGCCGCCAGTCAGTCGCTATCCATTCCGTATGATGCACGTGTGCACAATGCAACCCCATGGTATAAATCATCGGCTGAACGCATTAAACTTACCGTTTACGATACTGTACGTCAGTCTGCCAAAGAGGCCATCGTGGAATTCAATGCCGATGCTACACCAGACTTCGATCTGGCATACGATGCTTTTTACCTGCAAGGTTACGGTCCCAAATTCTATACAGTGTCCGAAGGATTAAATTACAGTCTTAATGCGCTGCCCGGATATACCACATCTTTTACTGTTCCCCTGTCATTCGTAAAAAACGAATCCGACCGGTATTATATTGAGCTGAATGAAAGTATTGCCGGTGAAACCATCTTCCTAACTGACTATGTGACTAATACCACTGTCGACTTAAGTGCAATGGGTCAGTATCATTTTACAGCGGAAGACGGAGATTTACCCGAACGCTTCCTCATTCATTTTGCTCCAGTTGGAACCGAGGAGATTCAATCTCTACCAGCGAGAGTATACACCTACGACAACACACTTGTAATCAATGGTCTGTCAGAGAGAACAAAGGTAGACGTGCTGAATATTGCCGGACAAACCCTGAAGCATTTTGAAACCAATGCCAATGGCACACAGCGATTTTCATTGAATCTGGCTACAGGAATCTATGTGGTTAAACTCAGCAGCCAATCCAACACCTCTTCTACTAAAGTTGTTATTCGATAATAATAAAATATAATTAAAATATGAAAAAAAATCTGATAACTATACTAATCCTGCTTGCATTTATTTTTGCGGGTAATGACCTAAGAGCAGGAGGGCCACCGCCACCACCAAATGATCACGGCCAAAATGATAATCAACCGGCAGGTGCTCCCATTGGAAGTGGTTTGGGCATCCTGCTCGTTATGGGGGCGGCATACGGTGGACGAAAGGTTTACAATACAATTAAAGACCAGGAAAAACTAGAAGAATAGAAATAGTTTATTCTTAATCTAGCCGGTTGTCATGTGGTTGTGGCCTTATTATTTGTAAAACAGTCTATCATTAGTTAACCCTGATGTAAAGCCTTCTGTTGTTTTTCAATGACGGCCACAACCCTTACACCGAATTGTATGGATTATCGTTTGATGCTCCACTTCAGGAGGCCGAATGTCTGATGAGCCTTGCCTTTTCTAAGCATTTGCTTACCGGACTTTTGCTATCCCGGGTTAATACCAACTATAAAATGAAGTTAGCACTACGTTGTTCATGTATAATGCCGATATAGAATTGAAGAGGTTTCAGGAGCGAAGCGAACTTAAAGCTCATTTCAATTCATAATCGGTATAACTTATGGATTTTTAAAATGAGATAAATATGAGCCTTGGTATTTTCAACGTCGTTCAAAAAGAATCACATCCATTTGTGGCTGTGATTTCTGAATGGTGTTGTTTACAACAAGAACCTTACTCAGACACCATAGTTACCCACCATGCCATGAATCATGTGTTTTACAACACGTGGATTACCATTTTACACAAGACATGGAAACAATTGATTAGTGGTTATAGAAACACCTCCTTAGGCCCATACAAAAAGGTTTTCTTGTTATTAATGCTTTTTTCTATAGCGCATCAGTCGCTGATAGCCCAGCAGACGCAGCTCACCCTGCCTCAACTCAGTGCTTGCAATAATGATCAAGTCATAGTTCCTGTTCAAGTGGAGAATCTTTTTGATGTGGGGGCCATTACACTCTATATTGGATACGACACGGCATTACTTGAATATGTGGGAGATACCAACATCAACCCACAGTTTTCGGGTATGTTGACAAATGCCATGACCATTCCTCAAACACAAATAGGTATATCGTGGAGCAATGTTAATCCCGCCAATATCGTCAGTGGGGTGATGATTGAGCTTATATTTATTCATAAAACCAACGATGCGCATCTGGATTTTATGCCGGATGGTGAAATGTCCACCGTGAATATGGATCCCATTGTATATTCATCAACCAATGGACTAATTCAGCAAGACCTACCTGTTATTTTAAACCAGCCGGCACCCATTGAAACAACCGCAGGCAACAGTGCGTCTTTTACTGTTGAAGCTACAGGTGCCGATACTTATCAATGGTACGAAAGCAATGACAATGGAGCAAACTGGATAGTACTTGCCGATCAGGGAGGTTACTCGGGAACTCAATCGTCCGGGCTTACCATATCTTCAGTAAATATGGATATGGATCAGAATCAATACAAATGTTATCTGTCGGGAGCGGTATGTAGTCTGTACAGCGACACTGCGGTTTTAACTGTATTACCCGAAATGACAGCTCTGTTGAGCATTTCCTCTGTCTTATCATGTGAAAATGAAGAAGTAGATGTGCCATTCAACGGTATCGGCTTGAGCGACATCATCTCGTTTGAAATCCTGATTGGGTATCAGCCTGAGTGGGCAGACTTTATCGATATTCATAATATTAATCCATTGATCGAAAACGTACAAGTTATCATGATGCCGGAACCCAACCCGTATTTGCAAATCAGCTGGTCGGGGAATGAGGGGATTACTTTACCAAACGGAAAACTTTTTGATTTAACTTTCAACTATTTCATGGGAACAGCAAATCTGGAAATATTACCGGAGACCTATGTTTTACATGAATCATCCACTAGTTATAACCTAACTACCATCAACGGACAAATAGCATTACAAGATTACCCGGCAATAACCCAACAACCTACGGATCAATTTGTTGATGCAGGTAACGATATCCAGTTTAGTCTGACTGCCTTGGAAGCAGTCTATTTTCAATGGTTCGAAAGTCAAGATAGCGGAGTCAACTGGATTTTGCTGGAAGAGGTTGAACCCTATGCCGGAGTTCAAACAGAAACCCTTACAATTTCAGCCGTACCGGCAGCTTTTGATCAGAATAAATACCGCTGTTTGGTTTATGGTCAGTTTTGTGATTCGTTTACCCAAACGGCAACATTACTTGTGGACACCTTAACAGGTACCACCAATTCGGAATTGAAAATCCCGGATAACAAACTAACTGGTTATCATTTTATTGACGGTTCACTGCAAATGAACTTTTTCATTCAAACCCCGGGAAAATGGAAGATTAGTTTGTTCGATTTGAACGGCAGAAAATTGTATGAATCTGATTTTATTCAGTTGAATAAAGGAAATCAACAACATACAATTGATTTAAAAACGCACCCGACAAATATTATTTTGCTGCGTGCAGCTACCCGAAACAAGAAAGGTAAAACCTATCAAATAACGAAAACAATTATGACTAATCGATAACAATAAGAAACATTAAATTATTCATCAAAAATTAAGCATTATGAAAAAAATTTTACTTGTTACGATTGCGTTACTTTTTGTAACGCTGAGTACATGGGCACAGACTTTTAGTGTTACTGTTACCGATCAGACGGCAACAGCTCCATTGGCAAATCCCACACCTGCTAACTTTCAACCGCGGTATATCAGTGGTTTTGGCACAGACAATGCATTTACGGTGTTTTACGAAGATCGGGATGCATCAACCACAATCTCTTATGTTCAAACTACAAGTGGACCTACGGGATTCCCAACATCACCAACTGCAACAGTTAACTCAGCTACATCAAACCCATTTACTCAAAGTCATTTTGTAATAAAGGATTATCCTATAAATGTAGGTGGTACCGATTATAGCTATCGTGGTTGGGGAGCTACTGATTATGGGAGTGGCTTGGATATGGGTTTTTATGTTTCTAACGACCTAACCAACTGGACGCCTGTCGGTGGATTTACTATTACCCGTACCGATCCTAATGGATTAGCCAATGGAACGGTTGCCTACGGTTTTCACGATGTTATTCTGATAAACGGAACTTATTATGCCTGGGGTGAAACAACCCGCGGCGAAACGGTGATTGTAGGCAGTAGCACGGGGGATGATCAAAACTGGACCTATGTAGCGTCTGTAGGATCAAACCATAATTTGTGGGGATACGGCGGAACTTACGGATACTTAGTAACTCCTGCACCTATTGCAGCAAATACTGGATGGACACCAACAGGAAATTTTATTGACCTGGGGTCTGATCGGGGTTACGGTAAATTAATGGCAAGCCCTGACGATGCTGGGTTTTACTTAGCAATAAATACAGCTGCTAAGGCAAGTCTTACACCTTCTCAATTCGAAGTTGAGTTTATAAATCCTGCCAATTGGACCTGGAACGATGGATTAACAGGAATTGCGGCTAATCCTATTTTAGTAGAGACAACCGAACATGACCTCAGAGAATGCTGGGTTGTACCCAATACTAATCCTAATGCTGATTGGAATATTATTTATGACGCAGATTTTGGATCTGGTGATGGAGGCAAAGCACTAGGCTATGCTACCTTAACACCACCCCTTCCTCCACCTTCCGAACTCTGGGTAGACGACAGTTATTGTTCAAGCTGTGGAAATGATGGCCATACATGGGGTTATGATGCATTTTCGACTATTCAAGAGGCTATTGATGCAGCTTCATCAGGTAGTGTTATTGAAGTTGCTGCCGGAACGTATGACGAAAACGTTGTGGCCAGTAAACGACTGACAATACAGGGAGCAGGTGAAACAACTATTATAAATGGTTCTGGTGGCGTTGTGTTGCAACTTGCAGCTGGAGGGGATGCCTCTAACCGCATGATCGCAAAAGATCTGAAAGTCACAGGTGGCACAACAGGATTAACTGCAGGATCTTACACTACACTCGAAAATGTGATTTCAACAGGTAATACCAATTATGGGATTAGTCTCAATAACTTGACAGACCTGCTTATTGCTTCCTGCTCATTTAATGCCAACAATGTTGGTATGAAAATAGGATCAGAAGTATCAGTTAGTCACATCACTATTACCGATAGCCACTTCGACAACAATACCACACATGGCTGGTATAGTGATGCCAACAGTTCAATTAAGCCTGACCTGGATAATCTTTCAATAACCAATACGACTTTCAATGGTGGCAATACAAAAGGTTTTTACACCGAACGTTTGAGCAATGCAACGTTTGACAACATAACAGTTAGCAACATTGTCAATGCTTCCTATGTCTGGAGTGCCGGTATGGATATTAACCTGAAATGGAAATCTTATGAGAATATTACCATTCAAAATTCAAGCTTTGCAAATTGTGGTGTTGGCAGTACCAATGGTGTTGGCTTAACAGTAAAAGCCCGGGATGATGGAAGTACATATGGTGCGAATCCAGCCACACTCAGCAATGTAACTATCGACAATGTGACCTTCACGGGAAATAATAATGGATTGAATTTTGGTGAACCCGGTAAAGATAACAACACTCCAACTAACGTAGTTGTGAAAAACTCCACTTTTGGTAGTAATACAGCAATGGATATCAACAACTTTAGTAAATCCAACATTGATGCCTTAACGGGTAATACCTTTACAGGAATCACCGATAATTTCGATATCGAAGACCGCATTTACCATAAACTTGATAATGGCCTTAAAGGTTTGGTGACATGGATTGCAGATAATGTTTATGTTACTGAAAATTCCGGTTCAGTCCAGCGGGGTGTGGATGCTGCTTCAGCAGGCTGGGATGTTAATGTGGCAGCCGGAACTTTTGTTGAAGATGTGGAAATTGATAAATCTCTTACACTAACAGGACAAGGACCTGCATCAACAACCATCAATCCTGCTTTGAATACAAACTATGCGATAACTGTATCTAAAGATAATGTAAATATTCAAGATTTAACAATCACAGATCCTGTTGAGTTAAAAAATGGGATTCATGTTGTTAGTCCTGCTGCTTCGGGTTTAACTGTGGATAATGTACATTTTACCAATCTTGGAGTTACTGTTGGTGCAAACGCTTATGGAATACATATTGCAAATTCTTTTACAGGCCTTACTGTTAATGATTGTGAATTCGAATCTGTTGCAGCAGGTACATCTACAAGGCAAATGGGGGTCTTTGCACCTAACAGTCTTACTCTTAACAATTTTGATATTACCAATTGCACATTTACATACATGTGGACCAGCATATACATTAGATCTGCAATTAATGATTTAAATATTTCCGATAATACTTTTGGCCAAGTCGAAAGTGCTGATTATACTGCCTGTGTAGCTGGAGTTTATATTGGTGATGGTGATGATGATAATTTTGATATTACCAACGTAACAGTAGATGGAAACACCTTTACTGATTACGGTCGTGGAGTATATGTATGGAATTATGGCGCAAACTCAACTGTTGGCCCATTTAGTATTACAAATAATACATTTACAGATACGCATTGGAGTTCAACGATTAGATTTATATTTGGGAATAATGGTATGGAATATTATGCTGTTAATGGAATAACAGTTGATAATAATACATTTAACCAAAGCACAGATGTTGGAGTAAAATTATCCTTAATTGACTTCCGTACATACGATGCAAATTTAACCTCGTGTGATATAGATGTAACAAATAACAACCTTACCTTAAGCGGAGCTCCATACACAGATGCTATTGATGCAATTCGGTTTTTTGCAGCTGGAGGAACCTTCTATAATACAACTATTGTGGGAAATACACTCAATGGAGGAAATACTGGTGGTGCAGGATATCCCGGTTCTTCAGGAATTAATGTATATCATTATAGTAATGATCCAGATTATACATGGACACACACAACAGCTATTGATGTATCAGATAATGAGATCACAGGATTCGATAATGGAATCGCTATTTATGATGCACATAATTCATCATATGGAGGTCTTCCAACAGGTACAGATTTGAGCATAAACGAGAATAACCTATCCGGCAATGCTCTATACGGTATTGCATATGGAACGGGGGAAACTATTGACGCCACCTGCAACTGGTGGGGTTCTGACAATGTCTACACAATAGCCGATGAGGTTTCCGGTGATGTACAATTCATGCCTTTCTCAACATCAGATAGCCCGATGAATTGCGATGGCGTTGGTCCGGTATATAATACTACTCAGGCTTTATATTACACTACCATCCAGGGTGCTATTGATGATGCCGATGCAGGCGATGTAATTGAAGTGGCTGCGGGAACGTATAATGAAGCCGTTCTGGTAGATAAATACGTTCAGCTTATTGGTGCTGGTGAAACTTCCATCATCAACTCCGGTGGATCCTATGGCATTATGCCGAAGGCAAGCGGCCTTTCAGAAACTGAAAGATTGCTTATCGAAAATTTTAAAATTACAGGATCAACTTACGGTATTCACATAAGTCAGGATGAATTGCAACATCTAACCTTCGAAAATCTTGTGGTGGATGGTTGTACGTCAACAGGCTTGCAGATTCAAGGTACTGGTACCTTGCCAGCGCCTCTTGATCCGGCTATTGTTACAGATTTGATTATTGAAAATTGTAAATTTAATAATTCGGTTACTCAAATGGGCATGAGTGTAGATAAGTACAGTTCGATTGATGGACTTTATATTAACAACTCAGAATTTAATGGTAATCGGAGAGGTTTTTATTCTCAGCGGCTGGAAGATTCTAAGCATGGAGTTACCAATATCGACAATGTATTAATTGAGAATTCCAAATTCAATAACAATAGAGAAAGAGCATTTTATCTTGAAAAGATTGATAATGCAATATTTGATAATATTGAAGTAACCGGCAATGGTTTTGAAAGCGATTCCTGGAATACAGGACTTGAAATAAATTTAAAATTTGCTGCTTATAATTCCATTATAGTTAAAAATTCGACATTTACAAATAACGGTAGTGGAAATACACAAGGATTTGGTACCGGAATAAACATCAAAGCCCGGGATGATGGTAGTTATGCAATATATCCGGCTTCATTAGCAACTCTTTCCATAATAAACAACGTCGTTTCAGGAAATCAGCGAGGCATTGGTATCGGAGAATATGGGAAAGTAAGTAACAGCATTGCATCTGTTACAGTATATGGAAATTCCATTGTAAGTAATACATTACTTGGACTTAGCAACGACTTAACCGATAATGTTGACGCCACCTGCAACTGGTGGGGTTCTGACAATGTCTACACAATAGCCGATGAGGTTTCCGGCGATGTGAAATTTATGCCTTTCTCAACATCAGATAGCCCGATGAATTGCGATGGCGTTGGTCCGGTATATAATGCTACTCAGGCTTTATATTACACTACCATCCAGGGTGCTATTGATGATGCAATTTCAGGTGATGTGATTGAAGTAGCCGCGGGGACTTATAATGAACAAATTTATGTAGCCCATAAAGGAATTCAACTTCACGGGGCCGGAATTGGTCAAACAGTATTGGATGGAACTGGTTTAACAAGTTATACAGTAAAATTTGAAGAAACAGACGATGCCAATAATGACATGTGGATTCATGGATTTAGCTTTATAAATTCACCGACTATTTCTATTGATGCAAATATGGTTCACAATACAGGTACTGTAAAAGTAACAGATAATGAATTTGACGGAAATAGTTCATATGCTTTTTATGCCCATACCAGCTATCCCACATGCGATATTATTGTTAATTCAAATACATTTAATAGTGCAACCACTACACGCATATTACTTGAGCGTGTTGAAGGTTCGGTAGAAATAGGAAATAATACTTTTATTGATTGTATTTCATATGCAATTTATAGTGCAAGTTATAGTAATACCAGTGGAGACCACAATGTTGTTGGGAAACATTGGTTCCATGATAACGATATTACTGGAAATGCAGGTAAAGGTATTGTAGTTGAAAGTGCTGCATCCTGGGGAAATCCAGATGGCGGCATCTATTCAAATGTTGAAATCAACAACAATGAATTTGACGATATTTTGGATAATTATAACGGAATCTCTTTGTATGTGTCAGGCACAAATGGTGGAATTGTAGATGCGCATATTAATAGTAATATTATTACTACAACCGCAGCAACTTCTACTGTGAATGGCATTGAGCTTAACGGACCCGTTACAGGAACTTCTATCAGCGGCAACTCACTCTCCGGATTTGGTGTTGGTATACTGGCCAGCGCACAGGATATTGGAGGAACACCAATGTATCCTTCAGGTGTTGTAGCGTATGATAACGACTTGTCGGATAATCTTGATTTTGGTTTAAAAAATGAAAACCCAACAGCTAGTATTACAGCCACCTGTAACTACTGGGGTTCTGACCTTTCCGCAGATGTTGCAGCAGAAGTATCAGGTTTAGCTGAATTTTTACCTTACAGAACAGTAAGCGTAAGCGGTGATTGTGATGGTGTTGGCCCAGTTGTCAATACGACACAAACCACCAGCTACATGACCATCCAGGGTGCTATCGATGCTGCCACTGACGGTGATGTAATTGAAGTAGCTGCAGGGAATTATGCTGAAAATCTTACTATTAACAAATCAATATCGATACTAGGAGCCGGGGTAGACCAAAGCATTATTCAGAATAATGAAGCACTCGAGATAGGGGTTCAAAATGATTTTACATTCTCCGGATTTACTATCGACTGGCAGGGTTCTTCTGTTTCTGGTCCGTCAATGTCTTTAACAGGATTTGGTAATTATGATTATGATGTAATGATCACCAACAACAAATTCGATGGCGGGCGCTTATACCTTGATCATTTGAAACAAGATGTCCTGATTTCAAATAACACCTTTGAGCTGGCCGGAATTGGGTGGGATCGCCATCTGGGTGAAATGGAGATCGCCAACAATAATATCCAGGTATATGAACACGGCATAGCTATCTTTACCTGGACATGGTGGTTAACCGGGCAGGATTTTGATAACTATGATGATTTACACTACATTCACGATAATACAATCGATGCCAATGATGGATGTGGTATTTTATATTTGAGTTGTAGAGATAGGGTCGGTGTTAGTTCACCAGACAAAGCTAAATTCACTAATTTAGCTATTGAAAACAATACCATCTCAAATATTGGAGATGGATGGAGAGATGCAGGAATCGCATTGCAACGAATCGCCGGACAAATGACCAGTTGGGATTATTCTCCACTAGATGACAATGTCGGTTTTGAAAATGCAATTATTACTGGAAATACTTTAACCCCTTCATCGAGCACGGCTGTTTCTCCAGATGGAATAGTTCTGGCAGGTTCTACAGGGACTTCCATTACGGAAAATAGCATTGATGGATTCAATAATGGTGTTGATTTGACAGGATTGGTAGGGAATACGGTAATCAACGAGAATAGCATTACCAATAACACCCTGGATGTTGTAAACAATAATGCTGCAATTTCGATCGATGCCACAGATAACTACTGGGATGGTTGCCCTTCTGTTTCCGAGAACGTCACCTACTACCCATACTACACAACAGTTAGCGGCGATGCCGGAAGCTTTGTATTTGGTGACCAGATCACCAACATCACAGCGGTATCCGATGCTACGGACAACACCATTTGTGCCGGAAGTTCAGTAACGCTAACAGCAGGCAACGGTTCCAACTTCGTTTGGGAAGGTCTGGGATTGGGCACTTCCAAAGTGGTTAACCCAACCGTAACCACCACTTACAATGTAACCGGTGATGATTTACACGGTTGTTCAGGTGGTACCGCTTCAGTTACCATTACTGTTGTGGATGCACCCACGGTTGCCATTTCTGCTGCAACTGTTGGGGGAACAACTACACTTACTGCTAGTGGGGCGTCTAACTACGAGTGGAACACAGGCGATACAGGAAGCGAACTGGTGGTCTCGCCTACAGTAACCACTGAATATACTGTAATTGGTACCAATGACAATGGTTGTTCGGGTTCTGATTCGTATACGGTAAATGTGGTGTCTGTAACCATTGGACCTGACCAATATATTAATCAAGGATCTAGTGTTACCCTTACGGCTACCGTTTCTGGAGTTCCTAGCCCAACCTATTTATGGAGTCCGGGAGGAGCAACAACTGACCAAATAACTGTATCTCCAGTGGATGACACAGAATATACAGTAACGGTAAACGACACATATAGTGCTTCAGTATGGGTTTATGTTAATCCAAGACCTATTGCCAATGCCGGACCTGATAAGATTTTGGTCGGCGGTAGTGTTCAGCTTGAAGGTAGCGCTTCCGGTGGTACTGCGCCTTACACTTATTCATGGACAGGACCAAGCTTTACTTCATCAGATCAAAATCCTTTAGTAACAGCTGCAGGAACCTATTCCCTCGTTGTTACCGATGCCTATGGAAGCTCTAGTATGGCTGATGACGTTGAAGTGACAGCACCTGCATTAAATACCTACACTGTTTCAGGTAATATTTCTTATGCTTTCAATAGCGTGAATCCGCAGATGCACGATGTAGAAGTAACTTTGGTTGGAACAGGTGGTGAAGGCACCTTCACAGGTTACACGGCAGCAACCGGAGATGGAGATTATGCCATTGCCGGTGTGCCTAATGGTATTTATACTGTTTATCTGAATTCGCCCAAACCATGGGGAGGTGTTACCTCAGCCGATGTTGTAGCAATCCAAAACCATTATCGGGCCAGAAGACCAAGATTGCTCCAGGGTATAAAACGGCTTGCAGCTGATGTTGTTGACAATTCAACAGGTATTATTGTTAATTCTGCTGATCGCAATGCAGTAAACGCCAGAAGACTCGGAAACTCATCATCATTTGCCACCGGAGATTGGGTATTTACCAGAGCCGGAGATATTTCTTCGACAACCTATCCCATCGATTATGCCTACACTGGTACTACAGTTTACTCGGACATAACCATTGAAGTGAATGGTGCGAACTTAACCGGGCAAGATTTCAAATCACTTTGCTATGGTGATGTAAATGCCAGTTATACTGGAATGAAGGATGTTGAGATAGACAATTCCGATCAGGATTGGTTTGCATTGGACATCTATCCAAACCCTTTCAAACAAACCACAAATATCAGCTACTATCAGCCCATTGAAGGACAAATTACTATTCAATTGTTTGATATGATGGGCAACATTGTACACCGCTTCGATGAAGTAAACAGCATTGAAGGCGATCATATGTTGCAGCTTAACGGAAGCAACCTGCGTGCTGGTATCTATGTGTATGTAATGACTCTGGTTACTGATGATGACGTGATCAGGCAAACTTCGCGCATTGTTATTACCAAATAAATTGATTATCCTGCTATAAACCACACAATCAGGGTCGGCCAATAGCCGACCCTGATTGTTTTTATACCAAAGCTAAGTTTATTCAGAAAGTTATTATACCGATTATGAATTGAAATGAGCTTTAAGTTCACTTCGCTCCTGAAACCTTTTCAATTCTATATCGGCATTATACATAAACAGCGTAGTGCTAACTTCAATTTATGGTTGGTATTAATATGTATTTGCGACAACACGACATTTTGTAAACTACACAACCAAGTTGAGATAATTCTATGAAAAAAGAGAAAATTGAAGTCAAATTTCTACAATAACCTCAAAAGAAAAGGAAGCCCCATAAACCATATTAGTAATCAAATCTCCGAAATAGGATGAATGCCATCAGCCCCCCTCCCATTTTTCTGCACGGACTGGATTATCCTTCAAATAAAATCCATGAAAAATAGAGGCAATATTTTCAAACTAATAACTATTTCACTAATTTAGCATGCCCAATGTCCCAATACTACAAGTAATATGGTTGGCTCAGAAAAAACCGGTACAAAAACAAATACCGAAAACGCCACGTTTTTCAAGATGCTGTTTAAGGATAATACCACCGTCATGTTGATAGTCGACAAAAGCTCCTTTCGGGTGATGGAAGTAAACCAGGCTGCTCAGAGTTATTTTGCGATGGACGGAGCAAAAATAGCGGCAGAGGGCACATTTCTGGATTTGTTCGCAGAAACAGACCGACCCGAACTTACCCGTTTGGTGAGAAAAGCAACATTTAGCGAAAAAGACAGGGAAACGGTGTGGCAAACGATTCCATTGAATAACAATAGCCACTTTGTTGAAATACAGTGGGGCGAGATCATATTTCAGGGGGAACAAGCTTTTTTGGTTTCGTTGTTTGATGTCACCAGACATGTTGGCTCGCAGGATGAATTTGCCAACTTCTTTCAACTGGCACTCGACCTGCTTTTTATGACCGATTTAAAAGGAAATTTCCTAGAAATAAATCAGACCTGGGAAAAGACTTTTGGTTATTCTCGCAAGCACTTTGAAGCTGCCTGCCTGTTCGACCTGCTCATTCCTGAAGATGTTGCGCCAGCAAGAGCTGCGCTTGACCAATTATTGAAAAGGAAAACCATGCCCATTCTCACTAGCTGTTTTCTTACAGTCACTGGCGAGAAGCGGCATATTGAATGGCAGGCCTGCATAAACCATAAGACTTTTTATGGAATTGCACGTGATATAACGAAGAGCGAAAATGAATTAATTAAGTTACACGGGGCTATGGACAGCCTGAATAAAAGCAACCGGATGTTGCAAGCCATTCTGGATGTTACCCCGGTAAATTTGTTCTGGAAAGATATTCGACTGACCTATCAGGGAGCCAACAAAGTGTTTCTAAAGGATGCCGGTTTTGAACAAGTGGACGATTTAATCGGCTTAACTGATTTTGATATGCCCTGGAGCCAACATGCACCCCTATTTCAACAGGGTGACCAGGAAATCATCAAAACAGGAATATCAAAAATCAATATCGAAGAAAAACTAATCTCTGATGATGGACAGGTAAGATGGATAAAAACTTCAAAGATGCCTTTGCGAGATGAGTCAGGTCAGATTACGGGTATTTTTGGCACCTTTGAAGACATCTCCAAAAGCCGAGAAACGGAAGCTGCCTTAATTGAAGAAGAGGAATTTCTCAGAAATCTACTACACCTGTTAGATAGTGCCCTTACCATTGATGATAACGACGGACTATTAAAATTTGTGTCCAGGGAATTAGCACGATTGTATGATGCTGATATCTGTGTGGTCGCACTATGGGATATAACTGACAAACGGTCGGTGCCTCTTTATTTTAATAATAATAGGGTGAAAGAGCGTAATTCCGCTCCGGAACCGGAGGATCTTTGTTTTGCAGATTATGTGATGGAAAAAGGACACGTAATCACCGTTGAGAATTTGGCAGGTTCACCTTATGCTAACTCTTATAGTGCTATTAAACTGACCAATAATGGTTCGCTACTGGGTATACCCATCATTGTCAATGAACAAAAATTCGGAACCGTCATCATCGGCTATAATCAACTTCGCGACTTCAGTCCGGCTAATATTGAAAGGGGCAATATCACCTCAAGTATTCTTTCTTTGATCATTGCCCGCAACCAGTCGTTGAGCAATTTGAACAAAAGTGAAGAGCTGATGCGCTCCTTTATCGAAGAGGCACCCTTGGGTATCATGGTAGCTGATGGTGAGGGGCACTATTTGCAGGCAAATGAGGCGGCAAGTGCGATGTTGGGATATACACGCGATGAGCTACTCAACATGCAGATCTCAGATATTTCTTCACCTTCCCAGCCGAATGAAAGCAGATTACATTTCATCAATTTGAAGGAAAAGGGAAGAAGTTCAGGGGATCTCATTTTAATGCGAAAAGATCATTCTGAATTCTGGTGCTCCATCAGTGGTGCGAAAATTCATGAGGATCTGTATATAGCTTACTTTAAGGATGTTACTGAACGCCTTGAATCACAAGCAAAACTCGGCCACGAAAAAACCCTCCTTTCAGGTCTGCTCAACTCCATTCCTGATATTATTTTCTACAAGGATCTTGATGGAAAGTATTTAGGAGGAAACCAAGCTTTTGAAAAACTGCTTGGAGTAAAACTGGACAAAGTCATTGGCTTAACTAATCATGAGCTCTTTAATGCAGAGTTGGCACAAAAGCATGATAGAAGAACCCACGAATTGTTTAAAAAAAGTCGACCTCAAATTTTTGAAGAGGATCTCCATTACCCTGATGGGACTATTGTTCCTACAGAAACAATGTACGCCCCTTTTTACAGCCTAGAGGGTAATATAATAGGGATGCTAGGTCTTTGTCGCGATATTTCAGATCGTAAGCGCATTGAAAATATTCTGCTTGATAAGTATAAACAAATAAGAAATATCACGGCCAATGTACCGGGCATGATTGCGCAGGTGATAATGAAACCCGATCAAACGATCACTATCCCATTTTCAAATATGGGTTCGTTGGCGTTGTATGGCTATACTCCCGAAGAAATTAAACACGATGCCTTGAAGGTTATGGACAGAATTCACCCTGATGATAAAGACCGTTTTTTGAGGAGTGTATTTTCTTCAAAAGAACATCTCACCATCTGGTCAGAGGAATTCCGGGTTATTTTACCTGAAAAAGGAGAGATTTGGGTCAAAGGAAACGGAAAACCGGAACCATTACCTGATGGCAGCGTGCTGTGGAACAGTTATTTAATGGACATTACCCTGTTAAAGCAACTGGAAACTGAACTAAAGCAAAGCGAAGCCCGTTTCCGAAGCGTGTATCAAAATGCAGCCATCGGCCTATACCGCACCACCCCTAAAGGAGAATTCGTAATGGCAAATCCCACGCTGGTCAGAATTCTGGATTATGATAGTATTGAAGATTTGCAGAAAATCAATCTCAACGACGAATCAGTGACTTCCAGTTTCGAACGTGACGAGTTTTTAAAAACCATTTTGGAAAAAGGCGAAATCATCGGCTTTGAAACCAGTTGGAAAAGGAAAAACGGAGATGATATATATGTGCGCGAAAATGCGATCGCGGTGTACGATCAAAAAGGGATGGTGCAATATTTTGATGGGTCTGTGGAGGATATCACCCAAGAAAAACAAATGACGGATGCCCTGCGCATAAGTGAACAGAAATTTCGTCAATTGGCAGAAAATATTGATGCCATTGTCTGGCTGCATTCAGCTGGTAGCAAGCAATTACTATATGTTAATCCTGCCTACGAAAAAATTACCGGACTCCCCTTGCAAAGTGCTTACGAAAATTCAGACAACTTTTTTTCCATTGTTTTAAAAGAAGATGCTGCAACATTATCACAGCAGTTTCAGTCGTATCTTCAACACAACACTCCTCTTAATACAGAATACCGCATTCGCCGAAAAGATGGTAAAATCAGGTGGCTCAAAGTTAGATCAAGCAAACTGCTCGATGAAAAGAATAAAACAAACGTACATGTGGGGTTAACATCGGATATTACTGAACTAAAAGAAGCCGAAATAAGTTTGAAAGAAACCCTAAAGCTTGAAAAAACACTGGGCGAGCTTAAAACCCGTTATCTATCAATGGCTTCGCATGAATTTCGTAATCCGCTAGCCACCATTCAGGCTACTGCTGAAACATTGCAGACCTATCGCAAAAAAATGACAGAAGATCAGCTAAATAAACGAATTGAAAAGATTTTATCACAGGTAGGTCATCTAAAAAATATGATGTCCGATGTACTCGACCTGGCTAAAATCATGAGAGGCACAAATCGCTTCACACCTGCTCAGAATGATTTTGTGTCATTGTTAAATGAAATTGCGGAAGACCACCGCTCCCATCCCAAATTTAACCACTCACTGCAAGTAGATGTGGAAGAGAAAAAACTATTGTGCCAATTCGATAAAAACCTGATGCAGCAAATACTTTCGAATCTACTGGTCAATGCCATGGTTTATTCTGACGCCGGAACAGAAATAAAACTTTCCTCGCATGTGCTGTCAGGAGAAATAGTAGTCAATATTACCGATCAGGGCATCGGCATTCCCAAAAACGACCTGGACAAACTATTCGAACCCTTCTCCAGAGGAAGCAACGTAAGCGGCATTCCAGGCACAGGTCTGGGTATGTTTATTATTAAAGAAGGAATAGAATTGCATGGTGGCACCATCCGTGTTCAGAGCACAGTAGGTAAAGGAACCAACGTGTGCTTTAAAATACCTATTAAGAAATCTGACATATGAAGCAGTATTGATTCCAAAAATCTATTAAAAGCCGATTTTTGACAATGTCACGCACATCCCATCACCGGCCACCTACTGAAATACGAACTAGACTGACCTGCTATACTGCTCAATTGATTTAAAAAGTAACAGCATTCCCATGAGCTAAAAATGACCACCAAAGGTCTTTATATAATATCGATTATGAATTGAAATGAGCTTTAAGTTCGCTTCGCTCCTGAAACCTCTTCAATTCTATATCGGCATTATACATATACAGCGTAGTGCTAACTTCATTTAATAGTTGGTATTATACCTTGCAAAGGTGTTGCGGTGTTTTCATTTTGGACATTTCCCTGACTAACAAATCCAAGCTAAAATGTGATCGAATGTTATGCCATGTACTGAAAAATAGATAAAAAAACAACATAAAGTAATCCAATGCAGATCATCCGGATTACATCCCTTATTCCTTAAAAAAGCAATTTTGGCAAAAACAAAAAAGCCCCGATTTCTCGAGGCTTTTGCGGTCCGGACGGGACTAGTTATATTTTTTAGTATTAATATCAGAATGTACGTCAAATAACAAGTATAGCAGTATTTTAATAAAATTTATTTTCTATTTAGGAGGTGAAATATTAAAAAATAGTAAGTATATTTGTACCCCTATTCGTACCCCTATTCTATATTTGTTGTATGAAACGGAAAGTTAAATTCTTAAATCCATTATACCATGAAAGAACTACGTAAATTAACGGATGGCTATATTATTCAGTTAATAAAGAATGGGACATCATTAAACAGTGAAGACATTAAAAAGTATCCAGAACTAATTGAGCAAAAGAGGCTAACGTTATTGATAAAACGTGAAATAGCCAAAAGAAAAAAATGAAACAGAAAGTCAGGTTCATATTAAAAAATCCTAGTGCTGTATCCAGTACAGCAATTAACATGATATACTCATGGGGTTATAAGAATACTAATGGTGATTATAAGAATTTAAAATATTCAACAGGACAAAGTGTAGACCCAAACATGTGGGATAAGGATACGCAAATGGCAACCGGTGCTTATAGCGCTGGAACAAATGCCGAACTTGCCACCATCAAAGCAGCAACCGACAAAATCTTCTTTAGACTACAGGACAGTGGACTCACACCTGATATTTTAAAAGATGAACTTGATGTTGCTCTTGGCAGAAAAATAGCAAAAGGGGTACCGGAAATTAAACCGAAAAAAGAATATTTATTGAACTATATCACAAGATATATTTCCGAAATGGAGTCCGGAACAAGGAGAACATATAAGGATCCGTTAAAAAGGATGTCAAAAGGCACGATAACGGCCATTAAAGGTTTTAAAGCGAAAATCTCAGATTTCGAAGAAGCAACATATAAACGGTACACTTTCAATGATATCGACATGAAATTTTACAAGTTGTTTGTTTCTTGGCTAGGAGAGATGCATACAGTAAATAGTGTGGGGAAAAATATTCGACAACTTAAAACAATAATGAATGCAGCACATGATGAAGGTGTGCACAGTAACTTAGAATTTAGAAAAAAGGCTTTTAAAGTAACATCAGAACTTGTAGACACTATTTACCTTACTGAGGATGAAATAAACCAATTGATCGAAAAAGATATTTCAATACCTCATTATGATAAAGCTAGAGACTTATTTTTAGTGGGGTGCTTTACTCTGCAAAGGGTATCGGATTGGTATAAAATTAACAAAAGCAATTTGACTAAATCTCCCAATGGAATTGATATAATTAAGTTTAAACAGCAGAAAACAGGTACATCGGTTGTTTTTCCTCTTCGTAGTCCAAGACTACTGGCAATACTTGAGAAGTATGATTATAGTTTACCAAAAATGCCTGATCAGAAAATCAATGAGTATATCAAAATAGTTTGTAAAGATCCTGAAGGGCATGAAGGTGAGCACACAAGTCTTCACAATAAGTCTGATAAGATTTCAAGTCATACTGGAAGGAGAAGCGGATGTACCAATATGTATAGAGCTGGTATACCTATAAATAAAATCATGATGCTTTCAGGCCATAAGTCAGAATCTGAATTCAAAAAATACATCCGCGTTACCGACGAAGAAAATGCAGAAGATGTGGTTGGTTATGAATATTTTACACGATAATTTTATATGGATAATAATTATAGACACCCTGAGCAATTCTTTGACATAGATATTTCACATTACCCATGTGATAATGCAACAACAGATCTTATTCATTATTATGAATGGAAAGATCTGAAACAGCAACTAAATGGACATGGATTTAATCCAAGCGATAATTCAAATGAGTATCACAATAACCAAACAAGGCGTGTATTAAATAGACACTTGAAAACATATTTAAATAACCCATCTCATATCGAAATAGACTTTTTACAACATTTAGAATCAATGTTTGAAAAGGAATCGGATTTTCTACTGAGTCGAACTTCTGATGTATTAGAGTCCTGGTTATTAAAACAAAACTTGCGCAATCTTCATAACATTACAAAACCAACAAAAAATCAAGGCGTCAAACCTATTGAGTTTGCAGAGAATCATTGGGCTAAAATAAAAATATTAATAGCTCAAAACGATGGTAATGTTTCTGCGGCTGCGAGACAAATATCTGAAGAAGTTGGAAATCCCCCAAAAGATATCAAAAGTTTGGCAAGAGCAATTAATCGCCTATGCGAAACAAGAAAAGTCGCTCATAATAAAAATATTTAGACAAAACATAGACGTCCAAATTTCCTGTTTAACAGTTATTTGATAGATATTTTAGCAAAAAATATTTAATAATTGTTATATCATGGAAACTACACTATTACACCAATTGAACCCGAATGATCTTAGGGCAATGATAAGGGAAGAAATAAAAGATCATCTGAAGCCCGCTCCTGAGGTAAAACTAATTCCAAAAAACAAGGCCGCAAAAAGACTGAGAAAAACAGTCCAAACTCTTGACTCCTGGCACAAAGCAGGTATTCTCAAGAAAAAACATGTTGGTGGTAGAGTTTATTACGCTGAAGACGATATACTACGTTTAGAGTACAAAAACAAATAAGGGTGTTGCGACAACAACACCCATTTATTAATATAAATTTTTTAATTATGTACAAATCTAACAAAAAAATCCTGATAGAAGAAATTCCTTTAAAAATTGACTATCAAGGTATCAAATTTAAACAATTCATGCGAACTGATAGTGTTTTATACTATCAAGCCTACTGGAAAAAAGATCAGCCTCTTTTTCTAGTCGCAATCGTATTTACACACAGAAGCAAAACGGAGGCCAACGAAGATATTCTGGTCGAGGATATAAGAGAGGAAAGCGATGGCAAGAAGGCCGTTTGGGTAAAAACAGATGGCTATGAGGCAATTGATCTATATAACTATTTAGACGATCATTTTTCGACCCTTAGAAGAAATAAAGATCAAAACTTAAACGATGATTGGTAAAATGAGAAAATTATATTTAACAGAGTTTATAGCCCAATCCAATGAATATAAGGGTGTCTCACATCGTTTGTTTATTGATGCTTTAAATGAAGGAGGGTACTGGCAATATAGAGGCGTAAGCAACAACATATATGTAAGCTTAGTAGATGGGATACTTCAGCCGGTAGGTCCTGTAGAAATGAAAGAGTATATCCTGAAGGAAGTGAAATCATATAAAAGATTTAAGGACAAAAAGGAAGAGGTTTTGGAGTTAATACATAAAAATGCATCAAAACTCTTTGGTCAACAACATCTTGAAATGCTTCCTGTATTGGAACCAAATTTATTAAAGGACACCAAAGACACATCATACATTTGTTTTAAAAATGGCATTGTTAAGATAACAGCTAATAGTATAACTACTGAATCGTATTCTAGTTGCAAATCGCAGATATGGAAGTCTCAAATCATAAACAGAGACTTTCATTTATTAGACCCGAGTGGCGAGGACAAACCTTGTGATTTTGAAAAGTTCCTGCAAAATGTTTGCAACAATGATGTTGGCCGGTTAAACTCTCTCAAGTCCATCATCGGATACTTATTGCACGGGTATAAGCACCCTGGAAGACCTCATGCTGTTATCTTGCTGGATGAAAGGATACCATCTCAGGAACACATGCCAAATGGTCGTACTGGAAAGGGTCTTATTGTTCAGAGTATTTCTAAACTGCGAAAGGCAATAACTGAAGATGGGAAAAGGTTTAATGTTAAAAGGACCTTTTCATTGCAATCAGTAACGCTGGACACTAAATTGTTGGTGTTTGATGATGTAGGCGTTGATTTCAATATAGAGGAAATGTTCAGCATGATATCTGAGGGGGTTTCTATTGAGAAAAAGTATATGTCAGAGGATAAGATACCCTATGAAGATAGTCCTAAAATTATTTTCACTTCCAACTATATTCTAAGCGGTCAAGGCTCAAGTCACGAGGCAAGAAGAATAGAATTCGAACTATCCTCGCATTACAATGAGAAACATAAGCCTGAAGATGATTTTGGACATTTGTTTTTCGATGACTGGGATAAAGATCAATGGAATCAATTTGATAACCTGATGTTAAGTTGTGTGCAGCTGTATTTGAAAAAGGGAATAATCAAACCTGAAGTTATCAATAAGGATTTTCGATTGCTCACTCAAGAAACTTCACTACATTTTGCATCTTTTGTTAAAGACAATATTAAGATTGGAGAAAGATATGATAAGACAGAATTGCTTGAGAAGTTCACAGGCTATTTGGATGACAAGGGGGAAGTAATATCAATAACTCCAAATAGCTTCACTAAATATTTAAAGAAATATGCAGAAGTGTATAAGTTAAATTTTGATTCAAAAAGATCAAATGGTAAAACAACAGTGCAGTTTCAATCCTCCTGAAACCCTTGTGCTTGTTGAGAAAGTGCAAAAAGTGCAGTTTTTTTCCTTATTGTCTTCTTTATAATGGATTTTTAAAATGAAACAATGGGTTAAAAAAGTGCACTTTTTGCACTAATGCTTGATATTGCTGGGATACAGAAGAAAAAAAGTGCACTGTAACATGACTATTTCTCACTTAAACAACCCTTAACTTCAATATATATAGCTAAACATGAAGTTAACACATAAATTCCTTTACAAATACAGGTAAAAATACACCTTGGTGTCTTAAGGGAGAAAATGCCATCATTGGTTATAGTTATCCCTTGCAGGGCGCTTTCTCCTACACCTCAAGAAAAGATGCCTGTCGGCACTTTTACTTTCGGTTCCGGAGTATTTTTTTTTAATGTTACCTGTAGTTTTAAAAAAATCAAAAACAGCAATTGAATCTATCAAAAATTGATACTGAATAATAATACCCTGCTTCTACCTGCCACTTCAAAAAAGTTGCTAAATTTGGAAATCAATAACTAACTTTTACCTGCTCTCAAAACTACCAAATAACAAGAACAATAACGAATTAATATAGTTTATGTCCAACGACCAAAAAAAACAACGCCAACAGCAATTGTGGAACATTGCCCATGCCTTTTGCAGTAAGAAGGTTGAAAATATTATCAGGTCAGGTTTTTACTTTAGGTCAGTATAAAGACAGTAATAGATATTCTTATGTCATGAAAAGAAATCACAAAAAAATTATTGCTCGTGAATTCCTATTTTTGCTTGGAACATTAATTTTATTTTTCATAATAAACATTTCATGGTGGATCTTCTATAATAAAAACACAAGTCAACAACAACAACTGAGAACTGAAATTAGTAATATTAAACAGAATGAAGAAGTTCCATACAGGCTTGAAATATTTAATTATTTACAAAACAACCTGAAAAGTGAACCTTGGAATAAATTTGATCAGCAATCAGAATTTTTATCTAAATCAAAAGACTCAATATTTGCCTCTGAATTATACGAAAACATTAATAAAGCAAAAACAATAAAATTTGCAAAGACTAAATTTGTTTTAGGATTAATCAACGATACTATATCTGAGCAATACTTAAATAGAAAACATTCACTAGAAAATGAACTTAGAATGGTTCGAAGTTCATTTTTCAGCAAGTGTATTACTAATGTTCATTTATATAGACTTGCATTAATACTTTTATCAATTTCATTTCTATTAAGATATTTAGTATATGCGGCTTTATGGAGTATAAATCAACTTAAGCAAGAAAAAAACTAATGCCAACAGCACCTCTAATGAACACCGCAGTTTGTCATAAATATAGAATTAGTTTGAAATTAGAAAATTAATCCGGTTCTTAGCACAGCACGCCGTGGCGCATTTAAAATATGTAACCTATAAGTAAAAATGGAAACTGAATTTTGAAAAGTGAAATTGAAATAGAAAACCTAACAGGAAAGTACTATTCACATCATTTGAGATTGAATGACAGAAATTCTAATGCCCATGCTTCACAATATTTAAATTTCTCTGCCATCCAATTAGTGGCACATTTGGCTTTGTCCATCCTCAAATCCATCCGTTTACCAAACCGAAAGAACCACTTCTTTGCCAGCCTGCCTAAAAACTGCAATGGACTATGAATAACAAAATCAACATGGGAAATGCAGTAACAATGGGACAGCTATTAGAATTTGAGGTGGCTTTTCCTGGAGAAGAAAAACTATCGGTTGAACAATATCTTGCTGGTGCAAATAGAAGTATAATACTTAATGCGGCAGTATTTTTTTTAGGGTTTAAAAATTACAAATCAAGATTTGATGACAACAAAGAATTTCTTAGTATGTACTTCCAAAAAGAGAACAATGAAATTGCCAATCAAATTTATAATAGGATAAAAGCAATTGAAAAAGCAGGAGTTCGAATTGGCATCGTTAATACATATTCTAGCCTTAATCTCTTTGAGTATTATTTTTCTAAGCACAAAGAACCAGAAACACAAACACCAGCAGAGTTTGAAGTCAATTTATTTAAAGCATATTTGGTTTTAAACTCTGAGTTCACTCAGAAACAAAGTATAGCTTTTCATTCCGCACAAGAAAGTGATGAGGAATTAAAACTCCCAATGTGGATGTTTTGCATGCACTATCCTATTTCGGATAAATCTAACTATGACATCAATCTGATTTGGGTGACCCAAATGATTAAATCAATTTATCTTTTTCAGTTTCTTGAAACGAATGAAAAAACACAACCTTTATTAACAGCATTCCTTGCTTACTTCGATTGCTCAACATGGCAAGAATATTTAAAAAGTCTTTTACCATTAACTGAACCAGCGATAAGGAGCGAACAAGAAAGTCATGCAGATATTGTTGTTGAGCCGGGTGAGAAATTTGAACAAGAATGTGCATTCATTGAAAAGTTAATGATTCAAGAGAATGACGAACTTGATCAAAACGATTTCCGTTCGACAAGAGCAAAGCCATTCTATAAAGTAAAAGAGGGTGTTTACCGAATTATATTCAACCTGTTTGTTGTAGAAAAGATTTTTAAAGGCGTTTATTTTCTTCTGAAAACTGTTTACGAAAATATGTCAGAAGAAGAGAAGAAGAAAATTAAAATTAAGAATCTAAAAAGTTTTTACGGAGATGAGTTTTCAGAAAAAATTCTATGCTATAAGGTATTAGAAAGCATATACCCTGATAAATGCATAAGGTTTTCAGGCAAAGAATTAGCTGACATGAAAATTGATGCTGCTCCTGATTACTATGTTAGAAAAGGTAAAGATATTTTACTTGTTGAATCAAAAGACTTTTTAATTGCAGCTGATAAAAAAATGTCATTCGACTTTAATGTTTATGAAGAAGAGTTTGGGAAAATTTTGGATTATGAGGAAATGCCGAACGGAAAAATAAAGCCTAAAGCGGTAGTGCAATTGATTAATAGTATTCGCAGAATTTTGAAAAAAGAATTCACTGCCGATACAGATTATCATCACAAAGAAATTTTCATTTATCCTGTTTTGCTTACTCACGACCTTCAATACGACACGCCTGGTTTTAATGAACTTATTGATTTTTGGTTCCAAGATGCCTTGTTGGAGTTACAGGAGGAAGGTCTGTTTATTCATCATGTTAAGCCATTATCAACGGTAAACATTGATACACTTATCTATGATCAGGTTGGATTAGCTACTGACATTCAGTTACATAAAATATTAAACTTATATCACGAAAACAAAAAAGTCCAGAGAAAGAAAAAGAGAAACGTTAAATCCCAGGCAGAATATGACAGATATTTGGAAGAAGACAAGCGGATTAGAATGTCCAAGCTTATACCATCTTCAATGTTTATATATAATTATTTCAATAGGCATGGATTGAGGAAAATGTCACCACTAATGGAAATGGTAGCACCGGCAATTTTCAAAGAAGAATATGAACCAAAACAAGTTAGTAAATCTTAACCTAAGTTATTAAATAAATTAAAAAGAGATACACCATAAATGGCCAAACAGAACCAAAACGGAGAGAAAGTGAAATCCATGGAATCATGGATTTGGGATGCTGCATGTAGCATTAGAGGTGCTGCCGATGCAGCGAAGTACAAAGACTATATTTTACCTCTCATATTCGTAAAAAGATTGAGTGATGTTTTTGACGATGAAATTGACCGTATTGCTGAAAAAGTAAAAACAAGAACCAAAGCCCTGCAGTTGGTCGAAAGAGATAAATCGCTTGTGCGGTTTTATATGCCCGTTCGTCCGAAAGACCCTGAAAAGGAAACTACATGGGATGTTATCAGAACGCTAAGTGATAAAATAGGGGAACAGCTTACCGACATTTTGCGTT
Source organism: Bacteroidales bacterium (assembly GCA_963676875.1). Lineage (GTDB taxonomy): Bacteria > Bacteroidota > Bacteroidia > Bacteroidales > F082 > UBA6244. Next base: position 471,591 of record OY781436.1, read on the forward strand.
CGGTGGCTAAAGAAAATACCAGTCTGCAAGGAATTATTGACCGCATTGATTTTAATGCAACTACTCATGGTCAAAGGGATATTGATGATGATCGCCTAAGTAAACTAATTGAAAAGATTGCTGAAAAACGTTTAGGTTTAAAAGATGTTGAAGCCGACATTATCGGCCGTAGCTACGAATATCTGATACGAAAATTTGCCGAAGGTAGCGGACAGAGTGCAGGTGAGTTTTATACGCCTGCCGAAGTAGGTTTTATTATGGCAAAAATCATGGATGCTGAACCGGGTATGGAAATATACGACCCTTGTTGTGGTAGCGGAGGGCTGTTAATAAAGTGCGAGTTGGAAATGGAGGGAAAAATGAGCCTAAAATCCAAAACCAAGTATGCGCCCCTAAAACTATACGGACAGGAATTTACGCCATCCACATGGGCAATGAGTAAAATGAATATGGTTATCCATGACATGGAAGGCGAAATTGAAATTGGAGACACCCTTAAAAGCCCCAAGTTTAGAACCAAGAATAATAAGAAGCTCCGGACATTCGACCGCATTGTGGCTAACCCCATGTGGAACCAGGGTAGAGACAGCCTTTCCTATATCAGCGATGACTTTTTTATTAACGATGAAATGGAACGCTTTCAGGCAGGAAGTTGTGGCGGAAAAATTGACTGGGGCTGGATGCAGCATATTTACAGCAGTTTGAATGATAGCGGACTTGCTGCTGTAATCCTAGACACTGGAGCCGCCAGCCGAGGCAGTGGCAACAAAGGCAACAACAAAGAAAAAGATTGCCGCAAATGGTTTGTAGATAATGACCTTATTGAAGGTGTTATCTATTTGCCCGAAAATCTGTTTTACAATACATCTGCCCCGGGCATTATCATTTTTTTAAACAAAGCCAAAAAGTACAAAGGCAAAATCTACTTGGTGCATGCAGGCAAAGAGTTTGAAAAAGGCGACCCAAAAAACTTTATTACTGCCAATGGCATTGAACGCATTGCCAACACTTACAAGAAATTTAAGGAAGAAGAAAAATTTGCCCGGTTGGTGACCACGGAGGAGATTGTAAAAAACGATTACAACATTAGCCCCAGCCGATACATCCAAATTTCTGATGCAGAAACCTACCGCCCCATTGGCGAACTGCTGGAAGAATTGAAAACACTGGAAGAAGAAGCCATTGAGATAGATGTCGAATTGAAGACTATTTTTGAAAAATTGGGAATATGATAAACGATTGGACTGAATATCATATTGAAGACTTTGGTACTATTTCAACAGGTACAACACCAAGCACAAGAAAACCTGAATACTATGGTGGTGCTTATAAATTCATCTCACCAGCTGATTTAGATAATGGCAAATATGTAAGAACAGCACATAAATTTATTACTGATGAAGGACTGAGCGTTAGTAGAACTTTACCAAAGAATTCAATCCTAGTTGGCTGCATAGGTAATATCGGAAAAATTGGAATGACCAATGATGATATTTCTGCCTTCAATCAACAAATAAATGCTATTGTTTGTAATGAATATTTTTTGCCTGATTTCATTTATTATTTACTTATTCACAGCAAGCCTGTTTTAGAGAAATCAGCCGTCAAAACAACATTACCAATACTCAACAAAGGAAACTTTCAGAAGTTAAAACTTAAAGCACCTAAAGTGCTCGAGCAAAGCAAAATTGCTTATGTATTAAGCACGGTGCAAAAAGCCATAGAACAGCAGGACAAACTTATACGCCACACCACCGAACTCAAAAAAGCCCTAATGCAAAAAGTCTTTACTGAAGGCACGAAGGGAGAAAAACAAAAACAAACCGAAATGGGTTTGGTGCCTGAGAGTTGGGAGGTTAAGACTATTGGGAATAAAAAAACTTTAATGCAATATGGAACATCAGTCAAATGCGATTATGAAAAGACGGGGGTCCCTGTACTCCGAATTCCAAATGTCTTGAACGGCAAGATTGACATATCAGACTTAAAATATGGCGTTCCAAAATCGAATGAGGTAGGGAAGTTAAAACTGAAGAAGGGAGATTTGATTTTTGTAAGAACAAATGGAGCAAAAGAGCTGACTGGAAGATGCTCAATATTCAATAATGAAATAGAGAACTGTTATTATGCTTCTTACCTAATTAGAGTTCAATTCAATGAAAACGAAATCAATTCTGAGTATTTAAATTATTATACTCAGACTGAGAAGGGAAGAAGTTTTCTAAGTGGTAAAGCCAATAGAACGGCAGATGGAAAGTATAATATCAATACTGGGACATTGAACAGTGTTATTTTTCCAAAGCCACTTTTAACGGAGCAAAACGAAATAGTAAACATAATTAGGTTAGTCGAAAACAATATTGCCGTCCAAAAAGGCAAAAAGCAAACACTTACGGACCTTTTCAAAACCCTGTTGCATGAATTGATGACAGGCGAAAGAAGAGTGAATGAAATTGATTTTGAGGGGATAGCAGATACATAAATATATAACCAAATACAATACCATGAGAACCATTACCCGACTTGCTTTTCTACTAATCTTTGTGATATCATCTTTAAACTCATCAGGATGGCGCAAAGATGGCAACACTATATATCTTGATAAAGGAGATTACATTTGGGATGTTTCTTATAGTTTACTTGGTGATGGAAATAAATGGCAGCTTCTTTGGGATTTAAGGGTTGACACAACCATTGACTCACCAATCCAGGCTTACCCTAATATGAAATTTATTTTAAACGATTCAATTTTTCATGAAACAAGGTTAATTTACGTCGACACCTTACACGTAATCTATGATACCACATTAAGATTAAACCCAAATGAAGTTACAGTTAGATATATTGTAACTGAGGAGAAAAATATAACTGTATTTTTTGACAGGTTCTTAGAAATACTAATAGCCTTGATTCCTTTCCTAATTCCATTATTAATATCAAAATTTGTAAAGGATGACGATTTAAAAAAATGGCTTTTACCTGTTGCCATATTCGCTGCATTCGCTTTTTTTATTTTTTGGATGATTGGGACAGCAAAATTTTTATTTTCATATCCTGATCAACAAAGAACTATTACTACAACTGAACATGTTCATAAAGAAGGATCACCCACAAAAAATGATAGCGTTTATTTGAATTTAACGCAAAAAACTCTAAATCCGCTTGATAGTATAATCAAACATATACCGTCGGACAGCTTGATTATTAATAATATTATCAATATACCTGATAGTATATATGCCTCGTCAGCTGGTAATCAATTTCAAGTAGACACTGTCTATATATTAAACGGAAATGATTGTTTGAAAATTTGTGATGATGATATCAACTTACCGGATTCTCCTGGTTGGTTTAAGAAAATTGCTAAACCTGGCAGTTTTATAATTGAAATTATCATTACTCTATTTGGTTTAGTTATTACAATTATTATTTTTAAAATTTATCAAAACGGAAAAGTCAATGTACGATTTGAGTTTGAAGTTAAAGCAAGAATCCTTAAACAAATACTTAAAATTGAGAGTATAATCAGGGCTAATCGATTTACAGATAAAGAAAATGAGGATAAAGAATCTGGAATGAAAGATGACAAACTTCAAAAATGGGATGGTATCAACATTCCGGATGATCAACTTCAATTGAGAAATTCATTCGAATTACTCAAAGAGATAGAAGAACTCACTGAAACAGAAGGATGTTTAGTATTTAGTAGTAACAAATTCAATAGTTTAAAGAAGGAGATTTACAAACACAAAATAAATCTGATAAAAATATTTAAACTGCTAGAACAAGTTAAAGAGTTTAAAGAAGGCGGTAAAGAAAAAGAAATTCATAAACTATTAAAACGCAGATACAGTGAGCTTTCGATCAGTTTAAACAAAATAAAAGCCATTGTAATTGGCAAAAAGTACAATGCAAAGGATTGAAATTAAAGTAATTATTAAGACTTTTTATCTATGAAGAAATTGAGTTATAATGGTCAAAGGGCGTTGTTATTGGGGAACGGAATTAATCGCACAGAAGGCAATAACGGCATCGAATGGGGTGATTTACTAAGAAAAATAGCAAATCCTTATGGAATTGATGTTGATCTTGAAAATCAATTAAAACCATTTCCTTTAGCATTTGAAGAGATGCTATACGCAAAAGAAGGGAGAACGGATATTAAAAACAAATTACGTAATTTGAAATCACGAATATCAAAAATTTTCTATGAAGATGCCAATAATTTAATTGACAATAATATTCATGAAAGCATAATGCAATGTGGTATTAAGGAAATTTTAACTCCCAATTACGATTATAATTTAGAAACTTCAATTTACCCTGATTTTAGTCAGGAAAGTTTTAAGGACCATAAAACTGAAATTGCTTTGAATAATTTAGAATCAAAACATAGCCTGTTCCGGGGTTATAAAATTAATGATGTTACCGTTCGGCATTTTCATGGAGAGTTACGACACAATAGAAATATAACATCTGAAAATAATTACCCTGAAGAATCAATAATGATTGGATTTGAACATTATTCAGATTACTTTTTAAAAATTCAAAATATCATAAAAGGTCAAAGTGGTAAACAAAAAGAAAGTGAGAAGAAAAGTTTATTAGTCAGGATACGTGATGAAGATCCTATTAAGAGTTGGACTGACGTATTTTTTACACATCAACTAATAATTGCAGGATTCTCACTAGACTTCTCTGAAAATCATCTATGGTGGATTTTACTGCAAAGAGAAGAACTGAAAAGAAACCCAAATCAGCACGATGTTCGGATAAATAACGAGATTGTATTTTGTTATCCACTGACAAAAATTTCATCTGACAATTTTCATCTTAATGGTGAGATTGAATTTAACAAACTATTTAAGAAAAAGGTCACACAACAAAAAAACCGAGCTATTACTGACTTATTAAAATCCTTAAGTGTTAAAATTGACCCAATTGAATGTGACTCTTACAAAGAGTTTTATATTAAACTAATTGAAAAATACCAGGTTATATAAAATAACACAAGTTAAATAAAAGAAAAAGAAGAGCAAAAGAATTAGAATTTGAAATATTGACCAAGGAATATAAATTTAACGAACAGCCGTTGAATGTTGCGGTAAAAAAATAAAACTAAGATCATGGAAACGTTTGAAGAAAAATTAAACCGGTTAATTGACCAATACTTGAATGGCATCGGATGCGGTGAATGTTGTTCATTGAACATCATCAGTTTTTACAGCACAATTAGTATTGAAGATGCTATCAGATATGCCTGCGATTATGGAAAGGTGAAAGTAGGGAAAAGTTACATTGAAGACTCGCATTACACCAAACTTAGCAAAAATGCCTTGAAAGAAGCCGAACAGACACTATTGAAAATAGTTGGTGGATTCAGTAAGCTAAACAGCTTTATGGAAATTTATCGTCTTACGAGAAGCGTAACGGAAAATATTAGTGGAGTAAACCGTATGTTTTATTATGATACCAGCGTAAGAATAGCAGCAGCCGTGGGTAAAGGCAATGAAGATTTACTACCCAAAGACGTTTTTTATCAGCGGGGCGCTGAATTGGGGGCAATAAAATTGGGCATTCTTCTTCAGGATAAAATTGATGAAAAGAATCCATATTTACACTACAACAAATTTATAAGAGTTAGTCATGCTTTTGGTAAACTTAAGCCTTATCAAATTGAAGACTTTCTTTGCATTTATCATGATCAGTTAGACTTTGGCAAATAATTTCTCTAAAAAATAGTTTTAATCAACACGACAATGAAACCAAAAACGGGCCCTCATCATTTTTCAGATTTAATTGACTATGACTTACAAGGTAAAATAGCAATTATTACACCAAAAAAACTAGTTAGTGATATTTTACGAATTACGGAAGTATGGGGATTAGCTTACTATCAATGGTTAATTGAGGATAACAATATATCAGTAGATAAGATAATTTTCGATTTAGTAAATGTTGCCGGTATTAAACCACCCGAAACAGAATCATTTATTCGAAGGATTTCATATCTGAATCTGAATAATCCTTTCACATTGGAGATAAAAGCACATAATAATAATCAACTCTACTCAAAAGATGAGCTTGAGAATCGTCCGTTAAATGAAATTATCATTCTGAAATTTGCACAACGAACATCAAATGACATTCCTGGTAGATTGGAAAAGGATTTTCAGGCATTTCTTTTTGGAGGGTCAATATTAAATAATGCTAATACCGCAACCCAAGCCTATGACTTAATTTACAGACGGTTAGGCGTTTTAGGCACAGATTTTTATCAACTGAAAAAAAATTACAAACTGATAAGGGAGTTTCCAACAGGAGTTTTTCAAAATATTGTTGAAGAAAAAAACAGGATCCTTCCAACTTATTACATTGATATTGTTGCCTTTAATAAGCATCGTGAATTATCAATTATTGAATTAAAATTAAACGATTCCAAACTTCATGTCATTTCCCAAATACTTGATTATGCTTTATTTGCTTTATGTTATAGAAAGCAAATTATTCAATCTGTTGTGAATCATATTGGACGTGAATTTTGTCCGGTTGGCTTTGAGAATAAACCAATTGCATGTTATGTTGCCAACAATTATTTTCACAAACGGTTTGATGTAATATCAAAGTATTATGCCCCACAGCCCAAAGGGTTTAATTGGAAATTAAATAAAATAGTACTGGGTGAAACAACGACAATTTAACATGCCAAAACCAACAGAACATAAAAGCGTTCAAGCCCGCATATTAAAGTATGCGAATGAAATCGGCTGGAACATTATTATGCAAGGGGAAGCGGAAAAGCGCAGAGGATTTGATGCTTCGTCTGCTTCACCCAGAGAGAAAGCCAAAAGTGCCAGTCGCTTTTTTACTGATGCTTTATTTGAAAAAGTACAACAATTCAATCCTAAGTATAAAGACAGCAAAGAAGAGTTGTTGCGTTTGCTCGATTTGCCATTGCCTACCATCCACGGCAACCGTGATTTTCTGCATTTGCTACAAGGCGAAAAAACATTTTTCAGTAAAAAAGAAAACCGAGAGTTTAATCTCATACTTATTGATTACGAAAATTTCACCAATAATATATTTGAAGTTAGCGAAGAATATTATTTGTTCAATGGGCAATATGCTAATCGTGAAGATGTTGTGTTCTTTATCAACGGAATTCCGGTAATGGTGATTGAGTGTAAAAATGCCCCCAAATATGAAGCCATTGCAATTGGCGTTGACCAGTTACGAAGATACCACAGAGAAACACCTGAATTCATGGTTCCACAACAATTGTTCACAGCAACAGAAAGTATCGGTTTTTCCTATGGCGTAACCTGGAACACCATACGAAGAAATATTTTCAACTGGAAAAGTGAAGAAATCGGAAATCTTGAAGCCAAAGTAAAATCGTTTTGCGATATTCAACATATATTAGACCTGCTTAAAAAGTTTATTCTATTTGCTGAACAAAATGAAGAACTCAACAAATTTATTTTGCGTCAGCACCAAAAAACAGCCGTTGACAAAGTGGTGGCGAGAGCTTTAGACCCAACTAAGACTAGAGGGTTGGTTTGGCATACACAAGGCAGCGGAAAAACCTATACCATGATTAAAACAGCTGAGTTGCTGTTTAAAGCTCGGCAAGCTGAGAAGCCAACCATTTTGCTGATGATAGACCGGAATGAGTTGGAAGATCAAATGCTGAGAAATCTCTCTTCTATTGGAGTAAATAATGTAGAGCAAGCGGAGAGCATTCAGGATTTACAAAAGCTATTGAAGAAAGATTATCGGGGCATTATTGTGAGTATGGTTCACAAGTTCAGAGATATGCCTGCCGATATGAGTTTGAGAAAAAATATTTATGTGTTGATTGACGAAGCGCACCGCACCACAGGTGGCGATCTTGGTAACTTTTTGATGGCAGCCATTCCAAATGCCACATTTATAGGATTTACTGGAACTCCCGTTGATAAAACGGTTTATGGCAAAGGAACGTTCAAAACCTTCGGCACCGATGATAACCAAGGCTATTTACACAAATATTCCATTTCCGACAGTATTGAAGATGGAACAACACTTCCTCTTTTTTATGGCATGGCTCCGAATGATTTGTTGGTTCCAAAAGAAATTCTAGAAAAAGAATTTTTGTATTTAGCCGAAGCATACGGAGTGAATGACATTGAAGAATTGAATAAAATTCTTGAACGCGCCGTAAACACCAAAAACTTTTTAAAAGGTAAGGAACGGGTTGATAAGGTGGCGGAATATGTTGCCAAACATTATAAAGAGAACGTTGAACCATTAGGCTATAAAGCATTTTTAGTAGCTGTTGACCGTCCTGCCTGTGCCATGTATAAAAAGGCATTGGACAAATCTCTGCCAACAGAGTATTCGGAAGTAGTATATACCGGAAACAACAACGACACAGAAGATTTAAAAGCTTTCCACAACGATGCAAAACGAGAAAAGGAAATCAGAAAGAAGTTTACAAAAATAGATGAGCAGCCCAAAATTTTAATCGTAACTGAAAAACTGCTGACAGGTTATGATGCTCCGATTTTGTATGCAATGTATTTGGACAAACCTATGAGAGACCATACCCTTTTGCAGGCTATTGCAAGGGTAAATAGACCTTACGAGAATGAAGAACTGGAAATGGTAAAGCCGCATGGCTTTGTTTTAGACTTTGTGGGTATATTTGAAAATCTTGAAAAAGCGTTGGCGTTTGATAGTGATGAAATCAATGCCATTGTTAAAGATATACAATTATTGAAATACCTTTTTCAATCGAAGATGGAGAAGGATGTTCCACCCTATTTTGATTTGATTAAGTTCGGGTTTAATGACAAAGACACAGACAATTTAATTTCTCACTTCAGGGACGAATCAAAACGTAAAGAGTTTTTTAAGCTCTTCAAGGAAATGGAAATGCTTTATGAAATCATCTCACCTGACAAGTTTTTGAGGCCATACATTGATCCTTACGCGTCATTTTCAGCTATTTATCATGTGGTGCGTAACGCTTATTCAAAGCGGGTACAGGTGGACAGAGAATTTCAGCGCAAGACAAATGAGTTAGTGCAAAGTAAAGTTGCCGGTTCCGTTCCTAATTTCAATAATGAGTTTTTTGAAATCAACGAAAGGACCATACAGAAAATTAAAGACACCCAAGACAACGACAACACAAGGGTGATTAACTTAATCAAGAGTATTGAAAAAATTGCAGAGGAAAATTCAGACGACCCGTTTTTGATTGGCATTAAAGAGCGAGCCGAGGCCGTTGAAGAAAATTACGAAAGCAGACAATTAAGCACACAGGAAGCATTAGATGAAATTCGTAAACTCTATGAAGAAGATGTAAGGCGCAGAAAAGAACAAGCAGATAAAGGCTTTGACGATTTGACCTTCTTTATATACAGAACCTTGCTTGACAAAAAAATCAAAAATTCTGAAGAAGTAACAAAACGGATAAAAGTAGAATTTGTAAATCACCCGAACTGGAAAACCAGTGAAAAGGATTTAAGGGAATTGAGACAAGCAATCTATTTCGTTTTGCTTTCTGAAGAAGACGACATTAATAAAGCTGCAGATCTTGTTGATGAATTGTTTAACCATTTATTCATTGCATTCAAATTATAATCATGGCTAAGTGGACAGATAAAACGGAATTTAAATCAACGGTATACGACTATGCCGACAAGATGAAAATCAAGGTAAAGTCATTAGCACTAAGACCAATGACAAATAAGTGGGCTTCCTGCTCAACAGACGGCAACCTGAACTTTAACAAAGAACTACTTGATATAGAAAAAGAATTGGGAGAATATGTAATCGTTCATGAACTGTTGCATTTCAGCGTCCCCAATCACGGAAAACTTTGGAAGAGTCTAATGACAGCTTATTTAGGCGACTATGAAAAAATAGAATTGAAATTAAAGGAGATTGCTGGCAACCGGCCCGATTTGTAGGAACCATAAAAGTTGTACATGCCAGCAGTCTGGCTCTCAAAATGGGACTGTGTGTCTTGTATACTGTAGTTCGGTAGCTTACAGAGAAATTATTTCTGGCAGGTTGCAAAATTGATTAACTTTTTTGGGTTACTACCTGTGAAGGGGTTGATCGATATCCCATAACGATCGGCCCTTATTTTTTTTGAATATTCAGGATCTTGTCTGAGTCCAAAATGAGCGTGTATGAGGCATCTTTCGCTTCAATGAACCCTCGGCTCTAAGGGGGTATAATAGTTGATTCCAGGGGCCTATTATAGGCTAATTCGTTAGGCTACTTAAGCTAATGCATGTGAATTGTTTTTGTTAGCAAAAAACAATATTGTGTAGCATATTTAACCCCAAACGTAATACGAATAAAATAAAATCATAGCTTTACCCCACTAAACATCAAATGATTCATTTGCAATGAAACAAGAATCTGATTTAAATTAATTTAACCGTTAATAAATGGATAATTTATTAAGAATGAAAATACATGAAAAATAAAACCAATTTTCAATGACAGAACATATAATAGATATAGCGTCAATTGACGCTAAGAATTTGTTAGTAGCCATTTAAAAACAACAAATGAAACCACTAGAGAAACTAAAGCTAATTGATGACATCGGACGAGAGCTTCAATCTCGTATGACTTTTTCCGAAATCAGTTCCTATCTTGAGTCCTATGGAATTCCGACTGATCACCAACCAAGTTATAACAGCAAATATGTTTATGTAAAAGAAATTCTTCCTAAAATCAGTAATGAAATCGTTATTCAAATTGCTACTGAACTAGATATTAAACACAATTTTCAATTTAACCTACCAGTAATTAAAGATATAGATCCAACCTTTTGGAAAACTGGACATTTTAAACTGTTCATTTGTCATTTAGCGTCCTTCAAGAAAACTATAGGGTTATTGAAATCTGAACTTTTGAAATTCGGTATTTCCGCATTTGTAGCTCATGAGGACATTGAACCCACAAATGAATGGCAAGACGAAATAGAAAAAGGTCTTTTTTCAATGGATGCACTTTGTGCCGTTCTAATGCCTGGTTTTAAAGATAGCAATTGGACTGATCAAGAAATTGGAGTTGCAATTGGAAGAGGATCATTAATAATACCAATTCGAAGAGAATTAGATCCATATGGGTTTATTGGTAAGTATCAAGGTTTCCAGTCAGTTGGAAAAAACATAGGACAAGTTGCTGAAGGGATTTTCCAAATAATTGCAAAAAACCCAAAGACAAGAAATAAGATAATAAATATTTTAATCGATCTCTTCTTAGTATCAAACAATGTAAACGAAGGAGTTGAGAGGATTAAGGCGTTAAAAAACATTAGCGACCTTCCACCTGAAAAATTGAACTTACTGCATGAAAGAATAATAGAAAATACTAATTTAAAAAGTGATAAAATCTTAGTTGAATTCAACGAATTGTCTAACCGGTATGGTTTACAAAGTAGAGTTCAAAAAGATTTTGAAAGGAAAAAAGTTGAAGAAGTCGAAGATTTTCCATTCTAAAGAAAAACGGCTACTAAGCTGCATATACTTTATGGCGGGTTACGTTATGAAAATGACTATTTTAGTTCCAAATATAAATTGTTGTGGACAGAAAGATTCGTTTTAGGAAGGCAGCCACAAAGTGACTTGAAAAATCCTAAACATTTTTAAAAACAAGAAAAATTAATTTTTTTTATTCCTGCATGGGGTGATGTACCCCCTTTTTCCCTGAGCAATTGAAAACCGGTGTGGGGGGTATGTTTTTTCCTGTGAGCAGACACTTCTTTTTAACAGGCAGGCATTTTGTGGTGAGCATATAGACCTTCGGTTATTTGGTTTGATGGCACAAGCAAAAGGGTTAACAGGCAGTAAACCTTAGCCGTAAAACAGCTGAACAGATAGAAGGCATAGGTTAGCATTGAACAGAACAGATAATTGATTGGTGGCAATAGGAGAACAGAAATGGACCTTCCCACCCTTCCCTGCGTTGTGTTTTTCATTCACACTTTTTGCGGGCCACCGCACTATTGCCCATTGCCTTTTTTCAATCCTTCAAAAACGCAAAGCGCAAGCCAAGGCTATAATGCAAAAAGCCACTCTGTTTGTGTCTGAAAAACAACAACACACCTGCGCAAAGTAACATAATGCGGCATTATAGTACCATATTTTTCAGCTGACTTTTTGATTTATAATATGTTAGCTATAATGAGACATTATGTTAAATTGCTCCCACAAGCCTTCCCACTTAACAGATAGACAAGAGTGTGAACAGACAGGCACTGGGATGCTGAAACAACAAGCTTACATGGCTTTAATAGCTACTATGAATGAACACTCGATATCTCCAAGATCAGTTGCTTAATACTGTAGGTCAACCTTACTGTTTTCTTAAAGTGATCATCAGTTATTTTTTTTTTCAAACCTAGTATTAACTAATTTGAAAAGTCATGAATTCAACTTTCTTTTATCAATGCAGAACGCTGCGAGAGGTCAAAAAGACCTACAAAAGCTTAGCGATGGAGCATCACCCTGATCGTGGGGGTAACAATGAAACCATGCAGAAACTCAACTTTGAGTATGAGTTGATCGTTAACAATCCTTTCTTTAATTTCTCAGGCCAATCGGAAGGAGAAAAAGAAGCGTTCATTAAGTTTCCTGAAATATTGGAAAAAATCATTGGACTGGCGGACGTAGTCATTGAGATTTGCGGCCAATGGGTATGGGTCTCAGGTAGTACTTTCATTCATCGGAAACACCTGAAGGACTGTGGTTTTTTCTTCGCTCCAAACAAACAAATGTGGTATTGGAGACCTGTTGATTACAGTAGTAGCAACCGCAAGCCATTACCCATGGACGAAATACGCAGCATCTATGGATCCGATAGTGTAAAGAACAATCCTCAACCACAGCTTGAGAAACAAGAAAGGAGTGCAGTATGATTGGTCAAACATCGTTACCTTTTGTGAAGCTTCAGGAAATTGAGATCCTATATAGGAACAAGCTGAAGCAATCCGAACTCCCAAAAGTCACCAGTTCAGGTGATGCCTACGAGTACTTTAGAAGCATTTGGAGTCCACAGATAGACAGACTGGAGGAGTTTGTCATCCTGTGCTTAAATAGGGCGAACAAAGTGCTTGGCTGGAGTAAGGTATCACAAGGTGGACTGTCAGGTACTGTGGCTGACCCAAAAGTAATCTTTCAGGTGGCATTAAAGGCCAATGCGTCATCCATCATTCTCTGTCACAATCATCCATCAGGAAATAAAATCCCCAGCACTAATGACATAGAGTTGACCAAGAAGCTAAAAAGTGCAGGTGGGTTCCTGGACTTGAATGTATTGGACCATCTCATCATTACTTCGGATGGGTACTATTCATTTGCAGATGAATGCGTACTGTAAATACAGGAGGAGCCACTGGCTCTTCCTTATTTTACTATTTAGCTATTCACATTTTAAAATCTTATATCATGAAAATTTTAACCAATCTATTTGCTGCCTTTATTGTTGCAACCTACTTGCTGTTATCCACATGGATCTTTGAATTTCATCTAACGGCCATGCCATGGAAAGTTTGGCTTGTATGGTTAATATTCGGTGGCGTTGGTTTCCTTTTCCTCCAGATAAGGGGAGATAGAACAATTCGGTAAATACCCTTGCCTGATTTAGATCATTTCTTTGTCCGGTAAGGTATAACACTAACCTGATGAAGATCGTTCAAAAAAGCAGGGTACGTCAATGCAAATAAGGGGAGTTGAGTAACTATTGTAATTGCTGCTAAGCAATTGGATAGGAACTTATCCCCCTTTTCTCTTTTTTTACTCAAAGAGACATTTTTTTTCATTTAGGTAGTACCACATAGTATTCACAAATTTTCAGGACGAAATTTGGGTCAATTTTCTAACCTGTTTTTAAGAAGTGAAATTAATACGTTTATTTTTAGGCTGAGGTTGTTTTAATACCAGTTTTAATAAAATCAGATTCCTGTATTTTTTTTGAAGTAGGGTTTTGAATTCAGTTTAAACGTAAGACATTAGAGCATCACTTCATTTTTATACTATTGTTTGTAAAGTGGTGAGGGCATGCCTTTTAGAATGCCAAACACACCCTTCTCAGAAGGGTTGTCACGTTGATGGGTTCTCTATCCTAAAATTAATGAAGTGCTCCATTAGCGGCTGTGGCAGTGGTTAAATTTGATTTTAGATGCCTGATTAAAACGGTAGCATCTAAACAAGTAAAATCTTGTTTAGGCAATGCAACTAGTTGCTTTCCCTATGTTCACTAAAATGAATTATGCACTGTTTTGGGTATGTGCTTTTTTAATCTCAATTAATCCTTTTTTATATTCTTTTGCTTTGTCATTTTCAGGTTCAATACTTAAAACATAATTCAATTTCCCAATTAAAGAATTGACATAATATGGTATTTTTATCTTCATTTTTGTCATATGCGAATTTAATCCATGTTTGTTAATGTAATATAATTCCTGAAAAAGTTTTTTCTTGTATTCTTTAGGAGCTTTTAATTTATCGGTACTTATAGATACCCCTGTAAGAATACGTTTACCTTTTCTATTATATAATTGTGTTTTAGTAGGATTAACTTTAAACCCTTCGTCTTCAATAATATTAGTAATATAGTCAATAAATCTTGCTGGCAATTTCTCTCCCGAAACAGCTAAATCATCAGCATATCTTGTGTATTTTAGGTTAAATTTTTTTGCAAAAGCAAGCATTCTGTTGTCAAGTTTAATTGAAACTATATTACTTAAGGCCGGGCTTGTTGGTGCACCTTGTGGTAGACATTCATTTAAACAACAAATTGAAGCTAGATAAAATGAAACTTCAGTAGAATAGCCTAACCTATGAAACAATGCAATAACCCTTCTTTTACTGATTGATGGAAAAAAATCTTTGAGGTCAATTTTCAGAAGTTCTGGTTGATTTAAATGGATTTTTGCATTTGTAATAATGGACTTTTTTCGTGCAAATCCATGAGCACAATAGTTTAGCTTTATTTTAGATAGAATATTTTCATATATCCAATATTGGCATTCTAATAAAGCTGGATAAGGCACGTTAATGTTCCTAGAACCACCACTCCTTTTTTTTATTTTAAACTCTCTGTAATGTGATTCAGGAGAAAATGAAACAGAATATAGATATTTAGTTGTTCTTCCTAGTAGCAATGAAAGGTGCTTTATTTCAAAAATAATAGGAATGTTTTTAGATAATAACTCATTAATATAGATTAAATAAGAATCTTGATATTCTTTATTAATGCCTTTATTGATAAAAAATATTTCCCAGTTTTCAACTATTTGTTTATTATCCATTTTATAAAAAAGTAAAAGGTGATGGGAGACTTCTTTCTCTATCTTTAGCAATCCACTTAATAATGACGTTAAGTGGAGACGCTCCACTTAACTTTATTATTAAGTGGGTGAGTCTCAGCTCTGCTGAGCGAACCTGGACTAAAGTTATTTCAACTTTAGTCCATTGGCTATAATGAGCCTTAGTTCACGAAGGCGACTACACCTTCTAAGTGCAAGTTTCTTACCCATCACCTTTATTTTGCAATATTAATATTTCTTTTGAAAGTTTAGTTATATCTGGCAAGTAGGGTTCATTTATTTCTATCCGATTTACTTTAAAATCTTCAGGTATGTTGAATCCTTTTTTTTCTTTTGCAAATACTTTTGGTTTACTTATCTTTAATTCTTCTTTACCTTTTTCGCTCAGAAATAGCCTATTGTCTTTAAATTTTATAAGTTCTTGCGATTCATATTTCTCAATAAATGAAGCTATTTCATCAGGCCCAACATTATACCTTTCAAAAAAAGTGTATGCAAAAAGTCCATTTGAGCTTTTAAATAAATCGAGTAATATTTTGTGTTCAAACTTTTTCATATTTCTGCTTAAAATCCAACTTCAACCCTAGTTAGTAAATGCCTTCTGTTTCTTTCGTTAATATCTTTCATCCACCAAAATACAGGGAAAACATTATTTGGTGTATTTCCAATACAACCTTCAAGAGAATATAAAGCTTCTGACCCTTTCCATCCAAAAGAATACGTATACAATTCCTTATTATTTATCCATGGAGCAAGCTTTAATTCCAAATCAAGCATATCATCTTCCGCTTGCCTTAAGTCTTGACCAAAATACCTTTCAGAAATCCCTTGCTTTAATTTTAGTGGACAATATACATCGATACCTTTCTCTTGGACTTTATCAATCGCAAATTCCATGCCGGCAATAAAACAGCATTTATAAGAGAATTCATGGCCTATTAAGCCTTTCAATTCATTTACTCGACCAATTATTGTTTGACCGCTGCCGATGAATTCATCGAATAGAATTATCTGGTTAAAACCTTTATTGTATATTTTCTTTGCCGAACCTAATTTATTTACGTCTCTAAATTTTCGCCACCCAAATCCAAATAGAGAATTACGGAGGTGATATAATACAACCTGTCCGCTATCAGAAGATTCAGTTTTTGTCAAAGCAACTATTTGTGTTGTTTCTTCATTAAAATCACTTTGGTTGATTATATAATCACAAACTTTATTTAAATTATTTTGATATGAAACTTGGTTTATAAATGAAAACTCTCCTAACAGATCAATAATTATATCCTTTTGACTTTCTTTATCACAGAACTTCATTATTTCCTCCACTTCTGTTTTCCGTTCTTTAAGCCAATCTTGCTTATAATAAAGTCTTAATAATTTATAAAAGTCTTTTCTTAAATATTTATTCATGTATAATTTGTAACGTCATTTAGAATTACCCACAATGTTTGTATTCATACAATTGTGTTTTCTATGTGTTTAGTTAATCACTATATTATCAACGATATCTACTTACATTCATTTGAAATCTACCGTATTTTACAAATCAGTTATCATTAGTACCCCTGATAGTCGGGTTTAGTGCAGTAAATCTATGAATTAATTTTGATACTTTGTCACCAACGCTAAATAATTCTATTACTGATTGCCTTTCATGACAACAGTTTAAGTAGATTGGTCCAAAATGACCATCTGTTTTATGATAAACCCTTCTTTCTTCTGTTGTTGAAATCGCAATTTTACTTTAGTACATTCCTGCATGAACAAAAACTATTTCATATTAATAGCAAATTTATAAAGTCATGAGGTACTGATGTTTATACGTGTGTATGATGGGTTCAGAAAGAGGTTGGGAGAAAGTGGACACATGTGCACTAAAACATATGAAGTGTCCTGTAAAGGCATGATACGGGGTTCATTTGAGAATATTGTAGTGTATGGGTCTTAGCTGAAATAACAGTTTCATTGGCTTTCAAATAACCTTGTGTTTGCAAATACAAATTCCAGAACTGATATCAATTTTTGATATAGTATTTGTATCTCTCTAATTTGTATTCAAGAGTTTCTCCTTTTTTTCCTCTATTCAATGGACTTGGGAGTAGAATACATGATATTTCCTTACTTCCAACCTTCAGTTTATGGAATACACCATATTCAAGCTTGGATTTTAACTTTTCAATCTTTTCCGGAGCACCCCCTTTCAATGAATGAAGAAACCAAAGCGCGGCATTCTGATAAACAAATAGAAGGGTATTAATTTCCGTGTTGGAAACTAGCTTAATAATGTCGCTATATTTCAATGGAATAATATCAGAGTCTTTTGTTGACTCCATATTTTTTCGGTCGTATTCCTTAATTATATCGTAGATGCCGAGGTCCAATGACTTAAGAATTTCCTCTTTTTGTTGATCGGAGAGATTGTTCGAATTTTGATAAATAGTCTCATTTTCACTTGATACAGTCTGAAGAATATCCCAAAGTCTAGTGTTTACTGAGTTTGAGAAGTAAAATGGTGCCTTCTCTGGAGGCAATGTCCCAATAAGCAGTTTTGTAGTATTGTTAAAAATTATTGGCTCAAAAGGATGTGGGTATTTCGTTTTCTTTTCCATAAGGTTAATTGAATTGAACTATTTATTACCAATGTAATTTACTCTACTGTGTCATTGAACTATTTAAATAAAAAGAACTTGGTTTCTCAAAATCCGAAACTTTTATTGGGTTGCCGTTTTCATCACGTATAAACCAGCGTCCTCGTTTATTTGGATCGAGCAATCGATGTTCATTAAAATGCCGTTCATCCATCTCTAAAATCTCCTCAATATAAAACTCGCTATCTACGTAAAATTCAGTTTCAAAATCTTCTGAAAAAGAAACTGTAAGAAAATTTCTGAATATAAGTGGTGTATTGTCTTTTGTAAACGTTAATGAGTATACTTCAGTTTTCTTTTTTGGATTATCGTTTCGTGGGACTTCTATAGTCTTGGCTTTACTTCCCATATTGTAACGAAGAATGGGCAGAATATAGAATTGTGATCTGTTGTAGTTAGATTTGGGTGGTATGAAGGTTATTCTTTCAACTTTTATTGTTTTGGAAACTGAATTTCCTCCTGAACTGCTAATTGCAAATCCAGGCAATAAAAGCGGCCCAGAATAATAATAACTTCCATAATAATCTGAACTATTAGTCTGTTGTTCATCTACCCAATAATTTAGCTTCACGGAATTGTCAATGTATGAAGATTTTTTCCAGTCTACATAAATCGGTTTATCCGCTTTATTATGAATAGTGAAGCTCATTATGCCCTTATCCTTCCAAAAGCGATAGGTAATTTTCAGTGTATCATTCTCATACACATAAAACCCTTCATCATTTGTTTTAATAGATGAATTGGTATTGATTACCTGAACGTAACTTTTGCATCCGAATAGTGCGAGGCTTAGCATTACTGCAGTAAGGATCTTTCTCATATTACTTTGTTTTAACAAGATTACCTGTGTTTCGAATAACCTCAATGCATCTATTTACATAATGGCTTTTGGACAAATGTTACTCTATTATTATCAGTTATTAAAATGTTGTAAGACATAATGATTGTAAGACGAAATGAGTTTGTAGGTATAATTGCGTAAATATAGGTAAAAATCACAATAGAGTGACAGGGTTGCCTTATGATTTTCAAGAGTCTTAATGTCAATATGACAGGGGGGTAGTACCTTGTGGCTGGTAGTCTGGTCAATAGTGGGGCTGAGGTTAGAATTGACGACAAACCCTCTCATAAGTCAAGATGTGAAGTATAGAGACGTTTATTTACAATCACCCTTTACCCACCTTAGCAAAGCTATTCATTCACTCATCAAAGGCAAGGATATATGAACAGCTTCAGGGCTAACGCTAAAACCTGCCTAATTTCAGCTGTCCTTGCCTTTGCCTCATTCATTAAATAAAATGCTGCTAAGTGGGTTAAGTGTTCTTTTGTTAAGGTCTATCTATTCGGGTAAATAGTTGGTATACATCAATTGAAAGCACAGGCATTATTGACCCCCTTTTATACCCCCATAAAAAAAGCCCCTGAAAATCAGAGGCTTAAGTTTTAAAAAGCGGTCCGGACGGGACTCGAACCCGCGACCCCCTGCGTGACAGGCAGGTATTCTAACCAGACTGAACTACCGAACCGTTTTCTTTAAGAACGTTGTATCTGTAAAGAGGATGCAAAAGTACACGTATTTTTGATATCTGCAAGCATTTTGAAAAAAATAAACATCTTTTTTGTTAAATTTTTCTTCTGGTTTCCTAGGCTCTTTGTTAACTTGATCATGCTACAGATGAATAATTCAACTCCTATTCCAATCCCCAAACATAAGCACCTGTCTGTGAGGTGTCGTGGTATTTCAAACCGGTGCTATCGGCCATCATGCGCAACTTTTTCTTGTAATAATAAGGCACAGAACCATCGGCAATCAACGTACTTGCGTCGAAAATCTCCAGCAAACTTTCAGGTTTTACCCTTGGCTTGCCGGTAACAACCAGCATATCCACCCGAAGTCGTTGGGGTGTAGGATAGTAGGATTCATTGTTCGTTAATATCATTATGCGCTGACCCTGAATAGAATAAAAACGTCCATCCACCCTATTCTCCGAATTATGTGCCTGAGAACCTACCAAATCCACCACATTTGGCTCATCCAATCCCCATCGCGACTGTGCAGCCTGAATGGAAAAATCGGCCACCGAAATGTCCGTAACCAGCAAGGAGTCGGCCAGCACATAACTTTTACGCCCCTCAACCAACTGTATGGCGCTGTGCTTCCTCATCTGGTAAACCACCAATCCCTTTTGTTGAAGGTGCCGCCAATGTTGTAGAGTTTCCATCGATACCAATACCACCAAAACAAACATCGCCGGCAACAAAACTTTCCACCGCTTTTGTACAAAAAACATAAAAAATAAGGCAATCAGCAGATAAATAATCACCACTTCTAAAGTCGATAAATACAAGCGGGTCAGTCCGGGCATGGGGAGCAACTTCACCAATGCTACCGAATAGTTGAGTACAAAAACCAATCCCGACAACAGCCATCCCAGAACATCCGACAAAACGGGAACCCAGCTAAACAGCATGGTAGCCATGCCTCCCGTTAGGATGAGAAAGGACAGTGGATAGGTAAACAGGTTAGTGAGCCAAAACCATGTGGGGAAAAAGTGAAAATAATGCACGGCCAAAGGAAAAGTAGCCAACTGAGCTGCCATGGAAAGTGCCGTTATGGACCAAACCTTATCTAAAAAGCTATTTTTTACGAAAATCATGGCATAAAACGGAGGATGCAAAATAAGGATACCGGCTACGGCTGCATACGACAATTGAAAACCAATGTGAAAAAGCAGGGTTGGATCAATCAATAGCAGGATAACAGCGCTAACTGCCAATGTATTAAGATTATCCCTCCTTCGTTGTATCAGTTGACCGATAATAAAAATGCTAACCATCAGTCCGGCACGCTGCACCGAGGGAGAAAGTCCCGTGACCGAAGCATAAACCCAAACAATCAAAAGCAATACAATCACCTTTACAACACGAAGCCTCGTCGATCGATCCAAAAAACTCAGCAAAAAATTAAAAACCAAAAAAATAATCCCCACATGTAATCCCGATACACAAAGGATGTGCATGGCACCGGCATACACATAATTACTCCGAAGTTCCGAATCCATCAGGTCGTCGTTGCCCAACAAAATGGCGGATGCGACAGCATACTCTTCATCGTTGAGGGCACTTCTCTGAAGCAACGTTTGCAGCCTCCTCCGCATCTCAAAAGCTACCGAAAGCCACCAGTTGGGAGGATCGTTGTACAACAACCGCCAATTGGTTTCTTTCAAATAAAGAGAATGATGGATGTTTTTCATGGCCAGATAAGCACGAAAGTCGAATTCGTCAGGATTTTTGGGACCATCAACGGTTTCAGGATGTCCGGAGAAAACAATAACATCACCATAACGTAAGGTTTCTGCCGGAGCTCCCTTTTCAAAATAACCCAATATTTTTGGCGAATCGCCCACCAACACTTCTGCACTATCCGCTTCAAAAAGCATCATTTCGGCCTTAACTGTCTTGCTGGATATTTGTGGGTCGGAAACAATTTGCCCTATCCATTGGTTTTTTTCCTTGGGAAGCGAAACAAAAGAGCTTTGTTGCATTTGCGAAAGTAACATTCCCAAAAGGATAAAAAGCAACCCGAACGAAACGCCCGTAACCCATCGTAGCGAATATCGCTTGTTGAAAATTACCAACAACCAATAAACAATGAATAGCAAACCTGTTACCGTAAGGAGCCATATTTTTTCGGTAAAAAACTGAGCTGCACCAGCATGCCACAACAATATTCCGCCAACGAAATATAATAGTATCCGGATAAATGGTCGCTGAGACCAGAACATAGGTCAATTTTTTGAGGTTGTGGGTGCAAGTTAGGAAAAAAGTTCATTCATTAAACACGAATTCGGATATCAACCAATACGAAACTTTTTTTTACAACCAGCTGACCAATAATTTATGGCCGATATCTGGCATAAACATGTATACCTGCATGTCTTCCGTAATTCAAACACCTCATTTACAAGAATATTCTTCTGGATAAACACAAAACTTTACCCAATAAAAAAGCCATCCTCGTGATGAAGATGGCTTTTTTAAAGGGTGGGCGATGAGGGATTCGAACCCCCGACCCCCTCGGTGTAAACGAGATGCTCTGAACCAGCTGAGCTAATCACCCTTCGATTTAAGAACGTTGTCTGTAAAAGCGAGTGCAAAGATACACCGATATTTATACTGTACAACACTTTTTCAAAAATTTTTACTTGCTATATAAGTTTTTTTGCCTGCCTTTCTATTCTCCTTTTGCTAATTTTGCACAAGATTAATATGGAATTTTTTGCATAAGTCGTTTGTTGCTACCGGAGTCATCATTATTTTTGTGCTGCTCATCCTTTCAGGTTGTTCGGCTAAAAAGTTTGTGGGCAAAAACGAACACCTGATTAAGACCTACAAAGTAAAAGTGGGCGGCAACCATGAAGAAATCAGCACTTCGGAACTACGCACCCTCTGCCGTCCCAAGCCCAACTCAAAAACCTTTTTTAGCAGGCTAAAACTATACAACTACTATAGAAATCAAGAAAAGAAGACCAAAATACGAACCTGGTTGAACGACCATTTTGGCGAACCACCGGCACTTTATTCAGAACAGGATGCCGAACAGGTGGTAAGAAACATGAATAGATACCTCAACAACATTGGCTTTTTCAACTCCAAAATTGATTACAAGGTAGATTACGGAAATAAAATTGCCAAATTAACTTTTTATGTAACGCCGGCTAAACCTTATCATATCAGCGATATTAAATACAACATTGCCGATACGAACGTAAAAAAGCTTGTTTTTGCAGAGTTAAAAAAATCACTCATCGAAAAAAAACAAATCTACAACGCCTACACCCTCGATGATGAACGCGACCGTATTACCAACCAATTACGCAACGAAGGATACTACTTTTTTAATCGAAATTATATTCAGTTTATTGTTGACAGCAATTTTCGCAAGCACGAAATGAAGGTGACCATGGTGCTCAATAATGTGAGAAAACCTGATTTCTCTCAACCGGGAAAATTCATTGAAAAAAATCACGAACGTTATACCATCAACAAAGTTTTTGTGAGTCCTGAATACGTGCCGAGTGAAAAAGTTACCTACGATACTATCTCACATAAAATTTCCTTTTGGCAAGACACAACCGATTACAACTACCTCTTTTTGTACGGAAACAAACTCAACATCCAACCTGCCGCCTTCAATGCGGCTCTTAAAATAAAACCGGGAACCTATTACTCAGCAAACGCCGTCCAACAAACCTACCGAAAACTGTTTAACTACCAGATTATCAGAACTGCAAACATCACCTTCGACACCATTAGCGTAAACCGATCGCAGCACCCCAATAAAAATTTGATCAACGCCCATGTATTACTCCAAGACAATAAGCTCAACCGTTTTTCAGCAGAGTTGGAGGGCACTAACTCCAGTGGTGATTTGGGTATCAGAGGCAATCTAGTCTTCCTAAACCGAAATATCTTTAAACGAGCGGAAGTGCTTCGAATCCGACTGAAGGGTGGTACAGAAGCCCAAACCATCGCCTCCACAGACGAAAACAACACATCACCCAAACTTTTCAACACCTACGAAGCCGGTATCGATGGAACATTCTTCTTCCCAAGGTTTATTTCTCCCATCCGCCTCGACAAATTCAATCAAAGATATATCCCCAACTCCAACATTAACTTTGGTTACAACTATCAACTGCGCACCAATTACTCCCGCAATATAACCAATGTAGATATTGGCTATTCTTGGAATGCAAGCAAATCCGTAAGCCATATTTTAACGCCCATCAACCTCAACTACGTGCGTGTTTTGCCAACCCCTGAGTTTGATTCTATCCTGAATGCCGAAACCAACCGGCGCTTGCGCGAACAATACTCCGACCACATGATCGCCGGTTTAAATTACAGTTTCATTTTCAACAACCAAAACGCCATGGCCCTCAAGCATTTCAACTATCTGAGGGTGAACCTGGAAACATCCGGAAATTTATTGTACCTGATCAACTCACTATCGGGAACTGCAAAAAACGACAGCGGATATTACAACTTACTTGGCGTAAGGTACTCGCAATACATTAGAACAAGTATCGATTTTAGACACTACTATTACTTTTTTGAAAAATCAAACAGTCTTGTTTTTAGATTGTTACTAGGCGCAGGTATTCCCTACAACAATTCAGACGAACTACCCTACGAAAAAGGGTTCTATGCCGGGGGAGCAAACGACATGCGTGGTTGGCAGTTTCGATCACTGGGACCGGGAAGCTATGAGGGAAGTTCCACCTATGAACGTGTTGGCGACATACAAATTGAAGGGAACATCGAATACCGCTTTCCTGTTTACAGTTTTTTTAAAGGTGCATTTTTCGCTGACGTCGGTAATATATGGACTTACAACACCTCGGCAACCTTTCCGGGAGGTAAATTTTATTTCAAAGAGTTTTATAAACAACTGGCGGTAGATGCCGGTATTGGCTTCCGCTTCGATTTTCAATTCTTTATTTTCCGTGTTGATTTGGCAGCTCCAATGCGCAATCCGGCCTACCCCGAAGGCGACCGTTGGCGCATTAAATACCTTCAGCCAAAAGATTTGGTGGTAAGCTTCGGAATTGGTTATCCTTTCTAATATGAACATCCAACAAGGACTCATGGAAAATGGATAGCAGAAACCTGAAAACAAATATCACCAAACAGTTCGGTCACGTCCCAACCAACGATCAACAACAGGCCATCGACCACCTGACGGCTTTTACCATGAGCATAAAAACCAATCCCTTGTACATGCTCAAGGGATACGCCGGCACCGGAAAAACCAGCCTGATGAGTGCCTATGTCAAAGCCTTGGCCACACATAGTATTCCTTTCGTACTGTTGGCACCCACAGGTAGAGCCGCCAAAGTATTCTCGTCCTACGCAGGGTTCAGTGCCCACACCATTCATCGCTACATTTATATTTATATCACCAATGCCGATGGACATACCAATATCGTTCTTGCGCCCAACAAGTTAACCAATGCCGTTTTCATTGTAGATGAGGCTTCCATGATTAGCGACCATGTACCCGAATCCGGCAGCATTTTCAACCGATCCATTCTATATGATTTGTTTCAGTATGTGTACCGTAACACAGGAAACAAACTTATACTGATAGGAGATACCGCCCAATTGCCTCCCGTTGGATTGGACATCAGTCCTGCCCTCGACCTCAAATGGCTACAAACGACCTACTCCATCACCGGATACCAGCACCTCATGCGTGAAGTAATGCGGCAATCCACCGACTCTGGCATCCTGAACAGCGCAACATTGCTACGAAACAAAGTGGAGCAAGAAAACATGGGTATACCGTTTTTCCAAATTCCGCACAAAGCTAAAGATGTGATGATGCTGAAAAACGGCCTTGAAATGGAAGAGGAATTAAACAATGCATTTGGGGGTGGCGGAAAAGAAGAAAGCGTGGTCATTTGCAAATCCAATAAAAGAGCCAACCTGTTTAATCAACAAATTCGAAACAGGGTGTTCATGCGCGAGTTTGAACTGGAAGGCGGTGATTTGCTAATGGTAGTAAAAAATAATTACTTCTGGCTGGGAGCCCAATCGCAATCGGGATTCATTGCCAATGGAGATATGATTGAAGTGCTACGCGTGGTAAAAACCGAAGATCGATTCGGACTAAAATTCGCTGATGCTGAAATCAGAATGGTGGACTACCCTGACGAAAAACCCTTACAAGTAAAACTGCTGCTCGACGTTCTGATGACTGATGGTCCTGACATCGCAAGAGCAGAAATGGACAAGGTTTTTCACGCATTGGAAGAGGAATATGGCAACCTTCCCAGCCGAAGAGCCAGATTAGATAAAATACGTGTTGACCCATGGTACAATGCCTTACACGTGAAATTTGGCTATGCCCTCACCTGTCACAAAACCCAGGGAGGTCAGTGGGAAAAAGTATTTGTTGACCAAGGATATCTACCGGAAGATCAGATAAATACCTCCTTTTTGAGATGGCTCTATACAGCTGTTACACGCGCAACCTCTCAACTCTTTCTGGTTGGTTTTAACCCCTTGTTTATCAATGAGGAGAACAACGAGGATTATTTTTCAAAGTGAACAGTTATCAGTGAACAAAGAATAAAAGCTTAAGGTATCGAAACCAAGGCACTAGCGGTCGCTTACGCCAGTCAAAAATCTCCTACTCATATGCAACAAGGAGGAAGTATCCCCAGCATTTGCAATGCAACATCCAATTTCTACCCGTAGATTCTCCTAAAAAAAGCATGACAAACCCATTTTCAGAAAACATGAATCCGGCACTTATACCAACTATAAATTGAAGTTAGCTCTGCGCTGTTTATGTATAATGCCGATATAGAATTGAAGAGGTTTCAGGAGCGAAGCGAACTTAAAGCTCATTTCAATTCATAATCGGTATTACTTCATTGAAAAAAGTTGCTATTTTTACAAAAAAAGTCAACCACCATGAAAACAATCCTCTTGATTACCCTGACCTCTCTAGTATTTCAACTCAAAGCACAAGAGCCCCGCTACCAGGCATATTCCACTTCATTAACCATCATCGGCACAAAAAACGGAAAAGACTTGCAATGGGAAAACAAAAACATCAACATCGCCCTCGATTATAAAACAGGAGAATTTGTGGCTGCACTTAAAGGGAGTGATTTTTCTGATAAAAAAGCCGGACAGCCTGCCGTGGACAATGCGGAGGCATCCCCCGACAGGATTTTCAAACTCTCAGGAACTTTCCCCGTTGACGCATTAATCAATCAACAGACCATCAACGCCAACTATGATGTGGAACTGCAATTGACCAATGAAGACGTTAGTTTGTTCGAAACCATATTGTTCAAAATGGCAGTTACCAAACCCGGCGAAGGGCAGGCTCAGTACCGCATTTTTGTTTTGACGGGAACACTTTATGCTGACGAACTCCAACTTCCTGCATTTGAGGATATGAACAACGAAATCAGCATCCAGCTATTTTTCAATGCCTATTGGGAAAATTAGGCTTGAGGGTTTTTCAATACCAACATCACAGTGGCATATGCGGAGACCCCCTCCCCTCTGCCAACAAAACCTAATCTTTCTGTGGTAGTGGCTTTCACGGATACTGCATCCAGATTTACTTGCAGTACAGAAGCTAACTCTGATCGTATGGGTTCGATAAACTGAGCGATTTTGGGTTGTTGCAATACAATTATAGTGTCGAGGTTTCCCAATACGTAACCTTTTTGGCAAACCATTTGGTACACTTGCTTGAGAATCAACCTGCTATCCAAATCTTTGTATTTCGAATCCGTGGGAGGAAAATGTTTTCCGATATCGCCCAAAGCCATGGCACCCAACATGGCATCAGCTATGGCATGTATCAGCACATCCGCATCCGAATGACCAACAGGTCCAAAGGACGAAGGAATAACGACACCACCAAGCACCATTTTTCGCCCTGATACCAGTTGGTGTACATCATATCCGATGCCTACCCTTGCCGGTAACATTGCACTACTTAACGTTGGCTTTACCTACTTTATCCAAATTGAAAATCAGGGAGAAACGCAAGGTGTTTTGTAAAGGATTTTGGTCGGAAGTAACAGGAATCAGGTATGAAAAGTCCAGACCAAAAACATTGTAACGCAATCCAACACCTAAAGTGGCATATTTACGGTTACCCTTGGTCAGGTCTTCGTAGTAAAATCCGCCACGCAAAGCCAACACGTCGGTGTACCAGTATTCGGTACCAACGGCAAAGCTAAACTCACGTAATTCTTCCGAAAATCCACCGGGCGCATCATACCATGATTGTACCATGCCTTGAATAACGCTAACATCAGGATCCATACCACTGATTATCTGGCGACTTCCATCGGGATTGTAGAGGCTGTCGGAATAGATAGGAGGCGTTGGAACCAGTAGTTTATTCACGTCAAATTGAAATGAAATGGTATTATAATCATCCAAATCCAGCGTTATGCGGGGGCCGATACGGAAGTTGGTGGGAATAAAATCCCTTTCTGTATTTGATATGGAATACGAAATCTTTTGTCCGATATTGGAAATGTTAATACCCCAGGCAAAGGTAGCCGGAGTAGAAGGAAACCAATTTACTTCATCTTCCCAATACAAACTCACATCAGCAGCAACCGAGGTACCGGCAGTTGTTTCAACGCCTTGCACAAACTGACCTTGTGTAAGATTGGAGTAAATAAACCTTGCGGCAACAGCCAGCGAAAGTTTTTCGGTAAGTATCCTCGAATAAGCCGCGTCAATGGCAAACTCATTGGGTTTAAAAGTACCAATATTGGCTCCGGTGTTGTCAGTAAAAGTAATTTCTCCCAATGAAAAGTACCGTAAAGTAGCGCCAACGGTGGACATCTTATCTACCCTTTTATAAAAGGATACATAGGCCAGATTTATGTCGTTAACGAGATTACGCAACCATGGAGTATAATTAAAGGAAAATCCCATATCGTCTTTAATACGGGAGTATTTGGCAGCGTTCCAGTGCATGGAGTTGACGTCTGCAGAAGAAGCAACACCTCCATCACCCATACCACCTGCACGGGCATCGGGGCCTATCATTAACAAAGGTACAGCAGTAGTAATGGTATTAATGGTTTGTCCATTTTTCTCTATTTGAGCAGTGGTTTCCAGCGCAAAAGCGGCCAGCAGGACTACAAGTAAGATCTTATGTTTCATCTATCTGACTAATGATTATAAAAGGTTTGCAAAACTAACGAATTAATTTAAGTTATATTATTCAAAAGGTTTGAGAAGGGTAAATATTAAAGCAAAATTCGCTTGGAGTTAATATGTATGTTGGAAAATTGGATTCTTTTCACCAACAAATCTCCTTTATTTCAATCAATTACATGGTTATTTTCATCAAACGTTGCTGGCGATAGGTAACATTACCCGCCTGATCAATTACTTTCACGCGATAGACATAGAAACCATCATCCACAACATCGCCGTTGTAGTTGGTGCCGTTCCAGTATATGGGTTCGATACCCGAACCGCCGGTATTACTTGTTTGGTGTAGTTCCGCAACTGGATTACCCTGATAATCAAATATGTTAATGGTTATATCCAGCATCACTCCGATTTTGTTGTGTTTGAACTCAAAACGGGTTTCACCACTAAAAGGATTGGGATAATTAAGTACATCACTCACGCCCACTTCAGCTTCATCGTCCACAAAAAACTCAATGATTTTTTCCGAGGAGTTGTTTTGTAAATCCCAGGCTTTCACCGTAAGGGTATGCATTCCCTGGGTTAAGCCTTCCAATGGATATTTAACAATACCTTGTTTATAGGTATCCATATCCAAATAAAAATAGTCGTTGAGTACAACCGAATTGTTATAATCCTGATCAAGGGTCATCACAATATCTCGTCCCAGTCCGTTACCCGTGCAATTAACACCCGAAGGATCCATAATTTGGGCATAAAGTACTGCCTGACTGGTAACCTGATCACCGGAAGAAAAGGTAGGTTCATTCAGATAAACTTCCATATCGGGGCCATCCAAGTCAACAACAGCATCCTGATCGTAGCCACCGATCACCAACTCCTGATAATCGCCCCAGGCATCTTGAAAAGTCAGCGTATCGTATGCGTAATAATTAATTCGGCCAAAGCCATAAGCATATGAAATATCCTTGGGAACCAAAAAGCTAAATGAAAATTCACCATTCACCACCGATGCTTTACCCTTATAAAGTATCTTGTCGAACAAATAAAAATCTTCCGGAGAACTGGATCCCAGGTTGCCACGGGTAGTATACTTTACTTTCTTGTCAAATACAGTAGGAAATACAATACCATTAAAAGAAGTTAGTTTATTTCCGCTTTCATCGGCCACAAACCCTGTAACTGTAACTTCAGACAACGCTTTAACGGTATCTACTGATTCACCGATTCCCACATTGTTCACCGTTGAGGTTATTACATTCATCTCGGGAAAGGCCAACTTTAATGCCGGATCGCCTAATAACACAAAATTCAGGTAATTGGCATTGGAGGGTTTTTTGGATAACCGAACCAGATCGCCAAGACGGGGATATTCTCCATTTACCTTTTTAAACAGGTTGAGATATATGCGTGTATTAACGATAATATTGGCATGTGCGTAGGCCAAACGGGTGGTAGTAAGCAATGAAACGGCACCACCATGAGGATTCAGATAAACATATTCCCCGGCAGAAGTGAACTCAGGATTATCGAAGCGACTGAATTCACAGGTAGCTGTCACGAAAACCGGAAGGTTATTGATATTTGAAAAACCATTGATAGCCGGCACATCCAGAATCATTTCTTCCGACCAGCCAATCAGTCCGCCATGCCCGGTATAGTTCATGATAACCGTGCCCTTTTCCACCTGATTATTGATGTTGGTATTTACATCCGGGTATCGATAGCCGCTTGACGTTTCCTGCACAGCAAATGCATCCGAATATATTTTATTAATGCGCAAGCCTTTATGGATGGTATCGGCAATGGAAGACATGTCTTCGGCTTGATCCAAGTGAAGATTGGAATCCTGATCGTCGGCCACAAAACAAATTTTGGTGCGCCAATCGCCCAGCACAGCAGGTTTGTCGGTTAGGTAATTTTCTACTTTATCCACAGCTATCTTTGCTTGTTGCACAGTGGATACAGGAAAGCGGCCAATTCCTAAATCAAGTTCACCACTGGCACTTCCGCCCTCGTAGTCATCCAACAGACCAAAATAATCATCGGTAACAAAGGAACCCGTT
Organism: Bacteroidales bacterium; assembly: GCA_963676875.1. Classification (GTDB taxonomy): domain Bacteria; phylum Bacteroidota; class Bacteroidia; order Bacteroidales; family F082; genus UBA6244. The sequence continues at coordinate 502,358 of OY781436.1, forward strand.
TCAGTGAGCGATTCATTTGATTCGTAGGTAGGAACTACATTGGTGTTTTCCGGAATCCGGTGTTTGTAATCGTATGAACCATCTCCAAATAACAAGAGGTAACCGGGTTTTTCACCAAAATCCTCCCGATCGTAAAGCATTTTCATGAAATCGCGAATGGCTGTAACGTCCTGCGACCCTGATGAGAATTCGTTGTAAATCTGCTCGGGGGTAACGACAACAGATTTTAAGTTGTCCACAGTTTCATGGATTTGAGCCAGTCGGTTAGCCTGATCCAAAAACATGTCAGGAGCCACGATTATCATATTCAAATTGCTGATTGCATGCAAGTTTTGGTTAGGAATTTCGTGTATATCAACAGGCTCCACATAACTATTGCCATCAAAAATGATAAAATCGCGTTCTTGGGCATCGTCCAATGTGAACTGAACCACATCATTTGTTTTTTGGAAATCAATGGCTTGAGGAAAGTGAGGAGAAGTAATTCCCCATATCTCCACATCCTGATTCACATTCCGCACATTGAAGCGGGCTATTTGTCCTGAAACAGCTGCGTCCGGTTGGCGAAAAACCATTTGTCCCCCGGTAAATATTAACTCACGCTTGACGTTGAGCTCAAGGTTATCAAGCCAGGCAGTGGCGTTTTCATCATCGGAAATATAACGGATTTTCACCTCCAACTGGTCGTTATCTGCAAAAAAAGAAGCCGTCTTTTGAGCTTTAAAGGCGTATGTATGTGAGGAGGCGGTTACCTTGAGAAAAAGGGTGGAATCTATCACTTGTTGTCCGTTTACGCTTAACTCAAAATAGGTATAAACAAAACCTCTGGCAGCCATTTTGGCCAACAAATGAACCGGAAAGCCCTGCACCAAATGCGGAAAATTAAAATGAAAAACACGCTCCATGGTATCTCCGGTAAAAGATTCACCATACCATTCTTTTCCTGAATCCAATAGGTTTTCCAAATCAAGCTCGTGACTCTGGACATCCAAAAACTCGTCGATGGTCAAAGTGGGTGTCATATTGGATATGGGCAAGCTGTTCATCTCCAGTCCAGTGGCCCGATCGGTAGTCACAAAATAATAGATGGTATCAGCATACAAATTTTTAACATGGTTATAATGCATCGAAAAAACATTGTAGTCTTCTGCCGTAGGGCCTTCCGTATAAAACAGAATATAATCATCCTGATCAAAAGTACCGTCTTCCATGCCCACCCTTCGTATGGCATTTTCCTGAAGGTCGTCAATTCTTTGTGCGGCGTTTGTCTCCCGTAACATACCGGAATAATTTCCAAAAACGCCTAATTTAGAAGGATCCAAGGAAGCTATGTCGATTCCCAGATTTTCAAAAAAGGCGGCATCCAACCGGCAAACACCCCGATGGGTAATACCCAGTTTATACCATGTGCCACTGCTAAGCACCGAATTGTCAACGTAATCGCGTTCTTCTATCAGTTGCAAATTGCCGGGCTCCACCGGTGAAAAATCGATGAGCAACTGGGCTTTTAGCAAACGGAAAACTGCTGTTCTGCTTTCGTTCGTGCTGAAAGGCACCACAAAAATCCGCGCCCTATTGCCTGCTTGCTCCACTAAAACCGTAAAATCCAGAGGACACAACTCTTTGTCTGATAGCAACTCCATGGTGGCATTATCCAGCGTATCTATTTCTATATCTGATAATTTGGCTTCACACTCAAACACGTTGGACGGCAATTCCACATCCATCATAAAAATGGGCAAAGCACCATATTCCGGCAAATTAGTGGCTTCCGGAAAAGAAAAATAATGAAGTGTTTGGTTGTGATTGGTTTCTAGAGTAAGTAAGTTTGAGTAGTCGATATGAACTGCTACCTTTTGCTGGGCAGAAAGTGCAAGGGTAGTAATCAGCAACATATAAAGCGGGAATAGTTTTTTCATTTGTGGTAAATTTTGTTCTCAGAAATACAACCAACTTTTAAACCGGATTTCCAATGTAGTTAAATAAGTACATTACGGCAACTCTTACACCAAGAATTGACAAAAATAACAACAATTTGGTTGTCAGCGATACCTACTTAATATAGATCAGTTTGGAGGAGTCTTCACCTGTATAACCAGCCTCATTTCGCACCACCACACGCACCACATAAAAACCTCTTCCTATTTTTCCGCCTGCATCGGAAGTACCATCCCATTTAAGTGGAGCTATTTGATAACCCTCTGCATCTATTTTGGTGTTGAGGGTGCGTACCAACGAACCATCCATTCGGTATATATGTAATGCTACATCCATGTTGTTTCCGGCCTGATTGTGTGTAAAAGTGAACTCTGTACTGGTAGAAAACGGATTGGGGAAATTGCGAAGGTTGTCCACAACAACACTCATGGAAGTAACTACGGTAAAAGGCAAATAAGCTATGGACGAATTGTTATAAACATCCCATACCTTCAAACTTAACACATGGTCGCCTTCAGCAAGGTCGGCAAATGGATAAGTAACAACTCCGCTGTTAAAACTATTTTCATCTGCTTCATAATAGTCGTTAAGCACATAAACCAGATTTGGGTCTTCATCCACGGTGGTCACAATATCGTGACCAATACCAGCTCCTGTGGTGTTGATACCACTTTCATCCCGCACCTTGGCAAAAAGCAGGGGGTTTTGACCAACAACACTTCCCGGTACAAACGTAGTGTCGTACAAATACAAATCAATTACAGGTCCGATGGTATCTTCCAGTGCATCCGGATTAAAACCACCCACGATGAAATCCTCAAAATACCCGTTTCCATCAGTGGTTTCATTTCTAAAATAATAACTGATACGCCCTGTACCATATTTATAGGCAATATCTTTGGGCATCATAAACTCAAAATGAAAGTTTCCATCAACTACAGATGCTTTTCCATTAAAGAGTACATTCTTACGCAAGTAGAAAGTATAAGGTTGGTTTTCATCACCATAAGTCACAATTTCTGATAGTTTATCGTACACGATAGGGAAAATCTCGCCCTGATACTCAGGCATGGCATTACCCGATTTATCTGTAATTCTTCCATCTACCGATATCATGGCCAAGGCTTTAAGTGTGTCGGGAACAAAGCCCACGGGATTAGCATTTACTGCCATGGTTTCCGCTGCATATTCAGGATAGGCCATTCTGCATGCCGGATCGCCAACCAAAACAAATTTTCGGTCGTTGGAGGTTCCCCTGCGTTTCGATCTTCTGATGATATCTCCAAATGTGGGATACTCGCCATCGATTTTTTCAAACATATTGTCCTCGTACACATCCATATTCAGCTCGCGATTGGCATATGCATAGGTTGCTCGTGATGTGGTAAACAAGGCGATACCTCCTCCTTTGCTGTTGAGGAACACCTGTTCACCTGCAGAAACCCTTTGTGGATCATCATATCGTGTGAATTCGCAAGTGGCTGTGATAAAAACGGTCAGCTTATCATAATTGTTCCACGAATTTATATCCGAAAGTTGTACAATTTGTTCGTGACCCAATCCAATCTCACCTCCATGACCCGAATAATTGAAAATCAATGTTCCTTTCTCCATCTGTAAATTAATGGCTCGATTTACCTCTGGAGCTTTTTGTCCGCCGGGTGTGCTCACCTGCTCGTAGGCATCCACATATATCTTATTGATATTATACACAGGGAAACTTTCGCCCACGAAACCAGAAACCGCTTCGGCATCCTTGATATGGGTGTTGCTGTCGCCATCGTCGGCAATAAAAGTGATCACGTTGCGGTATGACGCCATGGTCTCCGTTGAGTTGGTGGAATAATGCATAGTTTTATCAATGGCTACCTGCGCTTCTTCAGCTGTTTGCACCACAAAGCGTCCGATACCTATGTCAACCCTATCGTCACTGGAAACATTATAAGGCGGTTCTTCTCCTTCCCCATCGTCCAGATATCCGAAATAGTCATCTGAAGCAATGGAATTAACCACATTCAAAGGTTGAACCGTGGCCTCCCAACAAGGGACAAAATTGGTATTATCACTTATCCTGTCCTTATAGTCATAGGAAGCATCACCAAAAAGCAATAAATACTTTAATTCGGCACCCGCATCGCTTTCGTCGTAGAGCATTTTGGCCAAATTACGGATGGCGGTAATATCGTGACTTCCCGAAGCAAACTCGTTATAAACCTGATTGATGGTTACTACCTCCACCTTAATTGTGCTTCGCTCGCGGTGGAAATTGGCCAGATCGTTGGCTTGTGCCAAAAAATCCGGATGAGTAATAATAAGATAGTCCACGTTGCGCAAAGCATGCAGGTTTTGATTGGGCACTTGTTCAACAAACTCCACAGATTTGTAACCGGAGGAATTAAAGGCCACGTATTCGTTATGTCCGCTGAGCATGGCAGAAAACTGCAATTGGTTGCCCGAAACCGTTGTATTGACATTTGTTGGGTTTACAGCAGTAGTAACATCCCATATCTCCAATTGCGAAGATGCATTTCCCAAGGTAAACAAAGCCAATTGATTGGGTTCTGAAGTAATATTCCTGAAAAGCATTTGATTACCAAACATGGTAAGGGATCTCCGTACATTTACTTCTATATAATCAAGGTAGCCCAATGAGCTGCTGTTACTCCGCTGGTAGGTGGTAGATATCAGTACATTTTCGTCTTTAGGAAGAAACCTGAAACTGGTAGCACCTTCTTTTCCCATGGCATAATTGCCCGTGGTGGGCTCAATGTTTAGGGTAGCCATGTTCACACCATCCAACCCAATCTTAAAGGAACTGTTTCCTGAAGATGTGGCTGCAAATTTCCCGTAAAAGTATCCTGAATTGCTTGTTTTCAATATATTGGGGAAGCTGAACACAAAGTCGTGCGTTAAATTGGAAATATCATAGATTTCGCCAAACCAAATACGACCAACTGCCGCAATATTTCTGGTATCTTCTTCGTGATATGCATAGTCAATAAAACTATTTACTTCTACCGAAGGTGTTCCCCCTGAAATTTCAGCAGTAACTATTCTTTTTGCCGCACCACTTAAGGCCGTAATAAAATAATAGGCGTAATCGTCGTAGTAATTGTTTTGATGTTGAAAAACTTGTATTTCTTCATTCCAATTCCAGACAATAGGACCTTGTGCATAAAAAATAAAATAATCGCCCGGATCGAAGCTGCCATCACCTCCATCCACCATCTTGATTGGATTTTCAACCAAATCATCATAAACAGGCACATTATTTTTTTCGGGCAACACCCCTCCACCATTTCCAAACAAGGCAATTTTCGACGAAGGCACGTTCATATCAAAACCCATGGCTGACAAATCGTTGTAGGTGACCGTGTGTACCCCTGTTTCGGACACCCTTATCTTAAACCAATCTCCTGATGCCAACACACTACTCGAAGCATATGTTCTGGATGGCATTTTGTTTTTGGGCAAATCGACCACCTCTGCTACCAAAACAAAGGCGATAAGCTTCTCGAAATTTTGTAAGGAGTCGTTCCAGCGAATGGGGATAAAATCAACCGAAACCCATGGTTCCTTTTTCATTTGAACCACGCTGCCGATAGGTGCAATTTCACCTAAGTCTGACTGGTATTGCTTTAGAATACCCTGATCCTTTTCAGTCATTGGTTCAAACAACATCTGTTCTAAAGAAACCTCCACCGAGGTATTGGCCGAATGAATTCTGTAATTTTTTTTGAAATGAGGCAGTACTTGATCGCTGTAAAACAACGCCCCCTGAAAGCCCGGACGGTTTACCATATTATTTTCTCCCAAATCAATCTGTTCAAATGGCTTCCATTGAATGGTTTCCGAAAAGCGGTACTCCGTGGCCAACACTTCAAAACTCAAGAAAAACAAAAGCAATGAAAAATAAAAAGGGCGGTATCTCATGTGGTTGTTTTAATCGTCAAAAATAAAAATAAACAGAACTGCGACTGATAATTATGATGTATAACGATGTTTTATGTGTTTTATTTTGCTTAAGTTTGCACGGAATTTTTGAATAAAAAAAAGGAATATCCCTGATAGGATAATAAAAAAGGTCGTATAATTGTGCTTTCAAAAACCAAACCAAATCAACAAATTGGAGTAATGGTCAGTAGGTTTCGAATCATCTTAATTTCATTGTTTGCTCTGGCATGGGGTGTAACACAAGCGCAGGATGCAGAGTTTTCTCAGTTCTACGCTAACCCTCTTTATTTGAATCCCGCATTGGCTGGAAGCACCGAATGTGGACGACTGGGTTTAAACTATCGCACCCAATATCCATCATTATCTAAAGCATACGTTACCTATAATATTGCCTACGACCAAAACTTACCCGGAATCAACAGTGGGTTTGGTATTTTGGTGATGAGCGACGCTCAGGGAGATGGCGCCTTGGTTCGCAATGCCATATCGGCCGTTTATTCGTACAAACTTCAGGTAAGCAACAATATTTTGATCAGCTTCGGAGTTAAAGGAGGCTATTACCAAGAACATCTTAATTGGAACAAACTCACTTTCGGCGATCAAATTAATCCAACCACGGGCAATATCAATCCCACCACCTCGGAAACACCTCCGTCCAACGACAATATTTCAGTTATCGACTTTTCAGCCGGAGCAGTTATGAGCCATACCGACCAGTATTTCGTAGGAGTGGCTGTTGATCACATCAACCAACCAAGCCTCTCCTTCTATGATGACAACAACAGCAAGTTGCCCATGAAAATTGCCGTTCATGGAGGTGCCATTATCAACGCAACCAATGGAGGTCTGGGAAATGCTTCAGAAAGCGACATTGTTATCCAGCCCAATCTGTTGTACATGCAACAAGAAAAATTTCATCAGCTCAATGTGGGTCTTTACGTAAAAAAATACCCCTTCGTACTAGGAAGCTGGTTTCGACATAATTTTGAAAATCCTGACGCCGTAGTAGCTTTATTTGGTATAACTTACAACAATATCCGCATTGGTTACAGCTATGATTTCACCGTTTCACAGATGGGTGGACAGGCCGGTGGGGCACATGAAATATCATTTGCCTGGGATTTTTGTATATATAAAGAATCAGCCCGGCGTCGAATTAGGGCAATAAATTCACCTACTTTTTAGTTATTATCGCAGCAGTTTATAAAAAATCACATTAAAATGTTCAAAAGTAATAAGTTGTTTTTTATCTTGAGCGGGTTGACCATCATGGCAATCCTGTCAACTTCTTGTAAGTCAAACGACCGTTCACGCACAACAGGTTGGGAATACAACCAACCCAAAAATGGAGGCTTCGAGGTAGCAGAGTCTGCTGAACAAATTACCGGACCAGGACTGGTGCTCATCGAAGGAGGTACATTTACCATGGGTGCAACTTCTGAAACACCTTTCTACGAATGGGACAACACCCCTAGAAAAGTAACCGTAAGCAGTTTCTATATCGACCAAACAGAGGTAAGCAACATCGATTACCTTGAGTATATTTTCTGGTTGAATCGTGTTTATGGCGAAAGTTTCCCTTTGGTGGTGCAACAAGCTCTTCCTGACACCTTAGTTTGGCGCGATCGTCTGGCATACAACGAGCCTCTGGTTCGTACCTATTTCAGACACCCTGCCTACAAAAACTACCCCGTGGTTGGTGTTAGCTGGGTACAAGCCAACGATTATGCCTCTTGGAGAAGCGACCGTGTAAACGAAAGTATTCTCATTTCTGAAGGTATTCTGGATTTCGATCCCGCTCAAAAGGATGAAGCAAACTTTAACACCGATGCCTATCTGGCCGGACAATATGAAGGTTTAATAAAAGAAGGTAAGGAAGACCTCGATCCCAACGGAACAGGAATCCGCAATGTACGTTTTGAAGATGGACTTTTGCTGCCCAATTATCGTTTGCCCACCGAAGCCGAATGGGAATACGCTGCCCTTGGATTGATTGGCAATACTCTTTACAATCGCGTTGTTGAGCGCCGTGAATATCCGTGGAACGGAAGTGGCGTTCGTACCGACGAAACCAAATATTACGGAAGCTTTGTGGCTAACTTTAAAATCGGAAGTGGTGACTATATGGGCGTAGCCGGTAACCTGAACGACGGTGCCAGCATCCCTAACTTTGTAGGATCATACTGGCCAAACGATTACGGAATTTACAACATGGCCGGCAACGTGAGCGAATGGGTTCTTGACGTGTATCGCCCCATGACTCCTGAATTTGTTTCCGACTTTAACCCCTATCGTGGTAATGTATTTCAAAATGTAAAAAAAGATATCGATGGCGGAATTGCCCCCAAAGATTCATTGGGTAGAATTACCTATGTTGATATTACCGCAGAAGAAGCTGCGCAACGTAAAAACTACCGTAAAGCCAACAATGTAAATTACCGTGATGGTGACTACCAGTCAAGCATCCGCGCTGATTGGTTGGACGGACAAGAAGACGTAGCCAACTCCGAAGCCATGTATGACTATGGTCAAACAACCTTGATCAACGACAAATCACGCGTGGTAAAAGGTGGTTCGTGGAATGATGGAGTTTATTACCTCAGTCCCGGAACCCGTCGTTTTCTGAATGAAGATGAATCGTCATCCACCATCGGCTTCCGATGTGCGATGATTCGTGTGGGTAGTGCCGTACCAGGTGTGAAATAAAAATATTTATAGTATATTTACCCCACCCCAAAAAGGTGGGGTTTTTTTATGACGATGAAAAAAATCCAGGAATTATATCAGGTGTTTCTGGCTTCGCCCAAAATCAGCACCGATTCAAGAGGTGATGTTTCAGGCAGCCTCTTTTTTGCCCTCTCCGGTGAAAATTTTAACGGGAATAAATTTGCCAAAGAAGCCTTAAACAAAGGTGCCTCCACGGCTGTTATCGACGATGAGATTTATCATGAAAACAATGGTAAATATTTCTTGGTGGACAACGTGTTACAGGCTTTACAGAACCTGGCGCTATTTCATAGAGAAACAAACAAAGCCATTGTGTTGGGTGTAACCGGATCCAATGGAAAAACTACCACTAAAGAACTCATAGCCAAAGTACTTGAAACTGAAAAAGAAATTGTAGCTACCCAAGGTAACCTTAACAACCATATCGGAGTTCCACTAACCCTATTGAGAATTACCCATAAAACTCAAATCGCCATCGTGGAGATGGGTGCCAACCATCAGGGTGAAATAGCGCAATTGTGTGAATTGGCTCGCCCCAACATGGGTATAATAACCAATATCGGCAAAGCACACCTGGAAGGAATGGGTGGTTTTGAAGGCGTGATTAAAGCTAAGAACGAACTGTACCAATTTATACGAACCAATAATGGCACTGCCATTGTGAATGCAGACGATCCATTATTAATGGAGCTGAGCGAAGGGCTACACCGAATTACCTATGGATCTTCGGGTGCAGATATTGTGGGACAATTGATTACAGATAAGCCCGGGCTTGTGGTAAAAGCCACCACCTCGGAGGAAAATCCAATTACCATTTCTTCTCAACTTTACGGAGGTTACAATTTTCCCAACATACTGGCAGCCATTACTCTTGGAAGATATTTTAAACTTAAAAATAAACATATCATCCGGGCCATCGAAGGGTATGTTCCCGAAAACAGCCGCTCACAGCAAATGAAAACCGAACACAACCTGCTTATTATGGATGCCTACAATGCAAATCCCGTAAGCATGTCGTTGGCAATCAACAATTTTCACCAATACACCCAAGACAATCCCTGGCTAATTTTAGGTGATATGTTTGAGCTGGGCGAAGCTTCTGCCACTGAACACATCAAAATAGTTGAGTTGGTAAAAAACCTCAACATTCAAAACGTTGTCTTTGTAGGGAAAATGTTTACTGAGGTACTACAAGCAGAAAAGCTCACCTACTTTGAAAGCACCCAAGAGGCACTTGCTCACCTCACCACCTACCCCATTCGTGATGCCAACATCCTAATAAAGGGTTCGAGGGGAATGCAATTGGAGAAACTAATTCCGGCATTGTGACCTCTGACACAACAACAGCTTTAGGACTGATGTCGGGAAGTTCGCTCGACGGGCTTGATCTGGCATATTGCAAGTTTACCTTCAAGGAAAACCATTGGGAATATCAAATTATACAGACTGAAACCGTTTCATATTCTAATTATTGGAAGGAAAAACTTACCGAAGCTCGTTCGCTTACCTCCGGAGAGTTGAAGCAACTGCATGTGAGTTTTGGCCGTTATCTGGGAGAAGTATCACACAACTTTATTTTAAGGCACGAAATTGATGAACCGGAACTGATTGCTTCGCACGGGCACACGGTGTTTCATGCACCCGAAAAAGGGTTTAGTTTTCAATTGGGCAGGGGTGACATGATTGCCAAAGTCACACAAATTGCCACAGTAAGCGACTTCAGAAATGATGATATTCGACAGGGTGGTCAGGGTGCGCCGCTGGTTCCCATTGGCGACGAATTGCTTTTTAGTGATTATGAGGCCTGTATCAACATCGGGGGTATTGCAAATATTTCGTTTAAGAAAAACAACCGCAGGGTAGGTTACGACATCTGTGCTGCCAACCAAATGCTTAATGCCCTGAGCATGGAACTTGGCATGGTGTTCGACAAGAACGGCGACACAGCATCCAGGGGCATGGTAGATGAAGCCCTATTAGTGAAATTGGAGGGTGATGGATATTTTAATCGTAAATACCCCAAATCGTTGAGTAACCAATATGTTCAAAAACACTTTGTAAAAATGGTGATGGAACATCGGGGCAGCATCCCGAACAAACTGGCTACAGTTGTGGAACATATCAGCAAACAAATTGTCCACTCTCTTGAAGGACTGCCTCCCGGGAAAATGTTGATAACAGGCGGCGGCGCACACAACCGGTTTTTAATTAATATCATCAGAAACAAAACCACACATCAGATCGTTGTACCTGATGCCGTGCTGGTAGACAACAAAGAAGCCCTCATTTTTGCTTTCATGGGAGTTTTGCGCCTGAAGAATAAGGTAAATTGTCTGGCTTCAGTTACAGGCGCCAGGCATGATTCCATCGCAGGGATCATCGACCACCCATAAAAAAAATCCGCCCCAAGGAGCGGATTTTTTATATCAATTTATTTACTTCCTACAAATGACCTGTGAGCAACATTTGAAGATAATAGGTTCCAATACCTGCAAAATATCCCAACATGGCCAGTAAACTGATTTTCTTCATGTACCAGATAAAGTCAATTTTTTCAAGAGCCATGGCAGCAACACCGGCAGCAGAACCAATGATTAAGATACTACCCCCGGTACCGGCAGTAAAGGCCAGCAGTTCCCAGAAAATTCCATCTTGAGCAAAATGACCAACTTCAGCAATGGGATACATACCCATGGCACCGGCCACCAATGGAACATTGTCAACAATGGAGCTAAGCAAACCAATGGCGGTATCAATCACATAAATATTTTTATTGGTTACATCATCAAGCCATTGCGACAACAGACCCAATTGTCCGGCAGTCTGCAAAGAAGCCACAGCTGATAAAATTCCAAGGAAAAACAATACGGTAGGTATGTCAACTTTCTTCATAACTCCAATAACGGTAAGTTTACGTTTGTCCTCAAGAGGTTTGCCACGGTGCATCAGGTCGGTAATCACCCACAATACACCAAGACCAAGCAACATGCCCATATAAGGGGGTAGGTGTGTAAGGGTTTTAAAAACCGGTACAAACAACAAGGCACCCACACCGGCAAACAACAACAGTTTACGCTCGAATGCCGTTGTATATTCACGTTCTTCGTTGGCGGAAAGTTTGGGACGGACAACATCACCCTTCATGGTAAACGACAGTAAAATAACCGGTATCAGCATAGTGACCAAACTGGGAACAAGAACCATCACAATAATATTCATCGCGGTAACCTGTCCTCCAATCCACAGCATGATGGTGGTAACGTCACCAATGGGCGACCATGCACCACCTGCATTTGCAGCGAGCACAACCATGGATGCATAAAACCAACGTGTTTGCTTATCATTGATGAGTTTTTTCAGCAAGGTTACCATCACAATAGTGGTAGTAAGGTTATCTAAAGCAGCTGACATGAAGAAAGTGAGAATACTAATCACCCATAAAAGCTTTACTTTATTGGTTGTTTTAATTTTGTCCGTCACCAATTTAAATCCTTGGTGATGGTCGATAATTTCAACAATCGTCATGGCACCCAGAAGGAAGAACAAGATTTCGGAAATGTCTCCTAAATGTTCAATAATCTGGTTATGAACGATGAACTCCAGGTAGGTTTCATGATTTACCTCGAAAGCTTGTCCGGCAGCAGCAGCAAGCACCTGTTGTTCGTGTAAGAAATTGTTCCAGGCAGCACTCGCCCCCGATGTCAGAATTTCTTGAGCACCCAGAATAAAGGCAACCCACGTTAACGATCCGATAAGCAATGCTGAAGCAGCTTTATCGATCTTTAGAGGATGTTCGAGGGCAATAGCCAGATACCCAAGAACAAAGATAACAACCATTAAAATAAACATATTCAGATATTTTTTGAAATTTATGGTGGCAAATGTAGCCAAAGAACCCTTTGACAACTAAGGATAAATATGCAAAAAGTTGCATATAACTAAATTTATAGTCTGTCTAAATAGTAGCCCCATTTACCCACATTGAAATTGCGGGATATCTAGTTGTATATCTGTAACAAACGAGGGCTTTATCTGTTTTTCGCTTCGGTAACAATATCCTCCAGAGACTTGTAGGTAAACTTGTAATTCTTCCTTAACTGGTGAAGAGGCAACTGTCTGCCTGCACGGGTTGGCATTCCGAGCATGGTTCTAAGATAGGGTTCGCCAATTTGATTGGCTTTCGCAAACTCAGCAATGGTCATATTGGTGTCGATGGTCACCACAAATTCCACATTTTCTGTTTTTTTTGTTTCCTTTTCAGGAGCGTTTTCACAGGCAGCAAAAGCCAACAGCGAAATAAGGACAATCAATAAGTATTTTGTCGGCATAATATGAAAATATTGATCCGGTTTCATCCGAAACCGGATCTGATTAGTATTTAAATGACAAATTTAATGCCCTGTGCCAAAGGAAGATCTGTTCCAAAATTAATGGTATTGGTCTGACGGCGCATATACACTTTCCATGCATCAGAACCCGACTCGCGTCCTCCACCGGTATCTTTTTCTCCGCCAAAGGCACCACCAATTTCGGCTCCGGAAGTACCCAGATTCACATTGGCGATACCACAGTCGGAACCGGCATACGATACAAATGTTTCTGCTTCACGCATATCCAGTGTAAAGATAGCTGATGACAACCCTTGTGGAACATCGTTTTGTATAGCAATGGCATTTTCAACGCTTCCGCTATATTTGATAAAATAAACAATAGGCGCAAAGGTTTCTTCCTGTACAATTTGGTAATGGTTTTCTGCTTCCGCAATACAAGGAACCACATAATTGCCCGATTCAAAACCGGGACCTTCACACACTTCTCCGCCAAAAACGATCTTACCACCTTGTTCTACCACCTTTGTCACGGCATCCTGAAACAAATCTACAGAATTTTTATCGATTAACGGCCCTACGAGGAAGTTTTGGTCCATGGGATTACCAATTTTAGGCACAATATTTCTATACGCAGAAACAAATTTCTGCAATACATCATCGTAAATATCTTCGTGAATAATCACACGACGGGTACTTGTACAACGCTGTCCTGCAGTACCCACAGTACCAAACACGGTTGACATTACAGCCATTTGGATATCAGCTTTCGGTGTGATGATAACTGCATTGTTTCCACCCAATTCAAGAATTGTTTTACCCAAACGTTTTCCCACAATGGCTCCTACCCTTTTTCCAACAGCTGTAGATCCGGTAACTGATAACAACTGGATTCTCTTGTCGGACAGAAAGTTATCGCCCATCACAGATGATTTGGCCACCACCAGGTTGAAAACACCTTCGGGGACACCATTTTTGATTAACACTTCTTGAATAATATGTTGGGTAGCCAATGCGGTAATGGGAGTTTTGGAAGAAGGTTTCCAGATCACTACATCGCCGGCAATAGCAGCCAAAGCCGAATTCCATGCCCAAACGGCAACAGGGAAGTTGTATGAAGTAACAATTCCGACGATGCCCAAAGGAAGGTACTGCTCAGAAAGGCGGTGATTGACGCGTTCCGACTGAAGGTTGGCACCATTCACCTGACGTGAAAGGCCCACTGCAAAATCACAAATGTCAATCATTTCCTGAACTTCGCCCAGCCCCTCCTGGTAAATTTTACCCATTTCAAGCGTAACCAAAGCCCCCAGATCGTCTTTGTATTCGCGCAGTGCACATCCAATCTGTCGTACAATTTCTCCGCGCACAGGAGCAGGAACCTTACGCCAAACTAAAAAGGCTTCTTGTGCTTTTTTTACCACCTTTTCATAATCCTCTAGTGTGGCATTTTTTACCTTCGCTATTTCTTTTCCATCTATCGGTGATACAGAGCTTGTAATATCACCGTTTGTGTCGATCCATTTTGCTCCCGTGGACACTCCACAGTTTTCACTTTTAATACCTAACTTTTCGAGTATCAACCCGATCTCCTGTACTTTGTTCATGTATTTTCGTTTTAAAATTTGTAAACCTACCCCAAAACAGTCATTTTAACCTATAGCTCATGTAAAAAACTATCCATCATCACCACTGGCATTGTATCGCCTGAGAACTTAAAAATAGTTTTATGAAATACTTCATATTACATACGCAATCCTTAGAGGGATACCATATTAAGGTTTAGACTGTTTCTAAGTAGCGGCTGCAAAAGTATAAAAACAGCAGCATAAAAGGTTTAAAAAAAAGTTATTTCGCGGGCTTTTAGTAAAATAATTTACCCCGCCACCAACTAACAAACCGCTAGCGATCGGCAAACCAAGTACATAACGAAGATCGGAAAGAAAAACCAAGAATAAAAAAAGTGTTGCATAGTACCTGCAAGAAAACTCAAATATTTATATGTCTCTTGCAAAGAACGTCAAAGACAAGGCTTGAGTCCGCCTCAGTCGGATGAAAATCAAGGCGTCAGCCTTAGATTGATGACTGCTTTCAAATCGAGTATAACGAAGTATTTGGCGTATTCTTGCAGAAACTACTTACCTCACGACCATGCGTTGTGCAGAAACACCTCGTTGGTTTTGAAAACGAATAATATAAATTCCGGGACTGATTCCTTGCAAAGAAACCACTTTTTTATATCCTAAATTCATCCGTCCGGAAAGCAATTCTTCATAAATCATTGCCCCTCTTGAATCGAATACCTGAAGCGTCACATCCGATAGCGGCTCATTAAGTTCCAACATAAAATCGCCACTATTGGGGTTGGGAAAAATACTTATGGCCTGATCCAAAGAGCCTTGAGTTTCCTCAATGCCTATATTGCATTCGGAAAATGCGAAGAGAATATAGATACTGTCGGTGTTCACACAACCGGTCGTGCCATCGGTTACCCTAACAGAATGAGTTTGATCCTCAATCCAACTTCCATTGCTTCTGGCTGTGTAATATCTATTAACATAACTGTTTTTCAACCAATAGTATTCTGTGTTTACCGGATCATCGTCAAATCCGGCATCCATGGCCACCGAATCGCGGACACATACCACAATGGTATCTGCATCCGAACCGTCGGGTGCCAGACTTATGACGGGCAACTGATTGACAGTAACGTTGGTGTGGGCTGCATACTCGTTTCCAAACTGATCCGTCACTATCAGATCGTACCTTGTATCCACGATGGGTGAAACAGAAAAGGAAGACTCAGTGGATGTAAAACCTGACGGAGAGGAAGTCCACTCGAAAGTATATGTCATCCCTCCACCTGTGGGGTTCGCTTGAATTGTGGTGGACTCGCCCTTACAAATTTCGTTAGGTTCAGCCATAGGAAATGCCGATAACCCACCCCCATCAGGATTTATTAATACCTGAGAAGGCTCACTGGGGCAACCATGCATGTCGGTAACGATAAGACTGAAAATCGTGGGATCGTACAAGGGCAGGGTCGTAGGATTGGCTACATTGTTTTGTTCCAACCAACTAGCTGGCTCCCATTGAAAAGTGTAGTCGGGAGTTCCTCCTGAAGCAGAGCCACTCAAGGTAGTAGTTGTGCCTTCATTTATCACCTGGTCCGATCCAGCATCTGCAACAGGTGAAGGGTATACCACCACATAAATACTATCGGAAAGCAGTGAATAACCATCGGTCACCTCAACTTTGAACCATGTATTTTCGGTGGGATAAACCGATGGCGTGGCAAGTGTTGAATTCAATCCCGGAGGATTGGAACTCCATAAATACTGATATTCTCCGCTACCACCACCGGTACTGGCCATAAGATCGACACGATTTCCTGAACAAACCTCTTCCGCGGAAGCTGACACATTGATGGCAAGCGGACCGCCCACTACGATAACCCACATGGTATCCTGACTCTGACAACCCGATTCTGCATCGGTTACCAACAATGTAAAAGCAGTTGAGGTAGTAAGTTCAACAGTAGTGGGATTTTGCATAGCAGGATCTACCAAAAGGCTGGCCGGTTCCCAGTAATAGTTGTATTGTCCGGAGCCACCGGCAGCATCACCCTGGAGCGTGGCCGGTGAGGCATAAGGCACCGAAATATCATCACCTGCAAGGGCTTCCGGCGTATCCAACGTTACAGTGAAAGGAAAGGAAGAAGCCAGGGCATAGTTGTTGCATGCGTCGGAAATGGAGCTGAACTGTGTAAGCCCGATGGTAAAATCTCCTCCTTGATAGATGGCCGGTTCGATGGTTAGTATATATTCACGCTCGTTGGCACCGCCCAATTCGCAATTGTCGCCAATGCAATCCACCACGTTGTATGGACCGCCCGGACCATCAATATTAAAATCACCTGCTTGCACGGAACTACACTTCACGTTTTCATTGAATCGGATGAGAATTTCGTTGGTACCGCAACCGGTTATCAAATCTCCCCCAACATATTCTATATAAGGGCGTTGATCATCGAAAATAGTAGCTGTGGAAGCACTGAAATCGAGGGTATAACCACCAGGGGTTTGTGTCCAGTCGCTTACCACCAATGCATAGGTTTGACCTTCCCACACCAGAAGGTCTTTGTTCCATTTGAAGGTGGCTCCACCCCCATTACAATTAACTGTGCCGCCATTAAGACTACTCACTCCGGTGGCTCCTTGATAGCCGGGGCCTCCGGCGGCATTGCAACTTACCAACATTTCAGCGGGATTGGACCATATTTCTTCACACGAATTGTTGGTCAGGTTAAATACCGACCAATCATAATCGTCTGTGGGGGTTTGCGGAGTGATTTCAAAACTCAGGTATCCACTCTGAACCACCGTAAAAATATACCATCGGCTGTTTTTTTCACCATCCATACAGTGTGAGGGACATGATTGGGTAGCCGGAATTTCATTGTAATTGCCATATCCACTGGCAGTTTGGTCTTCTACGTAAATAAAATCGCAAACAGGTATGGCACCAAGACAATCTTGCGTAGTGGGGGTTTGCGCATAAATAATTCTTGATAACATCATCAATATCAGAAAAATGCTATAGGTATTGAATATAGGTTTCATAAGCAATGGTGGCAATACTTCTTTTTTACAACTACAAAACTATAATTTTCTGACCACAAAATTCCAATTGTGGGAAATTCTTCGTTCAGAGATTTTTATTCGCCCTTGAAGGTGGGGTAGCGTTTTTCCAAAAAAGCGTTTTTTCCTTCCATAAAATCGTGGCTGTTATATGCCTTCCGTCTGAGTTCTGCTATCTGTTCAAAAACAGTGGGGTTCATCGGGCGGGCTTTGCCAAGCAAGTTCACCTGTTGCTTAATTACCGAGATAGCCAGCGGGGAATTACGGGTGATGTTCAGCGCCATTTTCATGGTAAATTCTTCCAGGTTGTCCAGTGCGATCAGGTGGTTGAGAACTCCTAGGTCGTAAGCTCTTTCAGCACTCACGGGGGCTGCCGTAAAAAACATTTCCTTCACAATATTCATTTGCATCATGTTCATAAAATGAATCAACCCCGCCGCATTGTATGGCACACCTATTTTAGCCGGGGTGATAGCAAAAGAACACAGGGGTGAACCAATAAGTATATCGCAGGTAAAAGCCATGTCGCAACCGCCTCCCCACACTGTGCCCTCCACCATGGCAATAACGGGACCGCTAAAATCTTCAATTTTTCGCAACACCAGTTCCAGTGGGTGATTGTAGGGCAGCGGATCCTTCCCTGGCTCTGGCAACTCACTGATATCCAAACCTGCCGACCAAACCTTGGCTCCCGGATTGCTACGAATTATCACCACCCGAGCTTTTTGGTGGGTCAACAGGTCAAAGGTGGTAGAAAGTTCCTTGAGCATTTCCAAACTCATGGAGTTGCGTTTCTCATCATTATTCAGGGTAATGATTCCAATATGGTCTTTAAGTTCACTTTTAATGAATTTCATCTGCTATTTTTTTTGATAAAAATAGCTATTTTAATCATGAGTTAATCAAAAATACCCACCTTTGTGTTTTAATCCTAAAATTAAAAACTTGAAACTGCAACCCATGATCAAATCGACACTACTAGGCATACTACTCAGTTTTGTCATGCTCGCATCGGCACAAAAAACCTATCAAATTGACGGAACTTTTACCGGCTTGGCTAACGAGAGCATCTATCTTCTGCGCGTCTCGGGCGAAAACAGAACTGTTGTGGACACCGTACAATCCAACGAAGAAGGCTCGTTCACTTTCCAATTGGAGGAAGGCACACCCGTTGGCATGTACATTGTCATTCGAGGTCCGGGACAAGCTGTGGAGTTAATTTTCAACAAGGAAAACATCCAATTTATTACTTCCGGATTTGAAGCCGACGATCAGGTTCAAATTATCAGTTCCGTTGAAAATTTGCTCTACTACGACTACCTCTATCTGAAAGGAAGCAACCTCTTTAAAATGGATTTACTTGACCCACTCATGACCGATTACCCGAAGAGCGACCCTTTCTACAAAAAAATTTCCGGTCAATATCAATTTCTGGAAACTCAGTTGAAAGAAAGAATTGCGCAACTTGCATACGAAAATCCCAACGCACTTGCCTCGCGCTACATCACTACCGATGAACCGTTGTTTCCACCTCTTGATCTCACCCCGGATCAGGAAAACCAATACATGAAAAGCCATTATTTCGATCAGGTAGACTTCAACGACACACTCCTTATATATAGCAGCATACTTACTTCCAAGGTTGTTCAGTTTATGTCGTTGTATCAATACAAGGCCAACAGCCAGGAACAACTGGAAGACCAGCTACTTATCGCTGTTGACACGGTGCTCAGCAAGGCCATGGTAAACCAAAAGACCTATGAATTTTTGGTGGATTTTTTGATAAAAGGATTTGAAGGGATTGGCTTTGAAAGGGGATTGGAACACATCGCCAACAGCAATCAATTGGAGCAATTTTGTGAAAACACCGAGCGCAAGGCTAAGTTGGCTAACAAAATGGAAATCATCCGTAAATTGGCTCCAGGAAAGAAAGCCCCCGAATTTGAAGCCGTTGACATGACAGGACAAACCATCGTTTTAGACTCCATCAAAGCCAACACCACGGTTTTGGTGTTTTGGGCCAGCTGGTGTCCCCACTGTGACGAAGTATTGCCCATAATAAAAAGCTATTACGACACTACCACCCGCGACGAGATGGATGTGGTTACCTTTTCGGTGGACAGTTCCAAAGAAGACCTGGAAAAAGCCATTGAAGAAGGAGGATACACTTGGCACAACGTGGGCGAACTAATGGGTTGGGAAGGACCGGTAATTAACGATTACGGCATTGCTGCCACACCAACCATTTTTATTTTGGGGAAAGACAAAACGATACTATCTAAACCTATTGGAAAAGAGCAGATTAAGTCGGACTTAAAAGCGTTATTGGAAAAATAAAGTGAAAACGAAATGGATTATTCCGAAACCAGCACATCCACCACATGAGCAGTTTTAAGCTGGATGTTGTTTTTTCTGATGTAGACATTCAGATGAAGTAGAATCTCAGGCTCATTGGTAATAATATATTCCACCCCGGCTTCTAAAGCACTTTCTATAATTTGCTTACTCATGGCCACCGCCATGGGAGCAAACCGATTGGCAAACATGCCACCAAATCCACAGCAATCTTCAATATTTTCCAAAGGAACCAATTGAAGTCCGTTTACCTGATTCAACAATATCAGCGGTTGGTCGTGTAGTCCGTAACTACGTTGAGCTGCGCAACTTTCTATAAAGGCCACACGGTGATTGAAGGTAGCACCTAGGTTTGTTTTTTTTAGCACATTTACCAAAAAATCAGTTATTTCAAACACACTTCGTTGTAACTGCCTGTATTCGTTGTGATAAGCTCCATTATAAAACAATTCGTCGAACTGGGTTTTAATATAGCCCAAACATGATGGGGAAGCACTCACTACCATGCGGTTATTATTAAACTCTGATATCAATTTTTCACCCAAACGTTTGGCTTCATCCCAAAACCCTTCGTTAAAAGCCACCTGACCACAACAGGTTTGTTCGTTATTATAATGCACTTTTACCCCAGCTCTTTTTAATACTTCCACCAGGTTCATTCCTATTTGTGGATAAAACTGATCGATGATACAGGATATGTGAAGATCAACTTCCATAGCTTTCTTTCTCGCAATTAGTCGTTTTTAATTGGAACAAGTGTGGCAACATCCAGCTTGGCAAATTCTTCCCAAAATGCCGGATAGGATTTAACTACCACGTCAGGATCGTTAATGGTAATTTTCGGGTATTTCATCACCAACGGAGCAAAACTCATGGCCAAACGATGATCGTGATAAGTATTGAAAACCAATTCATCGGAAGGGATGTCTTTTGAATAACTTAATGTACAGGTATCACCGGCATGTTTCAAAACAGCTCCAATTTTTATTAGTTCCTCTGTAAGGCTTTCCAAACGATCAGACTCCTTAAACTTCAAGTTTTTAACCCCCTTAAAGCTCCCATTAATTTTTAGCGCGGCACAGGTGGTGATCACCGAAAGTGCCAAATCGGAGCAAGAGGTGAAATCGAAGGAAAACTCCTTTTGCACTTTCCCCGAGGAAAGCAACCGTAGCCCACCTTCTTCAAAAATGGTTCGCACACCTAATTTCTCATACAATTCGGGTAGTATATGGTCGCCTTGAATACTTTCTTCGTGCAATCCTGGAATAAAAATATCTGATTGTTTTGAAAGTGCAGCCACTTCGTACCAGTAAGCAGTTGACGTCCAGTCGGCTTCTACCTGAAAAATAATTTCATTATAAGGATGAGGATCCACAATCACGCAATCGTCAAATAATGAGACCTGAGCACCAAAGGCTTTCATCATCTCAACGGTCATTTTTACGTAAGATTTCGACACCTGATCGCCCACGAAGTTCATCTTCAAGCCATCCTCCAGATAAGGGCCAATAAGCAATATGGCCGAAACAAACTGGCTGCTTACCGAAGTATCGATGGTGATTTCACCGCCATGTATGTCGTTTCCTCTGATATGTATGGGCAAAAAACCTTCTTTATCGCAATATCTGATTTGGGCTCCCAGCGCCCGAAGTGCATCGACCAACACGCCAATGGGTCGATCACGCATCCGCTGACACCCTGTCACCAGCCATTCGCCCACATGAGACACCAAATAAGCTGTTAAAAAACGTGCCACAGTTCCTGCATTTTTCACATCAAAAATGGTAGGAATTCCACTGGAGCCACAGGTTCGGATAAAACCCAGGTGCTGTTTTAACAATTGGGTATCGTCGGCCTCCGAAAGCTTCCCAACTTTGGCATTTGGGCCTGCCAATTCGGCCATTATCAGCGCACGATTGCTGATGCTTTTAGAACCGGGAATTTGAACGGTTCCCGTGGCCATTTTTGATTTTTGGGTAAGTTTTATGGTATTCAAAACATCCAGAGATTAGTTACATTTTTGATTGTTAAGGTAGTACAACAAGCTATCTTCAATAAGTTGCCCATCCACTTCCACATCATGAGCAGCTTTTCCCAACCTTCTGAGCAAGCTGAACATCAACTTGTTGCCGCGCATTTTTTTGTCCTGATGCATCAAATCTATGATAAGTGGTATTTTGCTTTCATCGAATTGAAACCGGCTAAAGTTTTTATCGATCATCGTCACAATTTCATCCAATTGGGTACAATCGAATTCAAAGACCTTCGACGAAATCCATGCTTCACATATCATTCCTGCTGCTATAGCATTTCCATGTGTTGTAGCATCGTGGGTTTTCAGGAAATACGACTCCAGAGCGTGCCCTATGGTATGTCCAAAATTAAGATTTTTTCGCACGCCACGCTCAGATGCATCAAAACGCACAATGTCAATTTTATCGCGGGCAGCTTTGATAATCACACTATTCCAATCCTTGACTTCGCTAAAATGCAAACCATCTAATTTTGTCCACAAGTCCTTGTCCATAATGAGGGCATACTTAAGCACCTCAGCAAAACCCGATTGCCATTGCAATGACTCCAATGTATCCAAAAAAACGGGTTCAATAATTACACCCACGGGATCCACAAACAAACCCACCTGATTTTTAAAATCGTGGAAATCCACGCCTGTTTTACCTCCGATGGCTGCGTCCACCATGCCCAATAAGGTGGTGGGCACATTCAGAAATCGCATCCCTCGCTTAAATGTAGCAGCGGCAAACCCTCCCGAGTCAGTAATAACTCCTCCACCAAGATTAAGCAATAAAGAGTCACGACTGGCATTTAATCTGGTTAGTTCGTTCCAGATATACGATGATTGGCTTATATTTTTGTTTTTTTCGCCACTCGAAACTCGAATGACGTCGCAATCGCGTAATGAAGGAGCCAACATAAAAAAAACCGGAAGACAGTGTTTCTCCACATTTTCATCAACTAAAATAATAACCCGGTGAAAATCATCCAGCCTGTGAATGGTTTTCTCCAGAGAACCGTCGCCAATGGCATACCAAACGGTGTCTGTATCAAGTGTAAAAGGCAGATTCATAAGTAGGGCAAAGATAGTACATTTATAAAATTGGCAGGCAAGCATTTTGCACCGACGCTTGTTGATTGCTGCATTATTTCGGTCATTCGGTTTCTTTAACTTCATGATGCAACAATTTTAGCCCATAATTGTCTAGTAAGAAGTATATTTGCTTCGTAAAAATTTATCATAAATACAGGTTTCATGAAAAAGATTTTCCTTTTTTTCTCTCTGGTTGTTTTCTCACAACTTCTTTTTTCAGGTGAATTATCTCACACTTACCATTTTAATAACCCGATAATTACGCAAAAAGGAATCTATCAGCAGGTTGATTTCGGACAAACCATGCAAAGTGGCCGGGCAGGAAACCCTTCCTTGCCCTATCAGGCCATCAAGCTATTATTGCCTCCGGGCGAAATGGTGACGAGCATGGAGATTATCCGCGAAAATGAGCAGTTACTAGAAGGCAACTATGTGTTGAGACCCTACCAGCCTTCGCAGCCACTTTCTACCACTACCGCTCCTGAAAGGCTTTTCAATACAGATGTTTATCAATCCACGAAACCCTATCCAACAGAAGCAGGCCGTTTGCCAGCCACCCATTTTATGAATGGATTTGGGTTCGCCCTTGGTGCTTTTACACCCATTAACCTCATTCCGGCCACGGGCCAACTGAGCTATTTCGAAAGTGTTACCATTGTATTGCATACCGCCCCGAAACCAGCAGCGAATGAAGCACTTAACATGCTGCAGCCTTCGGAAAAATTCAGCAGCCGCGCAAAACAGTATGCCGACAACCCGCGTGAAATAGCCGTCTATACAATTCCGGCAGACCGCACCACCGACCAATACAAATTATTGATTATCACCTCACAACAATTTGCCGACGGGTTTTCAGAACTTACCGACATGTACCTCGAAAGAGGGATCAGGTGGCAAATTGCCACAAAAGAAGACATTATTGCCAACGGAACCGGAAACGATGTTCCCGAAAAAATACGAAATTATATCATCGACGAATACCAAAATCATGGTGTTGAGTTCGTGTTGTTGGGTGGCGACGTGGAAGTTATCCCCTATCGTGGGTTCTTTTGTCATGTGGAATCAGGCGGCGGATACGATGATGACGGAATTCCTGCCGACCTGTATTACTCGGCATTGGATGGCAACTGGAACAGCAACGGCAACAACCTTTGGGGCGAACCTGACGAAGACGACTTACTTCCCGATGTGGCAGTGGCGCGTTTTCCGTTCAGCAATCCTACAGAGCAGGCCAGCATGATACATAAAAGCCATTATTACCAGAATTTTCCGGTAACCGGCGAACTTACCAATGCCCTCATGGCAGGTGAATACCTTTATGGTGATCCCGAAACCTGGGGCAGTGATTACCTGGAACTACTTATCGGTCAGCACGACGACAACGGATACACCACCAACGGCATTCCGGAGGATTACAATTTTGAAAAACTATACGAAGAAAACCAATCCTGGAGTAAATACGATTTGATGAATTCCATCAACTCCGGAAAACAAATGGTGCACCATGTGGGCCATGCAGCACAAACCTATGTGGCTTATATGTCAAATTCTGACATTACCAACGCCAATTTCTCGGGAGCCAACGGCATCGATCACAACTACACCTTGCTCCAAACACATGGTTGCGACTGTGGCGCCTTCGATTACAATGATTGTATTCTTGAAAAAATGGTGACCATCGACAATTTTGCAGTAGCCATTATGGGCAACTCACGTTTTGGCTGGTTTAACGAAGGCCAGACCGAAGGCCCGGCAGCTCACCTCCACCGCGAAATGATGGATGCCCTTTATGGAGAAGAAATTCGCTTTCTGGGAAGTGCTTTCATGGAAAGTAAAATTCAGACTGCTCCTTGGGTGGAAGCCGCCGGACAATGGGAAGAAGGAGCCTTGCGCTGGAATTTTTACGACCTCAACACCCTGGGCGATCCTGCTATGAGCGTGTGGACCAGCGAACCTATAACCATCGATGTAAGTTACGAAAGCGAAATCGTGATGGGTTCTACCTCTTATCAGGTGACTGTAAACTCGGGTGGAGCTGCCATGACCGACTTTACCTGCTCGGTGCTTAAGGATGGCATCCTTGTGGGTACAGCAAATACAAATACATCGGGGGTGGCCACCATCACCTTCGATGAAGAAATTACCGAACCCGGCGATGCCAGTCTGATTGTGGTGGGAAGAAACTGTCTTCCAACTGAATACAGTATCCAAATTATTCCCGGAAACGGCGCCTATGTGGTTTATTCATCCTATGAAATCAATGATGAACCGGGCAACAACAACCAATTGGCCGACTATGGCGAAACCATCATGTTGACCGTTACCGTTGGCAATGTGGGACTCGACATGGCGCAAAACCTGACCGGCACCCTTTCAACTACCGACGAGTTTGTAACCATTACCGATGACACAGCCGATTTTGGAGATATTGCTGCCGGACAACAAACCACTGTAAACGATGCCTTTACCGTATTGATTCACGACAATGTACCCGACCAACATCAGGTCATTTTTAGTCTGAATTGCCAAACTACCACCGGAAATTGGGAATCCACCTTCGATCTTTATGTTCAGGCTCCGGCACTTGACCTAGGCGAAATAACCATTTCAGATGCAACAGGTGGTAACAATAGCAACACCCTCGATCCGGGAGAAACCGACACCCTCCAAATCAACGCATCCAATTTCGGACACAGTAATTGTACAGAAACTCAGGTAGAGCTTACAACAACAAGCCCCTGGATTACCATGAACAACACCACGCTTTCGCTGAATGATCTTGTCGTGGGAGAAACCAAAGTGGCCGGATTTGAGGTGATGGTAGATGACAATGCACCCATTGGCACGGTGGTGGAATTGGTTTGTCATCTTTCGAGTGGCTCCTACTCCGATGAAAAAACATATTATCTGCCCATCGGATTGGTGATGGAAGACTTTGAAACGGGAGATTTTTCACGTTTCGGTTGGCAACACGGAGGACAACTTCCCTGGACCATTGACGGACAAAACCCCTACGAAGGAGCATTTAGCGCACGCTCAGGTGACATTAGCGATTATTCCACCTCGGAGCTCATCATCGATTTGGAAGTGCTTTCCACCGATCAGGTGAGCTTCTGGTCAAAGGTTTCATCGGAGGAAGACTACGACTTTTTGCGGTTTTATTTAAATGGCAACCTCCTGTATGAAGCTTCCGGCACGGTGGATTGGGTGGAAAAAACATTTCCCGTCAACGCAGGTACACACGAGTTAAAATGGGTATATGAAAAAGACATCAATACCGCTTCCGGCGCTGATGCAGCCTGGCTCGACAACATTATTTTCCCTGCCACAGGAACCATACTGGGAGTTCATTCAAACCAATATTCGTCCCCATTGCTCGTATTCCCCAATCCAACATCCGGTGAGGTGAGTATCCAAAGCAATAGCCATATTAACACGGTGAGTGTTTACGATTTGGGCGGTCGTTTAATCCAAAAAGAAAATGGAGAAGAGAGAACTTTGGTATTGCAAACCAACCAATTCGACAAAGGCATTTACTTCCTTCAAGTGGAAACGGAAGAAGGTACGCGTATTGAAAAATTGATTGTTCAATAAATAAATTCCTTAGAATTGGGGATTGTCTGATTTCGATTGTATTTCTGAGATAGTAACCTCACTATTTTGGTGAGATGGAAGCATTATACCGATTATGAATTGAAATGAGCTTTAAGTTCGCTTCGCTCCTGAAACCTCTTCAATTCTATATCGGCATTATACATAAACAGCGTAGTGCTAAATTCAATTTATAGTTGGTATTATTTTTCAACCTCAAACAACTGAGTATTTACAACTGACTTTTGTGACTAATTCTTCCGTGAAGGCCACAAAATTTGTATCTTTGAAGGGAGTAAAAAACCCCTGATATGAGTGAAATTTCAGACAACCTGATTCCGTTTAATCGCAGTTCGTTTTTAAATTCAGAAAACCGATTTACCACCATTGGCAATGGATCCATTGGAGGCAAAGCCCATGGTCTGGCGCGAGTCAATCAATTGTTGCAACACCCTGATCTTCAAAATAATTTTCCAACCATTGATATAGGCATTCCTGCCATGACAGTCATCAGAACCGATGTTTTTGATGCTTTCATGAAGCGAAACAACCTCTACCCCATAGCACTATCGACACTCCCGGACGATCGTATTGCCCACGCTTTTCAGAAGGCCGCTTTGCCCATGGAAATCCTGGGCGACTTGCGTGCTCTGATTGCCCAGGTAAACACGCCGTTGGCCGTGCGTTCCAGCTCCATGTTGGAGGATGCCATGCACGAACCCTTTGCCGGAATTTACGGCACCAAGATGACTCCCAACAACCAACCTGACACCACCACCCGTTTCAATAAGCTGGTGGAAGCCATCAAATATGTGTATGCCACCACGTTCTTCAAAGCGGCCAAAGACTATATGAAGGCCACCAAACACACCTCCTCCGACGAAAAAATGGCCGTCATTATTCAGGAAGTGGTGGGATTGCGCCACGGAGATCGCTATTATCCAGAATGTTCCGGCGTGGCCAGATCCCGGAATTTTTATGCCTTTGGAAACGCCACACCTGAAGATGGCATTGCCAGTCTGGCGCTGGGATTGGGCAAAACAGTGGTGGATGGCGGCATGGTTTGGTCGTACTCACCGGCCTATCCCAAAGCCGACCCACCGGCGGGCTCGGTTTACGAACTCCTGAAAATCACCCAAACAAAATACTGGGCCATCAACATGGGATCGGCACCTGCATACGATCCGGTGAAAGAAACCGAATACATGAATCACCTGGAACTGGAAACAGCGGAAGAAGACAAAACTTTGCGGTGGGTGGCTTCCACACTTGACGGTGCCTCCGGTAGGTTGGTGATGGGAGTGGGCAAATCCGGAGCCAGGTTGTTGAATTTTGCCCCTTTGCTTCGACTGGACGATATTCCGCTCAACGACCTCATTATCCATTTGCTAAAAGTATGCGAACAAACTTACGATGCCACCGTGGAAATAGAATTTGCCATGACCTTTGAGGCAGGAAAGAAACCCAAATTCGGCTTTTTGCAGGTACGCCCCATGGTAGTTTCCCACGAAGAAGTGGAAGTAACGCCCGACGAGCTCAAACAACCAGACGTGCTTGTCTCCTCAACCAGTGTGTTGGGAAACGGCACCAACAACGAAATCACGGACATCGTTTACATGAAACCCGGCACCTTCGACCAAAACCTCACCCAAAAGATAGCACTGGAAATAGATAAAATAAACGAACAGCTCGCCAAGGACAAAAAACCGTACCTGCTCATGGGCTATGGTCGATGGGGAACCTCGGACGCCTGGGCAGGAATACCGGTGGACTGGGGTCAGATTTCAGGTGCCAAAGCCATTGTGGAAGCACCTCTTGCGGGCATGAACTCCGAACTCAGTCAGGGCTCTCACTTTTTTCACAACGTCACCAGCTTCAGCGTGCTCTATTTTTCGGTGCCCTACTCCGGTGAATTCCCCATCAACTGGGAGTGGCTGGCTCAACAAACGGTGGTTAGCGAAACAGCTGCCGTACGACATGTCAAGCTCGATCGTCCGCTTTCCATCAAGGTAGAT
Organism: Bacteroidales bacterium; assembly: GCA_963676875.1. Lineage (GTDB taxonomy): Bacteria > Bacteroidota > Bacteroidia > Bacteroidales > F082 > UBA6244. The sequence continues at coordinate 531,015 of OY781436.1, forward strand.
GGCAAATCGGGCAGAGGAGTTATTCAGTTCAAAGTTGGCAGTAATGTTAAAAAAACATGTTCAAAATAAAATTTTACTGAAAATTTGGAATATGTTATCCAAATAGGTAACTTTGCGAAAAAATAAAGACTTTAGCGTTTGAATGAAATTATAAGAGACGTAGGAATCTATAAAAATCATTTTACGGAATTCTACAAAAAGCAGACCCTAGTTGTTAGAAAAAAGATTGACTGGACTATCCTCCTCATTAGAACAATGAGAATTATTCCAGACAAATTTTTAAAACGACTTTCTAAAACAGATGGGCTATGGGAAATTAGAGTTTCAGCGGGAAATGGAATATTTAGAATATTCTGCTTCTTTGATAAAGGAGACCTAATAATCCTTTTATCCGGATTTCAAAAGAAAACCCAGAAGACACCAAAAAATGAAATTGAACGCGCAGAAAAACTAAAAAAGGAATACTATGAATATAAATAAGAATATAACATCTTTTGACTCTCATCTTGACGAAAATTATGGACCTTTAGGCACAGAAAGTCGTGACAAGTTCGAGGAAGAATTTGAAGCTTTTAGAATTGGTGTTTTAATTCAAGAGGCTCGTAAGAGGAAGCAATTAACTCAACAAGAACTCGCTGACAAAGTTGGGACAACTAAGAACTACATCTCGAGAATAGAAAACGATGCAAGTGATATTAGACTTTCAACTCTTATCAGAATTATAAGAGAAGGACTTGGTGGAAATTTGCAGTTATCATTTGACATTTGATCAAGAATAAAACACTATTGGCAACATTGCATAATATTTTATGGCGGGTTACATTATATAAATGAGTATTTTAGTTTCAAATACAAATCAGTGTGGACAGAATGATTTGTATTTTAAGTCCGTCACAAAGCATATACTTTCCTATAACAGTACATCATGACCGGCAACAAACCCCTCGAACAACTGATTTCTGAGCTAAAAGAACGGGCTAAAGAGCTCAACTGCTTGTATGAAGTGCAAGAAGTGCTCAACAAACCCATGCTTTCCAACGAGGAAATTTGCAAAAACCTCATTCGGGTGATTCCACCGGGATGGCAGTACCCGGAAATTTGCAAGGTAAAACTGAGCTGTTTTGGAAATACTTATACTTCCGACAACTTCGTAGAAACCGATTGGTATATTCAATCGGACATCGTGGTGCAGGATTTAGTGGCTGGAGAAATTACCGTTTATTATACCGAAGAACGTCCCGCTTCTGACGAAGGTCCTTTTTTGAAAGAAGAAAGAAAACTGATTGACACCATCGCCGAGCGGTGCGCGCTGTTCATGCTGCACCAGAAACTCAAAGCAGTTTTCGAGCAGAAAATAGTCCCTAGCAAAGACCAAAAAAGTGAGTGGTGGGTGATCCTGGACATGCTTAAGCAAACAGATCCCAAACTACTGATCCGATTGAGCCGGAGAATGATCAACTACCTCTGCTGGACGGGCGTGGAAGAGGCCAACCGGATGCTGGAATATTTCAGTCCGGCCTTTAAAAGTAATGTAACCATGCTCACGGAGGTGAACAGCCCCTATCAAAAACAACCTGATAGCGACTTACTATCAGTTAGTTACCAGATATTTGAACTGGCTGCCAAACACATCTCCGAACGCGAAATCATTCAACATATCCAAAAATGGACCAAAGAAGACCGATCGGGGTTTTTGGCAGAAATCTTGGAAAATATGGGCTCTTCGTTGTCGGACATCAACGCTGCCATCGAACGCTACCATCATCTGGCACCCCATATGTTGGAACTTTCTAAACCCCGTGAAAAAAACTTCAAGGTATCGCTCATCCGGCGGTTACTAACCGATCAATCCGACTTCCTGCATATAGCCAAAAACCACATTAAAATCGACAGCTTTTTTGCACTCATGCAACACATTATCTATCCGGCAGGCAGTCATGGACAGTTGGGAGGCAAGAGTTCAGGACTGTTTTTGGCCGATCACATCCTTAAAGAAATAGAAAATTCCGACCAAAGTGCGGGCAAAATCAAGGTACCCAAAACATGGTATCTCACCTCCGACGGGCTGCTCAGCTTTATGAGCTACAACAACCTGGAAGAAGTGATGGAACAAAAATACAAGGACATCGCACAGGTACGTCAGGAATATCCCTACGTGGTGCATGTGTTTAAAAACGCCCTGTTTCCACCCGAAATGCTAAAAGGCATCACCATGGCACTGGACGATTTTGGTGAAGTACCACTGGTAGTGCGCAGTTCCAGCTTGCTCGAAGACCGTGTTGGCAGTGTGTTTGCAGGCAAATACAAGAGCCTTTTCATCGCCAACCAAGGCGATAAAGAAACCCGTCTGATGGCCCTACTGGATGCCATTGCCGAGGTGTATGCCTCCACTTTTGGTCCCGACCCCATCGAATACCGCGCCGAATACGGCCTGCTGGATTATCGTGAAGAAATGGGCATCATGATTCAGGAGGTGGTGGGCAAGAAAACCGGCAACTACTTTTTTCCCGCCTTTGCAGGGGTTGCTTTTAGTCACAACGACTTCCGTTGGTCGAGCCGAATAAAAAGTGAAGATGGATTAATCCGACTGGTTCCCGGCCTCGGAACAAGGGCTGTGGACAGGTTATCCGACGACTATCCCATGCTCATTTCACCCGGACAACCCGACCTGAAGGTAAACGTAACCATCGACGAAATTGTGCGCTATTCGCCCAAATACATGGATGTTATTAATCTGACTTCCGGGCAGTTTGAAACCATTGAAGTGGAATTGCTTCTGAAAAGATATGGCCGCGAATACCCTGCCATCAGCCGTGTTGTGTCCATTCTGAAACAAGATTTTATTCAGCCTGCAAGACCTCTGGGCATGAACTTCAACGATGATTGTTTTGTGGTCAATTTTGAAGGGCTGATCAAGCGCACTCAGTTTGTGCAGGAGGTGAAAAACATGTTGGATATTCTGAAAGAAAAATATCAGCATCCCGTGGACATTGAATTTGCTCACGACGGGCAAGATTTTTACCTGTTACAGTGTCGATCACAAAGCTCAGGATTGAACTACAAACCGGCAGACATCCCCGCTAACCTTCCGGCAGAAGACGTGGTATTTACAGCTTTGAAGCATATTCCAAATGGCGCTATTTCCAATATCACCCACGTGGTGTATGTGGATCCGATTCAATACGGACAAATTTCCAAACATGAAGAACTCATACAAGTGGGACACGCCATCGGAAGGCTCAATGCCATCCTGCCGAAAAAACAATTTATCCTCATGGGTCCCGGCAGGTGGGGTTCGCGCGGCGACATTAAACTGGGGGTAAGCGTTACCTATTCCGAGATAAAAAACACGGCCATGCTTATCGAAATTGCCCGTAAAACAAACGATTACGTGCCCGATCTTTCGTTTGGTACCCATTTTTTTCAGGATTTAGTGGAGGCCAACATCAAATACCTTCCTTTGTATCCCGACGACAGAGGTATCCATTTCAATGAAGAATTCTTCCTGCAAACACCCAATGCCTTGGAAAGCCTCTTACCCGACATGAAACACCTGGCCAAGGTTATCAAAGTAATCGACCTGCCATCCACATGCAACCAAAGGGTGTTGGAAGTATTGATGAACTCTGAGCGTTCGATGGCTGTGGCCCGGTTGGTGAATACCGATGCAAGCCAGCCTATGGAAATGATCACAGAAAAGGTGGTAAAGACTACAGAAAGCAAAGATTTGCATTGGCAATGGCGGCAACAAAGCGCCGAAAAGTTGGCAGTCTCGCTTGACGCTGACAAGTTTGGTGTGTTGGCCATATACCTTTTTGGAAGTGTAAAAAATGGCACCGCCGGTCCGGGAAGCGACATCGATTTGCTCATCCATATCCAAAATACACCTGAACAACAAGCCAACCTCGAAGCCTGGCTCGACGGCTGGAGCCAGAGCCTGAGTCAGATGAACCACCTACGAACGGGCGTAAACAAAACCGACGGCCTGCTCGACGTCCATTTTGTTACCGATGAAGACATTGCCAACAGAACCAGTTATGCCATCAAAATAGGCGCTGTAACGGATGCGGCGAGACCTATTTGGGTGAGAAAAGGGTGAAGAGGTGAAAAAGTGAACGGTGAACAGTGATCAGTGAGCAGTGAGCAGTGAGCCAATAGCTTTTCTTCGTGCTTTCCTCTGTGTTCCTCGTGTCTCTGTGGTGCATTTTTTACGGATTTGTATTCACCGCGGAGGCCCTGAGGACGCGGAGGAGACTAGGGGACAAAGGGACGAGGGACAAGGGGACAAGGAAAAAGTTGAAAGTGACTGAGTGATCTGTGAGCCAAGAGCTAATAGCTCTTATTCGTGCTTTCCTCTGTGTTCTTCGTGTCTCTGTGGTGCATTTTTTGCAGGTTTGTATTCACCGCGGAGGGTCTGAGGACACGGAGGGGACATGGGACAAAGGGACAGGGGGTCAAAGAGCCAAGGAAACCTTCCCATCCTTTCCTACTTCCCAAAAACCAAAAAGGGGCAGACAACGATCGTTATCTGCCCCTCAGCCCATATACTTGTTTTAGGAGTTAACTATTTGCTTTCCAGTTCCTTTAATATGTCTGCTGCTTTGTCGCTATAAGCACCGTCCTGACTTGCAATTCGTGTAAAGATTACTTTAGCTTGATTAATTTTGTTGTCTGCCACGTAACTGAGCCCAATATTCCACTCTGCCTGGTCGGTAAACAAGTTGTCGCCATGCGCCATCACATGGTTAAACTCTTCTATTGCTGATTTGTAGTTTTTCACGTTCATATAAGCAAAACCGCAATATAACCTGGCTACCACGTTATTGGGTATCGACTTAAAAATTTCAATTGACTCATCGTACTGTCCCTGATCGTATGATAGCATTCCCAGGTTTAAAGAAGTATTGTCGGACATACTACCCGAGCGCACTGAAAGCAAGGATGATTCGGGATGATAATAAGTAGCGAACACATCGTTGTTTGTGTCAGCATTAAACATATTGGTAAGCAATCCCGCTCCTACCATCAGGAATACAACAACACTTGCTGCCACAGCTTGCCATTTCCATGATTGAATATATCGATGTTTGGTTTGTTGACGCGGCTTCATGGCCATTATATTTTCTCTAAGAGCAATTTTCTTTTTATCGCCAATCGATTGATATACTTCCATACGAAAGGCCACCTCTTTTGCCAAATCTTGATCAGTCTCCATTTCATGCTTAAATTCCCATAATTCCGCGTCTTCCAGCTTTCCTGTGACATAAAGGTCGATTAGATTATCCTTGTTGAGTTTTTTCATGATATTCAGTTATTAATTAGTTTACCCTGTTTTTAATATATTCCATCAATCGTTCTTTGCACTGCTGACGTTTCCTAAATGCATATTTTATCGATGTAAAATTCATGTATTCAGCCACTTCTTCAATCGTACATCCGTTTACTACCAAATCGATTACCCTGCGGCAATCGGGTTTTAACTGAATGTAGCTTTCCTGAAAAATACGGTCGCGTCTCTCTTTATTGGCCAACGTTTCGATGTCGTTCATTATCTGATCGAATTCATAACGAGGAAGATAATCATCGTTCAGGTCAATATCCTGAAGTTCTTCAGATTCCAGTTTTTCGCTCAATCGACGAAACCAACCATATTTACACACCCCGTACAAATACCCCTGAAAACTGGAATGGATAGAATCCGGATCCTGGCGCAATTTTTCAAAAACAATGATCAGACTTTCCTGGAATATGTCCCAGGCGTCTTGCTCACTACCTCTGTTTTTTGTTACGAACCCGTTTACCATTTTAAAAAAGTTTTTGTAAATGTACCTGACAACTTTCTGATCGTTTTCAAGTAACCCTTTAATTAAATCTTCAGTCAACATTGATGTGTCCCTTCATTAAATAGTGTACAAGATTTAGGAAAAATTCTACCTTTTTTTCAAAAAAATTTTCATTTTTTTTCAAAAAAATCACTTTAAATTCATAACTAATTGTTAATGTGGCATTTAATTATTTAACATAAATAGCCTTTAAGTAGCAAAAAAATCTCTTTGTTTGAACATTAATTTTCAAAAGCTGGTGTTTTTTTTGTAAACTTGTTAAAAAAAACGTGAAGCGCTACTTTTTCTTTTTGTTGTTGATACTTTTTACGGTAATTGAGTTGCATGGCCAATCGCAAGGTGTGAAAACAAATTCAACCAAGAGCTATCGGATCATGTTTTATAACGTTGAAAACTTTTTTGATGCTGAAACCGACACCTCACGATCCTACAACGAATTTACTCCCGACGGCAACTTGCATTGGACTCGTCGAAAGGTAGAAGCCAAACGAAAAGCACTGTATAAGGTAATTACAGCCGTGGGACAATGGTCGGCGCCGGCCATCATCGGCATGGTGGAGGTGGAAAACAAAGGCGTGCTAACCGAACTGATCAACAAAACCCCCTTAAAACAAAAAGGTTATCAGGTCATCCATTTCGATTCGCCCGACTTTCGCGGTATCGATGCTGCACTCCTGTATAATAGAGATTTTAGATTGATTGCAGCCAAGCCTGTCAGAATAACCGACCCCGACGATCCGGAATTTACCACACGCGACATGCTCTACGCCAAAGGGATTTTAGGCAACGACACCCTGCATGTAATCGTGAACCATTGGACATCCAGGTACCGTGGATTGCTCGAATCGAGCCCCAAACGAATGCTTCAGGCCCGTGCACTGCTGCATCTCACCGACTCCATTTGTCAACTTCATCCAAACGCCAACATTGTTGCTATGGGCGATTTTAACGATTCGCCGGACAATGAAAGCATGAAACTACTGGTTCGCGAGGGAGGCACCGGCAAACTGGTGAACCTACACATGCAAACCAACAACCGCGAAGTAAAAGGCACCCTTAAGTTTCAAGGACAGTGGGATATATTCGACCAAATGCTGGTTACCGAAAACATGCTTCATGCATCGAACTCCCTTCAGGTAGTCGACTCTGTTGGCCATATTTTTAGTGAGCCTTTTGTACTTGAAGACGATGAAAAGTTTGGCGGTGTAAAACCCAACAGAACCAATGTTGGCTTCACCTATCATGGTGGATATAGCGATCACTTGCCTGTTTATTTGGATATTAGAACTACCCCATGACCAAAAGAACAAAACGTGGCATATGGATTTTCTTTGCAGTCATGATCTTTCTGACGGTTGCAGCTATGCTCGTCCTTCGTCATCAGATTATTGGTCATGCCTTGACTGTTACTTTCTCCAAAAAATCGGATAAAAACATTTCCCTAAAGGTAGACTCGTTGGATTACAGCATATTATCCTCCACTATTTTGTTGTACAATGCTGCTTTGCATTTCGACAGTTTGGAACTCAACGAAGAACACAACCTCCGGCTTCGCGAACTGAGGTTTAGCAAAATAGAAATGAGCGGTATTTCACTTTTCAGATTACTGATTTTTAGAGAAATAACTGCCGATAAGTTGTTAGTAAGCGCCCCCTCCTCCCTACTCACCTCCAACAACCAATCTACGCCGGCTCATGTAAATCCACAGGATATCCTCAATGGATTGAACAAGAACAAAAATCTTTTTGGTAATTTATTTATCCACATCCACCAGATTCAACTGTCGGGCGGTCATTTTCTGATGAAAAAAAAGCACCCAAACGGAGTGTCGACTCTCGAGTTCGATTACGGAATACAGCTCAAGCAATTCAACACAGGTAAAGCCCTTTTTTCGGACACCACCCGTTTTCTGTTTTCATCGCAAATGCAGGTAAAGCTTGATAGCCTCCAATACATTAACCCCTTTGGTGATGGCATAGTTGCCGATTCGGTTACCTTTATCTCCGGCTCAACACGATTGGCTGTTTTTGGGCTGACCCTTAATCCATCCGATAGCAGTCAAAACAAAACTGCCATTTCCGGACATGTGAAGCATATGGAATTGGATGGCGTTATCCCCGATTCTCCGGAAGAAGTATTCGATGTTCAATTTAAGGCCATTACCATCTCGGATGCCGACATTTGGGTATCAAAAAACAAACCTGATGAACATGTCGAAAAAAAACCCGGAAATTCCTTGTTGAAAATAATCAGAACCTTGGAACTAAACAAGGTAAATATACTGAACAGCAACCTTTGGGTAACAGATGAGGAAAACGACACCTTATTAAATGCGGAAATTAACCGACTTGCGGTGGAAAACCTGATGGCAGACTCAGGCTTTCTGCTTCATCCCGAAAAAATCGCCTTCGAAAACCTACTTTGGGATACCAGAAGTCTGGGATATATGGATTCCGGCAAACGCATAAAAATTGAACTAAAATCCACTAGTTTTAGTGAAACCAACGGCCAACTTATTTTAAATGAGGTAGAGCTCAAAGACCGAAATCCCATTGAAAAACAATCTTTTGGTCTCAGAATTTCCCGGGTTGAACTATCAGGGGTCTATTTTTCTCCATGGCTCCAACAAACTCCCATTGGTGTTCGGGTCAATTTGGTGAAACCGGAATTTTGGCTCAACAAAAAACTTATTGCAAAGCAATCTCCCAAAAGTCATATACAACTTCCTCAAAATCTCACCATCGTTTCAGTGGACATTTCCAATGGCATTTTAAGTTACAACATGCAAGATGAAATAAAACTGGTAACTGAAGCCATCAACTTCCACTCGGGAAAAATTAGCTTAAGCAACCTGAGCAATTGGCACACATTACCAACCGACAGCCTCGCCTTCAGCACCGGGAAATTGCAAATGGAACTTTTTAAACTAGCCACCAAACTACAGTGGGAACAAGTATCCATTGATCATGAATTGGCAAACTTTAAGAATTTACTGTTAAACATAGAAGGCTACGATGAAATCGCCATGCAAGGGCTCCTTATCGAAAGTCCAGAATTGAGTTCACTCGCCAAAGGCGAAACAATAACCACAGAAAGAATCACTTGTATATCACCTACTTACAGCGGCATAATTGACGCAAGAAGGAAAAATAAACAGGTCAAAAATGCTATTTTAGCACCCGATACACTAAAAACCCTTCTCACCACAAAAAGCATTATGATACGAAACGGGGCGGTAAACACCCAACTGCTTTTAGACACCGACACCCTGCACATCATTTCAAAAATAGGACTTACCACCGGCAAACTTTCCATCACCAATCAAATGGATAAAAATTGGCTTGCACGACTGAAATGGTCGCTTTCGCTGAGTCAAGCATCCGTCACCCATCATCTCGGAAAAGCTTCCGCTGAAAGCATAGCTTACGACAATTGGAAAAATCGCTTGGTGGTGAACAAAATAACCATCGACGACCATCGACGTGAAGGAAACCCGGTAACCGTCAATCATTTTTCAATAGTTGGGCTTAGCATGGACGATATCGACTACCGGAGCTTTATCATGTACAACACCCTGAATTTTGGCACATTGATGCTCAACCAACCGCTTGTGAATGTGGAAATGACGAAAAAAACGGACCACGTAAAACATCACCCAAAAGCCATTGATTTAAATAAACTTCCGTTTAATTTCCGGGAAATTAAATTGGAGGACATGAAAATTCACCTCACTCAACTCGACTCCATCAACCACTCCTACTTTGATATGGGTGAAGTGGATATTAGATTTACAGGTCAGAAACCACAATCGGATCACCTGACAGATCACCTGACTTTTACCATTAAAAAGTTTGCCTTCACCAATCAATCGCACAGCCATAAACTGGTCATCGATAAACTGGCTTACAATCCCTTGCAAGGCTTACTAACCCTTAGCAATGTTACCGGAAATCAGCAAGATGCAGACACTACCATGGAGGCACTCAGCTACTCATTAATCTATGGCGAGTTCGATCGATTTAAGGTAAGTAATAGCTTTCCTACCAAGATAAGTATTCGAAAAATATTGTTGAACAAACCTGAACTTCACTACAAGAAACGCGAAATAAAAAACCCTAACCAACAGAAAGACACAACCAGCTTGCCTATTGCTCATATCAAGCTTCCCAAGGAGTTGCGACAACTGGAAATAGACACCTTGATACTGAACCATCTCGACGTTTATCATGCTGACATAAAGCCTTCCGGTGTTATTACCAACAAGCTCAACGATCTCCGGATAATCGTCAACCAAATCCTGTTGGATACCACAGGTATTTATACCGATAATTTTTCCTTTGTGGAAAGCTCCCGTATCCAAACAGGTAAAAACAAATTTATTTCATCCGACAGCCTTTATGTCACCGATGTAAAATCCGTAGGATACAATTTCAGCACCAACACCCTCACAATCGATTCGTTGCAAGTTGCACCCCGCTATTCAGATACCGAATTCTTCCAAAAAGCCAAATTTCAAACCGACCAAATTATTCTGTTCGGATCTCGTATCATAGGCAGCAACTTCCGCTTAAAGACATTTTTAAAAACCGGAACAATCCACTTCGGAAGCATGGATATATACGGTTTGAATGCCAAACTATTCCGGAACAAAAACTACCCTCTCAATCCTGCAGACCACAAGAAAATGCCCCAGGAAATGATTCTTGATGTGAGAAAACCCTTTCTTATCGACTCCATCCTAACTCACGATGCAGAAATAATTTACAAAGAAATCGTTGAAAAAGCCATGGATCCCGGCTACATTTATTTCGACCATTTCAACCTGTCGCTTTACAACGTGACCAACATCCCCGAAAAACTTGCCACAGATTCGACACTTCGTGTAAATCTGAAAGCCAAAGTAATGGGAAAAACCAACCTGAATATGAACTTGTTTGTAAACATAACTAGTCCCGAACAAACTTTTTGGTTTAGTGGATACACAGAGTCCATCGCATTTCCGGAACTCAATCCCGTAACGCAAAATCTGGTGGGCATCGATATGGTGGGAGGCAACGGTCGTGTGTTGATACCTTTAATAAAAGGTGACAGTTCGCATACCTCAGGCAGGGTAGTTTTTTTGTACAAGAAACTTAAAGTCGGTCTTTATAATCGTGAAAAAGCAAGTCTAACTACAGGTTTGGCGCGGAGTATGGCCAATGTATTGCTCAACGATATCTTCATCAGGTCGAACAATCCCACCTTCCTGCGAAAGCCCAAAACCGGCGTGGTTTATACCGATCGAGTTACCCAAAAGTCATTTGTTTTTTACATTTGGAAAAGCATCCTGAGCGGCATGTTGTCAACCTTTGGCATCAATACCAAGCAACAACGACACGAAAAAAGAGAGATGAACGCAGCTTTGGATTAAACCTATCCACAGATTTACTACATTTGCGTTTTATAACTTAATCAATAAAAGCAATGAACATAAAAACCATTACACTGTCGATGCTTGCAGTGCTGTTAACCAACTTTGTGGCCATAGCTCAGGACGAAACCGATGAGGCAAAAGGCTATCAATTTGTGGATGAAATCTACATCAACAATACACCCGTAAAAAATCAATATCGTTCGGGTACTTGTTGGAGTTTCTCTGGTCTGGCTTTTGTAGAAGCCGAAATTTTGCGCCAAACAGGAAAGGATTATGACCTTTCGGAGATGTTCGTGGTAAACCATACCTATTCCGATAAAGCAACCAAATATGTGAGAATGAATGGTCATTTGAATTTTGGCGGAGGTGCCGAAGTAACCGATGTTTTTCGTGTGATCGACCTTTATGGCATGGTACCTGAAAGTGTATACACAGGACTTAACTATGGCGAAAAAATGCATACCCATGGTGAATTGGATGAACTCCTGAAAAGCTATGTGGATGCCATTATCAAAAACAAAAACAAAAAACTGACCACTGTTTGGCACGAAGGTTTCGACAAAGTACTTGACACCTATCTGGGTGAAATTCCTGAAAAATTCACCTACGAAGGTGCAGAATATACGCCTAAAAGTTTTGCCAAATCCACAGGTTTCAACCCCAAAGATTATGTGGAAATTACTTCCTACATGCACCGCGAATACTACAAACCTTTTATCATGGAGATTCCAGACAACTGGTTGTGGTCAGAGATTTACAACGTAAAACTCGACGAAATGATTGAAACCATCGACAACGCCCTTGAAAACGGATATACCGTAGCCTGGGGTGCTGATGTAAGCGACAAAGGATTTTCATGGAAAAACGGCGTGGCCATCATTCCTGATCAAGACAATTCCGATTTGGCAGGTACTGAAAAAGAAAAATGGGAAGCCCTTACCAAAAAAGAAAAAGAAAAGGCCATGTACAGCTTCGACGGCCCTGTAAAAGAAAAAGATATTACCCCCGAAATGCGCCAGTTGAACTATGATAACTACACTGTTACCGACGACCATGGCATGTTGATCGTGGGAAGAGCCAAAGATCAGGATGGTAATGTTTTCTATAAAATCAAAAACTCATGGGGAACTGAAGGCCATATTTATGACGGATACTTCTACGCCTCACTCTCCTACGTAAAACTACAAACATTAGGAATCGCTGTTCATAAAGATGCCGTTCCTAAAAAAGTTAGAAAAGAACTCGGATTATAGAGTTCGACAACAAAAAAGCGCCCAATACGGGCGCTTTTTCGTTGACCCCCCTTCGGCTCCGAGCTGTTGGAAAGCCCACGAAGGATCTTTTGCCATCCTTTAATTGTTTTATCATATTTGGATTGACTATTGATTACTTTGCTCCTTTTAAAAAATAGTCTATTCAGCGAATAAAAGAATAGTATTACTTTTGCACATTCACTACGATATCCCATGAAGGAATTTGACTTTGATGCAGTGAGACCGTATTCCGATGAAGAGCTCAAAGCTTCCATACCACGGATGATGGCCGACCCCAAATTTATGGGGATGATGGACTACCTTTTTGATACAGACAGAAAAAAATCTATCCTCGAAAAACTACCACATGTTAGCAATGTAAACGAGTTTCAAAAGGAACTCACCCTACCTGCCGTAGAAAAAATACTTGCCGACACCACCGACGGAATTCAATCTTCCGGATACGAGAATATTGATCGCAATAGGCATTATATCTTTGTGGCCAATCACCGCGACATTATCCTCGACTCGTCGATATTGGGGCTTACCCAGCTTAAAAATGGGTTTAAAGTTACCCAGACAACTTGGGGCAACAACCTAATGATCAACCAGTTGATTATTGACTTGGGTAAAGCAAACCAGATGATCACAGTGTATAGGGAAGGCAGTCCCAAAGAATTGTTACTCAATTCGCAACGTCTTTCTGCATTCATGCGCTATTCCACCACCGAGCTAAACAACTCCATCTGGATTGCCCAACGTAAGGGACGTACCAAGGACGGATTCGATAAAACGGACGTAACCATTCTGAAAATGCTATCGCTATCATGCGAAGGCGATTTTATCAACAGCTTACAAGAACTCAATATAACACCATTAACCATTTCATACGAATGGGAACCATGTGATGCCATGAAAGTTAGAGAAATTTACCTTTCGCAAAAGGGCACTTACGTGAAAGAACCCAACGAAGATTTTCAGTCCATATTGGGTGGTGTACTGGCACAAAAAGGCAGGGTACATCTTACCATTGGAAAACCGGTTAACGAATATCTGGAAAAACTCAAATCAGAGCAAATGAACAACAACACCATTTTAGGTGAAATTGCCACCGTAATTGATACTCAAATTCATCAAGATTATCATTTGTGGCCTTCCAATTACCTGGCTTACGATTTGCTCAACAATTCTTCGGTTTACGCCCATCTTTATACCGAAGAAACATTGGATCAACTCAATGGCAGATATAAAAAAACTACCGAGATTGTTGGTCATGACCATGAGGAAATCAGAAACCTGTTTTTGAAACTCTACGCCAATCCCGTGATTAATAAGCTGAACGCTATGGCTGACAAAACTTTATAAAAAATCTGTCGTCCTTAGATATGAATTGCTTAAACGAATTTTAACTATTGCCCCAAGGTTTCCATATACATTCAAATCATATATGTATTTTTGTAAGGTGAGCGAAAAGAAAAAATATACTACTAAATGACAACAATTTCCGACAAAGCGCTTCAAATTGAAGATTATATCCATGTTTTGTTAATGGATGACCATATTTCCATCGACAAAGATACCCTGACCAAAGTAGAAGATTGTTATCATTTCTTGCAGGATTTTTCAGTCAATAAAATTATATATGGTGTCAACACAGGCTTGGGTCCAATGGCTCAATACCGCATCGACACTAAAGATCAGATACAGTTGCAATACAACCTGATCAGAAGTCATGCTGCCGGATCGGGTCAACCACTCGACCCCATGTGCGTGCGCGCTGCCATGATTAGCCGTCTCAAAAGCCTCTCGCTGGGTTACTCAGGAGTACATGCCGATTCCATTAAATTGCTGGTATCCTTGCTTAATCACCACATCATTCCATACATACCTCAACACGGCGGTGTGGGTGCCAGCGGCGATTTGGTGCAACTGGCACATCTGGCGCTCGTATTAATCGGCGAAGGAGAAGTCTTTTATAAAGACGAAAAACGATTAACCAAAGATGTATTTATCCAACTGGGTATTGCACCGCTCGAAGTCCGCTTACGCGAAGGACTTGGCCTCATCAACGGCACTTCGGTGATGTCGGGGATAGGCATTACCAATACTATTTTTGCCCAACGCGCCATTGGCTGGTCAATCTACGCTTCGGCCATGATCAACGAACTGGTGGAATCCTTCGACGACCATTTCAGCAAGGTGCTCAACGAAGTTAAAAAGCATGATGGACAACACCGGGTGGCCACCTCCATGCGACAATTGCTTCACGACAGTCAACTCATCAAGAAGCGTGACGACCATCTTTTCAATGGCAAAATTGAGGAAAAGATATTCAAACAAAAAATTCAGGAATACTACTCATTGCGCTGTGTTCCTCAGGTAATCGGCCCCATACTCGACACCCTCGAAAACGCCAAAAATGTTTTGGTGAATGAGGTGAATTCGGCCAACGACAACCCCATTGTGGATGTAGAAACCAAAACAGTTTATCATGGCGGAAACTTCCATGGCGACTATGTTTCGTTCGAGATGGACAAACTAAAAATCGCCATCACCAAATTGTCGATGCTGGCAGAAAGACAAATCAACTTTTTGATGAACAACAAGTTGAACGAAATTCTGCCCCCATTTGTCAACCTGGGTACCCTCGGACTAAATTTGGGCATGCAGGGAACACAGTTTACGGCCACTTCCACCGTTGCCGAAAACCAAACACTGTCGAACCCCATGTACGTGCACAGCATTCCCAACAACAACGACAACCAGGACATTGTAAGCATGGGAACCAACGCAGCACTGCTTGCCAAAAAAACCATCGATAACACCTTTGAGGTATTGTCCATCGAATTTCTAACCATTCTTCAGGCCATCGATTACTTGGGTGTGGAACCAAAAATGAGCACCAAAACCAGAACCCTGTATCAACAACTGAGAAAGCTGGTGCCTGTTTTCACCGAAGACACACCTAAATATCAGGAATTGAATTTATTGCGTGAATATTTAGTTGCTAATGAACCTAATATCAACTAACATGACTACAGATATAAAATATGCGTTGGTTACCGGAGGCTCCGGAGGCATCGGAGGCGCCATTTGTAAATATCTGGCACGTGATGGTTTTTCGGTTTTGGTACATTACAACAGCAATCGTGCAGAAGCGGAGAAGATAGTATCCGAGATAATTGAAGAAGGAGGCTTAGCAGAACCCATCGGGTTTAACGTAGGCAATCAGGAAGAGGTGAAACAAGCACTGGATAATTGGACAGCCCAACATACCGACGGATATATTGCCGTTTTGGTGAACAATGCCGGTATCTCTAAAGACACCCTTATGGTATGGATGGAACCCAACGATTGGCATAGCGTTATCAACACCAACCTGAACAGCTTTTACTTCGTTACAGGCCACCTGCTCAAGGCCATGATCCTGAAAAAATGGGGGAGAATCATTAATGTGGTTTCCCTTTCGGGGATAAAAGGGCTACCCGGACAAACCAACTACAGCGCCGCCAAGGCCGGTGTGATAGGCGCCACCAAATCGCTGGCACAGGAAGTGGGTAAAAAGAAAATTACGGTGAATGCCGTGGCTCCGGGATACATCAAAACGGAAATGATTAAAGACCTGGATGAAGCACAGCTGAAAACCCTCATCCCCGTCAACCGCTTTGGCAAACCCGAAGAGGTGGCCTCCGCGGTTTCGTTTTTGGCAAGTGAAGGTGCCGCCTACATCACAGGAGAAGTAATCAACATCAATGGTGGACTATATACTTAAACCAACAACCTAAGAACAACAAAGATTAACTACAGGAATTGATACCATGAAAAGAGTCGTCATCACCGGAATGGGCATTTATTCAACCATTGGCAAAAACCTTGAGGAAGTTAGGGAATCGCTCTATTTGGGCAAATCAGGTATCATACTTGATCCTGAGCGTAAAGCACTTGGATTTAGATCGGGACTTACCGGATTCATCGAACGACCGGTACTAAAAGGCATACTACCCAGACGAATGCGTGTGGGACTTCCCGAACAAGGCGAATATGCCTACATGGCCACTTCGGAAGCACTGACCCAGGCCAAAATT
Organism: Bacteroidales bacterium; assembly: GCA_963676875.1. Classification (GTDB taxonomy): domain Bacteria; phylum Bacteroidota; class Bacteroidia; order Bacteroidales; family F082; genus UBA6244. The sequence goes on from OY781436.1 coordinate 547,609, forward strand.
GACGAAGACTACCTGAATAACAATGAAATAGGAATACTTTACGGCAACGACAGCAGTGCTACATCGGTGGTAGAAGCAGCCGACATTCTTCGCGAAAAGAAAAACACCATGCTCATCGGCTCGGGTTCCATCTTTCAATCGATGAACTCCACCGTCAGCATGAACCTGTCGGTTATCCTAAAACTCAAAGGAATCAACTTCACCATCAGTGGTGCCTGTGCCAGCGGATCGCATGCTGTGGGCATGGCCTACCTGATGATAAAAAACGGATTGCAAGATACCATTATTTGCGGTGGAGCCCAGGAAATTAACGCCCTTTCCATGGGTAGTTTTGATGCTTTAAATGCCTTTTCCATTCGTGAAGATGAGCCCACGCGTGCCTCACGACCCTTCGACCGCGACCGTGACGGACTTGTGCCCAGTGGTGGTGCAGCCTCCATCATCCTGGAGAGCTATGAGTCGGCCATAAAACGCGGAGCTAAAATCTACGGTGAAGTGCTGGGCTATGGATTCTCATCCAATGGTGATCATATTTCCGTACCCAACGTGGAAGGCCCCGTAAAATCGCTGCAACGCGCCCTCGATGATGCCCATCTTCGAGCTGCCGACATCGACTACCTCAACGCCCATGCCACTGCCACACCTGTCGGCGATCAAAACGAAGCCTGTGCCATTTACAAGGTTTTCGATCAAGGCAGAGTGCCGGTAAGTTCAACCAAAGGCATGACAGGACATGAGATGTGGATGGGTGGTGCCAGCGAACTGATTTACTCCCTGATTATGGCGCACAATTCGTTCATCGCACCCAACCTCAACTTTGAAAACCCTGATGAGCATTCGGCCAGATTAAATATCATCAGCAAAACTACCGAACATAAAATCGATACAATTTTGTCCAATTCCTTCGGATTTGGAGGAACCAACTCAACCCTCATTATCCGGAAACTTTAAAACCCTTTCTTATTTACTCATACCAAATACATATGCAGGTATGGATATTTCAGAGTTTTTATTACATTTGCCTCCGAAAAAAGTAACTTGACGCGGGTATGAGTGTGGACAGAAACGAAACCATCCAAAAAATTAATGATTTCCTCATAGAAGAGTTTGAACTCGAGGAAAGTCAGCTAACTCCTGACGCCCTTTTAAAAGACGACCTCGACATCGAAAGTCTTGATTTTGTTGACATTGCCGTTATTTTAGAAAATTCTTTCGGTGTAAAAGTTACCAGCGAGCATTTGAATACGATCGTTACACTCCACGATTTGTACAATTTTGTTCTCGATTTCAAAAAAGACTAATGTCGTCGCAATGGAAAGGTAAAACACGTGGAGGAGCATTGGGTCATCGCGCCTTTATCTTGCTAATAAAACATGTGGGACTTTCTGCTGCCTATACCTTACTGCTTTTCGTGGCTCCCTATTTTGTGCTCTTTGCCCCTTCTGCCCGAAAACCCATGTATTTTTATTTTCGTCGGATACTGGGATTTTCACCACTGAAAAGCTTTCGTTACCTGTTTCTCAACAATTACCGTTTTGGACAAGTGCTCATCGATAAAGTTGCCCTTTTGTCAGGATTGGAATCCAAATACACCTTTGATTTTGAGGGCGAAGAGCACCTGCACGCCATGGCCGCCGACAGGGGTGGGTTTATTGTTGGGGCACACATGGGCAACTGGGAAATAGCGGGTAATTTGCTCAAGCGAATCGACACCACAGTACACATCGTGATGCTGGAGGCCGAACATGAAAAAATTAAGCAAATGCTGGATGAGGTAATGACTGCAAAGACCATGAAAATCATTCCCATTAAGGAAGATATGTCGCATATTTTTGCCATGCGTGAGGCTATGGAACGCAACGAACTGATCGCCATACATGGTGACAGATTCTTACCCGGATCCAAGTCCCTTACCATGAAATTTATGGGACATGACGCCGAATTTCCGGCAGGTCCGCTAAGTTTGGCCATCCGATACAACAAACCGGTGACTTTTGTTTCTGCCATGAGAAAACCCGGTCCACATTATCACTTTTATGCTACCAGGCCCAAAACCTACCCTTCCGATCGCAAACAATTTCAGCAAACGCTGACCTTGGCCATGGGCGATTACCTCCGTCAACTGGAAAAAACCATCATTAAATACCCCGAACAGTGGTTCAATTATTATTATTTTTGGAAATAACTTTTATATCATGAAAATAACCTACGGTCACGACAACAAAACAGCCTTACAAGCCAAATTCGATGCACAAAAAATTGCCTTTGGCCCCATCATGTTTCAAGCTGCTAAAGCTCTGCGCGATTTGGGTATCCTGGATTATTTGCTTAAAAACCGCAAAAAAGATACCACCATGGAAACCATAGCCAAAGATCTCAACCTATCAGTTTACGGAGTAAAAGTGCTGCTTGAAGCAGGGCTGAGCATGGAGATGGTACAAGTGGTAGAAGATAATTATTCATTAACCAAAACCGGATATTTTTTGCTCCGTGACGAACTCACTCGCGTTAACATGGATTTTGTGCAAGACGTAAACTATTTGGGAATGTTCAAATTACAAGAAGCCATTACCGAAGGAAAACCTGCCGGATTAGAGGTATTCGGAAAATGGAATACGGTGTACGAGGCCCTTGCCGAATTACCCGATGAGGTGCGTAAAAGTTGGTTTGCGTTCGACCATTACTACTCCGACTATGCTTTTCCGGAAGTATTGCCCCATATTTTTGCAAATAGTCCACGAAAAATTCTTGATGTTGGAGGAAACACAGGTAAATTCTCCATTTTTTGCGCCAGCAACAATCCGGAAGTTTCGCTTACCATCCTCGACCTGCCCGGACAAACGGCCGAAGCAGAAGAAAATATTATGGCAGCCGGATTTTCAAACAGAATCAATACCCATTCGCTCAACCTGTTGGATGGCAACATTCCCTTCCCCAAAGGTTATGATGCCATTTGGATGAGTCAGTTTCTCGACTGTTTTTCGCAAGAAGAAATCCTGAGTTTACTACAACGATCTCACGAAGCACTGGATGACAAGGGGTCGCTATTTATACTCGAAACCTACTGGGACAGACAACAATATGAAGCCTCTACCTACAGCTTACATAGCACGTCCCTATATTTTACAGCCATTGCCAATGGCAACAGCCAGATGTATCATTCACGCGATATGGAAGCGCTTCTAAAAAAAGCCGGAATGAAAATCGATCATATTGTTGACAACATTGGGGTAAGCCATACGCTCTTTCAGTGTTCAAAAAAATAAGACCTACAAAAAAAGCTGCCCTTGGGCAGCTTTTTCTATGTTGTTTTAAGAAGTTTTTAATACTCATCTTCATTAAAGAAGAAATCGTCTTTTGTAGGGTAATCAGGCCATAGATCCTCAATGCGGTCATATACTTCACCTTCATCTTCTATTTCTTTCAGGTTTTCAATAACCTCACTCGGAGCACCGGTTCTAATTCCCCATTCGATTAACTCATCTTTTGTTGCCGGCCAGGGTGCATCTTCGAGTTTTGATGCCAGTTCTAATGTCCAATACATACTATATTCGAGTTAGTAATTTTTTGCAAAAATAAATTTTTTTTGCTCTTAAACAACCCTTTTTAAAAACCTTGTTGATAATAGCTAAATTCTGGGTTTCCAGTGTGTTTCCGGAACCCCTTTGTCAAATGCAATTCGTCGTGACAACACAAACAAATAATCCGATAAACGGTTTAGATATTTCACATTGAGTGGATCTACCTTTTGCTGGCGCTCAAGCCTTATTACAAGTCGTTCGGCACGACGGCACACCGTGCGGGCAATGTGCACAAACGACACCACCTGATGGCCTCCGGAGAGTATAAATGAAGTGAGAGCGGGCAGACCTACATTCATTTGGTCAATTTTGTCTTCCAACAGCTTGATATCTTCCTCAAATATTACGGGGAGTTGATTTTTCAAAGGACTTCCATCATGAGCCAGCAACGATTCGAGGGTGAACAACCGATCCTGAATTTCCAACAAAGTAGTTATATGGGAGGGTGCTATATCCTGATCTCTTAACAAACCTATCCAAGAAACCAATTCATCTACCGTACCGTAGCATTCAATGCGCAAATCGTCCTTAGGTACACGGCTTCCGCCAATTAGGGCAGTTGTTCCGCCATCTCCGGTTTTTGTATATATCTTCCAGTCTTCGCTCATTTTTTAATAAGTGGTTTAGTCAGTTTGGCCATGCTATGCCATCGAATAATCCTTAATTGTTTTGATGTGAGAATTTTGCTCGTCGGAGGCTATCTGCCCGTCGATCATGCGTATAATTCGATGTGCATGTTCGGCGATGTCTTCTTCATGGGTAACTACAATAATTGTATTACCAAGCCGGTGAATTTCCTCCAGCAATCCCATAATTTCAATGGACGTTTTCGAGTCGAGGTTACCGGTAGGCTCATCGGCCAACACGATGGATGGATTGTTAACCAAAGCCCGTGCAATGGCCACACGCTGACGCTGTCCACCAGAAAGTTCATTGGGCCGGTGGGTTACGCGGTCGGTAAGCTGCACCTGCCCCAGCGCCCTTTGTGCCATTTCAAGTCGTTGTGATTTGTTTTTCCCTGCATAAATAAGGGGCAACATCACATTTTCCAGAGCTGTGGAACGAGGTAACAGGTTAAATGTTTGAAAAATAAAACCAATTTCTTTGTTTCGTACGTCAGCAAGTTCGTTGTCCGACATTTTACTTACATCTAGGCCATTCAGAAAATAACTCCCTGAAGTAGGTGTATCCAAACAACCCAGAATATTCATCATGGTTGATTTTCCTGATCCGGAAGGTCCCATCAGGGCTACAAACTCGTTTTGATATATGGATAAATCAATACTTTTCAGCGCTTTAACAGTTTCTGTACCCACCTCGTAGAACCTGCAAATATCTTTTAAATTGATGATTTCTTTCTTCATATAATAGGTTGTTTTACAACAAAGCCAAAACTACAAATTTACCTGATTGAATGTTGCAATTAATAGCGAATAATAAAGTTCTGTTTTTCAATTCCTTTTCTGAAAAACACTAAACCAAACCAAAACAAATCTATGGTAAGAGTTACTGCCGGATCATTCTTTACCTTTTTCCAAGCCAACTCCATGCCCGACGACCAATGAATATCGTCAAAAACAAATACGGAATTCTCGTTGGCTAATGACAAGCATTGTTGAAAATAGTTGAGGGTGGGCTCTTTTCGGTGATTTCCATCGAAAAACACCAAATCAAGTGTCTCCAATTGACTTAATACTGTTGGTAATATTGAATCGAAATTACCCACTTTAACTTCAACATCCTTCAATTTGAGTTCTGCAAACACCTCTTCTGCAATAGCTGCCACGCTTGCACACCCTTCCATTGATAGCAACGAAGCCTCGGGATAGCCTCTTTTCATGTATGAGGCACTTATCCCGGCGGCGGTTCCAAACTCCAGAATGGTTTTGGGTTTAAAATACCTTGTTAATCGATATAACAGTTGCAGTTGCTTCTTTCTCTGACTCCGAAGTTTTACCAAGCTACCCAAACGTAGTATTTTGGTGGCATATTTTTTATTTCCTGCTCCGGCGCCAAAGTCCACCGTTTCTATCAAATCGTTGCGGGTCATTAATTTTGATTTCACCTTGTCAAGAACCACATAATCATCATATACAGCTTTGTCTCTGAGCACTTTATTGACGAAGTCGAACACAAAAGGCGAGTGAATGGTATACCTGGTTCTTGAAACCAGTAAATATTTAGTATATCGTTGAATTTGATAAAACATAATCCTTGCCGTTCAATTATTGGAACGCTACCTTATTAACATAAAAAACCGTTCGCTCATCCTCATTTCCCAATGCACGATTTCGAATGGTTTGCTCTCCGTACATCAAATAGTACTGGTCGTACCAATGAATCAACATGTTGTCGTCGTCAGTTATGATCCGATCGCGGGTTAACATGGCTGCAATGGGAACATGGTTAGTGGAAATTGTTTTTCCATCTTCAAAAGTTTTGGAAATCAGTTTTCCGTTGTTCACATAACCAACAGTAAGGGTATTTTCATCGGGAACTACCACGGTATGAGGATTGAGTTTGTAAGACATCAGATCGGTCATTACCAATTCATTTTCCCACAACAACAACCCGTCATCCGAAAAACTTCCCACAATTATGTCGCTATAGCTATATCCGGCAAAAACACTGTAGGTATATGGATAAGGTCTTCCGTAATAATCATAATCCATTCTGGTTTCGGTGCGGTAGTGAGGCTTGTACACTTCAGCCGACAAAAAATATTGATCATTATGCTCCAAAGCCGTGGGTTTACTCAAATGAAAAAAGGCCGCAATCACCTTTTGCTTTTCCCTTTCACCTGTTGAATCGTTAATTGTTCTCATATTGACTATTTCCCGGGATTCCATGGTACCCTTAATATTTTTGAAGGCAACGAAATCATAGAAAAAGAGCACCGTTTGTTGGTTGTTAACAAACTTGAGAAAGAAAAAACCGGCAGTCTTAGCTTCTTCATTATCTTCAAAATCTTTTAGGGAAGCCATACGTCCTGACACCCAGTCATAAGTTCCCAATACTACCAATTGGGAGGCCGAATTGGTGAAAAATTCCACATCCCTGAGCATGCGTACATTCTGAGAATTTTCAATATTTAGCTCGGTATTTAAGACTCCTTTAGCATTATAAATTAATATTTTGTCGTGCAGATACCTACCATCGCTAACCTCTTTCAAAGCGAGCAAAAACCTATCTGATTTTTCATCAGCTTGAAGTTTTGTGATAATACTTTGGTTGCCTTCGGATACATGCGCAGGAACCACATCTCCTGAAATTAGGTTAACAAACACCAAATCTGATTCATATTTACGCAGATTGAGTGCCAAACACGCCGTATTATTAATAACATCGAATCCGGCTATTTCCGATTTTTCAGGGATACTACCTGAAATAACTGAAAAAGCTTCAGTTTTGGAATCATAGGTGACAATTTCATAAAAGTCGTAATTGAATTTGGTTTTACCGGTATTATGAAAAAGAAGATGCATACGACTACCATTGATGCGCGCCTGAACAAATTCCACAGGGTCGTTAAGTGCCACAAATTTAAGCCATTGCTGTTTCAAACCGGTATTAAAAAGTCCAAAATACCAATTACGCTTGCCGTCCTTATCTACTTCGTTGCTGGCATAAAATATCAACATACCTCGGCTACCCAACGATTCTACATGGTAACTGTCGGCTTGCATATCGGTGGGAATTTCAATACGTACAGTTTTGTATTCCTGACCTTCAATCAGCAATGTAACCAACATAAATAAGGATAGAAAAAAGTTACGCATATTCCCTTTTTGTTTGTAGCTAACGCCAATAACGCCGATAAAAGTATAAATTAAACAGGAAAAAACCGGTATTGACCAGTATAAAAAAAAACCCGCATGAAAATCATGCGGGTTTTTTTATAGATAACTTTTATCTATTTTACCATCAGGAGGTTGATAGCAACCGTTCCATTGGCGTATGTAACTTTTACCAAATACATTCCCGAATTGAAATCGTTAACCGAAATTTGGTTTACCCCGGCTTCAACAGGGGTTGTCAATACAGTTTGTCCCATCAAGTTCACCACTACTGCTTCAGCATCCTCATCAGAAACGATGGAAACAAAATCTGAGGCAGGATTGGGATAAACACGCAGGGTAGTAGTGCTCACATTGTCAATTCCTGTATTGATAACACCTAAAACATCTGCATTGTCCACTTCCCATGTTGAAGCTTCCACATCGGTGCTGTTGTAAACAAAAGCAAAATAAGTAGCAGTTGTGGCATAGGCTGAAATATCAGCAGTACCGGCAGATATAAAGTCCCAGCTTCCCGGATCGGGGAAAGTGAATGAAGCAGTAAGATCTGTCCATGTGGCCAGAGTTGGATCCCCACTTCCGGTGTAATCGGTTGAAACCATCACATACAATCCCTCGTTGGAGGCATAGTTACGGGCATGATCGAATCCAAAAGTAAGGTTTATATATCCTGTCAGATCAAGTGAAGGAGAGATCAACCAGTCTTCGTTTTCAACGGCGGCACCATTAAAACCATTTCCTTTGGCACATCCCGGAGGGTTGCCATAGTCAGCCCATTCCCAAACCTGATCGCCAGTAACACTGTATTGCGACCAAGCGCCAAGACCCGAGTCGAAACCTTCGTGACTAATTGTAGAAATATTGGCCGTAGTAGCATCTGCCATGGGGGCAGTACCATCGGTTTTATAATCAATTGAAGAACCACCATTGGTATAGGGGTAAATGGTAAAATAATAGGTAGCGCTGGTTTCCAGTCCATCAAAAGTATATTCTCCCATATCGTAACCTACATTAACGGCTACTTTACCATCCGACCAATCGAGGTCAGTTGCAACAGGAACTCCGTCTACGGGAACTTCAAAGTCACCGCTAACTTTTTTACCCAGGAGCAAGTATCCCGTAGGAAGTTGCGCTCCCGTTGATTCTGCCCAAGTCAGGTCTATCTTCAAACCTGAGGCGGCCGCAGCAAAGTCGCCGGGATAATTAGAAGGTTCCGGGTATACCGTAGTATTGCCTTCAAAAACAACATTATCAACTATTACAGTTGCATCACCATCCCATTCGGCAGCAATGTCATAAAATCTAATCTGAAACGTTGCTGAAGTTGCTCCATCAGGGACAAGGTCGGTATAGGAAAGTTGTTGCCATTCAGCCATATCTTCGCTATAATCGCCGTAATAATTATCAGCACCTTCATAAATAATGCACAATCTGGCCCTTCCTGCTACTTCATTATCATACACCCAAAAATTGGCATTAATTTCAACTCCGGCAGTTACCATGAAAGGGTCCGAAGTTAAATACTGGTTATCTTGTGATGTCCATGTTACTTCACAACTGGAAGTTCCACTTTCAACGGTTGTTGTATTTTGCATAATAGTAATGGCTCCGCCATCAGCTAGCCAGTTATCAGCAGTACCGGCGGTCCAGTTTTCAAAATCACCATTTACAACCAGATTTTGAGCCTGAACTACACCGAATCCCATCAATATGAGAATCATAATAAAAGAAAAGTATTTTTTTTTCATAAAATAAATATTTAAGGTTTCTAGAAAAATAAAACCAGATACCTATCTTAACGACAGGTACCTGGTTTTTGTTGATAATTCATTAGTTAACAAGCAATTTTTTAATCACCACTTTTCCGCTGGTTTTGTCGGCAATACGAATGATGTACATACCTTTTTCCATTCCGGAAAGACTGATTTTGTCGTTGGAGCGAATAGTACCTGAATATACTGCGTGTCCGGCAATGTCGGTAATCACCATCTCGCCTGATGCTAGATCGGGCATTTCAATGGTAAATATGCCATTGGATGGGTTGGGATATACATTAACTGACCCTGTTGCATTTTCAGTAATGTCTGTAACCAGAATGGTCACTACATTCGACATACCTGATTCTCCCAGATCGTAAACTGCTGTAACATAATATTCGTGCGTTCCAATGGCCGGGGCGGCATCGAAGTAAGTTGTTTCGATAACCAATGTACCATTGATTTGTGTATTGTCACGATAAACATTGTATCCCTGCAGTTCGGCAGCTACTCCACGTGAAGTTGCCACGGTAGCGGCAGGTGTAGCTTGAGGTTGAGTGGCAATGGCCATATCTTTGGTTCCTTTACCTACAACCGGTTGTGGTGCATTGTATGTAATAGCCGATTTGGTAGCACTGATGGAAACATCGTCAACCAACAGGATAAATGCATCGTTTGAAACACATTGAATTCCTACGTACACCATTTGTCCGGCATAAGCACTCAGATCGTAAGTAAATTCAGCCCAGTCGGCTACAGGAGCCTCCACATAAGCACCTTCTGAAATGATGGTGAAATCTTCAGGATTCAAACCGGTGGTTGAAACACCTACTTTAAATCTTTCCAGACCATACTGATCGGTATAAGATTTGGCAAAGAAAGAAAGTTGATATCCGTTGTCAATATATACTTCAGGAGTAATCATCCAGTCGTTGTTTGGAGGTGCCGTGGCAGCAAAACAAGCGGCTAATTTGTCACCGGAGTGAGGAATAATGTCATCCACAGGAGGCGTAGTTTGTGAAGGGTTGAAGATAATGAATGATTGCTCTGAATATGCATTGGGCCATTCGATATCGGTCATACCATAAGTGGTACTTCCATCCACATCCAGATTTACCCAAGGTGAAAAGTCGATCACAAAATCTTCGTATGATTCAAAATCATCTTCAAAACCACCTACAGTTCCGGGGGCCAACCATGTCAGTGTAACATCGTCGTCTCCACTAACAGTAGCCTGCAAATTGATAGGTGCCGGCAAATCGATTACCGTAATGTAATCGGCCATGGTGATTTGATCGGTATTCACGCCATCGCTCACCTCGAGGGTTACGTCCCATGTACCTTCGGTGTTATAGAAAATTTCGGGAGGAGTTTGTCCATCATAGGTTTCAGGTGTTCCACCCTCGAAAGTCCATGTCCATTGAGTTACAGATCCGAAAGAGAGGTCTGTAAACATGACACTGTTACCCAAAGTAACTTGTGTAGGCGTTCCTTCAAATCCGGCAATGAGGGTATTGGCGCAACCCATTCCGGGAGTAGCCCAAATGCTGTCACCGGCTGCATTAATGGCGGCCAGATTGACGGAATGTGTCCAGTTTTCAGCCACACTGTTATCAACGTTAGGATTGCAAAGGGTAAGAGATGGTCCCCAACCGTCTGCAAGCGTATCCCAGGGTAGTATGTCATCGTAAGATACAAAATCAACAATATTATTGCTGGCATCCTGAAGTTCCACATCTTCACCTCCATTGCTAAGCGCTCCGCCTGTCCATTGATAAGCACTTACGCCAAAAGTCGACTGCATGGCTACGGAGTTAACAGCTACAAGCAGGTACTCATAGGGTTGCATGGTAACTGCACCAAACTCAAACTCAACGCCTTTGGAAAAATGATATCCTGTGAGATCAATTGCATCGGCACCATTGTTATAAATTTCGAGAAATTCCAATGAATCTGTACCTGATTCAGGTGGATTGTACATGATTTCGGTAATCACGATGGGAGGTGCATTAAATGGTTGGAACAATGCAAAAACATCATCACTAACGTCAAAAGGATCGCCTCCATTGGTAGCAGAAATTAAAATTTGATAATCGCTGGCCACATCGAGGTTATCGAATACAAACCAGGAAAATGTTTCGTTTGAAACAGGCAGATTTGACACCAATAGCATAGGGTCATGGCCTTCTCTTATCAAATCAATATTGATACTTCCGTCCCATCCTTCAACAGTCCAGGTAATTTCGTAAGTAGTTCCCATTTCAATCATTTCGCCCCCGTTAGGAGTCAAAATATTGATGGGGAAGTTAATGGCATTTGGCGTTCCGTTTTCCTGATTACTGGCTTTCCAGCTTTCTGCCAAAGCATTATCCAGATCGGGGCTAATGAGGGAAAGAGTCGGTCCGTCGCCATCAGGTGATGTAGGCCATGGAGAACCATCATCGTATTCAACGATATCTATTAAAATACCATCTGCATTATACAAACGAACAGCGTCGCCACCATTACCAAGAGCCAAGCCAGCGCCTGATCCGTCATAATCAGGTGTGAAAGGGAACGCACCACCGGTTGCTACCTCAACTGTGAAGTAATCGTAGGCAGCTACGGAAAGGCCGGCAGGAATTACAATGGGTGTATGGGTTCCGTTATCGTCGTTAATTTTCCAGTTTTCGAGGCTAATGGGTTGATCTGTATTGTTATAAAGCTCTACCCATTCTTCATCAGTACCGATTGAATTGTACATGATTTCGTTGATCACCAATGCAGGTGTGGTAGGAACTGTCCATGTCAAGGTTTGTGGAGCATCTGTAGGAACTGTGAATACCCAGTTACCGGCTATCCAGTTACCTTCGGAGTCATTTACACCCCATTCCCAGTTATTCGATCCACCATCGGTTACCAGATCTTGCTGACATGTCCATATGTGGTCGCCTGCAGTTACGTCACCATTGGTTCCGTCGTCGTAGAATATGGAATGTTCCATTCCGCCACCCCATGAGGGATCGTACTGACCGTTGGCATCCCAGCTACCCTTGAGGGCAAAGCCATCGTAATTTTGTCCGACAGCATCGTCAACAATAAAGGTAACAAGTGCAGCAGGTGGCGCAGGACCTGAAATGGTGGTGGTATTTGTGGTAAAGTCGTAGGTGAAAATAGTTGGAGTTACACCATCAGCAATAAAAGGCACGTTTCCACCTGTACTTTGGTCCCAGTTATTGTTCAAAGTAACTTTGGCTTCATAGTTTCCGGCAGGAATGGTCACTTCCAATGTGTAAATGTCATCTCCTTCAGGATCAACCATTTCGCCAAGCAAATCGGTGGGATCCCAGTCGGTTCCGCCAAGTTCAGAAACAAAGCTTCCGGCAACTACGGGCAGTGTGTGGGTCACCAAATCGGCAGTATAATTGTACTTCCATGTTACGTCAGTAGCAGCAGTTAAAGTAATAACCTGGTTACTGCCAGGATACCAGTTACCATCATCCACAACTTTGTATTCGTGGGTTCCCGATGCAAGATTTTTAGTTAGTTCCATTACACCATTGGCGTTCAGCATCAGTTCCCATGCAGGGTCGTTTGCACTCCATGTGTTGAATGAACCGGCAACAAAAACACTAAAATTAAGATCACCGGCTACGGTAATGTTGTCAACTTCCCAGGTAGCCGCATCAGAAGTATTACTGGTATATTTGAAGGCCACGTAAGTTGAGGGGCCTACCAACGAATTGATATCTACTGTGCCTGCATCGCTAAAAACCCAAGTTCCTGTTGCTGGGAAGGTAAACTGTGATGTAAGGTCAGTCCATGTAAAGCCACTTGGATCGCTTACTCCATCATAGTCGGTAGAAATCAGAACAGAAAGTCCGGAGTTGTCGCCATAGTTGCGGGCATGATCGAAACGTAGTGTAACATTGGTAAAATTGCTACAATCAAATCCATCCGTAATCAACCAGTCTTCGTTATCCTGGGGGCCACCATCGTATCCGTTCATGTAGGAACAACCGGCTGGTAATCCGTAAGAGGCATATTCCCATACCTGTGCGCCTACCGAGTTGTAACCTGTTGTTTGTCCCAGATCAGATTCAAAGGGCTCAAAATAAATGTATGACGGAGTGGGGCCACCACCACCAACAGGTGTCATGGTAAAATCGTCAACATAAACTATTTCAGCTCCGTCGAAACCAGATTGGTCATAAAATCTCAGACCAATTTCAACCGTACCATCCGAAGCAGCTGAATAGGTATAGGTTAATTCTTGCCAGGCATTGGTAATGGTATTGTCAGAGTAATTGAGGTAAGTGTCCACATACAATCTGGCTTTTACAAAACCCTCTGTATGGTAAACCCAAACGCTTACGTCGTAGTCGGTACCACCAACTACGTTAACTGATTGACGAAAATCAGTATTGGCTTGTGTTCCAGTGGTTACATCTACAGAAGCCGATTTGGATCCTCCATGTATCGGTGAGGTGGCTTCGGTAACAGTAATACCTGCATCAATTGTTGTCCAGCCGTCGGGAACTCCTGCTGTCCATGATTCAAAGTCGCCATTGACCACAATGCTCTGAGCATTAGTGGACAATGCAAACACAGAAACTAAGCAAACAGCGATAAGAAGTCGGCTAAGTGTAATAAATTTGCTCATAAAACTTTAAAATTAGATTAGTAAATATTTTTATTCAAAAGTGGCCATTTTTGCCACATAAAGCTGTAATTTTCCGTTATTAAATCGTTAATAACCGTTCAATACATAGGGCATAAAGCGAATCTACGAAGTTAAAAACATTTTTAATATGATAAAAAAAAAGTTGCCGATTTTCATCGACAACTTTTCAACGTTTGTTAACAATTATTTACTTATCGTCCACTTCTTCAAAGTCAACGTCAGTTACTTCGTCGTCACCGGGTTTTTGTGCGTTTCCGGCATCTCCACCGGGAGCGGCACCGGGTTGACCTTGTGCAGGATCGCCCCCTGTATTTTTGTACATCTCTTCGCTGGCTTTCTGCCATACGGCGTTGAGTTTTTCCATGGCAGCATCCACGGCGACAAGATCCTGACTTTTGTGAGCGGTGCGCAGTTGTTCGAGGGCACCTTCAATTTCCGACTTTTTGTCGGCGGGCACTTTGTCGCCAAACTCTTTCAATTGCTTTTCCGTTTGGAAAATCAGCGCATCGGCAGCATTAAGTTTGTCAACACGTTCGCGTTCTTTTTTATCGCTGTCGGCATTGGCTTCTGCTTCAGATTTCATGCGTTTGATTTCTTCATCGGAAAGTCCCGAAGAAGCTTCAATACGAATGCTTTGTGATTTTCCGGAAGCTTTATCTTTGGCAGATACGTTCAAGATACCGTTGGAATCGATATCGAAGGTAACTTCAATTTGCGGGATACCGCGGGGTGCCGGTGGAATTCCATCGAGGTGGAAACGTCCAATGCTTTTGTTTTGGTTAGCCATGGGTCGTTCACCTTGCAAAATATGAATCTCTACCGAAGGTTGGTTGTCGGAAGCAGTGGAGAAAACTTCTGATTTCTTTGTTGGAATGGTGGTGTTGGCGTCAATCAATTTGGTCATAACACCTCCCATGGTTTCAATACCAAGAGTTAAGGGAGTAACATCGAGAAGCAGTACATCTTTTACCTCACCGGTTAGTACACCTCCTTGAATGGCAGCACCCAGGGCAACCACTTCGTCAGGATTAACACCCTTGGAAGGTTCTTTGCCAAAGATTTTCTTCACCAACTCCTGTATGGCAGGGATACGTGTAGAACCACCCACCAGAATTACTTCGTCTATATCAGCAGCATTGAGTCCGGCATCTCGTATGGCCTCTTCACAAGGTTTGATGGTGTCGTGAATCAGTTTGTCTGACAATTGTTCAAATTTTGAACGGGTCAATTTTTTCACCAAGTGCTTTGGCACACCATCAACGGGCATGATGTAAGGCAGGTTGATTTCAGTTTCAGTAGCACTTGAAAGCTCAATTTTTGCTTTTTCGGCAGCTTCTTTCAAACGTTGTAAAGCCATCGGGTCTTTTTTCAAATCAAGGCCTTCATCTTTTTTAAACTCATCTGCAAGCCAATCGATAATCACCTGATCGAAATCGTCACCACCCAGGTGGGTATTTCCGTTGGTAGATTTCACCTCAAACACGCCATCACCCAGTTCGAGAATGGAGATATCAAAAGTACCACCACCCAAGTCGAATACGGCAATTTTTGAATCTTCCTTTTTCTTATCGAGACCATAAGCCAAGGCGGCTGCAGTAGGCTCGTTGATTATTCTTTTTACGGTTAATCCTGCGATTTCTCCGGCTTCTTTGGTTGCTTGCCGTTCGCTGTCGTCGAAATATGCGGGAACAGTAATAACGGCCTCTGTAACTGTTTGTCCAAGATAATCCTCGGCAGTTTTCTTCATTTTTTGAAGAACGATGGCCGAAATTTCTTGTGGCGTATATAATCTGTCGCCAATCTTCACTCGCGGCGTATCGTTGTCTCCCTTCACCACTTTGTAGGCAGAACGTTCGATTTCCGAACTCATTTCATTATATTTGTTACCCATGAACCGTTTGATCGAAGAAACGGTGTTCGAAGGATTGGTAATGGCCTGACGTTTGGCTGGATCGCCAACTTTTCGTTCACCATTTTCGGTAAATGCTACAATCGAAGGTGTAGTACGACGGCCTTCGCTGTTAGGGATGACAACGGGCTCATTGCCTTCCATTACGGCCACGCAAGAGTTGGTTGTTCCTAAGTCAATTCCAATTATTTTTCCCATGTTATCTTTTGTTAAGGTTCTTTAAACTAATTTTTTAGCAGTGTTTCAATCATTGTGCCAAAACACACATTTTTCAGTAACCCAACAAAGGAGAAATGCAGGAATCATTCTAACAAGCAATTATTAACACTTGTTTTTCAGTAAGTTAAAAAAGTCTTTTGGATTGACATTTTGTTCTGTCCCGATTCGAGATTGTGACAAAAAGGCAGCAAAAATGGCACTTCAGTTGTACTGAGAACTACCAATGGGCTCCATTTTTTGCCAAGCTGATAGCATAATAACGACTATTGGGGTGCTATAAAACCATAATCTCGGGAAACCAACTCCTCGATTGTTAATCCCGACAGTTCCACAGATCGTTCCGTACTGTGGCGCGAGGCAAAAATACCGATGGCACCATCCATATTGGAATATATTGGGACTTCTTCGAGCAGACTACCCGAAGACCCATTGATTTCGAGGAACGTATCGAGCACCTGGGAACCGGCCGAAATATGCACATCTACTTTTCCTGCCCATCTTTTTACATTGGGAATCTTCTCAAGATGGTCGTCGAGCAAAGAGAAAAAACTGATTCCGGAAAAGGACTTATCCATACTTTCCCCTCCTGCAACAGTTTTTGATTTGGTTGTTCCTAAAAACCAATCGATGGATTTGTAGGCTGTGTCCTGCGATCCCGGCACCACTTCTTTATAATTAAAGGTGAGTGTAATTTCATACCGCTTGGCATTCTTTACCGAAGTCCATTCAACTTTTTGCTCAGTAACAGCAGGATTGGTCAAAAAGGCAATATATCTGGAGGGTTTACTTACACTGAACTGTCCAATCATCGGTGTTTCACCTTGTATAATTGAATCATTTTTATTGATGGTGAGTTCATAGGTATAATCACTAAACAAAGGTTCTGTGGTATAATACATTAGCTGGTTGGGGGCATAAAAGGGGTTAATTTGCAGTGTATCTCCGTCAGCGCCAAGGACATATTGAGCCAATTGTTTATTATGAATGGTAATGGTATCAAGTATAATAGGATCAAGAACCGATCCTCCTGTTTTGGAACCGATCAATTGAACATTCAGCTTATATGGATAGTTACTCGAGTCAGGATTTTGGGCAATTACCAGTGCATTTCCCGGACCGGTGAAAGCTTTTGTAATTTTTATCCAAGTAGTATCATCAGTATAATCAGCTATGCCATACACTACGGTAACATCTTTATAATCAGCATACATATCCACCTTTGTGGAGCATCCTCCCAATAAATAAAGAAGGGAAAGCATCAGGGCTGTAATGGTAAATGTCCTCATATCTCTTGTTTCAACCAAATTTAAACGCACAAAAGTACATTTTATTCTTTTGAGACGCGAAAAATACAGTGAGTTCTGAAAAATGGAGCTTAAAAAAAATCCCGTCTGAAATTTCAAACGGGATTTATCAAATAAGGTCTATTGAATTAGTCTATTTGCCAGGTTACACCACCGGAAAGCAGGTCGTCCATATTTTTAATTTTCGACACCTTTTTCTCGTGTGCGATAGAGTTATGCATGGCTTCTTCCAAAGTTTCGGCAGCTACCGATCTGATAACACCCAATGCGGCAGGCAATTCAGGTGGAGCCATATTGGCCAGCATCAAATGAATTCCGGGATCCGGCTCAGTGGGGTCATGTACCAACAGGTCGGCTTCGGTAATTCCGTTTTTCCCAATTTCAACTGCTTCCAAACGGGTACCTCTTAATACAATACCTTTGTCGCGCTCGCGGCCATAAATCATAGGTTTACCGGCTTCCAACACGATTTGGGAATCGTCTTTGGTTTCACGTCCGGTAATTAGTCCATGTACCTGATTGTTGAAAATAACACAGTTGGCCAAAATTTCCACGATGGAGGTACCTTTATGTTCTGCAGCCTGTTTAAAAATCTTCGTCATGAGTTTGGGATTGGTATCCACCGCTCTGGCAAAGAATTTACCACGGGCACCTATTACCAGTTCACCAGGGTTAAAAGGTGTTTCGAAAGATCCTTGTGGAGAGCTCTTTGTTTTAGAACCTTTTGGTGTGGTGGGTGAATATTGACCTTTGGTAAGTCCGTAGATTTTATTGTTGAACATCAGGTAGTTGATGTCGGGATTACGACGGGCAATGTGGATAAAATGATTTCCCCCGATGGCCATGGAGTCGCCATCACCGGAAATCATCCACACGCTTAACTTGGGATTGGCCAATTTGATGCCTGTGGCAAGAGCCGCGGCACGTCCGTGAATACTATGAAAACCGTAGGTGTTCATGTAATAGGGAAAGCGTGAGGAGCAACCGATTCCTGACACCACCACAAAGTCCTCTTTGGGGATGCCCAATTCAGGAAATACATTTTCCACCGATTTAAGAATGGCGTGGTCACCACAACCGGGGCACCATTTCACCATTTGGTCGCTTTCAAATTCTTCTTTGGTCAGGGCGAGTTTTTTTGTATCTATTGTATTCTCCATTATTCTAGTCGTTTAAAAGTTCATTAACCTTGTCTTTCAATTCGGCCACCATAAAGGGCAATCCCTGAATTTTATTGTACTGCTCGTACCTGAATTCCGGGAACTGCATTCTGAGGTAGTTAACAAACTGACCCATATTAATTTCGCACACAAGAATCTTCTTGTACCTTGAAAGAATATCGCGGGTATTGAGTGGCAGTGGCATGATATATTTAAAATGTGCCAAACTTACCGATTTACCTTCGTTTCTTAATTCTTCGATGGCGGTGAGCATAACACCGTAGGTTCCACCCCAACTTACTACCAGCACGTCGGCCTCGTCGTCACCAATAACTTCCTGAGCAGGAATATAGTTGGCTACACGATTCACCTTTTCGAGTCGGTATTCGCTCATGCGTTGGTGATTCATGGGATCGTGACTTACGTTTCCTGAAATGTCATCCTTTTCCAGTCCTCCTACACGATGGCGCAGTCCCGGTGTTCCGGGCAATGCCCATCGACGACTCAGGGTTTCAGGATTTCTTTTGAATGGTTTGTAGTCGGGATCGTTGGCTCCAACAATGGGAGGAGTAATAGTAGGCATATCTGCCATTTTGGGAATTTTAAACACCTCTGAACCATTGGCTATAGAACCATCGGTGAGTAAAATTACCGGAGTCATGTGTTCCAGCGTGAGTTTACTTGCTTCAAAAGCAGCGTAAAAACAATCTGACGGGCTTAAAGCAGACATCACAATTACGGGAGCTTCGCCATTTCTGCCAAAAAGTGCCTGATACAAGTCGGATTGTTCAGATTTGGTGGGCAATCCGGTGGAAGGACCTCCGCGTTGCACGTCCACAATAACGATGGGCAATTCGGTCATAACAGCCAAGCCAATGGCTTCGCTTTTAAGCGAGAGGCCAGGACCTGATGTAGAGGTAACGGGCAGTGAACCGGCATAGGCAGCTCCAATGGTGGAGACAATACCTGCGATTTCGTCTTCTGCTTGAAAAGCCACAGCTCCCAGTTCTTTATGTTTACTTAATTCCTGCAAAATTTCGGAGGCGGGCGTAATAGGATAGGAACCCAAAAACAAGTTGATGTTGGCTCTTTCGGCTGCTGCCAATAGCCCCCATGCAGTGGCAAGATTTCCGGTAACATTACGATACCTGCCCTTTTTAAGGTCGGCAGGCTCCACCTTATATGTATTGGCAAACGCTTCAATGGTATCGCCAAAATGATAACCGGCGGTTAGCACGGCTTTGTTGGCTTCAACTATGAGCGGATTGGCTTTAAATTTTTGTTCAAAAAAAGTGAAGGTTTTGGTATAATCGCGATTGAACATATAATACACGATACCCAAAGCAAACATATTTTTCGATTTTTGAGCTGATTTGTTATCGAGGTTCAACTCTTTAACTGCCTCCTTGGTCATGGTGGCGATGGGTGCCTGAACCACGATGTGTCCGTCGAGGGTTCCATCGGTAAGCGGATTGGAACTATAACCTGCTTTGTCAAGATTTTTATCTGTAAAAGCGTCGCTGTCAACAATAATAATGGCTTCGTTGGTGATCCAGTTCATGTTGGCTTTTAAGGAAGCCGGGTTCATGGCTATCAACACATCAGCCAAATCGCCTGAAGTGTGGATGTCAACTTGCCCAAAATGAATTTGGAAACCCGATACACCTGATACCGTTCCCTGTGGAGCTCTGATCTCTGCCGGATAGTCAGGAAAGGTGGCAAAATCATTCCCTGCAAAAGCTGTTGAATCTGAGAAAAGATTTCCGGTAAGCTGCATTCCATCTCCGGAATCACCCGCAAAACGAATAACGGCTTTCTTTAGTTCAACTACTCTGTCTTTTTTGGATGTCATCTGAAATATTTTTTAAAATATGGACAAAATTAAGCTTAATATTATTCAGACAAACCGATGTATTTAGGTTTTTTGCATGCCAAGTTTAAAATGAAGGTCGTAATCGATTGCGATATTTTTTTTAATGCTGTTTATCAACCATTTACAAAACTTAGAAAGGGATATAAAATACGGCTCATTTCTTAAATAGAATAAGACTAAATTACAAACTACCTTTTGCCGGTAAGGTATTAATAAAAAAATGTCGGTGATTACAATTTCATAACCACAACAAACACATAGCATCGTGAAAATATTTTAATTAGATTATTTCTAAACTAACCGCAAAACCCAACTTAATTCAAAAAAAAGCTTCCGATTTTGGCCGTGTACTAAAAACAATATATCTATATTTGCACCCAGTTATATTCAATAAAATAATTAGCGTTATGGCTTATAAAATTAATGATGATTGTACAGCTTGCGGCACTTGCATCGACGAATGCCCCGTTGAAGCTATTTCTGAAGGTGATATCTATGTAATTGATCCGGATTTGTGCACAGATTGTGGCGCTTGCGCCGATGTTTGTCCTGTTGAAGCAATTCACCCGGAATAAAGACATCCATTGTAAAAAATTTCCCGACCGCGAATTCTTTGTTTTCCGGTCGGGGTTTTTTTTAATCAAAAACCCTATTTATAAACAATCTAAATTAACACTGCTTCAATAGTTTAGTAACTTTGTTTGCTAATCCACATCAGTTACCCATGGACGATTACAGTTTTATACACAATGCCGACCCGGCCGTTATCGAATCACTTTACCAACAGTTTCTGTCTGACCCCAACTCGGTGGAAAAGGGCTGGCAGGCATTCTTTAGCGGATTCGATCTGGCCCAAAAAAATTATCCCGTAAAAGGAAACTCCCAAACTACCTCCGACGAATTTAAGGTGTTAAACCTGATTGAAGATTACCGCCGGAGAGGACATTTATTTACCAAAACAAACCCTGTCAGGAAACGCCGAAACTACGCTCCCACCCTCGATATCCAGAACTACGGATTAACAACAGCAGACCTTGAACGAAAATTCTTTGCCGGCGAAAAACTTGGCATTGGCGAAGCAAAACTGAAAGACATCGTTGGCTTCCTGAACGAAACCTATTGTCGCTCAATTGGTGTCGAGTACCTCTTTATCAGGGATTTGGAGATGGTGAAATGGTTGCAGACACGCTTTGAAACCACCCGCAATCATCCTGATTATTCGTCCGAAGAAAAAAAATACATCCTCACCAAATTGCTTCGCGGGGTTCATTTTGAAAAATTCCTTCAAAAGAAATTCCCCGGCCAAAAACGGTTTTCTCTGGAGGGTGCAGAGTCACTGATTCCTGCCCTCGATGCCGTGATGGAAAAAGGCTCCGAACTGGGCATCAAAGAATTTATCATTGGTATGCCACACCGCGGTCGCTTGAATGTTCTGGCCAATATACTTAGAAAACCCTATCAGGCCATTTTCTCCGAATTTGAGGGTGTGGAATATGATGATGAAGCACTTTTGGGCGATGTAAAATACCATTTGGGTTATACCATCCAGCGCAAATCGAGCAACGGCAAGGAAGTAAAATTTACGCTCACGCCCAACCCATCGCATTTGGAGGCTGTTGACCCTATTGTGGAAGGTATAACACGAGCCAAAATTGATGAAATCCATCATGGCGACAAAAATGTAATAGCCCCCATTCTCATCCATGGTGATGCCTCCATTGCCGGTCAGGGAGTGGTCTATGAAGTATTGCAGATGCAAGATTTGAAAGGATATTCCACGGGAGGCACCATCCATTTGGTAATCAACAATCAGATTGGTTTTACTACCGACTACCTGGATGCGCGCTCGTCCACCTATTGCACCGATATCGCTAAAATTACCCTCTCCCCTGTTTTCCATGTAAATGGCGATGACCCTGAAGCCGTGGTGTTTAGCGTTCAAACTGCCATGGAATTCAGAAACAAATTCCATAAAGATGTGTTTATCGATATCCTTTGCTACCGCAAATATGGTCACAACGAAGGTGATGAGCCCCGATTTACGCAACCCATCCTTTACAAAGCAATCGAGAAGCATCCCGATCCATACGAGATTTACAAAAAAGAACTCATCGAACAGGGCGTTACCACCGCGGAAGCTTGCCAACAGGAAGAAGATCAGCTAAACAAAAAGCTGGAAGAAAACCTGGAAAAAGCCCACGAGCACAAACGTACTACCATCGACAGTTTTTTAGCTGAAACGTGGAAGGATATTCGTCGTGCTACCGATGAAGATTTTCTGGAATCGCCCGATACATCTATCACGCAGGAAGAACTGGAATTAATTTCAGATAAAATCACGGCGCTTCCAGAAGGGAAAAAATTCTTCAGAAAAACCGTCCGTTTGCAAGAACAGCGAAGAAAATCGGTGATGGAAGACGGCAAGCTGGATTGGGCCATGGGCGAATTGCTAGCCTATGGAAGTTTGGTAAACAAAGGAATTTCTGTACGGCTGAGTGGTCAGGATGTGGAGCGTGGCACCTTTTCGCACCGCCATTCCGTGTTGCGTATCGAAGATTCTGAAGACAAGTATGTTCCGTTGAATCATATTAGCGATAATCAGGCTAAATTTGAGGTGTATAATTCCAACCTTTCTGAGTATGGTGTTCTTGGGTTTGAATATGGATATGCCCTGGCATCACCACACAAACTCACCATTTGGGAGGCACAGTTTGGCGATTTTGCCAACACAGCTCAGGTAATTTTCGACCAGTTTATCAGCAGTGCCGAAGACAAATGGAATGTGATGAACGACCTCGTGGTATTGTTGCCTCACGGCTACGAAGGACAGGGTCCCGAACATTCGAGTGCCCGCATGGAACGGTACCTTACTTTAGCTGCCGAAAACAATATGCAGATAGCCAATTGTACCACTCCGGCCAACTTTTTCCATCTGCTCAGGCGGCAATTGTACCGCCCGTTCAGAAAGCCGCTGATTGTATTCACACCTAAAAGTTTGTTGCGCCATCCTCTCTGTGTTTCTCCATTGGAAGATTTCACTCAGGGGAAATTCAGGGAGGTAATTGATGATGAAACTGCCGATCCGACTAAGGTAAACAAGCTCGTGTTGTGCAACGGAAAACTATATTACGATTTGCTTGCCGAACGCGAAAAGCTTAACAATCAACATATCGCATTGGTTCGTGTGGAACAGCTGTATCCCTTCCCCATCGAGCAAATTATGGCCATTCATGCCAAATACAACAAAGCCAAAACCCATATCTGGGCACAGGAAGAACCTGCCAACATGGGCGCATGGAATTTTGTATATCAGGCACTTTCCAACCTGGTGCCCATCAAGGTGATTGCCCGACCAGCCAGTGGAAGTCCGGCCACGGGATCAGGCAAGTTCCATGTGATACGCCACCAAAAAATCCTCGATAAAGTGATGGGCGAATGTAATTGTCCCTATCTGGAAGATTCGTGTCAGATGGCCTGTATCGGCAACAAATGGAAGCAATTTGAAAAAGAGTTGGAAGACCTGAACATGGACAAAATGGACTCCAAATACCATTCGGGCGTAAAACCCTTGGTATAATTGAAAATTTGATGATAAATCTTTGAAAAAGTAAGATCATGATAGTAGAAATAAAAGTTCCCACCCCGGGAGAATCCATAACCGAAGTACAGATTGCCGGTTGGCTCGTTACCGACGGACAACAAGTGGGCACCGATGATGAAGTGGTAGAAATTGATTCGGACAAAGCCACACTGAGTGTTTCTGCCGGAGCAGAGGGCAAAATTACCATCTTGGTTGAGGAAGGCGCTACAGTAGAAGTTAACTCGGTAATCGCCACCATCGACACCGAAGCACAAGGCACAGTTTCAGAAAAAGCTCCTGCACAAAAAGCACCCGAAAAACCAAAAGAATCCGCACCGGCCAAAACAACAACATCCGAATCAAAACCGGAACCCAACGTGGATGCCAGCAAGTCATTCGACAACCTGCACCTTTCGCCTTTGGCCAAAAAACTTATGGAAACACAGGAGATGACCGAAGCCGAGTTCATCGACTTTTACAAACATTACCGGGTTGGTAAAAAGGATGTGGAATTTGCCCTGGAAAATAAGGACACCTTAACAAAAAGGGATTCCTCTTCACCGGCTTTCGCCGGCCATTGGACCGGACAACGCAACATGCAAACCACCAACATGTCGCCCCTGCGCAAAAAGTTGGCTGCACGATTGGTATCGGTGAAAAATGAAACCGCCATGCTCACCACCTTTAACGAAGTGAACATGACGCCTATCATGAACCTTCGGGCAAAATACAAGGAAGCGTTCAAAGAAAAACATGGGGTTGGATTGGGGTTTATGTCGTTTTTTACCAAAGCCGTTACCGAAGCCATGGCATTCTTCCCACAGATTAACTCCCAAATAAAGGATGACCAAATTGCTCATTTTGAATATGTGGATGTGAGCATTGCTGTGAGCGCCCCCAAAGGTTTGGTGGTTCCGGTTATTAGAAATGCTGAAATGCTGTCGTTAGCAGAAATTGAAAATGCCATTAAAGAACTGGCTACCAAAGCCCGCGACAACAAACTGAGCTTGGAAGAAATGCAGGGAGGTACTTTCACCATCACCAACGGAGGTGTTTTTGGCAGCATGATGTCCACACCCATTATTAACCCACCTCAAAGTGCCATTCTGGGGATGCACAATATTGTGGAACGCCCCATTGCCGTTGACGGGAAAGTGGAAATTCATCCCATGATGTACATCGCCCTTTCGTACGACCACCGAATCATTGACGGAAAAGAATCGGTGGGCTTTTTAGTCAAAATAAAGGAACTGCTGGAACATCCCGAAAACATGCTTTTCGGAAGCAAATCGCCAACAGAAATACTGTTGGGTTTGTAACATTGGTTTGCTGAAATTGCTTTTTTCTGGCAAATAAAAATAATTTACACCCATGGTGACCAAGCGCCTGTTTCACTGGCCAAAAGTACTGATACTGTCCTCTGCACATTTTCTTCACGATGTGTATTCCAGTTTTTTGCCACCGCTTTTACCATTGATTATCAGTAAATTTAACCTTTCACTTACCTCGGCAAGTTTGTTGTTGATGCTGCAGCGATTGCCTTCGTTACTCAGTTTGTTTGTGGGAGCCGTAGCACATAAACTTCCCTGGAGGTTGTTGATTATTCTTACCCCATTGGTTACAGCTGTTTGCGGCAGTCTTTTAGGGTTAGCTCCCAACTTGGTGATATTGGGTTCGTTGCTGGTAACCATGGGCATCAGTTCGGCACTTTTTCATGTGCCTGCGCCGGTAGTCATCCGCTATTACAGCGGAAACCAATCGGGCAAAGGCATGAGCTGGTACATGGTGGGTGGTGAAGGGGCGCGTATGGTGGGACCTATTCTTATTGTGGCGGCCGTATCGTGGTGGACCCTGGAAGGAACCTGGCGACTTATTTTTCCGGCCATCGTGTTCAGCCTGATCCTGCAAATCATGTTGGAGAAACGGTCATATCAATCGCAAGAACAACAAAGCCTGCCTCCGGGAGCCTGGTGGCGTACCTTAAAGGAATTTGCACCATTTCTACTCAGTTTGGGGTTTTACATGTTGTTTAGATCGGTGATGAAAGCTTCGCTGGCCACTTTTTTGCCTACCTATCTAGGCATGAAAGGCAATACATTGATTACCGGAGCCATTGCTTTGTCCATACTGCAGGGAGCAGCCGCATTTGGCAGTTTTATTTCAGGAGGCATTTCTGATAAAATCGGGCGGTTTAAATCGTTGATATTTTTGGCGTTAAGCTCACCTATTTTCATGCTGGCCTTTGTGTATTCCGGATTTGGTGTTCAGATGGTTTTACTGGTTGCGCTGGGCATCCTGCTTTACGCCACTAGCCCCATTTTGCTGGCTTTGGTATTGGAACAAGGCAGTAAACAACCCGCTATGATGAATGCCGGATTTACCACCATCAACTTCATTACCAATGCCATCGCTGTGATTTCTACAGGATTTATGGGCGACATGGTAGGACTAGACACCACCTTTAAGATTGCTGCTTTTTTGGCTTTTGGCGCTTTTCCGGCTGCGTTGGTTTTAAGGAGATACAGTTTAATCAAGCGATAAAAAGGCTAAAAGTTTGGGAGTAATTAGGATGGTGTTATTGGGAAGCACTACCTTTGCAAAAACAATAACCATGCGTCGAAAAGTTGACTTTTTAGTGATTGGCTCCGGAATGGCCGGTTTGATTTACGCCCTGAAAGTGGCCGATCACGGCAGTGTTTTTCTTTTGTCGAAATCTTCCATGGACGACACTGCCACCAGCTATGCACAGGGTGGAATTGCCGCCGTGATGTATTCGCCCGACAACTACGAAAAACATTTTAACGACACCATTTCCGCCGGAGCGGGTCACAACAACGAACATATTGTACGTATCACCATCAACGAAGGAACCGAACGGGTAAAAGAGCTGATTGAATGGGGTACACACTTCGACCGCGAAGAATCGGGCAGGTATGCCCTGGCCAAAGAAGGCGGTCATTCGGAATATCGAATTTTGCACCACAAGGACAATACCGGCTTCGAAATTCAACGTGCCCTCGGAAAAAAAGTAAAGAACCATCCCAACATCACCGTTCTGGAGGATTATTTCTCCATCGACCTCATCACCCAACATCATCTGGGTAAATTGGTAAAGCAAAGCCACGACAACATTCAATGCTACGGAGTGTATGCGCTAAACAAACACACCAAACGCATCGAAACCATTCTGGCCAAAACTACCATGATTGCCACCGGCGGTATCGGCAACATTTATCAAACTACCACCAATCCAACATTCAGCACGGGCGACGGCATAGCCATGGCTTACCGTGCCAAGGCCAAAATTGAAAACCTGGAGTTTGTACAATTTCATCCAACCTCGCTGTATAATCCGGGCGAAAAACCCTCGTTTTTAATTACCGAAGCCATGCGGGGCGCAGGTGCCTTTTTGGTTACCCGAAAAGGGGAAAAGTTTATGGACAAATATGATCCGCGTGGCTCGCTCGCCCCCCGGGATATCGTGGCACGTGCCATCGACAACGAACTCAAACTTTCGGGTGACGAATATGTATATCTGGATGCGCGCGGTATCGAGAAAAGGGAGATTCTCAACCACTTCCCTACGATTTATGCCAAATGTTTAACCATTGGCATCGATATCACCAAAGAGATGATTCCCGTAGTTCCGGCAGCACATTACAGCTGTGGGGGTATCACCACCGACGAATACGGTCAAACAAGCATTAATCACTTGTTTGCTTCCGGTGAAGTTGCCAACACCGGACTTCACGGAGCTAACCGTTTAGCTTCCAATTCATTGCTTGAATCAGCTGTATTTTCACACCGGGCTGCTATACTGGCCAGAAAAAATATCGCTGACATCGAATTCGAAGAAAGGGTTCCCGATTGGAATGACGAAGGACTGATTATGAATGAAGAGATGATTCTGATTACCCAATCGAAAAAGGAGCTGCAGTCCATCATGTCCAACTACGTGGGCATCGTTAGGTCGAATCTTAGGTTGAAACGTGCTTTCGACCGACTGGAAATCATCTACAAAGAAACGGAAGAACTTTACAACAACTCCTTGCTTTCGGAACCCATTTGCGAATTGCGTAACATGATCAATGTAGCTTATGTGGTGATAAAACTGGCCATGCGCCGTAAAGAAAGCATCGGATTACACTACAACCTAAACTACCCACCTCAGTTAAAATAATTATAACCAACTCAATTTCAAGATTATGCCAACCATCAGATCAGTAAAAGGAATAAAGCCCATTTGGGGGAAAAATTGTTTTATTGCCGACAATGCCACCTTAACCGGTGACGTGGTGATGGGCGACGACTGTAGCGTATGGTTTAATGCCGTGGTACGCGGAGATGTGCACAGCATCCGAATCGGGAATAATGTCAATATACAGGACGGTGCCATCATTCATTGCACCTACCAAAAAGCACCTGTTTCCATCGGCAACAACGTAAGTATTGCCCACGGTGCCATTGTGCACGGATGCACCATCCACGACAATGTGCTCATTGGCATGGGATCCATTCTTATGGACGGCGTGGTTGTAGAAAGTAACTCGGTAATAGCAGCAGGGGCATTAATCTCAAAAAATACGGTGGTCAAATCGGGATCGGTGTATGCCGGTGTGCCTGCAAAACTCATTAAAACAGTTGACACAGAGCTTCTTGAAGGCGAAATAAACCGCATCTCCAACAACTACAATATGTATGCAAGCTGGTACGATGAACCGGAAGGTTAGTCGGGTTTTTGTTGTAACGCCACGAGTTTCAAGATAGCAATCTCCTTCCATCAAACAAATTTTGCATTTTTTTTGTCCACAACCTGTTTGGCAATCTTTTTCCTCTATCTTTGCCGCCCTTTAGATGCATATACAACTAACTGATGGAACTACAAGAATCGGACTTTATCGGCAAATGGATCGGACTCAGTGCTCACAAAATGAGTCTGGTAATGACCAAGATGCTTCATGCCCACGGAATTGCCATCACCCACGAGCAGATGATATTGCTGAAAATTATCTCCTGTTCCCAAGGTATCAGTCAGAAAGACCTGGCCATTAAGCTCGACCGTGATAAAACATCCATAGCCCGATCGATAAATACGCTGGAAAAAAACCACAAGGTGGTACGCATCAATGTGGCCGGCGATAAGCGTGTAAATAATTTATATCTTACCAAAGAAGGTCACCAATTACTGGACGAGGTTCACCCCTTGTTCACGGAATTAACTGAGAAACTCATGTTAGAATTTACAGAAGAAGAAATCGCACAACTAAAGGCCTCCCTTCACAAACTTACCAATAAACTAATCGAATTAGAAACTCAGTTGCATACACAACAATAATTGATAAAATAAAAACTTCTACCCATATGAATGCTCGAAAATCCTGGATACTGGCTCTGCTCTTCGTGGTGATAGGTGCCTTTGCTTTTGTTTACATCAGCAGCATGAAACAACCGCCTAAACAAGCAGCTAAAAAAGAACGCGTGATAGCGCCCTATTTCGTGATAAAAAACGGTCAACTGCCATTGATGATAAGTGGTTCTGGACAAGTACGTGCCAAGGACCGTATTGACCTCTTTTCGGAGGTTAACGGTGTACTGCTTGCACAACAAAAAGATTTTAAACCAGGTATGGAATTCGACAAAGGAGAAATCCTGTGTCGGATTGATGCCACCGAACAACTCACCAATCTTTATGCCCAACGTAGCGAATATCAAAACCTGATCACCGCACTGATGCCTGATATCAAACTGGAATTCCCGAACGAAGCAGACAAATGGCAAGCCTATCTCAACAGCATTTCCATTAAAAACCCCATTCCGGAGGTTCCCACCATTCCTACAGAAAAAGAAAAATATTTTATCACCGGAAGAAAAGTATTCTCAAGCTATTACAACCTTAAAAATCTGGAAGCCCGTCTGGATAAATATACCCTTTCAGCACCATTTCGCGGGGTAGTTACCGAATCGCTCATCAACCCGGGGGCGCTGGTACGGTCGGGACAAAAACTAGGCAGCTTCAGCAATCTGGGCGTATTCGAAATAGAGGTAGCCATTCCGGCTGTGGACGCTCAATACCTAAAAGTGGGTAACAAAGCTAACCTTCAACTATCCGGACAATCGTCCATTTGGCAGGGGAAAGTTATCCGTATAAATCCCGCCATCGACCTGAATACCCAAACCGTTGCCGTATTCATCGAAAGTAGCGACAAAGGGCTACGTGAAGGGATGTTTCCAACAGCCACCATCGACTGTGGAAGCATTGAAAATGTGGCCGAAGTACCACGCAACCTCCTCATCAACAACCAATGGATTTATTACATCGACAGCGACAGCACCTTGCAAAAAGTGGAAACCAAACCCATTCGTTTTGAAGAAGAAACCGTGATTACCAATCAACTTCGCGATGGTATGAAAATCGTTGCCAAAAACATTCCCGGTGCTTTTATTGGGATGAAAGTGATACCAACGGAAGAAAAATAGTCCGGCAAAACACCGCACTAAAGTTTGATTACTAAATGAACTAACGAAATTCTGATGAAAAAAATCATCGCTTACTTTATAAAATATCCGGTATCTGCCAACGTGTTCATTCTGGCTTTTACCCTGTTTGGCACCATCGCACTCTTCAACCTCAGGTCGTCGTTTTTCCCCTTGGCCGAAAGCAAAATTATCAACATACAATTGGTTTATCCGGGAGCTTCACCACAAGAGGTAGAAGAAGGAATTGTGCTAAAAATTGAAGACAACCTGCGGGGAATCACCGGTGTAGAGCGTTTTACCTCCATATCGTCCGAAAACTCCGGAACCATCACCATCGAAGTGGAAAAGGATTATCGGACCGAAACTGCACTGGAAGACGTTAAAAATGCAGTTAACCGCATCAACTCTTTTCCGGTTGACATGGAACCTCCTGTTATTTTTAAAACCGAAAACCTCAATCCCACCGTGACCTTTGCCATAAGTGGTGACAACCTTTCGTTGCGTTCGCTCAAAGAAACCGCCAGGGTAATTGAAGATGAATTGCGCTCGCTGGACGGCGTTTCAAAGGTAAGCCTGAGTGGGTTTCCGGATGAAGAAATTGAAGTGGCCGTCAACGAAAATTCGCTACGCACATACAACCTGACCTTCGACGATGTGGCCAACGCCATCAAACGTGCCAACATCGACATCACCGGTGGTAAAATTAAAACCGACACCGAAGAATACCTGATTCGCGGTAGATATAAACAATACTATGGTTCCGGCCTTGAAAATATCATTGTAAAATCAGACGTTTTTGGAAAAACTATCAGGTTATCGGATGTGGCCAACATCTCCGATCGTTGGTCGGAAAACCCCGACCGCATTGAGATAGACGGAGAAAATTCCATTGAAGTAAGCGTGCAAACCACCAACAATGAAGATTTTCTGGCTGCCGCCGAAAAGGTAAACCAATACATCAACCATTTTAACGAAACAAACGAAGGTATCCATCTGACCATTGTGAGTGATAGGTCGGTAAACCTGCTCGAACGTCGTGACTTGTTGACCAGCAATGGAATTTTGGGGATGATTTTGGTAATCATACTATTATCGTTGTTCCTGAATCCACGCATGGCCTTTTGGGTGGCACTGGGTCTCCCCATATCTTTTTTTGGAATGTTTATCCTTGCCCAAATTTTCGGCATTACCATCAATGTTATTTCGCTTTTTGGAATGATCGTGGTGATTGGTATTCTGGTGGACGACGGTATTGTCATCGCCGAGAACATTTATAATCAATATGAAAGGGGTAAAACACCTATCCGGGCTGCCATCGATGGCACCATGGAAGTGCTGCCGGCTATTTTTTCGGCTATCGCTACCACCGTTATGGCCTTTTCTATATTTTATTTTCTGGATGGTCGTGTGGGCGACTTTTTCAATGAACTGGCTTTCGTGGTCATTGCCACATTGGGAGTATCACTCATTGAA
Source organism: Bacteroidales bacterium (assembly GCA_963676875.1). Lineage (GTDB taxonomy): Bacteria > Bacteroidota > Bacteroidia > Bacteroidales > F082 > UBA6244. The sequence continues at coordinate 579,402 of OY781436.1, forward strand.
GCTGTCATCATTTTACCGGCTCACCTGGCACACAGCAAAGCACTTCAGGGAAAAAAATCGCAGAATTTTGTAAGCCGCACCATGGACAAAGCGATGATTTGGATGCGTGACACTACTTATACACCAACGCTCCGGTTTGTCCTCAACAATAAAATCCTTACATTCGTTATTGCTTCTTTATTTCTGGCGTTAACCGTTGCCGCTTTTCGTGGAGGAATCATCAAAGGCACTTTTTTCCCATTTATCGAACGCGACAACATTGCCGTTACCCTGAAAATGCCCGAAGGCACCAACGAAACCATCACCACCGCCTGGATTGATAAAATAGAAGCAGCGGCATGGCGTGTAAACGAAGAATACAAAAGCAAACGACCTGACGGACTGGATATTATCGACCATATATCCAAAAAAATCGGACCTTCCACTTCCAATGCCAGCCTAAATATTATATTATTGAAAGGCGAAGTTCGCAATGTTGTGAGCTACGAAATCGCCAACGCCATCTCCAAAGAAGCTGGTCCGGTTATCGGAGCCGAGTCGCTCTCATACGGTGGTGGAGGTTCCTTTGGAAAACCCATTTCAGTAGCCTTCCTTGGAAACAACCTGCAAGAGCTGGAAATGGCCAAGAACGAACTGAAAGAAAAGCTGGAAAAACTGGAAGCCCTCAAAGATGTGAACGACAACGACTTGCAAGGCATCAAAGAAATAAACGTGGAGCTCAAACCCAAGGCCTACATGTTGGGGTTAAGTCTTCAGGATGTACTCGGACAAGTAAGGTCGGGATTTTTTGGCAAGGAAGTTCAACGCTTACAACGTGGTCGCGATGAGGTCAGGATTTGGGTGAGATATAACGAAAAAGACCGGTCGTCCATCAACAACCTCAGCCTTATGTACATCACCACTCCTACCCGCGAAAAGGTTCCATTCGACGAGCTGGCCACTTACACAATTAAAAGAGGTGTGGTGTCCATCAATCATCTGGACGGTAAACGCCAGATCAATGTGGAAGCCGACATGGTTAACGAAACCTCCTCAGTAACAGAGATTTTGGGTTATGTAAAATCAGATATGGTTCCGGGGATTCTGGCTAAATACCCCTCAGTCAGCGTACTGTACGAAGGGCAAAACCGCGAAGCCGAAAAAACACAGAAGTCTGCTGCCAAAGCATTGCCGGTGGTACTGTTTCTGATTATTGCCATGATCACCTTTACTTTTAGGTCGTTTGGACAAACTATGCTGCTGTTCGTGCTTATCCCGTTTAGTTTGATTGGGGTGGCATGGGGCCATTATTTTCACGGACACGCCATCAGCATGTTGAGCATGATGGGTGTGGTGGCACTTATCGGAATTATTGTAAACGACGGATTGGTGTTGGTCAGCAAGTTTAACACCAACATGAAAGAAGGCATGCCCTTTACCGAAGCAGTTGTTAGTGCAGGTGTTTCGCGTTTTAGGGCCATCTTTTTAACCACGGTAACCACCGTGGGAGGTTTAGCTCCTTTGATTCTCGAAAAGAGTTTTCAAGCCCAGTTTCTGGTTCCCATGGCCATATCCATTGCATACGGAATTACTGCTGCCACCATTCTCACGCTGGTACTGCTGCCTGTGCTCCTTGTGGCACTCAATAATTTCAGAACCTTTATAAAATTTGTATGGGAGGGCACCCGCCCTTCTCCCGAAAGCGTTGAACCCGCTGTTAAAGAACTTAAATCTGAAAACGATGAATTTGAAAACTAATATAGCTCTCAGTATTGTAATCCTCATTTCATGGTCGGTAGCCGCAGTGGCACAAACCGCCGATACTACGGCAAAACTGACTTTAACGGAAGCCGTTGCCATTGCCATGGAGAAAAATCAGGACATCCTGGTGGCCCGAAACAATTTGCGCATTGCCGAAAACAATGCCGGCATTCTCAATTCTGGGTATTTACCACAATTGGTAGGAAATGCCGGGGGAAATTACTCCAACCAAAACACCGAAATGACTTACTCAAGCGGCGACAAGGTTACCCGGGACGGAGCCGTTTCGACCTCCTACAATGGCTCTTTGGGAATCAACTATCGATTGTTTGACGGATTTAACCGACATTACAACTATAAGATTTTGCAAGCCGACTACTCTTATTCGGAACTTCAATCAAGGTCGGTAATTGAAAACACGCTGCTTTCGCTCATCCGATCGTATTACGACGTGGCGCGCCTGACTTCACGTATCGAAAACATCAAGCGAACGCTGTTGATTTCCAATACCCGATACAATTACGTGAAGGATAAGTATCACTACGGGCAAAGTACCGAACTCGATTTACTCAACTCGGAAGTGGATTTAAACAACGACAGTGTCAACCTCATCAACACCCAACGCGAATTACGCATTGCCAATAATAACCTGATCGTTTTGTTGGGAATTTCACCCAATAACGCTTTTTCGGTGGACACCAACGTGGTATTCAATCCGGTAGCACAACAGGATTCGCTCTTTGTTGATGCCTTAAATAACAATGCCACTTACCAAATGAGTTTGCAAAACAAGGAAATTTCAACCTTGTCGGCCAAACAAAGCAAATCAGGCTATTTACCCACGTTGGACTTGAGTGGTAGCTATGCCCTTTCTAAAACCGATAACGATGTGGGATATATGTTGAACTCCAAAAATACAGGATTCAGCACCGGTGTTTCACTTGCGTGGAATATTTTCGACGGCGGTAAAACCCGAACTCGTGAACTCAACGCGAAAATTTCGCTGGAAAATGCAGATTACCAAACCGCTCAAGCCCGAAATGAGCTCCAACGACAGTTCAACAATGCCTATACCAACTACCGCGATTTGTTCTATATCATGCAGGTGGAAGAACGCAATACACGTACCAACCGACTGAATTTCAGCCGCTCGGTGGAGCAATTCAGATTAGGGCAGATTTCGTCCCTTGATTTCAGAAATGCTCAGGTTGAACTACAGAATGCCATCGACCGTTACAATACCGCCATGTACAACGCCAAAGTAGCCGAAATGGAGCTGCTCAAGCTGGCGGGTCTGTTTTTGGAGATGATTTGAAATGTAAATTAGAAATCTTACTTAACGAGTTGATGGAACACCCCACTACTGGTACCGGACAGCCGGAACAACTAAAATACCACCTGAAAGGATTGTATTCGCGTAGAATTAACCAAAAACACAGGTTATACCAACTATAAATTGAAGTTAGCACTACGCTGTTGATGTATAATGCCGATATAGAATTGAAGAGGTTTCAGAAGCGAAGCGAACTTAATGCTCATTTCAATTCACAATCGGTATTAGTTTATTCGATTGACGAACAGCATCTTAACAGTAGAATACTGAGAAACTGTCTAAATTTTATTTTAGGGCTCCGTTAGGAGCCAAATATGGGTAGATGGATAATCTTTTTCATTTATTTCGTCCCGGATGGGACGATACAATCGTGCTGAAATGACCTTTCATACCCATATGTTTTACCAACAAGAAAAACTTAGACAGTTTCTGAGTGAAAACGCTCATTACCGAGATAAATAATTATGAACCATCCTACTCCGTTGATCTTGGAGGCAACAGGGACAGTACCGGTCATTTTCACAAAAAAAAGGAGCAATCAGATTGCTCCTTATTTTTATAAAGCTTCGGTTTCATTAGAAATTAAACCTGAAAGTCAATGCGAATTGGTTGGTAGTGAATTTATTATCGATGGGGCTAGTTTGAATATCATTGTATGAATACAAATAGTATTCTTCATTCATCACCGAATATACGTAGGCAAAATCGAGGGCAAATCCATCTTTTTTATAGCCGATACCGCCCGAATAGGAAGTCCGTTTTCCGTCGTTCAGGTTATTGGCATAGGGACTTGTTGAAAAGCCATAACCTCCACGCAGACTTATCATTCCCAGCCGCCATTCGGTTCCAAATCTCAAATTGTGTGTGGAAGTATAAGCGTCCCGGATATCTGTATTCACGTCTCCGGTGCCACCATCTTTCGAACCAAAGCGGGCAGTGGAATAGTCGGCAAATTCATATTCGGCAGACACAAACCCCATTTGGTTGATGAAGAATGCCGCGCTACCCATGGCTTTCAAAGGTGTATAAAAGCGGTAGGAATAATTTCCGGTGACAACCGATTCAGCCACATAGGTTTCTCCGCCGTAGGTGGCTGTGGTTACTGTATTCCAAACATCGGTCATATTCCAATAATACGAAGGCGTATGAAATGAAGCACCAAAGCGCACCCAATCGGCAGGTTTGACAATGGCTCCCAATTTCAGGTTGATTCCCCAACCGTTGGTCACCAAATTCTCGGTCACGCTCCAACGTTGAAAGTCGGGCACATTATCAGATGTAAATTCTTCTGAGTAAACTGTTTTACGATCGAATCGAATATAGGGAAGTCCCACGGTGGCCCCCAGAAAGAGAAAGTCGTTGTAGTTGGAGGCTATGGAAAACACCCATTCGTTGGTTGAACCTTTGGAAATAACCTGTTGCGACTGATAAACTGCGCTATTTGGGATGGGTGTATCATAAAGATCGATAAATCCGGGTACTGTATCAAGCAAATAAACCGCCCAGGCAGGCTCCAGATAAAAGGGATCCTGGCTTTCAAGATCATAATAAGGAACATAATCGGCTTGCTCCCAATATACATCCAATTTGGAGTTCTGGCTGTTATATCCGTTCATGTTGACCACTGAGTTATAATTATTCAACCTATTCATTCCCAAGGCAAACTGAAAATATTTCCAACCATCACCACCATGCAGTGGGGTAGTCATGACATATCCCAGATTACTCAAATCGAATATGGTACGATAATCTTCGGAGTAGGTTCCGTTGTAGGTGGAACCCACCCTTCTGGAAAACACCTCGGGGGTGATGGTCATGTCGTAGGTACGAAAGAGCCCCAAACCTGCGGGGTTGGTACTTGCGGTGGAAAAATCGGCACCTACGGCACCAAAGGCTCCTCCGGCGCCCATACTGCGGGCGGTTCCTTGATAGTACGACTGAGAATATCTGAGGGCATCTTCTGCCAGTTGCGCGTTCATGGCCACGGTAAGGAGCAGCATCATGGTTGCGATGATGTATTTTTTCATAAAGCGTAAGATTAATCTAAAATCATTATTTATTTAGGGTTCAGCAATACTGTTTGTACCCTTTATCTTCTACCGCCACCACTTCTGGATGAACTGGAGCTACTTGACGAACTTCTCGATCCGCCACCTGAACTGCTGCTGCCTGAGCTGCGGGAAGGAGTACTGGGAGCACTGTAACTCCGCGAGGATGTTCCACGACTCCGGGTAGGCGAAGAATAGCTTTTCGATGGAGTGGAAGTGCTACGGGTGGTAGTTGGTCTTACCGAAGTTCCATTACCTCTTGAGCCAGAAGTGGATGGACGAGCACTGGGCTGACGATTGGTTGTCGTAGGTCTTGAACGATTGTAGGTGGACGACCCTCTGGTATTGGTTTGTGTGGGTGAAACACTACGTTGGTTAGTTCTTGAATTGCTAACAGTGGATCTGGTTCTGGTGTTACCGGATCTGGTTGAAGTTGACCTGTTATTATTTTGAGCCTGAGTGTTTCCCACATATTCTCTGCTCGATCGTGGTTGACGTGAAGGCAAACTTTCGTATGATTGAGGTTTGCGATAACGCTCCTTTGATGAGGAAGGAGTTGTGGTGTTTGTGTTTCTTCTTTGCACAGAAGATGGCTTTTGCAAGGGATCCGACTTGGAAGTTTGGGTACGTTCGCGTGCTTCTCCCGGACGAGGGTTGGTAGTTGACGTTTCCTGATTTCTGTCGCGTGCAGCCACCGTGGGTCGTGTTGTAGTAGAAGCATTTGGGTGGTCGCCACGTGAAGTAAGTGTGGATCCGCCTCCTGCAACAACCGTTTCCGAAGTTCTACGGGTAGGACGTTCTGTACCATCGCCTGAACGGCCACCACGTCCGGGAATATTGGTGCCGCCGGTTCCACGACCTCTGGAGCGATAGGTAACGGCTCTGCCATAGTCGGGGTAGTATCCGCCACCATAGGGAGGATAATATCCGCCACCATAATAGCCATCATAATAGCCATTCCAGTAGCCCTGATTGTATCCTGCCCAGTAGCTTCCTCCATAATAAGAAGGATAGCCCCAATAATAAGGAGAGTAACCCCAGCCATAAGATGGATAACCCCATCCGTAATAAGGATATCCCCAACGATAAGAGGGATAACTGTAATAAGGCCATCCGTATCCATAGCTCATGGAATAACCCATGCCCATGCCGACACCCACGCCCATGCTAAACGACCAGTTGGAGCTTCCGCATCCACCACAATCGCTTACATATTCTTCATCGTAGTAGTCGTCGCTGGTACCGGTTCCGTTAAATCTCTTAATACGAGCGGCATAGTCGCTTTCGTAGTAATCATCAATAAACTGATAATCTTCTTCTTGCGTTTCTTCTGAAGCCCCGGCCGGAGTAGCAGCCACATTGGACTCATATTGTGTAGTATACTCGAACTCACCATCGGAAGAAGGGGTTTCGGTAGTAACAACAGGAGCGGATACAATTGGCTCGCCAGCATTACCCCGATCTGATTTGGATGAGTAGTAAACATCGTCGCCCGGCACGTTACTATAAGAAGAACATGCGCTCAGCAGGGCTACAAGTGCCAGTGCTGTGAGCAGTTTTAGTGTGGTTTTTGGCGTTTCCATGATATATATGTGTTGGTCGTTATTAAACATTGTGTAATTTTGTACACTCATAAAAAATACAAAGACTATACCAAACTTTCAATATGGCAAAAGAATTAACTCCCCAAGCAGAAAATTATTCGCAATGGTATAACGACCTGGTAACAAAAGCCGACCTGGCCGAAAACTCCGCTGTACGTGGCTCAATGGTGATAAAACCCTATGGTTATGCCATTTGGGAGAAGATGCAGTCGATCCTCGATGGTATGTTTAAAGACACCGGACACCAAAATGCATATTTCCCTCTTTTTATTCCAAAATCTTTTTTCAGCAAGGAAGCTTCGCATGTGGAGGGATTTGCCAAAGAATGTGCGGTGGTCACACATTATCGACTAAAAAGTGATCCTGAAAAGGGTATTATCGTTGACCCCGAAGCCAAATTGGAGGAAGAACTCATCGTGAGACCTACTTCTGAAACCATTATCTGGGATACTTACCGTCGTTGGGTACAATCATACCGCGACCTGCCCATATTGATTAACCAATGGGCCAATGTAGTTCGATGGGAAATGCGCACCCGTTTGTTTTTACGAACAGCAGAATTTCTATGGCAAGAAGGACATACCGCCCACGCCACCCGTCAGGAAGCTGTGGAAGAAGCCGAACAAATGCTCAGGGTATATGCCGAATTCGCCGAAACCTACATGGCCATGCCCGTACTCACTGGTGTAAAATCGCCCAACGAACGTTTTGCGGGAGCAGTAGAAACCTATTGTATTGAAGCCCTCATGCAGGATGGGAAAGCGCTTCAGGCCGGAACATCGCACTTTTTGGGACAAAATTTTGCCAAAGCGTTTGATGTAAAATTTGTAAATAAAGAAAACCAACAGGAATTTGTATGGGCCACCTCCTGGGGTGTAAGTACCCGCCTGATTGGTGCCCTCATCATGTCACATTCGGATGATAACGGCTTGGTGTTACCACCAAAACTCGCTCCCATTCAAGTAGTTATAGTTCCTATTTTCAGAAAAGAAGATGAACTTGCAGCCATCACCGAAAAGGTGAAAGGCCTGATGACTGAACTAAAGAGCAAAGGAATTTCAGTGAAATTTGACGACCGCGACACCCACAAACCCGGTTTTAAATTTGCCGAATGGGAAATGAAAGGGGTACCTGTGCGTTTGGCCATCGGACCACGCGATCTGGAGAAAGGGACCGTCGAAGTAGCCCGTCGTGATACCTTAGAAAAAGAAACACTCCAATTCACCGACATCGCTGATAAAATTGAACATCTTCTCGAAAAAATTCAAAAGAACATCTACCAAAAAGCATTGGATTTCAGAGAAGAAAACACCTTTGAGGTGGATACCTGGGAAGGTTTTAAAGACCGCATAGAGAAAGGTGGATTTGTATTAGCCCATTGGGATGGAACTCCTGAAACCGAACAGAAAATCAAGGAAGAAACTAAGGCCACCATTCGTGTGATTCAACCGGAAAGAAAATCAGAGGCGGGTAAATGTATTTACACCGGAAACCCCAGTAGTCAAAGGGTGGTTTTCGCGAAATCTTACTAAAAGCGTTTATCTTTTTTTGTTGACAATTCCTGGTATCTTATTAGAAGTCAGGAGTTGTTATTGCATTCTCTCAAATAAAGAGTCATTTTTGTCGCGTTCCTTAAAACCGATCGACACGCAGAAATATATTCCAGTAAAGCTCCTTGGTCATACTGTCGTAGTGCAAATAGCCGTACCTATATTGATAGGTTTGAATTTGACAGACCAATACCAAAATAATCAATACGGTTTTTATCCATGCCGGACGGCGGGTTCGTTGTAGGAAAATTCCAATCAAGATCATGAAATATGGAAAATACTCAATCATGACGCGTGAAGAAAAACTGCCGCCGTAATACCATAACCACCAACTACTCAGCACATATACTACCACCAATAAAAAACCAAAAAGGGCTATGGCTGCCATTCTGGATGCTTTCCACACATACCACATGCCACCCAAAGCCAAAAAACACATGGGGGTATAAACAAAAAGGCCCTTGCGGTAAGAAACCAAAAACTTGATCATTTCGGGATTAGCAAAATTAAACCCTTCACCCTGGTAGGAATACACAAAAAACGAACCCGTTTGGAGATAATATATCACTCCCTGAATACACACAATCAAAACAACCAGAACTATCCCCAAAACCAACACCAACGGCTTTTTGAACAACCCCAATAGTGAAGTCTTGAACACCTCTGCCGAACCGGCTAAAAAAGGTAATGAAAACAAAACCAGCCCGTTGACCGGACGTATCAAAACAATGATCCCGAAAGCAACCGAAGCCCACAAAAACCATTTTGTTTGATCAGATTCAAAAAACCTGCGTACTGCCAACACAAATCCACTGACTACAGCAAAAGAAAACACATGCGACATGGCCGGCTCTCCGGTAACATAGTAAAACAGGTTGGTTCCAAAAAGAGCTGCCATCAGCACCCATGCGCGGTTGTTTGAGGATATTTTGTATGTTTTCAACGCAAGCGACAACCACCACAAGCCAAACAACAAATAAAATATGGCGGCAATTTGGGTAAAAATCAACACCCATACAGAACACCCATCCATAGAGTTGTCAGTGAGGTAGTTAAGTCCGTGTCCGATCAGATAAAACGGTGATATCAACAAAGCCGTCCCCACGTAATACTTGTTTACGGTATGCCCTTTAAATTGTTTTCGGTAGTCAAAATAGAACTCTCTATGATCGGGATTGGCGGCAACTTCTTCCTGAAAACCAAAAGATAAATCGCCATATACAAAAATTGCGGGCAAATAGGAAAAGTAACCCACCCCATCAACTTTCACAATCCGATTCCATCTGCCATCGCCCCAGTTGAGGTTGGCGCTGATCCAAATCACCACAATAGCTGAGAACACCATCACCCATCCCACCGCATCTATTCGTTGAATGATCCTTTTCATGGCGTTACATGTATCAGTTGACCGCTGCCCTGTTGACTAAAATCAACCGAGGGTGGATCGCCATAATAATAAATATTTCCCAAGCCATAAATGGTTGCTTCCAATACCCTCGAAGCCCTGGTGTACATGTGATTTCCACTCACGTTACTCATGTAAACTGAACCTGAATAGAGATTTCGCGTATCCACCACCCCAAAACCGGCCGAATACAAATAACTCAACCCAGATATTCCAGAGATATTCAGTTCCTGGGTTCCATAATGAAGCCCGGCCCTGAGTTCGGTTGTGTGAATCAGCAGGTCGATGCGTCCGGCACCTTCAAATAAATTCACCTCAAGGGTGTCCAAAAAAAGCGTGTCCAATGTGGATATGTTTCCGATAGACATATATTCCAGGGTGTCCAAATCTTGCAGGGTAAGATACACAGTCAGTGGTTGGTCGAAACTGCGTATCCAGTTACATTCGTTGTTGTTCCTGATTTCCAGAGCGCCCAACTCGTTTACTACAGTCGTAATGCCATCCATGAGGTTTTTTCCGGTTTCTACCACACATTGGGTTGGGTATCCCTGATCAAGCACCAGATTTACATTGTCGTAAAGCAATATTTTATGAAAAGGAGGCAAGATTCTATCTTCTGTAATTTTTTCACCTGCGGTTTTAAAACAATCGCCCACGGAAGCTTTTTTGCATGAGCCTAAAGCCACCACCATCATCAAAACAACCATATGGAAGATTAGTTTAGTCATGTGCAATTTTTTGACGATATTTTACAAATACACGACGACCGATACCCAACCCCACGTATTCGGCTTTTCCCAAATGCGAACTGAGAGCAAAATTGGCAAACCAGTTTTCAGTGAACCGATACTTGAGCGTGAGCCGTTGATAGAAATCTCCCTCATTTCGCTCTTTTCCGGCAGCGTTAATTCCGGCGTTAAATAAAAACGACACCTTACTAATTACCAGCTCGTAAGCAAAATTAATTCCAACTTTTGTTACGTCTCGTAAGCTTGGTTCCTCACCGGATGACTCCCGAAGCAGAAATTTGTCGGAAGCATCGTAGGTATAGTCCACCCCGGCTCCAAACTTACTTTTGTAACTCACCCTGGCCAGAATGTTGGTATAAAAAGCATATACCATGAACCTTTCACCCAGTTCTTCCGACATGTCTTTGGTGGCAACAGCAGTAGCGAATTGCAATTCCAGGTACTTGCTTCCGTCGAACTCGAAAGAATGGTAACGGGGCAGCACTTGAGTTTTGTGGCTTTTATTCGGTTTTTTCAAAGAAACTGTAGCCCCAACGGTGGCCGTAAAAATATTCAATCCGTAATTGGGGGTTTTGGTGGAGCCATTGGAAAAGTGAGTTAACCCAAAACCACCCGAAATGGCAACTCGCCTGCTGGGTTGCCAACGATAATCAAAATACAGGCTGGCAGAGAGATTGAATGCAGAGCCAATGGCAAAATTCTTGTAATTTTCGATGCGATCGAAATGGTTGGTTAGATAGGCGCCTCCTACACCTAATTTAAAATTGACGGATTGATTATTCCATCTCGTAAGCGGGAAATTAATAAAGGGATATACTGCCATCACTGACCCAACCTCCTCGAAACCACCCAAATTCGACATCCACATGGCAACCCCCAACGAGGGATAGTTATACTCCTGCTCCCACCTGCTCGCACCCCAGGTTTGCTTTTGGATAGAAATTTCCATTGCTGGAAAATGCGATTGATAAACATCCAATTCCAGGTGGTGGCTAAGCAGAAAACCATATTGACCCTTTACTTCCACCGACAGGTTATTCTCATTTCGGGGGCCTTGCGGTTGAGCTCCCAGAGTAATTGTCTGTAACAACAGAATCAACAACCAGATATGTATTTTATACTTCAATGACAATTACTGCTATTTAAGGGTGCAAAGGTAGAAAATCTGGGGGTTTCAACTCATCGCAGCATGTAAGTTGTTTTCATACCATTATGTTCTAAAAAACTTTACATTTGTGGTATATTGCAAAAAATTCAAATCATGGCGTTTCGTTTGTGTATTAAGGCGTGTATCATGTCGATGGGACTGTTATTTTTCCAATACACGAGCTATGCGCAAAGCAAAACCGACAGTCTGATTGAAGCACTCTCCGGTGCTACCGACAGTACCAGAATGGAACTCTATTACCAACTTAGCGAAGCCTTCTATCACGTGGATATCGGGGAAGCCAGTAAATTCGACTCCATGGGGTTGTTGTTGGCGCAAGATTTGGGCAACCGTAGACAAGAGGGGCGCTTTTTTAATAATTTGGGCATCGATTATTATTTCAATTCTGACTTCAAGCAAAGTCACTTTTATTTCAGTCAGGCACAGGCTGCATTCAATCATACGCGCGATACGGCCCGACTTGTTATGGCGCTGAACAACCTGGGGGCAGTCTATAAAACACTGGGGCTATACAAACTGTCTGCCGACCACTACGCCGAAGCCATCAACCTGAAACAGCGCGAACACGATACCACCAGTTTGGTTACTACTTTTAACAATATCAGCTTGTTGTACGATAAAATAGGTCTTTCCTCCGAAGGACTTTCTTTTCTGGACGACGCCTTGCAACTGGCTCTCATCCTCAACGACAGTTCGCTGATAAGTCTTACCTACCAAAATTTGGGGGCAATCCAGGTAAGTCAAATGCATTATAAAAAGGCCATCAAATATTCGGAAAAAGCACTCGAACTGAACCGGAGTATGCGGGGCAACGACATCTGCCCCATATACAACAATCTGGCACTTTCGCATGAAGGTTTGGGGGATGCCCAAAAGGCTGAAAACTATTATCAACTGGCTTTTTCCCTGTTCGACGACAAGCTAAACGAATCTGAAAAGGCCGTCACCTTGCAAAACTATGCTTCGTTTTTAACCAATCAGGGGGATATCGATGGCGCTATTGCCACGGCAAACAAGGCCTTGTCCATTGCCGAAAAACATCGACTGACAGAAACCATACGTTCGACCTATAAATTACTTGCCACCAACTACCAAAGTCGAAATAATTTCAAAAAAGCATACAGTTACCTTATGGAATCAAACAGGTGGAACGATTCTATCAACAGCAATAATTTAGCAGCAAGTCTGATGCTCATCAACATCAACGAGCGAATAATCGAAGCCCGTCACGAACAAATGTTGCTTGAAAAACAAAACCAACTACAAGCACAACAAATTAGTTACGGTAGCAAATTGCTTAACTTCATGATAACAGCATCGGTGATTCTTTTGATATTGTTCGGTATCATCATCTATTATGTAGTAAGGAAACGAAAAGATAACCAAAAACTCACTCAACTAAACAAGCAACTGGGTGCCAGTGAAGAAAAATACAAGGCAGTGGTGGAACAAAGTCCACAATTGATGTTCATCCATCAAGATGGAAAGCTGCTTTTTGCCAACCAACATTTTTACAAATTATCCGGTCATTCCCCCGATGAATTGTCGTCACTTTCCATATTCGATTTGGTGCATCCGGATGAAAAAGAAGGTATCATCCGTATGGCCCGGGAGCGAATGCTCGGTGAAACACCAATGGAATCCTACGAATTAAAGGCGCTCAATAATAATAAACAAGAGGTGTTTCTCAACATGTCGTTCAGTAGAATTACCTACAATGACCAACCGGCTATTCTGGGCGTTGGCATAGATATCTCCGGAAGGAAAAAGAACCTCGAAACCATTAAAAAACTAACGGCGGCCATTGAGCAAAGCCCGATTATGATTTTGATTACCAACAAAGAGGGCAATATTGAATATACCAATCCGGCCTTTAGTAAAATCACCGGTTACACCCCTGAAGAAGCACTCAATAACAATCCGCGAATGTTGTCGTCGGGCATGGAAAACATACACATATATAAAGAGCTATGGGGAACCATCCTGAACGGAAATATCTGGCGAGGCGAACTGCTTAACAAAAAGAAAAATGGTGAATTGTATTGGGAATCACTGGTCATTTCACCCATTTTGAACGAACGAAATATGATCACCCATTTTGTGGCGGTGATGGAAGACATCTCCGAACGCAAGTCGATTCAAGAGGCATTGCAACAGCGGGAAGAGGCCCTGAGACATGCCAATATCACCAAGGACAAATTTTTTAGTATTATTGCACACGATTTGAAAAACCCGTTTAATGCCATCATCGGTTTCACCAGTCTGCTCATGGCAGAATACGACAATATTGACGATATTGAACGACGAAGCTATATCGAAAACATCCACCTGGCTTCAAACACCACATACCGTTTGCTCGAAAACCTGCTGGAATGGTCGCGTACGCAGACAGGGAAAATTAAATTTACCCCTTCCCTTTTCGATTTAAGCGCCGCCGTAAACGAAGTAACCAGCCTGCAACAAACACAGGCCGCCAAAAAAGGACTGAAAGTAATCTCGGAAATACCTTTCAACACCAACGTGTTTGCCGACAAAAACATGATTAAAACTGTGTTGCGCAACCTCATTTCAAATGCCATTAAATTTACCTCGTCGGGCGAAATTCGGATTACCGCAAAAAAGAAAAAAGAACATTTGGAAGTTTGTGTTTCCGACACAGGAATCGGCATCCCGGAATCTGGAATCGACAAAATATTTAAACTGGACGAACAATACCTGGCCGAAGGAACAGAATTTGAAAAAGGAACCGGTATCGGACTGATTCTCAGTAAAGAATTTATCAATAAACACGAAGGAAGTATTTGGGTAAAAAGCAAAAAGAACATGGGTTCAAAATTCTGTTTTACCCTCCCGACCAATAAATCACACTTTAACTAATTTGAAAGATGAGATCGAACGTATTAAAAAAACATGTGCTGTTAGTGGAAGATAACCTACTCAACCAAAAGTTTGCTCTGGCAGTACTTAAAATAAAGGGATATACTGCCGACTTAGCCGAAAATGGCAAAATTGGTGTGGAACTTTACGAGAAAAACGAATACGACGCCGTTCTGATGGACATCCAAATGCCCATCATGAATGGCATTGAAGCAACCCAGAAAATCCGGGAGATAGAGCAAAAAAATAATTGGCCACGCATAAAAATTGTTGCCGTTACAGCCTACGCCATGCCCGGAGACGAAGAACGCTTTAAGGATGCGGGCATCGATTTATATATCGCCAAACCATACAAAGGCGATGATTTGATCGCACTTATTCAACAGTAAACCATGAATACCACCACACAGAAGCTGGAGGCCTTCGAGAAACTACTCACCATCATGGATGAATTGAGGGCAGGGTGTCCGTGGGATAAGGAACAAACAACCGAAAGTCTGCGTCATCTTACCATCGAAGAAGTGTATGAATTGTCGGATGCCATCCTCGACAAAAACCCCGAAGATATAAAGGGAGAACTGGGCGACTTGATGTTGCATCTGGTATTTTACGCCAAAATTGCCTCCGAAAAAGGACAATTCGACATAAAAGATGTACTGGATGGCATTTCCAAAAAACTAATCCACCGACACCCACATATTTACGCCGAAACCCAGGTGGCCAATGCCGGTGATGTAAAAAACAATTGGGAAAAACTAAAACTAAAAGAAGGTAAGAAGTCGGTGCTTGAAGGCGTACCAATGTCCATGCCCCCATTGGTAAAAGCCTACCGCATTCAGGAAAAAGTAAAGGGCATTGGCTTTGATTGGAAAGCTCCCGACCAGGTATGGGAAAAGGTGGTGGAAGAAATGAACGAATTACAACACGAAGTGGAGCAAAATTCTGATATTCTACGTGTTGAGGACGAATTTGGCGACCTCCTGTTTACGTTGGTGAATTATGCCCGTTTCATCGGAATCAACCCGGAAGATGCTCTGGAACGAACCAACCGAAAATTCATCAAACGATTTCAATTCATCGAAACCGAGTCGGCCAAAGAGGGCAAGTTGGTGCAAAACATGAGCCTCGAAGAAATGGATGAATATTGGAATCAAGCTAAAAAACTGGAATAATTCACGCACTTCTTTCCTATGACCCAATACCAACCTTCCACGATTGTACTTAAAAAATGGCTTTGGCTGATTTTGTTGACCTTCTCAGTGGTTCAGGTAAACGCCCAAACACCCGGCAGATTCGATTATCCCGACCAACCCAACCTCAACTATTTTAAAAGCTATGTGCCTGTAAGTCTGGCCTTGGTTTCGGCTCCGGCACACTGGAAAAAAAACCAATGGATTGTGGCCGGAAGTGTGGCCACGGCAGGCGTGTTGCTATATGTTTTTGATGACCAAATTGCCGACTTTTTCCAAAAAAACCAAAATACCGGACTTACCAACCTTTCCAAATACGCGCTGGAGCCATGGGGAAGCGGCGTTTATCCGGCGGTGTTGATGGGAAGCTTTTATGTGTATGGTCTTGCCGCCAAGGATGCCACAGCGCGGCAGGTTGCTTTGGGTGGTACCCAAGCATGGGTGATGAGCGCACTTACCGTTCAGGTAATTAAACACTTAACCCACCGCCACCGACCCTATCAGGATATCCCCTCCAATCCCCGGTTGTGGGAAGGTCCTTTTCATGGGTTTGAGTACACCTCTTTCCCTTCGGGCCATACCATCACGGCCTTTTCGCTGGCGGCTTTTCTTTCATCCGTTTACAAAGACAAACCCTGGGTGGCCATTGTTTCTTATGGTTTAGCTACGGGTGTGGGATTGGCAAGAGTTTACGACAACCAGCATTGGAGTAGCGATGTTTTTATTGGTGCCGCCCTCGGTTTCGGTATCGGCAAACTGGTGTTCCGGATGATGAAACCTAACTCGAAAATCACCTTGAATATGGGTAGCGAAGGTGGAGTGGGATTGTCATACAGATTTTAGAACGCATAAAAAAAAGCCGCCCCAAAGGACAGCTTTTTTTGTGAGTATTGGCAAATATTAATGATTGCTCAAATATTTGGCAACGCCTTCAGCTGAGGCTTCCATGGCATCCTGACCGGGTTCCCAGTTGGCAGGACAAACTTCACCAAATTCTTCATGAAACTGCCATGCATCTACAATGCGGATGGCTTCGTTGATGCTACGTCCTAAAGGAAGATCGTTGACCACCTGATGACGAACAACACCTTGTTTATCGATGAGGAACAATCCGCGATAGGCTACAGGTTCGCCGTCAAATTCGGCTTCACCATCTTCGTTGTACTCATATGTACCGGCCAACACGTCAAAATTTTCTGAAATGGTTTTGCTCAGGTCGGAAACCAATGGGTATTTTACCCCTTTAATTCCGCCATCCTTTTTCTCGGTATTCAACCAAGCCCAATGCGAGTGGGGTGAGTCGACCGAGCAACCTACAACAGCCACATTGCGTTTTTCGAACTCTTCAATTTTTTCCTGGAAGGCCAAAATTTCGGTGGGGCAAACAAAGGTAAAATCCAAGGGATAGAAAAAGAATATCACGTGCTTCTTTCCAATGTATTGTTCCAGCGAAAATTTCTCAACAAACTCACCTCCGTTTACCACGGCTGTGGCTTCAAAAAGAGGGGCTTTTTTTCCTACTAATACTGACATAATCTATTTATTTATAATATTTAACGAAATAATTTGCGGCAAAATTAAGAATTATTTTAAATAAGCCATATACCGATAGTTATAAATTTCGCATTTTGGCAAACAGAAATTTTTAAAACCTCTGTTGGCGTGGGTGTTATCATATAACTCGAGCAAAACACCAAAACATCAGAAGATTCTTTTTAAACGAAAATCATCTATTTTAACAGGTCTTCAAAAGGCACCAAAATGGGCATGTCTTTTTCAAAATCAAATAAGGTGATCTTTCTGATTTGATAATAGCTTTTCCAATAGGTCATCAGGGCGCGATAGTAGCCAATTTTGGCGTTATCATTATCAATTTGGGCCATATTAAGTTCGAGCACATCATTCACCTTGCCAATCATGTAGCGTTTTTGGGTAACGTCGTAACGCTTTTGGGCAACGGTATCCGACTTGGCCGCAATGCGCAATTGGTTTTTCTGTTGATTAAATCGCATAACATTCACAAAAATATTTTGCACATAGTCGATGCGTTCCTGATCCACCGAGGCCATTTCCAATTCCTGAGCTGATTCAGCCAACTTAATTTTCCCACGAGCCAATCCCCAATCCATCAACGGTATTTGAATCCCTAATGTAACGCGCTCCTCATCTAAGGGATTTGAATAGGCGTCCGTTAATTTACCACCGCTTTGAGTCAACCCTACAACGGCATATAAATCAGCATCAAATCGCCCGTCCATTTTAGCCTCATTCACTTTGCTGTCGGCCACAATCAATCGCCGGCGAAAAGCAATACCCTCGGACGAATTATTCTGAGCTTCATCGATGGCACGGTCAGCAGGCACCTCAAAATGAGTGGTTTCGTCGGGTGGTATCAACTTAATGTCTTCCTCATCTTTTATACGCAAATATGACCTGAAATTGGCGATGCTTATCTGATAATTCAAGTCGGCATCCTCCACCGATGCATCTGCCTGAAGTAAATTTAGTTCCAACTGAAGCAATTCATTTTCAGCAATTTTACCCAATTGGTAACGCCCTTTGGCGATGCGATAAAGGGTGTCGTAATTGGAGCGGTTTTTCAGGGCAATATCCTTTTGTATTTGCGCGATTAGCAGCGAGAAAAACCGATCAACTGCTTCGGATGCAACAGACTCATTGGCCTCAACCAAGGCTCGTTTGGCCTCCTCGTATTCCAAGGGTTGTATCTGCTTGTCCCATTTATATGCATTGTATTTAAATATTGGCTGACTTATTCCAAAGTTGATAATATTGGCCAAAAAACCGCTGGAAGTACTATCACTATCAGGAAAAAAGTTGGTGGTTTGTTGCAGCCCTGTATTCAAAAACACGCTACCACCTGTAAAGCCTACCTGCTGTTCCAGCGAAAGCGAAGCCATATATTTGGTATAACTTCTTTCCACATATTGTGATGTGCCATCATTAAAACTCAGAGCCTCAATACTCCTGTTTATATTAGGTATTTCACCATTTAAACTGAGTTGAGGCAGATAAGCTGCTTTATAATTACGATAGGACCAATAACTGATTTTAAATTTATGTCGTGCAATTTGTGCATCCGGCGATTGATCTTGTGCCAAACGAATCACCTGCGCCAGCGTGTACTCTGTGGTTTGTTGTGCTTGTATGGAAAGGCCAAACAACTGAAAGACAACTATTATCACGACTAAGGTTATCCTCCGTGACCACCCTTCCGGGAAAATTGAGTTTGATTTTTTCATTTTTTCGGTGATATATTGATTGTATGGTGATGTGTCAGGAAATAATATCCGACAGCATTTCCACTGACAAAAATAAAACTTCTCTACAGACGGATTATTGTTGGATAAAGAAAGTATTCTAAATATTTTACCCGACGAAGAAAAATTATAATTGCGAGCTAAGATTTTGAAATTCAATTCCTGTTTAGTAGTTTTGTTTCAGAATTAACCTTCGACCCATGCTAAAACAGATAAAAAAATGGTTCTTACTGTTTTTCAGCTTAAACAAAAGCGAACGAATGGGCATTCTCATACTCGTCATCATGGTGATTTTATTACTATTGGCCAACCTTTTCATGCCAATGATCGTAATGAATCGTCCTCAACTGCTGGAGGATAAAGGGTTTCAAAATGAAATACAAGTTTTTAAACAAACCCAAACAGAAATTGGTGACTCCATTCGCATTCAGGCATTACAAAATTCCGGTCGTTTGGACATGGAGCTTGCATCGCAAAAAATTAAACCCCAGACATTCGATCCCAACAAACTTCCAGAAGAACTTTGGCTGGAAATGGGCTTTTCTGCCAAACAAGTGACTTCCATAAAAAAATACGAAGCCAAAGGAGGGAAATTTTACCAGAAGGAAGACGTGAAGAAACTATATTGCATATCAGAAGCTGAATACCAGATAATTGAACCATATATACAAATTAAATCGCCTTACAAAACGAAGCCTGCAAGAAAAAAAACACCTGCTAAAAAAAAGGAAAAGCCTTCGCTTATAATCACCGAAATCAACACCGCGGATGCACAGGAAATAGAAACCAACCTCCAACTCAGCTCCTGGCTGGCCAAGCGGATGGTGAAATACAGAGAATTGCTGGGAGGATATCAAAATTCTAAACAATTAATGGAAGTCTATGGTATGAAAGCTTCGAAATACGAAACCATTCTAAATTATGTTACCATCGACACCACCCTAACAACAAAAATAGATGTTAATAAGGTGGAGTTTAAGCAACTGCTCCGTCATCCCTATTTCGAATACGAAACCACCAAGACCATTATCAATGCCCGGAAAAAAGCAGGAGGGTTTAGTTCATTGGAAGACGTGAAGCAGAATTGTATGCTTCCTGACTCCCTTTTCCACAAGATCAGTCCATACATAAAGATAACACCGAAACAATGACAACACAGTGTAGTAATTTGTATACCAGCAATGTATAAAAAATCGAACATTAAACAACGGATGTTGAAGAGTGTTTTTGCTGTGGCAGTTGGTGGTTGGCAGTTGTAAATCTGAGGTTGCCTGAATAGCGTTGAACGTTTTCACTTTTTCCTTGTCCCTCCGCGTCCTTAGCGCCTCTGCGGAGAAAAAAGGCTGTTGGCTGTTGGCTCACCGATCACTGTCACTTCCGTCACTTAGTCACTTTTCCCTTGTCCCTCTGTCCCCATGCCCCCTCCTTGTCCTTAGCGCCTCCACGGTGAATACAAACCCCAAAAAATGCACGACAGAGACACGAAGAAAAAAGACTAATAGCTGTTCCACGAATGTTGTATCTTCGGCGCAAAATTTTTTACTCATGGGAAATATCGCCTCCACCATTAAACAATATCCACGCACTTTTTGGATAGCCAATACACTGGAGTTATTTGAAAGACTAGCCTGGTACGGGTTTTTTATGCTGTTCGCCAACTACCTTACGGGCTCTTCCGAAAGTGGTGCCCTCGAATTTTCCCAATCGGAAAAAGGCTGGATTATGGGCGTGGGCACCGGAATACTGTACTTTCTACCCGTGATTACGGGAGCCATTGCCGACAAATACGGCTACAAAAGAGTGCTTATTATCAGCTTCAGCATTTATGTCAGCGCTTTTATTCTGCTACCTATGTTCGACTCCTTTGTGGGGGTTTTTATTATGTATATCTATTTGGCCATCGGAGCTGCCCTTTTCAAGCCCATTATTTCCGCCACCATTGCCAAAACCACCAACGACAACACAGCCTCCATTGGCTTCGGAATATTTTATATGATGGTGAATATTGGTTCTTTTTTGGGACCTTTAATTACCTTACTCGTACGTCAGGGAAACTCTTACGACTTGGTATATTATATTTCTGCAGCTTTTATTTTTCTCAATTTCCTGTTGCTTTATTTCTACCGTGAACCCGATACACATCGGGACAGTGCCAGTTTTTGGCAGTCGATGAAATTGGTTTTCAGAAACATCTGGGAAGTGTTGCGCGATTTGAAATTTGTACTCTTTCTTGTGATCGTTTCCGGCTTCTGGATCATGTACTTACAACTGTTTTTCACCCTTCCGGTTTTTATCGCCCAATGGGTGAACACCGAAAACATGTTTCACTTTTTTCAGGAATACCTACCCTTCGTTTCGACACATTATTCCGATGGCAACCAGATGGATCCTGAATTCATCACCAATTTCGATGCGCTCTTTATCGTGCTGTTCCAAATCATTGTGTCCTCGGTCGTCATGCGCTGGAAAGCCCTATCAAGCATGATAGCCGGCTTTATCATTGCCTCCATCGGTATGGCACTAACTGTTTACACTCAGAATGTGATATTCATTTTGGTGGCCATGTTTATTTTTGCCATTGGAGAAATGGCCGCATCACCCAAAATAACTGAATATATTGGCAGGATTGCGCCGGCCAACAAAAAAGCTTTGTACATGGGTTATTCGTTTATACCTCTGTTTTTAGGAAACTTAGGCGCAGGTTGGATTTCAGGCGATGTATACCAGCGACTTTCCGACAAACACACCATGGTTTTGAAAACCATCGCCGAAAAAGGCCTTTCGTCTGATGCAGGATGGAGTAAACAGGAATTTTTTACACATACAGCTCAATCCATGAACATGACCGACAATGAGTTTACACAATATCTGTGGAATACGTTTCACCCAAACAATATCTGGATGGTGATCTTCGGTATAGGTCTTATGGCGGCAGTACTTTTATGGCTTTACAACATCATGCTCAAACCCGCAGCCAATGAATAAGTTCTGAAAAAATTCACTGCAATTATCAACATTCGGCTTTTCGTATCGGTAGTTTTTAGTACATTTGTGTGCTGATTAAAATTAAATGTTAACTAAATATTAAAATCATGAAACACCTTTCACGTTTATTCACATTGGTTGTAGCAATGGTTTTCACACTTAGTGCCGCCAACGCACAAAACACCGTGATGACCAAAGCTCAGGCACTTGGCCTGAAAAGCAACAGTACCGTGCAACAAGCACCTGTTATCCCACAACAAACCGCTTCGAGAACTATGTTCATCGAAGAAGGCTTTGACACAGATTTTCTTCCCGTGGGCTGGACTCAGGAAATTATGAATGCCAACAACACCTGGATTCAAACAAACCCTGAGAATAATAATTTTAATGAAATTGACGTAAACAGTTTATTCTCGGCCATGGTTCCATGGGTAGGAGAAGATCAGGACGAATGGCTCATGACTCCAGAAATTGATCCTGCAGGCGAAGAACCACTCTCCATTAATTTTTATGCAGGCGTTAGCGGTCCTTGGATCGAGTTTGCCACCCTTAAATGTCACATCTCCAATGACGGTGGAACTACCTGGACCGAACTTTGGAATGCTGCCGACGAAATTGACCCCGCTGCCGACTGGGCATGGAACTACGTAAGCATCGACATCAGTGGATATTCCGACCAACCTTTCATGGTTGCATGGCAATATGTTGGTAACGATGGCGACCTCGCCGGTATCGATGGAGTTCAAATCAAAGCAGGTTACGATTACCTTTTCTTTGATGATATGGAAGGCTATACTGCCGGTGTACAATTAGCCCAACAAGCTGATCCCGACTGGTGGACAACTTGGTCAGATGATCCGGGAAGTGCTGAAGACGGTGTAATTTCTACCGACGAAGCACATAGCCCTGTTCAATCATGTTTGATCAGTGGTACCAACGACCAGGTACTTAAACTTGGAAACAAAACCTCAGGTTCTTACATTTTTAGCGTATACTACTATATTCCTTCAGGTTTTGGTGGGTACAACAACATGCAGCACTTTGAAGCTCCCGGCAACGAATGGGCTTATGAAGTATATTTTGGAGCCGCAGCAGGTAGCGAAAATGGTTATATGTATGCCGGTGGACCGGATGCTATCCCATTTACTTTTGCTCATGACACCTGGATCAAACTGGAAACATGGGTTGATCTGGATGAAGATATGGCCACATTTATGATTGATGATGAAATCATTGCCGAATGGCAATTCAGCCTGCAAGCTCAAGGCGATCCCGGAACCAAACAAATCGGTGGAATCAACTTGTATGCAGGAGCTCCCGATGGCGACACCCCAAAATACTATTTTGACGATGTAGCCTTTATCGTTCTCGATCCCGGTGTTACCAATCCTATCATTGGAATTAGCACCAGCCCAATCAACCAGGTATTGGAAGAAGGAACTTCATCAGTGGTTACCCGTAACTTAACCAACAGCGGCGAAGCTGACTTGATGTTCGAAGTAATCCCCAGCTATTCTGTTGAAACAAAATCACTTGACATTGAACCTGCCGGAATTCACTCAGCTAAAGTACGTGCAGACGAATTTATTGCTGATCCCAACTACGTACCTGCAAACGATAACCCATCCAACCGTGACGTTGTTCTGAACTATGACGGCGACAACGCAAGTGCTATTGGACGTGACACCGACTACGAATATCGCGTTTCCGCTATGTTCCCGGTAGCCATGGTTCAACCTTATATCGGAATGAAAATTTCTTCTGTTGAGGTGTATATCAACGACCCTGTAACGGCTGCTAAAATTCAGATTTACGACATGGGTTCGATGTTAACTCCTGGTCCGGGTGAATTATTGCTGGAACAAGAATTCACCGGTGTACCAATGAGCTGGAACACTGTTACCCTCGATACCCCCATCGCCATCACCGGAAAAGATATCTGGGTAGGCTGGTGGATGTCAGCTCCCGGTGGCACTTTTGCTCCCGGTACTGATGCAGGCCCTGCCAATCCTAATGGTGACTGGATTTCAACAGGTCCGGGCTGGAGCCACCTTGGCGACAACCCTGATTTGAATTACAACTGGAACATCCGCGCCAACCTTACCGGCGACCCCATTACCCAATGGCTGTCGGTTGACCCAACCGAAGGTACTTTGGCTCAAGGCGAAGACGTTGACATCAACATTACTTTGGACGCTACCGGTCTGGCTTCAGATCAATACAGTGGTAAAGTAATCATCAGAAACAACGACCCAACAGCTGACATGGTTAGCATCAACGTGGTAATGGTTGTTACTGTAGGTGTAAACGAAAACGGTGAACAAGAATACGTTAGTGTATATCCCAATCCTGCCAGCACCATGCTGAATGTAGGTTCAAACGGAGAAATCACCAATGTTCGTTTGATCAATACCGTAGGACAAGTTGTATTTGACAATGCTGCTACACAAATTAATGTGAGCGACCTTGAAGGTGGCGTTTATTTTATCCAAATCGACACCAAAAACGGTACAACTACGCAAAAAATTATTATTCAATAATTCAACTTATTACAAAAGCCTCGCTTTGGATTCAAAGCGAGGCTTTTTTTTGTATTGCCCGTCGTTACAGGGTTTTATCCTTTATTTTAGCCGCTTTCATCTGGGTTTTGTCGGTATTTGGTTGATAAAAACGATACTTCTGTTAGCAAAAAGAGTGCAATAAAATTCAATACATTGCTCAAAACCCAACGGGATAAGCGAGCAAAAACAAACCATGCGAATGCTCCATCCAACTGTTGGCAACCACCAATAATATTCGCTCAAGGTGAGCCACTTATACCATAAAAGAACTACATTTGAACTGCTAAAAACTAAAAACACTTACGCCGGGATATTGAGTTACAAAGAAAAACCAAACAGTTTTTTTGGCGATGATGGTAAAGGGAGAATCAGGAATGAGGGGTCTGGATATACTGAAGCTGTGCTTTATATAAAAAAGAAATGACAGAAGAAATAAAATCACTTTTTGACACTCGACCCGAACATCCTCTTTTTTATGTTGAAAGTGGAAGTAGACTGTGGGGCATAGCTAGCCCTGACAGTGATTTTGATGTGCGTGGATTTCACCTTCAACCCAAAGACCAATATTTCGACTTTAAAATGCACCGCGACTTAATTGAAATAATGGATGGTGATTTTGATTTCGTGTCATACGACATCGATAAGATGTTCAGACTTTTAGCTAACAGCAATCCAACAGTGTTCGAGTGGATTAGAGCACATATTGTGTACTTCAACAACTTTCCAAATTGGGCTGAATTTCAAAACCAAATTGTTGCGAATATCAACTTCCAGGCATTGTACTATCACTATTTGTCTTTGGCAAAAGGTAATATCAACCTTATGGAGACGGATAAAAAGTTTACCTATAAAACCGTATTTTACTGCATTCGTGGATTATTATCCGCGGAATTGGCGATTAAAAATGTTGTTCCTGAACTCTTAATTGACAAACTGTTTGAGCAATTTGAAATTGAAAACGACATGATAAAAATTGCCAGGGATAGTCTTGATAAAAAGAAAAGTAAATCTGAAAAACAGGATGTGGATGCCGGGAAAAAGCCCATCATGTTATACAAAATCAAAGCTTACACGCAAAGGTTAAGTGAGATGAAACCCAAAAGTTCAAACAATCAGGACAGGCTGACTGGAATTCTGCGTGATTACAATTTTGAACTGAAAAATGAATACTATAAATAAAATGCGAAAGCACCCACCTCTTTGGATTTAAGGCGCACCTGAACCCCAAAAAACAGGCGAGGGGAAAAATTCACCCATGTAAACAACCTGCCACCTATCGATAATCAAAAGTCCGGGAGATTTGATAAATAATTAATGGCAGGTGCTACAGCCAGAAAAGAAAATAAGTATTTTTGAAACTGCTAAATCAAAAAAACGAACCGCATCCTTACCCTCAATTATGAAGCAAAATTTTATCATTTCTGAATTCAGTTAAAAATATCAGGGACTGCTTTAATTTTGAGTACGGGGAATACAATTCAATAACCTATGGCAGGATTGTTTGCAAAGAAAACAATACGGATTTTTTAATTGAAAATGATAAGCTGTTCAGATGGACTTATCAAGAACTGATAAATAAATGACAGAAAAAAATGGTACACTTATCAAAAAGCACTAAAAATGAAGACAATATCGATAAACAAATACCGTAGCAACTTGAAAGCATGGACCTGTGTATTGCCAAACGCAACATATACTTAACGTGGTAAAACGAAATGTCGGTAAATGGATTTCAACAAAATTCGATTATTAATAAAAAGTGACTTTCAGATGGAATACTTGGGTTCATGTTTATGCAAAGGAATTAAATTTAAAGTAGTTGGTGACTTTGAGCATTTTTATCTATGCCATTGCAGATATTGCAGAAAAGACACAGGTTCTGCTCATGCTGCAAATTTGTTTTCCACAACAGCAAAACTGGAATGGATAAAAACGGAAACTGAAATTAAAAAATTTCAACCACATAAAAGCAATCATGTGAAGGCCTTTTGTACAAATTGTGGGTCAGCGCTGCCCAATTTGCAAATGGACGGTAAACTCCTGGTAGTTCCGGCCGGATGTTTAGATACCAAACTAGAAAAACGACCCAATGCACATATTTTCGTCTCAAACAAAGCAAGTTGGGATGAGTCGTTGGAAGAAATAAAAAAAATTGACCGTTTTCCGGAATAAAAAATCAATGTAAAACAATTTGCTCTCTTATTTGTTGATAATCGGACAGCCTGAAATGTATCATATCACCCTGACAAACCGGACCTAATCAACATTTATGTACATGGGAAAATGATAGTTCAGCAAAGAGAAAAAAGTAGAAAACCCCACAGAAGCCTCTGAACAAAAGATAAAAAACGTCAAATAGAACATAAAGTTTTCTTGCTGCGACTACATACCTAAAAGTTGCACCCGGAATTTTGAGAACAAGTTCTGATTGAATGCGAAGTGCGAATGCTAATAAACTGAAACAACCCTGGCAGCGAATTCGGAAAATAAAAACCTGAGGGATCTTCCTTGCCACTAACATGGGACGGAGAGAATTGCTTATTTTTGAAACTGAAACTAAATTGCCTGATGAATCGGGGACTTAACCGGCAGTTTAAAAAATTGTTCCCTCCTATTTTATGTTATTTTTTTATGTTTAGTATGCATTTTGATTCCAAAACGAGGCCCTTTTTATCATGAAAAAATCCGATACCCTTAGCTCCGTTGAATTGTTTAGAACTTTGCAAACCAATAAATACTACGAACAGGCTCACCGCCCAATTGTCATTGCCGATAACCTGCGTACACCTGAAAATATGGGCGCAGTACTACGGTTGGCCGGAAACATCGGGGCAGCCCTCACCTTGTTTATCAGCAACAAACCCATTACCTTCAAAACCTACAAAATCAAGCGGACAGCCTCGGGAGCCTACGAGAAAAAAACATGGAAAATAATTGAGTTGAATGAACTTGCGGAACACCTCCCCCACGATTATGAAATCGTAGCACTGGAAACCGAAGCCAAAGCCCAGAATATTTATACCACCAATCTTCCCGAAAAAATGGCCATTGTGGTGGGCAATGAGCTTTTTGGTATCGATCCCCAATTGATGGCCATGGCACATCACAAGGTTTATATTCCTTTGCCGGGAGAAATATATTCGCTCAATGTTACGCATGCGTTGTCGATAGGATTGTTTGAATGGTACCGACAGATTTCCATGACACTTCCTGAGAAATAGTAGGCCTAAACCCTATATTGCCTAACATTATTTCTTATGTAACAGACAATATCGCGACCAACCATTTAGCATTCAAAATTCGTATTGAATTTATTTGCCTTGTTCGGTGGTAACTAAACTTCATTTTTACATCTTGAAGCTTAAAAATTCTTAAAACAATTCCATATCGAATTTCCACCAGCGAATCGGCGGATAAAGCGTTGACTTTTTTGTAACTTTACCCCCTGTTAATTTAAAAAGAAAAGAATGGAAAAAGTTAATGCCTTTATTCAAGAAAACAAAGACCGTTTTATGGACGAACTCTTTGAAATCATCCGCATACCCTCCATCAGTTCCATCGCCGATCACAAACCCGACATGATCCGCATGGCCAACCATTACAAAGAAAGCCTGCTAAAAGCCGGAGTTGACAAAGCTGAAGTAATGCCCACCAAAGGAAATCCTGTGGTGTATGCAGAAAAAATAATCGATCCGAAATTGCCCACCGTGCTGGTGTATGCCCATTACGACGTAATGCCCGTGGATCCCATCGACCTGTGGACAAGCCCTCCGTTTGAGCCTGAAATCCGCAATGGCCACATCTATGCCCGTGGTGCCGACGACGACAAGGGGCAGGGTTTTATGCATGTAAAAGCCTTCGAAACCCTCGTTAATACCAACAACCTGAAGGTGAATGTAAAGTTCATGATTGAAGGAGAAGAAGAGATTGGCTCGGTGAGTTTGGGTGCCTTTTGCGATGAACACAAAGAAATGCTTAAAGCTGACATCATCCTGGTATCCGACACCGGTATGATTGCCCGCGACATTCCTTCCATTACAGTGGGATTGAGAGGTCTGGCCTATTGGCAGGTGGAAGTTACCGGTCCCAACCGCGACCTGCACTCCGGTCTTTTTGGTGGTGGTGTGGCCAACCCCATCAACGTGTTGTCGAAGATGATTGCATCCATGACTGACGAAAACAACATGATCACCATGCCCGGTTTTTACGACGACGTGTTGGAGTCCACTCCCGAAGAAAGAAAAAAACTCAACCTGGCCCCTTTCGATCTCAACGAATACAAAGCCGCCATTGATGTGGAAGAAGTAGCCGGAGAAACCGGATATACCACCATTGAGCGCACAGGCATCCGCCCATCGTTCGATGTTTGTGGGATCTGGGGCGGATATACCGGCGAAGGAGCCAAAACCGTACTTCCTTCGAAGGCTTATGCCAAAATATCTTCCCGATTGGTACCCAACCAAAATCATGAGAAAATCGCTAAAATGTTTGAGGAATATTTCGCAAGCATTGCACCCAAATCAGTAAAAGTTAAGGTGGATGTTCTCCATGGCGGTCAGGCATATGTTTGCCCCATCGATCTACCAGCCTACAAAGCTGCCGAGAAAGCTTATACCAAAACTTACGGAAAAGTGCCCGTGCCCACTCGTAGTGGTGGAAGCATTCCTATCATCTCCACTTTCGAAGATAAATTGGGAATCAAATCCATATTGATGGGCTTTGGATTAGAATCAGATGCCATACACTCCCCCAACGAAAATTATCCTGTAGAAAATTTCTACAACGGTATCGAAACCATCACATGGTTTTACCATTTTTTCGCTGAAGAAATGAAATAGTAATTTGTTTTTTCATGGATGAAAGGACTATTCGGTTTCGGGTAGTCCTTTTTTATTGCCGCTGTGTTGATTTAGTTCAAGAGCTCAACCCCGAAGGCTTTCGTGGCAAGGGATCAAGGGTTCAGATTATTAGTTGCCTATTTGTTCTAAATATTTGAATCGAACTTCAAGCGTGGACGCTTGAAGCGAGTGAGGTTCTTCATCTGGCGCAAGCGTCTGCTTGCGCCTTTATTTCCATAAGTAAACGACAAACGTTCTTCCCACATCTGGCGCAAGCGTCCGCTTGTGCCTTTATTTCCATAGGTAAACGCCAAATTACAGTTTATAAATAGGTTTTAATCCCATGTTTTTACCACAATAAACCCTTATGCAACAACTAATGCAAAATAACAAGTTTTTGACTTGGCACAAGAGGACGCTTGCGCCAGTTTGAGAGGTTTCCCAACTTCCGTCTTCCATCTCCCAACTCCGTTAATGTCCTACGGACAATTGGTCTCTCTCATTATTTGGCTATGGAAATTAAAGCCCTACGGGCTATCTCCCCACTCCCTACTCCTTACTCCCTACTCCTTACTCCCAACTTCCGACTCCCGACTTCCAACTCCCAACTCCGTTAATGTCCTACGGACAATTGGTCTCTCTCATTATTTGGCTATGGAAATTAAAGCCCTACGGGCTATCTCCCCACTCCCTACTCCCTACTCCTGACTTCCAACTTCCGACTTCCAACTCCCGACTCCCGACTCTCGCTCCCCCTACAACTCATCCGTTCGGGGACGACGGGGTTTTCTTTTCACCTTTTTTTCGGGTTTTTCCGGTTTGTCGGATTTA
Organism: Bacteroidales bacterium; assembly: GCA_963676875.1. Lineage (GTDB taxonomy): Bacteria > Bacteroidota > Bacteroidia > Bacteroidales > F082 > UBA6244. The sequence continues at coordinate 609,559 of OY781436.1, forward strand.
TGGTTGATAAAACTGCGGATTCGTTTTCTTCCGGCATAATCTGCTTGTTCCCATTCGCGTCTTCTTTCGCTATCGCCGGGCAACTCCTCACTTTTCCGGCTACCGGGACGCTCTTTGGAATTATCTGTAAAGGACGCTCTGTCGCGATTATCGTATGTGGGCTTTGACCTTCGCGGATCGTCATTTCTCCGTTCAGTTCGCCTCTCAAAGGGTTGGCGCTCATCACGTTTTTCACGTGAGAATTTTTCTCCATGCTTTTCTTTAAACGAATCTTTTCTATATCCACGATCCCGTTCCGAACGTGGCTTATCCGTCGAATCGAAACTTCTTTTTTCACCATCTCGTGGAGCGACATCGCGGTTTTCTTCGCCATAGCGCTTACTTCCCTGATACACCTCATACTTTAAAAAACGTGTTTCGATTGGACCATTATATAGGGGAATACGACGGGCAGGTCTGAGTCCGACAAATTTAAAGGTATCGATGCTTGGGGTAATCATCCAGGCATCAAATCCGGTAAAATTCTTTTTTAACGCATCCCCTATTCCGCGATATAAATCTTTCAACTCACCGCGCTCCTCCAAACGCAATCCATAGGGTGGGTTCATGATAACAATACCATTCTCTGATTCGGGTTTGATAGCATCCAAAAAACGACAATGTACTTCTACATCTTTGTGCAAACCGGCGTTTTTCAAATTGACTTTTGTAAAACCAATAGCCTTATCAGAACGGTCGGAAGCAATAATCCGGTGGGTAAGCTCTCCCATGTTACTATCTGCTTCTTCCTTTACTTTCTGCCATAATTCAGCATCGTAGCCTTCCCAATTCATAAATGCAAACTCTTTACGATAATAGCCCGAAGGTATGTGCATGGCAATCATGGCCGCTTCGATGGCAATGGTGCCTGAACCGCACATGGGGTCGTAAAAATCTGTTTCGCCTTTCCAACCGGTGAGGTGAATCATACCCGCCGCCAACACTTCGTTGATGGGTGCTTTATCAGCTGCAATGCGGTAACCACGACGATGCAATGATTGTCCTGAGCTATCAAGCGAAATAGTGCAAACATTGTGACTAATATGAACATCAATAAAGATATGTGGGTTGTCGGTATCCACCCAGGGACGTTTTCCCAGTTTTTCACGAAACTGATCCACAATGGCATCTTTGGTTTTTAAAGCCACGAAATGACTGTGATCCAATTCACTATGAAAAACATTGGCTTCTACCGAAAAAGTTTGCTCCAGCTTAAATACCTGCGTCCAATCGATTGTCATCACCTTATCGTAAAGCTGTTGCTCGTTGGTTACCTCGAATACCCCAATGGGTTTGAGTATCCTGATGGCGGTACTTGCCAAATAGTTGGCCTTGTACATGGTAGACAAATCGCCTCTGAACTTCGCGCCGCGTTTAATAGGTTCGGCATCCAGAGCACCCAGTGCGGTTAATTCGGCGACCAATACATTTTCGAGTCCGGCAAAAGTTTTGGCTACAAAATCCATTCCCGGCACATATTCTTTAAGAGATTCCATAAGGGCGCAAAATTAACTATTTTAGCATGTCAAATATCAAAGCCGTAAACTTTTAACCATACAACATGACAATAGAAGAGGCACAAAAAACAATCGATAATTGGATTAACACTACGGGAGTACGATACTTTAGTGAACTTACCAACATGGCCATCCTCACCGAAGAAGTGGGCGAGGTGGCCCGAATTATCGCAAGAAAATATGGCGACCAATCATTCAAAGAGAATGAAAACGACAAAAACCTGGCGGATGAACTGGCCGACGTACTTTTCGTAGTGATTTGTCTGGCCAACCAAACCGGCATCAACCTGACCGAAGCCTTGCAGAAAAACCTGACCAAAAAGGATATCCGGGACAAAGACCGACATAAAAACAATCCGAAATTGTATTAGGTGCATCGGGTTCGGGAGTCTGCCTTCACTTTAACTTTCTTCATGACTCTTTCATCTTTTTTCCTTCCCAAAATACACCACCCCAATCCCGGGCAGCAACTTTTAACAGATATTATACCTGTCGGTGTTTGATAATACGGCAATTCAACTAATTTTGGTTTTCCATTTCAATATTTAAGACAACACACCGAATGAAACATTCATTACCATATCTCATTTTTTTCCTGATTTTTCCATGGCAAATCTTCGGGCAGGACTTGTTGGTGAAAGGCACCATTACCGACAGCAAAACCGGTGAGGCATTGGCATTTGTAAATATCGTGAGTAACGACGGACGTGGTGCCGTAAGCGACATCGATGGGAAATTTGTATTAAAACCCGGACACAACACCCGAACCCTGTCTTTTTCGTATGTAGGATATCAACCCAAAACAGTGGATATCGACTTCAATGGTGAATTTCAAATCATCTCGCTTACGCCCAAAACATTCGACCTTCAGGAGGTCAATATTTTCCCCGGCGAAAATCCGGCCCACCGCATCATCAACCATGTGATTGAAAACCGTGATGCCAATAATCCTGAAAAACTGAACGCCTTTAAATATGTGTCGTACGACAAAATGATTTTGACAGTTGACTCAGACTCGTTGATGAAACGCGACCCCGCCTTGCTCGACAGCAATGAGATGATGGCCCGGAAATTTCTTTCAAAACAGGATTTGTTTATCATGGAAACAGTTACCGAACGCAAGTATCTGGCTCCTGGACTCAACCAGGAAAACGTACTGGCCACAAGGGTTTCGGGGTTTTCGGATCCCATCATCACCTTCATGATTTCACAAATTCAATCCACCAGTTTCTACGATGAAAAAATTGAAATCGCAGGCAAGGAATACATCAACCCCGTCAGCCGTGGCAGTACCAAAAAATATTTTTTCCTGATCGAAGATACCACCTATTCCGAACAAGGCGACACCGTCTTTATCATTTCATACCGCCCCATGAAAGGAACCCGTTTCGAGGGAATGCAGGGATTTTTATCCATCAACACCAATGGCTGGGCCATTCAAAATGTAAAGGCGGCACCCCGCGACGATTCGGCTACCGGCATCAGCATACGTATCCAACAAGCTTATGAATTCGTTCAGGGACATTGGTTTCCTGCTCAATTGAACACCGACTTGAGCGTGCCGATGATATCGGTGAGCGACAGCACCAACAACTACCCGCTCATAGGCCGTGGAAGAAGTTATATCCGCGAAATCGATCTCAATCCCGACCTGAAAAAAAGCGAATTTGGCTACCATGAAATTGAAATTGAAGACGGAGCCACCAAACGCAAGGGCGAATTTTGGCGTGAGTACCGAATCGATAGCCTTACCGACAAAGAAAAGGAAACCTATCGGGTAATCGACAGCCTGGGCAAAGAAGCCAATTTTGACAAAATGGCAGCCACCTTTCAAACTTTGCTCAGCGGCAGAATCCCTTACAAGTGGATCGACATCGACCTGAACAAAATTATCCGGTACAACGATTACGAAGGGCTGTATCTGGGTGCCGGATTTCATACCAACGACAAGGTATCCAAACGAGTGAAAATGGGGGCTTTTGGCGGTTACGGATTCAAGGATAAACAGGCAAAATACGGTGGCGACATCAGTTGGATTGTGCATAAACGCTCCGAATCAACCATCCGCGCCGAGGGCTACAATACGGTAATTGCAACGGGAGACGTGCGGTTTTTCGACGACAAATATCAAATATACCGCACCGATGACTTTTATCAATTCTTCGTTTCGCGGATGAACCCCACGGTTGGCGGCGAACTGAATTACTTTTTCCGACTGAAACCTGCCCGCGACTTCAAATGGAATCTGGGAATTAAACATCAACAAAAAGAGGCATACGGCAACTACTTCTTCACCAGCGACTTATTACCAGCCGGAAAGTCGCTCACCCAATACAACTTCAGCGAAGCCAACATTGGATTCCGCTTTGCTTACCGCGAAAAAATCCTTCAAACCACCAAAGGTCAGTTGTCGTTTGGCTCCAAATACCCCGTGATCTGGCTCAATTACAGCCGTGGATTCAAAGACATACTAGGTGGAAATTTCGAATACAACCGATTGGATTTGAAACTTGAATACACCCACAAAACAAAATACTATGGTCAAACCGGCGTGAAACTCATGGCCGGAATGGTTGACGGACAAATACCGGTGAGTAACCTATACAACGCCTTGGGCACCTATCGCGGAATTGCACTTTTTGCTCCCGGAAGCTTCGGCGCCATGCGCACCAACGAATTTTTCTCCGATCAATATGTTGCATTATTTCTCACACATAGCTTCGAAAATCTGCTTTTTAAAACAGGCAAATTTAACCCGGAGTTGGTTCTTATCACCAATATGGCGTGGGGAAACATGAGCCATCCCGAAAATCATCACAACATACAGTTCAACACTCTTGAAAAAGGCTATTACGAATCAGGAATCATCATCAGGAAATTATTAAACCTGCAGATTTACGATTTGGGCATTGGTGCACTATACCGCTACGGACCCTATGGTTTCGATCATGGCATCGACAACCTGGCATTTAAAATAAGTTTGTATTATGGCTTTTAGTCATTACATTTGTAAAACGACGAATTTTATCGTATTTTTATCCAACGCAAATTGATGACCAAATCAACCATCTGATGAACAAAGAGTTGTTTCAATACATCAAACCGCTCGCAGGCTTTAGCGTACTGGCTTTCATGGCCTGGTATTTTGCCGATGTGGTGGGCTATATTTTGGTGGCTACTTTTTTGTCGATGATGGGGGCTCCCCTTACCAAAAAGCTCAATCATCTTGAAATAAAACATATCCGTATCCCAAGAGCCATTAGCGCTTTGATAACATTATTGGTCATAATCATGGTATTCAGCCTGTTTGTCCTCATTATCGTACCGTTGATAATCCATCAGGCCAATGTTATCAGCTCCATCAACGTGGATGCATTTATCTCCTATTTTCAGGAACCCATGGATGATCTAGACTCATTCCTGGTGCAATACAACGTGATTAATTCAGGAGAAACACTCGCTCAATACATTCAGGCTCAGATCAGCGAAATACTTGATTTAGCTCGCTTTACGAACTTTTTTGCCAATTTTGTAAGTGCCACCGGATCGGTGCTAATGGGCATATTTATTATCATTTTCCTTACCTACTATTTTCTACTCGATGAAGTATTAATTAAGAATTTCGTATTAATACTCTCACCTGAAAAATATGTTCACGATTTAGAGAAAACATTGAGCGACTCTAAATTCTTACTGGTCAGGTATTTTCACGGAGTACTAACCGAAGTGGTTATCATGATGAGTCTGGAAACAATCGGATTGCTCATACTTGGCGTTCCCAATGCCATACTTATTGGATTTTTTGGAGGGCTAATGAACGTGATCCCATATTTGGGACCCATTATTGGTATGGTTATGGGCATCCTTTTGGGTGTTTTATCCCAATTAAGCGCGGGCAACTATGACTTGCTACTGTTTACCACTTTGAGTGTGATGGCCGTATTTGCAGGAGCAAATATGGTTGATAATTTTGTATTACAACCACTTATCTACGCCAGAAGTGTAAAAGCACATCCCGTGGAAGTTTTTTTGGTAATTATCCTTGGCGGAAAAATGTCAGGTATTATTGGCATGATTTTGGCAATACCTACTTATACAATATTAAAGGTAGTTCTGCGTCAGTTTCTTAACCAATTGAAGCTGGTAAAATATTTAACCAGCAGAATGTAACCTTTTTAGAATAAATCAATATAATAACTACAAACCCTTAAAAAGATACCATTATGAGTAATGAAAGTTCAAATTCAGGATTTGCCTTCATAGCAGGGCTGGTTGTTGGTGGTGCAGTTGGTGCCTTGGCCGGTTTACTATTTGCCCCCCAAACGGGAGAAGAAACCCGTAGACAACTTGGTGAAAAAACTAAAGAAGTGGCAGATGATCTCTACGACAAATTCGATGACTTCAAAGAAAGCATGACAGACGTTGTGGAAGAAGTAAAAAGGGGAACAGCAGAAACCCTTGAAAGTGTAAAAAAGAGTACCGCAGAAATGCTTGACGAAGTAAAGAGTGGCAAAGACGGTGCCAAAACAGCTAAAAGCTAGAAGGTTAAAGCCATTTAATAATGGAGAATAACCAAATAGGGTTAGCCTTACAGGATTCGCTTGGGTCGCTTAAAAGCTATCTCGACAATCAGGTTAAGTACAACAAGTTGATGCTCACCGAAAAGCTTGGTGACATTACTTCGTATTTTGCCTTGTTGTTTATAGTGAGTGCATTGGCCGGAGGATTGCTGCTGTTTATGTCCTTCGCCTTTGTTTACTGGTTTGCCAGCATGACCGAACTGAATGTTTATGTGGGGTACCTGATCATCGCACTTTTTTATACACTTCTGATTGTATTGATTATTAGATACCGTGAGAAGCTTCTGTTTAAGCCAATCCGAAATATTCTTGGATCAATCCTTTTTGATGAAACTATTTCAGATGGTGACGAAAACCCTTTTAACAACAAAGAGGATTTGAAACAGAAAATGAAGGAGGTGAAGACGGAAATCCATCAACAGAACGAAGAATTAAAAATAAAATTTAATGACTTGGGCGAATCGCTGACCTTTGCAAATATTTCTCAACAGATATTCAGAAGTGCCTACAATTCTTTAGTCACCTCCGGGAATATCGCACGTATCACCTTTTTGTTGATAAAAAAGTTGAAACGTCGAAGTAGCAAGGATAAAAATAAAAAAGCACCTCAATGAGGTGCTTTTTTCTTATACGGTGAGGATATCCGTTTCTTTTGTCTCAAATAGTTGATCTACTTTCTCAATATATTTATCTGTCAACTTTTGAATTTCATCGGTCAGCCGCTTTACCTCATCTTCAGCCAGACCATCTTTTTCCAACTTCTTAGCTTCATCGTTTCCTGCCCTACGGGCATTTCTAATACCAATTTTAGTTTCTTCGGCAATGCTCTTAGCCTTTTTCACTAAGTCGCGTCGACGTTCTTCAGTAAGCGGTGGCACATTGATACGTATTATTTCGCCTTCATTTTGAGGATTAAAACCCAGGTTGGCATTCAGAATAGCTTTCTCAATGGCACCAATAGTACTTTTATCGAATGGTTGAACAACTATTTGACGGGGATCCGGGGTGTTAATATTGGCTGTTTGCTCGATGGGAGTAGACACCCCATAGTATTCAACCCGAACTCCACCTAACATGGCCGGGTTGGCTTTTCCTGCCCGTACTTTTAAAAATTCTTTTTCCAGATGTTGAATGGCATGGTTCATTCCCTCCTCAACTTCTTCCAGACATAATAAGGCATCATCAGTCATAGCGCTGTTCTTTTTTTCACAAATTTACAATTTCATTTTAATTGCCGGCCAACAAATGTCATTTTTTAATCCGAAAAGGGTCGACACTAATTGCTTACGACCGTTCCAACCGCTTCACCTGAAACAACTTTAAGCAAATTACCTGGTGTATTCATGTCAAAAACTAAAATGGGCATGTTGTTTTCCTTACACAAGGTGAAAGCCGTCATATCCATGATTTTTAAATTCTTTTCGTAGGCTTCATCAAAGGTAATGGCATCAAATTTCACAGCGTTGGTATCTTTCTCAGGATCGGCAGTATAGACGCCATCCACACGGGTACCTTTGAGCAAGACATCAGCATTGATTTCGATGGCACGTAAAGCAGACGCTGAATCTGTTGTAAAATATGGATTTCCTGTTCCTCCAGCCACTATTACCACATAGCCTTCTTGCAAATAGGTAGACGCTTTTTTCCCACTCATTAACTCTGTAACAGGTTCAACGCGCAATCCGGAAAGCAATTTAACCTTTACGCCTTGTTTTTCCAGTTCGGCTTGCAATGCCATGGAGTTGATCACCGTGGCCATCATGCCCATGTAGTCGCCCTGCACCCTGTCGAACCCCTGAGCAGCTCCAGACATGCCCCTAAAAATATTTCCTCCTCCAATGACGATGGCCACTTGAACTTTTTGGTTGGCGACCTCCTTTACTTCACGACAATATGTCGTTAACACCTCAGCATCAATTCCGTACTGCTGCTTACCCATCAACGCCTCACCACTCAACTTCAGCAATATTTTCTTATACTTCATATCTATTGTATATTTTAAAACTAAAAAGCAAAACCCAAATTAAAAAACACCATCATTCCGGGATTAACATTGGAACCCATCAGGCTGAATTCCACGGGACCGATAAAACTATTATAACTTAGCGTACCGCCATATCCATACATCAAACCACCCATATCCATCAAACCGTCCAAATCAGTAGCGGCATTTCCCATATCGCCTAACGCAGTAAAGTAAATTTTTTGAAAAAGATTGTATTGCAATCGGATACGTGCTACACCCGCATACATCCCAATTCGCTGAACAAAATGGACACCGGCAAAAGGTTTCATCGTTTCCACATAGTTTACTTCATTCAACCCACCTAAGCCAAACCAATGCTGCACAGGAGGGACATCTTGCCGAAGCGTACCACCGGCAAACATTCCCGGGCGTATCACAAATTTGTCGGAAACATGAATATTTTGATCGTATTGAGCATAGAAAACCAATGAATTGGTAAATAATTCGTCGGCCCATGACATAGACAATGGCATCACATATAGTGCCTTGGCCGCAAATAAAAAACCACGAGTGGAGAAATAGGCCAAATCACGTGTATCTCCTTTGATGCTGATAAAAGCATTGGCGTAGGAATGAAAGTTGGTCAAAGGCTGAATAAGTGTGTCGATGGAAACATCTTGCCTAAACCTAAAATACTCGTATTGGACTCCCATTCGCCAATTGAGGGAGTTGTCTTTGGTACGTGTTACGAAGGCAGATACATTAAATGTAGAGAAATCAATCGTATTTACTTTAACTGTCTTTTCATAATCGCTGAAAGCAAAATTATAGGTTTCTATTTCAGCACCAAACCCGGGTTTTGATCCATTTGAAACGGTATAAAACAATTTAAGACGTGGATAAGTTCCCAAAGTTAGATCAGCAAATAGCTTACTGCGATGACCCAACACATTGCGGAATACGCCACCAACCAATATACTTCCCTGATAATCCACATCGTAATGAATGGCCGCAGATATGTAACCCGGAGCCGACTCTTCCATCTTGATAATTAAATTTGCTCGTCCATTGCCTGCGGGCTCCAACTCATAAAAAACGTATTTGAAAAATCCGGTTCCATAAACCATAGTGACTGTTTCTTCAATATCATCGAAATCGACCGTAGAATTTTCGAAATGCTCGAAATAATTATCCAAATAAATGGTGGACATCTTATCGTTACCCTGATAGAACACCTCATTGATTTCTATTTGATCCAACGGTTTGGCATCCATTTTTTTGAGCGGTCTGTATTCGATGGCATTCAACGAATCTGCCAGCTTTTTCAATTCTGCATAATGTGCTCTTGCTACGCGCTCTCCGGTGGCAATTATGGAATCATATTTGGTAAAATCCATCATGCCTTCGTTCACATCAAACTGTATATCCAGATCGATCAGCTTTTTGGCTTGATTATTGGCAGAAATACGGCTGTATGAAACAATTTGATCAATCACTGCTGTAACCGAAGCCAACTGATCCATATTGTCTTTAAGTGGCGATTGCACATCACCTCCAATGATGATTTGAGCTCCCATCTTTTTTATGTTGCCAGCCGGATAATTATTTACCACACCCCCGTCAACCAAGTACTTTCCCTGATAATGAGTGGGCGCAAAATATCCCGGTATCGACATGCTCGAACGCACAGCCATAGGCAAGTATCCGCTGTTTAATTCCACTGATTTCCCGTTAAACAAGTCGGTACCAACGCAGAAAAAAGGAGTGGGTAATTGATCGAATTGGGTTACGCTCCATCCGGGAGAGAAAAACCGGTTGAGCAATAAGTTGACTTGTTGACCATAATACAACGATCCGCCCATGCCCAATTTTCGCTTTTTGAACGGCAAAGAAACAATAGACTTTTCCCATAATTCCTTTTCCTCGTAGGCAATATATTTGCGAGGAATATCGTCGCGCAGCACCATATCCCAATCCTGTTCTCTGACAATTTTTTCAATTTCATCAGCACCGTATCCCAAGGCATAAAGACCGGCCATGATACTGCCAATGCTGGCACCTCCCACGTAGTCAACGGGCAAACCAACCTCTTCCATTACACGAAAAAGACCAATATATGCAAACCCTTTTGCTCCTCCTCCACTAAGTACAAGTCCAACTTTCGGTCGTTCACGTTTTCCCACAGTCCCGTCATCGTCATTTCCGGCCAATAATGAAATTTGGAAAGGGTTGAGAAACAGAATCAGGAACAAAAAATACCAGCGTTTTAAGTTCATCTCAAGAGGGTTAAAGTTGTTTCATACAAATATAGCCGAATTTTTCAGGTGATGTAAACAAAAAACCTCCGAGCGTAGCGATAAGCCAAAAATTTTGATATCCCAAGGAACATTTGAGATCAATGTTAAAACTTAGGTTCAAAAGTGTCGTAGTCAATAGCCAATTTGGTAAATTGGGTAAAAAAGTTGTTGAACTCCTCGTAATTGTTGTTATTGGCGGTAAAAAGATAAGTATAACCTGCCCTAAACCCCAGTGTATCAGCAATAAATATATTTCTGGTCGCGGTATCATTGGTCACCCAGAAGTTTATTCTACCATCTCCCAGTTTCTCTACCAACCAAACGGCACTGCTATCAAACCTTACAGAAGCTTCTTTATTACCATATGTACTGATATTGAATACCAATTGAAAAGTTGCAGGCGGATCTATCACGGGTGTGAGGTAGCTATACACCGGGATATCGCTTTCGGAATTGGATTTGCCACATTCTGCAAAAAAAAACATGAGCGAAACCGCTACAAAAGAGACTATTACGATTCTAATATTTTTCATCTTTGGTAAAATTGATATAAAAACACCTCACACCACTAAATGGAGACAGCGTGCAAAGGCCAATACAAAAACGATGTGCAATATACGGAAATTGTTTAACCCGCAGTTTTTCCGTGACATTGTTTGTATTTTTTTCCGCTTCCGCACGGGCAGGGATCGTTACGTCCAACTCTTTTTTCCACCTTAACGGGTTGTGGTTTCGACTTTTCCTGAGTATCGCTATTGGCTTGAGAAAGCAAATCGCCTCGCTGTTCTTTCATTTGTGATCGGTCGAGACCTCTTGGAAGCTTGGCTTCTTTCAACCCTGCCTGATTTTGCATAAGAATGTCGCCTTTAATCAGGTACGAAACCACATCCTTATTGATTTTGTGAATCATCTTTTTAAAGAGCTCGAAGGATTCAAATTTATAAATCAACAAAGGATCCTTTTGCTCATAGGAGGCATTTTGAACCGATTGTTTCAGGTCGTCCATTTCACGCAGTTGTTCTTTCCAACCGTCATCGATATGCGACAGCGAGATGCCTTTTTCAAAAGCTAAAGGAACCTCTGCACCTTTTGATTCCACTGACTTTTTCAGGTTGGCCACCACTTGTGTTTGACGAATACCATCTGAGAAAGGAATAGCAATATTCTCAAACTGCTGCTGGTTTTCATAAACTTCTTTAATCACCGGAAGTGTGGAAATAGCCAAACGTTTTCGCTTTTCAACGTAGTTTTTATATACCAGGTTAAACAAGGTTTCCGTAATTTCCGTACTGTCTTGTGCCGTAAAAGCGGCTTCATCCACAGGAGATTCTACGGCCAATGTACGATACAATTCAAGTTTAAACCCCGGAAAATCACGGTTATCCTGATATTCGTTCACGATATTTTCGCACAAATCGTAGATCATATTGGATACATCCACCGACAACCGTTCGCCAAACAAAGCATGACGACGACGTTTGTAGATTACTTCACGCTGGGAGTTCATTACATCGTCGTATTCCAACAGACGTTTACGAATACCAAAGTTGTTTTCTTCTACTTTTTTCTGAGCCCGTTCGATGGACTTGGTAATCATAGAATGTTGAATTACTTCACCTTCTTCCAAACCAAGGCGGTCCATAATTCCGGCAATACGTCCTGAACCAAACATACGCATCAGGTCGTCCTCGAGGGATACAAAAAACTGCGAACTTCCAGGATCACCCTGTCGTCCGGCACGTCCGCGTAGCTGCCTGTCCACACGACGTGAATCATGACGTTCGGTACCGATAATGGCCAAACCACCTGATTTGATTACCTCTTCGCTCAACTTAATGTCGGTACCACGACCGGCCATGTTGGTGGCAATAGTCACCATTCCCGGTCGGCCTGCCTCTTTAACAACCTGCGCCTCTTTTTGATGCAATTTAGCATTCAGCACGTTGTGGTTAATGTGTTTACGTACCAACATCCTACTCAGCAACTCTGAAGTTTCAACGGAAGTAGTACCCACCAATACCGGTCGATTGATTTTGGTCAGGTTTTCGATTTCGTCGATGATGGCGTTGTATTTTTCACGTTTGGTTTTATAAACCAAATCCTGTCGGTCGTCGCGAATAATGGGTTTGTTGGTGGGAATTACGACCACATCCAGTTTGTAAATATCCCACAACTCGCCTGCTTCCGTTTCCGCCGTACCGGTCATACCAGCCAGTTTGTTATACATACGGAAATAATTCTGCAAAGTAATGGTGGCATATGTTTGGGTGGCGGCTTCTACCTTTACATTTTCCTTGGCTTCGATGGCCTGATGCAATCCGTCGGAATAACGACGTCCTTCCATAATACGTCCGGTTTGTTCATCAACAATTTTAATTTTATTGTCCATGATGACGTATTCCACATCCTTTTCAAAAAGAGCGTATGCTTTCAGCAGCTGGGTTACTGTGTGCACCCTTTCTGATTTCACAGCGTAATTCTTGATCATCTCGCTCTTTTTCTCCAGCTTTTCTTTTTCGGGAATGTTTTGTTTTTCCAAATCGGCCACAATGGAACCAATATCGGGGAGAATAAAGAATTCGGAATCATCGTAAGATTTTGTCAACAAATCGATCCCCTTTTCCGTAAGGTCAACCGAATTGTGTTTTTCATCGATAACGAAGAACAATTCATCATCGATGATGTGCATATTTTTGGCTTGCTCCTGCAAAAAGAAACTTTCAGTTTTTTGCATCAGCTGACGATTACCCTCTTCACTAAGCAGTTTGATGAGTGCGTGATTTTTAGGTAAACCGTGATGCGCTCTAAGAAGTAACTCTCCTGCTCTCTTGACGTTATCGTTGTTGGATTGGTCTTTCATCAGGGTTTTAATCTCTGCCAACATCCCCGAAACCAGTGATTTCTGGGCGCTATGCAAGGACTGCACATCCGCTTTCAATGCATCGAACTCCTGCAAATCGCCTTTGGGTGTGGGACCTGAGATAATAAGAGGTGTACGAGCATCATCAATCAACACCGAGTCAACCTCATCCACAATGGCATAATTATGTCCACGCTGCACCATTTCTTCCGGGTTTCCTGTCATGTTGTCACGCAAGTAGTCGAAACCAAACTCATTATTGGTACCAAAAGTGATGTCGGCCAGATATGCTTGCCTTCTTTCGTGCGAATTGGGCTGGTGGTAGTCGATACAATCCACCTTAAGTCCGTGAAACTGGTACAACATTCCCATCCATTGGGAGTCACGCTTGGCCAGATAATCGTTCACCGTAACAATGTGAACACCTTTTCCTGTAAGAGCATTGAGATAAACCGGCAAGGTAGCCACAAGGGTTTTTCCTTCACCGGTAGCCATTTCAGCAATTTTTCCCTGATGCAAAACAACCCCTCCAAAGAGCTGCACATCGTAATGTACCATGTCCCAGGTAATGGTATTTCCTCCGGCAATCCACTGATTATCATAGTAAGCTTTGCCATCCTTGATATTCACCGAATCGAGTTGAGAAGCCAGATGGCCATCCATTTCATTAGCAGTAACTTCTACCACATCGTTTTCTTTAAAACGCCTTGCAGTTTCTTTGATTACTGCAAAAGCTTCGGGAAGGATTTGGTTGAGTATTTCTTCGGTTTTGTCGTAGCTTTGTTTGGTAAGCTTGTCGATGGTTTTATATAGATCTTCTTTTTCGTTTGGATCCATGTCGGGCTGCTCAACCATTTGCTTCTTGATATCAGCAATTTGGGTTTCCTCATCACCGATGCTATCTTGAATTTTTTGTTTGAACTCCAACGTTTTGGCGCGCAATTCATCATTGCTAAGCTGACTGATTTGTTCGTAAGCCTCTTTCACCGAATTTACAAACGGGGCAGTGGCTTTAGCATCGCGGGTGGCTTTGTCACCCATCAACTTTTTTAAAAAATTTATCATGGTCTTCTATTTCAAAAAAATGAAAATATCAATAATTATTCCAAACGTCCATGTCATGGTTTGGAAATCGGGAGCAAAGGTATCTAAAAAAGCAACCAATTTTTCCGTATACAGGAAAGCTGACTTCATTCAACCGACAACGTATTACTTGCCTTTTGCAGCAAATCGATCCATAAACCTATGAATCATCAACTCCATATTTTCATCGGGCATGGGCATGGTGGCATAAGCCATGGTACCGTCGGGATTAATGAGTACGTAGGTAGGGAAAGTACGAACGTGGTAGGCTTCGGGCAATAAGTCGGTTGGCGTGATGCTCAGGAAATCCCATTTATAGGGAAGATTGGTAAGAGACGAACCTGAATCGGAGGCTACCAATGTGATTACCGCCAGGCTGTCCAACATTGATTGGTGAATTTTTTCAATTTTATTCAGATCATTGAAACATATTTGGCAATCGTCGCTGACAAATTGGAGCAAAACAAATTTACCGAGATAGTCTTTCAACCCCACTTGGATTCCCTTTTTTCCCTTCAATGAGAAGTCGGGGGCAAGGTATCCGTAATCCAAATCTGTAAGCTTTTCAATAAAATGACCTGCTATTTCTTTGTTTTCATCTGAATTCGATTGATTGGCCAACAGCTTGAATTTTTTGATGATGCTTTTTTTCTTCACATCCGGAACGTGGTATAATTTTGACATGAGTAGCATCATGGCCAGTTCGGTAACACGATCACTTTTCTTTAAAAGAGTGTCCTGCTGAAGCAAAGTTTTTAATTCTGAGTAGTCGTTGGGTTGATTCAGCACAAATAACAACTCGTCGAAGTGTTTGTTGGCCAGATTCTCCAGGTAGTTATCGAAAAAAGTTTTGAAAAACTCGGTGTATTGAATATTTTGATACAGTACGGGCTTCGAAACCAGCTCGTTGACTAACACCTGCTGATCGCTCATGCGTTTACTCAGCCAATCGAGAGAAACAAAGGCATAATGAATATACTGTTTGAGATAAGGGTTGGTGCTTTGGCTGAATTCGGAATCGATTAGCTTACGAAACTCGTTGATCACCGCCTTGTTGCGACTCCTGTAAATGGCCTGGGCATTATCATACACAAAAGCGTTGTATAATTGATTGAACCGTCCGATATTATCCTGCAAACCACCATCATCCTTCACTTCCAAAGAAAATCGCAATGGGACTTTATCAAAAACGGAACCCTGTTGTTGCGCTAATTTTGGAATCATTATTTGATATGAAGCACCGGGAGTGAGATAAAATTCTCCCTTTTCGAGATTACAAGCAATAAAACCATAGGTAATGTGCGACACATCTGCATCAAGTACAAAGTTCCCATGTTCATTGGCAAAGGTTTGTGATATGGTTTTCTCAAGCATGGAAAACTGATCAGCATAAACGATGATTCTGATCCGATCGGAAGCCCCGGCCTCCACTTCGCCCGAGACATGAATGCTTTGGGATGACAACCTGATTACCAACAAACTAAAAAAGAGAAAAAGTAATTGTTTCATTTTTGGATAACGTCGATTCAATCAATTAATTTTATATCAGGGAGAATTTGGGCCGGAACCATAAAACTTACATCGCCGTGGTGACGGATTACATCGCGGACAATGGATGAGGAAATGGGGGTGTATTTGGCTTCAGTAAGAAGAAAAACTGTTTCCACCTTGGGCGCCATGAGTTTGTTTACCTGACCTATACCCCTCTCGAACTCAAAATCGGCAGATGTACGCAGTCCCCGGAGAATAAATCCGGCATTTACTTTTTGACAAAAATCAACAGTCAGTCCATCGTACAACTCCACCCTTACATGGGGAATATCTGCAAAAACCATCTCTATCCATGTTTTTCGCATATCCACTGAAAACATGGCCTTTTTCTCAGAATTTACACCGATGGCCACAATAATTTCATCAAACAAATCAGCCGCTCGCCTAACAATTGAAACATGTCCTTGGGTAATGGGGTCGAAGGAACCCGGAAAAACCGCTATTCTTTTCATGGTGGTTCTATTTTGTTTGTAAAAGTACAAGATAAATCGATAATACAATTTGTGAAGGCAAAAGGACAAATGAAACACTAGTCAAAACAATACCCCAAAGTTTCTCTTAGTGACCTATAACTGGCACGAATGGCTCGTTGGCTTTCAGAAGCACTTAACCAACAAGCTTCGCTGATTTGCTCCTTGATCTGAGGAATCAATGGCTGATTGCCGGATGCCTTCATGGCATACCAATGGGTACATTTCAATATATTTCGTCCTTTTTCGATATAAATATGAAAGGTGTCAGGTAAAGATTCCAGTATATGAAATTGCTGAATTCCGGTTTCTTCGTTTACTTCACGCAGAGCAGCTTCGGCGAAAGATTCCCCCTCTTCCACCTTTCCTTTGGGCAAATCCCACATGCCGAAACGCTTGATGAAAAGAAACCTGTGTTGCTCATCATGCACTACCCCTCCTGCTGCCTCCATCCACACAAAGTAACGGGCAAAATCATGAAAAAGTTGATCGGGTGCATGATGATTCAGGCAAATATCCCGAGATGGGTGCTCTGAAAGCAGGCGCTCCACAAAAATGGTCAAGTCCTCTTTTCCCGAAATCTGGGTAGTTTCCATTTTCGGATTACAATTTTGTTTGGTAAAGCAAATTTTTAAATCGTTTACAAAAACTGTTTTCATTCAACAAAATTAATGGAAAAAAACGCTTTTGTAACGCTATCCGGCATATTATCATCGTGAAAAAATGCTTACGTTTGCAGCATGAATGTTGACCAAGAAATAGCCGACAGAATATCGGCTAACCTACTTCAGATTAAAGCTGTTAAACTCAACAACAGCCAGCCTTTTACATGGGCATCGGGTTTAAAGTCACCCATCTATTGCGACAACCGCATCACCCTTTCTTATCCAAAAATCCGGACATATATTCGTCAGCAACTCAGCAAAGCCATTGCAGAACTCTTCGGAAACGCCGATGTAATTGCGGGAGTTGCCACTGCCGGAATCCCTCAGGGAATATTGGTTGCGCAAGAGCTTGGTTTACCCTTTGCCTATGTTCGCGCTTCGGCAAAAGACCACGGATTAACCAATAAAATAGAAGGTGTGGTAAACAGCGGACAGACGGTAGTAGTTGTTGAAGATTTGGTCAGTACCGGAAAAAGCAGCCTGGAAGCCGTAAAGGCCTTGCGCGAAATTGGCGCCAAGGTTTCCGGAATGGTGGCGATTTTTAGTTATGGATTACCCATAGCAGCAGAAAATTTTGCAGCAGCCGATTGTAAATTAATAACCCTTTCCGATTACGACTCACTTATCACCAAAGCCGTTGAGGATGAGTATATCTCAAAAAAAGACGAAGTTTCATTGCGTGAATGGCGAAACGACCCCAAAGCATGGAGCGATAATCATAATCAATAAGATACACAAATTAGCCCACCCATGAAAATTGAAGGTAAAACCACAACTATCAATAAAACCACACAAGAAGTATATCAGTTTTTAAACGACTTCAACAACTTTGAGCAATTGATGCCCGAACAAATTACCAATTGGGTATCTGATGAAAAAAGTTGTTCGTTTACCATTCAAGGGATGGCCAACATCAAACTTGTTTTTGGAGAAAACAAACCCAATAGCCATGTGGAATTACTTCCCGTTGGAAAAACACCCTTTAGCTTTAGTTTGCATGCCAACCTGACAGCAGAAGGCGATAAAACACAGGCTTTGGTATATCTGGATGCCGACCTTAATCCCATGTTGGCCATGATGGCTAAACGTCCCATGGAGAACCTGGTAAATGTGATGGCTGAAAATCTTCAGAAAATTCTGGGATAGGCTAGATTACGTAAGCAATTTCCTTAAATTGAAATAATCGGGTGGTACCATCTGCCATGCGCACAAACAACCGACCATATTCGTCCACTCCCTGTATTACCCCTTCAAAAAGTCGGTCGTCCGCTTGATAGATGGCCTTCTCCCCTATTCTGAATAAGTTTGAAAGATATTGCTTTTCAAGTATTTCTATCCCTGAAGATGAGAAGGTTAATTGATAATAATCATTAATAGAATTGGCCACCTTTATTCGAAAATCTTCCAATGAAATTTCCGTTTTCGACAATTGCCTCAACGAAACAGGATTGGGAATGTCTTGGCTAAACACCAACTGATTTACGTTGATACCCAGTCCGGCAACAGCAAAATCAATAATATTTCCACGAATGGTATTTTGAAAAAGAATACCCCCTACTTTCATGTTATTGATGTATAAATCGTTGGGCCACTTTACGCTACAGAAATCCTTAGGAACACAGCTTTGAATCACCTCCCTAGCAGCGAGAGAAACCACCTGGGTGAGCAAAAACTGGCGAGATGGTTCCAAATGATGAGGCTGTAAGATAAAAGAACAGAGCAGATTCATGTGTGGATCACTTTCCCAAACATTGCCGGCATGACCCCGACCTTGCGTTTGCCATTGGGCACAAATCACATCTCCCTCACAGGCAACACCATCTCTTATACGACTTATTGCCAGATTATTGGTGGATAACACTTCTACAAATTCGATAAATTTGAAGCCATTTTTCATGATATATTACCATATATTTATTATAGGTAAAGGTGGAGAAAAACCAACATCCGAATACCTTGAAATAGTTAAATTTTTATCAAAGATGCTACTTTTATTCAGAAAAGCATTAAAACGAACATTTTCGCTATTTTTGCCACCTAATTAAACATCAATTCATGACCATAAAAACCGAGCGCGACAGTGCAGAACAAATACTTGCCCAGGTTGTTGCAGGAATGCAGGAAAAAAAAGCAAAAAATATTGTTAGCATAAATCTCAAATCTATTCATCACGCGGTAACTCAATACTATGTAATCTGCCACGGCACCTCTAAAAGTCAGGTTGGAGCCATCTCAGACAGTGTTGAGGAATTTGTGCAGAAAAACTGTGGACTAAAAGCCTTTCACCGCGAAGGTATTGAGAATTCGGAATGGATTTTGATAGATTATTTCGACGTGGTTGTTCACATCTTTCAAGAAGAGGTAAGAAACTTCTATAAGATTGAAAATCTGTGGGCTGATGGCCCCATGACCAAACACCAAAGTGATGAGTAAAATACATTTTGAAATTTAAGGACATAATGGCAGAAGAAAATAACAATACTTCAAAAAAAGACCAGGAACCAAAAGATTCAAAGAATCTTTTTTCAAACTTTACGGGTTCCGGTAAGGATGGGAAACCAAAATTCAATTTTTACTGGATTTATGGTATACTGGCGGTGGTGCTGTTTGGCATTCAGTTTCTCAACATGGGAGAGGAAAGCAAACAAACCGACTGGCGGGAACTTAAGGACATGATTGAAGCCAACGACGTTTCGAAGATTATTCTGGTAAATAAAGAAACGGCAGAAATCTTTATTAAGGAAGAATCCCTCTCCAAAGAAAAATACAAAGACCTGAATAAAGGTAACTCCATCACCGGCAAAACTCCTCAATACTACTACAATGTAGGATCCGTAGATAAGTTTTACGAAGATGTTGAAAAAATTCAGGAAGGAAAAGACAATCCTGTTTATGTGGAAACCGAAATACGCCATGATTGGGGTGGTGAAATCCTTAACTGGATACTTTTCCCCGCACTGCTTATTGGTATTTGGTTCCTGTTTATGCGTATGATGAGCCGTGGAGGTGGAGGTGCCGGAGGACAATTATTCAACATTGGTAAATCAAAGGCGCAGGTTTACGACAAAAAAACCAGCGTAAACATAACCTTTAAAGATGTTGCAGGTTTGGCCGAAGCTAAGGTAGAAATCAAAGAAATAGTAGATTTCCTACGAACACCCGACAAATACACCAAACTTGGAGGAAAAATACCCAGAGGTGTACTGCTGGTAGGCCCTCCAGGAACAGGCAAAACCTTGTTGGCCAAATCAGTAGCAGGCGAAGCCCATGTGCCGTTTTATTCCATCTCGGGTTCCGATTTTGTGGAAATGTTCGTGGGTGTAGGTGCATCACGCGTGCGCGACCTTTTCAAACAAGCCAAGGAGAAAGCGCCTAGCATCATTTTTATCGATGAAATTGATGCCATCGGACGTGCCCGTGGAAAAAACGCCATGAGCGGCGCCAACGACGAACGCGAAAACACACTCAATCAACTTCTTACCGAAATGGACGGTTTTACGCCTAATTCCGGCGTAATTATTCTCGCGGCCACCAACCGTGCCGACATCCTCGACAAGGCCCTCATGCGTGCCGGACGTTTCGACAGACAGATTTATGTAGAACTACCTGATATCGAAGAGCGTAAGGAGATTTTTGCAGTTCATACCAAACCCCTCACCATCGACAACACGGTTAACATTGATTTTCTGGCCAAGCAAACACCTGGTTTTTCAGGTGCCGACATTGCCAATGTGTGCAACGAATCAGCCTTGATTGCCGCACGAACTGACCATGAAGCCATCACAAAGCAGGATTTTATGGACGCCATCGACCGAATTATCGGTGGTTTGGAAAAAAAGAATAAAATAATTTCACCCAACGAAAAACGCGTGGTGGCCTTTCATGAAGCCGGTCATGCTTCAGCCAGCTGGTTGCTTGAACATGCGCATCCCTTGGTGAAGGTTACCATTGTACCCCGTGGCAAATCATTGGGTGCTGCCTGGTACCTGCCTGAAGAGCGCCAGATTACTACCTACGAGCAAATGTTTGACGAATTGGTAGCGGCTTTGGGCGGCCGAGCGGCTGAGCAAGTAGTTTTTGGTAAAATATCTACCGGTGCGCTCAACGACCTCGAAAAAGTGACCAAACAGGCTTATGCCATGGTATCCTACTACGGCCTGAGCAAAAAAATCGGTAACCTCAGTTACTACGATTCATCGGGTCAATCAGAATACTCCTTCAATAAGCCTTTCAGCGAAAAAACTGCTGAACTCATTGATCATGAAGTAAGTGAGATTGTTGAAACCGCCTATAAAAAAGCCATTGAGGTATTGACAAACCATAGGGATGAACTGGAAAAGTTGGCCAACAAACTGCTGGAAAAAGAGGTAATATTTAAGGAAGATCTGGAAGAAATCTTTGGCGATAGACCCTGGGATACGGCTGAAACTAAAATTGCTGAGGTTAAAAGCACTGATATCCCCGTGCCTGATGTGACCCTCCCAAAAGAAACAAATCAACCCCCATCCTCAGTTGATTTCACTTGATTATTTGTGTCTCAGATATGGAAGAAAGCACCACCAAAGAAAAAATCCTGAAATCGGTTCGTAATGCACTGATTAACAAAACGGATTCGCCCTTTAAGAATGTTGACTTTTCAGGCGAACTGTTTCACGCGCAGAAGGAAGTTCCCGAAGTGGAGTTTGCACTGAACCTGAACGAAGCCGGTGGCACCTTTATTTATTGTGACAACGAAAAGGATTTCCTCAACAACCTGCAGGCGTTGATATTGCAGCAGGGCTGGCAAGTGCTTACCTCAACGGATCACCAACTGATCAACCTCCTGAATGGAGGAGGCATCAAAACCAATACCCCTGAAAAGAAAATTGGTTTTGATGCAAGCATCACTCGCTGTGAGTTTTTGGTGTCACGGTTTGGCAGTGTGGTGGTTTCATCCCAATTGGCAGCAAGAAATATGTTTGTGGCAGCAGATACCCACATTGTTGTCGCCAAAGCATCACAGGTGGTGCGCGAGCTAAAAGATGCCCTGTCGGCTATCCGTATTAAATACAACGGACGACTTCCCAGTCAAATTACACTGATAACAGGACCAAGCCGTACCGCCGACATCGAAAAAACGCTTATTATTGGAGCACACGGCGCTAAGAATTTGATCGTGTTTATGATAGATGATATATAACCCATAAGAGGTATATCACTTGATTTTGTACTTTTGCACACTTTAACGTTTAAAAAAACTGCCCACACTTGAAAGAAATAGTGACCAGAACACTGACAGGAAGTATCTTTATTGTAACCGTGGTAGGTTCAATGATGCTGCATCCTCTGGCGTTTTTCGTGGTGATGGGCGTGTATGCAGTTATCGGTCTGGCAGAGTTTTACAAACTCACCATCGGTAAGGGTAAGTATTTCCTAACCTTGATCCCCGGAATCATCACCTACACCATAATCGGACTCATTGGACTTCACTACCTGCCATTGAGTATGGCTTCATTACTTATTCCGTTGGTTTTCTTGGTGATGACCACTGAACTGTTTAGAAAAAATGGCTCCTGGCAAAGATTATCCTATTACCTTGTTGCGCTGATTTATGTGGTACTACCCTTCGGTTTGATGAATTTCTTTTTTTATCTGCAATCGGATGACAATCAGATGTTGCCATTGCTTAGTTTGTTTGTTCTGGTTTGGACCGGCGATGTTTTTGCTTACCTCAGCGGGACTTTTTTTGGCAAACACAAGTTGTTTCCACGTATTTCACCAAAAAAAACCTGGGAGGGAAGCATTGGAGGACTTCTGGTTGCCATGTTTGCAGCCTATATATTCTATATTTTAGCAGGGAAATTTACCCTTGAAATCTGGATAGGCTACGCCATTATTTTGGTTGTAGCAGCCACCATCGGCGATTTGGCGGAATCCATGTTGAAAAGAAATTCAGGGGTAAAAGACTCAGGAACCCTTTTTCCGGGACATGGTGGTGTATTGGACAGATTTGACGCCGTATTATTCGCCACCCCATTTGCCCTAGTTTTTCTTAACTTTGTATTAAAATGAAAATACACCACGAAGGATATAAAATCATCTTTTTCACCCTGATTATTATTGGTGTGCTGGGCACGCTTGCCTACCATTACATTCCCTACCCGATTTTAAAATCGGTAGTCATCGCCGGACTTGCCACCGAATTGATTTGGACGGTGAGCTTTTTTCGGGTTCCGAACCGCCCAACCAACAACACCCCCAACGGCATTCTTTCGTCGGCAGATGGTCAAGTGGTAACCATTGAAGATGTGGACGAAAACGAGTATTTCAAAGGCAAATGTAAAATGGTCAGCGTTTTTATGTCACCGTTTAACGTCCATGTGAACTGGTATCCCATCGATGGCAAAGTGTCTTACACCAAATACCATCCCGGAAAGTATCTGGCAGCCTACAACCCAAAATCGTCGGTGCTTAACGAACGAAACACGGTGGTAGTGACCAACAAAGACGGTCAATCGGTGCTCATGCGACAGATTGCAGGCGTGATGGCCCGTCGTATTATCAGCTATGCAAAAAAAGGAGACAAAGCAATTCAGGGAGGCGAATTTGGTATCATCAGGTTTGGTTCACGTGTGGATTTCTTCATGCCAATAGACGTTACCGTGAAAGTAAAAATTGGAGACAAAGTGAAAGCCAAACAAACGGTTATCGCGGAGTTTTAACTTCCTTATTCTTTACAACAATTTTTCAAGTTCGTGTAAACCACGAATGTAATAGGTAGCCGCTTGGGGAGAATGTATTCCATCAGGGTCGAAAAGTACCTGATCCATCCCCACGAACTTTGCCCCGAGAATGTCCACACCCAAATCATCACCAATCATCAGACTTTCGGAAGGAAGGGCATTTGTTTGCTTAAAAGCATAGCGAAAAATGGCTTCGTCGGGTTTTTTGGCACCCGCATCTTCGGAGGTGATTATGTGAATAAAATACTGACTTAACTCCGAACACCTTAATTTTACCTCCTGAACTTCACTAAAACCATTGGTAATCAAGTGTAGTTGATAATTGGGTTGCAAATACCGAAGTATCTCATGGCTGTACGGAAATAAGTTGACCTTACGTGGGCTTTCCTCCACGTAGTACTCACCAATTTCCTCGGCCAGTTCAGGATTATCAATCCCGAAATCCTTCAAAGTCAGATTAAAACGAAGCCCACGCAACACCTCTTTTTCTATTTTACCTTCACGGTATAAGTCCCAAAGGTGTTCATTATGGTGTGTATAGCTGGCAAAAAACTGTTCCGGGGAGTCGATTCCGGCAGCTTGAAAATCAAATCGATGATAGATATCCTCGAAAGTTTCGGCGGCACTTTTTTCAAAATCCCAGAGGGTGCGATCGAGGTCGAAGAATAAATGTTTATACTTACTATTCAAAACAAAATTTTCGGGCAAATGTACTGTTTTTCGGCTTGATACTCGAACACACCAGGCAAAACCAATCAAAGTTAAACCCGATTGCAATCGATTGTGCCCACGATTTGTTACCTTTGCACCCACTTATTTAAACGACTATCATTGATGAACCACCATCATTTTTCAAGTCCCGTATTATGAATGCATCCGGCAACCTTATCCTCGAGAAGCTCATCGCCCAAAAGGGAAAAAAATTCACCCATTCACCTTCACCGTTTACCATGTGGCTCGACCCCATCATTCTCGACGTGGCCGAGGGCGAAATCACCTTTGAGTACGAAGTGCGTCACGACATGACCAATCCCATTAAAACCCTTCACGGAGGAGCCATTGCAGGCATTATGGACGATAGCATTGGTGCGGCAGTTTACTCGCTTGGGCTAAAAGACCTGTTTACCACGGTAAACCTGAATGTGGACTACTTTGCTCCGGCCATTCATGGCCATGTCATCACCTCCCATGCTCAGGTGATAAAAAGAGGGCGCCAGATAGTTCATGTCATCTGCGAACTTCGGCATAAAGAAACCAACAAGGTACTTGCCCGGGGTTCGTCAAATTTAATTAAACTGGAAAGAAAAATAAATATCTGAACCACAGATCTCAACATATCAATGTCTTGTTATCATGAAAAAAATCAGAATTGCCATCAACGGTTTTGGCAGAATCGGGAGAGTAACCTTTAGAAAAATACAAGAAAACGACCGCATGGAAGTGGTGGCCATCAACGATTTAACCGACACAGCCAACCTGGCTCACCTGCTCAAATACGATTCGGTACAACGACAATTTCCGGGAGAGGTATCTCATCTCGACGACCAACTTATTGTGAACGGTCATTCCATTCAGGTACTAAACGAACCCGACCCCGCCAAACTGCCCTGGAAATCCATGAACATCGATGTGGTGATTGAATCCACCGGGTTTTTCGTGGACAAAGAATCGGCCATGAAGCATGTGAATCAGTCGGGTGCGCGCAAGGTGATTATATCGGCGCCGGCCAAAGGCGAAAGCGACGATGTAAAATTTGTAGTGCTGGGGGTAAACAATGAGGTAATCGACCGCAACGATGTGATTATCTCCAATGCCTCTTGTACCACCAACAATGTGGCACCCTTGATAAAAATCTTAGACGACCATTTTGGCATTGAAAAGGGATTTATTACCACCGTCCATTCCTACACCAAAGATCAAAATCTGGTGGACGGACCCCACAAGGATTGGCGACGCGGCCGGGCAGCGGCCTATTCCATCGTCCCCACAACAACAGGAGCAGCTAAAGCGGCCACACGTATTTTTCCTCATTTGAAAAACAACCTGGGAGGAGCGGGAATCCGCGTTCCGGTGCCGGATGGCTCGCTCACCGATTTTACCTGTACCCTTCGCGTCTCGACCAGCGTACAAGAAATCAATCGCATATTCAAAGAAGCAGCATCCGGTGCCTACAAGGGAATACTGCAATACACGGAAGACCCCATCGTGTCGGTGGATGTCATTGGAAATACCCATTCAGCCGTGTTTGATGCCAACCTCACTGCAGTACTGGGCGATAAAAACAAATTGGTAAAAGTAGTAGCCTGGTACGATAACGAAATGGGCTATTCATCACGTTTGGTAGAATTAATCGAAAAATTCGCGTAGCTAAATAACCTGTTGGTGTTACTGTTTGTAATACAATAATTGCATTTCTTGACCATCAAAAACCGCATAGGTGAAATGGGTCAACCAATCACCTAAAATCACCAGGGTGGCTTTCTGGTTGATTTTTTCCAAGATGGGTACATGCCTGTGACCAAAAATAAAATAGTCCACATCAGGATGTAAATCAAACTGTTGTTGTGCAAAAGTCATCAATATCTGTTTTTGATTGTCCGGTACGTTCTCCATTTTTCCGGCCTTGGCAATGTTGGCCAATCGGCTTCTGCCTGAGAAGAAAAGTCCCAATCGTGTCCCGATATCAGGGTGAACCCATCGGAACAGAAACTGATTGGGTTTAAATTCAAATACTTTTTTCAAAAATTTATATCCGTGGTCACCTGGGCCCAATCCGTCGCCGTGAGCCAGAAAAAAAGTTTTCTGTCCAATTTCTCTGATGAGCGGATTTCGATACAACTTGATATTCAACTCCTTTTCCAGATAATCAAAAGCCCAAATATCATGATTTCCACGAAAAACATGCACCGGAATTCCGGCATCTGTAATTTCGGCCAATTTACCTAGAAGCCGCACAAAACCCTTGGGAACCACCGTTTTATATTCAAACCAAAAATCAAATACATCACCCATCAGAAATATCTCGGCAGCATCCTGTTTAATCATATCGAGCCAGGACACAAGCATTTTTTCCCTTTTAAGGCTTGCCTCATGATTGGGAATGCCCAAATGAAAATCGGATGCAAAATATACCTTAGTTCTTTCCAAATCAACAATTTATAAAGAGGCAACTTCAGATACCATGTGCTTTATCAGCGCGATAAGTTTGGGTGTAACTCTGCCTACGGCCTCAATCACTTCCTGATGCGAAATCTCCATAATTTTACCTTCCACACCCAAATCACTGATTACCGACACGGCAAACACGGGCAGTTTCATATGGCGAGCCACGATTACCTCAGGCACGGTGGACATGCCCACGGCATCGGCACCTAAAATGCTGATGTATTTATATTCGGCAGGTGTTTCATAAGTGGGACCACTGATTCCTGCATATACCCCTGTCTTATAATGAATTCCCAGATGGCGTGCATTTTTCTTGGCAATCCCCAGTAATTGTTTATCGTAAGCTTCGCTCATATCCACAAAGCGAGGACCAAACTCTTCCTGATTGGCTCCAATCAAAGGATTGGGCATCAAATTGATATGGTCGGTAATCAACATGATGTCGCCCACTTCAAAACTGGCGTTTACCCCGCCACTTGCGTTGGACACGAACAGGTATTCGATGCCCAGCAATTTCAGCACCCTGATGGGAAAGGTAACTTCCTGCATGTTGTAACCCTCGTAGTAGTGGAAACGACCTTGCATGGCCACCACGTGTACGCCATTGAGCAAACCAAAAATCAATTGACCTTGGTGCCCTTTAACTGTTGAAACCGGAAAATTGGGGATGGAATGATAAGGAATGGTTACCAAGGGTTCAATTTCATTGGCCAAATCACCAATTCCCGAACCCAATATAATTCCGATTAAAGGTTTTTGAGTTATCTTATCTTGAATGTAATCAACGGTTTCTGTTATTTTCTTTAACATACTTTTTCAGTTGGTTTGATAAATTTTTTCCGTCCTGCCCATGCATTTTCATCTCAATGGGAATATAAAACAACGGAAGATTTTTGAGTTCGCTAAGATACTCAGATTTCAACAACCGCATGGCATCTTTTTCGGTTGTCACCACAACTTTCTTTCGTGAAAAAGTTTCTTCGTATTTTTTCCTGATGATCTTCATATCTTTGCGGCTATACTCATGATGATCAGGATAATCGAGGACAATCAATTCGGAACACATATCGCGAAGATATTCCTGCAAAGGATAACTGTTGGCAATGCCGCTGAACATTACGATGGTTCGCACTTTTGAGAAATTTACTTCATCCTGATTCTCTGAAAAAGCAACAGGATTTCCATAGGCAATATAGGAAAAGTAGAGTGACTGATTCTCAGTTGGTTTCAACGAATCCCTCACCCTTCGGGCAGTAATGGGAGATAGCACTTTATTTGTCTTGGTAACAACAATGATATCTGCACGTTTTGCCTGACTCACCACATCACGAAGCCCTCCTACCGGAAACAAATAGTCTTCAGTATACAACTTATGGAGGTCGGTGAGTAGGATATTCAATCCCGGTTTTATATAGCGATGCTGGAAAGAATCGTCCAGACAAACTATCTCCATATCATGGTCGTCTCTTATCAAATTCTTCATGCCGTTCACCCTGTCCGCATCCACCGCCACTTTTATTTTTTTTCCAAATTTTCTAAGGTATTGCATAGGCTCGTCGCCAATATCTTCATGAACGGAAAACTGATTGCCGTATAGAAACCCTTTGGTCTTGCGTCCATAACCTCTGCTTAAAACTGTCAAGTGGTAATCATCCTGAAAAAGGCGGATAACGTATTCGACAAAAGGAGTCTTTCCGGTACCGCCCATACTCAGATTACCAACACCAATAACAGGCATTTGAAATGAAAAAGATTTAAGAATATCTCTATCAAATAAATAGTGCCTCAGCCGAATAACCCATCCGTAAACCCACGCTAAAGGAAAAAAAACAATCTTCCAGGTGTTCATCGATCCTTATAATATTTTACCCTATCAACCCTATAAAAACCTCACAAAATCCTTTTTGTTAGTATCTTTGAAGTTCCTTTTTTTATTAAAGAGCACTAAAATACAACAAAATGCGATAACCGCAATATAAATTTTTGCTGATGAAACTAAATATTATCACATCATATCTCGAGGAAATTGCTCCTCTATCCCTTCAGGAATCCTACGATAATTCGGGCTTGATTATCGGGTGGCCGGAAATGGAAATACATGGCATACTAATTTCCCTGGACGTAACCACCGACATAGTTCAGGAAGCCATCGACTTAGGCTGCAACCTTATTATTGCCCATCACCCACTCATTTTTAAAGGGTTGAAAAAGTTAATCGGCAAAACAGATGTGGAAAAATCGGTGATCATGGCCGTAAAAAACGATGTGGCTATCTATGCTATTCACACCAACTTAGACAATGTATATGAAGGAGTAAATCATCAATTAGCTAACAAGTTAGGTCTAATCAACCTGAAAATTCTATCGAACAAATCACATATGTTGCGTAAAATTGTCACTTTCGTACCTGTATCACATGCCGAGAACGTTAGATTGGCACTTTTTTCAGCAGGTGCCGGTAATATAGGCAATTACGACCAGTGCAGTTTCAATGTTGAGGGCACAGGAACATTCCGAGGAGACGAAAACACTCAGCCCTTTGTGGGAACACAGGAAAAAACTCACCATGAAAATGAAATTAGAATAGAAACGATAGTGCCTTCATTTCTGGTAAACAAAACCATCCAAGCCCTTCTCGAAGCCCACCCCTACGAAGAGGTGGCCTACGATGTTTACCCTCTGGAAAACACCTACAATAAGATTGGAGCTGGTATGATAGGCGAATTACCTCTTGCCATACCGGCGAATGAATTTCTGATGAACGTAAAGCAATCGCTTGGTTGTCAATATATAAAACACAATAAACTCGTCACCCGACCAGTAAAACGTGTGGCTATTTGCGGTGGAAGCGGAAGCTTTTTAATAGGTGATGCCTTTCGTGCAAAAGCAGATGTGTTTATCACAGGTGACATAAAATACCATGAGTTTTACGAACACCTGAACGAGATGACCATAGCCGATGCAGGACACTTTGAAACAGAGCAAAGTACAAAAGAATTACTGGAAGGCTTTTTAACCAAAAAATTTCCTAATTTTGCACTCCGAATTTCAAAAAAGAATGTCAACCCGGTTTCCTTTTTGTAAAACTGAAATTGAAGTACATATGACTAAAGAAAAAGTAGTAAAGGAAGAAGAATTCAGTGTTGAGCAAAAGCTTATCGCACTCTATAGCCTTCAACAAATTGATTCGCAAATCGATAAAATCAAAATAGTCCGCGGTGAATTACCTCTTGAAGTAGAAGACCTTGAAGACGAAATTACAGGATTAAAAACGCGTATCGCCAATTTCAATGACGAAGTTGAAGTACACAACCAAACCATTGCTCAACGAAAAGAAGCCATCAAGGAAAGTCAGGCACTCATCAAACGTTACGAAGAGCAACAACAAAATGTTCGTAATAACCGCGAATATGACTCTTTGACCAAGGAACTTGAATTTCAAACGCTGGAAATTGAATTTTCTGAAAAAAAAATCAAAGAAGCCATCTTCAAAATTGAGACGCTGAAAGCGGAAATAGCCCTGGCAGATGAAAAACTTTCGGAAAGAAACCTGGATTTAAAATCCAAGCAGGATGAATTGAAAGACATCGTAGAAGAAACCAAAAAGGAAGAAGAAAAACTAAGCGAGAAATCAAAAGAAAACGAAAAATTCATTGAAGACCGTTTGCTTTCTGCCTACAAACGTATCCGCACCAACGCCCGCAACGGACTGGCTGTGGTGCAGATTGAACGCGATGCCTGTGGTGGTTGCTTCAACAAAATTCCACCTCAGCACCAATTGGACATCCGTGTACACAAAAAAATTATTGTTTGCGACTACTGCGGACGTATTTTGGTGGACAACGAGGTGGCTGAAATTGTCAACGAAAAGTTAAAGAGCTAACACATACAAACCTATTGCAAAGAGGAGCACGCCCAATCGGTTGCTCCTCTTTTTTTTGTAGTTTTATCGCCAAACATGTGCCAATGAACCGCCTGCTTATTTTCCTGTTGCTCTTGTCCGGCATGGCCAAAGCCCAACCCCATGTAGCCATTACACCACAAGGAAAAGTGGCCTATGAGTTGGTGATGTCGTTACGCTTTGAAGAAGCAAAAATATTGATAGAACAAGCCAGACAAACGGATAAAGACAACTTGTTTTACCTCTACCTGGAAAACTATGAGGATTTTTTAAGCGCCTTTATCAGCGAAGACAAAGCACTTTTCGATCAATTGGAAAAAAACAAATCCAATCGACTCGACCAATTGGAAAAACTCAAGGATAGTGATCCATTCAAAGTCTATCTCATGGGCAATATTAATTTACAGTGGGCAGTGGTACGACTAAAATACGGAGAATATTTTACGGCAGCTTTCGAATTCAACCGCGCCTACCGTGCCATAAACCAAAACGCGGAAGATTTTCCCGATTTCTTTCCCAACCAAATTTCGTTGGGAGTAATACATGCCATGGTAGGCGTTGTACCCGACCAATATCAATGGTTGTTGCAAATCGTTAACATGAGCGGCACCGTGGATCAAGGCAGAGAAGAATTACAACGCGCATTGCTCGCCTCAGTCAAATCCAATGAATATGGCATGTTGCAAAACGAAATCAGGTTCTATCTGGGTTTCATCGACATGAACCTGTACCCCAATTCGTTGCAAACGGACGACTGGCTTCTGTCGATGCAACAGGCGGACACCAACAACCTACTTCTTAAATACATGACAATTAACGTATTGATGAAAACAGGACATAACGACCGGGCGCTTGAGGTGCTTGAATCCATCAATCCACACATTCCGTACTACCCCTTCTTTTTCCTGTCTTATTTACAAGGGGAGTGCGAACTCAGGAAGCTGGATACTCGAAAAGCTATTGTGTCGTACCTTAACTTTATCGATCATTTCAAGGGAAGAAACTACATTAAAGATGCTTACCGCAAGATAGCCTGGAGCAGGCTATTACAAGCAGATACAGTTGGTTACAAACAAATGCTTGCCAAAACAATACTAAACGGACAAGCCGAAGTGGGCATCGATAAAGAAGCAGAACAGGAAGCTGAGTCCAATCAAATTCCCAACACCCTGCTGCTGAAGAGTCGGTTGTTGTTCGATGGTGGATATTACCAAGAAGCAACCAAGGTACTCAACGCGATGGACAACACGTTATTGAACCAAGAAGAACTTGTGGAAAAATATTACCGCATTGCCCGAATAGCCCATAAAACGGGAGATTTTCAGAAGGCAAAAACCGACTACCGTAGGACTATCGACATGGGGAAATATCTTTCGGAATATTATGCTGCCAATTCGGCACTCATGCTGGGAGAAATTTTTGAGGCAGAAGGAGATACGGCTACCGCCATTTTGCTATATAAAGAATGTTTGGATATGGACTTCACCACCTACCGTAACAGTATCCGCGGCAAAGCAAAACAGCAGCTCAGCCGACTGCAATAGTCGTATAAACTGCTGTTGTAAAGTTGGGGAAAGGCATTCAGAATTCCCTTCAACACCTTTCACTTAAACGTTAACTGACTACAACACGGCGATGGCAGCTTCGTAATCGGGTTCGTCAACAATTTCAGCAACCTGTTGGGTATAAATGATTTTACCTGTTTCATCAATCACCACAACGGCACGCGACTCAAGTCCGGCCAAAGGACCATCAATGATTTCAACGCCATAGGCTTTACCAAAGGCACCTGTTCTGAAGTCGGACAAATTTTCCACATTTTTCAGGCCTTCGGATCCACAAAAACGAGCCTGCGCAAAGGGTAAGTCTTTGGAAATACAAAGCACTTTGGTATTTTTCAGCTCACCGGCTTCTTTGTTAAAACGGCGTACCGAAGCAGCACAGGTTCCCGTATCTAAACTTGGGAAAATATTGAGAACCAAGCGACTTCCTTTATAATCGTTAAGGGTTTTCACCGACAGGTCGTCTTTTACCAAGGTGAAGTCAGGAGCCATTTCGCCCACTTTTGGCAAATGTCCGATGGTATTAATTTTGTTTCCTTTTAGTGTGATTTCTGACATGATTTCAAGATTAAGTTAAAAAATACTTTTTGGGTTTGTAAGCTACAAACACGTGAAATCATGTTGATCAAAAACAATGCCGCCGTAAAAAACTGACATCTGAAATAATGTTAAACCAACAAAAATGGAAAATATTTTATCAAAAAAAGAGTAGCCTTTTCAGAGCTACTCCTTTTATATACATATAGTTGAATCGTATCAAACGAAAAGCTTATCTATTAAGTCGGCATACCTCTTTAATATGAGGCTGCGTTTCAGTTTCAGGTTGGCAGTAATCTCTCCTGAATCCACTGTCCATTCGTGGTCGATGAGTTCAAATTTCTTGATTTTCTCGGTATCGCCAAACTGTTTATTAAAACAATCTATTTCGCGTTTGAACCTATCGCGAATGATTTTGTTTTTCAACATATCCCCGGTATTGGTCCAGGTAACGCCTTTAATTTTACACCAGGTACGCAAGTGATCGAAATCGGGAACAATGAGGGCTGCTGCAAATTTTTGGTTTTCACCTACCACCATGATCTGATCGAAAAAAGGCGATTCTTTGATTTTATTTTCCAACAAAACAGGCGAAATATATTTCCCCATGGAAGTTTTAAAAATCTCCTTCACACGACCGGTAATTTTAAGCAGTCTGCCATCGTCGAGGACTCCTACATCGCCGGTGTGCAACCATCCGTCCACGATGGTTTGGGCCGTCATTTCCTCATCTTTAAAATATCCCTTCATCACGTTGGGACCTTTTACCAGAATTTCACCTTCTTCACTAATTTTCACTTCCACGTTACTAAGTGGAGGACCAACGGTTCCAATTTTTCTATCTCCTGATTTAAAGGTATTTACAGCAATTACAGGGGATGATTCGGTCATACCGTAGCCTTCCAACACATTGATGCCTGCGGCGTTGAAAATCCTTGACAGTCGAGGTTGCAAAGCAGCACCACCCGAGACAATACACAACATTTCGCCACCAAAGGCAGCCCGCCACTTGCTAAACACCAATTTGTTCATCAGTCGCAGTTTGGCATTATAATAAAACCTGTCGGGACGGTCGAACTCAAATTTGAGTCCCAAACTTACCGCGTACCAGAATATTTGTTTTTGTATTCCTTTGAGCTTGCGTCCTTTGGCCAGAATTTTGTCGTAAACCTTTTCCAAAAGGCGGGGAACTGTAGTCATGATATGTGGGTGAATCTCCTGAATATTATCTACAATGGTGGCCATATTCTCGGCATAGTAAATGGAAACCCCCTTATACTGAAGCACATAGTTCACCATGCGTTCGTACACGTGACAAAGTGGCAAATAACTCAATCCACGGGAAGTTTCATCTACGGGAAAGATTCCTTCGGAAGCCTTTACATTGCTCAGAATATTTTTGTGCGAAAGCATGACACCTTTTGGAAAACCTGTTGTTCCGGAAGTATATATTAAGGTGGCTATATCATCTTCGTTTATCTCACTTTTAACTTTTTCAAGTTTGGCCACATCCACATGTTGCTTGCCTAATTCCACCAAATCGCTGAATGGTTTGTATCCTTCAACTTCTTTAAAGGTATAAACCGCCTCCACATTTTCAATCTCAGGAAGGATGTGTTCAATTTTTCGAAGCAATTCTTTTCCGGCCACAAATACAATTCGTACTCCGGCGTGTTTTAGAATATACTTATAGTCTTCTTCACTGATGGTGGGATAAATGGGCACGTGAATGGCGCCCATCTGCATGATTCCCATGTCGATGAAATTCCATTCGGGACGGTTGTTTGAAATGGTAGCAATGGTGTCTCCCCGTTTTATCCCGAGATGGCCAAGGGCGTGGCTTATATGGTCGGCATAGCTTTTATATTCTGCCAAACTATAGGCTTTCCACTGACCGTTTTCCTTTCCGGCTAATACATCATTTTTAGGTTGAAAAGAGTGCTCGTAACGTGTGAGTAAATCAAATATTCTCGTTACTTCCATTTTCCTTGGTTTTGGTTTAGTGGTGCAAAAGTAAAAATAATTTCATACGGTAGTCTGTAACTTATTAACAGCTAGTATATAGTACAAACTGCCACCAAAATAACTAACTCGCCATTGTAAAAACAACCGGGTTCATATGCCATATTGAATATTGGGTCTAAATTTTCTTTTCCAAAACAACGGCACTGGCCTGGGCTGTGGGCATAATCACCATATCGTTGATATTCACATGGGCAGGTAAGGAAGACACATACACTGCGGCGTTGGCAACGTCTTCCGGCAATAATGGATTAAAGCCTTTGTAAACCCCATCCGCTCTCTCCACATCTCCTTTGAAACGAACCACCGAGAACTCTGTTTCTACTGCTCCGGGGGCTATTTGTGTCACCTTTATGCCATGCTTTACCACATCTATACGCATTCCCTTGGTCAGGGCATCCACGGCATGTTTGGTGCCACAATACACGTTTCCGTTGGGATACACTTCCTTTCCGGCAATGGAACCAATGTTGATTA
Source organism: Bacteroidales bacterium (assembly GCA_963676875.1). Classification (GTDB taxonomy): domain Bacteria; phylum Bacteroidota; class Bacteroidia; order Bacteroidales; family F082; genus UBA6244. Next base: position 644,973 of record OY781436.1, read on the forward strand.
CATGGCCTTTATTTCGTTCAACCATACCGGGCAATATGGCCCTGCTCACATACAGTAACCCTTTTACATTGGTGTCGATCATGCGCTCCCAGTCGTCCACCACCCCGTCCTGAAGTGGATTAAGCCCAACGGCCAAACCTGCATTATTTATCAGCACATCTATGGATTTCCACTCCTTTTCTAATGAAGTAACCGCCTCATTTACCTGATGTTGGTCACGAACATCAAACACCAACGGAAGAACTCTTACTCCAAATTCCTCGGTTAAACTTTTGGCCAGCGTTTGCAAACGGTCGGCACGTCTTCCGGTGATGATAACATGGTCCTTTTGAGCAGCAAATGCTGATGCACAGGCCTGCCCAATTCCACTCGTGGCACCGGTAATCATAACAATTCGGTTCATATGTTTATTTTTTAGGAAAGCCGAAATTACGAAAAATGCAGATTCGATGACCTCCAGATGAGAATTGTTTCTTTGTGAAGGGGCAAAGATTCCTTATTAGAATAGTAACGTAAAGGAAGAATCTGTTTGAATAAATCGCAAATGCAAGCTATTTTTTTTGAGAAAAATCCAGTTTACCTTTCATTCCCACCGTTATCCATAAGCCGGAAGAGGGAATATTGCCGTAATCCACAGCTTTATCGTTCAACAGGTTTCTACACATGACGTAAAAATTCGCCCAACGGTATTGGTAGGCGACTTTCACATTTATTCGACTAACCGGCTGATATGCAGTGGATACCCCGGTATTAAAGTCAACATACGAACCGTTTCGCTGTTGAAAATTGAAAGCCCAAGAGACCGATAAATTTTTCAGCAACAGCCCATGCGAGAAGTTCACAACGAGGTTATGCCTTAAATAATCAAGAGCATAAAGCGAAAGATAAGAAACAGATGATTTGTTGGATTGTAAATAAGTATAACTAACTCCGGCTGAACGAATCATATCTTGTGTAGAAAGTGGGGCAAGATACTGTACTGAACCGGATATTCCATTGGTTTTCATGGATGTAAGGTTCATGCTATGCCATTTTTCCTCGGGATATTCTTTAATCCAATCAATCAGATTGTGGCTATTCCTGTGAAATACGGCTCCCGAAAGGGTGATGTGGTTGAAAAAAGCTTTGGAACCAATTTCATAAGTAGTGGCAGTTTCGGGTTGAAGGTTTGGGTTGCTCACCTGGTCGGGTCCCTGATAATATAAGTCAGTGAATGTGGGGATTCTGAATGCCTGATTTTCACTTATATACACTTTCAACCAATCGAAAACAAAATAGCCCACATCTATTCCGTGCGAAAAATGCCAGTCGAAATCGCTGTTGTAATAGGCGGAGAGTCCCCCGGCAAAACTGAATCGACCTTGTTCATAGCCCTGATTGAGGAACAACGTCAAGCTTTGTCGGTTTTTTCGGTGATTATACCACGCATCGCCCTCCGAAGCGTAGATGGTGTCCGGCATCAGATCGCCCAACACATTGCTGATTATTCCCTCATGACGGACTTCCATTCCCAGTTGAGTGCGTCCTGCTAGGGTGGTCATGCCCACTGCCACATTTGCCGTAACCACATCTGTCCGGTGGTAATTATGTCCTTTGTAAGGAAGAATTCCTGAAGATGTGGGAAAGCCGGCCGTATCAACACCATTTACATAGACATCACCTTGTTTTCTATACCATGCATCGTCTTCACGAAAAAGTTCAAACCGATCGTACAATCTTCTCCATGAAACAGTTGCTTTCACCGGCCAACGGGTGCCCTTTTCCAAACTAATGGAAGCCAGTGAGCTCCTGATTTGCTCATATTGATCGGGATATTTGGGTGAATAAAAACTATTGGCACCAAAGCCTTTGTCGAGATAACCCAAGTATATCCGGAGTATCCCGTCAGCAAACCTGTAGGTACTCTCGTTATTAATTTGCCAAATACTGAAATCGGTATTACGTATATAACCATCTGATTTATGTCGGCTTACAGAAGTAGTATTCACCCAACTGCCCATCCGAAAAGCTGCTGACAAATCAGCAAAAAACAAACCGTAACTCCCTCCCGAAACGTCGAAACCTACCCGATTTTGTTCAGGCAACTCGGTAATAAGATTAATACCACCTGAGAAAGCATTTGGGCCAAACCATCTGGTGCCGGGACCTTCCAGTATCTCAATTTTGTCCACGTTGAACAGCATAATGGCCTGGTTGGTGTTGTGGTGTCCGGTTTGAGGGTCGTTGATGCCCACACCATTATACATGAGCAAGTTTTGATCCATTCCACCACCCCTGATACTTAAATCCGACTGCACGCCCAATCCTCCCCTTTCTCTCACATCAACACCTCCGTAAAAACGCAGGATATCATCGAGACTTGATACCGGAGCCGTGGCCAACTCGCTTGATGTAATCACACGGATGCTTCTGGAAACCTGTTTAAAGACTACCGGGGTGGCCGAAGAATTGATTTCCACTTCTGCCAAAGGAATGGTATCTACTTGGGCTACAAGCCGTCCTGAAAATATCAAAACCATGTAAAATACAAATAGATACTTTTTTTTCGCCCGTAGCTTCATCCTCCCTCTTTTTAAGGCGGCAAAAGTAACCAAAGCAAATCAGTTGAAAAGCAAAAAAAATGCATCTTAACAGCTTTTTCACACAAAATTACAGGCTGAAAAATGTAAGTAATTGGTTTAAAGCTTACGCGAAAAAATCCGGTATTGGGTGAAACTTTCCGGTACTGAAAGGAGCTCTTCCGACAAGGCATAAACCGAGGAACCACTTCCCGTAAGAGAAACGTAAAAAGCGCCACAAGCTTCCAATCCGCTGATAATTTCGCCAATGGCCGGAAACATCCGGATGGCAATGGGTTGAAAATCGTTGGTAAGCAATCCTTGCCACTCTTTTGGATGTTTATGAAGAATTTCACCAATGGGCAAATCCGGGCTTCTTGGTACAATTTGGCGAAAGGCCTCAGCCGTGGGAATAAAAAAGGGAGGTGAAATCAGCGTGAACCAATAGCCGGATAACGATACTTTGCTATCTGTTATCAGCTCACCTCGTCCATGCGCCACGACAGGCATGTTGCGAATGAAAAAAGGGCAATCGCTTCCCAGCGTTAGGGCAAGCTTTTGGAGTTTTTTGTTGGTTAGTCCCAAGTCGAAAAAAATACTGAGCTCGCGGAGAAAAAATGCCGCATCTGCCGAACCACCACCCAAACCTGCTCCCATGGGGATATTTTTAAGCAAGGCCACTTTTACCGGAGGGATTCCAAACTCCTTATTCAATAATCGCCAGGCAAGGGTTAAAAGATTGTCGGATTCGGAACCTAAAACAGGTTGCCCATATATGGTCAGCGAGAACTTGGTGCTTTCTGAAAATTCAAGCACATCGCACAGAGGTATGGGATAAAAGCAGGTTTCCAGGTCATGAAAACCATCCGAACGTCGTTTTGTAACAGACAAACCCAGATTAATTTTTGCATTCGGAAAACAAATCATCCCATGTGTTTTTTTACAAAAATAACCCATCCAATCCACATGTATCAATTTCGCGATTATTTAAAAACTAAAAAGATGATAAATCGATCAAATCTTCCTATTTTTGAAACCTGACTTACAACAAAAAAACCTTTCAATGACGATTCTCAGCTCCGTATTAAACTGGTGGATAAAAAAACGCATACATCAAATCGACCTTTTCATACAGTATCCCCACGAAGTGCAGGACGAACTGTTTAAAAAACTGATCGCCACGGCCAAGGATACCGAATGGGGCAAAAAATACGACTACAAATCCATTACCAATGCCGACCATTACCGAGAGCGCGTGCCCATCAACAATTACGAAGACCTTAAACCATACATAGACCAAATGCGTAAGGGAGCCCAAAATGTTTTGTGGCCCGAAGAAATTACCTGGTTCGCCAAATCGTCCGGAACCACAGGAAGCAAAAGCAAATATATACCCGTAAGTCCATCGGCACTCGAGGAGTGTCATTACAACGGTGGCAAAGACATGCTGGCCATCTACTTTAACCTGTATCCCGAATCAGGGCTTTTTGAAGGCAAGAGTTTGGTGATGGGTGGTAGTCGCAATATCACCGAAATCAGCAACACCCAATATATTGAAGGCGACTTATCGGCCATTTTGATGCACAACCTACCACTTTGGGCACAATTCAAACGCACCCCTTCGCTGTCCATTGCCCTCATGGATGAATGGGAAAACAAACTCGAGTTGATGGCCGAATCAACCATCGATCATGACGTAACGAGCATTTCGGGGGTTCCGAGTTGGATGCTGGTACTGTTGAGAAAAATCCTGGCGAAATCAGGCAAATCCGACCTGAGCGAAGTGTGGCCCAACCTGGAAGTGTTTTTTCACGGAGGTGTCAATTTTGAACCCTACCGTGCGCAGTTTGAACAGATTATTTCCTCACCAAAAATGGTGTACTCCGACAACTACAATGCTTCGGAAGGTTTTTTTGGCATTCAGGATCAGCGCAACAGCACCGACTTGCTCCTCATGCTCGATTACGGCATCTGGTATGAGTTTCTTCCTGTTTCGGAAATGATGAATGGAAATAATCAAACGGTACTGCTTCATGAAGTTCAGATCGGTGTAAACTACGCCCTGATTATCAATACCAACGCAGGTTTATGGCGCTACATGATTGGCGATACAGTCATGTTTACCGAAACCAGTCCCTACCGGTTGCGTATCACCGGAAGGGTGAAGAACTTCATCAACGCAGTGGGCGAAGAACTCATTATCGACAATGCCGAAAAAGCACTGATTACTGCCTGTGCAAAAACCGGAGCCATCGTCAATGAATATACGGCAGCACCACTTTTCAAAGGAAACGACGTTACCCACCAATGGCTCATGGAATTTGAAACACCACCTCCTGATCCGGACTTTTTTGAAGAAACCTTCGACAACGCCCTCAAATCGCTCAACTCCGATTACGAAGCCAAACGATATCACAACCTCGTGTTGAAGCCTCCTATTATTCAGGTGATGAAATCCGGAACTTTTTATCGCTGGATGAAAATGCGAAACAAATTGGGAGGACAAAATAAGGTGCCACGATTGTCCAATGATCGAAAATATGTGGATGAAATATTAAATCTGGAATGGTGATGAAAAATATCGCGGTCATCATCCTGATAATAAGTTCGTTCGCTCAACTGAAAGCACAGGAAATTGAAATTTTTACTACCTACGGAGGAAGCTCCTACAACAAATATCAGGTAAATACAGGAATCGGACTCGAATACACCCAAATGAGTGGTCAAAGAAATCGGTGGGGGGTTTCGGCAGCTTACAGCCACTGTAAAAAAGATTATGATGAGATTTTCGGCTCAACCATCGACGGAGTATCCACCTTTATCAAACAAGTATCACCCAACAATCAACGGCTTGCCTTTAAGCTCAACTATGCGTTCAGGGTGCTGAATCATTCAAAATCAGGCTTGTTTCTGGGTCCTGAAATCGGAATTCATTACTTTTTTGTAGATGAGCAAGTACACCGGCTTGCCAACGAAAATCTCGAAGAGGCCAAATACCAATCCAACTACACGGAAAGGAATAAGTTTGGCTTTGGATTTTTGTTTGAATTTGAACTTAATGAATTCATATACAAACAACTATCCGTACATATGGGCGTACATCCTGAGCTTATACGTTACCAAAAATCGGGGATGGATGGAGGTCACCAACCCGTTTGGATCGGAGAACTCAATTTTCAACTGGGATTAAGTTATCAATTTCAAAAAGGCAAGGAAACAGCATCGGGACAACAGAAGTAAAATCCTGCTACTTGCTTCACCAAATGCCATTACCTCCCTCGTTTTAATTTTAGGCCCGCGAAATTGAAACATTTTTTTTACATTCGTAGAAAATTTTACGCTCATGCATGTAGCCATAGCCGGAAATATCGGATCCGGAAAAACAACACTTACCCGACTGATGTCGAAGCAGTTTGGATGGAAACCCCATTACGAAGATGTGGAAAACAATCCCTACTTACACAGTTTTTATGAAGATATGCAACGTTGGTCGTTTAATCTTCAGGTGTATTTTCTCAATTCACGCTTCCGGCAAGTGGTAGAAATCCGACGCAGTGGCGATAATATTATTCAGGACAGAACTATTTACGAAGACGCCCACATTTTTGCGCCCAACCTCCACAGCATGAACCTCATGTCATCCAGAGATTTTGAGAATTATTTGTCGCTGTTCGAACTTATGAGCTCTTTCATTCAACCGCCTGATTTGCTGATATACCTCAGGGCTTCCGTATCAACCTTGGTGGAACAAATTCAAAAACGCGGCCGCGATTATGAAGAATCCATTCGACTGGATTACCTCAAACTTCTCAATGAACGTTATGAAGCCTGGATTGACACCTACAAGAACGGCAAATTACTGATTATCAACGTAGATGACATGGATTTCAACAAACCCGAAGACCTGAGTATCGTCATCGACAGGGTAAATGCCGAAATCCACGGGTTGTTTTAATAGCTCCTGAAACAAACCCTATGAACATCGCCGTCATTATTCCCGCCCGTTACGAGTCCACCCGTTTTCCGGGAAAGCCTTTGGCCCTCATTCAGGGAAAAAGCATGATTCGGCGGGTGGTAGAACAAGCTCACAAAGCCAAAGATATATATAAGGTAGTGGTGGCCACCGACGATGCCCGCATTTACGACCATGTGAAAGGTTTCGGAGGGGACGTCATCCTTACCGGAACCCACCACCTCAACGGAACATCGCGCTGTTTTGAGGCCATGACCATCCTGCAAAGTACGGGTCAACCGCTGGATGCCGTAATCAATGTGCAAGGCGACGAACCCATGATACAACCCGAACAAATCGAAAAACTGGCACAACAAATCATGCAACCCAAAACGGGAATCGCCACCCTCATCAAGAAAATTACCACTACAGAAGAACTCTTTAGTCAACATGTAGTAAAAGTGGTGGTGAGCAGTGAAAACAAAGCCCTCTATTTCAGTCGTCAGGCCATTCCTTACTTGCGGGGGGTGGAACATGAGCGCTGGTTAGATCACCACAGTTTTTACAAGCACATCGGCATTTACGCCTACAAGTGCGACATCCTGAAACAAATCATCGGGATACCTGCCGGAAACCTGGAGCAAGCCGAGAGTTTGGAGCAGCTTCGCTGGCTCGAAAACGACCTGACCATTCACACCCAAATTACTGAATTTGAAAGCATTGGCATCGATACACCAGAAGACCTAAAAAAACTTACTAACAATTTTTGAATAAACTAATATAGTTTCGTACTTTAGCAAGTTCGGAATCAGAACCAAACAGAAATGAAAATTGCCGGTTACGTAGGAGATTTATTGTATGATTATGAGTGTGTTGTCATCCCGGGACTGGGGGGCTTCATCACCAATGATAAATCGGCACAAGTGGTTGCAGTGACCCATCATTTCAAACCACCCTTCCGTGAAGTTCACTTTAACGTACATCTGAAAGCCAACGACGGGCTGTTGATCAACTATGTGGCCCGAAATGAAAACCTGAGTTATGGCGAAGCCAAATCGCGGGTTGACCAATTTAGTTTTCAGTGTATGCGCGCCCTCGACAACGGCAAACGCATTCGATTCCACGGCATCGGAAGTTTGTCGCGGGATGCCGACAAAAATATCGTTTTTACCCAGGATAAAAGTGTAAACTACAATCCCGAAGCATTTGGGTTGGGTAGCTTTATGTCGCCGGCCATTGCCCGCACCACCGATGAAGAAAAGGTGATGGGTGCCATCAAGAAAGCCATTCCGGAAAAAAAAGCAACCCCTCCTGAAACCCCCAAACGTACATCTGCGCCAAAAAAACCCATGCTGGCTACTCGCAAAAGGTCAACATTCGCCAACCAACTGATATTTCTGGTCGTGGTTTTTTTTCTGATGGGCGTGGGATATGTGTATATGCATCGCCATTCCATGGGCTACTATCTGGAACGGTATGCCACACGGGTTCCTTTCATGTACAACAACCCGCAATCCTATTTTGCCACCAACATCGATTTAATTCCATTGGGTAAAATGACTTATTATTCAACACTTTGGTTTCCGGGAATGTTCAAAGACCAGACCGAAATACCAGTTGATAACACAACCCCTGCGGATGTTACGAAAGCTACCCTACTGCCCATGCAAAGTCCGAATACGGTACATAAAGACGATCTTGAAACCGTTACTTTCGATATTACAGAAGAGCCCGAAACAAATAATTCCCCGGTGGTGGAAGAACCTGAAGCGCAACCGAAAGAAAATATTCTTCGCACGTCTGTGGCAAAAGAAGTTGTCACATCAGGGTCTTCTCAAACCCCGATAGCCAGAGAAATCAACGCCACTGATATACATTATTATATTATTGCCGGAGCTTTCAGCAACGAAAGCAATGCCATCAATTTGGTAAAAAAGTTAAAGCAAGAAGGTTTCAATGCCATGATTGCCGACACCAATAAGTACGGATTAATCAGGGTAGCCTATGAGGGATTCAAAACCTCAGATGAAGCCTCAAAGAAATTGGTTAGCATCAAAAACCAACACAATCCCAAAGCCTGGGTACTTAAAAAATAATACCGAAATTTTTGTCTTGTGGGTAAAAAGAATAAACTCCAACACTTTGCCGAAAACCTAACCTTCGACAACTTGTTCCAATGGAAATATGAGGAAGTTGTTCAAGGGTTTCCTTATAAAGGAAAATGGGCCAACGATTTTTTTAAAAACACCCATCCCATCATCATCGAATTGGGTTGCGGAAAAGGTGAATATACTGTGGGGCTGGCTCAACGGAACCCCCAAATCAATTACATAGGTGCCGACATCAAAGGTGCACGACTTTGGCGCGGACTAAAAACCGTAAAAGAGGAAAACATGACCAATGTAGCCTTTATCAGAACACGCATCAACCTGATTGAGTATTATTTCGGCCAACATGAAGTGAGCGAAATTTGGATCACCTTCCCCGACCCCCACGCCCGCGATGTGGCCATCCGAAAACGACTTACCTCACCCCCATTTCTGGAACGCTATGCGCACATCATGAAGCCGGGAGGTGTCATCAACCTCAAAACAGATAATATCATCTTTTTAGAATATACCCTGGATGTTATTAAAGAATTCGGACACGAAATTCTGGAGTTGAATTACGATGTGTATGGAAGTGGACTCGACAACGAAGTCACACAGATACAAACCCATTACGAGAAAATGTGGCTGAAACATGGCACCAAAATCAAATTCCTGAAATTCAAATTGAACCCCTTAATCTATTCCAATAAGAAATAATGGAGGTGTCCTTTTTCCAAAAGGTGTATGAAGTGGTGGCGCAAATTCCTTACGGACGCATCACAACATACGGGCATATTGCTGAATATCTGGGAAGTAAAGGAGCCGCACGCATGGTGGGTTGGGCACTAAATGCCTCCAAAAATTTCCCGGAAGCATTGCCTGCCCATCGGGTCGTCAACCGAAAGGGACTACTCACCGGCAAACGACATTTCGGAGGACAACAAATCATGGCCGATTTGCTCCAAAGCGAGGGGATCCAAATTGTGGACGATAAAATCCAAAATTTCACTGAAAAACTTTGGATTCCCGGTGATTTTTAAAACTCAACCCCTCATAATCAGACATAACACCTCCCTTATTTTAAATTCATCCCAAATAAGCAGAATATCACGGATAATTTTCTCTTCCGTTGAAAATTATGGTTAATTTTGTACCATCACAATACATTATTACTATTAAATCTAAATAAGAATAAGAATGGCCATTTCAAAGCAACAGGTGATCGATGCCTTAAAACAAGTGATCTTCTTTGCCAAGCAGAACAACATTGTTGACCTCAACATGGTGGACGATGTGGTAGTATCAGAAACCGGCATTAGCCTTACCATCATTTTTCCAAAACTGGACGACCCCTCCGTGAACATCGTCTCCAATTCGGTGATGAAAACGCTGAAAGAAGCATTTGGCGCCGACAAAACCATTTCGGTAAAACCAGTGGCCGAAAAAGACCGCGGATTGGGACCATTGTCAGGAGTAAAAAATATTATCGCCGTCATTGCCGGAAAAGGTGGTGTGGGCAAATCAACGGTGGCAGCCAATCTGGCAGTATCACTGGCCAAGGCGGGTCATACTGTTGGTATCCTGGATGCAGACATCATGGGACCCTCAGTGCCAATTTTGTTTGGCGTGGAAGGCGAACAGCCCGGAATCATTGAACGTGAAGAAAAATCCTACATGGTTCCTTTGGAAAAATATGGCGTACGCATTTTATCTCTGGGCTTTTTCGTTCAACCGGATCAGGCACTCATGTGGCGAGGATCGATGATTAACAACGCCTTTAACCAGCTCATGAAAGATGCCGAATGGGGCAATCTCGACTTCCTCGTAATCGATATGCCTCCGGGAACGGGCGACATACAACTTACACTTGGTCAGTCGTATAACGTGAGAGGAACTGTATTGGTAACCACCCCGCAACGTGTGGCTACCGCGGATGTAAGACGTGCCGCCATCATGTGTCAACAGGACAAACTCACCATTCCTTTGTTGGGAATTGTGGAGAATATGGCCTACTTTATCCCCGAAGATGCTCCCGACAAGAAATACTACATTTTTGGAGAGGGTCAGGCAGAAATTCTTGCAGGCCAACTGAACATTCCTGTCTTGGCAAAAATCCCCATTGTAGCACAAATAGCCTCATCGGGCGACTCAGGAAATCCCATTGCCCTTGACGACAGTTCACCGGTTGCCAAAACCTTTGCAGAGCTTGTTGATAACCTGATGATTACACTGAAATAGATATAACCAAAACACAAATACAATCGTATCATGCCGATTAATAAAGAAGAAATGAACCAGAAAGTACGTAATGTACTTGACCAGGTAAGACCCTATTTGCAAGCCGACGGTGGCGATATCAACTTTGTGGAGCTAACCGACGACATGGTGGTAAACGTGGAACTGACCGGCGCTTGTGGATCGTGCGCCTTTAGTACCATGACCTTGAAAAACGGTGTGGAAGCCACCTTGAAAAAAGTACTGCCTGAAATTAAAGAGGTAGTAGCCATTAATCTGTAAATCAGATTGATTTTTCTCAAACTTATCCCTGCTAAGAAAGATAGCGAGCCACGATGGGCATGCGCCTTCCCATACCGAAGGCCTTGCCCGTTACACGTAAAATGGGAGGCGTTTGGTAGCGTTTGTATTCGTTCAGGTTAACCAACTTCAGTATCCGGTGCACCAATGGCGCATCAAAACCCATGGCCACAATTTCTTTGGGGCCTTTTCTTTTTTCAATGTATTGATAAAGAATTTCATCCAGAATATCATATTCCGGAAGTGAGTCGGTATCCTTTTGGTCGGGGCGCAGTTCGGCAGATGGTGGTTTGGTAATGATGTTTTCGGGAATAACTTCTCCGTCTTTATTCATGTAGCGAGCCAATTCGAACACCTTGGTTTTATACACATCACCAATAACAGACAACCCGCCGTTCATATCGCCGTACAATGTCCCATAGCCCACGGCAGCTTCACTTTTATTACTGGTATTCAACAATATATACCCAAATTTATTGGACAACCCCATGAGCACCACCCCCCGGATGCGTGCCTGCAGGTTCTCTTCGGCCACATTGAAAGGTAGTCCTTTAAAATAGGGAGCAAGCATCTCTTCCAGGGCGCCAAAACCCTTTTCGATGGGAATGGTATCGTAGGGCATCCCCACATTGATGGCCAGTTGCTCGGCATCGCTCACCGAGTGTCCGGTGGAAAATCGCGAAGGCAACAACACATTATATACATTTTCAGCGCCTAATGCCCTGGCTGCCAACACCGCAGTTACTGCCGAATCAATACCGCCTGAAAGTCCCAAGATAGCTTTTGTAAAACCAAGTTTACCAAAATAATTGCGAATCCCCATCACCAACGCATCATGAATCAAGGCAATTTCGCTCGGATTTTCCTCTTGTATTTCGGCGGATATTTCGTTCAAAGAGTCTGTTTCCACCACCCTGAAATCTTCTGAGAAGTATTTCAACTCATAAACCAAGCGACCTTGCGCATCCATCACCAGCGAACCTCCATCGAAAAGCAATTCGGTTTGCGCCCCCACGTGGTTGACATAAACCAACGGTAGTCCATAAACCCGGGCATTTTTTTCCAAAACCTCTTTTCTGGTCCTGGCCTGTTCGTAATGGAAGGGAGAAGCAGCGATATTGATCATGATGTCAGGATGAAAGGCCATCAACTCCTCCATTGGGTTGGCCACATAGAGGGGGTTGTCCTGCACATTCCACAAATCCTCACAAATGGTTATGGCCAATCGTTTACCCTTAAAATCAACAACTTGAAATTTTCTGCTGGGTTCAAAATAGCGGTATTCATCAAAAATATCGTAATTGGGCAAAAGTGTTTTGTGTACCAATTGCTGTACCTTTCCCTGATACAAAAAGGCCGCCGAATTAAACAAGGGTTTACCCTTGGGAGCAGCATTGTAGGTGGGAAGTCCGATGACGACACCTATATGATCGCAGTGAGGAGCAATGCGCAAAAGCGACTCGTTACACTGATCGACAAAGTCGGTAAACTCCAGAAAATCGCGCGGTGGATAGCCCGAAATGGCCAACTCAGCAAACACCACCAAATCGGCATGCTGGGCTTTTGCCTTATCTATGGATTGAATTATCTTCCGGACATTTTCATCAAAATTTCCAATATGGTAATTTAACTGGGCGAGGGCTATCTTCAAAAGTGCTAATATTTAGAGGTTTTAACTAAAAAATAATGGCCACGTTGACTTCGATAAAACTGTTACGGGCAGAATTGTCTTCCTCAGGATTGGCTCCATTTTTTCCTTTCAACACATTGAGGAACGCGTTGTCGTATTTTAATCCTGTACGGATATAGGTATCGCCTTGCAAGGGAATCTCCACTCCCGCACCCAGAATAAGTGATTCACGGGTAAAACGGGTATCACCGGTAACATCGTGGTCGTTGGTTTCCACCAAATCGCTGTTGTCGGGCAAAAAAGAATCTTCACCCTTGGCAGAAAGCCTGAATCCCAGGCCAAAACCAATTTGACCGTAATACCTCAACCCTTTGATTTCGTTGGTCTTCATGGTAAACACCAGAGGTATCTCAATGTATTTGGTTTTGTATTTTCGGGTCATGATACCGGGAGTAAGTTGATTGTTGGCTTTCAGGGTAATGGCATCGTGGTACTCCAATTTACCATTGAGAAACACCATGTCGAAGCCCGTGGTAAACGAATAATTCTCCATCATGTAAATATCAGCCACGAACCCCCAGGCGCCGCCAAACTGAACACCTTTGTTCACATAATTATCTTCATTACTGTTAAACCAACCCAAATTGGCACCGGCTTTAAATCCAAACTGGAAGGGCTTGTGTTGGGCTTTCAGCCCCAAAGACACCATTAACAATAAAACCAATATTACTCTTTTCATATTTACAGAAGTTTATACAAAGATATAATTTCAAATAAAAACAATTTGTATAACCCAAAATATATTTATCTTTGATATTCTAATTTAACCTTAAAAATCGAAAACATGAAAAAACTTACGCTTCTATTTGTCGCCCTGCTTGCCTCCGGGGTGATGTTTGGTCAGTTTACTATCGGACCACAGATTGGCTATACAGCTACCAAATTGACCAGCAACACCAGCGAACTCAAGGCCAGCTTTAAAAGCAACTTCCTTTTTGGTGCCTTTGCACGCATTGGAGATAAGGTATATGTTCAGCCTGAAATTAACTGGTTAACACAAGGCGGTATTTGGGAAGATAATTCCACCACTGTCACCGATCCGACTAAGATTGAAATGAACTATAAAACCATCCAAATTCCGGTAAGTGTAGGATATCGTCTTATCGACCTGAAAGTGGCCAACATTCGAGTTTTTGCCGGACTGGCAGCCAATATTGCCACCGACAAAAAAATGAAAATTGACGGAATTACACAAGACCTGAAAGATGCCGACTGGAAGGATATGGTGTGGCAATATCAGGCCGGTGTGGGTGTTGACGTACTGATGCTTGCTTTGAACGTTAAATACATGGGTGGATTGAATGATATTTATAAAGGTGCCGATTTAGATTTCGACGGAAAAACCTTTTCCACCAAATCAAACCTATTTATGGTTACCCTTGGCTGGAAAATTTTATAGCAGGATTACCTCATCATTTAACGGGAAATGTCAGTACTTTTGTGCTGACATTTTTTTATCCCATGAACAACCGAATCCTTATATTATTGATTGCAGGCATCTTGACTATTTTTGCTTCCTGCAGCCATAACCGTGCTGACCAATGGCCTATTCCCCCCGGCGAACTGACCACAAAACCCGTTGAACTTCAACGCTATGGAAAAGCACTTTTTTCACTTGACACCAACAATTTTCTACAGGAATTAACAATCATTCAGCCCAAATATCGATCATTTATTGGCGATGGTTACAAAGATTCTGCACAATGGATGCAATTGTACGATTTTGTAACCGATACCCAACTAATCCACCTGAACCAACGCACGCAAGAGGTTTATCAAGACATGAGCGCTTATGAAGGTCAACTGGCTGAAGCCTTTGGTCGCTTTCACTACTTTTTTCCTGATTTGCCCCTCCCCACAGTATACACCTATGTGTCGGGGATGCATTACGAAAATCCCATTGAGAAGTATCAGAACCAAATGATTATTGCCCTGGATGTATATCTGGGAGAAGATTTTGAGCCCTACAAATACCTGGGCTTACCCCATTACCGAATTAGAAGAATGACACCCGATTATTTGGTCGTTGACGCTATGAAAACACTGTATAACTACGATTTGAATCCGAAATTCCGACAAAAAACCCTCCTCGATCGCATGATTGGTGCCGGCAAAATGATGGTCTATCTGGACGCCGTGCTTCCCGACACCCCCGACACCTTAAAAATGGGATATACTAGTGCGCAGTGGAAATGGATGGAGGATAACAAACAAGATGTTTGGGCATATCTGGTGAAAAATAATTTGTTTTACTCGTCCGATTACGACACACAAACCAAACTCATTCAGGAAGCTCCCTTCACCACGGGTTTTTCAAACGAATCAGCTCCCCGGGTTGGTGTTTGGTTGGGATGGCAAATTGTAAGAGCCTACCACCGTGAACATTCCGAAATTTCACTTAAAGACCTACTCCTAAATCCCGACACACAAGAAATTTTACAGCAATCAGGGTACAAACCATAGAAAATTTCCCCTTACGGGAATATTTCCAAGGTTTTTCGTTACTTTTGTTACGACAAACCTAATTGATACCCATGTTAGTAAAAACGTATGGCAGTGCCATACACGGAATCGACGCACTTATAATTACCATTGAAGTTAATATTGGTAAAGGAATTAAGTTCTATTTGGTAGGACTGCCCGATAATGCTGTGAAAGAAAGTCAGCAAAGAATGGTGGCAGCACTTGAAAACATTGGGTACCGTTTTCCCGGACAGCGCATTGTCATCAATATGGCACCTGCCGACATTAAAAAGGAAGGTTCCGCATACGATTTACCCATAGTCATAGGAATATTAGCTGCCAGTTTGCAGGTAAGCAACGACATGCTCGACCAATTCATCATGATGGGAGAACTATCGCTGGATGGCAGTTTAAAACCCATACGAGGAGCCCTGCCCATTGCCTTAAAAGCACGGGAACAAGGATTTAAAGGAATTATTTTACCCAAAGCAAACGCCCCAGAAGCCGCCGTGGTTAAAGGTATCGAAACCTATGGTTTTGATCACCTTATTGATGTAATCAACATGTTGGAAGGTTTGTCGCATCCCCAACCGGAAAAAGCCAACCTCGACGATATCATCCATTCCTCGTTCAATAAATACGCCTTCGATTTTGAAGACGTGAAAGGTCAGGAAAACATTAAAAGAGCCATGGAAATTGCCGCAGCAGGTGGTCATAATGCCATCATGATTGGCCCTCCTGGCTCCGGGAAAACCATGTTAGCCAAGCGATTACCATCCATCCTACCCCCCATGAATCTGGAGGAAGCACTGGAAACCACCAAAATCCATTCGGTAGCCGGCGTATTGGGAGAAAGCACCAGCCTTGTAGTTTCCCGCCCCTACCGCTCGCCCCACCACACCATCAGCGACGCTGGGCTTGTTGGTGGAGGTACCTATCCCCAACCCGGTGAAATTTCGCTGGCACAAAATGGGGTGCTTTTCCTGGATGAACTTCCTGAATTTAAGCGTTCAGTACTAGAAGTAATGCGACAACCCATGGAAGACCGCGTGGTCACCATTTCGCGGGCACGCGTCACGGTAACCTATCCGGCCTCATTTATGCTCATCGCCGCCATGAACCCCTGCCCTTGTGGCTATTACAACGATCCCCACCGCGATTGTGTTTGTTCTCCGGGCGCCGTAAAAAACTACCTCAACAAAATCTCTGGGCCTCTCCTCGACCGTATAGACCTCCATGTGGAAGTAACACCAGTTCCTTTTAAGGATTTGGCCGAAACCCCCAAAGGAGAAAAGAGTTTTACAATCAGAGAGCGGGTGATGATTGCCAAAAAGATTCAAGAGTCAAGATTTGCCGACAGCCCCAATATTTTCAGTAATGCACAAATGTCGTCCCAAGACATCGATAAATATTGTATTTTGCAGCCGCAAGGAGAAAGTTTACTGAAAACAGCCATGGAACGATTGAACCTCTCAGCCCGAGCATTTACAAGGATTAAAAAAGTGGCTCGAACCATCGCCGACCTGGATAATTCTGCTGACATTAAAGCCGAACATCTGGCCGAAGCCATTCAGTTCAGAAGCCTGGACAGAGAAAATTGGGGTGCCTGAGCTGGGGCAAATCATATCCGGACATGGTATTTTATTAAAAATCACCGTCGTAGGATGAGCAATAAATTAAACAATTACAGCATTGAGGACATCAACCACCTCAACAACAACACCATGATGGAACATCTTGGAATTGAATACACGGAAGCTTCACCAGGTTTCATCAAAGCTACCATGCCCGTTGATCACCGCACCCACCAACCTATGGGGCTGCTACATGGCGGGGCTAGCGTTGCACTTGCTGAATCGGTGGGCAGTGTCGGCTCTGCACTGCTAGTGGATTTGAATCACTATTCCGTTGTCGGAGCCCAAATTACAGCCAATCACCTGCGCAGTGTGTCGAGTGGTACGGTTACAGCCGAAGCAAAAATCATCCACCAGGGCCGCAACACACATGTGTGGAATATCGACATTACCGACGAAAGAGGAAGAACCATCTCCACCTGCCGACTCACCAATTTTATCATAAAAAAATGATTTCCAGCCCACCCATTGAAACTATCAACTTGCTTTTGCAAAAAGGCATTCCATTTGCCATCTACCGATTGCCTGAAACCAACGAAAACATTCTGGTCTGTCAGAAAAACAAAGAGGTAGGTGAAATAGACATACTCGACATCAACGAATTTTCCGGATTTGTGGCAGCACCTTTCAAATGCGCCCGTACAGGCATGGGATTTTTAATCAAACCCGACTTTGTTATTCAAAGCGAAGAAATACCTGAATCCTTGACTCAATTCTTAGCCGAAAGCGAGGACGTAATAAAAAACGAGACTTCCATAGAGAATCACGTGATCAGTCGTCATGCCTACCTCAACAACACCGAATACCTCATCAACTTGCTGCAGAAAGAACAACTGCACAAGGTGGTGTTTTCGAGGGTGATCGCCAATGCGCTCAATCCGGATTTTTCGGCAGGCGCGTTTTTCAATCAATTGACCAACGATTATCCGGAAGCTTTTGTATATCTATTCCATATTCCAGGCCATGGTACATGGGCAGGTGCCACTCCTGAGTCGCTTCTGTCATTGGAAGATCATCAAGCTTCTACCATGTCGTTGGCAGGGACGCGACCATATCATCCAGAAACCACCGGGGATCCTTGGTCGGAGAAGGATACCATTGAGCAATCATATGTTTCTCAGTTCATTGGCAACTTGCTTTCTGAGATTGGTATCTCCAACTACCAAGTGGGCAAACCCACCTCCAAACGGGCTGGTCATTTGGAGCACCGACTTACCCGGTTTACCATACCCATCGATGAGCTAGCCGATAAAACAGGGAAAATTATCATGGGCTTACATCCAACCCCGGCGGTATGCGGTCTTCCTAAAGGAGATGCATATCACCTGATTATGCGTGCCGAGCAACACGACCGAAAGTTCTACACAGGATTTTTGGGACCATGGAACCTCAACGAAAAAGCACATCTTTTTGTAAATCTTCGTTGTGCCGAGATTGGTTCCGACACCTATAATCTATATGTGGGAGGAGGACTGACAGCTGATTCGGTAGCAGAACATGAGTGGAACGAAACCGTACTTAAATCGCAAACATTGGTGTCGGTGATGGAAAAAATATAGAAATTTGCCCCATGACCACTAACAAGAAATCTGTAGCCTTACTGGCTGACATCCTTAGCAAACGAGGACTTCAGCACCTCGTCCATTCCCCCGGATCGCGTAATGCGCCCATTATCATTGCTTTTAGTCACTGCAAGCAAGTTAACATTACCACTTGCGTGGACGAAAGAAGTGCGGCTTTTTATGCCATGGGTCTGGCTTTAGAGACAGGAAAACCCGTGGCCATCGATTGCACCTCGGGAACCGCACCACTCAATTATGCCCCGGCCATTGCAGAAGCCTACTATCAGCATATTCCATTGTTGGTTTTAACGGCTGACAGGTCGGCAAAGCATGTGAACATTGGTGATGGACAAACCATCAATCAGAACAACGTATTTGCCAACTATGTAAAAAAGAGCTTCACCTTCCCTCAATATCTTGACGAAGCATCTGTTTTTGCTCAAGCAGAAAATATGATCAATGAGGCCATAAACATCTGCATTAATCCGGCTCCAGGCCCGGTTCACATCAATATTCCACTTGATGAACCTCTTTATGAACAGACTGAAGAAATCATTGAAGGTCAGGCAATGAATTTTAGAAGTAATTTTGAAAAAACGATCAACCAATTACCGGAAGATTTTATCAATCAGCTCGAAACCAGCAACAAAGTGATGCTCATTGCCGGACAAATGAAACCCGACGAGGAACTGAACGAAGAACTCAACCTGTTGCGACAGAAAAAAAATACGGTCATTCTCTCCGAAACTACTTCCAACTTGTATCATCCTGATGACATTGACGGTATCGACAATGTGGTTTCCACCTTTAAAACAGATGAATTACAGGAATTTGCCCCCGATATACTCATCACCTTTGGAGGAGCAATAGTTTCTAAGATGATCAAAAAGTTCCTTCGAGAAAACAGTCCAAAACACCATTGGCATATCTCCACTTCGGGTGAAAAAATGGACACTTATTTTTGCCTGAGCGGAACCATTTCGGCAAAGCCTGCTGATGCTGTTGGTCTGATTACCCAATACTGCAACACCCATTCATCTGATTTCCTTTCAATTTGGAATGCAAGAAAATCCAAGGTAAATCAAAGGAGAAATTCCATTTTGGGCGGGTTGCAGTATTGCGACCTTCGTGTTTTTGACCACATTATCAAACAATTGCCTCCGGATATCAACCTCCACTTGGGAAACAGCACGCCGGTAAGGTATTCGCAATTGTTTGGAAGTGCCCCTAATACCACCTACTACAGCAACCGTGGCGTGAGTGGCATCGATGGACAAATATCCACGGCAGCGGGTATTGCCACGGCTTCACCTGAAAAACTTAATATCTTGATTACAGGAGATTTGGGATTTCTATACGACAACCACGGATTGCTACTGTTACCCCATTGCCCCAACTTGAAAATCATCGTTATCAACAATCAGGGCGGCGGAATTTTCAGGTTCATACCCGGTCCGGATACGGTGGTTGGATTTGAGGAGTATTTCGAAGCGAGGCACCAACTCAATTTTGAACACCTCGCCAAGGCTTTTCATGTGGAATACGCAAAAGCCGAGAACATCAAAGAGCTAAACAAAGAACTGCAGGTTTTATTCAACACCACATCCAAGTCCATGATACTGGAAGTTCGGACCCCTTCGG
Organism: Bacteroidales bacterium; assembly: GCA_963676875.1. Taxonomy (GTDB): domain Bacteria; phylum Bacteroidota; class Bacteroidia; order Bacteroidales; family F082; genus UBA6244. Next base: position 665,098 of record OY781436.1, read on the forward strand.
AGCTAAATTCTGACATGCTGCGAAAATATTTCAAGACGCTCAAGGAAAACTAAAAAGCGGGTAGCTGCCAGGGTAATTCTCCGGCCAATACAATCCTTTCGGGACTCACCTTTGCCTGCACCACAATAATTTCTACACCATTTTGGTGAGCATGCACCAGTGCTTTTGCGTACGCAGGATCGATTTCCATGGCGGGGGCAAACATGACCACGTCCATCCGTTGCACCACATATAACATCACTGCCCTCATCCCCTGCTGTTTCACTTCAATCAAGGTATCCAAATGTTTGCGGCCTCTAGTGGTAACTGCATCCGGGAACAGCGCATGATGTCCGGCTTTCATGGTTACATTTTTTACTTCAATAAAACATTTTTCACCGTCCTTTTCCGCCAACAAATCGAAACGGCTGTTTCCAAATTTCACCTCAGGGGTAACTTTAGAATAACCTGCCAGTTTTTCAATTGCACCTTCACTCACCCAGCGATAAGCCAACTTGTTGGGCATCATGGTATTTACCCCTACCCATCCATTGTTGATGAAGATCATCTCCCACGTGAATTGGGTTTTGCGATCGGGATTTTCGGCAGGAGAAAGGAAAACGGGCGCATTGGTCTCAATACATGAGTTCATGGAACCTGAATTGGTGCAATGGGCAATAACTTCTGAACCATCTTCGAGCAAGATATCTGACAAAAAACGCTTATATCGCCTGACAAGCCTTCCCGGAATGAGTTGATTTTTAAAATCCATTGGGCAAAAGTAGGTAATGAGCGAATATGGAACCTTGATGCCTATGTTTTTTATATATTCGTTGCCTCAACTTTAACATAAAAACCATGTCTCAACGCGAATGGAAATCGATGCGGGCTTTTGAAGAAATCAAGCTCGAATTCTGGAATCATATAGCTAAAATTACCATTAACCGACCACGGTACTACAACGCCTTCACTCCTACAACCACAACCGAAATGGCCGTAGCTTTGGAGATATTGCGTGAAGATCAGGAGGTTTATACCATTATTCTCACCGGAGAAGGCGACAAAGCTTTTTGCAGTGGCGGCGACCAAAACGTAAAAGGAAAGGGCGGATATATCGGAAAAGACGGCATTCCCCGATTGAATGTGTTGGATGTTCAACGCAAAATCAGGTCGATGCCCAAACCCGTGATTGCCATGGTTAATGGCTTTGCCATCGGTGGAGGACACGTTTTGCATGTGGTATGCGACATGACCATCGCATCCGAAAATGCTCGTTTCGGACAAACCGGTCCGAAAGTAGGCAGCTTTGATGCAGGTTTGGGATCATCTTATTTGGCCAGCATCGTGGGTCAGAAAAAAGCACGGGAAATTTGGTTTCTGAACAAGCAATATACCGCTGCCGAAGCCCTCGAAATGGGTTTGGTAAACAAGGTCGTCCCCCTCGACAAACTGGAAGATGAAACCGTGGATTGGTGTCTCACCATGCACCAACGCAGTCCCATGGCCTTACGCATGATCAAGTTAGGGATGAATGCCGAACTCGATGGACAGATTGGTTTACAGGAGTTTGCAGGTAACGCCACCCTCCTGTATTACCTTACGGATGAGGCCCAGGAAGGCAAGCATGCCTTTCTTGAAAAACGTGATCCTGACTTTCACCAATACCCCAAATTTCCCTGACATTGGCAACCAAAACCGACAAACCGCGTAAGTGGATCGTCTGGATAAAGGCGGCTCGACTGCGTACCTTGCCTTTGGCGCTTTCCAGCGTGATTATGGGAAGTTTCTTGGCCATCGATGCCGGGCACTATAAACCATGGGTCATTGGATTGGCCTTGCTCACGACCCTGTTTTTGCAAATTCTGTCAAATTTTGCCAACGACTACGGCGATTCGGCCAAGGGAACCGACAATGAACACCGACTGGGGCCCATGCGTACCGTGCAAAGTGGCGAAATTTCTCACGATGAAATGCGCAAAGGAATTGCCGTTATGGTTTTGTTATCGCTGGTTTCGGGCGTTATGTTGATATATGTGGCATTAGGAACACAGTGGCTAAAGGGCTTGCTGTTTTTGGCGTTGGGTATGGCCTCCATCGCTGCTTCCATAAAGTACGTGGTGGGTAAAAATGCTTACGGTTATCGGGGATTGGGTGATGTATTTGTATTTCTGTTTTTTGGATTGGCAGGCGTTGCCGGAACCTATTACCTCAATGCACTCAGTCTGCCTTGGGATATCTGGTTGCCTGCAGCTGCTCTGGGGTTTTTCAGTACGGGAGTGCTCAACCTCAACAACATGCGCGATGCCGACAACGACCTGCGTTCCGCAAAAATTACCATTCCGGTAAGATTGGGACCAACCTATGCCAAAGTCTATCATGTTTTACTTGTCGCGTTGGGCTGGGCGTGTGCCTTCCTATTTAATTACATAAATCACCTGGACATCACCCAATGGATGTATGCAGTGGTGCTTCCGTTGTTTGTTATAGATCTTGTCAAAATCGTACGAACCCAAAATCCACAGGCACTGGATCCTTTTCTTAAAAAACTTGCTTTGAGCACCCTCACTTTCACCATCCTATTTGGGATAAGCTTGATTGCCTTTTAGATTGGACTTGATTTTTTGTATTTTTACCTAAAAAAATCATGCTTTCAGCCCGATATTTTCCCTACCGCCTGATTTTTAAATTCGATGCCGGCACTTCCCGTGGAATTTTAAAAAATAAAGACTCATGGTTTATTGAAGTTTGGAACAACGATGTTCCGGAAATACGAGGAATAGGCGAATGTAGTCTGATACCCGGATTGAGTCCTGACCGACCCTCAGGCATTGAACCCAAATTGAGGGAAATTTGTGACAACATCAACCATCTCGACGATAGACTCAGGCAAAGTCTGCTGGATTTTCCATCCATTCGATTTGGACTGGAAACGGCGCTCCAAGACCTGAAAACCGGAGGAAAAAGAATGCTATATCCATCGCCATTTACCAATGGAATTGCCTCCATCCCCATCAACGGGCTTATCTGGATGGGGAAATATCAGGAGATGCTGCAACGCATTCAGCAAAAAATCAATGACGGCTTTGGGTGTTTAAAAATGAAAGTGGGTGCCATTGATTTCGACAAAGAAATAAAATTATTACAGCTTATCCGTCAGGAATTTTCACCCGAAAGTCTGGAACTGCGCTTGGATGCCAATGGAGCTTTTAACAATACGGAAGCCCTTCAAAAACTGGAAAAGCTGGCCATCTTCAACATACATTCCATCGAACAACCCATCCAACCACGACAATGGGAAACCATGGCCGATCTGTGTCGTAAAAGTCCCATACCCATTGCCTTGGATGAAGAATTAATTGGAATCCGCAGCAACGGCGAATTATCCAGAATGTTGCAATTTATTCAACCAAAGTATATCATACTCAAGCCCAGCCTGATCGGGGGACTTGCCATGGCAAACAATTTTATTCAATCGGCAGATAGTAACCGAGTTGGTTGGTGGGTGACCTCTGCGTTGGAGTCGAATATTGGCCTCAATGCCATTGCCCAATGGACCTACACCATGCAAAGCCCCATGCTTCAAGGGTTGGGAACAGGACAACTGTTTACGAATAACGTGAAATCGCCTCTTCATGTGGAGTCAGGCAGACTACATTACCGAGTGGAGAGAAAGTGGGACTTGAGTAATCTGAACAAAAAATCCTAATCGAATGAAAATATATTTCGACAATCAGGATTTCGATTTACATGAATTTTTGCACCATTGCAAGCAACGGGTGTCACTTCCCAACATTGAATCATGGAAACAGTCTGTTTTTCAATTTATAATCGATTGGCATGACAAAAGTGAAACGATTGAAGTACCGACCTCGGGTTCTACAGGAAAGGCTAAAATAATCCAACTCCAGAAAAAACACATGAGGGCCAGTGCCGAGTCCACATTAAATTTTCTGAAAATACCCGAGAAAAGCATGGCTTGGCTGTGCCTTCCGGCAGATTACATCGCAGGCAAGATGATGATTGTCAGGGCATTGACCGGAAATATGAATTTGACAATTTCGAAACCGGAATCCAAACCAATTTTACCCAAACAGCATCATATAGCATTGGCAGCCATGGTTCCCATGCAGGTGGAACATTGGACCAAACACCCCAACGACATCACGCTGCTTGAACAAAATATTACCCATTTATTAATTGGGGGTACCTCCATTTCTAAACCATTGGAGCAAAAACTCCGGGTGATGCAGGGCGTATCTATTTGGCATACCTTCGGCATGACAGAAACCATCACCCATGTGGCCTTGCGAAAATTAAATGGCACGAGCCCATGGACAGGATTTGTCCGCTTACCCGGTGTAACGATTGAAAAAAACAGAAAAAACTGTTTGGTGATCGACTTTCCTGAAATCGGAGTAAAACAATTACATTCCAACGACTTGGTCGAAATATCATCCGATGGAAGTTTTACACTTCTTGGTCGTTCCGATTGGATAATTAACAGCGGTGGAATAAAATTAAATCCGGAAATAATTGAATTGAAGCTTGATGGGCACCTACCAAGTCCGTTTTTCATTACTTCGCTGTCTGACTCCTTTTTAGGTGAAAAGGCTATATTATGTCTAGAAAACGATGGGGATCAACTATCGAAAATATGTGAAATATGGAAGATCATTGAATCCCGATTAGAAAAAACGGAGATCCCGCGAGAAATTCATTTCATGCAAATGTTTTTAAGATCAGACACCGGAAAACTTCGCCGAAAGGCCACCCAATTTTTGCTTAAAGAAAAATTGAAATGTCTGTAATTTTTATTTACTTTAGTACCCGCTTATCTTGATATCAGAGGTAGGTTAGAATTAGCCAAATAATTCAGTAATTGATAGTTGTTTTGAGTACTTTTTAATGAAGTGAGATCATGGGCACAAATAGCACATATAATTTTTCGGGAAAAGTGATTTTAATTGTGGAAGACACGGAAACCAGCAACCGTTTCTACAACGCAGCGCTGAGTCGGACCAATGCCAGCCTCCTTTGGGCCATTAATGGGGACGAAGCCCTTAAAAAAGCAGAGGAAAACCCCAACATTGACGCCATACTTCTGGACTTAAATCTTCCTGGAATCAGTGGTTTTGAAGTACTTAAAGCTATCCGTTCAAAAAACAAGGAGGTGAGCATTATTGTGCAAACTGCTTACGTACTATCTGGCGAGGAGGCCACTTGTTATGAGTTGGGAGCCAGCGATTTTATTTCGAAACCCATTATGCTTGACCATTTGCTTGGAACCCTCAACAAACACTTAATGGATTAGTTTTTCTGATCGATTATCTGTTTTGCCTCCATGACAATCCTTTCTATCTGTTTCTTTGTTTTGCCCAATTTGCGTAATACATCTTGTTGTTGCAACAAAGTGCGACATAAAATAATTTCCTGATCGAGCAGATAAACTTTATCGGCCTTGGTAAGTAAGTGCAAGGCTGTTATTGGGTGAAATCCGGCTTGGTCTATCAAATCACGCAAGCCACCCTGAAGGGGATAATCCCAGGAAATCATGGTTAAACCGGCGCAGGTACCATATTGCAGCGCATCACCAGTAAAACGGGTATTGGTTACAATCCAGCCCTCATAATTCGTATCCGGTTCACCACGTTTTTGCCAGGCCGACTTCATATCAAGAAAGCGTGACTGAATATATAAAGCAACTTTTACGTCACTTTTGCGCGCAATATCGTTATGAAATTTACATTCTACCATCACCCTTAGACCTGGTTTGTTGCCTACCACATCCAGTTCATGGCTAACGCACGCTCCCTGTTCTACCACACCTACCTTACAATCATAGCCTTGCTCTGTTAGCAACTCACCTACAAGATATTCAAAGGGGTGACCCGTAGGTCCCAGCTCAAGAATCGCTTTTTTCAGACGATAACGACCGGCGACTTTGTTCGATTTTTTACGCAGTTGGGCATAAGCCATTTTGTACAAGGCGTGAGTGGACATCCCATCGGTTATCTGTTCCATCACCAAATCCGCTACCCTATCCACTTCAGCATTATCAGCTCCTGCTCTTAGTAAGGAAAGCCTTAGTTTGTTCACATCAAATTCGGCGGTTTCACCATTTCTCTTTACGATCCTTTTCATAGTTTCCAATTGGGAAAAATTGACTGTGAAGATACAAAAAAAAGCCCATTCCACCAGGTGAAATGAGCTTCCAAAAAAAATGAACAATTACAGCTATATCGTGTATGAACTTTATATTTTAGGACTTTCTCTCTTTCTAAAGAGCCACAAATCCCTTGATGTTTCGTGAAACTAAAGTAAGCATAAAGCAACTGATTTGATTGATTTACAATAGATATTTTCAAGAAAGGCTCATGCCTCCAATGGAAAACTGTCTGTTTTGCCCTATTAAAACGTTTGCAAATAAAAAGTACTACTTGTTTTAAAGGTTGAATTCCCGACACCTGAGAGTAAAAAACTCATCTTTTTCATGAATATTAGCCTACTGGACAAAGGTTTCCGTGATAAGAATGAGGCAAAATCACCCCGCAGAAGCACCAAATGGTAACAATTTGCCAGCAATAGGGTTGTCTCAGGGCAAAAAAAGGGGGTGAGTATAAGTACCCCCCCCCGATAATAATCAGAAAAATATTCAAGTTATCTTTTTACAAACTTTTGCGTCAGGGTTTGCCCGTTTGTAAGAGAGGCATTTACCATGTACAGTCCCTTTGGCAAGGATTGAGTATCAACAGAAACACTGCCGGTACCAGAAACTTCCTTACTAATAACCAACTGACCAATGATATCATACACCTGAATACCGGTAAAACCTGCATTTGCTTCCACTTGAAGTATTTGATCCACCGGATTGGGAAAAACCTTCATACTTTGTGCAATGCTGACACCTTCTTCCACATCGAGGTAAGTTCCCTGGTTAAGCTTTTTGGTGGTGTAGACATGGAATTCCCCTGCTTTCAGGTTGAGGGGCTCATTTTTATTGAACACATTGATGGAATCGCTGCTAAAAAAGTCGTACCAAATGCCGGCCTGTTGGAAATTAGGATCAATTGACCCATCCACCACGTCAAAATTACCTACGATGGTAACATCCATGGTACTGTGATTCAGGTGAATGGTTTTGTATAAAGAATTCCCGCCGTCGATGGAGAAATCGGTGGTACTGAATGCCGGTTCACTTTTCTTGAGTTCGATGAGTGCTTTAAAAACATTGTAAACGCGCTTGCGGTTGGGGTTATCGTAATACGACCATTTCACCGGCTTGGGGCTCAGTCGGCAATTTTCGTTGATGGTACCATCTTCGCAAGTATTGATGGAATAATCGTAGCCCAGTTCACCAAATTGCCAAATCATTTTGGGTCCGGGAACGGTGATAAAGAATGCCGCAGCGGCTTCCACCCTGCTCAGCGCGGTGTTTAAATCACGTGTGGAATAACTTCCACTGGAGTTTCCCCAAGTTAAATTTTTATACATCATGCGCTCCTCGTCATGACTTTCCATGTAACCCACCACATGAGGTTTAGACCAGCCACGTTCTTCATAAGAAATCCACGACAAATCGTTTTCTGTGGGATGACCCATCGACGACTGGCAATAGTTCCAGTTAATATTTCCCCACAAGAGCATCCCTGCATCGGCTAACACTTCTTCCTCTGAATTGGCGGTAAGATGTTCCAATAACACCAGGGCATCGTCTTTTACAGCATATATTTGATTGGCCATTCGCTCGAGTATGTCGATGCGCGCCTGGTCGTAACCCCATCCATCGCCGGGGGTATTGGTAAATCCCTTGGTGAAATCGAATCGGAATCCATCCACTTTGTATTCCTGAATCCAGTAACGGTTGACACGGTCCACGAAATCTTTGGTAGCCTGACTTTCGTGATTAAAATCGCTTCCCCAACTGTAAATAGGATTGGGTGAAGTTACATTAAACCATGGATTGTTAGACGCAGGGCGGTTGTTTTCGCCATCCCAATACATCATGGCCAGCGGGCAAGTGTTATAAGCGTGGTTTAAAACCATATCCATAATAACGGCTATTCCCCTTTTATGACATTCGTCCACGAGGGCTTTGAAGGTATTTTTGGGGCCATAATATTTATCAACAGCAAAATAATAGTTGGGGTTATAACCCCAGCTGATGTTTCCTTCGAATTCGCTAACGGGCATAAACTCAACGGCCGTAATACCCAGATTGGCCAGATAATCCAAGGTATCCAACACACTGTTGAATGTTCGGGCGGTAGTAAAATCACGAATCAGAAGCTCATAAACCACGAGATTTTCGGGGTCAGGGGTAGCAAAATTCTCTACCTCCCAGGGGTATGGCTCCTGTCCAGTTTGAAACACTGTGGCGATGCCGGAAGTTTTTCCGGTGGGATATTCGATGAGGTTGGGATAGGTTGCATTGGAGATGTATTGGTCGTTCCAGGGATCGCTCACCTGGTCGGCATAAATATCACCTACACGAATGGTTCCATCAATCAGGTATTGAAAAATATATTGTTTTCCTTCTTCCAGCCCGGATATTTCTACCCAAAAATGCATACCATCGGGGGTGATTTTCATTTCATATGCTTCTTCGAGCTCCCAGTCGCTGAAATCGCCGATGGCAAAAATGAATTCTTTTTCTGGGGCATACAAACTAAGCAAAACCGTGTTGGCATCCAGATAATTAATACCATCCACCACTCCTTCAGGGCGCTCTTCCACCACGGCAGGCCTTTTCACATAAACATAAAGGCTGTCGAAAGCTGTTTCGGTATCATTTTTCGCCTTTACTTTTACCCAATGTTTTCCGTAGGTATCGGCGGTAAAAGTGGTAAAAAACGACTCCCCGGTTCCGGCATAGATTTGATTGTTGTCAACATATACAAAGGTTGAATCGGCTTCGCTGCTGCTTCCCGACACTTCCACCTGATCGTTTTGCTGAACCACAGTGGGTCGGTCGGAGGGCAAGGTAATCAGCACGTTGATGCCACCCACGCTCACATCATAAAAAATATCGCTTCCGTCTTCATTTTTTCCGGTGGCCGAGCCATCGGTATTTCTGAAGACAAAGGCCAGTTTCAGGATGGTTTCGTTGGCCGGAACGCCATAATATTCGCGTATGGTGGGCGTAATAATAAGTTGCCAGAGGTCTTCACCAATGGGGGTAAGTTTACATTCGGGAATATTTGTACTCCAGCCTGCCTTCACGTATTTCCAGTCGGAGGGAGAGGTGCTGGCATCGGTAATAACGCCGGTATGGGCATACACATCATCTGAAGTGCCTGCCAATCCGCCACTTCCAAGTTGGGCATTAAAAATGATGGTCACCATATCCTGATCGGTAGGAAAAGCCGGAGTTGCGGTAATCACCTGAGATTGAACGACAAATGCCGCAGTTGTAATAAATAAAATGGAAAGGAATATTTTTTTCATGTTTGTGGGATTGATAGCTTACAAAGGTAGGCAAATTAAGGGGGAAAAGCCAATCCTTCGGCACAAACATGAAGTTGAGAAGAATCGTATATACTATAAGGTGTATAAAGAACTGATGCAAACGATTGTTGAAGATCAATGGTTCAGGGGGATCAGTGGATCAATGGTTCAGGGAGATCAGTGGATCAATAGATCAATGGGATCAATATGGTTAAATAAAGAGATTCCTCAATTGGCGCAAGCGTCCGCTTGTGCCTTGTTTTTTGGTTCATTCCTTATTCCTCATACTCAAACCGTCCATAGGATTGTCGTTTTTGTTAATTCCCTAACGGGAAAAATACCCTTCTAAAATTATTTCTATGGACATTGATGCCCTACGGGCAACAGCCTCGTTCGGGTGTTGTTGATTAATAATTATGTGTGCTCACTTTTACCTTGTCCCTCGTCCCTTGTCCCCTTGTCCCCTTGTCCCTCCACAGTGAATCCAGACCTGCAAAAACTCCACCACAGAGACACGAAGAACACAAAGTAAAGCACCAAGAATTGGCTATTGAATCACCAGTCCTGGCGCAAGCGTCTGCTTGTGCCTTGTTTTTTTGGTTCATTCCTTATTTCTCATACTCAACCCGTCCATAGGATTGTCGTTTTTGTTAATTCCCTAACGGGAAAAAATACGCTCCTAAAAATGTTTCTATGGACATTGATGCCCTACGGGCAACAGCCTCGTTTGGGTGTTGTTGATTAATAATTATGCGTGCTCACTTTTAAATTTTTCCTTGTCCCCCGTCCCTTGTCCCTTGTCCCTCCACGGTGAATCCAGACCCGCAAAAACTCCACCACAGAGACACGAAGAACACAGAGTAAAGCACCAAGAAAAACCGTTGGCAGTCGTTCCACCGATTACCAATCATGTTTACCAGTACCATTTACAGTAATACAATCTACCTTACTGATTTAAAACTCAAAAAAAAAGGCCATCCCGAAGGACAGCCTTTTTACAAAAAATTTCAGCGGTTAGTTCTTCACGAATTTGGAAGTTTGAACGCCTTTTTCGTTGGTTACATTAATGATGTACATACCTGAGTTGAAGTCAGCAACGTTTAATGTAATAGTTTCTGAGGCAACATTAACGGTCATCACCATTTTTCCGGTTACGTCATACACATCTACTCTTGATACATCAGCTGCGTTAGCGATGGTAAGGATGTCGTTGACTGGATTTGGATACATGCTGTAAGCAAACTGGTCGTTGATATCAAAAATTCCGGTAGTTCCCCATACGTCCTGGATGGTAGCGGCAACAGTGTCAGTAGTCACCATGCGGTTTGGTTCGCCTGTCCATTCACCATTGTCCCAACTTGGAACGCCATCGATAATACGAAAATACTTGTATTGATAGTCACCGGCATACAGTAATAATTCGATACCATAAACCATATCCATATCAGGAGTCAGTTTATAAACACCAATAGTTCCTGGTTGAGCCCATCCATTAGCCAGATCACCGGCGATAAAAATTTCGTCAGTTGCTGGATCAAAAGGATCAGCATCGGTCATGTCCACTGTAAAAGTTATTGGGTAAGGTTTTGTTCCCCAAACATTATCCAAAGTACTTCCATCAGAAACTACATAAATTTTACGGTTTGGATCACCTGTCCATTCGCCGTTGTCCCAGCTGGCTACTCCACCAATTACGCGGAAATATTTGTATTGAACTTCACCTGAATCAACAGTTGCAGTAAGTGTGTAGACCATCGAACCGGCTTCTGCGGGTTCCATTTTGTAAGTAACATCAGATCCCGGTTGAGCCCAACCGGCAAAACTACCTGACATATAAACCTCATCGGTAGCAGCATCAAAACCTTCGGCATCGGTCATGTCAACATTAAAAGTGGTTGAATACTGTCCAAAAGCGAAAACGCCCAGGAACATCATCATGCTTAAAGTAAGCATTCTAAAAGTAATTTTTTTCATCATACATTTTTTTTAATTAAACAATACTTTTATTTTTCATCAGAATTAAGGTGTAAAGTTAAGAAAAAACATACTTGGCTTGCACAAAAAAAAAGTTAAAAATTATTTAACGACAGTACGAGCCCAAGTTTCTGCATAACTTCTTAGTTAAAACGATTGCGGTTTGAAAATAACCAAAAAATATGCCAAAAAAGAAGCTTAGTTTGTATACTACCGGGGTTGTTACTAACTGGATTCGCGAATAATCAGCTTGGTTTTAAGCACATACTTTCTTGGTTCATAGTCGAAGGTATTGCTTTTGATGCGTTCGAGTAGGATATTTGTGGCTTTTTTGCCCAGCTCAAACCCAAACTGATCCACCGAAGAAAGCTCCGGTTCGCAGATGCTGGCACTTTTACTGTTCTCAAACCCGATGACTTTTAAATCTTCCGGGATACGGATACCCAATTTTTTGGCCACCTTAATTACCCCCACTGCGGTTAGGTCGTTTACGGCAAAAACGCCATCAGGACGGTCGATTTTTTTCAGGATACTCGACGAAATTTTCATGGCTGCTTCATAGGTATCGCAAGCATACACCAAATTGGGGTCGAAAACCATGTTGTGGTGCAACAGAGCATTCTTATATCCTTCCAAACGCTTCTGACTCAACATCAGGTTCTGAGGAGAGGTGTAGCAGGCAATGCGCTGGCAACCTTTACTAATCAGATGGGTGACAGCGTTGTATGCGCCCGAGTAGTCGTCCACCATCACCGAGTCGGCATGGAAATTATCCAATACACGGTCGTAAAAAACCATGGGGATTTCGTTATCAATTACCTGTTGGAAATGGGAAAAATCTTTGGTTTCTTTGGCAAACGACACCAACATACCGTCCACCCGATTGGCCAAGAGTGTTTGGGTATTAAGCACTTCACGTAAATATGATTCGTTGGACTGCACCACCAACACATTGTAATTGTTTTGATATGCCACCTCTTCAATACCATTGATGATGGTGGAGAAAAAGAAATGTTGGATTTCGGGAACAATCAAACCAATGGTGTTGGTACGGCTGTTTTTCAGGTTGAGTGCTATCAGATTGGGCTTGTAACCAAGAAGTTTCGACAATTCCTGAACTGCCTGTCGGGTTTTTTTACTGATATCCGGATGATCTTTTAAAGCTCTGGAAACCGTAGAAGTGGAAATTCCCAACTTCTCAGCAATATCCTTAATAGTGACCTGTCGTTTCATATGGTTGAATAGATAAAATCGGTGCCATGATTTAGTAAATCGACAATATCAACCCGATTAACCACCACAACACATTGATTTTAAATTCATTAGAAAACCTTCTGAACAATGAATAAAAACCGCCATGGATGCCCGACTAACAAATACTGAAATTGTCCTTTACTTGGCGTACAAATATAACAATTCCATTGCAAAAAAATGTAGGCACCACAAAAAAGTTGTGATGCCTGTAATTTAGTGCACTGCGATGCAGATGTCTGACGATTCACACAAATACCCTATTACATCCGGTCATTCCATATTTCGGGATTCCTGCTCGAATGAATAATGGCAATTACCCGAACAAGGGAATGAACGATTTGATAGCAAATAATGAATGGGAACCTCTTAACAACATATTATCTGACAGCTTTATGAATCTAATCTTCTATCCCGGCATAAACCAAATAACTCCAAGGTACTAATTGGATGGTAGATGTGGAGGGTAAATTCACCTTTCCATTGCTAAAGATATCCAAATAATCTCCGGCGAATTGATTGGCATTCAGGACGAAATCCTGATTTTCGCCACTAAGATTCAAAATCACCAACACTTTGTCGTCGCCTTTTTGTCGTACAAAAGCTACAACAGATGTATCTTTCTTGGCACTTAAAGGAATCAATGAGCCGCCTGCGGTTCCATTCCACAAGGCGGGATGTTCCTTTTTGAGTTGATTGAGGGTGGTATAAAATGCTTCTTTCTTCACATTGCTCCAGTCGATGGTATCCTTTTCAAAAAACAACAACCGCTTGTCGAGTCCGGCTTCCTGACCACTGTAAATCAATGGCATACCGGGGAAAGTATAGCTCAACACTGCCATGACATCGCCTGCTTCTCCCATTCTTTCGCCAACAGTTCCATTCCATGAGTTTTCGTCGTGGTTGGTAATGAACAGCATGCGGTAGGCATTGGGAGCAAAGATGCTATCATTCCACTTTTTATATTTCCACACCTCTGAAGCAGGTTTTTTACCTTGAGCTATTTCATTCATCACATGATGAAACTTCCATCCATAATTCATGTCGAAAGCCTGATTGAGCAAACTCACCTCGCCTTCGTCCTCAGCAAGCATGAACACAGGTTTTACGGCATCCAGTTGGGCGCGGGTATCGTTCCAAAAATCAACGGGTACCATTCCGGCCACATCGCACCTGAAACCATCTACATCGGCTTCGGTCACCCAAAATTTCATGGCTGATGTCATGCTGTCGCGAAGATCCCGGTTGGTATAATCGAAGGCAATCACATCCGTCCAATCGAAGGGTGACTTGAAAGCACCTGTTGAGTCGTGCTGATACCATTCAGGATGTTCAGTGGCCCATGGATTATCCCAGGCACTATGGTTTGCAACCCAGTCCAGAATCACATACATGCCCAGTTTGTGTGCTTCATCTACCAATGATTTCAAATCGTCCATGGTACCGAACTCCGGATTTACTGCCTGATAATCGGCCACGGCATAATAACTACCCATGGAACCCTTGCGGTTGAGTTCGCCAATGGGAAAAATGGGCATGAGCCAAAGGATATCCACACCCATGGCTTTCAGTCGAGGCAAATGCTGTTGAAATGCTTTGATGGTTCCTTCGGGCGTGTACTGACGCAGATTTACTTCATAGATGTTGGCATTTTTACTCCAGTCAACATGTGTAAGTGTTTTTGACTTCTTCATTTGGTTCGTGTTCTCTTTTTGGGGAGTGTTCTCACAGGCCATCACAGCAACCATCAGCCCAAGGGTGACGAGGAACAATCCGAAATAATTTTTCTTTTTCATGTGTTTATAATTATGGTGGCTATTGTTGCATTTTCAATGAAAGCGTCTCCCCTTTCCAGGGAAAAGTAATTTGAAAATCTTCAGCCGTTTTTTTAATTTGATCTTTGGAAATTTTATTAATCTCCTCTTTACCGTCAGTAGTGGTAGTGATTAGTTCTACTTTTCGGAAATCTTCGGTATTACCTATGAGATGCAGTGTAATATAATGCATATCAGGTTCGTACAGATATCCATTTCCTTCAGAAGAAAACGAAACTGTGAGGACTTTGCCCTTATCTTGTTTACTGCCTCTCATTTTCATCAAACGGTAAGCACCTTTTTCATAGGCACCAAAAAGGGCGCCGTCGTCGAAATATACTTCACCGGAATCAACCACAGAGGCATCGTTCAGGTAATAGTCTACATCCAGGCTGAGGGTACAATACTCATCAGTAGAGTTGGCCGGAAAGGCTCGTGTAATGAACGAGCCTGCTTTCACAAATATGGGGATATCCTTGATACTAACCGGAAGCGCCACGCTCCGTCCCCCCTCTACCAACTTTTTTGTCCAGAAATTATACCATGAAACCCCGGCGGGCAAATACACCTTGCGCATCTCCTGGTCTGCTGTTAAAATTGGGGCAATGAGCAAATCGGGACCAAACAGGTATTGGTCGTCCACATTGTAGGCAGCGGTATCTTTGGGAAACTCGTAAAACAAAGGCCTCACGATGGGATAACCCTTGGTATGGCTTTCGAAGGTAAGTGTATAGGTATAGGGCAACAGACTGTACCTCAGCTTCATGAACTTGCGGACCACCTGTTGGGTAGTTTCATTAAAATACACCGGTTCGGAAGGGATGCCGGAACCATGAGGCCGAAGGATGGGAGAAAAGCAAGCCATCTGCAACCACCTGGTATAGAGTGTCTCATCTTTTGTGCCCTGGGCAAATCCACCGGCATCGGAATGAATGAAGGGCAATCCGCTCAAACTCATGTGAATCATCAACGGAAGCTGAGCTTGCAGTCCGCCCCAGCTCCTCGACACATCACCGGTCCAGGGATAAATGGAATATCTTTGAGAACCGGCATATCCGGCACGGTTCAGATTAAACAACCGTTTTTCGGGATAGTTTTCGCGGTACTTATTAAACAAGGTGCGGTGCCAGTAGTGCCCGTAAATATTATGCACTTCATCAGCCATTCCCAGCACATGGATTTGGTCGGAAGGATGGTTTTCGGGTTCGCCCAAATCGCCCCACCAACCGGCTATACCCATCTCAATCTGTGGCTGGTACTTACTCCAAAACCAGTCGCCGGCACGGGGATTAAAAATGTCGATCAATCCGGCGGGACCGAAATAAAACTCTTTGTTTACATATGATTTGCCCGTACTGTCGGTGGCCAGAATACCCAAATCGGAGGTGATCTCGAAGTTTTTAAGAGAATCGATGATGTAGGGTTCGGTAATGAGGATGGTTTTCACACCAATGTTCTTGAAATCATCCACCATTTTAGCCGGATCGGGCCAGGAGGGTTGATACCAATCCAAACGTCCCATGGTTCCCAGAATGCTGTCGCCAAACCAATAAAAGTCAAGAATGACGGCATCGATGGGAAAATCCTCCTTTTGCATAAGATGTACAATGGAGTCGGTTTCCGTCTTTGTGCGATAGGCCATACGTGATTGCAGGTTGCCCAGAGCCCACAAGGGTGGCAATGGCTGGAATCCGGTGAGCCGGGCATATTCGTTTGAGATGGCTTTAAAATCAGCCCCAACCACCACATAATACTGCATGGGGCCACCAATGGCACCCCATTCCATGATATTGGGCTCGGTTTCGCCCAGATCGGCATAACCTTTTTGCGGATTATCCACGAGCAACAGATAGTGATGGGTAGAAACAACCAACGGAATTGAATAATTAAGGTTGCGTGCTCCTATTTCGTATCCATATTTGGGTCGATTATACAAATTGTATCGTGCACCTCTCAGGTTGAGGGCATTGGCTCGCTCACCCAAACCGAAAAACCGTTCTTTGTCGGCCATTTTAAAGCGCAACCCACCGTTGTCGTCTCGTTTAAAAAGTCCTCGTTCCTCTTGCAGAATGGTATCCTGATGATACACAAAAGCCACATAAACAGGTGATTTATGAACCAGCACCCGCAAGGAGTCGGTGATCATGGTAATCCAGTTTTCCGACTCAAAAACGGTAGGGTTCATAGATTCCGGAATCATATTGACCGCTTCGGAGGACACCTCTCCACCCACACTGTTGGCAAAATGGTTGACCCTGATGATGTTGGAGTTATAAGGTCGGATGGTGATCAGTCCGTGATCGGTCAACACCTTTAGTCGCTCATCTGCATACACATGCGATATATATTTTCTGTTCTCAAAGGCATATTTTGGTGCCTCCTTTACCGGCGGCACATACCCATTTACGGGCAGAAAGATATCGTCGTTGGTGGTAGTTTTGCCCACATGTGATCCATTTTCGCTTCTAAACACGAAGGCCAACTGCTGCGGAACCTCTTTAGGCGCGAGTCCATAAAAATCGTTGATAACAAAAGAGACTTCGTACAAGCCATTGCCTTTGGACTTCATTTTAACCCTTTGGTCGGCCTCTCCCCAATTGCCAATCACATGCTTCCAATCACCGCCATCAATGCTTTTATCGGTAATAACACCCGTGTGAAAATACACATCACCGGTATAACCTTTCAAACCCTCATTGCCCAGGTTGGCGTTGAAGGTGAGGGTGGTGAGCACATCGGGTTTGGGATTTTCGGGCGTAAGCCAGGCAATTTGGGCCCATCCGCTGTTCAGAAAGAGGAAGAGTCCTACCCACATCATGAAGCACGTCTTTTTTTTCATGGTCATCGTCAATATCTGGTTTGTTATTTAGTTAGTTCAATAATTACGGGCGATTTGGCCGGAATGGTAATTTCTTTTAAATCAGGGTATCCGGTGCGATCAAGGACACTTTTACCGGAAGTGTATCCGGCAAGGTTCTCGGCAAATCGATCGGTGTTCAGCACTTTTTCTTTGTCGGTATTATTCAGAACAACCATCACAGATGATTCTTCATTGTAACGGAAATATACATACACTCCGTCTTCCGGAATATAGTGAGTGAGTTTACCGGTTTGCACCGCGGTGTTCGATTTCCGCCAATGGAGTAACTTTTTCATGAAGTTGAAAGCCCTATTTTGCTCTTCTGTTCTCCCTTCGCGGGTAAATGCATTGGCTGAATCGGCCTCCCAACCACCCGGAAAATCTTTTCGAATATCACCATGACCTGTGTGCTCCAATCCGGTCATCAAAATCTCTGTACCATAATATATTTGCGGAATGCCGCGGGTGGTCATCAAGAACGCCATGGCCAGTTGGAATTTATTGTAATCCTCGTTTAACTTGGAGTAAATGCGATCGCCATCGTGGTTGTCGGCAAATGTCACCAAATCATAGGGGTTGGCATACACATAATCTTGAGCAATCAGCTCCCATAACCTTGCGGCGCCTTTATCCCAACCTTCTTTTTCATTGAAAGCCGATGAGACGGCATACATCAGGGGAAAATCAAAAACATTGGTCAGATTGGATTGGTAGCCATCCTTGTTGGTGCGATTATTTTCCCAATAGGCCACCGCTTGAGGTTGACTCAGCCAAACTTCTCCCACCACATTAAAATCGGGATACTCTTCCAGTAACCTACTCATCCACTGCGACATAAAATCGGCGTAAGGATAGGGATAGGTGTCCTGACGAATGCCGTCCAACCCCACTGTTTCCACCCACCAGATACTGTTTTGAATGAGGTATTCGGCCAGCATGGGATTGTGTTGGTTGAGGTCGGCCATGCTGTGATCGAACCAACCTTTCACCATGACATCGTAATCACTTTTTGACGCATGTGGGTCGGAAACCACCGATCCGCGGTAGTTACTTCTGGTAAATTCCGACCACTCGTTGTACCAATCTTGAGAGGGTAAATCATCTTTCCAGAAATAGTCCGTTCCCAAATGATTGAAAACCATGTCCATGATCACTTTCAGCCCTTTTGCATGGGCACGATTGACCAGATCGGCATATGCTTCATTGGTTCCATAACGGGCATCCACCTGATACAAATCGGTGATGGCGTAGCCGTGATAAGAAAAACCGGGCATATCGTTTTCGAGCAGGGGGTTGATCCAAAGGGCGGTAACTCCCAGTTCATTAAAATAATCCAAATGATCGGCGATTCCTTTCATATCACCCCCATGTCGTCCGTTTGGATCGGTGCGGTTGGGTTTTTCCTTCATTCCGCTTACTTCGTCATTGGACGGGTCGCCATTGGCAAATCGGTCGGGCATGAGCAGGTAAATCACATCCGAGGCATCGAATCCCCAGTAAAGTTCCGGATTGTTTATCCGTTGTTTTAATTCATAAGGATAGGTAGCTTTGGTACGTCCATCTTTTTGAAAGGAAATTTCCATCGTGCCCGGAACCACGTCCGGGGATAGTTGCAAATTGACAAACAAGTAGTTGGGACTTTCCACCAGGATAACCTCCTGGATTTTTACGCCGGGATAGGAAACCACCGGTCTGGTTTGGGAAATATTTTGGCCATAGACCATTAGCTGTAAACCCGGGTTTTTCATTCCTGCCCACCACGACGGCGGGTCGATTCTGTTTATCTCAATCTTTTGGGCTTGCAGGTTGACAACGAAAAAAGAAAAACAGACCACCACGGCCATCATCATCCATTTCAATTTTGGTCGGAGTAAAAAAGGGATCATTCTGTCAAATATTAGTATAAGTATCCAAAAATAAACCAATTAACGTTACATCGAATGTTTGTGTGCCGATGAGAACGAAAAAGACACTTTTTTTGGAAAAAAATGGTGATTTTTTCATGAAGAAAAAAATAAGGTGCAAACGATTGATTTCACACAAAAAAAGGGGTTAAAATTTCGGATGAAAGCTTTGTGCTGTCTGGAATCCCTCCATCAGGTCAGCGATAATGATTTCAGATTATCTTTGCATAAAAAAGATAGAAGATGTCGAATAAATCCACCCTTTTCAAATACTGGCAAACCCTTTATCCCGAAACTTCCACGGATCGACTGGAAGCATTTTTATCCAAACTTACCCCCGTATCCACACAAAACGAGGTAAGCGACTGGTACAAAGACGCCACGGTATATGCCTTATATGTGGATTTGTTTAACAAAAACTTTGAAGGGTTAATTGACAAGCTGGATTACCTCCAGAATTTGGGTGTCAGTTGTTTATGGCTGCTACCCATCCTCGATTCGCCCATGCGCGACGCCGGATTCGACATCAAAAACTACGACCGGATACGTCCGGATTTGCTTGGTTTGCCCGAAACGTCCACCAAGGAAGAACGCGCCGTAGGTTTTAAAAAATTTCTGGATGCGGCGCACCAACGCGATATTAGGGTGATTTTCGATGTGGCCATCAACCACACTTCCGACCAACATCCATGGTTTCTGGAATCTCAAAAAACCGAAGCCAACCCATTCAGCAACTACTATATCTGGCGCGACGAGCCCAACGAATACCTGGATGCCCGACTGCTATTCAAAGGCATTGAAGATTCCAACTGGGAAAAGTTGGGCGACCGATACTATTTTCATCGATTCTTCAGTTTCCAACCCGACCTCAACTATCGAAATCCTGAGGTATTGCTCGCCATGACTGAAAACCTCCTTTATTGGCAGGAAATGGGTGCCGACGGGTTTAGGGCCGACGCCATTCCATATCTTTGGAAAGAAGATGGCACCAGTTGTGAAAACCTGGACAACACCCATGTGATTGTGAAATTTTTCAGGGCTGTATTGGACTATGTGCAACCGGGAACCCTCATGCTGGCTGAGGCTTGTCAGAAACCCAAAGAGGTGGTAAAATACCTGGGTGAGGGCGATGAATGTCATGCCGCTTACCACTTTCCGTTGATGCCCATGATGTTTAAATCCATGGCCATGCAAAACGGAAACCCCATAAAATACACACTGAGTGAGGAGGTTACACCGGAAATTCGTGAAGACAACCAATGGATGACCTTTTTGCGTGTGCACGACGAGTTGAGTCTGGAGCTGGTGTATGTTACTGAAGAAGACCGCCATTACATTCACTCCAACTACTGTCACGACCCCAAATGGGATTTTCGTGTGGGCGAAGGTATTTCGGCGCGATTGTCGGAACTGATGCAACGAAATCCTGACAAAATTGCCCTCAGTTATTCACTGATGCTAACCCTTACCGGAACGCCTGTGGTATATTATGGTGATGAGTTTGGAAAATTCAACGACGAAAACTATTACAACGAACAAATAAAACTCACAGGTAAAGACGACACCAGGTTTTTGGTCCGCGGGCGCATTGACTGGAACGAACTCGATACCGCTCTTGCAGATGAAAAAAGCTTTCATTCAATAGTTTACGCTTATATTCATGACATGCTCAACGCTCGTAAACTCCACAAAGCTTTTGGCCGTGGAAAAACGGAGTTTTTATCTATGAAAGAGGTGAACGGTAACCAACGCGATGAAATTCTGGCCTATACCCGCACCTACAAAGGGGAGAAGTTACTGATAATAAATAACCTGAGCGACAAAGAAATGAAAATGGCCAACCCTTATCCCGGTGTTGACATGGCTGTTCTGTACCCGAAAGGTATGCGCGTTGAAGATCCCGACAACGCCATCGTGTTGGAGCCCTTTGGTTTTGTGTGGTTACTGGTACTCGACCAGTACAATTTTCACTAATTGATTATCTGATAGATTAGTACACGGAGGTCGTCGTAACCCGACGAATCGCTGGTAAACAGCCCTTTGCTTTTTAAATCAAGTTGACGAATGGCTGAAATGATTTTTTTTAGCTTAAGAGGAGGGAATACCCTTGATGCACTTGCATATTCAGGCAAACCGAAGGGCGGAATACCCAATTCGGAAGCAATCACGTTGGGTGGATTACCTGCCAACTGCCCGTAAAGAAAAACCTTCATGAAGTAATTGTGCAACATCACCGTCAACATTTGTATGGGGTTATCCTTGGGATTCGACTCAAAATAGTTGACTATCCGTTGTGCTTTGAGCGCATCACGTGCCACGAGTGCTTTTTCCAGTTCAAAAATATTGAAGTCCTTGCTGATACCGATATTGTTTTCGATATCATCTTCCGTAATTTCAGCACCCGTAGGAATACTAATCATCAGCTTTTGTAGCTCGTTGTTGATTTTCCCCAGATCGTTGCCCAAATATTCACTCATCAGACGAAGCGCCATAGGTCGAATTCCGTAACCCTTTTGAGCCAACAACGCTTTAATAAAATCAGGAACCTTGTGCTCCTTTAATTTCGCCGATTCAAAGACAACCGTATTTTTTGAACCGGACAGTTGTTTATAAAATGTCTTGCGCTTATCTATCTTTTTGTGTTTGTGAGCCAATACCAAAATGGTGGTTTCTAGGGGCTTGGCAAGATAGGCTTCAATTTCATCCCAGGATTTGAGTTCCTGTGCTTCTTTCACAATAACCACCTGATAATTGCCCATCATGGGAAACTGACGAGCCAGATCCACCACGTTTTTAGCTGTTACATCGTAACCATATACCACCGACTGATTAAAATCGCGCATGCTTTCATCCAACACATTGTCTTCGAGCAGCTCGGAAAGTTGATCGATATACCACGATTCCTCTCCGTGAAAAAAATACACGGGAGCGAAAATCTTGTTCTTTACATCACGGATGATTTCTTCGTATTTCAAGGCTAAAATTTCAAGTGCTTAACGGTTACCCCTTTATTAATCAACTGCTTAAGCGATTCGATTCCTATTTTAATATGATCAGACACATAGTTTTCGTTCACTTTTTTATCGCTTTCGATGGTTTTAACCCCTTCGGGAATCATGGGTTGGTCGGTCACCAGCAACAACGCTCCTGTAGGTATTTCGTTAACGAATCCCACAGTGAAGATGGTAGCCGTTTCCATATCCACTGCCATGGAGCGGGTTTTACGCAAAAGTTTTTTGAATTTTTCGTCATGCTCCCAAACCCTGCGGTTGGTAGTATAGACGGTCCCTGTCCAATAGTCGCGTTTAAACTCGCGGATGGTCGTGGAGATGGCTTTTTGCAAACTAAAAGCCGGCAATGCAGGCACTATGGAAGGCATATAATCGTCGGAAGTACCATCGCCACGGATGGCCGCGATAGGTAGAATGAGGTCGCCCACTTCATTTTTCCGTTTTATCCCGCCACATTTTCCCAGAAACAAAACCGCTTTGGGTTCGATGCCCGTTAGCAAATCCATGATGGTGGCCGCATTGGCACTGCCAAAGCCAAAATTAATCATGGTGATATCACCGGCAGTGGCACAGGGCATATTGCTGTTTTTGTCCACAATTTCCACTCCATTCCATTGGGCAAATAATTCGAGGTATTGCTTAAAGTTGGTTAACAGTATGTAGTTTCCAAACCCCTTGAGTGGCAGACCCGTATATCGGGGTAGCCAATTCTCTACAATTTCTTGCTTTTCGATCATAACACTCTTTTGGGCAAAATTACAATTTTTAAGCTAGTTTTACATTCGAATTTACGAATCCAAAAATCATGTTGTCAGACGAAAAAAGTTTTAACATACGCACCAACGACCGTGGTCAGGAAGAAATTTTCGACTACTGGCGAAAAAAGTTTGTGGTTTTAACCCCGGAAGAGTGGGTACGTCAGCAATTTCTTGCCTTTTTGGTCAACGAAAAAGGCTACCCCCGATCACTAATGACGGTAGAAAAAGCCATCACCGTGAACAAGATGGCCAAACGATTTGATGCTGTTATTTACGACAATTCCGGTAAACCGGTGATGCTTATGGAGTTTAAATCACCCAAAGTGGCACTCTCACAAAAGACCATGGAGCAAGCGGCTCGGTACAACATGCAGTTGAAAGTAGATTATCTGGTCATTTGCAACGGATTGCAACAATACTGCTGCCGGCTCGATCATCAGACCCAAACATTTAAGTTTTTAAACCAAATACCGGCGTTTTCGGAACTCAACAGCAAGCCTTAAAGTACTAAAGGATGGAAACACGTCAAAAGTTTGGATTAAATTTGAAAATTATTCATACGATTTCCCAAGCTATTTCGTTAAATATACTACTTTTGCTACCAAATTATTTTATCCATGAAAAAGATTGTTCAAGTAATTTTAGCCATCGTCATTATCGGATTGGGATATCTGGTATTTGAAAGTGTAATGGAACCTGTAAGGTTCAACAAAGAAAAAGCTAATCGTGAGAAGATTGTGATTCAGAAATTGAAAGACATCCGGAACTCACAGTTGATCTACAAACAACTCACCGGAAGTTATGCCGACGGCTTCGACACCTTGATCACTTTTTTGAAAGTAGCTGAAATTCCGGTAGTTAAAATAATCGCGGATCCAACTGACACCACCTTTACCAGAACCATTAACGATACCGTGGGTTATATCAACGTGGCTGATTCGCTGTTTGGGAAAATCAAAGGCTTCTCATTTAACTCCTTTAAAACCATTCCATTTTCGGGTGGTATGTTGTTCGAAATGCAAGCAGATACTGTGCAACGCGGTGGTGTGGAAGTACATGTGTTTGAAGCGAAAGCCCCATACACAGCCTTCCTGAAAGGCATGGACGAGCAAACCATTTATAACCTGATATCCAAATACAAAGACATCAATAAGTATCCCGGTTTGAAAGTTGGTTCATTGACAGAACCCTCAACCGACGGAAACTGGGAGTAACATATTCCCCATGTCGCTGCGACTTACACCATATCTGAATCTCCTCGACAAATCATTCAAAGAGTCGAATACAAGAAATTATATATTGTCCGTGCAGGTTAACTTGTACGGACTTGTTTTTTGTTTGTTTAATCCCGATAAGAACAAGTTTATCGGATTGCAAGCCTACCATTTCCCTCATGTTGAAACCTACGACCAGCTCCCGTCCATGTTTGGACAAATCCTGAATCAGGAACCTTGGTTTGCTTATCCTTACAAGGAAGTTAATGCATTGATTGAAAACAGGTTTTCGACTTTGGTACCTCAACCGTTGTTTGATCCCAACCACAAAAATCTTTACCTCGGGTTCAACCAACCCTTTCAGGAAAATTCCAGGATCAACTACGACCAATTGAAGAATATTGGGGCCTATATGGTGTATTACGCTTCCAATCCATTGGTGGAGAAAATCAAGGATTTTTGGGCCAACGCAAGAATACTTCATATCTCCACAGCACTTATCGAGGGGCTGTCGGCCAACTACAAAAACAAATTCGACGAAAACACCTTATTCATCAATGTGCAAAACGAAAGTTTCGATTTGGTGTATTTCAACAATAAAAATCTGCAGTTTTATAACCAGTTTTTGTTTCATACCAAGGAAGATTTCATTTATTTTCTGTTGTTGAGTATCGAACAACTCTCCTTAAATCCGGAGAAAGTCAACCTGATCATGATGGGAAATATCGACAAAACAAGTGCAAATTATGACATGATATTCAGGTATATCAAGCATTTTAAGTTTATCGGCGACAACAAGAATTATGAATATTCGTACCTGCTCGATCAGATTAACAAATATCACCATTACGTCCTTTTTAACACGTTGTTATGCGAATAGTTGGAGGAAAGTTCAAACGCCGGATTATTTCACCCCCAAAAAACCTTCCCGTTCGCCCTACCACCGATCTGGCCAAGGAAAGCCTGTTTAATATTCTTGGAAATATCATTGATCTGGACGATAAAGAGGTAGTCGACTTGTTTAGCGGCACCGGAAATATCGCTTATGAATTCGTTTCCAGAGGAGCTTCAAGTGTACTTTCGGTTGAAACCAATTTTCAGTGCATTAAGTTCATACGACAAACAGCTATCCAACTCGACATGCCCGAATTAACGGTAATCCAATCGGATGTATTTCGGTTCTTGAAAAGCGGACACCAGGCTTACGATGTTATTTTTGCTGACCCTCCATATGCTTTGGAAAATATCCCGGAAATTGCCGGGTTGGTTTTTGACAACAAGCGCTTGAACCCCGGAGGATGGCTTATTATTGAACATCCCAAGTCAGTTGATTTTTCGGAAGCAGAACATTTTCATTCGCATAGAAAGTACGGGAAGGTTAATTTTACTTTTTTCCATCTGGAGGAGTAAGAGTAGGTTTTGATGAAACTGAAGGTTTTCGGGATTACGGTGGTGGTTGGTTGGCGAGGGGGAGGTGATTTTTTTGCACGCTAAGGGAGTGGTTGAAGGTTGTTGCACGCGAAGGCGCGAAGGCGCTAAGACGCTAAGGGAGTGGTTGACGGTTGTTGCCCGCGAAGGCGCGAAGGCGCGAAGGGAGTGGTTGAAAGTTGTTGCTCGCTAAGGCGCTAAGACGCTAAGGGAGTGGTTGACGGTTGTTGCTCGCGAAGGCGCTAAGACGCTAAGGGAGTGGTTGACGGTTGTGCTCGCGAAGGCGCGAAGGCGCTATGAAGGGATTGAAAGTTGTTGCTCGCTAAGGCGCTAAGACGCAAAGGGAGTGATTGACGGTTGTTGCTCGCGAAGGCACGAAGGCGCTAAGGGAGTGGTTGACGGTTGTTGCTCGCTAAGGCGCGAAGGCGCTAAGGGAGTGATTGATGGTTGTTGCTTGCTATGGCGCAAGGGGGCAAAATCACAAAAGCAGGATAGTGATAAAAGGGCGCGAAGAGAGCTTCTTACGCAACCCCTTATTTGAAAAGACCCAAAAGACTAGGCTTTTTTACCTAAAAGGAGAATCTCGGAAGCCACTACTTCTGTGATGTAATGTTTTTGCCCCTCTTTGTCCGTCCAATCGCGCTGGGTAAGCTTTCCAAGTATACCCACTTCCTGGCCTTTTTTGAGGAATTTTTCGGCAATTTTGGCACTGTTTCCCCAAGCAATTACGTTGTGCCATTGGGTATCTTCTTTGCGTTCGCCGGTTTTGTCGGTATAGTAATCGTTGGTGGCGATAGAGAAGCGTGCTTTCACTTTGTTCTCTCCAAAAGTGTTGATTTCAGGGTCGTTACCCAGATGTCCAATTAGTTGTACTGAATTTCTTAAAGATGACATGATAGTAGGTATTAAGTTAATAAAAATGTTGCGAACAATTGATGGAGCAAAAATAAAACGCAAAGAAGGAATTAGTCGGTTATTAAGCATTTACTTACGTATATAAGCGTTTATAAACGTTTGAAAATAGCTTAATTTATTAATTTATAGCGTTTTAAGCAGCCATCTTTTTTATGCCAAATGACCATGAGATGGAATTTTGGGTTTAGGGGGAGAGATGAGTTTTTAAACGTTATAAATTGGACTATATTGCTGGTTTATTGCATTTTACACAGTGATCTTTTTGATGCAAAACGAACGCATGAAGATTGTCAGGCTTGAGGAAGGAGGTGGTACTTTTAACAAGTGACTTGGCTTTTTGCTCTGGACTATAATGAAAATTGGTTTTAAAAAGGCATAAATATCACAGATCAGATACGAACTAAACTGAGAGAGTGCATTTATATTGATATAAATTTGTTAAATCGTCACCTTTTGGTATAAAAAAGCATGTCTAAACGATGATAAATGCAATGACACTCGAGCCTAGTTACAAGCTAACCTCATGACGACCACTAGAGCAGACGATAAGTCGGTCGGTTGAGTACAATATAAAAAGTGAAAACGTCCTTCTGAAAAAAATATGCGCCTCCATAAACCAACAGTGATTATATTTGCGGTCACTATATTAACATCAAAAAATACCACACCTAAAAATCATGAATAGCCAATCCCACGACACCCATTACGACATCCTGATTATTGGTGCCGGCTTGGCAGGTTTGCAATGTGGTGTGATATTGAGTCGTCATGGCTACAAGGTGGGAGTGCTTGAGAAAAACCGGCACATTGGCGGAACTCTTCAAACTTTTTCTTTTCAAGGAATTTCTTTTGCCACCGGTCTTCACTACATCGGCAGCCTGAATCCGGGACAAACCCTTCATCGCCTGTTTTCCTATTTCAACCTCCTTGAAGGCATTAAATACCATCGCATGGACATGCAAGGTTTTGATGTGTTTAAGATTGACGGCAAGACTTACTCATTTCCACAGGGCTGGGAAGCTTTTCGCAGTTATCTCTATTCATGCTTTCCCCTGGAGACGAAAGCAATCGACCAATACATTTCTGCAGTTGAGCAGGTGCTTGATGAACAACCACTTTTTGAATTGAAGGAAGCTAAAAACCTCCTTCAAGAAAAACCATCACAATCGGTGAATGCCTGGGATTTTATCTGTTCGCTGACCCCTGACACCACCCTGCGAAAAGTGCTGAGTGCATTGAATTTTGTGTACGCCGGAGAAAAAGACGCCACACCTTGGTATGTGCATGCCCTGATCAACCATTACTTTATCAGCAGTAGTTACCGCGTGGTTGGTTCATCAGATCAGATACCTCTGCGATTGAGGTCTGAAATAGAAAAGCAACAAGGTCAGGTACTTACCCGCCAGGAAGTTAGTCGTCTTATCATTGAAGACCAAAAACTTGTCGGCGTACAATGCAGCAATGGCAATCGTTTTTACGCCGACCACATCATCTCCAATATTCACCCGGCTACCACCATGGGTTTTCTGGAAGAGGGACAAATTAAAAAATCGTTCAGGAAACGTTTGGAAACGAAAACGGATACATTATCGGCATTTGCATTGTACATCAAACTCAAACCGGGAAAATTTCCTTACAAAAACCACAACTACAATTACTATGGCAAATCGGATGTATGGTATGCCTCCCATTACGATGCTGAAAAATGGCCGGAGCATTTCTTTATGCACTTTCCCATCGACACTCCTGATGCCCGGTGGATAGACCATGTATCGGTGGTTACACATATGCGCTTTGAGGAAGTTGAAAAGTGGAAGCAGTTGACTTCGACTGACAGGAGCAACGAATACCGGGATTTTAAGAAGAATAAAGCTGAACAACTGCTGCATCTGGTAATTCAGGAGTTTCCTGAGATGGAAGAATTAGTCATCGACTATACAGCAGCCACTCCCCTCACCTTTCGTGACTACATGGGATCGCCCACAGGTTCCATGTATGGTACGTTGAGAGATTTCAGAACACCCCTTACTTCATACGTGGCGGCTCGTACTAAGATTCCCAATTTGTATTTTACGGGTCAAAACCTCAACCTTCATGGGGTGATGGGCGTGAGTATCAGCGCCCTGGTTACGTGTTCGGAGTTTGTTGAGCTTGGAAAGTTGTTGGAAGAGATTCGGGGGGTATAGGGGTTCAAGAGTTCAAGGGTTCAAGAGTTCAAGGGTTCAAGAGTTCAAGGGTTCAAGAGTTCAAGGGTTCAAATGTTCAAATGTTCAAGGGTTCAGGGGTTCAAATGTTCAAGGGTTCAAGGGACTCATGGATTAGTGGTCCAATGAGGACAAGGGCTTTTAGTAACAACAAAATCACGCCAACTTGTTTGCAACAAGGGGGAATCTATCCTTTGTATTTGTTATGCGGTATATTTCTGTTTTTCAACGCGTAAGATATTGTGTTAAACTGCAAAAAACTAAACTAACGAGAAATTAAGCCGTCGTGGCAAATGAGGGCAAGGCCAGGGAAAAGATCTACTAATGTCCCATCGGTTACAAACTGGCGGGTGTGCAAATATTGAGTTTTAACTTCATGGTTTTTAACAACCCCTATTCCTTCGTCATCAAATTAATATTAAATTACCTTTGCTTCAAATTAAAAAAGCCATTTCATTTTGAAAAAAGCACGAAAGAAAAATAGAGGTTGGAGGCGCTTGCGCAATACCTTGATCGTGATCGCAGGGCTTGTTGGCGGACTGGTTATCTACTATTATTTTGCCACCCGAATCATACCTCCTGATATCGCCGACCAGTCTGCTTTGGCCTGGCAGCGTGAAAATCCCTCTCCCGACTTTTACAAAGTGGGCAACAACTGGCTCAAGAAAAACCAATACGGACTTTGGGAAATGTATTTGGAGGGTTCTCCGTTCGAATTGGGTGTGGCCGGCGGAAAACTTACCCGGGAACTGATTACCAAACAGGAAGAAGCCTTTGTGGATCAGATAAATACACTTATTCCCTCCCCTTCCTACCTGAAATTTCTAAAATATTTCACCGGTTGGTTCAACCGCGATATCGATCAATATATTCCTGAAGAATACAAAGAAGAAATCTACGGAGTATCCTTTTCGGCGGCGGATGGTTACGAATATATTGGTAAGAAGTACGACCGTATGCTGAATTATCACGCGGCTCACGACATCGGTCACGCCCTGCAAAGCCTCATGTTGGTTGGATGCACCTCCTTCGGTGCCAATTTTAATAGCAGCGACAGCAGCCTGATTATCGGTCGGAATTTCGATTTTTATATCAATCCGGCTTTCGCCGAAAACAAAATCATCATCTTCGTTCATCCCGACAATGGTATTGATTTTCAATATGTAAGCTGGGCCAGCATGATTGGAGTGGTGTCGGGAATGAATGCCCGAGGTCTCACCGTTACCATCAACGCGGCCAAATCGGATATCCCCACCAAAGCTACCATGCCCATTTCGATTCTGGCACGAGAAATTCTGCAACATGCCGGAAACATCGAAGAAGCGCTGGCCATCGCCAAGAAACGCAGCACCTTTGTGGCCGAATCGTTGCTCATTGGATCGGCGGAAGATAACCGGGCCGTAATTATTGAAAAATCACCCACCAAACTTGGCGTGTATGAAGTGGAGGACGACAGGCTGGTTTGCTCCAATCACTTTCAAAGCCAGACCTACCGGGATGATAAAAACAACGAAGCCTACAAAAAGGAATCTCCCAGCGTTTATCGTCAATTACGTTGTGAACAACTGATGGACGAATATGACACCATCCATGCTCCGGAAGCAGCCTCCATTTTACGTGATCATCTGGGACTGGATAATAAAAACATTGGCATCGGCAACGAGAAAACCATGGCGCAGATGATTTCGCACCACAGCGTGATTTTTGAACCTGCACGACAACTGGTTTGGGTAAGTACCAGTCATTATCAACTGGGCGAATATTTGGGTTACAGGATGCAGGATGTTTTTGCCGAAGCCACCACTTACACAGGCTCCTATCCTCTCTACGACACCACCCTTACCATTGCTCCTGATCCCTTTTTGCAGGAAGCAGCGTTTGCGGACTTTTTGCAATTCAGGAAGGAACGTGAGGAAATAAAAAACCTCATCAAACAAAAAACACCCGTCGAAACGAGTGTGATTGAGGACTTCGTAAGACTAAACCCCGAATATTATCAGGGGTATGTGTTGGCCGGAAATTATTTTTATGCCATGGGCGACACCACTAATGCCGACAAGTATTACCGGGTGGCTTTAACCAAGGAAATGGAAAATACCGGGACGGAGGAATTTGTCAGGCTCAGGTTGGGGGAGTGAGGAAGGGTAATCAGTGAACGGTGAATGGTGAACAGTGAACAGTGAACGGTGAACAGTGAACAGTGAACGGTGAACAGTGAACGGTGAACAGTGAACAGTGAACGGTGAACAGTGAACGGTGAACAGTGAACGGTGAACAGTGAAGGAAGGGACAAGGGACGAGGGACAAGGGAAAAGTGACTAAGTGACGAAAGTGACAGTGATCGGTGAACCAACCGCCAACCGCCTTTTTTCACCGCGGAGGCGCTAAGGACGCGGAGAAAAGGAGAAGCTGTGAAGAGGTGAAGCGGAGAAGCAGAGAAGAGGTGAAAGTGTGTTTTGCTTTTTTGGCATACTGAATGGAGCCTGCGAAATGAAGGATCTCAGACATGTTTGTTCCAAAAATCAAATTGCCGTTAAAATAGGTGGATAGAGATTCTTCACTTCATTCAGAATGACACTAAAGAGAGGGGGCTTTAGCCCCAAACAATCGCCAATAGAACAAACCACCCCCACATGACTAAACTTGATAAATCAATACACCTGAAGCCCACCCCTTGCCCTTCGGCTTTAGCCAAGGGCCAACAGCCAAAAGCCAATAGCTAGCTGCTTTCCTCTGTGTTCTCCGTGTCTCTGTGGTGCATTTTTTGCGGGTTTGTATTCACCACGGAGGCACTAAGGACACGGAGGGGACAAGGGGACAAGGGGACAAAGGGACAAGGGACGAGGGACAAGGAAAAAGTGACTAAGTGACTAAGTGACGGGAGTGACTGAGTGACAAAGTAAATATTAACACCGCCCTAAACAATGAAGCCCTTGCCCGTAGGGCATCAATTTCCATAGTAAGAATTCATTGGTTGTATTTTTCCCGCTAGGGAATTAACTAAATGATAACTGTTTTGAGAGGGTGACAGGAAGTGATGAAGGATGAACCAAAAGCAAGGCACAAGCGGACGCTTGCGCCAGATGGGGACGCTTACGCCAGATTGGGGTTTTACCTTCCTAAAGATCTTCCATGGAAAGGGCTTTGTATTGGGTGGTATAGTTAGGGAAGTTTAGGATGATGTTTTCTGATTTTTTTTTCAGGAGAGGTATGGAGATACGCGTTTTGTTGCGTTTCACCTCATAGAAAACAAGGATCTTTTCCATTTCATTCAAAGCGATGATGTCGATTTCGTTGACACCTTTTTTATCCCAATAATTGCCAATGGCAGAAAACTTTTTAGATTCGATGAGCTTTTGCCGGAAGTATTTTTCTAGTATCAGCCCACTATAGGTTTCGTAATCTCGTTCTACAATTTCGCGTAAATAGTGGAAGTTACCAATTTCTACCGCGCTGCGATATTTATAAATGAAGCGAAACCAGAAATTTAAAAAGTTGTCTTCGATCTGGTATTTTACACTTTTTCCGGAGGGTTTGGCACCAAAAGGTCTGATTTTTCTAATTAAACCGAATTCGTTTTCCAGCCTTTCGAGATAGCCCCCAATGCTGCCATTTAATATTGATTCCATTTCGCTTCGTGAGGTTTTCGAGGAGGCTATCAGCGAAAGAATGGAGAAATAATTACCGTAATCCTTGCCAAATTCGTCTATTAAAACCGCCTTGCCTTCATTAAGAAACAAGGAATTTTCGGCAAACACTTCGTTCCATATTCTTTTTTTGGTGAAGGCCTTTGCTTTGATTAAAATCTCCACATATTTGGCAACTCCACCGGTAATGACATAGAAAGCCAACAAATCTTCCGGCGAATAGTTGGGATGATGATCGTAAAGTATTGATTTAACGGTTTGAATGTCAAAGGGTTTTAATCGTAGGCTTGCAGTTGCCCTGCCAAAGAGTGGTTCTTTGGTATTTTGAAATATTTTTGTCATGAGGGAGTAAACCGAACCACAAAGAATAAGATTTATTTTACTCAGGTTTTTTTTGTTATCCCACACATTTTGCATTTCGCTGTAAATGGAAGCATTGATGTTGGCAAACTCCTGAAATTCGTCGATAATCAAGGTAAAATGTTCGTGCCGTGAAATATCCATGAGCAGAGCAAAGACTTGTTTAAAACTATTGATTTGCCCATATATTGTTGTACCAAGTTTCAAGCTTATTTCTTGTAAAAATTCCTCGCAGAGTAGAGTTTCGTTCTTTCTTTCCACAAAAAAGTACAGGGTGTTGCTTTGGTTAAAGGTTCTACGGAGCAATTCGGTTTTGCCCACGCGACGGCGACCAACAACAAAGGTCATTTCAGCCGAAGTCATGGAACGCTGACCTATTGTTTCAAGCAGCGCGATTTCATTTTCTCTGTTATAGAACTTTTGCATGACGGAATATTTGCTGTAAAGATAGTATTTTTTTAAATTGCAATCTCCGTTACTGTAATGTCGGTTGCTATTTATTTTTTTATATCGGGAGGTGCTGGTAATCTGGATGATGAAGAATAATAGCAAGTCCTGTTCAAAAAATCATTTCTCTTTTATCATCCCGAATGAAGTGAAATGGATTGACGTATCTTGGATGTGATGGTGGGACAGCTGACATATCCATGTATGATACAAGTGGCAGGTTAAACCTGTTACATTCAGATGACTATCGGAAGGCGGAAGCGGCGGGAAATTAACTAAATGATAACTGTTTTGAGAGGGTGACAGGAAGTGATGAGGGAGGAACCTAAAGCAAGGCACTAATGGAGTGAGGAAGGGATGAGGGACAAGGGGACAAGGAAAAAGTGACTAAGTGACGGAAGTGACGAAAGTGACAGTGATTGGTGAACCAACAGCCAACCGCCTTTTTTCACCGCGGAGGCGCCGAAGACGCGAAGAAAAGGAGAAGCGGAGAAGCAGAGAAGAGGTGAAAGTGTGTTTTGCTTTTTTGGCATACTGAATGGAGCCTGCGAAATGAAGGATCTCAGACATGTTTGTTCCAAAAATCAAATTGCCGTTAAAATAGGTGGATAGAGATTCTTCACTTCATTCAGAATGACACTAAAGAGAGGGGGCTTTAGCCCCAAACAATCGCCAATAGAACAAACCACCCCCACATGACTAAACTTGATAAATCAATACACCTGAAGCCCACCCCTTCCCCTTCGGCTTTAGCCAAGGGCAGAGGAGGAACAAGCCAAAAGCCAACAGCCATAAGCCAATAGCTAGCTGCTTTCCTCTGTGTTCTCCGTGTCTCTGTGGTGCATTTTTGCAGGTTTGTGTTCACCACGGAGGCACTAAGGACACGGAGGGGACAAGGGGACAAAGGGACAAGGGGACAAGGGGACGAGGGACAAGGAAAAAGTGACTGAGTGACAAAGTGAATATTAACACCACCCTAAACAATGAAGCCCTTGCCCGTAGGGCATCAATTTCCCTAGAAACAGTTTTTGGAGGGTATTTTTCCCGTTAGGGAATTAACTAAATGATACCCGTTTTGAGAGGGTAACAGGAAGTGATGATGGAGGAACCAAAAACAAGGCACAAGCGGACGCTTGCGCCATATCAGGGCAATATCAGGTTGGATGTTGCAGCTACAACATGCGATTTCCATTTCGCATTGGGCTCTCCCCTATTCCTTTGTCATCTTTTCTTTTTCCATCACATGTATCCGGGAGGAGCTTTCGATGGCTTTCATGGCGATGTCTTTCACTGATTTCTCGGAGATTTCCGCCTTCTGGCTCAACATATTCATTTGGGCTTCCAATTCTTTCACCTTGTTTTCGAGGGTGGATATCTGCAACTCTTTCAGTTTAACCAATCCTTCGTTTTCCTTGGCCAACAGTGTTTTTTCGTAGTTAAACTCAGTTTTCAGTCGTGCTTCGAGTTCGCTTTTGGCCGACTGCACCTGTTTTTCTATTTCTTTGGGCATGTTATCGGCCAACTTTCTCAGTTCGGCCAATTCCTTTTCATTTTCGATGATGGTTTTTTCCCTTTCGGCAAATTCCTTGTCGAACCGAACCTTTTTATCCTTTAATTCGGCATCCAACTGCGATTTTTTCAATGCATATTCATCGGCTTCTTTTTTCCGCGTCAGGTTAATGTTGTATAGGTATTCTTCTTCTTCCCGCTTTCTGGTTTTTTGCAATTGGGTTTGTTCTTCCTTCATCTTTTCGGCCACCTCTTTCTTTTCTTTTTCCCAACGGGCTTTGGTTTCGGCTATCTCGAGATCAAATTTTTCGCGGGCCGTCTTCATTTCAGCTTCAAACTTTTCCTTGCTTTCCTTTTGTGATAAAAGGATGGCCGCCAGCGAGTCGGCATTGACCTTCATGGCATAAAGGTCGTCGAGGTTCTTTTTTTCCATGGTGATGGCAGCCTGGATATCCGATAATTTTTTGTATTCGGTCATCAGGCTATCCTGTACCTTGTCCAGCGACTCCACAAAACGTGTTTTCAGCTGTGCCACATCTTTCAGGATATTTTCTTCGGTGTTGCCACGGGCAGCTTCCACGGTCTTCACGGCTTCCTTGCGTTGCTGAACTTCTTTTGGATTGTCGGTTGATTTCTCTTCCAACTTCTTCAAAACACTTTCGTAGGCCTCCAATATCTGGGCTTTGGTGTTGGTACTGCTGACAGTTTTATTCATGGTTGTTTGGTTATTAGTGAATTATTTGGTGTTTGTAAAAAAGGAGGGTTAAAGGTAAAAATCTTTTTTTACACAACAAACTGACTAAAGACAATCATAGGTTGCTAACTACGCTTTTTCTTTAAAGATTTATTTGTGGGCGTAATTTTCTCCACCCAGAAAACCCATAGGCCGAACATCACCACATAGAAAAACGGTCGAAGGATGTAGTCGTGGGTAAAATGCCAATGTTGTGGATAATAATTCAGGATGATGACCAAGGAGTCGATCCTGAATATATTGACCAGGTGCGTAATGAGGAGACCTGTGGGAATGAACCACAGCTTGTGTTTCCAAGGACCGGGAAAAAGGAGCATGAGCACAATCCATTGCATAAATGGCTTGAACCCTGAACATCCTGCCGAAATATATACAGAACCACCTGCGTACCAAAAAGTTCTTGTTTCGGGATCCGTGGTAAAATCGATGGTGGTAAGGTGTTGTAATGCCCAAAGACTATTATCGTAAAGCAAAGCCATCAAAAATTTATTGATTTCGCCCACTGCCTCATGAATGGGATAGTAATGGAGATGGTTGGCCCAATAGCGAAACAGAAAATGAAAGCCGAGAAGTATGGCAGCAAAGATAACAATGTCTCTCAGACTTTTCAAACGGGGGTCTTGGAGGAGGGTTTTTGGGTTCATGAGTTATAAAGGTTGGTGTTTTATTAAAATAATATTTGGTATGTAGTAGGGAGTAGGGAGTATAGAGTAAGGGGTGTAAACTGGTGAACTGGATCGGACATGGTGACTTACTTTGGAAGGTGACAGAATTTTTCGGGATTATTTTCCATGCTGGTTAGCATTTTGCTAATTTCGGTTAAACGTATCAAGATTTCGTCATGGACAGTTTTGCTAATATATTTAAAGTCAAACGCCATGTCGATCCAAACTTCCATTTCCATTTCTTCGCCATGTGAGTCGATGAGCTTGTTTACAAAGGACTTCGGATAGCGTCGTCGAGACCATGCTTCTGCAATATTTGATGGAATAGAACGTGATGAACGTTGCATCTGATCAGTCAATACATATTTCTCTTCTGCCGGGAACGATTTTGATAAATGAAAAATATCAACAGCCAACTTATAAGATTTCTGATAGACAATCAAATCTCTAAATCCCAAATAGTTATTATATCCCATTTGTGTACTAAACTAATTTAATAATAAGTTAATTCCAAAGCATTCATAAGCTATTCTTCACTCCTACCTTACTCCTTACTCCCTACTCCTCGCTAAACTAAAATCCTATATTCAACCCCCCGGTAATGGTATTGGTATTTCCCCAATAATACTCAGGGGTGAATTTTTCAATTTTATCCTGTTCTCCGGTGATATTCTGGTGGTTAATATCGAAGAAGAAATAGGTGTTGGACACTATTTCATATCGCACACCAAACTGGAATTGTTGGTTTTGCCAGATGATATTTTTTAAGATGGGATCTGAATGACCGTGAACTCCCGGATCACTGATATTGTAGTCGTCACCATGTCGGGCTTGCAGGTAGGCCACACGAAACGACAATCCGCGAAGTGGCTTAAAGTCGGCTGCCAGATAAATTTCATCGGAGTTGTCGCGAAGATAGTGTCCCATGTTGTAAGTATTGGAAGTATAATCCTGTGTGGCAGCATGATGCTGATAAACATATGGATTGGTTCGTGTATATTCAACTGTAAGAATCAGGTTTTGCAACCCAAAATCAGAGAGTCGAAATCCTGCTTTATAACTAAAAGAATTATACAGGGAGTCGTTGAAGAAATAGCGTACCGAAATGTCGTCAGCAAAAAGTGAGAAATACAGATGAAGATGCTTGATATTCCTGGAACTCAGATTAAAGAAAAAC
Source organism: Bacteroidales bacterium (assembly GCA_963676875.1). Classification (GTDB taxonomy): domain Bacteria; phylum Bacteroidota; class Bacteroidia; order Bacteroidales; family F082; genus UBA6244. Next base: position 702,413 of record OY781436.1, read on the forward strand.
TGATTGTTGTTGCTGGCGTACCCGTATTTTTCGTAGGAACTCAAGGTAATGTCAACACTTTTATAAAACAAAAATGGTATCAAATAGGCAGCAATGGGGCCTCCGCCATTTTCATTGGTATAAACAATGGAGTTACCTATGGAAAAGTTAAATCCTTTAAAGGGATAAAAAGTAAACATATTGGAAGCCATATATTTTTGATAGTACACAATTCGGTAGGTATTGTTGGTGTAGTAGGAGCGTGAACTGTCCACGACATCTGACGACAGCCACCCGTGATAGTAATTAAAATCGAACCAACTGGCAGGTTTCAAATTCAATTTCAGCTGAGCAAAGGATGGCGTATGTCCGGATTGGATGTTCGTACCATTGTATCCGGTACCCCACTCCACATGATCTTTAACAAAACCAATGGTTCCCCATTTCCAGGAATAGGTAATCCCTCCCCTTGCCTCGGTGTAGTCCACACCTTCGTCTCCAAAATTTTTCACCGGAACGCCTCGTTTTTGGACAAGATAATCAGGTGACATCATCAATTTGTCTTCATTGTTATCGCGAACACTCGTATAAAAACCCAAACTTTTACCAATATATCCATACATGGAAGCTCCCCCCCAGGTATGCTTCATGCTCCCGTTGGCATTGCTGCTGTACGAAGCCCCAAGTATGGGTTGCAAAGCCATGGTAAAAACTGAGTCCTTATAAAAAACTCCCGGCGGGTTGAGTGCTGTGGCAAGGGCACTGTTTTTTTTAAATATATCGGTACGTTTGGCCACCTGCATGGGTTGAGGGGCTTCGGTTACAAAAGCTTTCAGGTAAAAATCGAGCTCTTGCGACTGGCGTTTGTTGAGTGTGGCCGTTTTATCGTCGCGGGCGGACTCAATTTCTTTGAGTTTTTGGTAGATAAACTGTCGGCTGTAGGGCTTTACAACTTCATTCACCTGAATAATCCTCAAGTTGGCCATTTCGTCCAGGTAGTCGTAAATATTGGTATTTGAAAGATGTTCGTAAACCACTTGTGCCTTAAATGTAGAAGCCACGGCGACAAACAGCAGGGTCAATATCAGGTTTTTCATCCGGTGTTAATTTTAAAGCAAAAATAGGTTTTTTGTTTGTTACGATTGACTGACAGCAGCTTCCATACAACCACTGTGGCATATCAAAACCGTTGCACTACAGCGAAGTGCCTGATTTCAAAATGTTTATTCAGATTAAATTTATTGGAAAATCCACTGTTGGATAACCAAATTAGGTTACAAAAACCCATCTCCCTGCAACGCCGAATTGGGAATTTAGTAAATTTTAAGATGTTAGTTGCTTCGTGCGCGCTTGATAAAGATATTGTGCATGGCCTTGAAAAAATAACGAAAATCCGTTTTAAACGGGTGTTTTTCGTAGGCTTCCAGGTACCTCATTTCGGAGGCCATGATTTCCTCCAATGTTTTGGGCATATCTGCGTAAAAAGGAGGCACCAAACCCGGTTTGTGTTTGATACGTTTTTCTTTGAGTTCTTCGGAGTAGAGGCTAAAATAGTGTCGGCTCAAAGGACGAACACCCACGATTTTCATTTGACCTTTCATCACATTGATGAACATGGGCAACTCATCGAGCCAGAATTTTCTAAAAAAACGTCCTTCGGTGGTTATTCTGAAATCATCTTTGAATTTTCCACCTTCGTCCAATGCATTGCGATCGTAAATGTATTGTTGCAGATATTCTGAATAGGCATGCATGGTTCGGAGTTTGTACACATTGAAAAGCTTACCTCCTTTTCCATAACGCTTCAGACGTATGAGCGGTCCGTAAGTTGGATTGTTGTCGAACACAGGATCTTTGATCTTACGTGCCACAAAAAAAATCTCATTATTTACCAATCTTTCATCAACCACCTCAAAACCACAGGAATACAGTCGGCCAAAGGTTTCGGCACGGGACAATACCCGACCGTATCCTTTTGTTATAAAGAAGTAGAGCTTTTTGGTAAAAGGAATCTTGGGCAGAACGCGTGTAACAAAAACATCAATGGTATAAATGATCCAGTTAAGCGGTCGCACAAACCTTTTTAAAATTCTGGCTTTTCGGGTAATATAGGTTTCAACGCTATTGATATAAATTCCGCCAACAGGAATTTTGGAGTTCACCGACTCAAAAAATTTGTTGATATAACGAATGTCGTTGATCCTTTTCAGGTTGATGATGTTCTGGTATTTTTCCTTGGATATTTTGTCGATATTGAATTTAGTAGTGGTGGAAACAATCATACACCGATGGGCTTGCATGGGCACATGCTGCATAAAGAAATGAAAAGCCTCCTGCCCCACCTCGTTGAGCACAAGTTCTCTGATTTCCTCATCACAATCCGGCATTTCATCTCTGGTGTCCAGCATCTCGATATCGTTATTTTCGGGCTCTTCCTCTATCAGGAGGGGATCATTCAACACGAATTGGGTTTTCATTGGTTGCAACCATTACTTGGGGCAAATGTATGAAATGTTTTGGAATGTTGGAGGGGGAGGAATGAGAAAAGGTGGGAGGGGGGGGGAGGAATGAGTAGGGAGTGGGGAGTAAAAAGTCCGAAGTAGGAAGTCCGAAGTCCGAAGACGGAAGACTGAAGTCGGGAGTAGACTCCTCAATTTTGAATTTTTTGGTTTCGGAGCTATTGGATTGACTCCTAATATACCCATACTAAAGCCTACTGCCAAAATACTACCCTAAGATTCAGACTTTTCGGATGTGTCGTAGGAAATTGTAGCCAAATTCAGCCAGGTTGTAAAGGGTGGTGTAGTTACGGCGGCCAAAACGACCATAATTCACCACTTCTCCGCCAAACCGGAGTTTGAAATCGCGAACACCATAGGGCTCATCTGGTTTGCCAAGTCCCATCAAATCGAATTGTTTTAGCTTGTTTTCGGCGGCATAGACCATGGCCGACCAGGTAGCTACTACGCTGGGGTAGTGACCGGGATACTCCTTGTCGAGCCCCACAACATACCATTCAAAGATAGTTTTATCGGGTGTTACGGGGGAGATAATCCCACCAATCACCCTGCCATTGTTCACCACCACACGAATGATACCAAGTTTCCCTTGTTGGCTGCACTGATAGAATTTCTCGAGAAATGACCAGGGTGCCAAGGGTTTGCGTACCTTATTTTTATACAAATCGACCAATAACAAATATAGGGCTCTTACTTCCGACAAATTCCTGGGCGATCTGATTTCATTGCCTTGCTTCAACCCTTTTAATATCTGCCTCTTTCGGTTGTCTTTCATTCCTGACAACATCTGCTTTTGCGAAACGGTATCTATCAGTAGGTTGATACGATCGCGCATGGTAAATCCATGTTGCTCAAAAACAACAATTTCGTCGTCATCCCACGCGAAAAAATTGCGAAACTGAATAAAGATGGTTGACTTACCCACTTTTTTCACCAAAGTACCAAGCAACATATCCAATACTTCCAACCGCTTTTCCTTTTCCAATATCATCACAGGTCCACCATAGACCACCGCTCGTGCCGACAAAAAACCAAGAGGGCCATGATGCTCACAGATGACGACAGCCAGCAATACGCCAACCATCCGGCCATTTTCCTCCACAAGAAGTGGTATGGGATGAAACTTTTTAACTCCTAAATAAAAAAAGTGCATTTCAGGCGACTGAAACACACTGTTGTGCGGATGGTTTTCAAGGAATTGTTCCCAGGATTTTGGGTCGATTTGGGATACAGGAATGATGCGCAGCATGGGTTAGGAAAACATGTTATTAAGGATAGGTATGCTACCGTGGGCGAATTTTAATCCATACAAGCCATACAACAAAGCTTAACAGAACACCCAGACTGTTGGCCATCAGGTCGTTGATGTTGTATGCGCGGTAAGGCAAAAAATACTGAATGATTTCGGAGGTAGCGGCAAAAAAAATGCCCAAAACCAACCATGTCCATTTTGACCTGAAAATCGCCCCACAAAAAAACATCCATGGTAAAAACATAAGTGCATGGAAGAAATAATCGCCCCGGAATTTTAGAATATGTATGTCATTTAACTCTCCGGCACTGTTGATGGGGAGGGTGGTAAGCAGGAGGATGGTGAGCATGTAGAGCGAGAGGAGGAATTTCATTGGGGGAAGGTTGGGGTTGATCCCGAAAGCGTTCGGGAGAGGTTGAGGATTGGTTGTCAGTAGGACAGAATTTTTGAATATTGAATCAGAATTTTTTGATAAGTAAAAGTCTGGTTGTCAGCGACATCACTAGCCAATAGCCAAAAGCATATAATGGGTTTCATTCGGTTTCCTTGATTCCTGTTTGCACTTGATCAATAATTTTTTCTGCAGTCTTCACGGGAAAGGCGATAAGTTTTGCCACTTCGATGCAATCATTAATACCGGGTTTCCCTTTTCCATTGACAGTAGTGGTGTGGTTGTTGTTGAATCCTGATGATGGCAACAGGTCGTAGGCGGGCGAAAGTTTCCAGTGGTTGTCGCGGTATATAAAGGAAAAGTTCTTTGCATGATCATCTTTGTTGCCGATAAGTACGTTAAAAACCATTAACCTAAACATTTTTTCCACTTCCTTGTAATCTTTTGTCAGAGCCATTGTAGCTTTGAGGAGGTCGGTGTAGTCAAGTGACGGCAATCGGTGGCTGGCATATAGCAGTCCTGATGCGGTATGCACATGCGCGCGTTTGCCCAATTGACGATCGAAACGTTGCACCCCGAAATATTTATCTTCAAATAAGCAGGTTTCGGGCATTTCGACACCGCATTTTCCGGCCATCTGTGCATGTCGGTATTCAATCCTGCCAACATCTTCAGGATCGACAGATGCCCTGAATTTGATTAACCAATCAATTCCATCAACCTTTAAAAGCACTTTGGGTCGTGCGCCACCAGACGAACCGGCGTTATTAAACATGTGTTCCAATGCATCCGAAGTATTGGTTTGCAGTATCTTTGAAACTTCGGTAGCGTAAAAATCAAGTTGATGGGTTTTCATGTCATCCGGTATAGGCTGAGCGGGCTGATAGGAAAGGGCTCCCATTCCGTGATCACCAACTAGGCTTAAGCGGTCGAGCACGTTAAAATCGAAAGGATCATGTCCTTTGCTACGCAGCCAACGATCGGTCAGCAACGTTCCCCAACCATCGGGCAGGCTGTCGTTAAAAACACCAAAAAGTCCATTAAAAGGCTCCAACCTGGCACTAAAAACACCAGACTTGAGGGGTAAATAAAATGGTGAAATGGAAAACCCCTCATTTATCCATCCATTTTCATAAGCAAACACACAACGTCTGCCGGAATCCATGGCCAACGTGCCAACTTTTTGTGTTTCGCAGTAAACATCCAGTGAACGCTGATATTTAAGCATTTCTCCTTCCTCTTTGGCGTGTTTTGCCGGTTGCAGACTTCAGAACTTCTTCGATACTCTGGTATTGTTTTTTCGAAAACAGCCATTCAAATTCCTCGGTGGCATCCAGCACTACGGCAATCATTACAAGATGTTTGAGCGATATCTCGTGGCCGGTTTCAAAACGTTTCAATGACCCCAAACTAATCCCTGCCTTACTGGCCAAACCTAGTTGTGTAAGGTTCAACTCAAGCCGGCGATCACGCATCCTTCCCGCGATTCCTTTTAATATGGAAGCAGGGTTGAAGGCATCGAAAATAAAATCGTCATTAGTCATTATATTAGTTGTTAATGCTATTATTAGCGATTGTAGCTAAAATAGTAGCTGGTATAAAGATAAGGGTTTTTTTGTTCTTTGTTTTTTGTTCTTTGTTGATTTGTTCTTTGTTCTTTGTTTTTTGTTGATTTGTTCTTTGTTGATTTGTTGATTTGTTTTTTGTTCTTTGTTCTTTGTTCTTTGTTGATTTGTTCTTGGCTCTTGGTTCTTGGTTGATTTGTTCTGTGTGTCTTGATGAGGATTTATCAACGCATCAACAGATCAACAGATCAACGCATCAACAGATCAACAGATCAACAAATCAACCCACCAACAAATCAACCCACCAACAAATCAACCTACCAACAAATCAACAAATCAACCCACCAACAAATCAACCGTTTCTGTGGTGGGCGGAATTCCTTAATTTATTAAGTTGATTGGAGATTAATTCAATGCTGGTTCTGAGCTCAATGTACTTCTGTTCTGTAAGAAAGCCAAGATCAAGAGAAAGTATCAGTTGATTTAGTAATTCGACCAGGCTACTGAAGGCAATCGTATAGAAGCGTGCTTGATCCTTAACCGTTTTTCTGGAAGATCCTTCTGCTATATTCGAACTCACCGAGATGACTGCTCTTCTCATCTGAGAGCTTAATCCAAATTTTTCTTCCGGCGGAAAGTTTTTTGTTACCACGTAAATTTCTTTCGTTAGTTGACGTGCTTGTTGCCAGACGTTTAGTTTTTCGAAAGCGTAAGTGTACATGGGGGTGGTGTTTTTTGTTCTTTGTTGATTTGTTCTTTGTTGATTTGTTCTGTGTGTCTTGATGAGGATTTATCAACGCATCAACAGATCAACAAATCAACCCATCAACAGATCAACGCATCAACAAATCAACAAATCAACGCATTAGCAGATCAACAGATCAACAAATCAACCCACCAACAAATCAACCCATCAACAAATCAACAAATCAACAAATTGAAGACTCGCACTTTCCGGTCAGCTCATTAAAAACTTGCGGATTGAGATATGTTTGATGCCTTTGTAGTTTCCGGTTGCGGATTCGTCCATGCTTACTACTATTTTGGTGCAGTTGTCGGGAATGGCCAGAAGATTGCCAAATTCTCTTTCGTGGGTTTTGTCATCCGGTATCAGATAGGCTACCTGAATATAGGTTTTATCTTCATTTTTTATCGAAACAAAATCAATTTCCCTATCTCCATGCTTGCCTACATATACTTGGTTTCCGTTTACAACCAGGTGGTGATAAATGAGGTTTTCCAATACTTTTCCAATATCCTTTTGTTGAAATGGTATGGTGGCATGGCGCATACCTAGGTCTTCGAAGAAAAATTTATCGCCAACTTCAAATATTTTTCTTCCTTCTACATCCATCCGTTTTACACGACTAACCAAATAGACAGATTCGAGATAGACAAGGTATTCCAGCACTAGTTTAGGTGTCAGGTTAATTTTTTGTGATTTCAAATAATCGCTTATACGTTTGGCTGATAGCACACTTCCGGTAATATCTGCCAGATAGTTGATCAAGTCTTGCAGAAAGCCTACATTCCTGATATTAAACCGTGCAATGATATCGCGCAGGATAATAGAATTATGGATGTTACGCAAATATTCATATACCACCGCATCATCTTTTCGAAGATTGATCAGATGTGGCATGCCTCCCCAACGGATGTACAAAAGGAATGAATCGGCACTTTCCTGCAATTTGTGAAATTGAAGGAACTCCGGATAGGATAGCGCGTGAATCCGGATCTGTATATATCTTCCGCCCAATTGTGTGGCCAGCTCTCCCGACAAAAGCATTGCATTGCTTCCGGTGATATAAATATCCCAACTATCTACCGAGAGTAAACTTCGTAAAGCCAGTTCAAATTTACTTATTTCCTGAACCTCGTCAATAAACAAATATGTTTTGCCCTTATCCGACCCACGATAGTGATCGGGGCTTTCGAGGTAAGACATCAGATCGATATGATCTTTTATTGACTCAAAGCGATAATCCTCCTTGTTGATATAGATAATGGTTGCTTCGCGGTCACGGTTTCGTATTTCGTCCATCACCTGTAAAAGCACATAACTTTTACCAACCCTTCTCTGACCGGTTAGTACTTTGATAAGACCTGTACCAATAAACGGTTCGATTTTATTAAAATACAAAGGACGAGGGATATACTTTTTATCGTTCATGTTTTACGTGTAAGTAAATTGTTTTGCGAAAATACAAAATGTTTTACTTATGAGTAAATGTTTTTTGTTGGTTTGTTGTTGATTTGTTCTTTGTTGATTTGTTCTTTGTGTCTTGATGAGATTTATCAACGCATCAACAGATTAACAAATCAACGAATCAACGCATCAACAGATCAACACATCAACAAATCAACAGATCAACCCATCAACAAATCAACAAATCAACCCATCAACAAATCAACCCACCAACAAATCAACCCATCAACAAATCAACAGATTACACACTTGTTCTTTGACTATTTGCGTAGGGTAATGAGCACCCGCTTCCCCTGATTCTTCACATTTTGCCAAACCAATTCTTTCAGCCAGGGCAATGGCTTGTCGTTCCAACGTTGTGGGTGAAAGTTGAGCATGGCTTGTTTGGGGAAAGTGCCTTGGTTTACGGCGTTGATGATGTCTTGGGTGGTATGGTACCTCCGATTGAGGAAGTCGGGGTTGGTGACGGGGTTTTCTTTGGTGGCTTTGTCGCGGACGTTGTAGAGGTGGCCATCCCAACGGCGACCGGTATCGGTGATGTAATAGAGCTTGTTGAAGTCGATGTCAAAATAGGGTTCGGCGATGATGCCGAGTTTGCGGTAGTCGTATTTTTGCCAGATGGCGCGGTTGTCGAATTTTGACAAAGGCGAGCCATCCATACTGATTGTTTCCACCGGGGCAATTTTTCTCAGCAGCTCCAGGTTTCTCTGAAAACGGTCATAGGCTTTGTCGATGTTGCCATTGCACTCAGCCAAGTCATCGTAATGATAGCCTATTTCGTGACCCTTTGATGCTATTTCTTGTATTATTTTTGGTTGAAAATGATTTCTTAGCAAGCGAAAATAAAAGGTACCTTGGATTCCAAAATCCGATTGAATTTGTGCTAGTTTAAGAGCATTTGGATAATATTTCTCCACATCATGCCTAAGAATAATTAAACGAGAAATATCTTTGGTTTGCACATATTCTTTGAAAGTTAAAAAAAGATATGATTCTTCTGTTAATCGACTCAGAAGTTGCTTATATTGCTGACTTGTAAAGTCTCTCATTATAAAAATGGAAAAATACTATTTAAATATAATAACTCCAATTGACTATATATCCCCTTAATATGATTCTTACCCATGCTATTTAAAGCGATATTGATAGTCAGGAGTTTCTTTCATGATTTGGTTACTACTTGGATAGTTTTCAATAAACCATGTTAGAAAAGCTGTCGGATCAATAAACCTTTCTTTCATTTTCCGAGCATTCACTATCGCTTTTTGTTTTAAGTAATCATCCTGGATGATTTGCTCTACATAATCAACCACACCGACAGATGAAGGGAAATGTTTTAAAATACCAGCATCCTGTTCCAATTTTAGATAACACATCAAAGGAAGAGAATTTATGTAGACCGCTGGTGTTCCTAGAAACGCACTTTCAGAAGCCATAGTCCCAGATTCTCCAATAAACAAAGATGCATAATACAATACATCATGCATTTTTTCAGGTGAAATATGAAGCTGATATTTTTGAAATTCGGGAGATAACGGAAGCTCAGATGAAATAAAAATTTTATAGTTTTTTTCTAAAAGATTGATTAAAGTTTTAATGGTGTATAAATCCAATCCTGACTGCCCATAATCATGATGAGCATGCCACGAAACAAAACGAAGTAATACAAACTTTTCGTCAATTTCTATACCAATATCATTTAAAACAGATATGTTTTGTTTAAAATAATTTTTATGTAAATAAAGCCCTTCTACTGTATTGTCAAATCTAATCTGTTTTGAGCCCAAATCATTCTGGTAACTTTCAGGCGTTAATATTACAGACGAAAAAGGATACGTAAACTTAGCATGTGTTTTATCCGTATGCTCTGTATCATTTATCGCAATATGAGGTTTCCCCATAATCTTTGCCACTTGAGCAGCGTATGGGGAAGAAAAACTAAGAAATATATCCGGCTTGCATTTGAGAGACAATAGTAATAACTTAAAATCAGCAAAAAGCATATATAACAATTTGCCAAAAACGGAATTATTTCCTCGCCCTCTATTGAAATAATTAATTTTATAAAATTCCAACAATGAGAAGACAACATCACGTTCTCGAGCTGTAACAATAATATCAATACCTTTCTCTTTTAGATTTTTAATGAGATTACGAAAATAATGTACGTGGCCAGGATGACCAATATCAATCAGGATTTTCATTTCAAACTACTTAGGGAGTTTATCATTATTTATTGGAACTATTCTCTTCCAATCACTTCAGGCACAAAACGCGAACGGTTCATCTCCAATGCCACTGTTGGGCAACTCACGCTCCCTTTTGAAGTAACCGAAACGGTTCCTGAACAGTCCACCAAAAAGCAGCAGGTTACTTATACGCGCGAAGTCAAAAAATCAAAGCATCCCGGCCGTCTGGATTTTCCTGCCCACATTCCTGTTGAAGAAATTGTTATTGAACCCGAACAAAGCACCGAAGGACTGGTTTGTATTGGGCAGGAGATTACCAAAGAGTTGGACTTTATTCCGGCTAAATTATTTGCCCGTCATTTTATCCGCAACAAATACGCCCTTCCAAATGGCGAAGGAATCATCATTGGTAAACTTCCCACTCGTCCAATCGAAAAAGGTATTGCCGGAGCAGGTCTGTTATCAAACATTCTGGTAGAAAAGTTTGTTGACCATCTGCCCATTTATCGTCAGATTGAACGATTCAAGCGAGAAGACATTAAACTTGCTGCATCCACTATCGACAGTTGGATTACACAGACAGCGGATCTTGTAGCGCCACTATACGAACAATTAAAAAAGCTGGTACTTGAACAAGGTTACATTCAAGCCGATGAAACGCCCATTAAAGTGTTGGACAAGAATAAAAAAGGAACAACACATCAGGGTTACCACTGGGTTTACAATGCTCCTTTGCAAAATGCGGTATTTTATGATTACCGATATGGGCGCGGCAGAGAAGGCCCCGCAGAACTGTTGAAAAACTTCACGGGGTACTTACAGACAGATGGATACAATGTTTATGATTGGTTTGCCAGACAAGAGGGCATTACACATGTAGGTTGTATGGCTCATGCCCGTAGGTATTTTGAAAAGGCGCTGGACTATGATGCTGAAAAAGCAGCAGAAGTGTTGAGCAAGATGCAAGAGGTGTATGCCGTAGAGCGTAAAGCCCGTGAAGCAAACATGACCGCTGCACAGCGCAAAGAGCTACGCTTGAATGAATCATTACCCCTAATGAACGAGCTGGGAAAACTAATCGCATCATATCAAAAAACGGCCATCCCCAAGAGTCCGATGGGCATCGCTTTGGAATATACCTCAAAGCGTTGGGACATTTTGTGCAACTTTATGTACGATGGTTCGCTGGAGATAGATAACAACTGGGTAGAAAATGCCATCAGACCAAACGCTCTGGGACGAAAAAACTATCTCTTTGCCGGATCACACGAAGGAGCCAAGCGAGCCGCCATGTTCTATTCCTTCTTCGGTACCTGCAAGAAGAATAACGTGAACCCATTTGAGTGGCTCAGTATATTGCTCGAACTCATACATGATCCCACAAAAATTTGTAAGTTCGCTAGAATAATTAATTTGCGATAATACTGATTTTTAATTCAGGAATGCCCCTATTTGAAATTTTCCTGTCGAGACAAAAAATGATATTGTCATTTTTTCAATATCCTAAGAACAACAAAGCATTTGTTTTTGCAAAATATCAGATTTTTTTGACCAAATATGTTTGTTTGGTTTCTTTTTTTAGCTTCAATAGACTTAAATAAAAATCATATAATTCTTTGCTTTTTGAATCCCACGAAACAACATCTTCTGCAAGTTTTCGTATTGCATCACCTTTCCCAATGTAACCTCTCTTATTAATTAATAATTGTTGAATCTTTGCATAAACGTCATCCTCATTTCCAGATGTTTCAATGAACCCATAAGGGTATTGTTTAACAAATTCTTCAGTTTCGCCTACTGCATGAATTAATACCGGTCGGCCACAAGCTAAATAATCACCTAAACAATTAGGCCACCCAGCTTTGGTCATTAAAGTTTCCTCTTTAAATAGAAAAAAAACATCAACGCATTGGAGTTTCTCGAAATCGGTAGAGTAATCAATCCAACCAAAAAAAACAAACTTATCTTGATGAACTATCGGTATTTGATCAATGAGCTTGCTTGAATCACCAAAAACAAGAATTTTAATTTTACTTGATACATCAAATTTTGACATTGCCTTGAGTAACGGATTAAATTCCTTAATATTAGAGTTTCTCAATGAGATGTAGCCAAATGTCAATATATCTTTATCAATATTATATTTTTTCTTCAAATTCAAATTATCCTTAACAAACGGTATTAAGGAAACATCAGCACCACCATGTATTTTAACAATTCTATTCTTTTCTTTGAACTGCTCTGCCCGTAACCTAAGAACCTCGGATAAAACCACAACACCATCAGCAACTTTTTTATCATTGACCTCCCATTTCAATTCATAACGACCAAAAAAAAATTTAAAAAATTCGTTTTTATTATCATATTGGCCGCCTTTCCCATACCAATCCCACCATTCTGCAACATAAACAGAACCAAAACGCCATTTGTGGATTCTACAGGGAAGTCCTGAAAGCGGCCTGTGCCCATTATCTGACTGAACAACATCATATTTATGAAATAGCACATGGAACACCTTTAACAACAGGCTTAATAAGCCAAATCCCATTCTTGAAACTCTGGAAGGTATTATTTCAGGGTAAATAATGATTTTTACATTTTCGACTGTTATCTCCTTAGTTAAAAAGGAATAATGTGGATTTGTGGTAAGAATTGTTACATTATTTCCTTGTTTTACTAAACCAACTGCTAGAGGAAAAATCCTACCCCACCCAGATTTTTTATAAACACTGGTATGTGAAATCAATATACTTAGTTGCTCCATATTAAACTATTTAGTTATATGAGAAGAATGATAAAAATTTACTCATTTACCCTTTAAATCTTTTACTTGACCCAGCAGAGGCAAAAAATAAAGCCCTGGAATTACGACTATTACTATAAGCCATGGCTCTCGACCTGCAATGACCTTGGTTAAGCCTAGCATAACAAGCGCCGAAACAGATAGTAAATAAGAGAACCGAAAATCGGCATCAAATAAAGAACTAATACTTCGATATATTTTGTACAATACATAGACGAAAAACAAAAATCCTGGGATGCCCCAAAGAGCGAGTCTATTCATCCAATAGAGATGCGCCACTCCATAATCACCCAACATATTTTTATATGAAGCAATGCCAACAATTGGATTATCAAGTAATGCTTCAAGTAGCAATTGGTAGCGACCAGCCCTATTTCCAGCACCCGTAGACGCGTCCAGTTCTGGATTTCCAATAAATTCAGCAAAGTCTTTAAGTTTTGCATAAATTACTGAGCCGGGATCAAATTTTGTACTCAATGTATTTAAGAAATCTACATATATATAATTTGGTATCAATAAAACCAGTATACCAAGTAATGAAATTGCTAAAAAAGATTGTTGTCGTCTTTTAAACCCAACTAACGATAGTACAGTAATCAGAACTGTCACCAATATATTCGCAAACACTTGGGCGCGTATCTCAGTAATAATTAAAACCAAAAGAATACCGATTAGTACTTTTGGCCCAAAAACCATTTTCTTTTTATTTTTAATATGATAAATAAGTATTGGAATTAAGCAAATAACGCCCTGAATATAGCTATAACCCATTGCACCTGTCATTTTATACAACCTTCCTTGGAAAGAAGTAAAGTCACCCGTAGATGCTGCCTGCCGAACCAACACAGAATCGAAAAATAGTGCAACATTGGTCCCAATAAGACTGATTATCACAAAAATAAATGCCCACTTACTTATCCAAGCCAACTTTGCGAAGTCATTCCTACTTCGATAGTACAAGAAAATTGCAGTGAAAACTAATAAATTATAAAATTCCAGTAAAATATGTATTCGATCCCAATCATTCATGGGTTTCCACAGAGTATATTGCAAAACACCCAACATAACAATCCCAAACAAAATTAAATTCATCATTTCCCTTCTTCTAAAAAATTTGGTGCTTCTGCTAACCATAATCACCAAAGCGATAGCAGCCCATGCAATAAAAGTTTCCACTTTAATTAAGGGCAGGTTCCTAAATACAATATATAGCGAGGTAGAAGCTATTGCAAATAAGATACTTAAATCTACTGTATTGAATTTTATTTTCATCCCCGTTTCAATCTTTTTTAGATATGTCATCGTATAACCGTTCAAACTGAAGTACATTTCGCGGAGTAAATTTCTGAATGGCGATAAAATATCCGTACCTGCCAAATTTTTTAGCTTTTTCACTATCAGAGACCAAGGCATTTATTGCCATGGCCAACTCTTTTGGATTATTTCTAGGCACAATCAATCCATTCTTTTCGTGCTCAATAATCTCTTCCATACCTCCAACGTCCGTACCAATTACAGGTTTACTGTGCAAATGCGCTTCAATAACAGGTCTAGAAAAATGAGGCACCACAAAAGGAGAAACATGGCAACAAACCTCTATATAGAGATCATGAACGTTGTGTACCAATCCAAATACCTTTGCATTAGGATGACTATTTATTTTTTTTATTGCATTTCTTCGCTTTAACCCTTTAGATAGGACTAATTTAAAGATATGAATAATGCTATTTGATTTTATCGTTGACGAATAGTGGCCGCAAAAAAAGACTTTTACATTTTCATCCAAATAATCCAGTGACTCTACAAGCGTATAAAAACCCTTGCTTGTGCTGGATCCTCCCATATATAAAACTTTTCCTGACTTGTATGAATTGTCAGATGGCTCTATTTTTGGAATTTCTGAATAGTTATAAATAATTTCTGTTTTAGCTGGAATGTCCAAACGCCTTGCATTATCCTTACTAATAGCAATTATTTTATCAGCATGCTTGCTAATTTTAGATTTGAAAAAAAGATGTAAAAAATCGAGTTTACCTTTACGAAATGGCTCCCTTATATGAATGATCGCATTAGCATGATTTTTTTTAACCGGAGCAAGCCAGTCAGTTAAAACAGATGAATTTAGATGGACAATATCAAACTTATGTTTTACCAGTTCTTTCCTTGCAAAATATAGATTCGACAAAATCCATGAGACACCTAATCTCAAAAATCGATGGATCTGATACCATTTAACATATGATTCTTCACTATGGGCAAAAAAACGATAGAATTTTTTGTAAAACATTGATTCTGCAATACTAAAAACAATTCCATTCTCTTTTAGCTTATCCGCAATTGAAGAATGCCTTAAAAGAAGTACTTTTGCTTCATATTTTGATTTATCAAGACTATTAATCAATTTTATTAAACTATTAGGAGCTCCGCCCCAACTGGTAGAATGGTGGATATAAAGTATTTTTTTCATTTACAATAGATTAGGCAATATTTTACGAAATATCTATTTTATTATTTTGTAGCCAATTTATGAAAATAAAGAAATTCCAGTCTGCAGCGATTAGTTTTTTTTGTTTGACTTTCAATTTAACTTCATCAAGATATTTTTTACAAAAAACCGTATCAAGTTGAGGCTGATCCATTAACTCAATAAATCTATCATTTAAGGCACTATTCATCCATCTTGAATAGGGCATTGTAAATCCCGTTTTTTTTCTATTCCAAACTTCATTTGGTATTAAATCTTTAACACTTTCAACAAAAACAGATTTGAGCAGATTTCCTCGTATCTTGTATTCATCTTTTAAACTAAATGCCAGCTCAACTAGCTTATGATCTAAAAGAACTGGCCGCACTTCCAAAGAACTCGCCATACTTAACACATCTGCGTCTCTTAGGAGTGTATCTAGTAAATAATTATCAATTTCAAATTTGCTAATTCTCTGAATAGATGACAATTCTTTATTAACAAGAATCCTAGGAGGTATGCTACAATGTTTCAGAACAAGACTCAAATCAACATTTAAAACTCTATTTTGGTAAATTGCGACTTCTTCCGCCAACCCCCTCATTGGATACTTTTTCGTGAACCTATTAGGTCTAAGTGTGTTCACCTTTTTTCCCAACAAGGATAGCATATTTGGTTTTTTAAGAACATTATCTCGTATGATTTTAAAATGAGAATATCCAGCAAATATCTCATCACCACCTAAACCACTTAAAGCCACTTTAATCTTTCTGGCTGTTTCCTTGCTAACAATATATGTGTTAATACCATCAAAACTGGGTTGGTCTATATCATCAATGAATTTATCAAAAATATTTGCTATGTATAAATCATCTATAAAAATATTGTAATGATTTGTTCCTAAGGATTTCGCTGTTCTACTTGCAATATTCGTTTCATCAAAAGCCTCCGTTTTATCTTTGAATCCCACGGAGAAAGTACTTATTTTCGAATCACTATATTTCTTCATTAAGGCAGTCACAGATGTTGAATCCACGCCTCCGCTTAAAAATACTCCAACCTCAACATCACCAACCATGTGATATTTAGTAGCAGTTTCTAGCTCTTGACGTACAACACTGACTGCATCCAGATAATCATCAACCTGAGGCAATAACAACGATGATTCAACCAAGTCGTAATATTTTTTTATGGTATAGGTTTTATCCGACTTGACTTTCATAAAATGGCCAGGTAAAAGTTGAAATACACCATCAATTATTGTTTTAGGTTGCTTTACCGCCCCCATTCTGAAATAATCATTTGTTGCCTCATGTGAAAGTTTCTTCGGAACGAAGTTTGATCTGATTATAGGTTTCAATTCTGAGCAAAAGATAAATTGATCTTCAAGAAATGTATATATCAAAGGTTTAATACCAAAACGATCTCTCGCTAAAAATAATTCAGATTTATCCTTATTGAAGATACAGAACGCAAACATCCCTCTAAAGTAATTCATGCATTCTTCTCCCCATTCTATAAAGCTATTTAAAACAACCTCCGTATCTGTTTCAGTATTAAAAACATATCCTAGATTTAGCAATTTAATCTTGATCTCTCGATAATTATAGACCTCTCCATTAAAAACAATAATAAAATTATTTGTGGAATCAAACATTGGTTGATGTCCCTTTGCAGACAAATCTATTATTGAAAGTCTTGTTTGTCCGAGAGTTAGCGATATTTCATCATTAACATAAACGCCCTGATCATCAGGACCCCTATGTTGCAAATCCTTTACAAACCTATTCTCAACCAAACAATAATTTTTACCTATATACCCAAATATGCTACACATACTATTTTGAGGTTTAATCAATACTATTTATTAACTGCATAGAAATGCCTATCATGTTGTCATTCTATTCTACTGTTTTCAGCCATAGAACCAAATTAAAAATATACTAAAAAGATAAAATGCTACGAGCACCCATTACAATCGTCTTATAATTGTTTCTACTGACAATTATTTAACCCTGATATCTTCTAATCTGGTCTAGTTTGATGGGACAACCTTTTGTGAGGTTATAATTAATTTTTCATGCACGTGGGATCAAGCAAAATTATTCCAATTTTCAAGGAGCTTCACAGAAAACTCAACGAGAAGTATTGTAAATAACTTGACCTAGGGGGCTCATCTAATAAAGACTATACGACTGATTTATTTACATATCCAGGTGTTTCATTATCCACATAATAATAATCCCCTTTGTAATTGTAATAACAAATAAACTCAGAACAGGCTTGAATAGCATCGTGTCCGGTCTTGAGTTCGAGCGAATAAAGCTTTTCGGATTTAATCGTATATGAAAAGCGCTCAATATACACAATTTCAATGGTTTCCCCCTTTTCCATTCATTGATATTATAACCATTTCAAAGCCTTTTTACATGTTGAATATATTCGCACGAAGTGTATTATCATCCTTGATTCGAGTTATTTTTATAACATAATGTATTCTACTTTAATTTTTTATCCCTATTAATCTTTTTGTTTATAGCAATTTTAAGTCCCTTAAACGTGAGACTATAGATTTTTTTTAAATCAAAAGGAAAAACTAGCATCGAATATAACACCACCTTAAAATACAAATAAAATATTTGCTTATAATCGATATCCGAAGGGTAGGTAAGCATTCTCTCAAAGTACAAACGCTTCTGCCATTGAATTTTCCTCCGACTCACGCTATTCTCCTTTAACCATTTTATCAATATTCGATAATCGGCCTTTACTGTACCTAATGAAACTGAATATGACATCCCTGTATTCTGAACCCTGTAAATACTCATAACATCATCAAATACATACAAGTTACCTGATAATAAAATCATTAAAAACAAAGCATAATCAGAGCTTAAAATCATAGGAGGAAGACTTCTTGACTCATAAACCTCTCTCCTCACTAGTAAACTATTTAACTGATATGGTATTCTTGTTGAAAACTCCCCCTTAAATACAATATTTCTTTGAATTTCGACATAATCTCTGGCAGGCCGATTACTACCATCAAAAAATAGGGTTTGTGAACGATGGGCACAAGCAGAAAAGCCAGCATTTTCTTCTAGAAAATCAACTTGCTTTTGTAGCTTATTAGGGTCAGTCCAATAATCATCTCCTTCGCAAAACGCAATGTATTTACCTGTACATTTGCTAAAAGCATCAACAAAATTATTTAAGCCGCCAATGTTTTTCTCTCTTAAAATCGGTTTGATAATATCAGGAGCATCTACTTGATACTTCTTTATTATTGATTGATTTGAATCTGTTGACGCATCATCAGCAACAATTACTTCATACCTAAAACTTGTTTTTTGAAATAAAAATCCTTCTATAGCTTTTGCTATGTACTTTTCATGATTATATGTCAATGATATGACTGAAACAAGAATATCATTCCCCATTACCTATCCTGATTTAGTAAATTACTTTTTTGACTATTGATCTGAAATTAATAAACGAAGACGGCTCAGTATCCATTAAACAATTCAAACTCAAATTTTTTTCGTTCTTCATTTCATATAGATATAACAAAATTCATCATTCCCGTCTGTTTTTTTCATAAAGGTAATCTGAAAAAGTTCCCATCTATTATTCAGATAAACTGTTGCTATGCCAATTGCCTTGTTCTTTTCACCACTTCAATTGGCTGCATCTGAAATACCAAATACCCATAATTGACTACCATTCCCAATCTTGATCCGAGACTTCAAGTTCCTTAATTGTTGCTATACAGACCAAGTTATTGAGTTTTCTTAAATTCTGACATTGATAAAAAAAATTCAATTGGGCAGACCGCTTATGCCCAATTTATAATTTGTACTTGTTGGTTGTACCATCACCTTTTTATTCACTAGAGCAACTAGAAAAGGACCCAATCAACTGATATGGGTACAAATGTATTCATTAAAGCTTTTCAAAGTGCTTATAAAACTATACTGACTCACCTTATTCTCTGGTGACCAGAAACAATCCACACATTAAATTTGTATAAGTATACAGTTATTTCTAATGATCCTATCCTTAAACTTTTACGATCCACTAACAATATATTCTATACATTTATACTATATATAATTTCTTTAAAATCTGCTATAAATATTTCACATACCCTTTCCCAAGTTAAATTACCTTCTACGTATTTTTTTTGAATTTGCAATATATCTTTATAGGATTTAAGTTGTATTATTTCTTCGATTTTTTGAGATAGCTCTTCTGTATTACCAACTTCAAAAACAGCTTCGGGAGTGATACGCCCAATTACTTCACTAATTCCACACCCTGTAGACACCAATGTTGCATTGCCACATGCCATTGCCTCAAGTGGAGCATGCCCCCATGTTTGATTTTCATTTGGAAATAGAAAAATATCTGAGGATAGATACATATTATACATTTCATCATCATTTTTTGGATAATCTATATTTATTATAATATTTTTACTTTGTAAAATTTCTTTATAGTTACTTATAAACCATTCATAGTAAGTCTGGTTTGATATTGGGGAATTCAAATATATAAATACCTTTTTCTGAATATTATCGGAAAGTTTTTTATACATATCTAGAATATCATGAACTCTCCTATAGTTGACAAATCTTGTCAAGGAAAATATTACTACTATGTCATCTGACAAATTAAATTTTTCTCTAATGAGATTTTTTTTAGGGTACTTAAGAACAAATTGCGAAATACCCCCTCGTCTGACCAACGGAGTATACCCATATAATTTTTGATACCTGATAGACATATTAGTATCTAATACTGCAGATTTGTCAACAAATTTATTAATAAGATACCTGTCATATTTAAAATAAATCTTTTGAAGTAAGAACCTTCGAATTAATGAGGACTTATGCTCATCTTTCCATTCAAGGTACCACTTTTCAATAGTGTCATAACAAAACCAATAAATTGGAATATTTTTTACTGCTTTACATTTTATTGCAGCATATACAGATAAAGGTTCCTCATGGGCAAAAATTAAATCATAATCACTATTACTAGTAAGCAACAAATTAGCCAACCGTCGTGCTCGTTTATTAGTAGAAAATAAGGAATAAATGTAATCAATACCTAAAGCATTAACAATTCTTTTTACTATTTTATTTTTATAAACTTTAGTTAATTTGTTTTTGAGTGATCTATCTTTTAAGCCTATCTGATCTTTTCTACAATTTGACTCCCTTGTGAATAATTTCTCAATATTCAATTTTGAGACTAATTCTGGGTAACACAAATTTTTGTTGTACTCATAGCAAAAGATATCAACTTTTACTCCAATATCTAATAAATTGTTGGCTATTTCTATCACATACCTTTGTGAACCACCTCTATCTGTTAAATGAGAATGTATTAGAGCTATTTTCAATTCTAGTATCCTTCCTTATATTTATAATAGTATCGCTTGCAGACCAGTTAAAAAAAATAATTACAAAATTGACATTAAGACATCTGATTCAAATTTGCAATAAATAATACGAAGAGTTAGTGTTTGAGTTAAAGTGTCAAATTTCAATGTATTTGGTTCATAACAAAAGTTAATGTATTTTCAACTCCTGAAGTTTTAGACGTTAAAATCTTCCAGTTTGTTCTCTCTTGAATAGAATCATTATTTGCAACAAAGACTAACTGATCGCTTTTGCGAAAATCCAGATGAATGTATCTCATTTTATTTCCTAACAAATCCTCAAGTATTGCAAAAAGCTCTAAAAGCGAAAGACTATTTTCAATTCCCCCTCCAATATTAAAGACTTGACCTTTTGTTTTCTCAATACTTTCAAAGGCTTTGAAGTATAGATTAACCACATCAGAAGCATGAAGCACATCGCGTACCTGTTTGCCGTTACCTGAAATGGTAAATGGCTCCGTAGCTGTCCCCCTTTTTAACTCTAAGGCTTGTTGAATAAACCATCCAATCCAACCCTGATCATAAGTTGGATGCTGGTTGCCCCCATACATGGATGAATGCCTAAAAACTACAGTTCGTATTCCAAACATTTTGTAATAATCCAATAAAAATTGATCAGCAGACCCCTTGGAACACCCATAAGGGGTTGTAAAATCTAACTTTAAAGATTCATCAAAACCATTTGGAAACTCCATACATTTGTATCGTGTTTCAGTTTCTTCGTAAGTAAGGTAATCAAGATCGCCATAAACTTTATTTGTTGAAGAATATAGGATTATGCTTTCCGGAGAATATTTCCGCACAGATTCAAGCAGATTGTGGGTTCCTACTGTATTCGTCTCAAAATCAAGGCGTGGATTTTGGAGGGAAGTAGTCATTGCAACTTGCCCCGCAAGATGAAAAATGACATCTGGCCTTGTAGCTTTTATAACTGTTTCAACGTCATTATAATTACGAATATCATAAGGATAATATTTGAATTGGCCTTTTGTCTTGAGCCATTCCAGATTCTGTCCACTACCGTGTCTAAATAAGTTGTCGAAAATTATCAGCTCATCACCCCGGTTTAACACTTCGGTGGCGAGATTGGATCCAACAAAACCGGCACCACCTGTTATAAGGTACTTCATTTTTATTGTATTTATTGATATATACGAATTACACGAATTATTTCGGATTACATACCCATAGGTTAAATGGTTTTTTGAAGTCCATCTTGTATGCCATATTTGAGTTTCCATCCTAAATTTATTAGGGCAGAATTATCAGTTTTAGAGTGTGTCAGCTCATTTTCTCGATAGGGAATAGCACCAAAATTTAATACGCTTTTACTATGTGATATTTCTTTTAAGATGAGCATTAACTCCTTAATGCTTATCAAATCTTGCGTACAAATTTGGAACTCGCAATAAGCTTCAGCGAGAGGCAGATTTTCAAGTACAATTTTGTAGGCTGCTACCACATCTTCAATGTATATAAAACCACGTTTTTGTGTACCTTCGGTAAGGTTTATTTGCTGTTCGTTATTTTTCAACCGTTTAATCATCGCTGTGATAAAGTTGGTTTCTGAGGCTCCTGGGCCATAAAAATGCTCCAATTGCATATTTATAACATTTAATTCGTTTCGGCGTAAATATAGCCATTCACGAAACTGGTTTTTTGTGAGGGCATAGGTACTTACGAATCGATCGAGAACAGTATCAGTGTTTATAAATGTTGAACAACTGTTTTCAATTGCTTTGTTTAACAAATCAAAAGGAATAAAGAGGTTACTATTAGCTATGGTTTTTATACTTTCATTTTGCCTGCCGTAAAATGTGGCGGTATGTATGATTATGTCAATTTTATTCTCAATAAACATATCATTGGGTACTCCATTTTCAACAGAATATACTTTGAAATTGCACCCTTCAATTCTGTTTAATTTGTTTAATGAATATTCAAGACCAACAATAATATAATTCTCTGAAAGGGACTTTGCCAAGTTACTACCTAGATATCCATTGATTCCTGTTATTAAAACTGTCTGCATGCTATTCCCAATCATCGGTTAATACTTGTTCCCTATTTAAGCCAACAGAGACTAGATATAATTTAAAGGATTTGATCATTATTGGAGGACCAGAAATGAAATACGTGGTGTTGGTTCCGTTTTCATTGAAGATATCTTCGATATTGATAATTCCATCAACATCCTCGTAATAGATTATTGGAATACAAAGTTTCGCAAAATTATCACGAAGTTTCACGAAGCTTAGTTCGGTCTCGTAGATGTTGTATGCTTTGGAGCGAAAACCGAGATAGATTTTGGGATTATTGTATTCGAGGAAGGATTCGTGTGTGAAGAGAGAGAGAAATGGAGTAATCCCTGTTCCTCCTGCTATGAACACAGTATTTTTTTTACTATGTGATTGTTGGAACAAATCGCCGTAAGGTAATTTCAACCAAACTTCCGCACCTATTTTAAGCTTTTGTTCCATTTGTTTGGTGAAAGCTCCTTTTACTGCATAGGTGATTTTGATGTTTTCTTCGTTGGAGTTGCTTTGCATGGAGAAACAGCGGGATTCGGGCCATTGGCCAATGCCATCATAATCCTGGTCTAGGGCGAGATGGAGGAATTGGCCGGGGTGGTATTTATATTTACTTCCTAAAGATTTGAATTCAAGTGTGTAAATTCCTTCAAAGGGGTTTAATATTGAAACTATCTGTGACTTATATTTCTTAACTAACATTACATAAAGTTTTTATTTCACAAAGTACATGAAGTAAGACGGGAAGAAACACAATGCTTTTTAAAGGATAAGGTTTTTGATTCCTTGTTTAGGTTATTTGATAAAGAAGTTGAGTGGCAGGCCAAGTTTGGAATCTGACAACTTAATATAGGGCAATGTTTGGGCGATATGGACATCAGTGAAGGCTTCGACAGTTTTGAGTTCGATGACGACTTTTGAGTTGATCAGCATGTAATCCGATGACCACAGTTTACTTCAACTTCTTCATAGATTAAAGGCGGTGGTTTTCTATTTCGACTATTTGTCCGGATTTCCTTTATTCGTAAACAAGACCAGAGCGATAGGCACTCCCTAACAGTTAGAGATCCATGGCTGTGTCGACTTTGAATACGCAGCCGAGAGTTACTAATTTTATATTCTGTCATCGAAGGTGTTTGGTTCACAAAGTTTTGCTAAAGTGGCACTAAGTTTCACAAAGTTCAAATAGAATTACATAGTGTTACTTTGTATTTTACTTTGTGTAACTCTTCAAATAATCGCTAATGACCTCATTCGCATAATCGAACATTTCCTGTGTCAGGCCTGGGTATGTACCCAGGAAGAAGGTGTTTGTCATGATGTAGTCGGTGTTGTTGAGGTTGTCGGCGATGCGCCAATTTTTGTCAACAAAAGCAGGCTGTTTGGTTATGTTGCCTGCAAATAGGTTGCGGGTTTCGATGAGTTTGGTGTTGAGATGGCTAGTAAATTCGTCTCGAGAGAAAGGTGTGCCTTCTTTTAAAGTTACAATAAACGCAAACCAGGATGGGTCTGCACTGTCGTTAGCTTTTGGCAAAGAAAAATACTGAGGATACTTATCGAAAACTTTATACCATGACAGAAAATTTTCTTTACGGCGTTCGCCAAAATAATCCAACTTATCCATTTGAGCTACTCCAATTGCAGCTTGGATGTCAGTCATTTTCAAGTTATATCCGATTTCTGAATACACATACTTGTGATCATAACCAAATGGCAAATTTCCAAATTTTTGAGAAAACCGTTTTCCACAGGTATTGTTTTCGCCACCAGCGCAATAGCAGTCGCGACCCCAATCACGGAAAGCCCTAACAAGGTTTGCCAAGATCGGATCGTTCGTGATGATAGCACCGCCTTCACCCGTTGTGATATGGTGGGCAGGGTAAAAGGATATGGTAGAAAGATGACCAAACGTTCCAGTAAACTTGCCATTATAGCGGCTGCCAAATGCATCGCAATTATCTTCAATCACCCAAAGATCAAGCTCATTGGCAAGTTCCATCACAGCATCAATATTGAAGGGATTGCCGAGGGTGTGTGCGATGAAAATGCAACGTGTTTTGGGTGTAACCGC
Source organism: Bacteroidales bacterium (assembly GCA_963676875.1). Classification (GTDB taxonomy): domain Bacteria; phylum Bacteroidota; class Bacteroidia; order Bacteroidales; family F082; genus UBA6244. The sequence continues at coordinate 727,331 of OY781436.1, forward strand.
TTTACGCATCATTTCCACATCAATGTTATAGGTATGTATATCCACATCCACAAAAACCGGAATCAGACCATATTGCAGGATAGGCGTAACAGTTGCCGGAAAACCTGCAGCGACTGAAATGACTTCATCACCTGTTTTCAGGCGTTTATTGCCCAATTTTTCAGAGGTCAATGCTGAAAATGCCAAAAGGTTGGCAGATGAACCCGAGTTGGTCAGTAAAACATGTTCAACTTCAAGATATTCGGCTATTTTTTCAGCAAACTGTTCTGAGAAACGCCCTTCGGTTAGCCAGAAATCTAAAGAGGCTTCCACTGCATTGTTGATTTCGTTTTGATCGAAAACACGACCTGCATAATTAACCTTTGACTGTCCTGGGATAAAATTTGTATGCTCAAAGCGATCCATATACCAATTTGAGGACTCGCTTAATACCAGTTCGCGCTGAACCTTTAGCCATGTGGTTTGCTTCAACTCAGCCCATTCTTCTATAATGATGCTCTCATGTAGCAAGACGGTTTTATTCAGTTGGATAAAAGACCTTAAAGGTAACGGGGAGGAAGATAAATCTTTTGTTTTTAGTTCGTATTGCATCTTATTCGGATGCGATTTTGTAGTAATAAACGCAAACCGAATATCACCGTATTCGTTGGGTTCACTCAATGCCAAAACAGGTCTCTTTTTTGTTGAAGACCGATCTGTAAAAGGAAAAGGTATCTTAAATATTTTGCCTTTATACTTCATTCCATGCCTCCTCTTCAGGTTCGTTTAACATATTTGCAGAACCATTTCTTTCCTGAGCCTTCATCAAGTAAAATGATTCATTGTTTTCCATATCTATTTCACCCTCTATGTAGGGGATAATTATTACCTCAGCCTTATCACCGAAACTGTCCGGAATATTGTAATCCGGAAAGTTTTCTTGGCTAATGATTCGTTTGATAATCTGTAGTCCCATCATAATTAAGATTAAGTATTACTATTAAAGTACTGGTTTATCTGATTGAAACAGATATCCCTTAAGTCTTCTCCATGTCTTCTTGATTTGTTCCAATCAACGATACTCCGTAATGTTCTATCAATGTTCCATCGCGGAAACCAATTGAGTTCAGCCTTAGCCTTGGAGCAATCCAGTTTAAGATAATTGGCTTCGTGCGGCTGAGGATTGGTATCTATTTTGTATGCAGCATTTTCGCCCCAGTATTCACAAATTTTTTTGGTAATCCACTCAACATTTTGTGCGTCGTTGTCGTCAGGGCCAAAATTCCAAGCTTCTGAGTAGCTAGAACCATCTTCGTACAGCTTGGCAGCTAATGTAAGATAACCACTTAAAGGCTCTAATACATGTTGCCATGGCCGAGTGGCATAAGGACTTCTGATCAGAAGCTGTTCACCTTTGGTAATGGCACGGATAAAATCAGGTATAAGCCGGTCTTCTGCCCAATCACCACCACCAATTACATTACCTGCTCTGGCACTGGCCAATGCCATGCCGTGCTTATCATATTCTTTCGGATTGAAAAAGGAATTTCTAAACGAATAAGTAACCAATTCAGAGCAGCCTTTGCTGTTTGAATAAGGATCATAGCCACCCATCGGTTCATTTTCACGGTAACCCCAATGCCATTCGCGGTTTTCATAGCATTTATCAGTGGTAACATTGATTAGAACCTTTACCCCGAATGATTGCCTTACTGCTTCAAACAAATTTACTGTACCCATAAGGTTTGTAGAATAGGTTTCAATGGGATCTTTGTATGAAGCTCTGACCAGTGGCTGAGCGGCCATGTGGATGATGATTTCCGGTTTTATTAGATCAATGTTAGATTTAAGTCTATGGAAATCACGAATATCCCCAATGGTTGATTTGACAATTTCATCCAAATTAGCTTCATTATAAAGACTTGGATTTGTTGGAGGGTCAAGTGCATAGCCATAAACATCAGCTCCCAATTGGTGTAAGAGTAGGGACAGCCAGGAACCTTTGAAACCGGTATGGCCTGTTATAAGGACTTTCTTGTTTTTGAACAGACCGTTGTAGTGCTTATCCATTTTTATTTAACTAAGATTTCACGAATTTGGATGAATTTCACATACTACCATTTAACCCAGGGAGCAGTGCCTTTTTCGATTAATTCTTCCAGTTGGTTTTTATCACGAAGGGTGTCCATGGGTTTCCAGAAGCCAGTATGTTTGTAGGTAAATAATTCACCTTCCTTTGCCAGACTTTCCAATGGATCTCTTTCAAAAATTGTTTTGTCTCCAGCAATATAGTCAAAGACCTTGGGTTCACAGACGAAAAAGCCACCATTGATCCATGAGCCATCACCTTTGGGTTTTTCCTGAAAGTTTGTAACCTGTTCATTTTGTGCAATATTCAAAGCGCCAAAACGACCTTCTGGTTGAACGGAAGTCATAGTTATACCTTTACCATGTTTATTGTGAAAATCTACCAAGGCATCGATTTCAACATCAGCCACTCCATCGCCATACGTAAGCATAAAAGGCTCGTCGCCCACATATTTCTGAACACGCTTTATACGGCCACCCGTCATGGTTTCATCTCCGGTGTCAATCAACGTAACTTTCCAAGGCTCAGCATGATTCACATGGTATTGGGTAGTGTTGTTGGCCATGTCAATGGTCATATCAGCCATGTGGCGGAAATAATTAGCGAAATATTCTTTGATCATATAGCCTTTATAACCACAAAGAATTACAAAATCATTATATCCAAAGCTGGAATAGATTTTCATGATATGCCAAAGAATTGGTTTGCCACCTATTTCTACCATGGGTTTGGGTTTGATTGTTGTTTCTTCAGATAGACGGGAGCCAAGACCGCCCGCTAGGATTAGGACTTTCATATTGATAAAGTTAAATAATGTATAAATGATTTAGTTGACAAAGTTTATCAAAACTACTCTTGTTTAACATGTAGAACAATGTAATGGGGAGTTCACACCAATGAGAAACAGGGAAGAATATCCTTAGATAAAAAACAAAACAAAAGTAAACAATTTATTTGGCCAACTATTGCTCCCAATAACCTGTTTTGTCTATAAACTCATAATAATCTTGGCGTGTCTGTCCAACAATAATTTGATCCCAAAATTTGCCTTTTCTATAGTAATAATTCCTTTTTAACCCCTCTTTTTTCCACCCACACTTATTAACATACAAATGTACTGAGATTTCATTATACGAAATCATTGCGCCATCCAATCGTTCCAAATGTAATTCATCGAATGCATATCTAAGCGTAGCCATTATGGCGTCAAACCCAAACCCCTTTCCTCTTATTTCCTTATCTCCTAACATTATACCATGCCAAGCATGACTATTCCTCCAATCAATGTTTATAATTGTTGATAAACCAATAAGCCCAAGTTCCGGTGCTTCAATTGCAAACCTTTGATTGTTCTGGTCATTTTTCAAGTTTTCAAACCACCTTTTATGCCAATCCATTGAACTTGGGAAATGTATCCCACCCATAATATCCTGTGTTTGAGGATCATTAGACCATTTGTGAAGAAGATACAAGTCAGCTTCCTCAACAGCGCGTAAAACAATTTTCCTTCCTAAAATATTCATAATCTATTAATCTTTAAATGTATAATAAAGTGCAAAACCAATTCCAATTTATCAATGATACTAGGTTAAAAGACACAATTCATTTATTCTCTCATTTCTAACAAAAAAGATGGCCAATTTATCCATCTAACTTCTATCTCTTTAGGCAACATAACGTGTTTTCTAAAGAAACAAGCCATTACTATATTATCCCAGCTGTTGTTCTTTAAACAAGTTCATAAGCATTTAATAGTTTATTTATCTCCTTAATCGAATTAAACATCATGACGTCAATTATGGATAGGTTTGGGGTAAAACCATCCATCATTTGATCATATTTTATTTTTTTTGGACTTAAAAAAAACAGATTTATTAAGTTGCTTTTAAAAACACTTTTGTCATAAAGGGCTTTTCCGCCGATTGAATTGATATAGTTATTAGCCTCCTCCCGCTTGCATATTTCAAATATCCTCTGAACCTTTTTTTTTGGATAAAGCACACTAATATCTTTCTCATCATAATCAATAAAACTGATAAGGTGTTCTACCTCATCAAAGTAGATTTCGTTGTCACTGATTAACGTACTGATATTAATGTATTTGCAAATTTTTCTAATGGAATTACTATTAAAACTTGAGATGAAGTCTGTCTCAAAATTTAGTATTTCATTTATCAAGCAATAAGTTGGTTCAAAATATGGTGCCCTTTTATAATTAAAATAAATATCTTTTAGGAGCTTTGATTTCCAGATATTGCTGTCAGCAAATTTTATTTCTTTAATTAGAGAATTTGAGCTTTGTTTCTGCAGTGGCGCAGTTATTAACCATTCCCTAGAAAGGCTGCGATTAAGAATCTTATTCCGATTAATATAACCCTTTTTAATATAATTCACTAAGTCATATAGAATGAATTTATCAACAGCATTAATTAATTGAAAATATCCTAAATAAGGAAAAAAATAAGGCTGCATTATAGCTAGTTTCATAAATCTAAACTTTTCTTAGGAAACTTTTTAGTTCTCTTATTTCACTCACATTAAACTTCCAAGCAATACCTATAAAAAAAGCACATCCAAAAAGTAAGCCAATAAGCAGTTGCAGGTAAAGCGAAGAAATAAAGAATGTCAATATATAAATAAGCATTCCCATTGTAAAACTTAAAAGCAATACAGGCATTAAGTCTCTCATCTGTTTCCAATATCCATAATTTATTACTTGTTTCGTGTAGTGAAGATTAATGGATAGTCCGGCATAGGATAAAAAGACTTGGCCTAACAGCATTGCTTTAATTCCCAAAGGGATGGTTACAACTAAAACAATTGTTATTAATATTTTTTTAATGACTTCAAGTCGCAGAAATAAATCAGAGCGACCTTTTACATTGATTATATTAAGATTAATGGCATGAATAGGATACCACATCATAGAGAAGCAAAGAATCTGCAACATCCAAACTGTATCAATCCATTTTTCCGTTAAAATTATAATAATCAAAGGATGCGCGAGAGCAGCTAATCCCATCATAAGTGGAAAGATCAATAATGCAGATAGTTTAATAATTTTTCTATATATTGTTGCTAATCTATTATTATCATCCTGAACCTCACTTAAAACAGGATAGGTTACTCGCCCTACGATTCCTGTAATATTTGAGGATGGAAAAGCAGCAAACTGCTTTGCTCTAGTAAAGAAGCCCAGTGTGTTTGCAGAAAATGCCTTTCCGATAACTATTGTATATATCTCATTATAAATTGTATCAAGTAATCCAGACAGCAACAACTTAGACCCAAAGGAAAACAAACCTTTAAATCGAGCATACGAAAAACCTGCTGTGGGATACCATTCAGAAATCCACCATAAGATTAACACCTCAATCGTTCTACGAGCTAAGGACTGAATAACCAAAGCCCAAACTCCTAGTCCCGTATAAGCAAAATAAATACCCAACATCCCACTAATGATAGTAGCACCTAAAGAGGCTTTTGTTTGGGTTTTAAAATCCAAATTTATGGTAAACTTGGATCGCTGCACTACTGCGAAAGCATTAATCACAATTGTTAAACCAATCGCCCTAGTCAATTCAATTAGTTGTGGTTGTCTATAAAAACTAGCGATGAGAGGTGCTGTTAAGAATAACACCGCATAAAAAGATATTGCAACTAAAATATTGAAATAAAAAGTCGTTGAATAATCTAAATCATCTCTGTTTTTCTTTTGAATCAGCGCGCTTGAAAAACCACTATCAATAAAGGTCTGAGATACAGCTAAAAATATAGCTAACATTCCCACTAACCCATAATCCTGCGGTGTAAGCAGACGAGCCAGAATTATTCCTAAAACAAACTGAACACCTTGAGCGGAAAAGCGTTCCAAAGTACTCCATATCAAACCTTTGGCAGTCCTACTCTTTAATTCTTTATTCAATCTTTTTCTCGATCAATATTAATACTTCCAATTATTTGCGCAATACGCTCCACTTCCCTCAAAGCCAAGCCACCATACATTGGTAAGCAAATCACCTGGTTAGACAATGTTTCTGCGTTTATTAATTCGCCACGTATTTCAGATACCCCATTATGGTAAACCTCCATATTAGTTAACAAGGGGTAAAAATAACGCCTTACAAAAACCCCGTTTTCTTTAAGCCAACTATAAAGTTTATCTCTGGAAATCGGATATTCTTCTTCCACAAAAATGGGAAAATATGCAAAATTAGGAGTTTGATTCATCCGCGGCTCCATATATCTTATACCCTTCACCCCTTTTAATGACTGCACATAGAATTGAGCAACTTGTTTGCGTGCTTCAAGACTTTCATCGATTGTTTTAAGTTGCAAGAGTCCCATCGCTGCATGAACTTCGCTCATTTTAGCATTCATCCCTGCTAAAACAACCAAAGTTTCACCCCTAAAGCCAAAATTCTTTAAATCATCTATGTGCTGCTTCATCTCCAAAGTGTGCGAAATAATAGCCCCCCCCTCAAAAGTATTAAACACCTTTGTTGCATGGAAGCTTAACACACTCAAATCTCCATAATTCAAAATACTGTTATCATCCAACTTTACACCAAAGGCATGCGCAGCATCATAAATCAGACTTAGACCATGTTTGTCGGCAATTTTTTTTATCCTTACATGGTCACAAGGATTCCCGTACACATGAACAGGGAGTATGGCTTTCGTTTTCTCGGTAATAGCTTCTTCTATCCTATCTGGATCAAGGTTACCATAAACAGAATCCACGTCCACGAACACAGGCTTAAGCTTATTCCAAACCAAGGCATGAGAAGTAGCCACAAAAGTGAAAGGGGTTGTAATAACCTCCCCTTCAATATTTAAAGCTTGCATAGCAGTCATCAGTGCCAGAGTTCCATTCGCAAACAGAGAAACAAAAGGAACATTGAGATAATCAGCAAGAGCCAACTCTAAACGTTGATGTAATGGACCATTATTGGTAAGCCATTTATTATCCCAAATCTCCTCCAAATAAGGCAAAAAGTCTTCCAATGGTGGAAGATAGGGCTGTGTAACGTATATTTTATTTTCCATTTTAATGTTTTATAACCTATTTCTAATAAAAATGGGGACAAACCAATTCTCTAATTACAAGGGGCGTCTTAAGAAAAAGTATTGGAGTGTATTTTTAATTAAGTTTTTTCCTTCTCGAAATATCAGAAAAGGGAATAATGGATCAGTAACTAGCATTATAAATCGACGATAATAATCTAGGGTGTTAAGTAGTGAAAAATGCAACAGAAACTTTGCTTCAACCCTTTGAAATCTCAACCACCTTATATCGTATCTACTTAAATTTATAATATATTTAGGTATCTCATCACAATATTCAATCTGACTAACCAATCTTTGTCTTTTAGTAATACTAGTAGATACTCCAATTCGTGAATAATAAATATTACCTATGCAATTGAGATAAAAAACCTTTTTTGCCATTGAATAAGGAAAATTGTCAGCTAACCCTTCTTGAAGGTTGGACGCACCAAAACGATTATCAGAATCGACCTGAGTATTTTTCCGCCAAAGTGCAGAGCTTTGTCCGAGAGCTCTATTAGCAATAAGATCTCTCAACTTCAACTGTAAAGCCGGGTATTTTGCAACCAAGGCATTACTTTTAACCTTTCGTTCACCATTCGGTAAAACAACCAAATAATTCGAAAGCACGCAGAAGCACTCATTTTCATAATCAAGCTCTTCCTTTTCAAGAATCTGACAAGTATATTTCAACAATCCTTCACCAAGTTCATCATCACCAGAAAGTGTAAATACAATATCTCCGGTCGTCTTAACACAAGTACTGTAATAATTTCCATAAATACCCAGATTTCTTTCATGTCTGAATCCCTTTACTTTAAAAGGGTGTTCCCGTTGGTAAGTTCGAATCACACTCCATGTATTATCAGTCGAGCAGTCATCAGAAATAATCAACTCATGGAGATATTCCTTTTGCATCAAAACAGAGTCAATTGCCCTGTTTATCAAGCTTTCTTGATTGTAAGATATTATAACTACCGAAATTTTAGGCCTATGAAATTCCATTTTTTAGATAATTAGTCAACATAATTTGCAACTTCTACAACGAAGCTAATATCTTTCTCCTGCATTACCGTACTTATTGGCAAACTCAATACCTCATTATGTATCTTTTCAGTTATTGGAAATTTTTTACCTCCCAATTCCCTATATGCAAATTGTTTGTGCGGAGGAATTGGATAATGAATTAATGATTGAATCCTGTTTTGTGTTAAATACTTTTGTAATTTATCTCTGTTTTGTATACGAATAACGAAGAGATGCCAAACGTGTGATAAATTGTTTGAGGATTGTTGTTTGTTTTTGAAAAAATCAAGTTTTACAGGAAGTGTAATATCGGAGTTTTTGATATTCTCGCAATAGTATTGTGCAATTTCTCTTCGGCGCTGATTTTCTTCATCTAGGTATTTTAGTTTAATATCCAAAAAGGCTGCCTGCAGCTCATCCAGGCGAGAATTGAGACCCTGATATTCATTTACGTATCTTATTTTGCTTCCGTAATTGCCTAATGCTCCCACAACTTCAGCCAATTCATCATCATTGGTGGTTACAGCACCTGAATCACCCAATGCTCCGAGGTTTTTTCCAGGATAGAATGAAAAACCTGCAGCATCTCCAAGAGCTCCTGTTTTCATTCCATTCCATTCTGCACCGATAGCCTGAGCATTGTCTTCAATGATTTTGAGATTATATTTTTTCGCAAGTCCCACCAATCTTGGCCCCCAACAAACTTGTCCGTATAAGTGAACTACCATGATTGCTTTGGTTCGTTCAGTTATTTTTTCTTCAATCAGATCTATATCCAGATTATAGGTGTTGATATCCGGTTCAACAAGAATAGGCATTAAGCGGTTATCTGTAATGGCAAGGATGGAAGCTATGTAGGTGTTGGCCGGCACAATGATTTCATCTCCTTCTTTCATGAAGCCGAGTTCGATGTATGCTTTTAGTATTAAACGCAATGCATCCAATCCATTTGCTACTCCGATGGCATGTTTCACGCCAATGTAGGTAGCTAAGTTATTTTCAAAATGTTTTACCCGCTCACCAAGTAAGTACCAGCCGGAGTCAATAACCTCTGCTGCGGCTTTCTTGAGCTCATCAGCATATTGTGCGTTTATTTTTTGAAGGTCGAGAAATTTAATCATACCTCATCAACAAGTTTATTATTTGGCTATCATTTGTATAATCAAAGATTGTTTTCCCATACACATCTTTGCTTTTCACGCTAACACCTCTATCCAGCAAATATTCTATCAATTTCAAATCCTTTGTTGATTCGTAAGCTGATTTTGCGTACATAAGTGTTGTTGTGCCATTTAAGTTTTTTGAATTTAGGCGGCCTCCAAATGAATGAATTATTTTTACAGCTTCAACATTTCCATAATAACAAGCTATAATAATGGGATTCCACCCATATTTGTTTACCTCATTAATATCAGTAACTTGAGAAACAATCTTGCAATAATTTTCGATCTCTTGTAACTCAGATTTTCTAATTGCTTCTAGCAATTCATCATAATAGTCCTTGTACAATCGTATTACCGAATCAATAGTCTGCACTTCAAAATAAAGATGGCTTTCATGTATAATCGTACCTACCTTGTGTTTTGAATAATAATCAAATAATTCAGCTTTACAAATTTTAAATCCATTTAGAGTTGCAAGTTGGTATGGCCTGAAATACAATCCGTTGACTTGCAAGGATATTTGATAACTTGTTTGCCTAAGATTAATTTCCGTTTCATTAAAGTTGTAACTACTCTTACTATAGTAGGTCGAGCCAAATAAAGGCTGCTTTTCTGTATACAAATCAGTTGCTGTTAAACGTTGAAGATTCTTTTTAACAAGAATGGTCCCTTCCTCCAAATATTTGTAATACAATTTACCACAAGTAAGACCTTCAATGTTGATTTTTTTTTGTTCAATTATGTTCCCAGTATCTATTCCGCTGTCAATTTTATGAAGAGTAACTCCCGAATAAAGTTTCCCATGAAGAATTGGCAGAAGAGATGTATACATTCCTTTATACTCGGGTAAAAAAGAAAAATGGATATTGAATAATTTTTCGGACTTAAAGCTTGATGGTTTAATTATTCTATCAAATTCTAATGAAACGAACACTAAATCTTCAATCTCTTGCACATCTTTCAATTGGAGTATCTCAACTTCAAATTGTTTGGCATAGAACCCCAAAGACTTTTGCCATGTGTTTTTAAAGTTTTCCGTTTTATTTACTATAACACAAATATCACTTTTGGAAAAAGAGTGGAGTGAGTATAAGAGAATATCAACAGCAATATTATTTTTCCCTGCGATACAAAGTTTCATTTTACCTTTTATATAGTTTAAAAAATTGATATTCCCTAATATAATCTTCTTCACGGTATCCTTCTGAAGCTAAGACCAAACAAATTGCTCCTGAAGAAAACTCTATTAATTCACGCCAAATGCCAGGAACCACTATCAGTCCGTAGTTAGGCCTATTTAGGGTGACGATTTTCTTATTAACCCCATCATCAAGCATCACGTCAAAGGAGCCACTTGCAGCAACAATCAATTGTCGTAACTCTTTATGAGCATGTCCACCACGGTTTTCACCACCAGGTATGTCATAAAGGTAATAAATTCGCTTCACATCAAATGGAATATTTTTATTCCCTTCAACGATTGTAATATTTCCTGCCCTGTTGTGTATTTTATTCAGGCGTAGAATCACACAATCGTAAACACTATTTTTTTGCATAACCCCTCCTAAAGCTTAAATATTCGCGGTAATCATAGATGTAATCTACTACATCATAGTATGTTGAACTCAATACTAATGCCAAAGCGTTGGTGGAAAAGTTTTGCATTTGCCTCCATAAACCAGCCGGCACATACAAGCCGTAATATGAGCGATTAAGGGAAAAGGTTCGTTTGTTATGGCCATCATCAACTACAACGTCAAAGCTTCCTGAAAGTGCTACAATAAGTTCCTGTTGTATTTTAAATGCATGACCACCACGGATCTCACCTCCGGGTACATCGTAAATCCAGTATGTTCGCTCAATGTTGAAGGGAATGTGTTTAAACTCTTCAATGAATGAGAGATTACCACGGGGGTCTTCGAATTTGGGGAGTTGTATGATTTCAGCTTTTTGCATTTCAAAGTTTTTTTAGGTAATCACCATAAGAACTTTTACCTTGTTCCTGAATATTTTCTTCAAGTTTTACCCGATCAATATAGCTCATCTTATAGGCGATTTCCTCAATACAAGCAATCTTTAAACTTGTCCTTTTCTCAACTGCTTTCACAAACTCTGTAGCCTCGCTCATAGCTTCGTGTGTGCCGGTATCCAACCAAGCAAAACCACGACTGAGGGTTTGTAGTTTTAATTGTTGTCTAAGGAGGTATTCATGATTAATTGATGTGATTTCTAATTCACCACGATACGATGGTTGCACGTTCTTCGCAATTTCAACCACAGAATTGGGATAGAAGTATAAGCCAACTACAGCATAATTGCTTTTGGGTTTTATGGGTTTTTCCTCGATGCTTAAAACATTGCCCTCTTTATCCACTTCTGCAACACCATAACGTTCAGGGTCTTCTACATAATAACCAAAAACAACGGCTTTGTTTTCTTCTTCGACGGTTTGAACACTTTTTGTCAGTATATTTTGTAGGCCAGCACCATAAAAAATATTATCGCCAAGTACCAGACAAACATCATCATCAGCAATAAATTCTTCACCAAGGATAAAAGCTTGTGCCAAGCCTTCCGGTGAGGGTTGTTCTTTGTAACTGAATTTTAATCCTAGTTGGCTTCCATCACCGAAAAGCCTTTCAAAGTTTGGAAGGTCATGAGGTGTTGAAATGATTAGGATTTCGCGTATACCTCCCAGCATGAGTACCGATAGCGGATAATAAATCATTGGTTTATCGTAAATGGGCAGTAGCTGCTTGGATACGACCTTGGTGATGGGATTTAACCGAGTACCGGCTCCGCCGGCGAGGATGATGCCTTTCATAAGTTAAGTTTTTTAATGGTATACAGATGACACGGATTATACGGTTTTTCACTTTTTTATTTCTCGCTGATTTGCGCAGATCTGCGTTTTTTATCTGCGTTGATCTGCTAGAACCCCTTACTCACTCCACACTGTTCTTTTTATGTAATCAGTATAACTGATTATTATCCTTACCACTTTGTCACTTACATTGGGCATAGCATAATCGTAAACTGGTCGCAGTGTACGCTCTTGACCTCTTTGCTGACTTTCCAGTATGGTTAACCCCTGCATGATTCTTTCGGGATTGAGGCCGACCATCATCACTGAGGCTTCTTCCATGGCTTCCGGACGTTCGTGGGCTTCACGGATATTCAATGCAGGGAAGTTCATAATAGAGGATTCTTCTGAAATGGTACCTGAATCGGATAGAACAGCCTTGGCGTTTTTTTGGAGGTGGTTGTATTCGTGGAAGCCGAGGGGTTTGAGAAATTGAATTAAAGGATTTATTTCACAGAGTCCCTCAGTGTTTAACACAGTGTTACTCTGTGCAATAATAGTTTCTAACTTTTTGCGTGTGCGTGGATGGGTGCTGAAAATAATGGGGTATTGGTATTTTTCTGCGATCAGGTTCAGAGCATTGATAAGACCGAAAAAGTTTTTGTCATTGTTGATGTTTTCTTCTCGATGGGCTGAAACAACAAAATATTTTTTTTTCTCAAGAGAAAGTCTATTTAATACCTCTGACGCATCAATTTTTTCCATGTAGGCATGAAGCACTTCAAACATGGGACTGCCGGTTTTGATAATTCTGTCAGCAGGAAGGCCTTCTCGCAATAGATATTCACGGGCAATGGAGCTGTAGGTCAAATTGATGTCTGAAACGTGATCTACAATTTTCCGGTTGGTTTCTTCTGGTACTCTTTGGTCGAAGCAACGGTTTCCGGCCTCCATATGAAAAATGGGGATATGTCGCTTTTTGGCAGCAATGGCGCATAGACAGGAGTTGGTATCACCCAATACTAAAAAAGCATCCGGCTTTTGTGATTCAAGAATGGGGTCGATGTTGATGAGTATTTGTCCTGCGGTGGTGGTGGCGTTTCCACCGGCTGCGTTTAAAAAGTAATCGGGTTTACGTAAACCTAGGTCTTCAAAAAACACTTCATTTAGTTCATAGTCGTAGTTTTGGCCGGTATGAACGAGGATGTGGTCGATGGCAGGTGACTCATCCAATTTTAGAATGACCTGGGAGAGACGTATTATTTCGGGACGGGTGCCGACTACTGTTAATACTTTTAGTTTTTTCATTTTTCTTTTGTTTCACAGAGTGTTGTTTCACTGAGTTTCACTGAGTTTGGCACGGTGTTTCACGGTGTGGTTTTTTTGTTTGTTTCACAGTGTGACACTGTGTTTAACACTGAGTTACTCTGTGGAATTCTTTATACTTTTTCAAAATACGTATCTCCATCTTCAGGATCGTAATGCTCATTGATCCAAAAGATAGTGTAGAGTTCTTCGTCGCCAATGTTGGTGATGTTGTGGGTGTACCAGATGGGCATATCAACGAATGAAGGTGATTTTCCATCCAATTCAAAACTCAGGATTTCGTTTGTACCAATTCTTCTTAATTCGATTTTGGCTTTGCCTTTGATCACTGCGAAGCGTTCGGCTTTGCGGGTGTGGAAATGGTTGCCGCGTGTGATACCGGGAACTGTAGTACTGAAACTTACCTGGCCTCCGCTGTTGAGCTTGACGGTTTCGACGAAGCTGCCGCGGTTGTCGGTGTTGAGTTTTAAATGAAATGGAAAAAAGGACTTATGGTCGAGGTAACATAAGAAGGTGTTCCAGAGGTTGCGGTCGAATGTGTTGTCGAGGCTTGGTATTGCTCCCTTTTCGAAGTAATTCGTTTTATATGTATCAAGCTTGAATAGTAGTTCTGTAACTTTTATTGTAGAAGTATGGGGTATTTTTTTTGTTTCACAGAGTTTCACAGAGTTTGTTTCACAGTGTTTCACGGTGTTTGGCACGGTGTTACTCTGTGTATTACTCTGTGCGACACTGTGCAACTTTATTTCGTTAATAATATGATTGACCAATTCTCCTACATAAATGAGTTTGATTTCTCCATCCACCTCAATTTTAGGTGTTTCGTTGTGTGTGAGTTGATGACAGAAGGTAGCAACAACTGAGTTATAGTAGGGATGGCCAAATGGGCCGAAGACGTTGGGGATGATGAGTCCGGTGAATTGGGCGTTGTTGTTGAGTGCCCATTTTTCCAGCAGTTCACGGCCTTCCTTTTTTGATTTGCCGTAGAGGTTGTCGCGTTCTTCCTGGGTTGAGGAGGAAAAGAGGATGTGAGGTGTGCAGTTGGTGGCTTCGCAGGCGGCGATGAGTTGTTTGACGAGACCGATGTTGGTGTTGTAAATGACTTCGGGATCGTTGTGACGGTTCATGGCGGCAAGGTGGACGATGGCGTCGCAGGAGGAGACGAATTTTTTTAGTTTGGTCTTATCCTGAAAATAGGCATCTTCAAATGGTACTCTTGTGAACTTTTCAGGGGATAACCCTAAGGTGTTATACAAGTGAGTACCAACAAATCCAGCTTGACCGGTTATTCCTATTTTTATCATTTTCTTTTTGTTTCACAGAGTTTCACAGTGTAGGGCACTGAGTTACACGGTGGAATTATAAAACTAATCTTTTAATGCCGTCTTTTAAGCTTTTCGTGTAGAAATTCAAAAGAAGCCCAACATGATTCCCGGACAATCGGAGATATGTCAATACCTGTGCTGTATGAACATCAGTAAATGCCTCAACAGTTTTTAATTCAATTACTACTTTGCCTTCAACTAAAATGTCTATACGGTAACCACAGTCAAGCTTAACTTCTTCATAAATTAATGGCAAAGCTTTTTCTTCTTCAACATACAAGCCCTTCTTTCTCAGCTCATACACCAAACACGATCTATAGGCAGACTCAAGTAATCCTGGCCCTAATACAGAATGAACTTTAAAGGCTGAATCGAGTATTTCGTGTGTTATTTGGTTGATTTCCATATTTGGGGGTGCACAATGTTTTTAGTTTCACAGTGTTACTCAGTGTTTACCTCTGAGGCACTCTGTGTAACTAATCTCCAATAATCCTGTGGAAACCTAAAATCATCATCTTTAGACTCCTCCAAACTCATATCCGAGAAAACCATCAACGTTGAGTCGGGCTCCAGAGCTTTGAAACCGTTGACGTGTCCCGGAGGGATGATGAGGATTTGGCTTTGTTGATCGGAAAGTATTTTGGATTGTATTTCAAGACTTTTTGATGGGGCGGTCCAATCGTCGATCTTTATCCAGTTGATGAGGAAGCTTCCTTTGGTGACGTAGAAATATTTCGTTTCCAATTGATGTCCTTGCCAGGCGCGGATAATGTTTATGTCCGGATGGGTAATGGCGTAGAATCGTTTGATGCCTTCGAAAGTAAAATCGTTGACAAAACGGATGGTGCCGCGGGGGTCGGTATGGATATTACCTGGGATAAGTTGCACTGTGTTTCACGGTGTTTGTCACAGTGTTAATCTGTGTAACTCTGTGAAATTATACTCTAAGGCTCGTAAATATGGGTAATATCCTCTCCCAAAATATCTTTGCGAATCATGGGCAATTTCAACAGTAATTTTTTCATGCCTTCCACATCAAGTCGTTGGGTATTATGGGAGGTATAATCCTCAATTTCAGAGACCTTCGTTTCACCTTCCGTAAAGAATTTGCCGTAGTTTAAATCACGGTTATCTGCCGGTATTCGGTAATAGTCGCCCATATCGATGGCCTTGGCCATTTCTTCTCTGTTCACGAGTGTTTCATACAATTTTTCGCCATGCCTGGTGCCAATGATGTTAATGGGGTTGTTGGCGTTATAGAGTTCCTTGAGTGCCTTGGCCAAAACCTCTACGGTAGCTGCAGGGGCTTTCTGAACAAACATGTCCCCATTCTGCGCATTGTTAAATGCAAACCACACCAATTCTACGGCATCATCGAGGGTCATCATAAAGCGAGTCATTCCGGCATCAGTAATACTCAATGGTTTTCCCGACTTTATTTGATCTACAAACAAAGGAATAACCGATCCTCTGGAAGCCATGACATTTCCATAACGGGTACCTGAAAAAGTAGAATTTGAATTACCGAGACTTCTGCTTTTTGCCACCATCAACTTTTCACTTAGCGCCTTGCTCATCCCCATTGCGTTGATAGGATACACAGCCTTATCAGTGCTCAGAACCACTACATTTTTCACTCCATTTTGAATGGCACTGTCCAAAACATTTTCGGCACCCATCACGTTCGTCTTCACGGCTTCCATGGGGAAAAACTCACACGAAGGAACCTGCTTTAGTGCTGCGGCCTGAAATACAAAATCCACCCCGCGCATGGCTGTGTCCACCGAACGTTTATCACGCGTATCGCCGATATAGTATTTAATTTTATCATTTTTGTAAAACTGCCGCATGTCGTCCTGTTTCTTTTCGTCGCGCGATAAGATACGTATCTCAGCAAAAAAATCGGATTGCAGAAACTTTCTCAAAACAGCGTTTCCGAAGGAACCGGTACCACCGGTAATTAATAAAGTATTATTTTCTTTCATATGACTCATGTTGCAACTTTCTCTATTTCAATATTAGCCGACATTCTCACGATAAAAAAACCTATCTGAAAATGAAGGCTTTCACTAAACCAACCAATGATAATCCCCCGTCCTACCAATAGGTTTTTTATTCCTTATGGAGTGTACAATATAGATACTTGGTCGGGCTTGTTCCAAACCATAGCCGTTTCCCTCGAGAATATTTTGATAACTCAGAGTATGGAGATCGGTAAAGCCACCGCTAAATTCTATTTCTTCGCCATTTACTGTGATGGAGCGGTAAGTAGTTTTGCCTTCGGCGTTGGCATTGGCATTGGCTTTGGCAATATCGTTACGGTTAACACTCAGGTACCAGCGCACACGGGCATGCTCGAGTTGGAGGAAGCCGGCGGCACGGTCGGATTCGCTGAGGTGTACCACGTTTTCTTTGGCTGAACCAAATATCCAGGTAAGCATGTCGAAGAAATGAACCCCGATATTGGTGGCTACGCCTCCACTTTTTTCGATGTCGCCTTTCCAACTGCGGTGATACCAGGCTCCGCGGGAGGTGATGTAGGTGAGGTCGATGTCGTAAGTTTGGCTTTGGCTGTTGGCTTTGGCGTTGGCTAGTTCGGCTTCAACTTTTTGTTTTAGGGCGATGATGGCGGGGTGATGGCGGAGTTGGAGGATGGTGTATATTTTGCGGCCGGTTTCTTTTTCGATTTCCTGAAGGGCGTCCACATTCCAGGGGTTGAGGACGATGGGCTTTTCGCAAATGGCATCGGCCTGATTGCGCAGAGCCATGCGAATGTGTGCGTCGTGCATGTAGTTGGGACTGCAAATGCTCACATAGTCGATGTGTCCGTTACCACCACGACGGAGTTTGTCCATGTGACGATCGAATCGTTCCGGTTCCGTAAAAAAAGCGGCATCGGGGTAGTAGCTGTCCATGATGCCCACCGAATCGAATGGATCGAGGGCAGCCAGGAGGTTATTTCCGGTTTCTTTAATTGCTTTCAGGTGGCGTGGGGCGATGTAGCCGGCGGCGCCGATGAGGCCGAAGTTTTTCATGTTTGATGTTTAGTGTTTAGTGTTTAGTTGTTTGGTGTTCAGATGTTCAGGTGTTTGAGAATAAACAATTAAACCTGCTTGTACTTTGATCCTTTGTGTTCACTGTTTTTGAGATATTTGATAAGTCCTTGTGTTTTGTTTCTGATACTAGATGTGCGTAACAAAATATCGTCCAATTCTTCTTGGTTAATAAAGTCAGCATCGAATGCGCGGTAAGCTTGTGATCGGCATTCCCCATTTGAGGCCTTGGCAATGTATAGAAATTGGATAAATTCTTTATGTCCATCTCGTTCAAAACCTTCGGCAATGTTATCCATTATTGAACCGGATGAAGAAGTTATTTGAGCCACAAAACGATAATCTTTAGAGAATTTTTCATTCCGGGTCAAATATCTAATGACTTTTGCTAATTCTCTTGATTCTTTCCAAATATCCAAATCTTCAAACGAGGAAAAAGTCATGTGTTGTTTGAATTTCTGCTATTCTAGGTATATAACACTAAACAATTAAACACTAAACAATTTAATAATTCAAGCTTTAACTTATTTTACTTACTACTCCCTCCTCTAACACATATTCCTCTCCGCTTTCCGGGTATTTTGCTTTGCCGTCCTCAAAGTTTAACCTTTGTCCGAACTCACTCATCCAGCCGATTTGTCTGGCAGGGTTACCCACGACGAGTGCGTAGTCGGGTACTTCTTTGGTGACGACGGCTCCGGCGCCTATGAAGGCAAAGCGTCCGATGGGATGGCCGCAAACAATAGTAGCATTGGCTCCGATAGAAGCGCCTTTCTTTACAAGAGTCTGAGCATACTCGCTCTTGCGGTTGACAGCTGAACGTGGGTTAATGACATTGGTGAAAACCATCGAAGGTCCCAAAAAGACATCGTCCTCACAAATGACACCGGTATAGATGCTGACGTTGTTCTGTATTTTGACGTTCTTTCCCAACACAACTTGCGGGCTTACAACGACATTCTGTCCGATGTTGCAGTTTTCACCAATAATGCAGTTGGACATGATATGGCTGAAGTGCCAGATTTTGGTTCCGGCGCCTATTTGGCAGTTTTCGTCGATTACAGAAGTAGGATGAGCGTAATATTCTACATTATTCATTAGTATATACTTTAATTAAAGTTTATATACATTGTCACTCTTGTCCTTCACCATATTCCTCAAATCCACAATCAGTTTCGCGTGTTTTTGGATAAAGTCCAAATCAAAGGATTTATGATTGGTGGTCAACACCACACAATCGGCCTCGGCCAATAAAGTTTCATTTAATTCAGCCGATTGAAATATTCTACCTTCATTGGTTCTCACTTTAGGAATATAAGGATCGTTGTAATGTACCGAACCACCTTTGTGTGAGGTGATATCCATGATTTCCAAGGCGGGCGATTCTCTTTCATCGTTGATATCCGGCTTATAGGCCACACCAAGAAAGAGGATACTACTTCCATTAACTGACTTTTTATGTTTATTAAGCGCCGTGGCAATCTTGATATACATGTACTGCGGCATCCGCATATTGATGTGTCCGGCAGCATGGATCATACTGAGCTCAAAGTCGTATTTTTTGGCTATATGCTCCAGGTAGAAGGGGTCGAGGGGAATGCAGTGGCCGCCGATGCCGGGTCCAGGATAAAAGGCCTGAAAGCCAAAAGGCTTGGTCTTGGCCGCTTCGATAACCTCCCAGATATTAATATCCATTTTACCTGCCAACAGAGCTAATTCGTTGATAAGGCTGATGTTAATTAGACGGTAGGTGTTCTCGAGGATTTTTACCATCTCGGACACACGGGGTGAGCTTACCCTATGAATACTGTCGATGGCTTTGAGATAAAGTGCTTCACCTATTTCAACTCCATCGTTGCTCATGGCACCGAGTACTTTGGGGGTGTTTCGAGTGTGGAATTGCTTGTTACCGGGATCTACTCTTTCGGGTGAATAAGCCAACCAGAAATCAACCCCTTGTTTAAGCCCACTTTCTCTTTCAATGATAGGAAGCATGAAGTCTTCCGTAGTAGTGGGATAAGTGGTGGATTCAAGACTTACAAAAGTTCCTGCTTTCATATTCTGCCCAATATCCAAACAAGCCGATTCGATGTAAGACATATCCGGTTTACGAAACTTGTCTAACGGTGTGGGAACTGCGATGATAAGGGCGTCACATTCTTTCATACGTGTCACATCAATCGTAGCTTCGAGTTTGAGCTTGTCAACAACCACTTCACGCAAAACAGCGTCACGAATGTCGCCAATGTAGTTGGTGCCTTGGTTGATAAGGTCAGCTTTTTCCTTGCTTTTTTCGAAGCCGATGACTTTGATGCCTGCTTCGGCAAAGTTGACTGCAAGGGGAAGGCCTACATAACCGAGGCCGATAATTCCGATAACTTCAGAATTGGATTTAATCTTCTCGAGAATGGTTTCTTTGTGGGTCATGGGAGATTACTTATTAAAAAATAATGTTTATTCATTGTATTGGCCTTTGTGGTACTCTGGCTCCAATATGTCTATTTTTTGTAAAAGGGGGGTCAGCTATTTAAATGGGGCAATTAGATGATAGGTATTTGTCATCGAATTGAACGAATTTAGCACCATCAGCCCAAATTCCTTATGAGAGACTTTGGTTATAGGTGGCTACGGCTTCGAGCAGGTGTGTTTTGACTTGAAACCAGGTCACCTCTTTGATCATTTCGATGCTCAAATCTAGTTCTGCATCTTCGAAATAGGTCAGGCTTTTAAGCACCAGGTATTCGGATCCATCATGATATTTTGTGGTATAAAAGCGCAACATTTCTTGAAGGGTGTAGGTTTGCAACAGAAAATACAGGTCAATAAAATCTTTTTTACTTCCTCTGCCTGCAATTGCAGCTAGCTTCATGGCGGCGATATCCTCCATCGCTGCCAGCCTGATTTTATCCTCCAATAAGGGTTCGCGCAGCCACGGAAAGGAATAATTCACAAAATCTACTTTGATATCATTAATGGTAAATATGTTGATGTTTTTGGAACGTTTAAGTGTGGTTACCCGACTAAATTGTGAAAACAAATTTGATGTGTATATCTGCTCAAAGTCGATGTCACCAAAAAAAAACAAGGTCGATGGACTTACGATGACCTAACTGTAATGCCAATGCGGTACCTCCTGCTAACCTCATGGTTGCCAGATCGTCTTCCAGCATGAGGGTGTTTAGAAGTTCCAGTGTTGGGGTATCGATTGCTGATAGTTGTAGCATCTAAAATCTTGTATGGGGGTCTGCGAGAGCAATGCAATAAATGACAGCGCCTTTTTATCGAGTTCTCTGTATGTTATTGACTCCCTGCCAATTTGCTCTATACCGTAATATTGTTGAATCAGCTTCCAATCGTTCATCAACCCATATTCAAGCACTTGTTTAATGATGTAGGAACGATGAATATCCAAATCGAGTGTTGAGCGATCCACATCCCAAAAAAGATGTTTTGAGAATTGGTGTATTTGGGGTGGGATTGGCATTTTGGTTTCGGAATTTTTTGTCATCGAATTGATCGAATTAATCGAATTGGGGGCATCTTTTTTTTCGTGTAATTCGTGTAATTCGATGATGGTTTTTTGATCAGCTAATTGGATGAGGTTTTGTCATCGAATTGAACGAATTGGGGAGCATCTTTTTCGTGTAATTAGATGCACGCATTCGGTATCAGGTTCATGGAGTCTTGAATTCGTTTTCGATCAATGATGGATTTCAAATCGCTTTTCGGCAAACCTTTTTGTGGTATGCCAAATATCCGACAGGGTAATTAGTTGTTCACTTAAATGGTTCAACCCTTCTATTAATTGCTGCATTTGAAACGGGTACTCGTGGGTTACAATATTTCGTATTTCTCTTAACATCAGCCATTGATTGACGTGGTCGATCAACCCTAATTTTTCAATTTTCGATAAAATGTCAATAAACGGCAGGTTCTCGATGTCTTCATAAAGTCCTTCGAGGATAATGGGGAATAATTTGTTTCCTATGGTATCCTGTAGTTTTGAAAACCTGTAAATCAGCTGGTCGGTATAGCTTATTTGCTCTTCGGTAAGCTTTTGATAAGTATCGGCGTTGAGAGGAAAGCAATTTCCCAAGCTGTTTTTGGCGAATTCCATCCTATGGTGGTGCAATTCACAAACAGCAATTTGCTGACTGATTCTATCTGTAAAATCGGCTCCTAACATAATTCAATCCGATGTTTTTTAATGCTTTCCAAGAAATTGTTTGTCTCTGTATCCTTACTGTCAAAAACAACATCTATTTTCCGGTCTCCCAACTTAAGTTTTAAGTCTATAAGAAAAAGCATTTTGTTTTTGAGAGTTAACAGCGACTTCGATGGTGATTTTATCAGTATGTCGATATCCCCTCCTTTTTTCATGTCATCAACCCGTGAACCAAAAAGGTATGCTTTTGCCGCACGACCAAAGTGTGCTTTAGCTGCATGTGAAATGATTTGTATTTGATTTTCGGACAAACGCATGGTTAAAAGTGCCAATAGTCGAGGTATACGGGGTGAAGTTAGGGTATGAAAGACCTGTTCGCCGTGATGAGAATTTACTCTATTTCTTGTCATCGAATTGGACGAATTGGGCAGCATCGCTTTTTCGTGTAATTCGTGTAATTCGGTGATGGTTTTTTTTGTCATCGAATTGATCGAATTGGACGAATTGGACGAATTGGGGGGCAACTTATTTTCCCTTTGCCTTAGCCCCTCTCCTTGGGGGAGGGGTTGGGGTGGGGTTTTGTCATCGAATTGAACGAATTGGGGAGCAGGGTCTGGTGTTCTATTCACTAGCATCTTGCTGTGGTGATCCCTCAATGTAAATCGGTAATAGTAGAATCTGCTGCCGACGGGTTCTCACCATTATTTATCATGACATTTACAGGATACCATTTCATTGAACCTCGTCCCGTATCCCTTCGTCACTCCCTCCCCTACACAGCTTCGCCTTCTAAGTCCCATTACACCGCTGTAAAGAACTGTTTTTGTGGTGTTTATGTCATTCGCGCCGAGGGGTGCTTTTTGGGGTATTTTCACCCTTTTTCACCTTATCGGCCTGTTATTCTTGTTTCCAGATCAGGAGTTTTGGTTCGTTGGGATGTTGTTCAACAAACCGGGCAAACTCACTGATGGAGTATATTAAAAATCGTATTTTCCGTTTCAACATTGATTCTGCCTTGGAGGTAAGCTCCATGAGGTAGTTGACGTCGATGTGCTCTCCCACGATCCACAAATCGAGGATATCGCTTTCTTTACCTTTAGCCAAATCACCAACCAGATAAACTTCGCTCAGGTTACCCATGTGGTCGAGGACTTTTTCTATGAGTCGGTCGATGCCCACATATTTCAACAACAAACTGTTGATGTCCTTGAAGAGCGGGTGTCGCGTGTTGGCCTTAAAAACTTTCCTGTTGCTTTCGGATGCTGAACTCAGCAGTCCGGCTGCTTCAAACCTGTTTAGCTCTTGCCTGATGGCGTTGGAACTTTCACCAAACTCAGTTTCCAGACCACGCAAATAACCTGTGCTGGAGGAGTTCAGAAAGAACTTCAGCATAAGCTTTATTCGTGTTTTGGAGGTAATGAGGGCTTCGAGCATAAAAACATTTAAAGGCAAATTGTGCTACCGGATGAAACTGACTGGATCAATATTTGAAATGAAAGCAACATATAGGCAAACTGTCAATCGGGTTAATATTGAGTAGCAAATGTACTCAATCTTTGTTTAATTGCAAGCAAAGAACAGATTTTTTATCAAGTTTTTTGTTAACGGTATGTTAAGCCTCAAGTCATTGTTTGTATATGTCTGGTTTTCTGAAATCTATATCTCTATTAAAGTTGGGTGTAAATATCAGAAAAGGCGGAGTATTTCGTGATTTCTTGTTTGATAAGGTGTGCATTTGAAATGATGGTGGAATACCCACCAGTTATCCTGGTGACGATCGGAAGGCGAGAGCGGCATTGCAGGTTCTACTTCTTCAAGCGTGGACGCTTGAGGCGGAGTAGAAAAAATCGTTTCTTTTTTGTCATCCTGAATGGAGCTTGCGGAATGAAGTATCTCTGTCGTGTTATTACGACTTGAACATAACCATGTAATATTAATGTGATCAGCTCCACCAGTTATTCCGGTGACTTTCGAAGGCGAGAGCGGCATTGCAGGTTCTACTTCTTCAAGCGTGGACGCTTGAGGCGTAGTAGAAAAAATCGTTTCTTTTTTGTCATCCTGAATGGAGCTTGCGGAATGAAGTATCTCTGTCGTGTTATTAAGACTTGAACATAACCATGTAATATAAATGTGATAAGCTCCACCAGTTATTAGGGTGACTTTCGAAGGCGGGAGCGGCATTGCAGGTTCTACTTCTTCAAGCGTGGACGCCTGAGGCGTAGTAGAAAAAATCATTTCTTTTTTGTCATCCTGAATGGAGCTTGCGGAATGAAGGATCTCTGTCGTGTTATTACGACTTGAACATAACCATATAATATTAATGTGATCAGCTCCACCAGTTATTCGGGTGACTTTCGAAGGCGGGAGCGGCATTGCAAGTTCTACTTCTTCAAGCGTGGACGCCTGAAGTGGAGGTGTGTTGGGGACGCTTTTAACGAAAGTTAAGACCAACTTAAACTGCGGATTCATTTCTTTATTTATTTTTACATTTTATCTCGAACGGAGAAAGATGCTCGGAAAGAAAATGATAAAAACGATTTGTTTAGTGAGGCATGGCAGGGCTTCGCAGGGTGATTTGGGTATGTCGGACAAGAACAGACCTTTAGAAACACTTGGGGTTTTTGAAACCAAAGAACTGACCAAAAAGCTTGTTTATGAAGGTGTTAAACCAGATGTGATTTTCAGTAGCACGGCTGTCAGGGCATATCAAACGGCGTTGGAAATGGCACAAGTCTTAGGATTTTCCCCGGACAAGATTCAAAAGGAAAACATCCTGTATCTTGGTGATGAAGACACCATTATGGACGTGCTGATGTGTCTGCCGGACCATATAAACATGGTGATATTGGTAGGTCACAATCCCGGCATCACCGATTTTGTCAATCTTTTTCTGGATCCACCCATGGGTGCCATGGCTCCTTCTACCATCGTGGAATTGCAGTTTAAATTGAAAAAATGGCAACAACTGGCCGAAAGTAGGGCCAAAACTAGCCGGATATATCCGCCGGACAACCTGTTGTAATCTTCCATCAACTACATCGAAAAAAATTACCTCTATGAACCGCCCCAAAACCCTAATAAACAGAGAAGTTTCCTGGCTTGAATTTAACGAGCGTGTGCTGCAGGAAGCCATGGACGAAACCAATCCCATCATCGAACGACTGAAGTTTCTGGGTATCTTTTCCAGCAACCGCGATGAGTTTTTCCGTGTACGGGTGGCTACACTCAAACGAATGGCTCAAGTGGAAAAAATGGGTGAGGAATACAGCGAATCGCCCCGAAAGGTATTGGATCAAGTGTTGAAAATTGTGGCCGAACAGGAAAAAAACTATACCGACACCTATATTGCCATCAAACAGGAACTGGAAAAAAAACATATCTTTTTCGTGGACGACACCCAACTGGATGCTTCACAGGGAAAGTTTGTCCACCAGTTTTTTCAAAACAGCGTCCGTCCGGTGCTGTTTCCCATCATGCTGCGCAGTTTGCACAATCCGGATTCGTTGGACGACAACGCCATCTACCTGACCATCATTTTGAAAGATTCTTCGGGAGAAATGAAGGAAGACTACGCCCTGATCAAGGTGCCTTCGGATACCATCTCGCGGTTTTTGGTGCTTCCCTCCAAGGAAAACAATAAATATGTGATGTTTTTGGACGATGTGATTCGTTACAACCTGGGCGAAATTTTTAGTCCCTTTGGTTTCGACACCTTCGAATCGTTTACCATCAAGTTTACGCGGGATGCAGAGCTGGACATCGACAATGATATTTCAAAAAGTTTCATGGAACAGATGAGCGACAGCATCAAAAAGCGAAAAAAAGGTGTGCCCGTGAGGTTTGTTTACGATAAAAACATCCCTGAAAAGCTACTCACTCCACTACTCAACTACCTGAACATCACCATAGAAGACCATTTACGCGGTGGTGGCAGATATCATAACTTCAAAGATTTTATGGACTTCCCCAAGTTGGGCATGAAAAATCTGGTGAACGAAAAAGTGAAACCCCTCACCCACCCCAGACTCCAATCGCGAACCAGCATTATTTCTGCCATCGCACAAGGGGATATCCTCCTGCACTTTCCCTACCAGTCGTTTCAGTATATTGTGGACTTGCTTCGGGAAGCTTCCATCGACCCGAAGGTGAGGGCCATCAAAATGACCTTTTATCGGGCAGCACGCGATTCAAACGTGATCAACGCCCTCATAAACGCTGCCAGAAATGGCAAAAGTGTCACGGTATTTTTGGAAATTCAAGCACGTTTCGACGAAAAGGCCAACATCTACTGGACCAGGAAACTACGAGAAGAAGGCGTGACCATCATCAAAACCCTGCCCGGATATAAAGTACATGCCAAGTTGCTGCTTATCAGAAGAAAAGAAAGCAACAAAAATGTGTATTATGCCAATATCAGCACCGGTAACTTCAACGAATCAACGGCACGTATCTATTCCGACGACAGTCTGCTCACCGCCAACCAGGACATTGCCAACGAGGTGAATATGTTGTTTCATTTGTTTGAGTCGCCCTACACCCCTCCCCGATTCGAGCACCTCACCGTGGCTCCGTACCACATGCGCAAACGGCTGATCAAACTACTCAATCAGGAAATCGCCAACGCCAAGGCCGGCAAGGAAGCCTGGGTGGTGATAAAAATTAACAACCTGGTGGACAACAAGATTACCCGCAAGCTATACCAGGCTTCACAGGCCGGGGTGAAAATTCAGATCATCTGTCGTGGTATCTGCATTCTGGTTCCAAAAATTCCCGGACTAAGCGACAACATTGAGGTAATTGGGATTGTGGATAAATTTTTGGAACACTCACGTGTACTGGTGTTTGCCAATGGAGGAAATCCAAAATTCTACCTGGCTTCCGCCGACTGGATGATTCGCAACTTCGACCATCGTTTTGAGGTGATTTGTCCGGTGTACGACCCCGAATTAAAACAAGAACTTTGGGACATGCTTCAAATACAACTAAACGATAACTGCAAGGCACGGCTGGTAAACAGGGTTCCGAAAAACCAATACAAAACCAACGACAATCCCAAACGAATCAGGTCGCAGGTTGAGATTTACAATTACTTGAAAAATAAAAATCAATCATGAATTTAACCTCCTTCACCCACCGCATGATTCATGAGTTCAGACCTGTTTGGCTGTGTCTTGGCCTGTTGGTTTGCATGAACATACAAGTGAAGGCGCAAATTAACTACGACCATTTTATTCGCAGCGGCCAACGCGAGCTCCAAAAAGACAATTATTTGGGTGCCATCAACGATTTCAACACGGCCATTTCCTCCAAAAGAGATGGTTTTGAAGCCTACTTTCTGCGGGGTATTGCCAAATTTTCGTTGGGTGACTATAGCGGGGCAGTACAGGATTTCACTACAACCGTAACCATTCACCCCCTTTACGCACGGGCTTTTCTGTATCGGGGTATTTCCTACGACCAATTGTCGGACTATCCCCATGCCCTGCGCGATTTCGATAAGGCCTTGGAAATCGACCCCTTTAATGCCGACTTCTTCCTTGCCCGTGGCGATACCAGGATGCATCTGCAAAAATTTAAAGACGCCATCGCCGACTATTCCTCAGCCATTCAACTGGAACGAAACATTGCTTCGGCATACCTTAATAGAGGTATCGCACGACATCTCATGGATGAAAATGAATTGGCTATAAAAGACGTGGACAAGGCCATACGACTCGACTATTTCAACAGCGAAGCCTGGCTAAAGCGTGGGATGATTTATGCAGAAATGGACAGCCTGACCAACGCACTCAACGATATCAATCATGCCCTTTCGCTCAAAGACAAACAACCTTTTGCCCTTTTTCAACGGGCGCTTGTCAACCTCAAACTGGGCGATACGCTGTCGGCCATCGGCGATTACAACCGTGTGATCGAACTGGACGAAAACAATGCCCTCACCTATTATAATAGGGCGCTGCTTTTTACCTTCCGCAAAGAATACACCATGGCCCTGATGGATTATGATGAGGTGATCCGCATTAATCCCTATAATGTTTATACCTGGTACAACAGGGGCAACCTGCATTACCAGCTGGAAGAATTTACAGAGGCTGAAAAAGATTATAGTACCGCCATCGATATTTTTCCCGATTTCGCCGGAGCCTATATCAATCGTTCGGCCACACGACAATCGCTGGGCGATAGTAGAGGGGCACAAGCAGACCGTGAACGGGCCGAGGCCATTATTGCAGCAGCCAACGGTGATGACCGAGATGCCGCCGTACTATACAGCCGCTATGCCGACAGCGCCTACTTCAACCGGATTATTGAATTTGAAGCCGATTTTGTGGACGGAAATTATGAAAAGGGGAGAGTTCAGTTTCAACGGGTTGCCATTCATCCCCGCGAAAACATCTACCTGGCCTATACCCTGCCCTTGCCTGATTCCATCAAGCAAAGACAGTTGAAAAGCACCTACATAGATGCGCAGGTTTCTGCCTTTAATGCCAATAACAAACTGGGAATTAAATTGTTCTTTACTTCGGAAGTGTTGATACCGGACAAAGCAACTACCCTGAAAGAACTTCATCGCATCGACAGCCTCATCATGGTTTCGGGTGATACGGTGAGCGCGCTTTTTATCAAGGGAATTCTTTACAGCATGATCAAAGACTACCCCGATGCCATCAATGCCTACGATGAAGCATTGGAGAAGGATCCCAAGATAGCTTACGCTTGGCTAAACCGCGGAACTACCCGCTACGAGATGGACGAATTTATTTATAACGAACAGCAATACAGCGACATGGTGACCATCAGCAGTACCACGGTGGCCAAAACCGATCAGCGAAAACCGCTTAAGCCCACCCACACTAAAGCGCTTAAAGATTATGAGGAAGTCATAGCACAAAATCCCGGATTGCCCTTTGTTTATTACAACAGAGCCAATATTAAATTGAGTTTACAGGATTTCCAACGGGCCATCGACGATTACAGCATAGCCATCAAGCTCGAGCCAAACATGGCCGAAGCATACTACAATCGTGCGCTCACCCTATTGTACCTCAACGAAGAAGGTTTGGCCTGCAAAGACCTGAGCAAAGCCGGCGAATTGGGAATAACCGAGGCGTACAATGTAATCAAAAGATATTGCGGGAAGTGAGGGTAGGAAAGGTAGGAACGGAGGGAAAGGGTAGAAATGAATTTCTGAACCCTTGAATCCGGAATCCAATGCTGCATGCAGCGCAGCGATAATATTTGTAAAAAAGATCCGTACAAAAGAAAGCTACAGCGTAGCGAAACAATTACCACCTTTATTAATTTCGTCGACTAAAGTCGACGGCAAAAAAGGCCGCCCTTTTTCAAGAGCGGCCCTACCAATTATATGAAAACCAAAAGATTATAAGTTAAACTTTTCGATTAAGTCAACCACGCGACAGGAGTAACCCCATTCGTTGTCGTACCACGAAAGTACTTTAACGGTTTTGCCTTGAACCATCGTGCTCAGGGAGTCGAAGATGGAGGAGTGGGAGTTGTGAATCACGTCAACCGAAACAATAGGATCTTCGGTATATTCGAGGATTCCTTTCATGGGACCTTCGGCAGCCTCCTTCATGGCGGCGTTGATTTCGTCGCGGGTGGCTTCTGTTTTCAGGTTTACCACCAAATCTACCAGCGAGCCCGTTGGTGTAGGAACACGTACGGCCAAACCATCCAATTTGCCATTGAGGTCGGGAATTACCTTACCCACGGCTTTTGCAGCACCAGTAGTGGTGGGAATTTGTGACAGAGCAGCCGAACGGGCACGTCTGAGGTCTGAGTGAGGTGCATCCAAAATCACCTGGTCGTTGGTGTACGAGTGGATGGTGGTCATCAATCCGTTTTCGATACCAAATTTATCGTTGAGCACTTTGGCAACGGGAGCCAAACAGTTGGTAGTACATGAAGCGTTGGAAACACATTGATCTTCATCACGAAGGTCGTTGTCGTTTACACCCAAAACCACCATGCGGTCGATGGCATCCTTTGAAGGAACGGTAAGCACCACCTTTTTGGCACCATTTTTCAGGTGATCGCCATAACCACCTTTGGTACTTTCTTTGGAACGGAAAATACCGGTAGCTTCTACCACCACATCTGGAGTTTGTGCCCATTTAATGTTGATGGGAGCTCTTTCGGCAGTTACCGGAACTTCTTTTCCATTTACAATAATGGCATTTTCATTGAATGAAACTTCACCATTGAATCTTCCTTGTGTGGAATCGTATTTCAGTAAGTGTGCCAGAGTTTTTGTATCTGTGAGGTCGTTGATTCCAACCACTTCCATGTTATCTCTTTCGAGGGCAATTTTAAACACATTACGACCAATGCGGCCAAAACCATTAATTCCAATTTTAATTTTTGTCATAGTATATCTAGTATTAAAAAATGAACTTATTACAAAAAAGCCGGAACTATTTCATACATTTGTGGTATGAGCCACCTTGCTTTTTGAGCAAAGTTAATGCAAATAGTTTTAATATGTTTCCCATCTCAAAACGTTATGGAAGAAAAATTTGAGTCGAAAGCCCTCGAAGCCAACCTGGCAGAAACCCGTTATAAAGACATCAAAATACCACCTGATTATCAAAGCTTTATAAATCTGTCGCTTACCTATTTCGGAATCACCAAACGCGCAAACGATTGCGTTATCGAATTTCAACATCCGTTCTCCAACAGAAAATTTGTGGCCGAGGAGCTTCGCAAGATACTTTTAACCGATTATTGGTATTATATCGGTTTGAATGATGACGGTAGTGCCTTCAAAATCCCCTTGAAAATGATGCGGGTTTTGCTGATCGAGCAATCTCAACCCGAAAACCAGACCCTCATCATCAGGACTTTGTTGGAATTTGTGGAAAAAATTGCCAAAGAAGAAACCGATTGCGGTGCCATCATCCGCTATTGTCTCGACACCCTGAAAGAAGGCATGGAAAGGGATCCGATCTCTTTTATCAGCACTTCAAAGTATTTCGATCGATATTTGAAAATTATCGCCGAAACGCCATCATTCAGACAACAGGTTTTCGACCTAACGGAAAAAATTAACCGCGAAAATATCCTTTTCTGGCAACATACAACGGAAGTGGAAAAATGGATTGAACAACAGGCTGACATGCTGACATTCGACACAACCAAATTGACTGAGACCATAGGAAATCAGTGGTTTGAGCAGATGTTGCATCAACTCAATCAGGCGAAAAGTTGGGACGAGATGGTGAGCGACCTGCCCGACTACAACGAAATATCCGACATCATGGCCGGTGCAGTTGATTTTTTCCCCACGTTCATCGAAAAATTTTATTTCAGCTTTTACCTGCTGCGATTGCCCGGAATGCAAAGTCATCGCGAACGCATCATCTGGGACATCAACAAGATGGTACAAAAAGCCATGGACGAGGTGCCGATCGAAAACCTCCGGAAATTTGTTGATCAACTGTTTACCTTTGCATCAGGACTCAGAACCGATCACACCAGCTCGGTGCTCGACATCCTGCTCACCGTGGGCAAAAAAACCATCGACATCGACCGGGCCAATCCCCAGCGCATCTCCGGCTATTTTGAGGAGTTGCTCATCCAATTTGGTTTTGAAACTCCCGGTATTGTGTATGTAAACGAAGACTGGCAACTGTCGGTAAACGAAAACCACATCAAAAACATCAGTGTTTGGCTGGAACTCATCGAGTACTCGCAGATGGAGATGGAAAAATTGCTTTCTACACTGATTGTCAACCTCAAGTTGGGTGGCATTTTCCTTAGTGATACAGACCTTTTCCAACGGGAAATCACCAAAATACTTAACTCCAATATCGCCCCTTTTTACAAAAAAGTAAAGCAGCTTACCCGTATTTTCCCGGTGTATTTCAACGAAATTGGCGCTGAGGGCGAAATCAGGAAGGTGACCACCACCATGGACGAGATTTCGCACCGTAAAGATCAGTTGGTTCATTTTCTGCGCAAGCAGGTGCATACCGAGAGCAATAACACACTTATTGGTCTCACACGGAAGATTTTCGTGTTTTGGTATGATGGCAACCTGGAAGCCCTGAGGGGAGTGCTGCCACGAAATGTTTACGAAGGAGTGGACAAGGAGAGTGAGTTTTTTGCGCCCATTCATCACATGGTAAAGGAATTGTGTCAACTGAGCGGAAAAGCGCCTTCCGATTTGCTGGCCGTGAATGAGAAAACCTTCGAAAACCTCCTCTCGCAACTTACCCAACGCAACGACCGCGATGTGGAACGGCTGCGCGATACCCGTCGCTTGTATGCCTTTTTGAAGGAAAAATACAGCTTCGAAACCGTGGACATCATTGCCTTACTCAAGCGATACAGCTATATTCCCGACAATGAGGTGGAACGCTTTGCCAAGGCCCTGGAAAACGACGATTTTGAAACCAGCTTGAAACATATCTACAGTTTCATGAACCGGTTGAAAGAAATTATCTTCAATACCAAAACCAGTCAGGGATGGGAAAACATCTACCACAAACGCCACATCGCCATTGGCATTCCGTCCATGTATGGCACCTATCGTGAACCCAAATTTGAGGCCCTCGGGCTGACTTTCCGTTTGGAAAACGTGGCCACCAGGCTGATGGAAAAGGTGGTGGACCAAATCAACCTGAACTACATTTCGGCCAAAACCCTCAAAAACATCTATACCATCCTCGACTATTTCCGCGAAGGACTGGAACTGGACGGTATCACCAACCAAAGTTTCAATTCCAACCTGCGCATGCTCAAGTACAGTTTGCGTTCACAGAGTTTTTCGTTTGAGCAGTACATCAACATCTTTCAGTTTTTGGCTGAAGATGTAAAGCGCACCATCATCAAATACTTTTTAAAATCCTACGAAATCCCTCTGCGGTTGGTGGTACAACAGCTTTTCGACAAAGATGGCACACTTACCGAAAGCGAATTGGTGAAACTGGTGAACCACAAATCGGAACAATTTTACCGCGATGTGATTGCCGACGCCTTCCTGATGCAACCTTTGGATAATTTTATTTCGAGGATTCTGGAATCGTTGCGGGAGATGTCGGACAACCTGCCCGGACATATGATCAACGAAATCATGTCGTACAATAGCGATTTGATTATCGCCCGTTTGGGACGACCTAACCCACAGGTTGACAACCAGGTATTTCTCGGCTCCAAGGCCTATCACCTGAAAAACCTGCGCATGGCCGGATTTCCGATCCCTCCGGGATTCGTCATCACTACCGAAGCCTTTCGTCGCCACACCGCCATCATGGGTCATCCCGAACTGCGAAAGGAGAAATACGATTTGATCAGAGAACACTTGCAATTGGTGGAAAGGGCCAGTAAAAAGCGATTCGGCGACCTGAAAGACCCCCTGCTTTTGTCGGTGCGCTCCGGCACCGCCATCTCCATGCCCGGAGCCATGGATACCCTGCTCAACGTGGGCATGAACGACGAAATTACGGAAAGTTTGAGCAAAATACCCGGATACGAGTGGAGTGCCTGGGACTCCTATCGCAGGCTATTGCAAAGTTGGGGAATGGCTTACGGACTTACCCGCGACGAATTCGACATGATCATCGAAAGCTACAAATCGAAATATGGGGTTGATCAAAAAATAGACCTCAGTCCCCAAGCCATGCGGGAAGTGGCTATGGCCTACAAAGCCACGCTGATAAAGAAAAAGATACATTTTGAAGAAGATGTTTTTGAGCAACTGCTCACCACCATCAACCTGGTATTTGAGTCGTGGTCGTCGCAGCGGGCCAAGGTATATCGCAAGCACCTGGAAATTGCCGATGACTGGGGAACAGCCGTGGTGGTTCAGCAGATGATTTTCGGGAACCTCAGTTCCAGGTCGGGCACCGGCGTGGTATTCACCCAAGACCCCACCAAAGAAAAGCACGGCGTGAGTTTGTATGGCGATTTTACCCTTAGCGGGCAAGGCGAAGACATTGTGGCCGGATTGGTAACACCACGTCCTGTGAGCAAATCTCAGATTTCATCACGTGGAGTGAAGGGCATGTCGTTGCAGGAAAATTTCCCTGAAATATACAAGCGTCTGAATCAAATGTCGGTGGACCTTACCGAAAATCACGGTTACAGTCCCCAGGAAATAGAGTTTACCTTTGAATCGGAAAAGGCCGAAGACTTGTACATCCTGCAAATCAGAGATCAGGATTTGGGTGGTTACCGCTCAGCAGATGTATTTGAGGTGCCCATCGATCAGATGCAGTTGGCCGGAAGAGGTATCGGTGTGGGCGGAGGAGCCATGAGTGGTCGGGTAGCCATCGACGATGCGGATATCACCATGATTCGCGAGCAATACCCCGACACCAAAGTGATTTTGGTACGTCCTGATACCGTTCCCGACGACATCGGTATGATCTTCGCCACCGACGGATTGCTCACCGGCAAAGGAGGTGCCACATCCCATGCAGCAGTTACGGCCGTCAGGTTGGGAAAAACCTCCGTGGTTAACTGTACCAACCTCATGGTTTTCGATCAGGAAAAGTCGTGCGAGCTCAACGGACATGTATTGCACAGCGGCGATCGTATTTCCATCGACGGATTTCTGGGCAATGTGTACATCGGCAACTACCCTGTTAAAACCAATCAGGAATATGTAGAGTTTCATCTTTAGGACAAGTGGATATTGCGTAAATTGTTAATTTATTAACAGTTACATTATTTAAAATTTGCTATAAATAGCCGAAAAGGGTAATTTTTGTTTGCACAAATGGTGGAGATTATGTACTTTTACGCACCCTTGGAAAAAGGCACTATTTAACATATGTAAACATATAAATATCCATTAAATAAAGAAGAAATTCGACACTATGAACAAAATTCACGTGGCTAATCCCGTAGTTGAACTTGACGGAGACGAAATGACCCGGGTAATCTGGGCAATGATTAAAGACAAACTCATTTTACCATACCTCGACATCGACCTGAAGTACTATGATCTGGGTATTGAAAAACGCGACGAAACCAACGATCAGATTACGGTGGATGCTGCCGAAGCCATCAAAAAATACAACGTGGGCATCAAATGTGCCACGATTACACCTGACGAAAACAGGGTAACCGAATTTGGATTGAAACAAATGTGGCGTTCGCCTAATGGAACCATCAGAAACATCCTGGGCGGTACCGTATTTCGTGAGCCCATTCTCATGAAAAACGTTCCCAGATTGGTTCCCGGATGGACCAAACCCATCGTAATAGGTCGTCATGCATTTGGCGATCAGTACCGCGCCACCGATTTCCTCACCAAAGGAAAAGGTAAACTGACCATTACTTATACCCCTGAATCAGGTGAAGAACAGACCTATACTGTGCACCAATTCGACGGCGACGGCGTGGCCATGGCCATGTACAACACCGACGAAAGTATTTATGGCTTTGCCCGTTCGTGTTTCAACATGGCGCTCGAAAAAAAATGGCCCTTGTACCTGAGCACCAAAAACACCATCCTGAAAAAATACGACGGACGCTTCAAGGACATCTTCGAGGAAGTTTTTGAAACCGAATTTAAAGCCCGTTACGATGCTGCCGACATTACCTACGAACATCGCCTGATCGACGACATGGTGGCTGCTGCATTAAAATGGGAAGGTGGTTTTGTTTGGGCCGCCAAAAACTATGATGGCGACGTTCAAAGTGATACCTTAGCGCAAGGATTTGGTTCTTTGGGACTTATGACCTCCGTACTGATGGCTCCCGACGGTAAAACCATCGAAGCCGAAGCTGCTCATGGTACCGTTACCCGCCATTACCGCGAACATCAAAAAGGTAACCCCACCTCCACTAATCCCATTGCCAGCATTTTTGCCTGGACACGTGGATTGGCTCACCGAGGACAACTGGATCAGAATCAGGCGTTAATTGATTTTGCCAACAAACTCGAAAAGGTATGTATCGACACGGTTGAATCAGGTTTGATGACCAAAGACTTGGCCCTCATTATTCACGGTAAGAAACTCACCAAAGCCGATTACCTGACCACCGAGGAATTTTTGGATGCACTCGACAGACAACTTAAAAAAGAATTATCACAATAAAACACTTCCCACTATGACTGTTTTAAAACAAAAACTTTTCGAAAAAATTGAAGCACACCGTCCACGTATCAAAAGACTGTTGGATGAACATGGCGAAACTGTAATCAACAACGTTACTGTGCAGCAGGTCATTGGTGGTATGCGAGGAATTAAAAGCCTTGTTACCGACATTTCCTACCTCGACCCATACGAAGGAATCAGATATCGCGGTTATACCTTGCAAGAAGTGTTTGAAAAACTTCCTAAACCTGTGGGAGCAGAAATGCCTTATGTAGAGGGTCTGTTTTACCTACTGCTTACGGGCGACATTCCTACGGCTGAAGAAGTGGATGAAGTGATTTATGACTCTGTAAATCGCCGACAATTGCCACGATACGTATATGAGGTAATCGACGCTTTCCCCAACAACAGCCACCCCATGGTTATTTTGTCGGCGGCGGTGATGTCTATGCAACGTGAATCAGTGTTCAACCTGAAATACCAACGTGGCATGAACAAAACTGATTTCTGGGATCCTACCTACGAAGATGCCATGAATCTGGTATCCAAGATTCCGGTAATTGGGGCCTACATTTACAACAAACTGTATACAAAAACCAAATTCGTTTATCAGGATCCTACCCTTGACTTTGGTGGCAATTTTGCCAGTATGATCAACATGGACAAGCCTTACGACGATGTTGCCCGTATGTATTTTATTATCCATGCCGATCACGAAAGCGGAAACGTAAGCGCGCATACAGGTCACTTGATTGCCAGCTCATTGTCCGATGTATATTATTCCATTTCGGGTATGATCAACGGATTAGCAGGTCCTTTACACGGTTTGGCCAATCAAGAAGTGTTGAGATGGATCCAGGAGGTAAGATCAAAATTGGGAGATAGGGTACCCACGGAAAAAGAAATGAAGAAATTTGTTATGGACACCCTGGATTCAGGACAAGTAATTCCCGGCTACGGACATGCCGTACTGAGAAAGACAGACCCCCGATACTCTATCCAACGCGATTTCTGCCTGAAACATTTGCCCGACGATGACCTGTTTAAATATGCAGATGTTTTATACAAAGTTGTTCCTGACATCCTACTGGAACAGGGTAAAGCTAAAAATCCATGGCCCAATGTGGATGCACAATCCGGTGTTATTCAATGGCACTACGGATTGGTTCAATACGACTATTACACCGTATTGTTCTCCATCGGACGTGCTTTGGGTGTATTATCCAACATCATCTGGGACCGTGCTTTGGGATATCCCATCGAACGACCCAAATCGATTACCACAGATATGCTCGAACAAATGGTGGGCATTAAAAAATAAATTTTCCGATGAAAAACACCCCTGTATCGTTTGGTGCAGGGGTTTTTTGTTTTGGGGCGGAGATTTTCCCTAACTTTGTTCAATCGCCAGCACAACAAACCTGAAATGATACAACAGAAAGAAATACGTGTGGGTCCCTTTTCCAAAGGATTCCACAACATTGACCATCAGTTATATGCCGCTTTTAAGGACTTCCCTGAAACAGGATTGCTTCATGTATTTGTAAAACACACCTCTGCCGGCTTGATGATCAACGAAAATGCGGATCCGGATGTACACACCGATCTTAAACTGCTCTTCGAACGCTTGGCTCCCGAAGGCGATCGAGCTTACGTGCATACCATGGAAGGAAGGGACGACATGCCGGCTCATTTTAAGAGTTCGGTTGTGGGTGTTTCCATCACCATACCCATTACCAACCACCGGTTAAACCTCGGAACATGGCAAAGTTTGTATTTCTGTGAATTCAGGAATAATGGAGGGAGAAGGAAGTTGGTATTGACGGTTTATGGATAAAAGATGGATGGCATAATTCATCGTGATCCTTGTCGTCCTGACCTCCCAATTGTTCCCTTGCTTTGTCCTTTGGAGCCCCACACTCGTTCCTTCGTTTTGTCATCCTGAGCGCCAGCGAAGGATCTCTACGATGAACAAAATATCAACCCCTTAAACCTCCATACGCGCCCACACCCGCTTCAAGCGTCCACGATTGAAGTAAGTAGAAAAACCTGTCAGGTTAAACCCACAGAGCCGCTCTCACCTTCGGAAAGTCATCGGAATGTCGCCCATGAGCCTGATTACATTTATCTTATTTGGTTATACTCAAGTCGGCATAACACGACTGAGATCCTTCATTCCACACGCTCCATTCAGGATGACAAAGTTCTCAATCTGATTTTCTCAATCAAATCAATTTAACAAGAATACAGCCTCCGGATTAAACGTAATAAACAAATTAGCGAAAAAATTCCAAACGGTAACTACCGCAATGGCAAACACCTTGGCCAGATAGAAATTCATCTTAAATCGGCTAACCAACAACCACAAGATCATGGTGTTGATACCAAGTCCGATAAGCGAAATGAGAATGAACTGCGAGTACTCCATCATCATCTCCGGATTGTGACTTTCAAAGGTCCAAATCCGATTGAGGAAATAGTTGGATGTTGCCGCCGAAATAAAACCAATGGCGTTGGCCAGGTATTTGGTCACCCCTAACTTTTCCTTGGTAAGATATGTGATCCCAAAATCGATAAACAACCCCGAAAAACCCACCACACCAAACTTGATGAATTTTGAGACAATTTCCGGGCTAAAAAAATCTGTCATGCCTTTGGCTTATTGGTTGGCGATTACAAATCGACAATTAACACCATCAATTCTCCATCACGAACAACGTCCACGGTGATACGCTGACCAGGTTTTAGTTTTTTCAGTCGGGCCATGTAGTCGTAAATATTGGTTACTTCCATGCCATCGAGTGCAGTTATCCTGTCGCCTTTTTTCATTCCGGCAGCAGATGCAGGACCTCCGGCAGTAACACCACCTACGCCCAATCCGTTGTTTTCGGAAGAGGTAAAGTCAGGCATAATACCTAGTTTCACCTTGAGTGCTCGGCTGTTGCGTCCTCCTTGCTGTGGGGCGGCTGTTTCCTGGTACACCAAGGCTTCAGGACGGTTGATCAAATCGATAAGCAAAGGAACTGTATAGTCCAAAATGGCTTTTTCACCTTCATAATTTATTAAATCAGCATCATCCAGTGGCGTGTGATAGTCCTTGTGGGCTCCGGTAAAGAAAAACAAGACAGGCACTCCCGCACCATAAAAGCTCGCGTGGTCGGAGGCACCATAACCTTCGGGTGAATGATTGAATCCAATATCGCTTCCGGCCTCCCAGGCTTTGAGAATGTCCTCAGTTTCCACGGCAGTGCCGGTTCCGCCAATCATGAGTGTGGGTTTGTCAGCATTGAGTCTTCCAATCATGTCAAAATTAACCATGAGCTTTACCTGTTTGAGGTTGATCAAGGGTGTTGAGGCAAAAAACTGCGAACCGAGCAATCCCATTTCTTCAGCTCCGAAAGCCATGAAGATAACGCTGCGTTTCAGTTCGCTTTTGCGGGAAGCTAGCAATTCGGCTAGTTCCAACACCGCAGCTGTTCCTGAAGCATTGTCGTCGGCACCGTTGTGGATGGCGATGGTATCCGGCATGCGCGAACCCGATCCGGGACCACCAAAACCCAAATGGTCGTAATGGCCACCGATCACCACATACTCCTCTTTTAATAAGGGGTCATTTCCGGGAATCATGGCAACTACATTACAGGTGGTTACTTCTACCCGCTTTAGGTCGGTAGTAGCATTGAGGTTTTGTCCCAAAGGCATGTGAATGGATTGCATGGTTGAACGGATGCTGTCTTCCAGCTGTGTGACGGTCAGGTTTTGATCGGCCAACAACTGATTGGCCAGGGCACGGTTAATATTGATGGCATATAGTCCGGCTCCGGCGGTTACGCGATTGAAGGAATGAGGCATCAGCTTGTCGGCTTCGCCATATTGAGGACCATTTACGAAAATAATTCCCGCAGCATGGTGGTCTTTGGCTGTAAGCGCTTTATCACGATCGCCACCGAAAGCGGCAAAAAGACTTTTTTCGTTGTCAGGTTCCGGGTCACCACGCAGCACAAGCACCCATTTTCCGGTTACATCAAGTCCTTCATAATCATTCCATTTCAGAGAATCCTGATCGATTTCAAAACCATAGCCGGCAAACACCACCTCAGCGTTGAGGGTGCCACTGGAGGTGAAGGGCATGAGTTGAAAAGTGGAGTCGAATATACCTGTCATAGATCCCACTTCCAGATGATTATCGGATCCGGGTTCCACGCTCGTGGTTACATCAAAGTATTGCAGACCGTTGTCGCCCAGTGGATCAAGACCATAGCTCAGCAACAGGTCTCGAATGTACTTGGCGGCTACATCAGCTTCAGGGGTTCCCGGTTTACGCCCTTTCAGGGAGTCGGAAGCCAGAAAGTAAATATGTTGTTTTAAATCAGAAACAGTAATATCGGTGGTGGTTTGAGCCTGGGCTTTGGGAAGCATGGTTCCCAACAAAGCAAAAACCAACAAGGAGGTTGAAAATAATTTCATGATAGCGTTTATAAATTCGGTGGCAAAGGTAATATTTTGTGAGGTATGTTGATATGAAAGAGATCATAGGAAAATGGATGGTGTATCATGGGATTCACAGCAAAAATATTGCAGCTTTGTTGCAAACTAAGCCGATTAAAAAAACATCAGGATTTCATCTTAACCTACTTGGGAGCCCTTTGCAACAAGAACAATCCAATAAACAAGAAGATAATATTGGGAATCCATGAAGCAATGACAGGAGAGAGATTTCCGAAAGTGGAAAATACGGTACTCACCTGCATGAGGAGTATGTAGGAAAAGGTGAGGGCAATTCCGGCCCCCAAATGCATGCCGATACCTCCGCGCACTTTTCGGCTCGACAAGGCAACACCAATCAGCGTGAGTATGATAATGGCAGCCGGACCGGCAAGTCGTTTGTGTTTTTCAATTTCAAAGCTTTTGTAAGCGATGGAGCCTTTGGCCTTTTCTGACCGGATAAAATCGTTGAGTTCGTAGAGGTTCATCTCTTCAAAAACTTCCTTTACCTTGTATAAATCGGTAACTTTCAGCGCAAGCGTAGTGTCCAGCAACGTACCTTTGGTTAGTTCCTGATGACCGGCACTATCGATTGTGCGAATATAATAGTCCTTCAATTGCCACTTATCATTCACCGAGTCATGCATAATCTTGTCTGCCATCAGCTTGTAGGTCAACCTTTGTCCGTCAAATTTTTCAATGGAAAACTTATATCCGGTAGCCAAGATTCGGTTGTATGATTCAACGAAAGCGAAAGTGTTGGGTTCTATTTGCAGATGGAGGTTCCGGCTTTGGTCGCGCACCAGATTCTCCATGTAGGTATTTTTGAACACCCTACGGGCCTGATTGGTTTTGGGAATCAAAAAGTTACCCATATAAAATGACATGATGGCCAGTGTAAAGGCGGACAACATGTAGGGCCACAACAACCTTTTAAAACTCACACCACTGCTCAGGATGGCAATGATTTCTGTATCCCCTGCCAACTTGGAGGTGAAAAATATCACCGAAATAAAGGTGAACAAATAGATAAACAGGTTGATGAAATAGGGAATAAAATTGATGTAATAGTCGATGATAATGGCTTTTAAGGGAGCTTCATTTTTGATAAAGCTATCAATGTTTTCGCTCACATCAAAGATTATTACAATGAGGATCAACAAAGTTATAGCATAGAAAAAAGTCCCCATGAACTTCTTAATGATATACCTGTCGATTATTTTCAGCATCTAAATCTTGATTTAAAGTCGGTTGTTCACTTTCGCCGCCATCACATTCTTCCATGACGCGAAATCACCGGATATGATATGTTCCCGGGCTTGTCGCACCAACCAAAGATAAAAGGCCAGGTTGTGCTGACTGGCAATCATGGCTCCCAAAATTTCTTTGGACACAATCAAATGTCGCAAGTAGGCTTTGGAGTAAACCTGATCAACCATTGAGGCTCCATTGGGGTCGATGGGACTAAAATCGTCCTTCCACTTTTCATTTTTAATGTTGATAATTCCCTCGCTCGTAAACAACTGACCATTTCTTCCGTTACGCGTGGGCATCACACAATCAAACATATCAACTCCAAGCGCAATGCTCTCCAGAATGTTGGCCGGTGTACCCACACCCATCAAATAACGTGGTTTATCGTCGGGAAGTATGCGACACACCAAATCGGTCATTTCGTACATATCTTCGTGGGGTTCGCCCACCGAAAGTCCGCCAATGGCATTTCCATCAGCACCTTTTGATGCGATGTATTCGGCGGATTTTACACGCAAATCACGGTAAGTACTTCCCTGAACAATGGGAAACAATGCCTGATTGTATCCATATTGCGGTTCTGTATTTTTTACTTGTTCCACACAGCGATCCAGCCAATGGTGGGTGATATCGAGGGAAGATGCAGCATATTTGTAATCACAGGGATAAGGTGTACACTCATCGAAAGCCATGATGATGTCGGCGCCGATCGTCCGTTCGATGTCCATGACCCTTTCCGGCGTAAACTGATGTTTAGATCCATCAATATGCGACTGAAACACCACCCCTTCACGGGTAAGCTTTCGTCTATCGGCCAACGAATATACCTGATATCCACCACTATCCGTCAATATGGGACGATCCCATCCGTTGAATTTATGTAAACCACCAACCTGATGCAGGATGTCCAACCCGGGTCGTAAGTACAAGTGGTAGGTATTACCGAGGATGATTTCGGCATTCACATCCGTTTTTACATCATGAATATGCAATCCTTTAACAGAACCTGCGGTGCCCACGGGCATAAAAATGGGGGTATTGATTTTTCCGTGATCGGTGGTGATTTCGCCCGCACGTGCTGCACTTTTGGGGTCTTTGGAAACTAAATTAAACTGCATTCAAGAAAATTTTGCGCAAAGATAGGTGAAATCGACTAAGTTGAATAATTTTGAGGCTTTAAACGAATATGCAATTTATAACCGAAATAACAACGACCGATCTTATCCTTCTCAGCATACTGGGAATGGTAACATTCATTCAATTAATCTATTACTGGGGTTTCTTCTCCCGTTTGGCTTTTTTTCGGCCACCTGAAGCACCAACACATAACGACAAAAATGCGCCCGGTGTTTCAGTGGTGATATCCGCCAGAGATGAATACCATCATTTGGTACACAACCTGCCAAAAATTCTAAATCAGGATTATCCCAACTTCGAGGTAGTTCTTGTGAACCACACCTCTACCGACGAAACCGCATCTCTTCTGAAAGAATTAGTCCCTAAGTATCCACATTTGCAGGTAGTTAATATTGAACAGGAACTCAATTTCTTTAAAGGAAAAAAATTCCCACTTTCCATTGGCATCAAATCAGCACGAAATGAACTTTTGTTGCTCACCGATGCAGACTGTGTGCCGGCAAGCAGTAACTGGATAAGTTCCATGGTTCAATCCTACAACGAGCAAACTGAAATTGTTTTAGGATATGGCCCCTATGAGAAGAGAAAAGGTTTGCTCAACTATATAATAAGGTACGACACATTCATGGTGGCCATGCAGTATTTATCGTTTGCATTGGCAGGTATTCCCTACATGGGAGTGGGGCGCAATTTAAGCTACCGTAAATCGCTGTTTATCAAAAACAAAGGGTTTACCTCTCACTACAGAATTGCCTCCGGTGACGATGATTTGTTTATTAATCAAGTAGCACGAAGGGGTAATACCAAAATTGAGATAACACCCGACAGTCTGGTATATTCGGCACCCAAGACAAGTTTTTCAAGCTATTTCAGACAAAAACGCCGGCATCTTACTACAGGCAAATACTACAAAACCCGTTTTAAATGGATGTTGGGATTGTACAGCGGGAGTCAATTGTCGTTTTGGGTTTTGCTTGTTGTGATGTTAAGTCTTGGTATCCAACCATTCATCGTGCTGGGCTTATTTTTATTAAAAGAAGTGAGTGCACTCATCATTCAAAAAAAAGTAACCGATAAGCTAAGCGAACCTCAATTATTATTATTTTCGCTGGCAATCGAACCGGTGTATGTGCTGATTTTGCCGTTGATTACACTTATCAGCTCGATAAACCAACCAAAAGCATGGAAGTAAATGAACAACTGACCGAAAAAGGTCAACGCGATTATCTCCTTATCCGCCAGGCACTTGAAACAGGTGACCAAAACGCCTATGCCGAGCTGATGGGACATTATCGAGACAGTTTGTATTACACCATGGTGAAAATGACCGGAGATCCCGTTGATGCCGAAGACCTCACCATCGAAGCTTTCGGAAAAGCATTTAAAAACCTGCATCAATATACTTCCGAATTCGCTTTTAGTACCTGGCTATTTAAAATTGCCACCAACAATTGTATCGACTTTGTGCGTCGGAAGCACAAAAACAACATGACCATCAGTACCGGTCTGGAAGCCGATACCATTCAGAACTCCATTCAGGACACCCTTCCCGATCCCGAAGAACAGTTTATCAATGCACAGAAAATTAGCCTGATGCGTGAGGTGGTGGAAAAACTCAAGCCCCATTACAAAAAACTCATTGAGATGCGGTATTTCAAAGAACTCTCCTACGAAGAAATAGCCACCGAGCTCGACTTGCCTTTGGGGACGGTAAAAGCACAGCTTTTCAGATCCCGTGAATTTTTATTCAATGTGATGAAGAACGCGCGCGAAAGGATTTAACAGTCCTGATCC
The DNA here is from genome assembly GCA_963676875.1 of Bacteroidales bacterium. Classification (GTDB taxonomy): domain Bacteria; phylum Bacteroidota; class Bacteroidia; order Bacteroidales; family F082; genus UBA6244. The sequence goes on from OY781436.1 coordinate 772,048, forward strand.
ATCACAATTTGGGTTATTACAAAATTGGCCCATCCAATTTCCCCCTTCCCAACACGCAAATTTGAGGAACTCCGTGTTAGAAAATTTGTTTCAATACTTTTCGGAGTAGGCTCAAACTTACAACGATTGCAATGCCAAATCACCCATCTTTTTATTAATTTTGCCGTGTCATAAATCAAACCAATCCATTCATGAACGATTTTCAAAAAGCCATACTCGCGGGAATCCCGTCTGTATTACCCCATAAAAAGCCCCTTGATCCAAATGTAAGTCATGCCCCCAAGCGCAAGGACATACTCACAGCCACCGAAAAACAGTTGGCACTGAAGAACGCGCTTCGCTATTTTGCCCCCGAGCATCATGCCTTGTTGGCTCCTGAATTTTTGGAGGAACTGAACACCTATGGCCGCATTTACATGTACCGCCTGCGCCCCGACTACGACATGCATGCCCGTCATATTGATGACTACCCACATCAAAGCAAGCAGGCGGCTGCCATTATGCTGATGATTCAAAACAACCTTGACCCGGCAGTGGCACAACATCCACATGAGTTGATCACCTACGGAGGCAACGGAGCTGTGTTCCAAAACTGGGCACAATACCTGCTCACCATGCAATATCTGGCTACCATGACCGATCAGCAAACGTTGGCCATGTACTCAGGCCATCCCATGGGCTTGTTTCCCTCACATCCGGATGCCCCCAGGGTGGTGGTAACCAATGGCATGGTCATTCCCAATTATAGCTCACCCGACGACTGGGAACGCATGAATGCGCTGGGTGTTTCACAATATGGCCAAATGACTGCCGGTTCGTACATGTACATCGGACCTCAAGGCATTGTGCATGGTACCACCATTACAGTGATGAATGCCGCCCGCAAAGTTGCCCGATCGGGAGAAGATCCCTTTGCCGGAAAATTGTTTGTTACCTCCGGACTTGGTGGCATGTCGGGCGCCCAACCCAAAGCAGGCAATATTTCGGGTGTGATTACGGTAGCCGCAGAAATCAATCCGAAAGCTTCCAGAAAACGCCATCAACAAGGCTGGGTGGATGAATTGATTGACGACTTGGACGTTCTTGTGGCCCGCGTAAGAAAAGCCAAAGAAAACAAAGAAGTGGTTTCCATTGCTTATGAAGGCAATATCGTGGACGTGTGGGAGAAATTCGATACCGAAAACATAAAAATAGACCTGGGATCGGACCAAACCTCACTGCACAACCCCTGGGCAGGCGGTTACTATCCGGCCGGAATCACCTTTGACGAAGCCAACAAAATGATGGCCGACCATCCCGACCAGTTCAAAAAAGAGGTACACGCTTCTTTGCGCCGACAGGCCTCCGCCATTAACAACCATGTGGCAAAAGGAACTTACTTTTTCGACTACGGTAACGCCTTTCTTCTGGAAGCCTCCCGTGCCGGTGCAGATGTAATGGCCTCCGACGGCATCAACTTTAGGTATCCTTCTTACGTTCAGGATATTATGGGACCTCTGTTCTTCGATTATGGATTCGGACCCTTCCGTTGGGTGTGTACATCCGGTAAACCTGAAGACCTGGAAACCACCGACCTCATTGCACGACACGTGCTGGAGCAACAGATGCAATCGTCGGCACCCGACATACAAAGTCAGATGGCCGACAACATCCAATGGATAAAAGGTGCACAAGCCAACAAACTCGTGGTAGGTTCACAAGCGCGCATTCTGTACGCCGATGCCATCGGACGTATTCGCATTGCAGAAGCCTTTAATCAGGCCATTTGCGATGGAAAAATTTCTGCTCCGGTTGTCCTTGGTCGCGATCACCACGATGTGAGCGGAACCGACTCTCCTTTCCGTGAAACCTCCAACGTTTACGACGGGTCAAGTTTCACTGCCGATATGGCCATCCAAAATGTGATTGGCGATGCGTTTCGTGGAGCCACCTGGGTATCCATTCACAACGGTGGTGGCGTAGGTTGGGGTGAAGTTATCAACGGAGGATTTGGCATGTTGCTGGATGGAACTCCGGAGGCCGACCGGCGACTTAAAAGCATGCTCTTCTGGGATGTGAACAACGGAATTTCGCGCCGAAGCTGGGCACGAAACCAAGGTGCCATGAAAGCCATCGAACGGGCCATGGAAGAAAACCCATCACTCAAAGTTTTAATTCCCAATCTAGTAAACGAAGACCTCATCAACAGCTTGATTCCATAGGTTATTCTCGATCACTTCGGTGAAAAGCCTTTTTGATTATGTTGTCTCAAAAACATACCATGACTACCAAAATCATCCCCATCATGGCAGGTGTGGGCCATTGTTACCTTGTAATCCATGAGGGCGGATATTTTTTGGTAGACACAGGTAGTCCGGGCTATGGGGATAAAATCATCAATCATATCACCTCGCGGGGACTCAACATTAACAATTTGCAATTTATTTTTCTCACCCATACCCATTACGACCATGCCGGCAATGCCCGACTGATTAAAAAAGCAAGCGGCGCTCCTATTTTGGTACACCGGAGCGAAGGATCTTTTTTGGCAGCGGGCTGGCATGGAGTTCCCGAAGGAACAAATCCATTGTTTATAGTTATCTCGTGGCTGGGCAGGCATTTTAGTCCATCCCATGCACAATTTGAAGCTGTGGAAGCAGATATTCTTTTTGATGAAAAGTATTTAACCGAAGAATTGGGCGCTAGAGCGATAATACTTCACACGCCGGGACACACCGCGGGATCGTCTTCATTGCTCATCGACGAGCAACTGCTGGGAGGCGACAGCATTTTCAATATTGCCGGAAAAATATGGCCTCCCTTTGCCAACGATGAAGCGATGTTGTTAGCAACGTGGCAAAAATTGAATGATTTAGAGGTGGATAACTTCTACCCTGCCCACGGTAAGAGATTCAGTAAATCGGTGTTTGAGAAGGAACTTAAAAAACGGCTGGGTTGATTTTCAATAAATTACTCTTCTTCTTCACGAATCACAACATAAACATCTTCATTTTTGCGCTTCATGAAATACTTCTCTCTGGCATAGCGTTCCAAACTCAGACTATCGTTGGTCAGGGTGTTTACGGCTTGTTCGGTTCTTGCGATTTCACTTTCGTAATATTCTTTTTGTCCTCTAAGTCCGTTAAGCGTTTCCGAAAGCCGATACTGTTCCAGCATACTTTCCTGATCGAAAAACAAAACCCACACTGCAAACACCAAACCTGTGTAGAAATATCTGTTGTTAAAACGCTTTAAATTGACCATGACACAAAAATTTTTACAAAGATAAGGGCAGTTTCAGCAAACTGGTGATTCTTTACCTACTTTTTTTAACCATTGTCTGTTAACGACTACAGTATCTGGAAAAATTAATACCTTTACAACAAAAACGATGAAAAACACAACCCTTTGGTGGATTTTAGTAATGGCAGTATCTGCTTGCCAAACTCAAGATAATAAACCGGTTACCTTTCCAAGTCACGAATACAATGTTTCGACGTTGGCACATGAGAACGCCGACACATCACACCTGGTTTATGTCCCCATCTATTCCGACATTTACCATCAGGATGGATCCAAGAGAATTTACCTGACGGCCACCCTGAGCGTAAGAAATACCGATTTGCACGACACTTTGTATTTGTTTGGCGTCGATTACTACAATTCCAAAGGTGATCATATCAAAAACTACCTTGAGCACCCATTGCAAGTCAGACCTTTGGAATCGCTGGAGTTTATCGTGGCCGAAAAAGATAAAACAGGAGGTGCCGGCGCCAACTTTTTGGTTCATTGGGGAGGAAGGAGTAAGCTAAACCGTCCTGTGATACAAGCTGTTATGATTGGTACATCAGGACAACAGGGGCTTTCGTTCACCACGGAGGGTGTTGAAATTCAACCATAAATTATTTCCTGAAAAAACGGCTTACCTAACGATGGTTACCGAGCCCTGCATGTTGATTACCAATTCGCCCTGAAGGGTGACGACATATACATCACACACATAATAGTACACCCCTTCTTCGCAATCCTGGTTATTGTTTTGGTTTTTACCATCCCAGTTGATTTCGGGATCCTGCGTAGTAAACATTACTTTTCCCCACCGATTAAAAATAGTCATGTCGATCCTGTCCACATTGGCCTTTGGATTGGCGGATCGCGATGTGAGTGGTACCAGTAGATTATTGTATTGGTCGCCATTGGGAGAAAAAACATTGGGAAGTTCGTAAATGGGACAAGCATTGTAGTCCACACATACTATTTCGCTGGGCACACTTAGATTGCCCACAGAATCGATGGCTGTGGCATAATAACATCCTACCACGTAGTCAATATCTGTATGCATATAATAAGAGGTGTCGCGAAAAACGCAATCAATGGAATCGATGAGCAGCGCTGTGTTAGCTCCCGGCGGAAGATAATAAAGGTAATATTTCAAGGCATCGTAGCTACATGAATCGTAGGGCAGATATAGTTTTACTTCGTTGGAAACCTGCTCACAATCAGTATCTACCCAGACCAAAGGCTGGCATGGTGGCACATTGTCCAAAGGTGACTCACAAGTTAGCTGGCTATAATTGATCAGGGGATCGGGCAAATCCGGAATAGAATACTTTCCCCTGCTAACCAAATAATAACAATATTCCGACCCGTTTTCCAGTCCCTGATCTCTGTAATAAGCATTGCTGGTGGAGTCTATCAACTGAAAATCGACACTTCCCGGATCTTTTCTATAAACATAAAACATGGTATTTGTCCAGGGTACATTGGGTGCCCACTCCAATTTGATTTCGTGATCAGTAGGTACAGTGTGCAAAAATATTGAAGAAGCTGCTTGCGAGCTACCAAGATCTGGCTCCGACTGGCTTTCGAGCTTCACGCGATAGCTAAATGCATCACCAAAAGTGTTCAGATTAATAGAAGCGTCCATGTAAGAAGTATCGTCCAGTCCGGGAAAAACGGCCAGAGTTTGCGGGTTATTCCATACGGCTCCTTCCGATCGCAACAACACATACTGATAGGGGCCGGGATGTTGTACGGTGTCCAATTCAATGGGTTTTGCCCAATCCACAAACACGCGTCCGATGTTAAGGTCCGAGCTGTCGTTGCTCACATGAGTAATGATTGGGATATCACGCTTGAGGTATCCACAATCTTCATTGGAAGCCAGACTTTCGGCTCCATCAAAAAATGTAGCCGTAACCCGATAGCAATAATCCACTCCCACCACCAATCCGGCACCATTGTTATCGTCGCGGAAAGAAGTGTTAGCTGGCCCCGTTAATTCAGCAATCAACCTAAAACCCGTGTAAGCAGGAACTCCGGTTTCACAATAATCAGGTTCCCAACCCGAAGGCCCGGCACGCCTGTATAACTTATAACCTATGGCATTTTCACAGGTTGCGGCATCCCAACTCAGGTTAATTCCTGTCCCTAACGGGTCTGCAATCAGGTTTTCAGGAGCAGGCGAAATAACATGTATAAATACTGTTTTAAAATCCACCAGATTGACAGGAAAACCGTTATCTCTTGCCTTAAATGTCACTGTATAAGGTTCTACACGAACGTGGCGGCAGAGTGTCGGCCAATTAAAAACTGCTTCTACCGTGTCGTTGCCCGAAGGAGAAGGAGGTTCAAGATAGGCGTTGTTGGGTGATATTTCAAAAGGACCACCAATGGCGGTGAGTTCTACGTCGGTACCATCCGGATCGATGGCAGTTACCCCGAATTGCAGAAAATCGTTGGCAATCACACAAGTGTCATCAATGGTATAAATCACCGGAGGATCATGATCACAAGCCACAATATTAATCTGCATATCGCGTCGAACCGACGAAATCAGGATACCAAAACGCCATTCCTCCACCAGAAAGGCCACATTGTATTCAGCCTGAATAACAGGTGTTTCCCAAATCATATCACCGGTAACAGGATCAATAGAAAAAGATTCGGAAGCGATGGGATAGGTATAACCGGGGATATCGAATCCGCCGGCACCCTTACACACTACCAGTCGATAGGACAAACTATCTCCATCAGGGTCGTAAGCTCCCGGATTATGAATAAATGTTTTACCCACGCAACCCTGATCGATGGGTTCATTAAGCAATTGAACACTGTTATTAAAGCCCAGAAACGGATTGATAACCAAGGTGGTTTGAATAAACATGGGTACATTCACCGAATTAGGTATATTCAGCACGTCCAAATTACGGTTGGGATCTTCCACAGAAATAACATAGGTGGCAGGACCCGGAAAAGTGTGTTCCCCTCTATATATATTGAGTGTTACATCAAATACGTCCGGCAAGGGTTCAAAAACGATCCGCGGCAAAGCATCAGCGGTATTATCGCCCCAGCTAATGGGCATAAATGGTCTTTGATCATCTGCCTCACTTGCCGTTCGTGTGTACATGGTGATGGTAAACTCATAGGTAAGGTCTGTTATATGGCGATAGGTGATTTCAGCAGCCCGCTGGTGAGTTGCCCACAGCAAATTACTGAAAAACAAAATTATAGAAAGAAGAAATAAGGTTCTTTTCATCTGGTTGTTTACCGTCCATCAAAATTACGAATAAAAAACAAACCGCATGCCAAAAATAGTCAGTAATCACAGGTAAAATCCGGCATTTTTCTAACACAATTATTTTTTTAATCCTTATCACAGCTCAATAATTCACTAACTTTGCCCGTTCGAGGGAAGGTAAAATGGCTGCTATAAACACAGATACGGATAAACAGGAAATTCTTCGCTATTACAGGCGTTTGATCGAAGAATGGTATACACGTAAGGATACCCTCGACCGTTGGATGGTCAGAAAGGCCTTTCGTTTGGCGGCAGATGCGCATAAAGATATGCGCCGACGATCAGGCGAACCCTTTATCCTTCACCCCATTAGCGTGGCCACCATTGCTGCACGTGAGATTGGCCTCGGGCGCACTTCCATCATTGCAGCTCTGTTGCACGATACGGTGGAAGATACGGACATCACGTTGGAATATATTTCGGGGATGTTTGGCGAAGAAGTGGCCAAAATCATCGATGGATTGACCAAAATCGATGAAATTTCCGACTCAGACACCACCGCTCAGGCCGAAACCCTCAAAAAAATATTGCTTACCCTCACCGACGATGTAAGGGTAATTTTACTCAAACTGGCTGACAGACTGCACAACATGCGCACCCTGGATGCCATGCCACGCGAAAAGCAACTCAAAATCGCTTCCGAAACCCTGTTTATCTACGCCCCTTTGGCTTTCAGACTGGGCTTGTACACCATAAAAAGCGAGTTGGAAGAACTGGCCTTTACTTACACACAACCCGCCATTTATCAGGATATCACAAATCGGATTTTGGAGAAACAACCCGAAACTGAGGCTTATTTTAACGAGTTTAAAATACCGATAGAGAAAGAGCTTGAAAAATTGGGATATGAATACGAAATCAAGTTCCACCAAAAAACTGCCTACTCCATTTGGCAAAAAATGAAAACGCAGGAGGTTTCTTTCGATGATATATACAACACCTATTCAATAGACATCATTTTTGGTGGCGACATTGTGGACGAAAAGCTGAGGTGTTGGGTGGCCTATTCCATCATCACTGCCATATACCGACCAAACAACAAACGGTTACGTGATTGGATAAGCACTCCCAAAGCCAACGGATACGAAGCCATTCATTGCACGGTGATGGGGCAATCGGGCCATTGGGTCGACATTCATCTGCGTAGCGTGCGCATGGATGACATTGCCAACAAAGGCTATGCTGCTTACTGGAAATACAAGGAAACCAGCATTATCGATGCCAGTCTGGAAAATTGGCTAAAGAAAACCAAGCTGCTTTTGCTGGAAAACGACGACAGTACCCTAGATTTTATTAACGATTTCAAGAAAAACCTGTTTTCGGAAGAAATTTTCATATTCACTCCACAAGGTGAAATGATCAACATGCCTCTCAATGCAACTGTGCTCGACTTCGCCTACGCCATCCACACTGATTTGGGAAACAAATGTATAGGAGCCAATATAAACCACAAACTATACCCCATCGACCACAAACTCAAGTCGGGTGATCAGGTAGAAATTGTTACTTCGAAAATCCAGAAACCAAGAGAAGAATGGTATAAAATTGTGGTGACAGCCAGAGCCAAGTCGAGGATAACAGCGGCAATTCGTAACGACAGAAAAAGCTACCGAAAAGAAGGAATGGAAAAGCTGGACGCTCACCTCAAGCAGCTTAACTTCGAAAACAATAAAAACACCCTGAGTCTAATTCTTGAACGAAATCGTGTAAAAGGTCTCGTTGATTTGTACTATTTTGTGGCCAAGGACATGATAGGCTTGAAAGAACTCAAGGAAATACTACAACCCAACGAAAGTCGCATCAGTTGGATAAGAAATTTTTGGACTCCTTTTTCCCGACCCAAATCAATTACCCTATCATCAACCAACAAGGAATCAGACCAGGTAACCAAACCAATCAAATACAAAGCTGACTTTAACACAAGCGAATTTGTACCCTCCGAATGTTGCAATCCTATCCCGGGAGATAACGTCATGGGTCTGGCTTTTCCCAACGAACCCATCAGGGTGCACAAGGTAGATTGTCAAGTGGCTATCCAATTGATGTCGCAATATGGAAACAACATAGTGAAAGCCAAATGGAAACAGGAAGAAGGTATTAAATTCCTGGCAGGTTTGAAAATCAGGGCCGCAGACAATATTGGGTTCATACAAAAAATATCAACCATCATAGCCGACGAATTTCACATCAATACACGAACATTCAACCTGACAAGTACAGAAGGTTTAGTTGAATTATACATCACCCTTTATATCGACAATAGTGAAACGTTAAACAAACTTATTCAGCGACTTAGGAAGTTAAGCGAGGTAATTAAAATTATCAGACTTCAAAAAATAACCTGAAATAATAAAGTTTGAAAAAATTTTCTATTTGTAATTAAACCATATAAAAATAAAAAGTAGTATTTTTACCACCTAAACTGATTTGGTGATGAAGTTTAATAACCGAAAAGACACATTTGAATCTGTAAAAAAGATTTTTACTGAATATCTGGAATCGAAAGGGCATCGCAAAACGCCTGAACGTTACACGATTTTGAAAGAGATTTATGCCACTGAAGGGCATTTCGACATCGAAACCCTGTACATCCGGATGAAGAATAATAAATATAGGGTAAGCAGAGCCACCCTTTACAATACCATTGAACTGCTGCTCGACTGCAACCTGGTAACCAAACATCAATTTGGTAACAATTGCGCCCAGTTTGAACGGTCGTTTAAGTACAAGCAACACGATCATTTTGTGTGCATAGAAGATGGTAAGGTACTGGAGTTTTGCGATCCACGCATTCAGGAAATACAAAAATCAGTGGAAGAAATTCTGGGTGTGGAAGTGGCCTATCACAGCCTCACCTTCTATGGCAAGTGCAAAACCACTGCCGAGGCTGCTACCGAAGACATTTAATTTATTATCGGGCGCACGCTGCTCGTTGCAAAATTAGTATCTTTGCTCACCGGACATAAACCCTGTTTCAGCAGGGTTTTTTAATGTGAATATATGAAAGTAGATGTTCTTTTAGGTCTTCAATGGGGCGACGAAGGCAAAGGTAAAGTGGTGGATGTGCTTACCCCACAGTATGATATAATCGCCCGTTTTCAGGGAGGCCCCAATGCCGGGCATACCATTGAGTTTGACGGCAAAAAATTTGTACTCCACACCATCCCCTCCGGAATCTTTAATACCGAAACCATCAACCTGATTGGCAATGGGGTGATTATCGACCCTTACGTATTGCAAAAAGAGATGAATTCACTGACATCATCGGATGTGGACATCACCAAAAATCTCCTTATCTCAAGAAAAGCACACCTCATTCTGCCTACCCACCGTTTGCTGGATACCGTGTACGAAGCCTCCAAGGGATCACAAAAAATAGGCTCCACCCTAAAAGGTATCGGACCCGCCTACACCGACAAAACAAGTCGGTTGGGTTTGCGCGTTGGCGATCTGGAAGGCAGCGATTTCATGGAAAAATACAACCAGCTCAAAAGGACACATATAGGCATTATTGAACGTTACAACCCTGATTTTGAACAACTCAACATCGAAGGAATGTTGTTTGCCGAATATGAACAAAAGTGGTTGGCCGCATTGGACAACCTGAGAAACCTGAAAAAGGTGAACAGTGAATATTTCATCAACCAACAATTGAAAGAAGGCAAAAAAGTACTGGCCGAAGGAGCCCAAGGCACCATGCTGGATGTGGATTTTGGCTCCTACCCTTTCGTTACTTCCTCCAACACCATCACGGCAGGTGTATGCAACGGACTGGGCATCGCTCCTTCCACTATCGGAAAAGTGATTGGTATTGTTAAAGCGTACTGTACCCGGGTGGGTAGTGGGCCATTTCCGACAGAACTCTTTGATAAAGATGGTGACGACTTGCGCAAAACAGGAAACGAATTCGGTTCTACCACGGGCAGAGCCCGTCGTTGCGGATGGCTCGACCTGTCCGCACTTAATTATGCCATCATGCTCAATGGAGTTACCGAACTTATGATGATGAAGGCCGATGTGCTTAACAACTTTGAAACCATTAAGGTAGCTACCCATTATAAGATTGACGGCCAAATTACAGATGAAGTTCCCTTCGATCAAGTTGGAGCCAATTGCGAACCTATTTATCAGGAATTGAAAGGATGGAATTCGAAACTTGATGAAGTAGTCAATTACGATGGGCTACCTGAAAACCTACGTTCTTATGTGGAATTTGTGGAACAAAACACCCATGTTCCTGTAAAAATGGTTTCTGTCGGTCCTGATCGCACCCAGACCTTTATGCGATAGTTTCCGAAGAAATACCACACATCGTATCGCCTACAAACACCTGTAATTCAGGATAAAATAACTGAAAATCCCTTTGTAGGTTCTCGTAGTTTTCGAGTAAAACCTCCACTGCATTTTCCATGGGTGAACGATTCCCTGTTCGCCGATTCATACCGTAAAAAACACGTTTCAAGGCATGAGGACTGGCATAGGACACCAACCAATTCTGGGCAACCATCCATGGAAGAATTCTTTTGTTGCGCGCCGGCAACTGCTCGTAACGCCTGGCCAAAATTTGATAAACCCAAAGTGAGTATTCCGTAATATCGCGATCGCTGTATGCATTCCAGTTTAAAGACAAAAAATGATCGTAGAAAATATCCACCACAACACCCGAGAATCGCCCCATTTCGGGTTTCACCAACTGAACGCTATTTTTCACCACCTCATGCTGATCCGTATATTGATCAATCATTCGATGCAACAGGATTCCCTGCTTGATTATCGGCGAAAAAAGCTCCATCTGTTTTCCTTTGACCGAGTCGGCAACGAAATTCCCAAACAGGAGTTCCTCATTAGTTCCGGACAGGTGGGCATGAGCCAAAAAATTCATGTTTCTCACTTTCGTTAAACAAGTGCAAAAGTGCTAATAAAAAAGGCGGCAAATCCTGTTACGTAGGTAAAAGTTTCCAGATGAAATTGTTTGATCAGCCACCCCTCCTCCTGCTCCTCCCCCAAGGAGAGCAGTGGTAATTTATTCGTAATGAACTCATTACGTCATAAAACTCGCCAATCGATCGCCTTTCACCCTGGGGGAAAGGTAAGGAATAGGGGTTTGACGGTCGGTCGCCTTTCACCCTTGTGGTCATCCCGAAAGCCTTCGGGAGGGATAGGGGTTCTGTCGGCGATAATGATATTTTCTGTATTTGGACGTTATAAATATCGTTTGATCAGCTACCCCTCCTCCCTGCTCCTCCCCCAAGGAGAGGCGTGATAATTTATTCTTATTTAATTGATTAAGTCATATGATTCGACAATCGATCGCCTTTCACCCTGGGGGAAAGGTAAGGGATAGGGGTTTTACAATCGGTCGCCTTTCACCCTTGTGGTCATCCCGAAAGCCTTCGGGAGGGATAGGGGTTCTGTCGGCGATAATGATATTTTCTGTATTTGGACGTTATAAATATCGTTTGATCAGCTACCCCTCCTCCCTGCTCCTCCCCCAAGGAGAGGAGTGATAATTTATTCGTAATGAACTTATTACGTCATAAAACTCGACAATCGAACGCCTTTCCCCTTGGGGGAAAGGTAAGGGATAGGGGTTTGACGGTCGGTCGCCTTTCACCCTTGTGATCATCCCAAAAGCCTTCGGGAGGGATAGGGGTTCTGTCGGCGATAATGATATTTTCTGTATTTGGACGTTATAAATATCGTTTGATCAGCTACCCCTCCTCCCTGCTCCTCCCCCAAGGAGAGGAGTGATAATTTATTCGTAATGAACACATTATGTCGTACAACTCGCCAATCGATCGCCTTTCACCCTGGGGGAAAGGTAAGGGATAGGGGTTTGACAATCGGTCGCCTTTCACCCTTGTGGTCATCCCGAAAGCCTTCGGGAGGGATAGGGGTTCTGTCGGCGATAATGATATTTTCTGTATTTGGACGTTATAAATATCGTTTGATCAGCTACCCCTCCTCCCTGCTCCTCCCCCAAGGAGAGGAGTGGTAATTTATTCGTAATGAACATATTATGTCGTACAACTCGCCAATCGATCGCCTTTCACCCTGGGGGAAAGGTAAGGGATAGGGGTTTGACAATCGATCGCCTTTCACCCTTGTGGTCATCCCGAAAGCCTTCGGGAGGGATAGGGGTTCTGTCGGCGATAATGATATTTTCTGTATTTGGACGTTACGAATATCGTTTGATCAGCCACCCCTCCTCCCTGCTCCTCCCCCAAGGAGAGGAGTGGTAATTTATTCGTAATGAACATATTATGTCGTACAACTCGCCAATCGATCGCCTTTCCCACTGGGGGAAAGGTAAGGGATAGGGGTTTGACAATCGGTCGCCTTTCACCCTTGTGGTCATCCCGAAAGCCTTCGGGAGGGATAGGGGTTCTGTCGGCGATAATGATATTTTCTGTATTTGGACGTTATAAATATCGTTTGATCAGCCACCCCTCCTCCCTGCTCCTCCCCCAAGGAGAGGAATGGTAATTTATTCTTTTTTAATTTATTAAGTCATATGATTCGACAATCGATCGCCTTTCCCACTGGGGGAAAGGTAAGGGATAGGGGTTTGACAATCGGTCACCTTTCACCCTTGTGGTCATCCCGAAAGCCTTCGGGAGGGATAGGGGTTCTGTCGGCGATAATGATATTTTCTGTATTTGGACGTTATAAATATCGTTTGATCAGCTACCCCTCCTCCCTGCTCCTCCCCCAAGGAGAGGAGTGGTAATTTATTCTTTTTTAATTTATTAAGTCATATGATTCGACAATCGATCGCCTTTCACCCTGGGGAAAAGGTAAGGGATAGGGGTTTGACGGTCTCGTCCTGACAAAGGTTGACAAAATATCAACATAAAAAGTCAACTAATCAGGATGTTAAATTCCATAAAAATTGGTTCATTTGAAAAAGATATAACTTCGACCCTTCACTTTTTCACAAACGTTTGAAATCTTGCATCTCCGTCAATTTAAAATGGTTATAGATTAAAAACAGCGGCCAATTAATCTGCTATTTTTGATAATTTTGTCAGATAAATTAAACTCCATTCATTTAAGATATAGCGATGCAAAAACTATTATTATTGGGAGACGAGGCCATAGCCCAAGGAGCCATCGACGCCGGATTATCCGGAGTTTATGCCTATCCGGGAACCCCTTCTACCGAAATAACGGAATACATACAAGCTTCCAAAGAAGCCAAAGAACGCCACATCAGATCCAATTGGTCGGCCAACGAAAAAACAGCCATGGAAAGTGCCATCGGCATGTCGTATGCCGGAAAGAAAGCCTTGGTGTGCATGAAACATGTGGGACTTAACGTAGCAGCCGACGCATTTGTCAATGCCGCCATCACCGGAGCCAACGGAGGTTTGGTGGTGCTTTCGGCTGACGATCCAAGCATGCACTCCTCGCAAAATGAACAAGATTCGCGTTTTTATGGAAAGTTTGCCATGATACCTGTGATGGAGCCTTCCAACCAACAGGAAGCCTACGACATGACACGGTACGCTTTTTCCATCTCGGAGAAATTTGGCACCCCTGTTCTGGTACGAGTAACCACCCGTTTGGCGCACTCCCGTGCCGGTGTTGAACGAAAGGAAGTCCTCGATCAAAATCAAATGTCGTTGCCCTCTAACTTAAAGCAATTTGTATTGTTGCCTTCCATCGCCCGGAAGCAATACAATATGCTACTTGGCAAACAAGCTCAATTTGAGAATGATGCAGCCCAATCGGGTTACAACCAATTGATTGATGGATCGAACAAAAAAGTGGGTATTATTGCCTGTGGACTGGCATACAACTACTTGATTGAAAATTTTGAAAACCAGGAGGTGGTTTATCCCGTGCTTAAGGTGGGACAATATCCCGTACCCAAAGACATGGTACAACAGCTTTACGATTCAGTGGACGAAATTCTGGTACTAGAAGACGGCTATCCACTTCTCGAAGAACTGCTGAGAGGTTATCTGAACGATGGCAAAAAAGTGATGGGACGTATGGATGGGACCATCCCTGCTGCCGGAGAGCTTAATCCCAACATTGTAGCCAAAGCCCTGGGCATGAAAATAGATGAAGGTTTTATACAACCTAATGTCATTCAGGGCAGACCCCCATCGTTGTGCGAAGGATGCTCACATACTGATAGCTTTCTGGCACTCAATGAAGCCCTAACAAAATATTCGGCAGGACGTGTTTTTTCTGACATTGGCTGCTATACCCTGAGTGCGTTGAAACCCTTGGAATCTATCAATAGCTGCGTCGACATGGGTGCTTCTATCACCATGGCCATTGGTGCTGCAGATGCAGGACTTGTTCCGGCGGTAGCTGCAATAGGCGACTCCACCTTTACCCATTCGGGTATGACAGGCTTGTTGGATGCCGTCAACAATAACTCACCCATCGTGGTGTTGATTCTCGACAACTCCACCACCGGAATGACCGGAGGACAAGACTCCTCTGCTTTGGGCAAAGTGGACGATATCGTTAAAGGTGTAGGCGTAAATGAAGAACATATTCGCGTCATCAAACCTCTGCGAAGGAATCACGAAGAGAATGTACAGGTAATGCTCGAAGAACTTGAATACCCGGGTGTATCGGTGATTATTGCCCGTCGTGAATGTATCCAAACGCTGGGAAAAAGAATGAAACTGAAAGCCCTTCAAAAGAAAGAGGCTACCAGCTAAGGACTCAATTTTAAACATCATATTCATGAACCAGAGTCAATTTTTTTTGACACGTTAAATAGAAAGTAACATGAAAAAAGATATCATATTGGCAGGAGTGGGAGGACAAGGTATATTAACCATTGCCACCGTCATTGGTACTGCTGCATTAATGGAAGATTTGCAACTAAAGCAAGCCGAAGTTCACGGAATGAGCCAGCGCGGAGGTGATGTACAGTCGCACTTGCGCCTCTCCTCCGATCCCATTGCTTCGGATTTAATTCCCGAAGGCAGAGCCGATCTAATTATTTCGGTTGAACCCATGGAATCGTTGCGCTACGTGAACATGCTTCACCGCGAAAAGGGTTGGTTGATTACCTCCATGAATCCCTTTATCAACATTCCCGAATACCCCACGCTGGAAGAAATTCTAGCTGAAATATGGACTCTGCCGCACAATGTAACCATTGATGCCGAAAAAGTAGCCAAAGAAATGGGATCCATCAAAGCTGCCAACATTGTGGTTTTAGGTGCCGCCTCTCCTTATCTGGAGATCAAATTTGAGAACCTGGAAAAGGCCATCGAACGCATTTTTGCCAAAAAAGGTGAAGACATTATCAACATGAACTTAAATGCCTTGCGCGCCGGAAGACAATTCGCTGAAAAACGCGGTTAGTATCAATTCATTCATAAAAAAACCACCCCTCAATCGATGGGTGGTTTTTTTATTTTGGCCATTTTCTCACTGCAATTGCAACAGCGACATATTGTCGTAGAACTTCTTTTCAATTTCCGCCGACAGATCTTTTTGTTTATACTGTTTGGTTACCTGCATCAGTCGCTGCAATACAGCCATGGCATTTTGCATGTCATCGTCGTAATAGGCAGCAAAATTGGGAGGCAAGGAACTATAATAGGCCAAATCTTCCATGTAATTGTCCGTGAGGATGTTGACCACTTCGTTGGCTTTTTCAGGTGCACCGGCTTCATAGTAGAAAGCAATCCAGGAAAGCATCTGGTAGTCAAATGGGAATTTGTGGTTGGGGAAAAACTCAATACCTTTGTCCAAAACTGCCACAACCGAATCGTTTTTGCCTTGGTTGAGCAATCCCTGAGCCAGTCGGACATAGTTTTGTTTGGCCATGATGGAGTTGCGTGCACTTTCACGATCCACCAGCACATCCTTCTCGTTCAATCTTCCCCAACGGGCGTTTTCATCCATGAGTACCTCATAGGTTTTATCCGGATCAACACCACCAATTTGCTTCATGTAATCATCTGCCAATGTGGGTTTAAAACGATACACTACTCCTTCCAATCTGCAATATTTATCCACGTTAAATACTTTTCTAACGCTATTGGGGTTGGCAAAGTAAATGGGGCGTTCCCAATTGTTTGTGGATATCAGATCGAGTAACATTAGGTCGTTTCGGTATAATCCCCCCTGTGTTACTTTCCATTTTATTTCATCAACAATCTTATCCCGATCTTCAGGGGCCACTGTTCCCGAGTTAACAACGGCATCCTTGTCAATTTTCAAGGACAACGTTTTTGCCGGCAGGTAATCTATCCAGTCACCACTTTGTAAAGGAACTTTCGAAGCTTTGTTTTGGTCCTTGATAAATTGGATGGCCTCCTTTACATCGGCACTATCAAGTCGCTCGAAAACAGGCACATAATTAGCCTTTTCACTATAGAATTTCTGATCAATGGTCAGGGGCAGCTTATCCGATTCGTACACTTTGCGTCCCATCTGATCTACATACCAATCGCCCGATGACAACATGTAGTTTACCACTCGCACATCTGTCCGGATACCTTCCACTTCCTGTGCATACCATAAGGGGAAGGTATCGTTATCGCCGTTGGTAAACAGTATGGCGTTGGGTTCGCATGATTCCAGATACATTCGTGCAAAGTCGCGAGCCGCATACTTACCTGAACGGTCATGACTTTCCCAGCCTTGCTGTGCCATGATTCCGGGAACTGCAATCAGAGCTACCAGAGTTACTGCTCCGGCGGCCAAAGCCTTATTCGACAAATATTTTTGCATTCCGCTGTATAACGCCAGAACCCCCAATCCTATCCAAATGGCAAAGGCGTAAAAAGAACCGGCATAAGCATAATCGCGTTCACGTGGTTGCAAAGGTTGCTGATTGAGGTAAACGATGATTGCCAGTCCTGTCATAATAAACAGCAATCCAACCACCCATGTATCTCTGTTGCTTCGGTTGAGCTGAAACATAAAGCCGAGTAATCCCAAAAGCAGGGGCAGGAAAAAGAAAGTGGCTCGTGCAGGATTTTTCATACTATGGGGTAGATTGGTCTGATCGCCCAATCGCCAGGCATCGAGAAAACCGATACCACTTATCCAATTGCCATGATCGATTTCACCTTGGCTCTCGATATCGTTTTGCCTTCCGACAAAATTCCACATAAAATAACGCAAGTACATATGGCTCAATTGATACCTAAAGAAAAATGTCAGGTTTTCGCCAAATGTAGGACGATACAAAACTTCTGTTTCTCCATTGCTGTTGGTCACACGAATCGGTGTTCCTTTTACATTTCCAAAATGCTTATACAAGCGGATGTGCTCAGGTTTTTGATCGCTCCACATGCGTGGAAATATGGTAGTAAATCTGGGGTCATAAACAGGAACAGTTCCTTTGCGGTCATCTTTTACAATATATTTTCCTTGGGCCACATCTTTCACATAAACAGGATTACCATCTTCATGATCGACCACCGGCGCATTGTAATACTGACCTTGAAATATGGGCCAGGTTCCGTATTGTTCCCTATTGAGATAGGACAGCAAGCTAATGGCATCTTTGGGAGCATTCTCGTTGATGGGTGTGTTGGCGTTGGCACGAATGACCAGCATAAAGAAAGACGAATAACCTATCAGGATAAAGGTAAAGGCCAGAATGGCTGTATTCAAAACCGTTTTTCCTTTACGATGCGAATACATGAGCCCAAAGGAAATAACACCAATAATGAGCAAGAAATAAATGATGGTTCCGGAGTTGAAGGGCATGCCCATGGAATTGACAAAAAAGAGTTCGAAGCCACCGGCCAAATCAACTATACCCGGAATAATAAAGTACATGATAACGGCTAGAATTATCAATGAAGTGATACCCGCAATAAAAAACCCTTTGGTAGAAGGAGTATATTTTTTGTAATAATAAACATAAACAATGGCAGGAATGGCCAGCAAATTCAATAAGTGAACGCCGATGGAAAGCCCTATGATGTATGCAATAAGCAACAACCACCTGTACCCCGTGCGATGGTCAGCAACGCTTTCCCAACGGAGGATGGCCCAAAAAACCACAGCAGTAAAGAAAGAAGACATGGCATAAACCTCGCCTTCAACAGCCGAAAACCAGAATGAATCACTGAAAGTATAAGCAAGTGAACCAACCAGACCGGCACCCAAAACGGCCACACTCTGTCCCATGGTCATTTCGTTGGTGTCTTTTGAAACCATCAGTTTGCGGGCCAACATGGTGATGGTCCAGAAAAGAAACAAGATGGTAAAACTGCTCGATAAAGCCGACATGGCATTCACCATATAGGCCACATGCTCGGTGTTACCTCCTGCAAACATGGAAAAGAAACGTCCCAACAACTGAAATAAAGGAGCCCCCGGAGGATGCCCTACCTGCAATTTATAGGCGGTGGCTATGTATTCGCCACAGTCCCACCAACTGGCGGTGGGTTCCAGCGTTAAAAAATAAACTGCTGTGGCAATGGCGAAAACCAACCATCCCAGGTAGTTATTGATACTTTTAAAGTTTTTCATACGTGGAGCTCTTTATCACGGATTAATGAATTGCGAAAATAGTAAAATCGTGGTTAGATGCAGAAAGGCCCTGGTCAATTTTAACACATTTTAAATGTTGAACTTATACCTTTTATAAATCGGAGTTAGCACAACCCTTGTTTACGTATAATGCCTGTATAGAATTGAAGTGGTTTCAGGAGCCAAGAGAACTTAAAGCTTATTTCAATTCAGAATCGGTAATACACAACAACAAGTTATTGCCATGCGAAGCCCTGCTTTTGATATAATCCTTATCTTTACAACGCATTTGAATAAAGCGACTTTTAACAAAAAAAGGACACCAGGTCACCCTTTCGGAAAAAAAAACCCGAGATGCTGATCAAAAACCGAGATGTAAAAAAGTCATGCACCAAATTAAAGACCCATGGACGAACACGCTTTTAACCCGTTTACCGCTGCTCAACAACAGTTTGATCATGCGGCCTCACTTCTCGACCTCGACAAAGCCACCCGCGACTTGTTAAGAAACCCCATGCGCGAATACCATTTCAGCATTCCTGTGCGGATGGATGACGGCAGAGTGCAGATTTTCAAAGGATTTCGGGTGCAACACAACGATGCCCGGGGTCCAATCAAAGGTGGTATTAGATTCCATCCACAAGAAACCATCGACTCGGTGCGTGCCATGGCCATGTGGCTTACCTGGAAAACTGCGGTGGCTGATTTGCCTTTGGGAGGTGGAAAAGGTGGCGTTATCTGCGACCCCCACAACCTGAGTCTGGCCGAGCAGGAACGATTGTGCCGGGGTTGGGTGCGCCAGATATTCCGCGACATTGGCCCCGAAATCGACATTCCTGCTCCCGACCTCATGACCAATGCCCAACACATGCTGTGGATGCTCGACGAATATGAGGTACTGGCAGGAGGAAGATATCCCGCTGCCTTTACAGGCAAACCGGTTGGCATGGGAGGTTCGCTGGGGCGCATCGAAGCCACCGGATATGGCATCATCATCGCGGTACGGGAAGCGTTGAAAGAACTCTCCATATCGCCCGAAAACACCACTGCCAGCATTCAGGGGTTTGGTCATGTTTCCCGGTACGCCATCGAACTATATCAGCAAATGGGTGGTACGGTTCGCTGTGTGTCGTCGTGGAATCAACAACACAAAAAGAGTTTCACTTTCTGTAAAAAGGAAGGGATACAACTGGATGAACTGGTGTCGATTACCGACTCTTTCGGAGGCATCCACAAGGAAAAGGCTCAGGATATGGGTTACGAAGTTTTGTCGGCAGATGCCTGGCTGGAACAGGAGGTGGACATCCTGATTCCTGCCGCCATGGAAAACCAGATTACCATCAAAAACGTGCACCTCATCAAGCCCTCGGTAAAAATTCTGGCCGAAGGTGCCAACGGACCCACCTCTCCCGAGGCCATCATGGCCATCAACGGACGTGAAATATTTACCATCCCCGACTTTCTGGCCAACGCCGGCGGAGTTACCTGCAGCTATTTTGAACAGGTGCAAAGCAGCATGAATTATTACTGGGAAAAGGAAGAAGTCCTAAGCAAACTGGATGTAAAAATGACCTCCGCTTACATCGCCGTAAGTGATTTCGCCCAAATGAATAACCTGAGCCTCCGGGAAGCCGCCTATGCCATTTCGGTGGACAGGGTAGCCAGAGCCTGCCATGACCGGGGTTGGGTTTAGAGAGTGGGGAGTCGGGAGTCGGAAGTTGGAAGGTAGAAGTCCGAAGACAGAAGATCAACAATATAATGAGCATCAAAGCACCATAGGTGCGACAGGCAATTAGCCCTGGAATTTATTCCCGGTCGGAAGGAGTATTTGGTAGGGAGTCGGGAGATGGGAGTCCGAAGTGGATTGATAGCCCGTAGGCTGTATGTTTGTAAAATCATAAGCCCACCGAGTTTTTGTATTTTAGTTTTTGAAAAGAAAAAACACAAAAACAAAAAGTAGGCTTATGAAGACTAAAAGTACAAAAATTGATTTTACTGGACAAAATGTTTATGTAGGAATTGATATTCATTTGAAAAGCTGGAAGGTAACAATAATGGTAAATGATCGCATTCACAAGACGTATTCGCAGGATCCAAGTGCAGAGGTGCTATCTAATTATCTGATTAAGAACTTCCCTGGTGCAATTTACTATTCTGCATATGAAGCCGGATTTTGCGGGTTCAGCGCTCATCGAGAACTTGAGGGTTTTGGTATTAGAAATATTGTTGTCAACCCTGCTGATATTCCCACTACTGATAAAGAAAAGCGCCAAAAGGAAGACAAGCGCGATAGCCGTAAGATTGCCAAAACGCTCAAGAATGGTGAACTTGTGGGCATTTATATTCCCAGCATGGGTATGGAAGAGCTTCGTGGACTAGTGCGTTACCGCAAAACATTGGTTAAAGAAATCAGTCGTCACAAAAGCAGAATCAAGTCCTTTCTTTATTTTAATGGGATAAAAATTCCTTTGGAACTTGATGGACCTTCAAGGCATTGGTCAGGAAGATTCACAAAATGGTTAAATGATATCGAACTATCCACTTCGCACGGAAAAATAGTTCTTGAAGACACCTTGGATACATCGTTGCTGCTGCGTAAAAAACTATTAAAGATTAACAGGCACCTTAGACAGCTAGACGGGGAGTATGCAAAAAAGTTAAGTCTGTTGCAAACTATCCCCGGAATAGGACTTATAACAGCCATAACCCTTTTGACCGAAATAGAAGACATTTTACGGTTTAAGAATCTTGACCAGCTTTGTTCGTTTGTGGGCTTAGTTCCGACGACCAATTCATCGGGAGAAAAAGAGAACGTTGGCACCATTACACGTAGGAGTAATCTTTTTTTACGTAGTGTCATAGTTGAAGCAGCCTGGGTAGCATCAAAGAAAGATCCGTCACTGATGTATAGTTATGGATTATTATGTAAAAGAATGGAGCCAAACAAAGCCATAATAAGAATAGCGAAGAAACTGATTAATCGAATAAGGTATGTAATTAAAAATGAAACTGCATATGTATATTCAGTCATATAATAAAAACGAAATCGGAAATAGAAGCAACTCAATGATAAAGAGACTGTTTGAATTCCCTTGCGGCCCCGAATAGGGTGTCCGTTACCCGTAGGCCACAGCTCTTATCTATAATAAATTGAACACAGAAATGCGGCTGGTTAAATCATGTCCGCTGATAGAAGGGTGTTTTTATAGACCGGATTCGTTACAATGAGGGGAAACCGAAGGTGAAGTTTTATACCGAAGGTTCAAGAAATTATACTGGGCCTAGGCCCAGTATAATTTAACAATGAGGGGAAAACCTTCAGGCTTCGTATTGCCCGATGGTAAAATTGTCAAATTAATAACTCTCTAAAAAAGAAAGAAATAATGAAGAAAAAATTTGGATTACAACATAGAAGGGCTTTAACATCCATAGCCAAATAATGAGAAAACCCAATTGTCCGTAGGACATTAACGGAGTAGGAAGTCGGGAGTCCGAAGTCCGAAGGTGGAAGTCCGAAGACAGAAGATCAACAATATAATGAGCATCAAAGCACCATAGGTGCGACAGACAATTAGCCCTGGAATTTATTCCCGGGCGGAAGGAGTATATAGTATGGAGTTGGGAGTCGGGAGTCCGAAGTCGGGAGTCTGAGGTAACCCAAAGGCTTATACATCAAGAAAAAACCCGACTGTGCTGTACACGAGCCGGGTTAAAATGATTGACTGAAGAACGTATCTTTATTCGTATTTTAACGACTCAATGGGGTTGGAGGAGGCAGCTTTTACTACGTGAAAACTAATGGTCAGGAGTCCGACCACCAGCGCAGCCATTCCTGCAATGACAATGGAATACCAATGAATGGGGGTGTAATAAACAAAACTCGATTCCATCCAACTCGTGAGCTGCCATATGGCAATGGGCACAGCCATGGCAAACGAAACCAAAATGAGCCAGAAAAATTCCTTGTAGAGCAACATCAGGATGTCACCGGTGAGGGCGCCATTCACCTTGCGAATACCTATCTCACGGGTACGGTTTTCGGCCGTATAACTGGATAAGCCAAGCAATCCCAACAAGGCAATAAACAAGGTAACAACCGAAATAATCAGGAATAACGTGCTGATGCGCTCCTCGGCCCCATAGCTTTCCTCCTGAATATCCGACAGCATCTGGTAATCGAACGGACGCTTGCTGCCAAATTCATCCCATGTTTTTTCCAGATAATCAAGGGCTTGCTGTTTCTCTCCCTCCCGATACCTGATGCTCATCATAAAACGGGGAGCGGGCGAAATAAACATGATGATGGGTTCAATTTTGTTGTGCAAGGTTTTGAAATGATAGTCTTCCACCACGCCGATCACTTTCATGATGCGCCCTCCGGTGCGGTCGATTTCCATGCCATAGTGTATTTTTTTACCCAAAGCATCATCACCCCAACCAAATTGTTTCACGGCTGTTTGATTCACAATCACTGCAGCCGAATCATCCGTACCCATGTTTTTATCGAAATCGCGCCCCTCAATCAACCTAAACTTCATGGTTTTCAGATAGTCGTAGTCGCATTGGGTGAGGATTACCGCCATTTCTTTCATTTCATTTTCCTGCTCCACCAACATCACTTGTATCCATGTATTTCGTGCAGGCACGCCGGTAGAGTTGCTCACCGAAACAATGGATGTATTCTGAAGCAAACGCTGTTTGAACGATTCCGCTTTGCTGCGAAAGGCTGAATCCTGCATTTCGATTACAATCACGTTGTTTTTATCGAAACCCAAGTCTTTGTTTTTCAGAAATCTTAACTGATCGCTCACCACAATCGTGGCAATGATCATGACAATGGCGATAAAAAACTGAATTACCACCAACGTCCTCCTGAGCCAATGATTGGTCTTTCCCGACTTACCTGAGGCTCCTTTCAAAACATCAAGCGGTGAAAACGAGGAGAGGTAGAATGCAGGATAACTTCCTGACACCACGCCAATCAGCATGCTTATGCCCAACATCAGCAACAGGAATCCGGGAGTGATGATGCTCGTGTAATCCAGATTTTTTCCCGAAAGGGTGTTGAACTCAGGCAGCAACAACCACGTAATGGCCAGCGACAACAGATAGGCCAATAGCGTGAGCAACAGTGCTTCGCTGATAAACTGCGTCATCAACTGTTGGCGTTCGGCACCCACCACCTTCCTCATTCCCACTTCTTTGGCACGCTTGGAAGCTCTGGCTGTGGCCATGTTCATATAGTTGATGGAAGCCAGCAACAGAATAAAAAGAGCAACCACCGAGAAAATATTCACATATGCCATGTTTCCGGTGGGCAAATCCGCGGAATATTTGCTGGTAAGGTGGACTTTATCCAGTCGGGTAGTGACCAGATCAAAGGATGCATTGAACTGATCTCCAACGGTTTTCATGTATTTATCGTAAAAAGCAGGAAATTTTTCGTGGATGGATTCGATGTGGCTGTTGGGATTGATCAACACATAGGCGAATACCCCCAAATTCCAAAAACGTTCCGGATCGAGGCTATTGAACTCCTCCTCTCCCATGGCTTTGGCCAGGGTAGTCGCCGAAATCAGTCCGTCGAATTTCAGATGCGAATTCTCCGGCACATCTTCAACCACAGCGGTTACCTTCAACTGTCGGTCGTTGCCTGCCAGCAAAACCTGTCCGATGGGATTCTCATTTCCGAAATATTTTTTGGCTGTTGTTTGGGTGAGCACCACCGTATTGGGTTCCACCAAACAGGCTTGGGCAACCCCTTGTATCACCGGATGATCGAACACCTCAAATATGGTGGAATCGGTGTAGTAGAACCTGTTTTCGTAATAATCCTTTTCACCAACACGCACGAGCAAATTACCTGTTTCGGCAAAACGAACCACCTTCTCAATTTCGGGATATTCCAATTGCAACGCCGGCGCCAAAGGGATGGGCACCACAGCAAAATTGTCGTACTTGGTACCGATGCGAAAGCTGGACTCGAGGCGGTAAATGCGATCGAACTTCTGGTTGTGCTGGTCGTACGTAACTTCGTCGCGCACATACAGGAAAATCAGAATAAACGAAACCAACCCAATGGTTAACCCCAAAATATTAAGCGCAGCATAGAATTTATTTTTGGCCATGTTGCGTATGGCTGCAATAAAATAGCTTTTAATCATGGCGATGGGTTTTGGCTAGTTGCTTTGGAAATTTTCGGCCAAAATTTGTCCGTCAAACAGCCTGATGATGCGATGGCTATACTCGGCATCGCGCTGGGAGTGGGTCACCATGATGACGGTGGTTCCCTTTTTGTTGAGGTCGCTGAGCAAGTTCATCACCTCTTCGCCATTGGCTGAATCGAGATTTCCGGTAGGCTCATCGGCCAAAATCAACTTGGGATTGGTCACCACGGCACGAGCCACGGCCACCCTTTGTTGCTGACCGCCCGAAAGCTGTCCGGGGAAGTGTTTTTTGCGGTGAAGAATCTGCATTTGCTCCAAAACTTCTTCCACACGTTGTTTACGTTCTTTGGCAGAAACGCCCAGATAGATCAGGGGCATCTCCACATTCTCGAATACGGTGAGCTCGTCAATCAGGTTAAAATTCTGAAAAACAAAGCCAATATTGCTTTTGCGGTGTCGTGCACGTTGCCGTTCGGAAGAGGATGTGAGGTCGTGATCGAGAAAAATATATTTTCCGTCAGTAGGGCTGTCGAGCAACCCAATGATGTTGAGCAGGGTGGATTTTCCACAACCACTGGGCCCCATAATGGCCACAAACTCGCCTTGTTTTATCTCAAAAGTAACTTGTTTGAGGGCAGTTGTTTCCACCTCTTCAGTTAAAAATATCCGGGTTAAATCTATTGCTTTAATCATGTTTCTAATTTTTAAATGTGACGTATAATATGCATTTATGTTACAAGTTTATTTATATTTAATGGCATCGATGGGGTTGGCTCTCGACGCCATCAAAGCCCTGAAACCGGTGATCAACATGGCCAACACAAAGGCCGCCAGTCCCCCATACAAAAAGCTGGTCCACTGCATGGGCATGGCATAAGCAAAATAGGAAAGCCAATGGTCGATGAGCAGCCAGGTAAGAGGAAAAGAAATAAGCAACGAGATGGCTACCAAACGAATGAACTCAACGGACAGCAGTTTCACAATACTAAATTCAGAAGCGCCCATCACACGTCGTATGCCTATTTCACGGGTACGCTGGGCGGCCATAAAAGCCACCAGGCCATATAAACCCAATGCGGCAATAAAAACGATGATGAGGGTAAGCATGAGAGCAAGTATGCCCAGCACTTCCTCGTCGTGATACAACTTGGTTAATTCGTCATCGAACCACGAATACTCAAAGGGTCGTCCCTTTTCCCACAAATTCCATTTTCGCTCCACCAAATCCAATACCTCGGCATGGAAATTTGGATCCACCTTGATAGCCGCATATTTTAAAAACCACCTGACAGCACCGGGAGTTTCTTTGATATTCAGCACAAAAGGTCCGGCAGGCTGATGCAAGGAAGTGGCATTGAAGTTATTGAATACACCAATTACCCGCTCCTCACCCTGAAGCGACCTGAATTTTTTTCCCAGGGCTTCCCGGTTGGTTTTCCAACCCATGTGATGTACCATGGCTTCGTTGATCAGGATGCCCTTTTCGGGATCGGTCTTCATGGTTTCATCGTAATCGCGTCCGGCTAACAACTTGATGTCGAAGGTTTTTAAAAAATCGTATCTGATCACCAACGCCGGATAAAACTGCCATTGATCTTCCGAAAAACCTTCGGGACGAAACTCATGGGTATTGTGTGCCACGCCCAGGATGTCGTCCATGGCGGTAACACTTTTAATTTGTGGCGTTTGGAGCAATTCGCTTTTGAAGGATTCAAAATCGTTGGCAATGCGGGTACTGCTGATGGGTACCAGGAGTATATCTTTTTTGGAGAAACCGGTATCGGCTTTCTTCATGTATTCCAACTGGTTGAAAATGGTGAGTGTGATGATAATGAGCATCACTGAAACAGTGAATTGTACCACCACCAGAATTTTGCGTGCCGTCCCGCTTTTGGCTCCTTTGCTCAGTTTTCCGCGCAGAGAGTCGATGGGACTAAACGACGACAGAAAAAACGCGGGATAAATGCCGGCCAAAAATCCGGTAATCACCCCAATGGACATTACACCCAGTGCGTAAGCCGGATTCAACAGACGCACCAGCTGAATTTCCTTTCCTGACAACATATTGAAAGTAGGCAAGAACAGTTCGGTGAGCACCAGAGAAATAAGCAAAGCAAAAAGGGCCAGCAGCATCGACTCGGTTAAAAACTGTACAATCAACTGTTCGCGGCTGGCACCGAACACTTTTTTTACACCAATTTCGCGGGCGCGATGGGCAGAAGTGGCAGTGGCCAGGTTGAGGTAGTTGATAATGGCGATGATCAGAAGGAAGAACGCAATTCCGCCAAGGATATAGAGATAACTTATCTGGCTGTTGGGTTCTATTTCGTAGTCGAGGGCCGATTTGAGGTGAATATCCAACAACGGTTGCAAGTACAACGACACATGGTCTTTCTCGGCATCATAAAAATACTTTTGAACAAAATTGGGGAAGTCAGCTTCCAGTTTTTGGGCTGTTCCGGGTTTCAACAGCACATAGGTCCAGCAGGGATTCCACACCCAGGTTTTGGGCAGGTGACCTCTGTAATACTTACGCAGACTCGAAATGGAGGCCATCATATCAAACCGGAAATGCGAATTTTTTGGGACATCCTCAATCACACCGGTTACTTTGAGGTCCATCATTTTTTCGAAACGAATGGTTTTGCCTATGGCACTTTCATTGCCGAAATACCTTCGTGCGGTGGATCGGGTGATGACCACCGAATTTATTTCGTTGAGGGCGATATGCGGATCGCCGTTTACAAACGAATAATCAAAAATCCGGAAGAAAGAAGAGTCGGCAAAAAAGAACCCCCGTTCGTTGTAGCTTTGATCGCCGTATTCGATGAGGGTGCGGGGAACCTGTCGGTTGAAAACCCTTGTTACATTTTCAACAATTCCCGGATACTCTTCTTTGAGCACCCAGGCCACGGGAAAGGGACTGCTGGCCGAATTTTCGCCAACCCCCTCAAAATCATACACATTTACCACCCGATAAATATTTTCGGCCCGACTGTGATAGGTATCGTAGCTTACCTCATCCAGTATATACAACCAGATAATGATAAAACTGGCGATGCCAATGGCCAAACCCGAAACATTGATAAAGGCATAAAATTTATGCTTGATCAGGTTGCGCAGGGCTATTTTCAGGTAGTTGAACCACATGGCAAATTGGTTTATTCGTTGGGGTTTACATGGCGACGAAACATGAGCGGGATTTCGGTTTTGGTAGGGGCACCAATTTCCACCAACTCCCAATCTTTGTCATAGTCGTTAATTTTGTGGCGTAACACCGTAACACGGTCCTGTTCGGAGCTTCCCTCCCAACTAAGGAGTTCAACCCGATACTGCAGGGTTTTCTTTTTCCCGTTGATGCGTACATCAATTTCCACGTTTTGTTCCTTATCGATATCCGGAATTAAAATGACGATCTCTCTCATGGCGGCTATTTAAAAATGAGTTTTTCCTTATCCTTGTATCCGTCGTAGCGCGATATAATTACTTTTTCGCCGGCAGACAAACCATCAGTTACCTCGTAATTGTTGGTATTTTGGCGGTTTATTTTGATGGGACGACGCACGGCAAACTGCCCAGAAGGATCCACCACGAAAATCCAATTGCCACCGGTTTCCTGAAAAAACCCTCCCCTTTTCACCACGAGGGCTTCGGTTTCGCTGCTGAATTTCAGCTTTACCTGCAAGGTTTGTCCGCGTTTGATGCCCTTGGGAGCCACATCATCCTTGAAAAACAGATCGATACGGAACGAACCATTGGTGACATCGGTATAAATCTTGTCCACGTAGAGGTCGTAAGTGATGCCACCATAATCGAACGCCGCTTCCTGTCCGATGAAAACCCTCGAAATATAACGTTCATCAATCTGCGCTTCCAAACGGAAATCGTCGGGAATATCTATTTGACCCAAATGTACCCCTGCCGATTTGGTTTCACCAATTTTGAGGTTAAAACTCGAAAGCTTTCCGGTGGCGGGAGCCTTCACATAGGCATTTTCCATGTTTTTGCGCAGGAGGCGAATGTTGTCGTTCATGCGTTTGAGTGAGGCCTCAATGTCCAGTTTTTGAGCTTCGCGCGAAATGGAATCCAGCCGTTGCAGTTTGATGGAAATATTTAATTGCTTTGTAGTAAAAGTAGCTTCACGTTCGGCATCTTCAAATTCCTTTTCGGAGATCACGCCTTGATCGTGCAATTGTACCTTGCGCTGAAACTCCCTTTGTGCTGCATCGATTTGATATTCAAGCTGCACGATTTCTTTCTGACGTAGATATTTATTTTGCTCCAGTGAAAGGCGGGTATTCTGGAGGTTGTTGATTTCGGCCAACATACGGGTTTCCTGTTCCATGTAGCTCAATTCCATAGAGGTATTGAGCAGTTTCAGCAGGGTATCGCCCGCTTCCACCATATCGCCATCTTCGGCATACAAGGCCTCCACCACACCCCCCTGAATGGCATCGATGTAGTAAGTTACTTTTGGAAACACCACCCCATCCACCGGAATAAATTCCTGAAACTTGCTTTCCATCACCGTGGCGATGGTTACCTCGTTGCGGTCGATATAGAGTTTTGCCGATTTATCGCGAAAGAAAATCAGATAAACAACCAACACCATAAAAGCAGTAGCCAGGGCCAGATAAGTTATCTTTTTAGGTGTCCATTTTTTCTTTTCAATGATCCGATCCATGAAATTAGTTTTTGTTAACGTATGTTAACTAAAGGTGTGCCATGATAACCAAACGTCTTAATCACAGAATATTACAGGTATCGAACAACAACCTAACGCCCTAAGATGCACGAAATCGAACACTTTCTTGTACAGATGCGAACAGGATGGATTTTTGGGGAGGAAGGATTATAAAACATTGACGGGAATCACCCCAACTCAAACGTAGTCACGCCAAACACATGATTGATATCCACCACCGGTGGTCGACCGTGGTACATGCGGGCGGTTTCAAACATCATCTTCATCCTGAATCGTTGGGCTAGTCGTTGGGCACCTGAGTTGGGTTCGGGAATATCCAGAAAAACGGGTTCCCCTTCGGGAGGAAAGGCCATGAACGCGTCCATGAGCACATTGGCCACGTGTTCGCTTTCGGCAAACAAGGGCCCTATTTTATATCCCACGCGGCATTTTCTAATCATTCCATAACCCGCTATCTGATTGTTTTGCATGTAAACCAGGGCTTTACTCTCGGGTTGGGTGAGCCAACAACGTAAAAATGCTTCGCGCAAAGCAGGAAAATATTTGCGGTCGTAACGGCTTATTTCGGTCATAGGTATTTGGGATGCTTCCATCAAATTGGGATCGTGTGGGGAGATGCCCACGGCTTTTCCCTCCATACGCATGTTGCGGTAAGCGAACCGGTATCCCGACTTCATGTAGTTGGGCTGTTGTTCAACTACCCCATCCATGCCGGCCACCCTGCCGTGAAGCGAATCATGTCCGGCTTTCCATATCTCGTAGCCATACCCTTTGCCACGAAATTCGGGATCCACCATGTAAAAACCCATAAACCCGAAATGATTTTCGTATTTCACTGCCGATTTACAGGCAATCATTTTTCCATCCAGTTCACCAATAAAAAATCCGGTGGGATCGGCCTGATAAAAGCAAGCGGCATCGTAAAGTCCCGGATTCCAGCCTTCACGGGCAGCCCAATCAACAGCCAACGATACTTCATGGGCCGTCATTTGTCTAATAACGTATTTTTTTTGTGTCATGGCTTTCGTCATTTGTGTTCAAAAATAGATAATATCATGAGATGGTGTAAACTCCACGGCTCGGTTCAGGCAATGAATTATCAATAAAAAGTCTATATTTGAATAGAAATCGCCCAACACATGAAAAAATTTAGACCTGTTGTCTTTACAGGAGCTTTGGTTGTCTTCAGCTTTTTTGTTGGCTTCCATTCATTGGCACAAAACATCCAATTGCATTACGATTTTGGCAAGGCCTACGATCACGGCCAACGTATTGAGCGAAAGTATTTTACTTCGACACTGGAAATTTTTAAAATCGACAGCCTGGGCTCCACTTTCTGCTTCGTGGACGTGGACTTCGACAAAGGTAATGGTGGGGCTTCGTTGGCA
The DNA here is from genome assembly GCA_963676875.1 of Bacteroidales bacterium. Classification (GTDB taxonomy): domain Bacteria; phylum Bacteroidota; class Bacteroidia; order Bacteroidales; family F082; genus UBA6244. The sequence goes on from OY781436.1 coordinate 803,344, forward strand.
TATTTTGAGCTGGCACGTAAGTTTACCCTGAACAAAAAAAATGGGCTGGGATGGCAATTGGAATTCAATGACGGCACACCGGACTACATCATACAGGCTTGGATTACAGGCCTTTGCTATCCGGTTCGCTTGGGGAAATTTACCCTGAACACTTCCCTACTCTACCGTGCCAACCGCAAAGCACAAGGCCCCGATGGCCAGATAACCTTGAGTTGGCATCATTTCCTGTGGCACGACAAAATATTCCTCAACGGATTTGTGGATTTGTGGTCGCAAGACAACCAGGCAGGATCCGGAAAACAGTTGGTACTGCTTGCCGAACCTCAGTTTTGGTATGTAATCTCGCCTCACTTTAACGCAGGAAGTGAGATCGAAATCAGTCATAACTTTTTCACCTTCGATGGCGACGTGGAGGTGATGCCCACCATAGCTGTCAGGTGGGTTTTGTAGCAACGACAAGGAGTTGGTCATGCGCTTTAGCTAAAATATTGACAACGCACCCATCGCTTTCAGGTTAAAACATAAAAATTCACTAATAACTGAGTAAAATAAAAGAAAGGTGTTGTTTTTCTATTAAGAGAAGATATCAAACAAAATTATTTAGCCTATTTTGAAGAAATACAAAGATCGAAAAATATTGTTGCCGTTAAGCAATTGAGTTATCATATTGCGCACAAAGATATGCGGATAAAAATGATTCAAGTTTTTGATCTGGCTAATAGTACTCCTCCCCAATAGTAGTTTCATGCCCTACCACTGAACCCCCACCGAGCAAAAACGGGTCTTTACAAATCACCACTCCCTATTGGAAAACAAACCCAACAACTATTTCAACCGGTAATTGTACAATGTATTGCCGGCAGCCGATATGAGGTTGATCTTGCGGTCGTTGCCCAAACTGCCTACGGTAAAGGGCGTTTCGCCCACTAAACCGGTACTGATGATGGTATTTCCCTTGCTGTCAAATAAATAGATGGTTTTTTCGGTGTTGGCCACCACGCCCATCACTTTCTCCTTGCGGCTCAGACTAAAAAATTCGGGCTTTAGCGTGATTTCGGTATTGAAGGTATATTGAAACAACACCTTTTTAAACCTGTCGAAAACCTTGAGTTCGCGTCCGTCAACATAAATAAAGTCCATGATTCCGTCGCCATTAAAATCCTCGTAAAGGAAAAAGTGATCCGGACTGAAGTTGCCGAAGTCGGTGGTTTTTATTCTTCCCGAAGCCGAGATATATACCAGTTTTCCCTCTGTATTGGTGGTAATGATAATACCCTTGGAATTGGTTCGGTTGATGTAGTATGACGAATTTCGGGCTTTGGTAAATTTTCCACCCACGGAAATACGTTCCTTCCCCCGACGATCTACAATTTTTGCCTTCCCGTCGATATCGGTGATGATGATGTAGTCTTTGCCATTGATCACCAACCGCGAAACAGGCTCATTCACAATGTTCTGCATATGGGGGTTGTTCCATCCATCCACTTCACGGCCATCCACACCGAAGTTATTGACGGTTTTATCCGCCTGCGCCACCAGTACCCGATAATCGCGGTGACCGGAATAGTCGAACACACTGATGGGGTTGGTAGCTTCCAAATGTAATTTCTTGGGATAGGAAGCCACAGAATGTCCTTCAATATCAAGCAAATAAATATGCGACCGCGTATTGAAAAGGTATTGTACTTTGCCATTTTTATAATAATCCACCTCATAAATATTACCAAAGGGCATCCCCGAAAGTCTTTGTCTCCAAAGGATTTTCCCATCCGAATTAATCAAATATACCGCAGGAGAATCATCAAACACCAAAATGTTTTGATCATCATCGCGGTGGTTGTTCACCAGAATAGGCTTGTTGATGATGTTATTGTCGAGATTCACCTTCCACATGGCCAGATTTTCCTCGCGGACTTCCGTAGCTTGCTTGAGGTAAAAGTTGGTAAACGAAAAAGGAGTTCCGTTGGCAAACTGAAACGAGATGCCTTGAATCTGGCTGACGGATGATTCCAGTATCTGCAACTTTCTGGAAGTAAATTCGTTGACGTAGTCGGTGGAACGCCCCATCAGGTCGCCGGGTTTAAAATAAAGCAGCACATTGGATTGGGTGGCCAGATTATCTGAAAAAGCCTTGAAATTATCGTTCAGGTCGATGGTTTTTCCGGTTTCGTAATACCTCAGCAGGTTGATGAGTGCCGACTCGCTTTCGGCAAACACCACGTAATCGTCCACCAGGGTAAAATAATTCTTGTCGAATGAAGGAAAAACCGATCCAAACAGGTCGGCAAGAAAAGTCTTCCCCACGATACAATTGATTACATGGTTGTTATAATTATTCACCTTGGTCTTACCTGTGTTTTCGGCAATCCGCCGAAGATAGGCCGCCATTTTGGTTTTATCGGAAGTATGAAGCAACACCCACGAACTTCCGTTGTAGCTCCCCGAAGTTTCGGCATTGGACACCAACGCCACTTGGGTTCCCACCACGGAAATGAGTTTTTCCATCTCGAAATTGTACCTGACATTCAGGTTGGCAAGTTCCGTTGCGGAATGGTGATTGGCAAACCACGAATTAAAGTCAGAAAAACCCAGACTTAGTATGAGATTGGCATTGAAGGGTGTCAGGTAGAAAAAATCTGTTGTAACCGGTTGCTGACCTGAAAACCCCTCCAAAAATGAACCCTTGGGCGAGGAGGTGAAACCTGCCAACAACAACTCGTCTTGTTTGATCATCAAATCGGTTTCGGTCCAGTCGGCAAACTCGGCCAATTGCAACACCTTTTCCGACACTTTAGTCCCGGAAACAGAGGCCAGCCAAGGAGCCAATTGCTTATATTGCAGGTAGATTCGTCCATCCACATGTTTTCCTGTGGTGGCTTTAAATTGCTGCCATTGGGGATTTTTGGTAAAATGATCCGACCCAGACTTCCCGCTTTCGATGGCTTGTGTTAGTAATTGCTGACTGGCAGTATATAGCAGGTTGCCTTCAAAATAACCAAGATAACGCACCTCCTCTTCAGGACCGCTGATGATTTTCAAAACGGTTTTTCCGGCGATTTCTGTTTCAAGCAAGGCAAAGCTGCTTCCCAATTGCTGGCCCAGATAAAATTGCAGTTCGGTCAGGTCGATGTACGTCCCTGGTGAACTAACCACCAACATATTGGCTTTCAATTCAATGGAATCGAACACCCAGGCCACCAGCATGGGTCGTTCGAGCAACCCAACCAGCGCGGCAGGCGCCTCCACCATGAGTGAGTCCAAAAAAACCTTTGAAGCAACCAAATCCTGAATTTCGGCCACAGTTTGCAGGGAAGTGCCAATATCGTTATCCTCCTGAAAACGGTTGAATGCCGTTTCGGGATGATCCATCTCAACCACCACGGCCACATTCATAGGGACAAACATCCATGGGTCGCCGTCCACCGACCGCACCACATCGCGAAAATAATAGAGCGCGGCAGCCAGTGCAATCAACAATACTACGAAAATGGATATGATATCTTTCTTTGACATGGTCGGATGATGATGTTTTTGTCAAAATTAACCCAAAAAATTGGAGCTTCCTCCATTTACCATAAGAAGAACTAACAAAAAACTGTTAACAGATTACCAAAAAGACTGCGAATCAGAATGAATAGCATAAGCGCGACATCTTGCTTCCCTGGAGGCAAATGATGTAAAAACACCTTCTAAAAGTAGTTCGTTCCTTACATTTCTTGTCAACCGCACACCAAGAACACCAAGTCCGTGCATCTCCGTATAAATACGCTGTGTACCTCCGTGCAACAAATCAGTGGAACTACGTTAAAAATGTGGGGTTTGCACAGTCCGAATTGTTTGGAAGCTTTTTCGCGTAGACTTAAAATCACCATCCTGTCGGAAACAAAAAACCAAATGGTTAAAGACGGTCACTTATACAAAGGTTGCCCTCAATCTTGCAATCCCAATAGTGTGACCATAGGTTCGGCAAAATAATTATCTATTTTCCAAAAGCGCAATAAGAAATCAATATCCTTTAGAAAAGCCTTCCCAACACCTTGGGTAAAGAATGGCAAATCATCCTTGCAATTGTCAACGCAATACATGGCCAATTCCGCTGACATTTGACTACTGGTCAATAAAGAGAAGATATCTTCGTTAGAATGACTTGCGTCAAAGAAAGGATTGTTTGGCAATGGAAAAGCACTATTCACGCCCATAGCAATCTCCAAACCACTTTTGGGATTGAAAAACACCAACCCCGAAGATGATATTTTTTTATAATCCACGGTCTCTTGTTCGGTTCCGAAATACCCTTCATTTCGGGCACCTGCCCTGCCATCTTCCAGTTCCTTTTCAGACAGTTTTAGAGAGTCGGTATAGGTTTTAACAAACCGTTTAAAAAAGGCATCGATTTCATCTGCACGTAAAAAAACTATCGGATAACCACCACTAAGGGCTTTAAACGATTTCAATTGATCTTTAAGAATCAATTCTATTTTCGGGTGGTCAAAATTCAGAAAATCAACTTGTTTTCGGCTTTGGAGCGAATCCTTTTCTTTTAAAATTACATCAGGATCAAAGGGCTGTTCAAAGTATATTCCCGAAAACCACCATTCATCTTTCCATTGCACAATACTTATGTATAGTATGACATCTTCCTCATTCAGCGAAGCATAATTATCAAAAGACTTTTTGGTCAATTTAAAGCTTCTTCCTGAGGCTATATGCTCAATAAATATATCGGTATCATCTTGACCTTTATACAAAAACAGACCGGAAATTCGTCGTGAGATATTCAAAAAAGACTTGCTTAGCTCATGCTGATTACACAATATTTCAGCAGCCCATTCCTTGCCTTGCAAATTTAGCAAGCGGGTATGGTCTCTGAAGATGCCAACATCTCTGTTCTCTTGCAGAAACATTAAAATATGCTCATCATCCTCTTTATTTTCAAGAATGTCCATTTGTTTCATTTCCATTCGCAACTCGGTATCAGGATAAAACAAATAGGTATCATAAAGAATTTTGTCAATCAAAATGCGGGCAACATAAAAATCATCCTCATTTTCATCGATGAAATAAAACTGTTTAAGAACTTCATTTTCAGGAGCTTCTTCCCAGGCAGTTTCAAATATTTCCATTACTTTTTGGGCAGTTCCGACAATCGAATCTTTATAGGGCGACACCAATGTCTCATCCTGAATAGTGTTCAGAAAATACCAAATTAAAAAACTTACATCCTGATGGTTTATTTCTTCTTCAACATAATCATCCGTCTCGTAAAAGGGAATCTGCTTGTGATACAGTCGTTTGTGTAACCTGACAAAGGCATTCCAAAAATTTGTTTCCGAAATAATATCTTCAAAATAGGAGGTTAAAAAGCAGGACAAGTAGTTGATCTCCAACCCTTCCAAATATCCTTTCAAATCTTCCGACCATGGACTCGTTTCAATGGCCTTTTTTACTTCATTACAAATCCTAAGGTAATAAAGGTCGGTTTTGGCCGGTTTCTCGTAAGGCTTCAGCGTTAACCAATCTTGTATATATATTTTCTTTTCCATGCATTTGTTGATTTTAGGTTGGTAGGCCAACCAACGACAAAAATAGAATTAGGTTTTCAGTTGCCAATACCTTTTACAATTTTTTTTTAATGGCTCTATTCATGGAAATCTTGGTTGGGCATATCAATTTGCTCATTAACCCAATGAACATGGTGTTTTTTCCAAAACAAGCTGTACTGCTCATATATTCCTCAACTATCCGCTTCCCAATGAAAATTCTGAAAGGTACTAGTCGATTGAAAACATTTTTCAAGATATGGAATAGAGACTTCAAGCGTGGACGCTTGAAGCGGGAGGGAAGATATGGAATGAAGACATCAAGCGTGGATGCTTGAAGCGGGAGGGGTAACTCTGCGTCCAAAAAAAATCAGCGCTCATCAGCGCCAATCAGCGTCTAAAAAAATACAACCTCCAAAATAGCTAGACGCAGATACCGCAGAAAAATGCAGATCAACAAAAACCCAAATCAGCGCCCATCAGCGCCAATCAGCGTCCAAAAAAATACAACAACCGAAATAGTTAGACGCAGATACCGCAGAAAAACGCAGATCAACAAAAACCCCAAATCAGCGCCAATCTGCGCCAATCTGCGTCAAAAAAAATCAGCGCTCATCAGCGCCAATCTGCGTCTGAAGAAAACAGCGCCATTCTGCGTCAATCTGCGTCCAAAAAACAGCGTCAATCTACTCCCCCAACCCCTTAGGACAAATCAGAAAATATTTAATAGTAGGTCCGGCAAGCAACGAAATATTCAATTGATCGGAAGCCTCAGAAATATCCACCACCGACCCATCTTTAAACAAGATATTGATGTTATCACTTCCCAAATGATACATATAATTGAAGGTGCTGTCGCTGAATACAAAAAACCCCACTTCCGCTTCCGACAACCCCAATTTTTTCCGAACCAACATCCGGATTTCATCAATTTTTTGTACTGAAAAAGGTTCACTTTGCATTTCAATCTTAAACAACTTCCTGTTAACCAAACCTCTGCTCAGCATACCCAACACCTTATCGGGATGGGTAGTCCACACCTTCATCGAGGTAAATATATCAAAATCGTCCAACAGAGTAAACTGGGTGAGGGCTTCTTCATCATGCAAAAACAGATTGTTGGTTACCCGTTGTTTCAAAAAATAATCCAATGCCGGGGTTGCAAACAATTTCTCGCCTTGCATCCTCAATTCCTTGGCCCTTCGTAACACATGCATGAGGGTATGCTCGGCCACCAACACCGTTTTGTGCAAGTACACCTGCCAGTACATCAGCCGACGTGCCATGATGAATTTCTCCACCGAATAAATGCCCTTGGCTTCCACCACCAGGCTGTCGTCCACCACATCCAACATATTGATAATGCGTTCGTAGTTGACTGTCCCCTCCGAAACTCCCGTAAAAAAACTATCCCTTTTCAGGTAATCCAATCGGTCCATATCCAGCTGACTCGACACCAGTTTATGCAAAAAAGCTTTGGGATGCCGATCGTCGAATACCTGAATGGCTTCTGTAAGTTTACCATCAAAGTCAGCATTTAACCGCATCATCAGCAATTTGCTCAAATGCTCATGGCTCACGCCGTCGGCAATGCTGTGCTCCAAAGTATGCGAATAAGGTCCATGCCCCACATCGTGCAACAAAATGGCTGCATAAGAGGCTAGTGCTTCATTATCGGTTATGTCATGCCCCTTGGATTGCAGTTCCGCAATGGCACGCTTCATCAGGTACATGGCACCAAGCGAGTGATGAAACCGTGTGTGCAATGCTCCCGGATAAACCAAATGCGACAAGCCCAACTGCTTGATTCGGCGCAACCTCTGAAACCAGGGATGCTCTATCAAATCGAACAACAAACCATCGGGAATGCTGATAAAACCATAAACGGGATCGTTGAGAATTTTGCGTTTGTTCACATGACCAGCCCTCATAATTTTTGTTAATTTTGTGACTCTTTGCAACATGTTCGCGCAATAAAGCGGCGGTTTTTGCATTACAAAGGTACATTATAAAATCTCAATCTGCTATGACGAGCAAAATTAGAATCTTATGGGCTGACGACGAAATCGAAATGCTCAAACCTCATATCATGTACCTGGAAGAAAAAGGATACGATGTGGACGCAGTAAATAACGGAGGCGATGCCGTTGAACTGGTACTTGAAAATCACTACGACATTGTGTTTCTCGACGAGCAGATGCCCGGCATGAGCGGTATTGAAGCCCTCGAAGCCATCAAAAAAAGCCATCCCAACCTGCCCGTGGTGATGATCACCAAAAGTGAAGAGGAGTCGATTATGGAAGATGCCATTGGCAGCAACATCGCCGATTACCTCATCAAACCCGTAAAACCCAGCCAGATACTGCTTTCACTGAAACGTAACCTCGAAAATAAAAAACTGGCAGGCGAAAAAGCGACCATGAACTACCAGCAAAAATTCAGGGAAATCAGCATGCGACTTTCCGACCGACTGGAACCCAACGAATGGGCTGATGTATATAAAGAGTTGGTTAGATACGAGTTGGATTTGGAAAAATCTGACGACCAAGGCATCATCGAAGTGCTCAACATGCAAAAAGGAGAGGCCAATCAGGCATTTTGTAAATTTTACGAACGCAATTACAAAGACTGGCTCGACGATCCCGACCAGGACACACCCACCATGTCGCATACCCTGATCCGCGACAAAGTTTTCCCGCTCATGGGAAAAGGTAAAAAGATATTTTTGTTGCTCATCGATAACCTGCGTTACGATCAGTGGAAAATCATTCAACCGCTGATAGAACAGTTTTACCGCGTGCAAAACGACGAAATTTTCTACAGCATCTTACCCACTACCACCCAATATGCCCGCAACGCCCTGTTTTCGGGATTCATGCCCAACGAAATCAGAAAACATTACCGCCAATACTGGACCGACGAGCATGAGGAAGGAAGCAAAAACCAACATGAGGAAGAATTGCTGAACGAACAACTCAAACGCAGCGGAAAACACGTGAAGGTTTCATACAATAAAATATTGAACCTCAACGCCGGACGTAAATTGTTCGACAACATTTCCAACCTGATGCAAAACGACTTAAACGTGATTGTTTACAACTTTGTGGACATGCTCTCACACGCCCGCACCGAAATGGAAATTATCCGCGAACTGGCCGACGACGAACCCGCTTACCGCTCACTCATGCTCTCGTGGTTTGAACATTCATCGTTGTTCGACATCATTAAATTTCTGGCCGAAAAAGACATTACCCTACTCATCACCACCGACCATGGAAGCATACGCGTGTCGAATCCGGTAAAAATTGTAGGCGACAAAGCCGTGAACACCAACCTGCGTTACAAGTATGGCAAGAGTCTGGCTTACAACAACAAAGAAGTTTTTGAAATGGTCAACCCCGAAGAATACTATCTGCCCAAACTCAATGTGAGTGCACGCTGGGCATTTACCCGTGGCAACGACTTTTTCGCCTATCCCAACAACTACAATTATTACGTGAATTATTACCGCAATACATTTCAACATGGAGGCATTTCCATGGAAGAGGTACTTATCCCGTTTATCACCCTTAATGCCAAATAATGGAAACCCTAATAGCGCGTAGCACCAACGACTTGCCCACCATCGCCCTCAAAATACTTGAATGTATGCGTGAGGAACGGATTTTTGTTTTTAAAGGACCGATGGGCGCCGGAAAAACCACCCTCATCAAAGCCTTTTGCGATGTGCTCGAAGTATCGGATGGTGTAACAAGCCCCACCTTTTCGCTGGTAAACGAATACCAAAGGGAAGGCGGCGGAGCAGTGTATCATTTTGATTTTTACAGAATTAAGAAACTTGAAGAAGTTTACGACATCGGTTACGAGGAGTATTTCTATAGCAATGAATACTGCCTTATCGAGTGGCCCGAAATGATTCGGGAACTTTTACCCGAATCTTACGTATATATCAGCATTGAAGTGGGAAACGCCGAGGAAAGGATTATCCAATACAGTTGTTTGCATCATTCTCAAGAAATGGTTTAACCACAGGTTCCGCTTCAGTAAGGTAATGTTAAAAGTGGTCAATTCATAAAATACTGAGCGCATGAACGAAAAAGGTAAGGGCTATTTTTCGCAATTTACATCGGAGCAACTTGTGCCCAAAGAGGAACTGTTGAAGACGGGCTTCGACAAGAGTAAATTGGTGATTGGCGTTCCCCGCGAATTGTCCGACAATGAAAAACGGGTACCATTGGTTCCCAACGCTGTACAACTGCTTACCGACCAAGGACATCAGGTGTTGGTGGAAGAATATGCAGGAGCCTCCGCACATTTCACCAACCAGGAATATGCCGAAGCAGGTGCCATCATGACCTCCGGAAGCAAAGAAATCTACCAAGCAGACATCGTTCTGAAGGTGGCACCACCCTCCGAAACAGAAATCGACCTGATGGCCAGAGGAAAAACCTTGATCTCATCTGTGTTTTTGGCCAACAACAGCAAATCCTACTTCGTCAACCTGGCAGCAAAAAAAATTACAGCGCTGGCTTTCGAGTATATTCAGGATAAATCGGGAGCCCTGCCGGTGATGAAGTCCATGAGCGAAATCATTGGTAACACCACCATTTTAATAGCTTCGCAACTGCTTTGCAGCGAAACCCACGGCAAAGGCGTGATGATGGGAGGTTTCCCCGGAATTCGCCCCACGGAAGTGGTGATAATTGGAGCCGGAACTGTGGCCGAATATGCCGCCCGAACTGCCCTGGGCATGGGTGCCTCCGTAAAAATTTTCGACAATTCCATTTTCAAACTTCGACACATACAAAATGTGCTGGGTCAGCGGGTTTATACCAGCACCCTGCTTCCCAACGAACTGAACGAAGCCATCATGAATGCCGACGTGGTGATTGCAGCCAAATATTCGGCACAAGGCATTTCGTCGTGCATCATTTCGGAACAAACCGTAAAAAAAATGAAACCGGGATCGGTGATTGTAGATGCCAGCATCGACCAGGGAGGATGTTTTGAAACTTCCCGACTCACCTCTCATCAAAATCCGGTTTATCAGGAAAACGATATCACCCATTATTGTGTGCCCAACATCGCTTCCAGTGTGCCACACACTGCCTCCATGGCGCTTAGCAACATCCTTACTCCGATGATCATGCAAATTGCCCATAACGGAAATATCCACGGCATGATTAAACGAACCCCCCCCTTTGCCAAAGGCGTGTATCTTTACAATGGCGTGCTTACCAATGCACACATCGGACACATGTTTGGTTTGCCATCACAAGATTTGGAATTGCTTATTTCAGCATTTAGTCAGTAGAACCACGCAGGCTTACGTCACTCTGTTCCAAGGGTCTGTTCTGCGTCAATTTTAGTTAACGAAAGTTAACGACCACTCAAAATTGGTCATTAATGGATAAAAGGCTGTCCGTAATTCATTAATATTTTACAACTTACTACAAAACAACCGTTTAACATATATTAACAAGCACCTCAACCGCTAATTAATAACTTTGTGCAAAAAATAAATCATACCCATGTTAGAAACAGATATTCGTGAACTAAATGAAAAAATCCAGCGTGAGAGTCAGTTTACCGACTTGATTTATCTGGAAATGAACAAGGTGATTATTGGTCAGAAACACATGACCGAACGCTTGTTGATCGGATTGCTTGCCAACGGACATATCCTGCTCGAAGGGGTACCCGGTTTGGCAAAGACTTTGGCCATTAACTCGTTGGCCAACGTGGTGGATGCCAAATTCAGCCGTATTCAGTTTACTCCCGATTTGCTCCCTGCTGACTTGCTGGGAACCATGATTTATAGTCAGAAAAAAGAGGAGTTTCAGGTAAAAAAAGGCCCCATCTTTGCCAACTTCATTCTGGCAGATGAAATCAACCGCTCTCCCGCCAAGGTGCAAAGTGCCTTACTCGAAGCCATGCAGGAGCGTCAGGTAACCATTGGCGAAAGCACCTACAAACTGGAAGAACCCTTTTTGGTGATGGCCACCCAAAACCCCATCGAACAAGAGGGTACCTATCCCCTTCCTGAAGCGCAAGTGGACCGTTTTATGCTCAAGGTGGTAATCAATTATCCCAAAAAAGAAGAGGAAAAAATAATCCTACGTCAAAACATCACCAATACTTTCGCAAAAACCAACAAAGTGCTGAACACCAAAGAGATTATGAGGGCGCGTGAGCTGGTTCGCGAAATTTACTTGGACGAAAAAATTGAAAACTATATTACGGACATCGTATTTGCCACACGATACCCCGGCGAATACAAACTGAATAAATTTACCGGCATGATTGCCTATGGTGCATCGCCACGTGCCAGCATCAACCTGGCTCTGGCGGCCAAAGCGCTTGCCTTCCTCCGTCGCCGTGGTTATGTAATTCCCGAAGATATCCGTGCCATTGCTCATGATGTGTTGCGTCACCGTATTGGATTGACCTACGAAGCTGAAGCCGAAAACATTACCAGCGAGGATATCATCAACGAAATTCTCAACACGGTAGAAGTGCCCTAAAATAAAATGTTGCCTTTGCCCATGACAAACCTTTCATCAGGGATGAATAATTGAATGGGTGTACATTTTTTAACTAACCAACCAAGAAACCAGTGGAAGCACAGGAACTGTTCAAAAAGGTCAGAAAAATAGAGATCAAAACACGTGGATTGTCCAATCAAATTTTTTCGGGAGAATACCACAGTGTTTTTAAAGGCAGAGGTATGGCTTTCAGCGAGGTGCGTGAGTATCAATTTGGTGACGATATCCGCAACATCGACTGGAACGTAACAGCGCGCTTCAACCATCCTTTTATTAAGATTTTTGAGGAAGAGCGCGAACTCACTGTTATGTTGCTCATCGACGTGTCGGGCTCCAACCTTTTTGGCACCCAACGTCAGCTTAAACAGGAACTCATTACGGAAATAGCCGCCGTTCTCTCATTTTCAGCCATTCACAATAACGATAAAGTAGGGGTAATTTTCTTTAGCGATATCATCGAGAAATTTATTCCTCCTAAAAAAGGAAGCTCACATATTCTCCGCATTATCCGTGAACTTATTGACTTCAAAGCCGAAAACACCGGAACCAATATCGCGGAAGCATTAAGGTACCTCACCAACGTGATCAAAAAGAAATCCACGGCATTTATCATTTCCGACTTTATGGACACCAACTTCGAGAAAGCCTTGCAGATTGCCAACTACAAACACGATTTGATTGCCCTCAGGGTGACCGACGATCGTGAGGTAGAAATGCCCAACGTGGGTTTGGTGCGCATGCGCGACGCAGAAACAGGAACCATGCAATGGATAGACACATCCAGCGCCAAAACCCGTGAAGCACTCAGCCGTTACGCTCGTGAAAAGTCAGCTTCCATCGATTTGGCGCTGGCCCGTGCAGGAGTGGATATGGCACGGGTTTACACCGGACGCGATTACGTAAAACCACTGATGAACCTCTTTAAAAAACGAGAATCCAGGAGATAACATGAAGCGAATCTTGCCAAATATAATCTTAAGCTCACTCATCCTGTTGGGGGTGATGTCTTTTCCCCGACTGCAAGCACAAGAGATTGCAGCCTGGTCGAAAATCGACACCAATGCCATCATGATTGGGCAACATGTGCAGTTGGAGCTGGGCATCAACCTGCCGGAAGGAACACAGGTGAGGTGGCCCATGATTTTGGACACCCTCTCTGCCCAAATTGAGGTGCTAAAACAGGGAAACATCGACACCATCAGTCAGAATGGGGCAGAAAGATTAATTCAACAGCTTACCATCACCTCCTTCGACAGTGGTTATATGGCCATTCCTTCGCAACGTTTTCAGTTTAAAAAAACCGGAGATACTGCCAATTTCATGACTTCCACCGGAGAACTCTATTTACAGGTAAATGTTCCGCAAGTGGATACCACCCAAGCCATTAAACCCATTGTGGGCCCCATTTCGGAGCCTTATACCTTTGCAGAAATGGTACCCTGGATATTGGTGGGATTGGCGGCAGCAGGACTTACCGTGCTGATATTCTGGTTGATCAGAAGAAGGAAAAACAAAAAGCCTTTGTTCGAACGCAAACCAAAACCTGCCCTTCCGCCGCACGTGGTGGCCATCAACAAATTGGAAGAGTTGAGGCTGGCCAAGGTTTGGCAAAACGGAAAGATAAAGCAGTACCATTCGGAACTCACCGACATTATGCGCGAATACCTCGACAACAGGTACCATTTTGATGCACCCGAAATGACTTCCGACGAAATTCTGCAAGCCTTACGAGGCATCATGTCCAACAAGGAAGCCATGGAAAAACTCAGTGGTGTATTCTTTTTGTCGGACATGGTAAAATTTGCCAAAGCCCAACCAACAGCGCTGGAAAACGACCTTAGCTTGTCGCATTGCGTTGATTTTGTGAATGAAACCAAAGAGGAACCTGTGGCAGCACCAACTGCTTCAAAAGAAGACTCAACCATTAATAAGGAATTAACTTAACAGAACCATGCAGATGTTTAATATAGATGATTGGGCCAATCCGGGGTATTTCTACCTGCTGTTGCTGATTCCGTTACTGATTGTTTGGTATTGGTTCAGGCATAAAAAAGCTCAGGCCGAAGTAAGCTATTCAGGACTGGCGGCCTTTGCCGGAGTGAAGAAGAGCCCACGTACATGGCTCATCCACGGACTTTTCGTCCTTCGCTTGTTAGCACTTTCGTTGCTCATCATTGCGTTGGCGCGGCCCCAATACACCTCGTCGAAACAAAATGTTCAGATAGAAGGCATCGACATTGTGATGGCCATGGACGTGTCGGGAAGTATGCTGGCACGTGATTTTCAACCCGATCGGTTGGAAGCCGCCAAAGATGTGGCAGAAGACTTCATTAACGGCCGACCCAACGACCGGGTGAGCGTGGTGATTTTTAGTGGTGAAGCCTTCACTCAAGTACCCCTCACCACCGACCACGACATGATTACCAACCTTTTCAAGGAAATCAAGAGCGGCATGATAGAAGACGGCACCGCCATTGGAGATGGATTGGCCACTTCGGTAAGTCGATTAAAAGATTCAGAAGCCATATCCAAGGTGATCATTCTCATTACCGACGGGGTAAATAATTCAGGATCGGTGGATCCACTCTCTGCCGCAGAAATGGCCAAAATGTTCGGTATCAGGGTATACACAGTAGGTATTGGCACCGAGGGAATGGCTCCTTATCCCGTTCAAACTCCCTATGGAGTGCAGCTTCAGCAAATGAAGGTTCAAATTGATGAAGACCTCCTCAAAGAAATTGCCAAGGAAACAGGTGGCAAGTATTTCCGTGCCGACAACAACCAAAAGCTGAAAGCCATCTACAAGGAAATAGATAAGATGGAACGCTCTAAAATAGACGTACAGGAATTTAAGAAAAAACATGAGTCGTACCTGCCCTTTGCATTGGCTGCTTTCCTGTTTTTTGCCCTGGAAATCACCTTGCGTTACTTATACTTCAAACGAATTCCCTAATCAAAGACAATTAACTCACCATGATCAGATTTGCACATCCCGAATATTTCTACCTGTTGGCAATCGTGCCGGTGTTTATTGTGTTTTACCTTATTTACAAAGGGTGGAAAAAACGCGCCTTGCAACGCTTTGGCGATCAGGATACCATTTCAGGACTCATGCCCAATCAATCGAAGACCAAAGGATTGATTAAACTGTTGCTGATCCTTATCGGCGTTACCTTAATGGTTATCGGCATCCTCGATCCGCAGGTAGGATCCAAACTGGAGAAAGTAAAACGTGAAGGGATTGATTTGTACCTGGTACTCGACGTGTCCAACTCCATGTTGGCTGAAGACATCAAGCCTAACCGGCTGGAACGTGCCAAACTGGCCATCAGCAACCTCATCGACAAACTGCAGGGCGACCGCATCGGGATTATTATTTTTGCAGGAAATGCCTACAAACAGCTTCCGCTCACCACCGACTATTCAGCGGCTCGTCTCTTTCTATCGGTGGTTGACACCAAAATTGTACCCACACAAGGTACCGCCATCGGTGAAGCCATCGACATGGCTACCCAATCCTTTGGCGAAAGCGACCACAACAAAGCCATCGTCATTATTACCGACGGCGAAAATCATGAGGACGATGCCATTGGTGCTGCCAAAGCCGCCAATGAGTTGGGAATTAAAGTGTTCACCATTGGCATGGGATTGCCCGAAGGAGCACCCATCCCGCTTTTCAGCAATGGAAATCAAACCGGATTTAAAAAAGATCGCGATGGTAAAACCGTGATTACGAAGCTGAACGAAGACATGTTGCGACAAATTGCAGCCGCCGGAGGTGGTGCCTATGCACGTGCCAACAATGCAACTACAGGATTGAGCAGAATTTTCGACGATATCAACCAAATAGATAAAAAGGAAATTGAAACCCGTCAGTTTACCAACTACGAAGACCGGTTTCAGATTTTCCTGGCCATTGCTTTTGCATTCTTGCTCATCGAATTGCTCATTGCCAACCGCAGAGCCAGTTGGGCAAATAAACTTGATTTTTTTGGTAAATAGATGAAAATGAAAACATATATATTCGCCCTGCTTGGTCTGCTTTTGTGGACAGCTACGGGTGTGGCGCAAAGCGAAAAGAAAAAAATCAGGGAAGGAAACGACCTCTTCGAAAAACAAGACTTCTCTCAGGCCGAGGTGGAATACCGCAAGGCCCTGGAAGCCAAACCCAATTACTACAAAGGCACCTTTAATTTGGGTGACGCCTTGTATGCTCAGGAAAATTATGAGGAGTCGGCCAAGCTTTTCGACGAAATCACCAACAGTCAGGTGAGCGACAAAGAAAAAAGTGCCGCCTACTACAACTTGGGCAATGCCTTGCTGGAAGGTAAAAAATATGAGGAAAGTATCAATGCCTACAAAAACGCCCTCAGAAAAAATCCGGATGATGAACAGGCTCGGTACAACCTGGAATATGCCCGCCAAATGCTGAAGCAGCAGCAACAGCAGCAACAGCAGCAGGATCAAAATAAAGACCAGAATAAAGACCAGGATAAAAAGGACGATCAGAAGAAGGATCAGAAAAAAGACCAGAATAAGGACCAGGATAAAAAAGACGATCAGCAAAAAGACCAGGATCAGAAACAAGACCAAGAACAAAATAAAGATCAAAAGGATCAACAGAAGCAGGACCAGAATCAAGACAAAAGTCAGGATAAGAAAGATCAGCAACAGCAGCAGCAACCCCAGCAAATTTCAAAGCAGGATGCACAACGGATGCTGGATGCTTTGAAAAATGACGAAAAGGGAACCCTGCAAAAGTTGCAAAAACAGAAGGCTCAAGCCGTAAAAGGCAAAAAGAGTGACATAGATTGGTAAATAAAGAAGAAAAAATAACGTTGAAGTATGAATGGAATACATTTTGTGCAACTAATCAACAACTAAAATGAATTAGCCTCTCATGAGGACAATAGTAGTATTTTTGACCGGCAAAGACCAAATAACCATGATAATCAAACGCATATTATTCATCGCACTGCTTACCTTTGGCCTGATGGCTCACGCGCAGGACAATGTCAGATTTACCGCTTCGGGTAAACAGGTAGTGAAAGAAGGTGAAAGGTTTAGGATTGTTTTTGAAATCAATGCCGAAGGCAACACATTCAGGGCTCCTGATTTTGGCAGCCTTCAGGTACTCTCGGGGCCAAGTTCGTCCACCAGTTCCAACATCCAATACATTAATGGGCGCATGTCAAAAAGTTTTGCCATCAGCTATACCTATATTGTGCAGGCCCGAGCCAAAGGTGAAACTACCGTGGGTCCTGCATCCATCACCGTTGACGGCAAAGAATACCAATCCAATCCATTACAAATTACGGTGGTAGCCGACGCCAGTGCCGGAAACAATGCCCGTACCAATTCCTCTTCCCCATCCGGATCAACACAGGATGATGCGGGGATCCTTCAAAATGATGATGTGTATGTTACTGCTTCGGTTTCCAACACCGCCCCCTATTTGGGAGAACAGGTGATTGTCACCTATAAGATATATACAAAAGTACCTGTTACGGGTCTATCCATCGACAAACTACCATCATTCAATGGATTCTGGTCGAAAAACCTGTTGGACAACAATTC
Organism: Bacteroidales bacterium; assembly: GCA_963676875.1. Taxonomy (GTDB): domain Bacteria; phylum Bacteroidota; class Bacteroidia; order Bacteroidales; family F082; genus UBA6244. Next base: position 821,006 of record OY781436.1, read on the forward strand.
GCAGTACAGTCAATCCACCGAAGTCATCAATGGTGAAGAATACGTTACTGCCGAAATCAGTAAAATAGCTTTGTTTCCGCAAAAAACCGGAGTACTCGACATTGATCCGGCGGAAGTGTCGTGCAATGTTCAGTTGCGGGTTCAAAACAACAGAGGTCGCAGCAACGACCCCTTTGAAAGCTTTTTCAACGACCCGTTTTTCAACAGAAACGTGAAAAATGTTTCGGCCAAGCTAAAATCAAAACCACTGACCATCAACGTACAATCGTTGCCACAAAAGGATAAACCCGACAATTTTACAGGTGCGGTGGGCGATTTTCAGTTTAAAAGTCAGATAGATCGTACCGAACTTGCCGCCAACGATGCCCTCAACCTCACCATTGAAATTTCGGGCAAAGGAAGCATCGAGCTCATAACACCCCCCGAGGTAAAATTTCCGGTTGATTTCGAGAGTTTCGATCCCAAAATCACCACCAACGTCAACACCTCTTCCTACGGCCTTTCGGGAAAGAAGAAATTTGAATACCTGGCCATTCCGCGCAATCCCGGCGATTTCACCATCGACCCCGTGAAATTCAGTTTCTTTAATCCCAGAACAAAAACCTACGAAAGTTTTGAATCGGAAGCCTATCATATTACCGTTGACAAAGGCTCGGGAACCGGCAACAACATCACTTACAGCGCTACTTCACAGGAAGATATCCGCTTCATTGGCAAAGATATCCGACATATAAAAGTGGATTACGAGCCGCTGGTACCGGTGGAAAAATTCCTGTTTGGCTCCACTATTTTTTATATTATTCTGTTGATTATATTGTTGTTACCGGTTGTTTTGATTATTGTTTGGAAACAACGGGAAAAGCAACAGGCCAACGTTTCGAAAGTAAAAAACAAAAAAGCCAACAAGGTGGCACGAACCCGTTTGCAGAAAGCTGAAAAGTTTAAAAAAGACGGAAACGACAAAGGTTTTTATGATGAAATTGCTCAGGCCATCTGGGGATATATTGCAGATAAATTTGGCATCAGTCGCTCTGAATTGTCCATGGAATCGGTTAGAGAAACACTGTTGAGCAAATCGGTGGAGGAAGAAATCACCAATAATTTTATTCAAACCCTGAACAACATTGAGTTTGCCAGATTTGCCCCGGGAGATGCCCGAAACAAAATGGAATCAGTTTACAACGAAGCCATTTCCGCCATCACCCAGGCCGAAAAAGCATTAAAATAATGATACGCATGAAAAGAAGAATCCTAATCGCATTGGTGTTTCTCACCCAAATGGCAGCCTTTTCGAGCTTCGCCTATACGCCCGATTCGTTGATGGCCATTGGCAACCGCGCCTACAACGAAGGACTCTACGATTCGGCATTACAAGTTTATCAACAAGTGGCAGCCCAAAAAATACATTCGGCTCAACTGTACTACAACATGGGGAATGCTTACTACAAAAACAACGACATTCCTTCAGCCATTTTATACTACGAAAAGGCCAAGAAACTTACCCCCGGCGACGAAAATATCCGGTACAATCTGGATGTGGCCAACAGCATGATCGTGGACAAAATAGAAAAGGTACCTGAATTGTTTTACAAAGAATGGTGGAACTACTTCTACAACATGTTCAATGCCGACATTTGGACCATGATAGCACTGGGCTTGCTGGCCGTACTGGTATCACTCATCACCTGGTTTGTGCTCACGGGAAGTCGCTACAACAAACAATTATCCTTTTATCTGGGGTTGTTGTTTCTGTTTTTCACCGTTGCCGCTTTTGGATTGGCGTCACAAAAATACTATTACTCCAAAGAGCACAAGGAAGCCATCGTATTTACCCCTTCCATAACGGTCAAAAGCTCACCAACTAAGAGTGCGGTGGATTTGTTTGTGATTCACGAAGGTACCAAGGTGAAGTTGCTGGACCACGTTTCGGGATGGGTTGAGATCCGGATACCCGACGGCAGCATTGGGTGGCTTCCCGATGAATCGATTAAAGAGATTTAGGCGACCATTTATTGTATGCTTTTTCGCGCAATCTGGCGCAAGCGTCCGCTTGTGCCATTGTTTAGTCCTCCCTTTATTACAGCATTATTGAGGATACATAATCAACCATTTCTGACTTAAAAAAAAAGTCACTCAGCAAACCCATCCCATATCCGGAGTTATACGCTCTTTTTCGGTAATAATCGATAAAAGCGGAAACCATTTGCCACATTTCATTAATTTAGCCGGATAATCCCAAAAAGAATGTCTCTCTTGGTTAGATTAAAATTGGCGACGGTCTGTATTTTCGTGTACATGCTTACTGCATCCGGATGCCTGAAATCGGATGACCCGGGATTGCCTCCTGCTGTGCAAAACACACTAAGTTTGGCCAACCTCAACCGATCCGAACTCATGAAGGCCATCCTGGCATTCGACGCACCACAGGACAGCACCAAACTGAAGGCGCTTTACTATCTTCTGGCAAACCTGCCCCAGCAATATACCATCTATATTTCCATGACCGATTCAACCGGCAACGAGGTTAGCTTCAACCCCTTATCCTTTCCATCTGAAAAAGCCATCAAGCAATATATCGACAGCCTTTCGGCAAAAAATGGCACCGTAAGATACCGCGCTGATTCATTTGGCATTGATTTGAAAAGGGTAACGGCAGACTTTCTGACCAATGAAGTCAATCAGGCCTGCGCCATCTGGACAGGCACCCAATGGTCGAAGCACTACACTTTCAACGAATTTACTCAATGGATACTCCCCTATCGTGTAGCCAATGAGCCTTTGCTGACTTTCAGACAACACTTTCTGGAAAAATTTGACGATACGGTAAAAGAATTGTCAGATCCGAAAGAGGTCGCCCTCACCATTGACCAAATCATTAACAATCAATTGGTCTGCGACGATCGGTTCAGCCCCTACCCCAACCCACGAAATTACTTTCAGCTTGAGCAAACCGGCATGGGAAGCAGTCTGGAGCTGGCCATGTACAAGGTATATGCATTGCGAAGCATGGGCGTGGCGGCATGTATGGACTATTGTCCGTATTATTCGGATTCGGTGGGAGGCATATTTACGGCAACAGCTTTACTTCCTGACGGCCAACGACTAACCCTTCCACCAAAGGAGAAACCTGTACCTTTCCCAGCCAACCGGACACCCAAAGTTTTCAGAAGAACCTTTTTGCATGTGCCGGGCAGTTTGTTTTCCATAAAACACACCGACGACCACACCCCGCCATTCTTGGGTCATTTCCACTTTTTGGATGTTACCAAAGACTATGTTCCGGTGAAAGACGTGTTGTTGGAGGATGTCCATTCCCAATCGAAATACCTCTATTTGGCCGTGGAAAACGATGGAGAATGGAAGGCCGTGGACTGGGCCATACCCGACAGTACAGGCCTTGTGCTTTTTAAGAACATGGGCAAAAACCAACGCTATCGTTTGGTGGAAGTGGGGGAAAATGAAATGCGTTTTTTAACGGAACCCTTTTAAGAAACTGTTTTAGCTTTGTTATGGAGCCCCGTTGGAAGCCAAATATGGGTAGAAAAATGATTATTTCATTTTTTCGATCTACCATGGGTAAAATTTAGACAGAATCAAAACCAAGCAGAAAAATCAATCTAACGTTTCAGGTCGTCGGTGAGCTTGATACGGATATTGTTTTGATAAACCACCACAAAAGCATCATGTATGCCCCGGCTGCGCAACTCCTGACTGTATGCCAAAGCCTCTCTGTAATTGGAAAAACTTCCTGCAGAATAGCGATAAACCCCATCCTGATAGTTTTCGTAAACATCAGCCGTAATACCAAATTGATTCTTGATATAAGCTACCGAAGGAAGTGCCTGTGATTTGGCTAGTACCTGCACGCGATACACAATTCCACGCGCATAATCATTGGGAGGGGTAGGCTGAGCAATGGTCAGGGTTTCCACCCGACGTCCGGTTACTGTATTACCACCGGATGATTTCGGGGGTTGCTTTTTGTAATCGTAAAGAGGTATCACATCCGTGGGAATGGGTTGCTTGTTGCAATCTGTGGATTGTGGTCGTTCACCTCTCGGTTTCCTGTCCTTTTTATTTTGCGGACCCGAATTCAGGTAGTACGAAATGCCCACTTGCGTATAAAGCATTTGGTCGTACTTGAAGCCATCGGCCCACATGTCCACATCATCGTTGAGCACGGTGTGTAAACTCGATTCAAGATTCAATGCCCAGTTGGGTCCTAAATTGTAGTTTACACCCAATGCAATAGGCACCACTGCCCCACCCTTTTTGGTGGTAACACCATTGACCGCATCACCGCTAACCACAATAGATCCGGCCAGATTGTCGGCCAACTCTGTTTTCCATGATGCATATCCCAATCCGATGGTTCCATACAAATTCATTCTTCTGTCCGATGGACCCCAGAACAATCCACTTAGATCAGTGTACAGGTCAATGCCCAAATCATAGAAAGTTCCCGTAAGTGTGAAATCAACTGTTGCACCTGTGGCACTCTTTACCTTGTGACTTTTAACGCCGGAGTACAAAAAGCTACCGCCCAAAGCCACTATGGGCGACAAATATTTTCTTATATGAATCCCTGTACCAAAAGCACTTTCGCCCGACAATTTGGTAAAAAAGCCGGTGTTGCTTGCATCGCCATAAAACTGTGAAAAGCCCAGATTGTAATTAAACTGCCAGTCGCGGTCGGTGCTAACAAACGAACCGGGAGCAATGGTACCCGATTGTGCACAGGATGAATTGGCGACTAAAAACAGTAAAATGATGGTATATAGAGCGGTCAATCTGGTCATGGCAGTTCTAGGGGCTAATGGTTATTGGCAATATTTCAATATGTAATCATGGGCGGGACCGAAACCCAATTCCAGGGCTTTATTCCAGTCTTTACATGCACCTTCCAGGTTGTTCATATAGTATTTTGCAACACCTCTGTTATAATAATTTTTCACCCAATTGGAATAGTCCATCACGTTTTCAGGCTGAAAATCAAGGGCTTTATCAAAATCATCGATGGCATCACCATACAAACGCATCTTACTGCGTGCATTTCCACGATATGAATAGATAAGAAAGTCTTTTGTATCGGGGTTTTCTTCCAATGCCGTATTAAAATATTCGATGGCCGTTGGGTAGTCACCCATTTGGTATTTAAGTATTCCCCAGTTGTAGTTGTTGGTATAAGCGTCTTTTTCTGCCAGTGGATTGTCCGGGTTGCTTACATCCAACACGTATTCTTCAGCATCACGAATAAAGGCCTTAAACCTGAAAAATTTCACCTCATAAAAGGTCATGTCGAAGTTGCGGTCCCAGTTTTGTTCTGCGGCATAGTAGCTCACCAAATGCTTTTTCCTAAACGATTTGATCAGCTTAAAACGCACCACTTCTGCATCTTCATTTTTGATGGGATAAACGGCAAACACGATATTCCAGTCGTTTACCACCTCACCACGTTCCACGCTTTGGATGGTTCTTACAATTTCGTCATCTTCGTTTCTTCCTTCATAATCCTTGATTGTTCCCCTGACAAAAACATTCAGGTTGACAGCATATTCCTGATTAAATGGAATTTCTTCGGGCAGTATTTCGGCCAATTTCTCACTGCGAAAGACGTAGAAATCCAGGGACTTAAAACCACGCCATCCTTCGCGCAACACAGGAAATTCATATTCACCATCATGATATTTTTTCACCAAAACGTTGTATTGTTCATTTCCCACCATCACTTTACGGAGTTGTAGGGCAATGATATTATCCTGGCCCAACTTACGCTCCAACCCCGTACTTTTGTTGGTACGTTCGTCGGTAAAAGGAATGCGTCCCGGAGCCGAAAGCCACCTGCCGTTATCTTGCTTCGCCCATCCGGTCAACTGTGTAATTTCGGACTGAACCGGGCTCAGGGAACTAAAATTAATCAACTCCGCATCCCCTTCGGGCGGACAATCAGTTTGCGCAAAAGCGGAAATTCCGCCCAAGCTGATTAAGCCGACGAACAACAAAAAAAAGAAACTTTTAATCCGTTCTCTATACATGTAGTATTAGGTTTGTACACAAATCAAGCTAACGTGTAAATTTATAAAAATTTAGCAGGACTAGTCCTCGTGATGTTTTTTTTATTAAAAATGTTATTAACAGATTTTTTTGAACATAAGTACTTTTCTATTAAACTGTAAACAAGCTCTTTACAAAGCTTGAGTTTTCAACATTTAAGGCTAAAGAAGCCTTTGTTTGACAATACAAACCTGTGAAGGCACCTCCAGGATGATAAAAAAACAAAGAAAAACTACCCTATGGCACACATATGGTGCCATTACAGCATACTTTTTACCTTTTGAAAAACCTCCGCTATTCTCGACAAATCCTTTCCTCCTGCCGTGGCCAAACCGGGTTGCCCTCCACCCCCACCTTTGATGAGCGGAGCTACCTCTTTGATGGCCTTGGCCGAATCGAATTGCTTTTGCTGAACGAGTGATTCGGAAGCAGCAATCACCAGGTTGAGTTTGTCGTCGACGGCCATGGCCAAAACAACCACTACTCCATCACCCATGGTTCGCAGTTGTTGGGCAAGCAATTTGGCCTGATTTACGTCCATGGTCAGTTGTTCAGCAATGAATAGTTTGTCGGCCACCCGGACTCCTTTATCCAACATATCTTTTGCCACATGAGCGGCTTTTTCACGTTGCAACTGTTCCACTTCCTTCTGCAAAACTGTATTTTTCTCAAGGAGTTGAGAAACAGCCAAAGTAGTGTTGGCCTGATTTTTAAACATGGCTTTAATGGTATTGAGCACCTCAATTTGCTCCTCCACATAGTCGATGGCTTTTTGACCTGTTACCGCTTCGATGCGACGCACGCCGGCAGCAATTCCACTTTCGGATACAATTTTAAACAAGCCGATATTGCCGGTGGCGGAGGTATGGGTTCCTCCGCACAATTCCACCGAAAACTCAGGATCAAAGGCCACCACACGCACCGAATCGCCATATTTTTCGCCAAACAAGGCCATGGCTCCCATTTCCAATGCCTCTTTCATAGGTATATTTTCCTTGACTACACCGGATACATTTTCCCTGATCTTTTGGTTGACGAGAAACTCCGTTTGTGCTATTTCTTCGGGGGTCATCTTTGAAAAATGGGCAAAGTCGAATCGCAAACGGTCGGCATCTACCATGGAACCTTTTTGCTCCACATGTGTCCCCAAAACACTGCGCAAAGCAGCATGCATGAGGTGGGTGGCACTGTGGTTGGCTGCGGTCATCTGTCGGTTTTTAGCATCCACTTTGGCTTCAAAAACTGCATCCGGACGGGCGGGAAGTTCGTTTACATAGTGCACGATCAGGTTGTTTTCCTTTTTCGTATCTACCACATGCAGGGTTTCGTGGATGGAAACCAGCAGACCTTTGTCGCCCACCTGACCGCCGGATTCGGCATAAAATGGTGTTTTGTTGAGCACCACCTCATAATTTGTTCTTTTTTTGGAAGTTACCTTGCGATATTTAATAATTTTCACTTCCACATTCAATTGGTGATACCCCACAAAACCCTCCGAATTTTCGGTATTGTCCATCTCGATCCAGTCGCCGGTTTCTACTGCTGCAGCATTGCGCGAACGTTGTTTTTGTTCGTTCAACCCCTTGGCAAAACCATCCATATCCACCGAGAATCCTTTTTCGCGGGCGATGAGTTGGGTTAGGTCGATGGGAAACCCAAAGGTGTCGAAAAGCTCGAAAGCAAAAGCCCCGTCGATGGTTTTTTCGTTGGGGTGCTGCTCTGTGTATTGTTCAAATTTGCGGATACCTTGTGCCAACGTACGCAAAAAAGCTTGCTCTTCCTCCTTAATTACCTGAACGATAAACTCTTTCTGAGAAACCAATTCAGGGAAAAACGCACCCATTTGGTCAACCAAAACGGGCATCAGTCGGTACATAAAAGCTTCTTCAAATCCCAAAAAAGTATAACCATAACGAACGGCACGCCGCAAAATGCGTCGGATGACGTAGCCTGCTCCGGTATTGGATGGCAGCTGTCCGTCAGCTATGGCGAAAGCCACCGCCCGTATGTGGTCGGAAATCACACGCATGGCGATATCTTTGGCTTTGTCAGTGCGGTAGGCTATTCCGGCCATGTTGGCCACCTGATTGATCAAGGGGGTGAAAACGTCCGTATCATAGTTGGAGCGCACACCCTGGATTACCATCGAAAGTCGCTCAAAGCCCATGCCTGTGTCCACATGCTTGGCAGCCAGGGGCTCCAGTTTGCCGGAGGACAACCTGTTGAATTCGATGAATACGAGGTTCCAGATTTCAATTACCTCCGGGTGGTCGTTGTTAACCAATTCGCGACCGGAGATCTTCTTTTTTTCCTCTTCAGGACGGATATCCACATGCACTTCCGAGCAAGGTCCGCAAGGCCCGGTATCGCCCATTTCCCAAAAATTATCCTTCTTGGAACCTAAAAGAATATGGTCTTCCTCCACCATTTGTTTCCAGAAATCGTACGCCTCCTGATCCATGGCAAGTCCATCATCCGAATCTCCCTCAAAAACAGTTACATACAAATTGTTCTTGTCCACATGGAGCACTTCCGTTAAAAATTCCCATGCCCAATCGATGGCTTCCTTTTTAAAGTAAGCGCCTTGGTTTCCACCAAACGACCAGTTGCCCAACATCTCGAACATGGTGTGGTGGTAGGTATCGTGACCCACTTCTTCCAGGTCGTTGTGTTTTCCGCTTACGCGAAGGCATTTTTGAGAATCAGCCACACGGGCATGGCCGGCCGGCGAATTACCAAGAAATATATCTTTGAATTGATTCATCCCCGCGTTGGTAAACATCAGGGTAGGATCATTTTTTACTACCATCGGAGCCGAAGGAACAACCTGGTGTTGCTTTTGCTCAAAAAAATCAAGGAAAGCCTTTCTAATTTCAGAGGACTTCATAGAGTATTGATTAACAGTTGATTGTTGAAATTTATATTTTTTTACGATGCAAATGTAGCCTATTTTATTAATTTTGCATTCTTCAGATAATTAATATGGCAAAAACCAAATACGTTTTTAATCCGAAAACACTTGCCTACGAGGAAGTTAGAAAATCAGGAGGGCAAAGAATCGCCAATACTTTTCTTTTCCTGATGACTTCGATAGCCGTGGGAACAGGACTCATAATCCTGATATATAATTTTTTTGAAACTCCACGTGAGCGGATGCAGAGGATGGAATTGGAGCAAGTGAAACTGGAATACAACATCATGAATGGTCGTTTGGACAAACTGCAGCAGTTGATGGATGAGATGAGCGACCGCGACGACAACATTTACCGTGTTATTTTTGAAGCTGAGCCCATTCCCAAATCTGTAAGAAAGGCGGGTTATGGGGGCGTTGACAGATACAATCATTTGGAAGGTTTCAGCAACTCAGAACTTTTGATACAGACAGCCAAAAAACTTGATCAACTGGCAAGCCAGATATACGTGCAATCCAAATCCTTCGACGAAGTTTACGAAATGGCCCGCAACAAGGAGATGATGCTTTCGTGCATACCGGCCATACAACCGGTGAACAATACTGATTTAAAGCGTCTTTCCTCCTATTATGGCTACCGCATCGACCCCATTTACAAAATCAACAAATTTCATGCAGGTGTGGATTTCAGTGCTCCTCAGGGAACAACCATCTACGCGGCCGGAGCCGGTAAGGTGGTTAAAACCAGCAAGTCGCCCCGCGGATATGGCAATACCGTCACCATCGATCATGGGTATGGATACCAAACCTTTTATGCCCACATCAAAGACATTCAGGTAAAACGTGGGGATATTGTTAAACGCGGACAAGAAATTGGTACCGTGGGCAATACCGGAAAATCCACTGCCCCCCACCTGCATTACGAGGTGAGAAAAAATGGCCGCACGGTAAACCCCATCTATTACTTCTTCAACGACCTTTCACCCGACGAGTTTGCCAAAATCCTCGACCAGTCGAAATATTCCAATCAAACCCTTGACTAACGACTAACCTCCATGTCTGAAAAACTATATTATAAAATTGGAGAAGTATCACAAATGCTGGGGGTAACACCTTCACAACTGCGTTATTGGGAGCAGGAATTTTCGATTTTAAGGCCGAAAAAAAACGAAAAAGGCACACGATATTACAGCCATAAAGACTTTTCGCATGCCCAACTCCTTTTGCATCTGCTAAAAGAAAAAGGCATGACCATCAGCGGTGCCAAGGACTATTTGGAGAGAAAAAAAACGGAAGGCTCCCTCGAAAAACTGGAAGTGATCTCCACCCTGAAAAAAACAAAACAATTGCTCGAGGAAGTGCGTCAACTCATCGTATCACGGACATAAAGACACCAAGACCCGGAGCCCTTGGCTTTCTCGTCACCATTATCTTTTCTGTTTTTTAGATTTTTCTGCGCGGGAGGAGAAATAACAGGGTAGGCGGTGGCTTTTGGCTTTTGGCTTGTCCATCCTGTGCCCTTGGCTAAAGCCGAAGGGCAAGGGGTGGGCTTCAGGTGTATTGATTTTTTAGGTTTGGTCATGGGAGTGGTTTGTTTCAATGGTGATTGTTTGGGGCTAAAGCCCCCTCTCTATAGTGTCATTCTGAACGAAGTGAAGAATCTCTACCCACCTATTTATCAGCAATTTGATTTTTGGAACATACATGTCTGAGATCCTTCATTTCGCAGGCTCCATTCAGTATGACAAAAAAGCAAAACACACTTTCATCTCTTCTGCGCTTCACCTCTCTACCGCTTCTCCATTTCTCCTCGTCCTTAGCGCCCCCGTGGTGAAAAAAGGCTGTTGGCTGTTGGATCAATGTTCACCAATTACCTGTTCACCCAGCACGCATCACCGTTCACCGCTTCTCCGCTTCTCCATTTCACCCTTTCCCTCAATCATCCAGTCCCTTCATTTCAAATGTATTTAGGTTAATTTCTTGAATGGTTTAAAATCTTTTGGGTTAAATACTTCAATTGGGTTAAATACTTCAATATGATTATATTTTAATTAGTTTTGAGTAAACTTTGCTTTTGTCTGATGTATTTAAAAAGAGCCATTTCCAATGAATTTCACGCTAAAGTAAAACCTGGGAAAGTACTTATTTTACTGGGAGCGAGAAGAGTGGGTAAAACTCATTTTTTAAAAGAATATGCTAAAACACTTTTGTCGAGTGAGGCTCTCATGCTGGTAGGTGAAGATTAAAAAACGATAGATGCCTTTAACGAAAGAAGCGTTATGCGTTTTAAGCAAATTATTGGCAACAAAAAATATTTAATTATTGATGAGGCTCAACACATACCTGATATTGGTACTAAACTTAAACTATTTGTAGATGAGTTGCCTCATGTAAGTGTGATTGCCACCGGGTCATCCATGTTTGAATTAAACAATCAACTTGGCGAGCCATTGGTGGGCAGGTCTGCCATCATATACATGTATCCAATGGCACAGATAGAATTTTCTGAATACGAAGACTTTATTACCACTACTTCAGCACTCGAAGAACGATTAATTTATGGCAGTTATCCCGAGCTACTAATTTGCCATACCATTGAGGAAAAAGCCGACTATTTGGAACACATTGTAAACAGCTACTTATTAAAAGATATATTGGCATACGATGGAATAAAAAAAGCCAACAAAATATTGGATTTGCTACGTTTAATTGCTTTTCAAATAGGCAAAGAAGTGAGTATAGACGAGTTGGCCGGCAATTTAAAGGGCATAAGTCGCAATACCGTTGAGTCATATCTTGATTTATTGTCAAAGGTTTTCGTTATATATCCGGTGAGAGGTTTTAGCCGAAACCTGCGTAAAGAAATTAGTAAGTCGAGCCGGTGGTATTTTTATGACAATGGGATAAGAAACGCATTAATAAGAAACTATAACCGTCTTCCATTGCGAAACGATGTTGGCGAATTGTGGGAAAATTACTTAATGACAGAGCGGTTGAAATACAATATGTATAATAAGAAAAGAGTCAACTCATATTTTTGGCGAACTTACGACCAGCAAGAAATTGATTTAATTGAAGAAACCGGTGAAAATATAGCGGCATATGAATTTAAATGGAGACGAAAAAAGAATAGAATTCCCGGAGGCTGGTCAAAAAACTACCCCGACAGCAGTTTTGAAACAATAACGACCGAAAATTATTTAAATTTCATTACCTAAAATTCCATTGAAGAATTATATATTAAATACTTCAATGGTATAAATGTATTTACGTTAATATATTCAATTTCTTGAGTGATACAAAGCATTTCAATTAAAGGTAGTGGTTGGCGTTGGCTGTGAGAGAACCGATTGCTGATCAACTTTCGTCACTTCTTCCTTTTTCCTTGGCTCTTTTTACTTCCTCCTCACCAAACAAATGAAAACATATCTTCAATATTAGGCCTTGAAAAACCAAATTGGTTAATTTTACCAAAATTTTGATAAATGAAAAATATTCTTTGGATACTCACTTTGCTTTTGTTGTTGCCGTTATATAATCATGCACAGGACAGTACCGACATTTCACAGCAAAGAAAAGATAACATTATCAAACTGCTTAACTATAGATACAAAGGGGGCTATTATAACTTTGAAAAGCTTTTTTACAAAAAAGTAACCTATCCTGAAGTGGCACGCAACAACTGTATTGTGGGCATTACCATCCTAACCATTACCGTTGATTGTGATGGAACCGTAAGCGATGTAAGGATAAAAAACTCTTTGGGATATGGCATTGATGACGCCATTTCACTGTTTATGAATGAAACCACAGGCAATTGGAATACATGTAGCGACCCAAAATACACCAAAATGGAAATCCCCATTCAGTTTCGAACTGAAGGCACGCAAACGGCAGAAGGCGTGGCGCTATTAACCTGTATCGCCAACAACCCGGGATTTGTTTGCAACGACGATGAATATTACCTTAAAAAAGTGGAGCGTCTGATGGAGAAGAAAAAGGGTAGAAAAGCCATGGAAATACTCGACATCCTTATCAAGAGAAATCCCTACAATAGCAACTATTACGAAATGAAAAAAAAGGCCATCGACATGTAATCCTTTACTATTATGGGCTTTCTGCAACAAATAGACGAACAACTACTCCTCTGGATCAACGGCCACCACACCGCATTACTTGACTATGTGATGGTATTCGCCAGCGGAAAACTCACCTGGCTGCCGCTCTACTTATTGTTATTGTACTTGATTATCAAGAAATACCGATACTACGCCATTGTCATTTTATTAGGTGTTGCGGCCACATTGGTGCTCACCGACCAAACCTCTGTACATTTATTTAAAGAGGTGTTCATGCGCCTTCGTCCATGCCATCAGCCTCATCTTGCCGAAATGCTCACCACCATCACGGGATGTGGCGGACAATACGGATTTGTATCATCTCACGCGGCTAACACAGTTGGATTGGTCACTTTTCTGATCATGACCTACAAGCCCATGCCGCTTTGGTTGAAAGGCTTGTTGGTTGCCTATGCCCTGCTGGTAATGTATAGCAGGATGTATCTGGGCGTCCATTTTCCTTTCGACATCCTGGGAGGTGCCTTGTTGGGAATTGCTTGTGGGCTTTTTACAGCATGGCTTTTAAAAATGTTATCCCGTCTGTTCTAATCTTTTTTTAGGATATTTGCATCCTGATCGTTTGAAAGGAGAAACATTGAGGATAGCCGTAAATACCAGATTACTTTTGAAAAACCGCCTGGAAGGAATCGGCTGGTTTACCTACGAGTCGCTGCGTCGGATTGTTCGTAACCACCCCGAACACGACTTCTTTTTTATTTTCGACCGCGACTACGATCCCAAATTTGTGTTTGAAAAAAATGTGACCCCCATCGTGGTTGGACCTCCTGCACGGCATCCCATCCTGTTTATGTGGTGGTTTGAGTTGTCTGTTCCGAGGATTTTAAAGAAAATCAAAGCAGACGCGTTCATTTCACCCGACGCTTATCTATCGTTAAAGACAGATGTACCCACTCTTCTGGTGATTCACGACCTTAATTTTGAACATTTTCCGGAATACCTGCCCCGATTTGCCCGTTGGCATTACCGTTATTTTACACCCAAATTTGCCCGACGCGCCGACCGAATCGTTACGGTTTCCGGATTTTCTAAATCAGATATCGTGGCTCAATATGGAATAAACTCGGCAAAAATAGATGTGGTTTACAATGGAGCCAATCAACAATACAAACCTGTTTCTGAGCATATTAAAAAAGGAACCAAGAAAGAATATACCCAAGGAAACGATTATTTCCTATTTATAGGAGCCTTAAATCCCCGTAAAAATCTGGCCAATTTATTCAGTGCTTTCGACTTGTTCAAAAACAATCACCCCACAGTTACCACCCAACTTGTGGTGGTAGGCGAAAAGATGTATTGGACCGACGACATTAAAAAGAGTTATGAACAAATGACACATAAATCGCAGGTTGTTTTTACCGGACGACTGGAACCGGACAAGCTGGTGAATGTGATGGGTTCAGCTTCAGCATTGGCGTATGTGTCTATCTTTGAAGGGTTTGGAATTCCCATCGTAGAGGCTTTTTATGCCGAAATACCGGTGATCACCTCCAATACCACCGCCATGCCCGAAACTGCAGGTGATGCCGCATTGTTGGTTAACCCCACGGATGTGGAAGAAATTGCCGGTGCCATGGAAACCATTACCTTTGACAAATCAATAGCTCCACGATTGGTTCAGTTGGGCAAAACCCGAAAAGAGGAATTTTCGTGGGACAAAACCGCTGACGGCCTTTGGGAAAGTTTTGAAAAAATGATGAATATAAAGAAAACTGTTTAGATGTAAAAATATTACACACTCAATATGAATACATTAATACTTGGAAGCGGCGGCAGAGAGCATGCCATGGCATGGAAAATTGCCCAAAGCAAGATGTCGGAGAAAATATTTATCGCTCCCGGAAATGCGGGAACACGCAACGTGGGAACCAACCTCCCCATCGACGTGAACGATTTCCAACACATTAAAACCGCTGTTATTGAACACGATATTCATCTGGTGGTGGTAGGTCCTGAAGATCCTTTGGTAAAGGGTATTCACGACTATTTTTTACAAGATAAAATACTTCAAAATATTCCCATAATCGGACCCACCAAAGCCGGTGCCATGCTCGAAGGAAGTAAGGATTTTGCCAAGGAGTTTATGATGCGTCATCATATTCCCACTGCTGCTTTTCTTACCGTTGATGCCGGAAATCTGGAAAAAGGTTACCAATTTTTAGAAAAACTGAAACCTCCCTATGTGCTCAAAGCCGATGGTTTGGCTCAAGGCAAGGGTGTTTTGATCATCGACAATCTGAACACCGCCAAATCGGAGCTGGAATCGATGATTACCGACGGCAAATTTGGAGATGCTTCCAAAAAAGTGGTCATCGAAGAGTTTCTCACAGGTATCGAGTGTTCGGTTTTCGTATTAACCGATGGAAAAGATTACGTCATATTACCCGAAGCCAAAGATTACAAGCGGATTGGGGAAGGCGATACAGGTTTGAATACGGGAGGTATGGGCTCACTGTCACCGGTACCTTTTGCCACCAGCGAATTTATGAAAACCGTGGAAAAACAAATCATTGCGCCCACCATCAAAGGACTTCAGGAAGAAGGTATTCCCTACAAAGGATTTATTTTCTTCGGACTCATCCAAAAAGAAGGTCAGCCCAAGGTGATAGAATACAATTGCCGGATGGGCGACCCCGAAACAGAATCGGTCATTCCGCGTATCAATTCAGATTTTTTAGAACTGCTCATCGCTACAGGACAAAATACACTTGGAGAACATAAAATAACCATCGACGAACGTTGCACCGCCACCGTATTTTTGGTGTCGGGAGGCTATCCGGAAAGGTATGAAAAGGGCAAGGTTATAACCGGACTCGAAAATATCAACAACTGTATCGTATTTCACGCCGGCACATCCAAAGACATCGAAAGCAATGCCATCAAAACCAATGGAGGAAGAGTTCTGGCGGTAACTTCATACGGCTATTCACAAAGCGAAGCCTTAAAAAATGCTTACGGCAATGCCAACAACATCCATTTTGAAGGACGCTATTTCAGAAATGATATAGGATTTGATTTGGGGAACCGATAGCAACATCCATCATGATTAAATTTTTCAGTAAAGGGGTGTTTTCAACATATGTTTGGATGAATCTGCTCATCCTCATTTGCTGGCTTCCTTCCTTTTTTCATCCTGTAGATTTCGTGGGTTTTACAGGATCAATAATACCTGCCATCCAATTTAAGGGCATCACCCAACCTCTGACAATCAATATTTTATCTTTTTTTGGCTATGTTTTTTCGGTATTCTTTTTAAACTATATGGCTGTAAAACAGCAGATAACAGGTCTCATCAGCATGTTACCCATATTGTTTTATGTACTATTCACAGGAAGCGCACCCAACTTTACAACGGCCAATATTTTTATCTGGATAAGCTTGTTGTTGATGGTGGTCTTATATTACAGCATGACTTTGTATGAGCGGGAAAATAGCGTAAAAAACGCATTTAATGCAGGGTTTTTTCTGGGTACTGCTTCCTTATTTTACACGCCGCTAATTTACCTAATTCCGGTCATCTGGGTCTCTGTATTGCTTCATCGCGTCAACAGTTGGCGGCCCTATGTATCAAGCGTTATGGGGCTTTTGTCACCGTATTTATTATGGGTAACCTGGCTCTTTATCTCCAATCAGATGGAGGTCATCACGCAAGTTTTCATCCCCGGTTTAATCCCCCAAATTTCGCTAACCGACAACCTGCCAGCCACGGATATTTGGCTTTTTGGCCTGCTAGTCCTTTTCGGATTAGCCGTATCGTTCAATACCTTGTCGAAGCTTGGTGAGAAAAGCATCAACCTACGTCGCAACCTACTTTTGTTTGTAATACTATTTGGCTTTTTACTGGCCATTACCATACTTTTCTTCAAAAGCTTACAAGTATTCATGCTCGCAGGGATTCCGGTGGCATTGATGGCTGCACAAATTTTCACCAAATCGAAACCCAATAAATGGATTAACAGGTTGATAGTTTTGATGACACTTTTCGTTGTATTCACCCACGTTTACCGACTATTATATGCTTCTTAGTTCGTATGGAAAAGGATTGGTGGAGGCCGGATGCGATGAGGCCGGACGCGGTTGTTTGGCAGGTCCCGTTTTTGCTGCAGCTGTAATTCTCCCACCAGATTATCAACATGAGTTACTCAACGACTCAAAAAAACTTAATAAGAAAACCCGTGAATTGCTGCGCATTGATATCGAAAAAGACGCCCTGGCTTTCGCCGTGGCTTCATGTTCTCCGGAAGAGATAGACCAAATCAACATCCTCAATGCCAGCTTTTTGTCCATGCATCGAGCCATTCAACAGTTGTCAATAACACCCGAATTACTGCTCATCGACGGCAACCGTTTCAAACCGTTTAAAAACATTCCACACCATTGTATGATTAAGGGGGATGGCAGGTTTTTGTCCATCGCAGCAGCTTCCATACTCGCCAAAACCTACCGCGATGACCATATGCTTCAATTACATACCGAATTTCCTGATTACGGTTGGGACAGGAATAAGGGCTATCCTACCATGGAGCATAAACTGGCCATCCGGCAACTCGGACTTACGCCCCATCACCGAAAAACCTTCCGAAGTGAAATACAGCTGAAGCTGGATCTGTAAAAGATATACCACTTCCAACAACTGCTTATCATCACAAAAGAATTCGCTACGATAACCGTTTCAGGCTCAAAAACTAGAATAAATAAAATGATTATCTTGCAAAAAAAAATATATGAGATTTACTGCACAACAAATAGCTGAAGCTCTGGGAGGTACGGTTGAAGGCAACCCGGAGGTAGTGGTAGATAACCTCTCCAAAATTGACGAAGGAACGCCCGGCACACTAAGTTTTTTGGCCAACCCCAAATACACCCCTTTTATATATAAGACTCAGGCATCCATTGTTATTGTCAATCAGGACTTTATAGCCGAACAACCACTCAACACAACTTTGATTCGTGTTAAAAACGCCTATGTTTCTTTTGCCGATTTGCTTAACATGTACCACCAAAGTAAGTCGAAACGAAGTGGAATTTCCCCTCAGTCCTACATTTCACCTTTGGCTACCATCGGGAAAAATGTGTACATCGGCGAATTTGCCTCCATTGGCGACCATACTGTAATCGGCGACAATTGTCAGATTTATCCCAATGCTACCATTGGTTTTCATTGCAAAATTGGCACAGACAGTCTCATTTACAGTGGCGTGAAAATTTACGACGATTCCATCATCGGAAACCACTGCACTTTTCATGCAGGCGTTGTTATAGGTTCGGACGGATTTGGGTTTGCGCCACAAGAGGGTGATGATTATATTAAAGTTCCACAAATAGGAAATGTTGTAATTGAAGACCATGTGGAAGTGGGCGCCAACACCACCATCGACCGTGCTACCATGGGTTCCACCATCATTAGAAGAGGTGCCAAAATAGACAACCTGATTCAAATTGCCCACAACGTAGAGATTGGCGAAGACACCGTTATTGCAGCACAAACGGGAATCTCCGGCTCCACTAAAATTGGCAAAAATTGCATGATAGGTGGTCAGGTAGGAATTGTAGGTCACTTGAAAATAGCCGATAAAGTGATGATTGCCGCACAGTCGGGCATTGGAAAAAGTATCACCGAAGAGGGTGCCGTGGTGGAGGGTAGTCCTGCTTTCCCCATTCGCGACTACCAACGATCGTACATACACTTCCGCCGCCTTGACCAACTGGTGAAAAGGGTGAATCAACTGGAAAGAAAATAGCCCATGCTACCAAAGGTTTTTTAATTCTCCGGATTTGAAAGGCATGATAAAAGCCGGTTGACCGAAACAGTTCTCTTTGCATTGGATTCATCCCTTGACAGGAGCCCTAACCGTGCGTCAGTCATATTTGTATTACAGTAAATAAATTTGCTTACTTTTGCAAAAATTCTGGATTTGCCACAAACCCTTAAGCAGTAGATGACAGATACACAAAAAACTATCAACCAGTCAGTTTCGGTTGAAGGAAACGGATTGCACACGGGAAAAACCGGAACGCTGACCTTTCATCCGGCCGGGGTGGATCATGGAATTAAATTCAGAAGAATCGATCTGGAGAACAAGCCTCAAATTGAAGCCAACATAGACCATGTGGTAAGTACCGCCCGCGGGACTACACTCGGAAGTCAGGGAGTACTTATATACACCATAGAACATGTGCTGGCATCACTTACCGGTTTGGGTATCGACAATGTGCTTATTGATTTGGACGTAGAAGAAATTCCCATTCTCGACGGCTCGTCAAAACTATTTGTGGAAGCCTTAAGAAGCGCAGGTATCAAAGATTTGAAGGAACCGAAAAACTACCTTCACATCACACAAACCATCACCCACGAAATTCCGGAAAAGAAGATTAAAATAACCATAGAACCGGCAGATTCATTTTCCATTGATGTGGTCATCGACTACGAAACAGAGGTGCTTGGCAAACAAGAAGCTACATTGAATCATCTCAGCGACTTCGAACGTGAAATCGCCCCTTGTCGCACTTTCGTATTTTTACATGAATTAGAATTCCTGTTGAATAACAACCTCATCAAAGGCGGTGACCTGAGCAATGCCATCGTGTTTATGAACCGTAAAGTTGATCAAGCGGAACTGGATCGATTGGCTGCCGTTTTCAACAAACCTACCGTTACCGTTAAGGAAAACGGGATTCTGAACACCTTACAACTTCATTTTGAAAACGAACCTGCCAGACATAAACTATTGGATGTCATTGGCGACCTCACACTTTTGGGGCAACCCATAAAAGGTAAAATCACTGCCCATCGCCCCGGACATCAAACCAATACAGAGTTTGCCAAAATCATTAAGGATACCTTAAAAGTATAGAGTATGATTAAAAAACCCCCTTTCGACATTTACGCCGACCCCATTTACGACGTTAACCAGATCAAGGCCATTTTGCCTCACAGATCTCCGTTTTTATTCGTAGATAAAGTCCTGGAAATGAGTGACGACCATATCGTTGCACTGAAAAATGTAACCATGGACGAACCCTTTTTTCAAGGACATTTTCCTGATGAACCGCTGATGCCGGGAGTAATCATGGTGGAAGCCATGGCTCAGGCAGGTGGAATTTTTGTACTCAACACCGTTGAAGAACCTCATTTGTATTCCACCTATTTTCTTAAAATCGACAAAGTCCGATTCAGAGCAAAAGTAATTCCCGGTGATGTACTCGTATTCTCCATCGAGCTGGCCGGCCCAATTAAAAGAGGTATATGCAGCATGCGCGGCATCGCCTTTGTTGGCAATAAAGTTGTTATGGAAGCCGAATTAATGGCGCAGATTACCAAGAATAAGCAAAAATAGAAACCTACGACATGAATCAACCACTAGCATACGTACATCCACAGGCGAAAATAGCTCCTAACGTTGTTATCGAACCATTTGTCAACATCGAAAAAAATGTCATTATACAAGAAGGAACCTGGATTGGCTCCAATGTTACCATCATGGAGGGTGCCCGAATTGGCAAAAACTGCCGCATTTTCCCGGGGGCTGTTATATCGGCTATACCGCAGGATTTAAAATTTGCCGGGGAAGAAACTACCGTGAAAATCGGTGATAATGTAACCATTCGTGAGTTTGTAACCATCAATCGAGGCACAAAAGCCAACATGGAAACCGTAATTGGCGACAACTGCCTGCTCATGGCCTATGTTCATGTGGCACACGATTGTATTCTGGGCAACAATGTTATTCTGGCCAACGCTTGTACCCTTGCCGGTCATATCACCATCGACGACTGGGCCATTATTGGTGGTCTCGCCGCCGTTCATCAGTTTGTTCACGTAGGCAAACACGCCATGATATCAGGTGGAGGTTTGGCTCGTAAGGACGTCCCTCCTTTTACCAAAGCAGGGCGTGAACCTATGTCTTATGCAGGTGTAAACTCCATCGGGTTGCGTCGCAGGGGTTATTCCAATGACCGAATCAACGCCATTCAGGATATCTACCGCATCATTTTCCTCAAAGGAAATAACATCACCCAAGCCATCAACTACATCGAGGCCAACGTACCTGCCACCGACGATCGGGATGAAATATTGAGTTTCATTGCCAATTCGCAGAGAGGCATTATGAGGGGATATACCAGCATGAAGGATCGCATTTAACATCAACATTATATTTCAAGTAAAAAATATTTCAAATGGCAACAACAGCAGATTTCAGAAATGGGTTAATTATTGAGCATAACGGAGAACTTTGGTCAATCTTTGAATTTCAACATGTAAAACCGGGAAAAGGTCCTGCCTTTGTCCGCACCAAATTGAAGAATGTTATCACCGGAAAAGTAATCCCCAACACCTTTACTTCGGGAGTGAAAATTAATATCCAACGGGTAGAAAAACGAACCTATCAATATTTGTACAACGAAGGCGACACCTATCATTTCATGAATAGCGAAACCTTTGAACAAACATTTATTAATAAAGAAATGATTCCCGCTCCGGATTTACTGAAAGAAGGTCAGGAAGTTACCATTTCCTATCATGCCGAAAATGAAACCCCTATGGTTTGCGAAATGCCCACCTACGTGGTGCTGGAAGTAACCTATACCGAACCCGGAGAAAGAGGAAATACCGCCACCAACACCTTTAAAGACGCACAAATTGAAACCGGTGCCACCATCAAAGTGCCACTTTTTATCAACGAAGGCGACAAAATTAAGGTGGACACCAGAACCGGCGAGTATTCAGAACGCGTTAAAGAGTAAGTATGAACTTTCCTCAACCCCATACAGTTGCTTCCGTAGCAGCTATTATTAACGGGAAAATTATTGGTAATCCTGAGCAAGAAGCGCTCGGGTTAAACGAACTTCACGTGGTACGTGCCGGCGATGTCACTTTCGTGGATCATCCAAAATATTATGATAAGGTACTCAAGTCAGCAGCGACAATCATCATCATCAACAAAGAAGTTGATGTACCTGAGAATAAAAGCCTGATCTACCACGAAACCCCCTTTGATGCCTTTAAAAACCTGATTTTACATTTCAGGCCTTTTGTGCCCAGCAGTTCGATGGTTAGCCCAACCGCCACCATTGGCAAAGGTACTGTTATTCAACCGGGTGCATTTATAGGTAACAACGTTAGCATTGGCACCAATTGCATTATACATCCCAACGTTACCATCTGCGACCATTCCGTTATTGGCAACAACGTGATCATTCAGCCCAACTCCGTAATTGGTGGTGACGGTTACTATTTTCAACGCCGTCCGCAAGGCTATGTAAAGTTTGAATCAGGCGGACGAGTGATATTAGAGGACAATGTGGAAATTGGTGCATCTTGTACCATCGACAAGGGCGTAACCGGTGACACCACCATCGGCGCCGGTACCAAAATGGACAACCAATGTCAGGTAGGACACGATACCATCATTGGAAAAAATTGCCTGATTGGTGCTTTTGCTGCCATTGCAGGAGTAACCGTGATTGAAGACGACGTGCTTATCTGGGCGCGTGTGGCCATCAACAAAGACATCGTAATCGGTTCAAAAGCAGTGATTCTGGCTACCTCCGCCATCGACAAATCCATTGAAGGTGGCAAGGTATACATGGGCTCACCCGCCGTTGAAGTGCGCCAATACTGGAAAGAACTTGCTTCGGTAAGACAACTTCCTGAGTTGATGAAAGAAATGAGAAAATAGGTTCGAAAAGCTTTGACAAGACCGGTTTTCAGCAATGAGGACCGGTTTTTTATTGAGGAAAATTTTCCTTGGCTTTGGGATGATACGTGTCGAGTGCCACAATAATGGCGATGAACCCCCAGAATGGTACTGACAGTTTGTCTGTATCCAGAAAATTATTCAGAACTCCATGGGTAAAATAAGTGACCAAACCTAGTAATGCCATCATGCTGAGGTATTTAACTTCTTTACTCCCGTTTTTAAAAACCCGAAGACCGATCACCATAACCATCACAAGCAGGAGCAAAACAATCAACATACCGGGCACACCCATTTCGGCCAAGGGCCCCAAATACTCGCTGTGGGCATTACCCATATCGCCCAAATTGGTAGAAATAATGGTTTTTTCTTTAGCCCGTTGAAAAGGTGAATAAACAAACTGGTAAGTGCCCGGACCCCAACCAACCACAGGCCGTTCGTCAAATAAGCGAAGGGCTGCTTGCCAACGGTTGATTCGCTCCAAATTGGATGCATCCGACGAAATATTGGTAATGGATTGAATATGCTCAACAAAATTGGCCGAAGAATCTTGCTTATTCTTTTCCAAACGGTCGATAATCTGTTGTTGAAATGAGAAAAACAACCCCAACAATACCGCCAAGGTTATAAGAATAAAATAAAACTTTATCCTCAGAAGCACAACGATTAAAACACCCAATGCCACCACCAGACTTATCCAGGCAGCTCGCCCATAGGAAAAAATCACACCCACAATTAAAATGAACAACACAATGGCCGAAATAACACGCCATAGTTTAGACTTATTAGGGAAAACCAACATGCCAAATGCAATGGGAATATACATGGCAATGGCAGCCCCATAAGCAGTATGGTCGTTGTAAAAAGGCCACATAATCCAGTGTCCTACCTCCTCATCAAAGCCATATTGGGAGTGAAGGGTAACCGTATAAATCACCACGATAATAAGCCCTGCCAGATACAACCAAAGAAATTTTTGAATGTTTTTCGTATTCTTAAATAGCATGGCTGCCATAAAATAAAACGGGACTACAAACCATAGTCTGGAGACCAAATATTTGAGCGAAACGATGGGCATCTCACTGGTAAACATGGTAAACAGCATCCACAATAGTTGGGCATAAATAATATAACTGATGGGATGGGTGGCCACTTTCCGGTCGTATCTGTTTTCAAAAATCAGATTGGCCACAAAAAGAAGCAGTACGCCAAACATTAAAGGCTCTGTGGGCAATGAAACCCCCAACCCCATATCCATATCCCTTATATTCACCGCCAAAGGTGTGAGAAAGGTAATCAGAAGAATGATGTTGTCGAGGGAGGTAAGATAATAGTAAAGTACGATTAGTACCAAGGGTAAGAGAAAAAGCCAGTACACATCTTTCTCCAGCACCAAGTAAAAGTTAGCAGCCAAAAAAACGGCAGCTAACAAATACACCCAGAGTATTTTAGCTTTTTCCTTCAAAATTGAAATATTGTATTAATGATTTTTTTTGGACTTGGGTTTCCGTTTACTTTCCAAGAGGAAAATAATTAACAACGTAAACACTAAAGTCGCCAAGGAAACAATCACCACCACAAGCCAACGCACCGGATAACTCTTTTTGTCGGAGGCATAGGGGTATGTAACGATATTACTATAAGTCATCTCGGCATTGATAAACCGAAGTGCCAATTCGTAGTCCAGTTTCACTTCTACATAGGTTCGAGCCTCATCCTGAATCATCTGAACCACTTCAATCAACTGACCACTAGCCTTTTCCATGTTGCGCATCAAACGATCCACTTCTTTGGTATTTATCTTAGACGCATTGTCACCATTCACAGTCTTCAAATAGCCCCGCATAATTTCCTGCGATTGATATTCATACTGAATAATTCCTTGTTCGGTACCCAAAACAGTTAAAATCTGTTTAAGTGAATCAAGAGTTTCTCGCTTTTTTTCCAACTGATCAGCATACATAATCACCACTTCCCTATACTTGGACTTATGAAGCGATGAAATTTTTTGATCGTAGAATTTAAAAATGGCGTCCACCATAAGCGCAGCTGTATCAGGACTCTTATCCATTACTTCAACACGTACCGATTCGTAAGGAGTTTTGCTGATATGCACATTATCGTAATAGGTATTTACCAGAACCGTTTTGAAATATTTGTATTCAGGATTGATATCATAGTGTTTGGCCAATTGAAACTTTTCTACCATGCTGTCCACAATATCCTTAGAATTAAGAATTTGGAGCATTTGTTCAGTTTCGCTTTCTTCTGAATAGGGCTCAATATTGGCAGGGTATGCCACTCCGTATGATTTATACATTGGCGTGATAAAAGTGGGGCCCGAGAATATGACAGCCAAAATTGCAGAAACACCAACGATGGCCAAAAGATGGTATTTCCATTTGGCAATCAAGCTGACAAGGTGAGCGCTGTTAAAAAATTTGTCCATTTCGATATTATTAATGTCCCAATATAAGTCTAAGTCTCTATTATAGTTATCAGTTTTTTTCTTCTCAACGACTTCAACAGGCTTTTTTTCAGCCACTTCAAGAACTTTTTCACCCTTTTTATCTTCCTCTTTTGGTTTCTTGGGTTCATCATTTGCCCACCAACGGGAGACATCACGAGCGATTAATGTTCTTTTTCTTTTGAATTTTTTTTTTTAATGTTTTCACCCATCGCTCCCGAAAACACTTCGATCATGCCAAATATCAGAGAAGCAAAAAGCAACATGGAGAACGTAGAAACCACCACAATAAGCCACCTGATGGGATAAGATTTTCGTTCGGCCTTGTATGCCGTATTAACAACCAATTTATGTGGAAGGTTTTCAGTGGCATCCACTTTTGCCTCTTCATATTTTGCTTTGAGCTCACTCAACTGCTTCTTGTCGTGCTCCAGGGCATCTCGCAACGAAACATAGGGGCCGCCATATTTGGCCAGCATGTCAAGCTTTTTTTCAAGTCGCTTCACGCTTTCGTTGTTACCTTTTGCCATCTCCATGGCCAATTGACGGTTGAACATTTCCGATTGACTTTCGTAATCGTGCACGCCAAACTTTCTCAAAACAGTCATGCTGTCTTCCTTCACCTGAATTTCTTCTTTTAGGTGTTCGTATTCGCGTTCCACAATTTGAAATGCCTTTACCGCAATTTGCTTTTGCATATGGTTAATGGTGGAATCGATTAATTCCGCCACATCGTTGGCCATATCCGCCGCCAATTGTGCATCTCTGTCCATCACCGTTATTTTTACGGCCATAAACTCCGTACGTCTGAATTTGAAATTGCTTTCGTACTCATCATAAAGTTCGGTCATCCTGAAATTGGAATTAGATCCAATGCCATAATGCTCCATCAGGTTGTATTTATTGATGATACGATCGCGAATTTTGTTAGAATTCAACACCTGAAGCATCTGTTCTGTTTGCTCGTCTTCCCCAAATTCAAGAATATCCTTCGAGTTGTTGAAATTACTACTCAACAATACTTTGGAAATGGAATTGCTTGCCGTTGGATATAAAATAACGGTGGATTTATACAGCGGGGTGATAAATCTGGGTGACGAAAAGATGATGGCCAATACAATGGTCAGGATGCCTATTATTATCAAATGTTTCCGGTAATGAAACAAAACCTGTAATATGATTCCGGAAAAAAAGGGCCGTTGAAAATCGCCTTCTGATTTCATTAACTTTATTCATTAAAGGGGTCAAAAGTAGGAATTTTTGTTTAATGATCGTGATGTATTAACAAACTATGCCAATAAAACTCGTTATTGCTTGGAAGTGAAGATAGTAAACAGCTCCCGTAGATTCAGCAACCTTAGAACAAATGATGCTGTCATCCCACCCGTCAGCAGAAGTAACAACCCCATTTTCCAGGAAATATCCATATTATTTTTCACAAAAAATGCACTCCCTCCCAAAAATAAGGTAAGCACTAAAAACCTGATAATCAAACTATAATTCAATCGAAATCCAAACAATCGCCATGCCAATACCAATTGAAAGATGGCCGTAAACACCTGGGCTGACATACCTGCATAGGCCGAACCAACGGATTGAAAGATAGGTATCAGATAGAAGTTGAGCCCCATGTTGATGACAACACCACCCAATGCAACCAGATTGAGCAACTTCATGTTGTTGTTGGCCGTGAGTAAGGTCCCAAACACATAATTGGATGATATAGCTACAAAACTAAACATCAGCACACTGAAAATTATGGCCGATTGTTCGATACGTAGTCCATAATGATGAACAGTTTCGTCCGCCATTTGTTGGTACATCAACTGCATAATCTCATAGCTGTAGGTCGACATGGAGACGGCAATGATAAGTGTTCCGGCCACCAACATGGAAAAAGATAATTTCACCAGATGTTCTACATTTTGATTGTTGGCTATCATTTTGGCAAACAAAGGCAACAACAGCACGGCAAACAGATAGGCGAAGTTTTGACCGGCATCCAACAAACGAAAGGCCTGAGAGTACACCCCGGCTTGTTGGTAACCCAAATCTCCCCCCAATATCCTTTGAATCAAAACCGGATCGATGCGGTTGTAAAAACTCATGAGCAATACCAAAGAGGCAAAGGGCAAACTCTTTTTGATAATCATGATAAAAAACGGAAGGTTCCAGTTGAACCGAAGCTTTCCGGCCTTATTCAGCACTGCCGTTAAGGCTATCAACATGGTCACCACATAGGCTGCCGTTTGTCCGTAAACAAACCACTCGATACTAAAGGTGGCATCAAACCAACCGGTCCACAACAAAAAACCACAGATAAAAATCATCAACAACCTGTCGAGAATGGAGATAATGCTGTCGGTTTTAAACAATAGCAATCCATTTAAGTTGGAACGCAAGTACAATATAAAAGATAGCAAAAACTGATTAAAACCTATCCAGGCAAGCAAGTAAAAGGCACGACCATCGTACTTATTGAACCAGGCGACAACAAAAATCACCAATGCGTAAACAAAACCCAACAGCATCTTCATGGTCCCAATTCCGGCCAAATGCTTGCTCAACAACTGGTTGTTCTGCGCAATATTCCGGTTGTTGAAATTGGTAATGCCCAAATCGAGAAAAATAAAAAAGAGAAACGAAAAGTTGAGAATGGTGAAGTACAACCCGTATTCTTCGGGACCTACCAAATTCTGCACCTGCCGGTCGATGCCAAAAATCCACAATGGCTTTACCAGAAGGTTAAGAAAAATGAGCAGTAACAGGTTTTTCAAAAACTTTTTTTGCATCCCGACAAAGGTAGAAAATGGATTCACCCAAATAACGGGCTTCCGTTCAAAAAATTCTATACATAACTGATAAACTTTGCCAAATAGCTATCTTTGCCGAAATTTAAGAAAAATATAGGTGTGAAAAATTTTGTAGAAGAATTGCGCTGGCGTGGCATGATCCACGACATGACCCCCGGAACCGAAGAATACATGCTCAAACATCTGACATCGGGATATGTTGGTATCGACCCCACGGCAGATAGTTTGCATATTGGTCACCTGGTCGGAGTGATGATGCTGAAACACTTGCAAATAAGTGGTCACCGCCCCATCGCTTTGGTTGGAGGTGCCACCGGTATGATTGGCGATCCTTCGGGAAAATCTCAGGAAAGAAACCTGTTGACTGAAGAAGCCCTACGCCACAACGAAAACGCGTTGAAAAACCAATTGGCCAAATTTCTGGACTTCGACAACGGAAGCGACAACGCGGCCATTTTGGTAAACAACTACGACTGGATGAACACATTCAGTTTCCTGGATTTCATTCGCGACATTGGCAAACACCTTACGGTTAACTACATGATGGCAAAGGATTCTGTTAAGAAAAGAATTTCGGCAGAAAGCAAGTCGGGCATGTCGTTCACCGAATTTAGCTACCAACTTGTGCAGGGTTACGACTTTTTACACCTTTTCCAAAATGAGAATTGTCGACTGCAAATGGGAGGTTCGGATCAGTGGGGAAATATTACCACCGGAACCGAGCTTATCCGTAGGAAAATGGGTTCCGATAACGAAGCCTTTGCACTCACTTGTCCACTTATTACCAAGGCCGATGGCGCTAAATTTGGCAAAACCGAAAGCGGCAACGTGTGGCTCGACCCAGAAAAAACCTCACCTTACGAGTTTTACCAGTTCTGGCTCAACGTGTCGGACGAAGATGCCGAAAAATACGTGAAAATATTTACCCTGCTCAGCAAACAGGAGATAGAAGACCTGGTAGCTCAACAACGTGAAGCTCCCCACCTGCGCCTTTTACAAAAAACGCTGGCACGTGAAATCACCATCCGGGTACATTCAGAAGAAGACTACGAAACCGCATTGGCCGCTACCGAATTACTCTTTGGAAAAGGCACCACCGATATGCTTAAAAAACTGAACGAAAGAACTTTGCTTGGAATTTTTACCGGAGTACCTCAATCTGAAATTTCACGCACAGAATTTGAAGCAGGCATCGGAATTTTGGATTTTTTGGGTCATAAAACCGAAATATTCAAATCCAATGGCGAAGCACGTCGCATGTTAAAAGACAATGGTGTTTCGCTCAACAAAGAAAAAATAAATGAATCGTATGAACTCTCGGCCAACGACCTGCTCAACGATAAATATCTTCTGGTTCAAAAGGGAAAGAAAAATTATTTTCTTGTAAAAATAGTTGATTAGCTGACTTTTACTATTTAGCATAGATTTTTTTACGCACCTCCAAGACGCGAAAGCCTTGGAGGTGTTTTTATTCTGATAAAAAAAACGGTTGATCTGACTGATGAAAAAAAATCGTCAGGACACCAGCGAACCCATAATTTCATTATTATTGCAAGGATTAGCATAGTCCAATTCCAATGAAAGCTCTAAAATATCTGCTTCTGGTAAGCGTTATGGTTACTGGCCAACTCAGCGCATTTGGTCAGTTTGAATTTGTGCCACAACAGGAGACACAAAAGGGGTTGGCTATTGGCCTGCAAGGAGGTACTTACGGTGTGGGCGTTGAACTGATACAAGCCGTGGCCAATCGTATAGCCTTGCGTGGTGGTTTGGCTTTCTATCCATACGAATACAATACCGAAATTAACTCAGGCGATGCCTACATAAACAATGAAACTGCCACACTCGGAGCTTTTCAATTCGGAGCCGACTGGCAATTTTTCAGTTTCATGTATTTCTCGGGAGGTGTATTTTACAATTTTACGCAAATTGATTTTGATGTGTACCCCTCGGTACCCGACGCCCAAAACAACGGAACAGTTTCGTATCACTTGCAGCCCAACAAGTTATGCCCCTACCTGGCGCTGGGGCTTGGCAGAAGTATTTCGAGGAATAAAATCGTAAGCGTGTCACTCGACATTGGTCTGGCTTATCAAGGAAACACTTCCGTGAAATACCGTGTGACCGGAAAAATATCCGAGTCCAAACTCAGCAAATGGACCAACAACGTAACAAGCGGATCAAAACTCTATAGGATATACCCTTATATTAACTTCATGATTTCTTTCAGAGTTATTTGATTGTTTTGCCTTTGATTTTGCCTACACCTGTCCATTACTTCCCTTATTCTAAGAAACTGTCACCCCGTTCAGTCCTCCTCACCTCATGTCAACTACAACTCAACTTATTATTTAACAATCTTTTAGATTTCTTATTTGGATTTATTCTAAATTGTAAGTACTTTTGCAAACGAAATTATACTATTGTTTAACATAAAACTTACAGATATGTCATTTACACTTCCCAAATTAGACTACGCATACAATGCCCTTGAACCACACATCGATGGTCGCACCATGGAAATACACCACACCAAGCACCATCAGGGATACATCAACAACCTGAACAATGCCATTCAAGGAACCGCTTTGGAAGGAAAATCCATTGAAGAGATTCTGGCTAATATTTCAAGTGCCCCGATGGCTGTTCGCAACAATGGCGGCGGACATTACAACCATGAATTGTTTTGGAAAATGCTTTCGCCAAATGGTGGCGGCACACCCAAAGGTGCTTTACTAGAAGCTATCAACAGCGCGTTTGGTTCGTTTGAACAGTTTAAAGATGAATTTGCCAAAGCTGCTGCAACCCGATTTGGTTCGGGATGGGCTTGGCTGGTAAAAACTGAAAAAGGTCTGGTGATTACCTCCACTCCCAATCAGGACAATCCGCTGATGGATATTGCCGAAGTAAAAGGCACGCCCATTCTTGGACTTGATGTTTGGGAACATGCTTATTATTTGAACTACCAAAACAGGAGACCCGATTATATTTCGGCCTTTTTCAATGTCATCAACTGGGATGAAGTAGCTTCGAGATTATAAACTGAATCAGACCAATCTGAAAACCCGTCAAATTTTGGCGGGTTTTTTATTTAGACACCTTAACATCTTTGTTAACAATTCGCTGTGATTAACTCCCAAGGCATCAAAGACCGTTTACAAGTTTTGTACACTAATTTTACCGTTGAAATTTCTGTTCCCAAAATATGACTTGGACTGATAACAATCGTGAAATTGATGCCTTGGTAAGTCTTATGGACGAGCCCAACGATGAAGTTTACGCTGAAATTCGTGATAAAATTATCGGACATGGTACCAAGGCTATCCCACTTTTGGAAGAAGCATGGTTGCACACTTTCAGCGGAATACATTCCAAACGTCTGGAAACGACCATTGAAGAGATCAAATTCCACAACACCATTTCGTTGGTATTGCAATGGCTCGACGACAACACCCTGGCACCCTCCGAACTGATTCATTACATTGCCTCGTATGTTAACCAGCACTACCAACGCGACGAACTACAAGTTTGGATAGATGGTGTGTACCGCGACTGCTGGCTTGAATTGAACGAAAGCCTGACCGCTCTGGAAAAAGTTAAAGTCCTCAACCATGTAATTTATCAGGTGCATCAACTATCGAGTTTTTTGCCCCACGAACAAACCCTGGAGGGTTACTTTTTCGATTTTATTCGAAACAACAAAACCGGCAACCCTCTTGTAATGGGAATATTGTATATGTCAATAGCCCAACGATTAAACCTGCGGGTAAGTGGCATTCAACTTCCCCATCAATTTGTGCTTGCCTACCTTGACGATGAAGACAGGAGCGATTCAGCAAACCCAAAGGAAGCCAGTCATCCGCATATCCTATTCTATATCAATCCGGCCAACGAAGGGGCTGTGTTTACAAAAAACGAAATCAGTGCCTACCTCAAACATCTTGGGTTGGAAAAAAGCGCGCATTTTTATGAACCATGCTCACGTAAAACCATGGCCATCAATTACCTGACGGAGGTGCAAGAAAAATTGAATGAGGAAAACAGAACCACCAAAGCCGCTTACCTTCAAAACCTTATCCAATTGCTTGGTGAAACATCGGCGGAATCGGGAGGATTTCGTTGTTAGTTGTTGAGAATTATTTACAATTTCGCTGAAAAAGTTCAGTCCCAATATAGCACACACCAATTTCAATCACTTATCAGGAATGATAGTAACTCCTGTTTCGCATACAGGTCTGGTTTTCCATTATTTTCAAAACTATTTGACAAGAATTCTGAGAAACAAAAAATAAACGACTTGAAAAATGTATTTTTGAAACATAAAAATTATCGGTGATGGAACATGATATCAGATGGGAACAGCGATTTTCTAACTTTAATAAGGCGCTTGCAAAACTCACCCAAGCGGTGGAGTTCATAAAAAACAATTTGGGAGATGAAGAGTTGTCGGAAAATGATTCAGATTTTGGATCCGTTCTTGATGAGATTATTAAAGAAGGACTGATACAACGTTTTGAATATACCCACGAGTTAGCCTGGAATGTCATGAAAGACTATGCCACTTACCAAGGAAACCCGGATGTAGGCGGAAGTAGAGATGCCACAAGAGAGGCTTTTCAGCTACAACTTTTTTCCAACGGCAAAATATGGATGGACATGATAGGAAGCCGAAACAAAACTTCGCATACCTATAATGAATCGACAGCTGACGAAATTTATGGTAAAATATTAAATGACTATTACCCGGCTTTCATTGAATTTCAACATAATATGGAAGTAAAAAGAATTGAAGGACAAGGAAATTTAGGTTAATATGACAGAAAACGGATTAACCAGAGAAGACACATTAAAAATTCAATCTGTTTTTAAAAAACATAAGCAAATTGAAAAAGTAATTTTGTATGGTTCACGTGCCATGGGAACGCACAGACCTTCTTCCGACATTGATTTGACCGTGATAGGGCAAAATATTGAGTTGACACAACTCCATGAAATAGAAAATCAATTGGATGATCTATACCTGCCATACATGATTGACTTATCTCTATTCAACAAAATAGAAAATATTGACCTCTTAAGCCATATTCAACGGGTTGGGAAAGAGTTCTATGTAGCTGATTAACAATGATTTTTTAAATCAACCCGGCCTAAAGATAAGCGCAAAGTTGTACCGGCTATACTCACTAAAAAACATGACCACCAATCACCTGACGGAGGTGAAAAAGAACCATCAAAGCCGCTTACCTTCAATACCTCATCCGATTGCTTGGTGAAACATCGGCACAATCGGGAGGATTTAACTGTTAACCTTGACGCAAATAGGCATTGATATTGGTTTCAATCCGTGCCAACACATCTTTTGATTCATCGCGTTGGAAGGGTTCGCCAATCACCTTTTCGTACAATTCAATATATCTTTCCGAAACACTGTTGACAAACGTATCTGTCATTTCAGGAACCTGTTGTCCTTCTTTCCCCTGAAATCCGTTTTCCATCAACCATTCGCGGACAAACTCCTTGGAGAGTTGCTTTTGAGGCAAGCCCTTGGCGAAGAGTTCTTCGTATTGGTCGGCATAAAAATATCTCGACGAATCAGGAGTATGTATTTCGTCGATTAAGTATATTTTGCCGTCTTTCTTTCCAAATTCGTATTTGGTATCCACCAGAATCAAACCTTTGTCAGCAGCCATTTTTGTTCCTCTGGCAAACAGTTCCAGCGAAATACGTTCCAGTTCCACATAATCTGCTTCCGAAACCAGCCCCTGACGAATAATTTCCTCACGGGAAATATCCTCATCATGACCTTCGGTGGCTTTGGTAGTGGGGGTGAGTATGGGTTGGGCAAAACGTTGATGCTCTTTCATTCCATCGGGTATGGCCACGCCGCAAATTTCGCGGGCCCCACTTTTGTAGGTACGCCATGAGCTTCCGGTAAGGTAGCCACGGACAATCATTTCTACCGGAAAGGCTTCGCAGTAGTGGCCAACGGTTACCATTGGGTCGGGAGTAGCTGTTTTCCAATTGGGTACGATGTCCGCCGTAGCATCAAGAAATTTACAAGCTATCTGATTGAGCACCTGACCTTTAAAAGGAATACCCCGGGGCAGTACCACATCAAAGGCTGAGATTCGGTCGGTGGCAATCATCACCAATTGGGTATCGTCGATATTATAAACATCACGAACTTTTCCGTGATAAACGCTTTTCTGCTTTGGAAAAACAAACTCTGTGTGTATTAAAGCTTCTTTCTTCATGATATGATGGGGTTTTAGTTTTCTGTTTTTGAATAAGCCTCAATGATTCGCGTAACCAGTTTATGACGAACCACATCGCGGCCATCCAAATATATAAACGAGATGCCTTTGATACCTTTAAGAATTTCCTGTGCCTGAAACAGTCCGGATTGCTTTTTTCTTGGTAAGTCGATTTGGGTAACATCGCCCGTAACGATAAACTTCGACGACTTGCCCATGCGGGTTAAAAACATCTTCAACTGACTCTCGGAAGCATTTTGCGCTTCATCCAGAATAGCGTATGCATTGCTCAGCGTCCGACCGCGCATAAAAGCCAACGGGGCAATTTCGATGGTTTCGTCTTCGAGGTAGCTTAGAAATTTCTGGGTTGGTAACATGTCGCGCAAGGCATCATAAAGAGGCTGCAAATAAGGATCCAGTTTTTCTTTCATGTCGCCGGGAAGAAAACCCAGGCTCTCCCCTGCTTCGATAGCCGGACGGGTGAGAATAATCTTTTTTATCTCCTTGTTTTTCAAAGCCTGAACCGCCAGCGCCACCGCTGTATATGTTTTACCTGTTCCGGCAGGACCGATGGCAAACACCAAATCGTTTTCAGCAGATTCGGCCACCATTCTTTTTTGATTGGGTGTCAGGGCTTTAATTATTTTTCCATGATGTCCGAACACCAAAACATCTTTGTTTGAACCTTCCGTTTCAGCAACTCCATCGTGTTCGTTTTCACCCATAATCTGTGAAATTACCGCTTCATTAATTTTTCCGAATTTATCAAAATGGAGCTGAAGCAGATCGAACAGCCTTTCAAACCGGGAAATTTCGTCCAAATCGCCAAACAATTTCAGAAATTCGCCACGAGCAACAAACTTAAGCTTTGGAAACAAATGTTGCATTTGATTCAGGTAAACTTCGCCCGGCCCGAAAACTTCAAGGGGACTGGCCACTTCAATTTGTATAACGCGTTCGCTCATGCAGAAAGTCAATAAAATATGTCATTCGTCCAAGGGCTCAAAAATATTAAAAATAGTTCCGTCCCAAGGCCCATTTTTTTTATAATTTTGAACTTTTAGTCAACAATGGCTGAAGTGCTAATTTTCAAGAGTGTGAGCGATGGGAGTGATAACGTTAACGAGTGATTGGGGAACCGCGGACTATTACGTGGGAGTGGTGAAAGGAATGATATACAAACATTTCCCGGAGGCCCGTATTGTTGACATTTCTCACGATATCAACAAGTTTGATTCAGGTGTGGCGGCCTTTATGCTGCGGAATGCGTATCCCGGTTTTCCCAAAGGCACCATTCATATCATTGGGGTTAACACCGAAGAGTCCATCAACGAACCCCACACCATTGTTTATCACTCCGGACAATACTTTATTGGCGCCGATAATGGTGTTTTTTCCATGATTTTTGATACAGAACCCGAATGGATGATTGAATTGGAAATTCCACAAGAGTCGTCGGGTTACACCTTTTCCAGTCGCGACCGTTTTGCCATTGCCGCGGCCAGAATTGCCAAGGGCGATGACCCAAAATCACTAGGTTCAACGAAAAAGGAGTTGGTTAAAAAAATGCTATTCAATCCCGTGATCGATGAGAACATCATCAAGGCCATGGTGATTCACATCGATGGCTATCAAAACCTCATCACCAACATCGATCAAAAAACCTTTGAGCAATTTACCAAAGGAAGACCCTTTACCATCTCGTTTCGCTCTCAAAAGTATAAGATAAGCGAGGTTAACGAAGCATACAGCGATGTGCGCCCGGGTGAGATTGTGGCGGTTTTTGCTTCCAATGGATTGATGGAAATTGCCATAAATCAGGGCAAAGCGGCTTCCTTGCTCGGGATTCACAAAAACGACCCTGTCATCGTAAGCCTTACCACCGAAGACGAACCATTGCATCCGCTGTTGTAAATAATGTCTGCCGGCAACCACATATTGGTGACAGGAGGTACCGGATTTGTGGGTGCCCATTTGCTATATCACCTTACTTCGGCTGGCGCCCGGGTGCGCGCACTCAAGCGTCACGAATCCTCCACACAAACTGCACAAAAGATTTTTGGCTTTTACCAACCCTTTTCATCCTCCCTCTGGGATATGATTGAGTGGGTGGATGGCGATCTGCTGGACATTGCATCGTTGGAGGAAGCCATGGCAGGTATCCGGCAAGTATATCATGCAGCGGCAGTGGTTTCTTTTCAAGGCAACGACAGTTTGTTCATTCAGCGGGTCAACCAAAATGGTACTGCCAATCTGGTGAATGTGGCCCTGGAAAAAAAGGTGGACAAACTACTGTTTGTAAGCTCCATAGGAACTTTAGGTCGCGCCCACCAATCGGAGTCTGTAACAGAAGAAACCCACTGGAACAACAAAAAAACCTCTGTCTATTCCAAAAGTAAATACGAAGCCGAACGAGAAGTTTGGCGGGGAATGGCTGAAGGACTCAACGCGGTCATCATCAACCCTTCCATCATTATTGGCCCGGGCAATTGGTCGCATGGAAGTCCACAACTGTTTCAAACCATGTATAAAGGACTTAAGTTTTACACCTCCGGCTCCAATGGATTTGTGGGTGTAAACGATGTGGTGCATTTAATGATTCTGCTAATGAATGGTCCTTTTGCTGGTGAACGATACATCCTTTCTTCCGAAAATGTGCCTTATCGCGAGCTGTTCCGGTGGATGGCAGATGCGTTACATGTGCAACGGCCATCATACCATGCAGGAAAAATGCTGAGTGGTATCAGTTGGCGGTTGCTGGCCATAAAAGGCTGGTTGACAGGTAAAAAATCCAGCATCACCAAAGAAACGGCCCAAACTGCCAATCAAAAGTACCGGTATTCAAATACCAAAGTTTGTGAGGCCACCGGGTTTGTTTTTACGCCCGTAAAAACTTGCGTGGAAGAAACGGCGGAAATATTTTTGAAGGATACTCAATAAACCAGGCCAAAATTTACTTTTCCATCACCACCATGGCATTGGCCATTTCTTTTACGTGGGAAACCGACAGATGGATATGTAGTACGTTTTGTTGCTTAAGATATTCTTTCACCTTTCCATGGGGATGAATTACCGGTTTCCCAAGCTCATCGTTCAGTACTTCAATTTCATGAAAGGCCATTCCATAACGATATCCCGTACCCAATGCTTTGAAAAATGCTTCTTTTGCCGCGAAACGTGCAGCATAACATTGAAAACGGGTAACCATCCCTTTGTTGCAATAGGCCTGCTCGCGCTCAGTAAAAATCCGCTGCATGAGGGCATCATTTTTTTCAAGCGCCCGCTCCATGCGTGCCACTTCGATAATGTCGGTACCTATTCCAAAAATCACGATAACGGGAAATAAATGAAAGGGCAGACCAAGTCTGCCCTTAAAATTTTACATTATTTTATTACGTTTAATTCCTTGCCCACTTTGGTAAATGCTGCAATGGCTTTGTCGAGGTGCTCGCGTTTGTGAGCTGCCGACAATTGTACACGGATACGTGCCTGACCTTTGGGCACCACCGGGAAATAAAAGCCGATGACATAGATGCCTTCTTCCAACAGTTTGGTGGCCATGTCTTGCGATAGCTTGGCATCGTACAACATGACGGCACAAATAGCCGATTGGGTAGGTTTGATATCGAAACCGGCAGCCTTCATTTTTTCAACAAAGTAGGTTGTATTTTCGTGAAGCCGATCTTGCAATTCGTTGGTATCGCTCATCATTTCGAACATCCGGATACCGGCACTAACCACCATGGGAGGAAGCGAATTGGAGAACAAATACGGGCGCGAACGTTGACGCAACAACTCGATAATTTCTTTTTTTCCGGTAGTAAATCCACCGATAGCACCACCAAAAGCCTTACCCAGGGTACCTGTAATGATATCAATTTTACCGTAAATGTTAAAATGCTCACTCACACCACGACCGGTTTTTCCCACCACACCGGCAGAATGACATTCGTCCACCATAATCATGGCATCGTATTTTTCGGCCAAGGCAACAATTTTATCCATTGGGGCGGTATTGCCGTCCATCGAAAATACGCCATCGGTAACAATCAGTTTAAAACGATGGTCTTTGGCTTTGATCAGTTCGGCTTTCAACGCTTCCATGTCGGCATTTTGGTAACGATAACGATGTGCTTTACAAAGCCTTACACCATCGATGATGGAAGCGTGATTGAGGCTATCCGAAATAATGGCGTCATCTTCGCCCAACAAGGGTTCGAAAACACCACCATTGGCATCGAAGGCAGCTGCATACAGAATGGTATCTTCCGTACCGAAGAATTCTGCAATTTTTTGCTCCAATTCCTTGTGAATATCGGTGGTTCCGCAAATGAAACGAACAGATGACATGCCAAAACCATGACTGTCAAGGCCTTGTTTGGCCGCAGCCACCAATTCCGGATGATTGGACAATCCCAGATAATTGTTGGCGCAAAAATTCAGTACCTTTTGTCCTGTATTGAGTTCAATTTTGGCCCCTTGAGGACTCACAATAATTCGTTCGTTTTTGTACAAACCGGCTTCTTTTATATCCGCAAGTTCCTTTGTCAGATAGCTTTTAATATCTCCGTACATAGCTTTTAGTTTAAAAAAATCTGTAATTGTTTAAGGTATCAAAAGTAAGCAAACATATCATTCACTGCATGGTCAGGGGGCAATTTAGACACGTTATAGCTTTTTTTGGCTTAGGGTATTTTTTACGACCTTTGCGGCAAATTAATTGTCATGAAAATAGCATCCCTCGTATCAGGAGGCGTGGATAGTTCGGTTACCATTCCATTGCTCAAAAAGCAAGGCTTCGACCCCCATATTTTTTATATTAAAATCGGGATGGAAGATGAGGATGCTTTTATGGATTGTCCGTCGGAGGAGGACAT
This sequence comes from Bacteroidales bacterium, assembly GCA_963676875.1. Lineage (GTDB taxonomy): Bacteria > Bacteroidota > Bacteroidia > Bacteroidales > F082 > UBA6244. The sequence goes on from OY781436.1 coordinate 860,216, forward strand.
TGAAATTACCACCTGGATAGCCAAAAAGTACGGATGTCAGTTTAGTGTGGTTGATCTGCAGGAGGAATATTGGTCAACTGTGGTAAAATATACCATCGATCATGTAAAAAGAGGATTGACCCCCAACCCCGACATTATGTGCAATCTGTTGATCAAATTTGGGGCCTTCAATGAGCGGTATGGAAAAGATTTCGATGTCATCACTACAGGTCATTATGCCAATACTTACCGAACTGACAAGGGGGTGTTTCTTTCCACTGCTGAAGACCGCATTAAAGACCAAACCTATTTTCTGGGGCAAATTACCTATGACCAGGTACAAAAGGCCATGTTTCCCATCGGACATCTCAACAAGGCCGAAGTTCGTCAAATGGCCATTGAAATGAAACTGCCCAGCGCACACCGACCTGATAGTCAGGGTATTTGTTTTTTGGGCAAGATCAATTACAACGATTTTATTAAAAAACATTTGGGAGAACTTCCCGGAGCCATTGTTGATTTTGAAACGGGCAAAACGCTGGGCGAACACAAAGGTTTTTGGTTCCACACCATTGGTCAGCGCCGTGGACTGGGATTAAGTGGAGGTCCCTGGTTTGTGGTAAACAAGGACATTCAGCAAAACATCATCTACGTTTCCAATGGCTATGATCCCATTGCTCAATATGGCCACACCATTCACGTGGGCGATTTACATTTTATCAACCCCAACACCGATTATTCGGGGCTGAATCAAATTAAATTCAAGATTCGTCACCAACCGGAATTTAACACAGGAACATTGCAAATCGGAAAAACAGGAAACCGGATAATTTCAGAAACCGGCATCAGCGGCATAGCTCCCGGTCAGTTTGCCGTTTTGTATGATATGGAAGAAAAAACTTGTTTGGGAAGCGCAATGATTGAGGGTGGTGAGGCGTAGCATTTAACTGGAATGCCAGAAATTGTTAGGATTTCGGGTATTAAATCTGGTATTAAAATTTTAAGTCCTTCCTAATACCGTTGTTTCTCTCTGATTAGAAAATCCCGATATAAATCTTCGGTGGTTGTTACCTTTTTATAACCCTTCCTGATCAGACTATTAATCAATTTCAAGTCGCCCGTCCACAAGCTACCCTTTAAAAAACTTGACACTGCAACAAAAATTGTATCGTCAATATCAATATCCCGGCAAAGGTGTTCGGCACTTTGAAATATTTCAGGGGGGATAATGGAATGGCTTAGTAAGGTAATATTTCTCAGGATTAAGCTATAAGTCTCAATGAATTCATCTTCAGAAAGTTCTCCAATAGTTTTTATTTTCTCTTTATGCTGAAAAATCTCATATCTAACGTATTCAGGCGAACAAAAGTCAAAGTACCTATTGCCATGAATTAAAATCTACCCAATTCTACTATTGATGTTTAATAGTGCGCTAAATACAATATTTGTATCAACAACAATGCTAGTCATTATGTCCTAATTCTTCTTTTGTCCTATCCCACCTGCCTTTTTTTGCCTCCTTTAAAAGCTCATTTAGGTTTTCCTCGGTGACATTTGAGTTGGAAGTTAATTCTTCATACCTTAGATAATCAAGGATTGTTTGAAGTCGGGCAGTACTTATTCCAGCGGAAATCCTGATCAGTATTTCGTTATTTTGTCTTTCGACTATCATCTTTCTTTTTTTTCAAAATTACGAAAAATTCAAAGAACTGGATTATTTATTCTATGATTCAGAAACTGTCTAAATTTTATTTTAGGGCTCCTTTAGGAGCCAAATATGGGTAGATGGATAATCTTTTTCATTTATTTCGTCCCGGATGGGACGATACAATCGTGCTGAAATGACCTTTCCTACCCATATGTTTTACCAACAAAGAAAACTTAGACAGTTGCTCAGACATTTGGTAAAAAAGCTGGATAATTAACAATATTCAATCTTATTAAATTGAAGGGGCGCTCCCAAATATCCCAGGACTCCTAATATCCTCCAGATTTTCTCAAATATTTTTTTACATATTCGCTCACGCCGTCTTCCAAAGAGGCAAAAGGTTTTGCGTAGCCTGCATTGCGTAACTTGGTCATGTTGGCTTCGGTAAAGTACTGGTATTTATCTCTTATATCTTTTGGCGTATCCACAAATGAAATATCCGGCGTTTTTTCCAAGGCGTTAAAAGTGGCCACCACCAGGTCGTAAAATGTCCGGGCCTTTCCTGTTCCCAGATTATACAATCCACATTTGGGTTGGTTGCGGAACATCCAGAAAATAACATTCACCACATCTTTCACATAAATAAAATCGCGCAACTGCTCACCATCCTTATAATCAGGATGATGGGACTTGAACAATTTCATTTTTTCGGTTTTGAGTATCTGATTGTAGGCATGGAAAATAACCGAGGCCATTCTTCCTTTATGGTATTCGTTGGGGCCATACACATTAAAAAACTTCAACCCGGCCCAGAATTGCGGCGATTTCTTCTGCTTGAGCACCCATTTATCAAACTCATTTTTCGATTCGCCATAAGGATTCAAAGGTGCAAGTTTGGCTACGATGGCATGATCGTCGTTGAATCCTAACTCACCCATACCATAGGTAGCCGCTGAAGATGCATAGACCAAAGGAATGGAGTTTTTTACACACCTTTTAAATATCTCTTTAGAATAATTCAAGTTGAGCTCATCAAAAATTTTCATATCGAACTCGGTGGTGTCGGTGCGTGCACCCAGGTGAAAAACAAAATCCACATTAAAAGAGTAATCATCAAACCACTCGAAAAACAACTTGCGATCGATCTTTTTAATATATTTTTTTCTGACCAGGTTGCGAGCTTTTTCTTCTTTCGAGAAATCGTCAACTAATATCAAGTTTTCGTAGCCTTCCTTATTCAACTTGGCCACCAACGCGCTTCCGATAAATCCGGCGGCTCCAGTAACAACTATCATGGAATAAAATTTTGCCAAAAGTAAGGCAAAAACCATAGCTTTGTCAAGCGAAAACGCTTTTGTATGGAAACATCCGTCAATTTGATGACAACATCCCGGAGCAAGCAATTCATTTTTCTCTCATTACCACAATTATTGGTTATTTTTGTCGTACCAGATGATACATATTGGCAATTCATTTTTAAGTAGTTCAACCATGGCCACAGCCCGCACAATATTAATTTTAAACCTCCTGCTCTTAATCAATTACTCAATTCTGGCACAATCAACTGTCGCCTTTGAGCCATGGAGTACCCAATACGGCATCATCGAACCGGTGCCAACTGTTGACCTGGACAACAGTTTATTGACCCCCGAAAAAGATCATCGTATTCAGCCCGCACAAGCCGGCTACACCAAAAATATTGATTTTCAAAATATTGCTAAAAAGGGAGTGTGGACAAAACTAACGGAAGACACCTACCTGTGGCGTATTTCGTTTTTGGTAGCCGATGCACCGGCCCTCAATCTGTATTTGAACAACCTGCAATTAGACAACAACGACAGACTGTTTGTTTATGACCCACAAAAAACTACAATTCTGGGGGCTTTCACTGCTCAAAATAACACCTCGTTTTTGTGTACTCAGTTTATTCCGGGAGATCAGTTCATCATAGAATTCAACACAACAAACAAAACAACCCGCCTTCCGTTTGACATCCACGAAATCGGTGTTCAGTTGGCATCAAAAAACTCCCGCGGATTTGGTGGAGCAGGCGATTGCGAGGTACACGTGAATTGTCCGGAAGGCAGTAACTGGCAACAACAGCGGGATGGGGTGGCGCGCATTTTGGTAAAACAAGGCAACCTCACCTTTTGGTGTACGGGTACGCTGGTGAACAATGTACGAGCCGACGGAACCCCCTATTTCCTAACGGCCAACCACTGCGGGGAAGATGCCGACTTTGAGGATTATGCCCAATGGCTGTTTTATTTCAATTATCAATCTGATGATTGCCAACAACCAATTTTTGAGCCCGAACTTCAAACCATAAGTGGATCGGAACTTCTGGCTCACAGCGTCTCCGGTGTTAGCGCAGGTTCTGATTTTAAACTGCTTCTGTTAGGCACCGACGTTCCCAATGGATATCGTCCCTACTATAATGGATGGAGTCGGTCAACAACCGCCTCCCCTTCCGGGGTCACCATTCATCACCCTCAGGGAGATGTAAAAATGATTTCAACCTACACACAACCCTTGGTTTCTTCAGACTACGATTCATCTTCTGAAAATCCGGGGGGGAAATACTGGCGGGTATATTGGAGTGAAACCCAAAGTGGCCATGGAGTGACTGAAGGAGGTTCCTCGGGTGCTCCCCTGTTTAACAAAGAAGGTTTAGTGGTGGGCAGCTTAACCGGAGGTGGAGCTTCTTGTACTTTTTTGGACTCACCGGATTATTTTGGAAAGTTTGATGTATCTTGGGAACCAAGCACCTCGAATGATAGCACGGAACTACTTTCCGTTTGGTTGGATCCTGACAATACTGGCGTTCTTTCCATGCAGGGAAGCGACCTCGACACCACCAACCTCACCGCATGGTTTGCTGCTGAGCAAACTTCACTTGTGGTGGGCGAATCGGTGAGCTTTCAAAACACTTCCTTCGGTAATATATCTTCCTATCGTTGGGAATTTGAAGGGGGCGAACCGGCAACCAGCACTGAAGAAAATCCGGGATCAATTCGCTATTCGGATGCCGGTACCTTTGATGTAAAATTGATTGCCTACTCCGGCGAAAATGCTGATTCACTCATACGTTCAGATTACATCCAGGTATTGCCAAATATTTCACCCAATCCCGGAAACGGAATTTTTACGCTGGCTTTTGGCACCAAAAAACCTGAAAACCTAAACATTGAAGTATTTGACAACTATGGTCAGCAGGTGTCTTTCGCTATCCCCGAAAATCAAGAAAACCACTTTACCATCAACATGTCATCAAATAGCGCAGGAATATATTTTATTCGTTTTTCGTCGGATGACCAACAGAATACATACAAAGTAATATTAATCAAGTAAGGATTACTCCTCCTCTGTCAAATTTTGGTGGGAGGCGTAAGCTGTCCATTTTTCGATGGCTTGCTGCATATCCAAGGCGAGTTCCGATTCAAAAAACAAATTCTTTCGTGTTACCGGATGTACGAACCCCAAAGATTTAGCATGTAAAGCTTGGCGTGGGACAAGTGCGAAACAGTTGGTAACAAACTGTCGGTACTTGGTAAACGACGTGCCTTTGAGGATGGCATTACCGCCGTACCTTTCATCGTTGAAAAGCGGATGACCAAGGTAACGAAAATGTGCCCTGATTTGATGTGTACGCCCTGTCTCCAAACGACATTCCACCAAGGTAACATAACCAAACCTTTGCAACACCCTGTAATGCGAGATCGCCTCCTTGCCGTATTCTCCTTTTGGAAAAACCGTCATCACACGTCTGTCTTTCAAACTCCTACCTATGTGTCCGGTAATGGTTCCTTCTTCTTCTGCCACATCGCCCCAAACCAACGCGTGGTATTTTCGACCGATGGAATGATCGAAAAACTGCTTAGCCAATTTGGTTTGAGCCATCTCATTCTTGGCTACCAACAACAATCCGGAAGTGTCTTTATCGATGCGGTGAACCAGATAACCAAAGCCATTTTCCACCTTGTCCAACTGGTTGGTTTCTTGAAAATAGTGGGCCAAACCGTGGAGTAAGGTACCTGTGTAATTATTATAGCCCGGATGAACAACCAAACCCGCTTGCTTATTCACAACCAAAACATCATCGTCTTCATAAACGATTTCCAAGGGGACATATTCGGGAAATATTTCCACATCGCGGGGCGGAAAAGTCATCACGATCGATATATCGTCACCAGGCTTTACTTTATAATTGGACTTAACCGATTGACTGTTTACCAATACATTACCGGCTTTAGCAGCTTGCTGAACCTTGTTGCGCGACACATTCATGATGCGGTTAAACAAAAACTTGTCTATCCGCATGGGCATTTGACCCGGATCAACCAGAATGCGATGATGTTCGTATAATTCGGAGTTTTCGTCTTCGGAAAATTCGTTGTAGTCTTCCATATTTACCTGTTGATCAAAAGCTTGGCGGAGCGATACCTGTTGTTATTTACTACTTTTACCACATACAAGCCCGCCGGCAGGTGCTCGATATTCACTTGCCCGTCAATGCCAACTACCGACATCACCCTTTTTCCTAGCAAGTTATACATTTCCAATTCGGCTGAAGATAGCTCTTCTGCGCTCAAGTCTCCAACAGAGAACCAAGTGGAGGTTGGATTGGGGAAGATTTTCAAAATGGAGTTTTCCTTCACTTCAGTTGCAGGAAGTCCGAGTATAAGATTGGAACCAACAATAGGACGTATCATCAGAGATCCCGGTATACGTGAATTTACCCACCCGCCTATGGTATCATAAAACACCCGGTCGCTATGATCATTATTTTTGTCCAGCCCGATGTTCATCAACCCGTTGGAATACTGTTCCCAACCTACATAAAACGTACCTGAAACAATAAAGGGCTCATCCAGCATATAAGGCACGAAACTGTAAATGCCATTGTTCCATGCCACTTTCTGGTTGTCTTGCTCATAAATCACTTCACCGGGACGACCATTGTTATCGCTCCAAACCATGAGCTTGAAATAGAACTCGTTGGCGTTGTCGAGGGTTTTGTTAAAATACATTTGAATACCCTGTAGAGTATCCGGTACTGCCATCTTAAACTGACAGGCCAAATGAGCTCCCTGAGGAACCAACCCATAGCCTTCTTCCGGAACACCATCGTCGTAGGCAAAATAATTGTAAAAACCTTGACGATAAATGGCTGAATCTACAATGGAATTTTGGTCGGAAGAATCGCTAATATAATGTTTAATGATGTAAGAAATGGTATCCACTTCATAATCAGTATTGAAATAGCTGCTCACAGGAGGACATGCATGGGAAGCGCCACAACCATCACATTCCTGAAATCCGACCTCGTAGAAGGGATTCAGGTTGCAGTTACCACCATCATATTTATAACCATAACTTCCTCCAACCTGTTGCACACTGTATTCATAAGCCGTATTGTGTGCAATATTATCCAAATTGGCTATGTACATTCTTAGATTACTTTTCTGAGCCTGGGTAGGGTTTTCGCGATATTGAGGATAGGGCATCACCTGATAATCCTTCAAAAATGAAGGTGCGGGCTGCGAAAAGGCAATGTCGCGATAGGTGGTATCACCCTTCGATCTATTATAGTTAAGGTACACATAATCAACATTCCACTGATCGTTGTTGCTTTGATTGCTGGGCATAACGTCGTTGGAAATGGTGGCATAGTTATAAAATCTAAACTTGAAGTCAGGATTAAACCAAGTGGTATCAACAATGGGAACCATTACCTGGAGAAAATCGCGCCCATACATTGCCTTGAACTCCTCCAATGACTGTCCTTCAGCAAACCAAACCTTTTCCCAGTCTGTTACTGGCTCGAATACTGAATCGCACAATATGGTAATCATATCTCCTCGCTCAATGGGTATTGGATCGTAATTGATCATATAGACCAAGGAATCACACCCTTCAGAAGCCGGCGCCCACAATGTATCAAACATAACGAAACTTTCCTGACCTTCGGGCATAATAACATCAGCCAATAAGGTAATCGAATCCATCCTCACGAAGGCAGAATCACCTGATGGTATGCCGAATTCCAAAACAAGCGTATCCCAAGCTTCAGGCTTAAAGCCAACACCTTGCGGTTGGTAAAAGAAACTGAGGTATAGAGAATCTGCAGGACTAAGGGCACGTGGCAATGACAATAAACTATCGAGCCGGATTGGACGCGAAGTGAGTATATCAGCTACAACCGGAGGATACCAAACGGCATCTTCATAAACAGCGCCATATTCATCAATGGCATCAAAAGTAGCTGCCCCCTGGTTGGGAGGCATATATGGAAATGATTTATTCACAAAAACCGATCTGCCTTCCCAAAGCGAAGAGTCGGGATAGATGGTAACTACTGAAAAGTCATCAAAAAAAGGAAGGTCGAGAGCGGGTTGAACAGCCACTGATTTACAATCACAACCGCGTTGTTTTTGCTGCCATTTTTCAGCCGCCGATCGTACTAACTCATTGGTTTGTAACCCAACTGACACCTCCTGCCCGTGTAAAAACATACCGGCTACCAACAAGGCCATTCCTATGAAGTATCTAACGTTCATCTTCAATCAAATAATTTTTTAATAAAATGGTATCGTTTCGTAAGGAGTCTATTTGAAACTGCTTTTTATATTCTTCAAAGTTAAAAAACTCATCTGACCGATACCATAAATTTACTTTTTGTCCCAAATTTAACGTCTCCTCTGCAAGGGTTCCCGGATCTGTTTTAAAAACTCTGGAATGAACTGGGTCGTAATTCTCCAAAAAATATTCCTGACCAACATTCAACGAATTGTAGTGAAGCATTGCATCTGCCTCGCTTTTGGTCAGTCCTATGAGCATGGGCATGGGCACCTTTGTCAGCACCTCGCCTTTACCCAGCACCAGCCCAATTACAGAACCCGTAACAATTTCTGTATCAGGCTCAATGGGTTCATTGTCAAGTAACTGCTCAATCACTGCGTTACGTGCAAAGTATTCAACAAATTCCAATTCACCAACGTCCAGCGCTTTAGCATCAAGGGTAACTAATGCCTGACGTAAGCTGAGATTTTTTAAATCGGGCATCAATACTTTTTCAGGCAATTGTGCCACCAGAGTTAGATACACATGTCGACCCTTTTTCACTTTGGCACCCGGAAGCGGACTTTGCAATACGATGGTTCCCTTTTCCCTGCTTTTATCGTAAACAGAGTCGATTACCTTAAACGAAAAATAATCATCGAAGCCATTGGCCTCAATACCGGGAAGCGTTTCACCCGTAAAATCAGGCACTAAATATACACTTCCGTGACGTGTGAAAACATCCAGCGAGAGTAATACAACCCACAACAAAACAATGGACATTATTATTCCCAACACCAGATGAAGATAAAACTTCCGTTTTTTTAAAAATGCAAAAAAGCCCATCCCGAATTTATCAATTGATTTTTCAAAAACCCTTATACCCATAAACTTCGTTCACAGGTTTTTATTGTTGAACGGGCAAAGGTAACAATAATTGACATGTATCGCCATGAGGTAGGGGTAAGCGATTTGCGTGAGGATAAAATAATTCTCCGTCAGGCAACTATAAATCACTTCCTGCCCACCCCAAATACGATCAAAATAATCCAATTTTTTTGTCGGCATCGCACCCAAACAACCCAAAAAAGCTTCTACCTTTGGGGCAGTTTTTATCAATGAAGAACCCAACCATATGAAAAATATCGCCATTATTTGCGGAGGCTATTCGGGAGAATACGAAATTTCTATCAGCAGTGCGCAGGTAGTAGCTGAAAATCTTGATCCAAACCGTTACAACAGTTTTTTGTTGGTGATTACCAGAACAAGTTGGTATCACGAAACACAAAACGGCCACAAAATTGAAATCGACAAAAATGATTTTTCGCTAACGCTGGAAGACAAAACCATCATTCATTTTGATGGCGTGTTTAATGCCATTCATGGCACTCCCGGTGAAGACGGCAAAATTCTGGGTTATTTCGATATGCTCAACATTCCTTATACTTCATGCAGCGCTGACGTATCATCTCTAACGTTCAATAAATTCCTCTGCAACAAGTTTGTGGCCTCGTTTGGCATCACGATGGCACCTTCGCTTTCATTCATCAAAGGCGAAAAAATAAATCATCCTGAAATCATTCAAACACTGGGGTTGCCACTTTTTGTAAAACCGGCGTGCAGCGGGTCGAGCGTGGGAATAACAAAGGTGAAAACTGCCGAAGAACTACCCCAAGCCATCGAAACTGCACTCAAGGAAGATGACCGGGTCATCATCGAAGAGTTTATTCCCGGACGCGAAATGGCTTGCGGACTCATCATGAACAAAGGTCAACTCACAGTGTTTCCATTAACTGAAATTATCAGTAAAAAGGAGTTTTTCGATTATGAAGCCAAATATACCAAAGGAATGGCGGACGAAATTACACCTCCCAACAACCTGGACATTCAAGCAGAACTGGACATTAAAACCGTTTCCTCTTTTTTGTACCGACAACTAAATTGCAAGGGATTCGTCCGTATCGACTTCATTGTTTCTGACGCCGGCATTTATTTTATTGAAATTAACACCGTACCAGGAATTTCCAACGCCAGCATCCTCCCCCAACAGGCCGAAGCCATGGGCATGGGAATAGATGAACTGTTTTCCATTGCCACCGATGCCATGTTTGAATAATCTATTTCAAATCTTGTTTCAATAAAAACTGAGCTAAAGCAGCCACAGCTCGACCCCGGTGGCTAATGGCGTTTTTTTCTGCATCATCCATTTCGGCAAAGGTTTTATGGTATCCTAGTGGCTGAAAAACAGGGTCGTAGCCAAACCCGCCTTCTCCCCTTCCCGAGTGTATAATTTCGCCTTCCACAGTGCCTTCAAAAAAGTATTCTTTTTTATCAAGAATCAGTGAAACCACCGTCCGAAAACGAGCCCTCCGATTGGTGGAATTTCCCAATACCTTCAACAGTTTTACCACATTGTCGTTGTAGCTGCATCCCTCACCTGCATAACGGGCAGAATAAACTCCGGGCGCACCATCCAGCGCATCCACTTCCAATCCGGTGTCATCCGAAAAACAATCAACCCCAAACCTGTTGAAAATAGCACGTGATTTGATGGAAGCGTTTTCTTGCAAGGTAGTTCCCGTTTCCGGAATATCTTCGTAGAAACCGATGTCTGACAGCTTTAAAACTGTGAGGGTTCCATTCAAAATTTTAACTATCTCGTTTACTTTGTGTTGGTTGTTAGTAGCAAATACAATTTCTTTCATATAACAAAAGGCTGTAAATTGGCAAAAGTAAATCAATTACGTTGAATTATTTTTTACTTTTGATTTTCAACTGAAAGTACCAACGAAAAAAATCATTTAAATAATCATCCATGAAAATTGTAAGAACCTTTTTATTATTGGCCAGTGTGGTTTTATTAGCCACTGCCTGCAATTGCAACTCAGACTCAAAAGCCGACACCTGGAGTGCTGAACAGCAAACCGAGTGGAAATCAAAATGTATGCAGTTTCTGAGTGAGCAAGGTGTTGAAAAAGACAATGCTGTCGATTTCTGCGATTGTATGTACGAAAAAACTTCGGAAAAATACACACCTGATGAGGCCGCCAACATCACCGCTGACGAAGAAAGAGAACTTTGGAACGAATGTGACTACAGCTGGTAGCAAAAATCAGTTACAAAAAAAACGGGCAGTACTGCCCGTTTTTTTTTGAAGTATATTTCGGTTACGGAATGGCAACCGGGGGATAATCGGTAATGGCCACTTTTGGAATCTGAGCACTATACTGCCCGTTGATGGCATCGATAAAATAGTTGGCAACCACTGCATAACCCTGAGGAGTTAGGTGGATGCCGTCCAATGAGAACAGGTTACCCTGCACAAAAGTGGGGGTAAAAGTAATGCCGTCGAAAGTCAAACCGGTGGTGGCCGCTTCCTTCATAATGGCGTTCACATCCACAAAAGCCAACCCGTTATCATCAGCTGCAGCTTTGATGATATCGTTAAAGGCCGCAGTGGCGTTGTTGATGTTGGTAATTTCTGTTTCTGTTAGAATGTATTGATTTGGCACTGGTTTAGCACTTCCCCATGTAGCACATTTAATTGAGTCCTGAGGTAATGTTAACAAAGCCAATTCGTTTTCTGTCATCTGACGAATCTGCAACTGAGCAGGCAATCCGGCCATTCCGGGATCTTGAATAACCATGGGATTGGGTCCCAATTGAAAGCTAATGCGATAAGGCAATTGACTGGCTTCCATGGCAGCATTATATGGACCATAAGCAGCATTAAGTTGGTCAACCATCCATTGTCCGTCCTCAGGAATATCAATTATATTATAAGGAATAGTGGTAAAGAAAGCTGCAGAAGTTACACTGGGAATATTGGCCACAACACCTTTGGCATTGCCTGAGGTTAATGTGGTTACCAAAGCATTGTATGCACCACCAAACGTAGCGGTTCCGGTGATGGTATCACCAACACCACCGGAGGTAGCGTACCCAAGAACATCGTTGTTCCCAATCCACAAAGAGAAGAAAGTAGGTGACATGGACATCGCTTGCTCAAGGACGGTTATACCGGGCGAAGACGAAAACTTGGCAAAATACGGATTGGCCAGACCGAGAGGCACATAATCAGGGTTTCCGTAACCGGGAGCTAACAAATGAAATACTTTGGCACCGGGTACACCTACATTGTTTACGGCATAATCGATGTGGTTGGTGTAAGGATCCAATTCGCCGGGATCGGCGACAGGCCCCATACTAGTAACATCTAAACAATCGGTGCTAAAACCCAATTTAAGTTTTCCGGGCAACACACCATAATCGCTGGTAATAGCGGGATAAACAAATTCTCCGCCACCTACTTCAGTAAGTTGTTTTCCCAAAATATTGGCCCAACCGTACATTTGTGCTGATTTATACAAAGCACCATCAGCGTATCCGGCGGTAAGCGAATTACCTACCGCAACATAAGTAGTAAAATCGGCAGTCCCGTTGCTGGGAGTAAAATCGTTGACTTCAGGTTTACACGAAGCCATGAAGGCAAATACTGCCAGGTAAAATAAATATCTAATTTTCATGATTCTTTCTTTTTAAAATTAAAATCTATAGCTTACACCAATACCGGGAATATAAGTAATAACTTGATAGGTACCATTGAAGTTATCAGGAGTGTATTCCTTTTCCGATTTTTGGCCAAAAAGCTGAAGGAAAGAGGCGTCGATACTTAACTTTTCTGTGGGCATAAACGACAATCCCAAGGTATAAGCAAAAGTATTAAGACTTACGGTTTCTGGTGTGAAATACTTTTCGTCGGTAGGAGATTGGTCGTAGTACATACCCGCACGCAGGTTGAATTTTTCGTTCAAAGCATATTGGGCACCAATACGTGGGATATAAGTATCTTTGTAATTGCGTGGGTTAGATGAATTCAACAAGGCACCTTGTTGTTCAAAGGTAAAATCCAAAGATTCATAAGTTCCCCACATCACCCAATCAAGTTCGAAAGCCAACAGCAGTTTTTCAGTGGCCTGGTAGGATACACTAAAGTCGAGGTTTGCAGGCAAAGGCAATTCCGCATTGAATTTATTGTCAGTCGGAATGGTAGTTTGTAATGCTGTTGGAACGGTAAAAGTAGCGTCTCCACCTTCCATTTTCATGGTAATTTTCGAACGATAATCTACGCCAAACGAAAGTTTATCAGTTGCTTTGTAGAAAGCACCAAGGTTATATCCATAACTGGTTGTTGACCCTTTAAGGTTGGCATTGGCATCGTTGCTATAATTGATGGCTTTGTTGATTTCAACATTACCAATGGCAAAAATAAAACCGCCACCAATACCGAATTTGTCGTTAAAGTTAAAGGAGATGGTAGGCTGCACAAAAATAGCTGACAAAGAAATATTCTGAATCAACAGTTTCCCGGCCCAATCATCGGCCCATTTGGCTGTACTTCCGTAAGGGGTATAAACACCCACCCCAACGGTAATCATGTCATTTACTTTTCCGGCACCGTAGACATAAAAAGGTGTTGACGTCGGGTTTTCGGTTTGCCAGTTACTGTTGGTACCGGCCATTTGAAAGTCAATATTTGACATGACTCCACTGGCGCCGAGTTCAAAATGCAGTCTATCCTTCATTAGCGATAACGCACCGGGATTATAGAATATGGAACTGGAGCCCATATTCAGGGAAGTCCCAACGAGACCCATTCCATTCTGTTTGTTTCCTTGCAGACGAACCTGATAGCCCCCTGCAAATACTGTCATCGAAAGGAAAAAAGAAGACAGCAATAACAATGTAATTTTTCTCATACAAATTTGTTTAAAGTTATGCCGGGTAAAACTACAAAAATATTTTAACCGTTAACTTTTCACAATTAAAATAATTCCCACTTAATAGTTTCTAAGCCATTATTATGCAAAAGTTCGTTGGTTTTGCTGAAATGTTTACATCCAAAGAATCCGGCATAGGCTGAAAACGGAGATGGATGGGCAGCAGTCAGAACAAAGTGTTTACTCTTATCTATAAGTGGAATTTTTTGTTGTGCATGCTTACCCCAAAGCAAAAAAACAATCCCTGCCCTATATTTGGATAGCGTTCTGATAACTTCATCGGTAAGAATTTCCCACCCTTTTCCTGCATGGCTGGCGGGTTTCGATTGGCGAACTGTCAAGGTGGTATTCAACAAAAGCACCCCTTGTCTGGCCCACCCTTCCAAATTTCCGGAAGCAGGTGGAGCAATGCCCAAGTCTACATTTAACTCCTTAAATATATTTTTAAGTGAAGGAGGCATGGGCACGCCATCGGGTACCGAAAAGCACAATCCATGGGCCTGACCGGGTCCATGATACGGATCTTGACCTAAAATAACCGCCTTAACCGAAGGCAATGGCGTGTGATTGAAGGCTGAAAAAATCTTGGATCCGGGCGGGTAAATCACATGATGTCTCTTTTCTTCACGCAGAAATTCCGTGAGCGCATTGAAATAAGGCTTTTCAAATTCTTCGCGCAAAGCTTCTTTCCAACTTTCTTCAATATCCACTTTGATATTTGTCATATACAATAATGTTAGTTGTAGGATAATAAAATCACAAAAATCTTGTTATTTAATCAAATTCTGCTTTTCTTTGTCGAAAGCAATATATGTTTATTCAGTAAAGTTATGAAAAAAATTATCGTCCTGATATCAACCGTTATACTTATCATGTTATTTGCCAGTTCTTGCAAATCATCCAATAAATGTGCTGCTTACGGCGAAACCCAAAAGTTTCAAAAAGAAACCCGGTATTAGGCCTTCTATCAGCTGTTTGGCAAGCCTTTTGTTGATATTTGGTGAACACATCAAATTGAACTTTTTTAATTATGTACCTATCGCGGAAAATATCGCTTATTCTGATGCTTGTATTTTCCACGGTAGTTGCTATGGCTCAATTCGATACCGAGGAAGTTGATACCTTGGAAAACCTGATTCTTTACAACAAACAAATTACCTATGGAGCTACGGCACATAATTTAGGCTTGGGCCTAAATTTCAGAACCGGAAAGAGGCTTTCCATATTCAAGACCCGTATGTTGGAGTTGGAGTTTGTCACCATGAGGTCGTACAAACAAGTGAAACTCATCAATAGTTATTATGCCAACGCACGTCGATATATTTATGGAAAAAGCAACGACGCCTTTTTTCTGCGTGCCGGAATTGTTTGGAAAAAACTACTCAACCGCAAACCCTATTGGGGAGGTGTAGAAGTAAGGTGGCTTTACGGAGGTGGTTTCTCGTTGGGGTTGGCCAAACCTTATTATTTATATGTAATTGAAGATGTTTCAGGAACCGGCGAATACGGAATTCTCGTTACCGTAAAATTTGACCCAGAAAAGCATACCAACTCCATTATTTATGGTAGAGCACCTTTTTCAAAAGGATTGGGAGAAATAACCCTGCATCCCGGAGCATACCTCAAGACCGGACTTAACTTTGAATTCGGATTACGCAGCACTGTTATCAAATCGCTCGAAGTGGGAGGATGTGTTGACATGGTTCCCATGGGACTCACCATTATGGCCTCACAACCCGATCAATATTTTTTTCCCGGAATCTATTTCAACTTTAGTTTCGGGAAGAGATACAACAAGTATTAAACTTAACCTTCCTTTGTATTTCTGTTGCAATCAGCTATCCGTGTGTTCGTCTGGTCACTAAGCATATGCACAGTACGGACGATTTCGGTCTGAAGAACCCACTTCAGACTAATACCAATTATGAATCGAAATGAGCTTTAAGTTCACTTCGCTCCGTTAAATCTCTTCAATTCTATATCGGCATTATACATAAACAGATTAGTGCTAACTTCAATTTATTGTTGGTATAACTACTATTTATTGTGGGTATAATATGCTATTCACATGAAAAAGCACTAGCTCATGTGTGCTGACAAACCAAAACCCATAAAATGGCAAAGGCTCCTCCAATTGGAAGAGCCTTTGAAATACTTTTTGGTAAAAGTACCTAATTTAGTTAATTAAGATCTTTTTGGTAATCGATTCTTCGCCTTTTGAAATAATGACACTATACATGCCTTGCATCAAATTGGTTAGTTCAAGGTTCACCCTATTTTCACCGGGAACAAGCGATATAGCTTTATTATAAACTACTCTTCCGGCAAGATCAGACACTTGAATGTCATAGGTGTCTGAGCTATAGCTCTCCAAAGTAATGGTAAATTCTCCATTGTTTGGATTGGGATAAATGGAAACAGCTTCACCATTCAGGTTCTCGTTGATACCAATAAAACCTTCGGTGGTAAAACTATTTACAGCGCTCCAACTTGAAGAATCCACAGCAGTAGTTCCACGCACTTTCCAATAATAGATTGTGTTTCGTTCCATTTGAGAAACACATTGCAGTTCAGGCTCTTCCGTTTCAGAAATCATTGGGTCAGTGAAATCACTACTTTTCGATACCATAACTTGATATCCGGGTGAGCCCACAATGGGTTCCCAGGTAAACTTGGGACACGATGATACGTCAACCGCACCATCGGCAGGAGCCGTTAGGGTAACAACATCTTTAATATAGAATGAGTTAACCAGTGACCAATCTGACTGATCCACAGTATGTCGTGCGGCCACACGCCAGAAATATTGATCTCCAAAGTAATTGCTCACCAAATCTACAGTTGCCGTATCCGGGTAAACAACCTGAGGAGATGTAAAGTTTTCATCTGTATCAATTTCTACCACAAAATCAACTGCTCCTTCATATTTTGTCCACACCAATTCAAATGCCATGTCAACCTCTTCTTCATCACCGGGGCTAACCAAATCAACTGTTGGGCGGGTTGTCATAGACTTTATCTGCGACCAAGCCGAGGTATCATTGCTGTGGATGGCACGCATATGGTAGTAGTAGGTTTGTCCAAACAATAAGTTAGGCGTTTCAATAGTATCACCCTTATTTACCCCAATGGAATAATTCATAAGTGCCGGGCTGTTAAACCCTACATCTGTTTTTTCGATCACGATTCCTGAAGCTCCGACAATGTTGCCAAAATTATCTCCATAAACACTCACCGAATTCAGATCAGTAGTGGTTGCTGATGTTACCAACGACCAGCCTCCATCGTATCTAAGGAGTGTTCCTGATTTACCAACGGCATATCCATTATTGTTTTGCACGCTTACGCCAAGCAAGTCCTTATTAACTGTAGTGGAAATAAACTGCTGATACCAAGCGGCACCATCGTAGTGGAATATCACCCCCAGTTTACCAACAACCCATCCATTATTTTCGTCCTGAAAACTGATGGCATAAAAATCCTTTGTTCCATATTCCTGACTTGTCCATGAGGCACCATCGTAGTGGTAAATCAATTTACCTTTTCCGCAAGCCCAGAAATTGTTTTCAGCCACAGCAGCTACATCATAGATATCTGAGGTTGTTCCGCCTGTACCTGCAGTCCAAACCCCGCTATTAAAGGTGGTTACAACTCCGGCAGCACCAACGGCAACACCAGTATTAGCATCGGCAAAACTTACTCCAAAAAGCTCGGAAGTAGTTCCTGACGTTTGGGCAGACCATATGGATCCATCATAAAAGATAACGGTTCCGGCAGCTCCAACTGCATAGCCATGGGTTGCATCTACAAACCACAAGTCGTTCAAATCTTCTGTAACACCACTTTCAACTGTTGACCATGTTGTCCCATCACTATGGAGGACAACTCCACCATCACCAACAGCCCAAATATCGCCTTCATTCACCACAAAAGTGGAATTCAACGTGCTAGTTACACCACTTTCACCTTCATGCCAGGCATAGGAAGTGTCAATCTGAAATTGATATTTGGTAATTCCAGTCATTTCTTTCCATGAAACTACGGGATTCACATAAACCATTGATCCATCACTGGGAACCGAAGTAAGAACCGGCGACCATGTAATACGAAACGACCAAACTTCTGACCAATCGGAAGCTTCTTCACCGTCGAAAGCACGCACACGCCAGAAATACAAGGTGCCGAATTGCAACTCGGACATTTGCTCAGATGTAAACTGAGTACGTGGAAAAGTAATGGCATCCGCAAAATCAGGGGTGGTGGCCAATTGGGCTTCGTAGGTAATATCCAGGGTAATTCCTGTTACGGCAAGCCAATCAAGCATCACATCGGGCATCTGCCCGTTTTCTTCGTTGGCAGGAGCCTTGAGCGTGGGTGCATATATTTTGGTTTGGGCAGATAATGCTAACGACATTACCAAGAGCAAACTCAAAATGGAATAAATCTTTTTCATAACCATGAATTTTTTAATATCAATTGAATTATTTTACGATGAATTTCTGTGAAAATTTATTGCTTCCTGCAACGGCAGAAATCACGTATGTTCCCGATCTTAAACCTGATATATCAAGCTGGATATTGTTATTTCCTTGATACACATTTTCAGTAGTTTGTAATACCTGACGACCAGACAAGTCATAAACATGAATTACCATGAGGTCATTCCTGTTCATATCAAATTCGATGGTAGCCGTTGAGGACACGGGATTCGGAAACAGGTGAAGGGCTGCATTGGCAGCAAAAGGTGTTTCCGGTTCATTTTCTTCAATACCAACGGGCTTACGGTAAGCATTTGATCGCATCAACCCCCTTCCGAAGGTAGCAGCATAAATAATACCGTAGTTATTTGTCCCGGGGAATACTTTCTCAATAACTTCATTTCCATTTACGAAAACAACCGTATCTTTTACTTTTGGAACCGTTTGTTGTTGCAATTGAAATACAGGAACACTTCCCATCATTTCGTCTTGTCTTGCCCATTGCACATTTGAACCATGAATATCTTCATTAACAAAAACACCGTGCTCCGTACCAATAATAGCCATGTTGGAATTACTCATTTCAAGAACCGAAGAATAAACGGGCATGGCAGGCAAGTTTCCTTGCTTACTGGTGAACACGGGGGTTTGATCAAGCGCATTTTCTGTAAACAAAACGTATTGGTCATTTCCGTAGTTACCCAAAGTTACAATAACATTGTTGGGATTGTTTTGATCGACAGCAATAGAAGTAACAACCTGTGAAATTGGTGTGGTTGTACCTGGTACGTAAAGTTGGATTTCTTGTGTACTTACGATACATGAGGAGCTATTTACATCAGCACGTTCATAATCATAGGCCAGAGCCAGGTTAGAAATACGGTAAATTTTTCCGCCCTGACGCATACCTACGAAAAGGTGGTTGGCATCAGATGAGTAGGCCATGCATTGTGGATCGCCAATGAAATTAACGGTTGAATTAGAAATGGTAAACCATTCGGGCATTTTGTCAAACTTATGAAGGTCTTTGGTCATGGCAACAAGGTTATCACTTGCCACAAACAATCGTGATGAAACTACATCGCAAACCTGAATGGAGTCGCCAATATACAAGGTAACATCTTGAGGTGTGGTGTAATAAAAAGGTTGATCACTGTTCTCACTTAGTACCTGAATACGGGTACCACCTTCAATAGTATCACGTGCGTGATAATACAATGAATCGCGACTATTAGCATTATTGAAACTTTCCCACAATGCAACGGGCGTATTGAAGAAATCTGTTGATAGAGATATGTCACCCAAGAATTGATTCGAATAGGTTGCTCCGGCATCCTCTGATCTTTCAAGCACTCCACCTGAACGACCTACCACCATAACATTTCGGTCGATGAGCGACAAAGCGCATGCCGTACCATTACCTCCAAGTACTTGCTCACCTTGCTGAGAAGTGTTACCTGTACCAGTTATGAGGATGGATCCATTTCCTTGGGCACCACCCACTACATAATTTTCTAATCCGGAGGAAGCTACATTATAGAATTGTGTAGTGAAATAGTTTCGATTACTAGATTCAAAACGATATTCACCATTGGTGATATTACCAATCGAAATACCACCATCATTTCCTACAAAAAAGGTGTTGTCGTATCCGGGGCGGAAAGCAACTATATGCTGGCTAGCCGGAAGATAGGAAGGAATGAATGGATTGGAGAAACTTTCGGATACACTAACCCATGAATAGAAACCGGTTTCTTGCACCCGTGTACCTTCCCAAAGATTTACGCCACCTAGTAATACACGACCTGGATCATTTGGAAACACCTTTACACTATTATTGTATATACCATTACCACCAAAAATATTAATGGCGGGAGTTCCGGGTAAGATTACACGCCATGTGGCACCTTTGTCTTCAGAAAGAAAAACGCTGAATAATGATCCAAACTTGTTGACAATACTTGCATAAACCATGTTAGGATCAGAAGGTGCATAGGCAAATTCTATTCGGCGAACATCGCCGGCTTCGGGCAAACTGACTGAGTCGCCGGTTGATTTAAGCACAAACGAATTCAGGTCGCCGTCAATGGAAACATAACATGCATTTTCGACAACGGTTATTACACTGCCATCAGATGAAACTTTTACGTCATAAGCGTTACCGGCCAAATCAGTACCAGCAGTATCTTTAGCAATAGCCCATGAATCTCCTTTGTCAACACTATATTTCAAACCGGCATTGGTAGCGGCATAAACAGTTCCTGAAGTTTGGTTAACATCAATTTCATTAATAAAAGCCCAATCGCTCTCCACATCGTTGAAAGTAGGTGCAGTTGCGCTTAAAAGGTCGAAATTATCTCCATCAGTAGAACGAAAAATACCCTGTCCCATAAAACCAGTTGTATAACCCATTTCGTTAAGGCCGGATATGGCATTGGAGTTGAATATTTCACCGGTTCCTGCGTAGAGGGTTCCATCAGGACCTTGAGCCAGACAACTTACGTTAAGGTTGTAGGAGGCTTGATTGAGCTTTGTCCAGGTAACGCCAATATTTGTTGATTTCCAAACACCACCCGTAACTGCTCCACCATAAATTACTGAACCATTGGCAGTTTGGTTATCAAAAAGGAGTGCGCGGGTTCTACCACCAAAATTATCAGGCCCCAACTGAGTCCAGGTCATGTCGGTATTGGCACGATCCGAATTAAAAGACTGTAATTGCTGACGCACCTTTTTATAGTCCTCCGGTGCAATAACTCCGGTTGCCTGATTATTTCTAATCGTGGCCAAATAGTCCGAAGATGATTGAATTTCTGGTACCACCGTCCCATCTTCGCTACTCACAAAAGCGGGTCTATCGCCGCTTTTGAAATTTTCAAAACCAAAGGAAACTACTCCTAAGACAATGGTAATCAAGACTAAGCTTAAAGGTAAATTTTTTCGTTTCATACTTTATTACTTTATTATGCTCATAATTATTGACATCTTAAAAAGAAGGCACAATTTACAGCTTTTCTTAATATTTATTAACTTATTATTTAATTTTTTAATAACCGACAATTATAAGACAGCAATAAATACCAAAATGGTGCCTGATACAGGAAAAAAAGTAGCTTCTTTATATTCAGAATAAATAAGAAAATAGTTGCTATTTTGAAGCAATTGAGCTTGAAAATGGAACATTATAGAAACACAGGATAAATTTATCAACAAAGCATTATTTTCAGTGGAAAACTGAATCAAAAAAAAGACCATCTTTACCAGACAGTCCATTATTGAGTTTCTGACAACATCCTGTTTTTCTCACTTAGTTGCATAGTATCTCATGGGTGGGCAGGTTATCCATCATATTCGTATGGTAATACCAGATTGTGGAGTGTATTTACAACTCCTGAGTTGTATTTTTATGGATTAGACAAAAAAATGCCCAAAAGCAAAAAGGCTGCTCTGAGAATCAGAACAGCCTTTTGAATATCTTTGGCGACGACCTACTTTCCCACCTAGTGGCAGTATCATTGGCGCTGGCAGGCTTAACTTCTCTGTTCGGAATGGGAAGAGGTGGACCGTGCCGCAATAGTCACCCAAAGGTCTTTAAAGATTAATATCCGATGATTTGGAATTAATCAATGACTAAAGGAGGAAAGTATAATTTTTTTTGCCCTTGCAAGAGTATCCTATTCGGTTAAAAAGTCTACGGGTAATTAGTACTGCTCGGCTTTGATGTTACCACCTTTACACCTGCAGCCTATCAACGTCATCGTCTTTAACGACCCTTAAAGGAAGCCTCATCTTGAGGTAAGTTTCGTGCTTAGATGCTTTCAGCACTTATCTCATCCAAACGTAGCTACCCTGCGGTGCAGCTGGCGCTACAACAGGTACACTAGAGGTTTGTCCAACCCGGTCCTCTCGTACTAGAGTCAGGTCCTCTCAAGCTTCCAACGCCCACAACAGATAGGGACCGAACTGTCTCGCGACGTTCTGAACCCAGCTCGCGTGCCACTTTAATGGGCGAACAGCCCAACCCTTGGGACCTTCTCCAGCCCCAGGATGTGACGAGCCGACATCGAGGTGCCAAACCACTCCGTCGATGTGAGCTCTTGGGAGTGATCAGCCTGTTATCCCCGGCGTACCTTTTATCCTTTGAGCGATGGCCCTTCCATGCGGAACCACCGGATCACTATGCCCTACTTTCGTACCTGCTCGACTTGTTAGTCTCACAGTCAAGCACCCTTGTGTCATTACACTCTACGCACGGTTACCAACCGTACTGAGGGTACCTTTGGAAGCCTCCGTTACTCTTTTGGAGGCGACCACCCCAGTCAAACTACCCACCAAACACTGTCTCCGCCGAAGGCGGATTAGGCATCAGACAAGCAAAGGGTGGTATTTCAAGGTTGACTCCACGATACCTAGCGGCACCGCTTCGCAGTCTCCCACCTATCCTACACATCACGTGTCCAATGTCAATGTTAAGCTATAGTGAAGGTGCACGGGGTCTTTCCGTCCCGTTGCGGGTAAACGGCATCTTCACCGTTACTACAATTTCACCGAGCTCATGGCTGAGACAGTACCCAGATCGTTACACCATTCGTGCAGGTCGGAACTTACCCGACAAGGAATTTCGCTACCTTAGGACCGTTATAGTTACGGCCGCCGTTTACCGGGGCTTCAATTATAAGCTTCTCTCCGACGAAGTCGGAAATAACCTCTCCTCTTAACCTTCCGGCACCGGGCAGGTGTCAGGCCTTATACATCATCTTTCAATTTAGCAAAGCCATGTGTTTTTGATAAACAGTCGCCTGGGTCATTTCTCTGCGGCCATCCGAAGATGGCTCCCCTTCTCCCTAAGTTACGGGGTTATTTTGCCTAGTTCCTTAGCCATGAATCACTCGAGCACCTTTGGATTCTCTCCTCGACTACCTGTGTCGGTTTACGGTACGGGCGGCTTATATCTGACGCTTAGAGGTTTTTCTTGGAAGTCTGATTAGGGTCACTATCCACTCACCCGAAGGCTTGTGGTACTATCCACCTTCAGCAAGAAGTGCGCATTTAACTACACTCCCTATACCTACAGTGTTCAACGTACTATTCCGTCAGTACGCGGACCTTTCACTACTCCGTCATCCCATCGCAATATAAGCCGGTACGGGAATATTAACCCGTTGTCCATCGACTACCCCTTTCGGGTTCGCCTTAGGACCCGACTAACCCTGATCCGATTAGCGTTGATCAGGAAACCTTAGTCTTTCGGTGTGCGGGTTTCTCACCCGCATTATCGTTACTTATGCCTACATTTGCTTTTCCAGACGCTCCAGCATGCCTTACGACACACCTTCAACGCAGACTGGAATGCTCCCCTACCACTCTACTAAAAGTAGAATCTACAGCTTCGGTAATATGCTTATGCCCGATTATCATCCATGCCCGATCGCTCGACTAGTGAGCTGTTACGCACTCTTTAAATGAATGGCTGCTTCCAAGCCAACATCCTAGCTGTCTCTGCAATCAGACCTCGTTAGTTCAACTTAGCATATATTTTGGGACCTTAGCTGGTAATCTGGGTTCTTTCCCTCTCGGACGCGGACCTTAGCACCCGCGCCCTCACTCCCGGGTATCATCTTACAGCATTCGGAGTTTGTCAGGGTTTGGTAGGCGGTGAAGCCCCCTAGCCCAATCAGTAGCTCTACCTCTGTAAGACTCGTGCCCGAGGCTGCTCCTAAAAGCATTTCGGGGAGTACGAGCTATCTCTCAGTTTGATTGGCCTTTCACCCCTACCCACAGCTCATCCAAAGACTTTTCAACGTCAACTGGTTCGGTCCTCCAGTCCGTGTTACCGGACCTTCAACCTGGCCATGGGTAGATCACCAAGTTTCGCGTCTACCTCCTCTGACTCATTCGCCCTATTCAGACTCGCTTTCGCTGCGGCTACTCCCGTTTTCAGGATTAACCTTGCCAGAGAAGTGTAACTCGTAGGCTCATTATGCAAAAGGCACGCCGTCATCAGCCTATGGCTGACTCCGACCGCTTGTAAGCGCACGGTTTCAGGTACTATTTCACTCTCCTGTTCGGAGTACTTTTCACCTTTCCCTCACGGTACTGGTTCACTATCGGTCTCTCAGGAGTATTTAGCCTTAGCGGATGGTGCCGCTGGATTCAGACAGGGTTTCACCGGCCCCGCCCTACTCAGGATACCAATAAGGTAATAAATCGATTTCGCATACAGGATTGTCACCTTCTATGATCTACCTTTCCAGATAGGTTCTGCTATCAATTTATAGTCCTATGTCTTGGTCCTACAACCCCAAAATTGCCGTAACAACTTTGGTTTGGGCTATTCCGCGTTCGCTCGCCACTACTTGCGGAATCACTTTTGTTTTCTCTTCCTCCGGCTACTTAGATGTTTCAGTTCACCGGGTTCGCTCCAGACTAAGTCTGGTGACATGTCTTCAACATGCCGGGTTGCCCCATTCGGAAATCTCCGGATCAAAGGTTATTTGCACCTTCCCGAAGCTTATCGCAGCTTATCACGTCCTTCATCGCCTCTGAGAGCCTAGGCATTCACCGTACGCTCTTAGTAACTTTCTTAACCTATTTTTTTAGGTGCTCTTACACCAGCAAAAAAATTATTATACTTTCTTCCAATATGTCAATGAACTCTTGTTCGTCCGCCTTAGGCGGATATATCTCAAGTTACGATGAAAACTCGATCTTGAGAAAATGGTGGAGAATAAGGGAGTCGAACCCTTGACCTCTAGAATGCAAATCTAGCGCTCTAGCCAACTGAGCTAATCCCCCGGGTCAATGTATTGATTTGAAAATTTTACAATTTGAAAATTTGAAGATTGTTCTAAATCTTTTCTACTGTTTTTCTCAAATCCGGTAATTTTCAAATTACCTGGTAGTCTCGCCCAGACTTGAACTGGGGACCCCTACATTATCAGTGTAGTGCTCTAACCAACTGAGCTACGAGACTCTGTTTTTTCGGTCGGTGATCGGTGATCAGGGATCAATGATCGGCGACCGGAAACCTCCCGATAGCTTACCTGTGGTTAGTATCACTATACTGTGATCCATCAGGCTTTCGCTCTCTCCATTTATTAAAAATGAAGGCCAAACCAATGTAATTTTTGTTTCATACCGTGATTGTAAAAGAAATCCTCTGTCGGAATGCTCCAGAAAGGAGGTATTCCAGCCGCACCTTCCGGTACGGCTACCTTGTTACGACTTAGCCCCAGTTACTAGTTTTACCCTAGGCGGCTCCTTGCGGTAACCGACTTCAGGTACCCCCAGCTTCCATGGCTTGACGGGCGGTGTGTACAAGGCCCGGGAACGTATTCACCGCGCCATGGCTGATGCGCGATTACTAGCGATTCCAGCTTCACGAAGTCGGGTTGCAGACTTCGATCCGAACTGAGACCGGCTTTAGAGATTCGCTCCCTGTCACCAGGTGGCTGCCCTCTGTACCGGCCATTGTAGCACGTGTGTAGCCCTGGACGTAAGGGCCGTGCTGATTTGACGTCATCCCCACCTTCCTCTCTACTTGCGTAGGCAGTTCTCCTAGAGTCCCCATCATTACATGCTGGCAACTAAGAGTAGGGGTTGCGCTCGTTATGGGACTTAACCCGACACCTCACGGCACGAGCTGACGACAACCATGCAGCACCTTGTAAATTGTCCGAAGAAAAATCCCTTTCAGGACATGTCAACTTACATTTGAGCCCAGGTAAGGTTCCTCGCGTATCATCGAATTAAACCACATGCTCCACCGCTTGTGCGGGCCCCCGTCAATTCCTTTGAGTTTCAACCTTGCGATCGTACTCCCCAGGTGGATCACTTATCGGTTTCCCTTGGTCGCTGACTGTGTATCGCCAACAACGAGTGATCATCGTTTACGGCGTGGACTACCAGGGTATCTAATCCTGTTTGCTCCCCACGCTTTCGTGCATGAGCGTCAGTTTTGGCTTAGTGAGCTGCCTTCGCGATTGGTGTTCTGTAGCATATCTATGCATTTCACCGCTACATGCTACATTCCGCCCACTTCAACCAAACTCAAGACTATCAGTATCAATGGCAGTTCCGGAGTTGAGCCCCGGGATTTCACCACTGACTTAATAGCCCGCCTGCGCACCCTTTAAACCCAATAAATCCGGATAACGCTTGCACCCTCCGTATTACCGCGGCTGCTGGCACGGAGTTAGCCGGTGCTTATTCTTTAGGTACCTTCAGTCTCGATCACGATCGAGAGTTTATTCCCTAATAAAAGCAGTTTACGACCCATAAGGCCTTCTTCCTGCACGCGGCATGGCTGCGTCAGAGTTGCCTCCATTGCGCAATATTCCTTACTGCTGCCTCCCGTAGGAGTCTGGTCCGTGTCTCAGTACCAGTGTGGGGGATCATCCTCTCAGAACCCCTAGACATCGTAGTCTTGGTGAGCCGTTACCTCACCAACAAACTAATGTCACGCATGCCCATCTTTAACCGCCGGAGCTTTAAATGCAAAATGATGCCATCTCGCAGTGTTATGGAGTATTAATCCCGATTTCTCGGGGCTATTCTCCTGTTAAAGGTAGGTTGCATACGCGTTACGCACCCGTGCGCCGGTCGTGTACTCCCGAAGGAGCCTTACCCCTCGACTTGCATGTATTAGGCCTGCCGCTAGCGTTCATCCTGAGCCAGGATCAAACTCTTCATAGTATATTGTTTGTCCTTTTTTTCAAAAGAATATTTGTATATGCTGTTAGATCCCGACAAAGTAATTGACTTCTTTTTTTAATCTCGTCATCTAAATGACAATTGGTATTGTGTTTCCTTTACTTGGCTTGGCTTCATTATGTCTATGAACGTCTACGGTTTTATCCGCAGTTTCTTTCTTGTAATTTCCCCTCTCGCTTTCTCATCAATCTTTCGTCTCGAACGGGGCTGCAAAAGTAATGCTTTTTTTATTCCAACCAACTTTTTGTGAAAAAAAATTTAACTTTTTTTTGTTGGCTTTTTTCTCCTCTTTCCTTCTCCCTATTAGCACTACCCTCATCTTTCTCTACGAACTCCCCAAATCATCTCGCTCTCGATTTCCTATCAATTATCTCGCTGAATTGGGAGTGCAAAAGTACTTATGTTTTTTAATTTCGCAAGGGTCTTAGTGAATATTTTTTGAAATAATTTGTATTCCCTTTATTATCTGAATTTTAAAAAAATATTATTTTCAAATTAATTTTAAAAGTATGGGGAACGTTGAGTGAAACGCCTCGAAAACCAATTAACATAAACAAAAAAAGCTTCCTTTTGAACAAATCGAAAGGAAGCTCCATGGAGGTAGGTGTTATTACTACCTGGTATATTTAAATGTTTTTCCGGGGAAATAAGCAGTTTCGCCTAACATTTCTTCGATGCGCAACAACTGATTGTATTTTGCGATACGGTCGGTACGGCTGGCGGAACCGGTTTTTATTTGTCCGGTATTCAAAGCCACAGCCAAATCAGCGATGGTTACGTCTTCGGTTTCTCCCGAACGGTGACTCATCACGGAAGTGTAGCTGTTGCGGGTGGCCAAATTTACGGCTTCGATGGTTTCGGTCAGGGTGCCAATTTGATTTACCTTAATTAATATGGAATTGGCAACACCTTTATCTATACCTTCTTTTAATCTGTTGGTGTTGGTTACGAACAAATCGTCGCCCACCAGCTGGATACGGTCGCCCATTTTATCGGTCATGAGCTTCCATCCATTCCAATCGTCTTCGGCCATACCGTCTTCAATTGAAACAATGGGGTACTTCTTTGTCCAGCCATCCCAATAATCAACCATTTCGGCAGGGGTTAGTTTTTCACCGGTTGACCATTTAAGGTGATACACGTTTTCGTCGGATAAATAATACTCTGAAGATGCCGGATCGAGTGCCAGATATATATCTTCACCTGCACGATAGCCTGCTTTATCAATTGCTTCGAGAATAACCTTTACAGCCTCTTCATTTGATTTCAGGTTGGGGGCAAATCCGCCTTCGTCGCCTACATTGGTTGAATGCCCAAGTTTTTTTAATACGCTCTTCAGGTTATGGAAAACTTCAGCTCCCATTTGTATGGCTTCTCTAAAACTTTTGGCGCCAATGGGCATGATCATAAATTCCTGAAAATCGATACTGTTGTCAGCATGCGACCCACCATTGATAATGTTCATCATTGGGATCGGCAGGGTACGTGCATTAACACCCCCGATATATCTGAAAAGTTGTTGGTTAGTTTCCTGTGCTGCGGCATGAGCCACGGCGAGAGACACGCCTAAGATAGCATTGGCTCCAAGTTTGGCTTTATTTGGAGTACCATCAATTTCAATCATTCGCTGATCGATTTCCACCTGATCGGTTACAAAATAACCATTCAGCTCTTCGGCCAGTATGTTATTTACATTTTGAACTGCTTTCAAAACACCTTTTCCCATGTAAACGCTTTTGTCTTCGTCGCGTAATTCAACGGCTTCGTGCACTCCTGTTGAAGCACCTGACGGAACGGCCGCTCTACCGACAATTCCTGAGGTGGTGTAAACATCTACTTCTACGGTTGGGTTTCCTCTGGAATCCAATATTTGTCTTCCATGAATACTTTGTATCTGACTCATAATTTTATTTTAAAATACTCGACAAAAGTAGGCAAAAAAAATGCTTTCCCTTCATGTAAAAGAGGCATCTGATTTCTCAGACACCTCTTTTTATGCTATTCGGGTACTTTTGACTAGTACTGCGATATTTTTACGCTGTTTAAAACGATTGCAACTGAATGCTCTCTGAAATAAGAAAGTTTATTCTTTTTCGGGAACTTCGGTTGTGTCATCTTCTACCTTTGTTTCTGCTACTTCTTCCACCTTACTTTCGACAGGTGCAGGTGCAGCTTTCGCATCGGCAGATTTACTACCTCCACGACGACGACGTGTAGTTTTCTTTTTAGCTCCTGATTTTTCAGTCAGCATCAATTCGTTGAAATCTACAAGTTCCATCATGGCCATGTCGGCGTTGTCACCCAGGCGTTTTCCTAATTTGATGATACGTGTATATCCTCCGGGCCGATCGGCTACCTTAACGGCGACTTCACGGAACAGTTCAACAACAGCGGCTTTATCCTGCAGCATGCTAAATACGATACGTCTTGAATGTGTACTATCGTCTTTTGAACGGGTAATCAACGGTTCTACGTAGGCACGCAAAGCTTTAGCTTTTGCCAAGGTAGTAGTAATTCTTTTATGAACGATCAAGGAAGTGGCCATGTTCGACAACATTGCTTTTCGGTGTGAAGCATTTCTTCCTAAATGATTAAAACTCTTTCTATGTCTCATCTCGCTTAATCCTTATCTAGTTTAAATTTTGCAATATTCATCCCAAACTCCAGGCCTTTGCTCTCCACGAGTTGGTCTAACTCCGCAAGAGATTTCTTTCCGAAATTCCTGAATTTAAGTAAATCGTTTCTGTTGTAGGCAACAAGTTCGCCTAAGGTTTCCACATCCGCAGCTTTGAGGCAATTAAGCGCTCTCACCGAAAGGTCGAGATCAACAAGACGGGATTTAAGTAATTGACGCACATGTAGTGTGTTTTCATCAAATTCCTCATTCACTGATCTTTCCTCGGTTTCAAGTGTGATGCGCTCATCTGAGAAGAGCATAAAATGATGGATCAATATTTTTGCTGCTTCTTTGAGTGCATCTTTTGGATGAACACTACCATCAGTAAGAATATCGATAACGAGTTTTTCGTAGTCAGTTTTTTGCTCAACGCGATAGTTTTCTACGTGATACTTCACGTTTTTGATCGGCGTATGGATAGAATCGATGGCCACAGTACCCAGCAAAGCCTCTTCATCAGCGTTTTCTTCTGCCGGAACATAGCCTCTACCTTTGTTTATAGTAAGTTCCATACTTAGTTTAACCGACGGGTCGAGATGGCAAATAACCTCATCCGGATTCAATACTTGAAACACAGAGAGAAACTTATTGATATCACCAGCTTTAAAAACTTCCTGATCACCAATAATGATATTTACTTTTTCGCTATTCTCGTTTTGAATTTGCTGTTTGAAGCGGATTTTTTTGAGATTAAGTACGATTTCGGTGACATCTTCGACTACACCTTTAATCGTAGAGAACTCATGAACCACTCCGTCGATTTTAACGGATGTGATAGCAAATCCTTCGAGCGAAGAAAGTAAAATTCTTCTCAGGGCATTGCCAATGGTTATTCCGAAACCGGGTTCAAGGGGTCTGAATTCAAATATCCCATGAAACTCATCGGCTTCGTTCATTACAACCTTATCGGGCTTTTGAAATGCTAAAATTGCCATAATTTATCTTTAGCTATTAATAATCAGTAAGTCAGTAAATGTTATTTAGAATACAACTCTACAATAAGTTGTTCTTTGATGTTCTCAGGAATTTCTTCACGAGGAGGATAGTTTAAAAACTTACCTTGTTTTTTGGTTGAATCCCATTCGAGCCACGAATAACTTTTGTGTGCACTTTCGAGTGACTCGGCTATGGAAATCATACTCTTTGACTTTTCACGAACACCAACGATATCGCCTTCCCTGAGCACGAAGCTAGGGATGCTCACGATTTGGCCATTCACAGTAATGTGACGGTGAGAAACCAATTGTCGAGCACCTGAACGTGTGGGAGCGATTCCCAAACGGTAGACAGTATTGTCTAAACGTGCTTCGATAAGTTTCAACAGGTTTTCACCTGTGATACCTTTTTTGCGTGAAGCTTGGTGGAAGATATTTCTAAATTGGCGCTCAAGGATGCCGTATGTATATTTGGCTTTTTGCTTTTCCTGGAGCTGAATTCCGTATTCAGATTGTTTTCTTCTTCTCTTATTGGCGCCATGTTGTCCGGGAGGAAATGCCTTTTTGTCGAGGTATTTGTCCGCACCGTAAATAGGCTCGTTGAATTTTCGTGCAATTTTGGATTTTGGTCCGATATATCTTGCCATTTTCTTAGATAATTTGTCGGTTAAACGATTGAATTAGTGATTATACCCTTCTCCTTTTTGGAGGACGACAGCCGTTGTGTGGCAATGGAGTAACGTCAATAATTTCGGTTACTTCGATGCCTGAAGAATGGATGGTACGTATGGCAGACTCTCTTCCGGAGCCGGGACCTTTCACATACACTTTCACTTTACGCAATCCAAGATCATAGGCTACTTTCGAACAATCCTGAGCGGCCATTTGAGCTGCATAAGGTGTGTTTTTCTTGGAACCTCTAAATCCCATCTTTCCTGCAGAGGCCCAGGAAATAACCTGACCACCCTCGTTGGTTAAAGACACAATAATGTTATTAAACGTAGCTTGCACATAGGCCCTACCTATAGGATCTATCTTAACTACTCTTTTCTTTGTATTTCTGGTCCTTTTTGCCATAATTCTGTAACTAGACTATGATATAAATTAATTACTATTTAGTAGCTTTCTTCTTGTTCGCAACAGTTTTTTTCCTTCCCTTACGGGTACGAGCGTTATTTTTTGTGGTTTGTCCACGTAGGGGCAATCCTAAACGATGTCTGATTCCACGATAGGTACCAATATCCATCAATCGTTTGATATTCACTTGGGTTTCCGAACGAAGCTCTCCTTCAACTTTCAGGTTGCCAATAATGTTACGGATACTATTTTGTTCTTCATCCGTCCAGTCTTGTGCTTTAGTATCTCTGCTGATACCAGCCTCATTCAAAATTTTTTGAGCAGTGTTACGACCAATACCAAAAATATAGGTTAATGCAATTTCACCTCTCTTATTGTTTGGGATGTCTACTCCAGCAATTCTAGCCATAATTTATCTTTTAAAATTAAAACGACCCCAGGTTACCCTTGTCTTTGTTTAAACTTGGGATTTTTTTTGTTAATAACGTACAATCTTCCTTTTCTACGAACAATTTTGTCCTCAGGAGTTCTTTTCTTAATGGATGCTCTTATTTTCATCGTTGCTACTATTTGTATCTAAATGTAATTCGTCCTTTTGTTAAATCGTATGGTGACATTTCAAGTTTTACGCGATCGCCGGGCAAGATTTTAATGTAATGCATTCTCATCTTTCCTGAAATGTGTGCTGTAATAACGTGACCATTTTCAAGCTCCACCCTAAACATGGCGTTACCTAAAGATTCTACTACAGTTCCATCCTGTTCAATCGACTGCTGTTTAGCCATACAAATTACTATTTTTTATTATTACTTTTTCAATATATTCAAATGTTGACATGATATCGGCCTTACCTTCGCGAACCACCACATCGTGCTCAAAGTGAGCGGACGGTTTCCCATCCTTCGTTCTGATAGTCCACCCATCGGCATCTTGTTTAACTTCTTTCACTCCAAGATTCACCATGGGTTCAATGGCCAGGCACATACCTGATTTTAACTTTACGCCGGTACCTCTTCTTCCGTAGTTTGGTACTTCCGGGGGTTCGTGCAGGTGTCTTCCCACCCCATGACCAACCAGATCTCTCACCACTGAATATCCAAATCCCTCCACATATTTCTGCACTGCATTTCCGATATCTCCAATGCGTTTTCCAACAATCGCCTGATCGATGGCCAGCAAAAGGGATTCTTTGGTGCGTTGTAGCAGATTGGCCACTTCCGGTTCTATTTCACCAACACCAAAAGTGTAAGCTGAATCACCGTAAAAGCCATTCCAAAGGGTTCCACAGTCGATAGAAACAACATCTCCATCGTTAATCACCCTTTGCCCTGGAATTCCATGTACTACCTCGTCGTTGACGGAGATACATAAGCTTCCCGGGAATCCGCCGTAGCCTTTAAAGCCAGGCACTGCACCATGATCGCGGATAAAGGTTTCTGCCAATGTATCCAGTTCGATAGTACTTACGCCCGGCCTCAATATGGAGGCCACCTCAGCTAAAGTTTTTCCAACAAGTAAAGAACTCTGTCGTTGTATTTCTACCTCTTCGTTAGTCTTAATAAAAAAATCCATTAACGAAATCGGTATTACATACTAAAAGTTGATGAACGACCTTTAATACGTCCTGACTTAGTCAGTCCGTCATAATGGCGCATCAACAAATAACTTTCAATTTGTTGCAAAGTATCCAGCACAACACCCACCAAAATAAGGAGGGAAGTTCCACCGTAAAACTGAGCAAATCCACTATTTACACCAGCTATCTGCGCAAATGCAGGCATGATAGCAATAAAACCGAGGAATATGGATCCGGGCAATGTGATACGTGATAAAATATTATCCAGATATTCCGCTGTTTTTTTACCTGGCTTAACCCCCGGAATAAAACCGCCATTCTTTTTTAAGTCGTCGGCCATTTGGTTGGGATTAATAGTAATAGCAGTGTAAAAGTAGGTAAATGCAATGATCATAATGAAGAAAGTGAAATTATACCAGAATCCGGTATAATCTGCAAAAGCTGCCGCGAAACCTGACAATGACTCCGACTGTGCAAATCCTACAAGTGTGATGGGCAAAAACATAATGGCTTGCGCGAAGATAATGGGCATTACACCGGCTGAGTTAACTTTCAGCGGCAAATACTGACGTACTCCACCATATTGTTTATTGCCGACAATACGTTTTGCATATTGAATAGGTACTCTGCGTGTTCCCTGAACCAAAAGTATGGTAAACAGGATAACGAAGATAAGCACCACCAACTCGACCAGGAAATAAACAAGACCACCACCAAGGGCACCCATTTTAGATACAAATTCCTGTACAAGTGCACCGGGCAGACGGGCAATAATACCAATCATAATGATCAATGAAATACCATTTCCGATACCTTTATCAGTAATTTTTTCACCGAGCCACATCACGAATAAAGTTCCGGAGATAAGAATGATAGTCGAACTAACCCAGAAAAACAGTGAAGGGGTAGTAACGGCAGCGCTAAAAGGAGTGATAGCTTCGGCTGGAAGCTGCGACACCAGGTTAGCAATATATCCGGGAGCCTGAAGGGCCACGATAATCACAGTAAGGTAACGGGTGATTTGGTTTATTTTTCTACGGCCGCTTTCGCCTTCGCGTTGCAGGCGTTGAAAATAAGGGATGGCCATTCCGAGCAACTGAATTACAATGGATGCCGAAATGTAGGGCATGATACCCAATGCAAAAATAGAAGCATTGGAAAAGGCCCCACCTGAGAACATATTAAGCAATCCCATCAATCCACTGCTGCCTTGACTTTTAAGTGTAGCCAGCATATTTGGATCGACACCCGGGAGTGTAATATAGGAACCCAGACGGTAGATTAAAATAATCCCCAATGTATAAAGAATGCGGTTTCTTAATTCCTCAATCTTATTTATGTTCCGTAAGGTTTCGATTAACTTTTTCATTCAATTTTAGATTTTAGTAACTGTTCCGCCTTGTGCTTCTATGGCTTCTATAGCAGTTTTAGTAAAACCGTGAGCCGTAACATCAAGTTTAGCTTTCAGTTCACCCATTCCTAAAATTTTAATTAGGTCGTTTTTATTGGCCACACCATTCTCAATCAGTACATTTTGATCGATGGCAGTAATTTTTTTCTCATCAGCCAATTTTTGCAAAACACTGATATTAATACCTCGGTATTCTTTTCGGTTGATATTTTTAAACCCAAACTTAGGTACACGGCGATACAGTGGCATCTGTCCACCTTCGAATCCAGGTTTACGTTTGTAACCTGATCTTGATTGGGCTCCTTTATGGCCTTTTGTAGCAGTTCCTCCACGGCCCGAACCCTGTCCACGACCTATCCTTTTTCTGTTTCTTACAGAACCTTCTGCTGGTTTAAGATTACTTAGATCCATTGTTCTCACTATTAAATTTCTTCTACTTTCAACAAGTGTTTTACTTTATCTATCATTCCGAGGACTTGCGGAGTTGCGTCATGCTCTTTGGCATTGTGCAGTTTTTTCAAACCGAGTGCAGCAAGTGTAAGTTTTTGCCTTTTGGGGCGGTTTATTGCACTCCGGACCTGGGTAATTCTAACTTTCTTCATCGTGATGATTTCTTTATTATCCGTTAAAAACTGTATCCAATTCCACACCGCGTAACTGAGCCACCGTAAAGGGGTCTCTCAGTTTTGAAAGTGCATCGATGGTAGCCTTAACAACAGAGTGAGGATTTGACGAACCTTTTGATTTCGCCAACACGTCTGTTACACCAACACTTTCAAGCACTGCGCGCATGGCACCACCTGCAATTACACCTGTACCAGGTGCAGCGGGTTGAATAAAAACACGAGCTCCACTGTATTTTCCGGTTTGTTCGTGGGGCAATGTACCTTTCATTACGGGAACTTTGATCAGGTGCTTTTTGGCATCATCGATACCTTTAGCTATGGCAGAAGTAACCTCTTTGGCTTTTCCAAGTCCATAACCTACAACACCGTTTTCGTTACCAACAACAACAATAGCTGAAAAGCTGAAAGTACGGCCCCCTTTTGTAACCTTAGTTACTCTTTGAATGCTCACCAGCCTGTCTTTGAATTCAATTTCGCTGGATTTAACACGTTTAACGTTTGCGTTCGCCATAATACTTTAAAATTTTAGTCCTCCTTGTCTGGCAGCTTCAGCTAATGATTTTACTCTGCCATGATACAAATATCCATTTCTGTCAAATACTACCCCACTGATTCCGGCAGCCAAGGCTTTTTCGGCAATTTTTTTACCTACCTGAGCGGCTTGCTCAATTTTATTTACCTTGTTATCGGCTTCAGCAGTTTCGTGTGATGATGCTGCCACCAAACTGTTTCCAGACATATCATCAATCAGTTGAACGTAGATCTGTTTATTACTTCTAAACACGCTCATGCGGGGTCTTTCAGGGGTCCCGATCACAGTCTTGCGGATTCTCATCTTGATGCGTAGTCTGCGATATGCCTTTTTATTTTTTGTGTTCATTATTTAACGTTTTTACCTGTTAAGATCGAAAAATGTTACTTCTTATCACCGGCTTTACCAGCTTTCTTCCTTAGCTCCTCGCCCTGGAATTTAATACCTTTACCCTTGTATGGTTCAGGCTTGCGTAGTGATCTAATTTTAGCTGCTACCTGACCGATGAGTTGTTTATCGACAGAAGAAAGTCTGATTTGAGGTGTTTTACCTCTTTCTGCAACAGTTTCCACTTTAATTTCGGGAGGAAGCTGCATATAGATATGGTGAGAATAACCCAAAGACAATTCAAGTATTTGACCTTTGGCTTCGGCTTTATAACCAACACCTACCAGCTCTTGAACAATGGTATA
Organism: Bacteroidales bacterium; assembly: GCA_963676875.1. Classification (GTDB taxonomy): domain Bacteria; phylum Bacteroidota; class Bacteroidia; order Bacteroidales; family F082; genus UBA6244. The sequence continues at coordinate 896,900 of OY781436.1, forward strand.
GCCTTCGTTAACACCTATTACCATATTGTTAATAAGTGACCGATACAAACCATGTTTGGCTTTATGATCTTTTTCCTCAGTGCTTCGCTCTAATACAATGTTTCCGTCATCAACTTTAACAGCGATTGCCGGATCCACTTGTTGAACAAGCTCACCAAGCTTTCCTTTTACAGAAACCACATTTTTGTCAGAAACCTGCACTTCAACTCCCTTGGGGATACTAATTGGTAATTTTCCTATTCGTGACATTTATCTCTCTCCTCTATTTAGCTTACGTAACATAAAACTTCGCCACCTACGTTGAGTTTACGGGCTTCCTTGTCGGTAATAACCCCTTTGGAGGTTGACAGGATGGCAATACCAAGACCATTGATTACGCGAGGTAATTCGTTGGCATTAACGTATTTACGCAAACCCGGTTTAGAAATACGTTCCAAACTTCTGATGGCGGGCAATTTGTTTACAGGGTGATATTTTAAAGCAATTTTAATGTTTCCCTGAACAGCATCGTCCTCAAATTTATAATTGAGGATATATCCTTTTTCAAAAAGGATTTTGGTAATATTTTTCTTCAGATTTGAAGCAGGAACTTCTACCATACGATGTTTGGCAGCCACAGCATTCCTGAGTCTGGTCAAATAGTCTGCAATTGGATCGGTTATCATCTGACAATTCTTTTTTTAATTCGTTTTATTTACCAACTGGTTTTCTTTATTCCAGGAATCAAACCTGCCAGTGCCATTTCTCTGAAATTGATACGTGAGATACCAAATTGTCTCATGTAGCCTTTAGGTCTGCCCGAAAGCTGGCAACGGTTATGTAGTCGCACAGGCGAAGCGTTGCGAGGTAATTTTTGTAATGCCTCGTAATCGCCGGCTTGTTTTAATGCAGCACGTTTTTCTGCATATTGTTCCACCATTCTTTGTCTTTTACGCTCACGCGCTTTCATCGACTCTTTTGCCATGAGTATTTACTTTTTTTGATTTTTAAATGGTAATCCAAATTCTTTCAGCAGGGCGAATGCTTCGGCATCGGTACTAGCTGTAGTAACCACTGTAACGTCCATACCGTTAATTTTACTTACTTTATCGATATCAATTTCAGGGAAAATAAGTTGCTCGGTAATACCGAACGAATAGTTTCCACGTCCATCAAAGCCCTTATCATTGATTCCGTCGAAGTCGCGAACACGGGGCAGCGAAACCGAGATCAATCTATCCAGGAATTCGTACATTTTTTTGCCTCTGAGGGTTACACGAACACCGATAGGGTTTCCTTTTCTAAGCTTAAAGTTACTAACGTCGCGTTTTGAAATGGTTGGCACGGCTTTTTGTCCGGTAATTGCGGTCATTTCGTTGACGCCGGTTTCAATCATTTTTTTATCGGTAAGCGCACCGCTAATACCCTGGTTCAAAGATATCTTGACCAGTTTTGGCACCTGCATCACCGTTTTATAGCCAAACTGCTTTGTCAAAGCAGGGATAATTTCCTCGCTATACTTTTTATTTAATCTAGGTTGATCGTTCATTACTTAATAGCCTCCCCTGTTTTTTTTGATATACGAATTTTTTTTTCGGTTTTTTCGTCCACCTTATAACCGATTCGGGTTGGGTTTCCTGATTTGTCTAGAATCATCAGGTTTGAGACATGGACTGCGGCTTCTTGTTTAAGGATACCACCTTTAGGGTTTTCTGTACTAGGTTTAGCGTGTTTCGAAACAAGATTCACACCTTCCACAATGGCTCTTTCCTTTTCGGTATCTACCACGAGAACTCTACCACTCTGCCCCTTACTATTTCCGGCAATTACCTTAACGTTATCACCTTTTTTTATTTGTAACTTAGCCATAACTAAATCTCCTTGGTTGATTAAAGCACTTCGGGTGCCAGTGATACAATTTTCATATATTGCTTTTCGCGTAGTTCACGAGCAACGGGGCCGAATATACGGGTTCCCATCATTTCGCCGGCAGTATTGAGCAAAACAACAGCATTGTCGTCAAAACGAATGTAAGATCCATCGCTTCTGCGGACTTCTTTTTTCGTTCTTACCACAACGGCCTTGGCTACTGCGCCTTTTTTAATGTTTCCGGAAGGGATTGCACTTTTAACTGCCACCACAACTTTGTCGCCAATTGACGCATAGCGGCGGTTGGTTCCCCCCAGCACTCTGATACAAAGTACTTCTTTTGCTCCGCTGTTATCTGCAACAGCCATTCTTGATTCTTGTTGTATCATGGTTATTTAGCTCTTTCAATGATTTCTACTAATCTCCAGTTCTTGTTTTTGCTCAACGGACGGGTTTCCATGATTAACACAGTATCTCCTATGTTACAATCATTTTTTTCATCGTGAGCGATAAACTTGGTGGACATCTTGATGAATTTGCCGTAAACAGGATGTTTAACACGGCGTTCGATACGAACCACAATGGATTTATCCATTTTGTTGCTCACCACCACGCCGGTTCTCTCTTTCCTTAGGTTTCTTTTTTCCATCGTATGATTACTTTATATTTTTTTCAGCAATAGTTCTACTCCTCAGTTCGGTTTCCAAACGAGCGATCGTTTTTCTGTTATCTTTGATCTCGTTAGGGTTTTCCAATGGAGAAACCGCATGATTGAGCTTGAGACGTGTCAGGCGTTTCCGTTCTTCCTCGAGTCTTTCGATAATGTCAGCAGTGCTTAACTCTTTTACGACTTCTTGTTTCATCTTACTATTAATTTTCTTCTGTGTAATCTCTTCTTACAACAAACTTAGTGATAACCGGAAGCTTTTGTGCGGCCAACCGCATAGCTTCTTTGGCGATATGTAATGGTACACCTTCTGCTTCAAAAAGGATTCGACCGGGAGTAACACGAGCCACAAAATATTCAGGAGCACCTTTACCTTTACCCATACGTACCTCTGCAGGTTTTTTGGTTACCGGTTTATCGGGGAATACCCTGATCCAGATTTGACCCTCACGTTTCATATAACGTGTAACTGCTTGACGTGCAGCTTCTATTTGACGACCTGTAAGCCAGGCTTGCTGCAGTGTCTTTATTCCGAAACTTCCGAAAGCGAGCTCGTGACCCCTTCCGGAGTTACCTTTCATCTTACCTTTTTGCTGCTTTCTGAATTTTGTTTTCTTAGGTTGTAACATGCCTATTGTCCTTTAAAAATTAGTATTACGCTTATGCTACCTTCTTCTTCTTTGGCGACCGCCTGCAGATTTATTCGCAGGGCCGGTAGCTCTTTGATTATTTCCTCCGACGGTAACAGCAACCAACTCAGGTTTTCCGTAAATTTCGCCTTTGAAAATCCATACTTTGATACCAATACGGCCATAAGTAGTATGGGCTTCAACTAAAGCATAGTCGATGTCGGCACGAAGTGTATGCAACGGAACACGACCTTCTTTGTATTGTTCGTTGCGAGCCATTTCAGCACCACCCAAACGTCCTGAGATAAGTACTTTAATACCTTCGGCTCCCAAACGCATGGTAGAGGCAACCGAAGTTTTAATAGCCCTACGGAACGATACACGACCTTCAATTTGGCGGGCAATACTGGAGGCAACGATATGGGCGTCGAGTTCGGGGCGTTTAATTTCAGAGATATTAATCTGAACTTCTTTTCCGGTAAGCTTTTTCAGCTCCTCTTTCAGCTTATCAACTTCCTGTCCACCTTTTCCGATAATAATACCCGGACGAGCTGTAAAAATAGTAACAGTTACCAGTTTCAGCGTACGTTCGATCATTATTTTGGAGATGCCGGCTTTTGCTAAACGAGCATTCAGGTATTTTCTAATTTTGTCATCTTCAACCAGTTTGGCAGAAAAATTTTTGCCACCATACCAGTACGAATCCCATCCTTTGATGATGCCTAACCTGAGTCCTATTGGATTAGTTTTTTGTCCCATTATAATCTAATTATCGCTATTTTCGGTATTATTAACTTCATTGACCTGCTCGTTGCGGTTACCAAGTATAAGTGTTACGTGGTTTGATCTTTTACGAATACGATGAGCACGACCCTGTGGTGCAGGCTGAATACGTTTAAGCATTCTGCCACTATCCACACTGATTTGTTTAATGAACAACCTGTTTTCTTCAACACGGCTACCTTCATTTTTAACTTCCCAGTTGGCGATGGCTGAGCGCAGGAGTTTATAAACACGCCCGGCGGCTTCTTTTGATGTATGTTGCAGTACAGCCAAGGCTGGTTCCACATCCATACCTCTTACGAGGTCTGCTACCAAACGCATTTTCCTGGGTGAGGTAGGCACATTGCGCAGACGAGCTATATAAAGCGTTTTTCGTGCTTCTTTACGATTTTCGGCACTGATATGTTTTCTAGATCCCATTATACTACACTTTATTTTTTACCTTTATTCTTTTTTCCGGCATGGCCTCTGAACATACGGGTTGGGGCAAATTCGCCCAACTTGTGTCCTACCATATTCTCCGTTACGTACACAGGGATAAATTTATTACCATTATGTACTGCTATAGTCTGGCCAACGAAGTCAGGAGAAATCATTGACGCCCTTGACCATGTTTTAATCACAGTTTTTTTTCCTGCTTCAACGTTAGCCATTACCTTTTTATCGAGTTTAACTTCGATGTATGGTCCCTTTTTTAGTGATCGGCTCATATTAGATTCAAATTAACGCTCAGTAATTATTTCTTTCTTCTTTCGATGATATACTTATTGGAAGCCTTTTTAGGTGTCCTTGTACGGTATCCCTTTGCAGGTACTCCGTTACGTGACCTTGGATGTCCACCTGAAGCTCTTCCTTCACCACCACCCATGGGGTGATCAACAGGGTTCATGGCTACACCACGTACTCTTGGGCGACGACCTAACCAGCGGCTACGTCCGGCTTTTCCTGATTTTTCAAGACCATGATCCACATTAGATACCATTCCTACAGTAGCTTTGCAAGTTTGCAAAATCATGCGTGTTTCTCCTGAGGGCAATTTAATGATAGCAAATTTGCCTTCACGTGTCATAAGCTGGGCGTAAGAGCCGGCGCTTCTGGCCATTTTTGCCCCTTGACCGGGACGCAATTCAATGTTATGAATTACGGTTCCGAAGGGAATTTCGCTCAGGTATAGTGTGTTACCCAAATCGGGCGATATACCTTTACCACTAAGAATTTCTTGTCCTACTTTTAGTCCGTGAGGGGCCACGATATATCTTTTTTCGCCATCAGCATAGTTAATAAGGGCTATGCGTGCTGTGCGGTTTGGATCATATTCGATGGTTTTAACAATGCCGGGAACACCTTCTTTTTCGCGTTTAAAGTCGATAAAGCGGTATTTTTGTTTATGGCCACCGCCTACGTTGCGGATGGTCATTTTACCTTTATTGTCTCTTCCTCCTGTACTGTTCTTACCTACAACCAAGCTCTTTTCAGGTGTGGTGGCGGTAACGTCGTCGAAAGCGCTAATGATCTTGAAGCGCTGACCGGGTGTCGTTGGTTTATATTTTTTCAGAGCCATTATTTCTAAATGTTGCTAAAAAAATCAATTGTTTCCCCTTCAGCTAAAGTAATGATAGCTTTTTTGAAGGCCTTTGTCTTACCAGAAATAACGCCTGATTTTGTGTTGCGAGATTTCCTTTTTCCTGAGTAATTCATGGTGTTTACAGAAAGTACCTGAACACCGTAGAGGGTTTCTACTTCGTGCTGGATTTGTAGTTTGTTGGCCCGTGGGTCGACAAGAAATCCGAACTGATTGAGCTTTTCGCCCTTTTCAGTCATCTTTTCTGTAATTACCGGTTTAAATATTACGCCCATCTCCTTAAATTTATTTGTTCGCTAATACTTCAACGATGGTTTTTACTGCACTTTCAACTATAATAATTTTTTTTGCGTTGAGCACTTCGTAGGTGTTTAACCCTTCGGCGCGTAGCACCTTGGCTTTGCTCAGATTACGTGCCGACAGGTAAATATTTTCGTCGGCTTGGTTGAGCACCAGCAAGGTATTTAAATTCTCAACACCAAAATTATTCAGCATTTTTCTATATTCCTTGGTCTTGGGGCTGTCTAACGTAAAGTCTTCCAGAACAAGAATTTTTTCGTCTTTGGCCATGTAGGTAAGTGCTGATTTACGAGCCAATCTCTTGACTTTTTTATTCAGCTTAAATCCATAATATCTTGGGTGAGGTCCAAATACTCTTCCACCACCGCGAAAGATGGGATTTTTAATTCCGCCGGCACGAGCTGTACCTGTACCCTTTTGACGTTTGATTTTTCGCGTGCTACCTCTTACATCACCGCGTTCTTTGGAATCGTGTGTGCCTTGACGCTGGTTAGCCAGATACTGTTTTGTATCGAGATAAATCGCATGGTCGTTGGGCTCAATTCCAAACACAGCATCGTCGAGGACGATTTTCCTGCCTGTGCTTTCGCCGCTTTTGTTATGAACAACTAACTCCATCTCTCTAATTTTACATATGAATTATTCGGACCGGGTACCGCTCCTTTTACTACCACAATATTCTTTTCAGGAATAATTTTCATTACCTGAAGGTTGATCAGCTTCACTCTGTTGCCTCCGGTACGTCCCGCCATGCGCATTCCTTTAAAAACGCGTGATGGCCATGAAGAAGCACCAATTGAACCAGGAGCTCTTAACCGGTTGTGCTGACCGTGTGTGGCATCATTTACACCGGCGAAGCCGTGACGTTTTACAACGCCTTGAAAGCCTTTACCTTTTGATTTTCCAACCACATCGATATATTCACCTTCTTTGAACACCTCCACTGTAAGCACATCACCGTATTGTTTACGATCTTCGAAACGTGTAAACTCAGCCACGTACTTTTTGGGAGTGGTGTTTGCTTTATCAAAATGACCTTTTAACGCTTTGGTTGTATGCTTCTCTTTTCTATCGTCGAAAGAAAGTTGAATGGCTTCATACCCATCAACTGCCTTTGTACGTATTTGAGTTACGATACATGGACCAGCTTCGATAACGGTGCAGGGAATATTTTTCCCGTTCTCGTCATAAATGGAGGTCATCCCTATTTTTTTACCTAATAATCCTGACATTTTTACAAATCTTTAAAACCGTGAATCGTTATACCTTTATCTCTACCTCTACTCCGCTAGGTAATTCCAATTTCATCAGCGAATCGATGGTTTTTGATGAGGAGTTGTAAACATCCATCAATCTTTTAAAAGTGCTCAGTTCAAACTGTTCTCTTGACTTTTTGTTAACGAAAGTAGAACGGTTAACAGTGAATACCTTTTTGTGGGTCGGTAATGGAATGGGACCGCTAACTACGGCGCCTGTGGTTTTTACCGCCTTGACGATCTTTTCAGCTGACTTGTCAACCAAGTTGTGATCGTACGATTTAAGTTTTATTCTAATTCTCTGGCTCACTTTTTATAGTTTTAGCTAATTATTCTCCTTTTACTTTTTTAATCACTGCTTCCGCAATACTCTCGGGGGCTTGGCGATAGCTGTCGAATTCCATGGTTGAGGTGGCACGTCCTGAGGACAAAGTCCTGAGTGAGGTAACATATCCAAACATTTCTGACAACGGTACTTTCGCCTTGATAATTTGTGCGCCCATTTTAGCGGTAACATCTTCGAGCATTGCTCTACGTTTGTTCAGGTCACCGGTAACATCACCCAAATTGGCATCAGGGGAAACCACTTCTACCTTCATAATGGGTTCGAGTAATACCGATTTGGCTTTACGCGCGGCAGCTTTGAATCCCATTTTGGCGGCCATTTCAAATGACAACTGGTCTGAGTCAACAGGATGAAACGATCCATCAATCAGTCGAACTTTCATGCTTTCAACTGAATATCCGGCTAGCACACCATTTTGCATGGCTATTTCAAAACCTTTTTTAATGGAAGGGATATACTCGCGGGGGATGTTTCCACCTTTTACTTCATCGATGAATTGCAGTCCTACAAAGTTTTCATCTGCAGGGCTCAGTTCAAACTGGATATCGGCAAATTTACCACGACCACCGGTTTGTTTCTTGTACACTTCTCTGTGTGAAGCAGTTCCTACAATAGCTTCTTTGTAAGAAACCTGAGGATTACCCACGTTACATTCCACATGAAATTCGCGACGCATCCTATCAATCAATACATCCAGATGCAGTTCGCCCATTCCGGAAATAATGGTTTGACCCGAATCATCGTCAGTATGAACCTTAAAAGTAGGATCTTCTTCAGCCAGTTTGGCTAAGGCCATGCCCATTTTATCCATATCTTTTTGAGTTTTCGGCTCAATGGCGATACTGATAACAGGAATGGGGAAAGACATCGATTCAAGGATCAAAGGATATTTTTCGTCGGTAAGTGTATCGCCGGTATGGATGGTTTTAAAACCTACAGCTGCTCCAATGTCGCCTGCCTCAATCTTATCCATGGGTTCTTGCTTGTTGGCGTGCATCTGCATGATACGGCTGATACGCTCTTTTTTACCGGTGTTCACATTATAAACATAAGAACCTGCAGTGAGTGTTCCGGAATAAACTCTAAAAAAGCACAAACGTCCAACGAATGGGTCGGTAGCGATTTTAAAGGCCAGTGCCGAAAATTTCTCATTTGGATCGGGGTAACGTATCTCTTCCTTTTCTGTATTGGGGTTGATACCTTTAACGGGATCAACATCCAATGGACTTGGCAGAAATTCGATAACCGCGTTGAGTAGCATTTGCACCCCCTTATTCTTGAAAGCGGAACCACACATTACCGGTGTAATACGCATTTCGAGAGTAGCGGTACGAATGGCTTTGATCATTTCCTCTTCAGTAATTGAATGAGGATCATCCAAAAACTTTTCGAGTAGTTCATCGCTCTCTTCAGCAACACCTTCGATCAACTTCATACGGTAATCGTAAACAGTTTGTTCAAGGTCTGCAGGAATAGGGATCTCAACGATTTTAGTACCATTGTTACCTTCTTCCCAGATAAAGGCTTTATCTTTAACCAAATCAACTACCCCAACAAAATCCTCTTCGGCACCTATTGGCACTTGAATTGGAACTGCTGTAGCACCCAGTCTGGTTTTCATCTGCTCAACAACGGAAAAGAAATCGGCGCCTGAGCGATCCATTTTATTTACGAAGCTGATACGTGGTACTTTATATTTATCAGCTTGTCTCCAAACTGTTTCTGATTGCGGTTCTACACCACCCACGGCACAAAACAGAGCCACTGCTCCGTCGAGTACCCGTAACGAACGCTCTACCTCAACAGTAAAGTCAACGTGACCGGGGGTGTCGATAATATTAATCTTGTGTTGCTTGTTAAACAACTCCCAGTAAACAGTTGTTGCAGCGGAAGTTATGGTGATTCCACGCTCCTGCTCCTGCACCATCCAGTCCATGGTAGCGCCACCTTCGTGCACTTCACCCATTTTGTAATTACGGCCTGTATAAAACAGGATACGCTCGGTAGTAGTAGTCTTACCGGCGTCGATATGCGCCATAATCCCAATATTCCGGGTGAATTTAAGTTTGCTATTTTTGTCTTGCACTGCCATTAGTTTGCGTAGCTATAGTAGTTGGTTTAATTTAGAACCGAAAGTGTGAGAAAGCTTTGTTGGCTTCTGCCATACGGTGTGTGTCCTCTTTACGTTTGAAAGCGGAACCTTCTTCTTTATAAGCAGCCATAATTTCTCCGGCAAGTTTTTGCCCCATGCTTTTTTCATGGCGTTTACGCGAGAAATTAATTAGGTTTTTCATACCGATTGACATTTTACGACCGGCGCGGATTTCAGAAGGAATTTGAAAAGTGGCACCACCAATACGACGACTCCTTACCTCAACGGCGGGAGTTACATTGGCCAATGCTTTTTTCCATACTTCAACAGGATCTTCATTGGAGCGTTCGGCAACAATGTCCATGGCTTCATAAAAAATTCTGTAAGCAGTACTTTTCTTTCCCGACAACATAATGTTGTTTACAAACTTTGTAACCAACTCATCACCGTATTTGGGATCAGGAAGGGTGATTCGTATTTTTGGTTTTGCTTTCCTCATGTGATCAAGCTTATACTATTAGTACTTTATTTTTTCTTGGGACGTTTGGTTCCGTATTTAGAACGACGTTGTGTTCTTCCATCTACACCTGAGGTATCCAGAGCACCACGAATGATGTGGTAACGCACACCGGGAAGGTCTTTCACACGACCACCTCTGATCATTACAATGGAGTGTTCCTGCAAATTGTGTCCTTCACCGGGAATATAGGCATTCACCTCTTTACCGTTGGTCAATCTAACCCTGGCTACTTTACGCATGGCTGAGTTAGGTTTTTTTGGTGTGGTGGTATAAACCCTCACACATACTCCACGACGCTGCGGACATGAATCAAGGGCGGGAGACTTACTCTTCTCTATGAGCTTCTCGCGTCCTTTTCTTACTAACTGTTGTATTGTCGGCATATTAACGTTTATTATTAACCTTTTGTGCTCCAATTTTTTCGAGGCGCAAAAGTATAAAATCCTTTTATACGAACCTCAAGTTATTGATATAATATTTGGAAAAAAGACAAGGAGGGATACCAGCAGTTATTAAAACTTTGCAACAACTTTATTATCAGTCTCTTATCGAGTAAGTTGCGCCGGAAACCTATATCGTTTTACCTTGTCAGGCTCCTTAACTATATCTGTTTCAGTTACTTTAAACTTAATATCTGAAACGGGCTGCAAAGATACTACTATATTTTATATTCACAACCTTTTCAACAAAATATTTTTAATAAATATTTGTATCTATGAAATTAACTCAATGCAATTCATATCTCTGCACCAACTACTTATAATATAAGGTATATTTTTCGGGATTACCCGGTTGACCCAAAACCTTCAATGAATCAATAAAATAGGTGCCTTGTTTGTGGTTGTTCCAAACTTTAAAGTGCAAAACCAAATCCTTGGTGTCCTGATTTTTCTTCAAGGCACTGGACAAATCAATGGTAAGAAAAGCACTTATTTCTTCATCCTTTTTAAACTCAAATCGTTTGAAGGGGGCTGCTGCCCAATAAACAACTTCACCTGCGCGCGTAATATAGCCGGCCAAAACCGCTCCACCCACTTGATCCAAAGCATCAATATATATCTGCGCATCAACAACTCCTCGCGGATTGATATACAGACTATCGAAGATCAAATCAGTAGAAAAACCCCATTCCATCTCTTTGGTCATGCGCAATCGTTCTCTACCTACTAAAGTATCATAAACCTCCAGTTCCGGTTTTACATTAAAATTACCCACAGTGGTATCTGGTGAATAACTTGCCAACAATCTGTATGTTAGCGTTGCCTCGTCTTCAGGCCTCTTACTCAACACATACGTTTCGTATGTAAATCCATAGTCGTAAGATACTTGGTACGGAAAATACGACCTCACCAATTGCAATTCCTCCCCGGTAAGTCCTTGGATAACTACTCGCGACTGTTTGATAGAAGCCACCCTTCGGTTTAAATCCGAAAGTGTAAGCTCTTTGTTCCGTTTGGTAAAATAAGGGATTTCAACTCCATATTTTCTGAAATAATACCCATGAATATAAGGTATGCAATTGTCAATAATGAAAACATCGCCTTTACTTTGCTCTCGAACAGCGGTTTTAAACAGTTCATTATATGGTTGTCGATAAAAAATTCGATAATAATCGCGCTCAAAAACCAAAGTACCGATATTTACTGTCATCAACACGAGTATAATTCCCCAAAGTGCTTTCATATCAAGCTTTTTATGAAAACTAAATACAAGCATAATTAGATATGGCGTTCCGAAAATCAAAAGAGAAAATTGCAAAATAGGATTCACCCGGATGGAATAAATATAACCGATGGCCAAAGGCAGCACAAACCAAAGAGCCAACACCAATCGTTTCCTGAAAGGAAAACCATATGCTTGAAATTGCCCCCTCTTGAACAACAGATAGGCCAATACCAATGCAAGAACCGCAACACCAATAAAAGAGAAATGGATGAGCCAGGAGAAAAAATCAGCAAAAAAGTCGGGAGTTGGTTTGGCAAGCCACCCACCTACTCCACCAATACCTCCTTGCTCCAGCTGATGAAAAAATATGGGTAAGTGTGGAATATAGAGTACAAAAATGCCCAATCCGGCAAGTGTGTATGGAATAAGCTGATTCTTCTTTACAAAAACCACACCCGACAAACCCACGAGGGCAGCAAACAACAAACTAAAATGGTGGTTGTAGGCCGACAACCCACCAAAAATGGAAAACCCAACAAGGTACCTGATTTTTGGAGTCACGAAAAAAAACTTACTCCAATAGAACACCATTACCAATGTAAAAAACAACCCACTGGTATAGGGCCTTGCAATTTGACCGTACATAATGAAAAACTGCAGGCTGGCAACCATTGCAGCTGAAATCAAACCAGTTGTCCGATCGAACCACAGATTTCCAATCTTAAACACAAAAAATACTGAGGCCACACCCGACAATAAAAAGGGCAATTTTACCCAGGCTTCACGCTCCCCGACCAGCATCACCCAATAATACATAAACACCTGAACACCTGCCGGATGGGTATCGTTTAGCACCACACCATATTTTATCAAATCAGAAATTTTTTGAAAAGTCAATCGACTCATCGCACTCAACTCGTCGTGCATAAATGGAATGTTCCAAAAATCCCAAAAACGCAATACAGCAGCCACCAGGATGATAAAAAGCAGCGGTTTTAGATATTTATTTTTCGTATTTTCCATGGCAAAATTGGGTTTCAAAAGTAGCTATTTTTTAAGATGAACCATGCACAAGGGTCAAGCCTCAAACATAAAAATGTACTTTTGCGCCGTAAATAAAAAAATCTGTGAGCAACTTTTTAGATCAACTGAACAAAGAACAACGCGACCCTGTTATGCAAACCGAGGGTCCTGTGATGGTAATTGCCGGAGCAGGCTCGGGAAAAACGCGGGTTCTAACCTATCGTCTGGCCTATCTGCTTGCCAAAGGCGTTGACCCATTTAATATTCTGGCACTTACTTTTACCAACAAGGCAGCACGTGAAATGAAAGAACGTGTGCTCAAACTCATCGGCGATGGAGAAGGAAGAAATGTTTGGATGGGTACATTTCACTCTGTTTTTTCCAAAATTCTCAGGTTTGATGGGCATCATCTCGGATATCCTTCCAATTATACCATATACGACTCCACCGACAGCAAGCGACTGATCCGTCAGATTATCAGCGATATGCAACTCGACCCCAAGGCATATCCCTTCTCATTTGTGGCTGGCCGAATATCCATGGCAAAGTCGTCGCTCATCACAGCTAACCATTATGCCAATGATGCCGATATCCAAACAGCGGATGAGGCTTCAGCCAAACCCTTGATAAAAGACATTTACAAAACCTATCAAACCCGACTCAAGCGTGCAGATGCCATGGATTTTGACGATCTGCTTTTCAACACCTATCTGTTGTTTGCCGGTTTTCCGGAAGTCCTCTACAAATACCAGCAAAAATTCAAGTACGTCATGGTGGATGAGTATCAGGACACCAACCATGCACAATACCTGATCATCAAAAAACTTGCTGCCAACAACGAAAACATCTGTGTGGTAGGCGATGATGCCCAGAGCATCTACTCATTTCGTGGAGCCAATATCAGCAATATGCTTAATTTTAAAAAGGACTATGCTGATGCGAAATTATTTAAGCTGGAACAAAACTATCGCTCAACACAAACCATTGTTAAAGCTGCCAATCAGGTAATTACGTACAACAAAGATCAGATAAAGAAAACCGTTTGGACGGAAAACACCTCAGGAAAACCAATAGGTCTGATCAAAGCCGGAAGCGACAATGAAGAAGGTAACCTGGTGGCTGCAGCCATTTTCGACCAGAAAATGAACAAACAGCTTCCCAACAGTGCTTTTGCTATTTTGTACCGGACCAACGCCCAATCCCGCTCCATTGAAGAGGGATTACGAAAGAAAAACATTCCTTATAAAATTTATGGGGGGTTGTCGTTTTATAACCGACAGGAAATAAAGGATCTCTTATCGTATTTTCGCTTGGTAATCAACAACAACGACGACGAGGCGCTCATGCGCGTGATCAATACACCAGCACGCGGCATTGGAAAAACCACCCTGGACAAAATGGTGGTTGCCGCCGACGAACATAATATCAGTCTGTGGCAAGTGGCTCTCGAACCCTATAAATACCAGGTGAGCATTAACAGTGGAACAGCTCGCAAAATAAACGACTTTACTCTACTAATAAAAAGCTTTATCGCCTTAAACAAGACCAAAGAAGCCTTCGATATGGCCAATCATATCGCCACAGCATCGGGATTGCTAAAGATGTTAAGAGATGAAGAAACACCCGAGAGTGTCAGCAGGGTGGAAAACATTGAGGAGTTGCTGAATGGCATCAAAGAGTTCAGTGAAAAAGCAGTGGAACTCAGCGATGGAGATATGAGCGAGCGAAAAACACTGGGAGAGTTTATGCAGGATGTGGCCTTGCTTACTGACGCAGATAACGACAAGGATGAAGATCAGGACAAGGTAACCCTCATGACCATACACGCTTCCAAAGGGCTGGAGTTTCCACATGTTTTCGTGGTGGGATTGGAAGAGAACCTCTTTCCATCCATTCAATCCATTAGCACCCGAAGCGATCTGGAGGAAGAACGCCGTTTGTTTTACGTAGCCATTACCCGAGCCATGGAGCACCTAACACTCAGTCATGCTGAAAGTCGTTATCGCTGGGGTAATTTCACCATCACTGAGCCCAGTCGGTTTTTGGAAGAAATTGACAATGAACTCATCGATCGACCAGAGGGAATAGGTTTGAATCGCCCGTCGTTTAAACGCAGAACGGAAGATGAGCCAAAACCTACTTTAAACAAACGTGCCTTAAAACCGCTTACCCAACGATTAACCTCCACGCCGAATACAAGTGCCTCCAATCCATCGCAGGCAGACGATATCCTTCCAGGAATGGAGGTGGAACATGCCAATTTCGGACGTGGAAAAGTGCTTGAGGTAGAAGGCGAAGGACCCAATAAAAAAGCAAGTGTCCACTTCCATGCAGTTGGAAAAAAACAATTACTGCTAAGATTTGCTAAGTTAGTCGTAGTAGGATAAATTTCGATTTCAAACCTGTTGAATTCTGCTTCTTTATAAGATATTCGCCAAATCAATTAAATGCTTCCCACAGAAAGGAAGATAGACAACTAGCTTCTTTTACTATTTTTGTGAAAAAATTAAACAATCTGCCATGTCGACCATAAAGATAGAAGGAATTACCAAATTTTACGGGCAACAAAAAGCACTCGATAATGTCACCTTATCTATAAGTAAAGGGGAAGTAGTTGGATTATTGGGACCCAACGGAGCCGGGAAATCTACGCTGATGAAGATTCTTACCACTGTTATTCCTCCTACTTCGGGCACTGCACAAGTAAATGGACTGGATGTTCAGGAACAATCGTTAGAGGTGCGTAAGTGTATCGGCTATTTGCCTGAACTCAATCCGCTATACTCCGACATGTATGTGCGCGAGTACCTCACCTTCGTTTTTAAAAGTTATCCCGGTGGCGGCAAGGCAAAAAACGCTGTGGAGGAAGTGATAAAACTTACCGGACTGACCCAAGAAAGCAGAAAAAAAATAGGAGAACTTTCCAAAGGATACAAGCAGCGGGTGGGGTTGGCACAAGCGCTGATACACGACCCGGAAATACTTATTTTAGACGAACCTACCTCCGGACTGGATCCCAACCAATTGGTTGAAATTCGGCGCATTATAGCCGAACTGGGAAAGATAAAAACTATTATCCTGAGCACCCACATCATGCAAGAGGTAGAGGCACTCTGCAGCAGGGTGGTCATTATCGACCATGGGAAAATTGTTGCCGACGACACCCCGTCAAACCTGTCGAAAAGCAGTGCTCCATCATTTGTGTACCGACTGGAACTAAAAGAAATCATCCCCGTAAACGAACTCAAGGCAATCGAAGGTGTGGAAAAAGTGGACAAGCAATCCGACAATACTTGGCTCATTACGGGTAAAAAAGGACTCGACCTGCGGGAAAAAGTTTTCAAATTTGCCGTTTCCAAGGGATATAATGTTCTTGCACTTTCACAGGAAGCGAACAAAATGGAAGATGTATTTCATCGCTTAACAAACGAAGGTTAGTGTGGACAAAATTCAAATAACTTCATGGTGTAGCGCTTCTCAAAAAAGCCCCCCGACTTCTCACTGCCCCCGTAAGCTTTCGATTTCCAACTAAGGCGGTTTGATGTTCACCCCGAAGGCTTTTGGGATTCGACCACCGACTTCCGTCTTCCAACTTCCGTCTTCCGTCTTCCCACTTCCGTCTTCCAACTTTACCCACTTTCAACTTTTAGCACTTTACGTAACAAATAATTTCATACCTTTGCCGCACGTTTTGAAGAACGTTTGTGGAAAGATTTGATTGATTGCAACCACGGAAAAAAAATGCTAAAGCAACATTTACCCGCCAATCACCCGAACCTTTCAAATTGTTTAATATTAATTGATAACGATATGTCATATTATTTTACGTCCGAATCTGTTTCTGAAGGACATCCCGACAAGGTATCCGACCAGATTTCAGATGCGGTATTAGACGAAATGTTGCGCCACGATCCCAACTCCAAAGTGGCCTGCGAAACATTGGTAACCACCGGTTTGGCCATGATAGCCGGCGAAGTAAAAACCTCTGCATATGTGGACTTGCAGCATGTAGCCCGCGAAACCATTCGCCGCATTGGTTACATAAAAGCCGCCTATCAATTTGACGCCGATTCTTGCTCGGTACTTTCAGCCTTGCACGAACAATCATCCGATATCAACCAGGGGGTTGTACGTCAAACTGAAGAAGCACAAGGTGCCGGCGACCAGGGAATGATGTTCGGTTTTGCCATCAAGGAGATGGAGGACCTGATGCCCTATACCACCGAAATAGCGCACGATTTGCTTTTCGAAATGGCAGAAATCCGCCGCGAAGGAAAAGAAATGACCTACCTCCGCCCCGACTCCAAATCGCAGGTAACCCTGGAATACGATGACAATGGAATGCCCATTCGCATCGATACCATCGTGATTTCCACACAGCACGACGACTTCGACACCGAAGAAAACATGCAGAATAAAATCAAGGAAGATTGCGCCAGGATACTTATTCCCCGTGTAAAAAACAAATACAGCGACAAGGTTAAGAATTTGTTTACCGACCAAATGCGCTTATTGGTAAATCCCACCGGCAAATTTGTCATCGGCGGTCCTCATGGCGATACCGGACTCACCGGAAGAAAAATTATTGTGGATACCTACGGCGGTCATGGCGCACACGGCGGTGGTGCATTCTCAGGAAAAGATGCTTCCAAAGTTGACCGTTCGGCTGCCTACGCTGCTCGACACATTGCCAAAAACGTGGTAGCTGCCGGTGTTGCCGACCAAATCCTGGTTCAGGTGGCCTACGCCATTGGCGTGGACAAACCTGTTGGTTTTTACGTGAACACCTACGGAACGGCCAAAGTGAAGGATGAAAACGGAAACATCATGAAAGATGGTGCCATTTCAAAAAAACTTGAAGGCATCTTCGACATGCGTCCTTATGCCATTGTTTCCCGTTTTGGGCTAAAAAATCCCATTTTTGTACCAACAGCTTCCTATGGTCATTTTGGTCGTGAAAGCTTCGAAAAAGAAATTGAAGTGTACTACGAAGACAAGGATACCACTTTCGTGGAAAACAGAAATGGATTGAACGTGTACAAGAAAACAGTTACATTTTTCCCTTGGGAGAAATTGAATTATATTGATAAGGTAAAAGCTGCGTTTGAATTGTAATTCAACTCAAAAAAGTACCTTAAAAACAAAAAAGCCGATCAGTTTGATCGGCTTTTTCTATTTAATACCCAATTGTGTTATTATCTTATAATCAACTTTTTACTGTGTAGAATTTCGCCGTTGAGCACCACTGAATAAAAGTAAATTCCCCCTTCTAAATTGCTCACGTCCATACGAACGCTGTTGCTGTTAAGGTCGATGGCAGTTTCGCTTACCACCGCACCCAACAAATTGGAGATTCTAACACTTCCGCCTTTAACACCAGGCACTAGTTTATAATCCAGAGTTACAAAATCATTGGCAGGGTTTGGATATATGTCAGAAAACTTTATTCCACTTAACATATTTTCATCAATGGCATTAGGAGCAGCTACAAATTTCACTACGACCTCAAGGTATTGATCCTCATTGTCCACATTATAAAACTTATACCAGATAATGGAAGTACCGGGATGCCCAAGCGCATTATAATCTCCAAGAAAATAATCACGATCAGTTGAAGCCCCCGCAGCAACAAGAGTTACTCCGGTGCTGTCAACTCCGGGAGGAAAACATGCTCCCCAACAGATTGTATTTTCGGCACCATCAACAATCGATACATCATTTTTAACCACGCTCACATTGGCATCAACGCCAAGTAAGTTGGTAAATATAGGATTGAACACCATTAAGGTATCTGCACTTCCGTGAAAAGTAACTGTATCGCCGAGTATTTCATCATTCCAGGATAGCTGAAAAGATTGGGCGTTAACATATAACACCGTGGCGATAAACATAATAAAAGAAAGTAGTAGTTTTTTCATCATTATCTAAAATTTATTTAAACATATTAATAACAAAGATTATACCAAAACCCAAGCAATACAATAACGAATTTTTAGGTTCGGATATTTGACAACAATGCCCCCTTAAAGGTTGCGCACAAATGACAAAAACCAGAGATTACACCTCTTTTAATGTTAAATATCACTTTTCGGCAAAAACAACCATTCGTAAGCCAATGTTGTCATACCTTTGCATTGAGATACACTAATCCGCAAAAATACAAAATTATTGAGATGATTGCCGATTCGGGTAAATCTAACGCAACCAATTGAATACTAACTAATTTTAAATACGATGAAAAAAGGAATTACCTTATTTTTAACCGCCCTTCTGGTTTCTTCCACGGCATTTGCACAAACTATTGTTGGAACCGATCCTGAGAACAAAAACGTTGTTCTTGAAGAATTTACCGGCATTCATTGTGGCTTTTGTCCTGACGGACATGCCATTGCCCAAGCCATTTACGACGCCCATCCTGACGATGTTATTCTCATCAACATCCATCAGGGAAGTTACGCCGTACCTTCGGGTTCCGAACCTGACTACCGCACCCCTTGGGGAAACGCCATTGCAGGTCAATCAGGGTTGGTGGGATACCCCGCCGGTACAGTAAACCGCCACCTGTTTTCCAACTGGTCGCAAGGCAGCGGAACAGCCATGAGCCGAAATTACTGGACGTCAGCTGCCAATCAGGTAATGGCCGAACCCAGCTATTTGAATGTGGGTGTGGAAGCCATTATTGTGACCTCCACCCGTCAACTGGTTGTGCAAGTGGAAGTGTATTACACCGGCGACAGTCCCGAATCATCCAATTTCTTGAATGTGGCTCTATTGCAAAACCATGTTTACGGACCTCAAACAAATGGCGGTGCCGGAAACAACTACGACCACAAACATATGTTGCGTCATCTGCTCACCGGTCAGTGGGGTGTTGAAATCAGCCAAACTACCGAAGGCTCTCTCTACTCCAAAACTTTTGCCTACGAAATTCCTGAAGATTACAATGATGTACTTGTTGAACTGGAAAATTTGGACGTTGTGGCTTTTGTTACCGAAAGTCACCAGGAAGTTGTTAGCGGAATCATGGGAAATATTACCACCATGGAATCAAACGACTATGACGCAGCCATTCTGACAGCCTATTATCCGCAAAACGCTTGCGAAGGCACCATGTCTCCTACGGTTGAAATTAAAAATTACGGCGTAATGGATCTGACCTCTCTCAACTTCAACTACGAAGTAAACGGAGGCGATATGGCCACCTACGAATGGACCGGCTCGCTGGCACAGAATGAAACTGCCATGGTTACCCTACCCGAAATTACTTTCGATGTTACCGACAACAACACCTTAAACATTACGTGTGAACAACCTGACGGTCAAACGGACGAACTCCCACAAAATGATAACTTTAACACCAACTTCACTCAATCGCAATATTATCCCAAAACCGGATATTTTGGTGTTCAAACCCTGGGCGATCCACAGGATATTACCTGGAGTATTACCGATGGTGATGGAAACGCCATTGCTTCGGGAGGCCCTTATCCAAACAGCGGTTTGCATTTGGAACCTTTCACCTTCCCCTCAAATGGTTGCTATACCCTAACCCTCAATGATGCTTCAGGTACGGGTCTTGATGGTGGCTTTTATATCATTACCGACGAAGCTACCAACGTACTCTGGACAGGCCCTGCTTTTACGGATATGGTGACTACAGGTTTGGCTTACGATTCGCAAGTGGGAGTTGACGAAAACACCTCACTCGAATCGGTGGAAATCTTCCCCAACCCTGCAACAAAAACTGCACATGTCAACTTTAGCAACAATAGCTATGGTACAGCTAACATTACCTTGTTCGATATGCTCGGACGTCAGGTTGATCAAGTGTACAACGGAACGTTGTCAGGTGGAAACCATAGCATCGACATGAATGTTGAATCGTTGGAAAACGGCCTCTATTTTGTTAAAATTGAACTGAACAACCAAACTGTAACCAAAAAGATTGTAGTAGGTCAATAGTACTTACTTTATCTCATTACCAATGCCACCGACAAGGAATTATTCTTCTGTCGGTGGTATTTTTTTTGAAATATATTGGAATTATTGTGGATCCACATCAAACTGAATCATGATAGGACGGTAGTTTTTAATCTCACGAAAAACATCCACCGAAGCATACACTTCTTGCTTAACCTTATAGCTGTTCACATTTCGCGGAAACTTAAGGAGTATTTGTTTGATATAAAAATTCCGAACCCTTGAAACCAAAGGGTACTCGGGGCCATATACCTCTCTTCCAAATTTGTGCCGGAGATCGGTGGCCAAAGCCGAAGCCGCCTGATTGAGCAAATCCGGATTTTTATGTTTAAGTCGAACCACAATCAAACGAAAAAAGGGAGGATATTTAAACTGCTGACGTTCTGCCAATTGCGATTGATACATGGCCAAATAATCGTTTTGTACCACCAATCGAATAATGGGATGTTGTGGTTTCCAAGTTTGGATAATCACCTTACCTTGTCGGTCTTTTCTACCCGCCCTTCCGCTCACCTGAGCCATTAGCTGATAACTCCTTTCGTGTGCTCTGAAATCCGGGTAGCTCAACATACCATCGGCACTCAAAATACCAACGACATGTACATGATCGAAATCCAAACCCTTGGTAACCATTTGTGTACCGGTAAGTATGTGGGTTTCGCCTGCCTCAAAACGATGAAGAATTTTTTGGAAACTGTTTTTGGTTCTGGTGGTATCAAAATCCATTCTGTCGATTTTGGCTTTGGGCAATAAAATGGACAATTCTTCCTCCACTTTTTCGGTACCAAACCCTTTCATTTTCAATCCGGTATTACCGCAGTCAGGACATACGGAAGGCACTGTGGTGGAATAACCACAGATATGACATTTGAGCAGTTCGCTCCTTTTATGATAGGTAAGCGTAACATCGCAGTGCTTACATTCGGGCACATAATGACACGAATCGCACTCGATACGCAATGAAAAACCACGTCGGTTTTGAAACAAAATCACCTGCTTTTTCTTTTCAAGAGCTTGGGTGATCTCGTTGAGTAAAACCGAAGAAAAATGCGACCGGATGAGTCGGCGTTTGGTTTGATCACGCATGTCAACCACCACTATTTCAGGCATTTTAAGTCCGCCATATCGTTCAGTAAGTATGGCCAATCCATATTTTCCCTGCATGGCGTTGTAATACGATTCAACCGAAGGTGTAGCCGAGCCGAGTACCACCTTGGCACCATGATTGGCGGCCAGATAAATGGCAGCATCACGTGCATTGTATCTCGGTGCCGGATCAAATTGTTTGTAGCTGGAATCGTGTTCTTCATCCACGATGATTAATCCCAGATTACTGAAAGGCAAAAACATGGCCGACCTTGGTCCCAGAATGATACGTGGCTGCGATTTGGTTTCGGAGGAACTTAATCCCAACCAAACTTCTGCTCGTTCATTTTTACCATATCTGGAATGATATACCCCTACCTGATCGCCAAAATACCGTTGAAGTCGCGTGATAATTTGTCCGGTAAGGGCAATTTCGGGCAATAAATACAATACCTGAGTTCCCTCTTGTAAAGCACGCTCCATCAGACGGATATACACTTCCGTTTTGCCACCGGAAGTTACACCATGCAACAAAACCACATCCTTACTTTCAAATTGATGAGCTATGCTATCGAAAGCCAACTGCTGGTGATCGCTCAGTTGCACCATCGGTTCCGAAGCCGAACCCACTTTTTCAATTCTGCTTATTTCTCGCTCCTCAATAAGGAACACGCCCTTATCAATCAAGGGTTTTAGAATGGTGGAAGATACTCCTGCTTTGGTAAGCAAAACTTTTTGATCAATTCCTGAGCATGCCTCCAAAGGGAAGCCTGCCAAACCGATGTACGCCATCAAAACTTCCAATTGCTTGTGTGCCCGCTTGCCCAGCTCATCCATCATCTGTTGTAAATTTTCCTCTTTTAACGCCCAAGGAGTGAGGACAACAACTTTTTCGGTTTTTACCTTGTAAGTATCCATCAACTCCTCTTCCACCACAATTAAATGATTTTCGATCATGGTCTTGAGTACGGGCAATATTTTAGCAATTCCAGCCACATTGGTCAGTTCTGCGATGGTTAGTTTTTTCCTTTGCAACAAAGCTTCGGTAATGTAAAATTCAGCGTTGCTCAGCGATTGTTGGTCGGGTACAAAACCCGGATGTAACATCACTTTCGATTCGCCGGCCAATTTAAAAACGGTGGGTAAAGCCGCTGCCATCACCTCCCCTTCAGTACTCATGTAATATTCTGAAATCCAATGCCAAAACTGAAATTGAATGGGCAAGACGATGGGCTCTTTATCGAGGATGGAAAGGATGTATTTGGGGATATAACCGGTAGGTACCACCTCATGAATTTCTTTGATTAGTCCGGCAAGCACACGTCGTTTACCCAATTGTACAGCAACCCGTTGCCCCACAACCACATGATCGTTCAGTTCAAAGGGAACACGGTAGGTGAAGGTGCCCGGTAAGGGCAAGGGGAGTAATATTTCAGCAAAAAGTGTGATGCGTTCCATGACTACAAAGATAGGAAACCTAGGTTGGCGACCATCATGCAAAAAACCAAGAAATGGAAAAACTACCGGAAAAATGAATGAAGATACTTTTTGTTAATTTGAAAGGTAGCCTCTTTTGTCTTTATAACACGAGTTATTAACAATTTTGGCATGATTCCGTTGTTAATAAGTTTGAATCAATGGGTTGTTCAAGTCTTAAATCGCTGTACTTCTGATTTTTACTATCCAAATTAAAAAATTTTTCTGTTAAAAACGTAACTTTTTTTTAACAAAGTGGTAAAAGGTGGTAAATTATGTCTAATTGTGGTAAATAGTTATTACTTTTACACCATAATTCTTCGTTTTTAATGATCAATATACTAGGGACATACGAGTGCAAACTGGACGCAAAGGGACGATTGATGTTTCCTGTGCAGTTCAAAACGCAGATGGGAGAAGCTGTTTCGGCAGGTTTTGTTATCAAGCGGAGCATTTTCAAGAAATGTCTCGAGTTGTTTCCTTTAAGCCACTGGCAGGAAGAAACCGCCTTGGTGAGTAAACTCAATATGTTCAAAAAGAAAAACGCGGAATTCGTAACAAAGTTTATGGCCGGTGTAAAACCTCTGGAGTTGGACGGAACGGGCAGAATGCTCATTCCCAAAGACTTAATGAAATACGGAGGCATGACTAAGGAAGTTGTACTTACATCAGTTGTAAACCGCATCGAGATCTGGGATAAAGACGCCTATGAAAAGGCTATGGATTACGACCCGGATGATTTTGCTGATTTGGCAGAAGAGGTGATGGGAGAGTTAGAAACTGATTAATACAACACATGTATCACAATCCGGTATTATTAAAAGAAAGCATTGAAGGCCTGAACATTATTCCCAACGGAATTTATGTTGACGTGACCTTTGGCGGAGGTGGTCACTCCCGTGAAATCATGGCTCGACTGACTTCCGGCAGGTTGATTGGATTTGATCAGGATCCCGATGCCAAAAACAACGTGATCAACGATCCTCGTTTCACTTTGGTGAATCACAATTTTACCTACCTCACCAATTTTCTCAAACTTCATGAAGCCTCAGAAGTAGACGGTATTCTGGCCGATCTGGGCGTGTCGTCGCATCAGTTCGACGAAGCCGAACGTGGATTCTCCACCCGTTTTGATGCACCCCTCGACATGCGCATGAATCAAAACAACGTCAACAGTGCTGAGGTTGTGGTGAATGAGTATTCCGAAAGGCAACTCATGCACATCCTAAAAGAATACGGTGAGCTTAAAAACGCCTACCATGTGGCCCGCGGAATCATCAAGGTGCGGGAAGCGAAACCCATTACCACCACCGGCGATCTGATCAATGCAGTCAAGTCATTTTTCCCGGCCCACAAACTCAACAAATACCTGGCCATGGTATTTCAAGCCCTTCGCATTGAGGTGAACGATGAGTTGATGGCTTTGAAAACACTTTTGGAAGACGGCATGAAATCGCTGAGGCCCGGTGGAAGATTCGTGGTAATCTCTTACCATTCGCTGGAAGACAGACTGGTAAAGAACTTTTTTAAGTCGGGGAATTTTGAAGGCACACTGGAAAAAGACTTCTTCGGCAACGTGTTGGTGGACGTAAAAAATATCACAGGAAGGCCATTGGTGCCCTCCGAACAGGAAATTGAACTCAATCCGCGTGCACGCAGCGCTAAATTACGCATCGCAGAAAAGGTATAGTCATGGCAAAGTCGAATAAACTTAAAAATCCGGAACCAAAAGTTGAGGCCGCATCCAAAGCCCCTGCCAGAAATACGCGTTTTGGGAAAACCACCAAAGAAATTTTGGGTGGTGATTTTCTGTCGACAGGCACTTTTACCATGCTCCCCTTTTTACTGTACATCTCCTTTCTGGCTTTTACCTATATCGCCAACAACTATTTGGCTGAGAACAAAACCAGAGAAATAAATCAATTGCAACACGAAGTAAAGGAGTTGAGATATGAGTACATCAATGCCAAATCCAACCTCACACAAATAGAGAAGCAATCACAAATTTCCAAAAAGCTGAACCCTAAAGGAATAAAAGAAAATACAGAACCCCTAAGGAGCATCACTATTAAAAATAAAGACTGATAAAAAAACATGGATATTAGAAAAGACATATTATGGCGTGTTTATCTGGTGTATTTCGGCATGTTGCTGTTCGGAATAGCCATCATTGCCAAAATAGTGTATATCCAGGTAAAAGAGGGGGAAGAACTCCACGAAAAGGCAATCACTCAGGAACTCAAAGTATTTAATATTGAATCAACCAAAGGCAATATTCTGGCTTCCGACGGAAGTTTGCTCGCTACCTCGGTACCCATTTTCGAAGTACGCTTCGATGCAGCGAATCCGGCAATTTCCAATTCATTATTCAATGCCAAAGTGGATTCCATTGCCCGAGGTCTGGCTATCATCCTTAACAAATCGGCACGTAGCATAAAAAATCAGTTAGTAGCTGCGCGAAAAAAAGGAAACCGCTATTTGCTGATCAACAGAAAAACCAGCTACGATCAGTTAAAACAAATGCGTAAACTCCCCATATTTCGGGAAGGCAAATACCGTGGTGGCCTTATCTCCATTCAGAAAACACAACGCGCCCATCCCTTTGATGAGTTGGCTGCCCGAACCATAGGTTATGTGATTGAAGATGAAAATCTGTACGTGGGACTTGAAGGAGCGTATGCAGAAACCCTTACCGGGAAAGATGGAAAACAAGTCATGAGAAGAATTAATCATGGTGACTGGGTACCGATCCATGACGAAAACGAAGTAGAACCTGCTGATGGTCTTGACATAGTAACCACACTTAACATTCACATTCAGGACGTTGCCGAACAAGCTTTGCTGGAAACACTTCTAAAAAACAAAGCTTTTCAGGGTTGTGCCGTGGTGATGGAAGTGGCTACCGGAAAAATCCGGGCCAATGCCAACCTTCGTTATGACAGTACTGATGGTTATTATAAAGAAACTTACAATTACAGCATTGGAGAAAGTATTGAACCGGGATCCACTTTTAAACTTGCCTCGATTCTGGCAGCTTTGGAAGACAACAAAACAAAGCTGACCGACAGCATTGTTACAGGTGAAGGATATACCACCTATTACAACCGTGGCATGCAAGATGTCCATAAGATAGGTAATGGCCGAATCACTGTTCGTGATGCCTTCGAACATTCGTCTAACGTGGGCATTTCAAAAATAATTTATGGAGCCTACAAGGATGAACCCTCAAAATTTATCGAACGTTTATATTCATTTAACCTGAACAAACCGCTCAACCTTGAAATTAAAGGAGAGGGTCGTCCTCAGATTAAACACCCATCAAATAAACGAATCTGGTATGGCACATCACTTCCCTGGATGTCCATTGGATATGAGCTTACTGTTACACCCATGCAAACCCTCACTTTATACAACTCTATTGCCAACAATGGTGTGATGGTAAAACCCTATTTTGTAACCGATATCATGGAGGGCGGAGTACCCAAAGAACATTTCGACACCCAAATAATTAATCCTCAAATAGTTTCTGAACATACCCTGAAACAAGCCCAATCGTTGCTAGAAGGTGTTGTGGAACGTGGTACGGGAAAAAGCACCTTTAAAAATTGCCCTTATAAAGTAGCCGGCAAAACAGGAACAGCCCAAATAGCCGTGGGGGGCAAGTACAACAAGGAAAACTACAACGGGACTTTTGTGGGATACTTTCCGGCAGATAATCCAGTATACTCATGCATCGTGGTGGTAAACAATCCCTCAGCAGGGAAATATTACGGTGGAAGTGTGGCGGCTCCCGTGTTCAAACAAATTGCCGACAATATCTACGCCACCTCTATCTCAATAAATGTAGACAACGGCCTAGCCGACAGTGTCCAAAGCACACCACAAATAAGGCCATTGTATGCCAACGATGCTACCGTCATATACAGCAGCCTAAACATCCCATTTATAGAAAGTCAGGGAACTGAAGAGTGGGTAATAGCCAATACGCAAAGTGGAACCTCAGAGTTTGAAGCTGTTCGATTTGCCGAAAAAGTTGTACCCAACGTCAAAGGGATGAAAGCAAAAGATGCCGTATTCCTACTTGAAAATATGGGCATCAGTATTTCACTATCCGGTCGTGGTGTGGTGCGTACTCAGTCGGTCAGAGCAGGAAGCAGAGTGACGCCAAATATGCATATAAACCTCGAATTGTCAAATATTTAGAAGGAATGATGGAATTGCAAGACATATTATATTCGTGTGGGGTGATTGAAACCAAGGGGATGCTCAATGTTCCAATCAGCCGTATTGCCTTCGACTCACGACATGTAGCACCCGATACCGCCTTTATTGCCACCAAAGGAACACAAGTTGATGGGCATTTATTTATTGACCAAGCCATTAAGAAAGGTGCAACAGCCATTATTTGCGGGCAATTCCCCGAAGAAATTAACCCTGAGATCACCTATATTCTGGTTAAAAATCCATCATTTGCTTTGGGTATGATGGCCACCAATTTATACGGCAACCCATCCAAAAAACTAAAATTGGTGGGAATCACCGGCACCAATGGTAAAACCACCACGGCCACGTTGCTCTACAACCTGTTTATGCATCTGGGATATCAATGTGGGTTGATTTCGACCATAAGCTGTCGGATTGGTGCCACAGAACTTCCCTCAAGCCATACCACTCCCGATGCCATAAAAATAAATGAACTGCTGTCTGAAATGATGGAAGCAGGTTGTGAATATGTGTTTATGGAAGTTAGTTCGCATGCCATCGACCAGGAACGAATTGCTGGATTAACCTTTACAGGAGGGGTTTTCACCAACCTCACCCACGACCATCTGGACTATCACCTTACCTTCAAAGCCTACCTTGAAGCCAAAAAACGATTTTTCGATCAGCTACCTACCTCCTCTTTTGCACTTTCCAATGCCGACGATCGCAACGGAAAGATCATGCTACAAAATACCAAAGCGTCTAAAAAATTCTATGGCTTGAAAAATATGGCCGATTTCATGGGCAAGGTTATGGAAAATCACCTGGACGGCATGCAGATAAAAATCGACGGAAACGAAGTCTATTCTCCCCTTTCGGGCGATTTCAACAGCTATAATTTGATGGCCATCTACGGAACCGCCATACTTCTGGATCAATCCAAAGAGGAAGTACTTACCGGAATCAGCATGCTGAAAGGAGCCGAGGGAAGATTCGACGTAATCAAATCATCCAACAATATTACCGCGATTGTAGATTATGCACACACGCCCGACGCATTGGAAAATGTATTGAGCACTTTGAATGCCCTTCGAACACATAACGAACAACTGATTACCGTTACGGGAGCCGGAGGCGATCGCGACAAAACCAAAAGACCGTTGATGGCAGGAATCGCCTCACGTCTTAGCACCAAAGTAATACTCACAAGTGACAATCCGCGTACCGAAGATCCGGAGAAAATTCTGGAAGACATGAAACAGGGAATTGACGCCTCCAAAAAAGCAAGAACATTAGTAATAACCAATCGAAAAGAAGCCATCAAAACCGCCTGGAACCTTGCACAACCAGGAGATATGATTCTGATTGCAGGAAAAGGCCACGAAAAATACCAAGAAATAAATGGGGTTCGTCATCATTTCGACGACAAGGAAATTATTGAAGAACTCATGAAAGAATTATAATTATGCTGCACACCTTATTTCAATATCTCGATAGCGCATTCAACTTTCCAGGAGCCGGTGTATTCAATTATTTGTCGTTCAGAGCCGCCATGGCCATCATTACTTCGCTGATCATCAGCCTGTTGTTTGGAAACCGATGGATAGCCTACTTAAACAAAAAACAAGTGGGCGAAACCATTCGCGATCTGGGTTTGGAAGGCCAGTTGGAAAAACAAGGCACTCCTACCATGGGCGGACTCATTATTTTGGCATCAGTGCTAATTCCTACCCTGCTTTTTGCCAATCTTACCAACATCTACATCTTGTTGATGATATTTACGACCATCTGGTTGGGGGCTATTGGCTTTACTGATGATTACATAAAAGTATTTAAGAAAGATAAAAAAGGTCTGAAAGGAATTTACAAGATTATCGGTCAAGTAATTCTGGGGTTGATCGTAGGTCTTGTGATGTATTTCAATCCACAAGTTGTAGTTCGCGAAAAAGCAAAACCAAGCTCAGAGGTTTTCGTTACCATGGAGCAAACCGGACCCTCTTCAAAATTTGTTTATGAGCAATTTCAAAGTACCAAAACCACCATTCCATTTGTCAAAAACAATGAGTTCGACTATGCTTCACTCCTAAGCTGGATGGGCGATGGTTACGAAAAATGGGCGTTTTTGATATTTATTCCCCTCGTAATTTTTATTATCGCCGCCGTATCCAACGGAGCCAACCTCACCGATGGTATGGACGGGCTGGCCGCAGGTACTTCAGCGGTAATTGGATTAACTTTAGGTCTGTTGGCATGGGTGTCGGGTAACATTATTTTCGCCGACTACCTCAACATCATGTATTTACCAAATACCGGTGAACTCTCCATCTACATTGCCGCATTTGTGGGAGCTACGGTGGGTTTTCTCTGGTTCAACACCTACCCGGCTCAAATTTTTATGGGCGATACAGGCAGCCTTTCCATCGGAGGGATTATTGCGGTGTTCGCCATCATCATCCGTAAGGAACTACTCATTCCTATCCTTTGCGGAATATTTTTGGCAGAAAGCCTTTCAGTCATTATGCAGGTAAGCTATTTCAAGCACACCAAAAAGAAATATGGCGAAGGACGGAGAATATTCAAAATGTCGCCCCTGCATCATCATTTTCAAAAATTGGGATATCCCGAACCGAAGATTGTACAACGATTTTTAATTGTCGGAATTTTTCTGGCAGTAACCACCATCATCACACTAAAACTTAGATAAACAATATCTTACAAATGACAAAAAACCAAAAAATAGTGATTCTGGGTGCCGGCGAAAGTGGCGTGGGCGCAGCTATTTTGGCTCAAAAGCAAGGTTTTGAAGTCTTTGTAAGCGATAATGGCCGCATTTCCAACAACTATCGTAACACTCTTGTGGAACACGACATACCTTTCGAAGAAAACGGCCATACCATTTCAACAATCGAAAAAGCTTCAGAGGTAATTAAAAGCCCCGGCATTCCCGATCGCGTACCTGTTATTTGGAGACTAAAAGAAAAGCAGATCCCGGTTATTTCCGAAATTGAATTTGCTTCCCGATATACGGATGCAAAACTTATCTGCATCACCGGTTCAAACGGGAAAACCACCACTACCCTCTTGCTATACCACATCCTGAAAAATGCAGGGTTAAACGTGGGATTGGCCGGAAATGTAGGAAAAAGCTTTGCCCTTCAAGTATCCGATAATCATTTCGATGTATATGTACTTGAAATCAGTAGTTTTCAATTGGATGGTATGTTTAAATTCAGGGCCCATATCGCCATCATCACCAATATTACCCCTGACCATCTGGATCGCTACGACCATCAGTTTAGCAAATACGCAGCATCTAAACTCAGGATATTACAAAACCAACAACCCGAAGACGCGATTATCTATTGTGCCGACGACCCCGTACTAAACGAAGCCATGAGCAAGAGCAATGGGTTGGCACAACGATACACCTATACCCTTCAACCCACTCCCACCAAAATGGGAGCCTACCTTGAAAATAATAAAATCATCATCAAACACCATAAAAAGCAAGTCAGTATGACATTAGAGCAATTGGCCCTACAAGGGCGACACAACATCCACAACTCCATGGCAGCGGGAGTTGCCTCCAAATTAATGGACGTCAGAAACCAAACACTAAAACAGAGTCTTTCCGATTTCCATAACATCGCTCACCGACTTGAATATGTGTCGAGTGTGCATGGCATCAGCTTTATCAACGATTCGAAAGCCACCAATGTGAACAGCACCTGGTATGCCCTCGAATATGTGGACAAGCCCACCGTATGGATTGTAGGCGGCGTTGATAAAGGAAACGACTACACTTCACTGATGGCATTGGTAAAGGAAAAGGTGAAAGCCATTGTTTGTCTTGGGTTGGATAACACAAACATTCATGCCGTTTTTGGAGATGTGGTTCCAATCATTATCGACACCGAATCGGCTGAAGATGCTGTAGTTGAAGCTTACCACCTCGCTGAAAAAGGTGATATGGTACTTCTCTCACCGGCATGTTCAAGTTTCGATTTATTCGAAAACTTCGAGGATCGCGGTAATCAGTTTAAACAAGCAGTGAACAGACTATAGCCATGGGAACACTGGGAGGTAGAATAAAAGGTGATCGGGTAATCTGGGCAGTGGTTTTTCTGCTGAGCCTGTTGTCGTTTTTGGCTGTTTACAGCTCAACAGGAACGCTTGCATACAAATACCATGGAGGAAATACCAATTATTACATGCTCAAACATGCAATGATCTTGCTTTTCGGACTTCTCTTCATGTACCTGGCTCATCGTGTGAAATACACATATTATTCTCGAATTTTCCAAATAGCCCTCTATATCGCCATCCCGTTATTGCTTATCACGCTGCTGTTTGGGCTCAACCTTAATGATGCCAAAAGGGTGCTGCCATTACCCTTTGGTCTTACATTCCAAACATCTGACCTTGCCAAAATTACCCTCATCGTATTTTTAGCGCGGATGCTCAGCAAAAAACAAGACGAAATCAAAGATTTTCGATCGGCTTTTGTTCCCCTGATGTTACCTATTATGATCGTAACAGGACTTATCTTTCTGGCCAACTTCTCTACAGCTGCCATGCTTTTTGTTACCAGTCTGGTGATACTTTTTATCGGCAGGGTAAAAACCAGCTATCTAATCGGTTTGGTAGGTATTGGTCTGGTGGCCATGGCCATTGGAATTACCATTCTGCTCATGCTTCCCGAAGGACAACAGGGACGTGTTGGCACATGGAAAAACCGGATAACTTCCTATGTGGAAGGCGGTAGCGGCGACACCTACCAGCTCGATCAGGCCAAAATTGCCATTGCAACCGGCGGTATCATAGGAAAAATGCCCGGCAATAGTACCCAACGCAACTTTTTACCTCATCCATACTCCGACTTTATTTTTGCGATTATCGTGGAAGAATATGGTTTGGTTGGAGGTTCTTTTGTAGTACTCCTATATTTAATTCTATTTTTCCGTGCTGTGAAAATCGTTACGAAAGCGCCCGGAACGTTTGGGGCATTCCTGGTGGTTGGCGTAGGGTTCTCTCTGGTTTTTCAGGCCATGATCAACATGGGAGTGGCTGTGGGATTACTTCCTGTTACAGGACAACCTCTTCCGCTACTAAGCATGGGAGGTACCTCCATCTGGTTTACCAGCCTTGCCATTGGTATTATATTAAGCGTAAGCAAAGACATAGAAGAAGGAACCCATCCGGAATCTCAACCAATAAATCAACCCGCTCATGAGTAAAAAAGCCTACCATATCATGCTAAGCGGCGGGGGTACCGGAGGTCATATATTTCCGGCGATAGCCATTGCTGATGGGTTAAAGAAAGCATTTCCCGAAGCTCGGTTTTTATTCGTAGGAGCCTTCGGACGAATGGAAATGGAAAAAGTGCCACAGGCAGGATACGCCATCGAGGGATTACCCATCAGCGGCATTCAAAGAAAACTCACCTGGAGCAATGTGGCATTTCCTTTCAAACTTATCTACAGCACCATCAAAGCAGGAAACATCCTGCGAAAATTTAAACCCGATGTAGTCATTGGAACAGGAGGATATGCCAGTGGACCCTTGTTACGGGCTGCTTCAAAAAAGAATATCCCCACCTTGATATTGGAACAAAACTCTTATCCCGGACTTACCAACAAATGGCTGGCACGTACGGTGGATCGTATTTGCGTCGCATATCCGGGCATGGAGCAATATTTTCCCGAAAGTAAAATTGTGGTAACAGGGAGTCCTATTCGTAAAGAAATTTTAGAAGCAACCGGCAACAAAGAAGAGGGCTGCTCCTTTTTTGGACTGAACCCCACATTACCCACTTTATTGATTATAGGAGGAAGTCAGGGAGCCGCAAAAATAAATATGGCCATCGCCTCAGCACTAAACGCCTTGGTTACCAACAACATCCAGGTGCTATGGCAGACAGGAAAAAACGGCTACCAACAGGCCATGGAGGCAGCCAAAACCTGCCCCCATCCTAAGTTGGTGATGGTGAAAGAATTTATCCAACGTATGGATATGGCCTATGCCTGTGCCGACCTACTTGTCTCAAGAGCCGGAGCCATCGCTATTGCCGAAATTGTGGCTGTCAGAAAACCGGCCATTTATATACCATTACCCTCAGCTGCCGAAGACCACCAGACACAAAACGCGTTAACCCTCGTAGAAAAAGACGCCGGTGTACTAATCCGCGAATCGGAAGCAAATGAAACCATAGCCGATATTATCATCACCTGGATGAAAGATGCGGGTAAGCGTAAACAAATGTCTGAAAATCTGGCTTTTTTCGACCATCCCGATGCTACCGAAGCCATCGTGAAACAATTGATCATTCTTTTGCAAGGAGGTAAATCATGACCTTGTACAACCGACATATCTATTTCCTGGGTATCGGGGGAATCGGCATGAGCGCCCTGGCAAGATATTATAAACATCTTGGCTACAAGGTTTCAGGCTACGATCTAACATCTTCTGCCCTGACACGGCAACTTGAAGATGAGGGTATGGTCATTCATTACAATGAGGATATTTCTAAAATTCCTCAAAATCCGGAGATGGTAGTTTATACGCCCGCCATTCCATCCGACAATGCAGAGCTAATCTATTGTCGTGAACAAAACCTGTCATTGATCAAACGTGCTGCCCTGCTTGGAAAGATAAGTAGCCTCTACAACACTGTGGCCATTGCGGGCACCCATGGCAAAACGAGCATCTCGGCCCTTACGGCTCATTTACTAAAACATGCTGAAAGAATGACCACCGCTTTTGTAGGAGGCATTACCAAGAACTACCACTCAAACCTTATTCTGTCAGACGCCACAGATATTTTCGTTGTAGAAGCAGATGAATTTGATCGATCTTTTCTGTTGCTTCACCCCAATATTGGGGTAATTAGTTCCATGGATGCGGATCATTTAGACATTTATGAAAATCATCATTCGCTAAAAACAGCTTTTATTGACTTTTCGAAACAAATTGAACCGAGTGGCGTCCTCGTCCATCATGCGAAACTAGCTTCCAATTTCAGTGGTTCTGCCCACAGAATTAGTTACGGAATAAATGAGGGTGCCGACTTCCGGGCCACCAACATTCACGTAAACGAGCATAAGTTTGTATTCGACATTGAGCATAAAAACCTGAACATCTACAATATTACTCTACAGGTTCCAGGCGTTCACTATATCGAAAACGCTTTGGCAGCAACAGCAGTGGCCATGCTTTTAGGCTTGACCGGAGAGGAAATTAAATCAGGATTAACATCATTTCTGGGTGTAGAGCGAAGGTTTGATGTGCGCATTAACACTCCCTCTTTAGTCTACATCGACGACTACGCCCATCATCCTGAAGAAATTCGTGTAACCATCGAGGCCGTGAGGATGCTATACCCCGGCAAAAAGATTCTGGGGATTTTTCAGCCACACCTTTATAGCCGCACGCGTGATTTTGCCGCAGGGTTTGCTCAAACGCTAGAAACACTCGACACCGTAGCTTTATTGGAAATTTATCCTGCACGCGAAAAACCACTGCCCAACGTATCGTCGGAGGGAGTTTTGGAAATGATGAATAATCAAAATAAATTTCTGGTAAAGAAAAAAGATCTTCTGCACTTTATAAAACAACAGGATTTTAATATCTTACTAACCATGGGCGCCGGAGATATTGGCCAACTAGTTGAAGAAATTGAAAAAACAGTAACGCCATGCTAAAAAAAATCCTGACCATATCATCCATCGTACTGGTAGCATTGGCCCTACTGGCACTCATTGGGTTTTCGTATCACCTACGCTCAAATGAATTTATCAATGGCGTGACCATCACCATCGACCACAACAACGGAGTCGGTTTTCTGGACAAAATGGAAGTAATGGAAGCCGTGAATCCTGCCGATACCTTACTCAGCTATAAGATAGTGGAATTTGACAGTAAGAGCATTGAAAATCTTTTGTCACAAAACCCTTTTATTGAACATGTTGACTGTTATTGTGGACTGTATGGCGGGGTTTTTATCAACCTACAGGAAAAAACACCAATAGTGCGCGTTTACGAGAAAAACAATAAAAGTTACTATATGGATGAACAAGGTTATTTCTTCCCCATACATGAAAGTCATGCACCACGCACCATCATAGCTAATGGATATTTAAACAACTTGCGTCAAAAAGAATATACAAATGTTCACGACAGTGTTTATGCGAACACACCTCTTTTAGATTTGTATAAGTTGGTAAAGGCCATTCGCGAAGACCACTTCTTAAATGCCCAGATAAGCCAGATATACCATAACAGCAAAGGCGATTGGGAGCTTGTTCCCGAATTGGGCGGTCACATTATCCAACTTGGAAAACTGGAAAATTTGGACAAAAAATTTGAAAATCTAAAAGCATTCTACCTCGATTTAAGTCGTAGAAATGGCTGGGAGGACTACAAAATCATCAATTTATCATTTAACAACCAGATAGTTTGTACAAAAAAATAATTATATGGAATCTGAAATTATCGTCGGTCTAGACATCGGAACTACCAAAATTGCCTGTATCGTCGGGCGAAGAAACGAATACGGAAAAATAGAGATTCTGGGATATGGAAAATCAGAATCCATTGGTGTGAAACGGGGTGTTGTAGCCAACATCGAGAACACAGTTCAGTCCATTCGAAAAGCTGTGGAGTTAGCAGAAGAGAAATCGGGTGTAGCTATAAAATACGTGAATGTGGGTATTGCCGGCCAACACATCAAAAGCTATCAGCACCGGGGCAACATCATGCGTGAGGATCCTGACAAAGAAATAAGTCCGCAGGAAATCGACCAGCTTTCGCAAAACATGTACAAATTGAACATGTCGCCCGGAGAGGAAATCATTGACGTGATTGCTCAGGAATATGTCATCGACGGCGAGGGAGGTATCCGGCAACCGGTGGGTATGCTTGGCAGTACCCTGGAAGCTAATTTTCATATCATTATTGGACAAACCGCCGCCGCGAAAAATATTTATAAGTGTATAAAAAAGGCAGGACTGGAAATGGTTGACCTGATTTTGGAACCCATTGCTTCCGCCGAAGCTGTGCTCAGCGAGGAAGAAAAAGAAGCGGGTGTAGTTTTGGTTGATATCGGAGGAGGCACCACTGATTTGGCCATTTTTCAGGACAATATCATCCGGCACACGGCGGTTATTCCCTTTGGTGGTGACGTAATTACTGAAGATGTGAAGGAAGGATGCACCATCATTAAAAAACATGCCGAAGAGCTGAAAGTAAAATTTGGATCGGCCCTTGCCAGCGAAAACCGTGATGACGAGGTAGTGGCCATTCCCGGATTAAGAGGAAGAGCGCCCAAAGAAATCACACTAAAAAATCTGGCATTTATCATTCAGGCACGAATGGAAGAAATCATCGAACAAGTGTATTTTGAGATCAGAAATTCAGGATTCGAGAAAAAACTTATCGCTGGCATTGTTATCACAGGTGGAGGTGCGCAATTAAAACATATCGATCAACTTACCGAGTTCACCACCGGAATGGACACCCGCATTGGTTACCCTAACGAACATTTGGCCAATGATGTATCCGACGAAATGGCCATGCCCATGTATTCAACTGGTATCGGACTGGTAATAGAAGGCATCCGTCGTTTCGATTACGAAAAAAGCAAAGAACGGCACATGGAATCATTTGAAGAAGAAACGCCAACCAGAAAATCAACGAAAAAGCCCAAACAGAAATCGCCTTCCGGGGAGTCAGGGCCAACGCGATTTCTAAACACTATAAAAGACTGGTTTGAAAACGATACTTCTGCATAAGTCATTAACTTTAATTTGTTAAAAACTAGTTAGACAACTGCCAACCACAATATTTGAATGAATTATTTTTATAAAACCAATAATTATATCTGTATATGATCACTTTCCAGCCAAAACAACATCCCTCCATTATTAAAGTACTAGGCGTAGGAGGTGGAGGTTCAAACGCTGTAAACCACATGTTTAAGCAAGGTATTACAGGCGTAGAATTCGCCATTTGCAACACCGACCTGCAAGCACTCGAGTCGAGTCCGGTACCCATAAAAATCGAGATTGGAAATAAAAACGGTCTGGGAGCCGGTGCCAATCCCGAAGTTGGTAAAATTGCCGCCGAAGATTCTATCGAGAAAATTAGAGATTTGCTTTCTGACGAAACAACACAAATGCTGTTTATTACAGCGGGAATGGGTGGTGGAACCGGGACAGGTGCCGCACCCGTGATAGCCCAGTTAGCACGCGAGATGGGCATTCTTACCGTTGGTATCGTTACCCTTCCGTTCAATTTTGAGGGAAGAAAACGCCGCAAACAAGCGGAGTTGGGCATTGCGGAAATTAAGAAGTATGTAGATTCGCTATTGGTGATTAGCAATGATAAACTGCGCCAGCAATATGGCGACCTGATACTTTCTGATGCCTTTGCCAAGGCAGATAACGTACTAACGACAGCTGCGCGTGGTATTGCTGAACTTATCACCGTTACAGGTTATGTAAATGTGGATTTTGAAGATGTAAAAACCGTTATAAAAGACAGCGGAAGAGCCATCATGGGATCGGCCAGAGCCGAAGGCGAAGACCGTGCCCTAAAAGCCATAGAAGCTGCCATGAACTCTCCCCTGCTGAACGACAACGATGTGAAAGGTGCTACAGATATACTGCTGTATATCATGACCGGCAGCAACGACATTACCATGGACGAGATTACGGAAATTACAGAATACGTACAACGTGAAAGTGGCGAAGATGCCGATATTATTTGGGGTACTGGCTCCGACGAATCTTTGGGAGATAGTGTGGGAATTACCATCATTGCTACAGGTTTCGACTCGGTAAAACCTAAGACTGTACCTGAACAACCAGCTACAGTGGTGGGTACGGTAGGAAAACCATCCGAAATTACCGTGGAAAAATCTGAGTTCACAAATAAACCTGTATCAGAAACTGAAATAAATAAAGCTGAAGAAATTGAATTCAAAATAGTCAACAAATCCACCGAAACAGAAACTCAGACTGAACCCAACGTAAAGGCACCTGAAGCCAAGATTGTACATAGCATGGATAACCGTACGGATTCGGGTTCCAATAATCCAACAACCGGAGCCACCAATCTGATCAGGCGTAGTGAAAAGCCATACCTTAGTGTTGGTCATACCGTTTCGTCGCAACCGGAAAAACCCGCTGAAAAGCCATTGGAATACAAGACTCCCCATCCGGAGGATGAAGACGCAGGTATCCAAAAAAACGCCACCGAAAGAATCAGTAAGCTTAAAAACCTTAGTATCAACCTGAGGTCGGCCGAAAATATTGCCCAAATGGAGAGCCAACCTGCCTATATCCGAAAGAAGATTGAGCTTGAGGAAACAAGCTATTCAGCCGATTCGGTGGTTTCGCGATTCACGCTAAGCGAAGACGCGAAAAATAATACCGTTATTAAATCCGACAACTCATTTCTTCACGACAATGTCGACTAGAAAATAACTTTAATCAGTATCATGGAACTTGAAATATTAATCAACAACGATATTAAACAGGCTATGATGGCCAAAGATCGGCGTAAATTAAACGCACTCAGAGCCATCAAAGCCGAATTGCTCTTGCTAAAAACCGGAAAAGACACCAGCAGTCTGGAAATACCTGAGTCACTTGAGATTAAGATATTGCAAAAACTGGTCAAACAACGTAAAGAGTCAGCTATACTGTACACAGAACAGAACCGCCCGGAATTAGTGGAGGAAGAAGAATATCAGGCAGCTATTATTGAGGCCTATCTTCCCAAACAGATGTCGGAAGAAGATGTAGAGGCCATTGTGAAACAGGTTATTACCGATACCGGTGCCACAACCATGAAAGATATGGGACGCGTAATGGGTGAAGTATCCAAACAATTGGCCGGAAAAGCTGACAACAAAACCATTTCAATGAAAGTGAAAAAGTTTTTAAGCTAAGGCAATATCAAAATGGATTCCATAAAAAAAGCCCGCAAATGCGGGCTTTTTTTATTTAATATGAACTCGAAATTATTATCCTAGGGCAAAACGTTTGAAAGCCACTACGGTCAATCCTTTTTCGGTATCGTTCAAATAATCGGCCACACTCTTTTTGCTATCTTTAATGAAAGTTTGGTTCAGCAGTGTGTTTTCTTTGTAAAATTTATTCAATTTACCAAGAGCAATTTTCTCAAGCATTTCTTCCGGTTTTCCTTCCTGACGTGCTTGATCTTTTCCAATTTCAATTTCACGCTCGATAATATCCTTTGAAACATCACCTTTATCAAGAGCTACAGGTGCCATTGCGGCAGCTTGCATAGCTATATCTTTACCAGCCTGAGCCAATTGATCTCCCCCTTTGTTAAAAGCTACGATGGTAGCAATACGATTACCGGGATGAACGTATGCATAGGTGCTTTCACCTTCAACAAAAGCGAAATTACCCAATTCAATTTTTTCACCTATAACACCAGTTTGATCGATAATGGTTTCACCAATGGTACGACCATTCATATCCAGACCTGAAAGTTCTTCGGCTGTTTTGGCTTGATGCGCAACAGCTACATCAATAATGGATTCTACATAGGCTACAAAATCGTTATTCTTGGCAACAAAGTCAGTTTCGCAATTTACAACTACGATTCCGGCATATTTTCCGTCGGCAGCAGTTTTTGCTAATACAACACCTTCGGTGGCACTCCGGTCAGCACGGTTGGCGGCTACTTTCTGCCCTTTTTTCCTCAGTACGTCGATGGCTTTTTCCATATCACCTTCGGTTTCCGTCAGGGCTTTTTTACAATCCATCATACCGGCACCGGTAGCTTTTCTTAACTCGTTTACCTGTTGAGCGGTTATTTTCATGATAATATTATTTCAGAAATGATTATTTTTTTGCAACTACTTTGCGTTTTCTTTTGGGTTTGCCGTCTTCTTTGGCAGGAGTTTTAGATGATTTTTCAGCTTTTTCATCTTCTTCTTCTTCGGCCACAGCTAGGTTGGCAGATTTGGTTTTCAAATCATCCATTTCAGCTTTTTCGTTTTCGGCATCAATTTCATCCTGTTTGTCTTTGTTCAAACGTCTTTCGTTTAAACCTTCGGCAACAGCCTGAATGGCAGCATTCAAAATCACATAAATTGATTTGGACGCATCATCATTGGCAGGGATGGGGAAATCAACGAGGTTGGGGTCAGTGTTGGTGTCTACCATGGCAAAAACAGGGATATTCAATTTGCGGGCTTCGGCAACAGCGATTTTTTCTTTATTGATGTCAACAACGAAAATGGCAGCCGGCAGGCGGCTCATATCGGCGATACTACCAAGGTTCTTCTCCAATTTGGCACGTTCGCGAGTAATTTGAAGGCGTTCACGTTTGGAGAGATTGTTCCAGGAACTGGTAGAAGCCAGTTTGTCGATATTGGACATTTTGCGAACCGCTTTGCGGATGGTAGCAAAATTGGTCAACATACCACCGGGCCAACGCTCAGTAACATAAGGCATATTAACGTTTTTAACCATATCGGCAACAAGCACTTTTGCTTGTTTCTTGGTGGCTACAAACAATATTCTGCGGCCTGATTTAGCTAAATTTTTGAGGGCATTTTGAGCTTCCTCAAGTTTGGCCTGTGTTTTATACAGGTCGATAATGTGGATACCGTTGCGCTCCATAAATATATAGGGAGCCATTGCGGGATTCCATTTTCTTTTAAGGTGACCAAAATGTACACCTGCATCGAGTAATTCGTCGAAACTAAGTTTTGTCATGGTAATTTTTTTGTTTACATTCTCTAAACTCAACTGCTGAATAGCCCTGTTTACAAAGGAGTTACAGCAATTTGGATACTAAACACATTCCGGGGTAAGTGAAATCTATCGTTTACTGAACTGGAATTGTTTACGTGCTTTAGGCTGTCCGGGTTTCTTGCGTTCAACCATACGTGGGTCTCTCTTCATCAGTCCGTTTTTCTTCAAAATCGGACGATATTCAGGATCTATCTTTACAAGTGCGCGGGCAATACCCAAACGTAAGGCCTCAGCCTGTCCGGTAATACCTCCACCTGCAAGGTTTACTTTGATGTCGTACTTACCCAAATTTTCTGTAAGCTGTAAGGGCTGTTCAACAACATAGTGTAAGATAGCTGTCGGGAAAAACTCTTTGTAATCACGTTTGTTTACGGTAATTTTTCCTGTTCCGTCCTGAAGATAAACCCTGGCGACTGCAGTTTTTCTTCTGCCTAATGAATTAACTACTTCCATAGGTTTTTTATCTGATTGTATTTAAATTGATTTTCTTTGGTTTCTGAGCCTCTTGATTGTGCTCGCTACCTACATAAACGTACGCATTGCGAAACAACTCAGCTCCCAGACGATTTTTGGGCAACATCCCTTTGATGGCTTTTTCAACAAGCATCTCTGGTTTGGTTTCCAATATCTGACGGGCAGTTTTGGAACGCTGTCCGCCGGGATATCCGCTATGACGAATATATTCCTTGGCATCCAGTTTATTTCCTGTCAACTTCACCTTTTCTGCATTAATAATCACTACATTATCACCGCAATCAACGTGAGGTGTATAGTTGGTCTTGTGTTTACCACGAAGAATTTTGGCCACTGTGCTAGCCAATCGACCTAGTACTTCGTTCTCAGCATCAATCAACACC
Source organism: Bacteroidales bacterium (assembly GCA_963676875.1). Classification (GTDB taxonomy): domain Bacteria; phylum Bacteroidota; class Bacteroidia; order Bacteroidales; family F082; genus UBA6244. The sequence continues at coordinate 939,006 of OY781436.1, forward strand.
CACTCTTTGGTAACGGTGTTTGCATTAGCGCTAACTGTCTTATAACTTAATGTATCCATCTAATTAATTGTTTCTTAAGCCGTTTAATCAAAAGCCCTGAAAATTGGGGTGCAAAAATAGAAACTATTTCAGTAACTACCAAATTTGTAAACATTTATTTGTGAATAAAGTTTACGGTTAAGCTGCACGCCGATATCTAGCTTGGTAAACAGGAATTTCGGCGCGAAAGTAATCATTTCGATCACACAAAATATGTATTCAGCAAAAATCGCTCGAATATCTCTGCTTTAAATAACATTTTTGAGCGTGGTGTTCAAAATTTGTCAACACAAACCGCGAGAACAACAGAAAACTCGAGTAAATAAAAAATGATGACGATGCTACTCTAGCAGAACTTACATCTCAAACCTATTTGCATGGACTAAATCTGCACCTATTTAATAAGGTAATAACAGAGATTAAGTGATTTCATCATAAAAAAAAGAAATAACTGGCTGTAATACATCATATTGTGCCCTGCATATTTTATACAAAGTTCCGGTTGGAAAGGGAAATGAAACTTATATTCACAAAGTTGGTAGAAAGACGATTACATCGTGTTAAATAAAATAGTAATTTTGTGCATTAATTTGCGTAAGCAATAAAAACCACTGACATACACTGAACCAATGGATTATAATACAACCCGCGAAACCATGGTGATTCCGGAATACGGACGGAACATCCAAAAAATGATTGAGTACACCGTAGGCATTGAAGATCGGGAAAAGAGAAGCAAATCAGCGGCCTTTATTGTGCGGGTGATGGGGCAGGTGAAACCTGACTTGCAGGAATCGTCTGATTATATTCAAACCCTCTGGGATCACATGCACATTATTGCCAATTTCAAACTGGATGTCGACAGCCCTTATCCAAAACCAGAACCCGAAGCACTCACAAGAAAGCCCAGTAAAATACCCTATGGTGACAACAAAATTAGGTTGCGTCATTATGGTAGAACCATCGATGAAATCATTGAAAAAGCCATTGAATTTGAGGAAGGAGAAGAAAAGGAAGCCTTGATTTTTTCCATTGCCAACTACCTTAAACGTTCGTACCTCACCTGGAACCGTGAATCGGTAAACGACGCCACCATTTCTAAACATTTGGAAGATATGTCGGGAGGTAAACTGATATTTAAACAAGACAGACCCCTTATCAGTATTAGCGAGGTAGTTCCAAAAAACAAGCCTACAAACTCCAAAAAGAAAAAATCAACACAGAAAAATTTTGGTTCAAACAACAAAAAGAAGAATTATAAATAACCCTTTGTTGTAAAGGGTTCACCATCAACCAATATTTTCTTTAAAAATCAAAAAAACAGTCATTTCGTGGCTGTTTTTTTTGTTATTTTACAAAACAAGACTTTTAACCTGACGAAAGACAGAAACCATTATGGCATCCTTTAAAATTACAGGAGGAAACCAACTCTCCGGATCAATCGACCCCCAGGGGGCCAAAAACGAAGCACTACAGATACTGTGCGCCGTGTTGCTTACCGAAAACGAAATTACCTTACGCAACGTTCCCAACATCAGCGATGTGAATCGATTGATAGAACTGTTGAAAGGCCTTGGCGTGGAGGTATCCAATCCGGAAGAATCTGTTTGGAAGTTTCGGGCAGCCAACGTGGACATGGACTATATGAACACCGAGGAGTTTTACCAAAAAGCTACCTCCATTCGCGGTTCGGTGATGATACTGGGGCCATTGTTGGCGCGCTTTGGTAAAGGAACCCTACCACAGCCCGGGGGAGACAAAATTGGCAGAAGGCGTCTGGACACCCATTTTATCGGTTTGCAGAAGCTGGGTGTACACTTTGAATACCATCAGGATAAAAAAAGCTATCAGGTAACGGCATCGAAATTGTCGGGAGCATATATGCTGCTCGAAGAGGCTTCGGTAACGGGAACGGCCAACATACTGATGGCAGCAGTAATGGCGCAGGGTACCACCACCATATTTAATGCTGCCTGCGAACCCTACCTGATACAGCTGAGCAAAATGCTGAACCGGATGGGAGCACGTATCAGCGGCATCGGGAGCAACTTACTCACCATCGAAGGGGTAGCAAGCCTTTCGGGTACCGAACATACCATGCTGGCCGACATGATTGAGGTGGGAAGCTTCATCGGTTTGGCAGCCATGACCCAATCGGAAATCACAATCAACAATGTCAACATGGACGATCTCGGCATGATTCCGGGAACTTTTGGCAAACTGGGCATCCCCATAAAACAAAAAGGCAACAACATACTGGTGCCTCGCCTTAACAACTATAGCATAGAAACTTTCATCGATGGCTCCATCATGAACATTGCCGATGCTCCATGGCCGGGCTTTACTCCCGACCTTATCAGCATTGTGTTGGTAACGGCCATTCAGGCCGAAGGAAGCGTCCTCATTCACCAAAAAATGTTTGAAAGTCGCCTGTTTTTTGTTGACAAACTCATCGATATGGGCGCGCGTATCATCCTGTGCGACCCGCATCGGGCCACAGTTATCGGGCTTAACCATGCCACACCCCTGCGTGGTATCCGCATGAGCTCTCCCGACATCAGGGCAGGAGTTGCCTTGCTTATTGCCGCCCTGTCGGCACAAGGCACCAGCATCATCGACAACATTGAACAAATTGACCGCGGTTATCAGAATATTGAAGGGAGGCTGCAACAATTGGGTGCAGTGATTGAGAGGATTTAGTCAAAGTGGAACATTTTCCTCAAATTTAATATAAAAAAAGGCTCCCAAATTGAGAGCCTTTTTTCAATATATCAAGTTGATTTATTAGTCAACCATCATTTTGCGGGTTACTTTGCTTTCGCCGGCGGTGATGGTATAAAAATAAATACCGGTGGTCAATTGACTTCCATCGATGGTAATGGTGTGCGAACCGGCTGTTTTGAAACCATAGTCGTTCATGGCTACTTTTTGTCCGGTAAGGGTATAAACTTCCAGACTCAGGTTAGCAGATTCATTCATATCCACACTCACATAGGTAGTACCGTTGAAGGGATTAGGATAGTTTTGAGAAATTTCGAGCGATTGGGCAGGATTTTCTTCCACATTTACCGGCAACGGACTGATGGGCAGATAAACGATAGTGTTCAGTACAGGATCATGTTGTGGTGGATCAGGTTGGATGCTGGTTCCGGGCATGTTGTCGCTTTGATACAACACATGGATTTTACCATCAACTGCTTTAGGTGCTACACTTGGGTAGGCACACTCGCTGAAAATATGAAATACGTCGCCGGTATAATCGGTAAATTCACTCCAGTTGTCATCACCTTCGGTGAAACGACCCCAGATGTGGTGGAAGTTAAGTTCGCTGTTGTCGAATCCAACAGAAATGGCACTGTATATTACCTGAACAATTTTTACATCATTTTCGTCGCGCATGGTTACGATCTGAGGCATAGTAGTCATGCTGGCACCATAATAGGGCAAACCAACGATGGTATCTTCGCCATTGGGTTGTACCCATGCGGCCAGATTTCCGTTTTGGTACAAAGAAGTTGTTTCCCAATCTTCGGGAATGATATCAGCTAAAATATCGGCAGTATCCAAAGCAGGCATGCCTTCACGCCAGTATACCAAACCATCTGAATATGGGTAGTACGACCATTGGGCATCACCGGGAGTGTCATCCATATGTACCTGACGGCCAAAGGCAGCATGAACTAAACCTTCATCATCAATGGCTATGGCATTGTATCCGTCGCCACCACCACATTTTGGCAATGTTCCTTCGTCGCCGGTAAAGAATGGCATGGGGCTTTCATACACCAACATTCTTTCCCAGTTGTCGCCACCGTCGGTTGATTTCATGATGACACCGTCTCTGATTCCGCCAAAAGCGAAGAACGCCAGGGTGTTGCCTTGAGGAGCTGCAAAAGCATAGTCGTCGCCGCCCCATCCGCTAGTATAGTCGGAGTTAACACCTTCAAGGATCATGTTTTGGGGATCCCATGTTTGACCACCGTCAGAAGAACGTGAGTACAACAAAGCGCCGTCAAGACCCTCATAAACAGTTCCCTGGTTTCCGGTTCCGGGGGTAACACAAATCACATGAATGATTTCATTATTTTCACCTGAAGTAACCATTCTGGGCCAAAGGATATCTTCGTGTCCTGTAGGACCAACCAAATTAAAAAAGTTCCAGTCGCCTTCGCCTTTGGTGGCACGCCAGCTAAAGATCAAACCATCGTTTCCACCAGAGTGTGTACAAATGATTTCACCATTTTCACCAAAAGGTGCATAATTAGGCCATCCTGTTTTTTGGTCTTCAATTCTTTCTGTTGGGTAAGCACCCCAAGCAGTACCATTGTTGTAATTGTATCCGGTTCCCCGGTCTGCATATGTCGTTGGTGTCATCCCTCGAGTCCAGGTGGCAGCAATGGTACCATCTTCGTAAGCATAAATACGGTTACACATGGATGAGTTGGTTTGCAAATCGTACCAGGTTTCACCAACTACGATATCGGCTTGTCTCGAATTGTTTACAGTCGGGTTCATTTCTGAAGTAAACGGCTGTGGATCGGTTTGAGGAGCTCTGTCCTGCACGGTAACACTGTTGTACCATTTTTTTGGTGACATTTGGCGAAGCTGAGCAAACGAAGTTGCGAAGAAACTCAACGCCATCACCACGAGTAGTAATTTTTTCATGATAACTTAAAAATTAGTTTTACATTAATAAATTGGAGAATGGTTTTCTTTTAAAAAGGCGCAAATCTATTCATCACACCTGCTCAATAACAAAGCAAACGAACCCTTCTCTTCAAATTTGCACTGGTATTATGACCAAAATAAAAATAAAAGGTTGCTTAGGTTGCAAGAAAAAAAAAGAGGCTCTCCAAAGGAAACCTCTTTTTAAATTTCGTGTATAGACAGGGGATTATTCCACCATCATTTTATGGGTTAGACTTTGTTCGCCTGCTGCAATGGTATAAAAATAAATACCTGAAGTTAACGAGCTGGCATTAATCGTAATGGTGTGACTTCCCGCAGATTTTAATCCGTAATCTTCACTCATCACCTTTTGCCCGGTAAGGGTATATGCCTCAAGACTCAGGTTGTCGGTTTTTTGCAGGTTCACGGTGATATAGGTAAGACCTTTGGCAGGATTGGGATAGTTTTGACTTACCTCAAACGGCTGACTCGATGTATTAGAAACGTTTACAGCCAATGGGCTGATGGGGAGATACACCATGTTGTTGAGCACCGGATCGTGCATGGGAGCGTCAGTTGGCTGAATACTGTTGCCGGGAATGTTGTCGGTTTGATACAAAATATGGTAGGTTTGGTCGGGCATGGTTTGAGGTACAGCCGGATAAACACACTCACTGAAAATATGGTATACATCGCCTGTGTAATCCACAAATTCGCTAAACATTCCGTCGCCTTCCGTAAATCGGCCCCATATATGACGGAAATTGTATTCGCTGTTGTCGAAGCCCACAGAAACGGCTGAGTAAAACACCTGTACAATCTGGGTTCCCATGGCATCGTGGGTGATGACCAATTGGGGCATACTGGTCAATGAGGCATAATATGTGGCAACACCTACCAATGTATCTTCGCCATTGGATTGTGTCCAGGCGGCCAGCATCCCATTTTGGTAAAGGTTCATGGTAGTCCAATCCTCGGGCAAAATATCCGCTTGTATCATGGCGGTGTCGAGCACAGGCATTTGCTCATTCCAATATACCAACCCATCTGAATAGGGATAATATGACCAAGCATCATCATCAGGAGTATCATCAATATGAATTTGCCTTCCAAAGGCCACATGCACCATACCCTCTTCATCCAGTGCGATGGCATTGTAGCCATCTCCACCTCCACATTGGGGCAGGTTGCCACCATTTCCATCGAAGAAAGGGTCGGGACTTTCATAAAACATGATGCGTTCCCAGTTGTCGCCATTGTCGGTTGATTTCATAACGATTCCGTCTTTGATACCACCAAAAGCCACAAAAGCAATGGTATTACCCACGGGATGTGCCCAGGCATAATCATCACCTCCCCAGCCACTTGTATAGTCGGAACCCATACCTTCGAGGATCACATTTTCGGGATCCCAGGTTAGTCCGCCGTCGGTGGACCGTGAGTAAAGTAACGCCATGTTGAGATCTTCGTACACAACGGCACTACCAGCGCAGGCAATTACATGTATTACATCGTTATTTTCTCCGGTTGTGATCATTTTGGGCCACAACAGGTCGGGTTGTGCAGCGGGTCCGGGCAAATTAAAATAATTCCAATCGCCTTCGCCTTTGTTTTCGCGCCAGCTGAAGATTAGTCCATCGTTTCCGCCGGAATGGGCGCACACGATTTCACCATTAGCTCCATAGGGGGCAATGGATGGCCATCCGGTGCGGGTGGCTTCGATACGTTCGGCCGGAATGGAACCCCAGCCGCTTCCATCGTTGTAATTATAGCCGGTTCCTCGGTCAGCATATGCTGTGGGCGTCATGCCCAAAATCCAGGTGGCGGCGATGGTGCCATCATCGAAAGCAATGACACGGTTGCCCATGCCGGCATTGGTTTGGTTATCGTACCAGGTTTCGCCGATAACGATATCCGCAGCGAGGGGGCTGGCAACAGTGGGATTTTGATGGACGGCAAATGTACTTGCAGGTTGGTCGGTAACCACGCGGTCGGTTTGTTTGACAGTTTTGTACCAAGCTTTGGGGTGGTACTGACTAATCTGAGCAACCGCAGCTACCGCAAATGCCATGGTCATGATAAAAAGTAAGGATTTCTTCATGTTGGTATGATGTTAAGTGATTTCGTTTTTTCGATAACAGCGTTACAAACATAACATTATTTCTTTTAAAATCATAAGAGGTATTGGGATTGTTGTGAGTTAATACCGAATATGAATTGAAATGAGCTTTAAGTTCGCTTCGCTCCTGAAACCTCTTCAATTCTATATCGGCATTATACATTAACAGTGTAGTGCTAACTTCAATTTATAGTTGGTATAATTGTCCTCCTGAGCCCCGGCGAAGAAACGCTACCCCTAAACCGGCGCAAGCGTCCGCTTGTGCCTATTACTGTACAAAACAAAAAAAGAGGCTCCCACCGGAAGCCTCTTTTTTATAAGTATGTGTGTTGATTGAACTAGTCAACCATCATTTTGCGGGTTACTTTGTTGTCGCCGGCAGTAATGGTGTAGAAATAAATACCGGTGGTCAGTTGGCTACCATCGATGGTGATGGTGTGCGAACCTGCGGTTTTAAATCCATAATCATTCATGGCTACTTTTTGTCCGGTCAGGGTATAAACTTCCATACTCAGGTTAGCAGATTCGTTTAAGTCAACCTGAACGTAAGTTTGTCCACTGAATGGGTTGGGATAGTTTTGTGAAATTTCCAAAGTAGAAGCTACATTTTCATTCACATTAACCGGTAGTGGAGTTACAGGCAAATAAACCATGTTATTCAACACAGGATCGTGGCTTGGAGCATCACTTGGTTGGAGGCTGTTACCTGGCATGTTATCTGTTTGATACAATATATGGTATTTTCCACCAACAGTTTGTTGGGCTACACTTGGGAAAACACATTCGCTGAAAATATGGAATACATCCCCTGTATAGTCAGTTTGCGGTCCCCAGTTGCCATCACCTTCGGTAAAAGTACCCCAGATATGACGGAAGTTGAGTTCGCTATTGTCGAATCCTACAGAAACGGCTGAATAAAATACCTGAACAATCTGCACGTTGTTTTCGTCGCGTGTGATCACCAATTGAGGCATGGAAGTAAGTGAACCGTAATAGGGAGCAATACCAACCAGGGTATCGTCGCCATTGGGTTGTGTCCATGCAGCCAGGTTACCACTTTGGTACAAGTTCATGGTTGACCAGTCATCAGGAAGAATATCGGCTTGAATGGCAGCAGTATCCAATGCGGGCATGCTTTCGTTCCAGTATACCAAACCATCAGAGTATGGGTAGTATGACCAAGAATCATCATCCGGTGTATCATCCATGTGAATTTGACGACCAAAGGCTACGTGAACCATACCTTCGTCATCAATGGCTACGGCGTTGTATCCGTCACCACCACCACATTGTGGCAGGTCACCACTGTTTCCATCAAAGAATGGATCAGGACTGGCGTAGAAAGTTGTTCTTTCCCAGTTGTCGCCACCATCGGTTGATTTCATCATCACACCATCAGCCACACCGCCAAAGGCTACAAAAGCCAGGGTGTTGCCCACAGGTTGTGCCCATGCGTAATCGTCACCACCCCAACCATTGCAATAGTCAGAGCCTAAACCTTCAAGAATCACGTTTTCAGGATCCCAGGTTTGTCCACCATCGGTTGAACGTGAATACAACAAAGCCATGGTAAGACCTTGATAGGTAACGGCATTACCGGCAGCAGCAATCACATGAATTACATCGTGATTTTCACCTGAAGTAACCATACGAGGCCAAAGTAAGCCGGGTTCTTCGGCAGGACCGGCGAGGGTAAAATGATTCCAGTCGCCTTCGCCTTTATTTTCGCGCCAGCTGAATTTCAAACCGTTAGCAGACATGTGTGCTACTACAATTTCACCATTAGCACCATAAGGAGCATAATTGGGCCATCCGGTTTTTTCGTCTTCAATTCTTTCGTCAGGATAAGCACCCCAACTGGTTCCATCAAAATAGTTGTAACCGGTTCCACGGTCGGCGTAGGTGGTTGGTGTCATACCGCGTGTCCAGGTAGCTCCGATGGTACCATCGTCGAATGCATAAATTCTGTTGGCCATGGATGAGTTAGACTGTAAATCATACCAGGTTTCGCCTACCACGATGTCGGCAGCTCTGTCGTTGGCTACCATGGGATTAATTTCGCCGGTAAAATTCAGTTCCTGATCGATGGTAGCAGCTTTGTCGGTAGCAACAACTGTTTTGTACCAGGCTTTTGATTGTACCTGACGTACCTGAGCCATACTTGTGCCAATGAAGCCAAGGGCCAGGGCAAAAAGTAAAATTTTCTTCATGTTTCAATCATTTAAGTTAGCAATAGAGATAATTTTTTTATTGAAGCACAAACATAGTAATAATTCTTTAATTGGATTAAAAAAAGTCTGATAACGTTTTTCAAAAAAAAATTTCATTTGGGGCTTACCCGCTCATTATTAGGATTTAAGCATGAATTTTACTTAAAGCACAAAAGGCCACCCGAATTGGATAGCCTTTTGTAACGAGGAAAAATGTGTTTATTTCACCAACATCTTTTTGGTAATGGAGGCATTGTCCATGGAAATGGTATAAAAATATAATCCTGAATCAAAATTATCCACATTCAGTTCAAAGTGGCGTGCACCTAATGAACTGGCTGTTTGAACTTCAGAATACACTACCTGTCCTAACACGTTGTGGACAGTCATCTCTATGTTTCCTGTTTTCTTCACATTTACATAAACAGAGGTATTGCCAACGGCAGGGTTAGGTACGTTTTGGCCTACTTCAAAAGGAGCCACTTCAATGCTATTGATACCAACATGAAGCGGGATAGTCAGATCCACAATGGCATTATCGATGGGATCGTGACCTTCGTAACGTTGGTTAATGCCCGGCATATTACTGGTTTGGTAAATGGTATGAATATCATTTCCAACGGTAGGTGAACTGGATGGGAAAACACATTCGCTGAAGATATGGAATACATCTCCGGTGTAATCGGTTGGTGTACTCCACTGTCCATCACCTTCGGATACGGTTCCCCAGATATGACGGTAGTTAAATTCAGAATTATCAAACCCAAGGCTTACACCACCGTACTGAGCATAGATAAACCCATCATGACAAACCAACTGAGGCATGGAGGTGAGCGCAGCCTGATAGGTAGCAACCCCAACAATGGTGTCATCACCATTGTCCTGAACCCTTGCCAGCAAATAACCATTGGCTTCCAGGTTATCCAGATCGAATACATCGCTACCAATCATGGCACTGTCGAGGGGAGGCATATCTTCGTTCCAGTATATCATACCATCGGTGTAAGGATAATATGAGGTGGTACCACTGCCATCGGAAGCATGCAGCATACGGCCAAAAGCCACATGAACTTTACCTTCTGCATCAATGGCGGCAGCATTGTAGGAGTCTCCACCACCAAAGCGAGGAAGCACTTGTGTTCCATCGAAGAAAGGCTCTGGACTGTTGTAGAAAGGAAGTCTTTCCCAGTTATCGCCATTATCAGTCGATTTCATTACGACACCATCCATAAATCCACCAAAAGCCACAAAAGCAATGGTTTCGCCTACAGGTGTGGCAAAGCAATACTCATCACCACCATATCCAGTAGTATAATCGGGACCTACACCGTCAAGTACTACGTTTTCCGGATCCCAGGTAACACCACCATCATTAGAACGTGAATAGTATAGTGGAGAATCTTGTCCGGCAAATACTTCATCAAAAAGGGTGGCAATTACATGAATGGTTTCATGATTTTCGCCGGAAGTAACCATGCGAGGCCATGTTAACCCACCAGTTGCTGCAGGACCATAAAGTGTAAAAGTATTCCAATCGCCTTCACCTTTAACGGGACGCCAGCTAAACAACAAACCATCAGCAGAGGTGTGTACACAAATAATTTCCCCGGTTTCTCCGTAAGGTGCTACCGCAGGCCAACCAACACGTTCGCCTTCAACTCTTTCAGTAGGAACAGGACCCCAAGAGGTGCCATCATAATAGTTATATCCTGTACCACGTTCAGCGAAAGAAGCCGGCACAAACCCCATAGTCCATACGGCATTCATTGTTCCGTCGGGAAACATGTAGGCACGATGTTGCATGGTAGCATTACTTTGAAGATCGTAAACGGTATTACCAATTACTACGTCGGCAGCACGATCATTACCTGCGTATGGACTAACAGTGATATCCGTAAAAGTAGTAGCATCTTTTACGGGCTCCATTTTTTGCATGGAAATCTGTTGCAGCCTGTCCTTTTGTTTCATCAAGGCATTTTGCCCAAACACGGTATACCCAAAGGCAAACACCAAAATAAATAGTAAAGTTTTTTTCATTGTGATAGAGTTTAATTATTAAATTGATCAGTCAGCGAAGATAAAATGTTTCACATTAAAAAGCAAACCAAGAACACATTAATAAAAACCAATTGAACACAAACGACTTTATCAGGCACAAAAAAACCCCCATTTAGAAATGAGGGCTTTTATTTTATTGGATAGATATTAATTGATCTCAGACACGCTTTTCCCTTCCTTAAAGTTTTTAACTCCGGTGTTCAGGAAGTTAACAAACTCATTTACATCCAAATTGTAAGCCCGTGGGGTAGCCAATACCTGGCCTTCGAGACCCAGTAACACATAATAGGGTTGGGCATTCATACCAAATTTTGATTTCTGAAAGTCAAAGTTTTTGGCTCCAAGGGTTTTCTTAATCTTGCCGTCGTAGGTGGAAGTGTACCACTCATCTTCGGGCAGTTCAATCTTTTTATCGTCCACGTACATGGCCACCACGATGTATTTTTCACGCAGGATTTTCAACACTTTGGGATCGGACCACACATTGGATTCCATTTCGCGGCAATTGACACAACCATGTCCGGTAAAATCGATAAACAAGGGTTTGTTTTGCTGTTTGGCGCAAGCCAATGCCTGATCGAAATCGAAATAACCTTCCAATCCATGGGGCAGGTGCAGAGTTTCCTGATATTTGGGAGTTTCGCAAAGCTCTTTGGGTTCGTTGCTTCCCGATGACCCCGAATAAAGTTTTACATTGTCGCGAATTACGCCATTGAGGTCGAAATCGTGGGTGGTGAGTGGGGGTGTCCATCCCGAAAGGGCTTTTAACGGTGCACCAAACATGCCGGGAATGAGGTACATAACGAAAGTAAAGGTGATAATGGCCAATATCAGACGGGGCACACCCAGGTAGGGCAAATCGCTATCGTGGGAGAATTTGATTTTTCCCAGCAAATACAAGCCCATAACGGTAAAGATGGCGATCCAGAGTGCCAGATAAATTTCTCTGTCGAGAATACCCCAATGGTAGGTCTGGTCGGCTACCGATAAAAATTTTAATCCAAGTGCCAGCTCAATGAAACCGATGACCACTTTCACAGAATTGAGCCAACCACCTGATTTGGGCAATTTATCCAAAGCCGCCGGAAAAATGGCAAACAGGGTAAAGGGAATGGCAAAAGCCAGCGAAAATCCGAGCATTCCGACGATGGGCAGAATTACCTCGCCTTTGGTTGAAAGGGCCAAAATGGTACCTGCGATGGGAGCGGTACACGAAAATGAAACCAGTACCAAGGTAAAAGCCATAAAGAAAGCACCAATATAACCACCTTTATCGGCTTGTTTATCAGAGCTGTTCACCAACCACGAAGGCAATACAATTTCGAACATGCCGAAAAAGGAAGCTGCAAATACCGTGAACAGAGCAAAAAAGAAAATATTTGGTAACCAGTGGGTACTCAGCCAGTTGGTAAACGACTCACCCAGCGTAACAGCCACAATGGTTCCAACAAAAACGTATATTAACACGATAGAAATGCCATAAACGATGGCTTTGGTGATGGATTTGGACTTGTTTTCGCTGCCATGCATGAAGTAGGAAACCGTAAGGGGAATCATGGGATAAATGCATGGGGTAAGCAAGGCGATTAATCCACCGCCGAGGGCGCCAAAGAAAAAGGCCCACAACGACATGGTTTTGTATTTATCGAGGTCGTCGTTGGCTGCCGAAACCGAGGCTTCGTCAGAAGTAGCTTCATTGGTGGTTTGGGCTACTTTTTCGTCGCCCAGCACAAAGCTAAACTCCACATCTTCAGGAGGGAGACATCGGGTATCGTCGCAGCACATGTAGTTGAGAAAACCACTAACAGTAGCACCGGGTGAATTGATTTTTACCCTTTGTTTGAAAACCGCTTCGTTGGCGAAATATTTGAGCACCATTTCGAAGTTGGGGTCGTACTCTTCAATAACGGCACTGCTTTCGGTAACTGAACCTTCGACAGTGTAATCTGCACTTTCGTTAAAAGTAAAAGTGGTGGCAGGTGGTGACATGGGAATATCCTGCGAATATAAATGCCAATGCATGTCGATGGTGGCTTTAAAAACCAGATCGTACTCGGTATCGCTCACTTTTTCGTAGGAAAAATTCCATTTTACAGGCTCCAGAATCTGTGCTTGCAGGTGAGTGAAAAAAGCCATCACCATCATCAAACTTAAAATACGTCCCTTCATTTCTGTATCTATCTTAATTAAATCTTAATAAATCGACTGCAAAAATAACATCATTTATTTAGACAGCTTTCCATATTTGCCTCCTTTGACAACCTTTAACAATAAAATGTTGCAGGAAACCATAAAAGACCTGACAGGTTTCGAAACCTGTCAGATCTCCGGCAATAACTGAACGCTGAATATTTTTTTTGTTTTTGGGGTAACGGATGCCCCCGAAGCAGCACGGTATCCCACCACCCAAATAATTTCCTCACCCGACGTCAAGACATAAACCCGCTCTTTCTCAATTACATCTACCTTGGCGTCGATGAGAAAATCGCTTACCAGACGACTTCCTTTCATGCCAAAGGGTTGAAACCGGTCGCCATGCTTCCATTTGCGCAACATGAGTGGAAATTCCAATCGGTCCAAATCGAAGAGGGCAGTGTCAGGATGGACCTTGAGGTCGGACACCTCTTTTATGTCCATCATTTGGATAGAGAGATTCAGCGGCGAATGAAAATTTTGGGATTCTGCATATATCAACCCCTCCTCAGAAATGGGTTGGTCCTGTCGTGGCACAATAATCAACGTGGAACGATCGATGACCATTTTATACTTGTCAGAGAAAAATTTCCTGCCACTTTCGTGATTTGTAATCGCCTCAGCAGCAGACTGTATCACTTCCCTGTTGAAGCCGAAATCTGCCAAAAGATAGTGCAACCATGTGTTCAAAGGAGTTAAGTACCGTATATCACTCAGAGAAACCCTCAACTCCTCTCCCACTCTGTGAAAAAGCAGATTTTGTCGTTCTGAAATCATCTGCTGTATCATGACATCTGTTTCTCGCAGATGCGACATGACTAACGAAATGGCATCCATAAAACCGGGCAGCACCTCTTCTGCCTTGGGCAACAAATGGTGTCTGATACGATTACGGAGGTAGTAATCGCTACTATTTGATGAATCGTTGCGACAAACTAACTTATTTATGTTGGCATAGTCTTCAATTTCCTGACGAGTAGCAAACAACAATGGACGAATAATTTTTTCCCGCCTGACGGGTATTCCTGCCAAACCCCGGATACCTGATCGTCGTTGCAAGTTGATAAAAAAAGTTTCGGCCTGGTCGTCGGCATGGTGCGCAACTGCAATTTTTGTAAATCCATGTTGTTGTGCGAGTTCCTCGAAAAAGGTGTAACGCAAATCGCGTGCAGCTACCTGGGTACTCAGTTGATTTGTTTGGGCATATTGAGCCGTATCCACTTTTTGAACAAATACCTCAACACCCAGTTGATGAGCCAGCTTTCGCACAAATGCCTCATCATCGTCGGATTCCTGTGCCCTGAGTTGGAAATTCATGTGGGCAATGGCAAAGGGCCAACCGGTTTTTTGTATAAGTTGCGATAGAACCACCGAATCGGCACCACCACTCACGGTAACAAGAACTTTGTCGGATACCGACACGAGTTGGTGTTGGCCGACGAAGGCAACAAAACGGCTATAAAGGTCAGATTCCATCATAAGTCCAGATTAGCCCGACGTTGATTTCACATATTTGCCACCGGCGGCCATCAAATCCACCAATTGAAAACTCAGGTCGGAGAAAAGGATTCCGGCATGTGCATTTCGTTCGATGTGGTAAATGGCTTCGTTGATGAGCTCGTACATTTGCAACTGGTTGGCCGGGTTGATATATGGTGCAAAATTTTGTGCAAAGGTCAACTCTTCTCCTGTACTCTTAACCCATTGGTCGTTGTCGTGGTTGAGTGAAAGGCTATTGTGCATGGCCTCCAGGGCATATTTCAGGAAGTTCTTTTGTTTTTCCCTACCCAGTTTTACCAAATCCTGATTAAATTTATGAAGCTGTGTATAATTTCCCGGTTTAAAACACAGGCGAAGCCATTGGCGGTACAAAAGGAAATTGGCGAGTGCGTCGTCGGCATTGTTCACAATATCCAGGGCCGCATTGATGTTGCCATGACTTTGAAGGGCAGCTGAATGTGCCAAAGTTGGCTCGGTTTGGTGGGCCACAAGCCACTGTTGAACCTCATCATCAGTAAGTTTGGGGACTTTCACCAACTGGGCACGGGAGCGCACGGTGGGCAATAAGAGTTCGTAACGCTCGGCTACCAGCAGGATCAGTGTGTTGGCAGGGGGTTCTTCCAGGGTTTTGAGCAGCTTGTTGGAGGCCGATTCGTGAAGTTTTTCCACCATCCAAACTACGATGACCTTATATTTACCTTCATAGGCTTTGAGAGTCATTTTGCTGATAATGTCGGCTGCATCTCGAACATATATAGTTCCTTGCTTGTTGCCGACACCAAGAAAATCGTACCATCCGTTTTGGGTGGCATATCCCTGTTTTTTAATGAGGTATTCTCTCCATTCTGTCAACATCAGCTTGGATTCCGGTTCCTTTTTTATGTAGTTGGTGGTGGTGGTTGGAAAATAAAAATGAAGGTCGGGATGGGCCAACTTTTGAAATTTCTTACAGGATGGACAGGTGCCACAGCTATCGGTCTCGGTTGGATGGGCACAATTGACATATTGGGCAAAAGCAATGGCCAGGGGCAGTGCTCCAGAGCCTTCGGGACCCAGAAACATTTGGGTATGAGCCAAACGACCGCGCTTGTAGCTGGTGAGCAATCTTTCTTTTACTTCCTGTTGACCAATGACTTCGTTGAATTGCATAGTGTATATTGTAGGGATGCCAAAGATAAAAAAAAGTGGGGGAAGGGATTTGAAAATTTGAAGAATTGAATGTGGGATGATACGGAGGGGCGTAGTATACTCTTGATGCTGATTTGTGTTGGGGGACGCTGTTATTTTTTTAAACGCTGATTGGCGATGATGGACGCTGCTATTTTTTTAGACGCTGATTGGCGATGATGGACGCTGCTATTTTTTTAGACGCTGATTGGCGATGATGGACGCTGATTTTTTTGGACGCTGATTTGCGCTGGGGGACGCTGATTTTTTTAGACGCTGATTTGCGCTGGTGGACGCTGTTTTTTCTTTTGGACGCTGATTGGCGCTGATGGACGCTGCTATTTTTTTAGACGCTGATTGGCGCCGGGGGACGCTGATTTTTTTAGACGCTGATTAGGGATGATGGACGCTGCTATTTTTATTTTAGACGCTGATTGGGGATGATGGACGCTGTTATTTTTTTAGACGCTGATTGGCGCTGGTGGACGCTGATTCGGGCTGATGAAAGCTGATTTTGTGCGGATAAATGGACTTAAAGGGGGTCAGGTCTTGAACAATAAACATTTATAAAACATACATCTTCACAGCTGATACAGCCAACAAAACCACAATAATAAAGACGTACAGAACAATAGAAAACGTGTTTTTGAAGATGTAACGTGTGCCGGTTTTCGATAGTTTTAACTTGATTCTTGGATCGGCCCAGTTAAAGAAGGGAAGCACCACAAAACCCATCAGCACAATTATAATGAGCCACGACCAGTACTGCCCTATCACAGCAAATGCAGCAATAATAAGGGTTCCAAGCATCCACGGACGAATAAAAACAAACTTTAGATAGGTACTGCGTTGAGAGGCTATACGGTGACTCATAGAGGCTTTCAAAAATAATTTCAGCCAAAAAGGTCGAAAATAAACGACCACGGCAAGAAAAATCAACGAAATGACCAGTCGGACCATGGGCGACATAAGAATGTTGGTAAAGGCATATCCAAAGTCATCGTAAAAAACCACGCCGGCCAACATCCCCATAGGAAGCAAGTGTATAAAAACAAAAGATATCCAGGTTAGAACCAACCGCATTTTCCATGTGAGCAACTTATTCTTCATGAGAATCCTGAGCACCAACAACCCCAGTAAAAAAAACACAAGGGGTCCAACAGAATAAACCAATATTACCTTTCCATCGGTCCAGTTACCGCGTGCTGCCTCCCCCAAAAGGTTTCCAAAAGGTTGATAATCAAACTTGATGCGGATAAATTTCATGGCATAGGCCGTTTGCAGATTGATGACAAATCGGGCAAACAAGACGGTCAGTGTAAAAATAAAAGTGGAGAACCACATCAGTTCTCGCTTGGTGCTTAGTGGGAAATTCAGGTCGTCCAATTGTATAAAATTAGTAAGATAACTATAAATTTCTAGTCCAACATTCAGGCATTTGAATGGTTAGAAAAAGAAATTCAAAGATATTAATTTCTTCCAAAATTGAATAAAAAGGTTTGTCCAATCTGAATATGATATCCCATTCGCCTGAGCACCCATTGAATCGGTCTTGGCGTTTCGATAATTGTTTGTAGTTTTATCCAGTAAAAAACCGGATCTTATGAAAATCATTACTACTGCCATCATGCTGATTATCACCCTGCTGATTGTACCTGTTTTTACCTGGTTGTTTGCGGAACCTCTGGGAGCCAACGAATGGAAGACGCTTGAGACCCTCCTGACCATAACAGGTGTAGCCATCGCTTATAGTTTTGTGGTGGGTGAATTTTCAGGCAATAACAGTCAGGTGGACAAAATATGGAGTTTATTGCCCATCGTTTATGCCTGGGTGGTGGCAGATGCAGCCAATTACTCTCCGCGACTGGTTTTGATGAGTGTATTGGTTACCGCTTGGGGATTGCGACTCACCTATAATTTTTCGAGGCACGGGGCTTATAGCTGGAAATTCTGGACAGGAAAAGAAGACTACCGGTGGGAGGTGTTGCGAAACAAAAAGGAATTTCAACCCAAGTGGAAATGGACACTGTTCAATTTGTTTTTCATCTCCGGATACCAAAACATACTGATTTTGCTCATTACCCTACCCACGATCATGGCCTTACAATTCAACGGAAGTCACTTGGGAATAATGGATTATGTGGCCACCGCCATGATGGTGTTTTTTATCATTTATGAAACCATTGCCGACCAGCAACATTGGAAATTTCAGCAAGCTAAATGGGCCTTGATCCACAACGACAAACCGCTAACCGCTGCCTACAAAAAAGGGTTTTTAGACAAAGGATTGTGGGCATTGTCCCGGCATCCCAACTATTTTGCCGAGCAAGGCATTTGGATCAGCTTCTATCTTTTTAGCGTGGCGGCCTCAGGTCAATGGCTTAACTGGAGTATTGCCGGCTGCTTGCTGTTGGTGGTTTTATTTCAGGGCAGTTCCACTTTCAGCGAAGAAATCAGTGCCGGAAAGTATCCGGAATACGCCAACTACCAGAAACGTGTACCACGATTTTTTCCGTTGGGTAGAAAATAAATCTTACCCGGCTTATCCCGGGGGAGCTCCGGTGACAAAAAAGCAGGCAAATGATTATTTATGAGAATTATCAGTATCCCGAATAGGGGTAAAACTCTTTTTAATTGTCATAGATACATCACAAACAGTCGATTACCTTTCCGAAAAACAATTGCTTATATGTTTCATGGATTGGATTGATTTTTAAAACACGGAAACAATGAAAAAAGCTACCCTCCCCCTCTTGCTCACCTGCGTATTTTGTCTGTATTCGTCCACTTTTATGGGACAATCGGTTATCAGGTCTGATAAATCAAGTACGCCAGACCGGATGACACTCACACTTCCTTTCGTGGAGGGGTGGGATTTATGGAATTTCGACACCAATGGCTGGACCACCGAAACCGCCAACTGGGTGATGAACAACCAATCGGGCAACCCCGGTCCCACTGCCGAATTCGCCTGGGATCCACAGTTGCAAAACAACTACAATTCAGCCCTTATCAGCAGTCCGATTGATGCCTCACTCCTTACCGAAGGCGACATTTTCCTGAATTTCGACATCCAGCTCAACAACCGTCATGCCACAGGTTTGGAGATGATGCAGGTGGAAGTTTATGACGACAGCATTTGGAATACAGTGGCCACATTTTCCAATACAGAAAGTTTTTCCTGGCAATCGCATCACATAAAAATTACCCCTTTTGCCATTCAAAACACGTTTAAAATTCGTTTTAAGGCTGTAGGCGAAAATTCCTTTGATATACTCTCGTGGTTCATCGATAATATTGAGGTGTATAGGACTTGTCCGAGTGTAAGTAATTTGTCTTGTCAGCTATGGGCTCTGGAGGATATTATTATTCATTGGGATGCTCCCTTTCCCCAGCCCATTGCCGAATGGTTGTACTATGACGATGGCGTAAATATTGATGGCATCGGGGGTCCAGACACCATGATGTGGGCCATTAAATTCGACCCTGAACAATTGGAAGAATTAGAAGGAGCTTCTCTTACGAAAATTAGCATATACAACCGAACCAATGCCACCGATGAGTTGCGCATTTACGAAGGCCCAAATGCCGAAACACTGCGCTACAGCCAGCCTCTGGACAATCTCCCAATGGAAGCCTGGGTCACCGTTGAACTTACGGAACCCGTGCTCATTGATGTGAATCAGGAATTTTGGATTGCCGTTTATTCCACCGATGGAGCCAACTATCCAGCCGCTTGTGGCAATTACACGGGCGAACCCAATGGCGATTGGGTAACCGAGGATTGTATCAATTGGGAGCACCTTACCACCTACAATTTGATGAATACCTGGAATCTTCGGGGATTTGTAACTGATATCAGAGGAGTTGTTTCCGAATTGAAACAAAAAAAGCCTGAACCCTGCTTTGGAAAAGGCAACAGGGCAGAACTTTCCCTGTCGGGAATCGGATCCGGACAAAACAACGTATTGATGGATACTATTTCTGGAAATCGTTCCATCGTTGGGTTTAACATATATAAAAAAGAAGACCATTATGACGACTTTGAACTCTATACTTTTTTACCCGCCATTGACAGCAACGTCTCTTGTTCGTATATTGATACGAATGTGGATTGGACAAACGGATATAACTGTTATCAAGTAACTTGCATTTGGCAAACTGACTCCGATTATTGCGAGTCAGAACCCGGATTGAGTTATGGATGGACAAATGAGGTCTGTGTCGTATTTGGAGAGGTTAATAGTCATCATAATAACAACCTGACAACCATCTACCCCAACCCCGCCACCAATCAATTCACCGTCACCTCTCCGGAAGGGTTGACTCAAATATCACTACTTAATGTTTCGGGTCAGGTAATTTTGCAAAAAAACCCCTTGTCAGAAAAAAGTGTTTCCGTTGACGTAACAGATTTGCCATCCGGGATTTATTTTGTGAAGGTGAGCACCTTGGAGGGAATAACCACTCAGAAGCTGGTACTTAACAAACAATAGGCACATAATAAACCTGACAGGTTTTGAAAAACCTGTCAGGTTTACCAATATCCTGGCCAACCAAAACTACTCCTCGAGGAGTTCCTTTTTCATGTCAAACACCTTCTTTCCGCCATAAGCTACTCCCAAGCCGAGTAAGATAAAGAGGCCGCTGCCAATGGGGGCTCCATCACCAACCGGGGTATTACCTCCACCCGGGCTATTTCCTCCGTTTGGAGGCGGTGGAGCCTGAGCCAACAATGCAGTGAATGAAAGGGTTAGGATCAGAACTAACAATAGGTTTTTAACTTTTTTCATGGTAGTAGGGTGTTAAAAAACCTGACAGGTTTTGAAAAACCTGTCAGGTTAGATGACTAATTAATAATTACTTTTTTAACGACCGTAGACCCTTCCGAAGTAAAAGAGGCAAGGTATATTCCGGAGGTGGCCACCAGGCTCACCGAAGTTGGGCCTGTCAGATGTAATTCCTTCTGAACAATCCGGCGACCCGACATATCCGTAAGGGTAAAGATGCCCGAAGTATTGCCCTGCATGGGTTTCAGGTAGATTACTTGTCCAGAAGCATACACCAATACCTTTTCAGGTTGGGTTAGCTGTTCGATACCCGTTACGCCCAAATGAAGTACAAAACGGCCTTCGTCGTCTGAGGGGTTCCAGGCAAATTCGTAATCTCCCTTTGTGAGGTCGTGGAAGATGTTTTCTTTGGTGTCTTCCAGTATGGCCGTGGTAATGTCGGCGATTTCGCTGATGCCGATGGTGTAGAAACCCGGTGTATCGTTGGCGAAGCCCAGTTGGATGGTTTGCTGAAATGGACGCACATCGATGCTTAGGTCGCCATCGGGGCATACGGACCAAAGCTGGCTGATTCCGGGGGTGTTGGTTTTCAGTTTCCAGGCGTCCACGGGCTGCTCGAAATCTAATTCAGCATGTTCATCGATGCGGACCCTTAATTTGTCAGAATAACTTCCGTTGGAGGCCATGAGGATAATTCCCGACTCTTGGATATTTTGGTCTTTATAAAAATTTCCGCTGCCACTATGGGTGCGGCTTGCATTAGTAAATGTAAACGTTCCTGCCGTGGCGGGGACAATAAAGAACCCCTGCATGGGTGGCACATTAAAATGATCATCTTGTTGGTACGAATTGTAGCCACTTCCATTCCAGATATAGACAGCGCCGGTATAACTCACATCGTCCCAGCTTATGGAAGAAGGATATGGATTTCCGAGCAGGTTGGCTTTATTATATTCCCCACCTGTTCCTGAAGCAGTGTAGCTTATGGCGACATTCCCTGTATTGGGAGTTCCGGAAAAGGTGTAGGTATGGGCACCACTCTTACCGGCAGTGGCCCACAAACCATATCCCTGACCGGGAGTCATTACATCGGTGAGGGAGGTGATATCGGTCCAGGTGGCCGTTGATTCTGTCCAATACTGCATGTAATCGCCTTCGAACATTCCGGAAACAGCA
This sequence comes from Bacteroidales bacterium, assembly GCA_963676875.1. Lineage (GTDB taxonomy): Bacteria > Bacteroidota > Bacteroidia > Bacteroidales > F082 > UBA6244. Next base: position 960,926 of record OY781436.1, read on the forward strand.
TGAGTAATGGGACTGCTGATGAGGTGCCATACTTCTTCACTGATGGTGCGGCTTACGGAGATGGTGCCATTGTTGGTGATGCTGCCATTGGTGATGAGTGAAGCACCGGAGTTGAGGGAGAGGGTGGCTGAAGAGCCAACAGTCAGCGCATCACAGGTAAGCGTGCCTGTGCTTCCTACAGTAAATATTCCTGTTCCTTGCAATTCCAATGAAGGTTCAGTAATTATACCCGAGAAGGTACTGCTACCGGAAAGGTTGAAAGCAAGACTGTTTGTAGTGGAAATTGTACCGCTGCCGGTAAAGCTATCACCGTCAACAACAATTTGGCTGCTGCTTGAGGTGACATCGGATCCAGCCTTTGATCCTACATTTCCATCTATTTGAACCGCATAGTAACCAGTGCCATGTCCCAGTCCATTTAGCGTGATTGGCCCGCTGGCAGCCAATACAGAACCACCTGATATAATCGTAACCCCATTGTGTTTATAGCCTTTCCCCTCCAGGGTAATTCCTCCTCCTGCTCCGGTAGCTTCAATGGTATTGGCCCAGGAATAAATACCCCACGCATTCAATGCTGTCGCATTTGCTGACTCACCATACATATAGATGGCATCAGCAGTTGTGTTTTCCGACTTAATGACAGAACCCCCTGATGTGGATAGTTCAATACCATTTGCAGAAGTGTTTCCGCCTGTTTGTGCAATACCTTTCCAGTAAATGGTACCTGTACCTGAATTAATGCTATTCACCCCTTCCAAGCGAATGCCATCCGTATTGCCGGTGAAACCAGCACCTCCGCCAGCTCTTCCTTTTCCATACATGGCCATATTACCGCCTGAAGTAGTGATAGTGGATGCATTAATACCAATCCCTGAAGACATCGTTCCATTACCAACAGCATAGCCATTACCGACAGTCAATCCGTTCCAGGATGTGCCGCTTGCAGCACCGCCTCCCATCCAAAGATGGCCACCGTTGGTAGTAATGGTCATGCTATTTGAGTAGATCATCCCATCGGAGTCTGCATCTGTATCTGCCCAAAAAATTACACTGCCACCGCCGGTTATCACATCAGCACCTGCTTCTTGCATGATACTGCCGCTGGCTTTCAGTAAAACACCGGTTGCACTATTGTATGTGGTGGTCATATCTGCATTGACGGAAATATTTCCGCCATACACTGTAATAGGACCAGCTATTGTTAAAGCATTTCCAAGGGTAACATTAGCAGTGTTTGTTGATTTTCCAATGGTTAAGCCGGACACCGTTGATACCAAAGAAAGGTTAGATGGCCAGGTGAAGGCTGAGGGAAAACTGGCGCTTTTGGGTTCAATAGTGAACGTTCCCGATGTATTTATGGAGGAAGTCCCCAGCACAAAACTATCCCCTCTGAAAATAACGTCGGAAGTGCTTGAAGGTATGTCTGAATTATTATATCCAACCATACCCACCTCACCAAGATTGGTGTGATTACCAAACCTTATGGAGGGGCCACTTGGGTGATTATTGGTTCCATCAAGGGTAATGTTCCCTGAGCTGGTATACAGCATTAGACCCCAGTCGGAATTGAGTCCTCCCCATTCATTACTATAACCGGAGCCCGTCATGCTTATATTGCCGGAGCTTGTGGTAATGGCTGTTCTGGTCCAAACTCCAACATTTTTATTGTTATTATTTATCCCTATTATTTCAACATTGCCGGTGGTGGTATTAATCTTGGTATTGTCGAAACTAGAAAATCCTGTACCACCGACTGTACCATAACTGTATTCACCATTGATGCTAACATTACCTGCGCCGGTAGCAATAGTAGCTTCACCATAGAAATCTATACCATTTTTATTAACTAAACCCGTCGCCGAGCCGTCGCCCACTGTGAGCGCAGAGGCTCCGGAGTATGGAGTCCATGAAGCAGAGCCGTCACCGCCGCCCATCCAGACCCCACCGCCATTAGTGGTAATGTCACACTGCAAATCTATTGTTCCGCTTCCAGCACCACCACCATCGGCATCGGCCCAAAAAACCAGACTTAAAGCACCTGATGAAGAACCGATGGTTTTATTATCCGTAGTCCAAATGCTGCCATTGGCCTTCAGCGTTAAATAGCAGTTGCCACCACCTGATTTTGTGATGCTCTCAGAAACACTGATATCCCCTGATGATTGAACGATAACAGAAATACCATCACCCAACCAGATGTTTATATCACTATTTTTCAAATACCCACTTCCTGAAACGATTACCGGATCTCCACTTGCATTAACGGTAGCCGTTGTTGTGTTAGAATTAATCGTGATTTGAGCGATGATGGAATGCTGAATCAGACTGAGAAAAATGAAAATAATTAAGCTTTTGATAAATCTGGGATTTTTTTTCGTTTTCATGGGTTTGTTATTTGATTATGAATTATTGAATTTTCTTGATAATTTTATCTGATTTGTAATGGGGCTAAAACAAAACAAAGCATTCAATTTGCTTGGGCACAATAATGAATGAGTCAGAAATTATTGATTTATCCCCTTTCTTTCCTCAACTCATAAATTCTTTTCCCTCCATACGCCGCACCAAGGCCCAGTAGAATGAAGAGGCCACTGCCAATGGGGGCTCCATCACCAACCGGGGTATTACCTCCGCCCGGGCTATTTCCTCCGTTTGGAGGCGGTGGAGCCTGAGCCAACAATGCAGTGAATGAAAGGGTTAGGGTCAGGACTAACAATAGGTTTTTAACTTTTTTCATGGTATTTGTATTTTGCTGTTGGCTTTTAGCTATTAGCTGTTGGCTGGCGTTAGCAATTTGCCAAGAGCTAACAGCCAAAGGCCTTTTGTTAATTAATAATTACTTTTTTAATGACTGTAGACCCTTCCGAAGTAAAAGAGGCAAGGTATATTCCGGAGGTGGCATTAACACTAACCGAAGTCTGACCTGACAGATGTAATTCCTTCTGAACAATCCGTCGTCCCGACATATCCGTCAGGGTAAAGATGCCCGAAGTATTGCCCTGCATGGGTTTCAGGTAGATTACTTGTCCAGAAGCATACACCAATACCTCTTCAGGTTGCGTTAGCTGTTCGATGCCCGTTACGCCCAAATGAAGCACAAAACGGCCTTCGTCGTCCGAGGGGTTCCAGGCAAATTCGTAATTTCCCTTTGTGAGGTCGTGGAAGGTGTTTTCTTTGGTGTCTTCCAGTATGGCCGTGGTGATGTCGGCGATTTCGCTGATGCCGATGGTGTAGAAACCCGGTGTATCGTTGGCGAAGCCCAGTTGCAGGTAGTCTGTAGCCGGCCTTTTATCAATTGCCAGTTTACCATCCGGGCAAACAGACCAAAGCTGACTTACGCCATCGTATGTTGACAACATTTTCCAGGCATCATCTGTTAGTGAAAACCCTTCTTCGGCTTCATCATCAATTATCAGGGTGAACTTATCTTCAAAATCTTTGTAAGTAACATATAGCACCAAACTATTTTTAATGATATTTTTCTCTTTCAGGAAGGTACCCCCGTGTGAGCGGCTTGAATTATCTATTTGGAACAATATGGGTGACCACTCCGAATATACAAAGAACCCCTGCATGGGTGCGATATCACCACTTGTTATTTCATTATAATCCATTCCATCAGGATTCCATAAATAAGCTGTGCCATAACTCTCATGCAAGGTAGCCCAGTCGATGGAAGAGGGATAAGGATTGCCGACCAGGTTACAACCCTGATACCATCCTGAATAATTATTGGTCATTCCTATTTCCTGAATCCCCGTATTTGGGGTGCCTGAGAAGGTATAGGCGTCACCCATGGTTTGGTCCCATAAGCAGTAACCTTTGGCGGGTATCATACTGGTGGCAGGATCGGTGATATCATAATAGCTTTGATCGGGCTCCGACCAGTATTGCAGGTAGTCTCCAAGAAAAGTATTGGCCGTAGTATTGCTATTTGGGACGGATATGAGGTGCCATTCACCAAGATCCACCCACAGTTCAACATCCACAGACCCATTCACCGAACCATTGGTGATGAGGGATCCCCCACTGCCAACGGTAAAGCTGGCACTCGGTTCTATGGTTAAATTACCACACGTCAGCGAGCCTCCTGATTCAATGCCAAGGCTTGCTCCCTCATATACCATTAAACCGTCGCAACCGGCCGCTTCACCATTTGCAATGGTTGGATAGGCCGAACGGCTTTTCAAGGGATATATTTCAACATTGTCATTTACCGATGGAACAACTGCCGGAGACCAGTTGCCAGGTGTGGTCCAGAGGGATGAACTTGCGCCTGTCCAGGACCAGATCGTATTGTAATCGTATTCGTATGCACCGATGGTAGGTGGTATATGACGGCCATAGCCACGCTGGTCGGTAGGAACCGTTGATCCGTAAAGCCCGTTGGCGGTGGCTACACTGCTTGAGGAGTTAATTTTTAGTGTTTGTGTGGGGCCACCATTATTGGCCAGGCCGGAGGATAAATTCAGGGAACCTTCATCAGAAGTTCCATTATTTGTATAGGTACCATCGCCATCCTGATCTGTCCAGTCTGAATTTTCTTCCCACGCAAACCCTTCTGAAACCCCTACGATATTGTAGCCGTTATCGGTAGTCAGAAATGAATATTCGGAATCCAGTAAAAAATCGTGAATTGATCCAGCACTCCAATTATTGGCCAGGATCGAATTTTTTAAGGATAATTGAAAAAGACCGTAGTCATATATTCCACCACTATGCAATCCGGAGCTTTCCGCGTTGTTGGCAATGGTAGAATTTTTTATATTGGCTGTAAAATTGGGTGTTGTACCATAAAGAAATATTCCCCCTGTATTTTCTGAAATATTGTCGGTAATGGTGGTGTTCACCATGGTTAAACTTGACGGGGGCTCAGGAATACTGTGCAAATTACCGATCCAGATACCGCCTCCCTGCCCCCCGTGCTGTCCGGTTACATAATCAATTGCAAGATTATCATTGATGGTACAAGCATTTATCGTTACTGAAGATATTAAATCAATAAATAATCCGCCACCATATTTTGCCTTGCAGTTGCTTATGGCCATCCTGTTGAGGGTAAGGTTGGCATTGTAAACATAAATCCCGCCCCCCCGATCAGCATTATTAGCCATCTCGGAGCCGTTTTGCACGGTCATATCTTCTAAGGTAACCGTTATATTGTTAACATGGGCAATACGAAATATTCCGAACAAAAAATTGCATTGTATGACGGTATTTCCAGCCCCTGTACCGGTGATGGTGAGGCTTTTGTCAACAATCAGAGAGCCTGATGTCAGCTCAATGGTGTAACTATTATCAAAAGTAATTACATCGCCATCTTCTGCATCGGCAATGGCCTGCCTTAGGGAACCTAATCCTGAGTCGTTGTTGTTGGTAACCAACAAATTACCTGCAAAACTACATATAGAGAAGACCAAAAACGTGATCACAAATACGATTTTTTTCATGGCTAACAGTTTTTGAGTTGTCATTGGTAACGAAAAAGGAGGGTATGTTCCCTTAAAGGAGCATATTCATAAGAGATAACTCCTTGTTGCGCCTCAATCGACCTGACAGGATTATATTATTTTAAGTACACTTTTCTATTCACTATTCCATTTTTTGTAACTACACTTACCACATAGTATCCGACAGGGGCATCCAGTCTAACTTGCTGGTTTACCTCACGGTTTAGTTGAGTTTTAAGCACTTTTTGGCCATACATATTGATTACGCTCACCTTGCCGTCAAGCCGGTTTATGTTGAGCAGGTAGATGGTGTTTTGGCTCGACCAGAGTTGGATGAATGGTTGGGTAACTCCAGCCTCTTCAACTCCTACCATTCCAAAGTGCAACACAAAGCGATCGCCAAAATCGCCTTGTTGCGAAGTAAAAGTGAAGGCGCTTTCGCTTAGCTTATGCCAACTGTTCAATAGCCTGTCTTCCAGATAAATTCCGGCACCTGAAAAAGCCTCACTCGCTTGTGCAATTGATAGGATGTATTGGCCTGCCTTAGGGGCGCGGATGCCCAACTGAATGGGCTTTTCGACAGCTACCTCCGGGATGCTATTGATAGCCAGGGCTATATTATCTTCAGTATAGCTGAGCAGTTGTGGAGCAGCGCTGTTGTAGCTAAAGATTTTAACTGCGTCATTCCGATCGCGGGTGTAATTACTTTGATTGTCAATTCTGATTTGAACCTGGTCGTAATACTGATCACCGGATAAACGCAACACCAAGAGAGGCTCGTCTTTCACCTCTTTCATAAATGAGCCACCATGAGTCTGCATGGCATTAGTAAAGGTAAATGTTTGGTTATTTGCCGTAGTTTTTGCAATGACAAAGAAACCCTGATGGGGTGCTATATAAGCATTGGCACTACCACCGTTAATGTTCACAAAAGCACCGGTTCCCCTGTTGGCTGCAGGATCGTACACATAAGCATAGTTATCCTGAAAATAAGTATCTCTGTCGGCCAGATGCCAGTCGATTGCCGACGAGTAGGGATTACCCAACAGGTTCCATCCGGTTGTGTAGGTCCAGTCTTTGCCGGCACTGTTTTTAAGGGTAAAGGTTTGGTTGCCGGTATTGAGTGTTCCTGAAATAGTTTTTGTGGGGTTTGTTGTGTTGTAAGCCACCAGATATCCTTTGCCGGCCACAAAATTATCAGAGCCGTTCACTTCGGCAAATGTGGGCGAAGTACCTGAGTTTTTGTAGTTGACCCAAACACCGGGCGAAGTTTCCAACCAGGCATAAAAATCATCATTATCGCCCGGGTTCCAGCTGTTGTCGCTGATGTCCACCACAGCCGGGCTGCTGATCATATGCCATGCCTGGGCCGAGCCGGGCAGGTAGGATTGAGAAGTGATGGTGCCGCTATTGCTTACATCGCCTTTTATAATGAGGGAGCCGGTTCCGGAGGAAGAGCTCAGGATTGTCAGATAAGCGCCTGCCTGAACAGTGATGTCATTACAGTTCGCGGTATCCGTTTCTGCAATAGCAGGAGAGGGCGATTTTCCTTCCATTTGCGGAATGGTGATGTCATCATTGGCTGTTGGCAAGGCTTGTGGCGACCAGTTTCCGGCTGTAATCCATGAATTACTTACATTACCTGTCCATTGCTGGTTATAATTAGCCGGTTCGTATGCACCTATGCTTGGTGAATACTGATGTCGTGTAATTCCACGCTGGTCGGTGGTGATTTCAGTAACCCCTGAGCTTACTATTGTAGAACCATCCTCTACTTTAACCCAGTTTGTTCCATTATGGAAAACATATTTTGTGGTTCCGTTGTCGTCATATTCTCCGGTTCTTACGCCTGCACCAATGGCTATGCTATTGGATGCCAATGCAACGGTTTCGGTGTTGCCGCCGTTATCGGCAAGCACAGGTTTGTAAATGGCATTTTCGCTAATTGTAGTATAACTTTCAAATAGCGGGTCGCCTTGTCCGGTGGTGTAGCTGTAGTTGGTGTTGTTGCTGCCGTTGCTGCCGGATAAATCATAATTGCCTATTATATTGTTGTTTCCATATAAAGTTCCGCCTTCAAAATTAAAATCCGAATAACCAATTCCATTAGAATAATTGTATGATATAATAGAGTTAGTAATATATAATGATCCACTCGACAAGTAAGTACCTCCAATTCCCCATGAGTCATAATTTGCTGTAATTGTAGTATTAGTAATATACATATTCGCGTGGGGCAGCCACATTGCACCGACCATAAGGTCAGCATAATTACCATGAATTGTGCAGTTTGTTATATTGTGCACAGCACTGGTAAGTCCGCCCTGAAAATCTATACCACCAGCAGCATATAGTGAATGATTATTTTCAATCGTACAACCTCTAATATCCAATGGACCATAAACAGATATACCACCGCCTTGACCACCGCCTAGGTTACCACAGCTATTGCCACTTATTGTACAATCGATTAAACTTGGTCCATTGTTGATATATACTCCTCCTCCACTACCTGTTGCTGTATTATTGCTAATTACACATTCTCTTAAAGTAAGTTGAGGATAATAACTCATAATACCACCTCCATCTATATCACAAATATTGTTACTAATATTACACCCTGTAAATATAGCGGTTGCTATGGAGCTATACCCGAGGTGCACCCCTCCGCCATATTCTGTGCAACTATTATTGCTAATAGTACAGCCTACTATAGTAGTGACGGTGGAAATATTATTTTGATTATTATAGTAAGTATATATTCCACCACCATCTACTGCCTTTCCATCTGAAAAAGTAACATTATTAAATAATACTGAATCAGCATCATCAATAAAAACACAACCACCACAATTAGAGACAGTATTACTTAAATTTGAAATATCTCCGCCCCGAACCGTCATGTTATCAATAGAAACTGTGCCAGCACTACTGGTAATATTGAATACCCGAAATTCTGATGTGTTGGGACTACTTACCTGTACAGTAACATCCGTCCCGCTGCCGTCAGTATTATCACCATCAATGGTTAGAGATTTTGTAATATCAATATCTTCAGTATCAAGTGTAATAACTTCATTTCCAGAACCCAGATTAAATGTTATCGTAGCACCCTCACCACAATTAGCAATAATGTACCGTAGAGTACCGGTTCCCCCATCATCAGCATTGCTGGTAACAACCGTTGAGAATGAACTTGTTGTTGTAGCGGTTTTTACATTGCTGTATTCAACCCAACTACTTCTAATCCCTCCAACCCTGTAATAATAGGTTGTTGAGTTGGATAAACCTGTGATTGATTTGCTGGTTTCGGAAACAAGGGCATCTACAGTTGAACTAGCTGAAAAATCCTGATTCTCGGAATACTCAATTCTGTATCCATCAAAACTGCTATTAGCTTCAGCAATGCATGACCAGTTAGCAGTGAAACTGGTTTCGGCAAGATCGGTGGCATCTCCGGCAAGAACCATGGCGTAGGAGTTTACCCAATCTTCATTATTCATATTTTGCAAAGTGCCATTATATTCATGGCCGGTTGCGTCGGTTAGTGTTGTCCCGGTGCCGTCATCAAAACGGTAATAGGCAGCTAAATTATCTTCATTTCCAGCCAGCCGGCTGCACATATTGTTCTGGATTTCTGTGCCTGTGCGTACATCACTCCAATATCTGACTTCATCTATTTTTCCTCCTGAAAAGATTCTGTAGTTACTTACATTAGCCGTTCCTATAAATGAAAGGGTGTTTGGAGCAACTGCAGCCGTTCCATGGCTGTCTTCTGAATGAATATTTGCACCGTCGAGATAAATTTTTACTCCATTTGTTGCGCCAACAGAAAAAGCCACATGATGCCAACCTGTACCAATTGAAACATTCGGATCAATCCATCTTTTTGTGTCAATTAATACCAATAGTTCATTTCCGTCATTATCAAAATCTCCGTTTCCAACCCCTATTCCAAATCCGCTATTATTATTTCCTAGTCGGGCAATTGTACCTGATTCAAGGGTTGAGGAAATATACACCCAGGCTTCAATGGTTACATTCGTGGCACCCAGTCCCATGGTGGAATTGATGCTGACATAATCATTAAATCCGTCAAAATCTAAACAATCTTCCGGTGCCGGAGGAACTGAGGTTGTAACACTTTTTACATTGCTGTATTCCAAAGTTCCGGAGCCACTTCTTTTTCCGCTTACCCTGTAGTAATATGTTGTAGAAGCAGCTAAACCTGTAATGGATTTGCTGGTTTCAGAAACCGATGCTGTTGCAGTAGCATTCCCACTTGAAAAATCTGAAGAGGTTGAATATTGAATAGTATAACCATCGTCATAACTGCTGTTGGCTGAAGCAGGGCATGACCAGTTGGCGGTAAAGCCTTCATCGGTAACATCGGTGGCGTCTCCGGCAAGGACCATAGCGTAGGAGTTTACCCATGTCAGGCCATTTTCCAGGGTTCCGTTGTTTACGCTGGAAGTGGCATCCGTTAAAGTGGTGCCGGAACCATCATCACAACGATAATAGGCCACGAGACCTGATTCATTACCGACGAGGCTGCTGCACATATTATCAGCAATCTGACTTGATGAGCGTTCAGTATTCCAAATTCTTACTTCATCAATCCTTCCGGAATTAAAAATACGGAATCCAGCCCCATTTGAGGTCCCTATATAGGTATTATCACTGGGCGCAGATGGCCCTTGTGAAAAATTCAGCACATTGTTTCCGTCCAGATAAATATTAGTATTGTTGGATGCATCAATGGTAAATGCCACATGATGCCAGCCGGCACCTATATTATCACCGGTAGCATGCCATCCCACCTGGTCATTTAAATAGATCAGCTCATTTCCTTCTGTATCAAAACTGCCGCTTCCAACACCAATGCAATACCCATTGCCATCTCCACCTATATTCAGAAAAGTACCTTTTTCAGAGGTTGTTGGAATATATACCCAACATTCTGCGGACACTGGCACTCCAACACCACTTCGATTTAGTCCAAAGCTTGATCCAATATAAACATAATCATCACTACCATCAAAATCCAATGCGTACTTAGGTGCATATGCTGTATCAGTATTAAAACTCTTCACATTGCTATATTCCAAAGTTCCGGAGCCGCTTCTTTTTCCGCTAACTCTGTAGTAATAGGTAGTTGAAGCTGTTAAGCCGGTGATTGACTTGCTGGTTGCTGAACTCAAAGCCGTTGTAGTCGCATTGCCACTTGAAAAATCAGAAGAGGTTGAATATTGAATAGTATATCCATCATCATAGCTACTGGAGGCTTGAGCGGGACACGACCAATTTGCAGTAAAACTATCATCGGTAACATCGGTGGCATCTTCTGTGATTACCATTGCATAGGAGTTTATCCAGTCGGCATTGTCCATATTGTGCAGTGTGCCGTTATGTCCGTTGGCCGTAACGTCAGAAAGAGTTGTGTCTGAACCGTTATCGAAACGATAGTAGGCTGAAAGACCTGATTCGTTGCCTTCCAGCCGGCCACACATGTTATTTTGGATTTCTGTTGGAGTGCGGGCATCGTTCCAAATTCTTGCTTCATCTACTTTTCCATCCAGGTATCTTCCTGAGCCATCATTTGAAGCAATGTAAAAATCACTATTAGAAGTAAAGCTACCGCTTTGTGCAACACTTGCATCTTCGGCCCCGTCAATGTAGATTTTCATAGTTAAACCATCGTAAACCCCGGCAATATGATACCATCTGCCCGTTTCCAATGTGCTTATGCTGGTTAATTGCACTACACCAGCACCAATTTGTAGGGCAAACTCAATTTTATTTCCGGCCGGAATATCTGCATCACCTAACCTTAGAAAAGCTGAATTCCCTGCTGATTCCGTTCCTATCAATTGAGAAATAAATGGATTTACGGCTTGAAATGCATCCACCTTAACCCAGCACTCCAATGTTGTTGCCGAACCTGATAAGTTTATGGTTCCGCAATCAACATAATCATTGCTGCCATCAAAATCCAAAGCGTATTCAGGAGCGCCTGATGTAGTGGTTGTTGCGCTTTTTACATTGCTGTATTCGAGTGTTGATGAGCCACTTCTTTTTCCACTCACCCGGTAATAATAGGTCGTATTATCCGGCAAACCTGTGACTGCCTTGCTGGTTTCTGAAATTGAGGCCGTTGTGGTTGCACTTCCTGTGAAGTCAGAACTGGTTGAATATTGAATGGTATAACCATCATCAAAGCTGCTGTTGGCTTCAGCAGGGCAATCCCAGTTGGCTGTAAAACCATTAAAGGTAACACCAGAGGCATCTTCTGCAATGACCATAGCGTAGGAATCAACCCAATCGCTGTTTCCATCCATATATTTCAAAGTGCCATCATGTCCATTACCGGTTACATCAGAAAGTGTTGTGCCTGAACCATCATCGAAGCGGTAATAGGCCAGTAAGTCGGTTTCAGTCGGATCCACAAACGTGCACATGTTATCTGTAATATCGGTTTCGGATCTTGCAATGCTCCATATCCTGGCCTCATCTATGTTTCCATCCATATATCGACCGGTTGCATTGCCGCCTATTAAAAGATTTCCGGCTCCTGCATCAATATTTCCCGTTCTGCCGACTGAATTGTCAAGGCTTCCATTGAGGTATAACTTCATATTTGCACCATCATAGGTGGCTGCCACATGATACCATTGGCTGGCATTTAACAAAGTATTTGATGGCAATTTATATTGTGTACTGCCAATTGATAAGGCAAATTGGAGACGATTGTTTTCAATACCTGCATCGCCAATTCTCAGCACTACTTTTTCGTTGGCATCTTTTACTAAATCTGTAATATTGGCATCACCTGCACCATTAAAAGTGCGTGGCCTGATCCAAGCTTCAATGGTTAAGGTATTGCCTGAAAAAGCAACAGTATTGGCCTGAACATAATCATCACTTCCATCAAAATCCAGAGCATTTCCGGGAGTTTTCATCAGGGTAGTAAAGGTTTCTACCCCTCCATAGGAAGTGCCTTCAGAATTTATTGCATAAGCTTGTACAGAATAGTTTGTGAATTCAGAAAGTGAAGTAATCGACTCACTGAAAGTACCTGTTCCTGTTCCATTTGTGTTTTTAGTTACTCCTGTTCCGTTTATTTGGGGATTACTATTTGTAGATGTTACTGAATACACAACACCCCTTTCTGTGACATTTGCTCCACCATCGTCTGTAATATTTCCACCCATTGTGGCTGTGGTGGCATCATATGTTGATATGCCTGTGGTTGTAAGGGTTGGTGAAGCTGTAGTAGAATAATTCTCAGAATAAGCCCCAATGCTGGTGTTTTGATTGGCAGTACGCACAACGCCCCTTTGATCAGTATAAGAACCATCAATCTGCGGACTGCCATTCCAGTTGTTGGCAGGAGGAATTCCTGTTGATTCACTTCCGGCGGCAAAGCTTGTTTCTCCCAGGGCCAGTGTATAAGTGCCGTTGGTGCTGCTGTTTAAGGCTAAAGTACTTGAAAGCTCCAATGAGCCTGATACCGCCGTTCCTCCTTGCGTCCAGCTTGTAAAATTTGTGCCTGATTGACTGTATTTTGTGTTGTATAGAATACTTGTTGAATTGTTAAAGCCTCCCGTAGCATTGGCGGCACGGTTTGAGTATTTAACTACGTTGTAGCCGTTGTCAGTTACTGTTCCCAAATTATGTTGGTAATCATCATCAGCACCTACAGTAGTATTATTTGCAACAATAGTATTTTTAATTTCCAAGTTAAAGTTTACATAAAGTCCTCCTGTATATTGGTTAGAATTTCCATTATTATTAGCTATCGTTGTGTTTTGTATGACAGCTGATGAAGTCGTTGGTGTCAATAGATAGATTCCACCAACAATTGTAGCGCTATTATTGCTGATGGTCGAATTAGTTATTGTTAAAGTTGATGAGGGATTGTTGTAGCCTGAAACTGAAATCCCCCCTGCTATTGTTGAAGTATTATTGCTTATAGTGCAATATGTAAGTATAACATTAGAAGAGTGATTAACATATAGTCCGCCTCCATCTCCTGCTGAACAATTTTTTATAGTCAATTTCTCCATTGTCAAATTAGTGCTAACAGCATAAACCCCGCCTCCATTACCAAGGCCGATATCACCGTTTTGTATGGTCAGATTCTTCAGATTTACTGTTCCATTTGAAATATTGAAAACCCGGGAATTGCTATTTCCATCAACAATAATGCTTACCCCGCTTCCGGCAGTGTTGGAACCATCAATGCTTAAGCTTTCGGTAATGGACAATTCTGATAAAAGTGTAATGGTTTCACTGCCGGAACCCAAATTAAACACGATTTCGTCACCATCGCTGGCATCTGAAATAGCCTGCCGCAGGGAACCTGAACCTGAATCGTTGTTGTTTGAAACCGTGTAGGTTGCGCCATACACACAAAAAGGTAACAGGTATAGCATAGTAAGCGTAGCAATAATTGTTTTCATGACTTCATCTTTTTACATTACACTTCATATTCATGGATATGGTTTTTTGGTGACCATTACCCGGGACATCATTTTTTCAGGACTTTATTGCCTCCGGGACATCTCCCGAAACCAAACTAAGGTCAGCGATCAAACCCGAGCCACCTGCGGAAGCATCTGCACTCCAAAAGGCCTCCGGAGTTACTATTCTTCCAATTGTTCCTGCTTCAAATCCCACAATCTTTTCCCGCCATAAGCCGCTACCAGCCCTAACAAAATGAAGAGGCCGCCACCAATGGGGGCATTGCCTGTGTTTTGGTTTCCAGGGAGACCATGATCTCCAGGAGGTGGCGGAGGGTCTTGTGCCAACAATGGCGTGAAGGTAGCGGTGACAGTCAGGATGAGCAGGGTGGTGAGTAGTTTTTTCATGACAAGTTTTTTTTGATGTTAACTACTTTTGATTTCATAGATTTTGATTTGTAATAAAACACACGGCGACAGCCGGAAATATGGGTGCATGGTGCTCCCTGATCGGTTTTAAAAGCAACAACAGTTATCATGGTGTGTGAGCCTAAAGATTTCCTGATACGGGGTAGTGTAAATTTCAAGCTTTTTTTCGTAAAGTTTATGCTTAGGCTTCGTATCTTTGCTATGATTGGTAAATCCTAACAACATTTTCTGGTGAGAAAGAACTTTATTAAACCTTTCGGGTTGTTCAAATGGTGTGCATCACTTGTATTAATTTTTTTGTTATTAGTAGGTTATGGTCAAAATCAGGTGCTGGAAGCAGGTGACAACACCCCAGACGAAATTTTTGTTCATTATATAAACAAGTTGTATGATTCCATCAGCAGCATCCCCGATTTTGCCACAAGAAAGCGATTAAGCGACTCCGTTTTTGCCATTACATCACAAAAAAGTGAACTTGCTCACATACAATCACTCCTTTTTCAGGTAATGAGATTGAATAATCCCCGTACAGATTACTTCGATCAGGCTTATCGACTCGCCAGGAAACATCAGCGCATCGACGATATGTGTTTAGTGGAATATAGCCGGGGTAAATACTACATTGCCCGCCGGCAATTCGACTCAGCTATGGTGCATATCCTGAACTACCGCAACATGACACCGCAACCCCATGGCGAAGGCAACAACAACATAGTCAACTTAATGGGCGACATATACTATCATGCAGGACTTTATGAACAGGCAAAGCAGATTTATTACGACCTGTACATGCAATATGAAAAAGAAGACAACTGGAATTTCTACCGACCCTATGTCATGATGAACAACCTGGGGCAGATCGCCTTAAAAACAGGAAAACCCAAAGAAGCTAACCGTTGGTTTCGTCAATCGCTTCATCTGGCCGGGATGTATCTCCGAACGCCCTACCTCAACAACACCATGGCTTATACGAAAATAAAATTATCCGAAACAGCCATGGCCATGGACAGTTTGCCCGAGGCTGAAAAGTGGATGGACGAAGTATTGGCCATTCCCAAAGAGAATATTCAGGAAGATGTTGCACAGGAATTGACCTTCTGCCGTGCCAATTTGTTGTTCAAACAGGGAAGAATGACAGAGGCCAAAGATATGGCAATGAAACTACTACCGGGTGATACGATCCAATTCAGTGATTACCGTTTTGTACCTAACATTTACAACCTTTTGTCCGACATTAACCTGGCGCAAGGGGATTATTCCACGGCTTTAAAATACCACAAACAGAAAGACGTGACGGAAGACTCCCTCAAGGAAAGGGAGCATTTGGCACGCTCCATGATTATTTTGGCAGAGAAGGAACATCAGGAAACAAAAAACAATTTAGAAACCTACAAACTTCGTTATCACCTGGTATTGGTAATAGTATGCTCGATGGTGGTCATTTTCATGATTTTTCTATGGTTCTATCGCAAATTGTATCAATCCAAAATGGCATTGGTAAAAAGACAAATTGAAAAGAATCAGGAAAAGGCCATACTGGAGAAAGAAAACCAGGTAAAAACCGAATGGGACGAGGAATGGGAAACTCAATACCGTATGATTGTTGAACTGCAACTGCTGATGAAAAACCAAAAACCTTACCTCGACCCGCACCTCAGCATTCAACAACTTGCTGAATTAATGAACACCAACCGCACCTATCTTTCCAAAGCCATCAACACGGTGTTAGAAACCAATTTTTCAAAATTCATCAACGAATACCGGATAAGTGAGGCTGTAAAACTGATTTCTGAGGAGTTCGCATCAAACCATACCGTTGAAGCGCTGGCTCAACAATCCGGCTTCGCCAACCGCACAGTTTTTAACTCAGCATTTAAAAAACAGACAGGGGTAACTCCCGGCTTTTTTATTGCCAACTATAAGCGAAAGGCCCTTGACCTATCAAGGTTATAAAGCAAAAGCCCCACAATGGGGCTTTTGCCATGTTTAAAACCTGTCAGGTTTTCGAAAGCCTGCCAGGTTATATTATTACGACAACTTCGCCACCAAAAACTCGCGGTTCATGCGGGCGATGTTGGTAACGGAAATTTCCTTGGGACATTCGGCTTCGCAGGCGTAGGTGTTGGTACAGTTACCAAATCCCAGATCGTCCATTTTGGCCACCATTTTTTCTACGCGCTCTTTGGCTTCAATTTTACCTTGTGGCAACAAAGCAAACTGCGACACCTTGGCTGAGACAAATAGCATGGCTGAAGCATTTTTACATGCGGCCACACAGGCACCACAACCAATACAAGCGGCTGCATCCATGGCCAGGTCGGCATTTTCCTTGCGGATGGGAATGGCGTTGGCATCGGGAACACCACCGGTATTCACACTCACAAATCCTCCAGCCTGAATAATTTCATCGAAGGCGGTTCGGTCCACCATCAGGTCTTTGATTACAGGAAATGGTTTGGCACGCCAGGGCTCGATGGTGACAGTTTCGCCATCCTTAAACTTGCGCATGTGCAACTGGCAGGTGGTA
The DNA here is from genome assembly GCA_963676875.1 of Bacteroidales bacterium. GTDB lineage: Bacteria > Bacteroidota > Bacteroidia > Bacteroidales > F082 > UBA6244. The sequence continues at coordinate 977,794 of OY781436.1, forward strand.
ATGGCCGAATCGGGTCCATGTGGACGTCCGTTGATAAACAGACTGCACATCCCGCAAATACCTTCGCGACAATCGTGGTCGAAGGCTACGGGGTCTTCACCTTTGGCAACAAGCTCCTCGTTCAGGATATCCATCATTTCGAGGAAGGAAGCGTCTTTTGAAATATTCGTTACCTGATAGTCAACAAATTTACCATCAGCATGGGCGGAGGGTTGTCTCCATATTTTAAGTTTTAAATCCATTGTTCCGGTATTTTATGTTAATTAAGCAGTTTTATAGTTACGCTGTTTTACCTCGATGTTTTCGTAGACCAAAGGTTCTTTATTCAAAACGGGCTCTTTATCATCTCCCGCATATTCCCAGGCAGCAGCATACATGAAGTTTTTGTCGTCACGCATGGCTTCTCCTTCAGGTGTTTGGTATTCTTCGCGGAAGTGTCCCCCACTCGATTCGTTTCTGTTCAGCGCATCCTTGGCCATGAGTTCACCCAATTCCAGGAAGTCAGCAACACGTAATGCTTTTTCCAACTCCACATTCAGTCCGTCGTTGGTTCCGGGCACTTTTACATGCTTCCAGAATTCTTCACGCAGGGCTTTGATGTCGGCAATGGCTTTTTCCAATCCGGCCTTATTGCGGGCCATGCCCACGTAATCCCACATAATCAGCCCCAAACGCCTATGAAATGAATCCACGGTATGGTCGCCTTTTACGGCCAGCAGTTTATCAATCCGTGATTGCACCTCTTTTTCGGCGGCATCAAATTCAGGCGTATCCGTTTTAAAATGAGGAACGGTAATTTGGTCGGCCAGGTAATTCTGCATGGTATAGGGCAATACAAAGTAACCATCCGAAAGTCCTTGCATCAATGCAGAAGCACCCAAACGGTTGGCCCCGTGATCGCTGAAGTTGGCTTCACCTCCCACAAACAATCCCGGTACCGTACTCTGCAATTCGTAATCCACCCACAGTCCGCCCATGGTATAATGGATGGCCGGGTAGATCATCATGGGTGTTTCGTAGGGATTTTCATCCACAATTTTTTCATACATCTGGAAGAGGTTGCCATAACGGGCTTCTATCACCTTTTTGCCCAGTCGGTCGATGGCCGATTTAAAATCGAGATACACGGCCAATCCGGTATTTCCGACGCCAAACCCTGCATCGCAGCGCTCTTTGGCAGCACGTGAAGCCACATCGCGGGGCACCAGGTTGCCAAAGGCGGGATAACGACGTTCGAGATAATAATCGCGCTCGTCTTCAGGTATATCGGTTGGTTTCAATTGTCCCTTTTGAATTTTTTCGGCATCCTCCTTTTTCTTGGGCACCCAAATACGGCCATCGTTGCGCAAACTTTCACTCATCAGTGTGAGCTTTGATTGGTAATCGCCGTGAACGGGAATACAAGTGGGGTGAATTTGTACAAAACTGGGATTGGCGAAAGCGGCTCCCCGTTTGTAAGCACGCCAGGCAGCACTTCCGTTGGAGGTCATGGCATTGGTACTCAGGAAGAAAACATTTCCATAACCACCTGTGGCCAGCAACACGGCATGGGCGGCGTGACGTTCCAGCTTACCTGTAACAAGGTTTCTCACGATCACCCCACGGGCGCGTCCGTCAATCTTCACCACATCCAGCATTTCGCGTCGGGTGTACATTTTTACGGCACCTTTACCTATTTGTTTACTCAAGGCACTGTAAGCACCCAAAAGCAATTGTTGTCCGGTTTGACCACGTGCATAAAACGTTCTGGAAACCAAGGCTCCACCAAAGGAACGGTTGTCGAGCAAACCACCATATTCCCGGGCAAAGGGTACGCCCTGTGCCACGCATTGGTCGATGATGTTGTTACTTACCTCGGCCAATCGATACACGTTGGCTTCGCGGGCACGATAGTCGCCACCCTTGATGGTATCGTAAAACAAGCGGTAAACACTGTCGCCATCGTTGGGATAATTTTTGGCAGCATTGATTCCGCCTTGAGCGGCAATACTATGTGCCCGACGGGGACTGTCCTGAATACAAAAAACACTTACGTTGAAACCGAGCTCCGAGAGGCTCGCAGCTGCAGCTCCTCCGGCCAAACCGGTACCTATAACTATGATATCTACTTTTCGTTTGTTGGCAGGATTAACAAGGTTTTGATGTGCTTTATAGTTGGTCCATTTCTCGGCCAAAGGGCCGGCAGGAATTTTAGAATCTAACTTTGTCATAATATCTTATTTGAAAAAGTAAATAAACAATGGGATAACCATATAACCAACGGTGATGGCAATGGCAAACAAATGGCCTACGTTCTTAATGCATGGCGTATATTTGGGATTGTTGAGCCCCAGCGACTGAAAAGCCGACTGAAAACCATGGTCGAGGTGAAAGCCCAAAATGAGTAAAGCAACGATGTAACCTGCCACGTAATAGGGCAGCTGGAACAAATCGATAACCAATTTGGCCATGTCTTCCATGGGTTTTCCGTCCACATGGACTTCCTGCAGCGATCCTATCACCCCTTTGGCAACCAAAAAGAAATTGACAAAGTGGATGAACAAAAAGATGAAGATAATGACCCCGGTATGGATCATGTACTTACTGAAAAAAGAATCCTCGGAGGACGCTTTTACTTTGTAGCCTTTGGGACGTGCTATCCAGTTTTCGATTTGGAGCCAAAGACCCAAAATCATGTGAATAACAAATCCGGCAAACAAAACCCACTGAAATACCTGAATAACAGGATTGGTTCCCATAAAATGGGCGGCTTCGTTGAACAGGTCAGTCGATGGACTGAATACCAGCAACAAGTTGATGCTCAGATGCACCACCAGAAAGGTCATCAGGAAAAAGCCCATCAGCGACATCCAGATCTTCTTGGTGACCGAAGAATAATATTTACTCATAATTACGCTATTAATGTGGTTTTATGTAACTCGGGTGTTAAATATCCAACAAATATAAAAAACAATTTCCAGCAATACCTTTCTGCTGTTTATTTTTAACACAAGATAAATAGTGAGCAAATCCTTTGCCTTTTAAGGCCTTACTTTTGCAGGTTTCATTAGTTTTGTTGAATTAAAAATCAGATTTATGCGCTACGCTCCCATCTCCAACAAATTGTTTACCGAAAACAGAAAACGTTTTTGCGATCTGCTGCCTGCTCAATCGGTGGCCATTTTTCATTCCAATGAGCAACATCCGCGCAATGGAGATCAGTATTTACCCTTCCGACAACAATCGGACTTGTTTTACCTCACCGGAATTGAACAGGAGAAAACCATTTTGGTATTGGCCCCCGGAGCTCCCGGCCAAAACATGACCGAAGTGCTGTTTATCATCGAGAGCAACGAATTGCTGGCCCGTTGGGAAGGTCACAAACTGACCAAAGACGAAGCACAAACAATTTCAGGAATAACGCATATCGAATACGTGGAAAGCTATGAAACATTCCTTCGCGAATGGCTGGTGTGGGCCAAAAACATCTATCTGAACTTCAACGAATACCCCAAGTTTTTCACGGAAGTCAAGGACAGAAACCAACGGCTGGGTGAAGAACTTCAATCACGCTATCCCCTTTACAACTACCAAAGGTCGGCCCCATTGATGTGGCAACTCCGGATGATTAAGTCAGAGGAGGAGATCAACCTGTTGCAACAAGCCTGCGATATTACCCGCAAAGCTTTCGTTCGGGTGCTGAAACATGTGAAACCGGGTATCAACGAAATGGAGGTGCAGGCAGAAATTGATCATGAATTTACCATCAATGGCGCCAACGGGCATGGCTATCAACCCATTATTGCCGCGGGTGCCAATTCCTGTGTACTGCACTATGTAACCAACGACAAGGAATGTAAAGAAGGCGACTTGCTGTTGTTCGATTTTGGTGCCGAATATGCCAACTACTCAGCCGACATGAGCCGTACCATCCCCGTAAACGGGAAATTTACCGCGCGACAACGTGCCTGCTACGAAGCAGTACTGCGCGTTCAGCGTGAACTGATTAAGATGTATGTTCCGGGAAATACCATCACCCAAATCAATAAAAAAGCCGACGAATTGATGGAACAAGAAATGATTGGTTTGGGATTATTCACCTTAACCGAAGTTATGGAACAGGATCCCAAATCGCCGCTGTTTAAAAAATACTTCATGCATGGAACCGCTCACTTTCTGGGATTGGATGTGCACGACGTTGGACAAAAAGACGCCGTTTTGGCTCCCGGCATGGTGCTCACCTGCGAACCCGGAATTTATATCACCGAAGAAAACATCGGCATTCGTCTGGAAAACGACATCTTCGTTACCGAAGGTACTCCCATCGATTTAATGGCCAACATCCCCATCGAACCCGATGAAATTGAGGCGTTGATGAAAAAATAACTTAAATAAATACTTCTGAATCAATCAAATATTTTGTAACTTTGTGGGTGTTTTCCATTATAAATAATTAATCAAATGACTGCTATTGAAATAAAAAATCTGCTAATCCATCAAATCGCCTCCATTCATGACGAAGCTTTTTTGAACGCCATAAAAACCATTATCGAAGCAAAAACCAAATCCACAACATACCAGACTTCCCCCGAACAAAAACAAAAAATTGACGAAGGACTCAGTCAAATAAAGGAGGGTAATTATTTCGCAAATAACGAAGTCGAATCCGATATTGAAAAATGGCTGAAAGAAGAATAATTTGGTCACCACGAGCAAAAATTGATCAATTTGAGATAATTAATGGTTTCTACCAAAGAAATGGGAATAAAAATTACAGCAGAAAGCTGTATAAAGAATTTCGATCTGCCATTCACTTATTATCTCAATATCCAGACATTGGTGTAAAAACAGACATCCAATCCATTAGAAAGTTGATTGTAAGAAACTATGGTATATTTTATCGAAAACATACCAAAACAATTGAAATAATCGCTATTTGGGATTTTAGACAAAATCCGGAAAATTTCGATCTAATATAACCCAAACCTACAACACATTTTCTTTTTTAAAATCCCCTTCCGGGCATATATCGAAAACTATGCGCAGGGTGCGAGATAAAAAACCGCCCCCCAGAATTTCTGAAAGACGGTTGCGATCAACCAAACTATGGATCAACTCCAACAAACCGGAGATAAGGGCAACTTCCGGTTAGTTGTTTATAATGGCATCATATTCTTCCTGACTCAAAAACTGAGGCACATAGGTAACTCCATTGAGTTCAAGGTTGGACACAAATGCACGCAGATGTGCCTTCGAGCCCAACATCAAATTGCCAAATACGTTAATAATTCCCTGATTGGTGGCCATGTCTATTTTGGTTTGCAAATCAATGATATCCACCTCTTCGATGGTAGCACCCACGGTTAAACCTGAAATCAACGATTCACTTCCTTGTGCCAGTAATTGGTCGTACAAGGCTTGTAGCTCTTCGTTGTTGAATTCTCCGGGATTTGCACTGGCAGGGTCTTCCAATTGGAAGAAATTGATGAGCGACAATACACGGTCGGTGTGCACTTGCTCGCTGTTGGAGATAAAATCAAAAACCGGGACATTCCAAAGTTCAAATAGTTTTACATATACGTCATGGGCCAATTTTTCCTCTTCACGAACGTAGAGCAAAGCGGCTTCTTCCTCGGCACTGATGGCGAAGGTCAAGGTATCGCAACCACCACCTCCGGCAGGAAGTTGCCCGGCCATAATGGCATCAAATTGTTCTTGGGTAAGCAACTGAGGTTCATAGTCATATCCTTGAAAAGCCAACTGTGCCACAAACGCTTTCAGGTGATATCCGGAGGCTCTCATCAAATTGGTGTATAATGTTTTAATGGTGTCGGAAGTGGTTACATCCAGATATCCTTGTAGGTCAATAATGTCCACTTCTTCAATGGTGGCTCCCACCATCAGCGCGGCTTGCAACGAATCGCTTCCGACAACAATCAACTCATCATACAGGGCCTGCAATTCTGCATTGCTGAATTGACCATTTTCGGGGAGCGCGGGGTCGGTAAGTCCGTAAAAATTGATTAACGACAACACCTGATTGGTATGCCAGTCTTCGCTTTTGGAAATGTTGTCGAAAACAGGAACCTGATACAGGTCGAACAGATAAACATACACATCTCCGGCCAGTTTTTCTTCTTCACGCATATAAATCAATCCATCCAGATCGGTTTGGCTGGCTTCGTTGTCTTTCAATTCCACGGTGTCGGTCAGGTTGTTTACCACATCATCCTTTTTGTCGCACGACCACATACCCAACATCAGGATTACAGTTACCATAAACATCCAATTTTTCATCATTGCATTTTTCATCTCAGTATATTTTAGTTTGTAATTAGTGACAACCCATGTTGCCCACTTTGATGATGCAATGATACGCCCACAATCAGGCATAACTGTTATGATTTTATATATAAATTGTATAAGATTTTACGATTTTTCGACAATATCCACGATCTAAGAGAATGCCGTTACAGACGATTATCATCTGTATAACAGATATTTACGAATACAATTATGAACGCTTTTGTGAGTAAAATGTAGCTACCCGTTCAGCACTTTCAACAAAAACGCATATTCGAGTGCCAGGTCTTTCAAAGCCTCAAATCTTCCGGAAGCGCCACCATGACCCAATTCCATATTGGTTTTTAGAAGAAGCAGATTCCGGTCTGTTTTCATGTCCCTCAATTTGGCCACCCACTTGGCGGGTTCCCAATATTGTACCTGACTGTCGTGTAATCCGGTGGTTACAAGCATAGCCGGATAATTTTGCCTGCTCACCTGATCGTATGGCGAATAGGACAAGATGTAGTCGTAGTAGCGCTTGTCGTTGGGATTGCCCCATTCGTCGTATTCGCCCGTGGTAAGCGGAATACTTTCATCGAGCATGGTGGTCACCACATCCACAAAAGGCACGGCGGCAATCACCCCCTTAAACAGTTCGGGAGCCATATTGACCACGGCACCCATCAGCAAACCGCCGGCACTTCCGCCATAAGCAAACAGTCGGTCGTATCCGGTATAACCCTCATTCACCAAATGTTTGGCGCAGGCAATAAAATCGGTGAAGGTGTTTTTCTTTTTCAATAGCTTGCCATCTTCGTACCAAGAACGGCCCAATTCTTCGCTTCCGCGAATGTGCGCCACGGCAAAGGCAAATCCCCGATCGAGCAAACTCAATCGTGTGGAGCGGAAGGTGGAATCCACCGAAATGCCATAGGATCCATAACCATAGAGCAACAAGGGCTGACTTCCATCCATTTTAAAGCCCTTCTTGTAAACAACACTGACAGGTATTTTAACGCCATCCGAAGCGGTAGCATACAACCGTTGGGTGGTGTATCCCGTAGCGTCGTAGCCGCCCTTTATCTCCATCTGTTTCAATTGGACGGTCCGGCGTGTACCCATATCATACTCCAGAACAGTATTGGGTGTTTTAAGCGAAGTATATTGATAACGTAAATTGTTGGAGAAATAATCAGGATTGGCTGAAGTTTCGGCGTAATAATCTGTTTCGTCGAAATCAAGGTAGTGAAAAGCACCGGATTGGGGATGACAGATTCTGAAACGGGCAAGACCATCCCGCCGTTCCGAAACCACCACGTATTGCTTGAATACATCCACCGCTTCCAGCAACACCTCATCCCGATGGGGCAAAACTTCTGTCCAATTCATCAGTTCGGTGTTGACTTCATCCGTTTGCATCAACCTAAAATTGCTTGCGTTGAAATTGGTAAGTACCAGAAACCGATCTCCCTGATGGTAAATACTGTATTCCAGTTCGTTTTGTCGTTGTTGAAAAATCCTGAACACGCCTTCGGGACGATCCGCTTCCAGAATCCGGTATTCGCTTGAGAGAATACTTTCTGAACCAATCACCAGGTATTTATCCGATTTGGTTTTATAAACAAAAGTTTTGAATGCCGTATCGTCTTCCTGAAAAACCACCTCGTCGGCACCTTCCTGCTGCCCCAACACATGCCGTACCACCTGAAAAGGTCGCAGTGTATCGTCTTTACGAGTATAAAACAGGGTTTTGTTGTCGTTGGCCCAGGTAACATCCCCGGAGGTATTGCTGATATCATCAACAAGTATCTCGTTGGTTTCCAGGTTTTTTACATGCACATGGTATTGGCGGCGACTAACGGTATCCACCGTATAGGCCAACAGCTTGTTGTTGGGGCTCACCTCCCAGCTTCCTATGTGAAAAAACGCCAAACCTTCGGCCATTTTGTTTCCATTGAGCATGATTTCTTCCGGTGCACTTTCGTGCAAAGCCTTCCGGCAAATAATGGGATACTCCTGCCCTTCCTCATATCGGGTGTAATAAGAATAACCATTCAACTCCACAGGAACTGACATGTCGGTTTGCTTTATTCTCCCCACCATTTCGTCATACAAGGTTTGTTGCAATGATTTGGTATCACTCATCACAAAATCCGTGTAAGCATTTTCAGTATTCAGATAATCAATTACTTCCGTGTTTTCACGTTGGTTCAACCAATGATAGTTATCAATACGTTGGTGACCATGTTTTTCAAGAGTGACAGCTATTTTTTTTGCTTTGGGGGGATTCATCGATGTTGGTTTTTTTAAAAAGATATCCCGAAAACCAAGGCTCCCGGGATAAACAAACAACAAGTAAGATTGTCTTTTAGAAATATAAACTTAGTCCAAAACTGGGCATAAAGGGCAATTGATAAACCACTTGGTTGGTAATGAGGTCAACATAGAATACATTTTTGCGGTCGTACACGTTGGTGATACTCAAGTCGGCTACCAGTCGGGTGTTGGCACTAAAAAAGAAGTTGCGCTTTACATCCACATCCAAGCGGTGATACACGGGCAGTCTTCCTTGGTACAAATCGCCATAAATTACACCCAAACCACCATTTTCGGTAACATAATTGGAGTTAACTCCACCGGGAAAGGTGAGCGACTCATAAAAGCCCTGCACCTGGGTAAAGGGGAAGCCCGTACCGAGATTCCAACGAGCACCAAATTCCCACTGACGCTTGGAACCGGTAATGTAAGAAAACACCAGATTCACATTGTGACGCCTGTCGAAGTGAGGGGTATAACTCACCATTTGTCCATCGCTGTCCTCGAACTGACGTGTAACAAAGCCAAGGGAATAAACGGCATACACATAAATCTTTTTATAATCATATTTGAGGACCATGTCCACACCATAGGCATCTCCTTTTTCAAGAATAAAATCTTTGTATTCCACTTCCGGTGAGCCATCCGGTGCATCTGTTTCGTTATAAAGTTTGTTGCGGTTGATGTTGGTAAGCTGTGGGAAATACTTGTAATAGCCTTCCACATTCAGGCTGATGGTATTACTCAGGTCGAATTCTGTTCCCAAAATCACATGATTAGATTTTTGCACCCGGCTAGTCACATCTTTGCCATCAAAGGAAGAGGGCAAATTCTCCGGGCCCGAGAGGAATCCGTAAAACAAGTTCACCACATCACGGTCGGAAGAGGCGGCAATAAAATTTTGGGAATACATACCTGCCGCAAATTTCACCCTAAACCAGTCGTTGGCATTGTATTTTATGGCCAATCGAGGCTCCGGATTCATTTCGGCCAATGAGGCATACCATTCCAATCGCATGCCCGGCTCAATAATAAATTTACCAATGATAGCTTTGTATTTGGCATACAAACCCAATTGGGTGGTATTTTCAGTTTGATTGATCTCTGCGTTTACATAGTTTTTAAACAGATATTCTGTGCGATAACCTTCTAATTCCACACCGTATTTCAGTTCATTTTTTCCCATGAAATAGGTAAAATTCAAACCGGCATTAAATCCGCTGATCGAGCTTTTGCGGTCGTTGAGTGTGGTCGATTTTACCTGTGTTTCATATTTTGAGTACGAAACAATACCTTCGATGAGTACGGGTGCCTTTCCGGGAATTACAACAAAACTCGAACCACCGCCAAAGGAATTCCACCCAAAATCGGAAATGGCTTTGTAATTATTTACCTGATCAGTGAAATTAAATCCAAAAAAGCTCACCTTGCTTCCATTGCCCGAGTTCATGGTCACTTTACCATAAATATCTGCAAAGTTAAAGGGCAGTCCATCTTTATCAATGTAGTCGTAAAAAATCTTAGAACTCTCTGCCAGATAGGAGTTTTTAAATGAAAGTATAAATGATACTCCACCATCCTCAGCCGATTTTTGAGCCACAAGCGGACCTTCCAGAATGGCACGAGCACCAAATGTAGAGGCCCCCAATACACCAGACATACGTTTTTTATTTCCGTCTTTGGTGGTGATGTCCATCACCGAAGAAATGCGTCCGCCATACTCGGCATTGTAACCTCCGGTATAAATGGCAGCATTGCGAATGAGGTCGGTTTCAAAAACCGAAAAAAGTCCAATTGAATGAAAGGGATTGTAGATAGTCATTCCATCAAGCATCACCTTGTTTTGGATGGGAGAACCTCCACGGATGTAAAATTGACCTCCCTGATCACCGGTAAAAACAACTCCGGGCACCACTTGCAGGTACTGGGCAAAGTCGGCCTGTCCCCCCACACTTGGAATTTGCTTGATGTCCTTGGGTGAGATTTTTACCACCGACATCTTGGTTTCGGTACGGGCTTCAGCACGCTCAGCGCTAACGGTAATAGTTTCCAAATTAACCGAGCCCTTTTTCAAGTACTGATTTTTATTGATCAATGCACCTTCGTCCAGATGGATGGGCTGACGAATGGTATCAAAACCCAGATAGGTTATTTTAAGAATGTAATCACCGGCAGGAATTTTGGAAATTAAAAAATAACCGTTCACATCAGTAGACGCCCCATAGGAGGTACCATCTAAAACTACGTTGGCAAAAATGGCGGGCTCACCTGACTCTTCTTCATAAACGAAACCACGAACGGTAGCATCCTGAGCCTTTATATATGAAGATGTTAGGGTAACAAACAGAAGCAATAAAATAATGTTTATGTATCGATTTTTCATAGCCGAAATTTACATGTTAGCAAAGAAACGTGCAAAGTAACCAAAAAGTGTAATGCCAACGGCTTTTTTTCAACGAATTGGGGATAAATTTGGAAACAATCAAAAAATTCAGAGTTCACAAACATGAACGCAGCCGAAGCTTTCTGTTTTGATACACCCATGTAAATATTAAAACAGCCCCCTATCAGCACAAATCTGCGTCTAAAACAATGAATCAGCATCCTTCAGCGTAAATCTGCGTCCAAAAAAAATCAGCGTCCATCAGCGTAATCAGCGTCCAAAACAATACCACATCTGAAATAGCAAGACGCAGATACCACAGAAAAACGCAGATCAAGGAAAACCCAAATCAGCGTCCAAAAAAAATCAGCTTAAATCTGCGCCAATCAGCGTCCAAAACAATACCACATCTGAAATAGCAAGACGCAGATACCACAGAAAAACGCAGATCAAGGAAAACCCAAATCAGCGTAAATCTGCGTCCAAAAAAAATCAGCGTCCATCAGCGTAATCAGCGTCCAAAAAAAAACAGCGTCCATCAGCGTAATCAGCGTCCAAAAAAAATCAGCGTCCAAAACAATGAATCAGCGTCCAAAAAAAAATCAGCGCCAATCACCGTAAATTTGCGCCAATCTAATACCTCACAATAGTACCTCCCCACGAAAACCCCACACCAAAACCAGCCAGCATGATGGTCATTCCACGTTTCAACTTCCCCTTTCGCTCCATGGCATGCAATGCAATGGGAATGGTAGAAGAAACCGTATTTCCGGTGGTCTCAATCTCGATAACCAATTTATTTTCAGGAATTTTCAGCTTACGCCCAATGGACTCAAGAATGATACGGTTGGCTTGGTGAAAGACAAAAAAGTCAATTTGATCCATACTTAACCCATATCTCCCCAGCAATTCATTCACCAATTCAGGCGCCTTGGCCACTGAAAAATTAAACACCTCCGACCCGTTCATAAAAAAATTGCGGTGATTACGCACATTACCCTGAACATCTATAAAATCACCATCCGAAAACTCGGTGATAGGGAAACGCTCGCGTCCCTCACGGATAATAATATGTTCATGCTTGCTACCGTCGGTGCCGAATACAAAATCCCCTGCTAACGTGGTATCAGGACGCGCCGAAATCAAAGTGGCCGCCCCCGCATCTCCAAAAATTGCCCGGTTGGCTTTATCCTTTTCGTGAAGTGTTTTGGTGATGGCCTCTGCCGTAACAAGCAGCACTTTTTTGGCCCTACCCGCTCCTATAAGGCTGTCGGCCAAACTTAACCCGTACAAAAAACCTGTACAACCCTGATTAAAGTCCAGCGCCCCGCATTGCGCCGGCAGACCAACCCTCTCGTGCAAAATACAAGCCGAAGGTGGTGTAATATAATCGCCCCCTGCCGAGCAAAACAACACATAGCCAATTTCCGACACATCCGTTTGATGTTTGGCAAAAAGTGCTTGCACCACCTTCACGCCCATATCAACAGAAGTTTCGTCAGGTTTGGATACGTGTCGACTAGTTACCCCTGTTAATCGGGTGAGTTCCTGAATTTTGAATCCGGGAAACAATTGCCCCATTTCATCATTGGACAATATGGTTTCAGGAAAATAGCAGGCAATTTGTTCTATATAACTGTGATTCATTACTTTTTCGATTTTTTATCCTCAGCATTCGCCATTTTCTGATAATGGGCTGCTTTTTTTGAATCGCCCACACTTTGGTAAAAATTCGCCAAAAAACTGTTAACGGCCTTTCCGGCCCCAAGTTCGGATGCTTTGGTATAATTACGCAACATGGTAGCCGTATCCTGATACATATAGGCGTAATTACCGAGATTGATATAAGGAATATTGCTCTCCGGGAAAAGCTCTTTGATCCTTTCGTTTTCTTTAACGGCCACGTCCACATGCCCTGCCATAAACTGCATGTTGGCCAACCGCGACAAGCTTACGGCTGCCGGACCATCCACATCAATTTCACGTTGGTAATAGTAGGCAGCAGAATCCCAATTTTCTCGAAGTTCGTAGGAGTAGCCCATGTTGTAAAAGGAGCTCCCGTTGTTGGGATCATATTTTAAGGCTTCACGAAAGTAATTCATGGCTTTGGCAAAATACCGCACACTTTCTGCCCGGGCTGTGTCGGCATCTTCAGGCCTATTTTGTTTTAAATAGGCTTTTTCGCGTATAAGCGCCTGATTTCCATGAATTCTGGAATAGATTACCCCCATGCTGTTGATGGAAGCCACATGCGACGAATCCAGCTCAATGGCCTTGGCATAATGTTTCTCGGCCAGATTAATTAAATTGGTAATAAACTTGTATGGATTCACGGGTTTGGCCAGCTCGTAATTCACCTGATTAATAATTTCGGTGGCATATAAGTTATTGGCTTTCACAGAGTTTTCCAAACGGGGCATATCAGCCTTGAACAAATCGTAACTGGTTCGCCATTGAATATTCCGGAAATGCACATAATAGCCGTATGGCGCCACAATCAAAAGTACCACCAACCCGATGCCTGCCAACTTCCGTGATGGAATCATCTTGTTTTTAATGTTAGTTTTAAAGAGGATGAAAAGCAACCAAACGATTCCGATGGCAAAGGAAAGGGACGAAAAGAACACAAAACGATCGGCAACAATTCCGGGAACGGGTTTCACAAAATTGGCATACATCGACATGTGAATCAGGTAGAAAAGTATCACAAATGAAATCAGTTTCCTTTCCTTGATATACCTCAGCGCTACTGCCAACATGCCCACATAAGCCAACACCGACAGGATGACCCATATATTGCCAAAGCCCACCACAGGAATCATGTTGTAGCCGTAATAGTATAAAAGAGGAAAGGGAATCAGCAACAGCTTCAAATAAAAGCCTAAACCGTAAAATCCTGTAGCCAAACGCTTTACAAAACTTGTTTCGAATACAAGCGGGTTTTCCATTAGACTATACACACGGTTGGTGGTCGGCAGCAGCCACATGCGCAATCCGAAAAACATGACCAGCAACCCAACCGATAAGCCCACAAAAATAAGGAGTTTCGACTTTTTAATATCCGTAAAAAAGTAGAGTACCAACGGAAAAACGGCCAACTGAACTATGGCGGTTTCTTTGGACATCAGCGCCAACAGGTAGTAAAACAAACCCAAGACCAAATGGCTGTTCTTTTTCAGGTCAGCCCAACGGATAAACTGCCAGATGGCCAAAAACGAAAACAAAAATTCAAGCAAAATATCACGGTTCTTAATACTGGCCACCACCTCGGTGTGGGTGGGATGCGAAATAAAAACAACCGTCACCAAAAAGGCAAACCAGGGATTGTAGCCCCGAAGCAACCGTTTGAGCACCTTAAAAAGCAATAAAGCCAGCAAGGCATACAATATCAGGTTGATGGCATGACTTACATAGGGATTGTATCTGCTGTTGGCTGTAAACTGGTACTCCAGCGCGAAGGTGATGCGGGTAAGTGCCCGATAACCATAGGCTTGCTCTCCATCGTCGGAATACAAGGTGGTCAGGATTTCAGGTATGGCCTTGATACCCTGCACATTCAATTCGTTTTTGGTGTTGATAAACCGATCGTCGAGGGAGAAATAGTTGAAAAGGGTATTGTAGTACAGCACCACGGTTAACAATACCAGGGCGACATTAAAAAATAAGTTCAACCTTCGTTCTTGTGTTGCCTGATCTATCAATTGCTTAGTAGCATTACGTTTTGATTTTCCCATCTTTCAATAAATTCAAACTACGTTTAACAAATCCCTCGAGGGCCTGCATGGTAAGTTGCTCCGCTTCAATAAATCCCATGTGTCCCACCCCTTCCAAAATCAGAGCTTCCGCATGTTTGGGAAGTTGTATTTGCGGGAGTATATTTTCCATGGATATGCGTGAATCCTGTTTTCCTACGACGAACATCACCGGAAAATCAAGGGTTTTCAACAACTTACGTTGATCTGTGCGCTCACGCATTCCTGATAAAGCAGCTATTACAGCCTCAGCGCCAATGTGCGAAGCCGATTCTTGCAGCCGTGTAATTTCCGGTTGACAACGTTCCATATTTTCCTCAGCAAACAACAAAGGGATAAATGAAACGATAAACCGCAATGCATCTTTCTTTACCAACTCAATGGTTTTCAGTCGGTTAATTTTCACCTCCTCCGAATCGGCAGCTGCGTGCGAATGAAAAAACACCAATCCCGACAGCATTTCCGGATATTTTTCAGCGAAAGCGGCCCCAACATATCCACCCATGGAATGACCCACATAAACACACGACTTCACCGCTTCAGCATCCAGCACCTCTTTCACTACGTCGGCCATCAGCTCCATGGTATGGGTTTCGGCCACACATGCAGACTTGCCAAAACCGGGCATGTCCACACAAATCACCTGATAATGTTTTGCCAGCGTATCCGAAAAACGATGCCAAATGCTGTGGTCTTCCAAAAAGCCGTGTATCAGCACCACACAAGCCCCCTCTCCCTGAACATGATAGGCCACTTGCTTGTCGCGAAATGAAACAGTTTTTTCCATGTAACCGAAAAATTTGCCACAAAGATAAATGGAATTACCGGAGTCGTCGGAGAAATAATTCAATCAAAAACCTACTTTTGCTTTTTTTAACCCGCATCAACATGCATCCATTTTTAAAAAATAACAGTGATTCCATCATACAAAACTCATCCACCTACGTGGAGGTCATCCAAAAGCGGGCGTTGGAAACTCCTGACCATGTGGTTTACAGGTTTTTAGAAAATGGAATTGATGAGTCGGAGCACCTTACTTATGCAGCCCTCGACCTGATTGCCAAAAAAGTGGGCCGGGTTCTCCAAGAAAAAGGCACAAAAGGTGATCGGGTATTGATGCTGTATCCCGCCGGGCTATCCTATATCGCCTCTTTGTTTGGCTGCATGTATAGTGGTTTTATTGGGGTTCCTGCTTATCCCCCCCGCAAAAACCGGGGCCTTAAGCGGTTGCTCTCGATTATTGCAGATTCGGAAGCCAATTTGTGTTTGCTTACGCGACAAATTTATCAGGATATCGAACGGAATTTTGCCGACGAACCCCTTTTGAAAAATATGCAATGGATTGTTTATGAAGATATTGACAACCATAAAGCTTCATCATTTATTCCGACAGAAATTACTCCTGAAGACATTGCTTTACTTCAATATACTTCGGGTTCCACCGGACATCCCAAGGGTGTGATGATCAGCCAACTCAACCTCTTGTACAATTCTGAATACATACGCCAATCGCTGGGGTTGAGCAAAAAAACAATAGGCATGAACTGGCTTCCTGTTTTTCACGATATGGGCTTGATTGGCGGTGTATTGCAGGTAGCTTATCTGGGAGCGGTCAACATTGGGATGCCTCCCACAAGCTTCCTCAAAAACCCGGGCAACTGGCTTCGTGCCATTCAGAAATACAAGGCCAATACAGGAGGCGGACCCAATTTTTCGTACGACTATTGTGTCCAGAAAATCTCTGACGAAGAAGTCAAACTGCTGGATGTGAGCAGCATGAATGTTTTCTATTGTGGTGCCGAACCCATTCGTAAGGCTACCTACCAATCCTTTACCAACCATTTTTCACCGGCCAAAGCCCGATTAAATCAATTGTATTCCTGCTACGGCATGGCCGAAACCACCCTGATCGTTACAGGAATGAATCCCGGGTCTGAGCCCGTTTTTCTTAACCTCGACACGGAAGCTTTGTCGAAAAACAAGGTGGTGATTACCGATTCTGAAACCAGAAGCACTGCCATTGCCGGTTGTGGTCATACGTGGATGGAAACGGAAGTGCGCATCATCAATCCCGACACTTTTGCACCTGTGGCCAACAACGAAATTGGCGAAATATGGGTGAGCGGTCCTACAGTGGCCAAGGGCTATTGGAACAAGAAGGAAGAATCGATGCGCACATTTCAAGCCCATACCTGCCACGGCGAAGGCCCCTATTTACGCACAGGCGACTTGGGTTTTTTGCATCACAACGAATTGTTTGTTACAGGCCGCATCAAAGATTTAATCATCATCCGCGGAGCCAACTTCTACCCCGGCGACCTGGAATATACCATGCAAAATGCCCATCCCGACTTGCGCGAAAACGGAGGAGCAGCCTTCCCCATCACCCACCAAAACGAAGAAGTGTTGGTGTTGGTGCAAGAGTTGGAACGCACCGCCATGCGCAACACCAACCACGACGAACTGATATCCACTATCCGCAAAGCCATCGCCGAAGAGCATGAAATAGAGGTATTTGCGGTACTGCTCATCAAAACCGGAAGCATCCCACTGACCTCCAGCGGCAAAATCCAACGCCGACAAACCCGCTACGAATACCTGAATGGTGAACTGGAAATAGTAGCCCAATGGCAGAAGGAAATCACCGAAGGTGAAGCCCACTCCACCAAAACAGTCCCAACGGAAGAAGGAATAAAAACCTGGCTTATTCAATGGATAGTCCGTAATCAGCAGTTCCGCCCCGAAGACATCGATCCGGAGGTGAGTATCCTCCAATACGGCATCGACTCACTAGCCGCCGTTACACTGGAGTCGGAAATCAGCGACAAGTTCGGGTTTCGATGGCATGTATCCTCGTTTATGCTTGACCCCACCATCAATGGATTGGCCAAGGAAGGGATGATGATTTATGAGGAGGAGATGAAAGGAACTTTATAAAAAAAACTTCTGGCGCAAGCGTCCGCTTGTGCCTTTAGCTCTACCGCGCTCCGCTTTTGCCTTTAGCTCTTTTGCAAAAATGCAAGTATTATACGAATTCAGCATCCCCCTTCCTGGCGCAAGCGTCCGCTTGTGCCTTTAGCTCTACCGCGCTCCGCTTGTGCCTTTAGCTCTTTTGCAAAAATGCAGGTATTATTCGAATTCAGCATCCCGGAACACTCGTCCTCATTTGAGCATAACGGTAACGAGGATACACCATCCCCGGTGTTTAAAACGACATATCACTTTATTCTGAAGAAGAATATAGAAACAAACACCGAACATTGAACCCCCAACCAAGAATATGGTTGCTGGTGAAGTCGTTTGGCTTTCCTAAAACTCATCCATATCCATCTCGTAACCCGACTTGTTTTTCTGGTCGAGTTGATATTTTTCGCAATCAAATTCGATGCTTACATCCTTGAGGGGTTTTTCAAAATCACCCTGACTAATGCCAAGGGCAGGATCGTCGTACACTTTTCTCATGTACAAAGCCCAAATGGGCAAAGCCATATTGGCTCCTTGTCCCAGACTAATACTTCTGAAATGCACACTGCGGTCTTCGGCTCCTACCCAAATACCCGTTGTAAGTCCGGGTGTAATCCCCATGAACCAGCCATCCGATTGATTTTGTGTGGTGCCGGTTTTTCCGGCAATGGGGTTATTAAACCCATATTTATAGCGTAACCGGATTCCGGTTCCACTCTCCACTACCCCTTCCATCAGGCGCAACATCTTGTAAGCCGTTACTTCGTCCATGGCTTCGGTCTTTTTGGGCACAAACCGCTCCAGGGTGTTGCCATTGCGGTCTTCGATGGTGGTAACAAAAACAGGCTGCACGTAAACCCCTTTGTCGGCAAAAGTGTTCATGGCGCCCACCATTTCGTACAGCGACAAATCCGGTGTTCCCAACGCGATGGAAGGAACAGCGGGAATATCGGAGGTTACGCCCATTTTGCGGGTCATCTTTACCACTGATTGTGGCGAAAAACGACTAATTAAATATGCTGAAATCCAGTTGTTTGAATTGGCCAAAGCCCATTTCAGCGTAACTTCTTCGCCCACACGGTCGTTGCTTGAATTTTTCGGTGTCCAAAAGGTTCCGTCATACAGTTCCACACTGTAAGAAATATTGGAAACGGTGTAGCATGGTGAGTATTCGCCTTCCTGCATGGCCAAAGTATAGAGAAATGGCTTGAAGGTAGAACCTACCTGACGTTTGGCTTGTGTTACATGATCGAATTTAAAATAACGGTAATCGTTGCCTCCCACATAAGCCCTTACAAAACCGGTGGTGGGTTCCATTGACATGAGTCCGGCTTGCAGGAAGTATTTGTAATAACGGATACTGTCAAGCGGTGTCATGGTGGTATCAATGGGGCCATCCCAACTAAAAACACGCATTTCGGCAGGTTGGCGAAACGACAAATAGATAGAATCTTCCGGAATACCGGCCAGTTTCATAACACGAAAACGCTCGCTCCTGCGCATGGCCTGCTTCATAATACGTTCTACTACTTCTGGAGCCTCCTCCGCATCGAAGGCGAAAGGAGCGTAGGTGTAGCCTTTCCAATGTTCGTAAAAAGCAGGCTGAAGGTCTTCTGCCAGATGTTCTCTCACAGCTTCTTCGGCATATTGCTGCATACGTGAGTCGATGGTAGTATATATTTTCAAACCATCTTTGTATAAGTTATATGTTGATCCGTCGGGCTTGGTATGGTTGGCACACCATTCTTTGAGTTCACCTCGCAAATATTCCCTAAAATACCGCGCAATTCCTTGATTATGATCTAACTGTGCATATTTAGTCACTCCCAGGGGCAACATTTTTACAGAGTCGCATACATTTTGCGAAATAAAGCCGTATTTCGCCATTTGGTCAAGAACCAAATTCCTTCGCTTCATAGAGGCCTGTGGATGACTAATGGGGCTGTAGCGTGAGGGAGCATTAACCACACCCGCCATGAGCGCAGCTTCCTGAAGATTCAACGAATCGGGACTACTATCAAAGAAGGTTGCAGAAGCTGCTTTTATTCCATAGGAATTATGACCAAAAAATACTGTATTAAGGTACATAGCTATGATTTCCTGTTTGGAATAATACCGTTCTAATTTTATAGCAGTTACCCACTCCTGAAACTTGCGAACCACCAGTTGTAATTTGTTGAGGCTACCACGTGGAAAAAGGTTTTTGGCCAGTTGCTGTGTAAGCGTACTCCCGCCCCCCTTGCTGTTTCCTGTGGCTACTCCGTAGGCTACACGTAATAAAGCACGTTCGTCTATTCCTGAATGTTTCTCAAAACGTACGTCTTCGATGGCCATAAGGGCGTTGATCAGATTAGGACTGATATGGCGGTAGTTGACATTGGATCGGTTTTCTATAAAGTAGGTACCCAACAGCACCCCATCCGAAGAGTATACCTCCGAAGCCAGATTGCTTTCTGGATTTTCCAGTTCCTCGAAGGTAGGCATTTTGCCAAACCACTCCGAAATCACTCCATAGAAAAATACTACGGATAGTAGCACTGCCAACAGCCAAAGCAACCAAAATTTGATTGCATAATTAAAAAACTTTTTCCTAACGGGTTTGTCGTCTGCCATATGAACTATTATTTAGCCTGAACACGTATATATTTATCCTACCTATCCACATCATCCGAAACAGCCAAACGAAGTCCCACCAGCGATATTTCTTTTAATGTATCGGTACGCATGGCCTGCTGAATATAGAACTGATACTGACCCGATTGCGGAAACACCAACTGTGTTCGGAGATTGATTTGGTCATCTTTTTCCTTGCCCCATCCTTTTCCCAGCCATTTGCCCGACAAATCTGCCAAAGCACATTCAATGGTGTCGCGACTAATTTTTCCATTAGGAAACCGGGTAGTCATAAAAACATAAAGATTACTGTATCGATAATCGGTGGTATGCCTAAGGGTAAGATCGAAATCGTAGGGGATCAGGGTATCTTGGATAAGTACATCAAACTTAACTGCTTCATTCTTGTACCAGCCCTCAGCCGGTATTGTCACTTGCTGATCATAGATGGTTTGATTACCACATGATGAGAACAAGGCAATTACCAACGTAAGCAATAACAATTTAGGCATTTGAGTGGTCATGACGTATCGGTTATTAATATAATGAGCCAAAAGGGAAAATATTGCGTAAGTTGATTAAATATAGTTAGAATTCTCCATCAGGCGATCGCTGTCCGACAGTTCCTTTTGTTCCTTTTTCTCGGCATACATTTCCAAATCGGCGGGCAATTTTCCGCGACGGTTCATGTTCATAATTTCACGAACCTGATCCGTATTGATGGCCATCATGTTCGCATTGTCGCCGGCATAGCAATACCACATTATCTGCTTAAAAACATCACTCTTCACGTGGAAAGCTTTACCTTTTTTGGTGTTGAGTGGTGTAGATTGATCCGGGAATTTTCTTAGCGCATCCACATAATTATCCACCTCATAATTCAGACAGCATTTTAATTTACCGCATTGTCCGGCCAACTTTTGGGGGTTGAGCGACAGTTGTTGGGCACGTGCCGAATTGGTAGAAACACTTCTGAAACTGCTCATGAATGAAGCACAACAAAGCTCGCGTCCGCATGGACCAATACCTCCCAATTTGGCAGCTTCCTGACGCACCCCGATTTGACGCATTTCGATTCTTACCTTAAAAGCATCAGCCAGATGTCGGATTAGTTCACGAAAATCCACCCTGTCGGAAGCTGTATAGTAAAAAATAGCCTTGGTTTTATCACCTTGATATTCTACATCATTGATTTTCATCTCCAATTTAAGTGAAGACGCGATACGTCTTGATTTGGTTATGGCGGGATCTTCCAGTTTGATCACGTCCATCCATTTTTCTATGTCAGCCGCACGCGCATGTCGGAAAATCTGTTTCATTTCCCGTTTCTTAGCATCTTCATGCTTGCGTTTCAGTTGCAGTTGCACCAAATCGCCAACCAACGACACAATCCCGATGTCGTGCCCCGGAGCGGCTTCAACAGCAACAATTTCCCCTTCTTTCAGCATCATGTCGGCAGGATAGAGATAAAAATCCTTACGTCCGTTTTTAAATCTTATTTCGGCCACCTGGGGTTCGTTACTCAGAGTTGGCTGCGTATATCCGGCAAGCCAGTTGACACTCGAAAGCTTACAACATCGCTGCTGATTGATATTTGAGTTGGATATATCCGCACCGTTGATGGTACAACATCCACGGGAGGGTTCGCTATATATATGATTATCTTGAAGTTCCATTATTCAATAAGTTGTTCAAAAAACAAATGTTAATTGGCAAAGGTAAGAATTAATGGAGTACATCGGATGGACATATTTCAGGGAGCGAAGTAGCATAAAAAAAGCCCGACGTTTATGTCAGGCTTTTTTGCAATCTGGAGATTTTATTACATCATGCCGGGCATTCCACCACCCATTGGAGGCATGGCAGGAGCCGGAGCATTGGGATCTTTATGCTCTGAGAGTACACATTCGGTAGTAAGCAACATACCGGCTATGCTTGAAGCATTTTCGAGGGCCACGCGAGTAACTTTGGTGGGGTCGATAACGCCTGCAGCTTTCAGATTTTCATAAACTTCGGTTCTGGCGTTAAAACCAAAATCACCTGTACCTTCTTTTACTTTGTTTACTACAACTGAACCTTCAAGTCCGGCGTTTTCAACAATGCGACGGAGGGGTTCTTCGAGGGCTCTTCTGATGATAGACACGCCGGTTTCTTCGTCTTCATTCTCCACTTTCACTTCACTCAAGGCGTCAATGGCACGGATGAAGGCAACACCACCACCGGGAACGGTTCCTTCTTCGATGGCAGCACGAGTGGCAGCCAATGCATCGTCGAAACGGTCTTTTTTCTCTTTCATTTCCACCTCACTGGCAGCACCCACATAAATTACAGCCACACCACCGGCTAATTTGGCCAAGCGTTCCTGTAATTTTTCTTTGTCGTAATCAGAGGTAGTGGTTTCTATTTGAGACTTGATTTGGCTAACACGAGCCATGATGTTGGCTTTGTCACCTTTACCGCTTACCAAGGTGGTATTGTCTTTGGTGATGGTAATTTTTTCAGTTTCACCAAGCATTTCCAGGGTAGCATCTTCGAGTTTATATCCCTTTTCTTCCGAAATTACCGTACCACCTGTCAGGATGGCCAAATCTTCGAGCATCTCTTTTCTTCTGTCGCCAAAACCGGGAGCTTTAACGGCAGCTACTTTCAGCGAACCACGCAAACGGTTAACAACCAAAGTGGCAAGTGCTTCTGACTCAACATCTTCAGCAATAATAATGAAAGGACGTCCTGTCTGTACAGCTTTTTCGAGTACGGGCAACAGGTCTTTCATCACGGATATCTTTTTGTCGTAAATCAACACCAATGGGTTTTCGTAAACCACTTCCATTTTTTCGGTGTCGGTAACGAAGTAAGGAGAAATGTATCCGCGATCGAACTGCATACCTTCTACAACGTCGACGTAAGTTTCAATACCTTTGGCTTCTTCCACGGTGATTACACCTTCTTTTTTCACCTTGCTCATGGCTTCGGCGATCAGGCTTCCTATGAATTCATCGTTGTTGGCCGAGATGGAAGCAATTTGTTTGATTTTGTCATTATTGTCACCCACCTCTTCGGTTTGGGCTCTCAGCGATTCAACCACTTTCAATACAGCTTTGTCGATACCTCTTTTCAGATCCATGGGGTTGGCACCGGCAGTTACGTTTTTCAAACCTGTGCCATAAATGGACTGGGCCAGGATGGTAGCGGTAGTGGTTCCGTCGCCGGCCAGATCGTTGGTTCTGGAAGCAACTTCTTTCACCATCTGAGCGCCCATGTTTTCAACGGCGTCTTTCAACTCAATTTCTTTGGCCACGGTAACACCGTCTTTCGTCACCTGCGGTGCGCCATATGATTTTTCAATAATTACGTTGCGACCTTTGGGTCCGAGAGTTACTTTTACAGCATCTGACAAGGCGTCAACGCCTCTTTTCAGACTTTCTCTAGCCTCGTTATCAAATAAAATGTCCTTTGCCATTTGTATAAAATTTTATATTAATTTAAATTATTCTGTTAAACTACTGCGAGTATATCTTTTTCGCTCATAATCAGGTAACTGACACCTTCGATATTGATTTCGGTGCCGGCATATTTTCCGTAAAGCACCTGGTCGTTTACCTTCACGGTAACGGGAGTTTCTTTGTTTTCATCTGGAACAGCAACAACAACACCTTGTTGAGGTTTCTCTTTTGCAGTATCAGGAATGATAATTCCCGAAGCGGTCTTTTCTTCAGCTGGGGCAGGCAATATAACCACCCGATCGCCCAACGGTTTAATGTTGATTTTATCCATTTGTAATTCTGTTTTATGATCGTTGGTAGCCCTACTGTCATAATTTGTGCCAAACTACCAGACAAAAAAAATGTCAGAATGTTTATGACATTCTGACATTTTACATCATGCGATGTATTAATATCTATTCTGCGTTGTTGTCGGTATCTTCGGCAGGAGGAGCTTGAAAGTCGATGGGTGCAGCGGTGCTTTCACCGGCCACTTGTTCGATAACCTCTGACTGGTTAGGATCAGCAACGCCAAAATCGCGTGGGATAATCATGGTGGCTGTTAAGCTCAACACCAGTAATGCGATGGCCAAACCCCAGGAGGCCTTTTCAAGAAAGTCGGCAGTCTGCCTCACACCCATAAATTGCGCACCACCGGAAGCGAAGTTTGTGGCCAAACCACCACCTTTTGGGTTCTGAACAAGTACAATTAGTCCAAGTAACACACTCACCACCAAAATCAATATTGAAACAAAAATATACATCGATTTAATTTTTAAGTATTTAGTTCTTTCTCTGCTTTTTCAATCAGGGCTGCAAAGTAACTACTTTTTTCCGGATATTTCAAACTTAATTTTTGATAAATTTTTATGGCTTTTTGCAAGTGTCCCTGATCGTAATAAATGGTAGCCAAAGTCTCACTTACAATGCTTTCCTGATCGACTACACTTTCTTTTGCCACATCCAGTGGGTTGAAGAAGGTGGCCTTAGGCCGTGTAATACTGGGTTGGTTTTTAATAAATTCATCCAGTATTTCTTCCTTTGTTTTGTTAGCTGATTTGGCTTTGGACTTAGCCGGCTTTTTCTTTGGCTTAACCTCAATCTCCACATCCTTTTCGGGAGGTCCGTCTTTTTTCAGCTCCTCAATGTGTCGGTTGACGATTTCCTTGAGTTCAAGTATGGACAAATCAAAGTCGGACATGGGCGCGGCAGACTCGGTATCTACCAAGGGTTGAGCAGAAGGAGTATCGGGAATTTCCGCATCGGTGGTTGTATCAGGTTCGGTGGCAGGTTCCACTTCTTCAGCAGCCTTCTTTGCATGCGCTTCATCCGTTTTGGTCTCCGGTTTAACCTCTTCTTTCAATTCCTCGTCAGGCAGGATAATTCTAACATTGGATTGACCTGCGCGATCGATGTGCTTTTTAAGTATGCTCCGGTTGCCCGAATAAATGGCCGTTGTGCGCAATTCGGTTTCGTAACGCACATCGTTTTCCTTGTATTGATTAACTGAAAGCAGAATGCGCGTGGAAGAACAATAGGGAAATTCATACACCAATGAAATTAAACCCGCAATGGTTTGATCATTCAGTTTGTCGGGATGTTGCAGATATTCAATAAATTCCACTTTGTTCATGCGCATCGGATTTAGTTCGTTACTTCATGCCTTTTTGGTATTTACCAGTTGATTACCGCTTTATTAAAGATATCGTCGGCAAGCATTTCGCTCAGCTCATCAATGAGTTGCGACTTCACCGAGTTGTAATCCGTGTTGGAGGCATAATCAATAAACTGTGTAAATTTAGTATCAAAATCCTTATCAGGCTCATATTTATTTGAAAATCTTACTTCTATGGTAATTGTAAGGCGGTTAAGAGCCGAAGTTTGGTCGCCCTGTATGGCCACGGGAGTTGTTTTATAATCGAAAATAACCCCTTCCATGGCCAAATCACCATTTCGTTCCACCATGGCCAGATTGGTTTGACTGGTAAATTTATCACGCAGGGCATCGGTAAAAATGGAACTCAGGGTGGGCTCAACCAACGAAGCCTGATTAGGGAAATATTGAATGGATACCGTTTTGGCTTCCGGTGGTATGGAGGCTCCGGTAAAGGAATAAACACCACATGATGAAAAGGTGAACAGGAATAATCCTAACATCAACACCCATGTGCGCAACCAAATTTTCTGCCCGAGTAAGTTCATTTACTTTATGTTATATTCTTTTATCTTACGATACAAAGTCCGTTCCGAAATCCCCAGTTCCTGAGCGGCATTTTTACGTTTTCCGCGATGCTTTTCCAATGCCTTTTTAATCATCTCACGTTCTTTGTCGGTGAGCGATAAGGATTCTTCAATCACTTCGGGATGATCGTAATCGTCAATATCCACATCATCATTTTCCTCCTTACGGGGATGACTAATTTCCATTTGATCCATAATTCTTCGTTCCTGAGGAAGCAAATCAGCACTAAAATCCTTCACCAACAATGCCTTGGTTTGTTCCATTTCCTCGTGATGTTCCTCTTTGTCCAGCAAACCCAACACAATCTTTTTAAGTTCGCCCATATCGCGTTTCATGTCGAATAGCACTTTATAAAGCAATTCGCGTTCCGAGAAACTTTCTTCTTCCGTTTTGTGATAAAGTACGGGCAAACCTGTATTATTGGCCACGGGCAAATAGCGACTAAGGGTAGGTGCATCAACAAGTTTTTCCTGTTCAATAATGGAAATCTGCTCTGTCATATTTTTCAACTGGCGTATATTTCCGGGCCAGTAGTAATTGCGCAGAACACGTATGGCATCGTCGGTGAGATGAAGGGCCGGCATGCGGTATTTTTCGGCAAAATCGGCTGCAAACTTTCTAAATAACAGATGGATATCATCTTTCCGTTCTCGCAAAGGCGGCACAAAAATAGGTACCGAATTCAGTCGATAGAACAAATCCTGACGAAATTTATTTTTCTCGATGGCTTTAGGGATGTCCACATTGCTGGCTGCCACCACACGCACGTTGGTTTTGATTACCTTGGAAGAACCTACCTTGAAGAACTCTCCGGTTTCTAGTACACGCAGCAACCGAACCTGAGTTGATAAGGGTAGTTCAGCCACCTCGTCCAGAAAAATGGTTCCACCGTCTGCCACCTCAAAATATCCTTTTCGAGCCTCGTGAGCTCCTGTAAATGAACCTTTTTCATGTCCAAACAATTCAGAATCGATGGTTCCTTCAGGAATAGCACCACAGTTAACGGCAATATAATGACCGTGTTTGCGTGCACTGGCCTGATGAATTACCTTTGGAAATGACTCCTTGCCTGTACCACTTTCTCCCGTTATTAAAACCGTTAAATCAGTTGGCGCTACTTGCATGGCAATATCGATGGCACGATTGAGCAAGGGTGAGTTGCCAATAATTCCAAAACGTTGTTTTATTGATTGTACATCCATTCGTATATTTTTTGACCTTAAAATAGATTCTACTCTTCGCAGGTTTGGGAGAGCAAACTATCTTAATTCTGCATTAAACTGTCGTTCCATGGTCGTTCGTATCCGAGCCATGGTTTTTTCTATCACCTTGTCGGTGAGGGTTTTTTCTGTGTCTTCAAGTATAAACGATATGGCATAAGATTTCTTGCCCTCGGGAATTTTATCGCCTTCGTACACGTCAAACACATTCACTGATTGAAGAAGATTTCTCTCGGCTTTAAAAGCGGCATCACGTATATCGGAAAAAGAAATATTTTTATCGAGCAGCAAGGCCAAATCACGCTTTACTGAAGGGAATTTATTGACGGGTTGATACGTGATGGCTGCCCCGGGCAAACGTTTCAAAGCCAAAGTCCAATTGATTTCGGCCATGAACACATCCTGCTTGATATCCATCAAACGCAACAATTTTTTACCCACCTTGCCGACGGTCGCCAGCACCTTGTCACCATAGATGTATTCAAGTGCTTCGGCCAAATCGGAGGAGCCGGCTTCTCTCACATTGATTTGCTTTCTGTCGAGACCCATCCGAGAAATGATGGCTTCCACCCAACCTTTCATTTCATAAAAACCCATGGCTTTGTGGTCGAGATTCCAGCTTTCTTCGCCGATTTTTCCGGTGGCAACCAATAACAAGTGTTTTTCCTCAAAATAGTTTTTCACGCCTGCCTCCGGATTACCCCCAAGTTTTTTCTGATAAATATTTCCAAACTCAAATAAGCGCAGGTTGCTTTCGCGTCGGTTGATATTGTAAGCTATCACTTCCAATCCGCCGAAAATAAGCGACTGACGCAGCACGTTCAAATCTTTACTTAAAGGGTTTAACAACTCAACACTTTGCTTTTCGTCCATATCCTGACTGGCTTCGGCATACGCTCCTTTGGTCAAGGAGTTGTTCATCATCTCCACCATTCCCTGAGCCACCAAATATTCCGCCATGACTTGCTGAATTTTTTCCACATCGGGCTTTTGCCTGATATTAAGCGACGAATGAAGTTTTCCGTCAGAATCCACATTGTTGATTCCATAAATTCGTAGAATTTCTTCAATCACATCCACCTCGCGGGTAACATCCACTTTGAAGGTGGGAATAGATAGCAACAACCCTCCTTCTTTTTCTTCCAGAATACTGATTTCCAAATCGGTGAGGATGGTTTTAATCATCTCTCTGTCGATGGATTGCCCGATCAAACGATCGATGCGTCGATACTGCACTTCTATTTCAACCGGCTTAACGGGCTCAGGATACACATCTTTAATTCCCGACGACACCTGACCACCGGCCACTTCCTGCATGAGTAATATGGCACGCTTGAGGGCATAAACTGTTATATTTGGATCCACACCACGCTCAAACCTGAATGAAGCATCGGTTTGAAGTCCGTGAAGTTTGGATGTTTTTCGGATATGTTTAGGATCGAAACAGGCACTTTCCAGAAAAATGGCTGTGGTTTCATCGCTCACTCCCGAGGTCAACCCTCCAAAGACTCCGGCCATACACATGCCCGCCTCACTATTGCAAATCATCAGGTCCATAGCACCCAATTTACGTTCCTCCTCATCCAATGTAACGAAAGGTGTGGCATCGGCCAGTTTCTTCACAACGACCTTATTTCCAATGATTTTTGAAGCATCAAAGGCGTGCAATGGCTGTCCGGTTTCGTGCAACACATAATTGGTGACATCCACGATGTTGTTGATGGGTCGCACGCCAATTCTTTCCAAGCGACTTGTAAGCCAATCGGGTGATTCTTTTACCGTGATACCTGACAGGGTCACTCCGGCATATCGCGGACAGGCTTCGGCGTCAAGGACTTCCACCTTCACATCTAGGTCATTGTTCCGGACTTGAAAACTTTCCACATCGGGCATGGTCATTTTATACTTCCTGGTATTCAGCTCTTGATTGAGTCCGGCGGCCAAATCGCGGGCAACGCCCATGTGCGAAACGGCATCGGAGCGGTTGGGGGTGAGTCCTATTTCAAAAATAACATCACTTTCGATGTTGAAATAATCGGCAGCCGCCGTGCCGGTTGTGGTATCCTTCGGCAATACCATGATACCATCGTGGGAGGTTCCCAGTCCAAGCTCATCTTCGGCACAAATCATCCCTTCGGAAACTTCGCCCCGAATCTTCGATTTTTTAATCTCAAACGATTCATCACCACTATACAATCTGGTACCAACGGTGGCCACCAATACCTTCTGACCCGCAGCTACATTTGGCGCTCCACATACAATGGGCAGAACAATTCCCCCACCCACGTCCACGGTTGTAACATGTAGTTTATCAGCATTTTGATGTTTATCACAGGTGAGCACTTCACCAACAACAACCCCTGCCAATCCTCCGGGAACCGATTGAAATATTTCGGTTCCTTCTACCTCCAAACCTGTGTCGGTAAGCACGCGCGACACCAGTTCGGGTTCAACATCCAGGTTGATATACTGCTTTAGCCAGTTATAAGAAATCTTCATTACAAAAATATTTGAACTTGAATGGGCAAAAGTAACGAAAATCGGCCATTCTATATCACCGGAATGACAAAGACTGCATATTTGTCAGGTGTTTTTGATTTAGGAAATTCGTCCCCAGTTGCGTTGTTGCTGACGCATTTGGAGCAGGTGAGTACTAAGTAGAACATTTTCGGGTTCGGCCAACTGCTCGTCGTTGTCGAGGATATCTTCGGCAACCTTGCGTGTAAGGGCAATTAATTCGCCATCTTTAGCCAGGTTGGCGATACGCAAATCAAGCACGCCCGACTGCTGAGTTCCTTGCATGTCGCCCGGACCGCGCAATTTCAGGTCGGCTTCAGCAATCTCAAAACCATCATTGCTCTTCACCATAATTTCCATGCGCTTGCGACCCTCAGCCGTGAGTTTATAATCCGACATCAGGATACAATAGGATTGGTCGGCGCCCCTACCAACACGTCCCCGTAACTGGTGTAACTGGGATAAACCAAAACGTTCGGCATTTTCAATGACCATCACCGAAGCATTGGGCACATCCACACCCACTTCGATGACCGTAGTAGATACCATGATATCGGTTTTACCCTCCACAAACCGTTGCATTTCGAAGTCCTTTTCATCGGGTTTCATCCGTCCGTGGAGGACACTCACCTGATATTCGGGCAATGGAAAATCCCGCTGTATAAGTTCAAAACCCTCCATCAAATTTTTCAAATCCAGCTTTTCAGATTCAGAAATAAGTGGATACACGATATAAATCTGTCTTCCCAATTTGATTTGGCTGCGAATGAAACCCATCACATACAAACGTTTTGAATCGAAATAGTGTACCGTTTTGATGGGCTTTCGTCCGGGGGGCAACTCATCAATAACCGACACATCCAGGTTTCCATACAAAGTCATGGCCAGGGTGCGCGGTATGGGGGTAGCCGTCATGACCAACACGTGAGGAAGTACAGGACTTTTTTTCCACAACTTGGCCCGCTGCACCACCCCAAAACGATGCTGCTCGTCGATGACCACGAAACCCAGGTTTTTAAACTGCACCGTATCTTCAATCACAGCATGTGTTCCAATGAGCAATTGCAATTTACCTTCCAGTAATCGTTCATGAATATGTGTGCGCTGTTTCTTTTTGGTTGTTCCGGTAAGCAAGGCGACTTCAATGTCCATATCGCCTAAAAAATTGGTGATACTTTTAAAATGCTGGATCGCCAAAATTTCTGTCGGTGCCATCAGGCAGGCTTGAAAACCATTGTCGATGGCGAGCAATATAATCATCAGTGCCACAAGGGTTTTACCACTACCCACATCCCCTTGAAGCAATCGGTTCATCTGTCGGCCGGTTTTCATATCCATGCGCATTTCTTTAATCACGCGTTTTTGGGCATTGGTTAATTCAAAAGGAATGTGGTTTTCGTAAAACTCAAGAAAAAGCGGACCTACCTTTTCAAAAACTTGTCCGGAAAATTTACGTTGGAGCTTGTTTTTCTGCGTAAGCATATCCAACTGAATATAAAGCAATTCCTCGAACTTGAGTCGCTGAGTGGCTTCGGGAATTTGTGATATATCTTCGGGAAAATGGATATTTACCAACGCAGGTTTTCGAGCCATCAATCCATGTTTGTTGATTAGGTATTGAGGCAAATTTTCCTGGATTCGATTAACGGTTTGATTGAGCAATTCACGCACTAAAAACCCAATACCGCGGGAGCCTAGTCCTACATTTTTCAATTTCTCGGTGGTGCTGTATATTCCCTCCAATCTGGGTCCTGAGATGGCCCGAACTTCACCGGTATCGTCTTCCACCTCGGGGTGTACCAAATTAAATCTATTCCTAAAAACCGATGGTTTGCCAAAAATATAAAAGGATTTCCCAATGGTAAAATGGTTAACCACCCAACGCAATCCTCTGAAAAATACCAAATCTATACTTCCTGATGCATCAGCCACGGTAACGGTAACGTAGGCCGAACGTTTTACGCCACTTTGCTCCACCGATTGCACCCGGGCACGAATTTGAACATAGGCGGTATCGTTGATGATATCCCGGATTTGCACCACCTGACTTTTGTCCACATACCGAAAAGGATAGTAATTGAGCAAATCGTCGTAAACAGCTATTCCCAACTCCTTTTGTAGCAGTTCGGCCTTTTTGGGACCCACACCTTTAAGGTAGGTGATCGGAGTTTGAAAAATATCTGCCATTTATCGTATGAAGGTTAACAAGCAAAGTTAGGGATAATCTCGTCAGGTGAACCCGGAAAAAAGTCGAAAAAAAAACTCCCCGAATTTGGGGAGTTTTCTGTGAGTTATAATTTTGTCCTAGTACTGCCAGAGGTCTTCCTCAAAGCGGAACATTTCGCGTTTGATGCGTTCTGATTCCAATAGGGCATCCACTCCGGTTGCATAGGCATTGATACGTCGGTCGTAAACGTTTTGTTCTTTATATATATAGCTATCGAACAAGCGTTTCCAGAACACCTCATCGTAGGTAAGGCGCATGGCCGAGTTGAATTCGTTGAAAACTAAAGCCTGAGCCAATACTTCCCGGGCCTGGGCATAGCTAATCCAGAACATGGGCTCGGTAACCTCCTGACCGTCGCGTTCCTTTATCATCACAGGACAAAGGGCGATGATGCGTACCATCATCTGACTGCGTTGTTTATCAAAATACCAGTCTTCTTTAACCCTCAACCTCATCACCTTGGTGGGATCGAAACTGGTGATAATCACCGTATCGTACTCCTCATAAGGAGGATAGGGACGGCGACCCATTTGGTGCAGGGTATCCGTTTGCCGTCCTACAATTTCATTATAGGTTATGGGCACCAGCAACTCGTCGGTATTAGACAGATCGTAGGCGGTAAAGTGACCTCCTTCTTTCAATGCATCAAGAATAACCATGATGAATGACTTCCAATTTTGTTGTGGATCGAGGGGATAGTAGAATCTTTGGTTAAACTTTTGCCTAAAATCTATTTCTCTCCACAACCGTTTCGACCACATCACGTCGGCCTTACGAATGGTAGGAAAGGGAATTGGTTTTACATCCACACTCCAGGATTCTTCGGGGAAAAGCCCATCAACGGGGGCTTCATCGATGATCTGTGCTACCGAAGAAACGGAGAGCAGCATGGAGAATGCGAATATGGCAACAAACAATTTTTTCATCCTGTACAGTATTTTATTTAAGTTCTAAGTTCACGGGGTTGAGTGCCCTGATGGTTCCATCGGGTCCCTGTGATTGGATATTTTCAAAGAAGAATTTTTGCTTCGACTTACCATTTTTTATCAAGTTAACCACTTCAGGGGTGAATTGGTTACCACGAATATTTTTGGGAATAAAGTCGCCGTTGATAATGGTAGCAAAGGTGTATGAAGTTACGATGAAATACAAATCGAAGTTAAAGTCTTCCATGTTGGGGATAATGGCTCCGGATGCAAGAAGCACGTTTTTATCGATGGAACCACCTGTTTGTCCGGCGATTTCAGCGATTGGGTCAGGAACACGTTTTACACGAAATTCGGACGAACCCAATTGTAGTACCTTACCATCGAGTTCAGCTGTAGCACTAACGGTGGCAATGCTTTTACCGGCAGGTTTTTTATCGATACGCACAATCCAATCATTGGATTTGGGATCCTTTTTCAATATACCGGTACTAATGACGGGACGAATTTTATCCTGTGGCAAACCGGGAGAAGAAATGGAAACAGGGTTATCCACACCAATGTAGAACACATTCATTTTCAACGGAGCTACAGTAAGTGCAGGAGGGGCTACAATATATTCTTCATTAAAGTGGTAGGTTTTAATAATTCCAGTTCCAGGCTCTCTCATCATGATTTCACCTGCGAATTTTTGCACCCCTTCCGCATTGGTGGGGAATTCAAGCTTAATAACTCCATCCTCCCCTTTTATAATTTTGGCGCGACTTCTGTTAGCATCTGTAAGCGCATCCGTTCCTTGAAGCACACGACTTTCTAAAGCCGTTTTTGAGTCGTAAGCAGCAACAAGCACTTCAGCTTCATATTTTTGCCCTTTAAATACATAGGTGCTTTTAGGGATTACTTTTGCGTCTACGTTATCAAATTTAAAGTCCTTTTCACTCACCTGAGCATACAGGTAGTTCAAAGAGTTAAATTGCGCAGAGCGTACCTCGGCAATAATTTTGTTGACGATGGTAATGTCAGCGGCCAGGATGGTATGAAAGAAGTTATGCACTTCCCAATCCTGTTGCTGACCATCAGCATTTCGGTAAACACCATCTGTTCTCAGACCAATTTTATCAGAATTTTCGGGCAAATCCATGGCACCGAGCACCACATCACGAAACTCCTTCATTTTAGCGGATAGTACATACGCTTCACCATTTTTGGAACCCACCATATACCGCGTAGTTTCGTTGTATTTATCTTTGGTAGGAACAGCTTTAAGGTCCAAGGACTTTTTAGCTACTCCATTGATAATGGTATCACGATAGTACAAATCCACAATTTCTACCGAATCCTTTCGCTCGGATTCCTTCACCAAGTCGAATTTGAGTTGTTCAAGATAAGCCAGAAACTTCTCAGCTTCTGCCTGTACTGTTTGGGCTTTCTCCCAATAGGGACCCACTTTGGTTTTATTCAAGTTATATTGCCCCTCGAATTTGGCATATGATTCAGCCACTTTTGCCGCTACGCTTTCGTTGGTAGTTTCCATAGATTTGTTCACAATGAGGAACGCATCCAGAATTTCCTTAGAAACGTTAAGCGCCAGCAATGCCGTGAGTACCAAGTACATCATGGAAATCATTTTCTGCCGTGGGGTTTCTTTATATCCAGCCATTTTTAATTATTTTTTTATGGAAAAATCCGTTAATACACACGTTGATTTGGTGTTAACCGTTCATGTTCATGGCAGAAAGCATGTTGCCATAAACCTTATTAAGTGAACTCATACGTTGTGTCAGGGTTTCCATCTGACCGGAGAATTCGGCGGTTGATGAGGCTGATTGCTCAAGCTGAGTGAGGAAATCGCTCATGGTACCTTGTAATTTCTCAGAAGATTCGAGTGCCTTGTTGCTACCTTGCAATTGAATTTCGTAGATGGCATTCAGTGCAGACAGGTTTTCAGCAATTTTTCTGAGTTGTTCGTTGTATGCACCGCCTTCGAGGGCTGTGAAGTCGAGGGCAGAAACTGATTTCGCCAGCAGGTCGGCAGATTTTTCGTAACTGTCGGCCAAACTTTGAGCTGATTCAGTAGCAGCTTTAACTGTACCTGCAAATACTTCGGTAGTAACGGCATCGCGTTTCATGGTGTCGGCCACTTCTTCGTAAGCGCCGGCAAGTATGGATGCACCATCACTTACTTTTTTCACGTTGTTGGCGTATTCACCGGCTGCTTCCACGTCTTTGTCGATTACCAAACCCAGCTGCTGGGCAGAACCGGAAGCCGACTTCATGTTTTTGTAGAATTCTTCAGAAACTACTGATGCTTCGGTAAAGGTATTCAGTTTGGTTGCATTATCAGAAAGTTTTTCCATACCCTGCCCGAGTCTGTCGATGGCCTTTTGATCTATTTGAGCCTTTTCCAACATTTCATTCAAACGTTCGGCGGGAGATTTGCTTTTGGAAAGTTCCTTATCTTTTACACTGCCATACATACCGGCCAATTCGGGATAAACGAGGCTCCAGTCTGGTTCGATAAATGGGGGTTCAAAGGCAGAGAGAAAGAATATGAGCGCTTCGGTACCCAGCCCTATAATCAGCATTTCATCGGCACCTTCGTAGTGATTAATTTTAAACAATGCGCCAATCAATACGACGGTTGCACCCCAGCCGTATACGAAACTCATCACTCTTTTATACTTCCTTGATTTTACAAAACTAAATAAGCCCATGACTTTTTTCTTTTAAATGTTGGATTTGTGGTTGAACTGTTAATTATAAATTCTTGATGCTTTATTTGGGTTGTCTCCTTTGTTTCTTCCTAGGTAAGGTTGAATGGTGCGGAATCCGATGTAGGATTTTGAGGTATCCTGATATTCAAACGCACGGGTTGTTACCTCCAGATAGTAGGCAATATCTTTCCACGAGCCACCTCTGATTACTTTACGTTTCATCACGGCAGGATCGTCTTCTTTTGCATTGTAGGTATAATTGGGGTTCATGTCCCAGGTAAAGTTGTAGGATGAAGGATCGTAAGCACTGTTGGTCCATTCGGCTACGTTACCTGCCATATCATACAATCCCCAATCGTTGGGAGGAAAGTGAGCAGCAATAACGGTACGCAAACCTCCATCACCTATATAGTTACCCCTTTCGGGTTTAAAGTTGGCCAGGAAACAACCTTTTTCGTTACGAGTATATGGACCTCCCCATGGGTAGGGGTTAAGTGCATAACCACCACGGGCAGCCCATTCCCATTCGGCTTCGGTTGGAAGACGAAATTCGGCCAGAGCCACTTCACCTTTTTTTGCACGTAAGTGTGAGTTGAGGTATTCTGTTCTCCAAACACAGAAAGCGCGGGCCTGTTTCCAGTTGACGCCAACCACGGGATAGTTATCATACGCCGGATGCCAGAAATATTTCTCGGTCATGGGATCGTTGAAAGAGTAGGTGTAATCGTGAATCCAAGCAAGGGTATCGGGATAAACGGCAATGGTTTCTTTACGTACATATACCGAACGGTCGCGCAAACCCTGAGGACGGTTAGCCAAACCGGCGTTGCGGAAATCGGCATCTTCAGAGAAATCCTTCTTTGCAGCAGCATGCAAGTCAACCCAGTAGTATTCGTACATAAGCTTACGGGTATCTATTTCTTTACGACGGAAAAAACGTTCGTGCTCCGGAAGGTACATTTCTTCGAGCACGTCACGTACATCCTGATCTTCGCTATTCCATTCGATGTCGGTCTTCCAGTTGAGGTATGGAGGATCATAAACTTCACCGGTTTTTTCGTTTTCTTCAATCAGGTATTCTTCGGGACGTACATCACCCAGCATGGTGCGGGCAATGGAGTCGCGTACCCAATTGACGAACATACGATACTTATCGTTGGTGATTTCTGTTTCGTCCATATAGAAAGCAGAGACGGAAATGGTTTTTGGTTGTATCAAATTACTGTGAGTCAGGTCTTCTTCGCCTGCACCCATGGTGTAGCTACCTTGCGGGACAAACACCATTCCATAGGGATCAGGTTGATAAAACGGTTTGGAATTTTTACGGGTTCCAACTAGTTCGCCGTTTCCTGAGTTGCTGCAACTACCCAGTAATACAATAGCCAACAGGTATAAAATCAGTCGTTTCATTATTAGAATTTTGATTTATTGCGATTTTCCTTTTTTCTTTTTCTTTTCAGGTGGCCAAAAGTAGAAAAATTACTTCATTATTTCACACTTGACCCAAATTTTTGCATCCACATTTACAAATATCTTGTGTTTTTATAGCTGGTATTCGATTTATCACCTATTATTTTAAAACAATAACTTAAACTAACTTCATGACTTCCAGGCACTCCCAGACTCATGGTATTTATATCGTAGGAGTACCCGATTCCAAAATCTTTGAAGCGCATTCCTATCAACACGCCAACGGATTCCTGAAAACGATAATTTAGTCCTCCCCAGAACTTTGCATTGTAATTAACGATGGCACCTAAATTATATTGTGTAGAGACCAAATCGCTTTGAATGAGGAATGAAGGTTGAATTTCAAAACGCTGATCGCCGGGCATGAAAAAGTTATATCCGCCGGTGATATAAAAGGTGCGATCAGTAGAAATTTGTCCATCTCCTTCGGCAGACAATTTGATAAAGGTGGATTTTATCAGGTTGGTTACCGACAGACCAAGATAATAATTGTCTGCTGACTTAAAATACAAACCTGCATTGGCATCAAAGCGCATATCGCCCTGAGAGCTTTTCAGTATTACGGGGTCGCCGTCGTCCACATATCTATACTTACTTCCGTCGATGGTTCTGTTTTTAAGGTCGATCCCAACACCAATGCCCAGAGTTCCAAAAGACAGTTCCGCATGATATGAGTATCCCAATACCACACTGATATCGCTCCAATTATACGTAGCTTTATCCTGAATAATGGCTCCACCAAAGCCGCCATGCAAAAATTTCATTGGCGTATCGGCTGTAATGAGATAATCTTCAGGAGCGGCATTTTCACCGTTTTCGTAATCCTTAAAACCGGCCCATTGCTGCCGTGAAATTCCATTGATGCAAATCCCCTCGCGCATACCTGCATAGGCGGGATTGTACAACATCGTAGCACCGCGGTAATGTGTAAACTGCGGTGCTTGTTGCGCCTGCAAGCCTAGTGTAGCAAGCAAAAGCACAAAAATAGATATGTGGGTAAATCGTTGTTTCAAGTTACTTATTAATGAACTGCTAAAGTATAAATTTTCCTTGTAATAACTCCTGACTACCACGAATTGTTGCCCTAATGACAGCCTTTTTACGAAAACGGTTGCAAAACTTATGGGCATTATATGGGTCGAGTTATTTTAAAGTTACTAATCTGCTGATACATAGGCCCGGTAGAAAGCAGTTTGCTTTGGTAAAGAAAGGCTTCACGAATGTTAATTGATTGTTGAAAACTAAACCGAAATTCATCCACCACCTTTTGGAAGTATTTTTTGTTTTCAAGAGATTTTATCCTACCCAAAGACAGGTGTGGCACAAAATTTTGACGGTCTTTGAGAAATCCTCCCTCATGCAGTTCGTTGATGACAGCATGACCCAATTGAGCCAAAGGTTCAGGATTGGAAGTGCCAAGCCAGATGACTTTGGGCTGATAAGAGCTTCCGAAAATTCCCAGATGATCCAGATGCACTTCGAAGGGTGCGAATTGGGAGAACACCTTATATAATATGGAGTTAATGTGTGGAATACTTTCGTTGGGTGTAGCACCGAGAAACTTGAGGGTAATATGCATGACCGACGGCTCCACCCAGGTGATGCGGTTGAGCGCCAGCTTACGTCGGAATTCAAGGTATTTTGAAACAAACTCCTGATCCGGAACAACTTTTACGGCAACGAATAATCTTTTCATAAAAAACACGACAAAAGTAGGAAGATATTTACAAAAAACTATTACATTTGCAGCCTCAAATCTGAGAACAGTTCATACAAGTAGGGGGATTAGCTCAGTTGGCTAGAGCGTTTGACTGGCAGTCAAAAGGTCAGCGGTTCGATTCCGCTATTCTCCACCTTCGCCCCCCTTCGTGCTTTTTCAAAGCACGAAGGGGGGCTCATAACCAAAACCTCAAATCAAAACTATTATTAGTCGGGCTACGGCGGACTCGGTCCACAAACCTTAAGAATAATGTGGTACGTTTACATACTTAAGTGCAATAATAATACTATTTATACTGGTTGTACAGGCAATCTTGCGAACAGATTGGAAAGACATAAAAAAGGGCAGGTTCATTACACCAGTGATAAACTTCCAATTGAACTCGTTACTTACGTGGTATTTAATGATAAATACAAGGCATATAAATTTGAAAAATATCTTAAGTCAGGCTCAGGAATTGCATTCAGGAATAAAAGGCTGATTTGAGTTTTTAATTAAATAATCTACTATTAACCGCAATAATCAAGGCTTTACAGAAATATGAAGCCTTTTTTTTGTCTGGAGTGCCTTTCCGGAGTACCCTTTTTGCAATCATTTTCGGTTTTATAAGTATGTAAACCAACTTTGTAAAGATAAGTGTTCCTTTCACTGTTTATTGACCAAAAAAAAGTTGGGGATTCTGTTTTTGTCAACATTGACAAAAATAGATATCCATAGAAATGGTTCGATTGTGTATTCACCAGTTAAAGTATTCTACATCAACAGCGTAGTGCCAACTTCAATTTATAGTTGGTATAACATATCTTCGAAACCCTCTTGGTCACAACAAAGAAGTAGAAATCATTGTTCACCATCCATACTTTTACTAATTGCTTTATCTATACTGTTTATAAATTGGCACCGGTGTTAATGCGCTTTATGTTTTGTATTACATTTAGGGCTGCATTACTCAATAAGTAATGATTGATCCAGACAGAAACTAATATTCACATTCATAACCTGTTACCATTGAGTATTGGGACTTTGCGGGCGGAGCTTTGAGCATTGGAGAAGGGGTATCTACTACTGCGTTTTAAAAGTTAATCGAGTATTAAGGAGCAATCATAAGCATATTAATTAAAAACCTTAGGCTAACCAATAATAAACTTGAACACGCTAAAGAACATAAAATTATCTTATGATACCCATAGAGGGAATAATGTTGTATTGGTCAGTTTTAAATATGATAAAGATTTATTGAAAGAATTAAAAGGGATTGGAGGTGCAAAGTGGAGTCAAACAAAGAAGACTTGGTATTTTATTGAAAGTGACTTCAATTTATCTCAGTTTTTACATGTGTTTAAATCTAAATCATATGTTAATTATTCTGACTTGAAAACAATAAGTAAAGCCAAGACTGATAAGCAAGAACCAAGAAAGAAGGATAAACAGACTATACCAAATGCATATTACGATTTGCTGGATCAAAAAAGGTATAGTGAAAGCACCAAGGCAACTTACATTAACTATTTTGGGGACTATGTCAGGTACTTTAAAGGAAGATCCTTAGAGGAAATACCGGTTGAAGAAATTAATGGATATATATTGGAGTTAATACGCAACAAAAAGATATCTGCTAGTCAGCAAAACCAGCGAATTAATGCTATCAAGTTTTATTACGATAAGATTTTAGGACTGGAAAAACTATACATTAGTATCGAGCGGCCACGAACAGCAAAAACTCTCCCAAAAGTAATTACCGAAGAAGAGGTTTCAAAAATGTTAGAATCAGCATCCACTCTTAAGAACAGGTTAATAATAGCATTGATATACTCTGCCGGCTTACGAAGAGCTGAGTTATTAAATTTGCGAAAGGAAGATATTATTATTGATAAAAAGATGATATTTGTTAGGGGTGGTAAGGGTAAAAGAGATAGAACGACATTACTATCTGAATATGCCATGGAGATATACAAAATCTATTTGGAAAGATATAAACCAAATTATTGGGTTTTGGAAGGGCCTAACAGGAAGAAGTATTCGGCAACTAGTGTTGGAAACATTGTTAAAAGAACAGCAAAAATTGCCAGGGTTTCAATTGAGGTTACTCCACATATTCTGAGGCACTCTTTTGCTACTCACCTACTGGAACAAGGTGTTGACTTGCGATATATCCAAGAACTATTAGGGCACACCAGCAGTACAACAACAGAGATTTATACACATGTTTCACAAAAATCGCTTGCAAATATAAAAAGCCCATTAGACCGAATTATCCATCATAACAAACAGGTTAATAGCGACTTGGGAAACTCGTCCTAAATGGGATATAAAAACACAGTAACTTTACACAAACGTTGTAGTGCATTAACCACAGATGGAAACAAGCGAGGATAATAGAAAATTTGCAGCATATCTTGCAAGACAATTTTATTCAGGTAAAAAACCGATAAGATTGATTGAGGATGAATTTCCATATAGCGAGACTGATATGGATTTAAAGAATCTATTTCGCTTGATTAAAAGGACTCCTAAAAGAAAAGGCATATTTAAAGTGTCACAAGAGAAATATGAGAGATATGTAGTTGGAGTTTACGAATTGATTGAAAAACTCTAAAAATGAGAATATTAGTATTATTTATTGCAATCGGATTTTGGAGTTCTTTAGTCAAAGCTCAGGTGATAAAAGGAAAACTGTTTGATTATGAAGGTAACGAGCCATATTCATATGTAAATGTAATTGCAGATTCAAAATTTGATTTTATAGCAAATAGAGCATTGGATTGGTGTATTTCTGACACAAATGGTGTTTTTTTGTTGGACAGTCTTGATACACAGGACAATATTCATCTGATTTTTCAATCTGTTAGTACAGAGGCTTTGATTATTGAGAATATACCTAACGATAATGATACATTGGATTTGGGAAACATTTATTTGTTTTTAGGTAGTTATCATTGGGACGGAGAATGTACTAAAAAATACTTATGGGGATTGATAAAATGGACAAAAGGTTGTTCCGGAGAGGTAACTGGTATTATTAAGCAAAACGTGGATAAAGATACTTTAGTGATTGATTATCCTAAAGGACATGAAATAAAGAAATTTAGGATTAGAGAAAAAGCTCTAATTATAGATTACGGTGATTTAAAAAACAAATAACGCACTACAACACGCGGTCATAAAACATTGCGCGGACAGTGCTAAATTTAAAGCAAACAACATTTACTCAACGGCTGTGTACCGTGATACGAAAGCGCTCCGAAATGCGCAACGTTTCATACCGCCAACCGTTGGCAGCAAGGCAAAGACAGCAACACGACAGTGATTAATATAAAAGATTTAAATATATGAGAATTAAATACAATATTATTTTGGTCATGCTTTTAGTAAGCTATTTTTCAAATACAAAAGCACAGACAGGAGAATTAAATAAAAACGATTCGATAGCTAAATACATTTCTAATATTGAGAGCGAAAATAAAACAACAGATTCACCATTATTAGTTATAGATGGATTTGCTATTGATTACGCTGATTACAAAAATAAAAATCGACCATTATCAAAATCTGACATTAAACAGATTGATTATTTATCAAAGGATAGTAAGACTGCAATAAATATTTATGGAGAAAGAGCAAAAGGAGGTGTTCTTCTTATAACGACAAATAATATTAAAGAAAAATCAACTAAGACAATTGATGATAGTAAGTTGTTGTTTTTAGTAGGTGATAAAAAGATTTCGAAGCAGGAATTAGAGAAAATAAATCCTGATGATATTGAATCGATTGAAGTTATAAAAGAAGCAGCCGCAGTTAAAAAAATAACAGAGGATAATTATGATGGAGTTGTGATAATCACAATGAAAGAAGGTAAAAAG
The DNA here is from genome assembly GCA_963676875.1 of Bacteroidales bacterium. Taxonomy (GTDB): domain Bacteria; phylum Bacteroidota; class Bacteroidia; order Bacteroidales; family F082; genus UBA6244. The sequence goes on from OY781436.1 coordinate 1,020,464, forward strand.
AAGAAAACTAGAAAGAAAAAGAAATAAAGCCCAGCTGCCAACATAATAGGATTTAAGGCTCAGTTGAGCCCAAAAAAAACAGGCTGCGATGAAAACATCACTCACAACCTGTAAACCAACGCCAAAAATTAAGGCCAGCACCCGCTCAATTGAGTTTTAAATCATGTTGGGCTAAGCCCCTAAAAACCAACCCCCCTGTATATGGGGATTGAACTATTTTGGCTGGTCTTGCTCTGGTAACATTTGGACTTTAGTGCAGTATTTTTAGTAAAAATCCCGATTTCTGATTAAAAACAGTGAGGCATTTACTCTTTTGCATTACCCACCGGACATACCTCTCCCAGTCGGACAACAAAACCCTTTTTCCGGCAATTTAAAAAAACATCATGTCAAAGAACGTGTTTTAGGAATTTCTCATTCCAATGCCACGGCCACGGCTATCGATGGCGGAACCACCCCGGCAAAACGCATGTGCCCCTTTTTACATACCGGGCATTTGAATTGCGTGTGTGATTTTATGTCCTGCATGATGGAAGTCCAAACGGTGTCCTGTTTTTGCCAAAATTGGTTGCCATCCTCAAGAGTCTCCTGTTGCTTGTTCAGTGTTTGCTCCAAAAGCAGAGCTTTGGCTTTGGTAACATTGACTTTGCTGTGGGCATTGGCCAGGATGCCGTAATAACGCACCTTAACAAAACCTTTTGGCAACAGGTGGAGTAAAAACCTGCGGATGAACTCATGGATAGATAACTTCATTCTGCGAAAGACCCCTTTGATTTTGTAGTCTTTCATGGTAAAATAGACCAACCCGTTTTCCACTTTTTCGATGCGTTGGTCGCTGATGGCGATACGAAAAACATACCGGGAAAGGTACTCCAGCACTTTCTCAGGTCTTGCAAAAGGTTTTTGGATGTTCACCACCCATTCTTTGCCATAGAGCTGGCTCATGAAGGCGTTAAAGTTTTTCTTTGCTTTAAGTGGGGTAGTCTGGCCCGAGAAAGCGAGTTCGTTACCCCGATAGGCTTTGGTGAGCAAATCCAAAAACTTTCCCCGGAACTTCCGGGAGATGATTTTGTAATAGATGAAAAAATCATCGGCTTTTGGCGTATTTACCCAATGTGTTTTGTCGAATGACAAGCCTCCGGCAGGCATGATGCAGTGCAGGTGGGGGTGTTCCATCATGTTTTGCCCCCAGGTATGCAGGATAGTGATCAATCCCGTATCAGCCCCCAGATGTTTTACATCCTGACAAAGTTCGAGCACTGTTTGCGATGCCGCCTTGAATAATATGCCATACAGCGCCCCTTTGTTTTGAAGGCACAAAGCATTCAACTGATGTGGAATGGTAAACACCAGGTGGTAATAGCCCACTGGCAAGAGGTCTTTCATGCGCTTTTCGAGCCATTTTTCCCGATCTTTATTTTGACAATTGGGGCAATGTCGGTTTCTGCAGCTGTTGTAGGCTTTGTCGGTGTGGGCACACTGGTCGCAGTGGCGAAAATGCGAACCCAGCGAGCTACTGCGGCACGATGACAGCAAGTTGACAATTCCTTTTTGTTGGCCTTTGATGTTGTGCTCATGAAGATATTGCTGACCGTGTTCTCTTAAAATATCACAAACAGTTGGTTTTAACATAGCCCACTCACTCCTTCCAGGGTATCCAAAGGATTTTTCACTTGGTCGATGGCCAGCTTTTGCACGTGCAGGTATTTGAGCGTGTTGCCCAGCCACGAATGCCCCATTAATCGTTGTATGACAAGAAGGTTCGTGCCTGACTCCAAATGGTGCGTGGCAAAACAATGACGAAAGGTGTGCGGGGTGTAGTGTTTTTTGATGGAAGGGGTGAGGTATCGTGCTTTTTTACAAATCTCACGTACGGCCGACACCCCCAGATGGGTGCCCTTTCCTCCAGCCCCTTCAAAAAGGTAATGTTGTGGTTTGTATTGCTTGAAATATCGGCGAAGCACTTTTAGCAGCACAGGCGAAAGAGGAACTACGCGTTGCTTAAGCCCTTTGCCTTCCTGGATGTTAACCTGGCTTCGTTTGCTGTCGATGTCGGTAAGTTTTATGTTGACAGCTTCTGAAAGTCTGGCACCGGTGGAATAGATCAACATGATTACAGCCCGATGCTTGTAGTTTTTTATCACGCTCAACACCTCAAACACTTCTTCGCAGCTTAAAACCAGGGGGAGGGTCGATGCGATTTTGGGTGTAGGCAAGTATTCTTTTGCCCATTCTTTGTGATAAATGTGTGTAAAAAGAAACTTCAGGGAAAAATACCCCATCTTCACACTACCGGGTTTGTGGTAGCCATCGGTGAGCATGGACTGGAAATAGGTCCTAAGTTCCTCAACCGTTGTGTCCTCAGGGTCTTTTTGATGAAAATTTTGATAATCGTTGATGTGCCACCAGTAGCTTTGCCGTGTACGTGCACTTAAATTACGAAGGTCAGCTTCCTGATCAAATTTTTTTTTAAGTTTGTCATGATATAATAATTTTATGAATAATCCTGTAAAGGTAAAACCTCTCTACAACCCGGCACAAGGTAAACCGCCGAACGTAGAGAGGTTTAGTTCAACAATGTGTATAGTGCATGCGGGTTTCAGCGGTTTGCGAACGTTCATAGCTCGTAAAAAAAGTTGGTGTAAACTGATAGGAAATCACTTCGTAATCCCGCACGACACCATACACTCAACGTTATGCACCAAATAAATAAAACTCACATATTATGCTTAAAGACAGATTAGATTTGTACAATCAACTTGAAGAGAAGAGAAACTCGAAATTGTTGGTTTATTACACAAGTGACAGAAAAGGAATGGAGACCCAAATTGCATCGGATATAATTCCTGTTTTCTTAGAACATCTTGACAAAATTGGAGACAAAGAGAAAATATCTCTGTTTCTATATACTCGTGGCGGTAATACACTTGCAGCTTGGAGTTTAGTGAACTTAATTAGAAACTTTTGTAATGATTTTGAAGTAATAATTCCGTTTAATTGTCATAGTGCAGGGACATTAATTAGTTTAGGTGCGAATAGAATTATAATGACAAAGCAGGCAACTTTGGGCCCAATTGACCCAAGTGTAAACGGACCACTTAATCCACAATTACCAGGAAATAATCCAAATGCAAAAGTTCCAGTGAGTGTGGAATTTGTTAACGCTTACTTTGAAATGGCGAAAAAAGAATTGGGAATAACCGATGAACAAGGTTTGGCAAATATAATGATAAATCTTTCAAACAAAATTCACCCTCTCACCCTTGGACAAGTTTATCGTTCAAAAACCCAGATTCAGATGTTAGCAAAAAAACTCTTAAAAAATCATAATCTAGAAGATGGTAAGGATGAAGAAATAATTAAGTTTTTGGCTAGTGAATCAGGAAGTCACGACTATACAATTCATAGGAAAGAAGCTAAAAATGAATTAGGGTTAAATATTGAAAAACCAGATGATGAATTTTATCAAATTATTAAGAATATTCATTCAAACATTCAATTAGAATTAGAACTATTATCCCCATTTGACCCCAAAATTATTTTAGGAGCATCAAATAGTGCTAGTTATCAGTTCAGGCGAGCTATTATTGAATCGATTAATGGACATAGCGATGTTTTTGCTAGCGAAGGAACTTTAGTGAAACAGACTATTGCTCAAGGACAACCGATGCCAGTACAACAAACAATAATTCAGGATAATAGAACGTTTGAAGGTTGGAGACATGAAGAAATTAAAAATTAATTAGTAATTTTGCCACGATGAACGAAAAATCAAATACAGGTTTTAATCCCAATTCGTCTAATTTTATTGGGACTGCTGATGAAAAATTATATTTTGAGACATCATCTCCAAATGATTCTTTTGCTTCTATTATTAAAAACGAAAGCATTCTAGTAGAAGAACCCATCTATTTAGCTGAAGAAATTTATATTTCCGAAGAAGCAATTTCTGAATAAAAATTCGGTGCATAACAAAAAATATAGTGCATGCCGCAGTTAGTCGCTCATAGACAATGAATTACTAATTTTGGGCGGTAGTGGAACTTAGAAATTTTGTTTGTAAAAATGCGGCACGCACCATATTCAAACCGTTGTACCCAATTTGTAAAAAATGCAGAAATTCCATAATATTATTGGATTTTTATTTTTAACGATTTTAATAAGTTGTCAATATGATCCATATGCACATAATTACACAACTACGAAACCAAATGAATCCGATTTAGTTGGAAAATATACATTCGAAAGACAAACTGTGGATAATAAAATTACTGAATTCACAGATTCAAAAAAAAACCAAACAGTTATACCAAAAATAGAAATTAATGAGAATGGAACTTATAATGTTGTGAATTTACCTGTTTTTGAAACTTTTGATGCAAATTTTAAAGGACTGATTTCTAAAAATGGTGAATGGAAAATTTTAACTGTTGGTTCTATTGGAGACGGAAGTAGTGGCAATCGTAAAAAACATTGGGGAATTTACCTTTCTGGACTCCCAAATGAATTAAAAAATCCTGGATTAATGAATAAAAAAAGTCCGTACAGAATAGTTTTTGGATTTGGAGATCCAGATTCAGGAAAAGTAATGATATTTAAAAAAGATTAAAGGAAAGAAAACTGGGTACAACAATGTGTATCTTCAATGGCGAAGTTTGGGAGTTGAAACGAAAAGTCTGGGATTTTTTGCTAACTTTACGATTGAAAAATAAAGGGCTGTGCTTTTTTGGTCGCCACTGAAAGATACACTTCCCGTTGTGCGCAATATGAAAAAACTTGGAACTATACTATCGCTGCTATTAATCCTAATGGGATTTATTGGTTTCATTGGCGGAGCCTTAATTACTATGGGAGTTATTGACTATGACAAAGAGGTACCACTTGGAGACATTAAGGGAATTGTTGTAGACAACGAAGGACACGTTTACATTGGCTTAGGATTTTACGGAAAGGTTCAAGTGTATGACAGTAATGGAGAGTTTATTAATAACTGGGTAGTGGGAGCTTCAGGTGGGACATTCAATATTGACCTGACAGAAGACCAGAATATCATAATCTCGACAGCAAGGGGCGACAGGCAAATACTTTATGACCAAAATGGTAAAGTCCTTTCAAAAAAGTCCATTGACAATATTTACTCGGAAACCAAAAAACCTTGGGATAGATTTACGACAAGCAAAGGCGAAATATATGAGGTCAAGGGAGGAATGTTTCCGAAAATCTTAAGGACCTCGCCAGACAAAAAAGTGGTTATTAAACAAGGTCTAATATTACAACTAATGAAAGGACCATTTCCTGCTTGGTTAATAGCAGCCCTAGGAATGGGACTTAATTTCTTGCTAAGGAAAGAAAAGATAAAAGAACAAATAAAAAAATATACTGCGCACAACAAAGGCTAAGCAAACATGCTCCGTGATCGTAAATATTCACGATTTATCTTTCAAACTAAATTCATCTTGGCGATGAAATTCACGGTTTGAAAGCCGCACGTTTCTTAGCCAAACCGTTACCAAACATTTACAAAAACGGCATAGATACAACAGTAAATAAATGGATAGAATTTTAAGACCATATAATAAGGAAGAAATAAAACTATTGAGAACTAGAAAGTTTTCAGCTTGGCAACATTTTGAGAACTTTGGAATGAAATGGATTGGGACAACAATAGTTTTTATTGTACCACTTCTTCTTTTTGAAAAGTTCATAAAAGAAGTCCCACCTAAGACAGAATTACCTATTGTGATTGGTTTAGAATTGATTGCAATTTCACTGGTATTTTATTGGATGAAAAAAAATGGAGAATTAAACTGGAACAGAAATATTGAAAAGGAAATAAAATCTGGACAAGCTGAAGTTATAACTCTAAAGACCGATATAGTTGTTAAAAGAAAAGACCCTGAAGATTTTGGTTCAGGATTTTACTTAAAGATAAATGACTCAAGGACTCTTTTTCTACAAGGTCAATATTTTGACGAACTTCAATATTCTAGGAAATTTCCTAATACTGATTTTAGCATTGTAAGATCTAAACAAACTGGCGAATTGATTGATATTAAATCAGAAGGGAAATACTTAAAACCGATTCGAAAGATTGAACCTTTTACAAAGGAACAATACAAAACTGGGATGATTCATTACGATGGTGATGTTTTAGAATTATCAATTGACGACATTAAATAAAAACGTTTGGTAACAAAGTATATAAAAAATAGCGATTTCTTAGTAAATTCAACACCTGTGGCTCGTTTCAGCTCCGCCAAATCTGCCGATTTGACTATTTGGAAGGTGGCAAATTTGGCTACTTGCATTAACGGACTGAAATCGCTCGTTTTTCGCTACTTTTCATATACAAACCGTTGTATGCCATTTGAGCGAACCGAAACAGCAATGATTAAATGGGAAAATCGAGAATAGAGAATAAAATAATTCAAGATAAAAAGGTCAAGAGAAATGCCTGGATTACTTGGGGAATAATTGTTCTACTCGGTTTGATTTGGCTAGTTCGAGATATTTATAAAACTGTAGAAAAGGAAAACCGATTCTCAGGTAATCAGACAGAAGAAACAACTAAAAAGTAAATAATGCGATTTACACAACCTGCATATCCGACAGTTTATTTTAGTGAGAAAATATTGGTAAAATGTCCAGATTGTGGAAGTGTAGGACACATTGATACTGAATTAGGAAAATATACAATTCCTTTTCCACACAATCATAAATCTATTTTTAACTGTTCCAGCTGTGGATTAAAAAAGGAAACGAATGAAAAGTGGTATGGATACTGCCAAGGATTTGTAGGCAGAAGTTGTGGATTCTGTGGCAGTCAGATTAATTATACCAGCGAACCTACAAAAAGACCATATGAATCTGTTACAATAAAATGTCAATCTTGCAATCGAGAAAAAGATTATGAATTGAAGTGGTACAGATACAAAGAAGAAAAACCAACTGACCCATATTTTGGACTAGACTTATGGTTACAGACTGATATTAAAGACAAGATTCTTTGGGTTTACAACATTGACCATTTAACATATTTGAAAGACTACATTGCTTCAAAGTTAAGAGAAGATGATGGAAGACATAAATATTCAATGATTACGAATCTACCACAATGGATAAAATCTGCAAAGAATAGAGATTTGATATTAAAAAAACTAGACCGACTTGAGAAGAAACTAGAAAAAACGGCATACAACACGCGGTCATAAAACATTGCGCGGATAGTGCTAAATTTGAACAACATAACATTTAATCAACGGCTTAGCGGGCTGATAAGTTTGTGCTTCGAAATGCGCAACGATTTTATACCGCTATCCGTTGTGCTTCATTTTAAGAGACCGCAGTAGCCAAATCATGCAATAATGAAAAGAAAAAATTGGACAGACGAAAAAATATTTGAAAGACTATTGACTAATAGGACAAAAAAGACTTATTGGGATAATATTCGCGAATTGAGGAGACGTCCAAATCAATACGTGTTTGACAGAGCTGTTGGATTAATTAAAACAAACATTGACAAAGAAATAATAATCGGAATTGATATTCTGGCACAATTAGGATTCAACCCAAGATTTAAACAAAATGAAATAATCGAGATTTGTTTTAGCCTATTAGACAAAGAACAAACACCAAAAGTTCTTGAATCCATTTTATTTGCAATTTCCCACAACAATGAAATCCTAAGAAAAGACCACATTTTGACTTTAAACAAACTAAAAGCACATAGATTCTGCATTGTTCGTTACGGATTAGTGCAAGCATTATCTGGATTGGAACAAAAAGATGCAATTGAAACTTTAATTGAATTAAGCGCAGACAAAGACCCTGATATAAGAGATTGGGCAACATTTTCACTTGGGACACAAATTGAAACCAATAATGATAGTATAACAAAGGTTTTATGGGAACGGATGAAAGATAGCTCTAAAATGGTCAGATTTGAAGCGATTGCAGGATTAGCAAAAAGAAAAGACAAACAGATAAAGGACACATTAATACAGGAACTGAAAAATATAGATGACAATGGTTCGATAATTTTGGAAAGTATTGAGGAATTTGGAGATTTCGATTTTATTGAATTACTTGAAAAACAAATAGAATCAAATAAAAAGACCCAGCAAGTAAATGAAAAATGGTTGACAGATACTTTGGGTAAATTAAAAACGAAAGCACAATCGAGTAGACGGCTCCGCCAGAATTAACTGACGGAGTGCGCCCCTCACACCACCGTACGTACGGGTCTCGTATACGGCGGTTCGTCAGGTATCAGTATCATCGCTCTTTACACCAATGATACCTTTGTCTTTATTTAAGAAAAGGCTGGCAAACTCTAAGTTTGAACCTCCTGATCAAATGCAAGACAACATAACGTTCAGTCCTTTGCTAACTTGTGAGACCTCCGTTCTAATGCCGGCTCGTTACCGCTAACTACTATGACTTCTGCTGACTTCTTGGCTCATAGAAACCTAGTCTATTCCAAGATCTCCCCCGGTAAGAGCTTTTTCCTTCATCCAATTCCTGCGGCATCTACATAATTGTTCACTGGAGCTGTTCGGGCGTTGTAATGATGTGCTTACTTACCCTAAACAATTATGCCTCATATACCGTTCCTGTTCGTCAGTACCGGATTTTGTAGTCTCGCTTCCTTCAGTGTAAAGGTCACCCTTAACCACCTTGCGACTTACTAACACTTCCCAGCGTTACCTGAGCGTGTAAGGGACTTGCACCCTCTGGAAAAAAATCACCCATCTCGTTACTAAAGAAAATTTGTATTTTTGAATTTTTTCTAAAGCTTACGAGTGGGTGTGCGCTGCTCATGCAGGGCACACACAATGTGTCATACGTAATGGCGGGGAAAGTAGTAAATATCAACGTTTGTGGCTCGCATTAACACCATCTCGGTTTGATAGCGAGTAGCTCCGAAGTCCGCCACTACGCATACACTCAACGTTAGCAACCAGGCTAAGAAACATCCTTCATAAAAGAACCTAACTAGATTTCTTAAATAACAGAACTTCTTATTTAAGAAAATTTATAAATAATTAAATAAGAACTATCTTTGTTTAAAATTTTACAATGAAACAGTTTAAATCTGGACAATATATTAGTCAGGGCTATTATAAAAGCTTCCAACCTGAGTTTATTAATAGACAGTTGCAAATGGATAATATGGAAATATTGCAATTGTTAAGCCAAGCTGATAGAGAATTAGGCCGATTGGATATGTATTCAAAATATATACCCAATATAGAGTTGTTTATCAGTATGCATGTGTTAAAGGAAGCGACTCAGAGTAGTAAAATTGAAGGGACTCAGACAAATATGGATGAAGCTCTTTTAGAGAAAGAGGATTTACCATTAGACAAAAGAGATGATTGGGAAGAAGTTCAGAACTATATAAAAGCTATGGAATGGGCTATCGAGCATCTTGATAAACTACCATTCTCATCACGACTAATAAGAGAAACTCATCGTGTATTGCTTCAAGGTGTGCGTGGTGAAAAAAAACAGCCTGGTGAATTTCGGATTAGTCAAAACTGGATTGGTGGAGCAACAATAAATGATGCTGTATTTATTCCTCCTGTTCAAAATTCTGTTCCTGAACTAATGAGTGATATTGAGAAATTCATTCATAACGAAGAAATTCAAATACCTGAATTGCTTAAAATAGGATTAGTTCATTACCAGTTTGAGACAATTCACCCGTTTCTTGATGGGAATGGTAGAGTAGGACGACTGATAATTCCACTTTATTTGGTAAGCAAAGGAATATTGCAAAAACCAGTTTTGTATTTATCTGATTTTTTTGAAAAAAATAGAAAATTGTACTATGATAATTTAACTACAGTAAGAGAAAAAAATGATCTAGGACAATGGTATAAATTTTTTCTTGTAGGAGTGATTGAAACGGCAAAAAATGGAATAAACACATTTGATAATATACTGCAACTTCAAAAGCAAATTGATATTGACATCCAATCATTAGGTAGTAGAGCATTAAAAGCCAAGAAAGTAATAGACTATCTGTATAAACGCCCAATGATTACGGCGGACAAAGTTAGTGAGATTGCTTCAATATCAATGCCATCATCTTACAAATTGATTTCAGATTTAGAGAAACTTAATGTTTTGACAGAAAAAACTGGTGGACAAAGAAGTAGAGTATATGCATTTGACAATTATTTAAACCTATTTAGATAAAGCCCAGTTGGCAACATTGTATAAACTGCATTAAAACGCAGTTTATACGGGCACGTTGGGCACAATAATGAGAGCGACTGCAAACTCTAAACACATATTGATTAAAATAGCTTATTGATAATAAACTAATTATGAAAACAGAAACGTTCTTTTGGATTATTATTGGAATATTTGGACTGATTGCGATTTTGGGTTTAATATTAATATTACAGGATAAAGAGAAAACCGGTAAGAAATTATTAAAACTATCAGGAATATCTATATTTTTTATTTTCTTCTTTTTTATTAAAGCGCCAAGGACTCAAAATTATTCGTTGTATCAAGACCAAGAGTTTTGGAAAAAACACGGATTACCTCAAATAGATTCTAGTATGTTTCTTGAATTTAATACAGATAAAATTCTTTCATATTCTAGTTGGAGTGATGATAGCGTAAACCACATCAGAAAATCGATAAGATTTGACATTTTTGATATTTACTCGGTTAAAGATGTATTTATAAACAGAAAAGAGTCTAAAACACTGACTTACTATTTTATTAAACCAAACATACTAAGAGATTCAAGGTTGATAGTGACAATAAATAACGATACAATTTCAAAGACTGAAGGAGATTTGATTCTGAAAGATTGGGGGATATATAGAAGAGCGTATCATGTATATTTTGATAGATAATAAAAAGATTAAATTACTATGCCCAACACATGGTAAAGTGCAGGCGGGTTTCAGTGGTATGCGAACGTTTGTAGCTCGTAATAAAAGTCGGTGTAAACTCATAGGAAATTGCTTAGTAATCCCGCACGACACTATACCATAAACCGTTGGCACCCATTTGAAAAAAGACAGTGAAAGAAACGATCGAACGCATACAAGATTGGTACAAACTCAATTGCAATGGAGATTGGGAACATAGTTATGGATATTCAATAGCGACTTTGGATAATCCAGGATGGACAATCAGAATAGACTTAGCAGAAACGTGTCTCGACAAACTTGACTTTAAAAAGGAGTTTCAAAATTCTGAATGCAAGCATGATTGGTTTATAATCAAAACGGAAAAAGAAGTTTTAGATATTGCATGTGGACCTGAAAATTTAAAGCAAGTATTTGAAATCTTTCTCGATGAAATAATTCCAAACCATTCTGACAAGGATTTCTACTATGATATTTACCTTCCGCTTCGAGGACATAGCTTTGACATATGGACACCAGCAAAGGCGACAATTGTAAATGAAGAAACGCTCAGACTTATTGAGATTCCGAAAGTTGAGTATAAGAACATTAAGGTTAAAGACATTAGCAAAATTGACTTTGACCAATCTTTCTTGGAGACTTTAAAATTGAATTATAAAGTCGGGGACGACTTGATGGTAACACTTGAAGACATTGACAACGGATTGATATTATCAACGAAAAAATAAAAAACGGGTGCAAACAACGCATATAGCTTATGGCGGGTAAACGGCTGCCAGCAAGGTTTTCGCTCCGTAGCCAGCTTTGGTTTCGGTGAACAGGAAATTGCTTCGGAACCGCCACAAGCCATATGCAAAAAGTTATGCACTAGCCAAAATGAAGACAACCATTATCATATTATTATTTGTATCATCATTCTGTTTTGGGCAAAATGACACAATTTATCTTTACAAAGATTTTATTGAATTACATGGACTCAAATACAACTTAATTAATGATGAAATTAAAACAGGAAACTGGATTGAATTCTCTATTGAAGACAATACAACTATTTCGAGTCTTGGAAGTGGAGTCGATGTTCATTTTCATTATACGATTTATCAAAAATATAGACCTTTAGAACAAGGCGAATATAATGGTATCGAAAAACTAATCTCAGAAAATGGGCCAGACACAAAAAACGGACAAATAATTTATAGTGGAAATTACCAAAAGATTACAAACAGAGTTCCTCCAGACAAATACTACATTTCAGGAAAAGGCTCTTACAATAACGATAAAAAACAAGGGGATTGGATTTATTACCATAAAAATGGAAAGCTTAAAAAAGAAATCATGTATGAAGACGGTATTCCGAAAGCAGGATTCATTATTTTCAGAAATGATGAAACAAAAATGATTGAAGTAACCAAGGAAATAAAAGATGATGATGAATACTGGCAAGTAATTAAATATTCAGAAACGGGTAAAGAAATTGGTAGAGAAAAACATACAATTGAAGATTTAATGGAAATATATTAAAACAGCCTGTGTATAACAACAGGGCATAGTGCATACCTTGAAAGGTTTCAAAAAGACATTTTGAAATAAAATATAAATCAGGAAACAAAACTTAGTCTTGAAGTAAAAACGGCACACACCATCGCCAAATCGTTGTGCCGCAGGCAAAGAAACCGAAGTGCAACTTAAACAGATAGTAAAATGATAGAGAAATTTTTAAGAGCAAAACACTGGCAGATTTTTATAATAATATTTGTAATTCCATATTCCTTGCAATTTATAGCAATGACTATTACTAAAAATGACCATGGAAGAATGATGGATTTCTCACCATACATTATGATTATTTTCTTTCTTGGATTGTTTGGGTGGTTTTGGTCAGTAGCAACTGGATTACAAAGTAAAATACCAAGCGGAGTAAAAATGAAGATTAGGAAATTTAAAATATTCCTGATTATCCCGATGATTTATATTCCAATTGCGTTCAGATTATTTGATATGCTGTTTGAAAATGTATCGCAAGCAAACGGAGAACCAAGTGGCGCAATGTTTGGTATTTCATTTGCGATAATTTTCACATTACAAATATTGTCAATATTTGGATTGTTATATTCATTTTATTTTGTAGCGAAAACCTATAAGACAATTGAATTGCAAAGAGAAGTTGCTTTTTCAGATTTTGCTGGTGATTTTTTCTTGTTACTGTTTTTCCCGATTGGAGTATGGATAATCCAGCCAAAAATAAATTTAATGACTGATTGATATGTTAAAGAAAGAATCTTCAAGTATTTTCTGGTTATCCATTTTTTTTGGAATACCAATTTATTTATGGTTACGGTCTATTGGGACTAAATTGCAATCTGATAAAGTAAAGATTAATGAGATTAAATTGATTCTATTTAAGATATCTGTTATCTATCCGATTGCATATTTCGTATTTGCGATTTATTACATGTTCACAAATGGATGCATAATTGAACCGTTGTATTTTGCAGCAATGTTTAGCACACTTAGTGCGATGATATTTGCTGCTAAGAATCTAAAATCGGTGGAATTGGAAAGAGAAGCAAAAATTTCAGAATATTTAGGTGACTTTTTCTTAGTTTGGTTCTTTCCGATTGGGATTTGGATTTTACAACCAAGAATACATAAATTGATTAATGAATAAAAAGCACGACGGCACAACAATGTGATAATTCATAAGGGTTCCAGAGGTTTTCGAGCAATATCACCCGCGTCATTTTTTGGTGGTAACCTGATAGGTCTGCAGTCCGCAATCCCTTACGAAATCATACACTAAATGTTACCACCAATGCAAAAAAACAAAAGAAATCAATGAATAGAATTAAACAAATATTGATGATTATTTTGACAGTTTCATTACTGTCAAGTTGTGACTTTATAAAGAATACTTTTGAATATAAAGACACTACGAAAGAATTTGTTGAATCACTAATTAATGAAGATTACGACAAATGTGTTGATTATATGGCTATGGAGCACGAAACTGCCAAAACCACAAATATCGACACACTGAAATCAGGATTGTCAAATTTCAGAGAAATCATTGTAAACAACTTTGGGACTGAATTAGACTACACATTTATGAAATCAGAAAAAAAGTTTTCTACCATTGAAGGGGAAAGCACTCCTCCAAATACAACTGTTGTGTTAGTTGAGTTTTCAAATGGTGTAGAATTTGGAGTTTTCAAAGTCTTGTTTGACGACACATCAAGAAAAATATTAAATATAAGCACACTTGATGTAAAACAACCAATACCTTCTATGACAATATTTTGGCTTTTTGGACTTTTAGCTCTTTGTGTTCCTGTTTTCAATATTTATGTAATTAGACAAATCAAAAAAAGTGGATTACAAAAGAAATGGCTGAAATATATTGCCGTAATTTTCTTAAATGTTCCTGCCTTTACATATGCTGCAGTAAATGGATTTTCATATAGTCTTATAAGTTTTCAGTTTTTATTAGGTGTTAGTTTTAGTTATATGGGTTATTTAGGTTCTTCCTGGACTTTTGGACTTCCTCTCGGTGGACTTTATTGGTTTTGGAAACTTAAAACAAATAAAATTACTGAAATGAAAATAACAGAAGAAACCTTGAATAACAAAGAAGAAATAATAGAAATAAACGAAGATAAAGAATAAAGCACAGGTGGCAACAATGCATATGCTTTATGGCGAGTTACGTTATGAATATAAGTATTTTAGACTCAAATATAAATCAGTGTGGCAAGAAAGATTCGTCTTTTGAAGCCCGCCACAAACCATATGCTTACCGTTATGCCGCATGTTAAAAAAAGAGAAATCGACATACTTGCAAAATATACTAAAAAGATATACTTTTGCGATATAAAAAATATGAATTATGAAAACAGTATCATTAAAAATTGACGATTCAATTTTTGGAGAAACCGAAAAAATTCTTTCAAAAATTAAAAAACCGAGAAACAGGTATATTAACGATGCAATTGAATATTACAATCGGATTCAAAAACGTGCTCTTTTAGAAAAAAAGCTAAAAAAAGAATCAGATTTAGTTAAAGCAGATTCACTGGATGTATTAAAAGACTTTGAGGAGATTGATTATGTCGATTAAGCAATATGAAATCTGGATTGCAGATTTAAGTCCACAAATCGGGACAGAACCTGGGAAAACAAGACCGGTTCTCGTTATTCATACAAATCTTCTTAATCAAATTCTGCATCCATCGACAATAATTTGCCCAATTACTACAAATGTGAAACTTGACTCAGACATTTTGCGGATTCATTTAAAAAAAGGGGAAGCAAATTTACATCTAGACTGTGATGTGATGATTGACCAAATACGAACAATCGATAATAATCGTTTAATTAAAAAGGTAGGCGATTTACCAAAAAAATTGATTGAAACATTAAAAGAAAATTTAATGATTATCATCGACTTAGAATAAAACAAGAATTATGGACAACTAATAAAACTAAAACTAGCTGACCAAAAAATTAAAACACGACGGCATAATAAATTGTATATGGCAGGCGGGGGTTTTAGCGGTCTGACACGATTTCTTCCAGAAATCCCGTCCGACGACATACAAGTAACCTTTAGCTGCCATATTAACAAAGTGCTTCGACCATTTATTAAGTAAAAAAGAGAAATGATTCAGCTTGTAGATAGACAAGAAATTTTTAACAAACTCAGCAATATAAGCTACGAGATAGTGGATTTGCAAAATGCTTTCTATGATAACTCAATGGTATTTGATAGTCAGACCGAGCAACAAGATTACCTAGATTCTTTTGACGCGCTTAACGTAAAGTCTATTAAACCAGCTACAAAAAGTAAGTTGATTTCATTTGAACATGAGAATTTATCAACGTTTCCAAAGGTTCTTGGGGATAAAATTTGGGATTTATTCCATTCCATTGGACAAACAGATTTTTATTTAATTTCAC
This sequence comes from Bacteroidales bacterium, assembly GCA_963676875.1. Taxonomy (GTDB): domain Bacteria; phylum Bacteroidota; class Bacteroidia; order Bacteroidales; family F082; genus UBA6244. The sequence continues at coordinate 1,036,312 of OY781436.1, forward strand.
ATCTGAAATTGGATTTATTCGGCAACTTGAATAATAAGTATAAGCCTTTAGTTCAATCATATAATAAACTGGAAAAGATTGTTGGTGCAAAAACATATTATGAAGCCTTGAAAATTGGAATAGATGATTTAAAAGAGCTCTCAACAATAATATTTTGGATTACCAGATGCGATATGAGTTCTCCCGAATATATCTTTTTTGCAACTGCTGATAATAGATTGAGTTTTAACATTTGTAAATATGGTAATATTCATTTGACTGAGTATGGAAATATTGAAACAGTAAATGATAAACTTATGAAACGATTTGGTTTATACGAAATTACTGATGAATTTGAAAGATTCTCAGAATCAGGGATTATTGATGGGAGACGATTGAAAAAATAAAAAATACGGCAGGTAACAATACATATAGCTTAAGGCGGGTGAACGGCTGCCAGCAAGGTTATCGCTCCGTAGCCAGCTTTGGTTTTGGCGCACAGGTAAGTGCTTCAAAACCGCCACAAGCCATATGCAAAATGTTGTGCTTAATTAAATGACCTACGAAGAACATATAGACCAACTAATAAATTCTCATATCGAGGGTCTTTTAGCAATTGAAGAAAATTCAACTCTTTCGTCTAAGGTTTCCACACACATAACTAGAACTAAAGAAATTCAGAAAAGAATACAGTCAAAACAGCCAAAAGACTATCGTCACTTAATTGAGTACTTACATTCAGAAAGTCGGATGTTCGGTTGGTCTTATCCCGAAGATACAATTGAAGAAAAATGTGAAGTTTCCTATCAACAGTTTTGGAAAAGTATAAGAGAGTTAATTGGTGGAATGACTGGGAACGAAAGGCTGATTTTCTTCGGATACGTCGAAGACTATGATAAGTTGAGTTTGAAAATGAAATCCGCTCGTGAAGAAATTAGAATTAAACTATTTATGAAATAAAAACCAAGCACAACAAATCCTATACGCAATGCCCTTCGGGACACTGCGCATATTCAAACCGTCATACTGTCTAAAAACTAAAACCAACCTTCTGAGAATTGCTCATATGAGTTTTTTCTTTGTCAGGTATCCGCACACTTTGGTATTTTTGATAGGTTTTTAGACAGACTGCTGTTGGCACACATACAAAAACACGAAATGAAACTTTTAAAAAGAAAAGAGACAAATACAACCAGATTGACAAAGACTGATAAATTATCTGATGAACATGCAGTTGTTATAGATTGGATCCCTCAATGGGACGGAGGCGCCCCTATGCCGCAAGTTTTTTCTAACGGACGCAAGACATATTTGACTTATTTGATCAATGAACCAGACCCCAATTGGGACGGTTCTTATGTTTCAATGATTGACAATACAAGTAATGTTCAGCATTCGCTTGCTCTTGTAGAATTTCACGGAGGAACATTTCGATTTGGTATTGCCGGAGATGAATTGTTTGGAGCACTTCCATTGTCAAATAAGGGACTGAAAGGATATGAAGCCCATATAATTAAAAATTCTAGCTGGATGGAGGAAATAAAATCAATTCATAAGAGGCACACGAATTACAATGAAGAAAGATGGAAAGATTTTAACCACTTCATGCTTTTATTCCATGATGAAATATTTGAAGTAATTGCAAAGGACTATACAGTTGAGACGTTTAAAACCTCTTTTGAGGCATTAGCAATAGAGGTTGCAAAAAGAATGAATAGTTAAAAGTACATGTGCTAACAATACATATACTTTATGGCGCGTTTAGCTTTGATAATGAACATCTTAGTTCAAATACAAATCCGTGTGATAAGAAAGATATATCTTTCAAAGTCCGCCACAAAGCATATGCTTACCGTCAGACTGTCTAAAAACTAAAACCAACCTTCTGAGAATTGCTCATATGAGTTTTTTCTTTGCCAGGTATCCGCACACTTTGGTATTTTTGATAGGTTTATTAGACAGACTGATGTTGCCCACAATTGCAGAAAAAAATCACTTCGCTTACAGAATAAATTCTTTTTGATTACATTTGAAACATGAATAATGTTGAAAACAAAATATTATCGCAAATAAAGAGAATTGTCAGAGAGCAAGAGCCTACGGCTAAAATATATTTGTATGGTTCAAGGTCCAAGGGAAAGGCGAGAAGTGATTCTGATTGGGACTTGCTGATTTTACTCAATAGGGAAAGTATATCTTATGAAGTAGAACATGGAATATCTTCTCCACTTTATGATCTTGAATTCGACACCGGCGAAGTCATTAGTCCTATGATATACAGTGAAAAGGAATGGAACTCGAAATACAGATTTACTCCTTTTTTTAAAAATGTGATGCGTGAAGGAAAATTATTATGACAGAATACAGGCCTGAAGATTACATAAAATACCGTTTTGGTCGTGCGCTTGAGACCATCGAAGAAGTGAAAACGCACATAATCAACAAATTCTGGAACATTGCAATTAACAGACTTTATTATGCTTGCTTTTATGCTGTAGGCGCACTATTGGTCCAACATAAAATTGAAGCCTCTACGCATGCCGGAGTTAGACAGAAATTTGGTGAACATTTTGTTAAAACAGGTAAGGTTGAACGAGATTTGGCAAAGCATTATACGGAATTATTTGAAAAACGACACAAAGGTGACTATAATGACTTCTATGACTATGACGAAGAAACTGTTCTAAGACTATATCCGAAAACAAAAGAATTTATTGACCGAATCGGAGAAATCCTGTCAGAATAGCAACTGTAAGCATTCGTGCAGACAACTGACCCCCAAATGACCTTCAGTGCGCCTCTCACACCCCCTGTGATGGCCATCGTGGTACGGGTCTCGTATGCGGCGGTTCTCCAGATTATGGGAAGTAAATCGAAGGTTGTTGGGGTGAGATTTGAAGATATAGAAAACAAACAAAAATTATTGAATAAAATGCGGCACGCATCCTATTCAAACCGTTAGCAACAACCGAATGAATAATCCGCAAAAATATATTTTGATTATGTACCAATTCTTGGTATATTTGTAGAAAAATATTTTTCACATGGCAAAAAACACATCAATCTTATTAGGGAATTATTTTGAGAACTTCATCCATCAAAAAATTAAATCAGGACAATTTTCTTCTGCAAGCGAAGTAGTTAGAGCAGCTCTTAGAATGTTTGAACATGAAGAAACAAAAAAAGATGAACTGATAAAAGAACTTAAGAAAGGAGAAAAATCAGGATTTATTGAAGATTTTGACCGAAATAAATTTCTAACAAAAATTCACGAAAATCATATGACTGAATAATGAAATATGTAGTCAGTCACCTCGCAAGCCAAGACATAGAAAATATTTGGCGTTATACATTTGAGAATTGGTCGAAAGAACAAGCTGATAGATACTTCGACTTAATAATTGATGAAATCGAATATATATCAATTAATCCTGACTCTGGTGATGACTACAGTCAAGTAAGAAAAGGATATTTTAGGTCAAGAATAAAATCACACTTCATTTTCTACAGAATCAACAAGAACAAGAAAATAGTTGAGATAATAAGAGTATTACATCAGAGAATGGATGTTGAAAGTCGACTGACTGAATAAAAACGGCAGTTTTGTTCAACACCACCTAAGCATATAAAAATCCCGTAGTGCCCAAGCATCTAGGGTTTTTATATGCAACGTTGAACGACACCAAAAGTAGCGGTATCAGGAACAACCGAGCATATGACGTTTTAATAAAATGGGGGAATTTGGATTCAGAGGCATATGCGATTTTAAAGATTTGATGTGGTGATGAGTATGAAATTACTCAAAAACATTATTGTCAATATTGACAAAATTACCAATAGCTCATACTAAAATATCAATCGTACCGGAGTGCCCTGCTCTACTGGCAATCAAAATGTCAGCGGTTCGATTCCGCTATTCTCTACTTAATAATCAAGGCTTTGCAGAAATGCGAAGCCTTTTTTGTTTGGAGTGGCCGGTGTGGTTATTTTTATCAATTTCATTCTAGTAAAATTACCCACAACCATTGTGAAAAGGCATGAACATTATTTCTTCTTCACCAATGACTAAGTAACGCGATATTGATAAATAAAGAAGGCATACTGCAACTAATCGTCCTCCCCTATCCAAACCTCATTAATTCTTAAACATCTCTGACATAAAGCGCTCTACCGCACTTTATTGATTCGTTTGGTATTGGCTATGCGATTTTCAATTTGCAGTTGTACCAGGTAAATTCCGGTCGGCAATTCGTTTCCGGAAATGTCTTTTCCGTCGAAGCTTACCTCGTGCCAACCTTGGGTTAGATTGCTGATATCAATGATGGCGATCAGGTGCCCCTGAAGATCGTAGATGCGTAGGAGCATAACCTTTCCGACATCCTGATCATTTATATAAACCCGTATGGTGGTAGCATAGTGAAACGGGTTGGGGTAATTGCTGTCGATAAATGATTTGGCATAGCTTGACGACTGTTCAAGCAATGGATCTGTTGACACATAAATATTTTCATAATCGGCGAAATAAGCAGTGTACATGCAGCGAATTTCATACCTCAGACTTAAGGAAATAACAGAATCCTTAAGCTGTGATGTTTCTCCATAAATGGATATTTGCTGTTCCAACGCATCGATCATTTCTTTGGCCCATAATTTTTCTGAAAACTTATTGATGTGGGTACTGTCGGTAAACTCAATGGGGTAATCAAACTGGGCAAAGCCGGTAAAAGCCTCCCCTGTTAAGTTTAACACCGTAGATCCTGCGTCCTGATACCTGCCCGTAACCATCAGATAGGAGCCTGCATAGATCGCAGGTAGCTTTTGCGGTGTTGTGTTATAAACATCCGGTTTGTTGAAATTTAACTCAATGTTTTTCAGGACGGGTTTATTAATTTTTTCAAAAACACGCAGTATTCCTTCCCTCAGGTTGTCCTCCTCATCAAAATAGGTGGCAAATCCATAATTATACGCTGCTGTCATTCCCAATCGGTACCGATCCACTGCATCGCCAATTCCAATAGGGAAAATTCCTGTTTCATAGCTATTGTTTTGGGCTATTTCGATGGGGTCGATGGGGGACATGCCGTCGGTAAATGCAATAATGGCATTGCTAAAGTCGGCATTTTCGAATTGTTGCATGGCATAAAAAATCCCCAGATCGAGTCGGCTGCCTCCGGTTCCCACCACACTTTGCAAGAAAACTTTAGCATTGTTGATATTTTCGGCGGTTGCCTGAACCAGGTTATTCTCCCAGCTCTCCACAGAATAATTGAAGAGAATAATATTAAAAAAATCCCAGGGGTCCAGCTGATCCAGCGAATTGGAAATAGCTTCTATACTTTGTTCGAGCTTATAGCCAGTCATGCTGGTTGAATTTCCCAAAAGAAAAACAATATTGTTCGACAGGTCTTCCGAAGGAGGTGCATAATTCTCAGGCCTGACAAATAATGAAAAATGCCCATCCATGGTGTCGCTGTTGACCGGATAAAAATCGATATCACGATAATAATTGTTAACAGAAAATTGAAATACCAGATCCGTGGCAAGAAAGGCCATGGGTTTTCTCATCCTTAGTTTGAGGTGTGAAAAATCATTTTCAAGCACCTGGAAATCAGGGAGGGTTGGTATATCGAAGGAAGTTATTTCGCGGTTAGCTTCCACTTCAAAATTGAACTCCAAATGGTCGATGGGATAGGTGATAAAATCTTCCGTGGCCAGCGGATACTTGTAAGTACATTCGCCCTTATGGTAATCCAACAGGCTGATATAGGTTAGTTCCACGGACTGCACCGCTCCGGGAGCAATGTTTTCCAGTGTTAGCTTCAGACCGTTTGGACCGATGTAGTCATTCACCAAAGCAGCCAACCCACCCTGTCCGGTTCCGGGATTTGGATCCTGGGGCTCCACCTTCAGAATGGCTTTAAATGTGGTGTCGTTTCGGGTATATAACAACAGGGTTGAACGAGCATCAGCCGGAAGCGGGAAATTATACACTGCATCCACCGGGTGGTCCCATTCATTAACAAACTCTTGATAAACAACAGTTTGCACAACAACTCCATCCACCCTTACATTAACTTCAGTTAGTTTATTCCTTAAAAAATCGGCAGGATAGTTTTCATCCTTGGGTAATAACAAACCGTCGGAAAGGGCCAGTTTGGACAGACCCAACAAAACAATCAGGAAGAGGCTTTGATAGTAGGTATATATTTGTGTTTTCATCTCGATTTCGGGTATTACTATTTCAAATAAATTAACTTCATTACAGGCAAGCTCACGGGCTGGCCATCAGGATCAATCAATTGACAATGAATAAAATAAAGACCATCGTTGCCGGCTTGACCCATGTTGTCCTGAGCATTCCACGTATAAGTCAGCACTTGGTTTCCTTTTTGGAAATGTTTGGCAGAAACCCTTTGTCCCTGAACATTAATAATTTCCAGATTTGCTTCCCATCCATTGGGGTTATCAATTTCAATAACGGTGGATGAGCTGAAAGGATTGGGATAATATCTATACATCGTAGGATCATTTGTACCAAGCGCTTTGGTGGGCACAACAAAAGAAATGGTATCCATGCCTCCTAAACCGGCATAATGCACTTCCACCATATCCTGATAGGCGTTTCCCGGAATAGCATTGGAAACATAGGACAACCTGTATGATCCGGTAGAATTTAACCTGCTAATTTCTAACAAAATATCCCTAAAGTTACCGTCAATGTCATAAAAATCACCTCCGGTGGGAAACAGGATCGGGTTGTAAAAATCGAGTTGATATTGGGTATTGCCAATACAATGAGGAACAATGGAATGGGTAAGCATTTGGTTGACCACATCCTGTGGGGTAAGTTGCGTATATGTATTATTAATGTGGTAAGAGGCATCTGTGATCCAAACAAAAACACGACTTGCCGTAGGTCGGAATTCAAATTGAGTGGCTGCCATCAGAGCCTCCAGAGAATTTTCGGGCAAGTCGCCACCCCCATGTGCATATTGTTCGTCAACATATTGTTGAAAAAGCTGAACATCAGAGGTGAAGTCATAAATGTTTTCCACTTCATCAAGGAAAGTGACCATCCCCAACCGAAAATCCACTCCCTGAGAACTAAGACTATCTGCAAATTCGGTGATGTTATCTTTTACCCCTTCAATTTCCTCGGTCATGCTTCCGGTAACATCCAGTACAAAGATGATATCCGCCTGATTTACACCTCCTGAAGTGTCTTTTTCGAGGGTAAAATTTTCAATTCTCAGGGTGTCTTCATAAAAGGAAACATTCTCATAGGTAAGGTCTTTCAGATACTGGCCGGTTTCTTCTATTTGAGCCTTAAATATTAAATCAATATTGGGAAAGCCCGAGAGGATGATGGTGTCGATGGTCACGATCAGTCCTGAATCGGAAATGGGTGCAGCAGGTACAAACAGGTTTCTCTTGATTTGATCAACAATTTCGTTACCGTCCATCAGGTTGAGTTCCAACACGACGAGCTTGTCCTCATAATTTTCGGGCAAATTCAGAAAAGCATGGCTATAAATGGTAGTATTTGAAGGGATATCGATGGTATAAGGCGTGCTCCATTCCTCAACGTATCCGTCACCGGGCACTTCCAATCTGGTCCCCGTAATATTGTTACTGCCGTTGTTGATCAGTTTTACCAATGATTTGATATTTCTCGGAAAGAGGAGGTTGTTTTCGATGGACAAAAAATAGGGTAAATCGGCCCTCATAAAAACACCATCGGGAAATTCAGGTGATTTAAGCTTCACATCGAATGTAAAACTGATTGCCTCATCAGGATTAACCTCAACCTCAGGCCATTCCATTTTCACCCCAAGATCATAAATGGGAGATAACGCAGAAGTTCGGTTGTAGTGCTGATCGAACCAATTACCCACCATTAATGTGGAAGGTAAATTGTTGATGTACTCAAACTCAATCCCCACCCCTTTGGGGGCATCCGGTCTTTCCCATACATCGAATGTAGGTGGGATATTATCCAGAAGGGTGGTATCCTGTTGGATTAATTGGCCATCGATAAAGGTAAAACCATCGCCCCACATACCAAGAGCAGGATCGAACAGCAAACCCATGCCCATGTTGTGTGGCACGTTGTCGATGTTACGGATGACTAACTGCAAGCGGACGATGTCGCCGTCGTTTTTTTTAATCATGTTAAAAGTGAAGTCAACTTTTTCGAGGTCGGTAGCATGCAAACCCAGAAGTGTATCTCCCTGATTGAATAATTGTTTGGGGGTATCATAAAAATAAAGCTCGGGATGATGAACCACGCTGTCCAGACTAAAGGAAGGATATGAGGTTAATGCAAACGGATGTCCGAAAGTAATCTGACAATTATTGTCCAAACTATTTGCCGATAAGCCATTGGTGGTGCCAATGGTAAAATACCCGTCGGAGAGCAACGAAAAACCCGTTTTGTCGTTTTCAAGGCTCTCATAGTCGATGGTTGAGCCTCGCGATGCCCCGGACTGAGGCAACTGTGAATTTATTTGGTCATTCTCCGGAAAACGCAGATCAAGGTTTGATTTCGTTTGAGTGAACCCGGAAAAATAACAGGTTAACGATAAAATCAGCACAATAAATTTTTTCATAATCCCTCCTTTTGTTTTTTAAATAGCAAATAAGCAATCTATACGGAAACAGCCCATAAAGGTAATGCTTTCGTTGAGAAATCATTAAATTTAGGTAATTTTTTCAACTTATTTATTGCCGATATCATAGGGATGCAATATAAGAACTGAAATATTTCAAAAGATAATCTTACCGGAATATCAATTCTCGTACACCAATGTACTCCGACCAAAACATTTGGCAACGGTGGTAATGGCAATCATCAGAAAATAGCACGTATGAATAAAAAAAGGGCAGATTAATTGTAACGGCACATCAAAAAGCAGCGGCTTTGTGTTTGTTTTGTTTCACGGGCTTTGCCAAACAAATTCCTTTGTTTCAAATTGGGAAAATATTCTTGCTAACAAAACTTTTCTAACTTTACCTCGAAAAATGATTTTGTATTAACCTTAAAACAATTGATCTATGAAAAAACGTCTACTTCTGAATTTAACTTTTTGGGGGCTTCTATGCTTTTTAGGACAAGGTTTGTCGGCACAAATCACCGGACCTGATTTAAATATGGCCGTTAAACCTACCGAAATTCATCCCGACCGCAGCACATATTACGAAAACCCGGTACTCAAGCAAGATGTACTAGTCAATACAATAATAGGCACCACCTGGTACGATGGTCAGGCCATGAATTATGGCAATATGATGCAACGCGTTTGGGCATATCCGGATGGAAGCGTTGGAGCTACATGGATTAGCGCAGGCGAAAACCTCAATCCTGAAAGGGGCTGCGGATACAACTATTTCGACGGAGCCTCGTGGGGAACCGAAGACCCCCATGTGGGTCCCGACGACCGTATGGGAACTCCCAGCTATGCCCCGTGGGGACCAAATGGCGAAATCATCACACAATACAAATATGTTGCCGGTGCCGGCCCCTTGAAATTTTACAAAAGAGAAATAAAGGGAGAAGGAGATTGGGTGGAAACTTCACTCCAGGGTCCCACGGGCGTTTCTTTGGTATGGCAATCGATGATGACCAGCGGCGAAAATCATGAACACATCCACGTGTTGGCCTACACCTACGACATGCCCTACATGGGTCAGGAAAGCGCTTTGTTGTATTACCGTTCATCCGACGGAGGCGAAACCTGGGACGTCAATGGAGAAATCATCGAAGGTTTGGGAGAAGACTATTTTGCCAAAATAAATTCGTTGAGTTATGCCTGGGCCAATCCGGTGGGCAATACCATCGCTTTTACTTATGGTTTCGACGAATTTGGTGGCAGGGTGTTTAAATCGTACGACAATGGAGATAACTGGGAGATGGTGGAGGTTTTCAACAGTCCGTTTTCAGACATCGACCCACCTGTTGAGTCGGATATATTTCCATGTGGCATAGGCACTTCGGCATGCGCCATCGATTCGGACGGTAATGTTCATGTGGTATTTGCCCGCATGCGCAGAATTTTTGTGGACGGAGCGGCCAATTACTATCCTTATACCGACGGATTGATTTATTGGAATGAAACCATGCCGGTGCTCGACACTACCACCATCAGCTCTTATACCCTCGAGTTTCTGGAAGCCGGGGGCAACCTGATCGGCTCACTTGGCGATCTGGAAATTCCGGGAGGACAACCCACCTACAACAATGCCCTTTGGGGCTTCCCGCAGATTTCAATCGATGCCAATGACAATTTGTTCGTGGCATCGAGTACCCTCACCGAGCTTTCCAATGGTGAATATCTTTACCGACATATTTTTGTCAACAGTTCGTTTGATAAAGGGCTCAACTGGGAGGGTCAGAAGGATGTGAATGCCGATGTATTCCACATCTTTTCCGAATGTGCATTTCCGGGTATGGCTCCTGTCATCAACAACCAAGTGCATATTGTTTATCAGGTAGATAACTTCCCCGGCATGCATGAATGGGCTGAGGAACACGATATTGTGCAAAACAATATGGAAGCTCTATCGCTTGACAAAAGTATTTTTGTTGGAATTGATGTACCGGATGCACCTGTGGATTTTGAACTTTCGGATGGATACCCCAATCCGGCCAACCATCAGGTTGCTTTTTCGTTGAAGCTTGACCAATCTGCTGCAGTAAATATTCAATTATCCAATTTGATGGGACAGGTAATTTCCGAAGTTAACAAGGGTCAGTTGGCGGCAGGAAATCATCGCTTAATCATGGATGTAAGCAACATGCCGGCAGGCACTTACTTCTGTAGTATTGAAATTGACCAACGGAAAATTTCCAAAAAAATTATGGTGTCGAGGTAGTCCGCAAAGAATCCTTGTATTTGACTCAATTGACATCAACTTACAACGCCCTGATCTTACTTTCAACCGAAAGCAGGATTGGGGCTTTTCTTTGTGGATAAGGGAATTTGGTGAAATTTGTGCCAAAGGAATTTGGCAACTATTCCTCTTCTACTTTCAAAGTTTCCAACTCGGGTAAATACTTGTACAATGCATTCACCACCGACTTTTCAGAACTGTTCAGGGGCGAACCTTTTTTGTCGCGAATCATTTGTATAAACTCGTCTTTTGGAATTTTGTTGAGGAATTTGGGTTGATTAACGAAGTGAGGAAGATTGAAAGTTAAAAACTCATGCATGGATTCCATGGCATCCGACCGGCGCTGGCGCGTTGAAAGTCCGTCTTTGGTTTTTTGGTCTTCCACGTAGAGTTTTCTGAGTTTGGTCCAGTTATCCATTTTACTTTTTTTGTGGGTGAAATCAAGTTTTTAAGCCTTAACCCGGTTTTATCTATACAATCCATGGTATGGGTTGGTGCACAAGTAACTGATTTCCTTACGGAGGCGCCCAAATCATAATAACGACCTGGTTTTTAACATTACATTCCTTAATTGCCCAAGTATAACCCCATGAATATCCGACAAAATTAACATCATTTGGCACACAAAGGGTGAAAAATCCAAACTAATATATTTTTAACGTGAAAATCAGCCGACTCAGAAAGCACTGTATTGAGATTTTTAGCCAAACTCACACTTGCTTTCACTCCTCTTCTTCAGGCATTTCAAGTGCTTTAATGGGCTGGACGGCACTACCTGCAATACCACGAACAGAGTTGTACATAAAGTTGGTATTGAGCAATACTTTTTCCAACTGTTTCTCACGTTTTTTCCAATGGCCCATGATGGATCGTTTTTCGGCATCCAGATCTGATTTCATTTGGGTAAAACCTTCTACGATGCCTTCTATCTGGAGTTTAAACTCGTTTCCGGTAAGGTAATCGTACAGCATGACCATTTTATCACCTTTGTTTTCCTGCGACACCACGACATTGCTTATTTGAATCACGGTTTCGCGCAACACCACGCACAATCCTTTAAATTCCTCAAAAGTACAAATCCAGATACCGTCTTTCATTCCCAGACGGTCCATATCAGGAGGCATGGCCTCGGTAACCAAAACGGCAATGTTGGCTCCACGATCGCGGATGTCGTTTTTAAATTTCTCAATCCAACCCGGTTGAAAATCCTTAGTACGTTTGCTTTCGTAATAGATGGTTCCGCAATTTTGACGGGTTCGGGTGTTAACAGTTTGGATACAATCGCCACCACGAACCCCTTTTTTTATTTCTTCGATGGAATCGAGGGGGAATTTTTGTGCCAGCCATTCTTCAATGGCCAACTCTTGCACCTCCCCTTGCATTTGCATGGAACCCTGCTCCTGCTTACGTTTCATTTCTTCGGTAAGCTTTTTCTGGTCGTCGAGCTGCTTTTGGAGTTCGCGCAGGGCCAACTCGTTTTTATCATGTTCGCTTTTTCGGATTTTTTCTTTTTCTTCGGCCAGCTGATGGTTGAGAGCCTCCTGGGCTTCTGCACGAATGGCATCCGACAGCTCGGCCTTCTCCCGTTGCAAACGGGCAATTTCCATTTTACTCTTATTGAGTTCCTTTACCTTCTCCGATTTCTCGTTGAGTTCTTTCTGAAGTTCCCTCAGTTGGTCAGCCTGTTCTTCTTCCAGTTTGGCCTTCACCCGGGTTTCGATCAGTCGTTTCTCCTCTTTAATTTTTGAATCCAACCGTTCCTGAAAAAGTTCGTTTTCCTTTTTCTTTTTTTCCTCAAAAGCAGCCCTTTCATCTGCTAACAATTTGGCTTGCTGGTCGAAATCGCTTTTCTCTTTAGCCAAACGAGCGTTGTAATCTTTTTTTATTTCTTCTTCCAATTGGTGCGCGAGTACGTCTTGAACATCAATTTCGGCACCGCATTGGGGACAAGTAATTTTTGATTGATTTTGCATGAGGTTAGATATGTTGCTTTTAGGTTGGATTGACCATGGTGATAGAAGACATTTGAAAAATTATTATTAACCACAAAAATAGGGAAATAAATTACCTCACCACATAAAGAGGAATTATGCTTAGGCAGATTTCATCTGCTACCAATGGCATCTTTTGTAATAAATTGAATATCTGAAATATGTTGAATTTATTAATCCTTATGAACACCGAATATCGAACTCCGAACTCCGATTTCAGAAGTACGGAAGAAGGGTGAATCGATGGATAATCCGATCTTCATTCAGAGATTGTTTAAATTTTTCCCGTAGGCTGTATGTTTGTAAAATCATAAGCCCACCGAGTTTTTGTATTTTAGTTTTTGAAAAGAAAAAACACAAAAACAAAAAGTAGGCTTATGAAGACTAAAAGTACAAAAATTGATTTTACTGGACAAAATGTTTATGTAGGAATTGATATTCATTTGAAAAGCTGGAAGGTAACAATAATGGTAAATGATCGCATTCACAAGACGTATTCGCAGGATCCAAGTGCAGAGGTGCTATCTAATTATCTGATTAAGAACTTCCCTGGTGCAATTTACTATTCTGCATATGAAGCCGGATTTTGCGGGTTCAGCGCTCATCGAGAACTTGAGGGTTTTGGTATTAGAAATATTGTTGTCAACCCTGCTGATATTCCCACTACTGATAAAGAAAAGCGCCAAAAGGAAGACAAGCGCGATAGCCGTAAGATTGCCAAAACGCTCAAGAATGGTGAACTTGTGGGCATTTATATTCCCAGCATGGGTATGGAAGAGCTTCGTGGACTAGTGCGTTACCGCAAAACATTGGTTAAAGAAATCAGTCGTCACAAAAGCAGAATCAAGTCCTTTCTTTATTTTAATGGGATAAAAATTCCTTTGGAACTTGATGGACCTTCAAGGCATTGGTCAGGAAGATTCACAAAATGGTTAAATGATATCGAACTATCCACTTCGCACGGAAAAATAGTTCTTGAAGACACCTTGGATACATCGTTGCTGCTGCGTAAAAAACTATTAAAGATTAACAGGCACCTTAGACAGCTAGACGGGGAGTATGCAAAAAAGTTAAGTCTGTTGCAAACTATCCCCGGAATAGGACTTATAACAGCCATAACCCTTTTGACCGAAATAGAAGACATTTTACGGTTTAAGAATCTTGACCAGCTTTGTTCGTTTGTGGGCTTAGTTCCGACGACCAATTCATCGGGAGAAAAAGAGAACGTTGGCACCATTACACGTAGGAGTAATCTTTTTTTACGTAGTGTCATAGTTGAAGCAGCCTGGGTAGCATCAAAGAAAGATCCGTCACTGATGTATAGTTATGGATTATTATGTAAAAGAATGGAGCCAAACAAAGCCATAATAAGAATAGCGAAGAAACTGATTAATCGAATAAGGTATGTAATTAAAAATGAAACTGCATATGTATATTCAGTCATATAATAAAAACGAAATCGGAAATAGAAGCAACTCAATGATAAAGAGACTGTTTGAATTCCCTTGCGGCCCCGAATAGGGTGTCCGTTACCCGTAGGCCACAGCTCTTATCTATAATAAATTGAACACAGAAATGCGGCTGGTTAAATCATGTCCGCTGATAGAAGGGTGTTTTTATAGACCGGATTCGTTACAATGAGGGGAAACCGAAGGTGAAGTTTTATACCGAAGGTTCAAGAAATTATACTGGGCCTAGGCCCAGTATAATTTAACAATGAGGGGAAAACCTTCAGGCTTCGTATTGCCCGATGGTAAAATTGTCAAATTAATAACTCTCTAAAAAAGAAAGAAATAATGAAGAAAAAATTTGGATTACAACATAGAAGGGAAAGCATATGGGTAGAAGTCTGATTTACAGAAAGATTGTATCGTCCCATCCGGGACGAAATCAATGAAACATTAATCTTTCTACCCATATTTGGCTCCTAACGGAGCGCAAAAAAGAACTTCAACAGTTTCTCATCATTCGTTAATCGACATTGGATATTTTTTATCTCTTAGAACACCGAATATCTAACACCGAACTCCGAATGTTGAAGTGCATTTGCTCGTTCATTTCGAAACTAATTAATCCACATTTGACATTCAATCCGTTTTGTCATCACACGATGTACGCCCCCTGCATCAACATCGGGGTTTCTCCGTGGGGGAGTTGGGTATCAGAAGACAAACTTCGCGCACATGTGGCTACTGTACATCTTCTTCTCTATTCCAGTGAGTTATAAAATAGGTAAAGGAGTTATGGGTTTGGGTTTTCATATTAAAGAAAAACTCGTTGGGAAGGTAAAACGATTGAATATTTGATGCTTCGAAGGTTCTGTTTTTGGTGGTACCAACCAGTCGGTGGTTTTGACCATTGTTGATGGTAATGCTGAAAGGCATATAAAAATCAGGCTCCACATTGATCCATTTATAGTTAAATATCAGGTGTTTATTTTGCAAAGAAAAAGAGTATTCCAACACCGGCGGATCCACATCGTACAGGAATTTATTGAAAAGCGAGGTATAATCCTGACCGGTATAATGGTTGACAAACTCAACAACATCTTGAGAATTAATTTGTTGAAACTTAAAATGTTGATAATAGGCCTTTATCATGTCGAAAAACAGGCTGTCGTTATTCATTGTGCAGCGTAAATTATTCAGCAAAGCAGCCCCTTTGGAGTAGATATCGCCACCCACGAATGAATTATCATTTACATTTTCCGGACCAACCACAGGCCAAATATTCAGCACATACCTTGCATTTGTTACCGTTGAATATAAGTACTCCAGGTAGCCATATTTTTGCTCCATAAAAAGGTGCTCGGCATAGGTTGCAAAACCTTCGCTAATCCAGGCATCAGCCATATCGGCCATGGTGACCGTGTTGCCCCACCACTCGTGCGCCATCTCGTGAACCACGAGGTAATTATAATCCTTCATCCGAAAAATCTCCCGATTTTTTTTACTGTACACATCACCTATGGCGATGGCGCTTTGATGTTCCATTCCCTCGTATGGGGCTTCCACCATGGCCATCCCGTCACGACTGTATGGATATTCACCAAAAAGTTTTTCGTAAACCTCAACTATGTCTTTGGTATTGGCATAAAACTTTTTGGCCTTTTTTAAGTGATGGCGAAGCACGTAGTAGTCGATGGGATATTCCCCATGCTCATTGACCATCACATCCGTAAAATTGACAAAATCTCCCATATAAAAAGTCACGCCATAACTGTTGATTGGATAACTGACAAACCATTGGAATTGGGTGTAGTTTTTGTCGATTTGGCGTTTCGACCTGAGATTTCCGTTGGAAATGGCCTGATATTTTGATGGCACGACAACATTAATCTGCATGGAATCCGGCTTTTCGGACAGGTGGTCTTTGCATGGCCACCATGAACTTGCGCCCAGATGCTCACAAGCCACGCCAACCCACCAATTGCCCCGCTTTTTCTCCCAAACAAATCCCCCCTCCCATGGAGGCTCTTCAGCTACGTGTGGAACCCCGTAGTACTCGATGCGAATTAGCTGATTTGTGCCCGCAGGAAGTTCGTTAGGAAATGTAACAAACAAAGCATTGTACTTTCGGGTGTAGTCCAAAGCTACTCCGTTCCACTCCATGGATTGAATTTGATAGTTTTCGGCCAAATCAATCTGTATGGTTTTGGTAGCTTCAACGGTGTGAAAATAAATTTCGTTCTTACCCTCAATACGCTTTTCCTCGGGTATTATTTTTACCGTAAGGTCGTAATAATACACGTCGTAGCAAGTACGCTCCGGTCGCAAAGCACCTCGTAATGAATCGTTTATACTGTACTTCTTGTTCACGCAGTTTCCCGGAAGATCCATATCAACATGGCAGTATTCGGATATGCCTTCAAGTTGGTGCTCCTTCGATATCATCAAATCAATATATCTTTTATCCAGGTTCATTCCCAAATCTTTTGCATGCTGCCAATCGGCTTTTGCCCGACTCAAATCCCTCAAATAGAAATACAATTCTCCCCTGTATGCGTATAATTTAGATTCGTTGGGATAATACCCGATGAGGGTATCCAATTCACGTATCATATCATATGCGGCATTCTTTTGACTTAGCTTATAAACATGGGCCATTCGATCGGCATATTCAAATTTACCGGGCTGGGCATACCCATTCCAACAAATGAAAAAAAACAAGATGGCAACAATGGTTCTTCGCATCAGAAATTAAAATTGGTGGTCGTTGGTTTTAAATGTCATGCTTTTAGATCGGTGTTGGGAAGTAGCAATAATGGAATGGCAGTTTTGTTAAATAGCGAGGCTAAAGTATAAAATTATTTGGAGTGGCAATCCCAAATGCATTGCCTTTTTATATCAAAATTACCCATCTCGAACAAACTGCCCGGCGGTTGTATTTTCAGCCACTTCTTAATCAAATTTCAGAATTTCATTTCTTATGTTCAATATTTTTAGGCAGAATCACACGGATTTCCAAAAAAAACCGGTTTTTAAAAGCAAAAATCACAACATGGCTTGATACCTGCGGATTATTTGTCGTCAACATCTCCCCCATGCATCCTTTTACGATGAGATATTGTCATGAAAAACATACGCAATTCACAGAAAAACACGATATTTGCGAACACATGTTACATTTTTAAACCAACGATTGCCATGAAAATTTTTCGTCATTTTTTTATCCTTTTCATCTTTAGCGCACTCCTTTGTCAGCAAGGAATAGCGCAAAATTCGACCACCCAAACCGACACAGACCCCACGCCGGAATGGATAAAAATGATGAAAGATCAACGGGTTAATTTTTACGATGTACAAAAAGCAGCCAACAAATATTATGAAACCCACGACAAGGGCAAAGGCAGCGGCTGGAAACAGTTTAAACGTTGGGAATACCTCACCGAGCAAAGGGTGTATCCCTCAGGCGACCGCCATAACCTGCCGGTGGTTTGGGACGAAATAGCGGCCTTTAACGAAAAATATCCGGCCAGCAACAATAGGTCGGTGCGCGAAAGTTGGGTAGAACTCGGACCCCATACCTCTGCCAACGTTACCGGTCATTGGAGTCCGGGAATCGGTCGTATCAACGTGATCGCACTCGACCCCAACGACGACCAAACCATCTACATCGGATCTCCTTCGGGTGGCTTGTGGAAAACAACCGACGAAGGCCAAAACTGGCAACCCCTCACCGACAACCAACCCGTTCTGGGAGTTTCGGCCATAGCCATCGACCCCACCAATACCGATATTATCTACATCGGTACCGGCGACAAAGATGCCAGCGACAACTACAGCGTGGGCGTGCTAAAATCAACCGATGGAGGTGCCACCTGGAACACCACCGGCATCAACTGGAATATATATCAAAACCGAACCATCGCCAAACTGCTGATCGATCCCAACAACCCCAACACCCTGTACGCCGCAACCACCGACGGACTCTACAAAACAACCGATGGCGGCGACAACTGGGACAATATCCTTTCGGGAAACATCGACGACATGGAGTTTAAACCCTTTGATTACAACACAATATACGCGGTTACCAGAAGGTTTTACAAATCCACCGATGGCGGAAATAGTTTTACCGAAACCACCGGAGTTCCCATTTCATCGCGTGTACAAATTGCCGTTACCGAAGCCAACCCTGACTATGTATATTTCTTTTCCTCAGGATCAGGCATTTACAAGTCGGAAGACAGTGGCGACTCGTTTGTATTCAGATCAAACCAACCCACCAACGGAAATCAGGCCTGGTACGATTTGGCCATTTGCGCCTCCCACGTGAATGCTGAAGAAGTCCATTTGGGTGAGTTCAACACCTGGAAATCGAGCGATGGTGCCGGCACCTGGACCATGACCACCGACTGGACCTGGGGCAACAACCTGGGCTATACCCACTGCGACATTCACGAAATGGTATTTTATGGTGGCACCCTCTACGTGGGCAGCGATGGGTTGATCACCAAATCCACCGATGGTGCCTCCACCTTCACCAACCTCACCGAAGGTATCGGCATGCGCCAGTTTTACCGTATGGGCTCCTCGAAAAACGACGCTTATAAACTGATGGGTGGATCGCAGGACAATGGCACCAGCGTTTATACCGATGGCGAATGGCACGAATGGCTGGGTGCCGACGGCATGGAGTGTGTGGTGGACTATACCAACAGCAACATCGTATATGGCACCAGTCAGAACGGAACTTTTTATAAATCGACCAATGGCGGAAACTTTGGTGGCGTGAACATTGCCCAACCCGGAAGCGGTAACTGGGTAACACCTTTCGTGATTCACCCGACTGACCCTCAAACCCTTTTTGTGGGCTCTTCGGAAGTGAGAAAAACTACCAACGGGATGAATAGCTGGACCACCATTTCCAACCTGAATCTGGGAAATCTGGACAACCTCACCATTGCCGAATCGAACCCTGATTATTTGTACCTCTCCAAAGGTGCAAAAATATACCGAACCAAAGATGGAGGTGAAAACTGGACCAACGTAAGCAACCTGCTGCCCAACCTCACCATATCTTACATTGCCGTGCATCCTGAAAATCCGGAAATCGTTGCCATAAGTTATTCAGGATATACCGATGGCGAAAAGGTGTATATCTCTACCAACGGAGGCGACAGCTGGAGCAATTATTCCATCAATTTGCCCAATATTCCGGCCAACTGTGTAGCTTTTTATCTGGGCGACCTCAACCCGTTGTACGTGGGCATGGATGTGGGTGTTTATTACATCGATAATTCACAAACCGAGTGGTCGTCGTATATGCAAGACCTTCCCAATGTGATTGTCAGAGAGCTTGAAATACAATTCGACGAGCAGTTGATCAGGGCAGCTACCTATGGTCGCGGCATTTGGGAAGCCGGTGTTCAATTGACTGCTCCGGTAGCCGACTTTGAAGCCGATCAGCAGTCGATGCCTGTGGGTTGTGGCATTAATTTTACTAGCCTGTCGCAAGGACCTCCTTCCACTTACGAGTGGATTTTTGAAGGCGGAACACCTGCCACTTCCAATGAAAAGAACCCGCAAAACATTGTATATGACGCCGAAGGCACCTATGATGTACAACTCACCGTTACCAATAACCTGGGATCAGATGTCATGCTGAAAGAAGGATACATCACCATCAGCTCCAGCTTGTTGCCCTCCACCGATTTTATGTCGCCTGACACCATTGGTTGCAGCAATCAGCCGGTGGCTTTCTACGACCAATCGCTGTATTGTCCCAATAGCTGGGAATGGAGCTTTAGTCCTGACACCTATAGTTTTGCTCAGGGCACCGATGCCAACTCGCAAAACCCGGTGGTGATTTTTGAATCCGGTGAATATTCGGTATCGCTCACCACCACCAACGACATTGGAAGCAGCACCATGACCAAGCCGGCCTATATCCATTCAGGAGGATCGTCCATGCCTTTCGTGGGAGATTTTGAAATGGAGAACATGAACCAAAGTGGCTGGACCATTGAGAACCCGGACGGCCTCATCACGTGGGATTTGGTTGAGGTGGGAGGCACCACTTCAGGTACCATGGCCGCACGAATGAACTTGATCAACTATACCGGTTTCGGACAGCGCGACCGGTTGATAAGTCCGGCACTCGATTTTACGGGCTACGACAACCTGGCACTGATGTTCGACCATGCTTACGCACTGAGATACATGCAGTTTGATTCGTTGATAGTATATATTTCGGATGATTGCGGAGCCAACTGGACACGCATTTTCGCCAATGGCCCCGACGGAATGGGCGCTTTTGAAACCAGCCCCACCACAGCCGAACCCTTTGTTCCACAAACTGAAGAAGACTGGTGCGGCGCAGGTTACGGCAGTGCTTGTACCCTCATCGACCTCACCGATTGGATTGGCGCCACCGACGTAAAACTGATGTTTGAATCCTATTGCATGTACGGCAACAACCTGTATGTGGACAACGTATTGGTATCGAGCGGCGTGGGCGTAATTGAACCCGCCACCGAAGCTCATACAATTGACATAATACCCAACCCGACCACCGGCATTTTCGATTTGAGAGTGACCGACCTGACCGGGAAAGTGGATATTCGCATCATGAACCTGCAGGGGCAGTCTGTATTTTCAGAAACCATTGGTGAAGTTAGAAACAACCTTACTCAAAGAATCGATCTGTCGGCTGAGCCCAAAGGCATTTACTTCGTTGAAATCAGAGCGCAAAGTGGATCCGAAGTGAGGAAGTTGGTTTTGAGGTAGGGGAGTCCGAAGTCGGAAGGCGGGAGACGGAAGTTGGAAGTCGGAAGGCGGAAGTCCGGAGTGGGAAGTCCGAAGACGGGAGTCCGAAGTTGGGAGTCGGGAAACCTCTCAAACTGGCGCAAGCGTCCGCTTGTGCCAAGTGAATAACATGTTATTTTGCATTAGGTGTTGCATCGGGGTTTATTCTTGGTATAAAAGCTGGATAAAAGTTTATTTACTAACCGTAGTCAGGTCGGCTTTTGTAAAAAAAAGGAACCCATGGCCTCGAATAAGTTACCAGAGTGTGATGCTTGAGATCATTTTGCATAACCTTTGTCCTTTAATTATAAAAACAAAGGCACAAGCGGACGCTTGCGCCAGATGGGGGGGGACGCTTGCGCCAGGTGGGGGTAAAAGTCAACGCTATGGCCATGGACTACCTTTTAATACAGCAGGATGCCAAGAATCAGGTCCACAGAAAGAAAGCCGGGATAATAAAAGGATTCAAAAAGCAACCTCAGATTGAAGTCGATACAGCTGAGATAGTACTTGATAATCGATTGACTAAAAAGATGAAGGCGCAGTTTAATAAGAGTTTTATTGGTCGCTCTTCAGAAAAAGAAGATAAGTGGTTAGCCTTTACATCCTTAATTCTCTCTGCGAGCATGTACAAGATCATCGGCATCGAAAGTAAGTATGATCAGCCCTTAACTAAAATAGGAAAGATAGGAAAGTTGTACTCCCAATTGAAGGGTACAGACAATATAGAGCTTATGATCAGTATGTCTGAGCCTAATTCTAAGCTAAAGAAAGAAGAAAAACAGGTGGTTGGTCATCAAAGGCTCATTAAGTACGTTAGCAACGCTATAAAGGACAATACCAAGGATAAAACTCCAAAAGTGATAATTTTATTATTAACAGAGCTTGAAAGAATCTTGCTTTGGCAATCTAAAGAATTAAGCAATGAGATCACTTCCTCTTTTCCTGAAGGAAAAATATTCTTCATCAGAGACATTACTGAAAAGCTACGACTTATTCAGAGTAAATATCCTGATCAATTCGATACTGAGCCTCCGTTAAACGACACAAATGCCTTAAACCTTCTCAATAGGCTGTTTAAAACCAAAAGAGATAAGGAATTAGTCAATGAGCATATAATTATACGGCCAAAATCTATTGAAGATGTTGATCTCAGCATAAGCAGAAAACTTAAACGTACTGACGCCAAAGAAAAGACCTGGACAATACCAGAAGAGCCATTTTTGCTCAGTGACTATGTTGCCAGAGTAGAAGTATAAAACATCTCTGAAACCTATTCATTTATTAAGAACATACATAGCTCGAAACATACAAAATATGAATCTGGAATGAAAAAAGGGCTGTTTTTCACCCCTGTTTTGCATTTATTGACTATAATTCGATTTTAAACACTTGATATACTGATATTTAAAAAGTGTCAAAAAATACCTATATACTCATATTGTCAAAAATAAAAGTCTTCGTCCCTGTGGCTTTTCAGCTTCATGCTTTAATGCTTGACTTGAATAGAATAACTCTAAATTAGATTAAAAGGATAAATTTAAGTAATCTATTTCATAATTTTGTCGAGCAAACAATTAACCTTTAATAAGTCAATCATGAAAACCAAAGCTGTCCTAATCACATTAATTACTGTTGTAGCCTTAACAGCCTTCTTAGTTCAATCTTGCTCAAAAGACGAAGAGAAAGCAAATATTCCACCAACTTGTATTATTACGTCTCCGACAAATGGGCAGGAAATTCCAAAAGGTGATTCTGTCACAATATACGTGGAAGCAAATGATAGCGATGGTACCATATCAGAAGTTCGCTTTGATATTGATGGCATTGGAAAGAGTTCAGCCAGCAGTTACCCGTTTATATATACATGGGTTACGAATAATGAGAGTCTTGGAAATCACACACTAAAAACTACGAGTTATGACAACGATGGAGGCAGTACATCTGATGAAGTCAGCTTTGAGATAACTCAAGGTACAAGTGATAATACCCCACCCACGGCACTATTCACCATTGCTCCATCCACGGGAACGACAAGCACCACCTTTGCATTTGATGCCTCTGGTAGTAATGATAATGAAGAGCCCACAAGCAGCCTACAAGTACGTTGGGATTTTGAAGGCAATGGTATCTGGGACACTGATTGGAATAATGAGAAAACCATAAACCACCAATATAGCAACGAAGGCACTTACGCGGCAAAAATGGAAGTAAAAGATACTGAGGGATTAACTAACGAAACCACAGTTGATGTCATAGTTGTTAATCCCAACACTCCACCCACAGCTTTGTTCACAGTATCTCCGGACAGCGGAACAACAAACACTAATTTTTCTTTTGATGCCAACAGTTGTAGCGACAATGAAACGCCAACAAGTGAACTGCAAGTGCGATGGGACTTTGATGACGATGGAGCTTGGGATACTGACTGGAATACCGAAAAAACTCAGTACCACCAGTACTCCACCGAAGCAACGTACAATGCCAAAATGGAAGTTAAAGATATTAAGGGCTTAACAGACCAATACACCAAAAGTGTTGTAGTTAGCAATAGCGGTGGGGGGGCAGGCTCCTTTACTGACCCTCGTGATGGGCAAACTTATGCCACAATTGAAATTGGAAGCCAAACTTGGATGGCTGAAAACCTAAACTACGAAACTGAAAATTCATGGTGGTACGACAATAACAGTGTAAATGGAGATATATACGGTAGACTTTATACATGGAATGCTGCCATGAACGGGGCTGAAAGCAGTAATTTAGTGCCAAGTGGTGTACAAGGTGTGTGCCCTTATGGTTGGCACTTACCTTCGGACAAAGAATGGAAAATACTGGAAATGGCCTTAGGCATGAACCAAGGAGAAGCCGATGACTCAGGCTGGCGAGGAACAGACGAAGGTCAGCAAATGAAATCCACCAGCGGTTGGGACGAGAATGGAAACGGCACCAACTCCAGCAACTTTAACGCATTCCCAGGGGGCGCTCACCTCGATGGGGGAACCTTCATGGAGCTTGGCTCTGGAGGCTATTGGTGGTCTTCAAGAGAAAACATGGAACAATACGGTTATGGCCGTCGCCTGGCCTATGACAACGTCGGGGTATTCCGCGGTTTTAGCTACTTTATGACTAATGGCTTTAGTGTTCGTTGCATAAAAGACTGATGCTATTTCATGTAATAATTGGATTTAAAAATAAAAGTCGTCTTCCTTCTCACTATTCTTGAACTTCCTGCGAGACGCATCCAGATAGGGCATGAAGGTTCGATAGTCCTGATGGTCTGCATACTCCATCACAACCTTCACAGGAACATCGTGCATGAGTAGTTGCATGATATAAGTCTGACGACCCAGATCCTTATTTGCAGCTAGGGCGAGTGGACAGGTTTCCAGCTTCTGTTTCCCATTGATAGGGTCCCAATATTCAGCATCTCTGGTAAGATCCTGGGTATAGAGAAGTGCTCGAAGGCCATCTTCGTAAATTTCAAGGGGTACGTTGGGGGGCACACCCCCACACTAAGCGTAGTATGTCCAAGTAAAACGAGTCACTAAGCGTAGTTTGCAACTACGCTTTCCTATCTTCATAATATTTATCTTTGTACTATCTATGTCAGAAAGTTATCAAATAAGGGATCAAAATGTCGTACATTTTTTAACCTACAGTCAGGGCAGGGATAGTTGAGTTTGAGCATGAATATTTGTATTCAAGTGCCAGAAATTTTTCAGAACTTAGCGGGCTGATTGAGATAGATGTGTTGTAATAGAACAGCGTAGTTGCAAACTACGCTCTTGAGTTTGGCTAATTTCTCACATAGAAGGGTGCTAAAACATTGAGGTTTTTTTCATTTTGAAGGCTTGGTAACCTGATATGTTTGTTCACGAAGTCGTCGAAATTCATTCCAACTGCTTTGGCATGCAAATGGGCTCTAATATTGTTAAGTAAATCACCGGTGGTAATGCGGTCTTTATTTTCGTTCGTGTACCATTTTGGTCTTGGGATAGTTGGGTTATTTGATTTTTGATAAGTTCTGTGGCTGGCAATGTGTAATAAGGCGTAGGTGGCCGCAATAAAGGCAGGGACATTTACTGCCGATTTAATGTTTCTTACTTGTGCCTGACCACATCCCATCATTGATTTCTCTTCGCGAAAGTTGACCTCTATTTCCCATCTCCATAAGTAAGATTGAAGGAGTGTCTGTAGATTTAATTCTGTATCCGAGCAAATAAGATAGGCGGGTTGACGGTAGAGTATTTTCGATCCTTTTGTAAGTCTATAACCTAGCGGCCGTATTACAACTAACTTTAAGTCGTGATTTTGACCAGCAGATTTCCAACGTATATTGTTGATTACTTTTACATTAAATTCGTGTGTTTTTCCTGCTGCCCAAGCGTTTACTTCTTGCCATGGATACTCATCTGATTGTCGGATTTGCTCTGGTGTTGGAAGTTGTTCTCCATAAACGCGTTTCCTTCCTTTTTGAGGTTGTTTTTCCGGAATCGTAAACAATCGTGTGTCTTTTCTAATTCTGCCTATCAGCGTAACCCTTTGTGGTAGATTTTTCAATACCTCTCCATTTGTATAACTCCCATCAACACTTAAGATCAGTTGTTTGTCAGTTGCCCCCTGGGTATCTAAATTTCCCCTGAGTAATTTGATTCGATCACTACCCTGTTTGCTTAGTTTGGCAATTTTCTTTTCTTCATTATACTGTGTAACCTCTTGCTGGGCAGCATTTTTCTTTGGACGAAGTACTGTTGGGCAGTGATGAAAATCAACAGGAATAGCCCTGGATTGACCTATCTCACCATCAATTGCCAAGGCCATTGAAACCTGAATAAAACGCTGACCCCAAATAAAATTAGTATGAAAAGGAGGGCCTAGGGGATCTCTTCTCCATGCAGTACCAGGTATCTTTTTCCCTGTCTTCTTAATTATTGTATCATCCATGTGTGCAATAATATGGCTGCATTCTGAGGTTTCTTTTAGAACATTAGCTTGTATAACATTCATTATTTTCTCAATATTAATCCGATTCTGACTAAAGAGTCGATAGGCTGATGACCAATCATGAAACTGATGTCCTGCTGCGGATAGCATTCCTGTTACTGTGTGGCGTCCCATGCAATTTAGACTTCCATACATAAGTTCTCTTGATCGTTTCCACGACTCATGATTGGAGAAAGCACAATGACATTCGTTTATCAAGCTATCCAATTCATCAATCAGGTCTCTTTTGAGTGTTTTTTTTAGTCTCCGATTCTATCGGATTAGGCCTTTTTAGAACCATTTTTTTCCTGTTCTCAATAACCCATTCGACAACTTCTCCTTTCTCAAATTCCATTGCTTGCGCAACGGCAGATGGGAAATTAATATACCATTGTTCACTGGATTCTCTTTTAATTAGTTGGATTTTTGTTGGATATCCCATGATAATTTAAATTTAATGTATCTAGTTGTATAACTAGATACAAAACTATAAAAAAAAGTCAAAAGATCTACATTCTTTTGACTTTTTTTATCTAGTTAAATCCAAACTCAAGAGCGTAGTTGCAAACTACGCTGAGTTGGGGTAGCCCGTAGGGCTTGAATGTCAATAACCGAAATAGAAGAAAAAACCATTGTCCGTAGGACATTAACGGGAGTCGGGGTTTATTTTGGTATAAAAGCTGGATAAAAGTTTATTTACTAACCCTAGTCAGGTCGGCTTTTGTAAAAAAAACCCATGGCCTCAACTAAATTACCAGAGCGTAATGATTGGTGTCATTTTGCGTAACGTTTGCTCTTTACTAATGAAAACAAAGGCACAAGCGGACGCTTGCGCCAGGTGGGGGGTATATATTTCGGATGATTGCGGAGCCAACTGGACACGCATTTTCGCCAATGGCCCCGACGGAATGGGCGCTTTTGAAACCAGTCCCACCACAGCAGAACCCTTTGTTCCGCAAACTGAAGAAGACTGGTGCGGCGCAGGTTATGGCAGTGCTTGTACCCTCATCGACCTCACCGATTGGATTGGTGCCACCGACGTAAAACTGATGTTTGAATCCTATTGCATGTACGGCAACAACCTGTATGTGGACAACGTATTGGTATCGAGCGGCGTGGGCATAATTGAACCCACCACCGAAACACATACCATTGACATAATACCCAACCCGACCACCGGCATTTTCGATTTGAGAGTGACCGACCTGACCGGGAAAGTGGATCTTCGCATCATGAATCTGCAGGGGCAGTCTGTATTTTCAGAAACCATTGGTGAAGTTAGAAACAACCTTACTCAAAGAATCGACCTGTCGGCTGAACCCAAAGGCATTTACTTCGTTGAAATCAGAACGCAAAGTGGATCCGAAGTGAGGAAGTTGGTTTTGAGGTAGGGGAGTCCGAAGTCGGAAGTCGGAAGTGGGAAGTCCGAAGGCGGGAGTCGGGAGTTGGGAAACCTTTCAAACTGGCGCAAGCGTCCGCTTGTGCCAAGTGAAGAACTTGTTATTTTGCATTAGTTGTTGCATCGGGGTTTATTGTGGTATAAAAGTTTATTTACTAACCGTAATTTGGTCGGCGTTTGCAAAAAATGGAGATTATGGCTTCAATTAATTTACCAGAGACTCATCCTTGATTTTATTTTGCACAACATTTGCCCTTTACTTATGGAATCAAAGGCACAAGCGGACGCTTGTGCCAGATGAGATAGTTGACATCTTCCAATCATTCAAATTTGGACAAAGGCACAAGTGGAGGCCTGCGCCGAACTTAAAAGCTGTTGCGGAACCTTTGGGGCGATTTATCAAGGAGGGCTAAAACTTATCTATGTCAATTTTGAACAGGTCAGCCGCGTTTTTCCATAGAATGAGCTCTTTTTTGTCGTCGGCCAAATCCAGTTGATCCATGAATTTTAGATACGACCTCATGTTGGCGATGGGCCAGTCGGTGCCGTACAACAAATAACTGGGGTCGCCGGCATAGGTAATCATTTCTTCAATATCGGTTTTGATGTAACGCTCGAATTTTTCCGAAAAATCGCCCAGCACCAACCCGGAAATATCGGCATATACGTTTTCGTTTTTATATACCATTTCCATACAGTCTTTTATCCACGGATTGCCCACGTGGCATATCACAATTTTCAGGTCGGGATAATCCACTGCCAAATCGTCGATATGTATGGGATGCGAATATTTCACTTTTCCTCTGGGGGCGTAGGTATCACCTGAATGAAACATCACGGGCACATCATACTCCATGGCCATCTCAAACCACACTTTCAACCGGCTTTCGTTGGGATAAAAGGGTTCGTAGCCGGGATAAAATTTCAGCCCTTTGATGAGGCCACTTTGCAGGTATTCGCCAATTTCACGGATATCCCAGTGGTTGTAATGCAAGTAGCTGATACCCGAAACCACACCCAAATTATTCCTTCCTTCAATGGCTTCCACTACTTTCTTTGTGCTGGGTCGGTGCTCATTTACCTTGTACGATGTCAGCACCAACGCGTAATCTACGTGGTTCTCTTTCATCGTGTCCGATAGCAAATCGAGGCTGTCAGTAAGTGAAACAACCCTGTCTTCGTGGTAATTGTTGATGTGTGTATGCGCGTCAATAATCATGTAAAAAATGGTTTTTAAATGTGTCGGCAATCCTGATTTGGCCTGTCATTTTTGCCCTTATTTCAGCCAAAGGTAGTCAATCATTTTATTTTAGGCAAAAACAAGTCGTGAGAGGATTCCGAATTTATGTTAAAAATGCAGTCAATAAAAAATCATACAGGCATCCTTCCTTAGAGCAAAACAATTTCAATTAACTTTGTACCATACGAAATTAGGCCCTATGTTTATCATCGACCGTTGGATAGAAATATTTAGCATCATTCGCAAGAATAAGTTGCGCACTTTCCTCACAGGATTTAGCGTAACCTGGGGGATTTTTATGCTGATCATTTTGTTGGGCTCGGGTCGCGGACTGGAAAACGGCGTTCACGACCAATTCAACAGCTCGGCTGTCAACACGCTTTGGGTGTGGGGTGGCGAAACCAGTGTAGCCTACAAAGGGTATAAGCCCGGACGGGATATAATGTTTAAAAATGAGGATTACGAAGAGGTAAAAAATCATATTTCCGGCGTAGAATATCTATCCGGCAGGATGTATGTTTGGGGCGACAATACAGTTACCTACAAAGGCGAATTTGGTGATTTTGACATGCGCAGCGTGCATCCCGACTACAAAATTATTGAGAAACTGAACCTGATTGAGGGGCGCTTTATTAACAATTTCGACATTGAAGAAAACCGAAAGGTAGCCACCATTGGCAAGGCCGTTAAAGAGGTTCTTTTTAAAGAAGAACCTGCCCTGGGGAAATATATCAACATCCGTGGCATTCCCTTTAAAGTGGTGGGTATATACGAGGATGACGATGGTCGCCAAGACAACCAACGGGCTGTGTATCTTCCTGTTACCACGGCACAAAAAGCGCTGGCAGGTCGCGACAGAATCAACACCCTGGCAGTAACAGTTGCTTCCAACGATGTGGCCGACAGCAAACGGATGTCGGATGAAATCAGAGCCAACTTTGCCGAACGACATATATTTGACGTGGAAGATAAAAGTGCCATGTTCATCTGGAACGCGGTGGAGGAATTCAAACAGTTTCAGGACTTGTTTGCCGCCATCCGCATGTTTATCTGGGTAATTGGTATTGGCACCATTGTGGCCGGCATCGTGGGTGTGAGCAATATCATGATGATTTCGGTAAAAGAACGCACCCGTGAAATCGGCATCCGCAAATCGCTGGGAGCCACACCCCGCTCCATTGTGGCCATGATTATGCAGGAAGCCATTTTTATCACAGGCATTGCCGGCTATGTGGGATTAGTGCTGGGCATTGGCTTGCTCGAGTTGGTAAGTCCGTATATACAATCAGAATTTTTCAGAAACCCCGAAGCCGACCTGAATGTGGCCATCAGTGCCGTGGTGGTGTTGATCGTGGCAGGAATGTTGGCCGGATATGTACCCGCACGCAGGGCCGCTGCCATTCGTCCGGTGGAAGCTTTAAAGGAGGAATAATCTAAATAATAAACCATGTTTAGTCGCGACAACTGGCAAGAAATATTCGCCACCTTGAAAAAGAATAAGTTAAGGACTTTCCTAACGGCTTTTGGGGTATTTTGGGGTATTTTTATGCTCATGATCATGCTGGGTTCGGGTTCGGGATTGGAACATGGGGTGTCATCGGGAATGGGCAATTTCGCCACCAATAGTTTTTTTATCTGGCCCCAACGCACTTCCATCGACTACAAAGGGTTTCCTCGGGGACGCTACTTCAATTTTAACAACGACGACATCGATGCACTGAAAGCCAACATCCCCGAAATAAAATATATTGCCCCAAAAATCTCGGGATGGTCGGCAGGCGACGGTACCAACAACACCGTTCGCAAGGATAAAACAGGCGCTTTTTCCATCAAAGGTGAGTTTCCCGACTGGAGCAAAGTGGATCCCATGGAAATTGAAGGCAGGTTTATCAACCCATTCGACCTGCGCGACCGAAGAAAGGTAGCTGTCATCGGTTCGCGAGTAAAGGAAGTTTTGTTCGACCCGGATGAAGATGCCGTGGGACAATCCATTCGTATTCAGGGAATTTACTTTACGGTTATTGGTGTGTTCAAACCCTTGAATACCCAAATAAATTTTGGAGGAGAAAAGGAACAAACCATTTACATTCCGTTGTCAACCCTGCAAAAGACCTACAATTATGGTGACGTTGTCGGTTGGTTTTCCATTACGGTAAACGACGATGAATCGGCGGCAGCCATCGAAGCGAAAACCATGAAATTTCTGGCTTCCCGCCACACCGTTTCCCCCGACGACAAAGAAGCTTTCGGACATTTTAACCTAGCCGAAAACTTTGATCAAATGAATGGACTTTTCAAGGGAATTGCCGGATTGATATGGATTGTGGGCATTGGCACACTCATGGCCGGAGTCATCGGTATCAGCAATATCATGCTGGTGATTGTAAAAGAGCGTACCCGTGAAATTGGCATCAAACGTGCATTGGGAGCCACTCCCATGCAAATTATGGTACAAATCATTACCGAATCTGTATTTTTGACCACCCTCTCTGGTTATATCGGACTGGTGGCCGGGGTGGCACTGGTGGAAGGCATCAACACGGCCATGATCAAATTCCAAGTGCAAGCAGAGATGTTTGAACGTCCGGAGGTGGACTTTTCTACTGCCATCACCGCCCTTATCATCCTTATCCTGTCGGGTGCTTTGGCAGGAATTATCCCGGCCAAACGAGCCGTGAGCATCAAACCTGTGGATGCGTTAAGGACGGAGAATTGATTGCACTGAAATCTATATGGTTAGTCCATACAGAAGGGTAAATGTTTGACACGAAACCCCTCCTCCTATCAGAAATTATACTTAGCACTTAACAACACCCGCATATTAGCGGTTGTAGTGGTACTTGCCGGAATATAATGAACATCGTAGCTGCTCCCGTAGTTGGCTGAAGTATATTCGAGTTCGCAGGCAAATTCCAGTTTGTTGGAATAAAAAATCACCCGTGGTGATACCCGATACATGGATTCGATATTATTGCCTAAACCATATACCATGTTGGCCGCACTCGACATTTCTTCTTTGGTTCCTTGGTTTTTAAGGTATCCGGCAAAAATACCAAACTGCACTTTTTGGCCATTGGTGTGAACTTCGGCCCAAAAGGAAGTGTTTTTCAGTGGGGTATAGGACTGCTTACCGGTTACGGCATCATCAACGGACTTAATGGCAAACCCACTTACAGAAAGTAAATCGGTAATATTTTCGCCATAACGTCCTTGTAGTTTGAAGGTAACTGCTTTAAATTTCAGTTTGGCAAAAGCCATGGCAGTTAATCCGCTCACCTTTTCATCAACCTTGTATTTGTCGTTGCCCACAACCGAATACAGCCGGGGCACAATGGTTTTGTACGCGACGCCGGCTCCAAAAACAATGCTGGTCGATTCTTGCGCACTTTTTACGTGATAGTGAATTTGAAAATGCAGATCAGGGATATTTGAATTCCTTAAAAACTCTGAGCTTGCCAATACGATGGCATTATTCGCCGGATCGGGGCCACGTGAGGTGTAATCGCGTTGGGCAAGAGCGGCAAGCAACAACCGGAATCCTCCAAACTGCTGAGTAATTCGGATTTGGGGATTGCGGGCAAACGACTGAAAGGGAGTTCCCGTATTGAAGGATACCGTTCCCGGGAAACAGTCGGTAACAAACATGGGATTCCAATACTGCCCGGTGAGCAGCTCCGTACTTTTCCAGTTAAGTTTGATAAAGGCATGCCGCAAGCGCAACAGGTTGATGTTGGGGTTGGTTTGACCAAAAAAATCAGCTTCAATAACGGCCAACGTTTTAGCACCAAAGGCATCGGGACCGGTAGCAGCCACTTTAAGACGCGATTGAATGGCCAAAAAATTAAAATTAGGTTTGGCATTGATGTCATTCCCATTGGCATCCAAAGATTCGGGGGTGGGCCAAAGTAAAAAATGACCTTCCCTGGCAGAAACAGTTTCCCTGGAGTCGAAAAAGAAATCATTTTTTACGAATCCTGACAATTTTACCGAGAACTTTTTTTCGCCCTCCTGGGCTTGGGCTTTAATATTACCCAGAAACATGGTGGCCAACAATATAAGTAATGCTTTTTTCATGTGATTTTAATTAGTTGATTTTTATTCTTTTATCGTTTCGGAGGGAACATTTTTTGAATGAAACTTCTTTCCCTGACCGGTTTGTTTAGTAATATATTGAGGTTGTTTTCTGCAACCAGGTTTTCATCCCACAAATCGAAGGCCATTTTATAATACTCCGCAGCCCGTTTATATTGCTGATGATGACGGCAAATGATACCTAAGTTGGTGTAACTAACCGACAGTCTTCGCTTGGTCTCCTGCTGAGCACGCTCAATTTCTTTGACTCTTCTCTTAAAAAAACGGACTTTTTGGTTGTCATCATACCTCTCCAGTCCGATAAAAAAGTCAGATGAAGCAATTTGCGAGATTTCTTCCGGGGTTTTATTTTCATACTTTAACAACCACCACTGATAGATTTCAATACTCTTTTTGGCTGCCGTTTCAGATAGATTTATCAGAGAATCACGTATTTGTCGGGTTAAAATGGTAGTGTCACCATACAAGGCTACGGTGAGATAAGCAGCCGCCCTGTTGTTGTACAATACGCCCACTTCGTAAGAGTCTCGATAGTGTTCATAAGCATGGTATTCGCTTTCGATGGCATCCAATAACAAATAAACTGAGTCGAAAGCATTGCGTTGGGCAAGTTCATTGTATCCTTCATACAGGTGGCGTGCATGTATCACCCTGGGATCAACCGATTCGTTGATGGATTTGTACACAAAATGAGCAACCAAAAGTGTTATCAACACCAAAGCACCTACGATTACAACAAGTGCTTTGGTGGTTTTATGAAGGATAAATGGCATCAGGTATGTACTTTTTCAATCAGGAACTTTCTTATTTCCAGTGGCGTTTCAGGAGTAAGGTTCGACACAACAACATTGGCGAGAATGGCCAGGGGTGCACCAAACCAGGCAAAATACCAAGCCCCCAACCAATAGGAAATAAACTCATGTGCCGGCAACATGATTCCCCACTTTTCGCAAATAAAATAGGTTAGGGCAATCACTGAAACCAATCCGCCTGTAACTAGTCCGGCAATGGCACCTTGTTTATTAGATCCGCTCCACCATATTCCAAGCAAAAATAGCGGAAATATGGTACATCCGGCTAGTGAGAAAGCCACCGCAACCAACTGCCCGATCAAAGCAAGTTTTGCCAATGCAATAACGCCTACAATAATCGACATCAAGATGGTGGCATAACGAGCGTACCGCAATTGTCGCGCCGGCGTGGCATCAGGATTGATTACTTTAACATAAAGATCGTGTGAAAATGCGGATGCTCCGGCCACCAGCAAGCCCGAAACTGTTGAAAATGCTGCCGACACACCACCCGCCGCAAGCAAACCAACAATCAATGGATTTAAATTACCCAGTTGGGCTGTATAAACCACAATGGCATCCTTGGCCAGCTTGCCTACCTCGGGAGTGGCCGACAATACCTTACCAAAGGCTGCGTATGCAGGGGCACTCCAATATAAAATACAAATGAAAAACAAGCCCCACACAACCGACCATCTGGCATCATGGGATTTGGGCACCACGTAAAATCGCTGAATCACGTGCGGTAATCCGGCGGTTCCAATCATCAATGAAAAAGCAATGGCCATCCATTGGAAAAAAGTTTGGCCACTGGCTGTGTCCCAGGGCATGGCAAATTCAGGTGATGGAACAATGGCAAAATCCTGTCCAAGCGAATTGTACAACTGATGGGTTTCGTTTAAGGGTATGCCCGACACAATATCAGAAACCAACGATCCGTAACCAATTTGCGGCAGTACCCAGAAATAATCGAATTTGAAGGTGAGTATAAAAAGTGGTATGAGGAACGAAATGATGATAATTACATACTGAATCTGCATGTTTTTGGTAACTCCCAACATGCCCGAAATCAGCGTATAAGCCAGCACAACGGAACCTCCAATGAGCACAGCCATGTTGTAATCGATGCCCAGCACCCAACTAAACATAATGCCAATGCCACCAAATTGCCCCACACAATAGGAAATGGAAATTAAAATGGCAATGATGGCGCCAACAGCGCGCAATGTTTGTGAGTAATACCTATCGCCAATAAAGTCAGCTGCCGTATATTTTCCGTACTTTCTTATTTGGCCTGCCATGAGTATTAAAAGAAGGACATATCCTCCGGTCCATCCCACCACATAGGCCAATCCGTGATAGCCCGTACCGTACATGAGTGCGGCCATTCCCAAAAATGAGGCTGCACTCATCCAATTGGAAGCGATGGCCATTCCGGAACCAACCCTAGAAATACCTCTTCCGGCGGCGTAAAAATCTGTTGTGTCTTTCGCCCGAAATAAAAATCCTACCAGTACAAAAAGCACCAAAATGGAAATTAAAATAATGGCCGGGCCAAGTTTAAAGCCGCTATCTAACTGGGTTGCAACTGTTGTAGCTTTCGAAATTACAGGGAAAACTAACAGTATCAAGGGTAAATATATTTTTTTCATGTCTTTAGATTTGAGGGTGAATCATTCTTCTACTGTTTTGAGTTTACGGTCCAGTCGGTCCACCAAAATGCAGTAAATCCAACACAGACCAACAAAAAGCACCAACAAAAAGATGCTTGTATAGAAATAATGAAATGGGAATCCTAAAAACTTATAATCTGTTAAAAAGGATTGGTTATGAATCAGATACTTTTCCATAACCTGTGGCAGAAGCAATTTGGTTTCATCTGTAAGATGGTTCATGGAGGCAGAGGTCAATTCAAGGGGTAGTATTTTTGTTCTTACGTCATTCGCTGCAAGTTTCAATATGGGGCTCAACTCCACGGTTAGTGCGTTTCTGGCCGCGACGTAGTCAGGATCAGAAAGACTTGATATTTCACCCTTTAAAGTTTCAAATTTCTGGACTTTCGTAACCAGAGCAGTTCTTAACGAGTTGGGTGTAAGCTGATAAATTGACCAACTCAAAGCATTGTCCAACACCTTTTTCTCCTCATTTGAGAGCGCAATTTTCCCCAAGACAGAAAGTGTAGACTGTCCAAATTCTTGCAACTCCACGGTGTTGGCGGAACCATCCGAAACATCGTCCCACACATGCTGAAAAGCAATATAGGCAGGCTCAGGGGTGGGTTTTTCCAATACGCGCAACAGGATTTGAAAGCCAAAAATTGCAACTGCCCAGATGGAAGCCAGCCATATGACAATATTTCTATTGACCCTGGCTCGGGGTGTAGTTGGTCGAAAAAAGCTAATGTGATAGCCGTTGTAGTCATCGCTCATACTTAAAGTTTTTTAAATTTAAATCAAATTTTTTATAAAACTCACTTGTTAATAAATTAACAGCGGCTAAGTTCCAAATAATTAATTTAGTTTCCAAACAGACAACGCATTTTATTTCTGCTAGTTACATTAACTTAAAATTATCCGTAAACCCCAATGGAATCAGGGCACACAGAAATTTAAACATCTTTTTTAAGGAAGTTTAAAATGGAATTAATATGCCGAACGAATGAAGGCGATTCAGTTTTCAATGTCAACTTGCTGATCTAACATCGCACCCAAGCACGTTCTATTGTCATTTTTACAGATTGATTATGTGAATTATACAAGTGTTTTTACCCTGCCATTATTCCTCCATCTTAACAAATTTCTATGAAAGGATTAAAACAACTCAAAATATGACTATTTTCATATTTTAGTAGTATTTATACACAAAGCACTATTTTTCAAATTTAACCTTTTCCCAACAAACATAGGCCTTCCATAGCTATTCCCCATAAAAACAGTATAATTACATATTATTTAACTAGTTATATAGATATTTAGATATATATTGATTGAAATGGTTTCGATGAATTCATTGTAAATATTCACACTATTTATTCATATTACACGGAAATCGACCAAAATGACACATCAACAGAAAAATGAACTCCGAAATGGAAAAGTAGCACGCCCATTAGCACTTTTTTCAACCCAACCACCCACCATTTTCCAACCTGCATTGATACCTGATTCTAATCTGTCTCCCTTACATTTGCCCCATGATTTCAACGAATATTATTCACAAAAAAATTAAAACGATGAACACAAGAAAATCCTTTTATTTCATGATGGTAGGCATACTCCTATCTTGTTCTGCCGCCACTTTTGCCCAGGACGCACCCAAATCAATCAAAGAGAATTTCACATGGAAGGATGCCTCAAAGAGCGAAACCCTCTACATCGACGTGGAAAAAAAGAGTGAAAACATGATGCTGAATCTGGATGGTGTCATTAAAAAAGGTACTCTGGAGGTGACCCTAGTTAGTCCCAAAGGTGAGAAAATTCCGGGGTTCCTCTTAGTTTGCGATGAAACGGAAGGACACAATGTAAGCATGAACATTTCCGTTGGCGAAGACGATAAAACGGAGCAAACTACCTCAACAAGCACCACCACTTCGCGTTCTTCATCAAGTGCGTCGGCAAGATCAGCCAAGAAAGCCAGATCAGCCGAAACGGCTCGGTCAGCCGGCACAGCCAGATCAGCCTCAAAGGCGAGAACCGAGAATTCCATGTCCATCAGCAGCTCTGCCAAAACCAGCACATATTCACAGTCGTCCACCCACAGCGCCAATGGAGCTAAAGGAGTGATGAGTAAGATTATTTCGGATCCGGAACCCGGCATATGGAAAATCACCATTGCCTTAAAGGATGTAACAGGAACCCTTAATGTGGATGTTGATCAGGATGAATAAACGAAGCAATGAAAATATCTCTAACTTTGATCGCATGTCATTTGTCGGTTTTTTAAGGAATTGTTTTATAGGATTACTGGGTATATGGCTCGGGATACCGGTTAATATGGCCTCTGCCGCCGATATTCACGGAAAAGTAATACTGGACGAAAGTTGGCAACGTGTAATCTACCTGTCGGCCATCAACTCATTCGACGACTTCCATACCGCTTCCTACGATTTTCTGATTCGTGAAGCGGTACTTGATTCGGCCGGGAATTTTGAGATGAACAACTTGTTAATTCCGGAAAACGACCGCATTTACCGATTGCATATTTGTAAAAAAGACGACCCCATTCCCACCATCATCATTGGCGGAAAGGAGGAGAATTTTCTTCATTTTATCATGAACAACCATTCCCACATTCAACTTTCGCCCAACCCGGAAGATTCCGCATTCGGAAATAGTTTGGCGGATGGAAACAAGGCCAACAGTTCGCTTTTCCTATTGTTTCAACTGCAAAAAGGATTGCTGGTGCCACCCGAACTACCCTCACGTCAAAACCGGGAATTCAGAAAACAGCGGGTAGTTGAGGGCTATAAATCCATGGCCGACACCTCTTCAAGCATGATTATCAAGTTACTGGCCCTACACTTGATGGAGCAGTCGTCAGGCAGACCCGATCTGGAATTAATGGAAAGAACCAACGGTCAATTACAAATTTCCGACTCCTCCAACCCTTACTACCAATCGTTTGTAAAAAAATTGGCCTTTTTAAGGTTCCAATCGAATGCCTCTCCAAATTCAGACACCCCTTGGATTCCCTGGCTCGTGGTGATTTTGATCCTTATACCGACCATTTTGTTGGTACTGAAAAAACGAAAACTCCCGGAGGAACATCTCGACAATCCGGACAAAACCTTGCTCCAGTCGTTGTCGGTGCAAGAAAAAAAGGTGTTCGAGCTGTTACGAAAGGGAGCATCCAACAAAGAAATTTCCACCGAACTCAACATCGAAGTAAGCACTGTAAAAAGTCATGTTTACAAGATATTTACACGGTTGGGGGTTAAATCGAGGAAAGAGATTGTAAATGGGGATTGGTGAATGTTAACAAAACTGAACCATAATTCAATGGGTTAATTATCTAATTTGATTCGGGGTTGAATATCAAAGATAGCAGTTCAAACAAAGGTTTTTTTCAGTTCACCTGGAAAGCAAGCTTTTCATACCTTTGTAAAAGCATGATTTTTCCAGGTTAACAACACAAAATTCTCTTGGTATGAAAAACACCAACTACCTCATCATTCTTCTCTTGATCCCTTTTCTCGGTTTTACACAACAACATGAAGATGAACGTTATGTGGCAGAGAAAAATCCTTTGGTGGCGGAAAAAATCAAACAGTGGCAAGACCTAAAATTCGGACTGCTCATGCATTGGGGTACATACAGCCAATGGGGCATTGTGGAATCATGGTCGTTGTGTCCCGAAGAATATGGCTGGTGCGAACGTACCAAGGGAAGCAACCCCAACGATTACAACACCTACAGAGAGGAATACGAAGGATTGAAAAACACCTTCAATCCCACCCAATTCAATCCCGAAAAATGGGCTGCTGCGGCAAAAAAGGCGGGAATGAAATATGTAGTCTTTACCACCAAGCATCACGATGGCTTTTGCATGTTCGACAGCAAATACACCGACTATAAAGTCACCGATTCGGCTTGCCCTTTCTCCCAAAACCCAAAAAGCAACATTACCCTTGAGGTATTGAATGCTTTTAGAAATCAGGGACTTTGGGGAGGTGTATATTTTTCAAAACCCGACTGGCATTCGCCTTATTATTGGGATCCCAAATATCCTCCCCGCGACCGGAATGTGAACTACGAACCCGAAGCCAATCCCGAGCGTTGGAATCAATACATTGAATTTACCCACAACCAAATCCTGGAATTACTGTCCAACTATGGCAAAATCGATATCCTGTGGCTGGATGGCGGCTGGGTGGCCAAAACCGACAAGGAAGAAATCGAGCATTGGTATCAACAAAAGCTGAAAGACAATCCCAACGGCTATCTCAAGAACAGGATCATCAATCAGGACATTCAAATGGACGAACTGGTGGAGAAGGCCCGTGAGAAACAACCCCAACTGATCGTGGTGGACAGGGCTGTATATGGAAAAAACCAAAACTACCTTACCCCCGAAAACCGCGTTCCCGAGAAACCATTGCCCTACCCTTGGGAATCGTGCATCATTTCAGGAGGTGGCTGGTCGTACACCCCCGACGCTACCTACATGAGTGGCCGAACGGGCATCCATCTGCTCATCGATATTGTTGCCAAAGGAGGAAACCTCCTGCTCAACATTGCCCCATCGCCCGAAGGTGAATGGCAGGATGGAGCCTATCAATTGCTAAACGAATACGGGCAGTGGTTGGACATAAATGGCGAAGCCATATACAACAGTCAGGTGCTTGAACCTTATAAGGAAGCAAATATTTGCATGACCCGTGGCACCGACGGTTCGGCGTACTTTTTATACATGGCCCGTGAGGACGAGCAAACCCTGCCGGCAGAAATAGAGATCACCTCCCATCAACCCGAAAAGGGAGCCACCGTCACCCTGTTGGGAAGTCCTGCCCCATTGAAATGGAAAGCCCGGGGAAGCGGATTTAAGGTACTTATTCCCGAATCTATCAGAAAAAATCCGCCCTGCAAGGAGGCCTGGACGATTAAGGTGGCGGGATTGAAGGAGGAACGGTGATCAGTTTTCAAGCACTAAATAAACTGAAAATGAACAAGTAAAATTGAATGTAAATAAAATTGGAAATTGCCCTTAACAAACAAAATGAGGAGGAATATATCTCACTGATGGACATAACTAAATACATGAGCTCCGATAGAAAAAAATAATAGAGAATAGGATACGGATAGGAAGCACCCTTGAACTCCGGGGATTCTGGAAATAATGGAGAAATTCTAATTTTATTAGCATAAAATTCGACAAATTTGGGACCTGAATCCAGATCAAACAGTTATACTCTGGCACCAAAAAATGAAAAGAAACAATAAATTCGATCGAAACAAGCTCAAAATCTGGTAGTTATTGAGGAACCTATATACAATATGAATTGCTTTTAAATTTGCATCTTTATTTATATCTTACTTGCAAAGCTATGAGAATGAAAATTATAATTATTATAACTGGTTTACTGCTAAACTTGCTAGTCGCCTCCTGTAGCAGACCAAGTGCTGAAGACATATTAAAAGAATCATATGAAAAATGTCAAACAGTTGAAAATGGCTATTACAACATGTTGCATTTCATGAAATTCATGTACAGAAACGATACGAACCTGAGCAACTATCAATGCGATTTTCAAAAGCTTTCCGATGACACCATTTATTCATCAGCTTTTCACATGCAGGAATATATCGATGGAAAATATGTCCGAGATGTGATGTACACAGGCGATGATTTTGTAACTTACTGGAAAAAAGACAGTATCGGAGAAATTATGTCAAAAAAAATGTGGGCTAAGGAGATATTTGCATATAGGCATAATTATACCTTTTATTCAGTATTATCAAGTAGAACAAGCTATCCACTTCCTCAGCCAACTGATTTCCTGGATGATAAAACTAGTTTTCAATATATTGGAGAAGAGCAGATTTCAGAACATCCATGTTATCATGTAAAAATGACTACAAACCCTGAAAAAGACACCACAGAAATGCTGAAAATATTACGAATAGAAAAAGATTTTTGGATACATATGCGAGATTTCATTCCTATTCAATATATCATTACCGTGACTTTGGAAGAGGCGGGCGATACGCTGTATGAAGTTAACAAAAACACATTGGAAAAGTATGAAATCAATAACCTGAACGACAAAACATTATTAACATTGGAATCTATTCCGTCTTACATTAAACTGAAAAACTTTGAACCATACCAAAAAACCGAATTGCTAACAAAAAATACCCCGGCACCAAACTGGACTTTGCCAACCCTTCAAAACGACTCCCTCAGCTTGTCGGATATGAAAGGGGAACTGGTATTATTGGATTTTTTCTACAAATCGTGTCACCCATGTATGCTGGCATTGCCTGCATTACAAAACCTTCATGAAAAATACCAGAACAAGGGACTTCGTGTCATCGGAATCGACCCCTACGACACAAAAGAAAAGGACGACATTGAAAATTTTCTTTCAGCACGAGGTGTAACGTACACCATACTTTTGGATGGAAAAAAAGTAGCCAAGATGTATCATATTCATGGATATCCAACTATTTATTTAATCAATCAAAATGGGGAAATCGTTTTTTCTCAGGTCGGTTATGGTGAAGGGACAAAGAACTCCCTAGAGGAAATAATTCTGGAGTATTTGGAGAAATGAGCAAAGGATGATCGATTTAGCGTTCAGTTGTTTAATGTTGGGAATCAACATACCACTCGAAGCTACTTAACCTCAGCCTTAACCTTAGCCTCAGCCTTAACCTCAGCATCAACCTTAACCTTCACCTCAAGCCCGACGTCCTCAGACAAAGACCCAACCTGCAACAAATATTCACCCTTACGCACCTGATAATCTTTCAATTGGTTGTTCCACAATTGCAGGCTTTTCACGGGAATCACCACCTCCGCCACCGCGCTGCCGCCGGCCGGCACTTCAACCCTTACAAAACCCACCAACGACTTGATGGGGGTGGATTCATGCTTGTCGGGATATTGGGCATACACCTGAACCACCTCAAAACCTGAGCGTTCACTCGTATTTTTTAGTTCAACTGTTAAGCGAATCACTTCCGTGGAATCATAAGTCTGCTGATTTGCTTGAGCCGAAACATAGACAAAATCCGAATAAGAAAGCCCGTAACCAAAGGGATATAAAGGTTTACCCCTGAAAAACCGGTAGGTGCGTCCGTCCATGGAATAATCATCAAACGCGGGAAGGTCATCCACCGACTGATAGAAGGTAACCGGCAACTTTCCCGATGGATTGGCATCACCAAAAAGAATATCTGCCACCGCATTTCCGCCCTGCTCACCGGGATACCAGGTCATCAAAATGGCATCTGCGTATGATTCCAGGGTGGAGAGATTTATGGCACTTCCTCCGGTTAGCACCAAAATAATTTTCTTGCCGGGGTTGAGCTGCCTGAGCCTTTGGAGAAAAAGTTCCTGACTGTAGGGAAGCCTCAAATCCTTTCTGTCGCCCCCATGATCGCTCAACATGGCATCGCCGTCTTCACCTTCCAGAAGTCGGGTGTTTCCCATTACTGCGACAATCACATCGGCAAAGCCGGCTTGCCAAAAACCATGAAAAACCGTGTCGCCGGCCAACAGACAACCCCTGGTGTAATCGGCCATGGTTCCGGGATTTAACCGACCCATAATGCCTTCCAAAATTGTGGTCATTTGCCCCGAAAAACCATTGTAGTTGCCCAACAAGGCATCCGTTTCGGCAGCAGTGGGGCCTGTGATGAAGATGTTTTTCAAGGTATCGCGGTTGAGCGGAAGCAAATCGTGTTCATTTTTTAGCAAAACACAAGATTCAACTGCAGCCTGATAGGCCAATTGCCGATGAACGAAGCAGTTGACAGTATCCGGCGACAAACTACCCCAGGGGTTAAGCGAATCGGCATCAAACAAACCCAGTTTAAAACGGGTGTGCAACACAGGAATCAGCAGCGAATCAACGGTTTGCTCCGATATCAGTCCCATGCTGACAGCATCGGGCAAATAGCTGTACAGGTAGCCACAATTCAGGTTGGTGCCGGCTCTGGCAGCCATGGCGGCGGCTTCTACCTGTGTTTCCACGGTTCTGTGGCGAAGCCAAATATCGTCCAATGCCCAACAATCGCTCACCACATGCCCCATAAAACCCCATTTTTCGCGCAATAAGTCCTTCATTAACGGAACACTTCCACAACAGGGCTCACCCCAGGTTCGGTTATAAGCACACATCACGCTTTCAACACCGCCATCTACCAAAGCCTTGAATGCCGGCACATAGGTATCATAAAAATCGTTTTGTGAAGGTGCTGCATCAAATTCATGACGAATCGATTCCGGCCCACTGTGTACCACAAAATGTTTGGCGCAGGCAGATACTTTCAGATGCAACGGATCGTTTCCTTGTAGTCCTTGCACAATAGCCACTCCCATCACCGAGGTCAGAAAAGGATCTTCACCATAAGTTTCCTGTCCCCTGCCCCATCGCGGATCACGAAAAATATTGACGTT
The DNA here is from genome assembly GCA_963676875.1 of Bacteroidales bacterium. Classification (GTDB taxonomy): domain Bacteria; phylum Bacteroidota; class Bacteroidia; order Bacteroidales; family F082; genus UBA6244. The sequence continues at coordinate 1,080,048 of OY781436.1, forward strand.
GGGTGTCCAGAAAGTTAACCCCGAATATTGATCTCTGTTGCCCATTTTGAGTGCCGCACTGTGTTTGGCCCTTGCTTCTGTACTGATGGCATCGGCCACCTGAAAAACCAAATCCGTATTGAAAGTGGCCGCCAAGCCAATGGCTTGAGGAAATACAGTAGCCTTTCCAGCTCTGGCTACTCCGTGCAAACATTCGTTCCACCAATTGTATTCGTCAATTCCCCATGCTGGTATGGCCGGAGAGTTATACATCAGGAGTGAGCATTTCTCTTCCAGGTTAAGTTTATTGAGCAGGTCCGCCGAACGTTCTTCAACGCTCAGGTTGGAGTCCGTATATTTTGGTAATTCAGCTTGCGCGCACAACAAAGCGGGAATCAAGGTTAGAATAAAAAAGATAAGTTTTCGCATCTTCGGGCTTAAAAATTGGACGAATTTAATGAAGATTGGTGGTTTTTAAACCAAAAATATTGACCTATTGTATCAAGGTAACGGTTCCATTGGTTTCCACATGACCATCTCCATTGTCGCTGCCTTCCCAGTATGTTCCATCGGTAAATCGTGCCCGGATGCGCCAGATATAGGTTCCCGTAGGCATTTCTTTTTCTTTGTAGGTGCCATCCCAACCTTCGGCAGGCTGACCGTTTTCCAACCGCGTACTGCTAAAAATCAGGTTACCCCAGGAGCTAAATACTTCCAGTTTGTATTCCATCAGGTTGATGCCAACGGGTTTAAACGTTTGGAAATTTGGGTCATCCGCATGGGGACTAAACGCGTTGGGCACATAAAGTCCGGTAAACAACAGTTCGTAAGGATAGATCAATGTATCGGGACAACCATAGTTATTGGTGGCAATCAGCATCAGGTTGTACACCGAATCACTGTCGTATTCATACTGATGCACCACACTATCCTCCGTACTCGTAAAGGTATCATCAAAATCCCAGAAATAGGTGATGGCGCCCTCACTCAGGTTATGCAATTTCACCTGTCCCTGTCTGCCTTCCCAGTTATCTATAAGTCTTAAATCAGCTTTTGGAATAGGGTATATTTCAACTGTTTTACTGACCGTATCACGACAATTATTGGTGTCTGTCACCTGCAATTGAATACGATACAAGCCAAGCGAATCAAACACATGCCATGGTGAACTTAAATCACTGATACCATCATCTGAATAGGGATCATTAAAATACCAGACATATGACTGTATGTCTGCACTATCTGCAATGCTTTCATCCATAAAAAATGTTTGATAACTCTGGCATGTTTCCTGCCAGCTAAAATCCGCTACAGGAGGCTTATTGATGATGATTTCTCGCGTAGTGGTATCGGTGCAACCAGAGGTGTCAATCAGAATGAGTTGTACCTCGTAAGAATCATAAGTAGGGTAATGATATTTAGGGTTTTGGAGGTAAGAAGTGTCGGATAGTGTGGAAACATCTCCAAAGTTCCATTTCCAGGTATTTATTGGAGCATCAGTAAAAAAGCTATCATCGTAAAATTGAGTCGTGTCATAACTACAAGTATTACTGATCCCTATAATTCCTGTTGGTTTAAAACTTACAGGCATATGCACTACATATTCATCCGTATATTGACCATGAGGTGTTTCTGCTGTTACCTTAAGCTTAACAACATAAGTACCCCCTGTAGGATATTTATGCTCGATGCGCACACCAAAAATATCTGTATCAAAAGTCATGGTTGTGCCATCGCCGAAATCCCATTCCCAAAGTACAATATGACCTATAGAACTTTCAAATAGAGATGAATCCGTAAAAGACATCCGATTTTCTGCACACACCGCATGACATAAATCCCCAAAAAAACCAATGTTAAAATAGGCTTTCAAGCAACTTAAATTTTTTACTTCTTGTTCAACGGAATCTGTACATCCGTTAAAATCTGTCACTACCAACTTAACCAAATAAATGCTGTCGTTTGGCTGATACCAATGTTCCGGATTTTGCAACAAACTAAAGTTATCATCTCCGGAAGCCACATCTCCAAAATCCCAATACCACGATTGGATAAACTCTCCGTTTCCTCCCCGACTTTCATCAACAAACTGCATGGCAGTATCACATAACCCCGGGGTATAGCTAAACTGAGGTGTAGGCAAACTATCGATAATTACTTCATGCTCCATGTAAGCCGTGCATCCATTGGTGTCCACCGCGGTCAAATTTACCATATATATACCCGGATTGGTGAAGGTGTGCACAATACTGTCGTGATAAGTGACGATTTCCGGGGTATCGTCATTAAAATTCCACCGGTAGGAGGCCACCGAATCTCTGGAAGGACTGTACGAGGTATAAAATGCAGTGGACTGATTAAAACATACGGGTGGGGCAACGAAATCCACCTGCAATTCACCAAACACACATACCTCCATGGTATCGACGGAAAAACACTCATTCCTGTCGGTCACTGTCAGGGTTACCTGGTAACAGGTGTCGGTGATTTCGTAGATGTACTCGGGATCGATTTCTGTGCTGTAATAGCCTTCGTTTAAATTCCATTCCCAGGTTTGGATGGGGCTGCCATCGGCTCCGGGCTCACTGCCATCAAAGAAGTAAACCTGTCCTGCCGGGTCGCATACCTGTACAAAGCTTTCGATCTTGGCGATGGGGCGGGTTCTTACCTTCACCCATTGGCGGATGGTGTCGGCACAGCCGTAGTTGTCCGTGGCGATAAGGGTTACCTGGAAGTCGTCGTTGGTGGCGTACAGGTGGGTGGGGTTTTGGATGTTGGCAGTAGTTCCATCGCCCAAATCCCATTCCCAGCCGGCAATGTAGCCCAGCTGACTGTAACTCTCATCGGTGAAGTAGGTGGTGTCGCCCAAACAGGCATTCCGGTAGCTAAAGTTGGCCAGGGGTGGATCTTTGACGATGATCTGCTGACTGGTGGAGGCCTCACAGCCTGCCAGGTCGGTGACTGTAAGTGTTACCGTGTAGCTGCCGGGGGCGTTGTACAAATAATCGGCATTCTGGGTCAGGGCATAGCCGCCATCGCCAAAGTCCCAGTACCAGGTGCTGATTTGTGCCGTGGAGGTGCCTGCAAAGCTTACCTGGGTGTTGGCACACAGGGTGTCGCTGCTCATGGTAAAGCTTACATCGGGGGCGTCGCTTACGCTCAAATCGTGGGTGATGGTGTCGTCGCAGCCCTGGGTGTTGGTCACAATCAGGGTGACGGTGTAATCGCCCGGACTACTGAACACGTGGGTGGGGTTTTGGTAGGTGCTGGTGTTGGTGTTGCCCGAGAGGGGGTCGCCAAAGTCCCAGTACCAACTGCCAATGTCGGGGGTGTTGTTGGTCAGATCATAAAACTGGGTGGGCTGGCCAAAGCAGGCGTCTTCCCAGTTGAACTCTGCCACGGGACTGGCTACGGAGATCACTGTTCTGGTTACTGTATTCTGACAGCTGTCGGAGTCGGTAACGGTCAGGGTGACATCGTAGCTTTGGTCGTTGGCATACACGTGGCTGGTGTTGCCGCCATTGGGTGCCAGGATGGTTTCGGTATTGCCATCGCCAAAGTCCCATTCCCATTTTACAATGGCGCCATTGGGGCTGTTGCTTAGGTTTAAGAAGAAGATGGTATCGCCTACGCAGGTGGGCTCACTGTACTCAAAGCTAGCCTGTGGCAGGGGGTTCACCGTTACCGTTTGGGTTTGGGTGGCCGTGCAGCCATCGGTGGTTTGTACGGTCAGGGTTACCTGGTAGTCGCCGGGGCTGTCGTAGGTGTTTTCGGGATCGGGCTGCTGGCTGGTGTGGCCATCGCCAAAGTCCCAAAAGTATTGATCCAAATTGGTTAGGTCGGTGATGGTAAAGCTTACCGGTTCGTGCATGCAGGCGGGGGTGAAAGTAAAGTCCACCTCGGGGGCATCGGTGATGGTGATCTCCATGGTGTCGGCATCCGTGCAGCCGCTTTGGGAGGTGATGCTTAGGGTGACTTCATAGGTGCCCGGACCGCTGAACAAGTGGGTGGGATCGCTCTGGGTGCTCTGGTTGGAAGATCCACTGGCGGGGTCGCCAAAGTTCCACTGCCTTGCGATGATGGTGCCGGCGCCGTTTTCACTGCTCACATCGTGGAAGCTGATGGGTCCGCTCATGCAGCCCGCATCGTAGTCGATCTGGGCAATGGGTGATGGGGTGATGGTGACCTCTTGTGTGCTAGTGGCCTGACAGCCATCGCTGGTGGTGACCGTTAGCATGGCGGTGTAGGTGCCTGTACTGGGGTAAATGTGGCTTACATCGGGATCGTCGGGGAAGTTGATGGTTGCTGTATTGCCATCGCCAAAGTCCCACTCCCAGGTGGTGAGATAGCCGCTCAGGGCAATGCTGTAGTCTTCAAAGTAGGTTTCTGAGTTCTCGCAGTTGGGACTGCTGATAGAAAACATGCTGATGGGCTCGGGCATCACTTCTACCTGGTGGGTAACGCTGTTGGTATATCCCAGGGTGTCGATGATGGTGAGGGTGACATTGTACATGTTCGCGTTGAGGTAGGTGTGCAGGGGATCCTGGTTGTTGCTGCCTGTGCCATCGCCAAAGTCCCAGTCGTAGATAGCCACGGCACCCACATCGGTTACGGTGGCATCGGTGGTGAACTGGATGGGGGTGTTTTCACAGGAGTTGTCCCAGCTAAAGTCAACAGGGGGCAGGCCTCCCACATTTACTTGTATCACGGTCTCAAAGGTGCAGCCGCTCACATCGGTGACGGTTAAGCTCACGTCGTAGTCGCCGGGGTTGGTGTAGGTGTGGGTTGCATTTTGTCCCGTGGCGGTGCCGCCATCGGCAAAGTCCCATGCCCAGTTGGTGATGGTGCTGCCGCTGGTGGCAAAAAAGCCAATGTTGTCGCCTGCCTGTGCGGGGTTGGGTGCCCAGGTGAAGGTGGCTCCGGGGGTGTTGGGGGCTTGCACGGTTTTGGTGATGCTGTCGCTGCATTGGTAGCCCAGGCTATCGCTGGTGAACACCAGTTTGACATCGAAAAAGCCGCCCGTGGCATAGGTGTGTACGGGATCGGGGACGTCGGAGGTAAAGCCATCGCCAAAGTCCCAGTGCCAGCTGTATTCCTGATAGCCTGCGGGGGTGGTGCTGTTGTCGGTAAAGGCAAACAGGTTGCAGCCGCTCATGCTATAGCTAAAGTCGGCTGTGGGGGTGGGTACCACGATGATCTCTCCGGTGGCAGTGGCGGAGCAGCCTGCCGAGTCGGTGGCGGTTAAGGTGACCGTGTACGTTCCGCCATTGGTGTAGCTGTGAACGGGGTTTTGGTCTTCGCTAATGCCGCCATCGCCAAAGTCCCAATACCAGAATTCAATGCCTGTGTCGGCGGTGCCTTGGAAAGTAGTCATGCTCTGGGCGCAGGTGGGGGAATCGAAGATTTGCATGCTCACCTGTGGGATGGGGTTGATGGTGACTTGTTGGCTTAGGCTATTCTGGCACAGGTTGGTGTCGGTGATGTAGAGAATCACGTCATAAGTTCCGGGGTTGTCGAACACGTGGCCGGCATATTGTCCGGTGGTGTCGTGGCCGTCGTCGAAGTTCCAGTACCAGTCGGTGATGGGGGTGCCCGAGGCGCCGTAGAAGAAGGTGGTGTCCATCAAACAGGTGGGCTCGGGATCCCAGGTGTAGTAGATGGTGGGGGTGTTGGGGACGATTACGGGCATCGTCACGGTGTTGGAACAGGTGTAGCCTGAACTGTCGGCGGTGACGGTGAGCGTGACGTTGTAAATTCCGCCATCTGCGTAAGCATGGTTGAAAATGGGATCGTCTTGGGTGGTGCCATCGCCCAAATCCCAGTCGTAGGCCACCAAAAAGTAGCCCGAAGGTGCCGTGCTTGCGTCTTCGAAATGGATGGTGTGGCAGGAGTCGACCACGTAAGTGAAGTCGGCTTGGGGTGATTCAACAACCTCAATAGTCAGGGTATCTGAGTTCAGACAGCCACCTGTATCTGTCACCATAAGGACCACATGATAAAAGCCAAAAACACCATAACTATGGGGTGGTGGGTTCTGGCCAACATACCCGGTTCCATCATCAAAATCCCATTCCCATTGGATGATATCCGACGTACTGTTTCCAAACAAATTCACGTCGGTATCAATACAGGTGATGGTTTCATCGGCGGTAATGGACACATTGGGTGGCGGGCTCACCTGAATGAGGATGGTGTTGGTATAGCCATCGTTGCACATGCTACTCTGGAATTGGCGGTATTCCGTGTTTTCATTCAACGGAACAGTTTCCTGAAAAACCGGGTCGGTAGCGCCGGGAATCAACGTAAATATCCCTCCCACGGTGGATTTTTCCCATTGGTAAGTATAATTACCATCAGCTCCCGTTGGTGGAATGGTAGTCAAGGGCGCAGGAATACTGTTCATGCAGATGATCTGATCGCTTTCCACTGCACCCACCAAAAACTCATCGTACACGGTTACCGTTACTGTGTTGGTGTGTGTTGTTCCGCATGCCGACCCCGAGGTTTGCTCCAGCCGGAAATAGGTGGTGACTGACAGCGCATCTGGCTGATAGTTGAGGTCGTTGGCTCCGGTGATATCAGCAAAAACTGCATTGTCGGTGGAAGATTGCCATTGATAGAAATAGGTTCCATCACCTCCCGTGGGTTCGGTTCCTGTGAGCATGATACCGGGAATGGTGTTGTAGCAAATGGTTTGATCGCCACTAATAGTTCCGGGAATAAATTCGGGATAAACAAATACCTGGATGGCATCGGTGGTAACCATTCCGCAAACACAACTTTGGTTCAACCGGTAGTATGTGGTGATGGTTAATGGTTCGGGCTGATAGGTTAGGCCGGTGGCTCCGGAAATATCTGAATAAGTCACATCATCCGTAGAACTTTGCCATTGATAAGTATAGATTCCGTCACCGCCGGTGGGAGGGTCGGCACTCACGGGATCGGGCATGGTGCTGTAACAAATAATTTGGTCGTCGCTCACGCTGCCGGGCAACAGCTCATCCCAAACGGTGATGGTAATCACAGAGGTTGACACTGTACCACACCCACTGGTTTGCATCAGTCGGAAATAGGTGGTTGTGGTAAGCAATCCGGGTTGATACGTCAGGCCTACTTCGCCGGTGATATCCACAAAAGTCAGGTTATCTGCAGAGTTTTGCCATTGATAGGTATATATGCCGTCGGCACCTGTGGGAGGAGTGGCAGAAAGTAAAAGAGGTTGTGTATTAAAGCAAATGATTTCATCCGCAGTAACATCTCCGGCAAGCATCTCATCATACACATTTACAGTAATCACGGGAGTTTCGCTGACCTCACAATTGCTGCGCTGAATATTTTTATAGTAAGTTGTTTGTGTAAGTGGTCCGGGTTGATAACTCAGACTTGTTGCGCCGGGTATATCACTGAAAAGCACATTGTCGGTGGAATTTTGCCACTGACAGCCATAGGTTCCGGCCACTCCAGTGGGAGCACTAACCTCCAACAAATCTGGTACCGAATCATAACAAATGGTTTGGTTGCCACTGATGACACTCCCCAGATGAAAGTTCTTGATGGTGAGCAGCATATTGTCGCTCTCACGGCAACGGATGGGGCTGAGCACTTCCATGTTGAGCTCAATGGTGATGGGATAGGTAACGGCAGGATCGTAGTCACCTACCACGTAAACAGGCACTTCCACATGGGGATCCACAAAATAGCCCGTTGGATCGATGGCCGGATTGACCTTGGTCCAGTTGATGACATCACCATTAAATTCCTGCGGAGGTCGGCTACTATTCTGAAAATCATAGGGAACACCCACACATGCGTCTTCATCGGTGCCGGCATCGGCATAGGAACCTTCTCCGATAAACAATTCCATGGAGGAGGTTTGATCAGCACAAGGCCACAATGCCGTGACATCCAGAGTCAGCGTAACAATGGTTTCAAATTCTCCGGGAGCAGGCTGGTAGGTAGGGGTTAGGGTATTCGCCCCGGTGAGTGTGCCGCCCATGGTGCTGTTATGCGACCACAACAGGGAACTGTAATTGGTAGCAGTAGCCGTAGTAACCGTAAAAGGGACATCCTCACAAGTGGAATCGCTTACCCCTGCCCAGGCTGTGCAAGTGGGGTTTATCAACAACGACTTATTTACCTGCTCACTACAAACATTTAGTTGAATATCATATGTTCCTGCATCGGGGTAGGTATGGGTTACATCGTGTCCCAAGGCTGTGTTTCCATCGCCCAAATCCCAAATCCAATCGGTAAAATTGGCCACCCCTACTCCTTGAATATCAACGGGATAATTCTGGCAACCGGGCGAAGGGGTCAAATTAAAATCCAAAGCCGACATGTCTACCACCGTTCGGAAGTGTGTGGCCGTTGCCGGGCAATCATTGGCGTTGGTGTAGGTCAACTGTATCTGAAAATCGCCCGCGGTGGCAAAGGCATGCGTTGTGTTTTGACCGGAAGCATGGTTGCCATCACCCAAATTCCACTGCCAATCGACGATGTCGGGTGTGCCTAGCGCATCCAGATTTATCAACTCGCCCATACAGGAAGTGTCGTTGGGAGACATGGTAAAATCTGCCAATGGAACATCGCTCACGAAGAGGTGCCGTGTGATGGTGTCGTTACAATCGTTGTCGTTGACTACAATCAAGGTAACATCATAATGACCAGGATTGGCATAGGTATGGCTGACATGTTGAAGGGTTGAGGTCCCCAAATCACCGAAATCCCAGTTCCATTGGGTGATGTTGGTGGGTGAACTTCCTGAAAAATCAATGATATTACCCAAACAACTGGTATCGCCCACACTCACCGACATACTTGCAACAGGGGCTTCGTACACCTGAATGGGATGGCTAACGGTGGCCGGACAGCTTTGGTCGCTTACCACCTGAAGTCCGATGGTTCGCATGCCAAACACCTGATACTGATAACTGACGACTTGTCCGCTGGCTGTATTTCCGTCACCAAAACTCCAGTTCCAGGAAGTGATGGGTGTGTTGGCTGTTCCGGCCAAATGCAACACCTCATCGGAGCACATGGTCGGCTGTGGGTTCATGGTGAAATCAACTGTCGGTGTGAGGTTGACATCAACAAACTGACTGACTATATCGCTGCATGAGTTATCGTTGATTACCGTAAGTACCACTTCCTTTTGGCCTGAGGTAGTGTATTGATGGGTCACATTTTGCCCCAGGCCTGTGGTTCCATCGCCAAAATCCCAGCTCCATTCGATGATATTGGTGGTACCGGTGGCACTAAAAGAAATTTGATCGCCTGTGCACACCGTAGTTGCGGGAGAAATGGTAAATCCGGCCACGGGAAGCGGATGAATAAGAATTGGCAGGATGGTATCCGACTGACAACCTCCGGTTGATTCAACCGACAGTTCCACCTGAAAGGTTCCATCGCTTCCAAAGGAATGAAGGGTATTTTGACCCATCCCCGGACTACCATCACCAAAATCCCAACTCCACGACATGATGCTCTCGGTACTGGTGCCGCTAAAAGTGACATTTTCTGCTACACAAATTTCGCTGTCAGGCGAAAAGGTAAAGAACGGTATCGGATATGAATTGATGACCACCGTGGTGGAAACAGGATCGCTGGAGGATCCAAAAACTGTTATAACCACCTGATAGTCGCCGGCATGCGCCAAAGTAACATCCGGAATGGTTGGATTTTGCAAAAACGACTCAAAGCCCAACGGGCCGGTCCAGTGATAATCGGCATTCTCCACATCCGAGGCATAAAGTTCCAGTGTATCGCCCACACACAGCGGACCATTGTTGGTTATTTGTGGTGGTACAATGCCACAATCGGTTTCGCCTGTACCTCCTGTCATCTCAAAGCTAATTTCACAAGGCTGATTGGAGTAGTTGGTTATGAGGAGAATATAATATTCATCCACTTGTGCATTGGGAATAACACAGATTTCGGTGGAGTTGGCAGAATAACTACAATCAACAATTTTATCTGCCGTCAACAGCCCTTCGCAAGCCAACACGGGATTCTCAAAAGGTCCCCAGCAAATAAAATCAATATCTCGGGCAGGCTCTGAAAACATGGTAATTTCCAAATCTCCGGCCACTTCAATACGCATGTGATACCAAGCAGGATTGGGGGTCGAATTTAAACATCCATAATCCGGCCCCACCTGTCCGGAACCTGAATTTACACCTGCCGGAAAAACGTAGGTGTCGTTGGTGCAAAAAGGTTCTGATTTTTCACATAAATCAGCTTGTCCAAAACCTATTTTGAATAAGAAAAAGAAACCCACTAATACAATAGATTTTTGCATTGCTATTGGTTACTTTGTAAATTACTATTACCCGAAACTCATTCAAAATAACATGCCGAAGCTAACCTTAGTTTGAATTGATGCCAAATTTAAGAATTTACAGCTCAGTTTGAACAAATTATTTCATTTGTCTTGGTTAGTTGACGAGCAAATTGAAAATTAAGTTGCTTTTTGCGCTTTTTATCAGAGTTGACAGCCTACCTATCCTCATTATACAACTATTATTATCTGTTCATAAGCATCAATACATTGGCGAAGTCTGTCCACAAATAATCAACTGAATACCACGAATAATAACCCACCGCCATCGAATATGAAAATGGGTTGATTAAAGCATTGATTATTCGTAAATTGCAACATTACCAATCCCTAAAATCATGAAAAAAATATTACGCCTTTTAGTGGTTCTAACAGTAACTATGACCTTTAGTGGTCTCATGTCGCAAAACACCATCATCGAAGATATTGCGGTTCTAGATTCGAGTACCTCCCCTTTCTATTATGGCCGACAATCGCTCATCACCGACCATCTGGGAAATCACCATCTGTTTTATGTTTCACATCCTGACTCAGATTATTTATTAATAAAACGATCATCAAGCGATCAGGGAATTACCTGGGGTGATCCGGATACCATTTCGGTATTTACCCCCTCATCAAGTTCCTTTCGCTATTTGGCACAGTCTCCATCTGCCACCATCGACTACGCCGGAAATTTTCACATATTGTACGAATATAAAGGATTACCTATTTACAATTCCAGTTTTGCAGAATATCCACCTTCACACCTAAATTATGTGCATTGGGATGGTGACCATTGGGTTACAGAAGTGGATGTTATCAACGACTATGAAATCCAGTCGGCTCAGGGAAATGCCTCAACGGTTTGCTATTTGTTCGACAACCAAATTGCCAATTATCAAGGAAACCAGTACTACCTTGGTCATGATTATGCCTGGTGGGCCACCAAGTACAATATTGTATATTCGGACAATGTAATGGGCACATGGCAGCCGGGATCACCGCTTTACACCTTTGATCTGGGAAATTACGACATCCGAATACTCAATGCCTCGTCTATTGTGGCCAACAACGACTCTTTGTATGCCATTTGGTACCAAAGTCACGACTGTGTTGTGGAAATGAAATCATATGGAGGCAGCGACTGGTCGGAAACATCCGTCATATTTAACGATTATTACATTCCTGAAACCAGTATCAATCCGTATTTTATGTCCGTGGGAAGTTTTTCCAATGGCTCTGAATCGAGGATTGCCATGTTCCGCGTACCCGAAACCGATTTCAACGAGTTGCTCATTTTGCGTAAATCAGTGAATATGCCCTGGATTACTGACACCCTTATGCTAGACAACACCTATGGTTTTATAAGAACCTCATTGGCAGGAGATACTACTATTCTGTTTCTGATGAACAGTGGCGTGGAAAACCTGAGCTACATCATGAAATACCTGCCCGGCCAGGGGGATATTTCTACCTCACAACTGATAACCAGTGACATGGAAGAACACTTCAACAACTTGGTTACCTCCGATAAAACAGTCAACCCCGTTGCTTATTCGGTACTCGACGATGCCACAAGCACCTATTATCTGAAAATCGGGCGGGTTGGCAATATCCTCGGCGTGGAAGAACCTGTTGCCCACAGCAAAGGTGTTGTTTTGTTGCAGAATTACCCCAACCCCTTCAGTAACACCACCACCATTACCTATCGGATAGCAATGGCGACCGGTGTGAAGCTTACCGTGCACAATGGCCTCGGAAAGTTGGTGAAAACATTGGTGGACGAGGTCAAAGCTCCGGGAAGTTATTCCATTACCTTAGATGCCACGGATTTTGCCGATGGAGTATATTACTATCAGATAAGTGCCGACGGACATGCTCAAACAAAAAAGATGATTCGTATGCGATAGTATATCGACATTCATCTCCCGTCAACGGCACATGTTCGTTGTGTTTGGAAATAAAATACTCTTTACAAAAGTTTACTCCTTGAAGAATTTTTGAGAGACACTTTGCCTTTCATCTTCCAGTTTGATGAGGTACATTCCGGGTGACAAATGGGCCACATCAAGGGTAATGATCTGTCCACCAAGCAGGTTGGTCGTGTACATCTGATGCATGACCCGATTTCCTGCCATATCAAATATGACCACGTCGCAGCCGTTGTTCCATTGTTCCGGTTTTTCAACCGCAATGGATAGGTTATTCACCACAGGTGACGGAAATACACGAAAGTTCACCTCACTATTTGTCTTATTTTCAATTCCCACACTATGATAAATAGTAAAGGGCATCTCGTTCAAGGAATAATTTTCAGGAATTCCGGGGGTGGTTAATTTGATATAACAAGCATCCGAATCCAAATTGGGGATTGTCCATTCATACAAACCATTGGCAGCAGATACCGTAGCCTGAGTTGTCCAGGTTTGTCCGTTGTCGGATGAAAAATCGATTTGTACATCGTTGATAATTTCGCTGTTCCAGGTGATATCTGTTACAGTTCCTCCTTCAAAATTTTCACCACCTTGCGGAGTAAGGAGGTCGAGTTGATAAACCAGAAAAACGTTATTGGATACATCAATTACTTCAGGGTATTCTGTTTCACTCAGTTGAACTTTACACCACATGGTGGCGGTATCCGGAATCCATTGGTACCACTGATCGTCCACGGGGATATTTTCGTCCACCACAACCCAATCGCAATCTATACATGTACGATACGAAAGTGTTAAATTGCCCACCATTTCGCTGTTCCAGGTAACGTCCACAGGAGAACCCACACGGAACAATCCGCCACCGTTGGGACCGGTTAAATCAAGTGAGCACAGGGTAAACGGAGTTTCTGTCATGCTATACACATCCGGATGGGCCACATCACTAATCCTGATCAAACATTCGGTTGACAGTATGTTGGTTGCCGGCCACGCGTATGCTCTTGTGTTGGCCGAAGAGGTATCCACAACATCCTGCCAGGTTTGGCCATTGTCGGATGAAAACTCAATACGCACATCGGCGACAAACTCGCTATCCCAGGTTATTTGGTTGGTCACTTTGCCGTTCCATTTGGATCCTGCCAACGGAGCAGTGAGCGTAATAGCCGGATCGCCCTCCACCACCCGGATGCTGTCGATCACCACGTCAACCAGGGGTTTGTCGTTGGTATTGGTCGGCACTTCGCTGATGGCATACACCACGTCCATCCCGTCGATTATCTTACCAAAAATGGAATGCACATCATCGAGCCAGGGAGTGGGCTCCACGGTAATAAAATACTGAGATCCATTGGTATTGGGACCTGAATTGGCCATGGACAAAATGCCTGGTTCATCATGCCGAAGGTCCGGATGAAACTCATCATCGAAGGTATAACCCGGTCCGCCGGTTCCGTTGCCGTTGGGGTCGCCGTCCTGAATCATGAATCCGGCAATCACCCGATGAAAAATGAGTCCATCATAAAACTGAGCATTGGTTAGGTCGATAAAATTTTGCGCCGTCACGGGAACAAGGTCTTCGCGCAGCTGCGCCCTGAAATCGCCCATGGAAGTGTACCATTGCACCACGGTTTGGGCATATGCATTGGTGTTGATGCCGAAGCCGGCGAAAATGATGAGAACAAAGAGTAGTCGGGTAATTTTTTTGAGATTCATGGCAAAAGGATTCGTTATAACTATGCTTCGATAAGAAATTGTGGCTCAAAGGTATAAAATTTATTTTGGTGTAATCGTATCCGCTTTGTTTGTCGATATCGTCGCAAGGGGGATGAAACGAGCTTGGCGTTCGCTTCGCAAACGTTATCAATCAAGGTTTCAGGCATCTCTTTCCATTTTTTATTGTTTTTGTGTGAAAAATTAACAACAATACAAGAAAGGATTCGGCTTCTTTTGGGAACAATTTTATTTTTGCGACCTTAAAATTTACGAAGGATAAGAATTACTTATCTGAATATCTTATTATTAACTAAACCAGAAAATGCCATGTCGAACACCATGAACCTTAGAAATGCATGTGAAGAAGCAGTTCAATTATTTGACAAATTAAATGTGGAAGCACACAACGAAATTAAATCGAAACTGCAATACTGCATCGGAAGCTATGATTATGATCAAAATCCGTCCGGGTTATACGAATTTGGAGAAATTGCCTTAGAAGAATTGAAAAGTTTCAAAGAAGCAAACCCCAGAAAAGTAACCAAAAAGATGATTGATAGCCTGGAAAAGAGTTTGAAAAAATAACCATTGTTGGGGTCATTAAGGCTGTCCGGACTCGGGCAGCCTTTTTTTTGTTAAATAATGGACTTACGGGTGATTAACCACCAATTTCCTTTGGATTCTTTCGTTTTGGCTTCAATGACGAACTAAGCAAAAAACAAGTAAATTTTCTTGGAAACTACCGATATTATGCTCCTAATGGATCTCACAACAAAACTTAAACAATTTCTTAGGGTTTTTATTTTATATTTTCACCGAATAAAGCAAAACCGTATTAAAAAGCCCCCACTCCTACTCGTTTGGACCAGCAGCAATCGCTTTTTAGCTGTTTCACTGAGTTGCACGCAGAAAATGACAGCTTTGTATCATGCGCTTAAACATACTATTAAAAACTGAACTTCAACCGGGCGAACCTTGACCCTATTTATTATTGACCTGTACTGAGATAACAATAAAAATCCCGGAAAAATTGCAAAGACCATTGTAAGTACTTATTTTCGTATTTAAATAGTAACTCAAGTAACCGGAAAATGATTGCAGCAAATTTCTCAGAATTCCGAACCGGACTAAAACAATTCCTTGACAATGTTGAAAATAATAACGAGACATTGATAATTAAAAGAAAATCAGGAAAAGGAACTGTTGTGATTTCCCTGGACGAATACAATTCAATAATGGAAACTGTTCATCTTTTAAGTTCTAAAGCAAATGCAGACAGACTTTATGAATCAATCCGACAAATGAAGGAAGGTAAAACAGTAGTTAACCCTGAATTAACTGAGGACTGATGAAAATTATTTTTTCTACGAATTCATGGAAAGATTATGTCTCCTGGCAAAAAGAAGACAGGAAAAGGTTGAAAAAAATTAACCAACTAATAAAAGGAATTCAGAGAAACCCATTCCATAGAATAGAAAATCCGGAACCTTTAAAATATGATCTGTCAGGATTTTGGTCACGTTTGATAGAAAGAGAACACAGATTTGTCTGTCAAGCAATTAACAATGGATTATTGATATACAGTTGTAAACACCACTATAATAAATAAATAAACTGACTTATAAATTGAAAAAAGGTTTCGAAAAATGCCAAATGCAGTGTATTCAAAACGTTGTGTACAACAAAATACAAAATAAATGAAAAAACCATTTTACTACCTTTTGTTAATATTTTTTGCCATTGGGTGTCATGAGAAACCGGCAGAAAACCAGAAAGGAGCATCTGAAAATAAGATAGCAGAAAACTATCAACCACATGAATATGTGAAACTTACTCATCCTGAATGGTCCATAAACGCTGCGCTTTATCAGTTAAACACCAGACAATTTACTGAAGAAGGTACATTTAAAGCCGCCCAACAACAACTGCCCCGATTGAAAGAACTGGGCATAGATATCATTTGGTTGATGCCCATTCATGCCATAGGCGAAAAAAACCGGAAAGGAAGTTTAGGCAGTCCCTATTCAGTAAAGGATTATTACAGCGTTAATCCTGAATTTGGTGATTTACAAGACCTGAAGGATTTTGTGGATGCCGCTCACAATCAAGGATTGTATGTAATTTTAGATTGGGTAGCCAATCACACCGCATGGGACAATATTCTTGTAACAGAGCATCCCGATTGGTATGATAGAGATTACAAAGGTGATTTCAGACCTACGCCTTGGTGGGATTGGCATGATATCATCGACCTCGATTACGATAATTCTGAAGTCAGGAAATATATGACTGAGGCGTTAAAATACTGGGTAAAGGAAGCCGATATCGATGGCTATCGTTGTGATGTTGCAGGTTTTGTGCCGGTAGAATTCTGGAACAATGCCCGCAAAGAATTAGATGCTATTAAGCCCGTTTTTATGCTAGCCGAATGGGAATCCAGAGATTTGCATGCACAGGCATTTGATATGACCTATGCCTGGAGTTGGAATGAAACGGTTCATAAAATATGTACCGGTCAAGCAGATGTAAATGGCTTGTATATTTATTATTCGTGGAATGAATGTGCTTTTCCGGCAAATAGCATGCGGATGACTTTCGTTAGCAATCACGATAAAAATGCCTGGGAGGGAACCATGTGGGAGCAATTTGGCGAAGGCTTGGAAGCTGCCATTGTGCTGTCGGTTGTAGGTGAAGGAATGCCCTTGATTTATAACGGACAGGAGGCCGGAAATAAAAAAAGACTTGAATTTTTCGAGAAGGATCCAATTCAATGGCAGGAACATCCCATTGGCGATTTATACAAAAAATTGTTTGCCTTGATGAAAAACAACACCGCATTATGGCATGCCAAATGGGGCTCGACCATGATAAAAGTACCAAACAACGCCGAAAATGAGGTTTTTAGTTTTGTACGACAAAATCAAACGGATAAGGTTTTTACAGTGATTAATTTTTCAGATAAAAAAAGGACTGTGGAATTTAAGGAATCGCTCTATTATGGGAATTATACAGATTTCAGCACAAACGAATCTGTGGAATTAAACGGCAAAACCAAAATAGAAATGGAGCCATGGGGATACAAAGTTTACGTGAAGTAGTTTTATGATATAATAGCTGCTTATGGCTAAGGCAGGGCAATTGAAACTGGCCCGCAATCGTCTGAACACATATTAGACACGATAGGTTAACTTCCGCAAAAAAAGGGGACAATTAGGGAATTCTTGTATGTTCCAAATCATTTTTTGCTAATTTTATAAAATATTTCATTGATGTCCGGTAATAAAAATATATCATCCCTGCGGGACTTTTTGGAGATCTTAATTTGCTTTCTATCAACATCTTGTCCCTGCGGTACAGCCCCGTTAGGGGCTAAATATCGGTAGAATATGAAACAACCCCCACTGTAGTGAAGTTCCGTAGGGACGATATATGTATCAAGCATTGTAGTGTTTTCTGTTTAATTTTACCGGACTACAATGAAAGTATTTATTTTATTTAAACAATTCACTCCGCTAATGATAATCCGCAAAGATAAATCTACAAAAAATTACAAGTTCGACAGTCTGAATGTTTTTGCATGGGATCGTGCACTGGATAGTAAAAAGAAATTCAGAAAAGTTTACGAGAGCAACGAACTTACCTATGTCTCTGTTGAACTTTCTATTTTCAACAAACTTTTTGATGAAGAGGATTGGGAAGCTGAAATCACCTTGATTGCCAACAAACTTGTTGATGGTGAAGAACCCATTAAATTATGCGAAAAAACAAAAACCGTTAAGGTAAGTAAAGAAGACAACATTTTTAAATATTCATTTGGCTGGGGAGACGACAAAAGGGGTTATTTTTGGAAACAAGGAACATATGAGTGGGAAGCATATATCCACGATGAATTCGTTGCCACGGCAAGGTTCTATGTCGAGGAAGAAGGAAAATTTAAAACGGATAACAATAATTATTTAACCGTACACTCATTTGACACCTACAAAGCATCTGATATCAGTGAAGATAAGGGCGACAATGTATTCCTGAGATCGTTCGATGTCAATACTACGCAGTATATTTTAGGAGAATTAAAGATTATCAATCTGGTGTCGCATGCATGGCATTGCGAATTGTTCTTTAATATTTATGATGATACCGGAATGCCGATTGGCAGCAGTAATTCGATTGTTATTGTTGAACCAGATGCCGGTACGGGTGAAATTTTTTCCGTCACGGGTGGATGGGGCCCGGAATCTGGCCGTTGGATCGAGGACAATTACACCATGGAAGTCACCTTTATGGATGAAGTAATTGCCATCATACCTTTTTCTGTTGGCGACAAGGACATGGAACGAATCAGCGAATATGAGGCCCTGTTGAACGAAGATGTTGGCAACATTTATGGCAACTCCATTGACATAAAGGACTCGAAAGTCAATAAAGATGATGATCGTTTGGAGACAGAAAAAACCATCAGTGGTGAAGAAGATCCATCTGAAGTTTTAGTTGACAACAAATCTGTTGAAGAAATATTAGCAGAACTCAATGCTTTGATTGGACTCGAAAATATCAAAAAAAAGGTCAGGGAATATGTTGATTTCGTGGGTTTTCTTCAGCTTCGTAAAAAAGCAGGAATAAAAGATGATGATGAAATTGTTCTGCACAGTGTGTTTACCGGAAATCCGGGCACGGGAAAAACAACCGTTGTCAAGTTACTGGGCAAAATTTACCGTTCCATGGGATTATTATCCAAAGGGCATGTGCACACGGTTGAGGCTAGCGATATTGTTGCAGGGTTTATACGGCAAACCGGCAAAGACACCAAGAAGGCCATAGAAAAAGCCAGGGGAGGCATTCTTTTTATCGATGAGGCCTATATGCTCTTTAAGGAAGGAAATACCGGTAATGATTTCGGAAGTGAGGCCGTTGCAGCACTTATAACTGAAATGAGCGATGGCAAAGGCGACATTGCTATTATGGTTGCCGGGTACCCAAAAGAAATGGAGTCATTTTTAAACTCTAATCCCGGACTGAAATCGAGATTCAGAAATTATTTTCATTTTGAGGATTATACTCCTGACGAATTATCCGGTATTGCTGAATTTGCTGCCAACAAAAAAGGTGTTGAAATTTCAAAAGGTGCTGAAAAACAACTAAAAAAGGTGTTGACGGATACTTTTAGAAAAAGGGATCGCACCTTTGGAAATGCCCGTTTTGCATTCGCGTTAATTGATGAGGCAAAAATGAATTTGGCGGCAAGAATAATGAAAGATCCAAAAGTTGGTCAGCTATCAATTTCACAGCTTTCAACATTAAACGCGGAAGATATTGAAGATGTAAGCAATCCCAATGTGGAGAAAAAACTTCATCTGGAAATAGACGAAACCCTTCTTAAACAAGCACTTGACGAACTTGGGGCGCTTACAGGGCTGGCAACAATAAAACAGGAAGTAAGGGAATTGGTAAAGCTTTGTCGCTATTACAAAAAAAACAACAGAGACGTTCTCAAAGCATTTTCGATGCATAGTGTATTTAGCGGTAATCCCGGAACAGGAAAAACCACCGTAGCACGAATAATCTCGAAAATTTACAAGGCTTTGGGAATGTTGGAACGTGGCCATTTAATTGATGCTGACAGTGGTGATTTAGTGGCCGGGTGGGTTGGACAAACTTCAGGCAAAACCAAAGATGTGATTGCTAAAGCAATGGGAGGCATTCTTTTTATTGATGAAGCTTACGCCATTACCAATAAAAACAAAGGATCGAACAGTGATTTTGGAGGCGAGGCAATTGCCGCGATTATAAAAGAGATGGAGGATCATCGCAGCGAATTTGGGATAATTGTGGCCGGCTATACCGAAAACATGAAAGATTTTCTTGAAGCCAATCCGGGTCTTAAATCACGGTTCGACCAAAAATTTCATTTTGAAGATTTTACCCTGGAAGAACTGTGTGGAATTGCCATGAACATGTACAGTGCTAAAGGGTTTGTTGTTGATCCAGAAGCAGAAACACACCTAAAAACATATATCAAATTTCTGTATGATAACCGCGACCGCTTTTTTGGCAATGCCCGTTCAATTCGCAAAATAGTTGAAAAATCAATACGAAACCACGAGCTTCGAATGGCTGATTTAAGCGATAAGCAACTGACTAAAGAAATGATGTCAACTATTGGCATGGATGATGTAAAAGGGTTTATTCCTAAAAAGGATATCTACTCAGAGCGAAAATCTTTGGGTTATAAGTTTGGGGGACAAGCTTGGTAATTTTTATTTCCGGGTATTAAAATGGCAAGAATTATGATAGCAGAAGGACTTAAAGAATTTAAAAATTCAAAGAACAAGATTTATGTTGTGCTCAAGCACAGGAACTTTATATCGGGAGTTTTTGCCGTGCTTACAATCGCGTTTGGCACCATTGGCTTTTGGATAAAGAATGACCACCCTGTTACCGGAATTTTAAATAGCATTAAAATGTTTGGCCTCGATTTTCCAAGTCAACTTAACGAGACCAATATTTTTATTTTTCTGGCCATTATTTCAGCCCTGATTACCATTTCGTTGGTCGCTGTTATATTCTTTATCAAAGAGAGCTTAGATAACTATTTGATTAGGAGTATCTTTAAAAATGATCATGTGGCAGTATTTGGCTTGGGAGAAGTATCTCTTAGTTTTTTGAATTCCTATTCGCAACAAAAAGGGCAAAAAGATATCGCCATTATTGAATCGGATGCGAACAACCTGAACCTCGAAAAGTTTAGAAAAAAAGGAATTGGTGTTTTTGTTGGTGATGCCCTGAACGACAGAAATCTGGGGCTACTAAATTTTAACACCATGCAAAGTGCCATCATCGCATTGGGTAATGACAGGGTGAATATTGAGTTGGCAAAAAAGATAATCAATCTGTACGAGAAAAATAAAATAGAAACACCCATTAAGCTCATCGTCCACATTCAGAACCGGGATTTGGATTTTCTGTTTCATCAAAAATTTATTTTGCCCGATGAAGACAAACCATTGAAAGTCGATGTAAAAACATTCTCTTTTTATCAGGAAGTGGCAAAGGATTTATTTGAACATCACAGTATTGACGGGGAAACAGAAAAGTTTATAGTATCTGATGAAAGGATCAATAATATTTTGATCGGGGATGGCGAACTTGTGAAAAATATCATTCATCAAATGGCATTGATTTCGCATTTCCCCAATGAAAACATCCATACGGTTTATGTGGTTGATAAGGAAGCCGACCAATTGGTCGTCGAAATAAAGAAACATCTGTATTATCAACCCAAAAATTTTCCAACATTTAAAATTGAAGCCATTTCGCTCGACAGCAATAATTTAAATTTTTTTAGTAACGAGATTTGGAAAAAAGAAAATGTTGCCAATGTAATTATAGCCTTCGATGATGAGGCTAAGAACCTGGATTTGACAGTTGAATTATACAACAGAACATATCTTTCAAGTGCCATTGACAATGCTGAAATGCCCAAAATTTTATTCGCCATTTACGATCAATTACTCTTAAGCGATATCGTAAATATTAATCAAGAGGCTTTCCGTAATTTTTACACATTTGGAAATAGCGACAATGTACTTTGTCACGAAAATCTGATAGAAGAAGAAAAAGATTTGTTGGCCAAATTAATAAATGCCGGCTATGGCGACTTGTACAATCCTGAGAAATTAGCCTTTGACGAAATAGCAACAAACAACAAATGGTATAACGTTAAAAAATACAGCGATAAGCTTTCGAGTATCGCACAGGCCTATCATATTGACCTGAAATTGAAGTCGATGGGATTAAAAAAACAAAAGAACACTCAAGTTTCACACAACAAAAATGAATTGCTGAAATTAAATCGAAAAATTCTGTTACAAGTGTTTGATAATGAAAGAAAAAGCCTGGATATCGGGGAAGAGGCACTAAAAGAATACTCCAAAGAATTAGATAAATTTTGGGCAAAAAAAAGTTATGAAGTGAAATACTTCCCCAAAGCATTTACCACCTTATTTGAAAAAATGATCAGAATGGAACACAATAGGTGGAACGCTTATCATTACTTGAATGGATGGAAATATGGTGACATAAAAAACAAAAGTAAAAAGGAACATGACTGTCTGCTTCCTTTAAAAGATTTTGATAAAGATTATTTACAAATAACTGTAATTTACGACATCTACTCTTTTCTGTATCTACCTAATTATTTGGCAGAAGCAGGATATTCGATTGTGCCACTTTAGAATAAATAAATAATCAAACAATGACTTCTATGGAAAACCCATCTAACAACATTCGCGTTTTTATTTCGTCAACATTTAATGATATGCAAGCGGAACGTGATCAGCTTGTAAAAAAAACATTCCCAATTTTACGGGCGCATTGTAATAAAAGCGGAGTTTCGTTTACCGAGGTTGATTTACGTTGGGGAATAACAAATGAAGAGGCATCTGAGGGCAAAGTTTTATCCATTTGCCTCGCGGAAATCGAGCAATGCAGACCATATTTTATCGGAATATTAGGTGACCGCTATGGATGGATACCTGACTCATTTTCAATAGATCTTACAGAATCGGAACCGTGGCTTGTGGGGGAAAAAGGGAAGTCGGTAACAGAACTTGAGATTCTGGTGGGTGTTCTTAATAATCCTGACATGGCAGGGCATGCATTTTTTTATTTTCGACAAGAGGGTGTTGATGCGGCAAATTATCCTGATGCTGATAAATTATTACAACTCAAACAACGTATTAGAAAATCTGGATTCCACTTAAAAGAAGGTTTTTCATCACCTGAAGAATTGGGCAAATGGATTGAAGCCGACCTGAGAAGCGTAATAGACCCTCAGCTGGTTGAACTTGAAAAATTGAGTGATATTGAAATGGCCGAAATTGAGGCAAAAGCACATCTTCAAATTCAATCTGAATTTTTTGCGGAACGAAAGAAGCAGTTTGAAATGTTGGATGATTTTATCAATCAACAAGATGAAGACAAAGCCATTTTATTACTTGAAGGTGAAGCAGGTATTGGGAAATACTCAACATTAAGCAATTGGTACCTCCAAAGAAAAGACCAATTTCACAATCATAGGATTATTTTCTACCCAACCCGTGCAGAAGGTGATTTTTCGGAGGTTGATTTCATGCTTCGCTATCTCATTCATCAATTACAAAGTCAATCCCCAGAATTTCCATTTCCCAACAAAGATACTGGAAGGTTTGAACTACTGGGCCATCTTCGCAATGCAATGGAGAAGATATCCCAAACAACATCTTGTACCATAATAATTCCGGCTATCGACCAACTATCAGATGCTCAAGCAGGTCGCGGTATAATATGGCTGCCCAATCAATTTCCTGATGGTATAAAAATAATGGTGTCCGCCAGCAATCCAGATATTATTCAATCTTTTGATTATTGGGCAATTGAGCGCATTAAGCCGCCCACGTTAACAAATAACGAAATTGGAGAATTCACTCAATCTTTTTTAAATCAGTATCGAAAGAAATTATCTCCTAACTTACTAAATAATATTACAAATAGCTCGATTGCTGCCTTGCCGATAAACTTGATTATTATTCTGGAAGAACTTCGCATTTTCGGAAATCATGAAAAACTTTCAGTTACGCTTAATGATTACCTTACGGCAAAAGA
Source organism: Bacteroidales bacterium (assembly GCA_963676875.1). GTDB lineage: Bacteria > Bacteroidota > Bacteroidia > Bacteroidales > F082 > UBA6244. Next base: position 1,103,631 of record OY781436.1, read on the forward strand.
CACTAAATCTCTCTATTTGAAAGTAATTGATAGATGGGAGGCTGATTATAATTTGGAATATCCCGATTTAGTAAAAACTACACTCACCTGTATTTTTATGACAATAGCCGGACATTCTGAAATAGAGTTACGAAGCATTATTGGCCAAGAAACGCTCTTGCCTCAGGCATATTGGTCGCCGCTATACATAGCCATTTCTAAATGGACATTGCTAATTAAAGGAAACCTAAAGATTGGAAATAATGCCTTTAAAGAAGCGATAATTGAAAAATACCTACGAAATCCTGAAAATGTAATACGCGCGCATCAACTTACCGCAGCGTATTTTTTGAATAACCTAAAGCATACTAAGCCGGGAGGGCGCGAATTTACCGAATTACCATATGCCCTCTTCTTCAAAAATGATTACCAAGGGTTTGTGAACTTTTATGCCAACCGTGAAACATTGAAAAATGCATGGAAATACAGTTCATCTCTCGTTACACAGTATTTTTATTTACCGGAAAAGCATGGTGTTGGTCATTTCTCGGATATTATAAGTAAAGAGATAGTTGATGGTGATGATTATACCCGACTTCAGCACGAAGACGTGGATTACCTGATTACGATTGCTGATATTTTTCAAACAATGGGCTACTACGAGCAAGCAACAATGTTTTGGAATATGATTGCAGGTGTGGGACAACAAAATAATAATGATGAACAATTTGAAATTGGTGTTTCGAAACTGGCATTTTTAGAAATGCAAAATGGAAATATTGATAAAGCCATCGGGTTATATGATCACCTGCTACAACATTATCAACAGAAAGAAGATGAAGAAGGCATTGTTTCCACTTTTCATAACCTAGGTTTATGCCATCAGTCAAATGAAGAAAATGAAAAAGCGCTTGACTATTTTGAAAAGGCTGCAGTTTATTTTGACGAAAAACAAGATATGCCCAAATTACTGAAAGCACTGATTAATTGTAGTAATTCACTTGAACGGATAGCACGTTATGAAGAAGCTGAAAAGATTATCGACTTATCTGAGGTGATATGTAAACAATTGGGTGACCATGTTACGCTTGCTGAAATTTATGATGAAAAAGCAACCTTGTTACGAATAAGAAAAAATTATGACCAGGCATTAAAACTCCATAATAACGCCATTGAAATTCTTGTGCAATTAAACCATGTGGATAAGTATGTTGTTAGTCTGGCTTTGCGGGGGAAAACGCAATTAGAAAAGCAAAATATCCCAGCCGGGGTAGAGGATTATATTCACTCCATATATCGCTGCATTAGCAGAGGCCTAAAACAAACTAAAGATGAGGTCATTCATATGTTAGATGACTCCATGAAATGGAATGCGATTACTTGGTTAAGTACAGGAAACAAAGAATTGCTTGATGAACTTTTTTTGGAACTTGATAACTTGAGCACAAAAGATGGGGGCATGTTTGAAGAAGCAACAGAAGAGTTCTATCAGGTGATGGACAATGCCATAGCTTTTGTCAACGAAATGAGTAGTAGGCAAAATTCTGATGAGGAATAGCTGTTTTTTACTGGATTTACAAAATGTTGGTTCCTTGAATAAGCTTCGACCTATGCGGTTCGTTTTAAAAAACGTAAATCATTTCACAATTTAGTCCTCTCCGAAAAGTATAGAAACAAATTTTTTACACAGAGGTCCGCTGAGTTTTTTAAGGTTATACAAAGCTCTGTTTATCAATAATATGTATCTTTTGTACCAGGTGGTTATACCAACTATAAATTGAAGTTGGCACTACGCTGTTTATGTAAAATGCCGATATAGAATTGAAGAGGTTTCAGGAGCGAAGCGAACTTAAATCTCATTTCAATTTATAATCGGTATTAATCTGTAGTCGAAGCCTTTTTAAAAACTTTTTAATGAATGAACGACTTTTCGGAGTGGACTCACAATTAATAGATTTCATCAAGAAGCGCAGCATCAGCATTAGCTTTGTCATGTTCACCCATGGCCCCATAAACGCTACATCTGGTCAATAGAGCAGTTTTATACATGCTGTTGCGCTCAAGTACCATATTACAATCATTTAGCGCTTCCTGTAATTTTCCGAGTTGGAGAAAACAAAATGCTCTGGTCGAAAGATACAAGCTATCCTGAGGTTCGAGTTTTACGGCGATATCCAAATCAATTAACGCCTTACGGGCACTGCCATAATTCAAAATAAGGCTGCCACGGCAATAATAAAAAAACGGATGAGAAGTATCCAGTTCAATGGCCCTGTTGAAGTCGTTCAAAGCAAGTTTATACTGACCATCTCGCTCCAATGCAATACCACGTTCTGCATAATTCCACGCATGTTCAGGATTAGTTTTAATTAATGCGGTTGTACGAACTATAACTTCAGCATCGGTCTCCTTTTTGGTTGCAATGATACTGACTTTGTTTTCATATAAATATAAACTCATCAAGGGATTTCTCTCATCAACAACTATTTTCGGAAAGCCATCATGGTCAATAATGGTACCCAGAAAATCATCGAAATCATCAGCTATTTGCACATAAGTGCCCATATCCTTGACATCATTTGAAATAAAAACCGGCGACTCCTTTAATATCCCTTTTTGCGAGACTAGCATAATAGTCTCCTGCTTTGGGGTATTACATATGGGTAACAATGGAAATATCCCTTTGAAGTTGTGCGACAGCATGGTGCTTTCCGATCGCAGTTTTATGTACTCTTCCTCCAATTCATCAAGAGTAAAAAAATAGAAACTGCTCCATTTTGGCCCATCGGGCTCCCAATCTGTCATGTCGATGTAGTACGAATCGGGCTCTTCCAGAATCATTCCGCCATTGAAACCGGCCATAAACTGTTTATATGATTCGGGGAAAACAATTCCGTGGGCTCTCTCAAAAGTTTCAATGATTTCCATATCAAGTCGTGCATTGAAATGATACTTTGGCATGCCACATCGCCGGTTTTCCTCCAGTCTATTTATGTTTACAAATGTTGCTCTCACGGTAATGGGTTTTACAGATGTTTACTTCGCATCCAATTATATTTTATCCAACCATTCTTTCGCCTTTTTATATTCCTTGCTGCTACTGCCGTATTCGCTCTTTCTGAAACCAACTGATGCCAAAAAATATTCCTTCGCCTCCATTGCCATATTTGCATAATAGCATGCTTGACCAAGGGAAAATCTTGAATCATCGAACGCTTTTGATTCCTTACCAAATAAATTTTCCCTGATTCCGAGTGCTTGTTTATGCGATTTAATTGATAGCTCATATTGGTTGTCCCAATAATATGAAAGCCCAAGCCTATGATAACAGGAGGCCACTTCTTTGTGTTGCATTCCGTATAACTTAACACGTATTTCGAGCGAACTACGAAAATGAGAAATAGCTTGTTTGTAGTCTTCTGTCCAATAGTAATCGAGCCCCAAATCGTAATGCGACCAAGCCACCAAAGGAACTTGTTTGCCATACAGAATGGTGTATGATTCCAATGCCATCGAATGATTCTTTATGGCATCTTTATATTCATTCGAATAATAATAAACATCGCCCAATTGTGAATAGGATCGGGCACTTTCAAAACAATTTTTACCATATAAGCTTACGAAACTACTCGTTGATTCAATTAAATAACTTTTGGCTTCTTCATATTTTTCAAGGCTTTTACATGTGGTGCCCAATTTAAAATTAATTTCCGCAACAGTTTTAGTTTTTTCAGAATTTTGCAATGTAGCCCGGCTTAACTCCATGGCTTTTTGATAATGAATCAGCGCTTCTGCATTTTTCTTGCTTTCTACACATTCGTCACCAAGGGATATCCACGTTTCAATTTCAGTCAGGTTTTTCCCTGATTCCGTGTTAGTCTCGACCCGTTGGGCAGACATGTCATCAACTTCTGTATCTTCGACATCATCAGTTTTTACCATGAGTTCATCAAGATAATCCTTCGCTTTTTGTGCATTATCACTGTCCTTCTCACCTAATTCACAATATATTCTCCGGGCAGTTTTCATTTGAGATAACGCATTGCTAAATTTCCCGGCTGCATAATAATTAAGGCCAAGTTGATAATGACTTTCCGCAACTGATAAGTCATCTTCACCATATATATAGTGTCGTATCTCCAGGGCTTTTTCATGACAATCGATGGCTTTATCATATTGACTATCATAGTAATAATCTTTCCCCAAATCGAAGTAGATTGCTGCTACGCCTTCATTATTATCATCGTCTTCATTGAGTTCTATTTGAATCTCAAGGGCTTTTTTATGGTTTTTAATCGCCAGGTCGTAATTACTATCCATATAATAATCATTTCCCAGTTGATAATAGGACAATACGACATCTATATCATCTTCACCGAAACATTTAACACGAATGGCAAGGGCTTTTTTGTGGTATAAAATAGCCTTATCATATTGGCTATTCATATAATAATTCGAACCCAATTCGAAATAGCAATCGCCAACCTCTTCATGATCATTCCCGAGCTCCTTTATTATGGCATGAAGTTTTTTACTGTTATTGACGATGGCTTCTTCATGTTCATTAAGGGTCTTTTCAGGTATGGGGCGAATACGTACGATGTCTTCCTCAGCTCCTTTGTGCGATGGTCGTATTCTAGGCGCATCCTTATTTTTTGCTTGTTGACCGATGAATGGTGAACCCGGGGAAGGGGGTGGTCTTAGTGGGGGTGCACCGCCGGTTGGCAATGGAGTTAATGCCGCCATCTCACTTAGCATTTTCTTGCGATGCATAAATGATTTAATGCCAATTTCTATCAGTTCCTCATGGGAGGTGATTTTGGACAATTTCTCCATGGTGATGCCGTGTTTATTAAAAAACGCTGAATATTGCCCAAAACCCTTTTCTTCCAGCCAACTATCGACATTCATGTTTTACACTTTTTTACTGTTAACGTTTTCTTGAGAATAAAAAAACCAAGCCGTTATCGCCAACACAAATAGTGTATCCGGAAATAACCATTAACAATACCACTATTTGACTTCAAACCCTATTGGACAAATTTAGTTAAATAATTTACAGATGGTTGTGCGTTTTTGAAGGTTTCACTCTTTTTTCAGCACATTGTCAAAATGGATGTGCATCACTCCAATCTTTCGCTGTACAATGAAAATGACCAATATTCAACAAGTCCGCTTCTTTTGCATTGTTCAACCACGTTTTTACTTTTTCAAGGTTTTTGTTGGGAAGAATAAAGATTTTATTACCTCAATATGAATACACTAATCAACATTCCGGAAACATTATTTTTGAGAAAAATAAAGTTCGAACCGAACAAATAAATGAGGCGGCACGCTGGATTATCAGCAGTAGCAAGGCTTTGCGCCAAAAAGAAAAAGGGGATAACACTGATTTTTCAATGTTGTCCCCTTGGGTAGCCCCACCAGGACTCGAACCTGGATCTAAAGTTTAGGAAACTTCTATTCTATCCCTTGAACTATGGGGCCAAAAATTGGAGGTGCAAAATTAGTGTTTTTTCATCATTTAACAACTCTTGCTCCAACTCTTTACTTTCGGTCGCTGCCCTGACGGTCAATCATCCAGCCGGGGTATTCCGGTGTTAGCTTGCTCACTTCATCAAGAATATCGAGTTCTTGCTGGGAGAGCACAACTTCCACCGAACGGAGGTTGTCTGCTAACTGGGTCGGTTTGTTGGCGCCAACAATTACGGATGTAACAACCTGTTGGTGAAGCAACCAGGCCAGGGCAATTTGTGCCGGCGTTACGCCTTTATCCTGCGCCATCTGAATCATCACCTCAACAATATCGAAGGCCTTTTCTTTGTTCACCGGAGGAAAATCAAAATTCACCCTCCTACCCTCGCTCTGTTCTGTATCACGTCTGTACTTACCACTTAGCAAACCTCCTGCCAGCGGACTCCAAACCATCAATCCCAAGTGCTGGTCTTTCAGCAATGGAACGATTTCACGCTCCAGGTCGCGTCCGGCGATGGTATAGTAGGCCTGCAACGACACAAATTTGTTCAGGTGTCTCCGGGCGGAAATCCCCAACGCTTTCATAATTTGCCAGGCAGCCAGATTGCTGCATCCAATGTATCTCACCTTTCCTGCCTTTACCAGCATGTCAAGGGCATCAAGGGTTTCTTCCATTGGGGTCAAGGGATCGAATCCATGAATTTGATAGAGGTCGATGTAGTCCATGTTCAAGCGGCTGAGGCTCTCATCGGCTTGCTGTAGGATGTGCTTTCGGCTTAAGCCGGTGTTATTGGGACCTTCTCCCATTTTGCCTCGAACTTTGGTGGCAACCACCAGGTCATTTCTATTGATGCCCAGTTCGCGAATGGCTTTGCCCGTCATTTGCTCACTGAGCCCTTCGCTGTAAACATTGGCGGTATCAATGAAATTGATTCCTCCATCAACAGCTTGTTTAACCAGCGCATTGACTTCCTTTTGAGGCAGGGTTCCTATGGCTGTCCACATGCCACGTCCGCCAAAGGTCATGGTTCCCAAACAGAGCTCTGATACTTTTAGTCCGGTATTTCCTAATGTATTGTATTTCATTTCGTTAATTTTTATGTGAATATTTTACACTTCCTTCAGCAACCAATTTTTTATCAAAGGGATGCTGAATGGTGGCAAATGTAATACAGGCCAAAGGAAATTGACCGGGAATTTGCCTTGAAGATTTACAAAAAATGTTAATTCAGATGAAGCAGGTGGATGTTCGCAAATCCTACATCTTCTCTTTCACAAAGTTCTCCAGCTTGATCAAATCAACCGTGAATTTACGAATGCCTTCGGCGAGTTTCTCCGTGGCCATGGCATCTTCGTTCAATAACCAACGAAAGGTCTTTTCGTCGGCATGGATTTTCTCCAGGTCCATGGTAATCGACTGTCCGGCATCCAACTTTTGAGGAAGTTCCACATCCGTCATTTGCTCCAGTTCGCCCAGAAGACCGGGGGCAATGGTCAGCAGGTCGCATCCGGCCAACTCCATAATTTCACCCGTATTCCGAAAACTGGCTCCCATCACTTCGGTGGCATAACCAAACTTTTTGTAGTAATGAAATATCTCGGTAACCGACAGTACTCCGGGGTCTTCCGAAGCAGGAATATGGTCCACTTTTCGGGCATTTTTGTACCAATCCAGGATGCGTCCCACAAAGGGCGAAATCAACTGCACGCGGGCTTCGGCACAGGCAATGGCTTGTATCTTACTGAACAACAACGTGAGATTGCACCGAATACCTTCCTGCTCCAACACTTCGGCAGCTTTAATCCCTTCCCAGGTGGCTGCCAGCTTGATGAGTATGCGCTCCCGGGATATTCCGGCATCTTCGTATAAACGAATCAACTGACGGGCTTTGTCGATGGACCCCTGTGTGTCGAACGACAAGCGGGCATCCACTTCCGTGGAAACGCGTCCGGGTACAATTTTCAGAATCTCCAAACCAAAATTAACCGCCAGTTTATCCAAACACAGAGCCAGCTGACCGGCTTCTTCACTGACATGGTTTTTGGCATAGCGGATGGCTTCATCAACCAAAGACGCATATCGCGGATTTTGCGCCGAAGCATAAATTAAACTGGGATTGGTGGTGGCATCCACGGGCAGGTATTGACGCATGGATTCAAAATCGCCGGTGTCGGCAACCACCCGTGTATATTTCTTAAGTTGTGCGAGTACGTTCATCTATTTTATCTCACTTCCGTTGTTAAAATCCTCTGTGGGCGAAACAAAGCAAAGCCTTCCGTCCTTGTCTTCGGCCATCAAAATCATGCCTTGCGATTCGATGCCTTTGAGCTTGCGGGGTGCCAGATTCACCAAAATGCTCACCTTGCGGCCGATGATGTTTTCGGGCTCGTAATACTCGGCGATGCCCGACACCACGGTTCTTTTATCAATTCCGGTATCGACTTTTAGTTTGAGTAACTTTTTCGTTTTGGGCACCTTTTCGGCTTCCAGAATGGTACCTGTCCGAATGTCCATTTTCATGAAATCCTCGAATTCGATGGGTTCTTTGGCAGGTTTGGCAGGGGCGGCACCCAGGTTTTCCTTTTTGGTGTCCAACAATTTCTGCACTTGTTTTTCCACCTCGGCATCTTCGATGCGGGCAAAAAGAAAATCGGGTTGGTTCAGCTGATGTCCGGGCTTCAGGAGGTCGGCTTTTCCGGCATCTTTCCATCCCAAGCCTTTCAAATCAATCATTTCCTGCAGTTTATGTGCCGAGAAGGGCAAAAATGGTTCGGACAATACCGACAAATTGGCCACAATCTGTAACGAAACATTCAATATCATTTTCACCTTTTCCTCATCGGTTTTGATGAGTTTCCAGGGTTCCATTTCGGTGAGGTATTTGTTACCCAATCTGGCCAGGTTCATCAACTCCGAAAGGGCTTCGCGGAAGCGGTAACGCTCGATGGAAGAGGAAATAATCTCCGGATAACGGGCCATTTCGTCCAATGCGGTTTGTGACACTTCGTCCAGCGACCCGGCTTCGGGAACTATCCCGTTGAAATATTTTTGGGTAAGAACCAGCGTTCGGTTTACAAAATTACCATAAATGGCCAGCAACTCGTTGTTGTTGCGCGCCTGAAAATCCTTCCAGGTAAAGTCGTTGTCCTTGGTTTCGGGGGCATTGGCGGTAAGCACGTATCGCAACACGTCTTGCTTTCCGGGAAAATCTTCCAGGTATTCGTGCAACCAAACCGCCCAATTGCGCGAAGTGGATATTTTATCGTTTTCGAGGTTCAGAAATTCGTTGGCAGGCACATTCTCCGGAAGGATATAACTGCCTTCGGCCTTGAGCATCACCGGGAAAATAATACAGTGAAACACGATGTTGTCCTTGCCTATGAAGTGTACCAACTTGGTGTCATCGCTTTTCCAGTAGGGTTCCCAGTCGTTTCCGGTTTTCTCCGACCATTCTTTGGTGGCCGATATGTAGCCGATGGGTGCGTCGAACCAAACGTAGAGCACCTTTCCCTCAGCACCTTCCACGGGCACTTTCACTCCCCAATCCAGGTCGCGGGTAACGGCACGGGGTTTCAATCCCTGATCCACCCAGCTTTTCACCTGACCGTAAACATTGGTCTTCCAATCGTCCTTGTGACCTTCCAAAATCCATTCGGTAAGCCAGGGTTCGTAATCTTCCAAAGGCAAATACCAATGCCTGGTTTCTTTCAAAACGGGCACATTTCCGCTCAAAGCAGATTTGGGATTGATGAGTTCCATTGGACTCAACGAGGTACCGCAACTTTCGCACTGGTCGCCGTAAGCACGCTCAAATCCGCAATGGGGACAGGTTCCTGTGATGTATCGGTCGGCCAAAAACTGGTTGTTTTCTTCGTCGTAGTATTGTTGGTTGGTTTTTTCGATGAACTTTCCATCGTCGTACAATTTCTTAAAAAAAGCGGCAGCCGTTTCGTGGTGAATGGATGCCGAGGTACGCGAATACACATCGAAGGAAATGCCAAAGGTTTCAAAGGAATCCTTAATTTGGTTGTGGTACCTGTCCACCACCTGCTGGGAGGTAATACCCTCTTTGCGTGCTTTGATGGTTATGGGCACCCCATGCTCGTCGGATCCGCCAATAAACAACACGTCTTCGCCACACATGCGCAGGTAGCGGGCGTAAATGTCGGCAGGCACGTAAACGCCCGCCAAATGGCCAATGTGGATGGGCCCGTTGGCATAGGGAAGGGCCGAAGTAATGGTGGTTCTTTTGAAATTTTTGGACATACAATACAATTTTCCGTAATTTCGGCAAAGTTAATCAATCAGCGCAAATATGATGACCCCCCGCCCTTTGAAAAAAGGAGATAAAATAGCTTTGGCAGCTCCGGCACGCCGAATTACCCAAAACGAACTTGCCTTTGGCATTCAGCTTCTGGAAAAGCAAGGCCTGAAAGTAGTTTACGACGAAAATCTTTTCCTTACCGACAATCAGTTTGCAGGCACCGATCAACAACGGGCAGCATTGCTGCAACAATATCTCGACGACCCTTCGGTGGCCGCGATATTGTTTGCCCGTGGGGGATATGGCAGCGTCCGTATTATCGACCTGCTCGATTTCGGCCATTTTGCTCAGTACCCATGTTGGTTGGCCGGTTATAGCGACATGACCGTTTTTCACAACCATGTAAATCAGGTGCTTGGCATCGAAACCCTCCACGCACCCATGCCTTTGGGATTTAAGGAAAACACGGACGAATCCCTACAATCATTGTTGGATGCCCTGGGCGGGAATCCTCAAAATCTCAGCTGGCATGGCGCTCACCTCCAACGAAGCGGAACCGCTAAAGGCCGCATGGTGGGCGGCAATCTTTCGGTGCTTTACAGTCTGCTGGGAAGTCGTTCTTTTCCGGAAACATCGGGATGTATTTTGTTTTTGGAAGATTTGGATGAATACCTGTACCACATCGACCGCATGATGATGGGTTTGAAAAGGGCCGGAAAACTGGATAAACTGGCCGGATTGGTGATTGGGGGCATGACCGACATGCGCGACAATACCATCCCTTTCGGAAAAACAGCCGAAGAAATTATTTGGGATGCCGTGAAAGACTATGATTTTCCTGTTGCCATGGGTTGCCCTGTGGGACATATTCCCGACAACCGGACGCTGGTGATGGGAAGGGAAATGACGCTGGAAGCAAGCGATTCCGCCACAACAATTTGTCAATAAAGTTCTTATGCAATATATTTTCGGGATTTTCACATAATCAATTCCGATATTTATCCAAAATACAATGGTGTTTTAGATATTTTTATCTAAATTCCAAGGGTGTTTGTGAAATTATTGTAAGCTTAAATCCGCTCCGAAAAGTCGTTCATTCATTAAAAGTTTTTAAAAGCGTTTCGACTATAAATTAATACCGATTTTGAAGTGAAATGAGCTTTAAGTTCGCTTCGCTCCTGAAACATCTTCAATTCTATCGGCATTATACATAAACAGCATAGTGCTAACTTCAATTTATAGTTGGTATAACCACCTGGCACAAAAGGTACACATCATTGATAAGCAGAACTTTGTATAATCACAGTGAAGAACTCTGCGGAACTCTGTGGTAAACTCTGTGGAACTCTGTGGTAAAAAAAAATTATTTCAATACTATTCAGAGTAGGCTCAAAAAATATGTCTCTGCCCCTATACGATACCTATGGGAAAAATTTGGACAATTTCTAAAATCAGCGAAAATCCAATTTAGCAAATCCGCTTCACATAGTAAACCAAATCGTCGCCTTCTTCGTAATAATCCTCAAACTGGGCCTTGAGTTCGTAGCCATTGTTTTCGTAAAACTTCCGTGTGGGCGTGTAGAGGGCACGACTGGCCGTTTCAACGTATATACCGCTGCCTTTCAGCGATTTGATGGCTTCCTCGGTAGCTTTCAACAGTTGCTTGCCCAGCCCCCGGTTTCGAAAATCGTGGTGGGTGGCTATCCAATACAAATCGTAGCTGTTTTTGGTGCACGGAATCAGTCCGAAACAAGCGTAGGCCACAGTTTTTCCATCCACTTCCATGAAAATAAACTCATAGCCGCTGGCCTCTCCTTTGTCAAGGCGCTCTTCGGCCAACTCCACGGCAATGTCGATTTCATCCTCACGGAAGAATCCGGTGGAGGTGACGATGTCGCGGATAATATCGGGGTCCTGAGGTGTTATATTTGTTCGAAAGGTAATGTTACTCATGAGATCGATGGTTAATTTATTCAAATTATTGAGATGAGAAGGCGTCTTCAATCATCCGTTGCAAAACAATTTCAAAAGGGTATCCTGCCTGATTGGCTGCTGCCACAAATCCGGCATTGGGCGAAAGACAAGGATTGGCATTAATCTCCAAGACCATGGGTTCCTGATGTTGATTTACCCGAAGATCCACACGAACGTAGCCTTTCAACCCAAACACCTGCCAACAACGAAGGCAAATTTGTTTCATCCGTTCAGCCAATTCAGGATTTTCGGTTTCAAAGCCAAAACGTCGGTTGGTGTTTTTGTATTCAAAGGAATCCTGATTCCATTTGGCCTCATATCCCACAATTTGAGGCTTTCCTTCCGGGAAGTTTTCAAACACAATTTCCGCCATGGGCAACACCTCCGGCCCCGACACACCACCTAAAACGGCGATGTTAAACTCACGTCCCGAAACAAATTCTTCGAAAAACCAGTCTGTGTCGGCATGGGTGGCCAAAAAATCATCCACACGATTCCGCTCGCCGGGCATCACGTTTTCATCCGAAATACCCACGGAAGCATCTTCCCACACGGGCTTGGCCATGTAGATTTTCCCGGGATGAAAGTCGGTGCCGGCCGGATTGGTAATCAATTGTGGCGTGGGAATACTGTGAGCCAACATAAGTTTTTTGGTTAGAATCTTGTTGCCGGTAACGAATATACTTTCGGAACTGCAACCGGTGAAAGGTAAACCCAAATGTTCGAGCAATGCAGGTGCCCAATGTATCAAACGGGCATCTTGCACCAAACCCTCCACCAAATTTACAACAAAGTCAGGCCCGATATCTTGTATGTGCCGGGCGGTGGCTTCCACATTCAAATCCATGAAAACACGACTGCTTTCATAGCCCAATTTTTCCAGCGTGTCTTCAATCAGGCAGGCCTGTTCCAGCACATCCAATTCATCTTCAGTGGATTTCTCCGAAAGAGCATTGATCAACACCACCACCTTTTTCATCGCCTAGTGTTTAATTTTCTGAACAGCCGAATCCATGATGCGCTTCATAAGTTCCGGATACGTGATGCCATTTAGTCGGCTCAGGATGGGCAAATCGGAATGAACGGGATGCATTCCGGCCAACGGATTGATTTCCAAAAAATTGGGAACACCATGGGCATCCATCCGAATGTCCACACGACCACCATCTTCGCAACCCAACAGACGATATACGTCCAAGGCCAGATTTTCGCATGAAGACTTTACTTCCGTATCGGTAACAGCTTGATATTCAATCACAGAAGTATATTCCTCCTTGTTGGCATATGAATACAAACCCTTTTCGGCCTTTTCGAGCAAGAGAATTTCCATGGTGCCGGTGGTTTGTGCACGTTCCCCGGTTCCGGTGATGCCCACGGTAAACTCACGTCCACTCAGGTAGGTTTCCACCAACACGGGTTGACGAAATTCGTGGAGCAACGACTCACATCGTTGGTATAGTTCACCGACATCGCGGATGATGGATTTGCCGTTGATTCCCTTACCGGTGCCTTCGGCCACCGGTTTGGCAAACAAAGGAAAGGGCAAGGTTATTTTTTTCAGGTCGCTGATTTGATGAACCACGGCAAACTCCGGTGTGGCAATGCCTGCATCGCGCACCACACGTTTGGTGAGCCCTTTGTCGAGGGTTAGGGCCAGCACCAACGGTCCCGAAAACACGTAGGCTGTATGTTTGTAAAATCATAAGCCCACCGAGTTTTTGTATTTTAGTTTTTGAAAAGAAAAAACACAAAAACAAAAAGTAGGCTTATGAAGACTAAAAGTACAAAAATTGATTTTACTGGACAAAATGTTTATGTAGGAATTGATATTCATTTGAAAAGCTGGAAGGTAACAATAATGGTAAATGATCGCATTCACAAGACGTATTCGCAGGATCCAAGTGCAGAGGTGCTATCTAATTATCTGATTAAGAACTTCCCTGGTGCAATTTACTATTCTGCATATGAAGCCGGATTTTGCGGGTTCAGCGCTCATCGAGAACTTGAGGGTTTTGGTATTAGAAATATTGTTGTCAACCCTGCTGATATTCCCACTACTGATAAAGAAAAGCGCCAAAAGGAAGACAAGCGCGATAGCCGTAAGATTGCCAAAACGCTCAAGAATGGTGAACTTGTGGGCATTTATATTCCCAGCATGGGTATGGAAGAGCTTCGTGGACTAGTGCGTTACCGCAAAACATTGGTTAAAGAAATCAGTCGTCACAAAAGCAGAATCAAGTCCTTTCTTTATTTTAATGGGATAAAAATTCCTTTGGAACTTGATGGACCTTCAAGGCATTGGTCAGGAAGATTCACAAAATGGTTAAATGATATCGAACTATCCACTTCGCACGGAAAAATAGTTCTTGAAGACACCTTGGATACATCGTTGCTGCTGCGTAAAAAACTATTAAAGATTAACAGGCACCTTAGACAGCTAGACGGGGAGTATGCAAAAAAGTTAAGTCTGTTGCAAACTATCCCCGGAATAGGACTTATAACAGCCATAACCCTTTTGACCGAAATAGAAGACATTTTACGGTTTAAGAATCTTGACCAGCTTTGTTCGTTTGTGGGCTTAGTTCCGACGACCAATTCATCGGGAGAAAAAGAGAACGTTGGCACCATTACACGTAGGAGTAATCTTTTTTTACGTAGTGTCATAGTTGAAGCAGCCTGGGTAGCATCAAAGAAAGATCCGTCACTGATGTATAGTTATGGATTATTATGTAAAAGAATGGAGCCAAACAAAGCCATAATAAGAATAGCGAAGAAACTGATTAATCGAATAAGGTATGTAATTAAAAATGAAACTGCATATGTATATTCAGTCATATAATAAAAACGAAATCGGAAATAGAAGCAACTCAATGATAAAGAGACTGTTTGAATTCCCTTGCGGCCCCGAATAGGGTGTCCGTTACCCGTAGGCCACAGCTCTTATCTATAATAAATTGAACACAGAAATGCGGCTGGTTAAATCATGTCCGCTGATAGAAGGGTGTTTTTATAGACCGGATTCGTTACAATGAGGGGAAACCGAAGGTGAAGTTTTATACCGAAGGTTCAAGAAATTATACTGGGCCTAGGCCCAGTATAATTTAACAATGAGGGGAAAACCTTCAGGCTTCGTATTGCCCGATGGTAAAATTGTCAAATTAATAACTCTCTAAAAAAGAAAGAAATAATGAAGAAAAAATTTGGATTACAACATAGAAGGGAATTTGGAATGCATCCAGCAGTGCCGGCACCTGAGCTTCGCGCCCGATGCCATACATGCCTTCGCAAATATTAAAGACCAAATCCCACCGCTCACCCCGTTCCAAGGCCGACACCAATTGTTTCAGGTGCCCAATGCGTTGGGTGTGATATCCCAGTTGTTGCAAGGTTTGCTCGATGCCTTCGATGGTATCTTCCTTGTCGAATTCGGCGGTTTCTTCTTCCGAGAAACCCATTTTCAGGTATTCGGACCTTAAATCATAGGTCAATCCTATCTTCATTTTCCGGTAATTATTTAAGATGAATGACGATCTCCGCTTAGGAATAATCCGGATACCGATAGAGTTTGTCCTCGTAGTTGCGTAATATCACGTTCCCGTTCTCGTTGCCCACCAGATATTCCGGTAACAACGGAATTTTGCCGCCACCTCCCGGTGCATCAATCACGTAATGAGGAATGGCATAGCCGGAAGTAAATCCCCGCAATTGCTTAATAATGTCTAATCCTTTGGCTACGCTGGTGCGAAAATGCGCGGAACCGGGAATGGGATCGCATTGATAGAGGTAATAGGGTTTCACCCTCACCTTGAGCAACTCGTGGGTGAGTTTTTTATATATCGCTGCATCGTCGTTTACGTCCTTTAGCAGCACCGTTTGACTTCCCAACGGAATGCCTGCATCGGCCAGTCGGGTGCATGCCTGACGGGTTTCGGGGGTAAGTTCATCGGGATGAGTAAAGTGCAGACTCATGAACAAGGGATGGTATTTTTTTAACATGTCGGCCAGTTTTTGGGTAATGCGCATGGGCATTACAGCCGGCACC
The DNA here is from genome assembly GCA_963676875.1 of Bacteroidales bacterium. Taxonomy (GTDB): domain Bacteria; phylum Bacteroidota; class Bacteroidia; order Bacteroidales; family F082; genus UBA6244. The sequence continues at coordinate 1,119,366 of OY781436.1, forward strand.
TTGGTTCCCAAACGTATCATTTCCACATGCTCAATGTTGCGTAATCCACTGAGGATGTATTCTATGCGTTCGTCAGACAAGGTCAGAGGGTCGCCACCGGATATGATCACGTCTCTGATTTCGGTGTGTTGTTTGATATAATTGAGGGCACGGTCGATTTGCGGTGTGCCGGCATGCATTTTATCCTTTTTCGAAACCATGTGCGAACGGGTGCAGTACCTGCAAAACGCCGAACAAAAGCCTGTAACCAAAAACAGTACGCGGTCGGGATACCGATGTACAATTAATGGAATAGGGCTGTCGTGTTCTTCACCCAAGGGGTCAGATTCTTCACCCGGCGACACCACCAATTCGTCTAAGGTAGGTATCATGGTTTTTCGCAAGGGTTGCAAGCTGTCCTGCCCGGCAATTAAAGCTGCATAATAAGGAGTTACCCTGATGGGGAGGTTGAGCGACTGTTCCTTAAACCCCTTTTCCTCGTCGGTGAGGGTAAGCACCCGCTCCAAAGCATCGAAGGAAGTGTAGCTGTTGCGCACCTGCCATTTCCAATCGTTCCACTTTTCATCGCTCACATGTGGGAAATGGATATCCTGAAAGCGAGAAGCAAGGTCGGAAACAGGAAAAGATTCAGTTGAGAATGGGGTTGTTAGTTGAGATTGTCCATTGATGAGATGGGTGGAAGCTCCGGAGGGTGGAGGCTCGTCAAAATCTTCCTGAACAAAGGTAGAATTTGACATCATGGGATTTTTTGGTTTCATCTCTTTTTAAGGCATTTAATTGAAATTTTTACCTTATTTAACATCCGTTTTTATTGATTATTTACTACTCAATTCACCTTGAATTGAAATGCAATATTATGTCATTTTAATATCCAAATCACACTTAAAAAAATAAATATTTCGAAATATTTTAGAAACGTTTTAAGAATATAAACGGCTCATTTTGTTCTACTTAAGAACAAGTAAACAGAAAGGCAACATCCACACAAACTAAAACGCCAATTGGAAGCGCATCTGAAAGATTCCGGCACGACCCAAACCCACCACATCCGATGAAATATAGTTGGCCGAAATACGGGTTACGGGGTTTAAAAACCAGTTGACGCCCAGGGTAATATCGCGCATATGTCCACCATGAATTTCATGGTCGTCCAGATTAATTTCAGAGTACCTCAGCGAGACTTCCCACGCACCTATACCACCTTCCTTACCAAAGTTTTTGCGGGGTGAAATTCCGTCGAAGCTGCCCGAACCCAAGTGATAGGGTTTGTGCTCACCCGTAACCACCCAACTCAGGATGCCATACCACGCATCCAGCACGTAGGTTGAGGCAGCCAATGCCGATGAGGGATCAGGACTTATAACATGCTTCATAAATTCCGATTGAAACGAAAATTGATTGTACACATAGACCAGCTCCGCGCCCATTTTATTCACATCTTGAATGGCATCGTAATTGACAGACACATATTTGGGTGCCAGATGACTTTCGGGGCGAGCCAGATACTCGAGCGCTTGGCCATCGTTAAACGACTGAGAATAAGACACCCCCAAATGAAGAACCTGATAATTGCCTTCAGTTTTATACACCGGCACCCCAACAAGTCGTCCAGTAAGGTGGTAAGCGTTACCTTGATATTTATAGCCTCCCATAGATGGATAAAAGAATCCCGCAAAGGCCGCCACACGTTTTTTAGCCCATTGGTTGAAAACCATCAAACCCAGGTTGCGATCAGGGGTAAGTGCATCGGTTAGCGAACGTTCCATTTCGGTGATGTTGTTCGAGCTGGTTATCATCTCAAAACCCATGGGCTCCTTAAAATTACCCACCTGAAAGTTTCCCACCACAGGCAATTTGGTAACACGCAGATAAACATCCTTCAGTACCACGACACCTTTGGCAAAATCGAGCTGCACCTTAAACTCCACATTTTGATACAATTTTCCGGCAGTATAAAGACGTACTCTTCTGAATTCAGCTCCATTTTCGGCAAGAAAGTGATTGGACAAACTATCCTCCTGACCGATAAACATCATGTCGAAATGCAATCGTCCACCCATTTTTATTTGGAACGTCTTATCGGGACTTTCAAATTTAAGGCCGCGATTCCACTCCGTAGAAAAATCATATTCCGATTGCGAAAACAGCTTTGCTGACATCAAAATTAACAGGGAAATGAATATCCATTTATACATCCGCCACGTGTTGGTTTGGTGCGCAAATTTAACAATATGTTGATATTATCTTCATTGTAATACCGATTATGAATTGAAATGAGCTTTAAGTTCGCTTCGCTCCTGAAACCTCTTCAATTCTATATCGGCATTATACATAAACAGCGTAGTGCTAACTTCAATTTATATTTGGTATAAGGTAATAAAGGAGGAAAGGAAAAGTGAGATTGAGGTGTTGGGAGACGGGAGTTGGGAGACGGACCCCGAAAGCCTTCGGGGGGAGTAGGGAGTAATCAGTAAGGAGTAGAGAGTAAGTGTACAGTTATACATAAACATCATTACAAGCAAACATTTGAACCCTTGCCCCGAAAGCTTTCGGGGTTGAACCCTTGAACGCTTGAACCCTTGAACATTTGAGCCCTTGATCTCCTTACCTCAAAGAGAACTTAAGAAAAACAGGATGATGGTCGCTGTGGGCAAAATTTAAATCGATTACCTGAACTTGATCTGCTTTTAGATTGGGAGAAAGAACAAAATAATCCAGGCAAGTGGTTCCATTAACTCCCTTTTCGTAGGGTTGATCGTTGTTGCGATTGGTAGGTGCTGAGTTATCAAAAACCCACTGCCAACCGTTGGGTAAGAAATCTGTGGCCATTTTCACCTGTGAAGGAACAAATCGGTGGCCATTGTAGTTATTTTTGGGTGAATAATTGGGTGGGTTCTGATTCCAATCGCCTCCGGCTACCACAAAATTACCCTTTTGATATTCGTCGAGCATCACTTTCTTAAGTATTTGCAGCTCCTCAACACGAAGCAGGCTATCGTAAACATAGGCTGAGTTGTGGGTATTGATAACACAAAGGTCGTGTCCATTACTCAATTCAAAACGATTCAGTATAAAACAGCGGTCTAAAAGAAAAAGTCGATCGGGCCAGCTGGCAATCAATGGATAAGCATAGCGAAGTGCCTCCCTGCTGGGATAAACCGAAAAAGTCATCATGCCTGCATGCACGCCGCCCATTGGCTCAGAAAGCGGGACAGGCACAAACGGTACCAGGTAGTTGGTGGCAAAAACACCGGAATATCCCGGAAGAGCCACCCTCATTTTATCTGCTTCATCAATGCCGTAGCTCCTTTTGGCGTTAACATCCACTTCCTGTATCATCCAAAAATCGATACTATCGTTGTTCTCTACGAAGGTGAGAATTTGACTCAAATTGCTTTCCGTATTCTTTTTGGTATCACGTACTTTCTTGCCGCCATCGTAGAAAAAATCCATGTTGGCACCTAATCCGGCGTATCCCACATTCCAGTCAACAAGTTTAAATTGAGTGTCGGAAACCATGCTACCTGAATTAGCCGAACCACTCGATGTCAGCGCTTCAACGGGCTGTGGCCGATAATCCGTAGCTGTGATGTACAGCAAAAATCCCATCACCAGCATAACAAAGCCCAAGATGGCATAACCAATATATTTGAGTACTTTCATGGTATTTCTCACTAGAAAAGGTGTTTTTGTAAAACATTCAAAGGTAGGCAAAATCAACAATGCCGGAGGTGTTAATATATTTCTTTAAAAAATTGAAAAAACTGTTGTGAGGGAGGGAAGAAGGGACAGGGGGACAAGGGGACAGAGGGACAAGGGGACGGAGGAACTGAGTGAACGGTGATCGGTAATCAGTGAACAGTGAACAGTGAACTGATAGACGATATCAATCGATTTTCTTTGTGCTTTCCTCTGTGTTCTCTGTGTCTCTGTGGTGCAATTTTTTGCGGGTTTTTATTCACCACGGAGGCGCTGAGGGGGAAGGGGACAAGGGACGAGGGACAGAGGGACAAGGTGACAAGGTGACGAGAGTGACTGAGTGACGAAGTGAGCCAATGCCAACAGCCCCACCCTGTCATCCTAAATGGAGCCTGCGAAATGAAGATCTCTGACATGTTTGTTCCAATAGTCAAATTGCCGATAAGTAGGTGGATCGAGATTCTTCACTTCGTTCAGAATGACACTAAAGAGAAGGGGCTTAAGCCCCAACCAGTCACCAATAGAACAAACCACCCTTTTACCGTTTCCCACATTTCCCACCTTCTACCCTTTCCCACAAAAAACCTCCCCTACATTCAAGTAAGGGAGGCTTTTTTATACATCCAACCAACATAACTGTCGGAAGGTAATCTTGCTATTATTGGAGAGCAAGATGAGAATACCTTATTGGTTAATTATCAAGAATACAACGAACCGCCCCTCCGGTTGCCCTGGGAGTACCAGTAGCTGATGCAGAATGATCCACGTAGTACCATTTCATATGCGCTACAGTCGGATAAAGATTGGAATAGCCTCTTGACCAATAGTAACCCATGGAACCTACGTCTTCAATCACAGCATCCCCATTATCTCTTACTCCTCCAGCGGTTATTTTTAGGGGTGATGCAAAGCCACCTGTCCAACCAGTCCCATTGCTCCATTGCAACTCTTCATAATAATATTCATCCATGTCTGGGACGCGGAAATTGGCTGGACATGGATTGGCATCTCCATACCAAGTGAGGTGGTTATTGGTCGACCAATTTTCAGAACCCTTGATAAAGTCGTCATGACCCGGGTATTGAGTCGGACTCTGTGTGGTGGTGGTACCTGAGGTTCTGTTTTGATGTCCGTCATCAACGCGCGCCCACTGGAATAAATCACCAAAAGCCTGAGTATCGGTGGCCGAAGTGGCAACACGAGAAGCCCCCAGGTTGCGATCCAACCAGCAACGACCATTGTCCCCGACAACCGTACCATAAGTTACGCTGCTACCCTTGTAGGTGAAAGTTACATTGCTTCCGCATACGAATACCGTCAGTACTGCACCACTTGTATAAACCGTACCACAAGTTCCGGTTACCACACATCTGTACCTAAAATTGTTCATCCCGGCAACAGTAGTTGTAATTGTAAGACTATTTGTAGTTACACCGGAGTATGTGCTGTTGTTTGAAAGATTGCTCCAGCTACTGCCTCCATTTGTGCTTAGTTGCCATAGATAAGTCAAGCTATTTCCATTTGCAGAGATCGAGAAACTGGCGTTTTGGCCGGGTACAACGATATCATTTTTAGGGTTACTGGAAGATGTTGTTACATATGGGTATAAATCTGCGTCCGAACTTGTTTCCGTTCCGTAAGTTCCTGTAACCACACACCTGTATTTATATTTATTCATGTCAGTACTTGGATAGTTGATGGTAAGTGTGGCGGTATTTACACCGGAGTAGATTCCTCCATTGGCGAGATCCGTCCAAGTTCCATAACTTCCCTTTCCTACATTTATCCACTCCAATTCCTGCCATTGATAGGTCAAGCTTGTTCCTGTTGCTGTTACGCTAAAGGTGGCGGCTGAACCCGGGCAATATCGGGCATCGTCGGGTTGGGACGTAATAACCGTTGTAAAGCCTGCAGCAACGGCCAGACTACGTGATGTACCATCGCCACAAGCATTAGATGGGGTAACGGTGATGTTGCCATTGGAGGTGCCTACGGTAACGGTGATGCTGTTGGTTCCTGTTCCGGCGGTAATACTCCAACCTGAGGGTACCGTCCATGCATAAGAAACTCCACTCACATTGGTCACACTATAAGTTTGCGAACTACCTGTAAGCGGGATTGTGTTTCCGGCAATGGCACTGGGCTGCGCCGGTGTGGCAGGAGAGGTAACGGCCAGAACACTCGCTGTACCATTTCCACAGGTATTGGAAGGCGTAACGGTGATGTTGCCATCGCCCACACCAGTACCTACTTGAACTGCAATGCTATTGGAGCCATTGCCTGACTGAATCACAAAGCCCGTGGGAACTGCCCAGGTGTAGGTAACCCCGGCCACGTTGGTTACACTGTAAATGTTGGCACTCGAGCCTTCGCAAGGAGCAACAGACCCGGCAATGGCGCTGGGCTGTGCCGGTGCGCCAAGAGAAGTAACGGCCAGAACACTTGGAGTACCATTTCCACAAGCATTGGAAGGTGTTACGGTGATATCGCCATCGGATGCACCTACTGTCACGGTCATGCTGTTGGTTCCTTGTCCGGCGGTAATATTCCATCCGGTGGGTACCGTCCAGGTGTAGGTTAACCCGGTAACGTTGTTAACGCTATATGTTTGACTGGTGCCTTCGCAGGGAGTTGTATCACCTGCTATGGCGCTGGGCTGCGCAGGTACATCAGTTTCCAATTTATCCCAATTTGTACCATTGTGATAATCAACTGTGTTGGTAGTGGTATTGTAAACCATCAACCCGGCCACAGGAAGTATTTGTTCAATTTGGGCGCTTGTCATGCGGGGCAACAACAAACCTTTTGTGGTACTTTTTACTTCCAACATGGCAGATGGATCCGGTGCACTGCCATCAGTATTTATGGACACGCCATTTGCAGTTAACGAACCTGCTCCTGTGGTAGTGGTTAAGAATGTTTTACATACGGTTTCCCATGAAGTACCATTATAATACCTGATGCTGTTTATGGTATTATCAAAGTAAATCAATCCTGCAACAGGTGTCAAGGAAGCTTCTAGGGTAACAGGGATCAGCATCCCTTTTTCATCAGAGGACACATCCAAAATCGCTGATGTGTTGGGCTGGGCACCTGTCAAATTTATGGCTACACCACCCCCGGCACTGGTGGTTCCGGAAACGGCGGATTTAAATGAGCGTGAAAGTTCATGCCAACCGTCGGCGGTATAACAGTTAAATCTGTTTGATGAGGTGTTAAAGATTAGCAATCCGATGGCCGGATTTGGAATGGCATTGCGCTGTATATCTGTCATTCTGGGAAGTAACATCCCCGAGTTATTGCTCTTGACATCCAGCATGGCAGCAGCATCGGGAGTACTGCCATCGTTGTTAATGGCTACCTGAGCCATCATACTTATGGTGGTTATCAATACCGCCAAAGTAAGAAAAATAAATTTTTTCATGATGATAATTTTAAATTATTGATAAATATTAATTTATTGTATATTAATTTTTCGCGTGTAAGGAAAAACTGTTCGGGCTAAACCCGATGGAAGGAGTTGAAAGGTGGAAGTTCTCTTTTTTACCCGCTCTCCAATTCACCTTTTCGTGATTTCTAAACCTTCGGGGGCGGCGAAGGCGGGCAAATAAATGGGGTTGGAAAATTACTTGTCACATCACCCCGATGCTGAAATGCAGAGGGGACGGGTTTTTCTGATACACTAACAGTGGCAGGATTTACGAAAAACTGGGAAACTACATGTGTGAGCACAACATCATGATTTTGATGAAAGAAGCTCAGTCGAATTATCCGGGCAGCTCCGTGGGTATGAACCCCGCTGCATGCATCAACCACCAGACTAGCCGTTGGCAACAGAAACAGAGAGTAGTTGTTCAGGACTAAATGTGAGGAATTTTTGAGTTGTAATAAAACAACTATGTATAAAGGACTTGTTAAGGTAATATCACTACCATTGAGTTGGAGGTTTGAGATGGCAAATCCATTGCCATCGATAATTCCGTTGGGGCAGTCACGCATCACCAGTTGACCATTTCCCCGGACATTGGCAAAACTATACCAACTGCCCTTGTATATCACCAGCTGAGCATCCTCCACTAATTCAAGATTTGCAGCCTGATACAAGGTGCAGGATTGGCCTTGCTTCTGCTCACATTCTGAGGCTGTTATACCAAGACAGAATAGCAAAAACGTAATAAGTAATATATATCGAATATTCAACATCTTACTAATTCGTTGATTGGCGATAGTCTCTCAGATAACCTGACGCCATTCCGGAAAAACTATTCAAACCGATACCACGGAAAAAATTATGGAAACACAAGAAAAACCCTTTAAAAATGACTTTGCAACAGCCATCATCTTGAATCAGCCTCTTTGGTGAAATTGCAAACCGATTTGAAATGGTAAAATATGCTTTCAATTTTTAGGATTAATTTATTAGAGTTATTTCTTCCTAATATTTTCTCGATGCAATTTAGGAACAACACGAGCCTTTTTCATAAACAGTTCCGTTACAATAGCGTTAGCGAATTTTAATGTGTGTTTCATAATAGTTTTTGTATTTCTTATCTATTTGTTTTTCTTTGTTTTATACAGGTGTTTTTTTTGAAGGATATTTATAAAAACAGGTCATAACAGAACATTTTCGACCGAATTGGAATGAAATATGGGATTTGAAATCAGCCGTATTTAAAAATCCCCTGAAGCGACACGCCACCCTTAATATCTATATATAAGGTTGTTATGTGACATTTTTTATACGCGCGTTGTTTTTGCGTTGTTTTTGCTAAAAATCCAAAAAATCGTCAATTTGAATGTTCCAAATGCGTTTTACGTGAAAAAAAACGAGTATTCATTTTGATCATTTTTGGTGCATTTTTTAGTCCAGAAAGATTTACTCTATTGGAGCATACCCACCTAAAAAAATAAATGAACTTATGTGGTGATAATGGTTACGTAACGAGGTCATTCTATCAATACTGCAAAAAAACTAACCCTGCCACCTTCCTTAAAAACAAAATTGCTCATCCTTGTTTTTCATTGCGTTATGCTAATTTTAAGTCTTAACTCGTGCCAATGGCACAATTTACGACCAAAAAAATGTAATTTCCACCACCGGCATGCATTCGGAACAAATAAACCCCGTTTGTTTTGTCAATAATCAGGTGAAGTGAATTATACCAACTATAAAATGAAGTTAGCACTACGTTGTTTATGTATAATGCCGATATAGAATTGAAGAGGTTTCAGGAGCGAAGCGAACTTAAAGCTCATTTCAATTCATAATCGGTATTACTCACAACCTGACGAAACAAGCTATCCACACTCACGATCCCAGTGTCCTCAGCTCCGGTTTCCTGTCAACAAACCGGGAGGAGAACATCTTTTTATTAAGCTAACTTTATTTTTCTGTTAAGTTTTTTGCACTTTTGTTCCCAACTTCAATAGCTTACAAAAGGCATGACCATACTACCTTCAACAAAACATATATTTCTCTTTATCAAGACCTATCTGCTGGTTTTGACCATATTTACCCTATTCAGACTATTGCTCTTCATCACCGAACTTGATCGGGTGAATATGTCCGAAATGGACTTAGCAACCATTTTCCGCGCTTTTATCATGGGTATCAGGTTCGATATTGTTATTAGCGGATATATTCTGGTCTTACCTGCTCTGGTGATTTCGGTAATGGCCGTAATCCGGAAAAACAACAAGTTTGTATTCCGGGTGGTTTTCATTTGGATATTCATTCTTTTCAGTGCGGCATTTATGATAAGTGCCGCCGACATTCCATATTTCAATCAGTTCTTCTCACGGTTTTCCATGGCTGCCTTCGAATGGATCGACCATCCCGGGTTTGTTTTCGACATGATCCGTCAGGAGCCAAGATATTATTTAATTCTTGTCCCTTTCATTCTTGTTGAAATCCTGTTTTACAAGTTGTTAAACAGAATTTTTTTAAAAAGAAATCCATTATCTGACAGTAACAACCGCTGGACAACGGCAGCTGTTTCACTACTATTTCTCGGGGTTATTTTTCTTGGCATTCGGGGACGAATAGAAAAGAAATCGCCCATACGAATTGGCACGGCCTACTTTTGCAACGATGCCTTCCTAAACCAACTGGGTCTAAATCCTGTATTTACCTTGATGCGTTCTTTTTTAGACGACCTCGACGACAGCAATGCCACCATACATCTCATGGCAGATGAACAGGCCATAAAGCTTGTCCAATCAAATTTGGATATCCGGAATACGATGACGGCATCGCCCATTGCAAGGAAAATTCAGGTGGACTCCATCAACCCCAACCCTCCCAACGTGGTTCTTGTGATCATGGAAAGCATGAGTGCGGCAAAAATGTCGCGCCACGGAAACCCTAACCACCTCACGCCCTTTCTTGATAGTTTGTCACGACAATCGCTTTATTTTGAGAACATCTACACGGCAGGAAAACACACTTTTAACGGAATATTTGGATCACTATTTTCATTTCCGGCACTCTACCGGCAGCATCCCATGAAAAAAATCCGTAAACAGCACGGAATAAGTTCTATTCTTCACCAGCATGGTTATACCACCATGTATTTTACTACCCACGACGGCCAGTTCGACAATGTGGAAGGCTTCCTGATGGCCAACGATTTCGACCGGGTGGTGAGTCAGTCCGACTATCCTGCCGATAAAATAAAGACTACGCTTGGTGTACCCGACGACTATTTATTTGAGTTTTCCATGCCCATCATCGACCAAATGCACAAGCAAGGCAAGCCATTTTTTGCTGCATTCATGACGGCAAGCGATCATGGTCCGTTTTACATTCCGGAATATTTTACCCCTCTACATGAAGAAACGCGTCTGGGAATCGTGGAATACGCCGATTGGTCGCTGAAACAACTCATCCGTATGGCCTCCGGCAAACCCTGGTTCGACAACACCATTTTTGTATTTGTGGCCGACCATGGTGCACCCCTGACGGCAACTTATGATTTGTCGCTCGACTATTTTCATTCACCCCTCATTTTCTATGCGCCCAAACTCTTTTCTGAACCCGAGACCTTTGATTGTATCGGTGGACAAATCGACCTAGGGCCTACCCTCTTGGGATTATTGCAATTACCCTATGTCAACAATTCGCTGGGCATTGACCTTTTGCACGAAAGCCGACCGTGTATTTTCATTAACGACGACGATAAAATTGGGGTTCTTGACAAGAATTTCCTGTTGATTCTTAACAATAAAAAGGAAACCGGTTTGTACGACTATCCCAATCATAACACAAATAACCTGATCAAAGAATTTCCTGAAAAAGCAAAATTCATGGAAGACTACGCCAAAGCCAACCTGCAGGTTTTTCAATGGATGATTAACCAAAACTCATTTGAGGTGACTGAGAACCGAGAACCATCGAGTAATTAAGGGTTTAGCAATGTGTTGATTTGAATGGGTAAAAGTTTTGAAATAAATATTGTTTGAGTTGCCACCCCTCCTCCTTACTCCTCCCCAAAGGAGAGGAGCGATAATTTATTCGTAATTAATGGTTTACAGTGAATTTTTCGACAATCAATCGCCTTTCCCCTTGGGGGAAAGGTAAGGGATAGGGGTTAGGGAGGCGAAATGTATATTCTCCTGCTATTATATGAAACAAAAAAAGCCTGACCTGCCACCCCTCCTCCTTACTCCTCCCCAAAGGAGAGGAGCGATAATTTATTCGTAATTAATGGTTTACAGTGAACTATTCGACAATCGATCGCCTTTCCCCTTGGGGGAATGTTAAGTGATAGGGGTTTGGGAGGCGAAATGTATATTTTCCTGCTATTAAATGAAACAAAAAAAGCCTGACCTGCCACCCCTCCTCCCTGCTCCTCCCCGAAGGAGAGGAGCGATAATTTATTCGTAATTAATGGTTTACAGTGTATTTTTCGACAATCGATCGCCTTTCCCCTTGGGGGAAAGGTCTTGAGTTTGGATTTAACTAGATAAAAAAAGTCAAAAGAATGTAGATCTTTTGACTTTTTTTTATAGTTTTGTATCTAGTTATACAACTAGATACATTAAATTTAAATTATCATGGGATATCCAACAAAAATCCAACTAATTAAAAGAGAATCCAGTGAACAATGGTATATTAATTTCCCATCTGCCGTTGCGCAAGCAATGGAATTTGAGAAAGGAGAAGTTGTCGAATGGGTTATTGAGAACAGGAAAAAAATGGTTCTAAAAAGGCCTAATCCGATAGAATCGGAGACTAAAAAAAACACTCAAAAGAGACCTGATTGATGAATTGGATAGCTTGATAAACGAATGTCATTGTGCTTTCTCCAATCATGAGTCGTGGAAACGATCAAGAGAACTTATGTATGGAAGTCTAAATTGCATGGGACGCCACACAGTAACAGGAATGCTATCCGCAGCAGGACATCAGTTTCATGATTGGTCATCAGCCTATCGACTCTTTAGTCAGAATCGGATTAATATTGAGAAAATAATGAATGTTATACAAGCTAATGTTCTAAAAGAAACCTCAGAATGCAGCCATATTATTGCACACATGGATGATACAATAATTAAGAAGACAGGGAAAAAGATACCTGGTACTGCATGGAGAAGAGATCCCCTAGGCCCTCCTTTTCATACTAATTTTATTTGGGGTCAGCGTTTTATTCAGGTTTCAATGGCCTTGGCAATTGATGGTGAGATAGGTCAATCCAGGGCTATTCCTGTTGATTTTCATCACTGCCCAACAGTACTTCGTCCAAAGAAAAATGCTGCCCAGCAAGAGGTTACACAGTATAATGAAGAAAAGAAAATTGCCAAACTAAGCAAACAGGGTAGTGATCGAATCAAATTACTCAGGGGAAATTTAGATACCCAGGGGGCAACTGACAAACAACTGATCTTAAGTGTTGATGGGAGTTATACAAATGGAGAGGTATTGAAAAATCTACCACAAAGGGTTACGCTGATAGGCAGAATTAGAAAAGACACACGATTGTTTACGATTCCGGAAAAACAACCTCAAAAAGGAAGGAAACGCGTTTATGGAGAACAACTTCCAACACCAGAGCAAATCCGACAATCAGATGAGTATCCATGGCAAGAAGTAAACGCTTGGGCAGCAGGAAAAACACACGAATTTAATGTAAAAGTAATCAACAATATACGTTGGAAATCTGCTGGTCAAAATCACGACTTAAAGTTAGTTGTAATACGGCCGCTAGGTTATAGACTTACAAAAGGATCGAAAATACTCTACCGTCAACCCGCCTATCTTATTTGCTCGGATACAGAATTAAATCTACAGACACTCCTTCAATCTTACTTATGGAGATGGGAAATAGAGGTCAACTTTCGCGAAGAGAAATCAATGATGGGATGTGGTCAGGCACAAGTAAGAAACATTAAATCGGCAGTAAATGTCCCTGCCTTTATTGCGGCCACCTACGCCTTATTACACATTGCCAGCCACAGAACTTATCAAAAATCAAATAACCCAACTATCCCAAGACCAAAATGGTACACGAACGAAAATAAAGACCGCATTACCACCGGTGATTTACTTAACAATATTAGAGCCCATTTGCATGCCAAAGCAGTTGGAATGAATTTCGACGACTTCGTGAACAAACATATCAGGTTACCAAGCCTTCAAAATGAAAAAAACCTCAATGTTTTAGCACCCTTCTATGTGAGAAATTAGCCAAACTCAAGGCCTTTCCCCTTGGGGGAAAGGTAAGGGATATGGGTTTGGGAGGCGAAAATTTTATTTTCCTGCTATTAAATGAAACAAAAAAAGCATGACCTGCCACCCCTCCTCCTTACTCCTCCCCAAAGGAGAGGAGCGATAATTTATTCGTAATTAATGGTTTACAGTGAACTATTCGACAATCGATCGCCTTACCCCTTGGGGGAAAGGTAAGGGATTGGGGTTAGGGAGGCAATATTAATTTTTTTTCGTGGTTTCCCCAATGGTAAAATTCAAATATTTTCTTCTTCAACTCAAACTACCATTATCGCTCGATAAAAACTACATCTTCAACAACCTGAAAAAAACTATGTATTAACTAAAATTTTAGTTAAAAAACTGCGTTAGTTTACAAAGTCATGGAGATGAATGGAATAAAAACATTTTTACTTGTTAGTTTGATAGTTACCATTCCCTTGTTAACTAATGGACAAAACAACAAGAACGAAAAGAACAAGAACCGCATAGCACTTGAAAAAGATACTGCCTTTATAAAATGGCAGGAAGACTTGAGGAAACAAGAATTGAAAAACAAAGCAGTGTTTCTGGAATTCATCAAAACGGTCGACCCTGATACCATTAAAACACTTTCTCTTACGAGAACGGGCTTTACCACATGGCCCGACATCACCCATTTCGACTCCATGAATAAACTGGTTGCCACCGGAAACAACCTAAAAACTCTGAAGATGGACGTATCCGTGTACTCCCGTTTAAAAAGCATCATCTTCACCAACAACAAAACGAAACGAATCAGGTTTAAGAAAAACGACTCCATTTCCAGCCTTAATTTGTCTGAAAATGAGTTAAAAAGAATTCCCAGATCCATTCGTAAACTAACCAACCTCAAGGTACTCAATCTCAGCAATAATCAGATAAAACGAATACCGTGTTGGTTGAAAAAAATGGCCGCATTAGAAGATATCGACCTCAATTATAACCAACTCAAATTAACACGCTCGTCGGTCAGGCGACTTCAAAACATGCGCATCCTGCAAATGGGAGGCAATAACATCACACAACTACCCGACAATATAGGTGCACTACACCGTGTAAAAAAACTCAATTTGGGGAAAAACTTACTTTCGGATGTTCCGGATTCATTTAACCAACTCGACAGTTTAAACACCCTAATTTTCTATTCCAACAAATTTCAACATATTCCACTGGCAATCACTCAATTGACTCATCTTGCCGAACTCGATTATTACTACAATGAATTGGAAACCGTGCCATTGGAACTTGGCAACATGACCCAACTCAAGCGACTGTATCTGGCTTTCAACCAACTCGAAACATTGCCCGACACACTTCGCAATTTGCAACAGCTCAGATACTTTTATGTGCATCACAACCTATTGGGGTATATACCAAGCTGGATAACCCAATTTCAGCAAATGGAAATTTTAGATATCAGTTATAACAACCTGTTTGAAATTCCGGATTTTTCAACCATGCCGGCGCTTTACGAACTGGACATTCAACACAACGAAATTGCCTGGTTCCCGTGGACTTTGCTCGAAAAATCCAACCTGAAACTTTTGCTGGCCAAAGACAATCCTTTCATTCTCGACCAAGAACAAAAAGCGCAATTGGAAATGCTCAAAACTATGCTTAGTAAAAATGGTGTAACAATCTTATATTAAAGTTCATACATGAACCATCCCGATCAGAGACAACGTCTGACCACGACAAGTGAAATGAAACGCATTTTTTAATACCTTTGTCTCTCCTTAATCGTGAAACTATGCCCATACTTGGAAGCATCATTAAGAAGGCTTTTGAATTACGCAGCAAGCCTGTAGAGAAGCAACACAGCAAGTTGGACCCTGTAGCTGCTCAAACAAAGGAACTCATTAAATTATTACGAAAAGCTCAGTTTACAGCCATTGGTGAACATTACAAATTCTCAAAACTTCTCAGTTTGCCCGACGTAGAACGAGCTTTTAAGAATTCAGTGGCTGTTCACGATTACCAATCCATGTATAAACGCTGGTGGTACAGAGCTTTAAATGGAGAAACTTATGTAACATGGCCCGGAAAAGTAAAATATTTTGCTCTCAGTTCCGGTACTTCAGAAGCTTCAAGCAAATATATTCCGGTGACTGCCGACATGCTCAAAGGCATCAAACTGGCCACGCTTCACCAACTGGTTTCTACTACCAAGTACGATTTTCCGCTCGATTTTTACGAAAAAGGTATTTTGATGATTGGTGGCAGTACCCACCTTCAATACAACGGAACCTATTACGAGGGTGACCTTTCGGGCATTACAGCCGGAAACATTCCCTTTTGGTTTCAACACTTTTACAAACCCGGACGCCGTATTTCGAAAACCTCCGACTGGGCCACCAAACTCAACGAGATGGTACGAAAAGCTCCCGAATGGGATATAGGCATTTTGGTAGGTGTACCGGCATGGGTGCAAATTTTAATGGAACGCATCATCGAAGAATACAATTTAAAATCCATTCACGACATTTGGCCCAACTTGAGTGCTTACGTGCATAGCGGAGTTTCATTTAAGCCTTACCAGAAAAGTTTTGAAAAGTTGATGTCGAAGCCCATGATGTATCAGGAATCGTATCTGGCTAGCGAAGGGTATGTGGCCTACCAAAATCGCCCCGAAGCCACAGGAATGGAAATGATTCTGAACAATGGGATTTATTATGAATTTGTTCCTTTCAACAATTCTAATTTTGACGAAGACGGCAATTTAAAGGAAAAGCCTGTGGCATTGTCTATCGGAGACGTGGAAGAAGGCGCTGAATATGCCCTGCTAATGACCACCAATTCAGGCGCATGGAGATATTTATTGGGTGATACCATCAAGTTTGTTGACAAAAAAAGATCTGAAATCATCATCACCGGACGCACCAAGCACTTTATCAGCATTTGTGGCGAACACCTTTCGCAAGACAATATGAATCGCGCCATTGAACTGATGCAAGAAGATTTGGATGTGGAAGTAAAGGAGTTTACCGTGGCCGGAATTCGTCACGAATCGCTGTTTGCACACCGTTGGTATATTGGCACCGACGATCCGCTCGATCCGGAGATAGCACGTCAGAAAATTGATGAACACCTGAAAAATTTAAACGATGACTACCGTGTGGAACGCATGGAAGCCATTAAAGATGTGTTTGTTACCGTGTTGCCCTCGCAAGTGTTTTACGACTATATGAAACAAAAAGGCAAGGAAGGAAGCGCCAACAAATTCCCCAGGGTATTGAAAAATTCCCGATTCGAAGAATGGGATAATTATTTGAAGCAGCGCGGGCTGGCATAAATGGAGATCATATTTAATGGAGGTATTTCTTGAAGGAACAATTCTTGGATTTTCATTGGCATTTCTGTTTGGATTTGGCCCCGCATTCTTTGCCCTGATTCAAACCGGCATCCATCGTGGTTTTTGGTCAGGGGTATTTTTGGCCTTCGGTATTTTTTTAAACGATGTACTCGTTGTTTTTCTCAGCCTTTTTGGAGCCACTTCCATTTTCAAGGATACCGAAAACTACCAAATAATGGGGATTGTAGGTGGTGTTATCCTCATTATTTTTGGTATCGTTACCTATTTTAAAAAGACCAAACACGATGAGTTGGAAAATCAGGATATGGAAATCAAATCACCACATCCTTTAATATTTGTGGGAAAGGGCTTTTTGCTCAATGCCGCCAATCCTTTCGTTTGGATTTTTTGGCTGAGCATCGTGGTAGGCATGACAGCGCGCTTTGGCGCCGACAAAACCGATTTGGTGATATTTTTTGCCGGAACACTTTCCGTTGTTATCACCACCGACATCATTAAAACCTTTGCCGCATCACGATTTAAAAAATTTGCCACACCAAAATTCCTGATCATCATCAACAAGATTGCGGGTGTTGCCATTGGTTTGTTCGGAATTTTTCTCATCATCCGGTCTTTCATTCAATTTTAATCATGCCGGTCTGAAACTGAAAAGGTTTCTGCTTGAAGCGAATTAAAAACTCGTTTCAACCCGGAATCAGGATAAATTGTTTGTCCATTGAACATTAAACCACGCTTTATTAATTAAGTTATTTCTACTATTTTTGTAAAATAAATGTAACGCAATCGTAAATCAATATGTTAAACATCGAAGATATTATATCTTCATCTGAAATATGCCGGGAAAAGTATTTGGCTGATGTCTATCGCTATAATAACAAAATAAAAAGTATTTCCGGAGCGAATAACACTATTCATACCGTGATGTTTAATGTTATTGGCATGCGAATTCTTACGACAAATCAAAAGTTTACAATAAAATAAAAGGATGATGAAACAGGTAGTATTAAACATACCGGACAATAAATACGCGTTTTTTATGGAACTGGTAAAGAGCCTTGGTTTCGTGAAGGTACCTGATGAAAACAAGTTAAACAAAGAGCAAATAGAGTTTGTGGAAGGAACCAAAAACTCGCTTGTTCAAGTGGAACAACATCTGAAAGGTGAAATAAAACTAAAAACTGCTGACCAATTGCTCGATGAACTTTAATGTTTACACTACCGACTTTTTCGACAAGGAACTGAAAAAACTTGCCAAAAAACATCCTTCATTAAAATCTGATTTCAAAACACTCATCGATTCGCTAAAGAAAGAACCCAGACAAGGACAACCACTTGGTAAGGACTGCTATAAAATCCGCATGACCATTAGCTCAAAAGCTCAGGGTAAAAGAGGTGGCGGCCGTGTTATTTCTTGCGTAAAAATCGTGGCAAACACCGTGTATCTGCTTTCCATCTACGACAAAAGCACCAAAGAAACTGTTGAGGACAAAGAATTGGACAAACTGTTAAAATTGGCTGGGCTATAACAATTATTAAGGCCATTCCACCATCAAACACATCAAAAAAGCCACCACCTAAAAAAGGCAGTGGCTTCCAAAATTGATTGAAACATTCTTTTACATCGACGAGGTCGTTTCCACGGGAAGTGCCTCGGTACGAATGGGTTGAGGAGCCGATTTGCGGATATCCAACTCATCAATCAAGTGGGTGGCTCCGGCAAATTTATCGATGATAAACAACACATAATGTACATCCACACAAATGGTACGCTGCACTTCGTTGTTGAAGGCGATATCGCCACTCATGGCTTCCCAGTTGCCATCAAAAGCGAGCCCGATAAGTTCACCCTTTCCATTCATCACGGGCGATCCTGAATTACCACCGGTGATGTCGTTGTTGGTTAAGAAACATACCACCAATTTACCATCCTGACCATAAGCACCGTAGTCCTTTTTATTGTACAATTCCTTCAGTTTGGCAGGAACAATGAATTCATCATTGGTGGGGTCTTCCTTTTCCATCACACCTTTCAAATAGGTGACAAAATCATAGTGTACGGCGTCAGCGGGATAATAGTCGATTACTTTACCATAGCTGAAACGCAGGGTGGAGTTGGCATTGGGATAGAATTTTTTGTCGGGATACATTTCGCGCATTCCCTGTACCAGTAAACGTTCGGCTTTACCTACATCTTCAGGGCTTTCCTTACGGTATTCCTGACTGGCGGCCATCAGTTTTTCCATGAATTCGTTGGCTGAAACCATGGCCGGGTCTTTCTGCATTGCCTTCAGACTGGGTTTATCCAGGAATGCCATGGCCTTTTGTTCGTTTGCGACGAATGATTTTTCGTACACATAATTGGCCAGCTCTGTGTAATTACCTTTGAATTTGGCTAACATTTTTTTCAGTAATGCGGGTTGCATATCGGCCGGAAGGTTGGTGAAATACAATTCGGTCATTCTTGCAAATACAGCTTTGTCGGTGGCTTCATCGTAGTTTTTATACATTTCGGCCAAACCTTCTTTCATGGAGGCGATCTCTTCTGTCAACTGCTCTTCTTTCTTAGCTTTTTTGGCTTTATCCTTTTCTTCTTTCACCTTTTCCATCATCCCTTCCAAACCGGAAAAATTCTGAGCAAAAGAAATGATATCGGCTCCACCAACACCCGTTGTGCTGGCGATAATGAGGGGTTTAATACCTGCAGCTTTGCGGTCGTAGTCGGCGTCAATTACTTTGAGTACATCGCCATATTTATCTTTGCGGGCAGGGTCTTTATTCACCCATGCCATAAAAGCATCCTCCTGGGCTTTCTTTTCGCCATACACATCCAGGTTTTTAATTCCTCTTTTCTGTCCGATAAAATATTTCCAGCTATTGGCAATACCGGCATAGTTGGAGGCATATTTAATTCTCACGGCCTGATCGGCGTTCATGTGTTCTTTCCAGATGGCCAATTTATCGCCAAATACCTCAATCAAAGGAGGATAGTAATATTCCATGTTCCACTCGATACCTGATGAGGTAAGATAACGATCCGTACTTCCGGGATATCCCCAAATCATGCTGAATTCGTTTAACTTAACAGGGTCGAGAGAGATGGGCAACGAATGTTTTGGTACCAAGGGCACATTGTCTTCCGAATATTCGGCAGGTGTTCCATCGGGGGCAGTATAAACGCGGAAGATGGAGAAATCACCGGTATGACGGGGCCACATCCAGTTGTCGGTGTCGCCACCAAATTTTCCGATTGACGAAGGGGGAGCGCCTACCAAACGTACATCCAGATAAACGGTGTAAACAAACATGTAGAACTCGTTTCCATCAAAGAAACTTTTTACCACGACATTGTATTTTCCGTCTTCAGAGGCTTGTTTTTTCAAACGTGAGGTAATTTCACGAATGGCAGCCGTACGGGCAGCTCCTCTGAGTGTATCGTTCAGAAAAGGAACAATGCTGTCGGTAACATCGGCCATGCGATACAAAATGGAGGCCGAAAGTCCTTCGTTGGGCAATTCTTCGTCACGACTCATGGCCCAAAAACCATCGGCCAGATAATCGTGCTCAACTGAACTGTGTTTTTGAATGGCATCAAACC
The DNA here is from genome assembly GCA_963676875.1 of Bacteroidales bacterium. Lineage (GTDB taxonomy): Bacteria > Bacteroidota > Bacteroidia > Bacteroidales > F082 > UBA6244. Next base: position 1,139,700 of record OY781436.1, read on the forward strand.
CACAGTGGTGGTTGGTAAACATCAAGCCTTCAGCACTTACCAGCTCGCCGGTACAAAAATACCCCTGGGGATTAGCACCTTCCGACAACCCCACAATGGCGTCTTTCAAACTGTTGCTGTTTACGCTGTAAATTTCTTCGGGAGTCAGTTGAAGTCCCATTTTTTGCATGTCGACATAATTGAGTCGCTCAATAAACATGGGCAACCACATGCCTTCGTCGGCTTTTACCTGTGTTCCGGCAAATGCCCACAAAGCCATAAAAATCAGAATACCTTTTTTCATTATGATTGGATTATTAATAATTTTCTTTTTTGATCATAAATTATACCAACATTTGTAAACAATTGATGGCGTTATTATTAAAAAAACGGACCCCGGTCTTAACAGCGAACAGTGTCCGTTTATGCACACCACAGTTGTGGTATCGGACAGTGGGTTATTTCAGCCCCAATACTTGAGGACCTTGTTCAAAATAGATATCGGAAGGAATTCCCAAAGCGTTTACACGATCAAGATCCGATTGAAGCAACGCAGGGATATTCCCCTTTTCTTCAATCCATTTTGATGCGGCATCATAGTCGCCATCACCCTGAATGGTGAGTATTTTGTTGATCAACTCCACTGAAGCAGTTTTCATGGCTTCAAAGTTAACTTCGTAAGTTCCGTTTTCGTGACGGGTAAAAGCGCCTTTTTCAAGGAAGTAGTTAAAACGAAGCATGTTGGCCATTCCGTGTGCACTGCTGGCTCCAAAACGCACCGACCTAAAAATACCGGCCATAAAGGTTACGTAGTTGTCCATTAAATCGGTGTCGTTGAACTCGCCCATTTCATTGAGTTTTGTTACGAGATATAACCCCAGCATGTCGGCTTTACCTTCTTCGATGGAGGAATATCTTTCTTTCAAAGCTTTACGCACAGGGCCATTTCCATTAATGGTATTTTTAATTCCCAATCCGTGAGCCACTTCATGAAACATGGTGTTGGAAAAGAATGCGTTGAAGGTGATGTTTTTGCGCTGTTCGGGCACTATCAAAACATCTGCAATGGGGACCAGTATCTTGTCAAATTTGGCTTGCATGGCATTTTTCAACTGTAGTTTTCGGGTACCTTTTTCCAGTTGCACGCGCTCATCGTTGGGCAGGTTGATGGCGATGGTTTTTCCGGCCATGTTACAATCTCCGGCATAGAAAACCACATCGTAGGCATTCAATTGTGCATCGGAACCGGGCACCTCAGCCTTGTATTCGTCGGCTACGGGTATCCCCTTTTGAAGATCGGGCAAAAAGGAGGCAAAACGAGCCAAACGGTTGCTCCACTCGATGTCCTTGATCAGAATAAAGGATTCGTGGGCAGCCTTGTAGCCAAAGAGTTGGTCGGTGTAGTTTTCAATGGGACCCACTACCAGGTCTATTTGGTTGTCGGTCATGTCGAGCCATGCCATATCGCTGGCCAGATAATCGTCGGTTAACAAGGCCTGAGCTCTCAAATTCAAATAGTTGGCAAAACCCTTGTCTTCAGCCAGTTGAGCTGCCTGTTCAAGCAAGGTGGCCGCTTTTTGAATGTGGTCTTTAAAGCCTTCGTGATACCAAACACATTCCAGAGCGCCTTTGTCATTGCGACGAATGAGGGTGTAAAGACTGGTTTTGTTGGGGTCGTCGAATTTCTCAAATTCTTCCTTTGTCATATCCACAGGATAAAACTGAGCTCCGGCAGGTTTGGCACCGTAACCCGGAATAAACGTGGCCAGGTTGTTCAGCTCATCCCAGGGACCATAGTTGATTTCGGCATATTGTTTCAAAGCAGGATCGTCGATTCCGAGGAGGAAAGCATTTTTTTCTTCCACGTTTTCCAACCAGAAAATTTGATCCATCTGATCGGCTGCTTCAAACAACAGTTTGAGCATCTCTTTTTGGTTGTCGCTCAAATGATTGATGTCGGCGGTAAGTTTTACCTTGGCGTACTTTTTCATTTCGTAAGGCTTTTCGGTGTTTTCTTGCTCGTGGCCACAGCATCCGGCAAAAAATGCGGCAACAAGCACAAAGACAGCAAAGAATAGGGTGGTTTTCAACTTCATAGCTTTTGGTTTTATTTTAAGGCTGCGAAGTTAATAAAAATGGACGTCTGTTCCATTAAATATCCAGGATGGATTTGGGTAGGTCGGTCTTATTCAGACCTTTTCCGGCTTTGGTGCTAAGCAAACCACAGGCAGCATCAATATCCTGACCACGACTGGCGCGAACGGTGGTGAAAATTCCTTTAGCCGACAATGCCTCCCTGAAAGTTTGCAGGCTCTCTTCGTTGGTACCTTCGAGGGGGGTATTGGGAATGGCATGAAAGCGAATGAGGTTGACGTGGCATTTCACCCCGTTGAGGATGCGCGCCATTTCTTTTACATGTCGGGGGGTGTCGTTCAGTCCGCTAAACACGATGTATTCAAACGAAACCCGACGTTGTTTGTCGAATCCCTGCTCCTTCAGCTCCTTGATGATGTCAGCAATACCGTATTTGTGACTCACCGGCATGAGCATTTTGCGTTCAGCTTCGAAGGGCGTATGCAGGCTTACAGCCAAATGGGCTTTGCTGGTGGTGATAAAATGATGCATGGCCGGAATCACGCCAATGGTGGAAACCGTGATACGTTTGGGTGCCCAGTTCATGCCCCATGGCTCGGTGAGGATGGCCAGACTATCCATCACCGCCTCTAGGTTGTCCATGGGTTCGCCCATGCCCATATACACGATGTTGGTGAGATGCTCCCTTTCGGGAAGACTGAGAATCTGGTTGATAATTTCACCTGCCGTGAGGTTGGCCTGAAGCCCCTGCTTGCCGGTCATGCAAAACAAACAACGCATTTTACATCCCACCTGCGACGAAACGCAGAGGGTATTTCGCTTTTGTTCAGGAATATAGGCCGCTTCAACAGCACCTTTTGTACCTACCTGATAGAGGTACTTTTTGGTTCCGTCCACCGAAGATTGAACGGTAACAGGCGCTACTCTGCCCACTTCAAAACGTTCGTTGAGCATCTGCCGACCCACTTTGGAAAGATTGGTCATCTCATCGATGGTGAGCACCTCCTTTTTATATAGCCAATCGGAAATCTGGCGGGCAGTGTACTTCGACAAACCCAGCTCGTTGGTTATTTCAAGAAGCTGGGGCAAGGTTTTTCCTAAAAGCGGTTCTTTCATGTGTGGTAGCAACTTTGGCAATGTTGAGACTGCAAAAGTAATACAAACCTGTCAGGTTACGAAAACCTGACAGGTTTCGTGGGAATAACTACATCAAATCACGCTCCACGTCTTTATCACCCCTTCCCGAAAGGTTGATAATGCTGATTTGGTTGGGTTTGTCTTTGAGCAGTTTAACCGCAAGTGCCACGGCATGAGAGGATTCGATAGCCGGAATAATCCCTTCGAGATGCGACAGCAATTTGAAACCTGCGATGGCTTCGTTGTCGGTTACCAGATGATAGGAAGCACGTTGCTTGTCTTTCAGGAGGGCATGTTGCGGACTGACTCCCGGATAATCCAATCCGGCAGCAATGCTTGCCGTGGGATATACCTCACCGGCTTCATCGCTCAAGGAATAGCTGTAAGTTCCCTGAAAAACACCGGGTTTACCCATGCTCAGGGTAGCAGCGGTCTTGCCAAAAACAGGCCCTTCTCCCCCACCTTCGGCAGCAAAAATCTGCACATCGGTATCATCGAGAAAATCGGTGAACAAGCCAATGGCGTTGGAGCCACCGCCCACGCAGGCAAAAAGATTGTCGGGCAATCGACCTTCGGCGGTCATCATTTGCTTTTTGGCTTCTTTGCCGATTACACTCTGGAAATACCCTACCATGGTGGGATAGGGATGTGGCCCCACCTGCGAACCCAGAAGGTAGTAAACATCAGGATGCTCAATGTAGTAGCCCAACGCTGCATCCACGGCATCTTTCAGGGTGCCCCTTCCCTCCTCGGTGATTACCAGTTCGGCACCCAGCAATTTCATCCGGCTCACATTCATTTTTTGACGTTCGGCATCTGTTGAACCCATAAAAACCTTGCACTTCATGCCAAACAAAGCAGCGGCCGTAGCCGTAGCCACACCATGTTGTCCGGCACCTGTTTCGGCAACAATTTCCGTGGCACCCATGCGGCGCGCCAACAGTATCTGACCAATGGTGTTGTTAATTTTATGGGATCCTGTATGATTCAGATCTTCACGTTTCAGGTAAATTTTTGATCCCAGGTGTTGCGACAAACGATGGGCGTAATACAGCGGGGAAGGCCTGCCCACAAAGTTTTTGAGGTAGTAGGCAAACTCCTGTTCAAAGTCTGCCGTACCCTGATGCAGTTCAAATACTTCTGCCAAATGCAGCAGCTTGCTTTCGAGTACAGGTGGCACATACATTCCTCCGTAAGGGCCATACATTCCGTTAATGGGTGAAAAATTTGATTTTTGTTCTTGGGTAATATTTGTTATTGTGTTCATGTTAATCGAATTTAAAGATAAAAGATAAAAGATAAATGTTGAAAGCGCCTTAAGTTGAAAGTTTAATTTGGCCATGCTAAATCATTGAACAACGGTTTGATGATGCGATTAGTAACAATTGGCGCTTTTGGTTCAAGGGTTCAAGAGTTCAAGGGTTCAAGAGTTCAAGGGTTCAACGTTATTCAGGCACTAACGACTCCTGACTCCCTACTCCCATCTCCCTACTTCCGACTCCGGTCTTCCGACTCCCGACTCCCAAAGTTTGCCATCGAAAAAGCACCCTTTTGAGCCAGTGGATTACATTTTGTCTGATTAAAATATGTTGCATGATTTTAATTTTTAAGCAAAAAAAAACCGCAGGTGAAATACCTGCGGCGTCGTTATCTTATATAGATGGATGCGTGGTTATCTCTTCCTCGTCGGATGAACAACACACCACCACCAAATATTTAATGTTATCGATTTCATAGTGCTGCAAAGTAACAGCATTATTTCAAATCTGCCAACTACTTGACTTTAAAATTTGGAAATAAATTTTTTATCTTATGTATCTTGCTGAATGTATGCGGTTTACAGAACTGAATGGCACTACTGCCAACACCTCTCCGACTAATACGGATCCTGCCCATTTCCATGGAAATGAGCCATCAAATCACAGAAAAGTCTATCCCCCAGACCTTTGCTTCAAATCAATTTAGAACAGGTCTAATCTTTAAATATTAACACGTTACAGGTTTTGATCTCTAAAAAAGGATGTACTTTTGCGCCCATTTTTATCGAACTGCAAATTTGTAAATTCAATTGTTATGGCTTTCTTACAAAAAGACGAAATATTTAGCAAACGTTGGCTTAAAAACTACAGCCTTATTCTTGTCGGCGCCTTCATTATGGCTTCCGGGTTTGTGATGTTCATCACCCCGTATAAATTTGTTCCGGGAGGAGTTTATGGTATCTCCATCGTAATTCACTGGATGTTGGGCACCCCCGTGGGATTGATCGCCCTTTGTTTCGACATCCCACTCACTATCATAGGTATCAAGGTATTGGGGCCGCGTTTTGGTATGAAAACCGTGGTGGGCTTCTTTTCCACTGCCATTTTCATGGACACCATCACCTATTTTTACGGCAGCGAACCCCTCGTTCCCGGCGATCCGCTCTTGTCGTCCATTTTCGGGGGCTTGTTTATTGGATTGGGGTTGGGACTGATTTTCAAATCGAAAGCTACCTCAGGAGGTTCGGATATCGTGGCCATGATTATCGGCAAATACACACGTTTTCCTATGGGTCAGTTGATGATATTTGTTGATTCGGTGATAGTATTGATCGGACTGGTAGCCTTTCAGGATTGGAAAATTCCGTTGTATTCGTTGATCGTTATTTTTATCACCGGTAAGGTAGTCGACTTGGTTCTGGAGGGTGCCAATTACGAGAAAGTGCTGTTTATCATTTCGGATAAGTCGGAGGAAATTCGCAACAAAATCGTAATCGACCTCAATCGCGGTGGTACCTACCTCAAAGGTGAGGGCATGTGGGGTCACAATGAAAAATCCATCGTTTTCACGGTGGTCAACCGCCGCGAAATGACCATGCTTCAAGAGTTTATTCACCACATCGACCCCAAAGCTTTTGTTACGGTACTCAATGCCACCGAAATCCTGGGTAATGGCTTTAAATCGCTGAAGGATAAAATTGAGGAATAATTTTTCGACGAAAGAGGCGACTATAGGAAGATGTTGCTGACGTCGAACTCAATGGCATCTTCCCACCGGATCATGGCATTAAACAACCTGACTTTTTGATAATTACAAAGCTCGTTTGGTGAGATATTTGTCGGGGAAATGATGTTTTGAGCCAATAACAAAGCCCTTCGTGTACCTGCCAACAATGGAAAACTGGGTGTGCACCACGTTTTTCCATCAAAAAAAGCCACGTTAGCATAGCTGCTGTCGGTAATCAATCCGTTTTTCACCATCAGGATGTCGTCTGCCTGGCCTCTCCGGCCATAAAGTGCCTCCAAGCCCGACCTGTCGGCGAACTTATAATCATATTCCACCCCATCGTCGTCCACACATTGCAGCGACCGAATTTTGGGCAATTGATATGCCACAAAACTAACATCTTCGGGTTGTTGGGAATAGACCAACCGCATTTTATAAAGTCCCTGTTTTAGGAACTCATTTTGGGGATCAGCCAATTGTTTCACCACCAAATCTTCCAGCGAAAAGGCATTTCTTTGTCCAAAAAAATGCCTCATGGTTTCATCCATCCTTTGCTGATGGGCACCCAGATGCTCAGGATTTCCATGATCGATTCGGATGGATTCAAGAAACAGGCACATATATTTTGTCTTTTAGTTCCTGATATTCTTCGAGACAATTACTCCGGGTAGTAATGCCACCGCCACTCTTATAAATTAATCCCTCGGGGGTTTGCTCCAAAAAGCGGATCATCACGGCACTATCCAGGTTGTAGCCATCAAAAACACCCATGACACCCGTGTAAAAACCACGATCGTACTGTTCGGCTTCACGGATAATCTCCACGGTTTTTTTCTTGGGAGCTCCTGTAATGCTTCCGGCAGGCAACATGCTGCTTAAAATAGTGCCGATATTGTGATGGTAATTGGGAGGCAGGTCGCCCACAATTTCCGAACTCATCTGCAGCAGCGTATGGCGATGGGTTGGCAAACGTTCGATGTATCTGAATCTTTCCACCCGCACATTTTTCGCAACGAGGCTCAAATCGTTCCTGATTAAATCCACAATGGTATAGTGCTCAGCCAACTCCTTCTCATTGGCCAACAGGCGCATTTCTGCGTCAGGTAAAGCAGCGTCCATAGTGCCTTTCATCGGAAACGACCGGATGGTGCCGTCGTTGATGGTAACAAAAGTTTCGGGCGAAAAAACCACCAAACGATTTTTCAGCCATAACTTGTATCGCGCTTTGGCAGTGAAAAAAATATCCAACAACGAATGGTTGGATGTGACCGGCGAAGGCATGGTAAGGTTAAGCAAAAAACTATCGCCGTGATACAAGTGCTTTTGAACCAACCGGAAAGCCTTTTCATACCGCGCATACGATACAGGACTGATGTCGAATTGAAGCTTTTTGGGAAAGTGGGGCTGTGGAAGCACATTTCCCGCATGAGGAAATTGATATCGGATAAGGTCCGGATCAACCTGATGCACTGGTTTTACGATGGCCTCGCTGCCATCAAAACTGATCACAAACAGGAAAGGAATCCGTTTCCCTCCCAACTCATTCATCAAACGAAAATCCTTATTCAATTGGTGGAATTTTAGGCAAAAATACGCTTTTAGGAAAACCTGCCCAACCCAAAAAAGCCGTCGGTGAAAAATACCCGGCAATGTTTTCACAAAATTGAAATCCATAACCGCTTTATACTATTTTTGATCCGTGAAACTGCTCATTATCGACAACTACGATTCGTTTACCTACAACCTGGTTCAATTGGTGGAACAGGCCGGCGTGGTTGATTATACCCTTGTTAAAAACGACGAACTACGGGGTTTATCTCCGCAAACATTCGACAAGGTACTCATATCCCCGGGTCCCGGTGTGGCCTCCGAAGCCGGCGAATTGCTTCCTTTCCTGAAAAAAATAGCCGACACGAAACCTATGCTGGGTATTTGTCTGGGATACGAAGCATTGGCCGAAATGTCGGGAGCGCACATGAAGAAACTCGAACAACCGCTACATGGCATTCGTAATCAAGGTTTTATCACCAAATACCATTCCATTTTCAGCAACATTCCCGACAGGTTTTTTATCGGACACTATCACTCGTGGATTGCCGACGAAACCACTTTCTCCAAAGAAATACAGGTAATCATGCGCGACGAAACCGGCCTCAACATGGCCATCGCCCATCAATGGCAACCCTGGATAGGGCTGCTTTTTCACCCCGAATCGGTAATGACGGAACATGGTTTGCAAATCATCAAAAACTGGACATACCTTTAATTGATTGATATGCAATCTGGTATAGAAGAAAAACTATTTTTTCATGGAAATCATCCGAAGACTCATATAGACAAAGGAGAATCCATAGAACAAGAGCGTTACGCCAATGATCCAAACAAGTAAAGCCGCCTCACCAGTGGGATTATAACTGATCCAGAACCCACCGATAACAAGCAAAAACCCGATGAACATCTGAAACATGCTGTGGTTTTTGCCTTCTAATCCGCCAAAAATATCCATGACACCCGTGAAAATCATCCAGAATCCCACGAAAAATGGCAATATTTCGGCAGTCATGTGTGGATGTGATAAAAATATAATCCCGATGATCAAGTCGATAACACCGCCCACCAGTTTCCACGACCAGTTGGGCAGTACATTTCTAACGGTAAGAGCAAAACTGATTTCCATCACCCCTCCAATGACAGCAGCCCAACCTAAAAACACCGCCAAACCCAGAATGGAAGCCGCCGGATGAATGAATACCTTAAAAGCCAACAAAATAAATACAATGCCAACAGCCAGCAAGAGCCACCAGTTGACCGATCTCTTTTTAGTCATAACTCAGTTGTTTAAAATTTGAGGAAAGATAAACAATTTTTGAAACCAATTATACTTATGAACCCCAATGGATGAGGCATGATAAATAGAATAGGGATGACGCTGATGAAAAGGATTGTCACTGATTTAGGCAATATTCCCTTGCTTCCGCTTCAAGCATTCACGCTTGAAGTCACATGCTGCTTTAAGCCCTATGATCCACTGATCCATTGATCCATTGATCCCACTGATCCCATTGATCCCATTGATCCCATTGATCCCACTAATCCTCTCATACACTCGTATGCAACATGAGAAACATACAACCGTGTCAATCAACCAAATAACCTGCCTCCCAAAAAAAAGTTGAAAAAATCCCAAAAAATGGTAGAATTTTTCCAAAAAACTGCACACTATTTAATGAAGTCACTTGTTTAATTATTAACCTGCTAAACCCATGACATTAAAAATTCACAACCAAATTAATTCTGACAGGTTTTGCCAAAAGGACGGAATTTATAACCGTCTTATTTTAAATGCTTTACCCCCCCATTAAATTTTTGCAATCACCTGATTAATAAGTTCATTTTCATACTGGGGAAGAATAAGTTTATTTTAAGGTGGGGGTGTTGGGCAGGAATCCTGTCAGGTTTGGTTAACAACGCGTTTTCAGGTATGCTTTGACATATGAGAATTTCGATTGAAAATAAAATTGGGGGATATGGCAGCGGAGTTACCAAAACAGGTAAAATTGTTGTTAGTAAATAGTTTGTTATTTACAAAGGGAGAGACAGGGATTGTCTCTCCCTTATGTAGTTAAAAATATGCATAATGAAAGGAATTTTTAATACACTTATTTTACTCACATGGTCGTTAATTGGCATTTCACAACACATGGACATCACTTGGCAACAATGTTTCGGCGGTAGCGATCAGGATGTTGCCATGGATATGGTAGCCATGGACAACGGATATTTGATATTGGGATACACTTATTCTGATGATGGGGATGTATCCAACAACCATGGATCCAACGATGTCTGGCTGGTACGGATTGATTCTTTGGGCAATTTGTTGTGGGAAAAAGCATTGGGGGGATCACAAAGCGATGGCGGCGCCAGTATTTCAAAGATAACCGACAGCACGTTCTACATCTTAGGAGGATCATTGTCAAATGATGGGGACATTTCAAACGACCGTTTTCCAAACTCCATGGACTTTTGGTTACTCAAAATAGATGATCAAGGCAATATTCTTTGGGATAAGATTGTAGGGACATCACATAAAGATACACCGGAAAAAATTATCACTACGAATGACGGGGGGGCTTTGGCCTTGGGCTTTGCAGGATTAAACGATGGAGACAAAACAGAATGGTATGGTTATTCTGATATGTGGATGATCAAACTCAACAGCGAGGGAACCACCGAATGGGAATTCACTTTGGGGGGATCTGGCATTGATTTTCCAAATGATATTATTCAAACCAGCGATGGGGGATACCTGGTTAGTGGTAGTGCCATCGTGGAGCCGGGGGGTAATTTAACCTGCAATTTGCATGGGCAGGCGGATGCCGTGCTGGTTAAACTAGACTCAACAAGAAACATTGAATGGCAGCATTGCTATGGAGGTAGTGGATATGATGGGGCAGGCAAAGTAGTCGCATTGGTTGACGGTTACCTTTTTGCGGGGATTGTCGACTCGAATGATGGTGATATTACAGGCTGGCATGGAGGGCTTGATGTTTGGCTTGTTAAGGTGGATATATCTGGCGATTTAGTTTGGCAAAAGTGTCTTGGAGGCACTGGGGATGAAGGAATAAGCAAAATATTCAAGTCTACTGAAGGCGGATATGTATTGGTTGGTGTTACAACTTCAAATGATGGCGATGTTTCAGGAAACCATTCAGTTATTGGTAAAAATGATATATGGATTTTAAGGGTAGATGACGTTGGTGAAATTGAGTGGCAACAATGTGTAGGAGGATTTGATTCCGAATATTTGAAATACGGTGTTTTGCAAAAACAAGATAACAACTCCGTTTTTGCCAGCTCTGTTTATTATACAGGTGATGACGTACAATGCGACCTGCATGGAGAGTACAATGATGACTTCTGGCTCTTCAACCTCAAAGACTGCTCCAACTACCAACCCACCACACCCGAAACCCCCTCCGGGCCGGATACTCTGTGCCACACCAACGATTCTACCTCGGTTTACACCCTTGCACCCGCTGCCGGAGCCTGGGGCTATAGCTGGCAACTGCAACCCGAGGAGGCAGGCACGCTGGCACAAGACAGCCTCACCGCCACCATCACCTGGAACACAGGCTACCAAGGCGAGGTACTCATCTCTGCCGCCAGCTACAACGACTGTGGCGAGTCGGTCTACTCAGAAGTAAAAACCACCTTTGTTTATACCTGCGTGGGCGTGGAGGAAAATATGGCCGGTGGCTTTGGCTTGAGGGTGTATCCCAATCCGGCTCGGGAATGGGTTACTTTTGAACTTCCGGGGGCAACTCCCTCCCCTTGGGGGAGGGCTGGGGAGGGGTATAACAAACCCACCACCATTTTCGTCTATCACCACACCGGGCAGTTGGTGGAAAAGCTGGAATTAAAAGCAACCCCAACCCGATGGAATACTTCCGGCCTACCGGGCGGTTTGTATTACTACCGTGCGGAGCAGGACGGGAAAATGGTAACAGGCAAAGTGATGTTGCTTGGGGAGTGAGGATTTCAACTCAACTCCTACATCATCGCCACAGCTTCAATTTCCACCAAAGCACCCAAGGGCAACCCTTTTACGGCAAAAGCTGCTCTGGCCGGGGGGTCGGTGGGGAAATAGGTGGCATATACTTCGTTCATGGGAACAAACAACGACATGTCGCTGAGGTAAATGGTACACTTGAGGATTTTGGTGAGGTCGTTGCCAAAACCGGCTGCCTTCATAATGGCCAGAATATTTTTCATCACCTGTTGTGTTTGCTCAGCTACGCCTCCGGGCACAATGGCTCCTGTGGCAGGATCTACGGGTACTTGCCCGGAAATAAACAACATACCATTATTTTCGATGGCCTGACTGTAAGGGCCGATGGGTGCGGGAGCGTTTTCTGTAAAAATGACTTTTTTCATGCTATTTGGTTTTATTATGTGAACTAAAATTTCCCTTCAAAGGTAGGCATTCTGTTAGAAACCACAGGCCGCTGGTCACCAAATTTCTTTGTATTTTTACGGCGTTTAAAAAAACCATTTCCATGTATAATCCTCCCGACTATTTTGGTGTAGATGAATTGTTGAGTCCCGAACATCTGTTGATTAAAACGGCCATACGCGATTGGGTCGATCGTGCCGTTATCCCGGATATCGACCACTACGCCCAACGCCATGAATTCCCCCTCCATCTCATCAAAGAAATGGGCGAAATTGGTGCTTTTGGCCCTTATATTCCCGAAAAATATGGCGGAGCGGGATTGGATCAAATGTCCTACGGCTTAATCATGACAGAACTGGAACGGGGCGATTCGGCCATCCGATCTGCAGCTTCGGTACAATCGTCGCTGGTGATGTATCCCATTTTTGCGTTCGGAAGCGAAGACCAACGGCTGAAATACCTGCCCCAACTGGCGTCAGGTAGCATGGTGGGGGCATTCGGACTTACCGAACCCAATCATGGGTCTGATCCCGGACATATGCTCACCCGTATTCAGGACGTGGGCGACCACTATTTGCTCAACGGCTCCAAAATGTGGATTACCAATGCCCCCATTGCCGACATTGCCGTGGTGTGGGCAAAAGATGAATCAGGCGTGGTACGTGGGCTGCTGGTGGAAAAAGGCATGGAGGGATTTACGGCTCCGCACACCCTCAACAAATGGTCGCTGCGGGCGTCACTCACCGGAGAGTTGGTGTTCGACAATGTGAAAGTTCCCAAAGAAAACCTGCTGCCAAATGTCAAAGGATTGAAAGGCCCGCTCATGTGCCTCAACTCCGCCCGATACGGAATTGCCTGGGGCGTGCTGGGTGCAGCCATGTCGTGTTACGATACGGCCCTCAAGTATTCGCTCGAGCGAAAACAGTTCAACAAACCCATCGCTTCTTTTCAGTTGCAACAAAAAAAGCTGGCCGAAATGCTGACAGAAATCACCAAAGGTCAGTTGCTTGCCTGGCGACTGGGCACTTTACGAAACAACAACAAAGCCACCCCTGCACAAATTTCCATGGCCAAGCGCAACAATGTGGAAATGGCTTTGAAGGTGGCGCGCGAAAGCCGCCAGATACTGGGTGCCATGGGCATTTCAGGCGATTTTCCCATCATGCGCCACATGATGAACCTCGAATCTGTAATCACATACGAGGGTACCCACGACATTCATCTGCTCATCACTGGTCTGGACATCACCGGAATTGCTGCGTTTGAGTAAAGATACAGTTGACAAGTTATGCGGATTGTCCTACTTTTGCAGGTTCAACCAATTGAAACAAGATGATAAAAAAAGGCATTTGGGTGCTGATGATGATGCTTGGATATCAACTTTCGGCACAAACCATCAACAAGATAATCATTGACCCACAAATAAACAAGGAGGTCATGATTGGCTATTGCAACAAGACCGGATTGGAAAAGGGAGAATTTGGCGAAATTTTTAAAGCCGGCATGGAAAATTACAAACCGAAAAAAAAGTACATCGAAAAATTGACTCCACTAATCGATCAGGTGGAATTTACCCTCGTTTTTGCCACCTGGTGTGGCGACAGCAAAGAACAAGTACCCCATTTTTATAAAATCTTACAAGCCTGCCAATACAACGATAAAAGGGTGAAAGTAATTGGTGTCGATCGGAATAAGTCGGCCATTTTGGTGGACATTAAAGACCTGAACATCGAACGTGTACCCACCTTCATCATCTATCGAAACGGGCTGGAAATCGGACGCATTGTAGAAACCCCCGATAAACGACTTGAGCGCGATCTGTACACTATCATCTCCGAAAACACCCTACCCTAAATAGTACAACATGCATGTTTTCAACACAATAAGCCAAACCAACGACTTTGTCGTGGAAGCCCGTCTTCAGGGAAAAACCATCGGTTTTGTACCTACCATGGGCGCACTCCACGAAGGACATCTGGAGCTCATGCGCCGTGCAAAAAGGGAGAATGATTTGCTGGCGGTGAGTATCTATGTCAATCCCATCCAGTTCAACAATCCGGAAGATTTAAAAAAATATCCACGCGTACTCGACCGCGATTTGGAACTGCTGAAAACAGTGGATTGCGACTTTGTATTTGCCCCATCGGATGCCGAAATGTATCCCGAACCTCCATCGGAAACCTTTGATTTCGGCCCATTGGAAAGGGTTATGGAGGGGGCCTTCCGTCCGGGTCATTTCAATGGAGTAGCCATCGTGGTGAAACGACTTTTTAATATTGTACAGCCACACAAAGCGTATTTTGGAGAAAAAGATTTTCAGCAATTGACTGTAATAAAACAACTTGTGGAACAGGAACACTTTCCCATCGCCATTATCCCATGCGACATCGTACGCGAAAACGACGGCCTGGCCATGAGCTCGCGCAACGTTCGGCTCACCCCCGAAGAACGTGCCATAGCTCCCCATATCTACCACATACTTAAATCGGTTGCCGATAAAGCGCCTCAAATGAGCCCTGATGAATTGGAAAAATGGGGCAAAGCACAATTGGACCACATAGAGGCCTTTACAACCGAGTACTTCCAAATTGCCGACGGACATACCCTTCAGCCTCTGAAAAGCCTGAAAAACACAGATTCGGCAAGGGCTTTCGTGGCCCTGCAACTGGGCAAGGTGAGATTAATCGACAATATTCGAATTATTTAATAATTTTGCAGCGGTTTAAGCCAATATTTTATTCATTGGATCATGAATATCGAAGTACTAAAATCAAAAATACACAGAGCTACCATTACCATGGCCGACCTCAACTATGTGGGGAGTATTGCCATCGACGAAAACCTGATGGATGCTGCCAATCTTATTGAGAACGAAAAAGTTGAGATATTCAATATCAACAATGGCGAACGATTGGCTACCTATGTCATCAAAGGTGAACGCGGATCGGGAACCATTTCCCTCAATGGAGCTGCTGCACGAAAAGCCATGAAAGGCGATTTGGTTATCATCGTGTCCTACGCCTCCATGGACTTTGAAGAAGCCAAGCAGTTTAAACCTGCCATTATTTTCCCAGATAACCTCAACCACATATAGATTCAGTTGACAACCATCCAGCGTAAAAGAATATCCAGCGTTATCCAATACCTCTTCTTTTTGAGTTTTGGTATCGTGCTTCTGTATCTCAGCTTTCGCCGGGTGGATATGAGCGAAGTGTGGAACGACATCCTGTCAGCCCATTATTCCTGGTTGTTTCTATCGTTGGTTGTTGCCTTGATATCTCACATTTTCAGGGCATTGCGCTGGAATTTACTCATTAACTCCATGGGTTATCGCACACGTACCTCCACCACTTTCTTTGCAGTAATGGTAGGATATATGGCCAATACGGCTGTTCCGCGTATGGGTGAGTTTATGCGTTGCGGCATCCTCTCCAAAAAAGAAAAAATACCCTTCAACGCGCTTTTCGGAACGGTCATCTCCGAAAGGCTTTTTGATCTGGTCATTTTAATTTCCATCATCATTTTGGTAATCGCTTTTCAGTTTAGTATGCTCGAAGGCTTACTTACCCAACTATTTGGCAATGTGATGGACTCGGGCACTTCCAACCTGACCGTGGCAGCGCTTGTGTTGGTATCCATGGTGATTTTTTTTGGCGGACTCATCTTTTTTGTTCGCAAAAATCAAAGTTATTTCAACAGGTTTGGCTTCTTCAGGAAAGTCATGGCGTTTTTCGGCGGTCTCGTGGAAGGCATTCAAACCATTATCAAACTGAAGGAAAAAGGTCTTTTTGTTCTCTATACTTTTTTCATCTGGCTTACTTATGCCGGCATGGTGTATCTGCCGCTGTTTATGTTTCCTGAAACCAGCCACCTCAGCTTTATTGATGCGCTTACCATTATGTCCATCGGCAGTTTGGGGATTGTGGCGCCGGTTCCGGGAGGTATCGGGGCTTATCATTTTATCGTGAAGGCCATCCTTTTCGAATTGTACAAAATAAACGGAGCCACTGCCGGCTCATTTGCTGCCATCACGCATGCCGGACAAACCATACTCAATGTATCGGTGGGTGCTTTTGGATATTTCTACCTGACCATGTTGGCCAAAACACAAAAACCACTCAATGAAAAAACCGGAGCTCATTCAAAGTAAAATACTGGATATCCATACGTTGCAAAAACGACTGGCTTTCTGGGAATTGCAATGTAAAAAAGTAGTATTCACCAATGGCTGCTTCGACCTGTTGCACCTGGGACACATTGACTATTTGAGTAAAGCCAAGGATTTGGGCGATATCCTGATTGTGGGTGTGAATACAGACAGCTCCGTAAAACGACTCAACAAAGGCACCAACCGACCCATTACCGGCCAATTGTCGCGAACCACCATCCTGGCTTCCCTGTTCTTTGTGGATGCCGTGGTGCTGTTCGATGAGGATACACCCTACGAACTCATCAAAATGGTTCAACCTGACGTGCTGGTAAAAGGTAGCGACTATCGTCCCGAAGACATTGTGGGTTACGATATCGTAAAAGCCAAAAACGGAGAAATTGTAACCATCGATTTCCTGGAAGGATTTTCCACCACAGCCATCGAAAATAAAATCAAGGGAGTTTAGCTTGGTTCGCTAGTCAAGCATATCGTACTTCAGACCCAAAGGCAAGGTATCTGCTTTGATGATATTCCAGAAATTGGCCGATCCGGGACCCTTATCTTTGTTGGTCAACACGATGAGTGTTTTGTGGTGCCGCATGTCGCGGATGTAAAAGGTGCGAAAGCCCTTCCACCAGCCAAAATGAAAGGCCACACTGTCCATATCCTCTTTGATGCGCCAACCAAAGCCGTAGTTATCCTTACGCTTCCAGTATTTGGGACTTCCTCCGGTAAAGGCTTGTTTTAAAATGGAATCGGGGACCAAAGTAAACTGATCGAGAGCACGGTCGAACTTGTATAAATCTTCCACGGAAGTGTAAATATTTTTGTCGCCCATCACCCCATTTAGATAATCGTTCTCCATTTCACGCCAGCGTCTTCCCCTGTGATAGAAGCCGGAAGTACCTCTTTCAATGTACAAACTCACGACTGAATCACCACGCATGTTATAAACAAAGGAGCTGTCCATATGTAATGGTTTAAAAATTTTCTCTTCGATGAAATCTTCGAAATGCTGGTTTGAAACAGCTTCAACAACATTGGCCAGAACAGCATAATTGGAGTTGCAATAGTGAAAGCCGTTATCGGGACGGAAATACATGTCAGGATGATAAGTCACGAACAAATCGAACATATCATCGTTGTCCATGGGAATCCTTTTATTCGTCCAATGATCCAAAGCCAGACTCATGTAGCGGGGCAAACCGGCGCGATGAGTCATTAACAACCGTGGTGTAACGCCTTCGTAGGGAAAATCGGGCAGATAAGCACGAATATCCTGATCAAAATCCAGCTTTCCTTCATTTTTCAGGATCATGGTGGCCATGGCCGTAAACATCTTGGAAACCGAAGCCAATTGAAAAGCATCAGTGGTTGCCAACTCCCCTTTCCTATTTCGCACATTCGTGTATCCGTAGGCCTTCTTGAAAACCACATGTCCCTTTTCGGCATACAAAACCGCTCCATTAAAACCGGTAATTTTTCTCAGATGTTCAAATTTTTTATCCAATTCGGCAGCTTTTTTAGAAATAATTATGCTGTCCAGATTGGTAATCGAGGATAAGTCCACATCTATGGGAACCTCAACCACGCGCTTTTGTTCAACCATGGGTTCATTACAGGAATACATCATGAAACCAACAACGATGGTCGCCAATATCCCGATAACAATGGTTGATTTTTTCATTTAGCCGACAAAAGTAGTAAAACCTACGTCAATTGTAGCGCCACACCCGGTCTTTTAACTATACGATTATGGATAGTTACCTCCATATTTTTTAACAGATTTTTTTAACCATCTTATCATCAGATGATTGTTTTAATAGGCACGACATTTGCCTTTAATGCAAAAAAACGCAGATTATGCTCATAACGGTTATTATCGGATATGTATTGCTCTCCTTAATAGTTGCACTGTTTTCATTTAAAAAAAGGATGGGTTTTCTATTGGCATTTAGCATCAGCCTTCTTTTAACCCCCATAGCAGGAATTATCGCGATTTTAAAATCAGACGATTTTCTGCAAGTCACAAGGTATGTAACCACCTTTCACTGCACCGACTGCAACCAAACATTTTCTGAGCCCATTGATATTTGCCCCAATTGCCAGCGCAATCATCTGGAAGCGCATTTCATTAAGGAAGAGCATTTGACGATGGTGTAATCTTTTGGATTGCGTGTTCTCCTTCCCGGAAAATCTTTACTAATCAACCATCTATTAGAGTTGTTGAATATTCCAACTTACCCCTATCGACATATAATTCATGTTATGGTTTAAACCCGTACCATACGACCAGTCCACCTGAAAATTATCCACCACCAAATAGGTCATGCCCATATCCATATTTACCTGGTTGTCATCAAGGTTCACCACGGCGCCGTAGGCTTCGGCATACACCGAAAACTTGTCCGCGACACCCATGCCTAACGACACAGAATAGGTGAAATCGCCACTTCCAGTCCCAAAATAGTCGTACCCGACATTATAACCCAAGCCAAGGCGATCGCTGAGCGCATGGGAAATGGCCAGTTTATTCACCGTTCCAAAATCGCCGTTGCTAAGTTTTTCGGTTCCGGTGGGTAAAATCAAGTGCGTTAAAAAAGCCACCTCCATGTTTCGGTGCTCATTGCTACGCATCAGCCTAAATTTTGTTCCCACCTCCAAATCACTGATTCCGTTAGTAGTGAAGTCCTTTGCGGTATTCTTGAAGCTTTCCAGTTGGGTAACCACACGCAACTCAATTCCTTTGGTCAGCCCCACACGAAACAAAGTGGAGGGTGCTTGTATGTGCCGAATGGTCATCTTATCTTCTTCAGAAAAACCCAACAAAAAACCGCTTTCAATCTGAAAACTACCTGCAGCTACCGTGGAGGAACTTTCGGTTTGATCGGGCCGATCCGTAACCATTTCCTGCGACATGACAGCAGATGAACAAATTATTAAAACAACAAGTATCGGAATTGATATATATTTCATATTCTGATAATTGTATTTATTGAAGAATGATTTTTTTAGTTGCAAGCAATTGTTTTCCATCAAAAACGGATACCAGAATCAGCCCCTTTTGCGGGAATTCAGGCGACCATTTGGCCTCCTTACCTGAAACGCTAAACTCTCCCACCGACAAGCCATTTTCATTGGTCAACACTACCCGATAATTTCCACGTACCGGAAACACAAAAGTGACCTCACCCTTTGAAGGATTGGGATAAATCTGAATCTGTTTTTCCAAATCGGGCAGCGTCTCCGTCGAAACAATGGTTTTATCCCAAACAGCCAGGGTGTATTCGCCCAATTGCAGGTCGTTAACAAAAATATAGCCAATCATCCAGGTGCCAACCAACTCCTGATCCACCATCTGCCACTCGTCCGACGAATGGGCACGGTACAAAATAACCACCGAATCCGCACTTGAGTGAATTAAATCGCCATCCAGATAACCTCCCTGACTAAAATAAAACCTTCCTCTGGCTTGAAAACTATCATCCAGGTGACCCTCGGTTTGCCAATAACGGTAGTTGGATATACGCAACCCTTCCACCGGTGTTTTCAAAGTGTCGGGTGCTGCCCAATGATGGGTTACACGCAAAAGTGATGAATCGGTACAAGCATCCAGATACAGTTTGAAATAGGAATCGGGATAGGTATATTCCTGAGGTTCGGTGAATATTTTATAGCTGTCGGTGGTGGCATCGCAGGCTGTCTCGAATGGATCCATCATCACGGCAACGGGGCTAAAATCCAACAATTTCACGCTGTGTCCGGCAGCTCCGGAAAAGTGTACGGTATCCGTTTGAAATTGAAAGTGTTCGTCCATGAATCCCACCTCAACAACCACATCCTGAGCCAGAAAATCGGCACCCTTAAACTTTTGTTGTAAATAAACATCCACCTTGAATTGGTTTCCCTGAGGTGTAACCCGGGAAGAATCAATGGAAAAATGTGGTGTTCCGGGGGTAAAAACCCAGGCATCAAAAAACCCACTCATGTCGATACCTGTGTATGAGGTAAAAAAATCACGCATCTGCTCCGATGAAACCGATTGATAGGCAAAGTTGCTCAGATAGGCCTTCACCGATTCGAAAAACAATGAATCACCCAGATAAGCACGCAAGGCATTCACTACAGTTCCACCCTTGTCGTAGGCTGTTTTTCCGTAGGTTACATTTTGTGGAATATTGTTCAGTGCCCAGTATCCGCCGTCAATTTCGTGTGCTTTCAGCAACACGTCTTTGTGCATGGTGCGCATGGCATCAAGAAAGGCCGTGTGCGAGTACAACCCTTCCAGATAATACAATTCGCAAAAAGTAGCCCAGCCTTCGTTGAGCCACATATCTTCTGCCGTAGAACAAGTGACTTTATTGCCAAACCACATATGCGACAATTCATGGGTGTAAAGCGATTCGTATGAAGTATTGCCATTGATGGCAAAATGAGGATAGGAAATGTTGCCGGCGTGTTCCATGGCTCCAATGGCCGTAGAAGTATACCCGATCTTCTCGAACGGATAAGGACCGAAATGTGCTTCAAAAAAGTCCATTATGGCATGCAGGTTGACAAAACTCCCTGCCACTTTGCCTGTATCGCCGGGTCGGGTAAATATTTCGATGGGAATATTTTCGTTCATTCCCTGATAACTATCCGAATAAAGCACATAAGGTCCCGTTGCCAGCGACACTAAATAGGTGGGTAATTCGTGTACCATCTGCCAATGCCAGGTGGTGGTTCCATTTCCCTGATTCACTGTATCTACCAATGTTCCTCCCCCGGTGGCGGTTACTCCTGTATCGAGAGTGGCATAAACATCGAAGGTAGCCCTGTCGGTGAAATCGTCCACGCAAGGAAACCAGGTTTTACCCAGATTATGCGGAATGGATTCAAAACCCACCCCCAGATTAAAGGAATAATCGCCCGAAAAATGATAACCTCCCCAGTCTTCATGGAAGGGTTCACCATGGTAGTAAATGCGTGCGGTGAGGGTATCGTTGGCTACCAACGGATCGGTGAACAGTATGTGCATGGTCTTTTCGCTTTGGTCGAAGAAGTACAAATCCTGCCCAATCATCACTGAATCAACCTCCAAGGCCTGCAAATTAAGGGGTACCCGGTGATGACCACCCAGCTTGTTGACCCAGGTAACATCCGTTTGTCCGGCCAAAGTATGGTCCGACACGTTTAGGTTGTAAATATGAATGTTGTAATGCAACACATCGAGGGTGTCGGCCCAACTTTGTGAAAAGAGAGAAGAAACCTGAACCATCAGGACCGCCAGTAATAAGTAAAAACGTTTCATTATCCGTTATTTGAAGAGGTAAAAATAAAGATAATATGGCATATTTCGTCGTGCAAAATGAAATAGGATGCCCGAATTGTCGTTTGAATGAAATAAACTGCCAATTTAAGGAAGAAATGCCGGAAATCGAGACTGTACGAATTCGCACATAAGCTGTCAAACATTGGACAACATAAATAATTGAATTTTAACGAATATTAAACAGGCACCTGGCTTTCAAACGCTTATATTTGTGGCACATTTTTAGTGGTAACAGGGTATTAAAAAAAATACAGGCATGAATAAATTAACCATCACCCTAGTTCTTGGGTTTTTAACAATTTTCTCGGGCACGACACTTATGGCACAAAAAGAGTGGTCGTTGGAAGAGTGTATTAACTACGCGGTAGAAAATAATATTGAAATAAAAAAGAGTGTTATTTCAGTTGAATCATCCGATCTGGATGTATTGCAAAGCAAATTGAATTTGCTGCCAACAGTAAACGGTAACGTGGCACAATCCTACTATTGGGGTAGAAATCTTGATCCACAAACCAACCTTTACACCACGGAACAATCGGATAATACCAATTTCCAATTAAGTACAGATGTTACCTTATTCAACGGATTGCAGCAGATGAACAATGTGCGTAAAAAGCAATTTGATTATTTGGCTGCAAAATATGATTCAGACAAAATCAGAAATGATATGTCGCTAAATGTTGCCGCCGGATATTTACAAATTCTTTTTGCGATTGAGCAGGTTAAAAATGCTGAACGTCAGGTAGAAACATCTAAAGATCAGATAAACCGAACCTCCAAACAAGTGGAAGCCGGAGCGGTGGCACGCGGCAGTTTATACGACATTCAGGCACAGGGAGCTAGTGAGGAAGCCAACTTGGTAACAGCCCAAAACAACCTCATGCTGGCCTATCTCGACCTAATGCAACTTCTTGATTTAGAGGCATCCAAAGAATTTGACATTGAAAAGCCGGAGTTTGATATTGTTGGCACACCAAACTTGTTACCCGCAGAAATGATCTACAACAAGTCTGTTACCCTGATGCCCGAAATCAAGAGCGCCGAATACCGAGTTCAAAGTGCCGAAAGAAGCTTGGCCATCGCTAAAGGGATGAGGAGTCCACGACTATTTGCCTCCGGTTCGTATGGAACAAAGTATTCCAGACAAATTTTGGACATTATTGGTGAAACTCCTGCGGGGGTGCCCATTTTTGGTGACACAAAACCATTCGATTTGCAATTCAAAGACAACCGCAATGGCAACATCTATTTTGGATTGAGTATTCCCATATTCAATGGATATCAGGTGACCACCTCCATCAACCAATCTAAGATGTATCAGGAAACAGTTGACTTGAACCTCCAAACCGAGAAATTGCGTTTGCGTAAAAACATTGAATCAGCCTATGCAGATGCCACCGCCGCCTACCAAACCTATCTGGCACGCAAAAAAAGTGTGGCTGCTTTCGGTGAGGCATTCAAATACACCGAAGAAAAATTCAACGTGGGCATGGTGAACTCTACAGACTACAATGTTGCAAAAATCCAACTGGCCAATGCCGAGTCTGATTTAATTTCATCAAAATTTGACTACATCTTCAAAACCAAAATCCTGGATTTCTATCTTGGAAAGAGCCTTACCTTATCTGATATTGCCAACGTAAAAGTGAAATAGCGATTTGTTTAAACATTTCGCCAGTTTATAGTACTTTTACCGCACAAAATCATCTATAAAATCTTACCAAGATGGCTAAAACAAAAAAAAATAGGGTCTGGATTATTATTGTTCTTGCGGTAGTGCTTGGTGGCATCATCTTTCTGGCTATCAAAAAGGGTCAGAACTCCAAAAGCATGAAAGTGGCCACCGAAAAAGTTGAAGCCCGCAAAATTGTGGAAACCGTTGCTGCCAATGGAAAAATCCAACCGGCCAAAGATGTAAAAATCAGCCCATACATCTCCGGAGAGGTGGTTGAACTCTTTGTAAAAGAAGGCGAATTCGTCAAAAAAGGACAACCGCTGGCCAAAATAGACCCGGAAATATACATCTCGGCTTACCAAAAGACGGAAGCAGCCCTCAACACGTCACAAGCCAACGAAGCCAATGCCAAAGCGCGCCTGGTACAAAGCCAATCGCAATTCAAAAAGGCCAGCCTCGACTTCGATCGTACCAAAACCCTGTTTGAAAAGGAAGTGGTTTCGCAAGCCGATTTCGACGCAGCCAAATCTGCCTTTGAAGTAGCCAAAGCCGATGTTACGGCAGCCGAAGAAAGCTATAAATCAAGTCAATTTCAGGTAAGCAGCGCCAAAGCCAGTTTGCGCGAATCGCGTGAAAACCTCGACAGAACCACCATTTTCGCTCCCAACGACGGCACCGTTTCGTCACTTGATGTGCAGGTGGGTGAACGTGTTACCGGAGCTTCAACCTTTTCGGCCGGTACCGAAATCATGCGCATTGCCAACCTTGACGTGCTGGAAGTGAATGTGGAAGTAAACGAAAACGACATTGTGCGCGTAAGCATGATGGATACCGCCATCATTGAGGTAGATGCCTACCTGAACAGAAAATTTAAAGGACTGGTTACCGAAATAGCCACCTCCGCCAACACCACCGGGGTAAGTGCCGACCAGGTGACCAACTTTGATGTGAAAATAAAAATGCTGAAAAGCTCCTACGAAGACCTGATTCGTCCTGAACAATACATTGCCTCTCCCTTCCGTCCGGGGATGTCGGCCACGGTAGAAATTGAAACCGAAACCGCCATGAACATACTCACCGTCCCCATCCAATGTGTTACCACCCGTGCCGACAGTTCAGGAAGAGTGAAATCTGTTCTGGAGAAAAGGGAGGAAACCAAGGGCAAAGATTCAGATAATGAAAAATCCAACATTAAAACGGAAGTGGTGGAATATGTATTCCTTTTTGTGGATGACCATGCCAAACTTCAAAAGGTAACCACAGGAATTCAGGACAATACCTATATCGAGATTCTTTCGGGACTAAAAGAAGGTGATGAAGTAATTACCGCCCCCTACCGGGCAGTGTCCAAAACCCTGAAAAATGACGACCCTGTGGAGAAAGTGCCCATGGATGAATTATTCAAATCAGACGACAACTAACTTGTTAGCACCTTGGCCCATATACTTAGCATAGAAACCTCTACCCGCGTTTGTTCGGTGGCCATATCCACTGACGACGAGGTGGTTTCGGTAAAGGAAACCCATGTTTCCAACTCCCATGCCGAAAAGATTACCTTGTTGTGTCAACAAGCCTTATTGGAAGCCGGACTTTCATTTTCTGATTTGGACGCCATTGCGGTAAGTCAGGGACCCGGTTCATATACCGGTTTGCGAATTGGCGTATCCACTGCCAAGGGTTTTTGCTATGCCCTCGACATCCCGCTAATTGCCGTATCCACACTTAAAGCCATGGCTTTGGGCATGCTCCAACTAAACCAATTGGGCGACAAAGCCTTGTTTTGCCCTATGATAGACGCGCGGCGCATGGAAGTGTATAACGCAATTTTTTCAACCAAAATGGAACAGATAAGTCCGGTGGAAGCGACAATTGTGGATGAACAGTCGTTTGCCGGTCATTTGGCCAAACACCACATGTATTTTGCCGGCGACGGAGCCGAAAAATGCGCTCATTTGTTCAAACAAAACCACCATGCTCATTTTGTGGATGATTTTTTGCCTTCAGCCCGTTGGGTAGCTCAATTGGCCGTTCAAAAATTCGCACAGTCCGATTTCGAAAGCACGGCCTATTTCGAACCTTTTTATTTAAAGGATTTTATCGCCGGCATTCCACGAATTAAGGGATTAACATAAAAAAAGCGGGCTAAGCCCGCTTTTTTTATTAATAGCTTTGCATTTCGCGCTTATATTCCTTCATATAGATATCGTGTCCTTTAAATAAAGAGGTGCTGATGGAGAAATAAAACACATTAGCCTTAAGGCCTTTGTATGGTTGATTCCCACTACTTTCTGTATAGTTCTGATTAAAGAACTCACTGAGGTAATATTTAAACTTCAGGTTGAGCCCGTAAGGAAATTGAATACCGGCAAATACAGAATGGTAATAGGATGGCACGCGGCTGCTAAACCAAACATTGAACTTATCCGTTTTTTTTTCATCAACAAATGTCTTCTCTTTATAATTGATGGGAAATTCTATTTCATAACCGCCAAAGAAAAACACCTTATTCAAATTACCTACCTTTATTCCAACAGGAATGCCGATATTATAATTTCTGTACTTTTTCTTTTCTCCTGTAGTTGGGTTATCATAAATGAAACCTACGTTACGCAACGCTCCGCCAAAAATCAATCCGGCATGTTTGCTGAAATCATAGTTTCCATAAGTTTGAAGGTTGAACACAGGCGACCAACGCATAACGCTTCCGTCGGTTGAGCCTCCATTATCGATGGCAGCAAAAGAAAAAATCATTTCGCCACCGGAAGTTACATACACTTTCTTTTCCTGAGCAAAACCAATCATGGTAATGAAAAGGATAGAAATTAAAAGTAATTGTTTCATAATTATGGTATTTGGTGAGCTTTTAGTTCATTTCTATTTATCCAGGTGCACATCCAGTTGTGGGAATGGAATGCTGAGTCCGTGTTTTCCGGCTTCCTTATAGAAACGTTCATTCATATCGAAAAACAATCCCCAATAATCGGCGGCTTTTACCCATACCCTCACAGTAATATTTATCGAACTGTCGGCCATGGCACCCAATGCAATAAAGGGGGCAGGATCGGTAAGTGCGCGCTCATCTTTGGCCAGCATGTCAAGTATCATGGTTTTGGCAGCATCGTAATCATCACCATAGGCAATGGAAAAACTCCAGTCAACCCGGCGATTGGGCTCTGTGCTAAAATTGGTTAGCGAGCCGGTGGACAAGCCTCCGTTGGGAATAATGATGGTTTTGTTGTCAGGGGTGGTAAGTATAGTAACAAAAATCTGTATTTCTTTTACAGTCCCCATATGACCTTGGGCACTGATAAAATCACCAATCTTGAATGGTTTAAAAAACAAAATCATGATCCCGCCGGCAAAATTGGCAAGGGTTCCATTAAACGCCATGGCGATGGCCAGTGATGCGGCAGTCAACATGGCTATGAAAGTGGTCATTTCAATACCCACCATACCCAAAACACTGATAAACAGTATAATTTTGAGCACCACATTCAACATACTCTTGATGAATGATTTGAGTGCCGGCGTAATATCGGTTTTGTCGATGAGCACAGCGGTTCGGTTGGCGATGAGTTTTACCACCCACAAACCAATGACCAGTACCACCAAGGCACCAAGTAGTTTAAGACCGTATTGCACACCTGTTTCGGTTAACCAGGTAACGAGGGCATTGGCCGTTGTTGTTAGATCTTCAATTTTTTCCATAAGTCAGTTTTCGATTAATATTTAACAATGTTGGTTGTGCGTATGATGTAATTGAATACAAAAACTTCAAAACAATTGGTCAATTATCCTATTAATTCAGTTTGGTACCATCCAAATGTACATCCATTTGTGGAAAGGGCATGTGAATGTTGAATTTTTCGGCATTTTTATAATAATATTCATTTAAACCAAAATAAAGACCCCAATAATCGGAAGATTTGGCCCAGACACGAACCACCAGATTTACAGAGCTGTCAGCCAACTCGTTGAGGGCTATAAATGGTTCTGCAGGTGATTTTAGCACCCGATCATCGGCCGACAAATAGCTTAAAATCAAATCCTTTGCTGCGTCATAATTATCCCCATAACCAATACCAAAAACCCAATCCACCCGGCGCATATCCTGTGTACTGTTATTCACCAATACTCCATTGGACAGGTGCGCGTTGGGAATGATAACGGTTTTATTGTCGGAAGTTGTGAGGTATGTGCTGAACATTTGAATTTCGTGCACAGTTCCTGACTCTCCCTGAGCCTTGATAAAATCGCCGATTTTAAAAGGCTTAAAAAACAGAATCATGACACCTCCCGCGAAATTGGCCAGACTTCCCCGAAAAGCCAAAGCGATGGCCAACGATGCAGCCGTAAGCATGGCGATGAAGGTAGTCATTTCGATGCCAATCATTCCTAACACACTAACTATCAGAACTATTTTAAGCGTTACATTGAGAATGCTTTTAAGGAAAGATCGAAGTGCCAAATCAACATGCGCCTTGTCCATGATGACATATACACGTGCGGTTACAATTTTGATGATCCATAGTCCGATGATCAAGACCAGAAGCGCCATCAGAAAATTAATTCCGTAATTAATTCCCTTCTGCGACAACCAGGTAACCAATTCCGGAGCCTTTGCTGTCAAGGCATCGATTGTTTCCATGCTGAAATTTATTTATTTAGAACAAATATAAAAAAGAATTGGCTTTACTCCTTTTCTCCATCAATATTTGATCAAAAAAAAAGGTAAAGCCAAACTATGTTTAAGCAGTTTAAATACCCAGACAAATTCCCAAACCCTTGGCTGTTCGAATGAGGGCGTTATCCATAGTCACCAGATTGGGCTTGGATATGGCATCAATCAATGGAACAGCAACAAAATCAGGATGATGATAGGCCACCATTTTACCAAAATCACCTTCGATGGCCATTTCCATGGCTTTCACGCCAAATTGCGCCGACAATACACGGTCGTAGGCAATGGGTACTCCTCCACGCTGCAAATGGCCCAGAACAGTTTCACGCATGTCTTGTTGAAAACCTGCTGCTTCCAATTGTTGTATCAATACACGACTAACACCGCCCAGCTTAATATTTTCATAAGCAAACTCTTTGTTTTCTCTGGTTACAAGACCTTGTCCTTTGGCATGAGCTCCTTCAGAGATAACAATCACTGCAAACCCTCTTCCATTTGTAAATCTTTTGTTGAGTGCGGCCTTCACCTTTTGGATGTCATAAGGTATTTCGGGTATTAAACACACCTCTGCACCACCGGCTACGGCTGCATTTAATGCAATCCACCCTGCATCACGCCCCATTACTTCCAATACGAAAACCCTGTTATGACTTGCTGCTGTGGTCACTAGTTTATCCACAGCCTCCGTGGCTATTTCAACGGCCGTTTGAAAACCAAAAGTACTATCAGTGCTGGAAAGGTCGTTATCGATGGTTTTAGGTACACCAATGATATTAAGCCCTTTGTTATAAAGTTTTTCCGAAATACGTTGTGAACCGTCACCTCCAATATTTATCACAGCATCTATGTGCATATGTCTAAGCTTGCGTATCATTTCATCAGATCGGTCGTCGGTTGACCAATTACCTTTATTGTCCTTTACCGGCCAGGCAAATGGGCCACCCTTATTGGTAGTCTCAATAATGGTTCCTCCTTGGAAATGGATTCCTGCTACTTTCTTATTATCAAGTACAACAATTTCAGTGGGTTCATTTAATATTCCATTGAAAGCTTGTATACTTCCCAACACTTCCCAATCTCCTTCCTGAGAAGCACGATGAACAACCGCACGAATAACAGCATTCAAACCGGGACAATCACCGCCTCCGGTCGCCAACAATACTCTTTTCATAGACTAATTTTTACATTTAGCGCAAAAATACTGATAAATCGTGTCACGGAGGAATGTTCTCTGCATTCGAAAAACATATTTCGCAGTATGATCAATATTTGGGGTACAATTGCAGGCTTTGTGCGCTTTAAAACGATTGCTGAAAGTGGTTATCAAAATACAAGACACAAAAAAACCGGAATTCCTTTTGAAATCCCGGTGTAGTGTATTATGTTCAAACACTAAACATGTTCAAATTCTTGCCTGATTTGACGGGCTAAATCTTCAAATTCTTGGTCAGAGAAATTTAATTTAGGTTGCTTAAAATCCATATCGTAGATTGTATTGATAGGGATCAGATGAATATGCGTATGAGGAACTTCGAGTCCTATAACCGTAAGCCCTATCCGCTTGCAGGGCACCACCTTTTCAATGGCCACTCCAACTTTTTTAGCAAATACTATCAGACCCTTCAAATCATCGTCTTCCATACGAAGGATATAGTCGGATTCGATTTTTGGAATAACAAGCGTATGCCCGATGGCTAAAGGACTGATATCCAAGAAAGCATAATAATTTTCGTCTTCTGCAATCTTCCATGAAGGAATTTCGCCCTGAATTATTTTTGTGAAAATAGTTGCCATATAAACAAGTATTAGCGGGTGATTTCGATCACTTCAAAATACATCTTACCTGCCGGAACCATGATTTCAGCTTTTTCGCCTACAGATTTTCCTAACAAGCCTTTAGCAATCGGCGAGCTCACAGATATTTTTCCTTTTTTTAGATCTGACTCTTCTTCGGGCACCAGGGTATATTTCATGGTGGCTCCATTGGAGGTATTTTTAATGACAACCGTACTCAACAAATACACTTTGGTATCGTCCATCTTCGATTCATCTATAATACGGGCATTTCGAATGATGTCCTGAAGCTTGGCGATTTTCATTTCGAGCATCCCCTGAGCCTCTTTTGCAGCGTCGTATTCAGCATTTTCCGACAAATCTCCCTTATCGCGAGCTTCTCCTATTTGCATTGAGATTTTAGGTCGTTCCTCACGGATAAGCTGATCAAGTTCATCCCGTAACCGTCTTAAACCTTCTTCTGTAAAATACCTTGATTCAGACATATTAATGTTATTTGTGAATTGTTAATAAGATAAAAAGACCCTTAATGAAGATTAAGGGTCTAATACTTGATGCAAAGATAATAAATTCGGTCGCTTATCTGATACTTAGAAGTTAAAAATAATTCCTACAGTATGATTGCCATTGAAGGCTTTTGATTCACGATATGAATAATCTACACCAATATAACTTCCTTTTTCCTTATTCAGGGGTACCTGAACAGATAGTCCGGCACTCAAACCGTTGTTAATATTGGTGTTTTCTACATTCAGACTATTTTCAAACATCCCGTTTTCGTAAGTATATCCACCGCGTATTTGCACATAATCTTTCAAGCTAAATTCCAAACCACCGGCAAATTGGTCTTTACTAAAGGAGTTGGAAACAAAAGTACCAGCCACTGTGAGTCTGTATTCTTTTGGAAAGATGAAATCATATGCAGCGCCAATATTCAACTGAGCAGGAATCTCAAAAGATGCTGAACGTTGTTCGAGGGTAGACATATCGTCCTGACCCGACAACAGCGTGCGGATGGAAAGTCCATCACCGGAATATTTCATTTTTGGTCCCCAGTTCTTTAGAGCAATACCAAATGTAATTTGCTCTTCGGCACCTGTTACATACTGAATACCTGCATCCAACGCCACGCCAACGGCACTAACATCGGAGATGGATTCTGAGATAATCTTCACCAGCACCCCGGCATAAATACTATTGGAGAATGCCTTTGAGTATGAAAAACCCAGGTTCATCAGGTTGGGTTTAAATGTACCTTGCGGTTCATCAGGGTTGGCAACGGTGGTAATATCGACTTCTCCAAAGTTCATAGACATCACCTGAATACCGAGAACACCTGTTTCTCCAACGTGTTGGTTAAGCCCAAACGCCATAATATTGGTACCTGTTCCTTTGAGCCATTGGGTATTGGCAAAAATAAGTTGGGTACCCTGGGTAAATGCTGTTCCCGCAACGTTTCCCCACATGGCTTCAAGTCCGCGGACTCTTGACATGTTGGCACTTCCCCATCCACTACTTCTGGCCCAAGGATTAATCAATAACTCGGTGGCTCCGGCCTGACCGGTCCTGTCTTTATTACCGGCTTTAAGAGTAACCGAAACAGGGATTAGAAAAGCTGCTATCAGGACAACGCTCAGGTATTTATAAAGAGTTTTCATGTTCATTATACTTTTATTCTCGTTTCTATCAGATTAATTAACAACTAGAAAGTATTTAAGTCGGGTATTCTTGTAATACAGAACCACTTAACAACTCTCTCTCCTTCTGACGATTTAATGTGCACATAATACACTCCACCGGCGATTGGTACCGAAACAAAGTTCGTAAGATCCCACTCAATGGTTGTCTCCGGAGAATCCTTGGTAAACTGCTTGACCTTCAAGCCACTTACAGTATAAATGGTGATGGTACAAGTCTCAGGCAAATTGGTAATTTTCACCCTGTTGTCCAAAGCATTTTTCTCGTATTCAGAGTACGCATAATAGGGATTAGGTACAACGGTAATCAAATCCAAATCGGTCTGGATCTTTTCGGTATCCAGAAATTCGGTACCCAAACCTTTTGTTGAAAAACCGTACATGGGGTAGAAATTGTTCACATCAAGATCACCCGTAACAGTATCAAGCGGCAAGGTGCTATATCCACGTTGGTATGGTTTGCTTACCCGGATTTTAATGGTAGCCTCATTGGAGAGCCATTCTTCTCCCTGAACACCCATGGGAATTCCGGTATACATGGCCAATCCATAAAACATATCGCAATAATAATCGAGGGGAATATCGAAAATTGTATCCAGCACACCTACTGAATAAGCCCCGGCATCGTAGGCCGGCATATCTATTCTAAAGGTAATGCCTACACTTTCAAACTCAACCTTATTGTGATCCATCACATATACATAGTGTTTTCCACCAAATACTGGGTCAAGATTGGTTCCACGATAAATGTTCTCGTCAAACAATTGCTCTTGTCCGGTAAGCTCAACATTGCGTTTGGTGGGATTGAATATCATATCACGTCCGTTCTGAGCAACCAAATAGGAGTCTTCACCAAATATCATATTTAGTCGTTCTCCTGTTTCAAGATTGATGGCATAACCCGGGAACCAACTCATACCATGATCGCTTATGTAGTTGGGATCGTTAGGGTTATCACTTGGGCCAGAACCTTCAACAGCAGAATTTCCATCCTTATCAACCGAAGGAGCTTTACGCAAAGCAAACCTATAAGCTTCGCCTTCTGCCAAAGCTCTGTAATAACTCATTTCAATAACGGGGCAACGACTCCATTTGCTCTGGTCAGGTGTTAAAACGATGTTTACACTGGCCAGATTTCTCATTTTGTTGTACTCCCTTTTCGATTTATCGCTATAAGCTGGTCCTACAGTACTTTGAATACTATTGTTTTTGTTATTGCCATATGAGGTAAGCCCGTATGCCGTCCAGGTTCCGTTTAGAATTTTTTCAAAAGCAGAATTCGGATCCCATGGGTTGGCAGGTGTGGCACCCATGTTCCAGTCGTCGGCAATGGGGTTTTCGGTTCCACCTGTATAAACACCCGCTCTGATCCAGTCGAGTGAGAATCCTGGCAGGTCGAAATCTTCAACTCCGCTCAACCAACGATGAGAACTATCAGCATACTCAATACTGGATTCTATCAAACCAGTGTTGGGAGCCAAAACAGCAGAAATTACTGGTGGATTCGTACTTCCGTCAGCAAATTTACCTACAGGTATTGGTCCCGGCACATACGGTTGTTCAACATTGATTGAGAAACCTTGCTCAAGGAATATTTGTTCATATTCCACCATAATCGTTGTATCGCTATCCCAAATATAACCGCTGGCTACATCTTGCAACTTCCACTTGCTGACCATTTTATGGGTAGTATCACCAAGAATGTCATCACTTCTACCTGTGGCATTATTCACCCGTGCAAACACTAGGGTGTCCATCCACCAAAGATATTCAGCATCAACTACACTTAACGGGTCAATAATATTCACGTTAAGAGGTCCTGCATTAATTTTATACACAGGATTGTAAGCGATGGGGTAATCTGGCGAACCAAAGACATTATCAGGTCCTGCCGGAGGTTTCGACATAATTTCGTCGATGGTTTCATCAGTCAACTCAATGCTCTGTCCACCGTTTCCATTTCCTGAAATACGTGTAATCTGGGGACTATCACCAAAAACACTGTTAATTACAGTTCCATTAACCGTTTTATGTGGCATGGCCGTATACGTCTTGATATTCTTTCTACCTGACAAATAGGGTTGTGTTTGTCCCATATAAGCTATAGGGCCATAACCAAAAGTGAGGTAGTTGTTATAAGCGTAGGCCAATGCCATGTAATAGTATTGCCTGTTGTTAACAAGAGCCACATCACCGGTAGCAAAAGCATCTTGGGTGAGTATAAAAGAATGTTGAATTCCATTGTCACCTCCTTCAACTTCTACAACGGGTACAGGAATACCAACGCCGATAGCTTCATCTGAATAATAATTTATTAACTTGGTTACTCCATTCTTCACATCAAACTGAGCTACCAGGCGGGCCTTATCAGCATCGTGAAGCTCATCAACACTTACTGTTGGAGCTGCCAATTGGAAAATCTGATATCCTTCAAAACGATAGATGGAGTCACTGCGAACAGGTTCTTTGTCTTCCTCTTGTGGTAAAGGTTGAATGATATTGGGATCCCATTCGGAATAACGTTCCTTGTAGTTATTGGAGGAAGGCGAATTGCTAATGTAAACGATCAAACTTTCATCCAATTCAACAAAGGCTAAATCCGGAGCTGAAGGACCATCAATCACTTTGAAACAGTTATCGAAGAGTGCCTGACATTTGTCGTCAACCACGCGGAGCAACTCAACTGAAGCAAAGGCACCACCAGAAGTGGCTCGTGCCCATGGAATACCTACTGTAATATAGTTTACAGCACCTGATTCCAAAGTAAAAGGACCGGCTGACTGCATAAAACGTCTGTCTTCAGGTGGGTTGGGGCCTCCATTGTCACCTGTTTCTTCTGTCCAGTAGAAACCATCCTGATTATATCCACCGTTGGGTGGAGTTCCACCGGTACCCCAGTTACATGGGTCGCTATCGCCGGGGAACATGAAATCACATTCAGGGCCCACAGTTCCTGGTAAACCATTCAAGGCAGTACCACCGTAAAACATTTTCTCATTATTTCTCCAAATACCTTTGAGATAATTATAATATTGAGGAGCAGTTTCGGGGTCACTTTGATCGGGGTTACCACCATTGTTGTGATATACAAACCTGCGCATACCGTATCGTTCGTCATCTACGATTCCGTTACCAAAGTTTACACCATTGATGGCCGCTGACCTCACAATGGTTGGCTCTGTAACTAATTGACCATCGCGCTTGTAGCTCATCGTAATAAGGCTACCATCTTGAGTAACAATATCACATTTTCCGCTGAAGGTTGGGCCGTCGAGGCTATCACCTTTAAATGAAGGGTTGTCATATCCATCAGGATCCATGTAGGGTCCCTGGAAAAAGTCGACACCGATGGCCGGTGGTTGTTCACCATATGATTCAGGTTCACCGTTACCATCAACAGCTTTACCATTGTAGCAATAGCCAAGTCCACGGGCAACATCACATCCGACAAAGTCATCCCGGGCGTAACCGAGATCGGTATCCACCCAAGGTGAGAAGTAAGTTTGTGTTAATTCAAAAGTTGATCTGTTTATAACTTCATAACTATAAAAAGTCATGTTGTTGATCACATCATTGGTGGCAAAAGCAAAAGCCTGAGCTCTGATTTCCAAACCAATGGCTGATCCTGAAGTCTCTGTATGAATATTTCCTTTATCATTGAATACCCACCACAGCGTTTGGTCACCCTTAATTACCTGGTCGGCCAGAATACTACCACTAACAGAACCTTCCAGCTCTTCTTCCATGGTTTTTATGTCGGTGTGGCATAAGGTATTGTTGATGTCGTAGTAAGGATAGTCACCTGAATAAGGATCGTATTCACCATCGCCCAGCACATCATAGAAGGGTGCCAGATATTGGCTTTGACCCAATGCGGGATCACCTTCAGCAGGCCATTCCAGAATGGATGTCGGAATTTGATAATCGTCGCTGGGGATATAAAAACCTGTTTCCGGATCACAATGCGACAGGAATTCATCCACTTCGGCGCGTGTTATCTTATAAAACCTATCGTATTCAGCACACGTGGCATTATCCACTGAGGCTGTTCCATCGATGGTTAAAGGACCCGTCCAATAGTCAATACCAACCTGACGATACCTTTGGGCGGCTAATTTCAACTGATTGTTGATATCAAGACCACCGATCCACAATGAACCACTGAACATGGAGGTAGCGGATCCGGCTTTGGGAATAAAATATTTTGATCCAACGCCACCGGGTAAATCCCACCACATATCACCACCCGTGTTGATACGGGCTTTAACATTGTTAATATCCAGCCAATCATAAGCTGAAGCAGGGGAACAACCGGCAGTAGTTTGCTTGATGTTGTTGGTTTGCTTGGTACCCCCACGATATTCTTCAGCGCGTAACTGACTCGAAAAAATGGTCGTGATAAAAACGATCACTAATACTCGAGATATATTCTTCATGATGCTAATTATTTTACTTTCTAAATTCAATTTCCTGATTAGTAAACCCTCTTAATTAAAAGTTAAATGTAAGTCCAAGTCTGATTTGACGAGGTGAGCTGTAGTTACCGGGATTGTCCACAAAAATGCCATACAATTCTCTGAAAGAAGTAGGATCAATTTGGTTGTTAATTTGCCGTTGCCATTCGGGGGCTGTCAGGTAACCATCATCTTCAGCATTTCCTGTATAGGGATAAACGTTGATAACATTTTTGGTATCAAGTAAATTTAATACCTGTAGATAAACGTTCATATACACCTTCTTACCGTTGTCATTATCGGTCTTTTTCAGATTGAAATAAATATCCTTATCAACTCTCAAATCAAGTCTAAACTGCCAGGGTAATCTGGATCCACCATAAGTACCATCGAGCAGGTTGTTTCCACCCGATAGAGGTGAAGTAACATTACGTGAGGCTGTATAAGGAGTTCCCGAACCACCGTTGATGGTAAGACTAAAACCGGTGTTTTGCAAAATATCCACGGGAGCTTTTCCTGATTTTTCGCGTCCGATGCGAGGTCCATCATACTTTTTACCCGAAGCCCATCTGTAGTCGATCACCACGTTGAAAGCATGACGTCTGTCCCAAGGCATGGGGAAAGTTGAACGCAGGTTGGGCAAACCGGCAGCAAGCAAGGATGCGGCTGTGGTGGTTGACGAACCGGTAGCATCGGCAAACTGCAAGGTATAGGATGCTCTCAATCGCACGTTGTTGGTTCGACGCAGGTCGTATTCAGCAGTCAAACCTTTTACGGTACCGAAGTCGAGGTTATTATAAGAGGTGTAATCTTTGGGATAAGCACCATTGAAACGATAGACCTGAATCATGTTACGCATTTCACGGTAGAAAGTGGTTAGCGTAAGTGATGACGTATTGGAAAGTTTCTGGGTAAAACCAAGCTCATAGTCAATGGATTTGGTGGGATCAAGTGAAGGATTGTTCAATCGGCCACCTATATTATTAAAGTAATAATAGCTCGAAGGATCGGAGAAAATATTACTTGTGGGACGTTGCGTCAACACATCGTAGTGAGCAAAGAATAATGCTTCATCGGATATCGGGAACGAAAACGAAATACGCGGCATTACGTTAATCTGTGGATCGTAATCCTTGAAGGAATCAATGTCCACCTGATCTTGTTCGGGTCTAATCAAAGCAGGAGAAATACCATTACCTACATCGAGGATGGTAGGATCTTGAATTTCAATACCATCAGCATTGTACCAGGTATATCCGTCACGGAAACCTACGATTCTTGTTGGATCATTTACTTTGTCAACATACACTACATAGCCGTCACCCATATTTCCGGGAACGGTAACGTTACCAAATCCGGAAACCGAGTTGATATCACCTACTGTATGAGCGGGATAAAGCAAGAACGGATCGCTTAGAACTTTCTGGTTGGCGTCGAAACGGTCAACACGTACACCCACGTTAAAAATCAGATCTTTAAATGCAAATTGATCTTGAACATAACCAGCCATGTATATGGGACGGAATGCTCCGATTGCACGTGAAGTGGGGTCGTTGAAAAAGTCTTCGTAAGCAGGTTGTGCTGTAAGTACATTTCCTTCGTAGTCGAATCCCGAATAATTAATGTATGAGAGTCCGTCGTTCCACAATTCGTCGGGTGAAAACAAACTGATGTTCAAGTCACCGGGATCGAGCTGGGCAGTGTGTACGGCTCCAAATTTGTCGTAGTATTCAATGGATCCATTATCGTAATCGTAGGAATCCATCACAATATAATCAAGCCCGTCAACGGGTAATCCCAGCGCCTCTCTAAGGTTCTTGTCGAAGTCACGTTGTGAGGCTTCATCATATTTTCTGTAATAAATAATAGTATCCACGTGTCCGTCCCAAGAAATGACTTCCGGATTGTCAAGGTCGAGCTCACGAAGATGAAAGTTGGTTAAACCACTTCCATCACGTATCTGATTCCATAATCCGGTGGGAGAATAATTGATAAAACGTTCAACGCGCTGTTCATACTGGAATCCAATTTTAAGGGCGTGGTTTCCAATATCAAGGGAGGCGTCAATACGCATATTGTATTGGTCATCATTCCATTTACCATATCCGGATTGGTTTGTTCCAGGCAATTGATATAATGAATAAATACTTTCGGGGGCACCTCCATTTAGGAGTCCACCACCCAGTTCGATTTGGTCATTGTTTCTGTAATGTCCTTCCGGCAAACCATCATAGATTTTATAATAGTTGGTAGTGTACTGAGCAACCAATGGGTTAATATCACGTGCACTCCACTCCACCAATGTATCAAAATCCCAGGAGTTAAGCACATACACATCATCGTAAAAAACTCCATTTACAGTGTCACTTCCCAACTCATAAGTCGGTGTTTTATAAGTGGAGAATTTACCCAAGTATCCATACTTCATCAGGTTATCCCAATGATCGGGATCACCGTATTCACCTTTGTCTTTGCTGTAGTCAAACTGCACACTGTAATAAAAGTTTCTGAACTTGGATGTGCTTTCCGCATCAACAGGAAAACGCTGAGTAAAGCGAACATATCCTCTATAATTGGTGTTCTGACGCAGGGTATTTTTGTCCCAGTTAGCCAAAGTAGCACTATAGTTATATTGGTTTCCATTATAAAAATAATAGCTGCCACCCATAGTTAGGTTGATGGTTTCGGTGGTACGGATGTTGATGTTACCAATAAAATTATACTCCTGACGAGCTGTATTAGTAGAGGTTTTTACATGATTAAGATCAGTAAGCCTTAAAAATTCACCATTCCGGTAAGTACCTGATCCGGATCCAGATGGACGCAGTGGTGTTTCCTGAATGGCAGCCAAGGCCTGATCATTCACATTATAAAATCCTGTAGCGGAAGGACGACCATCTTGATTGATGTTAACATCACCTGCAAGGAAAAATCCTATAAGAGACGATTGAGCTTCTTTTCTACCCCGAATCAACGGACCCATCACATTGAATCCCAATCTGTTGTGACCGAAAGCATCCAGAAATTGTGATGACTCGAGTTCAACACCGGCTCCAAACTGACGGGCTGGTCCTTTGGTGGTTACATTAATTACACCGGAAGTAGCATCACCATAGCGTGCAGGTACCCCACCCAAAATAACGTCCACCTGTTCGATGGCCGACTGTGGAACACTTGAACTTCCGATAACACGGATTCCGTCGATGTACATCGCAGTTTGGTCGCTCCGAGCACCACGCACACTACCACGTTCGCCGTCTTGCGAGAAAACACCCCCAACAGTGGTAGCCACAGCATTGGCACTTCTATTGGGCATCTTACTGATTTCTTCTGCTGTAATAGATGCTCCTGAAGCGGTTTCATCTTTGTTGATCAAAGGAACCTTATAATCTACAATTTCAACTGTTTCAAGGGTTTCAGATGTAGAAGCCAGTTCCACATCATAGAAACGAATTTTGTCGGCACCAATGGTGATACCTTGAACCAACTGAGTTTGATAGCCAACAAATGTTGCTTTCAAGTCGTATTTTCCCGGAGGGATTGGCTTAATCTGGTAATTACCATCAAAGTCCGAAGTGGCACCACCAACTTGCGAACCCTTATTTTCCAAAACAATATTGGCAAAAGGGATTGGCTCTTTGGTGTCTTTGTCGATTACTTTTCCTTGTAACGCACCTTGCTGAGCGAAGAGTAGTACGCTCGAGGTCAGAATTAAACCAACTGTAAGGAGTAAATTTCTTAACATACCTTCAATTTTATATTCAACTATTATCCTTATTTTATTATTTTATTTCTTAAAAATCGGTAAATTTAATAATATTTAACAATATCAATCAGCTATTATATTGAACTTTTTTTATCAAATTTTCAGAAATAACGTGGTTTTAGTATCTCGGAATAAATAACCGCATTTCTAAGACTGAATCCACTTTTATATCTAACATTTTGATTATCTGTATTTTTATTTTCAATTGCTTCGGTCGTGCGGTCCAACTCAACCTCCTTTTGATTATAGACTCCTGAAGTTTCAGTTTCGTTGCTTTCTTCAACGGCATCATCGTAAGAAAAAATTTCCTGCTCGTATTCATCAAC
The DNA here is from genome assembly GCA_963676875.1 of Bacteroidales bacterium. Taxonomy (GTDB): domain Bacteria; phylum Bacteroidota; class Bacteroidia; order Bacteroidales; family F082; genus UBA6244. Next base: position 1,179,708 of record OY781436.1, read on the forward strand.
CTCAACTTCATCCACTGGTGCATAGGGGTCATTGGAGCCATAAGGGGTAGTAGATTGGGCAGCGGGTTCAGGATTTATTTCCTCAATAAGGGAATCCAAAAAAGACTTATTTGTTTTTTTGGGCTGGTCGGAGGCTGCTGCATTTTTCTTCTTTTGGCCTTTATACACTGAAAATATCAGCCAAGCGACGCCAAAGAGTATGTACAAATAATCATTAAATGAAGCAGATACAATCATGCAGTTTGATTTAAAAACAAGGTGTTAAAAATAGTTAATAAATCTAAACAAAAAACAGCTTTGCCAAGATTGTTGAAATCCGGTGGCTTATTTATAATCAAAATAGGTAAACAAGGCATTAAAATTCCCAAAGATTGGATAATCGCCCAAGTTGAAAATGATTAAAAATGGCATTATTTAAATCGGAGAAGCGCCCTGATTTCGAAAAATGTGATCAGGAAATAGTAAACCAAAAAAGTAAGCGAAAAGCTGAGGGCCTGATCTCTTTGAAACCATGCCACAACCAAAATAATGGCCGTATAAAGGATCATTTTTCCGAAATTAACCAGCATCAGCGCATTGGTAAACCGACTAAGCTTGTTGCTAAACTGATCGGCAAGCTGCTTGAAAAGAAAAAGAGTGAATACATAAAGAAATCCCAGAATAAAGGGCCAGTATGGTGAAACCGGAACACGATGTGCATAAGCCTGCAATAAGTAGGTAACCACAGCCAGAAAAAAGGTGAAAATACTAAACTGCTTGATAAATCGTTGGAAGCTATCTTTCATAAAGCGGGTTATTTTTTATTGAACAATCCGCGCATGGCATACACCACCGAACCTATGACAGCAAGAATTGTTAACACTACAGTGAAAATGGGAAATCCGAGTTGAAGCCAATTGTCCAAAGCTTTGCCCCCAAAAGCACCTGCCAACATAATGGCAATCATCTGCAGCGCCAGACTACTGTATTGGGCATAAGCCTTAAGTGGATTATCTTTTTTTTTCTGTTCCAATTTATTTTTTATTGGCTTTTGCAGGAGTGTCGGGGGCAGAATCCATACTACATTGCCCTGAAAATAAGGCACCCGCCTCAATTGTCAAACGAACTGTGTGAATATTACCATTGAATCTGGAGGATTGTTTGAGCACGGTGAGCTCCTTCACATTTAGATTTCCGGATATTAAGCCCGAAATATCTGCATTCAGACAACTGATATCGCCCTCCACCTCACCGGTTTCGCCTACTACAATACGTCCACTGGCCGTGATGGTTCCTTTGAGTATCCCATCAATTCTGAAATCGCCATTGCTTACCAGATCGCCGGTAACACTCGTTCCCTGAGCTATGATATTGGGAACCTGGTTATCTCCGTTTCCGTTTTTTACCTTTTTCAAACCAAACATGCATTTGTTATACAATGAGTTACCTTTGAGGATAGTGTTTTTTCCAAAACGCTTCGTAATTCTCCAGGCTTTTATCCTTGTAAAATAACGGATAATTTCCCATCGAAATGGAGAAAACCTGAAAATCATTACTACTCACACCCGACATTACATAGGCATCATTCCGAAGAGCCATTAGGTAATTGGTTGCTTCGCCCTCGCTATCGAAGTTACCAACGGTAACCAACGACCGAACATTATCAAGCATCAAACTCTTGACCTTCAAATTCTTGAGTCGGAAATACTTTTTATTAAAATCTGACATCCTGATTTTTAAGGCATTCACATTCAAGTCTTCCGAAATAACCACAATCATAATCAAATGTGGACTATCGGGTACATACTTATATGGCACAAGGGCGGCAAAAGTGGAGTCAGTGGCTACAGGAGCTTTGGTTCCGTAACCTAGGTCGTATTCTTGTTCCAGCGTCTTCATCACAGAGCGTACTAGAGGCCCAATAGAATTGGTTGGATATTTACCAGCTATGTAGTAAAGCGATGCATACATGCTGTCGGGAACATCCACCACCCCTTGCGACATGGCACGTAGGTATAAGAACTTGGGAATCAACGTAGTATCATCCGGATAGAGCTCCACCCCTTTATCGGCATAGTTTATTACCCTAAAATATTGCTCATTAGAAAATGCCTTATAGGTTTTTTCGTAGAGTGCAGCAGCTTCATTTTTGGCCTGATTAAGCTTCAAGAAATAATCAGGATCTCGGATGACATTAGCATAAATACTCTCGGGATAATTGCCCAGAATCAAGCCTTTATAAAATTCAGCCTCTTCGGCATTTCCTTCTCCCAGATAAATTTTATACAACGCATACCAGGATTCCAGTCGATACTGGTTATTCGGATACTTATCCTGAAAATCCAGGTAAGTTTTTTGTGCACTGGTGGTATCACGAAGCTCCTCAAAATACAAAAAACCAAGTGAATGGTAGGCTTCAATCATCATACTGTCGGATACGGCAATTTGCTCCGGTGTTCTGGGTATATCCACCAGATAATGTGCTCTGGATTTTGGATTGGATGTCCTGCCTTTTTCAGGTGCTAAGCTATCTTGTTCATTTAATGTGGCTTCATCCGTAAGATCAGTTTCAAAGGATTGCATCATCGACTTTTTATCCGAAAGTCGCCAATTGTCTTCCAGCTTGCGGTTGCCCCATTGTTTTTTAAATTCAGTTCGTCCGAATCCCAATGCGGCAACATTATAGAAATACCATTTTCCGGTGTTGAGGTTCGGATTTCTACTTCCCTGGTTCATATCGACAAACTGTACGCCTCCCTGATCGTTTTCTTCTTCGTTTTCGGCAGCTATACGCTCCTCTTCTTTCACATACTCGGCGATCATTTCATCCACAATGGCATACAAGGCTGTTGTATCCAAAGAGGCCAGATATTGTAAACTGTCTTGCCTTTCAATTATCTGAATGTGTCCCACGATATCCGACAACACGTCGGTTTTGGCTTTAATGACGTCGTAATTGGGAAAATCTTTTGGAAGGGATGAAACGGCTGTATCGTAATATGCTTCAGCAAGCACATATTTTGAATCTTCAAAATACTTGTCGGCAAGTTCGAGGGATGAAGTGGACTTCTGCACATTGTTGGTGGTGCTGGTACTCACCGATTTAGCCAAATAGTGGGTATAGAGGGTATCTTGGCCATCTTTTTCAGCCACCTGAGCCAAGGCATAGTAGATTTGATCAAGGTAATCCTTGTTTTTGGTTTCCCTGGCCATTTTCATCAACACCTTATTTATATACTTACTTTCGCCCGAACCCTCGTCATAACATTTAGCCATGTTGATTTTTGCCTGAAACTCCATTTGGTAGGGTGGTGTACGCTTAATCACCTTTTTGTAATAATCGGTAGCCTTATCGAAATCCTGATCTTGCTGATTAATTTGGGCCATGATAAATTCAATTCGCGTCACCAGTTGCCGTTCGTGATTTAATTCCAAACCACGTTGCAGGTAGGAGTAGGCTTCGTTGGTATTACCTCTAGCCAGAAATAAGTCGGCATATACAAGGGGCATGGCTTTTTCGACTGACAAAGGAAAACCTTCTTCATCCTGCTTGCTTTGGAGCATATTAAGGGTAGCCTCAGCCTTTTCATAACGTTCTGAATACAAATATGTTTTGGCTAACCAAAGGAGCGCCCGATAGTGAATAGGCAAATTTTCATATTCTTTGGCCACATAGTCGAACACCCTTCGGGCACTGGTATAGTCTTGCTTATAAAAATGCGCTTTCCCCATCATCAGGTAACTTTCTCGCACCCATTTATTTCGTTCACGTCCGCCAAAATACATGCTATGACGTTGAATGCCAATGGAGGCTTTTTTGATAGCGCGATCCATTTTGGGATTCAGGGCAGTAGCATCTTGTTTCGTGCCATAGTTGTATACGGGCAATATTTTAGTGTAGTCGTCCTTAATGGTCCTGCGCATGTCGTTGGCACCTTCATTAACGCTCATCATACCATTCCAATACACATTGTAATGACAGGTGAGGTTGTGGTAGGCTCTACGTGTGAAAGTATTTTTCTTGGTAGAACATGCTGTCCCAAAAACCAACAATGATATCGCGGCCAGCACGATTATTCTTTGATATTTACCGAGTTGTGTCAAAGACTCAAATTTTTCATTATAACAGAAATTTGGGCAATTTATTACTTTATTTGAATAAAAATAAGTCAAGTTCAAAAGCCAAGACCTCTTACCCAAAATAAAAGTAACTCATCGTCCGATCAGTTTAACGCAACTAGTTTTTGCGATAAGTTGCAAAAGTAGCCAGAGTTTATGTAAAATCCATCTTTTTATTTAAAAAGGTGCGCTACTTATGGCTGTTTCTAAAAAGCATATCTTTGCGTCCTTAGCGTATTTTTCCTGTACGCACTTTGCTTGAAACAATCCGGACTCGTTTATTTCCACACAAAGACCGCCAAGAATGGGAACACGCGAAGATCGCCAAGGCTATTTGGTTGACATTTAAAGACTCATGTTTCGTGAATTTCATAACAAATGTTAACCAACACCCAATCAGACACTTCATTTTAGGAACCCGTCCCAAAAGTTAGTGCCTCTTTTACTACCTTTGCCCCATATTTTTCAAACATGGCCAAAAACAAAAAGTCCAGGAAACGTTGGTACCGAAATTTACGCGGCAAATACCGGTTTGTGGTACTCAACGACAATACTTTTGAGGAAAGATTTACTTTTCGGCTCAACCGATTGAATGTAATTGTAAGTTTGTTTGGATTGAGCATTTTTTTTATCGCGCTTACTTTTTTACTTATTGCCAACACCGGAATAAAACAATACATCCCTGGATATCCTGATATTGACCAAAAAAAGGAGATTTACCGTTTAAATATACTGGCCGATTCGCTGATTGGTCAATTGGAAGAGCAGAACAGATATTTTGATAGTTTTAAGGCAATTATTAATGGGGAAGTAATTGCAGACTCAAGTGATTGGACAAATACAGACAATATACGCTACGACACCATTGAAGACATTAAATCGTCGGAAGACAGCCTGTTAAGGGCTGAATTTGAGATACAAAGCCTGCACAATTTGTTTGTAAACGATGGAGGACAACGATTTGAATCAAGCACTTCATCCATTAAAAGTTTCAATTTTTTCCCACCGCTTCAGGGCATTATTACTTCGGAGATAAATTTGGCTGAGAAACATTTTGGCATCGACATCGTGGCCGCCTATAACGAAGCTATCAAAGCCACCTTGGATGGTACGGTAATTTTCTCTGCCTGGACTCTGGAAACCGGCCATGTAATTGTTTTGCAACACGAACGCAACCTGATATCGGTATATAAGCACAATTCGGTGCTGCTCAAACATGAAGGCGACCATGTGATGGCCGGCGAGGCCATTGCCATTTCGGGCGAATCGGGAGAGTTAACCACAGGACCTCATCTGCATTTTGAACTTTGGTACAATGGCTCGCCTATCCGACCACAAGATTACATAATTTTTAACTAAACCCAGCCTAAATCAATCTATGCAACAAGTAAAAAAACCGGTGGCCATTTTTGGTTCAACGGGTTCCATCGGAAAACAAGCACTGGAAATTATCTCAGCCAACCCGGAAAGATTTTCTGTAGAAATTCTGGTTGCCTACAACAATGTGGAATTATTGGTAAAGCAAGCTAAGCTATTTAATCCCAACGTGGTGGTAGTTGCCAATGAAGACCACTATCTAAAAGTGAAAGAACAACTCGAGGATAATGACATTAAGGTATATGCAGGTGAGAAAGCGGTTTGTCAGGTAATGGAAATGGACACCTTTCAACTCGTGATTATGGCCATCGTGGGATTTGCCGCCCTCAGACCAACCCTTGTTGCCATTCAAAATAAAAAAACACTGGCGTTAGCCAACAAAGAGTGTTTGGTGGTAGCCGGCGAATACCTGTCGAAAATGGTGATTGGAAATCGGGCACCTATTATCCCCATCGATTCTGAACATTCAGCCATTTTCCAATGTCTTTCCGGCGAAGGTCTAAATAAAATTGACAAAATATTACTTACCGCCTCAGGAGGTCCTTTTTTCAGAATGCGTGACGCTGAGATGGCCAATATTACCCCACAAATGGCACTGGCCCACCCCAAATGGAACATGGGCGACAAGGTAACCATCGATTCGGCCACCTTGATGAATAAGGGATTGGAGGCCATGGAAGCCAAGTGGTTGTTTGGCGTGGATGCACAGCGAATTGAAATTCTGATACACCCACAGAGTATTGTCCATTCCATGGTCACATTTACAGACGGATCCACCAAAGCGCAGATGAGCGAACCCGACATGCGCTTGCCCATACAGTTTGCCATGACCTACCCCGACAGGATTCCGTCGCTGGCAAAACCACTCGATTTGGCAGCCATTGGCTCGCTGACTTTTGAAACGCCGGATGTGAAAAAATTTCGTAATCTTGCACTCGCTTACGAAGCCATGAAAATGGGCGGTAGTTTGCCTTGTGTTTTGAATGCCGCCAACGAAATGGCCGTGGAAGCGTTTTTGAAGGGAAAGATCGGTTTTTTGGATATTCCTGAAATTGTGGAAAAATCCATGTTGAACAACCCTTACAGCGCGCAACCATCCATCGACGATTACTTTGAAATCGACCAAATGGCACGTACCAAAGCACTTGAAATGATAAAAAGTTATTAAAAAAGCACATGGAAATTCTCATTCAAATACTTCAACTCCTTCTCAGCTTATCCATTTTGGTGGTCGTCCACGAATTCGGACATTTTGCTGCCGCCAAAATTTTTAAAACACGAGTAGAAAAATTTTATCTGTTTTTCGATCCCTGGTTTTCGTTGTTTAAGTTCAACTACAAAGGTACCGAATACGGCATGGGCTGGCTTCCGTTGGGAGGTTATGTAAAAATTTCGGGCATGATCGACGAATCCATGGACAAGGAGCAGATGAAACAACCTCCAAAGCCATGGGAATTCAGATCGAAACCGGCCTGGCAACGGCTGATTATCATGTTAGGTGGTGTTACCATGAACGTGGTGTTGGCTGTGGTTATCTACATTGCCATGCTGGCCAGTTATGGTGATGAGTATTTGCCCACCAGCGAAGTCAATAAATATGGGGTTCGTCCGGACAGCCTGGCTCTGGAAATGGGATTTTTGCCCGGTGACAAGATTTTAGCACTCGATGGTTTGTATGTGGACGACTTCCTTAAAATCCCCATGAACCTAGTACTGAACGAAGTACAAGTGGTAGAGGTAATGCGTGACGGACAAAAGGTGAACCTGCGTTTGCCCGAAGGTAGTTTGAATAAATTGGTTCATCACCGCAATCCCATATTGAGTGTTCGTATTCCATTTGTGGCTGGCAAATTTGCCGATAATTCTACAGCCCAAAACAGCGGCATGATGTTGGGAGACACCATCTTGGGAATCAACGGTGTGAATATCAGATATTTCAATGATTTCAGGGAAGAAATACAACGTCATAAAAACGAGACCGTTACCGTTAGCCTAAAAAGAGGAAGCGATACGCTTAATTTGCCGGTAGCGCTGGATGAAACGGGACTTTTGGGGGTATATCCCGTGGGCGATTTGTCGGCCTTCTTTAAACTTAGTAAAAAAGAATACACCATTTCAGAGGCTATTCCGGCAGGATTTAATCGCACCTGGAGTGGTATCGGCAATTACCTCAAGCAACTGAAACTCTTGTTTTCGCCCGAGGTTAAGGCCTACGAAGGGGTGGGTGGTTTTATTACCATCGGAAGCATTTTCCCCACCTACTGGCATTGGGAAAGTTTCTGGCGTCTGACGGCATTTCTCTCCATTATGTTGGCCATTATCAATGTATTGCCCATTCCGGCACTCGATGGCGGGCATGTTTTGTTTCTGTTTTACGAAATCATCGCTCGTCGCAAACCCAGCGATAAATTTTTGGAACGTGCACAGGTAGTAGGTATGGTAATTTTATTGAGTTTGTTGATACTTGCCAACGGGAACGATGTACTGAAGCTGATTAATCGATATTTCTAAAGATACTGAGAAGCTGTCTAAGTTTTTCTTGTTGGTAAAACATATGGGTAGGAAAGATCATTTCAGCACGATTGTATCGTCCCATCCGGGACGAAATAAATGAAAAAGATTATCCATCTACCCATATTTGGCTCCTAACGGAGCCCTAAAATAAAATTTAGACAGTTTCTGAGTCTATCATAAAAAACCTTTCCCATGGCAGGAAGGGTTTTTTTTATACGCACTTTTTTGGCTTCACCCAGCAGAACAGCAGGGGACTAAAGGTAGTTGATGCAAAAGGTACGAATGGCTTTCCAAACAAAAAAAAACCTGCAACACAGGGAATGTCGCAGGTTAATAAATAGGACCGAACAATCTTGGTTGATCAACCTATTCTGAAAAAATAAACTCAATGGTTAATGAGCACTTTAGCAGCAGTTGCTCCATTTTTTTCAATAACAGAAAGGAAGTACAATCCACTTTCCAGGGAGGATACGTCGATGGATTGTTTAGCATCCTTTTCCGTCTGTCCGGTCATTACTGTTTTGCCCATGATGTTCGTTAGTTTGTATTGTGCATCCGCACTTTCTGAGTCATAAGTAAAATACAACACACTTTTAACAGGATTGGGGAATATTCTCAGTTTGCTTAATTTTGATTTTTCGGGAGGGTCTTGCACGCTAAGCCATTGATAACCAAAGTAAGTAGGGTCTTTAGCATATTCAACTTTCACCTCATCTACATAGCTCATTAGTGTTTCCAGAGCGGTAAGTTGCTCATCCGGAAAAGCTGCTACATAGGCGATATCGACCCGTTCCATGGAACCCGCTTCAAAGGTAAATGGACCCATGACACTCAACCCTCTTCGATCGCTGGGCTGATTTCCGGCAGAAATCTCTGTCCAATCAACGGGGCCAAAAGGTTCTTCACCACCCGTTCCCCAATAGCAAATATCGGACAAACCCGGAAACATGAAACTGGCTGAGGGACCAAATGCGCCACTACTTAAATGACCGTTTCCACCGTATTCCATGGCAGTTCCATCCTTCCAAACGCTTCTCAAATAGTTGTAATAATCCTGTGCTTCTTCAGGATCTCCTTGAATGCCCTGGCTATTGTTGAACCAGATAAATTTCTTCATTCCGAAACGCTCGTTATCGACAATTCCATCGCCAAATCCAATGCCGTTTACGCTTTCATTACATTGTCCGTCAGGGTCATCCAATCCGTTTTCATCCAAAACAGGACCGCCGAGAATTACAATTCCCTGTGCGGGAGGATTTGTACCATAGGTATTCTCTTGTCCGATTTGTTCACCATCCAATGAGTCGCCATTGTAGCCAAAGAAAGTTCCTCTGGCCACATCACATCCTACAAAATCATCACGTGAATCGCCAATATCGAAATCTGTAAACAATCCGATGTAGGCATCGTGGTACGTGTTGGCTGAACGGTTAAATATTTTGTAGCTAAAAAAAACTGTGTTGTTCAAAGGACTGTCCTCCTCTGAGCTAAACTCATATGCCATGCCATGAATTTCCAATCCAAGGGCTGCACCTCCGGTTTCGGTATGCATCCGTAGATCGTTGGTAATAAAATAGATACATTGATCCCCACGGATAAGTGGATAATCACCGTTTCCGGGAGTATACTCGCTGTCGCCATCCACATCCATAAAAGGTGCCAGATAAGTATTTTGATGGAGATTGGGATCGCCGTGAGCCGGCCACGTTGCTATATCCGATGACATTTGATAATCCTGATCGCGGAAATGAAGTTTGTGGTAAATAACCTCCTCTGCGGTGATTTTCCATACCTTTTGCCACCTAACCACGGTTGTTGTATCGATGGTAAGTAATGCACCCTGAACTCCCAATGGTCCCGGCCAATAGTCAAATCCATCGCGTCGGTATAGTTCGGCAGCCAGTTTCAATGAGTCCATTTGGTCCATACCGCCAATCCACAACGATGAATTGAAGATGGTGTTGAGTTTACTTCCCTGAGGAAATTCAAATTCAGGTTTTGGTTGTTCAGTGGTAGTGGCCAGAGGTCCTGACCAAAATTGTAATCCTATGGCTTGCACACGTGCTTTAATATTGTTATAATCCAGGTAATTGAAATAATGCCCATTGTCGATGACCACAAATACTTTTCCAATGGATTCATCGCCGGTGGTTCCGTTCTCATCCTTGAGGGAATACCTGAATATAATAGTGTCGGGCACATTGTAATACCGTTCGTAACTAACTGAAAACGTGATGGTACTGTCGGTATAGGACTGCGCCATGGAAGCCCCGGAAACCTTAAAAGATAAACCATCGGGGTGGTAATCGTTATCCACCACTTTTACTGTCAGGAGTTTACCAAGAATTCCGTGTGCATAATCATTGACCGCCACAGGTGCATGCTGGGCATTTAAATTACCCAAGCAAAAAAACACGACTGTTAAAAGCAAAATTCTTTTCATTAAAACACTTTTTAAACGAGCACCAGCAAGCCCCTTTCGGCTCATATTGCCAAGACGTGATTTTCTGCCAAACAGTTGCCCCATTACCGCAACAACAACACCGTACCTTTGGTAGATTGTTTGACATTTGAACCCGCACCTCCAGAGAAACTATACTGAGCATACCAAACGTAGGTTTGCATGGGCAACAATTTTCCCTGAAACTGACCATCCCAACCCGTATATATATCATGGCTTATAAAAACAATGGTACCTCCGCGATCGACCACCCACAAAGTAAACTCATCCATATGTATGTTGCTCACCAAAACAAATACATCATTCAATCCGTCTCCATTGGGCGTAAATGCATCGGGAGCCCACATCACCGACTTGGCATCCAGTACATTTACCATGGAGGTGTGGAAGCAACCATGGAGGCCAACTTCCACCGAATAAGCGCCCGGAGTATAAATATTAGTGAACTGCATAGTGCTTCCCGTATTCCAGAGATAGCTATCGAAACCACTACCGGCATCCAGTACCAGCGTGCATCCCGGACAAATGACCGTGTCGGGAACCAGGGTGGATTCAGGTAAGGCAAAAATTTCTATTTGTTGTGCCATCAACTCCTCTACTCCACAATGAAAGGCTTTGGCCTCTACATCATACAAACCAGGATGTTTATACCAATGGGAAATACCGCGATGACTCATGTTTTGCCTTTGCAAACTGGTGCCATCTCCAAAATTCCAGACAATGGAATCCATGCTTTCAGACTGATGAAACAAGAAATAACTTGAATCAGGCGCACAAGCTGACACCACCTCAAAGGCCGGCCGATAAAACCATGACTGTACAAAATTTGGCAAGCCCATGAGCGAAGTATCGCCCGAAAACACCACTTTTTTCTGCTGATAATCGCAGGCATCACCCACAAAATTGGGCTGGTTGATGGCATTGAGCCAAGGTCGGTTTTCGCTGGCGATATAGATAATTCCATCGGGTGCCAATTGCAGGGCATAGTTGTTTCCTGAGCCAATTTTTACAGCTGATTGGTTCAGTTGTTGTTCATTTTCCGACCTCAGATCGTATTGCCACAATCCGTAATCAAGACCTCCTGTACTGAAATACAGCAAGTTACCATCGGGAGAAAACTCCACTCCATAGCAATAGGTGTTGTCAGACTTACTAAATATTTTTTGGGGTTGAGAAATCACACCCGTACGGTTGTCGATCTTATTTATTTCCATCAACAGGTTACGACTTTGATCATTGATGGGCATGGCGATTTTGTTGCCGGCAGGTGAAACTTTTAAATATCCAATTGGTGCCAAAGGTCTGGCACCACTTGCGCTGATCACGGGCGATGGGTCGAGTCCTGCTGCCGTTACCCGATAGGTATAAAAAGCCGTGTCGTTTCCATGAGTTATCACCCAATAATCTTGCCCGTTGCAATGCTGAACAGCAGCAATTTTTTCCACAATATCATCCGCAATGGGCACATTTTTTTGGGTCAACTCGCCCTGTCCGTTGTCCAGGGTCATGTCTATTACCGAATATTGAAACAGGTTCATCACACCGGCATCGACTATGGTAAACAAATAGTACAGGGAAGTGGATGAAGGAAGTGGCACCACCACCGAATTCTGATTTAGTCGTTGGCTCCCATTCAAGTTGTCGCCGTTTACCATCACCTGGTGGTTTTTGTTCCAAACTATATTTCCGTTGGTATAAAACAACAACCGACCCTGAAGATCGCAGATACCCGAGCATCCGGCCTCTGCCATCATTTGGCTGTTGCTGAGCACCGCGGGTTCGCCGCTATTGAAATCAACGCCGGCGTGGTTGCCAAAATACCACACCATAGCCCTTTCCTGTGAAAATACTGGAAACGAACTAAGTATCAGTAAATACAATACTGCAGCGTACCTCATCATAAAACCGGCGAATTACAAAGACCAAAAAGGTCCGGTTAAAACAATATGTTTACGCCAAAATTAATGCCAATTGTGTTGAAATGTTGTGTTTGATGGAAATTATCATTAAAAATGGAGCGCATATTTTGTTTGTAGTAGGGAGAAACAAACAAACTGGTTCTACGATCGAGGTGATAGTAAACCGACGCATTGGCCACAAAATTATACATGGTGGTCTGCATTTCGTTCACTTTCAACAATTGGAGCGAGTTGGATTCGTCAGGAACCCAAACATTTGAATACGTCAGGAAGCCTACCGAAGCACCGGCATTCAACTCCAGTGAAAACCTGTTGTGATGCATGGTATAACCCACCATCAGTGGTATTTCAAAATAGCTGACGCGGTTTTTTCCGCTCTGATCGATGGTAACATCATTATAAGCCCTTACCCAGGTACTGTCGATTTTGCTCACCATGGGAACACCATAATCTGGCGGATCGAAAATATACACCCAGGTGGTATCGTAATCAAAATAGCTGTCGCCGGGCGAATATTCCTGATATTGATGGATATAGCGTCTGTTTTGGTTGTATTGCGCATAGGAAATTCCTGTGGTGAACACCCAATTTTTGAAATGAAAGCGTATGTCGGAACCCACCGACCAACCCATGGCGTTGGATTCATTGTCGTTTCGGAGATCGAGATATTCTGAGTTCACACCTGAAAGGTTTGAATTAACGAACGACGGTCCCACGTAAAGATTCAAAGAAAGCCATTGTTTTTTCACCGGCTGAGTATGTATATCGGTGCGGCGGTTATAACCAATCAGATTGGTGTCGGGGTTCGTGGTCAGACTTGCCGAAAAGGGCAAAGCGGATAACCCTGTGAGGGTGAGGAACATCCTATCCGAATACATATGTTCAGATGAATTGGTCATTTCCCGACTTATGGTGAAGTTGGGAGCAGTAGTTGCCGAAGCAGCAAGCGTGTTTTCGGTTTGGGTGGGTTGGGTGGTCGACATGTCATTGGCTGATTCCAAGACATTGGTTTCGGAAGTCAAGGCCTCTTCATACATGGCATGGTTTTCCACTTCCTGATTATAAGCCAACAACAGCTGATTGTTTGGCTCAGTAAGGTTAGTTTGAACCACCTGATTATCTGTATGGACAGGCGATTGCCAGGTAACGAATGCGGACACACCCAGCAGCAGGAGTACCGAGCTTAGCCCGATATACCAGCGGTATTTCATCAAGAAGAGCGTCCATCGAAGTTTTTCCCAAACTTCGGTGCCGGCCTCCTCCCGGAAACCTTCGAGGCTGTCTTTTACCAGCTCATCTATATAATTAAAATCATCCTTCATTTTGCGCGTATGCTTTTGGTAGAAACTGGTCGTGATCGCCCAGTTTTCTCATGAGTTGACGTCGTGCTTTAAGCAATTGAGTTTTAGAGGTATTAACCGAGATGCCTAATTTCTCGGCAATTTCATTGTGAGAAAAGCCCTCGATGGCGTACAAGTTGAACACCATTCGATAGCCCGGAGGCAATTGTTGTACGCTTGCCATAATATCTTTAACAGAAATATTTCCGGAAGCATCCGGTTCGGTGGAAGGCATTCCAAAAACCTCGGTGATATCGTCGTGGTAGTAGTGTTTGTTGTTTTTCCGGAAATTATCGATGGCCACATTCACCATAATTCGTTTCATCCAGCCCTCGAAAGATCCGTTACCGGAATAGGATCCCATATATTTAAAAATTCTGATCATTCCCATTTGAAGTATATCTTCGGCTTCAGCTTTGCTTTTACCATATCGCATACAAATCCCTAATAAGCGGCTGTGATAAGTATCGTACAGCAGCTTCTGGGCCTTTGCATTCTTTTTCAGGCACAGCTTTACCAGTTCTTTTTCATTTAGGTTCATCAGTCGTGATCATAGACGGTCTGTTTAAGAAAAAGGTTGTCTGTATTTAACGGCATAAAGTTACGTTTAAAAAGCCGGAAAAGTCAATTCGTTGCAACAAAAAAAGCCATCGACCTCACGATGGTGAAGTCAATGGCATGAATTTTTTAAGTCTGTCTGGAATAAGTTTTTATCGTGGATGGCTAAACTTAAGTGAACCAGCAAAAACATTGTTTTGTTTGCTCAGAATCAACCCATCTCATGAATATTTCTAATTTCAGTAACAGTCAATTTTTGGGTAATTAATCTCTACGGTATCCGCCGCCGCCGCCACGGTATCCGCCGCCACCGCCACGTCTGTCATCGTCGCGTTTTTCACGAGCTTCGTTTACTACAATTGGGCGACCCATAAGTTCTTTACCATTCAAGTTTTCAATGGCTTCTTCAGCTTCGTTAGCATTAGGCATGTCAACAAAACCAAATCCTTTACTTTTTCCCGAAAATTTATCGGTAATGATACGGGCAGAGGTTACTTCACCAAAAGCTTCAAATTCACCTCTTAATTCATCTTCGCTTAATCTAAAAGGAAGACTTCCAACAAAAATATCCATGATAATCTAATTAATAAATTGAAATATAGGCCAAAAGTAATATTTATTTGATGGAAATACACTTCTGATAAAAAAATAACAAAGAATTAATAAAATAATCGTGCTCTAACATGTTGAATCAGATGGATCCACCTATTTATTAAGCACAATTCGGAAGGTGGTTCCCCTGCCCGGTGTGGAAGTTTTTACATACAACTTACCCTTGTGGTATTCCTTGATAATGCGTTTGGATAGCGACAACCCCAAACCCCAGCCACGTTTTTTGGTGGTATATCCCGGATTGAAAATCATTTTTTGCTCGGTGATGCCAATGCCTTTTCCGGTATCAGACACATCGATAATTACATGTTTGGCCTCTTCTTTCAGCTCAATTGTGATGGTTCCCGCTGCGTTCATGGCATCCATGGCATTTTTACACAGATTCTCGATAACCCAGCTCAAAAGGGCGCCGTTTACCGGGAGTATTACTTCTCTGCTTTCGTCGATACGCACGTCATAGGTAATTTTTTTTGCCGTTCGCGGACGCAAATAATTGATGCTGTCGATGAGTATTTTCACCACATCGTTGTTATTTAGGTTGGCATCGGAACCAATTTTTGAAAAGCGTTCGGCAATGATTTCCAATCGGTTGACATCTTTCTCAATTTCAGTGGCAGCCCGCGCATGATTGGCATCGTCCATTTTCAATAACTCTATCCAGGCCATAATAGACGACAAAGGGGTACCCAGTTGGTGTGCTGTTTCTTTGGCCATACCTGCCCACACGCGGTTTTGCTCCGAACGTCGGGCATAACTGAACAGCAAGTAGGCCACAAGGGCGAAAACAGCAATTATCAGGATTTGAGCCAACGGAAAAAAGCGCATGATGGTGAGCAACTCGGAGTCTTGATAATAGATGTAAGATGAGCCTTGCTGACCAAAATTAACCACAATCGGGTTATTTTCATCAGCCATTTCATCTAATTTTTCATGCACATAGGCCGGGTCGGTCATGCGGATGTCGTTGAGATTTCCAAATTGGATAATCTTTTCGCGGGTTGAATCGGTAATGATAACCGGAACACTCGAGGAGTTGAGTGCCACCTCCGACATAAAAGAGGTTATGTATTCGTTGAGTACTTTTTTTAGTTCGGTGAAAAGATGGGAGTCGCGGTAGTACAAATAATGTCGTTTGTGAGGCAGGATAGGAACCACGATGGGTTTATACACCGAAAACTCTTCCTTGAGATCTCCCGACAGGTGTTTGATGGTGTCTTGAGCGGGCGATAGATTTCGGGAATCGATAATATTGCCCTGGGCATCGGTTAAAATGATAGGGATGGTGGTATTCTTCTCAATCACGCCCAGAAAAAAAGTGAGGTCCTGACTGCTGGAGGTTTTGTCGCTCAACAACTGTTTGTACACATCGGCCAACAACTCTACCCTCCTGCGCTCCTGTGCCTGCAACTGTCCGAAAAACGATTCGGTGTAAATGACCAATTCGGCCTTCCGTTGAACCGCTGCTGCCCACAATCCTACATTTTTCCGCTCTTCGTTGGCAAACTTACCTACCAGCAGGTTGGTATAAAAAATAGATCCTCCAATAATCATTAAGGCCAACACCACTAACAACGCCTTCCAGCGCATCTTATGTGTATAAATATTCACTTGATTTACTCCATTAGACAACAAAACTATGAAAATGCACGTACTTATGAACGAAGTAGCCCGGTTTTAATTGCTCAATAAAAAGGAAGTGTCCGATAAACAACACCCATTGGTTTATACTGAACGCTGGCGCACACTTTCTGTAAGCCATCGAACAGTAACCAACGCTGTATGAAATGTAATTGTTTGAAAACTAAAAATATCTGAACCATGGCATAATTCCTGTTAAAATATTGCGTTGTATCTGGTAGCATTACAAACATTAGCTCATGATCGATTTAAAAAACATACATAAGACATATCAAATGGGGCAATCAGGACTACATGTCCTGAAAGGAATTGACCTGTTAGTAAAAAAAGGCGAATTGGTTTCTATCATGGGATCATCGGGATCCGGAAAATCAACCTTACTTAATATTATTGGTATTCTCGACAATTACGATCAAGGAACCTATCATCTGGACGGCACCCTGATGGCCAACCTAAGCGAGCGTAAAGCTGCCTACTACCGCAACCAAATGCTGGGATTCATTTTTCAGTCGTTCAACCTGATTCCATTCAAAAACGCTGTTGAAAACGTTGCCCTTCCCCTTTATTATCAAAAAGTTGGTCGTAAAAAACGCAACAAACTGGCTTTGGAATATCTGGATAAAATGGGATTGTATGATTGGGCCGAGCATCTACCATCAGAACTGTCAGGTGGTCAGAAACAACGTTTGGCCATTGCTCGCGCACTGGTTGCAAATCCCAAAGTGATTCTTGCCGACGAACCTACGGGAGCCCTCGACTCGACCACCTCGCAAGAAGTCATGACCCTCCTCAAAGAGATTAACAAACAGGGCATTACCATGGTGATTGTTACCCACGAAACCGATATTGCCGAACAAACCGACCGCATCATCCACATCAAAGATGGAATCATAGAACATCAGTATAATAGCGAAGAATTGCGCCATTCGGTACTTTCAGAAGTTGAATTATTAAGCTAAATCTATCCCCATGTTTGACCTGGACAAGTGGCAAGAAATATTTAATACCATCAGCAAGAATAAGTTACGCACTTTTCTTACCGGATTTAGTGTGGCGTGGGGAATTTTTATGCTGGTTTTGTTGCTGGGTTCTGGCTACGGACTGGAAAATGGCGTAAGAAAAGATTTTGAAGGAGATGCGGTAAATTATATTTCCATTAATCCGGGCGTTACCAGTCAGGCATATAAAGGAATGAAGCCCGGAAGAAGGCTTACTTTTACCAACGACGAACGTACCACCATGGCATCGATGCCCTATGTGGAAATGAGCAGCACGCGCCGACGTATATGGCGAAACAATCTTATCTCCTATGGCAATGAATACGGTACTTTTGACATTTTTGCCATCAGTCCTGAATACCGCTATGTGGAATCGCTCACCATGATTGAAGGGCGCTGGCTCAACGACAACGACATGGAGGAGCATCGAAAGGTGGTAGCTGTTGGCAGACTGGCTTATGAAGCACTTTTTAAGGGGAAACCTGCTGTTGGGGAATATATAGAAGTAAGTGGCGTTCCTTTTAAAGTAGTAGGTATATACAACGATCCGGGAAGCGATCGCGATCTACTTAGGGTATATATCCCCATTTCAACAGCACAACGTGTGTTTAACCTGGGCAACAACATCAACAATGTATGCTTGATGCTAGGCGATGCCGGCATTGCTGAAAGCGAGGAAGTGGTGGCTGAAATCAGGGCCACTTTGTCCGAACAAATGAAATTCGACCCCAACGACCAGCGTGCCCTGTTTATTTTCAACAGCATTGAGAACTACCAAAAATTTATGAACCTATTTGCCAGCATTCGCCTGTTTATATGGGTGATTGGCATTGGCACCATCATCGCCGGAATCGTGGGCGTAAGTAATATCATGATGATCGTGGTGAAAGAACGAACCAAGGAAATTGGTGTACGTAAAGCACTGGGTGCCACGCCCGGTTCTATTGTCACCCTTATTCTGCACGAATCTATCCTTATTACTGCTGTAGCCGGATATTTGGGGTTGGTTGCTGGAGTAGGACTTTTAGAACTTATTTCCAGTGCTTTGCCTGATGTGGATTATTTTGCCAATCCTGAAATTAACATTGGTGTGGCTATAGGTGCCACCCTAATACTTATTGTTTCGGGTGCCATGGCAGGATATGTGCCTGCCCGCAAAGCCGCCGCCGTACGACCCGTAATTGCCTTACGTGATGAATAAAAGAAATTGATATGACACTGTTGGACAGAGATAAATGGCATGAGATTTTGTTTGCACTGAAGCAAAACAAACTGCGAACTTTCTTCACCGCTTTTGGTGTGTTTTGGGGAATCTTCATGCTTATCATCATGCTGGGTTCGGGCAAAGGACTGCACAACGGAGTAAGTCAGGGAATGGGAGACATGGCCACAAATGCCATGTTTATGTGGACCCAAACAACCTCCAAGCCTTATAAAGGTTTTCCACGGGGCAGAAGATATAATTTTAACAACGAAGACACGCAGGCATTATTAGATAATCTACCTGACATTCAATATATTGCCCCTCGTTTGCAAGTGTTTGGCGGCAACGAAAACAATAATGTGGTAAGGGGAGATCGTACAGCAAGTTTCAGCATCCAGGGTGACTGTCCCGATTATTTCAAAATTGATCCGGTTAATCTGGAAGAAGGCCGTTTGATCAACGAATTGGATATTAAAGAAAAACGCAAGGTAGTGGTGATTGGCACACGAGTTAAGTCAGAGCTTTTCGATCCCGACGAAGACCCCATCAACACCATGATCAGAATTCAAGGGGTTTACTTTAAGGTGGTGGGCGTTCACTCTTCGCGGAAAAATGACCGACAGGCTGAAAACGAAAACTCACAAATATATATGCCTTTCAGCACCATGCAACAGACCTACAATTTTGGCAACATGGTAGGCTGGTACAGCATGACTGCCGTAGATGGTGTTCCGGCATCGGAACTATTGGAACAAGCCAAGACACTCATGCGGTCCAGACATTCCGTCGATCCCACCGACGACAGAGCCATTGGTGCTTTCAACATCGAAGTAGAGTACACCAAAATGAAAAATCTGTTTACAGGGATCGATGCCCTCATTTGGTTCGTGGGGGTATTTACGCTTCTGGCAGGAGTTATCGGCATCAGCAATATCATGCTGGTGGTGGTAAAAGAACGTACCAAAGAAATTGGTATCCAACGCGCTTTGGGAGCCACCCCCATTGAAATAAAAAGCCAGATTGTAATAGAAACCGTATTTTTAACCACCATTGCCGGCTATATTGGACTAACCATGGGAGTAGCCGTTTTGGAACTCATCAATTATGCTTTGGTAAGTTCCGGCGCTTCGGGACAAATGTTTGCTCACCCCGAAGTGGACTTTCAAAAGGCCGTTGCAGCACTCATTTTACTTGTAATTTCAGGTGCCCTGGCTGGGTTGATTCCGGCACAGCGGGCAGTTTCCATCAAACCCATCGATGCTTTACGCGATGAATAATCAACTACTAATAAATGAATAAGAAACACATAATTATTTAATACCACTCTTGTATATGAAAACGTTTTTCAAAATCTTAGGTGTACTCATCCTGCTGGGGGTGTTCGGCTATACCATCTATTTTCTTTATCAAAAATCGCAAACCAAACCCATTGTTTACGAAACCACGACCCCAATCATTTCAGACGTGATTAAGAAGACAACAGCCACCGGATCGGTGGTGCCACGCAAGGAAATCGAAATAAAACCAGTGGTGTCGGGTCTAATCGATGAATTGTATGTAGAAGAAGGTCAAGTGTTGAAAAAAGGTGATCTGATTGCCAAAATCCGCATCATCCCCAACATGATCAATCTTAACAATGCTAAATCGGCCGTAGAGGTGCAAAAGATAAAGCTAGAAGATGCCAAACGCAACTACGACCGACAGTTGGTGCTGCTGGAAAAAGGGGTAATTGCCAAAGCCGACTTCGAATCGTATGAAATACAATACAAAAGTGCACAGGAGGATTTGGAAACCGCTGAAGAAACACTCCAACTGATTCGTGACGGACAAATCAGTAAAAAAGAAGGAGAAACCAACACCTTGGTTAAGGCAACCATCGACGGAATGGTACTGGATGTTCCGGTGGAAATTGGCAACCAGGTAATTGAGTCGAACAACTTTAATGCCGGTACCACCATTGCCACAGTTGCCGACATGGGTGAAATGGTGTTTGAAGGCAATATTGATGAGTCGGAAGTGGGAAAAATTAAAGAAGGCATGCCCCTGATGCTCACCATCGGTGCTTTGGAAAACGTGACCTTTGACGCTATTCTCGAACAAATTTCACCCAAAGGTGTAGAAGTAAACGGAGCCGTGCAATTTAAAATTAAAGCTGACGTAAAACTACGTGACGATCAGTTTATCCGCTCAGGATATAGCGCCAATGCCGACATTGTACTGGCTCGTGCCGACAGCGTGATGACCATTTCCGAAGGACTGCTGCAATTCGACGATTCGGCCACCTACGTGGAAGTTGAAGTGGCTCCTCAGGAGTTTGAAAAACGTATCGTAAAAACAGGACTTTCGGATGGTATCAACATTGAAGTGATTTCGGGGATAAATAAGGAAGATAAATTAAAGAAATTGAGGTAGGCAGATAAAACCCTGACAGGGTTTGAAACCCTGTCAGGGTTGATACTCTGCTACTCCAACCCATATTTATCGACCAAATAAATTAGCGTGGTCATGCAACCGCTGCCCAATTGAAGTTCCCGAAGATTGATTTTATCGAAACTGTCGTTGGGTGAGTGATGAAGATCGAAATAGCGCTGCGAATCGGTTCCGTAACCCATCAACGGCACACCCAATTCCTTGAGCGGACCGATGTCCACCCCACCCCATCCGGCTTTAATTTCATCGATTCCGTAGGGTTGTAGCAAGGGTTGAAAGGAGGCAATTTTGGCCACAACGGCTTCGGGTGCATTCACGGTAAACATCCTTGGCGTAAAGGCTCCGGCATCCGATTCCAGGGCCAGGTATTGTTTTTCACCGTTTTCACGTACGTATTCAGCATAAGCTTTTCCACCTGACTGATAGAGTTCTTCATCCATATAAACAACCACCCGAAGGGTTCTTTTATTTTTGATTTTCAACTCTTTGAATAAATGCAGCACTTCACTGGTCATCACCACACCGGCTCCATCGTCGTGGGCCCCGGGTGTATTAAACCATGAATCGATATGACCACCCAGCACAATGTATTCATCGGGAAATTGTGCACCCTTGATTTCAGCAATGAGGTTGTAGGTGGTGGTTTCGGCGATGTCGTGTGCCTTAACAAAAATATTCACTTTGGTTTTGGGATCGCTTTTTAAGGTTTGACTCAACAAATCGGCATCCAGCGTGCTGATGGCCACGGCAGGAATTTTTTTATCGCCATAACGTGTGGAGCCTGTGTGCGGACTATGGTCTGAGAGGTTAGTTACCGACCGTACCAGCACCGCCACGGCACCATATTCAGCTGCTTTGGCAGGTCCTTTGGCACGTTGATCCACCGTATGGCCATACCCGTCGAAGGTTCTAATGAAAGTGGGATCCCATTTTCGGTTGTAGAACACTATTTTTCCGGCAACACCAGCTTTTCCCAGCTGATCCACCTCATCCAAACTTTGTACTTCAACAACCTCCGCTATTATACCACCCTCGGGTGTGGCCGGAGAAGGACCCAAAGCATCACTATGCAAGAAAACCCGGGTTCCGGAACGCGTCAACATGAATACCGAACTCGAATCGCAATGCCAGGCCGGAGTTTTAAATTCTTGATAGTAAACACTGTCCACACCAAGTTTTTCAAAATATTGCTTCATGTGAGCAAGGGCACGCAACGAGTTTTCTGACCCCAACAACCTGCCCGGCGTATGTTCGCACAAATAGCGCAGGTTATCATATGCCTCGGTACTGGTAAGTGCTTTGTCGAAAATTTGTTTCACAAAGGTTTTTTCTTCGTCCTGGGCCACAAGGTTGGTTGTCAGCAAGACGAGTAACAAACAGAATATTCGGTGTTTCATAAGGCCGTTAAGTAGTTAATGGGCACGCAATTTAGAGATTATCGTGGAATGAACAACATGAACGCTGTTTTTTTAACCTGTCAGAAATTCTAAACCCTGTCAGGGCCAATTAATCTCGCCTCTTTTGCCTATTTTTGATGAAAATTTTTCCGTCATGAAAAAAGGATTTGCCAGCGATAACTGGTCGGGAGTTTGCCCCGAAATAATGGAGGCCCTCAGCGAAGTCAACCAAGGTCATGTTTTTGCCTATGGAGAAGGAGATGAAGCCATAACACAGGAAGCCATACAGAAATTTAAACACCTATTCGGCGAAGATATATCCGTGTTCTTCGTGTACAACGGAACAGCGGCCAATGTGTTGGGAACAAGTCACTTGATACGACCATATCAAGCAATCGTAGCAGCCCATTCGGCACACATGAACGAAGATGAATGTGGAGCACCTGAAAAAATCGGCGGAAGCAAAATTCTGACCATCGAAACCACGACAGGCAAAATTACACCCGAACAAGTGGAACCGTTTTTGCACAGCATTGGTTTTCAGCACCATGCCCAACCCCACATGATATCCATTTCGCAGGTTACCGAATTGGGAACGGTGTATTCTGTGGAAGAAATTAAAGCCCTGGCCGATTTTGCCCACCAAAACAACATGCTGCTTCATATGGATGGGGCGCGCATTGCCAATGCATCCGTGGCATTGGGTACTGATTTTAGGTCGTTTACGAAAGACGCAGGCATAGATGTGCTTTCGTTTGGCGGCACAAAAAACGGACTCATGTTTGGAGAAGCCGTGGTGTTTTTCAATACTGAACTGGCCAAAGATTTTGAATATACCCGCAAACAAGGCATGCAGCTGCACTCGAAAATGCGGTTTATTTCGGCACAGTTTTCCAGATACCTCACCAACGATTTGTGGAAGAAAAACGCCGAAAATGCCAACAAGATGGCACGGATGTTAGCAGATGAAATCAGCAGAATTCCGCAGTTAACGATTACGCAGGAAGTGAAAGCCAACGGTGTTTTCGTGATACTTCCCAAAGAAATGATCCCCCAAATTCAAGCCCGGTATTTTTTCCACATTTGGAACGAAAGCACCAACGAAGTGCGGTTGATGTGCTCCTGGGATACCACAGAGGTGGATATTCTGGGTTTTATTGCGGAAGTTAAAAAAGAACTGGTTGGATGAGGTGTTGGTGTTTGGCGGCGATGTTCACCTTTTCTTCTTTTCCTTCCTTTCTTACCCTTTCATTAATTCCCTACAGGAAAAATACAAATAGGTAATTTTTCTATTGACATTGATGCCCGATGGGCAAGGGCTTCATACTGATGGTCTTTTTTTTGTTCACCCTTTCACCTCTTCGCCTCTTCGCCATTTCGCCATTTCACCTCTTCGCCCTTTCATTAATTCCCTATGGAAAAATACAAATCCGCTCTCTATTCTATATTCCTGACTTTATGCGCATTAACAAACAGCAAGGTTCCCAAACTTTCATAACCTTTAAACAGATCGGTGCCAGAATGTTTGAGGGTTTCTTTCCTGAAACCAATCATGGTGAGGCCGGCATCATAGGATTTAAGGTTGACCAGCGATTTGGCCGATACATCGGGCTGACGGGGGATGACTTCAATATTGGAGGAGGTAATGGGTAAGCGTCCGGTGGTGACCAATTCTTCCATTTCCTTGCGCACTTTTTCTTCGTCTTCGGGCTTACAGACGTCAAAGATTTTGATGTCAGATTTCTTCCAATCGGGATGGCCTGAGATGATGAAGCTCAACAATATCAACAGGTTGGCGTTTTCGGTGTCGGAGGATGAAATCCAGAGATGAATTCCGTTTTTGTATTTTATTTCACGGGGACTGGAGGCTAAAATCAGCACATCAAAATCCCCCGAATTGACCAGCGAATAATTTTCGATGATAAACTCCAGGTTGTCGTCCTTTTCTTTGTCGTATTCAAAAATTACCATGTTGTTTTCCATACCGGCTATTCCTGGAATTTGTATGGCTTGCGCTATGGCTGAGGTATAAGAGGGCGAAATAATGGTGTCCACATACACATGGCTGTCTTTCCTGCGACTAATCTGATTAAGCTTGTGCAATTCCTCCTGTGCCTGTTGGTGGGTGGCTTTGGAATAATACCCTTCGATGCGGTGCAAATAGGTTCCGAATCCATATTTATATGATATCCAGTCGAGTAGCATAAAGGCCTTGTCGCGTTTGAAGGAGTCTTTGGAAATACAAATGGCACTGGGGCGCCACTCGCTAAACGACTTTTTGCTGCTCTTTTTTTGTAAAAACACTTGCAGGTTTCGATTGAGTTGGAAAATGGCATTTGAAAAAACTGACTCGAAACCCTTACGATTTTTATGGTAATAATTGAGGTACAGATAAATACCCGTCATGAGTGTAAAAGCCAGCAATGCATATGGGGTGTTAATCTTAAACATAACCCAGATGGAAACCACAAATCCAATCAGCGAAATATACCACCTTGATTTAAACGAAGGCCGATAGGATGGCGATGAGCCAAAGTGATTTAAAAACGATATCAGGCACAAAGCACCATAAGTCACCATAAAAAACATGGAAATCACTTCAGCCACAGAGTTCACGTTACCCAATGCCACAAAAGCCATCGCTATCAACACCGTTACCATTGAGGCGTTAAAAGGTTCCCCATCTTTCTTTCTGCCCGATGCAAGCCATCTGTTTAGTCCCTTAGAGGGGAAAGCTTTATCCATAGCCAACGCTTGCAGGGTACGTGGAGCTACCATGACCGATCCCAGCGCCGAAGAAATGGTGGAAGCCGCCAGCCCAAGAGGGACAACCAACACTCCCATTACCGCGATGTTGGCCATGATCAATTGATTGTTGACTAAATCTTCATAACTCGCCGACAAGGCCAATTTGTAAATAATAAAAAAGTAGATGATCATCCCGGCGATGGTAGCCACCACGGTTCCAAAGGGAATGGCTTTGGCCGGATTTTTTAAATCACCTGACAGCCCCACCCCTGCTGTCATTCCCGTAAATGCGGGGAAAACAATGGCAAAAACCAGGAAAAAGTCTTTTGAATTACGAAATTCCGCCGACATGAGTCCGAAATTGGAGTCGCCGGCATAATCCGTATGTCCCAGAAAAAACATTACCAGTGCTCCAAACAAGATAACCACCACTACATACAGCGCCTTGACACCCAAATTGGCACCTTTGGTCAAAATTAAAGCCGAAAGAATGAGCATGGACGGAATACTCACCACTTGTTTGGGTAAATCCATCCCCAGAGTTTGTTGTGCATAATCGAAGAAAAAACCGAATGCTTCGGTAAAGGCTATCACATAAAAAGCCACGCTGATGGCTTGTGATAAATAGAGGGCAATGCCAATGGTAGCTCCGATATTAAGACCAAAAGAACGTGAAATAATAAAATACTCTCCGCCGCCTTCCACCCTTTTGTTGGTGGCGATTTCGGAAATGGCCAGAGCGGTGGGAATGGTAACCATGTGACCCAGAATGATAATGGCCACAACCCCATAAAAGCCCAGAGTTCCAACAGCAAAGCCAAAACGGAGAAAGAGTATGGCACCGAGAATGGTGCTGATGGCGGTAAAGAAAACCGGCGCAGTTCCGAATTTTTTGGCAACATTGGCAGCAGACATAGTTAGCTAATTTTAAACAAAACTAACCAAAAGGATTACATATTGGCATCCATTTAAAAAATAATAAAACAACCTTTTTACCAACTGTTTCTATAAATGCTTTGTTATTTCAATTGGTTTCCAATCTCAAACTTTCAACTACCGACTCCGGTCTTCCCACTTCTCTTCATGTCCTACGGACAAAGGGGTTCTCTCATTTAGTTGCTAGGGATATTAAAGCCCTACGGGCTATTCTTCTGACTCGGTATTCGGGCTTCTTTCCGCCCGGGAATAAATTCCGGGGCTATTGGTTGCTCGTACCGATGGTACTTAATTCCGCCTCATTACTCCCGTCTTCCGATTCCCGACTTCCGACTCCCTACTTATGCACATGCTTAATAAACTCTTCCACTTCGGGAACTCCTCCTTGGTATACAAGGTATCCGTTGTAGGGTTCGCGCTTGGTAATTTCATCATTTACAGGGGTCAGCATCATTTCTTTTACCTTTACGGGATCGTCGGTTTGACCTAAAATCCAGCTTAGTTTTACCCAAGCCACCTCGGGAAGCATATTGCCGGCAGGGATGATTCCTTTGGCCATCATGTCGCGTCCGGTATCATAAACAAACATGTGGACAAAACCCCAGATGGTTTGCAGGGTCATAAACATGTGAACCCCCTTGGCCTGGGCACGTTCAATGGCCGGATAGAGTTCTTTGTTCACATGGCCCAATCCGGTTCCAACAAAAATAATTCCTTTGTAACCCTTATCTACCAATGCGTCGAGCACATCGGCACTCATGGCAGGATAATAATACAACATGGTAACTTTGTCGCTGAAATAAGGCAAAATCTCCACCTTTTTATCCTGACGGCGCTTGTTGTAAAACTTTTTGATGGGTGTGATTTCCTTACGACTAATCATGGCCAGGGGTGTATCGCCAATGGTGCGGAAAGTTGAGCGATAAGAGGAGTGCATTTTGCGCACACGGGTACCTTTATGAAGCAATCCATATTCGTCAGAAGTAGGTCCAAACATACAAATCATCACTTCAGCAATGTCCGACTCTCCGGCAGCTTTCATGGCATGCATCAGGTTGAGGGCCGCGTCGGAACTGGGTCGGTCGGACGAACGCTGTGAGCCTACCAACACCACCGGCACAGGCAAATTCTGACACATAAAAGTAAGCGCAGCTCCCGTATGATGCAGGGTATCAGTACCATGACCAATCACGATGCCGTCTACACCCTTTTCGATTTCTTTGCCAATGGCAATGGCCAGGGCTTTGTATTGGGTAGGTCCCATGTTTTCGCTGAATACGGCAAACACCTTTTCGGTTTCCAGGTTGCAGATGTCTGCCAACTCGGGAACGGCGCCATATAGCTCACCGGGCGAAAAAGCCGGAATTACGGCACCTGTACGATAATCCAACCTGCTGGCAATGGTTCCACCTGTACCAAACAGCTTTACTTTGGGAAGTCCGTCGGTATATGGAAACTGCTTTTCGGGGATTTTGTAATTGGCTTTTTTGTATCCCGTTTCCACCATATTGAGGATGGTTTGTATGTCGATGCCAATATTGTATCCTGTGATGATTTTCACCACAATATGCTGGTCGTCATCATTTTCCGAACGAGGCAAAACGGTTCCTTCAAATGTTCCGCGGGTAGTATCCACCTTGGTGGTTCCCCACACGCGCACCTGATATTTTTTTAGTACTTCGAGGCTCTCCCCTTTATATCCTTGAAATATATCGTTATCCATTGCAATTTTTTTTGATAATTGTCATCACTAAATTTAGGCCTTCACCAATTTGCTCAACTCTGCCAGGTCAACATTGCCCAGCGCTTGTTTGCGCACCTGCCCTATCACCCAGTTTTTCAGGTCGACAGGATCCACAACCTTCTTGTTTTCACAGAATTTTGTTATCAACACAGGCAGCTTGATTTCGATGGATTCTTTGGAAATTTTCTTAAATCCAATACTCAACAGAATGGACTCAAAATCCATTTTCGGATGTTCGAACATTTCCTGCAACAGGTGATCGGCCAGATTGAAGTGTATATTTTGGGTCTTTAAGAAAGCAAACAAGTCATAAATGCGGTTATAATCAAATGGATCGGGACCCACAAAATGGCCTTCGGCAAATTTTAGTCGTTGTCCGAGGAAGGTAGCAATAAACTTAGGGTCTATTTCCAATTCAGTCACCATCCGTTGAATGAGCGGATACAGATTTTTGGAAAAAATATAGGTGAACACATCTTCGCTCACGCCCCATTTTTTCAATTGTTTGTATGAATCGATGACATCTTCGGGCAGATTTTTCGACAGGGTGGTAATGTAATCATCCTCCAACGGAATGGGTGCCGAATCGGTGTCGGGATACATGCGGTCGGCACCGGGCAATACGCGCTCGAAGATGGTGGTTCCGTCGGGAAGGGATTTCCGGGTTTCGGGCGGAACACCTTCCATGGCCATCTGACAACGTTCTTCGATGGTTTCAAAGGCCGTTTTCATGTCGTCCTGAGGACCCCAAACCACCAATTGCACGTCATGTTCTCCGGCTTTCAACAACTGTGCCAGCGTATCCCAAACCGACGCATCAACCGTGGAATCAAGCTCCTCGCTGGCATGCAAATTGGGTTTTTCGATGCAGGCGATCACCTTGAGTCGGTCGGATATTTCGTTGAAGAAAGTTTGTCCGGGCTGTGTAAAATGCGACATGACACCTTCGAATCCGGGCAAGTTGACGGCCATCACAGCTTCGGCATCAGCAACAAAGGGCAATTTTTTCAGGATATCGCCAGAAAGCATTTCCTTGTTTGCTTTCCACTGACCTAGTTGTGCTATCTGATTGTTAAGCAACGCTTTAATTTGCAGCAGCGCCCACTGCCTGAACACCTCGTTGTGGGTGAGTTCGGGAATCCATTTGGTATGGGCTACTCCTTTAATTTCCACACGGGTACCACCCTTGCAGCTCACATTTACATCCTGTCGTCCGGCTCCCATGCCCGTGCGCACCTTGCCTGTGCTGCGGTTCAGAAACCGGATATAATCGCAGGCTTGTTGAATTTCCTCGGGAGTTTCGCAATCAGGATAGGTAACCGTTTCGATGAGGGGCATGCCCAGCCGGTCGGTTTTATATACCCGTAAATGACCCACATCGCTAATTTCGCGACAAGAATCTTCTTCGATACTGAGTTGTATCAGTCGAATTTTTTTGTGGGGCAACTCCAATTCTCCCTCTACTCCCAAGATGGCTGTACGCTGAAATCCGGCAGGGATACTTCCGTCGAGGTATTGCTTGCGGGTGATGTGTACCTCGCCCACCACGTTGAGTTTGGACAACAATGAAATCTCCAATGCAATTTCCAACGCTTCACGGTTGATGGGAAATGGTGGTGTATCGTCCACTTCGTAGGTACAGGCATTTTCGTTGTTGATGCGGTAGTTGATTTCCTTACGGGTTCTGAACTCCATCAAAGCCGTACCGTCATACACTCCTAATTCGCTGAGTGTTGGCCGCATGTGACGTATGAGTTCGGCATCAAAATCATCGTGTGCGTGGTAAACACCCGCCGGACAGCGGCAAAACAATTTTTCTTTGGTAAGCAACTGTTGGTGTACCTCCAACCCTGCCATAAAACCCACCTGGCGATAGGTTTCGAATGTGGCCTCCTTGCGGCGCACATAACCAACTAATTCCTTAGTTTTCTCGTAATTAAGCCTGGAATCGATGCGCATTGTTCATCTATTAGTGATCGTTTTGAAAAAACGTCAAAGGTAACATAAAAGGGGCAAAAAATGAGTTGAAAATAATTTATAACCGTTCAAAAAAACGATTGCAGAAGGCAATATCCGGGATTTATATTCACCGCAGAGGCGCTGAGGACGCGGAGGGGACAGGGGACAGAGGGACAAGGTGACAAGGTGACGAGAGTGACTGAGTGACGAAGTGAGTCAATTCCAACCGCCAACAGCCCCACCTGTCATATCGAAGGAGGAACGACTGAGATATCCCCCCGGCAAGAACGACAAAATCGATGCCCCACCAGAATGTAGGCTCTTTTATTCAGGAGATTTCTCTGCGTTCTTTGCGTCTTTGTGGTGCATTTTTACGGGTTTTTATTCACCACGGAGGCGCTGAGGACGCAGAGGGGACAGGGGGACAAGGAAGGTAAAAGTGACTGAGTGATCGGTGATCGGTTCTCTCACAGCCAACACCAATCGCCTCATCCAAACGCATGTCGAATTTTTTTACACCAATCATCCCTTTTATTACTTTTGTCACTTATTTCCATTAGAACGACATACATGAAAATCTTCACCGGATTAAAACGGGTTATGCATCGTACAAGCGGGTTAATTCCGGTGATGTTGGTTTTCGCTTTGTTGTTAAATCATCAAGTGTTCGCCCAAAAAAAAACAAAAGTATTTGTCGAACGTGCCGATTCCTACCGATTCGATGAAAACATCAACAAAGACGTGCAGCGTTTGATTGGAAACGTGGTTATCAGACAGGATTCCACCTTGTTTTATTGCGACAGCGCCTACCTCAACGACCAAACCAATAGTTTTGAGGCCTTTGCCAACGTGCACATCAAGGTAAACGATACAGTGGATGTGTATAGCGACCGCCTAATTTATGATGGAAACACCAAAATTGCCGAACTTTTCGACAACGTAAAACTACTTGACAAAAACACCACCCTCACCACCGAACATCTTATTTATAACCGCAACACAAAAACAGCTTATTATGATGTGGGAGGAAAAATTGTGAATGCTGAGAATACCCTCACCAGTGCCATTGGCTTGTATTTTACTCCGATCCGAACATTTCATTTTAGAAAAGATGTGGTGCTTGTCAACCCCGATCAGGAAACCTATTCGGACACCCTAATATACAATACAAATACCGAAATAGCCTACTTCGTTGGGCCAACGGTAATACGCAGCGAGGAAAATATCGTGTATTGCGAAAATGGGTGGTACGACACTAAAAATGATGTGTCAAAACTTAACCAACGTCCACGGATCAGCAATATGGAACAGGTAATTGTGGCCGACAGTCTCGACTACGACAACGAGTTGTTTTATGGAAAAGCATTTGGCGACATTCAAATTACCGACACGGTACATCAGGTGATTATCAAAGGCAATTACGGCGAATTTTGGGATAAACAGGGCAAGGCGTTCATCACCGACAGTGTATATGCCATCACCTACGATCGAAAAGATTCGTTGTTTATTCATGCCGATACCTTTTGGGTATATTTCGACAAAGAACGTGAAGCAAAAAAAATGAGTGCCTACTATGGTGTCAGGTTTTTCAGAAACGACCTTCAGGGAAAATGCGATTCCATGGACTACCGCATGAGCGATTCCACCATCCACCTGTATCACGAGCCTGTGCTTTGGTCGGGGAAAAACCAATTAACGGCAGACTCCATCAGCATTGCCATTGTGCGCAATCAGGTGGATTCGCTGGTGATGTACAATACCGCTTTCATCATCTCGCGCGATACCACCGATACCTTTAATCAAATTAAAGGCAAAAACATGGTGGCCTTTTTCACTCGTAACGAACTGTCGTCCATCAACGTGGACGGAAATGCCCAAACGGTTTATTATGTGCGTGAGGACGATGGATATTTGATAGGAATCAATCTGGCAGAGGCCAGCACCATGAAAATCAGGGTGAAAGATAACGAAGTAAAAAACATCAGTTACCAAAGCTCACCCGAAGAAACCATGTATCCCGAAAAACAAATTTCCAACAAACAAACCATATTGAAAGGGTTTAGCTGGCAGCAATACCTGCGCCCGTTAAAGAAAGAAGATATTTTTGTACAGCCCGAAAAACCGGCAACTTCAAAGGAAGAAAAAAACCGATGATGAACTGAAATGAGCTTCTGGCAAACAAGATACTTTTTGGATGTATCATGTTGTTGCATAAAGAACATACGCCAAAGCCATAGACTGCTTTCAGGATTAGTTTAACCAAACACTTCTGATCCAAAATACATTTCTCATCGATTTATAGATGGTATCCGGATGCTATGTCAGGCGGCAATTTATATCCCCATTTTTTGGCTTGTTCGAAAGCCTTTCTGGCCTAGTCGGTGTCGCCAATAGAATTGTACATAATACCGATATTGAAGTAAGCACCCGGATTGTTGGGTTTCATTTCAATGCTCTTCATATAATTTTTCAGCGCATTGGTTTTATCGCCCGACAGCGAATAAATGATGCCCAAATCGTTAAAAACCCTTTCGGATCCTTGATTGTATGAAATAACAAACTCCAAATCATCTATTGCCTTCTGAAAATCGCCACCGGAAGCCTGAATTTTAGCCCTGACACCATACGACCTAAAATTGAAGGGATCCATTTTCAAGGCAATATTTACATTCGCGAGTGCCTCTTCATTTTTGCCAAGAGCCATTTGTACAGTAGCAAGAGTTGAAAAATATTCAGGGGCACCTTCGGCTCCCAATTGCTGTACTCTGTTAATATCGTCCATGGCAGCTGTGTAATCTTTGAGGTGAAAGTATGCCAGCGCCCTGTTAAGAAGCGCATCAGGGTAATCTGGGAAAAGCTCAAGACTTTTGTTAAAATATTCCAGGGCCAATTGGTATTGTTCTTCCTCCACATATACACCTGCCATGTTCACTAAGATGGGAGGACTGTCGGGATACCTCGCCAACATGCTGGCAAACAATGTTTTGGTATCCGAAAAATGTCTGACATAGGCAGAAGAGGCTATGCCGTAGGAAACCACAATTGTCAGCAAAAGACCCAATGCCAAAGTTTTGTACTTTAGGCTTAATCGATAAATGAGAACACCTGCTCCCATCGAAAACCCGATGGAAGCCACATACAAAAACCTATCAGCCAACAACGCCTTACCCACCTTGGTATGATCGAGCATTAAGATTAGATTTAACAGGAAAAATGACAGGGCAAAAAAGAGCAGTTTATCCTTTTTCCATAACCATAAGGTAAGTGCGGTATAAGCCAAAATAACCAACGAGGCTAAATAATAAAGGGCCGGCAATGGAGCCGAAGAACTTGGAAGCGGATAAAATGCAGATAACCAATAGGGAAAAAGGCTATTGAACAGATAGCCACAAAAAGCCACCGAGGAAACAAACAATCGTTGAACAAAAGTAAAATGATAAAGCCCGGCATTGCCTGAAAATAAATTTTGAAAATGCAAGGCCGCCAAACCTCCTGCCAAAGCCAACAAAAAAAACGGAACTTTTTCTAAAATAACTTTGAGCGCAAACGGTTGTTTACGTTTGTATATATCGATGACCACCAACACAGGAGCCAGCGTAACCGCCTGACCTTTGGAAAGAATGGAAAGGATGAAAAACAACAGCGACAGAAAATAATAATAACGATGTGGGTTGTCAGACGGACTGTCCAGGTCCTTTAGATAGTAAATCAAGGCCAAAAGATAAAAAAAGGCATAGAGGACATCCTTACGCTCGGTAATCCATGCCACCGACTCCACATGAACCGGATGTAGTGCGAACAAAGTGGACACCACCAGCGCCAAAGTGTTGTTTCGGGTAAGCCGACGAACAAACAAAAACAGCAAACAGATATTCAACAAGTGAAGCAGGATGTTGTTGAGTATATGAACCGTGGGATTGAGACCAAACAACTTGTATTCCACGGCCCAACTCACCATCGAGAGCGGTACATAGGTATTGTTGTAGGCTTTTGAGAAAAACAGTTGGATATTTTCAAATGTAAGGTTTTGAATATCTGGGTTTTCAGTTACATACTCATTGTCATCGTATAGTACATAATCGTGCTGCAACGCCGGAGAAAAAATTCCAAAAGCCACAAGAACAACAAAAAAGAGTATGAGCGTTGAATACTTCTTATTCAGTGTAATTTCATGCTCCGGTGTTAAAAGATCCGGCATAGCAACTGCTTTCGATTTTTTTCTTCCTCTGGTCATATTCTTCCTATGCGATTTTCTACATCCGTTGT
Source organism: Bacteroidales bacterium (assembly GCA_963676875.1). Taxonomy (GTDB): domain Bacteria; phylum Bacteroidota; class Bacteroidia; order Bacteroidales; family F082; genus UBA6244. Next base: position 1,213,907 of record OY781436.1, read on the forward strand.
CTTATACAAGGCTTTTTCATGAATTAGTTACCGGTTTTGAGATTAGATTTATTCCACTTATTGGGCAGATTTAGAAGGAGCCAATCCGCCAATTTGCAATACAATTTCGGGCAAATCTACCTGACGACCAACAGCCTCACGAATCACTGTTGTGGCCTTGTCTGTTTCTCCCTTGTGGTAAAGCGCCATGGCATAATTGGCCACAATATTTGGCGAAAATGGATCATACGCATATGCCTTTTCAAAATGCGAAAGGGCTTTGTCAAACTGTTGTTTTTGTGCATAATAAGCACCAATGTCATTTTGTGTGGTTGCATCTCCCGGATTCAATATTACCGCTTTTTCGAAATCAGCAATTCCGCCCTCGGGATTGTTCATGTATATCATTTTCAGCTGACCCCGACTAACATAATAGTAAGCCTTTTTTGGTGCAAGCTCAATGGCTTTATTGAAATAGTATAGCGAGCGATCAAAATCGGCTTTTGAAAGATACAGATGGCCTTTGGCATAGTAAGCTTCGGGTTCTTCCGGGCTCAGTTGCAGGGCTTTATCGGCCGCAGCCAAACCTTCATCAAACCTGCCAAGTCGGGCCAACGCTATGGCCTTGCTGCAATACGATAAGGTATAGTTGGGGTTGATTGCCAATGCCTTATCCTGGTATTGCAGGGTCTTTTCATAATCATCCAATCTAAAGTAAGTAATGCCCAGATGATACGGAATGCTTTCTTCCTCCTGGGTTAATTTATAGGCCTTTTGAAAGGACTGCAAAGCATCCTGAACACGATCCTCCTGAAAAGTAATACTGCCCAAGGAATTGATCAATAAGGGATGTATGGGAAATTGCTTCAGACCCTCTGCCACATATTTTTTTGCCTTTTGCGCCTCCCCTTCACTGATGTAGTGGGAAGCTAAATAGGCATTGGCTTCAGGATTTTTGGGATAATGTTGAAGCGCCAGACCAAACAGGCGCGTTTCATTTTTCCAATAAGTGGTTTGATGGAAAGTAATACCCCCAAGAATAAGTAAATATAAACCGGTTATCATGTATGCAGTTGTATTGGAGGTTTTCTTTTTCAACCAATTAAAAACCAATCCAATAAAAATCCCGAACCCAAGCAGGCTGATATATACAAACCTTTCGGCAATGAGTGCCTTGCCCACACTGGCATGGTTAAGCATGAATACTACCCCGAAAAAATAAAGCGCAATTGCCACAAAAACGGGTTTGTTTTTTCGGTAAGTGATATAGAGCAACCCTAAAAATAAAATGCCAAACAATGGTGAAATGATGATCCAAAAGGGCAATGGTTCTCCGGGCACGGGTAGTGGGTGTATTGGCGAGAGCAGGATTGGAACCAGAGTCAAATACACATATTTTGCCCATGAAGCCGAAATAAGCAACAGGTTGGTGCCAGTATCATAGTGGTAAAGTTTTGCTTGGGAGCCCAACAAACCCTGAAAATTCAGGGCAAGCAGCCCAACAAGTAACGAGAGCAGGAAAAAAGGTACCTTTTCAACCAAATTTTTTATGGAGAAAGGATGCTGTTTGATGATCAAGTCGGTAACCAACAGAAAAAAGGGCAACACCACTGCCTGTCCTTTGGAAAACAACGAAAGCACAAAAAACACAAGCGACACGATATAGTATTTTCGTCCGTTTTGACCTGAAAGGGCATCTTTCACATAAAAGTTAAGCGACAACAAAAAAAAGAAAGCATACAGCACATCTTTTCGCTCGGTAATCCATGCCACCGACTCCACATGCATTGGATGAAGGGCAAAAACCAAAGCCGCCACGAAGGACATCTCTGTGTTTTTAAACACCTGATTTACAAACCAAAAAACCAATAACACATTGGCCACATGCAGCAGGATATTGTTCACGATGTAGAGCATGGGGGCATCACCTACAAAATGATATTCAATGGCCCAGGTAAACAGGGTAAGGGGGACATATGTGCCATTGGGTGCCGTGGTAAACCATTGCCTGATATGATCAAAGGTGATGGCGTGAACCGATGGATTTTCAAGAATATACACCGGATCGTCGAAAAAGAGGAAACCGTTAAACAGGGCAAGCCCATAAGCGATAAAGGTTATTCCGACAAGCAGAACAACCCATACAATCACTTTTCGGTTGGCATTTTTTTGCATCATCATGGACCACAAACAACTACTTATCGTTAAACAATTGAAAACCAATCGACAACTGTCGGGAGTCCATTATACTGAAAAAAGTATTGAAATAGGTACAAAACTATCCCACCACATCCCGACAACCGCTATTGTCAGCATGTAATAAATAATACCCTTGGAGCAGACCCGTGGTTAGGGGGTCGTTTGTTAAAGGATCTAAAATGAACCTAAAACACCGAAAACTTCACATACCTCTTGGGATTTTCCTTTACATCACGAAGCAAGGAATCCAAATCGGCTGCCGAGCGATTGAGGTGATGGTACAAACTGTCGTTTACCATCAGCTGTCCCATGGTTCCTTCTCCCGCCTGAATGGAATGTAAGAGCACCTGCATTTCGTTCAATGTGGCATTGATGTTGGCAAAGGTAGCCGGGATGTCCGACTTGGCCAGTGAATCGCTGATGACTTCAAAATTGGACACGATATTGGAAATCCCCTCCCTGTTTTGACTGAGGGTGAGGGTAAGTGAGTCGAGTTTGATTAATATGGATGAAATGCGTGAAGCCTCATTCACCACCATGTTGTCGATATTTCCGGTGGCGCTCTCCAGATTGGCAAAAGTGGAGCGAATGTCGTTGAAGCTCTCCTTTAGATTCGTGCGTGCCGACTCATTGAAAATGGACTGAAAAGCCACCACCAGCGTGTCGATGGAACCAAGCAAATCCTCAGCTTTCTTTTTGATGGGCTGCACCTGGGCATTCACTTCCTCCATCAGTCCGGCCTCCACCCCGGAAAGCAGGGTGTCGCCATCTTTGGCATACGAGGAGGCATCTCCCAACTGCAAGTCGATGGCCTTGGAACCCATGAGGTCGGAACTAAATATTCGTGCCACCGAGTTTTCGGGAATGGGAAAATCATTGTTTAAGGTAATGACCACCATGATACGACCCGACATGTCGGGATTGAAATAAATGCTTTTTACCTTTCCTACCCGGAGTCCGTTAATCATTACCGGATTGGAATTTAACAACCCGTTGATTTGATTGTACTGAGCATAATAAACGGTTTCTTTTCCGAATATATCATTGCCTTTCAGGAAGTTATAACCCCAGATAAAGAGTACCAGAGCCACGATAAAACTCAGCCCGATACCAAATGCCTTATATTTATTTATCTTTCTATCTGCCATAATGTTTTAAAAACGCTAAGTTACATAAATTGTTTTACGGTAGCTTAAAAAGCCGGCAATCTTTTTTTACAGCAAATGTGCATTTAGTCAGTGTTTGCGGGCTTCCTCTAAGCTAATACGGGCTCCTTTGAAGAATACCACCACAAAGGCATCCGAAAACCCGGCTTTCCTAACTGCCGTCTGATGTTCAAGCGCCTGGTTAAGTGTGGCAAAATGACCTGAAGTGTATTTTACCATTCCATTGTGCTCGTATATGGCCAAATCGGTAAGTGCTTTAAACCGTGGATCCGTCAATGATAAGGCTTTGGGACTGGTATAAAACTGCACACGATAATCCAAACCATCCAACGGAGTAGCCTCCGACTTGGGCTTATCTTCCTTCGGTTTTTCAGTTTTGTCTATTCCCAATGCTTCTGCCCGATACTCGTAGGCATTGTTTTCCTTTTCAAATTCAATTTTGTACTCTTTGAATGCCCGATAAATGGCCGAAGCCAGATAAACCTGACCTTTTTCGGAAGTCAAAAAGGCCTCTTCCTTTGGATTGCTTAAATATCCCAACTCGATCAAAACCGAGGGCATGGCCGTTTTCCAAAGCACCAAAAAACCTGCTTGCTGCACACTTCTGTCTTTACGTCCCACCCGTTGGGTAAACTGCTGTTGCACCTTAGAAGCAAACAACAGACTCTGATCGAGGTAGGTGGACTGGAAAAGGGTGAGCCCTATAATGGACTCCGGGGATTTGGGATCGAAGTCGCCATATTGTTCAGAAGCATCATCCTCGAGCAAAATGGCGGCATTTTCCAGCATGGCGGCGTTCATATTCAGCCGTTCGCGCTTTTCTTCGGTTCCCAAAACATAGGTTTCGGCACCATAAACAGAAGCGTTGTTGTTGGCATTGCAATGGATGGAAATAAACAGGTCGGCATTGTTACGGTTGGCTATTTCTCCCCTTTCGTACAAGGGAATAAACTTATCCGTTTTACGGGTATAAATTACCTTAACATCCTTTACATTGTCCTCGATATACTTGCCCACTTTGAGTGCTACCGCCAACGCGATATCCTTTTCTTTTACTCGTTTGGTATTGGCTCCCGGATCCTTTCCTCCATGTCCGGCATCAATCACCACTGTACGAATTTTGGTGCCTTTTTGAGCCAAAAGACGATTATTTTGCATGAAAAAGGCAAGCAGCACAATTGATATGATCCAGATTCGTTTCAAGATAAATAAGTTTCTAATTTTTGGTACTATATTTGCAACCTTTAGAGATATCACCATTATTTAACAAAAGTAAACCAAACGATTTTGTTGAACATTCACTCATCAGGTAAATTATTAACATGGCTTTGGTTATTACTCCTTGTTTTGGTAACCTGCAATGTTCATGCCCAAAATGACTCTGTGGTACCTGAAGTGAAATCCGACACCATATTAACTCCGGTTTCCGACACATTATTGTACAAAGACACCGTGGTTGGCGACAGCCTGATGGTGACAAGCAAAGCGGGCGATACCGTGATTAAGGAAGCCATCAACCACAGCAATGCCATTGATGCGGAGGTAGTACGTACGGCCATCGATAGCATTGTACAGGACATTGCCAACCGCAAAATTTTTCTGTATGGCGATGCGGTGGTGACCTATGAAGACATTACCCTGAAAGCGGCTTATATTGAGGTGGACATGGCCACCAACACGGTTTTTGCAAGCGGATTAGCCGACTCAGCAGGCACCATGAAAGGAAATCCTGAATTTACCCAGGCCGGACAAACCTTTAAGTCGAAAACCATGACTTACAATTTCGACACCCAAAAGGGAATTATCTCCGGAGTGATTACTGAAGACGGCAATGGTTTTTTGCATGGAGAAAAGGTAAAAAAATTGAAAGACAATACAGTAAATATCTTGCACGGATCCTATACCACCTGCAACCTCGAAGAACATCCCCATTATGGTTTTAAGTTTAAAAAAGCACGGGTAATCCCTGATTCTAAAATTGTTACGGGTCCGGCCTACCTCGAAATTGAGGGCATGCCCACTCCCATCGCATTGCCCTTCGGATTTTTTCCCAACAAATCAGGACAAACCTCAGGCATTGTGATTCCTACCTACGGAGAATCGAACACCCGTGGGTTTTTTCTGGAAAACGGAGGATACTACTGGGCCATCAACGAATACATGGATTTTCAGGTATTGGGAGATATATATTCGAGAGGAAGCTGGGGAGTGAAACCTCGGTTCAGGTATAAAAAACGATATCGATACAGCGGCGATTTCAACTTGGGATACGCGAAAAACGTTGTGGGAGCCAAGGGCGAGCCTGATTATTCCGACACGCGTGATTTCCGTATTCGCTGGACCCACCAGCAAGACCCAAAAGCACGTCCCAACAGCACTTTCACGGCCAACGTAAATATTGTGAGCTCCAACTATGTGAAATACAATGTGGTTTCGGCTCAAGATTACCTTAGCAATGAGTTTCAGTCGAGTGTAGCCTATCAGCGTAACTGGAACAGTAAGTTTTTTTTAACGCTAAACGGAAGCCACCGTCAAAATACCAAAACCCATGTAGTGGACATTACCCTACCTGAACTCACCTTTACGGTAAACCGTTTTTACCCCCTGAGACGTCAGGGAGGCACCGGCAAAAAGAAATTTTATGAAGACCTCAGCATATCATATACCTCCAATGCCCGAAATACAGCCAGCACCACTGACTCCACTGTTTTTACCGACCAAATGTGGGATCACGAAATGCAATGGGGAGCTCAGCATAAAATACCCATAAGCCTTCCGCTGAAAGTACTTAAATACTTTACCCTGAGCAACTCTGCCAACTTTACCGATCGCATGGCCAGTCAAACCATACGTATCCATGATTGGTCCAATGACACCATTTTTAACGGGAGCGACACCATTGTGGGTTATAACCCAACCGATACTGTCCCCGGATTTCGTAATGCCTTCGATTTTAATTTTAGTAGCAGTTTGTCAACCAAGCTTTATGGCATGCTGCTCTTTAAAAAAGGACCCTTACGAGCCATCCGTCATGTACTTACGCCCAGTGTAGGATTTTCGTACACCCCCGACTTCAGCACCGATAACTACGGATATTACGGCACTTATCTGGACAAAAATGGCAATGAGGTACAATATTCGCAATTCAATGGAACCCTCTTTGGATCGCCGCCTGGGCAAAAATCAGGAAGCATCACCTTTAGTTTGGGTAACAATCTGGAAATCAAGGTACCGTCGAAAAAAGACACCATTACAGGCATGAAGAAAATCGCTCTCATCGAAAGTTTTAATATTTCGGGGAGCTATAACCTGGCTGCAGATTCGCTCAACATGTCGCAGATCAACATGAGTGGCCGCACCACCCTGTGGAAGGGATTGAGCGTTCAGTACTCCTCACTTTGGGATCCCTATGCCGCCGACTCAGCCGGAAACCGCACAAACAAATACGAATGGGACGTGAACAGAAAGCTGTTACGTTTGGAAAACACCTCATGGCGGTTGAGTTTTAGTTACAGCCTCAGTGATAAGGATGTGGGGAAAAATAAAGGAAAAAAAACCACCGAGAATCTACCCGACACACCGCCCGGAGCTACCGAGAACGAGATGGAACAAATAGAGAATAATCCTGATGATTACATCGATTGGAATATCCCGTGGTCGCTGTCGCTGAATTATAATTTTACCTATACCAACAACCTTTCGTATATCAACTATATGAGGGTACCGGAGGAAACTATCATCCAGACGCTGGGATTTTCGGGACAAGTAAACATCACACCCAAGTGGAAATTTTCGTTTAATTCGGGTTGGGATTTTACCCAAAACAAGCTGTCGTACACTTCCATCAACCTCAACCGCGACCTCCATTGCTGGGAAATGCGTTTTAGCTGGATACCCACCGGAGCCCGTCAAAGCTGGAATTTTAGTATCAATGTAAAATCGAGCATCCTGCAAGACCTCAAATTGAGCAAGAAAAAAGATTTCAGGGATATTTAATTGCCCAAAACCAAACAATCCGAATTTTCCATTAACTTTGGCTAACTTCAATTTACTGGCATGACGCACGAACTCACCAACTACCGGGAACCCTCGGCCAAAGATTACGAAACTCTTGACAGGTCAACCCTCGAGGAACAGTTAAGCATGTTTATCAAGGATTTGCTGGAACACGATTTCACCAAACTCACCAACATGATTTACCGACACGATGTAAACGAAGCCAAATTCAACCTGGCTTTGGGACAGCCCTCGTTGCCACTGCAAGCCCGTGCCATTGCCCAATTGGTGATAGAGCGCGAACTCCAAAAAATAGAAACCCGAAAAAAATACAGCAAAAACAAAAATCTTCCCTTGTAATATCTCCCCCTGATGGACATTCCTTTTGAAAATATCTTGTTCGCTTTTTCGCTCACTTTGTTTGCAGGGCTTTCCACCGGCATCGGAAGCGGTATCGCCTTTTTTGCCAAAAAAACCAACACCGGATTCTTGTCGATGGCACTCGGTTTTTCTGCCGGAGTAATGATTTATGTTTCGTTTGTTGAAATTTTCGCGAAAGCCAAAACCGAACTCACCCTGGCTCTTGGCGACACCCAAGGCTATTGGATAACCACGGCAGCCTTTTTCGGTGGCATCCTGCTCATCGCCATCATCGACAAACTGATACCCTCCTTTGAAAACCCCCATGAAATGCACAAGGTGGAAGAAATGGACAAGGCTGCTAAACCCAAAGACATGGACAAACTCAAACGCATGGGACTGTTTACGGCATTGGCCATTGGTATTCATAACTTTCCGGAGGGATTAGCCACTTTTACAGCTGCCCTCGAACACCCACAGCTGGGTATAGCCATTGCCGTGGCCATCGCCATTCACAATATTCCCGAAGGAATCGCGGTTTCGGTTCCCATTTTTTATGCCACCGGAAGTCGGAAAAAAGCCTTTTGGTTGTCGCTTTCGAGTGGGCTGGCTGAGCCGGTGGGTGCCCTGGTAGGCTTTTTGGTGCTCATGCCTTTCATGGGACCGGTGGTTTTTGGCATCCTGTTCGCCGGAGTGGCCGGCATCATGGTGTTTATTTCCCTCGACGAGTTGCTCCCCGCGGCCGAAGAATACGGAGAACATCACCTGAGCATCTATGGTCTAATTGCAGGCATGGCCGTGATGGCGTTTAGTTTGTTGATGTTTGCATAAAAACTAAATCCGGATATTCATCGCACTATGCAGACAAACATCCGGACTCAGGTTAACTTAAAAGCCTTGTAAACCAGGCACTTGAGTTTAATTGGCAGGCAACATAACTACCTCTACATTTTTAGAATTCTTGAAAATTTCTTTTGAAAATTTCTGAATCTTTTTGGGAGTCATTTCTTTAACGATGTCATTATAATTGGACGCCGAGATGGTATTCAATTGATTCATATCCATTGAAACCAATGAATTCAACCAAAATTTATTTTCTTTCAATTGCTCTTCACGCGTTTTAATGAAATACTCAATGGTCTTATTCACATCCTTCTCAGTAGGTCCTTCCGTTTGAAGTTTCTCAACCTCAGCATAAACAATGGCCTTTAAAGCATCAGCTCTTTCAGGATCACAATCGAACTTCATGTTTAGTTTATAGCCCTCATATGGAAATTTGCTGGTTGAAGTCCATACACCAACACCATAGGTTCCGCCTTCTTCTTCGCGAATGGTTTCTGTATAGCGTAAACTCAGGATATATTTGATGGCACTTAAATAAACAAGGTTCTTGGCATCATATTTAAAATCATTGTTGTAGTTTACAAAAACAGTCGCTTTTGGAATTTCCATGGGGAGTTCAAAACTATTAACAGCGTTATCCTTTGGAGGTCTTACGTTATCGTCATACCAGGATTCGGGTCTGGGATCTGCTTTAATACCACCAATGTATGTCTCCACCAAGGGTTTCAATTTTTCTTGGTCGATGTTACCAACAAAATAAAATCTGAAATCGGAGACATCCCGGAAACGGTCTGTATAAATGCTCTTTACTTTTTCAAATTCAACCTGATTGAGTCTATCCGTATTCATGGGCGATTTCCTTTGATTTCGATCGGCCATCAGGAAAGAAATGGAATCGCTGGCAACCGTTCGTGGATCAGTACTGGTGTTTTTCATCCAGGCTTTTATGCGGTTTAAAAAAGCGTTACTGGCCTGCTCATCGAAACGAGGTTGTTCAAAATCGAGATACAACAGCTGCATAAAGGTTTCTATATCCTGAGGAGAAGTTGACCCACTAAAGCCCTCGGTATATTCATTAATAGTGGGAAAAAGACGTAGCACCTTACCGGCCTTCATTTTCTCCAACGAAATATTATCAAATTCACCGGCACCACTTTGCGAAACAACACTGGTAGCCATATCACAGGAAGGCAAATCTTCTAAGTCAACCAATGAGCTTCCACCAAAGCTATAGGCTTCGAATAAAATTTCATCTTCTTTAAAATCTGTCTTTTTGAGGATAACAGTAGCCCCATTTTCAAGTTTCCAGGTGGTAGTTCCCAACTCATCATTGGTTTCTGTTGTTACAATTTTGGAAGGAGCCGGAATATTGGCCACCAAGGGCTGATCAAGAACCGCATCGACATAGGGTTCCAATTCCGTGTTTTTAGTGTTTTGGATGATGTCGAGCACCTCCTCTTTCGTTGGCATGGTTACACCTTCCTTCTCCAGACCACTGATGGAGACCACAATATTTTCGTCAGTAATCCACTGAGCGGGAAGTTGGTTAATTTCTTCCAGACTAATTTCGGGTACAGTATTTTGTGCATACGCATATTCATAGTCTATTCCCGGAACAGGTTCGTTGGTAAGGAAATTGGAGAAATACTCCCAAACATATTTATTGTTTTTCTGCTTGTCCTTTTCCTTAAATGCTTTTTCATAGTTACGCATCATATCCTTTTTAGCCCGGTCGAATTCACCTTGAGTAAACCCATGTTGACGTACCCTTTCGTTTTCTTGCAAAACAGCGGTAAGGGCAGAGGGTATTTGGTTATCGCCTGCATAGGCAACCAGAACAAAAGCATCCTTAGACCGTTGCATTCCGGTATAAACAGAATAACCTACTATAAAAGGTGCATGTTCCTTTTGAACCAATTCATTTAATCGTGTATTAATCATAGAATTGTACAGCTCACGCACTAACAATTCACGCATGTAATCCACATTTTTATCCTCAGGCTGAACAATATCGTGCTTGTAGTATACCTGAATGGCATTGCGCTGTGCTTCCGGATCGGTGGCAATACCCACCAAAGGTTCCTTGTTGTCGGGGATTTCGTAAATTGGTCTTTCCTTGGGATTTACAGCTTTTGGAACTGTTGAGAATAGAGCAATTACCTTTTCTTCCATTTTTTGAGCATCAAAATCACCAACAATTATTAAAGCTTCTAAATCAGGACGATACCAATCCCGATAAAAGGAACGAAGGGTTTCGTAGTCACAATTATCAATAACATCCAAACTACCGATAACGTCGCGCTTGGCATATTGCGAACCCTGATAAATAGTGGGCATGAGTTGTTTGCGCATTCTGAAATCAGCATTCCGTCGTGTACGCCATTCTTCATGAACAACTTTTCGTTCGGCATCAATTTCTTCAGCTTCAAAAGCCACATAATTAGACCAATCGTGCAAAACAAGCAAAGACGAATCGATGACATACTCGTTGGTAAGTGGAACATCGTTCAGATTATAAGCCGTAACATCTGTGCTGGTAAAAGCATTAACATTATGACCAAAAGCTACCCCATTTCTTTCAAGAAAATCAAGTACGCCCTTTTTGGGAAAATTCTTGGTGCCGTTGAAGGCCATGTGTTCGGTGAGGTGTGCCAAACCATCCTGATTGTCGTTCTCAAGAATCGCTCCCACATTAAAAACAATGTAAAAATCGGCACGGTCCTCAGGTAAATTATTCGACCTAATGTAGTAGGTCATTCCGTTTTCAAGTTGTCCATAACGAACCTGCGGATCAAGAGGAACTTGTTTAGAGGCCTCGGTGCTTTGGGCAATCAGTGAAACACCACTCCATAGAAATAGAAAACTCAGGACAAGAATTACTTTTTTCATTTTATATTCATTTGGTTTATAATGAATTGCAAAGCTACGGATTGACCTCGACAATATCAACACTATCAACAAGTTAAAATGGTAAAAATTTTACAACTCGAATTCATAAGCCTAATATCTGATTGCCTGTTTGTTAACAATAAAACATCCCTAAATAGTCTCTGTAAAAGAACACCAAATACTTCGTTAACATGATTTGAAAACAGACATTAGCCCAGGGTTGACTCCTTGAATTTCATCCGCCTGAGGCGGACTCAAGCCTTGTCTTCGACATTTTTTGCAAGAGCCATAAGAGTTATATGAGTTTTCTTTCAGGCATAAAACACACCTTTATGCTACTAAATTAATGACATAATATACGGGGAGAAATAAAAAAGCCCGACAATTATGTCAGGCTTTTTTATTTCATTCACTTAAATATCAAATATTATCCGATGGTAATTTCTCTGCTCAATTTAGCTTCTTCCTTTTTAGGAAGGGTAATTCTTAGGATTCCATCCTTGTAATCAGCAGCTACCTTGTCGTGAATAATGTTTTTTGGAAGGGTGAACGAACGGCTAAAACTGTTGAAAACAAACTCTCTGCGGGTGTAGTTCTTCTTGGTTTCTTCCTTTTCTTCCTTCACTTCGCTGGAAATGGTCAGCAATTGGTTTTCGAGGTTGATTTTAAAATCTTCCTTGGTTTTTCCGGGAGCTGCCAACTCCAATACAAAGTCGTTTTCGTTTTCGATGATGTTGACAGATGGTACATCGCCGCTAAATTCACGGTCAAATCCAAAATGAGTTTTTTCAATGTTGTCGAACAAGTTCAACAGGCCGGGATTAAATCTAACTAAGTTCATGGTTTTAATTTTTTATGTTAAACATGTATTTTTATTGTTACATCTCCCCCCTTTTCAAATCCTGTTCCAACAGAAAAAGACAAGCATTTTATAACGATATCATGCCATTTTGTCTGTTTTCGCTTCGTTTGCACAAATTACAACTGCCTATATGTCTTGTTTTAATAAATTACCGACCAATACCCACCTCTTTTCCCAAAATAGCACCTGCTCAATTAACGTTATATGAACGCTACTGCTCATAAACCTGTTATCTTTGTCGTTTGAATCTATTTGCTTGTGGATAAAATCATCAATAGCTTACGCCCCAGCCGCATTATTTGGCCCATCCTCATCGGGTTGGGGGTAAGTGCATATTTGCTTTTCCGCAATTTTGATTCGGAGACCTTTAGTTTTGTTACCTTCACCTGGAACACCATTTACTATTTGCTGCTAGCATTTGTGATGATGGCCGTACGCGATTTGAGTTACATGTACCGGATTATCGTACTCACCAACAACCGACTCAGCTGGAAACAAGCTTTCAACGTGATTATGCTGTGGGAGTTTAGTTCGGCCATTTCACCATCGGTGGTTGGGGGAACCGGGCCGGCCATTTTCTTCTTGTATAAGGAGGGTTTGAGCGGAGGGCGAAGTACAGCTGTGGTATTAACTGCCATTTTTCTGGATGAATTGTTTTTTATCATCTCCATCCCATTAGTTTATTTGTTTTTGGGCGACCGCATTTTTCCTCCGAATTCTCAATCGTATAGCGAAATCATTACGGCATTTTACTTCGGTTATAGTATCATTTTGGTGTACACCCTGTTTTTGGCTTACGCCCTGTTTATTAATCCACAGCTTTTTAAATCAGTCATTTCATGGATTTTCCTTTTTCCCATACTCACACGATGGCGGTTACGGGCACGCAAATCGGCCAACCAGCTCATATACACCTCCCGAATTATTCGCGGAAAGCCAATAAAATATTGGATAAAAAGCATGGGCGCCACCATCTTTGCCTGGGTTGGACGGTATTGGGTAGTCAATTTTCTGTTGCTGGCCTTTATTCAGCAAAAATTCGATGTGCTCGACCACCTGTTGGTATTGGGTCGTCAGTTGAGTATGTGGATTATTCTGTTGGTAAGCCCTACTCCCGGAGGTAGCGGAGTAGCCGAATTTGTGTTTTCTGATTTCCTCGGTGATTTTATTCCCAACGAATCATGGTATGCCCCTCTGGCAATTTTCTGGCGTTTTATTTCCTATTACCCATACCTGGTCATAGGTGTCATTGTTTTGCCCATATGGTTACGCAAGGTTTTTGAAAGAGAAAAGAAAAGAGGTAAAAAGGCATAACCCAATTTTTTGACACAAAACCCCTTTATTAATAAAAAGAAGTGTTATTTTGCAAATACATTTTCTTAACTAAATATTTATGGCTGCATAGCAAATGAAAAACACGTATTTTGACCTAGTTGAGCAGAGTTACTATTTCCCCCAGGAGGGATTTGATCTGCGTGATGGATATCTTACCTTTTATGGAGTATCGCTTAAGTATCTGGTAGAAAAGTATGAAACTCCCTTTAAGTTAATGTACTTACCCCGTATTGCCGACCAGATAAAAAAGGCGAAAAACCTTTTTAAGCGAGCCATGAAAGCTAACGGGTACGGAGGAAAATACAACTATTGCTATTGTACCAAATGCAGTCACTTTCATCATGTGATTGCAGCAGCCCTAAAACATGATGTGGATTTGGAAACCTCCTCCTCCTTCGATATCGATTTGATTCTTAACCTCTATGAAAAAGGAGAAATCGATAAATCGGTTACCATCGTCCACAACGGCTACAAAACCGACGACTACATTTCCAAAATCATCGACTTGCAAAACCGTGGGTTTAAAAACTCCATCACAGTATTGGACAGTCCCACCGAATTATCAAGTCTGGAACGACTGGCCGGTAAGAACAAAATAAAAATCGGTGTCCGTATGGCCATCGACGAAGAACCACAATCGGCCTACTATACCTCCCGACTGGGCATTCGTCATGCTGAAATGCTGGACTTTTTCAACAAACGCATCAAAGGAAACGACAAATTTGAACTCAAGATGTTCCACTTTTTCGTGGATTCAGGAATCAAAGACAACCTCTATTATTGGGGTGAGTTTCAAAAGGCCGTCAAGTTGTTTACAGAATTAAAAAAACAGTGCCCTACGCTTGACTCTTTGAACCTTGGAGGAGGCTTTCCCATCCGAAACCACCTGGGATTTGAATACAATTACGAATACATGATTCGCGAAATTGTAAAAAATATTAAAGACGCTTGTGAAGCTGAAGGCGTGGAAGAACCCAACCTGTTTACCGAATTCGGAAAATATACCGTGGGCGAAAGCGGCGCCATCATTTTTAAAGTCATCGAACAAAAACAACAAAACGACACCGAACGCTGGTACATTGTGGACAACAGCCTCATGAACACCATCCCCGATGCGTGGTCGTTGCACGAAAAATTCATCCTGTTGCCCATCAACAAGTGGGATAACGAATATACCCGCGTGAACATTGGAGGTATCAGCTGCGATCATTCGGATTATTACAACTCCGAAGACTTCAATCAACAAATCTTGCTACCCAAATTTGATAGCGAAGACAAGGAACCTTTGTACATCGGATTTTTTCACACGGGAGCCTATCAGGATTCCATCAGCGGATACGGCGGCATCAAACACTGCCTGATTCCGGCACCCAAGCATGTGATCATCGACCGTGACGAAACAGGAAATGTGGTGGATCACGTGTATCGCAACGAACAATCGGTATTTGAAATGTTGAATATCCTGGGATACAACGAATAGCATATGAGAACTTTTGCAGGAATCGAAGAAAAATACGCCGGCTTCGAAAACGCCGCCGTTTTATTTCAATCCATCCCCTACGATGGCACCAGCACGTGGGGCAAAGGCGCCGACAATGCCCTGGAAGCATTTTTGGAAGCCGCTGAAAATATGGAGGTTTACGACATAGAAACCAACTCGGAAGTATATAAAAAAGGGGTGTATATGTATCCTCCCCTAACGGATATGAATTCGCCGGAGGAAATGTTCAAAAAATCCTACGAAAGTGCCAAAGCAATGCTGAATACAGAAAAATTTGTCACCTTTTTTGGAGGCGAACACAGCATTAGCATTGGTGTTATCAAAGCAGTTTACGAAAAACATCCCGATATTACCATATTACAACTCGATGCCCATGCCGACCTGAGAAAGGACTATTTGGGTACACCATACAACCATGCCTGCGCCTTGCACGATGCCTCCCGGCATACCAACCTGATTCAGGTAGGCATTCGCAGCATGACCGATTGCGAGTTGGAATACATGAACCGCAACCAGGTATTTTTTGCCGAAGACATTTATGGCACCACCGACTGGATGCAACGCTCCATCGACATGATGGGCGAAAAAGTATATATTACCTTCGACCTCGACGGGTTTGATCCCTCCATTATGCCGGCCACAGGAACCCCGGAGCCGGGAGGCCTCGATTGGAATACCACCATCAGATATCTGCGAAAAGTATTCGAACAACGTGAAGTAGTGGGTTTCGATCTGGTGGAATTGGCACCCATCGCGGGCAACAAAGCCCCCAATTTCCTTACCGCCAAATTGTACTACAAAATGTTGAGTTATAAATTTTTTACCCATGAAAAATAAAGGTCCCATTTCCAAATTTATCGTTGAACATTACAAACATTTCAACTCAGCCGCATTGGTAGATGCTGCCGTTGCCTATGAGGCACAGCTCGACAAAGGCAACAAAATGATGATTACCCTGGCCGGAGCCATGAGTACCGCCGAACTGGGAAAATCGTTGGCCGAGATGATTCGTCAGGACAAGGTGCAAATCATTACCTGCACCGGCGCCAACCTGGAAGAGGACATCATGAATTTGGTGGCCCACTCCCACTACCGCCGCGTACCTCACTACCGCGACTTAACTCCCGACGACGAATGGGCATTGCTGGAAAAGGGATTGAACAGGGTTACAGACACCTGCATTCCCGAGGAAGAAGCTTTCAGAAGACTGCAAAAGCATATTCATAAAATCTGGAAAGATGCCCAGGACAAGGGAGAGCGCTATTTTCCACACGAATACATGTACAAGATGCTGCTTTCCGGCGTGCTGGAACAGTATTACGAAATCGACCCCAAAAACAGCTGGATGCTTGCTGCCGCCGAAAAAAACCTGCCCATCGTGGTTCCGGGTTGGGAAGACTCCACCATGGGTAACATCTTTGCCTCCTATTGCATTAAGGGCGAGCTCAACCCTTCCACCATGAAATCGGGCATCGAATACATGACCTGGCTGGCCGACTGGTACACTGAAAATACCAAAGACAACAGCATCGGATTTTTCCAGATTGGCGGTGGTATCGCGGGGGATTTCCCTATCTGCGTGGTGCCCATGTTGTATCAGGACATGGAACGTCATGACACGCCTTTCTGGAGTTATTTTTGTCAGATAAGCGACTCCACCACCAGTTTTGGTTCCTATTCGGGAGCCGTTCCCAACGAAAAAATCACGTGGGGAAAACTGGATATCGACACACCTAAATTTATCGTGGAATCGGATGCTACCATTGTGGCTCCCCTGATTTTCGCCTACTTGTTGGGTTGGTAAGCGGTTTGAAATGTAATTTTTTTAGGTTGGTAACGTTTAGCCATGACTACATATCCAACTAAACGAACTATGAATCAACTAAAAATTATCCTGACACTGACCATGGTCATGGCAATGATAACGTTTTCATCCTGTAAGGAAAAAGATACCATCGTCGACCCCGGACCCATAAACGGCAACCCTGCCCCCGGATTTTCCCTTGAATCGAATGACGGCACCATACGCTCTCTTTCCGACCTGAAAGGAAGTGTGGTGGTGATTGATTTCTGGGCGTCGTGGTGTAGCTATTGCAAGGCCGAAAACCCCAACGTGGTGGCCTTCTACAACCGTTATCACGACCAGGGTCTGGAAGTACTGGCGATCTCCATCGACCAAAGCAAAGAAGCCTGGAAAAACGCCATTTCGGAACAGCAACTTCCGTATTTGCATGTCATTGATACCGAAGCTTGGTCGTCGCAGGTGGTAGCAAACTACGGTGTGAGCACTATTCCGCATCTGGTACTCATCGATCGGGAAGGAAACATCATCGCCACGGCAGATCAGGTGGCCTTGCTCGAAACCAAATTACTCAACTTGCTCAACTCAGCAAACTAATCCGTGATGGATGTACAACCTGTAATATATCTGGCTCCTTTTCAGGGAATTACCACCTTTACATACCGTGAGGTTTATGCCAAACACTTTCCGCACATCGACAAGCTTTTTACCCCTTTTTATACCAATGTACAAACGGCCAAAGGAGTGGCACACAAAGCCAAAGAACTGGAAATAACCAACCATCATCACATTCCGGTGGTACCACAGATTTTGAGCAAAGACGCAGACGAAATGTTGAGGTTTGCCATGTTTTGTCACGAAAGAGGTCATACGGAGATTAA
Source organism: Bacteroidales bacterium (assembly GCA_963676875.1). Classification (GTDB taxonomy): domain Bacteria; phylum Bacteroidota; class Bacteroidia; order Bacteroidales; family F082; genus UBA6244. The sequence goes on from OY781436.1 coordinate 1,231,719, forward strand.
TTGGAACATGGGTTGTCCGTTTCCGCGGGTAGCCAAAAAACAACGGGGCTCGGGCATGCTGCCCCATCCGGATTTGGTGGAAAACATCCTGAGTAAGATTTCACTGGAATTACCCATAAAGCTATCGGTAAAATGCAGGTTGGGCTACGAAGATGCCCATGAAATTGATGCTTTGATTCCCTTGTTTAATGCCTACGGGGTGAGTGAAGTAACCGTTCATGCCCGTTTGGGAACCCAACTTTACAAGGGTGACGTGGATTGGTCGTCCATTCAATCCATCTGTCGGAAGCTGGAAATGCCGTTTGTATACAACGGCGATTTGTTTTCGCTGGCTGATTTTGAGCAATTCAAACAGAAATTTCCGGAAATAAACCGGTTGATGATTGGTCGCGGTTTACTCACCGACCCCCTGCTTCCGGCCAAAATAAAGCACCTTCAACTACCCGAAGCTGACAACCAAATGCCGCTGATTAAACATTTTATGGAAGATTTATACCTTTCGTACCGCAAGCAACTAAACGACAGGTTGCAAGCAATCAGCATATTGAAAGAATTGTGGTCGAATCTGGCCTATGGATTTGACAATCCCGGAAAGGTATTCGGACGATTGAAGAAAAGCCGCAATTTCGACGATTATGAAAGTGCAGTAGCAGCAGTTTTTAATGATTTTAGGTGGGTTGGAAGCGAAGCTCAATTTTTGAAAACACTTGCAAATAAGGGATTAAACGACTAATTTTGATGAAAATTCAAAACCATGATCGTTAAACTCTTCGAAATTTCGCGCATCGCCGCTGTCAGCATTGGCTTTTTTCTGGCCTACTATTACGGCGGATCGGCAGAGCACATCCTGCATATTTTGTTGCCCTGGTTGGTAGTTCCTATCATGGGCTTCAGTGCTGTGGAAGGTTTGTTTTTCGGCAAGACTTCGGCCAAGGCCAAGGGTTATGGTGCCAATTCGGCCTACCAAATGCAAACAGCTTTGTTTTTTCTCTCCATATCTATCATGTCGGTGTGGTTGTATTTTGTCGATTGGGGAGAATGGGCAGATGTTACCTTGTTGTTCACCTTTTTGCTCAGCCTGACTTTGTCGGCAATCAACCACACCTATCAGGCAGTGGCACATGGCAACTACACCTGGAACAACCTGATTCGTCCTATTGGTGTGATTGCGCTGATTGCAGCAGTATATTACCCCCTTAGTCAGATATTATAGAAGAAGGAGCCATTTACCGAGAATTGCCCCCCATTCACCGATTTAATGTTTCCTTCTTACATAATTGGCTCTATGTTTGCCACATAATCTTGTAAATACTACTACAATGGAAAATAAATCAATTGATAAAAGAATCATCGCCGGCATCATCCTCATGCTGGCTGGTGGAATACTGCTTCTAGACACCTTCAATGTAACCGATTGGCCATTGAGATACTATATCATCAACTGGAAAACATTACTCATCGCCATTGGCGCCATACTCATTACCACCAAAGAACGTCAGACACCCGGTTGGGTACTCATTGGTCTGGGTGTTATTTTCTGGCTTCCAAGCTTTGTCGACTACAACATAAGTTTGGGACAGATATTTTTCCCAGCTGTATTGATGGGTGTAGGTATTGTGATTCTCACCCGAAGGAATGCACATGTGCGCCGTCAACACTCTGGATTCAACACTTCTGCCAAAGATGGCAGAGTATCTGATTACATAGACGATGTGGCCATTTTGGGTGGAGGCGTTAAACAAGTGCAATCAAAAAATTTTAAGGGGGGATCCATTACGGCCATTTTTGGCGGATCAGAATTCAACCTGAAAGAAGCTGAATTGTCGCCTGAAGGTTGTGTGATTGACGTGTTCACCATGTTTGGTGGATCGAAACTAATCGTGCCCGAAAGCTGGGAAGTGAAATCGGATGTGGTTTCTATTTTTGGCGGATTCACCGACAAACGCCCTGTAAAATCTGCTATTCCCGACAACAGCAATCTTATTGTGGTAAAAGGAATGGTGATATTTGGCGGACTTGAAATAAAAAGTTACTAACCCTGTATGAAAATGGTTTTCTCATCGTTGTATACCCGTAACTAGTCACTATGCTCAATCCATTATCAAAAAATCGGAACTACCTTATTGCCTACATTTCGGTTTGGTTAAGCATTTTCTTCGTACAAGCGTTCATCGTATTTTATTTTTATGATGTTAATTGGCGCACCAGTATTGTAGACTCTATGGTTTTCAACCTGTTGTTTGCTCTGGTGGGCTTCAATTTATGGTATGTTATTCGGTTTAACCTAAAGGAAACCAGTTCGGTTTTCGACATGATGGTAAACCATTTGGTGGTAGCGGTGATCATAATTTCTGCCTGGATCGGTGGCTCATGGTTATTGCTCACCAATATTGTTTCCGACTCTGCTTCTTACCATCAGTTTTTAAACGACAGCCTTCCGTGGAGGGTAATAACCGGCATTTTTTACTATCTGCTCTTTATCATGTACTATTACGTGATGCTTTATTACGAAGACCTTCAGGAAAAACTGAAAATAGAAACCGAACTGCAAACACTGGTACAACAGGCCGAACTCAATGCCCTGAAATCGCAAATCAATCCCCACTTTTTGTTCAACAGCCTCAACTCCATCAGCTCGCTTACCATCACCAATCCGGGCATGGCGCAGGAGATGGTCATCAAGCTTTCCGATTTTCTCAGGTATTCGCTCAGCCACGATAAAAACGAAAAAGCTAGTTTGAAACAAGAGTTTGAAAACCTCCAGCGCTACCTGGACATTGAAAAAATCAGGTTTGGCAAACGACTAAATTTCTCCACCGATATTCCTGATAAATGTCTCACCCAGCAAATTCCTAATATGATTTTGCAACCCCTTATCGAAAATGCCATCAAGCATGGCGTGTATCATAGTACCGAAGAGGTGTTGGTGGAATTGAAATGTTCGGAAGAAGACAAGTTTATTGTCATCGAAATCAGTAACGAATACGATCCGGATGCCATTAAAAAAGCCGGTGAAGGTATTGGACTGAGCAACATTAAAAAACGACTACAATTGATCTATCACCGTCAGGATCTGCTGGAAATTCATGCCGAAAAAATGATTTTCAGGGCCATTATCCGACTGCCAAAATCCAAATATCATGAATAAACTCCGTGCTTTAATCATCGAAGATGAAGAACCCGCCCGCAATTTGGTGAAAGCCTACATGAGCGAAAACCCGCATCTTGAATTAATTGGTGAATGTTCGGATGGTTTTGCTGGTGTAAAAGCCATCAATGAAACCAAACCCGATCTGGTATTTCTCGACATACAAATGCCCAAACTTACCGGATTTGAAATGCTGGAATTGCTGGATGAGCTTCCCGAAATCGTGTTTACTACCGCTTACGACCAATATGCCATTAAAGCCTTCGAGCTCAGTGCCGTAGACTATCTGATGAAACCTTTTTCGAGAACCCGTTTTAATGAAGCCGTAGACAAAGTACTCCACCGACTTCAAAACAAAAAACCCGAAACGAAAAAACTGGAGGAACTCACCCGTCAGGTAAAGGAAAACTCCACCGCTAAAGTGGAACGACTGTTTGTGAAAACGGGGAGCAAAATCGACGTAATTCCGGTGGACACCATTCACCGTATTGAGGCACAGGACGATTACGTGGAAATTCACACCGATAAAGGCAAATTCCTCAAATACGACACCATGGGCTACCTGGAGCAATGCCTTCCGGAAGATACTTTTGTGCGTGTACACCGCAGCCACATCATCAACATCAACCTCATCGAGAAGATGGAAAAATATGGCAAAGACAGCTACCTCGTGATACTAAAAGACAAGAGCAAGGTGAATGTGAGCAAGTCGCGGGTGAAAGAATTGAAGGAACAGTTGGGGATTTAAGGCCCATCATATTTTGGACATTTATTATTAAATATTCTGTCCCGCAGCGATCTTTTTAACGGTTTATTATTTTTTCGCTGCCTTTTCTTCATCTCTTTCATTTGTCGCTTGGTTAGTTCGCTTTGTCGGTTCATGTGGTCTTTGTAGGCTTTATCAAATTCAGCCTGTTGTTCCTTGGCCATGCGGTCCGATTCCTTTTCGGCCTGGCGAACCTGTTTGCTGGTGCGATGACCAAAAATGCAACCTTGATTGAAGGTAACGCTTCCTGCCAAAAGGAAAAACAAAATCAATCGGTGAGTTTTTGGTGCTTTCATTGGGATGCAAAGTTAGCAGGTTGATTGGATTCATCACGCAAGTGAAATAAAAAAGGACTAACTTCGTTTGAAGTTTCAAATACCATTCCATGAAATCGTACCACAAGTGGCTGTTTATTGTTCCCATGTTTTTTGTCGGGCTGTTTTGGTCGTGCAACAAAGACAATGTAAACCCCGACATCCCCCATGTGGTAATTAATCTGACCCTCGACCCCAATTCCACCGTATTTCAGGAGCTGAACACCGTGGGTGGATGGCTGTACCTGGACGAAGTGCCCGGCATGTATATCCCCTTGGGCAGCCGTGGCATAATTGTTTACCGTAACGACATCAACGACTTTAAAGCCTACGAGCGTCAACCACCCAACGATCCATACGCTTGTTGCGATGCCAACCGCCTAAACTGCGGGAAACTGGTAATAGATGACTACCCCATGGTAACCGATACCTGTACCGGCAACCAATATTTAATTTACGACGGCAATCTTTTTCAGGGCACCGGAAGATATCCCCTCATCGAGTATTATGCTGTGTATGATGGGGCACTATTGCATATTTATAATTAGTGCCTGCAAGCAAACGCCAAATACTTCGTTATGCACGATTTGAAAATCTATTGATTTGAAGATTGGCTATCGCATAATTATTGGAACGCAAATGACATTCCCCCGCTTCAAGCGCCCACGCTTGAAAATCCCCATACTTTAAGAACACATTTTCAACCTCATACCCCGGTAACAGAAAAAAGTTGAAAAATAATCCCAAAAAATGGTAGAATTTTTCCTAAAGACTGCACACTATTTAATGAAGGCACTTGTTTAATTATTAACCTGCTAAACCCATGACATTAAAAATTCACAACCAAATTACTCATTACATCCCTCACTACCGTGTATTTGCAACGAACAATACACATCATGTAAACATACAAATACACTCACCCGAAAGAAACGTTGAAAATATTTCAAAAAAAACATCAAAACTTTTCCCATAATAATTTTTATTCCTATATTTGGAAACCGTTTTAAAACAGAACAATTAATAACAAACAAATCTGCTATGTTTCGAGAACTTGGCATAAATTATCGAGCACACCTCCGTAAAAGCATCTTTTCTGTTGGTTATTCAAGTGAACATATTTATAACCACCTTATTTTAAACGTCTTACCCCCCCCGTTAAATTTTTGCAATCACCTAAATAATAAGTTCATTTTCATGCTGGGGAAGAATAAGTTTATTTTAAGGTGGGGGTGTTGGGCAGGAATCCTGTCAGGGTTGGTTAACAACGTATTTTTCACGAATGATTTGACATATGAGAATTTCGATTAAAAATAAAATTGGGGGATATGGCAGCGGAGTTGCAAACTCCGCTGAGTGGGGGGTTAACTCCGGTGTGTATATTTGTACCTTAAGTGCAGGTAAGGCCACTACTTCGACTAAACTGGTAATTAGATAATTTATTTATTATAACATGTGGGAATTTAGAATTCCCACATGTTATTCACTTATTTTTAAGCCATGAAAAAGAAAAATCAGTTTATGTGGTTTTGGTATCTCATTCAATCGTCTCTACTGTCAAATAATATAACTAAATATCTATTATTTAGCTTTTGTGTCTTTATTGTTCTAATCGCCTTCTCTCAGCAATCCCAAGCCCAAAACAACATGGCAATATCCTGGCAAAATTGCTATGGTTCTGAATGGATGGACGAGGCCAAGAGTATTGTAGCAACCGAAGATGGATATCTTGTTCTGGGAGAAATTTCTTATGAAATTACACAAGGCGGAAATGGAGATTCTGATTTATTGGTATTTCGAATTGACACTTTAGGCAACGTTATTTGGGAAAGAACTTACGGTGGAACGAGTATTGAAACCCCATCAGGTATCATTAGTGACGGCTTGGGATATTACTACATTAGTGCCTGGACGGGATCTGATGATGGCGATGTGCAATCCGGCAATCATGGTGATTTTGATCGCTGGATAGTAAAAATTGATGGGCAGGGAAATATCATTTGGGAACAATCCTATGGGGGTAGTGGAGTGGAATATGGGGGCAGGATACAATTGTTGCGCAATGGTAACATCATCACCTATGGAGCAACAACATCATCCGACGGAGATGTCCCGGTAAACTATGGCTATTTGGACGATTGGTTGATGATCATTACGTCTGAAGGCGAAATCGTTCAAAGCCGGGTATATGGAAATATGGGGCAAAACAATATATTTGATATTGTGGAAACACGAGACGGAGGTTTTTTCTTCGCTACCAAGGCCGAAGAAGTCCAGGGCATGGTACAGGGAACCCACCATGGTTCAGGCGATGTATGGGCAGTGAAACTAACTCCAGAAATGGAAATTGAATGGCAGAAATTGTACGGAGGCAGTGGCTATGATTACGGAAACAGAGGTGTATTGGAGTTGGAGGATGGGTATATATTTTTGGGATTAACAGAGTCTGATGATGGTGATGTCTCGGGACTGCATCCCAGTGAAGACAATTACCCTGATATTTGGGTAGTCCGCATCGACACCATTGGCAACATCATATGGCAGAAATGCCTTGGGGGTACAAGCTATGATTACCCAAGTGCAGGTTTATACCCCACTCAGGATGGTGGTTTTATGGTAGTGGCAAAAACTAGGTCTGAGGATGGAGATGTGGAAGGCATGCACTATCTTTGGTATATTACACAAACCCCTAGTTATGACATTTGGATGGTAAAATTATCAGCGGAAGGTGAACTGGAATGGAGCCAATGCTATGGGAGTTATGTGGGTGATTACTTGGGATACAACGTTATTCAAAAGGCAGACGATAACTGGATTATTGCAGCCACAGTAACCACTTTTTCAACAGATGATAGTTTGAAAAGAGGAGATGTACAATGTGAGGGACATGGAACCTACGATTTCTGGCTCTTCAACCTCAAAAACTGCTCCAACTACCAACCCACCACACCCCAAGCCCCCACCGGGCCGGATACCCTGTGCCACACCAATGACTCTATCTCCGTTTACACCCTTGCACCCGCTACCGGAGCCTGGGGCTATACCTGGCAACTACTGCCGGAGGAGGCAGGCACGCTGGCACAAGACAGCCTCACCGCCACCATCACCTGGAACACCGGCTACCAGGGTGAGGTACTCATCTCTGCCGCCAGCTACAACGACTGTGGGCAGTCAGCGTTTTCAGAAGTAAAAACTACCTTTGTTTATACCTGCGTGGGCGTGGAGGAAAATATGGCCGGTGGCTTTGGCTTGAGGGTGTATCCCAATCCGGCTAAGGAGTGGGTTACTTTTGAACTTCCGGGGGCAACTCCCTCCCCTTGGGGGAGTCCCGAATGGCTATCGGGAGGGGTGGGGTTCAACGAGGCAAATAACTCCCCCGGCAACAAACCCACCACCATTTTCGTCTATCACCACACCGGGCAGTTGGTGGAAAAGCTGGAATTAAAAGCCACCCCAACCCGATGGAATACTTCCGGCCTGCCGGGCGGTTTGTATTACTACCGTGCGGAGCAGGACGGGAAAATGACAACGGGCAAAGTGGTATTGCTTGGGGAGTGAGGGGTTAACCCTGACAGGTTTTTGAAACCTGTCAGGGTTGGTTAACAACGTATTTTTCACGAATGATTTGACATATGAGAATTTCGATTGAAAATAAGGTTGTTGGATATGGCAGCGGAGTTGCAAACTCCCCTGAGTGGGGGCGGGGATTTGGATTTAGACGATGATGGCGCTGATCGACAATGTGTGTACTTGTTGAATTGGCTTCTTGGCTTCTCTCCAAATACTGTTGGGTTAGGTACAAAAAACACTATTTTCGCAAATTACAGCTCAACGCATGGCTTATCTGCTAAAAATATTAAACATCCTGCTGCTTTCCACCGTAAAGTATTTCTATACACCCATCTATGCTCACATGATTGGGGCTGATTTCTGGACAACAGCCCTGACCATGATTCCGGGTGGCATGGCAGGATTCCTTATTTATTATCATTTTAGCAAATTGCTTCTGCTTACTGATCTGCACCTCAAACCCCGATTGAAATCAGTGTTACCTCAATCTGTCCTTATTTTGTACAGAAATTACCGCTCAAAAAGAAGAGCCCGACGCAAAACCAAAAAAAAGTTTACCCGAAAAAACCGTACACTTGTCAGGTTGAGCAACAGATACGGGATGTACTCCATTATCGTCCTCACGCCCATCCTTATTTCCTTGGTATTGGGGGCTTTTTTGCTTCGAAAATATTATCCCCACCGCAAGGATGCTGTTCCTTTGATGCTGGCTTCCATCGCCATTGAAGGGTTGTTGCTTTGTGCGGGATATTGGTATTTTTTTGGAGATCTGTAAGAAAACATTCCTCTTCGGGAATCAAAACCTATCTTTGGTTGTCAAATCAGAAAAACCGGTTTACTTGGTCGAATCATTGAAAATATTTGCAGATGACATGCTGTTGGTAAAACAAGCCCTTTCGGGAAACCGGAAGTCGTTTGAACAGATTGTAAAAAAATACCAATCAAGCGTGGCACGTACCACCATCAGCATGTTGGGTCAGTCGGCCGATGCAGAAGATGTGGGTCAGGAAACCTTTATACGCTTTTATCGTTCGATGGACCAATACAAAGGAGAGGCCGCTTTGGGAACTTACCTCACGCGCATTGCCATCAACCTTTCGTTAAACGCCCTGAAAAAGCGTGAAAAAAGAAGGTGGTTGTCGCTGGATGGAAAAATAGAAAACTCGACAGCTGTGGATGACCAACATGTTGAAAAGGATAACAAAGAACTGGTTGAAATGGCACTCAAACAATTGGAACCTGATTTCAGAAGCGTGGTTGTTATCCGGCTGATTCAAGGATACTCCACCAAAGAAACCGCCGAAATTCTGGATATCCCTCAGGGAACCGTGCTTTCGAGGCTTTCGAGAGCGCAACTCAAACTAAAAGAAATGTTCAACTCAACAAATAACCATCATGAACAGTACTAACGAACTTCTCCTGAAAAGCTACGATGGAGAACTGACTACCGAAGAACAACAAGTGCTCAATGATGCCCTCCGAAAGGATGATCGGCTGCGGCAAGAGAAGAAAGAACTGGATGACCTTAGAGATCAACTGGCGCATTATAACCCCATGTTTTCCAATCATTTCGCAGAAAACGTTATGGATAACATTTCTCCAACCATCATTCAGAAAGATTTCGCACAACTCTTTAAGGTGCTGGCCATGAGCGGGGTAGCTGCCATTTTGATCATCCTTATCACCATCTACTTTACTGATGGTTCGCTTGGGGTTGATGCACTTTACGGACTTTCCGGATATACGCCTGATCAAGAATTGTTTACATATTTAAACTACTAGCCATGAAAAGAAAACTGATATACGCCGCACTGCTAACGGGCATCTTGCTCATTGGATTTGCCATTGGTTTTTTGGTGAGCGGAAGGATGATTAAATCAAGGGTCGATCATCTGCGCAATTATTATACTCCCAACGGTTTTAATAGTCAACTAATTCGCGTAATCAGGCCAACTCCTGAACAATCCGACGAAATACAACCCATTCTGGAAAAATATGCCGAAATGAACCACGATTTGATGATGGATTATAAAGAGGAACAGCATGAACTTTTTCTGGAGCTTAAGGACGAACTGGAACCTTTGCTCAACGAAACCCAAATTGAGCGGTTGCAGAACCTGCCACGAGAAAGGTTTCTCAAAAACCAACGGGAATCTACGCGGGAGCGAAAACACAGAAATAGTGCACGCCGGCAACGACAACACCGACAAACGGAACAATAACCAACATAATAAACAAATAATTGCTACATTTGGTTCGTTAATTATTAACAGTAAATCAAAGTAGCATGACCAGTATCACCCGAACCTTCGACCTGCTCGCCTACGCGGAAGAGCACTACGTGCGCGATGTAGCCCTTGCAGTAAAGCGCAACAATCAATGGGAAACCTTCAGTACGGCAGATTACCGCCAAAATGTGGACGCCTTTAGTCTGGGGTTGCTGGCCATGGGCTTTACAAAGGGAGATAAAATTGCCACCATCTCCAACAATCGTCCGGAATGGAATTTTATTGATTTTGGCATGGCGCAGCTGGGTTGTGTACATGTGGGCATCTATCCCACCATCAGCGACAGCGACTACCTCCATATTTTGGCTCATTCAGATGCCAAAATCATTATTGTGTCGAGTGAGGAAATCTACCAAACAATAAAACCATTGTACGATCAAACCGAAAACCTCAAGGAAATATACACCATCGACCGGGTGGAGGGTGTAAAAAACTGGGAAGAGATTAAAGCCTTGGGCATGGAAAAGGAAAAGGAAATGCGCCCATTGCTCGAAAAAGCACGAAACAGCGTGGATCCCGAAGACTTACTTACCCTCATCTACACCTCAGGAACCACCGGTTTATCAAAAGGAGTCATGCTGACACACCGAAATGTGGTGAGTAATTTTTTGTTGGCACATCAGTTTGTTACCTACCTCAAACCCGGCGATCGGGCATTAAGCTTTTTGCCCTTATCGCATGTGCTTGAACGGGTGGGCAATTATTTGTGGCAATCTATCGGACTAACAATTTACTATGCCGAAAACATCGAAAGCGTTGGTAAAAATATGGCCGAAATCAAAGCCAATACCTTTATAACTGTACCTCGCGTTTTTGAAAAAGTTTACGATAAAATCATCAACAAAGGTCGCGAACTCTCGGGTATCAAAAAAGGCATATTCTTCTGGGCAGTGAAAGTGGGCGATCGTTTCGACCCCAATCCGAAAAACCGTTCGTTTATTTACAATATGAAATTGGCCATTGCCAACAAACTCATTTTCAGCAAATGGCGTGAAGCATTGGGGGGCGAACTCAAAGGAGTAATTTCTGGAGGTGCAGCATTACAACCTCGATTGGCACGTATTTTTTGGGCAGCAAAAATATATGTTCAGGAGGGTTTCGGACTTACCGAAATGTCGCCCATCGTGTCGGCCACCAATTCTTTTTATCCTCAGGTAAAATTTGGTTCCACCGGCATCGTCCCCGAAGGTATTGAAGTGAAAATTGCTGATGACGGAGAAATTTTGTGCCGAGGCGAAAACCTCATGAAAGGATATTATAAAGAGCCTGAACTCACTGCCGAGGCCATCGACAAAGACGGATGGTTTCATACGGGCGATATTGGCAATCTGGACGAAAATCGCATGCTCACCATCACCGACCGCAAAAAAGAAATATTCAAACTTTCGGGTGGAAAGTATGTGGCACCGCAAGTGGTTGAGAACAAGCTGAAAGAATCGCAGTTTATCGATCAGCTTATCGTATTGGGCGAAAACGAACGCTTCACCAGTGCCCTCATCGTTCCGGATTTTATCTTTCTGCACAACTGGTGCGCTATCCATAAGGTAAAATATCAGGACAATGTGGATTTGGTAAGACATCCCAAAGTTGTGGAACGCTATGCCAGGGAGTTGGAAAAATACAACCCCGAGTTCGACAAGGTGGCTCAGGTAAAAGTTTTCAGACTAATCTGCGAAAGCTGGACACCCGAAAGCGGCGACTTATCTCCTACCCAAAAGCTGAAACGCAAACCCATCATGGCCAAGTACAAACACTTGATTGAGGAAATTTACCGTACTGAAAAATAATATTTTAAAGATACTAAAGGGTTTTGTCTGTATGGGAATAACCCCGTATTATTAAAAATGTAACTTGTGGTAGTCAAAGGTTTGATTTTCCATGAAGTGTTTGATTTTTTGCGCGATACGCAAAAATATTTCCAATTCGTTGTTTTTGAACCAAGCCAGCGCCTGAGGTTTACCATGCACCGCTTCGGCTAAAAAAATCAGCAGCGGAAAATCATGCTTGTTCAGCCATTCGTATGCCTGAGGCTTGTTGTCGATGGCGCCATCCAAAGCTGCAAAATGGGGATAATTGTATTTTAACAACCACGAGATGGCCTCCCTGCTTCCGCGTATTCCACTGCTCAGGGCAGCCAATTCCGGGTATCCGTTCTCAAGCAACCAGGTATAAAACTGCTCTCCCTCGGCATCAAAGGTTTCTCCAAAAGCAAGCAATATGTTGACGGGATATTTGTGCATTCGTTTTCAGAATAGTTGTTCTGTACAAAACTACAAAAAACATGAGCATAAAAAAACCGTACGAAAACGGTTCCTTTTCTTCGGAGGTTTTCGTACGGTAGATATTAATACCGCTCGCTTAGTAACGGTCGATGCAGTTCAGGTCGGTGAAGGCCTCATGCAAACGAACCACGATGGATTCTTCCGAAGCGCGGAGCCATTTGCGTGGGTCGTAATATTTTTTGTTGGGAACATCTTCACCATCGGGGTTGCCAATCTGGCCTTGCAAATAATCATGGTATTTGATGTCATAATGACGTACACCATCCCAACCGGCCCATTGGGTATCGGTATCGATGTTCATTTTTACCACGCCGTAACCAATGGCTTCTTTAATTTTTGCGGGTTCCGAGCCGGAGCCACCGTGAAACACGAAGTTGACAGGATTAGCTGCCGTGTTATATTTTTTCTGGATATATTCCTGTGAATTGTGCAGAATAACGGGTTCCAATTTCACATTTCCGGGTTTGTAAACGCCATGAACATTTCCAAAAGCAGCGGCGATGGTAAAGCGTTCGCTCACTTCTGAAAGAACCTCAAAAGCACGGGCTACTTCCTCGGGTTGGGTGTAAAGTTTGGAACTATCCACACCTGAATTATCCACACCATCTTCTTCGCCACCGGTTATTCCCAATTCAATTTCGAGGGTCATGCCCATTTTGCTCATGCGTTGGAGATATTTTTTGGAAATTTCCAGGTTTTCTTCAAGTGGCTCTTCCGAGAGGTCGAGCATGTGTGAACTAAACAAGGGTTTTCCGGTTTTGGCAAAATATTCCTCTCCGGCATTCAGCAATCCATCAATCCAAGGCAACAACTTCTTGGCGGCATGGTCGGTGTGAAGAATCACAGGAATACCATACATTTCAGCCAGGTTGTGTACATGAAGTGCTCCTGAAATACATCCGGCAATGGCTGCTTTTTCACCTTCATTAGACAAAGATTTTCCGGCGTAGAAAGAACCACCTCCATTGGAAAACTGGATAATTACAGGCGAGTTTACTTTTTTAGCGGCTTCCATTACAGCATTAATGGAGTTGGTACCCACCACATTTACGGCCGGCAGAGCATATTGATTGGCGCGGGCGTTATGAAAAATGGCCTGCACATCGTCGCCAACGGCAACACCGGGAGCAACTTTTTCGGATATTTTTTGTGACATATTCGTTGATTTTAAGATTCGATATCAGAAGACAAAAGTAAGGGATATTCACACGCTTGCGATGATTTTAGAAAGGAATTAATCATTTTTAACTATAAAATAAAACCGCAAACGATTGCATTTGTGATATTTAGAAAAAGATATTCTTATCTATGCCATTCATGACAAACTTAGGCTTGAGCCAGATGCAAGTGTTTTTGGATCATGGTCAGCAATTCGGTTCGGTTGATGGGTTTGGCAATATAATCGTCGAAACCTGCAGCCAGATAACTGTCGCGATCGCCACTCATGGCAAAAGCCGTTTGAACGATAAACGGAACAGATTTGTACTCGGGCAAGCGTTCTTTGATGGCCTTCATCAGCGATGTTCCATCCCATGGAGGTGGTAGTTGCATGTCAAATAGCATGACCCTAAAAATCTCACCTTGGTTGTAGGCGTTTTCCACCTTCGAAAGGGCATCATCACCGTCGATGGCCATGGTAATTTTACCTGCTTTTTTAAGCATTTTTTCCAATACCAGGCGGTTCATGCGATCGTCTTCTACAATAAACAAGCTTATCTCTCCCAACTCCGGCGCAGCAATCAACGACCCCGTTTCTGTTATTTCGGAAGCTGTTTCAGCTTGGCTTTGTCCGCCTACACAAGGTATGGCAATGGTGACGACAGTACCCTTCTGCAATTGGGAACTAATGGAGATACTGCCTCCCATCATGTTAACAAATCTGTGAGCCAAGGTGAGTCCGATGCCCTTTCCCTGATAAATTTGTGTTTTGCCCTTTTTACCATACTGAAAAGAAGCCAGTAATGCCTTTAAGGTATCAGGGTCGATTCCGTCTCCGGTATCTTTCACCTGAATGACCGCCACATTTTTCTCAGGATTGTAAGCAGAGGTGATGGTGACAAATCCTGTTGTTGAATACTTGATGGCGTTGTCGGTGAGTATGTTCAGAACTTTTTTCAGTTTAATACTGTCGGCTTTCAACTTGGGTAACTCTGTATCGATTTTTACCTTAAACACCAGTCCTTTGTCCTTGGCTTTTTTCTGAAAAATCGCCTTCACATCCTTTACGATATTATTAAAATGATCGAATTGCAGTTCCACCTCCACCATGTTGGCCTCGATACTGCTGATATCTATGATGTTATCAAGTAACCCTGTCAGTTGAAGGCTGCTTTGCTCAATGTTCTCAGTATATTCGTAAAGTTCAGCATTTCCCATAACAGCCAGTTCGGTTTGCAACAGGTTGGAAAACCCAATAATTCCACTCAAAGGAGTTCTGATTTCATGGCTTAAACTGCCTAAAAAAGCGTTTTTAAGATAATCCGCTTCCTCCACTTGCTTGAGTTTTTTGCGCAATTCGAACTCGTGTTGACGTTCCTTTTCCAATCTTTGCTGCAATTCTGCTGTACGTTGAATGACCTCCTCCTTCACCTTGGTTCTAAAATCATCTACTTCAACAGCTATTTTTTGAAGGGAGGTCTCCTTCTGTTTGAAATCTTTTGAAAGTCGTTGGTTTGCCATGTATTGCTTAAGGAAGAATAGCCCAAACACCAATAAAACAATTGCCAGCAGGATATTCAATGGTTTTAGCATCTGATGCAAGCCTTCTGCTGCCTGTTTTCGGGTTTGCTTTTCCAATTCATATCCATGAAAAAGCTGATTTCGAGCGTTTTTCGTTTCCTGATCTGCACTTATCATAGCCAATTGCAAATATTTAAGGGTACTATCGGAAGCACTGTTTTCTTGATAGAATTTTGCTAAAAGACGATAAACCGGGGACATTTCAACCAAGCTATCGACGCTATTTTTTAGTGCAATGGCACGATAGCCGTATTCCACAGACCTGGCTTTATCGATGAGCAGGTAGTGATGTGCCAGTTCAATATACAACCGAACCTTTTGGCTATTATCCGCCTGCGAAAGTTGATTTTCCAGACTATCGATGACGAGTGTGATTTGTGAAAGAGAGCGACTTTCACCAACCTCTTGACCGACGGAAGTTATTCCAAGGAAAAACAGTGCAAAAACTAGTATGTATCTGTAAAAAGGCATGCCGAAGACTATTAGTCATTCCAAAGATAGAAGAATTAACGGAATAAAAAGGGCGTCTGAAAAAAGAATGTAGATAATTAGCCGTTGGCAATGCCAACAAAATCAGATGCAGAATTTCATTGGATATTAAACTGGTCGGGGTATTTGGCCGTTCTTCCGCGATAAAAGTCCTGAATCTCTTTCAAATCCTTTTCGTAATCACCGGTTGGGTAGAAGGCGGGGCCAATGCCGGCTTCTTTCTTACCAAAATCGATGTACGACAACACGATGGGCACTTTTGCCTCCATGGCAATAAAATAAAACCCACGTTTCCATTCCTTGCGGAATTGCCGCGACCCTTCAGGCGTAACACCTAAATAGAATGGGTCGCGTCCTTCGAACATGGCAGCAATTTGTCCTACAGTATTTCCTTTTTTACTTCGATCGATGGGAATACCCCCCAATTTTTTGAGCAACCCGCCTGTTGGCCAGAAAAAGGCTTCTTTTTTTATGAGAATATGCACCGGAACCTCATTCATCCATGCATATAGAATTCCGTATAGAAAATCCCAATTACTGGTGTGTGGAGCGATGATAAATACTGAACGCGTTACACCTTCAGGCATGCCGCCTACACTTTTCCAACCAAGGAGTTTGTAAAGAAATTTGGAGATATGCTTCATGAGCGATTTATGTAAGTCGCAAAATTAACAATATTCCCATTGAAGAGACATTTTCGTATTATACATTATATCAGGCAAATAGCCAACGGCTGATTTATCACACAAGCAAAACCAGAAAGCACAAGTTGGAATTATTATAAATTATTGATTGGAATAAAGATCAATTATTTACTTTCGCCTATTGAAACAGAAAAAGATTGGACATGAAAAAACCTTACGAAACGTTCGGAATAAAGAAATATATTAACGAGGAAGCGATTGGTGGAATCATCCTCATTTTTGCCACATTGGCCGCACTTATTTGGGCCAACTCTGCATGGTACGAGAGCTATCATTACGTTTGGCACGAACTCAAAGCCGGATTCGGGTTTGGTGAGTTTAAAATGGAGAAATCGCTGGGACACTGGATAAATGATGGCCTGATGGCCTTGTTTTTCTTCACGATAGGATTGGAAATAAAACGCGAGATTATGGGAGGAGAATTATCTTCCATGAAAAAAGCCAGTTTGCCCATATTTGCTGCCATTGGTGGTATGGCAATTCCGGCCATTTTTTACGCCGTAACCCTCCATAGCTATCCTGAATATCTTGAAGGTTGGGGTATTCCCATGGCAACAGACATTGCTTTTGCCCTGGGTTTGCTGGCTTTGCTTGGAAAAAGAGTGAACATCAACCTGAAAATATTTTTAACGGCTTTGGCCATTGCCGACGATTTGGGTGCGGTGCTGGTGATTGCCATTTTTTACACCGAATCCATCGATTATTCCGAACTGCTTACCGCGGCATTTTTTATGGGTGTACTTGTGCTAGCCAATTTTGCAGGCGTCAGACGAACAGTTTTTTACGCACTGGTCGGATTTATTGGCGTGTGGATTGCTTTTGTATATTCCGGAGTTCATGCCACCATCGCCGGAGTACTCATTGCGTTGACCATCCCTGCACGGACAAAAATATCCGAAGAGCAATATGTGCAATCACTTTGCAAATTAACCAACGAATTTGAACGGGAGCCTGAAACCGGAAACAGCTTACTCTCCAAATCTCAGGTTCATTTACTGTCTGACATCGAACACCTTAACGAACAGGCACACACACCACTTCAAAAGCTTGAACATGCCATGCACCCCATTACTACTTACTTTATCTTACCGCTGTTTGCCCTGAGCAACGCCGGAGTTCACATAGAAGGAAGTATTACGGATTTTATGTTCCACCCCATCAGTCTTGGAATTATGGCAGGTTTACTCTTGGGAAAATTTGTCGGAATTTCGCTGTTCTCTCATCTGGTGGTAAAACTGGGGTGGGCCAAACTACCTGAAGGAGTCAACTGGGGTCAAATATATGGGGTAGCCTTGCTCGCAGGTATTGGTTTCACCATGTCGATGTTCATTGCCGATCTGGCTTTTGCCTCCGAAGAATTCAAGCAAATTGCCAAAGTGGGCATCATGACAGCGTCGGTGCTGGCTGCCGCCATCGGAATGACCGTATTGGTGTTATCGGGGAAGAAAACCGATCGTTAGTCAGGGATGTTAAGCTAAGCCTGTCCAGGGGAATTGTCATGAAAAAGGAATCTTCCGTCACAGAAAGGGTGAGAAGCATTACTTTTTTAGCAACTTGAACACATGCTCCTCCCCGTTGATTTCAACCTTAAGAAAATAAATACCGGGTCTGTATTGTGATAAATCAAGCACTACCATACGCCGGTTTTGATTTGCACAAGAAATGGGTAGTAAAACTCCCGAGGCATCCAGCAACTGCATGGCCGTGAGTTCACCTTCAACCCACTTGATCTGTAATTTGTCAATCACCGGATTGGGATAAATTTCAGGGCTTTCTTCTGACGATCCGTTTGTTTCTGCTAAAACAACAAAAACTTGTTGTTGTACCGTGTCGGCAAGGCTACAATGGGCGGCCACAAGCTGCACCTCATAGGCACCACTTGACGGATAGGCATGCTCCGGATTGATTTCGATGGACTGTTCTCCATCGCCAAAATCCCAAACAAAGTCGGTAGCTCCAACGGACAGGTTGGTAAAGGCCACCCGAAGGTCATCATGCAGCTCGTGGCTAAAATCGGAAACAGGATCGTATTCGCCGATGTGCCAATATATCAAATGACTATAAACCACTTGTTTAACTGCTGACCGGATGAGGTGGGCATCGCTTTCTGACAAGGTATAATTGTAAGTGATTAATGAAGGATCTTTGCGAAAAAGGGTGGTATAAAAACAACAGGCTGCCGCATAAGAACCTGCTTGTGAAGGATGACTTTCATCCATTTGATACAATTCAATACCGGGATAGTTTTGTCGGATATACTTCCAAACGGCCCCCACCGCCGAAACTATAGCCTCGTTGCTGTCGGCCAACATCATGTAACGCAGTTGTAAAAGACTGTCCATACCTTCATAGGTGCAAACAGGCGGCCACCAACTGCAGTTGGAAGCATCTCCGTTTTTCCGTCCCCAAGTGCGATAGAAAACTGTTTCGGCACAGGGATTATATGCATTAATCAAACTATCCAAAAAGCGGGCATAAGGATAAACGTCGGTCATCACCTGATTAATGGGAAAGGAAGGAAGCTGACTTTGTTCCTGAAGCACCACAAAATCCCAACCACCGGTCATAATTTTGTTGAGCGATGTAGCATTGGTGGAATGAAGCTGCAGGGTATAACCTCCCGGGGTACTTTGGTCGGTAATTACCGTATCGCCCACAGAGGCAGCTACATCTGTTAAAATTTGGGGCAGGTCGTTAACCTGGGTATAGCTGTTGCCGAGAAACAATACCCGTTTGGCTTGTTGACCCATCATGCTCAAGCTTCCAAGAAAAATCAACCATATCAGTAATAGACACCTAGTCATCAACCTGCTTTTGTTTCGTCGATTAAATAAAGGCGGTTGTCTTCCACTAAATAAATCATGGGGGCAATCACAATTTTCGGATATCTGATACGCAAACGTTGGGTTTCGCGACAAAGGAAGTCGAGTTCGCCACCTATTTCAAACAATGGAGCAAATTGCAGAAAATGACTTTCAGCCTGGTCTCTTTCCCAACCGGCATTGTTCACCAAGCCGTCCACAAATTGCTCTTTGCGGTCGATCAGATTCACCATGGCGCAATGGTTATGGCCAATGAGTGCCATATGTTGTACACCTCCCACCGAAAACGCGTAGGAAACTTTAAATTCGCTGTAACGCATGTTGGCACCGCCGGCACGAATGATGTAGGCAAAATTGTCGGGAATGTTCATGTGTTTGCGGTTGTCCATACACATGCCGATGAGCAACTGTGCGTTTTGGTAGTCCTCAAAAGGCCGGTTCAGGTTATGATATTCAAGTAATTGGCTTATTGGTGTGTTTTGATATTGGGGCAGGATATCTTCAGTTTTCTCAATCTTTATCAGTCTGTCCATTGAATAGTTGTTTTAGTTAATGAAATTTTATCTTTCGTTTTTTTCAGCCGTTTTATTCAACGAAATATTCGGCTGTAATATTACACAAAAAAAAGTAATTGAGACTAACCAAATGCGAGAGACGAAATCTGGATGCTGCAAAAGCCTACAAAGATGGTATATCTGATATAACCGGTCTTTTTTGGTTTTAAACCGAAAATTGTCCTGTTTTAAACCGAAGATGAAAAAATTTATCACCTTATTTCAACGTTTTTCACGAAAGGGTAATTCATTCCAAACAGAGGATCCAGCCCTCCACTTGTAAATGGAACATGCCCCAACAGTAATTTAAAATCATAATAAACTACGGCTAACCCCCAATGTTTTCGCCGGTTTAATCAGGTACAATGTATAATTCCCTATTTTTATGTCCCAATAATCGCCGGGAAATCGGCACTCAACAAACACAATTCAGAGACATATCAGGTTGCCCAAATTCTTCACTTACACACAAAAAAACATGAAACATATCTTTCAATTAATGATTTTTTGCCTTATCCCTGTATTCGGCATTTCACAAAGCAATGCGGATAATAATTTTGAAGTAAAAGTCGGGAAACCCTATCGTATGGTCGATTCCTACTACAATAACTACCTTGTATACGAGGATGTTTTACTGAATTTTAAGTGGGTAAAAGATGATGTGATTGTGGAAAAATTCAATACCAATACGTTGTCCATGGTGTCCACAAAATCCTATGGCGACTTCCCTGACAATTTCGTGATTGAAAATATCGAAATTCTCAAAGATAAATGCTATTTGTACTATTCGTTGTGGGACAAAAAGAATGAAAACGAGCAGCTTTTTTGCAGAGAACTCGACATCAACAAAGGTACCTTTATCGACAAGGGCAAACTTTTGTTTAAGGTCCATGGAAAAATTACCGGTATGCTCGCCGGAAACGGACGGTTGTATGGCTTGCAAATAGTGGATAAATTTAAGTTTCAGAAATCCTATGACGATTCGCACATATCGGTTATTTACCGCAAAAAACCACGAACAAAGAACGACAACAAAAATTATGACGAGATAGGCTTTTACGTGTATGATGCCGATATGAACCCACTGTGGAACAGGGAGGTACGCATGCCTTACCATGAGAGCGAGATGGACAACCTGGACTATTATGTGAATGAAAAAGGCGACTGTTTCATTCTTACCACGGTTTTTAAAGACCAATCGGGCAGAATGAAACTTGTGAATGGCAAAGCCAATTACCACATCGAACTTCTGAAGATTTCAGCCGGTACCGATGAAATCAGAAAAACCCCCATCATGCTGAAATCCAACCTCATCAACTCGATAGTATTGTACCAATCCGTGGACAATGAATTGGTGATGGGCGGCTACTACCGCGGAAAAGACATTGACAAGGTAGAGGGAATTTTTAGTTTTAGAGTTGATGACGATGGTGATCTGAAAGATGAATTTATGTATGAGTTTCCTGTTGATTTTCTCAACGAAAACGCCAGTAACAAAGAAATCAGAAAAAATAATCGAAAGGATAAAAACGACAAAGCCGAAATGAGCTTTCTAAACATGCGAGAATTGGTTGCCGGTGGTGATGGCTCCATTTTGATTATTGGTGAAAAAGCATTCAGCAAAACAACTACTTCTTCCAACGGAAGAATGGTGAGCACGCTTAATTATCAGGATATCATTGTGAGCAAAATTGATTCGGCAGGAAATTTGGTCTGGAACCAAAAATTACCCAAACGTCAGGTAGGAACGATAGGCACCATAGATATGTCGTTTGAACGTATTTCACTTAAAGGTAAACACTATTTTTTGTTTTTGGATAACATCAACAACAAAAACCTGAATACATTTGATGTTCCCAAAGCACATCGCTCCGGCGCCGGTGGTTGGCTCACCGCCTATATTGTTGATTCAGAAACAGGTGTTGTTTCCAAAAGTTATTACCTCGACACCCGAAAGGTTAAAGGGGTGCCCATTTATAAATTTAGTACCGACCGGATTGTAAAAACCTCCGAAGACAGTTTTGTTTTTGAAGTTTATAGAAAAAACAAACAAGATGTGCTGATCGAGGTAAAGATGGATTAGTCGGGCGAAGAAAACCATACAATTAAACCCCTTTTGTGCTGTGCGCAGATGGGGTTTTTTGTTGAAGCCGACACCTTTCCGGCCACAACGCTACTCACCCAATTCTTCTGATTTCTCAATGATAGTTTTGGTTTAGCCAAGGTGTCGGATTCAAATAAAAGGCCTTTTTCCATCCCTGAATGGCATGATCTGCCAACCAAAAATTAGGAACAGGAGTGTAAATGGCATAATGTAAATGACATGGTTTTCCTTTGGCATTGCCCGAATCGCCCACATTTCCAATGGGTTGACCTCTTTTCAAAAACCGACCTCCAAATTTCTCGATGGCATCCAGATGGGCATAATAATGAAATCGCCATTTGGGGCCCAAAATCAGGACGTAATTACCGGCTACTTTGCTATATCCTGCCGCAACCACCCATCCCCGTGTAGCCGAAACCACCGGTGTACCCTTTTTGGCAAAAATATCCACCCCCTTGTGTACCAACGATTTTCCCCATGGATATGCCCAGTATGAAGCCTGATTGTAATCGTTAATGGCAGCCCCTTTCACGGGCATTTGCAATTGTTGGGGTAAGAGAAAACCTGCCAAAACCACCAAATGCAGCCAGATGATATGCAATAGCGAAATCATGGTTGGAGGGTATAATGCCGGTCGTCAACTACTATCACGGGTGGCAATTTGTATTTTTCAAAATAAGCGTATCCGGCCTGCATGTCCTTCCACAGATTAAAGTCGTCGGCATTTTTTTGGCGATTTAGTTTGCCATCTGTGAGGTGAAAAGGAAAAATATGCAAGGGGATGGATGGCTGCCCGTTTTCAAAAGCCCTGACTGCGATGGTCCATAGCTCTTCGATATATTTATTGGTCATGGCATAGCAGCCAACACTAACACAATTGCCGTGTATCATGATCGCGCTTCCTGTGTAACCCAACGACCGTTCTAACTGATTGGGATAGCCAATGTTGAAAGCCAAATGAAACCGGCTGGTGGGATGCAATTGTGCAGGCTTAATTTGATAAAAACCTTCGGGACTTTTTCGGTCGCCCTCCCGTTTTTTGGTTCCGAGTCCACCCGAATAATCGCAAATGGCATAAGTTTTAAAAAGCTGAAAAACAGAATCCTGCTTTACCCACACTTCCAATTCTTCGGTTCGTTTGAAAATACGAAAAAACACCTCCGAGCCCAGGGTAAGGTTTTTTTCGGCAAAGCGCAGGTTTAAAATCGAATCCCGTTTGTCGATGGCTTTTCGCGATCGGGCGCTCGATGGTATGGTTTGGACTTGTGACATGAGTTGGCAGGAGGCAAGAAAGATGAATAAAATGGTAAGTCGTGATTTCATGCGGCGGGTGAACTGTATTTGGGATTTGACCTTGGCAGATACCAACAAATCAACGGGGACGGAAGTTGAAATATTGTACCTGAGACAAATCTATGTACAGTATCGTGGCTATAAGATGTACTTCGATGGTAAGGACAAATCCCCATTCAAACCAAAAACAAATCAACAAAAAACAAATCAACAAAGAACAAATCAACAAAGAACAAATCAACATATCAACAAATCAACAAAGAACAAAAAACAAAACAACTGCAATATATCACATCCCAACATCAACCTTTTGGGGCTTCGGATGGTCTGTTATACATACATTTGCCCGTACTACTTAACTATACAGACTCATGAATACTGCCAAATCACTTTTACTTTCCCTGCTATTTCTTTTGCCCTTGTGGTTGATTTCACAGGAAATTGTGGATACCTCCAAAACATGGTCCATCGCCACGGTACACTGTCAGCCATGGGGAAATGCCTATTCTACTCAGATATATAAATTTGAAGGCGACACCTTGCTACAGGATACACTATATAAAAAGGTGATGATTTCATCAGATGAATTTCACGAAAACTGGGACTTCTTCGGAGCCTTTGTCCGTGAAGAAAATGGTCGGGTTTTTTATCGTGAACTTTATCAGGAAGAAGGACTAATCTATGATTTCAACATGCAAATCGGAGATACAGTATTGATAAACAACACACGGGCTTTGGAACCGGTGCACCTGATACTCACTGATGTTGATTCAGTAGCTTCGGAATCTGGTGATGTGGAACGCTGGACGTTGATCTGTGTGGAGTATCCCGACCTAACCGAAACCTGGCTCAGGGGCATTGGCAGCATGGCCGGGGTGATGAACAGCAGCGTAGAGATTTTTGGCGGACTGTGCGGACTATACGTGCTGCTTTGCTCCAGCGAACAGGAAATCCTTTTTTACCAAAATCCGGAATTTAACAGTTGTTGGTTGGTAATCACCGATATCGGAAACCGGGAAGCCCAAACAACCCCCAAAATATATATTTCAGAACCTGGTCGGCAAATTGTGGTGGAGACTTTGTCGCCGGAAGAAAGCACGATTACCATTACACGGCTCAACGGCCAAATTATCGATCGATTCATCATACACAAACAGCGTTATACCCTTCCCATTTCCGGTCGTTATAGTGGATTCATTTTGGTTTCAGTAGTCCAAGGGCAGGTCACGACTACCAAGAAGTTGTTTGTTCGGTAGCCTTTGATAGGTGCCTATAGTCGGGGGTCGGAAGTAGGAAGACCGGAGTCGGAAATAGGGAGTCTGGAGAGAAGTTGGGAGTCGGAATTAAGTACCGTAGGTACGACCGACAATTAGCCCCGGAATTTATTCCCGGGCGACTAGCGTAGAAAGTAAGTAATGAGCATAAACTCCCCTTGTCCCCTTGTCCCCTTGTCCCCTTGTCCCCTTGTCCCCTTGTCCCCTTGTCCCCTTGTCCCCTTGTCCCCTTGTCCCCTTGTCCCCTTGAACCTTCCAACAATCTTACTATTTTTGCCAAAATACTTTCACCCTCTTAGTTTGATGTATGTGGATTTCCATTGTTCTGGTTGCCTTTTATGTTCTTGCTCCCATTTTAATATTGTACGCCTGCCATAAATTCCCCATTCTCAACAAGTTGGGAAGTATTGTCATTGCTTATGCCTTTGGATTGATGTTGGGTGGCTCCGGAATTCTTCCACCGGAAGCTGCAAATATCCAGGATATTATCGCCACCATCTCTATTCCCTTGGCCATTCCGCTTATGCTGTTTTCTGCCAATTTGCGTTCGTGGTCGAGGTTGGCTGGTAGTACTTTTCTATCGATGTTATTGGCTATGGTAAGCATTGTGGTGATGGTAGTGAGCGGATTTCTACTGTTTTCCAGCGACACAGGTGAAGAACTTTGGAAGGTGGGTGGTTTGCTCGTTGGCGTTTATACAGGAGGAACTCCCAATCTGGCAGCTTTGAAGATGATGCTGGATGTGGACAACAGCACTTATTTAGTCACCCATTCCTACGATATGCTCCTTTCGGCTGTATATTTCTTTTTCCTGATAAGCGTGGGCCAACAGGTTTTTGGGTGGTTTCTTCCACGGTTTAAAACCGGAAACATTAGATTGGCTACATCTCAGGAACCCCAACTAATAGAGGAATCCATGTGGGGACTTTTTCAAAGGAAAAATATTCGGTTCATCTTATGGGGATTGGGTCTCGCCATGGCCATTTTTGGTTTGGCAGCAAGCAGTACCTTGATTATCCCCGAAAACAGTCAGATGATTGCCGTAATCCTGATTATCACCACTTTGGGGATTGGTCTTTCGATGGTGCCCAAAATAAATTCCTTACCAAAAACATTTGAGTTGGGCATGTATCTGGTGCTGATTTTTAGTCTTGATGTGGCTTCCATGGTGAGTGTGTCGGAGGTGCTGCATGCTTCAACCACCTTATTATTCTACGTATCTTGGGTTATTTTCGGTTCGCTATTGCTACACGTGTTGCTTTCGGCACTGTTCAAAATCGACCGCGACACGGTGATGGTGACGTCCACCGCACTTATTTGCAGTCCGCCCTTTGTGCCTGCTGTTGCCGGAGCACTAAAAAACAGAGAAATAGTTGTTTCGGGACTAACCGTAGGAATTATCGGATATGCGGTTGGAAATTATTTGGGTGTACTCATCGCCCAGTTGCTCCACTCTTTCTAACCCACCACCAGCTTAAATCCAACACCATGCACGTTGATAAGCTCCACGCTTGGGTCTTCTTTCAGGTATTTCCTCAACTTGGTAATATACACGTCCATTGATCGGGCGTTGAAATAACTGTCATCGAACCAGATTTTATTCAAGGCAACAGTGCGGTCGAGCACGTTGTTCATGTTTTCGCACAATAATTTCAGCAATTCAGCTTCTTTGGAGGTGAGTTTTTGTTGCTCTCCTTTTATTTCAAGCAACTGACGGTTGTAGTCGAAGTTAAAATTTCCAAACCTGAATACCGACTTATCAGTAGCTGCAACAGTTATGCGCCTAAGAATTGCCTTAATGCGCACCAACAATTCCTCCATACTAAAAGGCTTTGTCATATAGTCGTCGGCACCCACTTCGAATCCATGGAGCTTGTCTTCCTGCATGGCTTTGGCCGACAAAAACAGGATGGGTACCTCTTTGTCCATCTTTCTGATTTTCGAGGCTAGGGTAAACCCATCCATCACAGGCATCATAATATCGAACACGCAAAAATCGAACTGATCACGTTTGAAATGCTCCAATGCCACCTTGCCATCTTCGCCCAACACGGTGGGAAAACCCTTGGCTTCCAGGTATGTTTTCAGGATGTTTCCTAAATTTTTGTCGTCTTCTGCCAATAAAATTTTTACTTTCTTTTCCATAGTTCTTACTGTTTATTAAGTGGCAATTGAATGGTAAAGGTGCTTCCTTTATCAAGCTCCGAATCCACAAACACCTCGCCGTTATGCAGTTCCACGATGGCTTTTACATAACTCAACCCCAATCCAAAGCCCTTAAAATTATGAATATTTCCGGTAGGAACCCGATATAATTTTTCAAATATTTTTTTTCGGTTGCTCTTGCTGATACCAATGCCATTGTCTTGTACCCTGATCAACAACAAATCGCCACGATTTGCCGTGTTAATCACAATATGAGGAGGTACAATACAATATTTGATGGCATTATCCAGTAAATTGATAATCAGATTAGTAAGGTGCACTCTATCTCCCATTAACTGGGTACGTGTGGCATTATTCTGATAGTCCATGGTTCCACTTTTTGCTGTAAGTGCCATTGATTTGCTTCCCATGGCAGCTTTAATGAGTTCGTCCATGTCGAGCAGTTCTTCACGTATGCGTAACTGACCTTTATCAATAACTGCCGTCTGCAAAATTTGTTCGGCCATACTCGCCAGCCGCACATTTTCTTCGTTAATCATACCAATGTACGCTTCATAAACGCTTTCTGTTTTGGGAATATCCGAATCGCTCAAAGCTTCACAAGCCAATGATATGGTGGAAATGGGGGTTTTAAACTCGTGGGTCATGTTGTTGATGAAATCACTTTTCATTTCAGAAAGACGCTTCTGGCGAAAAATGGTATAGGTGCTGAACGAAAAAGCTGCGATGATCACCAGAAACAATACCACCGACACGATGAGCATTACCCACAATTGCCCGATGATAAAAGTTTTTTCGTTGGGAAAATAGATAAGAAGTTTGTTAGGATAGGCAAACATGGAACCAATGGGTGACAAGTCGAAGACAAAACTTTCGTTGACCAGTTCGTCAGGATACTTACCAGATTTTTGTAGAATCATGGAATTGGTGGCCGGACTAAAAATTCCAAACTCGAATTTGGTATTGATTTGTTTGTTTTTCAAACTTCGGCTGATCAGCGAGTCGATGACATCCTTGTTATTGTAATAAAAATTTCCCGGCTCCTGGCGGTTGTAGGTGAATGTTAATTGGTTGAGTGCCTTGGAAGCCATATCGGTACTGCGCATAAAGCGATCGATATCGTTAATGGAACGCAAATCTTTAAAGTTTTGATAGATAATTCGGTTGATGGAATCGTATGCCTGAAAACTACCTCGATTTTCCTCGTAATAGCGACGTTGTTCTTTTACCCTTTCCTCCAACCTAATTTTGTTTATCTCGAAAACCACCTGAGTTATCGACTGTTTTACATCACGAACAAAGACGGCCTGTTTTAGTTTTACCGCATCCCGAATCCAATAAACCTGTATCACCATCAGTCCGATGGTGGCGGCCGTTACCAGCGCGCTAAAAATCATGGTGGTCCATTTGTTCATGAAGCAAAAATACCTGTTCAATCAATTGATTTTCAGCTTTTAACTTTCTTTAACACTTGTTAATCTTGGTTAACAGTTAGTTTGATGGGTAGGAAGTACTTTTGCCTCAGTTAATAGAAATAAACAGTTTTAGGGTAAATGTTTTTTCATTGATGAATTCTGCTTAATTTCATAATTGTTGGTTTTTGGGATCGGCCTCTTCGGAGGCCGATCTTGGTTTTTGGAAGCCATCTTCCTAATCAACCAAAGAGGGTAATCACTACCTCCACTCCACCACCGTTCCACGGTCCTTAGTGAGTAATTTCGCGGGCACCGACTGTTTAATTTCTGCCGAAAGGTGTTTCAAAATAGCGGTTTTAGCAAATCGACGGTTGACGACCAAACTCACTTCACGCAGGGGAACCATGTTAGTAAAACGCCGCACTTGCTGTGCTTTCTTTTTGTCCATCTCAAGGCCTGCCAATTCAGGAATTAAGGTATATCCACCTTCTTTGTCGATAATTTTCATCATGGTATCGAGAGAACCTCCCTCAAAGTCAAAAGGCAGCTGGTCTGATTTCAAATCGTGTAAATCACACAAATTAATTACCTGATGCCGAAAACAATGCCCATCGCTCATCAACCACATTTCGGGGGTGGCGATGTCTTTGATATTGATGATGGCCTGTCGGTGAAGCGGATGCTGCATGCTGGTATAAATCATCATTTCTTCATAAAACAAAGGCTCCTCGATAAGCCCCACGTTGTGCAGTGGAGTGACCAAAATTCCGGCATCCAACTGATCTTTTTTCAATAATTCTTCAATCTTTTCAGTTACCAGTTCATCCACCTTAAGATGAACTGCCGGAAATTTTCGCTTGAAATCTCCTGCAAACAAAGGCAGCAAATAGGGCGAAATGGTAGGAATTATGCCCAAGTGCAACTCGCCGGAAACTTCATTTTTCATTTCCTGAATGAGTAACTCCACGCGCCTGGCTTCCATCAGTATCTTGCGGGCTTGCTCGATAACTACCTTCCCTATTTCCGTGGGAATTACCGGTTGCCGCGATCGGTCGAAGATCTTCACACCCAATTCTTCTTCCATCTTTTTCAATTGCATACTAAGTGTGGGTTGCGTTACAAAACATTTTTCGGCAGCAGTGGCAAAGTGTCGGTAAGTATCGATGGCCACCATATATTCCATTTGTATGAGAGAAACCATGAGCATCGTTTTATGATTATCCATGCAAATATAGATTTTATTTATAACACCATAAAATCATTCGATTTGACAAATATATATTTCGGCTATATCTTTGCAACATTAATTAACAAAAAAATACGAAAATGAATCATATAGGAATTGATAAAGAAAAAGCCTCCCTTCTGAGTGAACAACTAAACGACCTGCTGGCCAACTATCAGGTATTTTACAGCAATGTGCGGGGGTTTCACTGGAATGTAAAAGGAGAAAAGTTTTTTGAATTGCATGTAAAATTTGAAGAATTGTACAACGACCTCATCCTGAAAATAGACGAACTAGCCGAGCGTATTTTAACCCTTGGATCCAATCCTGAATACCGTTACAGCCGCTATATTGAAATGGCTGAACTTCAGGAAGCTGAACAAACACAGGACGGATTGAAGAATGTACAAAACCTTCTCGATAGTTTTTCGGTACTGATTAAAAAACAGCGTCAAATTTTGGTTGTCAGTGGTGATACTAACGACGAAGGAACCAACAGCCTCATGAGCGACTATATCCGTGAACAGGAAAAATTAGTCTGGATGTATTCTGCTTTCCTCAATAAATAAATCGAATCAAAATAATTAATTTAAAAAGTAAAAAAATGGAAAATGAAGTAATGTATCAAATGCCTCGCATCGGGGATGTAGCTCCTGATTTTACAGCAGTTACCACCAAAGGAACCATCAAGTTCTCTGACTATGCACCCGGAAAATGGATCGTGTTTTTTTCGCATCCTGCCGATTTTACACCGGTATGTACCACCGAAATGAGTGGGTTTGCCACACGTAAAAACGAATTCGACGCCCTGAATACTGAACTGATGGGACTGAGTATCGACAGCATCCACGCTCATCTGGCATGGGTGAATAATGTAAGAGAAAACACCGGAGTTTATTTCGATTTCCCAATCATCGCCGACATCGACATGAAAGTATCCAAACTCTATGGCATGTTGCAGCCCAACGAAAACGAAACAGCAGCCGTGCGTGCTGTATTCTTCATCGACCCTGAAAGGAAAGTTCGATTGATTATGTATTATCCCTTAAACGTGGGTCGTAACATGGACGAAATCCTTCGCGTACTCCACGGACTTCAGGTGTCTGACAAATACAAAGTGGCCCTTCCCCTGGACTGGAAAAAAGGGGAGAAAGTAATTGTTCCACCACCAAAAAACCTTGCCGAAATGCAAGAAAGAGTGGACTTGGTTTCTGAAGACAAAATGGATTTTTATCTGGTGAAGAAGAGTTTGTAATCTATCATACAACCTATTTCAATGCCCGACTTTTATTAAAAGCCGGGCATTTTTACTTTCCTGACTTACTTTGCACCCTTCATTAATCATGCACATTCGGTTTAGTTGACTACTTTTGCAAACTTACACTTTACATCCCCCAACAAATGAAAACATACCTCGATTGTATTCCATGTTTTATGCAACAGACCTTACGTACAGGACGACTGGCCACCACCGATGAGCATGTTATCAAGCAGTTACTTGACGCCACCGGCGACATGGTAAAACATCTTGACATGTGCCAGACTCCTGCTGAAGTGGGAGAAGTAATCTATGGCAACATCAGAAAAATAACCGGGGTAAACGATCCCTACCGGCAAATAAAATCCAATAGCATTACCGAAGCCAAAGCGCTGTTGCCCATGCTAAACGACTACCTGAATCAATCAGAAGACAGACTTCTCGCCGCTGTATGAATGGCCATAGCAGGAAACATCATCGATTTTGGTATGTCGAAAACCTTCGACCTGAAAAAAGATGTTGATCGTATTCTAAAACAGGATTTTGCACACCTGGACATGGACACCTTCCGCAGCCATCTGGCCAAGGCAAACAACATTCTTTACATTGGCGACAATGCCGGTGAGTCAGTATTTGACGGAATACTCATCCGTGAGATGAACAAAAAAACTTATTACGCCGTTCGGGAAGTTCCAGTGATCAATGATGTGATTCGACAAGATGCCATCGACAGTGGTTTGGATGAGGTAGCCGAAATCGTCAGCTCCGGAAGTCATGCACCGGGCACTATCCTTTCGGGATGCACCAAAGAATTTAACGAACTATTTGCACAGGCCGATTTAGTTATTAGCAAAGGTCAGGGCAACTACGAAGGACTGTCGGATACAAAACGACCATTATTTTTTATGTTAAAAGCCAAATGTCCGGTGATTGCAAGGGATTTGGGTGTAAACGAAAACGATATTCTTCTCAAGGGTATCAATATTTAAACCGTCATTTCGCCCCGCAATGAAACCGACAACAATTCCACGATTCGCTGTTTATCCAAACCGGAAGCCAACAAATACATGAGTTTGGTGAGGGCTGCTTCAGTGGTCAGGTCTTTGCCGCTTATCACACCCATTTCACGAAGTTTCAGGCTGGTTTCATATTTTCCCTGATTCACCGAACCAGCCAGACATTGGGTAACATTCAACACGATTAGCCCCCTGTCGATGGCTTTTTGTAAGGCTTCCACAAACCATGTTTCGGAAGGTGCATTCCCCGAACCAAATGTCTCCAGCACAACAGCTTTCAACCCTTTGATGGACAAAAAAGCCTCCACGAAATCCTTACTGATTCCCGGGAAAAGCTTGAGCACGGCCACATTGGTATCCAGCTCTTTGTGGGCTTTTAATTTTTTGAAATTGGGTTTCAATATTAAGCCATGGTTGTATTTGATATATATCCCCACGTTAGCCAAAGGATGAAGGTTGGCAGAAACAAATGCATTAAAATGTTCGGCATTGTACTTAGTGGTACGGTTGGCGCGCATCAAACTGTTTTCAAAGTAAATACAAACCTCCGGAACCACAGGGGTTTCGTCTTCGGTGGCAGCAGCAATTTCAATGGCGGTAATAAAATTCTCGCGTCCATCGGTACGCAACACGCCCAAGGGCAATTGCGATCCGGTGAAGATTACCGGTTTATTCAGATTTTCGAGCAAAAACGATAAAGCAGAAGCAGTGTAGGCCATGGTATCGGAACCGTGCAATACCACAAACCCGTCGTACTGTTCGTAGTTTTGCTCGATGATGGTAGCCAGCTCAATCCACACCTCAGGTTTCATGTTGGAGGAATCCAAAATGGGATTAAAACAATGAAATCCCAGATGGTAATTCATGGTTTTAAGTTCCGGAATTTGTTCGTTGATACGATCAAAATCGAAGGGCACAAGTGCACCGGTCATCGGATCGGCCATCATGCCAATGGTGCCTCCGGTATAAATAATCAGAATGGATGTTTCTGTGTTCATGGATTTAAGTCAATTTAAACAACCGTTTGCTGTTGTTGGTGGTTATCTCCGCGATTTCTTCCACCGATCGGTGGGTAAGCTCAGCTACCTTCTTGGCAATGTACGGAATGTAATGGCTATCGTTTCTTTTTCCCCGAAAGGGAGCCGGGGTTAAAAAAGGCGCATCGGTTTCAAGTAAGAGCGACTCTAGGGGAAGGTTGGCCACCACCTCTCCCAGCCCTGAATTTTTGAAGGTCACAACCCCTCCGATTCCCAGATAAAAGCCCAGATCGATGATCTTTTTAGCATCTGACTCGTTTCCTGTGAAACAATGGAAGACTCCCTTCAGGTTTCCATCGGCTTCCTCTTTTACAATTTCGTACACTTCATTAAATGAATCGCGCATGTGAATGGCTACCGGCAATTGGTATTGTTTGGCCCAATGAAGCTGTCGCCGAAAGGCCTCTGTTTGCTCACTTTTAAAGGTTTGATCCCAATAAAGGTCGATGCCAATTTCACCAATGGCAATGTACTTTCCAGTGCTCAGTTCCGATTCTACAAAATCTAGTTCCTTTTCCACCAATTCATTTACTGAGGTAGGATGTAAGCCGATCATGGGAAGGCAATTTTGAGGAAAGCGACCGGCCAGAGATTTCATGGCAGTAAATGAACTCATATCGATGGCAGGCAACAGCATGGTAGAAACTCCCTGTGCCAATGCACTTTGGATAACTTCATCACGATCGTCGTCGAAATGCTCAAGGTAAAGATGGGTGTGGCTGTCGATAAAATTCATTGGGCAAAATTAGCTATTTTTGTGGCCTTATCCGAAAGGATGATCGATTGATCCAAAGAATTGGCAAACTTCTTTCTTGAAAATGTATTTTTTGGATAAAACGACTGTATTTCTGTTAATAATCAACACGATATATGAAACGAATTTGTGTTTTTTGTGGATCGAGCATGGGGAACAAGCCTGAATATAAAGAGGTTGCGGAATCTTTGGGCACCTACCTGATAAAAAATAATATTGGGCTGGTGTACGGCGGTGCCAGTGTAGGAATTATGCAGGTAATTGCCAATAAAGTTTTGCAGCATGGAGGCGAAGTAATTGGTGTAATGCCTCAATTGCTTATCAACAAGGAAGTGGCTCACAATGGATTAAGCGATTTTGTGGTGGTGGAAAGCATGGCCGAACGCAAGGCATACATGATCGATATTTCGGATGCCTTTATCGCACTTCCGGGCGGCTTCGGAACATTGGACGAACTTTCTGAAATACTCACCTACAACCAGTTGCACATTACCGACAAACCACTCGGACTGCTAAATACCCTTGGCTATTTCGATCGGCTGTTGGGCTTTATCGATCACGGAGTAGAAGAAGGCTTCATCAGAGCCGAACACCGTAAAAACCTGATTGTTTCAGATGATATCGACACTTTGATAAACAAAATGCTGGAATATCGCCCGGTAGAGATGGGAAAATGGATTCAAGACATACACGCTGAAAGTAACCAACAATAACACGCATTATGATTATCATCGGCATTACCGGAACACTTGGAGCAGGCAAAGGAACACTCGTGGATTATTTGGTGAACGAAAAAGGGTTTAAACACTATTCGGTGAGGGAATACCTGATTGGCCAAATCATCAAACAAGGACTGCCAGTAAACCGCGACTCCATGACAAACGTGGCCAACAAATTAAGAGCCCAACATTCTCCTGCGTTCATTATTGAAGAATTGTATAAAGAAGCAGCACAGTCCGGACAAAACGCGGTGATTGAAAGCATCCGAACCCCCGGAGAAATTGAGTTTCTAAAAAAACAGGGTCATTTTATTCTGGTAGCCGTGGATGCCGATCCAAAAATCAGGTACCAACGCATTTCGATACGCGCTTCCGAAACTGACCACGTGAGTTACCAAACTTTTATTGAAAACGAAAAAAGGGAATTTTCCACCAACGACCCCAACAAACAGAATTTGGGCAAATGCATTTCCATGGCCGATCTGGTGCTGAACAATGATGGCAATGTGGAAGATTTGTATGAAGCCATGTCAAAGGGCTTGAGTGCATTTTAACTGGCGTTGTAACGGGAACTTAGCACACTGCAGGGATGATTTGCAGACCAACCATGTCATTCTTTTTTCCTCTCATGTTCAATTGGAAAAGCGGACTCATCTCTTCATGTGTTTACAACTTTACAAATAGGTATTCTATTCCTGATTTTTAATCTTGGGTTTTTACTATATTTGACCGTCAAATATTTCTCACCTAAAAATCAAATGTTATGAATGATTCGATGGATTATTATGGAGATGGTCTAGGTACCGGCTCCGTGTTGTTTATACTGTTCATTGTCGCCTTTTATCTATATACCTATTGGCGGATCTTTGAAAAAGCAGGAAAACCGGGCTGGGCGGCCATCATACCTATCTACAATACCATCATTATGCTGGAGATTGTAGGAAAACCCTGGTGGTGGATATTGCTGTTTCTTATTCCCGGAGTGAACATTATTTTTGCCATTTGGATGGTAAATTTACTGTCGTTAAGTTTTGGCAAAGGCGTGGGCTTTACACTGGGCTTACTATTCCTGGGTTTTATCTTTTATCCCATTCTAGCTTTTGGATTAGCAGAATACAAGGGGCCTGCTGGGAAATAAGATTATACATTTAAATAAAAAGAATGCAATGGATTAGGCTAACGAATGATGATTCATTAGTTGGTATTTGTTATTCCTTTTCTCAATTCTTTTTGAACACCGAAAGTCGGACACCGAATTTTGGAGGCTGATTTATTATCATTTCATTAAGAACCAAAGTTTTCCGTTAACGAAAAAGCTAAAACAAAAAATTCAGCCCCACATAAAACCCCGTGTTGCCGTCTTGTGCATTCAGTGCCTTACCAAAGTCGATGGATAGAATAAAATTCTGGTTCATGGCAATGTGCAATCCGGCTCCGGCACTGTTGTGTAGGGTTTCGGAACCAAAATCAAAGTATTCGCTTTCTTCTTCGGAGGTGAGATTGAGTTGGTTAACCACATCTTCCACGTCAAACTTTTTGATGACCATTCCGCTGTCAAAAAAAGTGTTGAGGGCAAAGTAGAAATTTTGGTTGAGCCAATGGGTTTTGAAAAATTTCCACCTGAATTCAAAGTTTCCGTAAGCAATTCCATCGCCCACCACACGGTTTCTGAGGATTCCGCGCAAGGTCTTGGCGCCACCCAACCCTTCCGAATAGGCCCCGTTCATTTTCGACATGTACATGATGGGCTCCACGTAATAGGGTGCTTTCCCACTGACGGTGGTTACTAAACCCAGTCGGTAAACAAAGGACAACCTGCGTTTAATCAACGTAAAATACTGGCGGTGTGTAAATACCAGCTTCATGAACCCTTCGTCCATGTTGCTGGTGGCCTTGGGTGCAGAAATCAGGATGAGCTCGGTCCACAGACCTTTCATGGGATTGGGCTCATTGTCGCGGGTATCGTACACCAATCCAAGTTTCAGGTTGGTGAGAAATCCTCCCTTTGCCTGGCTAGTCGGGATAATCCCCCAACCCACATATTTGTCGTAAAGGCCGGGAACATCCGGAAGTTTTTTATCGTCGGACTTTCCTTTGTTCAGTTGATCCACATCAACCGAATTGGTGTAAATATGAAAAAAGTTCATCCCGGCCAACCACCTGAAATTTCCTGCTATACTGCCCTGAAAATCGAGCTTTACTCTTGTAAATTCGCGCTTCTGACGGTAGAAAACCCTGGTTTTGTATTCCGGTGAACCTTTCAATTCCCAATCATGGTGATAAACAGCTTCATAACCGTTAAAACCGTAAAAACTATAAGTCTGGTCGGGGATATAGCTCACATCTGCCGATACCCGAACGCCTTTGATTAACTCTTGCGAATCGTAATAAAACCTGAAAATACCACTCCCTTTGGTGTACCACGAGGCTTCAAAATAAAGGCTGTGATTGTATTGTGGATACTTGCTGCCATCACCGTAATGATACAGATTCACCAGAGCGCCATATTGAAATCCCAAATCAGAATCGTACGAAACCACGGGTAAACCACCCACATTCCAACCGGTTTTAATTTTTTCGGTGCTGTCGGTTTGTGCCATCAACCAAGTTGTGGAGGCCAACCAAAAACCGACGGAAAGCAGTAGGTTTTGTTTCATGCGAAGGTATTAGTTTTTGACGATAGTTCCTGTAGACCAGCCATTTCTGGGATCTTCCACGCGATAGAGCAGGGTGCCGGAGGGATAATTGGCGATATTGATAGTAAGTTGTGTGCCCGTAAACGGGAGTTCAGTCAGCAATTTACCTTGCAAATCATACACATACAACATGCGTCCGGAGGAGGGCAATATGGTGCTGAATGTAACTTCTTCACTTACCGGATTGGGATAGGTAACTACCTCCATTCGACTGGCTTCCAAATCAATCACGCCCACATTGCTTTCTACAGACAGGTCATCCACAAACATCACTGAACCGGGGGTCAACGACTCTATGCCAGACGACATGATGATTACATTAAAGGTGTCGGGTTGCATATCGTTGAAATAGTTCATGTCGACAGTAAAATCCGACCAGTCGGCGGCATCGTGGAGGTAAGCATAGCCCATACCTATGGTATCAAAGAGTTCGCCATTTTTTTTGTAGCAGTAGATCAACACCGAAGCGCTATCGTTGGACACTCCTGCATACTTGTACTTTCCTGATAGGCTGAACACCTTGGCATGCAGGGGCAAACCTCCGTTGAAAGTGTATTCAAAAGTTAGGATGTTGACATTGAAATCTGCAAAAGTGAGCAGTCCCGGCGCCTTGAACATACCACCCAGCACATCTTTGGTTTCCAAACGTGCGGCATAGGATCCAGTGAAGGCATCAGTTGAACGCGTCACTACAATGGTACCAACTTGTCCGGTAAAATTGTTAGGAGTATCCCAAGTATCTGGTTCCCAGAATGTAGTGGTGGCAACTGTGACTTCGCTCCAGTTTTCCAAGTCAGCGTTGGGCAAAATTTGGGCGTTCATGGAAATGAAGAATCCCATCAGTATCAGCAGGGTAGAAAATTTTTTCATATTTTTAACTTTAAGAGAATAAACAATTGTGCAATTTAGCCATTTGAAAGCTAAATTAATGTTTATATCGTATCGTTCAAATTTTTTTTCCGTAATTCATTAACAATCGATTGATAACCACATGTATTTCAGGATCATACTTTTTTTTTCCAGCCTTATGTTTTCAGCAGACTTGCTGTGGGCACAAGAGAGCGAACAAGAGCGGGTGATTCTGGATGCCATGGTGGTAAGCAGCGATAGCCTGATACCGATTCCAAATACGCATATCATCAGCAAGTTCAATCGAGTGGGCACGATTGCCGATGACAACGGACGATTCAAAATGTACATCAATCCCCACGACAGCCTACTTATTACTTCGGTGGGATTTAGCCCGCGAATACTTTACATCACCGACAGCATCCGGCAGTTGGAGGATATCGTGCAAATTACGCTGGAAAAGGACACCATCATGATCAACGAGATCATTATCCGAGCTTTTTTCGATTACGAGGTATTTAAACAGATGGTTATCAACATGGAGCCCATCGATTTAAGTCAGTTTTATCCTGAGTGGGAAGGTACAGAATTGATGTATCAAGACATCAAGCCTGCCAGCTTTAAAGGTCCCATACAGGCATTATACGATCAGTTTAACCATGCGGCACGACTTCAGCGCAAGCTCATTCGCAACCGCGAGCAGTACAATGAGCTCATGCGAAAAATGGGTCGGATTCGCGATACCATTCCCGCTATCCCTGAGCATATGCAAGAGTTGCCACACTAATTTTTATTCGCGGAATTTTGGCCAGTTCCTGAGCACAAGCCTCCAGGGTAGCCCCGGTGGTAATCACGTCATCGGCAAGCAATACATGTTTTCCTTCAAGCTTTTCCGGATATAACACACCAAATTTTCCCGAAACATTCTGCCAGCGACTGTACCTGGATTTCTTGGTTTGGCTTTCGGTAAAGGTATTTCTTACCAAGTTGCCCACCGAATGATACACTTCCATTGATTCGGCCAAGCCCTTGGTAATCTGCTCACTCTGGTTATAACCTCTGATACGTTGTTTTTTGGGATGCAAGGGTACCGGAATCACCACCTCTACGTCGGTAAACAACCCCTTCTTTTTCAAATCATTTCCCCACAAATTGGCCAATACCTCACCTACCTCCCTATTGCCCTTGTATTTGAGTTCGTGAATCAGGTGCTGCACTTTGCCTCCTTTGTTGAAATACAAAAAGGCCGTGGCGGCATAAAGGTTCACCCTTCCCCAGAATATTCGAGCCACGGGATTGTTGTCGAAATGATGAAAATTGGTTCGTGGAAGTTTGTATCCGCATCGCATGCAAATGACTTTTTCATGGCGCACCAATGGCTGGCCACAAGCAGCGCAGAGATTGGGAAAAACCAATCCCAGCAAATCGTTCATCCATGAGGAAGGGTTCATAGCAGGTTATTTTGCCACCAAGGTACAAAAAAAACCCGGGAAGTTGTTCCCGGGTTCAAATTTTTATGTGTAGCTCCTCTATTCGGCCAGAATGAGCACTTTATTATCGTGCACTTCGATGACACCGCCGGCAATCTCGAAAAATTGCTCCTTGCCGCTAATTTTCACTTTAATCTTACCTTTCGCAAGTGCAGAAATCAAAGGAGCGTGGTGGTTAAGTAATTCAAACGAACCATCGATGCCCGGCAATTGTACCAGTTCGGCTTCTCCTTTAAATATCTCCACGTCGGGAGTGATTATTTCAACATGCATAGCGTTATTTTTTACTTTCGGCCATCAATTTTTTACCTTTTTCAATGGCTTCATCAATGTTTCCAACCAAGTTGAAGGCAGCTTCCGGATATTCGTCCACTTCACCGTCCATAATCATGTTAAACCCTTTGATGGTATCTTCGATGGAAACCACTGTTCCTTTCAAACCGGTAAACTGTTCGGCCACGTGGAAGGGTTGCGACAAGAAACGTTGCACACGGCGGGCGCGGCTAACGATGAGCTTATCCTCTTCCGAAAGTTCGTCCATACCCAAAATGGCAATAATATCTTGCAACTCTTTGTAACGTTGTAGAATGTTTTTAACCCGTTGTGCGGTATTATAGTGCTCGTCGCCAACCACTTCAGGGGTAAGAATGCGAGATGTTGAATCCAGAGGATCCACAGCGGGATAAATCCCCAACTCGGCAATTTTCCGACTTAATACGGTGGTGGCATCCAAGTGAGCAAAGGTGGTTGCGGGAGCGGGGTCGGTTAAGTCATCTGCAGGTACATAAACAGCTTGTACAGAAGTGATTGAACCTCTTTTGGTGGAAGTAATACGTTCCTGCATGATACCCATTTCGGTGGCCAGTGTGGGCTGATAACCTACTGCGGAAGGCATACGTCCCAACAACGCACTTACTTCTGAACCGGCTTGGGTAAAACGGAAAATATTGTCGATAAAAAACAGGATATCGCGTCCGCCGGATTCTTCATCACCATCGCGGAAATATTCAGCAACAGTAAGACCTGAAAGGGCAACACGGGCACGGGCTCCGGGAGGCTCGTTCATCTGACCAAAAACGAGGGTGGCTTGTGAAGTCTCCAGTTCCTTGTGGTCAACTTTGGATAAATCCCAACCACCTTCTTCCATGTTCTTTTTAAATTCATCACCATATTTGATAACGCCCGATTCGATCATCTCACGAAGCAGGTCGTTTCCTTCACGGGTACGTTCACCTACGCCGCCAAACACCGACATACCGGCATATGTTTTGGCGATGTTGTTGATGAGCTCCATGATAATAACGGTTTTACCAACACCGGCACCACCAAACAAACCAATTTTACCCCCTTTGGAGTAAGGCTCGATGAGGTCGATCACTTTGATACCGGTATAAAGCACTTCTTTAGAGGTGCTCAACTCGTCGTATTTTGGGGGATCGCGGTGGATGGGATAGCGTTTTTTTGAATCCACTTCGCCGAGACCGTCGATGGCATCACCGATCACGTTAAATAATCGCCCTTTGATTTTGTCTCCGGTGGGCATGGATATGGGTTGTCCGAGCGACCTTACTTCCAGACCACGTTTGAGTCCGTCGGTGGAGTCCATGGCAATGGTTCTGATCGTATTTTCACCAATAGCTTGCTGAGCTTCGAGGATAAGTTTTTCCCCATTGTTACGAGTGATTTCGAGCGCATCGTAGATTTTTGGCAGGTCTTCTTCATTCTCAAAGACGACGTCGATAACAGGGCCAATGATCTGAGCAATGTGGCCAATGTTGCGTTTCTCCATAAAGAGCAATGATTTAAGGATTTAATGTGGGCGCAAATATAGTAATTTCTTAAATAAATGATGTATTTTTACACTAAACCTTATACACCATGGCACACAATGAGATAAAATGGATTGAAAATCAGATGAAAAAGCTGCATGAACCCAATTTCGACCTGGATGTTTGGAAAACCTCGGCCTGCTTGATGCTCGATGGAATTTTTGGCGCCAACAACCAACGCAGCAAACAATTGCTTGATCTAGATAACACATTTAATTCATGGTCGTTGCGGGATGCGGTAGGTAACGAATCGTATCTGGAACGAAACAAACGCATGGCAGCTGAGATATTGCAATCGGCTATGGATGAGCTCGAAATATTGGGCAAACCAGAAAAAAACAAGACCTCACACCAACAAATGAACGACCTGCTCAACACCATTTTTGATGAGCTGAAAGGTAGTCAGGTACGCATTTTAAAACAAGTACTTCAAACAGAAATGAATCACGAAGAAAAAAAGCGCCAGATTTCGGATATCCTTCGGGAGGCGGGGGATGAGAATTATTTGTTGACCAAGTTGCTGCTGCATCCTTACATTGTGGAATTGTTGAAAAACGGGTGATAAAATATCCGCATCGTTCGATTGAAAAAAGTACTGGGGACAGGGGGATCTTTAATAAGATTCATGAGTTAGTTTTTGGTAACTCTTGTAACTTGCATAATTCCATTCCAACAAATTGTATTCCCTCCATTTTTTGATGAATTTGATTTTTTTATTTTCAATTTTTTCAGCATAATCATCACTTGTCATGTATTGATTTCTGAATGGAAATCCGTTTTGTTGGTTGTGGTCAATGATTTTTAGTTCCTCTTTGGTTTTTATTAGGTACGGGAGTGCGTTTGGACTCAAATCAGCCAAAAAATCAAAGTGAACAAATGCGGTATTCGCATGATTAAAATTGTATTTGGCGATGATTACATCCCAATTAAAGAAGGCCATTACTACCAACAAGATATAAGCCGCCAAAGCATTTTTTCGAAACAGAAAATAACTGCCTTTTTTATGCTTAATTTTTACAGCAACACTATATATGCTAAATAACGTGAGCAGGAGGAAAAACACTACACCAATTCGCAGATAGGCCAAGGAAAAATAATGAATATACCAGAAGTTTCGCAGACCAACCGAAAGGGTTAGCAGTGCATTTTGAGCTAACCAAATATAAGCTAAGTTCCGAAGTAAAGCATTGTTTTTTAAAAAGTTAATGTTTCCTCTGAAATAGTAAATACTTATACCCAACGAAATAATAATAGACAAAATGAGCAGATAAGTTCCTTCATGAACAAATTGTTTCAGGTACTCTCCGTTCCATTCAAAATGAAACCAAACCCACCAGACATCAATCATATTAACAACCAATATCAATATATTGAGCAGTGAAAATAAGATGACTGCTGAGGTATATTCGTTTTTAACCTTTACAATATTGATCGCTTCAAGAGATTCCACTTGAGTTACTTTTAATTGGTCGTTACCGGTTTTATCTAAGGAAATGATATCAGGGAACCCTTCTCCCAACAAAAAATAGTTGGCGAGTAAAAAACCGAAAACAATGGTGATAAACAGGGTAAACTCGATTTGTTGGAATAAAAGGTTGAAGAACTTATCAATTAAATCAAAAAATGAGCTTACAAAACCTTCAAATACAGGGTTTGCACTCTTATAAATGAGCGAAAAAACAAAAACCACTACCAGAGGTAACAGGGTGAGTTTTATTGTTCGGAACAACTTGGCACTACCATCTGATCGGGGCAGGACATCTTTTACAAGCTTAAAAAACTTTCCCTGTGAGGTAAAAAAACTTATTATCGACAAGAACGACATGTATATCAGATTTCTGCCTTGGGGAAAAAGGATTGTGCCCGCAAGTATAAACAACGACAATAAATTGATGGTAATGGCCATAGCCGAACCATTAAAAACAACAAAAAACGCAGTTAGTATCGTGCCTGATAAAATGATAAGATTCAATTGATATCGCAGTTTAATCTTTCCGGTAAACCACAATCCAGTATATATCAGAAAATTGAATATTAAAAGGTTTACTCCTATTGCGTTTTGGTAAAAAAGAATTGGAAATATGGTGGTAAACCCAAATACAAAGGCTATTTTTTTTGCATCCATCATTTTTATTATTGTCAGGATTGTAACGAGTTAACTGCAGAAAAAGTATGAATTGATGTCATTTTCTCATTTAGATATCTCACTTCTGAAGTTAAAACCAAAAACAAATTGCCGGCAGAAATTTGAAGAAGTTGTAATAAAATACAATATCTGTTCTGTTTGCGTTATACCTTTGCATTTCAGCATCAATCCAACTATGGCGACCAAAAAAAAACCGATCAAAAAAAAAGGAAAAAATAAAATGCCATCACGTGGCAGAATGATTTTCAGGTATTTCATTCAAACGACATTGCTCCTCATTCTGTTGGCTGCCTTATTTTTCGGAGCAGTTTACATCGGAATTTTCGGGCCGCTTCCATCCAAATC
Organism: Bacteroidales bacterium; assembly: GCA_963676875.1. Classification (GTDB taxonomy): domain Bacteria; phylum Bacteroidota; class Bacteroidia; order Bacteroidales; family F082; genus UBA6244. Next base: position 1,275,011 of record OY781436.1, read on the forward strand.
GGACCTCGAAGCCATTAAAAATGAAGAAGCCTCGCTGATTTTGGCATCGGATGGTACCCTTATCGGGAAAGTGTTTGCCGAAAACCGAACCAATATCCATTGGAACGAGGTGCCTCAGCATTTGGTCAATGCTTTGGTCTCCACCGAAGACAAACGATATTTTAGTCATAATGGCGTGGATGGCCGCAGCTATATGCGGGTTTTGTTTAAATCCATTTTGTTGGGCGACAAAAGTGGTGGCGGTGGTAGCACCCTTTCGCAACAGCTCATCAAAAACCTTTACGGACGCAACGACCACAGTTTTTTCTCCATGCCGGTGGCCAAAATCAAGGAATCGATTATTGCCGTCCGACTCGAAAAGGTTTATACCAAAGAAGATATCCTGCTGTTGTACCTCAATTCGGTGCCTTTCGGCGAACAGGTGTATGGTATTGAGGCCGCAGCATCGAGGTATTTCGGTAAACATGCCAAAGACCTGAACATACAGGAATCTGCCGTTTTGGTGGGCATGCTGAAAGCCAACACCTATTACAATCCTCGGCTACATCCCGAAAACGCCATCCAACGCCGCAACCAGATTTTGGCCTTGATGAAAAACGAAGACTACCTTTCGGAAAGCGAAAAAGACAGTTTGCAAAAAACGGATCTCGGACTCAAATATTCCAACCTGCAAACAAAGGCACCCGCCGGATATTTTGTCCATCAGGTGAAAAAACAAGCCAAAAATATTCTGGATGATCTATCGTATCAAAACCAAACTTACGACATCGAAAAAGACGGGCTTCGTATCTACACCACCCTCGACTACAGGCTGCAAACCATGGCCGAAGAAGCCGTAAGGAAACAGTTGACCGCCATGCAGCCACTGCTCGACAAACAATTGACCAACATAAATGCAAAAAAAAGCTGGCTGAAAAATCAGTCGGAATCTGTAAAACAACTGGCCACCAACGCCGCAGTCCACCCAGTGGAATTGGTAACTCCCGATGGTATGAAAACGGTCAACATAAGTTCGCTGGACAGCCTGTGGTATTATACCCGCATGTTGCAGGCTGCCGTGTTGATAACGGATCCCGAAACGGGGGAAGTGCTCACCTGGATTGGCGGAAACAATTTTCGCTATCTGCCCTACGATCAGGTGCTGGCCAAGCGTCAGGCCGCTTCCACCTTCAAACCATTGGTATATGCCACGTCCCTCGAAGAAGGATACACCCCTTGCACTTATTTGGACAATGTGCAGAAAACCTACGAAGAATATAATGGCTGGTCGCCCGAAAACTACGACCACACCAGCAGCGACGACACCCGTGTGGCACTTTGGTATGCTTTGGCGCACTCCATGAACCTTCCTACGGTGGATTTATATTTTAAGGTAGGTCATGAAGCCCTGCGGAATTTTTGCTATCGGCTCGATCTGGACATCCCCCGAAACGAAACCCCCTCATTGGCTTTGGGAACGGCAGAAATTTCCCTGTTGGAGATGGTGAAAGTGTATGGCGCCTTTGCCCGTGGTGGCGAATTTTACGAAGAGTTGAATATAATCCGGAAGATTGTGGATGCACAAGGTCAGGTGATTTGGGAACAACCAGAGCAGGAAAAGCGACAATCCATGCAACCCCGGATTGCCGAGGAACTTACCCTAATGTTGCAAACAGCGATCAACAGCGGAACGGGAACGCGATTGCGCTCTACTTATGGCCTGACTTGCGATTTGGCCGGCAAAACCGGAACTGCCCAGAACTACACCGATGCCTGGTTTATGGCCTATACCCCTAAGCTGGTAGTCGGTGTTCGTGTGGGTGCCAGCGATCCTTCCATTCATTTTGTCACAGGATTGGGAAGCGGTTCGGCCCTGGCCTTGCCCATTGCAGGAAGCACTTTGCAAAATATGGAGAAAAATGTACCCCTCCGATCCGAATACCTTGTGCCCTTTGTGCTGAACAACGATAGTGTGGTTGCGTGTCCGGCATTCCGCGAAAAAGGACTCGAAGGTTTTATCAATCGCCTTACCGGAAAAGAAGAAGATAGTGGAGCCGTGCAGGATTCGGTTCTTCAGCAGGAGGAGAAAACGGAGGATAAAAAACGGAGCAAAGTGGGACGCTTTTTTGATCGGATTTTTAAGGGTAAAAAGAAATAACTGTTCGATTATTTCATAGCTTTGAGGTTTAAATCATGACAACATGAAAACAAACCTACAAAAGTACCTGATGTTCAGTATTTACTGTATTTTCATCATTCCGTTTGGCGTGGAAGCCCAACAGGCAAACACCAGTGATTTTCCCAATACTACTTTTTGCGAATTAAGCACTACCATCGTGAACAACGATTTGGCGGCTCACGTACAATGGAGTGAAAGCGGATACACGTATTATGACGATGGCAGTTGCGATGAAATGACGGTATGGGTCATTCCCGGTGGTGAAATGGTGGTCAAATTCAACCTGGGACAGTCGACACAGGTAGTTGGCGCCATGATTCACGTGGGCGACGGAAGTTTCCCCCAGGGAAACGAGTTTTTGGGAACAGATTTTTTGTTGGTGGCTTATGACAACGATGGAGTGGATGGTATGCCCGGAACCTTATTGGATTCGGTGGTCATCACCGTAGAAAATTACCTTTGGGTTCGTTGCGAAGGTCTGGATGTACCGGATGAAGACGGCATTTTTTATTTGGGAATGAGGCAATTGGGATCAAGCACTACCTCTGCCCCCATAGGAATTGACAATGAAATGCCCAGAGCAAATCAATCTTATGCACGCATGCCCAACGGCGGACAATGGCAACTATCACCCTTTCAGGATTTTATGATCAGGGCGGTTACCTGCAACACTTCCAAACACGAAATGCCGGCAAATCAGAGGAATATCCCAAATATGGTGGTAGCACGAATCTCCGATTTCGACCCGGGTTTGGGAGAAACTCCTGAGGATGGTTTGCTGACCGTGATCGATTCACTGCTTCCGATTCAGGAGGAATATCTCGACTCAACTTTGGCTACGGTGCCAACAGGTTATTATGCTTATGGCTTACAAAAGCTGGATGAGGAAACCGGCACTTTTGGAGATTGGTACTATTCCAATACGGTAGAACATATTTTGATTTCTGTTTCGGAAAATCCTGATGTGCAACAAATAGCCATTTTTCCCAATCCGGCCAAGGATCAAGTGACGATCCATTCCAAATCCAATGAAGAAAGCACCATTTCCATCAAGGACATTTCGGGGCATATCATGTTTACTTCCGGCATACCTTCCAATGCACATATATCCGTCGATGTATCTTCTTGGTACAGAGGAATATACTTCGTTGTAGTGGAGTCTGGCCAATTGAATGAAAAATCGATAAAGTTGGTTGTGTTGTAACCCCTAATTGTCTATTGACTTCGCTGTTTTCTACTTAATATTTACATTTTGTAAATAAAAAATCATTGATGTCCGGTTAAAAAAATATATCGTCCCTACGGGACTTAATGGAGACTTTAATTTGCTTTCTACCAACATCTTGTCCCTAACGGGACAGCCCCGTTAGGGGCTAAATATGGGTAGAATATGAAACAACCCCCACTTTAGTGAAGTCCCGTAGGGACGACAAATAATAAGCATTATAGCGTTTTCTGCTTAATTTTACTGGACAACAATGAAAAAAAAATATAAGCATGACCACCTTTACCAGTACTTTACCCGACGACTTGCTTTAAAAGCTTAACAGCATGGCCAAGCGACTGTCCACGCCCAAAAAAAATTCATTGAAAAAGCTTTATAGATTTATCTCGACCAACTGACACGCGCCGAGTATGCTCAATCCACAAACAGACCGCCAATGATACCGAACTGCTGGAAATGGCCGAAGAAGGTATGGAGGACTATCTGAAACAATCGAACGCATGAAACAGGTGGAAATTTGGTATGCTGATCTGAACCCTGTGAAAGGTAGTGAGCAACAGGAGATTCGTTCGGTAGTCATCATCAGTGATGATTTGATGAACACCTACCTTCCGGTGGGAATTGCTTGTCCGCTGACTTTAAAAACAAAGAATCATAAGGGAAATATTGTACTGGGAACCAGTGCAATAATCGGTATTACTCAGCGGTGGGAAGTGATGACTTTCCATAACCGATCCATTTCCAAAGAACGGTTGGTGAGTAAAATAGGAATGATTTCCAGGGAGCAATTGATTGATCTGAAACAAGGTCTGGATGATACTATGAGGTATTAAAATTAAGCATTCGTTTGCAAGGAGAGCGGTTACAAACTTCAGGGAGATGATGGGTCTATAGCTTCAAGCGTGGACGCTTGAAGCAAGGAGGAGTTTCAAACATGGACGCTTGAAGCAATAAGGACTCCCAACCCATCAAAAAAGCCGCCCTGAAAAAATTCAGGACGGCTAATCAACAATTTAAAACTAACAAGAAGAAATATTCAAATTAAATCATCTTTCTGGGATCTACCCAAAGTGTGAATTCTTCATCGGTTAAAAATCCCAGTTCCAAAGCTGCTTCCCGCAAGGTGGTGCCTTCGGCATGGGCTTTTTTAGCAATTTTGGCTGCCTTTTCATATCCAATGTGGGTGTTCAGGGCGGTGACCAACATGAGCGAATTTTCCAGTTTTTCCTCCAACACGCGGTAGTTGGGTTCGATGCCCACCACGGCGTTATCGGTGAATGAAACACAGGCGTCGCCGAGTAAACGAGCAGCTTGCAGCAAGTTGGCAATCATCACCGGTTTAAATACATTGAGTTGAAAATGGCCTTGCATACCTCCCACAGTGATGGCGGCGTCGTTGCCAATTACCTGAGCACAAACCATGGTTAAGGCTTCGTTTTGGGTTGGGTTTACCTTTCCGGGCATGATGCTAGAGCCGGGTTCGTTGGCGGGTAGCTGGATTTCACCAATACTGCAACGGGGACCGGAAGCCAGGGTACGGATGTTATTTCCAATATGCATCAAGCTGACAGCCAGTTGTTTCAGCGCTCCAGAAGTTTCCACGATGGCATCATGGGCCGACAAAGCCTCAAATTTGTTTTCTGCCGTAACGAAAGGAAATCCGGTAAGTTCGCCAATTTTTTCGGCTACTTTTTCGGCATAACCTTTGGGTGTATTGAGTCCCGTTCCAACGGCGGTGCCGCCAAGTGCCAGCTGTGTGAGGTGAGGAAGGGTATTTTTTAAGGCTTTTAGTCCGAAATCGAGCTGAGCCACATAGCCTGAAAATTCTTGTCCGAGCGTTAACGGGGTGGCATCCATCAGGTGGGTACGACCTGTTTTCACGATGGACTTGAAGGCTTCGGCTTTTTCGTTCAGGGCATCGCGCAGCTTTTGAACACCGGGAATGGTCACTTCCATGATGAGCTTGTATGCAGCGATGTGCATAGCCGTGGGGAAAGTATCGTTAGACGATTGCGATTTGTTGACATCATCGTTGGGATGCAGTGCCTTTGCTTTATCTTCCAGCTTTCCACCGTTAATCACATGACCGCGGTTGGCAATTACTTCGTTCATGTTCATATTCGATTGGGTACCTGACCCCGTTTGCCAAATCACCAACGGGAAGTTTCCGGCCAGCTTGTCTTCCAGAATTTCGTCGGCGGCTTGGGCAATGAGTGTGGCTTTTTCTTTGGTCAACACACCCAAGTCGGCATTGGTAAGGGCAGCCGCCTTTTTAAGGTAAGCAAAGGCCATGATAATTTCTTCGGGCATGGAACCTTCGGGTCCGATTTTAAAATTTTCTTTGGATCGTTGTGTTTGGGCACCCCAATATTTGTCGGCAGGAACTTGTACCTCGCCCATGGTGTCGTGTTCAATTCTGTAGTTCATGGTTTTAATTTTTATAGCTGTGTAATTGTATTATTGAATTCTGTTAAAAAAGTACGCTAATAGCTTCGGCAGGGTCGCCCCACACGGCTTTGTTGCCTTTCACCACGATGGGTCGTTTGATGAGTTTGGGATTTTCAACCATGATTTTCACCCATTCGTGGTCGGCAAATTGTTTTCCTTTCAATTCACTTTTGTACACGGCTTCCTGGGTACGTACCATGTCGAAGGGCTTTTTGTTGAGTTTCATCAGCAGCACCTCCAACTCCTTCTCTGTCAATGGATTTTTAAGGTAATCGATGATTTCGAAGTCCGAAGTCCTTTCCTGAACATATTGAAGTCCGGCACGTGATTTTTTGCAACGGGGATTGTGGTATATTTCAATCATTTGTGAATAAATTTAGGAAGCCCAAAGTTAGGTTTTCTTTGTGAAAAATGAACAAAAAAAGTTATTTAATGACGATTCTAAACAAGGAAAAAAGATGATAACTTCAGGCGCAAACGGATGGACAAAAGCCACAAAATCCAGACCTAATCGAATAATTCACGTGAATTTTTCAGATATACTCGAAATATTCACGTGAATTTTTCGAATAGAATTAATTATTTACTACCTTTGCTCTTGAAAAAGCCATTTGGAGGCACGTATGAATACATCTTCGTTCGGTAAAAAGCAAAGACGTCATGAAAGTAAAACGAAATCTATTACCATTGCTTCGCAAGAGCTATTCTCAATCAAACAAAATCATCATTCTTTATGGGGCACGGCAAACAGGCAAAACAACCCTTTCCAACGATTTTTTGGCCACACTTGCTTCTCCTGAGGGTAACCGGAAGCTGAAGGTACTGAATGTCAATGCCGACGAATCTCGGTACGTTGATGTGCTTTCATCCCGCGACCTCAATAAATTGAAACTATTTGTCAGCGGGTATGATCTGCTATTCATTGACGAGGCTCAACGGATACCCGACATTGGCATTAACCTAAAGATACTACACGATAATCTGCCATCATTGCGTTTGTTGGTTACAGGATCCTCATCGCTCGATTTGGCTAACAAAGTTAAGGAACCACTCACGGGACGAACTTCAACCTTTACACTGTACCCCATTGCATTATCCGAGTTGAGAGCGGATTTTAATCCTTTTGAGATGCAGGAACGGCTTGAACAATGGATGATTTTTGGATTGTATCCCGACATACTTAACCAGTCATCTTTAGGTCTAAAAGAAAAATATCTGCTTGAACTTTCAGATGCCTACCTTTATAAGGATATTATTGCCATAAGCCAGATTAGAAACAGCAGCAAAATAAGAGATTTACTGCAACTTCTGGCCTTTCAGATCGGATCGGAAGTTTCATTGAATGAACTTGCCAAACAACTGGGAATGAGTCAGGAAACCGTGAACAACTACATTGATTTATTGGAACAATCATTCATTGTGTTTCGGCTTGGGGGCTTCAGTCGTAATCTCAGAAAAGAAATAAGCAAACGCGACAAAATATATTTTTGGGATTGTGGTGTACGCAATGCGATTATAAATAATTTTTCCATGCTAAAGATGCGTAACGATCGTGGAGCTCTTTGGGAAAATTTCGTTATTGCAGAGCGATTAAAGGCATCCGCGTACCATCAACGCCACGTTTCGTCCTATTTTTGGCGAACCTATACCGGTGCAGAGTTAGATTATGTTGAAGAAAAATCAGGAAAGCTCTTTGGCTACGAAATCAAATACAAAAAGACGTCAGAAAAAGCACCAAAATCATGGGTCGAAAACTACGGTTCAGATTTTAAATGTATTACCTCTGACAACTTTTGGGAATTTGTACTTTAAAAAAGAGAAGTAATACCAACTATAAATTGAAGTTAGCACTACGCTGTTTATGTATAATGCCGATATAGAATTGAAGATGTTTCAGGAGCGAAGCGAACTTAAAGCTCATTTCAATTCATAATCGGTATAAGACGTTTGTGTGCTGCACTTCTTTTTTCAATTCAAACCCATTACAATTTCTTCCACAAACGCATCGCCTGATTTTGCGCTTGTATAAGCACCTCTTGTTCGTCCACGTTGGTGAGTTTTCTGTTTTTCACCAACCAATTTCCATTGGAAATCACATGTTGAACATGATTTGATGACAATCCAAATATAAAATGACCTAAAAAATTCTCTGATGAAACAGGGGTTGGCGAATCATAATCGAGTACCACCAGGTTGTTATCACCATCACCCAAAAAGGAGTTTTCCGACAAATAATGATGTACATTTCTCAACCGCCCATAGGCTTCGGGCACGTTGATTTGGTCATGTTGAAGACCGGAAAAGAAAGCCGATTGGGCACTTCGGATCATGTCGCTGTGCATGCCATCGGTTCCCAACATCAGCCGATTGCCAAGATTTCTCCCATCGAAAAAGCCCACCTGATTATTTAGGTTGCTTTCCATATTCTCGACCACCCACGCCGGCGAGTTTCGGATCAAATCCCGTTCATTGTCAGACAAATGCAGTCCGTGTGCCAAAATGGTTTTTGATGATTGAAGCACACCAAATTGATGAAGCCGGTCCACCACACGCATGTTATGAGCCTTCATGCATTGGTCCTGATCGGCCAGGTCTTCTGCCACGTGAATATGGATTCCGGATTGGGTTTTTTGCATCAGGTTTACGGCTTTGCTCAGGGTATCGTCGCCCACGGTAAAAGAAGCGTGCAACCCTACCAAGCCTTGATGTTGGATCAAATATTCAGCAGTTTCCGTCAAACCCTGCTCTGCCTTATCGATTCCATCACGGTCCGAAATTTCGTAACACAGCAAGTGACTCACCCCCACCCGATCGAAAGCGTTGGCGATAATTTCCAACGACCCACTGATGGCATTGGGCGAAGCATGGTGATCGATCACGAACGTGGATCCCGCTTTGGCACAGGCCATGGCGGTGGCCAACGCGCTTGCCTCAATCATTTCGTTATCGAGGGCTTTGTCGAGGTTCCACCAGATATATTGCAGAATTTGCAAGAAGTTTTCAGGTTGCCTTGGCGGTTGGGGCATGCCACGTGCCAACGCCGAGTAGGCATGGTGATGACCCACGGCAAAGGACTTGGTGACCAGTTTTCCGGTACAGTCGATTACCTCATCCCTACTGATATCTATACCTTCGAGTTGCGCGGGGAGCAGTGTATAACCGGCACCCACACCGGGATCAATTTTTATGGAGGCATGGATATGTTCCAGCGTTTGCCAGTGAATAAAAGTGGCGTTTTTGAGTATGATGGACATGGTTTTACTATTTTAGGTGTATTATTTCTTTCTTTTACGGAAAAATCAGCTGCTGTTTTCTTCTTTTGCGAATTCAGATTCTATTTCTTCAATACTAGGCAAACTGGACTTCAAGTTATCAGGGATAGCTTTGGTAAGTTCATATTCAGAAATACCTATGGGTTTGTTAATATCTTTCAATGCGTATTCGGCAAAGATTTTATCTTTTGTTTCACACAGGATCAACCCAATTGTTGACTGATCTGTTTCATGCCTGAGGATGTCATCAACGGCAGAACAGTAAAAGTTTAGTTTTCCGGCATATTCGGGTTTAAATTCCCCTTTTTTTAGTTCAATAACAATATAGGCTCTTAACTTGAGGTGATAAAATAGCAAATCTATATAGAAATCCCTGTCGCTTATTTGGAGATGATATTGACGTCCTACAAAAGCAAATCCAGAGCCAAGTTCAATCAGAAATCGCTCGAGATGTTTGATTAATTCCGTTTCTAACTCTCTTTCGTTAAATGGTTCTGTAATGGTTAGAAAATCAAAAACATAAGGGTCTTTTAGCATTTGTTGTGCTAAATTCGATTGCAAATCAGGGAGGGTAGTATTAAAGTTGCTTGATACAATACCTTGACGATTGTGCCATGAACCCTTGATCATATTTACCAAAACATCTCTACTCCAGCCGGATTCAATTATTTGTTGCATGTATTTAAATCGTATCTCTTTCGATTTAATCTTCTGCATAAGTATAATATTATGACCCCATGGTATTTGTGAAACAAGCTGTTTCCCCATTTGTTCTAATTGGGAAACGGGCTGTTTCCCAATTGCAGCGACAGAAAAGTATTCTTTATAAAACTGAACCATAAATTTAAGGTTCCTCTCTGAAAACCCTTTTTCTTCTGGCAATTCATTTTTTAAATCAGTAGATAGTTTTCGAATGATCCCTGCTCCCCATCCATATGCTAATTGTTGCTGATGAATCATTCGTCCAATATCTCCATACATCTCAATCAATTCAGCATTTACAGATAAAGTTGCCTTGACCTGCGCCGACCGCAAACGAACTTTAATGTCATTTAGTAATCCTTTGTACCTTTCAATCTCATTGGTCATAACTCAAACAAAAATTGTTAATGGAGAATATTTCGTGCTCCGTGCTGATTCAAACCCCTCATATGCTGCTCAGAAAATAATAATTCTACCCATAAACACTTTTCCATTTATTGGACACTTGAACAATTTGTCCTGTTTGCCAGTGAATAAAAGTTGTGTTTTTGAGTATGATGGACATGGATTAATTAATTATTTTACGTGTCATTGAAAAAATATCCTTTCGCGAGCCTTCTTTGGTTTCTCCTTCAACTACTGCAACAACTGAGTCTTCAGAAATAAAATGATAGCTAATTTTCTGAGGAAAATCATGGTTTCTGTTTTCAAAAACCATGATTGAATCTTTTGATGAGGTTAGCTCAAATACAATAGTTTCTCCCGCATTTTGGTCAGAAACCAAAGCTGCAAAATACCAGACACTTCGACTTTGGTAGATGGAGAGTCTTTCTGAGAATAAGGTATCTCCTTCACTTATAAACATGCCAACTCCATGGTATGCACTGTCAGTTACTTTTTGCCATGATTCAGAAAATATTCCATCATCCGTTTGTTGTTCCCAAGTGCCTTGAAGCCAAACAGGGTTTGCGTAAATTTTGTGGTTGATCAACTCATGGTGACGCGATTGAAACTCACACGAAGTGATGACAATTATGCTCATCAACAAAGCGAAATAGCCTTTTCTTTTCATAGTGATTCCAAAAATACGCATTTTTGTTCCCGAGATTTTGCTTTTTTTGAAGATGCCATAAATTAAGTCTATTTAAGGCTGTTGTAATTTCATTATTTAACTACCTTAGCCCGATTTTCAAATTTACAAACAAACCTATACATGATGAAAAAGAACATTAGTATTTTAATTTTAAGCCTGATCATTGGCTCGTTTTATTCAGTTTCAAGCCATGCTCAGAACTCCGAAAAGCAGGAATTTAACAACCAAAGAACGGAAGTAAATATTGCTGTTGCCAATATCTTTGCCAGAAATAATTACGTGTATTCATCCTATTTAGTGGATCTCAATGGGGATTATTTCATCGATTACTATTTGGGAGAGTACTATGCGCGTCCTGAGCTTGTTGTGGGAGTGAAATTTCATTCTGCTAAGGGGGCGGTAAGGTTGGGAGCCAATCTCAGTTACAGCAACATGAAAAATGAGAATAAAAACGGCTCCAACGATTCCTACACGGCCAAGAATTTCCGAACCACACTCAATATGGGGTACGAATGGCACTTAACCTTTTCACGTGTTAATATTTTTTATGGAGCTGATTTGTCCACTTCCATTTCAAGCTTAAAAACAAAATACGATGAAAGCAATTACGACAATGAGAATAAATACAGCGAATTCGCGGTTGGTATAAATCCGTTACTTGGCGTAAATTACTACATAACACCCAACTTGTCGATTGGCACAGAAGTTAAATATACCATCGAATATATCACCGGAAAAACCATCACTAAAAATAACAGTTATAATTCAGAATATGAGCATTCTGTTACCGGATTAAGAACCCGTATTGGCCCCCTTGGATTTTTATCTGTTAATATTCATTTTTAGTTAGGAATTAGTTCTCGACCCGCCGGGTTGGAACTACCGCTTCAAAGGCAACTTCATTCTCCTTATCCCATCGAACGCACAAAATGCATTGGCCACTGCAGCTGCGGTGGGCACCAACCCAATCTCTCCAATTCCTTTGGCTCCGTAGGGCCCCACGGGATCAGGGACTTCCACGCCAATTACTTTAATTTCAGGGGTTTCGTGGGCACGCAGGATTTTTAAATCGCGCATACGTTCGCTGATCAGGAAGCCATCCTTCATGGGCAAATCTTCGGTCAGGGCGTAGCCCAAACCCATGTGTACGCCACCTTCAATCTGCCCTTCGAACAACATGGGATTCATGATTTTTCCGGCATCGTGGGCGGCTACCATTCGAATAATTTCACCCTTTTCGTCCAACACACACAGTTGAGCAGCATAACCATAGGAGTAGTGAATAATCGGGTTTTCGATGCCGGTGCCGGGCTTGGTGGTCCAGTCGCACACAAATTCTCCTTTATATGTTTTGCCAACCAATTCTTTCAACTCATGTTGTTTTAAATCTTCTTTCAAGGCCTTGGCAGCATTGATAATCGCCAATCCAACCAATGCTGTGGCACGTGAGCTGGTGGTCATGCCGGTTTTGAGTTGGGCTTCGGTATCTACCCTAACTTCTACAATATCAGGATTCAAGCCTGTTTCTTCACACAGGGTTTGCAGTGCCATATTGTGTACGCCTTGTCCCATTTCGGTCCAGCCGTGTTGAAGGAGGATATGGTTTTCGGAAATGATTTCGATACTTACCTGCGATTCGTCCTTCATGCCATTGCCCACACCGGAATTCTTGATGGCACAAGCCAATCCGGCAAAAGGAGCCTTCAGGTAATCGGGTTTGAGTGCTTCCAGACAAGCCCTGATTCCCACGCCGGTCACTTTTTGTCCGGTGGAGGTGCGTAATCCGTCAACCAGGGCATTTTCATAGCGAAACTGCCAACGGTCGAATCCGCCTTGCTGACAAAGCTCGTCGATGCAACTTTCTAAGGCAAAGGCCACCTGATTGGCACCAAAGCCCCGCATGGCTCCACAAGGGATGTTGTTGGTATAAACGGTCTTCGCTTCAATGTCCACTTCCGGGATAAAATAACCTCCGGCAGCATGTCCGGCCACGCGCTCCATCACCTTCATGCCCACCGAAGCGTAGGCTCCTGTGTCGCCAATAGCTTTGAGTTTCAAGACCGTGAGTTTTCCTTTGGCATCGCACCCCAGTTCCATGTCCATCAATACAGGATGCCGTTTGGGATGCATGCGAATGGATTCTTCCCGACGAAGGGTAATTTTAACTGGTCGGTTCAACAAAAAGGCAAACAAGGCAGCATGTCCCTGAACGGTCATATCTTCTTTACCGCCAAATCCGCCTCCGTTGGGAACCAGCGTCACACGTACGTTTTCCTCGGGCAGTCCCAAAATCATGGCCACCTGCCGACGGTCCTCGTAAACACCCTGACTTTGGCTAAAAAGCTCCACGCCACCACTTCCGTCCGGGCAGGCAATGGCAGCTTCTTTTTCTAAGAAACCGTGTTCAATACGTTGGGTTTCATACTTTCCGCGGAAGCGAAAAGCCGCCAACGACATGGCTTTGTCGGCATCGCCAATGGTAAATTGGGTGGTATCGAAATTATTGGGCCTTTCCGGATGAACGCGTTCACCATCAATGGCTTTCACCACATCGGTAACGGGTGGGAGCACTTCGTATTCCACTTTTATCTTAGCCACCGCTGCACGGGCCAACTGGTCGCTGTCGGCCACCACTCCTGCCAACACATCACCAATATAGTGGGTGGTTTGTCCCGGGGCTATCATCAATGGCCAATCCTGAAGGATGAGTCCGGTTTTTTGTTCTCCCGGAATATCCCCGGCGGTAAAAATCCGATGCACACCCGGTGATTTCATGGCTTCCGATACATCGATTTTCAGTATTCGGGCTTTGGGATGATCCGAAAATTTCAAGGCAGCGAAAAGCATTCCGTCGAGGAACATGTCATCCACAAATTTCCTTTCTCCAATGGCTGTTTGCAAGGCTTCATATTTGGGATGGGCCACACCTATTTTACCGGAAGTGGCGGTAATTTCAATTGGGGTTCCCTTTTCAAGCAAATCGCCGGCAACGCCAATGGCTTCTTCAATTTTTTTGTACCCGGTACACCGACACAAATGTGGTTTGATGGCCTGATGAATTTCCTGAATGGTGGGATGGGGATTGTCCTGCAACAACACTTTTGTGCGAGTGATAAACCCGGGAGTACAAAATCCACACTGTACAGCCCCTTGATTTACAAAGGTTTTGGCAATAATATCAAGTACATGGGGTGGAAAACCCTCGGGGGTGAATATTTCGGCATTTTCGAGTGTTTTCATTTTGGTAACGCAAGCGAGTTTGGCTTTGCCGTTGATTTCCACTGTGCAAGCACCGCAGGCAGCTTGTCCCGAACATCCATCCTTTACCGCCGTCAGATGTTTTTCCAAACGAAGAAAATCCAGCAAAAAGCCGTTCTCGTCGCCTTCATAATTTATTTGGTTGCCATTGAGTTGAAAGGTAATCATGTCAGTAATTTTATCAGTTGATTTAAGTCGGGATAGATGGCTTCGGGCATGTCCAGAAGCGAACGCACAGCCGCCAAGTCCTTGAGTCCGCTACCGGTAAGCAGCACCACGTTTTTTGTGCCGGGCGAAATTAATTCCTGGTCGTAGTAACTGAGCAATCCGGCCATGGCTGCTGCCGCCGCGGGCTCGGAAAAAAGTCCGGTTTCACGTGACAAAGCGGCCGAAGCCTTGAGAATTTCCTCATCCGTTACCGTGAGCCATTCGCCATTGTATTCTTCAAGAAAACGGCGGGCCATGTAATAATTTCGAGGAATATCCACCGATATGGAGTCGGCAATGGTACTGCTGGCTTCCGATTCAAATTCGTGTCCATTGAGGTTGTTCACCAGGTTGGCACTTCCTTCGGCCTGCACAGCCACCACCACGGGCATATGATCGATGATGTCCAGTTTCAACATATCCTCAAAACCCTTGTACACGCCCGAAATGATGACACCGTCGCCCACAGGCACAAAAATGGTGTCGGGAACCACCTGTCCCAACTCCTCAAACAATTCAAAAGCAACGGATTTTTTTCCTTCGATGGTCAGTGGATTAAATGCCGTATTTCGGTTGTACCAGTCCATTTCGCGGGTGGCAGCCACACTCAGGTCGAAGGCATCGTCGTAGGTGCCCTTTACGGGAATGAGGGTAGCTCCATACATCACGATTTGGGTGAGCTTGGCCATGGGCGCACTTTCCGGAACAATCACAAAAGCTTTCTGACCCTGTGATGCACAGATGCCTGCCAGCGAAGAGCCTGCATTTCCGGTGGAGGCCGCAACAATGGTATCGCGTTCGTGTTCTTTGGCGTAAGCCGAAACCAGTGCCGAAGCCCTGTCCTTGAATGAGTAGGTAGGATTTTGGCTGTCGTCTTTCAGGTATAACTCAAAGGGGATGGTTTCTTTGCGTATGGTTCTGATTTTATACAGCGGGGTGCGTCCTACCTTCAATGGCGGAAGGCTATCAGTGGAAGCAATGGGCAGTATATCCAGAAAATCACGATGTTTTAAATCTGAAAACCGCATACCTTCCGAAGCCAATTCCCGATAGGGATACAACACCTTGAGGACCCCTTTGGGAGGTGCTGTCGGTTCGTTGGAATGACCACAAACCGGACATAAATATTGCACTTCTGCCGACCGGAACACCTTGTCGCAATTGATGCATGAATAGGTTATTTCGTTGTGAATCATATTGTTTAAACGTTTTAACTGTCGATTACCTTAGCATATAGTGATAGGAAATGTTTCCGTCAAATTGATACAATTATTTATTTTCAATCAGATTTTTCAACTCTTCTTTGCTCGGAAGAACTGTTAAATATCTACTAGCAAAAATCTGTTGGTTTTCTTTTGGAAGTGTAATCCTTACCAATGTTTCATTTTTTTGTTTACACAATACAATTCCAATTGTAGGATTTTCGTCTTTTGTTTTAACAAACTCATCATAATAATTGACATACATCTGCATTTGACCCAAATCTTGATGTTTTAATTTTCCGATTTTTAAGTCGATCAACACAAAGCTCTGAAGCAGACGATTATAAAATACAAGGTCAATATAAAACTGGTCATCTTCAATTGAAATCCTCTGCTGCCTTCCAACAAATAAAAATCCTTTTCCAAGTTCCCTGAGGAAGTTCTCCAGTTTATTAATAATGGCTGTTTCGAGATCAGATTCAGTGTATTTTTCATTTTTTTCAAGACCTAAAAAATCAAGGACATAAGGTTCTTTAATTGCATCAATTGGCTTTACCAATATTTGTCCTTTTTTACTCAACTCAACAACTCCTTTTTTATCCCTACTTAAAATCAAACGTTCGTATAGCGACGAATTATATTGTCTCTCTAATTCTCTAACCGACCAATTGTTATTCACCGATTCTATTTCATAAAAATCTCTTTCTTCAACATCTTCAATCTTTAATAGTTGAAGGTAATGAGTCCAACTAATTTTAAATGGATACTGAGAATTCCGCATCAGTGATGCGGAATTCTCATCAATTCGTATTCTGTCATTATATGTGAGATAAAATTTGCGCATTCTTTCCAAATTGTAAACAGAATATCCCTTACCAAATTCATTGGTCAGGTTTTGAGATAAATCCTTCAATACCGATTTCCCATAAGCAGCTCTTTTTTCCCCATTTTGTTCATCTTCAACTATTAACTTCCCTATTTCAAAATAAGTTAAAACAATTGCCTGGTTAATACTATTTGCAACTATTTTGCGAGATTCATTTAATAAGGTTGCTATTTTACTAAATAATTGAGCGGTTCCCCCAGAAAATAATGATTTGTTCATAGCTCTATACCTAATAAACTTCTTCCGCTTCAAAATTAAGAAATACTTATCAACCCATTTCAAATCACGGATTGTTGACCGGTCCCTGTTTTTAACTATACTCTTTCATCAACCCCGTCCGCTCATTGAAAGCATTGATTTCGTCATCCCATTCCTGTACTTTGGCGTAACGCGATTTCCAGTAGTTTTCGTCGTACCATTGGGCGTTGAGCTCTTCCACGGTTTTGCCTTGCTGCTCAATCCAGGTAAAATATTTGAGGTTGTGCATGCGCTTTTTTTGATAATAGGTCATCTCGAGCATGTGGTCGATGTTCAGCCCCAGCAAATCCGAATCAAAACTAACGGCGGCATCACGGTTGGTAAATGGGCCATGTTTTTGATTTTCCTCCGTTAAACGCGATTGGTACATGTCCATGGAGTCGGTGGCCACGGTAAACAGCATGTCGTTTTCGTCCATTTCGTAATACTTGGCCAATTTGATGGAGCCCATCAGGTTGGCGATGGATGAAATGCCCAACAGACTTAATTTTTCCACCAATCCGGCATCCAGATGAAGTTCGTTTTTCAGAAACTCTTTTCCGGCAGGTTCATTGAACAGGCGCATCAAGCGAATGTTGGGATTGTCGTCGATGGCAGCCACCATGTCCATGTTGCGGATGTTGTGAATCCACGGAACATGCTTGTCGCCAATACCTTCGATGCGGTGCTCGCCATAGCCGTTTTCGAGGAGTGTGGGACATTGCAGGGCTTCTCCGGCACACACTTTCACGTGTGGAAATTTTTCGCGCAGGTAGTCGGTGCTGCCCAAGGTTCCGGCCGAACCTTGGGTTAAAAATACGCCACTAAATCGTTGGTTTGGTTTTTTAACCTGGTCATACACTTCTTCCATGGCCGGTCCGGTAACGGCATAATGCCACAACGGATTGCCGATTTCTTCAAACTGATTGAGGTTGACGATGCCATCGCCTCGTTCGGCTTTCAGCACCTTCACCTTGTCGTAAATTTCCTTCACGTTGCTTTCGCTTCCGGGTGTGGCAAACACTTCGGCACCCACTTTGTGTAACCAGTCGAAACGCTCCTGCGACATCCCTTTAGGCAATACGGCAATGGATTCACAACCAAGCAGATAACTGTCGTAAGCACCTCCGCGACAATAGTTTCCCGTGGAGGGCCACAGGGCTTTTTGGCGGGTGGGATCGAAACGGCCGGTGACCAGCTTTTCGACCAGCGGACCAAAGGTAGCACCCACCTTATGCGCGCCGGTGGGAAAATATTTTCCGATAAGGACGATGATGCGGGCCTTTACTCCGGAGAGTTCAGAGGGAATTTCCAGATAATTAACGCCACCGAATTTCCCGCCAAAGTCTTTGGGCTCGTTTTTCCAGGTGATGCGGAAGAGGTTGAGTGAGTTCAGGTCCCAGAGGCCGATGTTGGCCAGTTTGTCCTTAATTTTTTGAGGTACCAATTCAGGATGCCGCATTTGTTTGTAAGTGGGAAGGATGATGTGACGTTCCCTGCACCGTTGGATGGTGTTTTCGAGTACTTTTTCTTTTGTGTCCATGTTATAATTATAGTTCGTGTTTACTATTGGTGAAACCCTTGCCAAACAACGCTCATTTCGGCGGCATTTGTCAGGGTAATTTCTTTGTTTACTTTGGAGTCGAGATGCCACCCAACGATGTCGAAGTTGGATGCATTGAGCTGTAATTCAACACCCGCTTCACTGAACAGGAACTGATCATTTTCTTGTTTCAGCGTGGCCCAGCTACCTTGGTTCAGGCGATGGAGGCATTGTTGTACTTCATCAAAATAATATCCATCGCCGTTTTGTTGGAGGGCGCTTTTGGAGAAATAAACATGAGGTTTCTCACGCCAGGGAGCACCGGAAGTGGGGCAAAACGTGGTGCAATTGCCACACTGATTGCACCATTCTTCCTGATGCAAAATTTGGTACGGCTGATCAACTTTAAAGGCCACATCATCCGCCAAATGCACCTGATTGTTGTGGATTACCAGTTTGGAAAGGTGATAATGAACGGGCACTATTTGGTAGGATTTAAAGGCCAGGTTCGGGCAAACGGTGGTACACACATTACACAACACATCGCATTGCAGGCAGCGCGACGACTCGGTGATGGCTTCCTCTTGTGTAAGCGTGGAAGTGACTAATTGAAAGTTCTTTCGGTCGCTCAAAGGGGTTTCTTGTGGCACAATCCCATGATTCCGTTGGGATTTTTTAAACATAAGCTCCTCATAATCAACCGAACGTATGGAAGGTTTTTGATAATCTTCATGAGAGCTTTGGACATCCGCAATCATCATCTCTGCCACTTTTCGTCCGTCGGCAATGGCATTGATGGCCGTGGAGGCTCCACGCATGGCATCACCGCCGACATATACATTGGGTAATTGCGTTTTATATTGTTTGTCCTTAAACGTTTCTTTATCAATAAATTCCAAATCAAGTTCTTGTCCAATGGCCGGAATGATGGTATCGGCTTCCAGAATAAATTCTGAATTGTCAATAGGTATGGGTCGTCTTCTGCCGGAGTTGTCAGGTTCGCCCAGCTTCATTTTCATGCATTGCAATCCGGAAACCTGACCTTCATTTTGAATTACCCTGACGGGAGCTGTAAGCTCAATTACCTCTACACCTTCCTCCAAAACAGCTTTAATTTCTCCCTGATCGGCGGGCATTTGGGTGAGGGTACGACGATATACGATGGTCACTTTGCCGCGGTCGCCCACCAGCCGGAATGCCGTTCGGGCTGCATCCATGGCAGTATTGCCACCTCCGATAATGATGACCTGTTGTCCCAATCCGGTGGGAATCGACTTTTTCGCATGGAACAAAAATTCTAACGGGTCGAGTACCCCATTGGCTTCCATCCCATCCACGGTTAGCTTGATGGATTTTTGGGCTCCGGCAGCAATGAACACAGCAGCGGATTCTTTTCGTAAGGTTTCAAACAAATCCTTGTTTACGTGTGTGTTAAAATGAATTTTCACCCCCTCCGACAAGATTCGCTGCAAATCCACATCGTGATCTTCATCCGGCAAACGGAAAGCCGGAATGGCACCCAGCACCATGCCTCCGGGTTGGGGCTTGCGTTCATAAATCTCCACCAGGAAACCTGCTTTGGCTAAATAGTAGCCACATGACAATCCCGCAGGACCGGCTCCGATAATTGATACTTTTTTGCCGTTGTCCGGCTTGCTGTTGGCCTTAGGGGAACCCTTCAACACCTTTTCCGCCACAAAACGCTTGACCTCCCTGATCAGAAGAGGATCGTCGTAATTTATTCGTGTACAGCGTGTTTGACACAAATGATCGCAGACCATGCCGGTGGTTTGCGGAAAAGGGTTGGTTTGGAGAATGACATGGGCAGCCTCTTCAAAATTCCCTTGAGCGGTTTGCAACAAATACTCGGGAATATCCTGGTTGGTGGGGCAAGTATCCACACATGGCGCATGAATACAGTCAAAAGGCTTCAGCTCCCGTGTGGTTTTGATGGTTGGCGTTTTGAAGTGAATGTTTCTGTAAGCAGGGTTTTGCTGTACATGGGCAGCATAATTTTTCAAATTCCGCCAGGCAGCATCTTCATCCGAACAGCACAGGCAACGGATTTTTTTATGGCTCATTTCCGGCAAATCATCCGAATAAGTCTTCTCCATGGCTTCACGCAACGATTTGATATATTGGAACAAGCGTCCGTATCCTCCCGGCTTTAACAAATCGGAGCAAACGGTAATGGGACAAAGTCCTGCATTCACCAAATCCACCACATTGAAGGCGTCGGCACCCCCCGAAAAACTGATGTCGAGCTTTCCATCGAAGGTATTTTGAAGTTTTTCGGCCAATTTCACCGAAAGGGGATGCAAGGCACGGCCACTCATGTACATCATGGGTTCGTTGGCCGGAAAAACCTGCTTGTGGTTTTTACTTTCGAGGGTGTTGGTGAGCTTGACGCTGAAAGTCAGCTTGTGCGTGCTTGCCGTGGCCTGCAGTCGTTGGAGCATGGGCACCGCATCTTCGTATTTCAGGTCGTGTTCAAAGGCCGCTTCCGGCACTTGGGTACCAAAACCGGACTGCTCCATAATTTTGTATAAGGTGTCTTTGCCCAACAGTGTTGGATTAAGCTTAACCGTGGTGTGTAACTTTTTCTCGCTGATCAGGTAATGGGCTATTTGTTCGATTTCTTCAGGCGGACAACCGTGCATGGTACTCAGGGTGACATTGTTGCTGAGTTGGTTGGGAATTTTCAGGGATTGGATTTTAGGATAAATTTTTGCCAACAAGTCCAATTTTTGGTGCAACAACCCCGAAGCATCGTCCATATTTTTCAAAAACCACTGTACATTTTCTTTCAGAATGCCTTCGTAGTTGTAGCCCACACTCATGTTAAAAATAAAGCCGGTTTCCTTTTGTTGATGGCCCAACAAATCCTTTAGCGCATGGATGATGATCCAGGCGTTGAGGTATTGATCGAAGGACTCATGAATCTTCAACTCCTGCGACCATTCGCAATTATAGCCCTCGTCCTGCATGTCGATGCAAGGCTTTGAAACCTCCAGTTCGTCGAGGGTTTGGATGGTTTTGAGCTCGATGAACCGAGCGCCGGTAAGCCAGGCCGCCACGATATTTTGTGAAAGTTGGGTGTGCGGTCCGGCGGCTGCTCCAATGGGCGTTTCCATCCATTGGCCAAATCGGGAAGAGCAAATGGTGTCTTCCTTTGTGGGAACAAAAAACAGACTTTTGGGTATGCCAAAAATACGGTTGTGACTATGGTATTCGTCGAGGATATTTTTCAACATCAAATCGACAGGAATGAGGGCAAAGTGATCCGTCATAAGTGAACTTTCAATATAAACCTCCAAATTTAGTGAAAAGTAGGTCAGGTTTTGAAATTGGCGTAATTTTGAACCATGCTAAATACAAAGATCGGGGCATGTGGTACGATTATTCTGGCTGCCGGCCAATCCATGCGGATGGGGAAGCCCAAATTTCTGCTTGAACATCCATCGGGAGGTACATTTTTGAGCTATCTGACAAACATCTATTTACAATCGGGAATTTCGGAATTGGTGGTGGTGGTGAATGAGAGGGACTTCAAGGAATATCGTAAACATTTGGAATTGATTGAACCATACATCACACTGATTATCAATTCATATCCTGAAATAGGAAGGCTCCATTCCATTCATCTGGGTGCCAAAGCCCTCCAGAAAAAAAAGACTTGTTTCATTCATAACATCGATAACCCTTTTCTGAGTAAGGATTTATTAAATCAGTTGTTTGATCATCTGGGAACGTTGGATTTTAACAAGCCTGTTTTTGAAAAAAAAGGTGGACATCCTTTGCTGCTATCGGAAAAAATAATTGGTGTTCTCCGTGACAACGAAAGTGAATTTCAGGATTTTAGACAGTTGCTAAATGTATTCAATGGCAAAAGGTTGGAAGTAGATTCTCAGGATGTACTACTGAATATTAATTCACGGAAGGACTATGATTCGTTTTTCCAATCAATCCGTACTTAATTGTTCAACTCCGAATAACCTATCCATGAGTCCACTCCGAAAAGTCGTTCATGCATGAAATGGCCGTTAAAATCATTTCGGTTAATATTTTCTCACATGGTACATAAAATGTATAATGTTGATAAACTGAATTTTGTATGAAAAAGACTCTGAGGAACTTGGCGAAAAACTTCGCGGGCTTTGCGGTTAATAAATTGTTTTGTTATTTTTCGGGTTGGGTTCGATGTGTCTGTTTTAATCCGTTCTGTGGCATGGTTGATGTTGAAATCCCGAAGGGAGGACATGTTTATAGAAACAATTGCCAAAACAAACCATACGACCCCGTCGGGGTCGAACAATATACGCCTCCATTGCTATAAACATTGGAATCCTTCGGATTCTTCTGAGGAACTTGGCGAAAAACTTGGCGGGCTTTGCGATTAATAAATTGTTTTGTTATTTTTCGGGTTGGATTCGATGTGTCTGTTTTAATCCGTTCTGTGGCATGGTTGATGTTGAAATCCCGAAGGGAGGACATGTTTATAGAAACAATTGCCAAAACAAACCATACGACCCCGTCGGGGTCGAACAATATACGCCTCCATTGCTATAAACATTGGAATCCTTCGGATTCTTCTGAGGAACTTGGCGAAAAACTTCGCGGGCTTTGCGGTTAATAAATTGTTTTGTTATTTTTCGGGTTGGGTTCGATGTGCCTGTTTTAATCCGTTCTGTGGCATGGTTGATGTTGAAATCCCGAAGGGAGGACATGTTTATAGAAACAATTGCCAAAACAAACCATACGACCCCGTCGGGGTCGAACAATATACGCCTCCATTGCTATAAACATTGGAATCCTTCGGATTCTTCTGAGGAACTTGGCGAAAAACTTGGCGGGCTTTGCGGTTAAAAATTTGTTTTGATACTAATCGGAGTGGAATCAGGCTTTGAATTCTTGCGTTTTGCAGCAACAAATGTCTCCTTATTTAAAATAATTCTATATTTGCACCATAATTCATGTCCGTTCGAGGATGTAGTGATTTATAAAGAAGGGTGGAGAGATTAGGCTCATGGAAACCCTGGCAACCTGCTGCAAGGAAAAGGTGCCAATACCTAACTTACTCAAAATGAGTAGGAAATGATAAATTAATTGTTAACTAATGAAAAATTGTATTGTCATTTGGTAGCTGCTTAGGAACTTGGGTTCTTTTTCTTGTGAAGCAATTGCCGCGGTTGAAACAACCAACAAATGCCATTTAAAGGGAGTGAAATATCTATGAAAACATCCATTTTTACCGAAATAAAGAAAAGGGTACTGGTGCTCGACGGCGCCATGGGCACCATGATTCAGCGCCATAAATTGGAAGAAGCGGATTATCGCGGCAAGCGTTTCGCCAACGTAACCATCCTCCAAAAGGGCAACAACGACCTGCTCAACCTCACCCAACCGCACATCATCCGCGAGATACACGAGGCGTACCTGGAAGCGGGTGCGGATATCATCGAAACCAATACCTTTAACGCTACCCGAATTTCCATGGCCGACTATGGCATGGAAGCACTGGTGAGCGAAATCAACCATGCCGCCGTAACTTTGGCACGACAGGCCGCGGATGCCTTCACCGAAAAAAATCCTGAAAAACCCCGTTTTGTGGCCGGTGCCATGGGCCCTACCAACAAAATGGCCTCCATGTCGCCGGATGTGAACGACCCGGGCTACCGTAGCACCTCATTCGATCAGTTGCGCGACAACTACTACGAACAGGCCAAAGCCTTGTTGGAAGCAGGTGCCGACGTCCTGCTGGTGGAAACCATCTTCGATACACTCAACGCCAAAGCGGCTTTGTTTGCCATCGATCTGCTGGCTGAAGAAAAGGGAAACCGCATTCCCGTGATGGTTTCCGGAACCATTGCCGATGCCAGCGGACGAACCCTTTCGGGACAAACCCTGGAGGCATTTTTCAACTCCACTTCTCACATCGACTTGCTGAGCGTTGGACTCAACTGTTCGCTGGGAGCAGAACAAATCAGGCCCCATTTGGAAGAACTGTCGCGCTTGGCACCTTTCAACGTTAGTGTGTATCCCAATGCCGGACTTCCCAACCAGTTTGGCGAATACGACGAAACACCTCAACAAATGGGTCGTCATATCAAAGGCTTTTTAGAGAACCAAAACCTCAACATTGTGGGTGGTTGCTGTGGTACCACGCCCGATCACATCCGTGAAATTGCCCGATTGGCTGCACAGTACACCATACGCAAAACACCTGTACCACAACATATTACCGAAATAAGCGGACTGGAACCTGTTAGAATTGAGAAGGAAAAGAACTTCATCAACATTGGCGAACGAACCAATGTAAGTGGTTCCATCAAGTTTGCCCGTTTGATTCGTGACAAAAAATACGAAGAAGCCCTCACCGTGGCCCGTCATCAGGTGGAAGGAGGTGCCCAAATTCTGGATGTGAACCTGGACGATGGCATGTTGGATGGTCCCCATGAGATGACCACCTTTCTTAATATGCTGGCTTCCGACCCCGATGTATCGCGTTTGCCCATCATGATCGATTCCTCCAACTGGGAAGTGATTGAAGCCGGACTGAAATGCATTCAGGGAAAGGGCATTGTGAACTCCATCAGTCTTAAAAACGGGGAAGAAGAATTCTTACACCACGCCAAACTGGTGCGTCGTTATGGCGCTGCGGTGGTGGTAATGGCCTTCGACGAACAAGGGCAGGCCGCTGATTTTCAGCGAAAAATAGAGATTTGCGAACGATCGTACAAGCTGCTGACCGAAAAAATCTCTTTTCCCGCCGAGGACATCATTTTCGACCCCAATATTCTGGCCATTGCCACCGGAATCAAGGAGCACAACAACTACGCGGTTGACTATATCAATGCGGTGAAATGGATCAAGGAGCACCTGCCCCATGCCAAAGTGAGTGGTGGCGTAAGCAACCTGTCGTTTTCGTTTCGTGGCAACAATGTGCTCCGCGAAGCCATCCATTCGGTGTTTTTGTTTCACGCCATCAAGGCAGGCATGGATATGGGCATTGTAAACCCGGGCATGTTGCAGATTTACGATGAAATACCTTCCGATTTAAAAACGTTGGTGGAAGATGTGGTACTCAACCGTCGTCGTGATGCCACCGAGCGCCTCCTGGCTTTCGCCGAAAACATGAAAGATTCGGGTAAAGAAAAGGAACAACAAGTAAGTGCATGGCGTAGTTTGCCTGTTGAAGAGCGACTCGAACACGCCTTAGTAAAAGGCATCCTCGACTTTATTGATGTGGACGTGGAAGAAGCCCGCGCCCACTACCCACGCGCCCTCGACATCATCGAGCAACCCCTGATGAAAGGCATGGACAGGGTGGGTGATCTGTTTGGCTCCGGACGTATGTTTTTGCCTCAAGTGGTTAAAAGTGCCCGGGTAATGAAAAAGGCGGTCGCCATTTTGCTGCCCTACATCGAGTTGGAAAGTCTGGGAAAACAGGTATCCAATGGCAAAATAGTGCTGGCCACCGTGAAAGGCGACGTGCACGACATCGGCAAAAACATTGTGGGCGTGGTGCTGGCTTGCAACAATTACGAAGTCATCGACCTGGGCGTGATGGTTCCGGCGGAGGTGATTCTGGAAACGGTAATCAGAGAAAAGGCCGTATTGCTGGGTTTGAGCGGACTGATTACCCCTTCGCTGGAAGAAATGGTACATGTGGCCAAAGAAATGGAACGCCGGGGCATGGACATCCCGCTGTTGATTGGCGGTGCCACCACTTCGCCCATTCACACTGCCGTGAAAATTGCGCCCCACTATGCACAACCCGTGGTTCATGTGCGCGATGCCTCAAAGGTAATAGGTGTGGCCGACAAATTGTTGAATCCCAACGAAAAAAGTGCTTACACCAGGCAAATTGCCCAAGAATACGAAGCACTTCGCCAAAAGAACGCCGGCCGGCAAAATCAACATCAATACATCAGCCTGAAAAAAGCCAGAGCCAATGCTTTTGATCCTAAAAAAGAAAATTATACACCGGTAGCCCCCGCAAAGCCCGGAATTACCGTTTTTGAAAATATCTCCATCGAAACACTCATTCCTTACATCGATTGGACATTCTTTTTCCATGCATGGAAACTTAATGGCAAATATCCCGACATTTTTACTGATCCCGTTAAGGGCGAAGAAGCCAAAAAACTTTATGAAGAAGCACAGGCCATGTTGGAAACCATACGTAAAAACAACTGGCTGAAATCCAAAGGTGTAGCCGGTATTTTTCCGGCAACAGCAACAGGTGACAGCGTAAACGTTTATACAGATGAAGATCAATCCGAGTTGCTTCAAACCTTCCATTTTCTTCGCAATCAGGAACAAAAAGAGGGCGACTTACCCAACCTGTGTTTGAGCGACTTTATTCTTCCCGAAAGGGAAAAAACCACTGACTATGTGGGTGGTTTCGTGGTAACAGCCGGACTGGGCATCGAAGCACATGTAGCCCGTTTTGAAGCAGAAAACGACGACTACAACGCCATCATGCTCAAGGTGTTGGCCGACCGCTTGGCCGAGGCTGCCGCCGAATGGCTTCATCACCGGGTGAGGAAAAATTTATGGGGATACGCACAAGACGAACAACTTGACATACAGGATATCCTGCGCGAAAAATACGCCGGCATTCGTCCTGCACCGGGATATCCCGCCTGTCCAGAACACTCCGAAAAACTTACCCTCTTCAACTTGCTTGATGCCGAAAAACATACGGGAGTAACACTCACCGAAAGTTTTTCCATGTATCCTGCGGCATCCGTGAGTGGCTTCTATTTTGCCCATCCCGATGCGCAATATTTTAATGTGGGCAAGCTGCTTCCTGACCAGTTGGCCGACTATGCCCAACGCAAAAACATGTCGGTGGAAACCGTGGAAAAATTATTGCCTGTCAATTTAGTTTAATCAACCTAACCTTTGCAAATCATCATGGAAAAGACCATCATTCAATATATCGCCGAAGCTGACAAACCGCTGTTTTCGTTCGAGTTGCTCCCTCCTTTGAAGGGACACAATTTCGACAGCATCCAACAAGCCATCGACCCCTTGA
The DNA here is from genome assembly GCA_963676875.1 of Bacteroidales bacterium. Lineage (GTDB taxonomy): Bacteria > Bacteroidota > Bacteroidia > Bacteroidales > F082 > UBA6244. Next base: position 1,302,285 of record OY781436.1, read on the forward strand.
TTCAGTTCAGTCCGGCCTTCATCAACATCACCTATCACCAACAGGAAGTGGTTTACGAAACCCTTCCCAACAACCTGATGAAAAAGCATACCGTGCGCAAACGACCCGGAACCGTGGGTATATCGGCGGCCATCAAATACCGTTTTGGAATAGATGTGGTGCCCCATATTATTTGTGGCGGATTTACCCGTGAAGAAACCGAAAATGCCCTCATCGACCTGCAATTTCTTGACATCAACAATGTGTTGGTGGTGCGTGGCGACCCACAACCCGGTACCCGCGTGTTTACCCCCGAGCCCGAGGGCAACGAACATGCATTGGATTTGGTAAACCAGATTGCCAACCTCAACCGCGGCATTTATCTGGACGAGGACTTGCGCAATACACGCTCCATGAACTTCTGCATTGGCGTGGCCGGATATCCTGAAAAACACGGCGAATCGCCCAACATGGACAGCGACTTGTATTTCCTGAAAAAGAAAATTGAAGCCGGCGCCTCCTACATCGTTACCCAAATGTTTTTCGACAACCAAAAGTATTTCGACTTTGTTGCCCGCTGCCGCGAAAAAGGGATTAACGTGCCCATTATTCCAGGGTTGAAACCCTTCAGCACCCAATCGCAACTTACGGCCATCCCTAAAACCTTTCATGTGGACTTGCCCGTGGATTTGGTGAAGGAAGTGCTGAAATGCAAGGACAACAAAGCCGTGCGACAGGTAGGTGTGGAATGGGCCATCCAACAATCCAGAGAATTGTACGCCGCCGGAGTGCCGGTACTGCATTATTATACCATGGGCAAATCGGATAACATTGAGCAGATTGCCAAGGAGGTTTTTTGATAGCTCGCCCACCGGATTGAAGGGAACAGCTTGTGTTACTTCGCGAAAACTTTGTGGGACTTGGCGGTTACAACAATTGGCATCCCCAACTCGTCCTCTTTTGAGCGCAGCGGTAACGAGGATGCAAAAACGCCCTCTCTCCACCTCATTTGCCACAAAAACAAGTTGATAAACGCGGTAATTTAGTCTGTTAGCGCCGGCCTTTACCCGCTCAGTGGCTATTATTTTTCCCCTTACCCACATAAACAAAAAAACGCCCCCTCACTCGTCCTCGTTTGAGCGCAGCGGTAACGAGGATGCAAAAACGCCCCTCTCCACCTCATTTGCCACAAAAACAAGTTGATAAACACGATAATTTAGTCTGTTAGCGCTGGCCTTTACCCGCTCTGTGGTGATCATTTTTCCCCTTACCCACATAAACAAAAAAAACTAATTTTGCCCCCTCACTCGTCCTCGTTTGAGCGCAGCGGTAACGAGGATGCAAAAACACCCCTCTCCACCTCATTTGCCACAAAAACAAGTTGATTAACGCGATATTTTAGTCTGTTAGCGCTGGCCTTTACCCGCTCTGTGGTGATCATTTTTCCCCTTACCCACATAAACAAAAAAAAAACTAATTTTGCGCCATGGAATCGAAACGTCAACAACGGATAAATCAACTGCTTCAGCAGGATTTTAGTGAACTTTTTCAACGGGACTTTGTCCACCTGGGAATGGGTGCCATGATAACGGTGACCAAAATTGTGGTGACACCTGATTTATCGGTGGCCAAAGTGTATCTAAGCCTGTTTGCCACCAAAAAGAGAGAAGAGGTCATTGCCAATATCCGCAAGCATACCAGCGAAATCAGGGGCAAATTGGGGCAACGTATCCGTCATCAACTCAGGATAGTTCCCGAGCTCTATTTCTATATCGACGACTCACTCGACTACATCGAAAAAATCGAAAACCTGCTCAAAGATAAGTAGTTATCGCGACAGGCATTAACTAACCACAGCCTTCCAATCAATGAAATACGATCCCATCAAACGAAAATTAGGCGTAGTATTCAATAGTGCGCCCTTTCTGCGTAAGCTCTTTTATCACTTGCTTGATCTGCTTTTGTTGCGCTCATGGCATATCCGTAAAGAAATTAAAATTTGGTCTTCAACGATTTCCGGCAAGCAAAACATTCTGGATGCCGGTTCGGGGTTCGGACAATACGACTATTATCTGGCATCCAAAAATAAAGACTGGACCATCAAAGGGGTGGATGTAAAACAAGAACAAATCGATGATTGCAATCAGTTCTTTTCTAAAATCGGCTTGACCAACGCCACTTTCGCGGAAGCAGACCTCACCAAAATAAACGAGTCCGACCAATACAACCTGATACTTTGCGTGGATGTGATGGAGCACATCGAAGAAGACGAATTGGTCTTCAAAAATTTTCACAAAGCCCTCCGGGCCGGAGGCATGTTGCTGGTTTCCACACCATCGGATCAGGGCGGTTCGGATGTACACCACGACCATGACCACGACCACGACCATGAAGGTGCCCAAGGATTTGTTGACGAACATGTGCGCGATGGCTATGGAATTCAGGATATCACCGACAAACTCGCCCGTGCCGGCTTTTCCCGTTCCGAAGTTTATTACCAATACGGCCCTCCCGGAAAAATTGGTTGGAAACTCAGCATGAAATACCCCATCGTGATGCTGAATACTTCGGCGCTGTTTTACATCGTGTTGCCATTTTACTATTTAATTACCTTTCCTTTTGTATTGATCCTCAATACATTGGACGTGAAAAAACAACACAAAACCGGTACCGGATTGGTGGCCAAAGCCTGGAAATAGTATGCGCGGGTATTTTTACCAAATCGGCTTATTAATCAAACGGCTGTTGCTGGGTTTGTTCCTCTTTTTTGTGGCCCGCTTGTTTTTCTATCTCTTTAATATCGGCTTGTTCGACCGGGTTTCCTTTTGGGAGCTTGTCCGGATTTTTATCGTGGGCATTCGTTTCGACCTGTCGGCGTTACTCTATTTCAACATACTTTTCATCTTGCCGCAACTCGCCCCCTTGGGCAACGTGTTGATGAAGAAGGGATTTCAGCTTTTCCTGAAAATTCTGTTCGTCAGTGTGAATATGCTGTTGCTGATTGTCAACATGTCCGATTCGGTTTATTTTCACTTTGTACAAAAACGCTCTACGGCAGATGTTTGGAAATTTATCGTCATGAGCGATGATGTGAAGGTGCTTCTTCCGGGATTTGTTGCCGACTACTGGTATGTGAGTGTTTTGGCTGTGCTATTTACTGTTCTGGTTTGGAGAATTTATCCAAAACCCAACCAAAAAACGTGGAAGAAAGCCAAAGATCAGGATGCACGCAGAAGTGTTTGGCTTAACATCGCCATCAAAGGACTGCTTCCATTTATTCTGTTGGGCTTGTGGCTGGTAGGCGCTCGTGGCGGATTGCAGTTGCGTCCGTTGGCCATTATGCATGCCTCCAAAACCGTATCGGCAGCCAACATGCCGCTGGTCCTCAATTCGGTATTCACTGCCATGACAACTTACGGTCACGATGAAGTGGTGCCCCTGCATTTTATGGAGGAAGAACAGGCCATGTCAATCTATCCGGTTGTACATCAATTTGGAAAAAACAGCCAACCCAACAATAAAAATGTGGTGGTACTTCTTTTGGAAAGTTTTTCGCGCGAATATGTGGGCTTTTTAAATGATTACAAGGGTTTTACGCCTTTCCTGGATTCTTTGTCGCAACATGCGCTGGTTCTGGACAGTGCTTTCTCCAACGGACTCCGATCCATTGATGCCATTCCGGCGGTGGTAATTGGCTTGCCCGCCTTGATGGACGATCCCTACATCACCTCGGTGTATAGCACCAACAAAACCAGGGGATTGGCACAAATTCTCAACCAAAAGGGTTATACCACCGGTTTTTTTCATGGCGGCACCAATGGCACCATGGACTTCGATGGATTTGCCGGATATGCCGGATTTCAAGGGTATTATGGTCGTAATGAATATGGCAACGATGCCGATTACGATGGAACCTGGGGAATTTACGATGAGCCGTTTTTGCAATATGTGGCACAAAAGCTCAACACCTTTCAACAGCCCTTTTTCGCCTTCGAATTTACCTTGAGCTCCCACTATCCCTACCATGTGCCCGAACAACATCAGGCACGTTTCCCCGAAGGAGATTTGCGCATTCATCGGGTGATTCGATATGCCGATTATTCCTTGAAAAAGTTTTTTGAAACTGCTGCTACCATGCCCTGGTACAACCATACGCTCTTTGTGATTTTGGCCGATCATCCCGCGCAGTCGGTGTTAGTTTCGGATAAGGACAAAGTTCAGGAACCCGGCGCCACCCTGAGTGAGGAGCAACTCAGTTATTACAAAAATACCTCCGGAAGGTATGCCATTCCTTTGTTGCTGTTTGCTCCCGGCGACAGCACCCTGATGGGTGTGGATCATCGCACAACACAACAAACCGATGTGGGTCCTGCCATTTTGGACTACCTCAACATAAACGACAACATGGTGGCCTTTGGTAATAGTCTTTTCGATACCGTAGCACCCAAAATAGCCGTTCAATATGTAAATGGCATGCAGCAAATTACGTCCGGAAATTACAGCTTGCTTTTTGACGGGGAACAAGCTACCGCGATGTTCAACAACCTCACCGACCGAAGTCACCGGAACAACCTGCTGAACACACAGCCCGCTTTGGCCGACAGTCTTACGCTTCAGCTAAAAGCTTTGATACAGCAATACACCGAACGTTTGGTGGAAAATCGACTGGCCGACACCACTTCTGTCTCCGACTAACTCCCTTCCTGCCTCCCTCTCACTACTCAACATTTTATCGTTGAACAACGAGGATACCTAATCACCCCAATGGGAAAGTGAGGCTCATACCGATGATGAATTAAAAGGAGCTTTAGGTTCGCTTCGCTCCTGAAACCTCTTCAATTCTATATCAGCATTATACATGAAAAGCGTAGTGCTAACTTCAATTTATAGTTGGTATTAGACAGTCATCATGCCAGTTTAACCTCTGCTGATTCAATGGCAATGAAGCAATCTTTTTATAACATACTTAATAATAGTATAATTTCTTTTTGATATGTAATGTATGCTTATCCTTTTTACTATTTTTGTATATTATATGAAGTATACTTAATTTTTTTCTATGCCAAAACACAATAAAAGCTATATCCGGAGACCCGATTATTTGAACAAAGCCATGCAGTATTTGGATAAAAATCTGATCAAGGTTTTTACCGGCCAACGACGCATTGGAAAAAGCTACATGATGCTACAGGTTATGGATGAAATTAAGGAACGCAATCCGGCAGCGAATATAATTTTTATCGATAAGGAGTTGTTTGATTTTGAATTTATTAAAAATGCTGAGCAGCTTGTTAACTATGTTACTGAGCAGCACAAATCCGACACAAGTAACTATCTTTTTATTGATGAAGTGCAAGAAATAGTCGATTTTGAAAAAGCACTTCGAAGCTTTTTAAATCAGGGAATAGCCGACATTTGGTGCACGGGTAGCAATGCTCAAATACTGTCTGGGGAATTGGCCGACAGGCTAAGTGGCAGGTACATTGAAATGAGGGTGCATGGCCTTAATTATGGTGAATTTTTATTATTTCACAAGAAAGAAGACAACGCTGACAGCCTGCATTTGTATATGAAATATGGTGGGCTTCCCAATCTGATCAACCTGCCTCTGTGCGATGAGGTTGTATTTGACTATTTAAAGGCGATCAACGCCACAGTATTGCTAAAAGACATTGTTAAAAAACATCAAATCAGAAATGTAAGCATGTTGGAGAACCTGATTAAATTTCTTTCTGATAATACCGGGAGTCTTTTTTCTGTGGCTAGTATCAGTAATTTTTTAAAGGCGCAAGGCGAAAAACTTTCTCCATCCATTATTTCAAATTATCTGCGTTATATAACTGATTCATACTACCTTATAAAAGTTTCCCGTTCTGACATTCAAGGAAAAAGAATCTTTGAGTCCAACGAAAAATACTATTTTGAAGATTTGGGACTCCGCAATGCCTGGATAGGCTATCAGCCCATGCACATTCACAAACTACTTGAAAATGTCGTACTGAAGCATTTGGTGCAACAAGGATTTTCAGTAAATGTAGGGGTTACAGGCAATAAAGAGGTCGATTTTATTGCCGAAAAAGCCGGTGACAAACTGTACATTCAATGTGCTTATTTGTTAACTGAGGAATCCACCAGAGAGCGAGAGTTTGGAAACCTCCTGAAAATCAATGACAACTATCCAAAAATGGTTGTTAGCATGGACGAACCTGCCGGCGGAAATATCCAAGGCATTCAACATGTGCATCTTAGAAATTTCCTAATGATGCAGTTCGACTAATGTATGTAGGAATATAGCGAAACCTAAGCTCAGCATCGTTTCTCTATGGACAGACACCCCCACTAACTCCCTTCCTGCATGGTACGGGCAATTATTTCCTCCTGCAAGGCCTCGCTCAGGTGGTTAAAATAATCGCTGTATCCGGCCACCCTAACAATCAAATCCTTATGATCTTCGGGATGCTTTTGGGCTTCACGCAAGGTTTTTTCGGTTACCACATTAAACTGGATGTGATGACCGTCCATGCGGAAATAGGAGCGCACCAGATGAAGTACCACGTCTTTTCCTTTGTCGGAAGTAAATAAGTCAGGATTCAGCTTTTGGTTGAGCAGGGTTCCTCCTGTTTTCAGGTGATCTATTTTGGCGGCAGAGTTAATCACGGCCGTGGGACCATGACGATCGGCACCCTGAACGGGAGAAATACCCTCCGAAAGGGGTTTGAAGGCCAACCGACCATCAGCGGTGGCTCCGGTAACACTACCAAAATACACATGGGAAGTGGTGGGCAACATATTGATACGATAGTGTCCGCCCTTGGTGTTGGGACGACCATCAACGGCAGCATGGAAGAGATTGAAAACCAGGGTGGCCTGCTCGTCTGCCAGGTTGTCGTCGTTGCCAAATTTGGGCGTGTGATTGAGCAATATATTCCTGAGCGACTCCTTTTGATCAAAGTTTTGTGCCGTAGCTTCCATCAATTCACCCATGGAAATATCTCGTTTCTCAAAAACATGAAAACGGATGCCGGTCAGGATATCCGTGATGCTTCCCAAACCTACCCCTTGAATATAACTGGTGTTGTAACGAGCGCCTCCATTGTTGTAGTCTTTTCCATTGGCAATACAATCATCGATGACCAGCGACAAAAAGGGCACCGGTATGTTTTCGGCAAAAATTCGGTCGATGATGTTGCTGCCTTTGATTTTTATGTTGATGAAATAGCGCAGTTGTTGATCGAAAGCGCGGATGAGTTCATCAAATGATTTCATGTCTTCCACCACTCCTGTTTTCAGGCCGATAGCTTTTCCCGAAAGGGGATCCACACCGTTGTTTAAAGTGATTTCCAACACTTTCACCAGATTGAAATATCCCGTCAGGATATAACTTTCGGTACCAAAGGCGCCTGTTTCCACGCAACCACTGGCACCCCCATTGCGGGCATCTTCCAAGGTTTTTCCCTGATTGAGCAACTCCTGCACGATGGCATCGGTGTTGAAAATGGAGGGCTGGCCAAACCCTGTACCCACTATCTGTGCCGCACGCCGGATAAATCGGTCGGGGTTTTTCTTACTCACCTGCACCATGGAACTGGGTTGCAACAGACGCATTTCTTCAATCACGTCCAAAATAAGGTAAGTAAGGTTGTTTACGGCATCGCTTCCATCGGTTTTTACACCTCCCAGATTGATGAGGGCAAAGTCGGTGTAGGTACTACTTTCTTTGGCCGTAACACCAATTTTTGGCGGAGCCGGATGGTTGTTGAACTTCACCCAAAACGAGCACAGCAATTCTTTGGCACGTTCATCCGTGAGGGTACCTGACAGTATTTCGTGTTGGTAGAAAGGATACAGGTGCTGGTCGAGGCGTCCGGGGTTGAAGCTGTCCCATGGATTGACTTCCGAAATCACGCCAAGATGGATAAACCAATAATGCTGAAGGGCTTCGTGAAAGGTGGCAGGGGCATGTGCCGGAACATGTTGGCAAATGCGGGCCATTTCCATGAGTTCGATTTTTCGGTCCTCGTTGATTTCCGTCTGTGCCAACGATATCAGGAGGTCGTGGTTGCGCCGGGCATACAAAATAATGGCGTCCGCAGCCACATCCATGGCTTTAAGTTCTTCATTTTTGGCGTAAGCCTCCGCATCGTTGAGGAAGTCGAGTGCGGCCATGGTTTCGGCAATTTCCTTCTTCAAATCGAGAAACCCTTTGTGAAACATCTTGTTTCCCAATACGGTATGCCCCGGAGCTCGTTGTTCCTGAAATTCGGTAAAAATACCCGCTTCGTAGGCGTTTTTCCAGTCGGCATCCAGGTGAGCGAATATTTTATCCCGGTTGGAGCTTCCTTCCCAAAAAGGAATGATTTCATCGCGATAAACCTGTCGCATGGCCTCATCGCTTTTGTACCACACCTTGGGGCGGTTGTGCAAAGTTTGCAAATCGTCCAGGCTGTGCAAGGTAATTTCGGGATAGGTGGGAACAGCTTTGGGTGCCGGACCGCGTTCGCCTACAATGAGTTCGCCCGGATTAAAGCACAACTGCTTATGTTGCATAAAATAGCGGAAAGCTTCGGCACGGCGCAGGGGTGCCGAAACCTGCCGCGAACGGTTGCTTTTATAATATTCGGTAACCAACAGGGCGCGTTCGGCCGAAAGAGACGGAATGGCTTCGCGACTTTGTTTTCTGAGTTGGGCAATGCGTGTATTCATGGTGGTTCGGGTTAAAAATTTATCCTCCGATAAGGACGGAGTAACCTGCAAGTTCAAAAATTTGTTTGGCAGAAGCGATGGCTGCTTCGGTGGGTTCTTCGATGCCGTGCATGTGATAGGGCAAATTAAAGCGGGTGTATTTATGGCTCCCGATTTTGTGATAAGGAAGCAGACTGACGATGTGTTTTTGTTTCAGCTTGTGCAACATATCCAGAAACCTGAACAGGTCGCTTTCGTCGTCGTTGATGTTGGGAATCAATGGAATGCGAATCTGGATTTGTTGTTCCATCCCGTCGAGGAAATACAGATTTTGAATGATTTGGGTGTTTTGCACACCGGTGTAAAGTAGATGTTTTTTATTGTCGGGATGCTTGAGGTCGTATAGAAACAAGTCGGTGAAAGGAGCGATTCTTTCAAGGGTTTTTTGCGAAGCGAATCCGGTGGTATCAACGCAAGTGTGGATTTCTTGTTGACGACATTGTTTCAACATTTGAAATAAAAATTCCGGTTGCATCAGGGGTTCACCTCCCGAAAAGGTAACGCCTCCCCCACTTTCTTCGTAAATCATGCTATCGCGGAGGATGTGTTGCATGAGCTCGTCCACCGAAATTTCCCTGCCAATGGTTTCTTCATCGGCCACCTCTTTTCCATTGATTTTCTCCTTTATCCGCACACACTGAATTTCTTTGGAGCGGCTTTCGGGATTGTGACACCAATGGCAACTCAGCGGACAACCTTTGAGGAAGACCGTTTGGCGAATGCCCGACCATCGTGCAGCGCCATGCGTTTAATGTCGAAAATCACTCCTTTCATGGGAACTCAAATCAATAAAAATGGTGAAGAAATTTACTAATCAGTAAAATAATTCAGTCCGACCTTGGGTTGTCGGCACCGCATTGCGGTGATCAAAATATCCAGCACTCGTACAGACCTTTGCCCGAACGGTGGGTGATGTGGTTGTTGATGTAACTGACTGTCATGGTAGTAAAAGTTAAGGCAAATATAGTCGAAAAACAATTGAAAAATGGAGGTTGAAAAGTTAAATGTCGGCGAAAAAGATAGAAGACTAAAGGTTTGCACCACGATCGTATCACACGATATTTTTCAATCCTATCGCCCACCAACATCAGACACATTCAATACCTAAATAAATAAATGAGAATTGTGCGGTCAAAACAGCCGTTAATTGGGTGAAATTTAGTTTTTTTGCAAAGTTTTAAAATACTAAATACCGTGAAAAGAATTGAAATTAACGAGCTGTTGAAATCAACAGAGGCAGGAAGCGTAGTCAACGTTAAAGGTTGGGTGCGCACAAAAAGAGGTAGTAAAAACGTGGCCTTTATCGCGTTAAACGACGGCTCTACAATTAATAATATTCAAATCGTGGTGGAAATGAACGAGGAAAATGAAAAGCTTCTCGAACACATCCACACCGGCGCAGCATTGTCGGTTGACGGTCTTTTGGTGGAATCCACAGGTAGTGGTCAACGTGTTGAGGTACAGGCTTCCAAGGTGGAAATATATGGAGAAGCCAATCCCAACGAGTACCCGCTACAACCAAAAAAACACTCTTTGGAATTCCTTCGCGAGAAGGCACATTTACGTTATCGTACCAGTACCTTTAGTGCCATCGGACGCATACGTCATGCCATGATTTTCGCCATTCATAAATTCTTCAACGACAGAGGTTTCTACAACGTACATGCGCCCATTATCACGGGTTCGGATGCCGAAGGTGCAGGCGAAATGTTTCAAATAACAACACTCGATTTGGAACACCTTCCCATAACACCGGAAGGTAAAATCGATTTCAAACAGGATTTCTTTGGTAAAGCAGCCAACCTCACCGTAAGTGGTCAGTTGGAAGCAGAGCTTGCTGCCATGGCACTTTCAAAGGTTTATACTTTCGGCCCTACATTCCGTGCCGAAAACTCAAACACTACCCGCCATCTGGCCGAGTTTTGGATGATTGAACCGGAAGTGGCCTTTTTCGATATCAACGACGACATGGACCTGGCCGAAGATATGCTCAAATACCTTACCCAATACGCCCTCGATCATTGTATGGACGACCTGCTATTCCTGAGCAAAAGATTGCAGGAAGAAGAAAAAAACAAGAAGGCCGACGAACGTTCCATGGAACTGATTGAAAAACTGCGGTTTGTGCTCGACAACCCCTTTGAGCGCATCACCTATACCGAGGCCATCGATATACTAAAAAATTCTAACTATAACAAAAAGAAAAAGTTTCAATACCTCATCGAACGCTGGGGCGCCGACCTGCAATCGGAACACGAACGCTTTCTTGTTGAAAAACACTTCAAAAAACCAGTAATTTTAACGGATTATCCGAAAGAAATCAAGGCGTTTTATATGAAACAAAACGATGATGGCAAAACCGTGCGTGCCATGGATGTGCTTTTCCCACAAATCGGTGAAATCATCGGCGGTTCGCAACGTGAAGAAGATTATACCAAACTGGCCACCCGCATGAAAGAAATGCATATCCCAGAAGAAAGTATGTGGTGGTATCTGGAAACCAGGAAGTTCGGAACCGTTCCTCACGCAGGTTTCGGACTGGGATTCGAGCGCCTTATGCTGTTTATCACCGGCATGGGCAATATTCGCGACGTGATTCCATTCCCCAGAACACCTCAAAATCTGGAGTTTTAAAAGGGTATTGGGCTGTTTAGTCGTTAATTAACCGAATTTGGTTAATAATATCACTGAAATTCATTCAACCAAAATTGTGCCATGATAAAAATGTTGCTACATTTGCTCATGTAGATATTCATGTGCTATCGGCTCAAATCAACTTTAAAAATATGTTGAACCAAAGACTCCAACAAAAACTGCTTCAAAAGCTTTCTCCACAACAGATTCTGTTGATGAAGCTGCTGCAGATACCTACCGTGGGTCTTGAACAGCGTATTAAGCAAGAGATTGAAGATAATCCGGCATTGGAAGTTGATGGTGAAGAAATGGGTGACTATGATGGTGACAACGACGATTCCCGCGAAGATGAGGGCGAAGATTACTCGGACACGAGCATCGACGACTATCAGGAAAAGGACAACGATTTTGACCTGAACGACTACATTAACGAAGACGATGTACCTTCCTACAAGCTGCAAACCAACAACTACAGCTCCGACGACGAACGAAAGGAAATTCCTTTTGCATCAGGAAAAAGTTTTCACGAAATGTTGGAAGACCAACTCAGCCAACAATACCTGGACGAAAAAAACTTCCAGATTGGACTTTATATTATTGGCAATCTCGACGACTCAGGCTATCTGCATCGTTCCATTGAGGCCATCGCTGACGATATGGCCTTTAGTCAGAACATCATGGCCGATAAGTCGGAAGTGGAAGCTGTCCTAAAAATTATCCAGGATTTCGACCCATCCGGAGTGGGTGCCCGCAATCTGAAAGAATGTTTGATAATTCAGTTGGAGAGAAAATCGCATGAAACCCCTTCAGAGAGTATCGATTTGGCCTTGCGTATCATCAACAGGTCGTTCAACGATTTTACCAAAAAGCATTACCAAAAAATAATCAAACGGCTGGAAATAACTGAAGACCAGTTGAAAAAAGGGATGGAAGAAATTCTGAAGCTGAACCCCAAACCGGGCAACTCGCTGAGCGAAACCACCAAAACCAACCACTACATCATTCCCGATTTTACCATCACCAACAATGGAGGCGTGCTTGAGCTTACCTTGAATTCGTGGAACAATCCTGACCTGCGTGTAAGCCAATCCTATTCAAATATGATTCAGGATTTGGGAGCACAGAAAAAGTCGAAACAACAAAAGGAGGCCCTTTCGTTTATCAAACAAAAAGTAGATTCGGCCCGTTGGTTTATCGACGCCATTCGACAAAGGCAAAACACCTTGTATTCTACCATGCACGCCATCATGGAATATCAGCATGAATACTTGCTTACGGGCGACGACACCAAGTTGCGCCCCATGATTTTAAAGGATATCGCCGAAAAAGTGAACCTCGACATCAGTACCATCTCACGTGTGGCGAACAGCAAATATGTGCAAACACCATTTGGAACACTGCTACTGAAAACATTTTTTAGCGAAAGTATGCAGAAGGACGATGGCGAAGAAGTTTCTACCCGTGAAATAAAAAGAATACTTCACGATATTATCAACGAAGAGAACAAGAAAAAACCATATACCGACGAATACCTGACTTCCTGTTTAAAGGAAAAAGGTTATCCCATCGCCCGACGCACCGTGGCCAAATACCGCGAACAAATGCAAATTCCGGTGGCACGCCTGCGCAAAGAGCTGCAATAAAAATAACACACATGAGTTTCCGTCCGGCCCAGATTATTTCCGTTGTTTTTCATCCCCTGCTTGTGCCCACCTATGCTTTGCTGGTGCTCACCAACCTGCCATCACACTTTTTTCTGTCCATGCCACCAAACTACCGGATACTCATCACCGTGTTTGTGTTGCTCACCACCTTTGTGATGCCAGCACTCATTTTGGTTATATTAAAGAAATTTGATGTGGTGAAAAGCTTTGAAATGCCTGAGCGACAGGAGCGTGTGTTGCCTTTAATTATGGTGTCGGCCTTTTTCTACCTGACTTATTATTTGCTTAAACAATCGGAACAAAACAGTGTGATCACCTTGTTTATGATAGGTGCCACCATGTTGGTACTATTGTGTTTGATCATTAACTATTTTACCAAAATCAGCATTCATGCCACCTCCTGGGGAGGTTTTTTGGGTGCACTTTTAGGATTCTCGCTCTTTTTCAGGGTGGAACTTACTTTTTGGTTGTATCTGGTCATTCTTGTCGCCGGACTTGTGGGAACTGCCCGTTTGGTGCTCAAAGTCCATACGCCGGGACAGGTTTTTGGCGGATTCCTGTTGGGGATAGTTAGCCAGATGCTCTTGTTTTACTTTGTTTAATAATCATTTCAATGCATTGTGTATAAGTATTTTATACTGATTTCATGTTTCTTTGGCTGGCATTTTTCTGTTCACGGACAAAGCATTGCCTCCGGTGAATTTTGGCCACCGACAAGCCACGGTTCCTTTTCTCTTCAATTCGATAACGACACCTATTATCTCACCGACTACTATTATTCGCAAGGTCTTGTTATACAATACTTTTCTCCCATTTTTAATAAATCGCCCCTGGCGAGAATTTTCCCGAAAAGCACCCATCATATGGAACCGCATTCGGGAATATCGCTTTCGCAAAAACTCTACACGCCCAGGAACATCCGCGATACATTGATACAATTCAACGACCGGCCCTTTGCTGCCACGTTGGAACTCCATCATCGGATAGAGAAAAATGATGCCAGTTCCGGTTTTTCCTGTATGGCAGAGGTTAGTTTGGGAGTAATTGGTCCTGCTGCTGGCGGCAAACCCTTACAACAGAAAATTCACGATTGGATCGACTCACCGGAAGCCAATGGTTGGAAATATCAAGTGGCCAACGACCTGATTCTGAACACGAAAATTGCCATCGACTACCCGCTGTTATATCAACCCTCGTTTCGGTTGGCAGCAGATGCTGCATTAAACGTTGGAACCCTTTACGACGATGTGGGATTCGGAATAAATCTGGCTGCTGCAAAGCATCAATTTAAACCCTTGCCATCCAATAAAGTCGAATCATCAAAGCAAATCATTCCCTTTGTTGAAGCCTTTGCACACCTGAAATTGGTGGGCTACAATGCCACTTTGCAAGGCGGTATGTTTTCTTCAGGAAATGTATATACCCTTACTTATGAGGAGATTACGCCCTTGGTATTTTCTGCAGGTGCCACGGTGGGATTACAATGGCACAAGGTGAGTTTAAGCTATTCCCATCTTTATCTTACCCGCGAATTTGATTCAGGAACCGACCATCAATACGGTAGTTTCAGGTTAATCGTCTATTTTTGAGATTGAAATCAACGCCATGCATCATGAAACAAATCAATTGGACTGCATTTGAACAAGTAGAACTCAGGGTGGGCACCATCATCCGGGTGCAGGAATTTCCCGAAGCCAAAAAGCCGGCCTTCAAGCTCACCATCGATTTTGGAGCTAAAATGGGTATTAAAAAATCCAGTGCCCAAATCACCGACCTGTACACCAAAGAAACCTTACTTCATAAGCAAATCGTGGCTGTTGTCAATTTTCCACCCAAGCAAATCGGGCCATTTATTTCAGAATGTTTGGTTACGGGATTTGCAGATGAATTGGGGAGAATTGGGTTGGCTGTGCCGGAGTTTACAGTTCCCAATGGCGCAAAACTCATCTGAACAAAAATTTACCCCCCTGCCAGCCACTTTTTAAAGGCGCTTACTTTTTCACGACTCACAATAAGCTCCTCGGTGGTGTTCACTTTCATATTCACTTTGAGCCGGGTGGCCGAATAGGCTTGGATATCACGGATGGCTCGCTCGCTGACGATGTGTTTGCGGCTTATTTTAAAAAAATGTTTGGGATTGAGCAACGGAAAAATATGCTCCAGGGCGCCCTCCAGCAGTTGGTCTTTGTTGTCCATGGTTTTAACATAGGTTCCTTTGTTGAGGCTATAGAAATAAGCAATTTGGTCGGCGCGGACAATCTCCATTTTGCTTCCGATTTGAACGGCAAATCTCTCCTTATAGTTGCCCAACAGCAATTGGCGCATTTCGTCGATGAGCGAAGCAGACATCAGATTTTCGGGCTTGCTCCAAACGGTACTGAATTTTTGCAAGGCATGGGTGAGCTCCTCTTCCGAAATGGGCTTGAGCAAGTAATCAACACTGTTCAGTTTAAAAGCCTTTACTGCATAATCGTTGTAGGCTGTGGTAAATATCACCGGGAAATCCACTCGGGTTTGCTCAAAAATCGATAAGCTCAAACCGTCTTCAATCTGAATATCGAAAAAACCCAGATCAATTTTGTTTTGGTTAATCATAGCGATCGCCTCCTTAATCGATCCGGCCACTCCAACGAGTTGATAATCGGGCCAAACCTTGTCCAGAAGCAACTGTAACTTACTAACCGCCAGCGATTCGTCTTCAACAACAAGTATTCTCATAAAACAAAATTTTTAAAAACCCGTCAATTACATCCACTAAACAACATCCACTAAAGGCAGCTTTACGGTAAAACTATCTTTCGTGTCTTCGATGATACAATGGTCGTCGCAAACCACGGCATAACGATTCATGATATTCGACAATCCCACACCATGCGAGACTTTTACCTCTTTGGTCATGGTTTTGTTGTTGCTGACAACCAGGTAGTTTCCTTCGAATCTGATGGAAATATATACCTTTTTGTGTTGCGAAATGATGTTGTGCTTAAACACATTCTCCAGAAGCAATTGCAACGAAAGTGGCACAATCATGAGGTTGTCGCCACCGGTAAATTCTTCCATCTCCATGGTAAAATTGTTGGTGAACCTGATGGCCTGCAAATCGGCGAAATCTTTGGCAAAGTCCATTTCTTTGGCCACGGGTACCAGGTCGGCATCCTGATGGTTGAGCACATAACGATAGATGCCCGACAGTTTTGAGATAAACTCATCGGCTTTTTTGGTGTCCACATGGATGAGTGTGCTAAGGGCATTTAAACTGTTGAACAAAAAGTGGGGGTTGATTTGCGACTTCAACGTTTCAAATCTGGCCAACTCAGCCTCCTGAACAGCTTGTTGAGTCTCCTTCTGAGAATCGATAAATTTTTGCATATAGATCTTCGACAGGATAATAAAAAAGATGATTAAGCCAATGAAAATGGTGCTGATGGAGGTAATGACGATGCCCGTGGAAGTATATATTTTCTCGAATGGGATATGATACACAAACCTGTACCACAGTGTATTGATGACAAAAACATCGATGGTAATATAAAGAAATACAGCTACCAACAAGATAACGTAGGTTTGAAGGGGTTTCAACACCACATCGGCCCTACTTATGATAACATGCGACAGGAACCCCGACAAACTTATGGAGCCGCCAATGACAATTCCATAGAATACATTCAGAATAAATTCCCGGAGGCTGAAACTGTCACCGCCTGTTGATGCCGAAAAAATAAATGTGATGACGACGCTTACAACCAAAACAATCATCAAATTTTTAAAAGTTTTCATAAGTTTCATTGTAGATTTGGCTAAAATATTCATTTATTCCGACAGAAGAAAATCAAATACATGAGCAACCTATTCATTGGCTGCCCATGTGATTGAAGAGATTTTTCTGCAATTAGTAACTACATTTGATGTACATTTCGTTGTTGGTTTTGGCACCCCAAACAGGCGTCAGGTAATCAGAATCAGACTGTTTTTTGTACAATTCTTCCGCTTTGGCAAACAAAGGCAAGGCCGTGTTTTTTCCACCACCATATTCTGCCGGTGTGTAGTACACGTTTTGGGCCGTAAGGAAAGCTGCACGCGGATTGTTGGGATTCAGTTTTTGTGCTTCTTGGAGCAGTTGGGCAGCTTTGCCCGAATAGGCCTGTCCGTATTGTTGCGGATTTATCATAATCATGGCCTGAAAATAAAATGCTTCCAGCACCAATAGTTCATCATTGTCGGGTGAAAGTGCCTGTGCTTTCTTGATGTTGGATTTGGCTTTGTCGAGAATGCCGGTTTTTTCCGTAGTATTTTCAATGGACCAACTGCCCAGAATATAACAGTAAGCGGCATAGTAAAGTGGTTCAAACCGGGTTGGGTTTTGCACGGCTACTTGTTCAAATTGATTACCCAATTCAAGGTAATTGGCTTTGACTTCAGTGCTGCGCAATGCGTTCAGATTTTCTTTCATGGCTTTGGTAAAACTATGTGTTCCGGCCAAGGCCAACATGGAGGTGATAATCAGGGTGATGGTGATCAAACTTTTTTTCATTTTTTTATTTGTTGATGAATAATGATGGCGAAAGTAGAACAGCTCAATCGCCAAAGAAAATTATCCTTACCCAACTGTGGTATTTGGAGGACGAACGGGAGAATAGCCGGATGAAGATTCGGCAGCTTCCCAAATCACCACTGGCCTCACACAATCAGATGACATAATTCCCAGCAACAGCATCCCATTAATCTCAAAAAAAACCTGATCATTTTTTCACCTTTATTATCTCAAGGGCTGAAACGTACGTATTGGAACACGGATTTCGCTCTCGAAAGAAACAAGTAGGCACGGATTTGGTTTGATAAATATTTTTACTTTCTTTGTAAAAAAACACACGCCCATGAAAAATCTACTCATTGCCACCGCCCTGTCCTTATTCTTTTTATCACAATCCGGATGTAAAAAAGCGGTTGAGGATGCCATTGATTGCACCACCGAATCTTTCTTCTTGTACATCAAGGGAGATGTGGATGCCAACGATTCAAAATTGTTTCATTTCACTTTCGTTAATAACGACTCATCAGGCGATTATATCCTCGACAACGAAATAAAATGGGATTTCGGTGATGGTGTTACCCAAACCTCACAGGGTTTAACCATCGATCATACCTATGCCAACACGGGAAGTTACACTGCCAAAGCAAATTATACGCTGCGCAAGGGAAGCAGTTCCTGTTCGGGTTACAAAGAAAAAGCTATTAATGTAAATTAGTGTATTGGGGCATTAAAAGGGTACTAAAATCGCTTTAATCGACTCCGCATACCCGCCGCCAAACAAGTTGACGTGAACGAGCAAAGGATACAGATTACAATATTCAAGTCGCCTTTGCCAGCCGTTTTCCAGGGGATAGTATTCGTGGTAGGCGTCGTAAAATGAAGGACTGAACCCGCCAAAGAGCTTGGTCATAGCCAAATCCATTTCGCGATGACCGTAGTAAATCGCAGGATCGATGAGTACAGGTTCGCCCCTATTGCCTACCATGTAGTTTCCACTCCACAAATCACCGTGCAATAAGGCGGGTGGTTCCTTGGGAAAGATGTCGTCAAGATGGTGGTAAAAACGCTGAAATGCCTGTATCACAGAGCTTCCAAGTTTTCCGGAATTGCGTGCCATTTGTATCTGTGGTTCCAGGCGCTCTGCAATAAAAAATTCAGTCCATGACGGATGTGGTTGATTGGTTTGCACCAACGATCCGATGTAATTGTCGTGATCAAGCCCAAAGTCGGGCTGGGTACGTCGGTGTAAATTAGCCAGTTGTTCTCCAAATAATCGCCAGAAAGCAGGCTTCATGGCAGCACTTTCAATGTATGGCAAAAGCAAATAGGCCCAATTTTCCACTTTTCCTGTGGCTAATACTTTAGGAATGGCTATACATTCTGTATCGGCAAGGGTGCGTAGTCCGAGGGCTTCCTTTGCAAACATATCAGGATATCGTCCGGCATCGTTCACCTTGATAAAAAAAGGCTGGTCATTGGTTTTCAACAAATAGGCTTCGTTAATGGAGCCTCCGCCCACAGGACGTATATCTGAGATAGACAGCTCTTTTCCGGATAATTCGGATACAACACGTTCTATTTCCTTTTTCCAGATCATGGTTTTCAAAATGGGAATGACTTACAAAGTAACCCATTTTTTGGGGCAAAGACAAGACCAACATGGGGCTTGCACATTTTCAAAAAGACTTTACCTTTGCGGCCATCATTTTAAAACTAATCTCAGATTGAGAAATCCGGATCGTAACAACCTGTTTATCATAATCATCAATTGGTTTTATCCACCTTTCAGCAGGCTGATTCCTCCCGAAACTTTCAGGTATGCGGCCACGGGCGGGCTCAATACGGCCCTGGACATTTTTTTGTATTTTGTTTTTTACAATTTCATCCTCGACAAGCAGGTGGTCGATCTGGGAGTTGTGGCCATCAGTCCTTATATCGCCGCTTTTATTTTTGTATTTCCCATCACCTTTACCACGGGCTTTTTACTGGCCAAATACGTTACGTTTTTAGATTCTCCCTTGCGGGGAAAAACGCAACTGGTCAGGTACGGCTTTTCGGTAGGCGGCAGCATCCTGCTCAACTACATCTGTTTGAAACTTTTTGTGGAATACCTGCACATCTGGCCCACCGTAGCCAAAATGATTACAACCGTTGTGGTGGTGATTTACAGTTATTTAATTCAAAGGTATTTTACCTTCAAAACCGGTAAAATTTCAAAAAAAACTAAATAATACCGATTATGAATTGAAATGAGCTTTATGTTTGCTTCGCTCCTGAAACCTCTTCAATTCTATAACGACATGATGCACAAGCAACGCAGTGCTAACTTCAATTAAAGTTGGTTTAATATTTTGTAACATTGTTGTCCGGTAAAATTAAACAGAAAACGCTACAATGCGTAATATATATCGTCCCTACGGGACTTCACAACGGTGGGGGTTGTTTCATATTCTACCCATATTTAGCCCCTAAGGGGCTGTCCCGTAGGGACAAAATGTTGATAGAAAGCAGATTAAGGTCTCCAAAAAGTCCCGTAGGGACGATATATTTTTATTAATCGAACATCAATGATTTTGTAATGATATTTATCAGACCGGGTTCTATGTGTTAGTTTGATCCGGTTCGGTCGTATTGAGGTAGGTATCCCGAAGGGATTACATGTTTGTAGAAACAATTGCCACAACAAATAATGCGACCCCGTCGGGGTCGAACAAAATTCACCTTCATTACGATAAACATTGGAATCCTTCGGATTCATTTTCTATTATTCACCAATTATTCATTTTTCAATCCGATAGAAAGCCATTTGAAAAATGTCAAATTTGATTCTACTCCGAAAACTTGCCCTGAGTGTGGTCGAAGGGACTGTGAAACTTCGCGAAAAACTCCGTACAAACAGCCAATCGTACGGTTACTTTTTCAGGTACTGTTCGTTGAGACGGTCGTAAACACCAAACAACCCGGTAGTGTGCATATCCCTGTCGAACAGCCCACTACGACGATTGAGGGGTTCCCAGATGCAGGCACCTTTACCCATGTTGCCGGGCAAGGTAAAAACAATGTCGTGAACTTGCCGTTTGAAATCGGAGTATTCCACCACATTGACGGGTTTATGGTATCTGGAAATCAAGTCCCTGAGATTGAAATCCAAATCTGCCGGAGTACCATGCCAACGGGGGTAGTAGGAAATACCAATGATATCAAATTTCACCCCACGGGCAAGCATGTTGTCGAGCCAGAAAACCGATTCATTGTTTTGGCCACCTAGGGCAATGTGCATCATCACAGGCATTTCAGGATCAACGGTTTCCACACCTGCCACACCGGCTTTCAACAATCCTGCCAACTGATCCGGATTTCCGATGTACCCTTCGGGCCAGAGTAGTCCATGATTGATTTCATTGCCCACCTGAACCATATCCGGTAAGGTACCTTGCTTCTTTAAAGTCCACAATACGTTGGAAGTATAGGTCTTAACCGAATCTTCTAAGGTATTGTAATCGAGATTGACCCAGCGTTTTGGTTTGTATTGTTGTTGTGGATCAGCCCAATAGTCGCTGTAATGAAAATCGAGCAACAGGTACATACCGGCACTTTTTACACGTTTGGCCATTTGCAGGGTTTGAGATAGTCCGCAATAACCTTGCTCAGGTGAATAACCCTTTTCATTTTGGGGATCGACAAACACCCGCAGCCTAATCCAATTAAAACCATGATCTTTAAGCAATTGGATAGCATCTTTTTCGCTCGATCCATCAACAAATGTTATGCCGTTGTCTTCCAGTTGAGGCAAAAAAGATATGTCGGCACCAATCATCTTGCTGATGGTTTTGGTGGTTTCAGGTAGCTGATCTTCCGTTGGTTGCATCATGACAAAGTCTGCCGGAATCAAGTGTATTTCGTGGGAGCCGGGCCATAATTCTCCCGAACGGGCTTCCACCTTTACCTTTCCCGGTTTGGTACCTGTGAGGTATTGTAAAAAACAAACTCCGTCGGTGAGTTGACAGCTCACCAATTTGGCACCTGAAGTATCCGTGCTGAAGGGTAAATCTTCGCCTGAAGCTGACCGCAATTTCCCGTCACCATTCAGCGAAATCACTATGGAATCGGCTGCATGGGGAATTTCTCTCGAAAGACTATCTACCAGGGCGATCCGGAGCCTGGTATGGTCCTCTCCGTTGGCACGTAAGGTGGTACTGTAGGCAGTGAGCATCACCGAAACGGGTTTTCCAACAGTTGGAGCAACGGTGGTAGTTTGGTCTTGTTTTGAAACGTGAGATTGGCAGCCAAACCACAGTGGGAGGGCGACAAGCAAAAGGAAGAGGTGTTTTTTCATGAGTGGTAGAATTGAAATATTGGACTTTATTAGAAAAATAGCCATGCGAGACCGGCATATTTTTGGATAAAAGTACAAAAAACTTTTATTCCAAGTACAACCACCACCCCAACAAAGTTTGAAACCCTGCCGGGGATATTGGGTTAATTATCTTCGGCAAACCACTCCGCGTAGGAGGTCACGGTTTCACGGAGTTGTACATATTTCAACACCACATGCCGGGGAAGTCGGCTTTGAATGCGTTGGGCCATGTCCACAATCATCAGTTCGCTGGTAGGTTGGTAGGGCAGCAGGATGATTTTCTCAAAATTTTCGGTTAATTTCTCAATGAGATCGGCAGGCATTTGATCGCTCAACACCAGGGCGTGATCAAACACATCCACCACCGTTTCTTTCACAATTTTCTTCAAATCGCCAAAGTCCATGACCATGCCCAATTTGGGATGATTTTCTTCGGTGATGGGCGTACCGGCCAAAGTTACGAGCAGTCCGTACGAATGGCCATGCACATTGCGGCAGGGTCCGTCGTAGCCTTTGAGGGCATGGGCCATCTCAAACTTAAATTCTTTGGTAATGCGAATGACGGGTTGTTTTTTCATGACTAATGGGCTAATTTAACCACTTTCATTTGTCGCACCGATCTGCCTGAGGCATCGCTAACATTGAGGATAAAAATACCGGCCGCGGCTGCGTTCAAGTCAATGGTTTGGTTGGCTTCAGTCAGTTGGCCTTGTTGTACCACATTTCCATAAATGGACACCACCGAATAAAAATATTCACCACCGGAGGTGCTCACGGTAAAGGAAGTAGTAGCAGGATTGGGATAAACAGCTATTTGCAGGGCATCTGTATCGGAAATGGCGTTGGGGTCGCCCCAAATGGCATCCACAAATTCAGGATGATCGATAAACGGATTGCGGTTGTGTTGATAGTCATAGTAAATCACATCGTTGCGGTTGCGCTCAAAATCGTCCGGGGGATCCTGTTGATTCCATTGCAACAATACCGATAATTTTCCGTGCTCAGGATTGGGGTATGTGTTCACATGGTCAACCACTTCCAGATCAGGCTCACCGCCCCCACCTTCGTAGCGGGTGGCCATATAGAAAATCATGCGGGCCACGTCACCTTTTACGGCATCGCGAGGCTCAAACGAATCGCCATCCACATAGCAGCCCAGAGCTTCGGAAATGGGATTGCCGCCCATATCGAAATCGAGGTTGCCACGGGTACTGTTTACCGAAACATCCGTGGGACGGATGTGATGGGCATCGGTTCCTGCAGGTGCTGAGGTACCAAAATCACCGTGGGATTTGGCCCAAACATGCTCGCGGTTCCATTCGTTGGCGTTTCCTCCAAAAGTGCTTTTGGCTTGTGAGCGTCCGGTGTAAAGTAATATCACATTGTTGCTGTTGTTGGGATCTTCATCGGTGGCCTTAAGAATAAAATCACGCAAATCGTTGTAACTGTATTCGGTGTGATTTTTAATGATGTCGTGCAATTTGGCTTTGAGACTGTTTCCCGTAAGGCCTTCAGTACCATTGTAATATCCTGAAGGAATTTGCGCGCCAAGCTGAAAGGATAAAATCAGGATGACAATCAGCGAAAAAAATGTTTTTGTATTCATGATAAATAAATTAAGCGGCAAAAAATGCCAGATAAACCCCTGCAATCAACATAACCAACCCTCCGAAAAGGTATAGCAAGGCGGTCAACGACAGGTTAAATTTAGAAGCGGACAACCACATTCCTGCCAAGGCAAGTATCAGGGTTGTGATAAATAATATTTCGTAAACGTGTAAGTTGTCGAAAGTGAAAAAAGTGAATAGCAGTCCGGCCAAAAAGGTATTGATGGCTTGAGCCAAACCGGCAAACATAATGTGTTTTGTTTTATCGATCAAATAAGTACGTTCTCCTTTTCTGATTTGAAAAACCTCCATCAACATGCGGATACCGATGAGTGAAAAGCCTAAAAAAAGTACCAGTCCGCTAAATCCGTCCATGAAATGCATGAACAGACCACCCAACTGCAGCCCTCCCCAGAACAGCACGGTTTGCAACACAGCCATGATGAGTCCAAAAACAACCCACAGCCCCTTACTTTCCTTCCGGTTTACGCCAACAGCCACAGGCACAACCTGAACTGCCAGAAAAAACAAGATAACAACAAGGATAACTGATTGCATTTTAGTCTTTTTAAAAAGGGGCTGCAAAAATACTAAACTTTTTGGGGTGAGGAGGTCAAATGGAGAAGATTGACATGGTGTTTATCGCCGATCTTAATAAAACCTGAGCATGACTTCCAGATATAAAATGAACTCTCGCTTAATCGGACTCATACATAATTTATACTGCTTACGATGATGTGTCGTCATTATTCTTTAATCGCATGTTTAGAAACAACGCTAATAAACCAACCCAACTATTTTTTCAAGCCAAAGGGCATCAGTTTCATCAAAGCTATTGGGCTTTTCGCTGTCCACATCCATCACGCCAACCACTTCTCCTTGTTTGTTTTTCAGCAAGACCACCACTTCGGAACTCGATCTGGAATCGCAGGCTATATGTCCCGGAAAGGCATGTACATCAGGCACTACCATCGATTTGTTTTGGTTGATGGCTGCCCAGCAAACACCCGTGTCTCGGGCCAGGTTGATACATGCCAACGAACCCTGATAAGGTCCCACCTGAAGTTTTCCGTCGTGAAGCAGGTAAAAACCTGTCCAGAAAAAGTATTCCATTTTGTGGTGCAACACCGCGTTGATGGTGGCCATATTGGAAATCGGGTTGTTACTGCTTTTGTCGATGAGGTTTTTTATCTGGTCGAAGAGACGTTGGTAGCGATTGGCTTTCTTTTGAATATCCATGGCAATAAGTTTGAGGGGCAAAAATAGCAAAGGTTGGTTTGCCTGCATGAAAAAAGCGGAAGCTTTCGTGATATCACCCAAAAACTTCCGCCTGCAATTAGCTATATCCAAATTAAACCTTATCCAACTCCACGGTAAAATGCCGCAAGATAGGGGCTTCGTTAACAATTTTCAGTCCTTTGGTAATTTGATTTCGGCGATCGAACACGTTGATGATGGAGGCTGCAATATAATCCATGTGGTTGTTGGTATATACGCGACGGGGTATGGCCAGGCGCAACAACTCCAAATCGGGATAACGATTCAGACCGGTGTCGGGATCACGGTCGGCGAGCAAAGTGCCTATTTCAACACCACGCACACCACCTTCGATGTACAATTCCACGGCCAGTGTTTGCGCTACATATTCTTCCTTGGGAAGCTGGGGCAAAAAGCGCTTGGCATCCACAAAAATGGCATGTCCGCCAAAGGGGTATTGCACCGGAACACCATAATCTTTCAATTGTTGACCCAGATAAGCCACTTGCTTGATGCGGGTTTCTAGGTAGTCGAACTCGGTGCCTTCGTACAGTCCCTGCGCTAGTGCATTCATATCGCGACCCGACATACCTCCGTAAGAGATATAACCCTCAAACAGAATATTATAGGTAGTAGCCTTATCAAACAATTCTTTGCTGTTGAAACCAATAAACCCGCCCATATTGACGATGGCGTCTTTTTTACTGCTCATGGTCATACCATCGGCATAGGAAAACATTTCGCGTACAATTTCACGAATGGTTTTGTCTTTGTAACCTTCTTCACGGATTTTAATGAAATAGGCGTTTTCGGCAAAACGGGCCGAGTCGAAAAACACGGGAATGCCATATTTTTCGGCCATTTGCTTGACGGCACGCATATTTTTCATGGAAACGGGCTGGCCTCCCGATGAGTTGCAGGTGACGGTCATGATGATGACCGGAATCTGACTGGCGGGATGGGCTTTCAACACTTTTTCCAGCTTATTCAAATCCACATCACCTTTGAAAGGATGATCGAGGGTGGTATTAAACGCCTCATCGATGGTACAGTCGATGGCGTGGGCCTTGCGAAACTCGATATGGCCTTTGGTGGTATCGAAATGCGAGTTGCCGGGAACGATATCACCAGCTTTGATGATGGTGGAAAACAACACATTTTCGGCTGCACGACCTTGATGGGTGGGCAAAAAATATTCGAAACCGGTAATTTCGCGAATGGCATTTTTAAGCTTGTAATAGGAAGAAGCGCCGGCATAGCTTTCATCGCCGAGCATCATCTCCGACCATTGCATTTGACTCATGGCACCGGTGCCTGAGTCGGTGAGCAGGTCGATAAACACCTGATCGCTTCGGAGGTTAAACAAATTGTAACGGGCTTCCTTTATCCATTGCTCACGCTGTTCGCGTGTACTGCGACGGATGGGTTCAACCATTTTAATCTTATACGATTCTGAAAAGGGTAATTTCATGATTTAGTGATATTTAGTACGACATTTTATTTTACTGACAGCGACTGTTAAGCCAAATAAAATGCTAGGAACGCATCACGATTTTTGATGTTTAGAAATACTTTTTTGCGTCCTATTTTTTGAGAATTCTGCATACTAAATTGAAGAGAGACCAAATATATAAAAAAATCCATTAGAAATGGACAACCGAACAACTGAAAAAAAGCACATTGGTCACGTTTTTTTGTAACCGGCCAAACAATATTGCGTCATAAGCATGAAATCAATTTAATAATCAACTAAAAAAAAGATCATGGAAGAGATAGTTCCCGTATTTGTGGTAGCCATTATTTTTGGATTTGTCTACGCAGTTATTTACATTTTGGTAAGAAAAAAAGAGCGCATGGCGCTATTGGAAAAGGGTGTTGATGCATCCTATTTTATGACCCCCGTAAAAGGTCAATCGTTTACGGCACTTAAATTTGGGTTGTTGTTGATCGGTTTGGCCGTAGGCATTTTTATGGGTGGTATCTTGTATCATATGGCCAATATGAGCGAAGAAGAATCGTATTTCTCCATGATTTTCTTGTTTGGCGGCATTGGTCTGGTAGTCAACCACTACATGGAAAAAGCCGAGCGAATAGAATTGGAGAAAAGAAAAAAACTGGAATAGCAAATAATACCAACTATAAATTGAAGTTAGCACTACGCTGTTTATGTATAATGCCGATATAGAATTGAAGAGGTTTCAGGAGCGAAGCGAACTTAAAGCTCATTTCAATTCATAATCGGTATAGTTTTCAACAACTGAAAAAGGGCCTGAAGAAATTCGGGCCTTTTTTTTCGCGTATGGATTTAAGGATTCCTGATTCAAAAATTCAGCGATAACCTCTTCACCTCTTTTCCTGTCCTCACATGGGTGAATAAAAATGCACCACAAAGACACGGAGAGCACAGAGTAAAGCACAAAGAAAATCAATTGGTATTGTCTGTCAGCTTACTGATCACTGATCACCGTTCACTCAGTCACTCTCGTCACCTTGTCACTCTTTCCCCCTTTAATTTTTGCCTTTTGCCTTGGCTCTTTTTTCTTTTTACTCCTTGTCCTCCGTGCCTCCGCAGTGAAAAAAGGCTGTTGGCTCTTGGCTTGTTCCTCCTGTGCCCTTGGCTAAAGCCGAAGGGCAAGGGGTGGGCTTCAGGTGTATTGATTTATCAAGTTTGGTCGTGTGGGGGTGGTCTGTTTCTTTAGTGATTGTTTGGGGCTAAAGCCCCCTCTATGTGGTGTCATTCTGAACGAAGTGAAGAATCTCGATCCACCTACTTATCGGCAATTTGACTATTGGAACAAACATTCCGGAGATCCTTCATTTCGCAGGCTCCATTCAGGATGACAAAAAAGCAAAACACACTTTCACCTCTTCTCAGTTTCTCCGCTTCATTAGCGCCTCCGCGGTGAAAAAAGGCTGTTGGCGGTTGGCATTGGCAGTTGGCTTGTTCCTCCTGTGCCCTTGGCTAAAGCCGAAGGGCAAGGGGTGGGCTTCGGGTGTATTGATTTATCAAAGTTTGGTCGTGTGGGGGTGGTCTGTTTCTTTAGTGATTGTTTGGGGCTAAAGCCCCCTCTATGTGGTGTCATTCTGAACGAAGTGAAGAATCTCTATCCACCTACTTATCGGCAATTTGACCATTGGAACAAACATGTCTGAGATCCTTCATTTCGCAGGCTCCATTCAGGATGACAAAAAAGCAAAACACACTTTCACCTCTTCTCAGTTTCTCCGCTTCCTTAGCGCCTCCGTGGTGAAAAAAGGCTGTTGGCGGTTGGCATTGGCAGTTGGCTTGTTCCTCCTGTGCCCTTGGCTAAAGCCGAAGGGCAAGGGGTGGGCTTCGGGTGTATTGATTTATCAAAGTTTGGTCGTGTGGGGGTGGTCTGTTTCTTTAGTGATTGTTTGGGGCTAAAGCCCCCTCTATGTGGTGTCATTCTGAACGAAGTGAAGAATCTCGATCCACCTACTTATCGGCAATTTGACTATTGGAACAAACATTCCGGAGATCCTTCATTCCGCAGGCTCCATTCAGTATGACCAAAAGGCAAAACACACTTTCACCACTTCCGCGCTTCTCCATTTCTCCGCGTCCTCAGCGCCTCCGCGGTGAAAAAAGGCGGTTGGCTGTTGGCGGTTGGCATTGGCTTGTCCCTCCTCTGCCCTTGGCTAAAGCCGAAGGGCAAGGGGTGGGCTTCAGGTGTATTGATTTATCAAAGTTTGGTCGTGTGGGGGTGGTCTGTTTCTTTAGTGATTGTTTGGGGCTAAAGCCCCCTCTATGTGGTGTCATTCTGAACGAAGTGAAGAATCTCGATCCACCTACTTATCGGCAATTTGATTATTGAAACAAACATTCCGGAGATCCTTCATTCCGCAGGCTCCATTCAGGATGACAAAAAGGTAAAACACACTTTCACCTCTTCTCAGCTTCTCCGCTTCCTTAGCGCCTCCGCGGTGAAAAAAAGCTGTTGGCGGTTGGCATTGGCTTGTCCCTCCTCTGCCCTTGGCTAAAGCCGAAGGGCAAGGGGTGGGCTTCGGGTGTATCGATTTATCAAGTTTGGTCGTGTGGGGTGGTTTGTTCTATTGGTGACTGTTTGGGGCTAAAGCCCCCTCTCTGTGGTGTCATTCTGAACGAAGTGAAGAATCTCGATCCACCTACTTATAGGCAATTTGACTATTGGAACAAACATGTCTGAGATCCTTCATTTCGCAGGCTACATTCAGGATGACAAAAAAAACGTTACCACAAAGAGCACAGATATTTACACAAATAAAACGATTTGCTCCCGGCTATTGGATCACCCATCTCCGTTCACCCTTCACCGTTCACCCATCACGCATCACCGTTCACCGTTTCACCACTTCCCCGCTTCACCTCTTCTCCATTTCTCCGCGTCCTCAGCGCCTCCGCGGTGAAAAAAGGCTGTTGGCTGTTGGCGGTTGGCATTGGCTCTTGGCTTGTCCCTCCTGTGCCCTGGCTAAAGCCGAAGGGCAAGGGGTGGGCTTCATGTGTATTGATGTATCAAGTTTGGTCGTGTGGGGTGGTTTGTTCTATTGGTGATTGTTTGGGGCTAAAGCCCCCTCTCTGTGGTGTCATTCTGAACGAAGTGAAGAATCTCGACCCACCTACTTATCGGCAATTTGATTACAGGAACAAACATGTCTGAGATCCTTCATTTCGCAGGCTACATTCAGGACGACAAAAAAAACGTTACCACAAAGAGCACAGATATTTACACTAATAAAACGATTTGCTCCCGGCTATTGGATCACCCATCACTGTTCACCCTTCACTGTTCACCGTTCACTGTTCACCGTTCACTGTTCACCCATCACCGTTCACTGTTCACCCATCACCGTTCACCGTTCACCCATCACGCATCACCGTTCACCGTTTCACCACTTCCCCGCTTCACAGCTTCTCCTTTTCTCCGCGTCCTCAGCGCCTCCGCGGTGAAAAAAGGCTGTTGGCTGTTGGCGGTTGGCATTGGCTCTTGGTTTGTTCCTCCTGTGCACTTGGCTAAAGCCGAAGGGCAAGGGGTGGGCTTCGGGTGTATTGATTTATCAAAGTTTGGTCGTGTGGGGGTGGTCTGTTTCTTTAGTGATTGTTTGGGGCTAAAGCCCCCTCTATGTGGTGTCATTCTGAACGAAGTGAAGAATCTCTATCCACCTACTTATCGGCAATTTGATTATTGGAACAAACATGTCTGAGATCCTTCATTCCGCAGGCTACATTCAGGATGACAAAAAAAAACGTTACCACAAAGAACACAGATATTTACACAAATAAAACGATTTGCTCGCGGCTATTGGATCACCCATCACCGTTCACCGTTCACTGTTCACCGTTCACCCATCACGCATCACCGTTCACCGTTTCACCACTTCCCCGCTTCACCTCTTCTCCATTTCTCCGCGTCCTTAGCGCCTCTGCGGTGAAAAAAGGCTGTTGGCGCTTGGCGGTTGGCTATTGGCGGTTGGCTCACCGATCACTGTCACTTCCGTCACTTCCGTCACTTAGTCACTTTTTCTTTGTCCCTCGTCCCCTTTGTCCCTTTGTCCCTCTGTCCCTTGTCCTCTTCTACCGCTCCCCCCTACTGCGCTTTCAACGAAACAGATAATTCTTCCTTAATCACTTTTACCGAACGCATCAATACGGTTATAAAAGCAATGACCAGAGCAATGACAATACCGGCCAAAAAGAAACCGATGTTTAATGAAATCTGATAGGCAAATCCGGAAAGCCATTTGTTCATTAAAAAATACACAATCGGGGTGGCAATGAGTCCTGACAAGAAAACCAGTTTTAAATATCCCATGGCCAACATGGTAATGAGCTGTCGTTCAGAACCTCCCAACACCCTTCGGATACCAATTTCGCGGGTGCGTTGCTGAATAAGAAACGAAGATAGTCCGTAAAGTCCCAAACTGGAAATAAATACCACAAACAACGAGAAATAGAAAAACAGGCTGAGCATTTTTTTGTCACCGCTATACAAGCTGGTCAGTTTTTCATCCAGTGTAATCAGGTGCAGATTGACTGTGGACGAAAAATCCTTCCATACATTTCGGATAAAGGCCTCTGCCTCCGCTCGGCCACCCTCGGCATGCCGCACCATGATATACCTCGAACGTGAAGGGTTAAGCATAAATACCAAGGGATCCACATTGCGGTGCAGTGATGAAGAATTGAAATTTTTTACCACGCCTACAATCTTTCCGCCTTTTCTGCCTGCCACGTTAAAGGACATGCCAACTGCCGTGTCCAATCCCAAAAAATCAACTGCCGCCTCATTAAGGATGTAACTGCCCACCGTATCGCGCCCGGGAGTTTCGTCAAAATACCTTCCGTCAACAAGGGTAATGTCCAGAAGTCGGAAAAATTGATACCCCACGCCAAAGTAACTGATGGTCTGAACAGGATTTGTGTTGGTATCGCCCACATGAAAAAGTAATTTTCCTTCTGTAAATCCGGGTACATTTTGGGTAGAAACCACATTTGTAATGAATTCACTCTTGCTCATACCCTCCATCACCTCCGGAATTATCTTTCTAAAGTTGGTATCATGCGGCACATTGATTACCAACACGTTTTCCTTATCAAAACCCAAATCGTGATTTTTTAAAAACGACAATTGGGCATAAACAATAAGTGTGGCCATGATCATACCAATGGATACTACATACTGCACAATCACCAGAAAATGACGCATGGCTCCTGCCGAAAGATGCTCCTTGCCGGCAGCAAAATTAGCACCTCGTAACACCTGGGCAGGCTTAAATGAGCTCAGTATAAATGCCGGAAAACTTCCTCCCACAACGGATAATAAAAAGATGAGTAGCAACAATACCAACCCAAAAACCAGGTTGTCGCCGTAAAACAAGCTATGAATAAGACTCAACTGTTTGCCCACCAGCTTGTTAAATTGTGGCATCATCCACTCCACAACGGACAGAGCGAGCACAAAGGCGATGGTGGTAATGATGAGCGATTCGGCTATATACTGCAAAACCAACTGAATCCGAGCGGCACCCAGCACCTTGCGCACCCCTATTTCGCGGGAGCGCTTGAGTGACCTCGCGGTAGCCAGGTTGATGTAATTGATGGAGGCTGTTAGCAAGATAAACAAGGCAATGATTCCGAAAATATAAAGGTTGCCCGACTCCACGTTGGTGGGCGAATCGTACATCAGCGATGTATTAAAATGCACCTGGTCGAGCGATTCGAAAAAGTAATAAAGACTACCCGACACATTAAGTTTTTCGCTTTGGATATACTCCGCCTCACCCAGACGTTCAAAATCATTCAATCGATACTCCAAGTCAGCATAGTCAACGGTGTCGGCCAGCTTCACGTAAGTGTAGCAAGTCATCCAAAAATAGTCGCGCTTCAACATTTTTAACTCGTCGTCCGACAAAGATGAAACAGACACCAACGCATCAAAGTTCAGGTGAGAAGGCTTGCTGGCTTTATCGATAACGCCCGTAACCACGTATTCACGCAGAATGGTACGAAGCACTTGTCCCACGGCGGGTTTGCCTTTAAATATTTTTTGAGCCGTTTCGGAACTAATTACCATTGAATTGGGATACATCAATGCCGAATCTGGATTTCCTTCCAAAAAAGTATAATCAAACACATTGAAAAAACGACTGTCGCTGAGGCTGATATCCGGGATTTCAAAGTTTTCATTCCCCCAGGCAATGGTGGACACATCGTTTTCATCGGATGGGTCGGTAAAAAATAGGTTGGTGGCTTCCTCCACACCGGGAAATTCGGTTCGTAAGTCCTGAGCCAACCGGAAGGGGGTCAGTGCAATTTTCTCAAACCTTCCATCCAGGGCAAATTCGTTGGTAATCCGGTAAATACGTTGACTATCGCTCCAATGCCGGTCGTACCTCAACTCGCTCTCCACATAGAGATAAATAAAAACAAACACCACGATTCCCAGCATCAATCCGATGACATTCAATAGGGCATATCCCTTTTGTCGCATCAACAACCTTATGCCTACTTTAAAGTAATTTCCGGTCATGTGATTGGTTTAATCGAGTTTGTTCAGGTTTTCGTTGATAATTTGTCCGTCGAAAAGGTGCACAATACGGCGGCTGTAGGAGGCATCACGCTGCGAGTGGGTTACCATAATAATGGTGGTTCCTTCTTTGTTGAGACCGTCCAGCAGCGTCATTACCTCTTCGCCATGCATACTGTCGAGGTTTCCGGTGGGCTCATCGGCCAAAATCAGGGGCGGGTTGGCCACAACGGCTCTGGCTACTGCCACACGCTGTTGTTGTCCTCCCGAAAGCTGCAAAGGAAACATGTCGCGGCGGTGCGCCAACTTCATTTTTTCCAACAATTCGTTAACTCTTTGGTGACGTTCTTTGCGCTTCCATCCCAAATATTGCAAGGGCAGTTCAATATTTTCATATACAGTGAGTTCCTCTATTAAATTAAAATTTTGAAAAACGAATCCAATGTGGTTTTTGCGCAGTTCGGTACGCTGTTTCTCCTTCATTTTTCCCACATCAGAACCCAACAACCAATAATCGCCCCGAGTCCAATTGTCTATCATACCCAAAATATTCAGCAAGGTGGTTTTTCCGCATCCCGAAGGACCCATTACGGCAACGAAATCGCCTTTCTTCACGCTAAAATTTACCTGACGCAAGGCAACCGTTTCTACCGATTCAGCTCGAAAAATCTTCTCCAGTCCGGTGGTTTCTATTATATTCATTGGTGCTATCTTCGATTTTTACTCCTTTAACAAACATTAACTAATTCCATGCCACGCATCCTATTTAACTACTTTTCAGGTATTTGAAAAAATGTTGCCCAACAAGTGTAACTATTTGTGTTCGAAATCGTCCATATATTTGTGCAAAGGTGGACAAAAT
Source organism: Bacteroidales bacterium (assembly GCA_963676875.1). Lineage (GTDB taxonomy): Bacteria > Bacteroidota > Bacteroidia > Bacteroidales > F082 > UBA6244. The sequence goes on from OY781436.1 coordinate 1,335,942, forward strand.
TTGTTTACTTTTAACTGGTTAATTATTATCCCTTTAACTCAAATTTTAAAAATGGCAAAAATCAAAGCTCGTATATTAATAGTTGACGATGATGCTGACATATTGCTGGCAGCGAAAATGTTTTTAAGACAACATATCGAAATTGTCCACACCGAGAAAAACCCACAAAACCTCCCCGACATATTAAAAAATGAAGTGTTCGACCTTATCCTGCTCGACATGAATTTTTCGCGCGACGCCACCAGCGGACAGGAAGGATTTCATTGGCTGAACGTAATTTTGGAACACGATCCCGCGGCCACCGTTATTTTTATTACGGGTTACGGCGATATAGAGTTGGCTGTGCAAGGAATCAAAGAAGGCGCCACCAATTTCATTTTGAAACCCTGGGAAAACCGCAAACTGCTGGCCACCATTGAAACCTCGCTGAGGGTGCGCGAATCGAAAGTGGAACTTGAGAACCTTCGTTCAACACAGAAAATGCTCATCGCCGACCAAGACCATGCCTACAGCAATTTGATTGGCAACTCACCCGCCATGCAAAAGGTGATGAAAATGGCCTATCGCGTCGCCGGAACTGATGCCAACGTGTTGATTTTAGGTGAAAATGGAACCGGAAAAGAAGTGGTTGCCAGGGCCATACATCGGGCATCCAAACGCAAAGACAAGGTTTTTATCAATGTGGATTTGGGTGCCATTACCGAAAGCCTGTTTGAAAGTGAGTTGTTTGGATACAAAAAGGGCGCTTTCACCGATGCCAAAGAAGACCGTGCCGGACGTTTTGAAGCGGCCAGTGGCGGAACCATTTTTTTGGATGAAATCGGTAATCTGAGTCAAAACTTGCAATCGAAATTGCTAAGCGTATTGCAAAGCCGTAAGGTTGTTCGATTGGGCTCCAACAAAGAAATACCCATTAATGTGAGGTTGATTTGTGCTACGAACATGCCCCTTTATCAGATGGTGAGCGAAAATAAATTCAGGCAGGATTTGCTCTACCGCATCAACACTGTGGAAATAAAATTGCCTCCCTTGCGCGAACGATTGGAGGACATTGAACCCCTCACCGAATATTACATCGACACCTATTCCAACAAATACAAAGTCCCCAAAAAACGTATCAATGCGGGCACACTGAAACGCTTGCAAAAACACGATTGGCCGGGTAATATCCGCGAATTACAGCATGCTGTGGAGCGTGCCGTTATCCTGAGCGAAGGCACCATGCTCGAACCCCACGACTTTTTTGTATCCGACCAGGACGAACGTACTAAGGATGATTTCAATGCCGACAACCTCAATTTGGAAGAAGTGGAAAGGGTGTTGGTGCGCAAGGTAATCGACAAACATGGTGGTAACATTAGCCGTGCAGCCAAAGAACTAGGACTTACCAGGGCATCGTTGTACCGTAGAATTGAAAAATATGGTTTATAAACGCTTCAGACTTCAAATCGTGGTCAGGGTATTGCTCATGGCGCTCACCCTGCTGTTTGTTTTCTACCTCTCCCAAAAGCCGGCCTACCTTATCAGCACGGTGTTGTTGGGAATTGTATTTGTAGCTCAGGTAGTTTCACTTATCAGGTACACGGAACAAACCAATCGAAAATTGTCACGTTTTTTTGAATCCATCCGGCATGCCGACTTCGCCACCTCCTTTTCGGAAAACGAATTGGGCAAAAGTTTTGAAGAATTGAACAACGAATTCAATCAGGTAATTGCCGCTTTCAACCAAAACAAAACAGAAAAAGAAGAGCACTTTAACTATTTGCTCACCGTAATTCAACATGTGAGCATTGGCATTATTGTATTTAAACGTGATGGAAAAGTGGACGTGTTCAACAATGCAGTAAAGCGTTTGCTGCGCATCAACCGACTTCGTAAAATTGACCATTTACGGGAAGTTTCGGATGATTTGCCCCAAAAATTGCTATCCATGAAAGCCGGGGATAAGTCGCTGGTAAAACTTTTTGTTGACGACGAATTGCTGCAACTATCCATGCACGCTACCGAGTTTAAAATGCGGGGAGAAGAGTATATTCTGGTTTCGTTTCAGGACATCCATCCGGAGTTGGAGCAAAAGGAAATTGAGTCGTGGCAAAAGCTCATTCGGGTACTTACCCACGAAATCATGAACTCCATCACCCCCATTTCATCACTAGCCGCCACCATCAAGGATATTTTGGACGAACGAATGAACAATAACCCTCCCAAAGATGAGCAGGAAGCTGAGGACATCGATAGTGTGATGCAAGCTGTAACTACCATCGAAAACCGGGGAAAGGGACTACTTAATTTCGTGGAACTTTACCGCAACCTCACACGCATACCCAAACCTCATTTCAGACATTTCACCGTTAGCTCACTGTTGGAAACCTCACTGGAGTTGATGAACCCAAAAATGGAAAAACTTGGGATAAAATGTGTCACCCGAATTTATCCCAACGACCTAAAAATTCTGGCCGACCCCGATTTAATTGATCAGGTACTTATTAATTTGATTTTGAACGCTATCGATGCAGTTGCAGAGGTCGAACAACCACATATCACCATTGTAGCCTCCGTCAACCTCAACAACAGAACCACCATCGAAATAGCCGACAACGGCAAGGGTATTAACCAGGATATTCTGGACAAAATATTTATGCCCTTTTTCACTTCCAAAAAAACCGGTTCAGGAATTGGTCTTAGTCTGTCGCGACAAATTATGCAGATGCACAAAGGAACCATCAGTGTACGTTCCAAACCCGGGGAGGGAGCTATTTTTACCATGATTTTCTAAAAATCCGTCGTCGTTGGATGAAACAAAAAAAATATTTTGGTAAAGCAGATGCATTTTTTTATCTGTTCAATTCATTTTTGTACATTTACAACCCGATGACCCGGAAAATAATAAAATCATGCCCCGATGAGATATGTTGTAGCCCTTTTTACTTTTGTGATTTTTTCCCTATCTATATGGACGGGTTGTAATGAAAAATTAACTGATCAAAACAAAACAAACACCCCAATTTCCGTCGTTATTACTGCTGAAAATGCCCCACGCAAAACGCACCTGCTTTTCGATTCGCTAACCAAAATAATACCCGGAGAAGGAAACACAAAACCCATAGTGCATATTAAAGGCAGAAAAGGCAAGTTGGTGGAAGTTTATCATAAAAATGGTGTTATTCCGGGAGTTTCCAACCTTCCCCTAACCATGGAAGAAAAACTTGCCGGCGTGCTTCCGGTGAAGAGTAAAAAGCCTGAAATTGTTGTAATCCCCAAATCAAAACTGGTGGCAGGAATTACCCCCATGCCCATGCCTCCCGTGCAAACAACCGTACCCCAAGCGATGCCCCTCACCCCCGATAGCTTGAGCTTTGCCAAGCAAAAAGCTATAGAGCAAAACCTAATTACCCTTCAACATGGCGACAGTATTCTCCCTCCGGTGATTATACTCGCATCAAAACCAAAACGCGTAAAGGCCTCACCATTTAAGTACAAAGAAAATGCACTTATCGACATTTGCAACTTGGATGCAGATCAGGGCCTGCCCAATTCATTTATCAGAAAAATTACCCAGAACGATAAAGGTTGCCTTTGGATGGCTACACACACGGGGGGCGTAATTGAATACGACGGTAACAATTTCAATCAATATACCAAAAACAGCGGATTGTCTTCGGATATGTTAAGAACGGTCATTACCGACAATAATGGTAATTTATGGATAGGAACCGAAGATGAGGGAGCTGTATTTTTTGACGGAAAACACATGACCCAATATTCAACAAAGCAAGGACTTCCATCTAATTTTATTATTTCTCTTTTCGAAGACAACAGGGGCAATATTTGGATGGGAACCCTCAAAGGAGCTGCCAAATTTGATGGCAAAACAATTTCTACCTACACAAAAAAACAGGGGCTTGTCAACAATGTCGTCTTCGCCATACATGAAGACAACAAGGGCAATATCTGGTTTGCCACCAACGATGGTATATCCAAATTCAACGGTGAAGGATTTGAAAATTTTACAACCGCCGATGGTCTCCCCGTCACACAAATTCTCACCCTTAACACCGACCATAAAGGAAATCTGTGGCTAGGCAGTAACGGAGGAGGAGTTACCATGTATGACGGGAAAAGTTTTACCAACTATTCCATCGATCAGGGTTTGGGTAACGATGCCGTATTGACCATTCTTGAAGATCACAATCAAAACTTGTGGTTCGGTACTTTTGGCCATGGTATTACCTATTTTGATGGCAAATCATTAACCAATTACTCAACCTCAGAAGGCTTAAACGATGATTATATCCGTTCGCTTTATGAGGACAAAACCGGAAATATTTGGATGGGAACCGATGGGGGTATTTCACGTTTTAACCCCAACGGCTTTTCTCACTTCACTAAGGATCAGGGGCTTGGAAACGATCTGGTCTTGTTAATCAAACAAGATGCTGAAAAAAAGTTTTGGCTGGCTCCATTCAACAATGGACTAATGGTTAGCACCAATTCAAGAATTGATCCATGGCAAAGTCAATTCCTCCACTTCACCACAGAACAGGGGCTTATTGACGATATCGTTACTTCCATGGTGGAGGATAACAAAGGTGACTACTGGATAGGAACCTTTCAGGGTGGAATCAGCAAGTTGGACGGAGAAGATTTTAACCGGGGGCTGATAAGTTTTTCTAACTATTCGGTTGAGCAAGGCCTACCCGACAACATCATCAGGGCCATGGCAAAAGATGCCATAGGTCGGGTTTATGCTGCAAGCGAAGGAGGATTGGTGGTATTTGATGGCAATGGGTTTTTTAACCTGACCGAAGAAAATGGGCTGGGAAGCAACAAAATATTAAGTATTTTTCAGGACAACAAAGGTGCCTTGTGGATCGGAACTTTGAAAGGCGGAGTTTCGCGTATATATCGTGATACCATAACAAATTACACAACAGATCAAGGCTTGGGAAGCAACAGCGTGTGGTGTACCACACAGGACAAAAACGGAAATCTGTGGTTCGGAACCGATGGCGGTGGCGTAAGTTGCTTCGATGGACACACCTTTTCGACGATAACCACAGATCAGGGGTTAATCAACAATTATGTGTTTTCAATTATCACCGACGATGACAACTCAGTTTGGGTGGGTACTGTGAGAGGATTGACACAAATCAAACTGTCGAACCAGAAAAAAGGAGAAAGGGGTTGTGTGCCCTATGAAAATATCAACCTGTACAATTACGACAAACTAAATGGACTTAAAGGTGTAGATTTTTTTACCAACGCCACTTGCCTCGACGACCAAAACCACATATGGTGGGGAACCGACAAAGCTCTTACCACACTCGATCTGAACACCCACACGCCCACTCAACTGGCACCGGTAACCCAATTGTATTCAATTTCTATTGAAGATGAGCAAATTGATTTCAATCTATTGAATGCCGATAAATCACAACAGGAACATTTGGGAATTCGTTTTGATGATGTGACCCCATTCGGCCAGCTACCCAAGCATCTTAGTGTTCCTCACGATAAAAACCACCTGTCATTTCAATTTTCGGCCACTGAATGGAATGCCCCACATCAAATTCGGTATCAATTTATGTTAGATGGATTCGACAAAAACTGGAGTACAAGTACAAAAGAAAACGTGGCCGACTACCGCAATATTTCACCCGGAAAATACACCTTCATGGTGCGCTCCATGGGAATATCAGGAATTTGGAGTTCAACGGTAGCGTTTCCGTTCACCATTCGATATCCATGGTATTTTACCTGGTGGGCGTTGTTAAGTTATTTGTTGTTGTTTACAGCCTTCATCTGGTCGATCATTCGTTGGAGAGTAAGTATCATTCAGAAACAAAAGGTTGTGTTGGAGGCCACCGTTGATGAGCGCACCAAAGAGCTCAACCAAGCGCTGAAACTGGCCGAACAGGCCACCATTACCAAAAGCCAGTTTATTGCCACCATTTCGCACGAAATACGCACACCACTCAATGCCATCATGGGAATGACCCATCTGACACTCAACACTCAACTTACTGCCAAACAGGAAGATTTTTTGCAAAAAATAGACCGCTCCGCGGTTACCCTGCTTGGTCTCATTAACGACATTCTTGATTTCTCAAAAATAGAAGCCGGAAAACTCGATCTGGAAAACGTAAACTTCGATCTGGAACTGGTGTTGAACTCCATCAGCATCCTCAACGCCCAAAATGCACATCAAAAAAATCTGGAATTTGTTATTCAAATAGACCCTGAAATTCCAAGACTACTGGTTGGCGACCCACTACGGCTGGGACAAGTTATTACCAACTTATGCAACAATGCCATTAAATTTACCGGCGAAGGAGAAGTGGTGGTTAAACTGAAAATGGCCGAAAAACATGGTGACGATGCTTTTGTTCTGCAAGTTGAAGTATCCGACACAGGCATTGGCATCTCCGAAGAGCAAATCCCCACACTGTTTGATGAATTTAAGCAAGCCGACAATTCCATTACCCGTAAATTTGGGGGTACCGGACTAGGTTTGTCTATCAGTAAACTTCTCGTGGAAATGATGGGAGGTCGAATTTGGATAGTTAGTAAACCAGGCGAAGGCTCTACTTTTTATTTTACTTGTAAAATGGGGATTCAGCAGAACGCTCCAAATAAAAACATCTGGATACCTGACGAACTCAAACAGCTTTCCATCTTGATTTGCGACGACAATCTTTCGGCACTGAATGCCTTGAGCACCATTCTTGCTTCTAATTCGCTCGTTGCAGACATGGCAAGATCGGGTGAGGAAGTCCTTAAACTTGTTCAGAATAAAACCTACGACCTCTTACTCATTAATCAGGAACTACCCGGTATCAGTGGACTTGACACCATCATGAACATACGCGAAAACACTACCATCGCCCCACTTAAGTCGATACTTGTGGCTGATACCGAGAAAAGCAAATTGAGTTTTGAACAAACCATTCTGGGGGTTGACGGATATTTGAGCAAACCTTGTCTTCCTTCGGTGGTGATGGAAAAAATTCTGGCAATTTTCGGCATGGAAAAACCATCTTCCAAAAACCGCATGGAAAATGTTAACCAGTTAAAAACCATCAGTCAGAACCTTTCCGGAAAACATATCCTTCTGGCAGAAGACAATGAGATCAACAGTCAGGTTGTGCTTGAGCTACTTCAAAATGTTCATGTACATTTGGAGATGGCTCGAAATGGTGCAGATGCTTTGCGCATGGTAACCGAGCGGTCTTTCGATCTGGTACTCATGGATTTGCACATGCCCATAATGGATGGCTATGAGGCTACAGTATTAATAAGAAAGCAGAATGCTCAAATTCCGATTATAGCTATCACCGCCGATATGATAAGCAGTATTCGTAAAAAATGCCAACAAGTAGGGTTCAATGGCATCATAACAAAGCCCATCAATTCAGAAATTTTTTACCAAGAAATACTAAGCGCTTTAGGTCTCGATAATAATACCTTGAAGGTAAAACAACCTGATTTGACAATATCAGGAATCCAATTTCCCAACATACCGAGTTCCGAGCTTAATATGAAGATGGGCGTTCGGAGGTTTGGTGGCAACAGCGAATTATATATCAAAATGCTTGGTAAATTTATAAAGACCAATGCCCAAATTTGTGAAGAAATAAAAATACTCGTGGACAGCGGGGATTTTGAACAGGCACACCTCAAAACCCATACACTTAAAGGTGAAAGTGGTAACCTGGGAGCAGATAATGTTTGGCAATTAGCACAAAAAACAGAATACTTAATCAAGAATAAAAACGTACCCGAATTTGCTGAAAACCTAAGGCTACTCGAGATTCAATTGAAACAACTCACCTCCAAACTGGCACCATTTTTTGAATCATTTGAAGAAAAAAACAGGACTTTGACGTCCAACATACCTCAGTTGATAAAAGAAATTATCACGTCCCTTCGTCAAAAAAGCCCTAAAGCACTAGACCTCCTGGACGAACTCGCTACCACACCTCTTGATAAAAATGATTTGGAAGCAATTACCAAAACCGTTCAGAACAATGCCCCCGATGAGGCCATTAATTTTCTGGAAAAATATCTGACAACACACTCATTTAATAAAACTTAACATGCTGTTTTCACGATTGAAGCAATCAAAGTACAACTGGCACGTTCAAAAAGTATAATTTTGCAAAAAAGAAAAGTGACCAGAGTTGGCTGAAAATACAGATGTTTTGCAACATGAAATATTTATTCAGGACTCATTCTACGCCCTTCATTAGATCGGTATTTTATTTAAAACTCAAACACAATGAAAAAGACTACACCCACTCAATTTAAAATTAATCCACACATCGAACAACGTTGGAGCACACGGTCTTTCGACACCAAATCGGTGGAACCCGAAAAAATAAAAAGTCTGTTCGAAGCAGCCCGTTGGGCAGCGTCAGCTTTCAACGAACAACCCTGGCGTTTTATATTGGGTACGGACCACAACCCAACTTATAAAAAAATCCTCGAAACTTTAGTTGAATGGAATCAAATTTGGGCAGGACTAGCTCCCGTACTAATCCTTAATGTGGCCAAACGCAGCTTTACACACAATGGCACCAAAAATGTAACTTTTAAATACGATCTGGGACAAGCCGTGGCCAATATGGCCATCGAAGCTGTAAACCAGGGATTATTTTCGCACCAGATGAGTGGTTTTGATGCTGAAAAAGCCAGAGAACTTTTTCAAATTCCCGAAGACTATCAAGCCATTTCTGTAATTGCCGTGGGATATTATAAAGAGAATACCGAACTCCCCCAAGACATGTTGGATGGAGAAGCCAGCTCCAGGGTAAGAAAAACCTTTGAAGAATTGGTTTTCGACAACACCTTCGGAAATACATCTTCCTTATTCAAATAGCATGAAATCAATCCTATATCTCATATTTTTCGGATGGGTTTTCTTGGGCATATCCTGCACTAGCACAACCAATAAGAACAAAAGCTCACGACAAAAAGCCATCCCGAAAAAAGTAGTTAAATCGGACTTCAATGCCGACTCTGCATACCAGTTTGTAGCCGATCAGGTGGCCTTCGGACCTCGCGTTCCCGGAACATCTGCCCATGCCGAATGTGCTAAATGGCTAGCCGGAAAATTACAGCAATACGGTGCCCAGGTTACCAATCAAAAATTCAGAACCAAAACCTACGACAGGGTAATGCGTGATGGTGTCAATATAATTGGTGCCTTTAATCCCGATGCCGAAAAACGTATCCTCTTGATGTCCCACTGGGATTCACGTCCTTTTGCCGACCACGATTCGGATGATGCCAACCATAACACACCTATCGATGGTGCCAACGATGGTGCCAGTGGGGTAGGTGTATTACTCGAATTGGCACGTCAGTTTCAAATAAAGAATCCCGGTGTTGGTGTTGACATTGTTTTTTTCGATATAGAAGACTGGGGACCACCTGCACAATTGGAAATATACAAGGATGAATATTGGGGACTAGGCTCACAATACTGGTCTAAAAACCCCCATATATTTGGTTATGAGGCTTCTTTCGGAATTTTGCTCGACATGGTGGGTGCCAAGGACGCCTATTTTAGCAAAGAGTATTTCTCCATGCAGTATGCCGGATTTGTGGTGGACAAGGTTTGGGATGTGGCCGGGCAGATTGGTTACGGAAGCCAATTTATCGATGAAAAAGGAACACCCATCAACGACGACCATGTGTTTGTGAACAAATATGCCAATATCCCTTCCATCGATATCATCCATCTGGATACAGCTAGTACCAATGGTACGTTTTTCGATCATTGGCACACCATCGGCGACAACATGGAGCAAATCGACAAAGTCAGCCTGCGCATCGTGGGCGAGGTGGTGGGTTCGGTGGTTTATTCCGAATAATCGAGTCAATAAGCTACTGCCACTGCTTTCAGGATCAGTGCGTCAGGATAAATGATTCCGAAATCAAGGTCTCGCCAATTTAACTATTTCATTATTTTTACCTATTAATCTTGATCTACATGGATTTGAATATTCTCGAATATGTTGGCTTTGCGGCTTCCATCATCATTGCCTTGTCCATGACCATGAACTCCATTCTGCGTTTCAGGTGGATCAACCTCATGGGAGCCACCACCTTTTCCACTTACGGATTCCTCATTGGAGCCTTGCCTGTGGGATTGCTCAACGGGTTCATCGTGTTGGTGGACATCTATTATCTTGCTTCCATCTATGGTACCAAACACTATTTTGAAACCCTGAAAGTACGTGGCGACAACAAATACTTACTCCGTTTCCTGGAATTTCACCAAAAAGATATCCAACGGTTTTTTCCTAATTTTGTGTACAAACCGGAGATGAATACCATAAGTTTTTTCGTGTTACGAAATATGGCAGTTGCCGGACTGGTGCTGGCTCACCGCCGCGAAAACGGAGAATTACGGGTGGGTCTGGACTATGTTGTTCCCGAATACCGCGATTACAAAAACGGAAAATTCGTTTACGATGATTTAAAAGATTCTTTGACGGAATCAGGAATCACACGTATTGTAGCCGAAGCTCATTCACCAAAACACATCAAATACCTTAAAAAACTCGGGTTTTCAATTACTGATGAGGGACTGATGGAAAAACAAATCGGCTGACAACATGGAAATTCTGATTAAAAACGGTTTAATTGTAAATGCTCAGGATAGTGTGCATACCGACCTGCGTATTATCGACCAAATCATTGATGAAATAGGTCAAAATTTGGAACCGCGCTTTGATTCAGCCACCATTATCGATGCCACCAACCGTACTCTTTTTCCCGGCGGAATCGACCCCCACGTCCATATGCACTTACCTTTTGGTCAGGGTTTTAGCTCCGACGATTTCGTCACCGGAAGTCGTGCAGCCTTGTTTGGAGGCACCACCACCCTCCTCGATTTTGTTACACCACACAAAAAACAATCCCTCACCGAAGCCTTACAAATAAGAAAGGGAGAAGCAACCGGTTGCTTTACAGATTTTAGTTTTCATGTAAGTCCGGTGGATTGGCATGATGGCATCGCAAATGAATTGGAAGCATGCAAAACCACCTACGGCATCACCTCTTTTAAAGTATATATGGCCTACAAAGATTCCATCGGCCTTGATGACAACATCTTATTAAAAGTGATGCAAGAGATTGGCCGACTTGGTGGAATGGTGATGGTTCATGCCGAAATGGGTGATGAAATCGAGGTGTTGAGAAATCAGTTGATCGCCTCCGGAAAAACTAGTCCTGAGTTTCATCCTCTTTCGAGACCTGCCGCCCTTGAAACAGCTGCAGTAGAGAGGATTATCGGCTTATCGAAAAAAACAGGATGTCCGGTGTACATTGTTCATTTATCTGCCAAATCATCGCTGGAAGCAGCCGTCGAAGCCCGAAAAATGGGTGTGAAGTTATTTGTTGAAACCTGTCCGCAATACCTCCTGCTCAATGATGACAAATACAAAGGCGACTTTAACCAAACTGCTGCTTACGTAATGAGTCCTCCCCTGCGTACTAAAAACGACAACAACGCCCTGTGGCAAGGACTGGCCACGGGTGAAATTCAAACTATTGGTACTGACCATTGTCCTTTTACATTGAAACAAAAAAGCGCCGGAAAACATGATTTCAGACTGATTCCCAATGGTGCCGGTGGAGTAGAACACCGTATGTCGTTGCTTTTTTCAGAAGGCGTACTTAAAAACCGCATTAGCCTCGAACAATTTGTTGGCCTCACCTCCACCCATGCAGCCAGAATATTTGGCTTGTATCCTGCCAAAGGACTGCTTGCTGTGGGGTCTGATGCCGACGTTGTGATATGGAATCCGACAAAAAAACAGACCATTTCCACCCGTAGCCACCATCAAAACTGCGACCTCAACATCTATGAAGGAACAGAAACCACCGGTGCCCCGGAAATCGTCATCAAATCAGGGAAAATCGTTGTAAAAAACGACCAGTTTCTACAAACGGTTGGACAAGGGAAATTTCTAGCACGATTCTAAAAAGCTTTACCATATAAAAACAAAGAGCGGCCAGCAAAACTGACCGCTCCATGCAATAACTATGTTAAAAATCTTAGAAACTGTTTATATTTTTCCCGGAGGGAAAGCATATGGGTAGATACAGAATTCTTGGTAAGATTGTATCGTCCGCCCATGGCGGACGAAATAAATCAATTGGTATTTTTTCTACCCATATTCAGCTCCCAAAGGAGCTCAAAAGTAAAACTTAGAAGTTTCTTAGTTACTCATCACCTTAACGGTTTTCACACCCTGAGGACCCTGAGCAACGACAAAATACATTCCGGAGCTTAAACCTAAGTCAGGAATCACCACAGATTGACTATTTTGGTTGGCCTGAACACGATAGATTACTTGTCCGAAATGATTGAGTACACGTATTTCGTTGTAGTTGGCATTCTCACCTAACACCACATTTAGTTCTCCATTGGTAGGATTAGGGAATACCCTTAGCTCTGCCAACTTAGCGGCTTGGCTAACGCCAACGGTTTGACTCACAGCAACATTGTCGATAAACAAAGAATTACCTAAGTCGCTATATGATTCAAAGGCAATTTTCACATCGGAACTACCTGCCCATGGGGTTAAATCGAGAGTCACACAAGTGGCTCCCCAACCTTCCAAACACCAATCGCTTGCCACTTCAGGCCAGAAGTCAGAAGTCAACTGATGTGTGGCAAATACACCGCTGCCGTCGGGGCCATTGGCGTAAATACGCGACCATGTAGCACCACAATCTGCCGACACCAGTACAATAAGTGAATCGTACAAACGGTCGTTGCGTTGAGCGTATGCATATTGAAATTCAAGTGAAGCATTGGAAAGTCCGGACAGGTTAAATGCAGGAGAAATCAAACGGTCTCTTTGTCCTTCAGGCTTGTCACGCAGAAGAATTCCGGCAGCCATGTTACCCGGTGTGGTTCCTCCAATTTCCTGTTCTTCCCATGTAAATGGGCTAAATGCGGCTTCAACAACCCAGTTTCTTTCAGCTAATCCGTCTTCAAAAGTTTCAATAAAGTAAGGAACCAATCCCCCGGCAGTAAATATATCAGTTTTTTCAAGTGAAGAAGACCCGTTTAGGTTAGTCGCTGTAAGAGTAACAGAATAGGTTCCTGCCTGATCAAAAATCACCTGAGGATTCTGACTGTTAGCATCGGTACCATTAACGAAGGTAACAGTTGTAGGGCTGAATTCCCAAGACCACTCACGAGGAAGGTAATCACTCATATCTGTTAATAGAACTGTATCAGAAGTACAACCCTCGTTGGCACTAATTTCAAAATCTACTTCGGGAAGTATGGTAGAACTGGTAAAGATGTAAGCTTCTTTTACCACAGTATTGCTTCCAATATCGTTGGTAGCAGTAAGTTCTACGGTGAAACTTCCTTCTGTGTTATAGGTAATGTTTTCTGGATTTTGATCCGTGGAAGATGAAGGCTCGCCTCCGGTAAAAGTCCAATCCCATTCGGTGGGAATATTGTTGCTTTGATCGAAAAAGTTCACGCTTTCACCAACAGGTATCAGGGTGTAATCGGCGATAAAATCAGGAGTAGGTGCCTGTGCAAAATTCACTGCTGCAATCTGTGTACGCCAACTCCACCCTCCATTTGTATATTGAGTAGTATACCAGAAAGTGCTTCCGTCTGTCGGATCCACGCTCATGGCAGAATAATCGCCCCAACGTTCAACACCCGTTTGAGAGCTTGTTCCCTCTTTGATGCTTACTTCTTCTATATCGAGCACACCAAGCCCCATGGTAGCTTCAGCCGTTTGACCGGCCATGCGAATGGAAGGATATCTTGTACTTCCAGACACGGAATAACCAATGGCTATAATACCCTGGTCGTTCATGGCAATACTGCCCATCCATCTTGACAGGCCATCTTCGGGTGCATAAGTACCTTGTTGATACAGTTCCCATTCAGCTCCGTATTTTCTTAATTCGTACCAACGCACACCCGCACGTCCTGATCCGGCATTTACCGTATGATTGGTCACCATTACTTCATAATCACCAAAATTTCGGTATTGTAGCCTGTACATCAATCTGGAAGCCAGATCATCCAGCTTTTGTGAAGTACCGGGTTGTGAAATGGAAATCGAGTTGTCAGAATAAGGCTCCACAGCAACATAACCTGTATAGTCCACTGTTGAATTTTCCGGTGTAGTCCAGTCCACATTTGATTCCCAAATTTTAAGTGAAGCACCTGAAAGCGACAGAATATAGCATGGAGATCCTACAGGAGGAGTCATCGCACCATCTGCATCAGCAGGAAGAAGACTTCCGTTGCTCGAACCCATTTCAAAAAACAACATTTCAGCATCCGGATCACCTACCAACATCGAGGCACGATCTAAAATGCTTACTGCACCTCCTTGCCACGCACCATGATCAAACTGATTGCTTGTAAAATAATAAGCATCATTCCAAATACCGAATTTGGGATAATCGGGCATGTTGTCGAATTCAAAAGCATATCGATACCATTCTCCCGTGGGATCGCCGGTTTCTGATACAGCTACCAACTCATAAAAAGGTCCGTTGGGATAGTAAGGCAATGAAAACTGGGTGGCAATCCATCTGTCGGAATACTCATCGTAAAGCACCACAGGGTCACCATCGTTGGTATTCGACCAAGGACCGGGAAAACCATCCCACAGGGTAATATTGTCTGCCGGACCATAAATTTTTGTTCCTGTTTTATTGTAAATGGCAAAACCATTGTTCACCATTTGGAAAAAGTGATCAGGTCCCACATCGCCGTCCGTATCCGGAGGAGCAATGTTGTAGATATTGTTTATCCCATTAACATTTACGTCAATAATGGCATCCTGATCCATTGGATGACCCTGGATAGTTTGTAGCGCACGATCCGGACCCGTAGTCCATGAGGCTTTTCTATTGAAATCACCAAAGTCGAAAACGTTGGGGATTACTCTATTTTTCCAGGCACGTTCACGTTTACCAACCGGAACGGGTGTTATATCGCGCAATGCTTGAGATTTATCAAAATACTTGGCTTTGGCGATCTTGGAAGGATGAATGGATTGCGCCATAACACCCACACTTGACGAGAAGCTGATAAAAGCTACGAATAATACGGCTGTAAATAATTTTTTCATGTTTTTTAATCCGGATTTTTAATACTCAATTATTCAGAATGATATATGAGGGGCAAAGATAAATAATCTGTCCTAAAATCGGACATTTTATTCAGATGACCTTCCAATCCCTCCTTGCATTTTCGTGTTTTATAAAAATACAAGGCGGGAAACTTAGAAAACATTAATACACGATCAGCTTCACAGCCTTGGATTTTGAGTTCCCAATGGCTTGTAGAAAATAAATTCCGGGACTCCAATTGGCATCGCGTACCACCATAGTTTTGTTGGCTGAACCTGATACGGACAACTCTTTAACCACAATGCCCATACTGTTGATCACCTGAATTTTTTCAAACTGATGACCTTCGGGAAGTGTGATATGAAAGTTTCCATTGGTAGGATTGGGGAAAACCGTCAACTCTTCAGTTGCTGAAAAACTGTCCTCGGTACCCACCAAACTGCTTACCGCAATGTTGTCAATGGTCAAGGGTTGTCCGGCAAAACTGAAGGTTTCAAAACGAATGCGTACCTGGTCGCTTCCGGCAAAAGCAGACAAATCGATGGTAACACAACCTGCTCCCCAACCTTCCATACACCAGTCGGAAGGAACCATGGGCCACCAATCGTCGGTGGTAAGTTCGTGGGTGGCAAAGTTTCCGCTTCCGTTTTCGGCATTGGCATACACACGATTCCAGGTTGCTCCGCAGTCGACTGATACAGAAACTATTAATGAGTCGCCTGCATCAGCATAGTATTGGGCACTGGCATATTGAAACTCTAATGATGGAGTTGTTGTGCCAATCAAATTGAAAGGTGGTGAAATCAGATAATCCCGTTGTCCGATGGCAAAGTATTCTCTGAAATCAATACCAACCGAATGGGTTCCGGGGGTGGTTCCGCCTGTTTCAAAAATCTCCCAGGTAATATTATCATCGGGATTTTCAATGGCCCACCCATTGGTTCTGAGACCATCCGTTTCAAAATCTTCAATAAAGTAGGTAGGAAATCCACCCGCCATCACCACGTCCTGCTTGGTAAGAGAAGAACTTCCGTTGAGGTTGGCAGCTTCCAGAGTTACTTCATAGGAACCCGTGGAATTAAACTCCACTTCCGGGTTTTGGCTGTTGGCATCGGTACCATTCACAAAAGTAACATCCGAAGGCGAAAAAGTCCAGTTCCAACTAATTGGACTGTAGTTTGTTTGGTCGGTAAAGGTCACCGTTTCGCCAAGACAAATGGCTCGTTTGTCGGCAGAAAACTCCACTTCGGGTAATATGGAAGCGCTAACGGTAATATAGGTTTCTTTGATAATGCTGTCGATGCCGATGGCATTGTAGGCCACCAGTTTCACTGGAAATACACCCTCGGTGGCGTATCGAATATTTTGGGGACTTTCTTCCGTGGAAGTCGAGGGCGTAGCACCTTCAAAAGTCCATGACCAATGGGTTGGAATTCCCTGGGTAAGGTCGGTAAAGTTAACGGTTTCGCCAACAGGAATAAGGGTTTCGTCGGAAGTGAAATCACAAACCGGCTGAGCGGCGAACGATACTGAAGCTATTTGGGTACGCCATCCCCAGCCACCATTGGAATACTCGGTTGTAAACCAAAAAGACTGTTCGTCGGTAGGGTCCACCGACATATTGGCGTAATCGCCCCAGCGATCGACACCTGATTGCGACTTGGTTCCGGTGTAAATTTCGGCTTCGTCGATGTCAAGCACACCCAACCCGGCAGGAGCTCCTGATGATTGGCCGGCAATACGTATGGAGGGATAGGTGCTCGCACTCGAAACCGAATACCCCACGGCAATATCGCCCCCCTGATTCATGGCCACGGAAGCCATCCATCGGTTTTCGCCATCGTCGGGAGCAAAAGTGCCTTGTTGGTAAATTTCCCAACCTGTTCCATAATCTCTTAATTCATACCACCTTACACCAGCTCTACCTCCTCCTGCATTGACTGTATGGTTGGTTACCATCACCTGATAATCGCCAAAATTGCGGTACTGCAAGCGGTACATGAGCCTTCCGGCCAACGTTCCAAGTGTCTGACTGGTATTGGGCTGTTGAATATTGATTCCTTGTGTAGAGAATGGCTCTGTAGCAAGGGTGCTTAACTGCTGTATGTAGGAATTGTTGGTGTTTTCCCAATCCACGTCAATTTCCCAAACGCGCAATTTATTGCTGCCCATATTCACCATATAGGAGGGCGAACCTTCCGGTGGCATCATTTCACCATCGGCATCGGCAGGCAAAAAACTGCTGTGATTCGACCAATCCTGACCGATCACAAAAAATACCATTTCGGCATCGGGATCACCAACCAACATAGAAGCCCGGTCGAGAATGCTGATACCCCCACCGGCAAAGCCACCGTTGCTGAACAAATTGGTTGTAAAATAATACCCATCGGGCCACACCCCAAACTTTGGATAATCGGGCATGGCATCAAACTCATAAGCATAACGGTACCATTCGCCCAAAGGGTCGCTGGTTGCCGACACCGCCACCAACTCATAAAACGGTCCGCTGGGATAATTGGGCAACGAGAATTGCGTGGCTATCCATCGGTCGCTGTATTCATCGTACAACACAACGGGGTCGCCGTCGTTGGTGCTCGACCATGGACCAGGAAAGCCTGCCCACAGGGTAATGTTGTCAGCGGGTCCGTATTGTAGGTTGCCTTCCTTATCCCAAATGGCAAATCCATTGTTTACCATCTGAAAATAGTGATCATGGCTTACGTCGCCATCCGTATCCGGCGGAGCTACGCCATAAGTATTGGTGATGCCACTAAAGTTGGCGTTGATTTCGGGTACGCCTGTTACACCGCGCATGTTGTCCTGCAAAGCTGGGTCGGTACCGGTGGGCAATGGTGTATTTTCGAGTTCGTCGGTCTGTTCAAGTTTGTTGGGAACTACTTTATCTTTCCATGCTCTCTGACGGGTGCCCATGGGAATGGGATCCACGCTTCGGAGGGGTTTTGAAATGTCGAAATGTGCTGCTTTGGTCACCTTTTCGGGTTGAATTTGAGCCTGTAGCTGATTAGTTGTTGCTCCTGATGCCAGCACGATCAGGATCAAAGTAAAAATGGTTATTCTAATTTTCATGTATAGAGGTATAAATATTTTCAAAAAATGCCTGTACTCAAATGAACACATGGCAGAAACTAACATCGGATTAACGGACTTAAGCCTATAAAAAAGCGAAGACATGGCTAATAAACACAAACCAACTTTAAGCCTTTGTTAATGAATTGTTAAAGCGGCAAATTTAAACAAATAGTATTTATATCACCGATTCCGGAAAATTCGTCCAATATCATGACAAGGAATTGTTGGGTTTGGATGCATCGAGATAATATGATAAACTTCTCTTTTTCAACGAAAGTTGGCACCCAAATCATATAAGAACAAGATTTTGGCAAAAAAAACGGCTAATTTTGTAACTTTCGTATCCACCTGTCGTCTCCCTCTCGATATGCCACAAGAACCATTCGATATCTACATCATGCCGGTGCGCCAAAAAATGTACCGCTACGCGCTGTCGATTCTCAAGTCGCCCGACAATGCCCATGATGTGGTGCAGGAATGTTTGTTGAAGATTTGGAAAAAACGAAAGATGATTGACACCATCGACCATCCCGAATCGTGGGCATTGCGTATCACCCGAAATCAGTGTTACGACTGGGTGAAGGTGAATAGGTTCAATTTGATGCAGATAGAAACCGTGGAAACAGCAGGCGGCTCACCATCGGACGAGGAACTGCTGATGAACGATCGTCAGGCATGGCTCAAACGCATTTTGAACGAGTTGCCAGCC
The DNA here is from genome assembly GCA_963676875.1 of Bacteroidales bacterium. Lineage (GTDB taxonomy): Bacteria > Bacteroidota > Bacteroidia > Bacteroidales > F082 > UBA6244. The sequence goes on from OY781436.1 coordinate 1,354,879, forward strand.
AAACACCGCGAGATATTTCACTTGCGTGAGGTAGAAGAACTCAGTTATCAGGAAATTGCCGACATCCTGTCGCTTACGCTGGCCGAAGTGAAAATTTCGCTGTTCAGAACCCGATCGAGAATAAAAGAACTCATGACTAAAATAGACGCTTATGGACTCGCAAACTAAAATTCTTCTTGAAAAGTACTGGCAAGCCGAAACTTCGCCGGAAGAAGAAAAACTGCTCAAAAAGCTGATGAATGAAACGGACGAAAATTCCGCCCCCGCCAGCTACTTCAAATCCATTGCAGAAAGTCAATCGGAAGTATCTGACTATACATTCCAGCACCCCCGTAGGCGACTGCGTCAGCTTTGGTACACCGTGGCGGCATCACTCATTGTGGGACTATTGGTGGTTGCAGGCTTAATGAACCGTCAGCCGGCCCAATCTATTTACAACGTAAACGACCCCGAAATGGCCTATGAATTAACCCGGGAAGCCTTGATGATGGTATCATCCGGACTCAACGAAGGAAAAAACTACAGCGTGGTGCAGCTGAAACAAATTAACGCACCAAAAAAAATGATTACTAATTATAATACTAACAATCAATAAATTAAATCTCATGAAAAAAGGAATCTTAATGATCGCACTCGTTTTCCTTGCCTCCGCCATGTTCGCGCAAGGAAATGTTATCACCAGCTATTTTGATAAATATGCCGATAACGATGACTTTACCAAAGTATCCGTAAGCAGTAAAATGTTTTCAATGTTCACGGAAATGGAACCGGGTACTGAAGCCGAAAAGGAATTTATGGAAGCCGTCAGTAAATTGAAAGGACTTAAAATAGTCATGACCGACAGCGTGGCTGACGCCATGCAGTTATACAAAAAGGCTTGTTCAGATGTAAAAAAAGCCGGCTATGATGAACTCATGACCGTTTCCGATCCCGACCAAAGCATGCTTTTCTCCATCAAAGAAAATAATGGCATCATCGAAGAACTCATCATGGTTGTTGGTGGTGGAAACAAATTCGTACTTTTAAGTCTTTATGGCGAAATCGATTTGAAAAACATTTCAAAAATCGCTCGCGATATGAAAGTCCAGGGACTTGAAGACTTAGGTAGAATGCACCATGAATAAATTCAATCTTATTGTTCTGCTGTTGCTCATGGGGCTAACTCAGCCCCTTTGGGCACAACAGGAAATTATTGCTTCTTACGCCGACTCCACCAAAACGCGCACCTATTGTCTCTACCCGAGCACCCTGCGCATGCTCGATCCCACCAAAAGCCCTGAGTTTTATGAGGTGGTGAACAACATCGAGAAACTGGTGATTTACACCCTTGATTCCACCGCTTCCGCCGACAAATCGTATCGAAAAATGCTGCGTGATTATCAGGCATTGGGGTACGACGAGTATATCGCCATGTACGGCGGCCAAAACCAACTGATGCTTTATGGTCTTGAAAAAAACCATACTGGTCATTTTGTAGGTGTTTTCAATATGGGTGACAACCTTCAGGCTTTCTACATGGACGGAACCATTGGATGGGAGAAAATTCCTGTGCTTATTAACAAAATTCAGGACGGCGAAATGCTCGACATCTTTTCATTAAATACCAAGAAACGTGGCCACAACCCTCACGATTGATCACCTGACCAAAAAATTCGGTCGCATAACTGCCGTAAACGACCTGTCGCTGAAAATAGAAACAGGTCAGATATACGGGATTCTGGGTCCCAACGGGAGTGGCAAAACCACCACGCTGGGCATGATCCTGGATGTGGTGGCGCCAACATCAGGCAAGTTTTTCTGGTTCAACCACATGCCCAACGAGGTAGCGCGCCGAAGTATCGGATCCATCCTTGAGTCACCCTGCTTTTATCCCTACCTTTCACCGATAGAAAACCTGCGCATCACGGCCCACATCAAAAAATGCGGCACCGACCGTATCGACGAGGTGCTCAAACAAGTGAATCTGTACGACCGCCGTAACGATAATTTCAAAACCTTCAGCCTGGGTATGAAACAACGGCTGAGCATCGCCGCAGCCCTGCTCAGCGACCCTCCCGTCCTTATCCTGGATGAACCAACGAACGGTCTTGACCCTGAGGGTATTGCAGAGGTGCGCGACCTGATAACCCAGGTGGCCTCGCAAGGAAAAACCATCATCATGGCCAGTCATTTACTGGATGAGGTACAAAAAGTTTGTACCCATTTCTGTGTGTTGCGCAAGGGGGTGAAGATTCACGAAGGATCGGTAAAAGACACTTTGGAAGAACTGAACAAGGTGGAAATTGCCGCCGATGCCGATCAGGATGAACTGAAAAACGTGGTTTATGATTTTGCCGGAACCGACGAAATAGTACCCCTGGACAAATCTCTGTTGGTCATCCTCAAACCCGGTTTTACCTCCACCGAGCTCAACAGGCATTGCTTCGAAAATGGCATTGCCCTCCGAAGATTGCTCACACAAACCAACACCCTCGAAAAAGAATTCCTCAAAATACTGAAAGAACATGATTGATGCAATAAAACTCGAATGGCTCAAGGTAAAAAACTACCGCGTTTTTTGGATTTTAACGGGCATGTACTTGTTGGCATTGGCCATTATTGCAGCCGGAGGGGTATTCTTTCTGGAATGGCTCAAAAGCCTGGGTGCCGACTTCAACGGCATCGACCCGACCATCGTGCCCATCTACGATTTCCCGGATATCTGGCAAAACATGACCTATTTGGGTAGTTATGTGAAAATTCTCCTGGCATTTATTGTGATTATTTCCGTAAATAACGACGTAACTTACAACACCTTGCGTCAAAACATCATCGATGGTATCAGCAAAAAGAAATACCTGCTGAGCAAGTTTATGTTCATTACCATTTTAGCCGGAATCAGCACCCTGTTTTTGTTTTTTACCGGTTTGATCACAGGCACCATCTACTCTCATGTGTGGGAAGCGCGCTTTATTTTCGATGAACTGGAATTTTTGGGTGTCTATTTTCTGGATATTGTGGTGTATTGCTCACTGGCCTTCTTGCTTTCGCTGATTATTAAAAAGTCGGGATTTGTCATCGTATTGTTGGTACTTTATACTTTCATGTTTGAGCCCATTGCGGGAGCCATTCTCACCCATGCACCCATTTTCAGGGATACGTTTTGGTCGGAACTGGTTGACTTTTTCCCCATTCAATCGCTCAACAACCTGATTACAGTGCCCTTTGGAAGATATGTTTTCATGGAAATTCAGGATTACATTCCAATAAAAACCTTGGCCATTGCCCTTGGCTGGCTGGTATTTTATCTGATGATGATTATCACCATCCTCACCAAACGCGACCTCAAATAATGGGGATTTTGGCGATTGGCACTTTTTTATCCGCCTGATACCAATTACCTTTGCAGGAAAAATGTGCATGCCATGGAAACTCCTGCCGTAAATCTCAGGCCTTTTTCAGAAAAGGATATTGATGCGTTGGTGAAGTACGCCAACAATGCACAGATTGCCAATAACCTCACCGATGCTTTCCCACATCCTTATGGCGAATCCAATGCCAAAGCCTTTATAAACTCGTTGATCAATCATCAGCCCACCAGGGTTTTTGCCATCGACATCGCCGGAGAAGCCTGCGGCGCCATTGGGGTTTTTCCACAAACGGACATCCACCGAAAAAATGCCGAAATGGGCTATTGGCTTGCAGAACCATATTGGGGAATGGGCTTGATGACACAGGTGGTGCATCAAATGATCGACTACGCATTCAACACCTTTGATATCGACCGGATATTTGCCCGTCCTTTTGGCAGCAACCTGGCCTCCCAACGGGTACTCGAAAAAAACGGAATGGTATTGGAAGCCCGTTTCAAAAAGGTGCTCCTGAAAAACAACCAATACGAAGATGAATTGATATTTGCCATCAGGCGTTCCCCCAAATCTCCAAAGAAATGAAAAATCAACATCCCACCATTTCGGCCACACAGCCTCAAAACCGACTCATCTCCCTCGACATTCTTCGGGGGGTGGCTTTACTCGGAATCGCCATTGTTAACGTCCTGGGATTCAATTCGTCATTTTTCGATTTCGGAGGATTTTATCGTATGCTTCCCGATGCGCAGGAGCAAACTTTTTATCAGTTACTCATACGCCTGAGTGCCGACAAGTTTATTTTTCTTTTCAGTTTTTTATATGGTTACGGTATTTACATGCAGTTGGCCAGATTTACAAAAAATCAATGGGCCTTTACTCCCTTTTTTGCTCGCAGAATGTTGGTGCTGGCATTGTTTGGGGTGCTTCATGTGGTGTTTTTATGGGCAGGCGACATCTTGCTTCCGTACGCCATTGCAGGTATGATATTGATTGGTTTGCGAAAACTTCCCGATTGGCTTTTGCTCGTGGTGGGACTTTTCATCTACTTTTTTGTGGTGGGGTGGCTTCTGGTTTCGGTTTGGATACCGCTTCCCGACGGACTGAGTTCGAGTTGTACCGAATGTTTGGGACAGGCTTTGGATGTTTATTCGGCAGGAAATTATTGGCAAATTCTGCAATTACGCATGGTTGAATATACCGCATTTATCCCCGTCAACCTCATTTATTATTTACCTAAAATTTTGGGTATTAGCATTTTTGGTTTTCTGGCATCCAAACACAAGCTTCATGCTGCCATTGCCAACAAACAACTTTTGTGGGGCATAGCAACCCTGTTGATTTCCGCTGTGGCTGTGGTCACCTTCCTGCATTACGAAAGCTGGGTGGCTGAGTTAGTGGGCAAAAACAGAGAATTTCTGACCATGGGCTATATCTTAAGCTACGAAATAGTGAACCTGTTTGTGGCGTCTTCGTACGCCCTTATCATCCTGTGGCTCACCTCATTCGACAAAATACAATGGGTATTCAAACCCTTGAGCTATCCCGGAAGGATGTCGCTCACCAATTACTTGCTGCAATCCCTCTTTTTCGGGTTTGTTTTCTACGGATGGGGATTGGGCTTTTTTGGATGGCAAAGACCCACTCAGATTGAATTGCTGGCTCTTTTCATCTTTTTGGTGGAAATAATCTTCAGCTATTTTTGGCTCAAAGAGTTTAAACAAGGGCCATTGGAATCGCTGTGGAGAAAGTTGAGTTATCGCAAATGGTGAAAATTCCCGGCTTTACAACCACCTAACATAATTGAAGGAGCCATTTCTTCACCTGCGAGAGGAAATTCTTTCCAAATAGAACAATTTAAACGTAGAACCGGATGGGGGATTTTCGGTCGCATGTTGTGTTTAACCACCCCAATCGCCATTACTTGAGGCAAGTTTTTTGACCTTATTAACAAACTTTATGGGAAATATCTACCTATTTAGCTCAATACCTGCATATTAAAAAAGTAAAAAAAACATCCAAACAACATCACACGTATGAAAAAATAAATAATTTAGCCCGGTTGGATTCTCACAAATTTGAAACAAAGCTACAGCGGGCCCCACCACCAATGCTGTGAGTATTTGTCTCAGATGAAGATCAACAATTGAAGAAATGTGTCATAGAAAAGAAAAATATTTACATCATGATGAAAGATAATAAAACCAGGGTGATTAAGGATTTTGAAAAACTCACCCCTGAAATTCAGGAACAGATTAAACTGGTTTATCCTTATGGCTTTAGCCAGCACCTCATCAGATTTACCAACAAAGAAGGAAAATTTGTTAGTGCTTTACCATTTGAAACTGACGAAAAATACTATTTGGTACGCATGACATCGGAAAAGGCTGAAGAGATTATCAGCGACGACGACGATTACGATGACAATGGTCATCTTAAAGAAGGCGCCCGCGATGACTACGAAGACAAATATTCCGATTTGGATTATATCGCCGACAACTATCCTGACGACGAAGACTTTTAGTCCGAAAAATGAATGACATGTCCGAAACAGCTCCCGAAGATGAAAATGCAGAAACATTTACCGGGGGCGTTTTGTCGGGCCTTGAAAACAAAGCACGTTTGGCGGAACCCTCCACGAAATTGCTGTTTAAGCAGTTGAAACGGAAAAAGCCACGCGATCTGGATACACAAACACTTGCACTTCACGAAGAAGTTTTTACGAAGATTGATTGCCTTGCATGTGCCAATTGCTGTCGCACATTGGGACCACGCATCACCGACAACGATATCCGGAAGTTGGCCAAAGCCTTGAAATTAAAACCGGGTAAACTCATCGAACAATACCTGAAGCTGGATGAAGACGGCGACTATGTTTTTCAACAGATGCCTTGTCCCTTCTTGATGGACGACAACTATTGCATGGTTTACGAATCTCGACCCAAAGCTTGCCGCGAATATCCACACACAAACCGCAAACGCTTTGATCAGGCATTTTCGGTTACCCTAAAAAATGTCTATACCTGTCCCGCAGCGTATTTAATTGTCGAAAAACTGAAATTGATTTATTAAAAACCCCGTTTTTAAGCCTCCTCAATTTCGGTAGGATGGCGACTACTGTCGAGTTTTCGGCGGGCTTTTTCCTTTAATTCAGGTGTTATATAATCCATGGCAGTGCTTATGGCATAGCTCAAAAAAGTAATGTCGTCGGTAAAACCCAAACCCGGAATCACGTCAGTAATAAGATCGGCAGGGAGAATAAAATATCCCAAGGCAGCCACCATAATAAGTTTGTTTTTGTTTGGCACCGTCTTGTCGGAGAGCAGATAATAAAGTATGAGCGCATAATACACCACCACCGAACCGGCTTGTCCCGCCACTGTCTTGATCTTATCCATCAGGGCAATATCGTCAAAATACCTGGCGTATCTTTTTATGGCTCTTCTACTTACCTTCATGTTGATATAACGTTATTTTTGTGATTCGGGTATGTCAACTCCCGGATAATTGTTCCAATTCGTGGAGTTCGTTGGTGTCGAGGAGGGCATCCAAATCTTTTACAGCTGCCAATTGCACCTCCATGGCAGTAGTTACATTGGGGATTGAACGGATTTTCGTCAAGCACCCTTTCAAATCTTCCGGATCCACCATATTTTTTATCAACAGGATAAAATCAGCATTTTTTACCGCCGGAATCAGACTACCTCCCGGATGCTTATTTCCCACAAGATAATAAGTGGTATGCAATTGAATATCTGTATATTGAAACCATGGGTATAGACACATCACCTGCCCTGTTCTTGTATAAGCAAGATCGTTGTATCGAACAAAATCCATTCCCAGCACCTGATTGAGATGAAAAGTCAACCGATAATCCTTCAGGTTGCTCACAATGGCTACTATTCGGTATTCATCAGTGGAGTGGTTACTAAGGGTGAGTTTACGTGGCATACAAAAACAATTACCGTACAAAGGTACGTATTCACAAACGGAAATGCTGCATTGTAAAAGTATAAATTAGGATGGGAAAAAATGCTATACCGTTTTTCGAAGTGTAGTATCAGATTCTGACAGCGTTTGCCATGCTTTTTCAGCGGCCAGCCGTTCAGCTCCTTTAATGGAATAATCACTTGATTGTGAGACTATTTTACCATCTATCTCCACACCCACCACATACTCTTTCTTGTGTTTGTCGCCTTCCTCCTTGAGCACGGGAAAAGCAATCTCGTGTTTGTATTTTTGTGCCCATTCTATCACCAAACTTTTATAGCTTATTTCGGAATCCACCAATTGGTCGATATCGAAATGCACATTGATAATGCGATTGATAAATATTTTTCGGGTAAACTCATAACCCTTATCGAGGTAGATGGCGCCAATAATGGCTTCAAAGGCATCACCCCCGGCAGATTTTCCCTTGTGATGATGCTCGCCACCTATACTGATAAGCTTAGTTAGTCCAAGCTTATTGGCCAATTTGTTCAACGAAGTGCGACTCACAATTTTTGAGCGCATCTCCGTTAGAAAGCCTTCATTTTTATAGGGAAACCGTTTGAAAAGATAGTCGGCCACAACAGCACTTAAAATGGCATCACCCAGATATTCAAGGCGTTCGTTGTTTAAACGCAATCCGTTGATTACCTTTTTGGATGCCGATTTATGACGCAAGGCCAGTTTAAACAAAGAAATGTTTCCGGGGTAATACCCAAAAACATTCCTTATTGACTGATGAAGTGCCCTATCAGAGGAAAAATAGAATCGTAATTTATTGCCTAAAAGCAAATCAGCCGAATTATTTTACAAATTTCTTAAAGATAATCGAAGCATTGTGGCCGCCAAAACCGAAAGTGTTGCTCAAGGCCGCGTTTACCACCCGGGGCTGAGCTTTGCCAAAGGTAAAGTTCAGCTTATTGTCGATATCCGGATCATCCGTAAAATGGTTGATGGTGGGCGGAACAATATCATTTTTTACGGCTAGTATGGTGGAAATTGCTTCAACAACACCTGCACCGCCAAGCAAATGACCGGTCATCGACTTGGTGGAGTTGATGTTGATTTTATAGGCATGGTCGCCAAAGAGGCTGACAATGGCCTTAGGTTCAACCACATCTCCCGCGGGAGTTGAGGTTCCGTGTGTGTTAATATGATCAATATCGGTGGTTTTCAAACCGGCATCTTCAAGGGCTGCTTGCATACATAAGTAGGCACCATAACCTTCGGGATGTGGCGATGTCATGTGATAGGCATCTCCAGATAAGCCGGCACCGGCTACCTCAGCATAAATGTGTGCACCACGTGCAAGGGCATGTTCCATTTCTTCGAAAACAATACCGCCGCCACCTTCACCAATGACAAAACCATCGCGGTCTTTGTCAAACGGACGTGAAGCTGTTTGAGGATCGTCGTTTCGTGTAGAAATGGCGTGCATGGCATTAAAACCACCTACACCAGTTTGGTTTACAGCAGCTTCAGAACCACCTGCAACAAATGCGTTGGCTTTTCCCAAACGGATATACATCAAAGCATCCGACAACGCATTGGCCGAAGAGGCACAAGCTGAAACAGTGGCGAAATTAGGCCCTCTGAATCCATGACGAATACTGATGTGGCCGGCAGCAATGTCGGCAATCATTTTGGGAATAAAAAATGGATTAAATCGGGGAGTTCCGTCACCGGCGGCAAAACCGGTTACTTCGTCGAAAAAGGTACCTAAACCTCCTATTCCCGAAGCCCAAATTACACCAACCCGGTTCTTATCAAGGTTTTCATCCTGAAGCAATCCGGAATCTTCTATGGCCTGATCGGCAGCAATCAACCCAAACTGGGCATATCTGTCATGCTTACGAACTTCTTTGCGATCAAAATACTCCATGGCATTAAAACCCTTTACTTCGCAGGCAAACTTTGTTTTAAAGTTCGTCACATCAAAAAGGGTTATTGGGCCTGCTCCACTCGCTCCTGCAAGTAAAGCGGCCCAATAATCTTTTACATTATTGCCAATAGGAGTTATCGCACCGAGACCTGTTACTACAACTCGCTTTAACTCCATACAAACTTTTTTTTACTGATGAGCTTCGATGTAAGCAATTGCATTACCTACAGTTTCTATCTTTTCAGCTTCTTCATCAGGAATAGAAAGGTTAAATTCTTTTTCAAATTCCATGATCAATTCAACAGTATCAAGTGAATCTGCACCTAAGTCATTGGTGAAGCTGGCTTCGTTAGTTACTTCACTTTCTTCAACTCCAAGTTTGTCAACAATAATGCTTACAACTTTTGAACGTACATCTGACATTTGCGTAATTTTTGGTTAAACTCGGTGCAAAGAACGGTATTAATGCAATAAAAAACAATAGGGGTGGTAACTTTTTAAGGGTTTGTATAGTAATTACTTAAAGGATAACCCATTGAAAGTGCGATAATTTTGTATCGACCAAAATGGATTTCAGTGGCGATTATTTATAATTTTGATCAATATTTCATCACATAGTTGATTCATGAACAAAAAATTAGTGATTTTGGCTTCGGGCAATGGCTCCAATGCAGAACAAATAATTACCCACTTTCGTCGCAATGGCCTAGCCGAAGTTTCCTTGGTAGTTACCAACAATCCACGTGCAGGAGTGCTCGAAAGATGCCGGAGGCTGGACGTACCCACGATGGTGGCCAACCGTGATGATTTCTACGTGAATCAAGTTGTACTACAACGACTTAAATTGGAAAAACCCGATCTGGTGGTGCTGGCCGGATTCCTTTGGCTCATCCCTGCTGAAATCATTCAGGCTTTCCGCAACCGCATCATTAACATTCATCCTGCATTGTTGCCAAAATACGGAGGAAAGGGCATGTATGGTCATCATGTGCATGAAGCAGTGATTGCCGCTAACGAGTCGAAATCGGGCATCACCATTCATTATGTGAACGAAAAATATGATGAAGGAAGCACCATTTTCCAAGCTGAAGTCCCATTGGAAAAAGGAGAAACCCCCGACAGTCTGGCACAAAAAATTCACCTGTTGGAGTACCAACATTTTCCTGAAATCATCGAGAGCATACTATAGAGGCAAACGTTTCATTCTGAATTTTATGGGGCGATTACCCCGTATATTTTCTTTTTGGAAAATTACAATGGAGTCGCTCTCCCATTCAAAAATCACACGGTTGGGATAGGTGCGTGTGGAATTTTCAAAAACAATTTCACGCAAATTGGCATCCTTTAAGGCCAATCGTTTTAGGTGGTCGTTGTCCAGTTGGAGCCACAAACTGTCGAAGGATTTAAGCACCTGATAATCTTCCAGAAATACGGTATCGGTTCCGTTGAGAGAAAAAACACGACCCCACAACAAGGAATCGTTTTGCCTCTGCCATATAAAATCAAGATCGATGCTTCCGGTTGATTTCCAGGCACCTTCCAAATTTTCCATACGCGAAAAAGCCTTAGGAGGCGAAATGGTACAGGAGGAAAAACCAAGGGTAAGCATCATGAGCATACATGTCGACCATACCAAATATCTCCGATTTGTTTTTACATTAAAGGAAGGGGAAAGGTTGTGCGACAATGGGATGAACTGCCCCTTTTTGCAGCCATTCCGAATGAAACCAAAGATACTTTTTGCAGCAACCATGTACATCAGGTGATTTTGTTAAAACAAAGTAACGACATTCGCATCAACAAAACCGATGATTTTAGCTTATTTTTGCCAAAAAAATTCCATGTCTGAATCCACCGAAAAACTTACCGATCTGTCTGCTCTTGGCGAATTTGGCCTGATAGATGAACTGACCAACGATTTGAAAATGAAGCACTCGTCCACGCTCAAAGGGGTGGGAGACGATGCGGCCGTCATTCAACCCCAAACGGGAAAAGTCATGTTGGTATCGAAGGATATGCTCATCGAAGGCATTCATTTCGATATGGTTTACACCCCACTCAAACATCTGGGATACAAGGCAGCCGTAGTAAACATTTCGGATATCGTGGCCATGAACGGTACGCCCAAACAACTGCTTGTGGGCCTTGGGGTTTCGTCCAAATTTTCTACCGAAGCCATTCAGGAAATATATGCCGGCATCAAAAAAGCCTGTGAAATATATCAAGTGGATTTGGTGGGCGGAGATACTACATCCAGTGTGTCGGGGTTGTTTTTGAGTATCACCATCATTGGCGAAGCTGATCCTAAAAAGGTGGTGTACCGCAAAGGTGCCATGCCCAACGATCTGCTATGTGTGAGTGGCGATTTGGGAGCAGCTTACATGGGATTGCTCCTGTTGGAACGGGAAAAAACCGAATTTTTGGCCAATCCCAACATGCAACCCGACCTTACCGACAAAGAATACTTGCTTGAGCGTCAACTCAAACCAGAAGCCAGGACAGGTGTGCAAAAATTGCTTTCCGATGCCGGTGTGATGCCCACCTCCATGATTGACATTTCGGACGGACTGGCTTCCGAAGCGCTGCATCTATGCAAAAACAGTGAAACAGGTTGCGTTATCTATGAAGAAAAAATTCCCATCGATCAACTTACATTCGACACGGCTAAAGAATTCAGCATTGTACCATCGGTAGCTGCACTCAACGGCGGCGAAGATTATGAACTGTTGTTTACCATCAATCAAAGCGATTTTGAGAAAGTAAACAAGATTGACGGTATCTCCATTATCGGTTATATGACGGACATTAGTGAAGGTGAACACCTGATTACCAACGACAATCAGGTCATTCCACTGGAAGCTCAAGGCTGGGATGCACTGAAGAAAAAAGGAACCAAACCTGAAACAAAATAATCAGTCGGCTTAAAAACCATTTCCATGGGTACTACTGAAGCAATTATCCTCATCGTAGCCGGCCTGATGGTAGGCTTTATCAACACGCTGGCCGGAGGAGGCAGCATAATTTCGCTTTCGGCACTGATGATGTTGGGATTGCCTGCAGGTATTGCCAACGGAACCAACAGGATTGCCATCACCATACAAACACTCACAGCCACCACCAGTTTTCGACAGCAAAAGGTACTCGAATTCAGGAAAGCCTTGTACTTGTCCATTCCCACCATTGCGGGTTCTTTGCTTGGAGCCTGGCTTGCTGTTGACATTAGTGAAGATGTGTTCAGAAAAGCCATTGGAGCCATTATGCTGGTGATGTTGGTTTTTATTTTTTACAAACCCCACAAATACATCTATGGTCGAGAAGAAATAACAAGCCAGCCATTGAACTGGAAGATATACACCATTTTCTTCCTCATCGGCATTTACGGTGGTTTCATCCACATGGGGGTGGGTTATTTTTTGCTGGCGGGCATCGTGGGCGGAGCCGGATTCGATCTGGTGAAAGCCAATGCCATCAAGGTGTTCATCGTATTGGCCTACGCACCTTTTACCCTCTTGGTATTTTTATGGTATCATCAGGTAAACTGGACCTACGGCCTCACCTTGTCCATTGGAAACGTAGTGGGAGCACTTGTGGCTTCGCGATTGGCAGTCAGCAAAGGAGTTGATTTTGTGAAGTGGGTAATCGTAGTGATAATTCTGATCACCGCTGCCGACATGTTTGGATTGTATGATTTTAAGGGTCTGGTGTCGGGATTCTTGCCGCAGCTCCAGGGTTGAGGATTGATTTGTATTTAGACGCAGGTGGACGCTGATTAAGGTTTAGACGCTGATGGACGCAGGTGAACGCTGATTTGGGTTTAGACGCTGATGAGCGTTGGTGAACGCTGATTAAGATTAAGACGCTGATGGGCGCTGATGGACGCTGTTTTGGATAAAGAAGAGTGGAAAGACGCTGATTGACGCTGATGAACGCTGATTGAGATTTAGACGCTGATGGACGCTGATTTGGGTTTAGACGCTGATGAGCGTTGGTGAACGCTGATTAAGATTAAGACGCTGATGGGCGCTGATGGACGCTGTTTTGGATAAAGAAGAGTGGAAAGACGCTGATTGACGCTGATGAACGCTGATTGAGATTTAGACGCTGATGGACGCTGATTTGGGTTTAGACGCTGATGAGCGCTGATGGACGCTGATTAAGGTTTAGACGCGGATGGGCGCAGGTGAACGCTGATTTGGGTTTAGACGCGGATGGGCGCTGATGGACGCTGATTAAGATATAGACGCTGATGGGCGCTGATGGACGCTGATTAAGATATAGACGCTGATGGGCGCTGATGGACGCTGTTTTTAGGTTTAGACGCTGAGGGACGCAGGTGGACGCTGATTAAGGTTTAGACGCTGAGGGACGCTGATTAAGGTATAGACGCTGATGGGCGCTGATGGACGCTGTTTTTAGGTTTAGACGCTGAGGGACGCAGGTGGACGCTGATTTAGGTTTAGACGCTGATGGGTGCTGATGGACGCTGTTTTTAGGTTTAGACACTGATGGGCGCAGGTGAACGCTGATTTGGGTTTAGACGCGGATGGGCGCTGAGGTAGGTGAATTTGATTCTCAAAGCTATACTTAACAGACTTCTGAATCCTATGAATTTTTGTGGTTATATTTGGACAAAAAAACTGACATGAATAAATTTTTCCTTTTTTGTATGGGGTTGTTGCTTATTGGGTGTAGCCCCTCCCCTTCTGTTGACAAACCGGCATGGGCTATGGCTATACACGGAGGCGCAGGCACTATCCTCAAGGAAAACATGACCCCCGAACTGGAAAAACAATACGAAGAAAAACTGACGGAAGCGCTACAAGCCGGAGCTGAGATACTAAAAAATGATGGCTCAAGTTTGGATGCGGTGACTGCTGCCATTCAGGTGATGGAAAATTCTCCCCTCTTCAATGCAGGTAAGGGAGCTGTGTTTACTGCCGAAGGCACCAACGAAATGGACGCGTCCATTATGGATGGAAACAACCTGATGGCCGGCGCCGTAGCGGGAGTAAAGCACATCAAAAACCCCATTTTGGCCGCCAGAGCAGTAATGGAACAAAGTCCGCATGTGATGCTAATTGGGACAGGTGCCGAGGATTTTGCTCAAAGCCAAGGACTCCAACTTATTGACAGCACTTACTTTTTTACCCAAAACCGTTGGGAATCGTATCTGAAAGCAAAGCAGAAAGCACAAAACGAAAAATTTGGAACATGTGGCGCCGTGGCACTTGACCAACAGGGGAATCTGGCAGCCGGAACTTCCACCGGTGGCATGACCTACAAAATGAAAGGACGGGTGGGCGATTCTCCCATCATTGGTGCCGGAACCTATGCCGACAACAACAGCTGTGCCGTTTCGGCCACCGGACACGGTGAATATTTTATCCGGAATGTGGTGGCTTTTCAGGTGGGAAGTCTGATGAAATACAAAAACCTGACCCTTGACCAGGCTGCTCATTTTGTGGTGGATGAAGTCCTGCAACCCGGCGCAGGCGACGGAGGTATCATTGCCATCGATACCCTGGGCAACATCTCCATGCCATTCAATACTGCCGGTATGTACCGGGGTTCGGTAACGTCGGAACGGGAGCCGCAGGTGGCGATTTATGGTCCGGGACAATAAAACGTGTTCTTTGTTTATGTGGGCATGTTGTTGCTTCATATTTTCGTATTCGCTTCTCCTTCCCAACAGAACAGTTTGCTCCTCAAAAGTAATGGGTAATAATTCGCTCAAAATTAATGAGTTGCTTTATAAATACGAAAATTTATCACCTTTCCCCCTGGGGGAAAGGCAGGGGAAAGGGGTTTCCCCTAATCACCTCTCCATGCCATTCAATACTGCCGGTATGTACCTGGGTTCGGTAACGTCGGAACGGGAGCCGCAGGTGGCGATTTATGGTCCGGGAAAATAAAAAAAGCGACCCCATTGCTGAAGTCGCTCTTTGTTTTTTCTTGCGGGATTAATGTTGAATCACCACTTTTCGTGAAATCAATTCACCCCCCAGATCAACCTTGATGATATAAATTCCGTTCTCCCATTGTGTCGTATTGAAAGGAACCATGAATTTATCTTCGTTAATTTTTCCCGAGAAAAGCACTTCCAACTGCGTTCCCTCTTTGGTAAACAAAACCAGTTCTGCATTTTTGTCGAAAGCATTTGATATGGAGACCGTTCCTGTGGAAACAACCGGATTGGGAAAAACTGTTACAAAGGGAGTTTGATTGTCGTCCATCACATCCGAAGCCATGGCCTTGTCGGGATTGAACATGAGAAAAGCCATGGGGGTGTCCCACTTTTTTCCAAACATCATCCTGTTGGATTTTTTGCCACGTTGAGGCCGGTCACCCACAATCGACCCGGCTTTTTCTTTCCAGGCAGTTTCGTTGGATTTTATTTTATCCAGCGACGCCCTGATTTCTGCCTGATGTTCCAGGGCGATGGCCCTCACTGCTTGCATGCTTTCTTGCATATCGGCACGCATGTTGTCGAAGTTGGGATCGTCGCGGCGGGCACCCGGAACAAAATCTTCGCTAGCGTGCCAGGCTTTGAACATGGCTTGGCGCACTTCCTTTTTCTGACGGGCCAATTCGATGGTTTGGCGCTCTTCCTCCGACAGATTTTTATCGAAGGCACGACGCTCATCGGCTATTACCGGAAGGACGTCTTCCTTTACAAACGCCTTCATTTCAGCACGTTGTTCCGGAGTGAGCCGGGCGTTGAACTTTGCCGGTTGTGCACAATTGCCTTTGCCATTTCCGACCATTGATTTACCCTGCTTATTTGCAACTCTTTTACCTCTCTGCGGGCGGTCTCCCCGATTAAAGGGATTTTCAGGATTCATCAAGAGCAGGGCTTCGGGAGTGCCAAAACGTTCGATCCAAAATTCAGGACCGGTGTTTCCTTCCTTATTTTTCATCTGACTTACCCCATTTTCTTCGTGAATGGCTTGAATATCAGCTATCCACTTCTCTGAATTTTCTTCGATAAATTCCTTATAGGCTTCGTTTTCCCCGGGGTGATTAGCGGTAATCTCAGCTACTTTTTCCACACATGGCCGCGAATTAGGTGTGTTTTTCATGCCACGGCCACGGGGGCTTTGCCGATTGCCAAAATTGCTACGCATGGTTTGCCTGGCTTCTTCCAGTTTGGCTTTTTCGTCCTCCGAGAGGGATTTGATGTAGCGGCTTTGTTGGGCTATGAGTAAGGGGGCAATCTGTTGATCAAAATATTGCTTCACAGCTTCGCGGGTTTCAACACGTTGTGTATTTTGGGCATTTACCGACAACGAAATCAAAACAGTGAGAATCGATGTCCAAAAAACAATTTTTTTCATTTTCGAGTAGTTTTTGTGATTTTTCAATTTAGACATTCCTGCGCTCGTTTTTATTCCGGGAAGACATTAATTTTTTTAGAAAAATTGAGAGTTGCCATCAAATGCACTCATTTTGAATATGTTAAAATTTTGTTAATTAAAAGACTGTTGCAACATGCAATGTATCTGCCCTTACATTTGCACCTATACTAATAACCAGTCTAAATTATGAAATTTTTGGATATGAAATTACAAGGCCTTTGGCTCGTGGTGGTTCTGTTGATGTTTTTGGCAGCATGTAAGCACGATCCGGATCCCATTATCGACGACAGTATTGTTACCAGTCCTATCTGTCATGAGGACACCATTTATTTTCAAAACGACATACTACCCATGCTCCTCGGTACCTGTGGTACTTCGGGCTGTCATGATCTGGGAACTGCCAAACATGGTGTGGTGTTGGTAGATTACCTTTCGGTGATGCGCACGGGAGGAGTGAACATCGCCAATCCGGCCTCCAGCGATATCTATCAGGTACTTTCGGGATCAGACGAGCGGATGCCTCCTTCCCCCAGACCCCAATGGACTGACGTACAGAAAAACGCCTTGCTTACCTGGATTTCTCAGGGAGCCATCAACAACGAGTGTTTGAATCAAGCTGTTTGCGATACATCCAATGTAACCTTCAATGGAAGTGTGTTGCCACTATTCGACAAATATTGTTTGTCGTGCCACAGCGGAGCCAATCCTGAATACAACCTGGACCTCACCAATTTCGACCAATTGGCTGCCATCATCGAGAATGGTTCCTTGTTGGGTTCCATCAACCACGAACCCGGATATTATGCCATGCCCAAGGAAAGCAATCAGCTCACTCCTTGTGAGGTACGAACCATTGAAATATGGGTAAACGATACCGTGATTGGCGGAGGCGGCGGTGGGGGAACAGGCCACCCATGCAGTCCCGATTCGGTTTATTTTGCAAATGACATACTTCCTTTGTTGGTTTCCAATTGCTCCACCAGCGGTTGCCACGATCAGGCTTCGGCTCAGGAAGGGGTAGTTTTGGTGGATTACGCTTCCATTATTTCACAAGTTCATCCGGGAGATGCCGCCAACAGCAAACTCTATAAGGTGTTGATACGCAGTGATGAACGCATGCCTCCTCCTCCTGCTTCACTCACAACAGCCCAAATACAAAGCGTACAAACATGGATTAACCAAGGTGCCTTGAACAACGTTTGCGATGCCCCCTGCGATACCCTGAATGTGACCTATTCGCAAAGTGTTTGGCCGGTAATACAAACCAATTGTACCGGATGCCACAGTGGCGCCAACCCGGGAGCAGGTATCGTACTTACCGACCATGCTACCATTTCAGCCGCGGCCGCCACGGGCAAACTTTATGGTTCGGTGGCTCACCTTTCGGGATATGCGCCCATGCCAAAAAATGCTTCCCAATTGAGCGAATGTAATGTGGCAGCCATCAGAATCTGGATTGAAAATGGAACCCCTAATGATTAACCATCAAATGAGCACAAGAAAAAAAGATTATCACATGAAAAGAAAAATTGCCTTATTTGCTGCCTTGCTCGGGCTGGCCATGCTCAGCGGTTGTTACTACGATAACGAAGAGGACCTTTATCCTCAAAACAGCACCTGCGACACCACCAATGTAACATATTCCACCACGGTATTTCCCTTGATTTCAAGTCGTTGCACCGGTTGCCATACCGGTATTGGTGCAGGTGGCAATGTGCCATTGGATGGATATGACAACATCGTGGCTGCAGCCAAAAACGGCAGCCTGATGGGTTCCATACGCCACAAATCGGGATGGTCGCCCATGCCAAAAAACACAGGCCAACTGGATGATTGCAGCATCAGGAAACTGGAAATCTGGATAGCCGACGGAACTCCCAACAACTAAAAAACTTGCCTATGAAACGTGTGAAACAACTGTTGATACTGACCCTGATAGTAGGTGTATTGGGCGGAACCTATGTATGGTTCTTCGTTTACAACAAACCCCACCGCAACATCGAAAGTGCCACTCCCGATTACACCGAAACCGCCCTTTCGCTCTATACGCACTACCAAGGGGGGCTCAATTCGCCGGAAAAAAATCTGGATGGAACTGTGGTGGAGTTCTCCGGTATTCCTACAAAAGTAGAAGTGGGCGATTCGTTGCATGTGGTGGTATTTGCCTTCGGCGAAGGCATGTTTGGCGACGAAGGCATCCGATGTACTTTTTTACCCAAATACAATCAGCAAATAGAACAACTTAATGTAAATCAACAGCATACCATTAAAGGCTTCTGCTCGGGATATAACGGCACAGATGTTATTCTCGAACAATGCTCACTTATCAACAAGTAAACCCTTAACTCATGAAAAAACTTGCCGTACTATTTATTATGATCACCCTGGTTTTCCAATACGGAAATGCCCAGCGCTACCTCACCAAAACCGGGCAGATTTCCTTTTTCTCGGATAGCCCCATGGAGAAAATTGAAGCACTCAACAACCAGGTTAACTCTGTTCTGGATGCCAAAACCGGCGACTTTGTTTTTAAAGTGTTGATGAAATCCTTTGTGTTTGAAAAAGCCCTTATGCAGGAACATTTCAATGAAAATTATGTGGAAAGTGATGAATTTCCCAACGCCACTTTCGTGGGAAAAGTAACCAATATGGACGCCATCGACTTCAGTAAACCGGGCACTTATGATGCCACGGTGGAAGGGAAACTGACCATCCACGGACAAACCCAACCAGTAACCACCAACGGTACTTTCGAGGTGAAGCAAGATGGCATCGACGGAAAATCGGTGTTTTTTGTGAAACTGGTCGATTACAACATCAGCATACCCGGTGCGGTAGCCGGAAAAATTGCCGAAGAAATTGAAGTGACCGTGGACGTCCAGTTAAAACCATTCAAATAGTATATCTCTGATATCCAACCCGTACAACATATGAATAATAATATCCCCATGAAAACCATTGCCCCTCTTTTCCTCCTTTTGTTGTTAAGTTTTACCCTTCGGGTGCATGCCCAGGACGACCTCTTGAATATGCTGGGCGATACCGAACCGGCCACCGAATACGCGTATGCTACCTTTAAATCCACCCGCATATCGTTGGGACAATCCATCGAGAATCCGGCAGCCGGCAACCTGATTTTCGACATCCAGCACCATTTTGGTCCTGCTAATACGGGTTTCAACGATTTCTTCGGGCTCGACCAGGCTTCCACACGTTTGGGGTTACAATATGGCATCACCGACTGGCTGGTGGTGGGCATCGGACGCACTACCCTCGAAAAAACAGTGGATGGTTCAGTAAAGGTAAAATTGCTGCGGCAGAGTACCGGTGAAGTGAATATGCCTGTTTCGGTGAGCTATTTCGGAAGTGTGGCCATGAGTACCATGAAGTGGCCCGATCCTGTACGTACCAACTATTTTTCTTCCAGACTTTCTTTTGCTCATCAATTGCTCATTGCCCGGAAATTCAGCAATGCAGTTTCGTTTCAGTTGAGCCCCACGTACATTCACCGCAATTTAGTGGAAAAAGCTGTGGACGACAATGATGTGCTGGCCTTGGGCGCCGGGGGGCGTCTTAAACTTTCTAACCGCGTGAGTCTGAACATGGAGTACTACTATGTGCTTTCGGCACAAACGGCCAAAGACTATGACAATTCGTTAACCATTGGTTTTGACATAGAAACCGGTGGCCATGTGTTTCAGTTGTTTTTCTCCAACTCTCAAGGGATTATCGAAGAGCATTTTATTCCGCGTACCAGCGGAAAATGGCTCAACGGTGACATCCATTTCGGATTTAATATTTCCAGAAATTTCGTGTTGCGCAAGCCCAAGGAATTTCGCGATTAACGCACCACCGTAACCGTTCCCTTAAAGCTAATGGGTTGTAATAAGTAATCCGTTCCCATCACCTGATACAAATAAACTCCGGCAGGTACAGGCTCGCCCGACATGTCGGTTCCATCCCATTGGGTAGCAAAGTTGTGGGTGCTAAACACTTGCCCTCCCCAACGATCGTAAATGTACAGGTGAAAATCGGCGATGGGGGTTCCTTTAATTTCAAACACATCGTTCAGGCCATCCCCATTGGGTGTAAAAGCGTTGGGGAAAAACATTTTCACAAACTCGGTTAAACCTACCTGAATGGTGGTGTCGCTCACACATCCATTAACGGTTTCCACCGACAATTGCACATAATAATCACCTGCATCCACAAAGGTGTGGGTGGGATTTTCCTCGTTCACAGGCGTACTTCCATCGCCGAAGTCCCAGGTATAGTTCACAATGGCCGAATCGCTTGTGCTCCGGTTGAAGAAAGCGATTTCAGGGGTGTCTAAGGTAGTGAGATAAGGATCGGCTGAAGCGTTTGCCATGGGATTGGGGTTGGCCAAAACAGGATCGGGATATTGAAAACTATCCAGACAACGGTCGGTATTGCGCACCGTAAGGCTCACCTGATAGCTTCCGGCCTGATCATAGGTGTGAGTCGGATTTTTATCAGTGGAAGTGGTTCCGTCACCAAAATTCCATTCATACACCGCATTGGGAAAAGCGTCCTGGGTTTGATCGTTAAAACTGACCGTAACGGGTAAACAACCTTCGAGCACATCGGGACTGAAAGCCGCCACAGGCAAAGGATTGATCAGTATTTCCACAGAGGAATCGTTGCTACAGATGTACTGATCCACATGAAGGCTCACCGTAAAAGTACCATCAGTTTGGTAGGCGTGAACGGGATTGGCGACGCTTTCGGTGGGACTTCCATCACCAAAATCCCAGGTGAAGTCGGGGATGTTGGGATCGCCGGCATAGGTAAACTGAATATCTTCTCCCTTGCAAGCCTCGTTGGCGGGTGTGAACGAAAATTCGGACATGGGCACCGGAAATACCTCGAAAGATTTTGAGACTTCCTTGTCGAGACAATAGTCGGAAGAAGCCGTCAGGGTGTAAGTGAACGTGCCCGTGGTGTTGGGAATCAGATCGATGGAAGGGGTGGTTTCTCCTCCGGGTTGCCACAAGTAGCTGTTGGCAGGCACCGAGCTGGCGAGGGTGATTTGTTCGCCCAGACAAATCTCGGCCGAGGAAGGTGTAATGGTGAAATCGGGCATAAATTGGTCCACATTCACGGTGATGGTAGCCACTTGTTCCACATCGCACAAGTCGAGAATCCTTAAGGTGTATTCGGTGGTAACTGTTGGCGCAACTTCCACACTGTTGGTTGTTGACAGGATATTGGTCGGGTCATTGGTGGGGTACCATTTAAACCAATTGGCCTGTGCATTGGCAATGAGTTCGTAGCTTTCCCCGTTACAAATCCACACATCGTCACCCAATGTCAGTTCCGACTGATTTACATCAAAGGTTCCGGTTTGCGTACCTCCGCAGCAATCGGTGATTTCAAAACCACAAGTCCAGATACCATCGCCCACCACATCGTCATATACCACGGTTATTTCATTGCCGGGAGCATTTCCTAAAGGTGTGTTATCAGGTAGTTTGTACCACCTCACCTGATCGATGGTATAGTCGGGATAAGAGGGAAAGGCAGCACTAATCGCCACCACCTGCTGCTGACCAGGGCCGCACAGAAATGGGGGATTCAACTCATGGAGGGTAATGGGTTTGTTGGTAATTTGAATGGGTTCGTCCGCGTTGTTACCACAGCCATCGCGCACATTGGCTATTACCACATCGGGGCTGTTGTTTACCTGATAAGATATCGTATCTGCAGGAATAATACTTCCCTGCCAGTAATAGGATAAAGGTGTTACACCACCCTGAGTAACGTCGGTGATGGTCAGGTCGATGGTTTCTTTGCAGAAGGCTTCGTAAGTTTTAGGTGAAACCGTGAAAGTAAAAGGATCGTTGTTGCGCAGCACCAAATTAATTCGACCTGAATAATAGGGATGTCCGGTTAACGGGTTGATTACCTTGTCGCAAGGATTGGCGGCATATTTAAAAACGGCATCAGGAATATCGGTGGTGAGGTTGACGGCCTGTACCAAAATGGTAACCTCTGTGGCGCCGGTTTCGATGAGAACGGAGTCGTTCAGCACGTCCAAACCCGAATCGAGGTAGGTAAAATGGAATTTATCCCGATACACATCCTGCACGCTAAAGGGAATGTAATAATCGAATGTGCTGGCATAGTCCATGGTAAAAGTTACCTCCATGTTGTTGCAATCGCCTTCCACCAATTGACCAGGAAAATTGGGATTGGTAAACTGATGGGTTACCTTCCACCCCGGCTGACGGGTTCCACCCAGAAGGCTATTGGCCGCCAGAAACACGGCAGAGTTTACCGTAAACCCATCCAGTTGTTCGTTGCTGGGATAGTCAAACCAAAAATCTTCGATGGCAATTTTTATTCGATAAGTTTTACAAGGCAGCACATCGTTTCGACGAATACGCATCCAGCCCAAATCGCCATCTTTTCTGGTAAATCCATCGTATTGTGTACCTTTATCAATGTCTGGAGGAAAACCTGTGGTTGGGTTTTGAACATAATAGGAGGGATTGTTTTGATCATTGATATTCCTTACATTCACCCAATATTGCGGCTCAGGGTTTGGGGGTCCGGGCAAGTCATCTGGTATTAATGCGCTATTTTTAAAAATGTTTGACTGTTCGATGGAAATGGCAAACATATCGAATATCTGTTGTCCCGGCTGATAGTTAAATCCGGTTAAGTCCACATCCGGGGTGCGATTGTAGGGGTATTCTTCGGAGGCAAAAGTGTAATCGAGCACAATTTCATGTCCAAAAGGCCGATAGTTAAACTCAATCACCGCTGCATCGCCGGTGTATTCGATGGCTGTGTCTTTTCCTCCCATGGCATTAACAAAAATCATGTTGTACAATCCAAGCAGATCCGGATCGCCGGGCGTATTAAACTTGTCACTTTTCAAACCGGAAGTATTAGGCGGTGTTGAACTGGTCACTTTTCCGGTACTAATCATCAGCCCACTGTCGATACCAATATCCACACCATTCCAAAACCGTCCGATGGCCTGTGGATTTCCGATGAACTTAATGCTGGCCGTATCAATAAGTCCGCCTCCGCCATGCAATTTGTTTAGTATCCAATGCCTGAGTGTATCTTCATTGTATACACCGGGATCGCCACCTGTTGTAGGAATTTCGGCAACTTGTATTGGGGTTTGCGCCCATACCGATTGGGATATTAAAAGGAGAAGTATTAGTTTTATATAGAATTTGAACATTGTTTTTGTTGCAATTTGGCTACGAAATTACAAAAAATTAAAGTATCACTTTTTCAGAGTTCTGGAGATTTAACATAGTCCATAGAAACCTGGTTCAAATCAGGGTATTCGTTTAATACCGATTATGAATTGAAATGAGCTTTAAGTTCGCTCCGCTCCTGAAACCTCTTCAATTCTATATCGGCATTATACATAAACACCGTAGTGCTAACTTCAATTTATAGTTGGTATAAGTCAGCGATAAATATTGGGGGAGTGATCACTTTTTCGCTATTCACAACGTCAGGTAATCAATAGGGAACCGTAATAATCAATACAATGAGATTAACTATTTTGGCTCAGGGTTCGCTTTAGTAATGTAGTATAAATGGGTTCATTGCCCAATTGAGCCGTAATAACAGAGGCAACCGCGGTGGTGATGAGCAACGGGAGGATGAGCTCATAATTGGCGGTCATTTCGATAGCCAAGGCCAGGCCTGTTAGCGGAGCACGGACGGTGGAAGCAAAAATACCGGCCATTCCGGCAACGGCAAATACGGCGGGGTTGGAAATCAGTTCCGGGAAAAAATGTTGGGCTACATGACCAAAAAACAAACCCAGCAGCACGCCCAAAGCCAACATGGGTGCAAATATCCCTCCGGGGACGCCACTTCCGTAACTAAAAATGGTAAGAAAAAAACGGGCTACCAGAATGAATAATAAAAATTTTAGGGTGAAAGATTTTTCCAATGCTTCTCCAATGGTCAGGTAGCCTCCCCCTGTGATTTCGGGATAAAAAATGCCAGCCAGTGCAATGAGTAGTCCGGTAACAATGGCCAACATCAAAGGTACACGTTTGGATGCACGAAAATTCCAATTGAGTGCAAGCACAAGCAGTTTATTGAAAGCATATCCTATCAAACTAAATACCAAACCAAGAATCACAAACAACCATATGGTGTTGAGTGCCTGATGTCCGAATACCATCATGCGAATAACGGGGTCTACTCCCGTCATCAGCCTCACCACAATGTCAGCTGTTGCAGAGGCGACCATGATGGCTGCAACGGAATAAAAATTAAATTTGAAATGACCATGCATTTCTTCCATCACGAATATAATTCCCGAAAAGGGTGCGTTAAATGCACAAGCCAGCCCTGCAGCAGCTCCGGATGAAATGAGTGGATTGCTGTGATCTTCGCGGAGTTTAAAAACATCTTTTACCATCTTTCCGATGTTGGCTCCCAACTGGATGGTAGGGCCTTCACGACCCAGTAAAAGTCCACTCCCCAATGAGAAAAGGGAGGCGATGAATTTAATGGGGATTACGCGTTTCCATCGCAAGGGACGTACTTCGTCCAGGGCGCCCTCAATTTCCTGAACACCACTTCCTGAGGCTTCGGGAGCAAAGCGTCGCACCAGTAAAATGGCTACCACGACTCCAACCACGGAAAACAGCACCGGTAAACCCCAGGTAGCAATATCGCTTGTATCCGCAGAAGATAATAAGTACAAACGCAATATTTCCAACTTTTCTAAAATAATACGAAACAAGCTCCCCATAAGCCCGGCAAGGAGTCCGACAATCATGGCGAAAAAAATCAGGGCGATGTTTTTATGGCTTGCATCGGCAAAACGTTGATCAGCTCTCCATGAAGATTTGGTTGCAGGCATGAAATAAAAAAATTTAAGGGGTAAAGATAGCTATTTCATCAAAAACATAAACATGGAATTTTGTTTGGAAGAAGAAGCTGTTGATGTCCTACGGACAAAAAAATAATTTCCTATGCAAGCTATGGATGTTGAAGCCCTACGGGCTATAATGTTGATGTGTTTTATGAAAGGTCCTCATCGCCCGAAGGCATACCATTCATTTTCTGGTAGAGAGTTGATAATCTGGATTGTATTGAAACTTCACCGGAGTGCATTTCTTTCTCTGGCTAGTATTCGTGGATTGAATTCCATAAAAAAATCCGCCCCAAATGGAACGGATTTTCAAAATACAGGCCTGTGGCCTTGAAGGTATATGGAGTGTTGCTGCGTTCGTTGCTAAATCAATTCAAATTTAACTTTCATGTACACTGTTTGTCCTGAAAAAGGAGCCAGACTATTATCTTTCATCTTTTCAATGGAATCTACCACGTGACGGTTCATACGAGGTGAAACACAGTTGGAGGCATCTACCTTGAGCGACCCGTCGTCCTGAATAATCATCTTAACGACAACAGAACATTCGGTTTTGTCCTGAATGGCAAATTCGGGGTACTCAATATTGGATTTTACCAGCTTAACTACAGAATTTCTTACAGCTTTGGAAGCAGGGACAGGTTGGCTGGCGAAAGCTGTGGCAGTTACAAACAAACACAGCATAAAAATGGTTGCGATTCTTGATTTCATGACTTTTTATTTTTTAAAGTTTATATTAATGGTTGCTCTTAACGGATAGCCAACCCCGTGCCAAAGTTTTTTATATGTTGTAGTACAGTACTTTATAATAGGTCTGTGCTTTTCCCCCATCAAATCGATCTACCTGTTCTGTTCGGCACTGTTACACGATTGTACAAAAACGTACACTTATTATCTGCGTGATTAACAATATGTTAAAATGATTTTAACGTTTGTGGTTATCACTCATCTGTTCACAAGGAAGACTCATGTATAAATGGAAACTCCTGCCCATTTATTGAGCAGGAGCCAAATTGATTGCAAAATAAATCTTCCGTGTCGTCTTTATCAATATGGGACGAGACAGCAATATCAACACCTTATACCGATTATGAATTGAAATGAGCTTTAAGTTCGCTTCGCTCCTGAAACCTCCTCAATTCTATATCGGCATTATACATAAACAGCGTAGTGCTAACTTCAATTTATAGTTGGTATTATATGGTCTGTCAAGAAATCAAATCAAACTTAACCTTCATGAGCACCCGCTGTCCGCTGTATTTTGACAAGCTGTCTTCCTTTAGTTTTTGGATGGTGGTGACCACATAATTTTTCAATTCAGGCGAAATGCTGTTGGAGGCATCCACACTCAGACTACCATCATCCTGAATAATTAAACTAACCAACACACAACATTCGGTTTTACTTTTAATGGCAAATTCAGGGTAAATCAGGTGTTTCTTAACCAATTCTACCACGGAGGTTCTAACGGCTTTGGAGGCCGGAATGGGTTTGGCGGCAAACGCCGTGGCTGACATGAATAAGCACAGCATCAGGAAGGTTACGACTCTTGTTTTCATGACTTTAGTATTTTTAGTGTACATTAATGGTTGCATTGTTTAAATAACCAATCATATGCCAATATTTGTGCATGCCTGATTTACTGTATATTACATGCAAAATGAGGGATTTTCCGTCCTATAAAACTGTACGACATCGAACTAAATCCGTACACTGCCGTACAGGTGTTATTGCTTGATTTATAAATAGTTAAAATATTTTTAACGTTTGTTTCACCAATAATTAACGTCTCTTCAGAAAGATGGAGGAAAATGCATCTTCACCTCTCAAAAGAGAAATGATAAAAACACCATTGGTTGGTACCGGATTGAATTGTAAGTATCGTCTGGTCAACCCCTATCCCTTACCTTTCCCCCAAGGGGAAAGGCGATTAATCCTCGATATATATGACATAATATGTTAATTACTAATAAAATATTGCTCATCACCTTCGGGGAGGTCTCGGATAGTGATCGGGAGGGGGTGGCGACTGATCGGACAGTTTTTCTGATCCTAATACCTGTAGGAAATTAATGTAACCGGATATTTTCATTTTTGAACTGATTCTGAAAGAATAAAAATTAATGTTGCCCGGTCAACCCCTATCCCTTCCCTTTCCCCCAAGGGGAAAGGCGATCAATCCTCGATATATATGACATAATATGTTAATTAATAATAAAATATTGCTCATCACCTTGGGGGAGGTCTCGGATAGTGATCGGGAGGGGGTGGCGACTGATCGGACAGTTTTTCTGATCCTAATATCTGCAGGAAATTAATGTAACCGGATATTTTCATTTTTGAACTGATTCTGAAAGAATAAAAACCAATCTCGCCCAGTCAACCCCTATCCCTTACCTTTCCCCCAAGGGGAAAGGCGATCAATCCTCGATATATATGACATAATATGTTAATTACGAATAAAATATTGCTCATCACCTTGGGGGAGGTATCGGATAGTGATCGGGAGGGGGTGGCGACAGATCGGACAGTTTTTCTGATCCTAATATCTGCAGGAAATTAATGTAACCGGATATTTTCATTTTTGAACTGATTCTGAAAGAATAAAAACCAATGTTGCCCGGTCAACCCCTATCCCTTACCTTTCCCCCAAGGGGAAAGGCGATCAATCCTCGATATATATGACATAATATGTTAACTACGAATAAAATATTACTCATCACCTTCGGGGAGGTCTTGGATAGTAATCGGGAGGAGGGGGGGCAACAGATCGGACAGTTTTTCTGATCCTAATATCTGTAGGAAATTAATGTAACCGGATATTTTCATTTTTGAACTGATTCTGAAAGAACAAAAACCAATGTTGCCCGGTCAACCCCTATCCCTTACCTTTCCCCCAAGGGGAAAGGCGATCAATCCTCGATATATATGACATAATATGTTAATTACGAATAAAATATTGCTTATCACCTTGGGGGAGGTCTCGGATAGTGATCGGGAGGGGGTGGCGACTGATCGGACAGTTTTTCTGATCCTAATATCTGCAGGAAATTAATGTAATCAGATATTTTCATTTTTGAACTGATTCAGAAAGAACAAAAACCAATGTTGTCCGGTCAACCCCTATCCCTTACCTTTCCCCCAAGGGGAAAGGCGATCAATCCTCGATATATATGACATAATATGTTGATTACTAATAAAATATTGCTCATCACCTTCGGGGAGGTCTCGGATAGTAATCGGGAGGAGGGGGCGACAGATTGGACAGTCTCTCTGATCCTAATATCTGCAGGAAATTAATGTAATCAGATATTTTCATTTTTGAACTGATTCTGAATGAATAAAAACCAATCTCGCCCGGTCAACCCCTATCCCTCCCGAAAGAATTCCGGATGAACCCAAGGGGAAAGGCGGTCAATTATTGTATTTTATCACATATAATATTGATTTAAAATGACTTGTCACTCATCTAATTGTGAGTGGAATTCTGATGTATCGGGAAGGTGGGATAGCATATCAAACAATTTTCACCTATTAACTACTCAAAATAACACATGCACCTATTTATTTTCTCACTAAGTTTGCACCTCCGTTTCACACGCTATTATACTGAACCATGGAATTTCCTGAAAACGAAAAAAGACCGCTTAACTTCATCGAATCCATCATCGAAGAAGACCTCAAAAACAACAAAAACGAAGGCCGTGTACACCTGCGCTTTCCACCCGAACCCAACGGATATCTGCATATCGGACATGCCAAGTCCATTTGTTTGAATTTTGGTTTGGCCGAAAACTACAATGGTTTGTGCAACCTGCGTTTCGACGACACCAATCCCGAAAAGGAAGATGTGGAATATGTTGATTCCATTAAAGAAGACATTGAGTGGCTTGGTTTTAAGTGGGATAAGGAGCCCTATTATGCTTCCGACTATTTTGAGCAATTGTATCAGTGGGCCGAAATGCTGATACAACAAGGAAAGGCTTATGTGGACGAGCAACCTCAGGAATTGATTAGTCAGCAACGCGGTGTGCCCACCCGACCCGGAACGGAAAGTCCTTACCGAAACCGTCCGGTGGAAGAGAGTCTGGACCTGTTTCGCCGTATGCGTGCCGGAGAATTTAAAAACGGACAAATGATTCTGCGTGCCAAAGTGGACATGAATTCGCCCAACATGCACATGCGCGATCCCATCATGTACCGCATCCTGCATCAGGAGCACCACCGCACGGGAAACAGTTGGTGTATCTATCCCATGTACGATTATGCCCACGGACAATCGGATTATATGGAAGGCATCACCCACTCGGTATGTACACTTGAGTTTGAAATTCACCGTCCCTTATACGATTGGTTTCTGGATCAGATCATCGATGGCAGTTACCGTCCGCGACAAATTGAATTTGCCCGCCTCAACCTGAGCTACACCGTGATGAGCAAACGTAAATTGCTCGAATTGGTTCAAAAAGGTTTGGTAACCGGATGGGACGATCCACGTATGCCCACCATTTCGGGACTTCGCCGCAGAGGCTACACCCCCGAGTCGTTGCGCAATTTTGCCGACCGCATTGGTGTGGCCAAACGCGACAACGTAATCGACGTGGGCGTGTTGGAGTTTGCCGTGCGCGAACACCTCAACAAAATTACCGACCGCGTGATGGCGGTACTCAATCCCGTTAAGGTGATTATCACCAACTACCCTGAAAACCAATCCGAAAACATGGTGCTCACCAACAATCCGGAAGACCCCGAAGGTGGGGTGCATGATGTGCCCTTCAGTCGCGAATTGTACATTGAGCGTGAAGATTTTATGGAAGATGCCCCCAAGAAGTTTTTCCGTTTATCGCCCGGCAGAGAAGTTCGCCTCAAAGGAGCCTATATCATTAAATGTGAAGACTTTAAAAAAGACGAGAACGGCAACATCACCGAAATATATTGTACCTACGATCCCGAATCCAAGAGTGGTGGTGCCGGTTCGCAACGCAAGGTAAAAGGAACCCTCCACTGGGTTTCGGCCAACCACGCCATCGATGCCGAAGTGCGCCTGTACGACCGTCTGTTTTTGGACGAAGATCCGGCCGGACATAAAGACAAGGATTTCAAAGAATTTATCAATCCCGATTCATTGCAGGTGATTACCCGCGCCAAACTGGAACCCTGGCTGGGCAAAGCCGGGGCCGGCGACAAATACCAGTTTCAGCGTTTGGGATATTTTGTGGCCGACAAGAGCAGCAAGCCCGAACATCTCGTTTTCAACCGCACGGTAGGATTAAGAGACAATTGGGCGAAGAATAAGGGATAGCGCTTCACGACAGCGTGAGCTGCCTTGGGTTATGGAGGTGAAATAGCCTTCAGGCAATTCAAAATCAGCCCATCCACCGGCCAGTTATTGCCTTGGGGGTGGGCTTCTGATTTATTATAGGTCAACAATCAGACACAACCCCAACCAGAGATAACCCGGGTTTAAGGCGACACTTTCCGTGCCCGCACAATTGTCGGGCTCTTCCAATTTATGCGTCCGGATATGGCATCTTAGCGGTTGTGTGTGATAAGTAAGTGATTGTTTTGGTATGTTTTGTGGTTGTTGAATCTAAAAAATGCCTAGCTTTACCACACCAAACTACCGATGATCCATTACAATGAAACAAGGAGCTGATTTTAAACGTTTAGAAATAGTTAAAAATGGATATCTTCCACCTAATGAGGCGTAAAGAAAAGTTGGATGGGGGTTTTGGCGGGAAATGTTTATGGGAGAGAAATGCATTAGGTGTGTTTTTATATATTAGTTGTAAGCAATTGCAGAAAATACGACACATATGAACATTATAAAGCAAGAGATATTAAAGTTTTTGCTCAAGAAAATGCAAAAGCAATATGCAGAGAAGGACTATTCCAATGAGATTAGGACCCTTAATTGGATAATCCGGATTAATCCCATAGCTTCTAATTATAGCTTGAGGGCTGATGCATATGGATTACTAGAAAATTATGATAAAGCCTTAATTGACATCTCAAAAGCTATAAATATAGAGTCAGACAATGCTGATTTTTATTCAAGTAGAGCATTCTTTAATTCCAAAATTGGAAATTATGATTCCGCAATAAATGACTATTCGATTGCTCTTGACCTTAAGCCCAATGACGATGGACTTATTCTATTTCGTGCGCAAGCCATTCATGACAAGGAAGATTATGATAATGCAATTATTGAATATGATAAGGTTTTAGGCATTAATCTTAATGAAATTGAAGCATATATCGGGAAAGGTATTTGTCTTGCAAAACTAGAGAAGTATGATGAAGCAATAGAAACTTATAATGCAGGTTTGAAGGTAGACTCAAATGTAACTGAGTTATATGTTAATTTAGGTATTGCTAAAGGATTTCAAAAGGATTACGACACGAGCTTAGAATTATTCGAAAGGGCAATTGAGTTAGATAATCTAAACTATTTTGCATTTTTTAATCGCGCGGTGACTTTGATTAAGACTGAAAGGTATAATGAAGCCTTAACTGATTTAAATAAAACTATAGAATTAGCACCTGACTTTTGTGATGGATATACATGGAGAGGACATGCTCATTTTGAATTAGACATGAAAGAAAAAGCTCTATCTGACTATGAGAGAGCATTAGAACTCGGTGATTTAGAAGCTCAGGAGTATATTGAAAAGCTTAAACCAGTTTAGATTCAACTGCTTACAACAAAATGTAAAAGTCAGTGCGCTGAAAGTGCTATATTTAAAGCTTGAGTCCGCTCCGATAAGTATTAAAACAAATTTTTAACATCAAAGCCCGCGGAGTTTTTCGCAAAGTTTCGCAGAGTATTTTTTATACAAAACTCAGCTTGTCAACATTTTGCATTTACTGTACCATGTGAGAAAATTTTTTGTCGAAGTAATTTTAACGGCCATTTTATGCATGAACGACTTATCGGAGTGGACTCAAGCTTAAAACAATTAATAAACGGTTTGCATGGGGATAGCGAAGTGCTTTGAAATGCGCACCGCCTCTTACACAGACCGTTAGCATTTATTTCGAAGATTTCTACCGCAGCTGTGAGAGATTTAAATTTACTAATTCTATCACAACTGTGAGAGATTTTGAATAAATTTGAGCATGGATAAATTATCAGCATATAACAGTTTTTTCAGTGAAATACTTGAAACAATTAAATCGTCTCGATATAAGGCCTTTAAGTCTTTAAACAAGTTTCATATCGGTCAAAATTTTGAGATAGGAAAAATAATTGTGGAAAATCAAGATAAAAATCAATGGGGACAATCAATTGTTGACACCCTATCAAAAGATATCAATAAACAAATTGATGGGATTAAGGGATATTCTCCACAAAATTTATGGAGAATGAGACAATTTTATTTGGAATACAAGGACAAACCTGAACTTTTAGAATTAGCTTTAAATATTCCTTGGGGGCAGAACATGCTGATTATCCAACAAATTAAACACAATAAAGAACGAGCGTATTATCTTAAGGCAACAGATCAATTAGGTTGGAGTAGATCGGTTTTATTGAATCAAATTAAAGCAAACGCATATCAGCATCAATTATCCAACAAAAAACTATCGAATTTTGAAAAAGCTTTGCCAGTTCACTTGTCAGAACAAGCAAATGAAGCATTAAAAAGTGAATACATTCTGGATTTTTTAGGAATAACTAAACCCGTTTTAGAAAAAGAACTTGAAAATAGACTTATTGAGAACATCAGGGATTTACTTTTAGAGCTTGGTTATGGATTTAGTTTTATTGGTAATCAGTACCGATTAAAACTAATTCAAAAGGAATATTTTATTGATTTATTGTTCTACCATCGAATATTGAAATGCTTGATTGCCATTGAATTAAAAACGGTTGAGTTTGAACCTGAATTTGCTGGCAAAATGAATTTTTACCTTGAATTATTGGATGAACAAGAAAAACAACCTGATGATAATCCGTCAATTGGAATTATTTTATGCCCGATTAAAGATAATCTTGAAGTTGAATTTGCATTAAGAACAAGCAATAAACCTATTGGAGTATCGGAATATAAGCTGACAAATAGATTACCAGAGAAATTGAAGGGAAAAGTTCCGACATCAAAAGAATTAAAACAAATGCTAACAAAAGCTATACGCAATGCGAGGTCGGATGAAGATAATAGCGATTCTAAAGGCAATTGATTATATTGAAAATTGCAGTATTGGGACATACAATCCGCTACTGCCCATCGCCAAAACCGTTGGCCACAAGTGTAAAAAAACAAACGACCAGACAGATACGATAGCGATAATAAAAAACGAAAGAAAGGATTTAGCTTTTTGACAGGACAGTGCAAATTTGATGGAAATTTATTTTGTTTTTTTCTTCCCCACGCAAAAAAGAAAAAAGGAAACCCCTCCCACATTGCACATCCCGATGAATCGGGACCAAAGCCCCACAGCTTGTCCCGATTCATCGGGAAGCCAACGCTGCAACCAATCCCGAAAGCTTTCGGGATGCCAAAGAGCGCAACCGACCGAAGGGAGCTCATGAGCACCTTTGAAATAAATTAATTGGCGAACAATCTTGCTGACGCACCCGATCTATATTTCGGCAGCATTTTTATATTGCTGCCAATATATAGTTTTTTATTATATTTGTACGCTAATTTTAAAACTATCGCAACAGATAAATTAAATATTGAACAACTTAAAGATTATTTCAAAGACAAAGAAAGCTTTGAAACATCTGATATTGTAAAGTTTTACTTACAAAGGGAACCGGAAGTAAAGACTACCACAATAAATTGGAGAGTTTATAATTTGGTGCAATCTGGCGTTTTAAACAGGATTGGTAGAGGAAGATTTGCAATTGGTAAAAGCAGGATTTATACACCGGAAATTTCTTCTAAAATAAAATCAGTCCACTCAAAGCTTAAAAAAGAATTTCCATATTTGAGAATGTGCATTTGGAATACCTCTTCTTTAAATGAATTTATGATTCATCAGCCGGGAAGATTCTACCTACTTATTGAGGTGGATAAAGAAGCTTCACAAGCGGTATTCTTTTATTTAAAAGAGCATAAATTTTCTGTGTTTATTGAACCTACAAAGGATTTAATTGAAAAATACTTACCCGATGAAAAAGAAACTTTAATCGTAAAGTCTTTAGTTTCAGAAGCTCCATTACAAACAATAAACAAAATCAACTCGCCAACAATTGAAAAAATGTTGGTTGATATTTTTTGTGATGATATAATATTTGCTGCTCAACAAGGTTCTGAAATGAGAACTATTTTTCAGGAAGCATTAAAAAAATACACTGTAAACGAGAGTCGTATGATGCGATATGCCGATAGACGAAGGAAAAAAGAAAGCTTTCGTGAATACTTAAATTCATTCCGATAGCTATCGGAACAAATTCACGGCAGCAAAGTTGATATGCTGCCAATTTATAGAATATGATAGATAAAGATAAAATTACGTTAGACTGGATAACTAAGGTTGCAAAAGAAAACCGAAATACCGATAAAATATTGGTTGAAAAGGTAATACGCGCCCTTTTACTATTAGAAGGATTGGTGAAACAAAAACTCTCTTTTGTTTTTAAGGGCGGTACTGCATTAATGCTTCATTTGAATTCATCAAAAAGGTTATCGATAGACATTGATATTATAATGCCTGTAAAACCTGAAAAATTAGATGAATTACTTGATGTTGTTGCTTCGGAACAAGGCTTTCTGAGAAAAGAATTACAGCAGCGAAATACAAATTCTAAAATTGACAAAGCTCACTACAAATTTTATTATACCCCTTTACATAAAACAAGCAAAGACGAAGAATATGTATTGCTTGATATTCTTTTTGAAGAAGTGCAATATAAGAACTTAGTTGAACTCAAAATTCAGTCTTCATTTTTACCTGAAAAAGAATCTCCATTAACCGTTAAATCAGCATGTTTAGAAGATATTACAGGCGATAAATTAACGGCTTTTGCCCCAAACACTACCGGGATTCCATATTTTAAAGGCATGGATAGCATGAGTATGGAAATCATTAAACAGTTATATGATATTGGCAATTTGTTTGATAATGTGACTGACATTGAAACAATCAAGACGACATTCAAAAAATTTGCTAAAACGGAACTTGAGTATAGAGAAATGAATACCCTTTCTGCGAAAGACGTTTTGGAAGATATTTATCAAACTTCTTTATGCATTGTAAGCAGGGGTGCTGATGGAAAAGGCGATTTTGACCAATTACAACAAGGCATTCAGCGTATTTCGAGATTTATTTTTTCCGAAAGCTATCATATAGAAAAGGCAATTACCCATGCTTCAAAAGCTGCTTATTTTGCGGCCTTAATAAAACATGATAGCGAAACTATTGAAAAATATAGTAATCCATTACAAATGAAAGACTGGCTTATTGCCGAACCAATGAATACAAAACTAAACCGTTTGAAAAAGTCGAATCCGGAAGCCTTTTTTTATTGGTATAAGATATATGAAACGCTAAGTACTGAAAAATAAGTAAAAAAATCATTGTTGTCCGGTAAAATTAGGCAGAAAACGATTGAAGTGGTCTAAAAAAACTGGACAGATAAATTATTACTTTTAAAATTTCTGTCATATGAAAAGATCGAGAAGAACATTTACCATTAAACCCAAATAACGATTGAAAAGAAAGAAACCTGCAACCAAACGAAATATTTTTGCACGTATCACAGTTGCAGAACAAGAAATATTCCTAGCTTTACCACACCAAACTACCAAATATCCATTACAATGAAACAAGGAACTGATTTTAAACGTTTAGAAATGGTTAAAAATGGATATATTCCACGTAATGAGGCGTAAAGAAAAGTTGGATGGGGGTTTTGGCGGTGATGGTATAGTGGAGATAAAGGGCATAGGTGTGTTTTTATATATTAGTTGGCCATAATTGAATTAGACAAAAATAATGAGGATTAAAAACATAATAGACTTTGATATTAAATTGAATTTAGATTGCCCTATTCCCAAAAACAAATTTCAACAAGAATTTAGAAAGAGGTTTATTCATGACAAAGAATCAGACTTAAAAGGAGAAATTGAAAACGACTATTTTGAACTTTCAGTTAAAAAAAAATTTTATCAAATAGGCGACTTTTCCATACTAACTGGAAAAATAAAAAAGAATAAGAATAACCAATCCATTGAATGTAATATTGGATTGTCTGAGATGTTAGTATGGCAAACTTTATTGGGAATAATTCTGGGAATAATCGGACTATTTGTTGTGATTACAAAAGGCAACCTAGACTTGAAATTATTGGGAATCATTGCTTTGTTAATTGGTGGATTCTTTGTTGTTACCTTTTACCAATTATATAAAGACAAGTATCTATACAAAGCTGAACTTAATCGACTGATTAAAGAAAATATTGAAAATAATAAATCAACTATGGCTAATCGAGTAGACGGCTCCGCCAGAATTAACTGACGGAGTGCGCCTCTCACACCACCGTAGTGCGACAAGAAGTCGCTTAATATAACTGTATAACGTTCATTGAATGATTAAACCTTGTGTTCCATCACAAGTAGCCTATGGACACGTGCATACCGGGCAACTGGTTTGTGCGAAGCTGTCCGGACAATATAGCCTGTAAAGGATTTCTGTAAGGGAAACCTGTCGTGGTATCGTCAAACCATGGAGGAGTTAGGCTTAACCGGTATGGTTAACATATGTGAACTGCTAATAAATGTCGTGACGTGAGAATAGCGAAAGACGATGATACGCTATGACCAAAAGGTAAGGGGTATAGATAACAGACTTTGTGGTTTCTGTTACATGGATTACGATTCCCCCGGCAAAGAGGCAGAACCTAACCCGGTTTGTTATGTAAGTGGAACTTGGTAAGCCCGTACGGTTACGGCCAGTTGGCGGTTAGGCTCTCCGCAAGGAGAGCACAATACCGTGCGGGTAAAGGAACGACAGAGAAAGCCAATGCCGTTGTGTAATGCAACGGATATGCCCACTTCTGTTATGGTACTCTTTTACGAGAAATTTATAGTAAGACTTTCAATGAGGAAAACGCAAATGAATCTGCCGGAAAGTGGATGTGCATCCGAAACTATATGGACAACTTGGGATTCCATTAACTGGAACAAAGTAGCCCGTGCAGTTAAGTCACTACAAACGCGTATCGTAAAGGCCGTCAAAGCAAAACATTTTCACAAAGCTAAAGCTCTCCTACTCCTGCTTACCCGTTCGTTTTACGGGAAACTGCTGGCTATTCTAAGGGTAACTACCAACAAAGGCAGTAGAACCTGCGGCGATGACAAGATACTATGGAATACACCACTCAGGAAATGGAAGGCTATTGAACAATTATCCATCAAAGGGTATAAAGCAAAACCATTAAAGCGAAAATCTATTCCCAAGAAAAACGGAAAACTTCGGCATCTTGGCATTCCAACAATTAGGGACAGGGCTATACAAGCCTTGTTCAAACTAGGTCTCGAACCTATAGCAGAAACCACCGCAGACCCGAACTCTTACGGGTTCAGACCAAAACGGTCGTGTGCCGATGCTATTGTTCAATGTTATAATGTGCTTTGTAAACGTAATTCGGCTGAATGGATTCTCGAAGCTGACATAAAGGGATGTTTCGATAATATTTCGCACCAATGGATCTTGCAGCATATTCCTTTAAATAAAAAGGTTTTGACTCAATGGCTCAAAGCTGGTTATATGGAGAAAAAACACTGGTTCCCAACCGAAGCTGGAACACCTCAGGGTGGTATCATTTCGCCAATAATTGCCAACATGGTACTCGATGGCTTGGAGGAAATCATCAACCTTCATGCTCATCACAAACCAAACAGTAACCCATTTAAAATAAACTTCGTCCGTTATGCCGACGATTTTGTGGTTACCTGTAGCAATAGCGAATATCTCGAACATGAGATTAAACCGCTTATCAGCAAGTTTCTTGCCGATAGAGGATTGGAACTCTCTGAAGAGAAAACCAAGATTACCCATATTCAAAAGGGTTTCGATTTCCTTGGATTCAACGTGCGCAAGTACAAACATAAATGCCTTACCAAACCTAAAAAGGATTCGGTAAAAAGTATTTTTGTAAGTATAAGTGAATGTGTTTCGAACCATAAAGCCGTATCGCAAAAGGAACTCATCCGAATGATCACACCAAAAATCAGGGGATGGGCTAACTTCTTCCGACACTCTGCAGCCAAACAAACCTTTTCATTGCTGGACAATAAAGTTTTTAAACTATTGTGGAAATGGGCTAAACGCCGACATCCCAACAAAGGCAACCATTGGATTAAAGCTAAATACTTTAAAACCAAAGGCAACCGACAATGGGTATTTTCGACAACTGATAAAATGCAAACTTACGAACTACCTCTTTTCGATGCCACTAAGATTATTAGGCATACCAAGATAAAGAGCCTTTCAAACCCTTACGATAAGGAATGGAAAGGGTACTTTAGAGAAAGGGCAAAGGGTAGGCTTGTAAAGCATGATAATATTAGAAAATTAGCCACTGCAAGCTGTTGACCGGATTACTAAAATAGTCTTTAGAGTGCTTGAGCCGTATGAAGGGAAACTTTCATGTACGGTTCTTAGAGGGGAAAGGGAGAGCAATCTCCCCGACCTACTCGACCGTACGGGTCTCGTATACGGCGGTTCGTCAGGTATCAGTATCATCGCTCTTTACACCAATGATACCTTTGTCTTTATTTAAGAAAAGGCTGGCAAACTCTAAGTTTGAACCTCCTGATCAAATTCAAGACAACCTAACGTTCAGTCCTTTGCTAACTTGTGAGACCTCCGTTCTAATGCCGGCTCGTTACCGCTAACTACTATGACTTCTGCTGACTTCTTGGCTCATAGAAACCTAGTCTATTCCAAGATCTCCCCCGGTAAGAGCTTTTTCCTTCATCCAATTCCTGCGGTATCTACATAATTGTCCACCGGAGCTGTTCGGGCGTTGTAATGATGTGCTTACTTACCCTAAACAATTATGCCTCATATACCGTTCCTGTTCGTCAGTACCGGATTTTGTAGTCTCGCTTCCTTCAGTGTAAAGGTCACCCTTAACCACCTTGCGACTTACTAACACTTCCCAGCGTTACCTGAGCGTGTAAGGGACTTGCACCCTCTGGAAAAAAATCACCCATCTCGTTACTAAAGAAAATTTGTATTTTTGAATTTTTTCTAAAGCTTACGAGTGGGTGTGCGCTGCTCATGCAGGGCACACACACGACAATATAATTCAGCTGGCGGGGCAATGCAAAATTGAACATATGAACTTTAAACAAATATATCTGCAATTTGAAATGTTGGAGCTTTTAAGTGCCAGCCGCTTCATATTGCAACCGTTGTAGTGCATCTAAAGACAGAAATGGAAAAATTTAAGAAGACAGAAATAATCATATTGGCAATTCTGTGGACAATGTCCTTGAGCACATACTCAATTGCTTTGTTGAACAATTATGTCCTATATACTTCTGACTATCTTGGTTTGGCAGGACTGACTATTGTGACATTGATAGCTTATTTCAAACCTGAAAAATCATTTCAAAGTGTCCTTGTTTTATTACTTCTCGGACTTTTTAATTTATTGTCGTTTGCATACTTTTTTAATATCGTTATGACATTTGGTTTTTCGGTTTTAATGACTCCAGGAATTCAACTCATTTCACTTGCATTACTGACTGTTCTAGTGATTAAGAAGAGAAATGAAGTAGGTCAGTTTTATCGAGAGACATTTGGACAAACTGAAGAAGAGAAAGAAAAAGCAAGACAAAGCGCTCAAAATATATTCAAAATGAAATTTGAACAATTGTCTGACAGGGAAATTGAAATCAAGCTTCAACAAGATTTAGTTCCTGAAGCAATTTCTGCCTTAAACGAAATAAAAAAAGAAAGAGAAAACGCACTACAAAAACGCATATAGCTTTTGGCGGGTGAACGGCTGCCAGCGAGGTTTACTTTTCGTAGCCAGTTTTAGTTTCGGTGGACAGGAAAGGGCTTCGAAACCGCCATAAGCCATATGCAAAACGGTAGAGCATTTAAAAAAACGACATTAGCGTAAATGACGACTCGACAAAAATTAATTGACGCAATTATCTATATCTCGGCAGGTTTTACTGTCGGACACGGACTATTGTTTCTAATGATTATTGCGAATAGAAACCTCTACAATACATTAATTTACCATTATTCCGACAATATTACTTGGTATGTATTGATGTTTGGTTTTCCATTAGTTGTCGGTTTAGCATTTTACTATTGGGCTAAGAAAAAGATAATTTCAAAAAGCATAAAGATTCTGTTCGGGATTGTTTTCATTCTTCAACTGTCTTTCACGATTATTTCAGGTTCTAAAAATTTAGATTATTGGGGTTATGCATTTAAGCGACCAACTGTATTCAAAGAAATTAACAATGCGAGTACATTGCTCCAATGTTCAAAAGTGTCTAACTACGACTCGGCCGGACTTAAGTCGCTTTATGTTGTAATTGACACAACTGAAGACTTTGAAAATTTATTTGGGCGAAAAGACCCATATTATGGTAATGTTGACAGACCATTTATGGTATTTCAAGACAACTCGCATCAGCACGGTGATTTGTATGACTTTTCAAATGTCTATTACGATACCACCAAGAAATTACCTCCAATTGAACTTGAAAATATAAATGCTCAAATTCAAAAAACCGGAATCATAGATAAAGGAGAGCAAAAATTCAATTATGACCATCTCGGCCAGGTGGATGGAGTAGTAACGAAATTTCGAACAGACGACAACAAGACCTATATTTTGGCAGGACTTTGGGGAAGGGAAATATCAAACGACCATTCCCCATTCTATGAATTTCTATTCATCAAGGAAAATGGAAATTACAACTTAACAAAAAAACAAAAATACTATACAGACTTCGCAGGAATTGAAGGACTTGAGTATGCTAATCTTGCACCCATATTTTCATTATTAGTGACGGTTATTGGCAGTACAATCCTGACCATCATTCTCACCATTGAAAAAATAATGACAAACAGAAAAAAGGAAAAAAACGCCCTACAACATACCTGGTCTTAAGGCTCAGTTGAGCCCAAAAAAAACAGGCCGGGATGAAAACATCACCCAAAACCTGTAAATCAACTCCGGAATTTAGTGAAAGCACCCGCTCAATTGAGTTTTAAACCCTGTGGGGCTAAGTCACAGATAATCCGTCGTCCTGTAGTTGGGGACTGAACAATTTTGGTTGGATTTTCCACTGTATAATTTGGTCTTGGGCCCAGTATTTTTTGTAGTAACCCAAGTTTTGAATAAAGGTTGAGAATCCTTCACGCTTTTTCGATGCCCATCGGACATACCTTTCCCTTTCGGACAAGAAAACCATTTTCCGGCGACTTGAGTTACATCATATCAAAGAACGTGTTGTACAAATTTTTCATTCCAAAGCCACGGCCGCGGCCAACGATGGGGGAACCACCCCGGCGAAACGAAATATTTGTGCGCTTCAAATGCACAGAACAAAAAATATTCCTAGCTTTACCACACCAAACTGCCGAATATCCATTACAATGAAACAAGGAGCTGATTTTAAACGTTTAGAAATATTTAATAATGGATATCTTCCACCTAATGAGGCGTAAAGAAAAGTCGGATGGGGGTTTTGGCGGTAAATGTTTATGGGAGAGAAATGCATTAGGTGTGTTTTTATATCTTAGTTAGCAAAAATTAAAGACCACAGATGAAACTTGAAGCTATAATATTTATAAGTCCATTATTGATTAATTTCATTTTGCTTTATGCAAGGAAAAAGAAATGGGTAAGAAGTAAATTCAAATGGTTGATTATAACCATTTTGTTCGGATTTGGTTTGTTTGCATTCAATAATCCTGAATTTTCAGATTTTTCAATTCCAAGAATAGTCAGTTGGTCAATAATGACACCATTAATATTTAGCATTCTCGACATACTGATAATGAGATTAAGCTATATTTTTCAAAATAGAGACTTATATTTATGGCTGAGAGGTTCTACAGAAATTGATGACTCAAGATTTAGTGGAGGAAAACATGTAAAAGGGAGTGATAGGGTTTTGTCCTTAATCCTCTTATTTTCTGTGATATTTTTACCAATTGCTGGAATGTTGATTTTTAAATAGTATTAAAAATGCAGCAGATTGACTATCCGATTATTAGAATTAATTCTCATACATGGTTAGATGAAGAGGAAGCGATACCACTTTTTGATAGATTTATTTATACAGCTAAGAAGGGTTTTTTTATAGACCATTATCTGAATAAAGAATTTGCTGACTGTAAAGGGGAAATTTATTAAGTAATTGACAGGATACCACCGACAAGCTTTTGGAGAAACTTACTTCGTTTTTTGCCTGGAGTTTACAAGATGAAATTGATTTTTAGAAAAACTGACAGAAGAATAGAACTTGAAGAATTAAAAAATGATATAATTCAAGGGATATTGCGATTTGATACAGCAGACACAAAAGAAATTACGGGAAAGTGGATTGAAGAAATTAAAAACTCTATAAATATTAAGGAAGTTCTTTCAGGAAAAACTGATTGAAACAATAATAACTTTTGCTAACATAATAGGTTTTAAGGCTCAGTTGAGCCCAAAAAAAACAGGCCGGGATGAAAACATCACCCACAACCTGTAAATCAACTCCGGAATATAATGCAAGCACCCGCTCAATTGAGTTTTAAACCCTGTTGGGATAAGTCACAGATAATCAGTCGTCCTGTAGTTGGGGATTGAACAATTTTGGTTGGATTTTGTGAAGTGGTCCAAAAAAAACCGGATAGAAAAATGATTACTTTTAAAATTCCTGTC
This sequence comes from Bacteroidales bacterium, assembly GCA_963676875.1. Lineage (GTDB taxonomy): Bacteria > Bacteroidota > Bacteroidia > Bacteroidales > F082 > UBA6244. The sequence goes on from OY781436.1 coordinate 1,398,200, forward strand.
GTATAAAAAGATCGAAAAGAACATTTACTGCTGAATTCAAGGACAAGGTGGCACTTGAAGCGATTAAAGAACTAAAAACCGTTTGGCAACAAAAAAAACTTGAACTTGATTCGTATTTGGTGTATATTCGCATCACAATTTAATAATTTTACTATGCCAAGACAAAGTATTTCTTTTACCAGACCAAATGACGAATGGTTAAAAACCCAGGTTGAAAACGAAGAATATACCAGCAAGAGTGAATTAATTAACGACCTCGTTAGGCAGGCCAGAAATCAACAGGCTCAAATTGATTGGATAAAAGCAAGACTTGAAGATGCTGAAGAAAGCGGATTTACAAGTGATACAAAAAATCAAATCTTAAAGGAATCTAAAGCCAGACTTGATGGCTAAATATAGATTAAGTAATACAGCTAAAGAAGATTTGATTAGAATTCATCATTATGGTGTAGAAAAATTTGGAATGGTCCAAGCCGATAAATACTTTGATTCATTCTTCAACTATTTCGAATTAATCGCTCAACGACCATTTTCATTTGAATCTGTTGATCATGTCAAGAAAGGTTATAGGCGATGCGTCTGCGGAGCAGATACCATCTACTTTAAGATAAATAATGAAACGGTTGAGATTATGACCATAGTTGGGAGACAAGACATTAATAAAATCCTTTAGAACAAATTACTGTTGCCAATCGAGCAGACGACTGACGGCCAAGTGAACGTCAGTGCGCCTCTCACACCACTGAAGTGGTCCAAAAAAAAACCGGACAGAAAAATGATTACTTTTAAAATTCCTGTCGTATAAAAAGATCGAGAAGAACATTTACGGCTGAATTCAAGGCCAGGGTGGCACTTGAAGCGATTAAAGAACTTAAACTGTTTCTGAACTGGCTCAAAACTTACAGTTGTGTGCACAGCGATCATGCCGGGTACACACTTGGTTTTATTCACCATTCTCCTGTTTTTTATTACGTTCTCAAACCAAGTCTGATATCCAGTGCTTTGTTACTATATTTGCAGGAGAGCGTTGAATAAGACGCTATACGTTAGTTAGAATTTAATAAATAGGGGATTAGTGCAGAATGATGATTAAACAAATACACTCACTTATGAATAAAGCAATTCTTCTTTTCTTCGTTTTGGTTTGTATAAGTTCTTGTACTTTTCAAGGTAAGGATTCAGGGGGGAAAGGCATTCAGGGAGATTGCATTGGTAAGGAAAAATCACTCGAAAACAAAGTTAAGCTGGAACAAGGAATCCGTGAGCAAGTGAAGTTTTTGGGAGAACCGGAGGATTTGAGTTCCATTACAGATAAAATGTCGGAGTACAATATTCCGGCGTTATCTCTCGCGGTAATACATCATGGTGCAATTGAATGGGCAGATATCTATAAAAATGCGAATTTTCCGGAAGTACAAAACCTGAATTGTTCCAGCATTTTCCAGGCAGCATCATTGTCGAAACCGGTAACGTTTCTTGCAGCATTGCGCATGCAGTCTGCCGGCGAAATAGATCTGGATAAAAATATCCGGGATTATCTGAAGGTTTATATATTGCCACCGGGCAAACAATCTGCTGAAAATCCTGTAACGTTGCGTAATATCTTTTCTCATACTTCCGGAATCACTCCTGGTGGATATCAGGGATACTCGAGAAATCTCCCTATGCCTTCCGATCTGGATATTTTGCGGGGTAAAGAAGGCGTAAATACCCCGGCGATAGAAGTGATCGCCACACCTAATGAATCACTGGCTTATTCCGGTGGTGGCTACACATTAGCTGAACTGGCTCTTCAAGATATATTCAATGATGAGTTCGCAAACATCATGCAAAAATGGATTCTTGAACCTGCCGGAATGAAGCACTCCGAGTTCACACAACCGTTACCTGCCTGCAAATCTGATCAGGTAGCCAAAGGTTATACCCAATCAGGAGAGGTGATTGACGGTGGATGGAAAAACTATCCTCAACAGGCTGCGGCAGGGCTTTGGAGCAACTCGGTGGATATGGCCCGATTCTTAATTGAAATTTATCGTGCCTATCAGGGTGAAAGCTCTATTTTTTCGCAGGCTGATATTAAGTCGATACTAAGCGACGAACGCAATGGTAGTGTGTATGGATTTATTTTAAACCGGTCAGGTGATGATGTTGCGATCACTCACTACGGCGGTAATGCAGGGTACCGTACCGGTATGACCATAAGCCTTACAAGCGGAAATGGTTTGGTCTATTTGATCGATTCAGACAATGGTGGCGCTCTGGGGAATGAACTCATGCTATCCGCCTCTCAGGTTTACCACTGGCAGCATTTTAAGCAAATAAATGTTAGGCGCAAGCAAGTAAATCCGGAAGTTTTAAGGGGGTTGTCAGGTAAATACAAGTGGAACAACCAAATAAATCTTTCCGTTGCCTTTGATGAAAACAAGGGCCAAATTTCACTTTTTTTTCCGAATGGAGATGAATATAAGCTCGTTGCAATTATGGGTGAGGACAATAAACTAGAATTTATTCACCCGAATACAGGGGTGAAAGTTACGTTTTCCGTAAGGAATGAGCACCAATCTTTCTCCCTATATGGACAAACTGCTGTTAAATTGTAATTCAGCATTGAGGCCCACCAACCGAAATAAGTTTCTTCTTTTGGGGCTAAATGCTACTATTACAACTTATAGTACAAGCCGGATATTCCGGACTAAGCTGACCCCTTTAATTGACCCTAAAAAACTGCCAACACATCATTAAATTTCCATTTGTCGAATATTCAAGTATTTTTGTATGATTCGTGCAGTGGTACCTGGTTTTGGATAAATATGATTATTACCCCTATGAAAATGACGGATTTAAGGAAATACGAAATTACTTTTCTGATATTGGCCTCCCTTTTAATCACCTTTGCAAGTAACTTGCCTTACTATACGTTGTTTTTTTATTCGCCTGCAAATTTTCAATTTCCCGAACTATCCACGGCGCAAAAGTTCTACCGAATCATTTGGTACACTTGTCAGATTGAGTTTTCTATCCTCTTCCTGTCGTTTTTCAATTATTATTGGATACGTTTTTTGTTGGCCAAAAAATCGTTGGTTGTTTTAAACATCCTGTTGATTTTGATATATAATTCTGTTTTGGCGGTACTACTGTTTAAGGCTTCCTATTTCCTGGGCGAAATTGCTGTGGGCCACCCGATTAGCGAAAGATTTGCTTTTAATTACTACCTGTGGAAATTTGTATATATCACACCTGCTTCCATCGCATTGGCACTCATCCTGAAGCTTGTTATCAGGAAAAGAGAGGTTGAGCTAAATAATGCCAGGCTCGTGGAAGAAAACCTGTCCAATCAGCTAAAATCTTTAAAGGATCAGGTAAAACCTCATTTCTTGTTCAATACACTTAATACTTTAAGCGAGCTTATCAGAAACCAAAGCAGGGAGGAGGGGCTCAAATTTGTTGACGATCTGTCCGTTGTTTACCGATACATTCTGGAACAAAGCAATCACGATCTGGTTGATTTGAGGGTTGAACTCAATTTTGCACAATCCTATTTAAGGTTATTAAAAAGAAGGTTTTACAATAAGTTCAATAGCGAAATATCCATTGAAGAAAAATATCTGACGTATCAAATACCACCACTCACGTTTTTATTGCTTATCGAAAATACCATCAAACACAATGAATTTACCGATCGATCGCCATTGATGATTAACATTGATATCGATCAGAACGAGATACGTGTAGAGAATAATTTGCTGCCCAAGACTTCAGATTCTTCAGGTTTGGGAATCGGATTGCAAAACCTTAACAAGAGGTATGTATTACTAACCGGTAAGGAAGTGGTTATTAATAAGTCGCAAGGTAAATTCACCGTTCGGTTACCTCTGATAAATGACCGAACGCAATACCGCAGTTGATATGAAAGTGATCATTGTAGAAGACGAGTATGCAGCCGCAAACAACCTGGTTTCGATTTTAAGTGAAATTGATCCGAAAATTGAAGTGGTGGCAATTGTTGAAAGTGTAAAGGATTTGTGTAGTTGGATAAAAGAAAACGAAACTCCCCATTTGGGTTTTTTTGATATACAACTTGCTGATACAAGTGTTTTTGAAGTATTTCGTAAAACCGAAATCAAATTTCCGGTTATTTTTACCACCGCCTATAGCGAGTACGCGATAAATGCTTTTAAAGTTAACAGCATCGATTACATCTTAAAACCCCTGAATATTGAGTCGGTAAAATTTGCTTTGGATAAGTACAAAGCCCGCGATACCATAAAAGGAAGTTTGTCGGAAGAAAAGCTTCGTAAAATTTTAATGGAGTTTAGGCAATCAGACGAAAAAAAATATAAGCAATCGTTTCTGGTGCAAAACAAAGAGCGGTTTATTCCTGTGGAAGCCAACTCGTTTTCCTATTTCTATATCGACAATGGTTTGGTATATGGTGTTACGGTAGAAAATAAAAGGTACATGTTAGATTATTCGTTGGATGAAATAGAAAAGCAACTAGATCCGGAAATATTTGTAAGGGCAAACCGACAATATATTGTGAGCCGAAAGTCCATTGTAGAAATAGCGTTATACTTCAATGCCAAATACAGCATGAAGGTAGCACCCCCAAGCCCGACAAAGATAATTATGAGTAAATCAAAATCCGCCAAGGTTCGTAAATGGATCGACAGCTGAGTTGGTAGGGCTAAACCTTCTTCGACCCCCATTTCGGCTCATTCACCCTCCAATTTGTCCGGTTCACCCAGATTTTCGCTCCAAAAAATGGGTCCTTGATCTAAATTTGTTGTCAAGCAGAAGGAGATACTATGAGTGGGCCCAAATTATACGAACAATCAACTATACACAAGTCATCCACATTCAACAACATCATCATTTCAAATGCAGAAAATACGCCCGACAAAACTGCGTATATTCAACTGGATGACAATGGGGATGAAATTCTGAAAATTAGCTACAACACTTTAATAGCTAACTCATTACGGGTGGCGGAGCAATTGCTTGAAAACAACAGTAAGGGTGACCGTTGCCTCATCATTATTCCGGGAGGTATTGAGTTTATTACTGCATTTCTGGGTTGTATTTTTGCAGGCATTATTGCCGTTCCCACCATTCTTCCCAAAAGAAACAAATCAAACAGCCGTTTTAATTCCATCCTGGCTGATTCCAATCCCAATTGCATATTAACAACTGCCGACACAAAGGAGCTGGTCGACAATCAAATTAGCAGCTCAACCGGTCAAACAACCGTAAAGTCAATATTTGTTGTGGAAATTGCAGATATAGAGGGTTGTGCCGTGGAGTTGCCAAAAATCAGCCCTGCTGATATTGCCTTTTTGCAATATTCATCGGGTTCCATTGGCAACCCCAAAGGAATTCAGGTTGCTCAAAAAAATCTGGTACACAATTCAGAAATTATTAAGCACTCGTTTAACCACACCCGCGATTTGGTGGTAGTTACCTGGTTGCCTCCGTTTCATGATATGGGGTTGATAGGTTGTATGTTGCAGCCCTTGTATGTTGGAGGAACCTGTGTGATAATCCAGCCCACAAGTTTTATCAAAAATCCAGCATTGTGGTTCCGGGCCATTTCGAAATACAAAGGAACAACAGTTGGATGTCCCAATTTTGCACTCGATTATTGCGTCGAAAAAATCACAACTCCCGACGCTGCTACCATGGATCTTTCATCACTTACTGTTTTGTTTTGTGGTTCAGAACCCGTTAGAAAAGATACACTTCAAAACTTTGCACACACATTCAAAACCTTAAATTTTAACCCGCAAATGTTCCTCCCGTGTTATGGGCTGGCAGAGGCCACTTTGATGGTGACCGGCATAAGTCAAAAGGAAGAACCGCAGTATTATCGCACGCAATTGGGAGGAAAGGAAATAGATGATACAGCGGACAATGGCGACGTGGAAAAGGAATCATTTTGGTACACCTCCTGTGGCTATACCTGGAACAACACCGACCTAAAAGTGGTGGATCCAACCACCAAACATGAAATGCCGGAAACCCAAATTGGTGAAATTTGGGTTAAAAATGATTCCGTATGTAATGGGTATTGGAACAAGCCGGAAGAAACAAAGGAGATTTTTAATGCCCATCTGGCAAACAATACTAGCGGACCTTACTTAAGAACCGGAGATATGGGGTTTTGTGATAAGAACCATGTATATATTACCGGTCGTTTAAAAGAGTTGGTCATTATCAGAGGGTTAAATATATTTCCGAATGATGTGGAAAATGTTGTCGACAAAAGTCATCAGGCATTACTGCCAAATAGTTGTGCGGTGTTTTCTGTTGAAAAAAACAATAAGGAAGAACTTGTTGTTGTTCAGGAAATAAAACGGATGTTTATCAACAATCATGATCAGGAAGAGATATTTACACATATCATTGAATCAATTTCGCGAAATTTCGAAACCAGACCTCATTCCATTGTTATCATATATCCCATGAGCCTGCCCAAAACCACCAGTGGCAAGATTAAACGGCTCGAATGCAAAGAATTATATTTACACAACAAACTCAAAGTTGTTTCATCATGGGAAAGTGCTGAAAATTATGTTGAAAACGACTTTGAAGAAAATGAAATAGTTTCAACCGAACAGGTTGTTTCCTGGATTAAAAACTGGCTGGGCAACAAGCTGCATATCGACCCGAATCAGATTGATCCCGACCAGCCGATTCCGTCCTTTGGCCTCGACTCTATTGGAGCAGTTGAGTTGGAAAGTGCCATAAATGAAAAATTTGATTTAGATATTTTTGTGGGCGATTTCCTTGAAAACAATTCGCTAAACTATTTGGTTGAAGTAGGAATAAACAACAAAAATGTTACTTCTAACTAGCCGTTCACATTCAGCCTACCCCCTCATTTCATGTGGTTTATGCGACCGACAATTTTTCCAAAAAAAACCCGCCTCAGGCTTGAGCTTGCAATATGGGTTGGTTCGATAAAGGCATACAACTTTCGCCGAATAATTAACCAGATTGGGACTAAAACGATAAGGAGATATTTCCAGCGCGGACTGTTGCTTTTTTCGCGCTATATGAAGCACCTCAAACGCAAAAAAAGTCGTTTTGAGTTATTCCTCTTTTCAACACAGAATATTCTTGCTTTTACCTAATGAAAGCCCAAATGCCCTATTTTTAGTCAAAATATAGTTTAATATCATTGATGTCCGGTTAATAAAAATATATCGTTCCTAAGGGACTTTTTGGAGACCTTAATTTGCATTCTACCAACATCTTGTCCCTATGGGACAGCCCCGTTAGGGGCTATATATTGGTAGAAAATTTCAATTTTGTTTAGTAAGTCGGCCATAGGCGGACGATATGTATTACGCATTGTAGCGTTTTCTGTTTAATTTTACCGGACAACAATGATTTAATATAGATAATCGGCGGATTTAGACGGATTACCGTTTTTATTCATTGTATTAAAAATCCAAAAAAAGCGAAACTCAAACATTTGAGAAAAGCTATCTTTGAATCTGAAAAATTCGTATTTTATGACCAAAGAAAATGCAATAAGACTATTCCAAGACAAACGAGTCAGAGTTCTGTGGGATGACAAAAAGGAGAAATGGTATTTTTCAATTGTTGATATAATTGCAATTCTTACAGAAAGCCCAAATCCCAGAAAGTACTGGAGTGTTCTTAAAACGAGATTGCGTAAAGAAGGAAGCGAGTTGACTACAAATTGTAGTCAACTAAAAATGCAAGCTTCTGATGGAAAATTTTATAAGACCGATGTTGCTGATACTGAACAATTATTAAGACTTATTCAATCTATTCCTTCACCCAAAGCGGAACCTTTTAAAGTCTGGCTAGCTAAAGTAGGCTACGAAAGAATTGAAGAAACAGAAGATCCGGAATTAGCTTTTGACCGAGCAATGGAAACCTATTTAAAGAAAGGCTACTCTAAGAATTGGATTAATCAGCGCCTTAAAAGCATTGAAGTTAGAAAAGAACTGACTGACGAATGGGAAACACGAGGAGTGAAGAAAGGATCAGAATATGCAATTCTTACTGATGAAATTACTAAAGCTTGGGCTGGACTCACTACTAAAGAATACAAGAAAGAAAAAATCTCGAAGAATAACCAAAAAACCGCCGGAAATAAATGCCAATCCCATCACGTTGGCGATTATTTCACGGTCAGGACTTAACAACCCGATCAATTGATAATTCACCACAAGGTTGGGTTGAGGGAAAATCGGACAAGAAACAGAGTATATTGCGTCATTTTCCGCAGTTTATGCGACTGACAATTGTGAATAGGTCTGTTTTCCTTCATGATATTCTTCCCAAAGTGATTGAGGAGAAATCCTGTCTCCACCTCAAAAAGCCAACTTGATTTGCTTTACCCATGTAGGCATCACGAGAAGTATCTGTAACGTATGTTGTGGACGAAAATAAGGTGAATAACGCGCAAAAACTATGGTGAAAAGTGCACGGTTGCTTTTTCAGTAAATTTGTAGCAACTCAACTAAACCATTAAACCCAAATAACGATTGAAAAGAAAGAAACCTGCAACCAAACCAAATATTTTTGCACGTATCACAGTTGCCGAATAAAAAATATTCCTAGCTTTACCACACCAAACTACCGATGATCCATTACAATGAAACAAGGAGCTGATTTTAAACGTTTAGAAATATTTAAAAATGGATATATTCCACCTAATGAGGCGTAAAGCAAAATCAAATGGGGGTTATGGCAGTGATGGTATAGGGGAGATAAAGGGCATAGATGTGTTTTTATATATTAGTTAGGCTTTATTTAAAAGACAAACAAACTTCATAATAGATTTATGAAACAGACAAAAAACAAACAAAAGAATGAAAGTGACCTTAGTAAAATCTTTGATGGTATTTTACAAGAATTTGGGACAAATGTACCACAGATTTCAGTCATTGTTGCTGTAATAATTGGCTCCTTAACACTTGATGATTACTTCAATGCGGGGGCTTGGTCGTTAACATCTATTATGTGTTTTGCTTTTATCTATGTTTTCAAAAGACAAATAACTCCTAATGTACTAACGAGTCTGTCAATTAGTTTATTTTTCCTTATTCTCGGAGGTGGATTATTGATTCTATTTCATCATTCTTTTAATGATTTATTTAAGTCAATTATCAATTCAAAAACTACTCTATCAATATATTCGGGTGCTTTTATAACTATACCAATCGCAATATTAATTACTTCGTTTCGAAAACAAGAAAAGCAATTTGGACTTTTATTTCCAAAAAAAATAGAAGATTCTATATGTAATCAGCTTATTAAGACACCATTCTTTAAAAGTGGTATTGTCTATGAAATAACATTCAAAAAAATTGATGGTGATTTTTTAGTAGTAAATTCTAAACTAAAATATTTGGTGAAAAACAGAACCAATGACCACCATAAATGGATTTCATTTTATAGAACTGATGACCCTGATTTTACTATGAATTCAGTAAAAGTCAACAAACAAGAAATATATACAGACCAGAAGTATTTTGTTGAACATGGTTTCCAGTATGAAAGGTATCTGAAAAATAAGGAAGAAATTGAAATGGAATTTGATGCGGATATTAAATACCCAATTATTGGGTCTGAAATGTATACAACATATGATGTTGCAACTGACCAGAAAGTTATTATTAATAATCCATTTAGCGATTTAAAATTGTCTTTTGAAGTATTATACGATAGATACTCCAAAAGTATTGAACCAATAAGAAAAAAAGACCTCATTGAGATAGAGTTTAATAAAGGATTACTTCCATATCAAGGAGTAAGAGTAAATTGGTGTATTAACTAAAATTTCGAATTATGAAAACGAATGAAAAAGCAATCTTTGCTTTATTAAAAAAAGAAAAGATTAGTATTGATGTAAAGAAAATTGATGTAAAAAAAAGACCTAAAATGGTAATGGCACAATGTGGAATAAATTAGATTTATGGATTGAAGTAAATTCAAATTGTAATTATAAATGTTTGTTTTGCTATAACAGTTGTAAAAATATAGTCTCACAATCAATATTTGATATTTCTTTGATAAAGAAGGTTAGTGAATCTGCTATTTTTAAATTTAATAATGTTTGTCTTTCTGGTGGTGAGCCTCTTCTTTTGGAGAATATTAATGAGGTTATAAAAGAAATAGGTAATTGGAATGTTCCTATTCAAATTACCTCAAATGGTTCCATAAAAGCTGAGAACTTAGATTTTTGGCATAAGAATAATGTTGATTCAATTCAGATTCATCTTCATTCACATAAACCTGATATACATGATTTTTTGACAGATTCGAGAGGTTCATGGAAAAGGAGTATTGAAACTATTTATTATTACCAGTGCTCTAAAATTAAGGTTGTACCTATACTTATTGCAACCTCACATAACTATAGAGATTTGTTAGATGTTATTGATTTATGTGCTTACCTTAAAATTAATACAATACTTGTTAATACATTCTTACCTTTTAAAGGACGTGGATTTGAACATAATGAAAAACTTGCAATAAGTGATTTAGATGAATATTATCAGATTTTAAAAGAAGGCTTTGAATTAGCAAAATCAAATGGAATCGAGATGTATATAGGGACACCATTTTCATCAAAAGAATTAAATAGTAAATGGATTAAATATACTAAACGAGAAGAAAAATGTAATCCAAAAATAGTCCTTGATGAATTTGGAAATTTAAGGTCTTGTATTCAAGAAGACAAATCGATATGTAACATAAATCAGGAGAATTGGGAGGGAAATATAAAACAAAGCCTAACACTTTGTATAAGTAATGGCAGGGAATGTGCAAAATATCAAGGTTTGTAATCCGCTCAAACAGCTTAGCGGTTTGACAGGGAATTTCTACGCAATCTGCCACTACTCATACAATTTACCGTTGTGCTTAATGAAAAAGAACAGCTCCAGATTCAAGAGACATCTGAAATCAAAAGTAGAATATAGTTTATTCAACATATTCCAAAATATCACCAGGTTGACAGTCTAATGCCAAACAAATTGCATTTAATGTTGAAAAACGAATTGCTTTAACTTTTCCTTGTTTTAGGATTGAAAGATTGACTGTTGATACACCAACTGTTTCAGAAAGTTCTTTTAATTTTAATTTCCGTTTAGCCAGCATTACATCTAAATTTACAATTATAGGCATACTTATAGATTTAAACTATTAAAGAACTTTCAATATCATTTAATAAATTATTATAATTCTTTTCATTTTTACCCCAAGAATACATTTGAAATAAAGTTGTGGAACAGAATTTCATTATTGTTTCGTTTCCATTTGATTCAAAACTTATATATAAATTCTCACCCCAAGACTTAAATGTTATAGTTGAAATTGCTAAAATTTCAAGTTTTTCTTTATTAGTTTCAACTAACTTAAAATCGGAGATATCAATTACCTCAATGATTTTTTCAAACATCAAGTCTTTAGGAATATCGTATGATTTTTGATAACGAACTTTTGTTGTAAATAGATTATATGGACTTGTAAAGTAATTCTTGAATAAAAGAGATTTTCTAATTATCAAATTGAAAATAAAAAAGCCTATAATTAGAAAGAGTAAAACCATCATAATATGGTTATTAGGTTTCAAATAATAAGTCATTAGACCTGAAATAAGCATAATCAAGACCGCTACCAAAATGTGTTTGAAAGTTTTCATATAGAACTATTTTTAAAATATATATGCAAATAAACAAATAAATAGAATGATAAACAAATATTTTTTAATGTTTATCGTTAATTTAATCATATAGTATAAATTGAAATAGTAAATCACTAAGCACAATCGAGTAGACGGCTCCGCCAGAATTAACTGACGGAGTGCGCCTCTCACACCACTGAAGTGGCCCAAAAAAAACCGGACAGAGAAATGATTACTTTTATAATTCCTGTCGTATGAAAAGAGAGACCTGAACATTGACAAGAAGTGAAACCGAAATAAGAAACATCTGGAGCAACTGGACTGGACAGACAAACGAGATGAACCGTGCTTTGTCATTCGACTGAGAATGACAAGATTTCAATTTCCGCCGCTTCGCGTTTTTTATCCCGAATGCTTTCGGGACTCTGCCAACCCACCATCCAATATTTGCCAGGTATTTCATTTACTGGCGTATTTTTGATTTCCAAATTAAGCCAAAAATTTCTATCTTTGGCGAAAATTGGATTCAATATGTCTAAAGTATTAGAAAATAGAATGATCGAAGAATTCAAGGATAAAGAGTACTTTACACGTGAAGAACTCTTTCATTTCTATCGATACTTCGAACCTGAACTGAAAGAAGGGACTTTCGGGTGGAGAATCTATAACCTGAAAAACAGAAACATCATTAAACCTCTCAAAAGAGGACTTTATATTATCTCTTATAAGCCCAAATACAAACCGGACATTTCCCCAAGTCTTCTTAAGATTGCGAAACAGTTATCCGAAAAGTTTGATGAGGTTAAATACTGTGTTTGGGAAACTGTTTGGCTGAACGAATTTGTTCAGCACCAAACCAGTAAATCAACTTTGTTCATCGAAGTGGAGAAGGGATTTGAAGAATCTCTTTTCTATGCTCTTAAAGATAACTTACACAAAGAAGTTTTTTTGAATCCGGATGAAAAGACGATCGATTTTTACGTAGCAGAAAGCAATCAACCTGTCATCATTAAAAAACTCCTGACAAGAGCTCCATTAATGAAACGAACTGAAAACAAAACTATACTCTATACGCCTACTCTTGAAAAGATACTGGTTGACTTGTTCGCTGAAGAACGCCTTTTCTATTACTTACAAGGTGGTGAATTGATGCATATCTATGAAAATGCCCTTAGCAAATACACAATCAATTTCACCAAATTATTCAGCTACGCCAAAAGAAGGGAAAAAGATAACGATATCAAACAGTTCATGACCAACCATATGTTTCATCTGGTAAAAGACATTGTTGATGATTAAGAACAAGTGCTTTTCAGAAGAGTGGTTGGATCAATTCAAAAAACAAAAAGACCACAAGAGGATTGACAAAATCATTCTCGAAAAAATGATTTATGCTTTGCATTTGTTGGAAAGTATAAAAGCAAATGGACTTGATTTTGTTTTCAAGGGTGGAACCAGTTTGGTGCTGAAGTGGTCTAAAAAAACCGGACAGAAAAATTATTACTTTTAAAATTTCTGTCATATGAAAAGATCGAGAAGAACATTTACCATTAAACCCAAGTAACGATTGAAAAGAAAGAAACCTGCAACCAAACGAAATATTTTTGCACGTATCACAGTTGCCGAATAAAAAATATTCCTAGCTTTACCACACCAAACTACCGATGATCCATTACAATGAAACAAGGAGCTGATTTTAAACGTTTAGAAATATTTAAAAATGGATATATTCCACCTAATGAGGCATAAAGAAAAATCACATGGGGGTTTTGGCGGTGATGGTATAGTGGAGATAAAGAGCATAGGTGTGTTTTTATATATTAGTTAGCAAGCATTATGAAAAAAACGACTAAATATATCATTTGGACTCTTGGAATATTAGGATTCCTATTTTCATTACTTTGGATATATATTGACTTTTATGAAGTTTATGGAATATTAAGTGGAGAATTAATTAATGACTATCCTTGGGGAAATGAAAGCTCAAACCCTTGGTATTATGGGAACTCAACTTCATATTGGATATATTGTCTAATAAGCGGACTACTAAACTTATCTGCTGCAGTATTCATATTAAATGGAATGTTTAGAAAAAACCATAAACAAATGATAATTGGTTTAATAATAACAACTTTGACCTTTTTAATAATGTTTATGAGTGCTTACTTTATAGAACCACCAGCATGAAAATAATTTTAGAATATATTGTTGTTACTTTAATGGTAGTATTTACTCAGACCGGTTACAGTCAGAATTGCAAAAAATGTGATATGGACAAACTTATCGAACTATCTGAAAATATGGAGAATTTAAATTATCAAACAGTCAAGAATTTTGTTTGTACGTTTGACTCAATCTGCAATAACAATATTGAATTCTCAGAATGGAGTAATGAATTATTATTTAAATTAATAAACAAGAATTTAGACATGTTAAATGGAGCTCTCCATGAATTAGGATATAATTACGTCGAACTTATTTCACTAGAACTAGAATCTCCAGTTGCTGAAGTAGACCTTGCTAAATTATATAGAATTGTGGAAAAATCGACTGGGCCGAAAGATATTACTTACATAGAAAAAAGAGCTCTTAAGAAAGCAGCTGCAAAAGAAGGAATTAATATAGAATAAAATAACGCTTGCTAACAATGCATAATACTTTATGGCGTGTTTAGGTCTGAATATGAACATCTTAGTTCCAAATATAAATTGTAGTGGGCAGAAAGATTTGTCTTTCAAAGTCCGCCACAAAGCATATGCTTCCCGTTAGCTGTCATAAAAAACCATACGAGATGAAAAAAGCATTAATTCTTATCATTATCTTTTCAAACCTAATTGTACACTCGCAAGTAACATTTGAGAAGCGATTTACAATACATACTTATTCATCATCAAGCTCAGTTTTACAACTCCCAAACGATTCTTACGTTCTCCTTGGTGATGAAAAAACTATTGAGAATAACAATCAAAAAGACATTCTTTTATTAAAACTTAATAATCATGGAGAAGTCCTTTGGTGGAAAAATTATGGCACAGATGAGACTGAGTTTGGTAGAGAGGTGAAACAAACCTTTGATAAAGGGTTTATTATTATTGGGTCAACTGCTGATAATCCAAATGATGAATCAGATGTATACCTTGTTAAAACTGATTCTTCCGGTAATAAATTATGGGATTTCAGTTATGATATTAAAGATTATGATGCAGGATATTCAATAATTCAAACTAGTGATTCCGGTTATTTGATAACAGGAGAAAGTAGAATAGATATTGGACCAAATTCCTTCCCTCACTTGTTATTAATGAGAATAAATAAAGATGGTGCGATAGTTTGGCAAAGAGTTTTCTCAAGTCCAATTGAAATTGGAGAATCTATAATTCAAATATCAGATAGTAATTATATTATTTGTGGAACTACAACTCCAAATAATTATTATCAACAAAAATTACTTCTTTTTAAGACAAATTTGAATGGCGATTCCATTTGGTCAAGAAACTACGGTGAATCTGCAAACTATTACGGTTTATCAATTAATGAAGATTATAATAATGATTTAATTATTTCAGGTTATTTAGTTGATACAAATAACATAGATGAAGTAAATAGTTATTATTTGAAAACCAATGCTATTGGAGACACAATTTGGTCAAAAGAATTTAGTGGAATAGGTTATGATATATCCACTTGTGTAGAAACTACCAAAGATGGGAATTATGCTTTTCTTGGATATGGTGAGATGACTGAAATGAACAACAAAGACGTATACCTTTTAAAAATGTCACCTGATGGAGATACTATTTGGACGCAATTCTATGGCGGTTCAACAACCGAATATGGACTTTCCCTTAAGGAAACTTCTGATGGTGGTTTTATTATAAGTGGAATGGCATTTGACTACGATTCTCTACAACCATATGGACGTGGAGTTTATATTATCAAAACAGATGAATATGGAAATGTTTACAATACACAAATTATTGAAGATAAGAACCTTTATCTTGAGATTTTTCCAAACCCCTGTTCTGAAGAGTTTACTATAGAATCTGACAAACCTATTTCATTAGTAGAAATTTTTGACATGTCTGGAAAAAATATATTTAGTCATCGAATATATGCGAAAAAAACAAAGTTTATTTACCACAAGGAAAACTTAGAAAGTGGACTATACATTGTTAGGATTACTAATGATAAGTTCATTTCGTCGAAATTATTGATAGTTGAATAATAAAATTACGCCAGCTAACAAAAAATATAATTCATGCCGCCGCTAAGTAATCCTAAGAAAAGAAAAACTAAATTTAAAATACGTAAACCAAAGAAAACTTATCGAATAAGATGCGGCACGCATCATATTCAAACCGTTAGCGAAAATTAGAACTAGACTTTAATGAACCCAAAAGACCGCTTAGGAATAATTACTAGAATTGCACTCCACTTACAAGAGGAATATAATACTTCTGGAATCAATATGCTTCTTGAAGGCTATGGCATCAAGACTGAAAACATAACGTCAGTCAGCAGTAAAAGAACCTATGTTATTGATCTTTTAAAATCTCAAAAAGAAGAGTTGTTAATAAATATAGCCAAGGATTTAGAGCTTGAAATAGAATTGCCAATTACAAAATCTACCGAAATATCAAATATGAAAATATTCATTTCCCATTCGTCTAAAAACGCAAATTACGGAAACGCTTTAGTTCAATTACTCACAGGAATCGGGATTAAGAGTGAGCAAATAATCTTTACAAGTAATTCTGCCTTTGGTATTCCAATTGGTCAAAACATCTTCAATTGGTTAAAAGATAGAATAAATGAAAAACCATACGTAATTTATCTTCTTTCGCCAGAGTATTATTCAAGTGTTGCTTGTTTAAATGAAATGGGAGCTGCTTGGGTTATTGAAAACCAACATTCAATGATTTTCACGCCCAACTTCAAACTAGATAGTTATGAATTTCAAAATGGTGCTTTAGACCCTAGAGAAATTGGTTTTTATATTAATGATGAGGATAGGTTGACTGGTTTCATTGAATCTTTAAAAGATGCATTTGAAATATCTCCAAATCAAGTTTTAATAAATCAAAAATGTAGAGATTTCATTCAGCAATTAGAAGCATTCCCAAAGGCACCAATTATTTCATCAGTTACTAAAGAAACAGAAAAAATTGAATTAAATACTAAATCTGAAGAAGCTGTAAAACCTAAAACTGAAAAAAAATCTTCGAACAACGCTGTTGACAGATACTTCAATGATTTAAATAATGGAAAATTAAAAGATGAGGAAGTATTGATAATTCAATATGTAATTGATACTGCCAGATATAAACTTGGGACTGGCTGGCAAGAAAGCAATGAACAAGAAAATATTAAAGTATGGGAGGATTTGAATGAATTAAATAATACTCTTTCCCTGAATTACAGCACCGCTTTACGAAGATTGGATATGAGAAAACTTATAGAAGTATCTGATGTCACTAGCCATGGTAATCCAAAAGAATATCAGTTTATTGAAGAAATGCAAAATGAGCTTTTAGATTTACCTCAAGAATTTCATAATAAAGTGCTTGAAATAAAAGAAAGAATTTCGGAAGAGGAATTACCTTTTTAAAAACTTTCGCTAACACTCTATATTGAAGTGGTCTAAAAAAACCGGACAGAAAAATTATTACTTTTAAAATTTCTGTCATATGAAAAGATCGAGAAGAACATTTACCGCTAAACCCAAGTAACGATTGAAAAGAAAGAAACCTGCAACCAAACCAAATATTTTTGCACGTATCACAGTTGCAGAACAAGAAAATTCCTAGCTTTACCACACCAAACTACCGAATATCCATTACAATGAAACAAGGAGCTGATTTTAAACGTTTAGAAATATTTAAAAATGGATATATTCCACGTAATGAGGTATAAAGAAAAGTCGGATGGGGTTTTTGACGGTGATGGTATAGTGGAGATAAAGGGCATAGGTGTGTTTTTATATATTAGTTAGCAACAAGGCTGCCAAGATAATCTTGTATTGAAAAAATATCAATTTTAGAAAGTTAATCTCACATTATAATTGAAAAATATATTAATCATAATCCTAACTTGCCTTTTCACAATAACAGGATTGGAAGCCCAAAACCACTGGATTCAGCTAAACTTTCCAGACACTTTACATATTAAGTGCATAACAACCAACAATTTTGGTGACATTTTTGTCGGTGTCGGTTCAAATAATGGCCAAGGTGGATTGTTGAGAAGTACTAATGAAGGTTTGACCTGGGAACTGGTTTATGATGATGGCACTCATAGTATTTTATCAATTGACATAAATGATGACGGACAAATATTTGCTGGTAGCAGTAACGCATTACAACCAATGGTTATGTCAACAGATAATGGAAACAGTTGGGAGAGAATTGAAACTCCAATTGGTTATGTTGGAAATGTAACGTTAATCGAAAGTTATAACGATGAATTATATATTTCAATGTGGGGATCAATAGCTAGTCTTTTCCGCTCAAATGACTATGGTAACACATGGGATACATTATATAGATGTAATAGTGTGTCAGAATACATTACTAGTCTTAAATTCGATTACCTGGATAATATTCTTTTTAGCGTTATGGGATTTCAACAAAACACCGGAGGAGTTTATAAATCTATTGATGATGGTGTTACCTGGGAATTAATGGGACTATATAATCACCAGGTTTCCGGTATGGATATAAATGCCAATTCAGAAATTTTTACTTGTGATTGGTGGTTAATTAGTGGAGATAACTGTGGAATAAATGCATGGTATATGGACTCGACTGAATTTAGCCTGATACTTAACGGTAGTAATTTTAATGATTTAAAAATTAACTCGGAAGGAGATATTTTTTCTTGCGGTCCTTTTGGGGTGATCTATTCTGAGAATAATGGGTATAGCTTTGAATATTTTGACACTATTTCCCAAATGTCAATCGATCTTATTCACATAAGTTCTAATGATTATGTTTATATCGGACATGAATCATATTTAGCGAAAAGCGCCTTAACTACATCAACAGATCAAATTTCTTCACTAGAAAAAGATTTTATTGATATTTATCCTAATCCAGCTAGCAATTCTATAACAATTAAAAATTTAAAAAATGATAAGGTTGCAAACGTAATAATATCTAACCCAAAAGGAAAAGTAGTTTACAAGAACAATGAATTAGACGATAGAATTGACATCTCAAGATTCGCACCAGGGTCATATGTTGTTGAAATTGAATCATCAAAGAATCGTTCAATAAAAAAACTAATAATTAAATAAAGCCCAGTTGCTAGCAATGCATCATACTTTATGGCTAATTTTGGCTTGACATTCACGTTTTTGACTTTAAATCACAATTGTTGTGGTCAGAAAGATTCGTCTTCGAAAAGCGCCACAAAAGTATATGCAACACGTTAGCGACAATCAGCGAACTTCAAAATTTCTTTAAAATTGAACTTTATGTTTGTGGAAATTTATATATGTAATGATGAGATTTTCAAATAGAGCAATATTGAGTTTTATTCTCTTTTTCGTTTTTCATTTTTGCATTGAAACTGCTTTTTCACAAACATTTAGTGTTTCTGGAATTATTATCGAAAAAACAAGTAAGGAGCCCTTACCTGGAGCATCAATTGTACTATTTGATGCAACTGGTTCAGTTTTAAATGGAGCAACTTCTGATAATCAAGGAACTTTTATAATTAATTCTATATCAAATGGAAATTACCATATAGAAATTAGTTTTATAGGCTTCATAACGGACACTATTAAAAATCTGCAAGTAAATAATGACATAAACATTGGGTCAATTAAACTTATACCAACTGAAATTCTTCTTGATGAAGCTATTGTTACGGGAGAAAAGGCAATCTACACAACACATTTAGATAAAAAAGTATATAATGTTCAGAAAGATGTGCTTGCCGAAACTAGTACTGCAAGTGAAATATTACAGAATGTTCCTTCGGTGAATGTTGATATAAACGGTGGAATAACTCTAAGAAATACAGGTAATATTACTTTCTTTATTAATGGTAAACCATCGGCATTATTAAGGAAAAATCCTTCGGCCATTTTAGAACAAATTCCTGCAAGTAGTATCGAAAGAATTGAAGTTATAACAAATCCTTCGGCTAAATATCGACCAGACGGAGTTGGAGGGATAATAAATATTGTATTAATAAAAGATGCTGATAAAGGGTTTAACGGTCAAATTCAAGCTAATGTCGGTAATGAAGGTAGATACAATGCAAATTTAAATCTAAATTACGGAGCTGAGGATTTTAAACTATTTGGTAACTACGGTATCCGCCATTCTAATGCAAGTGCTTTATACACTGATGCAAGAACCTATAAAGACAGCTTAGAAAATTTTCAAAGTTATTATAATGAAGATGGCAGCTCAAAAACTAATAGTTTTTCTCATAATGTTTTAGTTGGAGCCAATTATGACATAAATGATTATAACAATGTTGAAATATCAGGAAATTATTTTATTCAAAATTCATATCACGATGGCAGTTCCAATATATCATTGTTTGATATATATAATAATCCTGAATATATATTCCTCAACACCCAAACAAATGATGAATTAGAAGAAGAAGGCGAAGCAAATTTAACATACGAACATAGTTTTAAGAACAAAGAAGACCATACACTAACATTCGAAGCCGTTTACTCATCGTATAACGAGAAAGAAGATAAAACATTTAATCAATCATATACACTTCCTACAACGAATATCGAAACAAGTAACTATATTATTCAGAAAAGTGGCAATCAGCAAGAATTAAATTTAGAATATGTTTTACCATTGGGCGAAGATGCCGAATTTGAAAGTGGTTATACGGGAGAGTTTATTTATGATAATATTCGATATAACAAGAATGAAGAATTAAGTCAGTTTAAATTTAACCAACAAATACACGCCTTTTATGCATTATATGGACAATCAATCGAAGATTTTAGTTATAAAGCAGGATTAAGATCCGAGCAAACCAATATTACTTCGCATTTAGTAAATCCAACCGACACACTAATACCAAACAACTATTTTAAATTATTTCCGACAATTCATTTAGGATATGATATTTCTGACAACAAAAACATTTCGTTAAGTTACTCAAAACGAGTAAATCGACCTGATCCGGACGAGTTAAATCCAAACCCCGAATTTAGCGATCCTCGAAATGCCGAAGCAGGTAATCCAAATTTAAAACCGGAACAAATACACTCAGTTGAATTCGGATACAGATATGTCCATAAAAAATATTCTATAAATTCATCTTTATATTACCGTTATAAATACGATGCTTTTACGGGAATTTTTACAAATATTGGTGATAGTATTGTTTTGTATACCACAACAAATTTAAATACCCAACAATCGGGAGGAATAGAAGCAATCTTATCGGGTAAAATTCTAAAAAAACATACTTATAATATTACCGGCGATGTGTATTATACTACAATTGATGCCACAAATTTAGGTTATTCAAATAATAAATCAAGCATTTCAGGAAATATTAAGGCATATTCCCTTATCAACCTTTTCGAAAAAACATTTTTACAACTTAATGCCTATTACTATTTTCCTTCAATTACGCCACAGGGAAGTAGAGATGATTATTATTATTTTAATATTGGAATAAAACAAAACTTATTCAAAAACAGAGCATCGTTAACACTTACCGGAACTGATATTTTTCATACTTACAAAATTAAATACAATATACAATCTTCCGAGTTAAATCAAATTACGACAATTCAAAGACGCTATCCGGTTGTTTATGTCGGATTTATATGGCGTTTTAACAATTATAAAGAAAAAGAAAAAATTGATTTTGATGAAAATGGATTAAAAAAATGACAGCCGCCAATCGAGTAGACGGCTCCGCCAGAATTAACTGACGGAGTGCGCCTCTCACACCACCGTAGTGCGACAAGAAGTCGCTTAATATAACTGTATAACGTTCATTGAATGATTAAACCTTGTGTTCCATCACAAGTAGCCTATGGACACGTGCATACCGGGCAACTGGTTTGTGCGAAGCTGTCCGGACAATATAGCCTGTAAAGGATTTCTGTAAGGGAAACCTGTCGTGGTATCGTCAAACCATGGAGGAGTTAGGCTTAACCGGTATGGTTAACATATGTGAACTGCTAATAAATGTCGTGACGTGAGAATAGCGAAAGACGATGATACGCTATGACCAAAAGGTAAGGGGTATAGATAACAGACTTTGTGGTTTCTGTTACATGGATTACGATTCCCCCGGCAAAGAGGCAGAACCTAACCCGGTTTGTTATGTAAGTGGAACTTGGTAAGCCCGTACGGTTACGGCCAGTTGGCGGTTAGGCTCTCCGCAAGGAGAGCACAATACCGTGCGGGTAAAGGAACGACAGAGAAAGCCAATGCCGTTGTGTAATGCAACGGATATGCCCACTTCTGTTATGGTACTCTTTTACGAGAAATTTATAGTAAGACTTTCAATGAGGAAAACGCAAATGAATCTGCCGGAAAGTGGATGTGCATCCGAAACTATATGGACAACTTGGGATTCCATTAACTGGAACAAAGTAGCCCGTGCAGTTAAGTCACTACAAACGCGTATCGTAAAGGCCGTCAAAGCAAAACATTTTCACAAAGCTAAAGCTCTCCTACTCCTGCTTACCCGTTCGTTTTACGGGAAACTGCTGGCTATTCTAAGGGTAACTACCAACAAAGGCAGTAGAACCTGCGGCGATGACAAGATACTATGGAATACACCACTCAGGAAATGGAAGGCTATTGAACAATTATCCATCAAAGGGTATAAAGCAAAACCATTAAAGCGAAAATCTATTCCCAAGAAAAACGGAAAACTTCGGCATCTTGGCATTCCAACAATTAGGGACAGGGCTATACAAGCCTTGTTCAAACTAGGTCTCGAACCTATAGCAGAAACCACCGCAGACCCGAACTCTTACGGGTTCAGACCAAAACGGTCGTGTGCCGATGCTATTGTTCAATGTTATAATGTGCTTTGTAAACGTAATTCGGCTGAATGGATTCTCGAAGCTGACATAAAGGGATGTTTCGATAATATTTCGCACCAATGGATCTTGCAGCATATTCCTTTAAATAAAAAGGTTTTGACTCAATGGCTCAAAGCTGGTTATATGGAGAAAAAACACTGGTTCCCAACCGAAGCTGGAACACCTCAGGGTGGTATCATTTCGCCAATAATTGCCAACATGGTACTCGATGGCTTGGAGGAAATCATCAACCTTCATGCTCATCACAAACCAAACAGTAACCCATTTAAAATAAACTTCGTCCGTTATGCCGACGATTTTGTGGTTACCTGTAGCAATAGCGAATATCTCGAACATGAGATTAAACCGCTTATCAGCAAGTTTCTTGCCGATAGAGGATTGGAACTCTCTGAAGAGAAAACCAAGATTACCCATATTCAAAAGGGTTTCGATTTCCTTGGATTCAACGTGCGCAAGTACAAACATAAATGCCTTACCAAACCTAAAAAGGATTCGGTAAAAAGTATTTTTGTAAGTATAAGTGAATGTGTTTCGAACCATAAAGCCGTATCGCAAAAGGAACTCATCCGAATGATCACACCAAAAATCAGGGGATGGGCTAACTTCTTCCGACACTCTGCAGCCAAACAAACCTTTTCATTGCTGGACAATAAAGTTTTTAAACTATTGTGGAAATGGGCTAAACGCCGACATCCCAACAAAGGCAACCATTGGATTAAAGCTAAATACTTTAAAACCAAAGGCAACCGACAATGGGTATTTTCGACAACTGATAAAATGCAAACTTACGAACTACCTCTTTTCGATGCCACTAAGATTATTAGGCATACCAAGATAAAGAGCCTTTCAAACCCTTACGATAAGGAATGGAAAGGGTACTTTAGAGAAAGGGCAAAGGGTAGGCTTGTAAAGCATGATAATATTAGAAAATTAGCCACTGCAAGCTGTTGACCGGATTACTAAAATAGTCTTTAGAGTGCTTGAGCCGTATGAAGGGAAACTTTCATGTACGGTTCTTAGAGGGGAAAGGGAGAGCAATCTCCCCGACCTACTCGACCGTACGGGTCTCGTATACGGCGGTTCGTCAGGTATCAGTATCATCGCTCTTTACACCAATGATACCTTTGTCTTTATTTAAGAAAAGGCTGGCAAACTCTAAGTTTGAACCTCCTGATCAAATTCAAGACAACCTAACGTTCAGTCCTTTGCTAACTTGTGAGACCTCCGTTCTAATGCCGGCTCGTTACCGCTAACTACGATGGCTTCTGCTGACTTCTTGGCTCATAGAAACCTAGTCTATTCCAAGATCTCCCCCGGTAAGAGCTTTTTCCTTCATCCAATTCCTGCGGCATCTACATAATTGTTCACTGGAGCTGTTCGGGCGTTGTAATGATGTGCTTACTTACCCTAAACAATTATGCCTCATATACCGTTCCTGTTCGTCAGTACCGGATTTTGTAGTCTCGCTTCCTTCAGTGTAAAGGTCACCCTTAACCACCTTGCGACTTACTAACACTTCCCAGCGTTACCTGAGCGTGTAAGGGACTTGCACCCTCTGGAAAAAAATCACCCATCTCGTTACTATAGAAAATTTGTATTTTTGAACTTTTTCTAAAGCTTACGAGTGGGTGTGCGCTGCTCATGCAGGGCACACACATTGTATAAACGTAATGTGGGGTGATGTGTTAAAAATGAATGAATTAACTATTAATAAACAACGGAGTAAATAGAAAGTGAAGTGCCTTGAAACCCGCACTCCGCTTATGCTGAACCGTTAGCACAAACTAAATTTAAGCAAATATGAAACAGAAAATTTATAGAACAATTTTTCTTTTTTCCATTGTGACTTTATTGTTTATTGGCTGTGAGAAAGAAGAAATGAATGACCTTATGGATTCACCAACTCATATTGAGATTAACGGTTTTTATCTTGAACTAGAAACATATATTTGGCGTGATTTTATGCCTGGTTCAGGCGATTCAAAGATGATGTCAATTAATAGACTTTTTGACCGCAACCAGAATAATATTTCAAATAGATTTGAATTGGTAAAACAATATGTTATAAAGAAAAGTGATGTTTGGGAGACAGAATACACTTCGGAGATTTATGATACCGAAAACTATGTAATTGAAAAGATATCCAGAAAAGGACCATTATGGGATACAGGAAAAGAAGTAGATGTAATATGTCAATTCAGAGATATCTCAACTGGAACGGAATATAAAATATTGACAGAAAACCAAATTATAAATAGAACAGAATAAACGTCTACTCGATTGTGTGCTTGTTTTCTATGTGTTAAAGTCATTTTAAATATGTCATCATAATAAATATTAGAATCTAAGCTAAAAAACCTAATAATACATATTTCCATAAAACTTTCATTTTGGGATTTTCCGGCTTATCGTGAAGAGGTCCATAGAACACAAAATAAAAAGGAATTACAAACACCAATACTTTAAGCAAAGTAAATAGGTATTTATTTTTCATTGTTATTTCTTTTTAAATATTGTTTGATAAGAAAAAATATATCTACTATTGCAAATAAAAGAACGCCATAACCGACATAATTCTTCCAAGTCCCAATATCTTCGGGCCTTATAAAAACGGTATTCAATAATCCGATTATTACAAAAAGAAGAGTACGTGCAATTGCCCATTGTTTTTTTGGTGATTTCATTTCAATTTCCTTTTAATTATTTAATCCAAAAATCAGATACAAAAAAATAATTACTCCTGTAATCAATGCAATTCCAGTCGTGATTATATTTTTTATCCTATTAGTTTTATATTTTTTAATGCTTGATGCGTTAATTGTATTTTCTTCAATTTCAACTAAACAACTTTCCAATTGATTAATTTGATAATCATTTTGTTTTATTTGAGCAAATGCACTGACACCATAACTCAAAATAATTCCTATGGTTAAAACAATAAAATCATCCAATTCAAAAGTCGGGATTTGTTCATATTTGAAGTGTAGATAAAACATAGAGCCACTAAGAAAAAACAAAGAACTCGACAAGGCACTCACAAATATAGATTTAATATATTGTTTAGTGTAAAAGTCACTATATGCTCTTAGTAAATCTTTTAAATGTTCTTTTGTGATACTTATTTTATTAACTCTTTTGTAAACTTTTGTCTGCCAAATTATTCCAATGGTCGCTATTAATACGAAAAACGTATTAGTAAGAAAGGCAATTGATTGATTTCTTAGAAGAAAAATTAATACAATAAATGAAACGAGTAATAAACTTTTAAAAGCTATATCAAAAATTAACGACCTTTTGTATTGTCCTACTGTTTTTGAAGTAGATTTCATAAAATATTGAATTTCAATTTCAGAAAGTTTTTCTGCATGAAATGATTTCTCGTTTTTCCAAGCCAATCGATATTTATTTAAATCCAAGTTTTCCATTAGCTTATCTTTTTAATTATCTGTGCGAGCTTCTTTTTGCTTCTCACTAATTTTACGCTTACGTTTTTTTCCGATATTCCAACAATTTCGGCAATCTCGCTATATGCTTTTTCTTCGAGCCAGAGCATAACAATCGCCTTTTCTATTTTGCTAAGTTTTGAAATTGCTTTATAAAGAATTTTAATGTCTTCGGAATAGTCAATAATTTCTGCAATAGCATATTCATCACTTAGTTGTGTTTTGTGATTTCCAAATAAGGCCGCTTTTTTGTTTAATGTGATTGCAGTATTTAGAGCTACCCGATACATCCAAGTGGAAAATTTCGCTTCTTGTCGGAATGCCGGATAGGATTTCCATAATTGCAGAACAATTTCCTGATATAAGTCTTTCTTATCTGCATTTCTATTTGAATAAACAAAGCATATCTTATGCAAAATCCCCTGATGTTTTTGGATTTGGTCAATAAACTCCTTTTCTATTTCTTTTTGATTTTGCACGCAGTTAAAAAAGATTTAATAAAGGTGTAGAAAAATAAAAATTGCAATAAAAACGAAAAAACCAAACAATATAGAACTAATCATCATTTTGGTTTTCTTTGTGTTGATTTGCTTATTTTCTCTTTGAAATTTTTGCTCTAAACTAATTCCTGAAAAAACACCAATTGGTAAGGCAGCTGAAATAGCAACGGTAAAACTATCAGATAAGGAAAATACTACGAGAGCACCTACAATTGCGAGCGAAATTCCTAACAACCAGCCCACTCCCTTAAATATTTTCGATTTATTTTGACTTAAATTTTTCATTTGAAATTCTATTTTAATTTAACTATTTATTTAGTTAGTATGTCAAAATCCAAATTAACTACACATTACCCGAGTTTTTTTTAAAGTTGCACACAACTTGCATATCAAAAAACAATGCTTCAACTACGTGACAAAAATATTAATTGTACATTTGGACTATTGAAGTGGTCTAAAAAAACCGGACAGAAAAATTATTACTTTTAAAATTTTTGTCATATGAAAAGATCGAGAAGAACATTTACCGCTAAACCCAAGTAACGATTGAAAAGAAAGAAACCTGCAACCAAACCAAATATTTTTGCACGTATCACAGTTGCAGAACAAGAAATATTCCTAGCTTTACCACACCAAACTACCGATGATCCATTACAATGAAACAAGGAACTGATTTTAAACGTTTAGAAATATTTAAAAATGGATATATTCCACCTAATGAGGCATAAAGAAATATCACATGGGGGTTATGGCAGTGATGGTATAGTGGAGATAAGGGGCATAGGTGTGTTTTTATATATTAGTTAGCTTTCATTGTAAAGAAAAAGAACCCGAGTTCACAAGATTTAGAGAAAATATAATCTATTACGAGAAATGACCAAATGGATTGAAAATTATAAAAGAGATGTTTGATAATAGCTATTTTTCAATTGAAATACTAGTAATATTAGCGCTTATTATTTTGTTTGACATTACTAGTCACATACTATCTCACATTTTTTTCAAGCGAATTAATCTTAAAACAAATTTCATTTATCACATGGAACTATTATTGAAGTTAGATGAAATTTCAGCTAGAATTAAAAAATATCCTGTGACAAAACACCTACTTTATCTTATAATAATAATACCCATAATTAATATTATTGGTCTTATCTATATTTTGACTCAATTGTTTAAATGAATTATACGATTGAGCTATTTAAAAAAGCTATTTTATCTTAATGAGTTTCAAGAATAGAAAAATTATTAAAATGGAAGAAAACAACGAAAAGCTAACATCGGGTCAAAGTGCATACCTCAGATGGAGATTCACAGTAAAATAAATAGTAACTTTAACGATCAGAATCAAAGCAAAGTATAGAGATGAGAGTCGGAACGCACTTTACCCGCCACCGTTGGCAATAATTAGATGAAAGAGCAACTAAAAAACATACTGCCAGAAAAGAAAATAGATGAATTTCTATCCATTGCTAGGGATAAATCAATAAATGTCTCAGATTTTTTTATTAGAGCTGGTGAGGTCCCTATGAAAATTGCATTTGTTGTTTCAGGACTTTTTAGATATGTCTACATAAATAATAATGGTGATGAATTTACAAAAGGAATAATTGCAGAAAACTTATTCCTTAGTTCATACTCTGCCATGATAATGCAGAAACCTTCTTATTTCTCAATTGAAGCACTAGAAGATTCAAAAATACTTGAAATTTCATGGAAGGATTTTAAGCCATTAATGGAGAGAGATATTTTTTGGATTAAATTCTTGCTGAAGTTTATTGAAAAAGGCTTCATGATAAAAGAAAAAAGAGAAAGGGACTTACTTCTACTTGATGCGGAAACAAGATATAAAAACTTCCTTAGTGAGTATCCTGGAATGGATCAAAGAATAAAACAAGGAATAATTGCATCATACTTAGGAATAAAGCCCGAGACATTAAGTCGAATTAGAAGGAAAATCTCTTTTTGACCTATGTCAATGCAAACTAGTTCTCAGCGATATAATTTTGCCGTATTGTTAAACTAAAAAAAATCATTATGAATCTAGAAAACAATACAATCCTGATAACTGGAGGAAGTTCGGGAATAGGCCTACAATTAAGCAAAGTATTAATTCAAAGAGGAAACAAAGTTATTATCTGTGGTAGATCAAATGAAAAACTTGATAATGCCAAAAGCGCAGAGCCCAAACTAATTACTTATCAATGCGACTTGTCTAAGAGTAAACAATGCAGTGATTTTTCAAAAATAATATCCGAAAATCACCCTGATTTGAACATTTTGATTAACAATGCCGCAATTGTTAATAGAACTAACTTTTATAGCACGGATAAAATAGTTGAAATGGCTGAAAACGAATTGGAAACAAACTTTATGGCACCTGTAAGATTAATTCATTTTTTAAGTCCAATCTTAATGAAAAACAATAATCCTGCAATTATTAACATTACAACAGGTCTTATATATACACCACGAGCTGATTATCCGTTCTATAACGCAACTAAGGCAGCTCTTCATTCTTTCACACAAGTTCTTAGAAAACAGACAGAAAATTTAAATATCAATATTGTTGAGGTAATGTTTCCAGCAGTTAAAACACCTTGGCATAAAGGGAAACCACCAAAAATTGCAATTTCTACTGAGAAAGCAGTAGATGAGATGATTATTGGATTAGAAAAAAGTAAAAAAGAGATTAGAGTAGCTGGAGCAAGACTGCTTTATAAAGTTTCTAGGATTGCGCCAGCGTTTGCATTTAAAAAAGTGAATAGCTTGAAAGATGAATAATAACTATTGCCAATCGAGTAGACGGCTCCGCCAGAATTAACTGACGGAGTGCGCCTCTCACACCACCCCCGATGGCCATCGGGGTACGGGTCTCGTATATGTTAATTAATCAGGTAATTACGAGACAATCCATTTTTACTAAGCTTTCCTGCGGCCGTCCGCGGCTGAGGGAGGGTCTTCCAGAGGGAGGATGAAATCCGACTGGGAGATATGTATCACACGAGCCTGGCGACATTATTGATTTTGCGTTGGGTCATGCGGTGGGCAATAATGATGACAGGCGATGCCCGACCGATCAGCAGGCCGCTCTAACAAGAAGGAACGGTGGATTTTCAATGTGCTTATTTGGAAGCTCTTTGAAAAGACAAAGTAGTTCCGGGTGATCGAACGACGACTTGCACAAAATCATGCCTGATCTGTTTCTTTAACAGCCGGAATGGTGACAAGTGTTCATGTATGATTACGGTCAATCAGGCGGGATTTTTGCGGCAAGGAGTGAGGAACTCCGCTTGGCCTCATTTAGTTCGGTCAGTTTATCTTCAAACACCTGACGGACTGTTCTGGTGTCTGATTCATCCGGGTAGGCACGTTGGAAAGCATCAAAAGTAAATAGTCCTTTTCTTGAAAGGTCTGTTAAAACCAGTTCAATCCTGTCCTCGGCTTCTTCAAGTGCTTTATTCATCGATTTGAAACCGATTTTGGTTTTCTTGAATCGCTGTTCATCTTTCAACCGTTGCTCGGGTAAACACCTGAATGGGAGATTAATATACTGGGCAGGTTCACTTTGATGAGCAAATCGGATTGCAACCCGAAATTCACCATTTTTTAGTTTACGGTGTAAAATAATTTTAACTATCGCCATATCACATTGATTTTGTGACATGTTATCCTCAATAACAGACGAAATTCGGTACAATGTACGGTACAATGTAAACCAAAAAACCGCCGGAAATTTATGCCAATCCCAACACGTTGGCGATTACTTTACGGTCAAGACTTAACAACCCGATCAATTGATAATTCACCACAAGGTTGGGTTGAGTGAAAATCGGACAAGAAACAGCGTATATTGCCTCATTTTCCGCAGTTTATGCGACTGACAATTTTTCCAAAAAAAAACCCCCTTCAAACTTGACCAATATGGTGCAAAAACTTTACCTTTGCGCCCTCATTGCCTGATGGTGTAATTGGCAACACGTCTGACTCTGAATCAGAAGAGTCCAGGTTCGACCCCTGGTCAGGCAACAAAGCCCTTGATTTTCAAGGGCTTTTTTTGTTTAATCATTCTGTTTTCGCGAATCTCCCAATTTAAAAAAGTCCTCAACGCCCTGATTAAATTGATCTAGTTTTTCCTCTACTTTGTTTTTGTGCGTTTCTCCTACACTGTCCACTTTATTGTCGTATTCTTCCAATTCATTCAGGAGTTCGTCACGGGCGTCTTTCAGCTGGTCGACAGATTTACGCATTTCTTCATCAAGCACAATGTTTTTGTTTTTAAGCGTCGCTTCAAACTGATCAATTCGTTTGTTAAAAGCATCTATTGACTGTTCGATTTCTGCTTTCAATTGAGGTTGATCGTGATTTGAATTGTTGCTGATTTCATCAGAAGTTTTTTCAACATTTGATTCCTCTTTATCGTTGTATTTCAGGTTGAAATCACAAGAATAAAGTCCGAAAAAAAGGATCATTGTAATAAATATTGGTAATAATTTCATGGTTGTTCTCACTTTCTTGTTTTAAGAATTAGTATTGGTTGATATTTTTGCTTTTCTAAAGCGTTATAATTTTGGTGTAGTTTTAATGCATTTGAAAAGTTTTCCGGTTTTAGGTTATCATTTTTTTATCCAAAAAACAATGACCAACCGTCATAAAGTTGGGTCGGAATGACTATAAATCTTCAATTTTGGCAGCCATAATAAAATCGTTTATCGACAGACCATCAACATCGTGTGTGGTGAGCATAATGTCAACTTCATCATACCTAATATACATGTCAGGATGATGATTTTCCTTTTCTGCAATAAGTGCCACCTCCTGAACAAAAGCCATGGCTCTCTTATAATTTTCAAACGGAAAACTCTTTTTTAGCAGTTTATTATTGGCAATCTCCCAATTGGAGACCAATTGTTTATTTAAACTTTCTGCTTCATCGTTTTTCAATTTTTCTAAATCGATGCTGTCCGAAACACAATTTCTTTCTTTTAATTCCATCATTAGTTCAACGTTTTAAAATTCAATTAGTTAATTATCGTTAGTAAAATAAGAGCGGAATATTCGCTTCTTCTATCCATTGTTTGGCATTCATAAGGGGATGATTTGCTATCACTTTAAAGAAATTTGATTTCTTTGGGACTGCAAACAAAGCAATATCATTATTTTGAATATAGGCTAGCAATTTCTGTGCATAATGCTTCCCGGTTTGGTTTGAAATTTTTAGTCTGAACATAGAATCCTCGCCATTTTGCGTATGGTCGTTGAGGATATAAATATTCAATGCCATCGTAGCATAGTCTTCTTTCCCGGGAGCCTCAACCACTTGAATCAATGGATCAAAGGGTTTGAGGTGTTTTAACAGATTTTGTATATCGTTGTTATAAGCTGATTTAACATCATGCTGCACGAGTACCCTTTCAGGTTTAGAAAACGAATGTCCCGGTGGCACAATTAGTGACAAACTATTGAATTTATTTGCCAATTCCATTAATTCGTCAAAGCTGTGTAGTGCTGTGTTTTGAAAATCTGACGTGCAAATAATCATGGAGGGTGTTTCCAATTCAATTTCGGCATTCAGGAGGGTTACCATGCTTTTCTCCTCAATAATGGGCTTAACCCGTAGCGGGAAATTAATTTTCGACGCCTCCGTGCTTAAAAGCTTGTCGAGCACCTGCCCTGCCTTGTGTTTCTCTCTTTCGAGTATTTCGGCATGCGACAATTTACTTCCCACCTGAAAGCTTTGCGAATCAGCATATGCGCTGGCAACAGCTTGGTGTATCATTGGATCTACACTATGGATAATAGTAATCGCCTCATCAATATATTTTGTAAAATTCAAAGCATATGGAATTACACTCTCACGTTTTCCATTAATATCACTAATCAGTATCGTTTTCATTGTTATCGTTTTTTTACTATGACTAACCATGTAACCTGTTCATTTTCAATCAATCCAATCTTTGTGAAGAAACAAGGTATCTTGTCGGTTCACATTCAAATTGCCTATAAATCAAGGTTGTTTGTATGATGGCCATGACCATACACAAATTAAATTTACGAAGACCCTTCTTTATAATTGTCTATCATTGATTTTAATGTGTTTCGATAATCTGCCAGGTCCTCAACACTTAGGTGTCCGGTATCCGGAATCGAAATGGTTAATTCATCAAGGTATTTTATCAGTTCAGGATATTGGTCGACGATTTTTGTCGTCAGGTCAACAATCTGTTTATTAAGTTCTTTTTTTGTCTCCATCGTTATATTTTCTCTGTTATAATTGCATTGTCCGGTATTCCTAATTCTGAAAGCGATTTCACTACTGACTTCATCATAGGAGGCGGACCACATACATAGAATTTTCCGGTATGACCAGCAATGTTCTTTTTCAGAAACTCTTTTGTAATCATTCCTTGGGCGTATTCGTTTGTATTTTCCTCTGAAAGAATATTGACAAAATCACGACCTAACATTTTTTGAAATTCCTTTCGTAGAATGATATCTTTTTTTGTTTTGTTGGCAAATATCAAACGGTTTCCTTCAAGCTCATTCTTTTTTTGCAGATTTCTAAAAATAGAGATAAAAGGAGTTATTCCTGCTCCACCCGCAATAAATGTACCTCTTCCCTGATAGGTTATTGCACCAAAAATATCATGTAATATCAACTCATCTCCATTTTTCAAGGATAACATTTCATTCGTAACCCCACGGTGAGACGGATAGGTTTTAATAATAAACTGCATGAAATCATCATCCGGCAGACTTGTAAAGGTAAATGGCCGTTTCTCTTTTTTCCAATCGCCATGGTTTATGGCAATTTCTGTTGCCTGCCCAGGTTCAAACCTGTAATTATCAGGCTTTTCCGTAATAAATCTTATTACGTCGTGGCTAAGCATAATATTTTCCCAGATTTTTACAATATGTTTTTTCATGTTGTTATGCTATTTGATATTAAGTAAAGTCGGCTACCAGATGGATATTGGTTGGGCACATACTTTCAATGACGATTTAGGTATTGTCTTCATTTTTCTCCTGCTGAAGAATTTCCTTTTGCTCTTCCACCATTTTTTTATGTTCATTATTCCCTATCATACCTTTAAAGCGTTTTTCCATCTTTTTCAAGGTTTCAGCCCTGCCATAAACAATCAGGCTGTCGCCATTTTTAATTTTCGTTTCTCCATTCGGATTGCCAATAAAAGTACCATCCTGCCTTGACAGAGCTATCACGTTTAAGCCCTCATCCCTAAGCTTGGAGTTTTTTAGTGATGTATTGCATACCCAGTGGGTATTATCCACGGCTATTTCAGATATCCTGAATTCGCCTGATAGCTGCAGCAAACTCGCATAATCGTTTACATCTATCTTGCTGTATTTCTTCAATATGGCATTGATTACTTTTGAAAGTTGTTGATCAGCCCATTTGCTACTTGCCAGATGCCAGAGAATTAATATCCCGGCAAAAAGAACTACCAATTTAATCCAAATCTGTGCATCATCTCCCAATCCTGAAAAACCGATTATCAAGGAAGCCATACCTGTAACGATTCCTGCATTACCCAGTATCATCAACAATTGAAGGATTCTACGCCGAACCGGGTGATTTACCACCTTTTCTGACTCGCTGGTTGTAAAACCAACACCCGTAAAAGCAGATCTGGCCTGAAATTTAGATGCTTCCCTCGAAAGACCTGTATGGGTAAGTGCAATAGATGCTACCTTGGTAATAATTATTGAAAACACCAGTATGATTATAACACTAATAATTCCGGCCATAAGTTTTTAATATTAAAAGTATGCTAACAGAACCCGTTGACAGTTTATTGATGCCAAAATCAGGCGCTATATGAAAGAACGACTACCGCTTCAGGAGATAATACCCTGAATGTGAATGACTCTGACATGTATAGCTTAACCTTTTCTGTGTCATGCGAATCGTACCCAACCGAAATATCTTGTCCGAGGGTTAGTTCAAAGTCACCACCTCTTTCGGATATCAGGAATGAGTTTACACAGCGATCATTCACAATAATTTCTCCACCCAGAATATTTTTTAACTGTTGTATTAATGGGTAACTGTCGACAATATTGATCAGTTCCAACCAATATGATTTTGCCAGAACCAGCGAGTAGGGTCCTTCTACTGCATTATTTTTCAGAATATTAATCTGGTCACCTATAAATTTTATGATATGCTCATGATTTGTAGGAAGAAAAACCGGATCATGATGATTGCATGCAGCAAGGCCTGTTATACCCGCACTTTCAAGACCCGTGTAGATTACGTTTTCCTCAAAGTTGGCCATCTGTTTTGTTGCTTTTTCAAGCGAATCCAGATTAACATCTTTGGCACCCCGGCTAACATTGTCCAACTCCCATATATCCAGTTCAAATGGTTTTCTTGCTTCCACAAGAGGCAATACGGTACGAACGCCAAAACTAACCCCATCTTTAAAATTCTTTTGTGGTGTTGAAAGTCTGCCGGTTGAAACAGCAGCAAAATCAAAACCATTTGGGCCGTCAATATCTACAAATTTGCGGGCAGTTAAATAATTTGCCAGCACACTTTTTATCACTGAAGTAATTTCTTTCCAGGCTCCATCGGTAATTGGAGCCATCTCTCTTTTTAGTATGTCCATTGTATATTTTGGTTTATTTATTTTCAATTTCTGCTTTTAACAGATCCACACTGGTGTTCAAATAGGTATTTAGTTGTTCATCCCATCCATCCATGTTTCTCCTGAGCCATTCTATTAACATACAAGCATGCTCGATTTCCTCATTACGGTTATGCTTTAAAATTTTCTTCAATTGATTGTTGTTGGCTAATTCCATACGCTGTTGGTACCAGTCAACCGCTTCAACCTCTTCTTTTAATGAATTTAAAGCACGTGTAAAGTCTCTGGTTTCAGATGAGAGTTTATCATGTGGTTCGTGATAGTCATTCATATAGTTTACATTTAAAGTTTTTTATTTCTAATTCAATTTTCATTGTTTACTAAAGCCTTCAACCTGATATAAACATGTTGATTTTTATCACCTTAGCTATTACAAAGTAACGACTTCTCATTTTTTTACGAAATGAGTTAAATCAACAGGAGGTGTTGATTTGGATCAATTAAGACCAATGGAAATAATACCGATTATAAATTAAAATGAGCTTTAAGTTCGCTTCGCTCCTGAAACCTCTTCAATTCTATATCGGCATTATACATAAACAGCATAGTGCTAACTTCAATTTATAGTTGGTATAACTACATAAAAAATTATCAGGTGAGTTATATCAGAGAAGCAGGGGAAAGCTTTCGGTTAGTATCTGAATAGGGCGTTGATACTGGTGCCCTTAAATGGCATATTATTTTTTTCTGCCATATAAACGCGCCCACCCCGGAGCCAGGTATGAATTGCTGCCAAATTGAACAGCGAAGCCTGATTAATTTTACTTTGTTCATCTACGATCAACGATCGGTTGAGTTTGTCGTATAGACCATATCTGTCAGTTGATTTTTGAATGAACAACACTTCAATTCTACCGTCTACGGCAGCAGGAACGATATCATTCAAATCAAATGAAGTTTTTCGCACGGGGGTTTGATCCTGCATAATCTTACCCAGATCATCTTTTTTATCACCGAGAACCTTGTCAATCAACACGCCGGCCATTTGGTGCATTATGTTGGGATTTGTTTCCTCGTGGTTTCCGGAAATATGCTCTTTGTAAAGCGCAGGATAGTTGGTTATTTTTGAATAAATGGGGTAATAATGATCAACGCATGCCAATATCAACGGTGTTTCCTTATCACTAATCAGCTTCATTAATCCGGAGTCCACCGCCCTGAAATATTTTTCTATTTCAGTATTTTTATTGTCCTTAGCACTACCTTGTCCATGGAACATGGCACCTGCATCGCCCCCTTGTCCTGTTCTGAATTGAAGCGATTTTTCTTTGTAGTCGTATCCAACAGCATCTTCCAGTTGTTGCGGAACTTGATTACTTATATCAAGTTCAGCAATGCTATTAGGTGTGCACGTAAACAGCTTAACATCCTTCAGGCTGAGTGAGAGGATATAAAAATTCTTTTTTTGATTTAGGACAGGCAATAGCGGCAACAAATAAAAATGATCCGCGACATAAACAAACTCTTCTTGCTGTATAGGCACAGTGTAAACCCTGAATTCCTGCTCATTCAGAAAAACAACCAAACAGTCAGATAGATATCTCCAAAACTGATTATCTTCCAATAAATCGTTTAAAGGTTGAAGTAGATCATCGGTTTCATTTTCGTTTAGATAATAGTTTTTTAGGGTATTTTTTACCTTTTTAATGCTATTTTTTAACTTCAGTTGGTTTTTTCGCTGATCGACGTCCTCCCCGGCTTTTGAAATGGGGATGTAAATGGAAATACAGTGCTGATCGTGTACTTTGGCCAAGTTTTCAATATCCTTGGCTGTAATAAGCTTATCGCTTTCTGATGGTTTTATATTTGTCATGAAAGAAAAAAGTTTTAAATGTTTTTATTGATCGGGGCAACTCACGTTACCCAATGTATCCAACAATGTTTCAGAAATTCAAACTATTATCAACGATCTGAAAAAACTCCGGAAAGTAAATGACGATAGTAGCCCATACCATACAGACTGCCCATGAAGCTCCACATTAAAGCAATTCGCATGGTATGTTCCGACTACCAATTATCTACCATCACAGCATTCCGTCACACGATTATCTTATTTGAATAGCTTTCCAAGTTCCTCGAAGCCTGCTTTGTAGTGTTTCATGCTTTCAGAAACAACTTCCTTGGCTTCATTCCAATTTGCTTCAGAGGTTTTTTCTAACCCCTCCAGCGTACTTTTCAATTCTGATCTTCGCATTTTCAATGCTGCCATTTGTTGGTCATAACTTTTTTTGAAACTTTCACTTAAGCTATCTCTCTTTAGTTCAAGCTTCTCCATTTGATCAAAAATATTATCAATTGCTTCAAGAGTTTTCAGTTTAAAATCTAGTCGATTATTCATTTTATTACGTTTTTTAAATTATTACTAATATTTGATTGTCAATTATTTTCGACCTAAAAAGCAAACTATTGCCAACAATAGGCTCAGTAATTGGTCTGCTTTATGAGGTCTGTTTATTTCGTACTCATGTTATTATCCCATGAATCGTCATGAGATCAAACATGCGGACTGCGGATTATCTAACCCATTCACCTGATTGGTTTTTGTGGTAAACATTTTTTACAGCGACCCACGCAACTTTGTGAGCTGTTTCCTCGCGCCCATCATCACCACTTCTGGCTTTTGGATCTTTGTATTCACCCCATGCATTATTGTATGCTGCAAGATAAATTTCCTGTCCGTGAAAGGGCAATACATTTTTAACTTGTTCGGGTAATTCACTTAATTTATTATAAGGCATTTTATCGGTTCGTTTTTTGAAATTATTTTATCAGACTTTGGCTATAATAGTCGTATAATGATTTTTCGTAAAGCAGACTAATCTCTTGGGATGGCTGATATTCAGGCGCATTTTTAATTGTCTCAGTTGTTAGTTTTACTTTTATTTCCCTGTTAAGGTAACTGATGGCATGCATCCATTCAACTGATATCATTACTTTCTTACTCCATGGCAACCAGTTTTTGGTGTCAACAACCACATAAACAATCTGCCAGTCATCATCATCAATAATAATGTCGTCAATATGTCCCAATTTGCCATCAATGGCCTGGATATGATAACCTTCTACCTCAGTAAAGCTTCGCAAAATGGTATCCATATCGTCCTCAGAAATATCGCTCGAAGGCAACTCTACCGGCCTTGGCGGAAAGAACACACCTTTTGACGCTACAACTGCCGTTGTCCAGTAGGGATTCATTCGATAGTGTTTATATATTTCCTCCTCATATTTTCTGGAAACCGGCAACTTATCATCAACGGCAGGACATTTTTCGATGTCTGATTGACCTATTTCGGTTGGAAAATGCTTATTTTCCCAATGAGGCGGTTTTAAAAAAACCCTTGGAATTAATACGGCTTGCGATGAGAGCCAACTTCCAAAATCGGCTTCCAAATAACGGATGATCCATTTCTTTTCATCAAACAGAAAGTCTCTGATTGTACCATTTTTTCCTTCTTTTGTCTCTAAAGTATATCCAAGTAATTCTTTTAAACTGCGTTTCATTTTAAGTGTCCTTTTTTTTGGTGTGTGTTAATTGGGTGGCTTATCAATATGCTTTTATTCTGCTCACCCGTAATAAATTTCAGTACAAAGGTCAGCATACCTGGTTGGTAAAAAAATGATGCATATCAAAACAAACAATTGATCTTGATCAAAATGGAAGTGGAAGCTTTGTTAGAAATTGCGCCGTCAAACAAAAATTTGTAAATGATGGATATATGGTATATTATGCTGATTCTGTTGGTTTCGGCAAAACTTTTTAGTGAAATTGCGAGGAGAATAAATATTCCACCACTGGCAGGTGAGTTATTCGCCGGTATTATATTAGGAGTTATATTTAACAACTGGTCGGGCACCTTTCCCGAATTATCAAACTTACACGACAACGAAGTATTTGTTGCCATTACCGAATTTGGCATGTTCTTTTTGATGCTTTATGCCGGAGTTGAACTAAATTACAATAGTTTAAAAAAGGCATCAGGCAAGGCAGTCTGGGTTGCTGTCGGAGGTATGATTGTTCCTCTGGCATTGGGCATGGGATTGGGCTGGATAAGTTTGCCAACATCAGAACTAAAAACGGCTCAACTTTTTTTTATTGGAGTTGCTTTGGCCATAACGGCAGTACCCATCGCCATTAAAGCACTGATGGATATGAACCTCCTGAATAGCAAAGAGGGTCAAACTATTGTATCTGCGGCAGTTATCGACGATGTCATTAGTTTGGTGTTGCTTGCCCTTCTAACCGCCTTTTTAAAAACAGGGGAAATGCCCGGTTGGCAGGGAGTGGCTATTTTAATGGGCAAGATTGGACTATTTTTCCTCATTACCATTGCAACCGGACTGTATGTACTACCGTATTTGCTACGTATTGTTTCGAAAAGAATCAATATTGAGGAATCAGAAGTCAGTTTTCTTTTGATTGTTGCTTTTAGTTTTTCTGTACTTGCAGAGGCACTTGATCTGCACTTCATCCTTGGGGCTTTTATTGCAGGATTGTTTTTTACAAAACGGAAAATCAAGAAATCAGTGTATGCAGATGTTAAAAACAAAATTGGAGGAATCAACTCCGGTTTTTTGGCGCCCATATTTTTTGCATCCATCGGATTAAGTCTTGATTTATCAGCCATTATTAACACACCTGTTTTCGTAATTGCCCTTATAGCCATTGCGTCAGTTGGGAAAATATTCGGAGCCGGAGTTCCTGCGAAGTTGTCAGGACTATCTACCCGAAAGTCGTTTTTCATTGGAAATGCAATGAATGCGCGTGGGGCAGTAGAGTTGATCATTGCAGATATAGCCTTACGTGCAGGATTGTTTGAAGTTCCGGCAGATTCTCAGCTTGTACAAAACCTTTTTTCGACCGTTGTAATTATGGCCATTGTAACCACATTGATAACTCCGATTATTTTAAAAAGAATAGGGAATAAAGATCCCGACTGATCCAGATATCAGTTTTCTTTTGAAGAAATATGCAAACATTGTTGCCAAATACCTTGAGGCATTACAATTGTGTATTGATATGAGTTACATTTCAAAGAAAATCCCCATCAAAAATAACCACCCGAAACTACCAACCTATTGCTAGCTCATTTAGCTTTTCCCGATCGAGCAGTTTAATTCCGTGGGTGTCAGTTTCAATAATTTCCAGCTCTTTTAACTCAGTTAATGTCCTAACGAGTGTTTCGGTGGTAGTTCCGATCAATGCTGCCAAATCGGTTCTTGTAATGGTAATGGAGCTATCCCGGTCATCAGGAATAAGTTCTTTTAATTTGATGGCAAGTCTTTTTCTAACCGAGTCGTAAGCCATGTGCATAAGCTCCTTTTCCTTTTTGGTGAGGTTTTTTGACATCATTTTTATCAACTTCCCGGCCACATCCCTATTTGAATATATCATCGATAAAAAATCATCTTTGGGTATTTTCAATATTCGTGTTGGCTCCATGGTAATAGCGGTTTCATTATAAACCCTTTCTTCAAAAATGGGTTGGTATCCGAAAAAATCACCAACTTCATAAATATTAGAAATAAGTTCCTTGCCATCAATATTGAGTCTATAAGATTTGACGGATCCCTTTTCAACAAAGAAAAGATAGTGAGGATAATCACCCGTTTTAAAAACGATTTCTTTTGGGTCAAAATCGTTAAACTGCTCATTATCTGCTTTATTTCTCAAACTCATGATAAGATTGGCTTCACTAATAAATTCGCTAAAACCAGCTGCATCATTGGTATATTCCCTTTTTGTTATTTCACTTTTCTTGAGTCGTGTTTCCACCGCTTTTATTAATTCTGTATCCTCAAACGGTTTGGAAAGATAATCATCAGCACCCATTTCCATGGCTTTTCGAAGGTCGCTTCTTTCTGTTTTAGCCGTCACAAACAAAAATGGGATATGGGCAGTTTTAGTGTTTTTCCCCAAAACATGCAGTACGCCGTAACCATCAAGCACTGGCATTTTGATATCGCATACAATCATGTCGGGAACAATGGTTTGAGCTTTTTCTACCCCCTCTTTACCATTAACGGCCACATCAACCTTATAACCTGATAGTTCCAGTAGCTCGGCAATATTTTCACGCATGATGCGGTCATCCTCAATAACTAAAATTCTTTTCATTTTGTGCTTTTTGGAAAGATAATAAAAAATTTGGTTCCCTGATTTTCGATACTTTCAAAGGTTATTTTTCCATTCATTAATTCAACATAATTTTTAACGATATTGAGTCCCAGTCCGGTGCCCTCCTGATAGTTGAGGGCATTTTTTGCCCGGTAGAAACGGCTGTAAATATTTTTCTGTTCAGACTTTGGAATACCTATCCCCCTATCCTCTACCAATAATTTAAATTCAACGTTGTCAATCTCCGTAAAAATATGGATCTCTGAATATTCCGGCGAGAACTTTATCGCATTAGAAATCAGATTATTAAGTATATTCTTTAATAAATATTTATCCAGAT
This sequence comes from Bacteroidales bacterium, assembly GCA_963676875.1. Taxonomy (GTDB): domain Bacteria; phylum Bacteroidota; class Bacteroidia; order Bacteroidales; family F082; genus UBA6244. The sequence goes on from OY781436.1 coordinate 1,439,988, forward strand.
TTACCAACTTATTCCGACTTGCATGTTCATAAATTATTTTTTGTCCGGGCTTAGTCAATTGCTGAAAATGTGACTTTTGATGCTCAATCAGAACGGGAACGTCGAAGCGTGAAAACCTGACAGGTATTTCCCCTTTTTCGATGTTACCCAGCGCAAGAAATTTGTTGATAATCGTGGTTAAACTTTTAACAGACTCATTTATTTTCTTTACATGATTTTCAACCTTAACTCTGTTTTTAAATTTTTGCCAGACATATTCATCAACAAATAAATATCGCTCAATTAAGTTGAGTGATGATAGAATGCCGGCCAAAGGAGTTCTAAATTCATGTGAAGCAATAGACAAAAAACGCGATTTCATATCATTCAACTCATTTTCGTGATCCAATTCCTCTTCAATGTTTTCTTTTATTGCCAGTTGCTTTTTCAGCTCTTCTCTAATTTTTATTGTTGCAAATGATTCTTTCGCTATGCCAAGACAGAAAGGCGTATGATCAGTTTCAGTATAAACAAGGCTAAACCCATAAAGTTGTGATTTGTCTTGATGATTTTTAACCTCCACAGTTTGATTTTGATCGAACTGATCAGCTGAGTTTTCCTGAAAAAGATGTTCCAGTCTTGTCTTATCAATTTTAATATACCCCGATTCATTAATGCGTTTCCCCGTAATATTTTCACTGGACAAATCAAAAGTATCGGTAAATGCCTTATTTACTGATACAACCATTTCATTCTGATCAAGGACAATTATTCCAACCGGTATAAGATCGTAAACGGAGGTTAATTTTATGTTGTCAACGGGAAATTGGTTTGTCATATTCTATATTATTTCATTCTCGAGATTCGACCCCTGGTCAGGCAACAAAGCTCTTGATTTTCAAGGGCTTTTTTTGTTTTAAGACTGTCAGCTTTTTACAAACCTACTAATTTTAAGTCTTTTACCTGTTTTCAAAACTAGTACATAACTTCCATTGGGCAGTTGATCCACTGGTTGGGTAAACGTATGATGTCCGGAAACCAATGATTCTGAGCAAATTACCCTAACTGTTCGTCCGTTCATGTCGCAGATTTTCAGGGTGATGTGTTCAGCAATTTGAAGGTTAAAATGAATGTAGATGTATTCGGTGGTCGGATTGGGAAAAACATCAAGCAGGATATTTTCATCTGTTCCGATAACCAAATCAATCCGGTCGGGATGTTGATGCTCGTATGCTCCCAGGTCGATGGTGTCGTCCACAATGCGCAGGTGGCCGGCCAAATCAACGGCAGGAATCATCCATCCGGTGGTGTCTGTATTTCCGGCATTGATACAGGGTGATTGGATTTCAAGCTCATAGCTTCCCGGTTCAAATAGCGGGTCTTCACTGATGTTATGTTGGTATGCTCCTGTGAAATCAGACGCTCCGGTGCCGTCAAATTCATCGGGGCCTCCTTGTACATTGTTGTAGTAAAACGCCGGCTGCGAGAGAATGTCCCACAGGTAAACCTGATTGCTCTGTCCGCCATACTGTGTGTTTCCGTAAAGAATATTATTCACCAACACCGGTACCACCGAATCCTTGCAATAGAATCCGCCGCCTCCCCCGTCGCAGTTGTTGTTGACAATGGTGTTGTTTATATAGGTCGGACTGCAATCGCCGTTGGAAATGCCTGCACCAAAAAAGAAGGCTCCGTTGTTCACCACCAAATTGTTACTCACCGTAAACCTGCAGATGTCGATGTGAAGCATCCCCAATCCGCCTCCCAGGGCGCTGTAATTGTTATCAAATACATTGAACAACACAGGACAATCGCTAAACCGCACGCACAAGCCGCCCCCAACACCCGTGGACGAATTTTCACCAAAATGGTTGTTGCGGATATGGGCTTCACTGTTGTCGCTGCAGAGGGCACCCCCGTAGCCATAATACACCTCAGCTTGTCCGCACCGGTTGTGTTGGAATTGGTTGTGATCGATTAAAATGGGTGCGTTTTCGAGATAGATGGCGCCGCCGTTGAAATAGGCGTAATTGTGGTTGAAACTACAATTGGTGACGGCTACCTTCGTTGCATTTCGAACGCAAATGGCTCCACCGTACCCATGCACCGAATCGGCAGCAACCGCTTTTCCATATTCAAAATGGCAATGGCGAAATATGGTGGAATCCACCGTGGGATTGATATTTTCGATGCGTATCTGACTCCATCCGCCATCGGGAAGGGTGTCGTTATAAAAACCCGTAGTATCGGCCATGGTAAAAACAATAAGTTCATCCTGTGTTCCCAAAGCCCTCAGGCATCCGGACACCTTGAAATAGTACGATCCATGAAAAAGTACTGTAACGCCGGGGTCTATCTGAAGGAGCTCTGCCGACCTCACCTCGAGGTTGCCTGCCACATTTACCGTGTCGGCGGTCCAGTTTCCGGATACATTGCCCGAAACCTCAATGGATTCGGCAAAAGCCGCCATGGGCAATCCGATCAGATTGATCAGCAACAACAGCGTTATTACAATCCTTTTCATTAACTAAAGGTTTTTTTGTGGTAGCAAAGTTATCCAATACTTCATGATGAACATCACATTTGAATCAGGTTTATTCCACCTTTTCCATGCGGACCAGCATCACACCATGGTATGCTACATCGGAAGTAAATTCCTCCTCAAAATCACCCAGATCCTGTTGCCGCCATACATCCCTCACACGGTAAACTCCACTGATACCCAGATCATCCCACCGGAGGGTAATGGTTTTTGTTTTTATCTTTCCATCCCAATTGATGGCTTCTTCGGGACTCGTGGTTCCGGTATAAAACAAACCAACGGCTAGGGTTCCGTCCTGCATGTCTTTTTTCCAGATTTGCATGCCATTTTCCTCTTTCACCCGGATGGCTTGCTTGCCCAGCGGATCCTGGTTGACGGCTATCACTTCGTCGTTACAAAGCAGGTTGAGGGTAAAGGCATCCAGTTGGGTGAGGTCGCAACCAATGAGCAGGGGAGCTGCCAATAGCGACCACAGGCTGATGTGGGTATATTGTTCGTCGGTGGTGAGTTTGGTTTGGTGAAGGCTTGGCCCCCAACCTACCTGACCAACTACCAACATGTCCGGATCATTCCAATGGCCCGGTCCGGCATAGGGAGCACATTGATCCTGATCAAAGCCAATCCCGGCCATGCTGGTCCAACTGTCGGTGATATCGCCCGTGGTGCGCCACAGGTTGCCACCCACCTCGCTGCCCCAGGTCCATACGTCGCCCATGCCATACTGGCAAAGGCTGTAAACGATGTCGCGGTCCACCTTATTCAGGCATTCACGCATCAGCTGATAGGGTTTTTGCAACTCAGGCAGGCTGCGGTCGGGAGCGATATTTCCGTACGAACACCAGTCGTATTTGATGTAATCGATGCCCCACTCGGCCCAACTGTGGGCATCCTGCTGCTCGTGTTGCCAGCTTCCCAGGTAATCGCCACAGGTTTTTGGTCCCGGTGAAGAATAGATACCCAGTTTCAATCCGTTATGATGCAGGTTGTCGGCAAGGGCTTTCATGTTTGGAAACTTGTCGTTGGGCAGCAACTCGCCGGAGGCCTCCCGTTGAGGGGCTTCCCATCCATCGTCGATGTTCACAAAGGCCCATCCATGGTCGGCCAACCCGGACGAAATCAGGGCGTCACCTGCTGCCTTAACCTGATCTTGTGTTACGCTCAAACCCCAGCAATTCCAGCTGTTCCATCCCATGGGAGGTGTTAGCGACAAGCCATTTCCAATGGACAAGGTAAGGATTTGCGTGTCGGAGCCATGTTGGTTTTTGGCCACGACCTGTACTTCATATACCCCGGCTTTTCTTGCCTTGCCACTGATGATTCCTTCGGTGGCGTCCAGGGTCAAGCCCGAAGGCAATCCCGATGCAGTAAAAGTCATGGGGCGAAGTCCGGAAGCAGGAATTCTGAACACAAAGGGCTTGTTTACTCCCGCCCCATAAACGCGTGGGTAGTTGATTCTCGGCGATTCGGGGGCTTCCGGTGTCAGGAGAAATACCGGCTGCCTGATAGCTTCCAGGGCTTGGGGTTCCTGCCCCTGATATACAATCACCGGATCAATCCAGTCGGCATGGTCGTAGTTGATGTTATCGCCGCCATCGGAAACGAACAAAGCCATTTTTTGGATGCCCTTTAAATCGACGTCCACCTTTTTTGCTTCGTCACCTTTGGTCATGATGCCGCTCTGATACAGCACTTTGCCGTCGCCCAGCACAAAAAATTCCACCGATGCATAGGTTCCGGTTTCGTCGTCAACACCCACCCATGCGGTAAAACGTGTGGCCTTTCCGTGCACATCAATGAGTAGTTGACTCACGGCATGGGTACCGATACCCTGCTCCCAAACCTTTCCGGCAATGGACAGGGGATTCCCGTCCACGCTGGCATCGACTTGGTTTTTACCCCAGCCAATTTCCATTTTGGAGAGGTCCATTTGGTTTACAAACAGTTTTTTTGAGGGTTGTTGACAGCTGATAATTGTCAAAACTAATACGGCAGCAATCAGAAGATTTTTCATGTTCATTTGATTAAGATATTTGGTTTGATAAACATACTTCATAAAATCAGGTTCAGGAATGTATTAAGGGTTTGAATAGCAAACAGCAGAGCCAATTATCCCGGTTTTAGGCACAAAGCATCCTACAATAATAGTAGTTAAGCCATGGTAGAAAATGCCACAGACAGGGATTTGAATTGGTTTACCTATATCATCGATAACACAAGAGCTTGGCATAATGGGTGTTACCAGGTTAAATCACATTAACTAAGTTAGTTTTCCGCAAGCAATCTGGCTCCTTCTGCGGAAACCTTAAATTCAAATTTTTGAAGAATATCGGTGAGTACAAGCCGGTTGGTTTCCGGATTAAAATCTTCAATAAACCGTTTATTAATGATTACCTGTTGGTTGATTTGCACAAAATCGGAGGCAGGCAACAATTTATCCACTTCTTCCAATCGTGGTATGGCGGTATGGCTAGTTCCGTTGGTTAGGAAAACTTTTGTGTATTGCTTATGTGCTTTACAATAGATTATGCTATTTATCTTCAGTGTGAGGGAACCTTCCAGCGTATCAATTTTCAGGTTTTGTCTATCGAAAAAATACTGAAGTTGTTCCAACTTACTAGGCAGATGGTCGGAGTTCGTACCTTTGGTAAACTTTTTCAGGGTTTTCTCCAGCACATCCGTTTCGATGGGTTTGGTGAAAAAGTCGAAGGCGGCATATCTGATGGCTTCGAGGGCGTATTCATCGTAGGCAGTTACAAAAACAATACTTACAGGCAGTTGTAGTTTGCCGATTTTTTCCGCAAGCCAAAACCCATTGTTTACGGGCATTTGAATATCCACAAATACGATGTTGGGAGGAGAATCAATTATCAATTCCAGCGCATTTTGGGCATTCTCGGCCTTGGCTACAACTTCAACCGGAATTGCACTATTCAACAATAGTTTCTCAAGCCCGTTACGTGCATCCGGTTCATCATCTACGATAATCGCTTTTATTTTGGTTTCCATGGCTTTGGTGTACGAAACGATCAAAATTACAAAATTATTCCGGCTGAAAAAAAATATCAAAAAAAAAAGCGCAGATGACATTTAACATGTTACTGCGCTTTATTTTATTATAAGATGGGCATCAAACCCATTTCAATTTTTAATCGTGAGCCTATTTACCACGTAATTTGGCGGCTATAAGGCTATTCACCTCGTTCATGGGAACCCTGTTCTGCACCATGGTATCGCGTTCGCGGAGGGTCACGGTGTTGTCTTCGAGGGTTTGGTGGTCTACGGTAATGCAAAATGGTGTTCCAATGGCATCGTGACGGCGATAACGTTTGCCAATGGCATCTTTTTCTTCATAGAAGCACATGTAATCGGATTTAAGTTCATCCATTACCTCACGCGCTTTTTCGGGCAAACCGTCCTTCTTTATCAAGGGGAAAATGGCTACTTTGTAAGGAGCCAAGAAGGCGGGAATTTTCAATACCACGCGCTCTGACCCGTCTTCGAGTTGTTCTTCCGTGTAGGCATTGCTCAGGATGGCCAGAAACATGCGGTCGAGGCCGATACTGGTTTCTACCACATAAGGAACATAGTTTTCGTTGATCTCAGGATCATGGTAGCGGAGTTTTTTTCCCGAGTATTTTTCGTGGGCACTCAGGTCGAAATCGGTACGTGAATGAATGCCTTCCAACTCCTTAAAACCGATGGGAAATTCAAACTCGATATCAGCAGCGGCATTGGCATAATGTGCCAGCTTATCGTGGTCGTGGAAACGGTATTTGTCGGGAGAAATTCCCAACGAAAGATGCCATTTCATGCGTTCGGCTTTCCAGTATTCGTACCACTTGATTTCTTCGCCGGGACGTACAAAGAATTGCATTTCCATTTGTTCAAATTCACGCATGCGGAAAATAAACTGACGGGCAACAATCTCATTTCTAAAGGCTTTACCGGTTTGTGCTATACCGAAAGGAATTTTCATGCGTCCGGTTTTTTGTACGTTCAGGTAGTTGACAAATATTCCTTGCGCAGTTTCCGGGCGAAGGTATATTTCGGTGGCACCATCGGCTACTGAGCCCATCTGGGTGTTGAACATCAGGTTGAACTGACGAACTTCTGTCCAGTTTCGTGACCCACTAATGGGACACACAATGCCCAAATCTTCAATCAGAGATTTCAAACCGACCATGTCTTCATTTTCCAATGCCGGAATAAACCTGTCCTTGATTTCCTTTATTTTTCCGAGATTCTCCAACACTCTGGGATTGGTATCACGAAATTGTTTCTCATTAAAACTGTCGCCGAATCGTTTAGCCGCCTTTGTAACTTCCTTGTCAATTTTCGCTTCAATTTTGGCCATATGGTCTTCCACCAGTACGTCGGCACGATAGCGTTTTTTAGAATCTTTGTTATCGATGAGCGGGTCGCTGAACGCATCCACATGTCCGGACGCTTTCCAGGTAGTGGGATGCATAAAAATGGCGGCGTCGATGCCCACAATATTTTCGTGCATCTGCACCATGGATTTCCACCAATAATCACGGATGTTCTTCTTTAATTCCGATCCGTTTTGTCCATAATCGTAAACCGCACTAAGTCCGTCGTAAATTTCACTCGACTGAAACACAAAACCATACTCTTTGGCATGTGCTATAATTTTCTTAAATAAGTCTTCCTGATTTGCCATAGTTAATTTGTAAAAAAGTCCAAAACATTACCAAAAGTGCCGGTTGTTCGCTTATACAATTCCGAATACCCACATTGGGTGCACGAAACAACAAAAAACTTTTTGTTTTGCACGTCGAAAATTTTGGCAAAAGCACCTCCCGTTGTCCTAATCTCATCCGTTTCATACTGACGGTTGCCACATTTGGCACAGATGTATTCTCTTTGTTGCATAGTATGTTAATTGCTGTAAAAAAATCTCCTATTTGAGCATCGAGGACTTTTTCTTGTCGATGCCGGCATAAAACTTTAAGCTACCGGTATAACTTCCGGTAATGGTTTTGCCTAACATGGTCGACATGTTAAAAGAAAAACCATAAATATCACCATCCTTGGTAACAGTAACTGTTCCTCCAACGACATCGTCTTCTATGTCGGCTTCATCAGTAGTCGCATCGTATCCTATCAAGACCATGGAATATTCAAAAGTGCCGGCAGCTCCTGAGTCGGCAAAAGTATATTCGCCCGGCTCGATGGCATTCTCAGAAACAGAATACATGTCCATCATGAAAACATCCCCCTTTCCGGTAACGGAATCAGGAATCCCACTAGTTTCAATGATCTGTAACCCTGAGGATAGCAATATTACTTCGATGCCATAGGTGTTGTTGCCTACCGGTCCGTAACCTCCCAGAAAGCCCTGGCTCAGGGAGTACGAAGTTCCTGCATAGGTAAACTGACCATCATTTACGGGATTATCATTACTGTCTTTTTTACATCCTGCAAAAGCCACAATCATTGCAGCCAATAGGATCATTGTTAGGTTTTTTAATTTCATTTTTATTTTTTAAATGGTGATAAAATTTCGGGGAGCGATGCTCCCCGAATAAACCCTGTTTAAGCACCTAAAGTGGCCACCATCACAGCTTTTATGGTATGCAGGCGGTTTTCGGCTTCATCAAAAACGATGGACATGGGTGATTCGAATACATCGTCGGTTACTTCCATTCCGTCTACCCCAAATTTTTGGTAAATTTCTTCACCCACAATGGTTTCGCGGTTGTGGAAAGCGGGCAAACAGTGGAGGAATTTCACCTTAGGATTGCCGGTTTTGGTCACCATTTCTTTGTTTACCTGATAGGGCAACATCATTTCGATACGTTCTTGCCATACACTGTCGGGTTCGCCCATACTTACCCAAACGTCGGTGTACAGGAAGTCAACGCCTTTTACCCCTTCGTCCACACTTTCTGTGAGGGTGATGGTAGCGCCTGTTTCTTTGGCAATTTCCTGACATTGAGCTACAAGAGCTTCCTCAGGCCATAGTTTTTTAGGGGCGACGGCACGAAAATCCATGCCCATCTTGGCAGCACCAACCATGAGAGAATTACCCATGTTGTTGCGAGCGTCACCACAATAGGCAAAGCTTACCTGATGCAGGGGTTTGTCGGAGTGTTCCATCATGGTGAGGAAGTCGGCCAGAATTTGTGTTGGATGAAATTCATTGGTAAGTCCGTTCCAAACAGGAACACCGGCATATTTTCCCAACTCTTCCACGATGGTTTGTCCAAAACCACGGTATTCGATACCATCGTACATGCGACCCAGTACGCGGGCGGTATCTTTCATTGACTCCTTTTTACCGATTTGAGATCCTGATGGACCCAAATAGGTTACTTTGGCGCCTTGGTCGTAGGCGGCGGTTTCGAAGGCGCAACGGGTGCGTGTGGAGGCTTTTTCGAAGATAAGGGCAATGTTTTTTCCCGTGAGACGGGGTTGCTCGGTTCCGGCATATTTAGCCTTTTTGAGGTCGGCTGACAGATCGAGTAAAAATTTAATTTCTTTGGGAGAAAAGTCCAACAGCTTGAGAAAATTTCTATTTCTTAAATTGAATGCCATAGCTTTTGCTAATTAGGGTGATGAAACAATAATTGATTAATTGACGGTGGCAAAAGTAAGCAATTTATCCCTGATTTCAGGATCATTTTTGTTTAAAACATAGGTTATCTCAACACCATGATATGGCTTGTTCTTATTACTTTTGCCTTATGAAAATAGTAGATGATATTCTGGTGTCCGACGATTTGAAGGACACCTATTTTGCTTGTAATTTGCACGCCTGCCATGGGGATTGTTGTGTGGAAGGCGACGCAGGTGCACCCCTGGAGGAGGAGGAAATTTCCATACTGGAAGATTATTTGGACGACATTGTTCCTTATATGGATCCGGAAGGACTGAAAGTGGTGGAAAAAATGGGGGTGTTCGATTACGATATGGATGGCGACTATGCCACGCCTTTAGTGAACGATCGGGCATGTGCTTTCCTTTACCTTGAAAACGACATTCAGTTTTGCGCCATCGAAAAGGCCTGGATGGAGGGTAAAATCCCTTTTCAAAAGCCCATTTCGTGTCACTTGTACCCCATCCGTTTGTCGAAGGTGGGCGGCTCGGTGGCAGTTAATTACCACAAGTGGCCCATCTGTGCTCCGGCACTTATTGAAGGAAAAAAGAAAGGCGAACCGTTGTATGTTTATCTTAAAACGCCACTTGTCAGGAAATTTGGCAAAGATTGGTACGAAAAACTTAAGGTCGTCATGGAGGAGAACAGATAAAGCTTGTCCTTCATGGTACTTTCAGTTTAATTTTTCAACATTTTCTTGTAAGAAATTAAAACCTGAAAATATCATAACAGCCTGATTGCCGGATATTTATAGCTGGTATCAAGATATTTTCTGCGTCTGCAAAAAAGATCGGTAGTTCCAACGGAGCACAATGTCCCAAATCTGACCCTGTCTCAGGATTATAATACCGATTATGAATTGAAATGAGCTTTAAGTTCTCTTCGCTCCTGAAACCTCTTCAATTCTATATCGGGATTATACATAAACAGCGTAGTGCCAACTTCAATTTATATATGGTATTATAACATCTTGTTTTGTACTACGCCGACATATTATCAATGGCCTGATGCGATAGGCTTCTTATCATCTATTGCAACATATTTACGTTAACAGACATTCGTCAGTCCCTACTTACCCACCGGCACCTGATATATATGTACATCGTTGCGGTAGCCTGACAAGTCCTTGTACCAATCGGGATAGAGTCCGCCCGAAGACTCGGCCCAATCGCCAAAATGAAGGTAGCCACTGGTGATTTCGGATTTCTCGATGGTATAGTCGTAGGATTGGGCAATGTTGATGGCCCAGGGCAGGTTGTTGGTGGTTTTGTAATAGCGTCCAATGGCCGGATTGCTGTCGTCGTCGGAGGTGCCAAAAAAGGTGGCATCTGCCAGACTGGTTGGGGTGTAGTCAGGTAAATGGACTTCCTTGCCACGTATGCCGTTGATAAAAATAAAGGGGTTGAAGTTGACCAAATCGAGGTCGGCTATTTCGTATATTCCGGGGGTAAAAACCAGGTTTACCTCAACGGTGTCGGGTTCCACGTAGGGAGCATCCCGTTCCACATTTACAAATCCACTGGCCGACTGCAGGATGTTTTTGGCATTATCGAACACGATGACTGTGGGTATTGCCTGTCCCGACTCAAGCCCGTTTGCATCCAATGTAACCACATCACTTTCAATGGAATAACCGGTTACAAACAAGTCGTTGGCCTGAATTTGATCGTTGGCAAACTGAAACCCGTATCCATTGTTGAATCCGGCTCCAATGGCACGAACCACTGTTTTCGATATCACATCGCTTACTTTGTTTGAAGCGTTGGTGATAATCTCAAAGCTGTAATCCACCACCAGATCGTTGAAGTCGTAGTCGCCTTTTCCGGGCCACAAATCTTCAAAAGCCAGACTACCAAAACCCGCTGCCGGAAAGTTGTTGACAAAAGCACGTGCAGGATCGTTGGGGAAATCGTCGTCGGCATCCTGAATGCCATCGCCATCAGTGTCGGTGGCAACGGTTTGGTTGTTGTAAGCCGCCTGAATTTCCGTTTGGTTGAGGGCAACATTAAAAAATTTAACCTCGTCAATCAGTCCGTTAAAAAATTTCTGGGCACCGTTATCTGAACCTATGGAAGCCGCTCTGGTATTGATGTGCAAAGTTCCGGGGATGATCCGGCTATTGTTCAATTGCCCGTTGACATATAACTTCAGCGTGGTACCGTCGTAGGTGATGGCCACATGATACCATTCGTTCAGCAAAGGGCGGCCTTCGGTCCATTCAATGGATTCGCTTCCCGATTCTTCGAGCCTTACATGGCCTTTCCATCCGGTCCATTTGGTTCCGCCGATGCCATGTCCGTCCCAATCGCCTTTTTGGGCAATTTTGGCTTCCTTATAATCCCGGGTATTTGCCCAAGCCATGATGGTGAGCTCGTTGGTAAAATCAAGGGTGGGATTATTGGGTATGTTCACGTTGCTGCTTTCGCCGTCGAACGACAGACAATTGCCCGAAACACCGGTTGCCCAGGTGGCATTGGATTGGGTGCCGTTGTTGTTGCCCTGTGCATCGGGTACGGCTGTTCCACCAAATTCGTTCATGGGCCACCACGATACCATGCTGGCATCGCCGGTGTCGGGATTGGGAATGGTGGTGTACATGGTGTTGATTTCGTCCACCGTAATAGCCCGATTATATATGGATACTTCATCCATGAGGCCATCCAGAAACCTGTATGATGACTGATTCCCCATGTGAATTTCGGTAAGTCGGCTGTTTAAATTTCCGGTTTGATCGCTGCTCTTCATCAACTGATTATCTATGTAAAGTTTCATGGCAGTACCATCGTAGGTGGCGGCTACAAAATGCCAGTCGGTGTCCAGAATCCGATCACTCCAATCTGTTACAACGCTATGATATTCAGGATTATAAATGGCAAACGACACTTTTCCGTTGCCATCAATGTAAAGAATGTATTTGGTGTTGTGAAACAGGAAACAACCTGCTTCGGCAATCTCATTCATTTTAAACCAGAAGGTTAGGCTGATTTCGTCGCCGGTGAGGTTTAAAGCCGTATTGGCGGGAATGGTCACTCCCCCATCTATAGCGTTGAATGCCAACCCGCTATGACTGATGCCGGATGTCCAACCTGCCCCATTAATGGTTCCGTCGAAACCACTTTGCGCATCTTCGGCAATGGTTCCGCTGTTTTCATCAAAATGCCATAGGGCGAGCAGTCCGTCGGTTGGAAACTCTGCCAATTGCTGAACACTTTTTGTATCAACAGGATTCAGATCAACTAGGATCGAGGTACCCGTAAGCGGCACCTGAACACCATTCACCAATACCATTTCAACGGTTTTGGGTAAGTTAATATCCACTTCATAATATTCGGCCAGTTGATTGAAAAAGCCTTTGTGATATACAATGCTGCCATCTGTTGACAAAATAGTAATCACCTTTGCCTGATCGGTGGCTATGGTGAAATGTATATCTTGGACGGTGTTCCAGTTAAAACTCTGGGAAACAACCAAGTCTTCCATATTTTTTGTACCCTCTTCGGTAGGACTGACCGGCTTTTTGCAACCTGAAAATATCATGGCTGCCAAAACACCTAACAAAATAAGCTTTTTCATATAGAGAAACTTTGCAATAAAGATATGACTTTTTTTATATACTACAAAGGGGGTGCCAACATATAACATGTTATTTAACAACATGTTATAAATTTGATTAGAAAATCACTGTCCCCGCCTTGGAAAAATTGTCCTATTTTTGGCATGAAATGGCCGGATTTGTCGTACGGAAAATGGATTGTTTTATACTTATACTCATTCGGTTAACACACTTTTACAACGTCTCCTATGCAACACGATAAGGTCAGATTTATGCCCAAAGGCCGCCCCACTTTACTTCAGTTGGCCATTATCCTGCTTTGGATGGCAGCTTATTGGATACCTGCAACCCATCTTTTTGGCCAATCCCTTTCGGAGCGGGCTTTTTCCTACCGCTCGCCACTTGACAGTGCCGGGATGGTGAACCCCGAATCGTGCATACTTTTCAGGTTGAACCCATCAGTGTCAAAGGAATTCTTATTTGATTCACTTCAATTGGAAGTGGTGGGATCGATAAGCAAGGTTCATTCAGGAAAACTGTCGTTGGCAACAGATGGTGAAACAATCCGTTTTAAGCCCGACTACGCATTTGCATCCGGAGAACGGGTGGAAGTGTCCGCGAAATGGTCTGCCAACATGCCTGCCATTACCTATGGTTTCGACATCAGCAGCACACCAAAGGATTATCAACATCTTTTTCTTGAAGAATGGAGGCAAAAACCATTTGATGAAAATATACCTTCCGGCGAAGACAACATTGGCAACCAACTAAATAACAAACACTTACCTGTCGGTTTACCCAATATTACCATTACCCACAACAACAACCCCTCACCCGGATACTTTTTTCTGGGAACCATCAGCAACAAAAGTCGTGGTGATGAGTTTCTGGCCATGTACGACAACTTGGCAAATCCGGTTTTTTATCGCAAGCTTCCCAACAATACACCCTCCGATTTCAAGATTCAACAAAACGGAAACCTGAGCTATCATGGGCGCACCAACTGGGAGTTTTATGAAATGAATCCTTATTTTGAAGTAATTGACACCATCAGGGCAGCCAATGGCATGCTGGCCGATAACCATGAGCTGATCATCACGCCCGACAACCACAAATTTTTGCTTGTTCACGATGTACAACTGGTGGATATGAGTGTGATTGTTCCGGGAGGAAATCCCGCGGCCACCGTCATCGGACTGGTTGTGCAAGAACTCGACGAAAACGATGAATTGGTTTTCCAATGGCGCAGCTGGGATCATTTTGAAATTACCGACGCTGCCTACCGAATAAATCTTCAGGGAAGCATCATCGACTATGTGCATGGCAACAGCATCGACATTGACAGCGATACCACGATGGTTATTTCGTCGAGAAACATGGATGAAGTAACCAGGATAAACAGACAAACCGGTGAAATCATCTGGCGCTTGGGTGGTAAGAGAAATGAATTTGCTTTCGCTGATTCCACCCAAATGTTTTGTCATCAGCACGATGCACGAATCATGGGGGAAAACAATCGTCTCAGCGTTTTCGATAACGGTAACTGTCATTCCCCCAGGTATTCCAGTGCCGCAGAATATTTGTTGGATTTCGATCAAATGACTGCAACACTCATGAATCGCCTGCGAAGCAGCCCCGATATTTATGGCAGTTTTATGGGCAATGCCCAACGTCTTGCGAACGGACGCACGGTGGTGGGTTGGGGAAGCGGAATACCCAGCATCACCGAGTTTGATGAGGCAGGAGATATTGCCCTGGAATTTTCGTTTAACAACATCAATTACAGGGCTTTTAAATTCAACTGGCAATCGCCCATCCTCACTTCTGATGTGGACACTGTGGTATTCGACACCATTCATCAATACGATTCCATCTTAGCTCAAGTGTTGCTAACCAATAATTTTGATGAAAATTTGATTATAAATGAAGTGTTTTTTCATAACACAGGATTTCTTTTGGGGGAAAATCTGCCCGTGACCATCGCTCCCGGGGAATCGAAAACATTTGCACTCATGTTTAAACCAACGGAAGTAGGCGACTACACGGATGTGGTTACCTTTTGTCAGGACACAGACACGGATGATCTGACACAACGAATTGCACATCAGGTAGTTTTAGTAGGTAAAGCCACGATACAAAGTGATGTGTTAACCCACGCTATACCATCTGATATACGGTTCTTTCCAAATCCATTTTCCAATGAAATTAACATACGAAGCAACCATTCCGACTTGGAACAAGTTTGTATATATGACGGTATGGGGCAATTGGTTTCCAAAGGTAAATATGATTCCGCGGATCATGTTCAGCTGGAGGTGGATTTACCCTCAGGTATCTATCTTTTGGTTGTCAAAACCAAGTCAGGTCTGATGTGGCGAGAGCGGATGATCGGGGTCGACAAAAAATAATAATTCACATGGTGTGGATGAAACACTATTTTTGCAAAAATTATTCAACCTAGTATGAAAAGATTCAATCAATATTTACCCCTTATTTTTGCCTTGTTGCTTATTTTGGGAATTTGGGTGGGAACCATGATTCCGGGAAATGGCGGTCAGGACAATACATTTTTCCCCAATCCCAATGGTTCCTACGACAAAGTAGGTAATATCCTGGATTATATCGTACGTGATTATGTGGACACCGTGCAACTGGAGACCCTTCAAACCGATGCCATAAGAGGCATGCTGGAGGATCTTGACCCACATTCTGCCTATATCACTGCCGAAGAATTTCATCAGGTAAATGATCCATTGTTGGGGAGTTTTGAGGGGATAGGGATTTCCTTTCGCATCGAAAAAGATAGCATTACGGTGATCAATACCATTCCCGGAGGTCCTTCAGAAAAAGTAGGACTAATGGCAGGCGACCGCATTGTGATGGTGGACGACTCCTTGATTGCCGGCAATGGCGTGACCAACAATATCGCCATGCGAAAGCTTAAAGGTAAAAAGGGTACCAAGGTGAATATCAGCGTTTTTCGCAGAGGGGTACCCAAATTGATGCACTTCACCATCACCCGCGACGTAATTCCAACCTATAGCCTGGATGTGGCCTATATGGTCAATTCCAACACCGGATTTATCAAGCTCAACACCTTTTCTGCCACCACCTACGAGGAATTCAATCTGGCCGTTGACCGTTTGCGTGGCGAAGGTATGGAGAAGTTGATTCTCGATCTGCGTGGCAACCCGGGTGGCTATTTACAAGCCGCCATCGACATAGCCGACGAATTTTTATCAGACGGAGAGTTGATTGTTTATACCGAAGGCAAAAACCGGAAAAAACGTTTTGCCTATGCTACCAAATCGGGCAAGTTGGAAAACAACCCGGTGGCCATACTGATTGATGAAGGATCGGCCTCAGCCAGCGAAATTGTGAGCGGTGCCTTACAGGACAACGACAAGGGTGTTATCATCGGGCGGAGATCATACGGTAAAGGGTTGGTTCAGGAACAAATGAGCTTACCCGATGGTTCGGCCTTACGACTTACTGTAGCTCGCTATTATACCCCCACAGGAAGGTGCATTCAAAAGCCTTATTCAAAAGATGAAGATTTCGAAGACTATTTTTCGGAAGCCTATCACCGATACACTACCGGAGAGATGCTGCATGCCGACAGCGTTCAGCTCAATGATAGTCTGAGGTATGTAACGCCCAAAGGTAAAGTGGTTTATGGAGGTGGCGGCATTATGCCCGACATCTTTGTGCCACTCATCACCGATTCCATACATACCTATTACAACTTATTGGCCAACAAAGGCTTGTTGTTTACCTTTGCCTTCGATTATACCGACCAACACCGTCCGGAATTGAGTAAATATAAGGATTTTGAGAGCTTCAACAAAGGTTTTAACATGAGCAATAAAACTTATAAGGATTTGGTGGCTTATGCCGAAGAAAAGGGTATTGAAGAAACACCCGAGCAGGTGGCCATTTCCAGAAATAAAATCAACACGTTATTTAAAGCTTATGTAGGCAGGAATATCCTGGACGAAAAGGGTTTTTATCCCATTTTTCACAAAATAGACACCACCTTCAACCGCGCGGTGTACGAATTGGACAAAATGCCTTAAGAAAAGGGATCAGTGGATTAATGGATCGGTGGATCAGTGGATCAGTGGATTAATGGATCAGAAGTTCAGTTGGTTAGTATATTTTCAGCTTCTTACTCCTTACTCCTTACTCTTTACTCCATACTACCGTCTTCGGACTCCCGACTTCCGACTTCCAACTTCCAACTTCCATCTCCCGTCTTCCCCTACCCTACTTCCTTCCGTAATCAGCCGGTATCTCACCCCAAATATCTGTTTTCCACTTGAGTATGGGTGTTGTCCAGGTGTTGTTGCGTAGCCAGTTTTGGGCGTTGATTAGCATAATAAACAGTTGGTCGTTTTCGGCAGTGCGAACCAACTTGGTATTTACTTGCTTTTTCTTTACCCAGGAAATGGCGGTGAGCGAATCGGAATAGATGGGATAGTTTAATTTATGCTTTTTGCAATAAGCCAAGGCCAACACAATGGCCAAAAACTCACCAATATTCACCGTTCCCATGGCATAAGGACCACGATCAAAAAGCGGGGTTTCTGTCATGGTAAATACGCCTCTGAACTCAAGTGTTCCTGGATTGCCCTTACAGGCAGCATCCACCGAAATACTTTCCAAAATGGGTTTTTCGGCGGTGGTAAGGGTGGTCAAATCTTTTTTTCCTTTGTTTCCCCGGATGATCTCGTAAGGTTGTCCGTAGGCTTGCCGTGCTTCATCTTCGGAGGTAAACGATTTGTACTGTGCGCCTTCGAAGCCCATTACCTGTTTCTTACATGCATCCCAAGTGGTATAAATTCCGGGTTGCTTTCCTCTCCACACCACATAATATTTGTTTTTTGGTTTCGACGACATCCTTTTCCTTTCAAAATTTCTTAATCACCCGATCAACGCCAAGCCTTTGGTAAAGCATGATCATCAGCCAAACCACCATCATACCACTACCAATGATATATACCACATTATCAGTGGTGCCAAACTTATCCATTGGTATACCAATCATGCCGTTTTCATGCAAATAAAACAACAACACCGAACTGGCATTGTTGACAAAATGCATGATAATAGGTATCCACAAATTTTGTGTAAAAACATACAGATATCCTAAAATTATGCCCATCATGAGTCGGGGTAAAAATCCATAAAACTGCATGTGGATGGCGCTGAAAAGTATGGCCGACAATATAACTGCCCAGTGAATATTGCGGGTAATTTCGCGAAACAATTTCAGCAATACTCCCCGAAAAAACAGCTCTTCACCCAAGGCAGGAATTAAGGCTACGATGAACATATTCAGCATAAGTACGCTCACCGACTTTGTTGTTAAAATGGCTTCAATCATCATGTTGGCCTGAAGTTCTTTGTCTTTCATCCATTGTTCGATTCCCGCCAACGATTTGGGCAACGACATGCTTTCGTTAAGGGAAGTCAGAAATCCATTAAAGGGCAACGAAGCATACACAATGAGAATGGTAATGACCACCGCCACGGCATAAGGCGATTTATCCAGTTTGAGTGACGACCACATGTTTCCGGAGGTAAAAAACAACAATCCGAAAACCGGAAGAAAGAAGACCCCGATTTGATTAAAAAGCTGGTAAAAACGAATGAAGGCAATGTCCTGTGACGATTGTGGATGCGTCACCATTTCGGCCAATTTCGCTAGCGACACATCAAAATACAATTTTCCGATGAGTAGTCCGGTAAGTGCCGTAAACAGCGAAAAAAGCAACACCAACCCCACGAACAACAGCAAGCGGTGCCAAGGCGAACGTATTTGTATATAATGCATTATGAGTAAATTCGGTACCAATTTTTAGTACGGCCAAAATTAATATTTTTGCCGACGTATTATAGATAGCTAACCATAGAAACTACATGATCAAAATTAGAGATATAGAACTGGGTGATTTCCCGCTACTTCTGGCACCCATGGAAGATGTTACCGACCCACCATTCAGGTATGTGTGCAAACTTTTTGGCGCTGATATGATGTACACCGAGTTTATCTCTTCCGAAGGACTCATCCGCGATGCAGCCAAAAGCGTAAAAAAACTTGATTTTGATGAGTTTGAACGACCCATTGGCATTCAGATTTTCGGTCACGACATCGATAGCA
Source organism: Bacteroidales bacterium (assembly GCA_963676875.1). Lineage (GTDB taxonomy): Bacteria > Bacteroidota > Bacteroidia > Bacteroidales > F082 > UBA6244. The sequence continues at coordinate 1,458,844 of OY781436.1, forward strand.
TGGTGAAAGCCGCCCAATATGCTGCTGAGGCTAACCCAGATCTTATCGATATTAACTTTGGTTGTCCGGTGCGAAAGGTGGTAGCCAAAGGTGCCGGATCGGGCATTATGAACAACATTCCGAAAATGGTAGCCATGACGGCCGCAGTTGTGAAAGCCGTGGACTTGCCCGTGACCGTAAAAACCCGTCTTGGCTACGACGACGAACACAAGGAAATTGTTGACATCGCTGAAAGGCTTCAGGATGTGGGCATTGAGGCACTTACCATCCATGGCCGCACCCGTCCGCAGCGCTCCAGCACACCCGCCGATTGGACTTTAATCGGCGATGTAAAAAACAACCCTCGCATGTATATTCCCATTTTTGGTAATGGTGACGTGATGGATCCCATTTCGGCCAAATTCTTCAAGGACAGTTACGGCGTCGATGGGTTGATGGTGGCACGTGGTTCATATGGTAACCCGTGGATTTTCAGAGACATACGGCACTATCTAAATACAGGAGAACTACTTCCGCCACCTGACATCAACGAACGTATCCGCATCAGCACGATACAGTTGGAAAAATCAGTAGCCTGGAAAAATGAATACCGTGGCATCACCGAAATAAGAAAACACTGGGGAGACTATTTTAAAGGTTATCCACATTTTAAACCCTTTCGAATCAAGCTGATGGAGGCCAAAACCCTGGCAGAAGTGTTAGAAACGCTTTCAGAAATCAAAGCCGAATACCAGGATTATACTCAGGAATTGGATAAATGACAGGATGATATTCGGACAAACGCCGATTAGACGATATTTAAACCTTCTTTTAAAACACCATTGTCGAACAGGTCGCGCACACGTTCCGGCTTTTGAAGCAGGTAGGTGCGGAAACCTATTTTTTGTGCAGCCTCGATATTGTCCTCACGATCGTCGATAAACAAGGTCTCAGACGGATTGAGTTCGTGTTGGTTGATCACAAATTCAAAAACCTCCGGATTTGGCTTACTAAGATGCAGGTCGAAAGAAAAATAAGCCTTGTGAAATAGGTCGTCGAACTCGCGGTATCCAAACCTGAGCTGTAGGTCGCGGACAAACAATTCGTAATGAATTTCATTGGAGTTACTCAACAACAAAGTAGTATAGTTTTTTTTCACCTGTTTGATCACTTCAATGCGTTCGCCGGGGATATCGAAAAGTAGGGCATTCCAGGCATCATCTATCTGCTGATCGGTGGCATCGATGGCTAAAAATTCACGAAGTTTGCTACGAAACACTTCCGGTGTGAGAATTCCACGCTCAAATTTGGCGGCAATATCCTCCATAAATTCGGGTTTTAGCAGTGTTTCCGGGTTCTTAAAACCTAGATTAACAAACTCATTAAAAGTAAGTTCGGGGTCGATATCAAGAATCACACCCCCGAAATCGAAAATAATATTTTTTATATCCATATGTTCTGTTATCAAGAGTCAATAAAAATACACTATAATTTAAAACGAACAAAAAATACCGATTTATATCCGGAAAAAACTTGTTGACAAGCAGTTGTTTTGTATTTTTATCCCACACGAATCAAATGTATTAGCCAACTAACATAATTAATATCATGAAAAAAATTCAATTGAAACATTTCATCTTATTAGGAATAATCATCTTGTTCATGACCTCCTGTACCGCCGGAAGCACTGAATTTGTGAACGAACCTGCCGGGTTCTTCATGGGATTGTGGCACGGATTCATCTCTTTCTTCGCCTTTATTATCAGCCTGTTCAGCGATCAGGTGAGCATCTACGAGGTGCACAATAATGGCGGCTGGTACAATTTTGGATTTATTTTGGGTATCTCCATTTTTTATGGTGGCGGATCGAAGGGAACTTGCAGAAGAAGGTAGGTTACCACGCGGTTCCACATCCACAAAAGTATCATAAGTGGTGCTTAAACAGATTCAACCCATCAGGTTTTTTCCAATCTGGCGGGTTTTGAATCTCGTTATTAACTATCCACATTATCAAACAACTTCGGTTTCAGGTTGGCGATTCTTTTTCCCTCCACCTTTACTTGTTTCATGTGACCATGGTTGGTGGCCAGATAGAGTAATGGACTGTATAAATTACCCGACATCCGCTTGATAACCGAGGGTATGGTGTAGAATTTTTTTCGTGCGTTCACTTTTCCCATCTGGAGTTCATAGGGGGACATGTTTTTTGGTTTAAAAACCACGGTATTGTGATCGTAGTATTTCCAGTCGTTGGTGGTAAGGCGGCCTTCCTTCTTTAAATCGTCGTAGGTTTTGGTGCCGGGATAAGGTGTTAATACATTGAATGATACGGTACAAATTTTGTTTTTAATAAGAAAATCAACGGTATCATCAAACACCTCCTTCGTGTCGCTGTCGAAACCAAAAACCATGGAGGCATGGATGAGAATACCCATTTTTTTAATCTTTTTAAAGGCTTGTTCCAGGTGATCTATTTCTTTGATGGCCTTGCGCATGGCTTTGAGTTGCTCTTCGGCCACACTTTCTATTCCGAAGAAAAGAATCTTACAGCCACTATCTGCCGCCAGCTGGATGAGTTCGTCGTCAGCCACAAGCAACGAAACAGAAGCCTGTCCCACCCACTTGATATTTAATGGTTTGATGGCTTTAAACAGCTCTTTGGCATATTTGGGACTACCGATGATGTTGTCGTCCAGAAAAATAAAACGTTTGGAGCCGGATTCTTTGATGTCGCGCACCACATTTTCGATGGGTACATGTCTGATTTTTTTGCCAAAAAGATTGGTCACGCAGCAAAAATCGCAATGATATGGGCAGCCCCGGGTGGTCATGATGGGGATGAGGCTAAATCGCCGGCTTTGAAATATTTTTTTGAAATCTTTGGGGATATATTTACCCAAATCGGGTATGGGTTCATGATAAGTGGACTGAAGTTGGTTATTTTGAAAATCGTTGATAAGTGTTTCCCATACACCTTCGGCCTCTCCTATTACCACACAGTCGGCATGTTGCGATGCCTCATCGGGCAAGATGGTGGGATGCACTCCACCCAAAACAACAGTTTTACCACGTTTTTTAAATTCGCGACACAAGTCGTAGGCCCTGGGTGCGTTGGCCGTCATGCAACTAATGCCCACCAGATCACATTCCTGATCGAGGTCGATGGGTTCAGTTTCTTCTTCGAGGATGCGCACCTCGTGTTCGTTGGGTGTAAGACCCTCCAGGATGTACAAGGAAAGTTGGGGCATCATTAACCCTTTGTTTGTTCTTCGTTCTGCATCAGTAGCAGGGGAAATCAATAATATTTTCATGGAAACGACAAATGATAATCTCCCTTTTTCGATTAAGTAGTTATGTGTATGCTTGCCCGGGAGGTTTCGGAAAGTGTACAGATGGCAGCCTATGGTGACGACGTATTTTGTTCGTTGGATACCGACGTCAAAATTAATACAAATCAACCGGAAAAGCAACTGAAAATCAAAAAGTTTCGGGCAGCACCACTCCTTTCGACAGCTATTCAGCACCTTAAGAATTTTTGCAGTTGGTGATGGGGTGTAATCAAAGGAGGTAGGTTACGTATTATGCTGCCTGATCAGCAAAACGACCCTCACCTTTCAGGTATTCGTTTCCTTTTCTACTCATGTCAATTTATTACAAAAAAGTTTGCTTTGGGAATACGATTTTTGTTATTTTTGACTACCTGTTAAAACCTTAAGAAATGAAACAAGTATTACGAAACCCTTTTAGGCTGTTTAAATCGCTGGTGTTCACAGCATTAATTTTATTAATCACCGGCACCAACTATGCCCAACCCGACACTTTGTATGCCATTGGGCAGTTGGCTCCCTACGATGTCAACCATGTGGATTCACTCAATTTCCCATTAAGGCTTGCGGAGCCAATCGGCGATATAAACGGGGACGGGCTTTGTGATTTTGTTGTAAATACCGGTTGGGCATTTAATGAAAAAACAGATGACCCAAATGATTTTATACCCAAATCAGCCATCATTACTGATATTTCACAGCCACACGGCACCTTGGTTTTGAATAACACGAACATCCAAGGAATAGGTGATTATAATGGTGATGGATATGACGATATGGTAGATTTGCTTGGGCATGTTATTTTACTGGGTCGATCATCAGGACAAGGTTTTAATACCATAAATGTTGATTTCCCGGCTGAAATGGAAAATGTTCTCTTTAAAGATGATATATCAGGAGATGGCAAATCTGATTTTATACTTGGAGGATATGATCACGATTCGTTATATATTTATTCTCAAGAATATGAATCATACAAAGCACTTAGCATGTATATGATGTGGACTACAATTGATAGTTATTTCATAGATTTTTATGATTATGATGGCGATGGCACAGAGGAGCTTCTTGTAGCTACTTATTCCTTTAGTAATTTTATGTTCAAATGGTTTGTTTATGATGGTGTTTCTGATGAATTTAGTGTCGAAAAACAAAAAAACCTACCACCGATTCATGCTCCAAGTACTCATTATTCGAATTTTATGGCAGACATGAATGGCGATGGCCTAAAGGATATTTGCCATACCTATTATGGCAATGGTGCGATGAACCTGGAGGTTAGGTTTGGCAGTAACACCTCAACAAATTATTTTAGTGAACCCGTTGAAATTGAAATGGGAAACAAAAACAGGTTGATCTATTGTGCCGGGGATGTGAATCATGATGGCGCTGACGACTGGTATTCAAAAGTGGCTGTTGACACCATCATTATGTATTACGGCAGCGATTCGGTGGCGACACATGGTTTTAACACAGCGCTTTTCCCGATTGAATCCAATGAGTTGATAGTACCGTATGCAAAAAACCCTAACTTTCTTAGTCCTGTAAACAACCTCAAGGCTTTTGATTATGATGGTGATTCCTTTTCGGATATCCTGCTGAGTTATTGGAGTTTCAACGAATCAAAACAATACGACACCAGTGGCATGGTTATTTTAATGGGAAGCGACAATCCTGATTTTAACGACAAACTCGTTTTTGGTGATGCAGAACCCGTAACAAATACTAAAGATGGTTTTGGTACAAAAGTGTTGAATATCGGCGATTTTAATCATGATGGATTTGAAGATTGGGCCGTACTTGCTGCCGCCGAAAAGTATATTGATATTTATTATGGCGGAGCAGTAATGGATTACGCATATGACAAACAGATATTGTTACCACAAATGCCCACCTCGCAATGCTTAGACATGGTTTTTGGCGATTTGAATAATGATGGCTGGATCGATCTGGCTGTTTCAAACGGAAACCTCCTTTATGAAGTCGGGTTTGTATCATCCCTTATTCCTGCTATTGAAGAAGTATATGTGTTTTACGGCGGTCCCGACATGCCCGATGTAGTTGACTGGCGCGATGCGGAAGCTATACTGGATGGTTTTGAAGACGATTATCATGCCTATGGCAGAAGCTTGGCCATACCTGGTGATTATAACAATGATGGTTTCAACGATTTAATAGTGGGTGGTGGACAATCCTTTACTTCTGATGGAGTATATATGTATTTTGGTGGCGATCAATTTGCATCTGAACCCGGATTGACCTTAATTTCTTCAATAGGTTATGGCAATTACTATTTTGGTTATCCCGCTACCTCTTGTGGTGACATAAACAATGATGGATACCGTGATTTCACTCTTGGAGCAGGCAGCTTGCAGAATAGTAACGGAAAATCACTGATCTATTTTGGCGGGCCTTTTTATCATCATACTCAGGATATGGTACTCGATAATCCCACGCCCGATGGAAGAAATTTTGGGACTTTCACCCCAAGAATTGAAGGTGATTTTAATCATGATGGCATTCCCGATCTTGCCCATTACGACCCCTACGACACTTTGGGAGCGTCGTTATATATTTACAAGGGCGGACAAAATATGGACAACACCATTGATTTATATCTATCGGATACAGCGAGACTTTATCAACTACGTAGCATTGAATATGTACCTGATTTTTCAGAGAAAAACAAGTCGGATATTCTGTTAATGAGTGGGTATAATGACCCTAATTTGCTGCTGTTTACCGGATGCGACCATGACAAGACATCTGTTGATTATATTTTTAAAAACAGCCTGAAAAACGTTGGAAGTGTAGCTTCGGGCGATTTCAATAATGATGGCCACACGGATGTATTGGTTGGCAACAGCAACTCAGCGGCAGCCGGATGGGCTCCCTGGGGAGTAGTTCAGCATTATGTTAGTCCCATGTTGGTTGGAACCAACGAAGAACCCATGGAAAGTTTTACATCCTTATCCGTGGCACCAAATCCGGCAAACGACCATATTTTAGTTACCTACAACTCGAAATCAAACGAAAAGATTACCCTAACCATTTGCAATCTGGCCGGTGCCGAAGTTTATAAAATGAATGGCCAAAGCAATGAAAGCAACACAATCAACATCAACCATTTAAAAAGTGGTGTTTACGTGGTCAGCGTGCTATCGAGCGGTAAAACCGAGCGAACGAAAATTGTTAAGATATAGGTTTTGTCACATGCCTTTCAATATAGCCTTTGCAAGAAAAAGGACGTTGACATTCCTCAACTATCCTGATTTCCTCCTCGGTTAAACCGTACAGTTGAAATACCATCCGGTCGATCTCCTTATCAGTACGGTCAATCTCGGCTTGGAGGGACTGGGATTTTTGCTTTTGCTCATTGAAGTACTGAGTCCACTCCGATAAGTATTAAAACAAATTTTTAACCGCAAAGGCCGCGGAGTTTTCCGCAAAGTACCGCAGAGTCTTTTTGGTACAAGGTTCAGCTTATCAATATTTTGTGTTTTCTGTACAGTGTTAGAAAATTTTTGTTGTAGTATTTTTAACAGCAATTTTATGCATAAATGGCTTTTCGGAGTGGACTCAAATAAGTCAAATCAGATTCAGAATACCTTCTATCAGGAAACTTTATAAATCCCATCTTTTTCCAGGATTTTTCAGATTCTCTCGGGCGTGTTACCAGAAAATAAATATGCTGTATTTTCGGCAAATAGGAATGCATTAAAATTGTTCAATCCCCACATACAGGACGATTGACTACCTGTGGCTTAGCCCAACAGGGTTTAAAACTCAATTGAGCGGGTGCTTTCACTAAATTCCGGAGTTGATTATCAGGTTGTGGGTGACGTTTTCATCCCGGGGTGGTTTGTTGGGGTTTAGGTGAGGCTTAAATGCTACTATGTTTGAACTAAATCCCTTCGGGATAGCTTTCTAATAAAGTTTAAAGGTACGATTTTATAGTTAGAATAACAGTGAATTATTCACTTTTAATTCATTTTTATGCGAGAGAAGAAATCATTTCCCATTATAGAAAGGGCTACTATTTTAGTTCCAGAATTTCAAGGTCTTTTTAGTTAGCTTTCAGATCAGATTGTTCTGCTCAGAAAAACCTATTTGGTGGCACTGGCAAGTCATGCCAAATTCCTTTCATGGGGAGGTTTCAATCAGTATAGTGTATGGCAGGTTTAATTATAGGACACCTTATTTCTTTCAAACTATTTATCAAGTAGCATTTTTCTTGAAATAGAATAGCCATCCACGGATAGTACATAGAAATAAACACCATCATCCTGATCATTTAAATTTAATTGCTTTTCATACGATCCGGGAGCTAATTTCTCGCTTACCAACGTCGTAATCTCTTCACCAAGTATATTATATACGGTTAATTTTACATTGGCTGAACTAGGTATTGAAAACCTAATGGTTGTGTTTGAGTTAAAAGGGTTAGGAGCATTTTGCTCCAATAAAACATTCAAAGCTGAGATAGGACTAATTCCACTGGGAATCGCATCGAGCGATATTTTAATCTCTTTAAATGTAACTGGTGTGTTGTAAGGATAGCCTGCTGATCCTTCCCAATAGTAAATATATACAATGTCATCTAAAATCAACATATCTTTTAACCAATAATTATGATAAAAATGTGGGAGTCCTACTAGCCCAGCTTTACCATCAGTTTCAATCCAACTAAATTTAGGACTAAATCCATTGTTTTCGCTGGTCCAATATGCGGTATTTTCAGAATCAAAATGGATGTTTGGACTATATGGAAATGAAGTTAAAGAAGATTCATAGTCAATACTTTGGGATTCCCATCCTGAACCTTCATTTTTAATATAAGTGGGATTATTACCATTTTTACGAAGATCATACAGCATATACACTCCCATATCTGAAGCACCTAATTTTGTATACAATCCACCAATACTACCGCCACCATACGGTGTTAGGTTTACATCTTCATAATCCAACGTCCATATATTATTTTCTCTTACATAAATCCTCGTAATTAGTGTATCGGGATAATGTCCTTCACCATAGGCAAGATAGGTTCTATTGTTATGATGAACGATACTGGGTTCGGTTCTTTGAAAGCTTTCTCCGGATGAAAGTTCATCAAACTCCCAATTATTACCATTATGGTAAGCATAAACAATCTGTCCGCTAGTACCAGTAACAGGCTTCCAGTAGGCAAATCCCAGTTCATTTGAACCATCCGCATCTGAAACTATATAGGGCATATATCCAAAATTGGTTATTTCCTCCATCTGCCATTCATTATTTGTTTTGTGATAATGATTTATCATATTCTGGCCATCCGTCCAGGTAACATAAATATGTGGTTCTCCCAATTCATCAAATTGCAAAGTTGACCATGAATTAACAATATACCAAGGATCTGCAGCAATTTCAAAAACAGTTTCGGTGGATAAACCGCTCTCACTTCTAATTGCATATATCAGTTTGGTTGTTGGTGGATTCCCCTTTTGCATAAAGTAAGACAAATGAATATTTCCATTATGCTCCACGGACCGAAGCCCAAACATTCCATCTTGTCTGGCTCCATCGCAAATAAAGGAATCAATTACGATAATATTGTATTCATAATCAATTTGGGCATAAATTGAAGTGGTAAATAAAACAAGAAAAATAATAAGTAGCTTTTTCATATCAGATCATTTTGATTATTATTGTAAGGCACTAAAGATTAAATTTTTGACTCTTGTCCATATAGAATCGTAGTGCGTATTCGCCAATTTTCGTAATGAAGACCAATAATAATAAATTTTCTATCATAATCCAAATTTGGCTCAATTTTTTTGACCTAACAGTCAGTTATATATCACTATAGCATGTAAAACGGAATACCTGTTTGGATCAAAACAAATTCATTTATAAAATGGCAGTGATCTAGAAAGGTTTTTAGCACTCGCTGCCAGCTGAGTTTAAAAGGGTACGAAAATGGTGGCATTGTATAAATATACAGTGGAAAATCCAACCAAAACTGTTAAATCCCCACATACAGGACGATTGACTACCTGTGGCTTAGCCCAACAGGGTTTAAAACTCAATTGAGCGGGTGCTTTCACTAAATTCCAGAGTTGATTTACAGGTTATGGGTGATGTTTTCATCGCGGGGTGGTTTGTTGGGTTTAGGTGAGGCTTAAATGCTATTATGTTGTACACTGTTTTTACTTTTTTGCGACAACCAAAATTTGATTTTCAATTTTGTCTTCATAAATGTACTTTTCGCGGTGATTCCAATTCTCATTATCAAGATTTAGGTCGGATCCTGATACTTGACCATTCTTAAAAAATAAGGCTTGTCCATTTAATACAATCTTTTTTCCATCACTGTCCTTTACGGTTACTGGATAAAATCCCATCCTCATCTCTTCAGCATCCTTTGCTTTTTCTCTTACCTCTTTTGAAATTCCATAATTGCTTGGTTCAATACTCTCAACTTCATCAATAAAAATTAGTCTTTCGAAATGGTCAACATAATAGCCAATCGGTGGCTGTTGTGAAACTCGAACTGTTACGAAATCTAATTTTTCTCCATTCTTTAAAGTCACTTTTGCTGGGGCAAGCATATTGCCACTCCAATCAGAGGTTAGTCCTATTAAGTCCAATTCAGATTTTTGCTTTTTGGATAGTTCCAACTCCTTTTTTGAGAATTCTTTAAGCGTTTCTATTTGACCTTCTGCAAATCTTTGAAACATTTCCCCTTCCTTGTAAAATGTAGATTTACAAATTGAACATTGATAAGTCTGAATGTTGCCAATTTTTTCAAAATCCGAAATTCTTGAATCGAATTTAGACTCTAAATAATCAGCTCCGAATCCCACTGTGTTCTTCTCGTGGCAAACGGGACAACCAACTTTCTTTTTTTTCTTAAATAGGTTAAACATGCAGTTTTAATAGTGTACAACGGCCCTGGCTATGGCAAGTGCGGGATTTAAAACCGTTTTCTTGTCCGCCTACCGTAGTTTTATTTAGTTGTAAAATCTTCATTTTTAAACGGTCAGCCCGCATTTGCCACAGCCGCTGTGTGTGCCCAGCATGGTTGCTGTGCACACAACTGTAAGTTTTGAATAAATTCCAAAAATGCAAATAATTTGTTTAAAAGCAAACAGTTGTGTGGCAATAATTATCCGATTCGAAGGGTGAAACTCCCTTGTACGCGAGGATTAAAGCCTCGAAATATTAGCAAGTAGCTGGCCAATATTCAACAAAAACTCGTTAAAATGGAAGCGTGGCTTCGTAACTCTATTCGTTATTGCATCTGGCACGACCGGAAGAAACCCGACAGAAAAAGGAAGAACCTGATTCGGCCGGGTGTCGAAAACGGTCAAGCCTATGCATGGAGCCGAACCGGAATGAGAGGATGAGCCGTGACCCAAAGCCCAATCTTGGGCACTACCATCACGATAGAAAGGCTCCGAAAACGGGGATACGAATCACGCTCAAACGTTTATCATCAAATCTCACCCCAACACAACTTTCGATTTACTTCCTTTGATCCAGAGAATCGCTATAAAAGAGAGCCGTACCACGATGGCCATCGTGGGTGGTGTGAGAGGCGCACTGACGGTCATTTGGGGGTCAGTTGTCTGCACGATTATGCGTTCGGCTTCTATTTTAATTCAACATTGAAGTTGATCTTTGCATTTAAAGCCCTAAATACTTTCAAAATTGTTTCAAATCTAGCATCAGTCAGATTATTCTCAATCTTAGAAATTTGAGCCTTCTTTACTCCAATTAATTCTCCAAGTTGAGCTTGCGTCAAATGTTTTTCTTCTCTGATTTGCTTTATAGTCTGACCTAATATATCTAAGCGTAGTTCTTCCTCAAAAGCATCTCGTTTTTCAGTACCAACTTCCCCGACATGCTTATCAATCATCTCATCCAGACTCTTTGTTCTTAATCTATCGCTCCTCATTTTTTTTGATTTTTTGTTCAAAGTATTCTTTTCTAATTTCTTCGGCTCTTTTTATTTCGCTTTTTGGTGTCTTTTGTGTTTTCTTTACAAACCCATGGGTAGCTAAAACCAAGGTTTCCGAACTGTCAGTTTTATCCCAAAATGCTAAAAGTCTATATTGGTTTTTATTAAACTTTGTCTTGAATTCCCATATAAATTCACTTAATTTCTTAAACAATTCAGGGTCGTTTACCATTTGCGCTTTCCGAGCATTGTAATAAATCTTTTCTCTGGTTTTATCATCAAGTAATTCCATAAAATCAATTGCTTCACCGAGAAACTCAACATTAAATTTCTTGTTCATACATACAATCGTATTAATTGCAAAGATATAAGTTTCCTTTTCAAGAAACAAATAATAATTGAGGAGTTTTTCTTAGCCGACGCGCAACGGTTCGGCTTTGTATTACATGCTATTGGAGATGTTTTCATCCCGGGGTGGTTTGTTGGGGTTTAGGTGAGGCTTAAATGCTATTATGTTAGCCCCTTATTTTTATTAGTCATAATGAAATCTACATTTCGCAATCAGGATTTCATCATCCCTAACCGCATAAATAAGTCTATGCTCATTGTCGATTCTGCGTAACCAAAAGCCTTTATATTTGTGTTTTAGTGGTTCAGGTTTTCCAAGCCCGGAAAATGGAGTACGGGCAATGTCCTTTAATAGATTATTTATTTTCTTAACATACTTTATATTGGTCTTTTGCCAATATAAACAATCTTCCCAGGATTCATCAACAAAAATGTATCTCATGGCTCAATTAAGTCTTTTTGAAAGGAAGATCCTTTTTTAAGTTTCTCAATTGCTGAATCAAGTCTGGATTCATTTCTTTTGGCTGACAACTCGTGCTGTGTTGCAGTTAATGAATTGTATTCATCCAATGAAATAACGACTACTCCTGATTCTTTTCCGCGATTGATGATCAAAGTTTCAAAATTTTCAGTTACAGAGTCAAGATACTTTTTAATGTTTTTTCTAAAGTCTGAAACAGTTGCTGTTAACATAGCTATAATTATAAGTACTAATTAAAGTACAAATTTATGTACAATATATGAATTTTGCAATTTTTTCAAATAGGGGCTAACCTTCTCGCAATATGGCTGGTGGGGGATTGCGGGCTACGTTCCTGTCCACCGTTACAAAATTATTGTCTCACTGATTTAAGTGCCCGCGCACGAATGCGTTATTGGTGACACATCAACGACAATCAAAACTTCCACCAAAAAGACCCTCAGGATAAAATTGTTCAATCCCCATATACAGGACGATTGACTACCTGTGGCTTAGCCCAACAGGGTTTAAAACTCAATTGAGCGGGTGCTTTCACTAAATTCCGGAGTTGATTTACAGGTTGTGGGTGATGTTTTCATCCCGGCCTGTTTTTTTTTTGGCTCAACTGAGCCTTAAAACCTATTATGTTAGTTGCCGTTTTTTATTCTTCCTTCTTCTGGTATTGGATTTCTAATGTCAGTATCTATCCACTCTTTTTTTAGCCAAAATTTAAGTTTTTTTTGTCGAATATCTATTACGAATGTGTAGCCTTCCTCTCTGTGCCAATCTGTTGAAAACAAAACTCCTCTAATTCCTCCTAAATAATAGTCAAGCTTTCGGTATAAACCAGGGCCGTCAGGGTCATTTGGAGAATGAAAGGTGTATTTGTCTTTATCGAACTCGTAAAGTATTATTTCTTCATCATTCTCAAAATCGTACATTATTACTTGAGGATTTATTCTGTCAGATTCATTCCATGTTAGATATTCTCTGATAAAAATAGCCTTGTTGGTACCAAGAGGTTTAAATAATTCTGCATTATCTAATTCTTTGAATACTTTCCCTTTTCTCGTAAATAAATAAACTTTCCTATCGTTTATATTTTCTCCGTAAATAAATTTCTCCTTAGAAAACCAGTCATAATTATTGCAAGGTGTCAATTCTATAGCACTATCACAATTTATTGGTAAAGTGTATAATAAACTTCTTACAGGAGGCGCATAATAATTCTCACCCGATTCAGAATATTCGCTTTCAATTATTTGGTCATAAAACCGACTTACTAGAATTGTTGAACCAGCATATTCTCTTTCTTGTGATAGTAGAATAAAAGGAGTCAATAAAATTAATATTATAAAAATGTTTCTCATTATTATTCTGTTTTTGCTTAAAATGGCAACTAACGGTTACGGCTATGCGCCGTAGCCACTTTTTACTTTTATCGTGTATTTATAATTTGTTTTCACCTTTTTATTTACGTTCTATAGATTAAGTCTCTGGCTATGGCGTATAGCCATTGTTAGCACCTGGCATTTTTGTTTTACTAAAACTTCCACCCAAATTGTATTATTGGTCGATATAAAATTTTATCGTTCCACCAGTCAATCGTTGAAAATAATGATTTGTCTGAATAATAGTTATAGGAAACCCCAAATCCGATATCGAAAAATGCTCTCCTGTTTTCATGAAAATATAACCGTCTTCCAATAGAACCGCCTAAGCCATAGTGAAATAAACTATGTCTTATATCTTTCTTTGAGTCATTATCATTATGATTATGGGTTTCATACATGTAGGATAGATAAATACTAAACCAAAAGTCATTAAGAAGTTTAAGATCTGAGACTGTATAATATTTGTATGCTGGCATTATACATATTCTATGATAATCAAGAGACATCTCATCCATAAAATAATGATAGTAAGACACTAGTTCAACAGAGCTATGTTTTGTAAGGATTCTCTCATAGCCCATAGAAACTATGGCTCCATAGAATGGAAAAGCAAAGGTGGATGCTTTAATATTGTTTTTATAGATAGGAACTTCTTCTTTGATTTCTATTTGAGTCTGCGAATAAGATTGCTGAGATGAACCTAGTACTAAGGTTACGAACGCTATACTTGAGATCCAGTAATCTAGGTTTACAAATCTTATTGTACTCATTTTGAAATAATCAATCATTTATGTTCTTGACTTATGCTTGGTGCTAACTACCTGCCAAACCCTCCCCTACTCCATTTATCTCCCCCTTTGACTACATTCGCCATATAACCCAATGCCTTGAAAATCAAATGGCGTAAAAAATGATGAATGTGGGTGCGGTTCATATTATTGTGTTTAGCAGTTGTCAAATATACTTATTTTCTTTTCTGGTTTCTTTTTCGGGTGCCTTTTTATTTTTCTACTTCCTTGTTTTCAAATCAACCAAAACAAAGCAATGGACGTATTCCTCAAGAGACTAAATAGCACCATTCTAAATTGTTAATTAATTCACAATTAACCGCCCAATTCCCTTGTCACCTGTATTTTTGTTGTAATTTTGCCGCTGTTTTTAAACATCGATCACATGGAGAAAGAAACACTTTTCAACCAATTTCCGCCCATCACCACGGAAACATGGAAAGAAAAGATTATCAAAGACTTAAAAGGTGCAGATTATGACAGGAAACTGACCTGGAAAACCGATGAGGGTTTTACCCTGCAACCTTTCTATCGTCAAGAAAACCTGGCCGACCTGCCGCATGTAAATGCCGCTCCCGGACAATTTCCCTTCGTTCGTGGCAACCAGGAAACACACAATACCTGGCTGGTGCGTCAGGATATTCAGGTGGACGACATCGCGGAAGCCAACGCCAAAGCCCAGGATATCAAAATGAAAGGAGTCGATGCGCTGGGATTCCACTTTAAGTGCGAGGCCAATCCCACCGAACAGGAAGTGGAAGCCTTGTTGCACAACATTCGCCTCGACCTGATGGAAGTGAATTTCCGCACCCGTCAGCCACTCCACATGGTGAAAATGATGGATTCATTGGCCAAAAAATACAACCGCGACCTGGAAAAAGTGCGCGGTTCCGTTATTTACGACCCCATTGGCACTTATACCACCTGTGGCAAATTTTCGACCTCCTACGAGGAAGACATGACCCAACTGGTTGAAATGCACAAGGCTACCCAACACCTGCCTCGTTTTCAGTATCTTACCATTAAGAGCCATCTGTTCAACAGTGCGGGAGCAGGTACCGTCAGCGAGCTGGCCTTTACCCTGTCCATGGGCGCCGAATACCTGACCTACCTCACCGACAAAGGATTGGACATCGACGAGGTGGCCCCCCACATCCGTTTTCACATGGCCGTGGGTGGCGACTATTTTATGGAAATAGCCAAGTTCAGGGCTGCCCGTTATTTGTGGTCAAAATTGGTGAATGCATACGGATTAAGTCATGCCGAAAATGCTAAAATGCACATCCATTGTTCCAACGCTACCTACAATAAAACCGTTTACGACCCCTACGTGAACATGTTGCGCACCACCACCGAAAGCATGTCGGCCATTCTGGGTGGTGTAAATTCGTTGAGCGTGTTGCCTTACAACGCAGTTTACGAAACCGAAACTGCTTTTTCAGAACGCATTGCCCGCAACCAACAGCTCATCCTCAAAGGCGAATCCTATCTGGATAAAATTGCCGACCCCGCTGCCGGTTCCTATTATATCGAAACCCTGACCCACGAGCTCATCCAAAATGCATGGAAACTTTTCCTGGAAATTGACGAAGCCGGCGGGTACATGGAAGCATTGAAAAAGGGCATCATCCAGAAAAAGGTGAAAGAAGAAGCACGGAAGAAAGAAATGGACTTTGCTTTGCGCAGAAAATCCATTCTGGGAACCAATCAATATCCCAACACCAACGAGCAAATTCAATCGCTTCCATCTATCAATATGGCTAATGTGGAAGCTGAAATAGAAACCTTGCCTCCCACCCGCGGTGCTGAAAAACTGGAAAAATTACGTTTTGCCACCGATGAGTTTTCACGAAAAAATCACCGTCCCAAAGCATGGATGTTTACATACGGAAATCTGGCCATGCGCAAGGCACGTTCGCAATTTGCCGGCAACTTTTTTGGTTGTGCAGGATTTGAAATTGTGGACAACAACGGATTTACTTCGGTGGAACAAGGCGTTGAAGCCGCCCGCAAAGCCAAGCCCGAAATTGTTGTAATTTGCAGCAGCGACGAGGAATATGCCACCATTGCACAACCCATCTATGAAGCCCTTCACGGGGATACCATCGTGGTTTTGGCCGGTTATCCGGTGGATTTAATCGACACCCTGAAAGCTGCGGGCTTGAAGCACTTCATCCATATAAAAAGCAATTTGCTGGAACAACTATCCGAATTTCAACAAATTCTGGGAATTTAAAACCTATTGTTTAACCGGCAAAAAAAAGTATTCAAGATGAAACCGAATTTTAAACATATCAATATCAACCACAATCCGGAGGTTCAATATCCCGAAAACGGCATTAAAGCCGATTGGGAAACCCCCGAACACATTGATGTTAAACCCGCATACGTGGCCAACGACCTGCGTGGCATGGAGCACCTGAATTATGCCGCGGGAATACCACCCTTTTTGCGTGGACCCTATTCCACCATGTATGTTACCCGTCCGTGGACCATCCGTCAGTATGCCGGATTTTCCACTGCTGAAGAATCCAACGCCTTTTATCGTCGCAACCTGGCAGCCGGTCAAAAGGGACTTTCTGTGGCCTTCGACCTGGCCACCCACCGCGGCTACGACTCCGATCACGAGCGCGTGGTAGGTGATGTGGGAAAAGCCGGTGTGGCCATCGATTCCATTCTCGATATGGAAATTCTGTTCGACCAAATTCCGTTGAACAAAATCTCCGTTTCCATGACCATGAACGGTGCCGTGTTGCCCGTTTTGGCTTTTTACATCGTTACCGCTTTGGAGCAAGGTGCCAAATTGGAAGAACTCGCCGGAACCATCCAAAACGATATTTTGAAGGAATTTATGGTGCGCAACACGTACATCTATCCTCCGGAGCCATCCATGCGCATTATTTCTGATATTTTTGAATATACTTCGCGCAAAATGCCCAAGTTCAACTCCATTTCCATTTCAGGATATCACATTCAGGAAGCAGGAGCCACGGCAGATATCGAGCTGGCATACACCTTGGCCGATGGACTGGACTATATCCGCACCGGATTGAAATCAGGGTTGAAGATAGATGAGTTTGCTCCCCGGTTGAGTTTCTTCTGGGGATCGGGCATGAACCATTTCATGGAAATTGCCAAACTTCGCGCCGGGCGTATGTTGTGGGCCAAGATTGTGAAGCAATTTGAGCCCAAGCTCGAAAAATCCATGGCCTTGCGTACCCACACCCAAACCTCAGGTTGGAGTTTGACTGAACAGGATCCATTTAACAATGTAGCCCGCACTTGCGTGGAAGCATTGGGTGCTACGCTGGGTCATACACAAAGCCTGCACACCAATGCCCTGGACGAAGCCATCGCGTTGCCCACCGACTTTTCCGCCCGCATCGCCCGCAACACCCAGATATACTTGCAGGAAGAAACCGAAATTTGTCGCTCGGTGGATCCATGGGCAGGCTCCTATTATGTTGAAACCCTCACCCATGACCTGGCCGAACGCGCCTGGAAACTCATCGAAGAGGTGGAAGAAATGGGCGGCATGTCCAAAGCCATCGAAACCGGATTGCCCAAAATGCGCATCGAAGAAGCCGCTGCCCGCAAACAAGCCCGCATCGACTCCCGCAAGGATGTGATCGTGGGTATCAACCGCTACAAGCTGGACAAAGAAGATCCCATCGAAACCCTGGAAATCGACAATACTGCCGTTCGTGAAGCACAGCTGGCCCGTTTGAAAAAATTACGCGCCAACCGCGATGAGGCTGCTGTTCAAAAAAATCTGGAAGCAATAACACTGGCTTGTGAAACCGGCAAAGGCAATTTGCTTGAACTGGCCGTGGAAGCAGCCAAAAATCGTGCAAGTCTCGGAGAAATTTCGTATGCTTGCGAAAAAATAATGGGAAGGTATAAAGCTGTGATCAGATCCATATCTGGAGTATATGCCGCCGAAGCCGGCGACGACTCCTCCTTTAAAAAAGCACGTGAGCTGGCCGACAAATTCGCCGAAATGGAAGGTCGCCGTCCACGTATTATGATTGCCAAAATGGGGCAGGACGGCCACGACCGCGGCGCCAAAGTGGTGGCCACGGGATATGCTGACATCGGGTTCGACGTGGACATCGGACCCTTGTTTCAAACACCCGCCGAAGCTGCACGCCAAGCCGTTGAAAACGATGTGCATGTATTGGGCGTTTCCAGTTTGGCAGCCGGCCATAAAACCCTTGTTCCCCAAGTAATTGAAGAGCTAAAAAAACTCGGTCGTGAAGACATTATGGTGATTGTGGGCGGCGTAATTCCCACCCAGGACTACCAATTTTTGTTTGATGCCGGAGTGGTAGCCGTCTTCGGACCCGGAACGGTGATTCCCGATGCCGGAGTTCAAATGCTGAATTTGTTGATGGAAGCAAGGAAGTAACACCCGAAGCCATCAGACATCCCTATACCAAGAGCGCCAGCAAGCCTGTAGAAGGTTGGCTGGCGTTTTTTTACTATTTGCAAGAGATTGTCTTGGAGTTTGAAAAGCTCACTTTTTTTAGGGTTCAAATCCTATATTATTATAATATTTCAGGATTCAAATCCAAAAATATTATAATATTTCGGGATTCAAATCCAAAAACATGATGTTTTGAGGCAAAGTCTCGTGAGAAAAAATGATTGGTGTTGGTTGAGAAATTCTGAAATAGAGGTCAATTTCACGTTAATTGTAGGAGAAATTTTCCGATATATTGGTTTTTGAACCCCCTTTTTGAATTTAAAATACAGCCACAACATTAAGATATACAGACCATTAAAAAATCTAGTGAAAATATTTCACTTTCTTCTTGTTATTTAGACTAATTCTATATAGTTTTGCTCCATCAAATCTGGTATGGATAGCATACTATCGGGATTGTTTAAAGACTACTACCTCAACTACTAAAAACTTACTGCTATCGATACCGGATTTTTTTATGCCTGCTAATTTTTTGTCGAATAGACACTGGAACCCAAATCGAAATTCCTTTATTCGAAAAAACAGGACATCTATCTTTTATTCCCGGAAACATCAGTATTACTTGATTTGTTTTTTTCAAACAGTCTGAATATACCCAAAAAGTATGTGTGGTTTTACCACTTTTTGAACAGCAATTTTTCCTAACTTTGACAAAAACTAGCCACATGAATACAGAAGCCTTTTTTAAAATTAGTTATGGTCTTTACATCATCAGTACCGCCGATGGTGAAAAAAAGAATGGATATGTTGCCAACACCGCTTTTCAGGTAACTGCCGAGCCCCCTCAAATAGCTATTTCGTGCAACAAAGACAATTATACTGCCCACTTGATTCAACAATCGGGGCTGTTTTCCATTTCCATTCTGGAAGAGCAGGCTTCGGCCGAAATCATCGGCTTGTTTGGTTACAAAAGCGGTAAAGACGTGGATAAATTTAAAGACACGGCCTATATCACCGGAAAAACAGGCGTACCCATTGTTACCGACCAATGTGTGGCTTGGTTTGAATGCAAGTTGGTTTCGCAATTTGAGGTGGGAACTCATATTGTATTTGTTGGCGAAATTATCGACAACGGCATGTTGGATGAAACAAAAGATCCGCTTACTTATGCTTATTACAGAAATGTGAAAAAAGGAAAAGCACCCAAGAATGCCCCCACCTACATCAAACCGGAGGCAACCAAACCGGAACCTGTGGCCACCACCAATGGTCACATGCAGAAATACAAATGTTTGGTGTGCGACCACATTTACGACCCGGCAGAGGGGGATACCGACAGCGGCATTGCCCCCGGAACAGCCTTTGAAGACCTCCCCGACGATTGGATGTGTCCGGTTTGCGGTGCCGGAAAAGAAGATTTCGAGCCTTTGGACTAAATCACCATTCGCTATCTACTCCTGCATCAGGCCATAGGCGCCTTTCACAAGAATTTGTTTTCCTTTGATGAGTGCAACACTCGATGGCAATATTTCAGCATAGGTATCAGTGGTGAAACCCACATTTACCTGAATGCGTTCAAAAACCATCTGGTTTTCGGTTTCTGAATGTACCACAAACACATATTCGTTTCCGTTTCCCGATGCCAACGCGCTTATTGGAACGCAATCGGCTTCACGGTCGGCAATCACTATTTGCGCCTCCACAAACATGCCATAAAATTGAGGAAGGTCGCTGTTCTCATCGGGATGCGCATGTATGGTTACCGTTCGCTCTTCCTTGTCGATGGATTTTCCCACCAAAAATATTTCACCTGTGTATTCGCCTGCACGAGAATCGGGTATGGTAAATGTCACTTTTTGGCCGGGATGCACAAAGGCCACATCTTGTTCAAATACTTTCATTTCCAAATGCAAATGGTCGGTGTTTACTATTTCAAAAAGGGTTTCCCCCGGGCTCGTCATCCGTCCGTTAACAGCCTCCACACGGGTAATAACTCCGCTGATTGGGGCATATAAACTAATAATGGGTGACATATTTTCGGGAGTCACCTTTTCGGGCTGAATGTTGTTGAGAAGCAATGTTTGTTCCAACGCAGCGCGTGTGGCCAACATATTTTTATATTCGCTTTCGGCTTGCAATAGTTTATCCAACGAACTAATCTTCTCTTTGTTGAGGGTAACCTGACGATCATACACCGACTTGAGGTAGGACAAGCTCTGCTTAGCGATAAGATAGTCCTGTTCCAGGGTGACGATTTCCGGATTTGTAAGATTCATTAAAAACTGACCCTTTTGTACCCTACTTCCCGGAAGCAGTGGCGTAGATGATGCATATCCGCCCAAATAACTGCTTATTACGATCTGGTTTTCTTGAGGAACATTCAAGAATCCTGTTGTACTGATGGTTTCGAAAAGGGTTCTGGGCTGCATATTACCCAGCTGCATTCCTCCGGTTTCAAATTGTTCCCGGGTTAAACTGACCATATTCTCAGCCTCCGGTTCGGTTACTTTTTCGGTGACCACTTCTGCCACAACTTGCTCGGGTTTTTGCTGGCAGCCATAAATTGTTAAAGAAATCACGAAGGCAAGCATGGCCATATGTTGGATATTCATTTTCATGGGTATATAATTATAATGTCATGTAGTTAATTTCAAAAACGGTGGCGTTGTATTCTACCAAATTGTCAAGGTATTCAAGCACTACGGAAGTGGCGTTTTCCAGACTTTGTATGTATTGAAAAAAATCAATTTCGCCATTACTGAAACTCTCCTGAGCAGTCCGTGTTATTTCAATGGACAGCATTTCGCCGGTCGACTGGTAGTACTTGATGGCTTCCTCATGTTTTTTAAGTGCCGCCAATAATTGTTGATGTTTGGATGTTAGGCGCAACTTGTAATCACGACTTTGGTTGAGGGTGATTTCGTGTTGAATTTTGGAGGCGGCCAAACGATTTTTTTGCGGCTTAAACCAAAGAGGAAGGGTTACTCCCACCTGATAGGCATTGTAGTTTTTGCGATTGGGACCATTGTTGGTGCTCATAAAATATTCCAGTTGCAAACCCGGCATAAACCTGCTTTTTTCGAGTCGTACTTGCTCAAAACTCATATCAGTACGCTGTTGCATGTATGCAATTCCGGGATTGACCACCTGTTTTGAGGTGTCGATTTTTTGAACCGTAAGTTTAATCGGTGCCACCGTGAATGCACTATCGGTTTGCACGATGGCTTTCAACTCGTTGGTAGCCGAAATAAGCTCTTGCTCAATTTGTTGCACCTGCATGCTCAGCTGGTTACGTTTGGATTTGGCTGTGAGCATTTCCAGGTAGTTGGTTTCTCCCAGTGTATATTTTCGTTCGGCAGCCCGGGCAAAATTTTGGTATAAACTGTCAAGATATTTGTACAACTCCAGCTTATTTTGGTAATAAACTACCAGGTTGTATTGTTGCGAAACTTTTCGGGAAAGCTCACGGGCAAGTATCCTGGTTTGTATCACCTGCGCCTGATATTCAGCTTGATTCACCTTCTTTTGTCGGTTATAAATCGTTGGGAAATCAAAATTTTGCTGCACTCCGAAAATGCTCAGTGGAACATTATTTTCGCCAATATTACTTTGATCGTAATTGTAATATACACCTGTTTTTTCCAGATCGAAAGCAGTGGAAATCAATTGTTTACTCTGCTCTTCTTTTAATTGGGCTGCCTGATACTCCAAATTGTTGGCTAATGTCCACTCAATGGCTTCGTCCATGGTGAGTTCCTTGTGTTGACCAAAGGCCGGCATGGCTGACAATCCCAAAAGCATGAGAACCACCATAGTTGCTTTTCCTGAACGGAGGAAAGAAATCTTCCATTCATCCACCAGAGAGTAGAGCACAGGAAGCACAATCATGGTTAAAAACGTGGCACTTATCAATCCCCCAATGACCACCGTGGCCAGGGGGCGTTGTACTTCGGCGCCTGCAGATGTGGAAACAGCCATGGGCAGAAAACCCATGGCGGCAGCTCCTGCCGTGAGCAAGACGGGACGTAAACGTTGTTTGGTTCCCAAAATCACACGGTCGTGGATATTGGTGATACCCTTGTGCTTCAACTCTTTAAAATGCTCAATCAACACGATACCATTGAGTACGGCAATACCAAACAAGGCGATAAAGCCCACTCCTGCTGATATGCTAAAGGGTAATCCCCGCATCCACAGCAACAAAACGCCTCCAACGGCTGAAAGTGGAATGGCCGAAAAAACCATGAGCGCCTCACGAAAACTCTTGAAAGCAAAATGCAGCATGATTAAGATGAGCAGCAAGGCGACAGGCACGGCTAGTTTCAAACGTTTACTGGCACTTTGCAGGTTCTCGAACTGTCCTCCATAGTTGACGGTATAGCCGATGGGCAATTCGATTTTTTCATCGACACGCTGTTGAATTTCTTCTACCACCGATTGGAGGTCCCGGTCTCTGACGTTTACCCCTACCACAATCCGGCGTTTGGTATCATCGCGTGAAATTTTTGCCGGGCCAGCTGTATAGGCAATTTCGGCCAGCTCGCTCATGGGAATCCTTCGTCCGTTGGGCAGTTCAACATACATGGTTTCGATGTCACTGATGTTCTTGCGGTGGGCTTTATCGAAGCGAACCACCAAATCAAAGCGTTTTTCTCCCTCAAACACGTTTCCGGCAGTGGCTCCGGCAAATCCGGTGGTAATCATGTCGTTGAGTTCTTTGATGTTCAATCCGTATTTGGCAATCATTTGCCGGTTGTATTTCACCGACATCTGCGGCAATCCGGCAACTTTTTCCAAAATCACATCCGAAGCACCCGGAATACCTTCAACCAATTGCTTTATTTCCTGACCTTTTTCGTACAGAATATCTAAATCCTCACCAAAAACCTTGATGGCGATATCAGCACGAACACCGGTAATCAGTTCGTTGAAACGCATCTCGATGGGTTGGGTAAACTCATATTCAATACCGGGAATTACGGATAAGGCCTCCACGAATTTTTCGGCCAATTCGTTTTTTGTCTTGGCCGATACCCACTCTTTTTTTGGTTTCAATTTAATGATGACATCGCTTTCTTCCATCGACATGGGGTCGGTGGGTACTTCGGCAGCGCCAATACGGCTCACTACCTGGTCCACTTCAGGGAAATTATCCAGCAGAATTTTCTCAATCCGGGTGGTGATGGCAATGGTGCTGCTGAGCGATGTACCTGTTCGTAATACAGGCTGTATCACGAAATCGCCTTCATCCAGCGTGGGCACAAATTCGCCGCCCATGGTGGTATAAATAAACACCGAAAAAAGCAGCAGAATAAGCGATGCGCCCAACACCGATTTTTTGAACTTCATGGCCAACTCGATGGATGGCGTATACATGGACGTGATGAAACGCATGAGCCGTTCAGAAATATTCCGGCGCGACCGTTTGTCGGGTTTTAAGAACAACGCCGAAGCTACGGGCACGTAGGTAAAACAAAATATCATGGCACCAATGAGTGCGAAACTGAATGTTAGTGCCATGGGGCGAAACATCTTGCCTTCAACACCGGTGAGTGATAGTATGGGAATAAAAACGATGAGAATAATCAGCTGTCCGAAAACGGCGGACGTCATCATTTTGGAGGCGCTTTCGATGGTAATGGCATCGATGATTCCCTTTCGGTTTTCGGGAGTTTCTGCATCAATCACCTTTTTCTGCGCTGTAATTTTAAAAGCAATGTATTCCACAATAATAACCGCTCCGTCGATGATAATTCCAAAGTCGATGGCGCCCAAACTCATGAGGTTGGCATCCACACCAAAAATATACATGAGTCCCAGAGCAAACAGCAAACTCAAGGGAATAACGGACGCAATCACAAGCCCGGAACGCATGTTTCCCAGCAAAAGCACGACCACGAAAATAACAATCAGGCATCCCAGAACCAGATTCTCCACCACCGTGTGGGTAGTTTTTTCAATGAGTTCGCTTCGCTCGAGAAATGGGTTGATATAGACCCCTTCGGGCAAGCTTTTTTGAACCTCGGCCACCCTGTCCTTCACCGCCTGAATCACTTTGTTGGAGTTGGCATCCTTCAGCATCATCACTTGTCCGAGCACCTTTTCGCCTTCTCCGTTGCCGGTAATGGCGCCAAAGCGGGTGGCATAGCCATCATGTACCTCTGCCACATCTTTAATGTAAATGGGCATGCCGTTGATGTTTTTTACCACGATGTTTTCGATATCCGACACATTGCCCACCAAACCTTCACCACGAATAAAATAGCTTTCGTTGGTTTTTTCGATGTATCCGCCACCGGCCACATCGTTGTTGTTTTGAAGGGCTTCAAAAATCTCGGCCACCGAAATGCCCATGGCGTGCAGTTTGGGAGGACTAACGGCCACCTCATATTGTTTAAGAAATCCACCCCAGGTGTTTATTTCCACAACACCCTGAATTCCTGAAAGTTGACGTTTGACCAACCAATCCTGAATGGTACGCAAATCCATGGGAGAATATATGGAATCGTAACCCGGTTTGGTGTCAAGGATGTATTGATATATTTCCCCCAAACCTGTTGTAATAGGTCCCATTTGCGGCACACCCATTCCTTTGGGAATATTCTCTGCAGCTGAAATCAGTTTCTCGGCAATCAGTTGTCGTGGAAGGTAGGTGCCCATGTTTTCTTCAAACACGATGGTCACCACCGACAGTCCGAACTTGGAAACCGACCGTATTTCGACCACGCCGGGCAGGTTGGCCATTTCCAGCTCCACAGGATAGGTGATAAACTGTTCCACATCGAGGGTGGAAAGGTTTCGGGAAGTGGTAATTACCTGCACCTGGTTGTTGGTTACGTCGGGCACGGCTCCGATGGGAATTTGCGTAAGCGAGTATAAGCCAAAACCTACGATGGTGGCTGTAAACAGCAACACGATCAACTTATTGGCAATACTGAATTGTATAATTTTGTTTAACATAGCTTAAAATGACTGGATTGGAAATTAAGATGGTTTGTTGCAGAGATGAGCAAATAGTCCTTCGGAGGCTTCTTCGAGAATATCGAGTACAAAATCAAACCCCTGAGGACCTCCGTAGTATGGGTCGGGTACCTCGGAATACTTTCCTGCCGGCGCAAAGTCGGTCATGAGGGATAGCTTTTTCAAATCTTCCCCATGCCGGGCCATTTGTTTTAATTGAAAGAGATTGTCGTCGTCCATGGCAATGATGAGGTCGAAATGATCGAAATCATGTTGCGGGTCAAATTTGCGTGAAATGGAGGTGAGATGGTAGCCTCGTTTGGAGGCATGTTGGCGCATTCTGGCATCCGCAGGTTCTCCGGCATGGTATCCCGAAGTGCCTGCCGAATCGATTTCAAAGTCGGTCGCCATGTGGTGAGCCTCCACAACACCCTTAAAAACAGCCTCTGCCGAAGGCGAGCGACAAATATTGCCCAAACACACAAAGAGTACTTTAGTTTTCAATAGAAATTTTTAGTCAAATATACAAAACATCTGCATGTGATAAAGTATAAATTGAGGACATATTTTCACCAAAACTCTTGCCCTGTGGGAACAATCGTAGGTTATCGGAAAATTTTGTAATGATGCACCCCTACTTTGAACAATGTTTGTATTTTTGTTAATTATTTAACAAAGGTAGAAGCATGATAAAAAAACTTGACGATATGTTTGGGGTGCTTAAGGCACAAGAAAAAAAGGTGTTGGTAGCAGCATACGCCAACGATTCACACTCCATAAGTGCCGTTAGTCAGGCCATCGATTTGGGTTTGGTATCGGGAACCTTGGTGGGCGACGAAAAAACCATTGCCGAAGTTTGCAAACACGAAGGAATAGACATAAAAAAATTCAAAATAGTACACGAACCCGACGAAATGAAAGCTGCTGAAAAAGCAGTGGAATTGATCAACGCCGGCCAGGGAAATCTGTTGATGAAAGGACTCGTAAGCACCGACAAATACATGCGTGCCATACTGAACAAGGAAAAAGGCTTGATGAATCCGGGTGCCGTGCTGAGTCATGTTACGGTGATGGAAAACGCCAACTACCACAAGCTGTTGGTGGTGGGAGATGTAGCCATTATTCCGGCACCTGAACTCAAAGAAAAAATCGCCATCACCAACTACCTCATCCATGTGGCCAAATCGCTGGGAATAGAAACCCCCAAAGTGGCCATAATTGGAGCCAGTGAGCAAGTTTCGCCCAAAATTCAATCTTCCGTGGATGCCGCCATTATGGCCAAAATGGCCGACAGAGGTCAAATTAAGGGAGCTTACGTGGATGGTCCCCTGGCACTGGATGTGGCCATCGACATGGAAAGTGCACAAATTAAAAAACTTTCAGGACAGGTGGCCGGAGATGCCGACTGTTTGGTATTTCCCAACATCGAAGCAGGAAATGTTTTTTATAAATGCAATACCAAGCTGGCCAATAGCGAATTGGGTGCAATTGTAGTGGGCGCACGCGTTCCGGCCGTGTTATCCTCCCGCGGCGACAGTACCAAAACCAAATTATATTCCATCGCACTGGCGGCTTTGTCTTCCAGATAAATAAAACCGAAAACCACCCATTTACACATGGACGAAATCAGAATACTGGCCATCAACCCCGGATCTACAAGTACCAAAATTGCCGTTTACGAAGGCACAAATCCGCTGTTTATTCAAACCATCAGGCATACCAGCGAGGAACTTGCGCCCTATGATGTGATTACCAAACAGTTTGGATTTCGGAAAGACTTGATATTAAAGCAGATTGCGGATGCCGACATCGACATCAACACCATTTCGGTGATGATGGGTAGAGGTGGCTTGTTGAAACCGGTGGAGTCGGGTATTATTGCTGTCAACGACAAAATGAGGCACGATCTGGAACTTTGTGTTTATGGTGAGCATGCCAGCAATTTGGGAGGTCTCATTGCCTGGGATATTGCCCAATCCATTCCCAATGCCAAAGCCTACATTACCAACCCTGTGGTGGTGGACGAATTTGACGATTTGGCCCGACTGTCAGGACATCCCCTGTTGCCCCGCAGGTCCATTTTTCATGCCCTCAACCAAAAGGCCGTGGCACGCCAGCATGCCAAATCCATCATGCGCAAATACGAAGACCTCAACCTGATTGTGGTTCATTTGGGAGGAGGAATTACCGTGGGAGCCCATAAACACGGTCGTGTGGTGGATGTAAACCAAGGGCTGGATGGCGATGGTCCTTATTCGCCCGAACGCACCGGAACCCTTCCCGTGGGCGATTTGGTCAGACTCTGTTACAGCGGAAAATTTACCGAAAAAGAGGTGTTGAAAATGATCAAGGGTGAAGGCGGATTGGTAGCTTATCTGGGCACCAACAGTGCTTACGAGGTAGAGCAACGCGCACAAAAGGGAGACGCCCAAGCCAAGTATATCTACGATGGCATGGCCTATCAGGTGGCCAAAGAGGTGGGGTCGATGGCTGCCGTGCTCCATGGCGAAATCGACGGCATCCTCATCACCGGAGGCATTGCCCACGACAAATATTTTGTCAATCAAATCATTTCCTATATCCACCGATTTGGCCCCGTGCACGTGTTCCCCGGCGAAGACGAGATGAAAGCACTTGCTACCAACG
Organism: Bacteroidales bacterium; assembly: GCA_963676875.1. GTDB lineage: Bacteria > Bacteroidota > Bacteroidia > Bacteroidales > F082 > UBA6244. The sequence continues at coordinate 1,487,116 of OY781436.1, forward strand.
GTTTGCGTGCTGCTAACGGAGAAGCAGAAATTAAGGAATATACTTGAAAATCAGACTCTAGTCGTTTTCGTTAGGGACAAAATCATCACTTTTTTTGATAATAAAATGTTAATTATTAACATTTTGAACTGATTTCAGCTAATTTTGTCAACACAAAATCAATCTACAGTTAATAGCATTTCTCATGAAAAAACCTACCATTATTGCCTTGGGCGTGCTTATCGTTCTGGGCGCTTTTACCCTTAATTGGGCCATTAGCAACAATACCATGTCGGAACGTGAAAAAAGAGCCCAGGTAAACACACGTGTCGACAACAACGGATACTGGAAACGTATGGCTGACATGGGTTTGGCCGTATTAAATCCTGAAGTTGAAGTACCACAGGCCGTGTTTACCGGAAGTAAGATTAATTCACGCATGGTTCGTTTCGACGATTCGCCGGACGTGCCCGTTACCGAAACACCCTCCACACAAAGTGAAAACTCCATTTTTATCGATCCCAACGACAACATGGTGGCATTAAACTCCAATAACTCAACCCCCCAAAACGGAGGTTCTGTTTATGGTGCCGACTACCTTTATACATTGGATTTGGGTGAAACATGGGGAGGAAGCGTACAAGGTCCCAACAACAGCAATAGTGGTGACCCTGCAGCTTGTATCGGAACCGACGGTCGCTGGTATGTAGGCTATATCGGATCCAGCAGCGGACAAGACATCTCCTACTCCGATGATCAAGGTGCTACCTGGACAAGGGTGCAAGTAGCCCCAAAACCCGGAAACGGTTTTAACGACCTGGCCGACAAAAACCACATGTGGATAGATGCCAAGGTGGGTAGTCCTTACGAAAATTATCTCTACGATGCCTGGACCGACTTTGGCGGAAGCTACAACAATCAGGTGGTGGTGAAACGGTCCACCGACCGTGGCGTTACATGGGATAATAAAATTGCCCTTAGCTATGGCGTAGCTGCCGGTAGTCACAACCAAGGGGTCAACCTCAGTACCGGTCCCAACGGTGAAGTATATGCCGTATGGACCATCTACGACGGATGGCCACAAGACGAAAAAGCCCTCGGTTTTGCCCGTTCCTTTGACGGCGGAGCTACATGGGAACCTTCTTATCGTATCATCGACAACATCAAAGGAATTAGAAATTCAGAGGTGCCACAAAACATGCGTGTCAACTCATTCCCTACCATGGCGGTTGATATGAGTGATGGTCCTAACAGCGGAAATATTTATGTAACCTGGACCAATGTGGGCGTACCCGGAGTAAATCAGGGCAGCGACCGCGATGTGTACATGATTAAATCCACCGATGGCGGACTTACCTTTGGCGAACCAATCCGGGTAAACCAAGACCCCATCGGACAAGGGAAAGCGCATTTTTTGCCCTGGATTGCTTGCGATGCTTCCAACGGAATTATCAGCACCATTTTTTACGACAACCGTAATGTACCTGCCAACCAAGCCGAAGCATGGGTAGCCGTTTCAACCGATGCCGGCGAAACCTGGGAAGATTTTAAAGTGAGCGACGTGGCCTTTACTCCAACACCCATTCCCGGTCTGGCTTCGGGTTATTTTGGCGATTATCTGGCCATTCATGCCAGCAACGGCAAAGTGTATCCCGCCTGGACCGACAACCGAACCGGTACGGCCATGACCTATGTTTCTGTATTTGAAACTATCGATGTGCATACACCAACTTCTCTTGTGGCCAATGTGGATCAGGAAACAGGATTGGCCGATTTAACATGGTTTTTTATTCCTTCCACAGGATTTCAATATTTTAATGTGTATCGTAACGGAATCCTTGTTGGAACATCAACGGAAACCAACTTTGAAGATCAACTCACCGATTACGGATATTATACCTATGAAGTGACCGCCGACTATGGAAGCTCCGAATCACCTTCTGTAAGTGCAATGGCACAATATGGTTCTTCGACCATCGAAATCACACCTCAGGACATCACCGTTTATCTGGAACCCGAGCAAGTGGCCGAACGTACCCTGAAAATTAAAAACACCGGTGTACTCGATCTCACTTTCGATCTTTCACCCTTCAAATCAAACATCAACACTGCAGAATATGCTGAAGCACAAGGTGGTGGCGATGAATATATCAGCGGAGTGAAAATAGGAACCATTGATAATACTTCCGGATCGGATTTCTATAGCGACTATACGGATTTTATTACCCGCATGCATGCCGGAGAATCTTATCCCATCGTTGTAGAAAACCGCAACGGATACCAAGGAGATAGGGTGCTTGTTTGGGTTGACTGGAACCAAAATCGTGCATTCGACGAAACACCCGTTGAACTCACGGCAAATGACAATTTTACTTCCTTCAGCGGCAACATTGTTCCTTCCAAAGGCAGTGTACAAGGAAACACCATCATGCGTATTCGCTTGTTGGATGCCTCCGGAAAAGCTATTCCCACCGGAGAATCCGAATATGGGGAAGTGGAAGATTACGCCATTTTCTATGAAGATTGGTTGACAGTAAACCCCGAAGCCGGAAGTGTAGCCGTGGGCGATTCAACTGAAATTTTACTCACATTCAATTCCACAGGTCTTACCAACGGTTGGTATCTCGAAACCATCACCTATGTTTCCAACGACATCAACACGGGCAACATCCCTGTTCATTTGACCATGGTGGTGAGCAACCTGAGTATTGAAGCCAGTGCCGATCCCACCGAAATTTGTTTGGGCGAATCGGTTCAACTCAATGCCAATGCCGCCGGCGGAACCGGAACCTATACCTACAATTGGAACTCTGTTCCCGAGGGATTTACCTCGCAGGAACAAAACCCCATGGTACTGCCTACTGAAAACACAGTTTATATCGTTGAGGTAAGCGATGGCGATTTTACCAACACCGCCGAAGTTTCGGTAGCCGTATTCGACAATCCCGTGGTTGATTTGGGTCCGGATGAAATACTCTGTGGCGAAAACATGTTCAGTCTGAATGCCGGAAACGAAGGCGATTCGTATCTGTGGTCAACGGGCGAAACCACCCAAACCATCGTAGCAGAAGGAACCGGAATTACCCCTGTTTGGGTTGAAGTAACCAACCAAAATGGATGCGCTACCAAAGACACCATCGTGCTTAATTTTGCTGCACTCCCCGAGGTTTCTTTGGGTGCTGACACGGTGCTTTGTGGTGGCGGAAACGTGTTGCTCAACGCCGGAAATGAAGGAGCCATGTACTTGTGGTCCAATGGAGAAACCACCCAGACTATTCAGGTTGACACGGCCGGACACGGTTATGGCGTGCAAACAATTGCTGTGGAAGTAACCAATCAGTATGGATGCGTTGGCACCAGTGAAATAAGCATTGACTTTAAGAATTGCAGTTCCATCGACGAACGCGAAGCCATCAGCATGAAGCTCTATCCCAACCCAAGTTCGGGTGTTTTTCAATTGGAATTGTCGAGTAAAATCAACCAGAAAGTATCTCTGCAAGTAACCAACGTGACAGGTAAAGTGGTTTTTGAGCAAAGCGATATCCGCGTTAACGGAAACGGAACCATATCCCTCGATCTGACCAATTTGGCAGGTGGCGTTTATCAGCTTGTTGTAAAAGGTCAACATGCTTCTGCCAGCGAAAAACTGATTATCAATCATTAGTCTAAACAAACTATAATGAGAAGGAGACAGGGTCAGCAAGACTTTGTCTCCTTTTTTTGTATAAAATAGATATCCGACATTTATCTGTTTGGTTATCTTTGGCAAAAAATTTCCATGAAAATAAATGTGATGTGGTTTCGTCGCGACCTGCGACTGGAAGATAATACAGCCCTGATGGCGGCATTTTTGCAGCCCCGGGAAGTATTGCCACTATTTATTTTCGATACAGCTATCCTCGACGAATTGCCACAAGATGACGCCCGGGTAAGTTTTATTTATAACACCTTGCAATCCATTGATCATCAACTAAAGTCACAGCAAAGTAGCCTTCTGATTAAAAAAGGCAATCCCATCGGAGTCTGGAAAGAATTGCTTGATACCTATGATATTGACACCGTATTCTTTAATCGCGATTACGAACCTTATGCAATCAATCGCGACGAAACCGTCAAACAACTACTTGAATCAAAAGGTGTTAATGTGGATTCCTGCAAAGATCAGGTAATTTTTGAACCTCACGAAGTGCTCAAAGCCGATGGCAAGCCATACACCGTTTTTACACCCTTCAAAAATAAATGGTTGGAGGCTTTTGCCCAAAAACAGAACAAAGTTTCAATTGGAATGAGTGAATCCGCTAGAAAATTTGTACAAATCCAATTGAAATTCCCAACAATAGCAGATTTGGGCTTTACACAAAACCCACTTGCTCCTCCCGAAATAAATCTTCAGGCCATTTCGGCATATGATAAGCTCCGTGATATTCCGGCAGAAGAAGCTACCACCAACGTGGGAACAGCCCTTCGTTTTGGAACCATCAGCATCAGAAAACTGGTGGCAAAAGCTCATCGTGAAAATCAGGTTTTCTTATCAGAACTTATCTGGCGGGAGTTTTTTATGCAAATCCTCTTTCATTTTCCCAAGGTGGTGGATAGCAATTTCAGGGAGGCATACGATGGCATCCGGTGGCGCAACAATCCCGAAGAGTTCAAACGCTGGTGCGAAGGCAAAACCGGATATCCGTTGGTGGATGCAGGCATGAGAGAATTGAACCAAACCGGATTTATGCACAACCGGGTGAGGATGGTAGTAGCCGGATTTTTGTGTAAACATCTGCTCATCGACTGGCGGTGGGGTGAGGCATATTTTGCCCAAAAACTCTTTGATTTTGAACTTTCGTCCAACAACGGAAACTGGCAGTGGGCCGCAGGTACCGGTTGTGATGCGGCACCTTACTTCAGGGTATTCAATCCTGAGATCCAAGCCAAAAAATTTGACCCCTTAAATATTTACGTGAGAAAATGGATTCCTGAGTTGGGCACATCGAAATATCCTCAACCCATGGTAGAGCATGCTTCTGCCCGACTGAGGGCCATCGATACCTATAAGGAAGCATTGAGCACGATTATCTAAACATATGATTATAAAATATTTGCAACCAAATTACAGAAAAGAATGTCATCAAATAAACCTTCCATATCACTTTAAAACCAACGTATGAAAAAATTTACCCTTACCATTGTTATTTTAAGCACCCTCATCGTGGCTTTTGCCGTTCGTTGGGGAATTAGCAACAGCCACCTGTCAAAGGAGGAAAGGAGCCAATTGATCAACACCCGTGTGGACAATATGCATTACTGGGTGGAGAAAGCCAAACAAGGGTTGGTGCCCTTTAATCCGGAAGTCAGGGTGGCTCCGGCCAAATACACGGGTTCAAAAATATTGGCCAAAAGCGTATTAACCGACGATTCACCTGACGTACCCGTTACCACCATCAATTCAACTCAGAGTGAGAACTCGGTTTTTGCCGACCCCAACAACTCTGAGAATGTACTCAACAGCAACAACTCCACCGAAAATCCGGTGGGTGGTCTTTACGGAGCCAACGACCTGTTTTCGTTGAATGGCGGTGAAACATGGGAAGGCGAAGTGGAAGGTGCCGGAGGCGAAAACAGTGGTGACCCCACCACAGCCATAGGCCTCAATGGCAGGTGGTATGTAAACTACATCGACAATCCGGGAGGTATGGGTTTGTCGTATAGCGATGACCAGGGTACTTCGTGGTCCACAGTTACCGTGGCTCCCAACCCGGGAGATCTGGCCGATAAAAACCATATGTGGATCGACAACAGTCCGCTGAGTCCTTACGAAGGTAATCTGTATGTGGCCTGGACTGAATTTGGTGGTTCTTATAACGACGAAATAGCTGTTTCTGTTTCTACTGATGATGGCCTTACCTGGTCGACAAAAAAAGCCGTCAGTGAAGCCGTAAATGCAGGAAGTCATAACCAGGGAGTAAATTTGAGCGTAGGTCCCAATGGTGAAGTGTATGCCATCTGGACCATTTATGATAGCTGGCCTTCCGACGAAAGCGCCATGGGCATGTCCAAATCCCTCGACGGTGGTCAAACCTGGTCGCCGGCAGTGAGAATTATCAGCAATATTCGTGGTGTACGTAATTCCGGCACCGGAAAAGACATGCGTGTAAACTCATTCCCATCGGCAGCTGCAGATATCAGCAATGGAAGCGAAAGTGGAAATCTATACGTGGTTTGGGCCAATATTGGTGAACCCGGTATCAACGTGGGCAACGACATTGATGTATATCTTATTTATTCTTCAGATACCGGCGATACCTGGTCGCAACCCATTAAGGTAAACCAAAACGAAAGCGGACTAGGTAGCAAAAGCTATTTCCCGTGGATTGTCAGCGACCCATCCAACGGAACACTCAGCGTGGTATTCTACGACGACAGAAATGTGGGTGGAAGCGAAACGGAAGTTTATTGTGCCAATTCAGATGATGGCGGTATCACCTGGGAAGATTTCAAAGTAAGTGATGTGGCATTTACCCCGACACCAATCCCCGGACTGGCAAGTAGCTATTTTGGTGACTATCTGGGCATTACGGCTCAAGACGGATGGGTATATCCGGTATGGACCGACAACCGCGATGGCGTAACCATGACCTATTGCTCGCCATATCAGCTTAATCCGCTGAACAAACCCTATAACCTCACCGCCGAACTCACTTTTGAAACCGGAAGCTGTTCCCTCACATGGCAATATGATGAAGCCGAGGGGTTTACCAATTTTATTTTGTACAGAGATGAGGTATTAATTGCCACAACCACCGACACCACCTACACCGATATGCTGCCTGATTATGGTTATTACACCTACAAAATTACCGCTGCTTATACCGAAGACCGCGAATCGGGTGCCGCACGAATTTCCAAACAATGGGGCGATGCCCACATTGAAGTAACACCCATGAGCTTGTACGAACATCTGGTGGTAGATTCACAGTCGGTCAAAACCCTTCGGGTTATCAATACCGGGCAACTGGAACTGAATTATATTCTGTCGCCCATGGTATTGAGAAACTCCGGAACCAAACCAACCTATTGCGAAGCTACCGGTGGCGGAGGTGATGAGTATATTGCAAGAGTGCAAGTGGGCGATATAGACAACTCCACAGGACAAGACTATTACGGCGACCATACCGACCTCTCAACCCTGATGCTTGTGGGCGACAATTATCCGATTGTTGTAACCAACGGTGATCCCAACTGGGATGTAGATGAATGTGTGGCTTGGGTGGACTGGAATCAGGATGGAGAGTTTGATTCTGACGAAGCCGTACCCTTTGAAGGAAGCCCGGGTGTTGGTCCTTACACAGGAGAAGTAATTCCTCCCGTTGGTGCCCTGAGTGGTCCTACCAGAATGAGGGTAAGAATCAACTACAATGCTACTCCCGAACCTTGTGGAACCACTTCATGGGGTGAAGTAGAAGATTACACCATCGTTGTACAAGGATGGCTGGATATCAATCCGTTGGAAGGTCATATTGCTGCCGGCGACACCACCACCATAACTGTAGCCTTCGATGCTACCGATCTGGAGGAAGGAAGCTATTTTGCAGAAGCCCATTTCTTTTCCAACGACCCATTGCTTACCAATGTTACCGTACCCATTCAAATGGATGTTTCAAGTTTGGTAGTGGTAGCAGGTACCTTCGATAGTTTAAACACCTATTGCGCGGGTAACGAAATCATTCTGACTTCGGTGGTTTATGGCCTCACCGACAGCCTGAACTACATGTGGACATCGCAACCCGAAGGTTTTTCGTCAGACGAAGCCTCCGCCTCTGCATGGCCAGAAACCGACACCTGGTACTTCGTGCATGCGCAAAACGATTCTGTTGCGGCTACCGATTCCATATTCATTCATGTAGTTGACTATCCACAGGTTGATCTGGGTGCCGACACCAGTTTGTGTGGCAACTCATTCACCACCCTGAACGCAGGAAATCCGGGATGCACTTATCTTTGGTCAACGGGAGACACTACCCAAACCATTGTGGTAGATAGTAATACTGTATTTTCGGGATACGGAGAACGAACCCTCGAAGTCATGGTGACCAACAACGGGATGTGTACCTCTTCCGATGAACGCGTGCTCGATTTTGTGAATTGTACAGGTATAGATGAATACAGTATTCCGCAGGTTTCGGTATATCCCAATCCATCAAACGGGCAGTTTTTTGTCACCATTACAGGAAACCAGCCAAAAAAATTCAATATTTCCATATACGATTTGCAAGGTCAGGTTGTCTATGATGGTTGGTATCAAGATAACGGATCCAAAGGAAGCCGTGAAATCTTGGTCAACCTTGAAAATGTGAAACCCGGAAGTTACATTCTGTTGCTCAGTAATGAGGAATTGAAAGTAACCGAGCAGGTTTTTATAAAATAAATCACATTACCACCATTTATCATACCTAATTGCATGATAAATGGTTAATTTTACAAGTGTTTCATTCATTAACAACAAAAAAAACTATGAAAAAATTGTACTTCTTGCTGGTGGGTCTTTTACTTACCGGTTTTCTTAACGCCCAAACCTTACTAAATGAAGACTTCGGATCAGGCACCATGCCCCCGTCTGGATGGACAGCACTACCACTAAATCAAGGATGGACTTCAAGCGCCACAGCCATGGCAGGAGGATCATCACCTGAATGTAAATTTGAAGGTTTCAACTACAATGGCACAGCACGGTTGATGTCACCCTACACCAATATGTCAACCATTGATACCGCTATTTTGATGTTTAAACACAGCTACAAACGTTCCGGATCGGGCTTAAGCATTGGCTTGGCCATAGCTTCAGGTAGTTCGTGGGTTTCTGTTTGGGAAGAGACTCCCGGACAAGACATTCCGGCCGAAGAGGTTACCCTCATTCTTTCGGGCGACCAGATTACAAGTTCAACTTTTAGGTTCTGCTTTTACCTGACAGGAAATATGTCATCGGTAAATGCATGGTACATTGACGATGTGATCATGTTTACCCCCTCACAGTTCGACTGCAAAATGGCTAACATCCTCACCCCCGGTGTTATCACGGGTCCTGTGCCGGTTGTTGGATCCGTTCTGAATCTGGGAAATACCGTGATCAACGAAGTAAATGTAACCTGGGTTTCCTATTCAGGTATCGAACGTGATTCTACCTTTACCGATTTGAACCTGGATCTGTTGGAAAGTGCTGAACTTAACTTCGACGGCATGTGGGTTTCACCTGTGGGTCAGCACGATTTAACCATGTGGATTAATAGTGTAAACGGAACCACCGATCTGGATACTTCCAATGATACTTTGACCAAATCCATTGAGTATCAGTCGGTTGTGTTGAATTCAAAACCTTTGTTTGAAGAATTTACCAGTTCTACTTGTGCACCTTGTGCCAGCTTCAACTCATCATTTGTTCCTTGGTGTAATACCCATGAAGATGAAATTACACTAGTGAAATATCAAATGAACTGGCCAGGATCAGGTGATCCATACTACACAGCTGAAGGCGGTGTGCGTCGTGGATATTACGGTGTAAATGCTGTTCCTGAGTTGTATTGCAACGGCGCTAAAATTGCCACCAATACCTCAGCGTGCAACACTGCACTGAACAATGCGCTGCAACAAACATCCACCCTTGCCATTGCATCCTCCTTCACAATGAATGGTTCGGTTATCTCTATTACCACCAATATTTTGCCTTTCGCCAGTGCTTCAAATTTGCGGGTGTATAACATTGTTATGGAAAAAATTACCACCCAAAATGCCAGCTCAAACGGTGAAACAGAATTTGAACATGTGATGATGAAAATGATGCCCGATGCCAATGGAGCAACAACATCCTTCACCAATGGAACGCCTAGTCAATTTACCTATACCTACGACATGGCCAATACCAATGTGGAAGAATACGACGACTTGTTGGTTTCGGTTATTGTACAAGATCCATCAACCAAACAGGTATTGCAGACCTCATACGGCGAACAAGACGTTAATTTCAGCAACGATGCACGTTTGAGTTCTCTCACACTTGATGGTGTACCATTGGAAGGTTTCGACCCGGATGTATATGAATATGAAGTTCAGCTTCCTGAAGGAACCACTGAAGAACCCGTTTTAGTGGGTACTCCCATGGTAGCTGCTTCCACTGTTCTTACCAGCATGGCCTTTGCTATTCCCGGAAGCGCCATGATCGACGTGTATGCTGAAAACCTATACAACCATAAACAATATGTGGTGAATTACAGCATTGATTATGTGGGAACAGACGAACCTCGTCAGGAACTGATTTCGGTATATCCCAATCCCGCTCACGACATTCTGTACGTTATCGGATTACAAAATGCCGACGTAGCCGTTTATTCCACTTCAGGTCAACTGATGATTCAGAAAAGAAATTTCTCAGGAAATTCGCTTGATATCAGCAATTTGAACCGCGGTGTTTATGTAATCGACATCCGTTTGAATAATGGACAAGTAGTTCGTAAAAAAGTAACCATCTTGTAGTATTTCTGCAAGAAACTACCCCATAAGCTGTCTGTTCTTTTCCATATGAGCAGACAGCTTTTTTTTATCTTTGCCAAAATTTTACCACCATGCCATTTAGCGAACAGGAACAGATCAGACGCGATGCCCTGACCGAACTAACCAAGTTGAATATTAACGCCTACCCTCCCGAAGAGGTGCATGTAAATGCCTATGCCGAGGAAATTTTGGAAAACTATCCAAAAGACAATACCCTCTACCAGGAAGTGGTGATGGCCGGACGTATCATGAGCCGCCGCATCATGGGTGCAGCTTCTTTTGTGGAGCTGATGGATGCCACCGGTCGTATTCAATTGTATGTAAAACGCGACGATATTTGTCCGGACGACGATAAAACCATGTACAACACGGTGTTCAAACGGTTGTTGGATATTGGTGATTTCATCAGTGTTTCAGGCTACGTTTTTACTACCCAGATGGGCGAAACCACTGTGCATGTGAAGTCGTTCAAGATGCTGTCAAAATCCCTCCGTCCGCTGCCCATCGTAAAGGAAAAAGATGGTGTGATTTACGACGCCTTTACCGATCCGGACCAACGTTATCGTCAAAGGTATGTGGATTTAATAGTGAATGAAAAAGTGAAAGACACCTTTGTTAAGCGGGCACAGGTGATACGCACCATGCGCGATTTCCTCAACAACAAAGGATATCTGGAAGTGGAAACCCCCATTTTGCAGGCCATCCCCGGAGGAGCGGCAGCACGTCCGTTTATTACCCACCACAACGCACTCAATATTCCACTGTACTTGCGTATAGCCAACGAATTGTATCTGAAGCGGTTAATCATTGGCGGATTTGAGGGCGTATATGAGTTTGCCAAAGATTTCCGTAACGAAGGCATGGATCGTTTCCATAACCCCGAGTTTACCCAAATGGAAATTTACGTGGCTTACAAGGACTATTTTTGGATGATGGAAATGACCGAGCAGATGATTGAAAAAATTGCCCTCGACCTCCATGGAACCACCAAAGTACAAGTGGGTAAAAACCTCATCGACTTCAAAACACCCTTCCGTCGCCTGTCCATTTTGGATGCCATCAAAGAATATACGGGCATCGACGTGAGTCAAATGGATGGACAGGAGCTGAGAGAAACTGCTAAAAAATTGGGTGTGGAAACGGATCCATCCATGGGCAAAGGCAAATTGATTGATGAGATTTTTGGCGAAAAATGTGAAGGACAATTTATCCAACCCACCTTCATTACCGACTATCCGGTAGAAATGTCACCTTTGTGCAAGCGTCACCGCGAAAATCCCGAACTCACCGAGCGCTTTGAGTTGATGGTGAATGGTAAAGAGTTGGCCAATGCGTACACCGAGTTGAACGACCCCATCGACCAACGCATGCGTTTTGAAGAACAGATGGCTCTGGCCGAAAAAGGCGACGACGAAGCCATGTTTATCGATCAGGATTTCTTGAGGGCCATGGAATATGGCATGCCTCCCACGTCAGGAATGGGCATTGGCATCGACCGATTGGTCATGATAATGACCAACCAACCCTCCATTCAGGAAGTGCTTTTCTTCCCGCAGATGCGTCCGGAAATCGTAAAGAAATCCTTTACGGGAGAAGACTTTGCCAAATTGGGCATCGATCCGGTTTGGGCTCCACACCTACCGCAAGCAGGGTTTTCTTCACCTACGGCACTTAAGGAAGCTAAACCCACGGCCATGGTGCAAACCTTGAATGGTTACAGAAAAAAGAACAAACTAAATATCCCTGCGGTGCAGCTGGAAGATATTAACAATTGGTTGGCGATAATAAATCAATAACATACTTCGTAGTTAAAGGTTTTTATTTATTTTTAAGGTCGAAAATGCTGCGTGTGGTATTAGCGCAGTATTAAGCCTAATAATATAATATTAGCCTCCATGGATTTGTTTAAAAGCTCTATTTTTAAAATAATTGCGCCCCTTTGCATGATTATCTGCTTAACGAGCATGCACTCAAACGCGCAGGATTTCAGCTCTTCCTCCTCAAGATCGGGAAGCGTGGCCAAATGGTCGGTCAACTTAAGCGGTGGTTCCAGCATTTTTTTTGGAGACATCAAGCAGAATAGAATCGTACCGGTTTCCAATTACGAAAATGAATGGAGATTTGGTGGCGCTTTGCAAGCAGGGTATCAGGTTTCTCCCATATTGGGATTAAGATTACAAGGACTTTATGCGCAGTTGGCCGGAACACGCAGGCCTTCTAATTTGTATTTTGAATCGAACTACATCGAAATAAACTTGAATGGAACCATTAGCCTCCGTAACATCATCGGGGCGTTTAATCCCCGTCAGATGTGGGATGTATATTTTATACTTGGCGTTGGAATTACCAACTACAATACCGAACTCATGGAGTTGTCAACAAAAAAAGTAGTCAGAAAAGTAGGATATGGCAATGGTGTCGGCTTCGGCGGACGAACCATGGAAGGAGTGCTCGTGGGAGGAATGGGATTAAAAATACGGTTGTCCGACAAATGGGACATCAACTTGGAATCGGCCAACCGCGGGATGAACTCCGACCGGATGGATGGCAAGGAAAGTGGCTTTAAATATGATATCTACAACTACAGTTCGTTGGGAGTAACCTATAAATTTGGCAAGAAAAGGACAACACAATCCAGAGAATCAAATCAGGATTTCAACTATTTTGAATCGAGAAAAAAACCTGACAGTGAACGTCCGGTGGAAGCTCCGGTGAAAGACCAACCTGTGCAGCCGGCCGAAATAGACATGCTTTTTGTAGCTCCTCCTATTCTCAGCCAACCGGTTGAGCCACCCAAAGAAGAAAAAGAAGAACCTGTTATTGTAGTGGTGGAAGAAAAACCTTATGAGGCACCAAAACAAAAACCAATGGTGCAAGGTATTGAGTATCGTGTGCAAATACGTGCCAAATATGGCAATGCCATTTCCATTGCCAAATTGAGCAGCATGTACAACCTCTCAGCATCGCAGATAAAGCAAAACACCCACAACGGTTTTTACATTTATACGGTGGGCTCGTTTACCACCTATGAAGCAGCGCGCGAAAGACGAAACGAACTGCGCAATTACAATGGCATTGTGGACGCCTTTGTGGTAGCTTTCAAAAACGGTGAACGTCTGGATAAATTACCTTAAACTAGCATACCCATGGCAAGAAGTGAATTCGATTATGACCCCGAAAAGGATAAACTTTCAGCGCTGGCCACCTTTTGGATAATTGTGGCAGCCTTAGGTGCTGCTGTATATTTATCGTTCGTATTGGTTTAAATCGAGCTATCTTACTATCATTAGTTTCCCGCTAATCGTTTTATTTTCTGTAACCAATTGATATACATAGGTTCCTGAAGTTAATTCTTCGGGTAAAACGAATTTGTATTGTTGGTCACCATCAAAGGTAGTATTTACCACTTGTTTTCCGGAAAGGTTATAAATGCAAAGGTGAAGATTATTCTTAAGTGCTTGATTGGCAGAAATATGGATAACCGAAGAAGCTGGATTGGGATACAGGGAAATTTCTGTGTTAGCTTGGGCATCACCTGTGGATGAAATCAATGCCTCATCAATCATGATTCTTTCGGCAAACACACCTGCATCGGTGGTTACAAACAACGAATCGGTGATCCAGGTGGGCGACTGCGAAACAGGTATATCACATACGATGACCAATGGGATATTCTCACCCGGAGCAAGTACTTTGGGCAATGTGGGTATTCCTTGTGCACTCCACCCAAATCTTGCGCCAAACTCGGTAATGGAACTAATTAAAATGTTGGTTTCTGAATTGTTGATGATGTCCAACGGCAAACCCACGATCATTTCTTCTTCTGTTTGAAACAGCACTGAATCCGGGTTAAAAGTCAATTCAACCACATCTGCCACCACAAACTCAAAGGGATCAGGTTCGCCGATGTATGGGCTAAAGGACCTGCGTCCCGATTGGTCGGCGGCAAACAGGTAATAGTCCACCGTGTCGCCCGGGTTAATTCCGGCAATGGTTCCCGAATAGGTGTTGCCCGAAACATAAGTCATCATGGTATGTTGGAAGTCGCCACCATTGAAACGGTAGTACACCCAAACCGAATCCTGATAAATAGGTTGTCCGCTACAAGCGGTGATATCTGCTGTCAGCTCCACTTCATTGGAATACTCCACCTGACCCAACAAAGGCAAGTGGTGGATATACAACATACCCAAATCGGCTATACCTTTGGTACGACAATGCAGGGCATCGGTGTTTTCCCATCCATTGTACATCACGCCAATGATTTCGTATCCGGGCATGGCTTCTTCATAAACGGCAAGGGCATCATCATCCCACTGGCTGCCGGTGATGGGCACAAAAACTTTCTTATTCAAAATCAAGGAATTGGAATAGGGCGTGTTGGGATAGGTGCCCGGAGTAAACACCCGCACCACCTCATAGGGATAGCCCCATGCGCTAATTTTGTTTCTAAAATAAAACGCGATGGCTTCATAGTCAGCATAACGGCTGTCGGTCATTGGAACTTGTCCGATAAGCACCTTACCCGGCGAAAGAAATTTTCCCCAGCAGTCGATGTGTTTGATGTATTCGCCCAATGGGTCGTCGGTTACCATGTAGGGTGAGTTGCCAAGATAATCATTCACAAAACCACTCACCTGATCGTGGGTATAGGAAGGGTTTTCGTCCCAAACCAAATCGGTGCTTGCTGCCATGCCCATACCATCGCACATATAATTTCCGCCTGTGCTGATGAGGTTCATGCCATAGAGGTCGATGCCCAGACTCTCGGCTACACGAGCCGGAATGTTGTTGTCGTTGGGACGAGGCCGGTTATATGGAAAATCAACGATGCCCGGTTGGTTATTGCCATCGAATACAAACCAAGGGCCGTAATCGCGCACCCAATAACTGTCGGTATTGGCCAGCAAAAAAGCACAATTGTCGAGATTAACATTGTTGGCAGTATAGGTATTGGTCACCGTTTGCTGTTGAGAGGCATTGGCCACAATGGTGGTAACCAACGTGTTCTCAGCCATTTCGCGGATGAGTTCGATGGGCACACCAAAGGGGTAAGCTACCAACACACTCTGCATTTGATCAAATTCGGCCACGTTACGTATTTCGCCCTCAGGAGGATCTGTTGCCACAAAGTTCTTAGAAAAGTCAAATGGTGTATTCATCTCCTCTTCGGAGAGATAATGGAGTCTTTTCCAATCGCGTTGGGTGTTTTGCGACATCAACATTCCGCCCGATATCATCCAGAAGAGGGCAACTAAAACAAGACTTTTTTTCATTTTTTTACGTCGTTTTTTTTATAAAAATACATTGATGTCCGGTTAATAAAAATATATCGTCCCTACGGAACTTTTTGGAGACCTTAATTTGCATTCTACCAACATCTTGTCCCTACGGGACAGCCCCGTTAGGGGCTAAATATGGGTAGATTATGAAACAACCCCCACCGTTGTGAAGTCCCGTAGGGACGATATATATTACGCATTGTAGCGTTTTCTGTTTAATTTTACCGGACAACAATGATAAAAATAATTTCTGTGCTCCGCTATGAACATTTAATAACAACAAATACGGGATATTTCTTAATTTGCAATCAATTTGAAAATCATGATCAATCATGAGAACATATTGTCGCAGTGCAAATGTAATGAATTGACAACAAAACATGCTCAGAGGTTGTTTTTACTTATCTTTGCGATCACTATTAGTAAAAACTCACATCATGAACTTACTTGTAACGCTTTCGTTGGTGCAGTTGGCCGGGTGGATAGGAACGCCGGAAATTGTTATCATTGTGGTTATTATTCTGTTACTCTTTGGAGGTAAAAAAATTCCCGAGCTCATGCGTGGCCTGGGCAAAGGTGTAAAAGAATTTAAAGATGGCATTGGTAACGACGAAGAAAAAAAAGAAGAGTCCTCCGACAAAAAGAAGTAACCTACTTGCATTAATTTTCTGCTGTATCGTTTCTGATCAGGTTGACATAGTGGCCATATCGATCAACAATTTCTCTGACAAACATATAAGTTTCGTCACCCCTTAAATATCCATAATACACCACCGGATCAGAATAAACATCCTTGTCCGAAAGTTTCAACACATATACTTCTGTATTGTCGTTCCATAGATTGGGGTCGAGGCCATTTTTTTTGGCTAAACGCCTTGCATCCAATACATGACCTAAGCCGCTATTATAGGAGGCCATGGTAAATAATATCCGTTGTAACGAATCGGTGATTTCGTCCGGCAATTGTCTTTCTATACTTTTTAAGTGCTTCACACCCGTGAAAATTTGCACCTCGGGCGAGGCAGTGGAATCGATTCCATAGCTTTCCATCACCGAAGGCATCAACTGCATTAGGCCAAAAGCACCCACCCAACTTCTGACATTGGGTTTAAATTCCGACTCCTGATAAATTAATGATGCCAATAAGCGCCAATCCCATCCCAACTGCTCAGCTCCCTGACGGATAATAGAGTCGTATGGAGACAGGCGTTCACCTTTGTAGGAGTAATAGTTACTTTTAGAAATTCGTGCTGAGCGAACATTCTTAAAATACTTGTTGAAGAGCAGCCTTGAAAGAATATCTCTGTTGAATTCTTTCACCCAGGCGTTGATGGTATCGGCCAATGAATGTTGATTTTTTTTTACAGCCCAAGCAATTTTTTGCGGAAAACTCAAGGGTGTGGCCACATCCAGATTTCGAAAATAGCGGGTGTTTACCAGGGCCACATGTTCGTCAGCCACAGTATATTCAATTTCGCCCGAGGCCACGGCAGCAATGAGTTCTTCTACTTCGCGCGGGTCGGATACAATGGTGATTTCATCTGCAATTTCATCGGCCAGCCGATTTAGTTGTTGTTCAAATACTGTCCCTTTTTCCACGTAAATGGTTTTGCCGGCCAAATCGAGCGTGGATCGAAGCATGTGGGATTCAATTTCGTCTGCGGTGGTCATTTTACGCCAGCCTTCGGGTTTGCGCTGTACCAATACCTGTCTGGTAACCATGATGGGCTCTGTAAACAACATTTGCTCACGACGAGTGTTGGTCATGGTTAGTCCTACGGCCAATATATCTACCTCCCGGTTATTTAACATGTCGATACATTTGGAGAGGTCTTTCTCTATAACCAATTCCAGTTCCACACCCAGATAGCTACTTAAATTTTTGAGCAATTCATACTGATATCCCATGGGTTCGCCCCGATAAATAAAATAGCTTAACGAGCCATAATTGGTGACCGCCTTGAGTTTTTTCGACTTCAAAATGGTGGCCAGCATCTCATGCGATTGCTTTTTTTCTTTGGGAGTAGGGGGCTGCGGTTTGGTATCATTTTCGCACGAAACCACCATCAATACTGCCAAAAGAGGTAAAATTAACCGGACTAATTTGCTCATGCAAGGATATTTGATATCACTAAAGTAAACAAAATAACCCAGTTGTGAAAATAATTTCGTTTTGCCGGGAAAGGATCAGTAAGTTTTTTGGCTGATTTATGTCTGTTCAAACGAAGGATGCTACCTTTGCCAAAAAAACAAGAATGGTTCAGAAAACCTGGAAACAACAATATTCGGTTAATTGGGACGACATCAGTTTAAGCGGAAAACTCACCCTGACCGGTCTAAATATCATGTTGCAACGAGCAGCCACCTATCATGCTGAACATCTGGGATTTGGCTTTACCCAAACCAGTGTTCACAATGCATCATGGGTATTGTTTCGCATCAACCTGGAATTGATAAAAATGCCCACCTGGTGTGACGAGGTGGTGGTGGAAACCTGGCCCCGCGTGGTGAAAGGCCTGGCTGCTTACCGGGATTTTTTGGTAACAACTCCTGATGGTGAAGTGATTTGTAAGGCCACTTCGGAATGGTTTATCATCGACTTAACCACTCGCCGGCCACAAAGAATTGACAAATACGTGAATATAGAGGAATATACTTCCGATAGACAAGCTGTTACCCGCGAAATCCCTGCCTTGGACCGCAATGCATCATTTGAAACCCTGTTTGAGGTGGTGCCCAAGTATTCCGACATGGATATGAACGGCCATACCAACGCTCGTAAGTATTTTGACTGGTTGAGCGATGCCCTGTACTTGGATCGTGGCAATGCCGACCCTTCCTTTGTGCAACTGACCTATTTTAGCGAATGTGTGTTAGGAGAACATCTTAATATACAAAGAAATACCTACGGAAACGGAACCTATCGCGGACAAAAAACCGCCAACGATAAAACGGCATTTGTGGCTTTGGTGGAGGGGTGATATTAGTATTCTTGTGTTTTCAGACACGCACACTTTTTTTGTTTGAGGTCATCTGTTGCAAATACTAGGTTTCTTTCAATTCTGTGGCAAATTCTGTGCTTTATCAGGAGTTTTTAATTCGGCCTCCATTTCCAGAAGAATCTCCAAAATTTCTTGTGATGCGTCCCTCATTTTATCAGCTGAAATCAGGTTTTGAAGGTCGGTAATGGCCTTGGGATCAATAGTTTCATTCATATTCAGGTTTTGCTGGGCAACTGTCATATAATACTGTCGTGCTTCTTCAAAATGCCCCAAACGCAGGTGCGATAGGGCGATATTGTACATGGCTTCGAAATTAGATTGGTCGTATTGAACAGCTTTGGTGGAATAATCGATACATTGATGATATTTCCCGGCGAGGTAGGAAGCCCATCCTGCACCGTAATAGGCTTCGGAAGATTTGGGATCCATCTTCATGGCTTCCACATAATCATATACCGCCTGACCATATTTTTTTAATGCCATTTTGGCCTCAGCCCGATCCATCAGAAATTGGGCCGACCTGCCACCATATCCAATGCTTTGGTTGTAAAGGCTTATGGCCTCCTTATAATTTCCCCGGTCGAATGCTATTTTTCCGGCGCCGTGGAGCGCATCAGGATATTTTGGCCAAATGGCCAGGGCTTTTTCGTAATAATACGAGGCACTGTCGGCGAATCCCATTTTGAAATAACACTGTCCGATTCCAAAATCCAGCAAGGGTATTTCGTTGATTTTTTTCTGAACCTCGCGGTAGTTGTGAATGGACTGCGGATATAGCTCCATGTCGTAGTACACGCCGGCCAGGTGATATTGTGCCAGCAAAAAGTCCGGGTTCATTTCCATGGATTTCTGCAAATCGCGCAAAGCCAGATGATATTGATGGGTTTTTTTGTAAATCATGCCACGGGCGACATAGGCATAAGTGTATTCAGGGATTTTATCAATTACCTGATTGTATCTGTTGATGCCGGCCGTATCTCTGTTCTGATTGTCGAGGAGTTCGGCATTTTGCATCATTACGAAGTACAGGGTGCTGTCCAGTGTAATTAAATCATAAGTGGTTAATATATTTTGTTTGAGACCATATTGCAAATGGGAGAGATAATTGTTAATTCTGCCAATGAAAACTGATTCGGGGAAATTTTTGAAATACTTTTTTATGGCATTCATATCCAGCATGTTACCAGTTTGAAATATCAGCCTGAGCAGGGATTGCCCGGCATACACTTCGTCCATGGTGAGTTGGTTTAAATCAAGGGTCAGAATGATATCCTTTAATTCCAGGTCTTCCCATTCCGTGGAATAATATTTAGTTAAGTCGTTTTTTTCTTCGATGATATTATCAGCAAAATACCCAACAGCTTTGGTATATTGTTTCAGTGCAAAGTGCGTCAAACCCAGATAATAGTTAAATTGTGTTCGGGTAGAATCCAGACTCCGTCCCTTTTCCAAATCGTTGATTGCGCCCTGATATCGTCGCTTTTGCAACTGGGCAGCCCCACGATAGAGGTAGGCCTGTGAATTTTTTTGGTCAAGTTTTATGGAAGCGGAAGCATACTTGATCACGGCGTCGTAGTTTTTTTTGTTGAAATAGATTTCGGCCATCACCAGGGGTGCCATGGCATTTCTAGGATCTATTTTTTTCAATTTTTTCAATTCTTTTAGGGCATATCTTTCGTTGTCGGAATAATAGTAGATCAATGCTTTATAAAAATACGCATCCGGAGAGGATGGGTTCATTTGTAAAACGCTGTCGCAATATTCCAATGCTTTGTCCGATTCCCCCCGGATGGCAAAAAGTTTCGCCAGCTCAAAATAGGAATCCTCAAACTTGGGTTTATCCCGGATGGCTCGCCGAAAATAGTAGATGGCACTATCGGGTTGTTCGAGGTAGGTAAAGCATAATCCGGTGAGGAAAATGGGGTGATATTCCACTTCTGAAGATATTCCGGAATCGGAAAAATCACCAAACTTGGCCGCATTGACGGAGCGTTTGAAATCGACGATGGCTGAATCGTACAAACCCATCCGTAAATTGTTTAAGCCCCGGCCATAAAACCCGTCCAGGTCGGCACTATCGATGTCGAACGAATTGAGGTAATATGCCTTTCGGCTCAATATCCACTGATCATCTTCGGCGGTTTTGTATCTGTTGATAAAGTGGGTGGTGTCCTGTGCCATCGCCACCCTGGCAATAAACATCAGAAGAATGAATACTTGTCGTGCTTTCATGGTCGAATTTTGAGCCATAAAAATAGGGAAAAAGGCTTTAGATATTGAGATGTGGTTCTTTTGTTTTAAAAAAAAATCGAAATGGGTCTTCCTAAAAAACCATGATCCGTGGATTTGATTTATTTTTGAAAAGGAAATCAATATTGCCAATTATGAAACCCTCCGAACTTATTTTGCAATGGGTCAGGTTGTTTAATGCAGGAAATGCCCGGGACATTGCCGAGTTATATAGCGAAGATGCAGTAAATCATCAGGTTACCGACGATCCTGTTGTGGGAAAATCTGCCATTGAGGCCATGTTTGCCAGAGAATTTGGCCAAGCAGAAATGGTTTGCCAGATAGAGAACCTGTTTGAAGACGGCGATTGGGCCATTCTGGAATGGAAAGACCCGCTGGGATTGCGTGGATGTGGTTTTTTCAAAGTACAAGATGATAAAATAGTTTTCCAGCGTGGATATTGGGACAAACTTACCTTTTTGCGAGAGCATGGATTGCCTATTCCGGGGGAGTAGGGGGTAGAAAATTGGGGTGTAGATTTTTTTGGACGGAGATTGTTTTTTTTGGACGCTGATTGCGTTGAGGGGCGCTGATTTGGGTTTTTTTGGACGCTGATTGCGTCGATTCAAGGTTGGACGCTGATTGCGCTGATGGGCGCTGATTGTTTTTTTTATCTGGGGTATCTGCGTCTATAACCTTTGATTAGAAATACGTTCCAAATATTCCTTGGTGAGTACTTTCCTTCTCACCTCTGGCTTGGGTCCAAAATTTAGCAATAGTCCAACTTCTTTTCCGGTACCCTTTAGATAGTTTACCAAAACTGTTTCATGGATTGGTGCCAGGGTCTCAATGGCTTTAATTTCAACGATTACAGTTTCTTCAACAAGGATGTCAGCAAAAAACATACCTACCTGATGATGGTCATAATAAACTTCTATGGGCAATTGATTGGAACATCTGATTCCTTGTTTTCTGAGCTCAATAAGTAGTGCATTCTCGTATACTTTCTCAAGAAATCCATATCCGAGAACGTTGTAAACCTGATAAAACACCCTGATTATCTCTCCTGTTAAGTCACTGTTTTTATAAATCTCTGTCATTATTTCCCATTTTGGGAGTAAATTTATGAATAATTTTGATTGGGGTTGTTTTAGGGAGGTGATATGGGGATTTTTTGGACGCTGATTGCGCTGATAGACGCTGATTTGGGTTTTCTTTTTCTGCGTTTTTCTGCGGTATCTGCGTCTTTAGTTTCAGATTTGGTTTTTTGGACGTTGATTGCGTCGATTTAAGGTTGGACGCTGATTGCGCTGATGGGCGCTGATAGGCGCTGATTGGATTGTTCTTTGATTTGGGTTTGATTCCGATTATGAATGAAAATGGGTCATGAGTTAGAAATCTCTTGGATTCTATGTCGGCGTTATACTATAACAAGCGTAGTGCTAACTTTAAATTATGGGTGGTAATACCTTTGTTCTAGGCTGTCTTGCGGTATTTCAAAATGGAGAAGACAAACAAAACTGTGGCGTATATGCTCAGAATAATCACATCCTGCTGAATATCCAACCAGCCCGAACCTTTGAGCATGATCATGCGGTTGATTTTGATAAAATAGGCCACGGGATTGGCATAATCGAGTATTTGTGCCCAATGGGGCATGCTCTCGATGGGGGTAAACAAGCCGCTCATCAAAATGAATATCACCAGAAAAAACCATGAAATAAACATGGCCTGTTGCATGGTATCGGTCATGGTGGAAATCACCAGTCCGATGGACAAAATAGCCACCAAATAAATGGATGCCACACCAAATAGTAACCACACGCTGCCGATGACCGGAATATTAAAAACAAAATAAGCCAAAAGCAATCCTATGGCCAAATCGATGTTGGCAATGAGCCAGAAGGGAATCAACTTGCCGGCAATAAACTGGTACTTCTTAATGGGCGTAACATTCACCTGTTCGATGGTGCCAATTTCCTTTTCTTTCACGAGGTTCATGCTTCCCAAAAAAAGGCCGATGATGGTAACAAGCAGTACCAGAATTCCGGGTACCATGTAGGTAATGTAGTTGAGTTCCGGATTGTACCAGTAAGTAGGTTTTACATCGATGGGCAGGGCGATGTGGGCTGAAGGGGAGGCGTCAATGATGATTTGGCGGTTGTAGTCGCCGATGATATTGGTGGCATAGGCACTCATGAGGCTGGCGGCACTTCCGTTGATGGCATCGGTGATGAGTTGTACGGAGGCTCGTTTTTCGATGATGAGGTTCGACCCGAAATCGGGTTCAATTACCAGCAACTGATCTGCTTTTCCACGTTTTATCCACTCCTCGGCTTCGTTGTATTGTTCCAGATGTCCGTCGATGCGGTAAAACGAAGATCCTTCGAATTTGGCTACCAAATCTCTGGAAGCTGCCGAATGATCGTGGTCAACCACCACCAAACGCACCTGCTTGATCTCAAATGTGGCCGTATATGACAATACCAACAACTGCACAATGGGGATGATAAAGATGATGGGCAACATGGACTTGTCGCGAAACACCTGGATGAATTCTTTTTGCAGGATGTAAAGTAGTTTTTTCATGTTTCTATTTTTTCTGCATCTCCCATTTTGGAAAATTCATAATTTTTTACATTTAACCCATTGATATTCAATTCAAATATTGTTCATGTCCTGCGGAAAAATCATCGGAATATTATTTCTTTCTGTTGATATTGAGGCCCTTCCGGCTAGAAAAGGGAGTTTTTGGTAAGGTGTATCGTCCGCCCATAACGGACGAAATGAAAAACCCACTGATTTTTCTATCCTTATTGGGCTCCTAACGGAACTCTTGAACAAAATTTTGACAGTTTCTTATCATCTTCAACTATTTATTCCTTAATTATTGATTTTTATGTCAACGAGCCACTTTGTCACAATCCTTCTTTTTCAGCCCTTAACCCAGTCTTATCTTAAATTTCTTCACGCTCAGTCCGATAAAAAACAAAGTCATACCTAAAATAATCAGGGTTTCTTTCCAGAAATACATGATGCCGGTTCCTTTGAGCATGATGCTTTTTACAATGATAATGAACCACTTGGAGGGCATCACGTGGCTGATGTATTGCAGTATGATGGGCATGTTCTCCACCGGAAAAATAAACCCGGACAACAAAATGGTAGGCAACATCAAAGCAAACATACTCAACAACATGGCTTGCTGTTGGGTATGGCTGATGGTGGAAATCAGAATGCCCAAGGCCAGCGACATGATGATGAACAAAAGACTTTCGGCCAACAACAAGGCTTCACTTCCCTGAACGGGCATCAAAAACACAAATCTGGCCAACAACAAAATCACGATCAGGTTGATGAAGGACAGCAGGACGTATGGAATCACCTTTCCCACAATGATTTGAATAGGTTTGAGTGGCGAAACCAACAGGGCTTCCATGGTGCCCAGTTCCTTTTCTCGGGTAATGGAAATGGAGGTCATCATGGCTGAAACAAGCATGAGCAGGATGGTGATGACACCCGGAACAAACATATACACACTTTTTACTTCAGGATTGTACATCATGCGGCTTTGTACCTGAATACTTACCGGAATTTGCCTGCTTTCCTGCATCTTTTGCATGGAGTAGGTGTTGATGATGGCGCCCACATAACTGGACAACATGCTGGCAGTGTTGGGTTCGGAGGCATCCAGAATTACCTGAACAGAGGCCCCCGATTGTGCAGCCATTTGGCGGGCAAAGTCGGGTTCGAAAATCACCACCGCCTTCACGGTTCCCTGTTCGAATAATTTCTCGATTTGGGTGTTCGACTCCAGGTTGGAAACCAGTTTGAAATATCCTGACGAGAGCAGTTTCTGGCTGATTTCGCGTGTAACGTCATCTTTTGAATGGTCGAGGATGCCAATTTTGGCGTTGTTGATGTCGTTGGTAATGGCAAACCCGAAAAGCAATACCATCACTACGGGCATTCCGAAGAGGATGATCATCGATCGGTAATCGCGAAAAATGTGATAAAACTCCTTTTTGATAAATGCCCACATCAGCGTGCTATTTTAATAAATACATCGTTCATGGTGCTCACCCCATATTTTTCTTTCAATTGGGTGGGCGTCCCTAAGGCTTCAATTTTTCCGGCCGCCATAATGCTCACCCGTTCGCAGTATTCGGCTTCGTCCATGTAGTGGGTGGTAACGAAAACGGTGGTGCCATCGTTGGCAGTTTCGTAAATCATTTCCCAAAACTGACGCCGGGTGATGGGGTCAACGCCACCCGTGGGTTCATCCAAAAAAACCACTTTCGGATGGTGCATGATGGCTACCGAGAAGGCCAGTTTTTGTTTCCAGCCCAAAGGAATTTCGCTGAGCACCGTATTTTTGGTGTGTTCCATGTCGAGTTTTTTCAGGAAATAGGTGGTGCGTTCTTTTATTTCCTTTCCCGAAAGGCCATATATGCCTCCATAGAAGCGAAAATTTTCTTTCACCGTCATGTCGTTGTACAAGGAAAACCGCTGACTCATATAGCCAATCTGTTCTTTTACCTTGTCGGGATACTTACCCACGTCAAAACCTGCTACCATGGCCGTGCCCGAGGTGGGCGCCGACAATCCGCACAGTATTTTGATGGCGGTGGTTTTTCCGGCACCATTGGCTCCCAAAAATCCAAATATCTCCCCCTTTTTCACATCAAAATTGAGGTCGTCGTTGGCCACGAAGTCACCAAATTTTTTCATCAGATGATTTACTTCAATCATGTTTTCGCGTGTGTTCATGCTTTTTCGGGTTGATCCATTAATGCCAGAAAACAATCCTCGATGCTCGGATGAGCTTTGGATATCTGTATTTGTTGGTGACCTTTTTCGAGCAAATATTGATTGAGTTTTTCAGTAACGTCATCCTTACTGTGAAAGGTAAGGTGAATCATCTCGCCAAACCGAAACACCTGAAGGGCACCTTCAAAATTTTCCAAGTCGGTAAGCAGGGGAAACATCCGGTTGGTTTTCACGGCCCAAAGGTTCCCTTGGTAGCTTGCCTCGATGGCTTTTGGGGTGTCCACGGCCAGCAAATTCCCATGGTCCATCAGGGCTACCCTGTCGCACAACGAAGCTTCGTCCATGTAGGGTGTGGAGACTAAAATGGTAATGCCCTTTTGTTGCATTTTTTTCAGCAATTCCCAAAATTCTTTGCGCGAAACAGCATCCACGCCCGTGGTTGGTTCGTCGAGCACCAGTACTTTTGGGTTGTGAATCAAGGCACACGACAAGGCCAGCTTTTGTTTCATGCCTCCCGACAGGTCTCCGGCGCGACGTTTTTTGAAGGGTTCAATTTGTCCGTAAATATCGCTGATCAGGTTGTAGTTTTCTTTTACGGAAGTATTGAAAATACTGGCATAAAAATTCAGGTTTTCTTCCACGGTAAGGTCTTGATAAAGAGAAAACTGACCGGGCATGTAACCCGTATCTCTTCTCACTTTTTTATAGTCTTTTACCACCTGAAGTGGGCCTATGTAGGCCATTCCTTCGTTGGGTAAAACCAAACTGGTGAGGATGCGAAACAGGGTTGTTTTACCGGCTCCATCCGGTCCGATGAAGCCAAAAAGCTCACCTTCCTGAATGTCCAGGGTGATGGTCTTCAGCGCTTCTACTGTCCCGAAGTTTTTTTTGATTTGATCAAACCGAATGAAGGCCGGTAACAAAGTCATGATAATGGTATTTTTTTGCGCTATTTTACTCTTGTCCAATAGGTTGTTTTTCCCAACAGACTAACTCCGATATAACCTCTGATTTTCAATTTGTCCAGGTTGTCCTGGTCTTCAAATTCCATGTAGCAGCTGTATGTTTTACCACTTTTAGGATCGTAAATGGTGCCGTCTTCCCATTCGTCATCATCAAATACAAAATCTTTAAGCAAGATGAGTCCCATGCGGGGACGCGATTGTAAAGCTTCATCGGGGTTGAGGTTGTCTGTTTTGGGCAATCCTGTTTCGGGGTCGTTGGGGTTGAGCATCCAAACAATTTTTCCGAAATACTTGTCACCTTCCTGATAAATCTGGATGTGGGCATCTTCGTCGGCATTGAGCCAGGTTCCGAGCACATCACTTGCCTTTTGGGCCATGGCATTGTTTGCCGAAAATGTAAACATCCCGACAAGGGCAATAAAAAGTAAACTGATTTTTTTCATGTTAAAAGTATTTAGTTAATAATGAATAAGTTGAATGAGTTGGTTATTCGGGTACATCGTTCTATTTTAAAAGTTCACTTCGCCGGGCATGCCTATTTTCATGGAACCGTCGTTTACCACTTCAATTTTGATGGCATACACCAGATTGACACGCTCTTCTTTGGTTTGGATGGTTTTGGGCGTAAATTCAGCCGTTGACGAAATCCAGACCACCTTACCCTTGACCGAGGTGTTTTCGGTGGCGTTTTTGTCGTACATCACGTTGACTTCGCTGCCAATCTTTACCTGTGAAAGTTGAGCGCCGCTAATATACGCTTTTAGTTTCAGGGTGGTTAAGTTGGCCAGCTTGTACAAAGGCTTTCCCATGGCTGCCAATTCGCCTTTGCGTGCATAAACCACTTGCACCGTGCCGTTTACCGGATTGGTGATCAGGCATTTGGAGATAGCTTCGTTGATTTGTTCAATTTGTACTTCCACGGCCTCCATCTGATCGAGGATGTTCTGGCGGCGCGACTGGATGGCCGAAATCTGTTTCCGGTTTACTTTCACCAATCCGTCGATATCGTCCTTTTGTTTTTGGGTGGCTGCACCTTTGTCGTACATATTGGAAATACGGTTTTGGTTGGTGAGGTTGTTTTGAAGCAACTGTTGCTGTACTTCCATTTCGGCCTGCACATTGTCGAGTTGCGAAGCCACCGTTTTTATTTGCTGTTCGAGCAATTTTTTTTTCAGATGTAGGTCGGTGGTGTCTATCAATCCCACACGATCTCCGGCTTTCAGCAGATCACCTTCGTCGGGAGTAAATTGAAGCAATTCGCCATTGCCCTGAGCCGACACAATGACTTCGTCGGATTCAAAATTTCCGTATGCATCCGATTTGTTGTTGTCGGTAGCACAGGAGGCCATCAGCAGGCTCAGCACAAATATGGTTGTTATCTTTCTCATGGTTGGTATGTTTCAGATTAAAGATTTCCTAAAGTGATGTTGTATTGGTATTTTGAATAAATCAATTGCAATTTGTGTACCTCCAGATTCAGCAGGGCTTTCACCTGCTTGTTCAGTTCGATGATGTAATTGGTGGTGGTGATGTTGCCGTTGCGCAGTTGAACATCTGCCGTTTGAACAACATTTTGTTGTAATTCCACGATGGTGCTGTCCGATTCAATCAGTTGCTCCGCCTTGCGAATGGCCGCCATTTTGGTTTCGAGTTCGGCTTTAAGTTGTTGGTCGAAACTTTGTTTTTGCGTGTTAATGATTTCGTTTTGAACGTTCAGCACCAGCTTTTCCCGTTTTACCTTGTTCCAATCCCAGATGTTCCAGTGCAAACGAGCGCCCACTTTGTAATAGGTGTCGAAATCGTTGTTGAGCATATCGTATCCCGGACGGCCATAACCTGCCTGACCAAAAGCCATGAGGATGGGCATGCGTTTGGTTTGGGTGAGTTGGGTGAGGGCTTCAATTTTGGTTTGTTGTTTGCCGAGCAACATGTATTCGGGACGGTTGTTCACAAAATGGTAATCTACCACAGCGGTTTCGGGCACGGATAATTGAGCGGCATCGGTGATTTCCAGTGCGGTGAGCACCTGCAAACTACCCAGCACGGCCCGGGTGTCTTCACGGCGTTCGATGATTTGCTGCAAAGCCAAATGATACTCCACTTTCAACGCATCCACATCCGACTGCAGGAGCATACCATTGTCGAAGGCTACCTCAGCATCGGTGATGGTGGTTTCCAAATTTTTCTTGAGTACTTCCAGTATGTCAAGTGATTTTTTGAGCAAGATGGCCTGAAAAAACAATTGGTTGACGCGGTTTTTTAACTGAAAAAATTCCACTTGCAATTTCTGATGGTCGATATCCAGATCGGCATCCTCCAGTTTTTTACGCGATCCGGTCGTTCCACCATCGTAAATCATCTGTTCCACATCCAGGTTGAGGGCATACCAATCTTTTGATAATTCCTGAATGTTCATTCCGGGAACAGAAATGGGTACTTTGGTCACATCCGATTGATACGAAGCTTGTCCGTTGAGGTTGAGCGAGGGCAGGAAAGTGGTTTGGATATTGTCTTTGTTCAATTGGTTTATCTGCACCTCCATATCCAACTGCCGCAGATTGGGATAGTTGTTGATGGCAGCCGTGTAGCAATCGTCAAGAGAAACTTTTTGCAGGTCTTGCGCCTGAGATTGATGCAAGATCAGCAAGATCAGTATGGTGAGTATTTTTTTCATTTGGAAGGGTAATTGATAAATATGGAAGCTTTGATAAAAGAGGTAACCTGTTCGGTGCGTTGGTCGATAAATTCGTCGTAGAGCGATTCGTCGCCGCCAAACATGAAACCCTGGATGATGGGTCTGGCCACAAACGGGAAAATCGACAGCGATAAAATATTCACTACCAGGTGTATGGGGTTGATGGGTCGAATGACATGTTGTTGGATGGCCTCATCGATTAACTGAATGAATTTGATGAAATTAATGCCTTTAATTTGTATCTGTTTGACAATAATTTGCGGATTTCGGTTGAGTTCGTGCAAAACAAAATCAGGCACAAAAGGTTTGTTTTTAATCAGTTGCACATAGTTTTCCACCAGTCGGTCGATGAGTTGTTCGATGTTGTCCGACTGATCCACCATTTTTCCGATGATGGTGGCGATTTCGTCGAATATTTCAACAAATACCCTGTCGAAGAGTTTTGTTTTGCTGCGGAAGTAATAATGGAGAAGTGCTTTGTTGATGCCTGCCTCGTCGGCAATTTCCTGCATTCTGGCACCATCCATTCCTTTCAGGATGAACACCTTGCGGGCGGCATCAATAATTTTTAATTCTGTATTCTCTGTGCTAACCATATGTTTTAACCACTTAGTTAAATCGAATGGGCAAATATAGGATAATTAGTTTGGGTTTGTCAAGTTTTTTTTAAAAAATAATTTTTGTGAGCGGTAAAAATGCGTAGAAAACGAGCAATGTATTTTTTTGGGGAAAAAGCAGCCAATTTTTAAACCTCTGTTTATCATTCTCTTATTCGTTTAAAAACGTTTAAAAACGCTTATATACGTAAGTAAATGATTAATAACCGAATAACCTTTGGTGGTCGCCGTAGTTTTGCCCCATCAAATCGTTCATTCATTATTAATCAATCATTTAATACTTACTATCATGACAACTTTAAAAAATTCTGTTCACCTGCTTGGTCGCCTGGGCGCCGATCCTACCTCTAAAAAATGGGGCAAAGACAACACCATCGTAACCTTTAGCCTTGCCACTTCCGAAAGCTATAAAAATAAAGAAGGTGAGCGCGTAACCGAAACCCAATGGCATCGGGTGGTGGTGCGCAACGGACAAGCCCTTGTGGCCGAGAAATACCTCCAAAAAGGACATGAGGTGGCCATTTCCGGAAAATTGGTCAACCGCAGTTGGGAAGACAAAGAAGGCCAAAAGCATTATATCACCGAAGTGGAAGCCCGTGAACTGGTGTTTCTTGAAAGAAAGGCTAAAACGGCTTAGGGGATATTGGAAATATTAACCTGCTATGTAAATTTGAATCCGGCTATTATGGCCGGATTCTTTTTTTTAGTTCAACGCTGAAAAACACGACTGCTGCCTTGGTTTTGCTGGTGGCAGGTTTGCCGTACGTGATTTTATGGCTCGGTATTATTGTTTCGGCTAAAGGATCAGAATGTACAAGAGGATCAACAATATTTAAAAATATTGCGCAAATGAAGGTGCATTTTTTGATTTGACTTAGGAAGAAAGTGAAATGGCGAGGACGCTTGAAGCAGGTGAGGTGTTTAACTTCAGGTCACTAAAGGCAATTTATTACCAACTAGAATTGAAGTTAGCACTACGCTGTTTATGTATAATGCCGATATAGAATTAAAGAGGTTTCAGGAGCGAAGCGAACTTAAAGCTCATTTCAATTCATAATCGGTATAACTACATACTCCGCTCACAACTCCCAGCCAAATCCGGTTTGCAGCACATAATCTGTATCAGCCGCTCCTTGTGCCGGACGGTTGTCGTAATTGAGGGTAAAACCCAGACTTAGAAAGAAATCCAAGGGCAAATCGTATTTCAGGTTGAGGTTAAAATCGGTTCTGAAACGACCACTTTCGGTAATCCCGGGATAACCATACAGATTTGATTGTAGCTCGAGGTCACCCATATCGAAAATATTATATTGAAGCCCAACAAAGCCTTCCAAACTATTTTTGTCGGTGGACTCGGGATCTTCAAAATTTTCAAAGTTCCATGCTGCCCCAGCCGATATCATTAGGTATTGGAGGTGGGAGTTGATCAAATATTTTCCCAAACCGCCTTTGGTGATGGCCCTAAGAGCCAGTTTTTGTTCAGTGCTTTGCAGCAAATCGCTTTGCGCCGTGATGTAAAGATTTCTTAGAACATAAAAGTTGACTCCTAATCCTCCTTCAGTACGTCGGGTGCTGGTAACGATAGTATCGTCCACAGTTTGAAAACTTCTGATAAAACTAAAACTGGCATTGGCGTTGATTTTACTCGACTGATAAGAGGCATTCAGTCGACCGTTAAACTGACTGTTATTGTTTTCTTTGGTAAGCGTATATCCCAGCGACATCAGCAAACTCAATCGACTGACAAATGACTGCTTGATCTTTTTAAGATAAACTATATCCACGGTTTGCACTGATTCCCTGTTTCCATTCCTGTCGGTAATCTGGATTAGGTTTTTATGAAGTGAATCGGTGGAGAGACGGGCATAATGCCGTTCGTTGTTGCTTAGCAGAATGACAAACATTTTGTTGCTATGCAAATATTTTACTTTGTCCCAATCAATTTTGAAATCGCTTTCACTATAGCTGGTTTTAAATTGCAGAACCCCTTGTTTCAACTCTTTAATTTCACCAACAAGATAATTGTCGTTGGACATGACCAGGGAATCAGTCTGAGATAAAACCTTGGAGGAAGTAGCTAATATGGCAAATAGAATCAGAAAATTTTGTACGTATCGTGTGCACATTGGCCGAAATGATTGATTGAGTCAGCAAAAATAGATAAGAATAAAATATGATTTCAGAGAAAATTTCATGGGATGGCATGAGGGAAACATTCCTTTCACTTAAAACACATGTCGTCAGAACATGAGATTGTTAAATGGAATGAATTTTCAAAAGGTTTTTGGAACTATGATTTTAACCTTTTTACTACTGCTTGTAAACAAAAGAGTTGATATTCATGCCAGCGCCCACAGAGGCAAAAAGCAGGATGTCGCCCGCGTTGATTTTATGTTCAGGATACTCGCCTTTTAATAACCCGTCGTATAAAGTGGGAATGGTAGCCACCGAACTGTTTCCGAGCAGGTGTATGCTCATGGGCATAATGTTGGCAGGAGTTTCCGGTTGTTTGTAAAGTCGGTATAGCCGTTTGACTATGGCCTCGTCCATTTTTTGGTTTGCCTGATGGATAATCACTTTTTTAACCTCCGAAATATGGATGTCCGACTTATCCAACGCCAGTTTCATGGCAGCAGGCACCTTGGAGATGGCGTATTCGTATATTTTGCGCCCTTGCATTTTGATGTACCTGGTTTGGGAATCAAGACCAGGTTTGTATGAAGAGCCTAAATACAAGAAATAGGTCTCGTCCACAGTATCGGTTTGCATTGACGATGACAGGAATCCTCTTTTTACTTCTTCCTCCACCCCTTCCACGATGGCTGCTCCGGCACCATCCGAATAAATCATCGAATCACGGTCATATGGATCAGAAACCCGGCTCAGGGCTTCGGCACCAATCACCAAAAAACGCTTTCCCAACCCCGATTTGATAAATGCATCTGCCTGAATCACCCCCTGCACCCATCCCGGACAACCGAACAAGATATCATAAGCTACACACGAAGGGTTCTTAATTTTCATCAGGCTTTTAACTCGGGAAGCCATGCTTGGCAGAATATCCGTTTGGATGGCTCCTTTGGTTACATTGCCAAAGTTGTGTGCCACAATAATCTGGTCGATGGTTTCCGGATCAATACCAGCATTTTCAACAGCTAGTTGGGCTGCAAAATAAGCCATGTCGGAGTTGTTGAGCTCTTCGGAAAGGTATCTGCGTTCCCTTATTCCGGTGATTTCATTGAATTTACGGATGATTTCTTCGCCAGGGCTTTCCAGTTTATATTTGTTTTCGTCAAAAAATTCCTGCCGGGCAAAGCTTTCGTTTTTAACCACTTGTGTGGGAATATAGCTTCCCGTTCCGGTTATGAGTGTATTTAAGTAAGTCATGGTGTCGGTAGTTTATAGAAGTATGCAAAATTATAACTATTTTTTTGTACACTGCTTATTTTAAACACATGGGATTTCAGGATGTGAACCAACTGCACGGTGGTGTGATTGAATATGCCATCAAATCAAAAAAAAGCTAGCCTGAAATCCGGATATCTTGGGGAAAACTTTGTGTTCGACAACTGCATGTGCGAAAGCATCACCGAACGGGTTGTTGGAAAAAACCATTAATGTGGAACTCCGGCTAATCTGCAAGAAAACCCTTGTAATTCTTCAGTCTCTTGAAAAGAAACCCAACGCCTGCTGCGTAAGGAAAGGGTGTTTAACGGGACTAAAAACGGTTGTAATGGGTTGATAAATAGGATTCTTGTTAATTGAAGCATCGCCAAAACCGGAAATTTCTCCTTTACCCCATTAATTTCCCCATTCACCGAACCACCTCCGCCATTCACCTAAATCCTATTTACGTGGGGGCTTTTTCGTAGTAGTTTTGCTTCAGAAACACAGAAACTATAAAAGTTAAAACGCCATGAAAACTTTACTCAAATACACCATAGCTACCATCCTGATCGCCTTCGCAATCAACACCAACGCCAACACTGTTACCCCTCCTGTTATCACTCCTCTGGCCGAGGAAGCTTATATAGATGACATTCCATTCTCCACTCAACATATTTTCGACAGCCTGATGGATGCCAGCATAACTCAAGACTTCAACCTGAACGAAGAAGAGTATATTCAAGACATTCCTTTCAACACGGAAGAATTACTTGATAACGCTTCCGACTCGATATCCAGTACTATTAATTTGGAAGACGAATCCTATATCAACGACATTCCTTTCAGCACCGAAGCCATGGCCAAAATGTAGATAATTTTCTCAACATAGCTCCCATAGCCAATTTAGTCACCATCACAGGTGACTTTTTTGTTTTAGCCCAATCCTGAATGAACCCAATAGCAGATCCATATTTGCACGAAATACATAGGAGAAATACTTCGCTGTTGTAGCAGAAAATCCACTCGTCAAATAATTGTATCTTCGGCCACCTGAAATATGCAGAAATAGAAAGGTTGATCGTTTAATAATTCATTAGAAAAAGAGTTTCCATGTGTTTTTCACCCGAAGCCAGTTTTATTGGAGGCGCTGCTATCATTTCGATTGGTGTAGTCACCGTTAAAAAGGTCCGGCAGCCCGGTCAATTATTATTTGCCATGATACCTTTGTTTTTCGGATTTCAGCAAATTGCCGAGGGTGTGGTTTGGCTGTCGTTGCAAAACCCTGAGTACCTGGTTTACCAAAAGGCGGGCACCATGGCGTTTTTAATTATGGCACAGATTTTTTGGCCCGCCTACCTCCCCCTTTCCGTAATGCTCATGGAAGAGAATAAAAAAAGAAAACGAATATTGGGTATTTTCATGATTTTTGGGATAATTGTGGCATTATATTATACCTATTGCCTGATAAATTTCAGCGTTTACCCACAAATTGAACAGTATCATATTCGCTATTTCAAGGATTTTCCCAAGTCGTTAAATAATCCGGTTCTCGCACTTTATCTGATTGCCACCCTTACCCCGCTTTTTGTATCAACCATTAGGAGAATGAAGTATTTTGGTGCTTTCATGTTTTTCTCCTGCGCGATAGCAGCCATCTTCTATACGCAATACCTCACCTCGGTATGGTGTTTTTTTGCTGCCATCATCAGCGGTATTATCTATTGGATAATCATTGACTCAAAAAAGGAAGTTCAAAGTTGATAATAAATAGTCTACATTTTGTTTTTGGGTTTTGTTAGGAGCCCAATATGGGTAGAAAAATGATTATCGCAATTATTTCGTCTCCTATGGTGCGAACCCATCCTACTCAAATTCCCTTTTCTACCCATTTGTTTTACCTACGGGAAATTTTGAATACATTCTTGGTTTACTTTGTTAAATAATTCATAATCCGTATTAAATCTGCACCCATTCGCAAAATCTGCGTCTCCAATTTTTCAGATTAATTTTCCCATTTTTCACTACTTTTGATTCTACAAATTTTTACGCACTCATAATGGACAACGATAAACCTGTAATTGTACAAAAACGCTCGCTGAAACTGGTGATGGAGCCCGGAACTTATTTTTGGTGTGCCTGCGGACGCTCTGCCAATCAGCCTTTTTGTGATGGCAAACACAAAGGCACCATATTTAAACCCGAAAAAGTGGTGGTGGAAGAAAAGCAGCTGGTGAAATGGTGCATGTGCCGACATAGCCACGAAGGTGCCATTTGCGATAACAAACACAGGGAACTGGAATAACTATTTTTTCAGCACGTCGCTGGGTATCTTCTTCAGGTGCTTCAACCGAAATACAAATACCCGCTTGGCTATTGTTCCACCTCTGGATATTTGGATGGTGTCGGCCGGCACCACAGTTTCAAAATAACTGCTTAAGGTGCTATCCGGAGGACTAAAATCACGGCTATCAGTAATATAGTAGGCATCGCTGCCAAGTGTAAATCCACCTTCTATTCTATTGATCCATGCGTATTTGTGGATTTTGTCCAACGACCCAATCCCCATGCTTTTTAGTCCGGCAGGTGTGGCAGCATAGTAGTCGTAGTTGGCCAATGGAAACCAATTGCTTCCCACCAAAAACGACTGTTCGTTCATGGCGTTGGTTTGTCTGTCGCGCTGGACGACCTCCCCGAAAGCTTTTCCGGCTTGGGCATAGCCAAACATATCCAACGAAGGGTCGTCCTCACCAATTTTTTCATAAGTCCGAGTGTTGTCCAAGGGCAGAAGTCCGGTTTTTATCTGAACAAGTCCCAAAACCAACACCAGAACAAGTAGTCCCAAAGCTGCTTTTACCGAATTGGGAATCAAATTTTTCGATGGTTTTTCGGTAAGCCAAGCCGCCGCCAGCGGAATCAACGTGGTGTATCCCGGTGCCGTCCAATGGGGCAAGGTACTTCTGGTGAGTGAAAAAATCAAAAAAGTAACGATCAACGGCAAACTCATCAACAACAGGATACGCAGGTGGTTTTTGTCGGCGGAAATTTTTTGACGAAATGCCCCAATCACAGCCAATAAAATGAGAATAAAATTGATGGGGTTGTTGTAGGCAATTTCGCCCACCAATTCTGTAAAAAAGTAGTCGAAACGAAGGGCATGACCCGCCATGTTCACGCGATCGCCATGAAAGGTAAAGCTAATGAAGTCGTTTTGAAAATTCCAGATAAGTATGGGCAGCGCAAGAATGGCCGTCATCAACATGGCCAGATAGAGGTAAGGGCTTCTGAACCACCTTCGGTCGAAAGCCAACAAATACAGCACAATGCCTCCCCACAAAAATACGGTGGTATATTTGGAAAGCATGCCCAATCCAAGAATGATTCCCATCTTGATCAGGTTTTTCCTGTTCTCAAAAATCCGTGTGCAACCAGGGAAGGTTTTGAGCATGATGAGCAAAGCCCACAACCAAAACAGACTTTGAGGGGTGTCGGGAAGTATAAAAATGCCGGTGATGATAAATCCATAAACAGACGAAGTATAGAGTAGAGCAGCAATAAACCCGGTACGCTCATCGCGTAAGGTACTGCCGATTTGAAATATCAACCACAGATTGATCGTCCCAAACACAACAGATCCCAATCGAAGGAATAACTCACTTGTAAACAACAGGTTAAAACTAAACAATTGTATTACCCAACCCACCATCAGCGGATGATCGAAGTGCGACCAATCGGGATACAAAGCGTAAAGTCGATAATATACTTCGTCGTTTCCCAACTCAATGACGTAAGCCAACACACCCCTTACAATGGCCGAAAAAGCCATGAGCAGGAATAGGTACCGTGTATAATCTGCTTTTTTGGTCACGAAAATGAGGTTTAGTGTTTTCTTTTACGGGAATAATATCTTTGTGCCAAATAGGCCAGCACCAATGCCACCACAAAATATAGTATGCGCAATTTCAGGGTAGCCGAAGCATCGACGGTGGCAGTTTTTTTTGTTATTAAAGAGGAGCCATCATATCTGATAATGGGATTCAGGTAAAAAACACTGTGGTCCCTAAATTCGATTTCTGTTCGTACGTAGGGTTCATTTTGGGGAATAACAAAGCGTCCGGTTGAGCTAAATGTTTTGGTGTGCAATATTTTTCCATGCTG
The DNA here is from genome assembly GCA_963676875.1 of Bacteroidales bacterium. Lineage (GTDB taxonomy): Bacteria > Bacteroidota > Bacteroidia > Bacteroidales > F082 > UBA6244. The sequence continues at coordinate 1,524,733 of OY781436.1, forward strand.
ACCGATGAACCTGATTTCAACGGCCACACTGTCGGTGGAAACAGTGAGGGTATCGCCTGAAAGGCTTGCTTCTTGCAACACGGGTATAACCTTCGATCTTAGAAACTTATCTGTCATGGGTTCATCGTCGATGCGAAAAAAATCAACGCCGATGGCATCACCTTGTTCCAGAGCAGACATAATATCTTCGCGATTGGTGGTAGGCGAATTAATCATGGTAAACCTGCGTCCCACCTCATTGCTGTTTTGAACATCATGGGCATCGTCGTTTCCAATAATCCAGACCACTTGTCCTGACGATAGGGCTTCATCCCAATGTTCAGCGCTTATTCTCAGGTTGTTGAGCACCTCCATCCCCTGGTAGTTGGTGAGGTATTTCATTTCATCCAACGTATAGCCATTGCGCAAGCGCGGATGAGCCAACACCACAAAACGGGTGTCTTCCTGCAACAAATCAAGTATCCATTGCTTCATGCTGAGTGTTTGCCACAGAATTAAATCGGTCCAGAGCACTTTCTTAGAGTCGATACACACCTGATGGGTTTTAAAAATATTGTATCCGTGCTCGTAGGTGGGAATGTAAGCTTCCTCACTTCCGGCGTGGGTATTTATTTTTTGGTAATCGGAGGTGGCCACGTGGTCGAAATTCAACTCGGAATAAATGCTGTCAATCAGTTCATTGGTGTTCTCGCGTCCCGAGGTAAGCCCCATCCATGCTTTAGATTGCACCTGAAAATTATACTTTTTCCATTGGTCGGCGTGCATGTGGGCATAAGGGTTGTACAGTTGGCTTCCCGCAAAAGGCACAGGCCCCGAGAATTCATAAACCGGAGCCAGTAGGTAGAACATGGCCAACATGCCAAAAAGCATAACCAGCATGATAAGAACAAACCGTTTGATAAACCGAAGAATTACTTTCATGGATTAGATATTTCGCGGCAAAATTAAGTAAATTACACCACACAGGTTCAGCCGGCCACTTTTCAGGGCATTGGTAGATTTAAAAGCCTGACATTTTATTTGCAAAATTTTTCCAAATATTGGAAAATATCCTTACTTTTGTTACTTTCTAGAAATGCCCGCACTCCGAAATATCAATGTTTATGAGCTCATTTAAGATTTTTATAGTTGAGGACGACCGGTTTTATGGTGAACTACTCAAACGACATCTTCAGCTAAATCCTGAAAACGAAGTCTATCTTTATCAAAACGGGAAAGATTGTTTGGCCAACCTCTATCGCATGCCCGATATGATTTCGTTGGATTATCGCTTACCTGATTTTTCGGGAGACAGCATTCTTAAAAAGGTGCATGCCGACTATCCAGACTTGCCGGTAGTAATAGTTTCCGGACAAGAAGATGTGAAAACGGCCGTTTACCTGTTGAAAGAGGGCGCGTACGACTATTTTGTGAAAGATCAGGACACCCAGGATAGGCTTTGGAACACAGCCAACAAAATTCGCGAAAACCGTCAGTTGAAAAAGGAAATTGACGTGCTGAAAGAAGAAGTGGGCAAAAAATACAACTTCACCAATATCAAAGGTAACAGTACAGGTATAAAAAACGTTTTCGCCTTGATGGACAGGGCCTTAAAAGCCAGAATTACCGTATCCATTACCGGAGAAACAGGAACAGGAAAAGAGTTGGTGGCCAAAGCCATCCATTACAACAGCCAGCGAGCCAACCAACCTTTTGTGGCTGTAAACGTGGCAGCCATCCCTTCTGAACTAATTGAAAGCGAATTGTTTGGCTACGAAAAAGGAGCCTTCACAGGAGCCAATACCCGAAAAATCGGAAAGTTTGAACAGGCCAACAACGGCACCATATTTTTGGATGAAATCGGTGAGATGGACATCAACATGCAAGCAAAATTGCTGCGGGTGCTTCAGGAAAACGAATTGACGCGGTTGGGAGGAAACGACCTCGTAAAACTCAACGTTCGGCTCATCGTATCAACCCACCGTAATTTGGCTGAAGAGGTGAAAAAAGGAAAATTCCGCGAAGACTTATACTACCGTTTGCTTGGCTTACCCATCGAATTGCCTCCTCTCCGCATGCGTGGTAACGATATCATTGTTTTAGCCAAATATTTTGCCGATGAATTTTGCAGTCAAAACAAGCTCGAGACCAAAATTATCAACCTGGATGCACAGGAAAAGCTGATGAAATACGGATATCCGGGAAATGTACGTGAACTGAAAGCTGTAATTGAATTGGCTGTGGTACTTTCGGATACCAATGAAATCGGTCCCGAAAATATCAACTTCAATGCCACCGATACGGTATCCAATTTTTTGAACGACGAGTGCACCCTCGAAGAATATAACCGACGGATTATCAGCTTCTTTCTAGAAAAAAACGATCACAACGTATTGCTTACGGCCAAAAAGCTGAGTATTGGTAAGTCAACCATTTATCGGATGCTTAAAAACAAAGAAATATAATGGCTTCAACATCACCAAAACCATATAGCCTTAAAAAATTGTCCGGCTTTTTAGGTGACGATCCGGCACAGGTTGTTGAGATGATCCATCTCTTTCTCGAAACCATACCTCCGGAGCTCAACTTGCTCAAACAGAGCGCATCCGATCAAAACTACGAAAATGTGGCCACCGTAGCACACCGCATCAAACCCTCCATCGATGTGTTCGACTTGCAACTTGCCATGCAAGTAATCCGGAGAATAGAATTGTTCTGTAGAGATATTCAAAAACAACCCGAAGTGCCGGCATTAGTGGAAGAACTAACGGACAACCTACTTGAGGCGCTGGAGTTAATGAAAATGGAACTGGATTAGGATGCTGAGTTGAGACAATCTCCTTTGGATATACTGTTTTGTCGTAGGTTGAAAAGTAGTATTTGTTTGACCTGCCACCCCTCCTCCTTGCTCCTCCCCTTCGGGGAGGAGTGATAATATTCTCGTTATTAACGTGTTAGCTCATTAAACCCGACAATCGATCGCCTTTCCCCTTGGGGTCATCCTGAAAACTTTCGGGAGGGATAGGGGTTAGCAGGCAAAAACAACCGGAAGTCCCCTCGCTGGTGGAAGAACTAACGGACAACCTACTTGAGGCGCTGGAGTTAATGAAAATGGAACTGGATTAGGATTTTGAATTCGAGTTCTTATTTCTATTCAAAAGCCCCCAGTAATCAGGATTTAACAATTTGATGGGTTTGGCCAACCGGAACCGATATACCAGATTAAACCTGAAATTTCCGGTGTTGAAAAAATTCCACACGTCGTTCTGAGGCAGTTTGTTTCCAACCACTTGATTCAGATAAAAAATCCCCACATAAAACTTACTGCTGTTGTATCCCAATGAGGCTCTTCCCAAGGCATTTAAGTTGACCGTCATACCACTTTTGGTGACTTGCTGAATGCCTGTCTGATGCACTGATGTGGTGCCCAAAGCCGGTCCGGCAGAAATGCCCATGACCAGAAAAAATTTCTTCCATGCCACAAAGGTGTGCGAATATCCTCCGTTTATCCCCAGCGAAAATTGGGTGGACTTGTCGTATTTATGTCCTTGCGCAAAATCCGGCGGGGCCACCTGAGAAGGAATTAGCGTGGAGTCGCCACGCACCATCACGTAAAATGCAGAAGCCCCCAAAATAAATGATCCGGCACTCTTTTTCTGCCATTCGTTTTGGAGATAGGCCGCACGGTAACTAAATTTTTTGGAATTAAACACAAATTGTACATTCAAACCTGCATCCACTATCCTGATATCGGGACGCTTGGGAAAACTATCCGGTACAATCCAATTTTGAATCATCCCTTCCGGATCGCTCATGTAAAAACCTTGATACCGTTGTAGGTAGAAATCGACAACATATTTGCGTAAATACAGATGCGTTTGCATGTCCAGATACTCCGTCTTTCCATATTTATCTTCATCCCATTCGTTGAATGGAGCATTGAAAGCAATGTTTAACCCAAACACCGAATAGTTGGCGCCAACGCCCAACATTACTCGGTTGTTTACATTATAACTAATTGATTTGTTGATGTTTTGATCGACAATGCTGAAGTTGGCATATTTAACGGAAGAGTAAAACCTTGTGGTTAATCGATCCAGGTAACTGTGGTAGTAGTTGGTATCGTAATTTATGGGCTTGTAGTTTATTTGTGCATCAACAGTAGAAGTGAGAAAACTGAGCCAACATGTGATGACAACCAAAGAAAATACAAATCTACCAAGTCGCTTTCGGCTCACCGTTAAATACTCCATTACTTTCAAATACCCTGATCAAACCCACAAAAATACCGATTGTTCTTGTCGGTTTTACACCGTCGACTGATTAATAATTTGTAACAGCTACCCGGCCAGGTTTCCAACTACGTCGCCCTATTTTCAATTCATTTATTCACTCACTTTCTGACATAATACCGATTATGAATTGAAATGAGCTTTAAGTTCGCTTCGCTCCTGAAACCTCTTCAATTCTATATCGGCATTATACATAAACAGCGTAGTGCTAACTTCAATTTATATTTGGTATAAAACATAGTTAATGAACATTACCATAGGAATGCGTAGTTAAAAACCACGCACATATATCTGGTCTTTTTCTCCATTCTACGCTTAGGTTGCAAGCAAGGGTTTAACGCAAATAAGGCCATCAAATCACCAGCAAAACACAAGCAAGACACTACCAAAAACTATGTAAGTGAATAACCTGAGGTCCGGTGGATGCATGGCATTGAGCTTATCGAAATGTAGTTCAATCCATCAAGTGGCGGATGGGGTGTTTTGGGGTGCTTGGAGTCCGTTTTGTTAGCAACCGAAGTTTATGCAATTTTAAATTCCCCATCAAGTAATTCCACATTAAAACTGACTTTTGTTTTTAATGCTCCAAATACTCTCAGTATGGTCTCAATTGTGACGTTTTTGGCATTATTCTCTATTCGTGATATTTGGGATTTTTGTACACCAATCAATTCTCCTAATTGTGATTGGGTTAAATGTCTCTCTTTGCGGGTTTGTCTAATCAACTCTCCCAACAAATCAAGTCGTAATTCATACTCATATTTGTCTCTTTTATCAGTACCGACTTTTCCAATATACTTATCTTTTGCCTCGTCTAATGTGTAAATTCTCAGTTTATTATTTTCCATGTCCGTCATTTTTAAATTTTTGTTCAAAATACTGTTTCATAATAGCTTTCGCTTTTTCAATCTCTGCTTTTGGGGTTTTATCTGTCTTTTTAATTATCCCATGAGTCGCAACTACTAATGTATCTGTCTTGTCTGTTTTGTCCCAAAATGATAGCAACCGATAATATGTCTTTTTGTATTTTGTCCTAAATTCCCAAATTAGTTCGTCAAGTTTCTTAAATAATTCAGGGTCATTCGCATATTTTGCCTTATCAATGTTATATAGAATTTTAGCCTTCGATTTTTCATCAATCGCATCAAGCAAATCCCAGATCTCCCCAAGTAAAATGACCTCAAATTTTGGTTTCATTAACTATGCCTTTATCAAGGCAAAGATACTAAAAAGTTCTAATATATGGAAACATTTTTTTGCTTGTGGGGTCGCTGTGGTTACTAACAACTGTAAGTTCTGAATAAATCCTTAAAATGCAAATAAATCATCCATAGGTAAAAAATTGTTTTCCGGTATTTTACTATGGACGACGTGATGGATAGCATCTGGTTGCCGGGCGGATGGTTACCCTAATCTGCCGGCCTGCAATCATCCTGATGAACATAGCTTGCATACGGTACCTGAGTGTAAGAAAAAGAGCGCTTTACTTCAGATTTCGCGCCATTTTCTTCTGCACAAGCCCCGCTGGTTTTCACATGATAGGTCGTGTTGTTTACGCTGTATGGCGGTTGGTGTGGCATATCTGCAACCTGGGGTGCCTGATAACCAAATTTTCCCAGAAGTCAATATACAAGAAGAATAATTCCCGGATTCCGATAATGAGTTAATCGCACCAACTATGGTATATCCAACCAGATGAAAGCCCTGAGAACCCCATCCATTAATTTCCGAAACTTCAGGCACATGCGCTCCTTATTTAACATCAGTACAAATACCAAAGATTTGACCGCAAACGTTTGCAATCACCCGTAATTAAGTCGTAATTTTGATGTCTTAAAACAATTCGCATAAAAATGGATAAGCTATTTAGAAAAGATGCGTTTAACTACCACGCGCTCGGTCGCCCCGGAAAAATTCAGGTAGTTCCAACCAAACCCTATACCACCCAACGCGACTTGTCGCTGGCTTATACTCCCGGAGTAGCCGACCCCTGTCTGGCCATCGAGAAAAACCCCGAAGATGTGTATAAATACACCGCCAAAGGAAATCTGGTGGCGGTTATCTCCAACGGTACCGCAGTTCTCGGGCTGGGTAATATCGGTCCCGAAGCCGGCAAACCGGTGATGGAAGGAAAAGGTTTGCTGTTTAAGGTGTTTGCCGACATCGACGTATTTGATATTGAAGTAAATGAAAATGATACGGAGAAATTCATTCAGGTGGTAAAAGCCATTGCCCCCACATTTGGAGGAATCAACCTTGAGGATATCAAAGCGCCCGAATGTTTTGAAATTGAAGAACGATTGAAGGCAGAGTTGAATATTCCCATCATGCACGACGACCAACACGGTACGGCTATTATTACTTCTGCAGGGTTGCTGAATGCCTTGCAGATAAACAAGAAAAAAATTGAAAAACTAAAAATTGTGGTAAATGGTGCCGGTGCCGCTGCGGTTTCATGTACCAAATTATATATCGCTTTGGGTGCCAATCCCAATAATATCATCATGCTTGACAGCAAGGGCGTATTGCATAAAGACCGCACCGACCTCAACGAAACCAAAAAACAATTTATCGTAGATACCGATGCCCGTTCCCTTGAGGAAGCATTGGTGGGAGCCGACATGTTTTTGGGACTTTCCGTTGGTGGCGTGATGAAGAAAAAGATGTTGCTGAGCATGGCCAACGATCCCATCGTGTTTGCTTTGGCCAATCCCAATCCTGAAATCACCTACGACGAAGCCACCGAAACCCGCAAGGACATCATCATGGCCACGGGTAGGTCCGATTTTCCCAACCAAATCAACAACGTACTGGGATTTCCTTTTATTTTCAGAGGAGCACTGGACGTACGTGCCAATACCATCAACGAAGAGATGAAACTGGCTGCTTCCAAGGCGTTGGCTGAGTTGGCTCAGGAACCCGTTCCCGAAGAAGTTAATCTGGCTTTCAAAGTGCATAACCTCACCTTCGGTCGTGAATACATTATTCCCAAACCCACCGACCCTCGCCTCATCGAACGTGTAGCTCCGGCCGTGGCACGTGCCGCAATGGAGTCAGGCGTGGCTGCTCACCCCATCGAAGATTGGGATCAATATCGCCTCACGCTGCAAAAACGATTGGGCTTGTCCAATCCGCTCAAACGGCAGGTGAAATCCATCTGTAAATCGGATATGAAACGGATTATTTTGGCTGATGCCGAAAATTATACCATGCTCAAAGCCGCCGAAATTATTGTCAACGAAAGATTGGCTTATCCGGTATTGGTGGGCGATAAAAAACTTATTACCAAACTTATCCGTGAAAACGAACTCGACCTGGGACATGTGGAAATCATCGATCCCAACTGCAGCGAGATGAAAGAAAAGTGCGACGAGTTTGCACAAATCATCTACCAAAAACGCAACCGCCGTGGCATGACCTATGTGGCTGCAAGGGAATCGCTGGCCAACAAAAATTATTTTGGATTGATGTTGCTGGAAACCGGCGTGGCTGATGGCATGATTTCAGGGTTAACCCGCAGTTATCCCGATTCCATTCGTCCGGCTTTGCAAGTGGTAGGCAAAAAGCCCAACACCAACATCGTGAGTGGCATGTACATCGTGAACACCAAAAATGGACCGCTGTTTTTGAGCGACTGTACCGTGAATTTAAAACCTACTGCCCAGGAATTGGTGGAAATCACCGTTCAAACCGCAGAGGCCGTCAAGCGTTTCAGAATAGAGCCCCGCATTGCCCTGTTGTCGTATTCCAACTTTGGCACCGTCAATAGTGCGCTCACCCAACGTCAAAAGGAAGCCATCAGCATTCTCCACCGCGACTATCCCGACATGATTGTGGATGGCGAAATGCAGGCCAATACCGCACTCAACGAAGAACTGCTCAAGGGAAGTTTCCCCTTTTCAAAACTTGATGGAGTACGTGCCAATACCCTGATATTCCCCACTTTGGCAGCTGCCAACATTGCTTACAAACTGTTGCAGGAACTGGCCGATGTGGAAGTGGTTGGCCCCATACTGAACGGTATGAATAAACCCGTACACGTATTGCAAATGGGCAGTAGTGTAAACGACATCGTGAACATGGTGATGATTGCCGCTTTGGACGCCATCAACAAATAACCGGAGCAGATGAAGTAAATTGATGTTTCCTGATGGAAATTTTCATCAGGAAACAATTATTTCACAGAAATGTTTACTTTTGCAAACCCAATTCAACAAAAAACGTTGCCCAAGTGGCGGAATTGGTAGACGCGCTGGTCTCAAAAACCAGTGAGGTAACACTCGTGCCGGTTCGATCCCGGCCTTGGGTACATTAACGTGATAATCAGCCCTTTATCAACACACTGATAAGGGGCTTTTTACATTAAACTAGCCGTTATTTTCAGAATAATAAGGACGAAATAGGAGAAATAAAGGAGAAAAATCTCCGGTTAAAAAATAAATTGATTGGTTCAAAGGTAGCACAAAACGACCGATTTCAACCCGTAAGCGCTTCCCAGCGGAGTGAGGCTATTGGTCAAGGGTGCGACTAACGTATCTATGATGCCATCTCACCAACTCCTCCAACCGCATTTATATACCCTTGAGGAATGGCCGCACGTAGCTATCTTTGCGCTGGAGGTGAAATCATTCCGAATACTGCTAGCTCAACCTCACAGAAAGCGATGTTGTTCGCTATAAAGTGTCCGCTTCTTAAAGGAGTAGGAGATCGGGGATTCTTTTTAGTGCTGCAATTCATGGGCATACGATCTCACACTACGAACGTCAGCAAGCCAATTCGTACGGCTCAGCGTTTTAGTCTTTATTTGGTTAAATTAAAAACGACTTTTTTGGTGAGTAACTTTGACCCTATTGGCATCACGAGAAGGTACTGTGGCGCATGTTGGGAGTGAAAATGAGGCGAAAAACGTGGAAAAACGAGTGTAAAATATGAGGCTATTTTTACCAAAAAACTTGTGTCACCTCATCCGAACCAATATCCGAATAACGCTTGAGGAAACAGTGACCTACGACAAAACGAAATATTTTTGCGCACATCACAGTTGCCGAATAAAAAATATTCCTAGCTTTACCACACCGAACGACCGACGATCCATTACGATGAAACAAGAAACCGATTTTAAACGTTTAGAAACACTTAAAAATGGATATCTTTAACATAATGAGACATAAAGCCTTTTTGCGTAGAATATTTGGCGTTGATCATATAATACAAATAAACGCAATAGCGTCTATGCAGACGTTGGCAAACATATTAAAAAAGAGACGTGAAACAAATTATAGGAATAACACTAATTTTTGTTGGAGTAATTGTACTACTATTTTTTGACAATTATCCCGGTGGAATTATTCCATATCCGATTCTGTGGTATTTACTATCAATTGGGATAATTGGTGTTGGTGTGCTATTAATCAGGAAATCATTGAAACAAAAAAACGAAGAGATTACTAATCAAATTGAAAACGAAATAAATAGACTAAAAAAATATGGTGACAAAATACTTGTTGATTTGGACAAATGTGAAATCTTAACAAATAACTATGTTGAAGAAATAGAATCTGATTCATCATACACTGTTCAAAGATGGGACGCATTATATGATTCTAGTAGAAATATTAAGAAAGTAAATGTATATCAGACTAGGTTACTGTTTGAATCCAATAGGCTAGGAAAAAAAGAAAAGTTCTACAGCCCTACCATTAATAAGGATGAAGTAACAATTAGATTTCTTCTTGCACTACATAAGAAAACATTCATATATATTGACAGGATGTACAAAGACAAATACTATTTTGACATCAATTTTTTATTAGAAGAAAAATAAATACGTTTGCCAACAATGCATATACTTTATGGCGGGTTGCGTTATGAAAATGAGTATTTTAGTTTCAAATATAAATCGGCGTAGACAGAAAGATTTGTCTTCTGAAGTCCTCTCCTTACACTAACTATTCCTGCGGCCGTCCGCGGTTGAGGGAGGGTCTTCCAGAGGAAGGATGAAATCCGACTGGGAGATATGTATCACACGAGCCTGGCGGCATTATTGATTAAGCGTTGGGTCGTGCGGTGGACAATAATGATGCCCAGGCGATGCCCGACCGATCGCAGGCCGCTCTAACAAGAAGGAACGGTGGGTTTTCAATGTGCTTAATTGGAAGCTCTTTGAAAAGACAAAGTAGTTCCGGGTGATCGAACGACGAAGACTTGCATAAAATCATGACTGATCTGTTTCTTCAACAGCCGGAACGGTGATACGTGTTCATGTATGATTACGGTCAATCAGGCGGGATTTTTGCGTCAAGGAGCGAGGAACTCCTTTTTTCCTGTTCCAATGCTTCTAAATCCTCCTCCCTCAAATAACCATCTGTATTTAGTATATACTTAATTAACAGTGTTGTACATCGATAATACTGGTCCAAAAACTGCTCTATGGAGGAATTATGCGAAACCAAAAGTTCAGTGCAGAAAATGCCGATTCAGTGCCTATTAAACGGGGTTTTTCAGGAGATATATTCATCGGCCATTACAATTGTTGGAGTGGATGCTTTTTGTTGCGTTCTTCGACCTTGCGTTCCTGTTCTTCGTGCTCCTGCTTTTTGACGTATTTTGCATGGGCAGCTTTCATCTGCGTGGTCATATAGGTGCCAGAGGTATCATCTAAGGTGTTTATGATGATACGCAGCAAACGATCATCACCAACAGAGCAGTACTTTTTCCAAGCTGAAAATGCAGAACCATGATTTTCTCCCTTAACACCGAATCTATTCCAAAGACCATCGAATTGAGTTCGCTCCTCGGGCGTACATACGTAGCTAGTCGTTTCGTCCTCTTGATTTCCCTGATTCACAACAAGGCCAACTTGTTCTATTGGTATGTTGTATTGGTCTGTTAAATGGTCTGTTAGTACGTCTGTTTTAGACACCTCTCCCACGTCAATTTCGGACGTCCCAGCCACGTCAATTTTAGACCTCCGCTTGGGAAGATTTTTCGATGGCTTGGAAACCTTGACATAGTAAAGTTGGTAAATCGTGGAATTGTTTGTCCGTAGATGCTTTACAATCCATCCATTTTGTTCAAGATTCGCTAGGTGTTTTTGGATATTCCTTGGGGTAATTCCGGTAACTTTCGCTAAAGTTTCTACTGCGGGGTAGCACTGACCACTTGTGTTTGCATATGTGGATAATGCCGAGTAGACCCTGAAATCATTACCTTTTAGGTGGATAAGTACCTCACGTTGAATTTTACCCCAACCATCTTTGGGTGCCTCAACTGTCTTTTCCATTGCCTTGTTGCATTTGTACAGTGGATTGGGTGGTTTGTTTAAGTACGATCCCTTTCCGAACAAGGGATTTGAAGGAAGTTGCGCTTAAACCCATCAGTTCGCGTGCGTCCTTCATGTTGGTTGCGGTGGAACCGTCTGGGAGTAGATAAATGTGTGCCATGAGCAAATCATTTTAAGGTGAGTTTAAATACCGAACCCAATCGAAATAGGGCTCTTACCAATACTATACCCCGAATTTCAATGGCAATTATTCACCCTAAATCATAAAGCTGTGATAATAAGCGTTTTGGAATTTTCATGATGCTAGAGTAAATTTATGCTATAAATCATATAAACGCATGAACGCCTCGTACTCGCTCTGATAATAAGCAGGGTTTTCTTGGATGATTTGTTCTGCGTAGCCAGGGTAATAAATCTCATCCAAGAGATCACGGAATGGTAGCTCCCATTTCTGGAGCAGTTCGGCTTGTTGCTGTTCGTTCGCATCAATTGGATTGGGAGTTGATTGGTAAGGATTCATAACATATTGCACAGGCCGTCTGTGACTTGTTTGGGTATGCGGCACACCTGTTGTTTATAAATGGCCTTCATCAGCGAAGGAGTAATACCTGTCATCTGTTATTATCAAGTGATCAAGGACATTGAGTTCGAGGAGCTTTCCGGCATTGACGATAGTTTTTGTGAGGTTGACATCGTTTTGTGATGGCTGGATGTTGCCGGAAGGGTGGTTGTGGACCAGTATGATGGATGATGAATTAGCTTTGAGAGCTGCCTGAAAGATCATCTTTGGATCAGCGACGGTTCCTGCGAGCCCTCCCTTGGAAATGAAGGAGAAACCCAAGCAGTTGTTGGCTCTGTTAAGCAACAGGATCGCGAAGGACTCACGGAAATGAATATCTTCCCACTGCATCCGGATCAGGTCGAAAGCATCCTGCGAGGAGAATACTTTTGGTCGTTGTGAAGCCTTGACCTTCGGATTGTAGGTGATCCGTATCTCAGAAATTGAAAATAGATTGAGCATGATAATTCGCCCATCGCCGCATGGGACTTCGTTTGGGTACTCGGCACACCTGGTTAGAAAATTATCGAGGTGCCTATGCAGTGGGCAGGGTTGTGCTGCTATACTACTGCAGATGGTCGTATGGTAACGGTACAAGGCACAGGACTGTCTAACTGCTCAGGTGCAATGATGTCGACATGGGTTTTTTAAAATGAAACGGAAATTTGAAAACGGAGAGCCAGGAAAAATCGTTTTCCCAATTAATCGTGCGCAAAATTGGTTTTTAAAAGCTTTCCCATGGATCGCGAAGGGTGGGGGTAAAAGACTAGTGGGGGCATCTGTGGAAGACCCCCCCCCAAATTTTTCAAATTGAAATTTTTTGCAACGATTGCTCCAATAGTTCAGTTGTGGTTCGCTCATACTTCATCATCGTCTTGATGTCCGAGTGCCCGGTTAACTTCATGACAACAGTTGGCGGTACTCCTTTTGCTAAAAGCAGACTTACGCTCGTTCTCCTTGCAGTGTGCGAAGAGACAAGTTCATGCTTCGGCTTATCAATGATAATCTCTTTCCGGCCCTGATACCGAGTTAACCTAACCAGGGCATCAACGCCTGCATTCCGACAAATAAGTTTCAACGCGCGATTAAAATATTGGGATGTATATTGAGGGAATTGAAAACCATATTTAGCCGCAATAATTTCAGCTTCTGCCGTCCATCCAACGAATGGAATATGCATGATTTTTTCTGTTTTGACGGAACGAAATATCCACATGTGATTGCTGACTTGGTCAGGACTTAGTTGTTGCATGTCCGAAAAACGCTGTCCAGTATATATCTGAAAAAGGAAGCAGTCTCTCACTCGTTGTTGTTCAATGGAAAGTGAGGCGCTTTTTATAAGTTGGATTTCCGCTTCGGATAGCGTCACAATATCATATTTGTTCTTCACGGGTTGATTAACAGATAAAGCTCCGGGGTTAATCGGATATTCATTTTGAATCATCCACCGGATAACACATTTTAAGGCAGCTATCATACGGTATGCAGTGTCATTTCTGTTATCACGATCGTACAAAACGTAGTGCCTGAACTTTTCCACAAGGGAGTAATCCAAATTATCTGTGGTTATGTTGAGCAGATACTTAGTTTCAAACTGCTCAATCAGAGTTTTGAGAATGTGGTATTTCCTCACTGTTCCAGGTTTGTACTCCTTTGACCTGGCTTCTATGAACAAACTGATGCCGTCCAATACAGTACAAGATTTCTCTGTTTTTAGGGTTCCGGTTTTAATCAATTGGGTCACTCCTTGTTTAAAGGCATCCCAACTTCCATGGTTTTCCAATCCATTCAAACGTATTTTTTGCAAAAGGTCAAGCTTAAAGTATTCAAGATCCTGATTAAATACTTCATATCCATGCATGGATTTTTTGGCTTGCTGCTTTTTTGAATCCCAATACTTTTCTTCAATTTTGATGGGGATATTGATCTTGAATTGGCGTTTTCGGTCAATGATCAAACAAGCGCGAATGGTACATTCTTTTTTACCACTCGAAAGGTAGAATTTTACATTCATTTTTTGGAAACATTTTGGAAACATTTGGCCCAAAAAGCTTCAATAAGTGTCATTTTAGGTTAATTTTCGGCGGGTAGAATTGCGATTGAAAGCTCCTCAAGAAACGCTGTAAACCCCAGTGGTGGCGGAATTGGTAGACGCGCTGGTCTCAAAAACCAGTGAGGTAACACTCGTGCCGGTTCGATCCCGGCCTTGGGTACAAAATGAGAACAAAGCCTTTATGCTTGCATAGAGGCTTTTTTATTGTGGTGTCCGCCAAGACTTCGCATGATAATAATGAAACTACGTGAACCAGATTTTCGGTGAAATGTTAAACACATTATTTGTAAGTACGATTACAATGCTATCAGATGTAGTACCTCCATAACACATGGTGTGGCAAAAAAGTGGGAAAGTCCCGGTTTGAAAGTCACTCATATCCAAAATATAACTACATTTGGGTGCTACAAAACTAACCAGGCTTTCATTCCGCTGAAAACCAACCACGCACCCCGTGAATCCTTGAACTAATTGAATCTGAGACTTTTCAAAAAATATATTAATCAATAAGGTCCATAAATGATGAATAAGTTAACAACACTTTTGATGATGGCATTAATCATCGCTTCAGTTTCTGAATCATATGCTCAAAGATATGGTTTTAAAGCCGGATTCAATTTGTCGAATATGTTGATGAAAGATAATGAGGATACCTATAGTGATGAATTTGAATTGAAACCGGGATTCCGTGTGGGGGTCATAGCTCAATTTCCGGAAACAGGGTTGTTTTCATTTGAATCAGGACTATTTATTACTACTAAAGGCATGAGGAACAAGGATGAAGGAACACTGGATGGAGAAGCTTATAAATACAAAAGTGTTATGACTCTTTATTACATTGACATACCACTCCAGGCAAAAGCATCCTTTGATGTTGGAAAGGTGTCGTTTTTCGGCGAATTGGGACCCTACCTTAGTATTGGACTAAGCGGGAAACTTAAAACCGAATTTTCCTACATGGGGGACACAGAAACCGATAGCGAAGAGGTTGCATGGGGATCAGACAAAAAAGGTGACTTTCTTAAGAGACTTGATTATGGTATTGCCGCCGGTGTGGGAGTTGTAATGGTGAAGAATCTGCAGTTTGGGGTATCTTATAATTGGGGAATCGCCAATATTTCAACAACCACCGAGGGTGGAAGCAAGATAAAAAACCGCGTATTTTGTATATCACTCGGTTACCTGATCGAGTGGATGTAATAACCTGACCATAGTAAGAATCTGATTAAATATCAGGTATTTTTTTGAATAATTTGGTTCCAATCAACATAGCAAAAAGAGCTAATTGATTTATCTTTGAAAGTCCTTGGCTGACTTCCCCATTTTCGTGTCCATTGCGATAAACAGGTTGCTATATTAAGCGGGTACGCTGGAATTAAGTGTGCTTTTTTGCAATCTCCTTATAAAAACGCAGTTCAGAAGTTGCTTATATCTAAAATATTGCTACATTTGGCTACTACAAATACAAAATTTGCACATACTACCATCCTCAATATAGTTATAGCACATCAATATCGATAGTAAGTAGTAAAACAACCAATAAATAAACCAAGATGAAAAAACTAAGTTTATTGATTATGCTCGTTGTATTTGTACATACATGGGCTTTTTCCCAGTCGTGCCTTCCCGATGGGATATTCTTAACAAATCAAGTCGAAATTGACAATTTTCCATCTGACTATCCCGACTGTACCCATATAGGTGGATATGTTTGGATTCAAGGTGATAACATAACCAACCTGGATAGTTTAAGTGCTGTTACCTTAATAGATGGTTATTTAAGGATATCAGACAACACCAATTTGAAGGATGTAGATGGACTTGGCAGTGTAAATAACATAGGTGGTATCGTTGAGATTCGGAATAATCCCTCTCTGACTAGTATTGAGGGTCTTAACAGTATTTCTTTGATAAATGGATACCTTGTTATTGCCAATAACGATTCACTTACAAGTTTAACCGGTTTAGAAAACTTAACTCATGTAAATTCTTCATTAACCATCTATGGTAATGATATACTATTGGACATCAATGCACTAAGTGGTTTATCCCATGTAGAAGGAGAAATAGTAATAGAAGCGAATCCACATCTTCAAAATCTAGGTGGGTTAGGTGGTTTGACCCATACGTTATCAGACCTTACTATTTACAATAATGACGCACTGCCGAACTTAACCGGATTAAATAATATGGTTTCAATTGGGGGAGATTTGATCGTTACCCAAAACGATAACCTTTCTGATCTCACGGGATTGGAACAATTGACGTCTATTGACGGACGGCTTAACATTTCTTCGTTACATCAATTAACTAATATACAGGTGTTTAGCAATTTAAACCATTTGGGTTCAGACCTATACGTGGGGAGCAATTTCAGCTTAAAAAGTTTAAGTGGTTTGGAGAATATTCAACATGTTAACGGTGATCTTAGCATTGACTTAAATGTTTTATTGACAGATCTATCCGGACTGAATAATTTGCAATCTGTTGACGGCAGATTATCCATAAGTCAAAACCATAGCTTAACAAATTTGGAAGGACTGAATAATTTGGCCACCGTAGGTTCGAGTGTTTGGATTCAATCAAATGATTCGTTGTTAAATCTATCCGGACTGCAAAAACTTGTTGATGTAGGTGGAGGATTAATTATTGACATGAATGAAGGGTTAAATAGTTTAGAGGGGATTGAAAATATTAATCCTCAAACAATTAGCTCGTTATACATCACCTGGAATCCTAATTTGACAACGTGTGAAGTTAAAAGCGTTTGTGATTATTTGTCGGTTCCAAATCCCGATTCAATTTCAAATGTTTTTTACAATACTACAGGATGCAACAATAGCGAAGAAGTGTTGGCGGCTTGTCGGGCAGTTTCTGTAAATGAAATGAAAAATACCACAGATTTATATATCTACCCAAACCCGACATCAACATATCTATACATCTCGAAGCCGGAAGAATTAACCATTTCGGAAATAAGCGTGTATAACCAACTTGGTCAGCAGGTAATGAGCGAAAGGGGAATGCCCGATAAAATTGATGTGTCCGGCCTCACCAACGGAATGTACATTATTGAAGCAACCAATGAAGACATGAGGTACCGGCAGAAATTTTTAGTGAAATAATATACATACCAAAACATACGCTTTATGGTGGTTTAGGTTATGAAAATGAATATTTTAGTTCCATATATAAATCACGGTGGGCAGAAAGATTTGTGTTTGAAAGTCCGCCACAAAGCAAATGCTTCCCGTTGTGCGCAAGCATAAAAAATCTCCCGTCATGGAATGAAACAAAATTTCAAGAGAACAAATATGACCATTCTTTAGTCAAAACAAATATTAAAACAAATGAAAAGTCCTGTATTGATATTCTTGATTGTGATCCTCCTTGGCTTTTCAGCCTTTGGGCAAAGAAATCTGGTTGTAGAATCAAAAGTTATTGTTATAAACCCCATTGATACGCTTAATCTCAAAGTAATCTATCAAACAGTTTTGTTTAGACCCAAAGAGATCAATGAAACCTTTTTCAATGGCGGGATTAATTATATTGAAAATGGAGAAAGAAAGAGTATTCCTACTAGCCGATTATTAAGTTTTGAATTTGTTGACTCATGCAAATATGTACACAAAAGAAAATTTGTCAATTCACGATTGGTTAATAACACAATAAACAAAGAATCAAGGCCCTATCAAGAGAGCAGTACGATGTTTGAAGAAATTGTAACAGGGAAAATTAACTGGTATATCAGTTATAGTACCAATCTTTATGATGGAAGCATTGTTGTATCTAATCTATTTATTAAGGATGGAGAATGGGATAATTGGGCCAATTTCAGAAGTGTAAAAAAAACTTTAATCAAACTCATGTCGGACAGACCTGATTTGGTTGAAAAAATAAAAAACACCAAGTTTCCAGGAAATCAGGATAAAGTTATTCCAATAGCAATAGATTATTTAAGGCAATACAACCAACAATAGTGAGTCAACTACCAAAGGAACTATTTGACAAAAAAATGAATATTGAAAGTTCAGTTTTTTTGGACTCGAAAAAACAATTAAAGGCATAGACTTAAATAACAAGATTTAGCATTGGTGATTATGACAAGGACATTTTGGTCTCAGCAATTCTCAAACTTTTTGATGTATAAATAATTGGCTTTTCGGAGTGGGCTCACCTTTTGGATTATTTCAAGTGCCCATTTGTTCCTATATGCTTAATCGCAGATGTTTTAAAGAGAGGATTTTCAATTGTATGCCTAGTGCTAGCATATCTGGATATGACTAATTGGGGTCACACAGAAAATTTTTGTCCATTTTTTTCAAAATGAAGAATATATGCAACTAACCATCAAAATGACCATTAATTAAATTAATACAAAATGAAAAAAATCGCCACATGGCTAATTGCCATCCCATTATTAAGTTGTTTAATTTTTATTTCATCATGTAAAAAGGATGACAGCGGGCCTGTTCTCCCCGACATACAAAACATTACGTTTACACAAACAGGGAATCTTACAGTAATCTCCTGGAAAGCTGTACAAGAAGCACAATCATATATGGTTAGTGTTGATGGGATAGCGGCATCAGCATATCCAATTGTAAACACAAACTTTGGTATAACCTCATTGGCAGATGGTGCAGAGATTAAGATTGATGCCTTCATGGATCCATTATTGAGCAAAATAATTGCATCTACAACAACGATTTTTGAAAAACAGTCATCAGCAAGTGTAAATAATATTGAATTTATTGAAATGGGTGGAAATGTGGTTGTTACATGGGATCCTGTGGCAGATGCTAAAAGCTATATGGTAAGTATAGCAGGTATTCCTGTTTCTGAATATCCCATTACTAGTACTTCGTATAATGCCGGATCGTTAATGAATGGTGTTGCTGTAGAAGTGGAAGCATTTAGTGATTCTCAGGCAACACAATTAATTGCCACAGGAACTTCAATATACAATAGTCAAGGGGTTGGCTCAATAACAAACCTAGAATTAATTGACTACGATTATGGAGTTTCAGTAAGTTGGGATTCGTTTTACGGAGCAGATTATTATATGATCCTAAAAAACGGGCAACCTGCCATTTCATCTCCTATCACCTACACTCAATATCAGCTTGGAACTTTATTAAATGGAACTATAATTACTGTTGAAGCATATGCTGATGGCACACTACAAAATTTAGTGGCCATAGGTGAAATTGTGTATTCTTCAACCGAATTGCGTCCCAACCCGGTAACATCTCTCGCTCAAGATAACATTGGTAGTAATTTCGTATCACTTTCCTGGATCAATCCGTCAGGTGAATTTACAGCAATTGAAATATATAATGGCCAACGTGTTGAAGGTAACACTAGCAATATGGTAAAAAAACTCACATCAGGAGAAATATCTACTACCATATATGATCTTATTGATGACTATACTTACAATTTCTATGTATATGCAGTTAATGAAAATAACTCTTCCGAGATGATGAAATACTCAGAAGGTAGTTCAATAACTGTAACTACAGAAATGGAGGAGACCAACCTAAACGGAACTGAATGGTATAAGCCTGACGGTGTTGGTTATGCTGATGAAATGACACTTACCTTCCACGAAAATACAGTAGATTGGCAAGATGGGGATGACTATTTTTATGAAGGATTATCCTATTCATATGATCCCATTACCAGAACAGGTGTTATTGATGAAGGAGGATATTATGATGGTGATTTCAGTATCGACCAAAATGGAATTTACCTAACACTTATGGGTGATTTAGTATTTATGAGAATTCAAAAATAGTTTATGGTTGAGGCTTTCTTGATTTAAATTATTAAAACCCCTGTCGGTAAAACAGGGGTTTTTTTATTGCTAGATCAGATCAAATTTTAGCCTGATTAATAACAACTATAAATTGAAGTTAACACTACGTTGTTTATGTATAATGCCGATATAGAATTGAAGAGGTTTCAGGAGCGAAGCGAACTTAAAGCTCATTTCAATTCATAATCGGTATTACAAGCACATGTTGCACAGTGGTAGCACATTTTATGACGATAAAACAAATAAAATTTCGGTTCAAAATATCCTCATATCCAAAATATGGCTATATTTGAACCGGTAAAACTACCCCTACTACTACGAATCTCAAACAAACTAGATCCATCAGGAAATTGTTGTTGGCAGTCGGCATCGATTGAATGCGATGGTGTTTTGATAAAACGTTTCTTATGAAGAACTTAACACATATTTGATTTGATAATTCTAAAATGGGCAACACGTGGCTTGCATCATCCATCAGGCCACAAGCAAAATTAAAATCCTTATCAACCTTATAAATTAAAGTAACCAGTTAAACATTAAACAAAAAATGAAATGAAAAAAAGTATTTTAACCAAAGTGTTTTTACTAATTGTACTCGGGCTAACCATAGTCAGTTGTAGTAAAAAAGATGACGAAACCAATCCAACAACCGGTGATTTGGCAGGTGTATGGAATTGTACCAATGTGCTTTACACCGGAACATCCGTATCGGAATACATGGGACAAAGTATGGTCACAGCCGAATATACGGGAGAAGGATATGATATCGATTTTACCTTTACCATTAGCGAAAACCCAAATATTGCCACGTCAAATGGTTCGTATAGTATCGAATTGACTACAATTGCCATGGGTCAAACTGTAACCCAAAACATTGAAGGCATTGATTTTACTTTTACCGGCGAATGGAGCAGAGAGGGTGATGCCATGACCGTTACTCAGGGTGGAGAATCAAGTGATGCTACCATAGTAAAACTAACAGATACAGAATTGGAATTTAATATCGTGACTGTAGAAAGTGTTGAAAATGGTGGTATGACAGCCACTAGCACAACAAATACAACCATATCCTTCACCAGGTAGATAGTTGTTTGAAAATTCATTAAATACTGTTGTCGTGCATAATTGCGGCAACAGTATTTTTTTCATAACCAGAGACCATTGCAAAAGTCGATAAAACGCATGTGGAATGTTAGAATGCTATACATTAGAATCATGTACCTCGCTGAAAAATAGACGATTACAATAACTTTACCTTTCAAAGGTCTCAACCATTGATTTGCCCTAAGCTAGATGCCACAGGACATATAGAAGTACTTAACCTCCTTTTTAACTATCCAATCCGGGTTTCACAGCCGAAATCAATTCATAGTCAAATAGCTTTTTGTGGTAAGCTTCATAAATATACCATCCCGAACGATGGTGGTTTTGTGCAAAGATATATTTACCGGGATAAAACAAGCGATACACCCAACTGGTAAGCGGCCCCAGATAGGCTTTCCGGTTCATGTTACGCATGGTTTTCTGAATCAAGGGTGTCAGGCTCTCCTGATTCACTTCACCAAAACCCAGAGCAACAAACTTATTCATGGTGTCTTGCATGGTGTCGATATCGGATATGGCCCAACAACTAAGCCATTTTTGCAAGGTGGCCTGGTGGATCGGTTCCTGCCCTTTTTCTGTTTTAAAATAGTCGAGCATAACCAACTTACCACCGGGTTTTAGTATACGAAAAGCTTCTTGATATACATCGGCTTTGTTGGCCGTATGACAAAAACTTTCCAGTCCAAATACCATATCGAAACTGTTGTCTTCATATCCGGTTTTGGAATAATCGCCCAAATCAAAATGAACCAAATGTTCCAATTGACTTTCTTTTGCGTTTTCGAGTGCAAGCCCATATTGTGCCTTGCTGATGGTAATTCCGGTAACCTGACAACCAAATTTTTCAGCCAGAAATAGCGATGTTCCACCCACGCCACAACCGGCGTCCAGAATGGAGTAATTTGCACCTCCATGCACGTGTTCGGCAATCTTTTTGTTGGTATTGGTAATAGATTGGTGGAAGGTTTTGGTTTCCGGATACCAAAGCCCAAAATGAACCCCCTTGCTTTTTTTGAGTCCCCACATCACCTGATAATGTACCAGGGTTTGATTGTAATAATTTACAATATCATTTTTGGTAAATTCCATCTTTGGGCTGCTTAAGGCGCAAATATAGGGATAGTTTTGAATAGCGGAGGGAGAGCAGTGAACAGTGTACCTTTAATAGATCAAGGGATGGTTTTAAGGTGAATGGCAAATTTCAACATAACTATAAAACAACAGTAAAACACAGTAACGGTCAATCTTTGGTATAATTCCCGAGAATGGAATGCCACGTAAATTGTATTTAGAATGCTTCTAAATCCATTGGCGTGGTGATGTCCACAAATTTTTACGCAAGTGAAAACGTAGCTCAAAGAACGCAATATGAGCAGGATAAGATTGGGACATGGGATGACGCCCTGCCAAATGGCCGATAAATATCCCGAGGTGCATAAACGACCATAACTGACGAAATTGTTTTAATATTGGCTTTTTAAAAAGATGGCAATAGCATAATGGCAGATATCTTATCCACGATTGGCAAAGTACTCACACTGGTAGGCGCTCTGGGACTTTTTCTTTATGGCATGAAACTCATGAGTGAGTCGCTGCAAAAGGTAGCCGGAAACAAAATGAGACAAATTCTGACGGCCATGACCAGCAGCCGTATTAAAGGGGTATTTACGGGCTTGCTCGTCACTACCACCATTCAGTCGTCATCGGCAACCACGGTCATGATTGTGAGTTTTGTTAATGCAGGTCTCATCAGTTTAATTGCTTCCATTGGTGTGATTATGGGTGCCAATATTGGCACTACTGTAACTGCATGGATTATAGCTATTTTAGGCTTTAAAGTAAGCTTGAGTTTCCTGTCACTTCCGTTGATAGGCATCAGTTTGCCCTTATTTTTTTCCAAAAATGGTTTACGTAAATCCTGGGGTGAATTTATCATTGGCTTTGCCATCCTGTTTATTGGGCTTCAATTTCTTAAAGAATCGGTTCCTGATATCAAAAGCAATCCGGAAGCACTCAATTTCCTGAAATCCTTTGCCGATTTGGGATATTGGTCGGTGCTGATTTTTGTGATGGTAGGAACCCTTCTCACCATCGTGATTCAGTCGTCGAGCGCCACCATGGCCCTAACTCTGGTGATGTGTTATAACGGATTGATTTCGTTTGAGCTGGCTGCCGCTATGGTATTGGGCGAGAATATTGGAACCACCATTACGGCCAATATTGCTGCCGTGGTAGCCAATGTTTCGGCCAAGCGAACGGCACGGGCTCACTTAATTTTCAATCTTTTTGGTGTCATATGGATGCTCATCGTATTCAGGTACTTTTTATTGGGTATCGATTTGATTATGTTGCAATATCATGGTATCTCCATCTTAAACACCCACCTTTCGCAAACTGATTACGAGATTGTGAAAAATGAATATCCTGTAGCTCTGGCTATTTTTCACACGAGTTTTAATGTTATTAACACCCTGGTTTTAATTGGTTTTGCACCACTCATTGCCAAGGCGGCCATCAAAATGGTGCCCGATAAGGGAGAGGATGATGAAGAATTCAGGTTGATGTATATCAATACCGGATTGTTTTCCACCAGTGAAATTGCTATTATTCAGGCTCAAAAAGAGATCATGACCTTTGGCCGGCGAATAGAGCGCATGCTCACCTTTGCCGAAGCATTGCTCAAAGAAGATAAATCGAAAAAATACTACAAGCTGCTTTCAAAAATTGAAAAATATGAGCAAATTACCGATAACCTGGAATTGGAAATTGCCGATTTTTTAACCAAGGTTTCTGAAGGCGAACTTAGCCATGAGAGCTCCAAAAAAATCAGGGCTCTGTTAAAAATTATCGACGACATGGAAAGCGTGGGCGACACCATATATCAATTGTCGAAAGTGATGGACAATGCCAAAAAAAGTCAGGTTGTTTTCAACGAAAATCAATTGGATGCCTTACACCAAATGTTTGATTTACTTAAAAAAGCGTTCGAGGAAATGAATTTGAATCTGGGAAAAAACTACGATTCGGTTAATATTGATAAGGCAGAGGCCATTGAAACAACCATAAACAATAAACGCAACGCCTTCAGACTACAACATGTGGAAGACCTGAAAGAGAAGAAATACAAGCATAAGGTTGGGACATTTTATATCGATATGGTTTCCATTTGTGAACGGGTTGGCGATTATCTCATCAACGTAAGTGAAGCCATCGACGAGTATCAGGATGCGTAAATTTAATTTTCTACCAAACGCAACGCGTATTAGAACTAAAGCATTGACCGAAGCACATGTCCGAGTTTAGAATTTCTTGTAGCACCATCATTGCTTTCCGGAAATATCCAAATCCGGCACTTGTCCGTCTTCCGAAAATAGCGACTGAAAATACATCCCGCCTTCTTTTTCCACATACACTTGATTGAAAACCAAACGTTTATCCGACTTTTTATATTCGTGAAATTCATACTCACTTTCGTCTTCATCGAAATAAGCACTTTGGGTGTTAACAAATCCCGCTTCTTCGAGTTGAGCGGGCATCAGTACCCGGCTACATTTAATCAATCCTTGTAAGGCTGCATCACGTTGGGTGATAAAACTTTTTAGTTTGTTGCTAAACTTCTGATACATGATTTTAATTACTGTTTAATCAACTTCATTACCTGAGTTTCTCCGTTACGCTCCAGTTTAGTTTGTATCAGATAAACTCCGGGTAATAAATCCCTTGTTTCAATTACGTGGGGGTATGAATATATGTGTTCTCTAACCAAACAGCTTCCTGTCAGGCTAAAAACTTTTACCTGGCAAGGACTTGAAACCGGCGATTCCAATGTGATATAACCATGGAAAGGGTTGGGTGAAACCCGAATCAAATCTTGTGGTTGTTCCTCGGTTCCATTGATTAATCCGGTGGTAAAATAACTGATTTCGGCATTTTTAATCACATGTCCCAGGTTATCCATCAATACATTTCCTTTTAGATTCACATAATACTGTTGCTGCTCGAGCAATACCTCATCGGGAAACAGTACCATGGCCATGCGGTCTTCGCTGATATGCCCGGTAAATTCCACATTGTCGCCCACAAAACTTTCGGTATTAAAATACACCAACTCAGGAATTCGGTCATCGGTAATTTCGCTGCTGTCGGTCATTTGTACCGGCACATCAAATGAGATTTGTATCACGGTTGTAGGATCCACATTTACTGAGCCATGCCGCGGCGAGATAAAGACAGAGGGAATACTGTCGATGTTCAACCCCAATAAATTTACCTGACGGGCAATGCGTTGGGTATTGTCCGCATTGTCGGCGTTGATGGTAAGCAAATCGTTATATAAACCAACCTGGCCGGGCGAAAACAAAACCGACAAATAGGCCGAAGCTTGTGGTGCTATTGTTAAAGGTAGTTCGGTAATGATGGAATATTCTTCCATTTGGTGATAAGTACTCGTAATTGTAAGTGGTTGGTCAGAATGATTATGTACCCGGATATAGTTGCCTTTAGGACTTTGATATCCGGCATAATTACCCATGGATAAATTTCGATAGACCGAAAAAAGGTTGGTTTGCCATGGTTGCTTGATGGCCCGATAGCTGTATATGTCTTGAGGCAGTATCATGTCGAAAGATAGAGAGTTGTCGGTGTTCAACTCGGTAATATTTAATGGAAAATGGCTCCCCCAACAAATGATTTTTTTGCCATCATCGGTGGTTCTGAAACTCCCCGTTGCGGGAGCATACACGCCATCGCGCTGATAGCTCCAATCCAGATAGGCTACCATGGTTTGCTCATCGATGTGGTATTTCAGTGCCCTGCTGATGGGCGGCTCGTGGTTGTTTCCGTTGTCATAAACTGTATAAATCTGATTAGCCATCCGGCGAATATCGTGTTGATGAGAGAAGCCCAACTCATCCTGAAGAATGGTGAACATGTTGTTTTCGCAGTTGAGACCGAAGCGCCAGATAATTTGTCCGGTATTGAAGTTGATTTTGGTTATTTCGTCCATATGCCGACACGACAACAGGATATTTCCGTCCGCATCTATTTCCAACGCGTTGGCATGCACGTAGTCGATCAGGTTGTCAGTTAAATCGATGTCGTAGGTGGCATCCGTAATTTGAAAGTGATCCCAACTGCGCCACTGGAAATACACATTTTGGTCGAGGTCCACCTCCTGCAGTACCAGACCCACCACGGTAGCTGATGGATTGCCACCGGGAACAATGGCGCTCATGTCCACCAATTGCGGATCGTAGGCCATCATCAAATAGTGCCCGTTGTCGAGCAGCAGCATATCGTGCCCGTCCACGTTGTATCCGTTGCCCATCATCACCGAGTCGAAAATCACAAAGGAGCTGTCCATTAAGTAATATTTTTCGTTGGCAGGATTGGACAGATCATTGTTGGAATAGGTGAGGTATCCATCTTGCAGTATCTTGAAATCACGGCTGCTCAGGTTGGTTTTTTTGTAATACACGGGTACACCATTGTCGTCAACAATCGCCAGATAGTTGCTGTAAACATCATGATTTCTACAAACCATGTTCATAAAAATATATTGGTCGTTCCATTGATGGCTGGCTCCAAGTTGTGCCTGTGGGGCAGGAAAATCATCGGGCAGGTTGTTTTCATTGTTTAAAAATCCGCTTCCATATGAGGAGGGATTTTCACGTCCTTTGGGATATTCCTTCAGGGCTTCAGCTTGTTTGAACTTTTTTAACAACGAAAGGGTTTCTGTTGGTTTTATGTGGAAAGAAAAACTACCTGCCTCAATCGTTCTTCCTTGAATATCTTTCAGCTCGGCAAGCAAACGCACCTCCACTTTTTCACCCAAAGCAAAGGGTGTTCGGGGTTGAATAAAAATTGTTTTTCCCCCATTGGAGGTTTTGACATCAAAGGAGATTTCGCCCGATACGGAACCAGTTATGGACCACAATTTTGCAGCGTCGTACGGCCAAACTACGGCTGCTTCGGTTTTCACCACCACCACCTGCTCGGGATTTACATAACGAGCACCCGACTGTGGCGATTGGTAAATAAAGCCATTTTGAGCGGATGCAGTGGTTTGCATGGTGAATAAACTACCAAGTATGATACACAAACAGGAAAAGATTTTATTCATCTTGGAATGAATTTACACGATTGTCAATAATACAGGCATATTAAACCCTTCGTCAGGTGAAAGATTTAAACTTTTTTCTCAATAAAAACAGTATCTATTGATTTTGAAACAAATATAAAAAAAACAAAAGGCAATTTCAAATTGGGGAGATGTTTTCTGTGTTTTTTTTGTGTTCGGATGAATATGCATTTTTTTAACGCCGGATTATTCGTCTGCAGTTGTGGTTTGTCAGTCAACAAAACAGTATATGCTGCAACCCTTGAGTGCTTCATGGAGTCATAATCAATTGGGGTATTGATAATTTGATTATACTTGTCCTCTTTTTCATCAATACCGAATAATCTGTTTATTCAAAAATCATTATCTATGAGAAAACCGCTACGCTTGACAACAAAAGTTGTTGCCTTACTGCTGATTACCTTGTCCACACTAAGTGGATTTTCGCAAATTGGAAATTACCATTACAACGATTCGTGGGGAAAATCCGGACTTCAGATCGACGAACAAAGATCATCTGACATCCAACTGACTTTTTCCATTCAGGATTTTTCCATTGCTGCCACTTCCATCAATGGCGAAAACATGCACCAAATTGTGCTTTCTTCGCAAATTCTGCCCAACAACTCAGGCGCACCCAACCTTCCCGGCAACGGATACATGTTGGCCATTCCCAATGGTGCCACCGCCAGGGTAGAAGTGGTGAATTCACGTAAGGAAATCATTGAAAACGTGTTGCTTGAACCGGCACCTGAAATCCCCTGGGACACCGATCCAAGCCCCATTCGCTATAGTAAAAATCAAGATATCTATTCAACCAACGCTTTTTATCCCAAAAATCCGGTGATCGTTTCCGAACCCGGACAACTGCGCGGTGTAAATGTGATTCGGTTGGGTATTACCCCTTATCAATACAATCCTGTAACCCATCAACTGGTGGTTCTCCGCGATTTGGAAATCAAGGTAATTACCGAAGATGGCGATGGCAACTACGGCACCGAGCGCCTGAGAAGCCGCTGGTGGGATCCCATCCTGAAAAACTCCATCGTCAACAGTCAGGTGCTGCCACAGGTAGATTATAGCCAGAATGTAGCCAACGCAAGTCGTAGCGAAGAATACGAATACCTGATTATTTCTCCCAACGACAGTGAATTCGTCAGTTGGGCCGACAGTATCAGCCGTTTCCGCAACATGCAGGGAATCCACACGGGCGTTGTTACCATGAGCGAAATCAATGCCGTGAATGCCCTGGCCCTCGAAGCCTATATTAATACCATTTATGCCGAATGGGCCACCCCACCGGCCGCCATTTTGTTGTTGGGCGATTATGGAACCGATATGGACAACACTGTTATTTCACCTATCTGGGACAACTATTGTGCTTCGGATAACATCCTGTCTGATGTGGACGGTGACGACTTGCCTGACATTGTTTTGGCACGCATCACGGCTCAAAACGCCGCCCAGCTGGAGGTAATGATCAACAAATTTATCCACTACGAAACCAATCCGCCCACCAACTTCGATTTTTACGACCATCCCATCACCGCCTTGGGTTGGCAAACCGAACGCTGGTTTCAGATTTGTTCTGAAACTGTGGGGGGATTCTGGAAAAACGAATTGGGAAAACACCCTGTTCGCATCAACGAAGTGTATGATGGAAATCCGGATGTGGATCCCTGGTCGTATGCCACCAACACCGCTTCAGTAATGAATTATTTTGGCCCCAACGGATTGGGTTACATTACGGCCACACCGGGTGAACTGGGCGATTGGCGCGGTGGAGATGCCGGTGACGTGAACAATGCCATCAACGCAGGGTCGTTTATGCTGCAACACCGCGATCATGGCTACGAAGCCGGCTGGGGCGAACCAGGATACAATAGTGGAAGCATCAGCGGGCTGCACAATACCGACCTTACCTTTGTGTTTTCAATTAACTGTTTGACAGGTAAATACAACTATGGTGGAGAGGTGTTTACCGAAAAATTTCATCGCTACACCTTCAATGGTGAAGCCAGTGGTGCCCTCGGTCTTATCGCTGCTTCCGAAGTAAGCTATTCCTTTGTGAACGATGCCTACGTATGGGGTCTTTACGACTACATGTGGCCGGAGTTTATGCCCGATTATGGTGGAGATTTCCCCGAAACACATGGTGTGCTACCCGCTTTTGCCAATGCCTACGGAAAAATATTCCTTGAATACACCGGATGGCCTTACAACACGGGAAATAAGGCTGTTACCTACAACCTCTTTCACCATCATGGCGATGCCTTTTTGAATGTTTATACCGAAGTGCCACAGGAACTTACCGTGAGTAGTGATGAGGTGATACTCAGTGGACTTCCTACCTTCAACATAACAGCCGATGCCGGATCGCTGATTTGTCTTTCGGCCAATGGCGAAATCCTTGCTGTGGCAGATGCTACAGGCGAACCCCAAACCATGGACATACCCTATGTTGAACCTGGAACCATGGTAGATTTGGTGATTACCAAACAAAATTATTTCAGGTATCATCAGCAGTTGCTATGCGTACCTCCCAGTGGTCCTTATTTGCTTAATGTGGCGCAGGTTATCCAAAATATCGAAGGAAACGATTTCATGTGTTTTGGTGATGAAGGCAAACTCTCACTCACCATTAAAAATGTGGGTACCGAAACGGCCAACGATGTGGTGGTTACCATTAGCAGCGAAGATGAATTTGTACAGATTACCGACAATTCGGAAACATACGGCGCCATTACTGCCGACCAGTCCATGTCGATAGAAGATGGATTCTCCTTTGAAATTGCTGAAAATACTCCCGATCAACATGCCATTGTTTTTCATGTGGAAGCGGCTAGTACCGAATCTTCATGGACTTCGGAAGTAACTTTTGTGGTCAACGCACCTTCCATCCAACTTAGCAGTTTTCAGTTGAGAGAAGTTTCGGGAAATGCCAACGGTATTGTGGATGCCGGTGAAACCTACGAAATACAATTTGATGTGAAAAATGAAGGTCACGCTGCCACAAAATCCATGACATCTTCGATGGAAACAGCAAGTGATATGGTCCGGATTTATACCGACCCTTTTTCAACAGAAGTACTACAGATTGACTCCACCATTTCCAATACCTATGTATTTGAGGTGGATGGAAACACCTCCCTTGGCGACGAACTGGTATTTAACAACAACATTGTTTCAGGTGCCTATGGTTTTTCCTATCCGGTTTATGTTAAAGTTGGCGTTACTATTGAAGATTGGGAAACCGGAGACTTGTCCAAGTTTGAATGGCTCAACGATGCTGCACACCCATGGGTTATCGATCCTACTATGAAATACGAAGACAATTTTTCCCTTCGCTCGGGTGATATCTCAGAAAGTCAGGTATCTGTGCTCACTTTACCTTACGAATTGGATGCTGCTGATTCCGTCTCTTTTTACAAGAAAACAGCTACCATCGAAGGTAATGGCGAGTTGATATTCCTCGTTGATAATCAGGAAAAGGCCAGATGGTCGGGCGACACCGACTGGAGTCGCGTAAGTTTCCCCCTCAGTGCCGGTAAGCATACCCTAGTTTGGTTTTTTATCAAATACACTGTTTCCAATGAGTTGGAAGATTGTGCATGGATCGATCTGATTCATTTACCACAAACTGTGTCCACTACTGCTTGGGCCGGTTTCGACACCGAAACTTGTGAAGTGGCTGAAATTCAGCTGGAAGGAATGGCCACGGAATACACATCCCTGCTATGGACCACCGATGGAACGGGTTCGTTTAATGACAGTCAAATACTCAATCCCATGTATATGCCTTCCGATGAAGACTACCAAAACGGACAGTTTACCCTGACGCTCACAGCAGAAGCCTCCGACGGTGCCATGGTATCCGACAGCCAAACCTACCTAGTGCTGATGACGCCCGAAGCTGCCGCCATTTTGTGGGAACAAGATAGCGTTTACACCGTGCTGACCCCTTCCACAGTCATTGAAGGAGAAGCCGCTGCTTATGCCGGCGAATATGTTTGGATGCTTACTCCTGAAACGTCGGGAACGATGACCTACGACGGACAAATGGCCACCATCGACTGGAATACCTTATATTCGGGTGAAGCCACCATTGGTTATCAAGGTTTGAACATGTGTGGCGAAGGCGAGCTCACCGAAAAAATGGTTTTTGTATCCAATGCCACGGATATTGCAGAGTTGAACAATGTTCAAAGTCTCTCCATCTTCCCCAACCCCAACAACGGCAGTTTCATTGTAAGTCTGCAACTGACTTCCGAATCGGCCATACAGTTGCAATTGCTCGATGGCGTCGGTCGTGAGGTTTGGAAACAAAACGTGGCTGCCACCGACCATGTTCAGGTAAATTGCCACCCAACCAAGCTCCCCGCCGGTTTTTATCAACTCATCATCCATACCGAAAACCAAAGGTTGGTGAAAAAAATTGTGGTGCAATAAGCAACAGATTTTCAGTAGTATTTTTTTTACAATGCCCCACGCTTAATATAAAGTGTGGGGCATTTTTTATACCCTGTATAAATAAACCCTTGGACGGTGTAAAATCAGCTGAATATCCAATGAGGTTGCCCAAACTTTACTAAGTTTGTCACCCAAAATTTTTTGAGTTATGAGCAATCACATTACCATGAATCCGAATCCGGTATTGCAATATCTGAACAAGCCGGCCAACCTGTTAACCAAGGACGATCTGATAAGATATATCGTGGATAACGACATTGAAATGATCAATTTTAGATATGTAGGCTGGGACGGCAGACTGAAAATATTGAACTTTATCATCGGAAGTCTGGAACATCTGGACAATATCCTCACTGCCGGCGAACGCGTGGACGGTTCAAGTTTGCTTCCTTTTGTTGAAGCCGGATCGAGCGACTTGTATGTGATACCTCGATATAAAACAGCTTTTCGTAATCCTTTTTCGGAAATTCCGGCTCTGGACATCATGTGTTCTTATTACGACCGCAACGGTGAACCTTTGGACGGTGCTCCCGAAAACATCCTGAAAAAGGCACATGGTAGTTTTAAGGAAAAAACGGGCATGGAATTCGAAACCATGGGCGAACTGGAATACTACATCATCAGCGAAGACGATGGCTTATTTAAAACCGATGACCAAAAAGGTTACCACGAATCATCTCCTTACTCCAAATGGGGAGATTTCAGAACCGAAGCCATGAAATTGATTGCCGAAGCCGGAGGATTAATCAAATACGGTCATTCGGAAGTAGGTAATTTTACTATCAACGGAAAAGTTTATGAACAAAACGAAATAGAGTTTTTGCCCACCAACGTGGAAGATGCTGCCGACCAATTGGTAAAAGCCAAATGGATAATCCGCACCCTGGCCGAACAATATGGCGTGATGGTAACCTTTGCCCCAAAAATTACCGTGGGCAAAGCCGGAAGCGGACTGCACATCCACACACGGGTAATGAAGGCAGGCAAAAACATGATGATTAAAGACGGAAAACTGAGCGACATCGCCAAAACCGCCATTGCCGGATACATGGAGCTCGCCCCCTCACTCACCGCTTTTGGTAACCAAAACCCCACTTCCTATTTTCGTTTGGTTCCTCATCAGGAAGCCCCCACCAACATTTGTTGGGGCGACCGAAATCGTTCGGTACTGGTAAGGGTTCCGTTGGGTTGGGCAGTGCCTGCTAACATGATTCACAAAGTAAATCCACAGGAAAAGGGTGATGTGATCGACATGAGTGGTAAGCAAACCGTTGAGTTACGTAGCCCCGATGGGTCGGCAGATTTGTATCTCCTACTGGCAGGACTCACCGTGGCCGCGCGTCATGGGTTTGAACTCGACAATCCATTGAAGATAGCAGAAGACACGTATGTGGACATCAATATTTTTGATGAAGAAAACAAACAACGTCAGGAACAATTGGCACAACTGCCGTCTTCCTGTGCGCAATCGGCACGAAATCTGCATTCTCAACGCGATATTTATACAAAATATGGCGTTTTCCCCGACAGGGTCATCGACCATACCATTACTAAACTGACTAAATTTAACGACGAAGGACTTATTACCCGCATTCAGAATGATGAAGATAAGGTAATGGCCCTTGTAAACCAATTCTTTAACTGTGGATAACCTTATTAAAATCATTGAAACGCCCCGTGATGGATTTCAAGGGCTCGACAACTTAATACCTACCAAAGACAAGGTTGCCTACATCAACCAGCTGCTTAGGTGTGGATTTCAAACGGTGGAAGTGGGTAGCTTTGTTTCTCCCCGGCTCATTCCCCAAATGGCGGACACGGCTGAGGTGCTTCGGCAAATTGACCTCAAGGACGTAACCTCTGATATTGCTGTATTGGCAGTTACCGAAAAAGGAGGTAAAATGGCCTGTGATTTCAAGCAAGTGGATCAGATTTTCTTCCCATTTTCTACTTCACCTACTTTTTTACGTCGAAATATCAGGAGTACGTTGGTACAAGCCGACCAAACCATCGACGGGTTGCAAAACCTCTGCCTGAAACACAACAAGGAACTGGTGGTATTTTTCTCCATGGGTTTTGGTAGTGCCTACGGCGATCCATGGAGCATGGACATCCTTTACGAATGGGTGGACAGAATGATGGAAAAAGACCTGAGTATCTTTCCATTTTCGGATATCTTTGGAGATGCCGATCCTTTGACCATTGAGAAAGTATTCCGCTTGCTGATAAAAGAGTTTCCCGATGCCGAATTTGGCTTGCATCTACACTCCCTTCCGCAAAAGAGGTTGGAAAAAGTGGCTGCTGCCTACCGGGCAGGTATCCGTCGTTTTGATACGGTAATCAGTGGTTTGGGGGGGTGTCCGCAAACAGGCAAAGAACTGGTTGGCAACTTGCCACTGGAGGCATTGTTGGAGTTTTGCGACAACCAAAAGGTACAACATGAGCTGAATATGAACGAAGTCCATAAGGCGCAACGATTGATGCCGGCATAAGTTTTCTTGCTTTCATTTACTTTCTGTTTTTCAGGTTTTTGTTTGTACTTCCCGATAATGAGGACGGAGTTTGTATTGATGAAATATCACCTGCACATCCGCATGAGGGACAAAGAAAAACGGGACAAACAACTACCGAAGTAGCCATTCATCCCGCAAAAAAGACAACTGATTATTGTTTTATAACGCTCCGCTATCGTAAGCGTTTTCACCATGCAATGAAGCATCAAGTCCCAAGGCCTCTTCTTCTTCGCTTACCTTTACTTTAGTTATTTTGTTGATTACTACCAACATTAGGTAGGTGAATAGGAATGCATAAGCCGAAGCAATTAATACAGCCACCAATTCTTTTACAAAGAAACCGGCATTTCCTTCTAGCAAACCTGACTGACCGTTGATGGCTTCACTGGCAAATACACCCAACAGGATGGTACCTGTAACACCACCCATACCGTGAACGCCCCAAACGTCGAGGGCGTCGTCCCAGCCGAGTTTGTTTTTGTAATGTACGGCAATATAACAGATAATACCGGATGCGATACCAATGATAATGGCTGCCCAAACAGGAACAAAACCTGCGGCAGGCGTGATGGTGGCCAACCCCGCAACTGCTCCGGTCAGTAATCCAACAAAACGAGGCTTTCCGGTGGCTACCCATTCGATAATCAACCAGGTGATGGCAGCAAAGGAGGCGGCAATATCGGTATTCAAAAAGGCAAGGGTGGTAATTTTGTCCACGGCCAATTCGCTACCGGCATTGAAACCATACCATCCAAACCAAAGCAAACCGGTTCCGATGGCCACCAAAGGAATGCTGTTGGGAGGTGATTGCAAATCCTGACGTTTGCCCACATAAATTACCGAAGCCAAGGCAGCAAACCCGGCAGTGGCATGTACCACAATACCACCTGCAAAGTCCAGAACACCCAGTTCGGCCATGATGCCACCACCCCAAATCATGTGTACAAAGGGATAGTATACAAACAACTGCCACAATACCAGGAAGATAAGATAACTCTTAAAGCTTACCCTGTTGACAAAAGCACCCGTGATAAGTGCAGGCGTAATGATGGCAAACATCATCTGATAAGCGATGAAGATGAATTCGGGAAACTGTTGGTCGGGTGAACCAAAAGCTGCATCAAAGGGAATTCCTTTCAAAAATATGTGATCGAGGTTGCCAATAATGCCGCCTTCGCCACCACTGAAAGAAAGTGAGTAGCCCACGCCAATCCACATGATGGTGGTAATACCCAACGATACAAAAGTTTGCATCATGATGCCCAGAATGTTTCTCCTACCGGCCAATCCTCCATAAAAGAAAGCCAATCCCGGAGTCATCAGCATAACCAGGCTGGTGCTGATGATCATAAATGTTGTGGTTCCTGTGTTAAACATGATAAGATATTTAAATTGGTTTTATTAAAAAGAAATTCCAAACACTAAAAATACTTTCTCGGCTTGTGGGTTGGTAATCACAGCGCACGACAAAGGCAATGAATATGAGTCGGTGATTTTTACCGATTTGGCGGCATTTATTCCCAGATTTACTACACCGGGTCCTGTTCCGTAAAAACCTGATTCCCCAATATATCCGGTGGCAGCATCCGCAGCTTTGGGATTGTTGAGCGTCATACCGGCAAAGGCATTCATTTCCACTTCTTTCACCTGAAAAGCATAACCCAGTTCGAGGTATGTTGAATACTGAATTCCGGTTTTGGTATTGAAATCAGCGCTGGCCGGATCATCGTCTATTTTTTGAGCATCGGCACCATAAAAATTGACCGCCAACAGCAACGACAAAGGAAGTTTTTCCGTTCCGTTGAATGCTAACGAACCTTCAAGAATATGGCCTGTTTTGTCCTTGTTGTATTGAAAATACTTGTAGTCGGAGGTGTCGGGGAAATAGTAATCGGTGATGGTTGCCGTAAACATATCATCAGCAAAGTTGGCTGACAAATACAAGTCGAACTCCTGATAAGGGTTGGGTCCGGCAATGGTGTAGGCACCCCAGGCACCTAGAGTTACGGGGCCTATTCCCAATTCAGCATAAGGTTGAATGCTGGGGTAACTGCCGCCAAACTGGGTTCCGCGCCAGACATATTTGCTCATAAGGTCTGCACCAAAATCATAGGTGACCAAACTGGTTTTTTCCTGTGCTATTGCACCCAAAGCACTGAATAACAGGGCAAATACAAATAATTGCTTTAATTTTTTCATGTCATTTTTTTTGGTTGATAATCATTGGTTTTGTATTGATTCATTTGTAAGAATCATCCCTACAAGAATACAAACGAAAGCTTTGTGGGTCAATCAGTTATTGCACCTACAACCATTGCGCTGATTGCGGAAGTGTTCTAGGTAAATTACCTAGATACCGGATTGGGAGTCTGCTTTCGGGAGACGGAAGTCCGATGCCGGAAGGCTGAGATAGGGAGTCGGAAGTATATTATATGGAACACAGACAACGCTCCCCATAGCCATCGGGAGAAACGGATAAACACGGATTAAAACCCACAATATCAATATTTTCACCATTGGTAATATGCTGAGGAACGAAACATGCGAACAGAAGAATCTCTAATCCGTAGACCGAAGATCGAGATCCGAAATATTGAGTAGTTAGTTGTTAATGAATATATAACTTTGATTTTCTGATCTCCCCGTTTCATGCGTCCACGCCGAACTCCGTTTCAAGGAGTCACGATTGAAGTATGACCCCCTTTTTTATCCATTTATCTTTACAAAGTGCAAATTCATCTGCCAAATTTCATATCTCCATCAACCGATTAGTCTCCAGAACCATCCATTCAATATCCTGCTGCATCATGCAATTAAAATGCTTTTTCGGACATTTGGAAAACCCCAATTTGCTACATGGTCGACACGAAAGTCCACTCACTTGTGCCATGCCAAAAAGGTCTTCCTTTCCCGGAAGGTAAGGATACATGCCCAGTTCGGGTACGGTATTGCCCCAAATGCTTAGTATGGGCTTGAAAAAAGCTGCGGCAATGTGCATAAGCCCGGTATCGTTGGTAATCACCAGTTTTGCTTGTTTTACCAATGAAGCCGATTGATTGAGGTTGAGGGTTCCGCAGGTATTGAAAATGGTGGCATGTGGACAAAAGGCTTGAATTTCGTCACCTCGTTGTTTGTCATCAGATCCGCCCAATAATACAACCGGGTGATTAATCCTGGAAATCAATTGAGCCGCTTTTTCGGGAGGAAATATCTTGGTGGTATGCTGGCCACCAATCACCATGGCAATATAGCCTTTGCTGAGCGCAATATCCACATCGGTGGGAACTACCTCATCGCTTACCGGCATATAGTATTCAAGTCCTTTGCCATCATTTTTTACACCTAATCCCTTTACTGCTTCAAAATAACGATCCACAATGTGCACATCGGGCATACGATTGATTTTGGCATTGACCAACAACCACTTTTGAACGTTGAGCTTGGGAAAGGAGGAGGATGCAACATCCAGAGCGCGTCGCAACTTTACAGAACGCAGGTTTTTTTGAAGATCCACCACATGATCAAAAGATATCGCTTCGAGTTCATTTAAACACTCGGCGGGACTTTTTTCAAAAGAATGGACTCGAGTAACATGCGGATTTTCTGTAAATAGACCACCATATTGTTTTTTGGTCAACACATGTACTTCGCAGTCAAGTTGTTCTTTTAATGCCCTGATTACCGGCGTGGTCAGAACAATATCGCCAATGGAACTAAACCGTATAACCAGAATTTTTTTCAAGCCATTGTGTTTTGGGCAAAGGTAATGAAACCATTCATTTGGTTTATGTGATAAAAACTGTTTAATTTTGACCTAAAACTATCAATCATGTCGCTTACATTTACTAAACCCATAGCCCTCGGCTTTGATCTTCCTCCCTTTAATTTGCCCGATGTTGTATCGGGAAAAATGACTTCGTCGGAAGACATCAAAGGAGCCAAGGGGACGCTTGTTATGTTTATCTGTAACCATTGTCCTTATGTGTTGCATGTGATCCACGAACTGGTAAAAATCGGATATGAATATAAGGATAAGGGAATTGGCATGGTGGCTATCAGCAGCAATGATGTGGTCAATTATCCTCAGGATCATCCTGATAAAATGAGAGAAATGGCCCTCTCATTAAAATTTCCCTTTCCCTATCTGTACGATGCATCGCAAGAAGTGGCCAAATCCTATGATGCAGCCTGTACGCCCGATTTCGACTTGTTTGATGCCGCCGGAAAATGCGTTTATCGGGGACAGTTGGATGGATCGCGACCGGGGAATCATATTCCGGTTACCGGCAGCGATCTGCGCGCCGCCCTCGATTTGGTAGTGGCAGGGAAGCCCGTTCCCGAAAAACAAATTCCCAGTAATGGATGCAACATTAAGTGGAAGTAGGTGTTAATTTCAAGATTTGAGTATTTGAACTCTTGAACACAAAGGAGCCCGAAGTAGGGAGTCGGAAGACGGAAGACGGGAGACGGGAGACAGAAGTCGGAAGTCGGAAGTTGAGAGTAAGCAGTAGGGAGTAGGGAGAGAAACCCTGATCCCCTGATCCCATTAATCCATTGATCCCATTGATCCCCTGATCCCATTAATCCATTGATCCCATTGATCCATTGATCCCATTGATCCATTGATCCATTGAACACTTGACCCCACCATTGATTCAAAAACGAGCAAATCAAAAGAACTTCCAATACAGATAAACAAACGAGAAGACCACAAAAAATACGATTCCTATCCATGACAGGATTTTGAGAAATATTCCCGGTCGTGCTTCCATCGGCATATGGTTGTCGGTAACTACTCGGTAGTTGAGCCAGGCAAGCACCGGCGCCGTTAAAAACGACATGGTGGTGGCATAAGTTACCAACTGCCCCATGGATTTGGTTGCGTAAAAAATCAATAATGAAGCACCAACAACCATGGTTACCAGTCCTATTATATAAGGTGTGCCCTCTTTTTCAGTTTGTTTTTTCAAGGGTTTAAACAACGAATCGTTGATGGACTTCAACACCCTCGGATACGCATCCAATACAGTGATGGTGGTGCTAAGCATGGTAGTCAGTGCCGCGATGCCTACCACCCAATGCGCCCAACCTCCCAGACTATGGGTATACATGCTGATAAGTTGTCCCGAAAAGGTGGTGCCATCGTGAGACAATTGTTCGCCTGTTCCGTACATCACAAGAGCACCCATCGCTACAAAGCCCAATGCCAACAATGCCGTTCCAATATAGCCTACACGAAATTCTGTTAATACGCTGTTTAAATCGGGTTTGTAACCTAGCTCTTCCATTTTGGCCACATTCCACAAACTCGACCAAACCGAAACATCAATGGGTGCCGGCATCCACCCCACAAACGCAATTAAAAACAAGATGTCAGCTTCTCGGGTCCAGGTGAAATTGGTTAAAGTCTCAGGGTTGATTTCTTTATGGATACCCAATGCCGCAAACACGGCCATTATTGTGGAAACCGCCAACAACAACATAATGAATTTCATGGCCTTGTCCAAAAGACTAAACTTACCTATCATAAGAATAAACATGGCCAATATCAGTACCACCACACTTAAAGTCTTGAAGCCGATGGTGATATGAAACAAGTTGGCAATCAGCCCGGCCGTAACCACCGTAACAGTAGCCTGAATGATAAACATAGACAAAACCGTGAGCATTGTAAATAGTACCACGGCCCAACTACCCACGCTGGCATAACCCTGAACCAGATTTTTTCCGGTGGCAATGGCGTAGCGCGGACCAAATTCGAAAAAGGGATACTTTAGAAAATTGGCCAGCAACAACACCCAAACCAAATCGAAATTATAGATGGCTCCGGCTTTGGTGGACTGCACCAAATGAGAAACTCCCACTGCCGCTCCGGCATACAACAATCCGGGCCCCAAAACTTTTAAAAACCGACGAAATTTGTCCATGTCAACTGTTTTGCAAACGAGCAAAATTAAGAAAGTTTTTATGCCCACGGCCGGGTATTGTGGTCGGAAAGAAGCCGGATGGCGAAATTGCGTTGTGCTAATTTTTGTATTATTGTATCAAAAAGGATATCATGTACTTTCGACGTTCAAACCGCACTCCCCGACTCATTTTAACAGCGTTGTTATTGATGGGGATCGGAATTTATCTGGCTGTTCCAACTTATCTGATGAATGCCGTACTTCATGGCAATCCCGATTTGAATGATTATCAAATATTTCCCAACCGAACAGTGACCGCAGGAAAAACCATGCCCTGGAAGGTGTCACCGAAAGTTAATTCGGTTACCTTGCCCGACTCCCTGATGATAAACATGGAAAAAATGCAAACCGTTGCCTTTCTTGTGATTCAAAATCAGGAAATTATCTACGAAAAATACTGGGAAGGTTATTCCGAAAACTCCTTGTCCAATTCATTTAGTGCGGCTAAAAGTATCGTTAGTTTGCTGGTGGGCATCGCATTGGACGAAGGTTATATCGACAGCTTAAATCAGTCGGTGGGAGATTTTTTGCCCGAATATGCTGTGGGCGATAAAAAAAATATCCGCATCCGCGATTTACTTACCATGAGTTCCGGA
Organism: Bacteroidales bacterium; assembly: GCA_963676875.1. Classification (GTDB taxonomy): domain Bacteria; phylum Bacteroidota; class Bacteroidia; order Bacteroidales; family F082; genus UBA6244. The sequence continues at coordinate 1,565,486 of OY781436.1, forward strand.
CTTAGCTGGGACGAAGCCTACACAAGTCCCAGCAGCATTACCACACAAGCCTATTATGGCGACGATTTACCGTCGTTGGTCACCAACCTGGAAGTAGTTGCTCCACCCGGAAAGCGTTTCAATTACCTTAGTGGCGACACCCAATTGTTGGCCATGGTGCTCAAACGAGCCACAGGTAAAAACCTGAGCGATTATGCTTCGGAGAAATTATGGAAAAAAATGGGTGCCGTTCATGATGCCTTCTGGTCACTCGATCATAAAGGCGGTATGGAAAAAGCCTTTTGTTGTTTTAATACCAACGCACGCGATTTTGCACGTTTCGGTCAGTTGGTACTCAACAACGGAAGCTGGAATGGACAACAAATTGTGTCGGTGAATTACATCCAAAAAGCCACCTCACCTGCATCTTATCTCCTCGACGACCACGACCAACCAGTTGATTTTTATGGGTTTCAGTGGTGGATTATTCATTATAAGGGACAAGCCATTCCCTACATGCGGGGTATTTTAGGACAATATGTTTTTGCCTTGCCCGAACAAAATGCCGTTATCGTGCGACTTGGACACAAACGCTCAAAACAATACGTGGGCGAACATACCCTGGGCACCTTTGTGTACCTGAAAGCCGGAGATTATATATTGCAACATCGGTAGGAAGGGGTGGAAAGGTTCAAGGGTTCAAGGGTTCAAATGTTCAAGTGTTCAAAGGTTAAAAAAGTTTAACAGTTCAGAGGTTCAGCCCGGAAGGCTTTCGGAGCATATTGTCAAATTTTCAAATCACCAAATCATATCATGAATGATAAAACCTTTTGACTGGTATTCCTTGATGGCAATGGCTTTGGATTCGATTGCTTTTTGCTCTTGGGAAAAACCGTTGGTAATCATTTTACCCTGGTCGAAATCGTACCATTGTGGGTAGTCGTTTACAATGACTCCATTGAAATGGCGCTGCAATTCGTACTGAACCGTTTGGCGCTTGATGGGACTGAAAAACACATTGTATTCATTGGTGCCGTCACCATCCAGATCGCACCAGCATGAGGCAAAAACATAGAAAAAGGTTTTAACCGGTCTTTCCAGTGCCATGGTAGAGGTGGTCCAGATATCCTCATCATCCATATTGCGGACGGTATCTGTTTTTACGGGATCGTTTCGGTAAACACGACTGACAAAATCATAATTTTTCGACATGCCCGAAACCAGCACATCCAAATCACCATCGTTGTCGTAATCGCCCCAATGGCCATCGCTCATGTACAATCCGATGATGTCGGCATTCAGGTCGGTAAATTGGTCGTAGCGGTCGTTGCGATAGACTTTCGATACGGGTCCCAGAGCCGACTCTCCGGTGAGCAACAAATCCAGATCGCCATCATGGTCCATGTCGCCCCAATCCACCGAACCCGACCTCACCTTAATAAATCCCGGAAAAACGGGTGAAAAATATTGGTTGCTTTGGTTTTTATACAATTGGGTCTCCAGTTTGCCCTGTTGTGTTTCGCCGTTGATGACCAAATCCAGATCGCCGTCGTTATCGTAATCGCCCCAGGCTGCATCGTTCAGTTTCAATCCCGTTAAGCCCAAATTCACACGAGTAAATGTTCCCTTATCGTTTCTAAAAAGCTCCGTTACCACCAATCCACTTTTCTCATTCCCGCTCAAAAGCACGTCCAAATCGCCATCATTGTCAAAGTCGGCAAACTTGCCCACACTAAAGTCCACTTGTGGAAATCCCGTTGACAATTCTGTAAATCGGTTGTTGCGGTCGTTGCGATATATTTTCGAAATAGCTCCTTGATCCGATTCACCGGTGATCAACAAATCCACATCTCCATCTCCATCATAATCGCCCCATTCCACCGAGCCATCTCGCACACCGGGAATTTTTAATCCTACCAACTGAAATCCGTTAGTACGATTACCACGATACAAACGGGCAATTTTGGCTCCTGATGCAGTTTCTCCAATGATAAACAAATCCACGATGCCATCCAAATTGTAGTCGGCCCAATCCATGTCACCCCGAAAAACATCCACGATGGGTGTGTTGACGAGAGCAAATCTTCCGTTTCGCAGGTTTTTGTATAATTTCGATTGCACTCCGTGACTTTTCCCGGTGTAAAAATCGCCCGTGACAAAAATATCCGGCCCGGCATCTTCATTGTAGTCTATCCAGCTATTGGCACTCTCACTCACTCCCGTTAGACCTGCCTTAATATCCGTAAATGATTGCGCGGAAACCAGGTAGAAAGACAAAAGAAAAGCGATAAACAGAATGTTCTTTGGCATGAGAAAAATTTTTACAATATTATCGATTTTAGCCGTGAAATCAAAAAGCTAAACCGATTATTTGGTATCATTCTTAATTTCAAAAATAATGACCTAATATGAGATAGTAACCCAAATAGTTTGTCTAATTTTGTGAATTATTTCACAATAAAAATTGTTTTATGAAACTGTCTCATATTGAACATCTTGGAATCGCAGTCAACAGCATTGAAGAAGCCATTCCATACTATGAAAATATATTGGGTCTGAAATGCTATGCCGTTGAGGAAGTGGCCGACCAGCGTGTAAAAACGGCTTTTTTCCAAATTGGACAAACAAAAATTGAATTATTGGAGAGTACCGACCCCGAAGGACCCATTGGTAAGTTTGTCGAAAAACGTGGTCAGGGTATACACCACATTGCCTTTGCAGTGGAAGGAATAGCTAATTCGCTCAAAGAAATGGAAGAGAAAGGCGTTCAACTAATCGACAAAACTCCCCGCAAAGGTGCCGAAGGTTTGGACATTGGTTTTCTCCACCCCAAATCCACATTTGGTGTGCTCACCGAATTTTGTGAAAACAATAACAAGTAATTATTTATCCGAAAATCCATCATCTGCAAATGCAGATTTTCTAAATAATATTCCAATAAAAAAAGAAAATGACAATCGAAGAGAATATCCAACATTTGTTGAGCAAACGCGAGGAAGCCAAATTGGGCGGCGGTCTGAAACGCATCGAATCGCAGCATAAAAAAGGCAAGCTTACCGCTCGTGAACGCATCGATTTGCTGCTTGACGAAGGTAGTTTTGAAGAATACGACATGTTTGTTACGCACCATTCAACCGAATTGGGACTCGACAAAAACGTTTTTTTAACTGATGGCGTGGTTACCGGACATGGCACCATCGACGGACGTGTGGTGTATATTTTTTCGCAGGACTTCACCATTTTCGGTGGCTCTCTGTCGGAAACCTATGCCCGAAAAATTTGCAAGGTTATGGATCAAGCCATGAAAGTGGGAGCACCATTGATTGGTATAAACGACAGTGGTGGAGCACGTATTCAGGAAGGTGTGCGCAGTTTGGCCGGCTATGCCGAAATTTTCCAACGTAACATCATGGCATCGGGTGTTATTCCACAGATTTCAGCAGTGTTTGGCCCTTGTGCCGGAGGAGCGGTGTATTCACCTGCACTTACCGACTTCATCATGATGAGCAAGGAAAATGCTTACATGTTTGTAACCGGACCAAAAGTGGCCAAAACAGTTACAGGTGAAGACATTACCACCGAAAATCTGGGCGGACCGGATGTGCATGGCAAAAAATCAGGTGTGGCGCATTTTATCGCCGACAACGAGGAAGAAGGTCTGATGCTGATTCGTAAATTGCTTACCTATTTGCCCCAAAACAATCTGGAAGATCCCATCACCACTGAATGTACCGACCCCATCGATCGTAAGGAAGACCTCCTCAACGAGATTATCCCCAACAACCCCAACATTCCATATGATGTAAAAGATGTGATTTACTCGGTGGTTGATTATGGCGAATTTATGGAAGTACAGCGCAACTATGCCCAAAACATCATTACCGGTTTCGCCAAATTCAACGGAAGTCCGGTGGGTATTGTAGCCAACCAACCAAGCTTTTTGGCAGGTGTCCTCGATATCAACGCCTCCCGCAAGGCAGCACGCTTTGTCCGATTCTGCGATGCCTTTAATATCCCCATCGTCACTTTTGTGGATGTCCCAGGATTTTTGCCCGGTAGCGCTCAGGAATACGGTGGTATTATTATTCATGGAGCCAAATTGTTGTTTGCTTATGGCGAAGCCACCGTTCCCAAGGTAACCATTACCCTGCGCAAATCCTATGGCGGAGCACACGACGTGATGGGTTCCAAGCAACTCCGAGGCGATATAAACTACGCTTGGCCATCGGCAGAAATTGCCGTTATGGGTCCAAAAGGAGCCATCGAAGTTTTAGAAGGAAGCTATATTGCAACCTTGGAAACGGAAGAAGAAAAAGCCAAATATGTGGCTAAGAAGGAGGAGGAATACCGTGAAAAATTTGCCAATCCATACGAAGCTGCTGCATACGGCTATATCGACGATGTGATTGAACCCCGCAATACCCGTTTTAGAATTATCCGGGCTTTGGGTACACTGGCATCCAAAAAAGATGTGAATCCACCAAAAAAACACTCCAACATTCCCTTGTAAGCCAATAAATATACTCCAACTATGCATTTCCTAATTCAAATTCCACAAAATATTATCGATGGAGGCGTCATTGCGATGATCGGCTATACCATTGTATTTCTGGCCCTGGTTTTACTCTATTTTGTATTTTATTTCATCCCCAAGATTCTCAATTGGAACACCCGAAGAAGACTGGCCAAAATAGGTAAACTATCCAATCTCGAGGAAGAAGTCGTCATCACCGGTGAGGAAGCAGCCGCCATGTCCATGGCCATTTTCTTGTGTCGCGATTTGCACGACGACGAAAGTGACGTGATTACCATCAAACGCGTTTCCAAAGCTTATTCGCCTTGGAGTTCAAAAATATATGGATTGAGAACCTTTAATCGATAACCCAGGGAATAATAATTAATAAAATGAAGAAATTTAAATTTACCATAAGCGGAAACGACTACGAAGTCGAGATAAAAAAACTGGAGTCGTCCACCGCAAAAATTGAAGTAAACGGAACCACCTACAACGTGGAACTACATAAGGAAGAGCGCACCACAAAGACCCCCATTTTAGTACGCTCGGCCGTCGATAAGCCAAAGGGATCGCATAAGATTTCCAAAGCATCCGACGAAATTTTTAAAGTGAAGGCTCCACTTCCCGGAAACATCATGCAGGTATTTGTAAAGGTAGGCGACGAAGTTGCCAAAGATGACAAACTCCTCATTTATGAAGCCATGAAAATGGAGAATAAACTGTTGGCCGAAAAATCCGGCGTGGTAAAAACCATCAAGGTGATGCCCGGCGATTCCGTATTGCAGGACGATGTGCTCATAGAATTGGAAGTAAACTAGGAGGGAATTATATGAAAGCAAGAAAAAAAGCAATCACCATTTTTGGTATCATTGCTTTACTGGCCTGTTTAAACTTTATCCTGTTTCAGATTCCGGGTATGGCCGAAACAATTAATTCATCCGAAACAGTGAGTAATGCGGCTGCCAGCGGAGGACACAGCATCTCGGGAGGAATCGCAAAATTTATCAGCTACACCGGTTTCCGCAACGCCACCCCGGGTCATCTGATCATGATCGCGGTAGGTTTATTTTTTATTTTTCTGGCCATTAAATACGATTATGAGCCATTGTTGTTAATCCCCATCGGAACAGGAATTATTCTGGGAAACATCCCATTTTATCAAGACGGCGGCATTAACCTACAGTTGGGTATTTATCAGGAAGGAAGTGTGCTTAACTATCTGTATTACGGAGTGGTAAAGGGTATTTACCCGCCGCTTATCTTTTTGGGTATTGGTGCCATGACCGATTTTTCGTCCCTAATTTCCAATCCACGCCTCATGCTGCTAGGTGCTGCTGCACAAATCGGCATCTTTCTTACCCTCTTGGGTGCCCTGTATTTGGGATTCAATATGCCCGAAGCAGGAGCTATCGGTATTATTGGCGGTGCCGATGGTCCTACGGCTATTTTCCTTTCTTCTAAATTGGCCAATGGAAACATCATCAACGGTGTACAAACCCAAAACTTGATAGGCCCCATCGCCATTGCAGCATACTCCTACATGGCTCTTGTGCCGGTAATTCAACCTCCGGTGATGCGCTTACTCACTTCAAAAAGGGAGCGGGTTATCCGAATGAAACCACCTCGTTCGGTGAGTAAATTGGAGAAAATCATCTTTCCTGTACTTGGATTAATCCTCACCACATTTATTTCTCCTGGAGCTCTTCCATTGTTGGGGATGCTTTTCTTTGGAAACATTTTGAAGGAAAGTGGCGTTACCAAACGATTGGCTGACACCGCTCGCAATTCACTCATCGACATAGTTACTATTTTGTTAGGAATAACTGTTGGAGCCTCCACCCAGGCAGATGTATTTCTTACCAGTGGATCCATCCTGATTTTCGTGCTTGGAGCTCTTTCATTTGTGGTGGCTACAGCCGGGGGTATCATTTTCGCCAAGGTGATGAATCTGTTTTTGAGTGAAGGGAATAAAATCAACCCCTTGGTAGGTGCGGCAGGTGTTTCTGCAGTGCCCGACAGTGCCCGTGTGGTGCAAACGGAAGGTTTAAAATACGACCCATCTAATCACTTGCTCATGCATGCCATGGCACCCAATGTATCAGGAGTTATAGGTTCTGCTGTGGCCGCAGGTGTGCTGATGAGCTTTTTGTTGTAAGCTACAAACTGACTTGTATATAACAATCAGCAAAATAATCACGAAAAGAGAGGTGACAGGTGAACAACTTCACCTCTTTTTTTTATTTTTGAATCCAAATTCAATCTACGTATATGTTAATCATTGGTATTGCAGGAGGAAGTGGCTCGGGAAAAACCACCGTGGTGAATAAAATAGTGGAAGCTCTGCCCAAGGATAGTGTAGCTGTGATACCCCAGGATGCCTATTATTTCGATAATGGTCATCTGTCGCAGGAAGAAAAGCTCCAAATCAACTTCGACCATCCCCACTCCATCGAATTTGATTTGCTCGTGGATCATCTGAATGCCTTGAAGAGAGGAGAAACCATTCAACGCCCCATTTATTCGTATGTTACATGTGCTCGTGCAAAGGAATCTGTCCCCATTGCACCCCAACGGGTGGTTATCGTGGAAGGTATTCTGATTTTGGGCAATGCTAAACTTAGGAAAATGCTGGACATCAAAATGTTTGTGGCTACCGACAGCGACAATCGGCTCATGCGAATCATCCGGCGCGATGTGCAGGAAAGAGGACGTAACTACAACGACGCCCTTACACACTATGAAAAGTTCGTTAAGCCTATGCACATCCAGTTTATCGAGCCCACCAAGCTGTATGCCGACCTGATTATTCCTCAGGGAGGAAAAAACAAGGTGGCCATTGAGATGGTGGTTTCACGCATTAAGATGAATCTCGACGAAGGTCAGCTTCCGGTGGTTAACCCGACGGAATCGTAGGCTGAATTACGATATCGGATAATTATACCCGGTATTTTCACTTCTGGGTAAGGAGTACATATATTACAAGTAATTAATATACAATTGTTTACATTTGTTGGCTTGAGAATTGCCTTATTCTATATTCTAAAGCTCAAAAAAATGTTAGTTTACTTTATTGCAATCTATTTGCTCGTAACTTTTATTCTAACCCTCATGGGATTTGATAGCAAAGCGGAAGGTGTTAAGGTTTTTATCATTAGCTTGTTTTTAACGCCACTTGCCGGAATTATTTTTATGCTCAAACAACGGCGTAAATCGTCGTCTGTTCATTACTATTATTGTCATGAATGCGACTACATTTTTCCTGTAAAGATGAGTCATTGCCCCATGTGTCAGGAAGCAGGTAAGAAGGTAAAGCTATCCAAATACCAAAGTCCCTACGAGGCTACCCGACATATTAATCCGCTTAATCTGACTTAATTCTATATTTCCAAATTACGGTTTACTTTGTTTAATAATGTCGCCAGACAGTAACAAATAGAGGACCTCATTTTTCTGTTGTTTTCTTAGCTTTCTTCGATTGCACAAAAAGGGCGTTTATTTTAAAAGATAAATAGCCGAAAGGTAATCGATTCGTAGCTTCAGGACAAAGTTTTCCAATCATCAAAGCAGAAATATCAGCGTTCATCAGCGCAATCAGCGTCAAAATAACAAATCTGAAACTTAAGACGCAGATACCGCAGAAAAACGCAGATAAAAGATCACCCAAATCAGCGTCCAAAAAAAAATCAGCGTTCACCAGCGTAAATCAGCGTCCAAACAAAAAATCAGCGTCCATCAGCGCAATCAGCGTCCAAAATAACAAATCTGAAACTTAAGACGCAGATACCGCAGAAAAACGCAGATAAAAGATCACCTAAATCAGCGTCCAAAAAACCAAATCAGCGTTCACCAGCGTAAATCAGCGTCCAAAAAACCAAATCAGCGTTCAAACACAAATCCACCTCACACGAAAAATTACATCACTGCCACCCTTACCACCTGTGTCCCATCCTCATCTGCGATTCTCAACAAGTAATTTCCTTTGCCGAAACTGCTCAAATCAATTTGGTTGTTAGTTTGAGGAGAAACTACTGTTCGAAGGATTTCCTTCCCCGAAAGGGAATATACCACCACCTGCAAGTTCTTATTGTCAGTATTTTGAAGCTGAAAAACACCTGAGGACGGATTGGGAAAAACCGTCAGATTTTCATGGTCGTTTTGATTGTCGATGCCCACACCATCAGGAATATAATCGAAAACCATGTCGATATAGTTGGCCTGGTTGAGCGGTGTAAGGTGTACAGTCTCACCACCTTTAGTGAAGTTAACGCTGGTGAGTGGCCCCTGGGCGTGCTTCTCGGTAAACTCAACCCACAGCACGTACTCCCCGTCGGGTACCACATTACCATCCAGGTCCTGACAATTCCATTCCACGGTCATGGTTTGATGGGAAGTGAGGGTGGACCCGGTGATGGCATCCACTTCATTGGAATTGGAACTGGCTTTCCAGGTATAAAGATATTGCTTGCGCTGGTTGGCACGCACCAGCCGGGTTTTAACAAAAACACCATCTTTTTCAATCCAGGCGGCCAGCACATGTTTGGGAGCATAAGTTCCGTTTTGGGTAACGGTTTTAAAGGTAAATGTCACCTGTCCTGAAGTTTGGGCCGCAGCTTTTTGGGTAAAAGTCAAATGAACGGTAAACAAAACAGCCACGAAGGCAGATAATATAAGATTTTTCATGAAGTTGCGAGATTTATTTCAGGTGCAAAGCTAAAGTCTTTGTATTGAATTCAAAACATATGGTGAAAATAGGTATATGAGATGAACTTGTGTCCAACGAAATATTGAGAAACCGCCCAAGCTACTGCGTAATTAGATGCCCTACAACAAATCATTCGCCAAATTAGCCAACTCCGAGCGTTCGCCCTTTTCCAAACGCACATGGGCATAAATGTCGTGGTTTTTGATTTTATCGATGAGCACCGAAAGCCCGTTGGATTGTGAATCCAGGTAAGGTGTGTCGATTTGATAGATATCCCCCGTAAAGATAATTTTGGTGTTCTCACCCGCACGGGTGATGATGGTTTTAACCTCATGGGGTGTCAGGTTTTGGGCTTCATCCACAATAAAACACACATTGGAAATGCTTCGTCCGCGAATGTAGGCCAACGGCGTAATCATCAACTTTTCACTTTCGATGGCATCGGTAATGCGCTTGTATTCATTGTCTTGCTCACCAAACTGACTTTGAATAAATTTCAAATTGTCCCACAAAGGTTCCATGTAAGGGTTGATTTTGTCGTGGATGTCTCCCGGCAGGTAACCAATATCTTTATTGCTCAATGGTACAATGGGGCGCGCCAGATAAATTTGCTTGAAATTCCGGCGTTGTTCCCATGCTCCCGCCAACGCGAGTAAGGTTTTTCCCGTTCCTGCAACTCCTTGCAAAGTCACTAGTTTCACCTCCGGATTCATGATGGCATGCAGGGCAAACACCTGTTCTGCATTGCGTGGCATGATGCGCGAAATGCTTCGCTTTTCTACCCGTTCGATGCGCTTGGTAATAGGATTCATAAATGCCAGAGCCGAAGCCCGTTCGCTTTTTAGTATGTAATAATGGTTGGGCACGGGTGCCTCCAGATTTAGCTCTTCAAAAGTGCAAAACCCTTCATTATAAAGCTTGTCGATGGCATCAGGGTTTACCGAATCAATCACCGAATTTCCTGTATATAGGTCTTCGATGTTTTTCACCTTTCCGGTTTCAAAATCCTCGGCTTGCAAGTCCATGGCCTTGGCTTTAAGCCTGAGATTGATGTCTTTGCTCACCAAAATCACCTTGCGGTCGGGATAATCTTCCTTAAGTTTGATGGCCGCGTTGAGTATCCTGTGGTCGGGTTTGTTTTCTCCAAATATCACACGGGCATCCACCGTACTTTTTTCGTTCATCACCACTTTGAAAGAACCCTTGGTGGGGCCATTGAGTTTTTTCCACTCGGTCATGGTGGTTTTGCCGGAGATATTGTCCAGAAAACGGATAAACTCCCTAGCCTCAAAGTTTTTGATGGTATTGCCTTTTTTAAAATTATCCAATTCCTCCAACACGGTGATGGGAATGGCCACGTCGTTGTCGTCGAACTCGTTGATAGCGTTGTGGTTGTAGATGATTACGGAAGTGTCCAGCACGAATATCTTTCTGGGTTCCTTGGTTTTAACTGGTTTTTTGGTGGTTTTTGCCATAGGTCAGCGGTGGTTTTGGTGGTTGAGGGAGTAAAGTTACCAACTGCACATCTGATTTCTAAAAAAACCTTCATTACTTCTTAACAAGATGGCGTTGAAAAATGGTGGGGGTATTTTCTTACTTTTGTGGATACTTAATCCACACTTCATGAACGAACCAAAAAAACTGTTTTTACTCGATGCCATGGCGTTGATTTATCGGGCATATTTCGCCCTGAGCAAAAACCCACGCATCAACAGCAAAGGCCAAAACACCTCTGCCGTGCTGGGTTTTGCCAATGCTTTGCTCGACATACTAAAAAACCAACATCCATCTCATATTGGCGTGGCTTTCGATACCCATGCCCCCACCGTTCGTCACGACGATTTTGAAGCTTACAAGGCCAACCGTGAGAAAATGCCCGAAGACCTGGCGGCTTCCATTCCCATCATCAAAGAGCTGATTCGTGGGTTTAACATCCCCATTCTGGAAGTGGATGGCTATGAGGCTGACGATGTAATTGGCACCCTGGCCAAACAAGCAGAAAAACAAGGGTTTGTCACCTATATGATGACCCCCGACAAAGATTTCGGGCAATTGGTGAGTCCCCATATTTTTATGTACAAACCTGCCCGAATGGGTAATGGAGCTGAAGTGTGGGGCGAAAAGGAAGTGTGCGAACGTTACCAACTGGAGAACCCCAAACAAATGATCGACCTGCTGGGTCTTTGGGGTGATGCTTCCGACAATATTCCCGGCGTTCCGGGCGTGGGCGAAAAAACAGCCATCAAACTAATTGCAGAGTTTGGTTCCATGGAAAACCTGCTGGAAAATACTGACCAACTCAAGGGTAAGTTGCGCGAAAATCTGGAGAACTTCAAAGACCAGGCGTTGCAAAGTAAATCGCTGGCTACCATCATTCTGGATGTGCCCATCGAATTTGATCCCGATAAGTTGTTGATGGAAATGCCCAACCTGGAAATCCTCACCCAACTTTTTGATGAACTGGAATTCAGGAATTATGCCCAACGTTTTGCTGCCTTGTATGCCCCGAAAATGGAGGAGTCAACCCAGGGAGACTTGTTTTCGATGGAAGACATGACCCCATCGATGCAGGACATCAAATCCTCCAAGCATAACTACCATCTGGTTGAAAACAAAGAGGATATCGACAACTTGGTGAAACTTCTGAGCCAACAAAAGGAATTTTGTTTCGATACCGAAACCACCGGTGTGGATGCCAACAATGCGGAACTGGTGGGTATGTCGTTTGCCATCGTACCCCACGAAGCCTGGTATGTGCCCGTTTCGGAAAACTACAACGAGGCACTTGAAACGGTGAGCCTGTTTAAAAAGGTGCTCGAAGACCCGGCGATTGTAAAAATCGGACAAAATATCAAATACGATGCTGCCATCCTCAATTGGTACGAGGTGAAGGTGGCCGGCAAGCTTTTCGATACCATGATTGCCCATTATTTGTTGCAGCCCGACATGCGCCACAACATGGACGTGCTTTCGGAAACATACCTCAATTACCGTCCGGTAAGCATAACCTCCCTCATCGGAAAAAAAGGGAAATCTCAGGGTTCCATGCGCGATTTGTCACCCCGCGAAGTGTACGAATATGCCGCCGAAGATGCCGATGTGACCCTGCAATTGAAGGCAGTTTTTGCACCCATGCTGGAAGAAGCGGGTACCAAAAAATTATTCAACGACATCGAAATGCCCCTGGTTCCTGTACTGGCCTCCATGGAAGCGGAAGGAGTAAAACTGGACGTGGAAACCCTCAACCAGTTTAGCCTGGAATTGGAAACCCAAATCAACCTCACCCAAACGGATATTTTTGAATTGGCAGGCGAGGAGTTCAATGTGGGTTCTCCCAAACAATTGGGCGTGATATTATTTGAAAAACTGGCCATCATCGACAAACCCAAGAAAACCAAAACCGGACAATATAAAACGGGAGAGGATGAACTGGTGAAAATGGCTCACCGCCATCCGATTATCGAAAAAATATTGGAATACCGCTCGCTCACCAAGCTCAAATCAACCTACGTGGATGCGTTGCCAACCTTGGTCAATCCTCGTGATGGAAGGATACATACGTCATATAATCAAGCGGTTGCAGCCACCGGACGACTGAGTTCCAACAATCCCAATTTGCAAAATATCCCCATTCGTACCGAGTTGGGGCGCGAAATCAGGAAGGCGTTTATTCCTCGAAACAGCGACTATGTGCTGCTGGCTGCCGACTATTCGCAAATTGAACTGCGGATTATTGCTCATCTCAGCGGCGACAAAGCCATGATTCATGATTTTAACGAAGGGGTGGACATACATACGGCCACGGCCTCAAGGATATACAATATGCCCATTGAGGAAGTTACACGCGACATGCGTCGAAATGCTAAAACCACCAATTTCGGTATTATCTACGGTATTTCGGCCTTTGGATTGAGCGAACGATTGGGCATTCCACGTCGCGAAGCGGCCGACATCATCAATAGTTATTTTGAAAAATATGCCGGCGTGAAAAAATTTATGGATACCACCATCGAACTGGCCAAACAACAAGGCTATGTGGAAACCATCATGGGTCGAAGGCGGTACCTCAACGACATCAATTCGGGAAACGCCGTCATGCGCGGATTTGCCGAACGAAATGCCATCAACGCCCCCATTCAGGGTTCGTCAGCCGACATGATTAAATTGGCGATGATCAATATTTACAACGAAATCAACCAACTCAATCTACGGTCGAAAATGATTCTTCAGGTACATGATGAGTTGGTATTTGATGTTCATCGTGATGAATTGGAAATCATCAAACCCATTGTCGAAAAGGGCATGAAAGAAGCCATGACCTTGAAAGTGCCCGTGGTAGTTGATATGAATACCGGCGAAAACTGGCTCGAAGCACATTAATTTATACTATACAAATGAGTATCCAGGACAAAACCGTACTTACCCTTGATGCCGGAGGAACCAACCTGGTTTTTCAGGCTGTGGATTTTTCACAAAACACGGTGGCTCAGCTCACGCTACCCGCTCCCGCGTCAGATTTGAACACCTTGCTCAACAGGCTCGTTGAAGGGTTTTCCAAAATTAATCAGCAAAGCGGGTACAAAGCTGTTGCCATTAGCTTTTGCTTTCCCGGCCCTGCCGACTATTCGTTGGGCATCATCGGCGATTTGGAAAACCTGCCGCTCTTTCGCGGTGGCGTGGCCCTCAAAGCTTTTTTGGAATCCAAGTTCAACTTGCCCGTTTTTATCAACAACGATGGCGACTTGTTTGCCCTGGGTGAAGCCATGGACGGGCTGTTGCCCCACGTGAACCAACAACTGAAAGAATCAGGTAACAGCAAACGTTACCGAAATTTGCTGGGCGTTACTTTGGGAACGGGTTTTGGTGCCGGCATTGTGTTGAATGGTCAGTTGCTGTTGGGGGATAATTCTGCCGGAGCCGAAATCAACCGCATGTCGAATCCGGCCAACATCAACCAAAGCGTGGAGGAAGTGTTGAGTATTCGTGGACTACGAAACTTGTTTGCCAAAGAAACCGGCATGCCATTCGAAGAAACCCCGCAACCCTACGAAATTTACCAAATGGGCATGGGTGAGAAGGAGGGCAACAAAGAAGCTGCCATTGCCGCGTGGAGTACTTTTGGAGAAATTTTAGGCGAAACCCTGGCCAATGCCATCACCCTTATCGATGGGATTATCGTAATTGGCGGAGGTTTGTCAGGTGCCTGGAAACTGTTTTTACCCCAAGCTGTGGAAACCATGAATGGTCGCTTTTTTAAGCCTGACGGACAAACCATCCCTCGCATGGAAGTATTTGCCTACAACCTGCACAGCTCCGATTGTCTGAAGGATTTTCTGGCCAACAATGAGGTGATGATCAAGGTTCCTCAAACTGACATGGAGGTTTCGTATAGCCCCATTAAAAAAGTGGGTTTGGGCATTTCGCTGTTGGGCACTTCCGAAGCTGTGGCCGTTGGCGCGCGTGCTTTTGCGGAAGATCAGGTTGGGTAAGAATTATTCTAAGAATTCTTCCGAAAGTTTATCGGCTATTTCGCCGATTACGATGAAATTCATCATGGTTGCGTCAAACGATAGGGTGTTGTTATAGAAGTCATCTGCCGAATCATACTTGCCGGCATATTGGTGAATCTTTTTACAAGCATCCAACATATTCAACAAGCAGCCAAAGTCTTTATGATGAATACTAAACATATCTGGCCTCTGTTAAAATTTGATCCTTAAAAAAAGACTTAATGTATTTTTCCCTGCAAATATCAACCGGTAAATTAAACTGAGCTTGAATCTCTTTCTTGAGTTTTTGTTTGAGTTCGTATAAATTATTGGTGTTTTCTTCAAATTCTACAATAACATCAATGTCGCTGTCCTGACCTTGATCACCTCTTGCATATGATCCAAAAATCCCCACTTTTACCAAATGATATTCTTTGGCAAATCGTGATTTATTGTGGGATAAATACCTCAATATTTGTTCGGAATCTGGCATAATAGCAGGATTTTCATCAAAAACACACAATTTTTTTTGGAATCTCGATGGCCTTTTAGTTAAATTCGTGTAATTACTTTCTAATTACCAGCTTTTTAACGGATGTATTACGACTTCCATCTCCTAGAAAGTAGAAATAAGTGCCGCTGCTCAGAGATGCTGTTTGAAGTAAAAATGTTTGTTGAAAGGGTGGAATGGATTCATTGTATATCACTTTTCCCGCCACATCGAGCAAGGTTAATTTTACAGAAGAATCCCTGAACTCAGGCGATATGGGGATATTAATTTGCGAAGTAGCCGGATTGGGAAAAGCATCACCCGTGAACAAGGCCGGTTGTACTTGTGTATCACTAAATCGTCCGGGTAGTCCGTATATCTGTGTGTTGACCAAATAAGGACTCACCGAAAAATCATAAACAAAACAAAGCAATTTTGTCTGCGTATCGCTTACATTATAAACGGTTGAGTATCCTGCCCCTTCCAAATTCAAAAAAGTAACGCCCACTTCGTTGATTACCTTGGTGGTATAAACAAAATAACCTCCTGTATCCGATGTGCTCACGTATTCGGTGAAAACTGCCAACAGTTCTACCTGATTGTCGTTGTTGAAAAGTTTGGTGGTTACATAGGCCACCTCATATAAACTGGCATTGGCTGGAGGTACAATGTTGATGGTTTTCCATAGGGAATAATCACTCTTGTATATCAGGCACTCATTGGTGGTATAGTTCACACCAAAATATACCTGTCCCACCTCTTCCAGGTTGGTGCTGTACAGGGCGTTGTCGAGGGTGGTTTCGTAGTTTACCTGTGCGGCAGAAATCAATGAGGTTAAGAGAATTACACTCAGAAAAAGCAGATGTTTCATGGTTCGGAAATTTGAGTGCAATGATAGGGCATTTTTTTAGCTTATCAGAAAAATAACCTTCTCAATTTATAAGTGTTGCTAATGATCATATGGCCTTATAAACATATGTGCAGGTGTTCGATAACAATATTTATTATCTTTACGCCCCAAAAGTTAACTGTAATTAGTCTTAATAAACTGAATACATGTAAATTAAACGAGTTAAGTATGATCAAAAAAATTTTGGTTGCCAACCGTGGAGAGATTGCCATCAGGATAATGCGCAGCTGCCGTGAGATGGGAATTGAGTCGGTGGCGGTATATTCTGAAGCCGACCGCAATTCCATGCATGTGCGTTTTGCCGATCAGGCCTACTGTATTGGTCCGGCTCCCTCCAACGAGAGCTATTTGGTTATCGACAACATCATCGCTGCTGCGAAAAAAAGTGGTGCCGACGCCATCCATCCCGGTTATGGATTTTTATCTGAAAACGCTGAATTTTCTGAAAGGTGTGAGAAAGAGGGAATTATCTTTATCGGTCCCTCGGCGTACGCCATCAACACCATGGGCGACAAGATAACGGCCCGCAAAAAAATGCAAAGCGCCAATGTTCCGGTGGTTCCGGGTACCACGGAGCCCATTACCGATATCAAGGAAGCGGTGGAAACCATCCACAAAATCGGACTTCCCGTGATGATCAAAGCCAGTGCCGGGGGTGGCGGAAAAGGGATGCGTTTGGTCAAACATGAGGAAGACATCATTTCTTCGGTGAGTGGCGCCAAATCTGAGGCTAAATCAGCTTTTGGAAATGATGCCGTGTACATCGAAAAATACATCGATTCGCCTCATCATATCGAATTTCAAATAGTAGCCGATAAGCATGGCAACTGCGTACATTTATTTGAACGCGAATGTTCGGTGCAACGCCGCCATCAAAAGGTGGTGGAAGAAACTCCATCACCCTTAATGACCGACAAAGTACGCATGGAAATGGGTGCTCACGCCGTGGCTGCTGCTCAGGCGGTAAATTACAGCGGAGCAGGTACCATCGAGTTTATCGTGGACGACAACCTGAACTATTATTTTCTGGAAATGAATACACGCCTTCAGGTGGAACACCCCATCACCGAAAGGGTGGTTGGCGTAGATTTGGTGAAGACACAAATTGATATTGCCAATGGAAAGGAACTTCCCTTCAAACAGGAAGACCTGAAACAATACGGACATGCCATCGAAGTGCGAATTTATGCCGAGGATCCCGACAATAACTTCCGACCCAGCCCCGGAAAAATTCAGCACATCACAGAACCTCTGGGATTAGGTGTTCGTCACGATGGGTACGTATATGCCGGATACGAAATCCCCATTTATTACGACCCCATGATTTCCAAACTCATCGTGTGGGCCTCTACCCGCAGCGAAGCCATCGACCGCATGAAACGTGCGCTGCATGCCTACAAAATTACGGGTATCAAAACCTCCATCCCATTCCTGAACCGAATTATGGAGGTGCCTGATTTTGTGAGTGGTAAATACAATACCCACTTTATTCAGGATAACGAAGCCCTGCTAAAACCCAAAGAGGATGCCTCGCGCCGACTGAAAGATGTAGCTGCCATGACTGCCTTCTTCGATTACCTCAGCAAAATAGAATCTGTTAAAAAAAACAAATTCTGTAAACGACCCACCAGCAACTGGAAAAACTACGGAAGACGTAATAATTTAAGCAGATTATAATTTTTTAAAAAGAGGATCCCATGTCTTACGAAATAAAACTAAACGACGAAACCTTACAAATTGAATTGCTGGGCACGGAGGGAAATGTGGCGGATATTCTGATCGACAACCGACATTATACCGTGGACATTCTGGAAGTGGAACACGGAGTATATTCCATCCTCCTCGATGGAATTTCTTACAATGTGGAGCTGCTTCCAACCGAAAACAAAAAATACCTGGTGAACACCTTGTACAATGCTTTCGATGTGGAGATAATTGATGCCGAAACCAAATACAAAAACAGCCGCAAAGGAACCGAAGCCGAAGACCATAATTATATCTCCACCCCCATGCCGGGCAAGGTTGTAAAAATACTCGTGGAAGAAGGCGATATGGTGAAGGGCGGCCAAACCGTCATCATCGTTTCGGCCATGAAAATGGAAAGCGAATACAAGGTGGTGAAAGACCGTAAAATAACCAAAATTCTGGTGAAAGAAGGCGACAACATCAATGGCGATCAACCCTTGATTATGCTCGAGTAATTTCAAAAAATAGTTTCAATTTCAACTGAAAAAAAACCTATAACCATGTCGTTAAAATCGAAAATAGAATTGCTGGAAGAAAAAAGCAAAAAAGCCGAATTGGGTGGCGGACAAGAACGTATTGACAAACAACATGCTGCCGGCCGACTCACTGCCCGCGAACGCATCAACCACCTGCTCGATCCCGGAACTTTTGTGGAAATCGATAAGTTTGTAACCCACCGTTCCACTGACTTCGGAATGGAAAAGAATAAAGTTTTGGGCGATGGAGTGGTAACCGGATACGGTAAAATTGAAAACCGGCTTATGTACGTGTTTGCTCAGGATTTCACCGTTTTTGGCGGTTCGCTTAGTCGTGCCAACGCCGATAAAATTATCAAAATAATGGATTTGGCCATGAAAATGGGAGCTCCCGTAATTGGTCTTAACGATTCCGGCGGTGCCCGTATTCAGGAAGGTGTGGAAAGTTTGGCAGGGTATGCCGATATTTTTTACCGCAACGTGCGCAGCTCGGGTGTGATTCCACAAATTTCGGCCATCCTCGGACCTTGTGCCGGAGGAGCCGTATATTCGCCTGCCATCACCGATTTTATCCTCATGGTAAAAGAAACTTCTTACATGTTTGTTACCGGTCCGGATGTGATAAAAACCGTGACCAACGAAGAAGTTACCAAAGAGGATTTAGGTGGAGCCATGTCGCACAACAAAAAGAGTGGTGTAGCGCATTTCACGGCTGAAAATGATGAACAGGCCATGATGATGTTGCGCGAATTGATGAGCTTTTTGCCATCCAACAACATGGAAGATCCGCCACGCAAAGTGTGCACCGACGATCCCAAACGTCAGATTTTTAAACTGGATGAGGTAGTTCCGGTGGATCCCAATAAGCCGTACAACATGTTCGACATCATCCTGCCCATTATCGACAATGCCCACTTTTTGGAAGTGCAGCCACACTATGCCCAGAATATCATTGTAGGTTTTGCACGTATCGGTGGTCAGCCTGTGGGTATCGTAGCCAATCAGCCTCAGGTACTTGCCGGGGTTCTCGACATCGACTCTTCTACCAAAGCCGCCCGGTTTGTACGTTTCTGCGATGCCTTCAATATTCCCTTGATCACCCTGGAGGATGTACCCGGATTTTTACCCGGAACTGCCCAGGAATTTGGCGGCATTATCAAACACGGCGCCAAGTTGCTTTACGCTTTCGCGGAAGCCACTGTACCAAAAATTACCATCATCACCCGTAAAGCTTATGGTGGTGCCTATGATGTGATGTCGAGCAAGCACATTGGTGCCGACATGAATTTTGCTTACCCCACTGCCGAAATTGCTGTGATGGGTCCCGATGGTGCTGTGAATATCATTTATCGGGGCAAGCTGACTGATGAAGAGCGCAAGAAAACTGTGGACGATTACCGCAAGAACTTTGCCAGTCCATACAAAGCCGCCGAATTGGGCTATATCGACGAGATTATTCAACCCCACGATACCCGCCGGAAAATAATGGAAGCATTGGAAATGACCGCCAACAAAACGGCTACGAATCCACCAAAAAAACATGGAAATATCCCCTTGTAGAGATTCTTGATTGCAGACCACGTAAGGGTCTGGTTTGTAGTATATATTGCATAATAAAACCGGTTCAGTCATCGTGCTGAGCCGGTTTTTTATAGGGTAAATCCAAACTTTTGACGACAGTGAAAGAGAGTGGAAAGGGTCAACACGCGACCGGCATGAACCTCTCTCTCTCAGGTTCCTACATCAATTGAATCTGCTCCCGGATATAGTTCCAGTCGTTGTCGCTGATTTTGGCTCCATATTTTTCAATCACCTTTCCGGCGAGCAACGCACCAATTTTACCTGCTTTTTCAAAGCCCATGTCGTTGAGGTATCCGTATAGAAAACCGGAAGCGTAGAGGTCACCGGCACCCGTGGTGTCCAAGGCGGTTACCGGAATTATACCGATGGAAGTCACCTGATCGCCGCTTTTAATCATGGACCCTTCTTTTCCAACTTTCACAATGGCGATGTCGCACATGGAGGCCAGTTCGTTCAACGCTTCCAAGGGCTCTTTACCTGTAAAGGCTTTGGCCTCTTCTTCGTTGGCGAAAACGATGGACACATATTTTTTTACCATTTCCCGTAGAAATTCCAGGTTGTCTTCCACCACGTTGTATGATGCCAAATCTAACGAAATCAGCAAACCGGCGGCATGTGCCTTTTTCAGGATTTCTTCCAACAGGCTGTGGTTTTGAACCAAATAGCCTTCCACGTGAATCAGGTGATGTCCTGAAAAATGTTCGTCTTTTAAATGTTCTGCCGACAATTCGATGGCGGCACCCAAAAAAGTACCAAAAGTGCGTTCGCCATCTTTACTAATCATGGCATTGGCAATTCCGGAAGGAGTTTCACTAATAAAAAGCAACGGGTTTATGTTGCTGGATTTAAGATCGTCATGAAAAAACTGACCGGTAGTGTCTTTTCCAACGGTTCCGATAAACGAAGTTTCCATGCCCAAGCGCGCCAGCCCGTGAATGGTGTTAGCTGCCGAGCCACCAGAGGCCATTTCCTTTTCCAGGTGATTGCTTTTTTCGGAGATGTTGGCCGATGTACCGTCATCAACCAATTGCATACTACCCTTTGGAAGTTTCAATTCTTCGAGCAGGGTGTCGTTTTCAAGTTTTGTTAATACGTCAACAAGTGCATTTCCAATGCCTAATACTTTTTTCATGAGGATAAATTTTGCGCAAAAGTAGTGATTAAGCCTGAAAAAGCAGGTGAGTAGTGCAGATTATTTGCTGATCATCACCTTATTAATATAGATATCCTCTCCTGAAATTAACTGAATGGTATAAAGTCCGGAATGGAGCTGTGGTAAGTTGATTTCGTAACGACATTCTTTTTCTGGACATTCGATATCACGTGCTTCATATACCAATTCTCCATGCATGGAATACATTTGAATGGTTTGAAATTCATTACTGAAAGGCACCGAAATAGTAAACCGTCCAGTATTGGGATTGGGATACAACGTAATATAACCGACTTTGCTATGGTCAATAAAATCAGGATCGATAAAAGTGATGTTCATACTTCCGCTACTGGTACAACCGTTAATGAGGGCAATCACTTTATATTCAAAGGTTCCGGGTGGTTTATCCACGCCATAAACTGTGATGGACGGCAAGTTAGAACCCGTTGACCAAAAATAACTGTCGAAACCATCTCCGGCATCCAGAATCAAAGCGTCGGCAGGCATGAGGGTGGTGTCGGCAGGTCCCAGATCAATGGTTTGACCACCGCCATAAACGGTAGTCAGCAACGTATCATAACCATAGCAACCTTCCTCATTGGGTAAGGCATATACAATGGCATGAACTCCCGGTCCGGCTTCCTGCGGATCGAACATATTGTCGGTAACTCCTTCACCTGAAAATTCTCCACCTTCGGGTAAGCCAACTAACACGGCGGGTGCATCAGTCTCACAATAAGCAGGATACAAACCGCTCAGCGAAACCACAGGTGACGGTAGTGTGTTAAGTATCACGGTATCATTGGCTACACACCCATCTGCTGAAGTTCCGATCAACCACACTTCTGTGGTGTCGGTAATGGTAAATACCACGCTGTCTCCCTCTGTTTCCCAAGGCATCCAAAGGTAAGTTTCGGCTCCTTCGGCGTGCAAGGTAACTTCACTTCGTTCGCAAACTACCAGGGTGTCGTAAAGGATTTTGGTGGTAGGATTGCTATATACATTTACCGTAATCGTGGTGTCGCTGAAGCACAAACTATCGTTAAAAGCTGCGTATACATGATAAACGGTTGTATCCACAGGATTTACTTCCACGATGGAATCCGTTGAGATGGTATCGTTGTCAACTATCCAGTAATATACGGACGCCCCCGAAATACTGAGTATAATCGGCTCACCGCTACATACGGCTGTGTCGGCGCTTACGGTAAGTTCAGGATAGGGCAATATATTCAAATACATGCTGTCGCTCACTACGCAACCTCCTGAGCTGATGCCTTCCACATATACATTGGCCGACTCTGTTGGATCAATTAATACCAGATTATTGAACATCGTGGTACTGTCCATGTCCAGATAAGTCCACCTGAACGAAACAATATTTGGCGAAGCGTTGGTGGTCAGTTCAATGTTGTTACCCACACATTTATTGAGGGTGTCCATTTCAAAAGCAACGGAAGCTTCTCTCATCACATGAATATTCACCGTGTCGAATACTTCACAGTTAAGTTGGTTGGATACGATGAGTGAATAGGTATATACGGTATCGTAAACTTCCGGTAAAAACCTGATGATGGCCGTGGTATCACCCGAACTCCAGAGATAATGTTCTATTCCGGTGCCAACCACTTCCAGCCGAACGGAATCGCCGGGACAAACGATGGTATCGCCCACAATACTGTCGATAACAGGAGCTTCATTGGCAACAAACCGGATGGAATCAGTTGAAATACAGCTGTTAGGATTGGTTACATCCAGATAAAATAAGGTGTCGCTTAATATTTCTGCCAAGATGGATTGGGTGGTGTCGCCGGTACTCCACAAATAGCCGTATTCTTCTCCGGCAGGAGCTGTGGGTCCGGTTAAATCTACACTTTGAAACATGCAGAGGGTGCTGTCGTTTCCCAAATCAAATATAACTGCCGGCAGCACATTTACGTTTAGACTGTCGGAGGCGGTGTTGCCAAACTCATCGGTAATGGTGAGCTTATACTGTGTGGTGTCCATGGGGCAAGCCAAAATGGTTTGTGTGGAAGCATAAAGCGTATCGGCCACAATCCATTCATAAACAGACATGTTATCCGGTCCCGATAATTCTACACAGCTTCCCTGACAAATAGTGGTATCGGGTCCCAGATCAAGGGTGAGGAAGCTGCAAAAACCTGCATCGTATTCCAGACCCATGTCGCATAGTACATGACGAAGCGAATCCTTATGAGGTCCTTCAGGCAAGGTTGTTACATAATCCATGGCAATCCAGGCATCGTATTGAAGACCCGAAGCTACGGCGGCAGTGGTATGGTCATCGGCCAGCTGTTCAGGAGGGGTTATCACCAAACCATCCCAATTAAAATTGATCAGACCCTGATTTGAATTAATTCCATTGTAAGTATAATCATCTGTTCCACTCACCACATAACTCGTAATGTTCGTGTTGCTGGTGATGTTCAGCGACATGGAATAGTATTTCAGGTTATCCGGCACACCACCCGAGAAAGTGATGTACAAAGCTGAGCCAATCACGGCAGCATTAACAGTTACAGCATCTCTGATGAGTAAATAATCCCTCACTTCTTCGTCGGAGGCCATCAGGATATTGTCGGCACCGGCGGAGCCAAAATTGGTATAGATATAGTTGAAATCGGAAACGAAATTGGCAAAAGAATATTGATTGACGAGAGAATGTGTGAACATCGAGCCCCAGTAATTGGCACCGTTGATACTCGAATCGGCCAAATTTGTTACAAATTGTGTTATGTTGCTGGGAGCTGCATCTATACGGTAAATATTTTGAAATGCTGTCCAGTCGACGGCAGGGTTGTTTACATCACCACCATTGTCACCCAAAGGCGAAGGTGTGTTTTGATTGTAAGTACTTAAATATCCAAGACTTGCAGCGGCAGGTGTCCAGGGTGTGGATCCGTTGGGGTTGGCATGCAAGGCAGTAATCACGCCTCCATCCACGGTTTCGTACAACTGACGCCGGATATAGCTTTGGTTTCTGAGGATGGAATACTCCATAAAGGATTGAGATGTATTGGCATTTCCATTCACTCCGTGATTGATAATTCCCCAGTCGTTTTGAACTAAGGTGTTCAGTTGATTCCAGGATACCATGCCAAAGCTATTATCCACATGGCAATCGGGACCATTTTCACCTTCTCCGTTAAAAGAAAACATCACCGAGCTCATTTTAAAATGATGCAGGTTTCCACAACCATCGGAATAGGTGAGTCCGGGATAGGAGGTGCCATTGACGGTTCCTCCTTCAAAAACGGGATACCCTTGTTCGTAGATGGACAGACCACCATCATCTATTTGCATGGTGAGGGCAAAATCTTTGTTGTATTTCAGGGGTGCCTTATTCACGGTTACCTGAGCAGGGTCGGGTGGCTGATCGAAATTGACGATGATTAAACTCACTCCCACAGGACCTGTACCTTGAGCCCATAGCCTGCCCGAAACCAGACAAGAAAGGATCAATACCCCAATGATGATATAAAGTTTAGTTTTCATCTTAATTACCCCTATAATTATAATCGTCTAATTGTGGATAGGCTACCTGTCGATAACTGTTTCCATGTTTTCGTCTCCTGGTTTTCTTGGATCTTTCCGTACCCAAGGATCTTGAATACCGACCTTCCTTTTTATTAAAATATTCGTTGTCGTAAAAGTTGAAACGGTAACCAATTCCAATTTCATGCGAGCCTCCTGAGCCTTTATTGATGCCGCTCATCCCGATTTCGTAGCTATAGTTAAAAACAAATCCGCGACCGATATGAGCTCCTACATTTAGCGCCAACACGCCACCTGTACGGTACAACAATCCACCCCAAAACCTTTGTTGATAGATAAACATGGTAGAAACTTCTACACCGGAAGGCTCGTTGGTTGTCTTTTTAAATACGCCATAGGCTTGCATTTGCCAAAATTCGCCCAAATCGAACAGATAGCTTGAATACACCATTACCTCACGTTGCACCTTAAATTTGTAAACATCGGCGGTATATTCGTCGTTGGATCCAAAGAGGGCAGGAATGGCAAACCCGAGGTTGAACCGATCGCGGTTGTAATTGATTCCAAATCCGGCGTTTACTGCCGAACTGTTTAATTTGTCGGCGTTATTTAGAATGGGATCTCCAGTGTCGATACCAATGCCATTACCCACATTCACTGCTGTTTGATAGAAAGTGCCCCAAAATCCAAAAAACAAGTGCTGATTTTCTTCTACCTGGAGCTTATAGGTATAACTGGCCTGCAATTTGAAGGTTGAGAGGATGTCGGTTTTGTCCATTACAGCCTGACCGCCCAGCCACATTTTTTCCTGATAGATATTTCCGAAGCCGTTGGCACTAAAGGTACGCGGACTTCCGGTGATGCCGGTCCAATCATTGCGGTAAGCCAGAAACATTTCGCTGTACCCGGTATAGCCGGCCAGAGTTGGGGTAAGTGCGTAAGGATTGATCAAATATTGCGTGCTGTGAGCAAATTGTTGAGCAAAGCTTGTCAATCCAACGAGGAGACCGATCAGTGTAATATGTAGTTTAATGTTTTTCATATTATCTGATGATGGTTACAGGTCCTTTGAAAGCAGCCCCTGTGGCGTCTTCAATAAAATAGTAATAGGTGGCCTGTGGCAAGGGGTTTCCTTCCGATTTTCCACTCCAGTCGTTTTGATAATCATCCGAAACATACACACTTCGTCCAACACGATTGTAGATGGTAACTTTAATGGGAAAGGTAACATCCGGATTGCTTACCTGCCAATAGTCGTTGAAACCATCTCCATTGGGTGTAAACATGTTCATGATTTCTGTGCCGGTCCCACCTCCGCCGCCACCTCCGCTGTATGCAGCCACAAACCGAGCTTCTCCCGGGCAGCCATCGCTATAAACTGTGGCATTATATACGCCTGTTTCGGTAATGGATATGGATTCGTTCGTACTGCCATTGTACCATTCTACACTATCGTAAGCGCCGGTGACGTTGACAAAAACCACCAAAGTTGCTCCCTTGGCAAAAAAGGCTGTGTCGTCCGCAGGCACAATGGAATCACTTCCAGTAATAAAATCAAACTGAGGGGCTTCGGTAATAGTAACCGATTTAGTTGTAGAGTCAGCACATCCAAAATCAGTCACCACGTTTAATTTAACGGAATATGTTCCCGGGAAAACGTAGTAGTTGCTGGTGTTTTCAAAAAAGTCAGATTTGCCGTCGCCAAATTCCCAAAACCACTGATATGGACGCCCTGAGGTTACCACTGTCAGGTCGTTGAATAGGGTGGTGGAATTCTGACAAGTATTTGAAAACTCGAAATCAACCTGAGGATAGGAGCCCACCGGAACGGCATTGTAGGTGGTTTGTAAAGGACTTATTTTAAAATATAGTCGCATTCCGACCAGAGGTGTACCACTTTCGTTAAATACCCACTTTACTGTATCACCTTCGTAATCATTAAATTGCCCATCCGAATTCAAATCCCATAGTACGTGCGTAATGCTGTCGTTGGTTTGGGAGGTATTAATCAATAGCGTAGTATCGCCCTGGCAAACGGTGTCGTAGGAAAAACTGATATCGATGGAGTAATTTACTTCAACAAAAAAATCATGGCTAACGCTGCAATGACCCTGATTGGACACTTCCACTGAGAAGTCCGTATTCTCGAAAGGGCTTATGGTGATTTCCGCAGTGGTTTCCCCGGTACTCCACATGATATCAGATCCATCGGTTACCTCCACCCACAAGATGGTGTCGTTTCCGGCGCTCATAACAATGGTATCTTCCGAAGAAGAGATGATTTCCGGAAAATCGAGCACGGAAACCAGGGTGCTGTCGCGAGATACAATGGAATCCTGGTTCATTATTTCAACCCAAAACCATGAAGTGATGTCGGGAGAAATTTCGATGCTTTGTGCGGTGGAATCGTTTGACCACAGATACGACAACATATTGTCGGGTGCTGATAAAACAACGGTATCACCCATACAAATGGTATCGTAAACCAATGCTTCCACCTGACGTATGGAAGCATTCTCCGTTAAATAGGGGGCATGAACTGCAATGCCAGGAGAGCTGGCCTGCATTTTTGCTGTAAAAATACAGGTGAAAATCAACAAGATAGCTATGCTAAAACAGGTTTTGATCATGAGCTTTACAAACACACTTCCATTTGTCAGAAGATTCAGCTAGTAAAATTAATGGATTCTGTTTAACAACCATGCTTTTGGATGAATTAGTTTTTCACAATCTGTTAAAAACAGTCTTATATTTATGACACCGAGAAAATAGTGGTGGGGCTGGTCTGGAAAATCGGGGCGAAAAAACAGGGTAAAAAAATTCACTCAAAAAAAGATAAAAACTTATTGCAATTTTAAAATATTATCTATCTTTGCGCCTCCTTACGGGGAAATACTCCTCCTTAGCTCAGTTGGTTAGAGCATCTGACTGTTAATCAGAGGGTCTTAGGTTCAAGTCCTAAAGGGGGAGCAAGAAAAGCCACACAGTTTTTGGGTGGCTTTTTTTATGATGACATAAAATATTTAGTGTGGTTGGTTAGAGTCCCGACCTGTCGGGATTAATCAGAGGGTCTTAGGTTCAAGTCCTAAAGGGGGAGCAAGAAAAGCCATACAGTTTTTGGGTGGCTTTTTTTTATGATGACATAAAATATTTAGTGTGGTTGGTTAGAGTCCCGACCTGTCGGGATTAATCAGAGGGTCTTAGGTTCAAGTCCTAAAGGGGAGCAAGAAAAGTCACACAGTTTAGGGTGGCTTTTTTTTGATATTTTGGCGATGTATTATATCTACATACTTTATTCCGTAAGTCATGACCGCTATTATGTTGGTTATAGCAGTGATGTCCAGCGTAGGTTGATCGAGCATAACAATGATCCGCGAATGACTTACACCCATAAATTCAGACCTTGGCAAATCAAGGTTTTTTATGCCATCAGTGAAAACAGGGGCGAGGCAATGAAAATGGAGCGTTATATTAAAAAGCAGAAAAGCCGTAAGTTTATCGAACGAATCATTCATGATGAGAGGTATTTTTATAAAATAGCTCAGTTGGTTGGAGTCCCGACCTGTCGGGATTAATCAGAGGGTCTTAGGTTCAAGTCCTAAAGGGGGAGCAAGAAAAGCCACACAGTTTTTGGGTGGCTTTTTTTTGTTAATAGCTTTGGATAGATACAAGTTTAGGGAAAATTCCTGATTCAGGATGGTATTTCAGCCTTCTGATAATAATTGTTTTAAATCATGGGAGAATTAAGATTTATTATTAATTTTGCCCTCCGAAATTGAGACCAACCAATTTCAGATTTGCTTTCAAAAGCAGGGCCTATAGCTCAGTTGGTTAGAGTCCCTGACTCATAATCAGGTTGTCCCAGGTTCAAGTCCTGGTGGGCCCACAAACAGTAAAAATAAAGGGTTGTAATTCAATAAGTTACAACCCTTTTTCCGTTTAAGGTATAACATAAGTAAAACCTAGTCTTCTGATTTCTTCTTTTTCTTTTGTTCTTCAATATACAGCGGAACTGTACTAAAAGTCATTCCTGATAAATACCCACTACAATACCAAAATATGTGGATAGCTTTTGTGCTATAATAATCGCATCATTATCGTCCACACTTATAATTTCATCAAGTTTATCCAATAGAATCACTTCAGGAATAAACCCGTCTTAAATACCCTGAATACGATGTTTTCCTCACCTGTATCCGGTCGATAAGGTGGGAGAGTTTGATGGTTCCAAAGGGGGGCACATAAACAGCGCGAGTGTGAAGATCGAGAGCGAGACACCTCTCTCTGTTTCTTTTTATGGAACTTACACTCCCACTTTTTTTGTATTATCCTACACATTGATATTATATCTAAACTGCTATACTTATTGCGTACGACGTATAGTGTGACATATTTCGTAATCTAGACACATTCTAAATAAGTTTATTTATCATAGATTTGCCTGCAAACTTATTATACTGTTTAGTAATTGTGAAACATATGAAAATAAAATCTACCAAAATTCTTATACTGTCATTTATAGCATTGTTTACTGTTTTCAACTGGAACTGTGGAAAAATTAATGATTTCTCCGATTCAAATGAAGAGAATTCAGATACGGGTTTAATCGAAAAAACTGTCATTATCGACCTTCCTCCTGAGCTTGTTCACTTGAAGGCAGATATGAAAATTAGTTCATTATTTTCTGAAACCTCTGAAATTAAAAATGATGAGGCTACTGTAGAAGTTATAAACAATAACTTTGAAACTGTGTTTGCTACAAACGTTAGTGGACAAATTATCCTTCTTGGAATGAATAGAGGAGATGTATCAGATATTGAATTAAGTATTGAATCTACAGCAAAAACAATGTTAATGCTTCATCCATGGGCAATAGATTTGAGTACCAATGCTAAAATAGAAGCTATGCAGTATATCTCAACTTTGCCTGAATACTCTGATTTGGTAGCTTCATTGACCACTTCTCTAAGTACCGATAGTTTAAACCCAGTTCTAATGAAACCACTGTTGGATAAAATATTAAGCCTACGTAAAGATAAGTCCTCAAGAAATTTAATAGTTTATTCAGAGCCTCTTAGAATTGATGCATCTGCTCAATCAGTTACTATTACTAATAATGAGTGTAGCGTAGGATATACAATCGGTTTGTACAACGAGGTTAACCAGTTGATCGAAAAAAAGTACCTCTCTGGACAAGACAAATCCTTTACCTTTTTTGAGTATTTCCTGTCAGGCACTTTCGATATTGACCCTGAATATCCTGAAATTAGCTTTAACTACAGCAATATCGGGGAGTATACAATAGAGGCAAGAAACGGAATGGCTTTTGATGGCAGTTCATTGGATATAA
The DNA here is from genome assembly GCA_963676875.1 of Bacteroidales bacterium. Lineage (GTDB taxonomy): Bacteria > Bacteroidota > Bacteroidia > Bacteroidales > F082 > UBA6244. Next base: position 1,595,394 of record OY781436.1, read on the forward strand.
ATGCCAGACGTGAGAATACCTGGATTCTTTTTAAAAAATTTCTTTCATTAATAAATAAAGGTCTTGGCAAATCTGCTGACAAATGTGCCATAGAGTCTACTAGTTACTTAATATCAATTGAAGAACGATTTAGCTCAGTTATTGATAAGTTAAATTCAGGACAGATTTCAAAGGATGAGGCTACAAGGACATTCATTGAAATCTTAAGCGGTCAAATTGGAGATGTTGGAAATTTGATTGATGAGTGTTTGCTAGATGGTAAAGGCATTAAAATTGTGGCCCTTAAGAAGTTATTAGGTTTCCTTGATGTTTCTGCTAAAATACAATCTTCATTTGATGCCGGAGCTATTTTAGGTGATTGGTTGTATTTTGATAATTCCATTGATAATTGTTTTGCAGTTAACGTAAGTGGAGATGTGGAGACATGTTGTTACGACATTGCTGATATTGATGTTTTCATTGAGACTACTGGACATCATTTAGGTGATGATGAGGGAAATGAAGGAACTAGTTTTACAAAATCTTTTGAAATCGAGAAAAGTCCTGATTGTTACTCAAAAGCTATATTCCATTTATCATTTTATAATGGCGTTGGTCCAAACCAGCAAAACCCACCTGTTATTACGATAAATGGTCATGAAACCAGATCAGTTGTTAGTGACCTTGGATCACCTTCTTCGAATAATCCATGCTGGACAGGGCCGTGGGGAGATAGTTCATACGATTATAATTGTAGTTACACCTTTGAGGATGAAAACGTGTTGGATTTTTTACTTATTGGTAGTAACACATTCAATATCACGAATGGAAATTATCAAGATGATTACCATTTTCGGGATGTGTATATAGAATTGATCAAATAATTGAGGGGACTAGGCTACAAAAGACTCCCTAATTTTTAATATAACAACACGCTTAAGTATGGTTTGAATTAGTTGGAAATACCATTTATTGCTTTATCCAATCAACGAATTTATTGAAAAATATACTTTGAAGTCTGTTTGCCAGTTATTATACTTTCTTCTGTAGTCATAAAAACTAACACACATATTTATTCCTTATTAAGGAAAACTGATATGGAAACTCTGTGAAATAAGTACAAATAATCACTGTCAAACATTTCATGGTAATTTTCAAAGTCATTCTTACAATGCCATTTTTATAACCCCTGATTATCAGTAAAATATAAAATGAGTAATCTTAGCTACCGGCAATAGCTTGATTCTGAAGGAATGCTTTACAAAATTATACAAACCTTCTGTTTTCACTTCCACGACACCAACTCAATATCACCTTTCCCTTCGTATGCATCACCAACGCTAAATATGGTGGAACGAACTTGCTACAAAACGAGTATTTTTTTGCGCCTCACGTTTCCCGGACAATAAATATATCTATCTTTACCATACCAACAAACCGACCAACCGCTACAGTATAACAAGGAGCTGATTTCAAACATTTAGAAATATTTAAAAATGGATATCTTCCACGTAATAAGGCGTAAAGCAAAATCACATGGGGTTTTTGGTGGTGAATGTATATGGGAGTTGGGCGTAATATGACATGAGAGCCAAGTAACCTCGAAAAAGGATTGAAATTATGAAAAGAGGAATTACAATAACAAATTATTTAGTGAGTGGTAACCCTGAGGGGATTAGTTTATCCTATGTTTCTAATTGGACAGGGCAGGCAATCAAAATACCAAGAAATTCATTCTTTGATGCGAAAGATTTCGTTGAATTAAACAGACCTGGAGTTTATTATTTGATAGGATTTAACGAGGAAAATCCTGATGAGACACTTGTTTATATTGGAGAGGCAAATCATCTATTTGAAAGAATTACAGCTCATATGAGAGATGAGAAGAAATCATTTTTTGAATTAATAATTGCATTTAGTTCTAAAGATGATAACATGACAGTTTCTCATACTAAATATTTAGAAGCAAAAGTGCTCTCAGAAACGATTGAGAAGTCGGGATACATAATTGTAAACAAGAAAGATGGGAATAAAATAAGCTTACCTAAAATGGTAAAAGATGAGATGGATACATATTTTGACAATATGAAAATTCTATTACCGTCCATGGGATTTGATTTCTTTAAACCTCAGAGCACTTCGGTTAAATTAACTTCAAAAAACAAGGATGATAAATTAGTACTTGAAGTAGCAAACATAAAAGCATCTTCAAAATTAATCTCAAATGGACTACTTGTTTTAAAAGGGAGTTTGATGAAAGAAAACGAGACAGATGCATTATCTCCAACATACTCTAAGATACGTAAAGACTTAGTTGAAAAAGGATATATTCAAAAAACTAAAAATGGATTAGAATTTATGCAGGATTATGAATTTTCTAGTCCATCTCAAGCTGGAGCTGTAATTTTAGGATATTCGGTAAATGGTAGGGTTTTCTGGAAAGATAGCAAAGGGAAGACTCTGAAAGATATTGAGGAAGATAAATTAAATACTACGCCCAACACGCAATAAAAAACATAGGGCGAAAAGTGCTAAATTTGAATGATATAACAATTAATAAACGGCTTAGAAGCTTGATAGGTAGAAGCTTTTAATGCCCAACGCTTCATACACTAACCGATAAATGCAATAGGGGTGTGGATATACACTAGTTAGGGGTAATTCTAAGAAAACATTACTAAAACAATAAGTTGAATAAATAGTTATCTTTGTATCAAAGATTTTTGTCATGTGGTCTGATTTAGAAAAAAATAGAAAGAAATATTTGAAATTGAATATTCATAATACTCTTAATTATGAAAAGTTCTTTATGATTTCTATTATTTATCATTCCACAAAAATAGAGGGATGCTCACTTACTGAAACAGACACAAAGGTTTTATTAGATAAAGATATAACAGCAAAAGGGAAACCTCTGAAAGACCACTTAATGGTTAAAGATCATTATAATGCTTTTCTATATTTAAAAGATCAGGCAAAAAATAAAAGAAAGCTTTCAATTGAATTTATTCAAGAAACTTGTTCTATTTTAATGCAAAATACAGGTGAGACTATAAAATCTATCGGAGGAACTTTTGATACTTCAAAAGGAGAATTACGCCTTGCTCAAGTTTATGTCGATAAAAAATATTTTCCTGATTTTAAGAAAGTACCTGACTTACTAAAAAAGCTGATTGAAAATGTAAATAATAAACTTGACTCATTAAATAATGATAATGAGATATTAAAATTATCTGCTGACTTACATTATAACTTAGTGAATATTCATCCATTTGGTGATGGAAATGGAAGATTATCCAGACTATTTATGAATTATGTATTAATGTATCATAATCAGCCGTATGTTAAAATATTTACTGAAGATCGAGCTGAGTATATTGATTCTCTGAATGAGACAGAAGAAAAAGAAGACTTATCAGTATTCAGAAATTTTATCTGTATGCAGCAGAATAAGTTTTTCAAGCTTGAAATGGAAAAGCATTCCAAATCTGGACACAGTTTTAACTTATTGTTTTAAATAAAGAACTACCCCTAACAGCAGCTCAAAAACCATAGCCACCCTTTGGGTTGGCAACGGTTCTTAGCTGCAACCGTTATGCCGCATGCTCAAAGAAATAGATATTCAAAGTAAAAATACTTGGAGAATATACGAATTAGATATACCTTTGTGGAATAAAACTTTAAGACCATGAAGACCGTTTCACTAAAAATCGATGATTCAATTTTCGGAGATACCGAAAGAATCCTTTCTCGCATTAAGAAACCTAGAAATAGATACATTAACGAGGCTTTAGACTATTACAATAGAATTCAAAGAAGATTGCTCCTTGAAAAGAAACTCAAATCTGAATCCGAGATAGTTAAAACGGATTCTATGACAGTACTTAAAGATTTTGAGGAGATTGAATATCATGATTAAACAATTTGAAATCTGGATAGCAGATTTAAACCCTAAAATTGGGACTGAACCAGGCAAAACAAGACCTGTGTTAGTTGTTCAAACTAATTTATTGAACAGCATACCACATCCATCGACAATTGTATGCCCAATTTCGACAAATGTTAAGAGAGACGCTGAAATATTAAGAGTCCATTTAAAAAAGGGAACTGCAAATCTACACCAGCCTTGTGATATAATGATTGACCAACTTAGGGCGATTGACAATAACAGACTTATAAAAAAGATTGGGAGTTTACCCGTTGAAATAATTGAAATGGTCAAAGAAAACTTAGTAATAGTAATGGACTTGGAATAAAGCCGACCGCACAAAACATAATAGCATTTAAGGCTCACCTGAACCCCAACAAACCACCCCGGGATGAAAACATCACCCGCAACCTGTAAATCAACGTCATAAATTATGACAAACACCCGCTCAATTGAGTTTTAAACCCTGTTGGACTAAACCACTGAAAACCAACACCTCTGTTTATGGGGATTGAACAGTTTTATCCTGAGGGTCTTTTTGATGGAAGTTTTGATAATCGTTGAGGTGCCACCAATAGCTCTTACGTGTGTTGTAATGTTGAAATGCCAAACCCACCCTGGCCAAACCCTGGTAAACAATGCAAGCAACGACAAACGAGATAGTAACGTCTGATTATTGAACACAAAAAACCATCCAATGAAAAAGTTAATTCTTTTGTTGATGTTAATTCCTGTCTTAGTTTATAGTCAAGTATGGGAAAACACATATGGAAAAGGAGTGGGGAATTGGATTAGGCAAACAACAGATGGGGGATACATTTTAACTGGTTCAACTCCCATGAATGGTGATAATCGAATAGTTCTGATAAAGCTTGATGCTGAAGGAAATAGCCTTTGGGCTAAAACATTCGGAAATACTGGGGATAACTACGGATACGCTGTTGAGCAGACCACTGACGGTGGTTTTATTATTGTAGGAGAAACAGATACTTCTTACATCGTCAGTAAACCGGCAGTTTATCTTGTCAAAACGGATCAAAATGGTGATACTTTGTGGACCAGAACTTACGGAGAATCAACCCGCAGTGCAGGTTACTCAGTTCAGCAAACCACCGATAGTGGATATATAATCACAGGCAAAATTCTTGCACAGCTCGACGAACTGTATCTGATCAAAACAGACAGCAATGGTGATACTATGTGGACAAAAACTTACGGAGGTAATTACAGTAGTGCCGGTTACTCAGTTCAGCAAACCACAGATGGCGGCTATATTATTACGGGCCACACTGATTATTGGCCCGGTATTTCATCAAATGTCTATTTGATAAGAACAGATGCTCAAGGTGATACTTTGTGGACAAGGATATACAACCGAAGCGATAATGATGCTGGTTTTGGCATGCAGCAAGTTGAAAATAGCGGTTTCATCGTTGTTGGGAAAACCTTTGGTAATTATCCATATTCAAATCCATTAATATGGTTATTGCGAATCGATGATAATGGTGACACAACCTGGACCAGGACCTATGGTGACGAAACCGGTATTACCTACGGATTTTCCATTCAGCAAACCACAGACAATGGATACATCCTTACAGGATTAGCATATCGCAACGGAAGCTCCAATCTTGATGTATATTTAATGAAAACAAACAGCAGTGGTGATAGTACATGGACGAAAACTTACGGTGGTAGTAATACAGATGAAGGATTTTCTGTGCAGCAAACAACCGATGGAGGATACGTTATTTCTGGGACACGCGATACAAATGTGGAAAAACTGATATACATCATCAAAACCAATTCATATGGCAACGTCACGTTTACCACTGAGATACCACTTCCCAACCCTAACAGAAGACTAGTTAAAACCGTTGATCTATCGGGAAGAGAAATCAAACAACCTCGAATCAACCAACCATTTATAGAAGTATATGATGATGGCACTTCTCAAAAGAAAATCAAAGTAAAGTAAGCACTAAGCACAACATCCGGTAAAAACACAGGGCAGAATATCCTAAATTTGAACATACAAATTATTAACACAATACTAACGGTCAGAGAAATTAGAGGGATTAAATCCACCACGTTTCTTATTGTGGTCCGTTAGTAGCCAGTAGGTAATCTCAAAGATTCTGACCTTGGAAATCTCTTTCAAAAAAAAGGGATTCAAAAAAGGAAGACAAGCTGCTATTACAGCAACAGCAAGAAAAATTGCTGTAATACTATGGAACATGATTACAAAGAAAGAGCAATACTGCCCTAAAACACCATACATGTTTCTGGATGAAAAAAGAAAAAAATTGCAATGGTTAGAGATAAAATAACTAAATTTGGGATCAATCCTGATGAACTAGGAATATTCTCGAGACCTGAATATGAAGTTAAATACCTCACTGAAATCAACTCTCAAATTCAGGTGGTTATGTAACCTTTGTCAGAATTATAACGAAAATTAACTTAAAATTAAAACCCTATAAACGAAAGTAACAATGAAAAAACTATTTAGCGTTATTATCCTTGGTATGTTTTTCTGCCCATTATTTGCGCAAGAATACACCATCAATATGGAGTCCATTTTTTCGGATTCTGAAAGCACCTCATCACGTATTGCACATGTGAAATCAGCTGTTGACAGTCAAAACAACCTGCATATTGTCTTTTTGGCTTTCAATAATCATACTTATTATGGAACCAATCAGAGTGGCGCATGGAAATTTGAAATGCTTAAATACTATGATGATTACTACAAAAAATATTATGATGTTTTTAAACTTCCAAATATTGTAGTAGATGATAATAACAATATTCATATCGTCTCTTTTAATGGCGATGGGAAAAAAATTGTTTATGGCAAAAAGTCTTTAAATAACCGTGAATTCAATTTAAAGACAGTAAATATTTCACCAGAACCAAATTATTTATATGTCTTTAACTCCATGTCTTTTAATTATTCAGGGGTAGATGTCGATAAAAACGGCGGAATTCATCTTATTTGTAAAGCAGATTATAGAGATCAAAAGGATTTTAATTATAACCAGAGTGCCCTATACTTTAATAAGCCAGCCAATACAGAAACTTGGAAACTTGAGGTATTACTTTACGACGAACAGTGGGATGAACGCAATTGGGCTTATGGCGATAATCCCTCTGTAGTGTGCTACAAAGACAAGGTTTATGCAACTTTTGGTGGCAGTAATGAACTTTTCTTTGCAACACGAAATATTAATGGCGGCAAATGGGATATTGAAAATCTTGTTCTTACGCCAGATGATTTTATCAATTCAAAAAAATGGATGACTTCCCTAGCAGTTGATGCCAATGGAAGTTTAAAATTTGCCTTTTATGATGAAACCGACGATGAAAATTCGCCTTGGCATGGACTTGCTGTCGTGAGCAAAAACTCTTGCGGCAATAAAGAGTGGAACGTTGTTGAATATTTTGATGATCCATTGGCTAAAAAAACACCTGCGGTAGCTTTTGATAAGAATGGGAAATTTTATTTGGGATTGGGTCGAAACAATTATACCTTATTACACCAAGCTTGTAATTGTGAAGGAACGTATGAAAAAATATACGAAAACAAAGATAATACTGGTGATTTTATCGATATGGTTATAGATCATAATAATACGGTTTACACCTTTTTTACTTCTAGCTACGATAATCAATTGTATTTACTTACCGCTCAACCTAAAGGAGACACCAAAAAATGCAATTTTCCTCCTAGTATTGTTAATTATACGGGGAAGACCAACCTTGAGCCCGGTGAAAAATGGACGGCTACCATTACGGCATCGGATTCTGAGTGCGATAATATTAAATTCGAGTCTATTATACACAACGAAATATTTAGCATTAAAGACCACGGCAATGGTACCGCAACCATTACAGCAACAATGCCAGAGGGTGAAGGAAAAGGGACTCCGGGAATATCAATATGGGTACTTGATGAAAAGCATCCGGATGCAAATGATAAAGTAAGCGTAATTACTTATAATCTTGTTATTACTCCCGAAGGTCAAGAAAAAGGAAGTATAAAAGTAAAAAATAAATGTACAAGGGGTGATAATGGAATATCTTTGAATAGTAACACAAATTCGACTTCCAAAGAACTAATGCAAAACGCAAATGAGCCAAATGAAGAAATTGATCGTAATGCTCAGGAAACGAAAACTTCTAAAGATTTATCAAATCCCGATTGTGAGAAATTTCTTGACGAATACCAGGCATTTTCTGAAAAATATATACCTGTAGCAAAAAAAGTAAAAACAAACCCAACAGATATCCAGGCTGCAATGAAACTTGGAAACATGATGGAGGATTTTTCTTCATATGCGAATAAATGGGTAACCGAATATAATTGTAAGGATATTCCAAAATACCAGAAAAGATTTGAGAAAATTACTGACGAAATAGAAGCTGCAGGGCAATAACTGGCCATAATAAATAGTATTCCCAGCGGCGCCCACCTCCCAGTCCCGCATTTGCGGGATTGTACTATGTTTCGACGACCTCAATGCCTTGCATCCTCCGGACTTCGGGTGATCCACTTAATGTAGCTTTTATACCAACAATAAATTGAAGTTTGCACTACGCTGTTTATGTTTAATGCCGATATAGAATTGAAGAGCTTTCAGTTCGCTTCGCTCCTGAAACCTCATTTCAATTCATAATCGGTATTAGAGGTTTCTTGCTTGTGTTTTGTTGAATTTTTCTGGTGATTTGATGGCTTTATTTGCGTTAAACCTTTACCATCTGACCACCCCTACTAAATTTTGACACACCGTTATTCTAACACAACTAGCAGCCAAATCATTAAAACACAAACACGAAAAAACCCTGTCCGAGTGGTGTATCACCTGAACAGGGTCGTTGAAATTTCTATAAAAAATTTATCCCTCAATGGCTGCAACTCCCGGCAGTTCCTTGCCTTCAATATACTCCAGCATGGCTCCCCCACCGGTGGACACATGACTTACCTGGTCGCTGAGGTGGTATTTGTTGACTGCTGCCACCGAATCGCCTCCACCTACCAGTGAAAAGGCTCCTTTTTGTGTGGCTTCTGCAATGGCTTTGGCGATAGCGATGGTTCCCTGTGCAAAATTGTCCATTTCGAATACACCCATGGGGCCATTCCACAGCAAAGTGGATGAGTTGAGTATAATGTCTTTGATGGCCGCAATGGAATCGGGTCCGATATCCAGACCCATCCAGCCGTCGGGAATCACGTCGGCCTGACTGGTTTGGCGTTGGGCTTCATTGTCGAATTTGTCGGCAATTACGGCATCTGTAGGAACATAAAAATGCACACCCAATGTTTTGGCCTTTTCCATGGCAGCTTTGGCCGTGTCAATCAAATCGTCTTCCACCAACGAGTTGCCCACTTTTCCGCCCAATGCTTTAATGAATGTGAACATCATACCTCCGCCAATCACCAGGTTGTCCACTTTATCCAACAGGTTGTTGATGATTTCGATTTTTCCGGAAACTTTGGCACCACCCAAAATGGCGGTAACCGGTTTGTGTCCTTCTTTCAGCACTTTGTTGATGCTGTTGAGTTCGTTGCCCATCACGTAGCCAAACAGTTTGTCGTTGGGGAAAAACTGTGCAATGATGGCAGTGGAAGCATGGGCGCGGTGAGCGGTACCGAAAGCATCATTCATATAAACGTCGGCGAGATTGGCCAATTTTTTGGCAAATTCCACATCTCCTTTTTCTTCTTCTTTGTAGAAACGCAGATTTTCGAGCAACAGCACCTGTCCGGGAAGCAACCCGGCAGCCATTTTGCGGGCTGATTCACCAATACAATCATCGGCAAACTGCACACTGGTTCCCAATTTATTGGACAAATCTTCCACGATATGACGCAAAGAAAATTTATCCTCGGGGCCATTTTTGGGACGGCCTAAATGCGACATGAGAATAACCGAACCACCACCCTGAAGGATTTTTTTGATGGTTGGAATGGCTGCTTTTATACGGGTGTCGTCGGTGATGTGGAACTGTGCATTCAATGGCACGTTAAAATCAACGCGTACGATTACTTTCTTGTTTCTAAAGTCGTAATTATCAATATTTTTCATGATAATGATTAAGTTTTAAGTAAATGGAATTTCCTTTGCAAAAATAACAAACATCGGCTAACTAAAATTCTGTCAAGGCAAATATTGATGAGAATCAGCTAAAATACGACGATAATTATTATCGTACTTTTGCCCGATGCAATGGTTTGCAATTACTTCATACATACTAATACGGTTTCTCTATGGAAAATATAGCTCACATTCCAAAGCCAAAATATAAACGAATTGTGATTGTAGGTGCCGGTTTTGCCGGACTAAAACTGGCCCGACGACTTTTCAATTCAGGATATCAGGTAGTCATCATTGACAAAAATAACTACCATCAGTTTCAACCCTTGTTTTATCAGGTGGCCACAGCAGGACTCGAACCCAGCGCCATTTCGTTTCCGTTACGCATGTTGTTTCAAAAGCAGGAAAGGTTTCATTTTCGCATCGCAGAATTACTTGAAATTCAACACAAAAGCCATACCATCCTCACCTCCATCGGACAATTAACCTACGATTATCTGGTGATTGCTGCAGGTGGTGAAACCAACTTTTTTGGCAACCAACACATTGAGGAACAGGCGCTGTCCATGAAATCAGTTTCGGATGCCATCCTCATACGCAACACCATTTTGGGTAACTATGAACTGGCACTGAATACCACCAATGAGGAAACCATGGCCGCATACCTGAACATGGTAATTGTGGGTGGAGGTCCTACAGGCGTAGAACTGGCAGGGGCTTTGGCCGAAATGAAAAAATACATCCTGCCCAAGGACTATCCCGAACTAGATTTCAACCTGATGAAGATTCATCTTTTTGAGGCATCGGGAAACCTGCTGAGTGGCATGTCGGCTAAATCTGGAGCACGGGCACAGACTTATCTCAACAAACTGGATGTTTCGGTAAGGTTGAACACCCAAGTGGTGGATGCCATGCCCGGTCAAGTAGTATTAAAAGACGGAAGTGTCCACCGCACCCACACCCTCGTTTGGGCTGCCGGAGTGAAGGCCATCACCATCAAAGGGCTTCCTGAAGCAAGTTATGGGCATGGTGGACGGTTGCTGGTGGACGAATTCAACAAAATAAAGGGTATTTCAAATGTGTTTGCGTTGGGCGATATCTGCCTGATGCAGAATGAACTTACACCCAAAGGGCATCCACAAGTGGCGCAAGTTGCCATTCAGCAGGCAAGCAATTTGGCAGGAAATCTTCGAAATGATAAGAAGGGTGTGGCATGGAAGAAGTTCTCCTATCGCGACAAAGGCTCCATGGCAACGGTGGGTCGAAATCTTGCCGTAGCCGACCTTCCGGGAATGTCGTTGCATGGATTTGTGGCCTGGTTTTTATGGTCAGCGGTTCATCTGATGTCCATAGTTGGCGTTAAAAATCGGTTTTTCATCTTGCTCGATTGGGCTTACAATTATTTCAGCTACAACCAAACATTGCGATTGCTTATCAAGCCCAAGATTAAAAAAGAAACGAATTAAGGGATGGATTTAAGAGATGCCACCATCATTTTCCCTATTTTTGTCTTTTCAGAATAAAATAACCATGAACCCATACGAAGGCAACATCAATTCCAAATTACCGCAAACAGGAACGTCCATATTTGCTGTGATGACGCAATTGGCCACCCAACACAACGCATTAAATTTATCCCAAGGTTTTCCTGATTTTCCTGTTTCGGAAGAATTGATTGATTTGGTGAATCATTACATGAAAAAGGGAATGAACCAGTACGCTCCAATGCCGGGAGTAAAGGTTTTGCGTGATTCCTTATCGGAACAATTCAAAAGAAATTACGGGGCAATTTACAATTCTGAAACAGAAATAACCATTACCGCCGGAGCTACTCAAGCGCTTTTCACCATTATTTCGGCATTGGTATATAAGGGCGACGAAGTGATTATTTTCGAACCGGCCTACGATAGCTATGCCCCGGCCATTATTGCCAACGGAGGATTGGTAAAACATGCCCAACTACAGTTTCCCGACTACCGCATCAATTGGGACGAGGTTACCCGCATGATTTCGAGCAGCACCCGCATGATCATCATCAACTCGCCCCACAACCCCACTGGCAGCATTCTCACGGAAGAAGACCTGGAGCGTTTGGAACGGCTCACCCGCGGCACCGACATCATCATCCTGAGCGATGAAGTATATGAGCACCTGATTTTCGATGGATTGAAACACGACAGCGTTTGTAAATATCCTCAATTGGCATCAAGGAGTCTTGTAGTGGGTTCTTTTGGAAAAACTTTTCATACCACGGGTTGGAAAACCGGGTTTGTCCTTGCACCTGAAAAACTCACCCGAGAAGTGAGAAAAATACACCAGTTTGTGGTATTTGCTGTCAACACACCCATTCAGTATGCTGTAGCCGAATACCTGAAAAACCCTGAAAATTACTTGCATCTGGGCACTTTTTATCAGAAAAAACGCGACCTGTTTCTGGAAGCCATCAAAGGTTCCAAATTTAAGCCTTTGAGCTGTCATGGCACCTACTTCCAACTGCTGGATTACAGCGACATATCCGACAAAAAGGAAATGGAATTTGCCGAATGGCTCGTAAAGGAACACAAGCTGGCTGCGGTTCCGGTGTCACCATTTTACCGTGAAAAAATTGATAACCATGCCCTGCGGTTTTGTTTTGCCAAAACAGAAGAAACCCTCAAAAAAGCAGGAGAAATACTATGCAAGATTTAAAAATTCTGGCACTTCAAGCCCCCTTAGTTCCAAAAAATACGGAAGCCAACCGGTTGGCATTTGACAAAAGAATAGCTGAACATTTCGACCATCATCACCTTATTTTGTTGCCCGAAACCTTTACCACCGGCTTTCCGGTTGATCCCGAACACCACCACGAAACCGTCAAGGGCGATACGGTGAATTGGATGAGAATGCAGGCAAAAAAAACCGGAGCTACGCTGGCAGGAACCCTGCTTTTAAAGACCGATTATGGATATGCCAATACACTGGTTTGGATGGCTCCTGATGGCGATTATCGCCTGTACGAAAAACGCCATGTGTTTTCCATGGGTGGTGAAGACAAACAAATTAAACCCGGCGATCAGCAGTTGGTCGTGGAATTAAATGGCTGGAAAATAAGACCCATGATTTGCTATGATCTTCGTTTTCCTGTTTGGAGCAAAAACCGATATGAGTTGGGCGAATTTGAATACGATTTAGCCATCTATCTAGCCAACTGGCCGGCAGCGAGAAGTTATCCATGGCGACAGTTGTTATTGGCCAGAGCTATTGAAAATCAAGCATATGTAATTGGCCTAAACCGCGTTGGAAAAGACCACCTGGGAATTGAGTACGACGGTTCGAGTATGGTGGTGGATGCCAAAGGACTGGTGAAAACAGAAGGTATTCCAAATCAAGAAACCGCCATGTCGGCTACCCTCTCCGGTGAAGCGTTGGTACGTTTCAGGGAAAAATTTAATGTGGGCAGGGATTGGGATGATTTTGAGTTTTTGATCTGAGGATCAGACGATCGAGGTTAAGTTGGCAATATAAACATCCGAAAGCCTCGGTATTCCGACTCCCAACTTGTTACCTTTTCAGGATCAATGCCTAAACACGTCAAAGTCAGAAAACCCAACTTCCTTTTCTCTATCTTTGCTCAAAAAACTTCATTCCATGAAACTGTCGGTCGTCATCATCACTTTCAACGAAGAACGAAATATCGCCAGATGTCTTGATTCTGTGAAGGATATTGCCGATGAAATTCTGGTCGTTGACTCCCTTTCCACGGACCGAACCAAAGAAATTTGTCAGCAATACAATGTTCGTTTTATGGAGCACCCCTTTGAAGGATACATCGGGCAGAAAAATGTGGCACTCGACATGGCCAACAACGACTTTGTGTTATCACTGGACGCTGATGAAGCACTTTCGGATGAACTTAAAGCTAGCATTATACACGTCAAACAAAACATGGACGCAGACGGCTATACCATGAACCGGTTTACCAACTATTGCGGACAGTGGATAAAATACTGCGGTTGGTATCCCGACACCAAACTACGTTTGTTTAACCGTACCAAAGGTCGCTGGGGTGGCATTAATCCACACGATCAGTTTTTTATGGAAAAAACAGCCAGCATAAAACATCTTGAAGGCGACATCCTGCATTATTCCTATTACACAGAACAAGACCACCTCAAGCAGGTGGAACGTTTCACCGACATCGCTGCCCAGGCCTATTTCGAAAAAGGGAAAAAATCGTCGGCATTGAAACTATATGGAAGTCCGGCTGCCAAATTCATTCGGGATTATTTTATCAACCTGGGGTTTTTGGACGGCATAGCAGGTTTGAAGATATGTTCTCTGTCAGCGAAAGCTACTTACTTGAAATATAGTAAATTACAGAACCTGAGAAAGAAAAAATAAATGGTATATAAACATCTTCATGGTATTTGAAATCCAAAAAAGCTCTAAAAAAAGATTTTTACGAACCAAAATATGGCCAACTTAAATTATTGTCATAAGCACGTACACACAAATTCTTTATCAACTGGTTTCTTCCACCAAATACCATGAAAAAACGCTGAATGAACAAGGTCAGCAAAAGCTTTTTGGTTATATGGCCGGAGTTTTGAGAAATAAAAAATGTGTTGTTTACATAGTTGGCGGGGTGGAAGATCATCTGCACATCATAATGTATATCCATCCTTCAGTCGCACTTGCCAGTCTTGTAAAGGACGTTAAGCTTGCTTCGTCCGACTACATTAATTCATCGGGGCAATTTCCTGATTTCAGAGGTTGGCAAGCAGGCTATGGTGCGTTTACCTACTCCATTTCTGCCAAAGAAAACCTGGTAAATTACGTTATGAACCAAAAAGAGCATCATAAGAAAATTTTCAGCAAAGAGGAATATCTCTTGCTCAAAGAGTGCGGAGTTGAGTACGAGGATCAGTATTTGATTTGATTTGATTTGATTATTGAACCCCATTGGGGTTTGTGTGAGCCATGGGGCTTCGCACGCTGAGCCTGCGGCTTGAGCCACCGAATGCTTCAGTGGTTATTGCTTGAACCACTTCGTGGTTATGTGTATGAAAAACTACGTTAAGTGAATCAACTTCTACCTCAAATCCGGGAGGGATTCAATACCATAGCCCTGAACTCCGTTCAAAGCGAACGGATAATAATGCCGATTATGAATTGAAATGAGCTTTAAGTTCGCTTCGCTCCTGAAACCTCTTCAATTCTATATCGGCAATATACATAAACAACGTAGTGCTAACTTCATTTTATAGTTGGTATAAATTCCACCAAACCCCAACGGGGTTGAAATAATTCACCACCTTATTTTCCAAAAAACCCCAAACAATTAAATGTTATTTTTGCAACCTAATCCCAGCTTATGAAAGTTGTACTATCCGGGCTTTTGAAGCGCTTTGTGTTTTGGCTGCTATTTTTTGCCTTGCTCCGGGCGGTTTTTCTGGTCTATTTTCAACAAATGATTGTACTTGCCGGCATCCCGCTTTCTGAGGTGCTGAGTGTTTTCTATCACGCTTTAGCTTTGGATATTAGTACAGCCTGCTACCTGCTGACCATCTCCTATCTTTTGCTCGTGATAGGTAGTTTGACTGGAAGACCTTTTTGGAAAAACCTCGATCGATTGTTTGTCCTGTTCATCATCCTGATTTACGCTCTCATTTCCACTGCCGAGTTGGGGTTGTTTGCCGAATGGAACACCAAATTGTCATACAAAGCCCTCAGCTATCTCAGCAACCCCGATGAAATATTTAATTCATCTTCCACCACGGTCTTTTTTGTGCTGATAGTCCTTTGGCTTCTTCAATCCTTACTTCCATTTCTGGTATATAGCCGTTACATTGTCACCGAAAAGTTTTCCTCCAAACAGCAAAAACCATCAGCGTTATGGACATTAATTTTTGTCCCGACCCTACTTTTTTGGGGATTGCGGGGAGGATTGAGCGAGATTCCCATCACCACCAGCACCTCTTACTTCAGCAAGCACCAAATCCTCAATCTGGCGGCGGTAAACTCCGGCAACAACATGATGGTAAGTACACTCAACTCGATGGATCTGGAAAACACCAATCCTTTTCTTACCTTTTCGGATAAAGAAGCCCGACAAATTGTTGAAGAAATTCACCATGTGGACGGCGACAGTACATTGAAATTGAGCGAAGTAGCCAAGCCAAATATCGTCATACTACTTCTGGAAAGTTTCTCTGCCGATCTGATAGAGTCTCTTGGTGGAGAACCCGGAATTACACCCAATATACATGAGTTAGAAAAAGGCGGATTGCTGTTTACCCATTTTTATGCCAGCGGCAACCGGTCGCAACAAGCCATGGGGTCGCTTTATGGAGGCTTGCCCGGTCTGCCCATCACCACCATCACCGACCATCCCGAAAAATATGCCGCCCTGCCCAGCTTTATCAAAGACATTAAAAAAGATGGTTATTATACCAGCTTTTGGTTTGGCGGTCAGCTAAATTACGGTAACATCCTCAGCTACCTGATGTTCAATGAATTTGACGCCATCACCGAAGGGAAAGACCTGCCCGATGATTTTGTTCGCGGAAAACTGGGTGTTCACGACGAATATTTGCTCAAATATGTGGCCACCGAATTGAACAAACAACCCCAACCTTTTTTTACCACGGTTTTTACCCTGAGCTCCCATTCGCCTTACGATCAACCCATGGAAGATGAAATTCAATGGCCCAAGACCGAAAAACCCTTTGTGAACTCAGCCCATTATACCGACAAGGCCATCGGTGAATTTTTTAAGCTGGCACGCCTCCAACCCTGGTACCAAAACACGCTTTTTCTCATTGTTGCCGACCACAGCCACCGTACTTACCGCGACCATCCGTTGGGATCGTTTGAGCACCATAAAATACCGCTGCTGATTACCGGACCTGTTCTGAAGCCCGAATACCGCGGACAGGTTTACGACAAAATTGCAGGCAATACGGATATTCCGGCAACATTGCTTGCCCAACTCGACATGGATCATTCGGCCTATGTTTGGAGCAAGGATTTGATGAATACCTACTACCAACCCCTGGCTTTTTTTGAACTCAACGAAGAAGGTTTTGGATTCATGCGTCCGGAAGGTTATGTGGTTTGGGATCAGAAAGCACAGCAGTTTTTGCAAAAAAATACCCTTCCGGGAAAAGAAAAGGAGCTGGTAAGAGAGGGTAATGCCTACCTTCAGGTGTTGTTTGAGGATTTTTTGAGTTATTGATTTCAGAATTGAAGAAAAGGTATCGGTAACAGGAAAACCATCCATCCGAAAAACATATGTTTTATTAAAATTTGCTCTACTTTTGACACCGAAAAATACCCATCTGTTGATTGCTTTAAAAACATCTCTGAACACCGTTTGATCATGACAGAAAAAAACATCTCCTATCTTCGTCAAAACAAATATTTCAGTATTGGTTTTATCCTACTGGCATTAATTTGTTTGGCATTTATGTTGGCCGAAATGTACAACGACCGTTTCTGGCTGTCGGACTTGGAGGTGTATTATCGGACGGCTTCGCGCATTTTACACGGCCATAACCTGTATGGTATTGCCGAGGACGGGCATTATGTTTTTAAATATTCTCCCACTTCCGGACTTCTTTTTATCCCGTTTTTGGTGGTTCCGTTTGCTGTGGCCAAAGTCATTTATTGGTTACTGCTCACCGGCCTCATTATGACGGGGTTTTATCTGGCTATTCTTCTTATACAACCAACGACTTTCTCGCAAGGAAAGGCTAAAACCGTGAACACGGTTGTCCTGATGGCCACACTCATTCTGGCCTTGCATTTTCTGAGGG
Source organism: Bacteroidales bacterium (assembly GCA_963676875.1). Lineage (GTDB taxonomy): Bacteria > Bacteroidota > Bacteroidia > Bacteroidales > F082 > UBA6244. Next base: position 1,613,195 of record OY781436.1, read on the forward strand.
AATTACATTTGGGACAGGTCAATTATCTGCTGTTGTTTTTCTATCTGTGGGCCATTTATCTGCAAAATAAAGGCCGCCATTGGGCTTTTTCCATCATTCTGGCCATTACGGTTTTTATTAAACCCTTCGGACTGATTTTTCTGCCTTACCTCATTTATAAACGGAAATTTAAGGAGTTGCTTATTTTTGGGGGAACAGCCGTGATTCTATTTTTGTTGCCCATCTTGTTTTACGGTAACGTGGCCACCACAATTGAGCAATATCAGCTGTGGATGCATGAGTTAACTGTTGAGCTTTCGCACAAACAAGGCTTGCTCGAAAACGCCAACCATTCCATTTTTTCGGTGCTCGCCAGATATTCTCCGGTGGCCTTGCTCACACTAAACCCAACCACTACCTACGTGTATCAATTGATTATTTTGGCTGTGATTGGTGGTTTGTTTATCTGGTTTATGCACATCCACGCCAAAAATGCCGATTTAAAACAACGGAATTACTATACCGTCATCGAAATGTCGCTACTCATTGCTTATATTCCACTCTTAGCCTTTACCAGCGAAAACGCATTCATCTTTACCTTACCGCTGGTATTTGTCATACTACTGAATTTCAGGTGTCTACACGTTTATGAAAAAGTACTGGCAATCATTGGATTTTTGTTCGTGGGAGGAAATTTTGGTGAATTATGGGGACCTTCGCTCACGCAAACCATCGACAACCTTTCGCTTATCTCCATCGGAACCATGCTACTCATCTATTTGCTTTACGCCCTTCGATTGAGGAATGCGCTGAAAGTCAGTAAGTAAAATTGTCCGAGTGTTATAAGGGATAGATAGTATAATCCCCTTTATCTTAAAATTTTTCGTCGTATTTAGTCCAAAGAAAATCGCCCAATTTGATGGCTTCATCCATTACCTTAGTACCTTGCTCGTTGGAGTATTTATCCAGAAATATCATGGCTTTTTCAGGGCTTTTCCGGTACAGTTTCAGTGCTTCGGCATCAATGGTTTTCTGATCCTTAATCATTTGCAATTGCATGGGATTCCAAACGGCGTCCACATCATGACGCATATCGCCCCAGCGTTGTGAGGCCAATGTCCCCAGTCGGTTGAAAATCCACCAAGCCGATTTCATGGTGTAGCCATTTACACGGCCGGGGGTTTTGTATGGCGCGGGCAAATCGCTGACGCACCCATAGATGGGCACATAAATGGAAGTGGCCACATTGTCCATGGCCAGCCATTCCACGCCCCCGATTTCGTCGGGAAGCCAATTGCGCAACTGAATAATGGTGGCATACATGGTGTACCAACGGGCAATGGTGCGTTCGCCCAACCATCCCCAGCCACCATTGATTTTATAAAGTTTGTTGGCATCGTAGGGCATGTGCGGACTTGCCAAAGGGGAAATGATGGTTTTGCCGTTTTCATCGGTCACGGTGAGGTTTTTGGTCATGTCGAAAGGTGTTCCTTCGTAGTAATCCTTAAATACACTGATGATTTTTTCAAGTGTTACAAGGGTATCAGGTTTTACCGAAAAAGGATAGTCGCTTTGGTTGGGATCGAGCTTGAGCGAAGGAGCCAGCAGGTCGAACACCCGCCACTCCCTCCGGCGCGATGCCAGTGAAGTGCGGCTGTGAGGGGCATAGGCATAGCAAAATTTAAAAGTTTCTTTTTCAGGATCCCAATATCCGTTTTCTTTGGCCACAGTGTAAATATTTTCGGACGCCATGAATTCATCCGTATTGTTCAGGTCAATTTCTTTGATAGTGCTGGCATTGGCATTGACGGAGATGTGGTCGTCCGGAACACGTTGGGCCACCCACACGGCACCCTTTTTACCTTTGCCGGGACCCACCACTTCAAAATGCCAAACCTCGTTTTTGTCGGCGATGGTGAGGGCTTCGCCATAATCGTTCCAGCCATATTCCTTAAGTAGATCGCCCGCCATTTGGATGGCACCGCGGGCAGTGGTTTCACGTTCGAGCATCAACAAACACAAACGTTGGCAGTCGATGAGACCTTCATCACTTTGGAGTTCATCACGCCCGCCAAAAGTCGATTCGCCAATACCCAATTGCTTGGTGTTCAGGCTTGGGTAAGCAGTGTTGATATATCCATAGGTTTGACTTACCTGGGGAATGCTTCCAATCAGTTGATGACCATAGGCCGGCATGGCCAGGCTATCGTTTTGTACCCTTTTGTACATATTAACGACTTCCCCTTTTTTGTACGACTTGGCAGGAACAATGTCCACCCAACTGCGAGTACGGTGACTGTCGTCGGTATGTGAGGTCAGTACTGAGCCATCAAAACTGGCTTTTTTGCCCACCGTGATGGAGGTACAGCCTTCGGGGTAGCCCCCTGCCCAATCGCTTTTGTCGGCAGTTTGAGCCAAGGCAAGATAGGGGGTTAACAACATCAGGAAAGAAACAATCAGGGAAGTATTTTTATTCATGTTCGATATTTTTGATTAAAAGCGTGTCAAAGTTACGGTTTTTTGGAAAACGGTGAATGGCGGTTGGCTTTTAGCTTTGGCTATTGGCGCTCGACATTCGATTTTGACTTTTTCCTTTTTCCTTGGATTTTTTCTCTTTTTTCTTGTCTCTCCTGTGCCCTTGGCTAAAGCCGAAGGGCAAGGGGTGGGCTTCAGGTGTATTGATTTATTAAGTTTGGTCGTGTGGGGGTGGTTTGTTCTATTGGTGATTGTTTGGGGCTAAAGCCCCTTCTCAGTGGTGTGGATAAGAACGAAATGAATATTCCCCGCTTCAAGCGTCCACGCTTGAAGTTTTGATACCAAAAATACTTTTTTTCCTTTGATAACCATTGTGTTGGCTATGGCTGCCGGTGGTTGGCTCTTGACAGTTGGTTCAATGTTCGCTAATTACCGTTCACCCATCACTGTTCACCCCTTCTCCGCTTCACCTCTTCACCGCTTCTCCTTTTCTCCGTGTCTCCGTGGTGAAAAAAAGCTTTTGGCTTTTGGCTATTGGCGTTCTGACATTCGGTTTTGACTTTTTCCTTGGCTCTTTTTACTTTTTCTAATCCCCTCACTTCTTTACACATGAAATCCCCCGCTCTTCCATCATCTTCAAAATAGCGGGAAGTGCCTTATTTCCGGCGTCCAATCCGGCTTGATACATCTGCTCGTTGTCTTTACTGCTCATCAAGGGGATGCCCGATAAATCAGGTGAAATAACGATGTCGGCCACTTCAATTTTTCTTTCTTTCACGGCATGTGCAGCTACCGAATAAGCCCTTTCAAACACTTTTTTGTAGTTGGTCAATGGTGGGCAGGTGAAATCGGCCATCACATCCACAGCGATGATGATGCCGGGATTGTATTCCTTGGCAATGTCCGCGGGAACGGCATCCAGCACGCCTCCATCAACGAAGGTGGTTCCATACATTTTTACGGGCTCAAATATTCCGGGGATGGCGCAGCTGGCGTTAACGGAGGGTCCGATGGGTCCGGCAGCCAGTGCCACCGATTTTCCTGCCACAATATCGGTAGTTACGGCCACATAAGGGATTTGCATTTGTTCAATTTGCGTAACACGCAGGTTTTTGGTCAGATAACTTTGCAACCGTTTTCCGGAAATAAACCCTTCGCGGGAGCGAAACAGGGAGAAATCGAATACGCTTTTTTCGGTGGTGTTTTTAACCAGAGGAATGAGTGAGTCGATGTGCGGATAGTCGGCATACAAGGCGCCGGCCATGCTTCCGGCACTGGTTCCCACAATCAGTTCGATGGGAATGCCGGCATCTTCCAGCACTTTGATAACACCCACGTGGGCCATACCGTGAAAAGCGCCGCCACCCAATACCAGTGCCACTTTTGGAGGCGATTCAAGGACACGGGCAGGGGGTTGGTGCGTGGGCTGTTCAATAACCATAAATTGGTGGGAACAGGAAAGGCTTCCAAAAATAATCAGGCTTAAAAAAGCAATCGTCAACGTGTAGTTAAATTTCATGGGCTGGTGAGTTAGTGATAGATTTGTTGATTGGCTTCGTGTGATTCCGAAAGAGATTTGTCTATGCGACTATAACTTCCTTCAAGTCAAAACTAAACTAAATTTTGAGACGTGGGAGGGTGGCGGTATGTTTTTTAGTGTGATTTCATTTGAAGTCTGCCAAAAACATATGCACGCCCGTTAAAAAGCATATTTGAAGATTAAGCAAATGCCATAATATGTGGATATTAAAAAAATTGTATCTTTGATTTAAGGTAAGTTTATGCCTACGGCATTAGCCATATTAGGTTGGAGATTATTTTTTTATTCAAATGAGAATAATGGGCCGATTCATATTCATGCTCAAAAAGCAGAAACAGAATGTAAAATCTGGATCAAAGTTGAAGAATTTGATATTGAAGAGGCATACTCATACAATTTGAATCCACAGCAGCGAAAGGAATTAAGAAAAATAATATTTGCTCATTTTGATTATATAGTTGAGGAATGGCACAAACACTTTAACAACTAATTATGTATAAATTATTTTCTGTAGATAAGGTTGAAGTGACAGGAGATCTGTTATTCATTGTATTAGATTCCAAAGAATACAAATTTAAATTATCAGAAGTCTCTGACAGATTGGGTAAAGCATCAGATGAAGAAAAATCAGATTTTACTGTCTCACCTTCGGGATATGGTATCCATTGGCCAAGAATTGATGAGGATATTTCTATTCATGGGCTTTTACATCATATGGATAAATAAAACAGGCATCTCTTTTGGTGAGGTTTCGTGTGGCCATTGGAACAATGTGGATGGTAAAAAGATAAATAACAAGACAATTTTTAACAAAAACGCGCCTTCATTTTCTTACGCACAATCAATGAAATGGCCTCAGGCACCACTTTAAAATGCAGCGGGGAGTGTCCCAACGATTCGCCGTCAGTTTCCAGAAATGCTTTGTGGTTGGGCGAGGAGGTGATGGTAAATTCCTTTCCTGTAAAGGTTTCCACAATGTCCATGTTCACAAAACTGCCGTCGTAAACTTTGTGAATACTACGTAACACCTTCGATTTGGTGGTGTTTTTTATTATCGTTACATCAAACAGGCCATCGTTGGGAATGGCGTTGGGAAGCTGTTTCATGCCGCCGCCATTGTACTGACAAATGCCGATGCTGATGCTAAAAATTTTTCCTGAAAAGAGCACGGCTGTTTCATCGCGTATTTCCAGATGAACCGGATGAAATTGAAACAAACCCGTAACCAAACTGTACAAATACGACAGCGGGCCTCCCGAGCCTTTCTCTTTGAGGATATTGGTTTTTTTGGCCACCAGCGCGTCGAACCCCATGCCGGCAATATTCACGAAAAAACGACTGTTTTCTTCGGTGTCGTGGAGGTATTTCACCTTGCCCACATCCTGCTTTAGCACATGACCTTTTTTAATGATTTTTACCTGTTTTTTGTAGCTTTTGGGCATCTCGTACATGCGACCCCAGTCGTTGCCGGTGCCCACGGTAATCAGTCCGAGAGTAACGTCCTTCGGTTTCAAACGTTGCTGCTGAAAAATACCGTTTACCACTTCATTGAGTGTACCATCGCCACCCACGGCAATGATTTGGGTGTAGCCCTTTTCTTCCATCAGTTGTTTTACCAAACCTATGGCGTGGTGCTGATATTCTGAGAAATGTACATCGAAGGTAAATCCGCCATCAACCAACAATTGTTGAATCTTTGGCCAATCGGCTTTGGCTTTCGATCCTCCGGCGTGGGGATTTACAATAACTAACCAGGGGGCTGTGTTCTCCAAAATTTCAGTTTCAGTGAAGCGAATTTATGAATTTCTTCAAGCCGTTGCGCATTTTCGACAAAAAGGTGAGCGAAACCTGCCCGGTATAGGGTGCCTTCCAGGGTTTACCGAGCTCCAGTACCTGACTGTAAAACGTCCGTGAGGTCATGCCCCATTTATTAAGAAACATGCGGCTGCCCTTGTTTTTTCGGATGCGTTTGGTGGATCGCGATCCAAAATGATATACCTTACTCTTTCCAATTCCTTTGTAGATGCGCACCCCAATGGTCCACAATTTCATGGAAAAATCGGGGTCGCTGTACATGCCGGGCGAAAACTCGATACTAAACCCACCGATGATGTCCCAAATTTTGGTAGAAACTACACTGGGAGGCCACGAACTGCCCTGCCAATCTGCTTTTTCAAGGGATTGATATTCCTTTAAAAGCGCCTCCTCCTGAAAATTGTCGGGGGAGGTACCAAAGTCGCGGATAATGGCCACATAATTGGGGTTGTTGAGTTTTTTGGGCTCGATAAGCGTGGACGACAGATAAAAATAGTCGGTGCCAAGGTGCGTGATTTCGTTGGCCAAATGCAAATCCCAGTCGGGACAAGGATACATGTCGTCGTTCATATACACCATGTAGTTGTGTTTGACCAACGAGCGACAGGCATTTACCGCGAAGCAAACGCCCATGTTTTCGTGAGCATGCACAAAGTCGATGTCTGTTTGGGTTTGCAACCATTCCACGGTTCCGTCGTTGCCTTGATTTACAAAAACAATGATTTGGTTAAAAAAATGCGAGTTTTTGCGTAAACCTTTCAAACACAATTTCAGATAATCCAAACTATTCCAGGTGGGAATAACAATGGAGAATTGCTCTGTGTTAACGGATCGGTTTACCTCTGAAATGCCTTCGATCATGGAAAAATGACTAAAAAATACCGGTCAAAGATAAGGGTTTTTGGCTGCATCCACATTCCTATAAAATGCCCGCGTCCAAAGTAGGTTGATGTTGCACGAGTTTACTTACCTTTGACCCCGCAAATCGGTTTCCTGCCTCTGCGGGAAAAACTTGCTTAATATAACTTATGAAAAAGTTTTATAGAATACTGGTTTACATCAAACCTGAACTCCCATACGCGGGACTCAACGTGTTGTTCAACCTGCTCACCATCGTGTTTTCGTTGTTTTCGTTTGCTTTACTTATTCCGTTTTTAAATCTGCTCTTCGGTATCGAAGACCTGGTGATGGAAAAGCCGGAACTGGCGCTCAACACCAAGGCATTTCTCGAATATTTGAACTACCAAATTAGTCAGGTGATTGTAGACAATGGAAAGGTAACTGCGTTGATTTATATTTGTTTGGTGCTGTTGGCGGCCTTTTTCCTTCGAAATTTCGCACGTTTTTTTTCCATGTACTTTATGGCCAATGTACGCATCGGAGCCATTAAGGGTATCCGCAACGACATATACAACAAACTGTTAATCTTACCCTTATCGTTTTTTTCCAAGAATAAAAAGGGTGATATAATTGCCCGCGTAACTACCGATGTGCAGGAGGTGGAGTTTTCCATTATGAATTCACTGGAAATGATTATCCGCGACCCGGTGACCATCATCGCCTACGTGGCTTTTATGTTGAGCATGAGTCCTCAGTTGACCTTGTTCGTGTTGGTGATATTGCCCATCACGGGATTTTTGATCGGACAGATTGGAAAAAGTTTGCGTAAGCAATCAAAAATTGGTCAGAATAAATTTGCCGGCCTGCTTTCCAACATCGAGGAAACCATTTCCGGTTTGCGTATTATCAAGGCTTTCAACGCCATAGATTATTCCAAAAACAAATTTAAAGGCCAAAATGAGGAGTTTTCCAAGTTGCTGATTTGGATCTACCGTCGTCGCGATTTGTCATCACCCATGAGCGAATTCCTCTCATCAGCGGTCATTATTTTTGTCCTCTGGTTTGGCGGACGCATGGTGTTGTCCGATAATCCCACCATTCAGGCGGCAGATTTCATTACCTATATCGTAGTTTTTTCGCAGATTATTCCTCCGGCCAAAACATTTGCCCAGGGATTTTATAGCATTCAAAAGGGTATCGCTTCCGCCGAACGTATTTTTGAAGTGCTTGATGCAGAAGAAATTATTGAAGAAAAACCCGATGCCATCGAGGTAAAAAGCTTTGAAAAATCCATCGAATACCAAAATGTGTTTTTTAAATATGAGAATGAATACATTCTGAAAAACATCAACCTGTCCATCGAAAAGGGCAAAATGATTGCACTGGTGGGCGAGTCGGGAGGTGGAAAATCGACCATGGTGGACTTATTGCCCCGATTTTATGATGTAACAGAGGGTGCCATGCTTATTGATGGGAAAAACATCAAAGACCTGCGCATCGACCACACTCGCGGGCTCATGGGCATCGTATCGCAGGAAAGCATTCTCTTTAACGACAGCATCTACAACAACATCGCCTTTGGCCGTAAGGATGTTACCGAAGATCAGGTGATTAGTGCCGCCAAAGTGGCCAATGCCCATGAATTTATCATGGAAACCGAGCAGGGATATGAAACCAACATCGGCGACCGCGGGGTGAAACTAAGTGGTGGTCAACGGCAAAGATTGAGCATTGCACGTGCTGTTTTGGCCAATCCACCGGTACTGATTTTAGATGAAGCCACCTCTTCTTTGGATACCGAATCCGAAAAATTGGTACAAAATGCCCTCTTTAACGTGATGAAAGACCGCACTACCGTGGTGATTGCCCACCGATTGTCCACCATCCAACATGCCGATGAAATAATCGTACTAAAAAAGGGTGAGATTGTAGAGCGCGGCACCCACGACCAATTGCTTCAACTGGAGGGAACCTATAAACGTTTACAGGATTTACAAACTTTTAAATAGTTGCTGTAAATAAACGTCAAAACGGTTGTCTTGCTGATCATTCATGCCGCAACCCCACATGACTATCAAACCAAATCTTCATACCTTTGCTTGCCAATAAAAACCAAAAAGAAATGAAAAAATCAATTGTTTTACTCAGCCTTTTTGCGATGGTGACACTCATTTCGTGTAACCAAGCCGAAAACAAAGAATCCCAATCCATGACCAATCCATTACTCGAAACCTTCAACACCCCGTTTGGTGTACCTCCATTCGACCAGATTGCCACCACCGATTACATGCCGGCCTTTGCGGAAGCCATGCGTATTCACAATCAGGAAATTGCCGACATCATTGCAGAACCCGAAGCCCCCACATTTGAAAACACACTGGAGCCCATGGCCTACAGCGGAGAACTTCTGGGAAAAATATCGGCCATATTTTTCGGACAACTGAGCGCCAACACCAATCCGGAACTGCAAAAAGTAGCCGAAGAAATCTCACCGCTTTTGTCTGAACACAGCGACAACATCAGCCTGAACCCCGAATTGTTTAAGCGTGTGAAAGCCGTTTACAACAGCCCCGAAAAAGCCAACCTCAACCAGGAACAGGCTTACCTGCTGGAAAACGTTTACAAAGGATTTGTTCGCAGTGGCGCTAATTTGAATGAAGATCAACAAAAGGAACTCATGGACATCAACCAAAAATTGTCCATGGCTACCCTGAAATTCGACCAACACGTACTTGACGAAAACAATGCTTTTCAACTGGTAATCGACACCAAAGCCGATTTGGCCGGATTGCCCCCGTCGGTGGTGAGCATGGCCGCCCAAACAGCCAAAGAAGCCGGACTTGACGGAAAATGGGTGTTCACCACCCAAAAACCCAGCATGATTCCTTTTCTGCAATATGCCGACAACCGCGAGCTGCGCGAAATGCTTTACAAAGCCTATCTGAACAGGGGAAACAACAACAACGAACTGGACAACAAAGCCTTGCTTTCAGATATCGTGAACCTCCGTATCCGCAAAGCACAACTTTTGGGTTATCCTACCTACAGCGATTATGTGTTGGAAGAACGCATGGCCAAAAATCCACAAAACGTGATGAATTTGCTCATGCAAGTGTGGGATGCCGCGCTGCCCGTTGCCAAACAAGAAGTGAAACAAATGCAACAAATAATAGATGACGAAGGAGGAAATTTTAAACTCCAAAGCTGGGATTGGTGGTACTATGCCGAAAAATTGCGCAAACAAAAATACGACCTCGACGACAGCGAATTGCGTCCCTATTTCAAGCTGGAAAACGTGCGTGACGGCGCTTTTACCGTTATCAACAAACTATACGGACTCACCTTTAAACCCATTGCCAACATCCCGCTGCCCCATCCTGATGCGCAAGCCTATGAAGTGCTGGATGCTGACGGTAGTTATTTGGGAGTAATGTACATGGACTTCTTTCCCCGCGAAAGCAAACAAGGCGGTGCCTGGCAAGGAGAATACCGCGCACATCAGGTACTTCCCGATGGTACCGAAATCCATCCTGTGGTAACGGTAGTGTACAATTTTACGCGTCCATCGGGCGATTTGCCTTCCTTGATCAACTTTGATGAGGTAGAAACCTTGTTTCACGAACTGGGACATGCACTGGATGGACTTTTTGCCAAAAACACTTACCCAATCACTTTTATTCCCACCGATTTTGTTGAACTTCCATCACAAATTCTGGAGCATTGGGCCACCGAACGCGAGGTGCTGAAAATGTATGCCGTTCATTACCAAACCGGAGAACCCATTCCCGATGAGCTCATTGATAAAATCAACAACAGCCACTATTTCAATCAGGGTTTCAACAATGTGGAATACCTGGCGGCTTCGTTGCTCGACATTTCCTATCACACGCTTTCGGATACCGGAGCCATTAACATCCCTGAGTTTGAACAAAACTACCTGACTCAGTTGGGGTTGATTGAAGAAATTGAACCCCGTTACCACAGTACTTACTTCACACACATCGTGGGGGGCTATGAATCAGGTTATTACAGTTATCTGTGGTCAGCCGTACTTGACAACGATGCTTACGAAGCATTTTTGGAAAACGGAATTTTCGATAAGGAAACGGCCACCAGATTTAGAGATAACATACTGGCCAAAAGCGGCACCGCCGACCACGACCAACTTTACCGCGATTTCAGAGGAAAAGACCCGTCGGTGGATGCCTTGTTGAAGAATCGGGGCTTAAAGTAAGCAGAAAATTTTTCTTTTTGGGGAATGCCGGTTGTATTGTAAATGCAATCGGCATTTTCGCATCAGGATTGCATTTTTTTTGTCATCCTGAATGAAGCATGGCGGAATGAAGGATCTCTAACGTCTGAGTACTACTAACAAGGATTTTCTACGTTATTTGGTCAGAGATCCTTCGCTAACGCTCAGGATGACAAAACCACTGAGTGATTTGGCGCCCGGGATGCAAACATACAATGACAATCCTACGGCAGAAGAAGTCGATAAATACACCGACTCACACATGTTCCCTACTTTTTCGGTATCGGATACCTCCTGAAGATATGCGAAATGTTTTTGGGTAGGTTTTTATCACGTGTGGCCAAATCATCATCCACTTCGCCGGTACCTATTCCTTGCCAGATAAGCTTTTTGCCTTCGAGCTCGAAAATGTCAATCAACAAGCTGCCTTGCACATAATCGCGACTCATTACGGTAGTGCTGCTATATCCCGGTCCCCAGCCATATCCGTATGCCCATGGAGCACCATAATAACCCCAACCACCACCATAACCGGCGTATCCACCGTAATGATTGGTGTAGGCCTGATATTCGGTCTTGTTCTTGAGAATCACAAACATGGAAACAATTAGTTCTCCATTTTTTTCAACGTATTGATAGCCACGACGAGTCATCTCATTTTTAACAGAATTGATAATGGTTTGCTTATCGTAATCATTTATCAACGAATCGTTTTGCTTATCCCATGGGTACAAACTAAAGGTGCTAAAAGATTTGAAATCAACGTTTTTGTCATAGTTGTTGGTTACCTGCAACGAACTGCACGAAAACAGAAACAGCAGCATGACAGGCATCAGTAGATTTTTCATATTAGTGTTGTTAGTAGTTAAATTGATTATTTTTTACTGATTGGTTTTTTTGGAAAGGTAGCAAACATTTTGGCCATTCCTTTGGGAATATTGAGGGCGGTTTTTTGGGGATCATCACCCACAACACCTGAACCCACAGCTTGCCAGGCAAGTTTTTTATCCTTGGCGTTAAACACATCAATAACGAGGGTGCCCTCGGTATAGTTGAAAGGAGTAACCGTAGTATTGGAAACACCACCATAACCATAAACGCCACCATAAAATCCCCATGGTACACCAAATCCCCAACCCGGACCATACATACCGTAGTGGTCGGTGTAGGTGTTGTATCCCGTTTGATTTTTCAGGGTGATGTATAGCGAAACCGCCAAATCGCCTCCCTTTTCTTTAAATTCGTATCCACGCAAATTCATTTGATCTTTCACGGCAGCAATCAGGCGTTCCTTTTGAAAAGGATTGACAATGGAGTCGTTGTGTTTGTCCCAAGGCAGAAGGCTATAGGTGCTAAAGCTGTTAAAATCAGTTGATTTATCCCAGTCGCTGGTAACGGTTAGCGGACTGCAGGCATACAGGAAAACAAAAACCAGGGGGAGAAGAAATTTTTTCATGGCAATAAGTTTTGATTTGTATTAGGCACATTTAAAGCAAATATACACTTAAAATTGCCAGAATCATGGTGCATACGCGTTAAAATCATGGTTAATCGAGTCAAATTTCCTAGATTTGCCATCGGATTTGGCAAAAAAAAGTGGGAACGTAGGTGTTTCCTCTGCTCGATCAATGACCAAAATAAAAATTCGTAATTTGTTGTTTATGAAAAAGTTGTTCTTTACTTGCTTTCAAATAATCCTTATCTCTTTTGTTCTTTTCCTCGGTTCATCCTGCAAAAAAGAAACCGACCAAAGCGCCATCGACAAGGAATTGATTGAAGCCTATGTACTCGATAATCAACTACAAGGACAATCTACCGACTCAGGACTTTACTATGTTATTTCGGTTCCGGGTGTGGGTGCGCATCCCACGCTGAGCTCTACGGTTACGGTTACTTACCATGCCTATACCCTGGGTGGACAAACCATCGATCAGGGCGATTTTAAAACCTTCAAACTTGCCAATCTGATTGCCGGCTGGCAGGAAGGCATTCCACTCATTGGCGAAGGAGGAAAAATTAAGTTGATTGTGCCTTCGGAAGCAGCTTATGGCGATCAGGTGTTGGTATTCGACGTAGCCCTTCACTATTTTACCAAATAAATTTTTTGGGCAAATCTTCTTAGAAAAGGTAAACCGATCAAATTACCAGTTGTTTTTATAATTGGAGACAGGAGGATTTTATTCTGCAAAAAGCATGTGTCGTTACAAACAATGGTTGAAGCATGTTCATTACTGCTTCGCTCAAACACGAACGAGGAAGAGGGGCACAAGCGGACGCTTGCGCCAAAAGAAAGAATATATATCGATTATTTTCAGCGTTCATCATTTACAAAAAAAGCAGGAAGATGTGCTTCCTGCTTTTTCATGCTGATCACCTTGCCAGACCAATATATGTCTGCCAAATCAATGGGTTTCTACTCTTCAAGGTTCTCTACATCCTCACTGTACAAAGAGTAGAGCTTTTTGCCACCATAGGCTACGCCCATGGCCAACAATATGCCGAGGCCTCCGCCAATGGGAGCTCCGCCTCCGCCACCTAGCGGATCACCACCGCCGCCGCCACCGGGACCCGGTTGTGCTATGGTGAATAAAGGCAGCACCATGATGGCACTGATTAACAGGGTTGAAAAAATCTTCTTTTTCATGATCTTTTTTTTTATGATTTTGATTTATTTAATAAACACTTTACGGGTCATGGTTTGGTTTTTACCGGTGATACTCACCACATAGTAGCCTGAATGATCCAGATCGATTTCCTGTGTTCCCATGTGGGCATCCAGTTCGCGTACAGTTTGACCTAGCATATTCACCACTTCAACATGGGCCTTCATTTGGGTAGGAATAATCACCCGTACCTTCTTGTCGAAGCTATATACCTGTACATTCTCCAATTGATTTTCTTCGGTGCCAACCACGGAGAAGAATACCGTGAATCTGTCGGTTTGTGAGGCATCGTAGGTAAATGTATAGGGCTGCTCCATCAGGTTGGTGGTCACACCCAAATACTCATCAGCTAAGTAAACCTCGGCAAAATCTTGTACTTCTGAAAGCTCGATGGTGAACTCGTTACCATCAACTCCCCGTACATCCATGGCGGCACTTGGAATACCATGAGGCAATGCGTTGATGCTCATGAAATCGTTGGCCGTGCTATAGATTTGTGGTTGTGCTTCGTCCCAACTAAAGAATTTGTGCATATCCAACTGACTGTCGTAGCCTTCGGTGGCTTGATCGTGGAATCTGACAACACTTTCGTCATAGCGATCGCCATCCGACAATTTGAGTTTCACATAATCTGATATGGTAGTCTGCGATTTCATGAAATTCACCGCGTCGGGCACCTGAACATCTTCGTTCATCGAAATGGCTCCGGTTGTTTCGGCAGCGTTCACCTGTACAAAGAAGGCTTGTCCGCTGGAGATCAGGTTGGTTCCGCCGTTTACACCTATTCCATTATAACTGGCAAAGTTGGGTCCTCCTGCTGCATCAGGATTCCAAATCCAGAAGCCGGCATCCACGTTGGTTAAAAACCAACCTGAGGGGGCATCCCAGTCGATGGTTGATGGGAAGGGGTTTCCAACAAAATTAAATCCATCTCCCAAGCCGGGACCACTGTTGGTAAGTGCAACAGGACCTACCAATCCGGAGCGCAAGCTTCCGTGTAGGTCGAAGGTTTGTGGTGAAGAAGCATCTACCCAAACCATCCAGCCTTTCATGTCGCCCAATGGGGCATTCAGGTCGGTTTCGTAGAGGTAGGCATTGGTGGGTTCGTCGTAATACTTGGCCCACACTTCAGGGCTTCCGCCCAGATACAGGTCGTTGGTGATGGCACCTGAAACAGAAGCTGAAAGTCCGTGCCAGTTGTCGTCGGTGAAATAACGCTGTACGGTGGTGGTACCGTTTACGGTCAGGTTGCCTTGTCCCATCAGGGAAGCATCACCTGTGGCATCGCTGCCCATTACCAGGTTGTTACACTCGGCGGCGGCGGTAATGTCGGGGTAATTGGGTGCTCCGGCAGGGATGGTTACATCGGTGGTAGAGCCGGGAATGCCGGGATTCCAGTTGGAAGCTTCAAACCAGTCGGTGTCGGTGGTACCTGTCCATACGGTGGCCGAAGGATAGGTATAGGCAGTGATTTCAAAATCGCCAAATGCGTTGTTGCCATATTCCCAGAAACGTACATAAACCATCTGTCCGGCCAGGGCTATATCATTAATAACAAGTTCAGGCATCAGGGTGCTGTTTGCATCATCACTACAGTCACCAAGGAAAAGTGCTCCACATGTACCTGTATAGTAAGCCATTCCACCGTCTGTTAAGGTGCTTCCGGTTACTGATTGAGAAGACAGTACCAAATATCCGGAGGCCGGAACGGTGGCCGAGTACCAAACATCGCCTCCATTATAACTGGCGCAACCGGGTGCCGGTATAGGATCAGGATTGTTATTGGAATCAGTGGCTCCCACGTTAGTTCCTATTGTCCAGCTTGGTGCATCCCCCACTGTCAGCGCTATTGCGTTGGCACAATCATCGTTGGCAGGAGCAGGTGTAAGGGTGGTAAATGAGGCGCCTACCCATGCACTTACATCACCGCCTCCACAATCGCTTCGTACATACCAGTCATAACTGCTTGAAGCAGTGCCACCTGTCCATGTGTAGGATGTTGAAGCGTAATCATCCACATCAGGAGTGGTTGTTGCGTCAGGTGCAGGGCTTCCTGCTGCAACAATGTAGATATCCCATGCTGATCCGGCGGCATCTGTCCAACTAAGGTCGGCTCCGGTGGTGGTTATGTTGCTTGTAACCAAGGCTGTTGGAGCGGGGCATGATGGAGGTGTGGTTACATTTACAGTATAATCTTCAAATATACCATATGAACCTGTATAGCAAGCTGTTGGTGGCCCTGAATCTACACCACCTATTCTCATTCTATGCTGACCAAGGGTGGCAGTTCCGGGAACCACGAACGATGCTGTCAATGTAGTGGGGTTTGCAGAAGTTGACACTCCCACATATACTTCTTCACCCGCATCATCAAAGTCGAGGTCGTCATTCCAGTCAATCCAAATTTTTGTATCATAGGTATAACCTGTTTCATAGGTAATGTCAACCGGTATAGTGGCGGTCTGGCTCACATCACCAACCATGGCCGAATAGTCACCATAGTAACCCGGTTCCTGGCCTGTTGTGTTGTTTACAGTACTAAAGGTAACGTTGGTAATACCATTGCCATCTCCTGAAGTAGGCGCAGGGATACAATAGCCCGTATAAAAATTATCCGGACCAACCCATGAGCTGGTACTGCCGCCACAATCAGCTTGCACATACCAATAGTAATCGGTGTTGGCGGTTAGTGTTGTAAGTGCATAAGTTGGATTAGTAGTAGGATTGGCACTTCCATCTTCGGCTCCGGTGCCGGGAACAAAATCGGCTCCTGCTTTCCACTCTATATTCCAAGAAGTAGAGGTTCCGTTTTCGGTCCAACTCAAATCGGCAGAAGTTGTGGTAATATTACTAGAAACCAAAGCAGATGGTTGTGCACAAGCATCCAAAGTAGTAACCTCCACCTCGTTGGAATATTCCGAAGTTCCTTCAGCGTATTCAGCTGTAACAGCGTAAAAATAGGTAGTTGAAGGAGCGACTGCCACATCGGAATAACTGGTAGTGGCAACACCTGTGTAGGTAGTATTGTAGGTTCCGGTGGCATCGCCACGATGAACCGTGTAATCCACAAAAGCTTTGGAAGAGCCCATATCCGTTGTGTAAATACTTGGGACTGGAATGCTTACATATTGAAGTTCTGATTCGTTTTGTACCAGTATTTTGCTCTTATTTGGTCTGAGGGAATAGACAGGAGGATTCTCGCTATTTGCTAATTCAATTCCTGCTTTAAGATGCATGGGGGCTTTAGATACACTCATGTAGGCGCGCATTATCCATTGACCGCCAAACGCATTCCATGTTGAACCCCCATCCGACGAAAACTTACACCTGCCCCAATCATGTTCCATGTCTGTTCCCACATATGGGCCTGCTGTGTTGCCATCAGGCCATTGGGTTACCACATAAAATACTTCATTTTGAGCCATCGCAACGGGTGTGGTCAATTCCAACAGATTCCATTCGCCGGTGGTTGAGTTCACCACAGGTGTGGGGTATGTTGCATATGGGCTGGCCAAATCCGGCTTTCCGGTTCCGTCATCGGGACATACCATGATGGCGTTCCAATTCTGACCTAAAGTATTTGTTTTATTAAATACAGCCACATAATTCAGATTACCGGCAATGGTGGCATTAAATCTAGTATAGAACATTTGTGATGACGTCGTGGGTCCTCCAACCCAGTAGTTCATTTCAGCGCTTCCATCATCGTACCGTATTTCCCCTTCAGGCAATGGTATTTCCCAAGTTAAATCAACGGCAGCCCCATTGGCGACTCCTGTAAGGTTAAGAGGAGGAGCCACATAAGCTGATCCGGTTAGTGTAACATCGTGATCGCCATCGGCTACAATACGCAATGTAGTTGTTTTGGCGCCCAAGGTTGCAGGTGCAAAACTAACATCAAAAGTAAGGGTTTGTCCACTTGTTAAACCAGCCGGACTAAAACCTGAAATGGTAAAATCAGATGCATCCCCTCCAACAAGGCTGGCACCGGTAACATTCATGGTACCGGCTCCTGTGTTTTCAACAACATAGGTATGGGTGTAATAACCGGCTGAAATACTGTTAAGTGCATATTCTCCAAAATCATCTGTTCCATCAGGTGTTACGGAAAAAATGGGAGTTGTCGGGCCTTCCTCCACGCTTACATCATCCAGTGAGATGTCGTCATACCATTGTGTTCCAGATGAGGTTTCATCTCCCACAAACTGTATTTGAATGGGACCGGTGATGGTGAGTGAACTCAGACTTACATGAAATTGTTGCCATTCCACAGGATTACCGGTATTTCCGGTAAAGGTTCCCAAATCATAGTTCCATGCAGCACCATCCCAAACATTTACGCGCAAGGTCATATTTGTATTACCTTCATTATCACTATACAACCAGAAATATATCCAGGGATTGGTAAGTCCGCTTACATCGATGAATGGACTAGTAAGGGTGACGTCGGTGGAATGAGGACTTTCGGAATCGTCCACCCAGGCAAAATAGCCTGTTCCGGTGGTATGGTCGTTTGGTGCGCAATGATTTGCTCCATTGACTGTGCTAAATTTCCATAACTCTCCAGTAGAGCTGGAATTGGTCCAGCAAGCAGGAGTAGCACCGGCACTTTCAAAATCTTCGAAGTAGGGGGCGGTAAATGTTGCGCATGCAGTAGTAAAAGTACTTGGACCCATCCAAGGACTTACATCACCACCTCCGCAATCGGTACGTACATACCAATCGTAATCGCTTGCAGGTGCGCCTCCTGCATAAGTGTATGTTGTCGTTCCATGATCATCTACTGTAGGAGTTGTTGTGCCGGTAGGCGCAGGGTCTCCACTAGGGGCGATGAAAATATCCCATGCTGCTCCGGAGGCATCCGTCCAGTTAAGATCGGCTCCGCTACTCGTGATATTGTTTTCGTTTAGATTGGAAGGAGGCGCACATGATGGGCAGTTTCCTACCATGTCAAGCACATCGTCAGGCACAGCACCTCCCTGACCTGATTGTCCTAAAACTACACCCCCGCCATCTTTCACGATATAAGAGTTTTCATAATCCCAATTAGCGGGAGTACCGGTATATATGGCGTCGATATCGTCTCCGGAGGCAGCATCAAAATAAAACACTCCCGGTCCGGCTCCACTGGCCAAGGTTATATCGGTGAGCTCAGCAGTACCATTGACCAGAATTGTAAGGGTATTACCATTCCAGCCATCACCGTAGTCATCGGTTAATTCCACGCTGTGCTGACAAGTTTGGGCTTTCAAGCCCCACATACCCGCAACAAATACGAGTAATGCAGTAAGTAATTTTCTTTTCATACAACAACTATTTTAAGTGATTTTAATAAGGGTTTTCTAGTTGTCGTAAAAATACATATTGATAAATGGCACTATGAGTGGGTGTCATTTGCATATATATATCTGTTAATACATATGTTATAAGTGTAGATTATTTTGCTATAACTGTTGTTGTACGAATTTTCGTGGGGAAGGAAAATAGGCAGCGGCGGGCTGCTTAGTTTTCAGCCAGAAGCCTTAATAGGCCTGACTTTTTACGCACCGATACAGGGAGCTTGGTGCCATCACGCAGCACTACTGTTGAACCTCCCACCTTATTGAATCCGATAACATATTGCAGATTGATAAGATGGGCGTGATGAATGCGATAAAACATATACGGCTTAAGTTTTTCCTCAAAACTTTTCAGGTTTTTGGATACCAGCAGGTGGGTTTTGTTTTTGAGATAGAGGTGAGTATATCCAGCATCGGAAGTGCAATAGACGATGTCGTCGGGATGGAGGTATTGAATGTCGCTATGGCTAGACACCACAATTTTGGATGAGGAAAGTGTGGGCTTTTCGTAGTTGGCTGTACTTTTTTTATTGCTTGCTAGCTGTTTTTCGATGGCCAGCCGTGCTTGAATCATTGTTTTTAAAATTTCATGCTCGTTGATTGGCTTGGCAATGTGACCTATTAAGGAAATTTCATGGGAATACAAATGAGCCGGAATGTTTTTTGACATGGTGATGAGAAAGGATTTCTTCAGGTTGGTTTGTTTGAGGATTTTATCTGCATTTCCATCCGGAAGGTTTGTTTCCAAAAACACCACATCGGGACGTTCCTTTTTTAGCAACATGATACCTGATGCTGCTGATTGAGCAACCCCAACAAGTATGGTTTGCGGGAAATATTCCTGCAAAATTCTGGACACAACAAGCACTACCTCGTCCTCATAATCTATGATGACAACCCGAATCATGATAGGAAAATAATAGGTTAAGGCACAAAAATAGGTGATTTGTTATTGATTTACAAATAATATCTTGTGTTTTTTAAATGCAAAAAGATGCTAAGGGGCTGAAATGTATGTTTTTAGTGGGAAAGGTGGGAGGGTAGGAAAGGGTAGGAAGGGGATGCTTCGAATTCAGTCATCATTTCGAAACACAATTCCCCCGGAAAAAGGGGCGCACATAGTGTGATGACAAAAGGGAATGAATATCGAATATCGATTAACAGCCTGCCCGCCTTTGGCGCGGAATAATGAAGTACAATCCCACTTTAACAATCGGCGTTCGACATTCGGTGTTAATAAAATGAGGTTGCCTGAACAGCGTATACTTTTGTCTTTTATCTTTCTATTGATTGGATATTTTTAATAAAAAACCCTGCCGGATATGGTTAATCCGACAGGGAATGGAAATTGTAATCCTGACAGGTTTTGAAAACCTGACAGGATTTAAAAACAGCTACTCTTCAAGCGTTTCCTTGTCATCGCTATACAGGGAATACAACTTTTTGCCACCATAGGCTACGCCCATGGCCAACAATATGCCGAGGCCTCCGCCAATGGGAGCTCCGCCTCCGCCACCTAGCGGATCACCACCGCCGCCGCCACCGGGACCCGGTTGTGCTATGGTGAATAAAGGCAGCACCATGATGGCACTGATTAACAGGGTTGAAAAAATCTTCTTTTTCATGATCTTTTTTTTTATGATTTTGATTTATTTAATAAACACTTTACGGGTCATGGTTTGGTTTTTACCGGTGATACTCACCACATAGTAACCTGAATGATCCAGATCGATTTCCTGTGTTCCCATGTGGGCATCCAGTTCGCGTACAGTTTGACCTAGCATATTGACTATTTCTACATGTGCCTGCATTTGGGTTGGAATGATCACACGTACTTTTTTGTCGAAGCTATATACCTGCACGTTGTCCAATTGATTCTCTTGGGTTCCCACCACGGAGAAGAATACTGTGAATCTGTCGGTTTGTGTGGCATCGTAGGTAAAGGTATAGGGGCTTTCCATCAGGTTGGTGGTAATTCCCAGCACTTCATCCATTAAATATACTTCAGCAAAATCTTGTACTTCGGCGAGCTCGATGGTAAACTCGTTACCATCAACTCCCCGTACATCCATGGCGGCACTTGGAATACCATGAGGCAATGCGTTGATGCTCATGAAATCGTTGGCCGTGCTATAGATTTGTGGTTGTGCTTCGTCCCAACTAAAGAATTTGTGCATATCCAACTGACTGTCGTACCCTTCGGTGGCTTGGTCGTGGAATCTGACAACACTTTCGTCATAGCGATCGCCATCCGACAATTTGAGTTTCACATAATCTGATATGGTAGTCTGCGATTTCATGAAATTCACCGCGTCGGGCACTTGAACATCTTCGTTCATCGAAATGGCTCCGGTTGTTTCGGCAGCGTTCACCTGTACAAAGAAGGCTTGTCCGCTGGAGATCAGGTTGGTTCCGCCGTTTACACCTATTCCATTATAACTGGCAAAGTTGGGTCCTCCTGCTGCATCAGGATTCCAAATCCAGAAGCCGGCATCCACGTTGGTTAAAAACCAACCTGAGGTGGCATCCCAGTCGATGGTTGATGGGAAGGGGTTTCCAACAAAATTAAATCCATCTCCCAAGCCGGGACCACTGTTGGTAAGTGCAACAGGACCTACCAATCCGGAACGCAAGCTTCCGTGTATGTTGAAGGTTTGTGGTGAAGAAGCATCTACCCAAACCATCCAGCCTTTCATGTCGCCCAATGGGGCATTCAGGTCGGTTTCGTAGAGGTAGGCATTGGTGGGTTCATCGTAATACTTGGCCCACACTTCAGGGCTTCCGCCCAGATACAGGTCGTTGGTGATGGCACCTGAAACAGGAGCTGAAAGTCCGTGCCAGTTGTCGTCGGTGAAATAACGCTGTACGGTGGTGGTACCGTTTACGGTCAGGTTGCTTTGTCCCATCAGGGAAGCATCACCTGTGGCATCGCTGCCCATTACCAGGTTGTTACACTCGGCTGCGGCGTTAATGTCGGGATAATTGGGTGCTCCGGCAGGGATGGTTACGTCGGTGGTGGAACCGGGAACAATGAGATTCCAGTTGGAAGCATCAAACCAGTCGGTGCTGGTAACACCTGTCCAGGTGGTAGCTGAGGGAGGCGTAACAAAAAACTGGTTGTTGTTGATGGCACCTGAAGTTTCGGCCAGGGGCGACTGCCAGGTAAAAGCATCGTAAGTGGTACCAAATCCACCCAATTGGAGGGATTCGCCTACCAGTGTTGAGCCTAATTCTTCTACCCCGATGTCAGTAGAAGTAAACCCGTTGGCAGGCCCATCAGTGGCGGCAAATGACCCCTCATAGCTTAGAAACTGACCGGAAATTAAAGTTCCTTGAAATGAAAGAGCCAAGCCATCAGGAGCTCCGTTTTGCATGACGATTTCCGTAGAAAAAAAGGTAAATCCGTCTGTTGTATTTCCTTCGGTGAAATCATCGAGTGTTTTTTGATCATACGAAGTGCCATTAGATCCATTATACAAATCAACTTGAAAATCTGCCAGATTGATGCTGCCGGCATTTTCAATCACTACCTCAACAAATTCGCCGACATCGGCACCATCGTTGTCGTAATGAAATTCGTTGATCCAGGCATTTACTGATACAGGTGTAGAGGTAGTGGCTTCATCTTGAGGTACGGTGCCATCGGTTTTGTAATCGATGTCGGTACCCGTACCGTTATAGGGATAGATTTTGAAAAAATAGGTAGTGGAAGCGGATAATCCGGTAAATTGCCAGATGCCGCTGCCGGAAGCTACATTTTTTACCAATAAAGCATCTGCTTCGGCCACGCCATCGATGGGGGCTACAATATCGCCATATCCGGTGGCGCTTCCTTTGATCAGGTAAGTATCTGCATCTGAATCGGTCCAATTAACAGTGATGGCACTTGAAGAATTGGCTGTTGCCGTAAATCCAACCACATGATCTTGAGGCTCAGCCACAAAGGTTGTAGCATTTGCTGTTAACCCGGGAGAATAATTGGTACCATTGTATGAGTAAACCATATAATATATCGTTTCCTCTGAGGAAAGACCTGTGTGTGCCTGTGGGGAAGTACTTCCGGCATACAACAAAGTACCTCCTGCAAATGGTTGTCCCACTACAGGGGTTGTTCCTGATGGAACAGAAAAAGTTCCGGTGGCATTGTACACAATCACCACGTCATCGTTGGCCATATTAAGGGTGAAGGTCAGGTCGATTTGGGAGGAGGAAGAAGCCGCAGCGGCAAATGCTTGGGGATCGTCAACAGTAACCTCTTGGATATCAATGTTGTCGACTTCCCACAATCTATAACTTCCTGATTCATAACGATATTTGAAAGCAATATAAACGGAAGTTCCACTAATAGAGGACAAATCAATGCTCCCGGAAGAACCCCAGGTTTGATCAGAGGCCGGCTGGGTATAAGTCAATTCTGTCCATGTACTTCCCGAAGGGTCGCCAATACCTGCATAATCAGTAGAGTAAACTAATTTTAGGTAATTGTTTGCATCGTCCGAACCAAATCGATACCATGTGTCAAAAGAAAGAATTTCATTGGAGTAGTTATCCAGATTTATGCCGGGCAAAATCAACCAATCCTCTTCTGTATCACCTGAATCGAATCCATTCATTTGTGCAAATCCATAAGTTGAGTTCCACATCCATTCTTTTGTAGCTCCAGAAACGCTATAAGTATAACAATCACCTAAATCAGTATCAAAAGTTTCTGAGTAAGGTAATGTGGTGGTTGCCGGACCAGATACAGTATAGCTTTGTTCGGGGGAGGTAGTTTCATCGACATCATCGTCCAGAGCGTGAATTACGTAATATACGGTGACACCATTGGCTTGGGCTGGGATATCGGTGATGGTAGTGTAAGTTGATCCTGAAGACAGGGTCATATTGATTATATTTCCAAGTGCACCTGATGCAGTACCCCAATGTAATTCAACACTTACAACTGTACCATCATCGGTAATATCTGCTGATACAGAAACCGTTTGACCCGGTTCCGGTGAAGCGGGGGTATGGGCAATGTTGGTGATGACAGGTCCACTGGAAGCAGCCGGCGCTATACCAAACCCTGTTAAACAATTATCGGTACAAACAGTTGAAAATCTTAAACTTGGATCAGTCCATCCATCGGTATCTCCCGTTGTAATTCCTGACAGCAAAGCAATATTTTGATTATTTGTTTGTACGCCATTTCCCGTCCATGCCGAACCGGGATCACTTCCGGGGTCTCCAAATACGTCAGTTTTTGTGGCACCATACCACACTTCCAACGCATCATCACCATTAAAGGTAAAGGCCTTTAAATAAAAAGCAGCTCCATTTCCCACGGCTGTTGCTTCCATATCATCCGTACCTATCACGACAACACTTCCCGAAGCCAAGGTGCCATTATCAAGGGTGAAATCTTCAGCCGGCGCACCACCGTTTACACCTTTTTTAATTACCAGGTTATTCACTGCGAAATCCAAGGTGGAGGCTGTGTTATTCCAGATTTCAATTCCTTTGGGAGTAGTACCGGAACTTGTTTCCACATACTGGCTAATAATCTGTCCAAAGATTTGTTGCGAACCCATCGCCAGCACAACAGCCAGCATGAGGGTCATTAGTAATTTTCTTTTCATTTTCATAAAGATTTAATTAAGTTTTAAAATGGGTTTATTTTTACTGTTAGGATCACCATACACAGTGGGGTATTTTACCTCAGGTTTTAGTTGCCACTCATTTGGTGGAAAAACATAACGGAGGAGTTTTTAACCCATGCCGCCATTACCCAAAAATCAATTAAATTTTATGTTTGTCAGAAAATAGACAGAGCCAATCAACTCCCTTACAACTTTCGCTGCAAACAATTGATAATCTATAATATAAAGATGATTTGTTTTTGGGTATACAGCAACAAACCGAAGTGTAATACCCAACACTTGTCAGTCCGGATACAAAACTACAAAAAATAATTTGAGCTATGTAAACTTAAAATTATCTTAAAGTTAAGCTATTTTCTGAAAGCCCCACGACCATAGGCGACCTATCCGAAAATGAGGTATGAATAATATTTTGGTGGATGGTTTTTCTCGTAAGATTTGGCAAAATCACCAAAACAAAAAAGCAGGAGCGTATCACAACTCCTGCTTTTTAAATAGACATTTCCGCTAACGGATGAAATACACCCCTTGCAAAACACTAATTGCCCGAGGTTCCTGTTAGTGTTAAGGTGGTGTTATTAAGCCACATATCGGCCTCACCGCATGTGGGCAAAATTTCCAACCTGAGGTTTTTGCAGGTGGCAGGTGATATAACTATTGGAAAGTCTGCAGCACAAGCATTAATCAATGCGTTCACCGTGCCATCGGGGACTTGCACATCCCAGTTGCCGGCAGTATGCCAGTCGTCATTAGTGGCACCGGTCCAACCCGTACCAAAGACCCCCAGGTTGAAGAAATGATCCTGCGCAAACACCACCCATTCTGAACTGGCAGCATCTGTTCCAATGGAAGTGGCCCAATCGGGATTTCCGGCGGTGATGGTAGGTTTTCTCACAAGGGAGTGGTCAGCCGTAGCATTGATAACCCCGGCCACATCCCATCCTGTTCCCGGATCGTTTCCAATAATGCCCACCACATCAACCAACTCATCCTGATAATATAGCCCGATGGCATCATTACCATTGTATGTCGCTACCCCGGAGACAACTTGTCCTTTTTCGACTACGGTGGATACGCCGGAAGAATTGTACAGAATATATGTGTGGCCACTTTTCAGCATGCCTGAACCTGTCCATGTGGTGGTGGGAGAAGATGCGGCAGCTCCATTGGAAAAAAGTTTCACCGTAATATCCGACAAATCGATATCGGAGGCATCACCGTTATATATTTCAATGGCTTTGTTGAAACTACTACCTTCCACATATTCCGAAATGAACACGTTGGGTGCGCTAACGGCAGCTCCTGTGGCAGCCTCATCCTCAGGCACGGTTTCATCTGTTTTGTAGTTGACTGTGGTGCCTGTACCATTGTAGGCATAAATTTTAAAATAATAGGTAGTGGAAGGAGTTAGTCCGGTAAACAGACAGGACCCGACACCTTGGCTAACATTTTTTGTCAGGGTCGCATCTGGTTCGAAAATGCCATCGATGGGAACCACGATATCGCCATAGGATACGACACTTGCTTTGATCAGATAGGCTTCGGCATCCGAATCGGTCCAGGTTACCAAAATGGAAGTGGACGAATAGGTGCTGGCGGCAAACCCACTTGCGTGATTGGATGGTTGCAGGGAAAGCGTGGTGGCTGTGGCGCTTAAACCAACGGAGTAAAAATTGCCATCGTAGGAATAGGCCATATAATAAACCGTTTCCTGTGGTGAAAGACCCGTGTGGGCCTGGGGTGAAGTACTTCCAGAATACAAAACGGTACCTCCTGCAAAGGGTTGTCCTACAGCCGGTGGCGTTCCTGATGGGGCAGAAAAAGTTCCGGTGGCATTGTAAACAATCACCACATCATCAGAAGCCAGGTTTTGAACAAAACTCAGGTCGATTTGGGAGGCAGAAACAGCCGAAGCGGTGAACGACTGGGGATCTTCCACCTGAACTTCATGTAGATCAATGTTGTCGATTTGCCATAAAGCAGCGGTACCACTCTCCGTTCCTGATGACGTGTAGTGGAAAGCAAACTGGATGGTAGTACCTGTGATACCCGATACATCGATGTTTCCCGAAGACGTCCATGCCATGCCATTTTCAGGACACCAGGTTGCCGTTAGGTTGTTCCAGGTGGTGGTGGTAGGATCGCCCGTATAGCTATCTGTATATAGCAATTCGATGGGAGGATAGGTGGCATCTATGTCCTGATTATAACTGTCGAAGTGCAATATTTCATCCGCATAGTTATCCATGTTGAAGATGGGAGAAATCAGGTAATCGTCGGAGGCCACATCTCCGGCATATCCATTCACGGCCATGTAGCCCGAACCACAGGCCCAATCCTGATCGCTGGCAACACTTACGGATGTCCATAATTGAGTTCCGCAATCGGCAAAATTCTCAGCATAGGGCAAAGTTGCCGAAGGCATGAGGGTGGTTGCAGTTGTTGACGGAACTGTGGGATCGGTGAGGTAGTTCACCGTGTTTCCGGTTCCGTTGTAAGGATATATTTTAAAAACGTAAGTCGTGGAAAAATCAAGTCCCGTAAAGGTACAAGCTTGTGTTCCCGCGGCTATGTTGAGTGCGAGTGCGCCATCGGCCTCAAAGGTTCCGTCCACGGGATCGGTGATGGTTCCGCCGGTTGCAACTCCCTTGATCAGGTAATAATCTGCGTCGGAGTCGGTCCAGGAAAGGGGGATGGTACCGGTGGTCGTGGTGCCGGCCATAAAATTCAACACATGTGCCAAGGGTTGTGTGGCGAGGTCGCTAACGGTGTAGCTAAGTTCGTCAGAAGTAGCATCCTCCAAGTCATCATTCATTGCATAAACCTCATAATAAACAGTGGTGCCATTCGCCTGAACAGGGATATCTGTATCAGTGGTGTAAGTTGATCCGGAGGTCAGCGACATGTTGATGGTGTTTGTGAGCGAGCCGGAGGTAGTTCCCCAGTGCAATTCAACACCAAAAATGTTCACATCATCGGTTACATCTGCCGAAACAGAAACCGTTTGAGATGAGTTGGGCAGCACAGGCGTGTGTACAATGTTAGCAATAAGTAATGGCGGTGTAAAATACTGGTTGAAGTTGAGTGCGCCATGAGTTTCTGCCAAAGGTGTTTGCCAGGTAAACTCACCGTAAGTGCTTCCCACGCCACCCAGTTGCAAGGATTCTCCCACAGCGGTGGACGATGATTCGGTTACACCTATATCGGTGGATGTCAGGCCATAGGCAGGACCATCCACGGCAGTAAACGAACCCTCATAGCTTAAAAACTGATCGGTAATCACAGTGCCCTGATAAGAAAGAGCCATACCATCAGGATCTCCGTTTTCGATACCATTCACGGGGAAATAGTAGTAATAGAAAGTAAAACCATCGGTGGTGTTTCCTTCAGTAAAATCATTGAGGGTTTTTTGGTTATACAAACCTCCATTATGGCCCGAATACAGGGTAATCTGAAAATCAGATAAATCAAAAGAACCGGCATTTTCAATTACCACCTCAATAAATTCATCCACATCCGTTGCCACATTATCATAGTGGAATTCGTTGATCCATGCGTTGAGGGGTACACTTTCGGTAACGGTATAGCTTTGTTCAGCCGAAGTCGTTTCATCAGCATCATCGTCCAGGGCATAGATTTCGTAATATACGGTGGTGCCATTGGATTGGGTGGGTATGGTGGCTTGATACGTATTGCCGGAAGTATTGGTCATGGTAATATTGTTGGCTAAACTCCCCGAGGTCGTGCCCCAATACAATTCAACCCCTGAAACGGTTCCATCCGAATCGGTTACCTCTGCTGATACCAATACGGTTTCGGTGGGTTGGGGTATGGAGGGGGTATGTGTGATATTGGAGATAACGGGTGGGAGGTTGCCTCCACCGGCATATCCTGTCCAGGTGATATTGTCGATGGCCACCTGACCACCAGTAGGTGAAGTATTTTGTTGAAATTTAATCACAAAATCTCCTGACACGTTAACTGTAATGTTGCCGGAATTTTTAATAGTTCCTTGCTCACCACTGGATGTAACAGTGCCAACAACCATACCATTTACCAAAACATCAAGATTGACATTGGTAGAAAAAGCTTGCATATAATCGAAACTTAAAGTTCCGACACCGTTATTAATAGTTCCTGAATAAACATTGGATGAGGTAGCATTTTTTAAACATGGGGTTTCGTTTGTAATTTCCTGATCGCCTCTACAATCATTATAAGTCCAGGTTGAACCATCCTGGCCGGTGAAGGTTCCGTCCACATAAGCGGTTCCTGTTTCCGAAAAATTAGAGAAATCTTCCATACCACCTTCCAAGCCATCGGTAATATTTCCGTTGCATGTTACGGTCTCCTCGGTTGTTCCGGAGGTGACAGTGATATCTTCGTTATCGTAACTTCCGGCAGTTAATCCTGATTTCAGGCGGACATAAATTGTTGTGGTAGATACTGTACCACTTCCATCTTTTGCAAGTGTAATCGGGCTGGAATATCCACTTCCAGATGTTTCTGAAATTTCGTAGTTGGTTGAAGCTGCAATGGAAATATCATTGGTAAGGTTGCTTCCTTCCACTGTAAATGTTTGTTCCGTTGAAGGGCCGTTTCCAACTAAATAGGTAAAACCGGATAAGGTGGTATGGCTTAGGGTGATGGTTGGGGGCGGTGGGGCTGTTACACTCCCACTACAAGTTACCGTTTTGGGATCGGCATCGACAGAAGTGGCTGTAATATTCTCGGCGTTATAATCCCCGATTGATAGTCCGGCTTTGAGACGGACATAAACCGTTTGAGGTGTGTTAACTTCGGCGGGTGTATAAGTTAACGAAGTTGTGTAACCTGAACCTGATGATTTTGATATTTCATAATTTGTAGAGGCTGCTAATGAGAGGTTATTTGTAAGATTACTCCCTTCAACAGTAAAAGTTTGTTCAGTTGATGGTCCATTACCAACAGTATATGAAAATCCTGAAAGAGTGGTGGGATTTAACGTAATAGTTGGTGTGGTGGAAGAAACATGAAGAAAAGAAAATGCATCCCAATATACGGTTGCTGAACTATAGGTTCGTACTTCAAAATAAAAATTATCTGCAGTTGCAGGAGCTGTGAGGGTAACTGTGTAGGATGACCAAACTCCACCATTATTATCAAGGTATAAGTTATTTGGCCCTCTTAGTTCCGCTGCATGATCATTTAAATTTGTTGATCCGTTTTTCCAATAACTCCAAATTCTGGCATCAGTACCATCTCCTGCTGTTACTTTATACCATAAAGTCAATGTGTATTCATCACCGGCTATTATTCCGGAGATTGTTTGACCTAAGTCCTTTGTCCCTCCAACATGTTTTGCTGAGTAGGTTCCTTCATAAACTAAGTTAGCAGTTGCTTCCTGAGTGATGGATTCAACATGCGTCCAACTCGTAGGATTATTGGCATCATCCCAACTTTCAAAGGTTCCATTAAGTAAGACTTCCTGACCTGAGACTTTTCCACCCACCACCAGCACAACAGCCAGCATGAGGGTCATCAATAAATTTTTTTTCATTTTAAAAGGGTTTATGGTTATTATCATTATTAGCAGTTAATATGTACGCAATGGCTTATTTATTAATTAATTGGCCACCAGACTTATTTGCGGTATGTCACCATCGAGTTTATAGTCGATTTCGGTACCGCTTCCTCCGTAAGCAAATATTTTAAAATAATAAGTGGTACCTGAATTCAGACCGTGGAAGGTGGCCGTTTGCACCCCATAGCTTATGTTTTGGTTAAAGAAATCGTCGGCAATCACTATTCCGTCCACGGGATTGGGGATGTCATGAAAGCCTGTGGCACTCATTCGGATGAGGTATCCTTCCGGCAAGGTAGTTCCGGTGGCATCGATCCATTGGAGCACGATACTATGTGCCGAAAAATCGGTGGCATGGTACAAGGGTTCGGGAGCCAGCCCATCGCCCCACACCAATTCCACATACTCCGGATGGTCGATATAGGGATTGCGGTTGTGTTGAATACCGTAGATGGCTTCGTTGCGGTCGATTTCCTTTTGATCTACGGGGTCGTCATGGTGCCATTCCATGAGCATGTTCAAAAACCACTCTTCGTATGCGGGATAAGAGGTGCCATCGAGGACGGCATCGCCATTTGGTTCATAATTTTCCCAACCGGCGATTACGTCGGCATATCGGGTGGCCATATAAAAATAGCTGCGGGCAAAATCGCCTTTATACGCGTCGATGGGTTCGAAAACGGTTCCGGTATAACCGGGATAGTTGCATGTACCCAACTTACTGCCGTTGGTTGAAGTCCATGAGGCTGTTCCCACTTCTCCATAAGGATAATTGCCTCGCTGGCCATTCACTTTGCCATCGGTGGGCACCAGGTGAAACAAATCGGTGTACATGGGCGATGCATCATTGAACCAGCTTTTGGGAAAGGAATGTTCACGATTGTAGCAATCGCCCTCATTGGAATAATTACCACATTGATCAGTAATAAATTCAAACTCGTATGCCGGCGTTCCACCCGGCACATCTGAATACATGTCCCAAACCTTGCCATTGGATTTATCGTCGGTGGTTTGAAAATCTGTCCAAAGATTATCATAGGTGCGTACCGTGTGATTGTCGATGATGTTGTGCAAAGCCACCTGCAGGTCTTCTCCCGAAAGCCCGTTGGCACCATCATAATATCCCGCCGGTTGAGCCAGCAAGGAAATGGGTAACATAAAAAACAAAAAAGCAACTACTGTTGCCATGTGTGATCGGTTTTCCAATTCAAAAAACGACCACATGCATAGGAAAAATCTGCGCATATCTTCTCAGCTTGGTAGTGATAAACAACAATAAAAAAATGTGATTTTTTTAATTGGGTATGCAACAACACACAGAGATGTAATACCCAACACCTGTTTGTGAGGGAGCAAAACTAAAAAATAAATGCTTTCGGATGAGTGGTTTATGATTATTTTAGTGTTAAATCATAGATGAATTCAATGGATCAGTGGATCAGTAAGGGGTTTAGGGGTTCAAGGGTTCAAGGGTTCAAGGGTTCAAAGGTTCAAGAGTTCAAGGGTTCAATGGATCAGGGGATCAGGGGATCAGGGGATCAATGGATCAGGGGATCAGATGTTCAAGGGTTCAAGGGGGTATGGCCTTATATTATAGTCTTATCCACGTCGGCTGGACTGTAGATGTTGAAATCCTGAAGGGATTATATGTGTATAGATAGAATTGGCACAATAAATAATGCGACCCCGTCGGGGTCGAACAATATATTCCTCAAGTGCTGGATTCCTGTTTCCTTCCGCCCGGGAATAAATTCCGGGGCTAATTGTCCTACGTACCTACGGTACTT
Source organism: Bacteroidales bacterium (assembly GCA_963676875.1). Taxonomy (GTDB): domain Bacteria; phylum Bacteroidota; class Bacteroidia; order Bacteroidales; family F082; genus UBA6244. Next base: position 1,645,087 of record OY781436.1, read on the forward strand.
TTGGCTCTATCCGCCTAACTTCCGACTTCGGACTTCCGACTTAAGGCACGCCCAAAAACCACCAACATTTGATCGTGTATATGTGTATTTTATGAAAAACTTCTATATTTGTCATCCCTTTTTTACGGGAACCGGTCTTAGCCCCATTTGAAGGCCTCCCACCGAGAAAGGAAATAATGATGGATTAGCTCATTTAATTGAATTTATTGTGAAGAAATTTTTTGCAACCGGCAAGACGCTCGTCTTGTTGGCAATGCTTTGGAGTGTGGCGGTTACGGCTCAGATTCCTGCCGGGTATTATGATGGTGCTGATGGACTGAGTGGAGAAGCACTGAAGGCGGCGTTACATACTGCCATTTTAGGACATATCAGGTATCCATATAGTGCTACAGGTACAGATACATGGGATATTCTAATGGATGCCGATGAGGACCCAAACAACACGGACAACGTGATTCTAATTTACACTAACAGGTCTCAAGCTAAAACTGATAACGCAAGTGTAGGTGGCTATACGGGAAACAGGTGGAATCGTGAACATCTCTGGGCTAAATCACATGGATTTCCCTACATGTCAGACACAGCATATACCGACTGTCACCATTTGAGGGCATCTGATGAATCTGTGAATTCGGATAGGAGTAATAAAGATTTTAACGTTGGCGGTGTTCCGGTAGAAGAAGCGCCAGGTTGTTTTGACGATAATGCCAACTCAAGTTGGGAACCAAGAGATGCAGTAAAGGGAGATATTGCCCGGGCAATCTTCTATATGTCTGTTCGTTATGACCCTGGTTATCACACAGATGGAAGTACATATGATTTAGAGTTGGTTGATTATACGGACACGGATCCGGAAAATGACACACTACCACTTTTTGGTAAGCTATCAACCCTAATGGCATGGCATCTTGCTGATCCCGTTGATAATGCCGAACGTACCCGAAACGAAGTCATTTATGGATACCAACACAACCGCAACCCCTTTATCGACCATCCCGAATACGTTGATTTAATTTGGGGAGATGGCATAGCTGATGAACCCACCAACCATGTGGCTGATTTTTCGGCACACACCATCGTCATCAACTGGACGGATGCCACCGGAGCTACCCTGCCCGATGGTTATTTGGTGCGCATGAGTGCCACAGGCTTTAATGATATTGTTGCTCCCACGGATGGTGTGGCCGTATCTACCGATTTCAGCAACAAAAACGTGGCTTATGGTGTGGGCACCTGTACTTTTGGCGGACTCACTCCCGGAACCACCTACTATGTTAAAATATTCAGTTATGCCGGCAGCGGAGCCAACATCGACTACAAAACCGACGGCACCATACCTAACATAAGTTTAACAGCAAATTAACGATCATGTTCTATTATCACGATATTTTTGCTGCTTACCTGTGTAGGTATATCATTTGAGCCCAGATAATTGAATCTTAATAACTAATTAATTAATAAAGCTATGATTAAAAATTTACTAAAAACGACAGCGGTATTGCTGCTGATGATGTTTGTGGGGAGTGCTTGGGGGCAGGAGACTGTGACATATAATTTCTCGGATGTCGGAGCTGTTGCTGGTTTAAATGAAACTAGGCCTGGTATTGCATTAGACCAAAATATTGGATTTGGATCCTTTAAAAACTCAGGAACAAGTAATCCAGGTATTTTTTCTGGTCAATTAAGATTGTATCAAAATGCTACTAAGGGAGGATCTATCAAAATTTATGTTAGCAATGGTGTTACAGTATCTCAAGTTGTTGTTCATGCTTCCGGCACAACAGGACCTGCAGCTTTTTCTGTTGATGGGGTTGGTAGTACTGCAATAAGTATAAGCGGTGGAGCATATACAATGTCTGGATTATCTGCAACAAGTGAAGTTGAGTTTTGGTGCACAGGAACATCATCTGGTACGAGAATATATGTTGACGATTTTGAAGTAACCTATGCTTCGAGTGGCGCAACCGAACCCACTAACCACGCCACGGACTTTACTGCTACAGCCAATTCATCTTCCAGTATTATTACAACCTGGACGGATGCAGATGCAGGGACTCAGGCACCAAGTGGATATCTTATACTGGCCAATATTACAGGCACTTTCAGCGATCCTGTTGATGGAGTGGCTCAAGCTGACGATACAAGCCTTGGAGATGGAACCGGGGTGTACAATGCTGCCACAAGTTTGGGAACCTATACCTGGACCGGATTGGATGCAGCAACAACCTATTACTTTAAAATTTACTCCTATAATGGCACTTCTACCTCCATTAATTACAAAACAGACAGTGATCCGGTAGCCGTTCCCACGGCCAACGCAATCACAAACGGATTGTACGACAACGACAGTGAAGTGGATGGTCCTGTATTAGGTAGTCAGCCTGACCCCACCATTATTTCTTCAACGGCTGATACAGATGGCGAGGCGGTACGTGTTTTCGATATGGACATTTATGATTTTGGCACGTTGGACGTACTTGCCACAAAAATTTCCCAATTAACCATCAAAGCAGGCAGTAACAACGATGCCGATTGGTCGAATGAGATACAAGGGGTAAAACTTTCCACAGATGGTGGTTCTACATTTGTTACCATTGGCTCACCAACTATTGATGCATCAAGTATTGTTATTCCGGTTGAATCCGGAAATCTTGATGTACCTAATGGAGATGTTGCTACGGTATCTTTGTATATCTATCTTGCTTCATCCGGGGTAACTGATAATGCCATTTTCGAGTTTATGGTGGATAAGGATGATCCGGGCTTTTTAGCTGACGCCAGTGGATCGACATTTGCTTCAACTTTTTCGAATAATACCATTTCCAATCAAATCATTTTGGATGTGGACGCCACACAGTTCACGTATCTGCAACAGCCTTCCAATGTAAGTGCGGATGCTGTGATGTCGCCTTCTGTTCAGGTTGCATTTACCGATGAAAATGGCAACGTGGACGAGGATGAAAACGGAACGGGGGCTACCATCACCATGACCACTACCGGCACTTTCTCGGGTAGCGCAACCACTGCTGTTGATGCTACTTCAGGTCTTGCTACTTTCAACAACCTTGTTTTTTCAGCTGCCGGGAGCGGTATTACCATTACCGCTGTTGATACCGATGGTGGTGAAATTTCATCTTTGGAAAGTAGTGGATTTGATGTTGTTGATTTGCCAAATTTAATTATTTCGGAAGTAGCTGATCCAGCAGACCATTATCAAGGCAGGTATATTGAACTGTACAACAATGGTGATTCTGAAATTGATTTTAGTACAACTACAGTTTATCTCTGTCGTCAAGCAAATGGGGGTAGTTGGTATGATTTACAACTGACTGGCTCTATTGGGTCAAAAGAAACTTTTTTAATAGCCACCTATATTGACTTTGAAACAACCTATTTTCATTTTGCTCCGGAAATCACAAATGCGAGTTTTAATGGGAACGGAAATGATGGAGTGTTTATTTTTTTTAATGGAGATCATACGACAGGTTTATTAACAGATATTTTTGGAGTTATTGATGAAGATGGCTCGGGCAAACCATGGGAATACACAGACTCAAAAGCAGTAAGAAACTCCATCGTCACCACCCCAAATGCCACATGGACTGCTTCGGAATGGACAATTACCGCCGCTGATGTTGCAGATTGTACGCCAGGCGAACACAACGGTTATACTTCATGGAAAGGTGGAACCGGCGACTGGAGCACGACAACAAGTTGGAGTAGTGGTGTATTACCAACAAGCGCGAGTAACGTGATCGTACCTGGTGGTACGACTTTAACGGTTGACGCCACTGATGCAGCTGTAAATAACATAAATATTCAGGATGGTGGTGCAGTAACCATTGATCCCGATAAAACTTTATCCGTTTCTGGTATATTTACTATAGCAGAAGGCGGTTCTTTTATTAACAAAGGAACACTTAATAGTGGCGTAAAAGGAGATGCTGCCGGAATTATGCAACTTTCAATTCCTGAATATACAACGGGAGCCAATGGCTGGCACCTACTTTCATCACCGGTTAGTACATTCGACATAAACGGATCTGATTTCGACCCTGGTGACAATGATGACCTTTATGGATGGGATGAAAACACTTATACCTGGATGAACCATAAAGTGGGAAATCCTTCTCAAATGACTCCGGGTACAGGATACCTCGTGGCCTATGAAACAACCGCCACCAAAGATTTTTCAGGCACATTTAATAATGCAGATATTACATTCCAGAATTTATCTGTAACTTCAAATACAGGCGATCCTGATAAAGACGGCTGGCACTTACTGGGCAACCCCTACCAATCGGCTTTGCAATGGACTAGCACCGATTGGGTAAGAACAAATATCGGCGCAGGGGCTAAAATAATGACCAGTGGTGGTACTTACACCGATATCGCTGTTGGAGGGACCGACATTATTCCGGCCAATCAGGGTTTCTTTGTACAGGCAACTGACGCAACCAACACCTTCACCATTCCTGCCTCGCAGCGGGTTCACGATGCCACGGGTTTCTACAAATCAGCCATTCCCAACATGCTCACCCTAAAAGCTTCAGATGGAGAATTTTATGTGGAAACATGGATTCAAATGATGGAGGGTGCCACCGAAGATTTCGATCAGGAATTTGATGTAAATTTCCTCGGTGGGATGTATCAGGCTCCTTATCTTTTCTCAGAGATAACCGATAACCAACACCTTTCGACCAACCGCATCGCGCCTGCAACCCAACATACCACCGTTCAACTTGGGTTTAAATCGTTCCTCGACAGAGAGTTTACCATCTCAACCGAAAATGCCGGAAGTTTTGGTGACGAAATGGAGGTGATGCTGGAAGATACTTACGAAAACGTTAAAATCGATTTAAAAGAAACTCCGCACTATACTTTTATGGCCTCGGCCAATGAGTTGACAAATAGATTTGTGGTTCACTTTTTCAATGTTACAGGCATCCCCGAAACCACACAACTCGATGGCGTATCCATCTATGCTCACAACAATAACATCTATATCCGAAGCGAGTTGAACACACCTGCTTTGGTTACCGTGTACAACATGCTCGGTCAGGAAGTATATCAATCATCCATGGAACTTAACGGCTTACAATCGTTTAACATGCCTGCAAATACCGGATGGTATGTGGTTCAGGTTGTTGCAGGCAAAGGTGTTAAAACCAATAAAGTATTTATAAAATAAGGGTATTAATTTTTACAAGAAAAAGCTCAATAACATGAAAAAGATAGCAATAAAATTGATGTTAATCGCTGCCATTTCGTTGACTGGTTTCCCACTTCTGGCCGGAGGACCCCCACCACCTCCCGGTGATCACGGCGAAACAGGCAACAGCAATGCCGGAAACGCACCCATCGGTGGCGGACTGTTTATCCTGATGGGTCTGGGTGCCGCTTATGGCGGAAAAAAGCTCTACGACCTCAGAAAAGAATCCATCGAAGAATAAATCCGGATTTCTTTCATCTAAACAAAAACAGGAACTTGCTTTGGCGGGTTCCTGTTTTTTTTGTCACCCGGTAACAAGTTAACGGTGCCCAAGGTCATCACTCACTCCTCATCTAAACCCTCTTGAACATTTGAACCCTTGAACATTTGAACATTTGAACATTTGAACCTAAAAACACATCTTAGTTGGATTCACCCACCCGGTTTCCCTCCACAGATGCTAAGACAAAAAAAGCAGGAGATGTTTAAAACTCCTGCTTTTTTGATTTTTGATTCTGACCTGAAAAAAAGTGTCAGAAAACACATGGTTGCTTACTCTTCCAGAGTTTCACCATCTTCCTGATAGAGGTGATACAATTTTTTACCTCCATAGGCAGCGCCTAATACAATGAGGATGCCAATACCGGATCCAATGGGAGCGCTATTTCCAACTCCGCCACCGCCGCCGGAAGGATCACCTCCGGGAGAACCTGGGTCTCTCATCTGACTTATTGAAAATAGAGGAAGCATCATTAAAGCACTTATTAACAAGGTGGAATATATCTTCTTTTTCATGTTTGTATCTATTATAAATGTTGGACTTTGGTTTACTTGATGAATACTTTACGGACTATACGCTGATTGTCTCCTGTTATGGTTACCAGATAATACCCTTGGTGAACTATGTTCATTTCATGCGTTCCCATATGCGCATCCATTTCACCCACTGTCTGTCCCAACATATTGTTTACTTCAACACGAGCATTCATTTCCGTGGGAATAATAACCCGGATCTTTTTATCGAAGCCATACACCTGAACATTTTCCAATGGATTTTCCATTGTTCCAACTATGGTGAAATACACAGTAAATCGATCGGTTTGACCAGCATCATAGATAAAAGTATAAGGGTCTTCCATCAGGTTGGTTTGTACTCCGGTATAATCGTCACTCAAGTAAACCTCCGCAAAATCAGTAACCTCTTCAATAGCAATTGTCATTTCGTTCCCATCCTTACCACGTACATCCATGGGGACGCTTACGGTTTCCAGCGGGAGTACATTGACGGTCAAAAAGTTATTGGCTGTGCTGTATAACTGTGGTTGTTCGTTGTTCCAGCTAAACATCTTGTGCATGTCCAATTGGCTATCATAGCCTTCTGTTCCGGAAGCATTCAAATGGATAACAGACTCATCGGTCATATCACCATCAGCAAGTTTCAATTTAATGAAATTAGCAGGGGTAGTGGCTGTCGATTTCATGAAATCAACACCATCGTGTACCTGTATATCAGTTGTCATTACGAGTGATCCAGTAGCTTCTGTGGGATCAACTTGTACAAAAAACCCTTGACCAATTGGAATAAAGTTTGAGCCATTATTGGTGCCAGATATAGAATTGTAGGTTGCCCAATTGGTGTTGGCAGCATCCCATATCCATATTCCATTATCACAATTAGTTTTAGTCCATCCTGAGGCATCCCAATCAATTGCAGAAGGATAGGGGTTTCCAACGAAATTGTATCCATGATCTGGTTCTAAACTATTAGTCAAAGCAATTGGACCGACACTACCTGATCGTAAATCACCTGTAAAGTCAAAAGTTTGGGCTTCTGATCCTCCAACCCAGACCATCCATCCTTTCGCATCGCCTAGAGGAGTCGACAATAAATTGGCAGGAATATATGTTTTACTAGCTTCATCATAATAACTCGCCCAAACTGTAGGGTTGTTATTTAAATACAAACTATTAAAATCATCATTACCCAGAGGCGCTGACACACTATGCCACATGTTCGCGGTGGTGTAGCGTTGAACGATCGTGGTTCCACTAACTGTTAAAAAGGATTGACCCAGTAGTGAAGCATCGCCTGCAGTAGGCATACTTTCAATGGTGAGATTTTTACAGTTGGCCGAAGTAGCAATGGTAGGAAAAGTCGTGGCTGCAGCATTTATCAAAGCATTGACGGTGGCATCAGGTACCTGAACATCCCAATTGGTTAATGTAGCCCAATCGTTATCGGTGGCACCTGTCCATCCGGTACCAAATACCCCCAGGTTGAAAAAATGATCCTGATCAAATACCCTCCATTCCGAATCAGCATAACCTGTTCCGGCAGAGGTTGTCCAGTTGGTGTTTCCAGTAGTGATGGTGGGTTTTCTTACAATGGTGTGATCGAGAGTTCCTCTGTTTATTCCTGCTACATCCCATCCCGTTCCCGGATCAACCCCAATAACGCCAACCACATCAATCAGGTAATCGTTATAATACAAGCCAATGGCATCGTCGCCGTTATATGCAGTAACGGCCGGAGTTTCATTTCCTTTCTCAGTGATGGTTGTTCCTGAGAGGGAATTGTACAAAATATAGGTGTCACCGCTTTCCAACATACCTGAACCTGTCCAGGTGTTGGTAGCTGAAGCAGCTCCATTGGCAAAGAGTTTTACCGAAAAATCAGACATATCCATTGCCGTAGCTTCACCGTTATATATTTCAATGGCTTTATTGTTACTGCTACCCTCGATATATTCCGAAATAAACACCGCAGGAACAACAGGAGCGGCCTCTGTGGTAGCCTCATCTTGTGGAACAGTTCCGTCAGTTTTGTAATTGATGGTGGCATCGGTACCATTGTAGGGATATATTTTAAAATAGTACGTCGTGGAGGCATTCAATCCAGTAAAATCGGCAGAACCCGTACCTTGGCTCACATTTTTTACAAGCGTAGCATCAGCCTCTGCTACACCATCGGTTGGAACTGCAATATCACCATAAGCAGAAGCGCTTCCTTTCACCAGATAGAAGGCTGCGTCCGAATCTGTCCAGCCCACAGTAATTGAACTGGAGGAATTGGCGGTAGCCGAAATTCCCGTAACGTGGTTGGTTGGTTCGGTGGATTGAGTGGTAGCATTAGCTGATACTCCGGGGGAATAGTTGCTTCCATCAAAAGAGTAGGCCATGTAATAAACTGTTTCCAGGGGTGATAGTCCGGTGTGTGTCTGGGGCGATGTACTTCCATTATACAACAAAGTACCTCCGGCAAAGGATTGTCCCACTGCGGGAGGTGTTCCTGAGGGGGTAGTAAAAGAATCGGTACTGTTATACACAATCACTACATCATCATCTGCCACATTCCTCGTAAAAGTTAAATCGATTTGGGAGGTAGAGGAAGCTGAGGCAGCAAAGGCCATTGGAGCATCAACAGCTATTTGCTGCAAATCGATGTTGTCAATTCTCCAGGAAGAAGAGCTTCCTGCACCAGTACCAGAGGAGGTATAGTGGAACGCAAATTGAATTGTTGTACCGGTGATGGCCGATACATCAATACTGCCCGAAGAAGTCCAGGTGGTTCCGTTCTCCGGACACCAGGTAGCTGGGAGCGAAGTCCAAGTAGTGGAGGTTGGATCACCTGTATAGTTATCGGTATAAAGCAATTCGATGGGAGGATAGGTAACGTCGGCATATTGGTTATAGCTGTCGAAAAGCAGTATTTCATCGGTGTAATTATCCATGTTGAAAATGGGAGAAATCAAATAATCATCCGATGCTTCATCACCACCATATCCATTAATGCTCTGGTATCCAGCACCACATGTCCAGTCTTTGTTGCTGGCCACACTCACCGGTGTCCACAACTGGGTACCACAATCAGTAAAATTCTCTGAATAAGGTATAGTGGCCGAAGGCATGAGGGTAGAGGCTGTAACCGAGGGCACGGTTGGGTCGGTAAGATAATTTACAGATGTGCCTGATCCGTTGTAGGGAAATATTTTAAAATCGTAGGTGGTAGTGTGGGCTAGTCCGGTAAAGGTGTAGGTACCACCTGCGCCTTTGGCGATGTTGTACACCAACGCACCATTGGCTTCCTGTGCACCATCCACAGGATCGGAAATGGCTCCTCCTGTTTCAACACCCTTGATAAGGTAAAACTCAGCATCTGAGTCGGTCCACGACAGTGGTATGGCGACACTGGTTGGAGTGCCGGCAGCGAATCCCGAAACGTGAGCCAAAGGTTGTGAGGCCAAATCAACTACCGTGTAGCTTTGTTCGGCGGAAGTCGTTTCATCGGCATCGTCGTCCAGGGCATATATTTCATAAAATACGGTGGTTCCGTTGGCCTGAGCCGGAATATCGGTATCGGTGGTATAGGTAGGCGCTGTACCCACCGACATGGCAATGGTATTGGAAAGCACGCCTGTTGTAGTACCCCAGTGCAATTCAACGCCATTAACTGTTCCATCATTGTCGGTTACATCAGCCGAAACAGAAACTGTTTCTGCTGAACCTGGAATGGTAGGGCTGTTGATAATATTGGTAATGGAGGGTGGGAGATTGCCGCCTGTGGGAGTTCCAACTAATTGGAAATAATCGATGGCAATATCTTCATCACCCGAATTTACAGAAGCAGTGAATTGGAAATCAAGTACGCTTCCAACAGTAGCTATGCTTTTAGTAAACTGAGTAAAGGTACCTGTAAGTTGAGTACCATCCCCATTGCCATCAAAGTCAGTATCTTCAAGAAAGGCAGTGTTGTATGTAGCGCCGTCGTTTTCGAACCATATTAAATTTGTCCACGCTCCTCCATCAATACGGTAAACAATATGAACATAGTCCGAATTGTCAATTTTGGCTGATGCAGTAGACGCAAAATAACCTTTGAATTGAATACTGGAAAATCCTGAAATATTAATTGAACTCCATGTTAATTGAGAGGGGCTTGCACTCCCAGTCCACCCACCATCATCAATATCCTGGCCTGCAAAAAAGTAGGTGCCAGTTTTATCAGTGTATGATTTGTTGATATTTGTTCCATCTGTTCTTTGAAAATAATCAGAGATTCCGTCATTACCTTCACCACCAAGTGTAACAGAATATTGAGAATTATCATCAAAATCTTCGGTGAAGATAGTGGTTTGACCCCACACATTCATTTGTCCCAGCACTAACACAAGTAAAAGCACAAGCGCGATTAGTAATTTTTGTTTCATTATTTTAGAGCTTTTAATTAATTTTATCAATTTAAGATCCTTTGAGCCTTGCAAAAATAAAGCATTCGTTGTCTTGGCAGGTTAATTTGATATTAACTTACCATGCCAAAACGCCTCTGCTTTCAACAAACAATACCTCTCCAGCCATGGGCATTCAAAAGAATGAAAGTTGATATTGAACGGGCTATGCAAATAAACTATCCTTATGTTCAGTCCAAAAGATGTTACTAACAAAGGGCAACAGAATTTCTGCTTTTGTATTGAGCGATAAAAATAAATAAAACACATGACCCAACATATATACGTCAGCCAAATATGCTTATTTGGAAATATTCTAAATATTATCCGGATTTCTTGTGAATAAATCTTGAAGGCAAAAGCCAGATTTTAGGGGTTCAAATGTTCAAACGTTCAAGGGTTCAAGAGTTCAAGAGTTCAAGGGTTATGGGCTTAATATTATGGTCTTATCCACGTCGGCTGGACTGTAGATGTTGAAATCCTGAAGGGATTATAAGTGTATAGATAGAATTGGCACAATAAATACAGCGACCCCGTCGGGGTCGAACAATATATTCCTCAAGTGCTGGATTCCTGTTTCCTTCCGCCCGGGAATAAATTCCGGTGCTAATTGTCCTACGTACCTACGGTACTTTTTGCTCTATACTCCTAACTTCCGACTTCGGACTTCCGTCTTCGGACTTCCGACTCCCGACTCCAAAACAAATTTACAAGGACTAAGAAACCGGCCTAATAATTGCCCATCCCCGACATAACGCCAAACACAACTGCCACTATCATAATAATGGGATAGAGGGCGAGCATCACGATGGTGAGTATTCCGATGAATTTGTAGTGGGATTTTAAGAATTTAAAGGCGCTTTCTAAGTATTCCTCAGATTTTTCCATCAAAGCTGTTTTAAGTTTCACCGAAAACTGATACAAGAAATACACTGGGAAAAAATACACCAAAGCAAACAAAAAATAAACTACAGAAAATATTATGCCGGGAAAGGGCATCTCGTTTTCGATTGGCAAATTACTGAATATTAATCCGATAAACAAACTGCCCAGTGCCATAAATCCAACGCCAATAAATCCCATGATGGCCAAAAAATTGGCCCATTTACGGATTTCCGCTAAATAATCTTGGGCATGCCGGCTGAGCGTCATTTTTTGTTCGGTTTCAATCTGAGTAGTCAATAATTCTTCCATGTTTTTAGGGTTTTTAATAAATGCCGTAAATTTAAAATAAAATAATTCAGCTATTATGATATTGGCTTTTTTTCAAGAAAAAAACGAACGCAAAGGCGCTTACTTTATGGTGACTTTACAATCATTCTGTACCTTGAATATATTAGCTTTGAACATGAAAAAGATTATTTTTATCAAAATTGCAACCCAAGGCATCGTCGCCTGTCATTAACAGTAAAAGAAAGCCATTTGAAAGTGGAACCTGAAATACACAGGGAAGTCATCGAAAAGAGTAAACGCGGCAGCGCACGCGATCAGTATGTCCTATATCATGCTTATGCAAAAGCTATGTTCAACATTTGCTACCGCATGATGGGCAACCGCGAGGAAGCTGAAGACATGTTGCAGGAATCGTTTACTGATGCCTTCCGCCGACTGGACAGTTTCAGGTATGAGGCCACCTTCGGGGCTTGGTTAAAACGAATTGTGGTGAATCATTGTATCAACGAAATAAAAAGAAAAAAAGCTGACCTGCGGTACTTCGACGACATGCATCTGTTTCAACAGTTGCCCGAGGAAGAAGATGATTTGCCGCAACTCAGTGTACCCATGATACGCAAAGCCATGGAAGAGCTGCCCAACGGAAGCCGGATGATTTTCTCACTTTACCTGCTCGAAGGCATGGACCATGGAGAAATAGCACAAATACTCGGAGTAAGCGAATCGAACTCCAAATCGCAATACATGCGCGCCAAACAAAGGGTTCGCGAAATATTAAAGGAGGTAGTCTATGAAAACTGATCAACTGGAAAAATTTATCATCGACCATCGCGATGAATTTGACGTGATGGAACCTTCGCCCGAACTGTGGACAAAAATTGCCTTGCCCCCACCCGCACCGGAAACAAAACGCTTGTCGGCAACACAAATCCTGATGCGCGTGGCTGCGGTAGTGGTGATATTTGTGGCCAGCTACTACTTTCATGCTTATGTAAATCAACCTGATATTCAGCGCCTTGCCGTCAACCCTACCATGAGCACCGAAGACCGCCAACTGGTGGAAGAAATGATGGAGTCGAAGGCCTACTACACCAGCCTGATTAATACCAAAACCAATGAAGTTTATCAGCTGGCTGCCAACCAACCCCTGCTCCGCGATGAAATAAAAGACGAACTCAAAGAACTGGATCAGGAATTTTTACGCCTGCAAAACGATTTGCTCGACAATGCCGACAGCGAAGAAATTATCGCCGCCATGATTCAAAATTACCGCTTAAAACTGCAAATTCTGGAAGAAACCCTGATTCAGTTGCAAGCCCAAAAACACGAAAAGAATAACAGCCATGAAAATAAAAGAATTTCCATTTAGCCTGTTGGCGCTGTTGGCCATTTGGGTAATTCCCTTGCCGGGAATGGCACAAACCTTTCAAAAAGAACGGTCGGTAAGTCGCGCATTTCTCCTGAAGGAAAACACCGAAATTGAGGTAACCAATAAGTATGGCGACATCCACCTGATAACCTGGGAAGAAGATTCGGTACGTTTCGATATCAAACTTCAGGTGAAATCCACCAAAGAGTCGAAACTAGAAAAAACCTACGATTTCATCAACTTTGACTTCAAGGCCAACGACTATTACATCATCGCCGAAACGGTGTTCGAACAAGGGGGATCCTTTTGGTCGGAAGTGAGCGATATCGCCAACAACCTGTTTTCGGCTGGCACCTCCACCTCCATCGATTACACCATCCATCTGCCCAAAAATGCCAACCTGAGCATCCACCACAAATACGGAAACATATACATCACCGATCTGGCTGGAAAACTGAACGTGGACCTGAGCAATGGCGATATCCGCGGGCACAACCTCACCGGCGAAACCAATATTTCGGTCAACTTCGGCGACGTGGACATTCATAGCCTGAACAATGCCGCAATCACTGTCAATTATGGCGAATTTCATCTGGATCAAGCCAACCAACTTACCCTCAACAACCGCTCTTCATCGGTATATGCCAAGCAGATAGATCACCTGATGCTGGATGGCAAACGCTCCAAATACTACCTTAATTCGGTAAACCATGTGAACGGCGAAGGTTATTTCTCCATACTCGACATAGAAAATCTCAACAACACACTAAATCTGAACAGCCGCTACGGCACCCTGGATATTGCGAACTTCGACAGCCGGATGGAATCGATGGAAATAACTTCTGCCGAAACAGAAATCAACCTGACACTCGATCCTCAACTGCATTTTCAACTCAACCTGTTGGTAACCGAAAAAACAGAGGTACTTTACTCTGCCAAAATCACAGATATCCACACCGACAGCAACCTGACCGAAGATAAAAAAGTGAAGGCTTCCGGCGAATTCGGAAACAGAAAAATCAAGGCCATCCCATTGAATATCAACGGCGATGGGGGGCGGATTTCGTTAAAAGTAAATTAGTTTGACAAAAATTGCAACAGTGCCCAAAAAATCTTGTCATTTGGAATAGTACCAAGGCGAAATAATCGCCCGAATAATGAAGAATCGCAACACACATCAATAATAAACTATTAAAAAATGGATCCCATGAAATGGACAAATCTCATGATACTGATAGGCCTTCTGTCCTTGTTTGTTTTCGCCTCCTGCAAAAAACTCGGTGGTATTGAAGGCAACAACAGCCTGACGTCGGAAACCCGGCGTACGGTATCCTTCAACGAAGTGGTCAACGAAGGCATATTTTTCGTTACCATCGTGCCCGACACCACCTATGAAGTAATTCTGGAAGGCGAATCGAACCTCCTGAACTACGTGCGCACCATTGTCAATGGCAACAGCCTGATAATCGACACACGCGAAAACCTCAATCCCAACCACACCATTTATGTTACCGTAAAAACCCCGGTACTCAAAGGAGCCTATTTGTCGGGGTCGGGTGTGGTACAAGTGGAAGATTTCGACACCGAACAACTCACCGTGGCGCTTTCAGGCTCGGGAGAAATGAGTGGCAGCGGCGTATCCGATTATTTTAAGGCCGTGCTAAGCGGTTCGGGCAACATCGACTTTATGGTAAATGCCACCCGTGTGGAATCAACCCTTAGCGGCTCGGGTCAAATCCGTTTGTCGGGAAATGCCGCCAACACCAACCACCTCATCAGTGGATCGGGAAATCTATCGGCCTACGAACTTTGGAGTATTGAAAGCGAAGCCAAAATCAGCGGATCGGGAAGTATGTACCTTTCTGTTTTTGAAATACTTTACGCCGATATCAGCGGAAGTGGCTCCATCTATTACCATGGCTCGCCTATGGTTCACACCAACATCACCGGTTCGGGAACGGTTATTGGAAATTAAAACTCTTAAAACATGATAAAAACAATCTTGATCACCCTTGTTTTTTCGCTGTTTGGATTCTCCCTGATGTCGCAGGGGTTTACCCGGCAATTGGGTGTTCGTACGGGCGTAACCTCAGGCATTGGAGGCAAAGTGATAAAGGACGACAAAGTAGCCATCGACGGTTTGTTTGGATTCAGACAAGGCGGTATGCAACTGGTGGTATTGCTGGAGTCGTACAAACCCATGATTCCGGCACGAGGACAAGAATGGCGCATCTATTTTGGTGGCGGAGGCCATGTGGGATGGATAAACGGATACAACCGCATGCGCCGCTGGAGCAATTCTACCGGATACTACTGGGAAGAACAAAGAGTGGTGGGACCTGTGTTGGGGCTCGACGGAATTTTTGGCGTGGAATACAATTTCATTAAAAATCCGTTGGTACTCTTTGCCGAATTTAAGCCCTTCGTTGAATTGCAATCATTTAAACACGTGAAAGTTAACTTTTATGATTTCGGAGTAGGAATCAGATACAAATTTGGAAATTATTAATTTTTATAAACATGAAAAAAACAATTGCACTTTTTATGATGATGTGTCTTTTCGGGATGATTCAGGCACAAAACAAGGAAGAAATGAAAACCCTGTTTCCGCGTACCAACCGCAATGGTAACGTAAGCCATGGCGGCTATGGTGCCATAACCGTTGGCTATTCAAACATCGACGGCCGCGATGCCATTTTGGTGGGTGGACGAGCCGCCTGGGTAGCCAACCATCGCTTTGCCCTGGGTTTGGCCGGACATGGCTTTTTCAACAACCTCGACAAAAGTTACAGCTACGACAATCCGGGTGACTATTCATTGGCAGGTGGCTATGGCGGTTTGCTGCTGGAACCCATCATCATGCCCGCTTCTCCGGTGCACATTTCTGTCCCCATTTTGTTGGGTGTGGGAGGCGTGGCTGCAACCCACCGCGACAAATGGGATAATTACCAGAACTCCAACAACTATTATTACGACAATGATGTGTTTTTGGTGGTAGAACCCGGCATCGACATCGAGTTTAATATCGTGAAGTTTTTCCGGTTGGGTGTGGGCGCTTCATACCGCCTTACAAACGGTGTTGATTTGCGCTACAAGTATATTGATACGGACTACATTGAAAAAGAAACGATCATTGCCAAGGATGCGCTGGATTCATACAACATCAACCTATCGTTGAAGTTTGGTTGGTTTTAGCTACGAAACTACCATTCAGGATAATATATACTGGCAGCAGGAAGTAATTTCTGCTGCTTTTTTTATCTCCTTTTCTTCACCTTATTTTAGTACTTGCTATCATATTTTCCAAAAAAAAATTCCTAGATTTGCTTATAAAATTGAAACATCACTATTATTAATAAATGAAACAAGTTCTATTCCTCATCATGTTTCTTACACTTGCTTTTGCCCGGGGGCAGGAAACAGTTGAAATACCCACGTTTAAGGGTGGACAACAAGCATATATCGATTTCCTCTCCAGGAAAATGAAGTATCCGCAACATGCGGTATCCCTGAGAATTGAAGGTCGTGTTTTCCTTCAGTTTACGGTAAAAAAAGATGGGTCGGTTGCGGATATCAAGCTTGTTCAAGGAATCGGCGGTGGATGCGACGAAGAGGCCATTCGCGTCATTGGACTTACCAGCGGCAATTGGTTTCCGGCCCGTAAAAATGGCGAACCTGTTGATGCCAATTTTAATGCATCCATCAAATTTTCGCTGTCGGAAGAAAGGCTGAGTGCGGCCAACGAATTCAACAAGGGGGTTGATTATATGAGAAGTGAGCAATACGAACTTGCCGTGAAGGCGTTCGATATGGCCATTCAAATGGAGGAAGGATGCAACAAATGTATTTATTCCAGAGGCCTGAGCCTTTTTTTGATAGAAGACTATCAGAGTGCCATTCGCGATTGGGAAACCGTGTATAAACGCAACTACCGCAAAAAAGAAGTTCGCCCAAAACTATCCGAAGCCTATTTGAAAATCGGAAACAAATACCTGAACGAAAAGAAATACAACATCGCCGTGGTTATTTATGGCAAGGCTCTGGAATATACTCCCAAAGAAATCAATGTACTCAACAACAGAGCCAATGCCTACTTTTTGATGGGCGACAAAGTAAATGCCTGCCTCGATTGGAAAAAAATGAAAGACCTGGGTGCCGACGAAGCAGACAAATACCTGGAGGCTTATTGTGAGTAAAAATTCCTGACATATTTTTGAAACCTATCAGGAATAACTTTTCTACAACTTATCCGCCTCCTTCTGTGCATCCTCCCTTATTTTGGCTGCGGTGATTTTGGCCTTGTTCACGATGTCGTTGGCCTGATTGTCGGCTTCACCAATGAGTTTATTGCCTTGGTTTTCGGCTTCTTCATCCAATTTGGCGGCGGCTTTTTTGGCAGCCATTTCTCCAAGGGCACCATTCTTTTTGCCTTCGGCTATCAGTTGATCGCCTTGTTTTTTGGCTTCTGCCTTCAGGTCTTGTTTGGCTTTTTGGGCGCTTTTTCGCAGGTCATCGGCCTGCTTTTCGGCGTCAGCAATAATTTTTTTGGCTTGAGCATCGGCATTTTCAATCAACTGTTTGGCCTTTTCGGTCACATCTTCTTTCACCTTATCAATTTCCTGGTTTACCACTTCCTTCACAGTTTCTTTGGGTGTGGCCGTGCCCGAGCCTGTTCCCGGAGTTACTGAAACTGTTGGGCTATCCATGGTACCGCCGATGATGAGATGAAAAGGCAGGTTGTCGGAAACGCTAAAGTTGGCTCCCAGCTTGTTGGCTTCGCCCACCAGGTTGTCGATGAGCTGATTGGCATCCGAACCCAGTTTGGCACGTGGGATTTCTGTTTGCATGGTGTAGCCAATGGTTCCGTCGAGGCCTGTCCATCCCTGTATGGTGGCCTTCATGCCTTGGGACTTGATGTCGAAGGGATCCACCATCAGCTTACCCTCCACAAATTTGAATTCAACCAACACCTTTTCCAGTGTGAGGTTGCTCAATTTATCGTAGTGAAGCAGTTGTGCCGCTTTCTCGAGGGTGTTGAGGTTTTCTATACGGATTTGGTTGGAGCTCATCCATCCTGTTCCGTTGAGTGTAGAATAAATGGGCATGAGTTGGGCATCCAAACCTGTGGTAAAATCGAGGGAAGCGTTGCATTTGCCGGTGGCTTTTTTGGCCAGAGGCAAATAGGTTCTGAACATGGCAAATTGCGTGTAAGCAGTGGGGATATCCAGGTTGTTGAGTTTCATGTTCAACGACGATTCAGCCATCTTTGGGGATGGGGTGGCATAACTTCCATTTACCTGCATGGTGCCGCCCGAAACTTGCATGCGCAGGTCGTTGAGTTGGATGGCCTTGTCGGCGATAATCAGTTTTCCGCTTACGTTGGTCATGTCCAGACTATCGTAAATCAGTTGTTTGAACGAGCTGCCCATCACAAAATGAATGTTGGCAGGAACCTGTGGCACCACAGCGGATGTGTCTGCCGGAGCAGTTGGAGTGTTGGTTTCCCCGGAAGGAGTTGTATCGGTCATTTCTTCTCCGGAGTCGGTAGTGTCCATGATATCGTCCATATTAAAATAATCCGATTTCACCATGAGTGTGCCATTCAAGGTTTCATTTTTCAGGTACCAAGCCAGGTAGTCAGTAATTTTTCCGTTGGCTTGCATATCGCTCTGACCTGTCTTCATGGAAAAGGAAACCAGATCGATGTATTGTGGTGAAAAGTTGCATTGTGCCTGGGTTATTTCCACCGGGTTTTTCAGTGTGGGTGAACTGTATTCCATGTTTTGCACCACGATGGAACCCATGGCCAGAAATTGATCATAATCTTCCTTTTCAATGGACGAAAGTTTTCCCTTCAGGGTGATGTCGGCCACGATGGTTCCCTTCATTTGGTCGGTGCTGTCCATGGGATAAAAGTCCTTAACCGTAGCCAAGTCCATGCGCCCTTTGATGGTGCAATCCAGGTTGGGATCGGAAATGGGCGTGGTAAGATTGAGTTGAACATCAATGGGATTTTTACCCAACTCCATATGCATTTTTTGGATATCCACAACGGTGGCGTCCAGGGTTCCTCCGGGACTTGTAACAGCGGCATTCACCTGAATGTTAGCTATTTTTCCGGGCAGGTCCGGGTATTTTACAGAGGCATTCTGCACGTCCAGGTTCATTGAAAAAGCGGGATAACTTTCTTCGGTATATAGACCTTTCACGGCACCCTCCAGTTTGAAAGTTCCGGTAGTCGCCAGGCCGGGATAGTCTTTTAGATAGTTGGCCGGAATCAGCGAAAGCAGTTCCTTAAAATTAGTAGAAGGTGCATTGTAGGTAAGCACCAGGTTGATGCCTTCTTTTACCATACTCACCGAACCATCAAAATTTAGTTTCAGGTTGTTTACAGTGAGTTCGTTTTTCCCAAAAGTGTAGATGCTGTTGGTCAAATCCGCGTCCACATTGGCCTGATACCTCATGGAAACATGGTTGAGATAGGTGGTTTCTTCCATCACCACCAACATATCGGCAATGGAGGTTTGTGTATATAGTGTTGTGCGAGAGGCGTTCAAATCGCCACTCAAGGTATGGTTTAGTCCGGTAATTTCAGTCAGCAATTGCATCTGATCATCACGGTAAGTCAGACTTCCATCAACGACACTGAACTTTTTCAGTCGAATACTGATGTCCTCTTCACCTGAATCTGTTGTTGCGGTGGTTTGCTCACCTGCTTTCTCAGGCACGGCGATATCGTAGTTGGCTTTTCCGTCGGCGTTGATCCATACCAGCAATTTGGGTTGAATCAAGGCGATTTTATTTACTTCAAAGTCTCCTTTGAGGACATCTATCAGGTTGAAAACCACTTTGATTTCCGGTATGGAAGCGAGGGTGTCGCCATCAAATGCATCTTTGCCCACCACGCTCAGGTTGGTGATGGTCAGGCGAAAATCGGGGAAACTCCGTACCAGACCAAAATCCATCTCCTGAAAATCGACCCGGGCAACTACCTGGTTGTTTATTTCCTGTTTGGCCATCTCAATGATTTTTCCTTTGAACACATAGGGCAGAATAACAACGACCAAAGCGAGTATAACGAGTATAACGGCGAGAATTTTAAAAAAAGTTTTCATGGTTTTCTATGGTTATAAATTTGATTACAAAGCTACTGCATATTTCGACCAAAGGCGAGGAAGGAAGATTAATTATTTTAACAGAAGTTTTTTAATCAACCTGTTAGAGGTCGAGGGTGAGGTTGTCGTTTACCGCAGGTTGGACAAGCGAAGGGTCGTTGTTCACCGGAGAATTAATACCCTTACCAATAGGATAAGCCTCCATCTGTCGGTGGTCGAAGGGCATAAGCAGGGAGGTAAGCAGGGTCGGATTTTCCTCATGCAACCACGCTTTTTCCTTTTCGCGCGGGAGAATAACAGGCATGCGGTTGTGGATGGTTTTCATGAGTTGGTTAGGCTCCGTAGTAATGATGGAAAATGTGTGCAACGCGCGCCCCTCGGCATCTTTCCATGTTTCCCAGATGCCCGCCATGGCGAAAAGTTCTTCATTTTTCAAAAAAATGCGGTAAGGCGTTTTGTTGGCTTCCTTTTTCCATTCGTAAAAACCGTTGGCAGGTATCAGGCATCGTCGCCGTGAGAAAGCTGCCTTAAATGAGGGTTTTTCTAAAATGGTTTCGGCGCGTGTATTGATGAGTTTGTTGCCAATCTTGGGATCCTTGGCCCAAAAAGGTACCAAACCCCACTTGAAAAAGCTCAGTTTTTCGGGGTCTTGATTGGTAATTACTGCTAAGGACTGTCCCGGAGCACAATTGAAACCGGGTTTATACATTTCATCAAACACCTCCACATTGAAACGTTCGCTGATATGTTTGCCCTTTACCGAAAGCTGAAATCGTCCGCACACGTTAGTGATGTTTTTGGTTTACAATGAAAACTAAGGGTCAAAGGTGGAGAAAAGGGATGAGAGACAACAGGGTGTCTGCTTTTTTATTTTTCGTAGACCGCTGTTGATTTACCATCTTACATTATCCTCAACAACCTATTAATCAATTCATATTGAATACCTGCGACCTTAGGGTTAGACACATCGCCATTGATACCTACCAATAAATAGGCCACATGCGATAGTTTATAATCGCAATAGATACAGCCTTCCTTGGTGCGATAAATTCGTTTGAAATGACTTTCAATGGGCAAGTTCAGGGTGGCCATCACCTGTTGCGCCTTGCCGATGGATTCCATAAAACCTATTTCGTTGGCCAGTTCGAGTTCGGGCAGCAAATCAGAAGCATAATGGGTAAGGTGGGCATCGTTGAGTGCCTGGATGAATTGCTCCAGAGCCAGATGCGTGTGTAAGTCGTGAAATCTAACGAGGTTATTCATGGCTTTTCTCTTTTAATTCTTGAAATAATTTTTCTTCTTCAGTACTCAGGTTGGTAGGAATTTGAATTTGGGTGGTGACGTATAAATCGCCAAATTGTTCAGACTGCCCATAAACCGGCATGCCTTTCCCTTTCAATCGGAGTTTTTTGCCGCCCTGATTTCCTTTGGGAATTTTCATGGTCACATTTCCGTTGAGAGTGGGTACCTGAACCGACCCGCCCAATACAGCAGTGTAAACATCCAGGATCAGTGTGCTGTACAAATCGTTTTCTTTTCTTTTAAACGCAGGATGCTTATGTACGTGGATGGTGATATACAAATCGCCATTGGGACCTCCGTTTATTCCGGGACTGCCTTTACCTTTAAGTTTAATCTTTTGTTGGTCGCGGGTTCCGGGCTTGGTGCTGATACGGAGTTTTTGTTGGTCGAGTTGCAGAATGCGTGAACAACCGTGGTAGGCTTCCTCCAGGGTGATCTCCATGTCTGCAGCAAAATCCTGTCCCTTCATTTTACGCGAGCCACGGCGACTTTGTCCGCCAAAACCCGAAGCACCGCCACCAAAAATATTGTTAAAGAAATCGGAGAATGCCTCCGGATCGCCCTGATAGGATTGATGGCTGCCTCGCTGTCCGCCCGATTGACCATAAAATTGCGAATAATCGAATCCGGCATCACCTCCGGGCTGCTGTTGGGCTTGTTTCCAGTTGGCTCCCAATTCGTCGTATTTTTTACGGTTTTCGTCGTTGCTCAACACCTGATAGGCTTCCGAAACCGCCTTGAATTTCTCCTCCAATGTCCTGTCTCCCTTGGTCTTATCGGGATGATATTCCTTGGCCAATTTGCGGTAAGCCTTCTTTATCTCATCTTTGGTGGCCGATTTGTCCACCCCGAGAATCTTATAATAATCTTTGTAGTCCATAGGGTCAAATGAAAGCCTAAAATTAATGAAAAATCAGCTTCCAGGAAGTTAAAATTCGTGAAAACACAAGACACCAGCCCTCGGAGGTATATCAATAGCTGAAAACCACCGTTTTTTATAAATGGCCAAAATCAAGTACCTTCCCTTGCCCAATAACCATTTATTTTACTCTTTGATAATTTCCGTTAATTTGGTATAAACTGAAATATATCAACAAATTTTTATTTAGAATTTATATAAATTACCGTATTTTGCGGTGTCAAACAATGAATATGATACGATTGGTAATAGCCGACGACCATCCCATCATCATCAATGGTGTGGCGGCGCTGCTCAAACAGGACGATGAAATAAACCTGGTGAAAGAGGTTTACGACGGATTGCAATTGCTTAACTTTCTTAAAGATAATGAAGCTGATGTGATACTGCTTGACATCAATATGCCCGAACTTAACGGTGTAGATGCTTGCCGCATGATTAAAAACCAACATCCCGACACCAAGGTTTTGGCCTTTTCGCAGTACAACGAAAAACGTTTTGTAAAAAGGCTGCTCAAATCTGGTGCCAACGGGTATTTGTTGAAAAACTCACCTGCTTCGGAATTGATTTCCGCCATTAAAATGGTGCATCAGGGAGGTATGTACCTGAGCAAGGAACTACCCAATATTTTTTACGAAAACAAAAATCAGGCGCAAACCGACAGCCTGTTCCCGGATATCAGTCAGCGCGAACTGGATGTGCTTAAATTGATTTGCGAGGAGCTGAACACCCAGGAAATTGCCGACCGCCTGTTTATCAGCAAACATACCGTTGAAACGCATCGGGCCAACCTCCTCCTGAAAGTGGGTGTAAAAAACACCGCCGGATTGGTAAAATGGGCAGTTGAAAACGAGTTTGTTTGACCCCACTTTAAACATATCATGAAATAAATGAGGCCATTTTATTTTAAAAAAACCACTCCATCACTCACCCTGATTACCATCCTATTGGCGATAACTACTTGGTTTCCATCCAACGCGCAGTCTATCAAAGAACCCAGAATTCTTGATTCACTGCAATTTAAAATCGACAGTCTGCTTACTCCACAAGACAAAATAAACCAATACCTGAAAGCCTGGGAAGTGGCCAAAAGCATCAACCACCAACAAGCCATCGCCTTTGCCAAAAAAGGTATGGATTTGGCCCGGGAATCGGACGATTATGATGATATGTCCACTTTTTTGTGGCAAGCCGGGCTTTCCTTTCAAATGCTGGGAGAGTTTGATTCGGCCATGCACTACATCCGGCAATCGGTTCAGGTGGCTGAGGCACATCAACTAACCCAAGCCAAACTCACTGCAGACCACCGACTTGCTGCTCTTTATTACCGGATGGGAAACAGCGATTCGGCTCGGGTGATATTCCAAAAGGTGTTGGCTGAAAGCGTGAAAAATACATTTGGAAAAGGCGAAATGCTGGCGAGCAGCGGACTGGGTAAACTGGCCAAACGCGAGG
This sequence comes from Bacteroidales bacterium, assembly GCA_963676875.1. Lineage (GTDB taxonomy): Bacteria > Bacteroidota > Bacteroidia > Bacteroidales > F082 > UBA6244. Next base: position 1,668,857 of record OY781436.1, read on the forward strand.
GCGACTACGAACAGGCATTGCTCTACTTTATGCGTGAATTGGAATTGGCCCATACCCTTGACTTCCCCAACTCGGAAGCCCACGCCCTGATGAATATGGGCATTATTTATGGAAAAATGAGGGATTTGTCCAAAGCCAAATCCATGAGTCTGGAAGCGCTGTCCATTGCCAGCGAAATTGGCGATCGGGACCGCACGTTGCAGCTATACAACAACCTGGCGGTAATGTACCGAATATCGGGCAATTACGACTCCTCACTCTATTTTCAGCAACAAAGCCTTTCCATCTCCCGCCAAATTGGAAACAGGGGTCAGGTAACATTGTCGTACATGAATTTCGGAACCACCTATGCCTACCAAAAAAAGTTTGATTTGGCCGAAAAGTATTACGATTCGGCCTATGCGCTGGCCAAAAACAGCAAAAATATTCCTCAGAAAATGAGCCTGTTGCAAAACCTCTCGGCGGTAAACAAAGACCGGGGATATTTCAACGAATCCATCCGGTATGCACGGATGGCTCTGGCACTTTCGCAAACTACCAAACAAACGAATACCTTGCCCGATTTGTACGAAAATATGTACCTGTCGTTCAAAGGCCTCGGCATGGCTGACTCGGCCCTTTTTTACCATGAACAATTCCTTATCTATCACGACAGCCTTTTCAACGAAACCAAACAGAAAAACATTGAAGAGCTAAAAATTAAGTACGAAACACAGAAAAACGAAGGCGATATGCTGGATTTGGAGAACAAAAGTCTGGAACAATCCCTTGCCCTGGCCTCCAAACGAATACTGCTAAACATACTGTATGGAACAAGTTTTACGGTGTTGGTGGTTCTTATTCTACTTTGGATACTCTATCGAGTTAAGCATAGAAACACACTGATTATCAAGGAAAAGGAAATTGAGAGACTCGTGCGTGAAAAGGAAATGAATGCTGCCGTAGCGCTGCTTTCGGGGCAGGAAGAAGAGCGCAAACGCATTGCCCAGGAAATCCACGATGGCATTGGCGTACTGCTTTCGTCGGCGAGTTTGTATTTGTCGCAGCTAAACACCAGTTCAACCAAGGAGGAAGTAGATGTCGCTTTGCAAAAAGCCGGAGAAATGATTCGGCAGGCCGCCGATGATGTCCGGAAAATTTCACACAACATGATGCCCGGCGTGCTTTCGCGGTTTGGTTTGTGGGATGCGCTTGAAGACCTATTTGAAGAAGTGGAAGAAATGGGCATAGTTAAGGTGCAATACAGCCGTCAAGGAGCCAAAACCCGACTGGCCGAAAACACGGAAGTCATGGTTTACCGGATGATGCAGGAGCTGGTAAACAACACCTTAAAACACGCACAAGCCTCTCTTATTCAAGCCAATATTCAGCGGGCAAACACGACCCTGACCATCCTGTACAAAGACAATGGGGTGGGCTTTCATCAGGACAATCTTCCAAAGGAAAAAAGTCTTGGTTTATCGGGCATCTATTCCCGTACCGAATACCTCCACGGAAGTATCAAAATACAGTCGGCCCGGGGTCAGGGCTTTTATGCACAAATTGACATTCCGCTTTAGTTTCCATTAGCGGTTTTCAGCTATTTATCCAATATCCCTGAAATTACCGTTGTCTGTTTTGCCTCACCACCCCATTTTTGTTGCATAATAATACAAAAATGATATGAAGAATTTAACCTACCTCATTCTCGGCTTTTTAGCCTTTACTACCATGATCTCAGGCTGTAAGAAAAGTGAAGACAGCAACCAAAATCCTGTAGTAGCTTCTGTACAGGTAAATCCATCCAGTGTAACCGTCAACGGAATGGCTTCCATCACTGTGATGGCCACCGACGCAGACGATGATGAACTTACCTATAACTATATTGTTTCCGGTGGATCCATTAGCGGAAGCGGATCGTCGGTATCGTGGAATGCACCCGCCAACCAAGGGGTGTTTACTGTGGAAGTAACCGTTTCGGATGGCAAAGGTGAAGACTCCGGATCGGGGCAGCTTACCGTTTCAGCACCTGTGAATAACAATCCCGTTGTCAGCAGTGTACAACTCAATCCCACTACGGCCAACCCCGGACAAGTGGTGGCTGTTTCGGTGCAAGCCACCGACACTGATAGCGACCAACTCACCTATCAGTATCAGGTGACGGGAGGGGCTGTGAGTGGAAACGGATCATCGGTTTCGTGGACGGCACCATCACAAGCCGGGGCTTATTCCATCACCGTTACCGTAATGGATGGCAAAGGGGGTCAGGCCACCGGAAATGCCGCCTTAACCGTGAGTCAGCCCGTTACCAAAATTACCGGAACAGCCAACTTTCCCGCAGGTTCTTCGGGTGATTTATCCAATGCCAAAGTAAGCCTTTACACTTCCTACGACAATTGGAACAGCAACAACCCCATCCAATATACCGCCGCAACAGGTTCAGGTTCAAATGTTTCGTTTGAACTAACTGATGTAACACCGGGCATATATTACCTGGATGTATGGAAAGATAACGACAACAGCGGAGGCTGGTCGTTTGGCGATTTCGTGGGTTGGTATGGTGATGGCGGATTGGGAGCTCCCAGCTTAACCGAAATTTCTATCCAGGAAGGCCAAACCAAAAATGTAACCATCACCATGATGAGCATCACAGGGAAGCGTCCTGCCGGAAACAACAAAGTAAATCGCTAATAATAAACGTACTACTAAAACACATCTAATATTTTAACCATGAAAAAACTACTGATAATTACCTTTTCGTTGATGCTAATGTTCAATCTGTCCAACTGTAGTAAAAAGGACGATGGCGACCCATCAACTCCGGAAACCCCGGATGCTTCCTACGATGTACTGATTTATGAACCCATTGATGGTACACGTGAATTTAAAAGCGACCAGCTTCAGGCAACGGTAAAAAAGTCTGACATGCAGTTTTCCACCTTTGGCGACGTGAACACCGGAACTGCCTTGGGTGCGTTCAACAAGGCTTATGTGTACAATACCGTTGAAAACAAAGAGTCGTTTATGCTGTTCGACGAAATGGGCGAGCCTGCCTTTTTGTACCAAATTGATTTGGCTACCGGCGAAAAAAAGCCTGCCGTGGTAGAGTTCCAGCGCGAAGATGCCAACAATTTTTATGTTCGGTTTTTCTATTACGACTGGACCAACCGATTGGGAACACTGCTATTTGAAACCATGATTACCAAAAATGGAGATAACTATGAAAGCAGCCCCACCTTTACCATCGAGAATTTCGATACCAAGAGCACCGATGGCGTAAAAAGCGGCAACAACAGTTTCCCCGTCAAACTGGCGCGCTTGGAAGAGCTGATGTTGCCCATGAAATCACGCGTTTCGCTTAAAAATACCAATGGCGGCATCGAAGATTGGAAAGCATCGTTCGATAACATGCGCAACTCCACCATCGCCGATTGGTTGGTATTTACCCGAAAAGCAGGCGCTGTGGTAACCCTCGCCGGATTGGGCGTGAGCGAAACCGTAATTGGCGCTCCCGCAGGTGTTTGGCTGGTAGCAGGTGGAAGCACCCTCATCGTGGCCTCCACAGCCATTGAAGCAGTGGTAACAGACAAATGGAGTAATTTCCTCACCGAAACCCAAACCAAAATTGAAACGCTCACGGAGTCGGTCACACAAATTGGTGACAACATGGTACAGAAGTTTCAAGGTTATGCACATGATTTGAAAGACCACTGGGTGAATACCAACACCACGAAAACAAGTCTGGATGAGCTGACTACATATATTGAAGAGGAAGAAATCATCATCGAAAAAGACGATCTCAACGACTTGCCCGACAAGGACGGAGTATTGCAAATTGGTCTGTCGTGGAATACCGACGAAACCGATGTTGACCTTTGGGTTACAGATCCATCGGGTGAAAAAGTTTATTACGACAATCCGGCCTCAGCCAGTGGAGGTTATCTCGATCGTGATGATACCGATGGCTTTGGTCCTGAAAATATCTACTGGGTGGACAATATTCCCGATGGCAATTACATCATTCAGGTACACTACTATTCCGGCATGCCCACCACCAATTATCAAGTAAAAATAACCAACGGACTGGGTTTTTCGGCCACTTTCAACGGAACGCTGACGGTTGAAGACCAGGTGGACAATGTGGCTACCATCTCTAAGTTTGGTTCGCAGCTCAGCTACTAACATTCATTTTTATCAATCATATAATTTTTGGTTTGAAAGGCTTCATCAATTCAGATGAGGCCTTTTTTTTACCACATCGAACAAAATCTAACCTATCTTTGAAAAATCAACCTTCAATTGTAAACGCCTTATTTCTGTCCGATGAATAAACTCTCCCTTGTACAAAACGATCCCTGGCTCGAACCTTACCATGAAGTCATGCTGCGCCGTCACCAACACACGGCAGAAAAAGCCATGGAACTAACTCATGATTCAGGAAAACTAACCGACTTTGCCAACGGATATCTGTATTTTGGCTTGCACCAAACGCAAACAGGCTGGGTTTTTCGTGAGTGGGCACCCAATGCCAAAGCCATTTTCTTTTTAGGCGATTTCAACAATTGGAAAAAACACCACCGCTTTGAGTTGACCCCGCTGGGACAAGGGATTTGGGAAATTGAACTGCCGAAAGAAACCCTGAAACATGGCATGTTGTACAAATTGCTGATGGAATGGGAAGGCGGTCAAGGAGAACGCATCCCGGCGTGGAGCCGTCGTGTGGTTCAGGATGAAAAAACGCACCTGTTTTCGGCTCAGGTGTGGGAACCAAGAAAACCATTCCAATGGAAAAACAAAGTGCCCGCCAAGATAAAAAACCCCTTGATATATGAGGCACATGTGGGCATGGCTACCCCCGATAACAAGGTGGGCAGCTACCGCGAATTTACCCAAAACGTGTTGCCACGAATGGCCAAACTGGGCTACAATACCCTGCAACTGATGGCCATTCAGGAACATCCATATTATGGATCGTTTGGTTATCAGGTGAGTAGCTTTTTTGCTCCATCAAGTCGGTTCGGCACCCCCGAAGACCTGATGGAACTCATCGACACGGCACACGGCATGGGCATTTCGGTAATTCTCGACATTGTTCATTCCCATGCCGTTCGCAATGCCAACGAGGGGTTGGCTCGTTTCGATGGATCCGATTACCAATATTTTCACGCCGGAGCCAAGGGCGATCATCCGGCATGGGATTCGCGCTGTTTCAACTATGGCCGCGATGAAGTAGTTCATTTCCTTTTGTCCAACATCAAGTACTGGATGGAGGCGTTTCGTTTTGACGGATTCAGGTTCGACGGGGTAACGAGCATGATCTACAACCATCACGGGTTGGGAGTGGATTTTTCCAGTTACGACATGTACTTCAATGGCGATCAGGACGAAGATGCCATCACCTATTTGTCGCTGGCCAACTTGTTGGTACACGAAATCAGCCCCAAAGCCATCACGGTGGCCGAAGATGTGAGCGGCTATCCCGGTATTGCGTCACCGTTTAAGGATGGCGGACTGGGTTTCGACTTCCGCATGTCCATGGGCGTGGCCGACTATTGGATAAAAATTATCAAAGAACGTCAGGATGAAGAATGGCTCATGGGAGAGATGTTGTACCAACTTTCCAACAAACGGGCCGACGAACGCACCATCAGTTATGCCGAATGTCACGATCAGGCCATGGTAGGCGATAAAACCATTATTTTCAGGCTCATCGACGACAAAATGTACACCTCCATGCGTAAAATCGATCAGGATTTGGTGGTGGATCGGGGCATGGCTTTACACAAAATGATACGTCTGGTGAGTCTGGCCACAGCCGGCGATGGCTACCTTACTTTCATGGGCAATGAGTTTGGTCATCCCGAATGGATTGATTTCCCAAGAGTTGGAAACAACTGGAGCTATGCCTATGCCCGGCGTCAGTGGAACTTGGTGGACGACAAAAAACTACGCTACCATTGGCTGAGCGATTTCGACCGCGCCATGATTAAGCTAGAAAAAAAGATGAAATGGCTGTCGAAACCCATCCAACCGCTGGTGCAAAACGATGGCGACAAGGTACTTGTTTTTGAGCGTGCCGGCCTGTTGTTTGTGTTCAACTTTAACCCCATCCAGTCGTTTACCGACTATGGCTTTGAAGTGCCGGAGGGTGAATATCAGGTAATACTGAACACCGATGACAAAAAATTTGGCGGGTTTCACCGCAACGACGACAGCCTGACACATTCCACCGTCAAAAAAGCAGATTGGCAAGGTTTGTTGATGTATCTGCCCAGCAGGTCAGCGATGGTGTTGAAGAAAATATAGCGTTTTATACCCTTTGTAAAACCAATCAATTAACCCACACTCCAACCATTATCCGACACCCTTACCTTGTTGATAAATTCTTGAAAATAGGTGGTGTCAAAATGGGTGAGCACCTGATCGGCCAGCGTAAACAACTGTTGGGCATCGGGTTTATCGGTGGGTTTGCTTTGGTCGGTCACCATCACCAATACGCCGGGTTGAACATGATGGCGTAAGGTATTCGATTCCACCACGAGCAACGAGTTTTTCGGAATTATTTCAAAAAAAGCCTCCATAGCCTGAGGAAGCGACTCCTCGAAAGAGCGCAGGAAAAACGAACGTCGGGCACCTGCCGCCAGAAAACGTTGGGTGTCCTTTTGGTTGCCGGATACCTTTTCTTCTTCGATGATAAAGGGCTCCTTTAATTTATCGCCGTGCCAGCCATGAACGGCGTCATCGCCGGGTTTGATATTGGAAATTTTAAGGGCTGTAATGGCGTGCTTGTGGGCAAAGTGCTTGATCAACATTTCGGCAAAAGTTGATTTTCCCACAAAGCGACCTGTTCCGCCCACCAAAAACAGGGAAGCGAGCCTTGGCAATTGAACTGATTGGCCTGAAGTCATCATGTGCTAATAATTAATTATCAATACGTTTAGATGTATCGCGTTGAATACAAGCCAAAGGTATGACCTTTTCTCAAATGAGGATTTAAACTGAAGGCGGTATTTTTGTCGCGGGCGAAACCGTGTAGGTCGTTGAGTTTGCTGTTGACATAAGCCCGTTCGTAATAGGCCAGAGCGAATTCGGAATCCAAATCGATGGCACAGGTGAGCAAACGGTGGGCTTCGCGAAGTTTGTGGGCATTGGTTTCGGGGTCGTTTTCGTAAAGCAACCGTGCCTGAGCAAACAGATATTCGGGCAGTTTATCGTCGCTAATTACCGGACGAAGGGCCGAAACCGCCAGTTGATATTCCTGATTTTTAAAGTAAACCCGAAACAAACCATAGGCTGCCGGGGTGAATTCGGGGCACAGCGACAGACTGCGCAAATAGGCCCGAATGGCGGCATGATAATCGTTCAATTGATACCACGTATTGCCCATATTGTAATGCAAAAAGTGGGTGTTCATCCCCTTGTCCAGGGCTGCATTAAAGTGATGCAACGCCACGACATATTCCTTTTGGTAGTATGCTGCAATTCCCAACTGGTAGTTGGCACTCATCAAATCGGGGTTCAGGTAAAGGGCTTTTTTTAAGTTGAGGAGTGCCTCAGAATAATTTCTTAGCTTGGCCAACGCCATGCCCAGAATATAATAGGCAAAATCTGAGTTGGGATAGATGGCCAACATGTCACGGGCCGAGCGCTCCGCTCCTATCCAGTTTTTTTCGGAAACATAGCGTTGCAAAGTTGATTTTAGTTCAAAGTAGGGACTTCCTCCGGGAGGAGTATAAACCTCATGATCCTGTGTGTCGGAAAACATTTGATTTCTATTTAGTTGTACAGATTTTATAAGCAAAAACGGTTGGGCTATGCAACTTAAAGCGTTGGATTAACCAATTTCTACCCACAAAGATATTGAAATATTGGTAACATCAATATTGACAAGACATTGTATGGAAAATAATTACTCCTGCTATTCTCCTGCCAATATCCCATCAATGGCTACCAATTCTTCCTTGGAAAACACCATAGAATCCAGGCTATGAACTGCCTCCTCTATATGCGACACCTTGCTCGCCCCGATAATAACGGACGTCACACGCTGATCGCGCAACACCCAACTCAAGGCCATCTGCGAAATTTTTTGTCCGCGACTTCGGGCAATTTCGTTCAACTTTTTAACTTTTTCCACCCGTTCGGGAGTTATTTCAGAAGAAGGAAAATAAACATAGGACTTGGCAGCCCGCGAATCCTCCGGAATTCCGTGAAGGTATTTCTCGGTAAGAAGTCCTTGAAAAAGCGGACTAAAGACCACCGAACCCACGCCATTGGCTTCCAGCACATCCAACAATCCATCTTCCACCCATCGGTTAAAAAGGCTGTACGACGGCTGATGCACCAAACAAGGCGTACCCAACGATTTGAGGATATCCACGGCTACCTGAGTTTGCTCCGGATTGTACGACGAAATACCGGCATAAAGTGCCTTTCCTGATTTCACGATCTGATCCAGGGCCATCATGGTTTCTTCCACAGGGGTATGTGGATCGGGGCGGTGACTGTAAAAAATGTCCACATAGTCGAGTCCCATGCGTTTCAGGCTTTGGTCGCAGCTGGCTATCAGATATTTACGTGAGCCAAAATTCCCGTAAGGCCCGGGCCACATTTCCCATCCGGCTTTGGAAGTGATGATGAGTTCGTCGCGGTATTTGTGGAGGTCTTTTCTCATGATTTTCCCGAAATTTTCTTCGGCAGAACCGGGAGGTGGCCCGTAGTTGTTGGCCAAATCAAAATGGGTGATGCCCAAATCGAAGGCACGAAGGGCCATTTTCCGGGCATTCTCGAACACGTCCACGCCGCCAAAGTTGTGCCAGAAGCCCAGAGAAATGGCAGGTAAGAGGAGTCCGCTTTTCCCGCAACGGCGGTAGGTCATGTTTTGGTATCGGTTGGCATTGGCCAGGTAATTATCGTTCATTTTATCGTGTTATGAATTGCATCAATTTATTTCTGTTGTCAAAGGTGGTAAGTTTTTGATGTTCATGGCCAAATTGTACTCCATTTTTTTCAATAAAGTACCCGATTTGTCAAAAACCAACAACAAAGTACTCTGATTGGGAATGTTTCCGGCATAAGTTTTTTTCACCTCTCCCTGTACCTGTACAATCAAGTCGGCCTTCAATTTGCTGCTTTTTCCATTGAGGCTCACTTCAAAATCATAATCCTCGGAAGTAGATTGGTTCATTATCATCAAAGTTATTTTTTCTGAATTACCTGACACGATGGTTTTTACATAGTCTTTGTTATTTTCTGAAGGAATAAAACGACCTTGCATATTTTCACTCATCATTTGCATGTGATAATAACTCGATCGGGGGTAAAACTCACGTGGAAATCCCAAATAACCGAAATCAGTACTTACAGCGTCCGTTTCATTAATACACCAGGGATTCATCATGTAGGCGCCATATTGCATGCCGTAGCCAAAGATTTCTGCAATAAATTGTCCCCCAAGGAAGGAAGGATTTCCATATCCGGAGGTTTCTCTATCGGGATTCGACCAGGTAACATTGAATTCTGTTAATCCCCACTTAAGTTCTTCCTCGCCCACACGACGATGTTTTTCATTGGCTTTTTCCAAAAGTTCGTTCAGCTGCTTGATGTCTTTTAATATGCTTTGCGGACCATTAAAAACCACATCATCACGATTAAATTCAATACCATTGGGGTAATTGTGAAAGCTGAAACCATCGATGAGCCATTGTCCGTTTACCTTCAAACCCGTGATGTCCATATGGCCGCCGCATAGATCTGCGTAGGCCGGCATGCGGAGTCCGGCTTCATCAAACACAAATATTTTGATTTCAGGTGACACTTCTTTCATGGCGGTGGCCAACCTTACAAGAAACTCATGCACAATCTCCGGGGTTTCCTCATCATGCAACAAGGGTTCGTTGCCGATGGACCAATACTTTACTTTTCGTCCATCACCTTTGGTATAATACTCCACCAACTCTTTGGCTTGCAAAGCCGTGAAAAATCTCGAAACCTGCAAAATAGGTTCTGCGCCAATGCCTTGTATGGAATCAATCATTCGATTCAGCCGGGCACGATCAGGAAATTGCCGTTCGTATCCATTACCGCCAATGCGTACCATTTTTACGCCGCTGGCTTTTACCTTTGGCCACAATTGATTCAAATATCCCACGCGACCCTCGTCGCCATTGGCCAACCAGTGGTTTTGTCCAAAAAGAAACGGACTGATTTCCTGTGCATTAACTTGCGTAAAACAAGCCATGATTAAGGTCAGTATTAAGACCGGTAAATTCGTTTTTTTCATAAATCCATCCTGTTAAATGATAAAAAAGTTGATAAAGGTTTTTAGTTATTGGCTTTTATAGTATTCCTGCATGATAAAAAAGGCCTCTTCTTTTACTCCCTGTTCCGAAATCAGCCCTTTTCCTGAAGTTTTCCGGTTACATCAAACTGAAAAAGAGTATATCCTCCTCTATGCGCCCCCAACAATTGTCCATTCAAATAAACCAGGGCTTCATAATTTACCGCCTCAAAATACAGGTAGGTTAGTTCATTTGGTTTAAGTTCGTAATCGTATTCTATTAAATCAGCGGGTGAGGTTGGTTTGGCATTTATAAAAAAACCGTCGCTTCGCGGTTGATATCGATGATTGTAATAACCATTTTCCAACGGATCGATGATGATGTTCCACATGCCGTCCAGGGTGGTTTTGTCTCTTGACTGCATATTTTGTATGAGCTGAGCGGGTGGCCTGTCTTCGGATGCAAATTGGGCATGAATACTTCCAAAGGCGAATAATAAAGTATTTATTATCAGTATTTTGTGCATAGTTTGACAGGTCATAAAAAAATAATTTATTTCTTGGCTAGTTGGGATAGGTGACGGTTTTGTTCCAAATACCCCATCACATAAATGGCCGGTGCATTCCAGTTTAAACAGACCTCGTTGGAAGCATAGCTGGCTTCCACATCCGAGTATGATTTTGCCGGAAATTCGGAAAAATAAATCACTTGATCAGCATCTTGCTTCTCTTTGTTGGGACCTCCCACCACAAAGCCCGGAATGGGAGCATCCACGCTGTCGGCACCACTGGGACGGTGATGTGGAAACATCACTTGCCTGGAGCCAAAGCTGGTAAGAAAACAAAATCCGGTAGCATTTTTACCAAAAATGTAGTCGTTGATTTGCTCTGCTCCAACGAGGTATTTTTGGTCAACTGTAAGCCGATGGGCCATGCACAGGATAACCGCCTGATTCAGGATATCGCTGTTGGAGCCCCACTCGAAGCGGTTGAGGGCGATGCGATAGGGGTTTTGGGCAACAACTTCCAAAATGGAATCCGCCAGCCGGATATGCTGTTTCCGCAACATATTCTTGAATTCGGTATCCAATATATCACTGTTTTCGAGCAAGGAATGAAACCCATTGTTTCTCACGAAAAACTTCCAGCTATTGGTGGGTTGGTGCACATAGGGCTCAGGATGTGAGGTCAGGTAGTCGAGGTATTTTTGTTCGCGCGTGGAGAGGTACAATTCAGCTGCGGCCCAATAGAAATCGTCGGAAAAATTGTCGTCACCATATTCACCGGTATTCACATCCGGGGGATTGGCAAAAGGAACATCATCGTTCACTATGGCCCACTGCCAGGCTTTCTGTGCGGCCTTCAGCGCTTGCTCCGACCAAGCCCGATTCACGTTTTTGTACACCCCGGATGCCTGAGCCATTACCGCAGCAAAATTAAGGGTGGCAGCCGTTCCTTTTCCGATAATGTACCGTTGCAGGTTATAGTCTTCGGGCATTATAAACCCGCTGAACGTAAGCGCGGTAAGTTTATGAAATACCCCGCCATCATTGTCTTGCATGGTCAAAAGCCAGTTGAGTTCATATGTTAGTTCGTCATACAAATCACCAACACCGTTACCACTTTCCGGAATATGAAGTGAGCCATCGGGAATGATATCAGGAAACTGCGCTAACAGCAGCAATAGCTGACCTGTGGATAAAGCGGCATTCACCACATATTTGCCATAATCGCCGGCGTCGTACCAACCACCGGGAGAGTTGAGTACTCCCTGATCATGTCCGGTGGAGGGGTGAAACAAACAAGCATCGTCGGGATGCCCTGCTTTCCGCCGATAAACTCCTCCAAAAGCTTCCTCGATGGGCATGGATGCACGTTGAAAATAGTAGCTTTTTATGGCGGCCTCCAATGGTTTTTGGTAAAGGTTTGTTTTTATTTCAAAAGGATAGGACTCCCAACGATTGTCCACCAACAGGGTATAAATTCCCGGCTGTGCTACCTCACTGAAATCGCCCATCAATACTCGTTCACCCGATTGATCCCACGTGCCATTGTCAGTTAATTGGCCTTCAAATACCCTGTGTCCGGACTGATCCAGCACCTGAAATGAATGACCAGTTGAATCGATCAGAAAAAATTGTTTCACCGATTGTGGATAATATCCTATCTGGTTTAACCTGATATGCTCCTGATTAGTGGTGTATTGCTTTTGGTGACTCACATCCCACCAGGGCGTAAATCGCTATCCATATGATCAAAACAAACTTATTCATTGCGTTAAAACGTCTTTATTTTACATGCCATCAAATGCATTGCCAAGCCACGACATACGCTGCCCAAACCATTCCTTTAGATGATCAACCTCTTCCTGATGGGTATCGAAAACCACCGGATTGGGCCATACATAGTGGCCAAAAAGACCCCACCGCTGATCATTTTCCTCCTGTGCATACTTCAACAGCGAGGCGTTGTGGTCGATTATTTCCAAAAAATAGTTTTGCTTGCTTTTGAAATAGGAGAAACGGCTTTTCACCTGTGCCACGAACTCCGGATCCTCAAACATGCGACCAATCCAGGCATGGTCCTTCACCCAAAATCCGGTGGGAAATTCACATTCGGAATAATCCACGTTGCCAAAACCCAAATCGAAATCCCACAAGGGTCCCATTTTTAGTTTCTGTCCGGGGATGTAGTTGACATAAATACTGGAATAACTTCGGGCATCCTGATTTTTGGCCATTTCGTTGATCAGATACCAATCTACCACGCTTTCTGTATCGATATAGGTACGATATCCATGATCGGGGTCGAGAAATTGGTCGCCAAACAGGACAGTTTCAAATTCGTCGATGTGGTTTTTTATCAAATTAAATTGAGGACTGTTAAAAGTGGTTTCCGGCTCCTTAATTTGAAACATAAACCTGGAAGAGTAGAAGAAAATATCGCCTTCTTCGAGGTGATCAGGGGTGTCGATTTCGAGCAAATAGCCATCACTACCCAGATTTACCCGATGTTCGCCTTCTTCCACCTTTTGGGTGATGTTGTAGGTTCCCCGATAATCGTCATTAACAAACACCTCAGCATAAACACATTGCGGTGTCCAATCCAGATTGCTCACATAGCCCATTTCAAAGGCCAGCCGATTTCTCATCAAGGTTTTGTCAGAATATTCGGCCAACAGTATCCATTTTTTGTCGGCTGGCATGCCAAATACTTCTGTTTTGCTATCAAACTTAAGTTGGTAAGGCTTTTTAGGATGAATAAACCAGGTGGAATGACCCCGTCCGCGAATGCCCATTTCTCCTGAAAAATCCATATAATTTCGTCCACCTTTGGCCACCACTTCCCCTTGAACATAATCGTCTTTGGACACAATTTCTTCTCCATTATCGATGGAGATATGAAACATGGGTAAACCGGTAAACCAAAGTGCATCTACCTGATATTCAACCAAACTGCTATCCTGATGTGTAATGACATAGGTAACGGGGTCAGAAAAATCCACCACACTGTTGCTGCTTGTTTGGGGAATGTTATTCACAGCAATGGAAGCCCCGGTGTAGTTGAAGGTAGCCACCAGATTTTCCATTCGTGCCGCAGCGGGCAATCGTCCGGTAATTTGGTTGTCGTGTATGTCCATCACCACATCGGTATCCAAACCTAAATTATTGTTTTTTAGAAAGGAAAAACCGGTTAGGGAAGCTTCGGGATAAACTGGTTGCTTTTCTTCTTCCGGGTCTTTTTTACAACCAAAGAAAACCAACAAACCCAGTACAATAAATAGCGTATTTCTCATCATCGTCATGCTTAAATTTTTAGAAATATCCTTTTGCGATACAACATCCAAACCGGGATAAAGCACAACAAAGTAAACAAAATAGCCCATAGCAAAGATACCCATTCGGGGTTCCATCCCATATTCATGAAACCGGCCATGAAAACCTCTTGCAGGTTTTTTCCATCGACGACAGTAAAATACGTGAAGGGAATGAGCAGGATATAAGAAAGCACGTAGGCAGAAATGGCATTTGAACCAAAGATGACACCTGCTTTCCCCCAGCGCGTCAGCCTTTTGATGTCCATCAACCAGATAAGAACTGCCCAACTCATGGCGGCCAACCCTCCCGTGTAAAGCACATAGGAGCTGGTCCACAAATTTTTGTTGATGGGAAAAAACCAACTCCATATTTCGCCTGCCATCATCATAAAAAAACCACCTACAAACAGGAGAATCACTTGGTCGTTCATGCTTTTTTGAGAGATGATCAAGTGGCCGGCCACCATGCCCATGATGCCGGTAGCAATGGATGGCAGGGTGCTCAGCAATCCTTCCGGATCCCAGGTGCCCTGATAAAGGGTAAGGGGGATGAGCAGTTGATCGATTTTGTTGGCCAGATTATTTCCTGGAAGAAGAATTCCTCCTTCTGGAGCCCAAATCAGCTTCATGACCAGATAAAAGCCGATGAGCAAACCCACTCCTGTCCAAATTTGTGTTGTTAAGGAAGTGAAAAGAAACAGCAAGGAGCAGATGAGAAAAACGAGGGCAATACGTTGCAATACGCCCGGCAACCTGAGTTCCTGAAAATTGCTCCCGACCAAATTCAACAATACGCCCAGCAAAAAAATCAAAATCGATCGTTTGATTATTTTAAGAACCAACTTTTGTTTGGGTGCGTTGTTTGCCAAACGATGGTGATATGCCAAAACGATGGAAACACCCACGATAAACAAGAAAAAAGGAAACACCAAATCGGTGGGCGTGAGTCCATTCCACCGGGCATGACGTAATGGAGGAAAAACATATTCCCACGAACCGGGTGTATTAACGAGAATCATAGCCATGATGGTAAACCCCCGAAAAGCATCCAGAGAGGTGCGTCTTTTTGATGTATTTTGGGTCATATCTACTATCATGTGAGTTGGTTGCTATCGATACTATGGGGTGTAAGTAAGTTGGTTACATTTCTCAACAAGCGCCTTTACTTGTTCCGATGAAATCTCGCCATTGGTGATATAGGGATATTTAATCAAAGGATGTTCCACCATAAAATCGTTGAAAACGGCTTCGTCAGCAGATTTACCTTCGGGAGTAAACTGTTTTATCCAGTTGGGTACGAGCTCTTTCAGATAAGCACGGGTCTGCTTATTGTTCCAGTATTCCTTGAAAAAGGTATATTCATCGAAGGCGAGTGGTACTTGTTGGGTGGATTGCAGATAAACTTTTTCCGACAACCGCAGATCACGTGAAGATGAACCGACGGCAATTACAAATTCTCCACTTTCGGCTATCCAAAGACCCCGATGGGCATCGTAGTACGAAAAGTCACGTCCATCCAAATGAAAAGAAACTTGCTTTTCCTCTCCGGGATTCAGTTCAATTTTAGCAAATTTTTTCAACTCCTTTTCCGGACGCATGAGGGTGCTTTTAACATCAGTTACATAGAGTTGAATCACTTCTTTACCCTTTAATTTACCGGTATTTTTTACAGTTAGGGATACCGTTAAACCTTCTTCATCAGTGATATCTGTTGCTGAAACGTTTAAATTATTGTATTCAAAATCCGTGTAGGAAAGACCAAATCCGAAAGGAAACAGTGGCTCAATTTTTTTCTCGTCATAGTAACGGTAGCCCACGAAAAAGCGCTCGCCATACAAGGCGTTTCCTTCTTCACCGGGAAAGTTGAAAAAGGAAGGGGTATCTTCCAGTTTCACGGGAAAAGTTTCGGCCAGTTTTCCGGAAGGATTCACTTTACCAAATAGCACATCGGCGGTTCCACCCGCGCCGGCCTGTCCGCCCAACCACGATTCCACAATGCCATCCACCTGACTTACCCACGGCATGGCTACAGCGCTACCATTGGTCAACACAACCACTGTATTCTCTTGAATATCTGCTATTTCACTAATCAGCCGGTTGTGCGATGCAGGCATATTGATATGGGTTCTGTCGATGCCTTCCGATTCGTATTGCAATGGAAGTCCGGCAAAAATTAAGGCAATATCAGCTTCTGAAGCGACTTTTTTTGCCTCTTCGATGAGGGAATAATCTTCATCATCCGTCAAGCTGTACCCCTGAGCATAGGTAATTTTATAGGCATTTCCATATTCTTGATGGATGATATCCAATGCCTTGTCGAGTTGTGTTGGTTTTACCTCAGAACTTCCGTTGCCCTGAAAGCGAGGGTTTGCTGCAAATTCGCCAATGATGGCCACCGATTTGTATTTTTTGTCCGTTATGGGAAGAATCGACTGGTAATTTTTCAATAAAGTTACCGATTCAGCAGCCACTTGTCGTGCGAAGTCGTGATGAGCACCGGCGTTCATTGGGGCATTTTCTTTCTCCAACGATTTGGCTTTCAATACTATGGTCAGTATTTGCTTGACCAGGTTATCCAAAACATCCTCGTTAAGTGATCTGTTTTTTACGGCTTCCACAATAAGTGAATCGTTTACCGTACCTACGCCCGGCATTTCGATGTTCATCCCGGCTTTCATACCTTCCACCCTATCAACCACGGCAAACCAATCGGAAATAACAATACCCTCATACCCCCATTGGTTTCTGAGTACTTCTGTCAACAAATAGGGCGATTGTGTTCCATAGATTCCCTGAACACGGTTGTAGCAGGCCATCACCGTCCAGGGTTGTGCTTTTTTTACGGCTATTTCGAAGGGAGTGAGGTAAATTTCGTGCAAAGTTCGGGTGTCCACATCTGAATTCATGTACATCCGCATGGTTTCCACATTGTTGGCCACATAATGTTTTAATGACGTGCCCACACCCTGACTTTGCACACCATTGATAAAGGCTGCACCCATTTCGCCCGACAACACCGGGTCTTCCGAAAAGAATTCAAAATTGCGCCCACCCAAAGAAGACCGTTTGATGTTCACGCCGGGACCCAGTAACACGTTCACGTCCAGTGCCTGACATTCTTCGCCCAATGCCTGACCTGCTTGGTAAATCAGGTCCAAATCCCAGGTGGCAGCCAGAGCCGAAGCCGTTGGAAAGCAAGTGGCAGGTAACTGATCGCCATAGCCCGGGGTGTTGGTAGCGGGTGCACGACGTACACCATGAGGACCATCAGCCATCCATATCCAGGGGATGTTTAGACGTTGGATGGGTTGGGTGCTCCAGTCATCACGACCCGAACAAAGAGAAGCCTTTTCTTGAAGGGTGAGTTGCGAAACCAACTGATTTACTTTGGCTTGTATATCTTTATCATTCATGGTTTGTGCATTAATTGAAAAACTTACCAGCAGAAAGCTGCAAACAAATAAAAGTCTTTTCATGGCCAATGGATATTTCATATAAAACATTTTTATGGGCATTTTCCACACCTGCAACTACAACCTCACCTTGCTGGGTTCATCAAAACAGACGGTTTCGTTCAGGCTGATCTTTTGATGCAAGGTGTCCACACGCAACACAAATTCACCTTTTTCGGCCATCAATTGGTTTTTTTGGTTGTAAAATGCCAAATTCCGGGGAGTGATTTCAAAATCCACGGTTTTGGTTTCTCCCGGTTCCAGACTAACTTTTTTGAAGGCCCTCAACCTTTGATTATCAGGTGAAATGGAAGCATACAGATCGGATGAAAACAACATCACCACCTCTTTTCCCGAGCGAGTTCCCGTGTTTTTTACCTTAACAGAAACGCGGACACTTCCATTGGGGGTTAATTCATGGGTGTTTAACACCAAATCGCTGTATTCGAATGTTGTATAGCTGAGACCACGACCAAACTCATATTGAATGGCCACATCCGATTCATAATCATACAAGCCCTCCATTTTCTCTTGCTTTTCGGCGGGTTTATAGTCATAGTTGATGAGTGAGTTGGGAAACATGGGATAGGTGTAAGGCAATTTTCCTTCGGGATTTGCCTCACCAAACAAAATGCTGGCCAGGGCATCGCCTCCAAAATTACTGGGCAGGTAGGTTTGTATCACGGCGGCCATCTTGTGTTCAAATTTGCTGATGATTCGCGGACGACCCTCATTTAGAATAAGGATGACAGGCTTGCCGGTTTTGGCCAATTCCAATGCCAGTTGAGTCTGATTTTCAGAAATATACAGGTCATGCAAATCGCCCGGCTTTTCACAATAGGTGTTTTCGCCCAAAAACAACAGGATGTAATCCACGTTGTTGGCAGCCTTCACGGCAGAAGCAATGTCGATATTAATTTCTTCGTAGTATTTGCCATGCATGTCGTAGGAAACGCCTTCTTTAAACACCACATTTTCTTTGCCAATTTTATTTTGAATGGCTTCGAGAAAGGTGTTGTACTGCTCCGTAAAATCGGCTACTTTTTCTCCTTGCCAGGAATAGGACCAACCTCCGTTCATGGTGCGCATGGAATTGGCATTGGGGCCGCTCACCAACACCTTGGCAGTTTTCTCCAAAGGAAGAATGTGGTTGATATTTTCGAGCAGGGTGATGGATTCCAAAGCGGCTTCCAACGAAAGTTGTTCATGTTTTTTGCTGCCAAATTCAGGGTAGTCTTTGTACGAAGTGGTTGGATGTTCAAAGAGTCCGAGTTCGATTTTGAGTTTTAAAATTCTGGAAACAGCCTCATCAATGCGGCTCATGGGCACTTCGCCCTCTTTCACCAACTCGATTAAATAGTCGCAGAATTTTAAACTATAGGGCACCATCGACATGTCGATACCGGCATTAACTGCCAGTTTTACAGCCTCTTTGGGTGATGATGCAAATTTATCGCGTTTGTGGAGGTTATCAATATCAGCCCAGTCGGAAACAATCAACCCATCAAAACCCATTTCGTTTCGAGCCAATTGGGTGAGGATATCGTAACTGGCATGCACGGGAATTCCATTAATCAGTCCGGAGTTGATCATGATCGATTTGGCTCCTGCGTCCATGGCTGCCTGAAAAGAAGCGGCATGTCGTTCTTTGAGTTCACGAACCGACAGTTCCAGAGGGTTTCTGTCTTTGCCCGAATTGGAATTATAGGCCAGAAAATGTTTCAAACAAGCAGCTCCATGAAACCGATCAATGTCCACCACCTCTTTGCCTTGCATCCCGATAACGGCAGCTTCGCCCAACTTTTGGCAGAGCAAAACATCTTCTCCATAGGTTTCCCAAAAGCGTGGATCCCTTGGATCGCGACCCAAATCCAACACCGGAGAAAAATTCCATGGAATGCCTGAGGCACGCATTTCGTAGGCTGTCATTTGATTCAGCCGCTCCACCAACTCCGGGTTAAAAGTAGCTCCCTGATTGATTTCCTGGGGAAACAATGTTCCTCCAACGGTATAGGTAGTACCATGAATGGCATCCACACCATAAAGCAGGGGAATGCCCGTTTGCGCCATGGCCATTTCCTGCAACTGATCGATGATCTCGTTCCATTGTTGGCGTGTTTGCGCTTGATTATTTACTGTGTTGAGCACCGAACCTATTTGATAAATGCTAAGGGCGCTATCCAGCTTTGTCGGGTCGAGCCTGATGGGCAATGTGGTTTTATCATATGTTTTTCCCACGGTTAAGGCACCCAGGGTGAGTTGGGTCATCTGACCCACTTTTTGTTCCAGGGTTAGCCTGGCCAATATTTCGTTTACCCTTTGGTTGGTTGCATCCATGTCCATTGATTGGGTTTTCGTTTGACATCCGTAAAAACCAACAAAGGTGGCTAAAATTACCAGAAGAAGTAAGTGTTTTTTTAACATCGATTTATGGTGTTTATTACAACTCTATTTCATCAGACTAACCGTAATATGATAGGTCTTATCAGCCTGTGGTACAGGAATTAAGTTACCTGTCAAAGATTTACCATCCATGGAAATGGCTGCTTTATTGCCACCCTTGTTAATGATATGAATATGGTAAATAGCTCCTCTGAACTTACGTACAACTTTTAATTCCGATAAATGAGGTGGTATTTTGGGATCAATTATAAGTCCGTCATAATCAGGACGAATACCCAAAATGTATTGACTGACGGTATAAAAATTCCAGGCGGCAGTTCCCGTTAGCCATGAGTTTTTGGCTTGTCCGGGCGTAGCGGCATCTTTTCCGGCAATCATTTGCGAATACACATAAGGTTCTGTTTTGTGCAAATCGCTGATGTCTTCCAGATAGGCCGGAGCAATGCGCCGATAGTAGTCGAAGGCCTTGGCGTTGTTGCCCAACATGGCTTCCGAAATAATAATCCAGGGGTTGTTGTGGCAAAATATGCCGGCATTTTCCTTATATCCCGGAGGGTAGCTGGTAATTTCCCCCAAGTTCAGCTGATATTGGGTATAGGCCGGATTTACCAACACGATTCCGTAGGGGGTTGATAATCTGGCAGCTACCGCATTCAGTGCTTTTTGCGCTCTGCCATCGTGATGACCAATACCTGCCATCACACAAAAGCCCTGCGATTCGATAAAGATTTTTCCTTCCTCATTTTCATTGCTTCCAACTTTGTTTCCGTAAAAATCGTAAGCTCTTAAAAACCAGTCGCCATCCCAGCCATGTTTGTCGATGGCTTCCTGCATGTTTTCAAGGTGCAGATGTGCCTCTTTGGCTTCATCCTTTAAACCTAACAATTCGCAGATACGCAGGAATTCTTTTCCGTAAAGGACAAACATGCCTGCAATCATCAGCGATTCGGCTTGACCACCACTTTTGTTTTCAGTGGTTTGAAACGATTCTCCGGGGGTTTCAGAAAAGCAGTTCAGGTTGAGGCAGTCGTTCCAGTCGGCACGTCCAATCAAAGGCAAGCCATGAGGTCCCAGGTTGTTGACCACGTGATAAAACGACCGTTTGATGTGTTCAAAAATCGGATATTCATCCCCATTGTTATCAAAAGGAACCTTCACCTTGAGTAACGACCAATCGCCGGTTTCCTTTAAATAGGCTGATACCGAAAGGATTAACCACAAAGGATCGTCGTTGAAATTGCCTCCCAAGGCATGGTTTCCCTTTTTGGTGAGGGGCTGATATTGATGGAATGCGCTACCGTCGGCTTTTTGTGTTGCAGCCAAATCGATAATGCGTTGTCGGGCCAACCCGGGAATCATGTGCACCATTCCGATAATATCCTGGTTGGAATCGCGAAACCCCATACCACGCCCAACACCCGACTCAAAGTAAGAGGCACTGCGCGAGAAAAAATAGGTCACCATACACTGGTATTGATTCCAGATATTCACCATTCGGTCAAGTTTTTCGTCGGAACTACTCACCTGAATGTGGTCCAGCAATCCATCCCAAAAATCGTTGAGCCGGGCAAAGGCTTCATCCACCTGTTGGGTAGTTTCGAATGCCTTGATGATTTGGTGTGCTTTGGTTTTGTTGATTATACCGGGGGAGGCAAACTTCTGCGACTGTTGGTTTTCCACATAACCCAGTACAAAAACCATATGGCGGGTTTCGCCGGGTTTCAGTTCCATTTCGATGAAATGAGAAGCGATGGGAGACCAGCCATGAGCCACCGAATTTCCGGAGGTGCCTTCCATTACTTTTTCAGGACTTTCAAATCCGTTGTACAAACCCAGGAAGGTTTCCCTGTCGGTATCAAATCCGGCAATTGATTGATTTACACTGTAAAAGGCATAGTGATTCCGTCGTTCGCGGTATTCGGTTTTGTGATAAATGGCCGAACCTTCCACTTCCACTTCTCCGATGGAATAATTTCGCTGGAAGTTGGTCATGTCGTCCAGGGCATTCCAAAAGGCCCATTCTACCATGGAATGGAGTTGAATGCTTTTGGTTGTCATACTGTGGTTGGTCAGCGTTAACTTCTGAATTTCGCAATCATATCCGTTAGGTACGAAATACAACACTTCAGCTGACAAATCGTTTAGTTTTCCCTTGATTTTGGTATAGCCAAGGCCATGACGGCACTCGTAGGCATCCAATTTGGTTTTCACAGGTTTCCAACCGGGTGACCAGATGGTTCCGCCATCATTGATATAGAAGTACTTACCACCATCATCGGCCGGAACACTATTATACCTGTAACGGCTAATGCGACGCAAGCTGGCATCTTTGTAAAAACTATATCCTCCGGCCGTATTCGAAATGATGCTAAAAAAGCGTTCATTTCCCAGATAATTGATCCATGGATAGGGCGTTTGGGGTTGTGTAATTACGTATTCTTTTGCTGTATCTTCAAAATGTCCAAATTTCATTGTATTGCTTTTTCTGTTAATCGTTGGGCAATTTATCCCACCAATTGAATTTTAATAAAATAGATGTAATGACCACCACTCCCAAAGCCACGGACATTTCCGTCCAATGGAGCAGCACTAAAAATACTGGGGTGGCAATAATGGCTGTTTGCCAAATGATACCCACCAAAACATTCACCATGTCGAGGCTAAAGTTGGTGTTGTATTTAAAACCGGGATCAGCAGCCAGCACACGTACTTTTACGGGTTTCCAAAATCCCCATGGGCGCACATTTTTATAAAAGGCATCGAGTACCACCTCGTCGGTTGCAGGTTTTAAATATGTTCCGATGTAGCATCCTGCCAACGACGACAGCAATAACAAGGGGAAATAATAAAGTTCGAGGGTTTCTTTGAAAACAAGAGGAAAAATGAGTGCAGGAATCAATCCGGCCAACATGCCCCAAAAATAACCGTGCCCGTTAAAGCGCCACCAGTACCATTTTAACACGTTGGAGGCCACATAACTACCCCAAAGGGCAGATACGATCCATTGCAACAGGCTGTTGACGTCTTTGGCAAAAATGCCCAGTATCACACTGACAACCATAATTAGTATGCCCACCAGGTAGTTGGTATTGCGGATTTGCTTATTGCCGGCATCTTTTTTCACCTTCAGATAAATATCGTTGACGATATAAGCCTGTGCCGCATTCAGCGTACCGGCAAAGGTGGACATAAAAGCCGCCAGAAGACCTGCCAATAGAAAGCCTGTAAGTCCAACCGGAACAAATTCGCTGATGGCCGAAGGCAGGATTTGTTCAAAATCTACTTTCCCTGCTACAATCAGGTTCAGCTTGTCGTAGGACAACACCGCCAGCACCACGAAACCGGTAATCATAAAATAGCGCACCGGATTGAGGATAACCGACACCATGCCACTCATTTTGGCCGCTTCTTTGGGCGATTTGGTGGAAAGGATTTTCTGCATATCGTAATTGGGTGCCGGTCCGGCGGCACTCACCAAAAATCCTTTGAACAGCATCATCATCATGAAAATGGAAAAGAGGGAAAACCCATCTTCCTTTATTTTCTGATTAACCTCCGGTATGATGCTGCTCCAATCGAGATCGAGTTTCCACCCAAACCACAACGAATACCAGTTTTCGGGAACCAATAAATTGTTGTCGGCTAAAGCATTCATGGCAATTACGCCGATAATAACGGAAGAAATGGTCATGATGCCATATTGCAACACATCGGTCCAAACGATGCTCATCATCCCGCCCAAGACGGCATAAAAAGTGGCAAACAGGGTAAATACAAACCCATAAACATGCGGAATGTATTCAGGAGCCACAATGCCGGGGTCGATACCAATGAGTTGACAAACATAGTCCCATGGAATAAAAATCATCATGAACTTGCCCAGACCGATGAAGCCATAGGCCAGGAATCCCAGACAGCTGATCAGGGCATATACCACCACGATATTGTGCGACATGACAGCGCCTTTACCTGTTCCAAAGCGGGTTTGAATCCACTCGGCACCGGTGGTGGCATTGGATCTCCTAAGCCAGATGGACAAAAATACCATGAGAAAAATTTGGTTGAACACCGGCCAGAGCCATGGAATCCAGATGCTTTTCAATCCGTAAACAAAGCCCAGCGTAACCAGCCACATGGTACCAGAAATGTCGAACATACCCGATGCATTGGACAAGCCCAGCATGTACCAGGGTAATTCATTTCCGCCAAGCAAATACGATTTTTTGTTCTTTTGAGCTCTTTTCTTGAGTATAAATCCGATGGCGATGGTGGCCAACAGGTAAATCCCAATGATCAGCAGATCAATGAAGTGTAGGTTCATAGGCATTACTTCTTTACGAGAATAATACACCTCGTCCAAAAAGCAGGTCGTCAACGCCTACATTTTCAAACTTTAAACAGCTTTTTTCCGAATATATCAAATGGAAAAGTCAAACTTTTCCTTTTTTGTTCTCATGTAAACATCCTTGCTGAAAATATACACCTGAGCCGGTTTATGCGCAACTCCGGTTTGCTTTTCATCCAGCGGGATGAGGTATTTCATTTGCGCCACCTTTTTTCTAAAATTGCGGCGGTCCATTTTTGTTCCCAGGATTGCTTCATAAAGTTTTTGCAACTGGGTAAGGGTAAATTTTTCGGGCAGCAATTCGAACCCGATGGGTTCTCTGCTCAACTTAATGCGTAAATGTTCCAATGCCTTTTCAATAATCTCTTTGTGATCGAATCCAAGCGGTGGAAGCTCGTCCACGGGGAACCACAGCGTTTCCTGATGTTGCAGATCCGGCTTTATCTTCAAACTATCCACCAACGAGAAATAGCCCACAGAAACTACATGACTGGAAAACATGGGAAACATTTTCTTTACCCACAACTGATCTTTCTCACCCTGCATGCGCTCTTTACTTCCAAAAGTATAAAACTGCTCTAAATAGATATCCTCCAATCCGGTTTTATCTCTCAATACACGACAGGCGGCTTCATCCAAATTTTCACCCACCAACACATGATGCCCCTGAAGGGTATAGTCTGTAAATACGACCTTGTCGGTTTCCGGATCTTTCAGTTCACGCTTGGTCAACAACACATTCAGCGTTTTGTAATCGAAACCGAAAACTACACAATCCACTGACAAATTGGGAATAATTGACGCCATAATTGATAGTGTATTTTTTACACAGTGCAAATATAGTGTTTTTTTTACAACTATCCATCAATTTTTTCATTTAATTCTTAAAACAAGACACATAAACATACCTGTTATATAGGTGTTTGTATAAATTTTATTTAGAATCAAAATAAATAACGCTTTTTGTGTTAAAAAATGTTTAAATATTAAAAAATATGTTATAGTTTTGTTCGTGTCATTTATACACTTACTATTTATGACTGTTTATCAACTAAATAAAAGCCTATACAATAACAATGAGTATATAATACATTAAAAACGACTTTCCGAATGGTCATTTTTTTGTTCTGTCAGATTATCCATAATTATTTAACACATTAAACCATAAACTAAACGTTTAACTTATGAAAGCAGAATTTTACCACTTCCTAAGATTGAACACTTTCGCAAAAAAAATCCTGTTACTAACAGGAATGCTTTTGGTAAGTGTATCAATTACATTAACTGCGCAACAGGTGAACACCTATGCCGGTACGGTTATCAACGACCAGGGTGAGCCGTTGCCCGGTGTAAACGTCATCGAAAAATCAACCAGCAATGGTACGGTGACCGACATCAATGGTCAATTTAAGCTAACCTCTCCCAACGCCAGCCTTACCCTGTCGTTCTCTATGGTAGGCTTTACCACTTTTGAAAGCGAATTTACTCCCGGAAACAACTTGGAAGTAGCGCTGATGGAAAATGTTGTAGGTCTTGATCAGGTGGTTGTGATTGGCTACGGTACACAAAAACGTGCCAACATCACCGGAGCCATCTCCAAACTCGATGCCAATCAAATTACCGAAGTTCCTGTAACCAATGTGGGTGAAGCTTTACAAGGCCGACTGGCCGGGGTTAATGTAACCAGCAATTCAGGATCGCCGGGAGCAGCACTCAAGGTGATTATTCGCGGTGCAGGTACCAATGGAAGCACCCAGCCACTCTATGTGGTGGACGGTATCAGAACAAACAATGTAGATAATATTGAACCCTATGATGTGGCCTCGTTGGAAGTGCTAAAAGACGCTGCTTCGGCTGCCATCTATGGTGCAGATGCTGCCAATGGGGTGGTATTAATTTCCACAAAAAAGGGTGCCAAAGGCGAAGGTCGTATCAACTACAACTTCCAGATTGGGCAGCAATCCATTGGAAATTATACACAACCCATGGACGCCTCCAGCTATGCCACCTGGGTAAACGAAGCCAACGTGGGAGTTACCATTCCCACCGAAAGTGCCATCAACACCAATTGGATGGAAGAAATCCAAACCAAGGCCATGATGCAAAAACATCACCTTTCGTTTAGTGGCGGTACCGAAAAAGGCAACTACTACATTTCGGGTACGTACCTAACACAGGACGGTGCCGTGGGTGGCGACAAATCCAAATTTCAACAGGTTGCCTTGCGCACCAATATCCAACAAGAAATTAAACCCTGGGTGAAAGTGGGTGCCAACATGGCTTACAACCACTTCCAAAGAGAAGCCATCACCGAAGACGATGAGTTTGGTGGCATTATTGCTTCCGGGTTGATGCTCGACCCCCTGACTCCCGTTACCTACGACGGCGCTCTGCCCCAATTTGCTCAGGATGCACTGGATGCCGGATATACTTTAACTCAAAACGGATCAGGACAATACTATGGTGTATCTGAATATGTAAAAGGTGAAATTGCCAACCCGCTGGCACAGATTGACAACACCAAGGGATATACCAAAGAAGATAAATTCATGGGTAACATTTACGCTACCCTGGGCGGAAAAGCCTGGAGTGGATTTGCTTTCACCACACGTGCAAGCATCGACGTGAGCAACCAACTCTACCATACCTGGTATCCCACCTTCTGGTATTCGTCCGAAAGAATGAACACCCAATCAAACAGCCGCGACAACACCAACAACTGGACCGGATGGATGTGGGAAAATTTTGTTACCTACGACAAAACATTCAACGACAAACACAATGTATCGGTAATGGCAGGTATGTCATCCCAACAAAATACCCACAAATACATCAACGCCATTGCCGGCCCCATGTTTGCCGAAGGCGATGATTACGCAGAGTTTGGCACTTCGGACATAGATGGTAAAGTAAGTGGAAATCTGGAGGACAAACGACTGCTATCGTACTATGGACGTGTATCTTACGATTTTGAAGGAAAGTATCTGTTGACAGCCACCGTTCGTCGTGACGGAACTTCGCTCCTGGGCAACAAATGGGGTAACTTCCCCTCCGTTTCGGCAGGTTGGATTATCAGCAGAGAAAAATTCTGGAACGTAGATTTCATCGATTTCTTGAAAATCAGGGCATCATGGGGGCAAAATGGTATGCTTTCGGGCTTAACTCCTGACCAGTTCAGAGCCCTCATTACCACTTCGGGAATTAAATACCCCAAACCGGGTGGAGGATTTTATACCGGTGCCGAGCCTGCCCTACTGGCCAATCCCGAACTCACCTGGGCTACCAGCGACCAAATCGACCTGGGTTTTGATATGTATATGTTTGCCAACAGACTTACGTTTGGATTCGACTATTACAAAAAAGTAACCAAAGACTTGCTGACCATCGGAACCCCTCCTCCATCGGTGGGTAACTATCCTCCTTTTGTAAATGCAGGAGATATTACCAACACAGGATACGAATTTGAATTGGGTTACAGAAACAGCCAGGGTAAGCTAAACTACGACGTCAACCTCAACTGGACATTCATGGACAATGAGGTAACCTATTTGAATCCTCAACTGGAACGCGTGGCCGGTTCGCAAGTGGGTACAGGTTGGACTGCCACATGGATGGAGCTCAACCAACCGGTTTGGTTCTTCCGTGGATACAAAACCGATGGTATTTTCCAAAACGAACAACAAATTATTGATTACAAAGCCAACAACGGCGGTCTGGCCGGATATGATCCCGTACCGGGAGACCCCATTGTTGTTAACACCAATGGCGATGACCTGATTAACGATGAAGACCAAACCAACATTGGTAATCCCCATCCCAAATTTATGTGGGGTGCCATGTTCAATTTTGAGTATTCAGCCTTCGATTTGAGGTTATTTGTGCAAGGTGTTCACGGACAGGATGTGTTGTTGGGCTGGAACCGTAACGACCGTTCTACTTCCAACCGTCCTCAATTTTTCTTCGACGAAAGATGGACCGGTGAAGGCAGCACCAACGACATGCCCCGTGCCGATCAATCAAGCTCCTATATCTACAACAGCGACCTGATGGTTTACAAAGGTTCGTACGTCAGAATCCGCCAAATCCAGTTGGGATATACCCTCCCACGCCCAACGCTGGAAAAACTCCGCATCGAAAACCTAAGGTTTTACGTGTCTTTGGATGACTATTTCACCTTCACCAACTATCCCGGAATGGATCCTGAAGCAGGTTCGCCTGACGATAACAGTCAAGGAATCGATCGCGGTTTGTATCCCACCCCACGCAAAATCATGTTTGGTTTATCTTTCGGTTTTTAACAGATAAACTTCAGATAATTAATTAGATGTAAACACAAAAAATATAAAAATGAAAATTAGATATAAATTTTTGGTTGTCTTATCGCTGATTATCACCTTCTCGGCGTGTAAGAAAGACTTTCTGGAAGTCAACCCCATCGGAAAAATGTCGGAAGACCTGTTTTACAAAACCGATGAAGATGCCACCAAAGCCATTATGGCCACCTATGACATCCTTCAATGGGCCAACGCCCGCGACTGGAATAGTGCCTATTTGGTAAAAACATTCCCCTCAGATGAATCCAACGTAGGTGGTGGCGATGCCGGCGACCAACCTCCTTTTCAGGAATTGGGAAAATACACATATGGCCCCAGCAATGCAACAATTAATGCTGTTTGGCAATCCTATTACTTTGGCATTTACCGCGCCAACAAGGTAATCAATAAAGTAGAGCCCGAAACCGATCTGCGCAAGCAAATTATTGCCGAAGCCAAGTTTCTGCGTGCCTACTTTTATTTTGAAATTGTAAGCATGTTCGGAAAAGGTCCTTTAATGCTGAAAGAACCCACTCCAAGCGAATACAATCAGCCTTTTGTAACAGCAGATGAAATCTACGCACAAATACAAACCGATTTGGCCGACGCCATGGCTGTATTGCCATCCAAAAGCCAATATGCTGCCGAAGACATATTCAGAGCTTCAAAGGGTGCGGCACAAGCCCTGGCCGGAAAAGCCTATCTCTATCAGAAAAAATATGCCGAAGCAGCCACCGAATTCGAAAAAGTAATCACAGGAGGTGACTATCAATTACAAGACGATTATTCCACCCTGTTTTTGAAAGAATCAGAGTTTGGCGTAGAATCCATTTTTGAAGTATCCTATGTAACTACCGAAGGCTACGACTGGGGAACATTCCAGTGGGGCGGAAACCGCGCCATGGAAAACAATATTTCCTGGCAATTGACCGGACCTCGTGGCGATTATTTCGAGCCCGGCGAAACCGGACTTATTGGTGGATGGGGATTTAATTACCCCACCGACAATGTTTATCAGGTATTTGTTGAAGCAGGCGACACCACCCGCAGAGGAGCTTCCTTGCTTTCTTTGGAGGATTTGCGCGCTCAGGGAGGCGACTGGACAAATGAAGACTCTTGGGGATGGGGTGGCTACATACGTGTAAAATATGGCACCCGCACCAGCGAAACCAATGGTGAAAACGGAGCTGTACTCGAACTGAACTATGGAACCAACCTGCGCCTTCTGCGTTATGCCGATATACTGTTGATGGCTGCCGAAGCCAATCATTTTGCCGGTGACGACGGAAAAGCAGCCACCTATTTGAATCAGGTGCGTAGTCGTGCCAATTTAGGTGCCTATTCCGGTGATATTTTTGAAGCCATCGTAAAAGAACGTCAAATGGAACTTTGTTTTGAAGCTGTCCGTTTCTTAGATCTGATCAGATGGGGAAAAGCACCGCAGGTACTCGGTCCGTTGGGGTTTGTAGCCGGAAAACACGAACTTTATCCCATTCCTCAGGACGAAATCAGAAACAACACCAACGCTTCTCAAAATCCCGGATATTAATCGACCATACTTAACTTAAGTATATATTGTACATTTTTTTGGTTTATTGAATTATGCCGGCGAGGTGTCCTTCGGGATACCTCGCCTTTTTTATTGTGAAACGATGCCAGACAGCATCCACACAAAAGCACAACAACAAAGTGAAAAAGCTTTCAAGAAAAACCCATTAAATGGTTGCCAATGAAATCAGCACCCCAAAATTGCCCGTGGGTACGAAGAGATGGGTAATGGTTACTTTTGGCGTGCCGTAAGCGCCGTTGGGGCTATAATACCCTACGCTACAGCCGCCCTGGGTTCTGCCAAATTCGGTTTGTTTGGTTTCTTTATACTGAAGTCCGAACCCATAGTACACATCCAGCACCAAACCCACTTTGCCCTTGCCAAAAATGGTCACCTTTTTTCCGGCTATGATTTTCAGTCCCGATTTGCGCTGAACCACCGACTCGAGGCTCACATACGAATCGTGATCGGTACCCACGCAAAAACAGTAATATTTGTTGTCGTAGTATTTATAATCGTAATACATCTCGGCGGCCACATAAAACTGAGCTTTGGGAATGAGTTGGTAACTATAACGAAGTCCGCCGTAATATCCGTCGTACAGGCGATAGTTAATGGGAAAACTAAAAAGCAGGAAATTGTAATTTCTGTAAGATGTTTGCGGCGAAGGCATGTGTTTCCCAAATGAAATACCGGCCGAGTGGTGCAAGGAAAGTTTCCGTTCATAACTCACCCGTATTTCTCTCACAATCAGGCGTGAAGCATTGATGGAAAGATAGTTTTTGTACTGATGGTGTGGCTTTTCCTGTGCACGCAATCCGCCAATGCCCGCGAATAACAACAGAACGATGACCAATGTGCTTATCGGGTGTTTCATTGGTGTGGGGTTTTTATTGATTAACCGGTTTGTTATAATTGTATGACAATTATTTGGGGGTTTACCCTTACCGGGCAAATGGAGTTTAAACAGAAATAATAACACCACTGCCATCAGTTTGAAACTTTAGGGCAGAATTTCCACGGTAAGCTTTAAGAACATCTTGTGTGTATAACTCAATTACTACTGAGGCATAAGATCAGAGGTGCAAACTTTCTTTGTCATGACAATTCATAGCAAATTTTGTTGAATAGGAAAACAAGCCCACCTGTTACATTCCGATAACTATCGGAAGGCGGGAGCGGAGGGCGGGGTGTAAGGACGCGGAGAAGAGAATTAAACCAGCCTAATCATTCCCTATCAGCCCATTCAATGCTTTCCAATTCCCAAAAACTGCCATCAGAAAAGTCGATTTTAACAATGCCGTATTGGGTGGAATAGTACAATTTATATGCTCTATTTTCTTTCTTTTCCAATTCGCTGTAATACACATCATAATACCAATTACCCCGAACCTGAATACTATCAAGAAATGGTGTATATTCTTTATTAAGTGGCAACTCAAATGACCATGACCGCCCTCTATTATTAATATTTGCATCTATTCTGAAATTTGCCGGTTGATTAACTTTCCCTTCCATCTCCAAAGAAAATCCAGGAATATCCGTTGTACTAGTGTAAAGTGTCCATGTACGTTCAACTTCAATGAAATAATAATCATTTGTATTCATACCAGCAAGGGTTCGGTAGATTGTATCAAATCTTGACTCAATAGTTACAGGGTATGTAATCGAACTATCTGATACAATAATTAGTTTCGCTCCTAATTGATAAGGGTTTTGATTTTTCATCTCCTCGGTCAGCAGGAACTCACCAACCAGATGATCCTTTAGGCAACTTGAACCGAGAAACATTAAACAAATTACTAATAATGTAGATTTTTTTATACTGTTCATGCTGGTTATAATTTCAACATTTTAAGTGTTATAGTTTTAGAGTTGCAAGTTGTCTTTAAATAATAAATGCCTTGTGGATGACTACTTATATTAAAAGAAATTAAATTGGTATTAACGTTATAGAATTCCAATACAATCTTACCATAGGAGTTATACACGATAGCCGATTGTATTTTGTTAGAATGCGTGTAGGTATATTGGCCGGAAGATGGGTTTGGATAAATCCATCTCCAAATATTTACATCTTGTTTATCAATACTATGTGAATTCAATTTATTATTGTTGCTCAACATTTCATTACCTCCACCACCATCAATTGACATTTTTTGATAATCAGAAAAGAAGCGTTTGCCCTGACAAAGATCACTATTTATTTGATATTCCACTATTTTCTCGGGAGGTTATTGTTAGTGCCTCCTGAATACTGATACATTAAAAGGGAGACGAATTGACAAAAGGTGCAAATAAGTGAGTCCTCCTAGTAATTTTGTTTGCCTAAAACACTACCAATCATATTCAATACCAATATAAAAAGTAGGAGTGAACGATGTAACCATCAAGAAAAAACCATCACAAGAACCAGATCCCAAGCCCGAAAACACTTGTGTGTATAACTCATTTATTACTAAGGCAAAAAACTTTCATTTCATGTCGATTCTTACTCTTGTTACGTTGAAACAGGAAAGACAAGCCCACCGGTTGTAAACTGGTGGGAGTAGAGGGACTACTGAGCAAATAGTAAAATGGAAGTAAGAGTAATAATTAATGTCAATATTATTCGTTTCATAATTATCCGTTTAAAAAATTCCACTAGAAATTAAAACCTATTACTAATGGTATGACATCGAAAACGTAGTATGTATTATCAGCCATTAAGATATTGGTATCATTTATATCGAAACACAAAGCTCCATTCAGCCGCAACCTGATGTGTATCTTTCGTATGGAATAATAGGCGGAAATCTCAACACCTGTTTTTAAAGGTTTTTCCCAACCTGCTTCTCCAAGCGGTGATACCGAAGCAAATGGACCCACATCAAAATAAATGCTCTTGGATAAGGCATGTCTGTAGAAAAGTTGAAGTTTCAACACTTCCAACCTTGACTTTGGTTTCACTTTTTGAGCACCTTCGCTATAGCCATTATCGTATAAAGTAGTTGTGCTAATAAGTGTAATTGGCCAGCATAACCCCCCCTGAATTCTAGCCCCAAAAGTAAAATGTGAATTAAACCTATGGGCATAAGAATAGGATATAGAGATAGGAAGCTCGAAGGAAACACTATGTTGGTTGGCTTTATCCAAAAATGAAAGTTTGTGCTCCTGTCCTGATAGTACTTGCGATGCAAACAGAATTGAAATACCTAATACAAATTCTTTAATTCTCATTTTTCTCAAGGTTTTTTTATTGGTCTTTTGCCAATATAAATAGTCCTCAAACGATTCATCAACGAAAATGTACTTCATTCTATGATACGTTCTTGTTGAAAGGAAGATCCACTCTTTAATTTCTCTATTGCAGAATCAAGTCTGCGTTCATTTATCTTGGAAGATAATTCATGTTGTGTCGCGTTCAAAGAATTATATTCTTCAAGTGAAATTACAACCGCTGCTAAGTCTTTTCCTCGATTAATTATCAAGGTTTCAAAGTTTTGAGTAACGTTGTCAAGATATTTTTAATATCTTTTCTGAAGTCTGAGATTGATGTCGTTAGCATATCTGTTATTATTAGTACAAAATGAAGTAAAAAAATAAGTACAAGTGTTCATAATTTCAAACGGATTCACTTTTTTTCTAAATTGGGGCTGACTAAATTCCAAACCCACCCCAACGCCATTTATCCCCCCTTTGACTACATTCACCATATAGCCCAATGCCCTGAAAATCAAATGAGGCAAAAAAAATGATGGTGCTGGGTTCGGTTCATTTTATTGTATTTAGCAGTTGTCAAATATACTTATTTTCTCGTCCGGTGTAGAGATAAAAATGGAAGGGGTGTCTCTACGCTCGGATAATTACCCGAACTATTTAGTATGCAATGTCCGCTCATCCCCCTTCACTTTTTGTTGTAATACTATTTCGATTTGCACCTAAGAGTTTCCAACTACATCACCCCATTTTCAACTCATTTATTCGCTCACTTTCTCACGTAAAACAAAGTTGGGAAACAAAATGAATCAAGCACATCAATTACATTCCAATGGCCATCGGAAGGCGGATGTGGGAACCAACCGATGATGCCAACCTACATAAATACAAATCCACAACCCCGCTTTTTACGAACCGACATACAATCCAACACTTTCAAATACCCTGATCAAACCGGCAAAATACCGATTGTTCTTGTCGGTTTTACGCCGCCATTTGATATATAATTTGTACTTTTGCAGTCTTATTTAAAATAATTCTAAATAGAATTAAAATGACTGAAGAAAAGGATAAGAACAATATACTTGAGGAAGTTACATCGGGGGAATATAAATACGGTTTTTATACCGACATCGAGATGGATACCTCTGCCATAGGACTCACGGAAGACACCATTCGGTTTATTTCGGCCAAAAAAAATGAACCCGACTGGTTGCTCGAATACCGTCTCAAAGCATTCCGCCACTGGCTTACCATCGAAGAACCCGATTGGGCACACCTGCATCATCCTCCCATCAACTACCAGGATATCATCTATTACGCGGCACCAAAAAAGAAGCCACAGCTCAACAGCCTGGATGAGGTGGATCCGGAATTACTGGAAACTTTCAATAAACTGGGCATCTCGCTGGAAGAGCAAAAAGTGCTTTCCGGCGTGGCCGTGGATGCGGTAATCGACAGTGTTTCGGTAAAAACCACCTTCCGCGATACCTTGTCGAAGCATGGCATCATCTTCTGCTCATTTAGCGAAGCCGTGCAGGAATATCCCGAACTGGTGAAAAAATACATGGGAACGGTGGTGCCCTATCGCGATAACTTTTTCGCTGCGTTAAACTCAGCCGTATTCAGCGATGGCTCGTTTTGCTATATCCCCAAAGGGGTAAGATGTCCCATGGAATTGTCCACTTATTTCCGCATCAATGCAGCCAACACCGGACAGTTTGAACGCACCCTGCTTGTGGCCGACGAAGATTCCTACGTGAGTTACCTGGAAGGGTGTACCGCTCCTCAACGTGATGAAAACCAATTACATGCGGCCATCGTGGAAATTATTGCCGAACACAACGCCGAAGTAAAATATTCTACCGTGCAAAACTGGTATCCCGGCGATAAAAACGGAAATGGTGGCATCTATAATTTTGTTACCAAACGCGGACTTTGCCGGGGCAACAACTCCAAAATAAGCTGGACGCAAGTGGAAACCGGATCTGCCATTACCTGGAAATACCCATCGTGCATCCTCAAAGGCGACGGCAGCATCGGTGAGTTTTACT
Organism: Bacteroidales bacterium; assembly: GCA_963676875.1. GTDB lineage: Bacteria > Bacteroidota > Bacteroidia > Bacteroidales > F082 > UBA6244. The sequence goes on from OY781436.1 coordinate 1,704,246, forward strand.
CGGTGGCCGTTACCAACAACCACCAACAGGCCGACACGGGCACCAAAATGATTCATCTGGGCAAAAACACCAAAAGCACCATCATTTCCAAAGGGATTTCTGCCGGATATAGCAACAACAGCTACCGCGGCCTGGTGCGGGTGGCCAAAAAAGCCGACAACTCCCGAAACTTTTCCCAATGCGATTCGCTGCTCTTGGGCGACAAATGCGGGGCTCATACTTTCCCTTACATCACTACCGGCAACGCAACTTCGGTGGTGGAACACGAAGCCACTACCTCCAAAATTTCGGAAGATCAGTTGTTTTATTGTCAGCAACGCGGTATCGACACCGAAAAAGCCATCGGCCTCATTGTCAATGGATACGCCAAGGAAGTGCTCAACAAACTTCCCATGGAATTTGCCGTAGAGGCACAAAAACTGCTGGCCATCACCCTGGAAGGCAGTGTAGGTTAATTAAGAAAATTCAGATCATTCAAAAAAAATAGTACATGCTTCTCAATATCAAAGATCTCCACGTTTCCATCAATGGAAAAGAAATTTTAAAAGGATTTAACCTGAGTGTAAACGAGGGAGAGGTTCATGCCATTATGGGACCCAACGGGACCGGAAAAAGCACCCTGGCCGCCGCCATCACCGGACGCGAGGGTTATGAAATAACACAAGGTGAAATCTGGTACAAAGATGAACTCATCAACGACATGTCGCCCGACGAACGAGCCAACAAGGGTATTTTTCTCAGCTTTCAGTATCCGGTAGAAATTCCTGGGGTCAGCATGACCAACTTCATGCGTACAGCGTTAAACGCCAAACAGGAATTTCAAGGATTGCCACCCATTGCTGCCGGAGCCTTTTTGAAAAAAATGGAAGAAAAAAAACAGCTGGTGGAGATACATTCCAAACTCACCAACCGATCGGTAAACGAAGGCTTCTCAGGTGGTGAAAAAAAGAAAAATGAAATCTTCCAAATGGCCATGCTCGAACCTTCGCTGGGCATTCTGGACGAAACCGATTCGGGTCTGGACATCGATGCGCTAAAGGTGGTAGCCAAGGGGGTAAACGCCTTAAGAGCTGACGACAACGGGTTTGTTGTGATCACCCACTACCAGCGTTTACTCGATTTTATCGTTCCCGATTTTGTGCATGTGATGTACGACGGACGCATTGTGAAATCAGGCGGAAAGGAACTGGCTCTGGAGCTGGAGGCCAAAGGATACGATTGGATTAAAGAACCCGGCGCAGAAAAATAGGAGATTGGATATGAATGAAGAAAGAAAATATTCGGCGCTCGAAACTGCCTTGAACAACTCAGCCAACGAAATCTTAGATGGTTTTTCTGGAGAGTTGGAATCGGTGGCTCAAGCCCGCCAAAATGCCTTCAAAATGTATCAGGCGTCGGGATTGCCTCAACGTTCTGACGAAAAATGGCGAAATTCCAAATTCGATAAGGTGCACGAACATTCCTTCGTTTTGTCGGAAGCCAAACCGGACTATACCAGAGAAGTGAGTGAGATTTTTCATTGCTCCATCCATGGTTTTACCACACAAGTGGAAGCCCTGCTCAACGGTTGGTACTACACCTCCGAAAAACGTCCTTTGCGCGTTTTGCCTGATGGGGTGGTAATTGGCAGCATCCACGAAGCACAAAAATCTTATCCTCAACTGTTTGAGAAATATTTCGCCCAAATTGCCACCCACAACCAACACGGATTTTCGCACATCAACACGGCGTTTTTTAAAGACGGATTGTTTGTGTATGTACCCGACAATGTGCGTGTTGAAGAAACCATTCAACTCATCAAAATGGTAAACTCCACCTCCAAACTGATGATTAACTCACGAAATTTGGTGGTGCTGGGCAAAAACAGCCACCTGTCGTTGATGCATTGCGACGATTCGGTGAACCACCAATCGAGCCTCATCAATACGGTGACGGAGATTTTTATCGACGAAAACGCCAGCCTGGACTTGTACAAGTTGCAGAATATCAACGACGAAACCTGTTTGATCAACAGCACTTCTGTTACCCAAATGCGCGATAGCCGGATGAAGGTAAACGTGATAACCCTGAATGGAGGCACCATTCGCAACGAGTTGAATGTGGATTTGCAAGGTGAAGGAGCTGAGGCCGACCTGAACGGAATTTACCTGATGGATAAAAAACAACAAGTTGACAACCAGGTATATGTAAATCACGCCAAACCACATTGCAACAGTTCTGAATTGTTTAAGGGCGTGCTGGACGAATCTTCCTCGGCCATTTTCAACGGCTATGTGCATGTGAACAAGGATGCGCAAAAAACCAATGCCTTTCAGCGCAACAACAACATCCTCATGACCGAAGACGCAAAAGTGGACACCATGCCCTTTTTGGAAATCTACGCCGACGATGTAAAATGTAGCCATGGCGCCACGGTTGGCCAACTAGATAATGAAGCCATGTTTTACCTGATGCAGCGCGGAATTTCAAGAATCGATGCCCGCATGTTGCTTATGTATGCTTTCGCCGCCGAAGTAACCGACAAAATTGATATCGCCCCCTTGCGTATAAGCATCGAAGACATGGTGAAAAAACGCCTGCGCGGCGAACTGTCCATTTGCGAAAAATGCGTGCTCCATTGCTCTACTCCTGACATGCCAATGGAGTTCGAAATCGACATGAGTAAAGTATAAGTCATGAAATTGCCCATCCACCAAATAAGGAACGATTTTCCCATCCTGTCCGCCAAGGTTCACGGAAAGCCCCTGGTGTATTTTGATAATGGGGCTACCACACAGAAACCTCGCCAGGTAATCGACCGCTTGGTGAATTATTATACCTCCGAAAACAGCAATGTACATCGGGGAGCACACCACCTGAGCAATCTGGCCACACAGGCCTTTGAAAACGCCCGAAAGTTTATTGCCGAATATATCCATGCTGAGAATATCGAGCAAATTATCTTTACCAAAGGAACCACCGAATCCATCAACATGGTGGCCTCCGGATTTTATTCCTTTGTAAATGAAGGAGATGAGGTAGTGATTTCGGCCATGGAGCACCACAGCAACTTGGTTCCCTGGCAACAACTGTGTGAAAAAAAGGGAGCCCGATTGCGGGTAATTCCTGTGTTGGAGGACGGAACACTGGATATGGAAGCGGCCACCACACTTCTTTCCGATAAGGTGAAAATACTGGCCATTACCCACATCAGCAATGTGTTGGGAACCATCAATCCGGTGAAAGAACTCATCGCGGAAGCCCACCAATTCAACATTCCGGTGTTGATCGACGGAGCACAGGCCATTGCCCACCTTCCGGTAGATGTGAGTGACCTGGATTGTGAGTTTTACGCCTTTTCGGCACACAAAGCCTATGGTCCCATGGGAACAGGCGTACTTTACGGTAAACCGGCTTGGCTCGAAAAACTGCCGCCCTACCAATATGGTGGTGAGATGATTGATCAGGTGACTTTTGAGAAAACCACTTTCAACAAAGCACCCTACAAATTTGAAGCGGGCACGCCCAATGTGGCCGATGTGCTGGGCATGGAAACAGCGTTGCAATATTTACAACAATTGGGTATCGACCACATACAACAACATGAAGATGAACTGCTTCACGTGGCAACGACCGCTTTAAAGGAAATTCTTGATGTGCGCATCATCGGCGAAGCCAAAAGCAAAACCGCCGTGCTGTCGTTTGTGGTGGAAGGTTTGCATCCTTACGATTTGGGCACCTTGCTCGATCAGATGGGCGTGGCCGTAAGAACCGGAAACCATTGTGCCCAGCCGCTGGTGGAATCTTTGGGCTTGACCGGAACCATTCGGGCCTCATTTGGGATCTATAATACGTTGGAAGAAATAGACTATTTTGTGAACGCGCTGAAAAAAGCAATCGCTATGTTGCAGTAATACAGCTAAATATAATATAAAATGACCATTAAAGAAAATGCACAGGCCGTTGTAGATGAGTTTTCGATGTTTGACGACTGGATGGACAAATATGCCTACCTCATCGAATTGGGAAAAGATCTGCCGGTAATTGATGAACAGTATAAAACCAACAACCACCTGATATCAGGATGTCAGTCGCGCGTATGGCTACACGCCGAAGAAAAGGGAGGGAAAATTGTGTTTACGGCCGATAGCGATGCCGTGATAACCAAGGGCATTGTGTCGTTGCTGATTCGTGTGCTCACCAACCAAACTCCTGACGAAATACTGGCTGCCGATTTTTCCTTTCTGAATGAAATCGGATTGCAGGAACATTTGTCGCCAACCCGCGCCAACGGACTGGCTTCCATGCTGAAACAAATTCAATTGTATGCCAAGGCGTTTCAATTAAAATCAAAACAGTAAAATGATGAACCAAGAGGAAATCAAAGTATTGCATGATAAAATCATCCGTGTAACCAAAAATATTTATGACCCCGAAGTGCCCGTCAACATTTACGAACTGGGGTTGATTTACGAAATAGATGTGAAAGAAGACGGCAAAGTAAAAGTAGTGATGACCCTTACGGCACCCAATTGTCCGGTTGCCGAAAGCCTTCCCGCCCAAGTAAAAGAAGAAATCGGTTTTTTGACGGGCGTTACCGAAGTTGATTTGGAAATCACCTTCGACCCGCCCTGGGATCAGGAAATGATGTCGGAAGAAGCCAAGCTGGAATTGGGCATGTTGTAAACCATTGCTTTGAAAGTCGTTTCAGTAAATATCGGCCAACGTACCACCATTGTTTACAATGGAAAAGAAGAACAAACCGGCATCTATAAACTTGCCGTGAAAACCCCCATTTCTTTGGGCAGACAAGGCGTAACCGACGACCAAGTGGTGGACCGTCGCTATCATGGTGGCGAAGACAAAGCCTGCTATGCTTACAGCCTGCAAGCTTACGGATATTGGAAAGAAAAATTTCCCGAAGTCGAAATGCCCCCGGGCATGTTTGGCGAAAACCTCACCATCGATGGCCTCGACGAAACAACCTTGTACATCGGACAAATTTTTCGTGTGGGCCGGGCCATCATTCAGGTGTCGCAACCACGCATTCCCTGTTACAAGTTGGGCATACGGTTTGGCGACAATCGCATTGTAAAGCTATTCCAGCAATCCGATTTATCAGGTAGTTATTTCAGGGTGATTCAGGAAGGGATGGTTGCCGTGGGCGATGAACTCATTTTGCAACCCAACTCCCCCACCCGACACATCACCGTTGCCCAGGTTTACAGCCTGTTTAAAGGCGGAGAAGCCGACGAATATTTGATTCAAAAAGTCTTGAAAGAGGAGTCGCTTTCGGAAAGTATAAAGGTGGATATTGGGAGGAAGTTTGGGAGGTGATAATTAGAGTCTGTCTCTAAAGTCCGACTTAAGAGACAGACTCCGCTTAGTCTTTGTAAGCAAACTGTTTGAACTACCACCCCACCTCCTTACTCCTCCCCAAAGGAGAGGAGCGATCAATCACGCTATTTTAGCCATTTAGTTTGTATAATACGACAATTGATCGCCTTTCCCCTTGGGGGAAAGGGACGGGATAGGGGTTCGCAATACGACTTTATAGACAGACTCTAATTAGCGACAGCTAATTTTATGCCAACTAAACCATTATTTTTTTCAAATGAGCAAAATGACCATTTGCTGCGTTGGTTGTATTTGGATTGTTAACCTCTCTGTAATCGTACCCCGCAAAAAGCCACTTGAAGTTTATATCTACATAACAAAAAATTGCAACACCCCCTAAATCTATATATATCGTTGTTAAACAGAACGTTTGCAAGAAAGTTTAGTCCGTATTTGAATAGACTGTAAGCTTTTCTTCCGTGTGCTTTAATTTTGATAGGCCGAATAGAGTCCGAATATATGCCGGCTTTATAAGCCCAAACAAAAGCCACCAGTACCAAACTAAAAAGCTTTTCGACACGTTCCAAATCTGTCAAGTGCGTGTCTTCAATATTAAAGTCACTTGATTTCATCGCTTTAAATGCAGTCTCGATCTGCCATCGTTCTTTGTAAAGTGATTGGGCTTCATCGGGTTTGTTGAATGAAACAATTATACCGATTATGAATTGAAATGAGCTTTAAGTTCGCTTCGCTCCTGAAACCTCTTCAATTCTATATCGGCATTATACATAAACAGCGTAGTGCTAACTTCAATTTATAGTTGGTATAATCTGAAGTTCAGGGATTCCTTTTTTGTTTTTTACTTTTGATCCAGATAGATAGCAAAGCTGTCCTTTGATGCTAACGATACTATGTAAGAATTCAAACTGGCCTATTTTTAAACGGTTAAACAACCAGGAAGCCTTAACACGATGACCATTTCTTGGAATGTCTACCCGGAAATTCTCTCTTATCCGAATGTGATAACGAATATGATGGTGGTTGAGGTAACCTAACCAATGATCTCCAACAAACTCTCGATCAGCCAACAGGCACTCAATGGTATCAGTGCCAAATAGATAAATGTAGCGTTGCATTAGTTCAATCCGCTCTTCAGTTGATGAATTACCAAATTTAGGCATCATGGTGAACATAACAGGGAAAGCAACTCCCTGATATACAATTGCAAGAACCAAAATATTAATGTTTGCTGCCCCAAATTTCCAATTGGTTCTATCCAGAGCCAGTCGATAGGGTGGTTTGTGGGGTAGCAGGGCGAATACTAAACGTGCTATTAGATCAGTATCCAACAGGTACTCCGACATAAACCGTTGTATTCTTCTCAATGATGAACCTACTCTCACATCATGTTCAAAGCTAGTAGCCAGTTTCTCAAAACAAACGGTCTGAACCTTGCAAAGAGCACAAATAAATAAGCCAAAGAACTTAATTCGGGCTAAATTCATATTATTCCCGAAGACTTCAGATAAAGTTGAGACTAAAATGCTATTTTTACTCTCAATACTGGTGTTCATGTATCTTGGTGCCATACCTGCTAGTATTTCATCTAAGATACAGAATGCCAGTTATTTATAACGTTTTTACGACATATGTTATCACCAAGTTATTAACATATTTAATTGACAATCAATTTGTTGTGATTTTTTATCATGTACTTAGATTTTTGTTTGTCAATTTTAAATTATGGCTTAGGAGAAGCAAAAAACAATTGAAATGATGATTTCATTTACAATCAACAATCATTAGTGTCCAACAAAAAATGAATATGGTTCGCACCTAGTACAAGCGACCGCTTGTGCCGCTGCCTCAGTATAAAAATCGGTAACATCAATCCTGCCTATTCCAAAACATGTTCAATCCCAACAACTTCAGTTTTTAAAAATCTGGCACCGATGATTGCATGCGTTTTGACACACAACATTTTCTGCCACCAAAAAAACTAATCTCCACCAAGTTTAAATCCCAACGATGGTTTAGATTTATTTTTCTGAGGCATAAACTCCTGTACGTCAGACAGAATAATCGTGGATATGGCTTCCGGTGTACGATTGGCCTTGGGCAAATCGGCCATGCGCAGTTCCTGATTACGAATGGATTTCTCGACTACTTTACGCATGGAGCGGGCATTGCCAAAAAACCGGTTGCGATTTTGATACAAAAAGCCAATATATGTTTTCAGGTGTTGTTCGGTTTCATTATCCGGAGTCAACCCCTTCTTTTTAAACATGTTCAATGCAATGTTGTACAGTTCACTTTCGTTGAAATCGTTGAACAGGAAATTATTGTCGAAACGGGATTCAAGACCAGGATTCGATTTTAAGAATTCCTGCATGTTTTCGGTATAGCCTGCCACGATAAGACTAAAATTACCACGGCGATCTTCCATTTCTTTGATAAAGGCAGCCACAGCTTGCTTTCCAAACTCATTGTTTTTTCCTTCAGTGAGTGAGTAGGCTTCGTCGATAAACAATACTCCACCCATGGCTTCGTTGATGAGTTCCTTGGTTTTAAGGGCGGTTTGACCTACGAATCCAGCCACCAACGAACTGCCATCTGCATCTATCAAATGACCACGTTCGAGCAATCCCAAAGCCTTGTATATTTTACCAATGATGCGTGCTACGGTAGTCTTGCCCGTTCCGGGGTTGCCCGTAAAAATGCTGTGCATGGAGAAAGCCTTGAGCACATCGCGGTTCATCTCTTTGTAGTACCGGGTCAGCTTGACGAGCTCGTTAATCTCCTGTTTGATGTTTTCGAGACCGGTGAGTTGATTGAGTTCGTCGAGTGCCAATTTTAGTTGTTCGTTGTCGATGGGAAGCTCCAGTTTATGTTTGGTGGCGGTTTCTTCCATGTCCTCGATGTCTTCGGGCTCGATGACCGACAGGATTTTTTTGGTCAGGTCTTCCGGGTCGTGATGTTTAATTACCCGCACACCCATGTTCATTTTGGCTTCATCCACCAAAGCGGATGCAAAACGGGCATTTCCAAAGCTTTTGTCACGTTTTCTGAAAGCCGTTGTAACAAGTTGAAGCAATTTCTTTTTGGCCTCGGCACTCAGTTTCACAGCCTTCTTTTTGGCTGCATATTGGGCAATTTCCACCAGTTCTTCGGGTGTATAATCTTCAAAATGAAAATGGTGTTTGAATCTGGATTTCAATCCCGGATTTGACTTGATGAAGGTATCCATTTCCTCGGGATATCCGGCTACCATGATGGCAATATCGCCTTTCCCATCACTCATTTCTGTAATCAGAGCGGCAATGGCTTCAGGACCGAAATCGTTGGCAACTCCATCTTTGAAAAGAGAGTAGGCTTCATCAATAAACAGGATCCCTCCCCGGGCTTTTTCGATGGCTTCTTTGGTGTCTTTTCCGGTTTGGCGAACGAATCCCGAAATCAGGTCGCTGGCTTCCACTTCGTGCACATGACCTTTACTTAGCAGTCCCATGGAATGGAAAATTTTTCCCAACAGTTTTACCACAGTGGTTTTGCCTGTTCCGGGATTTCCCGTAAAAACACTGTGCAAACTTATTTCTTCATCATCTTCGATGCCATTTTCCCTTCGGTATTGCAAAAAGCTCACGTAATCAACATATTCGCGTACTTTGTTTTTGATGTTTTCCAAACCTATCAGGCCATCCAAATCAGCCAATATTTCTGAAAGGGGGCGGTTGTCGATCTCTATTTCAACGTCGGTGTTTTCGTTTTCGTTGGTTTCGTTGTCTTTGGATTCATCCTCATCTGCCTTGTCCACGGGGGCGGTTTCCTTATTTTTTAAGGTCGTCTGCGACACATGTGTTACATCATACAAACCCACCACATCTTCATTCAGGAGGGCTTCATAATCGCTCACACGTTCCATGTTGTAATCGCTCACCTTAAAGGGAATAACCGCCACGGTGGTATCCATGAACACTACTTCGATACGGTAATCGTCTTCAATCCAGGTGCCTTTGTTTTCGGCGCCCCAGCCGGCGGTGATGGTAAACACTTCACCCACGCCTTCTTTGGGTGTAATGTAAACCATGGTGTCGGAAACGCCGATGCGCTGTCCGGTATCGTCGATATAGTTGAAGAACAACTCGCAAATCCAGTCTTTGTTGATTTTGTTTTTAAACCGCAACTCGGCCATGATATAGCGGGTATCCTGTTTACTGAACACGCTCATGTAAAAACGCTCACTTTCTTCCAAATCACCCTGGGGGGCTTCGTAGGTTCTGAAGGAAAGCACCTCCATGTAGGGGTTGTTTTTGGGTGCTACGCGATCGTAGTTTTCGATAAAAAAATCGGTGGTACCCACTTCTTCGTCATCAATAGCAGCTATCCAGCGGTATTTTCCCGGTTTCCAAAATTTCCCGCGTTCATCGTCACCCCACCCAAAAGTATAGGTAACGATATTGTCTTCCACCGAAATGGTAATTTCTTCCTCCTTGATGCAAATTTGGTCGCCGATTTCATCGTCATCTATCTTCACCGCACGCAGTTTGATGTTGGCATTCCATTCCTCCTCATCGAAGAGCTTATTATAAAAGGCCAACTCGGTGCTCAGGTAGTTAATTTCATTTTTATCGAACACCTTTCTGAACTTTCGCTTGGTGCCTATGGCACGATCCCAGGCATAAGACTGCAGACTCTTAAACTTATATTTTTTCCCTTCTTTCGACTTACCGAAAAGCATGCGTTTAGTATTAATGGTTAATTGCGATAAAAATACGAAAGTTTGGCAATGCCACAAGGTTAAAATGTATGAAGATAGTCCCCTCTTTTTTCCTTAAAAAAAGTACTTTTGTCCTCATGAAACACCTGCTACTCTTTTTTCTTCTTGTGTCCGGCATTGGCTTGTTTGCACAGGACACGCTCACTTTTTTACAATACAACTTGCTCAATTACGGCAATTATACCAGCTATTGCACAGCTGAAAACAACCCGGTAGCTGAAAAAGATGGCTATATCAACACCATTGTGAATTATATCCAACCCGATGTATTTACAGTGAATGAAGTCACCGGCTCACAAGCCATGCACCAACACTTGCTCGACCAGGCGGTGAATGCCGGAAGTGATAAATACCGCATGGCCAATTTCATTTATCAGGCATCTCCGTATTTGGTCAACTTGCTTTTTTACAACCACCAAAAATTGGCTTTCCACTCACATGTAATTGCCCAAAGTCTGGTGCGCGACATTGATGTGTATAAACTTTATTACAAGTCCGACGACCTATCGGGCGGCGACACAGCTTTTATTACTTGTATTGTAGCGCATCTAAAGGCGGGAAACAGCAATGAGGATGCGGCAACCCGCGGAGTGATGGCCGAAAACACCATGGCCTTTTTGGAAGGATACGGACAAAGTGAGAATTATTTGCTCAGTGGCGATTTTAATGTATATACAAGTTCGGAAGACGCTTACCAGACTTTCATCCAATACTCCAATTCCAACTTACGCTTCAACGACCCCATCGACAAGCCGGGAAGCTGGAACAACAACTCCTCGTTTGCTTCGGTGCACACCCAAAGCACCCATTCCTCTTCAAATGGTTGCCCCTCTACCGGTGGCATGGACGACCGCTTCGACTTTATCCTGATATCGAATAACCTGAAATTTGGCGCCAAACACCTGAGGTATGTTCCGGGTTCGTACAAGGCTGTGGGGCAGGATGGTCTTCATTTCAACAAAAACCTGACAGATTCTCCAACCAACACAAGCGTTCCGGCTGATGTGCTCACGGCGCTTTTCCAAAATTCGGATCACCTGCCGGTGACATTAAAACTGACAGTTGACAAATCTTTGGGCATATCACAATGGTTGGCTAAGGACTTTGAGGAGGTGCAATTCAGCAATCCTGCACATTCGGTAATTAAGTTGAATATTAGCATTATACAATCAACCGAAGCCCATGTGGCGCTTTACAACCTGTGCGGCAAAGAAGTGCTCACGCAACATCAACAACTAACTGCCGGAGACAATCGAATGAACATCAACATTCAATCGTTACCCTCAGGAATGTATCTGATGCGACTTTCAGATAACCATAACAACGCTGTAACAAAAAAATTGATTGTAAACTAAAAACTGGCCTTGCTTTTCTTTTCGTTATAGTATTCGATCCCCTTCTGTGTGGCGATGCTTATCACAAAGTTTTCGAACATTTGATCAAAGAGGGTATTGAAAGAAAATTGTTCGGGAGGGAAATTATCGGGGTCGTGGATATCGAGCAAACGGCTGATGTATCTTCGGGATACCAGTTCCACGCTCAAATCATCGCGGTACATTCCCTGACCAATTCCCTTGCGCATATTGATTTGGATTTTTTCGTTGATAAACCCAATACGTTTGTCCAGATGTTCTTGATACACCTTGGGGTATTTTAATTTGTAGTGGTGAGTAACCGAAGGGGTCAAATTGCCAAATTTGGCAGCCATTTCTTTACTTACCGTAAAAAGAATATCAATGGCGTCCTCGTTTCCATCAAAATTAAAATCCTTAAAAATGACTTCAAACATGTGGCGTTCATTTTCAAGTATCAGGGCAACGAGCTGTTCGTCCGATGCAATTTTATGTTTGGTAATTTCTGCTTGAAATTCAGAATTTTCAGCGAGTTTTTCCAAAGTAACCGCATCAATACCATGTTGGTTGGTATAATTTCTGAGGGTGGTGATAAACTCCTTTAAATCCTTTTTCATTGGCCGTTGGCTGATAGTATATTGACGACAAAAGTAGAAAAATACTGTTAACCTGCTAATTTAATATTAAAAATTGTTCTAGATAAAACATATAACTCGTTGTTATACTGAAAATAAGCGCCCAATAATACGCTCCAGAAACATAGAAAAGCCGTAATTTTTGTATTACGGCTTTGCAGGTTGAAAACAGACAAGCACAAGCATGGTGCTATTTACTTTATATCGTCAATAAATTTTGTGGTTAGTGCTTTGTTCATACCGTTGACAATAACAGATATTTCATCCAGAAATGGGGTTTGGTTTACCCGCAGCACATTTTCCACAGATTTACTGCTGCTTCCGGACCAATACAGGCTGTTTTGGTTTTCGTCCAATTCAACAAAACCATCCGGTGAAATCCATCCATTGTTGTTGCCATTAAGCCCTTCATCCTGATAAAATCCACCTGATGTAGGCTGTGTTTTTTTTGAAGAAGGAGCAAGGGTTAGCATGCTTCCACCAAAAATGCTCATGGCGGGAGTGGCTCCAACACTTGCTTTGGTATTAAAATACCCCCCTTTTCCACCCATGGCCACAAATTGAGCGGAGTAAGTATAACTTACCACCAAGGCATCTAATTCGTTGGCCAGTTTAAAATACACTTTCCAGGGAGCTGCGCCTTTGGTGAGCTTGTCCTTGTTGGCATCGTTATACACCACCAGTTTGTTGGCCGGCCTTACCGCCACATATTTATTTAGTCCGCCATCGCCAAACCGCACCGGCTCTAACTCACTGGCGTTGGCCACAACAATTCTTTTACCGGGTTCCGCTTCCTTGAAAAGCTCCGTTTGCCTCACCTCCTCTTCACTAACAATTTCATACCCCTGTTCGATATAATACCGTTCCAATTGGTTGTATAATTTGGCTACAGCATCCTGATAAGCTTGGTAATCCACTCCACCCAAATTCACTTTCATTCTGGCTGTGGACGACCCATGATTCATGCCGCCATAGGAGGTTTTTGAATATTTGGAAAACACCTGTTGATTGATGACCAAATCGGCTATATATACCCTTTTTACACCTTTATAACGCTTCTTCACCGGTCCGGGTACTTTTCCTTTCACCAACTCAAGAAAATTGTAAGTTGACCAATCGGTTTGTTTCTCTTTTTTCTTTTTTCCTGCCTGAACAGGATTACTCATCAGGATAGCAAAACTAAAAATGAGTGATAGTAGTACTGTTTTTTTCATTGCTGTATCATTTAGGTTAGTGTTGAAAAGGCGTACATCCTTTTATCGTGCTTAGCACAAAACAATGGGGCAAAACTAAGGTGATAGTGAGAGATTTTTTTTAGGGCAAACCACCTAAACCACTAGGGTAATCACCGTATTTCTTAAGAAGGCGTATCACATTTGGTTTCGATGACAGCGAGGAGTCAACAATCGCTTCCTTTTTATTACTTTTGCGCCATGGAAAAAAAAGAAATTGTACTGAGCGGTATTCGTCCTACCGGCAACCTACACCTGGGTAATTACTTTGGTGCGGTGAAGAATTTTGTGAAGATGCAGGAAACCCACACTTGTTTTTTCTTTATCGCTGACTATCATTCGCTTACAACACATCCCACACCCGGGAATCTTCAAAATAATGTTCGTCAGGTATTGATTGAATACTTGGCAGCAGGGCTCGATCCCGAAAAAGCGACCCTTTATTTGCAAAGCGATTTGCCCGAAACAGCAGAGTTGTATTTGTTTTTGAACATGAACGCCTATCTGGGTGAATTGGAACGCGTTACCACATTTAAGGAAAAGGCACGCAAACAACCCGAAAACGTGAATGCCGGACTCTTGACCTATCCCACTTTGATGGCCGCAGATATTATTATCCATAAAGCTGACAAAGTGCCTGTGGGCAAAGACCAAGAGCAAAACCTGGAAATGGCGCGCACCTTTGCACGTCGGTTCAATCACATGTACAAAGTTGATTTTTTTCCACAACCTTCAGCCTTTAATTTTGGCGAACAATTGGTGAAAATTCCCGGTTTGGACGGTTCCGGAAAAATGGGAAAATCGGAAGGAGAAGGCAATGCCATCTTTTTGAATGACGACCCCAAAGTACTACGAAAAAAAGTAATGCGTGCCGTTAGCGATAGCGGTCCCACCGAAATGAATCAACCAAAACCGGAACCCATCGAAAACCTGTTTTCGTTGTTGAAAGCCGTTTCAAAACCTGATGTGGTGGATTATTTCAACGATCAGTACAATAATTGCTCCATCCGCTACGGCGACATGAAAAAGCAACTGGCCGAAGACATGATTGCCTTTACCACACCTTTCAGGGAAAGGATTCTTGAGCTTAACGCCGATCAGGATTATATTACCCGTGTTATGAACATGGGTGCCGAAAAAGCACGCGAAAGCGGACGCCACACCGTTGAAGAAGTAAGACAGATTATTGGATTTAGAAAATACTACCCACTCGCTTGATAGAAAAAAAGACATTTAGCAGCCAACCGGAAAAAGCCATATTGGTTGGACTCATTACCCGCGATACCGACAAGGTGAAGGCCAACGAATACCTTGATGAATTGTCGTTTTTGGTGGAAACGGCAGGAGGAATCCCCGTGACCCGTTTTGTTCAGGCCATCGACACGCCCAATCCGAGAACCTTCGTGGGAACAGGAAAGCTGGAGGAAATAAAAGCCTACGTGGAAGCCGCAGAAATCAATATGGTGGTTTTCGACGATGAGCTAAGTCCTTCACAATTACGAAACTTAGAAAAGGAACTGGAATGTAAAGTGCTGGATCGCACCAACCTCATCCTTGATATTTTTGCCCAGCGCGCCCAAACGGCTCACGCCAAAGTGCAGGTAGAACTGGCTCAATATCAATATTTACTGCCACGCCTTACCGGAATGTGGACCCACCTTGAACGGCAAAAGGGTGGTATCGGACTTCGTGGACCCGGAGAAACAGAAATTGAAACCGACCGTCGTATCATCCGCGATAAAATTGCCTTGCTAAAAAAACGCTTGGTGGGCATCGATAAACAAATGGCTACCCAACGTAAAAATCGTGGAAGCATGATTAGGGTGGCTTTGGTGGGTTACACCAACGTGGGTAAATCGACCCTGATGAACCTGTTGAGTAAGTCGGATATTTTTGCTGAAAATAAGTTGTTTGCCACCTTGGACACCACCGTACGGAAAGTCGTAATTGAAAACCTGCCTTTCCTGCTTTCAGACACCGTAGGTTTTATCAGAAAGCTCCCCCACAGTCTGGTGGAATCCTTCAAGTCAACCTTAGACGAGGTGCGCGAGTCGGATATTCTATTACATGTAGTAGACATCTCACATCCTGAATTTGAAGACCAGATTCAAACCGTCACACAGACCCTTTCGGAAATTGGAGCCGGCGATAAAAGTGTGATCATGGTTTTTAACAAGGTAGATGCCTATAAACCACCCAAGGATGATAACCCCGAACAATCAGAAATACTTGATTTAGAGCTGCTGAAACAAAGCTGGATGGCCAAAGATAATCATCCTTGTATTTTTATTTCGGCCAAGACCAAGGAACAGTTCGACGAGCTAAAACAACTATTGTACAACGAAATAAAGGTGGTACATGCCATTCGTTATCCTTACAACAATTTCCTGTATTAGGCTATTTTTCTTTTGTAGAGCAGTATAATTTAACAGCTTTCTGAGCTTCCGAATTGCCCATTTTGGCGGCTTTGTTCCAGTCGGAGCAAGCGTCTTCCATCCTTTTGGTATAAAAATACACCAACCCGCGATTCATATAAAACTGATGATCGTCGGGCTTTAACTGGATGGCCCTGTTCAGGTCCGAAAGTGCGGCGTCATAATTTTTCATCTGTCCGGTTACAGTTCCACGATTATAATAAGCAAGTGCATAGTTGGGAGCAACCTCCAGGCACTGATTGTAATAATCTACGGCTTGGGCAAAATCGCCCTTGTTATAATAGGCCATTCCAATCCCCAACAGCGAGGACGAGTCGGCGGGGTTTAATTTGACGGCATCCTGATAATAGGACAGTGCCAGATCGTTTTGACCCTGCATGGCATAAATTTTACCCAAATTAAAATAGGCCTTGGCATTTTCGGGATCGAACTCTAAAACCGACTTAAAAGCATCGATGGCTTGGACATAATCACCGGACTGATAGTTTTCGATACCTTTATTGAACGCTGTACGTGCTTTGCGCATAGCCAACATTTTCGCCTGGTCTTCCGGTGAAGCCTGATTTTCTTTCTCGGCAGACAAAGTGGTGTCGGCATTTGAACTGCCTGCGGGAAGACTAATCAGGGCTTCGTTGTCGTTGTTGGTTGTTACCACCACTTTTTCGTTGTCCTTGTCGGAAACAACCTTTGTTGTGTTTTCTTTATTGGTCGATTCACAAGAAGTGAGAAGCATAAAACCAATGACGGTAAGGGAAATGAGGTACTTCATTTTCAATAAATTTTGGCAAAGATAACAATGATTAAAAAGCCGTTGGCGGGTTGTTTGGAGCAAATCGATAAAATTTGTTAATAGGGAGGTCTTTACGATTACCTTCGTAGAAGAAAAGCATACCGAATTTTAAATAGAATTATTCATTCGCATGCCAATGGGATTAAAAAAATGCGAATTTTACCACCTTAATCATGAGTAAATTTTTCCATGAACACAACCCTAATTGTCCTCGACACCATTGACCAATGGACTCCGTATTACGACACTGATAGTATTATTACTGCAGGCGATTATCTTCAAAATCAAGATCTTAATAAAAAACAGTTTTTTGTTATCAATCTTTGCAATAAGCTCGATTATCATTCCGAAGGCTATTATTGTTCGTTGTTGGCTCAGGCACGAGGACATAAAGTAATGCCGGATATTGAGGTGATCAACAGATTAGAAACCGGAGCGGTGATGCGCCTCGATAACCAAATGCAAAAAATTGCTTTCAAATGGATGCAGTCGCTCGAAGTTAAACCATCAGATTTGGTTAGCCTCGACATATTTTTTGGCACCACCTCCGAACCGGCCATGGAAAAAGTAGCCCGTGCCATTTTCGAGCAAAACCCCTGCCCCATGCTGCGGGCTCAATTTGCTTTTCGTGAAAAAAACCAAATAGAATCCATCCGACCTTTGGGACTGGATGAACTCAATGATGCCCAACAAGATAATTTTGCCCTGGCGCTGGAAACCTTCAGCAAGAAAGTATGGCGACAACCCCGCGCAAAAAAACCCGCCCGCTACGATCTGGCCATCCTCATCGATCCGGACGATCCTATGCCTCCCAGCAATAAAGGCGCCATCAAGCGTTTCCAGCATCAAGCCCGTAAAATGAACATCAATGCCGAACTCATCACTGCCCAGGATATTTATCGGTTGATGGAATACGATGCCCTGTTTATCCGGCAAACTACCTCGCTCAACCACATCACATACCGCATGGCCCATCTGGCACAGCAAGCCGACATGATTGTGATCGACGACCCCCTCTCCATCATACGTTGTACCAACAAAGTGTATTTAAAAGAATTGCTCGACAAGGAAGAAATACCTACCCCCAAATCACACCTGATCTTTCGTTCTACCCCCGTTTCCTGGGAGGAAATCAGCAGCATATTGGGCTCGCCCATCGTACTCAAAGTTCCGGATGGGTCTTTTTCCCATGGTATGGGAAAAGCTACCAATGAGGAAGACTATTTTAAAATTCTGACCGCACTTTTTGAAAAAACGGCCATCGTACTGGCACAGGAATTTTTGCCCACCGACTTCGATTGGCGCATTGGGGTGCTCAACGGTGAACCTTTGTTTGCCTGCAAATACTTTATGGCACGTGGTCATTGGCAGATATACAACCATACCTCCGATGGGAAAAGTCTTTCCGGATCGTTTGAAACCGTACCTGTGAGCAAAGTGCCCAAACATGTGCTGCGCAATGCACTGGATGCAGCCTCCACCATAGGAAAAGGTTTGTATGGCGTGGATGTGAAAGCCATTGGCGACAAGTCGGTTATCATCGAAGTAAATGATAACCCATCGCTGGATCATGGGGTGGAAGATGCCATTCTGGGCGACGAACTCTACAGACTTATCCTCCGTGAATTCCTGGATCGTCTTGACAGAAAACACAGACAATAGTATGGACAGCAGGAGTGATCATCTGTTAATACGCAGGGCCTCGATTGCGGACTTGGAGGATATCCTCACCATTGAAAGAGCGGGGTTTTCGGCAGATGGTTTCAGCCGGAAGCAAATGAAGTATCTGATAAAAAGTCCTGCCGTAGATTTTTTTCTGGCCACCCTGAATCAAAAAACAGTGGGTTATGCCATTGCCCTCTCACGAAGCAACAGCTTACAATTGCGTTTGTATTCGTTGGCGGTTTCGGAGGCAGCTCGGGGACAAGGAGTGGGTCAGGCATTGCTTGATTGGTCGGTAAATCTGGCCCTTCAAAAAGGCAAAAACCGAATCAAACTGGAGGTAAACACCACCAATACGGGTGCCATCAAGTTGTATGAAAAGAATCAATTTCAAACTATTAGAGTAGAGGCATCCTACTACAATGATGGCGGCGACGCCTTGATGATGGTGAGAAAACTGTAGTTTGACTATTTTTCGTTCAGAATGCGGATTCGGGCAGTTTCGCCGGCCTTCAGATCAAACCAAAACACCCAACCTTCAGCCACTTTCTTTCTGAATGGTTTCAGCCCGTTTACCAAAATATAATCGCCGGAAGTCACCATGGCCAATTGAGGTATATCGGTATTCCCCCAATTTTTTACCTCCACGTGGCCGTCCGGAAAATATTGATATTGAATATTTTCGAGAGCTGTACGGTAATCCAGATAGCTTTTTATGGTACATACATTCAGTAATCCGGCATCGCGCAACGAAGCCATGCGTTGCAGTGTGGCATTAAAACCGGTTTGCGCAACCATCACCGAATCGGCATCATAGGTCCAAAACCCCTTTTCAGGATCCACCCAGGCCGGATAACAATGGTTGATTTGCATTCCCCAATTGGTAACGAATTCATCCAGTTTTTTCCGGCCAAAAAAGTAATCCCACAAACCATCTGTATGAACAAATAAGGCACTGGTGGTAGGCCAATGAATCAACACATTGGAATAAGTGGGATGTGTCCAGAAATCGGGCTTGGGCCAAAAGTCTCCAAAGCCTGCATAGGGCTTGTCCACACTTCCGTCGAATTGCCAGAAATCAACGCCCGGCATTTCTTCGTAGTAACTGTTGTGCAAATAGTTAACCCCATATTTTGGCCACAAATCCAGCGCATAATAGGGCGACTTTTTCAAGGTGGCATCGCACACCAAATCTTCGCGGTTGTTATGAAAGCCGTTGTTGTTGCCATGATCGATCCAGGATGAAGGTTGATAATGTGTCTGCATATATCGCATGGCTTCCTGAAACCGTTGGGGAGTGGTGGTGTATTGTTCGGGGGTATGCAAACAAATTTCGCTCCCTGCTTCGTGTATCTGATCAAGAAAATCGGGGAGTTGGGGATCGGACAGTATGCTGCTCTCCAATTCAGGAAAACGGCCCCCGGTGACTTCACTATTTCGCGTGCTGTCGGGATTGGCATAAAACACGCTTTTGGTCACCGGAATTCCATATTTCACAAATCCTCCAACAGCTTCTTTGGCGTTGGTAATCATCTCCGAACCGAAGTAGGTCGCCCGATTGCTCCGGATATTGGTCCAATCGGCATGCTCGGTCCAAATATACGTGGCCAAATAACCCGCGGGATTTTTCATCAGGCGCGGCAATGTGGGATTGATGCCGCTTAGGTGGATGCTGAAAGCAAACTGCCGGCGTTCACCTCGATGGTATTTCGATGCCGAATGTTCTGTTTTCCAGTTGTTGCTGTCGGGTTCGAGTGGAAAGCGGAAAAATGGATGATCCTGTGCATAGTCCAAATTGACCCACAATTGATTTTTTTGGGTATTCAACTGCAGTGAACTAACTCCGGGGGTATGATAAATCCACCATCCGCGCTGTTGGGTGCCAAATTGCACCCCCTCCTTATCCAGCCAGTATTCAGCCTGGAAGTCAGTTGTGTCGGCTTTTCGGTTGGTGCGCATCACTTGCGAAACGGGTGGTTTACTGACAAATACCAACGATTCTCTGTCAACTTCCTGCTTTTTTTTGAAACGTTCAGTAACGTAAACTTCCAGATCAGGATAATTTACATGGCAATGAAAAACACAAGTTGAGTTGGATGCAGCCGTTTTTATTTTGAAAACAAGTTGGGTTTCGTTACCACTGGTACTTTTCTTGATAAATTTCAGATTTTCAACAAACTGTGTGGGTTGGCTTTTCAATGCACGTTGAGTAAAATAGGTAATGGATTCCACCAACAATGCGCCGTTGGGGTCGGTTATGCGGAGTTGCCGACTGGGTGGGTTATACCAAATCTGATAGTATGAATTGTTGAAAAGAAGTTGATCCTGATTGGATATCGTTGTGTTTTCAACCATCAATTCGGGTATAAAAGAAGGATTGGCAGCCGGTGAAAACTCCACTTGCAGGTCGTCCATCCACATGGGTATTTCAGGATGTTGATTCCAGAAATAGGCTTTGATGGTGGTTTTTTGGGTGAGGTTGGCAGGGATTAACAAGCTTTGCGAAAAGTGATTCCATTGTCCGGTGTTTTCCGGTGAAGCAGCCAAATGGATGCCATACCAATACCTCAACTGTTCGCCTTCCATGAGGGTTACCACAAACAGTCCACCGGCATTAGGTTGGTTGAAAAACCACTGCCCGCGGCATGCTATTTGGGTGTTTTGTCCGGCAACCGTTTCCGGAAACGAACCTTCAAACCCAATACCATAAGGCTGTGCGGCGTTGACAAGAGAGGCATGTTTCCCCGAAAAAGCAAAGGTGGTGTCGATGGTTTGCAGTCCAAGCCAATGCGCGGGCAGAAGGCTGTCTTCCAGGTCAGTAGTAAAGGTTTGCGCCGACAAATGAAAAGTGGCGGAACCCAAAAAGAGCAAAAAAAGAAAAGCCCCTTTTATACGGATCAGAGAAATGGCGTTGACTAAATTCAATCCATTCATTTTTATTTGTAAACCTTCACCGGGACTTCGTCTTTGAGCACCCGCAACCCAAACAAGGCAAGGGCTTCAAAGTCGTTTACCGAAGGGTAAAGTGCAATGGGGGCAATGCTTCCGATACGACTTTTTACATTTTCGAGGAAGCGCTCGCTGTCGAAAATCATTCCCGTAAGGATAATGGCATCCACTTTTCCCGACAAGGTAGCCACGTGTGAGGCGATTTCTTTACTTACCTGATACGACAAGGCATAGGAGATAAACTTGGCCTTTTCGTCGCCGGAAGCAATACGGGCGTTGATCTCGGTAATGCTGTCGGTACCCAGGTAGGCTTTGTAACCACCTTCGGAGGTAATCATTTTCATGACCTCCTCTTTGGTATGTTTTCCGCTGAAGCACAGCTCAATCAACTGACCCATGGGCAAAGTGCCCGTGCGGGTGATGGAAAAAGGCCCACCGCCGTCGAATGCCTGGTTCACATCCACTACGCGACCCTTTTCGTGGGCGCCGATGCTGATGCCACCGCTACCGATATGACACACAATCAGGTTGAGGTCTTTATAGTCTTTGTTGATCGACTTGGAATATTTACATGCCACATGCTTGTGGTTGAGGGCATGAAATATGGATTTACGTTCAAACATGGGATGACCGGTTACTCGAGCCACGTCGCTCAGCTCGTCCACCACCACGGGATTGGCCATGTAGGCTTTTTTTCCTATTTTTTTGGACATTTTGTAAGCCAGAATTCCACCCAAATTGGTAGCATGAATACCCATGACACCAGCTTCCAAATCCTTGACCATGGTATCATTTATCTCGAAAACACCCTGCGAAACAGGTTTTACCATGCCGCTTCTGCCCATCACCAACTCAATGTTTTCGAGGTTGATATCGTTGTTTTCCATCTCCTTCATGATGGCCTCAAACCGGAAATCCTTTTGGTCGATCACATTGGCAAACCGCTCAATTTCTTCGGGCGTGTGTTTGATGGTTTTCAGAAAAATAGGTTCCGTATTGCGATATACCGCCACTTTGGTAACTTTCACTTCGGGGTAGATAACCAGGATATTTTTTGTAATCATTTTCAACAATTTTTGGAAGGATAAAAATAGGAAAAAAACATGAAGGGTTGGATAGGGTGATGAACATATGTTTTTGGGGTTAATTTTTGAGTTTCCCCGCTTGGCATTTCAAACAATCGGACTTCCAAATTGAAAAGTTCAACGAAACACTACCCCAACAAGGGTCATTTCTCAACTTTTTTGGATTTGATTCCGAAAAAGTTGTAGAATTTTTGGATTTGATTCCGAAAAAGTTGGGTTTTTTGAAATTTTTCATGGTTTACTATTTTATGAATGTATAGGATAAGTCAGTATTCAGCACTAAATATTCCATTCCACATTCAATATTTCACCAAATTTGGACAATCAACTTGCCGTATTTAGCTTAATTTGGCAAGTTGACTTGCCAGATTAATGATTTTTATGAAATCACTAATAAAAAGTACTATCCTTTCTTGGTTGTCCTTCCATAATATCTAACTACCACAACCTTTGCAGGCATCCTTAAGTTGCGTAAAAAATTGTCCTTTACCCGTAAATCGTCTTCCCCTCTTTTGCCAAAGCAAGTATTTCGTCAAAAAGAAGTTTGGGGTCGGCAGTAAAATAGTTCACGCCACGATGGGTAAAGGAACGACAGGCCTTTTTGGAAATATGTTGGGCGAAAAAACCAGGAATGTCGCGGTGAGCAATGTTTTTATGGGGCACCAATGTTTCCACAAAATGCTCCTCCGTATTCTGGTCAATTACCTTTCCTTTCATGGGTTGGTCGTTCAGGGTTTTGAGCGGGAATACTTCTTTCATGCTGTCCTCCACCACATGCACAAACGACAGGCTTACCACTTTTTCGCCCAAACCAATGATCCGACTATGGTGGGACATGATTTTAAACAACGGACTTCGTTCACCATTGGGATACAGGTCCAGATGGTGTTCGTTTACCAACTCATGGGCTTTGGCACCAATGGCGACAATGGAAGTGGTGGGATGCAAGCTGCGAACGGCTTGTTTGTGACGGCGGGCCAGCTCGGGCAACAATCCCATGGTGGTGGGCGACCGCTTCACATGAAAGGAAGCTCCGGGTTGATTCAAATAATCTTCGGCACGGTCGCGGTAATGCCAGCAGGGGAAAGCCAGTGTACCTTCGTCTCCCACGGCTTCGAGCAGCAATTCCAGCAAACGGTAGGCCGAAAAATTGATGTTGAGTTTGTCCATGGAACTGTGAATGTACACAACCATACCTTTTTTCACACCCAATTTGGTGTTGAGCAAATCTAAAAACTGAGCCTCTCCAAGAGGCCGGAAAATCACGGAATTGAGCTTGTAATAGGCACCCCGGGCAGCTTTGAAGTACGCGATGGGAAGGTATTTATAAATAAGGTCGCCTATTTTCATGCCGGACTCATGTTTTTGTACAGTTGGGTAAAGGTAGTAAATTCCAGTTTTGCCCCATACTTCCGGCTTGCCCGTTGTACGAATTCCGTCAGCAGATAATAATGGTAGGTATCCATGGATTTGGGATGGCCGATGAGGCTCAGGATAATTTCGTCATGTCTTTTGAATCTATTCACATTGTATTCGAGTATCTTCATCAGGTAATCCGGTGAAAAGGTGTGGTTATCGACGGTGAGCATGCGACTGGAAAAAAGCTGTCGGATTTTGTCGGGTTTGCTTACACTTTCGTGAGCATGAATCATGGGTCCACGACTTTCCACGGCACGATCGGCAAACTTTTTCAATTTGAAGGAAGTGGGCATTTCGAACAACCCCTTGGGCTTGGATGCAATGGGGATTTCAAACAAAGCACTTTTATGCGGACTTTCCTTGCTGAAATCTCCGTAATCGGACAAATACCAGTTGGGCAAATCGGGCACTTTCCGGTAATCCACCAACGAATTGTTCGACCTGAAAAAATAACCACGACTGATGGAACTATCAAACATAATTCCGCTTTTATATAGTGCTGCCAGAATTTTGTCTGCGTGGGGCACCATGTTGTAACCACCTGCACGATAGGCTATACAACGATAATCCTTGTTTGCCGAGAGTCCGATTTTGGTTAGCTCCTCCACACCCAACGCCACAATTTGTACGATTTGAAAAGGGTCATCCTGATGGACAAAATCTCCCATTTTGTATTTGGGAGAAGGAATTACTTTGCCTGCTTCAAACCGGCTTTCCAGCCAATGGGGATGGAGGTGCAATTGCACATCGTGCTGATCCAGAATAGCTTGCTGCAGCTGATTGGAAAAAGGTTGGGTATAATCTGTTTGGTGCCATTTCCCGAACATGACATAACTGAGGATGTCGGCAAAAAACGCTCCGGGAACCTTCTGCTTATGCAACACCTCCAAAAGTCTGTCGGTGGGGTCGAACAAGCTGTGCCGATACGATTTGGTGATGCCACCCAGGGGTAGTTCATAATCGAAGGTGAGAAGGATTTTGAGGTGCTTCATCGGAGGTTAATTAGCTGCCAAAAGTTCGATAAGTCCGATATCCCGGTGATACAAAAAGGCCACCAATTGACCATTGAATGCCATTGCAGGTTGCGGAGGTTCTATCAGAATGTATCGTGCAGCCCTGAGTTCTTCGATTGTTTTCTCCATGTTATCAACAACATAACAAAAATGATAGGGCGTGTTGTTATTTTTTTCGAGGATACGCACAATGGGTGAAGTTTCCGAAAATGGCGCCACCAACTCAATCATCCATGGATCATTTTTAAGCATTTGGATATTCACCTGACGTTGGGCATCGTGCACCGGGAACCCAATTTTCTCGAAGCCCAGCTTCTCAAAACCTGGAATACTGGCTTCCAGATCACGAACGGCATAACCCAAGTGGTGTATTTTCATGATAGATCCTTGTTTAACAGCACATTCACAATGGCATCCGTGCCGGTTAGCTCCACCATTTCTTCGGGTTCAAACATCACATCAAATTCCATTTCCAGATCGGAAACAATCATGATGTGTTTGAGAGAATCCCAGGCTTCCACCTCCTTTTTAAATATGTTCTTTTCCAAATATTTATTACTCAATCCAAGCGATTGTATCAGGACTTTATTTACACCGGTTTTTATTTCTTTTTGTTCCATGATTCACATTTTTGTACAAAAGTTATCCTCCTTGTCAAACAACCTCATATAGCTCGTTGATGGATCGTTTTTCCGTCAACATCAAGAGGTAGTTCTTTGTAGTATTTGGTTCCCTCTCCGGTTTAATCCTCTCAAAACCATTGCCTTCAAAAAAGTTTTCCGTCTGCGCATTTTTGGCCGTTGGAACAAATGTCGCTTTAACTTTCTTTATACCTTTTTCTAACATTCGGTTGAGCACAACATTCAAAAAAGCAGTTTCAATTCCACGTCCCAGAATGCGACAGCTAAGTAAAAAACTGTCGATTTCGGCGATGTCACCCTCCACTTTTACTATGGCCAGGGCAGTGATGCCGTTATCGCCAAATTTATCGCTTACCGACACATCCCAAATATCATAACCCGATTCCATCATCCGGAGGATATCCGTTTCCGTGTAACGCTTGGTGGTCAGGTTAAACTGATTGGTTTTCAGCGTCATTTGGGCAATCCGTGGAATGTGCAACTTGTTGTTTTCGGCGATAGAAAGTTTGATTTCCATTTCCCTCAAAAAACTTTCCTCCGAATCGCGGGTGTCCATCAACCGTTTTCGTTGGGCATTTTGTTGATACTGAACCGACTTAGATTTGTCTTCATCGGTGAGTTCGGCCACCTGAAACCATTGATTGTAAACTTCCCGGATAAATTTTGTCAGCAGATAAGGTTGTGGAGGGAAATCGGGCACCACTAATTCGGGCACCATGGTTTTTACCTGTTCGCGTTCAAAAGGACTATCGTCGAGAAATACCAGGCTATCCAAACCAATATTGAGCTCCAGGGCAATTGTTCTGATGTTTTCGGCCTTGTTTGTCCAATTGATTTGCATGGATGAAAAATCCTCCATTTGCAACACCATGTCGGTACGTTGGTTGAACAACTGTGCCACATCTTCCTGATTGTTCTTGCTACAAATGGCAAGCAGTACGCCGGTATTCTTGATTTCTTTCAACCACAATTGAAAATCCCGAAAACAGTTGCCCGGGTAGGTGTTGCCCAACTGTATTCCTGCGATGCCATCCTCACCCAAAATGCCACCCCAAAGTGTGTTGTCCAAATCGAGTACCAAACATTTTTTGCGAATTCCGGCCATGGCCCGCAGTTTTTGCTGAAACCAGTGCATGAAATTGGTGGCGAGTTTCGGATTAATGGGCACCTGCGACATATAAAAATGCCGGGGATCCACCAGTTCGCCCAGACTGTATTGGGAAGCAAACGTACTGAATTCGATTACTTTAACATGACGGTGGTTTTGAGCCAGTTGATAAATGGTTTCATTGTATTCATTCACCGCTTGTCGCACAGGGTCGTTAACAGAAAAGCCTTCAGGAGCAACATTCCACATGGTGAAACAAAGGAGGTTGGCAGAGGAGGGTAACTGCTTCGACAAATGCAACAGACGTTGTTGGAAAAAGTTGATTTCAGCTGCCAAAGCATCCCGGTTAATTCCAAAAGGCATCATATAACACCACACATAATGGTCACTTCCTTCAGGAAAATCAATTTCGCTATATCCGCTAAACGCCACATTTTCCAACGAAGTAAAAAGGGGTTCAACGGTGTAGTTTCTGAAGATGAAGATGTTATGTGTCATAAATTTTCGGCTTACATATTCCTCCGATACTGTCCCCCCACCGAGAACAACGCATTGGTAATCTGACCAATAGAGGATGTTTTAGTGGCTTCCATCAGGGCTTCAAAAACATTTTCGTTGTTGATGGCTTTTTCCTGCAACAATTTCAGCGCCACCTTGCTTTCCTCTTTCCAAGTGGTATGCAGCTGCTCCAACATGTGAATCTGGTATTGCTTTTCTTCTTCCGTGGCACGAATTACTTCGCCCGGTATCACTGTTTTGGAGCCCTGACTTCCCAAGAAAGTATTCACCCCTATAATGGGCAATTCGCCGGAATGTTTCAGGTGCTCGTAATACAGGCTTTCTTCCTGAATTTTACCCCGTTGGTACATGGTTTCCATGGCCCCTAATACGCCACCCCGTTCGGTGATGCGGTCCATTTCGCTCAAAATAGCCTCTTCAACCAAATCGGTCAACTCCTCGATGATAAAGGAACCTTGCAAAGGATTCTGGTTTTTGGCCAGACCCAGTTCGTGGTTGATAATCATTTGAATGGCCATGGCCCTGCGAACGCTTTCTTCGGTGGGGGTGGTGATGGCTTCGTCGTAAGCATTGGTATGCAGTGAGTTACAATTATCATAGATGGCATACAACGCCTGGAGGGTGGTACGGATATCGTTGAAATCTATTTCCTGCGCATGCAGCGATCGTCCGGAAGTCTGAATGTGGTATTTCAGTTTTTGAGCACGTTCATCGCCACCGTATTTCAGTTTCATGGCTTTGGCCCAAATCAAGCGTGCCACACGGCCAATAACAGCGTATTCGGGATCTTCTCCATTGCTGAAAAAGAAACTCAGGTTGGGTGCAAACTGGTTGATGTCCATGCCCCGCGACAGATAATATTCCACGTAAGTGAATCCATTGGCAAGGGTGAAGGCCAGCTGACTGATGGGGTTGGCGCCTGCTTCGGCAATGTGGTAACCCGAAATACTCACGCTATAGAAATTACGTACGTTGTGTGCAATAAAATACTCCTGAATATCGCCCATCAGTTTGAGGGAGAAGTCGGTGGAGAAGATGCAGGTGTTTTGGGCCTGGTCTTCCTTCAGGATATCGGCCTGAACCGTTCCCCGAACCCTGCAAAGTGTATCCGCTTTAATTTTGTTATACACCTCGGCGGGCAACACCATGTCGCCGGTAACACCCAGGAGCATCAAACCCAGTCCATTGTTTCCTTCGGGTATTTTTCCCTGATAGACAGGACGTTGGGTTCCCCGTTGGCGATAGATTTCTTCTATTTTTTTGTTGACTTCGTCTTCCAGACCATTGGCTTTGATGTAAAGCTCACATTGTTGGTCGATGGCCGCATTCATAAAAAAGCCCACCAGCGTGGGTGCCGGACCATTGATGGTCATGGAAACAGAGGTCATGGCGCTGGCCAAATCGAAACCCGAGTAGAGTTTTTTGGCATCGTCCAAACAGGCGATGCTCACGCCGGCGTTACCGATTTTACCATAAATATCCGGACGCAGGTCGGGATCTTCGCCATAAAGGGTTACAGAGTCGAAAGCTGTGGAAAGTCGTTTGGCTGGCAATCCCTTGCTTACATAATGAAAACGGCGGTTGGTACGTTCCGGTCCGCCCTCGCCTGCAAACATGCGGGTGGGGTCTTCGTTTTCTCGTTTGAAGGGAAACACACCCGCGGCATAGGGAAATTCGCCCGGAACATTTTCCTTGAGAACCCAACGGAGAATTTCGCCCCAGCTTTGGTATGGAGGCAAACAGACTTTGGGCACTTGTATGTGCGATAGTGATTCTACATGTGTCGCTATTTTGAGTTCCTTGTCGCGGACTTTAAAGATGAAATACTCATCGGAGTAGGCTTTTTTGGTGTTTTCCCAGTTTTCGAGAACTTCCTTGTTTTTGGGGTCGAGAGCCAGTGCCGTTTTCTCTATTAATTGCTGAACGGGTTCCACGGCCTGATTTTCTGTCTCCAGAAGATTGGCTGTTTGCTTCAGGCTAAACAATTTTTGCGCCACTTCACTTTGTTTGATGGCCCACCGGTTGTAGTTTCTAACGGTTTCCGAAATCTCCGAAAGGTAACGCACCCGATGGGGCGGGATGATGAATATTTTGTCGGGAGAATGGCTTTTGTCGTCGTGGCTCACACCAAAACTCACTCCTGTAAACTCCTCTATTTTCGACAACAAGTTGGCATACAGGGAATTTACCCCGGGGTCGTTGAATTGGGAAGCCACGGTGGCATACACCGGCATCAAGTCCGCATCGGTATCGAAAAGCTGGTGATTGCGTTGAAATTGTTTTTTCACATCACGAAGGGCATCCTGAGCGCCACGTTTGTCGGCTTTGTTGAGGGCGATGATGTCGGCATAGTCGAGCATGTCGATTTTCTCCAACTGACTGGCGGCGCCATATTCTGGAGTCATCACGTAGAGCGACACATCGCTGTGATCGATGATGGCCGAGTCGGACTGACCAATACCGGAAGTTTCGAGGATGATAAGGTCGAATCCGGCAGCCTGGGCAATGCGTTCGGCATCTTTTACATATTTTGACAGGCTTAGGTTGGCTTCGCGGGTGGCCAGCGAGCGCATATATACCCTGGGATTGTCGATGGCGTTCATGCGGATTCTATCGCCTAACAATGCCCCGCCCGACTTACGTTTGGATGGGTCCACCGAAATGATGGCCATGGTTTTTTCGGGATAATCGCGCAGAAAACGACGTACGATTTCATCGATGAGGGATGATTTTCCGGCACCACCGGTACCTGTAATCCCCAGCACGGGTGATTGTTTTTCACGTTGGTGGTCATACAATTTTTCCAGCAACCCGGCCACCTCTTCACGGTGGTTTTCGGCAGCTGATATCAATCGGGCGATGGCCACATAATTCTGTGCCTGAATATCTTCGGCAGTAACCTGAATGTCTTGTCCGGTGGGGAAGTCCGATTTTTCGAGCAAATCATTGATCATCCCCTGAAGACCCATCTCCATGCCATCGTCAGGGCTGTATATACGGGTGATGCCATAAGCGTGCAGTTCTTTGGCTTCTTCGGGTAATATCACTCCGCCACCGCCGGCAAAAATCTTGATATGACCACAACCCTTTTCGTGGAGCATGTCGTACATATACTTTAAAAACTCCATGTGTCCGCCCTGATAGCTGGTGAGGGCAATGGCCTGTGCATCTTCCTGAATGGCCGTGTTGACGATTTCATGGACGGAGCGGTTGTGCCCCAGATGTATGACTTCTGCACCGGAAGATTGGATAATTCGGCGCATGACGTTGATGGCGGCATCATGTCCATCGAACAATGAAGCGGCGGTAACAATACGTACGTGGTTTTTAGGTTTGTAAACAGGTGTCTTCTGCATGGCTGAAATTGTAATTATTTTGAATTGAGCAAAGATAAAAACTTTCGGTTGGAATTTGGATTTACATTTAAACTGGAGGGGATGATGAATGACACGGATGAAACAGATTTACTCGCATAATTTTTTTTGACGCTGATAATTTTCTTAGACGCTGATGTCGCTGATGAGTGGTGATTTTTTTGGACGCTGATGGGCGCTGGTGAGTGCTGTTTTTATTTGACGCTGATTTGCGCTGATGGGCGCTGTTTTTTTTTGGACGCTGATGGGCGCTGATGGACGCTGATTTTTTTAGACGCAGATATGCGCTGATGGGCGCTGATTTGGGTTTTTATTGATCTGCGCTTTTCTGCGGTATCTGCGTCTGACTATTTCAGAGGTGGTATTGTTTTGGTCACTGATGTCGCTGATGAGCGCTGTTTTGTTTAGACGCTGATTTACGCTGATGGGCGCTGATTTGGGTTTTTATTAATCTGCGTTTTTCTGCGGTATCTGCGTCTGACTATTTCAGAGGTGGTATTGTTTTGGACGCTGATGCCGCTGATGAGCGCTGTTTTTTTTAGACGCTGATTTACGCTGATGGGCGCTGTTTTTTTTTGGGCGCTGATGGGCGCTGATTTGGGTTTTTATTGATCTGCGCTTTTCTGCGGTATCTGCGTCTGACTATTTCAGAGGTGGTATTGTTTTGGTCACTGATGTCGCTGATGAGCGCTGTTTTGTTTAGACGCTGATTTACGCTGATGGGCGCTGATTTTTTTTGGACGTAGATATGCGCTGATGGGCGCTGTTTTTCGTGAGAATTATTCGTGGTTAAACATCAAATCTATGATATCCGCGTTCCCATACTCCGACGTCAGCCAATTTTCAAATCTCAAATCTTCAAATGTTTAAATTTTCAAATCTTTAAATTTTAAATAGTTTTGCAGAAAATAAAATCATAACCAAATGATAAAGAAAATACCCGTGTTGATCGCCCTGCTCTTTTGGCAATTTATTACTCCTCTCATGGCCGGTGAAGGCATGTGGATTCCCATGTTGCTGCAGCAAATGAATGAAAAAGAAATGCAGGAAATGGGCATGAAAATTACTGCTGAGGATATCTATTCGGTAAACCACAGCAGCCTGAAAGATGCTATCCTGCTTTTTGGACGTGGATGTACCGCTGAGCTCATCTCCGACGAAGGCTTGTTACTTACCAACCACCATTGTGGCTTTGGACAAATTCAAAAGCACAGCACAGTTGCCCATGATTATCTTACCGATGGGTTTTGGGCCATGAACCGCGATGAGGAACTGGTCAACCCCGGCCTCACAGCTACCTTGCTTATCCGCATGGAAGATGTAACAACAGGTGTTTTGGAAGGTGTAACCAACGACATGACCGAAAAAATGCGCGATGCACTCATCGCCCAAAACAGCAAAAAAATCATTGCCGAACTGGAGAAAGACTCACTGTATCAAGGTTCCATCAAACCATTTTTCAATGGAAATCAATACTATATGATGGTGACTGAAACCTTCAAAGATGTCCGGTTGGTTGGGGCACCCCCGTCCAATATTGGCAAATTTGGTGGCGATACCGACAACTGGATGTGGCCACGTCATACGGGCGATTTTTCACTCTTCCGCATTTATGTGGACAAGGATGGCAAACCGGCCGAATATGCCGAAGACAATATTCCCTACCAACCTACATACCATTTCCCCATCTCCATTGCCGGTGTGGAAGAAAATGATTTTACCTTCGTGTTCGGATACCCGGCTCGCACCAGTGAATACCTGCCCTCCTATGCCATCGAAATGATAACCGAGGTGCAAAATCCACAGAAAATAAAACTTCGTGGTACTCGTCTGGACATTTTTGGAAAATATGCCGAAAAAGATCCACAAGTGCGCATTCAATATGCTTCGAAAGATGCGCGTGTGGCCAATTACTGGAAAAAAATGATTGGCGAAAGCGGTGGCATCAAGCGAATGAAAGGAATTGAGCGCAAAGAAGCCTATGAAACCGAATTTCAGCAGTGGGCCAATAACAATGGATACAAGAAACTCCTTCCCACCTTTAAAAACGTGTATACCCAACTTACACCGCTCAACGTGGCCACCGATTACCTCATGGAAGCCGGATTAGCCATCGAACTGGTGAGTTATGCCAATGGATTTTCGAAACTTGCCGCGCTAAGCGAAACAAAACCTGTTGATTCAGAAAAGATTAATACAGAAAAAACGGCACTTTTGGGAAAAACAAATACCTTTTTCAAGGATTATTACCAACCCATTGACGAAGAAGTGATGGCGGCGTTGTTGAAAATTTATGATGAAAACCTGGAACAAAAGTACAAACCGGCTTTCTTCACAGAAATACACAAGAAATATAAAGGCGATTTTCTGGCCTATACCAACCATGTCTTCAAAAAATCTATGTTCAATAAACAAGACGAGATAACGGAATTCATTGAAAATTATCGCAGCAAAGACCTGAAAAAACTCAAGAAAGATCCTGCATTTAAAATGGCTCAGGAAATGAGAACCATGTACAACGGTGAAATAAAACAACAACGTATAGCACTCAACAACACCCTCGACAGCCTCCAACGTTTGTACATGAAAGCTCAGATGGAAATGGAACCTGATGCACGTTTTTATCCCGATGCCAATTTTACCTTACGTGTAACCTATGGGAATGTGAATGGCTTTTCTCCCAAAGATGCTGTTTACTACAAACACTTTACAACCCTGGAAGGAATCATGCAAAAGGAAAACCCCGATGTGTACGATTATGTGGTTGAAGAAAAGCTCAAAGAGTTATACAACAACAAAGATTATGGTCGCTATGCCGACAAAGACGGAAAATTACATGTGGCTTTTGCTGCCAGCAACCATACAACAGGAGGTAATTCGGGAAGCCCTGTGTTGAATGCCGAAGGTCAACTGGTAGGCGTTAATTTCGATCGTTGTTGGGAAGGCACAATGAGTGATTTGATGTATGATCCTGAAATGTGTAGGAATATTTCTCTCGATATCAGGTATTTCCTTTTTATCGTGGACAAATTCGCCGGAGCCGGTTATTTGGTAGACGAAATGACCATCGTAGAATAACCCTACGAATCAACAGATTTTACAATTTGATATTCATCTATTTAAGGCAACTTATTGGTTTTTGGAAATGATTTTTTGGCACAAGCGGACGCTTGCGCCAGATTGGGCTTGCGCCAGATTGGAACTTTGACTTCCGACTTCCGTCTCCCGACTCCTGTTAATGTCCTACGGACAAGAACCTTTGCTTACCGTTAATCTATTGATATTGAAGCCATACGGGCTAGAGTTTATTCAACAATTGTGTCTTTCGATTAAAAACAACAATTCCATTCACCCTTTCACCTCTTCTCCACTTCTCCCTACTCCATACTCCTTACTCCTGTTAATGTCCTACGGACAAGAACCTTTGCTTACCGTTAATCTATTGATATTGAAGCCCTACAGGCTAGAGTTTATTCAACAATTGTGTCTTTCGATTAAAAACAACAATTCCATTCACCCTTTCACCTCTTCTCCACTTCTCCCTACTCCATACTCCTTACTCCTGTTAATGTCCTACGGACAAGAACCTTTGCTTACCGTTAATCTATTGATATTGAAGCCCTACAGGCTAGAGTTTATTCAACAATTGTGTCTTTCGATTAAAAACAACAATTCCATTCACCCTTTCACCTCTTCTCCACTTCTCCCTACTCCATACTCCTTACTCCCGTCTCCCGACTCCTGTGAATGTCCTACGGACAAGAACCTTTGCTTTCTGTTAATCTATTGATATTGAAGCCCTACGGGCTAGAGTTTATTCAACAATTGTGTCTTTCGATTAAAAACAACAATTCCATTCACCCTTTCTCCACTTCACCACTTCACCACTTCTCCTCTTCACC
The DNA here is from genome assembly GCA_963676875.1 of Bacteroidales bacterium. GTDB lineage: Bacteria > Bacteroidota > Bacteroidia > Bacteroidales > F082 > UBA6244. The sequence continues at coordinate 1,738,455 of OY781436.1, forward strand.
TCTTCTCCCTACTCCTTACTCCTTACTCCCGTCTCCCGACTCCTGTTAATGTCCTACGGACAAGAACCTTTGCTTTCTGTTAATCTATTGATATTGAAGCCATACGGGCTAGAGTTTATTCAACAATTGTGTCTTTCGATTAAAAACAACAATTCCATTCACCCTTTCACCTCTTCTCCACTTCTCCCTACTCCCTACTCCATACTCCTTACTCCCGTCTCCTTACTCCCGACTTCCGTCTCCTGTTAATGTCCTACGGACAAGAACCTTTGCTTTCTGTTAATCTATTGATATTGAAGCCCTACGGGCTAGAGTTTATTCAACAATTGTGTCTTTCGATTAAAAACAACAATTCCATTCACCTCTTCTCCCTACTCCCTACTCCCTACTCCCGTCTCCCGACTTCCGACTTCCGACTTCCGTCTCCCCTTCCTTTTTTTTAACAAAAACTTAATAAACTTTTTATATACAAAAAGTTTCCCACGTTTATTTTTTTGTATTTTTGCCGCCCGTTATTATCAAACCATAACTATTATCAATCATGAAAATTAAAATATTAACCCCGTTTGTAATACTTTTATTCCTGACAAACAGCTTATTGGCACAGGAAATCAAGACCTTTTCGCTGAAAGAGGCCATCGCATACGCCATGGAAAACAACTATACCTTAATTAATTCGGAAAAGGATGTGGAGTCGGCGAAATATCGTGTGAAAGAAAGTACCTCCATCGGTTTGCCTCAGGTAAATGGATCCATTTCGTATAACGACAACCTGCAACGTCCGGTGATGATTATTCCCGACTTTACCGACCCTACCAAAACCATGGAATTGCAATTTGGAACCAAGTACGATGGAACACTGGCTGCCTCGGCATCACAATTAATATTCAGCGGTGAATACATCGTGGGATTGCAGGCCGCAAAAAAATACCTGGAAAAAACTAACATCGACTTTTTCAAAAACAAAGTAGCCGTCAAGCAACAAGTGGCCGATTCGTATTATGCAGCTCTTTCGACAGAAGATGCCCTAATTATTGTGGATTCTACCCTTACCATCACCAAAAATTTGGCCAATGAAACACGCCAGGTATATGAGGTAGGATTTGCTGAAGACATCGACGTGGATCAGCTGGATTTGTTGGTTTCTGATTTGGAAGCCACCCGTGACTATTTGGACAACCAACGGGTGGTGGCTCATGCGTTTCTAAAATTTTACATGGGATTGAATGATGCCGACAGCCTGGTACTTACCGACAAGATGGAAACCATAATCGACCAAAAAAACAACTCCGGCTTGTTGACCAATCCGTTTATTTTTAGCCAAAATGTGGACTACCGTTCGATGGCCAAACAAAAAGAGCTGAGTATGCTTCAGGTGAAGTTGGCAAAATCTGCCTATCTGCCTTCCCTTTCGGCCAACCTGAACTATCAAACCCAAGCACAACGTGAGCAATGGGATTTTTTTAATAAAAATGGTATTTGGTACAACAGCTCCGTTTTTGGTGTCAGCATGAAAATTCCCATCTTCTCCAGCGGCATGCGCTATTCCAAAGTAAAACAAGCACAAATTGCCTACGAACAAGTCGAGGTAATGGAGAAACAGCTGCTTACGCAACTTGATTTACAATATTCAACGGCAAAAAACGACTACCTCAACGCCTATAATGTATATCAGAATAAACAAAAGAGCCGAAAAACTGCTGAAAAAATTTACCAAAAAACCACCGAAAAATACAAGCTCGGTATGGCTAGCAGCCTCGACTTGCTCAACACGCACAACCAATTTCTCAACACCGAGAACGACTATATCAATTCGGCGCTCAACTTGCTTAAGGCCGGCGAAGAACTGGAGAAAATTTTAACCAAGTCTGAAAGGTAAAAAAATGGACGGTAAGAAAAAAGATATTATCGAACAGGTTAAAAATCTCTACCTGGAGTTTGGCATCAAAAGTGTCACCATGGACGATATTTGTCATAAACTGGGCATCTCCAAAAAAACACTCTACGAGTTTTTTACCGACAAACGGCAACTGGTTTGGGAGGTTCTCGAAAACATCAACGAATTGCCAGCCCATCCTTATACCAGCGAAATGCCTCAGAACCTGAATGCGCTGGAAGAGTTGCTATTCTACCAAAGCGTGCAGGTAAAAATGATTGAAAACCACAAGCCGGGATTTATGTATGATTTAAAAAAATACTACCCGCGGTTTTTTGAACATTTTCATAAAATGAAACGCAAACGGTTTGTGGAAAAAGTGCTCGAAAACTTGAAAAAAGGTAAAGAAGAAGGGCTCTTCAGATCGGAATTGAATGAAGAAATCATTACACAACTTACCCTTATGCGCATGGAGTGTTTGATGTCAACCGACATTTTCAACGGGTCATCCTATACTCATGCCCAATTGTTTAACGAAATTTTCCGCTTTCACCTTTACGGAATTGTGAGCGACGAAGGAAGAAAAATACTTGAAGATAACATCAATAAATTAAACCTGTAAATATTGCATCAACCCATAACAACCATCAACATGAAAACAATTTTTAAAATAACCTTTTTTATCAGCATAAGTGTCTTCTTTTTTTCGTGCCAACAGGAGGTAAAAGAAAACCCCGTGGCACAGCTGGAAGCCTATCAAAAAGAGTCTAAAGAGCTCAGTAAAAAAATTGAAGATCTGGAACGTACAATAGCGGCATCAGGCAAAAAAGTTTATACCGGGTTAAAAGTTCCGGTAAGAACCGCCCAACTGACTTACGAACCTTTTTCGCACCTTTTTGAAGCTTCCGGCGAAATGGAAACCATAGACGAAGCTTATGTAAGCCCCGAAGTAAGTGGACAAATCGTGGGTATTTATGTAAAAGAAGGCGAACGGGTAAAAAAAGGACAAAAACTGGCCAAACTAAATACGGTGATCGTGGAAAAAAACATCCAGGAAGTACAGTCGCAGCTGGGTCTGGCAGAAACAGTTTATAACAAACAGTCGGCTTTGTGGAAGAAAAACATTGGCTCGGAAATCCAGTACCTGGAAGCCAAAAATAGCTATGAAGGTTTGCAAAACAAATTGGAAACCTTAAGAGCGCAATACAACCTCTCTATCCTCACTTCGCCCATCAACGGCATCGTAGAAAAAATTGTTCAAAAAGAAGGCGAAATGGCCACTCCCGGTATGCAATTCATGCACATCGTCAACATCGATGAGCTCTATGTAACTGCGCAACTTTCTGAGGCTTATCTGCCCATCATCAAAAAAGGAGACGAAGTAAAAATTACACTGCCATCGATACCCAATTTTAGCGAAACATTACCTGTTTATCGCACAGGAAACGTAATCAATAAGGAAAACCGGACCTTTGAAGTACAAGTGAAAATTAATAATCCTCAAGGTTTTATGAAGCCCAATATGTTGGCTAATATCGAAATAAACGATTATAACAACAACAAAGCCATCGTTGTTCCTTCCATCCTGATCAGAAAAGATTTGCAGGGTAGTTTTATGTATATAGCCGTTCCTCAGGAAGGCGAAACGGTGGCCAAAAAGGTATATATCACGCCGGGACGTACATTTAAAGACAGAACAGAGGTACTTACGGGACTCAAAGCCGGAAATATCATCATCACTGATGGATACAACAATGTTTCTGACGGGGCTGTAGTTGAAGTAGTTAACGGCTAGTAAATTGCGTATGTCATTAACCAACAGGTGAATAACATTATAAACTGAATATCATGAGCAACGAAATAGAAAAACCCCAAGGTACACCCACAGAAAGAAATTTCTGGTTGTCGACCTGGGCACTCAACAATAAAAACACCGTGTATCTCATCACGGTTATTGCCATCGTTTTTGGGCTGTACTCATACGTGAGCATGCCTAAGGAATTGTTTCCGGATATCAATATTCCCACCATCATGGTGCAGACTTTGTATCCCGGAAACCCGCCGGTAGACATTGAAAACCTGCTTACCCGTCCCCTTGAGAAAGAAATAGAGTCGGTAAAAGGCATTAAAAAAATGACCACCGTTTCCAGTCAGGATGCTTCCAACGTATTTGTTGAATTTCAAACAGATGTAAATATAAAAACAGCTCTTCAGGATGTGAAAGACGCCGTGGACAAAGCCAAAAGCGAACTCCCCGACGATTTACTCACCGACCCGATGGTTACGGACATTGATTTTTCGGAGTTTCCGGTAATTAACGTGAACCTTTCGGGAGATTACAGTGTTAGCGAGCTGAAAGATTTTGCCGAAGATCTCAAAGATGAGATAGAAACTATTTCGGAAGTCTCAAAGGTGGTAATCACAGGTATTACCGAGCGCGAAGTGAAAATAAACCTCGACCCTTTTAAGATGGCTGCCTTGCAGGTGAGCTACGGCGATGTGGAAAACGCTATTGCCAGCGAAAATGTAAGCATGTCGGGTGGGGATATCCGTTTGGGCAAGATTCAGCGGTCGGTGCGTATCATTGGAGAGTTTACCAATCCATCGCAAATTCTTAGCGTCATTGTAAAAAGCGAAAAAGGAAAAATAGTGTATCTGCGGGATGTGGCCAATGTAAGCTATGCCTTTAAAGACCGCGACAGTTACGCTTATCTGGGTGGTAAACCCGTTGTTTCGCTGCAAGTGGTAAAAAAAGGAGGGCAAAACCTTCTTTCCACCGTTGATCAGGTAATGGACATCATCCATTTGGGACAAGGCAATGGCATGATTCCTGAAAACCTGTCGGTGACCATCACCGGCGACCAAAGCCAAATGGTAAAAATGCAGCTGTCGAACCTGGAAAACAGCATTATTCTGGGGGTAATTTTTGTGGTGTTTATCCTGTTCCTGTTTTTAGGAACACGCAACTCCTTGTTTGTAGGTTTTGCCATCCCCATGTCTATGTTTCTTTCGTTTATGATCATGGGAGGCATCGACTACCGCATCAATATGATTGTGCTGTTTTCGTTGATTCTGGCGCTTGGTATGCTGGTGGATAACGCCATTGTGGTCACCGAAAACATATACCGATATGTCCATCAGGGTTTTCATGTAAAGGAAGCCGCCCGTCAGGCCACGGGAGAGGTAGCCATGCCCATTATTTCCAGTACAGCCACCACCCTAGCTGCCTTTTTCCCGCTACTGTTTTGGAAAAGTATCATGGGCGAGTTCATGTCGTACATGCCTCTCACCCTCATTTTTGTGTTGGTTTCATCGTTGTTGGTGGCGCTGGTTATCATTCCGGTATTGTTCACCGATTTTTATAAAAAAGGTGCCAACATTACCCTTCCCAAAGTAAAGCGTAGCCTGATTATCATGGCATTGTTTGTAGGGTTAGCCTTGATTTTTTACACCATCGGAATTAACTGGATTGGAACCATCCTGCTTATTTTTGCCTTTATTGGCCTGCTCAATCTGCTTTTTCTTTCACGTCTGGCCATTTGGTTTCAAAATGTTTTTTTGGTGTGGCTCGAAAATTTCTATCTCAAATTTATCACCTTCGCCATCTCCAAATGGCATCCGTTGGGCTTGGTTATTGGCACATTCCTTCTGATGATTCTCACCATGATTTTCTATTTCATGACCAATCCGAAAGTGGATTTTTTCCCTTCTACTGACCCTAAATTGCTCAATGTTGTTACCGAGTTGCCCATTAGTACCGATGTGGAAGTTACCGACTCTGTCATGCGGATGCTTGAGGATAAGGTAAACCAAATTCTGGCTCCCAATATGGACATTGTGGAATCGGTGGTTACCCTTGCGGGAAAAGGTGCCGTGAGCGAAGACGATGGATTTAGCGGACGTGGAGGTATGCCCAATCGTGGATTGATCACCATCAATTTTGTGGATTTCAACCTTCGTGGAGGGGTAAGCACTGCCGACATCCAACGGCAACTTTCGGATGAACTGACAGGAAAATATCCCGGCATCACCATTTCTATCGAAAAACAACGCAACGGTCCTCCCACCGGAAAGCCCATCAACCTCGAAATCAGTGGTCACGACTTCGATCAATTGCTACATCTTACCGACACCATTCGTGAGCTGTTCAACGAGGCCAATATACCCGGAATTGAAGCCTTAAAAATTGATTTAGATGTGGGGAAACCAGAAGTTTTGGTCAACATTAATCGCGAAAAAGCACGACGCTATGGTCTTTCTACAGGACAAATTGCCAGTGCATTGCGTACCTCCCTTTTTGGTAAAGAAATATCGGACTACAAAGATGGCGAAGATGAATACAAGATTGTGATGCGTCTGGACACAGCTTTTCGCTACAACTTGTCAGACCTCATCAACCAACGGATTACCTTCCGCAACCAATCGTCGGGAAAAATTGTACAAATTCCCATTTCAGCGGTAGCCGATTTCGATTTTAGCTCCACCTACGGTGCCATCACACGAAAGGACAGAAATCGGATGATCACCATTTATTCTAACGTGATTGAGGGATACAATGCCAACGAAATCAATGTGGAATTAAAAAAGATTATGGCCGATTTTGAAATGCCCGCCGGATACAAGTATGAATTTACAGGTGAACAGGAGGAACAGGCAGAATCAACAGCTTTTCTGTCCATGGCCATGCTGATTGCCTTGTCGCTGATTACCATCATTTTGGTATCACAGTTCAACTCTTTGGTTAAGCCGGCCATCATCATGTTCAGCGTATTGTTGAGTACCATCGGTGTATTTGGCGGACTGGCTACATTCCACATGGACTTCGTAGTGATTATGACCGGAATTGGGATTGTGTCGCTGGCTGGAGTGGTGGTAAACAACGCCATCGTGCTCATCGACTATATTGGTTTGGTAAAACTGCGCCGGAAAGAAACTTTGGGACTGGATCCAGAAGACGATTTACCCATGGACGTGGCCAAAGAATGTATCGTGGAAGCCGGAAAAACCCGTCTCCGTCCCGTATTGTTAACTGCTATCACTACTGTATTGGGGTTGATGCCATTGGCCATAGGATTGAACATCGATTTTTTGTCGTTTTTCAACACCTTTAACCCGGACATCTATTTTGGTGGCGACAACGCCGCTTTCTGGGCTCCAATGAGCTGGACAGTAATTTTCGGACTCACCTTTGCCACCTTCCTTACGCTGGTGATTGTACCGGCCATGTACCAGTTGTTGTATTCGGCTAAGGTACATTGGTTTACACGAAAAAAATAAACTAACTTCACCTGACTGGGGGTTCAACAATCCCGTCTGGTGGAGTATTCATTTCAACATATAAATTCAAAAAGAATGCATAAAAACAGGGGGAAGAAAAAAATCATCCCCCTGTTTTTTTATTATACTAACTCTAAATTGAATAGGTTTCAGGAGCGAAGCGAACTGAAAGCTTATTTCAATTCGTAATCGGTATTACTTCAACTGATAGGGTTATATAATTATTCCCCTCTTTTGTATACAACAGCCACCACCGTTACATCATCGCCACCCATGTTGATGGTCATGCCGTAAGGTTTATCGGCTTTCAGTTCAATTTGTGCTTTTCCGGCTTTTCCGGTGAGCTGTTGCCAGATGGTAACCGCCTGATGCACACCCGTGGCACCGGTGGGATGTCCCCACCCGATGAGTCCTCCGGTGGTATTGGTAGGCAGTTCGCCCGTGCGCGAGGTTTTTCCGGCTGCCACATAATCGCAACCTTCGCCGGGTTTGGCTAACCCAAGGGCTTCTATCACCAGAATGCCTGCTATGGAGAAACAATCGTGCAATTCGAGGGTTCCCAGTTGCTCTACCGAAATTCCGGCACTTTCCATGGCCTGATGGGCTGCTTTCTTGATGGTTTCCAGTTCGGTAAGGTCGGTGGGGTCGTTGGTGATATTGCGGATGGCTTGTGCCCAGCCAACCACCTCAACGGCATCTTTTTTGGCTACACCAATTTTTTCAAGACCCTCTTCCGAGCAAATGGCGATACCTGAAGCTCCATCGGACACCTTGGAACAGTCGAGTACCGTGAGATGATCCACAAAACTCCTTCCGTTAGGTTTCATTCCGTAAGCTTGGGCATATGGATCAGGTACTGCATTTTGATGTTCCTGAGCGGTAGGATCGAGGCGTGCATTTTCGATGGCGTTGGCGTACCAGCGGGCCATTCCCTTACGGGCACGGTCGTAGTCGTATTTTTCGTAATAAGCGCCGGCGCGGTCGCTAAACTGACCCGGGAAGAAGTAAGCATGTCCGGTTTTTCTGCGTTCGAACCAGCCGGCTCCGGCCAGAATATCAGCACCATAGATGGCTTTTACCGTGTTTTGCACTTCCACACCCATGGTAAGCACCACATCGGCAGTTTCAGACAGCACTGTCTTGATGCCATTCATCAGCGCCAGTCCTCCTGATCCGCAGGCACCTTCCACCGAAGTGGCCGGCTTCCATTGCAAACCTTCATCGATGTAGGGAATAAATCCTGGCAGGTTGGCCTGTTTGTTAAAACGTGCAGCCATAAAATTGCCAATCACCGATTCGTCCACGTTTTCGGCACCACCAATCTGGTTGAGGACACCTTCTCCGGCTTCTTTTATGTAATGTTCCAAACCCGGACGGGGCTTTTTGGGGTTAAACTCTCTTCTTCCGGTTCCCAACGAAATGGTGTTGTATCCGGCGGTCATATATATTTTCTTTCTCAGTTTCTTCATTTTACCTTAATTTTAAATGCTTTTTACAAAGGGATAGTTAAGTCCGTTAGTCAAAGAATTCGTTAATGGGACCATATGCATGGTAAAAACCGGTGAGCATCACGGTATTCACGTGGTCGATGTGGTCGGAAACTTTGTCGCTTACGAGCTTGAGACCAATTTCTTTGGAGCGTTTTCCGTAATCGATGGCGATGGCCGCTCCCAAGGCATCCAGCTCTTTCAAATCGTTGAAAAATGCAGCCAGTTTGGCGTCCTTCTCTTTGTCGCGCATAATGTTTTTCCAGGCCACCTGACTGTCGGGCATTTCGCCGAGCATTTCGTCACATTCATCCTTAAATTTGTCGAGATCAACATATTCTTGTTTATGGATATCCCAAATGGAAGTCATACGACCACCTTTGTATTTGAAAAACCCATCCTTTTGGGCGCCACTGGACATCTGACCGCCTTTAACACCCTGCAGCATAAGTTTGTCTAGCAAGTCGCTATGTAGATTTTCGTCTGCAACAAAAGGATCCATCACATTCAAAATAAACTGAACCACATCAATACCCACATAATCTACTAATTGGAAGATTCCCATGGGGCGAACCAGGTAATCTTGAGTTACTTTGTTTACCATGTAAATGGCTTTGTATAACGGGAATTCATTTTCGGCGGCGAGCTCTTCGGCTTCTTTAATTCCGTGGAGAGCATCGCGCATGAAGTGACCGTTGCCAATAAATCCGGCAAAATCGTTGGAGGGCACCACCACTTTACGAAGTTTTTTGGCATATTGATGGGCAAATTCCACCACTTCTTCTCCGGTATTTTTGGTAATGATAACTTCCACCAAACGTTGAATGGCAGGTGGATTATAAAAATGGAATCCCAGAATGCGGCCTTTTAAAGCGGCTTCTTTTTCTATCAGATTAATGGGCACCGAGGAAGTGTTGGTGAAAAACCAGGGCTTGTTGGGATTGTTTTTATCTATTCCCGACAAAAGCTTCACTTTCAGGTCTTTATTCTCGCTAACGGCTTCAAATATCAGGTTTGATTGGTAAGCAGCTTCCATGTTGGTAACCGGACGAACAATGTTGAGCACATCAAAGATATATTCATCGATGATGTCGTAGTTTTCGATCAGGTCGTCGCGGTCGGCATACATCTGACGGAGTAATACGGTCTTTTTTTCGGCTGCTTTGCGCACTTGATCGCGGAGGTATTTCATCAGTCCGGAGAGTCCGGCCGGTGATACGTCGATGGCATTCAAGACAAATGATTTGTCTTTGTTTTCGGGTTTCAGGCTGAGGTCGGCCATTTCGAGGGCGGTGAGCAGCAAGATGCCGCTTCCCATTTTACCGGCAGCACCCAGCACCGAAACGTTTTGTAATCTTTCGTCGTAAGTCATGTTATTTAAGATTTTAATATGCTGTGATCAGGTTGATTATTAATTGTTTAGCATTTTCTGGTTTGCACCCAATCGGGTTTTCTTTTTTCCAGAAAGGCTTCCATGCCTTCTTTTCCTTCGCGATCTTTGCCAAAGAGGGTTCCGAATTCCACTGCTTCCAGGTTTTCGCCCTCCACAAAGGGAAGATCGCAACCATGGCGTACCACTTTTTTTACTTTTCTGATGGCTTCGGGACCTTTAGCCACGATGTTTCGGGCCACTTTAAGTACTTCATCCATGAAAACATCGGGTTCGAACACCTTTTGCACCAATCCGATACGCAAGGCCTCATCGGCGGTAAGCATGTCGGCAGTCATGAGCATGTACAGGGCTGTTCCCATGTTGGTGAGGCGCGACAGGCGTTGGGTTCCGGCATAACCGGGAATGAGTCCCAGATTAACTTCCGGTTGTCCGAATTTGGCCTTGGAACTGGCCAAACGAAAATCGCATCCCATGGCCAGTTCGAGTCCACCACCCAGAGCAAAACCATTGATGGCGGCAATCACCGGAATTTCCATTTTCCCAAAACTGCTGAAGGTATGTTGACCCAGACGTGAAAAAGCTTCGCCTTCATCCTGGGTTTTGTTCACCATTTCGGCGATATCGGCACCGGCAACAAAGGCTTTTCCCTCACCGGTGATGATAAGTAACTGAACGGATTTGTTGAGTGAGATTTCCTTCACTTTCATGTCCATTTCCTGAAAAAAACGGGTGTTGAGCGCGTTCATGGCCTGTGGCCGACTGATAGTTACAATGGCGATACCATCGATGATTTCTGTTTTTAGTATTTCGTATTGCATAGCTGTAATTATTGAGATTCCAAATGTACAAAAAAAGTCATATTTAAAACCATTGATGTTTCGGTGACGGAAGGTAGTCCTGTTAGGTTTTGGAAACATGACAAATTTGATTTAGGCTGACATTGGGGGCATCTATTTCATAGAAAATTTTCAGAATAGGGAAACTGCCTCCGATTGACAGGCAATATGCTTAGTTCATTCTAACGCAAAGCAATAACTTGGATTTTTAACAATCACCCATACAGAAGAGTCTTTTTTTATTGGCCTAAATTTGTCATCCACCGAAAATAATCGACATTTGCAATAAATACATAACGAATGAAAAAACTTACACACGCCCTTCTATTGTTTTTGTTTCCGATGGTGATGATAAGCCAAACAACCCAATTTGATTATTCCCTAGGAAAGGCCTACAAATCAGTCATTTCACCGGAAGACAAATATTTTTACCGGGATGGAGAGGTACTTGTCGTGAAAGTTGACAACATGGATGTTAATCTGATAAAATTTGACACAGAAACATTGGTTAAAAAAAAGAGTAAATTGTATCGTGATTTTCCTAAAGATTGGGTGGTAGAGCATATTGGTGAGTTGAACAACAGATATTTCATTTTCTATGCGCATTGGGATAAAGCACGAAAAAAAGAGCAACTTTTATACAGAGAGATAAATTTTGAGACTGGGCTATTCGTTGGAAAAGGGATTTTACTTGTTGAGGTAGATGGCAAAGTGAAAGGTACCTATTCGGGAATACCGGGAAGAGCGGGGGTGGTCATGGCCAATAAATATGATTTCCAAACCTCATACGACAGCACCCGTTTTCTGGTTAAGTATTGCAAAAGCCCCTCGAAAACCAATTCCGCAAAGAATTCTGACGTGATTGGCATTCATGTGTTCGACGAAAATTTGAATGAACTGTGGAGCAGAGAAGAAACTATGCCTTATACCGAAAAAAGCACAGAATATTTGGATTGTGCGGTGGATTCGGATGGTATCGTTACCCTGCTGACTTATGTATTTGATGATAATTCAGGGAAAGTAAAAATGGTAAAAGGTTCACCCAATTATCGTTTGGAACTTCTTCGTGCTGAACCTGAAAAATTAAAGTTTAAGAAGATTCCAATTAGGTTTGACGACAAACTGATTGTGGATATTAAAATGAACAAAGCAACAAACGACGAACTTATAATCGCCGGATACTACAATTATGGTGACGATAAAGAAAAAGCAAATGGGTTATTTGTAGTGAAGCAAAAAAAGGGGGATGAAAAGCCTGATGCGCATTTTTATGATTTCTCTCTGGAAATAGCCAATAAAAACAGAGACAAGAAAACACGAAAAGAAAATGAAAAACCCGGCAACAAACCTTCCATTAGCAACTTGGTAATGCGCGAAATAATTGAGGATTCGGATGGGTCGCTGCTATTGGTGGGAGAACAGGCATACACCAAAGAAGGGCCCAAGACTTTTATCGATTACGCTGAGGATATCCTCGTAACGAAAATTTTGCCCAATGATGAGCTTGTCTGGATGCAGAAACTAGTTAAGCGACAATGGGGTTCATTTGGTTACGAGTTAAGCTTGTCTTACCGTCAGTTGGAATTTGAAGGAAACAGGTATTTTCTTTTTATCGATCATATTGACAACCTGATACTTGCTGATACTGACGAGCCCGAAAAACACCATGATGGTTATGGTGGGTATTTAACTTGTTATCAGGTGAATAATGCCACCGGGGAGGTGAGTAAGTTTTCCATTGTGGATGTACGTGATTTGAAAGGAGCTGTTATCGGACCCTTTAGCAACAAATACAGTGTGTGTACCCATGACAATGAAATAGTGTATGAATTTGGCCTGCCTAATAATCTGTACAAGTTATTGCGCGTTGAGGTGAAAAAATAGAAACTCCACGATATTGTTTTACACATTTGTTGTACGCCATAAAAACTGACGCATGAGAATAATATTGACAATAGCATTATTTATAGTGGTGAATAATTTTAACTACACCCAAGATTTCTTGATGATTTTTGATAGTTACAATCAAAACTATAATTACAATTGGAGAGGTGTTGACAATAAGCAAACGTTGGATTTTAAGGACAATTTTGTTGATTATGCTAGACGAAACGACCTTTTAACTAATGAATTCAATTATTATGATGCACATCCAAGACAAGGTAGCGTTAGAAATAATCTTCATGTAGTTGATATCAATGGAGATAATCAAGAGGACGTTATTTATTCAGGTAGTTCTGGAGGAGAACCAAATATTGTAAAGTTCTTCATTCAATCAGATTCTGATTTCAAATTACTTTTTACTGTATATCAAGGTATTGTAAAAGTGTTTTGGGAAAAAGAAAGGATTAAGGAAATATTTACACACGATTGGGGTTGTTGTGCAGAGTACAGATTGATAAATACTGTTTATAATGTCAGTTATGTTGACAACATTCCGAAATTCGTAAAGAATTATCAGTCTATAGAATACCAATATATGGAAAAGCCTCTTGAATACTTTGAAAAGCCGATTAAGTTTATTGTGGATAATGAAAAGTATAAATTAAGAGCATATCCAATGATAGATGATACATCTATGGTTAATTCTGATTTTAATGAAAATAGAATGGGCAATACAATTGGATTTTTAACACGAGGAACAAAAGGGAAAGCTTATGGTAAAAGAATTGACGAGACAGGTCGTGTTTGGTGGTATGTTGAGGTTGATAATGAATTTGAAGTACAAGAAAATGTGCTCTATATGAGTGATTTGAAATTTCCAACAAATGTGATTGGTTGGATTAGTAGCAGATATGTAACACAAATTGAATGATTTACGGCGTACAACACGCTATCATACAGCAGGTTGGGATTGATGGTGTTTTAAGTTTCGGTTCTTTTTCTTATCTTTACTACGGGTTGATAGGAAAGTACCTTGAATACCCAACCCGCTGCATATAGCGTGCACGTTGAACTTATATAGATACAAGAGACAAAACTTGAGTTAAAGCACAATACCCGTTATTCATAATTTTGTAATTTCTCACAAAACTACCTCGCAAATGAAAAAATCAAACGCGGTATATATCAATATAAATGTCAATTACTTACAAGAACTATCGTAAAGTTAACGCATCACTTATACCGATTATGAATTGAAATGAGCTTTAAGTTCGCTTCGCTCCTGAAACCTCTTCAATTCTATATCGGCATTATACATAAACAGCGTAGTGCTAACTTCAATTTATAGTTGGTATTATACATAATTAATTGCTTAACAACTACCTTCTCCCCATTTGTATATCAATGCCAGATTTTTTATCAAATTTATTTAAGCGGTATTTTAATGTGATCATGGCATAACGACCGATGGTATTCGACTGTCGTTGAAGGAGATAGTTCATTTCACTAAGGCGTTCTATACCTGTATTTTTATCGAGTATATCATACACTTCCAACGTCAGTACTCCTCGGTTGTTTTTCAAGAAATACCGTGTGATTTCGCCCTTCAGCAAAGGAATATAGACCGATTCGTCGAACGATTGTCCATTGTATCGATGCAGGTCGGCGGTGATTGCCAAATACCAATGGTCGGATGGTGTATAAATAATGTCAGAAAAGGCTGTAAAGTTGAAATACACTTTGTTGAGTGATTTTTGAATGGAGTATCGGGCATCATTTAGCTGAAGGGTTGCTCCTACGGTTATATCCCACTTTTCCTTTTTGCGGTTGTCGGTTTTCAGTGTAAGTGTATGAACCAGGTTGGTAACAATGTTCTGATCTCCGTTTACCAAATTTATGCCCCGGTTCCAATCCTCATTTAATCTTGCATTAAAATTAATTCTGAGAGGCCGAATGGGGGTTGAAAAATCAATGCTGGCGCCCGCCCGATAGTCGTCGGGCACATTGACCAAAGTCAATAGTTGAGTAAGATCGGACATAACGGTTCTGGACCAGTTGATTTTGTCGTGTGTATATCCGGCATTGACCGATGCAAACAGGGAGATGAGTGAAAATTGGTCGAAATATATCCAATTGAATTGCCCGTTGTGGGTATATTCGGGCTTAAGTTGGTTGTTTCCCTGATACAATTGTAACGGGTTGGTATTGTTGATGGTGGGTAAAAGTTGGCTGGCCGTTGGAGCGTTTACCGACGATTGATAATTCATGGATAACCGTTTTCCTGTACCCAGATCGTAATCCCACGAAAACCCGGGTAAGAAATACCATTGTCGATTGTCCTGTAACGACTGACTGTTCAAAGTGTTTCCGGTGTGGGCATTTTCAAATCCCACCGTCATACTCAACTGGCTTTTTTTGGTGTTCCTCTTCACGGAAATTCCGCTTCTAAGCCATTGATATTGGCGATAAAAATCAGGACTAAGCGAATCGATGATTTGTTGCTCTCCGGGAGGTATTCCCTGACGTCTGTTGAGCCACTCATCAGTATTTCCGGCACTGACGTTTGGCACCAAATACCAGATAGGAGCCATTTTGAAAGTGAGGGATGAGGCTACAGAATAGCTGAGCAACCTGTTTTCGTCATTTTGAAAACCAAGATAAACGGAGCTGTCGGGAGGATTGAAAAAGCGTGTATTATTGGCCCATTGTGAATTAGTTTGATTGCTTTTGGCCAAAAAGTTGCCTTTTAACTTAAACAACCTCAAGGTCCGTTTCCATTTCTTTAAATACAAGGCCGACAGCTTCGCAGAATAATCTAAACGGTCGTCGCTCAGTGTGCTTTTCAACTCATTGGTGAGCAGATCAGCTTCGGTACTTTCGGTGAAAGATAGGGCTTTTGAATTTCCATTGGTTAGGTTGACACCACCGTTGAAGTTAAGGTGTTGGGTGGAGTCGATTCTGTTCTTCCATCCAAAATTAATGCGGTGTGTACGGTTGCTTGTTCGCTGATTCAGGTCTTCGTTTTGAATATATGAACCTGTTTCAAGAAAGTTATCAGTGACTGTATTTTGGATTAATTTCTTGTCTGCTCCACTTCCCAAATAACTGATATTAAATCTGTTGTTCTTATGTGCCTCGTAAGTAAAATTAGCTCCTGCAGCCCCTGACGTTACCAACCCGTTGATGTCCTGACCAAAATTGATGGGCATATCGCCATCGCTGCCAATGCTGATTTTACCGCCACCACTCATCAGGCTTTGCAGCCCTCCGGAAAAATTGAGGTAGTCGCTAAAGGAGAATCCATATTTATTGACATTGTTGAGCATGGCAAGTGCTGCAAATTGGTGTTTTTTGGTAAACCGATAAAGCTTGGCAGCGGCCTGATATCTTTCGTCGGTGCCCACCCCTGCTGACACATCTCCAAAAATGGCGCTTTTCTTGCCGTCCTTCAAAATCAGGTTGATGGTTTTGGCATAGGTTCCGTCGTCAATTCCGGTTAATTCGGTTTCGTCCGATTTTTTGTTATACACCTGAACTTTTTCGATGGCATCGGCAGGCAGGTTCTTGGTAGCCACCTGCGGATCGTTGCCAAAAAATTCCTTTCCGTCCACCAGTACATTCTGTACATTTTCCCCTTGTGCTTTAATGTTTCCGGCCCGGTCAACCTGAACTCCGGGAAGTTTTTTCAATAAATCTTCGGCTGCAGCATCGGGTTTAACCTGATAGGAGCCCGCCCCGTATTCAATGGTGTCTTTTTTAATAATAAACGGAATGCGGTCGGCACTTACCTCTACCTCCGACAGATTTAACAAAGCCGGTTGCATGGCGATCACCCCCAGGTTATTTCCCGTGGAAAGGGGCAATTCCAATTTTTTGAAAAACGACTGATATCCCATGTAGGATGTTTGCAGAATATAGCTCCCGGGATGTATGTTTTTTATCTCGAAATGCCCGGTACCGTTAGTAATACCGTAGTAGGCCATGGTAGAATCGGCCGGGTAAAGCAACACCGCGGTGGCGTAGAGCAAGGGGTTCCCCTGCTCGTCCACCACATCGCCTTTAATCATGGTTTGCTGAGCCCACGACGCCCAGGCCGGCAAAAACAACAAAAGGAAAACAATCTTTTTCATTTGGACACCTCCTCACCTATTGACTTATCTTCATGATAATGGTTTGGCCTTCACCACCTTCACTACCCATTTCTTTGGTTTTTTCGTCCACGATGGAAAGATATTTTTCGAGACTCACCTTTTTTCCTTTGTTGGGTTTATGCAATTTGTCGGGATCCACTTTGGCCAGCTCCACGGTTTTGGCGGTAAGCGTTCTTTCTCCATCATTCACATCCACCTTCAACACCATTCCCGGCAGACCAACAAAGTCATCGGGACCGGTGGAAACGGGAATGGCAGGGGTAAACCACGCTTTTACTATTTTGGAGGTGTCGTTTTTAATGGCTTCCTGACATGGGTAGCCCAGAATCACCTGTTGATTTCCGGTCAGCTTCCATTCTTCCTTTGGCATGTCGGAGGTGATCAGAAATTTTCGTGTCATGAACTCTTTCTGTTGTATCATTTTCCGGTTTTTAAGGTCGTAATAAACAATATTTTCAGGAGTACTCATCATGATTTTCACTGTGGCCCCTCCCATTTCCTCTTCCATGGAGCCGTCGGACGCTTCGTTAAGGTTTTCGTATCTGCAAACCTTGTCGTTGAAATACAGGATGGTGTTTGTTCGGTTATCCTTGGGCATTTTTTCCATCATTTCGGGAGGCATTCCGTCCACTACAATGTCTAACTTCATCACATCTTCATAGGTGATGGCGCCTTCGGTACGCACCTCGTTTTTTTCTGTTTGCGCATTTACAGTCATCATGACAACAGATGCAAACATGGCTAAGAATATTTTTTTCATTTCCATTGAGATTTAGTTAATATTTCCATGAATTAATTTTGAACCAAAAGTAAAAGGGCAGCGGGTTGGTGTAGGTTAATGCCAAACCAATTAAGGTTAATTAAGGTTAATCCGTTGATTGCGAATACTGTTTAGTGTACTTTTGTGGATGAAAAGTTGAAATGAAAAAACTCAGAAACATATCGCACATCAGGTGGCTGATCATTTGCAGTCAGGTATTGCTTACCCTGTTTCTGGGCTATTGGCTCTATACACAGTATGCTGAAAACAAAAGCCTGTTGACCAAAGATATTGAAAGAGGGCTCCGGCAATCGGAACAACAGGTATTGGATTCCATGCTGGCCACGCAATTGATTGATCCCATTTTGAGCGACACAAATTTCAGCAAGGTGATTATGATCAGGCCAACAGGTGCCGATTCACTTACCCTCTCTTCATCTTATACATACGACCATGATACGGTGAGCCAAATATTTATGCATTTGGGTAATGGCGGAGAAGAATCGGCCAAACTTGCGGACCTACCTGACGATACCCAAAGTCAGATAAATATTATCATCAACGACAGCCTCCCGGGCGGACATGATACCACCTACCTCAACATGGCATTTCAAGATACGAGCAACAAGCTTTTATTGAAGAGTGTTCGACTGCTGATTAATTCCGTGGAAAAAATTAACTCCGGTGAACAAAGCCTTTCCACGTATTTTATCACGAAAGTTGACACCTCGCTGCTCATCTCGCTTTTCGACCGGTTTTTGAATAAAGAATACGGCGGTTTTACCGTAAGGTGGAATGCAAGCGACAGTATTTCAAGCAACAACCATCATTTTCCGGGTTTGGTTGTGAAAAGCGAATTGCTCGCGAATAAATACCTTGCAACCATTGGTCATTACCATATTTATCTCCTCAAAACAATTCTCCCTCAGCTGACATTTGCCATCATATTACTGCTAATCACCACGTTGGCATTCAGAATGGCCTATGTCAACCTGAAAAATCAACGAAAGCTTATCGCGCTCAAAAACGACTTTATCTCGAATATTACCCACGAACTTAAAACCCCCGTTTCAACGGTAAAGGTAGCGTTGGAGGCTTTGCTGGATTTTGACATGAAAAAAGACCCCACCCGAACCAAAGAATACCTGGAAATGTCCCATAGCGAAATGAACCGACTCGATTTGTTGGTCAATCAGGTGCTGAACAACTCAGCTCTGGAGGAGGGAAAGCCCTTTATTACCATGCAGCCAATCAATTTGAACAAGCTTGTGGAAGAAGTGCTGTTTTCTATGCAAACACGGTTTGAACAAGCACATGCTGAAATAAAGTGGGAAGCGGGCGAGAAGGAAATTCCGGTTCATGCCGACAAGTTTCATATTCACGGGGTGTTGGTTAATTTGCTGGACAACAGTTTGAAATACTGCCGTGAAAAACCGAAGATATCCATTCAGGTACGGCAGCAAAACAGCGAAACCCTGGTAATTGTTAAAGACAATGGTATGGGTATTCCCGACGAATATCTGGACAAGGTTTTCGAGAAATTTTTCAGGGTGCCCACTGCCAACCTGCACAATGTGAAGGGCTACGGACTTGGTTTGAATTATGCTGCTTTGGTGATGCAGCAGCATCAAGGCGGCATCAAGGTAAAAAATCTGGATGCAGGAGGCTGTCAGTTCACCCTTGTTTTTCCGGCATTAGCGCAATGAAACGAAAGATACTATACATAGAAGACGAGCCCTTTTTGGGAAAAATAGTAAAAGAAACCTTGGAAAGTCAGGATTTTGAGGTGTTGCTGATTGGTGATGGCGCCAAGGTGATGGCGGCATTTGATACCTTTAGCCCTGAGCTATGTATTTTGGATGTGATGCTGCCCCATGTTGACGGATTTACATTGGGGCGACAGATTCGGAGTCGTTTTGGCAGGCTTCCCATCATTTTTGTAACAGCCAAAATTGAAACAAACGACCTGATTCAGGGTTTTGAAAGCGGCGGCACCGACTACATTAAGAAACCATTTAGCATTAAGGAGTTGATTGCCCGAATCAATAACCAACTGAATATCACACAACTGTCGGCGAAGCAAGGGGCAGAAGAAAGCGCACCCATTGCCTTGGGCAACTATTTGTTTTTACCCGATCGATACGAATTGATTTTGAAGAAGCAGGTGAGAAAACTATCCTTGCGGGAAGCAGAGGTACTGACCATGTTGGCAGCCAACCGCAACCAATCCACCGACCGCAAATCGATGTTGATGCGTATTTGGGGCGACGACTCCTATTACAACTCACGAACACTTGATGTGTATGTACGAAAACTTCGATCCTATTTGAGTGACGACCCACGCATCGAAATCATTACATTAAAGGGAAAAGGGTATCAGTTTGTGGTGCCGGGATGAAATTAACCACCTCGCCTCATGACGACAGGAAAAAGAGTCAGAATCTTCAGGAAACAACCGTTGGCACATGCCCACTTGTTATGAGTATTGCCGTTTACATTTGAGTTGGGAAAATACAGAAGGACTTTCTGTGCCTGAAAACATCCTTCGCAAACCGGAATTATATTTCACTGGAATATCTTGCCTTCTACCTGCAATATTTCCCTTTTGCTTAAAACCACTATCAAATTTTATTTTATTGACTTACTTTTACTGTCACAATTAATCATGGGCATGAGGAATGATCTTGCAAATTGGGATAAAAGAAAAGATTTGTTTTTTTGGGTTGTTCAAATTAGCATTTGGACGATCTACTTCTTTTATAACTATCGGATTGTTCACGGGGTAAATTACGACAAGAATCCTGAACAATTTTTTATCGTTACCACTTACCTTGTTTTGTTTTGCTACTTCGGCATTCCGCTCACTTTGGTCATCAGGCGTATTATGCGAAGAGCTATCGACAAAGGCTATCAAGCGGTTAATTTGCTTCTGGTTTTGATTGGTTTATCGTTGGTGCTTGCCAATATTTGGTTTTTAGAAACATATTTTATGGATTACGTGCTCCGTTTATTAGGCATGCAAACCAATTCTTTTTCACTGCGATTCTATTTTTGGGAGTTGTTTGCTGCCATGCTGCTATTGGTAAGCTGGGGAGCGGTTTATACATTTATCAAACTCTATGAAAACTGGATGGAACAAAAAAACCAAACAGCCGGTGCTTTGCTTTTGGCCGAAAATGCCAACCTCAAAATGTTGCGGTACCAACTCAATCCCCACTTCTTGTTCAACAGTCTGGGCTCGTTGCGGGCTTTGATAAGAAAGGACAAGGATAAGGCAGAAGAAATGCTCAACAGTATTACCGATTTTCTTCGTTACTCACTGGTGGTTAAGGCCGATAGAGAAATCCCTTTCAGAGAAGAATTTAATGCCACAAAAAACTATTTTGCCATCGAAAAAATAAGATTTGGCGATAAACTAAAACTACATTTTCATGTGGATCCGGCTGCCGAATATTTCCCGGTTCCGTCCTTCATTTTACATCCACTGGTCGAAAATGCCGTAAAATACGGTATGATTACAAGCGACCAGGTGTTATCCATCACCCTTCGTGCTGAAGTGGTTAAAGACAGCCTCCACATAGAAATCACCAATTCAGGACACTGGTATTCAAGCCCCGACAAAAAAGGAACACAAAACGGGTTAAAAAATGTAAAAGATCGCTTGCAAATTCATTATCCAGAACAACACACCTTTGAAATCGAAAAAACGGATGAATTTGTAAAAATAAACATAGAACTAAACCGACCTCTTCCTTTATGAAAGATCAGAAATTCAATACGTTAATTGTTGATGATGAAGAACTTGCCCGAAGCGACCTCAAATCGGTGATCGAGCCTTTCAGGCAAATAAATGTAGTAGGCGAAGCCGACAATCTGACGAGCGCCAAAGCATTTCTGGAAAAGAATAACATCGATCTGGTTTTTCTGGATATCCAGCTGGGTCGTGAAAACGGATTCGATTTGATAAAATTCATCCCTTCGGAGACTTCCATCATATTTGTTACTGCTTTTGATGAATATGCCATCAGGGCCTTTGAAGTAAATGCCCAGGATTATCTCCTCAAACCCGTCATGACCGAGAGGCTGGCAAAAACGCTGGAACGACTGGAAGATAAGAACTCCACCACCGCAGCCGTTGATGAAAAAAGACTCAAGGCAGGCGACAGCATCTTTGTTCGGATGAACAACAACTACGAGTTCTTTAATATCGATCAAATTTTATATCTCTCGGCTTTCGACGATTATAGCGAAGTAACTACCATTGATGGCCATAAAAAATTGGTGCTGAAATCATTAAAAGAATGGGAAAACAGGTTGCCCGAAAAACTGTTTTGCCGCATCCACCGGTCCACCATCATCAACATAGTGATGGTAGAACGCATAGAGCCATGGTTTAATTACTCGTATAGAGTATATCTAAAAACACAAGATAAACCCTTGATTATGAGCCGGAGGTATTTTGGCGTGATTAAGGATAAATTGGGATAAGCAGTTAAGTAAGAAGAACAAACTTTTTAGTTTTATTCGGTTAGGTCGTATTGTTGATGTATGTAGAAAGAATTGGTACAATAGATAATACGACCCCGTAGGGTCGAATGATAACACCTTCATTAATTAATACAGGTAGTTTTGATCAACTACCTGCAAAGTGGTTTCAGGACAAACGTTAAGATAAACGCCCAAAGGTGCAGCGCACTACAATCTTTGTAAAAAATGTAACTGTCTGAATTAGAGGTGCAGCGCTCCGTAAATTAAATGACACCACACTAAAAAATTGATTTCGTGCTTTTTTTTTGGTCGAAAAAGAGTTTCGCTCCGCTGGAGCTGATGGGGTTTTTTCGTTCAAGTCATTTATAAATATCCGGCTACGCTGTAGCCATATTCATCGCCTGACTTCGACACCGGGACACCCATTTTAAAATTAAATATTCCATCGTGGAGTCCACTCCGAAAACTTGCCCTGAGCGAAGCCAAAGGGACTGCGGAACTTTGCGAAAAACTCCGCGGGCTTTGCAGTTAAATATTTGTTTTGATACATCGGTACGGACTCACTCTATAAATACTTCAAAAACCACGCGACCAAATTTTTCATGGCCTCATCGCTCGAATGTTTCTTAAAAACGCCGTCCTTGTCGCGCCAAATATGACCTACCTCTCCAAGAACAATTTTTTCAGTTGGGACCTTGTATTTCTTCAAATCGAGATATATGGAATCAGATGGCTCAGTTATAAATGGCTGATCCAATGCTCCATACAGAATAATTGTCGGAGGCGTTTTTTCAGAAAGATAGTGCTTGATTGACAGGGTGTCGAGTTTTTTGTCGGAAATATTCAAAGAAGGAAGCGCTTGTCTGACAGGGTCATTATACGGATTTAAAAAGTCGTAGCCCGCCGGAAAATACAGGCCCGCTGCTTGTATTTCATTCCCTGGTTTTGGATTTGCAGACAAGTATCCAGCCAGGTAGCCTCCTGCACTTGCCCCCCAAATTCCCAATCTATCTTTTGAGATATGATAAGATTCGGCATACTTTTTTATATAGGTTATGGCCGATTCACAATCACTTGTTATTTCATCAAGCATGTATCTGGGAGAGCTACTATGACGAACTTCAAACACCACAAATCCATTTTCCAACAACTCTTTAAAACTTACTTGCTGCATAAATTCCGGCATCATTTCTTCTTTCGGAATCATATCCCATGAAGCTTCATTTCCAACCTCGTATTGACGAACAAAAAATGGAGATTGAAATCCACCACTGTTAATAAAAATTACGGCTGCTCCATTTTGTTTTCCGGGTTGATATACATCTAAAGTCAGCGCCATGCCATCTTTATAGCCATATACCACATCCGGAATTACCTTTGTTTCTTGGGTATCTTGTCCGAATACATTAATCGTGGTTGAATAGATTAATATGGTGATAATGGAAACAAATAGTCTAAAATTTATCATCTTCATTTTTTAAGAATTAGGTAATATCAACATGAATCTTTTGGCCTATTCTATTTATTTCTTACAGTAATCGATAGATTTACCGGCAATATACAATCTTTTGTGTTGCTACCTGATTATCTGCTTCAAATCTGAAATAGTAAACGCCTGATTTCAGCTCAAGCTTATTGGGATCAAAAGTATCAACATATTTTCCTGAATTTCTCCATTCATTGTTCACCAAACAGCCAACAACAAAACCGTTAAGGTCGCATATATTGATATTTACAGTGGATGGCTCCTTAAGCCTGTAAGACAAATAGGTGGTTTCCGTAAATGGATTGGGGTAATTGACGAGTTCGGCAACTGGCGATGGGCTTGAGTTGTCGGTGCCTAGCAGCGTATAATCAATGATGGAGGTCCACACACTCAGTCGTTGTTCATCCAGGCGGGTCCAAACAGGTCTGATGACATTGTTATGGACAGCAATATTGGTATAATCACCAAAAAAAACTGTTGAATAAGGAATAAAAGGCGACTCACTAATTTTAAAATTCTCAAAAGAATCACCGCCATCCCTTGAAACGGCCAAATACACGTCAGTATTTGTATCGTTGTAGTTTCTTCGGTCGTAAAATACAACGTAAATATAACCGTTGGTTTGATCGATATCCATCCATGTAAGGAACTGTTGTTTTCCGGGCAAATCGTTGTTTACCCTCAATGGTTCGCTCCAGGTTTCACCTTCATCCATCGACTTGACGATCCAGATATCGGTATCATTGTCACCGTTCCTTTGGTCGCTCCAGTTGATGTAAATATTACCATGGTGTGCTCCATCGCTTATGTCGCATTTGGTAATGGGCATGCCGTTCGATTTGTTTAATCCCGGAATATCAAAATACCAGCCACCGGGAATATCTGCAACAAAAATGTCGTTGTCCAGCCAGGTTTGTCCAAAATCATGCGACTTATCGAAGATGATCCCTTGTCCGCCGGCCCACGAAACATACACTTCCCCATTGGGTCCAATGGCAGGTACCGCACCCTCCAGGGTGTTGTCCTCGCCAATACAATCACCTGCTACTTCACTCAACCGCACGGGAGCCGACCAGGTTTGTCCCAGATCCGTTGACCGCGAAAGTACTATGATTGAAATATCCGACGGGTTCGCCGACCCAAACGCGTCCCATTGTGTCCAGGCTACATAAATATGGTTATTCGACCTGTCGATGGTAGCCCATTCTTTATCTTGCAGCTTATTGTTATTCCATCCGAAGTTGCTAAGATACCCGAACGAGTTACTCCACTCCTCTTGTTTTTGACATATAATCCGTTCCACCCATGGATTTCCGGGAGGATCGGATAAATGAAAATAGTAAAACGCTCCTTGATTGTCGGCTACAATACACGGATCGCCCCACACACCGTAGGGCGACTCCAGCTTGCCTTGTTCCCAACTATACCCGCCATCCTCCGACTTGAAATAATTGTCGATGTTGGCTCCCACAATCATTCTGTCGGAATTCATGGGGTCGAAAACCACACAAGGTTCTTCGGGGAAAAACTCGTTGATTGAATCGCCTATGAGGATATTTGTATGCTGGCCGGAAGCAAACATACCTAGAATCAGCAAGCCTGCCAGCAGTGGAATTCTTTTGTGGATTTGCTTCATTTCGGCTTAGTTTGATACAAGAATGGATTTTGTAAAGTGCTCATTTTGATATATAACAGTGAGCAGATAAGTTCCTGAAGGCAAAAAGGAGGTGGAAATTTCGCGGTGGTTTTCGCCGGATGCCAAATGCCACTTTCCCTCAGCAACAAACCGACCTTTCATATCAACAAGTTGATAACATGATTCCATTTCGTGGGGCACCTCCATCCGGATATACGCTTTGTAAAATACCGGATTGGGAAAACATCTAAACCGCATGTCGGGTTGTTTTGTTGAACGTACGTCGGTAGTGATATCAGAAATTATCCGAACCGCATGGGTTTCATAGTCGGAAATAAAAAGCGAATCGCCTGTTTTACTGGCACAAATTCCATTGGGATAGAAAAACCTGGCCGTGGAAGCCGGTCCATCCTGAAGTCCGGCAATACCTGAGCCGGCAACTTCTTCTACCAGTCCCTGCATGTTTACCCTGAAAACTTTATTCACCCCAAATCCTGTGGCATATAAATAGTTGCCGCTCCATTGGATATATCCGGTGGAAAAATAACTTGTTCCAACTGACCCGCCCGGAATGGTGGCAAAATAAACAAGCTGATCATTTTCCACCTTAAATATTTTACCATCGTTGAAATTGGCGACATAGAGCATTTGGTTTTGGTCGTACGACAACCCCAGCGGACCATCAAATCCGTTGTTGCTGAGCCATGGCGTGAAAACTCCATCAGGTGCCAGTTTGCCCACCGTATTGTTGGGGTAGCTGGTGACGATCATGGTATCCGAATCGTATTCAAAAATAATTCCGTTTGGATTGGGGATGTCAGGGCCATATTGCGTTACAGTGCCATCAGGAGCAATTTTAAAAATTTTGTTGCCCGGAGGGGTTGAAACATACAGGTTATCCTCACCATCCATCACCATGCCATTGGGGTGATGACTAAAAGTGGCAAAAACAGACAGGTCGCCTTCCGATGAATATTTGTAAACACTTAACCCCTCATGATCTGAACCATAGAGATTTCCCTGACTATCTAAAACAAGGGCATCGTTGATTCCGATATCAGGACCAATAAGTGTGGATACATTTTGTGCTAATAACAAGTAAGATGTTGCTACAAACAAGAATAAGAGGCTCAGTTTCTTCATGACTTTGGTATATATTTTTTTCAAAAATATGGCTCACCCGGACGATGTCTAAGAAAAAATAGGTAATGGGTAATTTGGTTCGGTAAGCGACAAAAGAATCCGGTGAAGCAAACAAGCAAATGTTGCAATAAGCATAGTTCAAAAAAAAGAATCAAAACTCGCCGGAAATTACCCCTTGTCCAAATACTGTCACCCCCCTTACCTGACTTAAGTCGAACAGCAATTGATGGAGGCTTGTTTACTTTTTTTCATGTGAATTGCTGAACATTAGAGAATTCGACCATTCGGGAATTTGAACCGGAAGGTTGGGAGTTGATAACCAGGTTGGAGGAGCGGCATGAAAAGGGTAAGACCAAAGTTCAGCCCTAACCCAATGCAGGAAAATCTGAGAATAGGTTCTGTGCTGAATACATTTAGGCATAATGGATGTGCATTTTGCCACAAAAAGCAATTCGTCAACCCGAGAGCACCATCTATCACATAAACTTGTATATTCGTAAATTTGGAGGGTAAACTCATGAAGGAGTTGTTTTACTTTGAGATATGATTACAAATGGATTTTATTGGATTTTAAAAATTCAGGCAGTAATACTACTGCTCTTTATTTGTAGCATTTCCTATTCGGAAACTTCGGTTGATTCCACCGAGAATGTCCGGCGGAGCTATGAAAATGCAGCCGACTCAGCCCTATTTTACAGTATCCGTTTCGATCCGGAGGCCTTAAATTCGTTTATTTATCTGGCTGACTCCATCGGAAAGGCAAACAACCTGGAAGAAACCTGGAAGCTGACCCTGGCCAATGCATGGAAACATATTGCGCTCAGGCAATATGATAGTGCAGAATTTTTACTCGAAAAGAAATCATCTCTTTTTAGCCGTGAAACAAATACTCAGAATCAATTAACAAAATATTATCATTTGGCTCATCTAAAAAGGGTTTTGCTTAAGTATTCTGATGCCGGCAAGTACTTTGAAAAACTTAAAGATCTGGCCATTCGCGAGAGAAACACCGACTATATTTACGAGGCCTATTGGGGTTTGGAATCCATTGCCAAAAGCACTGAAGACCATATTTTGGGTAAACAATATTTGGAAGAACTGTTGCGCCTTCAGGATCAAAACAACCCCATTGCTCAGTTTAAAACCTATCAATTGTATGCTCAAAATGCCATCGAAAGAGGTGAGTATCAAACCGGAGAAGATTATTTGAAAAAATGTTTGGGTATCCTTGGCAGCGACACCACCATTATTCCCAATCCGGGCTATCAGCTTTCCTGGTTATATAATCAGCTTGGCGAAGTGAATCTAAGAATTGAAGAAGAAGAAGAAAGCATCGAATACTACAAAAAAAGCATTGAAGTTGGTTTGAAATACAACCTGATGAATCTGGTTACCGATTCATATGCCAACCTGGGAATTCTATATTATTTTACCCGTGATTATGGGAAATCGATTGAATCGTTCGATAGCTGCCTGGCCTTTTTAAAACAAGCCAAAAATACACGATTGATGGGCATCAGTTATTACTATTTATCCACCATTTACGATTCGTTGGGCAATTATCAAAAGGCATATCAAAATCAAAAACTATATGCACAATATGCCGACTCTAACAATCGATCAAACTATTTACAAGTATTTGCAGAAGAGAAAACCAGATTTCAAACAGAACAAAAAGAAAAAGAATTAAAACTAATGGCTGCCAACATCAGAACCAACAAAATTATTCTCATCGCCGCCACTAGTGTTTTTGTTCTGTTACTAATTATTATTTTTCTTATTTACCGACAATCAAAACTTAAGTCGGCACAAAAAGTGGATCGCCTTGAAAAGCAAATTGCCGAAGCCAAACAAGAATACCTGCGCAAGCAAATGAATCCGCACTTTTTGTTTAATACGCTCAATTCCATCCAGTATTTCATGTTTAACAACGACAAAATCAGCACCAATGATTATATGAGCAAATTTGCCATGCTGATCAGAAAAACCCTGGAAAACTCTGAAAAGGATTTTAACACGCTTAAAGACGAATTGGATGTGATAAAACTATACATTGAATTAGAGCAGCTCCGATTTAAAAACAAGTTTCGCTATCATCTTGAAGTTGATCCCGACATCGACATCCTTCAAACGAAAATTCCAACCATGATCATTCATCCTTTTGTGGAAAATGCCATAAATCACGGTCTTCATTTTGTGGAAAAAGAAGGAAATTTGCTTGTAAAGCTTGAACATTACAAAAACGAAACCCTCAAATGTACTGTGGAAGACAATGGAATCGGACGGACAAAAGCTTTGGAAATAAAAAAATTAAAGGATTCCAAACGCCAATCGATGGGTACCAGCATTACCAAAGAAAGACTGGATATGTTGAGCAATAAATTGAACGAGCACCTCAAGATTAGCTTTGTCGATCTGGAAGATGAACAAAAACGACCATTGGGAACACGAGTCATCATTATCATTCCAACAAGCGTATAAAACATAAATGCAATGAATAGGATAAGAACTTTAATTGTAGATGATGAGCAGGATGCCGCTAATTTTTTGTCGTCCATTATTCAGGAATACTGCGATCATATTGAAATTGTTGGAACAGCGCATTCGGTTGTGGAGGGCGAACAAGCCATTCATCAAACAAAACCGGAACTCCTGCTTTTGGATGTGGAAATGCCGGATGGTACAGGTTTTAATTTACTTGAACGTATGGACGATATCAACTTTCAGGTTATTTTTATTACAGCTTACAACCACTATGCCATTCAAGCCATAAAATATAGCGCCATAGATTATATTCTTAAACCCATCAATATCAAAGAATTTCTTGAAGCCATAAAGAAAGTTACCAAGCTGATAAATTCCAAAAATCAGTTTGAAAATCAGTTTAATCACTTGTTGGAGAATCTGAAACACGAGCATCCGAAAAAAATAGGCTTGCCACAGCTTGATGGAATTGAATTTGTCGATACCGACCACATTGTCAGAATTAAAGCGGAAGGAAGCTATTCTTCCATTCAAATGATTGACAACAGACAAATGCTCATCAGTAAAAACCTGGGAGAAATTCAGGAACTTTTATTGGGGCAATTGTTCTTCCGGCCTCACAACTCGCATTTGATAAATCTGAAATATGTGAAAAAATATGTGAAATCCGATGGTGGTTATATCATCATGAACAACAATGATACAGTGCCCATTTCCAAAACAAAAAAAGAAAGTTTTATAAAAATGATGGCTACCATAAGCCGTTAGTCGGTTCCCTTGCCATTACAGCCTGTCAACCCAAATATACCATTCATTATTTTAAATTGTCCATTCATGGATTAACAGTATAGCGGGGGAAATCAATGGTTTATTTTTATGGTGTTGAAAAAAATAACATCATGAAAAAAACATTTCTCCTACTGGCTTCCGTTGCATTTGTGGCAACTTTATTTGCTCAAACAGATGAGTCGAAACCTTACAGAGTTTCCAAAGCCATCGCTTATAGTAAATCCCGTCCATTGCACGAATTGGCGGCAGTGTTAACCCCCGACAAAACGGAATCAATCCACGAGGTAAAAGAAGGCAATAACAAACTTGAATTTGAGGTATGGACAGAAGTGAGTCCGGACAAAGGTTCACAAAATGTTCAAACCGAAATGGGGGAAAAAATAAGCAGAGGTCCCGTTCAGGGGTTTCCGGGTCAGGGTGCCACCGGTGTTTTTCCTCCCGATACGGATGGCGATGTAAGTGAAAATCACTTCATTCAGGTGGTCAACTCAAAATATAATGTGTACGACAAAAATGGGGTGAAACTTTTAGGCCCATTAAATTTGAGCACGCTGTGGGCAGAACTTCCGGGGCCATGGAATGGCACTAATGATGGAGACCCCATCGTACTTTATGATGAGGAAGCCGATAGATGGATGATTACCCAGTTTAGTGTATTTACGCCCATTAAATACGAATTGTTTGCCGTATCAGAAACCAACGATCCTCTCGGAGCTTATCATTTATACTCCTTTTCATTCGACATGATGAACGATTACCCAAAAATAGGGGTTTGGTCGGATGGTTATTATGCCACCTACAATATGCACAACAATGGATTTCAGGGAGCAAGGATTACCGTTGTTGAACGTGATAAAATGCTCATGGGCGATCCCGGTGCGCAAATGATTGAATTTCATAGAAGCAATCAGGCTTCGTTAATGCCTGCGGATATTGATGGAGAAAATGTACCCGAACCGGGTTTGCCATGCCCCATCATGGATATTGACAACTATACCCTGCAAGTTCAATTATGGGATTTCAATACCAATTGGGAAAACCCCAATAGTTCGAGTCTTACATTAGGTGCCGCATTTGATGTGAGTCCTTTTTCCATTGTTCCCAACACCAATGATGGGGTGGGTGGTTTTGTAAGCCAACCGGGTACCGATCAAAAGCTCGATGGGCTGGGAAACATGATCATGAACCGATTGGCCTACCGAAAGTTTGACAACCACGAATCCATGGTGGTTACACACGCCATTAAAACAAATAGTGGAAGCGGTATAATGAGGGCAGCAATAAGATGGTACGAGTTCAGGAGAACAACCGGTAATTGGGAGCTTTATCAGGAAGGAACCTATTCTCCTGACAACAACAACCGATGGATGAGTTCGGCTGCCATGAATGCATCCGGAGATATTGCCCTTGGTTATTCGGTATCCAACAGTACCAACATCTATCCATCCATCAGATA
Source organism: Bacteroidales bacterium (assembly GCA_963676875.1). Classification (GTDB taxonomy): domain Bacteria; phylum Bacteroidota; class Bacteroidia; order Bacteroidales; family F082; genus UBA6244. The sequence continues at coordinate 1,769,601 of OY781436.1, forward strand.
TACGGGTCGCCGAAATGGTGATCCCCTTGGCCAAATGACCATTGAAGAGGTTGAGGTAAAAACAGGAACCACCAAACAAAATCACTGGAGATGGGGAGATTATGCCTGCATGAATGTTGACCCCTCCGACGATTCTACCTTTTGGTTTACAACAGAATACAATGGATGGAAAACCTGGATTTGTTCCTTTAATTTGGGTGAAATTTCAGCCCCCACGTGCGATGCCGGCGAAGATGGATATGTTTGTACCGACGATGGGTTCGAAACCTCCGGAAGCGGAACCGGCGTATTGTCAATGGAATGGTCATCTGACGGAGATGGGTTCTTTTACTTCGGCGACCAGTTCAACTCAACCTACGTCAGAGGAGATCAGGACATACAAAACGGAGGCTGTACACTCACACTTACCGTTACCGGATTCGATAGTATTCAAACATCATCAGATGGTATGTATCTTCATATCGTTGACAACCCGGAGTGTAGTGCCGGCGAAGATGCCTCAATTTATGAAAACGAATCGTACACGCTGCACGGAACCTCCACTTATCCGGGAGCAATATTATGGACCAGCGCAGGCGATGGGGTATTTACCAACGCAACTGATTTGAATGCCATATACACGCCCGGGACAAACGACCTGGCCAGTGGCGGAGTAAGGCTAAATCTACACGTGGAAGCCATGCCTCCCTGCCAGGGAAGTGATGATGATGATATGTACCTGGGAATTATTACAGGAATGAGGGAGGTTGATAAAAACCTTCCCCGGCTATCTATATTTCCCAATCCAACTCAGGGCGTATTTACCATAAAGGTAGATCACATCCACACTCATGATCAGTTTACCTATCTGGTTTATACCAACTTCGGCAAGGAAGTATATCGTGAAGTGGTGCATCCACAAAGCCAATCCTTCCAAAAAATAATTGATATGACTGATTTTGTTCCTGGAATATATTTCCTGACCATAAAAACTAAATACGGATTATCGACACAAAAATTGATAAAGGAATAGCTCCTGTTTAAAAACCCTTCTTGGCTGAAACCCAATCAAGTATCAATCAGGTAAAAAGCATAAATTAAAAAACCATGAAACAACTAATGCTTATTTTGGCGCTTCTAAGCGGAACATATTTTGCCAAAACCCAAACCCCATTTCCTGAATTCGGAAAAACAAATCCCAGCTATTTCGATGTTCAGGGATCGTTTAATCATTTTTTTAGTCAAGCAGAAAATGAGTCATCAAGGCTAAAAAAGAAGTTCGCCAGATGGGAATATTTTTATGCCAACAGAGTAGATAGAACCGGACATATTCCAACAAAAACCCTTTGGGAAGAATGGAAAAAGCTTTCGGAACAATCGGGAAGCAGTAAAAATTATTCGGACTGGACTGAAATTGGCCCACGAACCGTTCCCTACAACCACCCCCAAAATCAATCCGGCGGTATTGGCAGAATCGACTGCATAACTTTCCACCCAACCAATGAAAATATTTACTGGATTGGCACGCCAACGGGGGGCCTCTGGAAAACCTATGACGATGGTGAAAATTGGGTGTGTTTAACCGACAACCTTCCTACACTGGGTGTTAGTGATTTAAAAGTTCACCCCGAAAACCACGACCTCCTTTTTATGGCAACAGGTACCCGCGATACCTGGTGGGAAACTTATAGCGTGGGCATCTTAAAATCAACTGATGGAGGATATAACTGGGAGGAAACAGGTTTAAGTTTCGATATACTGCAAGGAAATCAAGTGAACGAAATTCTTATCAACCCCGAAAATCCTGACATCATGATTGCTGCCACCAGCATTGGTATTTTCCGTTCGGAAGACGGCAGCGAAACCTGGGAACGTATCACCTATACCTGGGTAAAAGATATCGCCTTTAAGCCGTATGACTATTCAGTTATTTATGCTGCCACATTTAATAATACGGGTGGTGCAAAATTTTTAATATCAGAGGATGGAGGGCTTTCCTTCACAAACAACACCAGTGTTGGGTTCAACTCTTCGCAGGTAAACCGTATTTGTATAGCCACTACAGAAGCCAATGCTGAAATTATCTACCTTTTATGCAGTAGCATTAACAACAACATGTATGGCTTCTATAAATCGATAGATGGCGGTGATAGTTGGACTGAACCAATAAACGATCCATTGCTGAACCTCATAGGTTACGAGGTAAACGGACACGACACAGGTGGATTTGGCTATTATATGATGGGCCTTGCCGTGTCTCCTGAAAATGAAAATGAACTATATGCCGGAGGTGCAAACATCTGGAAATCAACAGATGGGGGTCAAAGTTGGGATAATAGTGCAGATTGGTTGGGACGACAAGGCATCGACTATGTGCATGCTGACCAACACACGCTTACCTACCAACCGGTTGGTGGCGCAATTTTTAGTGGCTGCGATGGTGGAATTTATAAAAAAGAGGCCGGATCGAATGATTGGACAGACAAAAGTGAAACACTTGGGATATTGCAAATTTATAAAATAGGGCTTTTTTATGCGGATGAAAGCAAGGCATTATTGGGTCCTCAGGACAATGGCATTATTTCCATCGCCGAAGATTCAATTGAAGAAATATGGTTGGCAGAAGCCGGTGATAATTTCTTCGACCAATCCAATCCCGACAACATTTTCGTATCCGGATATGGATTGGGTCTGTGTAAAAGCACCGATGGAGGCGATCACATTTACCAAATTCACCCCTTCGGCGAAGAAAAACTTGTGTTTAACCCCCCATTCATCAAACATGCAACCGAAGACATCATCTATTGTGCTTTTAATGATGTGTACAAAAGTCACAATTGGGGAAACACCTGGACAAAAATCATGGATAATCCCTCATCAAACCCAAGAATCCTGAGCCTTGAAGTAGCACCAACAGACCCAAACATACTCTATGCCGCTCATGGTCAAAAAATTTGGAGAACCCTAAATGAAGGAGAACTGTGGACTGAAATAACCAATGGGATTTATCATTCCTATTCAAACATCTCAGACATAGCCATCTCCGATCAGGATCCGTTACACGTTTGGGTTACACTTGCCGGATATAATCCACAGTACAAAGTATATGAATCGATTGACGGGGGCGACTCCTGGACCAATATTACTCACAACCTGCCCAACATTCCGGTAAACTGCATCACCCACCAACCCAATACCGAAAGTGCCATTTACGTAGGAACCGATTTGGGGGTTTTCTATTTCAACAACAATTTGGATGAATGGATTTATTTTAGTGAAGGACTGCCAAATGTAATTGTGAATGAGCTTGAAATTAACCCGCTAAATCAAAAAATTGTAGCCGGAACTTTTGGGCGAGGTCTTTGGGAATCGAATTTGATGGATGCCACCATTCTATCGGTGTCTGAAAAAACAGATAACCAAATAAAAGTATTCCCAAATCCCAACAGTGGGATAATGCAAATTGAACTAATCGAAGATCCAAAATCGGAAATAACCGTATTACTGTATGATACCAAAGGGAGCGAGTTGTGGAATAATAAGATAACCGGCCAAAATAAATCCATCAAACTCCAGCTCCCGCATGTGCCTCGCGGATACTACTTTTTACATGTGAATTATAACAACAAACTCCATTCCGTTAAAATTGAAATCGTTAAGTAGGCCGGATTTCTTGTCATTCATTTAAAAATGTTCGTATGAAAAGCACCCCTTCCTGTTGATTGTTAATCATTTGGTTATCAATATATAATCGCGATCATGTTGGTTGTATTCGTGAAAATGATGAAATTATTTAATGAACTTGGCGGTGTAGATTTTCCATACGAATGGAATTTGAATACGCAAAAATCAAAGCTAAGACTAATTCAATAACGGCATAATACATTGAAAAGAGTAATGTAAGCTTCTATTAATGTTGAGATAACAAGGTTGTCCATATTTCAATACATACCAATGATTTTAAAGAAAATGTATATCAAGAAATTTTAAAAACAAGCTGCTTTTGGTAAAGAGCTTTGTTATAATAAATCATATGGTTATTTGTTCATTTTTTATCATCTTCTCCAAATCGTTTTTTAATCCGTTTTTTGGCAGTGGCGCATCAATATTGACTATTTCACCATTCGAGCCAATTAAAATGATACGGGGAATGGTTTTAATTCTGTAATCCTTCCGAAATTGAGAATCCCAACCATTATCACAGATTAATTGCATATTTTCAAAGGCGAACTTATGGCAAATCTGTGTCCACAAGTCTTTACGCTCGTCCACTGAAATACCAATGAATGTTACATCAGGAAATCGTTCTTCCAATTCTTTTAAAGCTTCAAACTGTGCAATGCAAGGCTTACACCAACTTGCCCAAACATCTATACACAGATTTTGACCTTTGAAATCGTCTAGTGTAATAACTTCACCTCGCGCATTTTTACATAAAAACCGGGGAGCAGAATTCCCGGGTAGTATTGATTTCCAATTTTCATACAGACCTCTAACATCAGATTTAAAATCAACATTTTGACACACATGCTCAAATAACTTCACAACAGTATCCATACCACGATCTTCATGATTTGTTAACCTTTTTTTCATTAACTCATAAGCTATCTGATCTTTGATTTTTTGATCGGAAAACAAACTATCTACCACACGAAACTTCGCAATGTAATATCGGTTGTAATTATCAGCTATTTCAGTATGGTTATCAAGAAAAACTTTTGCCCGAGTTAATAGCTGCTTATGAAGATAACTCCGGAATTGGGGAGAAGGCATATAAGCACTATTGTTTACATTAATCTCTTCCATTTTTTGAAAAAATGAAGCATGCAGCGGCACCGAATCTGTTTTGCGAAAGTGCCTATTAGCTCCCTCGTAAGTCAACAAAAATTCCGCATATTTACAATTCAACTCAATATTTTCCAACATTTTAAAATATTCAGAAACGCCTTTCATATTGACTATCTGATGTGATAATTGGCTGAAAAAACTATCGAGTTTGTGAGTAAATTCAGTGGATGAGCAAACATAAAACGATCGGGCATCTTGTTGTAAGAGATCAATGCGTTTTACTTTATCCAATAAATATTGGTTAATCTCAGCATTTTGACCTGTAATTCTCAACCCGTTTTTAAAAGTAGTTTCACAGAAAACCGAATCGGCATTACCGGGTTCTGCATACATTGGCAAACCTAATTCACCCAATTGCAACCTATAAAACTCTGGTTGTTCTGTGGGTATTTTAAATGTATATTTTCCGCTTTCGTCGAATTTTGAAAAGTAAACCTCATCGCTAGTTTGCAAGGAGATGGAGACTTCTTTTGGATTTAAAACCCGTCCATGCAAAACAAAACTATCGGAGGATTCTTGCTTTTGTTCAGCACATGAAAAGAAAATTGAAACTAGAGCTATTATTATCGATTGAAGTTTCTTCATAGTGATTTATTTTAATTCGACTTTTCCAACGTCTCCAACCATTTCTTTCCGCTTTCGTTTTCGGGATTCAGTTCAAGCGATTTTTTAAAGTTTTTGATGGCTTTTTTGTTTTGCCCGGCCTTTGCCAGTGCCTCGCCGTAGCTATCATAGGCATTCCATGAGTTGGGGAAAGTGTTTATCAATAATTCAAAAAACCGGAGGCTCATCTCGATATCTCCGGCTTTCAGCAGGTTGTAGCCTGCCATGGTTAGGTAAAATTCAAATTTGATATAACCTTGCTTGTACACATCTGCATTGGCCTGAAACATGGATAAGGCCTTGGCATAGTCTTTCTGCTGCATGGCTTCCATGGGAAGCATGTCCCCCGCTGTTCTTTTCTTAGCCAAAATATTCTGACCATTAAAACTAACCTGCAAAACCTCCATATCACCTGTTTTTTGTACTACAAAAACATGATTCTTATCGGCGAATATACCTGCCTGATCAGTTGAATATAACTGCTTGCTAACAAAGAAAAGACTGTTATTCATAAAATCCGTGATGGTCATCGAAAGGCCTTCTTTCTGTGGCTCGATGGTGAGGACATGAAAATCTGAAAGCTGATAACTTCCCGACAAACCCATTTCATCGCAACGATCGGGTGATGATATTTGGGTTTTGTCAATCAAAGCTAAAGCAGGATCGCAATTGGTTATAAAATCATGAATGCCGTACTGTACAGGTATATCTACCTTTAGTATTTGGGGCGGCTTAAAACACCAATTGGGCTGATTGCGGGCGGTGGAGGTACTGCTAATTGTAAACCCGATTTTTGAGTTGGGCAAGAACACATATGCTGCATTGGCATTAAAAACCGGCCCCTGGGCTGACGGTTCTCCAACAAGAATGGCCTCGGTTTGAAGCCGCAACTTCCAGGCAAAAAGCAATCCGGATGAAAATGTATGTGGCCCGGTGATAACAAACAGCTTTCCGTACCGATTGATCTTCCTGTTGTCTCTGAAAAGGGATAACAACGGGGGTAAATTGGAGTCGTTACCACCGCTATTGTTTCGCAGATCGATGATTATTTTTTCTACTTTTTCCCGCTTGATGGTCTTTCTCATGCTTTGGGCAAATTCGGCAATGGTTGGCTCACCCTCCTGGTTATCCACACTATTGAACTGGAAATACAAGGTTTTTTTATCCCTGTCATATGTGTACCAATAGTTTTGTTTTCGCAAATTAAAGAGGGCAAAACTGCTGTTATTCTCCAAAGGAGTCATATTAACCCATTTGAAAAAATCGACGTATTTGGTAGATGAAATGGCCCTTTGAAACACCTTTCCTTGGTCATCTACCAACTCAAACTGAGCTATTTCAACATTTGGTATAATCTTTTGGTCATAAAGCCACTCGGCCATCAGTCCAAACATTTCAAAGCGATCTGTTTTACCATATTCATTTTCAGATGAAACGTATTGCCCGCTTTTGTTGAACACCGTTTCAATGTCAACGCCCTGAATATTTTTAAGCTTCAACCCAATAAGGTCCTTGTACCCCAACATGGCATCAACAATATACCAGCCCTCTTTAAATTTATGTAGCCGGATGGGAAAAGCATGCAAATTATAGGATGGATGAAATACCATAGGAATGGAATGTGCATCTTTCAAAAAGGCATGCATTTGAAAAAGGTTCATGATGTTGTGGTTAGGATCATTCGGCTGAATATCAGCTACTATCTTTTCCACCAAAGCGCAGAACTTGGCCGAATCAACCTGCTGATAAAACCGAGGGTAGCCGGTTTCGTATTTCTGAACCAGAAAGTCAATATCTTCGGTCCATTGCTCTTTGGTTTGGGAAAACATATCCTGCACAGAAGCAATGATAAAAACAAGCATCAATAATTTTATCTTTTTCATTTATAATTTCTTTTGATAATAAACATGATCAGGGAAACCACCACCATTCCGGCGATTTCTGTAAGCCCGGCTCCACCGGATTTGGTGGCAACCCAGTTGGAAGGTCCATCTACACTGGTAACAAGAAACATGGCATCATTGGCTGCTAATCCGGGTGATCCGAAAAAACGCATGGCAAAATGCCACCCTGCATGAAAACTAATGGGAACCCAGATATTATTGAAAAGCAGATAGGATTGTGCAAATAAAAGTCCGGCTCCTACGGAACTAATAATTGACAGCCACCACGAAAATTCTTCAGTAAATCCGGAAAAATGTACTACACCAAACAGAACAGAAGAAACAACTACACCAATTGTTACCGAATGTCGTTTGGCAAACAAATTCAGCACAAAACCTCTGAATATCAGCTCTTCAATAAAACCGGTTTCAAAACAAAAAACAAAAGCATATAAAATAGCAAAAGATATAGCTCCTGCCGTTTTGAATTGCCATGAGAAACCCTCCACATGGTACCATCCCATGATGCACATAAGCGAAACCGCCACGATCTGACTTATAAACCCCAAACCTATTCCCAGCAAAATGTTTCTTCCACTTTTACCACGGGTAAACCCCACAAAACCAATTCCTTTTTTCATGAAGAAACGCAGAACAACCCATGCCGCAGCACCTACAACCAAAATTCGGATCACCCTCTTGGGAAGATCAATTGAAGACCCTTCGACACCAAAATACAGCAATAGTTTTTCAAAAGAATCGACCAATAAAATCTCACCCAACGCGATAAGCAATACTAATGATAATAGTGCCCATAAAATTCGGAGTTCGTTGGTTCGTGTGTAAAATATTATTTTAACAATGCTTCTGTTTACGTTTTTTAACATGGTATTATTTTTAGTAAGTTGATGTTTTTAATTGGATAAATAACTTATGGCATTTGATTTTTAAAACGCTTATTTGGAACCAAATAGAGTACATTATTGAAATAGTCGAAAGCCATATTAAAATGCATTAAAAGTGGAAGTCCGATGGTTTGGTTTGTGTGGTCGCCACCTGTTTCGTCTTCTGTTAAGATGGTTTCCAAATCTTTGAGTTTATATTGACCTATTTGCAGGTAATCAACTCTAGTATTGTATCCGTAAATGGGTCCGGAAGCACCATTGGCCACATGCTTTTTCACCTCATCACCACGCAATGGAAAATCATTATTGGTAACCAGAGTCAGCGGAAACACTCCACCCAAATCAAGGTAAATTCTCCTTTTCACCACATGATCTCCGTATTTCACAGTTACCGGAATATGGTACGAACCCATAGAATCGACCTCCATTTGGACTTTGCAGGGATATTTATCCGTGTCAAAACGCTCTTTTTTGTTCAACGTGATGTGGTTGTCGTCGAAATTGAATTCGGTGATAAAATTGCGTAAAATCGTACCACAAATCTGCCCGGCTATTCCAGGAAACATCTTGTAAAAGCCCTGATCTTTAGGACTGACCAGCGCTGTTTGATCGGTAAACACAACTCCCGGAAAATGAATATCAGGGCAACCGGCAAAACCTGAATGAACACCTTCTCCTTCGCCTGCTCCGGTTATTTGTACTGTATCTTCGGTAAATGTAAATCCAAGACTATCCACCTGATCGTTGCCATAAAACCAAAGTTCGTCCCACATCACGCCATTGTCCAGCAGCAGTTTTATATTCACGCCATTCATTTGCGCATGCAACATGATGTTCAACCCATACATTTCAAATGGAATTTCCACTTGCGAACTTCCGTCGGTTATTTCATATTTTCCAACAACACAACCCGATTCCTCATTCACACATCCTGCAAAAACCAAAACGACCAAATACAGAGCAAGTAATAGTTTTACAAATAATTCCTTTTTCATATTTTTCATGACATGAATAATTTTACCTTACAAATACTACTAGTCTAATTTGCTTCTTACATAATCCTGTATATCAAGGCGCTGATCTGTTGCATTTTTAATTCTCAACTCATAGGTTGTCAACTCCCCATTCTGCCATAGTTTATTGGCCAGAAATTCGCCCACCTGTTTGTTTAGAAAATACTTTTGGCCAAACTTATTTTTCAGATACCGGTGAACCTGCCATGAAACCATATCTGCAATCAAATAATTTTGCTCGTAAACCGGATAGGAAACATACGATAGCATGAGCAGGTTTGGTTTGGCAGAAAAATCTTTTTCCACCAACAGGTATTTTTCATACAACTCTTGCTTGATGATTGCAGGCGTTTTTTCAGGATTTTTATAAAGCGCTATTTCGAATAATGAGTTTACCAATTGATACCGTAAAAAAAGTGGTTTCAATTCATTAATGAGGTGGTTTATGCTATCGATTCTGTGCTGTGTATATCCCAATTCTTTAAGGTAAATACTGCTTGATGAAAATTTCGCAACCACCTCAGCCATAGCCTCATAATAAAAACACGGAATGTTTCCCATACACCATTCATAACCCTTTAATACAGGATATTGGATGTTTACATTTGTCCATTGCAAACCGTGACCTATTTCATGCATGAGATAATAGTAGCTAAGATCCTTTCTGGCCACCGCCCTGAAATCGTCCGGAATGTGGATTGCATTTCCAAAACCACCTATTCCGGGAGGCAAGTTATTGAACGTAAATTGGATAGGTAAATCATTTATTTCTATTCCAATGTTTTGGAGAATTTTTTCCATCTGCCCCTTTTTATCGAAATCTACACCCCGATACAGGTCGTTCAATTGATAATTTTTGACAACATACTCCATGATATCGGCGTAGTTGGGTCTGACGCCATTCTTTGAAATCTTTTGAACAAATTCAGAGTATTTTATCGCTGTGGAACTATCGATAATGTGAATCAGGTTTTCGAACCATAGGGTATCAATTCCCGTGTTTTGCAATACCATGTGGGCATAATTTCCATAACCCAAACTTCTCGCCTTTTGGTTTCTGCGTTTTACAAGTTTTACTATTTCGGTTTCAAGTTGTTGGTATGTGTGTTCATTAGAAGGATAACCTGCCAGTTTCTTTTCCAAATCAGTTTGAAGTTGCACAATTTCAGGATCAAAATTTACCTGAGCACAGGTGATGATTTTATTCCAGATTTCTATTCTGCTTCGCAAGGTATCATCCTTTATTTGCCTTTTTTCACGATACCATTTTGAAATGTTCTCCTTCAGAACCTCGTCATCAAAAAACGCAACAAACTCATCTTTGGCCCGGTAATCTCCGGGATGAACAGAATCGGTATAATAGCTCCATACTTCCAAGCCTTTTTGTACACATATTTCTTCGTAAGCAATTTCCTTTTCATTTAAATATGCTGATGCCCTGTTATCATTTTGCCGACATGAAAACAAAATACAACCAACTAGGAATAAGGAAATTATTTTAAATTTTTTCATCAGTAATTATTATACTTTCTATTTTCCGGATGCATACTGGGGCTTTTTTCAATGATAATTAATCGTTTTTTGCGGTTTTCGCTTCTTGCTTCCCCTATCCCAATAGTACACCCACACACTAAAAACCAATGTCTGCGTAAGGATTTCAGGGTAGCCCACAAAATGAAAATGCAGTGGTAGTTGGGTAAAGATGAGCCCTTCGAGGGATCCGGGAGCAGCAGCCGGTGTGCCAATAATTCCAACCATTACAAATATGCTCCACATGTAAAGCCAGCCCATTTTTTTGCTGTGGAAAAATCCCATGAAAGGATAGAAAAAAACGGCGTAGATCAAGCCCCTGAAAATTTGCAGAAGTGGCGCAAACATTACTATTTCGGAATCGTATGGGCGCATGAACTGATTGACGACGGGCTCCTGAAACAGTGACGGGTAATCGTTTAGGGTGGCCGACAATATTCCTGCAATGGTATAGGTAACGGTGTGCGCCACCACAACTTTCAATGCAAAAACAAGAAAGCTTTTTATTGGGTTGGAATGAACTACACTCATGGTGTATGGCTTTATTATGTGTTGATTAACTGATACTTATTATTTGACGGCGACCGTTTTTGTCCCTTTTTGATTGGCCACGGAATAACCAAACTCAAAAACCATTTTCGTGACCTTTTCGATTTTGCTAAAATCGATCCTCCCGATGTCGTCATGGGGGGTGTGAACATCTGCATGGATACCTGAAATAAACAGAAAAGCAGGCACTCCTTTGTTTTCAAATGTATTGTGGTCGCTTGCTCCCAACTCCAGGTTTTCTTTAGCAATTATGTCCATGCCTGCATCTTTTGCCGCGGTTTGGAGTTTATCCAGCATTTCCTTGTTATCCACCACAGAATACATCAATACCTTGTCGGATTCCGTTACCGTCAGCTCATATCCGTGGAAAGTCCCCGTGTCGGAGGGCAGTTTGGTTCTTCCAATCATGTCGAGGTTGATATCCATCAAAGTTTTTTCCAATGGAACGATGGGTTTTTCCACATAATATTGAGATCCAATCAAGCCTCGGTCTTCTCCGTTTAACCAAGCAAATACAATGGTTCGTCGGGGCTTTTTTTTCAATGATTTGAAAGCACGGGCTATTTCCAACAGCGCCACTGTGCCCGAAGCATTGTCGTCGGCGCCATTGAGTACCTCGCCCTTTTCGTTGGGGCCTTCATGATCGAAATGTGCTGTATAAATGATACATTCATCCTTTAATTCGGGATCGCTGCCTTCAATCATGCCGATAACGTTGTTCGCCACGAAATCCCGGGTGGTAACTCCTGTTTTCACCTGAGCTACCCTCTCAGGAATATCCATTGAAAAGGGTTTTCCGGTTTGGTCGATCATATCCTGTAGTTCCGCAAGTTGGTGACCCGTTGTTTTCAGTAGCAGGTTGGCTGCATCTGGTGTAATAAATGCATATTGAAATTTGGATATACGGGCGGGCTTCACCTCTGTGGACAATATTTCAGCACCTATCAAGCCGGCATATCCCGAAGCATAGACATCCGGAAACTTGTTTTTGGGATCGTAAACATACAGAATTGCTTTGGCACCGGCCTTCGCTATGCGTCCGAGCTTGGGGAATTCTTCCTTGTAGTCAAACATCCCGTCACCACTTCCCTCTTCCACCATTTTAGGGTTGCGGGTCATGATCAGAACAATTTTGTCTTTCACCTCCACATCCTGCAAATCGTCGTATCCGGTTTCCTTATTCTGATAGCCATATCCGGCAAATACAACGCCTCCGCTTACATCGAGGGTGCTGCCGGGTGTAAATATGGTGGCAAGCGAATCTGTTGAAAAAACTTCTTTTCCACCGGAATCAAAAAGCTTGAAACAGGTGTTTTTTTTGTCAATGGTTTTAGAGGTAATGACCATGGGTTGGTAATAATCGCCTGTTTCGGCTATGGGACTCAATCCCATTTCCATCAGTTTTGTTTTTAAAAAAAGTGCCGCTATTTCGTTTTCTTCGGAGGGCATCTCTCTTCCTTTCAGGTTATCGGAGGCGAGAAATGTCATATTGGCTTTTAAACGCATGGGGCTAATGGCCGAAAGTCCATCTTTTTGCGCCTGCACGAGAAAAGAAAGCAACATGAATGAGATAAGAAATATTTTTTTCATTTGATTAAGTTTTATGGTCCAACAATAAATCGTTCTGCTTTATAAGATTCTGGTATATTTTTTCAAATGTATATGGCACTAATAAGAAATCTGAATGCAAATAGGTATTAGGTTATTTGATTCGGTAAGCGACAAAAGAATCCGGTAAAACAAATCCATCGTATGTTCATATTTCAGAAAATGTTCTCCCTCATGTATTTTTCCGCGCTTCAACTGAATTATTATCCTTGATTGATTCATGGTTTGTTATATTGCAGTTTACGGGTCTGATTTTAATGATCCAACCCGCTGTCGAAGTTCATATCCGGCGAACCGGTTGTTTTTTGTCGTTTAAAGTTGTTGAATTTGTAGGTCAAAGTCATCATAAAGGTGGGGCCTTCGTATTTGAACCAGGTATGTGCCTTAAAGTTGGTTCCCTGGCTGTCTTGGATATATATTCCCGAATCGAAGGTGTTGTGCGAGCGCAATGCCACCGTCAGACTGCGGCTTAAGAAGCTCCGCTTGAGGAAAAAGTCGAAGTAATAAAAATCCTGCGACTTTCCCTGTGGCAAGATGGAAGGACCGTAGTAGATGGCCAAAAATTCCAGGTAGGTTTTTTTCACAATGAAGGTGGTACGAAAACTGCCATTCCACATAAAACTTTGGTTATCTACCTGATAGCCTGTTTTCAAGGTGCCTTCCATGGTGTTGTAGTAAGCACTGGCATTGAGGTTCATCCGCCACCAGGGTTTGAGGTTGATATTGGTCATAAGCTCCAGTCCCGTAGCGGTTTCCCGACGAAGGTTTTCGTAACTCTCATAGTAAATGCCGTTGCGTTCGGTGGTGGCACTAACAATGGAGTTGGTGGTGATTCGAGTAAAAAGTTCGGTGCTTAACAACACAACATCGTTTTGAAGGGCATATCCCGTTTGAATAGAATGGGTAAAGTCGGGCAACAACTCAGGGTTGCCCACATGCAGCATGTTGCGACCCGTGGACGAAACGGCGGGAATAAGCATCCATTCGTTGGGGCGGTTTACCCGTCGGCTATAGCTCAGGCTTAGTTGCTGGCCATGTTTCATTTCACGCGATACATGCAGCGATGGAAACAAATTGATTTCATCGAGTTGGTAAGTATTCTGGGCAAACTTTTCCTTCAATAACCTATTATTCATTTCTACCCTCACCCCGCCTTTGATGGAAACACCTTTCAACTGCATGCCCAGCATGCCATAAAGGCCGTTCACCATGTGCCGAAAATCCATGTGATCGGTCATGCTGCCGTCGGAAATCCAGCCCTCCGCATCCGGAAAGAAATAAAGATATTCGTAATTGGTTCCGGAAAATTTGCCCTCGCTTTGCCATCCTGTTTCAAACATGATTTTCTCCGAAAGGGGCAAGGTGTAATCCACATTCAGGCGAACCTGATTGCGATGGGAACGGCTGTTCAATTGAAACTCATTCAAACTGTCAGAGTTCATTTCCGTGTCGGGGTAATTTTCCGTTATATGATTGGGTGTATCATTCCTTAGGTGAACATAATACAGGTTGATATCCAGCTTGTTGTCTTCCTTTGAAAAAAGCCGGGAATAGCCGGCGTTTCCACTCACATAGGTGTTGGTGATGAGAAAACGATCCGCCATGGCTATCCCATTGGTGTCCGGAGAATAGTTGTTGAATGTCTGCATGTTGGAGTTTATTCTTCTGTCGAACTCCCATTGCCCGATTTTGGCATCCAGACTCCAGGTGTTTTTGGCATTGGGATTCAACGAAAAACCACCTGAAACCTGATAATTTCTCCAATAAAGGTCGCGATCGGAGGCAATGAATTGGCTTTGGGTGGTATCGCCGGTGTAGGCTTCCCGTGAGTCGGTACTTTCGGTTTGCTTGCGTTTGTTGGAATAGGTGGCATTCAGATATGAAGTGAGGGCTTTTCCCCGGTGGTTGACCATCACGTTGGTGGTGTATTTATCGCCCGTTGCCAGGGTAAGTGTTGCCTGGGCGCTTGTGCCATTTGACTTTTGCTTTTTCATGATCAAATTGATGATACCGGTGGTACCGTCGGCGTCGTATTTTACTCCCGGGTTGGTGATGATCTCGATTTTTTCAACCGCATTGGCAGGTGTTTGGTTCAATGTTTCGGTGGCATCCAACACTGTGGGACGGCCATCGATGAGCACAGTAAAGCTGGTGCTTCCCCTCAGGGTAATGTTGCCCGCGCCATCCACTTGTACCGACGGAACATTGGCCAGCGCGTCCGCCGCTACCCCACCCTCTGCTCCCGCTTGAGCCGACACTTGAATCACTTGTTTATCAACCTTGAAACGTACATAGTCGTTATTGGCCACCACTTCGGCTTCCTTTAAATTGATGCTTAAAGGTTCCATTGATAAGACGCCCAAATCAACAGACTTTCCTTTGTCCAATTCAATATTATTCACCTCCAGGGTGTGAAAACCCATAAAATGAATTTTTAAGAAATAGACCCCATTGTCGAGTTTTTCAATGGCAAAACGCCCATCAGCCGACGAAACCGTGCCTGTTATCAAAGCGCTGTCGGAAGCCTTGTATAGTACCAGATTGGCATATTCGATGGGGGTTCCCGTAAGATGATCCACCACCACTCCCGTGATGGAGGCCGACCTTGGAACAATGTTTTCGGAAGCGTATAATTGACTGAATTCAAGACATATAACGATCAACAAAAGTGAACTGAAGAGTTTCATATTCTTTAATTTTCTCACAAAATAATCCATCAACAAGCAGATTTACAAATGAATTCAACCAAGCCTGCAAACAAATTAACCACCCACAATTGGCGGTTTCGTTGAACAAAAAAGGGCATTGATTGATAAAAACCGGCAGGTTGTTTATTGTAAGAACTGTTGGGAAGAATAAAGTAAAAAGTTACTTAATTTTGTGAGAAAAAGAAATGTCAGGTAAGCGTGCTTTGAATGTTATCCCATTGATTTTTTGGTTGTTTATCGTTTCCATCAAACTCATCGGGATTTTGCCCATGTATGAAGGCGAACGCCTCATGAACACCCTTACCACTTTGTACATCATCACCCCTTTGGAAATAGTCAGCTTTGCTTTTTTTTACTACCTCATCATTCCTTCATTGGTACTGAAAAAACGGTTGGGTATCAACATCTCGTTGTCCCTTCTTTTTATCCTCTTATATGGGTTTGTATGGGTTTGGGTTTATCACATCACCGGCCGGATAGCTACCCGCGATGAGTCTCAAATCATATATGTAGCCAGTTATGGACACACCATATTAAGTACCCTATATGCTTTTGTATTAAGGCTTTCGGTGGATTGGTTTAACAAATACCGACGGCAGAAGGAGCTCGAAAAGCAAAACAGCCTTACCGAACTGGCATTGCTTCGATCGCAAATCAACCCCCATTTTTTGTTCAATACCCTCAACAACATCCATGCGTTCAGCACCCGCGATCCCGAAAAAACGTCGTTTGCCATCATCAAATTGTCGGAAATTATGCGGTATATGTTGTATGAAGCATCCCATGAAAAGGTGATGCTGGATCAGGAGGTGGACTATATCCGGAATTTTATTGCCTTGCAGAAACTGCGTTTTCAGGAAATGGAGTTCGTTCGCTTTACGGTGGAAGGAAACACTACCGGAATACAAATTCCCCCCATGATTTTTCTTCCATTTATCGAAAACGCCTTCAAACACGGCACGGTAGGGACTACCCACGCCATCGAAATCGATTTGAATTGTACACACGATGAGCTTTTATTCAGTTGTAAAAACCAAATTAAACCTCCCAGCAAAACCGAACAAAATCAACCCGGAGGTCTGGGCATTAAAAACATCCGGCGCCGGCTGGAGATTCTGTTTCCGGGACAGCATCAGCTGGATATCCGTGAAGAAAAAAATGTCTATATTGTGGAACTAAACATCAACCTCCATGGTAATTAACTGCGTAGTGATCGACGACGAATATCCGGCCATTCAGCAGATGGAAGATTATATCAGCCGAGTGCCGTTTCTCAGACTGCTGAAAAGTTTTAACAATGCCATCGAGTCGCTCAAATTTCTGCAAACCAACCCGGTAGATGTGTTGTTCCTCGACATCGAAATGGAAGGGTTTTCGGGTCTGCAACTCATCAAAGTGCTGCAACACAAACCCAAAATTATCCTGACCACCGCCTACGACCAGTACGCCCTCAAAGCCTTTGATTTGAATGTATCCGACTACCTCCTAAAACCCATTTCATTCGAACGGTTTATCCAGGCCATCGACAAGTTGTTTGATCTGTTTGTACAGGAAAAACCCGTTGACACTTCTGTAAACCAATACCGAAGAGATTACTTTTTTGTGAAAACCGAATACCGCATGCAACGGGTCGATTTCAATGACATCTTGTTTGTGGAAGGGATGAAAGAATACTTACGCATCCATACCAAAACAGAGAAAATCATGGTTCTCGAAAGTTTTAAAAACCTCGAAGAAAGCCTTCCGTCGGATCAATTTGCCCGTGTTCACAAGTCGTATCTGGTGGCCTTAAACAAAATTGATCGCATCGAAAAAAACCGGATTACCATTGGGGAAACGCTGATCCCCATCAGCGAAACCTACAAGGATGCTTTTTTTATGCTGGTTAAGCGGGATGGTGTTTAGGGGGTTCAAGGGTTCAAACGTTCAAGGGCTCACCCCGAAGGCTTTCGGGGCAAGCGTTCAAGCGTTCAAGCGTTCAGGGGTTCAAACGTTCAACCCAGAAAGTTTTCGGGGCAAGCGTTCAAGCGTTTGCTTGTTATGATGTTTATGTATAACTGTCCACTTACTCTCTACTCCTTACTGATTACTGACTATTCCCTCCCGAAGGGACTACATGTTTATAGATTGAATTTGTTCTACAATTGATACGACCCCAACGGGGTCGAATGTCGTACCCCTATTTATCAATAAATATGAAAATCCAAAGGATACTGTTCAATCTGTCAAGGTCTTAAACCCTGTCAATGCTCCGGTACATACCCCCATCTTTTTAAATCCTCCTCGCCTTCAATCTGTTTGATGCCTCCGTCGTAAAGAAGCCTGTAGCTGTTGGCCACATCCATCACATTACGGTAGTCATGATCAGTCAATACGATTGCTTTGGAATGCGAAGCCCTTGTAATAAGTGGCTTGATGGCCTCAATCATCACCGGAGATATGCCATTGAAAGGCTCGTCGAGCAGCACGAACCTGGCCTTGGAATTCAACAGCAGTTTGATGGCAACATAGCGCAACTCTCCTCCCGACAAAGTGGATACTTTGCTCATCATCAGTTTGTTCAGGAGTGCGTCATCGAAAAACACTTCCTCCATAGCCCGACCCAAATACAACCGAACCACCTTTCGGATGGTCAAATGCCTGGGTAGAAATTCATGTTGGGGTAAATAAGCTATGGTATCCCTAACGGTAAATGGCCTGTTCATTACTTGTCCGTTTATCCGGATAAATTTCCTTTCCGCGTCCAGCGAGCCAAACAAAATTTTAAACAATGTGGACTTTCCGGAACCATTGCGTCCAATCAATCCAATGATGTCTCCGGTGGTACACTTCAGGTAAATGTCGGTGAGCACCTGCCTTCCGGCAAACGACTTGATGACGCTGTCTATTTCCAGAGTGTTTACCATAAAGACAGGATGAATAACAACAAGATGCCGGTCAGTACATTGAAAACCATGCTCATCACAATCAGGTTGGATTTGGTTAAGCCGAGATTATAATAAAAATAGTATTCATTGTTTCGGGAAATTTCCTTGTAAAACAAACTGAATAAAGGACCACCTGTCATGGTGATTATGGGAAACGACCACGGCCAAACCACGACAGAGATTCCCAGAGAAAACACCCAGTTCAACAATAGGGTACTCTTATGAAACTCCCAGAAAAGAGATATTTTAGTCATAATCAATTGGGCAAGAATATATTGCTTGAATGATAAACGAACGAATCTGAGTATCATTGTGGAGTGTGAATTTGTATTCCTTACAAATCACTCGAAAAATCTACATGAAAAGTGAGCCGGAGAACCTTACTATTTTGATTATCGGCAATGTGCTAATGGGTGATGAAGGAATTGGGGTTCAGGCACTCCGATACCTTGAAACCCAAAGTCTGCCACCACATGTTGATTTATTGCATGTGGGAACAAGCGGTTATTACAACCTGTCTGTTCTGGAAACCTATCAAAACATTATTATGATTGATGCCACCATAAATGACGATCCTCTTGGCACCTTAAAACTAGATGAACCCCGATTTGCTTCATATTTTCCTAAAGTGCTCAGCTCACACGTTATCGGTAAAAAGACCTGATCGAATCAGCTGCCTTACTGAATCACCTGCCCAAGATTTATCTCATCACGGTTACCATTGCCGAACTTAAGGATTTGACCCTCGATTTGTCGCTCGAAATTGCTGCTGCTATTCCCGGAATCCACAAAATGATTATACAAATTTGGGACGAAAGTTAATTTATATTTGTTCTAATTTTCTGAAAAACAGTTGTTTTTCACGGTTATTTATAATCTTTTAGAATGTCCGCATGAAAGATAGTCTCCATATAACCAACTATATATTACTTGATCATTTAAAGCCTACACAAAAATTCCTTACATTTGACGTCGGTGGAAAAAATTGGCCCAACCCCATAAGCTATTCTGGGGTTATAAATTTTTAACCTAAGGCATAAGATCAATGAAAAGTAATATTTCAAATATTGAACCTTTAGAAAAGGTTTGGAATGCATCAAATGGTGAAATGGTACTTTCTGATAAAAATGGTGCCGTATTAAAGGCAAATCAGCAATACGGAGATAGAAAAAGATATCATCAAATAACCTGCTATGACAACAAGTAAAAATACATTTGAGAATTTTCCGGATTGGTTAATAGAAAAATGGCAGAACATCGCAGATCTATTGTCTGAAACTATAGGCGTTCCTGCGGCTTTAATTGTAAAGGCTGAAAACGAATCCATGGAAGTTTTTATTTCAAATCATTCGGAAAATAATCCATACAGCGCAGGCACAAAAGAAACATGGCATGGTCTGTATTGCGAAACCGTTATTAAAACGCAGAAAAAATTATTGATTCCAAATGCGACAAAAGACAAGGTATGGAATAAAAACCCTGATGTAAAACCCGAAATGATTGCCTATTTGGGATTCCCACTCAATTTTCCGGATAATAAACCATTCGGGACTATTTGCATTCTTGATAATAAGGAAAGGCAATTTACTTTGCTGAATGAAAAACTAATCCAACAATTTAAGGATGTAATCGAATTGGATTTGGCCTTGTTGAAGTCTTTTAAAATCAAAACTTCAAATGTTACACAGGAAATCGCCAAGCGGCATCTTTTGGAGGAAAAATTGAAGGAAAGCGAAAAACGGTTCAGAAATGTATTGCAGGATGTTAAAAATGTAGCTGTACAGGCTTATGCTCCTGATGGCACGACTACCTATTGGAACAAAGCATCTGAATTATTGTATGGGTATACCGCTCAGGAGGCTCTGGGCAAAAATCTACTTGACTTAATTATTCCATCCGAAATGAGGGATGAGGTGAGCAGTGCCATAAAGTGGATGGCTGAGTCGGGACAGGCAATTCCTCCATCAGAGCTGCTATTAAAACGTAAGGATGGCACCCGTGTTTCTGTATTTTCTCATCACACCATTGTGCAAGTTTCCGGAAAAGAACAGGAATTATTCTGCATTGACATCGATCTTACCGATCGTAAACAGGCAGAAGACAAACTGAAAGAAAACGAGCATAGTTTGCGCACCCTTTTTAATGCCATGAAAGATGTGGTGTTTGAGATGGATTATGATGGCAGATATATAAATATTGCACCCACATCTGCTGATTTGATGGCACAACAGCCGGAAGTTATGGTTGGCAAAACAATACATGAAGTATTCCCGAAACAGGAAGCAGACCTTTACCTGGCTTTTGTGCGTAAGTGCCTCGATGAAAACAAAATGAATACCATCGAATATCCCATGTTGATCAATAATAAAACGGTCTGGTTTGAAGGTAGAGCGGTTCCAAAAACCAATAATAGTGTGCTGTACATTGGCAGAGACATTACCGAGCGCAAACAGGTTGAGCAGGAAATTGAAGAAAGTAGAGAAAAATATCGAGGATTGTCTGAAGCAACTTTTGAATCAATTTTCATTTCTGAAAAGGGTATTTGTATTGAACAAAACCTTAGCGCGGAAAAAATATTTGGGTATACCGCTGACGAAGCTATTGGAAGAAAAGGTACAGATTGGATCGCCCCCGAATACAGACAATTGGTAATGAGCAATATGCTTGCCGGATACGAGCTACCTTATGAAGCAATCGCAATAAAAAAAGACGGCACCCGATTTCCGTGCTCAATACAAGGAAAAATGATGCACTACAAAGGAAAAACTGTCAGAGTTACTTCCTTAAGCGACATTACACAACGCAAGCAGGTTGAGCAGGAATTAATCGCAGCCAAAGAACGGGCCGAACAAAGCGATCGTTTGAAAACTGCTTTTTTAGCCAATATGAGCCATGAAATACGTACACCCATGAATGGTATTTTGGGATTTTCAAGTTTGCTTAAAGAACCCTCCCTATCAGGTGAGGAGCAACAAGAATACATCAATATTATTGAGAAGGCCGGTGCTCGTATGCTCAATACCATCAACGATATCATCAGTATTTCAAGAATTGAATCAGGTGAGATAAGTGTCTCTTTGTCAAATACAGATTTAAACATACAGTTTGAAGACGTTTACAACTTCTTTAAACCTGAATCAGAAAAAAAAGGAATAAAATTTTCGTTTAAAACGAGTCTTTCAGGCAAAAAAGCAGTCATACAAACCGATCGCGAAAAAGTGAATACCATACTTTTTAACCTTGTTAAAAATGCCATTAAATATACGGAAAATGGGTCTGTTGAATTCGGCTATACCTTAAAAACGGACAGCGATCCATTAGAACTGGTGTTTTACATAAAGGATACGGGTATTGGAATTCCGAAAAACAGGCAAAAAGTCATTTTTGAACGTTTTATGCAAGCCGATATTAATGATAAAATGGCCATGCAAGGTTCAGGTTTAGGCTTATCCATTGCCAAAGCATACGTTGAGGTGCTCGGGGGTAAGATTGGAATGGAAAGCCATGAGGGACTTGGTTCTGTTTTTTATGTCACACTACCATATCACACCGAATTTCAAAAAGAAATCCCGACAGTAAATGCCGGACTGGAGAATGACTTCAAAAAACAGATTGACACCGGTTTTTCACCATTAAAAATATTAATTGCCGAAGATGATGAAAACGCAGAAATGTACCTTAGGGTGGTTATCAAATCCTTATGTAAAGAAGTGTTTACAGCCGAAACTGGGATTGAAGCCATTGAAACTTGCCGCAACCATCCCGATATTGATTTGATTTTAATGGACATACAAATGCCCGAAATGAATGGCTATGAAGCCACACGGAAAATAAGGGAGTTTAATAAGGAAGTAATTATCATTGCTCAAACCGCCTTTGCGCTGGCCGGCGACAGAGAAAAGGCCTTGGAAGCCGGTTGTAACGATTATATTACCAAACCCATCAACAAAGAAAAAATGAGGCAGAAAATTGCAAAACATTTTCAACAATAAATGTATGGGTACAAAAAACCAAATCCCCGAAAATAGTGGCTCAAAACCTGATTTTAGAAATAGAATGAAAGCCCCATCCATTCTTGTCATTGGACTTATCATCACTTGTATTGTAACCTTTCATACCTATCGCAATGTTGAAATACAAGCCCGGAAAAATTTTGAATCAGTGTGCGATGAAATTACCATTAAAATCACTGCACGCCTTCATTCACACGCCCAGTTATTAAGATCGGGGGCGGCATTTTTTTATTCTTCTGATTCGGTTAACAGAAAAGATTGGGCGGAATTTATTAGCCATTCAAAAATTTCAAAGAATTTGTTGAAAAACATGGCGGAAAAATTTGGGTTGAAAGTGAAGAAGGCATCGGTAGCCGGTTTTCTTTTTCATTGCCTGTGGTGCCTTAACTAATTCAGGGAGTACTAAACAGAAGAACCCTTACAAGGTCTCCTGAAAGTTAGGTGTGTCCCCCATAAATAAAAACGAATTATACAACTGATATATGTAGCATTATGGGGTTACGAAATGAACAACAACACTGCACAATAGCCGGCTTAAAAAACTCGGTGTCCTTCTATCTACAGTATTTCAATATATACTCACCGGCCACCTGACTTCCAAGATTTTCAGCTGTTTTAAACTGAGCACATGCGTTGGTGCGGTCGTTCATTTTCAAATATAGAAAGCCCAGATTCAGATGTATATCAGGGTCGCTTGAATGTAATGCCTGAGCCCTTTTAAAATCGCTCAATGCCTCCTGATACCGGTTTGTTTTCGAATAAACAATACCCCTGTTCATGTAAGCCGACACAAAGGTATTGTCCATCGCGATAACTTTGGAAAAATCGGCCAAAGCCTCGTCATTTTTCTCCATCCGGGAGTAAAGCACGCCCCGGTCGTTCATGGCTGTGATATTTTGGGGGTCGTACAGCAGACATTGGGTTAAGTCGTAGATGGCCTCCTCCGTTTTTCCCAATTTTGCATTGGCCAAACTAAGTTGGTAATAGGCCTTCGGATTGCTTGGGAAATTGTATAGGTTCTTGTTTAAATCCTCCAGAGCCAATTCATATTTTCCCATCATGTTTCGCAAAAATCCCCGGTTGAAATAGCAGTCGAAAAAAGAAGTGTCGATTTCGAGAGCCCTGTTAAAGTCCTCTTCAGCCTCAGATAGCATCCCCGCATTGAGTTTGGCAATTCCACGATTATGATAGGCATTCACATACATGCTGTCAATTTCCAGGGCGCGATTGTAGTCTAAAATAGCTCCATTAAAATTGCTTTGAAGTTGTTTGGCATCTCCCCGGTTACAATAGGCTTCAACAAATTGAGGGTCGAGCTCAAGGGCTTTGTTATAATCGGCAATGCCTCCCGCCACATTTCCCAGATTTTTTCGGGCATCTCCACGGGCTTTGTAAGGCGTACTTTGGTCGGGATAATGGGATACGACATTTTCCCAAAGACTTAAATCACTTTTCCAAATTTTGGTTTGCTCATGTGAAATCAGGCCAAACACCATGGCGTACACTGCAAGACCAATTGTCATATTCCTCAATAAATCAGCATTTCTGATTTCCGAAAGCAATCCGGCCAAAGCAAAAAAGAATCCGACATAGGGCAGATAGGTATATCGGTCGGCCACAATAATCCACCTCGACGGAATAATTTGAAGGGTAACCGAAATGGTGATAATGAAAAACAACAACCCCATCAAAATATATCGGCGATTTCTTCCATATTTAATGGCTGCCCATATCACCAAAGCAAGGAAAACCGGAGCCAAATAGTACTCGATGGGGAAAAAACCTCCTGTTTTAAGTGGATACAAATTGATTCCGGCCAAATAGAATGGGAACAAAAACCTGAAAACATAATAGGCTAAAGCATAAGTGAATAGAAAAAAATGATCGGAAAAAGAATACTGATTCAACTCTCCCAAATAGGTATTGGCCTGTGGTTCCATCAGGGCGATTATCCCAAAAAGCAAAGAAAACAATAGCAGGGGAATTTTTTCAATAACCAGCCGGGAGTTTATTTTTCGTTGATAATACCAATCGATGGCCATGATGGCGATTGGAAAAGTAACCGCCTGAACCTTGCTAAACAACGACAACAGAAAAAAAACCAAAACAAAAAGATAATTTCTAACAGTTTGTTTTTCTGTATATTCAAGATAAAAATAAAGTGCCAGAAGAAAGAAAAAGGTAAACATTTCATTGCTTCGGGCCGAAATCCATGATACCGTTTCAACATTCATGGGATGAACGGCAAACAACAAAGCCACAAGCAGCGAGACGGAAAAATTTTTGAACAACTTCTTAATCAATAGGAATACCATGATACCGTTCAGCATATGGAAACATAAGCTAAACATATGATATGCTGTGGGTTCCATGCCAAAAAACTGGTACGTAAGGGCCAAACTTAATGCTGGCAACGGCTGATACATTTGCAGGTAATAACTTGAAAAAATGGTTTTCAGGTCCGACCAATTAAAGTTTATCAGCTCGTAATAGGTAGTGAAATAATAGGAATCGTCAAAAGAGAGGATGTTGTTGTTGAGGATATTTGAAAAAACGAATACAATAGCCACACAAATAGCTGCAAACGCAAAGTAGTTTTGGTATTTCAACAAAGGGGAAGTTTGTTGGTTTCTATTCTTAGTCCGAAGATTTTTTCGCGAGGAAGACATGAGTTTCAGGTTAATAAAAATCAGTCTCCAAAGCTAATAAAAACAGAGATTGCCGGTTAACATATTTTAAAGAACCACAAAATGTTTTTTATCTGAATACCGAAAGCGATTACTTAACATCGCACAAACAATCCATGATAAAAAATTATCCGTTGTGCATCGCCGGTTGAGCGCTGCCATTCATAACAATTTATTTTAGGTCTGCCCTTTTTTTCGTTCCTCCCAACGAATAGGTGAGGTGAATATTTACTTGGTTATTGGTCAACCGTACATCACGATTTAAACTTCCAATATTGAAAAAGTGTTGGTAATTCACCGCCAATCCCAGCGAATGTTTGTTGGGCAATTGGTAGGTATAACCCAAATTGCCAACCATGCCAAGCAAATAGGTGTTAATCAGTTTTCCGTATGCATCGTCGAATGGGGTATAAATCAAATCTTTGGTCTGACTCAGTGTTATTTTATTGGAGACCCCCAAACCCAGATACAATGACGACTTTTGGATGGGGATATAATAATTGACCACAATGGGGATGGTCATATCCACCACATTAAGTTTCACCTCCATCGACTCCTGGCTGTCGTAAGCATTTTCCAAACTCAAACGGTAGGTTTCTCCTTTGTAAACCAAGGTGGTGGTGAAATAGCTTCCCGGTGTTTGAGCAATGGTATAGGCTGATGAATAACCCAGGAGCATGTCCACATGAACCTTTATTCTTTCGTTGGTATGAATAATATTTTCTACTACCATGCCCATTCCCAACTGCCAGGCAGTACCATAATTGGATTCCAAATCAGGTCCGAACAAATATTTGTTTTTGCTTATTCCTCCTAGTACCCGAAAACTCACGGAGGTTTTCAGTTGTCGTTTTTCATATATGATGCAACTGTCAGTATTACAAACCTTTTCGTGATAAACCTTTGCCAACTTAATCAACGATTGAGGACTCAATGCGGTTCGATCGATTTGTTTGGCCAAATCAGGAGCGTCGTCCATTACACACCCCAACTTTCCTTTGTATTTGGATGGCACGGGGTTTATTCCATCATAAGTTGCTTTCTTTTCGGTAAGCTCTATCAAACCAAACCCTTCTTTTTCAACAAAATAGTGATCTCCACGGTCGTCCACAAAAAAATACATGTTGGCAATACCGTGAATCAGGTACTCCATGAATACCCTTTCAACATGGGTAGAATCAACGACGTAATCTTTTGAAATATAATATTTTCCATCCAGAAAGCGATAGCCCAGAATATCGTTGGGGCCATACTGTTGTAGATTCGCATCGGGTGCCACCCTAAATTTACACGATTTGGAGGCATACAGGCTGTTTTGGTATAAAAGAAAACCATGAAGGGTATCGCCCTGCAGCGTAAGTACATACCCTTCCCGGTATTTGTCGCCGGCAGTAAGTTGCATACAGACGACGACGAAGAAAAGAACAACAACATACCTGGATGTAAGAAATGATATTTTTTTATTCATAATAAATGGGTTATCGCTTATTTGACTTGCTATTGATGAAAATACCACCATGTTGATGGCTATTGTATATCTGATAAAAATGAACAATCAGACCTGTACCTGTTTTAAAATTGTCTCTCATGAAGTACTCTCAATTAAAAGAGTAAAAATACGCATTGCGACAAACCCTGCCATAAATAAAAATGCAGACAATGATAATTTTTATTCATTACACATAACAACCCAAGGTTATGTCGTCCGCCATGGGTGGAGGATATATATCAAGCATTGTAGCGTTTTCTGCTTAATTCTACCGGACAACAATGGTTTTGAAATTCAGCAACATGTTGAATTTCGAACACCGATTTCAGAAGTAGGGAAAAAGAGCGAATCGATGGATTTTACAATTTCATCATTCATTGTTTCGCGCCAAAGTATGGCAGGCTCTTCATCGATATTCGATATTCAGTCCTATCCACATCTCTCTTGGTGCCTCCCCGCCCCGGATGATTATCGTGGCTAACGTGGCTCTTTGGGAGCGTTGGGTCTCAAAATGGCAGCGCAAGGCTAAAACTCCATTACTGAAATTATCCCCCTCCCACAAAACCAACAGAAAAACACCATGAACCACACACACAATAATTTCGTACTTTAGCGCCCTGTATGGCTACCAGAAACGATCATAACCAACAACGACGGGTGAGCAGTGCTTACCTCACCTCAGCCATCAGCATTACGCTGGTGCTTTTTACATTGGGGTTTTTGGGCATGGTGTTGCTGCACGCCCAAAACCTGTCCAACTACATACTGGAACACATTGGTTTTGAAATTATTATGACCGACAATGTAAAGGAAGCCGAAATACTTCAATTGCAAAAATCGTTGGACGCCCAACCTTTTGTCAAGTCCACCGAATACATCACCAAAGAGGAGGCCACCCGCCGTTTGACTGATTTATTGGGAGAGGAATTTACCGGATTTATGGGCAAAGACGACAACCCGTTGCTGCCATCGGTGGATGTTCGGTTTAAAGCCCCCTGGGCCAAAAGCGACAGCATTGCCAAAATAGAGCAATGGGTGCTGGCCAATCCACAGGTAAAGGAGGTGTATTACCAAAAATCGATGGTACACCTGATCAACAACAACCTGCAAAAAATTACCCTAGCACTCATGGGTTTCAGCCTGCTTTTATTCATCATCGCCATGGCCCTCATCAACAACACCATCCGGTTGTCGGTGTTTTCCAAGCGGTTTATTATTCGCAGCATGCAATTGGTGGGTGCCACCGAGGGATTTATCCGTAAGCCGTTCTTGCTCTTGGGCATGGCTCAGGGAGTAATCAGTGCCTTGTTGGCCATATTGTTGCTTTACGGAATCATGCAAGCCATGCTCAACCAAATACCTGAACTGGCCGTGCTGAGCAGCATGGAAACCAGATTATATTTGTATTTGGGCATTTTAATCACAGGAATACTCATTACCGGAGCCTCCACCTATGTGGCTGTATCCAGATTTCTCCACATGAAATCGGATAATTTATATGGTTAATGTCCATTTTAACAACCTTTAAGAACCCCATTTCCCTAAAATCCCAAATAATAGCCCTTTGAAAGGGTATTTCTTTTATTTTTGGCAAAAAATTATCATACCATGGCAGCAAATGTTCAAAAAAATATGGAGAAGGAAGAAATTCATGGCTTTGCTTTTCAAAAAGTAAACTACCTGTTGTTGATTACCGGACTAATTGTGTTGCTCATCGGGTTTTTACTCATGATTGGCGGTGGTTCCACCGACCCGGATGTATTTAGCAATGAATTGTTTAGCTTTGGCCGCCTGACCCTGGCTCCTATCCTCATTTTGTTGGGATACGTCATTGAAATTGCCGCCATTATGTACCGTGGAAAAAAAGAATAGCTCATCTTTTCAACACAATGATTGATTTCCGTTCGTCCTGTTTTTGTATGACCAAATTTTGGGCTCCAAGGAACCAATCCATAAAAAATTGCGATCCACTAACACCATCTGCATATGACCTGGTTTGAAGCACTTATCCTTGCCATCGTTGAAGGCATCACCGAATTTTTACCCGTTTCGTCCACAGGCCACATGATACTGGCCGAGGGTCTCATGGGCATGAAAAGCAACGATTTTGTTCAGGCTTTTATCATCAACATCCAGTTTGGTGCCATCCTTTCGGTGGTGGTATTGTATTGGAAACGGTTTTTTCAAACCATGAAGTTCTATTACAAACTGTTTGTGGCCTTTATTCCGGCCGCGGTATTTGGTTTGCTGCTCAGCGATTACATCGACATGCTGTTGGAGAATGTATACGTGGTGGCCGTGATGCTGATTCTGGGCGGAATTGTGCTGGTGTTTGTTGACAATTGGTTTAAAGATGGTAAAGATGACGAAGAAGTAACCTACCCTAAGGCCCTGAAAATCGGCTTTTTTCAGGTGATTGCCATGATACCCGGCGTATCGCGTTCGGCAGCCACCATTATTGGTGGTATGACCCAAAAACTCAGTCGCAAAGCTGCTGCCGAGTTTTCCTTTTTTCTGGCCGTACCTACCATGTTTGCTGCCTCGGGTTACAAACTCATGAAAAATTATTCGGCCATCAACACCGACAACATCGGCATCCTGATTTTTGGAAATGTGGTGGCCTTTATCGTAGCTCTCATCGCCATCAAATCTTTTATCACCTACCTTACCAAACACGGATTTAAAATGTTCGGCTATTACCGTATTGTGGTGGGTGTGGTCATTTTGGTTTTGTTGGGCTTGGGTTATCAACTGGAGGTTTCGTGAGGAAATTTAATTTTCAGGAAGGAGAAGTACTGCTCATCGACAAGCCATTGAAATGGACATCGTTTGATGTGGTAAATCACCTGCGCTCTTACATCAAACGGGCCTTCGATTTAAAAAAAATCAAGGTAGGACATGCCGGCACCCTCGATCCGCTGGCCTCCGGATTGTTGATTATCTGCACCGGAAAATACACCAAACAAATCGACACCTATCAAGGACTCGACAAGGTGTATGTGGGCAGCATGAAGCTGGGCGCCACCACCCCGTCCTTCGACATGGAAACCGATGAAGACAAACTCTTCGACACGTCAGAACTTACCCCTGAAAAATTAGAACAAGCCACCATCCCTTTCATTGGAGATATTCAACAAATTCCACCGGTATATTCGGCCATTAAAATCGATGGAAAACGCGCCTTTTTGTATGCCCGTAAAAATGATGACGTAAAAATGAAGCCCCGTCCTGTTACCATCCGTCAATTTTCGGTATTGAATGTGGATTTGCCCCATGCCGATTTTGTAGTACACTGTACCAAAGGTACTTACATCCGTTCGTTGGTACACGATTTTGGCAAAAGTCTTGACAACGGTGCCTACCTCACCGCACTGCGTCGTACACAAATAGGCGATTTCTCGGTAAGCAATGCCTTTTCGCTGGAAGAAATCAGAGAAGAAATCAGGTTGCAGGCTACCCATCCCGAAAAGCTTGTCGTGCATCCACGGTAGCCAATTGCAACCAAAAACAGCTATCTTTGTCCTCCAACAGAAACCATTGGGTAAATGAAACTAAAAATTCTTTTTTCGGCAATCGTTATCACCGCCATGTGTGCCTCTTGTGCCAGCCACCGCACCGGATACCGGCCCCCCAAGCGGAAAAAAGATGATTGCAACTGTTCGCGGTGGAGCATGGCTCCACAACCGGTTTCAACTACGTACCATGTTTGATCTTTATCTTCGTAATGCATCCCGACGACAAAAAAACATTAGGACAATATTTCCCTGAACAGGCCTTGCCCACTGTTATTAGTTGGATTGAAGACAAAAAAATTCACTTTCGTATCGCCCGGGGTCGGGCCACCAAGCTGGGCGACTATCGTCCGCCTATTCGCCACGGCAACCACCGCATTTCGGTAAATCACAACCTCAACAAGTATGCCTTTCTGGTGACCTTCGTTCACGAATACGCTCACTTGCTTAATTGGGAAAAACACAAAAGAAGTGTTCAGCCCCATGGCAAAGAATGGAAGGCTTTTTATCGCCAACTGATGACCCAAATAATGGCCACCGGGGCTTTTCCCGACGACATCCGTCAAGTGCTTGAACAAAGCATCATCAACTCCAAAGCTTCCAGCACTTCCGACATTGCCCTGACCAGGGTACTCAAACAATACGACCCCGGATTTAAAGAAACCGTTTTGGAAGAATTACCCGAAGGAAGTGTATTTTTGTTGAGCAATGGAATGGCATTAAAAAAAGGTGAAAAACGAAGAACCCGATATAAGTGCCTGAACATGAGGAACAACAGATATTATCTGGTACATGCGTTGGCGCCGGTAATCCCCGAAAATGATGTTAATACACCCGAACAATGAAAAGATTTACAACATTGCTAACCTTCCTGCTGATGGTCGTTGGCAGCATGGGACAGCAAAGCAAACTCTCCGACGACCTGATCAGGAAAATGGATAGGTCCACTTCCTCCGACCTTATCCGTGTGGTGGTGGTGATGCAAGACCGTGTGGACATGAACAGCCTTCATGCCGAGTTGGTCAACCAACGGGCTTCAACAGATATCCGTGCCAAAAGGGTATTAAGGGAACTAACCCAAAAAGCCCGGCAAACCCAGCAACCATTGATGGAGGAATTGAAGAAATATGCCCACACCCATCCCGGCAGTTACGACCGCCTCGAACAACACTGGATAACCAATATATGGGTTGTTTCGGCCGCTCCCGACCTCATCAACCAATTGGCTTCGGAGCCTTCCATCGAAAAAATTGAGTGGGACAGCACCCGGTTGGTGAGCCCCACCATTCCCGTTAAGGAAAGTATTTCTCAACCTAAAGTGGCCGGAGGAACCGAACCCGGCGTTCGGGTAATTAACGCGCCCGCTTTATGGAAAATGGGTTATACCGGCCGTGGAACATTACACTACAGTTTCGATACAGGTGCCTGGCCCGACCATCCTGCCATAGGCGAACGATTCTTGGGCAAACATTACCCCCTCTCCCAGTGTTTTTTCTCCCTTGACAACGAAGTGTTGAAAGACAAATCCGGAAGTCATGGCACCCACACCCTGGGTACGGCACTGGGTCTGGACCAAAACACCAACGACACCATTGGTGTGGCTTTTAATGCTTATTGGATTGCCAACGACCTCATCGCCACCAGCATTGCCACCGTAAAACCGTTGACCGAATTTGTTGCGGCATTCGAATGGGCCTTCAATCCCGATGGCGACACCGCCACCACCAACGACATTCCCGACGTAATCAACAATTCGTGGGGATATACCAGTCCGGGAGACACGGCCCTCTGCGTCAGCTATGTGAGCGAATTTTTAAACGCCCTGCAAGCCGCCGGTATTGCCACCGTTTTCTCTGCCGGAAACGACGGACCCAACCCCAACACCATTTCCGAACCCCACCACATCAACACCGGATTGGTGAATGTGTTTACCATAGGAAGCATCAACCCACACGACACCACTTATCCCATCAGTGGGTTTTCCAGTCGCGGGCCAACCACCTGTCCCGGAACAGGCTCCTTGAAAATCAAACCAGAAGTTACCGCCCCCGGACAAGATGTTCGATCGGCCAATGGTCCGGATGGATATGGTGAAAAATCAGGTACCTCCATGGCTTCACCCCATGTTTCGGGGGCGCTGTTGCTGTTAAAAGAGGCTTTTCCGTATTTGGCCGGAGAAGATTTGATGCTCGCACTTTACTACACAGCCCGCGATTTGGGAGAACCCGGCGAAGACAATACCTATGGCATGGGATTGATTGATGTGCTGGCTGCTTACAATTTTTTGGCACAAAACCACGAGCCTGTCCCTCCCCTGACCAACGATTGGGATTTGGCCATACGGGCCATCACCGAACCCAATTTTTACTACGCTTGCTATACCGCATTTCAACCCCAAATTGTGTTGGAAAACAAAGGCCTCGAAACCCTGCAATCGGCTACCATCGAATATGGTTATGTGGGAGAAAACCCTCTGACCTACCAATGGACGGGCACATTGCCTTCAGGCGAAAGCATCGCCATCCACCTGCCCGAATTATCCACCGAAATCAGGGGCGACAAAGAGTTGCAGGTAATTGCCCGCCTGCCGCAGGAGGTGGTGGAAGCCGACCTCAACAACAACCGCCGCATGGCTCGCTTTAACCTGAGAGAACAACGGAATTTGCCCTATTTTGAAGGATTTGAACCCGGAAGCCTGCGAACACAGGGTTGGTTTGTGGAAAACCCCGACGAAAATCGTACCTGGGACACCCTGACCGCCGGCGGAATCGAAAACAGTGTGCGTTCAGCCATCATGCCCTTTTTCAATTATACGGCAGGCGGACGACAAACCGATGCCATGATTAGTCAGCTCATCACTTTGCCCGATACCGGAAAAATAACCCTATCCTTCGACTTGGCTTACCGGTTGTCGCATTGGTTCTATACCGATTCACTGCAAGTGCTGCTGTCCAACGATTGTGGCGGAAGTTTTCCATATGAGTTATTTTATGAAGGAGGGGCCGATATGACCACCAGCGACACCCTGTTCGAATATTTTATTCCCGAAGATTCCACCCAATGGAAAACCGTTGAGATAGACTTGAGCGACTTTGCCGGACAAGATATTCTGCTGAATTTCACCGGAATCAATGGTACGGGAAACAACCTATTTATCGACAATATTTCCATTATTCAAAAAGGAAATCCTGATGGAGTAGCAGAACAACCGGAAGCACAATTCATGATTTTCCCCAATCCCGCCAAGGATTTCATTCAGGTACTGCGAAAGAATAAAAGCCACCAATCCACAGAAATAACACTCTTAACCACCCGGGGCGAAAAGGTTTTTTCGAAATCATTCGGTGGCGACGAGAAACTCATGTTGGATGTTTCAAATTTTCCGGCCGGTTTTTACCTGATTACCTTACAGTGGTCCGGGCAAAAAGAAACCCATAAAATACTGATTCAAAGATAGACGGGAGCAACATGCCCGTAGCCATAGAACTCAAAAAAAGTTAATTATCCATGCTAAAACCAACGACTTTACTATTTTTGTAAACGATATAAAAAACGCCTTTCAAATCCCCGGATATCTCTTCTGAAAAAAAGAAATATCACAAACCTTGGGAGGTTCATCAAACCAAAAGAAATGGAAAAAAAGAACAACTATTGCGTGATTATGGCAGGAGGAGTTGGAGCTCGTTTTTGGCCCATGAGCAAGACTTCACGCCCCAAACAATTTATTGATATTCTGGGCGTGGGAAAAACCCTCATCCAGCTCACCTTCGACCGGTTTATACACATCTGTCCGGCAGAAAACATCTACGTGGTTACCAACGAAATATACAAAGACCTGGTTTTGGAACAATTGCCCCAACTCAGCGAAAACCAAGTACTTTGCGAACCTTCGCGCCGCAATACGGCACCATGCGTGGCCTACGCCAATTACAAAATTAAAGAAACCAATCCCAACGCATTGGTTGTGGTAGCTCCTTCCGACCATATCATCCTGAAGGAAGAGGAATTTGTAAGAAACATTGAAGCAGCCCTGAAAGCCGCCTACCACAACGATTGGCTGATCACCCTTGGCATCCGACCCAGCCGCCCCGACACAGGCTATGGCTACATTCAATATACCGAAGATCTGGTTTGCCCCGAAAATCCCATGATGCACAAGGTGAAAACCTTTACCGAAAAACCCAACCTCGAAATAGCCCAATCCTTTTTGGCCAGCGGCGATTTTTTGTGGAATTCGGGCATCTTTATCTGGTCGCTCAAAAACATCATGCATGCTTTTTCAACCTTGCTCGACGATGTGGACTCACTCTTTGCCGAAGGCGTTGGAAAATACAATACCCCCGACGAAAAGGCATTCATCGAAAATACCTATGCCATTTGTAAAAATATTTCCATCGACTATGGCATCATGGAAAAAGCCACCAACGTGCATGTGATGGCCGTTGATTTTGGATGGTCCGATTTGGGCACCTGGGGCTCGCTGTACACCATTCGTAAAAAAGACAACAACCAAAATGCCGTGGTTGGAAACAATGTGCTGTTGTACGATACCAAAAATTGTATTGTCAATATGCCCAAGGACAAACTGGTTGTTCTGCAAGGTTTGGACGATTACATCGTGGTGGAAGACGAACATACCCTGTTGGTTTGCCGCAAGGAAGACGAGCAACAAATCCGCCAGTTTGTTACCGACGTGAAGGTGGAAAAAGGAGAAAAATTTGTTTAAATAATCAATAAAAAAAATGAAAAAATTACTCATCATTACCATTGCCCTTATTATGGGTTTGGGCAGCACCATGCGTGCCGACGAAGGAATGTGGATTCCTTTGCTTATCAATAAAAACATGGCCGAAATGCAAAAACTCGGTTTGAAGCTCACCGCTGAAGATATTTACAGCATTAACCATTCGAGCATCAAAGATGCCATCATTATTTTTGGTGGCGGATGTACCGGCGAAATTGTTTCGCCCGAAGGTCTCATCCTTACCAACCACCACTGTGGCTATGGTTCCATTCAACAGGTGAGCACCCCCGAAAACAACTACCTCGACGATGGTTTTTGGGCCATGAGCAAAGACGAAGAAATTCCTGTGAAAGGGCTGAAAGTTCAGTTTTTGCAATACATGAAAGACGTTACAGCCGAAAGTCTGGCAGGTGTAACCGACGACATGACCGAAGCCCAACGCGACAGCATTGTGGAAGTGAACAATCAAAAAATCATCGATGAAGCCACCAAAGACACCAAATTTCGTGGTATCGTGGAAACGTTTTATGGCGGAAACGAATATTATCTGTTTGTTTATGAGGTATATAACGACATCCGTTTGGTAGGAACTCCCCCTGAATCCATCGGAAAATTTGGCGCCGACACCGACAACTGGATGTGGCCCCGCCACACCGGCGATTTTTCCATGTTTCGTGTATATACCGCTCCCGATGGAAGCCCGGCACAATATGCCGAAAACAATGTTCCCATGAAACCAAAATATTACCTGCCCATCAATATTTCAGGTGTTGAAAAAGACGATTTTGCCATGATTATGGGTTATCCCGGAAGTACCGACCGTTACTTATCAAGCTTTGGTATCGATATGGCCATCAACCAATCAAATCCTACCATCGTGGATATTCGTGCCGAAAAACTTCGTCTGATGCGCGAAGGAATGGATGCCGACGAAGCCGTAAGGTTGCAATATGCTTCCAAATTTGCCCGCACCGCCAACTATTGGAAATATTTTATCGGTCAGACCAAAGGTTTGAAAAGATTGAACGTAAAAGGCAAAAAACAACAACAGGAAGCTGAATTTGAAAACTGGCTGAACCACAACCCCAAAGCCAAAGCCAAATACGGCGAAGCGTTGAACCTGATCAGCGATGCCTACGACATCCTGGGCGAATACGTAATGGCCCGTTGGTATTTCTTCGAAGCGATTTATCGTGGTCCCGAAATTCTTGGTGCCGCCTACAAAGCCAATTCGTTGGATAAACTCCTGAAAGATAAAGAAGCTAGTGAAGAAGATATTCAGAAAGCTGTTGAAAAACTGCAATCCGGCGTTGACGACTATTTCAAAAATTACAATTACGACATCGACCGCAACATTTTTGCTTCGATGATGCAGATGTATCACGAAAATGTGCCCCTCGACCAACAACCCCCTTACTTGTTGAAAATGGACAAAAAATTTAAAGGCGATTATCAGGCTTATGCCGATTACGTTTTCAAGAAATCCATTTTCTCAACCAAAGAAAAAGTAGAAGCCTTTTTGGCCAAACCCAGTAAAAAAGTGTTGGACAAAGACCCTGCTTTTGTTGCCATGAATGCCTTTATTGCCGAATACCGTAAGTTGGCAGAAAAAACAAAAAAAGCCAACGAAGACCTCGAAAAAGGCAACCGCTTGTTCATTGCCGGATTGCGCGAAATGCACCCAGAAATCAACTACGCCCCCGATGCCAACTTTACCCAACGCCTCACCTATGGTACCGTTCAGGATTATTATCCTGCCGATGCCATTCATTATGAATATTATACCACCATGGACGGCATCATGCAAAAGGAAGACCCCAACAACTTTGAATTCATCGTTCCTGCCAAACTAAAAGAACTTTATGAAGCCAAAGATTTTGGTCCTTACGGCGACAATGGCGTGATGAAAGTTTGTTTCCTTACTACCCACGACATCACCGGTGGTAACTCAGGAAGCCCTGTGATGAACGCCAAGGGCGAACTTATCGGACTGGCATTCGACGGCAACTGGGAAGCCATGAGCGGCGACATCGCCTTTGAGCCCGAACTGCAACGCACCATCAATGTGGACATCCGCTACGTGATGTTCATCATCGACAAATATGCCGGTGCCAAAAACCTGATCAACGAAATGACCATCGTAACAGAAAGACCCGATGCCGAGGTAAAAAAAGTAGAAGTCACCAAACCGGAAGCTGCCGTTTTGGAAGTGGCTGAATAACAATAATAATTGAAGAGAAGCCGGCCTTGTGCCGGCTTTTTTTGTTTCGTTTTGGAATGATTTCCAGTTTTTAGAATGGATTCGTTATCAGGTATTTCGATACCGATTATGCCACAACAGGCAGGTACAATAAGTCAGTCTTCAATTTACTTTGGGTTACCTCAAATTTGGCGACTGGGCTCAATCAGGTGGCACCCTTTTTCCGGATTGGTACAAAGATGAGCCGGGATACCGCGATAACAATTACATTGACATACAATAAAAAATATTTTTCATAATTTTTGGTTAACACATGTGGGGAAACCTTGCTTGAAAAGGCAAGGTTTTTTCGTTTATTTCAATTCTTCCAAATACACACCAATTTTATACTTGATTTATCCTCAGATGTATATAAATATTTATATTTTTGTTTAAAATTGAGATTGTAATGGAAGCCCAGGCCCATCATACTAAACTCCATTTTATACAACAGAAATACTTGTCCGCTTTGTTAAACAAAGATCGGGTGGTTGCTGAACAGATAATTAATGACAGTTTGAACGACAATATTTTCATAAAGGATATATATTTATCTGTTTTTCAACCTACTCAGCACGAAATTGGCCGGTTGTGGCAACACAACAAAATTTCGGTGGCCATGGAACACTATTGCACCGCCGCCACTCAATTTATCATGACCCGATTATACGACCACGTTTTTTCAACCGAAAAAAACGGACTAAGCATGGTGGCTACCAGTGTATCAAACGAGTTACATGAATTGGGTATTCGGATGGTTTCTGATTTTTTTGAAATGGAAGGCTGGCACACTTACTACCTGGGTGCTAACACCCCAAAACAAGGCGTTGTGGACATGATTAAAGAGACCAACGCCAATATACTTGCCATCTCTGCCACCATCTATTACAATATACCACAAGTATCTGAGCTAATACAATTTATAAAAGCTCAGATACCGGGCGATAAGCCAAAAATAATGGTGGGTGGAAATGCATTTAACATGAATGCCAACCTCTGGAAAGAAGTAAACGCTGATGTTTACGGCGTGAATGCCCAGGACGCCATCATAAAATCGAAAGCTTTGTTCAACATAAATTAGCCCACCATGTTAAAAGGCATCGTATTTACTTGTAGTAAAGAATTTATTATTGATGAGTTTGTTTACAATAATTTGAAAAAAACAAACAGACTGGAAGTTGGCTCCGGGTTGTCCGACATTTGTGATGCGCAGGAGGCAGAAAAAGTAATCGAGTTCGAAAACCAACTTAATCAAGAAGGTGCTGCTTTTAATTGGGAAATAAATGTACTTTTTGATGACATAATTAAACCGCTGCGGTTTTCCGGTAGCCGGATTAATGGAAGATTCTTTGTATTTGCTCTAGAATCGAACAACGACATGCCCTTTTTGTACGAAGAATTGATGAGGATAAACAACGACCAATCCAACTATATCCGAAAAATTATCAAGGATCGTTTTTTAACTTCAACAAGAAGCAACAATGATGATGAAACCTTGGCAGAATTTTCAAAGCTTAACAACGAACTGGCAAATTTACAACGCGAACTGGCCAAAAAAAATACAGAACTCGTTAAGTTAAACGAAATAAAAAATCGGTTTTTGGGCATGGCAGCTCACGACCTCCGCAATCCTTTGGGACATATCTACAACTATGCCGAACTCATTGAAGATGAAATTGACAATTTATCCGAAGCTCAGCAAATGTTTCTGACGGTAATTAAGTCCCAAAGCATGTTTATGGTGAATTTGGTGAACGAGCTATTGGATTTTTCAGTCATTGAATCAGGCAAAGTATCGTTGAACCTTAAGCTAACCAACCTGATAGAACTGCTTGCCTCCAATATTGATTTATCAAAAAAACCTGCCGAAAAAAAATCCATTGTCATCGATTTTTCTTCAACCATTTCATCGTTACCCATATTTATTGATGAAGAAAAGATCAGTCAGGTAATAAGCAACCTGATTTCCAACGCCATCAAATATTCAGAACAAAAAACAACTATCAGCATTTCTGTTGAGGAAAACGAGAGTGAAGTAGTGGTAGCTGTAGTAGATCAAGGCATTGGCATACAGCCAAATGAATTGACAGAACTTTTTAAACCATTTCAAACAACCAGCAACCGAAGCACAGGAGGCGAAAAAAGTACGGGTCTGGGATTGTTTATTTCCAAACGAATTGTCGAATCGCATCACGGAAAACTTTGGGCTGAAAGCAAGCCCGGAATTGGTTCCAAATTCTATTTTAGTATTTCTAAACAACTAAAATAACATGATGAAAAGGAAAATACTGATAATAGATGATGAATCGGACTCGTTGAACCTTTTGACCACCATATTCGAAAAAGAAGGGTATTTGGTATCAACTGCCAACAGTGCCAAAAATGCGTTTCTTCAGTTACAAGCAGACAAACCCGACCTGATTTTGCTCGATGTGATGCTCGGCGACCGTCTGGGAACCGATGTGTGCATGGAGATAAAACAACATCCCGATTACCGCGACATCATCATCATTTTGCTGTCGGGAGTAAAGATAAGCTCCGAAGACCGACTGATGGGTCTTGAAATAGGCGCCAGCGACTATATCAACAGACCTGTTAACAAAAAAGAATTGATAGCCAAGGTAAATGCCTTTTTCCAACTCAAACAAATGTTGGTAACACCTCGCCAAAACGAACCCTTCAGTACACTGGATAAAGACCAAACGCCCATCACGGCTCAAGTATTCGACTTGCCCGATTTGTGGATCACCTATCCTGACGAATTTAACAGGTTCGTGGAAGCCTACGCCATTATTTTAACTGACCAAATTGAGTCCAGAATTTTTAAAATTAGCATCGAAAACCCTAATCAGGTAAAAGAGTTGGCCATTAAATTTGGGTTTTTAAAAGCAGGACCCAAGGACATCATCAAAGTGCACAAAGAAGCATTGAAAAAAATTGTAAGCGACTCAACCGCACTTAAAACATATTACATCAAAGAAGAAAGCCGGATCTTACTGCTTGAAATATTCGGCTATTTGCTAATGTATTACAGAAACAGGAGTTAATTAATAATACCTTGCCATGAACAAATATTTGCTCAAACTATACGTAACAGGTAAAACAAAACGCACCACAGATGCGATTAAAAACCTAAAAAAAATCTGTGAAGAAACCCTCATGGGTGAATATGAACTGGTGGTGATCGACGTATTGGAATCGCCTGAGTTGGCCGAAAACGACAAAATTCTGGCGACCCCTACCCTGATCAGGTATTTGCCACCACCCATAAAACAAATCATTGGCGACCTGTCGGACGGAGAAAAAGTAATTAAGGGCTTAGACCTCGAAAAAATATCATAATACGTTTAGCATGGAAAAGATAACTAACCAACAAATCAGAAAACTACCCACGGGTATATCCGGTTTTGACCACATTTCGCAAGGCGGGTTACCTTTTAACAGAACTACACTGGTAACAGGATCTGCCGGAAGCGCAAAAACAGTATTTGCCACCCAATTTCTTGCCGAAGGCATCATGAAATACCAGGAGGCCGGCGTGTTTGTCACCTTTGAAGAACCGGTAAACGACATAAGAACCAACATGTTAAGCTTTGGATGGCCCATCAGCCAGTGGGAGTCTGAAAAAAAATGGTTTTTTGTGGATGCTTCACCTCAACCACACGATCCGCATATCATTACCGGCGATTACGACCTGGGCGCCTTGCTTGCCCGTATTGAATATGCCATTAAAATTACGGGTGCCACCCGGATTTCACTCGATTCCCTCGGCGCCATTTTTACCCAGTTTACCGATACGGCCATCATCCGCCGCGAACTTTTTCGCATTGCCTTTGCCCTTAAAAAAATGGGGGTCACGGCCATTTTAACAGCCGAAAGAACCATTGAATATGGTGAAATTGCCCGCTTTGGGGTAGAAGAATTTGTGGCAGATAATGTGATTATTTTGCGCAACAACCTGGAAGAAGAAAAACGCAGACGAACCATCGAAATATTAAAATTCCGCGGTACCAATCACAAAAAAGGCGAATATCCATTTACCATTTCCACTGATAGTGCCATGGTAATTATTCCACTTTCTGCCATCGAATTAAAACAAAAATCGTCCAACATACGCATCAGCTCCGGAAGCAAAGAGCTGGACGACATGTGCAACGGCGGCTTCTTCCGCGATTCCATTATACTGGTTTCTGGAGCCACCGGAACAGGAAAAACACTCATGGCCACCGAATTCATGGAAGGAGGCATTTCGCGTAAGGAAAAAGCACTTTTGTTTGCATTTGAGGAAAGTCGCGAACAACTTTTCCGTAACGCCACCGGATGGGGTATCGACTTCGAAAAGGGAGAACGAGAAGGTTATCTGAGGGTAGAGTGCGAATACCCCGAGGTTACCGGATTGGAAGACCACCTCATACGCATGAAAAAGGTCATCGAAGAATTTAAACCCAACAGGGTGGCCATCGACAGCCTTTCCGCCCTCGAACGAGTTTCGTCGCTGCGTGGTTTTCGCGAATTCATCATCGGCCTCACCTCATTTATCAAACATCAGGAAATAGCCGGATTGTTTACCTCCACATCATCTTCCCTGATGGGTGGCACGTCCATCACCGACGGCCATATTTCCACCATCACCGATTCCATCATTCTGCTTCGTTATGTGGAAACCTTTGGGGAAATGCGCAGGGGAATTACCGTGCTGAAAATGCGTGGTTCAAAACACAACAAAGATATCCGGGAGCTTACCATCGATGAAGTAGGAATGCACATAGGCAAGCCTTTCAGAGATGTGGCCGGTATTATAACCGGAAATCCCCACCAGGTTTTCAGAGGTGAAATCGATCGGTTAGACAATCTGTTTTCCAAAGAATAGTGCCCATGAAACGTAAAGGTTCCATACTCATCGTTGACGATGAAGCTGAACATATCACCTTTTACCGCAAACTTCTTTCCGATGATGGTTTTGATGTAAAGTCGGCTATTAACAGCTCCGAAGCCTACAAGTGGATGGAAAACACAACGTTTGACATCATCTTGCTCGATATTGTGCTCAGAAACGAATCCGGATTCGATATTCTTAAAAAAGTGAAGGACGATGCAAGGTTCGATTTGACAATGGTCATTATGATCTCGGGCGCGCTAATTTCATCTGAACAGCAAGCCAAAGGACTTGAGCTGGGAGCTGATGGTTATATTACCCGTCCATTGGGTGCCAGAGAATTTTTGGCACGCATGAATGCGTTTATGCGCCACATAAAAACCTTGGCTGCACTAAAAAAAAGCGAAGAACGATTCCAGAAAATTATCAACAAAAACCCTGATGCCATCATGATTGTGGAGCCATCGGGACAAATAAAATTCGCCAATCCCGCTGCCGAAAAATTGTTCGAGCTTTCGATGGATGTGTTGTTGCAACACCTCTTTGGATATCCGTTGGTGGTGGGCGAAAACGCGGAAATCAATATTGTACGTAAAAATAAAGAAGAAGTGGTGGGCGAAATGCGTACCATTGATATTGAGTGGGATGGCCTGGATACCTTTTTGACCACCATCCGGAATATAACCGACAAAAAGAAACTTTGGGAAGCCCTGATGCAAGCCAAAGAAAAAGCTGAGGAAAGTGAAAAACTAAAAGCAGCTTTTTTAGCCAACATGAGCCATGAAATACGAACCCCAATGAATGGGATTCTGGGTTTTACCAACTTATTGAAAGATAATCATTTCAGCGAAGAAGACCAAGCTAATTATATCGAAATAATCGAAAAAAGTGGCGAACGGCTACTGAACATCATCAACGACTTAATTAGCATTTCAAAGGTGGAAGCCGGGCAAATGGAGGTGTTTGTTTCCAAAACAAACCTAAAAGAAGTACTCGATTATATTCTTACTTTTTTTAAACCGGAGACAGATAGTAAAGGACTTTACCTAAAACAAAACTTACAGGTTTCTCCCGAAGGCTTGGTGGTAAATACCGATAGAGAAAAATTGTACGCCATACTCACCAACTTGGTAAAAAATGCCATCAAATATACCGAGAGCGGAGGCATCGAAATTGGCGTTGCCAGACAGAATCGGCGGGTGGACTTTTACATCAAGGATACCGGGATTGGTATTCCAAACGACCGTAAAGATGCTGTTTTTGAACGTTTTGTGCAAGCAGACATCGCTGATGTGCGTGCACTGCAAGGTGCCGGTTTGGGGTTGGCAATAACCAAGGCATATGTTGAGATGCTTGGAGGTAAAATATGGTTGGAAAGTTCTGTTGGCCAAGGCTCCACCTTCTATTTTAACCTCTTCGAGAAAGCATCGGCTGATTTGGAGATCAAAAAAGAGGAAACAAAGTCGGACAGCACCAATAAAATTAAAAAAATGAATATCCTCATTGCCGAAGATGATGAAACTTCGGAAATGATTCTTTCCCTTTTTATCAAACGCTATTGCAACAAACTTTATCGTGCCGGCAATGGTTTGGATGCTGTTAAACTTTGTAGAGAAAACCCCGATATCGACATAATATTTATGGACATGAAAATGCCTTTGATGAATGGATATGAAGCCACGCGAGAAATACGTACCTTTAACCAAAAGGTGATCATCATTGCCCAAACGGCCTATGGTTTGTCGGGAGATTCAGAAAAAGCCATTGAAGTCGGTTGCAATCATTACCTAAGCAAACCCATCATTCGAGAAGAACTTTACGAACTATTGGGTAAATACCAATCACACGATACATAAAGTCACCTAAAACAGCTATGTCATGGATAAAAAATCATTGTTAACATCGGCCGGTCAACTACATAGTCCTGAAATTCAATTTATTGAAGAG
This sequence comes from Bacteroidales bacterium, assembly GCA_963676875.1. Lineage (GTDB taxonomy): Bacteria > Bacteroidota > Bacteroidia > Bacteroidales > F082 > UBA6244. The sequence goes on from OY781436.1 coordinate 1,813,661, forward strand.
TATCGGATGAAAACAGACTTGATGGTTTCGCAGCTCAATACCACGATGACCAAAAGACTCGATTTGGAAAAACTCATCGGCATCAACAACCTGGAGATGATGAAAGACAACCACGCCAATCATGCCCGATTCATGACCGTGATCATGGAAAATTACGACGCCACCATTTTTGTTGACACCATTCTATGGGTATTCAACGCCTACAAAAATCACGGATTTTCACCCAACTACTGGGCTGCTCAACTAAACACCTGGATCACCATCACCAAAGAACACCTTTCGGAAAAAGCCTTTCGTCAAATTGAGCCCTTTTATCAGTGGATGCAAGTGCATATCCCTGAATTCGACGCCCTTTCAAAATAGGTCATCTCCCACTTCAAGCCTTTCCCGCTTCAAGCGTCCATATTAACACCGCTTCAAGCGTGGACGCTTGAACATCACCAATTAGGTTTCAAAGAACATTTTACCTTCATTTTAATTAAAATGTCCTACTTTTATCAAAAACTCCGAAATAACATGAAAAACCAAATGAAAATTACCGTTCTGTTCATCATCATTTTAATGGCCTCACAGTGGCCCACAAACAAAGCCTATGCCTGTACCCGTGTGGTATATCACGGTCCCAATGGCACTTACATTACTGCCCGCTCCATGGACTGGAAAGACGAAATTCCGGCCAACCTGTGGATTTTCCCCAGGGGAATGCAAAGAAATGGCGAGGTTGGACGCAATTCTATCACCTGGACTTCCAAATACGGCAGCGTGGTGGCTAGCTCATGGGATATTGCCGTTTCCGATGGCATGAACGAAAAGGGCTTGGTAGCCAATATGCTCTGGCTTGTCGAATCCAAATATCCCGCATTTGATACCCTGGGAAATAAAAAAGGACTTTCCATTGCGGCCTGGGCACAGTATGTCCTGGATAATTTTGCCACCGTTAACGAAGCTGTAGCAGCACTCGAAAAAGAGGAATTTGTAGTGGTTTCGGCCTACATCCCCGGAACGACCAAATTTACCACCTTGCACTTGTCCATTTCGGATGCAACAGGCGACAATGCCATTTTTGAATATATCGACGGTAAGCTCGTCATTCATCACAACCAAGCGTATCAGGTAATGACCAACTCACCCATTTTTGAAAAACAACTGGCCATCAACACCTATTGGGAAGGCATCCCCGGCACCATCATGCTGCCCGGCACCAACCGCGCCGCCGACCGTTTTGTAAGGGCATCCTATTACATCAAGGCCATTCCCCAAACCGACAATACCCGAATCGCCATCGGAAGCGTGTTTAGCGTCATACGAAACTGCTCAGTTCCATTTGGAATTGCCTCAGAAACCGAACCCAATATTTCTTCCACCAGGTGGCGCTCGGTTTCCGACCAAAAAAACCTGGTGTATTACTTCGAAACGGTGCTTACCCCCAACACCTTTTGGGTGGATATGAAAAGGATAGATTTTGGCGAAAAAACACCCTGCCGAAAGCTGGTGGTAAATAACGAAACAACCTACTCGGGCGATGTGGTGGACTCATTCGTCGATAGCAATCCATTTAAATTTGCCGGAATATAATCGGTGGCACCCTGCCCCCGCTTCAATCGTGGACGCTTGTAACCGGGGGCGCTTGAAACCGGTAGTGTGACCACATATCTTTTTCCTGTTGAATATTCATTTTTTGCCGGGCACAACTTTGATCCGGGGAAAAGCCAACCTCTGTTGGTAACAGAAAAATTATTAACTTTATTCGCTGAAATCCGAAAATAGATGCGCTTACGAACCCCTGATTTACTGAAAGGTATCGCCGTAATCTTCATGATTCTGATACATATTGTAAAATTGTATGCCTTGCCCCAAATTACGCACAGCTTTGTGGGACATATCGTGATGTTTCTGGGAGGTCCGCCGGCTGCTCCGGTTTTTATGGCGGTTATGGGTTATTTTCTGGCCTTCTCCAACAAAGGACTAAAACACGACCTCTATCGTGGAGGACAGCTCATTGTCTGGGGTTATGCATTGAATATAGGACTTAACCTGCATCTGTTTTATTACATATATAAAGGAGTTTATCTGCTTAATCCCTGGGAATATGTATTTGGAGTGGACATCTTGTTTCTGGCAGGACTTTCTGTGATGATCGTTGGTTTGTTGAAGCACTTTTTTCAGAACAACGTCTGGATTTATGTGGCCCTGTTACTTGTCATCATCGCCATTCCTGAATTCATAAGCCCGCCAAAAACCACAGGTCTTTCCTCCTATATTTGGGCTTATTTGTATTCGGATGCAAGTTGGTCGTATTTCCCTTTGGTCACATGGTTCTCGTTTGTGTTGGTGGGGTATATTTTCAATTTGCTTCAGGTAAAAATAATGCCCATATTCTACCAATACAAATGGAGAATTTTTGGTTTGTCGGCCATCGTACTCATTTTTAGCCTCCGGTTTGGAGTGCATATTTCGGCTGATTTGCAACAGTACTATCACCACGGCGTGGTGTTTTTCGGATTTGTGCTGGTGTTTTTCGTGTTTTGGGTCATACTCATGCACGAAATCACCGGACTTATGAACAACATGTTTACCCGATATATTGAATGGCTCGGAAAAAATGTGACTACTGTTTATGTCTTTCAATGGCTGCTTATCGGTAATATTGCCACCCCCATCTACCAAACCCAGACGGCACTTCAATTGGTTTTTTGGTTCTTTTTTATACTGATTCTGAGTAGTGTTGGAACAGATCTGTGGAAAAAAATCAAACAAAAAAAGAACAACACAACCAACCACTTTCTGAAAAATTAGGAATGTTTTAATGAAAAAAGAAACCTATTTCCCAAAAGCAGGAACTATTTGACTGATAAATAGGTTTTTACCTCTGTTTTACTTGACTTCTGCGTTTAAAAAGTGTATCTTTGCAAACTTTTTCCCATCAGGGGAATAATATACTAAAAATATTTTAAACGTTCATATATGAAATTATCCCAATTTAAATTTGAATTGCCGCGGGAGTTAATTGCCGACCATCCGCCAAAAAACAGAGACGAAGCAAGAATGATGGTAGTGAACAGGGCTACGCAAAAAATTGAGCATAAAACTTTCAAGGATATATTAGAATATTTTTCCGAAGGAGATGTTTTTGCCATCAACAACACCCGTGTTTTTCCGGCCAGACTTTATGGCGAAAAGGAAAAAACCGGTGCTAAAATTGAAGTGTTTTTGTTGCGCGAACTCAACAGCGAAAGCCGTTTATGGGACGTGTTGGTGGATCCGGCCCGTAAAATACGTATTGGCAACAAATTATATTTTGGCGAAAACGAAGAGCTGGTAGCGGAAGTTATCGACAACACCACCTCCAGAGGCAGAACACTTCGTTTTTTGTTCGACGGCCCCTACGAGGAATTTAAAAACACCATTCAAATGCTGGGACAAACTCCCCTGCCCAAAATACATTCGCGCCCCGTTGAACCCAATGACGACGAACGCTATCAAACCATTTACGCCAAGCACGAAGGCGCTATCGCAGCACCAACAGCCGGATTGCATTTTTCAAGAGAACTTATGAAACGTCTTGAAATTAAAGGTGTTAACTTTGCTGAGGTTACGCTTCATACCGGACTGGGTAATTTCAGATCCATCGAAGTAGAAGACCTTACCAAGCACAAAGTCGATTCGGAAGAGATGTTTATTTTGCAAAAAAATGCTGACATCATCAACGCGGCCAAAGAAAACAAACATAAGGTGGTTGCCGTGGGTACCACTACCCTGAAAGCCCTTGAAACGGCGGTAAGCATCACCGGTCAAATCAAACCCTACACGGGATGGACCAACAAATTTATCAATCCACCTTACGAATTCAGAACCGCCGATGCCATGGTTACCAACTTTCATTTGCCCATGTCGCCCATGATGATGATGGTTTCGGCATTCGTGGGATACGAATTTCTACGCGATGTTTATGATGTGGCCATCAAAGAAAAATACAAGTTCTTTACCTATGGCGATGCCATGTTAATTATATAGTATTTTTGTTAAAATATTTTCATAATAACCCGGTCGCTTTGGTCGGGTTATTCTATTTTTACATTGAAAAGGAATAATACACATGAAGAAATATATCTTAATAATGGCCGGTGGTAAAGGCGAACGTTTCGGGGCCGAAACGCCCAAGCAATTTGCCTTGCTCAACAACAAACCGATGATGATGCATACCATGGAAGCTTTTGGTTATCTGGAAGATTCTGAAATAATTTTGGTTTTGGCCGAACACATGCACGAAACCTGGAAAAGCCTTTGTAAACAATACGCTTTTAACATGCCCCATAAACTGGTAACGGGCGGTCCCACACGTTTCCATTCGGTACTGGCCGGTCTGCAACTGGTAACCAACCCCTCGATGGTAGCCATACACGATGCAGCTCGTCCTTTGGTTTCTTCACAACTTATCGATTCATGTTTTAAAGTGGCCGAAACCAAAAGTTGTGCGATTCCCGTGATCCCCATCAACGATTCCATCAGATACGTTTCGGGTCCCCACAATAAAGCCATCGACCGCACCCAATACCGTGCCGTGCAAACCCCACAAGTATTCAAAAGCAACCTGATATTGCAAGCATACCGCCAGTCGTACGACGAAAAATTCACTGATGATGCCTCCGTACTCGGAAGTTTGGGATATCCGGTGATATTAACTCAGGGTGACCCTGAAAACATTAAAATCACCCTCCCTATGGATTTGCAAATTGTCGCCCTGTATCTGAACAGTCGAAAATAGTGGATGAATTTATTTTGTGTAGCTTCTCCCCTTCCAGCTGAAACCCACAAAAATGGAAGCGAAACCTACCAAAATTATATAAAACGGATAAACCAAACTAAACGGGAAAAACCAAGGTTTTAGATACGATTTGTTGGCAAAACCGGCAAAACCAAACACCACCGGCACATCCACCAGCATTTTGGTGGCCAAAAGCAACACGAAAATGGGCCAAAGCCAGGTGATAAAAAAACCCGCGACAAAAACAACTGCCAACATACTGTTAGCAAGCAATACCACCAACGAAACCACCATGGCCACCGGAGAAGTATAACCTTTAGCTTTGGAAGCCCACCGCAAACGCTGATTGATAAATTGTGAAAGGTTTTCAGGTGGCGAAGTTACCACCAACACCTTGTCGATCAACAAGAAACGAACACTTTTGCGACCAAAGGCTTTCATGGTTTGATGAATCAAAAAAACATCATCTCCCGAAGTATAAGCCTTGCCTTGTTGCCGGGTTTGGGCATTAACAAACGCTTCTTTTGTAAAAACCATGTTGGCAGCGTTGCCCATGAATGGGAATCCCAACCCCGCCGCACCCGCTCCCGAGGCCACCAGACTAATAAATTCCAAATCGTAGAATCGTTGAAGCAAACCGCTAGATTGTTCATAAACCACGGGGGCCATTAATAACTTGATTTGAGGATTCTTCATGGTGATAGCCAGAGTTTTCAGCCAGTCTGGAGGCACCAAACAATCAGCATCGGTGGTGGCAATAATATCTCCAGTAGCTTGCGAAACCCCCAATTTGACAGCTTCTTTTTTTCCTTTTTCAACGCTTGAAATCACTTTGAAACCAAAAGAGGGATGGTCTTTCAAAAACTGTTTTACCACCGACACTGTATCATCCGAAGAATGGTCATTCACCACAACCACTTCAAATAAATCAGTAGGATATTGTTGAAGAGTTAAACTGTTGAGTAATTTGACAATGGATTTTTCTTCGTTACGCGCCGCCACAACAACCGAAATAAATGGAAACGAGTCGGTTTCAGTATGGGTACTATTTTTCAAAATTATCCAACCGTACGAAATAAGCAACATCATGGCCACATAAGCCAAAATGATGATGATGACCGTTTTGGATAGTACTTCAACCCACATGATTGCGTCGGATAAATCGTAAACTGAAAATAAATACGGTACCAAAAGCAGCCGGAAAAACCAAATTGACCACCCAAAGTAAAGAAGAAGCTGCCACTATGCCGATGGACATTTGTTCGTTCCAAAGTCCAACCGCCAATAAATACTGCTGAAAAATAGTCAGACTAACCGAGCCTCTTACCCCAAATTCCGTAAGTGCAATGGTGGGAATCACCGTCATAAACAAATAAACCATTCCCACCAACATCATGGCTTGAGGATAGCTTACCGGAACCCGGAAAACCAACAACAACAGAAAAAATTGAAACGAAAATACCAGGTATCTGCCCATACTCAGAAGCAATACCTGGAAAAGTTCAGCAGAAGAATACAACGAAAAAACCTCCACGTATTTCTGAATTTTTTGATATCCTCGACCACTTATTCGCTTAATTATCAATGTAAAAGAACTGAAATTCAAATAGGCGAATATAAAAATGAATGCCGTAATCACCACGCCCACCACCAAACCCGAATAAACCCAACCATGAAATGGCTGACTCAAATCGAATATAATGGGATAATAAAAAAGCAGGGCGGCCATACCAAACAGCAAGGTGGTGAGCAATTGTGAAATACTTCCCAACATCGTTACCAACACGGCTTGTACCCTATCCGCTTTGCGCAAAATAAACACCCGACCCAGGTAGTCGCCTACACGGTTGGGCATAAACATACTCACAGCCATGCCTGCCAGCACAGCTTTTACCGCACGAAAAAACGATACTTGCTCGAGTTTACCGATAATCATTCGCCACTTGAATGTCTCGATGGAAATATTGGCCAAAAGCAACAACCCCACGGCAATCAGATAAAAAACGACACCTTGCTTTTCCCATATCAGTGGAAAAAACGCCAGAATGTTCTCCATATCATGGCGATAAACCAGCTGATCGTACAAAAACACAAATGTGAGCACAACCACCAGCAGTTTGATCAGGGTGTTGGTTGTTTTACGTAGTTTTGCGTTCATCTTTATTAATTCAAATTGCAGGTGGAACGTATTATTTTAGGTATCGACCCCGGAACCAACATCATGGGTTACGGCATTATTCATCAAAAAGGTAACAACATAGAGCTGATTACCATGGGGGTATTGAAACTGGGTGCCTACACAAACCACGCGTTAAAATTAAAAAAGATTTTCGAACGCACACTTGGTTTAATCGAACAATACCATCCCGACGAAATGGCCTTGGAAGCTCCCTTTTTCGGGAAAAACGTCCAGTCGATGCTCAAACTGGGTCGGGCACAGGGTGTAGCCATGGCTGCCGGCTTGTTCAAAGAACTTCCTATTTTTGAATATTCGCCAAAAAAAATCAAACAATCCATCACCGGAAACGGAAATGCCAGCAAAGAACAAGTGGCCGGTATGTTGGAGAGCTTGGTAAAATTTATAGAAACACCTGAATATCTGGATGCCACCGATGGCTTGGCTGCTGCAGTTTGTCACTTTTTTCAAGGCAACACGCCTACAACCGGGAAATCGTACAGTGGTTGGAAATCCTTTTTACAGGACAATCCCGACCGATTAAAAAAATAAACTACATCAGTTTTTGTTGCACCTTCCACCAACGGTCTGGAACTTCCTGATTTAGTGCTGTTTGATAATCTTCATACGAACAGGGTACATATTGATGACGGCGATATTTTCTACCCACTATATCTTTTATCCCTACCACCATCCACCAGCGGTTGGTTTTTTTGCTTTTCAAAAACACCAGCGGTTCAGCAAAATCATCTACCTGTACGGTAAACTTAACAAAGTCCTCCCCTGTTTTTTCCGGAAAATCATGCTTGCGGTTGGCAAAACCATCAACAAAATACCAAATCATTTCGGCAAAAAGAAAAGCAGATTGACCTTGACGATCGAGTGCGGGGTTGAGTTCGTAAAAGCCAATACTTGTTAACTTATCGCTCATTCCGGCATAACGACATATCCGACACATTTCTTCTCCATAAAAACCATTGGGTGAAGATTGCGAACTCGCCGTGGCATCCGAATGTCGGATGGAAGCCAAATCGATGGTCAGTATATCGGCATTACGTACCATGGGTTCTACCTCCTCCATGTTGGCCCTTACATTACCCAACCTGAACACATCGAAATACAGGTTTTTCATCAGTTGCAACGAATCCTGATCCACAAAATAGGTTTGATAACCGATATTGGTATAGTTGAAAAGGAAATTGGGTTGATGAAGGATGATTCTACTCAAATAACTGTGACTGTTGAGTTCGTGTTCATCGTGACCCAGATCGAACATGGGATCGATGGCCGCAATATTGATTACACGACCGATGTTTTCGTAGGCCAGGTAGTTGGCATAGGTAAGGTCCTGACTTCCACCAATAATAATGGGAACCACTTGATTTTTAATTAAATCGGCGACTACTTCTTTAAAGGCAAAATAAGTATCTTCTAAATGATGACCATTCTTCAAATTTCCCAAATCGCAGATGGTGACCATATTCCAGTGGGCAAACAAACGGTACAAATGTCGTCGAATTTCATCAGGAGCCTGGGCACAACCTTGATTATTTAAAGTTCCACGCTCCTCGGGTACGCCAATGATGGCCAGATGAAACTGCCCCGGATCAGCAATTCCCGACTCAGAGGTGTGCATCACGATGATGTCGCCCAATCGCTGACGTCCCGTGTTTTGAACAGGGTCAATCCAATCAATATCAATTGGTTGAAAATAATGATCTAGTTCCATAACCGACATTTCACGTTTTGAGCACCGAAATTATACAAATAATCAACCCACCGAGTCTGACCTTATTTTTTCTTTTTCACAAACCGTTTTTTGGGCATGTTTTTGGGATCTTCCGAAATTTTATAACATTCTTCCAGCGTCAATGCTTTTGGGTCGGTACCTTTGGGCAATTTATAGTTCTGCTTTTTGATTACCAAATAGGGGCCATATCTGCCATTTAGCAGTTCCACATCCGGGTCTTCATCAAATTTTTTGATTAGTTTTTCCTTTTCTGCTTTAATTTTTTCGTGGATAATCTCGATGGAACGATCCAAAGTAATGGAAGCCGGATCGTCGCCTTTTTTGATGCTGTAAAATTTGCCGTCATGCTTCACATAGGGACCAAAGCGGCCGATGGCGACCGTCACCTCCTTGTCCTCATACAAACCCAGATTTCTTGGAAAGTCAAACAACCGTAGTGCTTCTTCGAGTGTTATGGTTTCAATGCTTTGGGTTTTGCGCAATCCGGCAAATTTGGGTTTCTCTTCCGATTCGGTATCGCCAATTTGAGCCAGCGGGCCAAAACGACCAATTTTTACAAAAACATTTTTACCTGATTCAGGATCTACACCCAGCAGTTTTTCACCACTAAATTTTCCTGAATTTTCCTGAGTTTCATCAATTTTCGTGTGGAAAGGACCATAGAAATTTTTAATCATCAGGTTCCATTCCTTCTCCCCTTCGGCAATTTCATCAAACTCCTTTTCAACGTTAGCCGTAAAATTGTAATCAAGAATATCATCAAAATACTGCATCAGAAATTTGTTCACCAGCGTCCCAATATCTGTCGGAAATAATTTGGTTTGCTCCGAAGACACATTATCAGTAAGCGTTTGCTCGGCTATTTTATCACCTTTCAAAGTGATCAATTGTACATTTCGCTTTTGCGATGGACGATTTTCCTTTACAACATATTCCCGTTTTTGAATGGTGGAGATTGTAGGCGCATAGGTAGAAGGACGACCAATGCCCAATTCTTCAAGCTTTTTCACTAAACTAGCCTCCGTATAACGTGGTGGATGTTTGGAATAACGCTCGCGGGCAGTCATTTGGAGTAAAGTAAGTGGATCATTTGTTTTCATGGCAGGTAATATACCTTCCTGATCGACAGGTTCGTCGTCGTTACTTTCAAGATAGACCTTCAAAAAACCATCGAACTTGATGACCTCGCCGGAAGCAACAAACATTTCCTGTGCACCGGTGGAGTGAATTTTCACCTGGGTGCGCTCCAATTCGGCATCGCTCATTTGAGAAGCGATGGTTCTTTTCCAAATCAGTTCGTATAGACGTTGCTCATCAGCACCACCCCCAACAGAGGATTGGTTCATATAGGTAGGACGAATGGCCTCGTGAGCCTCCTGTGCTCCTTTAGATTTGGTGGCGTATCGTCTTGTTTTCACATACTTTTCACCAAATGCAGTAGTAATTTCTTCCTTGGCCATGTTTATGGCCGTGGTGGAAAGGTTGACTGAGTCGGTACGCATATAGGTTATTTTTCCCGATTCGTAGAGGTTTTGTGCCACGCGCATGGTGTTGGCAACAGAAAATCCCAGTTTTCGGGCAGCCTCCTGTTGGAGAGTAGAAGTAGTAAATGGGGCAGCCGGTGATTTTTTTCCGGGTTTGGTTTCCACCTGATTTACCACGAAACCCGCATGCATTTGCTTTTGCAGAAAATCGAGTGCTTCCTTGTTTTTCTCGAACCGAACAGGATATTCAGCCTGAAAACTTTGCTTTTCCTTTTCGTTGGTCAACACAAAATCGCCCACGATACGATAAGCCGAAAGACTTTTAAACTCTTTTATTTCTTCCTCACGCTCTACAATCAACCTAACGGCCACAGATTGAACACGACCTGCACTTAACGAAGGTTTTACCTTTTTCCAAAGCAGTGGCGACAATTCATAACCCACCAATCGGTCGAGCACCCGTCGTGCTTGTTGTGCATTGACTAAATTACGGTCTATATCACGAGGGTTTTGAATGGCGTTGAGGATAGCATTTTTGGTGATTTCATGAAAAACAATCCGTTTGGTTTTGTCTTCTTTCAATCCCAGTGCTTTAAAAAGGTGCCAGGAAATGGCCTCTCCTTCGCGGTCTTCATCAGAAGCCAACCAAACCATTTCAGCTTCTTTGGCCAATTTTTTTAATTCAGCAACAAGCTTCTTTTTTTCGGCACTTATTTCATATTTCGGTTCAAAATCATTTTCGGTGTCAACACTGATTTTTGTTTTGTTCAAATCCATTACGTGTCCGTAACTTGATTTCACCACAAAGTCCTTACCCAGGAAGCCTTCTATTGTTTTTGCCTTTGCCGGTGATTCTACAATCACGAGGTTTTTTACCATCATAAAAAATTATTTGGTTATATATTCAAGGTGTTTTTTGAAGCAGCAAAAGTAATATAAATTGAATTGATGGGCAGAAACTTTGACTTTTGCAGGCTTTTGTGATAAAAATGTAGCTCATTTCATAAAAACACATAGCTTTTTCCAAGAAAAAGGTCATTTTTACTATATCACTGCCACAATTAATAAAAACAACCGCTGCACGTTGCTTTTAATACGGTTTTGGAGGGAATAAACATTCTTTTTACGGAAAATAACTAAATAACAACAAACAAGTAACTAATAACATGAATGATTGTATTATGTTTGTGTGGTGAATTCGGTGAAATAGCAACGGCATATATATTGAAAAGTATTAAAAAGTGTTTCAAAAGAATACAAAAAACCATGAATAGCTTGATCATTACTGCAACAGGTGCAAATTTATGCATATGTCTGTTTAAAAAAAAAGTACATTTGCCAAATTATTCTAAATATTACTCAATAATCCAAGAAGACAATCTTTCATGAAGAAATCAGTTTTATTCACTTTCAGATCATTGTTCTGGATAGCTTTGCTGTCTTTTATGTTTGCCTCTTGTATCCCGCAGAAAAAGATGCTGTACATGCAGGTTAGAAACGATTCGGATACCCTTACCTCGTTTAATAACGAACGAAAAATCGACTACCGGGTACAACCCGGCGACAACCTGTATATCAGGGTAGTAACACTGGATGAAAAAACTACTTTGTTGCTTAACCCGCTTTCAGGAGGAGGATCTACGAGTATTTCCTCAGACGCATCTGTATACCTTACTAGCTACAACGTAAACGAGGCTGGTTATTTGGATTTTCCCATGACCGGCGAGATTTTGGTGAAAAACTTGACCATAGATGAAGTAAAAACTTTGCTACAGGATAAACTTCAGTTGTATATGAAAGAGTTTGTGGTGATTGTGAAACTGGTCAATTACAATATTACCTTGCTGGGTGAAGTTAAAAGACCCGGACAATACAAAGTATATCAAGACAACATCAACATATTTGAGGCTGTTTCCATGTCGGGCGACCTGACGGATTTTGCCAACCGCAACAAAGTGGCCATCATCCGCCAAAACAGAACCGGATCGGAAGTGGTATATGTGGACATGACTAAAAGGGACATCCTCTTATCCGAATATTACTACCTCAAACCCAACGACATTGTTTATGTACAACCTGTTAAAGGCAAACAGTTTACTTTTGCCAACTTCCCCTATGCAATTGTATTTGGGTTCATCTCATCCACTATATTGGTACTCAGCTATATTAAGTAATCAACAATTTAAGAAATGGCAGTAGAAAATTTTGAAGGAATTCAGCCGCAAGAAGAAACCATAGATATAAAGGCCCTGTTTTTTAAGTTTGTAAGGTATTGGTATTTATTTGCCTTAACCATATTTGTGGCTTTCGTGGTAGCTTTCCTGTTCAACAAATATACCAGTCCTATATTTGAAGTAAGTACTTCCGTTCTGGTTAAAGACGACAGATCGAAACTTGACCCCTCAGCCATGCTCGGTATAGGTCTTAGTAATACCCAACAAAATGTGGAAAATGAAATCGGTATTCTCACTTCTTTTTCACTTTCATATCGGGCTATTCAAAACCTCGACTTTGAAGTATCCTATTTTCTGGATGAAGGATTAATTAATAGAGAACTTTATCAGGTTGCTCCGTTTGAGGTAGTCTTCGACAGTGCTGTTCCACAGGCTGTTGGGCTTAGATACAACCTCAAATTCATCGATAATAATACCTTTCGGTTAGAGGCGGAAGCAGAATTGATTAAAAAATATATTTTTTCGACCAGCAAATATGAAGAAGGTGAGATTCGACAGGTAAAATGGTCAGGTGAATTTGCCTTTGGTGAACACATCGAGAGCCCTTACGGCAGTTTTACCATTATCCTTACCGACTTCTTTTCACCCGAGGAAAATCTAAATGAAAACTTTTATTTCGTTTTCAACGACTATTACGGTCTTACCTCCCAGTTCAGGGGTTTTGAAATAGAACCCATCAACCGGGATGCATCCATCCTGAGCATTAAAATGAAGAAAGACAACACCAAAAAGGCGGTGAACTTTTTAAACATGCTCACCCGTGTGTATCTTACCCGAAGTCTGGAACAAAAAAATCAGATTACCGACAACACCATTCGGTTTATCGACAATCAGCTGAAAGTTATTTCCGACTCATTGACCACCGCGGAAATCAATCTGCAAAACTTCCAATCGAAAAACGAGGTGATGGACATGAGTTTTCAGGCTCAACAAATATTCCAATACATCGAAGATATACAAAAGCAAAAAGCTGAGCTTGAGGTTAAATCAAGGTATTATCATAACCTGAAAAACTATATCACCAAAAACTCTGATAAAATCGATGAATTGGTAGCTCCCTCAGCCATGGGTATTGAAGATCCGGTATTAAATCAACTGGTTGGTGAATTGATTGCTCTTTACAATAAAAAAACTGAACAATTACTCTATTCTACCGAAAAAAACCCTTCCATTATCGGGATGAACTCGCAAATCAGGAGTACACAAAATGCCATTCTTGGAAATATCAACAACATCATTAACAACTCCGATCAAGCACTCAAGGACATTGACGATCGCATTGCCAAAATCAGCGAAAAAGCAAGCTATCTTCCCGTAACTCAACGTCAGTTATTCAGTCTGCAACGGGAGTTTAAATTAGCTGACAATATTTATACTTATTTGCTTCAAAAGCGCTCGGAAGCACAAATAACCAAGGCATCCAACCTGCCCGACAATGAGGTAATTGATGTGGCTCGTGACGAATTAAGCCAACAAGTTTTTCCGAAAAAGTCACTTAACTACATGATTGCCATCATTCTTGGTTTGGTATTTCCGGTGCTGTATGTTTTGGGTAAAGATTATTTTAACGATACCATCATCGAGAAGAAGGATGTGGAAAATGCAACCAATTTTCCCATTATTGGACAACTACTTCACTCCAACAAAGAAACGCAATTGGTGGTGCTTGAATCGCCTAAATCCAGTGTGAGTGAAGCTTTCCGAAGCATGAGAACCAACATACAATACATGGCCAAAGGTCTTGACAAAGTATGTGTTATGGTAACTGCAGATATGGTGAGTGCCGGTAAAACTTTTGTATCTATCAACACAGCCAGTATCTACGCACAATATGGTAAAAAAACGGTGTTGCTTGGTTTCGACCTTCGTAAACCAAAAATTTATCAGGATTTTGGATTGTCAAACAATGTAGGACTAACTACCTATCTTATCGGCAAGGCCTCTGTTGATGAAATTATTCAACCATCCGGAGTTAACGAATACCTCGATATGGTTATGGCCGGACCCGTTCCTCCCAACCCTGCCGAGTTGATCGCCGGTGAAAGATGTGGTCAGTTGTTTAAAGAACTCAGAGAGCGTTACGACTACATTGTCATTGATACACCTCCTGTTGGTTTGGTAACCGACGCTTACCTGCTAATGGAGCACACTGATGTAAATATTTTCCTTGTTCGTCAGGGTGTTACACATAAAAAGGTATTTGCCTCCATCATCAAGGATATCGAAGACCGCGGTATGAAAATGAGCATCGTTATCAACGACATCAACCTAACCGGTGGCGGATATGGCTACGGTTATGGTTATGGATATGGTTACGGATATGGTTACGGATATGGCTACGGTTACGGATATGGCTACGGTTATGGTTACTATACCGATGATAAGCCTGATAAGAAAAAATCGTTTGCCAAAAGATTATTCAATAAGCTCTAGTGCTTTTTTTGAATTCTTGATTGAGTCGGCTCATTTATTTATCCAAGGAGCTGAAAACTAAAGGATGCGCCATGATGAATGGACAATCACATAAGAATTTCGCATTGATCGGTGCGGCCGGTTACATTGCTCCCCGTCACATGAGGGCGATAAAAGATACCGACAACAAACTCGTTGTAGCGCTCGATCCAATGGATAGTGTAGGAATTATCGACAGCTTTTTTCCTGAAGCGGACTTTTTTATCGAACCCGAACGCATGGATCGGCATCTGGACAAATTGCGCAGATCAGGTGAAAAAAAAGTAGATTACGTTAGCATTTGTTCGCCAAACTATCTCCACGATGCCCACATTCGTATGGCTTTGCGAAACAATGCTCACGCCATTTGCGAAAAACCTTTGGTGCTTAATCCCTGGAATCTGGAATATTTGGAGGTGATTGAAAAGGAAACTGGCAAACAAATCTATAATATCCTGCAGCTGAGGCATCACCCTTCCATCATACAAATTAAAAGAGAGATGGAACTTGCCCCCAATAAAATTCACGATATCGACCTGACTTACATCACCTCACGGGGAAAATGGTACCACTATTCATGGAAAGGAAATCTATCCAAATCAGGAGGTGTGGTTACCAACATTGGCATTCATTTCTTCGATATGCTTTCGTGGATATTTGGCGAACCCATCGACAACAAAGTACATATGATGCAAGCCGACAAAGCTTCAGGTATGCTTCAGCTTAAAAACGCTCGCGTACGTTGGTTTTTGAGTATCGACGCCAAGGATCTTCCCGAAGCAGCCACACAAAATCAATTGTCTACCTTCGGAAGTATAACCATTGATAATAAGGAAATTGAATTTAGTGGTGGTTTTACTGACTTGCATACCGTAAGCTACAACGAAATACTTGCCGGTCGCGGATTCGGCCTTGCCCACGCACGAAATAGTATTGAAATCGCCCATGCCATCCGAAATAGTGCTATCTCCGGAAAGTCGTCAGATTACCATCCGTTCTTAACAAATCTACGTTAAACACATGGCCAAAGACGAAAAAAAATGGTATGCCATGTATGTGCGCTCCAAGTCGGAAAAAAAGGTAGCTCTTGAATTGGAATTTGCCAAAATAGACCACTATCTGCCTATAATTAAAGTACTTAAAACCTGGTCGGATCGTAAAAAATGGGTGGAAGAACCGCTTTTTAGGTCCTATGTTTTTGTGTACATCAACCAACAGCAATACTTTGATGCCATCAATATTCCCAATGCGGTGAAATATATTTCCTTTGAAGGCAAAGCCGTTGAAATTCCACAACAACAAATTGAAGCCATCAAGTATTTTCTCAACGAAAAAAATCCAATGCTCGTAAACGACCTCGAGTTGACAAAAGGCATGCAGGTGGAAATTACCATGGGAAGCATGACCGGACTCAAGGGTCAATTAATTGAAATCAACGGGAAAAACCGGGTAAAAATTCGCATCGATGTGGTAAATAAATCGCTGGTCCTGCAGGTTCCAAAAAACAAGTTGCGTGTTATAGAAGCTCCAGAAGGATAACCACCCGAAAAAACAAGAAAGAATCGTATTTTTGCATTCTTAATTGATTTTTCATGAAAATACCTTCTTATCACATAAGTAACCTCAAAGAGCTGGAAGCCGAAAGCATCCACATTATTAGGGAGGTGGCCGCCGAATTTGAAAATCCCGTGATGCTTTACTCCATCGGAAAAGACAGCTCGGTGATGGTGCGTCTGGCCGAAAAAGCCTTCTATCCCGGAAAAGTTCCCTTTCCTCTCATGCACATCGACAGCAAATGGAAGTTTAAGGAAATGACTGCTTTCCGCGATAAATACGCCAAAGAAATGGGCTGGGATTTGATTGTCCATTACAATAAAAAAGCCTACGAAGAAGGAGTCGGCCCATTTACCCATGGAAGTAAGGTACACACGGATGTGATGAAAACTCAGGCTTTGCTGGAAGGTTTGAGTAAACACAAATTCGACGCAGCATTCGGCGGTGCACGTCGTGATGAAGAAAAATCTCGTGCCAAAGAACGAATCTATTCATTCAGAGACAAATTCCATCAATGGGATCCAAAAAACCAACGCCCCGAGCTTTGGGACATATACAACGCCAAGGTTCAAAAAGGTGAGAGTATTCGGGTATTCCCCATCAGCAACTGGACCGAACTCGACATCTGGCAATATATCCGCCTGGAAAACATCCCCATCGTTCCTTTGTACTACGCCAAAGAACGTCCGGTAGTGAATGTGGACGGCAACTTAATTCTGGTGGACGACGACCGCATGCCAGAAGAAATGGCAGATAAAGCCGAAATGCGCATGGTTCGGTTTCGTACGCTGGGCTGCTACCCGCTTACCGGTGCCGTTGAATCATCAGCCGATACCATCGAGAAAATTGTGGAAGAAATGATGACCGTCACCGTAAGCGAACGGACTACACGCGTGATCGACTTCGACCAGGAAGCCAGTATGGAACAGAAAAAGAGGGAAGGCTATTTTTGAGTTCAAGGGTTCAAGGGATCAGTAGATCAATGGATCAATGGATCAATGGATCAAAAAAAATAGACTGTAGAAGGGTAAGAAATATTTGATAAAATAGAAAATATGGCTACGCATGAGAATTTGGAAATTTGGAAAAAGTCAATTGAATTTGTAACAAAAATCTATATTTCAACAAAAGACTTTCCTGATGAAGAAAAATATGGTTTGGTCTCCCAGATGAGAAGATCTGCAGTATCCATTCCTTCAAATATTGCTGAAGGAGCAGCAAGAAAATCTGATAGGGAATTTCTTCAGTTTCTACATATCGCATTAGGATCTTTAACAGAACTAGATACTCAACTAATAATATCAGGAAATCTATCTTTTTGTAACGCTGAAAATCTTAGACTTGAATTAAAAGAAATAAAGATAAAATTGATTAATTACATCAAATACATTGAATCTATTCAGAAAAAACAATAGTTTGATCCATACTGATCCATACTGATCCATTAATCTATATAAATTACGAACTTCGAAACATGGACATAAAAACCTTTCTCGACCAAGACCAAAAAAAAGACCTCCTCCGACTGCTGACTGCCGGTAGCGTGGATGACGGAAAATCAACCTTGATTGGTCGTTTGCTTTTCGACAGTAAAAAACTCTATGAAGATCAGCTTACAGCGCTTAAACGCGACAGTAAACGCGAAGGTCATGCCGGTGAAGAAATAGATTATGCGCTGTTGTTGGATGGCCTGAAAGCCGAACGCGAACAGGGTATCACCATCGATGTGGCCTATCGGTATTTTTCTACGGCCAAGCGGAAGTTTATTATTGCCGACACACCCGGACACGAACAATACACCCGAAATATGGTCACCGGTGCTTCTACCGCCAACCTGGCTATCATACTGATTGATGCCCGAAAAGGGGTGATTACCCAAACCAAACGACACACGTTTCTGGTTTCGCTTTTGGGAATAAAACATGTGGCATTGGCTGTAAACAAAATGGACCTGATGGATTACAGCGAAGATGTTTACAATAAAATTTGCGCCGATTACAACGAATTTATCACCCCACTGGGAATTCCCGATGTCAGGTTTTTTCCCATGTCGGCACTCAAAGGTGAAAATGTGGTGGATCTTTCCGATAAAATGCCCTGGTACCACGGAAAAAGCATGCTTGAATACCTCGAAACCATCCATATTACCAGCGACCGAAATTTTTCCGACCTGAGGTTCCCTGTTCAATATGTGGTGCGTCCAACCTTAGATTATCGTGCATTTTCAGGAAAGGTGTCTTCGGGTATAGTGAAACAAGGTGATGAGTTAATGGTGCTACCATCAAAAAAAACCTCACGCGTAAAAGAAATTGTCACCTATGATGGTTCGCCCGAACTGGCCTTTCCACCTCAATCGGTGAGTTTGACTCTGGAAGACGAAATTGATGTCTCACGCGGCGACATGCTGGTTCACCCGAACAATCTGCCCAATATTTCACGTCATTTTGAAGCCATGTTGGTGTGGATGGATGAGCACCCCATGGACAGCAACACCCAGTTTTTCATTAAACATACCTCCAACACTACCAAGGCCCGCATCGATGGCATCAATCATATGGTGAATATCAACACGTTGGAGAAATTTAATGCCGATACATTTAAGCTGAACGAAATTGGCCATGTAACGATTACTACCGTTAAACCGCTGTTTTTTGATGCTTATAAAAAGAACCGACAAACCGGTGCCTTTGTACTTATCGACCCCATAACCCACAACACCGTGGCTGTGGGTATGATAACCGATAAAACCAGCGCACGACAAACCCACCGGATTACTGCCCACGAATTACAACAAGTAGCGCAGGGCGAACTCCTAATTGATGTGGACATCAAACAAAAGCGTTTCAACCAAAAAGGACATACCATCTGGATTACCGGCCTTCATGGTTCAGGTAAAAACGAACTGGCCTATACCCTTTACAGGGAATTATTCAACCAAGGAGCAACACCCGTTTTGTTGGATGGTAAATCTGTTCGTGCCGGGCTTTCGCGCGAACTGGACTATTCACCTGCCGACAGAGCCGAGCACCTGAGGCGTGTGGCATACATGTGTAAGCTACTCAACGATCAGGGCATGTTGGTGATTTGTTCCTTTGTATCGCCCGACAACGAAGTACGCAATCAGATAGCCGAAATCGTTGGAAAAGACAAATTCCACCTGTGTTACCTCGATGCTACCCTGGATTTCTGCCGTAAAAATGACCAATATGGTATTTACCATCAGGCCGAAAAGGGTGATATTCAACACATTCCCGGAATCGACATGAATTACGATATCCCACAACATGTCGACCTCAATCTCAGTGCCGAAGACAAAGAACATCAGGCCGAAATGGTGTTGGATTACCTTGAAAAAAATAAAATTTATCCGTCGCAATGATAAAAAAAGGATGGTACTTATTAATTCCGCTTCTCCTATTGGGTTGCACCTCCCCGCCTGTTTTTGAGGGTGAAACAACCATGGAGAATGAGGTATGGAATCGATTTAACTTCCTGATTTTTGAAGTGCCGGTGGAAGATAACTCGTTGCTCGACTTTTACTTAAAGGTAGATTTCACGGAAGACTACCCCTCGGATAACTTAACAACCAACATTACCTTTTATGCTTCGGACGGAAGCATGCGTTCGTCTAACTATGAATTTCCTTTAAGTGAATCCACCTTAACAGGAAAAAAACCGCTTCAACATCTGTTCACTATCCGAAAAGAAATGCTGTTCACCAAGGGTGGAACCTGTGAAGTTCGGGTGGAAAATAAGTCCAGTAAAGTGCACACCAAGGGTGTTTCCTCCGTTGGCATCGTGGCACGACGATCAGCAGATTGAATGATTATTTCAGTGTAAAGGTAGTATGACCGATAACATCGTTTTCCAGAAAAATATCCACGTGATATAATCCTGGTTTTAGTTCTTTAGTACTTCTACGATTCCAGGTTAGACATATATCTTGAGCCACATTTTGATAATCAACGGTTTCATTGGCAGAATACTGAAGTTGCTCTCCCTGATAGATAAAGGAATACTCATCACCTCTTCCCTTGGTTAAAATTTCCTTATTAGGCTCGGCAATACGTACATAAATGATCTTGTTTCCCGGAGCAACAATGGTGTTTTCACCAAGGGTAAAACAAACTTTTACCAAATCAGTACGTTTGATTTTATCCGTTTCCACCTGCTTACCGCTACCTTTTTGGTGCATGGGCATGGCGGTAAGATTATACACTTTTAACACAGCTGCTTCGGTCACCTTATCCGTAAGGGCTTCCGTTCGCTCTTCCAGTTGGCGGTTTTTGCGTTTTTCTATTTTTATCTCTTCCTTAATCTGCAGATTCTCCTGTGTAAGCTCATGATTGATGGTGACAATGCTATCCATTTGCCTTACATAACCCTGGGCTACAGTTTGCAATCGTGAAATTTTCTTTTTTATCTTATAATATTCCCATTTGTAATTGAGCATTTGTTTAATCTCTTGGGCGTTGGCTTGTATCACGCTATCCATCACCACCAGCGAGTCAGAAATTTTTCCGTAAGCGGCCTTCATTTGCTCATGTCGAAAAACAAGGGTATCAATCTCATGTTGGAGTTCAATTTTCTGCATTTCCTTTTCCGTCAGAAGATCTTTCATGTTGTTTTTAACAGAGATAAGCCAAATGGACAAGCCAATAATTCCTCCTGCCAGTATCACCAATACGATATACATCCAAAGGTTCGAGTTTCCTTTGTGATTGTTCTTAATTTCATTTCCTTGCGTTTCCATATCCTGTAGAATTAAAGTGCAAAGTTAACTACATTCCCCTCTAAAAGCAAACGCCAATTTAACAACAGAGATTGCCTTCGAGGAGAAATAAATAAGATTGTTTCAGAGCGTTATCCCCATCTGTTTCATCAGAAAAGTAGCGTTCAAATTTTCAGAAATACCTTCTTTAAGCAAATAATCAAATTCAAGCCGGTTTTCCTTGATCTCTACCTCAAACCGATGATTTGATACATGTTCCGGAAAACGAACAGCCAACTCGCCCAAAGTGAGATCGTGGGTGGCAATCATCCCTGACGATTGATGAGCAATAAGCTGGGTAATCAATGCTTTGGAACCTTTTTGTTTGTCGGCAGAATTGGTTCCCCGTAATATTTCGTCAAGAATGATAAACAACGGCTGTCCGTTTTTAAGTCTGTCGATTAACTCTTTCAACCGCTTGAGTTCGGCAAAGAAATAGGATTCACCATCCTGAATGGAATCACTGGTTTTTATACCTGTAAAAATTTGTATGGGCACAAAACTAAACGAACTCGCCAAAACAGGAGCACCTGCCATGGCCAATATCATGTTAACACCAACCGTTCTCAAATAAGTACTTTTCCCGGCCATGTTGGCTCCTGTAATAACCTGAAATTGTTGCCATTTGGTAAATTCAACCGGATTGCCGACACACTTATCCGGTAAAAGCAACGGGTGTTTTAAACTTTCTGCCAACAACTCAAATTCACCTGAAACCACCTTTGGAAAAACACTTTCCGGATTACCGTAGGCAAATCCTGCCAGGGAAGTAAGCTCATCCATAGAGGACAGAGCCTGAAACCAATGTCTCATTTTTTCACTGTTCTTCAATTTCCAGCGCTCTAAACGAATGGCTTGCAAGATGTCCCACAACAAAAAAACATTCAATACAACCCCCATAATCATGTTCAGACGATAATCAAAGGCTGCCATAATGCGCGAAAGATGATGTATCTCGCTTCCGGCTCCTTTGTCCTTAATTTCCTTTTGTAAATTTTGATTGAGTACGGTATTAAAAGTTTGCTTTTCAACAAGTTTAAACAGTCGGGCATACTTGTTTAATTGATGTGTTTGTTTTGTTAAACGACTGTGAAGTCGTCCCAATTCACCCAGTTTGGGAGCCAAACTAATAGCCGGCAACAACAGAAATACCAGGAAAGCTACCGGAGGAACCCAATGCATTAAAATGGAAAAAATCACTCCAAATCCGAAAACAGGTACGAGTACAATCATGAATCGGTAGTACCAAGTGTCGTATCTAGCAGAGCTTTCTGATACCCAACCCAATAAATCTGGGAGGTCGTTAGGCTCTTCAGGTTTTTCATTCGACAAAAAGTGAGTCACCAAACCTGCCACCTCAAATTGTTGCCTCCATTTTAAATCGTCGCTTAATTCGGCAATGGCTGCCTGCCGTTCGATAAGTTCCTGCTTGTTTAAAATGGGGGTCAGAAGCCGTTGGGCAATGTTATTCCGTCCTGCTTGGGTAGCCGAACGGTTGATTAACTGAAACAACGAACGGGAACCAAACAGATCCAGATCGCCGGCATAAGGGTGATTGTCAGCAATATACTCACTTCCGGTTGTCAATCCCTTTGTTTGCTTTTCCGACAAGTCAATCTCCCGGGTATTGATCTTCACATATGCCTGACAACGTGCTTTTTCCAGTTCTTGTTTTTGATGTTTTCGGATGAGATAAACAAACAATGATCCTCCGGATATGGTAACCGCTAAAACTACATACATATTTACCGTAGTTGCAAAATAGATGGCAACAACCGAAAGGAAAAAAACTGTTAAACGTAACAAGGAAGTGATTCGAATTTGCTCACTAATTTGGCTCAACCTAGTGGTATATTTAGCCAATAAATTGTCAAATTCCTGACGAGGTTGGTTGTCCATGGTAGTTTTACTTCATTAATTGAGCAAAGTAACACATTTATTTTCATGGATGCATTTTACAGCCTTCAACCTTCGCTTATGGAGAGTATAACTCGCTATAATTGAGTAGCCAGCACCCCCGTCTTTTTGTATTTTTTAACGTTTCCTTCCAAATCAAACACTTCCACAAAAAATACATAAATTCCCACCGGTGCCTTGGTGTTGCTGTCCGTAATGCCATCCCAACTTACCATCCCTGAAGTGCCCAGGTATTGGTTGTTTACCAAGGTTCGAACTTTGTACCCGGAAGCGTTAAATATGGATACCTGCATCATATATCCGGGCTCATCGAAGGAATATTCTACATTGATCACGTCGTTGTAGCCATCGTTGTCGGGTGAAAAGATTTCGGGTGTCAGCTGTATGTTTTCGTCTGATATTGAATGATTTACTTCTTGCGAATTCAGATATCCGGGTGTGCCAAATCCCACGCTTTCTGCCGCTGAATGCCAGTTGTTGGGATCACTGGTGGGCATATCGGGTTGGATGCGTTCCAAAGCTACCCCGTCCACGTAATTCAACAGGGGAAACTGCATGTCTTCGGAATAAAAGAGCTCATCGATAAGGAGGTTTTCTTTGGTTTGCAGCAACACCCAGCCGGAGTCGTTATTGTAGGCCGGAAAGGGATCGACCCGTAGAAAAGCTTCCGAATTTTGTGTATAATACTGTTTTTTAACCACCTCAGGCGAAACCGTTAATACCATATATTCACCCGGAACCATCAGTTGCTGATCTTCAGTTACCGAATAAAATCCTGTATCGGGAGGATTTGGCGGACTTTTTTTAATGGTTCCCAACAGCAATTCGGAAAGGTCGAGTACCTTGTTTGACCGGTTGTACAATTCCACATAATCAACACCATCGGCCCATGGATTAAACAACAATTCATTGATAATGATATCATTATCAGAAATTTCTTCGGGCAATCCAAACGAAATCACTGTATCATGAGCCATGGCCAAACCATTACAATTCAGCAGGTTTCTGCTAACAGTAAGTTCGTACAACACGCTTGGCGTAAAGGATTCTTCGAAGTAGAGTTCTATTTTTCGCCAATCGTCCACCACCAGATACGTATATTGCGGGTTTCCCACCTCATGATTTACCTGATAATTAGCATTTACCTGTAGCTGTCCGGCATCCATTGTTTGATTAAAAGTTATCTGTAATATGTTGTTTGCCAGTATGATAAGTTTATCTACTGCAGGAAACAGCACTTGGTCATTATACACAGAATTCTGAGTTCCCGGGGTTCCGCCACTACTGCTCACAGAAGCGCACCAGTTCTCTTCACCGGAACAAACATTGTTAGGATTCATCTGCTCCAACGACCAGCCTCCGTCACTTTTATCAGGATCCTGGTACCAATTATCTGTGTATTCCACCCGGTTAATCTCTTCTCCCTCTTTGTTGACAAGTACCACCAATTGCCCTGCATTGGTAAGCGAAAAACTACTGAATCCGTAAAAAAGACCATAAGAACTTAACTCATTTTGAGCAGATTCTTTGGCCACAATCAGGTATCCCTTGCCGGGAATACTTCCTCCTTCAAACACCTTTTCAGAAGTGCCGATGGTGAGTGTCCAACCATTCACATCGATGGTATTGTTGGTCAGGTTATGCAATTCCAAATATTCAAAATCTGGTAATCCGACCACAGGATTGGGGTCGGCCATGATTTCGTTGATCACCACATCTCCTGAATTTGCCATATAAAAAACAAACTCCATGCTTGAGGCAACCATCACATTATCAGCCAAATCCTTCAAACCAGAAACTGTGATTTCATTCACCTGGCCGGATACAAATTTTTGTTCAAAAAACAATTGAATCTTCTTGGGGTCATCTGTTTGTAAGCCTGCAGACACAGGATTTCCAATACTATTATTCACCTGATAATGTGATATATCCGACACAATATCCGCGTTCAGCGATTCATCAAATTCCAACAACAGTGTGCTATCGGAAGTAACCGTTATGCTCAGCCAATTGGGCGGGGTATTATCCACAATCACTTGTCCGACATACACATTATCGAAGTAGAAATTGTCGCTGTTGCTCACTGTATAGGTGCACACAAATCCCAACGCCGATGATTGAGAAAAGCTGTTGTCGATTCCCTCTGCTTCCAGTTGATAACTGTCGCCACCCTGAGGGTCAGCCAATATTTTCCAATCTCCGTCAATGGTTTTAGTAATTTTGATGGCTATGGCGAAGGAAGATGAAATGAGGCCTTCCGTTCCACGACATACTGAAACAGAAGTTGTTCCGTCTTGTTTGAAGAGTTCGAGGGCATCATTCCCTCCAGATTCGCCCAACTGCAAATAATAGCCTTGTAAAGGAAGTTGCAGGTCGCTCTGATTGCTCATCAGATAAAAACGGGCGAAATTATTGGAAGAAGGACTAAAGGCCAACCTCACAAACAGCCTCCATTCGGTATCCCCTGAATAGGAATTGCCTGTGCTAAGTTGCGCTGTTCCAGCATCCACATCCACCAATTGAAGCTGATATTGATCGTTTACGATAAACTTGTTTTGATCACCTGTCCAAGTGGGATTTTCGGTAAAATTTCCATCCGAAAAATCATCCATAACTTGAGAAAAGACAATGGAAGGAAACCAAAGCAGGATAAAAAATAGATGTTTCATTTTTTAATATTTTTGCCATACAATTTTTTGGGTAGGTAAATGTACAAAAATGGCCGCTTTCTTATTCATAAGAAGAAATACATACCTGCTCAAAAGCGTTAACGAAAAACCGAATGACTTTTAAATCAGTATTTTGCTGAAAAATAAAATTGCATGAAAATAGCTGTTGTTGGTGCCACCGGATTGGTTGGTCGCGAAATGATTAAAGTGCTCGAAACGAGAAATTTTCCACTGGATGAGCTCATAGCCGTAGCTTCGGCAAGTTCAGTCGGACAAAAACTACCGTTCAATGGTCAGGATATTGAGGTGGTTTCCGTGGAGGAAGCACTTGAAAGAAAACCAGAAATTGTGTTGTTTTCGGCAGGATCGAATACTTCCCTTGAGCTGGCACCCCGGTTTGCAGCCTATGGTGCAAGGGTTATCGACAACTCCTCTGCATGGAGAATGCACGACGACATCCCCTTAATCGTGCCGGAAGTGAATGGAAATAAACTTGATAGTAACCACCACATCATCGCCAATCCCAACTGCTCAACCATTCAACTGGTGATGGCGCTGGCACCTCTTCACAACAAATACACCATTAAAAGGGTCGTGGTGAGCACCTACCAATCGGTTTCCGGAAGTGGTAAAAAAGGAATCGACCAGTTGATGGGAGAACGCGAAGGTCGTCCTCATCAAAAAGCCTATCCCCATCAAATCGACCTCAACGTGTTGCCACATGCCGGAGATTTCGACCCCGAGGGCAACACATCGGAAGAACTGAAGTTGAAAAACGAAACCAAAAAAATTCTGGATCCTGCCATTGCTGTTTCGGCCACCGTGGTGCGTGTTCCCGTCATCGGTGGACACTCCGAAGCTGTGAACATTGAATTTGAAAACGACTTCACCCTTTTTGAGGTAAAACGCTTGTTGGGCGGTATGCCCGGGGTGGTGGTATTCGACTTTCCCGAAGCAAGCATGTATCCCATGCCCATCCTGACAGAAGGCAAAGACGAGGTATTTGTGGGGCGCATTCGTCGCGACGACTCACAAAAAAACAGCTTGAATATCTGGGTGGTTTCCGACAACCTCCGCAAAGGAGCAGCCACCAACGCGGTTCAGATTGCCGAATTATTGCTTTCCAAAAAACTGGTGTAACCCATGAAGATATACAATTGTATTGCCGATTTTAAACCTGTAAACAATCCCATTGTAACCATCGGCACCTTTGATGGCGTACATCTGGGTCATCGGGCCATTTTTGAAAGAATGAAAGCCGATGCCCAAAAATACCATGGCGAAACTGTGGTGATTACCTTCTATCCACATCCCCGCAGGGTACTCGATCCAAACAACACGGAACTGCGGTTTATCAAAACACAACAACGTAAAATTCAAGATATTGAGGACGCCGGCATCGATCACCTGATTGTGGTAGAATTTACCAAAAAATTCGCGGCCACTTCTTCTGAAGACTTTATCCGAAACCTGGTAGTAGAAAAAATCAAACCCAAAGCCTTGATTATAGGCTACGATCACCACTTTGGAAAAGACCGCGAAGGAAGCATTCGTCTGCTCGAGCGTTTGGGCAAAACCTATGGTTTTGAAGTAGATATGGTGGAGGCGCAAAGTGTTTCGGGACAAACGGTGAGCTCCACCAAAATCAGAAACCTGCTAAAAGAAGGCAAAGTAAAAGAAGCCAACCTGATGCTCGGACACGAATATTCCATTACCGGAATCGTTGTCAAGGGGAAATCCATCGGACGCGACTTGGGGTTCCCTACGGCCAATATTGAAGTAGCCGACTACTATAAACTCATTGCTGCCGGAGGGGTTTATGCATGCCGGGCCTATGTGAACGGAGTTTGCTACAAGGGCATGAGCAATATTGGATACCGCCCCACTGTGGACAAAGGCGAATTGACCATCGAAGTCAACATTTTTGATTTCGACCGGAATATTTATGGCGAAGAAATTACCATCGCTTTTGTGGACCGCATGCGCGACGAAAAAAAGTTTGATAATTTGGAAGCGCTCACTGTTCAACTAATAAAGGACAAAACCAACGCCCTGACTATTCTATAGTAAGTCGATTATTTTCGTACATGGCATTCCGTCAGATCATCCCATCAATTTATTTGGTTTTTTCTGCTACTTTTGTGGACTATTGAAAAAATGTGAACATAAAATAATGAATATGAAACAGAAAACTGTTGGCCTCGTGATGGCCTTCCTGCTGGTGTTGGGCTTTTCCAACCAAACTTCAGCATGTACCAACTACCTGATTACCAAAGGAGCATCCACAGATGGCTCCACCATGATTTCGTATGCTGCCGACTCACACGTACTTTATGGGGAGTTGTATCATTGGCCTGCTGCCACCTACCCCATTGGCACCATGCTGGATGTATATGAATGGGATACAGGCAAATACATGGGACAAATTGCACAAGCATTGCAAACCTACAACGTGGTAGGCAACATGAACGAAAACCAGGTAGCCATTGGCGAAACAACCTATGGTGGTCGTGAAGAACTGGCTGCTCAACCCGGTGCCATTGTTGATTACGGCAGCCTGATTTATATCACCCTGCAACGGGCTACCAGTGCCCGCCATGCCATTAAAATCATGGCCGATTTGGTGAGCGAATACGGATATGCCAGCTCGGGCGAATCGTTCTCCATTGCCGACAAAAATGAAGTTTGGATACTGGAAATGATTGGCAAAGGCGAGGGTGAAAAAGGTGCCGTTTGGGTAGCTCTAAGAATTCCTGATGGTTATGTATCGGGACATGCCAACCAGGCTCGTATCACGACTTTTCCTCAGACTTTAAAGAAAAATGCCATTTCTTCCAATGAAATGGACAAAATAAACGACGCCAATATCGAATGTGTTTATGCTGCCGACGTGATTTCCTTTGCACGCAACAAAGGTTGGTACACCGGCGACGACAAGGATTTTTCTTTTAGCGATACCTACGCTCCTGTTAACTTTGGTGGTGCCCGTTTTTGTGAAATCCGCGTTTGGAGCATGTTCAACAAAGTAGCAGGTGGCATGGACAAATATTGGGATTATGTAAAAGGCGACATTGCTCATCACGAAAAATTCGATGATGGACGCGCCAACCCCAACCACTACGCCACCAACCGCATGCCTCTTTGGATAAAACCCGAGAAAAAAGTAAGCCCCCGCGATATGATGAATTTTATGCGCGACCACCTGGAAAACACCGAATTGGATATGAGTCAGGATATAGGTGCCGGCCCGTTCGGACTACCCTACCGTTGGCGACCACTAACCTGGAAAGTGGATGGCGTGGACTATTGCAACGAACGTGCCACAGCAACCCAACAAACCGGATTTTCATTCGTAACACAATCCAGAAGCTGGCTTCCCGATGCCATTGGCGGTATCAACTGGTGGGGCGTTGACGATGCTTCAGGAAGCATTTATATGCCCATGTATGCCAGCATGACCAAAATACCGGTAAACTTTGAAGTGGGTAATGGTTCTATGATGGAATGGTCAGAAACTTCAGGATTCTGGATTTTTAATCAGGTTCAAAACTTTGTTTATACCCGTTACAACGTGATGCATCCCGAAGTTGAAAAAATTCAGGACGAACTCGAAAATGGTTTCATCGACATGACACCTGCCGTGGATGCCGGTGCATTGGCGCTTATCGACAAGGATAAAGAGGCTGCCATCGCTTACCTCACCAACTACTCGTGTGGCGTGGGTGCCGATGTGTTCAACATTTGGAAAGACCTCTACCAATACCTGTTTATGAAATACATGGACGGAAATATTAAAACCAAGAAAGAAGTCCCCGAAGGATATATCTACGTGGCTCCCGACGTTAGTCAGCCCGGATACAGCCCCGAAACCTACAAGCTTATCATCAAGCAAACAGGTGACAAACTGAAAGTTACGGGAAGTGCACATTAGTATTTCTTCGTGTTAATAATACAAAAAGGAGTCCCGGTGGCTCCTTTTTTTGTTTTCTGCCAAAACTGCAATCTTCAGAAAACGAGTCTGAATGTCCACCGAGATGCCACGGGTACGGCAGATTTGATAAATTTGTAGAGCTTAAATCCAGAAATGATGAAATACTCCCTCCTTCTGTTCTTCACCTTTCTTTTGCCCTTTTCGGGAAAAACGTGTACCAATATTCTGGTAACCAAAGGAGCCTCCGAAAATGGCAGCACCTTTTTGTATTACAGCAACGACGGCGAATGGCTGTATCACCTCAACACCACTCCGGCAGCTGATTATGCCGCCGGTGATTCGCTTACCTACACCAGCATGTCGGGAATTGAGTACAAAATAGCTCAGGTGCCCCACACCTACGCCATCGTTGGATTTCAAATGAACGAGCATCAGCTGGCCATTGGCGAAACCACCTTCATGGGAAGGGAAGAACTGTGGGACAAAGACCTGCCCTTAAAATACTGGGAGTTGATGCAGTTGGCCTTGTTGCGTGCCAAAACTGCCCGGGAGGCCATCAGCGTGATGACTTCACTGGCCGAAACCTATGGCTATGGCAGCGAGGGGGAGTCCTTTTCCATTGCCGACCCCAACGAAGCCTGGTTGCTCGAAATGATTGGTACCGGAGGAGCCGGTGGTGCCGTTTGGGTGGCCATGCGTGTTCCGGATGGCATGATGACTGCCCACGCCAACCACGCCCGCATTGGCGCATTTCCCCTCGACGATCCTGAAAACTGCCTGTACTCGGCCAACATCAAACAACTGGCTATCGATAAGGGGTATTACGACCCGAAACAAGGCCTCCCCTTTCGTTACAACGATGCCTACGATGTTCCCACACCCGATCACCTCAAATACACCGAAACACGCGTGTGGAGCATTTTTAACCGTGCTGCTCCATCCTTGCATCTGTCGCCGGATTATCACCGGGGTGTTGCAGGAGCCGAGCCCTACCCTTTGTTCATCACACCCGATACCAAACTATCGCTTACAGATGTGTTTTCGCTGGCTCGCGACCATTACGAAGGCACTCCTTTCGACATGACCAAGGGTCCCGAAGCAGGACCTTTTGGAAACCCCAACCGCATTCGTCCGCTAAGCTGGACAATAGATTCGGTGGAATATTCATGGGAAAGGGCCATCAGCATCTACAACACAGCCTTTAGTTTTGTGGCCCAAATGCGCAACTACCTCCCCAACGAGGTGGGTGGATTGATGTGGTTTGGCGTTGACGACACCTACACCACTTGTTATTTTCCGGTTTATTGCTGTGCCAACCAAATTTCACCACCTTTTTCAACCGGAGATATCAACCATTATTCGCGCGAATCGGCCTGGTGGACTTTTAATCTGGCGGCCAATTATGCCAATACACGCTATCAAGAGGTGGTGGTTGACATCAAACAAAAACAACATGAATTGGAAAGGCTGCTCATACAACAACAGGATTCGGTGGAACAAAAAGCCATTTCGTTACCAAAAGATCAACGCATCGAATTGCTTAACCGCTATTCGGTAGAAATGGGTCAGATGGTGCATCAATCATGGGTAGATTTAACCGACTTCATTATCACCAAATACAACGACGGATATATCAAAGACGAAAACCATCGAATCCAAACCAAAGGATATTCCGAAGAGTGGTTACGCTTTATTCGGGATCAAAACCCTGAAAAACATCGCATTAAAGGCGTGATAAAGGAGCTTTAAAGAAGTTAATCCAACAGTTCCTGAAGCTTGGTTTGCAGGGCTTCTCCACGCAGATTTTTCGCGATGATGATGCCTTCGGGACTGATGAGGATATTTTGAGGAATCGACTGAATGCCATAGAGTTTTCCGGCAGCACAGTTCCAGTATTTTAAATCTGATACATGTGTCCAGGTGAGTTGATCATCGGCAATGGCATTGATCCATCCGTCGTGGTCTTTATCGAAAGACACACCATATACATCGAATCCTTTATCATGATACTTTTCGTAAGCAGCAACCACATTTGGATTTTCGGCCCGACAGGGTGAACACCAGGAAGCCCAGAAATCGACCAACACATAGTTTTTACCAATAACCGAGGATAGCGTAACGGGATTTCCGTTGATGTCGTCCATGGTGAAATCGATATATGGTTGACCCACGGCAGCGCGTTTCAGCGTGGCCACATACTCCTGAAGTTGTTTTACATATTTTGATTGGGCAATAACAGGATCGAAATTGTTGGCCAAGCTATCCAACAAATCCAACTCATATTGATAAGAGTTGCCCAGAATTATATACGCGGCCAATACCTTATCGGGATTGTCGAAAGCATATTGGGTGATAAAGTCGGTTTTTTGTGCATCGAGATCCGTATATTCGGCTTCAATGGCATTCATTCTGGCTGTATCACCCACCTGACGAGCTTGACCGTATTGCCCGCCAAGAGCTTGCATTTGGCTATCAAATTGATCGGTACTCTCGTTAAAAGCCGTGAGATCATCCTGTGATTTGGAACCAGTGTAAGTTACAGTCTTTAAATCAGTAAAATCACCAGTTATGATATTGTCTCCCGGTTCCACAAATACCGGAATATACCCCTTGTTTTTAGCAAAGGTCAGATAGAAAAACTCTGGCATGTCCACCTGTCCCCATACTTGGGCTTTGTCTCCCACAAAAGCTACCGAATCAAGGGTAGCCATTTCACCATCTACACGTTGTTTTAAGAAAACGGTATCGCCATCGGCTCCGGTAAGGGTTAGTTGAATATTAAAATTATCGTTGGCATGGGGGTTAGTACAAGCGGCAAATACAGCCAAAATAGCAACCAGTAATACGAAAGAAAGTTTTTTCATGAATAAAGTTATCAGTTTATAAAGAAACAATAAGCAAAACTAATCAGCTTGTTGAAATAACGGACATATTTTGCAATATTTCGTTAATTTTTTGATTTTAACAGGCTTACCGACAAAGCCGGTAAAAGGGGATGCTGCTATCGTTTTTTTCGTGTAGTGGTAAGCAACACAAACACCAACACCAACACGGTGGTAAGCAAACTGCTCAGCAACGAACGATACAAAGTGAAAAGAAAATGATGGAAACTAAACACTTCGAGTAAAAAAAGTGCCGTATGCTGAATAAAAATCAACACGAAGGCATACCTTAAAAATCCGCCTAAACCTAATTTGTTTATGTCAGGTGCTTCTCCCTGAGCAAAATCTAGGTTGCGAAAAAACAATTGTATAATGGTGGGTCGCATAAAGGCCATCAACACGGTGGCTGCAGCATGAAGTCCGGGTGTATTAAGAAAAAAATCGATGGTCAGCCCCGTGAAAAAGCCCAAAATCAACAACAAACTCTTGTTGATACCGCGTGGCAACAACAAAATAAACAACACATAAACAGCCGGAGTAAGGTAGCCACCTAAATCCATGTTATTGAAAACCAACACCTGAAGCAAGATGAGCAAAATAAATCGGGCGATATTTTTTATAAAAACCGAGTTCATTATTCTTGTATTTGCATCAACAACGAATCTTGTTCGGCGGCACCAAAATTTTCGATAATATACACATGTTTCAAACTGTTAAAATCGGTTGAAAAACGAATGAGGGCCTTTCCGAGATGCTCACCAACTTCCTTTTCGTGGTTTTCCACAGTTCCTATGAGCACATTTTTTGGAAAAATCAGAGAATTACCGCTGGTAACGATGCTGTCGCCCTTTTCCAACTGAAGGTGCGAAGGAATGTCGGTAATGGTTCCAAACAGGTAATCGGGTTGGTCCCATTCTACATTCACCAGTTGGTTATTTTTCTTGATGCTGGCGCTTATCCGCATGTTGTGGTGCAACATCGACATGATGACCGAATAATGCGCCGACACGCCAATGACAATACCCGCCAATCCGTTGGAAGATATGGCTCCCATTTCCTTTTTTACACCATCATCAAGTCCCTTATCCACCATAATCAGGTTGTTTTGTTTCGTAACACTGTTACTGACAACCGTTGCCGGAATATACTGATACATGCTGTCGTTGTTGTTAGGAAGAGTGTCGGAAACCTCTGTTTTTCCAGACAAGAGACTATGCAATAGTGCGTTTTCTTCCACCAGTTTACGATTTTCGTCTACCAAACCGAAATAGTGAGTGACCGACTCATATCCTGAAAAAACAGAGCCTGTTAAATCGTTAACAGTATTAAATCGCAACGATCTTTGATAAGAAAAACTACTGCTAAGCAACAACAGCGAAATTATTTCGAGAAGGACAAAAAGCGTGAAAAACTGGTTACGGTAAAAAAACAGGAACAGATTACGCATGATTGATCAGATTGTAAACCAACTAGCGGATCAGGAAGGTAAATTTATCGAAGTTCTTAAGTGCGATTCCGGTACCTCTGGCCACAGCACGAAGCGGATCTTCGGCCACATGCACGCTTAATTTGGTTTTGTGATGAAGCCTTTTATCTAAACCGCGCAACATGGAACCACCACCGGCCAAATAGATTCCTGTACGGAAAATGT
Organism: Bacteroidales bacterium; assembly: GCA_963676875.1. Taxonomy (GTDB): domain Bacteria; phylum Bacteroidota; class Bacteroidia; order Bacteroidales; family F082; genus UBA6244. Next base: position 1,847,896 of record OY781436.1, read on the forward strand.
CGGCAGACAATTCGGGAGGTGTTTTCTCGAGAGCGTTGAGTACGGCAGCTTCAATTTTAGAGATGGATTTGTCCAGACAACTGGCTATTTCCTTGTAGTTTACGGTAACCTCTTTTGGAATACCGGTGAGCATATCGCGACCATGAACCGCATAATCATCAGGTGGATTTTCCAGTTCTGTAATGGCAGCGCCCACTTCAATTTTAATACGTTCAGCAGTACGTTCACCAATGGTAATATTGTGTTGCTTACGCATATACTCTTCGATGTCGGCATTAAAATCATCGCCGGCAATACGGATGGAGGTGTTATTTACGATTCCACCCAGGGCAATCACCGCAATTTCGCTGGTACCACCTCCGATATCTATAATCATGTTTCCGGTTGGCTCCAGCACGTCGATACCAATACCGATAGCTGCAGCCATAGGTTCATGAATCAATCTGATTTCCTTGGCTCCGGCCTGTTCGGCAGAATCTTTAACGGCGCGTTCTTCCACTTCGGTAATACCGGATGGAATACAAATAACCATGCGCAAAGCCGGAGGAAAAATGGTTTTTTTCATCCCGATCATTTTGATCATTTCTCTGATCATATATTCGGCGCTTTGAAAATCGGCAATTACGCCATCGCGCAAGGGTCGGATGGTTTTGATGTTTTCATGGGTTTTGCCATGCATCATCATAGCTTTTTTTCCTACCGCGATAATTTTTCCGGTATTTCGCTCCAATGCCACAATCGATGGTTCGTCCACAATCACTTTATCATTGTATATGATGATGGTGTTGGCGGTACCCAGGTCGATGGCAATCTCCTTTGTCATGAATGAAAACAATCCCATAGTATTTTTATTTTTTTATTTTAATGTTTAAAATGACGAATTCCGGTGGTTACCATGGCCATTTGATGTGCATTGCAGTACGCTACCGAATCGTTGTCGCGAATACTTCCTCCCGGCTGTACCACAGCTGTAATGCCTGCTTTGTGGGCAATTTCCACTGAGTCGGCAAAGGGAAAAAAGGCATCCGAAGCCATTACCGCCCCTTCGAGCGGCAGCTCAAAGGTACGTGCTTTTTCAATAGCTTGTTTCAATGCATCTACCCTGGAAGTTTGTCCGGTACCCGAACCTACCAATTGTTTTTTGAATGCCAACACGATGGTATTGGATTTGGTATGTTTGGCGAGCTTGTTGGCAAACAACAGGTCCTCAATTTGTTGGGGTGTTGGATGCACCTCGGTAACAGGTGTAAGATCGGCGGCTTTTTCGGTAATTGTGTCTTTGTCCTGCACAATAACACCGTTTAAAAGCGATTTAAATTGTCCCGTTGGCAATTCAACTGGTTTTAGTTTCAGGATAATCCGGTTTTTTTTCGATTCAAGAATTTGAAGCGCTTTTTGATCAAAATCCGGAGCCACCACAATTTCAAAAAATATTTTGTTGATTTCCACGGCAGTGGCCTCATCAATTTTACGGTTGGTTACCAGTACCCCGCCAAAAGCGGAAAGCGGATCACCGGCCAGAGCATCGTTCCAGGCCCGGGTTAAATTGTCGCGCGAAGCCAGTCCGCAGGCGTTGTTGTGCTTGATAATGGCAAAGGTGGTATCGTCGAAATCGTTGATCAGGTTAATGCCCGCATCTAAATCCAACAGGTTGTTATACGAAATGGCCTTCCCGTGAAGTTGATCGAAAACATCGTTTAAATGTCCGAAAAAACTTCCCTTTTGGTGGGGATTTTCGCCATAACGAAGGGGTTGTTCGAGGGTTTGACTGGCTTTAAAAGTAGCCACCTCCCCTTTGTTCATCCAATTGAAAATGGCTGTGTCGTAATGGGAACTTACATTGAATGCCTGGATAGCGAAAAACCGTCGGTCGTCGCGTCCCGAAAAACCGTCTTTGTCGTGCATGGTTTGCAATAGTTCGGCATATTGGTCGGAAGACGAAACCACCAACACGTCGGTGTAGTTTTTAGCAGCCGCCCTGATAAGTGAAATACCACCAATATCAATTTTTTCTATGATTTCTCCCTCGTCTTTGGTGGCTTTTACCGTTTCTTCAAAAGGATATAAATCCACAATCACCAAATCGATGGGTGGAATATGGTATTCTTCCAGCTGTTGTTGGTCGCCGACATGATCGAGCCGTGCCAAGATTCCCCCCATGATGGAAGGATGCAAAGTTTTAACACGACCACCCAAGATAGATGGATAGCCAGTAAGCGACTCTACGGTTTCGGCTTTAAACCCTTGACCAACGATAAAATCATAGGTGCCGCCGGTACTTAATATTCGTACATTTCGTCTGTCAAGCTCCTCTAAAACAGGAACTAAACCTTCTTTATGATAGACACTTATCAGTGCGGTTTTAATTTTTTTCAAGGCAATTATTACTATTGGTTTGTATTGAATTTTAATCTACCCCATTACTGTTTTGCAAAATAACATGTTTTAATTAAAACTTATTATACTTTTACCTACTTATTTGGGTGAAATTAATTATTTCCAAAAGTACATCAATAACCACTCAAGCCGATAACAAATGATCATATTTAAACTCATATACGAAAGTTTTTTGTTTGCAGTTAATGCATTGGTAGTTAACAAGGTAAGAACTTTTCTGTCGCTTCTGGGCATCACCATTGGTATTTTTTCCATTATTTCGGTATTTACCGTTTTCGACAGTTTGGAAAATGCCATCAAAAGCGAAATAAATTCGTTGGGAAACAATGTGTTGTTTATACAAAAATGGCCATGGGCCATGGGCAATGACTATCCATGGTGGAAATACTATCAGCGTCCGGAAGCCAAGATCAAAGAAATGGACGAGCTAATGAAACGCACTAATACCGTGGAGGCTGCTGCATTTATGGTGAGCGTGTCGCGCAATGTTTACCACGACAACAACAGCATGGAAAACATACCGGTGGTAGCGGTATCGCAAGATTACAACAAAGTGATGCCTTTCGACTTACAAGCCGGTCGGTATTTTACACCCATCGAATCACATGGTGGAAAAAACATTGCTATTATCGGCTCAGACGTAGCGCAAACTTTGTTTCAGGGACAAGATGTACTTGGAAAAAGCATTAAGCTTTTCGGACGAAAGCTGGTAGTGATAGGGGTGATTAAAAAGCAAGGTGAGGATGTCTTTGGCAATTCGAAGGACAATTGGGTGATGATTCCGGTAAACTACGCCCGTAATTTATTGGATTTTAACAATATAGGAACAACCATCATCGTCATGGCCAAGCCCAATATAAGTAACGAACAAATGATGGACGAACTCACGGGCATCATGCGTTCCATTCGCAAACTGGCTCCCGGTGCCGACGACAATTTTGCCCTCAACGAAACCGACATCATCAGCAAGGGATTCGACCAGTTGTTTGCCGTTATTGCCATGGTAGGTTGGATTATTGGCGGGTTTTCGCTGTTGGTAGGTGGTTTCGGAATTGCCAACATCATGTTTGTGAGTGTAAAAGAACGAACCAATCAAATCGGCATTCAAAAAAGTTTGGGTGCCAAAAACTATTTCATTCTACTTCAGTTTTTGTTCGAATCGGTTTTTCTATCGCTGATGGGTGGAATCGTAGGATTGTTGATTGTGTTTTTACTCACCATTTTTGTGTCGAGCATTTTTAGTTTTACCCTCACCCTCACGTTGGGTAATATTATGTTGGGGGTGGTAGTTTCGGCCATTATTGGATTGTTTTCCGGTTTCGTTCCGGCATGGACCGCCTCACGACTCAATCCGGTGGATGCCATGCGTTCTAATTTTTAACTGGATAATTATTTTTCTGTCTTGATTCTATCATCTCATCAAACCCACTAAGGATGTTTGTAATAATGATTTGATCTTGTAACAGTTAAACCATTCTTCAAAAGGAATGGCCAGAAAGGTTGTTTTTCCATTAAAAAAGTATCAATATTTAGTTACCTTTACCTGCTAAAGATTTTTGGTATGGAAAAGCGATGGGTGCTAAAGAATATTCCTGATAATGAGGTAGTTGAGCAGCTATCACAATCGCTTAATATCAATAAAAAACTCCTGAAATTGTTGGTGCAGCGTCGGGTTACCACCTATGATGAGGCCAAAACATTTTTCAGGCCAAAACTTGAAAACCTCCACGATCCTTTTTTGATGAAGGACATGGATAAGGCTGTCGACCGTGTGCTCACGGCCATGGATAAAGGTGAAAAAATATTGATATACGGCGATTATGATGTGGATGGCACCACTGCCGTGTCGCTAGTATATTCATTTCTAAAGGACATTTACAAAAAAATAGGTTTCTACATTCCCGATCGGTACAGCGAAGGGTATGGTGTGTCGTACAAAGGCATCGACTATGCCATCGAAAACGACTATAAATTGATGATCACCCTGGATTGTGGAATTAAGGCCGTTGCCAAAGTAGCATATGCAAAAGAAAAAGGTCTGGACATTATCATCGGTGATCACCACCGCCCCGGAGACGAAATTCCTCCGGCCGTAGCTGTACTCGACCCAAAACAACCACTGTGCAACTATCCTTTTAAAGATTTGTCAGGATGCGGTGTTGGATTTAAACTGGCTCAGGCCATTGGTATCAGAAAGGGTATGAAAAAAGAGCGTGCCTTTGCCAGCCTCGATTTGGTGGCCATCAGTATTGCTGCCGATATTGTGCCCATCTCCGGCGAAAACAGAATTCTGGCCTATTATGGCTTGAAACAACTGAACAAAAAACCCCGGGTTGGGGTACAGTCGTTGCTCAAATCAGCCGGCGTTGACGAGCAAAACAATTTTGAAATAGAAGGGTTTTTCACCCGTGAGATTACCATCAGCGATATTGTATTTTTGCTGGGTCCGCGCATCAATGCCGCCGGACGGATTGAAAGCGCCACGGATTCGGTAAAACTACTGATTAGCAATAATTTGGTGTATGCCGAAAAGTTGGGAAAACAGATCAACGAGCTCAATACCACCCGTCGCGATTTGGATACCGGTATCACCCAGGAAGCTTTGGAAATTGTGAACACCGAAATACGAAACAATAACCGAAAATCTACCGTGGTGTATCGCGACCACTGGCACAAAGGAGTGATTGGCATTGTAGCGTCACGACTTATCGAAGCCTATTACCGACCCACCATTGTGCTCACCAAGTCGGATGGACTTATCACAGGCTCGGCCCGATCCATCAAAAATTTTGACATTTACGACGCCATCGATGCCAGCAGTCATTTACTGGAGCATTTTGGTGGTCATACCTATGCAGCAGGATTGGCTTTGAAACCCGAAAATCTGGACCAGTTCATCAAAGAGTTTGAGGCTTATGCCTGCGAAAAACTCACCGACGAAATGCTTGTTCCGGAGATTGAAATCGACGGGGAATTGTATGTGGGCGACATCAGCTCCAAATTTTTCAGGATTCTCCGGCAATTTGCCCCCTTTGGTCCGGGAAACATGGCACCGGTTTTCATGACCCGAAACGTAATTGATACAGGATATGCCAAGCTGGTGGGTAAGGGCGATGTGAAGCACCTGAAATTTTCGGTGGTACATCCCGACCGCACCGGAAATCCCATTCCGGCCATTGGTTTCAACATGGGCGACAACCTCGAAAAAGTAAAACAAGGCAAGCCTTTCAGTATCTGTTATCACATTGACGAAAACACCTGGCTGGGCACCACCACCCTGCAGTTGCGGATACTGGACATGAAATTCGATTAGAACACCATCAAGATTTTGTTGTCCGGCTCCTATAGGAGCCAAATACGGAAAGAATAATTAAATTGATATTTATCTCGTTGCGCACGGGACTGTACAATCCCTATAAGTTGAGTATTTGGAAATATTTTTTTGGTTAAATCACAAAATCCCTTGCGCAAGTTATATTCAACATGTGCAGGAATACAAAAAGAGAAAATAATTTTTCAGACATTCATTATTAAATTACTATTTTTGATAAAAAATAGTAACAATGGGATTGGCATTAACAAATTCAATGATCGACAAATATTTTGCTTTCTTAACCAAGTTGGATAATTCATCGAAAAAGAAACTGATTGTGAAGTTGACCGAATCAATGGAAGATAACGCAAATAAGGATTTCGATTTATCGAGTTTATACGGGGCATGGGAAGATGCGAGAAGTTCCGATGAGATAATTAAGGAAATAAAAGAATCGCGAATTGACAAAAAGTCCACATTTGATTTCTAATGAAATACCTACTTGATTCCAATATTTGCATTCATTTTTTTCGAGGTAAATTCGGTGTGATTGATAAACTAGAATCAGTCGGATTAAAAGAATGTGCCATTTCTGAAATAACCTTGGCCGAATTGGTTTTTGGGGCTGAGAATAGTGATAACCCAAAAAAAAATCACGAGATAATAGAAAAATTTGTTCATGAGATTTCCATAATACCCATATTTGATACAATTTTAACATATGGAAAAGAAAAAGTCAGATTGCGCAAAGTGGGTCAAATGATTAGCGATTTTGATTTGCTAATTGGATGTACCGCTGTTGAGAAAGAGCTAATTATGGTTACTGAAAACGTAAAAGAGTTTGAAAGAATTTCAAATATAAAACTTGAAAACTGGATTAAAAGGCAATAAAACACTTTCGCCAAAACATCTTACGAATCTTATCTCGTTGCGTACGGGACTGTAAAATCCTTTTTAATCAAGATTTTTAAGCTTGATGGCCAGGGCTATCAGAATGACCCCGATAATCACGGCCAATATGCCGATGAGTACCACAAAAATGGAGGCCGTTCCGAAGGGCACAAAAAACAAAACTATACCAAATAGCAGTGTTAAAAGTCCATTAATCAGCAAGATGCGTTTGTCGGAGGATGATTGGATATTCATCATGATTACCAACTGAACAATGCCCAGAATAATGGCCCAAACGCCGATGATAACCACGAAAATTTCAACCGATTGTTTGGTAAAAAATGTCAGTACGATACCCAAAGCAATGGTGACGATGGAACTAATTAAATCGGTACTGTAACTGCGTTTGTTTTTCATGTTGTTATACACACCGAAAAACATGGCAATACCCACAATCAGCATGATGATGCCGAAATACATCACGATGATTTGCAAGGTATCCGTAGGAGCTATAATGGCCATCAGGCCAAAAAGCAGGGCAATGATGCCATTAAAGGCTAGTGCCAACCAATTTGTAGAAGCTTTTGAAGTCATGGCTAATTTTTTAAAAGTTTAAATTTACACAATATTCATGATTCGGAAACATTATTTTATTGAAACAGTTGATTTTTTGTCTAAACAACTTTGAGCTTCCATCTATTTGGGAAAAGTGATGGTTGATTCTAAAATAACAAAGTCTCACTTATACCGATTATGAATTGAAATGAGCTTTATTTTCGCTTCGCTCCTGAAACCTCTTCAATTCTATATCGGCATTCACTAGTGATGCGTTAACTTTATAAAAGCATTTGTATACGATTGATATTTATATAATTATAAGCGTTCTTTGATTTTTTGATTTGATTTGCATGGTAGTTTTGTGATTTCTCACAAAATCATGAATAGCGGGAAGTACGTTTTTGCTCAAGTTTTATCGCTTATAGATAAATATGAGTTCAATAAATGCGTAAAACGATATAATGGGAATTATCGAACTCGTGGACTTAATTGCTGGAATCAATTTGCTCAGCTCCTTTTTGGACAGCTTACTTCAAGGAACGGGTTGAGAGATATTTGTCTCTGCCTTAATGCGCACAAGAAAAGTTTATATCATTTAGGCATTAAGCAAAGTGTCAATCAGTCAACCCCTCTCTCGTCCTCGTTTGAGCGCAGCAGTAACGAGGATAAGACTACTTCACAACAATCTTTTCACTCGTTACCATATTTCCCTGTTGGTCGTAAACCGATACAATCAGCATACCATCAGCGGCAAAATTCAGGTCGAACTGGTTTGTGCCGGATGCCAGATTATCTGATTTGAGAAGGGTGCCGGATAATGAACGGAATTCCACAACCCAGCCATTTGTATTGGAACGGTTGTCAATTTTTAGCAAGCCGGACGTTGGATTGGGGTAAAAGTACAAAGGGGTATGTTGGTCCTCCTTGTTGTTTTGTGTGCCCGAAAAGTTTTCGCAATCCACCATGGTGCTATTAAAGCTCCCATCGTTGTTGATGGTTACCTTCCAACACTGTCCGCTTTCCGATTTCATAATAAATCCGTCAGCAGGATTTTCAAACAGAATATTACCATCAATGTGCAGTTTTGCTTTGGGCTGTTCTACGCCCAGTCCCACATTTCCTACCCCAAAAACATAATCTTTTTCGGATAAAAATGTGATTCCCATGTTGGTATCGGCCTTCATACCATTTAAAAAATTACCCAGGTAAATTCCGGCCACCTCGCCCCCGAGCCAGTTGTATGGCTGCACGTATATGGCAGCGGCCTCGCCCTCATCGGAACGGAGGTGGAGCTTGGCGAGGGGTTCCATTTGGCCGTATTGATTGACTACGTTGCCGATGGCAACTCTACCTGTTCTGTTTAGCCCTTCTGACATACTGACAAAAAATGTTGAGAGATTGCTGTTAAATCCCACCATCAATGATTCTTGCATGTAATTGGAAAACATGTAATCTGAACTAATTCCACTTCCGATGGCAACGCATTTTCCGGCCATTGCCTTCACCCTTGATCCAATGGCAATACTGAAATTACCTGTGGACAAGGTCTGCGAAAAAGATCCCAGGATGATGGAACGACCTCCCTGGGCATTATTGTTGGTTCCGATGGTGCTGGCTCCCGGTATTGCATATGAATCGTCGCATACTACACACGGAGTCTGTGCAATTAAAAAGGATGATGCAAATAGCAACACGATACTGGTTATTAATATTCGTTTCATGTTCGTTTAATTAATTTGTGATAATAATTTTTCCGGTTTCAATGAGCTCATTCTGTTGAATAACACGCCAAATATAAGTGCCTTCAAGAATGTTATCTAACTTAATTGGTGTAATCAGGTTGGTTAACGGTTCGATTAGTAGCTTTTTTCCTGACAAGTCATACAATTCGAAAACGGCATTTTTAATAGAGGTTCTAATATTTATCAAACCACTCGTCGGATTGGGATAAACAATAGCGTTCAAAATATTGGGTGTTTTGTGCTCAATATTCCCAACCGTAAAGTCTGACGAATCAAGCTTAAGGATGTAAACATCCCGCTCGTTGTATTGAGTCAGATAATCGTATCTGGTACAGGTTAACAGCACGCCACCATCGGGGCTGGCCACAACGGAAGCACTAGCGTAGTTGGCATCGCCACCAACATACTTTTCTGAAATTAAATTTAAATTTTGATCCATGCGGGCAATGGCTATGTGGTTGTAGCTTGTGGGATAAGTACTTAAAGCTGCATCGTCTTCACCACACATGTATATGTTATCAGGGGTATAAAAGTCGAGAGCTCGGGAGCCTGTGCGCGTGGTAGGAACAGGATCAGTGATATAACAACTGTCAAGGACATTAAAATCGATGCCGAGCTTATAGGCCATAATATAATGTAGAGTACTAGCAGGGTTCAACGTATGACCCCAATATCGACTGCCAACCACAAGATTCCGGTCTGGTAGGAATTTTGCCGCGAGGTGATCACCAAGCCACCGTGGATAATAAACTACTTCTGTCTGCTGTAAATTAAAATCAATTGTAATGCACTGTGATTCAGGGCCGGAAGGATCGTAATGAGCAAAATGAGTGTGTAACCAATAAGCCGTGGAATCATAATTATAGGTCAGATCCTGTACCATGCCGCTGCTGTCGCCCTCATAGAGCCGATAGGCTAAGCTATCACCTTCGTCTGACAATTTAAATAGAAACATCTTAAGTCTGGGTTCCAGGTAACAGGCATGAAGAAATCCTCCGTCCGTAAGCTTAAGTAAGTTTGGGTAAAAAGGAATGCTGCTATAGTCATGAACATCATGTAACTGGTAAGTTTTTTCCCATATAATGTTCAGGTTGGCATCCACCCTGGCAAAATAGGAATACCAGAAAATGCTGGAACTGTCTTTTTGATAGCCTGTTCCGGTAACAAGGTATTCAATAGGTGATTTACTGGCAATAATGATATCGCGTAATGTCAATATTGTATCGGGTTTTGAGAAAAGTTTTGAAACGGTGTCTCCGCTCTCACTAATTTTATACAGATACGACAACCGCATTGCCGAAACAGGATACGTTTTTAGTACAATTCCAACATAGTTATTTTCATCATCCAATACAAAATTAAAGACGTATTCCTGTTCCTCACTACCTATGTTGATTTCAAAAGTGTTTTGCGCCTGAATAGTTTTTGTTCCGCAACAGGCTATATACCATAGGAAGATTAGAAATAATGGGAATGTTTTCATGAGTTATTTTAAGTGACCTCAGGGTAAATGATTTGATTTACATTTACCCTAAGGCAATTGGTTAATATGCTAAAATATTGTCTATTTCGTACGGTACACCAACATTGACATACCATACATGACCAAGATATATTGTGAAATTATGTTGTATAATATTTTCGCTGCCGTCCGGAGTAATTCCATCTACCTGACAACCTACAAGCTCCAAATCGTAATGCGACTCCAGGGTATCAATGACGAGGTTATACTGTTGGCGGTAGAATGGCATTTCAATATCATAGGATAAGCACCTTGTATCAGGAGTTATAGAACCAACCGCGGTAGTTGCATAAAATATCTGATAATCCATAAGGTTATCCAATGGATCGTTTTCCATTCTATAATCAGTTGGTGTTAATGGACCAACAGTTGTGACGTTTGTGTAGCGTCTGAGAATTCCGGGAGCAGGTGTTGGAAAATTTTGAAACATGATATCGTTCTCTAATATAATAGCAGCATCTACCTCACCGTACCCGGCATTATCAGCACAGGCTCCTTCGGCATAGCCATATATCCATCCATCTTCGGTAAGGGTTGGTATATTAAGGTTCCCCGCATTCCAAATCAAAGCCCCAATACTCACAATAGCGTCTCCATTGCTGTCCATTCCACTCACTTCCAAATCAACCAACAGCAGTTTCATGTTGGGGTCGTTTATTTTTACCGGCTCTTCCAGGTGCATGATCAACTCCAGACTTACGGTGGAGGTGGTAGGATTACGGGTGTCCTTCTTACACCCGTTGGTGGTTTCCTGGGTGGCAATCCCCAAAGTAGTTGTAATGTCAAACAGCATTGTTTTTTCGGTTCTTTTCAAGGTGTTTATTTTATTGGTTTATCGATTAAGTGAACACTAATTCTGCATACCGTGTAAGCTGTAAGGCGCTACGCTGTCGTGGCCAACATGGTCGTTTATATGTCGTCATTTAACCGGGCTGAGCAAATTTGGGGGTTCGCTTGTTAATTGACTATTTTTCTCACTCCAAATTTAAAATGACTTTTTTGAATATTCCAAATTAATTTTGGCAACAGGGATAATTTGGAAAGTGTCTAAATAGAGTCTGTCTATAAAGTCGGACTTTATCGACAGACTCTACTTTGTCTTTGTATGCAAACTGTTTGAACAGCCACCCCACCTCCTTACTCCTCCCCAAAGGAGAGGAGCGATCAATCACGCTATTTTAGCCATTTAGTTTGTATAATACGACATTTGATCACCTTTCCCTTTGGGGGAAAGGGAAGGGATAGGGGTTCGCAATAAGACTTTATGAACAGACTCTAAATAGTCGTTGTATGCAAACTGTTTGAACGGCCACCCCACCTCCTTATTCCTCCCCATAGGAGAGGAGCGATCAATCACGCTATTTTAGCCATTTAGTTTGTATAATACGACATTTGATCGCCTTTCCCTTTGGGGGAAAGGGAAGGGATAGGGGTTCGCAATAAGACTTTATGAACAGACTCTAAATAGTCGTTGTATGCAAACTGTTTGAACGGCCACCCCACCTCCTTATTCCTCCCCATAGGAGAGGAGCGATCAATCACGCTATTTTAGCCATTTAGTTTGTATAATACGACATTTGATCGCCTTTCCCTTTGGGGGAAAGGGAAGGGATAGGGGTTCGCAATACGACTTTATGAACAGACTCTACTTTGTCTTTGTATGCAAACTGTTTGAACGGCCACCCCACCTCCTTACTCCTCCCCAAAGGAGAGGAGCGATCAATCACTCTATTTTAGCCATTTAGTTTGTATAATACGACATTTGATCGCCTTTCCCCTTGGGGGAAAGGGAAGGGATAGGGGTTCGCAATAAGACTTTATCGACAGACTCTACTTAGTCGTTGTATGCAAACTGTTTGAACGGCCACCCCACCTCCTTACTCCTCCCCATAGGAGAGGAGCGATCAATCACGCTATTTTAGCCATTTAGTTTGTATAATACGACAATTGATCACCTTTCCCCTTGGGGGAAAGGGAAGGGATAGGGGTTCGCAATACGACTTCATAGACAGACTCTAAATAGTCGTTGTTGAATATGTTTTTGTTTTACAAGAGTTTTTGAGATGTGTTATCCGACAGAGGTGCGTTTTCTACTTCAGTGTTCATTATTCCGCGCCAAAGGCGGGAAGGCTGCTAATCGATATTCATTCATATCTTCTTTTAAATGTCGAATTCCGAATACCGATTTCAGATGTAAGGAAAAAGGATGAAACCATGGCTTTTCCAATGTCCTTCCTTCAAAAAGGTTGACCATAAAAAACTTCACTATGTTGGGCTTGTTTCTCCTTGTTACTAAAAATATGTTTTTACAGCAAACTCAAATTGTTCAATAAAAATATCTTTGATATTCGAGATGTTATTTTGTTCATAAAAAATCAGCATTGCTTTCTTATAATCAATTGAATCCACTGTCCTGAAAGATAATGGACAATAATTATAATTCAATAGAATTGCATTACTAACAATCCTGGCCGTCCGCTTATTTCCATCTGTAAATGGTTGAATATACGAAATTAAAACCAAGGCTAACAATGCTTTTTCAAAAACGTTTTGCTTTTTATTTATTAGGTCACAAGTATTTTTAAGAGCTTCTAATATCTGAAATTCATTATCCAGTGGTTTGTAATTGGTTCCTGAAATACCTACACGTCGCTTTCTTAAGTTACGTTCAACAGCAAGTTCTTTTGTTAATATGCTATGAAAATCCTCTATTTTAGAAACCGTCAAAGGATTTAAATAATCTTTATTTTCAATAATAAAATCAAGGGCATCCTTATGATTCAGCAGCATTACCGCTTCTTCCTTTGTTTTTCCTGAAGCAGTTTCTTTTTCTTTGAGCAAACGTTCCGTTTCAAGTAGAGAATAGGTATTGCCTTCAATTTGTGATGATTTCCAACTCAAATCAATTGCAAGTCTTTCAATCTCGTTTTTATATTCATTTTCAGAAAGTTCAGCAATATTGGATTGATATTCTTTTTCTAATAATTCAAGTTTTTTCATTTCATGTTCTGCAAAAATACTGTGGTGGGCTAATACATCAGTTATTACATTTAAATTGAATGCTTTTTGAATATTTCGCTCATCAATTTCTTTTTCGTAATATTTTTCAATATCTATGGGATGAACCAGATCATAAGCCGGAGACAGCAAATACCTGGTTCCTTTTCCTTTCCCTTTTGTCAGTATAAAATTACTTGAATTTAAATCTTTCAGTATTCGTTTAAGTGTTGCATAACTTATTGATAAATCCGCTCCATCAAAAATCTCTTTTGAAGAACAAACTCCTTTTTCTTTAATAAAATCAACTATGTATTGCTCTCGGTTATTCAACATTTTATACTCTTTAAGCTCACAAAGATATGAAATTAAGCTCAAAATGAGTGATAAATGAGCCATATTCTTATTTGTAATGAGCTACAAAGTTCTCTTGAAAGTTGTAATACCGATTATGAATTGAAATGAGCTTTACGTTCGCTTCGCTTCTGAAACCTCTTCAATTCTATATGGGCATTATACATCAACAGCGTAGTGCTAACTTCAATTTCTAGTTAGTATCATTGCAGATTTCGATAAAAAGCCTTCCGGTTCAATAAGACGGAACTGCAACATGAGAATCCGCCGTTGGACTACCACTGCCGCCGGGTTGGAAAAAACCCAACGGGTCGAAATAAGCGACCACAATAGCTGGGTATGGATGCCATGCAAAGTCTTCTACTTATTCTGCTCCCGCCAACGTTGGTTGAATGATGCAGGTGCCGCCTCCGGAAGTTCGCGTTGGTTGCCCCAGCTTTTCCGGATGGAAAACCTGATGAGCATGTTTTTGATGCCGCTTCCGGGCATGTCCAACAGTTTTCGCGACGACATGGCTCTGGACATCCACCTGACCTTGCGTGCTTCGCTTCCGGTTACATACTTTTGCTTAACGGCGTAATTCCGGTTGTACAACAGCAGGTTGCGCAGGGGGATGTTTACCGGACAAACGGTATCGCATTTACCGCAAAGGGTGGAGGCGTAGCTCAGGTGTTTGTACGTGTCGAAATCCTTCATGAAAGGTGTAACCACAGCACCGATGGGTCCGGGATAGGTGGTGCCGTACGATTTACCTCCTATGAGTTTAAACACCGGACAGGCATTCAAGCATGCTCCGCATTTGATGCACGAGAGCGCCTGACGCTGTTTTTCCTGCTCCAACACCTTGCTCCGGCCATTGTCAATGAGCACCACAATCATTTCGTCGGGACCGGATAATTCGCCCTCGCGTCGGGGGCCGGAAAGTATGCTGTTGTAGGCCGTTACGGATTGGCCTGTACCATGCGAAGCCAACAAAGGCCAAAACAATTCCAGGTTATCCATCGACGGGATAAGTTTTTCGATGCCCGTAACCACCAAATGAATTTTGGGTAAAGCCATGGATAACAGTCCGTTTCCTTCGTTTTCGGTGAGAGCAATGGCGCCGATGTCGGAGATTAAAAAATTGGCTCCGGTGATACCCATTTGGGCATGCGCAAATTTCTCACGCATGTAGTCGCGGGTAAAGGCGGTAATTTCGTCAGGGGTGAGTTGTTCGGGTGCACCCAATTTTTCGTGATACAAGGTGGCCACATCTTCCTTTGAAAAATGCATGGCCGGCGTAACAATATGATAGGGTTTGTCGTTGGCTTGCTGCACGATAAATTCGCCCAAATCCGTTTCCACCACTTCTACACCGAGTTTTTGGAGGTGGTCGTTGAGCGAAATTTCTTCGGTAACCATCGACTTGGACTTCACCACCGAGGTAATCTGATGTTTCTTGATTATTTTTTCAATTTCCGACAGGGCTTCACGGGCATCGCGTGCCCAGATAAGTTTTCCGCCATTGGCCGTAAAATTGTCTTCAAATTCAATAAGGTATCTATCCAACTCATTGATTACCTTATGCTTGATAAATCCTGCCCGTTGTCGTGCCACTGATAGCCTGGCATATTTAGCGTTGCCATCTGCCACGGCCTTGTCGTATTGATTGATGGCATAACGTATTTTTTCCTGTTGCGCACCATCCTTGGCCACGTCGGCACTTCGCAAGGTAAAATCTTTATATTCAGTGTTTATACCCACAATCCGGCAGTTAAATGAGTTGGTTGATTTTGTCCACACGGGCTTGATGACGTCCGCCTTCGAAATCGGTATTTAAAAAGGTGTCGGCAATTTTCAAGGCCTCTTCAAACGAAACAAACCTGCCGGGAAGCGACAATACATTGGCATCGTTGTGCTGACGGGTAAGCTGGGCCTGTTCCACATTCCAACACAGTCCGGCACGTACATTGGGATACTTATTGGCGGTCATTTGTGCACCGTTTCCGCTTCCGCAAAGGATAATGCCCCGTTGAAATTCGCCACGGTTGATGGCACTGGCCAGGGGATGAATCATGTCGGGATAATCCACACTTTCGGGCGAATTGGTGCCAAAATCAAAAATGGTATATCCCTGCTTTTGGAGGGCTTCTTTTAAATAAGTCTTCATGGCATATCCTCCGTGATCGGACGCCATTGCCAAAATCGTGCTATCTTTAGTCATTGTTGAAAAAATCTGTGGCAAATTTAGACATTTTTATGGGTTCAAAACCAAACAAGTTGACTACCATGTACTTTGTTTTTTGTTATTCAAAGGTAGTTTTGGGTTAACCTGTTTATCTTCAAAATTTTAATAGTTTTCACTGTTTGGTTGTTAATATCTGTTTACTTTTGTTGATAATTATTGAATAAAACGGAGGTTATCAACAATGAATTTTTGGGTTTTGAGGGTTACAGTTTTTTTGATTTTTTTTTGAAAAGTTTTCCTCAGTAATCAACAATTTTTCACAAGCAATTGAAGTTCCTTTTTATTCAGTTATGTAAAAATTGAAGATCGGTTAATAAATATGTTGATGGTTGTAATACAAATATTTAGCCATTATTTGATTGTTGAATGAGTGTTGATAAAACCACATTTTTTACAAATCAAAATGAATGAGCAACAAATAATCAAACGTTTCAACAGCGCTATATATATTAACAATATAATTTAAAATTAAATATAATAATAAGGTTAAATGTTAATACGCAAATAAGGATGGATTATAGAAATGAGATTCTAAAATTGAAAGAAGAAAAAAATGCGTTGTTGCTGGCGCATTTTTATCAAATTCCGGAAATTCAGGATGTGGCCGATTACGTGGGCGACAGTTTGGGCCTTGCGCAAAAAGCTTCGGAAGCCAATGCTGATATGATTGTATTTGCGGGGGTTCATTTTATGGCCGAAACCGCCAAAATGCTCAATCCTGACATTCCGGTAATTTTGCCCGATTTAAATGCCGGTTGTTCCCTTGCCGATTCCTGTCCTTACGACGATTTCAAAATTTTCAAAGAACAACATCCTGATCATTTGGTTATCAGTTATATAAATACTACCGCAGCCATCAAAACCCTTACCGATGTGGTGTGTACCTCGGGCAATGCGGTACAGATAGTGGAATCATTTCCCAAAGATCAAAAAATAATTTTTGCGCCGGATAAAAATTTGGGTGGATATATCAACAGGCTTACCGGACGAAATATGGTATTGTGGAATGGTACCTGTGAGGTTCACGATATATTGAACACCGAAGCTATTTTGAATTTGCAGGAAGCCCATCCCGATGCCAAGGTAATTGCCCATCCGGAGTGCAGTGCTCAGGTATTGCAACTGGCTGCTTACATTGGATCCACCACGGGCATGATTAAATTTACCCAACAGGATACTGCCCTAAAATATATTGTGGCCACCGAATCGGGCATACTGCACCAAATGCGCAAACTTTCGCCACACAAGGAATTTCTTATCGTTCCGTCGGATAGCACCTGTTCGTGCAACGATTGCCCGTACATGAAAATGAATACCATGGAAAATCTGTATATGGCTTTGAAAAATGAAAAGCCTTGTATATCTTTAGACGCTGAAACCATTGAGCTGGCCAAACGGCCCATCATACGCATGCTTGATATTTCTAAGAAGTTGAATATTATATAATTAGGATACCGGAAATGAAAAAAAATTTCATCGTTACAGGGCTTGTTTTGTTGTTGTTGGCGGGATCTTCCTGTTCAAACAAGGTATTATACACTCGGCAGATACGCAACAACCTGATGGAAAATCAGCTAAGAGAAAGTGAAGTTCAATATTATAATTCCGGAAAAATTCTGCTTCAACGAAATTTGTCGTATGCCGAAACACAAATTGCCCGCGGACAAATCAAATTTGAAAACGGTCAGTATATCGAAGAAATCGTCATTCCCAAAGGTACACCGGGTGTGGCCGTTGGTCAGGGTAAGGACTATATTGACGTGTCGTTTGAACCGGGCGAAAACAGACAATTGCGCTTCAAATGCAATCCCGATGGTTTCTATCAAATAACGGCGCTGGCCTGGAAAGACAATTACGGATCAGTGAAATATGATACTACCGTTTATTATTTGAATGCCCCTTCGGGAAAGGCCCTCCTACAGGTGGAAAAAGATTATGTAAGTAAGTATGAAAAACAAAAGCGCGTACTAAAAGGCCGAACGGTATCCTCTGGTTATGAATAAATTGCTCTTTTTTCTGGTTTTTGTGCTGGTTGGATTTTATTTGGATATGCCGGCGCAGACGAACGGAAAAATAAATCCCGACGGCTACAATATTTTTTATTCTGATGACAGCACCATCGTGAGTGAGGGATATATGCGTCAGGGCAAACCCGATGGATACTGGAAAAATTATTATCCCGACGGGGTATTGAAATCGGAGGGAAACAGAAAAGATTTTTTGCTCGACAGTGTTTGGCGTTTTTATGATGAAGAAGGAAAACTGACACTGGAAATTACCTACCGGCAAGACAAAAAAAACGGATTCAGAACCACTTACCAGGGCGACGAAATTACCCGCGAAAATTTTGTGAACGACGTCAAGCAGGGTGATTCGTATTTGCTGTATGCCAACGGAAAAGTGAAATCGAAAATACCTTTTGTCAACGGACTGGAGGATGGCATTGCCCGCGACTATGACGAAGAAGGAAACATCATTCAATTGGTACACTACCGAAAGGGATATGTGGTTGAAAGAGAACGCATCAACCGGATGAATGCCAACCAACAGCGGCATGGAAATTGGAAGTGGTTTTTTGATGATGAGCTCACCGTTCAAATGGAAGGAACCTATAAAAATGGCTTAAAAAACGGGTATTGGAAAGAATATGATTTGGATGGAAATCTTGTATCAGCCACCAAATACGTGGACGGCGAAAAACAAGAAAAAGCAGAAGAACTGGTACAATTGGATGTGCGAACCGACTATTTTCCGAATGGGCAGGTGAAAGTGCGGGCTACCTATACCAAAGAGGGTGTTCCCGAGGGTGTTCGTCGTGAGTACAACGAATTGGGGGAGGTGGAAAAATCGTTTGTTTTCAGAAACGGACGCATTGTGGCCGAAGGAATTTTTACCGATGCCGGTCAGCGCCAGGGCCGATGGAAGGAGTATTATCCGACAGGAAAACTCAAGGCCACCGGAGATTATAAGGACGACAAGCGAGAAAATGTCTGGAAGTTTTATTATCCCAACGGACAGCTTGAACAAATTGGAAAATATATTGATAATCAACCAGATAGTTTGTGGACATGGTATTACGAAACCGGAAAAATTCTTCGGGAAGAAAATTATTATCAAGGCCTGTCCGATGGCACTTATTCCGAATACGACAAACAAGGAAACCTGATTACCACCGGCGACTATCTGGAAGGTAAAAAAGAAGGATTCTGGACATTGCAGATTGGAGGTTTTCGTGAAGAAGGCAACTACAACGAAGGGTTACGTTCGGGTGTTTGGAAATCTTTTTATGCCGACGGAAGTCCTGCTTTTGAAGGAAAATTTGTGGACAATTTGCCCAATGGAAAACACCGTTGGTGGTGGCCCAATGGAAAATTGAAAAAAGAAGCTTCCTTCGTGATGGGTCGGCGAAGCGGCGAGATGAAGAAATTCAACGACGACGGCACCCTGCTGATAGAGATCAGTTATAAGGGCGGAAAAGAAGTGAAATACGATGGCATTGAAGCCGATTTGGACGAATAGGTTACCAAAGAACGAATCTAAATAATGGCTTTCGGTAGCGCATGCATGCATTATTTATATCTTCGCCACAATTAAAAAATCACGATCGTTTCGTTTAACTTAAATGTCACTATATATGAAAAAATTTATTTTTAGTTTGATCATTCTGGCCATGGTTGGTGTGGCTTGTCAGAACAATACCCAAAAAACAGAAGGTGCAAACAATGAATCAATTGCAGCTGTTGTGGATGAAGTAGCCGTTGTTAATTTGGCCGATTTCGATTCACTTGCCGGCAACTACGTAGGCAAAAAAGTGCAGTTGGAAGGAACCATCGATCATGTATGCAAACATGGTGGCCAACGTGCTTTTATCGTGAATCCCGAATCGGAATCACGTGTAAAACTCACCCCCGACGAAACCCTGGCAGCCTTTAATACCGATATGGAAGGAAACCATGTAATTGTGGTTGGTGTTGTTGAAGAGCAAAGAATAGATGAAGCCTACATCATGGAGTGGGAACAGGAAATTAAATCAGGTGTGGTTGCTGCTGACGACAAAGGCGAAGGAAGTCATTTGGGCGGTAACATGGAAAAAGGTGGTGAAGATGCCGACATCAGCGAAGAAATGGAAAAAGTAAACAACCTCCGTCAGATGTTGAAAGATTCAGGAAAAGACCACCTGTCGTTCTACTCCGTGATGTGTTCCTCACTGAAGGAAATTGACAATCCTTCCGAAATGATCAACGACGAAAATTAGTAAATAATAACTCCCTGTATTTCATGAGTTTTAAGTGGCGCAAGTGGAACAGAATTGTCCATCGTGATTTTGGATATCTGTTTTTTGGCATGACATTGATTTATGCCCTTTCGGGGATAGCCATCAATCACATTAAAGATTGGAATCCCAATTATGTGGTGATTTCAGAGGATATTACAGTAGATGTTACCAACACCCGTCCCGATAAAACCATCATCAAAAAATGGTTGGACGACATCGGCGAAGCAGGTACCTACAAAAGCCATTATTTTCCCAACGATGAAATTTTGAAAATTTTTGTGGACGATGGCACCGTGTATGTTGATCTGACTACCGGAGAAGGGTTGTTGGAAAAATCCACCCGCCGACCTTTGTTTCGTGAAGTGAATTACCTGCATTACAATCCCATCAAGTATTGGACCTGGTATTCAGATATTTTCGCCGGAGCTCTCATTATTCTTGCTTTGTCGGGCATCCTGATTCCCCGTGGCGATCAAGGGATTACCCGTCGTGGTGCCTGGATGGTGGTGTTGGGTGTGCTTATTCCGTTTATTTATTTACTTGTTTATTTCTATTAGCCATGAATGAGTACATTGTCATATTTTTGTTTGTTGCCTGGTACACGCTCTCCCTTATCATATCTGAAAATATGGGAAAGCGAAAAAAAATGGGTGTACAATGGGCATTCTTTCTTTGTATGATGCTTTCTCCGGTGGTGGGGTATGTTATCGTGCAATTAAGTCCCAACGACTTAAAATGAGCGAAATAGCGCCGAAGCAATTCCGTCTGCAAATAGCTTTCCTGTTTTGGTCAGCTGAAAAGTGTTTCCTATCCTGCTCACTTGGTTCTCATTGATAAATGGCAGTATTTGTTTTTCAAAATACTTTCTTGCGGTAGGCCCAAAAACATTTTCAATATGTTCGGTATCGCATCCCCATGAGGTACGCAAGCTGGTCATCACATACTCGTTGTATTGCTGATCGGGACTTAAAACCTCCTTTTCCAGCATTTGGTTTTCCACCGAAAGGGCCTCACAATACTGTTTCATGTTTTTTACATTCCACTGACGTGTAAGCCCATTAAAGGAATGAGCAGACGGACCTACTCCCAGATAGTGTCCGCCCAACCAGTAAATACTGTTATGTTTAGAGTAGAAACCCGGACGGGCAAAGTTGGATATTTCGTAGTGTATCAGTCCGTTTTGTTCCGTTTTGTCCAATAGTATTTCAAAATGTTCCACAGCCTGGTCTTCGGTAGTAGGTTGAATTTTTCTCTGTTTGATAAGCACTTCCATGTTGGTTTTGGGCTCTACGGTCAGGGCATAGGATGAGAGGTGGGGCAAGTCATAATCAAAAAAGATATCCAGATTTTTTTGCCATTTTTCGGTGGTTAAGGTGGGAATGCCATAAATCAAGTCGATGGTCATGTTTTGATAACCCAATTGGAGGGCGTGCTCGATGGCTTGTCGGGCATGGCGACCGTTATGTATCCTGTTGAGGTAGTGCAAATCGTCGTCGAAAAAGCTTTGGATACCCATGCTAAATCGGTTGATTGGGGTTTCTTTTTTCAATTGTTTCAGATAGTCTTTAGTCAGGTCATCCGGATTGGCCTCAAGGGTGATTTCCACATCGGGTATTACCGTGTAATGTTTTTTTATCTGATTGATCAGCTTGTTTATTTCAGCGGTTGACAATACCGAAGGCGTGCCACCTCCGAAATAAATGGTGTTGACGGGCTGTCCGTTTAAGTATGCAACCCTGTGTTCCAGTTCGCTCAGGATGGCTGTAATAAGCTGATGGCGGTATTTTTGCGATACCACGGTATAGAAATTACAGTAATGACATTTCTGTCGGCAAAAGGGGATATGGATGTAAATTCCGGCCATGCTCACGTTTTAGCAGGCAAAAGAAGTAAAATTATGGATGCAAATTACCCATGCTGAAAATGGTGATCTGATAATAAATGAGTCAATCAATTAAATAAACTTGTCGAGGGAGTTGTTTTCTTCTACCTGTTTGATATCCATATTCTTGACCCCCGAAACTTTTGCCTTAAGTTTTTGGATATCCTGGTTATTAGGACAATAATTTACATAGAAAAAAACATTATCATCGGTAGAAATTCTATTTCCTTTACTATCCATGAAGCTGAAAGCAAAGGTGTTTTTGTCAAGTTTAATATCAGGGTAATTGTTAAGTAATTGGTCTATTATTTTTTCTTTTTCATTCGCAGTAAGAAGGGAGTCGGCACTAAATTTAGTTGAAATATGAAACAATACACCATCCAGATAATGAATTTGTATCAGTAACTTAAATTTTTGCACATTTTTTCTGTAGAAGAACACCTGATGACCCAAAACAATATCTTCGTGTTCAAGAATATAGGATTCTTCACCAAAACGTTCCTCAATGTTTTTTGCATTAATCGACTCAAGAGGAAAACCCTGATAGGTTATAGGATAATTGGTTGTTAATTTGGCCGGGCAAAGCAACGCATTTTTAAGATCGGAATTATTCTGTATTAGATTTTCCCGATGATAAAATGTTGAATTTTTAGTCAAATTTTTCTTTTTGGGTTTTCTAAAAAAGGAAAACATGAATATTTGGTATTAAAGTTGTGGTCTACGGGCTGATCTCAGATATTAAACCTGAAATATTGATTCTCAAAGATATAAAAAATTTAATACGCAAATCAAAAAAAGTAAATTCCTTACTAGTTTTTTGTTAAAAAAATCGATCTAGTTCTTTATCATGACGAACATTACCCCCTTGATTTATTTTGTAGTCATCCAGTACTAATTTGAGGTATTTGTTGTTGTCAGGACAAATGGCCAAATTAATGAAGTAATACATTTGATCAGTTAAAAAGAGCATATTTCCGTTTTTATCCAATATTTCATATTCCAGCAAATCTTCTTCCATGCTGATATCCGGATATCGATTAAGCACTTTTAAGGCAATTATTCTTTTGTCGGCATCCGGCATATGTGCACCCGAACTTATTTTGGTTGAGGCATAAAAGAATAAACCATGAATAAAATGAACTTGAATAGTTAAACTGTATTTGTCTGCATTTTCTTTGAAGAAGTGTACCCGATGCCCCGGTATATGTTCGTTATTGTCGAGAATGTATGATTCTTCGCCAAGCCGTTCATTCAATTTGTCCAAATCAATATCGTCCAGTTTCATTTCCTGAAACATTATGGTATACGATGATCTTAAAACAGGCTTACGACGATATAACGTGTCGAGGTGACCTGGCGTAGTGATTAAGTTTTCCTGAGAATAATAGTCAGAACTGCGAGATACTTTTTTCTTTTTTTTAAACAGTTGGAAAAATGAACGCATAAGCTTGCTGTTAAATAAAATTATAACATTCTTTCCTGACTCCAACTCAACGAAAAGATAGTCAAAAGTAACAAATATTTATCATGAATATTATTTTGTTTGATTATTGAGATTTCAAATTCGTTCGTACCTCTTTAAAATAGACAATGGATAAAAAGATAATCATTAGCAACGAACCGGAAATCAGGTGATTGAAGTTTGTATTCTCATACATGAATTGAGCTGAAAAATATAACCCAACAGCTATGATCGAATAGGTAATAAGTTTAAAATATTCGTATTTTATCTTGTAAATTCGTTGTCCCCATACATAAGAGATAAGCATAATGCTCAAATAACAAACAAAGTTGGCCCATGCAGCACCCATGTACCCATATTTAGGTATCCAGAGGATATTCAGAACAATGGTTATAACGCTGCCAATAATAGCAATAATGGCTCCGTAAAGTGTTTTGTTGGTAAGTTTGTACCAAACCGACAGGTTGTAAAACACACCCAGAAAAAGTTTGGCAGATAGTATGATAGGGACAATGGCTAAGCCGGCCCAGAAAGCAGGGCCAATAAAGTATTTGAATACATCCAAAAATAGGGTTACCCCAAGAAATATTATCCAACAAAAAATGACGAAATAGGTCAGCACTTTACTGTATATCTTTTTTGCATCCTGTTTATCTGCTTCCGCGAAAAAGAAAGGTTCCGCAGCATACCTGAACATCTGAATAAATAGCATCATGATGATAGCCAATTTGTAACTGGCACTATAAATACCAAGTTGAGCATCTGCCGTAAGGGGGTCGGGCAACAGATGTTTCAGAAAAATTTTGTCTGCCACTTCGTTGATCATTCCGGTAAGCGAAATCACCAGGATTGGCAGGCCGTATGCCAACATTTTGCGTAGCAATGGAATGTCCAATGTTATTTTGAACCCTTTCATTTCGGGCATTAACATAAGGAGTGTTGATATACTTCCAATTGTGTTTGCAATAAACACAAAGGTTACCATACTTGTATCACCATACAGAGGAAGTTCGTTTAATTTCTCTCCGGCAATGGTAGGAATAATCCATAAAAAAAGCAGATTAAAAATTATGGTAATCACTACGCTCAATACACGGATTGCTGAAAATCGTTTGGCTTTGTTTTGATAACGAAGTTGTGCAAATGGAAGCGATGTAAAGGCATCTACTGCGATAATAACCCCAATATAGAGGATATACTCTTTGTTGGAAGGATAGTTGATGAGGTGAGCAATGGGTTCCACAAAAATGAAAACCAGAACGATAAACAGAACTGAGGTAATCAACAACGAGGAGGTAGCGGTATTGAAAACTTGCTGCGGATTATCAGATTTACTTACAAACCTGAAAAATGACGTTTCCATTCCGTAGGTAAGAACCACCAAAAGTAGCGCTACCCATGAATAAAGCACGGTTATTTGTCCGTATTCGGCTTGGTCGAAAACAAGGTAGGTATAAAAGGGAACCAACAGGTAATTTAAAAACCGAGGAACCATGGTTCCTAGTCCATAAATGGCAGTTTCGCCCGCCAACCGTTTGATGGGATTTAATGGCTTTTTCACCGTCCAAAAATAGCTAATTTACTTCTGCTTTTACACATGGAAAAACCAATGTGAAAGTAGTACCCAAACCAAGTTTAGAGGTAAAGCTTATTCGACCGCCGTTTTCGGTAATTATTGACTTTACGATGGCCAACCCAAGACCTGTACCACTTGTTTTGGTGGTAAAATATGGTTTAAAGATGTTTTGTTGGGTTTGTGTATCAATACCTTTACCATTGTCTGAAATGGTAATTATTGCCTCGTTCATTTCGCATGTACAAGTTATTTTAATGGTTTTTTCACTCTGGTTAGAAAAGGATTGTACTGCATTTTTAATGAGGTTGTTCATTGCCCTCAGTAAGTCTTTTTCTATGGCATTTATATAGCAATTCTTTTCCGGATATTGGGTTTTGAATACGATGTCCGGACTGTTGTCGAAAAAGTCAACTACCCCGGCCAGCAATTTGTTCAAGTTAATTGACCTAAATGTTTTTGAGTGTGAGGAGGCCACCTCGCCAAACATTTCTGCCACATTGTTTAAGGTTTCTATCTGCTCGATAAGCGATTTGGTGGTGAGTGTTAGTTTGTTTTGAAAATCGGGTTGTTTTTCTAAATAAGCTTTTTCGAGGTATTGCACGTTTAGCTTCATGGGCGTAAGCGGATTTTTAATCTCATGTGCAATTTGACGCGCCATTTCCCGCCAGGTATTTTCACGTTCGGCATCCTTGATTAGCTCAGCACTGATCTCCAGTTTTTCTACCATAAGGTTGTACTGCTCTATCAGTTTTCCAATTTCGTCGTTGTTTTTCCAGGCAATGGATTGATTCGGTTTATCTATTTGTACGCCAGCCATTCTCTGTTGCAACATGAACAAAGGACGGGTTAAAAATCGTGCCAAAATAATAGAAAAGATGGATCCGATAATTCCAATGAGTACAGCAATATTGATGAAATTGGCCAAAAGGGATGCGTAAGTTTGTACTATTTCGGATTGGCGTGCAAAAAACGGAAGGTTAATAATGGCTGCAGGTTCATTTTCCGAAAGGAAAAGGGGTAAGTAGGCTGAATAAAAAGTGAGTTCTCCGATTTGTTCCTGTGTAATAAACGACAACTGATGGTCGATCATTAATGCGTGATATGCTTCAGGATTAATCATATTGGAAAGTAATCCTTTTTCCTCCATTTCGGGTCGGGAAGTGGCGGCCAGTTCACCCGAAGGAGTATAGAGGTTGATATCTGAAAAAAAGACGAGAGAAAATTTCTTCAACAGTGTTTGAATGGATTGGTTTTCTTCTTCCGAAAAATCTATTTCATCACCCATTTTATGTTGCAACTCGATGAATACAGAATAGGTTTTCTCCTCCAATTGCTTTCTCGTATTTTCAATGGCATTGTTTCTCATGAAAAACATGGTGACTACTGCCAACAAAATGGTGGTGAATATGATAGTGCCAATAATGAAAAACTGGAGTTTGGTACGGAAGGAGATAATTTGGGATGCGTCTTTATTGAATAAATATTTGATAAAAAAGATGATCGCTGCGGTAAGTGTAAAGAATAGAAATAAGATAGAAAATGGGAATATGGTTTCGCTCAAATTTCTAACAGGAACACTCACTATGATGGTTTCGTTTTTGCCAAACGTGACGATAAAATGCCTGAAATCGTCGTCATTTTTATAACCGGATTGTTGATACAAATTACTTTCGGACGAAAGTAAAATAGGATATTTGACATCCCCAAATTTGTATGCCAGAGTATTGTCGTAATATCTTGCATAAGAGGTATTTGCCAGATTGAAGGATTGTGCGTTTTGGTCGATGAGCAATTCGGGATATCCCAAGCCTTCAGGCACGTACGAAGCAACGAATTCTAGGTATAATGTTTTTGTTTTTTGTATATCCCTAAAAGGTATTACCCCTAGATAATAAATATTCTCGGTGGTATTTTTAATTAAAAATAGTGATGTATCTATACGACTTACCCCATCAATTCCAGCCATATCAGCAAAAAATGCATCGCAAGGAACAAGTGTATTTTCGCCGGGTATGTCTAACATATCGTCGGATCCGCAAATGGTAAGTTGGATGTTGTATTTGCTGGATGAATCGTCGAAATAGTTAGTAAAAAGATAGTTTTCAATATCGGCATCTGTATTCGTTTCTTCGTTAAGTACGATTTCGCGGAAGATGGTGTCCTGAAGAATTTTTTCCTCAAGTTGTTCAAACTGATACTCAAACAACGGATCATTTTTTTGTGCAAGCATACGGGCCTTAAATGCCTGTATCTGCATTTCCTTGTCTTGTCGTGCACTATTAATAATATATGCCGATGAAGCGGATAGCAGTAGTAGAATGGCTAATGTTGAAACCAGTAACGATTGATTTTTAATCGGTATCATTTGCAATGATAGAACCAGTGTAACGACTATCCACGCTACGATATGAACATATTCAAAGGATTGGGTCGCTATTCCAATAAGTATCAGTCCAACCAACGTGCCTACGATGGCCATCACTTTGTTTAATGTGCTTTGTAGGTTCAATCGACCAAATCGAACGAGTAGGACAAACGCGATAGCATTTAATAACCAAATAATGATAACGATGGGCCAGTTAGCATATAGATTAAGTAATATTTTCGGCTCAATGCCAAATACGTTTTCTGCACCCAAATTATAAAGAAAAACATTGATTGATGCCAATGCAATTACCGCGATAGTGGTAAATGAAAATAAACCTGCTGCTGTATTAATTTTTGAATTTTGTTGGTTTCGTTTATTGGAAACAATTAGCAAGAGGATTAAAAACAAAAATAGGTTGATAATAATTTCTCCAATTGAGCTAAGAAAGGGTATCGTGCTTATTTGATTCACAAAAATTCCACATTGCTCAAGTAATGGTTCTAATTTAAAATATTGAATAGCCGCACGGAGTAACAATACTGTTATTGTAAAACCTAATATAAACAGATGTTGGCTATTTTTAAGCCATGTCCATTTGTTAAAAGCTTTGAAAATTGTCAGTGAGAGAAATAACCAGATCAGCAGGTAAAATATCAGAATGATTAATTCTTGGGTTAAGGAATAGAGTGTCCGGCTGTCTGGAAAAAAATAAATTTGATAAATAGGATCCTTTGAGACAGAAACACTTCCCTTTTCCGATCCGGTAGTCATTTTTAAGCTTAGCTCACCTTCAAGGCCTATTTTTTTAATTATTTTGGGTACCAGCAGCTTGTTCTTCACCTTATATAGATGTTGTATAGGGCTTAAAACATTGATAATAAAGTTATTATATACCGATTGGTGCATCAGATAGAGCCCATTGTTGGTCTCAACGATGGTATCGCCCTGAGAATTGGATATTCGGGTGTTTACTTGGTCAACTGTGTGTGTATTCCAATATCGCAGCGTATCGTTGAAGTAAATGAAAGCTATTTGGCCTGTATTTTGAAGCGTTTTATTGGATTTTGACCATTCCACCTGACCATTGTTTTGACAAAAACCGGATAGATCAGATGACAATCTGTCAAGACTAACAAATTGATTATCAATATATAAACTGATTTTTGATTTAATTTTATCTTCAGAATTAGATTTGGAAATCATCTGGCCGAAGACAAATAGTCCTACCAATAAAATTACAGAAACTATCAACGGTGTGAAGAAACTTCTAGCATGCCATATGGAAGTAATTTTGCTCATGAAAGGCAGATTAGGATGGTCAAGATAGTTTAAGCACAAAAATCATGCTTGAATAGTTGTTTTTTCCAGAAGCTTCAATATTTGAAAAAAGACCAGACATGATTGCCCGTAAATATACAAAAGAATGTTTCATGTATTTTTCACTTAACATGCTAACATAATATGCATCCATTTTCATGGGAATCATTTCCACCAATTTGAAGTTGTGTAGTTGTGCTAAAGCTTTAAATGATTTGGGTGAAAAATGATGAAGGTGACGGGGTACGTCTAAACCTGCCCAAAATTTGCCATATTTTTTTGCATCCGGAGAATGGATATTTGGAACAGCTATAAATATGGTACCTCCCGGCGCAAGCATTTTTTTTAACTCCTTCATTCTTTCGTCCAGATTGGGTACATGTTCGAGCACATGCCACATAGTAATAACGTCAAAATGATTATTCGGCAATTGTTTTATATATGACTCGTCATTTACCGTAAGATTATACTGTTCTCTGGCAAAATTTCGTGCTTGTAAGTTGGGTTCAATCCCTTCCACCTTCCAAGAAGTTTTCGACATAAAGTTTATAAACTCTCCGGTACCACTTCCAATGTCGAGTAATTTGCCACCTTCGGCATATTTTACAATGTGTTTATATTTGCGCTTGAGGTTGATGTTCCTAAGAATTTCGTAAACCCGGTTGATGGCGCCTTTTTTGCCTGCGGTGTGTGATAGGTATTCTTCCGATTGATAATATTTTCCCAATTCATCCAAAGGAGGAATGGGATTTGTTCTTGTGTATGAACATTGATCACACGTTAATAACTCAAATGGTTCCTGTGAAAGGAAGTAGTCAAAGGTGTTTAATGATTTATTCAATCGTCCTTTTTTACATAGCGGACATGTTTTTTTATCATTCATGTGCATGTTGTTTCACGTGGAACATTATAAAATTATCGACCTAAATATACTAAAAGTACATTAATATCGGAGGGTGACACACCACTAATTCTTGATGCCTGTCCGATGGTATGTGGTCTGATTTTTGAAAGTTTTTGGCGTGCTTCGGTGGATAATGATTGAAGTTGATGGTAATCAAAATCATCGTGTATATTGATGTTCTCCAGATTGGAAAATTTATTGGCTAAATCGGATTCCTTTTGAATATAGCCTTGGTATTTCACCTGAATTTCTGTTGATTCAATTTCTTCAGTATTGAGTTTGTTTTCTTCAACAAAAGTTTTAATCGACCTCACAGAATTAATCATATCAAATATGCTAACTTGTGGTCGTAAGGTGATATCTGCAGCTTTTACTTTTTGTCGCAAGGGAGACGTTTGCAATGTTTTCAGCATTTCATTTATCTCTTTCGGATCCACACTTTGTGTTTTCAGAAACTCAATAAAATCGTCCGTTTTTTTGTATTTCTCTACCACCTTTTCCAGTCTTTCTTTGGAGGCAAGACCAATTTTAAAGCCTTTTGGAGTTAGTCGGAAATCTGCATTGTCCTGTCTAAGCAGGGTTCTGTATTCAGCTCTTGAGGTAAACAATCTGTATGGTTCATCAACGCCTTTCGTCACCAAATCGTCGATGAGAACCCCGATATATGCCTCTTGACGGCTCAGAATAAGGGGCTCTTTTTCGTTCAATTTATTGTGAGCATTAATACCTGCCATGATACCTTGAGCTGCCGCTTCTTCATATCCTGTGGTTCCATTAATCTGTCCTGCGAAATACAGGTTACTAATTAACTTGGTTTCTAAGGTATATTTCAACTGCGTAGGAGGGAAGTAGTCGTATTCGATGGCATAACCGGGTGTGAATATTTTGGCCCGCTCGAACCCGGCAATTTTGCGCAACGCTTCCAATTGTATGTTGTCGGGAAGTGAGGATGAAAAACCATTGACGTAGTATTCTATGGTGTTCCAACCTTCGGGTTCCACGAACAATTGATGTCGGGTTTTGTCGTGAAAACGATCAATTTTATCTTCGATGGATGGACAATATCTGGGTCCGGTTCCTTCAATTCTTCCTGCAAACATCGGGGAATCTTCAAACCCAAGCCGCAGTACGTCGTGCACGATGGGAGAGGTGTAAGTAATCCAACAACTACGTTGTTTTGCTAGAGTAGGGGTGTCGGTGTAACTAAATTTTTGTGGATTAATATCTCCTTTTTGTTCCTCCATTTTGGAGAAATCGATGGTTCTGCCATCTACTCTGACCGGGGTGCCTGTTTTTAGTCTGGCGGCTTCAAAACCAAGATTTTTTAGTTGTTCTGTAATTCCAAATGAGGGTGCATCTCCAATTCTACCACCACCGAATTGCTTTTTGCCGATGTGAATTTTTCCGTTCAAGAATGTTCCTGCCGTAATAATTACCGATTTGGCCATAATTCGCTGACCCATTCCTGTTATTACGCCGGTCACCTGGTTATCTTCAACAATGAGTTCAACAACAGTGTCCTGCCAGAAATCAAGTGTAGATATTTGCTCGAGCATTTTCCTCCACTCGATGGAAAACAAAACACGGTCGCTTTGTGCACGGGGACTCCACATGGCCGGACCTTTGGATTTGTTGAGCATGCGGAATTGTACCATACTTTTGTCTGTAACAATACCTGAATACCCGCCTAAAGCATCTATTTCGCGCACAATTTGACCCTTTGCCACCCCGCCCATGGCCGGATTACATGACATTTGTGCGATACGTTGTAAGTTCATTGTTATGAGCAGGGTTCTGGAGCCCAGATTGGCCGCTGCCGCAGCAGCTTCCGATCCGGCATGTCCTGCACCTACAACAATGACGTCATATGGTTCAAACATAGAAGTATGTTTCACGTGGAACAATGGTAAATTAAGGGCGCAAAGTTAAGTAATAATCCTCTTTCGAGCGCATCTCTTTCTTTTCGTCAAGGCTATGATCTTCGTAACCCAGAAGGTGTAGTACACCATGAACTGCAACACGACTTAATTCATCATGAAATGAAACATTGTGCAATTTGGCATTTTCATTCACCCTTGTGATACTCACATATATTTCACCGGAAATTATGTCCGGTTGCGTTGAGGTGGGGAAGGTGATGATATCAGTGTAGGTATCGTGTTGTAAAAACTTTTGATTGATGGATAACAACTGCTCATCGTCGCAAAATATGTAATGGAGATCTCCTGCTATTTTATGTTCCTTGGCTACAACTATCTCCAACCACTGTTTTATTAAGCGTTCGTTGGTTTTGTTTAATTGGAAATCGGTGAGGTAATTAATGGTGAGCATCATTTGATTTTACCGCAACTCCGGCATGTTTTTTGAAAAAAGCTCGCAAAAATTCAGCCCGTTGTTGATAGATTTTGTTGTGTATGGCGCTAATGTCAAAGGAAATTTGCAAGTTATTTTCATCAAGAATCTCAATGCCATCGGTCAAGGTTTGAATTAAAAATAATCTTTCTTGTTCCGGTTCATCAGATAAATCATTCAAATCTACTTGAGTATTCAAAGCTTCAAGAAGTGACTTATTTAAACCCTCAAAAACAATGTTAAGTAACAGAAAATCAGTGTTATAAGATAGTTTTACCGGGTTGGTGCTCGTTTGTGGAATCAAGAGGTTGTATAGCTCACTCAAGGTCATCAAAATATTGCCAAAATAGGTTTCGTTGATAAACAACTGGTCGCATAACACTTCTGCGAAATTCTCCATTTCATGGATTGAGCTCTCTTGTCCGATGCTGATTGAGCGGTTACAATCTAAAATCATTTCTTATCGTTTTCTAACTTAAAAAGATACTTTTTATACAACTCCAGGTAATAAGGCGAAACATCTATGGGCACGGTTAACAAGATTTCGTCCTGACCTTCATTAATGTCCTTATACTTAAGTTCTTGATTTTGGTTTCTGTTTTGACGATTTTTTCCTTCGCTGGATTCCCTTTTTTTCTCTTTTTCACGTTCTTGTAAGGCTTCTTTGGATCGTAACAGTCTGGTTTCTATCTCTTTTTGTCTTTCTAAAGTCTCTTGACGAAATTGTCTTCTAATCAAATCCTCCTCATTTTTTTGCATTTCTTCAGCGATCTTTTTCAAATCGTTGCCATTTTCGCCCCCGGCTTGCACTTCATCCAAAATGTCCTGCAATTGTCGTCTGATTTCTCCCTGCATGGCCGCCATTCGCGCCAATTCCTGACTATTGCCATTTACACCTCCCTGACCGTCTTTCCCTTCCTTTTTTCCGTTCTTTTTCATACGTTCTCCCAATTTTTTTTGGGCATCCATCAGGTCTTCCAAAGAAGGTTTTTTGCCGGAGCCAGGACTATTGCACTGTCCTTTTCCGCTACTTTGTCCCTGCATTTGCATGGACGACTTCATCTGCTTGAGCGATTCAGCCAGCATCAACGACAGGTTGTTGGTAGAGGTCATGGCATATTGTTGTGCTCCCATTGCTTGACCGGTTTGTCGCTCTTGCAATGAGTGCAGGGCTTTATCAAGATTTTTAGTAATTTTCCCTGATTCATCCAAAATAAAGGGCTGTATAAAAATCTGACGTTTGCTTAATGCTTTAAGTGAATCTTCTACCACGATAAAGTCGGTTTGCAGAAGTTTTAACTTTTCCGTATTTTCAACGTATTGGGGATCGTTTTGAGAGGTTTCACCTATTTTGTTTAGCAATCGTTCTTGTTCAAAACTCATATCGATGAGGTTGTCGAGCAAGGTTCGCACCTGTTCGGCATCTTCAGCCATCTGCTCCGCCTTGGCTTCTTCAAATTGCATCTTCATGGCGTCGGCCATTTCCTTCATTTTATCACCGGCATTTTTTTGATTCTCAGCCGCCTTTTTCTCTTTGCTCTTCTCTAAATTTTCACCGGCTTCGTCCATGTTTTGCTCAATTTCTTCGGCGGTGGCTGTATCTTGTTCTACATTAAAGGGTTCTTCCAATTGCTGATCCAACGAATCAATCTGCGAAAATTCTTTTTGCAATTCTTCAAACTCTTTTTTAATATCTTCCTGTTGTTGGATACTCGAATCGTTGGGCATTTCTTTTTCACGGGTTTTTTCGGCCAAATCCAGTTGTTTTTCAGCCAATTCTTCCAGCTTATCCAGCGCCTCTTCCATTTTCTTTTCTACCTCGTATTGCTTGTATAATTCAAGGTTTTGCTCCAGATTTTCTTTCAGGTCTTCGTTTTTCTCTTTCATCTGTTTCAGGAAATCCTCCAGTTTGTCCTTGTCCAGGTTTTTCATTTGTTCCTGAAGTTTTTCCATTTCCTTCTCCAAATCGGTTTTCATCAATTCATCAAACATTTCCTGAAGTTTGTCTATTCGCTCCTGCAATTCGGGATCCGTTTTTTGTTTGATGAGCGATTCCAATTCCTCAATTTCCTTATTCAGTTCCTGAATTTCTTCCATCTTGTTTTGCAATGAAGCTTGCTTTTCTAACAAGTCGGTCATCTTCTTTTTGTCCATCCAACTCAGATCCTTTTTCTCAAACAAACTGAGGGTATTTTCTTCAATTTCCTTGTTTAGTTTCTCGAGTTCGGTCAGGGTTTCCTTCATTTTTTTCTTTACCTCATCGGCTTGGTTGTCGGCTTGGTCGGCCAATTCATCCGCGTCGGGAAGCTGCATGGAAAAGATGGTTGATCGACTTCTTTTATAACCATTGATGGCATCGTTGTCGCGCACTTCAAAGCAATAGGAAATGCTTTCGCCCGGATTGAATAACTTTTCACGTGCATCGAAACTAAAGTTAAAAGGTTGTTTGAGGATGGATTTTTCCACTTGAAGTGAAATTTTTGTCCAAGCTTTTTGTGGTACGCTATCTTTTCGATATAAAAAATTCAATTGGTAAAATCCGTGATCATCATTTATTTCTCCGGAAAAATGGGTTTGGCCATAGATTCCATCTTCTTTAAATTCCCGAACGGAAATCTGAGGATATTCATCTTTGATTACCTGCACCGAAAACATGAGCGAATCGGCATTTCTTACAAATTCATTTACCGGAGCAATGGAATAATTGAACGATTGCAAGGCTCTTTGCTGAAAAACAAAGGTGTTGCTATTGTTTTTTTGAAGCCAAATCAAACTATCGTTAAGCACCAATTTTACCGAATCGGCATCTTTGGTAAAAACTTTCCACGATACTTCCGTACCCTCCGGAACCACCAAATCACCTGTGTTTTCGATGGTTTCATTTTGTTTGGCCAGATAGTTGGGGTAGGTGAGTGAAGCTTCAAAACCATAAACCAACGGACGGGGAAATACCTTGATATGGTATTCAGGACTGCTATATTCAATCGTATTGAGCGTAAAACGCACATCCTGATTCAGTGTTTTGAAAATATACTGGAATTTACCCGGTTGCATTTCCCCCATACGATAGTTATAAAGGCCGTCGTTGATGGTGATGGAAGTCGGTATTATTTCTCCCTTCACTTCCACTTCCAGCACAAAATCACTTTTCTGAATGGCCGTCAGGTTTTTGTTGAGAACATGCAGGGTGTATGGAAGCGGTTTTTCGTAATGGACATCGTAGTTGATGATTCGGTCGGTGGGTTGTGTCAGGCTTCCGGGACTTAAAAAGGCGAGCAGCAATAAAATGAGCACAGGAGGCAAAACAAACTTTAAATATCTGGTATTTCCCTTAAAATTGATGGCTTTGGCAAATGGAATGGGAGCCAATTCGGCAGATTTTTGGTTGATGCTCGCCATGAGCAAGTCCATTTGTTGCGTTTCTTGCAATTGATGAAGCTGAAGGGTGTTCAATAGTTTGTCGCTTACCTCCGGAAAATGTTGACCAATCAATCGGGCAGCATCGGCTTCCGAAAGTGTTTTTCCCAGATTAAATATCCGCAAAATGGGGATGAGTATGTAGTAAACAAGTACAAATCCGGATATGCCCAAAAAAGAATAATACAGAATAAACCGCGTGTTCTGATTGCTCCAGGCAAAATATTCGATGGCGTTGATAAGTAGAAAAAACCCGATGATTAACCCAAAACCAATCATCAAACCCTTGATTATTTGGTTTTTGTAATACTTCAGAATAAAACGTCTGAGTTTCTCAAGTAACAGTTCGTAACCGGTTTTCATTGACAACTTTTACAGGTTTTTTTTTGTCATAAACAATATCGGGGGCAAAGATAGAAATTCGCAGGCTGCTAAAAATATTATCTTAGCTGATTGAATTCATTTGAAAATCGGGATTGCCCCATTTTTTGAAACTAATAATTTAACATATGAAACGTAATTTTATCATCATTATTCTATTTCTGTTTTCGGGAAGTGTGTTTGCCCAATGGAATCAGGATACCAATATGGAAGGGAAATGTTCGCACATGCCACCGCCAAATGCCAAGCAAGAATTTTTGGGACTATACAATTGGCAAAGTCCGCTACTTAACGATTACGACGTAACCTTTTATGGTCTGGATATTGAAGTTACCAGCGAGTCGGTTTATGTTACCGGAAACGGAACCATCAACGGCATCGCACTGGTGCCCCTCGACACTTTTGCGTTCGAGTTGAAAGATGTTCAGGAAATAGATGCCATTTGGTTCAATGGAGTTCAATACACCAATTATGATCGGCAGGAAAACAATGTATTGGTTCCCGTAACACCAATAAACGCAGGCGATAATTTCACTGCTCAAATTTTTTATCACGGACAAACAGCCTCCGGTGGATTTTTCTCAGGAGTTTCCAATGCCTATTCCAGCACCTACGACAAACACGTAACCTGGACATTATCCGAGCCTTTGGCAGCCAGCGATTGGTTTCCGGTAAAACAAGACCTGGAAGACAAGGCAGATTCATGCTATGTTTTTCTAACCTGCGATCAAAGTGAAATGGCCGGTTCGCAAGGTTTGTTAACCAATGTGGTTGATTTAGGGAATGGCAAACATCGTTTTGAGTGGAAATCCTTTTATCCCATCGATTATTATTTAATTTCATTTGCAGTAGCCGATTACCAGGAATACAATGTTTATGCACATCCGGCGGAGATGAATGGGGATTCCATTCTTATTCAAAACTTTATCTACGATGCACCCAACTGTTTGGAAAATAACAAGGCGGGTATCGACCAAACAGCCGAATTTATTGAGTTGTTTTCCGATCTTTATATTCTATATCCGTTTTCAGAAGAAAAATACGGACACTGTCTCACTCAACTTGGCGGTGGAATGGAGCACCAAACCATGACTACCATTGGCGGATTTTCATTCCATCTGGTTGCCCACGAACTTGGTCACATGTGGTTTGGCGACAACGTTACCTGTGCTACCTGGAGCGATATCTGGATCAACGAAGGGTTTGCTACTTACTCCGATTACCTGGCCAACGAATATATTCTTGGGTGGAATGCCGGAAAATCGTTTATTTCAGCTGCTCAAAACAATGCCATGTCTTCGCCCGGAGGAAGTGTTTATGTTCCGGAGGATGAAGTGTATCCCGGCAACGAATGGCGAATTTTTTCGGGAAGATTGTCCTACGACAAAGGTGCTGTTATCATCCACATGTTGCGTCATGAAATTCAAAACGACGACTTGTTTTTTGAGGTAATGAGTACATTTCAAACTAATTACACAGGAGGTACTGCCACTGGTGAAGATTTTAAAAATACAGCCGAAGACATCACCGGCATGGATTTCGACTATTTCTTCGACCAATGGTATTATGGAGAAGGTTATCCCCGATACGACCTCGATTGGTATTCCACGGACAATACTTTTTACATGACCTCCACCCAATCCACATCTTCCTCTACGCCGCTATTTAAAATGCTCATGGAATATCGCCTGATGTTTTTGGATGGAACCGATACCCTTGTAAAGCTCTGGCAAACGGATAACGTGAATACCTACGAAATTGAGACCGGAAAAACAGTTGGTCTGGTGGTGGTTGACCCCGAAAAGTGGACCATGGAAAAGGTAAACAGCATCATTATCGGCATCGACGAAATGGAATCTCCGGCATATTTTACGGTGGGTCCCAATCCGGTTTCCGACTTTGTAAATGTATATTTCCCCAATTATTCCACCAACGAACGAACCATCGAAATAACTGATTTGCAAGGGAAATTAATCCAACGGGCACAAACCCCCAACGATCAAATTAAGATAAATACGATGGACTTGCCCAAAGGTATCTACCTGATGCATGTTTCGGATGGTGAGTTTTCCACCAATCGCAAATTAATCAAATAGAAGATAGTTCAACGGAAATAAGCAACCTGATCAATTACCGGTCAGGTTGTTTTTTTTATGGGGAAAATCATGGAAATAATTATGCTTCCCACCAGGATACTCAATACAATTAGCAATGAATTCATGGTTGAAATGGGGAAGTACGAATGTGCAAGCATTTTCAAACCGATGAATATTAACAGAATGGACAAGCCAATTTTTAAAAACCAAAACCGTTGAATGATATTTTCTACCAGAAAGAACAACGACCGCAACCCAATGATGGCGAAGATATTGGAGAAATAAACGATGTACGGATCGCGGGTAACCGAAAAAATGGCCGGAATGGAATCAACAGCAAAAATAACATCGGTAAACTCAACCACCAGTACCACCACAAACAAACCGGTGATATATAGTTTGTTGTTTTTTCTTACAAAAAATTTACCCGTGTCATCCGTATGATCCACCGAAAAATATTTGCCGGCAAGCCTGATAATGGGGTGATTTGTGGTGTCAATTTTGGAATCGTCGTTGCGGTCCACAAACATTTTGATCCCAGTAAAAACTAACAATGCACCAAATCCATACAAAATCCACGAAAATTCCTGAATGAGGGCAGCGCTGATAAAGATGAACAAAAAGCGCATGATGATGGCTCCCAAAATACCCCAAAACAGCACCTTGTGATAAAATTTTGTTGGTATGTTAAAGGAGTAAAATATCATTAGGATAACGAAAATATTGTCCACCGAAAGGCTATACTCAATGAGGTAGCCGGTAATGTACTCTAAACCAAGATTTTGTCTGTATATACGTAGTGAAGTTTCGAAGTCATCGGTAATCTGGATGGGGTGGTTGAATTTTGCCACCAAATGTTTCAGGTCGTCCACATTTTTCGGCCCATGTATCATGTCGCCAAACAGATAAATCACTCCCCAAAAAATTAACGCCAAACTTACCCATGCAGTGGTCCAGTAAAGCGCGCTTTTAAAACTTACGGGCTTATTTTCTTTGTTGAATACCCCAATGTCGAGAAACAACAAAAAGGTAATCAGCAATAAAAATCCTCCAAAAATTAATATTTCGTGCCAGTGCATTTTTTAGCCAGTTTTGTCGTCAAAGGTAATCAAACAAACCTCAACATCAGAAAGGGGTTGAACTTCTTATACCATAAATAAATTGAAGTTAGCACTACGTTGTTTATGTATAATGCCGATATAGAATTGAAGAGGTTTCAGGAGCGAAGCGAACTTAAAGCTCATTTCAATTCATAATCGGTATTATTTTGTATTCGGAATAAATAGCGAAAATGGCCGACGGAGGCATGGCAATCATAGGCAAATAGTTGTACTTTTACTGCCTAAAAATTTTTGAACGATGAAAAAAATTATTTTGCTTTACTGGGGTACAGGTGGAAATGTTGAAAGAGCTGCCAAAAAAGTTTACGGCATGTTTGATGCTGACATGATAGATATGGCCGATGTGGTGAGCTTTGATATGGAAACCCTTGGTAATTATCAGTTGTTGATATTTGGTGGTTCTACCATTGGAGCCGAAAACTGGATGGACGCAAAAGCAGATAATGAATGGAATAGGTTTTTCAGAAAACTTGAAAAACAGGATTCCTTTAATTTTAAGGTAGCCTTTTTTGGCCTCGGCGATCAAGTACTTTATCCTGACCATTTTGTGGATGGTTTGGGTGTATTTCAGGAAGAAATGGACGAGTTGAATGTTCCTGTTATTGGACAATGGCCCGTAGAAGGTTATACCTTTACCGACTCTGATGGCATGAAAAACGGCATGTTTTATGGTCTGGCTCTCGACCTCGACAACGAACCCGAACTTTCTGACCAAAGAATTAAAGCTTGGACAGATCAGCTGAAAAAGTTGATTTAAACCATCTTGGTATTAGTTCATGTGGGTAAAGGCATAACAACATCACGCAGTATTGCGGGTTTTTGACTTGTTTGTTGATATGATCAATCATTGCCCGATGTCGTTTTTCGGCAAAACACCGTGCACTCAGACAAAATGGTAAGTACCGCCAACCATTGTTGGGCTCTATGTTAACCTTTTCCTGTTCATTAGTTTTTCGGCTACATATTATCTTATGCTGCAAACAACTAATTTTGCCAAATATCGTTGATTGTAAAAGTTCATTTCCATGAAATATACCAAACTACTTCTTTCCTTGTTTTCCCTGATGGTGTTTATACCTACGACCTGGGGATTCAATACTATTCCCGACACCATAAGTGCCATCAAACAAGACACACTAACCGCTGAATATCTGGGAGATACTTTGCCGGGAACCTTACAGGACTCCTCGGAGTTTGATGTGGCGGTGTTCGAGCACCATCCGGTTGATACCACAGGAACCTATGAGCAACTGCTTCGCGATTCACAAATATTGCGCACAATTGATAGCCTTACCTATTTAAAATTTTACCAACAACAGTATTTTGTTCCCGATTCGGTATTTGAACAAATGACCCAGCACTTTGCTCCGGACGAAATACCTGATTACCCGGATTCGGTATATGCTCAACGTATCCATGCACTTAACATTCAAACACCGTTCGAACTCACCTACAACAAGGAAGTAAAAAACTTTATCTACCTGTATGCCAACAAAAAGCGTAACCTTACGGCCCGCATGTTGGGCCTGGCCGAAATATATTTCCCCATGTTTGAAGAAGTCCTCGACCGATTCGACATGCCCCTTGAAATCAAATATTTGGCCATTGTAGAATCGGCACTTAACCCGGCAGCAGGTTCACGCATGGGAGCCAAAGGGTTGTGGCAGTTTATGTATGGAACAGGAAAAGTTTATGGTCTTAAGGTTACCTCCATGGTCGACGACCGTTATGATCCCTATAAAGCTACTGTTGCCGCCTGTGAGCATTTATCTGATTTGTACGAAATCTATGGCGATTGGTCGTTAGCGCTGGCAGCCTATAATTCGGGTGCGGGAAATGTAAATCGCGCCATTCGCAGGGCAGGAG
This sequence comes from Bacteroidales bacterium, assembly GCA_963676875.1. Classification (GTDB taxonomy): domain Bacteria; phylum Bacteroidota; class Bacteroidia; order Bacteroidales; family F082; genus UBA6244. Next base: position 1,888,915 of record OY781436.1, read on the forward strand.
GAACCAAAAATTATTGGGCGGTTTGGCCATTTCTTCCCCGCGAAACCAGAGGATATGTGCCTGCCTTTATAGCGGTAAATTACGTTATGAACTATCCCGCTGAGCATAATATCGCACCCATACGACCGGGCATGTTTTACTATGACATTGATACTGTCACCGTAAAAGATATTCTGGCGTTCGATCAAATGAACGAAATGTTGGGCATTCCATTGGATGAGCTCAAATTTTTAAATCCTCAATTCAAGTTGGGTATCATTCCGGCTACGGAAGGAAAAACCTACACGATACGTATTCCCAGATCATTTGTGGCCGATTACCTCACCAACGAAGATTCGCTATATAACTATAAAACCAGAAAAGGAATTGAGCGCGATAAGCTGCTAGCAGAGGTAAAAAAAGCACAAGACCGTAACATTCACATCGTGCGAAGCGGCGAAAGTCTGGGTTTGATAGCCAAAAAATATCATGTGTATGTAAGCCAAATAAAACACTGGAACAACCTTAGAAGTAATACCATCTATCCGGGTCAAAAATTGGTTTTGTATGGAGGTTCTTCGGCAAAATATGCAAGTAGTTCAGGAAAACCTGTGGTGCGTTCAGGAAGTCAGTCGAAACACGTGGTGAAAAATGGCGAAAACCTGGGCTTGATTGCCAAAAAGTACAGTTGTTCAGTTACCGACTTAAAAGAATGGAATAACCTGAAAAACAATAATATATATCCCAATCAAACCCTCTTGGTGTATAAGCCGGAAACCAAAAAAGCCAGCTCAGTTACCGAAGGAAAATACCTCTATCATGTGGTACGCAAGGGCGACACCCTGTGGGATATTGCCAAGGAATACGATGGCGTTACCGTTGATCAGATAAAAGCGCTCAACTCACTGCACAATATCAACAAGTTGAAACCCGGACAAAAAATTATCATTGCCGAAATTAGCTAGTCGCAATAAATAAGGTCATTCCAAGTTATTTAGATATCACCAGCTTAACAAAAACATGGTACAAAAAAGTGTTAATACAGGATTTGTAATGGCCATGGCTTTTGGCATATTGTTCGCATGGTCATCATGTACAAGCCATCACAAAGGCTCCAATTTGCCCAGATCCATCGGAAACACCTCCGAAGTATTGGTTGTATTGCAAAATCAGGAGCAGTGGGACAGCCAAATAGGTCAGGTAATCCGAAAATACATGGAGCAGGAACAGTATGGAATGCCTCAGGTTGAGCCTCTTTTCAAACTTAGCCATATCGGGGTTTCCAATTTTTCCGACTTGTTTAAAAAACATCGCAACATTTTAATTGTGGGAATTGATCCATCGCTCACCGAATCAACCATGGAAGTTAAGAACGACCTGTGGGCGGCTCCCCAACGAATTTTTAGCATTAAAAGTCCCAATGTTTCCAGCTTTGAACAACTGTTTGCCGACAACGAAGAGCTTATTGTTCAAAACTTTGGAGAAGCTGAAAGACAACGTATTATGGAGGTGTTTAATCCCACCACCAAAAATGATGTATCGGAGGCGGTGCTGAAGACATTTAATTTGAGACTGTCAGTTCCGTCAGGATTTTACATTGCCAAATCAGTAAATGGATTCATGTGGCTTCGCAAGGAAGTACCCGATTACAGCCAGGGAATATTGATTATTTCAGAACCCTATCTGGCTGAGGCACAGTTTTCGGTGGAGAGTATTACAGCACGTACAGCACGCGAAATGAAAATAAATGTTCCCGGTTCGTCAGATGGCTCCTTTATGATTATCGATACCACCTATGTTCCTCCTGTAGGCAAGCAGGTAACCAATTTCCCGTTTGAATATGCCATCGAAACCCGCGGTATGTGGAACGTGGCCAACGATTTTATGGGAGGTCCTTACGTGAGCTATACCTTTACCGATAGCAAGCATGAGCACATCATTACCCTGGTGGGATATGTGTACTACCCCAATCACCCCAAACGCGATTTGCTACGTCAGGTGGAAGCCATTTTATACACCGCCTCACCGGTTAAGTAGAGTCTGTCTGTTAAGTCCGACTTTATAGACAGACGCTAAGTAGAAGCAACAGCATTATTAAATTCAAACCCAATATGTATTGAACATATTGTAAAAATGAATAATATGATTAGGCACACTGCCTAACATAACAGGATTTAAGCCAGCACCTGCTAAGTTAAGTTTTAAACCATTTTGGGCTAAGCCACAGGTAATCAATCGTTATGTATAGGGGATTGAACGATTTTGGCCGGTGGTGTTCAGGGAGCATTTGGTGTTTAGTGCAGTATTTTTTTGCAAAACATCAATTTTTGAATAAAAGCAGGGAGTCATTCCCCTTTTTTCGTTACCCACCTGACCTACCTTCTCCAATCGGGCAAAAAACACTTTTTCCGGCAACAGAACCCCTTTATTTCATCTGTTTCTTGCAAAAAAATCAAATCGAGCATAAAGAAGTACCGGGCGTTTTCTTGCAGAGACTATATAGAGTATGTCTAAAAAGTCGTATTGCGAACCCCTATCCCGTCCCTTTCCCCCAAGGGGAAAGGCGATCAATTGTCGTATTATACAATATTAATGGCTAAAATTGCGTGATTGATCGCTCCTCTCCTTTGGGGAGGAGTAAGGAGGTGGGGTGGCCGTTCAAACAGTTTGCTTACAAAGACTAAGTAGAGTCTGTCTGTTAAGTCCGACTTTATTGACAGACGCTAAATAATGCAATTGGTGGATTGGTAAACAGAGAACAATTTTATCCAAGTTATTAGTCGCTTATAGTCGTTTATAAGCGGTTATAAATCGGCAATCAGGTTCACAAGGTGTAAATTTGAAAAAGCACAATCGTACAGCGCTAAAAGCACGAACTGCCATGTAAAAAGCCATGGGGCTTGAGCAGTAGAAAAAGCACACCAAATGTGAGGTAGCTCCATTGGCTGAACACCGCGTATTTTTTAGGCTAAAATGTATATGAGATTTTATAACATGCACACGAAAAGAAATTGGACATGAAAATAAAGTATATTTGACAACTGCTAAATACAATAACATGAACCGCACCCAACCTCACCATTTTTTGCATCAATTGATTTGCAACACATTGCGTTGCAAGGCGAATGTAGTCAAAGGGGAGATAAATGGTATGGGGGTGCGTTTAGCACGTAGTTGTAAACCATTTGAAAAAGACTTCGGACATCAAGTTATTATTGGACTATTAAAAAAGATAAAAGCAAATAAATTATATGAATTTTCAGACATTGATAGGAGAGTTATTTGATTTTTTGAAAATGCTTTTTGGAATTTTTGACATAGCTATTTTATCATTTATTATTTTGACTAATTGGTACATTTATAAATATAGAAAGTTTACTTTCTTTCCATGGTATGTTCATCTGATTTTAGGACTATCATTCCTTGTGTTATTACCCTTAGCATCGAGTATTATTGAATACGAGGTATATCTAAGTCGCTCCAAACTGACTCCTGACGGATTTGAAACATTATATATCTGGTTTCGTTGGCCGCTCTATTGGTTTATTGGACTATTTGAAGCGGTGATTATAAACCTGATACTGAATAGAAATGGAATTATTAAAGAAGGATGGAGAAAATGAAAAACGGTTTACAACAAAAAATATAGTGCATTTGGCAGAAAGTACTAAATATGAAGATGATAGCAATAAATAAACATATTAGTAAATTGAAAGTTTGGAGTGTTGAAATGCCAAACGCACCATATTCAAAACGTTAGCAACAAGGCTGCCAAGATAATCGTGTATTGAAAAAATATCAATTTTAGAAAGTTAATCTCACATTATAATTGAATTGAAAAATATATTAATCATAATCCTAACTTGCCTTTTCACAATAACAGGATTGGAAGCCCAAAACCACTGGATTCAGCTAAACTTTCCAGACACTTTACATATTAAGTGCATAACAACCAACAATTTTGGTGACATTTTTGTCGGTGTCGGTTCAAATAATGGCCAAGGTGGATTGTTGAGAAGTACTAATGAAGGTTTGACCTGGGAACTGGTTTATGATGATGGCACTCATAGTATTTTATCAATTGACATAAATGATGACGGACAAATATTTGCTGGTAGCAGTAACGGATTACAACCAATGGTTATGTCAACAGATAATGGAAACAGTTGGGAGAGAATTGAAACTCCAATTGGTTATGTTGGAAATGTAACGTTAATCGAAAGTTATAACGATGAATTATATATTTCAATGTGGGGATCAATAGCTAGTCTTTTCCGCTCAAATGACTATGGTAACACATGGGATACATTATATAGATGTAATAGTGTGTCAGAATACATTACTAGTCTTAAATTCGATTACCAGGATAATATTCTTTTTAGCGTTATGGGATTTCAACAAAACACCGGAGGAGTTTATAAATCTATTGATGATGGTGTTACCTGGGAATTAATGGGACTATATAATCACCAGGTTTCCGGTATGGATATAAATGCCAATTCAGAAATTTTTACTTGTGATTGGTGGTTAATTAGTGGAGATAACTGTGGAATAAATGCATGGTATATGGACTCGACTGAATTTAGCCTGATACTTAACGGTAATAATTTTAATGATTTAAAAATTAACTCGGAAGGAGATATTTTTTCTTGCGGTCCTTTTGGGGTGATCTATTCTGAGAATAATGGGTATAGCTTTGAATATTTTGACACTATTTCCCAAATGTCAATCGATCTTATTCACATAAGTTCTAATGATTATGTTTATATCGGACATGAATCCTACTTAGCGAAAAGCGCCTTAACTACATCAACAGATCAAATTTCTTCACCAGAAAAGGATTTTATTGATATTTACCCTAATCCAGCTAGCAATTCTATAACAATTAAAAATTTAAAAAATGATAAGGTTGTAAACGTAATAATATCTAACCCAAAAGGAAAAGTAGTTTACAAGAACAATGAATTAGACGATAGAATTGACATCTCAAGATTCGCACCAGGGTCATATGTTGTTGAAATTGAATCATCAAAGAATCGTTCAATAAAAAAACTAATAATTAAATAAAGCCCAGTTGCTAGCAATGCATCATACTTTATGGCGGGTTTCGGTTTGAAATTGAACATTTTGACTCCAACTCACAATTGTCGAAAGTTGAAAGAATAGTCTTTCAAATTCCGCCAAAAAGTATATGCTTCCCGGTTACCAATAATTGTAGGTAGTCTTCAGAGAAATTTGACAAGTCAGTTATTAAAATCGTACTTTTGTATAAAAGAGTATAATATGACTGTTTTAGAGTTAAAAAACTTATTAATTCATAGGATTTCAGAAATTAATGATGTTTCGTTTTTGCAAGCGATAAAAACAATTTTGGATTCAAAATCTGAATCAAAAGTTTTGATTTTAACCCCAGATCAAAAAGAAGAAATAATCCAATCAAAAATGGAGGTTTCAGAGGGGTTATTTATAGATCATGACGAATTGGATAAAGAAGTAAACGGATGGCTCAGCGAAAAATAATATGGTCACATAGGGCCAAGATAAAATTGCAAGAAATCCTAAACTTTTATATTGATAGAAATAAGAGTGCAACTTATTCCAAGAAGCTCTACAAAAAAATAAATAAGGAAATAAAACTTTTGGTTAATCATCCAAATCTGGGTTTTAAAACCGATGATGAATCTATTTGCGGATTAATTTTTGACAATTATATACTCTTTTATGAAGTAAACTCAGACAAAATTATTATCCATACTGTTTGGGATTGCCATAAAAATCCGGAAGACTTGACAGTACGTTGAGAACAACTTTTTGTAACATAATAGGCTTTACCCAAAACGATGAAAACATCACCCACAACCTGTAAATCAACTCCGGAATTTAGTGAAAGCACCCACCCGGCAGTCGCAAGCCTCGTATTTGGCTGAACACCACGTATTTTTTGGGCTAAAATGTAGATGAGATTTTATAAAATGCACACGAAAATAAAGTATATTTGACAACTGCTAAATACAATAACATGAGCACCCAACCTCACCATTTTTTGCATCAATTGATTTGCAACACATTGCGTTGTAGGGCGAATGTAGTCAAAGGGGAGATAAATGGTATGGGGGTGGGGTTAGCACTTAGTTAGCACCTATTAAATGAGACCTATGTTATCTAAAATTATAATCAAGTGAATTATTCGAATTCTATTGAAAATAAAGACATTAAAATAAATCTTAACGATTTCAAGGTTATGTTTCGGCATGAATTATCATACATAATTGAATATTTTGATTTTAATTCAACCAAGCTTGATGAAAGGAAAAAAGAATTGGATAATCTTTTACAATTAGATATCCAAGAAAACCCGACGTTAGAATATGGGCTTAGGGATATATACAATTTAGATTACCTGAAAATACCTAGCTATTTTTATCATTCGTCCATAGTAACTCTATACTCACTTTTAGAAAACAACTTGAGTTTCCTTTGCGCTAAAATTCAAGATGACACAAACTTAGTGCTAGGTCTGAATGACTTAAATGGTTATAATCTTTTAGACAAAGCAAGACGTTTCCTCGTGAAAGTTGCGAATATTGATTTTGAGAACGTTGATAAAGAATGGATGAGAATAGCAGATTTTCAAAAGCTTAGAAATCTTATTGTTCACAATAATTCTCAAATAAAGGATAAAGGTCAATTCAAAAAGTTCTTAGTGAAATTTAATGGCATAAAAACCAATGAGGTGGGGTATGATTTTCATATTATAGACATAAGTCTAATACGTGAGTTCTTATCAGCAATTGAAAATTTCATTAATAAGCTTGTTATTCAAATTGAAGAAAGAACATTTAAACAATTTAGTCCAGCGTCTTTTCCAAATGATTTTTACAGTGAAGATTTTTTACCATTTTAACTAATAACAGGTGCTAACAATGCATCATACTTTATGGCTAATTTTGGTTTGAAATTCAGGTTTTTAGATTCAAATAACAATTGTTGTGATCAGAAAGATTCGTCTTCGAAAAGCGCCACAAAAGTGTATGCTTCCCGTTGTACTTCACACGAAGAAAATCCAAATCCAAACATAATTTATAAGAATAAACTTGTAATAATGTAACTTATTCGTTACTTTTGCGTCATGAGAGAAATAATGATAACATCAGAGTGTTCAGACTTCATCGAAAGTCAAGACAAACGAGTATCATTGAAATTCTATCAGATTATTGAAGTAATGATGGAAGTTAAGGTAGTTCATGCATCATTTGTGAAAAAGTTGATAAACACTGACTTCTATGAACTAAGAATTAAAACTGGAAACGAAATAAGAGTAATTATGTTTGCAACTGATCTTTCCAGTTTTATAGAATCAAAAAAAGTTATTTGTTTGAATGGCTTTGTTAAAAAATCAAACAAGGACTATAAAAAGGCTATAAAAATATCAGAAAAACTACTTAAAGACTACATCTAAAAAACTGAATCTCATGAGAAAATTAATGAACGCAAAAGACATACTAGACAAAAAATTTGGAAAAGAAGGAACTGAAACAAGAGAGAAATTCAGAGAAGAATCATTTTCATATTATTTTGGAGAAATAATTAAAAACAGAAGAAAAGAATTAAAGTTAAGTCAACAAGATCTGGCAGAACTTATTGGGAAGAAAAGACCATATATTTCAAGAATTGAAAATGGAGAAGATATAAGAATTTCAAATTTTGCTCTAATTGCAAACGCATTGAATCTAAATATTCTACTCACAGCTAAATAAGAAAAAGCACGAAAGCACAACATGGTAGGTTTTAAGTCTCAGTTGAGCCAAAAAAACAGGCTGCGATGATAACATCACCCACAACCTGTAAATCAACTCCGGAATTTAGTGAAAGCACCCACCCGGCAGTCGCAAGCCTCGTCGTTGGCTGAACATCGCGTATTTTTTGAGCTAATATGTAGATGAGATTTTATAAAATGCACACGAAAATAAAGTATATTTGACAACTGCTAAATACAATAACATGAACCGCACCCAACCTCACCATTTTTTGCATCAATTGATTTGCAACACATTGCGCGGCAAGTCGAATGTAGTCAAAGGGGAGATAAATGGTATGGGGGTGGGGTTGGCACTTAGTTGGCAGTAATGTAAAAAATGAAAACAGACATTAACATAGAATCGAAAGTCATTGAGAATTTTGTCATCAAGGATAAAAGAGACAGATATCTGAATTTCATCAAAAAATCGAAGACAAGAAGAAAATTTACGGATGCATTAGCTCATTTCAGTGCTCAACTCGACAACTTCCAAGAAATTAAAACAAATGAACTGGAAGAAATAAATAGAAGACTTCAGAAAATTAAATTTATTGAAGATTGTTACCTCATTTCTGAAAACAATGAAATTGACGGGAAAAGACTAAAGATTAAAGATGCCTTAACAGAAACGATAGGAATGGGCATGGGAACTTTGATTGTCTTTGGAAATGCAGATTTAGTATTTTATGAAGGAGAAGAACCAAGTGACCGATGGATAAGAGAATTGGAAAAATAAAAAAACACTACTGCCAACATAATAGGTTTTAAGGCTCAGTTGAGCCCAAAAAACCCACCCCGCGATGAAAACATCACCCACAACCTGTAAAACAACTCCGGAATTTAGTGAAAACACCCACCCGGCGGTCGCAAGCCTGGTCGTTGGCGTTTTGAGCAAGATGCATAAGAATTATAGGGGTGTTCTTACCGACACTAAGCAACAAAAAAGTTAAGGTTATTTAAATGATTATCCACCATTACTGAGATTGTTGTAAATTTGTCGCATGATGGAAGATGAGAAATTTAAACAGGATCTGGACGAATTGTTCAGGCTATTTAACCGGCTGCTCGAAGAACAGTCCATGGATGATATCCCGGGCGTCGATAAGTCGATGATGAAACAATTTCAGTTCTTTTTCAGCAATTACGAATCCATGAAAGACCAAATCAGTCAGCAGTTGCAAGGACAATTTGGCGAACCGGTAAAGCAAATGGTGAGTAGTTTGATAAAACAATTGCGCGAACAACTGGGCGAAGACGAACCCTATTTGCAAAAGCCGGAAACCGCCATGCCCCCCATTCCTGCCATTCCTGTCGACACAAAAGAGGCGGTAAAAAAGATCGACGAGCTTTTGAAAAACCCCAACCTTACCGACGAGGAAATCGACCAACTGCTCGATCGAAGGGCTGAGTTGCTTTAGGCAAAATGACCGCGATAAACTAAACGACCAATATTCCTGTGGCAAATAATAAACTGGCTAACTATATCCGTAACTATTACAAAAAGAAATCAAAATTTTCATTGGCTTCTGATGTGGTATTTGTGGCTTTGATCATCTTGCTCATTATCCCGACCACTCGTATGGAAGTGGCCTCCTTTTTTATTCGGCTCACTTCTTTTGCTCCTTCACAACTTAATAAAGATGAGCAATTTAACTTGACTTCAAGTGATAAAACCTGGCAATTGACTACCCTTGACGGTAAAAAAATAAGCCTGGGAGAATTATTGGACGGACAACCTGTTTTTATTAATTTTTGGGCTACCTGGTGTCCGCCATGTGTGGCCGAATTGCCCGGCATTAAAGATTTGCATGAAAAATATGGCGACCGCGTACATTTTGTGCTGGCCACCACCGAATCGCCTACTATCATTAATACTTTTGCCGATAAGCGACAGTTTCAGCAGTTGCCCTTCTATCGATATCGCTCGGTTCCGGCGTCTTTGCAGTCGGAAACCATACCTGCCACCTTTGTCATTAGCAAGTCGGGCAGGGTAGTAGTAAGCAAAAAGGGAGCAGCACACTGGAATTCTGACCGTATGAATCAAATATTAGATCAATTGTTGGCCGAATAAAGCCATATAACCCCGTAAATACTATTTTTGTAAAAAATTACAACCAATGAATACACGCTCTTTTGGATTTTTATTAATGTTTGTCATGCTTTTCAGTAGCATGGGCTTCTCACAGGTGATCAGCGAAAGCGCCAAGCGCAAAGTAACCGTTGGGGTGGATGTGTTTACCGACATCTGGCAAAACAAACCCGACAACATGTATATCCGCACCATCAACCAAGGAGCCAACGTGTTTGCTATGTATAATTTTCAGTTGGCCAACGGGCCCTCTAACTTTGGTATAGGTCTGGGTATCAGCAATCACAACCTTTACAGCGATTCACGTATCGACAATATTAAGGCCGACACCATTGTTTTTACCCCCATTCCAGATGAATTGGCTCCCAAACGTACCAAGATCAACCTCACCTACATCGACATTCCCATGGAATTGAAAATCCGTTTCAAAAATGAAATGAAACTGGGCGTTGGTTTTAAAATTGGCTACCTGATAAACAGTAAGGAAAAATATATTGGGGATATGTCAACAGCCCAGCAAAATCGCGTGACTATTAAGCAAAAAAGCATTTCTGAATTACAAACCTACTCCTATGGATTTACCCTGAGGTTTGGTTACAAATCGGTCAACCTGTTTGGATATTACCAAATTTCTCAAATTTTTAATCGCGATCGCGGTCCTGAGTTATATCCCATATCGGTAGGTATTACGCTTACACCGTTTTAATGTAATTCGATTTCTTCACCTTGAATGTTCAAGGTTATGACATAAAAAAAAGCGCCTCAATCGGGCGCTTTTTTTATGGTTATTCAGATCCTAGTATCTGTAATGATCCGGTTTGTAAGGACCATCCTGGCTTACACCAATATAGTCGGCCTGTTCTTTCGACAGACGAGTTAGTTTTACGCCAATTTGTTCCAAATGCAGGCGGGCCACTTCTTCGTCGAGGTATTTGGGCAAACGGTAAACGCCAATTTCGTATTCATCGCGTTTTTCCCAAAGGTCGATTTGAGCCAGGGTTTGGTTGGTGAATGAGTTACTCATCACAAAACTTGGGTGGCCGGTGGCACAACCCAGGTTGACCAATCTTCCTTCGGCCAGCATGAAAATGGAATGTCCGTCAGCAAATTCGTATTTATCTACCTGAGGTTTGATGTTGATTTTTTTGATGCCGGGAGTTTTTTCCAGTTTGGTCACCTGAATTTCGTTGTCAAAATGGCCAATATTACACACGATGGCCTGGTCTTTCATTTCGGCCATGTGCTTGGCTGTAATTACGTCTTTGTTTCCGGTGGTGGTTACAAATACATTACCGTGTTTTACGGCTTCTTCCATGGTGATTACCTGAAACCCTTCCATGGCTGCTTGCAAGGCACAGATAGGGTCGATTTCGGTTATCAAAACACGTGCGCCATAGCTGCGCATGGAATGTGCCGAACCTTTACCTACGTCGCCGTAACCGGCTACAACGACTACTTTGCCCGCGAGCATTACATCGGTGGCACGTTTGATGCCATCGGCAAGAGATTCGCGACAGCCATATAGGTTATCGAATTTGGATTTGGTTACCGAGTCGTTTACGTTGATGGCAGGAACCAGCAATTCGCCTTTTTCAAACATTTGGTACAAACGGTGGACGCCGGTGGTGGTTTCTTCCGAAACACCTTTCCACTCGGCTACGGTGCGGTGCCAACGTGTGGGATCATCTACCAGAATTTCTTTCAACAAGTCCAGAATTTCAGCTTCTTCTTCACTTTCGGGGGTTCCGTTTAGGGTTGAAGGGTCATTTTCGGCAGCAAATCCTTTGTGGATAAGCAGGGTAGCATCACCACCATCGTCCACAATCAGTTGAGGACCTTTGCCATCGGGGAAACTCAGGGCTTGATTGGTACACCACCAATACTCTTTCAATGTTTCGCCTTTCCAGGCAAACACAGGAACGCCGGCAGCTGCAATAGCTGCGGCAGCTTGATCCTGTGTGGAGAAGATATTACAGCTTGCCCAACGAACGTCGGCGCCAAGTGCCACCAGCGTTTCAATCAAAACAGCTGTTTGGATAGTCATGTGCAACGATCCGGTGATGCGAACGCCTTTCAGGGGTAATGTTTTGCTGTATTTTTCGCGAATGGCCATCAAGCCGGGCATTTCTTTTTCAGCAATTTCTATTTCTTTTCTTCCCCATTCGGCAAGAGAAATATCTGCAATTTTGTATTGCAATTGGTTATCAATGATTACTTCAGTCATAAGTATGTGTTAATTTGTCTAATGTTCAATTAGTTGAGCAAAAATCAGTCTTTTTAAAAAAGTGGTGCAAAGATATGGTTTTTTATATAATCCTTGTTTCAACAAATTTTAATGCCATACCTGTAACATTTATTGGTTGGTTTTAGTATAACTTTGCTAACAAAAAGCTTTAAAATGGAAAATTTCAATATTTATAATCCCGTACGTTTATTTTTTGGTCAACAAATTTCTTCCTCGCTTGGGCAAGTGTTGGATACTTTTGGAAAAAGAGTTTTATTGGTATATGGCAAGGGTTCAGTTGTGAAATACGGTTACTATGGTCAAATAATGGATATTCTGAATGCAAGCGGATTTGTTGTAACAGAATATTCCGGAATAAAATCCAATCCCGTGATCGAAGATGTAAGAGCTGCCGTAAAAATAGGCAAGGAAAATCAGGTAGATGTGGTGTTGGCTTTGGGAGGCGGAAGCGTGATTGATTCAGCCAAAATTATCACCCTTGGTCTTCAAACTGAGCTCGATCCGTGGAATTTTATGACCTGGTCGGCAAAGCCTGAGAAAGCAACTCCTCTGGTAGCCATTCTTACACTTGCTGCCACGGGTACCGAAATGAATGCCGCTGCCGTGGTGCAAAATCACGAAACCGGCGAAAAACTTGGATTTGTTAACGAACTTATTTTTCCCAAGGCCAGTTTTTTGAATCCCGAATTTACCCTCAGTGTGCCAAAAAGCTACACAGCCTATGGCATTGTCGACCTTATTGCTCATTCCCTTGAAGCCTATTTTGGAGCCGGAGAACCCTCCGTTACCGACCATATTACCTTTTCAATCATCAAAGATGCCATGCAGTGGGGTCCCAAGTTGCTCAACGACCTTCAAAATCTGGAATACCGGGCCAATATTATGTTGGACGCTACCCTGGCACTCAATGGTACTACTACTTATGGCAAAAAGGGGGGTGATTGGGGAGTGCATGGTTTGGGACATGAACTGTCCTTGCTGTTCGACACGCCTCACGGTGCCAGTTTGAGTATCGCTTATCCCGCCTGGCTTAAATTGCAAAAAACAAAATGTGCTCATAGAATCAGCAAGTTAGGAAAGGCATTGTTCAATACCACTGATGTAGATGCTACCATAGAGCAACTCACTGCATTCTTTGTTTCGTTGGATTCGCCCACCACCCTGACAGACATCAATGTAGGTAAAGATAAACATGCTCTTATTGTGGAACAGTATCATAAAAATAAGGTTTCGGGAATGCATTATAAATTAACTGAAGAAGATCATATTACTTTGGTAAATCTTATGGCATAAAATTCAGTATATTGCGGGTTAGTTTTTCAGGTTCAATGTTCATCAACAGTAATTGAAATGACAAATAAGCAACTTTTGGAGTCAGAAAATCAATTAGATACGGAAAAATTAGTAAACCGCATTGCTCTGTTGGAGAAGAAAATTCTCTTGCACGAAGCAGCCCTGTCAGAAAACGAGCGTAAACACAGCAATTACAACAATGTGCTCGACCATATTCCATTAGCTATTCTGAGTTTGGATATCTTTGGGTATATTCAGCTTTTCAACAGTTCGTTCGGCAAATTGTTTGACTATCCCGAAGAGAAACAGAAAGAACATATTCACATTACGCGTTTTTTACAGTTTTACGACAGTCCGTTATCAAGCAAAATATCAAGATTACTCGACGATCATATTCAGTTTGATATGGAAACACGGATACCCGGATTAGGCAATCCGGACAGCCATTTCAGGGTAAGAGGTATTACCATGACCAACGAACAGGGCAAAGCGAATGCACATCTGATAATTATTGGCAATATTACCAAACGGCGCATGGCTGAAAAAAATCTGATTTTGGCCAAGGAGAAAGCCGAAGAAGCCAACATGTTGAAAACAGCCTTTTTGAGCAACCTTTCCCACGAAATCCGTACCCCATTGAACCACATTCTTGGATTTTTGGAGCTGTTGCTGATGAAAGATATTCCACACGAAGAACGTGAAGAATATACCTCCATTGTAAGAGGCAGCAGCGAAATATTGCTGAAACGCATCGAAGACGTTATCAACATTTCCAAGATTGAAACCAAGCAAATGGAGGTGCACAACGACAACCTTGCGGTTTCGGATATTTTGTCGCACGTGCATGCCGAAGCCAGAAACCTGCAAACCAAACAGGACAAAACGGATGTGCAGGTCATACTTAATGAACACTCCGACCACCGAAACCTCATTATTTCTGCCGACATACGCAAGGTGCATCAAATTCTGGTCAATTTGTTAGAGAACTCCCTGGTTTTTACCCATGAAGGAAGCATAGAGTTGGACTATTTTATCGAAAACAATAATGGAATTTGCTTTTACGTAAAAGATACCGGTATAGGTATTGCACCCGAATTTCATGAGTCCATATTTGAGCATTTCAGGCAGGTGGACAATTCGCCTACCCGAAAAATTGGCGGTTCAGGTCTTGGTTTGGCCATAGCCCGGGGTATGGCAAGTTTGATGGGCGGAAGCATTACGGTGCAGTCGGAGCCGGGAAACGGATCCACATTTTTTCTTCACTTGCCCGAATCCATTATTTCCATCGAGCCACTCGTTGAGGATACACCTTCTTCCGAATTGAATTTCAATTGGTTGGGTAAGAAAATTGTGGTAGCCGACTACGAATTGGCCAGTTTTAACTTAATTAAGGTGATGTTGACCAAAACGGAAGCCGATTTGTTTTGGGTGAAATCGGGTGACGAACTTATATCAGAACTTTACAACAACCACCCGGACATCATCCTGATAGATGCCGACCTGCCCGGAACCTCGCTGAAAAGACTGGTGAAAACCATCAAACGAAAAACCAAACAAGTGCCCTTGATTGTGATGGGACAAGAATTGGATACCGACGACATTCGGCTGCTCGAAAAATCAGAATCCGTTCAGTTGCTTTTTAAACCCCTCAACAAGTCAAAATTGCTCCATAAAATTGCCCCTTTTTTATCTGCTGATTAAGAAACTGTCTAAATTTAGCTTTTGAGCTCCGTTGGAAGCTCGATGTGGTTAGAAAAATACCATTTGAATTTTGTCCGCCATGGGCAGACGATATAATTCTCCCAAGATTTCTGTATCTACCCATATGCTTTCCCTCCGGGAAAAATTTAGACAGTTATAAAGTGTAAAAATCAATCTTTCGCGTTCCTTATCGGCCACATGCAACCATTTGATTTGGCCTTATGTCCACCATACGAAGTGATTAAAGAATTTTATTACCTTGCTGCCAATTTTTCCCCTTCAACCAAGGGAACGAAAACGGAAGCATGGAGTTCGATAAGTCTTTTATTAACAGGCTGTTAAAAAATGATAAAAAGGCACAGGAAACTTTTTATCAGCAACTTGCCCCCAAAATGTACGGGGTTTGCTTGCGTTTTGCGCTTGATAAAGACGATGCGGCAGATATTCTTCAGGATGGCTTCATTAGAGTTTTCGTTCATTTAAAGGATTACAGAGGGGAAGGTTCGCTCGAAGGTTGGGTACGTCGTACCATTGTTAACACCGCCATCAATTATTACAACAAAAAGATGAAACAGGGTGTTAAAACAGATCTGGAACATTTGAGCAATGTCCATCAAACCAAAAATTTGGTGGTAGAAAACATGACTTCGCGTGAGCTGCTACAACTGATAAACGAATTGCCCGAAGGTTACCGGACGGTTTTCAATTTGAATATCATAGAAGGATATACCCACAAGGAAATAGGCGAAATGCTGGGTATTTCCGAAAACACCTCTAAATCACAACTATCGAGAGCTCGGGTAAGTTTGCAAAAACGACTAAAATTAATTGAAGAAAAAGAAAATCTTGATTGAGCCTAACGAACATATCGACCAACTGATCAGGGAGAAGATGCAAGCCTTTGAAGCTGCTCCACCACCACATGTGTGGGAAGGTGTGGTTGCCGGTTTGGAGGCAAATAAGGCTGCTAATTCAGGGATCACAAAAAAGGTGATTGTTCTGGCTGCTTTGGCACTTTTGTTGGCCTTCCTGGGTTGGTTGCTGCTATCTCCCTTGGGTGGAATATGGGCTGAAGGCCAATCACATGATCCTAAGGCACCTACCGAAAATGTAACCGAGAATCAGCCAGTAGCTCTTGCTATGGTTGAGCAGGGGGTGATAACAGAAGAAGCCGAACTCATGGAACCTTCGATGGATATTTCTTTGAAAGCAGCAATTGATCCCCAAATAGCTGAAAATAAATACGCCGAAGTCACACCCTTATCGGATGAAGTTGTTGTTGAAACGGAAGTTGCCAAAACGGAAGCAAACGAATCGATCAACTATATTTCATTGTATCAGAGCTTTTTGGATTATCGCCCCTTGTATAAGCTTAATTTGACGTTGACAGAACCCTCACTCAGATATCCTTCTGAAAATGTATTGAATCCTGTTTTGCCTCAGAAGAAGCAAAGAACCAATACATCATCGGGCAATAAAGGTCGTTGGTCGGCTTTCACTGGCTTAGCTTCGGAGTTTGTGACTACTAACCTCGATTCTGTTACCATTTTGAATAGTTTTTCCATCCATGTTGAACCCACTTATCATTTCAACAAACATTGGTTTGTGCGTTCAGGATTGGGAGTGGCCTACTCCCGCGATCGCGGTTTCGCCAAGTTGGATTATATCAGCAATGAGTACCAGGGCTCATACAATGACGTGTATAATGTAACCTTCGACTCGGTAAATGGCCAAGTGGTTCCTACCTACTATACTAAAACAGTGGAGGTTTGGGACAGTATTCGTCATCTGGTTGTTTCCGAAGTCACCAACCGCTATGCATACGTTCAATTACCGATTTTGGTGGGATATAATCATCCCGGAACCCGGGGTTCGGTAGGCTGGTATGTTTATGGTGGTCCCATATTTAATTTCCAGGTGGGACGTTGGATAGATAAACCACTTCCTTCAGAAAGCTATGTCGAAATACTTGATTTACAGAATAAACTTCCGGAACGTAACCCATTCTATATGCAATTGGGTATCAGTGCCGGCATTGAATATAAAATCACTGACAAAATTTCCATGGCCGTTGAGCCCGGATATCGCTACTACTTAAATTCTATTTACAACAAAGAGGGATACAACAAACCCATTTCAGCATTTTCGGTGAAAGTGGGTGCGGTTATCCGATTGAAATAACGAGAGATGATTGGTACCATGACTACTAAAATAAATATTAACTTTCTTCGAATGAAACCCCTGCTGTTCGTTTTCCTGTTGTTGGGCAGTATGGTGTCGCTCAAAGCCGGTATTATCCCCAACAAGGTGATTGTTTCCGGTCAGGTGCTACATGTGATTTATGGAGGTCCAGTTGCCGACCATTTGGTTTATATATCCATGCCTGGAAGCGGTCCCGACAGAGGTTTATCGTATTACAAAGAAGTTTATACCAATGATGAAGGGTATTTTTATGATACCATCTTCACCAACAACCAAAGTGGCCTTGTTAATGTTTATACCCTTGACATAAACAATAAAGCTTACGAAAACATATCACATTTCAGGTTTATAGATAATATATTCTCCAACATTCTGCTAAACAATTTTTCCATCGATGCTCCTTATCAGTTTAAGCCTTTGCAAGCTCGTTTTAAATATGTGCAGAAGGCTTATGGTGATCGTTATAGATATCGTTTTTTTGACCAAACTACCAACCCGAATATTGTTTCGCGCCTTTGGGATTTTGGCGACGGAACCACATCCACAATGATGAGTCCTGAGCACGTGTATGCTCAGACGGGATTGTTTCAGGTGAGCCTTACGGTTACTGTAGAGTATTACGGGCATACTTTCAGCAATACAATTACCCAATTGGTATATATAAGCCCACTCGAATCCTATCATTTTGGCGGACATGTATTCATCCATCAGATGCCCATCGATTTGGGTTTGGCCTATTTGTACGGAGTTGATTCGTCCAATAACTTTTTCCCGATAGACACGGCTTATATCGACACTTTGGGGTATTATTATTTCTATCAGGTTCCTGTGGGTAAATATGTGGTAAAAAGCGAACCGGCAATGGAATCGCAATATTACAGCGGCTGGCTACCAACCTATTATGGAGATCAGCTATTTTGGCAAGAAGCCAAACCTATCCAGCTGTCTGCCACATCCTGGGAATACGATATTAATTTGCACAATACCACAGATTATATGCCTGGTATTGGATGGATTGAAGGCAAAATTGAGTACGATGACCTTCCGCGTGGCATCACCCCTGCCACCCCTGCCTCGGGTGCCAACATCTATTTAATGGATGAAAATGATAGCATGATCATGTGTTCCAAAGCGGATGAAACAGGGGAATTTGCCTTTGCAGACATGGAGACCAAAACCTATTGGGTGTATCCCGAAATTACGGGCGTTACTGCCGAAAAAATACAGATCAATTTATCGGATGAACATCCCGGATACGATAGTGTACATATTGTGGTATTTAAGGATATGGCTAGCGGAATTTTTGACTTAACCGAAGAATCCCGAAATGTGGTTCAAATATTTCCCAATCCGGCTTCTACAACACTAACTCTTGAAGTCGACTCACCTGAAAATTTACCCTTGGAAGTTCGATTGTTGGATATGCAAGGACGGGAAATAGGTTCTGTTGAACCTCAACCATCCGGATTCAATACGCTCTCGATGGACGTAAGCTCGCTGAAATCGGGGATGTACCTGTTACAGCTAATCGGTAAACAATCTACTGAAAGTCAAATAGTTTTGATAAACAGGTAGTTATTTAAAACTCCATTTAGCCCCTTCCTTGGTGTCTTTTACCTGAATATTCAGTTTATTCAGTTCGTCTCTGATTTGGTCGGAGGTAGCCCAATCTTTGTTCTCTTTGGCCTTTTTGCGCAATTCCAGAATGGTGTCCATCAAATAGTTTACCAATTGGTCGTTTTGGCCTCCTTTTTCAGGAATAAGACCCAGAATATCAAATAAAAAGACACCGAATACCTGTTTAAGTTGTTCCAGGTCGACTGCCGTTAGTGTGGCTTTTCCATCATTTACCTGATGAATCATTTTGCTCAAATCAAAGAGTTGGGCAATGGCAATGGGCGTGTTGAAATCATCGTTCATGGCCGTTTCCAAAGCATTGATATGTTGACTGAGTTGGAATGATGAGTTAGCAGCAGGATTCAACGAATCAATCAAAGCATAAGCCTCAAATAATTTCGACATGCCTTTTTCCGCAGCTTGAAGTGCTTCGTTGGAGAAGTCGAGGGTGCTGCGGTAATGGGCTTGCAGGATGAAAAATCGAATGGTCATGGGCGAATAAGCTTGCTCAAGGGCAGGATGATTGCCCGAGAAAAACTCATCCATGGTGATGAAATTATTGAGCGATTTGCCCATTTTTTGACCGTTAACGGTAATCATGTTGTTGTGCATCCAGTATTTTACCGGGTCTTTGCCTTTGGATGCGTTGGCCTGTGCAATTTCCGATTCGTGATGGGGAAACAGCAAATCCATTCCACCTCCGTGAATATCAAATGTTTCACCCAAATACTTGGCTCCCATTGCCGAACATTCCAGGTGCCACCCCGGAAATCCCTCGCTCCAGGGCGAAGGCCAGTGCATGATGTGACGTGCATCGGCTTTCTTCCAAAGGGCAAAATCAAAACTGTTTTTCTTGTCGTCTTGTCCGGCTAACTCGCGGGTGTTTTGTAGCATGTCGGCCACATTGCGTCCTGAAAGTTTGCCGTATTGGTAGTCATTGTTATATTTCTCCACATCGAAATAAACCGACCCTTCCGATTCGTAACCGTATCCGTTTTTAAGAATGGATTTTACCAACTCTATTTGTTCAATGATATGCCCCGATGCCGTGGGTTCGATGCTGGGATGCAGTACGTTCAGTTGGTCCATGTTTTCGTGGTACCTGTCGGTGAAATATTTCACCACTTCCATGGGTTCGAGTTCTTCCAAACGGGCTTTTTTGCCAATTTTGTCCTCTCCTTCGTCGGCGTCGTTTTCCAAATGGCCCACATCGGTGATGTTGCGCACATATCTCACCTTGTATTTCAGGTATTTCAGGTATCTGAACACGATGTCGAAGGTGATGGCCGAACGGGCATGACCCAAATGCGCATCGCCGTAAACGGTTGGACCACAGACATACATGCCCACATGAGGTGGGGCAATGGGTTCGAACAGTTGTTTTTTCCTCACCAGGGTATTATAAATGTGCAATTGGGTTTCCATAACCATATGATTTGAAATGCAAAATTAAGAAAAGACACCATAACCGCCCACAATTAAATGAGTCAGTTGTTGCATCCGGTAACGATGGTGTTGCGTTACAGCTGTTTAACGAAACATCGTCTGCGTTTGTGCTGAATGTGGTCGTAGTTTTTCCAGGTGGTGGCGCCTTTCAGGTTGGTTTCGAACATCCCTGTGGTTTCCACATATTTTACTCCGTTCTCTAGCATGGATTGCTGCAGTTCGCTGATGAGGATGGCAGGCAAGCCAAGTTTTTGATAATGAGGATCTACACCCGTTAGAAGCAAGTCCATTACCTCGGGGTTTTTCAGGGCTTTTTTAATGTGGATAAATCCTGTTGGAAACAAGTGTCCATTGGCTTTTTGCATGGCTTTGGAAAGGCTGGGCAAACCGATGATGAAGGCAGCCAGTTGGCCATCTTTTTTTATTACCACAATATATTTAGGAACCAGTACATCCATGTATTTCTGGGTAGCACTTTTTATCAGTTTGTCTGAAAACGGGCTCACATAAGGCAGTTCATCGAAAGCCCTGTTAAGCAGGTAAAACACATCATTCAGATAAAGCGACATTTCCTTTTTTTCGGTCAAATGGATCACCTCCAGGTTGTTTCTTTGTTTGATGATTTCCACCAATCGGGTAGCCTTTTCCGGAATTTCTTCAATTTTGAGTAAAAATTCTACCCAATCGTTTTCTTTATCGTAACCCAAACTCTCGATATGTTTCTGGTAATAAGGGAAATGCATTACCGAAGCGATAGAAGGCAGGTAGTCGAACCCTTCTATTAGCAGTCCTTGATTGTCCAGGTTGGTAAAACCCAACGGGCCATGTATGGCCACAACTCCATGATTGCTGAGCCACTTTTCGGCGGTGTTAAACAAGGCTTGTGTAACCTCTATGTCATCTATCACTTCGAATCGGGTAAAACGACCCATTTTGATACCGGTTTTCTTGTTGTAATCGTGGTTGATGATGGTACCAATGCGTCCTGCACACTGCCCGTTTTTCCACGCAGTCCAGAATTTGGCATCGCAAAAGTCGAAAGCAGGATTTGTTTTGGCTGTTAATGATTTCACTTCATCCGACTTTAAGGGAGGAACCCAAAACTGATGACCTTTGTACAGCCTGTACGGAAGATCAACAAAATCGCGCCTGTCGCGGGCGGTTACAACTTCTTTAATTTCAATCATGTAGCAATAGGTGATGATTTTATCTTGCAAATATACAATATCAAAATAAGTAATTTAGTGCTTTTGTTGTTTTTGATTGTGATACTTATGTAAATTTGCAACTGTTAATATAATAACACTGCTATGGAAAAAATTTTGGTCATTGGTTGTTCAGGACAAATAGGATCGGAGTTGGTAATGGCTTTGCGTGCCAAATACGGAAACGACAACGTACATGCTACCGACATTAAATACCCCTCGGATGAAGTACGCGACAGTGGTCCCGGACAAATTCTGGACGTGTTGGATTTTCAGAATCTCTTGCACTATATGGTGCGTCATAACATCACGCAGGTGTATAATCTGGCAGCCGTGTTGTCAGGAAACGCTGAAAAAATTCCATTGCAAGCCTGGGATATCAATATGAAAGCTTTAATGAATACCATTTTAGCCGTACAACAATCGGATGCTAAAAAATTGTTTTGGCCAAGTTCCATAGCCGTTTTCGGACCCACCACACCTCGCCATAATACCCCTCAACTTACTATAATGGAACCCAATACGGTATATGGTATTTCCAAATTGGCCGGCGAACGCTGGGGCGAATATTACCATCAAAAATACGGGCTCGACTTCAGGAGTGTGCGCTATCCCGGGTTGATAAGCTATAAAACTGAAGCCGGCGGTGGAACCACCGACTATGCTGTTGAAATTTTTTACGAAGCCATCCGTCATGGAAAATATACCTGTTTCCTTTCGGAAGACACCGCTCTGCCCATGATGTTTATGGACGATGCCATCAATAATACCATCCGGTTGATGGAAGCCCCCGGCGAAAGCCTTTCGCTGCGATCGAGTTACAATGTGGCAGGTATTTCGTTTACACCTAAACAATTAGCCGCAAGCATACAAAAATATTTGCCCAAGTTTGAGATAACTTACAAACCCGATTTCCGACAAGAAATTGCCGACAGTTGGCCTGCCAGCATCGATGATAGCATTGCCCGCCGCGATTGGGGATTAACCGATGAGTTTGATCTGGATAAAATGACCAAATTGATGCTCGAAAAGGTAGAAGAAAAGCTCAAATAGCTTTACTTTCTCAAAATAATTGTTTTGATAACCCTCGTAGTAAACTGTAATTAAGTTTATTACGAGGGTTAACAATTTTTTAACCATAAATATGTTGCAACATATAAAGTTGTAACGTACATTTGCACGCTTATTAACTAACAACATACTAACATGAAAAAAACACTTGTAATACTGACGGCCTTGTTCTTTTCCACAGGCATATGGGCACAAACCACCGAATGGACTTTCGATCATGCTCATTCGAGTATAGAATTTAGTATCGACCACATGGTAATTTCGGAAGTAACCGGAAAATTTACCGAATTCGATGGAAAAGTAACCTCTACCTCCAATGATTTTGAGAATGCTCAAATTGAGTTTTTCATCGAAGCCAAAAGCATCAATACCGATAATGAAGATCGTGACAATCACTTGCGTGATGCCGACTTTTTTGATGTGGCAAAATTTCCTCAGATTGTCTTTAAAAGCACCTCTTTCACCAAAATTGATGATAAAAATTATCTTTTATCAGGTGAACTTACCATGCATGGTGTAACAAAAGCGGTTACTTTTGACGTGAAATATGGTGGCACCGTAATCGACCCATGGGGCAATACCAAAGCCGGATTTAAATTAACCGGTGAACTCAACCGTAAGGATTACGGGCTAACATGGAGTAAAGCCCTTGAAACCGGAGGTCTTGTGGTGGGCGAAGAAGTTACCCTCACGGCCAGAGTTCAATTGGCAAAAGTGAACAACTAAAATAAAAGAACATGGAAGAACCGAAAGTGGCACAAAAAAAGCCTTTTGTAATGGACATGGAACCGGGAACTTATTTCTGGTGTGCATGTGGACAGAGTTCCAAACAGCCGTTTTGCGATGGCTCGCATAAAGGAACTGCTTTCCGGCCTGTAAAAACAGAAATTCCTGAAGCCAAAAAGGTAGCCTGGTGCGGATGTAAGCACAGTGCCAAGGCACCATTCTGCGACGGAAAACATGCCAAAATTTAATTTATCAATGGCATCATTTCAGCGGGCAAACAATCGGTTGCTCGCTGAAATGTTTTAAAAGCGTCTCAATTTTTCCCGAAAGGGAGGGAACCCGGCAGATAGGGGGTTTGGACAGGATTGTGTGGATATATTGTGAATGACAGCCTGTTTTTTCAGCTCATAGCCGGCTACAAACGTAGTTCTCAGGTAAAAATGAGTCAGTTTCTTATTTTTATTGAAAATCATGAAGGAATTCTGGAATAATATGTACAGCAGCAACGATTACATTTATGGGCGGGAGCCCAATGTTTATTATGCTGAAAATCTGAAAAAGTTAACTCCGGGCAAAGTGCTTTTTCCGGGAGAAGGAGAAGGACGAAACGCGGTGTATGCCTCACAACTTGGCTGGGATGTGAGCGCTTTCGACAGTTCGGAAAAAGGCAGGGAGAAAGCCCTGCAACTTGCCAAAACCAAAGGTGTCCACATCAACTATCAGGTGGTTGATGCTGACGATGTGGTGTTTCCTGAGGGACAATTCGATTGTATTGTGTTGATTTTTGTACATTTACCTACAGAAAAGCGCCAGGATTTTCATCGAAAGATGATTAGCTATTTAAAACCCGGTGGACATATTATTTTTGAAGGTTTCAGTAAAAAGCAAATCAACCACCCGAGCGGAGGCCCTAAAAATATTGACATGTTGTTTGATGAAACAGAATTAACCAACGATTTTTCACCACTTGTAAACGACCTTAACCTGCAATTCCTTCAAACAGACCTTGATGAAGGAGCCTATCATCGCGGACGGGCAGAGGTGGTTCGATTTACGGCAACAAAAAAGGATACGGCATGAAGATAGAGGATGAAATAAAGGGTAGATTCAGGAATGAGTACCACAAAGGCATAATCAACTTAATTTATACAACCAACCAACTTAATCACGGCTTTCTGCGGGTAGTTAAAGCACATGGACTAAGCATCCAGCAATACAATGTGCTGCGGGTTCTCAGAGGATTTAAAAGTCAGCCTTCGAGCATTGGATTTTTAAAGGAACGAATGCTCGACCAGAGTTCAGATGTAAGTCGTCTTGTGGATCGATTGGTTATCCGTGGTTTGGTGCAACGTACCGAGAGCGTTGACGATCGACGCCAAAAGGATGTAGTGATTACACCGGAAGGGTTGGATATTCTGGCTAAAATGGATCATTGTGAGCAACAAATGGACACACTGCTCAACCACCTTACGGAAGAAGATGTAATTCAGTTAAACCAATTACTCGACAAAATACGCGGGTAAACTTTGTTTTGATAAGAAAAGTTAACAAAAGCCGGATGTCTTTGCAACGATCGCTACTTTTGCATGGTCAATAAAGAGGCATAAAATTTTTTTAAATGATTGGTTACCCATTTAGTACGAACAACCTTCAGAGGATAATTTTGATATTGGCTTTGTTATCCTCATCAACTGTTTTTGCACAAAGTCCTTACTATTTCAATTCAACCTATCCCTATCTTTTCCCATTTCCGGGAGCCACCGAAATAAATCCACGTACTAATCTGATAATCAATTCAAAAAACGCCTTCGAAACGCATTTGAAACGCGATACATTTACCGTTGAAGATGCCCAAGGACAACCCATTATGGGTAGTTTGTTATTTAAGGAAAACAACCACACCCTGATTTTTGTTCCCGATCATCCCCTGCCCGTTGGTGAACGTATTACCGTGAATTTTCAGCCAAATCAGGTTTTTCAAAAAGGAAAGCATGAGAATATAGCCTACTGTTTTTATACTACTCAACAAGAAATTGTGCCGGATAGCCCAAGCGAAATAACCCCATGGCTGGCAACAGCCGGAGAGCAAACACCCATGGTTAATCCCGATGAATTGTCGCTTCCGGATGGTTATCCATATTACGAGATGGGCTTTCAATCGAATCCCACTCCCAATCAATATTTTTTTCAGGCTTCACAGGTAGGTCAGTTTTATCAGCTCATCACAGATAATAACGGGATACCCTATTTTTATAGAGAAACCCCATCCCGTTGTCTTGACTTTAAAGTGAACCAAAACGGATATATTACTTATTTTGATGCCAGCTATCAATGCTTTGTGGAGGTGGACAGTGCTTACCGATTTCGTCGGATTTACCGTGCCTCCGTGGGTTTGGAAACCGATAACCACGAACTCATTGTTACCCCGGATGGGCATTACTGGACCATTGGCATTCAGTATGTATTGACTGATATGAGTCAGTATGTGGATTGTGGCAGCAACCATGCGGAGGTAAAGCAATATGTGATAGAAGAAAAAGATGCCGACAATGTGGTGCTTTGGCAATGGAGGACCTTTGATCATTTTAATATCATGGATGGCGACACCAATCAGGTAAATTTTTGCGACGATGTGGTGAACTATGCTCATGTGAATTCAATTGCGTTGGATCAGGATGGAAACGTGCTAATTTCATCACGTAAGCTCAATGAAATTACTAAGATAGACAAGGAAACAGGCAATATTCTTTGGCGTTTGGGAGGTATTGAAAATCAGTTTTCTATCATTGACGACCCCCTGGAAGGATTTACCGATCAGCACATGGCCCGTGAAGATCAGCCCGGGATTGTTACCGTTTTCGATAACGGAAATTTTCATCAACCACCTCACAGTCGTGGAGTTAGCTATGCCATCGATACGGTGGCCATGACTGCTACCTATTTGCAGGCATATGATGACAATGACCCCGTGGTGGAAACCAACCCCATGGGAAGCATGCAAACCCTGGACAATGGAAATGTGGTGGTAGGCTGGACATTAAATCCCCAAAACATGTGCCTTACCGAATACGACCCCCAGGGTAACAAAGTATTGGAAATGCACCAATCCTCCACCAACACATTACGAAGTTATCGGTCGTTGAAATATCCATGGAAGACCACTTATTTTTATCCCGAAAATGACACCCTCGATTTTGGTTTTCAGGTACTTTCCGGCACAACGGTGATGCAATCGACTAACATTGTCAATCCCAATGATGACGACATATTGGTAACCGGAAGTTATACCAGCAGCGGGTTGTTTCACGTAGAAACACCCATACCCTTTACCATTCCTGCACATGCTTCCCAAGAGGTGACCCTAGGTTTCCATCCCATTTTTCAGGGTGACTATCAAGGCTATGCCTATTTGATGACACAAAATGACTCCACCGGCATTGCACTGAAAATCAACCTGAAAGGATCTACTCTCCTCAGTGGTATCCATGGTCGAACACCGGATGAGGTCACCCTTTATCCCAATCCTTTTGCAGAAAAAATTACTTTGAGTAACCCCACCTTCCAATCTGTACAAGTGATCATATACTCCGGCTCGGGAAAGGAAATGCACCGGATAATATTGGTGCCCAATGCCTCACGCATCATCCGGACATCCGATTGGTCGACAGGACTGTATATGGTAAAATTTCGCTCCGGCGAACATGTTTGGCATCAAAAAGTGGTGAAGCTTTAGGTGTGTATTACTTGTTATACCCTCGTATAAACTTATTACTTTTGCGGTCTGTTTTCCGGGTAACCGGATTTTAAACTGATAAATATGTTCGATGCCGAAATTACCATCATTGGTGCAGGAGTAGTGGGTTTGGCCATTGCAGAAAGGCTTTCACAAAAGTATCAACAAGTATTTGTTATAGAAAAACATCCCACTTTCGGACAAGAAACCAGTGCGCGCAACAGCGAAGTGATTCATGCCGGAATATATTACGCCAAGGATAGTTTGCGTGCCCGCCTATGCGTGGAAGGCAAAAAGTTGTTGTACGACTTTTGCGACCGCCACGAATTGCCCTACAACCGATGCGGCAAGCTGGTTGTGGCTACTTCTGAGGATGAAATTGGCGCTCTGGAACAGGTGGAACAAAAGGCACTGAACAATGGTGTGGATGATTTGGTTTGGATGAATCAGGAAGAAATCAGGGAAATGGAGCCACATATTTCTGCCGTCAAGGCACTTTTTTCGCCTTCCACCGGCGTGATTGACAGTTATTGGTATTTAAAACGTCTGGAAACCAACGCCGTTAATAACGGAGTTCAATTTGTATATGGCTCCTCTGTTTCAGGAATGAGTTCATTGGAACAAGGATATGAGATACAACTTACAGAGGCGGATGGTCAGCCATACACGTTTACTTCACGTATTTTGATTAATGCAGCGGGTTTGGAATCCTTTCGCGTGGCGTCCATGTTGGGTGTGAACGACGAAGACCTGAGGATTAATTTTTGCAAAGGCGAATATTTTCGGATTCAGCCCCCGAAACATAAGTTGGTGAAGCGTCTGGTTTATCCTGTTCCCAGTAAGGATGCTTTGGGAATTCACGTCACCGTGGATATGGGAGGTGGTGTAAAACTTGGTCCCGATGTGCAATACATGGACAAAAACGCGTACGATTACACCCTTACCCCATCCAAACGTAAAGCTTTTTTTGAGTCCACACGTCGGTTTTTACCCTTTTTGGAGGAGGAAGACCTGGTGCCTGAGATGGCAGGTATTCGGGCCAAAACCCAAACCAAAGAAGGGCCGCCCAGAGATTTTTACATTAAGGAGGAGACAGATCGTGGCTTGCCGGGTTTGATTAACCTCATTGGGCTGGAGTCCCCCGGATTAACCGCCTCGTTGGCCATTGGCCGATATGTGGAATCGTTGTTAAAGACCTGATCACCTACATGTAATCCCTGAATCCGGTTTCAATAACGGTATGTTTCCAAATGGTAAACAAGTCGTCTCGATCGGGAGGTGCTACCTTTTCGCCGGATAGTATTACCATTAAATCTTTGAAGTCTTCCCTGAGTACTATTAGCACCGGCCCAACGGTTTTTTGTCGTACCACATAGTTTTTATTGCCGATTTCCACTTCAAAAAGATCGGCATCCATGTTGGTTTTTTCTTTTACTAACACCCCAAAAAAACTGATTTCCACGTGGTGGTATTTTTGACTGTCGGCGATAAATTTTTCAAGGGAAATTGCTTGAGGAGCATCCATTGATTCCTCCTCAAAACCAATGATTTGAACAATGTATCCGGCCTCCGTGATTTGTGTTTGATTTCCAATAAGTTCCTTTGCCACTTTCACACGGAATCCAGATTTCTGAAACCGATTTTTATACTGAAAACCACAATAATTTACCCCTAAATGTAATCCTTGTTCGCCCACGTACCGAATGATTTCCAGTGCCGCCAATTCGGATTCGGCCACTACGGGCGCCTCTCCATGAAGGTAGGTATAAGGATGTTTTTCCAATTTGGACACATTATGCGGCGTCAGGCGCATTTGGTGCAAGTTGAGGTTGGTTACTCCGCTTTCCATCAGTTGTGGAAGCAGACTTTTAATTAATTCCAGTTTTTCGGGAACAGCCGGAATTTCGACGGTAATATGGGGAATTTTACCCTTTGCATGACGAATAGTGTCAAATGTATATTGCGTGGCACCAATATCAAAACGGATTTCATCCAATCCCAAATTGCCCAGGATTTCAGCTTTTTCCGGAGTAAAAAGTTTTCCGTTGGTGTACATCCAAACGTATAAATCGGGAGAACATTCCTGCCGAATGGTGGTGAGATAGTCGGTTAGCCTGTCGAAAAACAACAAGGGTTCGCCACCACTAAAACTGACCCCTTTAAATTTCATCCGGTTGATATAATCGGCATAATCTGTGGCTTTTTCAAATTCGAACTGTTGGGTAGTAGGCAGGTGGTCAGCTTGTTGTGAGGTGGGACAATAAAAACAGTTGGCATTGCACAAACCGGTAATAAACAAACACGACCATTCACCTTCACCACAAATCCTGCAACCTTTGGAAAGTGAATTTATCCAAGGTTTGGTTTCGTTAAACGACCATTTAACACGATTGGAAAACTGATTAATCAGTGTATTGCGATGGCCCTCCATTTCCATGGCCAGGTAATTGTTCATCCAGCGCAGGCCGGTATGTTGTTGAAACGACCGATGATTTCGATTCACCAGGTCGTTTAAATAGGCAGAAAACGACATTGAAAAAAAAATAAAAGTGGAAAATAAAAAAATGAATGTAACAAACAGGTTATGAACTGCTTGTATTAGAGCTCAGAAAAAATAACCAAACAAATTAAGCCTTTGACTACAGCAGACATAAATTTGATATGGGCGAAAACATTCATTTACAGCGATTGAAATAAGGCCTCAAAAGTAACATTTCTTTGCTTCCGCGGACATTTTGGAAGGAGTGGGCAGAAACCTTCTCCATATCACATAAAAGGAGCGACTGATTTTTGTAATTTCGCAGCCAACTTTTAACAGTATGAGGGTTTTAATGATTTTTTTCTTTGTTGTTATTTTCCTGTGGGTTCCGGCACAGGAGGCTACGCCATTTGAGAAAAACCTGAATATTGTACGTCAGACTGAGGTTTATAGTCATTCGGTGGTTGCCAACCCGGATAATGAATTGGTAGATTTGGAAAATGAAATTCCGGACATTGTATTGGATATCAGATACGCCACACCCAATAATTTTACAGGCGAACAGATATATACCCAACCCAAAGCATTTGTTAGAAAACCTGTGGCTGTTGCTTTAAAGCGGGTTCAAAAAACATTGAATGAAAGAGGATTGGGATTGTTGGTTTATGATGCTTACCGACCATATGCCGCCACAGTTAAGTTTTATCAGGTATATCACGATACTACCTTTGTTGCTTCTCCCTATTCGGGTTCGCGACACAACAGAGGAGCCGCCGTGGATGTGAGTTTGGTGGACTTGAAAATAGGAGAAGAGTTGGACATGCCCACTTCATTCGACAGTTTCAGCGATACCGCAGCTCCCGGATTTCAATACTTGTCAGCGCAAAAAAAATACAACAGAAACCTGTTGATCGAAGTCATGGAATCCAATGGATTTACCGTTTATGAGAGTGAATGGTGGCATTTTGATTTTCAGGGATGGCACAAGTTCGACCTCATGGATTTGAGCTTCGAACAATTGGAAAAAGTAAAAAATCAGTAGAAAAAATAAAAACATAAAAGGAATGGGATACGATTTCAATCATCTGGAGAAAAAGTGGCAAAAATATTGGAGTGAGAACGACACGTTTAAGGCAGATATCAATCACGAAAAGCCCAAATTCTATGTGCTCGACATGTTTCCCTATCCATCCGGAGCCGGATTGCATGTAGGTCATCCGCTGGGATATATTGCTTCTGATATCTACGCACGATACAAACGTCATAAGGGCTTCAACGTATTGCATCCCATGGGTTACGATGCATACGGCCTCCCGGCAGAGCAATACGCCATTCAAACCGGAACCCATCCTGAAATTACCACCGAAAAAAACATCGCCAGGTACCGCGAGCAGTTGGATAAAATAGGTTTTTCGTTTGATTGGAGCAGAGAAGTGCGCACTTCAGACCCCAACTACTACAAATGGACCCAGTGGACATTTATCCGACTGTTTCATTCATGGTACAACAAAAAAACCGACAAGGCAGAAGATATCAGTACCCTTATCGCCCAATTTGAAATCAATGGAAACTCGGGAATAGAGGCAGCTACTTCATGCGAAGAAGCATTTACAGCCGATTTTTGGAAACATGCCGGCGAGAAAAAACAGCAACAAATTCTGATGCACTACCGATTGGCCTACCTTTCCGAAACCATGGTCAATTGGTGCCCTGCTTTAGGAACCGTATTGGCCAACGATGAGGTTAAAGAAGGACTTTCGGAGCGAGGAGGTCACCCGGTTGAAAAAAAACTCATGATGCAGTGGTCGCTGCGAATTACTGCCTACGCTCAACGCCTGTTGGATGGACTTGAATACGTGGATTGGTCGGAGCCCATCAAAGAAATGCAACGAAACTGGATAGGCAGGAGCGAGGGAGCCAGTGTGGATTTTGAAGTGGAGATGGGTGATGGGGGAAATGGAAATGATGCAGCCTCTGAAACCCCACCCCAACCCTCCCCCAAGGGGAGGGAGCAAGTGGTTGACGATGCCAGCAACTCAAAGAAAGACCCCCAAGTCCTCCCCTTGGGGGAGGATTTAGGTGGGGTTCATCCTGAGGACTTAGGAGGGGTTAAGAGTGAGGAAAAAACAGCCTCTGAAACCCCACCCCAACCCTCCCCCAAGGGGAGGGAGCAAGAGGTTGATGATGAAAGTAACCCCAAATTCTATGGAACTGATAAAAATACATGGTTTGCCAATAGAGATGCTATTCGAGAATTAAGAAAAAATCCAACGGAAGCGGAATCTATTTTATGGGAAGCTGTTAGGAAAAATCAAATAGGGTATCGAATTCGTCGCCAGCATGCAATTGATAATTTTATTGTTGATTTTGTGTGTTTAAATAAGCAAACTATTATAGAGATAGATGGTGAAATACATGATTTTCAAACCAAAGAGGATAAAAACAGAACCGAAATTCTAGAAGAAAACGGGTATACAGTTATTCGATATAAAAATAAAGAGGTTAAAGAGAATCTGGAAGACGTAGTAAAATCAATTAAATCATATCTGGATAATAAAATTGTCTCTGAAACCCTACCCCAACCCTCCCCCAAGGGGAGGGAGCAAGAGGTTGATGATACCAGCAACTCAAAGAAAGACCCCCAAGTCCTCCCCTTGGGGGAGGATTTAGGTGGGGTTCATCCTGAGGACTTAGGAGGGGTTAAGAGTGAGGAAAAAACAGCCTCTGAAACCCCACCCTCTCCTGATAAATATGGGGACTCCCCCAAGAGGAGGGAGCAAGAGGTTGATGATACCAGCAACTCAAAGAAAGACCCCGAAGTCCTCCCCTTGGGGGAGGATTTAGGTGGGGTTCATCCCAATGATTTAAGAGGAGTTAAAAAGGAGCTGAAAATCACCGTCTTCACCACTCGTCCCGATACCTTATTCGGTGCTACTTTTATGGTACTGGCACCTGAGCATGAATTGGTTACGGAAATAACTACTCCCGACAGAAAAGAAAAAGTGGAGGCTTACGTGGCTTGGGCGAAAAACCGTTCGGAGCGTGAACGCATGACGGAAGTGAAAAATATTTCGGGTGAATTTACCGGAGCTTATGGGATTAATCCTTTGACCGGAGGTAAATTGCCTATATGGATTGCTGATTATGTGTTGGCGGGATATGGTACGGGAGCCATCATGGCTGTTCCGGGTCATGATTCCCGAGACTTTGCATTTGCCCGGCATTTTCAATTGCCCATTGTTCAGGTGGTGGTGGCTGAAGGTGAAGAGCCGACTGACCCTGCCACGTGGGAAGATTCCATTGACAGTAAAGAAGGCATCATGGTAAATTCCGGGTTTATCACGGGATTGCCCGTAAAAGAGGCCATCAAAAAAACCATCAAAAAAATTGTGGAGATGGGCATCGGTTTTGGCACCATCAATTTCCGCTTGCGCGATGCCATATTTAGCCGTCAACGTTATTGGGGTGAGCCTTTTCCCATTTATTACAAGGATGGTATGCCTTATACGCTTGACGAAAGCGAGCTGCCACTGAAATTACCCAAAGTAGATAGTTATTTACCCACTGAAATGGGTGATCCTCCATTGGCACGTGCCGAAAATTGGAAAACAAAAGAAGGTTACCCGCTGGAAACCAATACGATGCCCGGTTTTGCCGGCTCAAGCGGTTACTATCTCAGATATATGGACCCACACAATACGGAGGCATATTTTTCGGCGGAGGCCAATCAATATTGGCGTAATGTTGACTTGTATATTGGTGGCGATGAACATGCTGCCGGTCATTTGATTTACTCCAGATTTTGGAATAAATTTTTGTTCGACATGGGCATGGTATGTGAATCAGAACCTTTTAAAAAGCTGATCAATCAAGGGAAAATTCAGGGTCGGTCGAGTTTCGTTTACCGGATTCAGGGTACCAATACTTTTGTTTCGCACAACCTGCGAAATGATTACGACACCCAACGTTTGCACGTGGATATCGACTTAGTGGTGAACGATATCTTGAATACGGAAGGTTTTAAAACCTGGCGAAAGGAATTTGCTGATGCTGAATTTATTTTGGAAGACGGTAAATATATTTGTGGTTGGGAAGTGGAGAAAATGTCGAAGTCGAAACACAATGTCCAAAACCCTGATGCGCTAATTGACAGATATGGTGCCGACACCCTGCGCCTTTATGAAATGTTTTTGGGTCCTTTGGAACAGGATAAACCATGGGATACCAACGGCATAGAGGGGGTTTTTAGGTTTTTAAAAAAATTATGGAGGTTGTATTTCAACGAAAATGACCAATTGCTAGTTACTGAAGAAAAAGCCACGCCCGAGGAATTGAAGGTGTTGCACAAAACCATCAAGAAAATCACGGAAGATATCGAACGGTTCTCCTTTAATACAGGGGTTAGTGCATTTATGATTTGTGTTAACGAGCTCAATGAACTAAAATGTCATAAACGTGAAATCCTGGAGCCTTTGGTCATTTTAATAGAACCTTATGCTCCCCATATGGCCGAGGAATTATGGCAATCGTTGGGGCATCACGAAAGTGTAAGTACTGCCGATTTTCCGCAATACTATGAAAAATATCTAAAGGAAGCTTCCTTTCAGTACCCGGTTTCATTTAACGGCAAGGTTCGTTTTAAACTGGAATTGTCCGCAGATATGGGTGTAAAAGAAATTGAACAGGCGGTTCTTGCTTCTGAAGATGCCAAAAAGTGGATGGAAGATAAACCTGTCAGGAAAATTATCGTGGTTCCCAAAAGAATTATCAATATCGTAATATAAACCAACGGGCTATTTTGGAACGGATAGTATTCTTTTTTATAGGTTTGTAGCATGAAGAAGTGGTTTTCAATGCTGTTATTGATGTTTAGTCTATTGGTTTCCAAAGCACTTATTGCACAGGATACCATTGAAAACCATGCTTTTAAAGTGGGTGAGCGCCTTGAATACAGGGTGTATTATCATTCGGGGATTGGCAATGTAACCGCCGGAGAAGCCATTCTTACCGTGGATGAATGGACTGAACGGAATACAGGTACCGACAAATCCGTGTTTCATTTTACCGGAAAAGGAAATTCCAGCGGGTTTTTTAATTTTTTCTTCAAGGTAAGAGATAAGTTTGAATCCTTCGTGGATAAACAAACCCTCTTGCCTTACTTGTTTTTGCGCGAAACCCGTGAGGGAAAATACGAAAAAGACGATAGAGTAACGTTTAATCGCAAAAAGCTGGAGGCGGTGAGTCTGAGCAAAACAAGCCCCATACCGGCCAATGTTCAGGACGTCATTTCGGCCATTTACTATATGCGCACCTTTAAAGTGAGCGATTTTGATGCCGACAGCATGTTTTATCTGAACTTTTTTCTGGACGATTCGGTTTATACTTCTGCCATAAAGTTTCAGGGAAAAGGTATTCTGAAAACCAAATGGGGGAAACTGCGGTGCTTAAAAATAGCTCCCATGATGGCCACCGGCGAGGTGTTTGCCGACAAATACCCCATGTTTGTTTGGGTAAGCGACGACGAAAACCATGTGCCCATTCTGGGCGAATCGGAGGTAATTGTAGGCTCGGTAAAAATGGAACTCATGGAATATGAGGGCTTGGTTAAGCCACTTCAGTTTCTGGGAAAATAGACGCAGATCAACCAGAAAACACAGATTGAAGAATCAAACAAATCAGCGCCCATCAGCGCCATCATCGTCCAAACGAACCCAAATCAGCGCTCATCTGCGTCAATCAGCGTCCAAAATAACCCAAATCAGCGCCCATCAGCGCTATCAGCATCCAAAATAACCCAAATCATCGTCCATCAGCCTCATCATCGTCCAAACAAAACACCCAAATCAGCGCCCATCAGCGCCATCATCGTCCAAACGAACCTAAATCAGCGCTCATCTGCGTCAATCAGCGTCCAAAATAACCCAAATCATCGTCCAAACGAATTCCAATCATCGTCCATCATCCTCATCATCGTCCAAAATATCTTAAATCAGCGCCCATCAGCGCCATCAGCGTCCAAACGATACCAAATCAGCGCTTATCAGCAACCAAACACCCTCACCCCACCTCCTCCACCCCATTTCTCATTTTATCCTACCCCGTCATTCATTTAGGCATTATCTTTGTACACTGCATTGACATAACCAATCAACGACCATGAAACAACTTGTTAAAATCCTGACAATCTTTCTGATGATTTCTGTTGCATCTTCTGCCTTTTCTCAGAAGCCAACCGATTACGACAAAACCTGGAAAGAAATCGAGTCTTTAAAAAAGCAAGGACTACCTCAAAGTGCCATCAAGCTGGTGGATAAAATCTATCAACAAGCCGGTTCAGAAAGCAATCAACCCCAGGTGATTAAAGCCTTGATATACAAAATAAGCTTACAGGGCGATTATGAAGAAGATCATCAGCAAAAGGCCATCGACCTACTGACGACATCCATCAAAACAGCTGCAACACCCGAAAAAGAAATTCTGCATTCCATTCTGGGAGAGCTGATTAAAAACTACTACGACCAAAACCGCTGGAAAATTCTGCAACGAACAGCCGTTTATGGCGATCCGTCCGATGACATGGAAACCTGGGATGCCACGCAATTTGAGCACGCCATCTATCAGCACTACCAACTTTCGTTGAACAACAAAACACAACTCGAATCCATACCTTTGGACGATTATACAGCCATTCTTACTGATCCCGACAAAGAACAACTCAACCTCTGGCCGACCCTTTACGACCTGTTGGCCAACCGCGCCCTTGAATATTTTTCTGAATCATCGGGTGATTTTGGACAGGGAGTTGAAAACCAGATGACATCAGAAAACCCCTATTTTACCAAAGCTATTGCCTTTGTCAACTTGCCCATCGACAGTGTTTCCATTGGTAAAAACCATGCCCGCGTGCTGCGATTATTTCAGCAACTGCTTTCCATTCATCTGAACTCCAACAACACAGAAGCCTTTGTTGATTTGGACTTACGTCGTCTCACCTATGTTTATCATCAAACCCTGTTTAGTGCCGTTTCGCGCCAATCTTACGAAAAAGCCCTGCAAAATCTGATTGCCTCCACCAACAACCCCAAAGCCCTTCAACAGGTGTATTATAGGCTGGCGCAATTGTATTTCGATTATGGAACCGGTTATCAAAGACAATTTGATGAACGTGCCCAATCCATGCTCATTGAATCGGAAAAAGTATGTCAACATGCCTTGGATATGTACACCGACTCCACCCAAAGGGCACCTTTTGAAGCCTTACTGGCT
Source organism: Bacteroidales bacterium (assembly GCA_963676875.1). Classification (GTDB taxonomy): domain Bacteria; phylum Bacteroidota; class Bacteroidia; order Bacteroidales; family F082; genus UBA6244. The sequence continues at coordinate 1,925,765 of OY781436.1, forward strand.
CGAATTCAGGAAAAATCATTTACGCTTACCACCACCGATGTGCTGCTTCCCGGTCAGCCTGCACCGGCAAAGCTCGTGTACCAAAATGTGGGCAAATTGTTTTTTAAAGTGGTAAAAATCAACTTGGACGACTTTCTTAAAAGCAATAGCAGTGAGCGTGATAAATTGTATCGGTATGTTCAACAACCCGCCGCGATTACCTTTTCTCAGGAATTGCTAAACGCCGAAGATCATCAGCAACATGCCACACTGATGAGTATTCCGTCTCTTGATTTGGGTTATTATGCCCTTTTCATTTCCGATCGTGCCGACTTCAGCAATAAGAATACCGTAGATTACCACCTGCTCATGGTGTCAGAATTGAGTTATCTCAACAAGGACAACGATGTCACCGGACAAGGGGAATTTTTTGTACTCGATCGCATTTCGGGTAAACCCATCGCAGGAGTGGATATCACTGTATATCAGAACCAATACGACAACCGCCAACGCAATCATCAACTCACCCAAGTGGGACAACTGCAAACAGATAAACAGGGTTATGTTTCCTTTTCCGGTTTTAAAAATGAAACCTATGGCAATTATATTTTCGACTTTCGTAAGGGTGACGACCGACTGATTTCCAGTAATTACATGCGGTTTTTTACTTCAAGGCCTTCGCCCGATCCCACGGTACGTACCTATCTTTTTACCGATCGGGCAGTATATCGTCCCGGACAAACTGTTTATTACAAGGGTATTGTGGTGTCAAAGCTTAACGATGAGGTGAGCCTGGTGAAAAACCAAAGCGACTTGCTCAGTTTGTATGGGGCCAATGGAAAAAAATTGATGGAAATACCTGTGGTGACCGATGCCAATGGTGCTTTTCAGGGATCCTTTCAAATACCACAGGACAACCTGAACGGAAGGATGAATTTGCGTGTAAAAACAGGCAATACCCAAATTTTGGTGGAGGAATATAAACGTCCGGCTTTTTTTGTGGAATTATTTCCCGTTGAAGGCCAATATGCACTCAACGACAGCATCCTGGTTACCGGAAAAGTTGAAAACTATGCCGGAAATCCTGTCACCAACGCCGGCATTTCTTATCGGGTTGTTCGTAGTTCGTGGTGGCCGGCTCCTTATCGTTCCTACGGCTGGATACCTTCCTACTACACACCGGATATACCCATAGGTTTTGGAAACCTCTCCACCGACGATCAGGGAAATTTCCGGTTCAGGTTTAAAGCCATCCCCGAATTGTTGGGTGATACGAAGCACAATCAGTTTTACAGCTTTGCCATCCACGTTCAAGCCACCGATATTACCGGTGAGGTTCACGATGGGCAATCCACTATCAGGGTAGGCTCTACCAATGCCTTGCTTACTATTAATGGAGCCAATAAGCTGGAGAAAGAGCATGCAAAGGATTTCGTAGTTACGGCCACCAATCTTTCCGACATGCCCATCAACATGGACGTATCAGCTACCTATTACCAACTGCAAACCCCCGATAAATTGTTGTATTCCCTTCCTTTTGGTGAAGTGGATCAGGAAGTGCTGAGCGAGAACACTTTTCGTGAAAATTTCCCGGATTGGGCATGGAAAGGGGAAAATCTGCCCGAAAACATGGCACGGACCAAGGTGCAGGAACAAAATATGACCATCAACGGAAAGACTATACTGCCTTCCGGCGAAATAAAAAATTGGCCTGTGGGCGAATATGTGTTGGTGCTCGAAGGAAAAGATCAGGCCGGAAATCCTGTAAAAGCGGAGCATTATTTTTCCATTTTTTCGGAAAAAGACAAGAAACTCCCCCTGTTGACTCCTTTCTGGATGAATATTTCTTCAACAAAGGCAGAACCTGGCGAAACCATCCGGTTAAATATGGGTTCTGCCAATAAAAAAGCACAGATTCTGGTGGAAGCCACCCATGGTAACGAACTTATTTTCAGGCAATGGGTTTTCCCGAAAGGCAAAATTTACACCATCAACATACCGGTTTTGGAGGCCTATCGTGGAGGAATCCAAATCAACACACAATTGGTGTTGAACAACCATGTTTTTACTGAAAACCAAATAGTTGAAGTGCCATTTACCAACAAAAAACTGGACATTGTACTCGAAACACACCGCGATTTTCTCACTCCCGGCAATAAGGAAACCTGGAAGATTCATGTGAAAGGAGCAGATGGTCAAGCGTTTGTATCTCAACTTATGGCCGGCATGTACGATGCATCGCTTGATCAGTTTCAGAAAAACAGTTGGGAGATGACCCTGTATCATCCTTCTACACGGGCTAACCAATGGTCGGCCACTCAGTTCGGCACCAACAATTCCAATACTTTGTTTGCAATTGGCCTCCCTTTTCTGGCAGGAGTAAATGTGGCATATCCCACCATCAACTGGTTTGGATACCTCAATGGGTATGGTGGCATGTTTCGCGGTGGGTTAAGGGCTGACGCCAGCGAAAAGGGTTTGGCTTTGGCCATGGTTGATGATACGATGGAAGATGTTGACGTAACAGATTCATCCGCAGAAAATCTTCCTACACCCCCCTCACCACCCAAGGAGGAAGTCAACACGCCTCTGCGAACCAACTTTAACGAAACGGCCTTTTTCTATCCCGATTTGTCAACTGATAGCGACGGCAATGTGAGCTTTAGCTTCGATACGCCTGACGCCCTTACCACCTGGAAACTGATGATGTTGGCCTACACTTCTGACCTGAAAGTGGGAATTTCAGAAGAAAGTTTTCAAGCCAAAAAATCGTTGATGGTCATGCCCAATGTGCCTCGATTCGTTCGTCAGGGTGATGTGTTGGATTTTACCGCCAAAGTGGTGAACATGAGCGAGAGCGCCATGAAAGCCAAGGTGATGTTGGAATTTTTCGATCCCATCACGGGCGACAAGCTCAATCTTTCAGAAAATGAGGGGGTTGCCGACATTTCTGTGTCCATTCCCAAAGGACAAGGAACGGCCATGTCGCAGAAAATTCGGATCCCCTATGACCTCCAGATGTTGGGGGTAAGAATTTCGGCTACCGATGGTCTGCATACCGATGGGGAAGAACGTGTTTTTCCGGTGATGACCAATAAAGTGTTGGTTACGGAAACCATGCCCATGAACGTAAAAGCCCGTGAAGAGAAGAAGTTTGAGATGCTGAGTTTTATCAACACCGGACGAATGATGCGTCAAACTTCAGCCCAGAATTACAGGTTTACGGTGGAATTTACTTCCAATCCTGCCTGGTATGCCATTCAGGCATTGCCCTCCATGAGCGAACCTTCCGGAAAAAGCACGCTGTCGGTGTTCAATCGTTATGCGGCCAACGCGCTTTCTTCTTTTATTCTGAACAGCAATCCGCAAATTAAGCAGGTATTCGATAGCTGGAAACAACATTCTCCTGACGCTTTCCTTTCCAATTTGCAGAAAAATCAGGAGTTGAAAAATGCCCTTTTGAGTGCTTCTCCCTGGATTCTGGATGCCGAAGATGAGGCCACCCAAAAACAGCAATTGGCGATGTTGTTCGATTTGAATCAACTGGCACGTGAAAAAGAAAACACCATGGGTTTGTTGCAGGAAAAACAACTCTCCAACGGTGCCTGGCCTTGGTTTGATGGCATGCGTGAAGACCGTTATACCACCCAGGCTATCGTGTTGGGCATGGCCAAACTCCACAACAAAGGTGTACTCGACCTTACTTCGGATGCCGCACGATTGGCCATGATTACGAAGGCGGTGGCATGGCTGGATGATGAGGTAGTCCGCGATTATGATGACATCAAACGTCGGCATGCCAAAACCCCGGACGACAATCACCTTTCGGGTCAAATCACCCAATACCTCTATGCCCGATCCTTGTTGTTAAACCAATTCCCCATCCCGGCCTCAAGCAAAAAAGCTGTGGATTATTTTGTGGGGCAGGCGCGTAAATATTGGCTCAAGCAAAGCAATTATTTGCAGGGTATGCTGGCCCTCAGCTTGCCCGAATTTGGGTACCGCAACGATGCCGAAGGAATTTTGAGGTCACTCTCTGAACGTGCCATCGTGAGTAAAGAGTTGGGTATGTACTGGCGACAGGATGCCGGTTGGAATTGGTATGAAGCTCCGGTTGAAACCCAGGCCATGCTCATTGAAGCCTACAGCAAACTACAGAAAAACCTGAGCATCCTCGACCAAATGAAGGTGTGGTTGCTAAAGCAAAAGCAAACCAGTCGCTGGAGTACTTCCACCGCTACTGCCGAAGCCGTTTATGCCTTGCTGCTTACAGGAAATAGTATGCTCGACCAAAACGATCAAGTTGAGATAACCGTTGGCGGTGAAGTGCTTGATAATAAAACCGATGACGGAAAGGCACCCGAAGTCGGGACAGGCTATTTTAGTCGTTCGTGGAGTCAGACAGAAATGTCGCCGGAGCAGGGTGAGATTACCGTGAAAAACCCCAACAGCCACATCGCCTGGGGAGCTGCCTATTGGCAATATTTTGAAAAGATGGATAAGGTGATTGCTCAACAAACAAGTCTGTCGGTGGAAAAACAATTGTTTTTGGAGGAAGCCACCGATAAGGGCTTGGTTTTAAACCCCATTGAAAAGGGACAGGCACTTAAAACCGGAGATAAACTGGTGGTGAGGTTGGTGCTAAAAACCGACCGCAACCTGGAGTTTATTCATTTGGGCGATATGCGTGCCACCGGACTTGAACCAGTTTCAAATCTGAGTGGCTATAACTATTCCGGCGGACTGGGCTACTACCAACAAGTAACAGATGTGGGCTCAGATTTCTTTATCAGGTATATGCCAAAGGGCACTTATGTGTTGGAATATGGGTTGTATGTAACACAAAAGGGAACCTTTGTGGATGGCATAGCCACCGTTCAAAGCATGTATGCTCCTGAATTTGCTGCACATTCGGCCGGAGGAAAGATAGAGGTGAAGTAGGTGATAAATCCCGATGGATTAATAAATCCTGTTACTCCATCTTCAAAATCAATGACTCCAGAGGTTTCAAATCAACCCGAACGCTGGCTCCGGTTTCGTCCACATGAAGCTGATAATCTGTTTTTCCGGAGAGCAAATCGGTCATGGAATATATACCCGGTTTAAGTTGCCATTGGTTGATCAGGTCCCAATCCAATGACACTGAAAAACCAAATGTGCTGTCGGCATCAAAGTTGGAAACCACCAGCAGTTTTTCCCGGTCATCCCACCTGACGAAGGAAAATACACGGTCGTTGTAATAGGGCGTGTGGGCTCGGTTGTGGCGGTGAATTTCCTTGTAATGTCCGGTAAAGGCGGAATGATCCTTTACCGTATTCAGTAATTTCACATAAAAAGCACGCAACTCCTTTTCTTTCTCTGTCAATTGTCCACCATCGAATGCGCCATTGTTCATCCAGCGCTGGTGGTTGGGCACCCCCCAGTAATCGAAAATGGTGGTGCGGGTTTCGGAACCAAATCCCGGATTTCCATCGCCGGGTTCGCCCACTTCTTGTCCAAAATAAACCATGGTAGGTGAGGTACTGATGCAAGCTGAAACAACCATGGCCGGTTTGCCTTTTTCAGCACTTCCGGCAAAGCCTTTTGATGCAATGCGCTGCTCGTCATGGTTTTCCAAAAAGTGCAACATGTGGTGTTCAATGTCGACCAAACCTTCCTGAATGGGGACTAGGTTGTCGGTGCTGCCATGCCCCTGCATGATGTGTTTCAGGGTATCGTACAGCTCCACTTTATCGTAGAGGTAATCCATTTTGCCTTTTTGAATGTACTCGCGGTAAAGCCCCGGATTATATACTTCAGCCATGATGAAAGCATCAGGATTTTTCATTTTAATTGCCGAATTCATATAGCTCCAAAACTCCACGGGCACCATTTCGGCCATGTCGTAGCGAAACCCGTCAACGCCCTTATCGGTCCAGTAAAGGGCAATGTCTCGGAATTTCATCCATGAATCGGGCACTTGCTTATCGGCCCAGAAAGCCGCATGTTCCTTATAGTCTTTGTGGGCATATTCCTCGGGGAGGGTTTCAAAATCTTTGGAGCCGTCGGGACGGATGCCATAGTTAATCTTCACGGTTTCGTACCAATCGTAAAAACCGGGTTTTGCTTCGCGCGATCCGTTTCCGGTCCATTTGGCCGGACTTTCATGAAATTGATGATCGGAAAGCGGATTGGCTTCCCCGCCAAGGGGCAGATAACCATTCAGAAAATCAGGTACCTGAAAATCCTGTCCGGGGATATAGTAAAAATTGTTGTCACGGGCATATTCCACGGAAGTGTCGTCGTCAGCACCAAAATCCTTTGTTCCTTCGGGGTTGGTAACCGATTGATAATTACGGGCTACGTGGTTGGGTACAATGTCGATAACCACCTTCATGCCATGGTTGTGGGTACGTTGGATGAGGGCTTCAAACTCCTCCAAACGATGTGCCGGATCCACTGCCAGATCGGGGTTGACATTGTAGTAGTCCTTTACCGCGTAGGGCGACCCCGCACGACCTTTCACCACATCCGGATCGTCGTTGGAGATGCCATAGGCTGTATAATCGCGTATCACATCATGGTGAGGGACACCTGTATACCAAATGTGGGTAATTCCCATATTTTTTATTTCAGTGAGCGCTTTGTCGTCGAAATCGTTAAAATTGCCCACGCCGTTTTCTTCGATGGTTCCCCAGGCTTTGTTGTTGGTGTTTTTATTTCCGAAAAGGCGTGTAAACACCTGATATACATTGATTTTTTGTGTTTTTGATTCTTTCATTTCTTTGGTTGTTGGCTGTTGGCACGACACGAGGAGCCATGAGAGCATCAAGGTGCCGAGGATAAGTTGAAGTAGGGTTTTTTTCATGGGAGATTATTTGGTCATTGTTGTTATTATTAAACCTGACAGGTTTTTAAAACCTGTCAGGTTTTATCATCCGCCTAATATTTTTATTAAATCATCGTTCATATAAAAAACCTGTTTACCATCTTGTTTAGGGCTCACAATCTGCAATTTAACAAGATCGGACATATATTTGGTGAGGGTGGTCCGGCTGGTACGACCAAGAATTTTCTCCAACAATGCGGGTTTGATATAGGGCTGCGAAAACAGCGCCTCATTTAATTCCTTATTGTACCATTTCAGGTGTTCGTTGCCATATTCGAGGGTAGCATTCATTTGAATAATAATCTCGTCGATCAGTTGATTGGTAAGGGCCGCGGTTTGACCAACACCCTCCAACATGAAGAGAATCCAGGTTTTCCATGCATTTCGTTGGGTTACTCCTGCAAGATGATGATAATAGTCGTTTTTGTTTTGAATAATATATTTACTGAGGTACAATACCGGGTGCGACAACAAGCCCTGATTCACCAAATAAAGAAGATTAATCACGCGACCGGTTCGTCCGTTACCATCGGTAAAGGGATGGATGGCTTCAAATTGATAATGTCCTATCACCATCTTGAGCAGGGGATCCAACGAATCCTGACGGCTGCTTAAAAATTCGAGTAAATTGGTAATTTTTGCTTCTATCACGCCCTTGCCACGAGGAGGAGTGTAGACAATTTCACCCGGCTTAAACTCGCTTTGCCCCCTCTTAATTGTGGTCTGCGACTGAGGAGAACGAAAACCTTGATTGGTGTTTTTAATTTGCTGATAAACCTGAAGTATGGCCTCGGTATCCAATTGGTTTTTGCTCTTAATATGTTGATAACCTGTCCACAAAGCCTCCCTATACCTTAGAACTTCTTTAATATTAGGATTGGCATTTTCCTCCCTGATGGTTTCCGAAACAGCCTTGTAAAGTTCATCGTTGGTGGTGAAAATATGCTCTATTTCCGACGAACTTCTGGCTTCCTGCAAACTAATCGTGTTTACTAACATGTATGGGTTCGGAAGCCGAAGTATATTTTTGTTGAGCTCCGCCAAGGCTCTACTGGCCAGTCCCCATTTGGTAAGTACTTCATTGTCAATTATCTCCCCCGCGGGAGGTAACAAAGGTAAATCGTTGTAGGGTATGTTTCTGTCAAACATTTATTTGTTCAGATTTTACACGTTTTCTGGACACGTTGCAAATATATGTCCATTAATCGGACTTTTTAACTTTATATGTCCAATTTTTACAAAATAATTGGACGTGAAGGCGATTTGTGTCCAGAATATGAACCCTGTCAGGGTTCAAACTTTTCTACTCCATCAAACTCAAAGCAAAACCGCCTCCCGGAGCCAGATGGATATCCAGAACGGTTTGGTTGGTGACATCCATTTTCTCAATTTCATAGGCGGTGGGATTGTCGTTCCAATGGGCATCGGGGGCATCTTTGTAAAGGATGGCATGGTAGGTTTTTCCGGCAGGTAAAAAGTCGAGACTGATGGACATGTTGCGGGGGTTTTCATCGGTAATACCTCCCACAAACCAGTTGTTGCTGTTGCGGTCCTGACGGGCAATGGTCACAAAATCGCCCACCTCACCATTGAGTACCTTGGTTTGTTCCCAGGTAACGGGCACATCTTCAATAAACTGAAAGGCAGGATGACCTTTGTAGTTGTCGATTAGGTCGGCGGCCATTTGTATGGGGCTGTTAATCACCACGTAAAGAGCCAATTGTTGTGCAATGGTAGTATTCACCTGATTGTCGGGGCGATAGGGATCGAGTTTGATATTGAAAATGCCGGGAGTATAATCGATGGGACCTGCCAGCATGCGTGTGAATGCCACAATGGGCAAGTGTTCGGGCGGATTGCCACCATCCTGTGCCCAGGCGTTGAATTCCTGTCCGCGAAGGCCCTCACGAGAAATAAAATTGGGAAAAGTGCGCCTTAAACCGGTGGCCTTGATGGGTTCGTGGGCATCCACGGCAATGTGGTATTTGGCGGCTTCTTGCACCACTTTTTGGTAATGGTTTACCATGTATTGACCATGATGGTATTCGCCTTTGGGAAGAATTTTTCCCACATATCCGGTTTTTACGGCATGAATGCCCAATTTGTTCATCAGTTTAAAGGCCGTATCCATCTGTTTGGTATAGGTTTGTGTGGCTGCAGAGGTTTCGTGATGCATAATGATTTCCACGCCCTTTTTCTTGCCGTAGCTAACTACTTCTTCCAAATCGTAATCGGGGTAAGGCGTTACAAAATCAAAAACGCCCTCACGGTCTTCAAAACCTATCCAGTGTTCCCAGCCGGTGTTCCAGCCTTCCACCAGTAGTCCCCGGATATGATGTTCTGAAGCAAAATCGATTAATTCCTTGGCATATTCGGTGGTGGCACCATGATTGCCGCTGGCATAGTCCCAGGTTTTGCGGTTTAGGTGCATGTCCCACCAAATGCCGATGTATTTCATGGGCTCCACCCAGCTCACGTCGCCAAGCTTGTTGGGCTCGTTGAGGTTGACAATCAAATCCGATTCGATGAGTCCGGCTGCATCGGGCGAAATCTGGATGGTGCGCCAGGGAGTAAAAGCCGGGGTGCGTTGCCGAACTTTATAGGGAAAATTGTCAGAGCCCACCAAACAGCTTTTAAAGCTGTGGTTTGTGGTGTCCACCAAAAGCGTCATATCGCTGTAGTTGACCAACGCAGCTTCATGGATACTGAGGTGCAATCCGCTGTCGGTAATCATGGTGATGGGCGTATTCACGGCGTTATTGGGTATATTGCTCTGAGCCAGACCATTATCAGTATATTTGAATGCGTTTATCTCCGACACTTTGGAAGTGGTGTACAAATGCTCGTAAATATCCCAATCGCCGGGACCCCAAAAGGCTTTGTAATCGCCGGCCAGATTGAACTCCGTATTTTCTTCGGTGATGAGTACCTCGTTGATATTGTTTTGTGAAAGGATGATATATCGGAAGCCCACCCCATCGTCGTAAACCATAAAAACAATGCTCATTTCACGTTTTAAGCCCGATTGTTCTACCAGGTCGAGAATGGCCTCGTTGTAGTTGTTTTTCACTTCACGTTTTTCGCCCCAGGGCATTTCCCAGGGTTTATTTACCCCGCTGAGTCGTCGCGCTTTTTTTACCGAAAAATCCTTATCCAAAGGTGGTTGATCCTTTAGTTCAAAACCCATGGCACTGGGCAGAATAACTTGTTGTCCGTCGTAGGAAACCGCGTAATGAGGTATTCCTTGTTCGTCCAACGTAAACATCACCTGCACCTTTTTGTCAGGCGAATCAACCAAAAGTTGATAAGTGGAAGCAGGTTTTTCCTGACACGAATACATCATCATGACAACGAGTGAAAGCAGTAGAAGATTTAACTTGAGGTTTTGCATGGAGCGAATAATTAATGTTTCCACAAAAATAAGGAGAGTTTTTGGAGGATGATAGCAATTGGAAAATAAAAGAAGCAAACCAAATTCGGATAATCAAAATAAAAAGTTCAGCTTAAATACTTCTAAAAACAATATTTAGCGATTTCATGGCGTTTTATATACAAAGGCGCTTGTCGATTTATTGAAAATGCCTTTTGAAAGATTCTCGTGTTCATTAAACCACTGCCTTTTGACCATCGCTTTACATTAAGTATAAGATAATTAACCGAAATGGCCTCGCCGCTGTTTCTATCTATTAACCAACAAATACTGAAATGGAAGCACGAAAATCAAAAAAAGCAGATCTGGAAAACAAACGCTCCCTGTTTTTTCAAATCGGACTGATTGTTACACTGATAGCCGTATTCATGGCCTTTGAATACAAGAGCTACGAAAAACTTACCCCCGACAATTGGAACACTTATGTGGACAATACCGTGGAAGAGAAAATACCGATTACGGTACAAGAAAAAAAAGTACTGCCCTTACCACCTCCTCCCCGGTCGCACATTGAAATTGTAGATGATACCCAAGATACCCCCGACGATGTAGTTGTGGACGTAAACGTGACTGATGACACCCAAAATGCCGACCCCATTCCACCCATGCCGGACGAACCACAAATTATCGACAACCCCCCCATCGCCATTCCGCAATTTATGCCCGAGTTCCCCGGCGGTTTGTCACAACTTTATGCCTTTATGGGAAAGAACATAAAATATCCGCAATTGGCAAAAGAAACCAATATTCAAGGTACCGTATTTGTCAATTTTATTGTGGAAAAGGATGGCAGTATTTCCAATGTAACCATACTGAGAAGCATCGGCGGTGGCTGCGACGAAGAAGCCATACGTGTGGTGCAAGCCATGCCCAAATGGAAACCCGGAATGCAAATGGGCGAACCCGTTAGAGTTTCCTACAACCTGCCGGTGAAGTTTACCCTGCACTAGGTTGCTGTGGGTTTGTTTTGAAACATGGTTCCATACTGCTGAAAATTTACTGCCTTACCCTTCAGGGTTAAACATTGGCTGACCCCGGAGTAGATAAACCTGACAGGTTTCAACAACCTGTCAGGTTTTACGTTTGCTCCCGCCGTCCGATAATCCCCTCACCCCCTTCAAGTGTCCACGCTTGAAGTCAATCCCCTCGCCTCCATGCACAACAATTAATAAATGTTAAAAAATTTGCCCACCCCAACCGCCCTGCCTAATTTGGCTTAAATTTTCATTAACACTCCGCGCCATGATTACCGATGCTCAAACCAATTTTGTGTGGTTTTCCGAACTGCTTCGCCAAAAACCGGAATACCATTTGTTTCACAAGCAACTTGCTGCCTTGTTGCAGAAGCACAGCATACCTCACGACTATCTCCAGGAAACCAACGACATCTGGTGCCGCGACTACATGCCGGTACAAGTAAGCCCAAACAACTATGTTGATTTTCGCTACGATCCTGATTATCTATTGGATAAGGAGGGACGAAATCTGAAAACCTATGCCGACGTGGTATGCGAAAGCATGGGGTTGAAAGCCCGGAAATCGAACATCCTGCTGGATGGCGGTAATGTGATTAAAGGAAACAATTGTATTATCCTTACCGACAAAGTGCTGATTGAAAACAGGTTGCATTTTACCGCAGACAGGCTCATCGGGCAACTTTCCGAATTGTTTGAAGTGGACAAAGTGGTGCTGATACCACGTGATCCGGATGATGAATATGGGCACGCCGATGGCATGATCAGGTTTGTTAACGACCACCGGGTGCTAATCAATGGATATTTTCGGGAATACAAGCCAGCTTTCAAAAAAGCATTTTTTGGCGCATTGGAAAAAAACGGACTTGACTACACCGAATTAAAATATGATGTGGAACATCCCGACGGGGAAATCAATTGGGCTTATATCAACTACTTGCACATGGAAAATTTGTTGTTGATTCCACAATTGGGCTTGGCAGAAGATACCCAGGCTTGGCAACAAATCAGTCGGGTATTTCCGGAATATGCTGCCAAAGGGGCTATTGAAATGCTGGATGCCACGCCTGTTATTCAACATGGAGGTGGGTTGAATTGTGTGTCGTGGAATGTGAAAATATGACACCTGGCTGCTAATTGGGAGTTGATTCATTGCTTCTCAAGCGGTTTATGTGCATATTTGTACCGTTTAATGTGTAAAAAAAGGAAGAAATGTGAACAAATATTGTAATAGATGACGAACTGCTTGAACGCGCCATTTCATTAAGCCAACACAAAACCAAAAAGGCCGTGGTAGCGGAAGCTTTGGAATTACTGGTTAAATATAAGGAGCAACTTAAAATAAGGGAACTTCGTGGTAAATTAACCTGGACAGGTGATCTGGAACAAATGCGACTTGACTAATGATATTGGTTGACACCTCGATCTGGATTGACTATTTCAATGGTAAAATCAATGAGCATACCAACAAACCGGAGCAAATTCTGGCTACCGAACAAATAATCATGGGTGACATCATTCTCGCTGAAATATTGCAGGGCTTTCGTGATGATTCAGATTTCGACCAAGCAAAAAAAGCCCTTGGCTACTTCGATTGTCATTCCCTTTCCAATAAAGAAATAGCCATTAAAAGTGCTGAAAATTTTCGGTATTTGAGAAAAAAAGGAATCACCATCAGGAAAACAACGGATATGCTCATCGGTACTTTTTGGATAGAAAACAATGTGAAGCTACTGCAACATGACAAAGACTTTTTACCATTGATGGAGCTGGGGCTGGAGTTGGTTAAGGTATAACTATCTTAATGGTTGAGCCTACTCACTCAAATCAACCCTCACCAAAAGCGCCGTCGAAAGGGAGGCCATCACCAGTTTCAATTCCTCGGAAACTTCATTTTTTAACACCACTGTTCCTTTGTTGTACAATGAAACCACCCCAATGGGCTGACCATTGAGCCTGAATTCCCAACCTTGCAGGGTTTGTAACAATTTGGGGATTTTTTTACCCTCCAGTTCGGTAATCCCAAACAACTCTATCAACTCTTCGTTGCCTTTTCTGATAAAACCTTTGGAAGACGCACTTTCGGGCACGGCATCGGGGTCGAGGATGATAAACTCCCACAGGGACGAATCGGCTACCAGCTCAATGCTTCCGGTAAAACAGTTTTTAAAATCCATGCCTACGGAAAGCAGATTTTTAATGATCTCGATGTCTGCTTTGGACAGTTCACCCAAACAAGCCACTTCAGCTTCAGCATGGTTGAGGTCGTACTGGGTAAAGCTAAATTTTTGGCTTGCCTTACTCACCCTTTTGGCACCGGAAGTAAAGGTGGAAGTTTTGGTCCATCCTTTTTTAATCTTGGAAGTGCTAAAACCACCAAAGGTAATCATCTGGTTGAATTGCTTTCCCCACCTGCCTTTTACGGGCAATATTTCCACGTTGTTTTTTAATGCTTCAGGTAATTTCACATCTTGTGCCATTCCAACACCAACCATCAGGCAAAGGGAAAGGCAAATAACATAAGGCAGACTCTTTTTCATGGGGCTAAAATTGATGGGGCAAGTTAACTATTTATTTGGTGTGATGCATCAGGTGAATGAAAAGTAGGTGTTGGAATTTTTGGGTTCATTATAGGCACTATTGAAGGCGGAAATGTTATTTGAGCGTTATTACGACTGAATTTATTGGGTACATTTTGCCCACCTTAAAAAACTGGGAGGGCTTAATAACTTAAAAACAAAAACCTCCGGAAAATGGACTCAAGATGTTGTACCAATGCAATTGTATATAATGTTATGTGTAGGAGCTTTTTGTTGCATACTCGCGCTTGGAGACAATGGGGAGCTAAATCAAATTTATAAATCTTAATTGAGAGTATATTATGAATTTCGTAATTTCACGACCTATATTTTCTGTTTGACGCCTATGCTCGTGCCCAAATTAACAAAGTCAAGATTAATCTATTATTTATTTAACCCAATTATGTTGGCTTTTTATTCTTAGATGGAAATATTTTTAACCAATGGAATTTAAAAGGAAATTACTGACAATGGTATTGGTCGAAAGCAATCCAATGTTCTGAACACTACCGGAACAGGTGATGGGCTTGGTATTGTGGCTAATATTATTGAGGGATATAATAAGCTTTACAACAGATCGGTATCATATACAGTTAAAGATCTGGTTGGTGAAAATGGGGGGGTGTTGGGACTGAGGTGAGGGTTGAGGTTTGACTCACAATCTAACCCTCCAGTTTGCTAAAAACCCGTCAGATCCAAAATTTTCTTCAGAAGTCCCACTATCCATCCAATATCAAAAAACCCGACGCACATCTTACTGATTTACATCGGGTTTTAAAATTTATTTGAGGTACCGGACGAACGTGAACCAAATAGATGTAATAACCACATAATCAAAGATTTATATGCCTTTGGCTTTTGACATTAGTAAATGATTGGTAAACCTAATGATAATTTAATCTTATTTCAGAAGGTTTAACTCTTGAATATTCAGGTAAAGAATAAAAAGTTATTTTATCATGATCTAGATTTTTAAATATTGCCCAATACTTTTGTAATTCTTCATCAAAAGGAACTCCATCAGACAGGTAGTAATTAATGTTGAAAACATTAAACATCATTAAAGAGAGATAAAAAACCTCTAGTAAATACTCACATGAGTCAATGGCTTGTTTCAATTTTATTTCCATCTTACTATAGGGAAGATCGATAGTAATTGGAGTATCATTTAATACGTCTGCTAGTTTAACTAGTGATTCTTCCCCAACAACTAAATACGGATAATCCGGATAGTCAAAGAAGAAGATTGGAATTTTTTCGTTTTTAAGGTTGTATAAAAATTCCCAAATATAGTAGTCTTTAAGAAATTTTATTTTGTCGGATATTTTATCAAATTGATTAGCCATAAATCTAAGGCTAGGCATATTTAATAAGCCAAAGGGATAGTATGTACGACTATCTTCACCCTCAGGAACAATTCCATTCTTTTCCCGAAAAAAAACCAGAACAGATATATCTAACACTTCAGCAATTTTTTCAAGGGTGTCAATTTTTGCTGATCCTGTTTTCATGATGTTTTGCAGTCCATTATGTGAAATTCCAATTCGACGTGCTAAGTCTTTTTGGGTGATTTTTTTTTCAACACATAACTGTCTTATTATAGATAGATTAGCCATTATTATAATCGTGTTTACAAAAAAATTTGTATTGTAATTACAAAATAAATTGTATTTATTGAATATTATTACAATTTTTGCATCACAAATGTACTAAAATAATTGCCAATATGAAGGAATTAGTAATAATTGAAAAAAGTGAATTCAACAGCTCACTTAGAAATGAGCTCATTTCAATCCTTGAGGATTTTGAAAACAAAAAACGAGCTAGTCAAGAATCAAAAGTTTACACGATTAATCGTGTTGCTAAACAACTCGGACTGGCTCACGCCACCGTTTCAAAATACGTGAAGAGTGGATTGATAAAAAGCACCAAATCAGGACTTATTACAGAGGAAGCAATTAATGATTTCCTTAACAGATAAAAACATTTGCCAAAAACATTGGCAGGTATTAAACCGAAACGTCCCAGAATTGCAGCCTGGGACGTTTATAAAAATTTATTTGTGTAGTATGAAGACAAAAATAAACAAAAAAAATGTAGTTGAGGCAATTAGCCCAACAAAAAAAACAACCACGGCCATTATTGATAGGCAGAACCAACCTGTTCAAGTAGGTATTATTTTAAAAACGATAGTGGGAGTTTTGTCGATTGATAAACAACTCTCTTACGAAGCGGGAGAGGAGGAAGCAAAGAAAAAAGTCTTTGGTTATGGCATTCGATAACAACATTGACTTAGAAGTCGCAAGACACCTAATAAGTGAAAACGAGCTTTTTTATCATAACCAGTCTTTCTATACCTATGAACAATCATACTGGAGACCCATACAAACCAATGTTATTAAAATGAAAATATTGGACGTGCTGAAAGACAAGTATAAGCAGTCTAGGGTGAACAATATTCTGGACATAATGCAGCTTGAAACGTATAGGGATTCATTTCAGATAAACTTGAATAGTAAAGTCAAAGCAATAAACGTTCGAAATGGTCTTTTTTTCCTTGACAAACACGAATTGCAGCCACATGATGAAGAAACGAAGGTCATGTATTCTACCAACCTTTTTGCTGTCAATTATAATCCAGATAAAAAATGTGACCGATGGTCGCAATTCGTTTATGAAATATTTGAAAAGGATGAAGACAAATACGACAAAGTTTCATTGCTTCAAGAATATCTGGGGTATTGCTTAACCCTCGATGTTTCACAACAGAAAGCATTGCTGTTACTCGGCAATGGCTCAAATGGAAAATCCATTGTATTGCAAGTGATGGAGAAACTGTTGGGTAAAGAAAACTATTCTAACATTGAATTACACCAGTTGAGTAACAAGAACTACATTGTTGAGATTCAGAATAAATACGTGAATTTTTGTAGCGAAATTGATAGCAAAAACAGCTTTTCAAGTGGAATTTTTAAGAGAATTGTCGCCGGAGAAACCCTTACTGGTGATGCCAAATTTAAAAACCCAATCAAGTTTCAGCCATTTTGCAAGCTACTTTTTGCCACTAACGGGCTTCCATTCACTACCGATACAACAAAAGGTTATTTCCGCAGAATAATGATCTTGAAATTTAACAGGAGTTTTGAAGGTAGCCAAAAAGATCCCACACTTGTAAACAAACTGTACCAAGAACTTGATGGCATCTTTAATTGGCTTCTCATAGGATTAGAGAGATTATATAAAAATGGACATTTTACTGTTCCCATTAGTTCCTCTCTTGAAATTGAAAAGTACTTAGCAAGTTCAAACAGTGTGGTTTCATTCATTAGTGAAAAGTGTCAAATAACGAATGAACCCGGACAATACGAAAAATACGATGACCTATACATGGAATATCGAACATTTTGTATTGAATCAGGAGACAAGCCCTTTAAGAAATTGAACTTCAAAACAGAAATTGAACGGCAATATCATGGAATTATCACTTTTAACAGAACTGGTGCTATTGGGAATCATTTTCAAGGACTAAAACTAGGCTCATGAGAAATATATATTATATACCTCAAAATTCTTACACTTTTTACACTAGCGTTGTAATAAGCACAATACTAGACATATGTGTAGTGTAGTTTTGGTGCAAAAAGTGTAATTTTAACATTTTCCAATCTCTACAAAATTACACCAATTACACCAAAATTACACCTTTTTTACACTTTATATATTGTTGTATATCAACCCATTTAATCCTTCAAGTGTAAATAGTGTAATTTTTATTTTGATATACAATATTAGAAATTTCAGTAAAAAGAAATATCATGACTTCAGAACAGGTAAAAAAAATATCAATTGTTGATTTTCTTGCCCGACAAAGTATAACTCCGGACAAGATTTCCCACAACGGCCAGACGGCCATTTTTAAATCTCCATTTAGAAATGAAAAAACAGCAAGTTTTCATGTTGACACACAGTCAAACTTATGGTTTGATCATGGACTTGGCTCAGGAGGTTCCATTGTCGATCTTGTCATGTTTTTGGAAAACATTAATTTCTATGATGCCTTAACTATGTTGCAAGGCGAAATTGCCGATCAGACTTTTTCTTTTTGCCGTAGAAAAGTCGATCAGCCGGAAGAACGGAAATTTGGTATTGAAATATCATCTGCTCAACGGATTTGGCACTATGGTTTGAAACAATACTTGACCGAACGTATGATAAGCTTGAGAACGGCTTCGATCTTTGTGAAAGAAGTACATTTTCATTTAGCCAAAAGTGACAAAGATCATTTTGCCATTGGGTTTGAGAATGTGAAAGGTGGATATGAATTACGAAATAGATATTGGAAGGGAGGGAGTTCACCAAAGTTCTATTCATTCATCAATGGTGCTTCAAGTGGTCAGGTGACTATCTACGAAGGATTTTTTGACTTTTTATCGGGTCTGGAGCTTTCAAGAAGCATTAAACCTCAATTTGACACCATAGTATTAAACTCACTGTCGAATCTGGCCAAATGTACCGATTTGCTCTCTGAATATCGTCAGCTTAATCTTGTTCTCGATAATGATCCTGCCGGACGTGAGGCAGTTAAAGTATTCAAATCCCATCACCATAATGTGGTAAACCATTCGGAACGATTATTCCCAAATTATAAAGATTTAAATGAATATTTGATTGGGACGGTCCGGTCAAATACCAAGAAAAAGTAACCTATTCACTAATGAATTATTAAAATGGATAAATTAACCAAAAAGCAAAAAGCCAAGGAGCTGTTCAATGAAGGGCTTTCCTACGGAAAAATAGCCAACCAGATAGATGTGGCAAAATCAACGGTACATCGTTGGATCAATAATCCCAATGGTGACTTGGAGTCGGTTTCATCAATTGAACGCCATATTGGAACGATTGGAACGCACAAAGAAATGGAATTACAGCCAAATGGGACAAATGTTGTCTTAAACGGAACATCTTCAACAAACGAACTGAACGAAATGGAACATTCTAAAAACAAAAAAGCATTTTTAAAGTCACTGAAAATTGCCATGCCAATTGAATTCGTCAATCAAATTGTTGAAATGCTCAGCGAATATTTAGCAGCAGATAATCAAATCTATTCAATAGGCAAGTTGTTTGTCCTGCAGGATAGATTAATACAGCTACAATTAGAGTTAGACAAATGGGCTCGCTTTAATCAAGTTCACCCTGACAATATTAGTGACATGAAGTTGCTTACAAGTTTTTTCGAGGAAGTAAGTAGTCAAAAGGATTATTGCATTGAACTAGATACCGAGTATTTGGAATTAGGAAGAAAGTGGAAACGTTCGAGTAAGAAATGGCTAAAGAAGAAACAACCAAAATAGCAGGAAAGAAATTTATTGAAAAGTTTAGAAATATTAACATGTAAGGAAAAGAAAAAATGGAAAACTACAAAATTGATTGTCAGCTTGCTAGTGATATTATAAATAGACTTATTTACTCTAAAAATGTGTGGATTATTAGGGAACATTTGAGAACACTTATGGATCAGTTTTTCATCTCAGAAATTGCTTATGAACGAGAATACCGAGAAGAAATTTACAGCTCATTCCTTGCTCTTGATTATGTCCTTGATGACATTCAAAAACTTGATTTAGATTTAGTACATAACTAATATCAAGTGGAAGAAATGGCACATGCGAAATGTAGGGTAGGATCGTTATACCAAAGCTTATGTTGGTCAACATGATAGCCCTTATAAATCCTTAAAACCTCATCAATATTGTAAAGTCAAGAGAACAATAAAAAACCAGCATCGATCATGGGTATAGTTCGCAATGCCTCCGCTACGCTATATCCATGACCATTCTGGCTAATTCGGGTCTGCTAATTTTCTCAAAAACGCGTCATTATCAACAGATATTCAAATCGTTATGTTGATAGCTGGAGGCGTAAAAACTTGTTAAAATGCACGGTTCTGGGTATTTTTACATCAAAAGCCGTGCACTTATGATCAATTACACACCTCAAAACCAGCTTAGCTTATCCTTGTTCAAGCATCCCTTCGAAAGTGAACTTGACAAGGAAAATCGCTGGGTAAAGTTGGCTCAACTGATTCCCTGGGATGAGTTGGCAAATGTATATGCTCAACATCTTAAGTCTGATACGGGACGTTTGTCGGTGGATATGCGCACTGTCATCGGAGTTTTGATTGTGAAACACATGCTTAAGTTGGATGACCGGGGCACTGTCCAGATGATCCAAGAAAACATCTATCTTCAGTTTTTCTGTGGTCTGAAGGGGTTCACCACAAAACCAGTTTTTGACCCCTCCTTATTTGTTGACATCCGTAAACGACTTGGGTTTGAAGAATTTGATGCATTCAATAGGTTGATCATCGAAAAATCGGAACAACTATAACCCCATCATGCAAGAATCAAGCGTAAGAACAAAAGCAACGATGATCCCGACCAAAGCTTGAACTCCGGTAATCGAGGCACCTTAAAAGTTGACGCCACTGTTGCCGATCAGAAAATAAAATTCCCCACCGATGTTGGCCTTCTAAATGAGAGGCGGAAGAAGTTGGAAAACACTAGTGTCATGTCAATCCATGATTGACATGACACTAGTGAGGCAGAATTATTAAAGAATTATGCGTGGCATTCGCTAGAGCATGGAAATCCACAATTGTATGTTCAACTCTGCCTGAAATAAGAAAGCTGAAATGGAAATTACTCCAAGATATGCTTGCGTTTTCCCAAATCATTTTAAATGGATTTTTTAATGCATCTTCCTTTTGGACTATTATTTACAATAAAGTTGCACTACTCCGCCCAAATTGGACAAAAAATGCGATATGACATGAATATTGTTAAAGTAAAAGAACAAATTTAGATCTTGGGGCTGTGCTGGGCATAATGTACAGGTATTAGCTGGTACAATTTAGATGCATCAAAATCATCCATGTAACGCTCTCTTCGTTTTTTGGGAAGATAGGATTTCACATGTTGTTTTGTAAACGTCATTATTCGCTAGCTGCAGTCTGTCTATTAGCGACACAAAAACTTTTTTGACAAAAACAAAAGCGTAGAAACGTCCTACGTTTGTTGTTGTTTTTCTTTCACAATGAGTAACGACACAGCCTTTTCATCACTATTGCCATAATTTGCGCAAATACCACGCAAAAAAAACAAGGTCTAGTATTAAATTTCAGTTATCTAAATCTAGATACTTTACAAAGATATTGATGTCTGTTGTAGTTGTTTTTTGGATCAAAACATGCTTGGTACATTTAAAATAGAGTCAGAATTATTGACAATATCGACCCCAATCAGAGGTAAGAGCATAAAATGCCGTTACAAATACGTTTCATTCTCTTTTCACAGCCAACATTTTCCATCTCTTTTGCAGACTTTTAACATGTTGCATATGTTCTGTTTTAGAAAACAGAACATATGTAACTCATAAAGCAAGGTAATGGGGTACCTAAATTTCTAGTTTTGTATCGCCCATAATGTTTATCGATCTCCATACTTATCGATACCCTTATGTTTATTCATGTTTTTAACTGATAAAAGCTGAACCTATGCATAGATTTATCACCCTTTTTCTGCTTATTAGCATTTTTTTTATATCACTAGGAAACTCATCCCTACAGGCAACACCTGCGAACCTTTTAACAAATCCAGGCGCTGAAAGCGGAACCTCACCTTGGACTACTTTTGGTGGTGGGCCGGCACTACAAGCGTCATCAGCTGAGAGTAAAAGTGGTCTGTACAGCTTTTTTATAACCGGGCGCACGCAGTTCTATCACGGACCAAGCTACAACATCAAAAGTCTGGTGACTGGAGGTCTCTTGATTCCTGGACAGCGATATACCTACTCAGTATGGGTACGCCATCAGGAAGCAACTTCACAAAAGCTTTATCTTAACATAAAAAAAAAGGATGGAACCGGCACCAATTATCTTACCTTAGAAGATGAAATGGTTCCTCCAAATACTTGGGTGAAAATCGAGAGAAATTACATCTTAGATATTACCGGAACCTTATCAAGCCTTGATTTATATGTTATTACCAGTAATGGGACAACCTTTAGTTTTTATACGGATGATTTCTTTCTGGGTGATCCTGAGGATTATAGCCCACCGGTTTCAAGCACAACAACAGACTATATCAGGGCAAGTGGAAAAGAGCTGGTGATATCCGCAGCAAGTACATCAATTGTTTTGAAAGGTATTAATGTTGCCGTTCCAGTTGATGCCTCTGACGCCTCACAGGATATATGGGATGTTAAATCGGTATCTTTGGAAGATTTTCAAAACATTGCTTCCCTGGGGTTCAACTCTATAAGACTCCTTATGAACTACAAAGTATTTGAAGACGATGCCAGCCCGGGTGTATTTAAAGAAGATGGTTGGATATGGCTTGACAGGGCAATTTCATTTGCAAAATCTGCAGGATTGAAGGTGATGCTCAACATGCACGCCCCCCAAGGAGGATACCAGAGTGATAAAGCAATTGGATTTGCCGATTTTTGGGGGAGTTCTGCAGTTGATCCCAATACTGCAAATCAAAATAGGCTGATTGACTTATGGGGTGCCATCGCCGACAGGTATCAACACGAAACAGCCATTTTGGGCTTCGACCTTATTAACGAACCCAGACCACATAACAGCGAAGAATGGTTCTCTTATGCCGAGCAATTGATTACAGAAATCAGGACTGTTGATGCCAACCACATGATTGTTGTTGAGGGTCCTTTTATTCCAAACTACACATTCCGGACAGTGGCTGACAACAATGTAATGTACGATTCTCATTACTATTACACATGGGGCTATGTTACACAATATTCTGCAGCCTATGGTAAAGCTGGTCAGGAGTGGGGAAAATACGACCCTGAAAACCCTATTTGGGTCAACAGCAGCGAAGATGTGGTGGCAGCGGGCACCCCAAACGCCTCACCTTTTGACAAAAGTTATCTAGAAAATATTCTGATAGGTGATGTTCTTGACTTTGCCAGCAACAACAACGTACCTGTGGATGTTGGTGAGTATGGGATCTGTTGGGAGAATTTTAGTGAAGACGTTGGCGCCATGCGCTACCTTTACGATTTGGACGAGATATTTAATGGTGATAATGCAAAATCGATGAATATTAGTCGTTTTTATTATACCTATCAGACTCCTACCTTCGGACTCTATACCAATTGGTTTGGTTTTCAGCCAAGCGAGGAAGAAGTTTCCAGCAACTTAAAAAGTTATTTTGCCAATGATTTTAGATGGACTGGAACAACAGGAAGCTTATGGGACACCCCATCAAACTGGAACGTTGGGATCAAACCAGGAACTACAAACAATGTAACCATCGAATCAGCAAGCAATAATCCTCACATAATCAATTCACCTGACACTCCAGCCTTGTGCAATAACCTTACAATTTTGTCAGGGGCAAACTTGATTATTGATGCGGGGAAGGCGCTTACCATAAATGGAACCCTAGTTAACAATGCCGGTGTGGGAGGGCTTGTCATCGAGTCGGATGCATCTGGAACAGGCTCCCTTATAAGTAATACAACAGGTGTAGATGTAATCGTCAAACGTTATATCGACGGGTATAGTTCTGGCTCCACACATGGTTGGCATTTGTTAGGTTCTCCTGTTGTGGGACAAGACATAAGTCTATTTCACACCCCAGGAACTGGAGATCGATTTTATAAATGGGATGAGCCAACCAAAACTTGGATAAACCGCACAGCAGAAGGTGATGTCTTAAATCCGGTTTTTGAGAGTGCCTTTGTGGAAGGCCGTGGGTATTTGATAGCCAATGAGAATTCTTCAGTTTTTTCTTTTGAAGGAGCTTCCAATGTAGAAAACTTGAACATTAACGGATTAACAAATACAGGAGGGGTTTATGCGGGCTGGCATTTGTTATCAAATCCATTCTCAAGTGCTATTAAATACGATCAAGGTAGCTGGAACAAAGTAAATATGGGAGGTTATGCACAGATTTGGAATGAGACAACGGCTAGTTATAAAGTTCTTTCAGAAAATCAAATAATACCATCAATGAATGGCTTTATGGTTTATACAAGCGGGAACGGTTCTCTAACCATCCCTGCCGAAGCGAGAACCCACAGTGACTCAAGCTGGTATAAATCAACAGGTTCTATCAACCAAATAATCCTGACAGCTATGGATAATGAGGGAACTACTGCACAGGAAACAATCATACGTATTAACGACAAAGCTACTGAAGGATTCGATTTGCTATACGATAGCTATTTTGTAGCTGGTTTTGCCCCGTTGTTTTACAGCATAAACCATAACGAAGAAATAGCTATGAACAGCATACCTGCCATAACAGAAGGACAAATCATTCCATTGGGATTTGTAAAAAACGAGAGCTCTAATTTCATTATCAGACTTACGGAAAGCATGCAAAACGTAACCGTTTTTTTGGTCGACAAGCAAACCGGAAAAGAGTGCAACCTTAACGAAAAAAGTTACAGTTTTTCATCAGAAATCGATGACCACCCCAATAGATTCTTCCTTAAATTTGGAACTACGGGCATTGAAGAACCTGCGTTAGCTTCAAAAATAAATGCATGGGTGTACGATAATATGCTTTACATAATGAATCCCGATTCAGATACCCAAGTACAGGTGTTTGATTTGACAGGTCGCTTTATCAAAGGCACTCAAATTCGCGGAAATGGGCTGCAAACTTATAGTTTGAACCTGCCGAAAGGTATATTTATTATCATGCTAAAAAATGGGAATGGTTCACAAACATTAAAAGTTATTATCTAATAATGGTTGACGCTTATAAACTTCAAATCTAAAAATATCGTAATGAAAATTAGATTTCATCCCCATCAAGCTAAATTGCACAGCCATATTTTCTTACTTTTGAGTGATATGTTCTTGCCAGATTTCTCAAATTTTGATTTCTATGTCTTGTTGGGAGCAAGTTTATTGACTATCTTTTTGCTAACTGTGCTAGTATTCCTATTTGTAGGGTCTCCCAAAAAAGCGTCTAAACAAGATATGAAGATACTGGCGGATCTTGAGAAACAACGCCGGGATATCCAATTGGAATTAGCGGAGAAAGTCTCAGCACTTGAGTCTGTAAACAAACACTATTTACAGCAAACTATGATAATAAGGCATCTCAACGATCAAATGAAGGGACTACGACAATTTACAAACTATGAAGGCAAACAAATTATTAAGAAGAACCAGATCGATTTTAAAAATTTTACCAGAGATAATAACTGGAGAGTCTTCGAACGAAATTTTTCTCTATTACATCCTGGCGTTCTGGAAAAATTACGCTCAAACATACCAAATTTATCGGTAGGTGAATACCGTACTGTGTGTTTCATGTATATGAATCTGAAAAACTCTGAAATAGCCTCGATTATGATGAAATCGATAAGCTCAGTTAGATCAATAAAATTTCGGCTAAGAAAGAAGTTAAAAATTAGTACTGACGAAGAAGTTGTAGAATATTTAAAAACGATATGTGAATCTTTACACACAAACAATGTCACGAAAGAGCCTAGTTCGGACAAATCTGACGGAAATCGGACTTCATTAAATCCAACACTAAATTTGGCTATTCATGATAATTATAAGTTCCCCGAATCAAGACAAAATACAATTTAGGTTGATACATTGTATTACCCCAATAACATTCCTGTTTGATTGACATAATTTGTACACTTTACCGTGTACCAAAAACGACAGAAATAATTATGAAAGAAGATGTTGATTATCTAAAAAAATCTTCTGGAAAAACAGCATAATAACAGATTAAAAATTCGAATACAGAATCTGAGTCTCACTAAAAATGTTAGGTTTGCTCAGCGGATTGATTTAGCCAATCATGTATGTATTGTATTGCCCGTTTGATAGAAGGAATGGCTCAACAAGTAAAAGATTCACAGGATCCCTTTCTGGATTATTGGGATGCAGAATTATGGCATTGAAAAATAATGTCGTATTAACTTACTTGATGCGAGATTCTAAAACGAAATTGCAGGCGCCATGAACATCTCAATATAAAAATGATTTGGCTATCGAAGCCCTTTAAAAACTACCTGATACGCAAAGTAACGCTTGAATAAGTCTAATACAAGATAAGTAAGAGAGGATCAATTCATAATTTTCACATTGGAAATAGGCTTGGTTTAATGACTCATGTGGCAAGTGTCTGACTACCCGCGGTACTATGCCAATTGTTCACTATCAGCAGGCATTTGAAAACATTTTCTCGCATGGAAGCTCCTCCCTAAAAGATGGTGATGCGATTGTTTTTGAAACTGAAGGAACAACAAGCTAAATATTTTAACAGCATTTAGTTGAACTTTTAAAATACAAACTCAAGGTCATTGTTATTGATATTGCTTGGGTTCCTTCTCTACAACAGAATGATATTCTCAAAAACATATAACTGATCCGCATTCCTCCATACAGGAGTGAATTGAATCCATCCGAGAAAATATGACAATACATATATCTGAAACAAAAAAACAAAGTTATTGAGAAAAAACCCAAAGTAAAAACTTGATTCTACAATCTTTTAAATTAATAAATTGACCAGACATATTAAGAAGGTCGAAAACCCACAATAAATCGTATTCATAGCGACACACATCGCCCAGTCCAGCATTTGGGGGATTGTATTACATCTTGACAGGCTCACTCGTCATCCGCCGGACTTCTTGTTATGCCTTTAAAGTAGCTTATGGTAGATTTTTGTTTTGTTGAATGTTCGCAGAACGTAAAAATTTAAAGTTGATAAAATGCTGGTTATACATGAGAATGCCTACCTTGGGTTAGATATTTTTTACTTGCTGCCCAAGGCGGATTTAGTTCAACAAGCTATACAAAGAAGCTTTTGTCAATCTTGGTTTGTAATTTGCATAGATCAAATAATTTCCTCAAGCCTGGCTCTCAAGTAAGGACTCTTCCTACGATCAATATTTATTTTTCCTTAAAAGCATCCTATTGACTGCATCTTAAAAACCTTTAAGCACAGCAAAGGAAAGGGACGAAAAAACAGACTGCAAACTAAAGTATTTAGATAATATCTTTGTAAACGGTTTACCGTCTGTGTCAATAGGAACGGGAAAATACCCTCTGAGATAAAGTTATATACTATCATCAATCTAAAATATAAAATTGGGAGACTTTCTTACTCGATTCATATCAGAATCAAAGTGGGGAATAATATTCCGTATACTATCTCTAATCCTCAATATTTCAAGCTGAATAATAAAAACTTCATCTCTTCCAAGTATACCTTCTGGATCGAAATGAGCAACAAAAAAGCTTAGCATTTTTAGTAGGTACTCAACTGTTTCCAACTGCTTTTTAGAATCACTGGGTCGATTATGCAGAAACATGGCTGACGACAAATAGTAGCTAGACTCTCTAAATACCAAACTAATTTGTTTGTTCAAAACAATACCCGGGCATTCGAAAAGTTTCTCAACTTTCATCTTTAGAATAACTGTTTTGGTCAGTAATATTTCAATTTGATTTCGATAATCAGTTTCTTGGAGGATCATAATATAAGAAGTTCTTTTTAGGGCAGGAGCCTTTGATCTTGTAACAAGCATTTTCATACTCTATACAAAAATATCTTATGTGTTGGAAACCAGCTCAAGGACTGCCGTTCCATAATCATTCCAGACACGATTATTTTGCTCCAATTTCGAAAAAAGCGTACTAGAAGGTAAATCAGAACGTAGGGATATAAACAAAAACCGCTTGATATTAGCTGTAAATATAATTACCAAAAATCATTCCTTGATGGGATTTTATAAAATACGGGCATAAAAAAAGCCCCGAACTAAGAAGGGGCTTTTTATATTAGCCAGCGGCCTGTTTTGTTTCAAGAAAATGGATTTTAAGCCCAATAAATCCACTTTCTCTCCTTGAAAAATAGTGGTACTAATTTTCTGCCAGCCAATATGTCCTTGTTTGATGTATTAAGCATAAACGGTTTATGTATTGCACTTAACTTAAAATGATTTTTAAAGTAAAATATGGGCATTTCTTGAAAAACTTCCGGAGACCATTGAGCGAAATTATTTAGATATACAGTGTATCCAATCTCACATTAAAATGGTTGATAACTCCGGAAGTACTGGGTATTTAGAAATAAGAACGCTTGGTTATACATATTAAAATTCAATAAAAAACTACACAATTGAGATTTGGTATTAAAAAATATTGGCCAAATCCTTTATAGCGGCAAATCTAAGCTAAACACGTTGCTAGATGCATAAAACGCCATTCTGCTTTCGTTCCTTTAAGAATTATTTTCGTTAGATAATCGTGTCGAAACCATTAACTAATTAAATACCAACAAACAGGGGGAATTTCAAAAAACAAATCAAACTGAACTTTTCAAACACAGAAAAGGCCATTCCAATTACCAAAAACACCGCTACTCTTATAGAAAGTTTTTCATACAAGAAATGGGAGACACTCATGATGCGGATACTACGATGACTCGACACTTTTAAAAAAAACAGCATACAGCATCACCCCCCCCCCACTTCAAGTAATCCAAGTAGTAATAAGTACATATATACAGAACCTGCATCTTTGGTATAAAACATAGTTGGATATATCGTTTTTACTTTGGTCATAAACAATTTATTATACAGTAGTTCGGGCGGAGAACGGTCTCTCAATCAATGATAGTCAGGCAATATTGTGATAGCTCTTAACCCCTTGTAATTAATGATGATTTCAAAACATGAAATTTGTGATTAACGCAACCCACTTCCATGACTTCTTCTGAAGAAGATAATTTTATAACGTCAACTAAAGATTGCTCAGCGCCCGAGACGGCTAAGTCTATTATAAAGGTTTCCGTGTATTTTAGTGAAACAAGCCGACTTTCCAGAACAAATCCATTGGTAAATCGTATAGCTATGTCTAGTTGCTCAAACATTCCCTCATGCGCATTATGAATAACCAATTTTCTTAATGATTTGTTGTGTTGATAGTACCATAATTCAATGGCCTTTGGTAATAATAGTACTGGATCTTTCTTTTTCTTACTCATAGTATTGATCAATTAGTTTTAAGTTACTTCTGATGGGATTATCTAAATCAATATAATAATATTGCCTATATCCCTCATTGGCATCCTCCCTATACTGCTCGTGTTACCTCTATTCAAAGCATTAAAGATAGGAATGAACTACAGATCCATCCATTGTCCAATGAATTCTAGTAGTTGGCCATTTACGCTATTCTTGACGAAGTGTTTTTCTACATGACTGATTTTACCAGTCCAGCATATCGAAACGTACAGTTTGGGCAATCTTTCCAACAAACTATGATCTCATTTCTCAGAAAGATTACAAAGCAGCCATAAATCCGTCAGCGGTTCAAATCATTTGCTACATAACTCTCTTGGATAAGCGATAAAGGCTTGAATATTCAAAAACACAGCCGATTGTGTACATATTACCTCGGAGATTTACCCATGGATCATACTATACAGTTGTCAATAACTTGTCAAATAGATGGCTATGAAAATACCCGCCGTATTCACTCATAATCAGCAACTGCTTTTATATCAAATAAAAATTTTCGAAAGCATACTAAATATAGTATTTATATGACGAACAACCCTATCAGAATAAAGGTACAATGTCCTATTAGATTCGAAATAATAGAAGCATATACTTAAACAATAAGTACGTTTTGCGTTGGAGAAAATCAACTAAGACTATGTCCATTTGAGATGTTATTTTTATAAAATACGTGATGTGTAGCACATTAATACGCATTATAATAATAAAAAATCACAAAAAAGTTGGTTTGATTCTGACACCTTCGAGCTGCTGAATATAGGAAAAAGAACGCTTGGATATTCAAATTTCATCTTATTACAAATCCCACAAGTGAAGATTCATATTAAGAATATTAGAGTCATCTACTGGCAAATATAGTGTAACAGTCGTTGTACAAGGTGAAAAAAACCGTTCTGTTACCGTTCTGTTGATCATTCACTTCCTTTTACAAGCGTTCCAACACACATACTTGCCTATTTATCTAACAATTAAGGTTCGCGAGAAAACCTTGAATTCAATAGTACGCCCATTGACTGGTAATATCTAAGTAATACCTCAAACTACAATAACTGTTTGAACATCTATGGAACAATTTAAAATGCACTTTTAAAACACACAACATGTCATCAATAAGTTAAATCTAGCACGAAACAATATAAAATTGCAAAAACGAAAATGATTTCAATTAACATACAAGGGCACTACAAGCTTAATACTTTTCATGTAGTACAGCATACCATATTTCCTGCATCCCCTCTATTTCAGTTGCCTCAGGTAGTTTCAGGTACATGGTAATAGAACCTGGATCACAGGGTTTATAGTGAAGCACAGCTATTCGACTTTTACTTTGGTCATAAACAATTCTTTTTGGTGCTGAGGGAGCATAGGAGAATTCTATATCGGGGATGCTAGAGTTTAAACCCACCGCAACCATTTTATAATCCCGGCCATGAAAATAGTAACTTATTTGAGCTCTCTGGCCTTCTCCAAGGTAGAGGTACCCCATTTTTACTATTTCATACTCTTCCAGATTAAGTACGTCATGCAAATAGTTATACTTTGCCTGCCCGTTTAGTAAGCTAGCTAGCAATAACAAACACAGAATTGCGGAATCACGAAACTTAGTAGAAAATGGGATATTGATAAAAGCTTTTTGCATGATTCACTATGTTAACAATGTATTCAAATTCGAGGTTACCTCATTTTTGAACGGGGAAAGACACTATTTCAGCCGTCCAAGAACATGCTTACTTGCGTCTAGTATGAAAATGGAAGGTGTTGCAAACACATTGTATTGCTCCACTATTGGATCTTGCCATTTTTTGGGCGCTCTTATATGTATCCACCTGGGCATAAGTTGTTTGCCAAATTCTTGACTGCTTTCGTCTTCATCAATATTTACAGCTATTACCTTGGTGGTTTTGTTGTGTTCCAACTCACTGTACAGGGTAGGTAGATACTCTTGACAATGGCCACACCAGTCGGCCCAAAACACCACAAGTACTGTATCGGCAAGTATTTGGTCTAGATGCATCTCTTGTCCATTTTCGTACCATGTAATGTCTGGAGCCTTTTTCCCAATGGCCATGCGTTTATAACCCGACAGTCGTTTTTTTACATTCAGGTTATTGCCCCTACAATTCGACAGATAAGTTGAGTCGATGTAGAACATCATATCTTCACGTCCAAAGGCGTTCATCTGTTTCCAAATGTAGCGTCCCACTTCGCTTTCGCCTTGCGGCGGAATCCATTTTGAGGATCCCAAAAGCATATCTATAGTTGACTTAAGATCGTTTTGGCCATAAAGCAAACATGCATCTATCCAAGACTTGTAATAGGGACTGTTCCACAGAATACTATCAAAAGTAATAGAGTTTAACAATTGTGATATTTCCGTGTGTTTAATTTGAGCAGAAAGCACAAGTTCTCGCATATCTGATAGAAAAAATTTAACTGAAAAAACGGCTTGCACAACCGAATTACACTCCAGTAATTGATTAGAAATCTGGGTCTGTACTTCTTTTTTGCGCTGCCTAATGCTTTTAACAAATTTCGAATTACGATATGGGTATTTCTCGATTAGTTGGTTATAATTTCTTGTAAGCATCGTCAAACTATCCAATCTTGTCAACTGTTTGTACATCAATTGATTTTCATGGTTCTCAAATTTTACCACAACATCGTGCTTTTGGTTGGAGATTAAATCGATGTTGTCGCACCCCGGATAAGGCATATAGTCGAGCGCATAAATCAAGTAATCGTTCTGATAAATTTCAATGGTGGCCACTTCGGGGATTTCGGGTAAGTAGTTGTAGCCCGATTGTGTAAAACGGTATCGTTTGGTTTTTACGTTAGTATTGTTGGGCCAGTACCCAAATAATCTGATTGTTGAGCCCCCCGCAAATAACTCTTGTTTTAAAGTGGTATCAACAGGAATTTTAGACATTGCCAACATTCGTTCTTCGTTCTCTTTTTGCAATACTTGTTGGCTTACTTTTGCAGCTGCGCGTTTTTCCAGCAAAGGTGTTTCAAGCCACTCTAAAAATTCTATTGGACTATTTGTGACATTGGTAGTGCTACCATCAGGTCTGAGTAGGCCAAATTGAGGTGCATGAGCAAAAAATGAAGTATCACTCTCATCTAAAAATACGACATGGTAAACTGCATAGGACAAATTACGCTGGAGGGCATTTAAATATGCTCTGTCAATTTTATATGGATTACACACCAACACAATAGGCTCCTCAAGGTTTGATTCGGAGGCAGTGCGTAGTAGCGTAATCAGGTAGATTAAATCCATATTGCTTTGGGTACGCGGATTGAGGATAAGCTGTTGCCCATCCAAATCGCTAAGCACTTTGTTTTCAGCAATCAAGTTAGCATCCACCAGTGGGTAGTTCTGGCTAAAGATAAAACCACTTCCCGTGTTTATACTATCGCCTCTATATAGCCATTCAAACGCTCTAAAAACCGATTCAGCCATTGAAATGATGCCACGGTTATAGTATTGCGAGGCATATCTATCTACAAAAGCTTGTTGCCGAACCAACGGCCATTGGTCGGCTTCTACCATAATATAGTGTTTTTTCATGGCGCCGGTAACAATATTCAACAAGCTATCTTTGTCAGTAGGCCCGCTAATTTCGAGGCCATATACTACGGCTTTGGCTATTTCACTGGCCATCAAGCTGTCGTACTCCACATATTCGGGATAGGAGGCTGCCATAATAAAGAGGCTATCGTAGTAAGAAAGCTTGTTGCCGATTTCGCTGGCCAAGCTACTAAGTCCAATATACCTGCCAGTGGCAAAGGTAGCATATTCGTGTGTCGTTGCTTCACGCTGTAGCACCATGGATTTGCTATAATATGCGGCCTGTAAGCGAGTTATTTCGTTATTGAAGAGAGCACTATCGGTTGTTAACACCTTCTTGTCATGGTGTAGCAGTTTTAGAGCTTTTACGAAATTTTGCCCAGCGAACACGTTGGGCGGTATTTGGGTCATGCCAACCTGCGCAATAAACAATGCCAACAATATCAGTACCTTTTTTTTCATTTACTTGAAAAATATGATTAATAAATATTTACTGTAAGATGAGCAAAACAATTGGCTAGCCGATTGCATTATAAACCAACCAATTGCCATAGAAAAACCTCGTTTGCTGCCAACGGACTTCTAGCTAGCGTAAGGGCTATTCATGCTTATGGCAACAACTAAGTAATGGCTAACAAAAGATTAATAATAACAATAACTTTGCTGCTTAGATAACAAGTTTTTAGCTTCGGCATAAAGTTCGGGCAGTGTTTTGGTTCATAAAAATACTCTTGAAATTTGGCATGTATATGCAAAGTACTACTTAGAATTATTTGATCGTCACAAATAATTAACGGAAGACCTTTGCCAACCAGTACTGGTTGGCAAAGGTCTTGCATTTCAACATCAAAAAGCCTTCTTAATCTTTGATGCAGCGAACAGAAAATCCAACACCGCGTTCTCTCCACCCCATTGAGGCTGTATTAAGAATAAGACGATCTGACCCGTTACCATCTACCGTTGAAGACCAATAATAGCCATTAGTATCTACATAATAATAGCCACCCGAGTAATAACGCATACCTCCAGTAGTTAGTTTGAGTGTTGAGGTATAGGCACCTGTTATATTCTGGCTGCTCCACGTAGCTATTTCAGCTTCCCATTCAGTTTTAGTAGGCAAGCGGAAACCTGTTGGGCAAGGATTATTTATGCCATTCACACCTTGCCATAGGTTATCGTTTTTAGGGACACGCCAATTTCCATCGTGATAATAATCGCCTTCGATAAAAAGGTCATGTCCTGGAACATCTTGGCTGGAGGTAGTAGATGTCTGTCCAGAAGTCCGTTTTTCATGTCCATCGGCAAGACGTCCCCACTGGTATAAATCGCCATAGGCTTGGGCATCGCTGGCATAGGTAGCCACTCGCGAAGCCCCTAGGTTGCGATCCATCCAATATTCGCCGGTAGTTGTGTTGTATACAACGGGAACCGTACTTATAATGACTGCCAGTGTTCTGGAAGTACCGCTGCCACAACCATTGGAGGGTACTACATTAATGTTACCCCCTGTAGTAGCACCTGCAGTGACCGTAATACTATTGGTACCCTGCCCACTAGTGATAGACCATCCGCTTGGAATAGTCCAGGCAAAGCTTACTCCTGGCATATTAGTTACGCTATAGATTAATCCAGCTTGTGATGGCACAACAACAGTAGGCCCACTGATTGCAGAAGGCTGTGATGGAACATTCCAAACGCTAATCGTCAACGTTCTCGAAGATCCATTACCACAGCTATTTGAAGGCACTACACTGATATCACCACCAAATGCACTAGCAGTGGCTGTAATACTGTTGGTGCCCTGACCAGCCGTGATTGTCCAACCGCTTGGCACCGTCCAGGCATATGTTACTCCTGATACATTAGTTACACTGTAGGTTAGACCCGTTGTGCCCCCGCAAGTGGAGGTAGTCCCTGTAATGACTGATGGCTGAGCAGGCACGGTACCTGGGGTGATTACAAGTGTTTGGGAAGCGCCATCGCCACAACTGTTGGATGGCGTTACGCTAATACTACCTGATGTACCCGCAGTGGTAGTGATGCTATTGGTCCCCTGACCGGCAGTGATAGTCCATCCACTTGGAACCGTCCATGTATAACTAACTCCTGCCACATTGGTTACACTGTATATTAACCCTGTTGTACCGGAACACACAACAGTACTACCTGTAATGGTAGATGGCTGAGTAGGGATGGTACCAACGGTAACAGCCAGTGTCCTTGGTGTACCATTACCACAGCCATTGGAGGGTGTTACGCTTACGTCGCCTGATGTTGAACCTACCGTGACGGTAATGCTATTGGTACCTTGACCCGCAGTTATGGTCCAGTCAGCAGGCACAGTCCATGCATAGCTTGCCCCTGTAACGTTGGTTACACTGTAAGTTTCCCCTGTTGCACCCAAACATTCGTTACTAGCACCAGTTATGGTAGAGGGCTGTGACGGAACATCTGAAACATTAACCGTCAATGAACTGGATGGTCCATTGCCACAACTATTTGAAGGTTCTACATTGATGTCACCTAATCCCTGTGTACCGGTATTGGCTGTAATACTGTTGGTGCCCTGACCGGCCGTTATTGTCCAACCACTTGGTACCGTCCAGGCATAGGTTATACCTGATACATCGGCTACACTATAGGCCAAGTCTGTTGTACCCACACATGTGGAGATAGATCCTGAAATGACAGATGGTTGAGCAGGAAGTTCGCACACATTTGCACTAGCCGAAGCACTAAGTCCACCAACGGAGTTAAAATCAACCACGATGGTACCTGCTGTACTTGCCGTACCAGTAATGTCGTATATCAGATCAAAAGTGCTACCGGGATCAATAGTAACCGAACTATAATCGGCATTGCTTGTTACGGCTGCCGGAACGCTAAATGCAGCCGTACCCGTGCCTAAAGTGGCTGCATTATTAAAGTTGATGGGTCCCACAGTTATCAGACTGTTGTTAGTTATTGTAAATGTAGCTTGACCATCCAGAATGGCCTGCCCCACAATGAATGTGCCCGATGATGTACCTGGATTAGAAACTGTTACACTTGTGGCAACGGTGCCCGAACCAATTTTCGACCAATTGGAGGAACCTTCTGTGCTATTAAAATAAAATCCAGCACCATTGGCACAGTCGGTGCAATAGATAAGTAACCCTGCCGCTGGTGAGGCTATGGCGTCCCTTTGCACTTCCGTCATACGAGGAGCTAAAAAACCTGAGGTAGTACTTTTTACATCCAGTATGGCACTTGGGTCGGCGGCACTTCCATCAGTATTGATGGCTACCTGTCCGTACATGCTGACAGAAAGCCATATGGCCACCATCAGTAACATCGTAATTTTTTTCATTTGTAAAGATTTTAAATTAATATTATATTTATTTTGCGCTTGTTGGCCGTATGACTTTTAGTCATAGCAGTTTAATGTTTCAAAATTTATAACTTATCCCTGCTGATGAATAATTGTACACATCGTTGTCATTGCTAACCATTGTATCCAGATCATCAGAAAAAGTGAGTCGCATAGTGTTCGAAAAATTGATACTCCAATGCTCATTGATATTGCCTTGAAACTGAATGCCACCAAGCAGTACAGGTAGGATTCCTTTTCCTTTGTCTATTTCGGTTTTTCGGTCGTATTCGTAAAGGATACTATTGTAGTTCATAAAGCCAACGCCAATGGGCACTATCACATTAAATAGTCTATCGGTACGTTTTGCACCAATCAGATTACATATGTCTACCTTAGCCTGCAGGTTTATTTCAGTGTAAATGCTCTCGAAATATCGTTGAATGCTGGGCTTATTACCAGCAAGCTTACCCACTATAAATTGAACCTGTACACCGAATACGTAGCTAAACTGCCTGCTAAGAAGCATATCGCCCGATATCCTTTCTTCGTTTACATTGCCCAGCAGATAGGTGCCATCCGAAGCCACATCGCCTAGGTATAGGCTTGCACCAACATTGGCCCCTACTTCCCAGCGTGGGATAAAGTTATATTTGTCAAATGATGGTGTATTTGTTTGGGCTATTGTGGAGGATGATAACATTGATAGTCCTAACACGATTGTACACATACACAAGGTTAATAGTTTTTTTTTCATAAGAAAGATTATTTTTGTTATCGGAATATTTACGCCAATCCCCAATGGGAAAAACGGAATTCGGTTTATGAAATAGTAGATGGCAATGAATCTTCCACACTGGGCTTCGCTATGAACATGGTCGCTATTGGATATTGTAATTATTATCCAGAATTTTCTCCTCGCTATTCAATATTTGCCTTTACTATCAAATAGATGATGCTACCCTAAAAAGTACGCCATCAGTTTGCTCAAAACAAATACCCTGTACCATGTGCTGATATAGCCTTCACACACTCAGTCTAAAAATTTTAGCCTTGCTTTGGAGGAGGCAATGGTGGTTGACTGTACTGAGCTATATAAATATTATCATTGGTTGAATAATACGGATTTCCCACAACCATATTAAAACTGGCGCAGCAACAGGATTCCGTCATGCTCAATATAGTGCCACTAAACGGATTAACTATGGAAAATGCAACTTGCATGCCCGAGGCAACTGACAACAGACCTCTATCATATACAATAACTCTGCCTGAACTATTTTGAACAATTTTTGCGATTGACATTTGAAATATTGCATGGGTAGCATACAAATTAAATCCATTCAAAAGCAATCGCCTATTGCTGTCTATTTTCAAGGTATGGGTTACTACAATGCTACTTATTAGCTCTATCTCAATTGCTTTAATATCCAGATTTTCGACCTTACAAAGTCCAAGCAGGGTATGTGGATGGTTTAAGCACAATTTACCTTGACCTGCAATAGATTTACCGGTAAATGCATTACCTGTAAAATTGAGTACAGTGTTTTGGCCAATATTGATATCAGAAAATGCCACTAGATAATAACTACCAGATAATATAGGGTTATCAAAGGTCGTTGCAACATAGGGTTTTAAGTAATAGCGAGCTGATATAGTTGTTGTGTCAAAGTTAGGCGTTTTCCACATATTATTTGGCCACAACCCAATAGGTATGAGTAAAACAAAGCAAACGAACCATATGTGTTTAAACAAACTCAAGATATAAAGTTAAGTGATACAAAAAAGGTCAATAATATCGTAATTCCTTTTAGTTAAAGTGCATTTAGTCGTTTCTTGGGATTCCTCCCTTCGCTTCATAAAATCTGACAAACCATGTACCATGACGCAACGTAGAGGCTTGTTGATCTAAGGTGTGTAACAACATGGGTTATGTTGTTTATTATAATACCCTGCAGAAATTATTAAGGCTAGTATCAACACCAGAACAAATAAGCCATATATAACTTTACCAACTTCACAAAATACTACTCTTCTAGTCGGACAGTATTGTTTGTAGCATCCAGACGAATCAATTTCCAGCTACCATAAGCCACTCCCAGACTTAGAAGAATAATACTTCCGCTACCAATTGGGGCACCACCTTCAAGTGGAACGTCCCCACTACCCCCACCACCTGGTGGTGGTGGGGGGGGGCCGCCTGCCATAACTGGGTCACTCAACAATAATAACATAGATGCAATAAATGCGATTGATATGAATTTAATTGTTTTCATTGGTTCTATTTTTTTAATTATTCTAATTTTGAATTGTACTTAAATCTAATTATCTGCTAAGCCCACTTATTAGTACCTTTTGTGATACCACAGCTTTATTTGTATATACTCTTACCACATAAATACCAGTGATATCACCCACATACAGTCGACAGTTATCATCATCCTTGATCGTGACTTCACTTATCAGAAATCCGTTGATATTGAACACCTGTACTTTGTCAATACGCTCTGTATGTAACACATTATTAACTACCACATACCGCCCATCACCATATATTTGGATACCATGATTCTCATGCTCGGAAATACTTGTGGGGCCGAAAAAGTGAACCACAAAACGGTCAATGTTGTCTTCCTTGTCGGCATAAAAAGTGTACGAGCCATTGTTGGATAAATTGGCCCAGTAACTACCCACCTGACTGTCCTCAACCCATACTTCGACCTCATCTTCAAAGCTTTCGGTATTAGCGGCAGTAATAGTGTATTCACCGTTATGACCGCAATTGAACTGCATTGGAACACTGATGGTATTCCCTGCTGTAAGATCCATTTTTGGTAGCATGTTGATGGCAAGTTTAGAGCCATCTTCAGCTACAGTGCAAAGCATGGTGGCGTCTTCGTACCAGCTATCCCAGTGTTTTGCATCCCACTCAAAGTCGTAGCCATTGGTACTTCCTTCTTGAAAACGAATAAATGTTTGATCAAGGTATGAGGTTCCACCTCCAGTTACCGAAAATTCTAGCACGTTGGGGATTACATCGCGGAATGGGTCGTTGCTGTGTGTCCGTTCAGTGTTGGTGAAACTAAAGTTTCCTGAAGCCGTTTTCGTCTCCACAAAGAATGCCTGACCTACCTGAATATTCTGAGTACCACCTGTTCCATTAGATCTGGAAACATAGGCTCCTGTTGAGGGGTTCCAAATGTAGTACTTGTTATAGACCAAAGAAGCATTGGCTGTTGCCAAGGCATCAAAATTAATTGCTGAAGGGTAAGGATTCCCAATCAGGTTCTGGTTCGTGGTGCCACCAAAAGCAAGAGCTGACACTACCGAACCTGTATTTAATTGCCCAATAGCTTCTTGAGTATAAGTAGTTCCATCTACAGTACTCATTGCTATACCAGAACCTGGATTCACTGCATACGGAGTGCTTACATTATCCCAGGAACCACTGGCTTGATTATATGCATAAGCATAGGTATTATTTGGTGACACATTAAAATCGATTACATCCATTCCTTGAACCGTTGGAGCAATAAAGTGAATAAAAAAAGCGGGCGCAACAGCTGTATTTTCTACATAGGTTTGCACTTTTGCTGAACCAGAGATACCATAGGTGATGGTACCGTTATCAATGAAAGAACCAGTACCTGTTGCGTCAGACACAACAGATAAGCCATTGGGAGCATCAAGAAAAGTTGAGCCATTGACAGTGATAGCGCTATTCGGAGGAAGAGATAGCATCCCGTAATTTAGTAAGCTACCTTGTACGGTGTAGTTAATGTCTATTGCAAGAAGATCGGTGGTAGCTAGACCAAACATCGCTCCACTAGCAACTCTTAGGTTGTTACAAGCGGGTTGTCCGTTTACCATTGACAATTGATACGCCGTTGGGTAGGTTGCGGAAACAGGAATGAAACAGTTACTCGCGCTTGTAGGTAGTGACCCAACTGCACCGCCACACTGATCTACCCAGTTTCCTGTAACATCCCAATAAGAGGAAGATGCACCCGTCCACATATAATCGTAAACAATGGTAGGATAGTCATAGGTTACATCACCATTAATTACAGGAAGGTAATCGATTGTTCCCTGATTCCAGTTTAGAAACCTGCCATCCCAAAATTGCGGTGCAATATCAAATAGTCCGGTACCAGTTGCTCCCGTTGCCGTAAAGATGGCAATGTCCTCCCATACATTTGGAACCCAGTCGTGGGGTGGATGGATTGGAGAGGCAATGTTCCCATTCCAATAATGATAATCATAGCCACCAAAACTTTGCTCGGCTCCGCCCAAACCATCAATAATATCATAATTGTTGTTAGCACATAGCAAGGACATATCCAATGCACTGCTGGGATACCTAATAACAAAGGTAATATCAACAATGTTGGTCGATGTGGTGGGGGTGCCCACACCCGATGTTTCGCGCATTTGATAGACCAGATAGCCATATTCGTTTTCAATCACACGCGATTCAAAATTCTGCGCTGTCAGATTGATGGCACTTATGCTTGCAATCAGCATAATCATTAGGGTAAAGATTTTTGATTTCATATTACGTAGTATTTTAAGTTAATTTATCTCGCTACTATATTTGTCTATGGTATATGGCAGCTAATGACTGTTCCTGGAGTAGCGACTCCTGCAATGGTAAGTATCGCGTTCCGATCACTTCCTGTTCCGTTATAAATTACATCTCCATCCATGTTCACATCGTTTACTGAATATGTACTGCTAACCACACTTCCTGGAGTAGAATCCCCAACCTCGGTCAATACCGCATTTCTGTCACTCCCCGTTCCATTATAAATCACATCCCCATCTCCATTCGCATCACCACTCCAAAGGGCAAACACACCCGTCTCCACTTCATTCAAAGCACTATTGGTAGTAATTGCGGGATTTTGCCATACGGCGGCTTGTGCTGAGCTCAGATTCAAAGCTGGAGAAGCGCTGATATCAACAGTAGCATTACTAACTACCCCGAGGTGGTTGCGATGAAGTACCGCCACATAATAGGATCCCGCGGATGCACCCATCGCTTTCATGTTGTTACCATCAGCTCCTATAACCTGACCATTTACATCAACAAATCGGGCATAGGATTTTATCACCTCAGATCTGTCAAGTGGATTACGTAACTCCACTTTTACCCAATCTACCGCATTGGCGGGAACGGCACTAACAGTTTCTCCTAAGCCATATGGGTCAGTAGTGGACAGCAACGACAAATCGTTGAGCGTTTTATCCATATTGTGGTTGGTTGCATTCCATACAGCAGCCAATACAATCTTCAAGTCGAGGGTGTATCCCAGCAGCGTCCCATCTCCCACTACAAATTGACCAACACCGGAAAAACCAATGTTTGTTAAAGTATATGGATTGCTTCCTGTTGCAGCGCCAGAAGTTCCCCATGTGTAGCTGCTGCCATCATCGTCAGTGAGCCCAATTTGTGATTCAGACCTGTTGAAGTTAGTTAGTTCTTCGCTAGCTGACCATTGTGTACTAACCGTTAGAATCGATTCACCAGCAACATCCTCAGTCACCATCCAACTGCGATCCACCATATGATCAGTGGAAGCATTTGCAGGTTCGTTGTCAATTACACGTGTACCAAAGCTATCAGAAGTTCCTGCATTGTTTAGCACAAGTGGGTTGTAGGCTGTATTTCCTATGGGAAAAAGTATATCTGTTGCCCCTACAGTTCTTATCAATTGTCCGGTGCTATTGGTTACAATATAGCCCAATGATCCGGCTCCCATGGGGTCGGCGGTGCCATCCAATGTTAGATTAAACCCGTTAAGTATAAAGTTACCACTTGTAAACGAAAGATTGCCATGTATGTGCTGGTCAGCACCGGTACTGCTAGCTGTTATAGCTACACCAGCGGAGTTATCAACATTAAGAGTACC
This sequence comes from Bacteroidales bacterium, assembly GCA_963676875.1. Lineage (GTDB taxonomy): Bacteria > Bacteroidota > Bacteroidia > Bacteroidales > F082 > UBA6244. Next base: position 1,967,523 of record OY781436.1, read on the forward strand.
ATAAAAATGAGCAGTGGCAGCACCTGTAATTTCTTGTATTGAGGTGCCTGACATGATAATTGTTCCGGTGGAGGCGGCATCGAATAGACTTCCTGAATTGTTCGTAAGGTTGCCAGATAACTTGAGCGATCCATCATTATAAATGTTCCCCGAGTTGTTCACCAGAGAGCCTGCTACCAAGACAGTACCAGAATTTATTTTCAACGTAGTTCCAGTGTTAAGAACCAAAAACTGTGCCTGTGTACTAACACAAGTTGCCAGAAATACTATCAGGCTCCATAAGATTGATTTTAGAAGTTTTTTCATGAGTTTCATTTTTAGTGATTCGATTATTAAAACAATGGTTCAACTTTTGACTTAGCAATATTGCATGATTACAATTGCTTCAACTATTTACCACGTTCTGTGTCCAGCTAGACGATACCACACCTGTTGGGGCGAAAGTTGCCGCGTTATAGTGCGCTACCATTATAATTTCAATAGAGCTAAATGCGCAGTCAGAAAGTTTTTTTCATGATTTGTTAAAAAGGATTTTTTTTGCATAATACTTTGGATTGATTAATGACGAACCATTTACCGTACACATTTGAGTGCATTCAAGTTCTCTGTTCAATGGCACAAACTTACATTGGCTTCCTGTGATTCGCATCAGGAATATCGTTCTACAATCGTTCCGCCTATTATTCACACCCATTCCATTACCGTTCTGAAATACTTTACAAACCAGAGTATATGTCCTTTAGAAGGGTATATTCGTGACCGTATAAAACCAAAAAGGAGTTTCTTTGTAAGATATCACAAGTGCTCCCTTGGCTAAATTGGTGACAAAGTGAAAGTTTTTAATCTATTGTAGTCGAAATGGGACTCGTTTCCAGTCAAGTTTTACACAACCTGGAACTCTCCTATTCGTGTTTTGTTTTACGCATTGGTTTTTGAAACTTATATTTGGTATTCTTAATACACAAGCTGGATTCTATTTCCACAGCAATTACTTTTCTGCCAAAATAAAACATGAGAATGAATACCTAGGGTCTGCTGATTTTCTATCCAGCTAAATTTAAGCGAACTCCGATTTGCCTCAGGCTTCTTGGTTGCCAAAATAATTTTTGTGTCAATTTTTGTAATTTTCTGAGCCATTGTAAAATGGGCACAAAAATTCCAGGGTACTTTTCGGCTACCTGGAGTAGTTTTGTAAGGTTCATTACAAAGATTATTGCATGTACCCAAGAAGCGGATGTGCTTGCAAATCAGGCTTTAATATTATTTAATCCATATCCGCGTTTGGCTTGTCCGAATTTGCCTTCCACATGATTTCGCTCTGAGGCTTTCTTGCGTTGGCGGTATTTTTGTGCCGAGGTCATTGGATCCTTCTTTGGCGGGCGACCCAGAGCAGGTCCATAAATCTGTATTCCTTTCTCTTTCAGGTAATTCCTGTTTTCTCGGGTTAAAAATATTCGATCGGCCAGCAGCACTTTGGGATAACAATTAAAAATTTCTCTGAAATTCTCAACTTGAGGTTTAAGGTCCGTACTTTCGTTGTATGCATCCCAACTTAGTCGATCAACTCGGCTAAAACCACCTACTTCACTCAGGTTGATTTTAGAGCCAAATTCTGTGCTTCTTCCTTCTTTTCCCCGAGCAATAGGGCGAACATGTGGATGAAAAATATTGACTATCCGATCTTTACAGCTATTCTTTTTGTTGTCGTACATTTCTTTTTGTTGTTGATAAACTATCCTGATGGTCTGCAGAAGTTCTTTCTCTTTCCTTGACAGAATGATTTCCCGACCAGGATTTTTTGCCAACAGTTTATCTACTATTCCAATATCCCGATTTACATATTGTAGTTGAGCCTTAATAGCTTTGCGTATCGCGCTCTTACTCTTACGCTTCTTCTTTGAAATATTCAAAAATTCTTTTCTGGCCTTTCTTCGGTATGTCCTTGGCTTTGCGCCATCTATGTCTTTGAGATAAATCAGATCAATGATCATTTCCAACTTCTTCCGCCTCTCATTTAGAAGGCCAACATCGGTGGGGAATTTTATTTTCTGATCGGCAACAGTGGCGTCAACTTTTAAGGTGCCTCGATTGCCGGAGTTCGTGCTTTGGTCGGGATCATCATTGCTTTTGTTCTTACGCTTGATTCTTGCCTGATGGGGTTTTAGTTGTTCCGATTTTTCGATGATCAACCTATTGAATGCATCAAATTCTTCAAATCCAAGTCGTTTACGGATGTCAACAAATAAGGAGGGGTCAAAAACTGGTTTAATGGTGAACCCCTTCAGACCACAGAAAAACTGAAGATAGATGTTTTCTTGGATCATCTGGACAGTGCCCCGGTCATCCAACTTAAGCATGTGTTTCACAATCAAAGCTGCGATGACAGTGCGCACATCCACCGACAAACGTCCCGTATCAGACTGAAGATGTTGAGCATATACATTTGCCAACTCATCCCAAGGAATCAGTTGAGCCAACTTTACCCAGCGATTTTCCTTATCAAGTTCACTTTCGAAGGGATGCTTGAACAAGGATAAGCTAAGCTGATTTTGAGGTGTGTAATTGATCAAAAGTGCACGGCTTTTGATATAAAAATACCCAAAACCGTGAATTTTAACAAGTTTTCACACCTCTAGTTATCAACATAAAGATGTGAAAATCAGTTGATAAAGACGTTTTTTTGAGAAAATCAGCAGACCCTACCTATACGCATCACTATAAGCTCTTTTTATTAATCATAGCCACCTTTTATTATCGGAAAACATTTTGTATTGGTAATTCGCTAGTGACGTTTTAACTATATAAGAACATTTGTATACGATAGATGTTTGTGTAGTTACAAGCGTTCTTTTTTTTTAAAACGGACTTGCATGGTAGTTTTGTGAGAATTCACAAAAATATGAATAGCGGGAAAGTGTATTTTTGCTCAAGTTTTATCGCAAATAATTAAATATGAATTAAATAAATGCGTGAAACGATAGAATGGGAATGAATTACCGAACTCGTCGACTTAATTGTTGGAACCAATTTACTCAACTCCTTCTGGGACAACCTAAATCCACGAACGGTTTGAGAGATATTTGTCTCTGCATTAACGTACAAAAGAAAAGTTTATCATTTAAGCATTCAACAAAGTGTCAATCAATCTATCCTGTCACTGGCAAATGAAAGTCATGATTGGCCCATTCTTGCGGACTTCGGAGTATATCTCAAAAAACTTGTTCAACCCCTATATGCTAATTGTCCTGTACCACATTTGGAGATTGAGGATGATATTTTTGTTCTTAATTCGTCCACAATCCCAATCAGCCTAACGTTTTGGAGTTGGGTAAGGGTAAGCGCTCCAATGGGCCATTAAATTCATTCCCTGATAGATTTGCAAGGCAACATACTACTCTTTATCCACATAACCGACAGTAAGTACCATGATGTAGTGCATTGGACGAGATTGAAATCATCCCAGATACAATATACGTTACGGAAAAAGCATATATCGATTTCTGAAGTCTTTCCACCTAAAATGAAGTAGGTGCATAATTTATAGTTCGAGCCAAAGATAATTTTCAGTTTAGAGTAATTAAATCACGAAAAGTAGATAAAGATATCGGCTTACGCTTTGGTCATGTTGTCAAGCTGGCATTATAAAAGAGCAAAAAACAATACCCTGAAAACAGCGAAAGATTAAATGCTACGACAGGGAAAAAGATATATTGCCTTTATTTCTGACCAGCAGCTTTGAAGTGGATGCGATAGAAGTAGCACACTTTACGAAAACCGATGGTGAGTGAAATTATTATTCAAAGAGGAGTAAACAAAACCTACAGATAAAAACAATCTGTGGTCATTCTGAAAATGCTGTCAAAATCCACATTTGGGTAGTCGTACATACCTACATAATTGTAGCATACCTGAAATATCAGCTTCGAAGCCCCTATTCAGTCTACAAATTTACACAGATATTCGGGATTTTGGCCTTTGCAAAAACACCTACAAATGAACTGCTTACTAGTGAGAAACAAATCAAAATAAAAAATTAAAGAGCGACTTATCTTAATTAATCCCAATGAAATATTAATACATCACTAGTATTGGTAATTTATTATAGATTTTGATGGAAGGTGTAAGTATGAATTGACTATTAGATGTATCACTTTCATGACTACCCTCAGACTCTATAACAATCATGACAAATTCAATTTTTCTGTCAAATAAAAAGTTTCCAAGATAGAGTTCGTCAAAGCAAATATATTCTTGATTCAAGGAGGATTGACAAATAAACGCTACCGTATCGGGTAGGGATAAATCAATTATATATATTTGTGTCATGAAATATGCCATTGGAATGATCGCTGTTTTGTGTTTGTGCTGGTTGGTTCCTTTTTCGCAAAATGTGACTGACAGTTTGAGGAACTTGATAACGGGAAATGAAGATACGACTCAAATACAAATACTGAATGAACTTAGTTGGCAACTATGTTGTATCGACAATGATTCAGCCATAGCGTACGCCAGAAGTTCAATCTACATGGCAAAAAAGCTTAATTTTGAAAAAGGGCTTGCTGGTGCTTTTAAAAGTATAGGTGTAATATATCAGAATAAAGGGCTATACGATTCTTCTATTCTATATTCGGAGAAGGCAATTGAGATTTATGAAAAGTATCATCTTGAAAAGCAGTCCTCTAGTTGCTTAAACAACATTGGCATTTCCCATCTTTACCAAAGTCATTGGGATCAAGCACTTGAATATTTCTATCAAGCACTTTCCTTCAAACAAGATCTAAATGATCGTTCTGGTTTAGTTTCTGTTTACAATAACATCGGGATTGTTTATGCCTATCTGCATAATTTAAACAAAGCACTTGAGTATTATTTAAAAAGTATTGGCTCGGCTGATAGTACTACTGAAAAGCAGAGGTTGGCCAACACACTGAACAACATTGGAATAATATATCAAGATTCACAAGAATATGACAGCGCCTATTATTATATTACAAAGGCATATGGAATAAGCAAATCAACGCGAAATAAAAAGGGAATTGCAACTGCGCTAAATAATATAGGATCATTGCTTTTTACACAAAAAAAATACCATGATGCGATTAATTATTTTCACGAAGCGCTTATCATATACAGTGAACTTGATGATCTATTTGGGATTGTTGGAATAAACATGCTCCTGGGTGATGCCTTTCAGGAGACAAAGGAATTGCAACAGGCACATGATTATTATACTGACGCACTTGACTTAGCCCGACAAATTGAGAGTGACGGCCAGATTGCTGAAGCTCTTGCAGGATTGTCAACGGTCTATGAAAAGATGGGGGATTTTGATTCTTCTTTAAAGCTTTACAAAGAGTACAAAAAGACGAATGATTCCTTATTAGCAAAGGACAAACAAAAACACATTGTAGAACTTAGAGAAAAATATGAGGCTGAACAACGAGAACAAATAATTAAGCGACTAAATGACGAAGCAGTTTTCCAGAATTACAAAATCCGGACACAAAAAAAATGGCTCCTATTCAGTGTCCTCGGGTTGGTCGCAATTATCGGTTTTTTGGTTATTCTTATTCTTCAGCGCAACCAGAAGCGTAACGCCTATCATCATTTGTTACGGAAAGATATTGAGAATTTCAAAATGGATAAGCATAACAGAAATTTTGAAGAAAGCGTGCACCAAACGAATAATTTAAGTGATAACATATATAAACAGAAAGATGTTGAATTCGTTCAGGAAAAATACAAATCATCTGGATTGGAACAATCTCAAAAGGAAGAAATCCATGAGCGCATACTCTTTGTCATGGAAAAAACAAAACTTTACCTTCAATCTGACCTCAACATTGAAAGACTAGCCTCCGAAATTAGCACGAACAAAAGTTATGTGTCACAAATAATAAACGAAATGGAACATCAGAACTTCTCTTCGTTTCTGAACAACTATCGCATAAATGAAGCAAGACATTTGCTATTAGACGAAAATTATAAGAATTTAACTATTGAAAGTATCGCAAAAGAAGTTGGCTTTAAGTCTAAATCAGCGTTTAATACATCATTTAAAAAAGTTACAGGTATTACCCCGTCATTTTTTATAAAAAACGCATCAATATAACGTTTCATAATCATTCCAATTATATCTGGCCATTTTTCGTTAGTTTCTCAATAACAGCCCCCTGATATATAAGGATTGTCCTGTTTTCTAAAACAGTGCAAACACGACACCTATTTAGCTGTATCAGAATAGTCAAATGTCTACTTTTGTTTCCTAATCAATCTCAAAAAAGCTAAACAAATGCATAAATCTATAATTCTTTTACTGTTGGTAGCCACCATTTTTATATCACTAGGAAACTCATCCCTACAGGCAACACCTGCGAACCTTTTAACAAATCCAGGCGCTGAAAGCGGAACCTCACCTTGGACTACTTTTGGTGGTGGGCCGGCACTACAAGCGTCATCAGCTGAGAGTAAAAGTGGTCTGTACAGCTTTTTTATAACCGGGCGCACGCAGTTCTATCAAGGACCAAGCTACAACATCAAAAGTCTGGTGACTGGAGGTCTCTTGATTCCTGGACAGCGATATACCTACTCGGTATGGGTGCGCCATCAGGAAGCAACTTCACAAATGCTCTATCTCAACATGAAAAAAAAGGATGGAGCCGGCACCAATTATCTTACCTTAGAAGATGAAATGGTTCCTCCAAATACTTGGGTGAAAATCGAGAGAAATTACATCTTAGATATTACCGGAACCTTATCAAGCCTTGATTTATATGTTATTACCAGTAATGGGACAACCTTTAGTTTTTATACGGATGATTTCTTTCTGGGTGATCCTGAGGATTATAGCCCACCGGTTTCAAGCACAACAACAGACTATATCAGGGCAAGTGGAAAAGAGCTGGTGATATCCGCAGCAAGTACATCAATTGTTTTGAAAGGTATTAATGTTGCCGTTCCAGTTGATGCCTCTGACGCCTCGCAGGATATATGGGATGTTAAATCGGTATCTTTGGAAGATTTTCAAAACATTGCTTCCCTGGGGTTCAACTCTATAAGACTCCACATGAACTACAAAGTATTTGAAGACGATGCCAGCCCGGGTGTATTTAAAGAAGATGGTTGGATATGGCTTGACAGGGCAATTTCATTTGCAAAATCTGCAGGATTGAAGGTGATGCTTGACATGCACGCCCCCCAAGGAGGATACCAGAGTGATAAAGCAATTGGATTTGCCGATTTTTGGGGGAGTTCTGCAGTTGATCCCAATACTGCAAATCAAAATAGGCTGATTGACTTATGGGGTGCCATCGCCGACAGGTATCAACACGAAACAGCCATTTTGGGCTTCGACCTTATTAACGAACCCAGACCACATAACAGCGAAGAATGGTTCTCTTATGCCGAGCAATTGATTACAGAAATCAGGACTGTTGATGCCAACCACATGATTGTTGTTGAGGGTCCTTTTATTCCAAACTACACATTCCGGACAGTGGCTGACAACAATGTAATGTACGATTCTCATTACTATTACACATGGGGCTATGTTACACAATATTCTGCAGCCTATGGTAAAGCTGGTCAGGAGTGGGGAAAATACGACCCTGAAAACCCTATTTGGGTCAACAGCAGCGAAGATGTGGTGGCAGCGGGCACCCCAAACGCCTCACCTTTTGACAAAAGTTATCTAGAAAATATTCTGATAGGTGATGTTCTTGACTTTGCCAGCAACAACAACGTACCTGTGGATGTTGGTGAGTATGGGATCTGTTGGGAGAATTTTAGTGAAGACGTTGGCGCCATGCGCTACCTTTACGATTTGGACGAGATATTTAATGGTGATAATGCAAAATCGATGAATATTAGTCGTTTTTATTATACCTATCAGACTCCTACCTTCGGACTCTATACCAATTGGTTTGGTTTTCAGCCAAGCGAGGAAGAAGTTTCCAGCAACTTAAAAAGTTATTTTGCCAATGATTTTAGATGGACTGGAACAACAGGAAGCTTATGGGACACCCCATCAAACTGGAACGTTGGGATCAAACCAGGAACTACAAACAATGTAACCATCGAATCAGCAAGCAATAATCCTCACATAATCAATTCACCTGACACTCCAGCCTTGTGCAATAACCTTACAATTTTGTCAGGGGCAAACTTGATTATTGATGCGGGGAAGGCGCTTACCATAAATGGAACCCTAGTTAACAATGCCGGTGTGGGAGGGCTTGTCATCGAGTCGGATGCATCTGGAACAGGCTCCCTTATAAGTAATACAACAGGTGTAGATGTAATCGTCAAACGTTATATCGACGGGTATAGTTCTGGCTCCACACATGGTTGGCATTTGTTAGGTTCTCCTGTTGTGGGACAAGACATAAGTCTATTTCACACCCCAGGAACTGGAGATCGATTTTATAAATGGGATGAGCCAACCAAAACTTGGATAAACCGCACAGCAGAAGGTGATGTCTTAAATCCGGTTTTTGAGAGTGCCTTTGTGGAAGGCCGTGGGTATTTGATAGCCAATGAGAATTCTTCAGTTTTTTCTTTTGAAGGAGCTTCCAATGTAGAAAACTTGAACATTAACGGATTAACAAATACAGGAGGGGTTTATGCGGGCTGGCATTTGTTATCAAATCCATTCTCAAGTGCTATTAAATACGATCAAGGTAGCTGGAACAAAGTAAATATGGGAGGTTATGCACAGATTTGGAATGAGACAACGGCTAGTTATAAAGTTCTTTCAGAAAATCAAATAATACCATCAATGAATGGCTTTATGGTTTATACAAGCGGGAACGGTTCTCTAACCATCCCTGCCGAAGCGAGAACCCACAGTGACTCAAGCTGGTATAAATCAACAGGTTCTATCAACCAAATAATCCTGACAGCTATGGATAATGAGGGAACTACTGCACAGGAAACAATCATACGTATTAACGACAAAGCTACTGAAGGATTCGATTTGCTATACGATAGCTATTTTGTAGCTGGTTTTGCCCCGTTGTTTTACAGCATAAACCATAACGAAGAAATAGCTATGAACAGCATACCTGCCATAACAGAAGGACAAATCATTCCATTGGGATTTGTAAAAAACGAGAGCTCTAATTTCATTATCAGACTTACGGAAAGCATGCAAAACGTAACCGTTTTTTTGGTCGACAAGCAAACCGGAAAAGAGTGCAACCTTAACGAAAAAAGTTACAGTTTTTCATCAGAAATCGATGACCACCCCAATAGATTCTTCCTTAAATTTGGAACTACGGGCATTGAAGAACCTGCGTTAGCTTCAAAAATAAATGCATGGGTGTACGATAATATGCTTTACATAATGAATCCCGATTCAGATACCCAAGTACAGGTGTTTGATTTGACAGGTCGCTTTATCAAAGGCACTCAAATTCGCGGAAATGGGCTGCAAACTTATAGTTTGAACCTGCCGAAAGGTATATTTATTATCATGCTAAAAAATGGGAATGGTTCACAAACATTAAAAGTTATTATCAATTAAATTTTGTTTTGGATACGCAAGATTGCTATGAGTAGGTATAATAATAACGCTTTCAAAAACAACCAGAGTGCTGATATTTATCAACCTAAATCACTAGTGGGCACTAAAAATAGAATGTAGTTCTTTGAAATTCTTAGACCGCACTAAATCGGACAAGTCAGGAAATAGGACAGTTGATAACAATTGGTTAAAAAACAAGTTTCTATGATACCGTTAGATATTCGCAAGTCTAAGATAGACAGAGATAAAGGGGGTGTTAGCATTTGTCATCAATGCGAGATGTTAGGTGTGTCGCGAAGTTCCTTGTATTATACACCCTCCAAAAGCAAGGATAAGGATATTGAAATTATGAAGGAACTCGACAAACTCTATTTGGAGGATCCCACCAGAGGAACTCACCGGATGTCTAAAGAGCTAAAGAAGAAGGGCTTTGCAGTAGGTCGATGTCATGTAAGGACATTGATGCAAACCATGCGGATGAAAACTCTCTATTGTCGACTGCGCAGCACGGTGATTGATCCGGCGAAATATAAATATTCCTGCTTACTGAGAAACCTGGAGATTAATCGGCCAAATCAGGTTTGGTCCATAGATATCACCTATATCCCAATGAAGAAAGGATTTAACTATTTGCTAGCCATCATGGATGTTCACAGCCGCTATATTTTAGGCTGGAGTTTATCAAATACCACGGAATCCGAATGGGTTGTTGAGGTTTTGAAAGCGACAGTACTACGACAGGGCAAAACTGAAATTATCAACTCAGACCAGGGCAGTCAGTTCACTTCAGACGAAAACTTGAGCTATGTAAAAAGCCTTTTAACCGTCAGGATATCAACGGATGGAAAAGGCAGAGTCATTGATAACGTGTGCATTGAAAGGTTTTGGCGCACAATTAAAAACGAAACGCTCTATTTGCTTGAGCTCAGATCCGGACACGATGTTTGGCAAGCTTGCGATGAGTTTATTGGTTATTACAATAACAAAAGGGTTCATCCATCTTTGGATGACAAAACTCCTGAATATGTCAATAAATCAGCCGCATAAACTTTATCCGATGAGCACTCAGGCAAAGTTATTTCCAAAATTACGACTTGAGCTTGTAGTGGCGGCTCCTCGAAATTTTAGAATAACTTTGCTCGATGACTTATGCATAAAAAAGAAATTTATTTCATTTGAAAATGTTGTCCAGTGCAACTAGACCATCTCAGATTATGGCGGTTAATCAAAAGCTGTTTGTTATTCCCATTTCTTCATCTTCTTAGTTAAATGCTCCAACTCATATTTTGTGTATCAGAGTGGTTTTAATGTCGGAATGTACCAGAGTTTTGCATGTTGATTAAGGGTTCAAACAACAGGTTTAAACTCATGACAAGGGAAGCCAAGGTACTACCCCAGGTGACCATCTTTACCTTCCTCGACAAACATAAGGAGTTCGTCGAGTTTGCATTGAGCAAATACATCGAAACCGGAGTGGAAGAGCTCGACCAGGAGAAGCTGGCCATTTTACTAACCAATAAGTATCAATCCCTTGAAGATGCCAAAGTTGTTTTGGGTGATACCTCAAGTATAAGCGCTCTTTTTATTGAGTTTCAGAAGTATTTGTATGAGATGAGGGTGGCGTAAGTAAGGTGCGTATTATCTAGGCTTTTTCTCTACCAATTATTTAATACTAATTTATTTTCAATTGGAAAAAGCACTATCTTTATCCTCCAAAAATATTAGTTGTAATATTCGCCTGTTGGTAATTTCAATCAACACGCTTCCCATGTGATATTTTTGTTCAGAAAGGCAGACGACGTTTTAAGTGATAGTATAGTGAAAAAAAAAACAAATAAAAACGAAACAACAGGCAATCTAATTTTAGTAATTGCGGCTTTTAGCTTGGGAGTAATGATAATTTTCACGTTAATAGAGCCTTTTAATGATTGGTCATTTAACCCAAACCCTATACTTTTTAGTCAGTTTGGAAGTTTTATAGGTGGTTTCATCGGAACTATTTTATCTTTTGGTGCAGTAATTTTGCTGTATTTGACTCTAAGGGCACAACAATCTGCTATTGAACATCAAGACAGAACGTCTAAAATAGAATCTTTTGAGAATACATTTTTTAATCTTTTGAGAACACAACAGGATATTACAAATAGTTTAAAGTCCCGTGTTTACTTTATTAATAGAAATTTTGAAATCCAGTCTAATGAAGTTCATGGCAGGGAGTTCTTCAAGTATGCAAAAAATGAATTACAAAACATTTATAATTCGATTGATAACGAAAAATACAACCCGAGATTTGATAATGGAAATGAGAACCTTAATTATTTAAGACAACAAATTAGTGAGATAGATTTATCCAGCTCCCCAGATTTTTGGACAGAAGCAGATAAATCAGCCGCTATAGGCGGAGTGTATTTAAACGAGCAAATTAGTTTCACAAATAGACGATATGAAATAACACAAATAGAGTGGGCGGAAATAAAAGAGCTTGACACTAAAAATAAAATGACAAGGATTTATACGCTTTTTTTTCAGCAACATCATTCTGCCATCGGCCATTACTTCAGGCACTTATTTCATTTAATCAGCCTTCCATCATCACTTCAGGTTTACTCGGAAAATCCAAATGGAAAAAAGAAATATACTGATTTTATACAGGCCCAAATGTCTTCTTATGAATTAATGTTGCTTTTTTATAACGCAATGGCATTTCCCAAGATGCTAAACCTATTGCAAGAATCAAAGTTTCTTGAAAACTTAGCTGAAGAGGATTTGATTTCGGCAGAACACAATTGTGTTGAGAACATTGTAATCAGAAAAAGAGCAAAACTTCTAGGAAGAAATTTCAACGCGAAATAACCAAAAAGAGTGCTATGGTTTTTTTCATAAAGCAACAAATAATTTAATTATATGAGTTCTATTTATTTATCAGAAGGTTTGTTGAATTACTTTGGAATTAGTGATTATATTACCGCAAAGCCCGGTGGTCAGAAAACAGTTTTTATTGTAACCATTGAAGGTCTTAAGTATGCCTTAAAGATTATTAATACTGCTGACGACAGATTTAAACGAGAGGTTAGGATCTGTGAACAATTTACTGAAAATCATGGAATACCTTCTATTGTCAGAATAGAAATATATGAAAAAGACACTATTATCCTTGAAGAGTATATTGAGGGTTCCGACTTAAATGAAATAATTAGTGAATACAAAAACAAGGAAGAAAAGGTATGTCAATTAATTCATTCCATTGGACAAATATTGTCTCCTGTTTGGGAGGCCAGATACGTACACAGGGATTTAAAACCACAAAATATCAGAATTCAAAAAAGCGGAGACCCCGTTGTACTTGATTTTGGAATTGCGAGAGCATTAGATGAAGAGTCCATCACTGTTTCAGGAGGACAGCCATTATCATGGCTATTTGCCTCTCCTGAGCAATATGCAGGAAAAAAAGAACTTATTTCCTATAGAACAGACTTTTTTTGTTTAGGAATAATTGCATTTCATCTTTTTACTAACACGTTGCCATTTGGAAATAACAAAGCTGAGATAAGCGCTACATTTCAGAAGGGATCCCTCTCTGTGTCAACAGGGAATACCACTATTGATAACTTTTGTAACGCAGTATTTAAAAAAAACCCGTCAGAAAGACCTCGAAAAATATCTTCATTTTTAAAACTTATTGAATTATGAAAGTAACACACGTTTTAGGACACAATTCAAACTGGAATATTGATTCATATTTTGAGCAAAATATTGGAGACTACTTTCTAATAACAGCTTTTACTCATGGCAAAGACTATGATACTAAAGGGTTATTGAAAAAAGTACTAAGTACCTCGATGATTGACCTCCAATTTTATGGTAAAAACACGAGTATTAAAAGTGGTAAGTTAGGGGAGTTTTCTTTTCATACATCGTTAAAAGACACTGATGAAGTAACAAGTGTTTATTTTGAAAATTGTGTTCATCAAGCAATTAAATTTCAAAGAGATAAGAATTTCCACAACATTATAATTCCTCTCTTCTATGAAAATGAAGAAGTGGAAGATATCACTTCGACAATAAAATCATTAAATAAGTATGTTTCAGCATTAGACAGAGGGGATAGTAAATACTACATGACACTACCCTTTGCAAATCATATAATTATTGATAAGGATAAAGTTGAAGAAATTCTTTTTGCATGTACGGATATGAATATCTGTTTCGATGGTTATTTTATTGCTTGTGAAAATAAGCCGGAATTTCGCAAAAAACTTTCAACCGATATTAAGGTGTTCAGGAACTTATCAAAAGTTTTTAAGACGCTAAAGTTACAGGGTTTTGAAACAATATATTCATATGCAAATTGGGATGCAATTATATATCTCGCTCAAACAGATATCGATTACGTAACTATTGGCACCTATGAAAATTTGAGAAACTTCGACATTAAAAGGTTCACAGAGGACATTTCAGGGGGAGGCTCAAAAGGGTATTATTTTTCTGAAAAATTATTAAACATGGTCAGGGCAAACGATGTTACAATGATAAGAGATACCGGGAACTTAAACATTATAAAAAACGAAAGAAACATTTTTTCTGATATTATTCTTAACGAGAGTTACCCTTGGAATATTCATAAACCAGACGTTAATAAAAACTATTTATTGTCCATTTCACGACTTCTGCATAAAATTTCCTCTATCAGTGATTTAAATCTAAGAAAATCATTTGTTGTTGATTTGATTGATGCAGCCATTGTAAATTATGGTCTTCTTGAAAATGAAAAAATTTATTTGGATAACGAAAGCAGTAACTACCATTTAAATGCATGGAAAACTTATCTTGCGAATTCGTAGTTGTTTTTTATTCTTTCTGAAAAAAGAATTTGCATTATTGGATCAAACGGTTGTTGTCGCCTTGGGTTAAAATGTCTTACAAGTTTTCCTTCAGAAGTGATTGAAGCCAATCCAACATTATATTTCTTGAACGAATCAATGTTTCTTATAGCTACGTTGGAATAGTGAGCATCCAGAACAACATAGGAATACTCAGCAAACCATTTGTATCTATAGGCCTGTTGCAATGCTCTTTTCCAATTCTTTAGTTTTGCCTCAACAGCAAAATTAGTACTAAATAGAAGTTCATATTCTTTATTGATAAACAAAGAGTTTTCTTCACCCCCTATATAATTATTTGACTTTAGTTTTTCAATAGTAGTTGAAACTTTAGTTTTTGAACTTCTGGTAATCTGTAATATTTCACTAAGTGAAGCTGTACCATAGTTACGAATAAGGTTGTAAATGTTTATATCGAAATAGTTAAGTGTTGTTTCTGAGCAGCTTATACCTTCTTTCGGTTTAATAAATCTGCAAATTACAATATCAGCAATACCATAACCTAGAGAAACCTCTTCAAAGATTCCCACCTTTGTTTCTCCATAGATATTCTTTATGGTTTTCGTTAAAATATTAACAAGTTCGATCTCTGTCTCAAATTTCATTTTTCAAAAGAATATAAGATGAGTCATCATTATTTGATCTTCTTTGGAGCATTGATATTCTATCTTTTATATTAGCGTGATTTTTAAAATTGAATACTCTAAAATATTCTTTAACGTTTCTCTCCATCAAATTATAAAACCCATCCGTACACAACAAAAAGTTTTGATGAAAATCAATATCCTTAATTTTGAAATCATTTAGTGAAAGAGTCTCTATTCCTAAACATTTTGTAAGAATGTTTTTGCTGCCGTCTAATGAATCATCGACTGTAATTTTTTCAAGATATTGATTTGTAAATATATATATTCTTGAGTCTCCCACATTAATATATCCCACTTTATCATTCCTTTTATCTAAAAATAATACAGCTATTGTGCTCATCCCTGTAATCCCACTATTTATAACCTCCAGATTCGATTCATACAAGATTGCAGACAAATCAAAATTTGACTCTTGATAATCTGTAATTTTTTTCTTAATCTTTTTAATGTATTCCCGAATGAAAATATAGCTATTGGAATTGGAACTAACACCATCAAATACAATATACAACTCAAAATACTTCTTTTTAATTATCAAAACCCGATCCTGGTTTTTCGATCTTTTGATACCCTTTTTTGAGTTGTATATATATTTGAATTTTTCTGACATGATAGTTACACTTAAACATTGTTTCAAAAAATATTTAGACGGTGTTTTTCTTTTTGGCGATTAAATATTTCTATCAAGAAAACGCTATTCCGCCCATTACATTTGACATATGTTAAATTTAGTTTAGAAATAACCGCTCAAAATTACTAATTAAATTGTCATTGAGCCCATTTCTTCATCTCTGTTTTCAAATGTTCAAGTTCATATTTCGTGTATATCTGAGTAGTTTTAATGTCGGTATGTCCAAGAATTTTACTGATGACATCATAATCAATACCCAGTGATTTTGAAACCGTAGCAAATGTGTGGCGGGAGCAATGGAAGCTAATACTTTTATTAATATTTGCTTCTTTCATAATATCCTTCAAATACCGATTGGTAGGCTGGTCTTTTAGCACTTTAAAAACGTGTTGCGCCTTAAATCCAGGTGCCGGTAGCAATTCTTTTGCTTTCTCGCTTAGGGGTATGTTCACGTGCTCTTTTGTTTTAGTCATCTCAATAGATATATAAGAGCCATCAATAATATTTGAATAACGCATATTTGCCACATCACTATACCTTAAACCGGTGTAGCAGCAAAATAAAAAATATCTTAACACGTTGGCTTTGTTCGGTTTCATGGATTTGTTGAAATAAATTGTATTTAATTTATTGAGTTCGTCAAGAGTTAGAAACTCACGATTACCAATGGTTCTACCAATGGATATTTTATCAAAAACGTTTTCTTTGACTATGCCGTCATCAACGGCTCTGTTAAGCATGCTTTTTAAAAATTTCATGGATTTGTTAACTGTATTGCTATTATTTCTTCTCTCCTTGATGAGATATAGCTCATATTTGTCAACAAAACTTTTGTCAATATCCTTAAATAGCAGCTCAGAGCGAAAGTCCCTTAATTTATTTAGTTGATCGTTGTAGCCCTTTAATGTTCCTGAATTTAGCTTTCCTTGAAGCATTAAGAGTTTTTGTTCCAAGAAATCATAGAAAGATTGACTTCCATATAGTTTGTTGTCAAAATCCCGATTAAAGTTATCAAAGGTGATAGGTGTATCGCTTACTCGATAATTATGAATAATGGTTTTGGCCTTAAGATAATACTTATCTATCAAGATATTCTTATTCCAACTGTCCGGATCGCTGTTGTTAATTTTACCTGATTTAAAATGCTGTGGTTTTACGAATACATGAAGGGGATAGTACTTGACCTTTTGGTTGATGGTCAATCGTAGTCTCACATTAACAGTTCCATCATTTTTAACGTAGTCTGTTTTGAGAACAATTTTGATTGTAGCATTCATTTTGGCACCTGTTTAATTGGTAAACAATTAGTAAACAAATTGCCAAAAACATTGGAAACTTTGATTGCAGATATTAAACCGTTGTTGATTTAAACAACAAGAAATGAAAGAATTAGAATCTTTCATTTCATAAGTTGTTGATAATCAGAGGTACCGGACGGATTCGAACCGCCGTATAAGGTTTTGCAGACCTCCGCCTAGCCACTCGGCCACGGTACCTTTTTTATTTGTGGAGTGCAAAATTACAACTTTCATTTTATTTTTAGGGTATTCTGGTGAAAAAGTTGTGTTATAAATTCGCATATGAGCTGGTTCACCAAATTCTTGACTATCGATTCGTCCACCAAATCACGACTTTTCATGTTTTTTACGTAGAAATATACGACTATTACCCTAGTTCTTGTTTTTGTTGCGTCCGTATGTTTGTCCCAAACTTAACTCTCAAAGCTATGAAAAAACTTTTTACACTATTATTTATTTTCCTGCTGGGGTTGAACATTCAGGCTCAGGACATTGAAACGGGTCTTATTTTGCGCCTTTCCTTTTGTGGAAACACCAATGATGCCGGCCCGTTTCATAACGACGGAATTTATATGGGAGGGGCAAACCCTGTTTATACCACCGACCATCTGGGCAATCAGAACAGCGCCTTGTATCTCAATGGGGTTTCCGATTGGGTGCGCGTTCCGGCAACGGAATCCATCAACGAACCTTTGGAAGCCATTACCGTTGCCTGTTGGGCTAATTATGAATCACTTGCATGGGGTCAGTGGGCACCCATCATGGCCAAAACCAACACACTACAGGTGATCGACAGACAATATTCCATGGGGTTGAATGGACTGCAAGGGAAAATCTATATGATGGATACCTATGTTGGCGAAACCGATCTGAATCCCAACGAATGGTATCATTTCGCCATTACCTATACTCCCGAGCTTTATCAATGTTATGTAAATGGAGAACTAATTGACGAAGTGGTGCCCGTTAGTCCCGTTACCGGAAACGATAAGGACCTGGAAATCGGACGGGATACACCTGATGCCACCGATTATTTTCATGGTACGTTGGATGAAATCAATGTGTATAACCGGGTGCTTTCCGCGGCAGACATCATGGCACTAAAAAACCACGATGGTTGCGATTTTTCGGCCATTCCTGATCAAAAACTGGCCGAAAGTTTCCAGGTTATGCCCAATCCCGCCAACAATGAAATCACCCTCCAACTACCTGATGATGAACTTTATCAAATCAGCATCATGGATATGCAAGGACGTTTGTTGCAACAAGTACAAAATCAACAACACCGCGTAAACTTAAACATTACCAACCTTCAAAATGGTATGTATCTGGTTAAGATACGTAGCAACAAAGGATACGCCATCGAAAAACTCATGGTAAATTAAACCTGCACGACCTTTGATAGCCGGTGGCTTTCAAATCAATACCAAGCTTGCCCTGATAAACCGCCAACCCATGTTGGATGTTTTATCAGGGCATGTGTTTTTCATGACTGTTTTTTCTACTACTTTTATCAAGTTAATTTTTCTGGTGTGCCGGAATACGGATGTTAAACAGATCGCATGAAATATTGGCTCATTTCTCTTTTTTGTCTGACCATTCTTGTGGTATCGGCTCAGGTTGTGCCCGATTCGTTGCTACTGATTCAGCAAAAAGAGATGTTCGGCAAATACCTGAAATCGTCAAAAGATGAGCAGTTTACGTTGGAAGAAAGAAAAGTGTTTTCGGAAAAAGCGCTCCTTCTTGCCCGCCAATTAAACCAACCACAGGCCATCATGGAAGCCTTGTCGAGCAATGGATATATCGATGGTCAGGAGGGTCACTACGCCCAGGCTTACGAAATTTTCAACCAGTTTGCCCAACTTTCCGACTCTGTGGGCTATCACAGCCTCAACGATTTTCGCCGAAAGGCTTATTTGGCCAATGTTTTCGGACTGCTTTACAAAGAATTGGGTGAATACGACAAAGCCCTCGATCAATATTATACCTCTTTGTCCATTTGCGATTCGGTAGGCTGGGCCGAAGGAACTACGGCCGCACTCAACAACATTAGCCTGTTGTATTACCTTCACGGAAACACGGAACAAGCCATTGCCATTCTGGACGAATCACGACAAATAGCAGAATCCAATAATGACCAAAATCTGCTCTTCGACATTTACATCAACCAGATGGATATGTACCTGGAAATGAAAAGTTTCGACTCGGCCAGATTGAGCGGTAACAAAGCCCTTGAGTTGTCGATAAAACTTAACACCCCATACAATCAGAGTTTCGTGGAAATTGGTTTTGGTAAACTCTTTCTGGAAGAAGACAGCCTAAAATTGGCGGTAAAATCGCTTATCAGTGCACAAAAACTGGCCTTCGAAAATGGCTTTGCCGAACTACGTTTGGAGGCGCTACTCCACCTGGCTACCACCTTCAGGCGCATGAATAGGCTGCAAACAGCCGATTCGGCACTAACGGTTGCCGATACCATCGACCGGGCCATCGGAATTCCTCGTTTGCACATTCAACTCCTTACAGAAAAAGCTACTTTAAATGAACAACTTGGCAACTATCAATCGGCCTACCAAGATCAATCCAAAGCTACCTTTCTGAAGGATTCGCTCAACAGCAGTTGGGAAAAGGTGAAATACGCCGAAATAAGCACTCTCTATCAAATGAAACTTCAGAAACAACGGAATGAGGTGCTCGAAAAAAGCTTGTCGATCAACGAATTACAAATAAAACAGCAACGGTTGGTGATTTTTATTTCCATTGGTTTTTTACTTGTGTTGAGTGTACTGGCCATATTGTTTTATCGAAAACGCAGGTTTGAACTTAAAACGAACCAAATGCTTCGAACCCAAAATGAGAAAATCAACCAACAGGAAAAAATCATCCGTGTAAAAAACGAGGAATATTTCAAACAAGAATTGAATTACAAAAACAGACAACTCACCTCCTTTTCGCTATCGGCACTCAAACAAAGCAAGTCGCTGGAGTTGGTTACACAACAAATCAACGAGTTGCTTCACCAGCATAACATAAAGCCCACCACACGCAAAAAGCTGGAACAAGTGATGCACCATTTGCGACCATTGAGCTCACCAAAGGAATGGGACGAGTTCAGGTCGTATTTCGAAGCCGTACATCCTTCATTTTATGCCAATTTAAAACAAGTGGCTCCCAACCTTACCTTGCATGAACAAAAAATATGTGCCTATCTGCGTCTGGGAATGAATACCAAAGAGATTGCCTCCATCACTTTTCGACAGGTGCGAACGGTTGAATCTACCCGTTTTAGGATAAGAAAGAAGGTTGGGCTTACTGCAACCGACAATTTATTTGAATTTTTGGAGAAGCTTTAAGTAACTGTATTAGAAGTTGTTAAACTGCGTTGCAGTAGTGTTTTAGGGGTAAATAAATACTTCGCAGTAGGTTATCAGTAGCCAAATGAAAACAAATTACGTGCTTCATGCTTATCTTTGATGTATAAAATCATTTTCAAATAATAAAACGATGAAGAAAGCCTTCTACTTTTTGCTTATCAATTTCTTGCTGGTGTTTTCGGCATCAGCACAATGGTCCACCGATCCGTTGGTCAACACAATCGTCAACGACATGCCGGGATCTCAGGCTACACCCATGATTGCGTACGATAATGCCGGAAATTTCTATGTTGGTTTTTTTTCCTATGAAGCGGGAAATTATAATGTGCGACTTCAATATTACAATTATGACGGTATTGCCCAATGGGCTACCGGGGGGATACTTGTAAGCGATAATGCACAAAGCAGTTCACTTACCATTTGGGATTTAATAACCGACAACACCGGTAATTGCATTCTCGCTTTTCAGGATTACCGGAATGGTGTAGGTAATATCTACGCATACTCCATATCTCCTACGGGCACCTTTTTGTGGGGTGCCGATGGAATTGCCCTTACAAGTGGCAGCAATCCATCCTATTTGCCCAGTTTGGCCGTTACGTCAACCAATGATATTATTGCGGCGTGGCAAAATCAAGGGACATCTTATAAGGAAGTCATGATGCAAAAAATTTCGCCGGCAGGTACGCTTAGCTGGGGTTCCGGCATTACTTTTCAAGCTGGTTCGCAGAGCTATACGGCACCTCGTCTGTTGGGTGTTGAAAACGGAAATTTCATCATGGTTTTTTACAAGGAAACCGGAAGCTTCCCGGCCATTGTCAGAAGTATTTATGCCCAAAAATTTAATGCCTCAGGAACTCCAGTTTGGGCTTCGGATGTCTTGGTAACCAATTCAAATGGAATCTCCCCTTGGGCATATTATCCAACCATTGAGTCAGATTGCGCAAATGGAGTTGTCGTGGCCTGGACAGACGATCGCAACAGCGACAACAACATCAATGCAGCCGTACAACGGGTTTTGAGTGATGGAAGCATTCTTTGGCCGGCCAACGGTTCAGAAGTGTCGAATATCAATACCGACAGCGACCAAAACCCGAGAATCTTAGGCGTAAACAGCAGTGATGAGGTGCTTGTTTCCTGGAGCCGAAAAAATGGAAACCAATCGCAAACGGCCATCGCAGGTCAGAAATTTTCTGCAAACGGAACACCCATGTGGACCAATTCAGGCATCGATTTTATTCCCATGAGCGCCAATGTTGGCGGAGCCATCGGCGGTGTTGTGTTTGATGGCACCAATGCCCTCATTGTTTACGACGAATATGTTACTTCCTCTGCTTTTTATAACATCAGCGCGCTAGCCGTTGACGGTTCCGGAACCATGATTTGGTCGCCAACCACCGTACTTATGGCCGGACGTACCACCTCCAAAGTTCATTCGGTGGTTTCGCGCTTGTACAACGATCAGCTCATTGCTGTTTGGGAAGAAGGAGCCGCCACAGATGATATCTACATGCAAAATATTTTTACCGACGGATCCCTGGGCACTCCACCCATTAGCGACGATGCTACCCTAAGCGATCTCACCGTGAACGGAACCACAGTGGAAGGTTTTAGTCCTGCCGTATTCACTTACAACGTAGCCATCCCTGCCGGCGATCCATTGCCCGTTACCGGAGCAACGCCCTCATTTCCTGCTGCCACCATGGTCATCACTCAAGCTGCTTCGGTACCCGGAACAGCATCTGTTTTGGTAACCGCCGAAGACGGCACCACCCAACTTACCTACACCATCAATTTCTATGTGGCAAGTACTGATGCTTTGTTGAGCGACCTCACTGTTGATGGCACGACAATCGCGGGATTCGACCCCAATGTTTTTACCTACGACTATCCTGTTCCAACCGGTGATCCCATTCCTGTAGTTGGGGCCACTGCGAGCGATCCCCATGCGGACGTACTCATCAATCAGGCCATCGATCTTCCCGGTTTGGCTACGGTAGTTGTTACTGCCGAAGATGGCACCACCAACAACACCTATACAGTGAATTATCTTTATAACGCCGGATCGGATGCCACATTGGCTGATTTGCAAGTGGGAGGCGTTACCATTGAAGGATTCGACCCCAATGTCTTCGATTATTCGTATGCCGTGGTTTATAACCAACCGGCTCCTTATGTTTTGGGCATTCCAAACGATCCCTTGGCCACCGTGGACGACACCCAATGTATTTCCATTCCGGGTGATGCGGTTTTGGTTGTTACAGCCGAAGATGATGTAACCTCACTCACTTATACAGTACATTTTTACTATTTGGGATACGATGCTACGCTATTCGACCTTACGGTGGACGGCACTACCATTCCGGGATTCGACCCCAATATCACAGAATATCAATACCTTGTGAACGAAACCACACCCATCCCATCAGTGGATGGCACTACTTCTGATCCCATGGCCATACTCACCATAACCCAGGCTACTGTTATTCCGGGAACGGCACTTTTGCATGTGGTGGCCGAAGATGGTGTTACCGAGCTGACCTATTCCGTATTTTTTTATACCCCTTCCACCGACGCTACCTTGATGGATTTAACTTTGGATGGTACCACCATCGAGGGGTTCGATCCGGCCATCACCTATTACGAATACGATGTGTATGAAGGGGATGCTGTTCCGGTGATTGATGCAGTTACAACCGATCCCTTGGCCTCCATGGAAATCACCCAGGCACCTACCGCCCCCGGCGATGGATATGTGTCGGTAACGGCTCAGGATGGCGTTACATACATTAACTATACGGTTCATTTTAACCTGATTACAGGTATTGAGAATGAAACTGAAAACACCTGGCAAGTATTTCCTAATCCTGTTGATAATCAATTGAATTTGACGGGCATCGATGGAGAAACCCACATTCAGATATACACCTTGCTTGGTGAGCGCGTTCATCAAAGTACCATTTCTGAAAATGGCATCCTCGACACCCACCTGTTAAATCAGGGAATATATTTTCTGAATTTGGTCGATCAAACGGGTCGATCAACCACCATTAAACTGATTAAGAAATAGTTGACTTGAAAGAAAAAAGGGGTTGTTCGCACGAGCAGCCCCTTTTTTTATGGTTCCATGTGGGGATTGGCTGCCAACAGATTCAAACAATCGGGACAAAGACAGGTGTCGTATTTTTTGTTGATGGCTTCGCGGGTTTTGGGCAACACATTTACCTCAAAACACCAACATTTGCCCGATTTGCAACAAACGAATTCAGCACCACATCTGGGACATCTGTCTTTCGGGAGTAATATCTGTTTATCCATGATGTCAGGCTTCAAGTTCCACACTTACAAAATCCATTTTTCCACCCAGGGGAGGGTTGAGTTTACGGATTTTCAAACGGGCATGATTCACGGTTTTAAATTCTGTTTTGATGCGGTTCAATATGCGGCGACCCACATGTTCCAGCAGTTTGGCATTCACCTGCATTTCTTCTTTTACAAAACCGTAGGCTGCCTGATAGTTTACCGTATCGTGCAGTTGATCGGAGGTTTCGGCCAGGGTGGTATCTACTTCCATAAACAAATCCACCCGAAACTTGGTTCCAATCACCTGTTCTTCCTTAAAACAACCGTGATAGGCAAAAAACTCCATCCCTTCTATTGAAATAATTGACATTTGTTGCTGTTTAATTAATATTTAAAAGCCATTTCCATGCAGGTTTAACCCTGATATTTTTGCCGTTGACCTTTATTTCAGTTTCTTCGGATTCTGTAATGATCAGTCCTTCTTCCATACCATATGTTTCCATGGCTTCAACCAATCCGGATGAACCGTCCATTCAGAATGGACAGATTATTACAAAAGTGTCCATTTGTAATGGACACTAATTTCATTTCTCCCCCAACTCGTGTAGGCCGCGCTCTAGTCGGTTCAGGGTTTCTTCCTGACCAATAATCGACACAATATCAAACAAATGGGGACCTTTCAATGCGCCCACGATGATCAATCTAAAGGCATTCATTACTGCGCCCATGCCGTAACCCTTTTCTTCAATCCAGGCTTTGGTTACCTCTTCGAGGTGGGAGGCATTAAAATCTGAGGTGGAAGCAAGAAGTTCCTTCAATTCGGTCATTTGTGCAAAGGAATCTGCTTTCCATCTTTTTTTAACGGCTTGTGGATCATATGTATCAGGGGTCTCGAAGAAGAAACTGACTTGATCCCACAATTCACTTACAAAGTTGACGCGTTCTTTTACCAATCCTATGATTTGAGCGACAAATCCGGGTTCAGCCATGTAGCCCTTTTCGCGAATAATGGGAATCAACAGTTGTGCCAACTCAACATCACTCTTCTGAATGAGGTATTGATGGTTGAACCAGGCCGCTTTAGCGGGATCGAACTTGGCACCCGATTTTCCCACCCGTTCGATGGTAAAAGCTTCGGCCAGTTGTTCCATGGTAAACAATTCCTGTTCGGTACCCGGGTTCCAACCCAGCAAGGCCAGCATGTTGACGAAAGCTTCCGGGAAATACCCATCTTCGCGATAACCTCTCGATACGTCACCCGATTTAGGATCTTTCCATTCCAATGGAAAAACCGGAAATCCCAGCCTGTCGCCATCACGTTTACTCAGTTTCCCGTTTCCTTCGGGCTTTAAAAGCAGCGGAAGGTGAGCAAATTCGGGGGCTTGCCAGCCAAAAGCTTCGTAGAGTAACACATGCAACGGAAGCGAGGGAAGCCATTCTTCGCCCCGGATAACGTGGCTGATTTCCATCAAGTGGTCGTCCACAATATTGGCCAGGTGGTAGGTAGGCATGCCGTCGGATTTAAACAGCACCTTGTCGTCGAGAACACGTGAATTCACCTCTACTTTTCCACGGATGAGGTCGTTCATCACCACCACCCTGTCGGCGGGCATGGCGAAGCGCACCACGTAAGGAATTCCTTCGGCGAGTGCTTTTTCCAGCATTTCTGCCGACATATTCAATGAATTGTATAGTTGGCCACGGACTTCGGCATTGTAGGTAAAAGTCTTTTTATCGGCTTCGGCTTCCTTGCGCAAAGCATCCAGCTGTTCAGGCGTGTCGAAAGCATAATAGGCATGACCTGAGGCAATTAACTGCTCGGTGTATTGTTGATAGGTGTTTTGCCGTTCCGATTGCACGTAAGGTCCGAAGGGGCCACCTTTGGTAACGCCCTCGTCGAACTCAATACCGCACCACTTGAACGAATCGATGATATACTGTTGGGCACCTTCCACAAAACGGGTTTGGTCGGTATCTTCGATGCGAAGTATCAACTGTCCTCCGTGTTTTTTGGCAAACAAATAATTGTAAAGGGCGGTGCGCACACCACCAATATGTAACGGCCCTGTTGGGCTGGGGGCAAAGCGTACCCGAACTGATTTTGAACTCATGGTAATATTTTTTCGGCTGCAAAGATAGGCAATAAGGCTGTAGGCACAACCCATCCGTCTTGCTATGACCCGTGCAATAAACTAATGATGAGAAATATTATCGTGGCTATTAGGCGGAATTTAGTTGACGATTAACAAACCTACTGTAGGTATTTTTTTTGGTTGTATCGCGTGGCGATGGCTTGGCGTTCCTCAGCAGAGAGTTGATTCATGTAGGCTTTCCATCCCGGACAAAAATTGATGTGCCAACGCCAGAGTCTGCCTAAAAACGATTTGGGATTGTTGTCGTATCTGGCTTTGATGGGACAGATATCACATTTGATGTCTTTGTTTACTTCGGCCATATGCTTTTGAAATTGACGATTTTGGCTACGAAATTACAATACCTGAAAATAAAAAGCAACGCCTTATGCATGTTATTCAGCACAATCGAAGTAAATTCGTGCCTTTTATTATTAGCGCACACATGAGAGGCAGTATGCATAAGATCGAAGTTAGAATTGGTGTTATAGCCATAAGTTTGTTTATCAGTCTATTGGCTCAGGCACAACAAACAGCCACCAAGGTTGTTTATTCCCTGACATCCAACGGACAACCGATAGAAAATCAACAGTTAGTACTCATTCATCAGGGAAATATTTCTTCGGTTCAATACAACGATGATACGCCTGATCGGTTTATTGATTTTGAAAATCAAACCATTGTAAAAACGCTCATCAGCAAGTCGGACACGGTAAAAGTAAGCACCCCATGGTCGGAGTTGGAAACCGGAAACCCGGAAACCGAAACGGATACCATCTTGGGCTACCCATGCAAGAAGGCCCGACTGAGCCTGTATTCAAATCAAATAGAAGTTTGGTTTACAGATAGTTTGGGGATGATAGGTTCGCCCTATACTTCGGTGATGCCCCATCAGGGTTTGGTATTAAAAGTTGTGCGCAACGGCAATTTCGAAATCAAGGCTACCGCCATCGAGCCAATTTCAAATTCGGGACAATTTTTTCCACTTGCCTCCGTAAAAGAGGTGACGGAAGCCGAATTCAATGCACTACAAATCAAATCCAGATACACTTCCATCCCCATCTTTCACCACGAAAAAGTGAACTTTGGAGATTCCATTGTCAATCCCGAAGGTGAACTACTCAACCATACCTACAGGTATTCCAAAGGAACGGTAATCCTGAAAAAAGTAGCACTGCCCAAAACGGGAAACAACCAGGTTTTCGTTGATTTAAGCGTACGCTCGGATGGAGATGCCTACGACCGAACCGGATCGGTTTTCCTCCTTACCGACACCTCGAAGATGCTAAAGGCATTGCGTTTTGGGTTAGACCAACTGCCCGTGTATGTCGTAAACGACAGCCTGCAATATCAGGGTGTGGTGGCCAATGAATCCTATGTGCCGCCATTGGAACTGATGCGATTTTTTACCTCCTTCGGGGTGGGTCATTTCAACGACAAAGTGAATATTGAAGGCTATCAGTGGAGCGATTCGTGTGTTTATCGTCAGGAGGTTACCCCATTGATGGGTGATTTGCCCGATGAAGTGTGGGTGGGTGTTTTTATTGGCAATTATGCACGCAACGGGCATGAAGTGAGTTTGCGCCTGAACTATTATCCGGGAGAGGAGAGCAAAACGGCGGGGAGCTGGACTTATCCCATTTTCAACACCTTGAATATCATGGAGATGTCAGACCAAAAGTATGCAACCATGTTTCTTTATGATTCATTGGAGGTTACCGTCGACATTCCTGAAAACCTGAACAACCTGCAACTTTATTTCACCACCACCGGACATGGGGGATGGGAAAACGGCGACGAGTTTGTTCCGAAGGTGAATGAGATTTTTATGGATGATTCGTTGATTTTCCATCACATTCCCTGGCGATCGGATTGTGCCACCTACCGATTGATGAATCCTGCCAGCGGGAATTTTGGCAATGGATTGTCCTCCAGCGACTTGAGTAGATCCAATTGGTGTCCGGGAACGCCAACACCACCATTTGTGATTCCGTTGGGAGAGCTAAAAGCCGGAAAACACACCTTTAAAGTGGCCATCCCCATGGGACAACCCGAAGGGGGCAGTTTTAGTGCCTGGAATGTATCGGGCGTTTTGGTGGGGGAAATAAAGAAGGATTGAGTTATCTGAATGATTCCGGCAACAAAGTTGTCAAATTAAAGTAACGCGTCTAAGATTAAATGAGGTTTGTAAACCTTTCTGATTACTTTGCAGTAAAAAATTCAAATACAGGCATTACCCTGATATGCAACCCCTCCATTTCAAGGGAATCTTTTTGGTCGAGAGTCAGGATATAGCCCTCAGTCATTTTAAAAAATTTCATGGCTTCTTGCAATCCCTCCACCTCTCGCTTAAAGTTATCCTGATCAAGGAGTTCACATACCTGAATCAGTTGCAGACATTTTTTGTGTTCGAACACCACAAAATCACATTCGCGGTTTTCTCTGAAATAGTATAGATCCCTACCCTGACGCCGTAGTTGCTGATATACGGCATTTTCAAGCATCCGGCCACGATCAGCACTAAAACTCAACGTATTTGCATTCACCAGGCCATTGTCAATGGCATATACTTTTCGTGGATTGGCTACGATACTTTTGGCGGACCAGCTAAATCGGGGCAGAAAAAACAACAGGTAGGCATCCGAAAGCCATAGTAGGTAATCAGAAACTGTATTTGCCGAACCCAGAGAAAAGGTTTTGCGAAGGTTGTTGAATGATATTTCTTTCCCAATATTTGACAAGAGATAAAGGCATATGTCCATTAGGACAGTAGTGTTTCTGATGCTGTATCTTATGGCAATGTCTCTGAAAACAACATCTTTCAATAAATTTTGAAGTACTTCAGTTTGAAGGGTTTCCAGGTATTCGGGAAAACCTCCCTGCAAAAAGAACAATTTAAAAGAATCAACCGTGTTTTCAATTTGTCTATATGTGAGAAATTCATCATACGAAAAGGGAAACAACTCATGACGTATATGTCGTCCCGTAAGCCGCGTCCCCAGGTCTTTGCTCAATAAGGTGGCATTCGATCCGGTAAGATATACCTTTTCGTTTCGGTCGTGTAACTGCCTGACGAATATTTCCCAATCAGGAACATTTTGTATTTCATCAAAAAAATAGGCCTCGATGTCTTTGCCCATCACCTCATCAAGTTTTGGGAAATCGCTTATTTCAAAACCATACACGCGGGCATCTTCAAAATTGAAATAGGCGGTTTTTTGATAACGAGCTTGAATGAGTTGTTTCATCAGGGTGCTTTTCCCACATCTCCTTATTCCCGAAATTACTTCGATATGTTTTCCGGCAGGATTGAATTGTCGCATAAACTGCCTGTCAATTAGGCCCTGTCTTGTTTTAACTTGTTCATGTTGTGCATGATAAACCAATTCTATATTCCTCTTCAGTAGCATTTTAGCTTTGATTAAAGTTTACATTACAAATATAAAATAGTTTACGTTACTATTGTAAGGTTTGTTTGTGTTCAAGGAATTCGCGTTAAATTAAACATTGACATTTGGTTGTTTTTTCATGGGTTTATTGTTTTTGAGCAAAATCAAGTAATAGCCATCTCCATACCGACAATACCTGAATTTCTTCAACCACATTATCGAACTGATCATCATCATAAACAAGCAATTGTAAATCTGACATTATCTTTCATTGTTGTCCGGTAAAATTAATCAGAAAACGCTACAATGCTTGATATATATCGTCCCTACGGGACTTCACCATAGTGGGGGTTGTTTTATATTCTACCCATATTTAGCCCCTAACGGGGCTGTCCCGTAGGGACAAGGTGTTGGTAGAAAGCAAATTAAGGTCTGTAAAAAGTCCCGTAGGGACGAAATATTTTTTAACCGGACATCAATGATTATCTTTATCAGCAAATAAATATGACACATATTGTTTGTTATTAACGAACAATAAAGAATTATTGCAGTTGTTCAATTGTCAGTATATCAGATTTTCTTGAGACCTTATCGAAACCAATAGTTGTATCTACTTGTGTGACCAGAGAAATCAACTAATTTTGCCCACAGAAAAGTATCCATATGATTCCCTTCAACTTTCACCAACATTCCCATTTTTCCGACGGGAAACAACCACCGGAAGACTATGTTAAACAAGCTGTTGAAATCGGTTTTCAAGCCATGGGCTTCAGCGAACATTCTCCACTGCCCTTTGCAACCTACTACGCTCTTCCGCAAGCACGCGAGCAGGAATATGTGGCCGAAACCAACCGATTAAAAGAAAAATACGCCTCCCGGATAAAACTGTATCGTGCACTGGAACAGGATTTTATTCCGGGTATTACGGAAGATTTCCGGTCGGTGGCCAACAGGCTTCAACTGGATTATACCATTGGTTCGGTGCATTTGGTGGCATCCGGTGAAACGGATGAGCTGTGGTTTATCGATGGCCCGGAAATGTCAGTTTATGATGAGGGGCTTAACCAGCTGTTTCATGGGGATATCCGAAAAGGAGTAACGCAGTATTACCACCAAATCAATGAGATGATACAAACACAAGAAATGGATGTGATGGGTCATCTTGACAAAATAAAAATGCACAATGCCGGCAGATTTTTTCAGGTAGATGAAGTTTGGTATCAGCATTTGGTGAATGAAACCCTTGATTTGATCAAGCAAAAAGATTTGATTGTGGAAGTGAACACCCGCGGCATCTACAAAAAGCGATCTGACAGCTATTTTCCCGATCACGATACACTAAAAAAAGTGAAGGAGTTGGATATTCCCATTCTCATCAGCTCTGATGCCCACCAATCACATGAGCTCAACCTGGGATTCGCGGAGGTTCAACGGCATCTTGTGGACTTTGGCTTTACCGAAACTTGTTTTTTTGATGACGGACAGTGGAAGTGCCTTAAGTTTTAATTGCCTAAAGTTGTTGTTTAGTAAACATGAGATCCTCTGATCTGTTGATCCCATTGATCCATTGATCCCATTGATCATCTACACCTCTCTGAACCTTTCAGCTCACTACTCCACATACATATACCGTTTGATGCTTTTCTTAGGTGTTTTCTCGAATTCCTCCTCGCGGATGACAAACTTCGACACCTGCATATAAGCGGGCAATTTCTGGTTGGTGTCTTTGCGATAGTATTCGAAAATTCGCGGAAGACTTTCTTTGTCAAGCTTGCGTTGGCGCATCACTTCCTGATCGGGAACCACGATGGCCACAATTTTTCCGTTTTCTTCTACCACCACGCTTTCGAGCACCAATTGCCGGTTGTTGATCATCGATTCAATTTCTTCGGGATAAATATTTTGTCCTGAAGGACCCAGAATCATGTTTTTAACTCGGCCTTTAATGAAAATAACCCCGTCTTTGTCTATCAAACCCATGTCCCCGGTATGCAGCCAACCATCCTTGTCAAGCACATCGTCGGTGGCTTGTTTGTTCTTGAAATAGCCGTCCATCACATTTTCGCCACGTACCAGGATTTCGCCTTCAATACGTTCCTGATCATCCGAGTCAATGCGCGCTTCCAGGGTGTCCACCGTTTTCCCGGCCGACTCCAGTTTAAATTTTTTCCAACCCGAATAACTGATCAACGGACCACATTCGGTCATGCCATAGCCTATGGTAAAAGGAAAACCGATCTTTCTGAAAAATTGTTCTGTTTCATGACTCAATGCTGCTCCACCAATCACCAACTCGGTAAAATTGCCCCCGAAAACCTGTACCAGTTTCTTTTTTATTTTGTTGTATAGCAATTGATTAAGACCCGGTATTTTTACCAATATTTTGATGGCCGGCTTTTTGAGCATGGGAGAGATTTGCTTCTTGTAAATTTTTTCTATCACCAACGGAACCGACAAAATCAATCGCGGACGAACCACCTTAAATGCTTCCATGATGATTTGTGGCGACGGGGTTTTGGTTAAAAACGTGATGTGACATCCCAATGTAAAGGGGAACAAAAACTCGAATGCACAGCCAAAAGCGTGGGCCAGAGGCAAGAAAGAAACAATGGCATCTTCCGCCTTGAGTGGCATGTTGTTTTGTGCAAATTGCATGTTGGCAGCCAGACTGTTATGCGACAGCATCACACCTTTGGAGGTACCGCTGGTTCCGGAAGTATAGCTGATAACCGCCAACTGCCGGTTATCGATGGGTTCAATTACAAAAGTATTGGCGTTGAAACCTTGGGGGTATTTCTGCTTGAAAACATCCTCCTTGTTGGTACAGGCTGTTTTTATCTGTTGGTTTTCGGTGTCGGTTACCACCAATTCTTCGATGGAAAAAATGGCCTCAATTTGAGGAATATTCTTTTGATTGATGACCTTACGCATTTGTTCAGACGCGAAGAGCAACCGCGATTCGGAGTGGGTAATGATGTGTTCCACCGCTTCCACTCGAAAATCGGCTAATATGGGCACCACGACCATTTCAGAAAGCACACCGGCCAGATAAACGATGGCCCAATTCACCGAATTTTTGCCCACCAACGCTACTTTGTCGCCCTTTTTCATTCCGGCAGCATCGAAAATAAGTTGTATGGAAGCAATGTGCCGGGCAATTTCGCCGTATGTGAGGGTTATTCCTTTGTAGTCGGAAAGGGCTTTGGTATTCCAGTTGTTTTTGATGCCTTCGTAAAGGAAATCGGAAAAGGTTTTAGTAATCATCTTTGGTGGTGTTTATAGTCTCGCTAAATTACAATAAAAACCTGAAGCCGGCATATTTCGGTTTTATTGCGAAACGGGTATCAGGCTGGCGTCCATAATACGGCCAATGGGATACACATCTTTTTGGCTATCCCACCAGGGAGATTGCCTGTAAAACCAGTTTAAGATGGCGTAGGAGTTGGTTGTCAAAGTAGGATTTTGTTGCTTCCATTCCTCAAATCGGGTTTGTAATTCCGGGTCGTCCAGCAACATTTGTCGGGCAATTTTCTCCATGGAATAGCTTTCGGCGTATTCTTTTTGTTCTGTCACAGCATCGAAATATCCCCAATAAACATACGAATCGCTGGCTTTGGGCTCAAGGATGTGGGCAATCACCCTGGCGCGCCTTTGGTTGGTTGGCACCACCACCGAACCTGCCGGAAAGGTTTGGTTACGTGTAACTTCCTTTATTTTCAGCTCGTAGAGCGGATGTTTGCCTTCATAGGGCTTTTCCTGCCACGAATAATCGGAAAAAACATACTGATTAACTTCCAGGGTTGAGGGTTGACTGATTCGGTAAAACTCCACACCATGCAAATCGAGCTTCGCTATCACGTCAGTCCATTGTGGCGGAATGATATAGGCTTCGGGCAACATGGCCGTTTGTGATGCTTCCACATGATTGAACATGGGCAGATGAAAAGTAGTGGGGGTATCACCATATTGAAACCAGTCGCCTCCGCTCAGATCACTTTTCACCATGGTGTAATCGATACCTTTAAACTCAACCATGATGCTATCGTCGAAGCTTGTGGTAAAATCGATGGCCATGGGTTGAGCCCGGAACTCTTTTGATGCACAATAATCATCGGCTTGTGCATTAAGTTGCTGAAGGTTTTCGTATTCTTTGTCAAGAATTTCCAGCGTGGACAAAATCATGGCTTTGGTGGCCTCCACCCTTGTTTTGTAGGGTTTCAGCATGTGGGTTTCGATGAGTAGTCCCGGACGATTCTGGATGGCGGTATAACCTTCCGAAAGGCGTGGAAGTGCCACCGAAGTATAGAGTCCGCTGCGGGGATCATGCCATCTGCGAAAGCTTACATACTGAAAAATGGGAAATCCGGCTTTCTCCATCATGGGTTCGGCTTGAGCCAGGTAGGTATCTTGTTGCCAACGGGTGAGGGCTGTGTCCATGTTGCCAAATATTTCCATGGAATGGGTGAGGGGATATTGATAATCGGCACCATCGGTGGTATGACAATCGATGAAAAAATCAGGTAGCCATTGGTTGAAAAGCCGTATCCACGCTTGAATTTCCGGAGTTTCTGCCTTCAGGTAATCGCGGTTGAGGTTGAGGTTTTGGGCATTGGTGCGCCAACCCATTTCTTCGGGACCGTTTTGATTGATGCGCGAATAGGCGCTGTACCGTTCATGGCCATCCACATTGATGATGGGAATCCAGAGGATGGTGACATGGTTAAGTAAGTCCTTGTATCGGTGATGCACCACCATGTCGCGAAGAAGCAACAACATGGCATCTTTTCCGTCCGGTTCGCCGGCGTGTATGGCACTTTGTATCAAGAGGATGGCGTTGCCGGATTGTTTTACCGATTCCGTGGTGGCATGGCCGTTTTTATCCACAATCATCACATAAATTGTTCGTCCCTGAGGTGAAACCCCGATGCTGTCCATGGAAATAAAGTCGGCATTATCTGCCAGCTGTTTGCAGAAAGTCATGGTTTCATCATAACGGGGAGTTCCGTTGTAGTCGTGTTTTTCAAAATAGGTAGTCCATTTGTCTTGCCGACTAAAAGAGGTCATGCTTAGGAAAATGAGCAGCGCAATCATCGCGTATTTCATAGAGGGGAGTATTTTGTTTCAAAGATAGACAAGATGTGCAAAAAAAAAGCCGTGCAAAACACGACTTTTATCTTCATTTTTCAGGAGGATTATTTCCCGTCGTAAGCCCATTTGAGGTAGATGGAGCCCCAGGTAAATCCACCACCGAAGGCAGCCAGAATCAGGTTGTCTCCTTTTTTCAGTTGATTTTCCCATTCGTAAATACACATGGGAATGGTGGCATTGGTAGTGTTACCGTATCTTTCTATGTTGATCATCACCTTGTCTTTGGCCAGACCCATGCGGCGGGCAGTGGCTTCGATGATGCGGTTGTTGGCTTGATGAGGTACCAAATAGGCAATGTCGTCGGCTGTAAGTTGATTGCGTTCCATGATTTCCACGGCCACGTCGGCCATGCGGGTAACGGCAAATTTAAACACGGCCTGACCTTCCTGATAAATATAATGTTCGCGGGCATCAACGGTTTCGTGGGTGGCGGGTTTTACCGAGCCTCCGGCTTTTTGGTGCAAGTATATGCGACCGGAACCATCTGTATAAGTGGCCGAGTCTAAAATTCCCATACCTTCTTCATTGGGTTCAAGCATTACGGCACCGGCGGCATCGCCAAATAATACACAAGTGGTACGGTCTTGATAATCGGTGATGGAAGTCATTTTGTCGGCACCGACCACGATCACTTTTTTGTAACCACCTGATTCAATATATTTTGAAGCTGTAACCAAAGCGAACAAAAAACCTGAACAAGCGGCATTCATATCAAAACTAAAGGCGTTTTTAATACCTACTTTATCGCTAATGATGTTGGCTGTGGCCGGATGAACCATGTCGGGTGTCACCGTGGCGCAAATCAACAGGTCAACTTCTTCCGGTTTGGTGTTGGTTTTTTCGAGCAATCTCACTACCGCTTCTGAAGCCATATCTGAGGTTCCTTTTCCTTCGCCTCTCAGGATGTGTCGTTCTTTGATTCCGGTGCGGGTCATGATCCACTCTTCGGTGGTGTCCACCATTTTTTCCAGATCTTTATTGGTCAATACGTCTTCGGGTACCCAACCAACGATTCCGGTAACTGCTGCTGTTATTTTTGACATAGGGACTAATGGTTTACTTCAAATCGGGCGCAAAGGTATAAATTTTTGATTGTTTCAAACCGTTTGTTAATAGTTTCACAACAAAATGCGTCCATACATTACAAAAAACTCCTGATAGCCGATGGTTATCAGGAGTAAATATCTTTTGGTTTTTCGGTGAAAAATGAAAAAACCGGGTCAACATGTTAAGTACGAAGGAGGATTATTCTGCCTTGGCGTTTTCAACAATCATTTTGCCTTTGTAGTACAAATCACCATCAACAAAATAAGCGCGGTGGTAAATATGTACGGTACCGGTGGTAGGACAAGTGGCCA
The DNA here is from genome assembly GCA_963676875.1 of Bacteroidales bacterium. Lineage (GTDB taxonomy): Bacteria > Bacteroidota > Bacteroidia > Bacteroidales > F082 > UBA6244. The sequence continues at coordinate 2,003,206 of OY781436.1, forward strand.
ATTGAGGTGCTTCAGCTTTATAGTGAGTCCTTCTTTTGTCTCTTCTGCTTTTGGAAATTTTGTGTTTAGGATGTGCCATTTTATGATTCCTTTATTGTTATTTATAATCTTAATTTATTCTAAGTCAATGTTTTTAAGAGAATCCCAACGTGGGTCGCTCTCAGGTTTTATCAGTGCATTCAGTTTTTCTTCCATCTCGGGATTGCAGGTGCTGTAACCATCTTCATCAAGCGGATGTATTTTTTGGTAAGGTATCATCAAATTGATGTACTCATAAAAATACTGGCTCAAATCGATGCGGCTTTCGTTGGCCGGAATCACCACCACTTCGTCGGTTACTTCTTCGTAAGTTTCGCCATATTTAATAATCAAACGAAATTCGCCACTCACGGGACAGAAAAACAAATCCAGACAACGGTCGCAGGGAAGTTCCAATTGGCCTTCAAGTTTGAAGGTCATATGGATTAAACTCGACTCGCGAACCAATTTCACCTCAACGGTTACATGTCCCTGATTTGCTTCTAATTGCGGATAATTTTGTAAGAACGAATCACCAATTTCAAATGTATAATGATGTTCTCCTAAGCTTAAACCCTGAATGGGTATAATATAATCCAACATCCTCTTCATACCATCTAAAATCGGGGCGGCAAAATTAGATATTAATCCTGTTAAATACAAGCCATTAAGAATTATTTTCGCTTTTTAGCGAAATAGGCCCAATTCTTTTCCACAAGAAATCAACAAAAGGGCGAGAATTAATTGCCCCGTGTTTATTTTTGTTTGTAATAGGTTCGTAAATCAAATTGTTTGATTTGTTACCCCTCCTCCCTGCTCCTCCCCAAAGGTGAGGAGTGATAAATCATTCTATATTAGTATATTACGATGAATAATACGAAAACAGATTGCCTTCTACCATGATAAATCCCGAAAACGTTCAGGATTGAATGGTGGTTCGATGGCATAAATCGTTATAGCTGACTGTATTAGTTAAATCGCCACCCGATCTAAATAATTCGTTTACTATTTCCCGTAGAAGCTTTGGTAATTTAAAAGAAATCAACAAAGGGGCGATTATTACTTGAAGGCTTTTTCCAATAATCCATCGCCTCCCAGTTGTAAACGGTCGAAATAGCCCGGCGTAGGCTTGCCCATCATTTTGTCCACGTACAGCCGTGCAAGGTATTGTCCCAACATAAAACCTTGGCCGCGCAACCCCAGAAACAAGCCGTTTTGGGTGTCGATTACCATGCGGGGTTCCACATAATAACCCGACCAAATGGCCTGGAACCCAACTGATGAAAGCTCAGGAATCCAATCAACAAACACTTCCGAAACGATTTCGATAAATTCTTTGGAGTTGATTTTCAGATTTTTATCTGTTTCCATGTTTTCGATGGCAGGCGAAGCACATCCGATAATTTGTCCTGTTTCGGCCAACTGTTGACCATAAACTGCTGAAAATCCCTTGTATTTTCTCCGGTCGATTACCATGGGCAGCGGGGTGTTGTTCACACCCATCATGGGCAAACGTCGGGTGATAAAGGCTTGGTGCTTCACGGGAAACAGACCGGTTTCCAGTCCCAGTTTCTTGGCAAATTTATCGCCTTCGGGACCCATGGCATTGATAAATATCTCGGTTTCGTATTCCACATATTCTTTGTTGTGGTTTTGCACCAGCACATGGTAGGTGTTTCCTGTTTTATGAACATCCAGCAACTGGCAATCTTCGAGTACTTCACCGCCACGGGCAATTCCCATTTGACGGATGGAATCAATCACCCGACCGGGAGTAGCCTGCCAACAATTTTTCGTTACCAACGCCGATTGGTAGGTGGTGAGGTTCGGGTTAAAATAGGGACTGATGTGTTGTTTAAAATCTTTGGGTTCAATCATGTAGGCATCCGACCAGGCCATGGAAGCCTCCAATGCCCTGTACATTTCCTCGTCGTGAGCAAAAGTGACGTAGTTAATCTTCCTGAAATCGATGTTGCTGTGCTTTTGCAGGTTTTCGAATATCTCCAGGTTTTTTACGGCGATTTCAGAAAGTTCGGGTAAGGAAAAATTGGGTCGGCCACCGGCAATGTTGCGCCAGGAAGCGCCCCTTCCAAAATTGATCAACACGGGTTTGGTGCCTTCTTCGGCAAAATATCTGAACAAGGCACTTCCGCCAATACCACCTCCGGCAATCAGGGTGCCTACTTTCACCACCTTTCGTTGTTTGCCTAATCCGGGCGTAATCACCTGTTCGGGTTTTGAAGAGGGATACACTTCGCCCATGAGCACCTGATTGGAAAGGGGTCCCCGTGGGGTGGCCTCGCCCACGATGGAGATACCATATTTGCGAATGGTTTGTTTCAAGCGTGGAATACAACGTTTTCCGCGGCAGGCGCCCATACCCAGGCGGGTGGTATGCTTAATTTCGTCCACGGAAATGAATTTTCTGTCGCCCACCACTTCCAGAATTTCTTCCAATTTCACGTCGTCGCAGTGGCACACATAGGTTTCCGACTCAATTTGATGATTGGAATCTTTGTAAACAACAGGTTCGGGATATCTGTTTTTGATGATAAAACCACGGACTTCCATCAGTTTTTCGCCAAATACATCGATGGATTTTACCCGTGCGATATTGGTTTTGTTTTTCTTGATCAGGATTTTTTCGATGATGCCTTCACCCAGTTTTTTCCCGTTGTTGTCCACCAAAAATACTTCCTCGCCTGCTTCGGCGTGATATTCGATGGGTAAAAACAGCCAATCTTTTTTCAGGTTATACCCAAAAATAGCCAGTCCGGGACACTGATACACACATTCCATACAGCCCACGCACTTGTCGAAGTCGATTTGTGGTACGGTGCTGGTGGATGTTTTGGTGATGGCGCCGTGAGGGCACGAAAATTCGCAAGGATTGCAGGCAAAACCATATAAACAATCGATGAGCACGAAGGGTTTTTGGGTGGCCCGGTCATGAGTGGGCTGATAGGGTTCGGCAATAATTTGTTTGGGATGTTGTTGCGAATCGATATATTCTTTGGAAGTGGCCAGGTAGTCATCATAATTGTTGGGTTCGCCCATACTTTGGATAATTTCGTAGGCTACCTGTTTGCCGCGAACCACCGCGCTGGTGCCTTCGCCAATACGGATGGCATCGCCCGCGCCGTAGCATTTGCGACCAAAGATTTCGTTTCCTTTGATAAGCAATTGGTCGTCGGGAACCAGTCCAGTACAGATGTTGATGGCATCAATGCCATCGATGATGCGTTCGGTACCCGGAATGGGTTGAAAATTTTCGCATTGCGCCACCACAGCACCTGTGATGCCGGTATGGTCTTGGTTTGGAATGGCTTTGAGCAGGATGGTGGACAATTCCACAGGAATTCCGAGCCGCCTGACACGGTTGGCCTGAACAGGAAAACCACCTTCACGGGGCATGGCTTCCAGGATGGCTTTCACGTTGGCACCTGCCTGCATCAGTTGGTAGGAAGTCAAATAACCAATATTTCCGGCTCCGATGGTCAGCACGTTTTTTCCCAGGAGGGTGAATTCGTTGTTCATCATTTTTTGTACCACGGCAGCGGTATAAACTCCGGGCAAGTCGTCGTTTTCGAAGGTGGGCATAAATGGCACCGCACCCGTGGCCACCACCAGGTATTGGGCATCGATGTAGAAGATTTCGTCGGTATGGATATTTTTTACTGCTACACGGTTTCCTTCCAGAATATCCCAAACTGTGGAATTTAAAAAGATGCCTTCTTTATTTTCTCCGGCCAGGGTAGAGGCGATGTCGAAACCCCGCATGCCGCCAAATTTTTTCTCTTTTTCGAAGAAGAAAAACTGGTGGGTTTGCATGGGAAATTGTCCGCCAATTTTGTCGTTGTTGTCCACCACCAGGTTTTCAATGTGATGTTCCAGCAGGAGCTCACGAGCCGCCAGTCCGGCAGGGCCGGCACCAATAATTACCACGCTGGTTTTATATACTTTAACCGGTTCCTCGTTTTTTATGGTAGTTGTTTCAGGACGGTAGTCCTTGGGTATTTCGGTAACGGTATGGACATCATCCACTTTGGTGATGCATATGCGTTTTATTTGGCCGTCCACGAGCATTTCGCAGGCACCACATTTGCCGATGCCACATTCCAGGCTTCGCTCACGATTTTCGATGCTGTGGCTATGGACGGGAAACCCTGCGCGGTGAAGGGCAGCAGCGATGGTAAAGCCGGCGTCACCTTCAATGGATTGGCCGTTGAATGAAAACATCACTTTTTTTGGTTGCGGTACCTCGAGGATGGGGTGTTTTTCAATTTTATACATACCGTAGGATACTTTATATGAAATTAGAATTATTGTTAATTTATTAACAGACAAAAGTAGATTTTTAACCCGTACGGATATTTAAGAACCTGTCTAAATTTCATGGGATATTTGGATTGATATGGATGCCCTATGGGCAAGGCCTCACTCGTGTTTTGGTTGTTTCGTTTAGGAGGATCACTTTTTTCTTGGCTCTTTTTTCTTGGCTCTTAGCTCTTAGCTATTAGCTCTCGTCCCTCGTCCCTTGTCTTACAGACAGGAACTAATTTTTCACACTCAACAGGCTTACCTAAATTTTGAAATCGAATATTCGTATTTTTGCAACGAATTTTGAAGGTCTCGCTTGCAAGAAGTCGGTATTGTTCAAAGAGTTCTTAACATATCATCCAACACATTGTAAATCATAAGTATATGTTTAACAAGTTAATTGCTTCCATACTACCCTATATGCCGCAAAAGTTGGTGTGGGTTTTTTCAAAAAAATATATTGCCGGCAAAACGCTCGATAGTGCCATTGCCATTTCCAAGGAATTGAACAACTCCGGAGCCATGGTCACCATCGATTTGTTGGGGGAGTTTATTACCAAACTGACGGAAGCCAGAGACAACAAAGAGGAATATCTGGGCATTATCGAAAATGTACAAAAAGCCAACATCAACGGAAACTACTCGTTGAAACCCACCATGTTTGGACTGCTTTTGGACGAGGAAGCCTGCTATCGTAACATCCGCGAGATTGTAAAAAAAGCCGCTTCATACAACAACTTTGTGCGCATTGATATGGAAGATTCGCAGTGTGTTGACATGGAAATCAAGCTTTTCAGAAGACTAAAGGCTGAGTTTCCGGCCAACGTGGGACTGGTATTGCAAGCCTACCTGAAACGCACCCGTCAGGATATTGAGAACATGCTCGATATGCACTCCAAGGAGCTTCCCATAAATTTCAGGCTGTGCAAAGGTATTTACGTGGAACCGGAGAAAATCGCGTACAAGAAATACGAAGAAATCAACCAACACTACCTGGAGGATTTGGAATATATGTTTCAACAGGGCATATATCCGGGCATTGCCACCCACGATACTCCTTTGGTAGAAGGGGCTTACAAGTTGATTGAAAAATATAAGATCCCGGTTGAAAAGTGCGAGTTTCAGATGCTCTATGGCGTTACTCCCGGACTCCGTCAGTCCATCATCGACAAGGGCTATCGCATGCGTGTATATGTGCCTTTCGGCGAAAAGTGGTTTGCATACAGCACACGTAGGTTGAAGGAAAACCCAAAGATGGCACAAGATATTATCAAAGGGATTTTTGTGAGGGGATAAATTTCAAAGGTATCTGAGTTTTCACAATAGCTTCTGAAATGAAAAAGTTTCAGAAGCTATTTTCGTTTTTAAACTCGAAAGAATACCTTTAAGGTTTGCTTTTAGGTTAACATTCCATTAATTTTAATGTGGAAAAGTATCTCCATGAATCAAAAACTTATTTTTACTGTTCAAAACCAAACAGATGTCCTATGAAAACCCTGATTATTGTCCGCCACGCCAAATCTTCCTGGGACAATCCCATGCTCACCGACCACGACCGTCCCTTGCTCGAAATCGGCAAAAAACGTACCCGATTGGTGGTAAACAAGCTACAGGATTTACAAATAAAACCCGACTTAATCATCAGCAGTTCGGCCACACGTGCCCTGGAAACAGCACAATATCTGGCCAAAGGACTCGGATATCCCAAAGAAACCATTAAAACCTCTTCTGCCTATTATCTGGCCTCCACCCGTGATTTACTCAACGAATTTTTCGATATGCCCGACCGTTTCCATACCGTGATGATGGTGGGACACAATCCCACACTTACCAATCTGGCCAACAAATTTTTAACCCGACCTTTGGACAACTTACCCACGTCAGGCATTGTAAAGCTATGTTTTAAAACAGATAGTTGGGACCAGATACTTCAGTCGGAATTAACTTGCGAGTTGGTCATTACCCCCAAATCATTAAAAAACAGTTAGGATTGGTTTTCAGGTGCTAGTTATTAATTCCCAATAGCTTTTCAATATTCTTCGGAATATCGGTGTTGTCGATCATGCCTTCAAACAACTCACTTCCGGGACCAATGGCATAAACAGGCACGTTGATACCGGTGTGGGAATAGGTTGCCCAGCCCAATCCGGTCTTGTCGCTCATCAATTTTATCAGATGACCTGTAATGGCGTCGTAATCGCTATATGTCACATCCATTTTCTGATCATTGTTGGCATACATGGTACTCATGAAAACTTCCCTTATTTGGTCGACTTCTTTTTCAGTGAGGGGAATTTTGGTGGTATCGCCCAAACCAAACTCCTCAGCCACCATGGTCATTAAGGTATTGAAATCCGTGGTTTTATTTCCGGATAAGTGATGTTTTAACCAAGTTACTTTCTCTGCAAAACCATCCGACGAAAGGTGCTGATTTGCCAGCGCCTTGATATTCGATTCATATTTCATGGCTGCATTTCCCAGTGCCAACCCGCCTGTTTCGTGGTCAGCCGTTACTACGATAAGGGTTTCATCGGGATGCAATTCGTAAAAGGCTTTGGCAACGGCAACAGCTTCGTCGAAAGCAAGAGTTTCGAGCACATTGGTGGCGGCATCGTTACCGTGACCCGCCCAATCAATTTTGCCTCCTTCCACCATCATAAAAAACCCTTTGCTGTCGGCCAGCATGTCGATGGCTTTCTGGGTATAATCGGCCAAAGAAGGATTATCCTGGTTGCCATCTATCATATATGGCAAAGCGGCACCACCAGCCAATCGAGGAGCAATGGCCAACACCTTTCCCGATCCGGGTTGCAAGGCATCGAAGGCCTTTTGTGTATTCACAAATTGAAAGCCATTTTGTATGGCCTTTTCAATAATTTTAATGGTGTCGCCATCCACTACTTTCGCGGGCTTTTTAAAACCACCGCCGCCAAAAAAATCCATGTTGCTGGCAGCAAGTTCCATGCCTATTTCAAAATAATTGTCGCGACTGGGTTGGTGGGCATAAAACACGGCCGGTGTGGCATGATCGATGGAAACACTGGTGATGATCCCCGTCTTAAATCCATGTAATTTGGCCTTTTCGGCAATGGTTTGATAGGGTTTGGTACCCTCCGGATTCATGGAAATCACCCCGATGTTGGTTTTGTTTCCGGTGGCCAAAGCTGTTCCGGCGGCAGCCGAACAAGTGATAAAGCGGTTGTTGGCATAGGTTGCTGCCCAACCTAATACAGGAAATTGGGTAAAGGTCAATGGCTTGAATCCTTTGTTGCCATCCAGTGCAGCAGCATAGGCCTGTGCCGTATTCACCTGTGCCTGTCCCATGCCGTCGCCAATGAACAAAAAGGCATATTTTACGTGTGGTTCTTCATGTTTTGTTTGGCATGAAGCAAAAAAGAACAACGAAATCGACCAAATCAAGATAACCGAACCAAATCTTTTCATCTTTTATATGTTTTATTTTGCAAAAATATTGAAAACATCGGGGTGGTTTGGCGAAAATTGAAAAGTAACGATATCTTAATGGCTATTTAAACTTGATATAAACTTCTCGCAACCGTTAAATAAATCTGCGGCAAAAAAGGACTCACTGCTTCCCGACCAAAATCATTACTTTTGCCCGCTGAAAACAACTACTTATGACTGCTTCCGACATCGAAATTATGGCTCCGGTGGGCTCCTATGCTTCGCTTCATGCTGCCATTCAAGGGGGTGCCAATTCTGTTTACTTTGGTATTGGCAACCTCAACATGCGCTCTAAATCTTCTCAAAACTTCACCCTCGACGACCTTGTTGAAATCACACGTATTTGCCGTGAGGCCCATATTCGTACCTACCTCACGCTGAACACGGTAATTTTCGACCACGAACTCGATCAAATGCGCCAATTGGTGGATATGGCCAAACAGCATGGTATTACGGCCATCATTGCTTCCGATCAGGCGGTTATTCAATATGCTTCACGCGTGGGCATCGAAATTCACATGAGCACACAAGCCAATATTACCAACCTGGAGGCCATAAAATACTACGCTCAGTTTGCTGATGTGATGGTCACCGCCCGTGAATTACAGATAGAACAGGTGAAATCCATCACACAAGCCATTGAGCAACAACAAATTAAAGGACCTTCGGGACAGTTGGTTCAAATTGAAATATTTGCTCACGGAGCGCTATGCATGGCCGTTAGCGGCAAATGCTATCTGAGTTTGGACAACCTCAACTCCTCGGCCAACAGAGGAGCCTGTTTGCAACCCTGTCGACGCAAATACACTGTAAAAGATAAGGACAGCGATTTGGAACTTGAGGTAGATAATGATTACATTATGTCGCCCAAGGATCTGAAAACCGTGGCTTTTTTGGATAAAATTCTGGATGCCGGAGTTCGGGTACTGAAGCTGGAAGGCAGGGGTCGTTCGCCCGAATATGTAAAAACCGTTGCCCGTGTTTACCGTGAAGCCGTGGATGCATGGTTTGCAGGTGAATACACACCGGAAAACATCGACCGATGGAATGCTGAACTGGCCACCGTTTACAACCGTGGTTTTTGGGATGGCTATTACATGGGCAAAAAGTTGGGCGAATGGACCGAAGATTATGGCAACCAGGCCACTACCCGCAAAATGTATATCGGTTTGGTAACCAACTATTTCAGTAAAATTGGCGTAGCCGAAGTTAAAATTGAAACCCACGACCTGAGCGTAGGTGATGAAATAAAAATCATCGGTCCTACCACAGGCGTTTATGAGGACACGGTACGTGAATTACGTTTGGAAAAGGATCCCGTTAAAAATGTAGTTAAAGGCAATTTATGCTCCTTTCCGGTGAAAGAACTCGTCAGAAGAGGTGACAAACTGTATAAGATGGTGGTCGCTGACAGAAGTGTACCGAATTTGGTGCAACACTAGGGTTTACTAAACACCAACGGAGTTAAAATCACTTCAATCATGGATTAAGCAGAGGCTTTGGAAATTGTAATTTTTCTACCCATATTTTGCTCCTAACGGAGCTCAAAAACAAAACTTAGACAGTTTCTGAACCTATTCTCATCGAAAAAGATTTTGATCCCTCCGGCATTTTGTCGGATATCCAAAAATATGGTATAGAAATCAAGTGAGTATCATAATGCTCCGGTCGGGGTTTGCACTACTTACTATTCTCACTATAAAGCATCAAATATGCTTTAATAAATTCATCCAAATCTCCATCCAGTACATCCTGCACATTGCTGGTTTCGTGCGAAGTACGTACGTCTTTTATTAATTTGTACGGATGTAAGGTATAAGACCTGATTTGCGATCCCCATTCGATTTTCTTTTTGTTGCCTTCAATTTCGTCGATGGCCTCTTGCTTTTTGCGCAGTTCTATTTCGTAAAGTTGAGAGCGCAACATTTGCAGGGCTTTTTCACGGTTTTGGCCTTGGGAGCGGGTTTCCTGACATTCGATTACCAACCCCGAAGGTTCGTGCCGAAGCCGGACGGCGGTTTCTACTTTGTTTACATTTTGTCCGCCGGGACCGCTGGAGCGGAATGTGTCCCAACTGATGTCGGCGGGATTGATTTGGATGGTGATGGTATCGTCGATTATGGGATACACATACACCGAGGCAAAGCTGGTATGGCGGCGGTTGGCCGAGTCGAAGGGAGACAAACGTACCAGTCGGTGTACCCCGTTTTCACCCTTGAGGTAGCCAAAGGCATATTCCCCTTCAATTTGCAGCGTCACCGACTTAATGCCGGCCACGTCGCCTTCCTGATAGTCAAGCTCCTTCACCTTGAAGTTGTTGCGTTCGCCATAGCGGATGTACATGCGCATGAGCATTTCGGCCCAATCCTGACTTTCGGTACCACCGGCACCCGGATTGATTTTCAGGATGGCATCGAAGGCGTCTTCCTTGTTGCTCAGCATTTGTAAAAATTCCAGGTCACCCACCTTGGTTTCCACCCGCTCGTATTGTGTATCCAGCTCTTGCTGTGAAGTTTCGCCTTCGTTGTAAAACTCTTGCAATACTTCCAAATCGTTGAAAGCTTCTTCGGCTTCAAGATAGCCTTCCACCCAGCGTTTTTTGTCCTTAATTTTTCTAAGAATCTGTTCTGCTTTTTTAGGATCGTCCCAAAATTCGGGCGACTGTGTTTTTTCTTCCTCTTCTTCTATTTCTACCTTTTTTCGATCAACGTCAAAGATACCCCCTCAAGGCATCGAGCCTCTCGGCAAGAAGTTTCTTACCCTCAGTTGTAAACATAGTATGTATTTTTTTGCAAAAGTAGCCATTTGATGGCAACCACCAACACCGACCGGGCTATATCTCCCCTTTAAGTACTTTCCAAGTTAAGGCGGGTTGAAAACCTTTTTGCTGTGCGTATTTTACCAACTGTGCCTGATCTTTGTAAGTGAGGGCTTCGGTGGTTTGTTTGCTTGAAATCACGGCTTTTAGTGCCGAAAGATATTCGTCATCATCCAGTGAATTTACAGCCATTTGTATGTATAGGTCGGGAACTTGCTTTTTCCTTAAAGCAAAAATAATTTTGTTTTTACCCCAGCGGTTGTGGCGAAGTTTTCCGGTAGCAAAAACGGTGGCATAGCGCTCTTCATCTAAAAAACCTTCTTTTTCAAGCTCTTGAATTACTTTGGTAGTAACCGATTCATCCACTTTCCAGCTATCTAGTTTTGTTTTTACATCGAACAAACACCGTTCCTGATAAGCGCAATAGTTCCTGGCTTTTTCGAGCATGTATAAATGATCCGGACTCATATCTTTTTTTTGACCAAAGTAGGAATTTTTTTTTGATTGTAAATAGAAATCAATCAACAGCCCCCAATGGCCACCCATCGTAGTGGAAGATGACGGATGGCCATATAAATTAACACGTGCGTGTTTTAACAGTTTGAAAATAATCCTTATATGTTTAGGGAAATGATAAAACTAAGTTGTTGAAAGCTATTTCCCAACAGAATATCGCATGATCCGAGATCCCTTACCACTCACTACACCAAAGTCCTGTCCGAGAAAAAACACGCTGCTCATGCCGTATTTGGCACGGGTGTCTATCAGGGGTATCCAGTTGTGTCCACCATCGGTAGTGCGGTAAACCTTGGCTTCAAATTCATCGCTCCAGGTGCCCACGGTGGCATACCCTTCGTCGGTGCTGGTAAATTGTACGGAACTGAATGGAGGTGTTCCGGTTAGGTCCACTTTGGTCCAGCTTTGTCCTCCGTTGTCGGACATCACCACGATGGCATTGTTGTTTTCTTCACCTACAATCCACACATGGTCTTGGTCGGGCATGTGGGCATCGTGGAGCCGGGCATTGCTTGTTACCACATCGAACTCGCCACCTTGCCAGGAAACACCTCCATCTGTGGTGGTCATAAAGTAGGAGGCGTTGGGTTCGTCTTCGTTGTAAATATCATACAAAAAACCGCTGTTACCGTTCATGATGATTTTGGGTGGAGTTCCGTATTCATTGGGATAAGGTACTTCAAAATATCCGGTTGGTGTATGGAAGGCCATTTCGGCACGGTATATCCTGAAATGATATGGAATGCCGGTATCTTTGCCCACGGCCACAATTTCGCCATCGTTGTTGGAGGCCAGACCAAAAATGTTTTTCCACTGAAAAGTGGGTTGACTAAACTGACCATAAGTGAGTTCAGACAAGGTAGTTCCACCATCTGTGGTTTCCATCACTTTGTTGAATGCATTCAGAAAAATTCCCTCGCCCTGGTCGTTGTACATCATTACTTGTAGCAAACCCGTGGAGGAAGCGTATGTTTCGTTCCAACTGATTCCGGCATCCTGTGTCGTTAGGATTTTGCCCACACCCGGGCCGTTTACCGTCATCCAGCCCTTGGTGGTGTTGACAAAGAAGAGGTCGTTGGCATCGGTGTTCTCATTCAAACCCAATGCCGACAAGTCGATGGGCTCCCAAACGGGAATAACCAGGTTGATCGAAACATTGTCGTGGGCGATTTCCACACCTCCTTTTTTTGCACCTACGTAAATAATGTGGCCAAATTCAGAGAATCCGGCAGTATTCCAGGTATATTCAAAAGGAGCTTCCGTGTCCACAAATACGGTGTTGTAATCGATGATAAACTCCACTTCATCAGGAGTTTCGCCCGTAAACGAAGTAGTGATTTGAACCTCATCGCCCACCAGAAAGGTTTGATCCTCGATGGGGGTAACGATGTAAATGTAGTTGCCAAAAGGCTCATCCTGGAGGTGCAGTACGGTATCCTGAAAAAAACAAAAGTCCTTGCTCCAATTTTCGCTGAAGCCAATCAAATCTATTTTAACCCCAACGCTTGCCTGGGCGCCCACCAGCAAGGTCAGATCCCAGTTTTGGGTACCTGTATGCATGAGTGCACTCACACGACTACATCCTGTAACGTTGGCAAAAGGGCCGGCAACGCCATAGAGCAGCAGAGCAATTTCGGGACCGACGTGGGTAGTAAACTGTGCTCCCGCATCCAGATTCGGGGCTACAAAATCGGTGGTATAAGTTTTTTCGTCTATTTCGTTCCAGCCGTGTGCATCGGTGTAGGATGTGCCCAGTCGGCCGGTAAAGTTTTCGCTTGCAGAAGCCGAATATACGGCTACGATGGCACCATCCATTTCCACAAAGAGTTCAATTTGAGGCACAAACACCACCGGTACGGGGCCCACCATGAAGGTCCAGGGAGTGAAGTAAAATTTAGCCAGCGAAATTCTTTCCTGCATTCCTGCTCCTGCCAACGACACGCAGCTGATGGAGGCACTTTGGTTGATTTCTACGCCCGATTCAAATTTTTCGACCACCGGATGCGGAGGCAATGCCAGCCAGTCGAAATCCCAATCGAAGTTGAAGAAAAATTCGATGTCCAGATCTGTGTGGCCTGTGATGGTGATTTTTCCGTTTTCGTTTTCGAACACTTTGTCGTAGTCGAACGAAAACACATTGAAATCAGTGTTTTTGAGGTTTTGCAAACTTACTCCGTCGGCCAGTTGGTACGATTTCACATGTGCCTTGGTAATTTTGCCCGTGTTGAAGTTGATGCTGCCTTTGTTTACGGCTTCGGTAAGGGAGGCTTGTCCGGTGTTGATAACCACTTCACCATCTTTGGTTTGGCTGATAGACGTTACTTTTCGCAAATAACCGTTGGGAGCCAAAGCTGAGGTGCTGTCGACTAGAATATCGCCCACCTGAAGTCCGGCAATCATTTCGCTGCTTCCGTTCACGATGATGGTATAGCTGATGGTGTCGATGGCTGTGATAATGTCACGGGTTTGTTGATTGATTACACGTGTGTTTTCGGCCACGATGATATCGCCTGTTGGCGTTGGTTCCGGATCAGTGGGGGTATCTTTTTTGCAACCCATTGTAAACAGGATGCTAAATGTGGTCAGTAAATAAAGTAATTTTTTCATCTGATTGATTTTTTGGTTGTTGTTGATGCTGTCGTAGCGAAAATGTAAGAGGCGTAAAGTGTATTATTTAAGCTCTGTGATGGTGTATTCTATTTCGGCGCCGTGTAATTGGCCAAAATCCAGCGAGGCATGCCCATAAAAATAGGCCGTGATAAAATAGAATCTACTGCTGTTGTCGATAGTGGAATAATTAATCGTGTTGTCGTCAAATTGAGTCAGATTAAAATGGTCGCCACCTACCACGAGAGATGCCATAATATCTGAGGATATGGATAGCTCATCTTTTTTTCTTAATGAAACCGTAATACCTTCTCCATCATTTCGATAAAAGATGCTAAAACGTGTAACTACAGCTCCATCGGGTAAGTTTACCGGAGCCTTAATAGTACCGGCGCCATTTCCATCGTCAGAATCCAGGTGCCAATAACCATTGTCATCATGAATCATTTTGTCGCCATCCTGATTGGTAAAAAGGCTAAACGCAGCTGCTGGAATCTTCAAGATTTTCGTTTTGGCTGAGGCATAGCTATAATCGCCGGCAACAACTACATCCCCTCCGGCCGTTACATCATTGGTGGCTGCAATATCGGTGGTTGAACTGATGGCTCCAACCACATCCAGGGCGCCGTTGATTTCAAGTTGATTTGTTGAAAAATCACCATAAATAAGAGGGTTGGCAATGCTTGAGTTGTCGATGTATAACTTGTTGCTTCCGGTTTCGTTGTACCCGGCATAGCGACCAATAAAAACATTACCTGATCCTAATGCTCTATAACCTGCGCGACTTCCAATTGCGGTATTTTCGTTGCCACTTACGTTGGAATAAAGGGCTTTGTACCCATAGGCTGTGTTTTCGTCTCCTGTTTGATTTAAGAATAGGGCGCCAAAACTATATGCACTATTATAAGTTCCTGTCGTGGTGGAGTATAAGGCATTTAAGCCAAAGGCTGAATTATAATTTCCGGTTGAAATTTGGTAAGACGCTTTATACCCAAAAGCCGTATTTCCTTCTGCTGAAGTATTGTTGGTTAGTGCAAAAACTCCGGCGCTTGTGTTTTGTATCCCGCTCGTGTTACTGTGCAGTGAGTAGGCTCCAAAGGCTGAATTTCCGCTTCCTGTGGTGTTTGATTTGAGTGCTTCCATCCCAACGGCAGAGTTTTGTGACCCCAACGTGTTGGCAAATAAACTTTGAGCACCTACTGCTGTATTTTCAATACTTTCGGCCTCGAGCGTGGAACCTGTTCCGTTGTAGTACAAGGATTGATAAC
This sequence comes from Bacteroidales bacterium, assembly GCA_963676875.1. Lineage (GTDB taxonomy): Bacteria > Bacteroidota > Bacteroidia > Bacteroidales > F082 > UBA6244. Next base: position 2,018,218 of record OY781436.1, read on the forward strand.
CTATGGCGGTCAGGCTACTTTTTGTGGCGTTTCTGTTTAGTGCATCCTTACCAATGGCTGTGTTACTGTTACCTGTGGTATTGTTGATAAGCGCATCCCTACCCATGGCGGTATTATATCCTCCGGAAGTATTTTGCCAGAGCGCTTTAAATCCAAAAGCTGAATTATTGTGTCCATTGGAGAATTCAAGAGTTTTATAACCCATGGCGGTATTGTACATCCCTGTTGTATTTGTCTTAAAAGCCTCATCACCCAAAGCAGTGTTGTAGTTAAGTCCATCATCAACCGTACCCACCTGGTCGCCGATAAAAATGCTTGACCCATCCCAAATAGCATCACTTAAGTCGTTTAGTTGAGAAGCGTAGATCGTTGGTGTTTCCCAGGTGGCATCTCCATCCGCGTCCGATGTCAGCACTTTTCCAGCTCCGGGTGACCCACCCTCAATTTTTATGGTACCAACAAGACTAACATTACCTGTTGAGGTAATACGAAATATTCCTGCACCCATACCAATATTATTTGAATAAGCTATTTCAAATGCATTATCTGTATTGGGAGTTATTCCAAAGTTGTAGTTGTTTCCTTCTGAGTTTTGAACTCTAATTGCCCCGGCAGAGTTTCCGCTTCCTGAATATTCAAAAATGGCCAAAGGATTTATTATATTCAAATCAGATTCATTTTTCACATGAATTTTTGCCAATGGTGCTGAGATTCCGATCCCAACATAATTAGAGTTCACATTATGAATGTGTCCGCTGCTCGACTCCCAATAATTGACACCGGGGGTTTCCCAGGTAGCAACACCATCAGCATCGGAGGTAAGAACTTTGCCGCTTCCGGGCAAGCCCCCCGTTATTTTAATGGTTCCGTTGATGTCCACCTGGTTGGTTGAAAAATCGCCACCGATAAGAGGTGATGTACCCGGCCCGTTATCTATATAAAGTTTATTATGTCCTGTTTCGCTATATCCGGCTCTAAAGCCAATAAAAATATTTCCGGAACCATTACTGCTATAACCAGCCTCATACCCCAGAGCCACACTACCATTGCCGGTAGTGTTATTTGATAATGCACCCGAACCTACAACCGTATGAAAGTTTCCTGTTAAATTATCATAAAGGCTATTGCTGCCTACAGAAGTATTGCCAGCGCCTGTGGTATTTGAGAAAAAGCTCCTGTAACCAGTAGATGTATTATTATATCCTGTAGTATTTGAATAAGATGATTTTGAACCAACAGCAGTGTTATAAGCACCTTCATCATTTCCTAAAGCCCCCGTTCCATTGTTACAAAGTGCCGAATCACCAATCGCAACAAGGTTTGAACGGTCGGTGTTTTCATACAAAGCCATTGCACCAATGGCAATATTACAGTTTCCTGTAGTATTTTCTTGTAATGATCGAAAACCTGCAGCAATATTAAAGTTTCCGGTGGTGTTCCAATACATCGAAAAAGAACCATTTGCAACATTATAACTACCACTTTTGTTAATACCCAAAGAATAATACCCGATTCCAACATTATACTGACCTGTAGTATCACGAGAAAGCGTACCATATCCAAGAGCTGTGTTACCACTGCCAGATTTATGATTTAATAGCGCAGAGGTGCCTAGCGCAGTATTACTGTTTCCAGTTTTGTTAGAACGAAGAGCAGCTCTTCCAACAGCAGTATTATTATCTCCGGTCAGATTATACTTCAATGACTCATGGCCTATCGCTGTATTGTCTGAACCGGTTGTGTCGTAATACAGTGCCTCAAATCCTACGGCGGTATTATTATCACCGGTTTTATGACTGTACAATGACCTATTGCCTACGGAAGTATTCTCATCGGATGAAAGATTTGAGTACAATGAATAATTTCCTAAAGCTATATTATAACTACCACTGGTGTTAGAATACATAGCTCTTCTTCCAATGGCAGTATTATTGTCACCATCAAAATTCGAGTACATTGATTCACTACCATAGACGTTATTACTAAATCCTAGATAATTAGAATAAAGTGTATGATATCCAACAGCGGTATTAGCGGATCCTCCTATATTACTAAATAGTGAACTTGTACCTATTGCTGTATTTTCAATCCCATATAAGGATATCGAACCATATGTGCCATTATGATATAGAGCAGAATCACCAATTGCAACAAGATCTGATCGATTATCAGTAGTGGCAAGGGTAGCATTACCTATTGCAATATTCCCTTCTCCGGTAATATTTTCCTTTAATGCACCAATTCCAACAGCCACATTATAATTACTGCCATCATCGTTGTAGCCAGTGCTATCGCCTAAAAATACGCTTGTACCATCACTACTTCCATCAAACAGGTCATTTATACTTAAACCATTTTTGTTGGTTATTTCAACCCATGTAGCTTGTGTATTATCATAATGCCAAAAACTTTCGGTATCGGTATCATAAACCAACAAACCACTTTGGGTGGTGCCGATGAGGTTACGCTCTGCGCTGGTAACACGTGGCACCAAAAAGCCTTTGGTGGTGCTTTGAAGGTCGAGGATGGCCGACGGGTCGGGATTGTCGCCGGTGGTGTTGATGGCTACCTGAGCTGTTAGTGAGCTTGTTATCAGTAATACAAAGGCCACAAGAAGTAGTGATTTTTTCATTTTTGAAAGAATTAGGTTATGCTTTATCATTTTAAAAACCCCTGTCTCCACCCCGCGGAGAGCGGGATGGAGCTGACCAAATTTCCTACCTTTGATTTTAATAATTAGAAGGGGTTTTTTCATTTGTTAATTGATGCTGATGGGTTTTGAAATATGTTCTCCGTCGGCCATTATTTCCAATCGGTATTTGCCTTTTCCGGAAGGGATGGCGATTTTGAAAAAATTGGTTTTTCTAAAATTGGATTGAGCAATGGGAATTGTTTTATTATCGGGTTGCCAGACTTCGATGTTGCCATTTTCCACTACCTGGTTGAAGGCGACAAAAATCAGGTTTCCAACAATATTTACAATGCACTGATTCATGGTCGTTAATTTTCGGCAAACATAAAGCGCTCGGGAGCTCTTTGTTTAAATTTGAGGTGGGCAAAGGGTATGCACGATGTTTTTTTTTGGTATGCAAATAGTAGGCATTTCGCGTTTTTTAATATATTAAAAGATTATAAAACAGATAGATACGCTATAATACGGATGGTTACCAGACGCGTTAACTTTTGGTGTGGTGGTATGTAGCAGGATAGTTGTATATTTGGCTAAAACCAAATTTTATGAAACCCTTTTGGTCGGATGCCTACCCAAAAACGCTCCTCGTTTTGTTGTTTTGTTTCTTGTTGAGTCCTTCTTGGGGCATCAATCTGTCGGATAGTCTCACCAACTTGTTGCCACATCAGCAAGGAGAAGAACGAATTGAAACGCTGATTCAGTTAGGCGATTTTACCCAGCGAACCGATCTCGCCCAAAGCTTTCAGTATTATCTGGAAGCCTATTTTTTGTCGGAAAAAACTATGGATTCTTCAGCAGGCGACATCGCCTATCGTTTGGCCGTAAGCTATCGCAAAATGAATATGCCTGATTCGGCCATTTCCTACTACGGGAAAGCCCTCCATGCCTACCATCAGTTCAACGATACCCTCAACATCATGAAAACCTCCACCATGATGGGGCTGCTTTTACAAAGAAAGGGATTGTTTATGGAATCGGCCAACCTGTTTAAAAACGGAATCGATTTGTTTCCTATGTATTTTGCATATCATAAGGGCGAACCTGATATTAACGAAAATCACTTGTCAACCATGATGACCAATTATGGTATCTCTTTGCACAATTTGGGCAAGTTCGACTCATCGTTGTATTATCATCTGCAATCGTACCAGATTAAAGTTAAAACTCAAGCATCTCCTAAGCAAATAGCCAAAGAATTGGTCAACATCGGTAATGTGTATTCTACCATGAATAAAAATCTCGAAGCCATTGATTATTTTAATCAGGCAGCTGCGCAATTTACCATTTTGGAAGACTCAGTAAATCTTCGTAAGAGCTTCAATAATAAAGGGTTGGCCTATAAGCGAATGGGTAACACAACCGAAGCTATCGCCAATTATCAACAGGCTTTAATGATAAGTCGGGCCATGAAAAACAAAAGTGGTATAGCCATCTCATTGATTAATCTGAGCAGTTTATTTGCCGGGCTTAACCAAACCGAAAAATCAAAACGGGCCCTCGAAGAAGCCTATCAGATAGGTGTGGAGTTAATGGACTTACAGCTTATATCCAATGCTACCCAAAATTTGGCCAGCCTGTACTTCAAATTGGGAGCATATGAGCAGGCGCTAACCAATGCACTTGAAGCTTTGGAAGTGGTGAATAAATCACATGAAAGAGATTTGGTGGAAGTAACCTATCAGCTGTTGTCGCAGATATATGAAGCCCAAGGTAAGTATAAGCTGTCGCTTGAATACCATAAGCTTTACACCTCCATCCACGACAGTCTTTTCAATGCCGACAACACCCAACGTTTCAACGAACTTCAAACCATTTTTGAAACCGAAAAAAAGGAACAGGAAATCGTACTGCTCAAACAAGAAAAATCCAACCAAAAGTTGGAAACGGAATTGCTGAGAAATAGGCAACGTTACTATTTTGCTTTAATCATTCTGATTTTGATTATATCGGCCGTCATCGCCTTTTTCGTTTGGCAAAAGCGTAAAAAAGACCGCGAGATACATTTTCAGAAGGAACTGTACCACAAAAAGGAAAAAGAATTGGCCATGGCCGAACTGGAAAAGAGCAAGATAAAGGAAGAGGAATTGCAACAGTCCATTCTCTACAAATCCAAACAATTGAGCACACATGCCTTGCACATGATGCAGAAAAATACGCTGATGCAGCAAATTCAGGAAGACATGAAAACCCTTTCAGGAAAGGCATCTGCTCAAGACAAACCCGAATTCAAACGCATCAACTTTCAAATTAACCAGAGTCTGCGGTCTGATAAAGACTGGGATGTGTTTAAGCTGTATTTTGAAGAAGTAAACCGCGATTTTTACAAGAAACTCAACGATCTCAATCCCGAGTTGACCACCAACGATCACCGGCTGTGTGCCCTCATCAAGCTGAACATGAACAGCAAGGAAATGGCTTCGGTACTCAACGTGGCTCCCAACAGCATCAAGAGTTCCCGCTACCGGCTTAAGAAAAAGCTGGGGTTGGACATGGAAGCTGACTTGGAGGAGTTTATCAGGAAGCTTTGATGGAATCCGGCTTAATCGATGTTTAAGCCATAATCCACATGACCCGAAGGTTCGGGCAATTGATTGGAGGGTGTTCGCGAAGGTACGGGTTGCATGAGCCAATCTTTGATTTCCTCATGAAAATGTCGGGCAAAATCCAATTTTTTAATGGCGCCTTTTCGACCTGATTCGTGATGTAAAATCAAGGTTTTCATCAAAAGTGCGCCCATCACATCCACAGGTTGCAGCATTTTATCGTCCAGTACGAGGATATTATCCGTCAGGCTTCCATCAGCAAAACGAACATTCACGGGGGGTGATTGCCCCAGAATGGGGCCGGCATCCAAATCCGTGGTCAGTTGGTGGATGGTTACTTTGGAAGTGGTGGCTTGCCGGTCGATTAAATCCTGAAATGGCTGGGGACCGGCGCCATGGCCTGCTAACAGATCGGCAGGGTGGAAGTTGTAAATACCCTGGTTTGGATAGTTAATGATGGGAGCGTCGATAATCTGTCCGAACACACACACCAGAATCACATCAGGGTTCCAAGTTTTGAGCAGGTTTCGGAAGTATTCGGTTTTTACGGCTCCGGTATATACGGGCACACCACTTTTAAGTCCGGCTTCAATCATGGCTGTTTCCAGGTGTACGGTTTCCTCTTGGTTGTATTTGCGCCAGATGCGTCGTTTTACTGAAATTTTTGCCGTGGGGCTTGCCGGATCATCGGTAACGAGCCCAATAATGTTCAACCTTGTCGGGTTTCGGCGTTCCATCTCATGGAGGGTTTCCATCAGCAAATACCCCAACAAATAGCTACCAAAAACCACTACACGTAATCCTTGATCGGTTTTATTATATGTTTCTTTTTCAGAGGGAAAAATCAATTGTCCCCAGGCGGAATCGCCCAAATTGGTTTGAATAAAACGGCCGCCATCATCCTGAATCAAATTTTGATCGACAATATCTTCGGGATTTTTGTCCATTGGTTTTGGCTTTATGAGTTATACCAACAATAAATTGAAGTTAGCACTACGCTGTTTATGTATAATGCCGATATAGAATTGAAGAGGTTATGGGAGCGAAGCGAACTTAAAGTTCATTTCAATTTATAATCGGTATTAACACCTCAGCAAAGATAGGCAATCGAAGCAAAACACAAAAGGCGGATTCATATACCATGTTGATTACAAACGAACTTCTTTGACCAAGGGTTATACTACTTAGTTGGTTTTTTGGAGACATGATTCAGCCAAAAATCCGGCATATTTTCATTTTCCGATAAAATGGTACGCTCATTCAGCAGGCAAATACACACATTCAACCCTCAAAAACACGCTTCCGTCATCTTCTATTTTACGAACGCTTGGGCTCGGATTACTTTTGCCTCATGAATTTATTAAACAATTTTAATTTATAAGACCATGAAAATAAAAGAATTAGCACTAATGATGCTTGTATTGTTATCGGTGAGCAGTTTTGCTCAGGAATCTGAAAAAAGATTTGGATTTGAACTCAACAGCGGCCTGTCGGTGGCAACAAAGAAAATCGACGGCGCAAGTATGAACACGGGATTTGGTTTCGAAGGAACCCTGCATTATCGATTTATGCCCCATTTGGGCGTATATGCAGGTTGGGGATGGAACAGATTTGGCGCAGACAACTCTTTTGCCGGCGACGATGTTTGTTTTGAAGAAACAGGTTATGTTGTTGGATTGAATTTCCAACATCCCATCGGCACTTCAAAATGGGCCTACTATTTTAGGGCCGGCGCCTTGTATAATCACATTGAAACCGAAAACTCCGATGGTGACATTGTTCACGACAGCCAACACGGGTGGGGCTACCAATTGGCCGGAGGTGTCGACTTCAACCTAGGCAAAAACTGGAGCCTCACGCCCGGGCTTAAATTTAATTCCTTGTCGCGCGACACCGACTACGAAGGTGTATCAAAAAAGCTTGATTACCAATATGTTTCCATAAGAATCGGCATAGCCAAGAAGTTTTAATATAACAGCTGTGAGCGGGTGATGTCGTGACAACCGACCCTTACCCGCTCATGGCTGTTTTCTATATGAATGTTTTAACAACAACATGCCATGAAAAAAATGAGCACCTATTTGTATCTTCTATTTTTGGTTCTGCTCACATCTTGTGTAAAAGAACCCGTTATTGATTTTGGATTTGACACACCCATTGAAGAAAATTCGTCGGGGTTGGTGATCGCTGATATTTCACACCGCATTCAACAGGTTTATCTGAATGGATGGGTAAGTCTCACCGAAGGTGAAGTGAAAGTCACCCTGCGCGATTCGGATGGCTTGGTGGTGTATTCCGAAACAATGAAAGCTCCCGGCCAATGGGACATCAGCCAAGCCTTTAGGGCAAATAACGGATACTGGAAGTTCACCTATGTGAGCAATGGTGGTGTCGGCGATATTGATTTGCATATACATACGCAGTAGATACGGTATAAATATTCTCATCTTTAGGATGATAAATGAGGCAAATCAATACCTTGTCCTCCCGAAAACTTTTCATATTTTTGGTATTAGTATTTAATTTACAATAATTTATACGCATGGTTTTCAAACAGGTAAATAATTTAGTTCCATTCAAGCGGCTGCTGAGATTTTTGATTGGATTGGCCATTGGCATTCAAATGGTGGTTATCCTTTACAATCACCTTAGCGGCTATTTTGTTCTGGATGGTTACCTGCATTTTTTTATGAGGCTTTTGCGAGGTTCTTTGCTGAGTTTGTTGGCCGGCTTTTTAATTGCATACCCCGACTTATTCGTTATTCACTACCTCAATAAAATTGCACCCTGGGGCAAGAGCATTTTAAAGAGATTACCACTTCAACTGATCTTTACCGTTGCAATTGCTGCCACCATTGCCACCACCATTACCCTGTTTGCCAATTGGATAAATGCTTATCAAGACCATGATATCTTCAGCATAGTGATCTCCAACATACTCATTTATGCTGTGGTAAACATCGTAGTCATGGCCATTTTTGAAGGTTGGATTCTTTTTGATGAAAGGGCCAAAGCCAAACAAATGGCCGACAAACTGGAGACGGAGCTTTCGCAGATAAAGTTTGAAGTGCTTAAAAGCCAGATCAATCCGCATTTTATGTTCAACAGCCTGAATGTTTTGTCGGGGTTGATAAACAAAGACATCACGAAAGCACAACAATTTATCGATGAGTTTTCGATGATTTACCGCTATGTGTTGGAAACCATTGAGCAACCCGTTACCACATTGGGAAAAGAGCTTGAATTTATGCGATCGTACCTGTTTTTGCAACAAATACGTTATGGAGAAAACCTGACTTATTCCGTAAATATTGAGGCGGGATTGACGGAAATGTTTCTTCCTCCGTTGTCGTTGCAGGTGGTTCTCGAAAATGCCATGAAACACAACATCATCAACCAATCAAAACCTTTGCACATCGACATTGGGGTTGAAGGATTTCATTTGGTGGTAAAAAACAACATCCAACTGAAAATTTCCAAGGGGGTTTCCACGGGTTTGGGATTGAAAAACCTGGTGAAAAGATATGCCTTAATCAGCGACCTTGTTCCCGAATTTAACATAGAAACCGATCATTATATTGCCAGATTACCACTGATAAAAAATTGAAAACCATGAGAATACTCATCATCGAAGATGAAGTTTATGCGGCCGAAAAGCTGGAACAGATGTTGTTGGAAATCAATCCTTCCATCACTGTTTTGGCCAAATTGGGTTCCATCAACGAATCGGTAAAATGGTTAATAAACCATACCTGCGACCTGATTTTTCTGGATATACAGCTTTCTGATGGAATCAGTTTCAGCATCTTCGACCAGATTGCCATCAACACGCCCATTATTTTCACCACTGCCTACGACCAATATGCCATCAAAGCCTTCCAGCTAAACAGCATCAGCTACCTTTTGAAACCCATCAGGAAAATTGAGTTGGAAGAAAGTCTAAAAAAGTATCAGTCGCTAAAATCTGCCTTTGGCATCGATTTCGACATGCTGTTGGCCAACATTCAGGGCAGGGAGCCCGATTACAAAAAAAGGTTTCTTATTCAAATTGGCGAAAAAATAAAAAAGGTGGAACTGAGTGAAATTGCCTACTTCTTCGTCCTTGAAAAAGCAGTATTTATGAAAACTTTTCAGGGAAATACCTATCCGGTTGATTATACCCTCGACAAACTCGAAAGTCTGATTAATCCCGAAAAGTTTTTCAGAATTAACCGCAAGTATATTGTGAACATGGATGCCATCTCCAATATGTCGGCTTATTCAAGATCAAGGGTAAAGCTCGAACTTAAACCAAAGGCCGAGGACGAATTCGACACCATCGTCAGTATCGAGCGCTCTTCGGATTTTAAAAAGTGGTTAAACAGTTAACACTTGATGGCCAACCACAACGTATTTTTTGTATGTATTTCATAATTAAAAAAGTCCTGACCATGCTTACCCTGCTGCTTTCGGTTTTGGCAACCATCTTGGTGATATTCTTCATGATCGTGTTCATGCTTAGCCCCGGCAAGCCCGATCCGTTGTTGGATACCAACGGAAACCCGCTGGCCAATAGCATTTCAGAAAAGGTTTTTGTAAATATCGGAGGAATGAGTCAGGGCATGTTTATCAAGAGCAAAAACCGCGACAATCCTGTACTGCTGTACCTTCACGGAGGTATCCCCGATTATTTCCTTACCCGAAAGTACCCTACGGGTCTTGAAGACCATTTTATCGTGGTATGGTGGGAACAGCGTGGCTTCGGGCTGTTGTACGATGTCGGCATACCCAAGGAAACCATGACCCTGGATCAAATGATATCCGACACCAAAGAAGTTGCCAACTACCTGCGTACCCGTTTTGGAAAGGAAAAAATTTACCTCATGGGGCGGTCGGGGGGCACCTTTATTGGCATACAAACAGCAGCGAGGGCGCCGGAGCTTTTCCATGCTTATATCGGGATAGGTCAGATGTCGGATCAACTTAAATCGGAACAATTGGCATATGATTATATCCTGCAAAAATACCGTGAGGCAGGTAACGGGAAAATGTTACGTAAATTGGAGGCCTCGCCGGTTCGCGACACAATTCCGGGCCAATACCTCCAACTGCGCGATCGGGTAATGCATGATCTTGGAATAGGCACCATCCGCGACATGAATTCTATCGTCACAGGTTTGTTTATCCCGTCGCTCACTTTTCGTGAATACACCATAAAGGAAAAATACAATCTGTGGAGAGGCAAAGCCCAATCCGGGGTTCACCCCTTGTGGGAAAAAATGATTTCCACCGATTTGGCCCAACAAGTGAAGGAAGTTCATGTCCCGGTTTATTTTTTTCATGGAAAATACGACTATACCGTATCATACCCCTTGGCAAAAAAATATCTGGAAGAACTTTCTGCACCAACAAAAGGATATTATACCTTTGAGAATTCTGCACACAGTCCCCTTTTTGAGGAACCTGAAAAGGCAGTAAATATCTTATTGACAGACGTTTTGACCGGAACCAACCTTCTTGCCGACAAAAATTAAATACCATGGCTATTCCAACCTCCAGAGCAACAGACGCTGCGAAAATTAGTGTAGATCAACATAAATGCAATGGTTGCGGTTTGTGTGTGAACATCTGCGGCGATTTAAGTCTGAAAATTGAAAACGACAAAGCCGCAAAAAGCGATAATCCCATATTTGGTTGCATTGGTTGCGGACATTGCATGGCCGTTTGTCCAACGGGAGCCATTGAAATTCACGGAAGAACCATTGGTCCGGAAGATTTATTTGACTTGCCTTCAAAGGAAAATATTCCTGATTACGAGCATGTCCTTTCCTTATATCAACGTCGCCGCAGTGTGCGAAAATTTAAGGACAAAAATGTTGAGCCTGAGCTCATTGAAAAAATTTTAACCGCAGCCAAAACTGCTCCCATGGGATTGCCGCCGTCGGATGTGCACGTGATGGTGCTCGACAGCAAAGAAAAAACCCGCGCCTTTGCCAAAGATTTCTGTGAGTATCTGACCACCATGAAATGGTTGGTGTCGGGGTGGTTTCTGGCACTCATGCGCCCGTTTTGGGGAAAGGCAAACAACGAAATGTTTCAGGGTTTCGTTCGTCCCCTTTTTAAGATTTATCCCGAAAAAATGATGGAGGACATCAATGTTGTTAACTATGATGCACCCTTGGCCATGTACTTTTATGGCTCGCCCTATACCGACCCTGCCGATCCCATTATCGCAGCAACTTATGCCATGATTGCCGCCGAGTCGTTGGGGCTTGGAACCTGCATGCTTGGAGCGGTTCATCCCTTAATTCAGCATGGAGCAAAAGCACGTAAATTTAGGGAGAAGTACCATATTAAATACACCTCCCGTGAAGGTTTGATTGTGATTTTTGGATACCCGGCTGTGCATTTCAAAAAGGGAATCCGGCGTAGTTTTGCCGATGTTTATCCGGAGACAGCTTCCCAAAGCATGAAAAGAAATCAGTAACTTCGGGGAGGTGTGGGTGTTTGTAAAGCGCAGTTTGGTAATAAATTGCGTTTACTTTTTTTGAGATCCCATCCCTATTTCTCACCTAAAGGTAAATGAGCAAAACCCGAAAAATATAAAAAGTCGGATGACTACTTCATTCATCACCCGACCCGAAACCAAATTTCCTACCTTCGGTTTATTTATTTTTCAGTTTCTGTTTTTAACAACTGATCTATTTTTTTGTTTTGAATTTCAACGGTTTTCACTAATTCGTCAATTTGTTTCTGTTGAGCTTTATTCACCTCGATGAGCAAGGCGGTAATCTTTGAATAATCCACCGACTTATAGCCTGCTGAATCCGTTGAAACAATTTCAGGAAGAGCCATTTCAACTTCTTGTGCAATCACGCCCACCTGAACCGAAGGATCTTCACCCTCTTTCCAGTTGTAGTAATACCCATTCAGCATGTTGAGTTTTTCGATGGGATTGTCAATCACGACCATATTTTTTTTCCAGCGGCGGTCTGAAAAAGTATTCCAGGCATTGGCACGTGCCGACGATCCATCGCCGGAGTTTCCTACTTGAAGGGTGTATCCGGGCGTTGTGGTTCCCACGCCAAATTGTCCGTTTTTAAGCACTACACTTCCTCCATGGTACAAAAACAGGTTGTCGTTGGTACTATTGTAACCGAAAGCCCCTCTATAAGCTCCGGAATTTCTAAATTCCAACGAAGAATTGCCTGAAGTGCCATCAATGATAATTTTGCCAAGTCCGGCACTATTTTTCACTTGTAACTCGCCCCTTACATCCAACTCCTCTTCAGGAGCGGAAGTGCCAATGCCAATTTTATAGGTTGTTTGGTAAATACCGGTTCCATAAATGGTATTGCCGATGTTGAGCTGGTTGGATGATGAACCAGTTAGTGCATTTACATTATCACCTATTAATATGTTATAGTTTCCTGTGTAGTTTTCATCACCGCAAAAATTTCCAACGGCCACATTATTACTGCCGGTCGTGGTTAAATACAAGGCACCATAGCCTAAAGCCGTATTGTTGGAAGCAGATGTACTATTTATCATGGTTTTTGAACCAATGGAAACATTTTGAATTCCTGTGTTTGCAGCAGCAGTAGTACTACCTCGCAGAGCTTCTGCTCCCATTGCGGTATTTGCAGCATTTGAAGAGGTTGTTGAACTATTGGCAAAGCACATTGCATTAAAACCTATAGCGGTATTATAACCCATACCGTTGTTTGACAAAAGTGCGCCGGAACCAACAGCAGTATTATATCGCCCGGTAGTATTATTCGACAAAGCCTCCATACCAATAGCCGCATTTTCATAACCAGTGGTATTGCCTGTAAGCGAAGAAGCACCCACGGCTACATTTTTTTCTCCGCTTGAATTGCTCGAAAGGGCAATATCACCAACGGCGGTATTGTACTGACCTGTATTTGAGGCGAAGGATAAACTTCCATTTAAAGCCAAATAACCAATGGCTGTGTTGTAGGTGTCGCGACCGGTTGTCCGGTTATCGGCGCGGTACATGGCTTGGACTCCAATGGCGGTTGATCGGCTGTTAGCCTTATTGTTGTATAAGGAGCCCTGTCCGATGGCTGTATTATAAGTTCCCGAAGTATTGTTATATAAAGCCTTTTCACCAAATGCGACATTATCGGAGCCGGAAGTATTCCAAAACATTGAGCTTGCCCCAATGGATGTATTTCTTTTCCCTGTATTGCTTGCCGGGGTTAAGCCACCTCGCAAAGCGTAAGACCCAAGCGCTGTGTTATAAGTATAGGATCCCCCGCTGTTGTCGGCGTTTCCCATGGCATCGTATCCTATGGCGGTGTTCATGCTATTCGAAACATTGGTTCCCAGAGCATCCTGACCAATAGCTATATTATAACTACCCGTTGTATTATTCGCGAGCGCATTTTTGCCAACACCAATATTTGAACTGCCCCAGGTATTCGACAATAAGGAGCTGGCGCCTACTGCTGTATTATCGTCACCGAAAGTATTGGAAGTCAATGCAATATCCCCAATGGCGGTGTTATATTGCCCTGAATTTGCAGATGCGGTGGTACTTCCTTTCAAAGCCTCATAACCCAGTGCTGTATTGTATGTGTCTCTTCCTGTTGTCCGGTCATCGGCATAATACATGGCCTGATACCCAATGGCGGTTTGCCGGCTGTTGGCCACATTAGATTTTAAAACACTAAAACCAAGGCCGGTATTATTGTTGCCTTCGGTATTGTTATTTAAGGCCGAATAACCCATTGCTATGTTATTTGAACCCGACGAATTTTTATTGAGGGCAAAGGCCCCAAGAGCAACATCGTAAATTCCAATATTGTTTGAAGAGGGCCAGGTTCCAACCATGGTATTCATGCCAATAGCGGTATTATAAGAGGATTGGGGCGAAAGGTCATCATTATAGTATCGCATTGAACTATAACCCATTGCCACATTTCCGTTTTTTGCCACACTGGTTTGTAGCGCATGCGTTCCAATAGCGATATTATAACTGCCGCCTATATTATCTTCGAGTGCCGAATTACCTACGGCAACATTGTTGTTGCTGCTGTAATCATCCTTTTTTCCGGCATTTTCGCCAAGAAAAACGGAACCCCCGGAATTGAGCACTTCGATGCGGGCGCTATCCAGATTAAAAAACTCGGTGCCTGCTGTATAAATCCTAATCATGTCCTCATCATCATAATACTCTACGTGAATTCTGGTATCGCCATCAAGATCAGATAGCGTGTCGATGTTTTTGTTACTTCCATAAACATTTATCCAACCTGCCAGACCGGAACTAAAAAACCACACGCTTTTTGTGTCGGTATCAAACACAATCAACCCGTTGGCCGGAGAGTCGATGGCCACACGCTCAGCCGTGGTCATGCGCGGGATAAGCAGTCCCTTGGAGGTAGAGGAAATGTCGAGGGCCGAGGAAGCGTCGGGCACATCACCGTTGTTATTTATGGCCACCTGTGCCGTTAATTCCACCGACAAAAATGCCAGTATGGTGAGAAGAAAAAAAGAGAAATGATTTTTCAAATGGATTTTTTTGGAGTCAAATTGTGCTTCAAATCTTTGGGTCGTGAAGCGGATGTTACAATGTTGTAAATATATAACATTTAACATACGTGATTTTTCTCATGGTTTATTTAGAGAGGCGTCTAAATAAGGGTGTAAAAAAGTCAGGTGAGCAAAAGGTGCTCACCCGACCCGAAACCAAATTTCCTACCTTCGGTTTATTTATTTTTCAAGAGCGCTATTTCCTGTTGTAATGCCTCAATCAATTGTTGTTGATGTTCGAGCATTTGTTGTTGCTGCTCAATAAGTCCTTGTTGTTCCTGCATTCCTTTCACCAACGGCACCACAAATTCGGCATAGCGCACCGAGTATATTGATTGATCGTTTTGAGGATGTACCACACCACTGAAATTGTACCCAATTTTTTGCGCCGCCGCTTCAACATCCTGAGCCAAAAAGCCGGTATAAGTGATTTTTTTCTGCTCTTCTCTCGATGTAAGTGCCTCCGGATTTTGACTAACGTCCTCGTCCACACCCCAAAACTGATCCAATTTCTCTACATCCCAATTATAGGTTACCGGTTCTAAATTCATGATAAAATCCAATCCATGAACATTGTGGTTAATGTTTTTCTTAAACCTTTTATCCGAATAGGTGCTCCAGGACACGTTTCCTGCAATCTCATTTATTGAACTATTACCCAGATGAATGGTGTTATGTGCGGTAACAGTTGTGTTGTAACCAATGGCTGTGGTATTGGTGAGTGAAGTAGTGGTTGAAGAGGGCCCCGCATTGTTGCCGATGGCAGTGCTTGAGGTGGAAGCCGTGGCATACTGCATGGCGTTGTAGCCGATGGCTGTATTTCCGCTGGCCGTCATATTCAGTGCGGCGTTGGCGCCGATAGCCACATTATTGTTTGCCCCAATGGCACTTCCCAAAGCCGAACTTCCCATGGCAATATTGTAATCGCCGCTGGTGTTCGACTGTAAAGCCTTATACCCCACAGACGTATTATAATAGCCTGAATTTGTTGCGACCATCGACTGGTAACCGAGGGCTGTATTGTTATAACCGGTGGTATTGGCAGTTAGCGCTTCGTAACCCACGGCGGTATTGTATTGTCCGAGTGAGCCGGAGGCAGAGGCGCCGTTGCTACCTAAAGCCTTATAGCCGATGGCTACCAAACCATCGCGGGTTGTTGAAACCTCCAGGGCCTGATAACCCATGGCCACATTTCCGGACCCTGTAGTGTTGGCGGCAAGTGCCGATGTGCCAAATGCACTGTTGTTGTCGGCGGTATTGCTGCTAAGTGCCTGATATCCCGTGGCCGTGTTGTTGTTGCCCGACACATTTGTTTTTAGTGACTGAAAACCCACCGTTGTATTTTTTGATCCACCCTCGGTGTTGAGTAAAGTTTGATAGCCAAACCCGGAGTTTTCTGTTCCGGTGGTGATGTCGTTGAGCGAGTATGCCCCAAAAGCTGCATTATAATTAGCTGTTGTGGGACGAAAAAGAGCTTGATATCCAACAGCGGTATTGTAATCTCCGATAACCAATGATCGGATGGCTTCGTAACCGACAGCTACATTGCTGTTTCCCGTTTCGTTTTGATTTAAGGTACCGTAGCCTACCGCAGAATTGTTGTTGCCATTGGAGTTGGATAATGCGGAATATCCAATGGCTGTATTAGAAGTTCCTGTAATGTTTCCGTAAAGTGCCGTTATGCCAACACCCGTATTCTGGTTTGCCCCATCATCTATTGCTCCGGCGTTATTTCCCAAAAATACTGAACTGCCATCGCTTGAAGCATCACTTAATCTGTTAATTAATAACCCAACGATATTACCCGTTACATCCAGATTACCACCTATGTTAATATCGTGTGTAACATCAAGATCGTTATCAATACTAAGGTCGTTTGTGATATTTAAATCTCCGTTAACTCTTAGCAGATCGTTATCAAACTCCCCATAAATAAGCGGAGTAGCTGAATTTGAGTTTTCAATATAAAGTTTATTATCCCCTAATGAGTTATACCCTGCTGAGAAACCAAGAAATATATTTCCTGATCCGGTATTCATACGTCCAGCCATATAGCCAAGTGCTGAATTTGAGTTTCCTGTTGTGACCTCACCCAACGAATTACACCCAAATGCACTATTTGCATAACCTGTTGTCAATGAATACATAGCCCCAACCCCAAAAGCACTATTGAGTGTAGAGCTGGTACTGGAGATAAGTGAATTATACCCAACCGCAGTATTTTCATATCCATTAGTATTTGTCTGTCCTGAATTTTCCCCTACGAAGGTATTCCTATTATGCCCCAGATCATCATTTTCTCCAGCTCCTGTGCCTATAAAAATAGAGTTCCCTCCTGTACGAGCATCACTCAAATCGTTGATGGTCAAGGCTTCTGCGCCCACCACCGCCCACGTTGTGGCAGATCGGTAGTAAAACCCTGAAACCCCATCTGTTTGGTAAATCATCAATCCTTCCATGGGACTTGAGATGGCATTGCGGTCGGCTTCCGTCATGCGGGGAATCAATATCCCTTTGGTATTGGAACTCACATCGAGGGCAGCAGAGGCATCGGGCAAAGCTCCGGTGGAGTTGATGGCGACTTGCGCCCGGGAAGTAATTGTGCACAGCATAATTGTAACTGCGAACACCATTTGACTAAACTTTTTCATCACGGTTGGTTTCATATGCAACATTTGGCCGCAAAACTAGATGGATCAACAGTTTCAATCAATGGGGGTAAATACTGAAAATATAAAATAAGAAGGAGGTAATGGGGGTTTTTACCCATTGGGATAGAAGATGGAAACGGGGAGTAAGGAATATTGATGACACCGATATGACAGATAATCGCTGATTTTTTCGGGTATATCTGTTAATTCGGGGTTTGATTTGATTTTTAATGGCTAAAATTTGCTTTGTTTTCTATTTAAAACAGTGGTAAAATCCGGCTGCTTTAAAAAATACGCCAAATAAAACCAAATTTAATAATTGAAAAATCATGTGCTAATTCCAAAATTTACGCCCAAATTTGGAATTGAAAGGTGACGTTATTGCCAAGAAATTTGCGTGTTTCAGAGGGCATCGTTTCTTTTATCCATCATTTTTTTAATCTCATCACCAAACTCTTCAGCAAACAGAGCCAATTCTTTGCGATGACTGAGTTGTAATTTGGAAAGGGCGTGCTTAAAATGTGTGTCAACAGTGGTGTGATGAATTTGCATTATTTCGGCTAGTTTGTGTTTGTCTGTAGTTTTTGCGGACAGAAGGGTTAGTTCTGCCTCACGATCGCTTAAATTGCTAAGACCATAAAGCGAGGTGGTAAATACATTACGATAAAATACATTTCTTTTTTTTAGCAGTTCTTTCATGGACTGGGAGTAAAAAACCTGATCAGGCGAATTGTTATATACCTGCTGTAATGTATTTATAAAATCATCTTCTGAACAGGATTTGTCGAGAAAACTATTAAATCCGGCCGACTCAGCCTTTTTCATAACCCGATATGAATTGTAGTTAGTAAAGGCGATACACCTAAGTTTTGATTTTATTTTTTTTAGGTTTTGTATCAGATGAAAGCCGTCAGTATCCTCGTTCATGCCTAATTCAAGGTCACTGATAAGAATATCAACCTCATGTTGATGAAGAAGGGCTGTTGCATATCTAACACTATCTGTAAAGTGACATTCCACTTTCTCGAAAGCCATTTTTACCATATTGACGATGCCCGGCATTATGATGCTATGATCATCAATGATGAGCACGCTAATCTTTTTCATGATAATTGTAAGGTATTTGCATTTCGATTTTAAATCCCGACGAAGAGTTTGTTAGCCAATGAATTGTCCCTTTCATTAATTCCAATCGGCTTTCAATGTTATTGAATCCGTTACCTTTTTTAAGCTCGGAGATGCCAATGCCATTATCTTCATAATTCAAATTTAAGTTTCCTTTTTCCCATAAAATGGCAATTTTAGTTTTGGTAGCATTGGCATGCTTTAAGTTGTTAGCTATTAATTCTTGTATTATCCGGTATATATGGGTTCCTTCAGGCTCTTTTAATTCCAGAGAAATAGGGGTTATATTAAAAGAGAAATGCTGATCATTACTATCTTGTGGAATCAGATCGATAAGTCTTTCCAAAAAGGTTTCGCCATGGGTTGGCGAGTTATCCAATTGATGAGATAGGTTTCGTACCTCGTTGTAGGTGCTAAGTAATTGATCAGATAGTTTTAAGTCTTTGAATTCGAAATCTTTAACGAGTTTGATGAGGGTGCCGGCAATACCATCATGCAGTTCTTTGCCAATCCGCTTTTTTTCCAGTTCTGTGGCCTGAAGGCTATTTTCAAGCAATGTCATTTTAAGTTGTTGTTTTTTACGTTTCCAGAAAAACAACGCCATACCAACCAACAAAATTGTTAGTCCCAGTCCGGAAATGTTGAGCAGCCTGGATTGTGCCAAAGCTGCTTTTTTCTCAATGTTTTCATTATTCAACCGGAGTATTTCATTTTCTTTTTTCTGGGTTTGGTATTTGGTTTCCAAATCGAGAATTTGGTTTTGTTTGCTTTCATTTAATATGGTGTCTTTCAAGTAAAAAGCTTGTAGCATTTCTTCATATGCCGTTTTGTAATTGTGTGTGTTGGCATTTAGTGAAGCCAGAACATAATACGCACTTTCGAGCAATTCCGGATCTTCAATTTTAGGTAATATTGTAGTCAATTTGTGTTTAATTTTCGCGGCTTCGGAAAATTGTTGGTTGTCGGTATATATTTCGATGATGAATAGTAAAGATTCTAACATTCCTCTGTAATCAGATGATTTTTCCTTGATTTCAAAGGATTTGTATTGATAGTATAATGATGAATCAATTATTTGTTTTTTTCTTAATATTCTTGAAAGATTCCCGTAATTTAAGGATACATAATCATTTATATCGTATTTAATAGCAAGTTCAAGCGATTTTTTGCTAAAAAAATAAGCAGAATCTAACATGTTTAATTGTAAGTAAATGGCTCCAAGGTTTAAGAAGATAGCAACGCTATATATTTCATTTTCATTTTTGGCAGTATCTAATATAAGTTGAGCATCTTTAAACTGCTTGAGCGATTCATGATATCTTTCCATCTTGAGGTATAATCCACCTAAATTTGTTTTTGTTGCCATGACAAATTTAGAATTTTTCAGTTGGTTGGCTATTTTCATGGCCTCAATATAATAGCTTATGGATGTAGGATAATCTGAGATATATTCATAGAGAACAGCGCTCCTGTTCATTGCCTTAAACAACCGCAATGAATCATTAATTTTTTGAACTAAGGGTATTTCTTTCTCCGTAAAAAAAATGGCCGAATCATATTCCTGAGCATAATATTTTGACATGGCAAGAAGTTCGTAGATAATAGCCAAATTTTTCAAGTCATTTTTTTTCTCTATTCTGGTGAGTTCGCTCTGGAAAAATGGATAGGACTTTTCATGCGTTTGCAATAAAAAAACAGAATGCTCAACCATTTTATTTATCCTGACCGAATCATTTTGCAAAATCGAAATGGCATGAATAATACTATCGGCTTTTTGCTCATTCTGCCCCGTTGTGATCAAAGGTAACATGCCCATCAATAGTAGGGTCATAACTTTTTTCATGGGTATTAGGTTTTTAATTGTATCAACAAAAGTAAGTAAATGTTTGATAAAACCGAACCTAATTTTTTTATTGTAACTACCTAATGTTAGGAGGTGCGGTTTTAAAATGAAGGAGTATTATTGCGTCAACCTTGTTAACTAAAAAAGTATTGTACAACACAGCGATGGTTCAAAACGCTCAGGGTGAATTTAAACCATATAATTACCCAAAGAACTCTAATTATAAACCTAAAATAATATTGACACATGAAATCGCTCACCTTATTAGCAACCTTATCATTTTTGCTTGTGGTTGCAAACTCAACTTATAGCCAAACCACCTACTATGTGGACAACAATGTGGGCAACGCCGCCGATTTCCAATCGTTGCAAACGGCAGTTGACTCGGTAAATGCCGGAGATGTACTCATGCTGCAGGGTTCTGCCACCAGTTACGGTACGGTTACCATAAACAAAAGAGTAACCATCATTGGGCCGGGCTATTTTCTGGGGCAAAACCCGGGCACCAATACGCAGGCAAGTGTGGTGGAGGCAGAAATAGGTTCAACAACCATTAGACCTGCGGGTGAGGGTACTATTATTTCGGGTTGTTACATAAGTGGATATTTTAGCGTTCAAGCAAATAGTTTGGCGATTACGAGAAACAGAATCCGCTATATTAATTTTCAGGCATCAACAAACAATACATTAATATTACAAAATTATATTTATTCTCAAGCTGGAACCCAAACCGCTGGAATTATCACAAACTCGACTAGTCCCTATTATACCAACACAAATGTTTTCATTTCAAATAATCTATTGAGTTATGGCATTTATTTACGGTCAGATGGAAATGCAACTATTTGTAATAACACCATAGGTATAAGTTCGACTAGTTCTTCGGTCAGCGTTTATAATTCCGACATATACAGTAATATCATCAGGGGAGCTACGAATGATTTTGCACAAAGCAATTCGGTTTACAACAATGTTTTCACTCAGACCATCCCCAGCGATTCAACCAACTATGGTGTTGGAAATATATGGAGTGCCAATTGGGATAATTTATTTCTTGGTCTCCCGGCTACCAATTCTACCGATGGGCAATGGCAACTTAGTTCCGGTTCTCCCGCCCTTGGAGCAGGCGTTGGAGGAACCGATTGTGGCGCTTTTGGAGGCTCCGACCCCTATCGTTTGTCTGGTATTCCGGCCGTTCCTAACATTTACGAACTTACGGTTCCTTCCACAGGTACGATAAACGGCGGAATAGAAATAAGTGTAAAGGTGAAAGCCAACAACTAGGTTTTGTAATGCAAAAATGATGAAAAATATACTGTTTTCCATATTATTGTCTTTACTATTCCACTTGGCCAATGCCCAAACGGTAAATGAAATCGAGTATTTTATTGATACGGATCCGGGCGTTGGAAATGCTTCCAGTGTACCATTTACTGTAGCTTCTGAAGTTGATATTTCCTTTACTGCTAATTTAGTGACTCAACCGCAGGGGTTGCACACATTCTACATACGTGCTATGGATAACGACCTAAACTGGAGCCTGCTTCAGTATCAATCGTTTCTAGTCATGGGCAATGTGGCCAACCCAGATATTACTCAGGTTGAATACTTTTTTGATGAAAGCACCAATGGGTTGGGTTATGAAACACAAATTCAAATTAATGCTGACACAACGATTAGTCAGGTGGTTTCGGTCGATATATCTGCCTTACAACAAGGTATGCACACCATCTATGTGCGGGCTAAAGACGAAAGTGGAAACTGGAGTTTGCAGCAATCGCATTCGTTTATCAAGTTGAACAATCTGCTAAATCCGGAACTTGTTCAAATAGAGTATTTTATCGACACGAGCGTAAATGGTTGCGGAAACGAAACACAGATACCCTTTACGCAGGCTACTACTTTCAATCAGATGGTTTCCATCGATCTTTCAGGTCTGGCACAAGGGGTGCACACCCTTTATATACGGGCAAAAGACGAACTTGGGAACTGGAGTTTGCAGCAATACCAGAGTTTCTATATCAATAGTATCTCAGCCAACCCGCAAATAGCGAGATTAGAGTATTATTTTAATGAAGACCCTGGAGTAGGCAATGGAACACAACTGTTTTTTTCGACCGTCGATACCCTGGAAAAAGTCTTTAATATCTCTTTACGCGGCTTGCCCAATGGAATCAATACATTGTACATACGGGCCAAAGACAACAACGGAAGTTGGAGCTTGGTTTCAGTAAAGCAATTTACCATTGAGGCACCCACCATACCCCTTACAAATGTAGCCCTGTATGCAGAAGTTTTTGGAAACAGGCATATCCGGCTGTATTGGGACGAAGTGGACGGTGCGGTAAATTACCGGCTTTTTCGTGCCGACAGCATCGATGGCTGCTATAAACAAATCTATTGGGCCGCAGCCAATCAATATGAAGACTGTGGCCAGCATTTAAATCCCAATACTACCTATTATTATAAGATGAAATCGGAGAACCTGGCCGGAATTTCAGGTTTTTCCGATGTTATTTCTGCCACAACAACAGATACACCCCCTCAGCTGGCAGATTTACGACCGCAAATATTAATTGTTGATACAACCCTATGGACAGTTGGCGATCAACAGGTTGTAGATATTTCTGTGTTAAACACGGGTTTCCCTGATAACCGACCCTATAAAGCGCAACTTTACCTATCATCTCAGCCCCGGATCACCGGATGGGATATTCCGCTTGGAGATCCGATCGTATTTGAAGGACAGGAAAGCGTTCTCAGACACGAGACCTATACCTTTTATGTCCAGGATTTAACTGGCGGAGTTTATTACTTAGGTGTTGAGGTGGATCCTGAAAATGAAATAGAAGAAGAAGACGGGAGCAACAACTTCAAAATGAGCGGGGTGAAAATCACCGTATTGAATACTTCTGGAGATCAGTTGGCAGATTTAAAGGGGGTTATAAAAAACGAAACCAAAGTCTGGAAGATTGGAGACACCTGCGTTATTGGTCTGGAGGAACAAAATGTGGGTTCCGCATCAGCAATTGATCATAGCAGTCAGTTTTATTTATCTGAAGACGAAATACTATCACCAGACGATATTGCTATTGGCTCAGCGTTTCTTTCAGGGAATATCGCTCTGGCCGAAACAGTCAATCAATCGCAGGACATAATTTTATCCAATACAATCAGCCCAGGCCAATATTACCTCGCCGCTGTGGTGGATACCGAGAATGAAGTAGAAGAGTTATTTGAAGCCAACAACGATTACTTTTTTGATGATCCAATAGAAATTGTTGGGGAAACATCGGGTTTTGTTATTTCAGGTTGGGTGCGTGATGCACATTCTGAATTGGATAATAAAGGCCTGAGTGGTGTAAAATTTAAGGGTTTGAACAGAGAGACGGATACCAATGGTTATTTTGAAATACCGGTTCTTGCCGGATCGAGTGTAACACTTACACCTATATATTCTGAGGATGATCTGTTTGAATACGAGTTTAGCCCTCAGAGTATTTCATTTCAAAATGTGAATTCCAATATTGAATATCAGGTTTTTGCAGGATTGTGCCGCGATAGAGTCTTTCTGGAGATTAGTAAAAACACCATGCTACTAACGGCTACAACAATAGGTTCTATGAGCAAGAATCCTTTGTTTAGAAATACTGCAGAAGCTGTAACTGTTTTAGACCAGACAATGTCAATCTATAATATTCTGGCTAAAGATGATGATGACATCACAAAGTATTTCGATCTGGCTCAATTGCTGGTTGAAAATATTGGTGGTCCATATGGAAGAGTTGCCGGAGCTTATATTTATATTTCAAAGGAGATATTGAACCAGATCGGTAATATCACGACCAATCTAAGCGGAAGGAATCTTATATATAATGCTGAAAATAGTATTTTTAAAATTAAAGTTATTCACGACAGATGGGCATTTTTCGATAATGATATTGAACCTGACAAATACAAAAATTATTTAGATGCCAGTCTACATATGTACGAACAAACAGATGACGGGAAACTAATTGACAAGGCAGTTCGTGAATTCACGGTATACAAGGAGGCTGGAAATGATTATCTTGAATTAAGTGGTGGTACAATGCAGACATATGGTAATGTAAGTTGGATGTCATTACAAAGAAATTACTTTCTTGAGTTATATTGGAAGGATTCACATGGTAATGTTATTCAAAAGATAATACTTCCAGTTATGGAACCATATGTTACAGCTCAGAATAACATTACATTTAAGATACATCTCTATACAGATCAGTCCCCTGATTTTGCAAATGGTGCTTATAAATTACAGATAAAATGACAAAGAATATGAAGAAATCCCTTTTTTTAGTGTTTTTTGTTTTGTTCGCAAGACTTATTAGCTCTGCTCAGATAACATTTGAAGATGTAAACCTGGAGACCTTTATTAAATACAGTCTAGGATTATCGCCCGAGGACACCATTTCTGGTGTTCAAATTGATACATTAGCGCATTTAGATTGCAGTTTTCTTGATGTCAATTCACTATCTGGAATAGAACAACTTAAGAACCTTACAAACATCTCATTTATTGGCAACTCAATAAGCGATGTAACTCCCTTAACCCTGCTCCACAGCTTGGAATATGTTAACCTGTCCGACAATATTATTCAGGATGTCAGTCCTTTTGAACTGACATTAAGCAATCATGTGGTGGTAGATATTTCCAATAATTGCATTTCTGATTTTAACTTTGTTGCCAATAATATTTTTCTTCCCGTTGAATTTTTAGGTCAGGACAACCAAAGAACAATTTGTTCTCCCCGTTACGAAAATATCTATTCTCTCTCAGCTTACTGTAGTGATGAAAACACCGGTGAAGTCATAATTCGGCATCGAGCCTGGGACAGTGAGACAGAACTTGGCTTTCTTGTTTATAGCAATGGACTTACGGATAGTGCCGTGTGTGATGGGTTTACTTATAGTTCCGCTCAAATTTTTGTAGAAAATGATACAATGTCGGTAACCTTACAATTGGAAACCAAAGACAGCATCATTTATTTTCCGAACATTTTTGAAAGCACAACACTGATTTTCCCCGATGACAATTCTCAAATTGCCACAACCAATAACACCTTTTCGTGGCATCCGGTAGAGAATGCCATCGGTTACGAAATGGACATTTTTATTGACACTGATTCACTTGTTTTTCTGGCCGGTAATATTCCGGATACCGTTTTTTTAATGAATTGGGATACATTGGCAAATTGTTCAGATTTCACCTGGAAAGTAAGGCCTGTTTTCGAAAACTATAAAAGTGCCTGGTCAAATGAATTTCATTTTATCACACGACAGGTACCCCCAAAACCCGATTTACCCTCAGGGAATTTCAATGCCTGTTCAGGTGCAGAGGCAGTTTATTCCGTACCTGAATTGGCTGTAACAGATTATTATCTATGGAGCATTCTTCCTCCCGAAGCGGGTGTTGTTCTGGACTCAAGTGCTTCTTCTTTCCTTCATTGGTCTGAAAACTATACAGGTGCAGCATCAATTTTTTTACAAGCTGTTAATCTCTGTGAACAGAGCGAAAACTCTGATACTTTATTACTTGATGTTTACCCATCTCCCAGTGCAAATGCAGGAGTTGGTGACACAATCTATAGCGGATCTTCAATAACCATAAATGGTTCGGGGTTTGGTGGGGAACAGCCCTATTCATACTCCTGGAGTCCATCAAATTCTTTAAACGATCCAAATATCTTTAACCCTGTTGCCAATCCGGATGAAACTACCAATTATTCACTTACCCTTACAGACGCCAATGGATGTTCCGGCCATGATTCTGTCGAAGTATATGTTAAAAGTTATTTTGCAAAAGTATGGAACGGAATGCCATACCAACCAATGGAAATTTTAATTAGTGGTGCTACATTAGATAATCAAAACCTCAACCTGGGGGATGAAATTGCTGTTTTTGACCTGAATGATGAGGGTTCAGAAATTTGCATTGGTAAAATTACAATTCTTAATGAATTTACCCCTGACACAAATTACACCATTGTTGCCTCTGCTGACAATCCATCTACACCCGATGTTGTGGATGGCTTTGTGTCTGGAAATGAGATGATATTTCGTTTTTGGCAACAGAATGAGAATACAGAGATTATTTTAATTTCAAGTGAATTCAATCCATCAGGAGACAGTATTTATCTATCTTCAGGCCAAGCGATAGTTATTCTCGAGGGTTACACGTACGAAACATGGACTGGTGCTCAAGATACAGTTTGGAGCAATGCTGCTAATTGGAACTTTGGGCGTATTCCCAGTCACTTGTTTAATGTAGTAATACCCGAATTCCCGGTTGGTAACCGTTTTCCTACCATTTCCACAACTAATGCTAAATGTCGTAGTCTGACTGTCGAAAATGGGGCATTATTAAAACTAAATGGGAATCTTGAACTTAGTAGAGAATGATATAGATAATCTAATCAACCAAGAATATTAAAATGAAAAATCTATTGTTAACACTTTTTGTTTTGTTTTCATTTCATTTACAAAACTATTCTCAAGTAGCTATAAATGAAAGTGGTAGTAATCCAGATAACTCTGCTATTTTAGATCTGCAAAGTGCAAATAAGGGACTGCTGATACCTCGGATGACGCAAGTCGAAAAGGCTGCAATTAATTCTCCAGCCACATCACTTGTTATTTACCAAATTGATGACGATGCAGGTTTTTATTTTTATTCCGGTTCAGACTGGATAAAGATAACAGCAGGAATTATTAATCTCAATGATCTATCAGATGCCAAGGCAGGATACGAAAGTATATTTGTTGGGGAAGGAGCAGGCGACAACGATGTTGTAAACGACACAAGAAACACTGGTGTTGGCTATAATTCACTGCATTTTAATACAGAGGGAGCTGGCAACGTCGCCATTGGAAATAGTTCATTATACAGTAATACCACAGGATATAGTAATACTGCAGTTGGAGTAACTTCCCTTTATTCTAATTTGACCGGAATATATAATACTGTTGTTGGATTAGGAGCAATGTACTATAATACATCTGGATATCAGAATACCGCAATTGGATATTTGTCTCTTCATTCAAATACCACTGGAGCATGGAATACTGCTATTGGAGCGCTTGCATTACGTAATAATACTGATGGCTCACAAAATATTGCTATTGGCGATAGTCCTCTTGCTTCAAATATTTCAGGTGGTAGAAATGTTGCTATAGGAAACAGTTCTCTCTTTCTCAACACAATAGGCTATGATAATATTTCAATAGGCTCCAGCGCATTAGTTTTAAATACAGAGGGTTTTAATAATGTCGCTATTGGTATCGAATCTTTGCACGATAACTCCTTAGGTTACGATAATATTGCCGTTGGATATCAATCTCTTTATTCAAATAATGAAGGAGCCTATAACAATGCTTTTGGGGGTTATTCTCTTTATTCAAATACAACAGGAACAAGAAACACCGCTTGTGGATATGTATCTTTAAATAGTAATACAACTGGTAGTAGAAACACTGCATTAGGATCATGGGCTCTTCAGCTAAATACTGAAGGTAATTGGAATACAGCCTGTGGGCAAACCGCATTAAATAATAATACTACCGGGAATTCTAATGTTGCAGTTGGAATACGGGCATTATTTTCAAATACTGATAAAAGTAATTTGGTCGCCATTGGTGATAGTGCATTGTTTAATAATGGCATCGGGGCAATTTTGCCAACAGAATCAATAGGCAATACATCTGTTGGATCAAAAGCATCGTATTCTAATACAACAGGTTATAATAATACAGCCATAGGGTACCAGTCAATGTTACTAAATGTTTCAGGCTTTAATAATACTGCAGTTGGGTGTTCATCTTTAAGTAGCAGCACTAATCTTGAAAACGTAACAGCTATTGGGTTTGATGCCCAACCTACAGCCTCTAATTCTATTGTACTTGGTAATAGCTCAATTACTTCGATTGGAGGCTTTGCAAATTGGACAAATATTAGTGATGGTCGATTTAAAATAGATGTTGAAGAAAATGTGGTTGGACTTGAATTTATAAACAAACTAAGACCTGTTACTTATAAGTTGGATATAAACGCCATCGCTGATTACAGGAACACTCCCGAGAATTTGCGCCTCAAAAATGCTGAAGAAAATAAGAGTCAAGAAATACAAATAGGATTTATAGCTCAGGAAGTGATACAATCGGCGAAAGAGGTTGGTTTTGATTTTCATGGAGTAGATGTCCCTAAAACTGAATCCTCGCACTATGGGTTGAGATATGCTGAATTTGTTGTCCCTCTTGTGAAAGCTGTACAAGAATTGTCAGCTAAAAATGAAGAGCTTGCTCGGAAAATGGAAAACCAAGCTATGATGGAAGATACCATTTTAAAAATGCAAGAAACAATAGAAGTACAGGGGAAAACAATAAAGAATCTTAATGAAACACTAAGAAAAATGAATTTGTAGAAAATTAACCAAAAGGTAGGATGTTTGGTTTAACCCGCACGTGCTTTTTTTAAAGCACAGCGGGTTTTTTCTTTTTCAAAATTTACAAATTTCGCCCAAAGTTTTACCCCATCACACCACCAACCTATTCCTAATGGCAAATATCACCGCTTCGATCATGTTTTTTGAATTGGTTTTCTGAACGATGGCGGCCCGGTGTTTTTCTACGGTGCGCTCGCTGATAAAAAGGCTTTCGGCGATTTCGTGGGTGGATTTTCCGGTGCATATTTCTTTCAGCACATCCTTTTCGCGTGACGAAAGCTCCACCCGCGAGGAGGGGGATTCCGGGCTGTCTTCATCCTTTCGGAATATTTGGGAGAGCTTTTCCACCAAACCTTTTGAAATGATGTTGTAATCGGCCGAAAACAGTTCGATGGCTTTGCCAAGTTCTTCCAAATCATTGCTGTTCAAGGCAATATCGCTTAGTGCATATTGACCACTGCTCAGGTTGATCAGGGTGCCAACCAGACAATCTTTGCCTTTAAAACATGAAAATCCACCCACGAGTTTTACCTGAATCCGCTTGTTCCATTTGTTGCGCAGCGAAAACTCCATCGAAAACTCTTTCTCATGGTTGACCATGCATTGTTGCATGCGGAGGGCGAGTTGGGTGTGGTCGGCATCATCTGCCAGATGGGCCAATCCCGTTTTCTCAAGCTCTACCTGTGGATATCCGGTAAGGTCGCTCAACTTCCGGTTCACCACAATAAAATGGTTGGCTTGACAAATAAACACGGCGTGCGGACTGTTGTTCACCAGGCTCATGAACTTATCTTCGTTGGCCTGAAGCAATTTTTCTCGCTTTTGAATGCGGGTGTTGAGTGCATTCAGGAGGTCGTTGAGCTCAAAAGGTTTGGTCAGGTAGTCGTCCACACCCAATTGCATGCCCATGCGGATTTCGGAGGGAGAGGTTTTTGCCGTGAGAAATATAAAAGGAACCGCGTAGGTGGCAGGTGATTCACTTAAAATTTTAAATACCTGATAACCATCTACTACGGGGATATTGAT
Organism: Bacteroidales bacterium; assembly: GCA_963676875.1. Taxonomy (GTDB): domain Bacteria; phylum Bacteroidota; class Bacteroidia; order Bacteroidales; family F082; genus UBA6244. Next base: position 2,048,115 of record OY781436.1, read on the forward strand.
ATCGCAAATAATGGCCCGGGGTGTTTTGGAAAAAGCATATTGTATGCCCAGGGCACCATTGTCGGCATATACCACCTCAAAGCCCTTGATGGTCAGGTAATTTTTAATGGTTCCTGCCAATGCCACATCGTCTTCAATCAGCAATATTTGTTTTAAATTTCCCATGTTTTTAATCATTTACCAAGCCAAAAGGCAAAACTACTTTAATTGTGGTACCTGCATTTAATTCACTTTTTATTGAGATGGTTCCCGAATGTAAGTCCACGCAACGCTTCACTACCGACATGCCCACTCCGGTACCTTTGATGTGCGAAGTATTGGCTCCGCGGTGAAAAATGTCAAACACCTTCTGCACATCTTCGTCGGACATACCCATCCCCCGGTCGATTACCGAGAAAGCGATTTTGTTTCCTGCAACTTGCTCCGCCCGCAATTCCACGGGTTTGTTGTCAGAGAATTTTAATGCATTGATAAGCAGGTTTCTAACAATGTGTGTAATTAACAGGCCATCCATCAATACGGTTTCTGCGGCCAGATGATGTGTTAAGCGGATGCGGTTTTGATAAGCAGAAAGGGTTTGCAGTTCGTTCACCAGATTTTGAACAAGATGATACACGTTCAGCGGTTGTGGATGAAATTCCAGGATGGTTGTGCTGTCGAGCATCTCAAAATTTTTGAGCATGGCGAGCAAATTGTCCACTCCTCCGGTAATGTACTTTAATGTTTCCAACCTCATCGAAGGATCCATCTCATCAAAATAATCCCTGAGCATTTGGGTGTTGGACGAAATAATGGCCATGGGGGTGCGAAACTCGTGGTTCACAGTGGAAATCATCTGACTTTTTACCTTGTTAAGTTCCTTTTCCCTAAGAAGTAATTCATTCACTTTTTTCTCGCTTTCGCGGATGATGTGGTTTTGAAAACGAATTTTTCTGTACAACAAAACAATGTAAATCAGCAAAATAAGCAATACAACAGCAGCTATACTTGAAATATACAAAGCGGTGAGACGACCGTGGCTGGTCTTTTTCTCCGAATCCAGTTCCAGGTTTTTTATTTCCAGTTCGTCGAGTTTTTGGTTGAGTTCGAATTGGTTTTTCAGGTTGGCAATTTTCAGGTTGGTTTCGGCATGATAGGCAGAGTCTTTCACCTTTTCGTAAAGTTGCTGATACACATAGGCTTTGTTGGGATTGGAAGCCAGATAATAATATTGGTTCAACGATTTATAAGTGTCCATAACCACTTTTCCCGCATTGATTTCTGTGGCCAGATTCAGGGCACTGGTAAGCAATGGCAAGGCTTTCTCTAATCGGTTTTCAGCCATGTATATCACCGCCAGAGAGTTGGAAAAGGCCGCCATGTCGTATTTGTTTCCGCCGGCTTCGCTGATTTCCAACGCTTCCCGGAGCAATGCTTGGGCTTTTTCAGTATGGTGCAGCTTTTCGTAAACCGCACTCATACGTTCGAGTACGTGTGCCCGTGAAGTTTTATCCTCTTGCAATAAAGCTTCATCCAGTGCACTTTGGTAGTAGTTCAGCGAAGAATCGGCTTGATTTAAAAAATCGAAATCGAGTCCCAAATTGATTAAGGCTACCAAAAAACTATATTTATCCTGCTGATCTAAAGCTGTTTCGAGGGCTTTTTTGTGATAGGTTAATGCTTCGTTGTAATTGCCATATTTCGAATAAACCGCACCAATATTGTTGAGCGAGTAGGCCAGCTTTTCGGTCAGGTTGTTGTCTTTGCGCAATTCATATGATTTAATGAAATAATCGAGAGCGGTTTGATCGTCGCCCAGGTAATGATACACGGCTCCCATATTGTTGAGTGCCGCTGCTACCCTATCCGGACGGTTTATTTGCCCTCCCACGGATTTCACCTCCTCAAAAATTTGCAACGCTTCAAAATAGCGCCCCATTTTCATATACACCGAACCCATGTTGGTGGCAAAATAAATAACTCCCAGTTGGTCGTTCATTTGTTGGCTAATTTGCTTGGCTCGTGCCGTCAGATCGATGCTTTTTTGCAAATTTCCGGTACTTTCGTAGATATTGCTCAGCACATCGCAGGCATCGGCAGTATAGTACAAATTGCTTTTTTCTTCGGCTAAATCGAGCATTTTATCGGCATAAAACAAGGCCGAATCTGTTTGTAAAGGCATAAAAAGTCCTGAAATTTTCTTCAGGGTTTTAAGCCGGAGGGTATCGTTTGTTTGGTTATCCAATTGCACCTTCAGGCTGTCGATGGCCAACGGTTGATCCTGTGCCATCAGCACATTCAGCAAGCAAAAAACAACCAGTGTAGCTATCATCTTCATAAGGAGCACAAGGTAGATATTATTTACTCGTATAATTCTATAAGGACGTTATTTATACGCCTTGAAAAATAAGCCTTGATCAATCGAAATTTCGGGAGTGAACCAAGAGTATGCCACGAATCATGCCTCAGGCAGATAAGTTACATCAATAGCTCAGAAATAACAATTAAATGACCATGCGTGTTGGTAACAGTTTTTTCGGGCATTGGTGGCAGTAAATAAAAACCTTTACGGATTTATGGGTAACACATAGAAACCGTTTAAGTTTTAATTAAACTCTCCTTTAGGAGCCAAATATGGGTGAAAAACCACCCTTTAATTCCAAAATTTGCGTCATCAATTGTTGTCAACCTACTGGTTACAAGCATAAAACATTATTGTTCTGTTCGTGTTTCTGTGGTTTCCCTAAAATGCCAGCGAAAAAAGTGCCGTCATGGACAATACGCTCAGCACCAGCGTTACCATAATCGCCAGAGAAACCAGATCGGGCCGGCAATTGTATTGTTTGGCAAACACTGCTGTGAGGATAGCCGATGGAAGGGCCGTTTCAACCACCACTATCTCGCGCATCATGTCGGTAAAACGCGGATCGTGGGTAAGCCAAAGGGCCAGCAAGGGTTTCACCACCAGTTTGAGGACAACGGCGATGCCCAGAAACAGATAGAGGTTTTTCATGGGTTTGAACTCAATAATCAATCCGATGGTGATGGCCACCATCAGGAGGTTGGCCTGACCAATGAGATCGAAAATTCGGACGAAGGTCGAGAACACTGCTTCGTTGTGGTTGAAGGGCAAAAACGACATGCCAATGCCGGCTACCAAAGCGATAAAAATCGGCGAGATAAAGAATTTTTTCACCGATTGGGCAATATCTCTGCCCTGCATTTGGGTTTGCCCAAAGTACATGGCGATGAGCGGACCAAAAATAAACAGCAGCAATCCAACGCCAAATTCACTGGTTACCACGGCCTCTTCCATGGCCAGCGTATTATTCGGAAACACTTGCTGGATAATGGGATAGCCCAACATGGTGGTCATGCCAAAAGCCGAAACCAGAATCAGGGCTCCTTTCACCTCACGTTTGAGCTTGAACATAGTTGCCAACAACCAAGCCAGTATCATCATGCCAATTTCGACAACCGCCATGATGAGGGCCATTTTAATGAACCGATCGTCGAATACCTTGACCACCAACGATGAAAAAATGAGTGCCGGCAGGGTAACCTGAAGCACAATACGGCTAAAAAGCAGGCTTTCTTCCTTTTTAAAAACTCCTACTTTTTTGAGCCATACCACCAGTGCGATAATGGCCAGCATAACGATAACTCCTTCGAGGAGACTTTGGGCGGTGTTCATGGTTGTGAGTATAAGATTGAAAAACAGGTAAAAATAGGAAAAGCGTTCGAGAGTTTCACGATAAAACAATGTTTTTTCACTGATTTCTCCACCTTTTTCATGATGGTTTTTGTAGTATAAAATATCAATTTTAACCTGAGTCCTCCCATATATTGTAAAAACAGAATATATAACAAGCACAAAAACAAATAGATATAATTTATGTTACATGTTTTTGTCCTTTTTACTTGCAAACCGCATCGATTTGTTTGTATGTTTGTAGCCAATAAAGCTGACCAAATTTCCTACCTTTTTGTTAGTTATTTAACTAGAAAAAAATGGTAGCTTTATGAAGAAATTAGCCCTTTTGACAGCATTCCTTTTCTGGAGTGCCTTTTCAGTTTATGCACAATTAGTACTTTCCAGTGGTTCCCAATTGTTGGTTCACGATGGTTCTTCGGTTGTGGTCAACAACCTTACCGCGACAGGAGGAACCATTCTCAATAATGGAGATGTTTCTGTTTCGGGCAATGTTACCAACAATGGAGGAACACTCATGGACGCAGCCTCATCGGGCACGCTGACCTTTGAGGGTTCTTCGGCACAAGAAATCACCGGAACGGAATCGTCCACCTTTTATGGAGACATCAACATCGACAACGCCGGTGGCATTGCCCTCACCAATACAGCTACCGGTGCCGATCAAACCATTGCGGGCACCTTGAATTTCATCAACGGCACACTCACCCTCAACGATTTCCACCTGACCATTGGCAGTACCGATCCCACCGGAGCGAGTGCCTCGAATTATGTGGTTACCAATGGAACGGGTACATTAAAACGTGTGGTGGGTGCTTCGGATGTTGTTTTTCCGGTAGGTAATTCGGCGTATAATCCGTTGATAATGAACAATACAGGTGCCTCGGACACCTACGGGGTGAAGGTCTTGGACAGCAAACCGGGGAATTTTAGCGGGACAAGCCACATTGTCAACCGCGCATGGGTTGTGAGCGAAACTACCGGAGGCGGTTCCGACCTCACCGTTACCGCACAATGGAACGCTGCTGAAGAACTCACCGATTTCGACCGTACAGCAAGCGCCATTGGGCATACCACCAACAACGGAACCGATGTAAACTGGGGAAGTAATGGAGCAGCCGCAGGAAGCAATCCCTATACCAGAAGCACTTCCGGAATCACCTCCGCCGGAACCTTGATGGTGGGCGATTCCTACTACAGTGGTTTGGTGATCGATTTGCAAGCCTTTTTGGCCGGTGCCTACAATGCCGACAACCACAACATGGACAACGACCTGAATGCCCTGTTGCCCTTGACCGATCCATATGATGGCACCACCACGGTGGCTTCCATACCTCCCACGGCAGTGGATTGGGTAAAAATCCAATTGCGTGATGCCGGTGACCGAACCAGTGTGCAGTATAGCTTTGCCCGCTTCATCGATCAGGATGGACAAATCATTAACCAGGACGGTTCTGACTGTAAAATGACCGGAGTGACATCTGGATCTTATTACATTGCCATTCTTCATCGCAATCATTTTGGTGTGGTTTCCAACAGCACGGTTAACCTAGCCGATTCGCCCACCCTTTCCTTTAAAGGAGCCCAAGCCACTGCCTGGCAAGACGCCGGAATTACCACCAACCCCGCCATGAAAGAAGTGGAAACAGGTGTGTTTGCCCTGTGGGATGGAGATGCCAATGGGGATGGGCAGGTAGCATACAATGGTGCAGGTAATGACCGTTCTGCTGTACTAACAGAAGTAGGAGTTGCCACACCGGGAAATACTGTTTTAGATACCTATTCCGACAATGATGTGAATATGGATGGAGATGTAATCTATAATGGTGCTGGTAGTGATAGAAGCGCTATTCTTACCGTAATCGGCGTTTCTACCCCTGGCGTAGTTTACTCAGCGCATGTACCTAGTTTATAGCATATTTAAGAAAATAATCAATTTATATATGAAAAAGAATTTTTACAAATTTGCAATAGCTGTTCTTGGCGTTCTTGGTTTCTTATATGCAGAGGCACAGACGTTTGAAATACGAACGGTTGAAAATGATATGGGTTATTTAACTGTTCAAATGCGTGAAACATCCGGAACAGGGACTCCAACTACAACTACCAATATTGTGGACATCACCTTTGTGGTAAGGTACCCCAGCGGTGCAGTTGACATTGACTTACTTTGTGCCTCAAATGATTATAACATTGTTGATGGCCTTGCAGGTGAGCAAACGTTTGGTGGTTTTGATTATCACTATTGGAATGCCAGTAACACACCTTTCAATCCTCCATCAAACTGGACACAAAATGATTGGGAGGATATTGCTGTTTTTAAAGCAACAGGAGCTACAGGAAGTGGTCTGTTTGAAATAGCACCCAATAATTGGGATTTACGTAGCTTAAACTGGAGGCAGGAAAGTGATGATTATACTCCATCGATCAATGGTAGCTTAACATATTCATATCCAACAGTAGTATATGACTATGTTTGGACTGGTGCTTCAAATACGCAATGGGATAATGGTGCCAACTGGTTATCTGAATGTGGATCTGCGATTGCAGTGGCTCCTAATACAGGTAATAATTGTATCATTCCTAGTGGTCTATCTAATTATCCAACCGAAGTTAATTTGGCACAATTTGGAGGACATCAACCAACTTGTTCAAACCTAAAAATCATATCGGGAGCATCCTTAACTTTGGACGAAAAAGATGTTACAAACCTTGATCTTGTTTGGACATTTGATAATTTGATAATTGATGGTGTGCTAGCTTCAATACCTAATACACGTCTAACTGTAACAGGCTCGACAACAATAAATTCAGCTACAGGAATCATCATCCAATCCGATGCCTCCGGCACCGGCTCCTTTATCGACAACGGTACCATCACCTATGGCGGAAGCGGTTCGGTTAAAGTGCAAACTTATCTGGCCAATTCGGCAGGGGTAGGGAATTTTGATATTCACCTTGTTGGACCAACTTTGGATCAGGAAAACTACACAGGTGCCGGTACAGGCGCTTTTCTGGAAGAGTTTATTCTGGATGGTGCACCCACCTATGCCTACGAATGGGATGAATCGGTTCCCAACACGGCAGATGCCTGGGTAAACCTAAACTCGTTGACAGATGAAATTTATTCTGCCATGGGCATCGGCCTCTCAACCATCGACAACACCAACCATACCTTGGAAATGACCGGTGAACTCATCACGGGAAATGTTTCTTCACCTGCCCTGACTTTCAGCAACAACCATTACGAACTCATCAGCAATCCCTATCCCTCAGCCATTGATTTTGATGCACTTTATACGGCAAACAGCGGCGTAGTCAACAACAAGTTTTATTTGTGGAATCCTGCAGGCAATAGTTGGGTAGAATATGCCGGAGGTGCAGGTGGAGCTCAATTTATTCAAGTAGGTCAAGGTTTCTTTGTGGAAACGCATACCGGCGGAACCTTTGATTTTACCAACAATGAACGAACCCACAGCACGGTGGCTTTCAGAGAAACAATGGCCAATATCCTGAATGTAAAGGTTGAGGGGGGTATGGCAGGCTATCAGGATGATATCGTGGTGAGGTTTGATGAGGAAGCTACGAGTGGTTACGACATCAACATGGAAGCTGAATTCTGGGTCAGCCAAAATCCTGACGCCACCTCGTTAAGGTCATTGGCTGATGGAAACATACAATTGGCCATCAACGTGTTACCCCTCCAAAGTCTTTATAATGGTGATATGCTAAGTGTTCCATTGGTATTTACCTGTGGATATACCGCTGAATATTCATTGACATTTACTGATGTCGCATCCTTCGACCTCGGCACCGAAATATGGCTCGAAGACAAACTCACGGGTGGTGATTGGATTTCTATCAACAACCAACCTGAGTACATTTTCAACGCTTCGCCGGAAGATGCCAACGACCGTTTTGTATTGCACTTCTTTGGCCCTACCGGAACGGATGAACTTGCAGGACCAACCATCGAGCTGTACTCTTTCGGGCAATATGCCTATGTGCGTAACAATACCGAAGAAGCCATTCAGGAAATCAGAATCTACAGCCTTTCGGGAGCGCTGATGAATCAGGTGCATACCCCTGACCAAAAGTTCCTGAAACTTTGGGTGGACGATCGAATGGCCTATTTTGTGATTACGGTTATTACTGACCAACAGGTTTATACCAAGAAATTATTCATTAGTAAATAATAGAAAAACTGATAAAAATGAAAAAGAAAATATTTTCAACTCTTATACTTTTGGCGATTTTGTTGTTTCCATTATTTACTGTGGCACAAATGTTGGGCCCTGTTGATCCCGGTGGTGGCCCCATTGGCGGCGATGTGCCCATTGGCGGCGGAGCCCCCATTGGTGGCGGAAGTATCATTCTCCTGGGTTTGGCAGCTGCCTACGGTGGACGAAAAATCTATTTGATGAAGAAGGAAAGCCTTGAAGAGTAATCCGCTTTTGCGTGAAGTTAACAAAAGCCGAGGGAAGTGATTTCGTCGGCTTTTTTTTTCAACACATGAGGTCGTGCGCATTCAGCCTATTTGTGAGCAAATTGTTTTGGAATATCGTAACTCCATAGGTGCCACAAGCTGCACGGGTTTGTAAAGTTATGTCAAGACCATTGAAATGTGTTCGTAATCAGGTTGTAAAAATTTATTTCTACTTGAAAGACTACAATAAAAAAAACTCCAGATATTTCGTATTTATTGTTTATGTTTGTTTTAGTTAATAATTAGTCCAATATTTTTTTTACATGAAAAAACCATTACGATTCACGCTTTTTGCGGTGCTTATAGTTTTTGTTACACTTAGTGCAAATTCGCAAACAAGCGCACCTCAAAGAAATCTACAAAAAATTCGTCCGGTAATTAAAGAGAATTTCTTTGAAATTCAGAAAGAGTTCAATAATTATTGGGATTCCAGGAATGTGGTAAACGGATATTACGAAGAAAACGGAGTCCGAGTTAAGGCAGCAGGTTGGAAGCAGTTTAAACGTTGGGAATACTATTGGGAGAATCGCGTTGATCCGCAGACAGGAGCTTTTCCCGAAACCGGCAGAGCAGAGGTTTACCAGCAAATCAGGGATTTGCGAAACAGCAGAAGTTCCGGAGGCAATTGGCAAAGTTTGGGACCTTCAACCAGTGGGGGTGGCTATGCCGGCCTGGGTAGAATAAATGTGGTGGGATTCCGTCCGGGCGACAACAATACATTGTATGCCGGTTCGCCCTCAGGTGGATTGTGGAAAACCACCGATGGCGGAAGCAATTGGTCTGTACTTACAGATGAAAATGCTGTTTTAGGAGTGAGCGATGTGGTGGTTATTGCAGGTGGAACTACAGCAACCGATGTGGTTTATATCGCCACCGGCGATCGTGATGGAGGCAGTATGCATAGCCTGAGCGGCGATCAATTCAACGATAACAACTCCATAGGAGTACTAAAATCCACCGATGGAGGAACCACCTGGACCTCCACCGCGCTCACCTTTACCACCAACCTTAAACGAAGAACCAACAGATTGTTAAAGCATCCCGGAGACGATAACATCATCTATGCCAGCGCCAGCGATAATAAAGTATATAAAACCACAGATGGTGGAGTAACCTGGCCCAGTATTTACACAGGTGTGGAGTTTGTGAGCATGGAATTTAAGCCCGGTGACCCTACCATTATGTATGGAGCCACCAGAGCGGGTGCCATATACAGATCCACCGATTCCGGAGTTTCCTGGTCCTTTATTACCAACACCGGGGGTTCACGAGTTCAGTTGGCGGTATCAGCAGATGATGCTACTGTGGTATATGCTGTTGCCAATGGAGCCAACGGTCTTGATGGTATCTATCAATCAACCAATAGTGGTAGTTCATATACCAAAGTTTTCGACGGTAGTGTTTCAGGACATAACCTGTTGGGATATTATTGTAATGGAACAGGCACGGATACACAAGGATCATACGATTTGTGCATAGCCGCAGATCCAACAGATGCATCAACTCTTTATGTTGGAGGTGTCAACACATGGAAATCTACCAATGGAGGTGTTGGATGGAGTCCGAATAACATGTGGACAACCAGTAGTACCTATAATTCGTGCGGCTCGCCGGTGGTTCATGCCGACAAACATTTTTTGGGTTTTCAGCCGGGTTCCAACACACTTTTTGAAGGCAATGATGGAGGCATCTATAAAACGAGCAATGGTGGAAGTTCCTGGACATTTATCAGCAGCGGCATGGAAATAAGTCAGTTATATCGTATTGGTGTATCTCAAACCTCTTCCTCTGATGTAATTGCCGGCTTGCAGGACAACGGAACCAAAACCAAATCCGGAGCTACCTGGACAGATGTGTTGGGTGGGGATGGAATGGAATGTGCCATCGACTATACCACCACAAACACCCAGTATGGTGAAATCTATAATGGCGATATTAAACGTACCACAAATGGTTGGACAAATTATGTTTCCATTACCCCCGGATTATCCGGAAGCGCTGCCTGGGTTACACCTTTTACCCTAGATCCCAATACCAACACCACTCTCTATATTGGTTATCAGGATGTTTGGAAATCAACCAATCAGGGTACTGCCTGGACTCAAATAAGCTCCTGGGGAGGAAATACCCTTCGCTCTCTGGCCGTAGCCCCTTCCAATTCAAATACCATTTATGCAGCCACCCAAACCATCCTTTATGTTACCACTGATGGTGGAAGCAATTGGACCAACATTACAGGAACCCTTCCTGTTGGTTCATCCTATATTACCTATATCTCAGTAAAGGCCGACGATCCATTAACCGCTTGGGTGTCCTTTGGCGAATACAATTCGTTCGGGGTATATGAAACAACGGATGGCGGATCAAGCTGGACCAATATTTCCGGTGGTTTGCCAAACATTCCTGTAATGTGTGTAATACAGAACAAACAAAATACCGCAGAAAGCGAACTGTATGCTGCCACCGATGTGGGTGTTTATGTAAAGGTTGGCAGTGCCAATTGGACTGCCTTTAGTACCGGATTGCCCAATGTAGTGGTTACCGAACTGGAGATTTACTATAATGAAGGTTCACCCAATTTAAGTCGCTTACGTGCTGCCACCTTTGGCCGTGGTCTGTGGGAGTCCGACTTGTACAGTCCCGCTACTTCGCCGCCTGTGGCCGATTTTTCAGCCGACATCCTTTACCCGGGAGTTGGTCAAACAGTTACTTTTACTGATCTGTCAACCAATAGCCCGTCTTCATGGACATGGGCCGTAAGTCCGGCCACGATTACTTATACCGGAGGCACCTCCTCATCATCTCAAAACCCTCAAATTCAGTTTGATGCCGAAGGTGATTATACAGTTCAACTTACTGCCACCAATGCTTACGGAAGTGATGTGGAGAGCAAGACCAATTATATTTCGGTGAGTGCATTGCAAAGTTATTGCGCGGCTTCAGCTAGTAATATTTCCACCACAGGTAATCCTTATATAAGTGGGGTTCAGATTGGAACAATAAGTAATACAGGTACAGGATCAAATGCATACACCAGTTATACTTCTATGTCAACAAATGCGACAATCAATCAATCAGTTAGCATCACTATTACGGTCGCTCTTGTAGGTTATGCACCAAATTACTATAATTCAGATGCCGATATAGGTATTTGGATTGATTGGAACCAGAATGGAGATTTTACGGATATCGGTGAAAATGTAGCCTGTCAGTCAGGTATGACCAGTACGCAAGGAGTTTTTTCATTTTCTGCTCCGGGCGATGCATCATTAGGGGCTACAACAATGAGAGTTAGAGTGAAGTACTTTGATGCAGATTGTGGACAGCCTTGTGGTACAACATCTTATGGCGAAGTAGAAGATTACAAAATAGTTGTCCTCCCCGCCACCAATACCTGGACAGGAAGTTCATCTACCGATTGGGCTACAGCAGGTAACTGGAGTGCTAGTTTGGTGCCATCGGCTGCCATGAATGTGATTATTCCCACTACTCCCACCGGAGGCGTATTTCCCCTCATCAGCTCCTCCACCCTTGATGCCACTGTCAATAACCTGACCATACAATCAGGGGCCAGTGTTTCCATTGCCGGTCATTTGCAAGTAAATGGAACCCTGACTAACAGTGCAGGAGTTTCCGGTATCGTAATCGAATCTTCGGCTTCCTCGGAGGGTTCGCTCATCACAGATACAGATGGCGTCAGCGGCACGGTAAAACGCTACCTGACAGGTGGCAAATGGCATCAAATCGGAGCTCCGGTGAGTGGTGCCACGGTCAACAACCTGTATTTTGGCGGTAGTCCTGATGTCTGGCTGAAATCATATAACGAAAGCTCGGATACCTGGTCGTATATTTCTAATGTAAACACTCCCATGCCACAGGGAAGCGGTTTTGCTACATGGGTTGAGGTTGGTAATAATGTAACATCTTCTTTTACAGGCACCATGAAAGCCACGGATATGACAATTACTACCCCAACTCTCGCTTTTACCGATGCCTCCCATGGGTATAATTTGGTAGCCAATCCTTATCCCGCAGCCTTGGATTGGGATATTGGCGGCTGGACGCGAACCAATATCGACGGAACAATTTACATCTGGAAGGATGGAAGCAATTATCTTACCCGCAACGAAGTTGGACTGGGGAGTCTTACAGATGGCATAATTCCCAAAGGTCAAGGGTTTTTCATCAGGGCAACAGCCGCTTCTCCTTCTCTTACCATACCTAAACTTGCCAGAGTGCAGTCATCCGTGGAATACATGAAGCAAGCAAGCAATTTCGACGAGCCTCCCTATGCCGTGTTTGACGTCCGACAGGAGAATTTAACCGATGAGGTATGGGTCACCTTTGCGGATAATTGCACCGATTTGTATGATGAAGGTTGGGATGCCATGAAATTATTTGGTAGTGGAAATGCCCCGCAACTTTATGTAAATCAAAATGATGACAAACTAAGTATTGCAGCTTATGCCCCACTCGCAACGCAGGAGCGACATGTTTCGATGAATTTTGAAGCGCGTGTTTCCGGCGATCACATCCTGGTTTTGCATGACCAAAATGCACTTGAGGCTTATGATATCCTGTTGGAGGATTTGCACCTTGACAAAATTCAGGATTTGAATATCAATCCAACCTATCCTTATGCAGGTTTTCCCAACGACGATCCCAATCGTTTTTTAATACATTTTAACCCCAAAGCTGTGGGCATTTATCAAAATAATGATAACAATTTGGTGGGCATTTATTCATGGGACAACAAAGTAATCATAAAATCATTGGATGAAAATGGACTGCAAGACGTTCGGGTAGAAATAGTTGACATGATGGGTCGTCAAATAGCTCATCGGGAAATTGACCGACTTCAGGTGATAAAAATTCCGGTTCAGCTTAGTAACACGTTCCTAATTGTCAGCGTGATAAGCGAAAAGGGTCGGGTGATAAAAAAGGTTTTTGTTCAATAATAAAAAGAAAAATCATGATGATATTCAAAATCATACATTTCCGATTGTCACACTTTATAAAAGTGAAAACAACGACTATTTTTATGATCGCCTTTATCTGTGTGTTGCCCATGATGTCCTTTGGACAAATGTTGGGCCCTGTTGATCCCGGTGGTGGCCCCATTGGCGGCGATGTGCCCATTGGCGGCGGAGCCCCCATTGGTGGAGGAAGTATCATTCTCCTGGGTTTGGCAGCTGCCTACGGTGGAAGAAAAATCTATTTGATGAAGAAGGAAAGCATCGAAGAGTAAGCCGCTTTTGCGTGAAGTTAAAAAAAGCCGAGGGAAGTGATTTCGTCGGCTTTTTTTCTGATTGACGATCATTGCATCGTTATTAAATGTTACTGATCATATTGGCTCTTCGTTGACACCAATTCAAGGTTATTGTATCTTTGAATCGCGATATTTTGATACAAAAGGCCATGAAGTACCGATTATTCATCACGCTGGTTTTGGTTTCCGTGTCTTTGCTTGGCGTTTCTCAGGTAAAGACTGCAAGTAGTCGGTTGCAGGCTCTTTCCGAAAAATACCGTCAGGAAGCCACCCAAGCCAAACAACAAGCCATCGAATACGCCAGAATAAATAACATTCCCCTCCGCATCGAGAATGATAGCATGACCATGGAGTTGATGTATATTGATGAAAGGGGTAATCCGCAATACAATATGACCACCAATGCCGTTGCAGCGGCTACTTCTTCTACCAACGAGGTCTATGCAGGTGGTGCTGCAGGGTTAAGTTTGGATGGCTCAGGAATCACTTTTTGTGAGTGGGATGCGGGTAATGTCAGAACATCCCATCAGGAATTTGGAAGTCGGGTGACCAACATGGACGGAACAACGGTTAGTTCGCATAGCACCCATGTGGCAGGAACCATGGTGGCAGCAGGCTTAAATACCGATGCCAAAGGAATGGCTTTTGCGGCTAATCTCCATTCGTACAACTGGGATTACGATTATGCCGAAATGGCTACTGAAGCCTCCGAAGGAAATTTGCTCAGCAATCATTCCTACAGCTGGTTAAGAGGGTGGAATGGAAGCACTTGGTGGGGAGATCCTACCATTAGCACCGAAGAGGATTATAATTTTGGTTTTTACGACAACACCGCCCGCAACTGGGACGAAATTGCGGTGAATGCTCCCTATTATCTGATAGTCAAGTCGGCAGGCAACGATCGCGGTGATGCCGGAGATGGATCCCATCCTCCTGATGGCCCCTACGATTGCATTCCTCAGCGTGGTATCGCAAAAAACATACTCACGGTTGGTGCGGTTAACGATATCCCAACCGGTTATTCAGCCCCCGGTCAGGTGGTTTTAGCAGGTTTCAGCAGCTGTGGCCCCGCCGATGATGGGCGCATCAAACCGGATATCGTGGCCAATGGCATCGGCCTTACTTCAACCTACAACACTGCTGATGATGCCTATGCCAGCCTGAGTGGAACCTCCATGTCGGCTCCTGCCACCACAGGCTCTTTGGCCTTACTTGTCCAACATTACGAAAACATCAATGGTACAGGAGCCCACATGAGGTCAGCCACACTAAAAGCCCTGGTGTTGCATACAGCCGATGAATCAGGTGATTCTATTGGTCCTGATTATCAATTCGGTTGGGGCTTACTCAACACCCTGAAAGCGGCCAATAAAATTACCGAAGATCAAACCACCGATGTGATTTCTGAACATTTGCTGGCCAACGGAGCTACTTTCACCCGTGAAATTACTACTACCGGAACCAGCCCCATTCGTGTCACCATTGTTTGGACCGACCCCCCCGGAAATCCTCCGGCTCCGGCCCTCGACCCTCCCGATGCCATGCTGATCAACGACCTGAACCTGCGCATTTCCCAAGGAACCAATACCTATTATCCCTGGAAACTGGATAAAGACAACCCCGGAAATGCAGCCACCAACAACAGCGAAAACAATGTGGACAACGTGGAAATGGTGGACATTGCCTCGCCGGCTTCCGGTACTACTTATACCATTACCGTTGACCACAACGGCACCCTGGCATCACCTCAGGCCTTTTCCATGATTATCAGTGGTGATATCGACAATGCTGTGGCGCCAACGGCCGATTTTTATGCCGATAATACCCAGCCCACCACCAAGCAAACCGTTTCTTTTATTGATGCTTCCATCAATAACCCCACATCCCACACATGGTCGTTTTCGCCGGCCACGGTAACTTATGTAAATGGAACTTCTTCCACATCCAAAAGTCCTGAGGTTGTTTTTAATGAAGTGGGCTATTATGAAGTAAGCCTGTCGGTTTCCAACACCAATGGAAGCAATGTAAATACGAAAACAGACTATATCTCGGTGGTGGCCGATCCGGTGAATTATTGCGGAGGATTTTCCCTTTCTCCCTATGGATTAATCAGCAGGGTTCAACTGGGCACCATCGACAACCCCTCATTATACACTGACGTGGGAGGGGCTTCCGGAATGTTGTGCTACGAGGACTTTACGGCGCTGGTTGCCGATGTTACCATTGGAGAAAGTACAAGCATCACAGTAACTAATTATTATTCAGACAGCCATTTGGATTTGGCCATCTGGGCAGATTGGAACCGCGATGGCGATTTTGAAGATTTGGACGAACAAGTAGTTTGTGTGGCCAATAACGGCGGTCATGGTACTTTCTCCATCAACGTTCCCACCCATGCACATTTGGGAAATACATGCCTTCGAATCCGAACCAAATGGGATGATCCTTATGGCTGCCTGCCCTGTGGCACAACCTATGAGGGTGAAGTGGAAGACTATACCCTAAATGTGCTTAAAAACATTGGCTGGTTGGGTATCACCAACGATTGGGACGATCCTGCCAACTGGTCCGAAGGGGTGGTTCCCAACGGGCATTACAAAGTCACCATTCCGTCAACAACGGGTGGTGTTTTAGCACCGATAGTTTCAGAATTCACCATGGCCCGCTGCCACAGCCTTACCCTTCAAAATGGTGCCACCCTCGAAGTAAACGGAACTCTCGAAGTGGAAAACTAACTCCGGAGTCGGTGCTTTGAGATACGATTAGTTATAACCAAAAGGTAGGAAATTTTGGTTGGCGGTTATTGATTTATTTCAATGGCCGCTTTTTATTGAATCTGTCCAAAACTTATTCTCTGCCCCATACCAAAAAGCAAAAATCTTCCCCTTGTGAAAATATTTGTTAAAATTTCACACAAACTATTGTGCGCGCATAGCTTTTGTAGTATATTTGCCATGCGTGCACAACATTATTTTATATGAATATTCAGGAAACAGTTGATTATCACCTTCGTAGCACTTTGTTCGCCATCCGACGAATGTACAATGTGCTGGCTGCCGAAAATGGAATTACCCAAGGAATTGGTTATGTATTAATCAATATTGGCAAAGAAGGGGTGCCGGCAACCAAGATTGCACCCATGATGGGCATGGGCACTTCGAGCCTGACCCGCCTGCTGAAAAACATGGAAGATGATGGCCTGATTTTTCGCAAGCCCAGCGAAGAAGATCGCCGTGTGGTGAAAGTTTTTCTCACACCAAGAGGGGTAGAACTTCGCAAAGAGGTAAAGCAGGCTGTCATTGAATTCAACAACAGACTTTCCGAAAAAATAGACCAAAACGATATGGACACCTTTATGCGGGTGAGCCAAATTATTCGCCAGCAAGTATGCAGCGACCTTTCGCACATCCATGGCGGAAACTGTGATGAAGATTAAATCTCTAAACCTATTAATATATGATACGTAGAATCAACAAAGTTGCGGTACTCGGCTCGGGAGTCATGGGCTCGGGAATCGCTTGTCATTTTGCCAACATCGGTCTGGAAGTGCTGTTGCTCGACATCGTCCCGCGGGAGCTAACCGATGATGAAAAAGCAAAGGGTCTTACCCTCAACGACAAACCCGTGAGAAACCGACTGGTAAACAACGCCCTCGCGGCAGCCCTCAAATCCAAACCTTCGCCCATCTACAAACAATCCTTTGCCAAACGCATCACCACCGGAAACTTCGATGACGATTTGCCCAAAATAAAAGACTGTGATTGGGTGATCGAAGTGGTGATCGAACGGCTCGACATCAAACAACAGGTGTTCGAAAAAGTGGAAAAATTCCGCAAGCCTTGTTCGCTGATTACCTCCAACACTTCGGGAATCTCGGTGGAAAAAATGATTGAAGGCCGCAGCGAAGATTTCCGGAAACATTTCTGTGGAACACACTTCTTCAATCCTCCTCGTTATCTTCAACTTTTTGAAATTATTCCCACCAGCAAAACTTCACCCGAAGTGCTTGATTTTCTGGCTGATTATGCAGGTCGTTTTTTGGGAAAAACACCTGTTCTGGCCAAAGATACGCCCGCGTTTATTGCCAACCGCGTAGGCACTTTCTCCATCATGGAATTGTTCAATAACGTGGAATCAATGGGGCTCACCATCCCCGAAATAGATAAACTTACCGGCCCGGTCATCGGTCGTGCCAAATCGGCTACCTTCCGCACTGCCGACATTGTGGGCCTCGACACCCTGGTGCATGTGGCCGACAACATCCGCCAAACCACCAACGACGAATCCAATGATGCTTTTAAAATTCCGGCCTACCTGCAAAAAATGCTCGACAACAAATGGTTGGGCTCGAAAACAAAACAAGGATTCTTTAAAAAAGTAGAAGAAGACGGGAAGAAAAAATTCCTGTCGCTGGATTTTGCCACCCTCGACTATGTGGAAGCTCCTCGCCCCAAATTTTCGGTGTTTGAAAAAACCAAGGGTATCGACGACCTGCGTCAACGCATGCCCATTTTGTTTGCCGACAAGGGCAAAGCCGGCGAATTTTACCGTTCCTCTTTCTACAGCCTGTTTCAGTTTGTTTCTAACCGCATTCCCGAAATCACCGATGATTTGTACAAGGTGGACGATGCCATGAATGCAGGATTCGGTTGGAAACTGGGGCCTTTCCAAACCTGGGATGCCGTGGGTGTGGCTCCTACCGTGACGGCCATGGAAGAAGCCGGAAAAAAACCAGCTCAATGGATTTACGACATGCTCGAAGACGGAATCCAAAGTTTTTATACCGTAAAGGAAGGTAAAAAATTCTATTACGACATACCTTCCAAATCATACAAGGAAATCCCCGGACAGGAGGCGTTGCTCTCGCTGGAAGTGCTCCGCACCTCACATGTTCTCTGGGAAAATACCGATACCACCATTTTCGATCTGGGCGATGGCGTGCTCAACATCGAGTTTCATACCAAAATGAATACCATCGGACAAGGTGTGCTCGAAGGCCTCAACAAAGCCCTCGACATGGCCGAAGCCGACTACAAAGCCCTGGTGATTTCAAACGAAGGCGAACATTTTTCGGCTGGCGCCAATGTGGGCATGATTTATATGCTGGCCATCGAACAGGAATTTGAAGACCTCGACCTGGCGGTGCAATGGTTTCAAAAAACCACCATGCGCCTGCGCTATTCGTCCATTCCGGTAATTGCCGCTCCTCACGGAATGGCTTTGGGCGGAGGTTGCGAAGTGTGTATGCACAGCGACAAGGTTGTTGCCCATGCCGAAACTTACATGGGTTTGGTGGAATTTGGCGTTGGCCTCATTCCCGGTGGTGGCGGTACCAAGGAATTCGCCTTGCGTCTTTCGGATGAATTGAAAGATGGTGATATCCGTACCAACGCCTTCCTCAACCGTTACCTGAGCATTGGTCAGGCCAAAGTATCTACTTCGGCTTACGAAGCCTTCGATCTGGGCTATCTGCGTCCCGGAATTGATGAGGTGGTGGTAAGCAGAGCTCATCAGTTGGCTTATGCCAAAAAGGCTGCTCTCAATCTGGTGGAAAAAGGCTATTCCAAACCGGCACCTCGCCACGATATCAAGGTGTTGGGCAAAGAAGCACTCGGACTGGTGTATGTGGGCGCCGACGGATTTACCACTGCCAACTACATGAGCGAACACGATAAACTCATCGCCGAAAAGCTGGGCATGGTGATGGCCGGAGGAGAAATTTCGGAAGCACTCACCGAAGTTTCCGAACAGTACCTGCTCAACCTCGAACGCCGGGCATTCCTGGAACTTTGCATGCAACGCAAAACACTCGAACGTATCCAGAGCCTGATTACATCCGGTAAAATTCTGAGAAATTAAATCAATCATTAACCAGAAAAAGTAATATCATGAATGCATATATAGTAGGAGGTTACCGTTCAGCCATTGGAAAAGCCCCGCGTGGCAGTTTCCGTTTTACACGTCCCGACGACATTGCCGCGGCTGTCATCAGACATTTGTTGGCCGATTTTCCTCAAATTGATCATACCCGCATCGACGATGTGGTGGTAGGCAACGCTTTCCCGGAAGCCGAAACCGGATTCAACATGGGGCGCATGTTGTCGCTCATGTCCATGGATACGGTAGAAGTGCCCGGCTCAACCATCAACAGATATTGTGCCTCCGGGCTCGAATCCATTGCCATCGCTTCCGCGAAAATTACCGCCGGAATAGCCGATATCATCGTCGCCGGAGGTGCCGAAACCATGTCGATGATTTCCATGGGTGGCTGGCGTCAGGTGCCCAATCCGGAAATTGGCAAAAACCATCCCAAATGGTACCTGAGCATGGGTCTCACCAGTGAAATGGTGGCCAAAGAGTACAAGGTATCGCGTGAAGAACAGGATGCTTTCGCCGTAAAATCCGTTGAAAAAGCCCTGGCAGCCATTGATGCCGGAAAATTTAAAGACGAAATTGTACCTATCACCATCAAGGAAAACATGGTGGTAAACGATAAACTGGTGGCCAAAGAAACGGTGTTCGACACCGATGAAGGTCCCCGCCGGGGCACCACCATTCAGGCACTTTCACGATTGCGCCCTGCCTTTGCCGCCGATGGATTTTCCACTGCCGGAAACTCCTCACAAATGTCGGATGGCGCTGCCTTTGTGTTGGTGGTTTCCGAAAAAATCCTCAAAGAGTACAACCTGAAACCCATTGCACGCCTGGTGGATTATCAGGTAGCAGGTGTGGAGCCTTACAAAATGGGGGTTGGTCCCATGGTGGCCATTCCCAAAGCATTGAAACATGCCGGCATGAACCTGGGACAAATTGATGCCATCGAGCTCAACGAAGCCTTCGCCTCTCAATCCATTGCCGTAATACGCGAGTTGGGACTAGACGAAAACAAAGTAAATGTGAACGGTGGTGCCATCGCTTTGGGTCATCCCCTGGGTGCCACAGGTGCCAAACTCACCGTTCAGGTATTGCACGAGCTTCAGCGTACAGGCGGAAAATACGGCATGGTCACCATGTGTATCGGTACGGGTCAGGGTGCTGCCGGAATTTTTGAAATGCTTTAATTCAGTGGAAAAATAACTTAAAAAGATAATCAAATGTCAGAAAACAAATCACTTAAAGGAGGCGAGTTTTTAATTAAAGAAACCCTGGCCAACGACGTATTTATCCCGGAAGAATTCAATGAAGAACAACGCATGATGGCCCAAAGCTGTCGCGAATTTACCGAAACTCAGGTCATTCCCCAAATGGACCAACTGGAAAAGCACGACCGCGAGTTGCTTTCAAAATTGCTCAAAGAAGCCGGAGATTTGGGTCTGTTGGGTATTTCGGTACCCGAAGAATATGAGGGCTTTGGCCAAAACTTTGTTACTTCCATGCTCACCGTGGAAGAAATGGGAAAAGGTTACAGTTTTGCTGTGGCTTACTCGGCTCACACCGGTATTGGCACTTTGCCCATTTTGTATTACGGCACCGAAGAGCAAAAACAAACCTATTTGCCCAAGCTCGCCACCGGCGAATTCATTGGTGCTTATTGTCTTACAGAAGCTGAGGCCGGATCTGACCCCAATTCGGGTAAAACAAAAGCAGTGCTGAGTGCAGATGGTTCTACCTATACCCTCAACGGTGTTAAAATCTGGATTACCAACGGTGGCGTGGCCGATTTGCTCATTGTGTTTGCCAAAATCGGCGACGACAAAAACCTGAGTGCCTTCATCGTGGAAACGGCTACTCCGGGCATCACCATTGGCGCCGACGAGGAAAAAATGGGCATCAAAGGATCATCCACCGTTCAGGTGTATTTTGACAATGTGGTGATTCCGGCCAAAAATCTGTTGGGTGAACAAAATGGCGGTTTTAAAATTGCCCTCAACATCCTGAACCTGGGGCGTATCAAGCTTTCCGGTGCTGCTGTTGGTGCCTGCAAGGGAACCATCAACCTGGCCCTCGACTACGCCAACGAACGCAAACAGTTTGGTACGGCCATCGCCAATTTCGGCGCCATCAAATACAAGCTGGGCGAAATGGCCATCCGTACATTTGCCTCCGAATCGCTTACTTACCGCGCCAGTCAGAATATCGACGATGCCATTCAATCGTACATGGAGCAGGGCATGGACAAGGGAAAAGCCACCGTGGAAGGTATTCGTCAGTATGCCATCGAAGCCAGTATTGCCAAGGTGTTTGGTTCCGAGGTGCTGGATTATGTAACCGATGAAGGCGTTCAAATTTATGGTGGTATGGGCTATTCGGCCGAAACTGCCGTAGAACGTGCTTACCGCGACTCGCGCATCAACCGCATTTTTGAAGGTACCAACGAAATCAACCGTATGGTGATTGTGGGCGAACTGCTCAAACGGGCCATGAAAGGCGAAATCGACCTGCTGACTCCTGCCAAAGCTGTGGGTGCCGAACTCATGGGCATTCCCGATTTTGGCTCGGTTACCACCGACTATTATGAGTCCAAGAAAAAGCTGGTGGTGAATTTCAAAAAGGCCATCCTGATGGTGGCCGGTGCTGCCATTCAGAAATACATGGACAAATTTGCCGACGAGCAGGAAATCCTCATGGCATTGGCCGACATGATTATCCTGACCTATGCCGCCGAATCTTCGCTGCTGCGTACCGAAAAGCTCAGTCATACACTTGCCGATGACAAACTGAGCCTGTACAAAGACATGACGGATGTGTTCTTCTACGATGCCGCTGCCAAAATCAATAAGTATGGCGTGGATGCCGTGAATGCTTTTGCCACGGGTGATGAGCAACAAGCCATGCTCATGGGCATGAAACGCTTTACCAAGGCTACCGGCGTTAATTCCATTGCTGCCCGCCGCCGCATTGCCGACCTGATGATTGAAAAGAACAAATATCCTTTTTAATAATACTGCTTTGTTTATATGTTCCCCGGAGTGCGGTTTGCCGCACTCCGGATTTTGAAACCAACCTGACATGAACTCAAAAAACAAATTCGAGGTACTTGCCAACAACCGCTTTAAAATGAGGTTGTTCATGCTGTTGAAATTGCCCCTGGCCTTTGTGGCCAAACTCCGCATCGACCAAATGAACATGCATCAGGCCTCGGTTTCGCTGCCCTTTAATTATCTCAACAAAAATCCTTTTCGTTCCATCTATTTTGCCGCTTTGAGCATGGCAGCCGAACTTTCTACCGGAATACTGGCCATGGCGCATGTGGAGCAAAGTCCGGTGCCCGTTTCCATGCTGGTGTTCAACATGCGGGCTGAGTTTGTAAAGAAATCACGAACACGCATTGTGTTCTCCTGTTTACAAGGCGATCTGCTGGCTCAAACCATTGCCGCGAGCATTGCCGAAAATGTAGGAAAAACCTGCGAGGTATCCACCGAAGGTGTTGATGAC
Source organism: Bacteroidales bacterium (assembly GCA_963676875.1). Taxonomy (GTDB): domain Bacteria; phylum Bacteroidota; class Bacteroidia; order Bacteroidales; family F082; genus UBA6244. The sequence continues at coordinate 2,070,936 of OY781436.1, forward strand.
GAAGGAGATGTGGTGGCACGCTTCTGGTTTACCTGGACATTCAAACCCAAAACCAAAAAAAACTAAAATAACGATTAACACGCTACTCAAATGAACGTATCAAGAACCTTCGACATCCTGACTCAATTGGTTGAAAAATATCCCAAAGAAGATGCCCTGGCGGTAAAGCGAAACGGTAAATGGGAGAAGTTTTCCACCGAAGAATACAAAAACATGGCCGACATGATCAGCTATGGTCTGTTGGCATTCGGGTTTACCAAGGGCGATAAAATCATCACCATCAGCAACAACCGTCCTGAATGGAATTTTTTGGACATGGGCATGAGTCAGGTCGGCGTGGTGCATGTGCCGGTGTATCCCAACATTGGCGAAATTGAATACCAGCATATCCTGCGACATTCTGATGCAAAAATGGTGATTGTTTCTTCCAGGGAATATTACCAAATTCTCAGACCCCTGGTGGATAAGGCCGAAAATGTGAAAGATTTGCTGACTATCGATCAGGTGGAAGGTGCCGAAAACATCGACAAAATCATCAGGCTGGGTGCCGAAAATCAGGATACAGAAAAACTGGAGCGTATAAAAAATGCCATCGACCCGAACGATTTGCTGTCGATTATCTACACTTCCGGCACCACCGGTCGAAGCAAAGGGGTGATGCTCTGCCACCGGAATTTTGTGTCCAACGTGGAAGGAACCACCAATATTTTACCCATCAATCACGAAGAACGTTTCCTGAGTTTTTTGCCCTTGTGCCATGTGCTCGAACGTATGGTAAACTACCTCATCCAGTACAAAGGCGCATCGGTGTATTATGCCGAAAGTACCGACACCATTGGCGAAAATCTTCGTGAAGTTAGCCCCCACGGGTTCACCAGCGTGCCACGCGTAATCGAAAAACTTTACGACAAGCTTCTGCTCAAGGGCAAAGAGCTTACGGGAATAAAGAAAGCCCTGTTTTTCTGGGCGGTTGACCTGGGATTAAAATTCGAACTCAACCACGCCAACGGACGCCTTTACGACATCAAACATGCCATTGCCGACAAATTGATTTACAGCAAGTGGCGCGAGGCATTGGGTGGCAACATCAAGGTGATCATCTCCGGAGGAGCAGCACTTCAGGAACGTTTGGCGAGGGTGTTTAATGGTGCCGGCATTCCCATTATGGAAGGTTACGGACTCACCGAAACATCTCCCGTAATCTCTGTAAATCAGGCACATTACCCCTACATGAAATTTGGTACCGTGGGTCCTGTTTTGGAAAATGTACAAGTGAAAATTGCCGAAGATGGCGAAATCCTCATGAAAGGCCCCAACCTCATGATGGGATATTATAAGGCCAAAACTGTAACCAATGAGGTGATTGACTCGGAAGGATACTTTCATACCGGCGACATCGGTGTGCTGTTGGAACACAATATCCTGAAAATTACCGACCGTAAAAAGGAGATTTTTAAACTGAGTACGGGAAAATATGTGGCTCCTCAGGTGGTGGAAAACAGATTTAAAGAATCGTCGTTCATCGAGCAAATCATGGTGGTGGGTGAGGGCGAAAAGTATGCCGCAGCCATTATTTGTCCGGCTTTTCATTTCCTGCATGCCTGGTGCAGCCGCTATGGAATAAAATTCCGCGACAACAAAGACCTGATTCAAAAGCCTAGGGTAATGGAGCGCTATCAGCAGGAAATTGACGAAATAAATAAAAGTTTGGGACACCACGAGCAGGTGAAAAAATTTGAACTCACTTGTGCCGACTGGACTCCCGAAACCGGAGAACTTTCGCCCACACTTAAAGTAAAACGCAAGTTTTTGAAAGAAAAATACCGCATCAAACTCGACCGCCTGTATGGCTATACCGAAGAATCGGGATTGGTGGGCTTGCCCGATGATCCGGCTCCTGTGGAAGATGTGCAGGAGTAAATCCGTGGGGGTGATTGGAATTTATTTCCATTCTAAGAGACATATTGAGTAAACTTGCAGCAAATTTGTTTGACCAACTAACGCGACAATCGTATGATAAAGCAACTTATTTTTTTGATCGTTTTATTGATCACCCTGGCCGTTTTTACCTATTCCATGATCCGGTACTTCAGGTACTTTAAGTTTACCAAAAAGAAACCGCTGGGAGATATTGGCCAACGTCTCTGGATCACCATTAAGGTAGCCCTGTTTCAGGAAAAAATCCTGCGCCGTCCGGTGGTGGGAATCATGCATGCCCTGGTGTGGTGGGGCTTTATCCTGATCTTATTCGGCAGCATCGAAATGGTAATCGACGGGCTGTTTGGCACCGAAAAAATATTCTCTTTCATGGGGCCCGTATATGATTTCCTGATGGCTTCGGGGGATGTTTTCGGACTAATTATTGCCGTGGCCATTCTGGCTTTTTTGTTTCGCAGGTTGTTCATGCACATCAAACGGTTTTATGGCCCTGAGATGAAACCCGTTTCCAAGGCCGACGCCAACCTGGCCCTCACCATTATTTTGGTGTTGATGATCAGTTTGTTGGGAATGAATACTTTCTATGTGGCCTTTACCAAAGGTATTGGAGAGCATGTAATCGGTGTATATCCGGTAAGCAGTTGGTTGGCCGGCTTTTTCCAAAATATGCCCGCCGATCAGGCGCTTCTGTTGATGCAAATCAACTGGTGGACACATATTGTACTGATCTTTATTTTTGCCAATATTCTGCCCTATTCCAAACATTTTCACGTGTTTATGTCGGTTCCCAGCGTGTTTGTGAGCAAGCTGAAACCATTGGGTTACGTGGACAACATGGAAAACATCACCAAGGAGGTGAAACTGATGCTCGACCCCAACGCCGCTTTCGCGGAAGCTCCCGAAGAAGAAGGTGAGCCTGAACGCTTTGGCGCCAAGGATGTTACCGACCTCAACTGGGTAAATTACCTCAACTCGTTGTCGTGTACCGAATGTGGAAGATGTACCTCCGTTTGTCCGGCCAATATTACGGGCAAACTGCTTTCTCCACGAAAAATTATGATGGACACCCGTGCCCGCATGAAGGAACTGGGCCCCGAATTGTTGAAAAACGGCACCGGCTTTGACGATGGCAAATCATTGCTCACCACCTACATCACCGAAGAAGAACTCTGGGCGTGTACGCTTTGTAATGCTTGTGCCCAGGAATGTCCCGTCAACATCAACCAACCGGCCATCATCCTCGACATGCGCCGGTATCTGGTGATGGAAGAATCGAAAGCTCCATCCGGCCTGAACAGCGTGTTTGCCAACATCGAAAACAATGGTGCTCCATGGCAGTTTTCGCCCGAAGACCGCATGAACTGGGTCGATGGTTTGGAAGTCCCGTTGTTGGCTGAAAAAACCGGGAAACCCGAATTTTTGCTTTGGGTGGGGTCGGCAGGTGCCTTTGATGATCGGTACAAGAAAGTGATGCGTTCGTTTGTCGGCATCCTCAACCACCTGAAGGTAGATTTTGCCGTGCTCGGTATTGAAGAATCCGACAGTGGTGATGTAGCCCGTCGTGCAGGAAATGAGATGTTGTTTCAAATGCAGGCCCTCACCAACATTGAGGTGCTGAATGGCTACGAAGTAACCAAAATTGTGACCTGCGATCCACACGATTTCAACACCTTGAAAAATGAATATCCCGATTTGGGCGGAAATTACGAAGTAATCCACCATTCGCAATACCTGCAACAGCTCATCGATTCAGGAAAAATCAACCCCAATCAGGGCGAGTTGTCGGGCAAAAAAATCACCTACCACGATCCTTGCTATCTGGGACGTGCCAATGGTGAATATGAAGCACCCCGCTCGGTACTCAACGCCATTCCTTCCATAAAAATGGAGATGGAACGCAGCAAGAGCTTTGGTTTGTGTTGTGGTGCCGGTGGCGGACAAATGTTTAAAGAAGCCGAAAAAGGCGACAAGGAAGTGTTTATCGAGCGTACCGAAGAAGCCCTGGCCACCGGATGCGATATCATTGCCACCGCTTGCCCCTTTTGTATGACCATGATGACCGATGGCATCAAATACAAAAACAAGGAAGAATCTGTAAAGAACTACGACATCGCCGAATTGGTGAGCATGGGATTGGGATTGGGATAGCCCATAGCTGATCATCTTGCTTTTAAAGCTTAATGGCTATCCTCTTGAATGAGCAGTGTTCTTTTTTGAATAATACAACAAAAAGTACTAATATTGTGCTAACCAATTAAAAAAATCTAAGTATGAAAAATTTACTATTTCTTTTTGTGGCCATGGCCGTGCTTACTTTTAGTTCATGCAGTAGCTCCAGCAGCGATGACCCAACACCCACACCCACCAATTATACCATCATTTACAAAGTGGTATCAACCGGAACAGTGATGATGGACACCATTATGTACCTAGATGCCAGTGGAGTAGAAAAATACCTTATAGGTGAGGATCAGTTGGATATTTCTTTTGAGAGCCCTTCCAATAACTACCATGCTAAATTTTATATGCGTGGTGAAATAGACGGTTCTGGAAGTTGTACTTATACCGTTGCTGCGATGGATACCGACAGCAGTTTGATTAACTACTATAATGGCAGTTACAGTGGTGCAGGAACATTTTTTAAAAAAACTGTGGAGTTTTCCCAGTCAAGCAATTAGGCAACACGTTTTTATGGTGAATAATCGATACCTGATCTGGCTTATCGGAACGTTACTTTTGTTCGGGGGTGAACTAAAAAGCCAGTCGAATGGAAGCAAATCACCCCTGTTCACCTTCGCTTTTCTCACCGATATCCACGTGCAGCCCGAGCGCCGGGCTGAAGCGGGGTTTGCTCGGGCCATTCAAATGGTAAACGAACTGAACCCCGATTTTGTAATTACGGGAGGCGACCTTATTTATGACGCACTGGGGAAATCCTACCCACGTGCCGACTCGCTTTATACCATTTACGACAGCCTTCAACGCCTGTTCAACATGCCGGTGTACAACACCATAGGCAACCACGAGGTATTTGGCTTGTATGAGAAAAGCGGGGTAGAGGTCACCCATCCCGAATTTGGCAAAAAGATGTTTGAAAACCGCATCGGCAAACGTTATTACTCCTTCGATCGAAACAATTGGCACTTCATGATATTGGACGATATTGGCTTTACCGACGACCGGAAATATTTCGCTCAGGTAGATTCCCTTCAAATGGAGTGGATAGAGCATGACCTCGCCAAACTTGCGCCCAACACCAACATCATCGTGAGTGCCCACATACCCTTTGAAACGGTTTTTATCAACCACTACTTTAAGAATCAGGGGTTGAGCGATTCAGGAATTGTGGTCACCAACGGTCCGGAAGTATTGCAGCTTTTCGAAGGGAAAAACCTGAAACTCGTCCTTCAGGGCCACACCCATGTGCTTGAGGACGTGTTTATTGATGGCATTCATTTCGTAACCGGGGGTGCCGTTTCAGCCCATTGGTGGCGTGGCCCCAATTTTAAAACAGAAGAAGGGTTTTTGTTGGTGAAAGTTTATAAGGACACCTTCGCTTATGAATACATTGATATAAATTGGGAGGTAAAGTCAGCCGAGTAATGGTCAGACTGGCTTGGGTTATTCTTTCTTTCCCGCCCCAATGGGAACAGTTAATTTTACAAAAAAAGAACTGTTTTTTGTTCCGCTTTCGTTCTTATAAACATTGGTTAACCCGTAGTAGTATTTCACGCCCAATGACATCCCTAGTTTTTGTTTGAGTTTATAGCCAAAACCAGCCATCAATCCGGCATCAATGCGGTTAATCATGTCTTTATTGGATTCCCGGGTTCGGATTTCCCGCCCATCAATATCCGAACTAAACACTACCCAAGCCTTGTACATCAAACCAAATTGGGGTCCGGCTTCCAGATACATCCTGTTTTTAAAATGGTATTTTATTAATGCCGGAACTAAAAAATAGTTGATTCTTTGGCTATAATCACCCGATTCAGGATAGATGGTTGTTTTTAAAAACTGCAAATCATTATCCGAAAGCCTGTCGACACCCAAATTAGATTTCACCAACACGCCGGTATAAAAACTCCATTGATGTTTAATCCGGATATCAAAATAAAAGCCCAGATTGAAAGTGCGTAAACTTTTTTTAGCATCCAACCCGGAGATATTCGACCAATTTAAACCACCTTCCAAACCAAACTCAAGTCCTTCCGAATTCAATTTGTCGCCCAACAAAAGGGAGATTAAAATCTGACTTTGGACAGTGTAACCAATTAAAATCAGAAACAGAAACAGAATAAATTTTTTCATGTGTGCAGAATATGCGCAAAGATACTTTTTAGCGGTGTTGCTGATAAGTAAGTTGTCGGGATTCAATTAATCACCAACTTCCTTCTCAGGTGGGTATTTTCACAGACTATCTCCACCACATATATGCCCGGGCTAAATTTTGACACATCAATGGTTTTATCCGGATTCGGCACTTGCCAAACCAGATGCCCCAACTGATCGAAGAATAGTATTTGATGGATGGGTTGATTTTTCGGGTTGTTGATTTGGATGAGGTGGGTGGCAGGGTTGGGGAAAAGGGTGATTTCAGCACTGTGGTTTTCTTCTTGTCCCACAATAAAATAAGTGCACCGATCTGTTTCATTCATGGGGCCAATGAAAAACGTTTCCGGATCCTCATAACACCACAGATCGTCACCACTTTCAAAAAGCGGACAGAAATTTCCAAACAAGGAGGTCATTGATCCGATACCTTCGATCCAATCCTCATACTGAAGTCCTCCGATTTGCAATCTTCTTCTGTATTGTGAACCAACCAACACACTATCAACTCCTTCTACGCCAACAGGAAATGGGATAAACTCATTGAGCTCAAACACATCTCCCAACGCTACGTCGAAACGGTAAAGTAAAAACTCGTCTAGAGTGGAGTTTTCGATGTAACAATGAATGGTGAATTCTTGATTAAGTTTGGCGGGTTTATAATAGATATGTTTTTGATTGTCCTCACGCAATCCGCCAATGTATTCTGCGCTTGCTGTGTCGATGTCGTACGTGGATTGCGGAGCCACCCGATAAATTTTGGAATAAGTTACGGTATCGAAAATAGTATCGCCATTGATGAAAAAGAAAACCGTTTCATGACTATATCCTCCCGGGTAGTTGTGAAACCAACTGGTTACACTCCATTTGGCCGTATCCGTTTGAAAAGGATAGTATTGTTGTGCTATGGCTGAATTGATAAAGAATAACATGATGATGATGGGAAGAAAGATAACTTTTTTCATGAGTTTATGTGTCAATATTTGATGGTAGGTAGTTTTCATGTTTGGATAGCTATTGATTATGGCGAACAATAAATTTTCCAGGATTAAGGTAACCATCATCTGTACGACCAACAACGGTATAAACACCTGAAATATAATCGGATACATCCAAATAAATTGAATTCTGGAAGTTAGAAATGGTTTGTTCTTCTACCATTTTTCCATTGATGTTGAAAACAGTGATTAGGAGTGCTTTTTCAGGAAAATGATCAGGAAAAATAATTCGGCAATACGTTGAGGCAGGATTAGGAAAGATTTGTACGTCTGTTGTATTGTCCATTTCCCGATTCGCTATCCCCACAGGCAAGCCCAACATATTTTCAAAAGCCCCCAAATCAGGATTGGTGTTGTAAGGAGAAGGTCGTGGATTACCGTCAAAGTCGGTTATAGGCGAATAAAACCAAAGACCGTTCATCTCTACCGAATCGGCCCCTGCACCAATGGCCGGACTCCAATCGGCCAGGTGGTAATTCAAGCTGTCGATAAAAAAAGGGTTGGCGTCATAAATGGGTCCTGGTGAATAAATGTTGTTTCCAGTGTTTTCTATCACAATATCATCCAGCCCATTTTGTAACAGCGTGTGTGACAAATAAAGGGTATTATTAAAATTGAGGTTCATTTTTCCATTGTTCCAAAAGATGGTGTTGAACATGTACACAGTGTTTCTATTGTATAAATCAATGGACTTTTCACCACCTAGATTATTGACGATGGTAGAAGAAACAAACGCAATTGTATCGTTGTTTTGATAACAATACAGAATTGTATGATTGTTGGTAATCAGACAATTATTTACAGTTAGGTTGCCACCATCGATATAAAACAAACTGCCAGAGGGATGATTTGTAAAATCGCAGTCATAAAATGTTGATTTCTGAGAGCCGAATGATACAATAGCTTCACCAAAATAATCAGCAGAATTGTATTGAAAATTACATTGTTGATATTCATGATTTCCGTCTACTTCAACGATAGCCCCTCCAATAACTGAAGAATTGGCGTCGAAATTACAATTGATAAAAGTTATATGGGCTGATCTTCCATATATAGCCCCGCCCATACCATTGATGTAATTAATTGGATCATCAACTCCATGATTTTGATAAAAGGTTGTGTTGATTACCGCGACATTTGAATACCAAAGAATTCCAATTCCACCTCCTTGAGTTGCAGTATTTGATTTTATAATTAAATCTGTCAGCGTTATGTTGTTAGCCCCTTGGACATATATCCCTCCTCCATAGCTATCTCCAGAAATATGGCCATTTTGTATGGTAAAACCTGATAATGTGATAAATTCGTCAGTTCCCACTATATAAATCACCCGGCCATTATTCGACCCATCTATAATCGTTTGATCAATATAGTCTGTGTCTTGTGTAGTTAAAAACAAAGAACCGATAACCAGCGCTTTGTCAGGCATAATAATGTGTTCGTAGTATATTCCCGGATCTACCAGTACAGTATCAGACGGATTGGCTGCATCAATGGCTTCTTGTATGGTTGAGTAATCTGCCGGTACACGAATGATTTGGCCAGAGGTAAATATGCTTAACAGTACGCCAAATGAGATTAAAATTGCTTTTTTCATGATTGTTTGGTTAATAAACGTATTCCGCTTTTCTATATGACGACAACTGAAATTTGTCCGTATGCATTATATTGAATTTTTTGTTGTCATCCGGCAACCGGCTTCAACCTTGTAAAGGTAAACATAAATATATTATTTGCAATGGTTAAGGTTGACGAAATTTTTTTCTAAATCATCCGTTTAGGTCATTGTTTCTATCTTTGTGCCATCACCTTTAAACAATATTGAGTCTAATTTGTTATATACATTAAACATCTACTATGAAACTAAAAAATTTGATTTTCTCAACTGCCCTGGCTTTTCTATCCATGATGATTTATGGTCAGAACGAAAAACAACCTGCACTGAAAGTAACCGCTACCGGATTTAGCTTTGGCATGGCCGGAGCCGGAACTGCCAACACAACAGAAGATTATAATAATTTGGCCGGAGCGGTGGTTAATCCCGGTTATTTTATCACGGCTTCCCAATACCAAAACAGCAAGTATAACTTTGGTATTGGCGGAAACGTAAGTCCCAAAATTTATCTAAGCCTAACTCCCTACTGTAAAAAGAAAGGCGAATACCGCTACGACAGGGAGTTGCGTATAAGCATTGGTAGTAGCGCCGGGGTCAGAAGAACCTTTAATTTTTACCGCTACAATGATTTCGGTGTGGATGCATTTGAGTCGCCTACCAGTGGAAACATGGTTTATGCGGATTCCGTTATTTATGATAGGTATACTTATGCCGAAAGTTTTTACGGCTTTAACGTGGGGGCAAGTTTCCTTTTTAAAACAGATGTATCCAGGCGGGTACACTTTTCAGCCGGCGTTGGGATGGAGTATGCCTATGCTTTTCGTGCCTTCGTCAAGGTTCAACACCACAATGAGCGATCCATCATATACTACGACCCCAACAACAAGCCTGTATTTGATGAAAACGATAAAGGGTTCGGTTTTTACGGCGATAAAAATGATGGTGACGGGACGACCACATACGAAAATACCAACCTGAGCGGTTCGTTGCAATTCGCCCGTGTAATGTTGCCCTTTGGCATCCATTTTAGGTTTTCAAATAAAACCCAATCTTTCTTCAATAAGGTGTATTTCTTCAGTGAAATGTCGCCCGGTGTTGAGTTCCAGATGGTAGGCAACGACAAAACCTATGTAAATCCATATATGGGGATAGCGATGCTGGGTTTTTCGTACAGGTGGTAAGCATCAAGTTTTGATGAATAAATATGGCGGTTGGAAGATGAATCTGACCTAAGGTGTATTTCAGTTAATCAAACACAGGTTTATTAAGATGAAAGAAATTCAACAAATCCGTCAGGAATATGAATTACCTTCCTGTATTGAGAGTTGGGGATGGAAATATCATCATTTGGGCATTCCTACAGAAAAGAAAATGCCAAACGAGAGATACTTACCACAATTTAAATTTTACGTCTCCGGGTTTTCTACAAGTCCTTTTGGGATCGAATGGATGCGATTTGAACCTGATAGCCCGCTTGATAAATTGATACAGACTATTCCGCATATCGCTTTTGAGGTTAAAGACCTGGATTATGAATTAGCCAATCGTGATTTAAATGTTATTGTCAAGCCAAATGCACCTGTTGATGGGGTTCGGGTCGCAATGATTGAGCATAATGGTGCACCAATTGAATTGATAGAGTTTGAGAAAAATACATAATGCTAGTAGTGAGCTATGCATCAGACTGTTTGGTTAATTATGCCCTATGCGTATTTACCACCCTTGGGTATTAAAAATACAAGGAAATGATAAATACCGCGGCAACGGTAACAATCATGGAAAAAGAATAAATAAATCCCAGCAATAATAAATTGACAGTGGTACGTGTAATGGAGTGCCCATAATACCTTTTCATCCCTAACCAAACATAAATCGGGATTAACCAAAACAGGTAGTTTTCGGGTGATATTGGTTTGTCTGGAAATATCAACTTGATACTGATAACAACCGAGAAAATGAGAAAAATAGTTGCATGGGCTACCAGCGAATAGATAAAATGCCCTGCATAATACCTTCGTTTTTTGCGAAAGAACAACCACAGCCAAAAACCAAAAATGGGCATTACCAGGAAAAACGACCAGGATAAATATCTATACAACTTAGACAGGAATACGTCCGGATAACTAAGCATTTGTTTGGCATTTCTTAAAATCCGGTGTTCAGATTCCGAGTTGTCTTCATCCTCCAAACTTTCTTGCAGGATTGATTTGGCTTTGTTCAAATCATTGGCTGTGATAACCTGACTTTTCTTCTCCTTTTGTACAACCAATGAATCCGAGGTCAGGCTATCGGTATCGGTACTAAATTGAAACCACCCGTTTTTTTGTGCGTTTATCAGTGTATCGTTATAAAGCGAATCTTGTTCACTCACTGAATTGGAGAATTGATCCGGGTCAATAAGTCGGTTTGTTTGTACACTGAGCAACAGGAAAAACAAAAAACTCACAAACACATAAAACTGAAAGGGTTTCATGTAGCGGGCGCGTTTGCCTTCCATGTATTCGGTGGAGAATTTTCCCGGGCTGAACAGAACTGCCTTCATGGTTCTGAAAAAGCGGGTATCGAAAGCAAAAAGTGTGCCCATGAAATCGTATATCAGCACATTGAAAGGTTTGTCGAACTCTTTAGTGGGCTGCCCGCATCGGGGACAATAATGTCCTTGAAATTCGGTATCGCAATTTTGACAGATGATTAAAGGCATTTCGGAAAGATTTTCCCTGTTTGAATTCTTTGAGAACACCTTGTTAACCGCTTTATTGTTAAATATCTTCTTTAGAGCCATTGAATTTTTTCACGGAAATGAGGGACTATTTTGACACAAATATACAAACCTTTCACTTCCAATTATGGTAAAAGAGGATATAGCCCTTAGCCGCAAAATTGAGCATGGACAAAAATGGCCATGATACCCTGTGATTGACCGTCCGGTCTGATGGACAGAAGTGCCAACCGATCAATGAGGCGGCGCATCCTTTTTACAACACGCCGGCAAATTATCATAGGCTTTTTGGTCGGCCACCAGGTCGTCGGCATCGTAGCCTATTTTAGTTACGGCTTTTTTCAGGTTTTCTTTGGTGTTTTTGCCACGCTTGAAAGTCACGGTAAGTTCTTTGGTTTCCAAATCCAAAACGACAGATTTCACACCTTTTTCAAAAGCCATGTCGTGTTCCAACCGGTCTTTGCATTGCTCGCAAACGGCAGATGTTTTGATGGTGATTGTCTCAAATTTACTTTCCTTTTCGCTTTGCGCGAAAGAGCTCATCCCCGCCATCAGCAGGAAAGCCATGAATAATGTGGTGATTTTAGTTTTCATATTAGTGATATTTAATTCTTATTTAATACGTTCTCTGATCTCCTGATCCTCTGATCCATTGATCTCCTGATCCCATTGATCCCCTGATCCCATTGATCCATTGATCCCCTGATCCATTGATCCTTTTGATCCATTGATCCCCTGATCCATTGATCCCTTTGATCCATTGATCCCCTGATCATTTAATCACATACCTAAGTCCGGCATATACCTTAATCCCACTCACCGGTCCCCAAATAACCGAAGAGTCGAAGTATTTTCCAAAGGGGTCTTCTGCGGCAATAATGGGGTTGGATTGTTTATAGTTGGTCAGGTTTTCGGTGCCCACATACAATTCAAATCCTTTGAAATACCTTGTTATTTGTGCGTTCACGATGGTGTACATGGGTGAATGATTGGCCAGTTGATATTCAGGAGGGTTAAACCCAGTGTAGGGCAAACGTTGGTCGCCGTTCAATTGCACGTTGGCATCCAATTGCCATTTTTTATTTCGTGTCAGGTAGCTCATACTTACCAGTCCTTTGTATTTGTTTACCAAAGGCTTTTCTATCAAGTCTCCGTCAATGGTGGTTTTCACGTCGTTGTAACGGAAGGCCAGCGTGAGGTCGAAATTGCGGAATAGTTCGTACTTGGTTTCCAACTGAAAACTGTTGGACCATGATTTTCCGTCAAGGTTGTAAAAATACACCGTAAACGGATCCTGCTCACGATCAATAATGACCTGATTGACAAAATCGGTTCGGAAAAAGTCGGCGGTAATGCTCCACTCCCGTGCCGACACATCGATGTATGTGGTATAGCTCAACCCGTAATTCCACGAGGATTCTATTTTCAAATCGGGAGCCATCACCAACCTTTTGGAAGTGGCGAGCAGTGAGCTGTTTTCGGCTATTACATTGGGCGAGCGGTAGCCCTTTCCGGCACTCATGCGCACCAAATTGTGTTCGTTGATGTTGTATTTGGCATGAATGCGGGGAGTAAACAGCGTTCCATAAAGGTTGTGTTCGTCCAATCGAAGTCCCACAATAATATTCAGGTTTTTTTTGTTGGCGTAGCTGTATTGAATAAAAGCTCCTGGAACTTTTTCAAAGCGGTTGAAAGTGCTGTCGTTAAGGGTTTCGTAGTAATTATCCAGCGTAAAACTCACTCCGGTGGTAAATTGATGGCGGCTGTCGAAAAGCCACGACTGAAGCATGAGGTTGCCATAGTACGACACCTGACGGGCATCGTAGTTGTTGAGACCGAAATAGGAATTCTGGTCGTGAACAGTTACTTGATTTTGAAAACCCAAACTCGAGGAGGTGCGGTGTTCAAAGATATAGCCCAGTTTAAAAAATGCCTCGTACCTGTTGGTGGTAACGCCAATACCGTAAGGGTTGTCAACATCTCTAACCTGATCTGGATTAAAAGCTGATTGCCCTCCTTGACGTTGTTCGTTCAGGTATTGAATACCCAACTGACTTCGCCATTGTTTGCCCTTGTATTTCCAGCGGTTAAGCACATTTACCTGGTTCACCAGAGGCATATCCAAAAAACCATCGTTGTTTACATCGTGTTTTACCTGAAAATATTCGGCATGAGCCAGGATGGCGGTACTCCACCGGTCGTTGATGGGCACGCGTGTTACCACGTTGGCTTCAGCTTTACCTTCCTGATTTCCATACAGGTTGACAAACAGCCGGTCGCCTTCGTCGGCCTTTTTATATTCGATGTTGATTTGACCGGCCATGGATTCGTAGCCGTTGATCACCGAAGAGGTACCCTTGCTCACCTGAATGGATTCCATCCAGCTTCCGGGCACGTAACCCAATCCGTAAGGCGTGGCGAGTCCGCGCATGTTGGGAATATTTTCGGTGAGGAATTGGGTATAAATTCCCGCAAGGCCAAGCAGCTGAATTTGTTTGGCTCCGGTTACCGCATCGCTGTAACTTACATCCACGGCGGCACTGTTTTCGAAGCTTTCCGACAGGTTGCAACAGGCAGCCTTTTGCAGTTCCGCCTGATTGATATTCACCACATTTCGCGTGTCGGTGCGCGACATAAAAGCCCCTTGACGGGAAGTGATTTCCACTTCATTCAGGTTTTTGCTGTTTTTTAATATAACATGCACATGGTAGTGCTCCTGTTGGTTCAGGACAACGGTATCGCTTTGGTAGCTGATATAGCTAATCACCAGCACTTTGGGAAATTTTCGATTGAGCTTAAGCTCGAAATGACCTTCTGCGTCGGTAACGGTTCCGTTGGTGGAGTTTAGTTGCACCACATTGGCACCCTGAAGATGTTGGGTATTTTCGCCCACCTGTTCCATTACATGTCCCTCCACCATCTGACTGAGAAGGGGAAAAGTCTGCCAAATAAAAAGGCAGAAAATAAGATATTTTTTCATGATGTTGTTGCGTAAAGTTATTGAATACAAGATGTTAATCAGGTATTTTTACGCAAGCGGATCGGGAGATATGTTGAAGTGCATAAACAGGATAATCAAATCTTTTCCCGAAATGGGCGGTGGATTTTCCGGGAACCCGACTTTTTCAAAGGTACTTTCCGATTCGGTAGTTAAACCAAATACCTGTACATCAAAAAGCTGCAATACAGCCGGCTCGGGTGAAGCCGTTTGGTTATCAGAAGTATAATAGGTATTGTCGATTTTGTACAGGTGTTTTACATCCGAACAGCAGCCGGGCCTGTCGGCGGTGTGGCAGGCGGTTTTCTTTTGGCAACAATCGTGTTGATGCACAGCAGGGTGATGATGGGTACATGTTGCCCTATCCACAAATAAGCTGCTGGTAACCTGTCCCTCCGAATTGCAATAATGGGTATAAATGGTAACCCCCGTGGTTGATACCAGCAACGCCGTAACCACCAGTAAATTAAAGAGGTATTTGATTCCTTTTTTCATTGTACGTCCTTATTGCACCACAAAATTACACAGAATGCCACAGGCAAGGTGTTAATGAAGTGTTAATTGAGTTTTACTGCCAAGTTTAACTACATGGAATAAAAATAGTTTGTCCCATAATCCCAATTATACATAGTTTTGTCTAAACTATCAGCCCCATGAGCGAAACCATACTGAAATCATATCAGGAACTTGTTGAACTAAAATATCAACTGTACAACAGCCTTTTTCTTACCCTTCCGCTGGATGCCATCGAACAAACAGGGCTGCTGCTGCCATTGCTTCAGGAAGCATGCAGCAACGGACTTAAAGACCAAAAGTCGCCGGAAGATATTATCAATGATTTCTTCTGTGAACACAAAACCCATTTTACCGAAGCCGAACAAATTCCGTTTCTGTTTAAGGTGGTGCAATACGTAGAACGACAGATTGTGTTGATTGATGCTTTGGAAGAAGCGGCCTACAACAAAATTCACCGCATTGGCGATTCCGATTCCTGGTCGCGCATCAGCACCAAAGTAAAAAATCGTCATATGGAAGAAAAAGCCCGCCAGGTAATGGAGAATTTTGGCGTGCGGGTGGTGCTGACTGCTCATCCCACCCAATTTTATCCCGGAGCCGTGTTGGCCATTGCTTCCGACTTAAAATCGGCCATCGAAAACGGCGATGTGGCACTTGCACGCGATTTGCTCCAACAATTGGGAAAAACACCCTTTTACAGGAAACAAAAACCCACGGCATACAGCGAAGCACTAAGCCTTATGTGGTATCTTTCCAATGTTTTTTATCCCGCTGTGGGCGAATTGCTTGACCGCATCCACATGAATATCCCCCACCTCAACGAACACGGCAACCACCTCATTCAGTTGGGATTCTGGCCCGGCGGCGACCGTGACGGAAATCCTTTTGTAAAAGTAGATACCACCCTGAAAGTGGCCGAGCGCTTGCGGTTTAGCATTACCGGCTGCTATGCCCAGGATATCAAAGAACTCAAGCGTCGCCTCAGTTTTAAGGGGATTAGCCAAATCCTCGAGCAGCTGGATACCGATTTTATGGAAAACCTGACCGGAAAAAGCCGGTCGCAAAATCTTAATTCCCACTACCTGCTCGAACGGCTGAGTGAGGTGGAAAGACTTCTTATAAAAGACCACCAAAGCTTGTTTTTGGACAAACTGCAAAGCTTTCAGCGAAAGGTGAAAACCTTTGGCTTTCATTTTGCCAGCATCGATATCCGTCAGGATAGCCGGATGATTGGCAAGGCTTTCGCGGAACTCATAGGTCAAATGCCGCAATTGGTTCCTGCCAACTGGGAGCAACTACCTCCCGAAGCCCAAATCAACTTCCTGATATCTCCCAAAGAGAAAATTCAATGGACTCCGTTACAAGATGAGGTGCTTCAGGACACGTTGGAATCTTTTCATGTGATTGATCAAATTCAACAGAAAAATGGTGAAGCCGGCGCCCACAGATACATTATCAGCAACTGCAGGGGTCCTTTGGATATGGCCAAAATAATGGCACTTGCCCAATGGTGTGGGTGGGGAAAAGAACCCCTGAGCCTGGATATTGTCCCCCTTTTCGAAACGGTGGATGATTTGTCGGGAGCCGGTCAGTCCATGCAAACCATTTATCAAAACTACCACTACCAAGCCCACCTGAAGCAACGAAAAATGCAGCAAACCGTGATGCTGGGTTTTTCGGATGGAACCAAAGATGGGGGATACCTCACAGCCAATTGGGCCATCCTCAAGGCCAAAGAGCAAATGACGGCGGTTTCGAGAGAAAATCAGGTGGAAGTCCTGTTTTTTGATGGTCGCGGTGGTCCACCGGCACGTGGTGGTGGCAATGCCCACCTGTTTTATTCGGCCATGGGCAAAAAAGTGGAAAGTCAGCAAATACAAATGACCGTACAAGGGCAAACCATCAGCTCCCACTACGGCATTAAAGAAGCTGCCGTACACAATTTGGGACATTTGCTTACAGCCGGAATCGAAAACAATCTTTTCCATAAACAGGAAGCAGAGCTCAATGAACAACAGCGGGAATTAATTGAAAATCTTTCCAAACGCAGCTTCGAAAAATATGAAGCCCTGAAACAACATTCCCTCTTTATTCCATTTTTGGAAGAGCGAAGCACCTTAAAATACTACGGCATGGCCAATATTGGCAGTCGTCCTTCGAAAAGAGGCAAAAGCGAAGCACTTGTTTTTGACGACTTGCGCGCAATTCCCTTTGTGGGAGCATGGAGTCAGTTGAAGCAAAACGTGCCCGGTTTTTACGGACTGGGAACTGCCTTGCACGCCGAAGGAGGACACGACCAACTCCATGCATACAAGCAACTATATCAGGATTCTGTTTTCTTCAAGGCGTTGATTAGCAATAGCATGCAAAGCATGAGCAAAACCAATTTTGCCCTTACGGCCTACATGAAAAATGATCCCAAATTTGGTGCCTTCTGGACCATGATTCATGAGGAGTTTGAGCTGACCAAAAAGTTGGTGTTGGAAATTTCAGGTCAAAAAGAGCTGCTGGAAGACAACGCCCGAAGCAGAAAAAGCATTCAGTTGCGCGAAAAGGTGGTGTTGCCCCTTCTCATCATTCAGCAATATGCCCTCACCCAAATTCAGAAAAATAAGGAAGACAACAACGAACGCTTTTTGAAAGAATACGAGAAAATGGTGATGCGTTCGCTTTTTGGTAACATTAATGCCAGTAGGAATTCGGTTTAGATTATTTGGAGAGGATGCTTTGGGCACCCACTCCATACGCCCACATTTGAAC
This sequence comes from Bacteroidales bacterium, assembly GCA_963676875.1. Lineage (GTDB taxonomy): Bacteria > Bacteroidota > Bacteroidia > Bacteroidales > F082 > UBA6244. The sequence goes on from OY781436.1 coordinate 2,088,812, forward strand.
CGGAAAATGGTTATAAACAAATGAACCGCGCACAAAAAATCAAACCAAATGCTTTGTGGGGATAAAAACCTGTTTCTATATCTAATACCTTTTATAAGTTGAAGTTAGCACTACGCTGTTTATGTATAATGCCGATATAGAATTGAAGAGGTTTCAGGAGCGAAGCGAACTTAAAGCTCATTTCAATTCATAATCGGTATAATTGTTTCATTCAACAAACCCGATGAGGCCCAATCACTTTACAAAGAACGATGGCAGATCGAGACTGCATTTAAAGCGATGAAATCAAGTGGCTTTAATATTGAAGACACGCACTTGACTGATTTGGAACGTGTTGAAGAACTTTTTCGTTTGGTACTGGTGGCTTTTGTTTGGGCTTATAAAGCCGGCATATACCTGGACTCTATTCGGCCTATCAAAATTAAAGCACACGGAAGAAAAGCTTACAGTCTATTCAAATACGGACTAAACTTTCTTGCAAACGTTCTGTTTAACAACGATATAGGTAGATTCAAAGAATGTTGCAAATTTTTGTCGTGTACTAAGAGAAATTAATTATCTGTGTATCATGAAGTCGAATTCCGAATTATTGTTATAACTTTGAAAGGTCAAAACAACAATAACCCAAATGAGTACAAACAATCTTTTTTTATTTTGCATTTTCACCATGCTTGCCCGTCTGGGCGTTTCACAGGAAATTAGAACTGTTCATTATACCGATGATCAGATTCTACCCATTGTTAATGCGGTCGCCAATGCGGATGATCATCAAAAGGACGACAGGGTCAGGATTGTGGTGGAATTCAACGCGCTTCCCCTGGCGAGGTTTATTCACTATGATAAGGCTGCAATCGCCCAGCAGCGCAGCGAGCTTCAGTTGCTTCAGAAACAATTCGAAGATGATCTGCGTGTCGTCGGGCGTGCCAATAGCAATAGTGAGCCCCCCGTGATACAATTTACCTATTACGACGTACTGGCAGGGGCAGCACTGTCCATCAATGAAGCTTCGATAAAAGCCCTAAGCAAGCTGTCTTATGTGAAGAAGATTCATCCGGATGTAGAGTACGAGCTTGATCTCACGGAAAGTGTGCCGCTCATTGGGGCGGATCAGGTGTGGAACGACCTTGGCCTTTACGGTGACGGTATCGTGGTGGGTATCATGGACACGGGGATCGACTATACACACCCTGATCTGGGAGCCGGTATCGGAAGCGCCTATAAGGTGATCGGGGGGTACGACTTCTTTGACGATAACAATAACATTATGGATGTAAATGGTCATGGCACACACGTGGCAGGTATTGTGGCTGCCAACGGACCCATTATCAAAGGAGTGGCACCGCATGCTTCACTTTATGGGTTGAAGGTCTTTAATGATAATGGATTCACCTACACTTCCATCCTTATTGTTGCCGTAGAGCGAAGCGTCGATCCTAACCAGGATGGCGATTACTCCGACATGCTGGATGTGGTTAACATGAGCCTGGGAAAAGCCAACGGGTCGCCCGATGATGTAGTATGTGTGGCCGTGGAGAACGCCATCAGTATGGGTGTTACCTATACCATATCGGCAGGCAACAACGGCGAAACAGGTACGCAATCCATCGGTACTCCGGGCACAGCAGTGACGGCCATCACTGTAGGGGCATCCGACAAGAACGATCACTGGGCACCCTTTAGTTCATATGGGCCTAATAATATGGTGTTCGGCATTAAACCCGAGCTGGTGGCACCCGGTGTAGGAATCAACTCGACCCATCTGGCGCATGGTTATGTGCCCAAGAGCGGAACCTCCATGGCAGCACCCCACGTGGCGGGTGTTTGTGCTTTGCTAATGCAAGGGCATCCAGATTGGACGCCTGCACAGCTGAAAGCGGCGGTATTGCTGTCAGCCGACGACATTGGAGAGGACATTATGAAGCAAGGGTCGGGCCGACTGAATGCACGTAAGGCCTTCGATCTTAAGGTGCTGTCGGATCCTGCTCAGTTAAGTTTTGGCATCATCGACCCAGTTATTCCTGTATATACCACTGCTGACACCCTGAAATTGACGAACATCTCCAATCAGGAGCAGCTGGTCACTTTAGGAGCGATGGCTTTACCGGAGGGTGTTCAGGTAAGCACGCCCGTTAATGAGGTGTTGATCCTGCCCGGCGATTCGGCTTTCATTCCTTTTGAGCTGACTGTAAACAATGCCCTGTTTACATACCCGGATTCAGGTGTGATTGCCTGTTCCGATGTCATCAGGCTCATTGCCAATGAAGATACTTTAAGGATACCCTGGTCCTTCACCAAGACCCGAAGAATCCACCTGATAATTAATGGGTCTTTTTGGTATGACATCTTCAATGACTACAATCATTACGATAATTCCATGATCACCCTCTACCATACGGTTAATGAATATGATCTTGTCTCCTATGCCGATACCCTGAATTTCGTTGCCAACAGCTACTGGGCGACCAACGATATTTATACCCAGTCGCTGGCCTGCACAGGTTTAGATACAGTGTATATTCTGCACGACAGCCTGGTTCATCGTGAGGTCGAATTCAAGGATGAAGCAGGGGAGTCCCTGGATTTTAGTCCGTTCTATGTTTTCCTGTATGAGAAAAACTATGCTGATCGGTCTTATGAAATTGACTTCTTAGCCGAAGAATATTCGGATGGGAGATTCTATACCTCCGCCGAATTATCGGATGCCATCGATACCAGACTCGGCATTTTTAAAGCTAATGAAGATTCCAGTAAGCTGTATGTAAGTACAATTGATCTTAATGACACCGACCTGTCAGGGGTAATCCCCAATGAAGCCCCGGAGTACACTAAGCTGAATGTGGTAACGCCTCAGACCGGGGAAGCGAGCTATATCCGTTGGGGTCTCTGGCATAAATTCCACGGATTAATGAGCAGCAGCAGTAATGAGTCTTTTCTTATTCGCACACCCTGGGCGGGTAGCCTTTACCTGACGGATGTTGAAATACCCAAACTGGCTCCGGATTTTTGGTATCATACCGAACATGGTATCATGGATATTAATCCCTTTCAACGTACTTCAAAGGGCATTCAATTGTATTTTTTTGATGCCACTGAATTTGACGACATAACCTATGCCAGGATAAGAGGCTACCGCCATCGTTATTTGAACCCATTGCTGGCAGCCTATGGCGATAACAGTACCATGTGTCTGAGTGGTTGGCCTTTGTATGGGGATACCTACTTTTACAATGGGTTATTCAATGATAATAATATTTATTTCGGGACGATGCACTATGGCAACACGGAATATGAGACCTATCCTCTGCGTGTAGATGTACACCATAAACTGCTGAACAGTCAGGGTCAGGAAGTGTACGCCTCCACTTCGCCTTTCGTTACATTGGACTTACCTGATGATTGGTATACCTATGTATTCAACTACACTTACAACGATTATGGCGATGAGCCGGCACACTACAGTATCACCTCAACCATCAACCTGACCCTGGAGACCCAGGCAGAAGTTCCCTACCGATGGGATAATAATCCGCCTACGCTTACCACCTTACAGGTAAGAAACGGGCTAGATATTCCGGTAAGCCATTTACAGAAAAACGGTTCCGGAAAACTGGTGTTTGCAGTGGCAGACTTTCATCCTCATTACCCGGATGTGGACTCAACAGCCATTGAGTTGGCCTATTATCCGGTGGATATGGATTCCGTTTCAGTCTTTTTTAAAGCATCAGACAGTGCCCATTGGATACCGACAGGTTTCCACTACATACTGGAGGATTCTTTGATTGGAAGAGGTTTTGAGATCGATCTGTCGCCATGGCTGAATGGGTTGAAAGATGTTGATTTTAAGCTTCGCTTCGCCGATCGAAAAGGACAGGTCACCACCCACACGTATTCGCCGCTGTTCAATGTATCAGAATGTATTCCGGTGGCCGACACGTTGCATATGGTAATGAATGATACTTTGTCAATATCCGTGACGGAGTTATTGCTGGACAACGATGTCATCCCCTGGGATTGGCTCTATGATGTGGAGATAATCGTGGATGACAACACTCTCAATGGAGCTTTGCTGCCCAATGCCGACGGGAACTATACCTACATTCCGGCGCCCGATTACGTGGGATATGATCAATTTAATTACCGGTTGGTATATGAGGGGATGGTCAGTCCCTCGGCCAATGTGGTTATTGATATCGACCTTGCTACCTCCATCGACGATGGTGCCACCGATAGCAGCGTCGATCTTTTATTCTATCCCAATCCATTTAAGGACAGGGTATTCGTGGAGGTCAGGAATGATAAGACCGAAAAGATAATGATCTACGATGCCGTCGGATCACTGGTCGCCGTACTCAGGCCTGTTATGCGGGATGACCGGAAACAGCAATTTGTATGGGATGGTACCGACGACAGGGGTCAGGCGTTGTCCAACGGAGTTTACTATGGGAAGTTGATCAGCGAAAGCGGTAAGGCCGGATGTATTAGGATGATCAGGATGTAGTAGTTGGGCCACTGCGATGAGAGCACTTAACATTGGAAGTTCTATGCATATTGGCGGTCCACTGTAGTGGGGGGAAATTGTTTGAATCGATGCCTTTCGCTAGCATGATTCAACTATTATTTACATGCACCGATAGACGAGCTCCATATAGCGTGGATCAACCTGGAGCTTGCAAAGAAGCCCTTAGAGTGTCTTGAATACATTGTCGTCCACGAACTTGTACATTTAATTGAAAGAGGCCACAACGAACGCTTTGTAGCCCTCATGAACGAACACCTGCCCAAGTGGAGGTTCTGTCGAGAAGAACTAAACAGTCTACCATTCGGGCAGGTGGATTGGAGGTGTTGAGGGGGATTATTGGCTGCAATTTCCAGCTATTATTTCTTCCACTGTTGGTTTATACGCATTATGCTGTATGTAAATATCTCCTGAAACACCATTAGAACTGATAACATTTTTGATTCCACATAAATCAGAAAGAAGAGGATTGCTGGCGATTATTAACATCTCCCCGTAATAAAAACGACCAGAAAGCCCGTCTATGTTAGCTAAGTTTTTGTTCTCAATTATCTCAACAAAATCATTAAGTGAAGCAAATTTTAACAAGCTATCAACTTTAGTAATCCGTTTATTCTTAGCAATTCCACTTGCCCAACCAACTGATATTAAGCTTGATAAACCATTTAGATTAGTGATGCTATCATTACTAATTATTTCAAGTATACCGCCAATAGAGTCCAAACTTGATAATCCGTCAACTTCTCTCAGGGAGCTGATTTGCATAATATATAACCCTCCTCCAATAATTGTTAGTTTGGAAAAACCATCAATATTGGTAAGATGATCGTTGCTACTAAGAATTAAATCACCTCCAATAGAGGATAAGCTTGATAGGCCATTTATATTTGCAAGACTGCGGTTGTCTATTACTAAACGCTTTCCAATATTTTGCAGCTTTTCTATGCCATCCAAAGAAACCAAGTCTGCATTAAGCTGAATTATTAGGCTACCTTCTATAGAAATTACCTTAGATAAAGCTACCAAATTTGTCAGTCCTTCTATATCAGTAAGTTCCAGATCCCCGGCAATTGCATCGTAACTTGCATCGAAAAATGCCTGTAATTCTTCAAGCGATGGGTTTATTAGACTTGAAGGATAAATGTTTTGTGGTTGAAGAGGGGCGATTGGTTCAGCTGGACTGTCTTTCTTTCCGCAGGATGAACTGCTAATCAATGAGCCAAATAATAATGCAACAATTAAAAAGGGGTTTTTCATATGTGTTAGATTAATATAATGTGCTGATAAATAATGTTTTTAACGCTTGAAATATTCACGGATTACATAAAGGATCAGATTCTTAGCAGAATTTATGTATTTCTAAGAAGTAATCTGCTAAGAATCCATTGTTTTCTACTTATATTTTTTCAATCAATTCGGTTAACACTAATTCTTAAGCCAACCTCTGATCAAATAAGGAATTAGGTCTTAATATAGCCTTAGTATCTCCCAGGAACTCCGTATCCCTCATTTTATCTTCCATGTTCAGGATAAATTGTCTTTGAGTTGGGGAGCTTCCCTGTGAGAAGTCCATATACCGTCGATAGGATTGAATAATAGCTTCCTTATCGAGATCTGGCTTCTTCGTTAACGCAATATACATGTCGTAAAGGTCACGGCCTTTTTTGCGTTGATACAACGCCCTTAGTTTTGTCCCCAGGAGTTCTTCAAGGCGATAGGTTGTTAGATTGCATTCTCCTTTATACCAGGAAGAATCGACTTTAAAGGGGAAATCCTGATAGCCAAGTACAGTGAAATGTTCGCGTGTATTGACCTCGACTTTTAACCTTAAACGTTGCACAGGAGCATACTCAGATTCAAAATGAAATTTAAGCTGTATGCCATCTTTACGAGGTTTTACATCAGCATTACCTAAAAAGGATAACCGTTGTTGTAGTCGTTGGACAGTTTCTTTTATCGCTTCTGCCCGGATTTGCACCAGGTCAATATCTTCGGAGTACCTGGGTTGAGGACTTAGATAAAGTTTGTGTAAGGCTGTACCACCTCTAAAGGCAAGGCTTTGAGCTAACCATTCATCTGAGAATATTTCAATTAAGGCCCGGCAAATTACCAGATCTTGTTCTACCTGTTCATTGGTTTGCCATGGGGCAGTATTGCTCCATTCGGTTATATAAGCTTGTGGAATCATTCGTCTATTTCTATTTCTGTGTTTACAATTACTTTCCATCGGTTCTCCGAAGGATAGCTGTTGGCTTGCTGTGAGGTCTTCAGTGGGATTCTGAAAAATTTGACTTGATTATTCTTAAGTGTTTCAAAAAGGTGATTGGCCAACGGCTCCTGATAACAGGCAAATTCTAAGAGATAACCAAGCCTTTGTATAGCTGACACAGAAGCATGGTTCAATAAGGCAGCATTGAAATCCTCTGGTTTGATAGCTTCAGCCAACTCGTTGATTACCGAGGCTGCCCGGTTAATTCCGCCAATTCGTTTTTCATACTGTATCAAATCTGTAGCTGTTAACGCAGGACTGGAAATATTGAGGTACCCTGCTTCAGTTTTCTTTTGCTCAATCAGGCTTGTAGGGATCTTTTTATTACTGATGTAGTTTATTCGTATTCCCTTTTTTTGTGTAGGTCTGAGCACCGGAAAATCAGTTACAACGAAAAATTCCTGAGGCTGTTGATGTGATGCCCCGTGGTAACTCGCCGCATTCAATAAGCCTAAATAGTATGGTCTTTGCAAGAATTGCATAAATGCATCCAGAAAGAGTGAGGGAGGTAGTATACCTCTGGTTGTGTATTGGGGTGGAATTATGAGGTAATATCCTTTGTATATGGATAGGATTTTACCTTTATCGCTCAGGCGTTTCAGTGCAAATTTGGTGGCCGTATCAGACTGATCAGGAGATGATTCTCTTAAAGTATTTAATGAAAAAGTATACCTTCCTCTGGATAGCAGCTCCTCTACCCATGATTCGAGACTTTGATTTCCCTTTGTGTTCTCCATGAGAGTAAAATTTTGCGCAAGGTAGTGATTTTCGATACTTATCGCAAAAGATTACTTTTTTTATCAAAAAATAATCATGCGCGATATGAAGTTACGGAAAAAATAAATCCAACTCCCTTGTTTAGGTATGAATAACAGAGGTTAAGTCCTCTTATTTAATGCAGAGACTAACCAGGTGCGGGATGTAAGGGGGCTAATACAAATCCTTATTTCGTTTCCTATTCACACGGTTAGTCTTAAATGGTGAAAGAATTTCGTAAAAATAATGAAATATTTTGTTTCAGTACCAAAACAGATAGGATATTAACTCCTTAAAAAAGAAAGGATTGAAAAATTAATTTTCAATCCTTTCGTCTGGTCAGTCTCCCCGGTAGGGCTCGAACCTACGGCCCGCTGATTAAGAGTCAGCTGCTCTGCCAACTGAGCTACGGAGAGTGGTAAATATATCTTGAGCGTGCAAAAGTAAAGGTTTTTGAGCAATGCACAAACGTTACCGGTTTTTTTAATTACCACTCGTTTGTGTTTTCTTCGGATGTGGTATGTGTCTATCCTGTTGCAATGCAAAGCACGCGCTCCTTTGGGGCTATTTGATGCTCAAAAACCCTTCTTCATGGTCAAATACCCTATCTTTGCAGCAGTTTTACACGGAAATATGGTTATGGAAAAAGAGGAACATCACCACCATTTTGAAAGTGCATTGAAAGTGAACGATGGCATCGAGCAGCCGGCTCCGGTGAATCCTGCTATGTCTAGGGATATCAACCGTTTCCGGAAAAAGAAACCTACCATTGACAACTACCTCGAGGGGATCAAAGCCGGCAACCGCAATATGTTGGGTCAGGCCATTACCCTCATCGAGAGTGCCAAAACTGAAGACCATCGACTGGCGTCTGAACTCATCAATAAGTGTTTGCCCTTTTCGGGAAAGTCTATTCGCTTGGGCATTACCGGCGTACCCGGGGTGGGCAAAAGTACGTTTATCGAAACCTTTGGGTTGTATTTGATTGGTTTGGGCAAACGGGTGGCGGTATTGGCCATCGACCCCAGTAGCACCCGTACCAAGGGCAGTATATTGGGCGACAAAACCCGTATGGAGGAATTAAGTGTGCATCCCGATGCTTTTATCCGTCCTTCGGCCAGTGCAGGCACCCTTGGTGGTGTGGCCCGTGCCACGCGCGAAGCGCTTATTCTCTGCGAAGCAGCAGGTTTTGACGTGATATTAATAGAAACGGTGGGCGTGGGTCAGTCGGAAACAGCGGTGGCTCAAATGGTTGATTTCTTTATGTTGTTGATGCTGGCAGGTGGCGGTGACGAATTGCAGGGCATTAAGCGCGGTATTATGGAAATGGCTGATTTAATTGTAATTAATAAAGCCGATGGCGATAACCTGCTCAAGGCAGAATTGGCCAAACGTGAATATGAAAATGCATTGCATTTGTTTCCTCCTTTGGAAAACAATTGGATCCCCAAAACCATTACGGCTTCGGCCTTAAAAAATGTGGGCATAAAAGAAACCTGGAAGATGGTGACGGAATATAAATCGCTTACGGATCAAAACGGACACTTCCTGTCCAATCGTCACCAACAATCTATTCATATCCTGCGCGAAGCTATTTCGGGAACCCTCAACAACCATTTTTTCAAAAACGATCAAATGGCTGCTGAGCTCAAAAAAATGGAAGCTTTGGTACTCAACGACCGGATAAACCCCTACGAAGCCGCTCAGCAATTGCTTAAAGATTATTTTGTACTCCTGTCTTCTTCCAATTCAGACTGATATGGAAGGCAATAATCAGGGTGGTGTTTTATATGATGAATATTTCTAGATTTGCACCCGTTTTTCATTCAGGATTTCGTACCTTTATTTTTTTAATTGTCAGTAAATGAATATTATAATTGCAGGTGATGGAGAGGTGGGTTTTTTTCTTGCGAAAGCATTGGTGGATTCCAATCACAACATCACCATCGTGGATCCCCACGAAGAATTGTTAAAAATGATTGAAACTCACGCGGATTTGATGACCATCGTCGGTGAATCCAACTCTGTTTCTATCCTCAAACAGGCCAATGTATCGAAAGCCGACCTGGTGATTTCTGTTTTGCACGATGAATACATCAACATACTCACGGCTATTTTGGCCAAAAAACTGGGAGCAAAACGAACCATTGCCAGGGTAAATACCCTTGAAAATGTAAACGCAGAAAACAAAAAAATATACGACGAGCTGGGAGTGGATTTTTTAATCTCTCCAGAAGATATTGCCGGACATGAGGTGATTAACTTGTTGCAACAACCTGCTGCCACGGAGATTTTTGAACTCTCCGGCGGAAGCCTTTCTGTATTTCTTATCCACATCGAACCCGATGCTCCCGTGGTAAATAAAACCCTGAATGACATTGCTGTTTCCCACAAAATGCTTGATTTCAGGGCTGTGGTCATCCACCGTCACGACAAAACTTTTATTCCTACCGGCGACACTTTCTTTTTGCCCCACGATCTGGTGTATGTAATTACCAAGCCGGAAGCGCTGGAGCAATTGCTGAAAATGGGCGGAAAGAAAAAAATGGAAATCAACAACATCATGATTGTTGGTGGTGGTCGTGTGGGAAAGGTGATTGCCAAGAATCTGGAAAATGAGTTGAACATTAAGCTCATAGAACAGGACAAAGACCGTTGCATGAAATTATCTGATATTCTGGAAGATACCCTGTTGATTCATGGCGACGCCCGCGACATTACCCTGCTCGAAGATGAAGGTATTGAGGGTGTTGATGCTTTTATTTCCGTGACCAACAGTTCCGAAACCAATATCCTCACCTGTTTGCATGCCAAAAAATTCGGGGTGAAAAAGACCATCGCGCTGGTGGAAAACCTGGATTATATCGAAATTTCACAAAGCATAGGCATCGATACCATCATCAACAAAAAGTTAAGTGCTGCCTCTTATATTATCCGCGACAGCATGGGCGATGAAGTGTCGTCGCTCAAGTGTTTGAGTGGTATTGCGTCCGATGTGGTGGAGTTGGTGGCCAAACCCGGTTCGCCGGTAACTAAAAAACCCATCCGTGATCTCAACATGCCCGAGGGCACCATCATCGGGGGGATTATCCGGGGTGACGATTCTTTTATTGCTTTGGGCAAATTTCAAATTCAGGAAAATGATAAGGTGGTGGTGTTTGCCATTCCTTCCATTAGCGCCAAAGTAGAAAAAATGTTTTTGAAATCAACCTTTGGACTATAAACCCTGCCATGCCTAATCGCTCGCTCATACATTTCTCTATTGTTTGGAAGGTTCTCAGCTTTTTGTTGGTGATCGAAGCCCTGTTTATGCTTGGCAGTATTCCCTTTGCCTGGTATTATGGCGAAAGTATGTGGCCTATTATTTATTCGGCACTCATTACCGGAGCGGTGGGTGCTTTGGGATGGTGGGCTACCGGAAAAAAGGACCGTAGCAATGTGGGCAAGCGCGAAGGCTATCTGATTGTGGCCCTTACCTGGGTGGTGATTTCGCTTTTTGGGTCGCTGCCCTTTATTTTTAGCGGTGCCATTCCGAGCTTTACGGATGCCTTTTTCGAAACCATTTCCGGATTTACTACCACAGGGGCTTCCATTTTAACAGACATTGAAATTGTACCGAAAAATATCCTTTTATGGCGTGCCATGACCCATTGGATTGGCGGCATGGGAATCATTGTGCTTACGGTAGCCATTCTGCCTTTTTTGGGTATTGGCGGACTGCAGCTGATGATTGCCGAAATGCCCGGTATAACACCCGATAAATTGCATCCGCGTATCACGGCCACGGCCAAACGATTGTGGGGTATTTATGTGATTTTTACAGCTGCCGAAATTTTGTTGTTGTGGGTGGGAGAAATGGATTTTTTCGATTCGGTGTGCCATTCCTTTGCTACCATGGCCACGGGTGGTTTTTCCACCAAAAACACCAGTGTAGCGGGTTTTAGCGCTTATTCACAATATATTATCATCATTTTCATGTTTTTGGCCGGAACCAATTTTACCCTCCACTACTTTTTGCTTCATGCCCGGTTTAAAAAGGTGTTTTCCAACGAAGAATACAAAATGTATTTCTGGATTGTGGCCTCCGTAACGGTGTTTATTGCGGTGGGTCTGGTAGTTTACGGCTCGCACGATTTTGAACAAGCCTTTCGCGATGCCCTGTTTTCGGTGGTATCCATTATTACCACAACGGGTTTTGTTACAGCCAATTACTACGCATGGCCTTCCTTTTTGTGGATGCTGATTTTTGCCCTCATGTTTATTGGTGGCAGCGCCGGATCAACGGGAGGCGGTGTCAAAATAATCCGACACCTGTTGTTAATTCGCAATTCGTGGCAGGAGCTCAAGCGTTCCATTCATCCCCAAGCTATTATTCCGGTTCGATACAACCGAAAATCGGTAACGCAACAGATTATTTTCAACGTGATGGCTTTCTTTTTGATGTATGTGTTGGTGTTTTCGGCCGGCACCATCCTGTTGTCGTTGTTGAATGTGGATTTTGAAACCGCCGTGGGTGCTTCCATTGCCACCCTTGGAAATATTGGTCCCGGCATCGGGCATGTGGGACCGGTGGACAATTACGCCTTTTTCGACCCGGCAGCCAAGTGGATTTTATCGTTTTTGATGTTGCTCGGCAGGCTGGAGCTGTTTACGATTTTGATTGTGATTTCGCCTGCGTTTTGGCGGAGGTAGGTTTACGTCGTCGCCCTTTCCTATTTTAAGTTCCTTTCTTTTAAAAGTCTTTTTAATTCTTTGGTGTCGTATGCTGAATTGTTAATCAGTTTATATGCTAAATACAAAGGGATGAGTGTAAGTAATCCCCAGGTGTTTTTCACAACGCTGTAAATGACAATTCCAACCAGAAAACCGATTAAAAATGCATTCATGATATTAGCCGATTTTACCTTTTTGGCTTCGGCCAACAGTTCCTGATCTGATAATTCGGATAGTTCTTTTTGCTTCATTTTTCTCCTTTTACAGTTAAATTTTTGATGGTGGGTGTTATTAATGGGAAACGGTCAGATTAGGTAATGTTGGACGTTTTAATATTCTAAACTATGGGCTTTCCTATTTTTGTATATCTGTATTCCCTTAATATTTAGCACGATAAACCAAACGCACATCATATTTTCATAACTACCCGGCTTTGGCATCCTTTACTTTTTTCAATAATGCTGTTGTAGCCATTTTCCCGAAGTCGTTGGCCGCTTGGGGACTTGCTCCGGTAATTAGATTCCGGTCATGATAGCAAGTTTTATCAGCCTTTTTGTTTACAATATCGACCCCAAGTTTTTTCAGTTTATCTCCAAACTTCCATGTCAAATGACCGGGCATATAGCCAATTAGGGGTGTTTGTTTGTCAACAGAATCGGGAAATGCAGCCATTTTGTATCCATCATAAATAAAATCTTCGTCTTTTTCATCAATACTTGCGGCCAACAGCGCTGCGGGACCGTGACAAATTGAAAGCATTGACAAATCATTTTGGTGAGTATACTGAATCAGTTTTTTTAAATCTTTGCTTTCAGGCAGTCCAAGCATTGCCCCGTGTCCGCCGGGTATGAATACAGCTATGTAGTCAGAAATTGTCGGCATATTAAGATTTACAAACTCTTTTAAACTTTTTGGTTTGTCCAATTTTGTTTTATATTCCTCATAAATAGTCGATACAGCCCGATCTTTACCGGGAAAAGCCCACATTTCAATTTTTACAGGTTTACCCGTAGGCGTAAAAATATCAGTTTCAAAGCCAGCTTTTTGAAAGTGTAGCATGGGAACCAGCATCTCAACGGGATGATTACCTGTTGAAAACAGTTTTCCGTTTGCCATCGTCATGTTTTTTTCTTCCGTACAGACCATTAATATTTTTAGCTTTCCATCGGTATACTTCTCATGGTATTCGGTATGGTCATAATCTGTTTTTGATGAGGTGGCTAATTTTAAAGCCAACGGTGATGGACTTAATGCACCGTCTTCTGTTGGTTTTGGCTCTATTCCAAGCAATTTTTTTATCATATATTTATTTTGTATTTCATTTTCAAGTTTGCAGCTCACGTTGCGGTTATACCAACTATAAATTGAAGTTAGCACTACGCTGTTTATGTATAATGCCGATATAGAATTGAAGAGGTTTCAGGAGCGAAGCGAACTTAAAGCTCATTTCAATTCATAATCGGTATTATGCGCCGATGCCGGGTACTTATTCCTGATTTATTCCAACATTACCAAGGTCAAATTTACTAAATATTGTTAGCCGAACCCAAATACTGTCTATGGCGAATGGCAATTATTATGTCCGGAAACTTATTTTCAATATCTTTTTCTATTTATTTATGGACACAACCGTTTGTCAATGTTAATTAAATACCTGACCAGTAACACAAAAACCAGTCATATACCATCTCCGGCGTGTAGTCTCATCGTTCTGTCTGCTTAATATATTGATAACCAATGGAGAAGTGAGGGGTTCTTGGGTTGTGGGAAATAGGTACTGAAAAGTACCTGAAAAAAAAGAGCCTTCCACGGGACTCGAACCCGCGACCTGCTCATTACGAGTGAGCTGCTCTACCAACTGAGCTAAGAAGGCCTTCGTTTTTTTGAGGTGCAAAGATAAACGTAATTTCAAATATGTGTGGCAATAAGCTACTATCTTTTGTATAGATGTTGATGCCCCCGTGTATAGTTCAGCAAAACTGCTGATTACGATTGGTGTTGGTGGTGAGGGTTTGGCATTTCAAAGGGGTTTTCCATCAAACCGTCATGCTGTTTGAGGAGGCTATAAACCATGAATTTATATGTCAGGTAACACCATCAACAAAACACTGGCAAGAAACAACCCTTAGCTTTGATAAGTGCATAACTGGAAGTCCGGTAGAGGTAATTCAACATTCCTTTTAGCTATCGGAATCGCTGCGCGCTGCATATTATACCAACTTTAAAATGAAGTTAGCACTACGCTGTTTATATATAATGCCGATATAGAATTGAAGAGGTTTCAGGAGCGAAGCGAACTTAAAGCTCATTTCAATTCATAATCGGTATTACGGTTTTCCACTACACAACCAAAACATATATTCTCTTGTGAAAGGGGGTCAACATGCTCCGGAAAATTTATCCTCGTTTTCACAAATAGGGGGGTCAGCTTAGTCCGGAATACCCAGCCGTAGCCCAAAGCCCTATCTTGGGCACTACCATCACGATGGAAAGGCTCCGAAAACGGGGATATGAATCACGCTCTAACGTTTATCATCAAATTTCACCCCAGCAACCTTCGATTAACTTCCCTTGATCTAGAGAACCGCCGTATACGAGACCCGGACGGTCGAGTAGGTCGGGGAGATTGCTCTCCCTTTCCCCTCTAAGAACCGTACATGAAAGTTTCCCTTCATACGGCTCAAGCACTCTAAAGACTATTTTAGTAATCCGGTCAACAGCTTGCAGTGGCTAATTTTCTAATATTATCATGCTTTACAAGCCTACCCTTTGCCCTTTCTCTAAAGTACCCTTTCCATTCCTTATCGTAAGGGTTTGAAAGGCTCTTTATCTTGGTATGCCTAATAATCTTAGTGGCATCGAAAAGAGGTAGTTCGTAAGTTTGCATTTTATCAGTTGTCGAAAATACCCATTGTCGGTTGCCTTTGGTTTTAAAGTATTTAGCTTTAATCCAATGGTTGCCTTTGTTGGGATGTCGGCGTTTAGCCCATTTCCACAATAGTTTAAAAACTTTATTGTCCAGCAATGAAAAGGTTTGTTTGGCTGCAGAGTGTCGGAAGAAGTTAGCCCATCCCCTGATTTTTGGTGTGATCATTCGGATGAGTTCCTTTTGCGATACGGCTTTATGGTTCGAAACACATTCACTTATACTTACAAAAATACTTTTTACCGAATCCTTTTTAGGTTTGGTAAGGCATTTATGTTTGTACTTGCGCACGTTGAATCCAAGGAAATCGAAACCCTTTTGAATATGGGTAATCTTGGTTTTCTCTTCAGAGAGTTCCAATCCTCTATCGGCAAGAAACTTGCTGATAAGCGGTTTAATCTCATGTTCGAGATATTCGCTATTGCTACAGGTAACCACAAAATCGTCGGCATAACGGACGAAGTTTATTTTAAATGGGTTACTGTTTGGTTTGTGATGAGCATGAAGGTTGATGATTTCCTCCAAGCCATCGAGTACCATGTTGGCAATTATTGGCGAAATGATACCACCCTGAGGTGTTCCAGCTTCGGTTGGGAACCAGTGTTTTTTCTCCATATAACCAGCTTTGAGCCATTGAGTCAAAACCTTTTTATTTAAAGGAATATGCTGCAAGATCCATTGGTGCGAAATATTATCGAAACATCCCTTTATGTCAGCTTCGAGAATCCATTCAGCCGAATTACGTTTACAAAGCACATTATAACATTGAACAATAGCATCGGCACACGACCGTTTTGGTCTGAACCCGTAAGAGTTCGGGTCTGCGGTGGTTTCTGCTATAGGTTCGAGACCTAGTTTGAACAAGGCTTGTATAGCCCTGTCCCTAATTGTTGGAATGCCAAGATGCCGAAGTTTTCCGTTTTTCTTGGGAATAGATTTTCGCTTTAATGGTTTTGCTTTATACCCTTTGATGGATAATTGTTCAATAGCCTTCCATTTCCTGAGTGGTGTATTCCATAGTATCTTGTCATCGCCGCAGGTTCTACTGCCTTTGTTGGTAGTTACCCTTAGAATAGCCAGCAGTTTCCCGTAAAACGAACGGGTAAGCAGGAGTAGGAGAGCTTTAGCTTTGTGAAAATGTTTTGCTTTGACGGCCTTTACGATACGCGTTTGTAGTGACTTAACTGCACGGGCTACTTTGTTCCAGTTAATGGAATCCCAAGTTGTCCATATAGTTTCGGATGCACATCCACTTTCCGGCAGATTCATTTGCGTTTTCCTCATTGAAAGTCTTACTATAAATTTCTCGTAAAAGAGTACCATAACAGAAGTGGGCATATCCGTTGCATTACACAACGGCATTGGCTTTCTCTGTCGTTCCTTTACCCGCACGGTATTGTGCTCTCCTTGCGGAGAGCCTAACCGCCAACTGGCCGTAACCGTACGGGCTTACCAAGTTCCACTTACATAACAAACCGGGTTAGGTTCTGCCTCTTTGCCGGGGGAATCGTAATCCATGTAACAGAAACCACAAAGTCTGTTATCTATACCCCTTACCTTTTGGTCATAGCGTATCATCGTCTTTCGCTATTCTCACGTCACGACATTTATTAGCAGTTCACATATGTTAACCATACCGGTTAAGCCTAACTCCTCCATGGTTTGACGATACCACGACAGGTTTCCCTTACAGAAATCCTTTACAGGCTATATTGTCCGGACAGCTTCGCACAAACCAGTTGCCCGGTATGCACGTGTCCATAGGCTACTTGTGATGGAACACAAGGTTTAATCATTCAATGAACGTTATACAGTTATATTAAGCGACTTCTTGTCGCACTACGGTGGTGTGAGAGGCGCACTCCGTCAGTTAATTCTGGCGGAGCCGTCTACTCGATTGTATGCTGTGCTTGTTTTTCTCCCAAGCGTTATAAAAAATCAAAAATCCGAAAATCCATAAAGAAATATTTTCGAACTCATCATATCTTAATAATCTTTCGGCTTTTCTTGATTCTGACAAATCGATATGTTCTAATAGTTTTTTTACTTCTTTAGGTGAGAATTTGTCTTGGCTTTTATATTTATCTTCTCCAATTAGAAGGCTAAATTCAGAGGCTAAATTCTTGTAGTTTCCTGAATTAATAATTTTAGCTAATCTCTCTTTTTTTATAGATTGCATCATTCCCCATTTTCCTTGACCTTGCCATTCATTTAAAATACCATAAGTTTCGTAGAGAGTAAATTTCCTTTTTCCTATAAATCCTTTCAATTCAAAATATTCTTTGAATCGCTTGTTAAATGTGTTTTTGTTACATTTAGTTAATTCGTAAAGGTCTTTTTTATCAATTTTTGTTTTGTAGATTAAATCTAACCCTTTAATCAGTTGTTCATCTGTGTATTGAGATGAATCTTTTTTCCTTAAGTCAAGATAACCTGAAAAATGGAATATATAAATTAAAAAATTCCTAAATGATTTGAAATTATAATTAAATAGGCAACCTATAATAAATATTACAGGTGCTCCATTTTTATATCTTTTTCTTTTCCAATCAAAATTTTCCATGTAAAATATGCGCTACTTCATCAAGTAGCGCATTTAAAAAATTCAGTTATTTTTTAGTTCTAGGTGCAGGTGGCGCAGTTCTTCCTGGTCTAGTTGGTGCATTTCCTCTGCCTGTTCCTGATGGTTTTCCTGTTGTACTTGGTGCATTTTTTAATCCGCTTGATTTTCCCATTTTTTATATTTTTAAATTAATATTAAACAAATTTAAAAATGTTCAGTTTATCGTTGTCTAAATTTTAATCGTTAGCAATTTTTCGCATTGCATACAACGATAGCTATAAGATGTCGTTTGGCGCTTTTCAAAGCTACAAATTTCCCGACAGCTGTATGTTATTTAAATGTTTCAATGTTCTATGTTTGCAGTGCCCGCCAAATGCATTTTATAGCCGTGTTGGGCACTGTGCTTTTATGATTTTTCTAATTTTTCAATAATTTTATCTGCAATTATTATCATTTCGGCTCTCTTTGAATCACTGTACTTTTGTGAATCATGAACAATATCATTTCTAGCTGTAAGCAATTGTTTTATTTCTTTTAAATCTTTATCCGATGTTGCATAATGTTCAGATAAATATTGAAGCAATTGATTAAATGAAATCACTTTTTGCTCCTTTTCGTTTTTTGCATATTTCTTTCTGACAAGGCTTTCTATTATTTGCCATCTTTCAACGACTGCGTAATCTGGGCTTGGATAAAAGTCATGATTTTTAACCTTTACTTCTGTTTGCAGTTTTGATTGCTTTAATAAATAAAATTGATTAAAAAAGAATGATAAAAATGTCATAAGTATACCAGCAACAACCATAATCAATCCTAAATCGCTTTTTAAGTCAAAATTTGAAGTTTGATAAAAATAAATCATGAATCCAATTATAGCATACAAAGCACCTGCCAATCCAATTAAGTAGGTCATTCGTTTGCGCCTAGATGCTGAATTTTTAATTTTCAACTCAGTATATCGATTACTATCATTAGCTTCTAAAATATCACGCAATGATATTTCAATATTTTCAGTTTGATTTTGTCTCGCAATATCAAATGCCTTTTCAAGCAATTCTTGCTTTTTATCTGCAATTATCTCACTTATTTTTTCTTTTGCAGATTCTGTAAGTAATTTTTCTATTTTATCTGTATTATTCATTTTTGCTGGAATTAAAGAAAACATAAATATTGGCGATAATCGCTAAAAGGAATACCACAAGAAAAACGATAACATACCAAGTTGTATCAAACTCTTCTGTCTTAAAAAGTCCACCAGTTAATATTGTCAAGATAAAAGCTAATGACTGTCCAAAAATTCTTTTACCAATATTTCTATTAAAAGTCCTGTACTTTTTTGCAAATACCACGGCATCATTTATAATAGAAGCTGTTATTTCTGGAGTTGACGTCGTATTTCTACTAGCTTCCAATCTACTAGCTTCATCTAGTATTTCATCGAGATACTTTTGAGAAATCTTTTGTAATTCGCCCTTTGCCGAATGACTCAGGTTTCCCAGTTTTTCATCTTGGATTTCAATTTTGATTTCCATTTATATCATTCTTATGTTATTATTCATGTCTGTGTATCGGTTTCTGCATTGTGCCCAACGTTGAGTATAAGAATAGTAGCCGACCGCGGGGCACTTTCCTGTCATGTTACACGAAAGTTGAAGCGTGCTAAAGCCCTTGAAAATACTACTGTCTAGGCTATTATTTTTATACATTGTTATGCACTGGTTTTATTTTGGCCATTTATATGTTTCTCTATTTTCAAAAGGTACACCCAATTCTATTTCAATCACTTTTTCATAATCTGATTGAAGGGTAAACCAAAATTCTTCGTTAAAATGTGCCGTAAAAGAACGATAATCATTTACTTCCCAGTTTGAAATTAAATCTCCGAAAATTTCCGTTTTTACAAAGTCAATATTATCGTCAATTATTTTTTTATTATTGAAAGTCAGGTTTTTATTTGAACTCTCAATGTAGCCTAATCTATCTTCCTCTTTTGGATAAAAAGATAACCTCAGATTTAAAGCATTATAATCAAACATCACTTTATCATCGTCATCTTCTTCAATTCTAATTCTGCCTGGTTGTCCCAAAATCTCTTCAACTTCAGTTTTTTTCATTCCGAATTTAATTTCACCAATTCCAATTCCAAGTTTTATCTCCATTTATTCTTTTTATTCAATTAGTAGTGTGCTGAAACTGTCTTATAACTTGTGCATAACTAATATATAAAAACACCCCTATTGCGTTTATCTCCACTATACCATCACCGCCAAAACCCCCATGTGATATTTCTTTATGCCTCATTAGGTGGAATATATCCATTTTTAAATATTTCTAAACGTTTAAAATCAGCTCCTTGTTTCATTGTAATGGATCATCGGTAGTTTGGTGTGGTAAAGCTAGGAATATTTCTTGTTCTGCAACTGTGAAGCATTCAAAAATATTTTTTTTATCGCAGGTCAAAGTTTCCTCAAGCGTCATTCGGATAATGGGTTAGTTGAGGTAACGCAAGTTTTTCGATAAAAATAACCACTCTTTTTTTACACTCGTTTTTTCACGTTTTTCGCCTCATTTTATCTCCCAACATGCACCTCAGATACTTCTAGCGATGGTTGTGTCGGTATATTTACTCACCGAAAAAGTCTTTTATTGCTTAAGTATAAAACGACTAAAAGAGTGAGTCGATAAGGTAATAAATCTACTCCCTCAGACTCGGCGAGCGGAGAGAGCGGCATGAGATGGTTTGTACAGCAGTTCAACATAGACTCCACGCTGAATATTGCAGACCGCTAGAATCCTATTCATTAGCTGCTGGTTTTTTATATTAATCTTTTCTTAAAATAATCATATTATCAAAATGCTTTTGTTTTTTAAAAACGATTCTCAAATAATAAACTCCAGAAGGTACATCACTTAAATCAAGAGGATACTTATATTCATTTTTCGTGATCATAAAAGTCTCATATCTGATAAGCTTGCCACCAGTATTTGCAACGTACAATTCAGCATTGCCTTCTAATCCTTCAATTGAAACGTTATAAAATCCATTTGAAGGATTTGGTGACACGGTTATGTCATAAGCAGAATTTTCATTAAAAAGACCAACCGTGCTCATATCAATAATTAAAGAATCTGAAAATGTTTCACCACAATCATTTATTGCTTGGACATAAATATATGCAAGGATTCCAATGTAGGAGGTATTCCAGTTGACAATTGCATTGATACCATTTCCGGTGATTACTCCTGCATCAGATGGCTCAAGATGCCATTGGTATGAATTTGCATTCTCAACAGTGTCAGTATAGTATTCCGTGATAGAGCATGTGTCCAAAAGTATAACAACGGGACCTTGTGGCGTTGATGGTTGGTGCGGAATGTCAATAATTGAAAGAACTACTGTGTCTGAAATTAATTCATCGCACGGATAAGTTGCAGAAGCAGTTAATACTAGGTTCGTACTTCCAAGTTCAATATCATTTGGACCTGGGTAATAGTATGTCATTAATTGTGTGGTGTCACTAAACTCACCATCACCGCATGTAGTCCATTTTACAGTGGAATAATTGTATGAAATACCACTAAGCAGGTATGGGTCATCTATACATGTTGAATCATCGCTACCTGAATCAACAATAGGAAGTGGTGTAATGGTTAGTATTAATGTATCTCCTACTTCCCCAAGGCATGGATTATTTGCAAAGGCAAATAACATTAAACTCGTACTTCCGTTAGCTATATCTTCACTTCCTGGAAAGTATGTTGAATTAAGCAGAAACGGATCATCAAAATTACCATCGCCCAACGTGGCCCAATATACGTGATGATAGTTGTAAGCCGTTCCACTCATTTGAAAGCTTGAATTTTCACAAATTGTCGTGTCTGAACCTGCTATAGAAATGGGATTTTCAATAGTCTCAATGTATATGCTTGAGGTATCGCTATTTCCACAACTATTTCCTCCATATACTGTTAGTGTAGAAGGAGTGACATTCCCGGATTGAAAATAGATGGTAACAACTGTATCAAAAACAACAATAGAATCCGCAATATTTGGTTCTAAGTTCCAAACGTAAAAATCTGCATTTAAAAAAGGTTCTACGAAATAAGAAGCATTTATGGTGCCTTGACAAATACTATCTTGACCAATAATAGGACCCGCCTCACCTACAGCCGGCATTATATTAATGTAACCATTTTCAAATCGTTTTCCAATTGTATCTCCTTTATTATTTATGAAGAAACTCAATTCGTCATTCCACTCCAATACTTCTGTGCTGTGAATAAGGACAGTATCAATATTAAATACCAATTCAAGTAGTGTGTCATGATTCAAATTTAAAGGTATATCAGAACGATAGGTTATGTTTATAAGTCCATTACTCTCAGTAATATTTAGTGAATCAACCAGGAGTTGAGAATTTAAGTTTTGAAAAGAGAAAAAGGATAGGTTTAATGTATCATATTCAAGAGTTAATGATAGTTCATTAATATTTTTCAAATCCATTTCTGTAATTGGAACATGATGAAATCCTGAGCAAGAGCTACCAGAATCAGCTATTGTTAATACCGGATATGGAGAAATATAACCAATTTTTGAAACACTTGAAACCTCGTTACAGGTATGCAGATAAGAAATCACAAACTCACTGTCATTCACACCTATCATATGCCCAGGAACGGTGGCGCCTGAACAATTACTGTAATCGTATTCTTCACTGAAAGAAATATTCGTATTATTAATGGCTGCTAATCTGATTTTCCCAATTCTCTCGTCTGGAGATGGCCAATGAGAGTATAAAACCACAACATGATTATCGTCAATTCTAGTAGCAGTAGTTCCAAAAGCACCAAAGCTTTTAAATGCAGATGAGTTCCCCATAATAATTTCATTTTCATGAACTACTGCCACTGTACCTCGAACAGTATCATACATTTCATGATGGAAAAGAAAAATGGAACTGTCATTAATTGCTGTGGTTGATAATTGATATATAGCTCCACTATTAAAGCATTGTTTCTGCCCTAATGATATAGTATCGTCAGATATTGAACCACTTCTAATCATACCATTACTGCTCTCAACGTCTATATATCCAATTACAAAATGGCATGAATCTAAACTGCATATTGACAAGTCAGATATACCGCTATCCGTTACTAATGCTGTTGAACTATATTGAATACTATCACCTACTACTGTACCTAGACATGCATATACTGTATCATTTTTAAAAGGAGGTAAACCACGTAAATACGTGACAACAAAATGTTCCGAATCCAGAATGCACATATCCATATAATAACTTCGACCCATATTGAAAATAAAATTGTTTCCAAAGCATATACTGTCGTCAATTATTTCCCCTAGAATAGCTGATGATGACCGAGTTGCTAATGGTACACGATACGGACCTTCAGAAATTATAACAAGAGTATTTGTATCCAATGTGCCAATTCTTCTTAAGTAACTAGTTTCATTAAAGGTTTTATTCTTGCTAAAATAAATCGTTGAATCAACTATTGATCCTAAAGCAACATAGCTTTCATCATCATTCCCGTTGGATATTGGTACAAAATCAATGCGTGTCAATGCAAAACGTGATTCATCAATTTTAGTTATGTCAGTATTTATCGAGTTCGAGTTTCCCTGAGTAATTGTATTGGTATCTGAAAAGGTTATTTCCCTAAGGTTAACATCCTGATAAGTATACTGCCCAATACTTGAGCTGAGGAAATGAAACATAAAGAAGCAGAATGAAATAATGTAAGGAAGTGATTTAATGTATCTCATGTTTTTTATTTTATCTGCTCTTGTGTAAAATTATTTCAGCGTTGTGTATTGAAATAGATCGACCTGTAGCGGATTCTTTTCTGAACTGTATTCCAATTGTTCTTTTACCTGATAAGAGTGAATTAATAAAATTCCCACTTTTCATAACCCTTAGGTCGGGATCTTCCAGTTGCGAGTCTGGAATTACTGAAACCAATTCTGAATTCGTTATTCCCATTGACGCCGTATAGTCGAAAAGTCTTAACCAAATAGAATCTGTTGACTCTCCACGATGAAATTGAGCAATAAAGGCAATGCTATCAAAACCAGGGTAATCAGCTATATTAAATCCATATATTAACCCATCTTCAATATCTAAAGTCCAATTGTTTTCCGGGTATCTCCACTTATAAGCCAATGAAAATGGAATCCTAATGGTACTAATTTCACCTGAATTTTGTCCACTTGCTCCGTTACAAACATAATTAATTGTTGTTATTTCATTTTCATCAAGCAAACCATTAAAATTTTCATCAAGACCAGACTCTACTTTAATTCCTCCAAACTCACAATAACTTCCAGATGGTTCTGGGATTACATTAATCATTGAATTACTTCCATTTGTTCCGTTATTGCCATTGCATATATATTCTTCATATTGAATTTCATCAATATCTAGAATGTTGTTGTCGTTGATGTCAATTCCGCTTGAAATTTTAAAGCCACCAGAAGAACAATTCTCTCCTACAGGTTCTGTATTTAATTCTGTTAGAGAGTTTTTTCCTTTCGGGTTTTCCTTATTACACCCAAGACTTGCAATGATTAAGATAATGGCAATAAATGTTATTGTTTTTCTCACAAGATGTTAATTATTTGGTTTATGTTTTTGCATAACGGGAAGCATATGCTTTGTGGTTTAGTTTGATAGTCGAAAGTCATCATCAACTGCACGTTTAACTACTCTGCATGATTCCTTGATTAATTCAGTTTGTTCATGTCTTCTATTAGTCCGGTTACGTTTGCAGCCTCAAATATATCAATATTCTAGATATGCTTCCATCAAGCCGGAAAATTTTCTTCATGCATGCCAACACTCATTCCTAATGGTTCTTTTTCCGACCCCATCACAGAAGTACCTGTAGTGGCAATTTTGAATAACGTGTTTCACCTCTTTTCAACTACTTCTCGTGATTGCAACATGGGACAAAGTCTCAGTAAAATAATAAACCGTATCGGGTTGGTATACAAACGTACATAGGGAGTGATCATATGCCCATAAATTGAAACACCAAAGAGAATCCCCGATTTCCTACTCCTTTAAGTAGCGGACACTTTGATGCGAACAACATCGCTTTCTGTGACGTTGAGATAGCAGTATTCGGAGTGATTTCACCTCCAGCGCAAAGATATTTCTGTTACTCGTCACGTAAAGGGCATGTGAACGTGATATCTTGTTTATTTTATAGGGATCGCTTTGGAATATACCTCAAAGCGTTGGGACATTTTGTGCAACTTTATGTACGATGGTTCGCTGGAGATAGATAACAACTGGGTAGAAAATGCCATCAGACCAAATGCTCTGGGACGAAAAAACTATCTCTTTGCCGGATCACACGAAGGAGCCAAGCGAGCCGCCATGTTCTATTCCTTCTTCGGTACCTGCAAGAAGAACAACGTGAACCCATTTGAGTGGCTCAGGAAAGTACTCCAAGTCATTCCTGATTATCCCGCCAACAAATTGTCCGACCTGCTCCCGCAAAATTTACAGCTCTAGCCTGGCAATGGCATGGGTGTGGTTGGTCGGATGGATACGTTCAAACTTAGAGTTTGCCAGCCTTTTCTTAAATAAAGACAAAGGTATCATTGGTGTAAAGAGCGATGATACTGATACCTGACGAACCGCCGTATACGAGACCCGTACGTACGGTGGTGTGAGGGGCGCACTCCGTCAGTTAATTCTGGCGGAGCCGTCTACTCGATTAGACACTGGGCTTTTATTTCAATTTCCTTGTTAATTTTTTGAATTCCTTATCATTAGAGTATTTGCTTCTAATTGTTTCATCAATATCTTCTAATCCAATTCCTCCTTTGATTGCAATCATTAGATTTTCATAAAAGTCCTCAAATTTTTCAGTTTCTCCGTATATTTCTGCCAAAGTCAAATTAGCCCAATAAAAATCCTTATTTTCTCTTAATGCTTTCTCTGCAAAGTCAATGGCTTTATTAAATTCTTTCATTTTGAAATATACATAAGCATATCCATTAAGCAAATAATCTATGAAATGAGAATTATCAAGTTTCATTGCTAAATCTAAGTCACTTATCGCTGTATCAAATTGTTCTAATTTGCAATATAATAGAGCCCTGGAATAAATTGATTCAATATTTCCTGGGTCTTTTTCGATAGCTATATTGTAATTCTGTAATGCATTGCTCAAATCATTATTTTTATAATAGATTATTCCTTTTTGATGATTTGATTCTGAATCCAATTGCAATTCACCATCAATTTTTTCCATTTCATTTAATGCTTTGCTTTCATCGCCTAGAACTCTATAAATAAAAGCTCTATAAAGTCTAGCTTCGTTTAATCCCTTGTCGATTCGTAATGCTTTGTCCAAATCAGATAATGCCAATTTAAAATCTTGATTTTCAATATGAATCAATGCTCTTTGTGAGAGTAAAATAGCATTCTTCTTTTCATGTTTTAAAGAATAGTCCAAGTCTATGATTGCCATATCATTTTGTCCTAATTTCAAATATGCAGTTCCTCTTGCTCCATAAGCTAAATAGAAGTCAGTCTTTTTAGAAATTACTGAGTTATATAAAGTTAAAGCTTCATCTAATTCTCCTAAGTCATTTAAACAATTTGCTTTAATATAAAGTAACTCGATATCCTCTTTATTCGTTTGTAACAATTCATCAACAATATTAATCGCTTGTTCCGTTTTGTCTTGCTGGATGTAAATTTCAAGTAAAAGCTTTTTTGCGTCAACATTTTCGGGATCTATTATCAATGCGTGATGTAGCTTTTGAATAGCATTATCATAATCACCCTTTTTGATGTGACTTTCGGATTCTATTATAAGTTCAGTCGTTCTCATTTGTCTTGCCTTGTGGCTAACGTTTTATGGTATGGTGTCGTGCGGGATTACGAAGCGAAAACCTATCAGTTTACACTGACCTTTTTTACGAGCTACAAACACTCGAAAACTTCTGAAACCCGCATGCACTATACCATGTGTTGTAGCTAGTGCTTACTTATTCTTTATGTTTTTTTTACTTCTAGTTTAAAGAAATCTTCAAGTCTTTTTTCTCCATATTGAGTTGCAATATTATCATAAGCCATCGTAGTCAGAAAGAATTCAAAAGGTCCATAAAACTTTGAAGAAGTGAATGTTCTCAAAAACCAAATTGTTAATTTTCTTAACCAATCCGGAAGATGTGTTATTTTAATTGGTTTATTCATAGCATTTAATGCTAATGTTGCTACTTCGTTTTGAGTTAAAATATCGGGGCCTCCTGCCGATGATTCTTTTTCATCTGACAACATCTTGTCAACACAGACTTTTGCTAAATCCTCACCATCAATTGGATTGAACTTATAGTGACCGTCTCCAAATAAATAAGCCCGTCCGCCTTTTGCCATTTTTAAGAAATCTCCCATATCAGAAAAAAATCCATTTGGTCTGAGAATAAGATAATTTAAACCCGATGCTTTCAATTCGTCAACAAATTTCTCTTTTGCTTCAAATATCTTTAGTTGCCTGAACTTATCTCCGTTCACTGCCGAAACATATAAAAATTTTTCGACTTTATTTTTTAAAGCTTCTTTTAAAAGATTTGCATTGCCTTGATAATCAACATCCATATAGGTCATTCCGTCTTTTTGCCGTGTAATCCCAATTGTAGAGAAAACCCAATCGATGTTATGAGTTATGCCCTGTAAACTGTCAGGATTTGTTACTTGTCCTATAAAGAAATCATCTACTGCTTCAAACTTATCTTTTTGATTTTCTTTTCTAATTAATACTCTTACCCAGAAACCCTTTTTCTTTAGTTCTTTTACTAAATG
This sequence comes from Bacteroidales bacterium, assembly GCA_963676875.1. Classification (GTDB taxonomy): domain Bacteria; phylum Bacteroidota; class Bacteroidia; order Bacteroidales; family F082; genus UBA6244. The sequence continues at coordinate 2,116,400 of OY781436.1, forward strand.
TTGGCCTAAATAACCGGTTGCTCCTGCAACTAAAACTTTCTTTGATTTCATCACTTTTTAATATTTGAATTAAAGTTGCAAAGTAATGACTTCTATATTTAAATTCTCTTGACGATAATCAAGAAATCTTTTTTAAAACACGGGCTTTTATTCTACTTAGTGTTTCTGGTGAAACTCCAAGAAACGACGCAATATACTGTTGTGGAACTCTCTGAAAAAGTTCTTTTTGTGTATTTAACAAGTCAAGGTAACGTTCTTCTGGCGCTTTTGTCACAAATGAAGCAATCACTTTCTGACTAGTTATTAATTCATTCTCCACTGCAACTCGTGCAATTACTTCCATTTTTGGTAATAGTAGCGTTAACTTTTCAATGTCTGACTTTGTGAATATTATCAAATCAGTATTTTCAATTGCTTGATAGTTTTCTACGGCTGGTATATTGTAAGTATAGCTTTCTCCTGCGCATATAAATTGTCCTTCAGTGTAAAAGAAGGCTGTTTTATCATTACCGTCTACATTATAAAATAGACGAACACAACCTTGAGAAACAAAATATATTTCATTAGCTATTTTCCCTTCTTCAAAAAAGACAGTCTTTTTATCGTAAGTTTTCTTTGTCAAAGAATTTTCAAGCAATGACAATTCTTCCTGATTCAAGCTAATATAAGTCTCAATATTTTCTATTAATCTTTTCATAGTTTCATTCTGCACTGGGCTCTCTTTGCATTAGCTACAACTAATATATAAAAACACCCCTATGCCCTTTATCTCCACTATACCATGACTGCCATAACCCCCATGTGATATTTCTTTATGCCTCATTAGGTGGAATATATCCATTTTTAAATATTTCTAAACGTTTAAAATCAGCTCCTTGTTTCATTGTAATGGATCATCGGTAGTTTGGTGTGGTAAAGCTAGGAATATTTCTTGTTCTGCAACTGTGAAGCATTCAAAAATATTTTTTTTATCGCAGGTCAAAGTTTCCTCAAGCGTCATTCGGATAATGGGTTAGTTGAGGTAACGCAAGTTTTTCGATAAAAATAACCACTCTTTTTTTACACTCGTTTTTTTACGTTTTTCGCCTCATCTTTTCTTGCAATATGCGCCACAGATACTTCTAGCGATGGTTGTGTCGGTATATTTACTCACCGAAAAAGTCTTTTATTGCTTAAGTATAAAACGACTAAAAGAGTGAGCCGATAAGGTAATAAATCTACTCCCTCAGACTCGGCGAGCGGAAGGAGTGGCATGAGATGGTTTGTACAGCAGTTCAACATGTCTCCATGTTGGTACGAAGAGTGTTTCGAATCCTAATTATTGTGCACAACTCTTTTAAATATATACTCGCTGATAAAGCAAACAAAGATTATTGAAAACGCCAAAAATACGCCAAGTCGGTTCGATGAATATTGTTGTACAATCAAAATCAGTATTGCAGCCAGTCCTAAAATAAAACCGGTTAAAGGAATTGTTTTATTTCCATTAATTGACTTCGATAATTTAAAGCCGATATAATTTACAGAGGTGAAAATCAAAATAAATCCAACACTGCCAGCCGTAGAAATGCTTTCTAAATTCACGGTATTAACCAGAAGCAGGGTCAGGATGGTTGTAATCATTAATCCAACAGGATGATTCCATAACCGACCGGTTAATTGGTGTGGAAGCTCGTCATCCTCAGCGATTTCGTAGCTTACCCGGCTCCCGCCGTACAAAGAGGCATTTATTGCCGAAAAGGTTGAGATTAAAGCTGCAATTGTTATGATCGTAAAACCAACTTTCCCTATCATGGGTGTTGCAGCTTCTGCCAAAACATAATCCTGTGCAGCGGCAATTTTATTGAAGGGTAAAGATCCAACAGTTACTGCGGCTATAATGATATAAAGAAGGATTACAAAAACAACAGAATAGTAATAGGCTTTCGGAACATTCTTTATTGGGTTTTCAATATCTGGAACTGCATTCGCAATAAGTTCAAATCCCTCATATGCCACAAAGATTACCATCCCTCCTGTAATGAGGTTAATGGTGCTCTCCCAGTTTTTGGGCGATAATTGGATCACGTTTTGATTTCCGAACAAACCGTAAATGCCTATGCCTACGAATGCAAGCAGAATGAAAAGTTTAATAACAACTGCATAGGTTTCAATTTCTCCAACAATTTTAATGCTATAGTAATTGATGGCGGTGGCAATTATAATGATTCCACTTGCATACACATGAAAGCTTACTGTTTTACTGTCAAACAGATGAAATAAGTTTGGTGCATAAGAACCAAAAGCAGAAGCATAAAGCGACAACATGATGATATAGCTTAACCACAGCAAGTTGTTTAATCCGCCGCTAAAAATAGATTTGCCAAAACCCTGGTTGACAAATTTCACGGTTCCTCCCCTGTCAGGAAAAGCGAGAGATAATTTCACATAACTATAGGATGTAATTAATGCCAGAATGCCGGCCAGTAAAAAAGCAATTGGGGTTCCTCCTTTGGCTAAGGAAACAGCCAACCCTAAGACAGCAAAAATTCCACCTCCTACCATACCGCCGATTCCGATAGCCATTGCGGCATTTAGTCCGATCTTTTTATTCATTTTATTCAGCATTTATTCTTCCTCCTTAAAAGTTCTTCCAACTTAAATATTTATGCTATGCGAACAAAGCATTCACCTACTTTGGTTGAACAGGCCATTGGGCTGCCATGATTCGAATCAAAAAAGACTATAAAATTAGCAATAATACCGATTATGAATTGAAATGAGCTTTAAGTTCGCTTCGCTCCTGAAACCTCTTCAATTCTATATGGGCATTATACATAAGCAGCGTAGTGCTAACTTCAATTTATAGTTGGTATAATCAACAAAACACGACATAAAGCTTCATTAGGTGCATCATCGGAAGTCCGGTAGAGGCGAGGCATTGGGCTTGTTGAAATGTGGTTCAATCCTGCAAGTGCGGGACTAGGCGCTGCGCGCCACTCAGCGTCCTATTTATTGGCAATTGTTATTTAAATTCCAATAACCCGCCGCCTATGACATCCTTATGTTTTAGCGTTCTGTTATTGTTATTCCTATTAAGAAAAATCTCAGGATTTGTTAATGAATTTTTGGTCTTTACTATCTCGAAGGTTTTTTCGTTGTTCAAATTTATGGTAGCTTTTTCTACTTGCGGAATTCCTAAAACATATTCTGCATTGGCTGGATTTACTGGATAAAAACCTAAGGTTGAGAATATATACCAGGCACTCATCTGTCCGCAATCATCGTTCCCTGTAATGCCTTCAGGTGTGTCGTTGTAGAACTTGTTGTAAATTTCGGTTATCAATTCATTTCCTTTTTCTGGTGTGTTTGAAAAAGCATATAAATAGGCAATGTGATGACTAGGTTCGTTACCGTGCGCGTATTGTCCTATGAGTCCTTCTTGTCCCAAATGTTTGTTGTCACCTTCTCCAGAAATCTTAAAAAATGTATTCAACTGCTCTGTAAACTGGTCTTTTCCTACAAGCAGTTTGATGTAATTTTCTACATCATATTGACACGGTGTCCAGCTGTACTGCCAAGCATTGGCTTCGGTATAATCGCCCGGATTATTCATGGGCGACGTGGCGTCAAGGGGTTTAAACGGGGTTCTAAAGTTTCCTTTGGAATCTTTACCACGCATCAACCCTGTTTCGGGATCGAATAGATTTTCATAGTATTTTGCTCTTTTTGCAAATACGGATGAAATACTATCCCTGCCCATCGCTTTCGCCATGATGGAAATTGCATAATCATCAAAGCCACTTTCTAAGGTTCTTGAAACGGCTTCATTGTCCAGGTAATCAAAAGGATAATAGCCGTATTTATTATATAAATCCCAGTCTGAATTCAAATGACTTTGGGTAGAGGATGCTATCATGGCATTCATAGCTTCGTTGAAATCAAACCCATCAAACCCCTTGTTATATGCATCCACGATTACAGGGATGGAATGATTACCAATCATACAGTGATTTTCCTGACCCCAAGCCGTCCATATGGGTAAATAGCCTTGCGCTTTGTGGTGCGCTAAAAAGGTATTTACAAATCCGTTTATACGTTCAGGAACCAGCAGGGTGTATAAAGGATGTGCTGCTCTATAGGTATCCCAAAGCGATAGTGTAGAGTAGTATTCGCCTTTCTTGGCGGTTGTAATTTTATCATCCGCGCCTCTGTATTTTCCATCTACATCCGCGATATTAGAAGGCTGTAAAAACAAGTGATACATAGCGGTATAGAAAATGGTTTTTTGTTTGTCATCCGCTTCAATTTCAATTTTTCTGAGATAGCTATTCCATAATTCTTTACTTTCTGTTTTTACTTGCTCAAAGTCCCAATGGTTTAGTTCTGTGGTGAGGTTATTTTTGGCTCCCTCAATGCTTACCGTAGATAAAGCGACTTTCGTTTTCAAAACCTTATCCTTAAGCGTGAAGTTTAAAATATATTTTGGTGCATTTTCTTTGGGTTGCATCGGCAATTGTTTGATAGCATCGTAGGCATGGTCAAAAGTTAGTGTAAAGAAATATTTGCGGTCCACCCAGTTTTTGGTATGACAATACCCCGAGATTGTTTTTTTGTCTTTTTCTACTGAAATATCACTGTCTAAAACTAAACTATCGGTAAGAAAACGCAACCCATGTTGCAAGTTGACTAGCAATTTAGCTTGTTGACCGGGATAAGTGTATTGATGAAAACCTACACGTTCTGTGGAGGTTAGTTCTGCTTTTACGCCATTAGACAGGTTGATTTTATAGTAACCCACTTCTGCCGTTTCGTCTATTTTTTTTGCTGAAAGACTATCTCCCTTATTCGTAAAAGGAAAGAGTAACACATCACCAAATTCACTTATGCCTGTGCCGCTGGCTCTGGTGTTTGAAAACCCAACGATGGTAGAATCTTTGAGCTGATAGCCACTGGTATAGTCCCAACCTTTATCGGTATTGTCCGGGCCGGGTTGTACCATGGCAAAGGGTCTGCTGGGTCCGGGAAATGTATGCCCGGTGCCATCAGTACCAATAAAGGGGTTAACAAATTGGGTGTAATCTAAGTTTTTGTCATTGGATTCATTTGCATTTTTCTCAGCACATCCAAGAATAGTAATGGACAATAGGAGTAATAAATAGTTTTTCATGTTCCTTCTAATTATTGCCAAAGGTTGGCGGTATGAAACGGTAGGGGATTTCGGAGTTACTTTCCTGTCAAGGTACCACGAACTTTGATGAGCGTACTCAAGTTCAAATAACCACTTCACCCCCCAATGTTTTATGACTGTGTGTGCCCGGCAACCATGCAATGCACACAACTGTAAGTTTTGAATACAGTTCCAAAAATGCAAATAATTTGTTTAAAAGCAAACAGTTGTGTGACAATTATTATCCCAAGGGTGAAAGTCCCTTATACGCGAGGATTAAAGCCTTGAAGTATTCGCATGTAGCTGGCCAATATTCAACAAAAACTCGTTAAAATGGATGGATGGCTTCGTAACCGTATCCGTTATTGCGTCTGGCACGACCGGAAGAAACCCGACAGAAAAAGGAAGAACCTGATTCGGCGGGGTGTCGAAAACGGTCAAGCTTATTCATGGAGCCGCACCGGAATGGGAGGATGGGCCGTAGCCCAAAGCCCTATCCTGGGCACTACCATCACGATAAAAGGGCTCCGAAAACGGGGATACGAATCACGCTCAAACGTTTATCATCAAATCTCACGGCCACGCCGATGGCCATCGGGAGTAGTGTGAGAGGCGCACTGACGGTCGTTTGGCCGTTGGCGGTCTACTCGATGAGGCGGTCGTCATTTATTTTTATTGTCTAAAATCCAGTCAATTGCATTTATCTGTTTTACTCCATTGTGATTTCCTGTTTCGTAATCCATTGTTATTAGTAATCTTTCGTTAAAATCTGGAATTTTATTAAAAGGGGCTAATTCTCGTTCAAGTGTTTTTTGTTCTTTTACTGTATATGACACTTGAATATATTGAGTATAACCATCTTTGTCTCTAACGACGAAATCAACTTCAAGATTATCTGTTTTTCCTATCCAAATTTGATAATTACGACGAAGTAATTCAAGAAATATTACATTTTCAAGCAAATGTCCTGTATCTGAAGTAAGTTCTTTCCCCAATAATGCATATCGCAAACCTAAATCAACAAGATAGTATTTTTCTTGAGTTGCCAAATGTTGTTTTCCTTTAATATCGTATCGATTTACTTTATAAAAAAGATAGGACTCCACAAGTGTATGAATGTATTTTGATACTGTTTTATTGTCGATTTTTTTGCCATTTGCAGTAAGAACTTTTGCAATATTTCTTGCAGAAACGCTTGAACCTATGCTATCAATAAGGAAATTAACGACTTCATTATATGATGTTTCATTGTATATTGTATGTCTTTTCTGTATATCATTCTCGTATATGTTTTGAAAAACAGTTTTTAGATACTCGTAAACATAACTTTCTCCTGCTTCAATGAATCCAACAGATTCAGGAAAACCGCCGGTTCTCATATAATTAGCAAAAGCACGGTCTGGATTTGAAGTTTTTCCTGTATATTCCAAGTATTCAGTAAACGAGAATGGTAAAACATTAATTTCATATGCTCTACCTGTAAGTATGGTTGCTAATTCGCTTGATAAAAGGTAAGCATTGGAACCCGTAACATATAAATCGACATTTTGAGTGACATACAATCCTTCAAGTAATTTTTCAAATTCAGGAACGTTCTGAACCTCGTCAATGAAAACATAATTAGTTACACCTTCGTGCATTAATGTTTTGATATAATCATAAAGTTCTTTCCAATTTTTTTCAGCAAGAAAACGAAACTCGGGTAAATCCATATTAATAGAAATAATCGAAACACTCGAATCTTTTTCTTTTAGTAGTTCTTGAAATTGTACAAGTAAAGTCGATTTTCCTGCACGTTGAACACCTGTTACTACTTTTATGAAATTTTTGTCTTTTAGAACAAGAAGTTTGTCAAGTAATATTTTTCTTAGAATTTTTGGCATCTGAATAGTTTCAATTTTACACCTCAAAGATAATGTAAATTCCTCAAAGTTTCAAATATCTCAATGTTTGAGGAATTTCATGGTCTTTTTTGATGCCGCCCAAGACCAAATTATACAGTGGAAAATCCAACTAAAACTGTTCAATCCCCAACTACAGGACGACTAATTACCTGTGGCTTAGCCCAACAGGGCTTAAAACTCAATTGAGCGGGTGCTTTCACTAAATTCCGGAGTTGATTTTCAGGTTGTGGTTGATTTTTTCATTGCGGGGCGGTTTTTTTGGGCTCAACTGAGCCTTAAATCCTATTATGTTGGTACCTGTGGTTTTATTTCTCAGCACCTTGTTGCGAAATTAACTTTTTAACATATTCGAGAGCTTCATTTTCAGGAACTTCAATATCTGGTGAAACTCCAATTTTATCTAACCTAGTCTTCGTATCTGGAGTATAAAAATCAGCAATTGCCATAAACAGGTATAGATTATTACTGATATGTATAGGTCTAGCTGCTAGCATTGCTCCAGCAGTATTCTCACCTACAATTGTGGCGATTTTGTTTGTCTTAAGAATATAAACCAGAGGTTCGCATGTGCTTGCTGTTTTCCCACTGATTAACACATAAATGTTTCCATTAAAATGTTTATCACCTGGCTTTGTAACCGACTTAAATCCTTCTGCTGTCATTAATTCTTCTAAAAATTTGTTAGTTGATGTTGCAGTAGATACAGGAAGTATGTCAAAGTTTAGATTGTTTTTCCCATGATGTGCATACCATTTATTGGTTATGAAATACCCTGTTTCAGTTTGCTTATTTATAAAATAACCACCTAAAGCATCTGCAGAATTTATTCCACCGCCTCCATTATTTCTGAGATCTATTATTAGATTTTCGAAGTTTCTCTTGTAAACAATCGACATAACGCTATCCATTTCAAAAGCACTGCCCGAAAAGCTTTTTACTTCAAGCAAAGCAGTCTGTTCATCTATTTCTTTAAAAAATACATTGTTTCGAGTTTTAACAGGCTCATTATCTGTTGTGTCAATCTTATGAGATGGGGGAGGGGATAATAAAAGTTGATAATGACTAAATGGTAGTTTTTGACTATAAATATTGAAAGCGAAAAACAACTCTATATCATCTTTTGCTTTAGAAGAAAATTTCTCGATTTTCTTTCTGAATTTTTGCCATTTACGAGAGTTCAAATAACTAGGATCAAAAATGTACTTTTGGGTCGTGTCGAATATCGTTTTCGGAAGTTCACTATAATCAAGCTGTTTGTTTTGATTAATCCTGTGCCCTGATATGTAAACAGGTACACCATATTCATTACTGAAAAATTGTCCAGATATACTATCTTTTAAATGAATTCCTTTAAAACTATTAACGCCAAGCATTGGCATAATAAAAGTTGCATTAATGCTATCAGTTCCATCCTTTTTATCTGTTAATGCTATATCTTTTATATTTAGAAGGATTCCTTTTTTAGGGAATTTTTTAGACAAGCGAATAATTGGTGAAGCAAGACTACCAAATATTCTTTTATCGGCATTCGGACTTGAATATAAACCAATAAGTTTACCTGATTTGTCATGCTTTTCATACATTATGGTGTTTATAGGGCCAAAATCATTGTTGCCAACAATCAATTGAAATTTCCACTTTTCCTGTGCTGATAGAAAGCCTACTTGAAAAAGCAATACCATAGCTATAGGAATTAATCGTTTCATCATGAATAAATTTGTTTTATTAAATAATTACTTTTTGATAGTATTTTCGTTTCTTACCATTGGTGCCAACGGTTTGAATATGGTGCGTTTGGCATTTCAGCGCTCATATCTTTCAATTTACCACTAAGTTTATTAACTGCTATCATGTTCATTTTTAGTATTATATGCCAAATGCACTATATTTATTGTGTGTGCTCAGCATGGTTGCTGTGCACACAACTGTAAGTTTTGAATACAGTTCCAAAAATGCAAATAATTTGTTTAAAAGCAAACAGTTGTGTGACAATAATTATCCCAAGGGTGAAAATCCCTTATACGCGAAGATTAAAGCCTTGAAGTATTCGCATGTAGCCGGCCAATATTCAACAAAAACTCGTTAAAATGGATGGATGGCTTCGTAACCGTATCCGTTATTGCATCTGACACGACCGGAAGAAACCCGACAGAAAAAGGAAGAACCTGATTCGGCCGGGTGTTGAAAACGGGGATATGAGTCACGCTCCAACGTTTATCATCAAATTTCACGGCCACGCCGATGGCCATCGGGGGTGGTGTGAGAGGCGCACTCCGTCAGTTAATTCTGGCGGAGCCGTCTACTCGATTACCAACCGTATTTTATTCTATTTAGTTTTATAAAAGTCAGGAAATTGAAAAGGTATTGTATTAGAAAAACACAAAATCCAATCAAATAGGTTTCTAATGTATCTTTAATTCCTAAATCATTTGCAATCAAAAACTTTCCAAATATAAAGCCCATAATTAAACTTAAAATTAATCCGAGAATACTGATATTCTTATATGTCATTTTCTTTCTCTTCTGAAGTATAGAAATTATTGGAATAACGACTAAGAATTGTATTGTCAGAATAATGATAAATAGAAAAACAAAGAGGAAAAGATTTGAAAAAGCAAAACCGTCCAATTCATTCATTTCTGATTCTGAAATAGAATTTCTTATTCCCCAAAAATAACTCTCAATCCAAAAGGCTACAAATACAAAGCCACAGCCAATTCCAACAGAAATTATATGTTTAATCAAGTTTTTCATATCAAAATGACTCGTCAATTGGTTTGTCTGTTCCTATTTTATATGTTTCTATTTGTCCCATTGATGATGTTATATAACCGTAGACAATTTCTCTCTTTTTACTATTTCCTATATTATATTCAATCTCAAGTGTACTGTCCCCATTTATTCCAATCCAAACCGTTTTCTTCTCATTCGGTTCTAGTTTGTGTATTGTTTTTGGCTGAGCACCAATTATTTCAACATTTTCAATTGTCTGACCAGTTTCATTAACAAACGTGATTCTTAGTGTATTTATGAGAACTACAATAATGAAAAAGTAAAAAATAGAAATTGGAATATTTGCCAAAATTAATCCAATCGATATTCGTTTCGCTTTCGTAAAATCTCTGTCAGGTGAAAAGAATAAAACCAGTATTAGTCCAATAATGCTGAGAATACCCAAACCAATAATTATGAAATAACTGGCAACAGCCAATTCAATCGAAAGTGTGAAATAGAAAGTCACGACCATAATCGTTCCGATGATGAAACTTAAAATCGCTATCAACTTTCCAAATCTAATATTTTTAGCAGTTCGTGTCATAATATGGTTGGTAACTAACATATAAACACACCCCTATTGCGTTTATCTCGACTATACCATCACTGTTAAAACCCCCATGTGATATTTCTTTATGTCTCATTACGTGGAATATATCCATTTTTAAATATTTCTAAAAGCTTAAAATCAGCTCCTTGTTTCATCGTAATGAATCATTGGTAGTTTGGTGTGGTAAAGCTAGGGAAAAACATGCTTCATTAACACGCAAGCAAATAAAAATTGCCATCATATGGTTGGAGGTCAACCCTTCCCAAGTGGATATCACGACAATGGTCCGGTGGAGGTAATACCGATTATGAATTGAAATGAGCTTTAAGTTCGCTTCGCTCCTGAAACCTCTTCAATTTATATATGGTATAATACAAACTCTTCGGGAAATCTGCCGAAAATTCCCACCCGGTTTTTAGCCTTGTTTTATGGTGTTTCGTCTCCCAAGCAAATACCTGCCAACAACCATGAGCTGTGTTGGTTTGAGGGATTCGGCCGGGGAGCCGGTGCCAAATCAATTAAAATCGTTGTGTAATATTAATATATACACGTTGATAGTTGTATTCCTTCTCAAAAGTAGCCTCTACGTTAAGTGAGCAATAGAGCTTTTTCATGATTCGGTAGGTGAGATTCAACTCGCCCATATTTTGGGTTAACGCCGATTCTGAATTGATAAAATCATACTGTACCAGGCGATATCCCAGACCACCATCCAATTTAGCCGGCACCAATTCTTTGTTCAGACCAATGCTAAATATTTTTCCGGACAGGTAGGCCGTTTCGAGCAAAGTTGCCGAAACAGTAACCGATGCATCAACGGCAGGCACCCGGCTCATGGTAACATAGGCATAGAGGTTTTTGGTGGGGCGGGGATCTTGATTTCTGAAACGATAGCCTGTTTTCACACCCATATAAATACTTCTTCCGGCCCGGTAATTTACCTGAAAAAGGTAACCCTGGGTGCCATCTGTGTCGAGCAGTCGTTCGATAAAATCCCTGTCGTAGGTTTCATAATATACCACATTCTGCCGATTGCTGTACGATAGCGAAACGGTCAATGGTTTGATAATTTTGTAACGCAATGACAGATACAGATTTGACAGGTTGAAGGTATTGCTTGTAACATCATTTACCTTTTTATACAGATCTATTTCGGCGCTACCAAAAAAATACACGTTTTTTATGAGGGCGTTGGCATGTTGCAAATAGGCAAACCTGCGATCGGTAGCACCGGAATTTTGTTGATTGATAATGGCCAGGGTTGATTGCATGTTTCCATGATCGGAGGTGTATTCATGTGCCACATATCCACCAAATTCAAGTAAATTGAAATTATAGCTGTAATTGACATAATCCGGACGACTTCCTGCAATCAATCCGATGGTAAACGCATTGAATTTCATTTCGTATTGCAAACCATCGATGGCGCCAACGCTGGAAAGCTTGGGGTTGATTTTTCTGCCAAACCACAGTTGATATTTGTCAGAAAATTTGTAGTTCATGGCCAGGTTATAAATCTTGAGACCATTAAAAATGTCGTCTTTTATTTCATTCCACTCACCACTTCGGTGCACAAACGATAGATATGCCTCCACCGAAAGTTTTGAATCGCTGATATTCCGGGCATTCATGGAGAAAGTATAGCGCATACGTTGTGAGTTGCCTCCGGGCGAATCCGAAAAATTCAAATAGGAAGATAACCCCAACCTGCCGGATATTTTTTGTCGGGTTTGTTGCACAACCTCTTCATCCACAATTTCTGCCTCTACCGGTATTGCAACCTCGGGTTCCTCAACTTTTACGGGTTCAACCTCCTCTATTGTAGCTACCTGAGGCCTTGTGTTAAGCCGGTCACCCAGTTCAAGTTTTACATCGCCAATGGCGCTACAAACGGCAGAAATGGAGGATAGACTTGTAACAACCAATGCCGGAACTTGGCTATCGTCTTCGGAAATAAATAAAGTGTCGCCCACCATAAGCCCCTCTGTGGAAGCAAAGCGGACGTAAACATTTTGTGAAGTCAGGTACGAGATATTTCCTTCAATGGTGGTGGAATTTGTTTGAGCCATTAACCCCACACCCATTCCAATCAATATCAGCGAAATAAAATACTTCATAGCTCTTTGGTTAGTCGTTTAGTCTTTTTTGGAATGTTTTCATACCCGATCCATTTGGATGACAATTGAAGCAGGCATTACTATTGTACTGGTATCCCGAAACACCCTGATGCTCATCGTTCATATCCGTCTGGTTATGCTCATGGCAATCGATACAGCTAAACAGGGCATAGTTGGAAGGGTTGGTATGACATTCGGCACAGCTATTCCATTCGTTACGGTGTTTGCCGCTATAGATGGGGAAATACTGCCCGTCGTGATTGAAGGTGGAAGGTTCCCACACGCTTTGTGTATGACACGATTCGCAATCTGTTGGAAATTGTGCTGATGCATGTGGCGGGTCGTTGGTCTGATTGTAATCGCTTTGATGACATCCAAAACAAGTGTTTGGGGTGCTGTTGTAATTTCCGCCATGACATTCAACACAATTGTTGGCAATGCTTATATGGGCTCCGGCCAACACATAATACTGATTATGAACCGGAAACTGTGCCGGATTCCAACCCGGATTGGTGGTGTGACATGCTTCGCACTCCGTTGAAATTCCAATGGCACTGTGATTTGGGTTGGAAGTCTGACCATAGTCGGCTTGATGACAATCGCCGCATATCATGGTGGTTCCCGGATAACCATTTGTATGACAAGCCGAACACTCTGTCGTTGTGTGGGCTCCTGTGAGTGGGAAATTGGTTGTGTTGTGATTAAATCCTCCTTCGGCACTACCAGTAGGATGACAGGCAAAGCAGGCATCACTGGCATACTCGTATCCCGGAATTCCGGCATGTTCATCGTTCATGTCAGGTTGATTGTGATCGTGACAATCGATGCAACTAAACATGGCATAATTTCCGGGAGTTGTATGACAATCGGTACAACTGTTCCACTCACCCTGATGCTTTCCTGAATAAATGGGAAAGTATTGCCCATCGTGGTCAAAGGTGGCGGGCTGCCAGGCTTCTGTGCTATGACACGATTCGCATTCGGTGGAAAACTGAGCCGTAGCATGGGGCGGATCATTGGTTTGGTTGTAATCGTTGCTATGACAACTAAAACATAAATTGGGCGTATTTACATAACTACCTTCGTGACAGGCAAAACAGTCGGTGGCAATGCGACCATGTGCTCCGGTGAGTGTATAGTAATCGTTGTGAATGGCAAAAGTGGCAGGTTTCCAGTCAGGTACAGTTGTATGACACTGATCGCACTCGGTATTAATCCCAATTTGGTTGTGAGCCGGATTGGTGGTTTGTGTATAATCTTCCATATGACATTCGGAACAAACGGTGGGGGTACCTGAATACCCGCCGGCATGACAATCGATGCAGTCGGTGGTTGTATGAGCTCCGGTTAATGGGAAATTCGACAAACTGTGATTGAACCCGCCTTCTCCGCTACCTGTGGGATGACAATCGAAACAGGCTTGACTTTCATAAATATATCCTCCCACGTCATCATGCTCATCGTCGGTATCCGGTTTGTTGTGTTCATGACAATCGATACAGGTAAATTGGGCATAGTTGGCCGGATTCTGATGGCAATCGGTACAGCTATTCCACTCACCATTATGCTTACCGGAATATATGGGGAAATATTGGCCATCATGGGTGCGAAAATCTGCAGGTTTCCATCCGGGGGCTGTTGTGTGGCATTCCATACATTGGGTTGAAAGGTCGATGGAAGAGTGGTTTGGATTGTCGGTTGAGAGGTAATCCTGCTCATGACAAGAGAAACATTCGGCTGAAATGTTCGAGTAATCTGTTCCCTGGGCGTGGCACTGATAGCAATCGCCAATGGCATGGCCTTGGGTAAGTGGGAAGAACGAATGATCGATTCCGGCTCCCGACCAGGTAAATACATTGATGAAATGACACTCCACGCAATTGGTAGAAAAATTGCCTGCCACATGATTGGGACTTGTTGCCGAATTATAATCAGTTTGATGACAATCAATACATTCAATCCCCAAAGGTTCGAAGCTCAACGTCGAGGCGGAGGGATGACATGCGATACACTCGGCGGTGGCATGGGCTCCCAAAAGGGGAAACCGACTCATTTGATGGATTTCGGTAATATTGGGAACCAACCACGATTGGGAGGTGTGGCAAAGGGCACATTCCATGCCGACGGTTTGGTTGTGCATATCTGTGTGGCACGAGGCACACTCGGGTTGAGCAGCCGAAAAAACCAGGGTGCTGTGGCACGATTTGCAGTCCACCGATTGATGCTGTCCGGTGAGCGGAAAATTGGTGGCGCTGTTGTGGTCAAAAGTGTAGGTGCCGGGCTCCATGGTCCAGCCGGAAGTTTTATGACAATCGTCGCAGCTGATAGTTAAATCATCTCCATGGGGCGACTGAGCCCAAAGACTGACACCGAATGTCAGGATGAAGATTAGTGATGACAGTTTTCGCATTTAAATTCCTCCAATTTATACTGAACAACTTTTTTATCGTTAACAACCAATTCTTTATGACATTTATAACACGCCACATCCTTATGACGACCATCAAGGGCAAAGCGGGTATTGTCGTGGTTAAACTTTTCCGGTTTCCAATTTTCGTTGATATGGCAACGGCTGCAATCTGTTTTGCCTTCCTTCTCAAACTGGCCTGCGTGGGTATCTGTGTGACATGATGCGCAATCGGTTGCCATTCCTTTAAAGGCCTGTTTCCGGACTTGTGTGGTGCTGCCCTTAAAATGGCATGCTCGACACGTTTGGTTTTTGTGGGCGCCCAATAGATCAAAATCAGTGAGTTTGTGATCAAATTGTATTTTATTCCAGGATTCCACTGAGTGACAGGCTTTGCAATCATTCTCAGGATAATATTTGGGCGTTATATAATCGGCATGAATATCAGTATGACAATCGACACAACGCTGGCCCATGGGTTTGAACACCCACTTATCCTCTTTTTTATGACATACGAAACAAGGAGTAGCCAAATGAGCCCCTTCAAGTGGGAATGCTCCTAAATTATGTTTTTCGATGGTATAAGATGAGCCTACAAAACTATTAACGCTATGACAATCCTTACAATCAGGGTTTTTGCCTTGGCCAACAAATTGCTTTTCGTGGTAATCTTGGTGACAATCGGCACATCGGGCGTGTTTGATGGGGTCGGTATATTTCGTTTTGTGACATTTTTTGCAGTCCAGATGCACATGCTTCCCTTCCAGGGCAAAATTTGTTTTGCTGTGATCGAACCCCTCCAAACTTTTAATATTTAAGAAAGAGTTCTCCGTATGACATTTCTTGCAGTCCTGACCAAATTTATTATCGTGCACATCTTTATGACAACTGGTACAATTTCGAAATTCAATTCCTTTAAATTTTTGAAATTTTGTGTTGTTCACCGTCTCAATGGGATGACATTTTTCGCATGCCACGTCCATGTGCTTGCCCTGCAATGTGAATTTTGTTTTATTATGGTCAAATTTCGGCGCAGGCTTAAATTTTTCCATCCCATGGCAATCAACACAATTGGCCGATAATGATTTTTGATGGTAATCATCGTGGCATGAAAGACAGTCCGTGTTCAGGCCCAGGTAGCTAAATTTCTTATCCTTGATTTTCTGGTCAGTGATAAATTCAGTTTTGTGACAATCTTCGCACTTTTTCAATTTGTGGGCTCCCAACAGTTCGTAACCGGTTAACTTGTGATCGAACTGCTCCTTGTTGAAGCGGATTATCTCGAATTTAAGGCCGTGGTGGTCGTTGTGACATGAGGCACAGGCTTTTCCTTTTATTTCGGAAGATGCGTGATAGCCTTTATCCTGGGTAATTCGGGTTTGGATTTCTTTATGACAATCAAGACATTTTTCATTGGTAACGTTTTCGCCCAATTCGTGACAGAGCGTACAATTTGAAATGCCTTCCAGGTGTGAATGGACCTGAGCCAGATCGCCGGGGGATATTTGACCAAACCCGCCGGTTGCGATCAAAAGAACCACCATAACAAGATATATCTTTCCCTTAGCTTTCATACAGATTGATTCAAAATGATGCGTTAGTGTTTTAATATGGCCTCGCCAAATTTTTTGGTGATTGTGATGCCGACCTTTTGCAAAAACTGCGTGGGCAATTCTCCCCCGGCAAAAATGTACACCAGATCGTTTTTCTCCGAAACAGATTCGCCACTTTTTCCGTTTTCAATGATCACCTCATCGTTACCAATTGAAGTTAGGTTGGTTTGAAAGCGAACATCTACCAGTCCTGTATCTGCGGCCTCCTTGATAAGTTCAGCATTTTTGGGTTTGATTCGTTGAAAACTTTCGCCGCGATACGACAGAACAACCTTGTTCCGGTCAGCAAGCAGTAAGGCAGATTCAACGGCGGAATCGCCACCTCCAACAACTGCAATATGCAGATCATGAATATCCTCCGGTTCCAAAAGCCTGTAAGCCACCTTTGGCAGGTCTTCGCCGGGAATGTTGAGTTTTCGGGGCGTGCCACGTCGGCCAATGGCCAATAGTACATATTTCGCGGAAAAGTATTCTCCATTTTTGGTTCCAACCTTAAAATTATCCTCCTGTTTTTCAATGGATTCAATTTTACTGTTTTCCTTAATTTCAATATGGTTATTTTCCAGAACGGTTTTCCACAAATCCAGCAATTCACTTTTGTTGGTCTCAAACAGTTTTACCTTGCCATGCAAGGGGAGATCCATGGGGGAAGTCATTACGATTTTTGAACGAGGAAAACTAAAAACAGTCCCTCCGAGTGTATCCTGTTCTATTGTAAGGCAGGTCAGGCCAAGTTTTTTGGCTGTTAATGATGCAGAAATGCCCGCCGGACCTGCGCCCACAACAATCAAATCATAATCGGCTTTACTGCCTGACTTATGGGATTTGAAACTTTTTGCAATATTCTCAACAGCCTGCTTTCCTTGTTCCACGGCATTTTTGATAAGTCCCATACCTCCCAATTCGCCGGCGATATATATGCCCGGCACATTGGTTTCAAATTCCTGACTAACGTGTGGAAGGTCGACACCACGCTTCTCGGTTCCAATGCACAGCGTGATGGCCTGCGTGGGGCAAGCGTGAAAACATGCCCCATGTCCGATGCATCGTGAAGCATTGATGGTTGTGGCCTTTCCATCGCGAATGCCAAGGATATCCTTTTCGGGACAAGCCTGAATGCAAGCCCCACTCTGAATGCAACTCCCGATATCCACCACCGGATGTAGCGAAACGGGCTCATATAATCCGTCGAGCTTGGCTTGAGCAATTTTTTGCTCCACAATTTTCGACTTACGACTTTGTGATCGTAAATACCAAACCACCACGGCCAAACAAAAAAGTATGGCGATGCCGTAAACCAATATTTGTTCAAGTAACAATTCCATACTAAAAAATCCAGCGGTAACCAAAAACAATGGTCACAGCTACATGAATGATCATAATAATCAGCATAACAAAGGCGAACGGCAAATGTGCCACATGCCAGTATTTGAATAAATTCTGCATGGTCGTGAGTCGCTCAATTTTTCTGTTGATGGAAATTTCACCATTCACCAATTTCATTACATCACGTTTCTGCGATTTAGTCATCCGGTTTTTCTTCAACACCTCTTTTACGCTTGCTCTCACCCTGCGGTCTTCATTGAAGTTGGCAATAATTCTACTAAAAAGGTTTTTATGATAAGCTCCTACCTTGTTTCTTACAGATTTGATAATAACGTTAAAACTCTCATCGTCAAGGTGGAAGTCTTCCTTCAAAAGGGCTCCTATGTCTTTCTTTTGGTTTTTCACCTCACTCAAAGTCAACTCCCTGCCTTCGATGGTTCTGGGTATTTGGATGTAGATAAACCTGCCCGCAATTCCACTTAAAAATACGGCTACCATACTCCAAAAACTAACCGAAACCAATCCTCCAAATTTCATGGAAGTGTGGTAGAGTACCAATATGGGACCCAGTGTACAAAGGAAAATATGAAACTCAAGCCAATATTTTAAGGTTCCCAACCGGGATAAAGCCCTGATTCGCTTTCTGGCCATGTAAAAAAATACGCCGATGGTCATCAACAGGGTTCCGGCAATTCCAAATCCATGCCCCAAGGGCCCACTTGGCTTTAAAAGTTGATGACTGTCGCTAAAAAACCGCTCTTCAACCGGCAATTTATAATAGGAATAGCCATAATATCCAATACCTAACAGCGCTGCCAATA
This sequence comes from Bacteroidales bacterium, assembly GCA_963676875.1. Lineage (GTDB taxonomy): Bacteria > Bacteroidota > Bacteroidia > Bacteroidales > F082 > UBA6244. The sequence continues at coordinate 2,135,062 of OY781436.1, forward strand.
CAATTAACGACATAATGGCAATATAAATCCGATGAACGGTAGTACTCATTATTTTCGGGGCTTAGTTATTCAAATATAAACCAAAAACGCAACAAACATATATCAAGGTTTCTGAATATGATTGATATCATCGCATCTTTCATTAAACCGAAGATTGTAAAAATAATAATTTGGATCAAATGTTGACACCAATTATTTTCTAATTCATTAAAAAACAATAACTCTCATAAAGCTTTGCTGCAAGAGAATACCGAAGACCCCCACAATTTATATCCATTATAAATAACCAGATGATGTGTCTTAGTTCATCGACTTGCAGAAAAATTACTTCTATGGATACATTAAACTGTAGGTAGGCGGATGAATGCACAACTGTGTTTTATAACAGATGTTTTAGGAACCAAAAACAGATTTTTAGGCTTTTTTCAGTATTGAAAGGGTGAAAACCTAACGCTCCATTAGCCACAAAATTTCACTTCAAAAGTTTCCAAATCTTAGTTTTTTTCTTCTTCTCTCTGTTTTTGAAGTGGTAGGTTTTTTCTCCGGAAATGATAGAAATGGGAATACCAATAGAAATCAACCCAAGCCCAATTGCAGAAGTTTTCAAATATCTGTCCGAATTAAATCCGCCGTTTTTATAGTCGATACTGATTAGAGGTGAAATAATTAAGGTGGTTAAACTTCCGATGATTATGGAAGTGTTGCCAAATGTGCTCCAATACTGAGCGGATTTGCTTTGGTATTCAATTTTTAAAATGTCTGATATATTGATATTTATCGGTTTTGCGGGGCTGGAATTCCATTGTTTAAAAGTATAGTTTGAGTCACATAAATATCTGACCTCCATGCTGTTGATGGTGGGCTCAATTTTAATTCGTTCAGCGTTTATTTCAAGAATTCTTCCGTTGAGGTATTGCAAACTGTCGGTGGCAATCAACGACCTGTGTTTTACAGTTATTTTCAGGTAATTAAGACTATCGCATCTGATAGTTTTTTGTTCGTTACCATGAGTTATTTTGAATGATTCGACAACATGCTGGGAATTTGCACCCATCGCTACTGCCATGATAATGCAAAAGGCTAAAAGGCTTTTTCTTATGATCATATCCATGCTATTTCTTTTCAATGAAGTAAAAAAACAGATAACTAACTCTGTGGATTCACCTTGAACATACAGTTCCTCCAATTTCTATCTTGTCACAAAGGTATTCCGTTTAATATTCTGATTCCTGTTTTTTTTTTAATCATTGATGTCCGGTTAAAAAATATATTGTTCCTACGGGACTTTTTGGATACCTTAATTTGCATTCTACCAACATCAGCCCCGTCAGGGGCTAAATATGGGTAGAATATGAAACAACCCCCACTGTAATGAAGTCCCGTAGGGACGATATTTCAGGCATTGTAGCGTTTTCTGTTTAATTTTACCGGACAACAAAGTTTTAAAATCTGTTTATTGAGTGACTTGTAGAAGTTCAGGTTGTTATACCAACTATAAATTGAAGTTAGCACTACGCTGTTTATGTATAATGCCGATATAGAATTGAAGAGGTTTCAGGAACGAAGCGAACTTAAAGCTCATTTCAATTCATAATCGGTATTAGTAGTATTGAGTGCTCCAAAGCTATAAAATTCTATGTTTAATTAAATGAAGGGTTTGGTACTTGTTTAAAAAATTTAGGTTAGACTTTTTCAATAACCAATATTTCAAGTGATTGCAAATTATAGAACGATTTTCAAACGCCAGGTTTATCGTATTTTTATTCCTCTACAATCACCAAAGTCAAATTTTACCTTTTATTAAGATTTTCATAAAAAACCCCTTTACATAATATTTGTATCTTGCGCCCCAAATAAAAATTCAATTATTCACGTAAATTTTGTTGACATGTTAAAAAAATCATTGATGATGTTGGGGCTGGTTGTATTTGTACTGGGTCTCTCGGCTCAGTCGGTTGAAGAAGCCGGAACCAAATACAATGAAGGAAATGAATTCGTAAAAGAGAAGAATTATCAAGCTGCGGTACCAGTTTACGAACAAGCTTTAAAAATCGCCGATGAAGCCGGACCGGATGCCGCCGATCTCAAATCGAACATCGAAACACAATTGGGCAATGCTTACTATCGTGCCGGGATTGATTTGTACAAAGGAAAAAAAATTCAAGCATCCATTGCTATGCTCGAAAAAGGGTATGCCTTTGCCGGACAAGTGGGCGATGACGATTTGAAAGGCAAAACTGCCGACCTTGTGTCGCAATTGCGTGCTAAAGTGGGCGATTCGTTGCGTAAAAAGAACAAGCTGGATGAAGCATACGCAGAATATGAAATGGCGCTGGAAATTGATCCAACCTGTGTGAAAGCTGTTTATGGCGAAGGTTTGGTTTTTAAAGAAAAGGACGACCTGGACAAGATGCTGGAAAAAATGGACAAGGTCATCAAGATGAGCGAAGGTAATGCCAAATTAAAAAAGATGGTCGACGCTGCCCGCAAAACCTCTTCCAATGCACTGGAAGTGGCCGGCGCCAAGGAACTTCAAAATGGAAATGCCGAAAAGGCCATCCAACTAATCAACCAGTCCATGACCTACCTCCCCGGTGAAGCCAATACTTATTACTATCTGTTGCTGGCTTACAATAAAATAAACGACTGGGACAATGCCATCGCTTCAGGAACCAAAGCCCTGGAACTGAAAAAAGATGATAAATCGGAAATATACTTTGGATTAGGCCAGGCCAACGAAGGCAAAGGCGATAGTGCCGCAGCCTGTGCCGCATACAAAAATGTTACTTCTGGCCCCAACGTGGAGGCCGCCAAATATCAAATGACACAAGTACTTAAATGTAGCTAGACACTAGCTTTCGTTTACCTCTTCGGGAGGCTGTACTTTCAACTGATGCCTGTGAGCCAATGCCTCACGGGCATTTTTTTCTGATCCCAGCAAAATGGCTATCCACTCGGTGCTCTTGCGGCTTCCCAAACTAACTTTGATGGCCATGGTAATGGGTACCGAAAGCAACATACCAATGTCGCCAAATATCCAGCCCCAAAATACCAACGACAGAAATACCACCAAAGTGCTCAAATCCATGCCCTTGGCCAAAAATCGGGGCTCAATCAATTGTCCTACAACAAAATTAATGGCACCATAACCAATGCCGGCATACAACATCCCCGACAAGCCATCGGTAACCAACACAAACAGTGTAATGGGGATAGCAGCTATGGTGGAACCGATGTTGGGAATAAACCTAAAAATAAATACCAACAAAGCCCAAATGGGAACGTAGGGTACGCCTAAAATCAACAACAGAATGGCTACCATGATTCCGGCAGCACTTCCGGTAATGGTCTTCATCCCCAAATAGTTCCTTACCTTCTTGGTGATAAGTCCCAGATTGGTTATCGACTGATCGGGCTTTTTAAGAATGGCTTCCAACTTGATAGAATAGCTTGTGGATTCACCAATTATAAACACAATCACCAGAATCAACAACACAATCTGACTCATCACGCCACCCAAACCCGTCAGGAAATTGGCAGCATAGCTAAACACATCGCCACCTCCAAATTTGGATAACACATCATCCGGCGAAATATTCACACCCATATTATTAGCCCAATGAATCACCTGGGTCGTGACTTCGGTCATTTTTTCTTTGTATGCCGGTAAATTGGCAGTGAAGTTTTTCATGGATTGGCTGATAACAACACTCAATCCGAACAGAACACCAATCAAACTAATCATCACAATGAGGATGGCTAAGGCTCTGTTGAGCTTTTTCTTTACCAAAAAATCAATGGGTTGGTAAATGATGATGCTCATAAATATGGCCATTAAAACCGGATTGATAATGGGTGCGGCGTAGCGCAAACCGGCAATGACAATAAAACCTGCCGCAAACAGATATATGGGATGACTCTTTGCGTAAATGGGCTTAACTTTCATGGTCGTACGTTTTTAGTCTCGGCCATAAAGGTATAAAAATCAATGAAAAGATGACATCAACTTGTATAAAAACAAAAAACGCCCGTTGCAAGCGTGCAAGGAGCGTTTTTTTGTTGTGAAAATCACCCTCGTTGAGGGCATTTATCTCACAATTAAAATTTTGGTAACTACCTTTTCTGCCTTGTCTTCGGTAAAGGCAAACACCATGTAGATGCCCGTGGCCACTTCCTGTCCGTCGAAATTTCTGCCATCCCAAACAGCTTGTCCGCCTTCGCTCAGGGTTTGGTAAACCAGGTTTCCGTATGTGTCGGTAATCTTAATATGCGAGTTGCTTACCAGACCTTTAATGGCAATTTCACCATGGTAATTTTCACGCACGGGGTTGGGATAGGCATACACCTTTGATCCGGGAGGATTTGGTGGGGTTGCTGTTCCACGGTACGAAATCAGTCCGTTGGCGGTTCCGATATAAACTTCTCCGTCCTGATCGATGCCAATGCTCACAATTTGGTTGGAAAGCAAGGGGCTGTTTTCGGCAGTAAAATGGTGTATTTCCTCTTGTCCGTCGGGCGAAAACAAGAAAACCCCCGTACGCTCGGTTCCTATCCATTTGCGGTTGGCACCATCAACGGTAATGGCTGTAACAAGTTCTGTTTCAAGCAATATGTCGGCCAACCCGGATCCGTCGTTGCGGGGAACAAGTATTTGCTGTGCATCGTAATTGGTTCCGGGTGTAAAAATGTTTTCGGGTGAATAAAACACACAAACGCCTTTGTCGGTGCCCACCCACACTTCGCCATCCAGATCGGAGGCAAACGAATACACTTTGTTGCCCGGGATATTTCCCAACCCTGTTGTTGAACGCAGGATTTTGGTTTGGTCATCTGTGGGATCATCGAGGGTATTGTTGTCGTTGAATACGATGATGAACCCGTCCGACCGTTTGATAATCCACTTTTGGTTGTAACCGTCCACCATGAGTTGGGCAATGTCTTTTCCGCTCTGACCGCTTCCAAGGTTATACGAAACCCATTCGCCATTGTTTTTCATCACCGACAACAAATCGGGAGCACCTGAGTTGGCTGCCCAAAGGTTGTGGTTAGAGTCGTAATCGAGCCCGCTGACAATAGTCAATGAGGGTGCATTCGTCCACGGTTGCAGGCTTGAATTTTGCTCATCATACACTTGAGTCAGCTCATTGTTCTCAAATTTAATCATGCCTCCGCCCCATGTTCCGATGTAGGCAATGTTTGAATTGTTGGGATCTACTTTTGCCGTTACATAATCTGAAATGGTATCAAAAGCAGGCGTATTTCCCCGGTTATGCGTGGTCCAGGTGCCGTCTGCCGACGAAAATACGCCATCCACCATATACCCTTTTCCCCAATCAGACTCATGACCTCCCGAAGCAACCCACACATTGGTTCCGCCACAATCGAGGTCGAAAATGTTTTTGGTGCCGGGTCCGTTCGGTTTAATAAACTCGCCTGACCAACCGTTATTCCATACCTTGGCCAAACCAACATATTTATCGCCAATCCAATAATAATTGTTGTCGGATATGGCTGATAAGGGTTGTAATCCTACGTCGGAGGGTCGATAAATAATCCGGATTTTTTCCAATTGGCTATTAAACACAGATACGGATCCTTCATTTACTACAAGAAGCTCATTTTCAGAAACCCTCATTTGGTATCTGCCATAATTCATTTCTCTGTCGAAGTAATCCCAGGAGGTTCCATTGTAGATAAACATGGTGTCGGACTTCCATTGAGTTGATTTATAGTTGGTAATGATATCTCCCTGAAAGGAAGCAATCAGGTTGTATTTCAGGTTAGGATATTTCATGGAGTTATCCTTGGTCCATTGTTGGTAGTCGGCCAGGTTGTTGGCATTTACATCTGCGAAATATACTCCACTTTCGGTAGCTGCAAAAAAAGAGGTGTCGTTATAGGTCAGGTCGAGCACATCAAAGGCATTGCCCTCAGGCCCCATGTACCAGGTGTCGTAAATTTCCAAACGCTGCATATCCACTACAACAATCCCAAAACCACACGATAAATAGGCATATTTGTCTTTGATGAGAATATTGTTGATGGTTTTGTTACCCAAAATTTCCTTATCGCGAATATCCGAAATGTTGATTACGCTGCCATCGGGATACACCACATCGAGGTTGGCATTGGAATAAGCCACCAACAAAGCATCTTCAGTGGGGTTATAACCTATCTTGTTTATGCCCACATCGCTCAAGCCTTTTACCTTATCAAAAAGCAATACGCTGTTGTCGTCCTGATTATAAATGAACATGCTGTAGGGTGTGGCTGCATACACCGAATTGTGTACCAGAGCCACGTCGATTACGTTGCTATACGGAAGGTGTGTACGCCACGAACCAATGCCGGAATCCTGGGCTGTAATTCCTGAAATGAGGACCGAAAGAAATAAAAATAGGAAAATGCGTTTTATATGTACCATCTTTGGTATTAATTTAAGTTTAGTATTAACTGCAAATTACCTCATTTATTGTAAATAAAACAACATCGCTGTTGGTCATAGCATAATTGTGGTGAGTTAATATTGCTATTTTTGTGCATCATGAATAAATGTACCCTACATCTTAACAACATGATTTCCGATTGCTGCATTCGTGTGGTTCGAATGGATTTGGAAGCGATGGGGGTAAAGGTGGTGAAAATTGCATTGGGAGAGGTAGTTATCCGTTTCAACCCGGATAAAACACCCATGGATGCCATTGAGAAGATGTTGGAATCCGGGGGTTTTACGCGAATTAAGAACAAGGAAGGTTTGTTGGTGGACGAAATCCGGCGGGCGGTAATTGCGCTGGTTCACCAAACCACGTTCAATGCCATGGTGCGAAATTCCGATTATTTGGTGGGTAAATTTGGGAAAACCTATCCCTACCTGTCGTCGGTTTTTAGTAAATATCAAGGCATTACTTTAGAAAAATACATTATCCTTCAAAAAATAGAAAAGATAAAATTATTGATAGAAGAAGACGAACTCTCCCTAAGCGAAATTGCCTTTATGATGGGTTATAGCAGCGTGCAGTACCTTTCCACTCAGTTTAAAAGTGTTGCAGGAATTTCGGTATCGGAATTCAAGAAGCAACCGGCCAAATTTCGTGTGGCCATCGAAAATCTTGGAAAGGAAAACACAGAATGATGCATCCGGCAGGTTGTAGCTTCTATCCAATATTTTTTGGCAACCACCGTTATTGGAAAGAAGAATTTACCGGATGGCCGAATCAGTTGATAAAAAACAATTACCTTAGCCCTTAGAATAATACTATGATTAGCGAAATTGGCAAATACCTTATTATCATATTTCAGGCCTTCAAACGACCTGATAAGGGACGCGTGTTCAGGAAACAACTTATTATTGACTTTCAGGCACTTGGGGTAAGTTCCATTGGGCTGGTGGCCTTTATTTCTTTGTTTACCGGTGGCATCATCGCCTTGCAAACGGCCTACAATATCGACAACCCGTTGGTACCCATGTGGCTCATCGGATACACCACCAAGCAAATGATGATTCTGGAATTTTCTCCCACCATCATCAGTTTGATACTGGTAGGAAAAGTGGGTTCAAGTATCGCCTCCGAAATAGGCACCATGCGTGTAACCGAGCAAATAGATGCCCTGGAGGTTATGGGCATTAATCCGGCCAACTACCTCATCCTCCCCAAAATTACCGCAGCCATGATTTACAACCCCATCCTGATTGTCTTTTCGATGGGCATTGGACTGTTCGGTGGATGGTTTGCCGTAGTAGTTACCGGACAAGTTACTTCGGTGGCCTTTATCGATGGACTGCAATCGTTCTGGGATCCCTTTTCCATCACTTACGCCCTTATTAAAACATTGGTGTTTGCGTTTATTCTGGCTTCGGTGGCCGGCTACAAAGGATATACCGTGAAAGGTGGCTCGGTAGAAGTAGGTAAAGCCAGCACCCAGGCCGTAGTCATTAGCAGTATCCTGATTATTGTTTTCGACCTGATACTCACCCAGATGTTGCTCACATGATTGAAGTTAAAAACATATCCAAGTCGTTCGACGGCCAGCAGGTGCTAAAAAATATCAGTACTACCTTTGAAAAAGGAAAAACTAACCTCATTATCGGACAAAGTGGCTCCGGAAAAACAGTACTTATGAAGTGCTGCATCGGGTTGCTTAATATCGATGAAGGGGAAATTAATTTTGATGGCCGGCGTTTTTCGAACCTGAAGGGAAAAATGCAGAAAACCGTGCGTCAGGAAATGGGGGTGCTGTTTCAGGGAGGAGCACTTTTCGATTCTTATACCGTGGAAGAAAATGTGATGTTTCCACTCAACATGTTTACCAACCAGTCGTTGGAAGAAAAGCGTGCACGCGTGAATGAAGTGCTGGGGCATGTAAACCTGCAAAATGTGAATGCCAGATATCCTTCCGAAATTAGTGGCGGCATGGTAAAACGTGTGGCCATTGCCCGAGCTATTGCGCTCAATCCCAAGTATTTATTTTGCGACGAACCCAATTCAGGTCTCGACCCCAAAACGGCTGAGGTAATAGATGAACTGATTTCGGAACTCACCGAAAAGTTTCAAATGACTACCGTGATTAATACCCACGACATGAACTCGGTGTTGCAGATTGGTCAAAAAATTGCCTATATCTACAAAGGCGAATTGTGGTGGGAAGGCGATCATAAGGGTATTCTCGAAACCACCAACAAAGAACTCAACGATTTTGTTTTTTCTACAGAACTTACCCGAAGATTAAAACCCACAAGATAAGTAGCTTATGGAAGTAAACATACTCGATATTATATTTCTTGTTCCACTGCTGTTGTTTGCTTACAATGGTTTTAAAAAAGGAATTATCATCGAGGTAGCTAGTTTGGCCGCCTTGATTTTGGGACTGTATTTTGCTTTTTATTTCTCCGATCTGGCTGCCGATTTATTAAACAAGTGGTTTACCATTGACCCGGGTTATATGGCTGCCATTGCCTTTATTGTTACTTTTTTGGTGGTTGTCATTGTCGTTATAGCGGTGGGAAAAGTTCTTCAGAAATTTATCGATATTCTGCTGCTTGGATTTTTCAACAAATTGGCCGGTGCGGTTTTTGGTTTTCTCAAAGGCGCCTTAGTTCTGAGTATCATGATTTTCATTATCAATTACTTTGATGTAAGCAGAAGTGTGTTTAACAGGGAAACTTGTGACAAATCCATTTTTTACGGGCCGGTGGAGTCCATTGCCCCGAAATTGTATTCCTGGATAAAAACCACCAATTTTAAATTTGATATTCCCACCAAAGAGGAAATTCTGGACGAAGTGTATTAGCACAAAAAAACAGGGAACCTGCTTTTTCAACACATTCCCTGTTCACTTGTCTTCAAGCCTTAGCTTATCGACTCGTGGTCAGTTGGATTTTCCGCTAACCGTTTCCGCACGCTCCGTAGAGTGGCATTTACTGTATCCGGTTTTAAGATCCTGGATTTCTCCGTTATCTTTTCCGGTGTTGTCTGCCTTCTGAATTTCAGTTTCTTGCGAAATCCTGTCAGGTGAATCAGTCCGGTTTTCACCGTCGATTCGCTCTATTTAAAGAGCCTTCGGGCTTGCTTTTTGCTGATCTGGCTTTCGCCACCCTGCATCCGGCGTCCCATGCAGCAACAGCGGGTATCCTCACTGGCTGCTTCAAAATTACTGCAGATGCCCACCGTTTGTCAATAAAATTCAATGCGGAGTTGTTAACAATCTATTAACCAAGGTTGTTCACAATGGTTTAAAACTAATAAGCCCGTTTATTTACCCCTTCGATATAATTAATGAAGGCCTGATTCACCACCTTGTTTCCTCCCGGTGTGGGGTAGTCGCCGGTGAAGTACCAATCGCCGGTATGTTCCGGAATGGCTTCGTGCAGGGCTTCAATACTTTGATAAATCACCTGTACTTTGGCATTAACACCCTGTGCAGTAACTAATTGTGCTATTTTATCTGAAATCTGACGGGCGGTAAATGGACGGTAAATATCTTTCACAAAATTCACTACCTCTTCTTTGGGCATGTTTTGTTGTGACTTACATTTTTTATACACTTCGTTGATAATTTTCTCCTGACGGGTTTCTTTGAGCAAGTCGATGGTGGCTTTAAAGGCAATAAAATCGCCCAAACGTGCCATGTCGATACCATAACAATCGGGATAGCGTATCTGAGGTGCGGAAGAAACCACAATAATTTTTTTCGGTTTCAGTCGGTCGAGAATGCGGATAATGCTCTGCTTTAACGTGGTGCCACGAACAATGGAGTCGTCAAGTACTACCAGTGTATCTACATTTTTGTTTACCACGCCATAGGTTACATCATAAACGTGTCCCACGAGGTCGTCGCGTTGGTTATCCTGGGTAATGAATGTACGTAGCTTGGCATCTTTCACAGCAATGGCTTCCACCCGGGGTTGGTAGGCAAACATCTCATCGAGGGCTTGCTTGTCGCATGCCCCTTTGGTGGCCAGTAGCTTATCCTTAATTTGCTCAGCCGAAAACTGGTGTACCCTGTCCATCATGCCTTGAAAGGCCACCGAAGCGGTATTGGGAATATAGGAAAAAATGGTGTTTTTAAGGTCGTAATCAATTTCTTCGAGAACAGTGGGTGTGATTAACCATCCTAGTTTTTTGCGCTCGGTATAAATGTCTTTGTCAGTACCTCTAGAGAAGTAAATACGTTCGAATGAGCAGGCTTTTACGGGTTTTGGTTCGGTGAAGGGGGTGAGTGAAATGCTTCCGTCTTTCTTCACAATCAAGGCATGACCGGGGGTTAGTTCTTTTACTTCTTCCTCGCTTAAATTAAAGGCAGTTTGAATCACCGGCCGTTCCGAAGCTGCAACGATGATTTCGTCGTCCATGTAGTAAAAAGCCGGACGAATGCCATTGGGGTCGCGCATCACAAAAGCATCGCCATGACCCAGCATGCCGCCAATAACATAGCCGCCATCCCATTTTTTGGCCGATTCTTGCAGGATATCCCCAATGTTGATGTTGTAGGTAATATAGTCGGTGATGGCCTTTTTGTCCAGACCTTGTTCCTTGTATTTTCGATAAATCCGTTCGTTTTCTTCATCCAAAAAATGCCCGATTTTTTCCAACACGGTCACGGTATCAGATGTTTCCACCGGATATTGACCCAAATCGACCAGTTGCTGGAACAATTCGGAGGTGTTGGTCATGTTAAAATTCCCGGCCAGAACAAGGTTGCGGGTTTTCCAGTTATTGGCCCGAACCAACGGATGCAGGTGACGGATAGAATTTCCACCGAACGTGCCATAACGCAGATGTCCGAGAAAGAGTTCTCCGGTAAAGTTGGCATTTTCCTTTAGCCAGTTTACATCGCTCAGTCGCTTGGGGTTGTCTTTGGTAATTTGGTGAAGCTTGTCGTAGATGTCGTTGAATAAATCCTTAATGGGCGTTCCGGAGTTGTTGCGTTCGCGGGTGATATAGCGCTTTCCGGGCGGGAGGTCGAGTTTTATTTCGGCAATTCCCGCACCATCTTGTCCACGGTTATGTTGTTTCTGCATGAGCAGATGCATTTTTTGCAAGCCATATATGGAAGTTCCGTATTTGGCCAGGTAGTACTCAAGTGGTTTAAGTAGCCTGATTAAAGCAATGCCGCACTCGTGTGTGATCTGGTCGCTCATTGTGATGAGAATGGTTATATTTGTGGGCACAAAAGTAGAAAAAAGATGGTTCGGATTCGACCTGCATACGAAGAGGATGCAGAAGTAATTGCCGATTTTCAGGTTAAGATGGCCATGGAAACGGAAAACTTCGTTCTCGATAAGCTTACTGTAAACCAAGGGGTTTTGCATGTTTTTCGCGATTCTTCCAAGGGTAAATACCTGGTGGCCGTTGACAACGAGCGCATTGTGGGCAGTTTATTGATGACCTATGAGTGGAGCGATTGGCGCAATACCACTGTGGTGTGGGTACAATCGGTGTATGTTTTGCCTGAATACCGCAAACAAGGGGTTTTTAGTATGCTGTATGCCACGGTGAAGCAATTGGTTGAAGACGATGATACCTTTGCTGGAATACGGCTGTACGTAGACAAAAGCAACACAGCAGCCCAGAAGGTTTACCAAAAATCGGGCATGAACGGTGACCACTACCAGCTTTTCGAGTGGATGAAATAGATGGGTAATTGGGGGTTGGGGGTTGGGGGTTGGCTGTTTGAGGTTGCCTGAATAAGGTTGCCTGAATAGCGTTGACTTTTTTTAGGTTAGATAATGTTGATGTTGACTTTTTCTTTTTTCTTGTCACCCTTTCACCTTTCCCACCCTCCAACCTTCCTGCCCCTTCATTAATTCCCAAAAGGGAAAAATAATACCCTAAATTATTTTCTATGGATATGGATGCCCTCCGGGCAAGGCGTCACTCGTGTTTTGGTTGTTTCGTGAAGGAGGATCACTTTTATCTTGTCTCTTTTTTCTTGACTCTTAGCTTATGGCTCTTAGCTCTTGTCCCTTGTCCCTCGTCCCTTATCCCTTGTCCCTTATCCCTTGTCCCCTATCTTACCAGCGTAAATGCCCCGTGCTTTTCAAATGAGTTTCCTTCAAAATTTTGATATACAAGTCGGTACATGTAGGTTCCCATGGGCGCGTCTTTGCCTTGATATTCGCCTGTCCAGCCTTCGTCGGCATTTTTTGTTTCAAAAACCAACTGTCCCCAACGGTTGTACACCTGAAAAAGATAGGATTGTCCGTTGAAAAACATGAATACGGGTTTAAAGGTGGGGGTTACGCCTCCCGGACGAAAAGCGTTGGGCATAAACATGTCGAAGTTTTGGGCAAAGGTGATGCGGTTCGACAGGCTTTTTTCCTGATAACCGTAAGTGTTTCCCGGGTTCTCTTCTGCTTCAATCCAATAGGTGGTAACACCCGAAGGCACAAGCACCCCGGTGAGGTCGTCCACGTATTCGGTTGTACTTATGGGCACGGTGGCGATGGGTTGTGTGGGCACGATGCCATCTGTCATGCGGAAAATGTTGTACTGCTTCACACCCGCGTCAAATCCGCTGAAGGGTGTCCAGTTGAGTTGGTTGATCACATCTGTGACAGGTGTTCCGGCTAGGTACATGGTGGTCATCATGTTGGAATAGAAACTGCTTCTGCCACAACTGTCGATAACTTCCAACTGATAATCGTAGAATTCTTTAAAGCCGTCAGAAGTGGTGTCGATGAAAACAAAGGGGTTGGTGTTGACTTCCGATCGGTCGAAAACATATTCCAGTTGGGGTATTCCGGCCACTTCCGACCGCCATACATTCCACTGGCAGGCATTGGGATATAGGTCGAGGTCGATGGTGATTTCCACCGGACCTTCGGGAAGTACGCTGGCATTGGCCAAATACAGAAAGGAGGGGTGCACATAGCTTCCTGTGGTAATGGTTTTTTGGCATGAAGTGGAGGTGATGCCACCAAATTTGGCACGAATGGCGTAGGTATAAGTGGTGGAGGGGAGAACCTGTTGGTGTGTAAAACCGGTGGTGGAAGCATCCACTTCTCCGGCTACGGTAAAGGGATCGCCATTGAGGCTATACAATATTTGATATTCATCCAAAGGTGGAACAGCGTTGATATAGGGATCCCACCGCAGGCTGATTTCATCACGGCAGGTATCGTAAGAGGGTTCGAATAAATATACCGGCGAAAGTTTGCGGTTATCCTGAATGGTTGAAATATTTCCACAGCTATCCTCGGCTGCCAGGGCATATTCCAGATTTCGATTGGTACATGGATTAACGGCATCGTCCACATACCACTGGTCTGCATTTCCGACGGGAATGGTGGCAATGGGGTAGTCGTTCAGGTAAACGATGGTAGCCCTCACATCCGGACTTACAGATGGCGTCCAGCTCAGTACCACTTGTCCGGCGGCATTTACCGAGATGGAATCGAAAAGGGAGGAAACAGGATAATTTTCTTCGCTGTATCGTCCTGAAAAAACCGACGAAACCGACCGACACCCCGCAGCATTGGCCACCTCAATGCGGTAAAATACCGAGTCGTCGCAAATCCCATCCTGTAGCACATCATTGTAGAGGTCGTAATTTTGGATCTCCCCACGGAGTTGCCAGTTGTTTTTTGGAAAAGCCTGCCAAACTTCATAGGTATAATCTCCCGGCAAGAGGTTGTCGTTCCACGAAAGCACTACTGTTCCCACGGGATTTTCAATGCCTGTGAGCAGCATGGTGCGTGCAGGAGCAGATTCAATGGTCTCAGTGGGATAAACAATCTCTACGTAATAGTACAAAATACCTGCGTTGGCATCGGCAGTGGTATGATGAAAACTGGTTATCCCAGGATTGTAGGTGTCTAAAAAACCTACCCGGGAATAGTTAGCTCCATTGTCATCCGAATAAAATATATTTTGTTGAAGCACCGTGTTGTCCACATTGATCCACGAAATTATCACGCTTCCGTCGTCTTGCACATCCAAACATGATATCTCGGGCGTGGGTACGGCAGCTTTGGTGTTGTCTGCCAAAAGCTGAAACCCACCCAAAAAAACGAGTCCAAACAATAAGCTTCCGTATGTTAACCAGGTCTTCATTTGTCAGACGATTGGATTCTCTTTTTTGCCCACGATGAGTCGAATCATGTTGTCGGGAACAAGGTAGCGGTTGGCCACTTCCATCAATTGTTCGGAACCGGTGTTCAACATGGCATCGAGGCTTTGGCGGTAGTAGCTGAATTGCAGGTTGTTGTCGTGAGCCGAAATATAGCGGTCTGCCAACGAAAACGGTCCGTCGAAGCTGCGCAAAAAAGTTCCGTAAAGATAGTTTTTTACTAAAAGCAGTTCTTCTTCGCCCACGGGTTCTTCGCGCAGGCGTTTCATTTCGTTGCATATTTCGGCCTGAGCAGCATCGGTATGCAGGGCATTTACCTCGGTGGCCACACTAAAAAATCCGGCTTTGCGGTAGTTTACAAGATATGAGCCAATGCCATAGGTATATCCTTTTTCCTCACGCAAATTGCTCATGAGTCGCGATCCGAAATACCCGCCCAATATGGTGTTGAGCAGTTTCATGGCATTGTAATCGGGATGACTTTTTTCCATGATGGGTCGGCCAATGCGGATGGCCGATTGCATGGCGTCGGTTTTTTCGTCATAATGATTGCCTCCCGGAATAAACTCTTCCACATAAGTTAAGTGGGGCATGGTGAAGTCCTTATTCGGTGCCGACTGACCGAAATAGGTGTTGAGCAATTGAGGAAGTTGACCGTCGATTTTCCCGCTCGCCAATATCCAGGCATTGTTGGGCACATAAAACTGATGGTAGAAATCCACCACATCTTGTCGTTCAAGCAGGTCGAAATCTTCTTTAGTGAGTAATTGTCCGTAAGCTGATTTCGTGCCAAAGACCAAGGAGTTGAAGCCTGTCATGCCCCGGTATTTAACCTTGGTGTTGTTCACCAAAAATTCCTGACGTTGTTTTTGCACATAGGTGTGTAGTTCTTCTTCATGAAAAGCCGGTTGATGGACGATTTCGCTAAGCAAGGGAAGTAGCCGGGGCAGGTGTTTGTTGAGCGAATACAGGGTAAGTGTGGCGGTATCTTTGGTAACGGAAGTATCGAGGTAGGCTCCGTGGTAGTCGATGAGCGAAGCCACTTGAAACGACGAGCGGGTTTGGGTTCCTTCGCGCAACAGCCGGTTGGTGGCCGCAGCTACCAGGCGCTTTTTTTGCAAGGCCGATCCGGCATCAAAAATGATATCAATGCGTGTAACCTCTTCCTGCCCTGCTTCTATCAAACAGACCTTCATTCCATTGTCGAGTAACAAACAATTGGGCTCTTCCAACTGCATGTGCAGGTGGTCGGCCGGAACGGGGGTGATGGTGCGGTTGGGTGTGGAGGATTGTTTCATGATTCGTTACATCTGTTGTGCATGGTAGTACAAGGTATTTTTTTTGTTTTCGGAAAGCATGGTACGTGCTAGTTCCGACAAATGGTCGCGGGTAATCCGTTGGTATTTTTCCACCTCCCGATTCCATTCATCGGCATTGCCCAACATTTCAAAATAGCCCAGATTCATGGCTTTGTTGAGGATGGGCATGCGCGAAAATACCTGATTGGCTTCTATTTTATTTTTTATTTTGGTGAGCTCTTCCTGACTGATTAAATCTGTTGCAAAATCGTGAATCTCTTTCCAAACGGCTGCTTCGGCATCTTCCATACGCACTCCTTTCATGAGTTTTCCGGTGATGATGAACAAGCCCCCATCCATATCGCCGGTGATAAAGGCCTGAATACCGGTAAACAGTTTTTGTTCTTTTACCAGTCGTTGATACAACCTGGCCGACTGACCGTTGGAAAACACATCCGAAATTAAATCGGCCACGTAATATTCCTGCTGCAGTCGTGCGGGCATATGCCAGGCCATGTACAGGGCGTCCTGTGGTACGTTTCTTTCCACCGATAAGTGTCGGGCTTCTGTTTGTTCCGGTTCTGCAGGATAGGTCGCTGTTTCTTGATTTCCGGCAGGCAGCGGACCAAACCAATGTTCAGCCAAACGAAATACTTCTTCGGGTTCCACATTTCCGGCAACACTTAAAATGGCATTGTCAGGGTTATAATATTTCTTGTAAAATGCCACCACTTCATCAAGGTTAGCGCCTTCAATGTGGCTTACCTCACGGCCAATGGTGCTCCAACGGTAGGGGTGCACCTTGTATGCCAGTGGTTTAAGCAAGAGATATACATCGCCATAGGGTTGATTGAGGTAGTTTTGTTTAAACTCTTCAATCACCACATTTTTCTGCACATCCAGACTGCGTTGCGAAAAATCGAGCCCCAGCATGCGATCCGATTCGAGCCAAAAAGCCGTTTCGATGTTGTTTTTTGGCAAGGTCAGGTAGTAGTTGGTGAAGTCGGCATTGGTGAAAGCATTGTTTTCGCCTCCGGCATGTTCGAGGGGGAGGTCGTATTTGGGAACGTTTATTGACCCTCCAAACATCAGGTGTTCAAATAAATGAGCAAAGCCGGTTCGTTGGGGGTCTTCGTTTTTTGATCCTACTTTGTAAATCAGGTTCATGGCCACCATGGGTGTGTTTTGATCCTTGTGCACCAATACATTAAGTCCGTTATCCAGTTTCGTTTTCTCAAATACTACCATTGTTTCGGTTTATTTAATCCTTTGTAGGCGGGCTTATTTTACTCCAATTCCGTCCGCCCGTATGGTTGTCCATGGGTTTAAGCCGGCAAACTTAATAAGGATATTTGTACAACGGTGTTTTATTTTGTCCATTGTGTGTTAAAAGTTATTTAATTTTGTTGCGTAATTTGAAAATAATTGCCCTAAAACCAATAAAATGGAAAGAGACCATAAAATATTCGACCTGATAAAACAGGAAAAAGAACGCCAGATGCATGGCATTGAATTGATTGCTTCAGAAAACTTTGTCAGCGACCAGGTATTGGAAGCCATGGGTTCGGTAATGACCAACAAATATGCCGAAGGATATCCCGGAAAAAGATATTACGGCGGTTGCGAAATTGTGGACATGTCGGAACAACTGGCCATCGACCGTGCCTGTGAGTTGTTCGACGCCGAGTATGCTAATGTACAGCCCCATTCGGGAGCTCAGGCCAACATGGCTGTGTTTTTAACATGTCTGAAACCAGGAGATACCTTCATGGGACTGGATTTATCCCATGGTGGTCACTTGTCGCACGGTTCAGCCGTCAACTCATCGGGTATTCTGTACAATCCTGTGGCTTATCATGTAAAAGAATCAACCGGCATGGTGGATTATGACGAGATGGAACAGTTGGCCAAACAACATCAACCTAAAATGATTATTGCCGGAGCATCGGCCTATTCACGTGATTGGGATTACGAACGCATGCGCGACATTGCTGATGAAATAGGAGCCATTCTGATAGCCGATATTTCGCATCCATCTGGGTTGATTGCCAAAGGTATTTTGAACGACCCCATCGAATTTTGTCATATCGTCACCACCACCACCCACAAAACCCTGCGCGGACCCCGTGGTGGACTTATTTTGATGGGCGAAGATTTTGAAAATCCCTGGGGTTTGAAAACACCCAAAGGTGCAACTAAAATGATGTCGGCACTGCTGAATTCAGCCGTATTCCCCGGCATTCAGGGCGGACCGCTGGAGCATGTGATTGCCGCCAAAGCCGTTGCCTTTGGTGAAGCCCTCACCGATTCATATTTCGAATACATCCTTCAGGTGAAAAAGAACGCCACCGTGATGGCCAAAGCCTTTGTTGACAAAGGATATCAGGTGATTTCGGGTGGAACCGACAACCATTTGATGCTCATCGATTTAAGGGGTAAATTCCCTGAAATTACCGGTAAGGTGGTGGAAAACACCCTCGTTAAAGCCGACATCACCATCAATAAAAATATGGTGCCCTTCGACAGTCGTTCACCTTTCCAAACTTCAGGATTGAGAGTGGGAACACCCGCTGTTACCACCCGCGGATTGAAAGAAGAACACATGGCGCCCATTGTTGACTTGGTGGATGAGGTGATCTCCAACATCGACAATCCGGGTGTAATCGAATCGGTGAAAAAGCGCGTTAATGCCATGATGAGTGGTTTCCCGCTTTTTGGATATTAAAACCAACGACCAACCGGTCAATACCACATACCGCACCCTGTTGGTCGTTACAGCAGGGTGTTTTTTACAACAAATATTCATCTAACTAACACAACTTATGAAACACTTAATTTTTATCGCCATCACCCTGATGGTGACTCTGTGGAGCTGCGACAATGCACAAAAACCTGCCGCTGCTGCTGACAAGGGCGATTGGGCACATATGGTGGAAATAGCCGACGTGATTCAAACCTCCAATTATACCTATTTGGAAGTGGAAGAAGACGGCGTAAAATATTGGGTAGCCATTCCCAAATCGGACCTAAAGGTAGGCCAAACCGTTTATTACAACAGCGGGTTGCCCATGGAAAATTTTGAAAGTAAAGAACTCAATCGTACCTTCGATAAGGTGCTGTTTATTCAGGTAATCAGTGATAAAGCTACCGGAGATGCCGGATTGCCACCCATGGAAAGAGCCAAAATAAACAAATCCGGCGGAGAGAAAAAGAATGTTGAAATCACCCCGCTGGAAGGTGGTATGACGCTGGAAGAAATCTTCCGCGACAAAGACCAGTTGGCCGGAAAAGAAATTTTGGTGAAGGGCATTGTTACCAAGTACAACCCCGCCATCATGAACCGCAACTGGTTACACATCCAGGACGGTACCGAAGGCGAAGGAGCCTACGACCTCACCATTACCACCAACGACGAAACCAAAGTGGGCGAAGTGGTGGTATTTAAGGGCACCCTCCATCTTGACAAGGATTTTGGCGCAGGATACACCTACGATTTGATTTTGGAAGACGCCACCCTACAACGGGAAATGTAGGAATCGGTTCATAATAAAGAAGTTAAAAGCCGTTGTAACCTCTGTGGTTGCAACGGCTTTTTTGTAAAGCTCCCCCGGCTTCCCCTGGCGCAAGCATCCGCTTGTGTCTTTTCGGATCCCCAACTCGTCCTCGTTTGAGCTTAGCGGTAACGAGGATGCAATACCATTAAGCCGTTTTTAAAATTTGGCCAGCATCAACTATTTAAATATATTTGTTCTGCTATGTCAGGCGACAGATATAAAATAGACAACCAGGAATCAGTTTATTTCCTAACCCTTACGGTGGTTGGCTGGCTGGATGTTTTTACCAGAATTGAATACAAGGATGTAATTGTTGAAAGTCTGGCCTGGTGTCAGAAGGAAAAAGGACTGAGTCTTCATGCCTGGTGCTTGATGACAAGTCATTTGCATTTGGTAATAAGTGTAAAATCGGGAAATAGTGTTCCCCCACTCGTCCTCGTTTGAGCGTAGCGGTAACGAGGATGCAATACCCCTTCGGCTACCGTGAATAATTCCGAGAACAACAATTTCAGAAGCTACTTTCTTATAAATGATTTGCCAACTCATACCAACCGCTTTACGGTAAATTTTGGTCTAATGGACAAAAAACAGCCTCCTTTTTGTCTATTAAGCCACAACTAATGAAAGTATAGCGAATAAAATCTCCTGCTTGTGCATTATCCAAGCCCTCCAAAAACCATAAAAAGCATTCCTGAAAGAAATCAGCCGAAAACCAACAATTTAATAAACCACCAGCTTCTGTGCAGGGCTCATTCCGGTTTCGGACATCAATCGAACAAAGTACATTCCGGGAGTTAGATCACCAAGGCTGATGTGGATGGATCCGGAGGTTCCGGTGATAACGTGTTTCTCCACCAAACCTCCAGAAGCCGAAAATATGCCTACCTGTCCGGCGGCGTTTTGAGCACGTTTGAAGGTGATGCTTACTTTTTCGTGGGCAGGATTGGGGAAGACAACCATTTTATTTTCAGAATTCAAATCAATCTGCTCGTCCATTTCCGTGTAGGGCGATATCAACGACACACGCAAATCATCAAAATAAAACCCATCTTCGCGTACGTAGCTGTCGCTTACCAAAACAAATCTGAGCCTGATTTCCCGGTCAATAAAGTCCATCAAACTCATTTCCTCCTGCACCCAGGTATATTGAAATCCGTCGTACAAAGGTTCGCCCTCGGCCTGATCTTGGGTGCCCAAATGGGTGGAGGTACCTGAAAGTGGGGTCCAGCCCAGCGTGGTGTCGGCACTGGCCAACACCTGAACATAGTCGTAACCGGTTTCTATTTCCCATTTGGCCCAAAATCTCAGAAAGGCCGCTTTGGCTCCTGTCAGGTCGATCACCGTATCAAGTGTGAGCATCGATTGGGTGTTGTTGAGGTAATCGCCAAAAGGGGAGTCGGTCATGGAAGAGACGGGGGAAACATATTCGCTCTGCGTGAGATTCCATTTATCGCTTTGCCACATGGGCGTTCCTTCAAAATCGATGGTGAAGACTTCCAATTCGGTTCCGAAAATCCGGCTGATGGTGTCGCTCATCACCATTTGACCATTGTCCACCGACAGCAAGTACCGAAACAGGGTACCGGGCTCAATGTCAGGGTTTAAAGTGAATTGAATAGAATCGCTAACCCCCACTCGTCCTCGTTTGAGCGCAGCGGTAACGAGGATGCAAAACTAATGAGCTGTTTTTAAAATTTGGCCAGCATCAACTATTTAGCTATATTTGTTCTGCTATGTCAGGCGACAGATATAAAATAGACAATCAGGAATCAGTTTATTTCCTAACCCTTACGGTGGTTGGCTGGCTGGATGTTTTTACCAGAATTGAATACAAGGATGTAATTGTTGAAAGTCTGGCCTGGTGTCAGAAGGAAGAAGGACTGAGTCTTCATGCCTGGTGCTTGATGACAAGTCATTTGCATTTGGTAATAAGTGTAAAATCGGGAAATAGTGTTTCAGGATTTTTAAGGGATTTTAAAAAGCATACGGCCAAAGAAACAATAAAACTGATCAAAAAAATACCTGAAAGTCGAAGGGAATGGCTGTTATGGTATTTTGAAAGAGAAGGTAAAAAAGACAAAAGAATTACAAAGTATAAGTTTTGGAAATCGGACAATCATGCCATTGAATTGGATTGTACTGAAACAGAAATGATGGATCAAAAAATAAACTATATTCACGAAAACCCATTGAAAGATGGGATTGTGGATGATGCTTGTGATTATCTATACAGCAGTGCACGTAATTATTGTGAACAGAATGGCTTACTTGAAATTGATTTTTTATGATGACGAATTGGTTACAGTGGTCAGCTTGTTTTTATAAACCAAGGAACAAGACAGCAAGACATCCTCGTTACCGCTACGCTCAAACGAGGACGAGAGAGGGGGTTGTTTATGACTATTTTTTATATCTTTACTCACAGAGGAGCGCATTGTTTTTTGCAGATCAAAGCAGCTAAATATCAATGAGTTAACATGTGTATTTCCTCTCTTTTTTAATGTTTATGAATTATTCAGGTTAGGGTGGATTATATCAATTTATTAATCGGAATACTAGTTTCTTTTGTCGGCATTTTGTTCTTTGCATATATCTCGCAGGAAAGACAGAAGCGAGATAAAGGAGGCTATGGAGCACATATCAAAATTTTTTTCGGTGCCATAGTTTTCATTGTTGTTGGTGTCGTTATGATTATTTCAGAATTATTAAATCTATTGTAATTCAATATAATATGTTGAAAAACCCGCTATAGTTAGGTTTTTTTATTTTTACTACCAAAAAGTAGCATATATGATCAATCATGGTGCAAATAAGACGAATAAAAGTTATTAACAATCCATAATCCTGTTACCTGTTTAACTACGTCTGCCCCCCCACCACTCGTCCTCGTTTGAGCGCAGCGGTAACGAGGATGCAAAACCATTAAGCTGTTTTTAGAATTTGGCCAGCATCAACTATTTAGCTATATTTGTTCTGCTATGTCAGGCGACAGATATAAAATAGACAATCAGGAATCAGTTTATTTCCTAACCCTTACGGTGGTTGGCTGGATGGATGTTTTTACCAGAATTGAATACAAGGATGTAATTGTTGAAAGTCTGGCCTGGTGTCAGAAGGAAAAAGGACTGAGTCTTCATGCCTGGTGCTTGATGACAAGTCATTTGCATTTGGTAATAAGTGTAAAATCGGGAAATAGTGTTTCAGGATTTTTAAGGGATTTTAAAAAGCATACGGCCAAAGAAACAATAAAACTGATCAAAAAAATACCTGAAAGTCGAAGGGAATGGCTGTTATGGTATTTTGAAAGAGAAGGTAAAAAAGACAAAAGAATTACAAAGTATAAGTTTTGGAAATCGGACAATCATGCCATTGAATTGGATTGTACTGAAACAGAAATGATGGATCAAAAAATAAACTATATTCACGAAAACCCATTGAAAGATGGGATTGTGGATGATGCTTGTGATTATCTATACAGCAGTGCACGTAATTATTGTGATCAGAATGGCTTACTTGAAATTGATTTTTTATGATGACGAATTGGTTACAGTGGTCAGCTTGTTTTTATAAACCAAGGAGCAAGACAGCAAGACATCCTCGTTACCGCTACGCTCAAACGAGGACGAGAGAGGGGGATGTTGATGACTATTTTTTGTATCTTTACTCATAGAGGAGCGCATTGTTTTTTGCAGATCAAAGCAGCTAAATATCAATGAGTTAACATATATATTTCCTCTCTTTTTTAATGTTTATGAATAATTCAGATTAGGGTGGATTATATCAATTTATTAATCGGAATACTAGTTTCTTTTGTCGGCATTTTGTTCTTTGCATATATCTCGCAGGAAAGACAGAAGCGAGATAAAGGAGGCTATGGAGCACATATCAAAATTTTTTTCGGTGCCATAGTTTTCATTGTTGTTGGTGTCGTTATGATTATTTCAGAATTATTAAATCTATTGTAATTCAATATAATATGTTGAAAAACCCGCTATAGTTAGGTTTTTTTATTTTTACTACCAAAAAGTAGCATATATGATCAATCATGGTGCAAATAAGACGAATAAAAGTTATTAACAATCCATAATCCTGTTACCTGTTTAACTACGTCTGCCCCCCACTCGTCCTCGTTTGAGCGTAGCGGTAACGAGGATGCAAAACCATTAAGCCGTTTTTAAAATTTGGCCAGCATCAACTATTTAGCTATATTTGTTCTGCTATGTCAGGCGACAGATATAAAATAGACAATCAGGAATCAGTTTATTTCCTAACCCTTACGGTGGTTGGCTGGCTGGATGTTTTTACCAGAATTGAATACAAGGATGTAATTGTTGAAAGTCTGGCCTGGTGTCAGAAGGAAAAAGGACTGAGTCTTCATGCCTGGTGCTTGATGACAAGTCATTTGCATTTGGTAATAAGTGTAAAATCGGGAAACAGTGTTTCAGGATTTTTAAGGGATTTTAAAAAGCATACGGCCAAAGAAACAATAAAACTGATCAAAAAAATACCTGAAAGTCGAAGGGAATGGCTGTTATGGTATTTTGAAAGAGAAGGTAAAAAAGACAAAAGAATTACAAAGTATAAGTTTTGGAAAGCGGACAATCATGCCATTGAACTGGATTGTACTGAAACAGAGATGATGGATCAAAAAATAAACTATATTCACGAAAACCCATTGAAAGATGGGATTGTGGATGATGCTTGTGATTATCTATACAGCAGTGCACGTAATTATTGTGATCAGAATGGCTTACTTGAAATTGATTTTTTATGATGACGAATTGGTTACAGTGGTCAGCTTGTTTTTATAAACCAAGGAGCAAGACAGCAAGACATCCTCGTTACCGCTACGCTCAAACGGGGACGAGAGGGGGTTGGCAAAATGATTATAAATAATGCCCATTATGAAACTTTCATCCTTTTTAATTATCCTAGTATTTATCTTTTGTTCATGTACAAGCCAAAAAATAATGTATGGTCTTTATTTTGAAAATTGGCACGACTCATACCATTCAATAAAATTGAATCCTGATTCAACATTCATTTATGTTTTTAAAGAGGGGTTACTATTTGATTCAATTTCTGGTAAGTGGAGAATTGTTAAAAACAAGTTGATAATGAACTCTTTCCTCACTTTAAAAGACACAAAAAGTTTTCTTGAGAATAGAATATGTGATACTTGCCAAGAAGGATTTAATATAAAAGTAGTTGATTTTGAATCAAAAGTTGATTTGCAATATGCCAGTTTATCTGCTTTTAATCAAGGAAATCTTGTCTTGGAATTAACAACCAATGAACAAGGGAATGCTATAATCAAGAACCAAGAGCTTGATTCAATAAGAGTAGATTATGTTGGATATAATACATTTACATTCATACCTAATAATACCACAAAGTTGTTTGTGATTAATATGAAACTCGAAGAGTTGAGTAGGTATGTTATAACCGATGAAGTTTGGAAAATTAAAAAAAATAGTATCCTATCACCTGAAGGTCTTAGGCTCACAAAAAATTAATGAATTATTGTTAATTGATTATCAACATCTCCCTCTGGCGCAAGCGTCCGCTTGTGCCTTATCCAATTCCACTAGCCTTTCTTGGGTATCAACCCCCACTCGTCCTCGTTTGAGCGTAGCGGTAACGAGGATGCAAAACTAATGAGCTCCCCCCCCTCGTCCTCGTTTGAGCGTAGCGGTAACGAGGATGCAATACCCCTTCGGCTACCGTGAATAATTCCGAGAACAACAATTTCAGAAGCTACTTTCTTATAAATGATTTGCCAACTCATGCCAACCGCTTTACGGTAAATTTTGGTCTAATGGACAAAAAACAGCCTCCTTTTTGTCTATTAAGCCACAATTAATGCAAGTATAGTGAATAAAATTTCCTGCTTGTGCATTATCCAAGCCCTCCAAAAACCACAAAAAGCGTTCCTGAAAGAAATCAGCCGAAAACCAACAATTTAATAAACCACCAGCTTCTGTGCAGGGCTCATTCCGGTTTCGGACATCAATCGAACAAAGTACATTCCGGGAGTTAGATCACCAAGGCTGATGTGGATGGTTCCGGAGGTTCCGGTGATAACGTGTTTCTCCACCAAACCACCCGAAGCCGAAAAGATACCTACCTGTCCGGCGGCGTTTTGAGCAAGTTTGAAGGTGATGCTTACCTTTTCGTGGGCAGGATTGGGGAAGACAACCAGGTTATTTTCAGAATTCAAATCATTCTGCTCGTCCATTTCCGTGTAGGGCGATATCAACGACGCACGCAAATCATCAAAATAAAATCCATCTTCGCGTACGTAGCTGTCGCTTACCAAAACAAACCTGAGCCTGATTTCCCGGTCAATAAAGTCCATCAAACTCATTTCCTCCTGCACCCAGGTATATTGAAATCCGTCGTACAAAGGTTCGCCCTCGGCCTGATCTTGGGTGCCCAAATGGGTGGAGGTACCCGAAAGTGGGGTCCAGCCCAGCGTGGTGTCGGCACTGGCCAACACCTGAACATAGTCGTAACCGGTTTCTATTTCCCATTTGGCCAAAAATCTCAGAAAGGCCGCTTTGGCTCCTGTCAGGTCGATCACTGTATCAAGTGTGAGCGTCGATTGGGTGTTGTTGAGGTAGTCGCCAAAAGGGGAGTCGGTCATGGAAGAGACGGGGGAAACATATTCGCTCTGCGTGAGATTCCATTTATCGCTTTGCCACATGGGCGTTCCTTCAAAATCGATGGTGAAGACTTCCAATTCGGTTCCGAAAATCCGGCTGATGGTGTCGCTCATCACCATTTGACCATTGTCCACCGACAGTAGGTACCGAAACAGGGTACCGGGTTCAATGTCAGGGTTTAAAGTGAATTGAATAGAATCACTAACTACCTCAAGTAATTGCATGTTGGAATAAACTTTGGCATTACCCACTGACTGAATTTGTTCATCCAACGGGGTGATGGACACGGTAAATATTCCTCCATCTTTCAACCCCAGTCGTTTCAAATCGTAATGGGCATAGCCGGCAATGGCTTCCGTGGCCATGGGGGAGGTGTTGCGAAGTTCGGCATAGTGCAACAGCAGTCGTGCCGCCATCAGACTTTGAAAAACATTTTCCTGACACAGGGGTATGATTTTACTGGTGGTGGGCCAAAATCCGTCGTTGGAACTGCCAATTTCAGGAACGTAGGCAAAAATTTTGTCCTTGGCCAGTTCGTCGCCATACATCCAGTCGTTGGAATCGCCATTGGTGGGATAAATGGTGGTGCTGGCAGGACCGTAAACGTAGTTGTTTTCGGTGGTCATCAGGCGGGCGAAGTCGGTCATCAACTCATGGTCGGGCGATTCTTCGGGTTGATAACCCCAGGGGTATAGCAATTTATTGCTGTATGAATGGTAGTTGAGGGCTATTTGAAATTCGTGTTCCATGCAAAACTGGCGCATGTTGCGGGTTTCGGGTTCCGACATGGGCGCCGGTCCGCGATAGGTTTCGTCGTATCCGTTGGGCGAAGAGCCATTGTCGTCGTAGCCCCACTTGTAGGAATAGTTACGGTTGATGTCCACGCCAAAGGTGCCATCGCCATTGTCGTGGCGATTTTTGCGCCACATGCCACCGCCACCCGGATAACTGATATGGTTGTATTCGTATCCGTCAGGATTTACGATGGGTACAAAATACAACTCGGTGTTGTCCACCAAAAAAGCAATGTCGGGATCGCTGTCGTAATTTTCGAGTAAATACCACATGTAGTACACAAGCGACTGAAAACTAATTACTTCTCTGGCATGATGCAGGCCTGTGTAGAGCATTTCGGGTTCGTCTTCGTTTTGGTTGGGGTTGTCGGAAATCTTCACCCAATACAACATATGTCCATCATGGGTCAGGGTATCCGTCGAAATGGGTTGTTTTACGGTGATTAGGTTGGGATACAAAGCAGCCATTTCGTCCAGTTCGGCCATTACTTCATCCAGGGTGTAGTATCCGGCCAGACTTCCAAGCTCGAAGTGTTCGGGTACGGGATAGTCGGTGGCCATACTTCGGTCGATGCTTTTTACCGGATCGTTTTGCGAACGATCTGCGTAGTATTGTATCACATCCGGAATCACCACCTCACAACTGAAATTGTTTTCGCTCAACCGATGGATTACCTCTTGGCTTAAATCGGTTTCCAGCCAGGCATTTTTTCGGTAAAGGCCTTCTGTAATATCCACACCCAAAGCGGCCAATTGTTGCACATCTTTATTCTCCAGCGATACCCGAACCCGCGAATAGGTTGTTTGTCCTATGGCTTCAAAGCCAAACAGCATGGTGAATATAAGACCGATAAAAAGCGTATGTTTCAAGTTCATGGGAGTCGTTTTTGTGGTTTACAATTAGTGGTTTTGTTTGATGTCGTTGTTCCACTGCAAGGTGTTGATCAGGTGATTAACATCGCTGATAATAAAGTCGATAACCGGTGCCAGCGAGTCGTTGTTAGGTGTGGTTTTAAAGTACAATGCGCCCCGGAGAAAATGGGCTGTGCTGTCGGTAACAAAAAACTGGTACGGGGAAGCGGCGCCACTACCTTCGATGCGGTAGGTAAGGCCAAACACCTTTCTGTCGGGATCGAACACCACACTATCGTTAATGGCATCCGCCTTTGGCATGTGTTTCGACACCAAGGTGTAGGCATCTTCCATATAGGTGAACAAATTGTCCGACACATCCTTGTAACTTAAGTGGAGGGTGGCTTTGTAGGCGGGGTAGTTGATGTTGACCCAATATTTTTCGTTGGGGGCTTGCGGATCGGGAGTTACGGTGGTATAATCCGGATATTCAAACAAATAGGGCATGGAACTGTCGTATGACAAATAGTTTTTTTCGGGCAGGTCTATTCGGAAAAATCCACGTGGTTTTGGACTGTATGGTTGCTGACAGGCTGAGATCAGGAGACCCAGAGAAGCTATCCATAGCCAAATTACAGAAACATTATGGTTTTTGAACATTTGGTTTTTTATTGGCAGGTGGAATAACAGCCACTTCAATTTCTTTGATTTTTCGTTCGTCGGCATCATGAATAATAAACTCAAACTTGCGGTATTTTATTTTGTCGCCCTTGCCTGGAATTCTTCCTTGCAATTCCAGCATCAGTCCGCCAAGTGAATCGGCCTCCCCCACCACTTTGTCAAAATAATCATCCTTCAGGTGCAGGATTTTGTAAAAATCGTTCAGGGGTGTTTTGGCTTCAAACAAATAATTATTGTTGGCAAGTACCTGATGTTTAAACTGATGGGGTTCTTTATCGAATTCATCGCTAATATCACCCACAATTTCTTCGATGATGTCTTCCAGGGTAATGATGCCCGATGTTCCACCGTATTCGTCCACCACAATGGCCAGGTGGTTTTTCTTTTCACGAAATTCCTGCAACAGGTCGTTGATGCGTTTGTTCTCCGGTACAAAAAATGGTGGACGTATTAAATTTACCCAATTGTCGAAATCAGCTTGATTCAAATATGGAATTAAATCTTTGATATACAGTATTCCCAACACATTGTCCAGCGACTCTTCATAAACAGGTATACGGCTAAAACCCGATTCAAGCACCATGCGTACCACCTCCTGATAGGAAGCTGATTTATCAACAGCCGTAATATTTACACGCGACTGCATAATTTCCGTGGCTTCGGTTTCGCCAAAGGTGGCAATACCCTTGAGTATTTTTTTTTCGTCTTCGGTAATGTTTTCGCCTGCGGTCAGGTCGATGGCATCCGACAAATCGCTCATGCTGATGTGGTGCCCTTTTTTCTTCACCTTTTTGTCGATGAGGTTGGTGGAGTTGACCAGGATACTGCTCAAAGGTTTAAACAAAACGATGAGAAATTTTAGGTTGTTAACCATCAGGTGAGCAAACATCATGGGCTCTTTGTTGGCCAGAATCTTGGGAATAATTTCACCAAAGATGAGAATCACCGAAGTAATCAACACCACTTGTATCAGCAATACAACCACAGGATTTGCATCGGGAGAAATCAGGTTGGCGGTAATATATGTTGATAAAATAACAATAGCCACATTAACAAAGTTGTTGGTAATGAGGATAGTTGAGAGAAGTCGTTTGGGTTTTTGAAGCAATTCAAGAATGGCCTTATCCTTAACTTCGTTACGATTTTTTAGAGCAAGTATATCCGAGGGGGTAAGGGAGAAGAAAGCTGTTTCGGCACCGGAAATCAGTCCCGACATCACCAGCAGGACCAACAAAAACAATAAAGAAACCAAAGTAGCCACCGTAAAGCCATGTAAGTATGGCTCTTGCATCAGGTATATAAAACTTAACGGGTCGATATCTGCAGTTTCCAAAACAGTTATGTTGGTTCACTCAATAAACGCGGCAAATGTACAAAGAAAAGCTTTGAACACAAATTAATCGTCTGATATTTAGAAAGGAAGGTCATCTACCGGCTCATCCGAAGGTGCCGATTGACTGGCTTCCGGAGCATTACCATAACTCTCTTGAGGCGATCGTCTTTCGTAATCTCCACCTTGTTGGTCAGTTCCCTGCGGTTTGGCCAGCATATGTATCTTTTCGGAGAGTATTTCGGTGATATATTTTTCTACTCCATCACGATCAGTGTATTTGCGGCTTTTAATTTTTCCTTCCACATAAATCAGGTCACCTTTGGCAATGCTTTTTTCTGCTAAATATCTGTAACCAACGATATTATGCCACTCAGTTTGATCTTTCCACTCGTTGGTGGTACGGTCGCGGTAGCTTTCGGTGGTAGCCAGCGAAAAACTTATTTTTTTTGTTCCGTCGTCAAAGGTATATACTTCCGGATCTTTTCCAATTCTTCCAATTAAAAACACTTTGTTTAATCCTGCCATGTTACTTCTGTTATTCGGTTATATTTATCTCTATTTAAAAAATACTTCACGTAAGTACCTCTCTACCAGAACAGATACGGGGTAGTCGCCCAGCGAAGTTTGTTCTACCAAAAGTAATGTATTTTTTAGTATATCCGAAATGGGAGTAAATATTGTTACCGAAATAAACCGGGCGAAAATTTTACGGTGGGTAAGCAGATGTTTATAATCATTTGAAACATCATTGATTACAACGGATGCGTGTGTGAACCAACCACGATTCACCGCCTCCGAAATGGCTGTTTCCAATTCCATGGGCTCATCCGACTGCACAAATGGAAAATCGTAAAGATGTGCCCAGATGTCTCCCTTGGGGCGTTTGTATATAAAGGTATGTGGTTGACCAGATTTCTGGGTGCTGATTACAAAATAGTTGAGAAAAACTTCCTTTTGTTTGGTTTTTGGATTTTTTACCGGAAAGCGGTCGGTTTGGTGGTTATTGAACGCGAAACACATGTCGCTCAGGGGGCATGAGTCGCATTCGGGATTGGCTGGTTTACATACCAGAGCTCCCAGTTCCATCACGGCCTGATTGAAGTTGGCAGCATCCTCTTTGGGCATGAGCGATTCGGCCAGTTGAAGGAATTGGTTGTGGGCCTTGGAAGAATTTATGGGCGTATCAATACCAAAGGCACGTGCCAGAACTCGATACACATTTCCATCTACTACTGCGTGAGGCAAACCAAAGGCCATGGAGGCGATGGCTGCTGCCGTATAAGGACCGATTCCGGGAAGTGATTTGAGTAATGCTAAGTCTGCCGGAAAATGACCATCAAATTTTTCCACCACTTCACGGGCTGCCATAAGCATGTTGTTGGCGCGACTGTAATAGCCCAGCCCTTGCCAAAGTTTATACACCTCCTGTTGGTCGGCTTTTGCCAGCATTTGCACGTTTGGAAAACGTTCTACAAACCTCATATAATAAGGTAGTCCCTGATCCACACGCGTTTGCTGAAGAATGATCTCCGACAACCAAATATTATACGGATTGGAGGACTGTCTCCAGGGCAAATTTCGCTTGTGGATTTGGTACCACGACAAAAGATTTGTGATATTTTGGCTCATTGAAGCACGAAATTACTTAAAAAAGAACAGATTAGATGAAAAAAAATATATTGTTTTTCTTTTTTTTATGAAAAAAGTAGTACTTTTGCCCACCAAACTAAAAAACTAATATTTAATCATTTAAAATAATATTAACATGACAAAGGCAGAAATTGTAACCGAGATCGCCAACAAAACCGGAATCGAGAAAGTAGCTGTACAAGCTGTTGTTGAATCATTCATGGAAACTGTAAAACAAACCATGGTAGAAGGCGAAAATGTGTATCTCAGAGGATTTGGCAGCTTTATTATCAAAAGAAGAGCTGAAAAAACTGGACGTAATATTTCAAAAAATACGACCATCATTATTCCCGCTCATAACATTCCTGCATTCAAACCCGCTAAAACTTTTGTTAGCGAAGTAAAAGGAATTTAATTACCAACAACTAATAATATAGCATTATGCCAAACGGAAAAAAGAGGAAGAGACATAAGATGTCGACCCACAAGCGCAAAAAACGCTTAAGGAAGAACAGGCATAAGAAGAAATAGAAAGTTTCTTTTGCACGATAACACAGGATTTCTTCAGAGACCTGTGTTATTGTGTTTTTATCCTCCCTTACCAATTAAATTGTTTGTCCTGCAATACAACTCATCTATGATAGACCTATTGGCTATCGTTTACCTTAAAATTTAACACGTGAATAGAGAATTAATTATCGATTCAAATCTATCGGAGGTTAATATTGCGTTACTTGAGGACAAAAATCTGGTTGAATTAAATAACGAGCAGACCAACAACAAATTTGCCGTAGGCGATGTGTTTTTGGGAAAGGTCAAGCGCATTATGCCCGGCCTCAATGCTGCTTTTGTCGACGTAGGATACGAAAAAGATGCCTTTTTGCATTACCTCGATTTGGGGCCGCAAATTCGCACTTTTAATAAATACGTAAAACTCGGGTTGATCGAAAAAGCTCACCTTACCTCTCACGAGGAAATTAAACCCGAAAAAGACATTGAAAAAACCGGAAAAATTAATCAGGTTTTGGTTAGTGGTCAGCAAATTTTGGTGCAGATAGCCAAGGAGCCCATCTCCACCAAAGGACCACGTATTACAACCGAAATTTCATTCCCGGGACGGTTTATCGTTCTGCTGCCATTTTCCAATAAAATCTCCATCTCGCAAAAAATCAGAAGCAAAGATGAGCGCAACAGGCTCAAGCGACTGATAACAAGTATTAAACCAAACAATTACGGTGTTATTATCAGAACCGTGGCCGAAAACAAAAAGGTCGCCGAACTGGATACCGACTTGCGCGATTTGGTTGGAAAATGGGAAAGCATTATCAGTAAATTACCCCTCCTCAAGGCACCGCAAAAGGTACTGAGCGAGTTGGATCGAACCTCCCAAATTCTGCGTGACGTGTTGAACGAATCGTTCAACTCCGTTTACGTTAACGATCCAATTCTATACGAAGAAACTAAAAATTATCTGGGAACTATAGCTCCCGATAAACAAGACATTGTAAAACACTACAAAGGTCGTGCGCCCATTTTTGAACATTTCGGAATCGATAAACAACTCCGCAGTTCATTTGGCAAAACGGTTACC
The DNA here is from genome assembly GCA_963676875.1 of Bacteroidales bacterium. GTDB lineage: Bacteria > Bacteroidota > Bacteroidia > Bacteroidales > F082 > UBA6244. The sequence continues at coordinate 2,168,027 of OY781436.1, forward strand.
ATCAAAAGCGGTGTGTATCTGATTATTGAACATACCGAAGCACTGCACGTTATCGACATCAATAGCGGTCACCGCGTAAACAAGGAAAATTCGCAAGAGCAAAATGCCCTTACCGTCAACCTTGAATCGGCCACCGAAGTTGCACGTCAATTACGTCTCCGCGATATGGGTGGTATTATTGTAGTAGATTTTATTGATTTGCACGATGCAAAAAATCGCCGTGCATTGTATCAAAAACTTAAAGATGAAATGGCCAGAGACCGGGCCAAACATACCATTTTGCCTCCCAGCAAGTTTGGTTTGGTTCAGATTACCCGTCAAAGGGTACGCCCGGAAATGACCGTCCCTGTGCTTGAAAAATGTCCCGTGTGCAATGGCACCGGCGAAATAAAATCGAGCATGATGATTATCGATGAAATTGAAAACAACCTGAACTACCTTATTCAGGATCAGAACCACAAACACCTTTCACTGGGTATCCATCCCTTTATCGAAGCCTTTCTGAAAAAAGGTTTCTGGAAATATCAGATTAAATGGTATTTTAAATATAAACAGTGGATTAAAATTCGTGGCAACAATGATTTTCATTTCATGGAATACCAGTTTTACAATAAAAACAATGATATTATAAAGCATTAAGCTCAGTATTCGTATCTAAAAAAAAGAGGCTGTTTCGGAAGAAACAGCCTCTTTTTTTTGCTTTGCTAACATCTACGATTTTTGCGGATGAATGCTCAATACCGGAATGGGTGAATGGTTTACCATTTGCAGGGCGTAAGGCCCTAAAAGCAAGTTGGTTACAGAAATTTCCTGCTCGGTCATAATGGCAATTAGGTTGGCCTTGATACCTTCTGCATATTTCAATGTTTCGTCGGTAATATTATCAGCCTCCAAATAGGCTATTTTATAGCGGATGTCGTTTTCTTTTAAGTATTCCTCTGCTTGTGCTATGTAATTTTTAATACGGTATCGTAGGTCGTCAGCTTGTGTGGTAAATAATCCCAACAAGTGTACTTCGGAATGAAAATATTTGGCCAGGAGTGCCGCCATGGGCAGTTTTTCGCGGGTACAGATGGTGCTGTCCATGGGAACCACTATACGCTTGAGGTCGGTGCCGATGTCTACACCACCGCGGATGGTTAAGATGGGCACTTTGCTGCTGCTCACAATACGGTTGGCATTACTTCCAATCCAAAACTCTTCAAAACCCGACGACCCATGGGTACCTATCACGATCAGAAAAGCATCTACTTCTTCGGCAGCGTGGCAGATTTCTCTGTAAATTTTTCCTTTACGGATGTCGAAATCAATGGTTTGATCACCTAAGTGGAAACGATAGGTTTTAACCAATTCGTGAAACCTCTCTGTAACCTCTTTGATAAGGTTGTCGGGTTCTACCGAAAATATTTCTTTTGAATAATCCAGATGATTGATCCAAACCATCCTGATATTGGCTTTGGCATTACGTGCAATGCTGATGGCATGTTCCAAAGCATTGATTGAGCAATCGGAAAAATCGACGCCTACTACTATTGTTTTACTCATGATCGTTGGATTTAAGTGGTGGTGATAAACTTGGAATAACTATATCGTCCTGAATTACCCATGCACTGGGGTATTTTCTGGTTATCTGCGACAAAAAATTCTCGGCCTCCAATCGGGTTCTGAAATTTCCCACACGTACCCGGTAGTAGGGCTCTCGAAAGGTGATGTACGTGCCCACATCGGGATGTTGTTCGCTGAATTCAACGGTGAGTTCCTGCGCTTCGGTGAGTGCGTGATTGCCCGATTCCATCATCAATTGTATCCGGTAGCCGGGAAATTCAGGAAATGCCCGGCCATAGGTCATATGTAAAGCCACCAAACTATCTACATTAGGAATGGTAATGTACTCGTCACCGTTGTTGGATATGGTTTGTGAAACAGCGCTAAACCCAAATAATAGGCTAAAAATAAGTACTATGGAGCTTGCAAATTTCATTTTAACGAATTAATGACTTTTTTTTGAACGAACACTTAATACTGGAATAACTGAATTATTGATTAACTGTTGTGAATAGGCTCCTAAAAATTTGTTGGCCGAGGTGGTACCCTGATCAGTCATAATAGAGATGATATCCACCTCATGCTGGTCTATGTAGCGGAGAATAGACGCGGCCACGTTGTCAGCTTCAATTTTTTCGTTTACAAATGAAACATTTTTGTCTGCCAAACATTTAGAGGCTTCCTCGCTAAATTTGGCAATACGTTTTCTGATGACGCTGATGTTGGTATTATAAACTTCCAGCAAATGAATGGTGGCTCCAAATGCCCTGGCGAGTTCGGCAACCATCGGAAGTTTTTCCTTGGTCTCCATAGTGCTGTCGAGGGGCAGTAAGATGTTTTTGATGTCAGGTTTTATTACATAATTACCACGTATGGTAATGATCGGACAGGGAGCCTGAGCCACAATACGATAGGCATTGCTGCCAATCCAGTATTGTTCGTAGCCCGACACGCCATGTGTTCCGGCAAATATCATATCGGCACCAATGCTATGAGCGGTTTTAGCAATTTCTTGATAAACTTTTCCCCTTTTAAGGGCTACACGTATTTTACCTTCAGGGGTTTGGTCGCGGTATTTTTGTACAGTGGAATCCAGATAAGCCTTGGCTTCAATACGGATATCGCCGGCAATGGTATCCACCATGCTTTCGCCCACCTCTGAATTGTCAACCCAAACCAAATGTAGGTAGGCTTGCAGTTTTTGGGCATAAACGAGCGCATACTCAAGTGCGTGTAAGGAGTTTTTTGAAAAATCGAAGGCAACCAATAATGTTTTCATAACACAAAAATTTACCACCGAGCGACCAATTGCACCGGTCATTTGTCATGCAGCTAATTTACTGAAAATTTTCTAAATTCCAACCTGCGACCTTCGATTTTGTTGCATCTGATACAATGTGCTCTGTGTCAACCCATGTGCTGATTGTAAACGAAAACAAGGTGATGCCCCTTACACTTTACTTTTTCAGCTACTTTTGTGAAAAAGAATTATCCCATGAATGAAAACCTGGATGCCTCCGGTTCGTTGTTAAGCAAAGGAGAAATAGAGATTGAAAAAACCTTGCGCCCCGGACATTTTGAGCACTTTTCGGGTCAGCCAAGCGTGGTCGAAAACCTGAAAATTTTTGTTCAGGCAGCCCGACTTCGGGGCGAAGCGTTGGATCATGTATTGCTGCATGGCCCTCCCGGATTGGGTAAAACTACCCTTTCACATATTATCTCCAATGAGTTGCAGGTAAACCTTATAACTACCTCCGGTCCGGTGTTGGACAAACCCGGCGATTTGGCCGGATTGCTCACCAACCTCGAACCCAACGATGTGCTTTTTATCGACGAAATTCATCGACTGAGTCCGGTGGTGGAAGAATACCTTTATTCGGCCATGGAAGACTACCGCATCGACATCATGATCGAAACCGGACCCAATGCCCGTTCTGTTCAAATTGTGATCAACCCCTTTACCCTCATTGGTGCGACCACCCGTTCGGGATTGCTCACGGCGCCGCTCCGCTCAAGGTTTGGTATTAATTCAAGGCTTTCGTACTACGATATTCCTACACTCACCAAAATTGTGAACCGATCATCAAGTATTCTCAACGTGGAAATAGATCATGAAGCGGCCATCGAAATCGCCGGAAGAAGCCGCGGAACACCACGTATCGCCAACTTGTTGCTGCGACGGGTGCGCGATTTTGCCCAAATTAAGGGCAATGGCCGAATTGATTTGGAAATCGCTCAATTTGCTCTTGCAGCGCTCAATGTGGACAAGCACGGTTTGGACGAAATGGACAACCGTATTCTGTCCACCATCATCGATAAATTTAAGGGCGGGCCGGTGGGCATTACCACCCTTTCCACTGCTGTGGGTGAAGAGGGCGGAACCATTGAAGAGGTGTATGAGCCTTATCTGATTCAGGAAGGATATATCATGCGCACACCCCGCGGACGCGAAGCCACCGAGCAGGCATACAAACATTTGGGGAGAATAAAAAAACCCGATCAGGGCAAACTTTTTTAATCATCAAGATGCCATGCCTGTTGACGAATTAGTCCGTGCTTCGCTTAGTGATATCATCAAGGAAAAAGCCCTACAATTGGGTTTTTTTGAGTGTGGAATATCCAAAGCAGAATTTTTGGAGGAGGAGGCCAATCGCATGGAAACATGGCTGGAGCAAGGCTTTCAAGGAAATATGGAATACCTGGAACGAAACCGAGAAAAACGATACAATCCGGCCATGTTGGTGGAAAATGCCCGTTCGGTGATCACGGTTTTGTACAATTATTTCCCGGAAGAAGAGCTATCGCAAAAGGACAACTATTCCCTGTCGAAATATGCTTATGGTAAAGATTATCACTTTGTTATCAAGCAAAAGCTTAATGAGTTAAAGGATTTTATCGAAGAGAAAACAGGTCCCCGTGAGGCTCGTGCCTTTGTGGATTCGGCACCTGTCCTTGACCGGGCTTGGGCACGAAAAAGCGGACTGGGGTTTGTTGGTAAAAATACCTGCCTGATTAATAAAAAAGGGGGCTCGTTTTTCTTTATCGGACATCTGATGACTGATTTAGAACTGAGTTACCATACCGATACCGATCCCAAAAACTACTGCGGAAAATGTACCCGCTGCATCGAGGCTTGTCCTACCGGTGCCATCGAACCCTTTCGTGTGGATGCCCGAAAATGCCTGTCGTACCTCACCATTGAATACCGTGGCAAGCTGGACGATTCCATGAAAAATGATTTTGGGAACACTATTTACGGTTGCGACATTTGTCAGGATGTATGTCCCTGGAACCGATTCAGCAGGCCACACAACGAGCCGGAGTTTAATCCGTCGGAAAAGTTAAAAAAAATGAAAAAGTCGGATTGGCATTCACTCGACAAACCTCTTTTTAATCAATTGTTTAAACATTCGGCTGTGCAACGGGCAGGATATAAAGGCTTGCGAAGAAACATTGATTTTCTGTCAAATTCTGCTACTTTTGAAGATTAAAAACACCAAATATGTTCAGAAAAAAATTTAGTATCTGGTTTACCGTATTTTTTCTCGTTTTGATGTTGATCAATCTTTTTGTGTATTGGGTGAAAAGTGGGCAGGAAACCTATGCTGACGAAATCATTACCAAAACCACCCAACGATTTAATACAAGCATCCTAAATTTCCTCTCAGAAGTAGAACATTCAAAAAATCAGCTGACCAATACCGTAAGAAACCATCAAATTACCGACCTGAGCTCTGATACCCTCAACCTCTTGTTTAGCCAGTTGGTGGAAAAAGACAAGTTTTTGAAGGGTGTAATTATTTTCGGGCAAGACTTTAATTATGTGCTGGTTCACGAAGGGCAAACCTGGGCCACCACACACAACAATAAAGTGAGCGATTCGCTCATCAATTGGCAACGACTGAACAGTAATATGAAATTGGTCAGCGAATGGAGTGATACGTATAGTTATTTTCTCACAGATAGCACTTACAAGGTTATTAAAAGCGAATTGAATGAAAATCATGCCTCCAACCTTTGGCTCAGCGTACAGAGTAAATTGGCCGAGAGACGCGATTTGTTGATGACAGTTTTTAACCTGAATAGCCGCGATCATTTTCCTGTGGTAGTGGCATTTTTATATAGTACTGCCGAAATGGGAAATCAGTTTATTTCGGTTCTGAAATATAAAAATCCCATGGTGTCGGTTATTACACAGAACAATGGTGTTATTACTCCACTTATCACCAGCGATACTTCGAAAGTGAAATTGTATGCCGGATTGAATTTGGAGGTAAAAAAACTGATTGCTAAATGGCAAAAAAACGCTGATAAACACAATCATTCTTTTGCTTTTAATCATGGAGAGCAAGTATATTGGAGTCGGTTGATTTCCATTCCTGAAAACATGGGTGTTACGGGTTATGGTGTCACGATTTCTGCCGCTGACTTGGCCAAAACAGAAAATATGCAGGAATTGTTGTATGTGTATCTGGCGGCACTTTTCTTTATACTTGGAGTGCTTTCTTACCTGACCACCCGGCGTAAAAATCGCGAAAACAAGTTGTCCGCACCCGACCCCCCTGAACCATTTGAAGAGCACGAAATATTACCCATGATGAAAAAGGGTGAATCGGAAAAGATTGAATTTAAGTCTTCGTTAAGGTGGGATTACCGCGAAAAAGTGGTGAACAGTTTGTTGGAAGTGGTTATTATGAAAAGCATTTCGGCGTTTGCCAATGCCAAAGGAGGCACACTGTTTATCGGCGTGGCCGACAACATGGAGATACTAGGTCTTGACCCCGATTTTAAAACCCTGAAGAAACAGGATGTGGACTATTTTGAGCTACATCTGCGTAAGTTGATTACCAACCAGTTTGGACTAACCTTCGCCAACCATTTTTTGCATATTCAGTTTCCTGAAATCCATGGTAAAACCATCTGCGTGATTCGAATTCATGCCGGTATCCGTCCTTTGTTTATCAAAACTAAAGGCAAACAAGGGCAGGAACAGGAGAAATTTTATGTGCGTTCGGGAAATGCCTCCCAGGAAGTGGCTTCGTTGAAGGAAATGAATGAATATATCAACCGGAGATTTGGGGGGAGGTGAGAGGGTTCGAGGGTTCAAATGTTCAAGGGTTCAAATGTTCAAATGTTCAAATGTTCAAGGGTTCAAGGGTTCAACCCCGAAAGTTTTCGGGGCAAATGTTCAAGGGTTCAAACGTTTGCTAGTTATGATGTTTATGTATAACTGTACACTTACTCCCTACTCCTTACTGATTACTCCCTACTCCCCCCGATGGCTATCGGGGTCCGACTTCCGTCTCCCGACTTTACGCACTTATAAATCAAAAACATGACCCACGAATTGCTCTTTTGGATCATTCTATATCTGGTGTTTATCATCATTATTTCCATTCGGCATTTGCGCACTTCCGATTTGGATCAATATTTGGTAAACAACCGAAAGACGGGAGTTATCCCATTGGTTTTTACCACATTGGCCACGTTTGTGGGTGGAGGTACTTCCATCGGACTCATTGCTATGGGGTACGAGTCGGGTTTGGCAGCGGTGGGCATCGGGGTTGCCTATGTGATTGGGTTTGTGTTGTTGTTTTTCTTTGCCGGACCCATCCGTGATTTTGGTGCCAAACACCATATTTACAGCTTTCCTCATTACCTTAATCTCCGCTATACCCGTTTTGAAACTTCGCGGTTTACGCGCATATTTTCTTCCACGGTCAGTGGGGTGAATATCTTTATTTTCTTCTTTTTGTTGTCGGCGCAGTTTGTGGCCATGGCTAGTTTGCTAAAATTCGGTTTTGGGATCGGTTATACTACCGCAGTGGTGATTTCAGCATTGATCGTGGTGGTTTACACGGCCATTGCCGGTTTGTCGGGGGTGATCCTTACCGATATGGTGCAGTTTGTGGCCATCGTGGTGATGATTGTGTTGGTGTTTATCCCGGGCATTATCGATGATACCGAGGTCTTTGAACGATTAACCGAATTGCCAGCCAATATGCTCAACGGCACTTACTACGGCTGGATATTTTTGGTGGCTTTGCCCGTGTTTTTAAGTTGGTCGGTGTTGGTGCGGATGGATATCTGGCAACGGATTCTGGCGGCCAAAGATCAACGAACGGCGCGCAGGGTAAGTCTTTGGTCGGGATTGGGTATGTTGCCCTTTTACATTGTTTTTCCATTGGTGGGCATGACCATACGCGTGATAAGCGACGAAGCCCTCGACCCCAAGGATGTGGCTTATATTTTTTTGGGACGCCACAGCGAGGGTATGCTGTTTGGATTTGTTATGGTGGGGTTGTTGTCGGCACTCATGTCGTCGGGTGACAGTTTTCTGAACATTATTTCCATTTCGGCGGTAAAGGATTTGGTGGGATGGAAGGCCAAATCATCTGTAAAAAAACTCAGCCAGGGAGTGCTGATTCGTGCGGCTACTACGTTTTTTGGGGTGATTGCTTTGGGCATGGCACTGGTATTTCCTTATATTGTGGATTTGATGGTCGTGGGCATTTCCACCATCACTATTTTTGTGCCCATTACCCTTTTCTCGCTGATCAAAAAGGAAGTATATCCCCATCGAAAGGCAGCTCTATGGAGTATTCTTTCGGGATTTGTGGTAAATGTTTTGTTGTTTGTTTGGGGAGTCGTGTTGCCGGAGCAGTTCGAGCCCAAGAACTCTTTTGCACCTGCTTTTGTTGTAGCAGCACTGGTCTTGGTGGGGGGAGTACTGTTGAAGAAAAAAGGAATATCGAATTGAATAAAGATAAGAGAAAGGCACAAGCGGACGCTTGCGCCGGTTTAGGGAGACTTAAGTTGTAATGATGAGGGCACAAGCGGACGCTTGCGCCGGTTTGAAAAGTGTTGTTGAAGAAAAATGGAATATTGATTAACAGCCTGCCCGCCAAAGGCGTGAAATGATGAATTTGGAAAATGAAATACCTTCGACATTCAAAAATCGGTGTTCGATATTCGGTGTTGAATAAGAAGAAAGAAAAAAGGAATAACGAATATCGATTAAAGAATGATGAATGTTGAAGTACGATTCTACTTTAATAATAAAGAATCGGTGTTTAAAATAAAATGGAAAAAATGAAGAAATTTGATTTGGAAGAGCGACTTATTGATTTTTCGGTTTTAATAATTGAATTGACCAACGAAATGCCTAATTCAAAGGCCGGCAATCATTTATCAAGCCAATTGGTACGATCGGGAACATCGGTTTCATTGAATTATGGGGAAGCGCAGAGTGCTGAATCCAGGAAGGATTTTATTCATAAAATGAAAGTTATTTTAAAGGAATTGCGCGAAACACATGTGTGCTTAAAAATAATACATCTGAGTAAATTATTTGAATCTGAGCAGCTTTTAATTGAATTAAAGAAGGAAATTAATGAGCTGATTTCGATTTTTGTGAAGAGTATTGAAACAGCACAGAAAAATCTAAATACGTAAAGAAATGGGAAAATTTAATAAGGATTATACTTCGAAATTCTTAAATCGGCGTTCGGTGTTTAAAAGATTGTAAAATAAAGGAATAATGAATATCGATTAACGAATGATGAATCACGAAATGAACGCGAAACCATACTTCGACATTCGGCGTTCGGTGTTTAAAAAGAAATAAAGATAATTTTACTATGAATCTAGGTGTATTTTCCGACGAGCATTTCATGAAAGAAGCCCTGAAAGAGGCTGAGAAAGCACGCAGGCAAAACGAGGTGCCCGTGGGTGCGGTGGTGGTTTACGGCAACCGCATCATCTCGCGGGGCCACAATCTTACCGAAACCCTCAACGATGTAACGGCCCATGCTGAGATGCAGGCCTTTACCTCTGCCTCCGACTTTATCGGTGGCAAATACCTAAAAGACTGCACGCTGTACGTTACGCTGGAGCCCTGCGTGATGTGTGCCGGTGCTGCCTATTGGACGCAAATCAGCCGTGTGGTGTTTGGTGCTTACGACGAAAAACGAGGCTTTTCCAGGTTGGCAGCACCCATTTTGCATCCCACTACCGAAGTAATGGGTGGTGTTTTAGCCGACGAATGCGGTGAGTTGATTCAGGAGTTTTTCAGGGAAAAGAGAAAATGAAAATACTGAAATTTGTTTCATCCAACCGTTAATTTTGTTTCAATATTTTAAAAACAAGTGTCATATTTTAAAGGATGCCTTTAAAAACAGGTATCATATTTTAAAGGATCGGCTATCACATGGTGATATTTTTAGAGCATTCATATCAAGATGATTCTCAACTAGCTGAATTTTTTGATAATTTTAGCACTTATAACCTAAAATATAATTATGAAAACCTTTAAGCTAATTTTTTTTATTTTCATAACCACTTTCATGTTTTCATCCTGTGACAAGTATTACTTGCAAGACACCTATACTTTAACACCCGAGGAACTGCAATACCTCAGTTATGCCGAGGACGATCAGGTGGTTTTTTCTAATTCAGGCACCGGAGAGAAACTGATATTTACAACTTCTCCAACCTCTACTGAAATGGTTGAAATCTCTTTGGGTATTAATACCAATAAATATTATTTATATGAGAAAAAACAGCAGGTTTTGACTTCTCAGGTTGTAACTATGGGTTTTATTTTGGAGGCAGACAGAAACTATCAAAAAGAAGCCAGTTTGGATTTTTTTTGGGACACAGGGATAGCTGATTTCCCCCAAGCCATTGAAAGCGGTTTCTACGTTCCCATCGATTCTAATATTCGGTATTTTAAATTGTCTTACTGTGGTAGCATGATGGTTCAACAACATTTATACCATGATGTTTACCGTGGTGATTTTTCGATGTGGGCTTACCCCGGTGACACAACTGCCATTCCGGTTGGCGCTGTTTATCCTCTCCAATACTATTTTTGCCTGCCCGATGGGATGATCAGGTTCGATATGTCGGATAGCACAAGTTGGGAGCTTAATCGATGAATAATTGGAATTATTTTAACGTGTTATTTTCAAGATAATCTAAAAAAATTCCCCTGCTCCCACCCGTTTGTAACAGGTAGGTTACCTTCCTTTTTCAGCATCATTTGAGATATGAATTGCCATGACAACGAGAGTTGATACTTTTGGTCTTTTACAATCACTAATAAATGAGTTGTGCATACAAGATGGCCGGTCCTTAAGGACTCTACTATATCACCTTTTCAACGGTAGACTGGATAGTTGGCATTACATATCACTAAGATTGTCTCCAAGAATTTCTGACATTTTTGAACAATTGTAGAAAAACCTGCGATTTTTTTTTTGAAAAGGTTCGTGATTTTCAAATTTCTAAAGCTTTTTACAAGAAAAGTTGGATTTGCTTGGAGCTTTTTGAGGCTCTCCAGTTGTGAGGGAGCAAATTGGCCGGGTCCTTGCTGTAATCATTATTTTAATAGGGTACACCGGACTAATACTGTTTATATTCGGTATTTTTCGATTCGTATGAAGTGGAAATGTCCCATCAAGTGGCAGATATCGGGAACGCTTTTCAAAAAAATATTCAACCTATTGATAGGCAACAAATAAAAAATGTATTATCTTTGTACTTTGTTTATATGTATGAACATATGCACAAAGTAATTTTTAACCATAATCAATTATATCATGAAAAAAAATTTTACTCTGGTTAATGGCCTCTTTGGCAAGGCGTTTCTCACCAAAGGACTGGTCGTTGTATTCTTGTTTTCTTCGTTGTTTTTTGTGGGCTGCTATGAATGGTCAAGCATTTTTCAACCTTCATCAACCACCATCAACAGTTATTTTACAGTAACCCTTACCGCTCAGGATGACGGCAATCCTGATAACGACTGGACCAATCCGGATCTTGTCAATTATGGCTTGTTTGGGGTGATGATTCCCGACGGTTGGGATGTTCAGGACAGTATTCCTTTTACCATTACTTGTTCCGACCCTTCCTACGACAATTCGGGTATATTGGTTTATAGTGCTGCACATTCCCAAACATTGGAAGATTCCATACCTTCTCCCAACGGGTATTATTGGTGGGGTGCCGTTACTGCTGACGAAGCCAGCATGGTTTATTTCGAATCCTTGTCGTTTTCACCAAAAATTTTTACGGGTGATCAGGAAGGGGAGTATTTCCTTCGTTATGCCATTGGTGATATGGACTACTGGGACCGCAACCCGGCAGATGATGTAAGCGACCCCATGCCCATTGTGGTGGTTGATAACACCGGAATTGAAGAAATGCTATCCGGAGCAAACATATCCATGTACCCCAACCCCGTTTCCGATGAGTTGAATATTCAATTCGATTCGTATCAGTACGAAGTAATACATATGGAAATTATTGACCTTACAGGGAGGATAGTAAAGCGTGGAGAACTTCTCCAACAACACAATGTTATCGAACTCAGCGACATCAACCAAGGTGTTTATTTTGTAAGATTAAGCAATGGTGAAGTATCGAATAGTCATAAAATTTTGGTGAAATAAGTTTTGTTAAAATTTTGAATCAGGAGTTGCTTTCACCAGTAATTGGCGGGCAACTCCTTTTTTATTTATGTACCCAAAAAATACGATTCATGCGCCCATCTGTCATACTATTTTTCATTGCATTTCTTCTTTCCCCGGCCTACTCGCAAGTACAACCTGACAGCACTTTCAACACCCTGATCAGAACCGAAAATGGTGGTTGGGTGGCCGGAGATGCTACCTACTCCATAGCCTTGCCGGATGGGAGAACGTTATGGTTATTTGGCGATAGTTTTATCGGAACGGTAAACCCTGACAGTTCGCTTGTTGCCGGTGCAAAAATGATTAGAAATGGTGCTGTATTGCAAGATGGCGAAGTTATGACCGCACAATATAACGGAACTTTTGAAAATCCGGAAGATTTTGTGCCCACAGACGATCCTGAAACATGGTTTTGGCCCGAACACGGATTGGTTGAAAATAACACGCTCAAAATCATCATGTCAGAGTTTGGTCCCAATGGCGATACCACCGGTTGGAATTTTGAATTTCGCAGCACCTATGTGGCCCTATTTACCTATCCTGAAATTGAATTAATAGGGAGCATATCATTGCCCTATTATACCTCCAACGGTGTTATGTATGGCGACCGCCTGATAGTAGATGGCGACTATACATATATTTATGGTCGCAAAGAAGAGGTGGGAAACATTCCCTATGCACATGTGGCACGCACACTCAATGGGGATTTATTATCCGATTGGGAATTTTACAACGGATCAGGCTGGACTGATCAGGCCGAAGAATCCATTCGACTGACAAACCAACCCGTATCACAGCAGTTTGGCGTTTTTATGCATGAAGAAAAATGGGTAATGGTTACTCAAGAAATTTGGCTGGGATCGAAGATATACTCCATGGTGGCCGATCATCCTGAAGGTCCCTGGACTAACCTGAACACCTTGTACGAAACTCCCCGACCCTATCCTTCTCAATTTACTTACAATGCCTACCCGCATCCTCAGTTTGATGACGATAACGAATTGCTTGTATCATATAATTCCAATGGCTCGTTTTGGGATATTTTCAATAATGTTGAATTGTATCGTCCTCAATTTATTCGAGTTCCGTATGTAATGATTGATACGTCATTTGCTCCCACGGCGATTCCTCAAATTACGTGGGAAAATGAAGAAGGTTTAATCGTAAAAACATACCCCAATCCGGCCGGTAGTTCTATTTCTCTCCATTTAACTTTGCGCGAATCTGCCGACTTTCCCATTCAGTTATTCGACATATCGGGACATTTATTAAAAACGATCCCTGCAAAACACTATCCAGCCGGTAAGCATGCCCTTAAATGCGACCTCACAAATTTTCCTTCAGGTGTGATTGTTTATCGCATACAGGATAAAGTAGGTTGGTTTATACATAATTAGTTTATTTTTGTCACGTGAAATTTACACCCAATTCATGAGATTTTCCATTGACCATAAAAGTCTGGTTCCGCTGCATGCCCAGGTGGAGAAAATGCTTCGGGAAATGATAGAAGCGCCTGAATATCAAAATAATGCGCTGTTACCTAACGAAATACTTCTGGCTAAACAATTGGGTATTTCACGCAACACGGTACGGCAGGCATTAAATAAATTGGTTTATGAAGGTCTGCTCATTCGAAAAAAAGGAGTGGGAACCCGGGTAGCCGATCGTAGCGTAAACACACGCGCACAAAATTGGTTAAGTTTTTCGCAGGAGATGAAAGCCAGTGGTGTTGAAATAAAAAATTTTGATCTTCAGGTATCCTGGGTTGAGGCCGATGAGCATGTTGCTTCGTTTTTTAATGTTCCTGTAGGGAAAAAAATTCTTAAACTGGAACGCCTACGCGGACGTGTTGAATATCCGTTTGTTTATTTTGTATCCTATTTTCATCCACGCATTGGCATGACAGGAAACGAAGATTTCTCCAAACCCTTGTATGAAATACTTGAAAAAGAACATGCCGTAATTGTCAAATTATCCCAGGAAGAAATCAGCGCAAGTCTGGCAGGTGAAAAAATCGGTAGAATCCTCGGAATATCCGCAGCCAGTCCGGTACTAAGACGCAAACGATTTGTGTACGATCCGGGAGGAAGACCTGTTGAGTATAATCTGGGATATTACCGTGCCGATAGTTTTTCATACACCATCGAAAGTGAAAGAGAGTTGTAGTTATTATTTTGCCAACTCTTGAAAAAACTCAAAATGAGCCTTTACGGCTGAACTCCAGAACGCGCTGTTGTGACCGCCGGGACTTTCAATAAATCGAATGTCAAGTTGATTGGTTTTGCATTTTTCTACAAAATTGACATTGATTTCATAAAATGGGTCTTCCGTTCCACAACTGATTATTAGCGGTTTATTGGCTTTTGCAAGCTGATCAAAGTTTCCTGAAACCGAATATTTATTCAAAATACTGTTGATATCTGTAGTATCTGAAATACCGAGAACCCGATCAATTCCATACTGATTTTCCCAACCATGAAGATCAAGTAACCCGCTTAAACTTCCGGCACCTTTGAAATAATCAGGGTTTTTTAAAAACAAATACAGTGCACCATGACCTCCCATGCTTAGGCCAGAAATAAAAATATTTTTCTCTTGCACAGAATAGTGGTCATTGATGAAGGGAATCAAATCTTTTTCAAAAAATTGTTCGTATAGGTTTTCTCCGGCCACCGGACTGTCGAGATACCACGAATCGTGCAATCCATCAGGACAAACGACAATAAAACCAAATCGGTTGGCATAATCCTGACAATCGATCATATCGTCCCAGTGATGGTAATATCCACTCCACCCGTGAAGCAAATAAAGCAGAGGAAAGGATGCCTCGGGGTTCTGGTTTTCAGGAGAAAAAACCCAAATGGTATCGGGTTGGTTCAGGAAATCAGAATGCAAAATATATTGGTCCTGAGCAGGGCATTGAATGGCAATGAAAATGCCAAAAACCAGTGAGAGGATCCATTTCATCACGTTGACAGTTAGTTGTTTTCCAGGATATTGTCTATGGGTACCCGAATAAAAACAGGTCGGTATTTACTGGCATCCTCAAAAAGATCGTCTAAACTAAAACTATTGATGCAATAGGAAACCAACAATTCATCGTTTTGGGTAAACTGAGGATGTGCTACCGGATTGTAGGCAAACAAGTCCTTGGCCGGTTGGAGGGGTTTCAGTTTCCAAAGCTCCTTTTTATTGGTCCATCCGGTGTATGGTAAATCTGAAATAGCTGAATACAAACCACTTTCAAGAAAATCGCCCGATTGCGTCAGGAGTACATATTTATCTTTGAGTTTGATGACACTAAATTGTTCAGAGCCTTTGAAATCAGTCATGGGTTTGGCCAAACGTGAATCATTTACCCATGTAGTTCCGGTATAAAATTCCCAAGGAGCGAGTACATTTCCTTTGGGAGCGCGGGCCACGTAGGGATATTTGTCACCGGCTCCATAGATATACGTGTAATCGGGTGCATCGTCACAAATGGCATGACCCCAGTGCACCTCAGCTTCGTTGGGATAATCCAGGTGATCGATTTTCTCCAGTTTGATATCTGGTAACGAAAAAGTAGCCAGATTGGCTCCTGTCCACCGAAATCCCCAGTTACCCGTATCAGCCTGATAAAATGCAGTCATAAAAACCTTGAGTTTACCACCTTCCACCAAACCATCTCCGGGCCAATACCACAGCGAATCCTCTGAAAACTCGGTACCTTTAACGGCATCAGGAGGAATCACCAACGACGATTCCCAGCCATCGATTACTTGATAGAGGCTGCGTAACGAATCGCCATCCTGAACGGCAAAAGCATTGCGGATAAATACAGGGGATCGTTTTTCGCGACTTCCATCAGGGTTTACGGTACCCAAGAAAGAGTCGCCAAAAATCCAAACCGTCCTTCCATCGGGAAGCAGAACAGAATAATAACCATCCGATCCGGTTACGCCACAACAATCGCGGGCAACGAATTGGGTAAAGACCGTATCTACATACACCACCTTTTGCTTCACTTTTTCAGCCTCCGTTGGCTGATTGCAACAAGATGACAGCCCCCACACGGTGAGTGCTATAAAGACAATTATTGGATACTGTTTCGATCGAAAATATTTCATCATTTATTCGTTTACGTAGTTAATTATGGCTTCCTTCCAGATTAAATAACCCTTGCCATTAATGTGTAACCCATCTAGGCTGTACTCGAGGTTGAGTTTGTTGTCAGGTGTGGCAAACAGACTAAACAGATCAATGTAGGTCAGGTTTTTTTCCTGAGCCAAGGTTTTCAGGCGGGCATTGATTTCCATCAAATCCGAATTTTTTCGGGTAGTATGAATGGCGTCTTCGGTAGGTAATGTGCTTTGAATATACAATTGGGTGCCGGGCGATTGCGATTGGATGCTATCGATAATTTTACGGTAATTATCCATGATGTAATCAACACTTTTACCGCTGGCCAAATCGTTGGTACCAATCATGATAAATATTTTGGCGGGATGCGATTCGGTGACTTCCGTCAACCGTTCCAGAATACCATCCGTATCATCGCCACCGATACCACGGTTTTTGATATTGGGATTTTGAAACAGCTCTGCCCATTCGCATCCATCAGTTATACTGTTTCCCAGAAAAATGATTTCGTTCTCTGTATTGGGAAGGGTTTCAAAATTCTCCTTTTTGTGGTAGTAATACGCTTTCATGGCCTTATTCCAGGCAGCCATGTCTTCGGCAAATTTATCATAGGCCATGATGGTATCTATTTCTGCCTGTGTGAGCAGGCTACTCATGGATGGTGGTGCATCCTCGGGTTGACTTCCCCATTTTTTATTGGGTTTATCGCCCATTTTTAACTCAAGTTTTCCACCGGCCACCAATTCCGAATGATAAAACCAGGGTTTGTTGAGTTTTTTTCCGTTGAGTTTGGCCGACTGAATATACTTATTATCACGACTCACATTTTTGGCCTCAATCACGAAAGTGCCCCCCGAATAATAGTTACTGTCGAGCTGAATGGTGACTTTTTCAAAGATGGGACTACCAATTTCGTAGATGGGATTGATGGAGGCTCCTCCGTCCATTTCAAATAATCCCATGGCGCTCATCACATACCATGCGCCCATCTGTCCCTGGTCTTCGTCGCCGGGCCATGCATCGATACTGTCGCCATAAAAACCATACATAATTTCACGTACCCATTTCTGTGTAAGCCAGGGAGCGCCGGCATAATTGAATAAATAGGCTGCTTCCATGTTGGGTTGATTTCCATGGTTGATGGGTAGAATTCCCACACCAATTAATCCGTTTTCATTGAGGTGTTCAGAATTAAACCGGTGGGGAAGCGACTTTTCGAATCCTTCTTCCAAACGGGAAATGTAGGTGTCTTTACCCAGAAGATTCAGCAATCCCTGCTGATCGTGGGGTACAAACCAGGTGTATTGCCAGGCGTTTCCCTCCACGAATCCGGCACCCAGAAATACCGAATGTCCATAAGGAGAAAAATCAGGCTCCCAGCTGCCATCGGCCCTTTTCATCCAAACGTATTTTTCCTTTTCATTGAACACGTTTTTGTAGTTAAACGCCCGTTTGGTAAAGGTTTTATAATCCGATTCGTTACCCAGTGCCTTGGCCATTTGACCTACGGTCCAATCATCGTAGGCATACTCCAGCGTATTACTTGTGGGACCGTCCTCGGTGGGAACATACCCATATTTTAGGTAGGAGTCTAAATTCCGGTTGCCCACCAGCCCTCCTCCGGGATGAGGTTTTCCCTGCTCCATTTGGTTGTGTCGCATGGCGGTATATGCCTTGTTAACATCAAAGTTGCGAATACCTTTTTGGTAAGCACTTACCATGAGTGGGATTTCGTGGGAAGCCACCATGATGCTGGAATATTCAATTCCGGTGGGTCCTTTGGGCAACCAACCGCCTTTGTCGTAAATTTCGAGCAACGACCGCACCCAGCTATTGGCAATTTCGGGGTGTTGCAATGTCCATAATTGGTTGAGGTTCCAGAAGGTGTTCCAGAAGGCGTCACCACCATAAACCACATCGTTTTCATCTTCAAGCTGTTGCACCTTTTCGTACATGTCGACGTATTTTCCATTTACATCGCTCCAAATGGTACGACTGGCATAGGCGCGGTACATGTTGGTGTAAAACTTTTTATAGTCTGTTTTTTCGCCCCCCTCAATTTGAATGGTTCCCAACAGTTTATTCCAGATGTTTTGATTGTTGGCCACCACGGCATCAAAATCCCAATCAAAAGGATCCATTTCTGTTTCCAGATTTAGTCGCGCTTGATCAATACTCACCAGAGAAATTCCTGATTGCATGAGGATCTGTTCGCCCTCTTCGGTGTTGAAAGTAACAAACGCACCCACATCATCATCGCCAAATATGAGGTGGATTTCATTGGTATTTTCGATGATTTCTTCCCGCATCCATCCGTTAAAGGAAGTAAAGGGCTTGTTAAAACGAATGACGAAATTCAATTTAAACTCATTGTAATTGGCTCCACGAAGGCTTTGTTGAACAGAATACCCTTCAATCTCGGTATCGCTTACTTTGGTGATTTTGGCCTCAAAAATTTCGTAGCTGTATTCCGTGGGGATTTTTAAATCGATAATCACCCTTGCCGAGTTGGATTTTGGGAAAGTATAGCGCTGAAATCCTGCCCGTGTGGTGGAGGTTAGTTCAGCATTGATGTGGTAATCTTCCAGAAACACCTGATAATAGCCTGCCTGAGCGATCTCGTTGTCGTGACTGAAGCGTGAACGATAGCCCAAATCGGGGTTGTTTTCAGTGCCCGGAACAATTTTTAATGGTCCGGTTGTGGGCATGGTGAGTAATCCGCCCATGGTCCATGAATGAAGGTGCGAGAACCCGGAAATATTATGAATTTTGTACTCATAGCCGGCTTTCCAACCCTTGCGTTGGTTGTCAGGGCTCAGTTTTACCATTCCAAATGGCATGGTTACTCCCGGAAACAACATCCAGCGGGCAAAGGTGGTTCCCATGAGCGGATCCACATAATCCACGGGTTGAACAATATGTTTGTTTTGCTGACCAAAAAAGTTGAAGGCGGTTATCAGCATCAGAAACAGAGCGAGGTGCTTTTTCATAAGTTTATTGGTTGTCGAGTTGTTGTAAAGCAAAGGTATAAGCCCCCAAAGCAATGGCATGACTGGCGCCAATTTTGGAAATGCCTACCCCTGTGCGCGGCATGCTGTCGAAAGCAAGGGTACGGGTATTCCCCGGAATTTTCAACTGCTCAATTTTTCCCAAGGCAAATGATTGTAGTTGATTGGGGTCTTCCAGGTTGAACACCTTGAAGGAGAGACGATCGTTGGGTGTGCCTGTAAAATGGTGGTAACTACGATTGATCTCTGCAAACATTGCGGGAGAAAACAAATTCCACGCGGCAGTAATCCCACCACCGAGAACCACAATACCATCAATGAGGGTGAGAATATTACAAATGGAACTTCCCAAGGCCTCACCAAATACCTGATAGGTGGTTTGTGCTGCCAATTGGTCTCCCTCTTTAATTCCCGAAGCAATATCTGCCACATCTTTGGGCATTAATGTTTCTGAAAAGGGCAAACCCGCTTCTTCTGCATACATCCGTTGAATGGCCCGGGTGCTGATACTTTCTTCGGCATTCCAATGCGCATTAAACTTGTTTAAACTGTTGTGAACTTCTGCACCACAAGAACTGTCGCCAATAATGAGGGTATTATTCAGGACGATGCCGCCACCAAAACCGGTTCCAAGGGTTAATCCAATGAGGTTTTGGTATTGTTTAATTCCACCCAGATCTTTTATTTTGCGGTTGATGTCGGGGAGAAATCCTGAAAGTGCTTCACCATAGGCAAACAAATTTCCGTCGTTGTTGATAAACACAGGCAAATTAAACATGTCTTCGAGTAACGGCCCTAAAGGTGTATTTTCGTTAAACGCCCTGAAATTGGGCAGGTTACCAATAATTCCCAAGGCATAGTCGGCCGGTCCTGGGAAGGCAAAACTAATGGCGTCGGCTTTCCCGTTCAGGGCTTTCAAAGCTTTTGAAAAACCCAGCACAATGTTTCCCAGACAATTTTCCAGGTTGTGTGCCTCCGACGGAAGCTGAATGGGATCAATGATGGCCCGGTTGCTTTGAATGGCTGAGAATACAAAATTGGTTCCTCCGGCATCTAGGGTGAGTATAATTCGTTTATCCGTATTAGGGTTCATTGGTTTAGTGTTTAATAACGTAATATGAAGCGTATGTGATGTACAATATACAGAATATCAGCACGTAAATGGCTGCTACAAAACCGAATAAATCGCTTAACAAACCAATCACCGGAGGAATAATGGCCCCTCCGCTGACTGCCAAAATAATCAATCCGGAAAGTTCGTTGGCGTAAGCCGGTTTTTGTTCCACGATAAGGGCAAACATAATGGGGAAAACATTGGAAAAACCAAATCCTGCAACGAAAATCAAGATGCGGGTAAGCAACAGGTTTTCTGAAAAGATAATGCCGATTAATCCGGCCAAAGCCAACAAGGTACTGACCACCATAAAAACTTTGATGTTGATTTTTCGCAGGAGCAATGCACCAATAAATCTTCCCGACATCAAGGAAGCAAAATAGATAACGATGCCCATGCTGGCTGATTCGAGGCTAATGCCAAATTTGGCAGTAAGGAAAGTGGCAATATTGGTGTTCATGGCCACATCAAACCCTACCATAAAAAAGATAGCCAGAATAGTGATGAAGATGTATTTGTTTTTCAACAAGGCAAAGGCACTTTTAAAAGTTGCCGGAGCTTTCTCCAGTTTTGATTCGTCGATTTTAACGGCACTTAGCCACCAGGCAGACAAAAGTGAAATAGCTGCAAAAACAGGAAAAACCAGCTTCCAATTGTTGAAGTACAAAGCCAATCCGGCAGTAACAATGGGTCCTAACATGCTGGCAATGGCTTTCACGAGTTGCGACAAACTCAGGTTGGCAGCTTTAGAGCCCTCCGGCGAAATGTCGATCAATAATGGGTTGGCCGATACTTGCAAGATGGTGTTACCAATGCCCAACAGGGCGAATCCCAACAGGGCGGTGGGTAAGGTATAATACACAAACGGAATCAACAAGCCTAGCCCGGTGAGTATCATTCCTATATTAACGGTCAGCTTTTTTCCTTTGCGGTCCTGAAATATTCCGGTGGGAATGGACATGAGTGCAAACCATATAAAAACCATAAAGGGAATAAGTTGAGCCATTTTATCCGACAGGTTAAAATCCTGTTTTACATATCCGGTGGCTACGCCTACCAGATCAACAAATCCCATAACAAAAAAGGAAAAGATGACAGGCAGGAAAATTTTTACGGAAGTTTTTTGTTTCATGGTGGTTGAAAATTAGGTTCTTACAAAGGCTTTAATGGTGCCACATTTTTTTCCGAGAGATTCTCCATGGGGAGAAATGATGATGGATCCGGCTGCTGCCGGAATGATAAAGGTTTCGGCATAATGAAACACCATGGGCTCAAAGGCTCCGGTGGCGCTTTCTACCAGTATTTCACGTCCTTCAACTACGTTAAAAACCTGAACACCATCGCGTTGGGCATGATAAACGGGTTTTGAAAACCAGTGACGTCGGGTTTCAATAAATTCCCGTTCGTGAAGTCCGGTTTGTTCGCTTTCCCAACCATCTCCTCCGGCCAGAAATTGAACTTTATTGATCAGGTTCTCCTTGGTCCATTCAGTGGTTCTGTTCCATTGAATGACGTTTTTCCCGTGCTCGATGTTGATGGGGCGGGGTTTTCCATCCAACCCCAAACGCTCCCAATCCCAAAGTTTAAAGGTAAAAATATAGGGTGTAGAACTGATTTCTAATACCATGCCATTGGTTCCAGAACAATGCACAGTGCCGGCTGGAATAAGAAAGTGATCGTGTTTTCTGGCAGGCCATTTTTCTACATATTGCTCATCCGGAAACCGATGTCCGGTGGCTTGGGCCTTTTTTAAATCGGCAATCATTTGGTCTCCGTCTATTCCCTCTTTCAGTCCCAGATAAACCACAGCATCTTCCTCGGCATCCAGCAAATAATAGCTTTCGTCCTGGGTATAATGCATGCCGAATTTTTCCTGAATATATTCGGTGGTGGGGTGCACTTGCAAGCTCAGGTTCCCTCCTTTGATGGTGTCGAGAAAATCGAAACGGATGGGAAACTCGTCGCCAAAACGGGCATGCACCGGATCGCCCAGCAAAGCCACAGGTTCGTAAAAAACCACGTTAATTGACGGAAGTTCAAACCTGACGTCGCCAAACCCTAAAAACAAGCTGTTTTCTTCAGGTACGCAATTGAAGCACCAGGCGTAGTTTTCCATATCGGGGTCAAGACCACATACCTCTTTCATCCATTGACCTCCCCAGGGGCCGGCATCAAAATACGGAACCACACTAAAAGGCTGGTGAGCTGCCTGGGTAAGTCCTTCACGAACCAGATTTCCGGAGAGCATTTTTGGTTGATCAGGGGTGTTGGTATCCAGCACAAAATCCCAATGAGCCATCAGTTTTTTCTTATGACGATCGAGTACCCGCCAGTCCACAAAAAAGCTTCTTTTGTATTGTTTTTCGAATGAGTCTGTTTGGTTAGAAATCCCAAGATTACTGATTTCGTTGCGCCGCATACGCAGTTGAATTTCCCAACGAGCCATGTCGGCATATACCAGAATTTTGGGTTCGTCAGTCAATAGTGAGGCACCAATACCAAAAAGGATTATGAGTCCTTCCGTGATATCAGCAATCTGGGCTTTCACCTGATTGATTTTATCCTGATCGAAAAACTGAATTAAATTAAGGCGGGTCATGTAACCAAAAATCCGGTCTTCGGTAACATCTTGCTGTGTTAACTGGCGTATTTCCTGTTCAGGAAGCAAACACGAATTGGCCATGAATACCTTTTCGGGATGAAGAAACAACTGCATTGATTTCAGCAGTTCGTACTCAAAAGTTCCTTGATAGCAATCAATGACCAGAATTGTTTTTGCCGACTTCTTTGCATGAATGGCTTGCTTTAGTTCATGGGCAATGGCTTCCCAGCCTACCATACATTCGTCCTCCGTTTTTCGGATTCGGACAACAGGATATTTATTAAAATTTGATTTCAATCGTAGCAGCTTTAGTTAATAATTGTATCCAAAAAAACCTGATTTATTGATAATTTGGATTTTGAGTCAAGTTTTTGTTGTTGTCGAGTTCGCGTTGTGGAATGGGAAATACATAGTTATATGCCTGAGGGTTGGCTTTGTCGCCTTTAGCTCGTTTTACATATTCAATAAGGTTGTTTGTGCGCACCAAATCGTACCAACGGATACCCTCATTCACAAATTCCACGCGCCGTTCATGCAATACAGCCAATCGAAATTCTTCCTGCGAAAGACCTTGTAAGTCAGGCAACACATCCGGATTTCCATTTCGTGCCCTAGCCCGAACCTCGTTGATTGCAGCATAGGCTTCGGCAGTTGGACCATTGATTTCGTTGACCGCTTCCGCATATATTAACAATACTTCCGAGTAGCGCATGATATCAAAATTAGAACCACATTGAGCCGTTTCATCCGAATCATATGCATCCTGATCCCAGTGTTTGAAAATATGAGGATCGAAGCTGTCGTACCAATAATGATCGAAAAAAGTGGCTTCCTTTCGAAAATCTCCTTCTTCGAAACTGTTGAGCAGATCTTCGGTGGGCAACATAATTTCTACCCCTGCATTAAAAACTCCTTGGATGTAAGGCAAACCACTGATTACAATTTGATTGTTTTGGCTGGGAATGCCAGAATAAAACTGAGCAGCAAAAATTGATTCTTTACCGTTTCGATGGGCATCTTTAAAATTATCGGTATAGTCGTCCCAAAGACCATAAACACCCAGCTCCATTACCTTTTGGCTTGCTTCGGCGGCTTCAGACCAATGCTGGAGGGTAAGCTGAACCTTGGCCAACATGCCCAAAGCGGCTCCCTTTGTGGCACGACCTTTATCGGTAGAGGTATAATATACTTTTGGACAACCTTCTGAAGCTACGGTAAAATCTTCTATAATCTGGTTGTAAACCAATGATTTATCGGTGCGTTCCACATACAATTCTTCATCTGTCAGATCGGACGAGATTGGTTGAACTATCAATGGAACATCGCCAAAAAGCCTGACCAGGTTAAAGTAGAACAACCCGCGCAAAAATCGTGCTTCACCAAGAATCTGTAATTTCTTTGCCGAATCCATCTCAATGTCAGGCACCTTTTCAAGTACAATATTGGCTCTTGAAATGCCCAGATACGATCCTTGCCAGATTCCTTCCAGGTAGGTATTGGTGGATTGCAAAGTGTATTGGTTGAACTGATGAATGTTGGGGTCGTTTAAATCTTCGCGGGCGTTACAATCGTCGGATCCCACATCCTGAATAAGCCATAAATAGCTGTTGTACTGATTTACAGAAGTGAGCAGACTGTAGGTAGCATTGATGGCACTAATGGCATCGGCTTCGGTCTGGTAAAAGTTATCGTAATATATTTGGTGAGGTTCAACTTCCAGTTCTTTGGTACACGACCATCCCAAAATCAAAGCAAGCAATAAGGTGATAATAAATGTCTTTTTCATTGTGGTAGGATTATATGTTCATGATGATGCCCAGAATATATGATTTGGCAGAGGGATAACCGCCATAATCGTAGCCCATTCGGGTGTTGTCGAAGCCGAAACGACTTACTTCAGGATCGAATCCGGTATATTTGGTAAAGGTGAAAAGGTTTTCACCGGTAAAATAAATACGGGCATTGTCAATTTTCATTGCCGACATCCACCTGACGGGCAGGTTGTACGACAATGTGATGGTTTTCACACGTATATAGGAGCCATCTTCCAGGTAGCGATCCGACATTTTTAGGTAGTCGGCGTTGCGGTTGGCTCTGGCGTATTCATTGCTGGGATTTTCCGGAGTCCACCTGTCCAGCATGTTGATGGAAGCGTTGGAAAGACCGTTGCCCGATTCCAATTCAAAGCGATTGGAGTTAAGAATTTGATTTCCATACTGACCTTGAACAAACACATCCAATGATAGATTGCCGTAGGAAAAATTATTGTTCATCCCCCAATAGAATTTGGGAAGCGCGTGTCCAAGAATCTTCCTGTCGTTGGCGTCAATTACACCGTCGTTATTCTGATCGATGTATTTAAAATCTCCGGGTTGATTGCCGTATTTGGCTGCTTCGGCTGCCTCATCCGATTGCCAGATGCCGTCAGATTCAAGGCCAAAAAATGTGCCCATTTGTTCACCTTCCTGAATGATGGCCCAACTTCCAATTTTAAGTTTGTAAGTGTCGTTGTCCACGTACATGGTTTTGCCTCCCAAATCAAGAATACGGTTGTTGTTAAACGAAATATTAAAATCGGTGTTCCATTTGAAACTGTTTACCAAATTGGCTGTTCGAAGACTAAATTCAAATCCGGAATTTTTCATACTTCCAATATTTTCAAGATATACGGGATATCCTGAAGTGTATGGAATTTCGGAATTGTATAGCATATCGATGGTTTTTTTGTAATAATAGTCGGTGGTAAAAGCAATACGGCTATCAAAAAAACCCATGTCGATACCCACATCAAACTGGTTGGTGGTTTCCCATTTTAAGTTGTCGTTGCCGGGCACATTGGGTGCAAAACCTGATGCTGGGGATCCACCATTAAAATAATAATCGGTACCCGCAATGGTTCTGATATAGGCGTAATCTGAAATCCGATCGTTACCACTTTTCCCATAACTCACCCGAAATTTTAAATCCGAGAAAATGTTGGTACTTTTAATAAAATCCTCTTGTATCAATCGCCAGGCCAGCGCCACTGAGGGGAAAAAAGCATAGCGGTTATTACTTCCAAATCTTGAAGAGCCGTCAACCCTGCCGGTAAGGGTAAGTAAGTATTTTTCTTTGAGATTATAATTTACCCTGCCCAGATAGGAAACAATGGCCGATTCGGCAGAAGAAGAATAAATACTGGGCATGTCTTCGGCGTTTTCAATGCCATAATAGCCCAGAATGTCGTTGGGAAAATTGGTGGCAATATCAATAAAGCTTCGGCTTTTATTTTTTTGAAAGGTGAATCCTGCCACAGCATTTAACTGATGGATATCTCCGAATTTTTTGTTGTAGCTCAGCGTGTTTTCGGTTAGCAATGTTTGTAAATCAGTGGTGGCAAAACGGGCCTGACCATCATTAAATGAACCCGAATAAACCGTTCGCGGGGTGTACATATCCTGAGTTTGGTGATAAATATCTGTGGCCAAACTGGTTTTAAATTTTAAATCCTGGACGATCTCGTACTCAAGGTACACATTTCCCAACAGTCGGTTGATGTTGCTCACCGCATCCACTGTTCGGGTCACTGCCACGGGGTTGTCGAGCCATGCATCTGCATTGGGATCGGTAAGGGTGTAGTTTCCATCGGTATCAAAAACCGGCAATACCGGATTGAAAGTAAGTGCCGTATTTACAACTCCCGGAAAAAAACCTCCGGGAGTGTCTGTTGGAACTGTATTACTTTTGGTTTTGTTGTATCCCATGGAGGTACCCAACTTTAATTTTTTGTTTATCTGCCTATCGAGGCTTACCCTGAAACTGTATCGGGCAAAATCAGAACCCTCAATAATTCCGTCCTGCAAAAAATAATCACCACTCACCGAATACTGGGTTTTTTCACTACCACCGGAAAAGGACAACTGGTAATTTTGAACCGGTGCATCGCGGAAAATCTCCTCTTGCCAGTCTGTTCCTTTGCCCAAACTTTCAGGGTCAGGATATAGTGGGGTGTATTCTTCCGGATTGGCATTGAAACCGGCTTCGTCGTATAATTTAGCGAATTGGGTTGCATTCATTACCTCCACACTCGAAGCTTTTTGTTGCAGACCTACATAGGCACTAAAACTGATTTTATCTCCTCCTTTTTTACCTTTCTTGGTAGTAATAATCACAACGCCGTTGGCTCCACGTGCTCCGTAAATGGCCGTTGCTGAGGCATCTTTGAGGATTTCCATCGATTCAATATCGTTGGGATTGATGGAACTCAACCCGTTTTCTGCCGGGCCACCTATCCACGAAAAGTTTTGTTGACTTTCCATCAACACCCCATCTATCACATACAACGGTTCGCTGCCAGCCATAATGGAGTTTCCTCCCCGAATTTTTACCGAAGTTGCTCCGCCCGGCTGGCCCGAAAGTGACGTTACCTGGACGCCCGATACCCGACCCTGAAGTTTTTTATCGAAAGAAGTGGCAGGCGTTTCGGCCAACTTCTCCATGTTTACCGATGCCACAGCTCCCGTAAGGTCGCTTCTTTTTACCGATCCGTAACCAATAACCACCACCTCATCAAGACCAATGTTATCGCTTTCCATACTTACATTGACAACCGTAGAAGAACCCAGTTCTATTGATTCGGTACGCATGCCCATAAAACTAAACTCCAATACTTTTACTTCTGGGTTGATTGTCAAACTATATTGGCCGTTGATATCGGTCACCGTACCTTGGGTGGTTCCTTTGGCCAAAATGGCAACTCCGGGAATGGTGCTGCCGTCTGAATTATCGGTTACTGTGCCCGTGATGGTTCGTTGTTGACTCAGCAATTGGAAGCCGGCCATCAGGCAGAACATCAAAATTAATAATCTCCTTTTTTCCATTTTTGTTGGTTATTGGTGTTGTTTCGATGATCGAAATCAATATGAAAACAAATTTATTGGCATAATGTACATATGTATGAACATACTAACAATGGAACAAAAGTAATCATAATTTTTATGTAAGCTAAAAAAATGAAAGAATTTACGACAAGGATTGAAAAAATTGAAAGAAAACAAAAAAAGCCCGATCACATCGATCAGGCTTTTTTATACCAACTATAAATTGAAGTTAGCACTACGCTGTTTATGTATAATGCCGATATAGAATTGAAGAGGTTTCAGGAGCGAAGCGAACTTAAAGCTCATTTCAATTCATAATCGGTATTAGTCCATTTTAAAATCGCCCTTGCAATGCCCCCGAGGAGATAATTTCTGAACTGTTGTTGACATTTTTATTTTTCCATGATGATGAAAAGGAACAATGGACAATATGGACCTTGCAAAAAGTCATAAAATCACCTTTCTCAAACCATTATTCAGGGTTAATTTATTGAATAAATTTTGTGCAATAAATTGCAGGAGGATAACGATTGTAAAGTATTTTGCTGAAAATAAATTATTCCCCAATCAACACAATTCCGCTCCAGTCCATGGGTAGCAGGCCCCGTTGTATTTGATCAATTTTAGCCTCTTGCAGAGCTTTGGCATAGGATTGTCTATCAAGCAAATGAGTATAGAAATCCACCATCAGATCCTTTGTTTTTTGGTCGTGGATTTTCCAAAGCGAAACCACCAGATTGGGCACGCCGGCAAAAATAAACCCCCGTGGCAAGGCCATCACACCCTCGCCTTCTTCCAGTTTTCCGGCTCCGGTTTTACACGCGCTAAGCACCACCAGGTTTGCCTTTACGGGAAGGGTAAACAATTCTCCCAAATAAAGAAAGCCATCGTTCGTAATGTTGTTTATGGTATCTACCTCCATTTGATCGAGAAATATTCCGGAGAGTTGGGGATTACTTTTTGAAGAAATACCATGGGTGGCCAAGTGGATGATGTCGAATTGATTGAGGCTGTTTTTTACATGCTCCTCGTTGGCTTCATGATACAGGAATGTATGTTCCGGATTTCCCTTTTCGTGAAAAAGCCGCGCTATGTCGAGCACTTCTTTTTTGGAGTAGGGTAATTCGCGGAGGTTGTTTCCACTTCGCCAGTTGGAGTCGGCATCACGCAGGGCATAGTCAGCCAACAAGGTATTGGGTTGAATAGTTTCCGCTTCGTCAGAAAACACAGGGGCAAATCCGGCAAAACTCAAGGCATTGTCAATAGGCACCGACCGGCGGCTTTTCAACCACAGAAACACCGAGTAATTGTAGGAAATGGCCGTTTTCTCGATAAGGAACTCCTGATCTTTGGGACAAATAAGGGCTTCAAACGGAATCTGACTTAATTCGCCATCGGGGATTATCACCAGTTTTTCCAACCCGCTCAATGCTTTTTCCATGGAGCCAATCAACGTATGGTAAAGTGCGGAAGAACTTTGAGTGAAATCCGTTGACCCGGTTTTCAACCCCTTGTAGTAGGCTGTTAATTGGTTTTTGAAGGCTTTATCAACGTTGATTGAAGTAACAAGTGCCGTGTTTTTTTTCATCAGGAAACAAAACAACTGATCTTTTCCCATAAAATAAGTGGCAATTCCTTCCTTGTCAGCAAGTTGTTGTTGTATTTCGGCTACGCTAATGCGCGAAAACAATTGGTTTAATTGGATATTTTGGTTGGTATTCTGTAAGGAATAACTGAGCTCAAACGCTTCCATTCTGTTGGCAATCAACTTATCGAACACTTGACTTTCGAGCAGACTGTCAGGTTTGTTTTGAAGTACCTGAAGCTGATTTTCCAACTGTCGGATGCTTTGAAGTAGTTCTGTTTGGCGAGTTGATAATTCGGAATGACTGTCCAATTGATTGACTTCTGCACTTAGATTATAGGCTGTTGATTGGGTGAAAAACCTCAATAATTCATCCAAATGAAATGCATCTTTCTGTTCTTGATAAGCCATGAAGCCAGCCTTAATTCCTGTTTCGGCCAGTTGATGATAATCTTTGGCCAATTGCCGATCGTTTCCGCCTATCAGCGTGGCATCACGATATCTTCCCATCAGGGTGTCGGACAAACCGGCAAAACGCAGTGATTGTGCTAGTTGACTTGTGTTTCCGTATTTCTGGTAAAGAGATAAATAATCCCGGGCCAAAGCAGATGCAGTTTGATATCCACGGAAATCGTCGGAAACATCATTGGCTGAAGGAACACCGTTCATGATTGGCTGAGAATCTCCGGTTAACAACTGTTTCAGGTTAAATTCGGATTTTAAAATAGCCTCCTGTGGCATTCCGGTCCGGGCATAGGTTTGAGCCAGCGATGCATGGATGGAGAAGGAAGCCGGGTCGTACAAAAGCGCTTTTTCGTAGTACACCAAAGCCGAATCCACCAGGTGTTGGGCAGAGAAATTCGCTGCAATCAAACCATATACCTCCGACAGTTGAAGCGAGTCGTCGGGATATTGTTGCAGCACATGTGTTTCCAGCGCGCGAAAATCCCACATGGCGACATCAAATTCGCCCTGATTTTTATGCGCATCACCTCTCACGGCATGAAGTGAATAATAGACATCATGAAACCGATCGTAGGCTTCATGTTCAGTAATCCAATCCTCGGCCATGGTGGCAAATTCGATGGCCTGGTCATCGTTTCCCAGTTTCAATTCATCCGAAGCCAGGTTGATCATGGCAATGACGGTTACATCCGAGTCGGGATAATAATTTTCCAGAATACAAAAGGCTTTTTTGTCGAAAGCCGCAGCCAGCTCAATTTGTTGGGTTTCATTCATGGCAAGCGCGAGTCCCAAATAGGTGGATCCCGCATCGTGATACTTAATCCATGTAAAATGTTCTGTTTCGTTGGGGTTCACCGAATTAAAACCGAATAACGCATTTTTATACAATTGATAAGCCTCCATCATCCGGCCCTGGTAGAACCGCAATCCGGCCAAATTGTAATACCCGCTTGAAATATGCAACAGCGGGGCATGCACTTGTTGGTAAATGGCCAGAGCTGTTTCCATGTATGGAATGGCTTCGTCATAATTACCTATGTATTTACAGCCAAACGATTTAATATGTAAGAGTGTGGCATAGTGTACGTTGATGGTGTCGGTATGCTTTCGCAGAAAAGCAATTTGGTGATCGATCAACTGCATCAGGGTGTCGCCCAATGGTCCGCCCAACGGATAATACACACATACGTTGAACAGGTAATTGGCACGATCGGTTTGTCCCAAAGCGTAATAGTAATCAAAGGCTTTGGACGACAAACCCACGAGGCTGTCGTATTCGCCCAGGTTGAGGTGGTTGTCGATCTGTGGGTAAAACAGGCTGTCTTTTAATTCGTTATAGGTGTCTTCGTAATAATTTTGTGAAAAAAGGCTGACAGACATCAGCAGAAGAATAGCTGTCAGACAGGCTGTTTGGGCTTTTAACAGGCGCGACTTTCTCATAAGAGGCAATTAAAAAATTTGATTTTGGCTGCGACAAAGATAGCCAATTTAGCCTGCATTACAATCCGGTTAAGTGGCATGATACCCCCTTGGCGCGGAGGAGGTGGAGGTACCGTTAAAATAGCTAATTTTGCCCATATTTTTCAAAAATGAAATTTTTCCGCAACCAACGTAAAGAAACCGACGAATTCATTTTCCAAATAAGCCGCACGGCTGAATTGGTGGTGGGAAAATACGTGGTGCGCAAAGCCATTCCAAAACGTGAGCAAGAGGATGTCGTGATGGTGGCAGTGGAGAAATTCGTTCAGCAAAAAGATAAAATTATGTCTTCGTTTCAGGGCAAATCTTCGTTCAACACCTATTGTGTAGCCGTGCTCAACCGCATGGTGTGCGAGGTTATCCGTAAAGAAAGCCGGCATTGGTACGCGGTGGTGGAAAACGATGCTGAGCCCATAAAAAACAGGCATGGATTGTGGATGGAGGCCGAAAAAGATTTGGTGTTGAAAAGTGAGGTGGTCCGTTTTAACCAAACCCTGCTTTTCTTTAATGGAACCGGAGCCAAGGTGAATCTGTTTTTGAAATATTACTTTGGGCTGCCTTTGCAAAAAACAGATTATCTGAACTATGGACGTCATCATGCGGAAGCGTTGAGCGAGATTCTGAATGCGGATGCCGCCCCATCCAAGGGAACAGCTTTTGAACAGATGGCCATAGCCGTGAATCTGGTGGAAGGAAAACACCTGAAAGGCGATGCCGTTCGCATGTGGCTGAACAAGCAGATGGACGTGATTCTCGACAGACTTAATGCTACAGGTGGAAGCCAGCACAACCGCGAAAGTTTGGCCCTGCTGTGCGAACTTTCGGCAACTAACCTAACTCAATCATCAAACTAAGAAAACCATGAAATCCTCCATACACCTCACCGAAGAAGAGATTGCCCTGAGTGCAGAGGCCATGATGACCGGAGACCTGTCGCATTTGGAGCCCCGCGTTCGTGAGCATCTCGATCATTGTACCCAATGTGCGGGGGAAGTAATGATGGTGGCCGAAGTGTCGGCCGAGGTTCCTGAAATTACCGCAACTCCCGTTCAAACGAAACCCTTGTGGGGATATGTGGCCTTGCTGGCAGCAGCAGTGGTTGTTATTGTGATGATTATAAATGTTCCGGGATGGATTAAACCTGCCTCAAATCACTCACCCGAAATGGCAGGAGTCGTTCAGGATTCCATCAATCCGTCGGCAAATCAGCCAGATCAATATCCTGAAAAGCCAATGGCAATTGAGGATAGAACAACTAGCCAGTCTCAAAAATCCGAGCAAAAAAGTCAAACTAATTCAACCCTTGGTGAAGATGCCCTGGCCTACGCTCCCAACGAAGCCCTGGAAAATTTGGTTAGTCAATTTCTCACCGCCTACCGAAGCGATGAAACAGTGGAAGTACGATCCAAGGCTGACCTACAGTTTCCCGAAACCGATTCGTTGACATGGAAAAATCCTGACAACATATCCCTGACCCTTGAATGGTATAACAACCGGGGAGTTTTGATACAGACCGTCAAAACGCAACAAAACGGAGCCCCGATTCCTCCTTTTGAAAACGGATTGTATTACTGGAAGTTAATGAACGAGGACTTTGATTTGCTGGGTGTTGGCAAGGTGAGGGTGAGGGGGGGAGCCTGAAGACGGAAGTTGGAAGTATGGAGTATGGAGTAGGGAGTAGGGAGTAGGGAGTCCGAAGTTAGGAGTATAGAGCCAAAAGTACCGTAGGTACGCATGACAATTAGCCCCGGAATTCATTCCCGGGCGGAAGGAATCGGGAATCCAGAACTTGAGGAATTTATTGTTCGACCCCGACGGGGTTGCATTTCATCGACAAATATTTACTATAAACATCCAATCCCTTGGGGATTAAGGCGGGCTATTTGCTTGAATGGATTCAAACTGAATCCGAAGGATTCCCATGTTTATAGCAATGGAGGAATATATTGTTCGACCCCGACGGGGTCGCATAATTTATTGTACCAATTCTATCTATAAACATACAATCCCTTCGGGATATCAATATCAACATTGCATCCGACACTTTGAATCAGAAATCTCTGAATCTTTAAATCCTGAATCCTTGAATCCCGAATCATGAGTTCCAAAGCTGCAGCGCAGCGACAATATTTATAGCCCGAACACCAGAAGAAGGAATAGCTACAGCGTAGCGCAACCGCAGCTCAACCCGGCGGGTCGAAAAAAATCCGGCGAGTCATCGCGGAAAACCATACACCCCCTTTCACCATGGGCGTTCGCAATTGAATCCTGCATTTAAAATGATTTCTTTGTTGTTGATGTCCTACGGACAAAAAAACATGATTCATTTTATTCTATGGATGTTGAAGCCCTACGGGCTATTCACGGTAAAGGTTTTGATATTCTGGACATTATCAAATTTTGAGCTCTGATCTACTGATCTATTGATCTATTGATCCATTGATCCATTGACCCATTGATCCATTGATCCATTGACCCCTTGACCCCCTGATCCAACAAAATAAACTTTCCCCATCCGGGCTCCCGTTAAAAACTATTTCGGATATTTGTTACCTAATTACATCAACCAATTAAAATTACAAGAATCATGGAATCGAATCACAATAAAGTGTGCGTGTTTTGTCAGCGTGGAGAACAGGAAGTGCCCTTGGTAGCACTTGATTTTAAGGGAAATAACTACTGGATTTGTCCACAACACATTCCTGTGCTCATCCACAACCCCAATCAACTGGAGGGCTTGTTGCCGGGCGCAGAAACCCTGGAAGCCGGCTGAGAAACCACCCACCAAAGATTATCGCCTTCGTCGGATTTTCGTCGAGGGCTTTTTTTTGTCCCGTTGGTTCTAATCAACAGGGTTTGCCATTCATATGTTTTTCATACTTTTGTGAAAAAGCAATTGAATGAAAACCATCGACCTATTTCTGAAACCAAAAAAGCAACTGGCTGTCCTTATCGATCCCGATAAACTCTCTGAAAACCAACTCAAACAAACTGCCCAAGTAGCCCAACAATCGGGTGTCGATTTCTTTTTTGTGGGCGGCAGCCTCATGACCAGCGACATGCTTTTTCACAGCGTACGCACCCTCAAAGAAAACAGTTCCATCCCTGTGATATTATTCCCCGGAAATTCATATCAAATCAGTCGCAATGCTGATGCAATGTTGTTTTTATCGCTGATTTCGGGCAGAAATCCCGACATGCTCATCGGCATGCATGTGCTTTCGGCACCCTATATCAAGCTGGCCGGACTCGAAACCATTTCCACCGGATACATGCTCATCGACAGTGGAAAACCCACTTCGGTAACCTACATGAGCAATTCGTTTCCCATTCCCAACGACAAAAACGACATCGCTGCCTGTACCGCCATGGCCGGCGAAATGTTGGGTATGCGGGCCATTTTTATGGATGCAGGAAGTGGTGCACTCACTACCGTTCCCGAAAAAATGATTGCCTTTGTAAAAGGTTCTATTGGTGTGCCTTTGATTATCGGAGGCGGAATAAAAACTCCCGAAAAAGCACAAAGCATATTGAGTGCAGGTGCAGATATTATCGTGGTTGGTAACCGTTTTGAAGAAGACCCCGGTCTTATTGGTAGCTTTACGGAAGTTGTTGCTGCGTTTAACAACTAAATTCTCATTAAATCTACTGTTATGAAAAAAACATTTTTTCTTTTAGCCCTAACGATGACCATGGGCGTGATGCACGCTCAGGACATCAACCCATTGCTCTATGGTTCCACGTGGCTGGATAACGAATCCCGCGATTTCAATGGATACCGCATCACCAAAATTTTTGGTGAACTCCCCGACGATGCCTCTACTTACAACTACTCCCCACTTACTGCGGTGGGGTTCAAACCACTGTCGGCCATTTTGACTGATTTCGATAAAGTGGCCGCTGCCCAAAAATGGAACGAGCAGGAAAAAGCCGAAAATCTGGCCAACGTAAAAACCAAAGCCGTTGGGGGAGAACTGCAAATCTACCTCACCCGTTACTCAGAAGACCGCGCCAACTTCCAATGGTTTTTTGTCATTCTGCGCGACAAAGACGATAAGGGAAAACTTTGGGAATACGATTTGCCCTACCAGGCACCCCAAAATCCGGTGCAAAACGGTTGGTGGAACTATACCACCGTGGACGTGCCCATCCAGTTGCCCGATACTTTTTACATCTATTTAAACGACAAAAAAAGTCAGTTTTTATCTGATTTTAAATTCCTTGTGGAAAAAATCAACAACTAGTTTGTAGTCAACCAACATCAAATAATTAATGAACCAACCCCGATTGATCATGAAAAAAACTATCGTACTTTTTCTTCTGTTACCCCTGATATTCATAGGGTTTACGCTTCCCGCACAGGACAAACTCCTCACACCGGAAGATGCCATTTACATGAACCGCGCCCTGTATCCCGGTAGAATCAGTCAGTTGCAATGGATCGGACAAACCGACAACTATGTGTATGCCAAAGAGAATGCCTATTATCAGGTGAAGGCCCGCAAAGGCACCGAAACCTTGCTGCTCGATTTGGATATGCTCAACAAAGGAATGAATAACCTTGGTTTGGATTCATTGAAAAGGCTTCCTTCCATGGATTTCTTTGGCGATGATCAAGCCCGTTTTTCCGTGAAAAACAAATACTTTGAATATCAGCTGGATGCACAAACCCTCACCCAGGTAAATGAAATACCCGAAGAGGCTAAAAACATTGAATTTGAGAAATATACGAGGTTTATTGCTTATACCATTGGAAACAATCTCTATTATTCCGTTGACGGAAAATCAACACAAATTACCAACGATTCCGATAAGGGTATCGTCAACGGACAAACTGTGCATCGCGTGGAATTCGGTATCACCAAAGGGATTTTCTGGTCGCCGGAAAGCAAAAAGCTGGCTTTTTACCACAAGGACGAAACCATGGTATCAGACTATCCGTTGGTGGACATTACCACACGCATTGCGGAAGTGGAAAATACCAAATACCCCATGGCCGGCATGACCAGTGAACAGGTAAAACTAGGTGTTTATGATTTGGAATCAGGAAAAACGGTGTATATGAAAACCGGCGAGCCTCTTGATCAATATCTGACTGCCATCACCTGGGGGCCGGAAGGAAAACTGGTGTATATCGCCCTGCTGAACCGTGAGCAAAACCATCTGAAACTAAATAGTTATGACGCTACCACCGGAGATTTTGTACAAACACTTTTTGAAGAAACCGACCCCCATTACGTGGAACCTGAAAATCCGCTGTACTTCCTTCCCAACCAAAAAGACCATTTTGTTTGGTTCAGCGAACGTGACGGATTCAACCACCTTTACTTGTATAATACCAAGGGCGAGCTGATTCGCCAATTGACCTCCGGAAATTGGCTTGTTACCGGCATTCTGGGATTCAGAGGAGAAAAAATATTCTTCACCGGAACCAAAGAAAGTCCGCTGGAAAACAATGTATATTCAGTTGAAATCGAAACAGGGGAAATAATCCGAATCAGTCCCGATCACGGCACCCATAGTGCCATGGTAAGCAATTCCGGGAAATATATTCTGGATATTTATAGCAGCACCGACGTAACCCGTGAATACAAGTTGCTCAACAACAAAGGCAAAGTGCTTCGTGTTTTACTCGAAGATAAGAATACCCTGGCCAATTACAACTTGGGTAAGATGTCGATTTTTACTTTGGACGCCCAAGATGGAACACCCCTCTACTGTCGCATGATTAAACCCATCGATTTCGATTCCACCAAAACCTATCCGGTGATTGTGTATGTTTATGGTGGCCCACATGCCCAGCTGATTGCCGATTCGTGGTTGGGAGGAGCCGGTCTGTTTTTAAACTACCTGGCCGAGCAAGGATATTTGATCTGGACTTTGGACAACCGCGGATCTGCCAACCGTGGCCGTGATTTCGAGCAAGCCATTCACCGCAAACTGGGACAACTGGAAGTGCAGGATCAGATGGTAGGCGTCAATTATTTGAAATCGCTGCCCTACGTTGATTCAGAGCGCATTGGCATTGATGGTTGGAGTTATGGCGGATTTATGACCATCTCGCTGATGCTCGACAATCCGGGTGTATTTAAGGTGGGTGTTGCCGGCGGTCCGGTTATCGACTGGAAATACTACGAGGTAATGTACGGTGAGCGTTACATGGACATGCCGCTGGAAAACCCCGAAGGATACGAAAATTCGAGCTTGTTGAACAAAGTGGACAGCCTCCAGGGAAAATTGATGATAATTCATGGAACCAAAGACCCTACGGTGGTTTGGCAACAAAGTCTGGCCTTTTTACAAGCTGCCATCGAAAAGCGCAAGGATATCGACTACTTTGTGTATCCCGGACACGGCCACAATGTGAGTGGCAGGGACAGAGCCCATCTTTACGAAAAAATTACCCGCTATTTCAACGACTATTTGAAGTAAGATTAACACCAATGCATTTGGCCGAAAGCAAGCCTTTTGGCCAAATGTGTTTGTTCCGGAAATTGTTCGTACTTTTAAAAACTTAATTTCATAATTGCCCTATGTTGAGAAAAGTTTTGTTTGCCCTGCTTTTAATTCTTTCGTTGTTACCCGTCAGAGGTCAGGTTTTTGAACGTATAAATACTGATATGAAAGGTGTTATGGAGCCATTGGCAGCATGGATATCTTCCGACGACGGTATCCGGCCTGAAGCGTTTTTGTCAGGAGAATACTATTACAAAGACAAACAAGTACTCGTGTCGCAGTTGGCCAAATCAAACAACCAACACAAATTCTATCAGGCAACCAGTCCGTTTCCTGCATTGTATCGAGGGGCTGTAGCCGCTGCCGACTACGACAAAGATGGTGATGACGACGTAATTATGACGGGTGTCACCAAGGAAGGATCACTTTTAATCCGGTTGTTCCGACGCGAAGACAACAACCGATATACCCAGGTACGGGAACTTTTTACGCCCGTTTCGGATGGATCCATCGAATGGGGCGATTTCGACAACGACGAAGATTTGGATTTGTTGATCGCCGGCAAGGAATTCAACAACGGACTTTCTACCCGAATTTATCGAAATGATAAGGGTATCTTCACCGATATCAGCACCGGAATACCCGGAATTTACAATGGTAATGCCACCTGGGCCGATATGGACAAGGACAAGGACCTGGATGTGCTCATCACGGGAGATGCAGGCAAACGTCCTTTTACTGCCATTTATCGTAACGACAAGGGCAAGTTTGTGAAACTGGCTGCCAATCTGATCAACCTGAAAAACAGTGCTGCCGTTTGGGGCGATCTGGATAGCGACGGTGATCTGGACATTCTGCTGAGCGGCGAAGACGACAAGGGTTTCCCGGTTTGCGTGGCTTACCGCAACGAAGCCAATACCTATTTCAAACAAATGGAGGTGGCCATGCGTCCCTTAAAAAATTGTACCATCGATTTGGGTGATTTCGACCACGACGGCGACCCGGATGTGGTGATGACCGGCGAATCGCTGGAAAGGTCTTATACCCTAGTGTATCAAAATAATGGAAATTTCATGTTCGAATCGGTGATCTCCGGAATACCCGGTGTAAATGCAGGTACGGCCCTTTGGGGCGACTACGATATGGATGGCGATCTGGATCTGTTGGTTGCCGGGCTCACCATTTGTTACGATTTTGTGGGACAAATTTACCGCAACAACCTCAATCCGGTAATTGAAGATGATACCGAAGATATATTTATCGAAGCCCCCATCACCAACCTCAACAACGGGCCATTCTACTATTATGTTTTTTCGTCGTGCTATTGCGATCCCCTTGGGGGAGACAGTATTGATTATCATGTGTATGTGAGCAACATACACCTGCAAAACCAACGCTACGAGCTTAATTATGATTTCAACGATTTGTTGATTAAACAAGTACCCAACTGGGCACATACCGATCGCGGATATCGCACATCCAATGGGTTTGCCACCAAAAGAGAGGCAGAAGAAGCTCGTTTACAACTCATCGAATCTTATCGTTCCAGCGATT
Organism: Bacteroidales bacterium; assembly: GCA_963676875.1. Classification (GTDB taxonomy): domain Bacteria; phylum Bacteroidota; class Bacteroidia; order Bacteroidales; family F082; genus UBA6244. The sequence continues at coordinate 2,207,291 of OY781436.1, forward strand.
ACCATGTCCACTATATCAATTGGTAACCCGACAGTGTTCTGATCAGCCTTTTTTACGAAACCTAGTGAAAATGATGGCTCCCAAGGCTTGACCCAGAAAAAATGCCGACACTAAAAATGGATAGGTGATGATTTCAAAGCCTAACTCAAACAGGTATCGAACCAAAATAACCAACGGAACCGGCAAGTGAATATACAGAAACCACTTGAGCGACAATTTTTTTTGCCCTGCCCGCAGATATCCGAAAGGAAAATTAATAATGAAGGTGACCAAAGTGGCCATCAACAACGACGCCGTGATATGAAAATTGAAATTCATAATCCTATGCTAAACAAGATGAATCAGGCAAATTCACAACTATCTTTTAATCAGTTTTTTAACCGTGGTTACTTCCGTATTCGCAAATTTCAGTTGTAAGAAATACACTCCATTGGCCAACCCATTCATGTCCACTTGAATAGCTGATTCACGGGTGTCCATTTTTAACATGACCTCGCCCAACACATTACAAAGACTTACCTCTTCGATAACAGATTCGGGTGAGCTGACATACACTTTTCCATAAGTGGGATTGGGGAAAACCGTTACCCTTGAATTATTAATATCACCCACAGCCTGTGGCTCCACAGTAGATCCTTTGAGTACAATCTGCCGGGCAACGCGCTGTGACAAGGTATCGCTGAAATAGCTGTCGTAATTTAAAGTCAATACATCCTCAAATTCCTGAACTCCCAGGCCATCAGGAAAAAAACTGATGATGATATTTTTTGTTTCGCCCGCTTGCAGGCTAAACGGAAGCTGAGTTTGTAAAGTGAATGCCGGCGAATGATTGGTGGCACTATTGATGGTGATTTCGTGGTCGGCGTTGTTGGTAACCACAACAATCATTGGCCAGGGGATATAGTCGTCGTAGTAGCCATAATCAATGGTGTCGAGGCTTGTGGTAAAGAGCCCGGTAGCCCAGTTGTCGCGGAAAGCCTGATAATTCCAAATGCTGTCTGGATAGTTCAATTCCCATTGTATGTTGTTGTCTTGATCTACTTCCACGAAGGCCTCCGGCCATTTTAATCCCCAGCATATGAGCGAATTACCATTTTCAAGACGGTGATTGCTTCCGGTGGCCGTTCCGAAAATGGCAGGATCGTGTACATAGTTCCATACCAGTGTAGCGGTATAATTAGTTACGTCGAGTTGGTACTCTACTCCCTGACTAAACTGTGGGGTGTGAAAATTTCCGTTGTCGTATACAGTGATGTTGCCATTTTCCAGCTGACGGGCGTCGTGTTGTTTAGAAAAGCCGATGGTGTCGTTGGTAAAAGTAAACATGTTGTTGATGGCATGCAGCCCGAAGCGCCAAATTACCTCGCCCGTGTTTCGGTCTATTTTCGTTACTTCGTCCATACCCCGACAGCTAATCAGTATTTGGTTGTCGTTGGTAAGCGCAATGGAGTTCCCGTGCACATAATCTATTTGAGCCGAGGTAAAGTCGATGTGGGTGCCATCGAGGATGTCAAAATGATCCCAGCTTCGCCATTGGAACAACACATTGTGGTCGGGATCAAGTTCCTGAATAATGAGTCCGATAACCGTAGCATTGGGATTGCCTCCCGGGAAAACCGTATCCATGCCCACAGGTTGGGGGTCATAGGCTATCAGGAGATGATTTCCGTTTTCGAGCATGGCAATGCCGTGTTGGTCGATGTTGTAGCCGTTTCCCATGGTAAGTGTATCCACGAAATCGTAGTGGTTGTCAAGAACATACCACCTGTTGAGCGAGGGGTTGGGATTGGAGAAAGAACAAAATATTAGTCGATCGTTGTAGGTTTTTTGAAAAAGGTTGGAAACGAGACCCCATTCGCGAAAGAACAGCGGATCGCCATATTTATCTAAAATCACATTATATTGATCATAAGGAGCATCTCCTCTGGGTCGTGGTGTGGCAAAGGTGTATCCCGGAGCGGGCGCCAGATTGGTGGTAATAGTAGGGCTCATATACCGCTCGGGCAAACTGTAATCACCGTACGTAATAAGTTGATTAGTGGATTTTTCATTTGACTTGATCATGGGCGATTCCTGTACAAAAGGGATGGTCTGTTGTTCCTGATCCATATAGTATTTGGCCAATAAATTCAGGTTGTCCATAGGTTTTGTGGTAAACGAAAATGAAGTGCCCGCCAACACATTTCCATGTAATGTGCGGATACCCGAATGGAGCACCACTTGTACTTTATCTCCCAGAGCAAATGGTTTTTCGGGATTGAAAATAATGGTTTTGCCATCGTTGGCCAATTGAACGCGGCATGCAATCGGGCCACTGATCTCGCCATTCAGTTCAATCAATTTACTGTTTAAACTGGCCGGGTCGACAGCTTCTTCACCACGAAAAGCAATGGATTGTTCCTGATTAATCCATTTTGATCCAGGCATGGGCGATATATAGCTCCATTGGTTTTGTGACAGCACTTGTCCGCCTGAAAAAACAAACAGCAAACTCACGATAATCGAAAATATAAATTTCATATGATACTTCGAATTAAATTTTGTATTGATTAAAATGCATAGCCCAATGATATCCCAAAGCGAAAACTGGGAAAACCCATACTTCCCGAAAACTTTTGGCTGGTTGATGGTTTCATATCAAAATCGCCCTTTCCTCCAAAACGTTCGATAACAGAATTAACGTAATCTTCCACGTCTTTTTTCGCAGATTCGGTAATTTCACCATTGAATTCGTTGGTAAGTTTAAGGAAAGAATATCTGGGGCCAAAAAACAGAAAATCAACCGTAAAGCGTTTGGAAATAACCAGTTGATATCCCAATTGAATACCGACACCCAACTCCCGCAATCTGGCATCTGAAATAAAATATGAAGGAACACTGTCGGGTAGCTGATGTTTAAAATTGGCACTCGATTGGTAAACGTTATACCTGAAGTAGAGTCCTGTATAGAAACCCGCAGGTAAGTTTTCTTCGCACGTTTTAAGATAATATCTAAATTCAGGTGTAATGCTGTAACCGTTAATACTGCCTATATCCGCGGTGAGGTTATAATCGTTGGCTTCAAAAAGTTTCTGGCTCTTGCCCGACGACTTCACCCCGAAACCAAGCGAAGCGGTAACATTGGGATAAAACGCACGCTCGTAGTACAACGATATATTGTTGAACAGCATGGCCATCACATTGATTTTCGGGATATTGTTGTATTGGTAGTTGGTTTCAAAAAACTTTAGCTTTTTGGGAGTTTCTGTATGTATGGAATTGGATTGTGCTCGCAGACCCGGTGCAACGGCTAAAAATAGTCCCAACAATAGAAATTTAACGAGTACAGGTGTTTTCATGACGAAATCTTTAAGAAACAAATATATGTATAAACCATGATGCATATCCTTTTTGATAGGGTAAAAATTGGGCTTCATCAACTATACATAAATCATTCGTGCCCTACAAAATGGATTTGCCGGACAATTAAAACTTATGAGAACACCTGATGTTTTTATATTGCCCACATTATTTAACAATAAAAATTGTATTTTTAACGTCTTAAGTAAGTTAAAGAAACTCCTGATATCGTCACGCTTAGCCTATGCCAGTAAATATTCGTATCAGAATGATTGTTTTTGTAGTCTTTGTATGCTTTTCGGCTTATTGCCCAAAATCAGTTGTGGCACAAACCGACGAATCGGGTTTTTCATCTTCGCTGAAGGCTTTGTCGGAAAAAACAAACGCAGAGTTGTTGGATTATGCTCAGCAAATTCGCCGGAGATCCATCGATTCAGCGATATTAATCACACAGTTGGCCTATCGTAATGCCCTTTTAGAGAAACGATTGGATGATCAGGTTAGTGCACTTATTCACTTAAGCGAATTCAATCTCCAGGGTGGCAACATGCAAAAAGCCTACGAACAACTGAATATAGTTAGAGAACTGGTCGAAAACGTTCACGACAACCGAATTTTGGCCGTCGTTAATGCTGGTTATGCACGCATTGCTTATATCGAACGCGAATTTAAAAGCTGTTTGCAGCATTATTTTGAAGCGCTCCGCTATGCCGAACTAACCCACGACTCATACTTTATTGGCGACCTTCAATTTAAAATTTCCAAAATATATTTTGCACTCAGCGATTATGAAAATGCATCCTATTATCTGAACAAAGCCTTACGAAGTGAATATGCCCAAAAAGCTGCAAATCTTTACCGGCTGCAGTTAAACAGGGGCAATCTGTTTCTGGCTCAAAATCAAGATGATTCGGCTTTTCTAGCCTACAACCAATCGATGCAGACAGTACAAAAAATACCCAACAACGAAAACGATCTGGGCGCAGTTTGGGAATTTTTAGCTAAATATCATATCCGAACCAATCATCTCGAAGAGGCTATCCAGGCCTCTGAAAGAAGTATACAATTTTATACCCTCAGCGGTAGTCTGGAGCGTATCGCGACATTATACACTTACCTCGCCCATATTTATTCGCTTCGGGACGATTACAAAGAGGCACTGTACTACAATAAAAAAGCGTTGGCAATCCGAAACGAAGTCGGAATTAAATATCTAATAATGAGCTCGTTAAATAATATCGGAAGCGATTATATTGAATTAGGCAATGCCGACAGTGCCATGGCATATTTTCGCAAAGCCCTTAGCCTCAAGCTCGACAATAAAAGTGACTATTACGTTTCGTTAATTTATAAAAACATCTCGAAACTATATATACAAAATGGTAATCATGAACTGGCATTGGATTATTACAAGCTGTTTCGCGATTACGAGGATTCCGTTGCCATGAGTAAAAACAATAAAAGCATTTCAGAAATGCGTATCAAGTTTGAGCTCGAAAAAGAGATAAATAAATCGAAATCGCTCCAATTAACTCAATCCAGAAACATTCAGATAGCCCTGATTATTTTCAGTTTTTTATTGCTTTTATTGCTGTTTTTAGTCATTCGTCGCTTTCGCGAAAAGCGTAAGGATAATCAACTACTTCAATTGAAAAACAAAACAATCAATGAGAAAAACCAACAACTCGACAATGCTCTGGGCGAGCTAAAAATAAATGAGCAGAAATACCGAACCCTGGCCGACAACATTCCGGGAATTGTGTTTCGATTAACATTGAAACCCAAAGAAAATATTGTGTTTTATAACAAAAGATTTACCGAACTAACCGGGTTTAACGAAAAAGAATTTGAACAAAATCACGACCGAACGTTGTGCAAAATGATACTGGCCGAGGATTTGAAGTTGGTAAAAGAAGCACGCGAAAATGCCGTTACACAAAAACAACCCTACAATATAATCTATCGGTATGTGCACAGTGGAAGCAACATCAAATATTTCAACGAAATTGGAAAGGCTGTAGCTGATACACCTCCCGATTCACCGGCTATTGATGGAGTAATTTTTGATGTGACCGATAAAAAAATAACTGAGCATGAATTGCTTTTGGCCGTGGAAAAAGCCCGCGAATCAGATCGGTTGAAATCAACTTTTTTATCCACCATTTCCCATGAATTGCGCACACCCCTTAATGCCATTATCGGGTTTTCTAACCTGATAGATAGCGACACTCCCGCGGAACTTATCATGGACTACGTGAACGTGATAAGAGGAAGTGGCGATCATTTGCTGGAGTTGGTAGAGGATTTGTTCGACATTTCACTTATCGAAACCAACAACCTCACCATCCATCAATCTTCGGGAAAAATTGGAGATACGCTCAGGCTGGTTGATAACCTGATACGGGCCGAAAGAAAAAAAATGATCAAGGAGGAAGTGGAAATTAATCTATTGGTACCAAAGGATAAAGCCCATATCATTTATACCGATTTGCGTAAGCTGAAACAAATCCTGATCAACCTGTTAAAAAATGCGTTGAAATTTACACCAACAGGGAAAATCGATTATGGATTTACTGTTGAAAAAAAAGGTGGGCGGACGTACTATCAGTTTTTTGTGAAAGACACAGGTATTGGTATTCCTGCCAACAAAGTGAATGTTATTTTCGACATATTCAGGCAAGTAGACGATACCGATTCCAGAATATATGAGGGTGTTGGCATCGGACTTTCGGTAGTAAAACGATATGTGGAGATGTTGGGAGGCCGAATATGGGTAGATACCACTTTTGGAAAAGGGTCTTCCTTCTTTTTCACTCTTCCCGCTGACATACAACAGGAAGAAACACCACCGACAGAGGCACTACCAAAAATTTTACAAAAAAAGACCAAGACCAAAACCATTCTCATTGCCGAAGATGTGCCTTCTGCATTCACACTACTTAAAATTCTACTCGAAAAAGAAGGATACAACACCTTGTGGGCCAAAAATGGCAGACAGGCCGTGGAATTTTGTCAAACCATCCCCGAAATACAATTGGTGCTCATGGATCTCAAAATGCCCGATATAAGTGGTTTTGACGCTACCCGGTTCATCAAGAAGGACTTGCCCAATTTACCCATCGTAGCCCAAACTGCCTATGCTGTGGAAGGCGACAGAGAAAAAGCCATGGCCGCGGGTTTCGACGAATATATCGAGAAGCCCATTCAAAAATCAAGACTATTTCAGGTAATTAATCAACTGTTTAACAAATAAACCTCTAATAATTTGCTCAGACTACATATGAACACCAAAAAATCCAGCACCAAAGGAACTTCAACTACCGTAAATATTGCAGCCATATTGGTCATCATTGCAGCAGTTATGGCTGCTAAATCAATTGTTACCCCCTTGTTGATGGCCTTGTTTTTTAGCATTATCTTGGCACAACCCATATTCTGGCTCCAAAAACACAAGGTGCCCCGGGGTTTGGCCATCGTGTTGGTGTTTGGAGGAATTTTACTTGTTTTTTTTGGTTTCGGCGGCATCATTGGCGACTCGCTGTCCACGTTTTCAAAAGATGCCCCCGTATACGGTAAAAAACTTAACGATATCGGTGTGTCTTTCATAAGTTATCTGAACGGTAAAGGTTTTAATATCTCACAAGAACAACTGACCAACCTTCTCGATCCTTCCAAAATCATGAGTTTTACGGCAGGGGCACTTTCTGAACTGGGCTCGGTAATGGGCAACATGGCGCTGATCATTTTTACCGTGGTATTCCTTTTATTGGAGGTCAACAGCTTCAACCTAAAAGCTCAGGCCATTGTGAACGGAGAAGAAAGCTCACTGGATTATCTCAACCGTATTGGAAAAAGCATTCGCCATTATCTGGCCATCAAAACCATGGTAAGCTTGCTCACAGGTTTGTTAATCTATATAGGATTGTTGATTCTCGGTATCGATTACGCTATTTTGTGGGCACTTATCGCCTTTTTGCTCAACTATATTCCTAATTTTGGTTCCATCCTCGCTGGAGTGCCTGCGGTATTGTTTGCGCTGGTGCAGGCCGGACCTGGCGAAGCACTTTGGGCGCTTATAATTTATGCGGCTGTCAATATGTCCATTGGAAATATTGTGGAGCCCAAAATGATGGGTCAAGGTATGGGACTCTCTACCCTGGTGGTTTTTATTTCATTAATTTTTTGGGGTTATGTGCTGGGAGCCGTTGGTATGTTTCTTTCGGTGCCTCTAACCATGACCCTAAAAATCATGTTTGAACAAAACAAAAAAATGCAATGGATGGCCATTATTTTGGGAACCCAGGACGATGCACAAAAAGCTCTTGAAAAAAAGGGTGAAGGGTTCAGAGGATCAGCCTCATAACATATTTTCGACTCCATACTTCCTACTCCATACTTCCAACTTCGGTCTTCGGTCTCCCGACTTCCAACTTCCAACTCCCCCTAATGTTTCAACACAGCTTCTTTCAACTGTTCACCAGCATTGGTATAGGCCTTTTTACCGGCTTTTACATAATTGGCTCCCCCACCTTTTACCTGATCCACATGAGTTTTAAAAATTTCCTTGTTTTCCGACTGGTTGATAATGGATAAATTGGCATCCACATAGGTGAAATAAATTCCTTGGTGACTGGTTCCCGTGGTGGCAGATGCAGCTATTTTGATCAGAAAATCTGCCTCATCGGGATTGTCGGTAAACTGATATCCTTTGTCTACCAACGCTTGCTTTATGGTTGGTTCAATGGTGTTAATTTCCATGGGCGATCCCATCAACAACTCGGTGCTTTGGATGCAATAAACCTGCTTTTGCACATGCACCAAAAAATGAGCAGGAAGAACAGTTAATTGTCTTTTAACCAGCGTATAGTAAGCCGTCAGCGTATCCATGGGGACATAAGCCGCCACATCTATCATGGCTTCTACCTCGAGCAAAGGGTTGTCATTATCCAACTCGGGCAAATAGCCCGCAGCTACACCGCTTTCGTTGCTGAGCGCACGACACAATGCCCTTCCGGAAGCTTTATTGATGTACACCACCGGCACATTTACCGCGTTGGAAAGCGAAGTACTTCCTTCGTAACTTACCCTGACCTCCAAAGGAATATCACTTGTGGTGCCTGATTTTATTGTCACTTTCGGATTTAATGCCTTTAGTTTAAAATTGTTCAGTTTTTCTATTCTGCTCATTTCATCCGGGATGGGCGAAATATGTTGCGATTGCAACCACGACATGGGAATACGACCGGTGGATACCGCCACAACTTCGCCTGCACGATTGGCCTGCTGTTGAATTTTCACCTCCCCATCCTGAATCCAATAATTTCCGGTAATATACAGTTTGCCAATAGTTCTGCCATTGAAAATACTTACCTGATAATTGCCGGCTTTTACCAAAGCTGCCTTGAGTGCATCTGTCCACCTGCTGCTGAATTGTCCGGCAAACCCCGTATTGGCATAGGTTGTTTGGGTCACCAAAACAGGTTGGCTCAACTGGCCCAATTGCACAAACAATCCATAGGCCACAAAATAGGCTGCTTCTTTCATGTTTAACTTGCTTCCCTTTTGCAACTTATTGATTTCCTCGTTCAATTCAGCACGCATTTGGTTGATTTCGTCCAAATGAATTTCGGCCAGCATTTTTCGGTTGAGGGCCACCAACAGCATGTGTGCCTGATCGATTTCTGTAAGAAGAGGAAGGCCTTCATAAAAATTGGTCAAGGCCGATTCCATAAATCCTTTTTGAAGTGCAGCACGACCTTCGGTGAGTTTCTGCTCCAGTTTCTTCTGATTAGCCGCCATCAGGTTTTTATAATAAAATGCCAACTCTTTTTTATTGACATAACTAAAAGCAAAAACCTGCTTTTTCTTTTTGTCGTAAAAATGCTCGGTACGTAGTCCATTGATTTTGGCATGGGAAAAGGACACACTTTTCGACAAAAAATCTTCGTTGGAGTGGCCATTGACATTCGAAATAGACAAGCTGTTTTGCGTTTCTATTTCAACCTCAATGCTTTGCACCACCTTGTCGCGCGCCATGGACTCATAAATCTCCACCAGCTTGCCCGGATCCTCATCGTTGGTGTTGTATCCTGATACAAATCCTGTTATCCATGTAGATTCGGGATACATATCCATGCGTTTCTGATATTCAGTCCATGAGGGTTGTTGCGCTTTTAGCAAAGTTGGAATAACCAAAAAAGTAACTAACAGGATTAACAATTGTTTTTTCATGGGATGATTGTTGGTTAATGAGCTGTAAACCTTTATTTTACATCAGATTTGTGAATATACCCGGTTTTGGTTCCCCTAAGCTGGATTTTATAGTAATCGCCTTGTTTTTCCAGCACAACAAATTCAAGTCCGCCGGGCACTTTAGCCACCACGTCCGATGATTTATCAGGCAATTCGTAAACCTCAGTTCTGTCGGCACTTGAACCCTTAACTTCCACACGTTCGGCCAATGCAGTTGACAAATCTTCACCTGAAAAAGTATATGGTTCTACAGGCCGACCGATTTCGTCCAGAAAAGCAGCCAACTCAATGCCTCTTTGTGCACGTTCTGACGCTTTTTGATACAATTCGTTGTCGAAATCAATTTCGTACGCAATGCCATAGTATTCTGCGGCTTCTTCAAAATCGCCAACCATTTCATAAATAATCCCCAGATTGTACGCAGCTTTGGGATTGTAAGAATCGGCTTCAAACATGGCGTAAGCAATGGGGAAAGCGCGATCCAGATCGCCGGCATCGATATAGTCCATGGCCTCTTTGCTTCTCTCTTTAAACTCTTTCAGTTTTATTTTTTCAAAATCGTAGGTAATTTCCTCATAACCGGGGGTAAAATAATCAACAAACTGATTGGCCAGGTTTTTCAATGCCACGTCTGCCATTTCGTTCACGGAGGGCACACTGGAAATATTGTCATTACAACCCGATTCTTTCAAGGAAACTTCTGCATTTTTGGTGCCCTCTACTTTGGCCGTTTCAACCGAGATAATTTTGATGGTACCTTTAGCTGTCAAGGTTCGCTTCAAACAGCGGGTGGATGACGAATTGGTGTACTTATCGTCGGAAGTATAGCTCACCGATCCCATGATCATGACATCCAACCCGAGCAATTTCCCCACTTCGGCGGCAGAGGATTCGTCCAGGGCTCCCGAGAGTGAAAGTCGTTGTTCTCTCATGATTTTTTCCAATTGCTCGCGTTCGATAACGTCGTAAAAGTCGGTGGTTACGCCTTTCACAAAAGTTCGTCCTTCTTTGGCTTTTACAATGCCATACCACTGTCCTGCTTTATCATGAATACCCCGATGCTGATCGAGCAGGGCTCCCACAATAAAGTCGGTGATCACCTGATTTTTATATCGATTATTGGTGCAATCGAATTGCAACACTCCGATTCGCTTCATGTTGTAAAACGGCTTTTCAGGTGCTTTCAAAATAAAGCAATCTACCTTCTGCGCCCGAAGTTGGCCCAAAAATGAGCTGATTAAAATGATCATAATAAATGTGATAAACTTCTTCATGGTCATATTTTAAAGAGATTTACAGATTAACTTATAAAATTAGTACAATATAATGGATCATGAAGCAAACGCCTTAATTTAGAAACACTCTAAACTGACAAGCATACTAATTGCTCAACTGAAAAACCCGTTTTTTGAAGCGTAACGTGGATTGACGAATTTTCCGGATATGATTGCCCGGATTGGATTTCAGGCTGTTCAAAATATTAAGTGCTTGTTTTCGATTACCCATTTCGCGGTACATTTCAGCCTTTAGCAACAGATCGTTTTGCTCCACTGGCTGAAACAAAGTCACCAGTCGCGAGAGGTTTTTATGAAATAGGTCAGCGTGTTGGCTGAACCTTTGGTTGGATTGCCAACGGCTTTTAATAAAAAATAAAGGTCGTTGGAGCACTTCCCAGTCGATGGTTTTCCACAACGGTTTTTGAAACCTGATGAGGTCGTTGATGGTACGCCAGAGTAATATTCGCAAGTATAACTCCCGCTGCTCGTTGTTAGCAAACCCTCTGGAGAGCAGTTCTTTATAAAATCCGATTAAACCCTCGGGATAATTTTCTCGTCTGGTCAGCTCCAAATCCAATACCGACATCGAGAAAGGTAATTCTTCCTGATCTTCTTCATAATGAATTTCTTTTTCGATGGCATCATCGCGCCAGAATACCTCCCTGCAATGGGGACAAACCAACATACTTTTGTCCTCCAAAAAACTAGCATCGTGTTCCACCTTTCCATCCGAAAACAGTGTAGAACGATGAACATGATACGACATCAGCTCGTAATGACCCATCGCTTTTTTACACAAGGGGCAGGTTAGTTGAATAGCATTGAAGGTTGTCAAAACTCGATCGCTTTTTGTGGTTAAAAGTAATTAAATTGGATCAGATTAGGCCATAAATTTTAAATTTCGTATTTTTACCTGTTCAACTAATACTGATAAATTGATAATAAATTAAAAACTAACTACATGAAAAAATCCATCCTCCTGATCAGCTTCCTCATGGCATTTGTATTTACGCTTCCCATGATGGCACAAAGCACAAAAAAAATAAAAAAAGAATTGAAAGGAAAGGCCATCAAAGAGGCGCGCAAAGAAGCCAAAAAACTGGCCAAAGAAGGATTTGCTGTAGCTCCGGGCCAATTGCCCATGGACAAACAAATAGAAAGTGTGTGGATAAAGCGCTACGAAACTGATAAAAATGGCGCTCCGGCCTATTTTATTGCCGATGCGCGTGCCGTTGGCGAAACCCATTCGGCAGCTAAATTACAGGCTTACGAAGTGGCCAAAGTTAATCTGGCGGGACAAGTTGGAGTGGAGGTAGCCGGATTGGTGGAAACCACCATAGCCAATGCCCAACTAAATGCAGAAGACGCGGCTTCGGTAACCGAAACTGTGGCGACATTTAAATCCATTGTTGGCTCTAAAATGGGACGTACACTCACCCTTTTCGAAGCATCGCGCACCATCGACAAAAACACCGAGGTTACTGTAACATTGGGCTACAACTACGAAACAGCCCTGGAAATGGCCAAGAATATTCTCCGCGAAGAAATGAAAAGTAAAGCCAAAGTAAACGCGGAAAAACTCGACCAGATTCTGGATTTTTAATCTGCCCTACGGTGGTAATTCGCTTATTTCATGTCTGAAAAAACACGTTTATTTATTGTATTGCTTCTCCTCTGTTTTATAACAACATGGGGTCGAGCCCAAACTTTTGAGGATTTCAAAAAGCAAATTCGAGAGGAATACACTTCCTTTGAGAAGGAAACCCAGCAGAAATTCGACAATTTTGTGGCCACCATCGACAAGGAATTTGCGGATCACCTCACCCAACATTTTGGAGAATATGCTCCAGATAAGGTGATTTCCAAACCGGAAACGCCCAAACCTGCTTCCATTCCAAAAGCTGAAGAAGAAGAAGTGGTTACTGGAAATGCTATCACATACATACCTCCTGAAAACCATCGTTATGTGCGTCAAGGAAGCCTGCTTCCGGGAGTAAAAAAAGCGGAAGAAGTTAACTTTGAAACCGATTCGACGGATGCCGACCTGCTGGCGTGGTCCATGTATTTTAAGTCTGACAAACGCATGCGCGAAATTAGCGTGGGCGAGCTTACTCCCGAGAACATCAGCCGCTATTGGCTCGAAATGGGCGAAACCAACTACAACCACTTGTTGGCTCAGCTGTCGGAGGTAAAAGACTTGCTCAATGCCAATGATTGGGCTTATTATCAACTAATTAAAAATTTTACAGAAGCATTGCTTCCCCAAAGGCACAACGACCAAATACTGCTCCAATGGGTGTTGCTCAACCGCAGCCGGTACAAAGCCAAAATTGGGTACGACCAACACAAAGCTTTTCTGTTGTTGCCTTCCTTGTTCACCATCTACGAGAAGGATTTTGTTAAGCTCAACCAGTTAAATTATTACGTAATCAACGACAATCCAACACAAGTAAACACCTATGATTTCGACTTTCCGGAAGCCGATATTGTGATGGATTTGCGCATCACCAAACCCTTCAACACCGACCGAGCGTTGCATACCAAGCAGTTGAGTTTTGCCTGGGAAGGAAAGCGGTATTTCGTGAAACTAAAATACGATCAGGTGATGATGGATTTTTACAAAACGGTGCCTCAGTGCGACATTGCCGTTTACCTGAATTCTGTTTGCAGTGAGGCCACCAAAAATTCAGTGTTGGAACAATTCAAACCCATACTTGAAGGAAAATCGGATGTGGAAGCAGCCGGAATGTTGCTGAGTTTCGTTCAACAGGCCTTCGAATACAAAACTGACGAGGAAGTGTTTCATCACGAACAATACTTTTTTGCCGATGAGCTACTTCACTATCCTTATGCCGATTGCGAAGACCGATCCGTATTGTACACCTACCTTGTAAAAACCCTGCTCAAGCTGGATGTGTTGGCGCTTGGTTTTCCGGGACATATGGCCACCGCCATTCATTTCGACCAAAACCCTGAAGGTGATTTTTTAACATGGCAAGGTAAATCATATGTGGTGGCCGACCCCACTTTTACCGGAGCTCCACTGGGGATGCTATTATCGCAAGTGGAAGGGAAAAAACCTCAACTGATCTTGGTTTCCAACACAGGTGCTGAAGCCGAATTGGCTTCAAAACTTTGGAAAACAATCAATGAAGGAGGAGGTTATCAGGGTGATAAACTTCAGGATGTGGTTTTTGACAACCAAGGTAATGCCTATGTATGTGGATATTTTGTAAATAAAGCGCAGTTGGGCGACATCGCACTTCTTGGAAACGGAGAAAACCGGGATGGATTTCTGGCAAAATTTGATGAAAATCTACAACCGATTTGGGTTATAACCCTGACAGGACCCGGCAACGACATGGCATTCAACCTTGCCTTTTCGGCTGACAGCAATCTGTTGGTTTACGGAAATCTGGAGGACGATTTATTAGTAGGTGGGCAAACCATCACGGCCGTTGGCGCACCCGATGTGTTTGTGGCACAATTTTCCCGAAAGGGTCAGCTCAATTGGATTCAAAAAGCCGGCATCGACAAACTGGATCACAGTGCCGATTTTATGTTTGCAGCACGATTCGATTCGGAAGGCAATAAAACCATGGCACGACTTTTTAGCCAATCAGAACAGTTTGATTATTATGGACTTACGGCAGAATCTGATGGTAGCGCACTGATAAAAGGTTCGTTTTTTGCCACCACGGGTATGAATATTCACGACTTTACCGAATACAATACAGGTAGTGCTTTTAATGCGGAAATGGCACTAAAAAATGTAAACGACACCCTGGTTAAGCTCGATTACGAAAAAACCATCGCAGGTTTGTTTGCTGCCATGCAACTACTTAAAGCGAACACCATCGAAATCAAAGGCGCGCAAATTCAGCAGACATTAAGAAAACACAATCCCCAATTTATCGACTATGCCGGTAATTTCTACTCCGGGTTTGGTAAGATGCAGTTCATGAAAAACAACAGCGGAATAATTACCATCAAAACCGATGATGGAAAATCGCTGGTTTTCGATAAAATTAAACTCGACAATGAAGCACGTATTAAGGTGATAAAATACAAGAGTGGAAATGTGGAGATTCAGGTATTTTCGGGAATAGAAGTGGGTGTTCCGGGCAACTGGCACCTAATGAATACCATCAAATTGTATAAAAATACCGGTGACCTGCTTCTGGATTTCGACGATGAACATGTGACAAAAAAATTAAATCTGAAAACGGAAATTTTAATGAAGTGAGTATAAAAACTACCCTCCTTTCCCCCAAGCGCCATTGGCTGTTGTCCGGGTTTTTGCTGACCAGTCTTTTCGTGTTTTCCTTTATCGCATGGCCACAAATCGGTTTGAGTCAGGAAGAGGTTGTTGAGGATGAGCCGATAGCAAACGAGGTGATCTCTTTGACAAAATTATTGGCTGAATTAAGCACTTCGAAGAGCGATCTGATACTGACCAACAAAACCATTGTAGTGGATATTGGAGACAGGCAGTTGATGGAGGATAAAATTTTTTACAACGAATATCAACTTAAAGCGCCCGATTTTAAGGAACGAAAGGTATTTATTTACGATTGCGATTTTGAACTCGGGCCTGATAATCCGTTAACCTTTTTCGGTTGGAATTTTTCGAAAATTAATTTTGTAGGCTGTACCTTTGACATGCCTTTTTCGCTCCTGGATTGCAACTCCTCAGAAAACTATCCTATTCTTTTTGAGAATTGTACATTCAAAAACAACCTGCTTGTCGAACACACTTTCAGCCAAATAAAGGGCATTAGTTTTATCAACAACCAATTTGACAATCAGTTGGTATTCAAAGCCAATATCGGATGGGTCAACCTCAACCAATGTAATTTTATAGCCGACTCATTGCTTTTCAGTAAAATGGACGAAGAGCGCACCCACTATCAACTGGTGGCTTCGTTTATTGAAGTGGGAGAATGGAAAATGGACTCATGCATGTTTACTTCTTCCGGGTTTAACCATGTGTTTGCTGTTGATTTTGAAGGGACAAACATGGATAAGCTGTCCATGTTCTCCAACCAAATGTCGTCCATTAATTTCACCGATGCGGGTGTGGAAAAGGCCCTGCTGATAGATTCGCTGGAGGTGCGCGACTATATTGGCATTCAAAATTTTGATTTTCCCCAAGCCAATACCAACATACCCTGGGACAACCTGAAAGGACAAAAGTTGGCACTTTTTCAAACATATTTAAGTGATGTGATAATTCCATATCAAGCCAAATCCGAAAAAGAACTTGGCCAAACATTGCTGTACAACGACCTGGTGAGCATGTACAAAAAGTTTAATAAGCTCTATGCCGAAAGAGGCGATATTCAGTCGGCCAATGGTTCGTATGTGGAGATTAAAGAAATAGAAACTTCCCGTCAGGAATACATACAAAAGGTAAACCCCAGCACAAGCAATTACATAAACTTGTTGCTAAACAGGGTGTTGTCCTATTTCAGCGATTATGCTACCAATCCGGGAAAATCTGTGAGACGGGCTTTGGAATGGCTATTAATATTCACCGTATTGTACATGCTCACTTTTTCCGAATGGGACGGAATGAATTCCCGGTATTATATACGACAGTACAAATTGTTTTCGGCCTATCTTTCAGAACCTGGCGACATCACTGATTTTTATAAATCAAACGAAATCCCCGAGGAGGAGATGATTGAGGGGTTGAGTCGAGACTATTTGAAAAAACAAAAAAGAGTACCCAAAGTAGTGGTACTATTTGGCGAACCCCTGCATTACCTGGGTAAAATGCGCCGGGTGATGATGCCCCGTCTCATTCGCTTTTTCAATTTTCAGAAAGAAGATTGGGCAAGCCTGAATACCAAAAAAAGAATCTGGTCTGGATTTATTATTGGATTGGTACTCCTTTCGTTTGTAACCTATGTACTGGTGGTTAAATTCTTCAACGGACTGATGATGAGCCTTAATAGTTTTATTGTCATTGGCTTTGGCGCCTTGCCCCAAAAAGGATTGGCCATGTATATTTGCATTATTGAAGGCATTATTGGCTGGTTTTTGATCACCATTTTTACCATTACCTTGTTCAGTCAGGTGCTTCAGGGAGGTGCTTAACCAGTGAAAATACTTATCAAAATAATATATCAACCTATGACCGACACAACCAACCAAATGAATGAGTTTGCCCCCAATGAGTGGACCACCCTCCTGCTTTCGGTTTTGTTGTTGTTGGGTTTGTATTTTCTTCAAAAATATCTTTACCTCTTCGACCGGAAATTATTGGTAAATTCTGCATCGAAAAAAAATACGAACCTTAAGCCATGGCCACTTTGGGCAGGTCTCTTGTTAGGTTTTTCGGTTTTTTTGCATGATGTGTTTTCGCCAGACGACTTAAATTTCTTTAGTAGCAATTGGTCGCTGTTTCAATGGGCGATACTGATATTATGCGTGGCAACCATTGGCGGATTGTTTGTCCAAAGCTTGTTAATTTTTGGAACCAAAAAAGGTTTGCTACGTAGTTTTTTCTATCTAATTTTGATGATTGTGTATTTCTACGCAGGCTTTATTTCGGGATTGTTGGTGGTAGGGTTGTTAGTATTGTTTGTGCTGCTATTTTTCATCAAATATTTCAAAAACCAACTGACCATTAAATAGTGCTGCTATGTTGAATTTTTTTATCTCCATCGTAGTTTTTGGGGTTTCCACATTTTTGTTTGCTGTGGCTATTCGGTACGGCATGGCAAGTGCCGAGCGGGTGGACGATTGGCTTCTGTCGAAATCGAACCGGAGTTTTCAGGGATACGACTGGTATTACCGCATTCCATTCGCCATCGGAGCCATACCCGAGTATTTCTACGCCATGGTGTTGGGCAACGAAAACTATTTCAAAACCAATTGGTGGTCGCTGAAAACAGCCTCCTTTATATCCGTTTTGTTATTTGTGGCTCTTCTCAACAACAGAGGAGGCGTGTTGTCATACTATTCGCTTAGTTTCATGGGTGAAAAAGGAGTTTTGGCATTTTTTAATTCGGGCACCTTTGTCTGGTACCTGAATTTTGTCACCTTAATGTACTTTGGCTTAGCCGTTTTAGTTGTGGTGGAAAGTGTGAAAATGGGAGGACTGTTGGGCTTGCTAAGGGCAGCTTACATGGGCTTAATGTGTTTGCTTATGGCCAATTTGACCGTCATGGTACTAACCGTAATTATTTTTATTACTGTTATTTACCTCATTTACAAAGTGATAAAGTTTTTATTTTTTAGCAGTAAGAAACGAAAGCGTGTACCCGAAGACGACGATGAAGATGCTGGCGAGATACTTAAGAATGGTTTTTCCGGGTTTAAATCAGAACTATATGATTGGGAAGCTGATCGTAAAACCTCTGTTTCCCGACCAAAAAAAGTGGTGCCCAAACGGAAACCTGTGATAAAACGAACGAGACCGGTAAAAAAAACTACTACGAAAAAAACCACCCACGACGACGATATCCCCCGCTTGTACCCCGACTAAAAAATGAAAAAACCTGAGAACAACATAGATGCTGTTTTGGAGCAATTGCAATACATGAGCGAAACTCCCGGTTATTTTACCCACTTCGGCCATCCGGCAAAGAAGGAAAAAATTATTCGCTTTGAAAAAAAGTTTGGTGTAAACCTGCCCAAGTCGCACAAAAAGTTTTTACTGAAATACAACGGAGGCATGATGTTGCACGATTACCAATCGGAGTTTTTGCAAACCCAGGCCGACTTTGAAATGTACAAGGGTGATGCCGTGTATTTACTTTCCATCGAAGAAATCACCGAAAAATATGCCGATTTGCAAAGCCGGTCGTGGAAAGTGTACGATGAAAATATTCGACCCTACCCCTTTATTCCATTCTGCTCACTTCCCAACAGCGAACTATTGATTTTTGTGCACGGGGAAAGATCAGGAGACGAATCGCCTGTTTTTGATGCCTTTCATGAAGAATTTCCAACTACATGGGGTATGGTGGCACTCGATTTCACCTCGTTTTTAAAAACTTATTTGGAAAAATTGGGACATCCCGATACTTTGGGAGATGATGACCCGGGAGTGGCCGACGATTATTTAGATCGCCTGAAAGGAGAAGATGACAAGGAAACACCACAAGAAATCCTCCGGCGAACCGAAGATGAGTTGGCCAACAACCAATTGACTGAAAATTTCGATAAGGCATTTGCACATTACGAACGGGCTGTAGCACACAAGGATTTGGGAGATTATTCAGAAGCCTATCTGGCCATTACCCGAGCTGTTGAATTGGAACCCAAAGATCCCTTTTACTACTTTTTTCGCGGTGAAATTTTAACAGATGCCGAACAACACCGTGCCGCCCTGATTGACTATGATGTCGCCGTAAAACTCAAACCCGATGATACTCTTTACTTGTGTTGCCGCGCCACTTCCCTGTATCATCTCAACAAATTAAAACCCTCCATCGACGACTGCAACCGCGCCATCGAACTCGATTTCACCTGCACGCTGGCCTACATGATACGCAAACAAATTTATGAAGCCATGGGTATGGAAGATAAGGCTGAAAAGGATCAGATGATAATAGATAACCTGGAGGAGGAGGAGTGATTATTATACCAACTATAAAAGGAAGTTAGCACTACGCTGTTTATGTATAATGCCGATATAGAATTGAAGAGGTTTCAGGAGCGAAGCGAACATAAAGCTCATTTCAATTCATAATCGGTATTACCGCGTGTTTTTGTGCTTAAAGCCCCAACTGCAACCCTGTTTTAGATGAATTATTCCCTACAAGAGTAGAGCTAACTTTAATATTTAAATGGTATATAACAATACTTCATCGCCCTCATAACAAGTCGAGTTATGGAGAAAAAAGTCGAATGGACTATTGATCCTCTAAGCCTATCCCTACACCCAATCTCCTTCTCTTTTAATCAACTCAATCAATGCCTTAACAGCTTCTTCTTCGGGGATGTTTTTGGCTATTAGGTTTTGTTGACGATACAGGTTTACCTTGCCGCGACCGGCCCCCACATAGCCATAATCGGCATCGGCCATTTCGCCGGGTCCGTTTACGGCACAACCCATTACGGCAATTTTTAAACCCGTCAGGTGGTTTGTTTTTTCGCGTACCAACGCCAATTGATCCATCAAATTAAATAGGGTGCGACCGCAGGAAGGACAGGCAATGTACTCGGTTTTGGAATACCGCAACCCCAATCCCTGCAAGATATTGAGCGAAAGTTGGGTAAGTTGGTCATCGCTATGATGTTGGTTTTGAAGCCAGACACCCTCTTTTTTTTGGTTCAGCATCAACCGTGAAATATCAGTGGATGCCCGTAGTACCAGCGTATCCATTTCAGGCTCTTTGTAGTTGAGGTGGTAGGCCATGAGGGATGCATCTGTAGGATTGGCGGGGGTAGTCGGAATGGGATCGATCACCACATCGCAAGTGGTTGTTTTTGTTGTTGATAACACCAGTGGGTGTTTGGGTTTTTTAGGGCTGTCTATTTTAAACGGAACTATCTCATGCACAACGGGTTGAGCTTGGTCAGCTCTTTGTCCGAAAAGATGAACAAGTTTTTTGGCCACCGGAACTTCTTCTACCGGATCTTCGGTAAGTGAAACACGGATAGTATCGCCAATGCCCAATGCCAGCAGGTGGCCAATGCCGGCAGCAGATTTGATGCGTCCGTCTTCTCCGTCTCCCGCTTCGGTAACGCCCAGGTGGATGGGGTAGTAGTATCCGTTCTCCATCATTCTTTGTACCAAAAGCCGATTGGCTTCAATCATGGTGGGCACATGGCTCGATTTCATGCTGAGCACCAGTTGGTGAAAATTCGCATTTCGGCAGATACCGATAAATTCCAAAGCCGATTCCACCATGCCCAACGGGGTGTTACCATATCGTGCCAATATCCTGTCGGATAGCGACCCGTGGTTGGTGCCAATGCGAATGGCGGTACCATGTTTGCCACAAATTTCCAACAAGGGCATCAGATTTTCAGCAATCCGCGCCTTGGCTTCGGCATATTCCTGCTCGTTGTATTGGTAGTTAATGCGTTTTTTATCGGTGTAGTTTCCCGGGTTGATGCGCACCTTTTCCACAATGGTGGCGGCCACTTCGGCGGCATTGGGGTTGAAGTGCACGTCGGCAATCAGGGGTAGGTGGTAGCCCTTTTGCGCCAATCGATTTTTGATTTCGGCCAGATTTTGGGCTTCGCGTACCCCCTGAGTGGTAAGTCGTACCATCTCACATCCGGCATCGGCCAAACGAATGACTTGTTCCACCGAGGCTTCCGTATTCATGGTGTCGGTGTTGGTCATGGATTGTATCCTTACGGGATGTTTGCCCCCCAAATGTATATCTCCAATAGTGACTATTTGCGATTGAAATACAGAGGAACCATCTGTTGATGAAAGGGATACACTCATTTTTCGGAAATTTTACAATTTAGTCGTGAAACAGCAAATGTAGCCAACTTTTTTGTGGATCCGGTTGTTTTATTGCTTCGTTTTTCGTGTTGAAATCCATAAACCAACATTCTATTTAAACAAATTCTAAATAATTGTTTAATTTTGCGGTGCCTGATATCATTGAAATAGTTTAACCAAATTAATAACATGGAGTAATCGGGCATAGCTCGGAGCTCCGCATTAAATTGAATCTTATGACAAAAAAAGTTTTTATCCTGATGACTGCCATGATTTTTGGCATGGTTGTTTTTACCGAATCGGCACAAGCTCAAAGACCGTCTAAACAAAGTAAGGACAGCTTTTATTTTTACAAAATTGTGAATACCGACTTTGACGCCACAGTCGCTCGCGTGAAAGAAACCTTGAAAGAGCAAGGCTTTGGTGTGGTTTCAGAAATCAACATGCAACAAAAAATTACTAAAGCCACCGGTAAGGAAATGGATGCCTATATCATCTTGGGCGCCTGTAATCCTCAAGGAGCTTACGAAGCGTTGCAGTTGGACGCACACATTGGACTTCTGCTGCCTTGCAATGTTATCGTGCGCAGTTTGGGCAACGATCGGGTAGAAGTAGCCGCCATCAATCCGGAAAAAACGCTTGAGAATGTTAAGAAGCATGAAATGAAGAAGTTGGCTAAAGAAATTGGCGACAAACTTCAGAAAGCCATTGCCAATATTTAGTACAATTGGGCTGAAACACCCAGGTTAACCATACCCTTGTAGCCGAATCCGAATTCCATAAATCCGGCAATATCTTTTCCCACGCGGATACCCATCACGTTGGCTTGATAAGCTATCCGGTTGAGGTTGCCTGTTCCACCGGGCATTTCACTATTGGCCGGAGGGGTTAGTTTTTCGGTTCCGAACTGATAGCCCAACATGCCGCCGGAATAAATCTGAAGGATGCCCCGGTTTACGTATCGGTATTCAAAATCAACGGCCACGGAAACAAACTGCCGCGAAAGCTGGCCCACCTCGTCGCCCAGATAGTAAATGCTACATTTGCTTTGGTTGTAGCCTGCCGAAATACCCCACAGGTACTTTTCGCTGCCCGTAATTTTGCGGTACGACAGCGATACAATGCCGCTTCCGGAATAGTGATCGCGTACGTATCTTTTGTCGGGATACAGGTCGTTGAGCATGGACGATTCCACTGATAAAAACTGATCGAACGGAAAAGCCCCATAGCTGATCATCACATCATGATGTTGGTAGTTTTGTTCAACGCTTTGCGCTGAAAGGCCGGTCGATAGCAGCAATACGGCCATCACAATAAAATATTTCATACCGGAGTGAACCATGGAATACGAAGCTTATTTAATTACCGTTCAAAAGTAATGCAAATATGTGGGATAGCCACTACCACAAAGCTTCCAATAAAAAATGTACCTTTGCGGTGAAAAATTTTAGTATATGGGATAATACAACCTGATGGGTTAAATATTAAAGAAAGGAGAAACACCTATGAGA
The DNA here is from genome assembly GCA_963676875.1 of Bacteroidales bacterium. GTDB lineage: Bacteria > Bacteroidota > Bacteroidia > Bacteroidales > F082 > UBA6244. The sequence goes on from OY781436.1 coordinate 2,230,087, forward strand.
GAAACGATTAAAATAGGAAGGCTGAGGTGGCTTCATATCAACAATCCCACGGAGGATGATTTTGAATACCTGGGCAGTACGCTCCACTTTCACCAATTGGACATTGAAGATTGCCGGCAAAGCAATCAACGACCTAAAATAGATATTTACGACGATTACTATTTTTTAATTCTCCATTTTCCGGTGTTCGACCGACAAAACCATTTTATCAAACCCCGGGAGGTGAAGATTTTCTGGGCCGAAGATTACATCATCACCGTGGGCAAAACCCATTGGATGGTCGATCGGCTTTTTAACACGGCTGTTGAGCAGGAAAAACAAGGAATAGATTTTGAGGTGGGAACCAGTGATGCCCTGCTTTACACCATCCTCGAACAATTGATGACCGAATCGGTGGCCTTGTTGCGCAGGGTAGGTTTAGAGCTCGAAATGATTGGCAGAGAGCTGTTTGGAAACAAACCTACACGCGTTATCGAGCGACTTTCGGTTACCCGGAAAAATATTATCGCCCTCAACACCATGTACAAACCGCAACTTCGGGTTTTCAACAAGTTTGAATCGGGAAGTGTAGAGGGGTTTGCCCACAACATGGAGGATTACTGGGGCAACATCCTCGACTATTACAACAAAATGTGGGACATGACCGAAGATTATGGCGAGCTCATCGATGGCTTGTCCACTACCTTCGACTCCATGCAGACAAACAAAACCAACGAAATCATTAAAATACTTACCCTTATTTCCTCCATCATACTTCCACTCACTTTTCTTACGGGGTTGTATGGTATGAATATCCTCTTGCCTTTGCAGGAAGACAGCCATGCCTTTTGGATTATTATGGCACTCATGGTGTTGGTAGGTGGAGGCATGATTACGTATTTCCGACGAAAGAAGTGGATGTAGATTGATTCAAGAACATAGAAAACATAAAAAAAGCCGCGCAAAGCGGCTTTTTTTGATTATGTTCATGTTTAATTCACCACCAGTTTATTACTGTATATTTTCTTACCCAACTCCACTCGAACCATATAAGTTCCTTTATTCCAGGATGAAATATCCAGCTTAAGCTGATTTTCATTCTCATGAATGTTCTGTTTCAAAATCAATTTTCCTGATAGGTCGTGGATGGTAAGCATGCCTTTTGAGGAGGTACTTGTATTCCAATCCATTTGCACCAAAGTGGATGATGGGTTGGGAGATATACGTAATGCGGATGTTTCTGCAAGTGCTTCATCCACCGAGGTATAAACATCTTTTTCGTAGGTGGCAGTAAATAGTCCCCGCCCATGACTGGCTGCCAGCACGGTATTGTCGGCGGCACGCAGCCTGAGCATGTCTACACGCACGTTGCCCATGCCCATGTTGGCTTGTGCCCACTCGGTGGTGGGTTCGAGCAGGGTGTTAGTGGCCCAGATACCCAGCTCAGTGGCCAGCATCACCTGTCCGTCGTTTTCGGGATGGAACAGTGCCCAACGAATGGGCATGTCGGGCAGGTTGGTTTCCTTTTCTACCCAATTGTCGCCACCATCGAGGGTAAGCCATACCGATGAAACGCCGTAGTTGGAAAAAGTAACCAGAATGATATCGTCGCTGCTTCCCAAAGCAATGCTTGAGATGCTTCCGGTGGGAAAATCGGGTGAGCCAATTTCCGTGGCAACGGGCACCAGATCAGCATTGTCGATGCGATACAGTATTCCCGATAAAGTGCCTACATATACTACCGCAGGTCCGGTGGTGATGTGCGGACTCACGGTTACAGCCGAAAAAGCCACTTCCGTGTTGGTGCCTATATCCACTAACTCGGAACTGATGTTGCTTGGAATTCCTTTGGCACGAAGCAGTTGGTTGTTGTAGAGCCCCCAGAAATCGGTACCGTTTGAATATAAAATATTGCGTTCCGAATCGTAATCGGCCGGACTGACAAATGTACCCGAGCTACCTCCAACATAGCCCACCTGGTTGTTGTTTCGCCAGATGGAGTAGCTATTGTAATATACCGAGGTAATATACACATTGGGCTCGGTTTGATCCCAAAAACAAAAAGCACCATCGCCGCCATCAATCATGTCGTTGATGTCCAAAGGACTGCCATTATATTTAAGGGTTCCGTTGTCCTGAAGTCCTCCGATATATTGATGAAAATTGGCCACCGGATGGATGGCACAGGAATAAAATTGCAAGGTGTTGTATCCCTGATTGCGTTGTAAAAAAACGGGAGAGCTGTAGTTGGCCGTGTTGGTCATGAAAATACCGCCATCGCTACTAAAAAGGGCGGTGGTGTACGAGCCGGGCTGGAATTGAATGTTATGTTGGTCGGCATGTACGTATTCATCGCCTCCACCGTAATACATCAGTGCCCAATCGCTGATATGACCCCAGGTATTTCCACCATTTGCCGAACGCCACAGGTCGAGACCTCCGGTATAAATCACATTGGGGTTCACAGGATCTACCTGTAAAATAAAGGCATGCCAGGCCAGTGTTGACCAGTCGTCGCCTGGAGGTGTCACATCGTTCCAGGTAGCGCCTCCATCGGTCGATTTGGCCATGTAACGACCACGATAATAGGTGAAATCGGTGGTATATCCGGCAGCAAACTGTGCATATACCACATCGGGATTGGATGGCGAAACGGCAACGATGGTGCGTGCCGGGATGTTGTAGGTGGGTTCAGCGGCAATCAAGGTGTTGTAATCGCCAAATACGGTCCAGGTTCCGGGCAATCCGCTATCCGAAAAGAGCACGGTGGCGCCTCCTTTACCTTCCAGGTTTTCCATGGTACCCACAAAAATTCTGCCTTCGGGACCAATCTCAATGTCAGCAGGAGAGTATGGTTTTCCGGGATAACCGGGAATTTCGGGCAACACTTGCTCCCAGGAGGTTCCTCCGTTGGTTGATCGGTACACCCCGTCGGAAGGATGGCTTTGAAAGGTGCCGCCGTGGTAGGTGCCCGAGGCCACACAGGCATAAATGGCGCTCACCCCATTTTCGTCACGTACGGCGATATCGGTGATGTAGTCGAAATCTTCGGTGGAAGCCAAGAGGTTCCAGGTTTCACCGGCATCGGTACTTTTCATGATACCCACGCCCACGCCGGATGATTCGCGGTAGATGGTACGTGCGGTTTGCGCTTCACCGGTACCCACATAAAAGACTTCAGTATTGTTGGGGTCGTAGGCCATGGAGCTGATGGCCAGACTGGGCCAAAAATCGTCCACCGGCTCCCACCAGGAGTCTTCATTGGTGATTTCGTAGTTTATCCACAATCCTCCTGTTACGCCCCCTGCCCAAACGGTTTCGTGGGAAGGGTCGTTGGGGTCGAACATCATCATGCGGGTACGACCGCCCATGAGCACGTCGGTGCCTTCCCAATCAACCGGAGGGGTATAGGCGTTGGCGTTGCGCGACAATTTCCTGGAAGCCAGATAGGAAGTGTACAGCGATTTTTTAGGCACCAGTCCTGTCTCCGGATTCATGGTCATGATGTACTCCTGAAAGGCAGCCATATCAGGTTGGTCGGGCGACTTTTCTTCACTTTTTTCCTGCAACGAAGCCCGGGGCAATTCGTTTGCTTTCTTGAGGAGGGTTTGTTCGTATTGCTTTCGTTGGCTCTCTCTGAAGTTGAGCAGATAGTATCCCCCAAAGAGGGCAATCAGGAGGATGGAAACAATGGCAAACAGCGTATTTTTTTTCATTCCGAATCAGTTAAATATTTGGTTTGTATGATGATGACAATGGTTTGGCTTAAAATGTTGCAAGTGTTGTGGTTTTGATGGTTTTTGTTCGGCTGTCGTATTGAGGCACGGTCTGCGAAATTCCGGTTTGCATGCAGTATTCCAGGTCTTTTTCGTAACCTTTTCGGATGAGCAGTTTTCCGTGGGTACTGGTTTTAATGGCTTCCGCATGTTTTCCCCTCAGGGATTGCCATGCCAGGATAAGGGTTCGGGTCAGGTCGCACACTTCGATGGTGGTGGCTTGTTCCAACAGCGAGGCCAGGTAGCCGGCACACAGGGCATCGTCCATGGAGAAGCGTCCGTTGGTGCCGGAGCAGAGCAGGACAAGCTCGTCGGATTCTTTTACCTGTTGCACCACTTCCGGCCCATTGATAAACGAAGCAAGGAGTAATTTACCGGCACCTTCGGCTTTCATGATGGCTTTGGTGCCGTTGGTGGTGGACATGATGAGGGTGCGGTTTTGTACCCTTTCGGGTGAATAATCAAAAGGGGAGTTGCCCAAATCGAAGCCGGGAATAATGCCGGCACTTCGTTCGCCGCAAAGCAACACTTCCGAAGGGTGGTATTTGGTTTTTAATGCGAGGGCTTCTTCAATTTCCACCACGGGTAGTATCTCTTTTGCCCCATTCATCAGGGCCGTAATCATGGTGGAGGTGGCCCGCAACACGTCGATTACCACCACCGTTTTTCCATCAAAATCATGGGACAGGGCATAACCCGGAGTTGGAAGGGTGGAGATTTTCATGGGGTAAAAATACGGAGATTTTTCAATGGATACACCATCACTTCTACCGCATCTTTTGAAGCAGGGGTCTATTCCATCAAACTCAGCCCTTCCAGTGCAGAGCTGTCGTTGGGACGGTTGAGCAGGGCTTTGTTGAAGAGTATTTTGGCCTTCCTGTATTCTCCTTTCCGGTATTGGGTCCAGCCAGTCATCATCACAATATCGTAATCGAAGGGATAGCGGTTGAGCAATTTTTCAAAAATATTGAGTGCCTGGGTATAATCGGCTCTTCCGTAGTAAATCATGCCCAACCTAAACAGCGCCTGACTGTTTTCGGGGTCGATGGACAGAATGTCGTTGTAGTGCTTTTCAACCTGTGTCCAGTTGCCCATGGCTGCAGCGGGGCTCACGATACCCAGACGGGCTTCGATGGACATGGGGCGCAGCGAGATACACTTTTGGTAATAAGGAATGGATTCGCTGAACATGCCCGAAAGGTAGGTCAACCAGCCCAAACGGAGGTTGATTTCGTACGAATCTTCCTGATAAACAGCTTTTAGCGAGTTGATGGCGTCCTCATATTCTCCATTTTTTTCCTGATTGTATGATGTCGCAAATGCATCCATCAGTTCTTGGTTGGTTTGTGCAAATCCGGTTGTAGCAGCTATTATTAGTATGCTTAGTGCAATGCTTTTTAAAATGTCCATTTGATACCTCCTAAAAAATTTTGTGCCTCATAGGCAAAAGTATGGGTTTTTATATTCTCCTCATCTGAATACACTTCACTTGAATTGCCTTCGAACGAAATATATTGGTAACGCAAGGAAAGTTCCAGGTGATTGATGGGAATGACGGTTAAACTTACTCCCGCCCGGTAATTCATTTTGTCTGCCTGGTTGAATACCACCATGCCGTTTAAGGCACTCGCATTGTTTTGATTACCAAGCGTATATTCGGCTTCAAGCCATGATAGCTTGTATAGTTGAAGTCCCAGTGATTGTTTAAAAAAATAGCGATTTTCATTACCGGCATCCCATTTCTGAACAAACCATGACACCTCTGATTTTCCGTAAAAACGGGTGCCCTTGCCCAGATAATAAAAAGCATCAAGGCTCAATTGGTTTTGTTTTAACCCGTTGAGGGCCGATGAAATGGCTGTAAATCCAAAGGTCATGTTGTTGTAGTCTTTTTCAAGATGTACGCCAAACAGATAGTTAACAAAAGAGGTGTCGCGTTGCCTGAATTGGTAAGAAAGATAATCGGTTTCTTTCAACTCCACGTCGCCTGTATTGATCACGTAATAAGTGGTGTCGCGAAAAAATACCCTTTGGGTATCCATTTTTATGACATCCGTATTTACGAGCAAAAAATTACCAAACAATGAGCCTGCCCACCCGTTTTCAAATTGAAATCTAAGACTGAGGTATAATTCATTTTGTCGGAGTTGGTTGTTGAATGTTTTTTTAAGGATTTTTCTTTCTTCAACAAAGGTGCGCTGAAAACCCCAATCTTCGTATCGTGTTGATTGTAAGGATATCGTCGAGTCAACATAGTTTATTCGCGTGCGTTTGTCGATGAGCAAATTGTTGTAACCGACATATAAACTGGTGACAGGCGACAGATTAAACTGAGTGGCTGCATATAAAATACGTTTGTCACCAAAAAGTGATTGTTGTCCGAGCATGCTGCTGCTGTCAGTAATCAGGGTCATGGATTCGTTGCTTGAAAAATTGTTTGACAACGAAGCGCCACCTCCGGCAACAAAAGATTCCACTCCCTTTATTTTTCCGGCCACCAGATTTGCCGTGCTTTGGGTGAAGGTGTTGGACAACCGGTATGCTTTCTGCTTTTTTCCCAAATAAAGGTAGGTATTGTACAAATAAATTTGTGCCGTAGGATCATTTTTGTTCAGCATCAACGCTTTTTCATATTGTCCGGCAGCCTTGGGCAACTGCCCCAGTTCATAGTAAGCGGCTCCCATGCGCATCCGTAAGTAGTAGTAGTCGATATTGAATTTCAGGGCTTTATTGCCAATTTCAATTACTTTTTCCCAATCCTGATCCAAATAGGCCTGGTATGAAGTGGAGTCGATGGCTTTAAAATTCTCGCCCCAAAAAATCTGTGCACGGGTCAAACCAATGGCCATCAAAAATATAAAAGTGATGAGGATCTTTACTTTTAGCATGGGGGTCATTAAATTTCGAGGGTTCTTCCGGCTACAATAATTTCGGAGCCTGTATTAATTTCGAAAACACTGATTCCTAACGCATTGAATTCCATGCGGAAGCTGTATTTTTTAATGGATTTCTTACCTATGCCAAAATGAGCCGTGGAGGTGAGTGCCACTTTTCGGTTGGAACTCATATCGTCCAGTTGCTCATACTTAATTTGATAATCGGCGTTTAATATTTTGGCAAACGGAATGGCAAAGTCTTGTATAATTTTAATGCCTTTGTTGGGATAAACAGAAAGGGGATACTGATCGTGCAGTTGAAGATTTTTGTAAAACGAAAGCGAAACCTTATATGCTGCCAGATAGAAATAATACAAAAGTGAATCCTGTTTACCTTTAAACCCCGTGAAATAAAAAACATCGCCCACATTTTTGAACCACGCTACCGAGCCGGAGGCGGCACATTTGATGTAGCTGTTGTTGTATGGGTCGGTTTCTATATCCCAGATCACTTTTTTATTGCCTAGTTTAAAAGCCAACGTGGCACCGGGTATCAGGTGAAATCCGTATTGCAAAGTAACATCAGGAAGGGCATTTGAAATATGTTGGCCTTTGACGGGAATACCCGATGTGTTGAATTGATACTGTTTCTGATTGTTGACCACATACGACGAAAACGGGTAGCTAATCGTGTGCGAACCAATATAGGGTGTTGCCTGAAACTGCATGTGAAGATGTGGATATGGGGATCGTCCCGAATTGCCGCAGTGGGCTAAAAGGTCGCCTTGTTTCACCGCTTGTCCGGGAGTAACGGCCACGCTTCCCTTTTTTAAATGACTCAGTTGCGAATAAAAATGGTCGCCATGTTTAATCACAATGGTGTTTCCCCAGTTTTTTTCGGTGTTGATATCGCCTATGATGTTGTCAGGTACTTCATTTTCTATTTCTGCTACCACACCGTCTCCGGGTGCCGTTACCGGTTTCCCGAAACAATAGTAATCTTCGGGCAAATCTCCACTGCCTGAAAAGGTGCGGTTGTCTTGGTCAACTATTTCAAAATCAAAAGCATGACGCCATTCGTTGCGGTGTGTGATTTCGCCATCGTGGGCTTGGGTTACCGACCATTCTCCCCAAAAGGGCAGCTTGATGGAAAACCATGGAAGTGTGCCAAAGCGACTCATGTAACTCTTATGGCCGTAAGCATTCAGCTCCGGCGAATCCTGTTGGAAGGTGACGGCGGCCAGCTTTTCAAAATTGCGCTCCCTGAATTTGATTACATACAGAAACAGGATGACAATCATGTTGAAAGGCAGCGAATACACCGAAAGTCCGAAATGTGAAAAAACATACGCCGTCCCATTGAGGGTAATGGCTACCAAAGGGGTGAGCAAGATTACCCACATGGTTGCCCGTTTGGACGACACAATGAAAAACCCACCAATGGCGATGGAGGTAAGGATATAATTAAACCCGATATAGCTGTAGCTCAACTCACTGATGTTGGCGCCAATAATTTTGTAAAAAATAAATGCCGAATAAAAACCGATCAGCGACATCAAAAAGGCGATCCGTGAATAGTAAATAAGTCCGGCAGCCAACAGCAATCCGGCAAACAGGTGATATTGAAACAAGATGGCGCTCAGCGATTTAAAATAAATGCGCAGCGATTCGGGGATGCCCAATTCATTAAACCATTCGTACAACCGCACCATGGGCATGCCTCCCAACGCATACATATCGTTGAGATAATAAACCCCCCGTTCGCTCACCGTTAGTTCCGAATACCCTTTGGTGGCAATAATCACCACCCAGATGCCCAGCAAAAACGGGATACTCAGGTAGGGAAGACCATATTTGCCCAACACACCCTCCAGGCTGAGGGTAACAAAAAAGGTGAACAACGAAATAAATACCAGAATAAGGTAAAATTCGGCTGTGGGTTGGTAGTTGATACCGATTCCCAATCCCACCATCAAGGCATTAAAACCATAGGCACCGCCAATGATTCTTTCGCGGTTCATACCCATGAACAAGGCAGTGCCATTGGCTGTTAGCACCGCTATCAATCCGGCCAAACCGGTATAAAGATCAAAAAACGAAACCACCACCAGAATCAGGGCGAACACCTTGTTTTTCGAAAAAAACACCTGTCCGTAACTGTTCAGCAAGCTGTCGGTTATCTGATTCCGGAGGATTTTCGTTTCGGGTTTCATCTATGTTTACACGGGTTTACAATTCAAATTTTTTCAGGTGATCGGGTACGTGTTCCAACTGAAGCATGCTGTCGAGGGTCTCGTTTTCACGAATTAAGTGCGCCTTATGCTCCATATCTATCATCACGATGGCGGGGCGCAGGGTAATAAACTGCATCCATTGGGTCATGTTGTAGGCGCCCACGTTGTGAATTACCACCTGATCGCCTTTGTTGAGCAAAGGTAGATTAATGTTTTCACGTACCACATCAATGTTCATGCACAAGGGGCCGTAAAGTACGGTGTCTTCGGTGTATTGGGTGAAGGGTTGTGCGGGTGTAATTTTGTGGTCGTACCAAAAAGAAGTAAAGAGGATATTCACTCCGATGTCGAGTATGGTGCTCCTTCGGCCGTCCGAGAGACGTTTGTTGGTGATCACCGATCCCAGCAGATAAGCCGTATCATCGATCAAGGCACGCCCGGTTTCCAAAATCAGCAACGGCAGTTTGTTTTGAGGGAAGTCGCTGTTGATCAGAGCTGTGGTAATGGCTTCGGCAAATTCGTTGATGGAAGGACTAAGGTCTGATCCGGGCAGGTAGGCACCTTTAAGGGTATTGCTCGACGCAAATCCGCCGCCCATATCAATGTAGCTTACTTCGTGGTTGTATTTTAAACGGATATTTCGGGCAAGCTCTGCCAACTTGTAAGCTGCGGTGGCGTAAGCGTTTGGCGAAAGCATAAAGGTTCCGATATGGGTATGCAATCCCACCAATTCCATGCTTTCCGACTGCATGATTTTGTTGATGGCCGTCCATGCCTGACCGTTTTCGTAGTTGAACCCAAATCGGTCCCACATGGGATAGATGCCGGTGTCCATATTTACGCGAATGGCCACACGGGCTATCACCTGTTGTTTTTTGCTTATATCCTGAATGCTGTACAGTTCGTCCAGGTGGTCGATGTGGATAAGGCTGTTGTTGGCGATGGCTTTGGCCAAATCTTCGTCGGTTTTGTCGGGGCCGTTGAAGATAATTTTGCTGCCATCCACGCCATTGTTCAGGGCTTTGTTGTATTCAAAACCTGAAACTACTTCGGCCCACGAACCCTCTTGGTGAAAGGTGCGGCATACGGCATCCATGTAGTTGGTTTTGTACGACCAGGCAAACTGAACGCGGGGATAGCGGGTTTCGAAAGCTTTGCGTGCACGGCGCATGTTTTCGCGAATCTGACGTTCGGAAATCACGAAAAGTGGCGAGCCGTATTGGCTGATTAATTCGGAAACAGCCACTCCTTCGATGTGTGTTTTGGGTGTATAATCGGTTCTCATCCCAAATTTGTTGGGCATGTTTCCGTCCAGGCGTTTGATGAGCGGACGTTCGTATCTTAGTTTTTCCATGGTATATCTAAATTATTCTTTTTTTAATCGGTTGATTGCAAATATGTTGTTGAGTTATTATAGTTCGCCCGTGGTGGATATTTTTTCGAAATCGGATAGGTTGACAATCATATCCCAGGAGTAGCGGATGAACATTTTACCCGACTCAAAGGTAGTGAAAGCATCCACATCCTTACCTAAAGCCAGATTAACATAGGCTTCGGGGATGTTTTGTCCCACGCCCACAGCCAGATAAACCCAAGCCGGGATACGGGGATTGATTTCCAGGAGGTAGAAATCACCTTTTTTATCTTTCATCAGTTCCAGCTCAAAGGCACCACGCCATTTGGTTTCTTTGATAAAATGCCGGGTGAGCTTCAGCAGTTTTTCGTCGGTGATGGCAATGCCACCCCAGGCTTTCCCTTTATCGGTAATATATTGTTTGCGCATGGGCACTGCCGAGATGGTGTTTCCTTCGCCGTCGCCCAGTCCGGTTACATTAAATTCGGTGCCGTGGGCAAATTCCTGCAAGATGATAGGCAAGCCCCATTTGGCCGAAATTTTGTTGAAATAACCGGCCAGCTGATCGGTATTGTAAGCAATGCCGGCATCGTAGTATTTTCCTTTCACCACGATGGGCCAACCCAGTTTTTCCATGTGTTTTTTGTGGTCGCTTACCTGATAAATGGCTTCGCTTCGGGGAACTTTGATATCGTATTTTTTGCCAAACTCCGGAAGGTTTACCTTCAGGCGTTCCTCAAACTGCTCCATGGTGGGCAAAAAAGTGTGAATGCCCATGGTTTTCAGGCGAGGAGCCAGTTTGATAAATGAGTACAGTTCCGCATCAAAATTGGGAATGATCACGTCGAGGTGTTCCTTTTCCTGAATATAGGCCAGGCGTTCCATCAGTTGGTCGGTACCTGCGGAAGGGTAGGGTATCGAATAGGTTTTATGAACCAGATCGTGCATGTAAATACCGGGTTCCAGCGATTCGTACGATAAGCCGATGATGTGGGCATCGAACGATTCGGCCTCCAGAAGTCCCCGTATTACAGGAACTCCGGGTCCCGGATTGTCGATGGCATTGAGGCCGGTAACGCCTATTCTAATTTTCGGTCGTTTCATGACGTTCGAGTAAGGAGAAGTTTTTCAAAAGCTCAAAAAATTCGGCCACATCCTTTTCGATGGTCGAAGCATCGGTGTGGTATTTTTTCAGAAGTGCGGCATTGATTTCTTCTACCGAAAGCTCTTGTTTCATCATTTCAATAATTTCGATGCCCATGGGGTTGGCAGTAAATGATTCGCCGGTAACCGGGTTGAAAACAAACCCTGAGTCGCTAACGGCAATGTGTTTATTGATTCTCATTGGTATAAATTTTAGTTAGATCGTATGGCCGAAGCCTCCAATTCAATTGTTGGATTTGATGGGATGGATTTCATCTTTGTCAAAACCTTCCATTGAAGTTGCAATAATAGAACCATTCCGGCAAGTAAATGTTATGTAATTTTATAAAAGATGTATAAGATTTTAAGGTTTTTTGGGGGACAAGGGGGTCAAAAGTTCACCGCCGAGGCGCAGAGGACGCAGAGGGAGAAGGGGGTCGAGGGACTAAGAGCCAAGTACAAAGAGCCAAGTAAAAAGTTAAAAGTAAAAAGTGACGGAAGTAATAGTGAGCAGTGATTAGTATCAAGCGCCAATCAATTTTCTTTGTGCTTTCCTTTGTGTTCTTGGTGTCTCAGTGGTGCATTTTTGCCGATCAAAAGTTCACAGCGGAGGCGCAAAGGACGCGGAGAGAGACGAAGAACCACCTTCCCAACCTTTCCCACCTTCCCAACCCTTTCCTACCTTTCCCATCACGGAGGCGCGGAGGGTTGTGCTAAAGCTTTTGTGGAAAAGAATGATGGATCAATGTGATCAAATTACCCAAGACATCCGTGTTCCATTTATCACCCATAAGCTAATTCACAAATATGTTTTCCGTATTTTCGCCAAACGAATTTAACTATCTAATCATTTGACCACCAATCAACCCTCAACGAATCCTGAACGTAAGGTTTTCACCTTGTTTGAGCTGACCAAAAGCATCGAATCGGTGATCGGCAAAACCTATCAGCGGTCGTATTGGATCAGGGCAGAGATTGCCAAACTCAATTTTTACCCCAAAAGCGGGCATTGCTATCCTGATTTGGTAGAGAAAGAAAATGGAACCACCCTGGCACAAATCCGGGCTACCATTTGGGCAGGACCATTTCAGTTGATTAACCGTAAGTTTTTGGAAATCACACGTGAAAACCTGAGCGATGGCATGAAGGTGCTGGTATTGGCCACCGTGGTGTTTCATCCGGTACACGGACTTACCTTGCAGATTTCGGATATCGACCCTTCATTTTCGTTGGGAGAAATGGCGCGCGAACGCAACGAATCCATCGCCCGGCTCAAAAAAGAAGGATTGTTCGATTTGAACCGAAACCTGTTCTTTCCTCTGCTTCCCAAGCGGGTGGCCATTATTTCGGTGGAAACCAGCAAGGGCTACCACGATTTTATGAACATCATCGGACACAACGAAAACAAGTACCCGCTGTTTACCATGCTCTTTCCTGCATTGTTGCAGGGTGCCGGCGCCATTACGTCCATCCGGCAACAGTTGGCGCGCATTAAAAAGGTGATGCATCATTTTGATGTGGTCATCATCATCCGTGGTGGCGGCGGCGACGTGGGCTTGAGCAGTTTTGATAATTATCAACTGGCTTCGGCGGTGGCTTCCTTTCCGCTGCCGGTAATCAGTGGAATAGGTCATGCCACCAACGAAACGGTGGTGGAACTGGTGGCGCACAGCAATAAAATTACACCCACCGAAGTGGCCTACTTTCTGCTCGAACGTATCCACCAGTTTGCGCAACGGGTGCAGGATACAGAGTTTGCCGTTGTGGATTGGGCCGATTCCCTTTTAGAGAAAAATCAGCTATTTTTGGCTTACCTGGCCCAACGTCTGAGCCAACGTACTTCCGGATTGATTTCGGATCATCAACACCTGCTCAACCGAAAAGGATGGATATTAGAAAAAACGCTCCAATCCAAAAGTTTTCAGCACAACCTGTATTTGAAAAGACTGTCGGAACAGTTGGAATCTTCTGTAAATAAAATGTTTACCAACCATTCCGATCAGCTATTCTCTCAAGCCAAAAACCTGACCAAATATGTTCCTCAACAGATCAGCATTGCCCGGCAAAAGCTGGCCTTGCTGGAGCAAAAAAATCAGCTGCTCGACCCGGTGAATGTCCTGAAAAGGGGGTTTAGCATCACCACCCACAAAGGCCAATTCATCAGTGATGCCTCGCAACTTGAACCCGGAGAGGAAATGGAAACCCGTTTCTACAAAGGAAAAACCATTAGTGTGATTAAGAAAATTGAGACATGACAAAAGAGATTGCCATCAAACTGTTTCAAGGATAAGCTTTTATTTAGCAATTTTAAATACAGTTAAAGTACCAACACAGTATAAAAACATGAAAAAACCAACCTATACCGAAGCCCTGCACGAACTGGAAACCATTGTGCAACAGATAGAAAACGAAGAAGTAAGCGTGGATACCTTGTCGGAAAAGGTGAAACGTGCCGCCTTACTCATCAAAACCTGCAAAGAAACCCTCCAAACAACCCAGGAAGAAGTGGCGCAAATACTAAAAGAATTGAATGAGGAGGACTAAAATTGGTTCTGGTTTTTTCCTCTGGGCAAAAAAATGAAAGTTGCCGAATTTTTTTTACTACGTTTTTTAATTTGGGATGCTGAATTTCTCAACTAAATCATTTTCAACATGTTGATTTCTTTTTCCGTCAAAATGCGGAATTTACCGCGAGGAATATCCTTTTTAGTCAGCCCTGCAAATACCACCCGGTCGAGTTTTTCCACATGGTAGCCCAGGTGTTCGAAAATACGGCGGACAATGCGGTTTTTACCTGAATGTAATTCAATGCCCACCTCATTTTTGGCCGAAACTCCTTCTACCCAATCAATTTTGTCGGGTTTGGCCAGACCATCCTCCAATTCAACACCTTGCAGAATTTGCAACATGTCGTTTTTGGTCAGGGGCTTGTCGAGGGTAACATGATACAACTTGCGCACCCCGTGTTTGGGATGGGTCAACCGTTTGGCCATGTCGCCATCGTTGGTAAACAACAGTACTCCCGTGGTATTTCGGTCCAAACGCCCGACAGAATAAATACGTTCTTTACAAGCACTTTCCACCAGATGCATCACCGTTTTGCGGTCCAATGGATCGTCGGAAGTGGAAATAAAACCTTTGGGTTTGTTCAGCAGTACATATTGCAATTTTTCCCGTTTCAGGGATTCGCCACCGTAGCGTACCTTGTCATCCGGACCAACTTTTGTGCCCAGTTCGGTAACAATTTTTCCATTGATTTCCACTACACCACTTTCAATGAGGCGGTCGGCTTCACGACGACTGCAAATGCCGGCATCTGCCAAAAATTTGTTCAAACGCACGGTAGATTGCACCCCTCTGATGGCTTCCGGTTGATCTTCATCACGGTCTTTATTGCGAAAACTACTCTTTTTATAGGGCCGTCCGGTGGGTTTTCCGGTTCCCGGTTTACTTGTGCCGTAAGGTTTGCGTTTGTCCGAATAACCTTCACCCACAGGTTTGTCAGTCTTGGGATAAGAAGATGATTTTCTGGTTGGTCGCTCCGAACCGGCACCATCTTCCGATTTACCATAAACCTTCTTTTTAGGTGGGTCATCAAACTTTCCGCCTGTTTCGCGTTTGGGTTTTGCGTATGACTTTTTCTTGTCGAATCCACCCGGACGTTTCGCCGAAGCGGGTTTCGATTTTCCTTCTCTTTTTCCGGAGCCTTCCGATGCGCGATCGGTATTTCTTTTTTGGTTCATGGTGAATGAATTAGCGGCTGCAAAAGTACAACAAAAGCCAACGCGAAATCAGGAGGTGGTTTTATTGGTAAAAATGGTGTAAGCCACCACCGTAGCCACAAAAAGTCCGCATAGCCAGAGGGTACACACGGCCAGCCAAATTCGGATGCCGAAAAGTATCAACAGGATGGAAAGCCATATCCAGCCTCCTTTTTTGGAAGATAAAAAACCGTGGATTTGGTTCATACTGTTTTTCATTCCGGGAAAAAAGCCCTTTCAATGTGGTTGATAACGGTTTGCCGTTGGTTGAGTACGATGGCCACGATGTCGAAACGCACTTCGCAATCCAGGTCATTCACCTGAAGGTACGACTCGGTGGCACGTATCAGAAACGCTTGTTTGCGCGAGGTTACCGCCTCTTCGGGAGGACCAAAAAAGTCGGTGCTGCGGGTTTTTACTTCCACAATCACCAGCAGATCACCATCACGGACAATCAAGTCGATTTCGTCGCGCTCGAAGCGCCAGTTGGCTTCAACAATGGTCAGACCTTTTTCTTCAAGGTATTTCCTTGCCACCAATTCTCCCTTTTTGCCCAATTCGTTATGCCTTGCCATGGGTTTTGGTATTCAATTCAATAGTTGTCATCAGTCGGCGAATAGCTTCGGCATCAATTTCCTTATGTTGAAAATTGTGGGAAGTACGTCCCATGGAAACGCCCAAGGGTTGATAGGCCATTTGGCTCGGCAGCATATGGCGTGCACTTACGTGAAATTCACGGGCACCGGTTAATTTTAGCAACTCGCAGATATTGTGTTCTCTGATTCCGGATCCGGGCATGATGGTCAGGTATTTTCCTGCTTGTTGCACCAGACTTTTTATCAGCGGGGCACCTTCCAAAGCCTTAGGTTTTTGCCCCGAGGTCAGCAGCCGGTCCACACCCAGATCGATGAGTTGCTCCAAGGCGGTTTTCGGGTTGCGACAAAGGTCGAAAGCCCGGTGGAAAGTCACCGACATGGGTCGTGCCAGCTCCATCATTTCTTTGGTAAGCTGTTGGTCGATTTCACCGTCTTTGGTCAGAAAGCCCATCACCACGCCGTTTACACCCGCTGATTTACAAAAAGCGATATCCTGTCGTATGATGTCCAGTTCGTTTTCCGAATACAGAAAATCCCCGTCACGAGGTCGGATCAGGACATTCACATCAATGGTTAACCTCTTGCGCGTCAGTAAAATATCTCCCGCAGATGGCGTGGTGCCACCGACTTCCAGATTTTGACATAATTCCACCCGATGCGCCCCACCTTCCTGCGCGTTGATGGCACTTTGCGCCGAGCCGCAGCACACTTCGATGAGGAGGGGAGATTTCATGACCTTGGTTTATATAAATTCGGCAAGTTTACCCGCTTTTTCCACACGTACACCCTTGGGGGTATCGGTCAAAGTGCAAGCCTCATGGAACAAATCGTGCTCAAAAAACAAGATATAATTATGTTCAAGCGCTTCCGCATAAAAGCGTTCTTTGTCGTGGAGGGTTTGCAACGGACGGGTATCGTAGGCCATAATCCAGGGCATGGGAATGTGCGCTGCCGAAGGCATGAGGTCGGCCATGAAAACTACCGTTTTTCCATCTGCATGGATGTGAGGGATTACCTGTCCGTCGGTATGACCGTTGTACAATTTAAAAGTAATATTGGGAATAAATTCGCCTTCTTCATCAATCAATTTCAGATGACCGCTTTCCTGAATAGGTTGAATGTTTTCCTTCAAAAAGGAAGCCTTTTCGCGCCGGTTGGGATTGGTAGCCCATTCATACTGTTGTTTGCTGGTCCAGTAGGTAGCATTGGGGAAAGCCAGTTGGTATCCGGTTTTGTCGGCATTCCAGGCAACGCTTCCACCACAGTGGTCGAAATGCATGTGGGTAAGAATCACATCGGTAATGTCTTCGGGTCGGTATCCGGCTTTTTCAAGAGAATTTTCCAGAGTATCCTCGCCGTTGAGGTAATAGTGGCTCAGCCATTTTTCGTCCTGCTTGTTGCCGATGCCGTTGTCGATAAGAATTTTGCGATCGCCATCCACCACCAGGAGGCAGCGCATGGCCCAATTGCAGAGATTATTTTCGTCGCAGGGATAAGTTTTTTGCCACAACACTTTGGGCACCACACCAAACATGGCACCACCATCAAGTTTCAGATTTCCGGTTTCTATGGGATAAAGTTTCATAATAATACAATTTGGTTGAAAGGGCAAAAATAAAGATAATCCGTGAGGGAGGGAACAACCCGGGTGAAATGATAAAAGAAAGGAATTATGGATGGAGATATTACGGGAGGCGGCGGTATCAGCCATGGAAAAGTACTCAGGTACAGGAAACAGCACCTTTGTAAAATAGAGGGGCCAAATTCCATCAGAGGTTTTTGGGTATTTGTCATGATTCATGCATCAAATCTCGTGTCTGATCAGGTGATAACGGACAATTTGTATTGAATTTAAATTTCGTGCAATGTTCATAGGTGTAGTGTCGCGATTGTTATTTGTTTATAGATTTGATTACTTTTGATAGCTTTTTCAAAGGTAGGAAAATTGGATCGGGATGCAGAGCGTGCTAAAATTCCAACCAATTACTTGAATTTAAGTGTATTAAACATTAGTGCTAATTTTAGAGGGCACGGAGGTATTATAAATATCCGGATAGGATTATGGTTCTGACTTCTTTTGAGCTGATGATCTTGTTTATTTTGGTAACTTTCTGCCGTTTTTAAATGTAAATCATTTTGTCGTGTAACATATTGCAGCACCCACAAACAACAACCGTATGAATAAATTTTTACGCTTTACTACACATAACACAAAACTTGCGAGATATATTACCTGGCCACAGGCAATTTTCACCCTTATGACGATGATGTTGGGGATCATGCCTTCACAAACTAGGGCGGAGGGATCGAAGGAGATTTATGTAAATAATCGAACTACTTATCTATATTTATGTAATGATAAGATTGGTCATTGTAATAATGGTCAGGGTGACCGAATACAATTTGCCACCTATGATTGCGATGAGCCGGAACGCCTGTATTTTGAGATCGCTGATCCCAATGAAGTTGTATATATGGGTTTTAATGGTGGTGGCACCGGAGGAACCACGAAGATTGTTTATCGTATCATGAAACTTGGAGGTGGTGTTGCACAGCCTCAAACAGATCTCCCCACCGGCGGAATAGGTTACATCAACAATATCTCGGAAGCCAGAGTTGGCCCCATCATTTTATTTGGGGCAGGTGGCTACAGTCAGTTAACTTTTGATCCAACTGAAGCCGGAAGCTATTTTATCGAATTTAATATGGTTAACACCAATTCGGGGGCAACTGTAATTGATAATTGGACAATGGATCTGTTCGATATAACAGTAGCTGATAACGCAGGCAATGCCATCCCCGGACGATTACATTCCAAAGCCTGGCAATTGACAGAAGACAATAACTGCGATGCTACCTTTTATATCTATTCCGATGATGGTATCGTAACGGCGTTGACATACAACGATATGTCGGGGGGTGCATGGGTCAACTTTTGTAATCAATTTGGAACAGGGCTTACAGGTGATTGGAATCAGGACAAAAAGTCATACAATGGTTATGTTTACGCCCCTCAATACACGCTGTTTTTAAATAATCCTGATGAAAATTTATTTCCCAGTGGCATTACAGGTTCAATTATTGGCACACCATCCGGACAGCCCTATTGTGATGGAACAGTTGATTTTGATATTGAAGTTGATAAGGCGGGAAATGTGCTTTTAACCCTGAGTTTACCTCTACCGTATCTCAGCGTGGATATTTCGTATGATGTTATTGCCGGAATTAACACTATTCAGTGGGATGGACTTGATGGAAATGGAGTTCAGGTGCCTCACGATACACCGATTACTTTTTCTGTGACTTACATTAACGGACTAACCAACTTGCCTTTGTATGATGTGGAAGGCAATCAAAATGGGTTTGTGGTCGAATTGGTAAGACCAACCAGTGGATCCTCTCCCGGATTGTCGTGGGATGATCGCGAAATCAGTGGAGGTGGCCAGGGAGATGGATGTGTTAGCAATTTATCGCCTTGGTCGGGTTGTCATCAATGGTCAGGTAGTGGAGGATCTGGATTCGGTAACCTGAGAACAATTAATACCTGGTGGTTTAGTTCGTCGGAAACCTCAGCCAGTGTAAATATGGCTGAGTTGCGTTTACCCCAAGTTCCCGCCTGGATAAATAACACCGATCAGGTCTGCCCCGGTCAAACAGTAGAGTATTCAGTTGACGAACCCAACAGCACTAACTTTGTTTGGACATTTGACGGTGCACCCCTTCCCTCCACGGGAAATACGGCCAGCATCACTTTTGGTCCCACAGCTACCAGCGGCGACGTTACCGTTTATGGCACCAATAGTTGTGGTGATGGACCCATCCAAACCCTTTTTGTAACCGTTCTTCCATCAGCAACGGTGGATGCAGGTTCAGATGGACATACCTGTACAACAACGCCTTATTTCTTGTTCGATGCCTCGGCTGCCGACTGGAGTGCTTTGGAATGGACTACCTCGGGTAGCGGAACATTCGACAGCCGTTTTAACACGGAGCAAACAAATTACAATCCATCAGCAGCCGATGTGGCCAGTGGATCGGTTGTATTAACATTGAATGCCACACCCAACCTTCCATGTACGGATGTGGTTACCGACTTCATCACCCTCACCATCGACCCGCTTCCGGTTGCTGATGCGGGAACCTATACTTCTACACATTTTTGTGCCACGGCTGACTTTTCACTGGATCAGGCAGGTGCACAAAACAACAGTGGCGTTTTGTGGACGACTTCGGGCGATGGCACTTTCATTCCCAATGATGCTACACTGCAGGCCACCTACGTACCCGGTCCCACAGATGCCGGAAACGTGGACCTCACGCTTACCGCCATCGCCAATGTGGGCTCCGCATGTTCCGATGTTTCTGATATGATATCGCTCACCATTGATCCACTTCCAATAGCAGACGTAGGAACCTATGGCGATTTATCGGTTTGTGAGGATGGTTCATTTTGGCTCAATTTAGCCACCACCAACCACAGTAGTGGCCGTATGTGGACCACCAGTGGCAATGGAACATTTGATGACAACACACGACTGGATGCCACCTATACTCCCGGTTCTAATGATATCGCAGCAGGAACCGTTGACCTCACCCTGACTGCCATGGCCGATGGTCAGTGCCTCTCTCCCGCGGATGATGCCACCAGCAGCCTTACGCTGGCAGTGGTACGCAACCCTTTGGCCACCATCACCAGCGTTGCCAACCCCATGTGTTCCAATGCAACGTACAACCTTAACAGTACGGTGACAGATGCCTCCTCCTTTCAATGGAGTGGTGGAGCAGGTACTTTTGACGATAACACCTCATTGACACCCATTTATACACCGGGTCAACCGGATATTGATGCCGGATCGGTTACCCTGACCCTGACGGCGATGCCACTGAATCCATGTGCTGTTGTGTCAACTGTTGATATTACCATCCCTATCGTCAAGGAGCCAACAGCCGATGCAGGTCCCGATGAGTTAGGTTGCCAGGATGCACCCTATGTAATTTTGGCCAATGCCAATGAATACAGTAACCTCATCTGGACAACCACAGGAGCGGGTACACTTGATGAAACAGATCCGCTTAACCCCATTTATACCCCAACCATTTTTGAATATGGTTCGGCCGGAGGTATTGATTTTACCCTGGAGGCTGTGGGCAACGGACCATGTGCTTCTGCCTTTTCATCCATGCACCTGCAGATTAATGAAGGTTCTTCAGCAGATGCCGGTTCGGATGAACTGGCTTGCGCCGAATTATCATTTAATTTCGCCAACAGTGCCAGTCCACCGGCGTTTTATAATGCCAATTCCATTCTGTGGACAGTAAGTGGCGATGCCACAGGCGGGTCTTTTGCTGCGGGAACCGAAACCCAGCGTTTCCCCGTTTATAATTTAGGAACCAATCCCGTAGCCTATCCCATCACCCTCACTTTTACCATGTCGGTTGAAACACCTCCCTTTTGTGAGGAATCCGATCAAATGGAACTTACCGTGGTAGATTATCTGCCCGGCGCCCCACTCACCCCCGACCAAACCATTTGCTACAACATCGTCCCAGCCCAGATGGAAGTTAGTGCCCCCACGGGCGGTGTAGGCACCTACAGCTACCAATGGCAGAGCTCCACCGACAATGTCACCTTCACCGACATCCCCGGAGCCACGGCCCTGACCTATCAGAGTATCCCCTCCTTACTACAGACCACCTATTTTAGAAACGTACAAAGCTGCGATTGCGGCAGCAAGGAAACCCCGGTGATCACGGTCAACGTGTGGGATGAATTTTTGGCCGGCGCCCCCGCCCCCGATGAAGGCATCTGCTTTAGCAACCAACCCCAGCTGCTGGTGGCCGACCCCCCCACAGGCGGCGATGGCACCTACCTCTACCAGTGGCAAAGCTCCACCGACAACATCACCTTTAGCGACATCCCCGGAGCCACCACCCTGAGCTACCAACCCCCTTTACTCACCCAAACCACCTATTACAGGTTGCGACAGACCAATACCTGTGCACTTGTATTCACCCCCACCACCACCATCAGCGTGCTGGATGAGTTCATCCCCGGCGCCGTGAGTGCCGACCAGCTCATCTGCTACAACACCCAGCCCACCCCCGTGAGTGCCGATCCCCCCACCGGCGGTGATGGCAACTACACCTACCAGTGGCAAAGCTCCACGGACGATATCACCTACACCGATATTGCGGGCGCCACCAGCCTGAGCTACCAACCCGGCCTGCTGACCACCCCCACCTACTACCACCTGAACCAGATATGCATCTGTGGCACCGTGACCACCGCCACGATATTCGTGGATGTGCATCCCGACTACAACGTGGGCAGCATCAGTGGCGATCAGACCATCTGCTACAATACCGTCCCCACGGCAATTTTGGGAACCGCCCCCACGGGAGGCGATGGCACCTACACTTACCAATGGCAGAGTTCCACCAACAACGTCACCTTTTTGGATATACCCGGCGCCACCCAAATCGACTACCAAAGCGGAGCCTTGACCACCACCACCTACTTCAGACAAGTACAAAGCAGTGGATCAGGCTGTGGAATAGAAAACACCAATACGGTGACCGTAACCGTTTACAACGAATTCTTACCAGGAAACGCCACCGGCAACCAAACCATTTGCTTTAACACCATTCCCACCCTGCCCCTGCACGGCACCGTACCCACGGGCGCAGACGGCATCTACAGCTACCAGTGGGAAAAATCACAGGCAGGCGGACCCTATACCCCCATCGGAGGCGCCACATCACTGGATTACAGCGAGCCCAACGCCCTGCAAACCACCACCAACTACCGCCTGATGCAAACATCCGGATGCGGCAGCATCTACACCAACATCGTCACCATCACGGTAAACGATCCCCCCAACGTGGTGGCCGTATCCAATATCAGCTCCGTGTGTGTGAACAACGAAGTCACCTTTAGTGGATTCAGCACCGACAACGTCACCTGGATGTGGGACTTTGGCGATGGCACCACCAGCACCGACCAAAACCCACCCCCACATACCTACACGATTTTTGGAAACTACCTGGTGACCCTCACCGTCACCGATGTGATTGGCTGCAGCAACGCCGACACCCTGATGATCGACGTGGTAGAACCCCCCATAGTTGATTTCAGCTATGCCATAGACACCTGTCAGAAGATCATCTTCACCGATGAGAGCATCGCCCCCGCGGGCTACTTTTTGGTAGACTGGTACTGGGAACTGGGCGATGGCACCACCGATTCAGGCCCCACGTTCAGACACCAATACCCAGCAGGAGGTGTTTACACGGTCACTTTAACTGTCACCAGTGAAAAAGACGGAGATTTCTGTACCAACAGCACCTCCCTGCCCGTAATCGTCCCCAACACCCCCACCATCTACTACACCTGGGATCCCGAGCCCACCTGTTTGATGGACACCACCTTCTTCTACGGCGCCTCGGGCACCCCCATCACCGACTGGTACTGGAACTTCGACGACGGCCACGACACCACCGGACAATATGCCGGCCACGTGTTCGACAACCCCGGAACTTATGACGTGATTCTCTACATCACCGACACCAACCTGTGCCAGAATAGCCTAAGCCAACAAGTCACCATCAACCCCATCCCACAGGTGAGCATGCAAATCTTCGATTCCCCCACCTGCGCCCAGAGCATGACTACTTTCCAAGGCACCGCCGACACAGGCATTGAATTCTGGTATTGGGACTTTGGCGATGGCGGCATTAGCGAAGACCAAAACCCCGTTCACAGCTACACCAATGGCGGAACGTACACGGTCACCTTAACCGCCACCGACTCGGCAGGCTGCTCCGCCACTGCCACCGGAGAGATCATCGTGGTACCCACCCCCACAGCCGACTTTAGCTATAGCATGAGCGGCTGCAACCTGTTTGCCTTTACCGACAACAGCACCACCCCCGCAGGCTATCAGGAATACAGCTGGCACTGGGACTTTGGCGATGGCTTTACCTCCGACGTCCCCGATCCCGTACACACCTATGCCACGGGCGGCTTTTTCGATGTCAAACTGGTGTTCACCAGCGATAGCCTGGGCTACCAATGCAGCGACAGCATCACCAAAACCGTGCAAGCCCCCAACACCCCCGGAGCCACCTTCACCTGGGCACCCAACCCCGCACAGGCAGGCGACAACATTGGCTTTTTTGCCACCAGCGGCAGCACCATCACCAACTGGGCATGGGACTTTGCCGATGGCGGCACCGCCACGGGACAAAATGCAACCCACACCTACACCAACCCCGGCGACTACGACGTGAGCTTAACCGTCACCGATGTGAGCGGCTGCACCTTTGAGACCGTGATACAAGTAAATGTGGGAGGCCTGCCCCCTGTTGACTTTAGCTGGGACAACTCCTGTGAAAACACCCCCATCCAGTTCACCACCGATGCCACCGTAACCGATGTGGGTGCCGTGGCTATCTACGACTGGGACTTTGGCGATGGCACAGGCAGCAACAACCAGGATCCCCTGCACACCTACCTCAACGCGAACATGTACAATGTCACCCTCACCATCATCGACACCCTGGGATATACCAACAGCGTTACCCACCAGGTAGAAGTGATGCCCGAGCCCATCAGCATGTTTTCTATCAGCAGTCCCAACTGCGAGAACTCAGAAACCTACTTTGAAGACTACAGCATTGCCCTGAGCGGCTATCTCACCACCTGGGAGTGGGACTTTGGCGATGGCAATACAGCAACCATCAACTTCCCCGACGATCCCGATGTAAGCCACATTTACCCCAGTACAGGCACCTACACCGCCATGCTAACGGTCACCACCAGCGATGGCTGTCAGGCCACTAGCACACAAGAGGTCACCATCACCCCATCACCCATTGCCCAGATCGACTACGATGCGGGCTGCATGAGCGGACCCATCAGCTTCCACGATGTGAGCAGTGAAAACGGCGCCGGCACCATCATCGCAAGGCAGTGGAACTTTGGCGACCCCGCCAGTGGATCTTCCAACCAGAGCACCCAGAGCGATCCCACCCACTTGTTCAGCGGTCCGGGCACCTATGAAGTCACCCTAAGCATCACCTCCCAAAGCGGCTGCACGGATGCCGACACCATGGAGATCACCATCACCGATGCCCCCGAGGTGGACTTTACTTTCACCCCCGCCTGCATGCACGAACCGGTAAGCTTTACCATCACCGACCTAACCAATTTGGATCAATACTTTTGGGACTTTGGCGATGGCCACACCAGCCAGCAGCCCGATCCCGAAAACACCTACGACAGCCCCGGCGACTACCAGGTAACCCTGACCGTACAAACCACCGATGGCTGCACGGCCACCCAAACCCAAACGGTAACGGTGAACCCCCTGCCACAGGCTAGCTTTGAGTACAGTGAGCCCACCTGCGTAGGCGATACCATCTTCTTCTTAAACCTAAGCAACAGCCCCAATGGCGCCATTGTAAAATGGGAATGGGACTTTGGCGATGGCAATACCGAAACCATCCTGGCACCCAATGGCGGCAACACCAGCCACGTGTATGCCAACGACCAAAGCTACGATGTCACCCTGACCGTTACCGACTCCGACAGCTGTCAGAATACAGTAACCAGAACAGTGATCTCCGTAGCCAGTCCCGTGGCAGAGTTCAACTGGGAAGACGCCTGCTTTGGCCAGCCCACCCAGTTTTATGATCTGACCAACAACACCCCCGACATTGGCAGTTGGTACTGGGACTTTGGCGACCCCCTCTCGGGCAACACCAACACCAGCACCTACCAAAACCCCACCCACGTGTTCAGTAGTCCGGGCGATTACACCGTCACCCTGATTGTGACCAACACCCAGGGCTGCGACGACACCATCACCCACGATCTGAGCGTGAACCCCGCCCCCGATGTAAGCTTTACCATGAGCAGCGACACCCTGTGTGCCAACACCCGGGTAAGCTTTGCAGGCACCTCCACGGCACAGATCAGCACCTGGTACTGGGACTTTGGCGATGGCGGCTATGCCCTGACCCAGAATGCCGATTATTTGTACAACGCCCCCGGCAGCTACACGGTAACACTTACAGTCACCGACCTGGCAGGCTGTGAGGCCTCCACCAGTCAGCAGATCGTGGTCAAAGACGCCCCCCTGGCCAACTTCAGCTACCGGAATGCCTGTTTGGGCGACACCACCTACTTCACCGATGAGAGCTACAGTCAGCTGGGCTACATTGCCGGCTGGGAATGGGATTTGGGCGATGGAACTACTGCCAACATCCAAAACCCCACCCACCTGTACGCCACCAACGACGACTTCCAGGTAACCCTTATCGCCACGGACAACTACGGCTGTGCCGACACCATCCGTCAATGGGTGAAGGTAAGAACCCGCCCCATCGCCAAAATCGAAAGCTTTGTACAAGTATGTGATCCGGCCGGACAAGTTTACTTCTTTGATGGCAGCGAGCCCGGAGCCGATGGCAACCCCATCCAAACCTGGGAATGGAATTTAAACGAAGGCTATTACAGCACAGAAATCGATCCCGAGTACATCTACGAAATCACCGACACCTGTTACCAGGTAACCCTAAAAGTCACCGATGACAACGCATGTTACTCCACGGACACGGTAGAAGTCTGCGTGTTTGGACAATTGGAAGTAGAAATCACCGCCGATCAGGTTTGTTTGACACAGCCAACGACCTTTTACGCGAACTACCTGCCCGAGAACGACAGCGTGGCCAGCTACAGCTGGAACTTCCACGATGGCACCCCACAGATCACCACCTACCACGACAGCATCCAACACACCTTTGCCAATCCCGGGCTTTACAATGTAGAGCTCATGGCCGTTGACACCAATGGCTGCACGGCATACGCCAGTCTGGAAATCACCATCGACAGCCTGCCCACCCCAAGATTTAGCTACGAGGCAGGTGCCTGTGATACCCCCATGCAGTTCACCGACGAATCACTACACGGAGGCAACTTTATTCAAACCTGGTTGTGGGACTTTGGCGATCCGCTAAGCACGGAGCCCAACACCAGCAATGAGCAGAACCCCACCCACCTGTATTCACCCAACGACAGCAGCTACCAGGTAAAACTCATTGTCACCAACTTTAACGGCTGCACCGACTCCATTACCCAAACGGTCTATACCAGGGCCTGTCTGATAGCCAACTTCTACGTACCCGACACCATCAATTTGTGTGCACTAACAGAAGTATGCTTTGCCGACAGCTCCGTATTTTTGACCCAAAACGGAAACATCACCCAATGGGATTGGGACTTTGGCGATGGAAATACCGATAGCTACACCAGCTTCCAGAGCCATGCATGCCATAGTTATCAGGACAACCAAGGCGGCACCTACCAGGTCACCCTGACCGTTACCGGAGAGATTGGCACCCAAACCTACACCAACACCATCACCAAAGAAGTGCTCATACGTCCCACCCCCATGGCAGCGATCATCGTTCAGAACAACTGTCTGGGCGACACCACCTTCTTCACGGATGGCAGTGAGACCTATTCAGAGCCCATTACCACCTGGCGTTGGGACTTTGGCGACACCTCAACCGATGCCGACACGGCCATTGTTGCCAACCCCTACTACATCTACCCCGAGTATGAGACCTACCTCACCGAACTCATTGTAGCCAACCGGTGGGGATGTACAGACACCACCACCACGGAGGTGACCATTTACAAGCCACCCACGGCCGAGTTTAGCTGGGCAGAAACCTGTCAGGGATACTACACCTACTTCACCGATGAAAGCACAGCCGACAGTGCACAGATCACTAACTACTTCTGGCACTTTGGCGATCCATACACCATGGACAGCGTGAGTGAAGAGCAGAACCCCTACCACATCTACGATTCCATCGACAGCTACACGGTAACCATGCAAATCACCGATGCCAACTTCTGCAGGAGCCAAATCAGCCAGGAACTGGAAATCTATCCCGTACCCACGGCCTTGTTTACCCTGACCGAAGACTGGGAAGGCAGACAGGGACAGGTGAAACTGGACAACCTCTCCGAGGGAGCCATCGACTACTTCTGGGACTTTGACGACACCTACACCACCACGGAAGAAAACCCCATCCACCAGTATGAGTACGACAGTGATCCCATCTACAACCTGACCCTTGTAGCCACCAACACCTATGGCTGTCCCGACACGCTCATTTACCCCTATGAGTTGCTGTTCACGGGATTGTATGTACCCAATGCCTTTAGTCCCTCTGTGGCTGATGAGACCTTTAACACCTTCAAGCCGGTGGGTATTAACTTAAGTGAATACAAGCTGGAAGTGTTCAGCTCATGGGGCAATTTGGTCTTTAGCAGCACCCGTCTTGAAAACGGACAGGTAGCCGAAGGCTGGGATGGCACCTATGAAGGTCAGCCTTTGCCCACAGGCACTTATATCTGGCGCATCACGGCACGCTTTAGCGATGACAGCTACTGGCGCGGCAGCGACAATGGCGACGGCAATTTAGAAACCCACGGAACTGTAACTTTGATCCGATAAATCGATACAGACATGAAAAAAGAAAACACCATAAAATCGACATTCGGAATGAACCCCAACCTCAACCTCAACCTCAACCTAAGACTGAGCCTCACCCTCACCCTGAGCCTACTTTTTCTGAGCATCCTGTTTCTTCCCCAAAGGCTCCATGCCCAGGACGTGGACTTTGCCCAGTATTACAACAACCCCACCTATTACAATCCTGCCAACGTGGGTTTGACCCAGGGGTTGAAAGTAAGGTTGAACTACAAGAAGCAGTGGACAGGATTGCAGGGCAACTACCACACCTACAGCTTTAGTGCCGACGTGGCCGAGCGCAGTCTGCCCGGTGCCGGGGGAATTGGCGTGATCGCCTCCCAAACCCTGGAAGGGGTGGGCATGTTAAAGACCAACACCTTTGGCTTTTTGCCCTCGGTACGCATCCCCATTGCCCACAACATGATCTTTCAGATGGGCGCACTGGCCTCGGTGGTTACGCAGAGTCTGAACTGGGACAACCTGGTTTTTGAAGACCAGCTGGATCCCAGATGGGGCAATATCGGGCCCAGCACCTTTGCCGGCGCCGCCCGCGACAAGGTGAGCTTCCCCGACTTCAGCTTTGGAGGCATCTTCCAATGGCAAGGCAGGGACGTGGATGGCAAGTTGGGCGTGGCCGTGCACCACATCACCGAGCCCAACCAAAGCTTTTTTGACGTGGACGCTGCCCTTCCCCGAAAGTTCGTGTACAATTTGGACTTTGTCATCACCATGGGTCAGGAGCAGGGTTACTACCAGAAAAAGCAAGGCTTTAAGCTTAATCCCGGGGTGATGGTAGAACACCAGCGCAACATGTTTTTGTACACACTGGGCACCAACGTGTACATGCAACATGTGTATTTGGGTTTGTGGTACAAAAACCAGACTTTGGAATACGACGAGTTCAGCAGCTTCGACGTGATGCTGGGATTGAACATCCCCTTCACCGAGCAATACCGCATGAAACTCATGTACAGCTACGAGGTGAACATCAACGCCCGCCAGAGCTTCACCGGCCCCAGCCACGAAATCAGCCTGATCTTCGAGCTGGACGACATCGGCCTGGTGAACAAAGACAAGAACTCCTTCATGTCGCCACGGCCACGGAGTTATAGCCCGATAGAGTGTTCGCCGTTTTAGGATATCACCCCTGACAGGGTTTGGAACCTTGTCGAGGGGTAACCATTTTTTCGGACCTCCGTCCCACAAATGCGAAAGAAAGTATCTTTGCGCCGCACTAAAAATTAATCATGATTTCAGTTGACGGACTTGCAGTGGAGTTTGGAGGAACGACACTATTCAAAGATATTTCATTTGCCATAAACGAAAAGGACAGAATCGCCCTCATGGGGAAAAACGGAGCAGGCAAATCTACCTTGTTAAAAATAATTGCAGGAGAAAAAACACCCACACGGGGTAAAATTTCCGCTCCGAAAGAGGCCGTGATTGCCTACCTGCCCCAACATTTACTTACCGAAGACAACCGCACTGTATTTGAGGAGGCAAGCAGGGCTTTTGAAGAAGCATTGCAGACGGGAAAGGAAATTGAAGAACTCAATCTTCAGCTTTCCACCCGAACCGATTACGAATCACCTGAATATTATGAACTTATCGAGCGTGTTTCCTCTTTAAGTGAAACATTCTACTCCATGCAGGAAATTAATTACGATGCTGAAGTGGAGAAAATTTTACTCGGACTGGGGTTTCTCCGATCCGATTTCAACCGCCCCACAGGCGAGTTTAGCGGTGGATGGCGCATGCGCATCGAACTGGCCAAAATTCTACTGAAAAAACCCGACCTGCTTTTGTTGGACGAACCCACCAACCACATGGACATCGAATCCATCCAATGGTTTGAGGAATTTTTGATTAACAGTGCCAAGGCAGTGATCGTGATTTCACACGACCGAGCCTTTGTGGACAACATCACTACCCGCACCATTGAGGTTACCATGGGCAGGATTTACGACTACAAAGTCAACTATTCCAGCTATCTCCAACTCCGGCTCGAAAGACGGGAACAACAACAAAAGCATTACGACGAACAACAGAAATTCATTGCTGACAACCAGGAGTTTATCGATCGTTTTAAGGGCACTTATTCCAAAACCAATCAGGTGCAGTCGCGGGTAAAAATGCTCGAAAAACTGGAACCCATCGAGATTGACGAAGTAGATACCTCGGCCTTGCGTCTGAAATTCCCTCCATCTCCACGATCAGGAAACTTTCCTGTGATTCTGGATCAGGTTTCCAAAAGCTACGGGGAGCACCTAGTATTTTCCAATGCTACCATGCATATTCAACGCGGTGAACGGGTGGCTTTTGTGGGAAAAAATGGCGAAGGAAAATCCACGCTGGTGAAATGCCTGATGGGCCAAACGGATTTCGGCGGCAGCCTCACCATCGGGCACAATACACACATTGGTTATTTCGCTCAGAATGAAGCTTCTCTGTTGGATGAAAATATTACGGTTTTCGAAACCATCGACGATGTGGCCAAGGGCGAAATCAGAACGAAAATAAAGGATTTGTTGGGGGCTTTTATGTTTGGTGACGATAGCTGGAACAAGAAAGTAAAGGTGCTTTCGGGTGGAGAACGAACACGCCT
Organism: Bacteroidales bacterium; assembly: GCA_963676875.1. Lineage (GTDB taxonomy): Bacteria > Bacteroidota > Bacteroidia > Bacteroidales > F082 > UBA6244. The sequence continues at coordinate 2,260,959 of OY781436.1, forward strand.
GGCCATGATAAAATTGTTGCTCGAACCCAAAAACCTGCTCATCCTCGATGAGCCTACCAATCACCTGGATTTGCGAACGAAAGACATCCTTAAAAGTGCCTTACAGGATTTTGACGGCACCCTGATTCTGGTTTCCCACGACCGTGATTTTTTGGACGGTCTGGTGAATAAAGTTTTCGAATTTGGAAACCAACAGGTAAGAGAACATCTGGGGGACATCCATAGTTTTCTGGCACGCAAAAAACTGGACAATCTGCGTGAGTTGGAACGAAATGTGAAGAAATAGGAGGTCAGCTTTTAAGCTGAATATTTGACATAAAAGCTCCCGGTTTCCTATTCAAAGCTGAGGGTAATATTCAGAATTTCAGGCCGGGAGTTGGTTCGAACAGGAGGGCCCCAAACACCGATGCCCGAAGAAACCAAAATGTGGGTGTCTCCCTTTTTCAGCAAACCTTTTCCGTTTTCAAAAACCAGGTTGGTAATCACGTTAAATGGCCATAATTGTCCGTGATGGGTATGTCCGGATAGCTGAAGGTCCACACCTGCTTCCACTGCCTGATTCAATCCAATGGGCTGGTGGTCAAGTAATATCACAGGATAACTGAGATCAACTCCCTCCATGATTTCTGCCAATTCCTTGCGTTTGAATCCCGAAAACTGCCTTTTGGTAAGGTCTTCACGTCCAACCACATAAAAGCTATTGTCGATAAACATCGCCGTGTCGTTGAGCAATTGGATGTTGTGCTCGGTGAGGTATTTTTTTGCCTTGTTCACCCCTCCGATGTACTCATGATTTCCGGTAACGGCAAACACCCCGTATTTTGCCTTGAGTTTTATCAACAATTCGCCCACGTTGGAATGAATAACAGGTGCAATATCTTCATCGATGATATCACCCGGAATGAGGATGATGTCGGGATTGAGGTCATTCACCTTGTTTACAATGTCCTTCAGGTGACGTTTCTCGATGATGGTTCCCAAATGAACATCTGAGAAGGCGACGATGCGAAGTGATTTTAGCATGCCGGCATGTTTTCCAACAGGTATCTGATAATTTTTTACCACCGGTATCCACGTATTGATATGTCCGATCAACACCACCACAAATGTGATAGCCACAACGATGATGGACAGGTTCCACCTTACCTTCATGGGATTTTCCGTTAAAAAGGCCGGAAAAAAGTGAAAGAGTTTGTCGAGACCTCTAAATATATCAATTACAGCCAATTGCAAGACGAGATATACCATAATGGCCAGCCAGAACGAGCCAATCCAGATAAGTATCGTGCTGACCGTGTTTACCGAAATACGCTCGGTAAAACGTCCCACCAAGAAGGCTGAAGCCAGGAATACAATTCCCCAAATGAGTATTTTCCGCCACATGGGATGACCCGAAGTCAGGGGAAGTCCATTTTTAATGATGTAGTAGTTGAGCAGTGAGTAAAGGCTCAGGATAATGGTAACGACGATGATAAAAATAATGTTTTTCATGGGCTAAAATTAAAAACTGTTGATGGTGAATCCCCCGTCCACGGTAAGGCATTGTCCGGTAACGTAGGATGAGGCCGGCATACACAAAAAGGTCACCACACGGGCTACCTCGGAGGGATCGGCGATTCGCTTCATGGGTGTTTTTTCCAGAATTTCATCGAGATAGGCTTTGTTTTCAAAGAGTTTTTCCACCAACGGTGTTTTTGTGTACCAAGGGGCAACGGCATTCACCCGAATGTGATCGGGTGCCCACTCTACGGCCAGATTTCGGGTAAGTTGCAGCAGCGCGGCTTTGGTCATGCCATAGGGCGCTCCCGTTCGGATGTGTGTGAGTCCGGCTACCGAAAGTACGTTGGCAATAACGCCCTCTCCGGAGGCTTTCAATAAAGGATACAAGGCTTGGCTCAGAGCAAAATTGCTGTGCAGGTTGGTTTGCATGATGTGGTTGTATTCGTCAAACTGATATTTGGCCACTTTTTTGCGGATGTTGGTGCCTACGTTGTTTACCAGAATATCCAGCTTACCTGACTGATTCACAAAGTCAACCAGCTTTTCACGTCCGGCTGCCGTTGAAACATCTGCTGCAACTCCTGAAGCAATAGGTCCCACAACATTTAGTTTCTGCACGGTATCGGCCACGTCCTGTTGATTTCGGGAAACAATGATCACCTTTGCTCCGAGGGATGTCATTTCTTCCGCAATGGCCAGCCCAATTCCTTTGGTACTTCCCGTGATAAGCGCTGTTTTACCCGTCAGCAGCCAATGATTCTCTTTCATGATAATATATTATTGCGCTGCAAAAGTGTCGAAAATTTCGGATTGACTACCTTTGAAGAAAAAATTTGTGAAAGTAATCGTATCTGCGTCCGTCCCGAAACTTGCGTTAACACAGCTCGAAAAGCAGTTTGATGTTGTACTTTTTCATACCGAAGGCCTTACCTATCCGGCCATTTCCGATCACCCGGATGTGTTTTTGTCTCCGATGGAAAACGGCTTTATTGGGGCACCCAACCTTCCCGAAAAAACAAAAGATGGCTTTCTGGATGCCGGAATTGAATGGATAGAAGGAAAATATCCTGTTGGCATGAAGTATCCGGAAAGTGCAAGGTACAATGCCGTTATCGCGGAAAGTTTTTTTATACATCAGCATCAGTTTACCGACCCTTTCCTGCTTCATTTTCATAAGGAGAAAACACAGATTCATGTAAATCAAGCCTATACAAGATGCAACTTACTTCCTTTGCGCAACAATTGTTTTATCACCTCCGACAAGGGAATCGAAAAAGCATTGGTAAATCACGGATTGAAAGCGCATTACGTAAATCCTCAAGGCATTCTGCTCCCGGGCTTTCAACATGGCTTTTTTGGTGGCACCTGCGGAATTGCAGGCAATACGGTCTATTTTCTTGGCCACCTCCAACATCACCCGCAGGGAAAATCCATTCGGGCGTGGTTTGAAGCGCTGGAATATGACATCTGTTGTTTGTATGATGGTCCATTATTTGACGGAGGGAGTTTGTTTTTTGTTTGATGGTGGTGGTTGGCCTTTGAATAATTCAACGGAGATGTTGGTGATGTTGCTAACAAAGTTTCGCCAGCCGCGGAAAAACCCGGCAATGTTTGTGTTGTACAGGGCTCTATTTGGCAGTAAAAAACAATGATCTGAATTCCCTTTCGCCATGCCATCAATTTTCTTAATTTCGCAGCCTGAATTTTAGCCTACGGGCATTATCATTACCGATACTTAAAAAGATATAGCATGTTACGGACACATACCTGCGGAGCGCTTACCATTGCTGATGTAAACAAACAAGTTACCCTTTCGGGATGGGTGCAAAAAACCCGCGATAAGGGAGGCCTGATCTGGATCGATTTGCGCGACCGTTATGGCATTACCCAATTGGTGATGGAAGAAGGACGTTCGGCAGCCGAAGTTATTGAGGTGGCCCGAACGCTGGGTCGCGAATTCGTGATCACCGTGCAAGGTACCGTGATTGAACGTGTGTCGAAAAACCCCAAAATGGCCACGGGCGATATCGAAATCGATGTTACTTCCATCAAATTGCTCAACAAATCAAAAACGCCTCCCTTTACCATCGAAGACAAAACCGATGGCGGTGAGGAGTTAAGAATGAAATACCGATACCTTGACTTGCGCCGTAATCCCTTAAAAGACAGCCTGATGCTACGTCACAAGCTTTCTTTGGAAACGCGTAAATACCTCGACAGCCAATTGTTTGTTGAAATAGAAACCCCTTACCTCATCAAATCTACGCCCGAAGGTGCCCGCGACTTCGTAGTGCCTTCGCGCATGAATGAGGGTCAGTTTTACGCCTTGCCACAGTCGCCCCAAACTTTCAAGCAATTGTTGATGGTAGCCGGATACGACCGTTATTATCAGGTGGTTAAGTGCTTTCGCGATGAAGACCTGCGTGCTGACCGCCAGCCTGAATTTACCCAAATTGATTGCGAAATGGCTTTCGTGGAACAGGAAGATATCCTGAACACCTTCGAAGGTCTGATCAAATATTTGTTTCATGAAGTAAAGGGTGTGGACATCGAGAAAATGCCCCGCATGACCTACGACGAAGCCATGAAATTATATGGTTCCGACAAGCCTGATTTGCGTTTCGACATGCAATTCGTCGAAATCAATGAACTGGTAAAAGACAAAGGTTTTTCCATTTTTGATGAAGCCGAATTGGTGGTGGGATTCAACGCGGCCGGCTGTGCAGAGTTCACCCGCAAACAACTGGATGCCCTCACCGATTTGGTACGCAAACCACAAGTGGGTGCCAAAGGGTTGGTGTATGTAAAATGCAATGCTGATAGTACTTTTAAGTCTTCGGTGGACAAGTTTTATACCCAGGAAGATTTAAAAACCTGGGCCGACAAAATGAATGCCCAACCCGGCGATCTTATGCTGGTGCTTTCCGGTGAAGCTGAGAAGGTTCGCAAGCAATTGAATGTGTTACGTTTACATATGGGCGATTTGCTTGGCTTAAAAGATCCGTTCAACTACAAACCCCTTTGGGTAGTTGATTTCCCCTTGTTGGAGTGGGACGAGGATAGCCAGCGCTACCACGCCATGCACCACCCGTTTACTTCGCCCAAACCTCAGGATATTGTCCTGTTGGAAACCGATCCCGGAGCAGTGCGTGCCAACGCTTACGATTTTGTTATCAACGGTGTTGAAATCGGTGGCGGTTCCATCCGTATCCACGACCGCGACTTGCAAAAGCTGATGTTCAAGCATCTCGGTTTTTCTGATGAACAAGCTCAGGATCAGTTTGGTTTCCTCATGAATGCCTTCGAATATGGCGCCCCTCCTCACGGTGGTATTGCCTTCGGCTTCGACCGCCTGGCGGCTTTATTTGGCGGACAGGATTCCATCCGCGATTTTATCGCCTTCCCAAAAAACAACAATGGCCGCGATGTGATGATTGATAGCCCAAGCGTTATTGCCAAGGAGCAGTTGGATGAACTGAGATTGAAAGTGGTGATACCAAAAAAGGAGTAAACCAGCAGTCCCATTAAATATTAAACCACTTTTCAGCATGACGGAAGGTGGTTTATTGGTTTTTAAAAATCGAAATAAAATTCCAGTTATAGGTGTTTATCTGTACATTCGCCAGAAAGTAATTACTTGCCATGCAAACACTTGAGATACTACGTGAGATACAAAAGCTTCCGCTGATTAAACGATTTTATGTGATAGAAGAAACCCTTAAAACCATTAAGCGTGAGGAATTAAATCATCAGATGGAGCAGGCTGCCAATGAATTGGTTGAAGAGTACACCATTAATAAAGAGCTAACATCCTTTTCGGATATTGATTTTGAGTCGTTTTATGAAGCAAAATGAAATATGGTTAATCAATTTGGATCCCACTAAAGGATCTGAAATAAAAAAAACGTGACCTGCTATTATTGTTAATCACAATAGCTTAGGTAAGCTTCCGTTAAAGTAATTGTACCCATCACAGATTGGAAAGAAAAGTTTGCTGGCGCTCCTTGGATGGTAAAAATAGACCCGACACCAGAAAATGTATTGAGCAAAGTCTGTTCATCTGACTGTTTTCAAATTCGTTCGCTATATGAAGAACGACTGATTAAAAAATTAGAAAATGTTGATTTAAATACGTTGTAGCCAATTAAAAAACCAACAGTAAAGTAAATGCCATTTACATTCTCACATCCAGCAATAGTTTTACCTCTAACCTATTTATCGAATAAATGGATTTCGTTGACTGGACTTGTAATTGGTAGTTTGACCCCTGATTTCGAGTATTTTCTCAGAATGAGAATAAAGAGCAATTTCAGCCACACAATTGACGGACTTTTTTGGTTTGACCTACCATTAGGTATTTTACTGGCTTTTCTCTTTCACAATATCGTCCGAGACACTTTCATTAATAACCTACCGACAATTTTGAAGTTAAGGTTTTCAGAATATAAAAGCTTCGAGTGGAATAAATATTTTAAGAGAAATTGGCTTGTTGTGATGAGTTCAATTCTAATCGGTGCAGCTTCTCACATTCTTTGGGACAGCTTCACTCACGACCACGGTTATTTTGTTCAGACAATTCCTGCATTGCAAAACTCGGTAGAATTTTTAGGCGGACAAATTCCAATCTTAAAAATATTACAACACAGTTCAACATTACTCGGTGGACTGGTAATTGCTTTTGCTATTTACAAACTACCGACAAACAAAATTAAAAAGGATAAATTAAGTATCAAATACTGGGTGATTACTGTGGGGCTAACCTTGACTGTTATAGCAATAAAACTTTCAAGCGGACTTGAATTAAGACAATACGGAAACGTAATAGTGACTGCTATTTCTGCTGGAATGTTGAGTTTGGTATTAACTCCGCTGATAATGAATAAAATAATAATAAAAACTGGCTACAATAAAACCAATAAGCAATAGCGCCCTTCGGGACATTACTGCTTATAGCCAAACCGATAAACGATATCAAACAAGCCATGAAAAAGGTGCTTGATTAATTTTGAATTGTAATCACTCCACCAACAACATCTTCTGTTTTTTTACCCACTCACTGGTACTCAGGGTAAAATAATACACTCCGGGTTTGAGGTGATAGTCGCCTGCATGAAATTCTTCAACGTATTTGCCGGCACCGGTGGATTGGTTGTTGATCAGTGTGGTTATCTTCCGTCCATATACATCGTACACCGAGAGGTTGATGACGGCAGGTTCGCGAAGTTTGTATGAAATATAGGTGGATGCCCTGAACGGATTGGGGTAGTTTACCTCCAGATGAATGGGTGCTTTGCTCAACTCAGGTGTTTCGGGTTGTCCCACAAACGGGTCGATGATGGCAGTCATCACCGATAGGTTACCATTCTGGAGTCTGGTCCATATGGGGCGCACCCTTCCATTGTGAGCCACAATGTTGGTGTAATCACCAAAAAATACGCTACTATAAGGTAAAAAGGGTGATTCGCTGATTTTAAAGTTGGAAAACGTAGCTCCTCCATCGGTGGACCGTGCCACAAACACATCTGTATTGGAATTGTTGTAATCCCTACGATCATAAAATACCACATATATGTCGCCATTGGCCTGATCGATGGTCATCCATGAGAAAAACTGCGCCCGTTCGGTATCGTCGTCGTTTACCCGAATGGGATCCGACCAGGTGTCGCCGCCATCGGTGGATTTGGCTATCCACACGTCGGGATTGTCGTCGCCATTGCGCTGATCGGTCCAGTTGACATAAATGGTTCCTTGGTTTGGAGAGGTTCTGCATATATCACAGCAAGTGATGGGCAATCCGTTGCAACGCCTGATGCCCGGCACATCGTAGTCCCAGCCTCCGGGCTGGTCGCTCACAAAAATATCTTCCTCCAGCCAGGTATCGCCTCCGTCCAACGATCGGTCGAAAACAATTCCTGCAGGCCCTGCCCATGCCACATATACCTGTCCTTCAGGCCCTACGGCAGGCACAGCTCCTTCGGTGGTATTGTCGCTGTCCACGCAATCGCCACTCACCTCATTAATCTGTTTGGCTTCCGTCCAGCTGGCTCCGGCATCGGTTGATTTGCTGAACATGATGTTGCTATACATGTCGGGGTCGTCGGTACCATATTGGTCAAATTGTGTCCAGGTAACATAAATGGTGTTGGTGGCACTGTCAACCACGGCCCATTCTTTGTCCTGTGCCTTGGTGCCATTGAGTCCCATGTAGCTGTCATAAGTCCATTCATTGTTTTGGATGTCGTATTTCTGACTAACAATGCGGTCGATCCAACTGCCATCCACAGGGTTGGCCAGATGCAGGAAGTAGAAAGCACCTGCCGTGTCAACGATAATGCAAGGATCACCCCACACGCCATTTTCGGGTGAGGTCAGGGTACCACGGGTCCAGTTATATCCTCCGTCAACGGAATAATAGTAGCTATTGATGTTGGCACCGGCAAAAAGGAGATCCGTATTTTTGGGATTCATGGAAATGGAGGGCTCTTCAGGACTGTACAAGGTGCTGATAACAATATTTTCGTATTGTGCCAAGGCGCTGAAGGCAATAAAGAAAACAAATGCGGAAGTAAATAACTTTTTCATGGGCAAAATATTCTGTAAAAAGCTGATATCATATATGATAGACAATGTCAATGTAAAAAACGTTGTCAGTGTTGCCATCAATTGTTGTTGGCCACCGACAAATCAATCTGGTTTTCACCCGAAGCCACCAGGGTACTAATGGTTAGGTCTCCGGTAACGTTCACTGCCGTGCGGAGCATATCCAGAGGTCGGTCGACGGCAAAAATAAGCGCGATACCCTCGGTGGGAATTCCCACCGATGCCAACACAATCACCAACATCACCATGCCGGCTCCGGGAACTGCCGCCGAACCAATACTGGCCAGCGTAGCGGTAAGCACTATGGTAAGCTGACCCGAAAGTCCCAGATCCATGCCATAAACCTGTGCCAAAAACAAGGCCGCTACCGCTTGATACAAGCTGGTTCCGTCCATATTGATGGTGGCTCCAAGGGGTAAAACAAAACTGGCCGTTTCATTGGATATTCCCAACTTTTCCTCGGCGGTTTCCATGGTGAGGGGCAGGGTGGCAGCACTGGAACTGGTTGAAAAAGCCAGCAATTGAACAGGAGAAATGGCTTTGACAAAAGAGGTGTATTTTAACGGTGAAAAAAACTTAATAATCAATGGGTAAATTAAAAAAATCATGATCGCCAGCCCGATGATAACCGTGAGACTGTATAAACCCAAAGCGGCAAACAACGAAACGGAATCTGCCGGGTCGTCGCCGGCCATGTCCACAATCAATCCTGCCAACAGCGCAAAAACCCCGTAGGGTGCCATGAGCATGATGAGATCGATCATTTTCAACACGATATGGTTAAGACTATCGAAAAACTTCTTCACCGGTTTGGTTTGTTTCTCGGGAAGTAATACCATCGAAATGCCGAACATCAAGGAAAAAAAGATCACTTGTAGCATATTGGCATTTTCCGACATGGCTCCCACAATGTTGCTCGGAACAATGTCCACGATAAACTGAAGGGGCGATTCGTTCTTAATCAATTGAGCACTAGTTTCCTTCTCCTGGGCATTTTGGGCAAACTTTTCTTTAAACTCCAGCGCCTTTTCTTGAGAGAATACTTTTCCGGGACGGGTAATATTCACCACCAATAAGCCTATTGTGATGGCGATTACGGTGGTCATAACGTAAAGCAAAATGGTTTTTAGCCCCATTCGGCTTAATTTGGAGATGTCTTTCAGATTACTAACCCCGCCAATAAGCGACACAATAATCAAAGGAACCGCTATAAGTTTGAGCAAGTTGATGAAAATGGTTCCCCAGGGCTTGATGTAATGAAGGGTGAAAATATTCCATTGGAAGTTAACGGCCAACAATCCGAACATTACGCCCAAGGCCATGCCGATGAGAATTTTCCAATGAAAGGCCAGCTTTTTTTTCTTCATGTTTTTATAAAACGAACAAAGTATGCAAAAAGCGAACCCCGATAACAGAATTATTTCGGTGTGCCGCTTTATGCAAAGATACGAGTAATGTATCAAGTTGAAAAAGAATTCAACCGGAAGTCAGACATTTATGGATATAAATTTTAATCCATATGATGCGAAAATCACCCGGATTTTGTTTCATTTACTCAGAAATTCAAAAAAAATGTTGTTTGATTGAAATATGTAATCCAAGCCAAAAAATAGGGGGTCTACCACTCAAAACCCCCTATGGTATTGACTTTTTGGTTATTACTAAAGACACAGCCCCACAACATATAGAACAATCCAAATATGATATGTTGTATTTTTTGTAAAAAAAGCAAAAAAAACTTGTCCTTAGCCCAAAAATATTTTGACAATATATACAACAATGATGTATATTTGTCCCTACATTAATAAATATTTGAGTTACGATAGAGGAAATATGCGAAAGCAGGACTCTTGCTACTAACTTTTGTCCTGCTTCGCTCCTCTATCACTTAACTTCTAACATGATCGATTCCTTTGCAAAAACGTTGCATACGACCGTGTTTTTTTTTGTCTTTTTTCTATCTCTTTTCTTTATCGTTGCCTTAGTTCTTTTTTTTTCAATGTATTTGCTATTGGTTTTGTGCTTCCACTAACCAAAAACGGGTATTTTTGTGAGGCTATAATATTATAGAAGCCATGAGCGCAAAAGCAAAAAAGAGAATCGGCATACTAACTGCCGGAGGAGATTGTCCCGGATTAAATGCTGCCATAAGAGGTGTGGGCAAAACCGCCATTGTAAAATATGGAATGGAAGTGGTTGGCATTTCTTCCGGTTTTACCGGCCTGATTAACAAAGAATACGAAACACTGAACGAAAATCAGCTTTCCGGGATATTAACGCTGGGGGGTACTATCTTGGGTACTTCACGCGAGAAGCCTTACAAGCGAGGTGGCGAGCTGGATGTGGACAAACCGGCACTCATCAAACAACATTACGATGAATTGAATCTGGATGCTGTTGTATGCATTGGGGGGAATGGAACGATGAAAACGGCTGCTTTACTGGCCAAGGAAGGTTTGAATGTAATTGGAATACCCAAAACCATCGACAACGATGTGTGGGGAACCGACGTAACTTTTGGTTTTGACTCTGCTTTGTGGATTACAACCGATGCCATCGACCGATTGCACACTACTGCCAACTCGCACAGCCGCGTAATGGTGATTGAATTGATGGGTCACGATGCCGGATGGCTTACCCTGTATGCCGGAATGGCCGGTGGTGGTGATGTTATCCTGATTCCTGAACTGGACTACGACATGAAAGTGGTAAATAAATACCTGAAAGCCAGGGCTGAAAGGAAAAAATCCTATTCTATTGTTGTTATTGCCGAGGGTATAAAAAAACCCAAAGAAATGTCAGCAGCCAGCTACATTGCTGAGCAAATTGAGGCTGGAACAGGTATCGAAACACGGAAAACAATTCTGGGATATATCCAGCGTGGGGGAAGTCCGTCGCCTATGGACCGTATTCTGGCAACCCGTTTTGGCGCATCGGCTGTTGAACTTATCGCCAACGAAAAATATGGTCGCATGGTCATTAAAAAAGGTGAAAAAATTAAGTCACTCCTTCTGAGCGATGTGGGTGGTAAAACACGCCTTGTGCCTGAAAATCACCCTGTTGTACTTAAAGCCAGAGGTCTGGGTGTGTGCATGGGAAAGAAAAAATCGCGGTAGCGGTACATTGAGCTTATGCCTAATATCCAAAAGTTTATCCTGCTAGTATTTTCCTTATTTATTGTTTTGTCGTGTCAACATAACGACCAAGCCATAAAAGATGAACAAAAGTCGGTCCGGCTGGTGAAACAATTCAGTGAGATAAAGGAATCCCTTTCGCAAATTCATCAGCCTGACAGCCTTGTGGCAGATGCAAACAAACAAGCGTTGAAACTCAAGAAAATGTTGCCCGATTCGTTGATGGCCTCCTTTTTTCAAGAGGTGGGTATAATGTGCTATGGTATGTCGGCCTACGACCAAGCTTACGACTATTTTGAAAAAAGCAAGTATTACTACCAACAAGCCAACCAACCCTTGAAAGCCATTCGGATGTTAAGCAATCAGGCTGTATTGCAGGAGCTTAGAGGTAATTATAAGGAAGCTATTGACATGTATCTGGATGCAGCCAATTATTTTTCCGATGCCCGGGATTTTCACGCGTTGTCGTTGGTTTATACAAATATTGCAGTGGTGTATCAGGAAATGGGAATGACCGACAAATCGTTGCAATACAACCTCTTGGGCTTGAATATTAAAAAGGAAAATAGCGACACACTGGGAATGGCCACCAATTACAACAATATAGGTGTGTTGTATGATGAGTTTTTTCAGAAGCCCGATTCAGCCCTGTATTATTATCAATTGGCTGTGGATGTTTACCGGAAATTTCAAGCCCACGAACGACTTGCCTTTGCACTTAATAATGTGGGACGTATGCATTTGGAGCAAAATCATCAATCATTGGCACGCAAGGAGTTGGCTCGTGCCTACGCTCTAATGGACAGCCTCAACAATACGCATGGTCGAGCCAAAGTACTCCGGAATCAAGGCGAGCTTTATTTTTCGCTCCTAAACAATCAGCAAGCTATTCAGGCATTTAACCAATCGCTCGTGCTTTTCAGGCAATTGGGCGACAAAAAAAGTATGGTGGAGGTGAGCGAGTTGTTGTCGAAAGTATATATGGCCGCCGGAAATTTTGCCAAAGCCGCGGAATATCTGGAATTGCAAGGTAAAATAAAGGACTCGCTCATGAGTGCCGAAAGCAAGTCTATTATTGCCGAAATGGAAACCCGCTTTCAGGTGAGAGAAAAAAATAAGGCCATCACCCTGCTCGAACTTCAGGACGAAATAAACCGGCGTAAGATTAAAACCCAACTTTGGGTTCTCATACTTCTCGTGGTAATTTTTGCACTTTTGCTCATCCTGTTTTACTTTTACATGACACGGAACAAACTTATGCAAAAACAATTGAGACTCGAACTGCAAAATTATCTTCTGGAAATCCGCGACATGAAAACCGCCCTCAGTGAAACTCCTTCTGATATCAATGAAGAGCCCGTGGGACCCGATTTTGAAGAATATGACCTTACCGAGCGTGAAAAGGAAGTGTTGCACATGATTGCCAAAGGGTATAAAAATACCGAAATAGCCGAAAAATTATTTGTGTCAGAAAATACCATCAAAACCCACATCAAACACATTTACGTAAAATTGGATGTAAAAAACCGTGTGGAAGCATTGAAAAGAGTAAAAATGGTTCAATAAAGCACTATTCTCTTACCTTTTTTTTAATAAATCACCCGAAAGGGTGAAGATTGATTTATAATTTGACCCGTAATTTGTAGTCAAATAAAAGGCCATGATTAAATGGATTGTGATAAGTGTTGCTTTGTTGAGCCAGATAAGTATATTGGCACAGGGTTCGCCATTTCATGGATTGAAAGGGGCGATTATCCATTATCGGGTGAAGGGCTCTGGATCGGGAGGTGGAAAGGCCACTTTGTATCTGGATGATTTTGGTGCCAAAAAAGCCCTGCATACCCTAATAAACTCCGACTCGAACCGTACACAGTCTGAATATTACGAATTGCTGATCGATGAACAACACTCGGCCTACGATATGATAAAACATCAATTGATTGACAATACCATAGATTTGGATGTGCCCACTTCTATTATCCTCACCAATTTTAATTATCAAATGCTTGTGGGATTGGGTTTTTACGCATGTGGCGATCGTATTGTTAATGAAAAAATATGTAGTGCCTTCTGTAACAACACAGACACTATTTGCTTATGGAAAGGAGCAGTAATGAAACTCTCCATGCATTTGTCCATGGCTTCCATTGAGTTGGAAGCTATTCAAATTGAATCGGTGCAACCACCTGCATCAGTTTTTCGGTTGCCCTTAAAATCAAGTAATTAAGATCAAACCAAACGGATCATAGATTAAAAAAAAACGAAAATATCAACAATCAGAAAGTCAATTTATAAAAAAATTTAACCCCTATCTAAAATGAAAAAGCTAATTAATTCAATTCTTTTCCTGGCTCTGATGGCCTTTGTCGTAACCTCTTGTAGTAAAAGTGACAACCCCATCATTCCTGATCCCACGCCTTCCACCGGCGATCATCCCGTGTTGTGGAGTTACGATCTTGGCAATGGCGGATTGTCGGATATCATTCCGGCCATCGACGAAAACGACAACATTTATTTCTCCATGGTGAAAGAAGATGGCTCTGGAGTGTTGGTTTTTGCACTCGATAAAAACGGTAACGAACTATGGAAAACAGAAGTTGCAGGAACATCAACCGAAAAAGTAACCTATTCCGGCGGCAAGGTGTTTGTTGCTACTGAAAACCCCGTTGGAATTCACTGTATTCAAGGCTCCGGTGGCTCCATATTGTGGAGCAAGGATTATACCGCTGAATACGATTTTGAATGGATGCTGCAGGTGGCCGTAAACAACAACAAAGTATATCTTTCAACAGGTCAGTTTTTTTACGGATTTCTGCTGGCGCTGGATTTTGATGGCAATGAACTCTGGATGAAACAAGGCCCCACCATGGGCGCCGCTTACTCCTTGAGTGCATTTGGAAATGAGTTGTATTTCAGCGATGGAGAATACCTGTTTCGCTACGACGACAATGGCACATCATGCGATTCGATATGGGCTTATACTTTGTTAGAAGGAAAAAGTACCGTCGGACAAAAAGGTTATTTTGATGCTTTCAATGTGGTTTTTGGCGCTGATGACAACATATACTTACGTAATGATACCAAAATTGAAATTATTTCGCGTACGGGGCAGCTTGTAAATGAGATTAACCTGGGTGACGATTTTTACAGCAGCTATAGTGGGATTATTTTAACTGCCGACAATTCCATTGTTATTGGCAACGGCAACCTGGTGAAATACAGCCACGCAGGTATCATGGAGTGGGAAACCGACATCCACGACGGTTGGCTTGTGAATCCCTCCTTTCAAACAGCTCCCGTGTTGTCGTCCAATGGCGATTTTTACGATGCGCAGTTGTTTGGCTTGTATTCTGTAAAGGAAAATGGAACCCTCAACTGGAAAGAAAATGCTGAAACCGAAGCCGGTACCGAATACGGCAACCTCCACCCACCTGTTCTTACCCACGAAGGAAACATCATCAGCGTTTCTACCGAACAAAGTGTAGTGAGGTGTTTCAAAGGCGATGGTCATGGGTTGGCAACAAGTGGTTGGCCCAAGGTTTATGGAGATTACGGAAATACTTGTTCAAAATAAACTAACACATCTTGTCATGCTGAGTGCAGCGAAGCGTCTCGTTTTCAATGCTTCCCCCTGCACTCAGTCTGACTAACAACCACTATCTGGTAAAGGCGCGTTTTAAAATCTTTCAAATCTAACATCATGAATAAATATCTACTAATTTTTCTTGCCCTAGGCATACTCACTTTGCCCTTTGCCTGCAAAAAGAAGACCGACGACCCTGATCCCGAACCAACTCCGGGTGAAGTTATTGTAGCCGATATTACCAAGGTAATGGACGAACAAACCCGATCGGCCATTTCCGGCCTTGACACCACCAACTTCACTTTTACCTTTTCGGGTGAAAGCGACTTGATTCGGGGTCTGCAGGTGGGTGATATTTTGGTGGATAGTGCTTCGGCATGGGCACACTATGGCTACCTGCGGAAAATTGTTTCCATCGAAACTTCCAAAGGCGAAACCAAAGTGTTTACCACCCAGGCCGGACTTACGGAAGCCATCCTGCAGGGAAGCATTGATTTCAATAGTGGAAGCTTGAAAACCAGTCAGATTGAACGCATGGAGCTGGCCGACGGGGTGAAACTGAAAAACCTGAAAAATACCGACTTTACGGTTTTCGATATGGAATACGACATGACCTTTGGCAGTGGCACCGATCAGGTAACGGTTCAGGGAAACACTTCCCTCGATATGGGCGTGTTTTTTAAATTTAACTGGGATTACTGTATCCTGTGTTTACCTCCGGAGGTAACCATCGAGCTCTTTGAATCCGGGGTAGAAATCAACCAAAGTGCTTCCATCAATGTGGTTTCACAATATGGGGCTTCTGTAAATCAACGCATACCTGTGGCTACCTTTTATTTCGAACCCTGGACTTTTGCCATTGGACCTGTTCCGGTGGTGTTTGTTCCTAAAATACAACTGTTTGTGGGTGTTGACGGACAACTTACGGCCGAGTTTACCACCGGTGCTTCGGAGTCGTTCAATGGTCGTTTGGGTACACGTTACACGTCTGCCGATGGGTGGAGCACCATCAAAGAAAAAACATTTACCTACGATTACTACCCTCCCGAACTCGACATTTCCATGAATGTGGAAGCCGGTGTAGGTCCCGAAATTAGTCTGTTGCTGTATGGTGTGGCCGGTCCATTTACCAACGTTACCGCTTGTTCGCTACTTGAGGCAGAACTGCATACCGGTACTGAAAACTGGACATTGGACTATAAGGTTGGTGTAAAAGCCGAAGTGGGTATCAGGGTTGATGTGCTGCTGTTTGAAGACGAGTGGAGCTCCGATTTTTGCTTGTTTGAACAAAGCCTCATGCACCTGGAAGACGAACCCTTGACTACCGGAATCTTTTTTGAATCTCCGGCTGATGGCAACTGGTTATCCCTTGGAAGTCAGGTTCTTCTAAAAGCCAGGGTTTCGGGGGCTACCCCATCTCAGGTAGAATTTTTGGTGGACGGTTCCCTTATTTCTACCCTAACACAAGAACCTTGGGAGTATTCCTGGAATACAGCATCATCCACTTATGGAGAACATACCCTTATCGTAAATGACATCATCGGTGGCTTGACGGTGGCTTCAGACACCATCACCATTAGCCTTCTGGATGCCGTCTGGGAAGTCGTCGATTTGAGTGCATTAAACCAAAACAACGAAACCATCAATACCGATGTATTTTTTGTGAGTGAAAATGAAGGTTGGATGACTGGCGGCACAGGCTATGGATTTGACGGATATGCACTTCACACTACCGATGGTGGAGCAAGTTGGGAAAAAATATCTCCTACCGGATTAGACGCACCCACAACGCTAAAGAATCTGCTTTTCCTTAATGAAGATGAAATTCTGGTTAGAACAATTATTGGAGAAGTGCGCACTTCCTATGATTGGGGACAGATCATTTGGTGGGATTTTCCCCCACCTACCGGGGGATTAACCTATGAAGATATTGAAGTGAAAAGTATCGCCATTAGTGCAAGTGGTTATCTGATGTCCACCGGCAATAGGATTAATGAAACAAATTACAGTATCCGCAGGGCACAGGCAGTGTCTGGTGATTTCCAACCGGAAGACGTAATTGCTATACCCTATTACTACGAAGATTTTCCAGCCCATCCTGAAATTTATTTTAGAAACGACAAGGGAATCGTGTACGATATTAAAGATCAAAGTAACCCATTACGTCAGTATATTATGCTTTCAGAAGACGGGGGTGTAAGCTGGGAATCACTTCAATTGAATGCCTCCGGAATCACCCGTGATGATGATATTTATGGGGCATTTTTTCTGGATGAAAACAAAGGCTGGCTGGTTGGTCGCGAAAGTCAGGGATTTGCCGTGGTACTGATTACCGAAGACGGAGGCCTGAGTTGGGAGAAAATAAATGTTGAAGCGGCCTATAATTTTGGTTCCATTTGGATGTTAAGTAATGAGGAAGGTTATGCTACCGTTGATGCCTATGATTCTGGTGATATTGGCCACTCCAAATTATATCACACGCAAGATGGAGGACATACCTGGATGGCTGTTGAACTAGTAACAACCATCATGCCTATGAAAAAAGTCTTCTTCAAAGGCCCCTATTTAGGTTATGTGGTTGGTCAGGGTTCTGATGTTTATAGGTTTTCTGTAAGCAAATAATTGAAATGGTATAAATAAAATACAATCCGATGAAAAAGTTACTCGTATTCTCTCTATTGTTTGCCATGGCTTGCGCAACTGCACAAGCTCAGTTTGGTATCGAACATAAGATTAGAAGCAAATTTGAGAAAAAAGGCAAAGAAGAAGCCAAAAAAGGTGTAGAAAAAGCCGAGGATAAAGGCATGGAAGAAGCCGAAAAAGGTTTGGACAAAGGTGCCGAAGCTGCCGAACCGGGAATACAAAAAGCCGAAGAAGCTGAAAAACAGGGAGAAGAATATACCCTGATAGGTCTGCAAAAATATGGGGAATTTGTAGATGGTTATGAAGCCGATGTAGCCAGTAAAGATCCGGAAGATTACAGAAGATATGGTTTTGAGTCAGCCATTGTGGAATATAAACTCGAAGGATCTGACGAAGGTACAAAAACACTTTATATCGATCGGGGAGGGTATAAATATGCCGAATATGAGACCATTGTAAAGAAGAAATCGGAAGAACGAAATACGGTAATTCTGATTGGAAGCGACATAATAACCCTCAATTATGAGAATAATTCTGCTGTAAAAATGCATAATCCCGCCGCCTATTGGCTGGCCAATCCCAACCGCGATTGGGAAGAAACCGGAAAAAATATGCTCATTCACATGGGTTATGAAATCATCGGACAAGAAACAATTTCCGGGAAGGAGTGCGACATCTGGAAACAGGGAAAAAGCAAAATCTGGGTATGGAATGGGTTAACCTTAAAATCGCAGGTAGGCAAAGATAGGGAGATAGCCACTTCGGTAAAAATAAATGAAGGTGTTGATTATGAAATGTTTGAAGTGCCGGAAGGTTATGAACTTGAAGTAATTAAAGCTGCTGACATGTTCCCCGACCCGGAGGATGGCTCAATTGAAGAAGACCAAATGACTGAAGAGGAATTTAATGCGCTGCTCGACGAAATTGAAACCATGTCGTATTCCGAATATAAAGTCAAAGTACTCGAGGAAAACCCTGGAATGGAAGATGAGCAAATAAAGCAGTCTTATTTGCTTTTGAGGCAACAAGCCAAAAGGAGGCACAGGGAAGAGTAAAGTTGTCGTAGCTTTTCTTATGCATTTGGCAGGTGGCTCAATAAAAAGCCACCTTTTTTAGGATACACATGTTGAACTCAGGGTAAAAAAATCGTTGTGCATTTCATCTCAACCATTGTAAAGCAAATATAGCCATTCCGGCAAATAGAGCCAGCAGTAACAGCAATTTGGCTATCAACGAAAGTGTTTTTATCGTTTTTTTTGTTTTGAGGTTATGTTGATCTTTTAACATTGTTTGATTGTAACTGTCCTCAATGGATTTGACGATTTCAGTAGTTTCGGCTTTCGTCGACTTGGTTTGGTATTGTTTGCTTATGGTACCGTACTTGAGTGCCGACTTCAGGTATGGAGAATACTTAGTTTGTTTAAAGAGTAGGTAATTTGAAAAAGCCAATGCGAGCCATAGTCGAGATACACACTGACTACCTAAAATGAAGGGGTCGTTTATTATTTTTTCGCCGTACTTAATTGATTCTTCATACAACCCCAGGTGCCGTCCTGCTACACATAGGGTGTAGTTGATAAAGTAGGAGTCTGTTTCCGCCCACGAGCCCTCGTTTTCCAGTTTTTTTGCCAATGAATAGGCTGTTTGATGGTCTTCCTTCTCCAGGGTTTTCATTATTTCAGCTAGTTGAATGTTCATGGTTTCGGAATTAAAATAAGCTACCAACCCATTTCTGCCAACGACTTAGGATTTTTTAAAAAAAATTAAGGTCAAAATCAGAACAGCTTGAAAACAAGTTATAGACTAACCTTACAACTGTTTTTCCTGCTTTGGTAAACAAAATTATTTTCATTTAACTGTAAAAAATGTTATATTTGTAGCATCAGCCTAAACCGGAGACTTTACCAATTATATTTTTAAAATTGAAAAACGTTGATTTAAAATATTTGGCCAACTGTGCCGATTTGATTCAAAAATTTGAATTCGATCCGGAAGAATATCAAAGGGTGATACATACGCTTGTTTCCGAAAGCCAATCGTTCAGGATAGGATTTGGCAATAAGTACAGGTTGACTTCGAACGAGATTAACGACCTTACTTCGGGTTGTTTATTGAAACTTATCGACCGGATTCGGATTAGAGAGGCGCAAGGAATGGGTATTGAAAACATACAAGGCTATTTTGCCGGTATATTCAAAAACGAGGTAATTGATTACCTGAATGATAAAAACAGAGCAAACATGAAGTTCGTTTCTCTTGGCGACATGTCGAATTTTGAGGCAGAAATACAAAGTAACTACGATCAAGCATCAGAAAGAAAAATAGGTGCTCTGATTAAAACTGTTGAGAGACTTAGACCAAAAGATCAAGTGATCGTATTCATGCGGTATTACGGCAATTTTTCCCTGGAGGAAATCGGAAACGTACTGAAGATTAGCGACGATTCGGTAAAAACCACCCTACATCGGGCGCTGAGAAAAATGAGGAGTTTTTTGGTGGAGGAGATGGAAGCAGGTTGTGAGTTGAATCAACAAATTAACCCGACTGAGGATCGAAAACAGTTCTAATGATTATATAAAGAAAAGTCATACAAAAAAAGCGACCCTCACGAGCCGCTTTTTTTCTATCTCAACAAAAAATTTAATCTTCGTTTTCTTGCGATTCTTCGTATTCCTTCAACAGTTTGTCCTGAACATCTGTCGGAACTTGTTGGTAGGTGTCGTAAGTCAAGCTAAATGTTCCGCGACCGGAAGTTACGGCACTCAACGAGGTAACATACTTACTCATTTCGGCTCCGGGTACTTTCGCTTTAATTACCTGATTTTTTCCTGCAGATTCCATGCCCATGATAATGGCACGACGACCTTGCAAGTCGGTCATAACGGCACCCATCATATCTTCGGGTACGGTAACCACCAAGTCGTAAACGGGTTCCATAATCTTGGGTCCTGCATTTCTGAAGGCTTCGCTAAAAGCGTGACGTCCGGCTAACTTAAACGAAATTTCATTGGAATCAACGGGGTGCATTTTTCCATCATAAACATATACTACAATATCACGGGCATACGATCCGGTTAATGGCCCTTCTGTCATACGTTCCATAATCCCTTTCAGGATGGCAGGCAAAAAACGAGCGTCGATGGAACCACCCACAATACAGTTGTGGAAAATCAGTTTTCCACCCCAGGTCATTTCATGTTCTTCTGTTCCTCGAACAGGAAAATCTGTGGGATGTTTGTAACCTTCAACATAGGGTTGAATCATCAAATGAACCTCGCCAAACTGACCTGATCCACCTGATTGCTTTTTGTGACGGTAGTCGGCACGAGCACTTTTGGTAATGGTTTCGCGGTAAGGCACCTTGGGGGCAAAGGTTTCCACTTCAATTTTAAATACATTTTTTAAATACCACTTGATGGTGTTCAAATGGAATTCGCCCTGACATTTGATGAGCATCTGTTTGAGCTCGCGCGACAGACCAACCGAAATGGTTGGGTCGGTGCGATGCATTTCGTGCAAAGCTCCGGCAAGTTTTTCATCATCCGATGAGTTCAAAGCTTTAACGGCAACGGTATAAAGCTCGGTAGGTAGGTTCAAGCCTTCAAAACTTTCACTGCCAAGTTTGGGATCCATTAACGAATCTCCTGTTTTTACATCTTTCAATTTAATGGCGATGGCAATGTCTCCGGCCATGATCTTGTCCACTTTTTCCCGGTTTTTCCCGTTTAGGATAAACAATTGCGACAAGCGTTCTTTGTTTCCGGTTCGTGGATTGATCAGGTCTGTACCTTCGGTAAGAATCCCTCCGTTTAGTTTGAAAAAGGATACTTCGCCCAAATGTTGCTCGATGGAGGTTTTAAACACAAACAAGCCAACGGGATCTTTGTCGCTGCAATGGAAGGCAGTTCCTTCATTGGTTTTGCTTTCGCGAACAATGCTGGGTGACGGACATGAGTTAACAATAAAATCAAGGATGCGGGTTACGCCAATACCATGTTTGGCTGAGGAACACATCACCGGGAATATGGAGCGCGAAATCAGACCCAAACGTACGCCTTCACGCATTTCTTCCAAAGTCAGGGTGTCGTTTTCAAAATATTTTTCCATGAGGGCTTCGTCGCCTTCAGCAGCTCTTTCAACAAGGGCGAGGTGCAAATCATCAGCTTTGTCTTTTTCCGAAGCAGGAATATCTGAAATTTCGGGTTCGCCACCGCCTTCTTTAAATTTGAGTTGTTTCATCAATATCAGGTCTATGACGGTGCTAAAACCTTCACCACCATCAACAGGATATTGAGCAACGGTTACTTTGTCGCCAAAATAATCTCTCAGTGAAGTAATGGTTTCATCAAAATTTGCTCCCTGATGATCAAGTTGGTTTACTGAAAAAACTACCGGACAATTGGCAGCTTCAGTTTGTCTCCAAGCAGTTTCGGTTGTGGCTTCAACGCCTGCCTGACCGTTTACCATTAACAAAGCTGTTCCTGATACACGCAATGCACCAATGGTTTCTCCTACGTAATCAGAAAAACCGGGGGTGTCGATTATATTAATCTTTTGGTCGTTGTATACAGTGTATAGCAGTGATGAATGTACTGAATGTTGACGTTCGATCTCAATAGGCCTGTAATCAGAAGCGGTATTGTGGTCTTCCACGGTCCCTTTTCTGTTAATCATTTTTCCTTCAAACAGCATAGACTCGGCCATGGTAGTCTTGCCGGATTTCGCGCCTCCAATCAGAGCAATGTTTCTGATGTTTTTTGTGTCGTAAACCTTCATCCTTTTATAATATTAATATGTTTGTAACTATTAAAATACATGAGGACTATTCGCATATTATGGAAGATTATTCAGTACAGTTATTTTTGCGAATGAACCTCAATAACAGCTTGTTAAACACCAAGCCGATTTTAAACAAGAGGGCAAATGTAATAAATATAATTTTAATTGCCTAAGTGCTACCTAATTTAGAGTGTGTCTAATAAAAAGGACTAGAAAAGGCGGTAGTGCTTGTAGTGAGCATCTTAGCTTTCACAAGAAAAAAGCATATCAACCATGCTAAATTATTCGTAAGACTTTTCCCAATCCTGAAGCGAAGCCAAATTTTGTTCAAATACTAAAATCCACTCAAATTCATGGTTACGGTAGGAATCAATAAAAGCCATCCCAGTAGCAATAATACCACCATAAACGGCCAAATCCATTTTACCCATCGGTCGTAAGGAATTTTGGCCACACCCAGCACACCAATAAGTACACCGGAAGTAGGTGTAATCATGTTGGTAAATCCATCGCCAAACTGAAAGGCCATCACTGTTGCTTGTCGCGAAAGGTTGACCAAATCGGAAAATGGAGCCATCACGGGCATAGTTAGTGCCGCCTTGGCCGATCCGCTGGGAATAATAATGTTGATCATATTTTGAATCACATACATCACGCTCACCGTTCCAAATTTTCCCATC
Source organism: Bacteroidales bacterium (assembly GCA_963676875.1). Taxonomy (GTDB): domain Bacteria; phylum Bacteroidota; class Bacteroidia; order Bacteroidales; family F082; genus UBA6244. Next base: position 2,283,878 of record OY781436.1, read on the forward strand.
CCCGACATAGACGAGGAAACACTGTTGAGGATGGTATCGATGATGCGGCCTTCTTCCAGAATAACCAAGATTCCTCCGGCAAGTCCAACTACCAGAGCCGCCGATAGTATGTCTCCGGCACCTTCGATAAACAACTTGGTGATTTTGTTGGCATTGTAATTCATGGCAGCTCCTGAAAGTAAGCCCATGGCCAAAAATAAGCTGGCTATTTCTTCGATATACCAACCGTAACCCATTACACCGATGATGAGAAATACGATGGTGAACATGAGCAGTGTAAGTACAAAAAAATGAATGGATTTCCGCAAACTCAATATCCCGAACAAAGCAAAAAATCCGGTGGCTATCGGAATCATCATCAGGGTTTCGGAGGCATTTCCAATTTGCATACTGGTGTATGGGTATTTAATGGAAAAAACAACGAGCGCCGCCAGCGTGGCCAGAAATACCCACCAGGCTTTGGCAGGTGTATGGTACTTGATTTCGTTTTCGGATACCTCCACATGTTTGCGCCAATAGGCATCTGATTCATATACAGGGGAGCGTTTCGGATTTTTTCGCACTTTGGCGGCATACACCAATACCCAGGTAATCCCCACCAAATTTATAACAAACCAACTAAAAAGCCGGTAACCAAAACCGGAGAACAATGGCAAATCGGCAATCCCTTGCGCAATACCAATGGTAAAGGGATTGAGCACCGCGCCGGCAAAGCCCAGCCCTGCTGCTACAAAACTCATGCTCACACCCACAATGCTGTCGTAGCCCATGCTGATGGACAACGGAACCAATATGATGATAAATGCGATGGTTTCCTCACTCATGCCAAACACCGCGCCAAACACACTGAATACCAGCATAACCAATGTGATAATCAGGTTGTTGATACCTATATTCCTGAGTATTCGGTATTTTTCCAACTTTTTGGCTTTCTCCAAAAACGACAGGATACCGATGTCGATGGCCTTGGTGCTGTTGACAATCCAAAAGGCACCACCAATCATCAGGATAAAAACAATAATACCGGCCTGTCGTGAAAATCCTTCGAAAAAGGCTGAAAATATTTGCCAGGTTTGAGGTGCATTGTCCACGTAATGAAACGAATCTTTGTTGATGATGGTGCGGTCGATTCCGTTTACCTGAATGGTTTCGCGACTGTATTCACCTCCCGGAATAATCCAGGTGAGTATGGCTGAGAAAACAATGATGGAAAAAATAATGACGTAGGTATGGGGTATTTTTTTAAACATGTACCTTAGGTTGAATTTAACGGACAAAGATATTGAAACCATCGAAACAGGCAGTAGATATCCTGAGAATTGGCAAGTTGATTTCCCATACTTATTGCATGCCTTCCGACCGCAATTCGTTTAGCAACACAGGAACTCCCACACCTGCTTTTTCGTTGATGATGCGCAAGTTACTAATGCCCTGAATGGGAAATGCCTTAGGGTCGATATAGTATTTCGGAATGTGGTTGTCAACGTAATGTACCAAACTTGCCGCGGGATAAACGGCCATGGAAGTGCCAATTACCACCAGAATATCTGCCTGTGAAGCTAATTCTGCTGCCGGTTCTATCATGGGCACTGCCTCGCCAAACCAAACGATGTGAGGTCGCAATTGGCTTCCCTTAGGGCACAAGTCGCCCATTTTCAGCTCCCACCCATCCAATTCAAAAATCAACAAGGGGTCAACCGAGCTGCGTACTTTTTTTAGTTCGCCATGCAAGTGAAGCACTTTCGTCGATCCGGCCCGCTCGTGGAGGTCGTCCACATTCTGGGTAATGATTTGCACATCAAAATATTTTTCCAAATCAACCAGAGCAAGGTGTCCTGCGTTGGGCTCAACCTCATAAAGTTGTTTACGGCGCTGGTTGTAAAAATCATTAACCAGTGCAGGGTTTCTTTCCCAGGCTTCAGGTGTGGCCACATCTTCTACGCGGTGGTTATTCCAAAGACCGTTGTTGTCGCGAAAGGTGCTGATACCACTTTCGGCACTCATGCCCGCTCCCGTCAGGACGATTAGTTTTTTCATTTTCCGGTTGTTTTGGGCAAATATACAAATCAATGGCCAAAAAAAACGCCCTCCGAAGAGGGCGTTCGTCAAGTCTATACAAGAATCGCAACCATCAATGAATAGACCTATTTTTAAAATAACTTCATGTCGTCCAGTGTTTTCATCAAATCTTTAACTGCTTTGGCAGAGACGTCTAGCAAAGCTTGCTCTTCTTTATTCAGTTCTATTTTGATGATTTCTTCGATACCGTTTTTGCCAATTTTACAAGGCACGCCCAAATATACGTTTTTTTGTCCATATTCACCGGTCAGCATGGCACAAACTGGTAATACCCGATTTTGGTCGTCAACAATGGCTTCCACAATTTGAGCGGCAGCTGCTCCGGGAGCGTACCAGGCACTTGTTCCCATCAGGGTAACCAGCTCACCACCACCTTTTTTGGTGCGTTCAACAATTTTATCCAGTTCCTCTTTGCCCAGCAATTCGGTTACAGGAATTCCGTTTACCGAAGTGTAGCGTGGTAGTGGAACCATGGTGTCGCCATGTCCACCCATCAGCAATGCATGAACATCAATGGGATCAACGTTGAGGGCGTTGGCAATAAAAGCTCTGTAACGACCGGTATCAAGTGTTCCGGCCATACCAAATACTTTGTTGGCGGGTTTGTTGGCGGCCAGAAAAGCAGCGTAAGTCATAACGTCCAGTGGGTTACTCACAATGATGATGATGGCGTCCGGTGAGTACTTGGTGGCTTTTTCGGTTACGTCTTTTACGATAGCGGCGTTGGTTTTGATGAGGTCGTCGCGTGACATGCCGGGTTTCCGTGGAATACCTGAGGTAATAACAATTACACCCGAACCTTTGGTGGCCAGATAATCGTTGGTAACACCCGTAACGCGGGTGTTGAAGTGGTTGATGGGGGCCGACTGCCAGATATCGAGGGCTTTACCTTCTGCAATACCTTCTTTAATATCAACAAGTACAACTTCCTTACATAAATTTTTGTGAGCTATTACATTGGCAACTGTAGCTCCTACGTTACCGGCTCCAATAACAGTGATTTTTTGCATAATAGATGGATTTATTTTTGGTTTTTTTGGTAGTTTCATCCGCCAAATGTACTAATATTTTGGTATCTATATATGTTATTTTTAGTTATATAACACGTGGCGGTCTATTTAAAATGTACTCTAAATTATCTCAATACTAATAGGTTTCAGACCAACAAAAATATTGAATTAATTTGGAAGTTGTTCATGGTTTTTTCATACATATTCATTTTTTAGCAGTTTTTTGGGAAGGAATGATGTGCTGCGTGCTTATTGAACGTGCGTCACCGTCGCCTTTCATGACCCGCCTTGAACCACCAAATTGTTACATATTCATAAATCATCCAAATACCGCTTTTTTTTAGTTATTTTTGCCACTTGCCTTTAATACAAAGTGACTTAATCCGGCTGAGAGATGATAATAAAAATGATGAATAAGTCGCCACACGCGCTGCCACAATACGAAACCCCGGCCTCCGCAGGGATGGATTTGAGGGCATTTCTGGACGAGCCCGTTGTGTTGCAACCCTTACAAAGAGCCCTTATTCCCACAGGTTTGTACATGGAACTCCCCATTGGTTATGAAGCTCAGGTGCGCCCCCGAAGCGGACTGGCAGCCAAGTATGGCATCACGGTTTTAAATACTCCCGGAACCATCGATGCCGACTATCGGGGCGAAATTAAAGTGATCATGGTGAATCTTTCCAATGAGCCCTTCGAGATAAAAAACGGAGAACGCATTGCGCAAATGATTATCTCCGCTCATGTTCAGGCACAACTGGAGCTGGCAGATTCACTCTCCGAAACCGATAGGGGTGCCGGAGGATTTGGTCATACAGGAAAAAAATAATCGAATTTTATACAAACACCGGGCATGAAACATCATCCAATAATCCTGATCTTTATCGCGATACTTTTGTTTACCAACAACGGATTTTCGCAAAATCGCCGTTCGGGAAACAAAACCAAGGAACTCACCGAAAAGGAACATCTGCAGGAAGCTGATTTGTTTGGTAAGGGTTTGGTGGAGAAAACCAAGGGTAATACAGAAGGTGCGCTGGCACTATTCGACGAAGCACTTGAAATTAATCCCAATGATGCCGCTGCCTGGTACGAGGTAGGCAAACTTTATCAGAAATTGAACCGTCAGGATGAGGCCCTGGAAGCCGCAAAAAAAGCCGTTGAACTTGATGAACAAAACCGATGGTACCTGGTGTTGTATGCCAATGTGTGCAAAGCCAACGGAAATTACGATGAATATGTTAAAAGCTACGAAAAACTGTCGGAAGAATATCCCAACGATCTCGACTTTATTCAAGAACTGGCCTTTGCCTATTATTTTACGGGCGATTATAAAAAAGCCATTGTTGCTTACGACAAACTTGAGGATGAAGTGGGTGTAAACGAAGCACTTACATTGCAAAAAGTCGGTTTTTACGAAAAACTAAAAGAACCCAAAAAGGGTGTTGAAGAATTCCAAAAGCTCATCGATTCCAATCCTCAGGATCCTCGTTATTATGCACTTATGGCCGAATTTTGTGCCAAAAATGGTATGGACGATCAGGCCATCGAAGCCTATGAAAAAATCGTGGAGCTCAATCCCACCGATCCTTATGTACATATTTCTCTGGCCGACTATTACAATAAAAAGGGTGACCCCGAACGTTCGTTTGACGAATTAAAATTGGGTTTGGCCAATACCCAACTGGATTTAAGTACCAAAATCAATATTCTGGTCAATTATTATAAGGGTGACCTTTCGGAGCAGCAAAAAAAGCATGCCCTTGAGTTGTCGCAGGTACTCATGGAGGCCCATCCCGATGAAAGTCTGGCGCATACTTTTTATGCTACCATGCTTTATGAAAATGGAGAATTCGAAAAGGCAAGACCCATCTTTAAAGAAATTCTGGCAGAAGACGCCGGCAGTTATCCCATTTGGGAGCAGTTGCTTTTTTGCGATTTAAACCTCAACGATTTTGCCCTTCTGGCCAAAGACAGCGAAGAGGCCGTCGACTTGTTTCCCAATTATCCGTTGCCTTATTTTCTGGCCGGTGTGGCCAATTTTCAGCTGGGAGATTATGTGAAAGCTGAGGCTTATTTGAAGTCGGGAAAGGATTTCGTAGTTAACAACAACGCTTTGCTCGAACAGTTTTTTTCAACCCTCGGCGACACCTATCATGCTACCAACAAATTTTCGGAAGCTTTTGCTTCCTACGATAAAGCTCTGAAGCTGAATCCTGAAAATGCTTTGGTGTTAAATAATTACGCCTATTATCTTTCGCTTCAGGCGAAAAACCTGGATAAGGCTGCTTCCATGGCCAAACGATCGGTGGAACTGGATCCATACAACAGCAACAACCTCGACACCTACGCCTGGGTGCTTTATCAACAAGGAAATTATGAAGAAGCACTGGTGTGGATAGAAAAAGCATACAACAACAAAGGAAGCGAAAGTGGTGTGGTTTTAGAACACTATGGCGATATCCTTTTTAAACTGGGCAAGGAACAGAAAGCCCTCGAATTTTGGAAAAGAGCAGCCGAAAAGCCGGAACACACAGACCTGTTGAAAAAGAAAATTAAAGATAAAAAGTTGTATGAATAGCAGATTTCGCATCGGTTTTTTTCTCACATTGGCTGCCTTTCTCTTGGTGATCAGTGGATGTAGAACTAATAAGCAGGTTCTGCGTCGTTCGCTTAACGAGTATGGATTTGATTTTTTATACGATAAGATGAGTAAAAACCAGTTCAAATTCAATACGTTGAGTGCTAAATTTACGTTGGAGTACGAGCAGGATCGAAAAAAAACAAACCTCAGAGGTCAACTGCGCATTAAAAACGATAGCCTGATTTGGATATCCTTTAGTCCGGCTTTGGGTATCGAAGCAGCACGGGTACTTTTGAGCGACGATAGCATCATGTTCATCAATCGGCTCAACAAAAGCTATTTTACCGGAAAGTATGATTTGATCGACAGCTTGCTCAACACCACCATTGATTACGATCTTCTGCAATCCATGCTTGTGGGCAACGACCTTACCCAGTACGATGTCAACAAATTTAAATCTTCGGTGGATGGCGATTTGTATAAAATAACCATCCGCGAGCGACAAAAAATAAAACGCTATATCAAAATGGGTGAGATTGATACCCATGTATTGGTTCAGCAAATTTGGCTCGATCCTGATAATTTCAGAATTCGCCGCATCGATATCAAGGAAAAAGGCGAAGAAAATGTTAACAACCTCCAGGTATTTTATGACGATTATATAGAAATCGACGGTGAGCTTTTCCCCTCCAAAATACATATCAACATCAACAGCCATCGTACAATTCATATGGTGGTTGATTTTGGTAAAGCGGAGATAAACAAGGACCTTTCCTTTCCTTTTAGCATCCCGTCCAAATACGAAAAGATGTTAGAATAATTGTCATGAGAAAATGGGCTACAGGTATCATCACTATTAGTTTCCTCCTCATGGGGTCATGGCTGCATGCGCAGGAGTCGCAGCAGGAACTGGAAAATAAACGGAAGAAACTTGAAGCCGAAATCGCTTATACCAACAAGCTGATATCCGAAGTGCTCACCAACAAGCAGTCGTCGCTCAACCAATTGAAATTGGTGGAGGTGAAAATTGACAAAAGAAACAACCTGTTGGCCAACTATAAACTTGAAATTCATGCCCTTAGCACGAGTATCGAAACCACCGAACTGAGCATTCGCAACCTGAACCGTGATCTGGATTTGCTGCGCAAAGAATACGCCAAAATGGCCTGGTATGCTTACCAATACAAAACAGCATACAACAAACTGATTTTCCTTTTTTCGGCGGAAAGCCTCAATCAGGCCTATCAACGTATGCGATACCTCGACCAATTGGCAGATTATATGCGGAAACAAGCTGCGGAGATCACTGAAAAAGAAACCGAAAAGCAAGATGCACTGTCAGCATTTACGCAGAAAAAGGAGAAACTGAGTGGATTGCTTTCGCAGGAAAGTACCGAAGTGTACTTGTTGGAAAAAGAGCGCCTGGAGAAAAAAAAGGTTACCGCTTCTCTCAACGGGCAAGAAAAGCAACTTAAGAGTGCCCTGCGTGAAAAAGAACGTGAATCCAAAAAACTGGCCAATCAAATCGAAGCCATCATTACGGCTGAAACTAAAAAAGTGGTGTCATCCGGGAAAAAGGTAAACTACGAACTTACCCCTGAAGAAAAAACATTGTCCAACTCATTTTTAGCCAACAAAGGCAAGCTTCCATGGCCTTTGGAGAGGGGGGTTGTTAGTGAGACTTTTGGCGTGCACAAGCATCCCGTGTTGAAAAAAGTGCAAACAAAAAACAATGGGGTGGACATGGCGACTTCTAAAAACAGTGATGCCCGTTGCGTTTTCGATGGCAAAGTAGCCAGCGTTACCAAAATATCCAATACCAACATTGCTGTTATTGTGAAACATGGTGATTATTTTACCGTGTATTCTAACCTAGATCAGGTATTTGTACAAAAGGGCGATCAGGTAAAAACACTCCAATTGCTTGGAAGAGTGCATACCAACCTGAAATCGGAAACCGAATTACACTTTGAGGTGCGAAAGGGTTCGGTACCACAAAATCCGGCTTACTGGATTAGTAAATAAACTTACTGTTTGACTATTTTCCCGTATCCCATCGTTTTCTCATCTGAGAGTATTCGATATAGATAAATACCTTTGGGTAGTGTGCTCACCGGATTCGTCAGGTCATTTTCACCCGGAAGAAGCCTGTCAATCTTCAAAACTTGTTTCCCCAAAGCGTTGTAAATCAAAATGGTGTTTCGTTGTTCCACCGGATTAGCCAGATGAAGAGTCAATGTATGAGAAAAGGGATTGGGAAATAGTGAGATATATTTGTTTTCCAATGTTTCTGGATATCCGACACTCGAATCAACTACCAAAGTGATGGGGATAATTTTGGTGTCCAAAGTTTCTGATTGCACCTGAAGTGTGCAGAAATAACTTCCCTGAGTAAGTCCGGTACTGTTGAACGTAAACCGGATGATGCTTTCACTTTCAGGCCCAACCTGTGAAGATGTGGCGTTCACTTCAATCCAATCGGGTTGGTTGGGAATTGTCAATTCAAACTCCAGTAAGGATTGCCCGGTGTTGGTCAATACTAGATCGTATGATTTAGTGCTGTTGGGCTCTATAGAATCGATCACCGAACATTCATCAAAATGCATGATGGGGCCGTGATATATTTGTTTCATGGCATTAAACACGTTGAGTCTCCCTCCGGTAAGCGTCATGGTGTCGAGTGCCGGTAGATGATCCACTCCATTCAGAATAGCTTCTTTTACCAACAATGCACCTGAATCCGGATAAGCCCTGTAAATGTTCATAAAGGTGGTGTCGGCAGCGGCAAACAAAAGACCAACGGCTCCGGTAACATGTGGTGCTGCCATGGAGGTGCCTGTGCTGGTTCCGTAAGCATTGTTGATGCGACACGACATGATGATGGTTCCGGGTGCCCCTAAATCAATGGTAGTACGGCCATAACCTGCGCTAGTATATTTTTCGTCCCACTTGGTGGTGTTGGTTACCGATATTAAAAACGGTGTGCTGAATGCTGTTGGCACATCGCTCACTTCATCAATATTCCAGTTTTTGTTGGCCGTGGCGCCCACACTCAGCACGCCAATATGTCCCAAACTGTCGTACATGGCTTCCCAAATGGGAAATTCTTCAGGTAGCGCACCGTCTGAGCCAAACGAACAATTGTCGGCCACTACAAACGCACCCTCGGCACCGTTGGTTTGATTGTATCTTTCGCGCTGAACAAAAATATACGAAAGTGCCTCAACAACAGTAGCTTCGTTGTTTGAAGACGAGCCGGCAACGGGCATGACTTTTGTACCCCAATTTACACCGCAAACTCCCAAACCATTATTTCCCACAGCGGCAGCTATACCTGTTACATGAACTCCGTGATTGTGTATGGGAATATTTCCGCTGTGGTTATAGGCATTCCAACCGTCGTAATCGTCTACGTAGCCGTTGTCATCATCATCAACACCATTATCCGGGACTTCAAAACGATTCTTCCAAAAACTCAAATCTTCGTGGTTCAAATCGTTACCGCCATCCAATATAGCGATCACAATGGTGTCGCCCAGTGATGTGAGGCCTCCCGTTGTATAATCCCAGGCAGCGGTGGCGTCAATGTCTGCTCCTACCAAACCTCCTGCTTGACCTGTGTTGAGTAAGGACCATTCGTTACTAAAAAATTCATCATCGGGCCAGCAGGTTTCCTCCGATTCTCTTAAAGAAACCAGGTGGTTTTTTTGCGAATTTACCACACCCTCAATGGAATTTAACCTGACAATCATATCTTTAGGATCTGTTTTTGCCTCATCATAGGTAAGCAAATATACCCGAAGTCGTTGCGAAATCACCTGATAGGACGCAATACCCGACTTTTTCGCTTGTGGCATCACCTGTTCCATTGTTTGGCCGGCTGCAAGCTGCACCAAAAGCTGGTTTTTCTCATGTTTCGGAGACAATACTTGCTGTGCTGATATTGAAGTTAATAGGCCTAAAAGAGAAAGTATGAGGAGAAAAGTTGTCTTCATGTTGATGTAATATACCATTTATATATTGATGTTTGCACTACCCTTGCTTATGTATTATACCGATATAGAATTGAAGAGGTTTCAGGAGCGAAGCGAACTTAAAGCTCATTTCAATACAAAATCCGTATCTAAGTACGTCAACAAAAGTAAAAAAAAGCCGGTTGGTTTATAATCCCAACCGGCTTTTTGTGTCAAAACGACTTAAGATATTATCTGGCCAACAATACTTTTTGTGTGAAAGTATGGTCTCCTTGTTCAACTTTAATGATGTAAATGCCTGATGCGAGATCTTTTCTGTTCACTTGATAGGTGAATCCGTGGGCTGGCATGTACTGTTTGTTGAGTACTTCAACACCCATATAATTGATCATTTTCAGGTGGATATCCTCATCGTTAACCGATTGAACTTCAATTTCAAATACCCCGTTGTTCGGGTTGGGGGTAGCAGAAATCGTTACACTTTCAGCAACTTGTTGTCCAACGCCAACAGTATTGTCAACAACAATCAAGAGCGGTTCGGAAGCTTCTCCTGCTCCACAACCGTCTAAGGCACTTACTGTCAGAGAAGCATTACCCATAAAATCCGGGTTCCAGTCGACGACGGCCATATAACCCATGTCGGTAATTTCACCGGCTTCTTCCGGGTCAAGTGTCCAAGTATATCCTGTAACTCCGGCCATGGCATCGGTGTAGTACTGACTTTGTGTAAAGTGATATAAATCAACATAATCAGGTCCTGTGGGCATTGATGGTGCTTCTGGTCCGTTGGAAAGTTCAAGAACCATGGTGTCGGAAAATGATTCACCGGTAACATCTTCCATACTGAAGGTGAGTTCAACCATTCCTGTGGCAGCATCGTTATCGCCCGGGGTATAAATCGGATTCATGACGTTATCTTGACTAAAAATACCATCTCCCGAAGTAGTCCATTGCAGGCTGCTAAAATTGGTAGCTGACCCATCACAGAAATATTCTGCATTGGCACAATTTTCATCATCAGGTCCGGCAAATATGGTGCTTACCATCATGGTGGGCAATTCGATATAATCTACCCAGGCACAGTCGCTTCCGGTGGCTCCCGAGTAGTCTTTTTCATAAATCCATTTGAAGGTATGTGTGCCGGCAGAAACCGGATAAGCCACTTGAGCCCAGCTTTTGGATCCCGACCAGGTACCTTTCACGTTGTTGTCGATTTTGAAAATCAGTTTGTCAAAATCGGCTTCGCTGGAAACCTTGCGGTAAAACTTGATGGTATCGGGTTCCATAACGGTGTAGTTGATAAAGAATTCCGTAGATTGGTCGTCGCCAATGGCGCCCGATTTAGCTTGGTAATATCCTTCGTAAGGATACACATGATCCACCGTCCAGGGCATATTTCCGGATTGTTCCCAATCGTATTTATCAAACGTTCCGGTTTCAAAATCTTCTAAAAACAACCCGATTTTTGGGTAATAAACCCGATCGATACTATAGCCGGCAGCTGAGGCATTGAAATGCATTTCAGCAATGATTGAGTTGGGCGCATCGTCGGCAACGGTAATATGGTAAACAAGGGTTTGTGTGCCAAAGAGGGACAGTGTAGGAATATTGATGGGGTCGGTTTCAACGGTAACAAACGGATTGTAGGCCACCATTTCGCAAAGTACATTGTTGATGACGCAGTGGCCGTCGTTGCCAATGGTAACTACCATGTCGGCAGTTTCACCCGGATCGAGTCTGCCATTGTTATCACCTCCCTGCGAATCGTCGATGACCATGCTGCTGGGGTTGATGTTGGGCGCATTCACCAAAACATTGAACTTACTTGTCCATAGTGAGTCCAAATCGTTGGTAGCTGTTACATCAAACTGAAGTACATGCTGGTCGGGAATGCCATTGCTTACTCTAAACTTGAAAGCTCCGTTGGCCATGGCTGTACTGCTCGCAAGAATGGTGTCGTACAGTTGGGTGGAGTCGATAAAGGTGGCATATTGATCCGTGGTTAATTCCACCAAAATATTGATTCCGTCTTCGTTGCCCAGGTTTTTCATTTCCAGGTCAACCAAAATTTCTTCATCAAATTCAACTTTGTTGTTACCATTGCCCAGGGTGTCGATGACCGTATGGTCTGCGTAGAGGCAGTAAGCACCATCGGGAGGAATAACGCCAATACGGGTTTCGTAACGGTAGTAATTTTGTTTGGTAATGACTAAATCGATAAAGGTGCCGGGAAGCTGAGGAATAATGGGAATGTCCATTTGTTGTCCGTTGCTTTCAGCCAGACCAATAATTTCGTTGTCAACGGTCAAACAAACCAACGCGCCTTCGTCCACCTCGATGGTGAAAAAGTCGATGCCACCCAATTGTACGCTTCCGTGTATCACGTTCAAATCCTGTGGAACTTCAGAATACATTCTTGAAAAAGCATCACCATGGTGGTGAAACAGGTAGTAGGTAACTTCCTTATTACTTGTGTTGTATGGCCATGATGATTGGTACAAAAAGTGTTTACCTGCGGCGTTTCCAAAAGCAGGAAGCAAATCGCGTGATTCGGGTGTGGTGCCATAATCGGGCATAAAGTCGGGCCACATATTGTCGAACATTCCCCAAACGTAGGTGTCGTTTACAAAAGAATAGGAAACCTCGGTGGCGGCTGTAATTCCTAGGGCGCCACTATTCTGTCCGCCGAAAGTATAACGATGGAATTTTTCTGCAAAAGACTCGCCACTCCAGTTAAATTTCCCTGTAAGGCAGTTGATGGAAAAAATGAAGGTTAGGTCGGTATTGGTGAGACCATCGATACTGGCATTGGTATATGAAGGTTCGCCCCAGCCTGTTTCCATTCCATGATCACGGTGTTGAAGCATGAATGCACCATCGTTAATATCGTTGTTTACACGGGTTGCATTTCCACCCCAGTCGGTAAGATAGTTGGGTGATGAGGGAATATACCCCAGTCCGTTGGGTCCAAAATAGGAAAGTACGGTAGATGTATTCGTGGCAGTTGACCATGTGCCTCCGGCAGGATCACCTTGGTAAATGGCATTTTCGCGAACAGGAGACTTGCCCAATTCATTTTCCAAAAATCCGGCAATAACTTCCGAACAAATCTGGAACCAACGTTCGGTTTGCCAACCCATGGCTGTAATGGGGTGGTCGTAGAATCCGGGGTTTGTTGGCGGATTGCGTTCGTAGTGCAAAAATTTGGTTACCATTACTTCAAGTTGTGCGGCATTTTGAGCCGTTAAACGTGCAAAAACCACGTCGGGCAGGTCGTCGCCATCCACATCTGAGTAGAAGTTGTCGGAAATACAATAGTTATCCCAAACAGGTGATACGATGGTGTTGCCACTGGTTCCGTAGTCGCCAATCAGCAATACTGCTGCCGGTGGTGTGTCCCAGTTGTTGTAGGCATCGTCAACAAAAGATTCGATGGCTCCGGTGGTATTGCCTCCCACGTCATCGGTGGTATACACCTGTGTGGTGATTCCCTGACGTTGACGGAAAACGCGGATGGTGTCGGCCCAAGCCAGAAATGCAGGATCGTTGGGGGCGATGATCACATATTCGCATCCGGTTTCTTTGGTGGAGCGCATGTTGGTTTGGTAATCGGGGATGGAGGCTTCGTTCAGCACGGCATCGTGTACGATGGGCTCCCACCAGCGACTTTGCAATCTTTGGTCGCCAAATACACCGGTGCCACCTTCAAAGTCGATTTCTATTTTCATGTCGCGGTTTACAATCAACTCTTCGGTAACGGGATTGTATTGAAACGGGCTTACGCTGATCAATACCACATCCAAACCACGAATCTTCATGGGTGAAGATACAATGACGGGTTGCTCAGGGTAATAGGCGTTTTTAGTGTAAATTTCCGGATTTTTTTTATACTCCAATGGCGACAAATCGTCGTCTTTAGGAATACGTGGTGCCGGCGCAATTTTTAAACCGGGCACGGTTTCAACCCGTTTGTCAGCAATATTGACGGATACGGTGGCACCCTGTGGTACAGCGATAAATTTACTGTATGCCGGCAGGTTGGGGGCTCCTTCGCTGTTCTGAAGAATAACACCGGTCATGGTGATGGTGCTCATGTTTTCTTTATCGATGGGCGTAGGGGTCACCACATAATCATCCACACTGAAATTAACTTGTAGGTTTTGCGGACTTTGTTTCAGCAATGTAATACCTTGTTTGCCCCAAGGGTTATCAAGTTTAACTGTCTGATTTTGAGCCATGGCCATGCCAAAAGTCATGGTAAATACGATAATCAATAACGATTTCGCAGAAAAGGTAGATTTTCGTTTCATTATGATTGGTTGGTTTTGAAAATAAATTAGGGCTCAAAGTTATATTTTTAATAATTAAAAATCATTATAAATAACAGTTACAGTATTAGTTAGATAACTATTTGGTTCTTTGGGCAACAACAAATATTCCCGAACGCAATAGTAAGCTTGATTCGCTTCCCTTTAAAGGGTTTTACTAATTTTGCAGCTTTAAACTTTACAAACATGGATTCCCAACATAAAAATACCATCCTGCGCAAACCCGATTGGCTGAAAATCAAAATCCCTTCCGGAAAGGAATATGTCAACGTGCGCGAAATTGTCGAAAAAAATAAACTACATACCATTTGCACCAGCGGACATTGCCCCAACATGCACGAATGTTGGGGGCGCGGAACGGCTACCCTGATGATACTGGGCGATATTTGCACACGCTCGTGTGGATTTTGCAACGTAAAAACCGGACGACCCAAACCCGCCGACTGGGAAGAACCCAAACGGGTAGCCAAGTCGGTAAAGCTAATGAAACTCAAACATTGTGTACTCACTTCGGTTGATCGCGACGATTTGGACGACCTGGGTGCCGGCATTTGGGCCAAAACGGTGGAAGAAATAAAAAAACTCAACCCCGGAACTACCCTCGAAACCCTGATTCCTGATTTCGATGGCAGAGAAGATTTAATACAGTTGGTGATTGATTCGGGTCCGGAAGTAATTTCTCACAACCTCGAAACGGTTCGCCGAATTACTCCCTGGGCACGGAGCCGCGCCAAATACGACCTCAGTTTGCACACCTTGGGCATTATTGCCAAATCCAAATGTGTAGCCAAATCGGGTATTATGGTCGGGTTGGGCGAGCAGCCCGAAGAGGTGCTCGAAACCCTGCGCGACATGCGTGCGGTTGGGGTGCAGGTGGTGACCATTGGTCAGTATTTGCAACCTACCAAAAAGCACCTCATGGTGAAGGAGTATGTTACGCCGGAGCAGTTTGAGGAATACCGGGTGGCCGGACTCGAAATGGGATTTAAATTTGTGGAAAGCAGTCCGTTGGTACGTTCATCCTACCGCGCCGAAAAACACGTGGAGAAGTAAAAGCGATTGACAATGAAAAATCCGAACAACATCAACCACCAAGTGGAATACCACGATTTGGGACTGATTGAATATGGACGTGCGTGGGAAATGCAGGAGCAATATTTCGACCGTGTGGTGAAGGCAAAAGAGGAGAACCGAAAAGCCGAGTCCCCTCAAAAAACACCCAATTTCCTGCTTTTTTGCGCCCATCCCCATGTTTATACCCTCGGCAAAAGCGGCGACGAATCCAACTTGCTGATCAACGAAGATTTTCTGGCTTCCAAGGGAGCCACCTTTTTTAGAATCAACCGTGGGGGCGATATCACCTACCACGGCCCCGGTCAGGTGGTGGGCTATCCCATCCTCGATCTGGACAATTTTGGGGTTTCCATCAAGGCTTATATCCATCAGTTGGAGGAGGTGATTATCCGTACCTTGCGTCATTATGGCATCACCGCCACACGTTCCGACGGAGCCACGGGTGTTTGGCTCGATACAGAAATACCTGCCAAAGCAAGAAAAATTTGCGCCATCGGTGTACGTACCTCCCATTGGGTGAGCATGCATGGCTTTGCCTTCAACATCAACACCAACCTCGACTATTTTAATTACATAGTACCCTGTGGTATTGTTGGAAAAGGCGTAACAAGCCTCCAAAAGGAACTAGGCAGGGAAGTGGATGAAAACGAAGTGAAGGAAGTATTAAAAAGGGAATTTGTCGCTGTTTTTGGGATGGAGATTTTATAGGGGATTGCAAGAAACCTATCAAATAGTGTGGTACATAGCAGATGGGAATGAGGATCAGCTCAACACCATCTTAAGAATCTCCAACGATTTGAATCCCGTAAACGACGGGATATGAAGTTTGTAATAGGTAATCAGTGTGTCCAGTAAATCACGGCGTTGGGTGGTGGAAAAGGCAGTGGCCGCGGAGCTGAGTTCAAAGGACGCATCCATCAAATGAATGAGGTGCATAACCACTTCCCCCGAAATGTAGTAGGGATGGGAAGGCAGCTGCTGGCCAAACAATCCTTCCTGCAAATCGAATACCGAATAGGTGTGGGCATCTCCTTTTTTTGGATAAAAACCCAAATGTTGACTCAGCTGAATCATCACCATCAGGTGAAAATCCGCCACATGGTGATCGGCCAAATCGAGCCAGATGAGTGCGTGATGCAACCAATGAAACAACGACCTGTTGGCCACTTCTTCGTGGAGTGATTTGTAAAGCAACTCATTCACAAACAGAAGCAACGAGCGTTTCACCACATCGCTGTGTACATGTTGATACACATATTCAGGCTGAACCTCTTTGAGGTGGTGCAAACTTTTGTTTTCCTTGTGATAAACCACCAAATCAAGCAGGTTGAGGGGTTGAAAAAATGCCGACTTGTTGCCCGAACGCTTGCCGCCAATGCCTTTCACCAGATACGATTGCATACCTAATTCTTCGGTGAATACCTTCACTACCAAACCCGATTCGCCGTAAGTAATGGTTTTAATGACAATGCCTTTGGTTCGTTGTATCATTTGAAGGTTCAAGGGTTCAAGGGTTCAAGAGTTCAAGGGTTCAAGGGTTCAAGTGTTCAAATGTTCAAACGATCAAGGGTTCAAATGTTCAAACGATCAAGGGGTCAGGGGATTAAAATCTGGATTCTCTGTCTCTCCCGATGGTTGTTGGGGGCGTTATCCGTGTTCAATTACTTCGGTGTAAGCCAATCTCCAAATCTTCAAATCTTCAAACTGTCCTCGCACATTGAATTACGAACTAAAATCCCGACTTAAACTGTTCCAAAAAGCGGACGTCGTTTTCAAAAAACAACCTTAAGTCGTTGATTTGATATTTCAACATGGTAATACGTTCGATACCCATGCCAAAGGCAAAACCTGTGTATTTTTCGCTATCGATGTGGCAGGATTCGAGCACAGCGGGATCCACCATGCCGCAACCCAGAATTTCTACCCAACCGGTATATTTACAAATATTGCAGCCCGATCCCCCGCAAATATTACACGAAACATCCATTTCGGCAGAGGGTTCAGTAAACGGAAAATAGGACGGACGAAAACGAATCTTGGTTTTTTCGCCAAAAAGTTCCTTGGCAAAGTAAAACAAGGTTTGCTTTAAGTCGGCAAACGAAACATTGGTGTCCACGTACAATCCTTCCACCTGATGGAAGATACAGTGAGCACGGGCCGAAATGGCCTCATTGCGAAACACCCTTCCGGGTGAAATGGTACGGATGGGGGGTTGACTATTTTCCATCACCCGAACCTGTACCGACGAAGTATGGGTACGCAAGGCCAGATCAGGATTTTTGCCAATAAAAAAGGTATCCTGCATGTCGCGTGCCGGATGTTCTTCCGGAAAATTGAGTGCCGAAAAATTATGAAAATCGTCCTCTATTTCAGGACCTTCCGAAATGGTAAAGCCAATGCGGGCAAAAATATCGATAATCTCACTGCGGACAATGGAAAGCGGATGCCTTGTACCCAACGATGCCATGGAGGGCAAGGTCAGGTCTTTGTCCGATTTATTCTCTTCGGGAGCTACTTCCAGACTTTCGCGCAAGACCACAATGCGTTCCTGCGCCTCATTTTTTAATGCGTTGAGCAGTTGCCCCATTTCTTTACGCTCTTCAGCAGCCACGTTTTTAAAGTCGGCAAACAAGGCAGGAATCAACCCTTTTTTACTCAGGTATTTGATTCTGAACGCTTCCAGCTCTTCCAGATTGGCGGCTTTAAATTGGTTGATGTCTGCCAGCAAGGCCGATATTTTTTCTTTCATTTCGAAAGGGTCTTATTTAATTTAAAATTATTCCAGAATTTCGATGGTCATGGTAACGGGAACTGTAGGCACATCACCACGACCCGTTTCAACGGCAGCGATTTTATCAATCACATCCATGCCATCCACCACTTCACCAAATACGGTATATCCGCCATCCAAATGAGGGGTGCCACCCAGGGTTGAATAGGTTTTTTTCTGCTCATCGGTGTAGGTAACGCCTGTTTGCGCTGCAAATCTATCCAGATAGGCAGGAGGAACCACCTGTCCTTGAACAATATAAAACTGTGAACCGGAGGAGGCTTTTTGGGGATTTACCTGATCGCCCATGCGGGCTGCTGCCAGAGCACCTTTTTTGTGGTAATGGTTGGTTCTGAACTCAGCAGGAATGGTATATCCCGGATCTTGACGACCATCGGCATTGCCGCCGCCTTGTATCATAAAGTTTTTAATCACACGGTGAAAGGGCGACCCTTCGTACCAGCCTTCTTTTACCAGTTTGATAAAATTGTCGCGGTGTTGCGGTGTGTCGTTGTATAATTTGGCGGTAATATCACCCATGGTGGTGTGAATAACTACCAACGTTTCAGGTTTTTCGGTTTGTGCCATCAGTTGAATGCTTAAAAATAAGGTGATTACAAAAAACAGTTTTTTCATACGATGAAAATCTAAAGTTAGGGAGCAAAAGTAATAAAAATGGGTGGAAAGGGAGCGAAGGTAATTATTCTGTTTTGAAATGAGTTTACGGTCAAGAGCTTCCGGTTATTGAAGAGGTTTGAGGATATCAACAATAAATTCCTCCACAATTTCCCCATGATCAAAAGCCAACTCAGGCAGTTGACTTATAGAAAACCATTGGGCCTCTTTGGCATCATCACCCGCTTTTATCGGGGCAATGGCAGGTAGTTTTTGCCAAAAAACAACGGATACTGTCCTTCCTCTTGGATCGCGGTTGATGGCACTATAACTTTGAAACTGTTGTAGATTCCCACATACCAATCCCGTTTCTTCTTCCAATTCTCTTGCAGCCGCTTGCTCCAACGTTTCGTCCATGTCCATAAATCCCCCGGGCAGTGCCCAATGGTGTTGAAAAGGCGGGTTTTTGCGTTGGATGAGCAGGATTTGCAGGTGGTCCTTGTTTCCGGCCACGATCAGGATATCTACCGTGAGCGCAGGTCGGGGGTATTTGTATTGGTAGGTTTTCATGTCAATATGGATTGTAAATTTTCACCGCTAAGTCGCGGAGGTGTAAGTTCACGACTAAAATAGGTAAATTGATCGAAATACGACTTGTTTTTGGTTTGGAAGGATCAATGGATCAATGGATCAATGGATCAATGGGATCAATGGATCAATGGGATCAATGGATCAGTGGGATTAATGGATCAGTGGGATTAATGGATCAATGGTTTAATGGGGGCAAACTTTAAGATTGGACGCTTGAAGTGGAGAAATGAATGGTAGCACAGCAAATAATACGACCCCGACGGGGTCGGACATTTTATCCTGGAATACCTATAAACATTGGAATCCTTTGGATTCTGTTTCAATTCATTCAACCAAACAGGATATGTGACGTGGTAATCTCGAGGATCGGGAACAAATATTCAACTCCGAAGGCTTTAGGGGTTAATTTTCAAATCCATAATTCCCGCGCTACTCCTGAGCCATCAGCCACTTGATCGATTCGCGATGGGCATGCACCAGTCCTTTTTCGGTGATAATTCGGGTAATGTATTTGGCAGGGGTTACGTCAAATGCCTGATTGTATGCCGGTGATCCGGGAGAGGCTACCCTGATTTTTACATAGTTGTCGTTGGCGTCCATGCCCGACTGATACAGCACTTCGTCCTGACTTCTCTCTTCGATGGGGATATGTTTTCCGGTTTTACACTCCAGGTCGAAAGTGGAGGTGGGTGCCGCCACATAAAACGGGATTTTATACTCTTTGGTTAATATAGCCCGTCCCAGGGTACCTATTTTGTTGGCTACATCACCATTGGCCGCAATGCGGTCGGCTCCCACGATCACCAGGTCGATTTTTCCTGAGGCCATCAGCGAGGCAGCAGCATTGTCGGGAATGATCACATGGGGAACTCCGGCATTGTGAAGCTCCCAGGCCGTAAGTCGTGCTCCTTGTCCGCGGGGTCGGGTTTCGTCCACATAAACAAAAACATCCTTGCCATGTTTCTGTGAAAGATAGATGGGAGCCAGGGCGGTGCCATAGTCCACGAAGGCCAGCCAGCCCGCGTTGCAGTGGGTAAGTATATTGGCTTTTTGTCCAATCAACCCGCTGCCAATTTCACCAATTCTGCGGGAGTCGCTTTCATCTTTTCGGGCTACCTTCTGTGCTTCCACCACGGCGTTTTCGGGCGAAATAAGTCCGGCACGATATACCCTGTCCACAGCGTAAAACAGGTTTTTGGCCGTGGGTCGAGTGGATTCAATGTCCTGTCGGGCTTCACGGATGGTGATGGCGCGGTCGCGGTTGCGCTGCATCACAAAGGCTTGTGCCATGGCAAAACCCGCTGCTGCACCAATGGCTCCGGCACCCCGGATTACCATGTCGGTAATGGCCATACAGGTGTCCCAGTAGGTAGGGCATTCATGTATTTTGAACTCAAACGGAAGCAGGTTTTGTTCGATCATAAAGACGGAAGTGCCCTCCATCCAAACGGTTTGATATGATTTGTCGCCAACGAGCATGATGAGTTATTTTTTATTAAGACGTTGCAAAGCCAGCCAAGTCATCAATCCTGTCCCGGTTTCAAGGGCTTTTTCATCAATGTCAAAAGTGTTTGTATGTAGGTTTGAGGTCAATTTCTTGTCTTCATTTCGGGTTCCCAGACGATAAAAACAGCCGGGAACTTTTTGAAGATAATAGGCAAAATCTTCCACGGTGGTTCGGATGTCCAGGTCTGTCACCTGATCAATTCCAAGATATGCAATGGCTTGTTGGCGAACAAATTCCGTTTCTTCGGGGTTGTTTATTAAAACGGGATAACCGGAATCGATCACTACCTCACATGCCACCGAAAAAGCTTCAGCCGTATGCATAGCCGTTTGTTTAATCAACCCATGAGCTTCCTTCCTCCATGCTTCGTCGAAGGTGCGGAAAGTGCCATGGATCTTTACTTCGGACGGAATAACATTGTGAGCCCCCTCTGCTACCACTTTGCCAAACGATAATACTGTAGGAATTTGTGGTGGTGCTTTTCGCGAAACTATTTGTTGCAGCGAAACAATCATTTGGGCCATGGCCAAAACCGTATCGTTAAACCTTTGTGGCATGGCTCCATGTCCTCCTTTTCCGGTAATGATCAAGTTGATTTCATCGGATGAGGCCATAAATATTCCGGGTCGAATACCAATTTTTCCACAGTCCAATTCAGGCAGTACATGTTGACCCAGAATCATCTGCACATCCGGGTTTTTCAATACGCCTTCCCTGATCATCTGTTGAGCTCCTCCGGGAAGGTTCTCTTCTGCTGGTTGGAAAATAAATTTAATGCTTCCCTCAAATTGGTCTTTAATGCCCTGAAGAATTTTGATTGTGCCCAACAAACAAGTCATATGCACGTCGTGACCACATGCATGCATCACACCTGTATTCATCGACTTATAAGGAATCTGATTGGCTTCGGTGATGGGCAAGGCGTCCATGTCGGCACGCAGGGCAATGGTTTTTTTATCCGGATTTTTGCCTTCTATTAAACCCACAATTCCGTGACCGGCAATTCCGGTTTGGTGGTCAACTCCCCAGCTTGTCAGCAATTTACTGAGGTAGTTAGCCGTTTTTTCTTCCTGATAACTTAACTCGGGATGCTGGTGTAAATAACGGCGAATGTCGACCAATTGGTCGTGTAGTTGAGCCGATTTTTGATGAATGAGTTCGCTGGTAATCACGGTTGATGGTAATGTTTCAGCAAAGGTAGTTTATTTACACCGAATTTTGCTGATAGGTTTCGGCACAATTTCATACCACGGGTGTTGGCAAGGGCAGATCATCCGCGAATACCAGAATCCTAAAACACTAGTGTTTACTGTAGTTGTAGGTGTTTCGGTTGTCGTGTCCCGGACATGGCCAACCACTTTGTCCCAGGGGCGAATCCGTTTGAATGGCAAAAACGCCGGTGCTGCTGGCCACATAAAGGATGTTGTTGTTGGAGATTGCCATGCTATTGGAGTTGGCTCCACCGGTAACGAACTCCCAAAGAGATTCTCCCTGATCATTATAGCACACCACTTTTTCGCCTGCAACGCGATACAAATTACCTGCGTTGTCCAAAATGCAACCATATCCTACATTCAGCACTTCCAAATCGCTGCCATTTTGCCCATCAACCATATGCAAGCCCGACCATTGGTCATAAATATAAATTTCTCCGTTGACGTCAATAATTTTTGATTTCTCCGAAGTAGCCATGATGACTTTCCAAATATAACTTCCGTTGGAGGGGTTCACGAGTACCATCGAATCACTCACGTTGCATACCAAATCGCCGTTGTTGGTGATGGCAATGTTGTTGGCGGCATGTCCCGTGTAATTCATTTGTTTGCGCCACAATACATTTCCATCGCCGGGATTTACGGCATACAGATAGTAAATTCCCTGATCGTATTCATAATCGAAGATGGTTCCTGTGCTGCCCACTGAAATATTCATGCCGGAGGCGCCAATAAATCGGTACCAGTTGATGGTTCCCTGCGGGTTGATGCAATACATGGCTCTGTAGTAAACGCCGGAACCATTGGTTTTTAATATTAAATCTCCATTATTCAACAGGGCCAATCCTCCCACTTCTCCATACGTATATACATCATTTCCATTGAGTGGAAGGGTGTTGGGCACTTCCCAAACCCAATTGAAGGCTCCCGTGGCCGGATCGATGGAATACAAACTGGTGTACGACAGTATATACACTGTTCCGTTGTCTCCCACCACGATGTTGCTGTTGGGATGCCAAATGGCCAGGGGTTCGGTCATCCATTTCAACGTTCCATCCTCTTTGTTGATGGCATATATTCTGCTCGATTCCCAGTTCAAGGTTCCTCCATCTGCTTCGTAATAAATGGTTCCGTCGGTACCAATGGCCAGCGGGATATTGGAAATATAGGTGGTGTTTTCCAGGATGGGTTTTGTGTGTATCCAGAGGGTGTCGCCTACCTGACCGGAAGGTGTGGGGTCGTCGTTATTTACAGGGTCGCAACCTGCCATAAAAAATAACAGCATCGATGGAAAAACCATGAATGCCAAAACAAATATCAGCTTTTTCATTGCCTAAAATTTTGGTTATTGCCACGGGCGATGTGGCTTATAACTTTCAAAATTAAATCTTCAAAAAGCAAAAAGCAAGAAAAAACAGGGATATGTTTTGAAAATCTCATTTGATAATGAGCATTTTAGAACAAAAAAGCGGGTAAAAGTTCAGCTTTTACCCGCTTTTTGGAAAATTATTTCACTTAACCTTTGAGCGCCTCAGCACCACCCACGATTTCCAAAATTTCGTTGGTAATGGATGCCTGACGGGCTTTGTTGTATTTAAGTTTGAGGTCTTTGAGCATTTCGTCGGCGTTTTCGGTGGCCTTGTGCATGGCGGTCATACGTGCGCCGTGTTCGGCTGCAAAACTATCGAGCAATGCTTTATACAGTTGAACCTTGATGGTTTTGGGTACCATGGCTTCCAGAATTTCGTGTTTGCTTGGTTCAAAAATATAGTTGGCTTTAGTTTCGGCAGCATTGCTTTTTTCGTCCTTGCTCACTTCGCCAACGGGGAGCATTTGTTCCACCTGAAGGATTTGTGAAGCAGCATTTTTAAACTGATTGTAAACCAAAATCACTTTGTCGTACTTTTTGTCCAGAAACATTTGCATCATTTCTTCGGCAATCACGATGGCATCGCTGAAGTTGAGGTGGTCGAATATTTCGGTGTTCAATTCCATGGGTTTGATGCCCGCGGATACCAAACCGTCGGCACCTTTTTTGCCAATGCAATAGAAATCTACTTTTCCGTTTTTAAACTGACTTGCAAACTGGTTGTTTACCAGCGAAATACAATCTTTTACCACGGTGGTGTTGAACGCACCACAAAGTCCGCGGTTTGAAGTAATGGGTACAATCAGGATGCTTCCATCGCCGCGGTTTACGGAAAATTTACCTTCGTCGGCACCTTCCAGGTCGTTGCTCAAATCCTGCATGATTTCACGCAGTTTTTGGGCATAAGGGCGCATGTTTTGGATGGCATTTTGAGCACGCCTCAGTTTGGAAGCGGCCACCATCTTCATGGCACTGGTTATTTGTCGGGTACTGTTTACCGAGGCAATTCTTACTCTTACTTCTTTAAGACTGGCCATAGTTTACTGAATCAATTATTTTTCTGCATATTGACGAGCCACTTCTGCGGCTACTTCGGTCAATTTTCCTGTGATTTCGTCGGTATATTTTCCTTTTGCCAATTCTTTGAGCAATTCGGGGTGATGGTCGTCGAGGTTCATCAAAAATTGGGCCTGGAAATCAATTACTTTTTCCACGGGAACTTTCGACAACAGGTTTTGCGATCCGCAGAAGATGATGGCAATTTGCTGCTCCACACGCAAAGGCGAATACTGTGGTTGTTTCAGAATTTCCACATTGCGTTTTCCTTTTTCGAGTACCGCCATGGTAGCCGGGTCGAGGTCGGAGCCAAATTTGGCAAACGCTTCCAGCTCACGGTATTGAGCCTGGTCGAGTTTCAGGGTACCGGCCACTTTTTTCATGGCTTTTATCTGGGCATTACCCCCAACACGGGATACCGAAATACCCACGTTAATGGCCGGACGAATACCTGAGTTAAACAGGTCCACATCCAAAAATATCTGACCGTCGGTAATGGAAATCACGTTGGTGGGAATATAGGCACTTACGTCGCCGGCTTGCGTTTCGATAATGGGCAGGGCCGTAAGCGATCCGCCACCTTTTACAATATCTTTAATACTGTCAGGCACATCGTTCATGTTGCGGGCAATGTCATCG
Organism: Bacteroidales bacterium; assembly: GCA_963676875.1. Classification (GTDB taxonomy): domain Bacteria; phylum Bacteroidota; class Bacteroidia; order Bacteroidales; family F082; genus UBA6244. Next base: position 2,308,688 of record OY781436.1, read on the forward strand.
GCGTTGATGATCTTCGCAGCTCTTTCGAGCAAACGTGAGTGAAGATAAAACACATCGCCCGGATAGGCTTCACGTCCCGGAGGACGACGCAGCAGCAACGACACTTCGCGATAAGCTACAGCTTGTTTACTCAAGTCGTCGAACACCACCAGGGCAGGACGTCCCGTATCACGGAAAAATTCGCCGATGGCAGCACCGGTGAAGGGAGCGTAAAACTGCATGGCAGCAGGGTCGGAGGCTGAGGCCATCACGATGGTGGTGTAGGCCATGGCGCCGCTGTCTTCCAGAATTTGCTGGATATTGGCCACGGTGGATCCTTTTTGACCGGAAGCCACGTAGATACAATAAACAGGTTCGCCTTTTTCGTAAAATTCTTTTTGATTGATGATGGTATCAATGGCGATGGCTGTTTTACCCGTTTGGCGGTCGCCAATAATCAGCTCACGTTGTCCACGTCCGATGGGGATCATGGCGTCGATGGCTTTAATACCGGTTTGGAGGGGTTCGTTTACCGGCTGGCGGTAAATTACACCGGGAGCCTTGCGTTCCAGTGGCATTTCGTAGGTTTTGCCCTGTATGGGGCCTTTGCCATCGATGGGCTCGCCCAGGGTATCTACCACACGACCCAGCAAGCCTTCGCCTACTTTCACAGAGGCAATCAGTCCGGTACGTTTTACCGTGTCGCCTTCGTTAAGGTTTTCGGTTTCACCCAACAACACAATACCCACGTTGTCTTCTTCCAGGTTCAGCACGATGCCTTTAAGTCCGTTTTTTTCGAATTCAACCAATTCACCGGCTTCCACATTTGATAGGCCGTAAACACGGGCAATTCCGTCTCCTATCTGGAGGATGGAACCCACTTCTTCGAGTACCGCTTCCGATTCGTATCCTGCAAGTTCTTTACGAAGAATGGCTGATACTTCAGCCGGTTTAATGTCTGCCATAGCTTATCTATTTTCTTTATTAGTATTTCTTGATGTACAATTCATGCGAAAACGCTGATCTTAATTTATTTAGTTCACTGAGGATGGTGGCGTCGTATTGATAATCTTCAAAGTGAAGTACAAAACCTCCCACCACTTTTTCTTGCACTTTTTCCTCCAGTTCGATGTTCATCTTGGTGGCCAATTTCATCTTGCTGATGACATCCTTTCTTAAAGTAGCATCGGCCTCAATGGCGGTGGTTAATTGCACCGTGAGGATGTTTTTGTATTCCTGATATTGGTAGTGATAGGCGTCACAGATGTATGGAATATAAGCTTCACGACCCTTGCGGGTGATGAGTGAAAGAAATTTCATGGTCATTTCACTCACATGTTTTTTAAAGATTTCTTCCAGAACTTTTACCTTTTTGTGCCAATCAATCACGGGATTTTTGATGAGTGCTTTGAGTGCCCGGTTTTCGGCAAAAACTTGTGCCACAAGCAGCAAATCGGTATTTACCCGATCTACTTGCTTGAATTCTTCAGCCAACCCAAACACGGCCTCAGCATATCTTCTTGATAACAAATTGATTCTCATGCTGGTATCTTTCTTAGTTTAAACTGGCTTCTTTGAGCAGTTTTTCGGCGTAAGCCATCTGCGTTTTCTTGTCTTTCAACTCTTGGCGCAGGATTTTTTCAGCAATGTCAATGGAGTAAGAAGCGATGGTACTTTTAATTTCCGCCAGGGCTGCATTTTTCTCGGCGTTGATTTGTTCACGGGCACCGCTGATAATGTTTTTGGCTTCTGCTGAAGCTTTGTCGCGGGCTTCGTTTACAATTACTTCTTTCAACTTCCGTGCTTCTTTCAGGATGGTATCGCGTTCTTCCTTGGCTTCCTGTAGCAGTTTTTCGTTGCCAAGTTTGAGTTCTTCCATGGCTTCCTGTGCTTTTTCAGCAGCCAGCAAAGCGTTTTCGATGGAATCTTCGCGCTCTTTAAGGGAGGCCAAAATAGGCTTCCAGGCATATTTTGCCAATATAAACAACAAAATGCCAAAGGCCAGGGTCATCCAAATAACCAGTCCAAATCCGGGATTGATCAACGACATAGTCTATCTTTTTTAATTATTTCTTTTTAAAATTGTGGTTGTTGAGCAGCAGCCAACCGCTACAACTCAACAACCGTGGGTGGTATGGTCGATTACAAGAATACAATCAACAAACAAACCACAATGGCAAAGAAGGCAACACCTTCGATCAGTGCAGCTGCAATAATCATGTTGGAGCGAATATCGCCAACAGCCTCGGGCTGACGGGCAATGGCTTCAACAGCACCGCGACCAATTTGTCCAATACCAATACCTGCGCCAATGGCGGCAATACCGGCACCTAAACCGGCTCCCATTTTTGCATAAGGAGCCAAATCGGCTGCTACCTGAAGTAAAATTGCTAATAAGTCCATAATTTCTATTATTATTTAGTGATTAATGGTTTCAATACTAATGATGTGCTTCCTCGGTGGCCATGCCAAAATATAAGGCCGATAACAAGGTAAACACGTATGCCTGAATAAAGGCGACTAAAATTTCCAGCACATCCATAAAAATGGAGAAGGCGATGGATACCACCGATACGCCATATCCCAATCCTGCGCTGATTTCACCGAAAATAAATATCAAACTGATAAAGCCCAGGATGATGATGTGTCCTGCACTGATGTTGGCAAAGAGACGAACCATGAGCACAAAGGGCTTGGTAAATACGCCAATGAGTTCCACCACAGGCATCAAGGGAATGGGTAATTTCAACCACCAGGGTACACCGGGAGCGTTGACAATATGCACCCAGTAGTTTTTGTTGCCACTAAAAGTGGTGATGATAAAAGTAAATGCCGCCAAAACTCCTGTTACGCCAATGTTTCCGGTTACGTTGGCACCTCCCGGGAAAAAGGGAACAATCCCCAACATGTTGTTGATGAGGATAAAAAAGAAAATGGTGAGCAAAAAGGGGAGGTATCTTTCGTAATTCTTTTCACCAATGGATGCCTTGGCAATGTCGTCGCGTACAAATAAAATAATGGGTTCGAGCAACGATTGCAGACCCTTGGGTGCTTTTCCGGTACGTTTTTTATAACTCTTGGCCACCGAAATAAAGATAAAACTCAGGAAGAAGATGCTCATGAAAATGGCCAGCACATTTTTGGTGAACGAGAAATCAAGGGTCGGACGAATTTCATTTCCATTTTCATCCAAACGAACCAGCTTGCCTGCATTCATGTCCTTTTCAGATACAAAATAACCTTCGTAGGCTTCGTGTCCGTGATGCAGTTTTGACGACATGAAAAAGACAAATTTGCCTTCGTCGTAAAGCATTACCGGCAAAGGTATGGAAACATGGGTATGTCCAATGGTGATGATATGCCATTCGTATGCATCCGTGATGTGTTCCACAATCATGTCGCCGGCTTTGAAGTCCTCTTCCGCAATTTCTTCCTGCCATTTTTCGATGAGGTTATCCGGTTCTTCGTCGCCGTGTTGAGCATAGGATATCTTACTCAAACTGAATGCAATAAGTAGCAAAAGACCTATTTTTTTCAGTGCTTTTAGTTGTCTTAATCGATCACTCATTTACGATGGAAAGTCATTGGTTTAAAATGGCTGCAATTTTACAACTATTTGCCGAAAATACAAAGCAGTTTTTTTAAATTATTTATTTACTGATCATTATGATGTTTTGCAGTGCTTTTCTGGAACGGTTCTAAATAACTCAAAACTTGACTTTTCAGGTTGATTTATAGTATCTTCACGGCAATAATTCAGCAACCAAAAAAACTCGTCATGAAAACCATTTTCACCATTACTTTTATCCTCATCGCCTTGTTTTTTTCGTCCTGTTATGATTGCGAAAAGCAAACCAACCGCAGGGACGATAAAATGGCCATCGAAAATCTGCTGGAGCAATATGTGATTGCCAACGAAAAACAGGATTTTGCTTTAATTCAGAAAATCTGGGCTCCGGATACCGACATTATATTGTACGGAACCGACAGCGACGACCGCCTGATGGGGTGGATCAACATCAAGAACGCCGTAAAAGATCAGTTTTCTCAAATCAGCGAAACTTACATTTCCGTGTCTGACCAGTACATTAAAGTAAACTGTACCGGAAATACCGGTTGGTTTGCCGAACGGCTCAACTACAACTTCATTTACAAAGGACAGGCACGTACTTATGAGGGGCTGCGGTTTACGGGTGTGGTTCAAAAAATAGACGACCAATGGCTGTTGGTGCAGGCGCATCTTTCGGTGCCGGCTAGTGTTGGTGTGGGAAAGTAAGGATAATAAAGTGATTCAAGTGGGCTTGAGTGCCGAAATTACTTGAAGTTGGGGCAACCCCCACATCCCGGGGTAAGCGTCCGCTTGTGCTTATGTCTCTACGTTGAACCCCAAACTGGCGCAAGCGTCCGCTTGTGCCTATATCTATGCGCCGGGCGCCTAAAATGAACCAAAGCACTTATATTACTAAAAGTTGAGTGTTTCAATCGCCCACCTGTTTCCAAAAAAAGCATGTTACCAAATCCACCGTCGGGATTAAACCCCATGTCGTGCCACCGGAACAGATATCCCGGTGGATCGGGTGAGAGGAAACGGGCAATGTGGAGGTGATTGGCCTTTTTTTCTATTTCGTAAGTGACATTCGTATAGGTTGTTCCTGTTTCCTCAACTTCTATCATGCCCCAAATATTTGAAAGAAAATGATAGGAAAGTGAAGTTGGAGAATTGGTTTTAATGGGGAGGGGTTGGCATACTCGTTACCGCTTCGCTCAAACGAGTACGAGTGGTGGAAACATTAGTAGATTATCATCCCAAACAAACCGAGAATTATTGTTTTTAATATCGTCTTATAATTCCGTATATTTGCAATTGTACTGCATTATAATACCGATTATGAATTGAAATGAGCTTTAAGTTCGCTTCGCTCCTGAAACCTCTTCAATTCTATATCGGCATTATACATAAACAGCGTAGTGCTAACTTCAATTTATAGTTGGTATAAGACTCAAAATAGGATTATATGGACAAAATAGCGGTTATTATAACGAACCTTAGAAAAGAAAAAAATTGGTCGCAGACCGTTTTAGCTAATCAAAGTGGCGTCTCTCGTGAGATGATTAGTAAATATGAAAGGGGCATTGCCATCCCTTCCGTGGATGCTGCTAAAAAAATAGCTGATGCTTTCGGGGTGTCGTTAGATTATTTAGTGGGGGAAGGCATTAATTTCTCATTTGATAAGCAAACATTAAAAAGGTTGCAGGAGATTCAGGATATGAAGCCTGATTTTAAAGTACACCTGTTCTCTATTATTGATTCCGTAATCAGGGATTATAAAACACAACAAGCTTACACATCTAAAATTTAAACGACTATGAATTTACAATATATTTCAGACAGCAAAGGGCAGACAACAGGCGTATTCATTCCGATAAATGAATGGAACGACCTTAAAAAAAAATACAAGGATATTGAACAGGAAGAAGTCAGTGTTCCCGAATGGCACAAAGATTTGGTTTTAAAACGTCTTGAAGATTATAAACAAAATCCCGATTCTGCTTTGGATTTTGATTCCGCCATGGACGATATTGAAAAAGAACTGTAATGTATAAATCAGTAATACTTCCTCTTGCAAAAGAAGATATTCGGGAAGCTGCCAAATGGTATAATAAACAACAAAATGGACTTGGTAAAAGATTTACTGCAGAGGTTCGCGAAAAAGTTCATTTTATCAGGCAAAACCCCAAAGCTTCAAATATCCGATATAGCAGCGTGAGAGCTGCCGTTTTAAACGCGTTCCCGTTTATGGTACATTACACAATTGATGAAAAGGACAAAACCATTATCGTTTCGGCTGTTCTGCATACAAGTAGAGACCCAAAACTTTGGAAAAGCAGATAATACAAAAAGCCCCGGATTTCTCCGTGCTTGAATTCTGTAAAAAATCCCCCCAAACTGGCGCAAGCGTCCGCTTGTGCCCATATCTCTGCACTGGGCGCCTAAAATGAACCAAAGCGCTTACATTACTAAAAGCTGAGTGTTTCAATCGCCCACCGGTTTCCAAAAAAAGCATGTTACCAAATCCACCTCCGGGATTAAACCCCATATCCTGCCCCCTGAACAGATATTCCGGGGGATCGGGTGAGAGGAAACATGCAATGTGGAGGTGTTTGGCATCTGTTTCTATTTCGTAAGTACCATTCTTATAGGTTGTTCCTGTTTCCTCAACTTTTACCATGACCCAAATATATAAAAGAAAATGATAGGTAAGTGAAGTTGGAGAATTGGTTTTAGTGGAGAGGGGTTGGCATACTCGTTACCGCTTCGCTCAAACGAGTACGAGTAAAGGGAAGAACTTTCTGGATGGGAAAGCTAAACGATTGCTCAGGCTTTTTCTTTATTCATCTTTTAATGTTAGTTTTTGGGAAATACTTAATTCCTCTCGCTTTTGCAAATACTCTCTTTTGGTATAAGGTCCGTATGTTAAATCCGTCTTCTTTACAATGATATAATATGATAAGGAATCTTCCCCGACATATGAACTATCTATTTTTTGTGTAGCTATTATAAAATTAGCATTGCTTTTTGCACTAACTACAATTCCGTGCACTTTGATATCATTAAATACATTCTTTTTTGTTGCTTTATAAATTATGGATCCATCAGGAAAACCAATATCAATAGCTTCGTATTCAGGCAAAAAATAGTAATTATCACCTAAATCTTGCTCATCATTTCCCCAGAATATAAATATAATTATTGCAACAGATATTATTATGATTGTAACGATCCTTTTTTTCATTTTATCCAAATATTTGGGTTGCTATAATATATCATAAAGTTTATTCCTTCTCCTGAAGGTCTACCAAACCAAGTCATTAAGTTTCGGACTCTATTTTCCGTTGAATTATTTGGTCTGTAATTATAATGATATAATTGATCTAAAACTATGACCTGCGAGGGACCAACTACTTCAAAAGAAGTTCCCCCATAAGTTGCTGCAGTTTCGTAAGGAAGCTTACGAAAGGCATCTGTTGTGCTTATTGCAAATGTATCTCCAGAAGATAGCCCTTTAGGAACCTGTAAACCCGTCCAATTAATTTTTGAATTGTCTACTGTAACTCCAACACCTTTACCATTTAGCCACCAATTATCAGCTTCATTCTTTTGAAATATACCATCACCGTTTAAATCCCAACCCCCACCGGCTTGATCCTCATCCCCCACCAATATTTCCCCTACTATACCAAGAGAATTTATCAAAACGGGATTAAACAGTAGTTGATTTCCTGCTGCATCCGAAAAACCAAAGTAAATATACTTACCGCTTTCGGTTTTGCTGTAGTAGGCAGAACCAATGTACTTGCCCTGGTTTTGTATTGCGTTGGTGACTCCCTGGTTGTCTTGAGATTCCTTTTGTTGCTGGCGTACCATGTTAATGGTTATTTCACCTCTGCGCCATTGTTCAAACCTTGGTGAATCCCCCGACCAAATGCTCCATCCAATTTTCGATGCATCGCTACCATAGGTTGCATTGAAGGTTTGGGTGTTCATGAGCAGGAAATTGCCGTATTCACTTCTGTACCCATCACTCCAATGATTTCCCGAGCCGGGACCAATGTATCCATTGGGGGTGTACCAAAAGTTGCCGGATTGACCTCCGGGATTAAACCCCATATCCTGCCCCCTGAACAGATATCCCGGGAACTCGGGTGCGAGGAAACATGCAATGTGGAGGTGATTGGCATCTGTTTCTATTTCGTAAGTGCCATTCGTGTAGGTTGTTGCTATTTCCTCAACTTTTACCATGACCCAAATATATAAAAGAAAATGATGGAAAGTGAAGTTGGAGAATTGGTTTTAGTGGAGAGGGGTTGGCATACTCGTTACCGCTTCGCTCAAACGAGTACGAGTGGTGGGGGAAATGAACTAATTATTTTTTAGAATTGTTAAAATAATTCCTGTAACAACTTGCGAAGAAAAAGCAAGTATAAAAAATACAATTCCAAACAATTTCAAAACCCATTTGGTTGATGATTCATACATATTTAGATTTTTCCTTAGCCTCCCTTGATTTAAAAAGTACCAACGAAAAACTATAAAAAGAACACCGAAAGTGATAAAAAAGGAATAAATATTTAGTATTCTTATTTTCATATAATATTCAACCCAAAGAGACGCTGATACAATGATGGAAAAAAAGGAAACAGCCAGTAGGGTAGCCGCAACTTGGCTGCGACCTAATATTGCTTTTCTTGGGACAAAACTGAAAATTATAATATAAAGGTAATTCATGTCACTATCATTTACGGTTTAAACCCAAAATTATCATTTATCCATGCATCAGCAGCATCGCCAGCAGCAAGTCGATATCCCCCAAACTGGCGCGAGCGTCCCCGAACTGCCGCAAGCGCACGTATGTGCCTGTGATTCGTCCTTCTTTGGGAGCGGTGGTTTTATCAAAAAAGGTTGCCAAAAGGTCTTTCTGATTAACTTATGTCACCAAAAAATCACCTCCCTGATTTTGGTAAGAATTGACCCCGAACGTATTTATAAAAGCCCGTGTTCATACTAAACAAATCAACAAATCAACAAATCAACAAACCAACAACTCACCCATTCTTCACCCCAATCAATTCTCCCGCGATGCTCACCGCAATTTCTTCGGGACTTTGACTCTTGATATCCAGACCGATGGGCGCATGAACTTTTTGGAGCAGTTCTTTTGAAACGCCTTTGTCTTCCATCCGGCCAAAGATGGTCGCCACCTTCGATTTGCTTCCCATCATGCCCAAATACCCCAGATTTTTGTGGATGAGTTGCGACAATACCAAGGCATCACTGGTGTGAAACTGGGTCATAATCACCACCATGATAGGTGGGCCTTCGGGAATATACTTACTCACCTCTTTATAATCGATGATCCTTTTCTCGTGGGCAAAATGGTTGTCAACAAAGGTGTTCACCCCCTCGCGGTTGTCAAAAACAGTGATGTGAAAATCCAACAAGGCAAGTTGTTGCGACAAGGCCCAACTCACGTGTCCTCCGCCCACAATATACACCTGGTGTTGTTTGCCCGGAACTTCTGAAAAGAGCCAATCATTTCCCTCGAGATTTTGAGGCTTGGGCATTTTTTTGTGGGGGCCCGATTCTTCAAGTATGATTCCTTTGGGGCTGTAGTACAGTTGGATGGGTTTTTTCCGCTGCATGGCCAAAACCATCTCCTGCACCAGCTCCCGCTGTGTTTTGCCTATGGGAAAAAATGCGATGGTCTGGTTTCCGGAGCAGATCATTCCTGAAGGACTATCGCTGTCGGCATGATGGCTTTCCTTTTTCAGAAAAATTTTATCGTCGCCCTGATGCAGCATTTTTTTGCACTGCTCCACCAACCGGTGTTCCATGGTGCCGCCACCAATGGAGCCCGTAAGTTCGCCATCAGCGCTTACCACCATTTTAAAACCCTTTCGTCCGGGGCTGCTACCCTGGCTTTCCACAATCACCAACAGGTAGGAGGGAAGGTCAAGTTGGATTTTTTCGGCCAAAAATTGCCAAATGTTCAGGTCTTTGTTTTTCATGGTTTAAAAATTCATGGGACGGTTGAGCTCTTTGGCAATGAGAATTTCCAGCTGTTTCATTTCGTAATGCTGCTGCATGAGTACAAAAATCTCCGCTTCATCGGTGGTGGTTTGCATTTTTTTGGCAATTTCCTTGAGCTGTTTGCCAATCAGCCGGTGTTTGAAGGCCATCAGCACTTCTATGGCATTTTGCCGCAACTCGTCCGATTCGGTTTTTACGTATATGTGGTTTTTTTCCCAGTTCTCACTCAGGTGGTGAGGCGACGTAACCAATTGAATGGCTGTTTGTGAAATTTCCGTGTCAGGATGGTTCACAAAAAATGTTTCTCCAACGGTTTGTCCTTTTTCGGTAGCTTTTTCGTATTCGTCAAATATCTTGTTGTACACCGGGTTTTCAAATTCAAGTCCGTCTGCTTTTAGGTCGCTGACAAAATAAGCCGCAATGCTCAGGGTGATATCTTCCTCAGTTTCTTCATCCTTCATGGTAATGAGTTCGTTACCGTACGTAAGCACCCACCTGATGATTTCATCTTCGTGGAATTTTATATTCAGAGGATCGGCCACCACCTGATCTTCAATGGATTGCATGGGAGTTTCGGAAGGTAGTTGTGCCGATTCTACCTCATGCTTTTTGCCAAATTTATTCCGGAGCAGCTTGTTGAGTTCGTTCATCAATGTTTGCTCGGGCATGCCCATCACTGTACTGCATTCCTGGATATAAACTGTCCGGTCGATGGCATTGGGAATGAGCGAGATGGACTGAACGATTTCCTTAATTAACCCTGCGCGTTCGGTGGGACTTCCTTCGGTTTCCCTGAGCAGGAGGTTGGTTTTGAAGGTGAGAAAATCCACCGCATTTTTTTTGATAAACTCCTCTGTTTCGCTGGTGCGATGACTTTTAGCAAACGAATCCGGATCTTCCCCTTCCGGGAAAAGCACCACCTTCACATTCATGCCCTGTTCCAAAATCAAATCGATGCCCCGAAAGGAAGCCTTGATACCCGCCGGATCGCCGTCGTACAGAATGGTGATGTTGGGGGTATAGCGTTTGATGAGCTTGATTTGATCCACCGTGAGCGAGGTTCCCGACGACGACACCACATTTTTAATGCCCGCCTGATGGAGCGAAATCACATCGGTGTACCCTTCCACCAAAAAGCAATTGTTTTGCTTTGAAATGTCGGTACGAGCGAAGAAAATTCCGTAAAGCACCTTGCTTTTCAGGTAAATTTCCGATTCGGGCGAGTTGAGGTATTTGGCCTTTGATTTGTCTGACGACAGAATGCGTGCTCCGAAACCAATCACTTTTCCCGTGAGGTTGTGAATGGGAAACATCACCCTTCCGCGAAAGCGGTCGAATAGCTTTCCGTCCTTTTCGATGGTAAGTCCGGTTTTTACTAAGACTTCCTTTTTAAAACCATTTTTCAGGGCTTCCTTGGTGTAGTCGTCCCAGCTTTCGTGCGCGTAGCCCAGTTCAAATTCGCGGATGGTGCCTTCCCTGAAATCACGTTCTTTAAAGTAGGTGAGCCCGATGGCTTTTCCGGCTTCCGACTCAAACAGGTTTTTTATAAAATATTGATTGACAAAGGTATTTACCGCAAAAAGGCTCTCTCGTTCGTCCAGTTCCTGCTGTTTTTCGGGAGTCATTTCCTCCTCTTCAATTTCAATACTGTAGCGCTTGGCCAAATATTTGAGGGCCTCCGGATAGCTGTAATGTTCGTGTTCCATTACGAAATTCACCACGTTTCCGGCCTTTCCGCAACCAAAACACTTGTATATGCCCTTGGATGGCGACACGCTGAACGAAGGTGTTTTTTCGTTATGAAACGGACACAATCCCAAATAGTTGGCACCACGTTTTTTGAGGGTAACAAAATCACCTATCACGTCTTCCACGTGGGCAGTTTCAAGAATGGTTTGTATGGTGCCTTGGTCTATCAAAAAGGATTGAATTAATTTAAAAATGAGCTGTCGATATTAATTGTCAAGACCGATGCCCACAAAGGGGTTATCCGATTTTTCGGCGCCAATGGTGGTATGTGGGCCATGTCCGGGATAAACCAAAGTGGTTTCGGGGAGGGTAAACAATTTTTTCCAGATGCTTTCCTGAAGCAAATCGAAATCACCTGTGGGTAGGTCGGTTCTGCCAATACTTTGGTTGAAAAGCACATCGCCGGTAATCACAAAATTCGATTGGGCGCAATAAAAACAAACGCTTCCGTCGGCATGACCGGGGGTGTAAAAAACTTCCAGACGGGTATTCCCAAAGGTTATGATGTCACCGTCTTCCACAAATTTTTCAATGGTCACCACATTTTCAAGCTTTAGTCCGTAAACCGATGCTTGCGCAGGAGCATGATCGAGAAAAACAGCTGCTTCGGGATGTGCCGTGAGGGGCAAACCATAGGTTTTTTGTACAAAATCGTTGCCGGCAATATGATCGATGTGGGTATGCGTGTTGAGTAGTAAAACAGGCGTAAGACCTTGTTGACGAATGTATTCGGTAAGCTGAAGTTGCTCGCCACCATCATGCATGCCCGGATCGATAATGGCACACTCACCGGAGCTGTCGCTCAAAACATAGGTATTTACCTGAAAGGGATTAAATGCAAATTGTTTGATGGTAGTCATTTACGGAATTTTTGTTTAAAAGGTCAAAAATAGTGCAAACTGACCAGATGTAAGCGACGTTGATGAGATTTTTGGTGGTACAATAGAAACACGCGAAATTTTTTCAATCGCAAAACCATTCATTTAGTAATTTGTAGGCAAAAAAGTTTTTGACCCGACACCCCACCTTCACGATGCATCGGAACTCCTCCCTAATCGAGAGGAGTGATAATACACACGTATATAACAAGTTATGTCTAATATTTCGACAATCTATCGCCTTTCCCTTTTGGGGAAAGGTAAGGGATAGGGGTTTTGTCGGGCAAAAATGTCTAGCTTTAATATTGTCTATTCTACAATACACAATAGATTGACCATAATAATGATTCCACTCCGATTAGTATCAAAACAAATTTTTAACCGCAAAGCCCGCCAAGTTTTTCGCCAAGTTCCTCAGAAGAATCCGAAGGATTCCAATGTTTATAGCAATGGAGGCGTATATTGTTCGACCCCGACGGGGTCGTATGGTTTGTTTTGGCAATTGTTTCTATAAACATGTCATCCCTTCGGGATTTCAACATCAACCATGCCACAGAACGGATTAAAACAGACACATCGAACCCAACCCGAAAAATAACAAAACAATTTATTAATCGCAAAGCCCGCGAAGTTTTTCGCCAAGTTCCTCAGAAGAATCCGAAGGATTCCAATGTTTATAGCAATGGAGGCGTATATTGTTCGACCCCGACGGGGTCGTATGGTTTGTTTTGGCAATTGTTTCTATAAACATGTCATCCCTTCGGGATTTCAACATCAACCATGCCACAGAACGGATTAAAACAGACACATCGAACCCAACCCGAAAAATAACAAAACAAATTTTTAACCGCAAAGCTCGCGGAGTTTTTCGCAAAGTTCCTCAGAAGAATCCGAAGGATTCCAATGTTTATAGCAATGGAGGCGTATATTGTTCGACCCCGACGGGGTCGTATGGTTTGTTTTGGCAATTGTTTCTATAAACATGTCATCCCTTCGGGATTTCAACATCAACCATGCCACAGAACGGATTAAAACAGACACATCGAACCCAACCCGAAAAATAACAAAACAAATTTTTAACCGCAAAGCTCGCGGAGTTTTTCGCAAAGTTCCTCAGAAGAATCCGAAGGATTCCAATGTTTATAGCAATGGAGGCGTATATTGTTCGACCCCGACGGGGTCGTATGGTTTGTTTTGGCAATTGTTTCTATAAACATGTCATCCCTTCGGGATTTCAACATCAACCATGCCACAGAACGGATTAAAACAGACACATTGAACCCAACCCGAAAAATAACAAAACAATTTATTAATCGCAAAGCCCGCGAAGTTTTTCGCCAAGTTCCGCAGAGTCTTTTTCATACAAAATTCAGTTTATCAACATTATACATTTTAAGTACCATGTGAGAAAATATTAACCGAAATGATTTTAACAGCCATTTCATGCATGAACGACTTTTCGGAGTGGACTCAATAATTAGAAATTTAACTGCCGTAAATAACATAGCGCTGGAATTCATCCTCCTATCCGGGAAGAAATAGCAAAGAAATTATTTTGATTCTTATCTGACTCCCAACGGAATTCAAGAGCATCCTTTATATTATTTCAAGATGAGTGTCGTAATAATTATCACAACCCCAATGATCTCCCAAAAGATAATATTTTGGTTTAATTTTTGTTATAATTTAGCCATTCCATTTATAGTGCATGAGTTTGAATAAAAAAAGACAAGTACCACCTTGGCGGGTTATAATCTTCATTCAGTGGATGTTGATTTCGTGTGCTTTGTTTGTTCATACACCATCGTCGGCTCAATTCTATAATGGGTCTAACCAAACCTTTGGCAAAAACAGGGTTCAATACAACGATTTTTATTGGACTTACTACAAATTCGACGACCTCGACACATATTTTTACCTTAACGGAAAAGAGTTGGCTCAATACACTGCACGTTATGCCACCGAGCAAATTCCGTTGCTGGAAGCTAAAATGGAAACCATCCTAGATAAGCGCATCCAGTTCATCATTTTCAATAACCTAACCGATCTCAAACAAAGTAACATTGGACTGATGACTGATGACAATTACAACGTGGGGGGTGTTACGCATATTATTGGATCCAAGGTGTTTGTGTATTTTAATGGCAATCATGTAAATTTTGAAGAGCAAATTCGCACCGGGATAGCCGAAGTGCTTTTCAATCAGATGATGTTTGGTGGATCGCTGACGCAACAGGTCAAGACAGCCACTTTTTTTAGTTTGCCCGACTGGTATCGGGTAGGATTGATTTCCTGGTTGGGACGCGATTGGAGTGTGGACTTCGACAACAGGGTACGCGACGGTATCCTTTCGGGCAGATACAATAAACTCAACAACCTCACCGGTGAAGATGCCACCTACGCAGGCCATTCGCTGTGGCGGTTTATTGCCGAAAGATACGGACTTAATGCTGTGAGCAATATTATCCACATGACGGGTATGAGCAACAGCATCGACAAGGGTTTTTTGTATGTTACGGGCATGTCGTACAAGATGATTATTGAGGATTGGAAAACCCATTACCGAAAAGAATATGAGTCCTATGTGGGAAATACCATCTTGCCTGAAAATCCCGTGAAAGCCAAATATAAATCGGAGGTGGTTTTCGATCGACCTACACTCAGCCCCGATGGCAACTTGCTGGCCTACACCACCAACGAAATGGGCAAATACAAGGTTTATCTCTTGGATTTGCAAACGGGTAAGAAAAAGAAAATCATGAAAAAGGGGGTGATGATCGATACTAAAACCGATTACAGCTATCCCTTGCTGGCCTGGCATCCCACCGGCAAACTATTGGCCATTGTTATCGAAGATAAAGGAATGCCCTGGTTGTACCTTTACAATCTGGAAGAAAAGAAATTTACCAAACGAATATTATACAACGTACAGAAAATTAACAGCTTTGCCTATTCGGATGATGGCCGCAAATTGGTTGTTTCAGCCATTCAACAAGGACAGTCGGACGTGTTTGTATTTGATATGGCCTCCAACGCCTGGCTAAAAATTACTGATGACATCTATTCGGATTTGTCGCCGGCTTTTATCAATCATTCCACCCAAATCGTGTTTAGTTCCAATCGCGAAAACGACACCCTTGGTGTTGGTCCCCAATTGGTTGTGGATGTCCCCAATCATTTCGACCTCTTTGTTTACGACCTGAAAACACACAGTCCTATCCTCAAGCGCATTACCAACACCCCGCTTTGCGACGAAACCCAACCACAATCCTATGCCTTCAACACCATTTCGTACCTGAGCGACGCCAACGGAATTGTA
This sequence comes from Bacteroidales bacterium, assembly GCA_963676875.1. Taxonomy (GTDB): domain Bacteria; phylum Bacteroidota; class Bacteroidia; order Bacteroidales; family F082; genus UBA6244. The sequence continues at coordinate 2,324,202 of OY781436.1, forward strand.
AACAACTACCTGGCCGTTATCGACAGCACCGTCAGCTCGGTGGATACAGCCGTTCATTACCGCTATTTTACTCATTCAAAAGCTATTACCAACTACACTTGGAATATCGACCATCATCAGGTGGCACCCCGGGCGGGAAAGCAGGCCATTTCCATTTTTAACCACGACATGACCCAATTGTTTGTGGAAGATGCACCCCCCTTCGATGAAGTGAAGGGATTGACCCTCAACGATACACGTTATATGCAACAATTGCGTACCCAGTATCAACTCAAACATCCGGCAACGGAAGTTAAGCAAGAAGCTGTTGAAGAAGTTGTTGACGAACCCATCGTTGAAGAAAATCCTCCCCCCGGGGAGAAGCCTAAAAAACACATCAAGGGTTTTGTGATGGTGTTTGTGGACGAGCAGGGCAACGAAGTGTATGGTTCCACATTAACCGAAAGCGTTGAATCGGGTGTGCCTGTTGGCAATATTCCCGGAATTACCGGACCGCCCGCAGGCAAAGATCTTGTGATACCCAAATGGTTGAATTACAACGTTTCATACTTCATCAACGATCTTACTTCCCAGGTGGATTTCAATTATATCAATTACGGATATCAACCATTTACGGGTGGAGGAAGTCCCATCTACCTCAATCCCGGTTTCAACCTGTTTTTTCAGGTAGGCATCACCGATTTGATGGAAGACCATCGCATTATTGGAGGGGTACGGCTGAACATGAGTCTGATCAATAATGAATACCTGTTTAGCTATGCCGACCTCAAAAAGCGCCTCGACAAGGAAATCGTGTTTCATCGTAATACCCTGGAAGGCTCCGATGGATATACCCTTCAGCGGTTTCACACCCACGAGTTGTTTTATTCCCTCAAGTGGCCTTTCAGCGAGGCGCTGGCTATCAAAGGAACAGCCATGTACCGCAACGAAATGCTGGTAACCATGGCCACCGACCAAACTACCCTCGAAACACCCAACCAATACGACCATTGGGTGGGTTTGAAAGGTGAGCTTATTTTCGACAATACACGAAGTCCGGGAACCAACCTCTATTATGGCACGCGATATAAATTGTTTGCCGAATACCACCAACTGGTCAACGGCGAGCAACAAAACCTCATTGTTTTGGGTTTCGATTACCGCAACTATCAAAAAATTCACAGAACGTTCATCTGGGCCAACCGAATTGCCGGCAGTACCTCCCTTGGCAGTGATAAACTCATCTATTACATGGGTGGGGTCGATAACTGGTTATTCCCCAAATTTAACAACAACACGCCCATCGACTACAACCAAAACTATGCCTACCAAACACTGGCCACCAACATGCGGGGTTTTAACCAAAACATCCGCAATGGAAATAGTTTTGTAGTTATCAACAGTGAATTGCGTTTTCCTGTGTTCCAATATTTCTCAAAAACACCTTTGAGTTCCGGGTTTTTAAGGTCGTTTCAGTTGGTGGGTTTTGGTGATATTGGTACTGCTTGGACGGGAAGCAACCCATACTCCAAAGAAAATGCTTTGTACACCAACTATGTGGATAGTGGCCCCATGCATATTTCAGTCGTCGTGCAAAAGGAGCCTATTGTGGGCGGTTTTGGTTTGGGTGCGCGCACTACCCTGTTTGGATATTTTATAAGGGGCGACGTGTCATGGGGAGTGGACGATTACAAAGTAACGCGCCCGGTTTATTATTTGTCGTTGAGCCTCGATTTCTAATTTAACTATTCAAATTTCAATGAAAATGAGCCTTTCCATAATAGTTATTCTTATACTAATCGGCCTGGTAGCAGGTATTTTAAGCGGTCTCATAGGAATTGGTGGTGCCATTATTATTATTCCTGCATTGGTTTTTATCCTGGGAATGGATCAGTATCAGGCACAAGGAACCAGCCTGGCGGTTATGTTGCCCCCCATTGGGTTATTGGCAGCACTTAGCTATTATAAAGAAGGCGCCCTTAATCTAAAATATGCCTTAATTATTGCCGGAGCATTTTTAATAGGAGGATTTATTGGTTCAAAATTTGCTTTGAATATCCCCGAAGCACTTTTGAGAAAAATTTTTGCTGTAATCCTTTTGGTGATTGCCCTCAAGATGTTTTTTAGCAAATAGTCTAAACCTCTCTCATAAAATTGTGCCAAAAAAACACAAAAAAAAATGTTTTTTAACTTCTCCTTTCTAAAGAGCTAATTTCCCGAAGATTATTTTTTATTCACAACCTTTGTTAATAAATTGTCAAGCGTTGTTGGATATTTCTGTTGTATATTGCACCGCTTAAAAGCATTGTCTGATAATTTTATAGCGGACTGACTTACAAGCATTTGTTTAAGCATCATCATTCAACCGGAACTAAACTATGGATAACAATTTGTACTTAAATTTTGATGAAAAAGCCGGGAAAGATCAAGTGGGGCAAGACGTGCAGCAAGGTAAGGAAAAGAGTTTTTACGAACGAGTTTTAGAAGAAAGATTGAAATTGGAAATGACAGAAGAAAAGACGGAGGCAAATCCTGTATCCATGCTTCGTTTGGCTGAAAAGGAAGCGGAAATGCCAACAACTGACGTAAAAAATGAGGAGAAGACTACCCTAAAAATGTATTCCCACGAAGAAGCTACCAAAGCCAGTGTTGAGTACTTTGATGGCGATACCTTGGCAGCCAATGTTTGGGTGAATAAGTATGCCTTGAAAGACAGCAAAGGCAATCTATATGAAAGCAATCCCGAACAAATGCATCGTCGTTTGGCCAGGGAAATAGTCAGAATTGAGAATAAATACAAAAATCCGCTAACCGAAGAAGAAGTATTCGAAGTGCTCGATCACTTTAAATATATCATTCCTGCCGGTAGTCCCATGGCCGGAATTGGTAACGATAATCAGATATCATCTCTGTCTAACTGTTTTGTTATCGGAAACGATGGCTCCTCCGATAGTTATGGCGGCATCATGAAAATAGATCAGGAACAGGTGCAACTGATGAAACGCCGCGGTGGCGTGGGTCACGACCTCACCCATATTCGCCCTGCAGGCAGTCCGGTTAAAAATACGGCTCTCACTTCTACCGGTATCGTACCGTTTATGGAGCGCTATTCCAATTCCACCCGCGAGGTGGCTCAGGATGGTCGTCGTGGAGCATTGATGTTAAGTGTAGGGGTGAAACATCCTGATGCAGAGCATTTTATTGATGCCAAATTGGAGCAGGGAAAAGTAACCGGAGCCAATGTTTCGGTAAAGCTCGACGACGAGTTTATGCAAGCTGTTCGCGACGACAAACCCTATACCCAGCAGTTTCCCGTGGATAGTAAAAATCCGTGGGTAAAAAAAGAAATCAATCCAAAGGAACTCTGGGATAAAATTATCCACAATGCCTGGGCTTCGGCAGAACCCGGCGTGCTTTTCTGGGATACGGTCATCAAAGAATCCATCCCCGATTGCTATGCCGATTATGGTTTTAAAACCGTTTCGACCAACCCTTGCGGCGAAATCCCCTTGTGTCCCTACGACAGTTGTCGGTTGTTGGCTATCAATCTATACAGTTATGTGGAAAACCCTTTTACAAAGGACGCTTATTTCAATGGCGATTTGTTTACCAAACATACCCACATTGCCCAACGCATGATGGACGACATCATCGATTTGGAAATAGAAAAAGTAGATGCCATTTTGGCCAAAATAAATGCCGATCCCGAAGACGACGAAGTGAAAATGGTGGAAAGACGTCTTTGGGAAAAAATCCGTGAAAAATCAATTCAAGGTCGTCGTACAGGTATTGGTATCACCGCCGAAGGCGACATGCTGGCCGCCTTGGGTTTGCGCTATGGTTCTGATGAAGCCATCACATTTTCCACCGAAGTACATAAATTATTAGCCATTGAAGTTTACCACTCCTCGGTAGAGTTGGCCGAACAACGTGGCTCATTCCCCCTTTACGACGCAGAACGCGAGAAGAATAATCCGTTCATTGCCCGTATTCGCGAAAACGCACCCAAACTCTACGAAAAAATGACCAAGGTGGGTCGGCGAAACATCGCCTCACTCACAATTGCCCCCACCGGAAGCATCAGCATCTGTACACAGACCACCTCCGGTATCGAGCCCGTATTCATGGTTTCCTACAAACGTCGCCGTAAGGTGAACCCCAACGATAAAAACGTTGTGGTAAGCTTTGTGGATGAAGTGGGCGATGCCTGGGAAGAGTACCTGGTTTTCCATCCAAAATTCGAAACATGGCTAGGTGCCAACGGATACGATATCAATGAAGTAAAAAGTCTGAACGATGACGAACTGAATAAAATTATTGAGAAATCACCTTATTATAAGTCATCCTCTGCTGACATCGATTGGGTAAGCAAGGTGAAGATGCAGGGTGATATCCAAAAATGGGTCGATCATAGCATCAGCGTTACCGTGAACATTCCTGAATCAGCCACCGAAGAGCTGGTCAGCCAGATTTATCAAAAGGCATGGGAAAGTGGTTGTAAGGGCATGACCATTTACCGTGATGGTTCCAGATCAGGGGTACTGGTAAGCAACGATAAAATGGATGAAGCCGGCAAGGATGATTTTAGGGAAACCAAAGCACCACCGCGTCCCAGAGTTATTGAAGCTGATGTAATCCGTTTTCAAAACAACTACGAAAAGTGGTTGGCCGTTATCGGAAAAATCAATGGCAAGCCCTACGAAGTGTTCACCGGAAAGGCCGAAGATTTTTATTTACCTCCTTATGTGGAATCGGGTTGGGTAATTAAAATAAAAAACAAAGGGGAACGCACCCGCTACGACTTTCAGTTTGAAGATAAGCAAGGCTATAAAATCGTGGTTCCTGCTTTGTCGCGCAGTTTTGAACAGGAATTCTGGAATTATGCCAAACTGATATCCGGCGTGTTACGCCATGGGATGCCCCTAACCTATGTCATCGACCTCATTTCCAATCTCAACTTCCCCGAAGACAATATCAACACATGGAGAAATGGCGTGGTACGAAGTCTGAAACGTTATGTTCCCGACGGTACTGAGGCTGCCGACACCATTTGTCCCAGTTGTGGTGAAGATTCTGTTGTTTACGAAGATGGTTGTTTGATTTGCAAGTCGTGCGGTCATTCCAAATGCAGTTAAGTTGCTCGTTCAGTTAGCCCACAGTTTGTCAATATCAAGGATACACAACCAACCTTTTCGTTGGCTCTTTCGTCTAAAGAGTTGATTGATAAGCTACACCAATGGTTACTCGAGGTTGGGGTTATGTGAAATGTTTCTAAATCATTACCAATCATATGTAAACATGGTTAGTAAGTAATATTTTTATACTTTTGCCGTTCTTTTTTGAGTAATAGTGCAATTTGGAGAGGTGCTCGAGTGGCTGAAGAGGCTCGCCTGGAAAGCGGGTATACCCCAAAAGGGTATCGCGGGTTCGAATCCCGCCCTCTCCGCAAAGACGGAGAAAATAATTTGTGACTTACTTAAATAAATTTTTAACTTTGTCCAATCGTAAAAGTTAACTAAAAAACTGATCATCAATTTTTACAATCATGAGAAAATTATTTGCGTTTCTTACCATCGTTATTTTGATAACCGCCGGTTTATCAAATTACAGTTATGCACAGGTTTACAATGAGGAGGAAAATGCTCCCGTTGCTGAAACCATTGCCGGTGACTCCACAACTGTTGCTGAGGAGATAACACAGGATGTGGCCGTTGTTGCCGAACCTGAAGCCGAAGCACCTCAGTCGTTTCACCAGATTCTGAAGGAAAAATTTATTGAAGGTGGACCCGGGTTTATGGGAATCGTGTTGCTAGCCCTTATCTTTGGTTTGGCTATCAGCATCGAACGTATTATCTACCTTAGCATGGCTTCCATCAACACACGTAAGCTGCTCAAGAACTTTGAAGCTGCCCTCGACGAAGGTGGCGTAGCCAAAGCAAAAGAAGTAGTCCGCAGTACACGTGGACCGGTTGCCAGTATCTTTAGCGAAGGTATCAATCGTTTCGACGATGGTCTTGGCGAAGTAGAAAAAGCAGTTATCGCCTACGGCAGTGTTGTAACCGGTCGCCTCGAAGCAGGTGTTAGCTGGATTTCATTGTTTATCGCTCTGGCTCCTATGCTTGGGTTTATGGGAACAGTAATTGGTATGATTAAAGCCTTTGATGATATCGCAGCTGCCGGTGACATTAGTCCCACTGTAGTTGCCGACGGTATCAAAGTTGCGCTTTTGACCACCGTATTCGGTTTGATCGTTGCCATTATTCTTCAAATTTTCTACAACTACATTGTATCAAAAATTGAAAGCCTGGTAAATGATATGGAAGACAGTTCCATCGCATTTATCGATATACTGGCCAAACACATTAAAAAATAAAGAATCATGAAAGATAGTATTGCCAATATTACCCGATGGATCATGTACATCCTCCTGGCACTTTCAGTGATTCCCGGTGTTCTGTTCTATGCACAATTGATGGATACCGAACTCTTTATCAATTGGGGAAAAATGCTGTTGGTAGCCGGTGTAGTGGTGATGTTTATATCACCCATCTACGGCTTCATCACCAATCCTCAGAACATTGTCAAACTGCTGATTAGTGTAGCTGCCTTCGTAGTAGTTCTCGGTATAGCTTATTCGCTTGCCGGAAACGAATTCTCTGCATTTCAATTGGAAAAGTTAAAAACCACCGCTGATACTTCAGTTTTGGTGGGCATGGGGCTTTATGCTACCTACATTGCCTTTGGTTTAACTGTACTTTCCATTTTGTATGCTTCTGTAATTAAATTATTTAAATAATCGTAATATGGCTAAAAAAGCAGCCCCGGAAATTAATGCCGGATCGATGGCAGATATCGCCTTCCTCCTGCTGATCTTCTTCCTTGTAACCACTACAATGGATGTTGACACCGGGATTACCAGGAAGCTGCCGCCACCGGTTGAAAATCCCGACGAGGATATTGACGTAAAAGATCGAAATGTACTGAAAATTTTGGTCAACAATCAGGACAGATTGCTTATCGACGGTAAGCCCGGCGATATCAGTCAGCTGAAGAATAAGGTAATCGATTTTATCACTGTTCATCCCGACAATCCTGATTATCCTGAAGTAACTACCAAGTTTATTGAACAACTTAATGAGGAAATTACTCTTTCAAAGGGAATTATCTCTCTTAAGAATAGTCGAGGGACGTCGTATGATATGTATATTAATGTGCAGAACCAGCTTGCGGTAGCTTTTCACGAACTCAAAGATAGGTTCTCTATGGATAAATTTGGTATGAAGTACGATAAGCTCATCGACAAGGATAAAATCGATGCGGTGAATGCTGCTGTGCCTGTGGCCATTTCTGAAGCGGAACCTGACGATATAGGAGGAAATTAGTATGTCAAAATTTAAGACCAAACAGGGTAAGGGTTCACCGGCCATCAATACGTCGTCGTTGCCCGATATTATTTTCATGTTACTCTTCTTTTTCATGGTAACTACCGTGATGAGGGAAGTAACCCTGAAAGTTAGAACTAAATTGCCCCAAGCGACTGAGGTTCAGAAGCTGGAGAGGAAATCATTGGTAAGTTATATCTATATAGGCCCTCCCGTTAAAACTGCCCTCTATGGTACCAATTCGCGTATTCAGCTGAATGATACTTTTGCCTCCGTGGATAATATCCAGGAATTTGTGGCCAAAGAGCGCGAAGAACGCGATGAGGCTGATAAAAAGTTCATTACTACCTCGTTAAAGGTAGATGGATTTACTAAGATGGGAATTGTAACCGATGTGAAACAAGAGCTCCGTAAAGCAGGAGCGCTGAAAATTAACTACTCAACCCGCAAGGGAAAACAGAAAAATAATTAGGAAACGCAAGTTCAATATAAAAGGGAATAACCAATTTGGTTGTTCCCTTTTTTGTTTATTGCCGCTTAGGTTCTGAAGTGTGGAGTTTGTTTTGATTTGAAAAAGCTGCATAATTGATGGAATCCACCTGCTTCAAGTGTCCACGTACCTCAGCAGCTTCATGTGTCCATGCATCTCACCCGCATAAAGCGTCCACACGTCTCACCAGCTTCAAGCAGCGTCCACGCTTGAAGTTTTATGATACATTAAGCCCCGGAAACCAAGCCTACTCAATCAAAGCAAAGTCCAGCTTACGTTGTTCCATGTCCACTTTTTTTACCAACACCTTTACATCATCGCCCAGACGGAAGGTTTTCCCTCCTTTGCGTCCGATGATGCGGTAATTGTCTTCGTCCAGGTAGTAGAAATCGTCATCCAGTTCTGAAAAACGGATGAGACCTTCACTTTTGGAAATGTTGAGCTCCACGAAAATTCCCCACTTGCTCACACCTGATATTCTTCCGTCGAACACCTTGCCAACTTTATCGAGCATAAACTCCACCTGTTTGTATTTAATTGAGTCGCGTTCAGCCTGCACGGCTTTTCTTTCCATTTCCGAACTGTGTTTACACATTTCTTCATAGACTTCTTTGTTGGCAGAAGCTCCACCTTCCAGGTATTTAAAGAGCAGCCGGTGCACCATCAGGTCGGGATAGCGGCGGATGGGGGAGGTAAAATGCGAGTAAAAAGGGAATGCCAGTCCGTAATGTCCAATGTTATCGGTGGAGTATTCTGCCTTGGCCATGGTTCGCACGGCAATGGTTTCAATCATGTTTTCTTCACCTCTGCCGTGAATTTTTTCAAATAAGTTGTTGTAGGAGGCTGCCAGACTTTCTCTGGAATTTACATTGAGTGAATACCCCAATTTCTTCAGAAACTGTACGAATGTGTTGAGTTTTTCAGGATTCGGTTCATCATGAATACGATAAACAAATGTCTTGTTCTTTTTGTTCTGTTCGGGTTTGCCAATGTATTCAGCCACGTGTTTGTTGGCCAAGAGCATGAATTCTTCCACCAGATGATTGGCTTCTTTTTGCACCTTGATATATGTTTCGATGGGTTTACCTTTTTCGTCGAGTTTAAACCTGATTTCTTCCGAGTTGAAATTGATGGAACCATTGCTGAAGCGTTTTTTCCGTAATAGGGTGGCCAGAGAATGCAAGACCAATACTTCCTGTTGAAAGTCACCCTTGCCGGTTTCGATGATTTCCTGTGCCTCCTCGTAAGTGAATCGCCTGTTGGAATGGATGATGGTTTTTCCAAACCAGCGAGCGGTAACTTCTGCTTTATTATTCATATTGAAAACAGCCGAAAAGGTCAGCTTATCTTCCTTGGGTCGAAGTGAGCAGACGTTGTTGGACAGCTTTTCGGGTAACATGGGAATTACCCTGTCAACCAAATAGATGGAGGTGCCTCGTTGGTAGGCTTCCTTGTCGAGGTTGGTGCCTTGCTGCACGAAATGCGATACATCTGCAATATGTACACCCACTTCCCAGGTAGTTTCATCCACTTTCTTTAGGGAAATGGCATCGTCAAAATCCTTGGCATCAAAGGGGTCGATGGTAATGGTAAACGTATCGCGAAAATCTTTACGTTGTTTGATTTCGTTTTCACCGATACGTGTTTCAATTTTTTCGGCTTCCTGTTCCACTTCTTTAGGAAATGACAGAGGAAAATTGTTGTCGGCCAATATGGACTTCATTTCCACGTCGTTATCGCCGGGCATTCCAAGTACTTCGGTAATTTCCCCAAAAGGGTTATTGGCATGTTCGGGCCAGTCGATGATTTTCACCAATACTTTTTCACCATTTCTGGCTTTATTCATATGTTCGGGTTGCACAAAGATGTCGTAGGGCATGTTTTGGCTGTCGGCAATTACAAAACCGTAGTTTTTATTGGCTTCGAGCACGCCCACATAGGTGTCTTTCCTGCGTTGCAATACCTCTACGATCTGGCCTTCTGTTTTGTGGTTGTTGCGTTTCGGGAAGATAAACACTTTCACATGGTCGTCGTGGAGGGCATGACCCACGTTGTTGGAAGCCACAAAAATATCGTCGCCACCCTCATCGCTGATGATGTATGCTTTGCCGGTGTTTTTCATGTCCACCTTCCCGGTGATGAACTTTTTCTTGTTGGCCAGTACCTGCAATTTTTCAGGGTTCAGGCGGTATTTGCCGGGTTTTATTTCCAGCAAATCTTTGTTTTGGGTAAGTTCGAGGAGCAGTTCGTGTAGCACATTGCGTCCCGCTTTATCTTTAACACCAATCAGATGGCCTATTTGTTTGTAGTTATATGCTTTGAAAGGGTTCTCGGCGAAGATGCTGAGAATCACACCCGCGAGGGCGTTTTGTGGATAAGTTGATTTTTTTTTCGACATGTTGTTTTGATATTAAGTGGACGTTGCGAGGGTGGGCAACGCCGATATAAGTTTTTGTGTATAAGTTGATTGTGGGTGATAGAAAACCTCATTAGCAGGCCCTATTTCCACAATTTTTCCCTCTTTCATCACCATGATGCGGTCGGACATGTATTTTACCACCGACAAATCGTGGGAGATGAAAATGTAGGTAAAACCATAGGTTTTTTTAAGGTCGTTGAGCAGGTTGAGCACTTTGGCCTGAACGGAAACATCCAGTGCCGAAACAGCTTCGTCGCAGATGATAAAACGTGGTTGTACGGCCAGAGCGCGGGCAATGACGATGCGTTGACGCTGACCTCCGGAAAATTCGTGCGGAAAACGGTGCATTTGGTCGGCCGACAGACCCACCTGTTGCAGTAACTCAGCTGCCTTGGCTTGTCGCTGACGTGCATTGCCGTTCAGTCGGTGTACTTTCATGGGTTCCATGATGGCTTCGCCAATGCTCATCCGTGGGTTGAGTGACGAATAGGGATCCTGAAACACGATGTTTAACTGTCGTCGGCTTTTCTTTAACTGACGCGGGCTGAACATGGTCAGGTTTTGTTTTTCGAAAACAATCCGACCACTGTCGGGTTGAATGAGTTGCAGGATGGCTCGTCCCAGCGTAGTTTTACCACAGCCCGATTCACCCACCAAGCCCAAGGTTTCGCCCGGAAACACTTCAAATGAAACATCGTCAACGGCGGCTTTACTTTGGGTAACTTTACCCAGAAAATTTCGCTCAAGGACATAGCTTTTTACCAAATTATTCACTTCTAAAATGGGTTGGGAAATTGCTTTCTCACGGATATCCATAACTTTGGGAGAAACCTCAATTGGCCGGTTTTTTTCCGGAAAGAGAAAGTCATCAATCACGGGAAGTCGCTCGGGGCGTGTGTGCAAGGGCGGACGACAGGCGAGCAATCCCTTGGTATACGGATGTTGTGGATGAGCAAAAACTACGCTGCACAGCCCTTGCTCCACCATGTTGCCTTGGTACATTACTGCCACTTGCTGTGCTACCCGCGAAACTACACCCAGATCGTGACTAATGAATATCAGGCTCATGCCCTTTTCCCGTCGCAATTGGTCCAGAAGATCCAGTATTTCCTGTTGAACCGTGACGTCCAAAGCGGTGGTAGGCTCGTCAGCAATGAGTAATTCCGGATTGTTGGCGATGGCCATGGCTATCATCACCCGCTGCTTTTGCCCTCCGGAAATTTCGTGTGGGTAGGAGAAGATCATTTTTTCAGGACGGGGCAGGTTGACTTGCTTGAAAAGTGCAAGGGTTTGTTTTAATGCCACTTTACGACTTATTTTCTGATGTGTCACCATGCTCTCGGCCACTTGTTCACCACAACGCATTACCGGGTTAAGGGAGGTCATGGGCTCCTGAAAAATCATGGCAATTTGTTTACCCCTGAAACGGTTCATGTGGCGCAGAGAAAGTTTCAGTAAATCCGTTTGATCGAACAAAATCTTACCCGACTTGATTACGGCTTGTTGCGGTAGTAAGCCCATGATGGCCAGCGCCGTAATGGATTTGCCCGACCCTGATTCACCCACAATTCCCAGCGATTCGCCTTTCTCCAGGCTTAGGCTGATGTGGTTTACCGCCGAAATTTCTCCCGATTTGGATGGAAAAGCAATATGTAAGTCCTCTATTTGAAGCAAAATCTTATTTCTGTTATAAACCCCAAAGTTAGTCAACTTTAGCGGTTTTACATTAAAACTCTGCTTGGGAGAGTAAATTGTTGTGAAAGATTATTTTTATGTAAAGAAAAATCTTCCGGGATTAGCCTATCCCCATAGTGATGCTTTGTCAAGCGAAAATCTTCTCTACTGTACCATCTTCTTCATCTCACTTCGGTATTTTGACGCGCTTTTCCCCGTAAACTCCTTGAACTGCTTGTTGAAGTGCGAAAAGTTATTGAATCCACATTCGTAGCAGATATCGGTGATGCTTTTGGAGCTTTCCGACAGCAATTTGATAGCATGCACCACGCGGTATTCGTTCACCAGCTTGGTAAATGTTTTTCCGGTGGCTTTTTTGAAGTACCGACAAAATGCAGGAACGGTCATACTTGCCTCATTGGCAATTTCATCGAGGGTGATTACCCGTTCAAAATTGGCATTGATGTGTTTGTAAATCACATCTATTTTGTGGCTGTCCTGAATAGAAGTTTCAAAAGCCAAGCCATCAACATTTAATAAGGTGTAATCGCCGGAGGTGGCCAGATCGTTGAGAATTTCAAGCAATAGGATGACCTTTTTAAACCCTTCCAAACCAAGTAGTTTTTCAATCTTGGGACCAACTTTTCTTTTGGTTTCCGTTTTATATACGATCCCTTTTTTGGCTCGTTCAAGCAAGGTGGCGATGGGCTTCATTTCGGGTATAGCCAAAAAATGGTCGCCCAAAAAGTCAGGTTTGAACTGTACGATGGTCTCCGATCCTTTGGTAGTAAGTCGATCGCTAAACCCATGATGGGGAAGGTTGGCGCCCAAAAGCAATAGCTGGCTGTTGTTGAAGTAGGACAAATGATTGCCAATATGGACTTTTCCCTGACCTTTATTTACGTAAACAAGTTCAATTTCAGGGTGAAAATGCCAAAAAGCCTGATGAGTAACTATTTGTTCCGAATGTTGTTTCACCAATATGGAGCTCCCAAAACTTGGGCTGATTTTTTCAAGTGCCGGTTTTTTATTTAACATGACTCCTAGTTATTTAGGTGGTAAAAGTACATTATTTCCAAAGTGTAGTATATACACGTTTAACACATTTCTATGCTAAATTAACAACGAATGTTTTATATGCAAAAATGTGTGTTAAAAGAGCATATATATTGGTCAAATTTGATGTTTTCTATCGACAATACCCGGCATACATTTGCATCGTCAATATTGACATAAAAAGTAAAAAATTGAAAACATGAAAAAATTATTAGTTATTAGTTTAGTACTCGCAGCCATGACGGCTTCGAGCGTAGGTTACTCTGCTGAGTATGTCTTTTCTTCCAACGAACCTTCTGATAAGGTTACTTCGGTTACTTTTCAAAATGTGGAACAAGGATCGACACTGGTGTTGAAGGACCAGAAAGATGTTGTGCTTTACACCGAGAAAATTGAAAAGTCAGGCACCTATAATAAAGGTTTCGACCTGAGCAATTTACCCGATGGAGTGTATTATTTTGAGTTTGAAAGCAAAGAAGCCATCAAAGTAATACCTTTTCAGGTAACTCAATCGGAAGTTGCCTTTCTAAAAGAAGAAGAACGCAACATTCGCAAACCGGAAGTAGTTGTAGTAGATGGATATGTGTATATTTCGACCACATCTCCGGAAGACGAATCCGTCATCATCGATGTTTATTATGAAGGATGGGATTTGGCTTACAGCGAGCGAATCAAAAAAGGACAAAATGTGAACCGCGTGTATGATTTTTCGGGTAGTAAAAAAGGAAACTATGTGATTGTCATGAAATCGGACGGACGAACCTTTAAAAACAATGTGTTGATTTAAGAACAGTTTGTTGATAGGTTAATCAACTGCAGGCCTCAGGAGAAGCAACGAATATTACGTTCTTCTTTTGGGGCTTGCATTTTTTATGTTGGTTTGTAGAGATTCAATTAAAGCGTCCGCTTCGAAAAGTATAAACACAAATTTTTTAACACAGAGTTCCACAGAATTTACCACGGTGTTCCGCAGAGTTTTAAACTGAGGTTATACAAAGGTCTGTTTATCGGTAATATGCATCTTTTATACCAAGTGGTTCATTTGTAGTCGAAGCGTTTTAAGAATTTTTTAATAAAGGAACGACTTCTCGGAGCAGACTCAGTATTTTAATGGCATGAAATTTCGGGTAGTAACAACACTGCTGAATATTTATTGTTATATTGGACGTCTTGATTGTAACAACTCACATGAAAAAAATCTACATCACATGAAACAATTAAAAAACGTATTTGGCTGGGTAATGTTACTATTACTGAGTGGTTGCCTGGGTACACAATCTGTGGAAAAATCGCAGCATGGACAGTTGTTTTTTGTTGGAACCTACACCGACGGAGCAAGTCAGGGAATCTATCGCTATCAATTGGATGGGGATTCATTGTCTTCTCTGGGTTTGGCTGCAAAATCGGTGAATCCGTCCTTTTTGGCCTTGACGCCGGACAAACAAATAATGTTGGCCGTTAACGAAACCGACCATGAAGGTACAGGTACTGTGGAATCGTTCGAGGTTAGTGATGACGGTTTGTCCTTTATTAGCAGTAGTCCAACAGGAGGTGCCCACCCCTGTTTCGTTACGGTAAACCGCAAAGGAGTTGTATTGGTGGCCAATTATTCCGGAGGTAATGTGGGTTTGTTGTCCTTGAATAAATCAGGAGCTTTGTCGCCGGTACTCGATGTGCAACAGCATTTTGGGGGAAGTGTAACACCCCGACAGGAAACTGCCCATGTTCATTCGGCTTGGTTTTTACCCCGAAGCAATCAGGTGATTTCGGTGGATTTGGGTAAGGATGAGTTGATATTTTATACACTCGACAAACGCGAACACAAACTCGTTCCAACTCCGTCAAAAAATGTACTTATGGCTCCCGGCGATGGTCCGCGACATTTGGCTTTTCACCCGACACATGATTGGATTTATGTGTTGAATGAATTGAGCTGTAGCGTAACCCAATTGCAAAAAACAGACGCGGATACCTACGAAATAGTGAAGTCTGTTTCTACCTTGCCGGAGGGATATGCCGAGCCCAACACCTCTGCTGACATTCATATATCCTCCGACGGGAAGTTTTTGTACGCCTCCAATCGTGGACATAATAGTTTGGCTATTTATTCGGTAGATGAGGTTGATGGTTCGTTGAAATCAATTGGTTTTGAGTCGGTAATGGGTGATGGTCCGCGTAATTTTACCCTCACTCCCGATGAAAGTCAGGTGGTGGTGGCCAATCAGTATTCCAATAACCTGGTGTTGTTCAATCGCGATAAAGAAACGGGAGTGCTGACCTATGTTTCTCAGGCAACGGCTCCAAATCCGGTTTGTGTGCTGTTTTGGTAACGATAGAATGGGTTTTGTTCAGTTTATCTTCGTGAAAGTTACACTTGTTGGGATGTAAATTTGGCAGTCGCACCAGAATCTAAACCTTTTGAAAAACAGGGTTGTTATTTCTAAAAATAGTACTAATTTTGCAGCCGCGCAATTTCACCAAAAACCAACGTCATGTCAGATTCAATGGTCAGTATTTTTTCAGGAAGAAAAAGTAGGTATTTAGCAGAAAAAATTGCTGAACATTATGGTATGCCTTTGGGAAAATCCATTGTCTTGGATTTTGCAGACGGTGAATTCCAAACCTCATACGAGGAAAATATTCGCGGACGTGATGTGTTTATCGTTCAGTCGACCTTTCCGCCGGCAGATAATTTCTTGGAATTATTGATGATGGTGGATGCAGCACGCAGGGCTTCGGCCAAAAAAATTATTGCGGTGATCCCATACTTTGGTTACGCTCGTCAGGATAGGAAAGACAAACCCCGGGTAAGTATTGCCAGTAAGCTTTCAGCCAACTTGTTGATCGCAGCCGGCGTTACCCGACTGATAACTATCGATTTACATGCCGATCAAATTCAGGGATTTTTCGATGTTCCCGTAGATCATTTGTATTCATCCAATATTTTCATCCCATATATCAAAAAACTAAATTTGCCCAACCTGATGATGGCTTCGCCTGATACCGGCGGTACACGCAGGGCGGCCAGTTATGCCAAAGCCTTGGGAAGCGGTTTTGTGATTTGTTATAAACAACGCGCCAAGCCCAACGTAATTGAACAAATGGAGCTGATTGGCGACGTAGAAGGAAAAGATGTGGTGTTGATAGACGATATTATTGATACCGCGGGCACCATTACTAAAGCAGCCTCACTAATTATGAGCCGTGGAGCCAACAGCGTTCGTGCTTTTTGTACCCATGCCATTTTCTCAGGCGATGCCTATAGTCGCATAAATAAATCCGTGTTTACCGAGGTGGTGGTTACAGATACCATTCCCTTGCAGCAGCACAGCGAAAAAATTACCGTATTGTCCACTGCCGAGTTACTTTCGGAAGTAATCAAGCGTGTTCAGAATTTTGAATCCATCAGTTCGTTATTCGATCTGAAAAACATATAATTAAATTTTATAAACATGAAAAAAGTATCATTGAGCGGTTCTCTTAGAGAGAACGTAGGGAAAAAAGATGCGAAAAAAGTGCGCAAAGCGGGTAATGTACCCTGTGTGCTTTACGGAGGCAAAGAACAAGTGCACTTTGAAGTGGACTCATTTTCTTTCGGAAAAATTATCTTCACCCCCGAAACATTTGTAATCGAGCTTAATCTCGATGGAAAAATTTACAACGCCTTATTGCAGGACGTTCAGTATCATCCTGTTTCCGACAGTGCTTTGCATGCCGATTTTCTGGAAGTAATTCCTGGAAAACCAATTGTCTCAGCCTTGCCTATTCGAATGGTTGGTGACTCTCCAGGCGTAATTGCTGGTGGAAAGCTGCAACAGAAAATTCGCAAAATGAAGGTAAGAGGCATTGTTGAAAATCTACCTGAAGAAATTGTAATTGATATCTCCAAGCTGAAAATTGGTGATTCCATCAAGGTAAAAGCCGTTAAGATGGAAAATGTTGATATGCTCGACATCCCTAATTCAGTGGTTGTGATGGTGAAAGCTGCCCGTGGTGGTGGTGCTGACCTTGACGATGAAGAAGAAGGTGAAGAAGGCGAAGAAGGTGCAGAAGAAGGTGCTTCTGAAGCAGCCGAGTAAGCATTCAGCAAAGGCATTATCAGCCTTGCAGATATTTTAATTGAAATGAGAAAAAGGGATAAAGTGTTTAACTTTGTCCCTTTTATTGTCAGGTAAAAATCCACAAGTTTTGAAATACTTAATTGCCGGATTAGGAAATATTGGTGCTGAATATGTTAACACACGACATAACATTGGTTTTGTGGTGTGCAACGCGTTGGCACACGATTTAAGTACCGAATTTAAGGTAGAACGTTTGGCATCTCGGGCAGAGGCCAAATACAAAGGGCGTACACTTGTTCTTATTAAGCCTACCACTTACATGAACCTCAGTGGTAAGTCTGTGAAATATTGGCTTGAAAAAGAGAATATCCCCCTTGAAAATTTATTGGTGATTGTTGATGATATTGCTTTGGCCAAGGGAGCTTTACGAATGAAGAAAAAAGGAGGCGATGCCGGACATAATGGGTTGTCGGATATCATGCTCAAACTTAACACAAGCGAATATAATCGATTAAGGATAGGTATCGGTGACAATTTCCCAAGAGGCTTTCAAGTGGATTATGTGCTCGGGCAATGGACCAAAGATGAAGAAAAAATCATGCTCCCGCGCATTGATGTAGCCGTTGACATGGTGAAAAGCTTTACCGCCATTGGCATCGACAGAACCATGACTGCTTTTAATAATAAATAGGGAGTCGGAAGTCGGGAGTCCGAAGACGGAAGTGGGGAATGACTAAGGTACTTTTAATCCTTTTCTGATCCTATGACCCAAAGAACAGTTGAATGCGGCCGCCCTATTTTACTATAGATTTCCTATAACCTCATCTCGGGAATTTCGCCTTCCACCTCCAGTGGAGCACCGGTTTTGGCCACAATTTCTGCTACACTTACGCCGGGGGCTCGTTCCACGAGTTTAAATCCGTTTTTGGTGACGTCAACGACTGCCAGATCGGTTACGATGCGTTTTATGCATTGTACACCGGTAATTGGGAGGGTGCAGGCAGTCAGTAGTTTGGGGTTGCCGGCACGGTCGGTGTGCGTAGTGGCCACAATGATATTTTTTGCAGAAGCCACTAAATCCATGGCACCTCCCATACCTTTCACCATTTTTCCGGGAATTTTCCAGCTGGCGATGTCGCCCTTGTCCGAAATTTCAAATGCGCCCAACACGGTTAAGTCCACGTGTCCGCCACGAATCATGGCAAAACTGGTGGCTGAATCGAAAAATGCCGCTCCTTTGGTGTAGGTTACCGTTTGTTTGCCCGCATTTATTAAGTCGGCATCTTCTTCGCCCTTCACGGGAAAAGGTCCGATGCCCAGCAATCCATTTTCTGATTGAAGTATAACATCCATTCCTTCAGGGATATAGTTGGCTACCAAGGTGGGTATGCCGATTCCCAGATTAACATAATATCCGTCTTGTAATTCTTGTGCTATGCGTTGTGCTATTCCGTTTTTATCTAGTGCCATGGTGTAATATATTTTCGTTGGTCAAAAAAGTGTATGTATTGATTATCAAATCCATGCAGATTTGCTTTAGCCTTGAGTGGTTACAAACTCAATTCGTTTTTCGTAGTTTTCGCCTTTAAAAATGCGTTGCACGAAAATTCCGGGGGTGTGAATCTGATTGGGGTCGAGTTCGCCGGCAGGCACCAATTCTTCCACTTCGGCAATGGTAATTTTCCCGGCCATGGCCATCATGTTGTTGAAATTGTTGGCGGTATGTCGATAGATCAGGTTTCCGGCTGTGTCGCCTTTCCAGGCTTTAACCACGGCAAAATCGGCGGTTAAGGCATGTTCGAGCAAGTGCATTTTTCCATTAAACTCACGTACTTCTTTGCCTTCGGCCACTTCGGTTCCATATCCGGCAGGAACAAAAAAGGCAGGAATTCCGGCACCTCCGGCACGGCAACGTTCAGCCAATGTTCCTTGGGGGATAAGTTCCACGTCCAGCTCTCCCGAAAGCAATTGACGTTCAAATTCCTTGTTTTCACCCACATAGGACGAAATCATCTTCCTGATTTGATGTTTACGCAATAGCATGCCCAAACCGAAGCCATCCACACCGGCATTGTTGCTGATACAGGTGAGTCCGGTAACTCCGCTTTCAAAAAGGGCTTCAATGGTTTTTTCGGGGATACCGCACAATCCGAAACCTCCCAACATCAACGTCATATTGTTTTCTATTCCTTTTATTGCCTCCCGGGCGTTTTTTACAACTTTGTTCATGGTAATTTGTTTAAGTTCAATATTAGTTTTGATTAGTGGTTAGCATCCGATCAGTCGTGAAATGACCAGTCGTTGAATTTCGCTGGTACCTTCACCCACTTGCAACAGCCGTTGATCGCGATAAAAGCGTTCTACGGGATAGTCTTTCATTAGGCCGTAACCTCCGTGAATCTGAACCGCTTCGTCGGCTACTTCTTTGGCCACTTCGCTGCAATACAATTTCGACATGGCGGCTTCTTTGCCATAGGGTCTTCCTTCATCTTTCAACCAGCAAGCTTTGTAAAGGAGATTTCTGGCCAATTCAATTTTCATGGCCATATCCGCCAGTTTGAAGGCGTTGATCTGGAATTTGGAGATGGGTTTACCAAATTGTTTGCGTTCGTTGGCGTAGGCAAGAGCCATCTCAAAAGCGCCCTGAGCCAATCCGAGACCCATAGCTCCGATGGACAAGCGACCTCCGTCGAGGGTATTCAACATGATATGTGATCCTTCGCCCACTTTACCCAACAGGTTTTCTTTGGGTACACGCACATCATCAAAAAACAATTCGGCTGTGTCTGATGCACGCCACATCATTTTGTTGTGCATGGGTACGCGACGAAAACCAGGCGTGTCTTTTTCCACGATGATGGTGGTAAATATTTTCTTCCCGTTTTCATCTCCGGAAACCGCTTGAACGGTACATCCCAGACTGATGTCAACAGAGGCATTGGTAATAAATATTTTAGAGCCGTTTATCACCCATTCATCGCCATCGAGTACGGCGGTGGTCTTGGAACCTCGCGAATCGGAGCCGGCACCGGGTTCGGTGAGCCCGAAACTCCACAAACCGGAGCCCGTACATAGCGAAGGAAGGTATTTCATTTTTTGTTCTTCGGTGCCATAGGTAACCAAAGGACCTATTCCCAGCGAGTTATGAGCTGCCAGTGTGGCTGCTTGGGAGCCATCCACACGGGCTAGTTCTTCCACAGCAATAATATACGAAAGCGTATCTAAGCCTTGTCCTCCATAGGATTCTGGGATGTTCATGCCAAACAAACCCAGTTCGCCCATTTTTTGGGTCAAGTCAAGAGAAAACTCCCCTTTTTCGTCCAGTTCCTGTGCCACGGGCTTTATTTCGCGTTCTGCAAAGTCGCGCACCGTGCTTCTTATCAGTTCCTGTTCGGGGCTTAAGTCAAAATTCATAGTATTATATTTTAGTTATTCTTTATCATGCAGTTTTACTAACAACTTGTCGGTGTCCACCATATCGCCCACCTGCACATTCACCAATTCCACAGTAGCATCATGGGTGGCCACAATGTTGTTCTCCATTTTCATGGCTTCTACCACCAGCAATACCGTACCCCGCACCACCTCATCTCCGGCAGCCACTGATACCTTAATCACCTTGCCGGGCATGGGTGTAAAATAGCTTCCGGCATCCTTACCCTGATCGGAGGATTCGTAATATTCAGCTTCGGTGAGTACATCTTCGCGTCGGATATTAAAATGTATGCCGTTGATGGTGATATAACCTTGTCCTTTAGTGTTATAGGAAATGTAAGAATCGTAATCTACACCATCAATGGCAAGTTTGATAAACTGTTTGTCAACGGTTTTGATTTCAGCTTGTACCTGCTTTCCTTCCACGATCAAATGAAAAATATCCTTTTCTTTCGAAACAAGTTCCACATTCATCTGCTGGTCGTTCAACAGAACCGGAATGATCATTCGATTGCGCCAGTAACCTATGGTTTCCCAAATATTTGCAGGAGCAGTGGCTTGTAACGAATGAATCACCAAACCAACAACCGGAATATGTGACGGCAATTCAATGGTTTTATTTTGAATGTTCTGCAGCAACTCTTCTGAATGGGTATCACAAAATTTGGTGGAGATGGTATTGGAATGAAAGGCTTTATGCTGAACCAATTGCAGCAAATAGGGGATGTTTGTTTGAATTCCCTGTACCACAAATTGTTTGAGCATGTTCTCCGTTTCTTTAATGGCCTGAGAGCGATTGGGTGCCCACACCACCAGTTTGCTGATCATGGGATCGTAATAACTTTCCACCACGGCAGGGCCATCCAGAGAGGTATCAATACGCACATGCTGTTGGTTGGGCATGGCTAGCAAGGAAATGGCTCCGGGGGAGGGTAAAAAGTTGTTGGCAGGATCCTCGGCATAAATCCGACATTCGATGGCATGGCCATGTTGTGAAAGTTGATCTTGCGACAATCGCAGGGGATTTCCGGCAGCCACCAGTATTTGTTCCTCTACCAGATCAACTCCTGTTACCATTTCGGTAACCGGATGTTCCACCTGGATGCGGGTATTCATTTCCAGAAAATAGAAATTCAGGTTTTTATCCACCAAAAACTCGATGGTTCCGGCACTGTTGTAGCCAATTTTGCGACCGATTTTTACGGCAGCTTCCCCCATTTTTTGTCTCACTTCCGGGGTAAGGGTTGGTGAGGGCGATTCTTCGATGATTTTTTGATAACGTCGTTGAATGGAACATTCACGTTCGAAGAGGTGAACAAGGTTGCCAAAATTATCTCCAATCAACTGAATTTCGATATGACGGGGTTCTTCGATATACTGTTCGATGTAGATGGTTTCGTCCCCAAAGTAGTTTTTAGCCTCACGACTGGTGGATTCCACCACATCCTTAAGTTCATCCATTTGGCGGACAATACGCATGCCCTTTCCTCCACCTCCTGCAGCAGCTTTCACGAGTACCGGAAATACCAGTTGGTTGGCATTATCGAACAAGGTTTGCAAGTCGCCGGTAATGCCTTTGGTCATGGGAATACCAATTTCTTCCACGAATTTACGTGCTTCAATTTTATTTCCCATCAGGGTGATGGCTTCGGTATGCGGACCAATAAAAGTAATGCCGTTTTGCTCACAGGCCGCTACCAATACGGGGCTTTCCGATAAAAATCCGTAGCCGGGATGGAGGGCGTCGCAGTCGGTTTTTTTGGCTGCTTCAATTATTTTGTTGGCATTCAGATAGGTGTCGGCCAGTTCGTTGCCCCCAATACACACCGCTTCGTCGGCTGTGCGCACATGGAGGCTGTTTTTGTCGGCCAGAGAATATACCGCCACGGTTTTGATGTTCAGCTTCTTTGCCGATTTCATCACGCGAACAGCAATTTCACCACGGTTGGCCACCAATATTTTTTTAAATAGTTTCATCTTTTTTCGTTTTACTCAATTGGAAAATCAGTCTTTGGATTTTGTTTTACCCAAAAGGGTTTTCGCTTTTCCAAAAATGCCGCCATTCCTTCCTGGCCTTCGTCGTCGGCGCGCAGGTTGGCAATTATTCCGGCAGTGTAATCAATGAGTTCGTTTACTTCAGGGCCATCATAAACAATGTGCTGAATCAACTGTTTGGTGGCTCGGGTAGCTTTGGGTCCTGCGGTAAGAAATTCATTGATGTATTTTTTGATGTTCTCAATAAGCAATCCTGCCGGTACGGCTTTATTGATGAGTCCCACCCTTTCGGCCTCTTTTCCTTTAAATCTTCTCCCTGTAAGCATCAAGTCGCGGGCATGGTATTCGCCGATACGGCGGATGATAAAGGGCATGATGGTAGCCGGACCAATACCAATTTTTACCTCACTGAAGGCAAAGGTGGTATTTTCGTCGGCCAGCACCACATCGCAGGCAGCAAACAAACCATTGGCACCTCCAAACGCGGCTCCATGCACAATGGCCATGGTGGGCACGTGGCATCGGTAAATGGTTTTGAACAATTTGGCCAATCGCTGACCATCTTTGTAATTGTCGTCTTTGCTATGTTGGGCAATGTGGCTCATGTAGTTGAGGTCGGCACCGGCGCAAAAGGTTTTTCCTTTGCCTTTGAGTATGACCAACTTAAGCGATTCGTCTTTGGAAAATTCGCTAAATACCTCCGTAAGTTCGGCAATCATCACCTCATTGATGGCGTTGTGAACTTCCGGACGGTTTAAATAGACATATTGGATATCTTCTTTTCGTTCCAGTATTAGGGTTTCGTATGGGTTCATTCTGATTCAGTTACATTCTAAATACTCCATAATTTTGTTCGGGGAAAGGCTGATTGAGTGCACTGGCAATGCCCATGGCCAATACTTTTCGCGTATCGGCCGGATCGATGATACCATCGTCCCACAGGCGTGATGTGCTGTAGTATGCCGACCCTTCGCGTTCGTATTTCTCGAGAATGGGGCTACGCATTTTTTCAATTTCCTCTTCGGTCATTTCAATTCCTTTTGCAGCCAGCTGGTCTTTTTTTACAGTCACCAACACGGTGGCCGCTTGTTCGCCTCCCATCACCGATATTTTGGCATTGGGCCACATAAACAACAGCCGCGGATTGAAGGCCCGGCCCGCCATTCCGTAATTTCCGGCACCAAATGATCCGCCAAAAATCACCGTAAATTTGGGTACATTGGCATTGGAAACAGCGTGTACCATTTTGGCGCCATCCTTGGCAATTCCACCACGTTCAAATTCTTTTCCCACCATAAATCCCGTGATGTTTTGTAAAAAAATCAATGGAATTTTACGTGCGGTGCACAACTCGATAAAGTGGGTGACCTTAAGCGCCGATTCAGAAAATAGTACGCCAAAATTGGCTATGATACCCACCGGGAATCCCATGATGTGGGCGAAACCGGTAACGACGGTGGTGGCATACTTGGCCTTAAACTCCTGAAAGCGACTTCCATCCACGATGCGCATAATGATTTCGCGGGGATCCACCATCTTTCGCAAGTCGATGGGGGCGATGCCGTACAATTCTTTGGGGTCGTACAAAGGCTCTTCGATGGGGATTGTTTCAAGAAATTGCTTTTGTCGTGGTTGCAGGTTTTCGAAAATATTCCGGCAAATTTGAATGGCGTGGGTATCGTTGTCGGCGAAATGGTCGGCAACACCTGAAATACTTGTATGCACCTCTGCACCACCGAGTTCCTCGGCTGTAACTTCTTCACCTGTGGCTGCTTTCACCAGCGGTGGACCCCCAAGGAAAATGGTTCCTTGTTCCTTCACGATGATGGTTTCGTCGCTCATGGCCGGCACATAGGCTCCTCCGGCAGTACACGATCCCATGACGATGCTGATTTGTGGGATGCGCATGGCCGACATGCGTGCCTGGTTATAGAAAAACCTTCCGAAATGGTCGCGGTCGGGGAATACTGTATCCTGCTCAGGCAAAAATGCTCCACCGCTGTCAACCAGATAAATGCAGGGAAGGTTGTTTTCCATGGCAATTTCCTGTGCCCGCAGATGTTTTTTGATGGTGAACTGCATGTAGGTGCCACCCTTTACGGTGGCATCGTTAGCGATGATGATGGTTTCACGTCCATGAATTACACCAATGCCGGTTACAATTCCTGCAGAAGGAAACTGGTTGTCGTACTGATTGTATGCTGCAAGCGACGACAATTCGAGAAAGGGGGTGTTGCGGTCGATCATCAAATTAATGCGCTCGCGTGCCAGCAATTTTCCACGTTCCTTATGCCGTTTTACAGCTCCGGGGCTACCTCCTTGTGTGTTTTCTGCAATCACACGTCGATATTCATCCAGCAATCCTTCGTATGCCTTACGGTTATTTTGAAACTCAACAGCCTGTATATCGATTTTGGTTTTTAGTCTGTACAAAGTGTTAATTTTTAGTTGTTCATCGTAAAATAGCTATCCTGAATCGAGTCGAATAGCCGAGTGCAAGTATAGCAAAAAACCGTGTATAAAAAAAGCGGTGCAAACGATTTAATTCAATATACCCACTAATATATATATGTGTATAAATTATCACGTTTATTGCAAAAATCAACCCTAATTCATCTATTTTTTATACATTTGATGGCTCAATTGCAAACGATTGCGTACACTAAGAAAAAAGACACATATGAACTATCCCAAAAAAGTAGTTATTGGCGACATCACTGTTAGAGACGGCTTTCAACACGAAGAAACCTACGTACAACCTGAAGCGAAGTTATGGGTACTCGAAGAACTTATTTTGGCGGGTGTAAAGCACCTGGAAGTAACCAACTTTGGCAATCCCAAAGGCATGCCCCAATTTAAGGATGCTGACAAATTATTTAAGTCCATTCGTAACAGCAAAAGAGTCAGTCATTTGCTCCCTGATGTCAGTCTTACTGCCGTAACCATCAGAGAAAGAGCCATCGAGCGTGCCATTGAAGCCCGCAAAGAAGGCTATGGTCCTGACCGAATTTTGTTGATGGTAAGCACCTCCGAGTCGCATCAAAAGAAAAATTCGGGACTTACCCTTGCCGAATACTGGAAAATGGCTGAAAAATATATCCCCCTGGCCCACGATGCCGGGCTGAAAGTGAACGGTACCGTAAGTACCATTTGGGGTTGCCCCATTGAAGGTCCCACCGACATGATGGACGCTGTTAATTTTACCAAACGTTGGTTCGACATTGGTGCCAACGATGTGGAACATGCCGATCATGATGGAAGTGCTTCACCCAACAGGGTTTACGATTACTATTCCATGTTATTAGATCATGTGCAGAATCCTCACAAACAGATTGTACATTTCCACTCGCTGCGTGGATGGGGGTTGGCCAATGTGCTGGCAGCTTTGCAGGCAGGGATGACCAATTATGAATCGACCCTGGGAGGTATTGGCGGACAGCCTGCCAACTTTGTCGACAATGTGCCTGTAAGCGGCACGGGAGCCTACTATTACAAAGATGCCGAAGGTGTGGGTTTGGTGAGTACCGAAGACATGGTGGTGATGATGGACGAAATGGGTATTGAAACAGGACTTGATATCGACAAGATTTTGAAAACCGGACGTATGGTGGAAAAAATTCTTGGTAAAAGATTGCGCTCTGAAACCATCATTCATGGACGAATTCCCAAGGAACTCTCCGGCAGAAAATAGCGACAAAAAATAATCTTTTATCGTTCTAATATCCCAATTGAGCCTCTTTACAGGGTTTTGCAGCTTAACTTTTCGGACAACTGTTTGGTTTTTAACCTAAATTGAATATTTTTTTTCATACTTCAAGCAACATTTGTACATTTGCACCTCATTTTTAAAAATTAACTAATGGCAGTAATAGGAAATATCAGAAAACATTCCACATTTCTGGTGATTATCATTGGAGTTGCGTTGGCAGCCTTTGTGTTGGGCGATTTTGCCAAGGGAAACAGTGGGTCACGCGACGTGAACATCGGTGTAGTTGAAGGCGAAGAGATAACCATCATGGATTTCAATGCCAAAGCTGAACAAAACATCGAGAACAAACTACAACAACAAAAAACCGACAGGTTATCCACTGACGAGCAGTACAGGACCAAGGATGAAACCTGGAATCGAATGGTTTTCAACATTATCATGGATGACGAATATGAATCGTTGGGACTATCGGTAACCCCCGAAGAACTCTACGACCTAATACAGGGCTCTAATCCACATCCTCTGGTAGTGCAATATTTTTCAGATCCCAACACAGGCAAATTCGACAGAAACCTGATTATTCAGTATCTGCAGAATCTGGAGAGTATGCCCGCTCAAGCCAAACAACAGTGGATTCAGTTTGAAAAATATATTAAAGAAGATCGCTTCCGCTCAAAATTCAACAACCTCCTCATCAAAGGTTACTATGTGCCCACCGCATTGGCACAGCAAAGTTTTGAGGAAGAAAACAATAAAGCCGACATCGACTACATTGCAGCTACTTACAAAAGCCTGAGCGACAGTTTGTTCGTTCCAACGGATGCCGACTATCAAGCCTATTACGATGCGCACAAGGAAAACTACAAACAAGAAGCTTCACGCGACATTAAATATGTGGTATTCGATGTAAAGCCATCTGCTGAAGATATCAACATGGCAAAAAAAGAAGCCGAGGATATTTATAATGACTTCAAAAAGACCATTGATGTGGAGCGTTTTGTAAAGGTAAATTCCGACAATGGTTATGATAGCTCATGGAAAATGCAAGGACAGTTGCCCATCCAAATCGACTCGTTGATGTTCAACAGTCCGGTGGGTACGGTATCGAAACCTTATCTGGAAAACAATGCCTTCCATATGGGAAGATTGGTAGCCGAAACCATGCGCCCCGACTCCATGAAAGCCAGTCATATCCTGATTGCTTACAAAGGTGCTTATCAAGCCAAACCGGAGATTACCCTTACCAAAGAACAAGCTCAGGCATTGGCCGACAGTTTGTTAACCGTATTGAAAAAATCTCCTAAAAAAATGGGAGAGCTTGCTGCACAGTATTCCACCGACCCCTCTGCAGCCACCAATGGCGGCGATCTGGGTTGGTTTGCCGATGGAAACATGGTTCCTGGTTTCAATGAAGCCGTTATCAACAACAAAAAGGGTGCTTTCACTGTTGCAGAAACTCCTTACGGATTTCACGTGATTGAAGTTACCGGTAAAAAGGATGATGTGAAAAAAGTACGGGTGGCCATGGTAAACCGCGAGGTTCTGCCCAGCAATACCACCTACCAAAATATTTTTGCCAAAGCCAGTAAATTAGCTTCGGAAAACCAAACACTGGATCAATTCAACGAATACGTTAGTACCGAGAATCTGAATCCCCGCGAAATGCCCAACCTGCGCGAAATGAGCAACCGCATCCCCGGTTTGCCCAACCCACGTCAGATCGTACAGTGGTCGTTTAAGGAAGAAACAGAAGTAGGCCAGGTGTCGCAGGTATTCGATTTGGAAGACATGTTTGTGGTAGCCGTGCTAACCAAGGCGGTTGATGCAGGTTATCCTGAGCTTGACGATGTAAAATCAAGAATGCAAATATTGGTAACCAACGAGCTGAAGGGCAAATACCTGACCGAAAAAATGAAGGCATTCAATGGCGATATGGCCAAAGCAGAAGCCGACATGAAGTTGACCAAAACCAATGTAAACCCCTTCTTTTTCTCCACACGAAACCTCAAAGGATTTGGTGCTGAAAACGAAGCCATCGGTTATGTGTTTGGCATGGCCGAAGGCACCGTTTCTCAACCCGTTGTTGGCAATGCAGCTGTGTTTATGATTAAGTTGAACAGCCTGACCAAGGCTTCAGCTCCTGCGTCCTACGATCAAACCATCAACACCCTGCAAACGGCATTCAAACAGAGCGTGGAACAGGATCAAGCCTACCGGGCACTGGAAGAATCGTTGGATGTGGTGGACAACCGTATCAAATTCTATTAAGCGAAGTTTAAATTTGAAAAGAAAGCCGTTCCATTTGCTTGGGGCGGCTTTTTTTGTTTATTCAAGTGAAAAATTCGGCTTTTCAACCTATTTTTTGCCATCTTTGGTAGATGAAAAATTACTTGCTGTTTCTTTTGATTGGGAGCCTTTCCCTTTCGCTGAAAAGTCAGACAACCATTAGCGGCTACATATTCGATCAGTTCAGCCATGGGCAAATTGCTGACGTAAAGATACAGGCACAGGGCATCGACAGCCTCACTTTTTCAGGTAAAAACGGAAAATTTAAAATTCAGGTACCGCCGGATTTTTCTGATACCCTGATATTTTCGCATGTCGATTACTATCCTCTAAAGAAAAAGGTGTGGGGAATTGACGACCTGCTGCCTCAAAAAATAGAGTTGTTGCCACGTTCACTACCCATCGATGCTTTTTTTGTAACCAAAAAAAAGGAAAACAAGCAGATATCAGGTAAAATATTGGAAATAAACCACCGAGATCCAATAGCAGGTGCCAGTCTGTCCATAGGAAGAAACATCAGGGTGGCTTACGCAGATGTGTCTGGCGTTTATTGTGTTACGGTACCTGATTCGGTAAGTATGATTGGTGTTTCGCATCCGGATTTTGTTCCGGCCACCATTTATTTACCTGCAGGTGGTAAAAATGAGTCGAATATTGAAGTCCGCCTCAAACCACTACATCTTAGTCGTCAGGATACCCTTTGGAAAACATATAAAAATCAGGTGGGAATAGCTCCCAATGAAATAGCTATCGATGGCATCGGGATGCGTTACCAACGCTTTCTCAAGCCTAAGTTTGCATTGGGTCTGCACACCACTGCCTATATTCTCAGTACGTCTAAATATTTTTTCTCATCCGGAAAAACTGAGTATTCGGGTGTTAAAATTGCACCATTTATACGTTTCTATTCGCCCAGAGAAATGCCTAAGGGATTGTTTGGTGAAATCAAACTGATTGGAGCGTATATGGATTTTAACAAGCTGAATTATAAAAGGGGAAATTCGGAGGTCAACCGATCGTTCCCAAACCAATGCTGGAATATGGGTGCAGGTGCTGCACTGGGGTATTACCGTTTGTTGGGCAAGGCCGATCATTTTGTGTTTGAAATAATCCTTGGTATTCAAATTTTACCCCTCAACGTTCCGCTTACCAAAGAATTCAACGGTACCATCTATAGGGTGGACAATGTCATGTGGTATGTTGGCGGACCGGGAAGTGCCGTTGAATTGAAGTTGATTTTCGGAGGAATATTTTAAAGAAACTACAACACATTCAGTCGGTTGGCGTCTTGCTTGATAAAAATAAAAAGCAGGATGGTAAAAGCCCACAACGACGATCCCCCATAGCTGAAAAAGGGTAGTGGAATTCCTACCACGGGAGCCAAACCGATGGTCATGCCAATGTTGATGGCAAAATGGAAGAAAAGCACTGAAGCCACTCCGTAGCCATAAATCCGGCTAAACCGTGAGCGTTGCCGCTCTGCCATAATAACCAACCTAATCATCAACATTAGAAACAGTAAGACCACCACCGCTGAGCCAACAAATCCCCATTCCTCACCAACCGTGCAAAAAATGAAATCCGTACTTTGCTCAGGCACAAAATGATATCTGGTAAGTACCCCATTTCGGAATCCTTTGCCTGTAAGTCCACCGGATCCGATGGCAATTTTTGATTGATTCACATTATAACCAGCTCCACGCAAATCCTGTTCGATGCCCAGCAACACATTGATACGCTTCTTTTGATGGGGCTCCAGCACATTCTCAAAGGCATAGTGTACACTGAAAACAAAGGCAGAAGCCAAAATAAACATTCCCAATAGCGATTTTGCTTGTTTGCGCCACTTTTTTTGCAAAGCTATGGCCAACAGGGTAAGTACCGCCAGTCCCCCAATCACCCAATATTCGCCAATCACCAGAGTGAATACGAAAAGGGCGGCCATCGCAATGCCCACCACGATAATCATTCCCGAAAAACCTTCGCGAAACAACACCAGGATAAAGGAGAAATAAACCAATGCTGAACCTGTATCGTTTTGAAGCAGAATCAGTGCCGCCGGTATAAAGAGTATGCCAACAGCGATGATTTTGGTGCGAAGTCGCGAAACGTCGGTATTCAAAAAACTTAAAAATCTGGCCAACGCTAATGCTGTGGCAAATTTGGCAAATTCGGCAGGCTGTATGGCAAATCCGCCAATTTTAAACCACGATTTTGACCCTGCCACGGTACTTCCAAAAAGCAGCACACCGATGAGTACCAGAATCAAAAAGGCATATATCCAAAAAGAGAAGGCGCTGAAAAATTTGGCATCCACAATAAGAATGACTACTGCCAGAACAATGGCCATGAATATCCACATAAGTTGTTTGCCGTAGCGCTCATTGAAATCAAGAATTCGCGAGATATCTTCTCCTGCTGATGCTGTAAAAATGCTCAACCAGCCCATTAACATCAATGTTAGAAATAGGCTGATTGTCAGCCAATCCACATTACTTATGACGTTTTCCCGGTTTCTCATAATAGTTTAGTCTGCATTTTTTGCATTCCCCGTGGATTTTAATAAATTTCCTTCCATCATTCTTTTCTCTAGTTTTAGGCGTTTAGTGCTGCCTTTCAGGTATTTCTCGATCATTAAACTGGCGATTGGTGCTGCCCATGTAGAACCATACCCGGAATTTTCTACAATAACTGCCATAGCTATTTGAGGGTCTTCGAGCGGAGCAAAAGCAATGAATAGGCTGTGGTCGTCACCATGCGGGTTTTGGACGGTTCCTGTTTTGCCGCACTGTCGGATGCTATCCAGCTGATAATACCTGGCTGTACCGTGATCAGCCTCAAAAACATCAAGCATGGATTCCTGCACCAGTTCAAAATGCTTTTTTTCGATGCGTGAGTGTTTCAATTCTCTGAAATGGGCAAACAAGGTATCTGAACCCTCCAGTTTTTTTAACAAATGTGGTGGATAAAAATACCCTTTGTTAGCAATAATTGTTACCATGTTGGCCAACTGAATGGGGGTGATGAGCAATTCGCCTTGTCCAATACTTAACGATCTGATGGTTAAAGCATTCCAACTCCCGCGGTACAGCTTATCGTAATAGGCTTCGGTGGGTACATTTCCGTCAGCTTCGTATGGAATATCCGTATTAAAACCTTTTCCAAAACCGAAACTTACCACATCGGCGTACCAGTGGGCAAAGCCATCATGTGAATTGGAAAATTTGGAACTGTTGAGCAAGGAGTTGAAGGTATTCCAGAAGAAGGGATTGCATGATTGCTGGATAGCCATGGCCAGCTTGAGTGGCGATTGATGGTTGTGGGTACATTTGATGGGCGACGATAACTTTCCCTGACAGGTGAATTGGGTGTTGGCGTTGATGGTGCCTTCTTGCAAGGCGACCAGCGCATTTACCATTTTGAAGGTGGATCCCGGGGGATAGGTGCCCATGGTGGCACGGTTGATAAGGGGTTTGAGTGTGTCGTTGAGGAGACGAGTGTAGTTAAGTGAGCGTTCGCGACCCACCAGCAAATTGGGATCGTAGGCTGGACTGCTAACCAATGCCAGAATTTCGCCTGTTTTTGGGTCGATGGCTACGATACTGCCCTTCTTGTTTTGCATGAGTAGTTCGCCATACATTTGAAGTTGTCCGTCGATGGTCAGCATCAGGTCTTGTCCGGCCACAGCCAAAGTATCGTATTTCCCGTTTTGAAAGCTTCCCTTGATGCGGTTATGTACATCCACTTCCACCACGGTCATGCCGCTTTCACCACGTAGGTATTTTTCGTAATACTGTTCGATGCCCGATTTACCAATGTAATCACCTGATTTATAGAATTTATCTTTTTTCAAATCAGACTGACTTACTTCGCCAATACTTCCCAGCAGGTGTCCTGCAGATGGGTAGGTGTAGTGGCGCAGGGTACGTGTTTGGGTGTAGAAACCTTCAAACAAAAACAGTTTTTCTTCTATCTGACCCATGTCTTTTTTCGAAATCTGCTTCACAAACACCGATGGCTTGAAATAGGAATATCTTTTTGCTTTTTTCATTTGGGCAATAAAAGTTTCCTTGTCCATATCTATCAGGTTGCAAAAGGCCATGGTATCCAGATTTTTCACCTGTCGGGGAATGACCATCAGGTCGTAAGCGGCTTCGTTGTAAACCAATAAATTATTGTTTCGATCGTAGATACGTCCCCGAGGAGGGTATTCTCGGATATTGCGCAATACAATGTTTTCGGCTGTTAGTTTGTAGCTGTTGTCGATAATTTGAAGATAAAACAACCGAAAAAGATACAAGGCTGCCACCAGAATAAAAACTCCGATAACCACATATTTTCTCCTTGAATAGTCCTTGATGTACATCCGAAAATTTCCGCTGAATAATGAATGACAAAGGTAGGGGAAAAGGTGGTGTGTCTTGTGGAGAAAGCGGGCATTTTTTTGGGGCGATATCCGGGGGATTTGTTTTTTCCTTGAAAACCCGCCGGGTTTTTTTTTAACCCGCCCGGTTGAGTTTTTGTTACGCCACGCTGTAGCTATCTACTCTACTGATTTACAAGCTATAAATATTATCGCTGCGCTGCAGCTTTGGATTCGAAAATTTCAAATTCAAGATTTCTGATTCAAGGTTCAGAATTCAAGAATTTGGATTTTTGGGATGTTTGATCGCAATTGGCCAACGGCAGCCTCAAAAGCTTTACGGCGAGAGCAACCGTCATGGTGCTAATCTATTGATATTTATGCCCTACGGGTACTGGGCGACAATAAAGCAACCGAATAAATCGAATAGTCCGTAGGGCTTCAATATCCATAGCATAGATCGGAGCATGTTATTTTGTCCGTAGGACATCAACAATTAATAAATCATATTAAATGCAGGATTCAAGGTTCAGAATTCAAGAATTTGGATTTTTGGGATGTTTGATCGCAATTGGCCAACGGCAGCCTCAAAAGCTTTACGGCGAGAGCAACCGTCATAGTGCTAATCTATTGATATATATGCCCTACGGGTACTGGGCGACAATAAAGCAACCGAATAAATCGAATAGCCCGTAGGGCTTCAATATCCATAGCATAGATCGGAGCATGTTATTTTGTCCGTAGGACATTAACAATTAATAAATCATTTTAAATGCAGGATTCAAGGTTCAGAATTCAAGAATTTGGATTTTTATGATGTTTGATCGCAATTGGCCAACGGCAATGCCAATAACCCCCTCAAATAAACTACCCAAATACCTCCGTCCGGATGCCCAGGGCTTCCACCTGACTGGCGATTGTTTGCAGCTCATCCGTTGAAATTTTTTCCAATCCTTTGGCAGGGGTTTCTCTATCGATACTATACAACATCACTGATGCCGGACTGATTTTCTTTATCAGTCTCAGCCATTCCGTAAGTTCCCCGGACGAAGTGTTGTCGATGGTTTGGCCCTTGTATTCCCCCCTTAAAAACAAGGTTTGAATAATCAGGTTTTCTTTAATGAGCAACAGATTTTCAACAATTTTGGCCAGGGTAAGGTTTCCCAGAGGTTGGTTGATGCGTTGAAACATGGTTTCGGTACCGGCATCCAGTTTTTGAATGTTCTTGTCCACTTTCACCAAAGCCGCACGCACCTTTTCCTTGTGCAACATGCTGGCATTGGAAAGCACACTCACCAGTGCTTTTGGTGCATAGAGGTTACGCATTTCGATGGTGTCCTCCATAATTTCGGCAAACTCCGGATGGGTGGTGGGTTCTCCGTTTCCTGCAAAAGTGATGGCGTCGGGTTCGTTGGGGGTATGTTGCAGGGCTTTCAATTTTTCCGCCAGTTTTTCTCTAAATTCGGTTCTTTTGGGAAGTACCAACTTGGCTCCGCTGTTTTCGGTCCAGCCACATTCACAATAAATACAATTGAAATTACAGAATTTATTGTCTGTGGGAAGCAGGTTAATTCCCAATGAAATACCCAATCGGCGGCTATGTACAGGGCCAAAAATGAGTTCGTCGAATAAAATGCCGGACATAAAAATGAAGTTTGTGCAAAAATAGCGTTAATTTTGGTCGCAAATCAGCTTTGAGCGACACCAAAACCAATGAATACACTCAGTCAACTCAAAAAGCCCATCCAAAAGGAGCTGGACATTTTTCAGCAGGTCTTCCGGCAATCGGTAAAATCCAACGTGCCGCTTCTGGACGTCATTATGCGGTATTTGCTCAAAGCCAGAGGAAAGCAAATGCGGCCGGTGATTGTGTTATACAGCGCTGCGCTCTTTGGCGAACTCACCCAATCCACTTACCGTGCGGCTTCGCTCATCGAATTGTTGCACACCGCCACCCTGGTGCACGACGATGTGGTGGACGATTCCAGTCATCGCCGCGGACGTTTTTCCATCAATGCCTTATGGCGAAACAAAATAGCCGTGTTGGCAGGCGATTATTTGCTTTCGCGAGGTATGTTGCTGGCGCTCAAAGCAAAAGATTACCCTATTTTGGAGATTGTTTCGGAAGCCGTAAAGGAAATGAGCGAAGGCGAACTGCTTCAAATGGAAAAAGCCCGCAAACTCGACATCGACGAGGAAGTGTATTACGATGTCATCCGTAAAAAAACAGCTTCGTTGTTGGCATCTTGTTTTGCTGCCGGAGCAGCTTCGGTTTGCACTGACGAGGAAGCCATTCAACGCATGTGGCAAATTGGCGAATATGCCGGCATGGCATTCCAAATAAAAGACGACTTGTTTGATTTTCAGAAAAACAACCAAACCGGTAAGCCCAGCGGCATCGACATCAAAGAAAAAAAGATGACCTTACCTCTGATATTTGCCCTGAGCAAAGCCTCTTACCTCGAAAAACGCAAAATCATCAACATTGTAAAAAACCACAATACCGATGAAGACAAGGTGGCTTGGTTGATGGACTTTGTGAAAGAAAGCGGTGGTTTGGACTATGCCGAAAGCAAGATGAATGAATTTAAAAAGCAGTCGCTTGATTTGCTGAAAACATTTCCTGAAAACCGGGCAAGAATTGCGTTGGAAGACCTGGTGGTATATTCCATTGCACGAAACAAATAAACCTCTACCCCATTTTCAATGTAAACGAAAACGTAGTTCCTTCGCCTTCTTTGCTCCGCACGCTAATGGTTTGCCTGTGTGCTTCGATGATGTGTTTTACGATGGCCAGGCCCAACCCCGAACCTCCCGTATCGCGCGAGCGGCTTTTTTCGGTACGGTAAAAACGTTCAAAAACACGGTGGATATTGTCCTCCGGAATACCGATACCATTGTCCTGCACTTCCACCAGATAGTTGTTGTGGAAATTGTAGGCGGATATTTTTATCAGTCCTTCTTTAGAGTTGCCATATTTGATGGCGTTGTCGATTAAGTTGATGATTACCTGCCGGATACGCTTTTTGTCGGCACGCACCTTCATCGATCGGTTCATGGAACTGTGCATCTGAATTTTGGTGTTGTAGTTGGCGGCTTTCATTTCCATGAAATCGATTACCTCACGTGTTAGGTCATACAGATTAAACACCTCTTCTTTCAACTTGAGCTCGCCCGATTCCAGTTTGGCAATTTCTTCCAGTTCGTCCACCAGCGCAATCATGCGGTTGATGCTTTTTTCCGATTTTTTTAAAAATTTCTCGTTGATGGACGGGTCTTCCAAACCTCCTTCGAGGAGGGTTAGAATATAGCCTTGAATGTTGAAAATAGGCGTTTTAAGCTCGTGGGAAATATTGCCCAAAAACTCCCTTCGGTAAACGGCCAGTTCTTTCAACTCCTCAATTTCTTTCTTTTTGTCTTCGCTCCACTTCAGCACAACGTTGTTCACAATTTCCAGCTCGTCGTTTTTGCCCTTCTTGGCTTTAATAGACTCTACCTCAGGTTTAAGCAGTCCGATCGATTTATAAATTACCCGCAATTTTTCTTTGATATAATGCTCGAAAAGCAGACTGCTGACAAAAAACACAAACAAAAAAACAATGGGTAATGCAACCAACAACGGTATCAGCAAAAAGTCGAAAAACGACACTGTAAAAATGATGTATGCCATGGCAAACAGCAAGGTAACCAGGATGGCATTGACGAGTGAAATATTTCTGGAAGCCGAGAGGTTCATATTGGATGGCTAAGACCTTAAAGGCTGAATTTGTAACCTACTCCTTTGATGGTACGGATGTTGTCGAGACCTATTTTCTCTCTGATTTTGCGCACGTGCACATCGATGGTTCGATCGCCAACAATCACGTCATTGCCCCACACTTTGGAGAAAATGTCCTCTCTTGAGTATACCTTGTTGGGCGATCCTGCCAAGAGGGCCAGAATTTTAAATTCCTTGTTGGGCAGGGTGATTTCTTCACCGTTTTTTATCACGATAAAGCGCTCGGGATCAATCACCAAATCGCCCACTTCTATGGTGGCATTGGCGTTTTCTTTTTTAGAAGCCCGGCGAAGCAAAGCATTTATCCTGCTCATGAGCACTTTGGGTTTGACGGGTTTCGACACATAATCATCGGCTCCGGCTTCGAAACCGGCAATTTGTGAATAGTCTTCAGCGCGTGCTGTCAGAAACACGATAATGGTTTCGGCCAATGCCGGAATTTTTCTGATTTCCTGCACGGCGGTCATACCATCCATGCGGGGCATCATCACGTCCATGAGAATCAGGTCGGGATTTTCTTTTTTGGCCATTTGCACTGCTTCAACGCCGTTTTGGGCAGCAATTACGTTAAACCCCTCTTTTATAAGGTTATAAGATAAAAACTCAAGAATATCCTCTTCGTCATCAACCAGTAAAATTTTGTATTTTCTTTGATCCATTCCTTTAGCTTTTTCCACCTGACCAAATTAATACAATTTTGTGTTACCTACCCCCTCAAGTATTATCATTTGGTTAAGTTTTGTTCGCAACAGTCTAAAAATGTGTTTGGTATCACATAAATCCTTTTCAAGTCAATGGCAATTAAACATTTGATTAATTTTGACACATAAAAGTTAGATATCTGCTCATGATAAAAAATGTACTGTTAATTGTTTTTCTATTTCTTGTCTCCATGAGTTTTGCGCAGCGATTCAAGGGAGGTGTTACTGCCGGCATTGTGGGTTCGCAGGTAGCCGGTGATACGTATTCGGGGTACAACAAAGCAGGTATTTTTGCCGGTGCTTTTGTACAATTGTCGTTGGGAGGAAATTCGTCCATGCAAATGGAACTCACATATTTTCAGAAAGGTAGCCGTGAAAATCCTGACGAAAAAAATGGGTACGATTTTTTTCTGTTTAGAGCTAATTACATCGAACTGCCATTGCTTTATCAGTATAATTTCGGACGCTTTATTATTGAAGCAGGTCCTTCTGCCGGATTTTTAGCCGGATTTTATCAGGAAGATGTTAACACGAACATTAGCACCGACAAAAGTACCATGGCAAACCTGACTTTGCAGGCAAATTTGGGAATGGTGTTTCAGGCTACCGAGCATTGGCATGTCATGATTAGAACCAATGATTCGCTGACCAATGTACGTAAGAGTAAGATAGGTCCCAGACGGTTTTGGTCAACCGGTCAGTTTAACGACTCCTTAATATTGGGAATCCGGTACATCATTTAACAGGATAATTCGTTAAAAAACCATAAACCACCTGTATTGTTTGCTGATACTTAGGT
This sequence comes from Bacteroidales bacterium, assembly GCA_963676875.1. GTDB lineage: Bacteria > Bacteroidota > Bacteroidia > Bacteroidales > F082 > UBA6244. The sequence goes on from OY781436.1 coordinate 2,362,329, forward strand.
TTATTCACATTTCTGAGTTTTTTTTTACTACCTTTGCAAATCAGAATCCCGAAACACATTTACTATGGAAAAAAAGAGGGTGCTTTTTGTCAACCAGGAGATAACACCCTATCTACCTGAGACTCCTCTAAGCAAAATTGGTCGATTTCTACCACAAAAGATCCAGGAAAAAGGCAAAGAAATTAGAACCTTCATGCCACGTTACGGTTTGGTTAACGAAAGAAGAAATCAACTTCACGAGGTAATTCGGCTTTCAGGTATGAACCTGATCATCGATGATATCGACCACCCGCTTATTATAAAGGTGGCCTCCATTCAGCAGGCACGGATGCAGGTTTATTTTATTGATAACGAGGACTTTTTCCATCGAAAATTTCTTTTTCGTGACAAGGCCAAAAAGTTTTTTGACGACAACGACGAGCGTACCGTGTTTTTCTCAAAAGGCGTACTCGAAACTGTTAAAAAATTGGGTTGGGCGCCCGATATCATCCATACCAACGGATGGTTTGCCAGTTTGTTGCCGTTTTATGTACGTACAGCATACAAAAACAGTCCTATCTTCAGCGACTTGAAAATTATTTGCAGCCTATACGACGATGGCTTTACCGAATCGTTTAAACCCGATTTTGTGGATAAAATCCGAATGAGCGGCATAGAAGAAGAACAACTTAAACACTATAAAAATAGTTCTTACGTTTCATTGATGAAAGGAGCCATCGATAATGCAGATGCATTAATTCTGGGTAGCCCAACCATCAATAAGGAGCTCATGGATTATGCAGTTGCCTCGGGCAAACCGATGCTGGATTATCAAGGCGAAGAAGACTATTTTAATGTTTATAACGATTTTTATGATCAAATTATCGAAGGATAACCAACCCGGACTTGTGCCGGGGTCCATTGTTGGAATACTACTCGTTGCTGTCATTTCTTTGTTTTCCTCCTGTGCCAAAGAGCCCGGAAAAATTGGATTAATTGTTCAACCTCAGGACAGTTGGCTTAAAGTGGTTTATTCCGATACTACTACCGTTTATGCATATACTAAAACCGACACAGCGGTGCGATCGGATGAACTTACCCGAAATGCTATTGGTGCCATCAACGACCCCGTTTTCGGCTACACGAAAGCCTCTTTTGCCACTCAGTTGGTTCCTGAGACCTTTGGTCATGAGTTTGGAACAAATCCCGTGTTGGATTCCATAGTCCTGCAACTTTTGTATAGTGGTGCCTATGGCGACACCAACACCATGCTTACATTGCACACCTACGAAATGGATACAACCATTAACCGCGATAGTGTGTTTTATAGCAACATTGATTTTCGTACTTTCGATATCAACTACAGCGATTATACCTTTATGCCCAGACCCAATGATAGTGTGGTGTTTAAAGAAGATACCATGGCTCCTATGATTCGCATCAACCTTTCCAACCTCAACCCAGCCTTGGGTGAAAAACTACTCAACCCCACAGATGGTGCAATGGAAGATGCCGAATCGTTTATAAGCTATTTCAAAGGTTTGTACATTACTTGTGAGGATGTCAGCTCTACGGGAACCTTGGCCTATTTCGACTTGACACTGGCTCAATCGAAAATGACCATTTATTATAGCAACGATGTGCAGGATTTGCTTGAATTTGATTACCTGATCAGTACTTCCATGGGAAGGGTGAATAAATACGAACACGATTATACCAATGCCAGCCCCGAGTTCAGGCAACAAGTTGTCAGCGGAGATACAGCTCTAGGAAGACAATTGTTTTATACCCAAGGATACGCAGGAGTAAAAACTATAGTAAAAGTTCCATTCCCGGAAGCATGGCGCAAACTCCAAAATGTAGCCATTAACGAAGCCAAACTCGTATTGCCCGGCTATGGAGGAAATCAGTTCTATGGAGCACCCGGTCAGTTGGCATTAGTAAAGATTCTCGAAGATGGAAGTTACGACTTCATGCCTGATCAGTATGAGGGAGAAGACTATTTTGGTGGATATTATCAATCTGGCTCCGACAGATATGAGTTCCGCATTACCCGGTACATTCAATCGCTCATTAGCGACAGCACCACTGTTGATATGGGTTTGTACCTGTTTGTTAACTCAGGATCGATCAATCCGGAGAGTTTTATCTTTAACGGATACCAACCTGCCATTGATACAGCAGCCCGTATGAAACTGGAGATACTTTACACAGATCTTGATTAGCCATAAGGTCTTTAAACAATAAGTGTTATTGTTTCACAACCTATTTAATTCTTTTATACTTTTGCCTTTCTAACCTAATCTAATCACTATGTGCGGAATTGTAGCTTACGTCGGAAAAAAACAGGCGTACCCCATTTTAATCAAAGGATTACAAAGACTTGAATATCGTGGATACGACAGCGCCGGTGTGGCACTGCTGAATTCCGGACTAAAAACATATAAAGCCAGCGGAAAAGTAGCTGACTTGGTGGCATTTGTTGAAGATAAAGACTTGTCGGGCGAAATAGGTATTGCCCATACACGTTGGGCTACCCATGGCGAACCCAATACAGTAAATGCGCATCCCCATTATTCTCAAACCAAGTCGCTGGCCATTATCCACAATGGAATCATCGAAAACTATGTCCCCCTCAAGGAGGAACTGATGGGCAGAGGTTATACTTTCGAATCGGATACAGATTCCGAAGTATTGATCAATCTGATTGAAGATATCCAACTCAACGAGCAGGTGCTTTTGGATGCGGCAGTTCGTATAGCCCTAAATCAGGTGGTGGGAGCCTACGCCATTGTTATTCTCTCGGCTGACCACCCCAACACCCTTATTGCTGCACGCAAAGGAAGCCCATTGGTGATTGGTATTGGCGACGATGATTACTACGTGGCATCTGATGCCACACCTATCATTGAGTATACTAAAAATGTGGTATACCTTGAAGATGAAGAGGTGGCCGTACTTACCCGTGGCGAAAGTCTGAAACTTCGTGATATAAAAAATCATAAAAAAACACCTTACGTACAACAACTCGAAATGAATTTGAGTGAGTTGGAAAAAGGTGGATACGAGCATTTTATGCTCAAAGAAATTTACGAACAACCCCGCTCGATTAAAGACAGTATGAGGGGACGTATTAATGCTAACAGAGGGTTGGTTTCAGTGGGTGGCATCGTAGATTACGAACAGAAAATTCTGGCGGCCAACAGAATTGTTATCATAGCTTGTGGTACTTCCTGGCATGCAGGATTGGTGGGAGAATATCTGTTTGAAGACATTGCCCGCATCCCGGTGGAAGTTGAATATGCTTCCGAATTCAGGTACCGTAATCCCATTATCAATGAAGGCGATGTGGTGATAGCTATTTCCCAATCGGGCGAAACCGCTGACACCCTGGCTGCCATTGAGCTGGCCAAATCGAAGGGTGCAACCATATTAGGCATTTGTAACGTGGTGGGATCGTCCATTGCCCGTGCAACCCATGCCGGTTCATATACCCATGCAGGACCAGAAATAGGCGTTGCTTCTACAAAAGCTTTCACAGCACAAGTTACTGTGTTGGCTTTAATGGCCTTACGCATGGCAGAACTCAAGGGAACCGTCCCGCGTTCGCGATTTATTCGCTTGCTTCATGAATTAGAAAACCTTCCTGCCAAAGTAGAAAAGGTGTTACAAGATGGTGGAGTTGCTGAAGAGATAGCCGCCCAGTTCAAGGATGTACAGCATTTCTTGTATTTGGGACGTGGGTATAATTTCCCCGTGGCGCTCGAAGGTGCTCTTAAACTTAAAGAAATAAGCTATATACATGCCGAAGGTTATCCTGCAGCAGAAATGAAACATGGTCCCATTGCTCTCATCGATGAGAACATGCCCGTGGTATTTATTGCTACCAGTAAGGGTATCTACGACAAAGTGGTAAGCAATATTCAGGAAGTGAAAGCACGTAGTGGAAAAATCATCGCCATTGTTACCGAAGGAGATACCGCTGTGAAGGAAATGGCCGATTTTACTATTGAAATTCCAGAGACTGAAGAAATGTTTGTTCCTCTACTGGCGACCATCCCTTTGCAGAAACTTGCTTATTATATGGCTGTTATGCGTGGTTGTAATGTTGACATGCCTAGGAATTTGGCCAAGAGTGTAACGGTGGAGTAGGGGGAGTTGGGAGACGGAAGTTGGAAGTCGGGAGACGGAAGTTGGGAGTCGGGAGACGGAAGTTGGAAGTGTAAAAAAACAATTGCTTAAATTTCCGGATGTAACCTTTTGGTGAGGTAATGGATACCATCAAAGGGTTGATAGCCCATTTTCTGGAATGCCTGAAACGAGGCTTCATTGTAAGACTCAATCATGCAGGCGAAAATACCAATACCTTGTTCCATTAGCCATGCCTCAGCTATATCCACCATTTTACGACCAATGCCCATGTGCTGAAAATCAGGAACTACCGCCAACCGGTTTATCCACCCCTTGCGTCCATCGTGGGTTACAAGCACCGTAGCCACAGGTTGTTCGCCAAAATAACCCAATAAAAAAGCCTCCTGTGGGTTGTGCAAAATCTCTTTTTCAATGTGCTTAAAACTATCCCTTCCTACCGGTTTGTAGGGTAAATGCGCCTTTTCCCACAGTTCAATCAGCAGTTGGTAATCATCGGGAGTGACTTTCTTAATGGTAAGTTCCATGACCTTAATGGTTTTAATAATATACTACCTCTGCTTCAGGATGTTGTTCCTTAAAGGAATCCACTTTGGATTCTTTTAAGCCGGTGTTAAAGCAGTTGAGGGTGGTAAGGTTATTCAATCCTGACAGATGTTTTAGGTTTCTAATACGGGTATTGCTTATACTCAGAATTTGCAACTGGTTCAAATTCCTGAGGTCTTTCAGCGACCTTATTCTGGTTCCCGAGAGGTTAAGACTAATCAAATTGGTGAGGTTTTTTAATCCTTCCAGGTCCTCCACCGGAGTTTCCGATAGGTTAAGTTCCGTAAGTCCGGTCATTTTCCCCAACATACTGATGTCGGTTACCGGATTTTGAACTACACTCAATTGGGTAAGATTATGAAGGCCTGTAATGGGATTGAGGTTAGATACTCCTGCATTACTGATGGAAAGTGTTTGCAAGCAAAACAGGATATTCAATGGAGTGAGTTCATGAATATCAGGGTTGTTGCTTATTTCGAAACGGGTGAGGTTGGCCAACTGTTGCAATTCAATGTCGGAAGGACTCTCAGGTACCATCAGTTGTTTCCGGAAGGCGTTTCTCCAGGTCTCACTCATATAATTCCACCACATCCGAAGTTTTTCGGTTTGATAGACAACCACACATGAAGGAATAATCTTTCTAAATTCCAATACATTATCTTCTGAAACCTTGGTGTTTTCGCACCAAATGGTGTTCATGTTACCATTTCCCGTTAGGGGCATCAGGTTATTTATTTCAGATTGGTTGGCCTTGAGGGTTTTTAGGTTTTGCATTCCTGAAAGGGGTTCCAAACTAATGATAGGTGTGTTGTTGATATTGAGGACTTTCAGGTTGTTGAGTCCTGCCAACGGACTTAGATCGGAGATGCGGGTATGCTCCAGATTCAGGTTTTCCAGTCGGTGCAACATGGTCAGTGATTGGATGTCGTCGATTTGTTGATTGTAAGCCAACGAGAGTGTTTCGCGGCTCATGAGTTGGTGAAGTTGTTCTTTGGTGAGGGGTTCAGCAAGCTGATAGGATTTTTTAAAGATATTTTTCCATTCCTGACTTAGGTCGTTCCACCAGGTGAGTAGGTTTTGTGAATTGTAAACCACCAGGCAACCGGGTTTTTTGTCCATAAATTCGGTGGCTTTCTGCATGGTAATTTTGGAGTTGTCGCAGTAAATGGCCCTTAATTCGGGGTTGTTCTGTAAAGGTAATATGTCGGAAACAGGTGTGTAATTGGCCTGCAAAATCGAAAGAGCGGTGAGTTGCGATAGGGGCGACAATTGAGTAACCCGGGTGCTATCGATGTTGAGATTTTGAAGATTTTCCAGTGAAGAGAGGTCGTTGAGGTGGGTAATGGACGAAGAAGATAGGTTGAGGTCGGTAAGTGACTTCAAACCGGAAAGCCCGTGATAATTATTCGGTTTCGTTGACTTCAGGTTGAGGTGTTTCAGGTTAATGAGGTTGGACAAGGGTTCACTTTCCTCAAAGGGGGTCGATTGCAGGTCGAGATCGAGCAATTGAGGGAGATTTGCAAGTACTTCCAAAGAAGAAATTTGGGTAGAGGCACCATTGAGTTCTTTGAGGGAAGTCAGGTATCGAATGGCATCAAGTGAGCTCACGGCGCTACCCTCCAGGTTGAGTATTTCCAATTTGTTGAGGTTGCGGATGGGAGACAGGTCACCAATCAGGGTATGGCTCATGTCCAGTTCTCTGAGTTCGGTGAGTTCGGCCAAGGGCTCCAGATTTCTCAATACATGGTTGTGAGAGATGGATATTTTTTTCTGCAATCGGAACGCACGCAAAAGTCGATAGATGGTGGAGGGATCCACAGTAATGGTGTCGGGTACCTGAATCAAAGGTCGACGGGTTTCAAGGTGTGTGAACAAACTATCACCCATCTGCTCAGTCATCAGGGTGTCAACGGATATCCAGGTATTGCTTGTGTCAGGATCTTCAATCCACTTGTAGGTTACTAACGAACTGTCGTTGAAACTCAGGATGTTCATAAAAGGCAGTGTGTCGTACACAAGTACCGATCGGCCAAATACCTGTTTCCACGATGAGCTCATGTTATTCCACCAGTATTTCATCTCCTCCATTTCGTTCAATTTGGTGGTGTATATACTTACTATTTTCAGGTCTTTGTTTTGTTGGTCCAGATTTATTTCAAAATACCTCACCAGATTACTGCTCACCGAATCTCCGGCCACAGTAATTCCCTCAAGGTTACGGTTGGTGGTTACCTTAAAATATACCTGATCGTTTTGGTTGAGTTGTTGTTCCACCGAAGTAATATGGAAAGTAAAATTCACCTTTTTATAAAAGAAAATCACATCCTTTAGGTAGGCTTGTACATTTTTATTCAGGGGAGTTTCGCGCCTTTCATCCAGGTCGTCTTCTATTTGGATCTCCGGATTTTTAAAAATTTTCAGATAACTTTCGTTGAGGATAATGTCTTTTTCGGCGGCCACCTCGGTGGGGTCTCCCAAAAAGTTGAGTGTTCCTTCAAAATAGGACACCAAATACCCGACATCCTCTTGATATTTAGCTATTTCGTCAGGAGTTAAGGCTGAATTCTGTGCAAGCATTGGAATGACTGAAACAAGAAAAATGAGTGCAAAAATTAGTTGGCGGTACATATTTTGAAGGTTTTTAGAAGTTCGTTTTTATCATTATCGTCGGCATATATCAGATTGGAAATTAGCCAGCCGGAATTGGTATCATCGCGGTTGTAGTAGCTAAGTTCGAAATACCAATGATCAATTTGCAAAAAGTGAAATTTTACCGAACTGATTTCCTTAAATTTAAGCTGATTTGTTTTCATCAGGTAAAAGAAAAGGGTCAGGTAATCGGGATGATATTTTTGTGAAGCATAATATTCGATATGGGCCGGATCGTCGAGGGCCTTGTGCAGGTTCATGAAATCGAGCTCGTGGCTTTGGGGATGTAAAAAATATTGCTGTTGCAGGAGGCTGTCGGCAAAAGGAAACAACGCACTCAACTTGTTGAACCACGCGTTACTCAACACCCATTTTGAACCCAGATTTTCTTTTTCGAGGGTTAAAAACAGGACAATATTCACGGTTGTTCCGTTGTAAGTAAACTGTGTAGAAACCTCTGCAAACCAGTTGGTATCCAAAAATTGAAGAAATACGGGGTGATCGGGATTGGTGACATCATCGATAAAATACTTCTGTAGATTGCCGCTTGTCCGCGGATTTTGTCGGTCGAACAACAGAGGTAGAAAATCTTTTCTAAGGGCGGTATTATGGTAGTTGCGATCGGATGAGTTCAGGGCTTTTCCGTACTGATCTTCTTCCATATTAAACCTTCGGATAAACTGACCCACCTGCTTGTTCATGGCATACAGATTGGTTTCATCTTCGGTTATTCCACTGCCCGGAAAGGTCTGAGCATAAATAGATAAGGAAGTGGCAGAAAGAGTTAGCAGGAGTATGGTAACAATTATTTTTGGTTTCATGTGTGCAGAATTTTGGCAAAATTAATCTATTCTGGTTAATGTGAACATGGGGTTTGGAGTCGGAAGTCGGAAGTGGGGAGACGGGAGTCGGAAGTGGGGAGTCGGAAGTCAGAATACCCTCCCCCGCTTCATGGGTCCATGCTTGAAGTTAGCCTCTCCATTGATCCGCTCACCTTATCGTATAGAAAATAATTTTCGCCAAATGGCGTTTATGTTGCAAATAAACCGTTGATATGGTTCGCCCGATTGCCTCAATATGGTATGTTTCATTTTTAGTATTGCTTAGCCTAAACAGCTTTGCCAGGATTGATGGTACCATACCCGAATCTTTGAGCAGCGAACCTTTGGTGGAATGGAACCCTGAGCGCAAACTGGTGTGGTCTGATTTTCGCGCTACCAGAAAACCTCCCGGAAAAGTGCCTGCCGCTTTGTCCACTTGCGGTTTCGGATTTGAGGCCACCGAAGAAAATCACCGGGTGGTATCGGTGGAGATTCATGTCACCTTCTATCAGGACAAATCCTGGAAAAATCCACAGCATCAAACCGATGATGTATTGGCTCATGAGCAAATTCATTTCGACATCACCGAATTGATGGGACGGAATTTTCATAAAGAAATTCTTTCGCTGAAAGCGAAGGGAAAGCTCAGCCAACGAACGCTGAAAAAGATTTACGACCGAATTAGTAAAGAGCACAGCCAACTGCAACAACTTTACGACAAACAAACCAACCACAGCCTTAACACCAAAATGCAGGATTGGTGGGCGCAGTATATTTCGTCCGAAATAGAAAAAACGCAAGCCTTTTCAGGCTATCATTTGATTGATTTGGAGAGATGAAGCATATCTTTTTCCTTGATCTACTCCGGGATAATTAGATAGACATTTAGTGGGGAAGATAACTTTCGTTTCTAACCCGATTTCACCTTTTTTGACCTGGTAACTTATCAATTCCATTTATTTGATAATATCTGACTTTTGGTAAAAATATTCAACGTAGATTATAACATTTGGTGAATGCAAGAGCAATGAATTGGGTCAAACTGGCACGAACAACTTGCAATCCTTATGTTTTTTTACACATTTACAATGAATCGTACGGAAGTTTCGATAGTCACTCACCTGATTAATCTCATCAAAGCAGCGTTATTTACACTTCATTGTTTTATATATTTGCAGCGTAATTGGTTGACTTTATGAATGTGAGGACATGGATTTTGTGGGGAGGGCTTTTAGCCTTAATGTTTACAGGTTGTAAAAAAGAAACTACCTCCCCTTGGGTTTATTGCGAAGATTGTTCGGCACCGGTTTGGGTGGGCAGCTACGAAGGAACGGGAGATTATTATTCCGAAACCAGTGGAGAACAGTTTTATGATACAGAAACTCAAGTTGATGTGGTGGAGATGAATGATTCCCGACTTAAATTTTCTGTATTAGCTCCCGACTTGTATGAAGTCACTTTCACAGTGTTAAAGGATAACAACGATAATTATGTTAATCTATCCGGTTCTACCAGTTCACTTCACGTTACCCTCACCCAAAACGGCAGTCAAGATCGAATAACAGGTACGGCCAAACATTACCATTGGGACTATTCTCCAGATACAGTTTTGCTCATCGACCACAGTTTAAGTTTTGAAGTTTTTTCCATTCAAGAATAAAATAACATGCCAACATTAAACATCTGTCAATCAATGTCTCCAACGAGTGAAACCATGGAGGAACATTTGGCAGATTTAGTACATACAACCTTTTCAGACATGGGTTTGTCATGTTTCATGTTTTTAGGCATAAGGATCATTAATCTATTTGAATCACATTAAATTAATTTTATGCGCAATTTTACACGAATTGTTTCTGTCACGACCCTTCTAACGGTCATAATGATGATGGCTTTTCAATCCATGGCCACCACTTTTTCTTCAGGGGAAACCCAATTGAAGATGCTAGCTAACTCATCAGAAAGACTGGTGTTTGTCAACATGGTGGGTGGAGTTAACACTGAAAAAGTTTCACTAAATGAAACCATGTACAGCAGGCTGACGCTGGCAGGATATACTCCCAACACAACCATTGGAAATCCCGAACTGCCTGTAAAACGTCAATTGATCGAAATTCCTTTCGGAGCTCAGGTAAAAGTTAAAGTGGTGAGCTACGACGAAAAAGAGTACAGCCTGTCTCAATGGGGAATCGATCGTCCGCTCATTCCGGTTCAGCCATCCCAATCCAAATGTGGTCCCACCGAAGATTTTCAGATAAACACCAACTTGTATGAAACCGATCAGTACAACACCGATCCACTGGTTTCGGTTGACGTATTGGGAAGGATGCGTGGCGTCAACATAGCACGCGTTGACGTTGCTCCTGTGCGTTACAACCCGGTAACCAACACAGTTAAAGTATTTGAAAACCTGAAATTTGAATTGGTTTTTGAAAATGGCGACATGGAGTTGACCCGTAACGAAAAACAACGTTTGGCCTCTCCTTATTTTACCTCTTCATACAACGTCCTCATTAATTATACCCCGGTGGCTTCACGCGAAAACCTGACCACCTATCCCGTAAAATATGTGATTGTTTCCGACCCCATGTTTGCCGACCAACTTCAGCCTTTTATCCAATGGAAAACACGTAAGGGATTTACCGTGGTGGAAGCATATACAGATGTGATTGGCACTTCTTTGGCCGACATCAAAGCCTATTTGCAAGGTCTGTACGATGCGGGTACACCCGACGACCCTGCTCCTTCATTTGTTTTGTTTGTGGGCGACATAGATGAAATTCCGGCCTATAACAATGGCAATGGAGTTACCGACCGCAACTACGTGGAATACACAGGCGATTTATTTCCGGAAATTTTCTACGGACGTTTTTCAGCTCAAAATGCCGATCAGTTGCAGCCGTTTATCGATAAAACTTTGCAATACGAACAATTTACCATGCCTAATCCTACCTATCTCGACACTGTGGTGATGGTGGCCGGTATGGATGGTTCTTACGGTGCAAGTCATGGCAATGGACAAATCAACTATGGCACCATCAATTATTTTAACGAAGACCACGGAATTTTTTCACACACATACTTATATCCTGAGTCCGGAAGTAATGCCAACAACATCCATCAAAATGTGAGCGATGGTGTTACTTTCGCCAACTATACTGCACACTGCAGCCCCAATGGTTGGGCCGATCCGTCGTTTTCCATTAGCGATATCGCCAACCTGCAAAATCAGGATAAATACGGTTTGCTTATCGGAAACTGCTGTTCTTCAAGTGAATATCAAACCAGTTGCTTTGCCGAAGAAATTTTGCGTGCCTCCAACAAAGGTGCCGTTGGTTATATTGGAGGATCGAACAGTACCTACTGGGACGAAGATTATTATTTTGGCGTAGGTGTGGGAGCAATTAATGAAAATCCTCCATCCTATGAAGAAACAGGTTTGGGTAACTACGACCGTGCTTTCCACGACCATGGAGAACCCTTTGCCGAATGGTACACCACCATGGATCAACAGATTTTTGCAGGTAATTTGGCCGTATCCGAAAGCGGATCATCTTTGGAAGATTACTATTGGGATATTTACAACCTGATGGGCGATCCTTCACTCATGATTTATTATTCCATGCCCCCTATCATGCCGGTAACCTTCACCCCTGCCATCACCATCGGACAAACGTCCATCACCATATCAGCAGTACCCTATGCTTATGTGGGATTGTCCATGAACAACGAATTACATGGAATGGGCATTGCCGATGCTTCCGGTAACCTGACCCTCGACATGGATGCCTTTGTCAGCCCCGGAGATGCCGATCTGGTGGTTACAGCTCAAAATTATCAACCCTTTATTACCACCATCCCCGTGATTCCTGCCGATGGACCTTATGTGGTTTATGAAAGTCATCAGGTAACCGGACTGGGATTCACTTACCACGAAAGTGAAGGTATTGACTTGACCATGGAAAACGTAGGGTCGGATGATGCATTGGATGTTGAGGTGGTGCTTTCTACCGACAATCCGTATATCACGCTTATTGACAATACCTTAAACTTTGGCACCATCCCCGCCGGACAAAGTGTACAAAGTAGTACGCCATTTCAGTTTACGGTGGCCGACGATATTCCCGATATGGAATCCATCCTGTTCAACGTGGTGGCTACCATTTCTACGGGCGATGAATTTGTCTCCAACTTCTCCGATATCGGACATGCTCCGGTACTTACTTACGCCGGATTTACCATTGACGACAGCATGGGTAACGGAAACGGAAAACTCGATCAGGGAGAAACAGCAGATTTTATTATTAATCTCGAAAATACGGGCTCGGCTGCAGCACATTCCGCAGAGGGTTTGTTGTCGACCACCAGTCCTCACTTAACCATCAATCAGGCCCAGCTGTCATACGGTGAAATAAATGCCGGCGACTTGATCAGCCAATCTTTCAATGTAACCGCAGCCCCTGATGCACCTTCGGGCGTTATTGCGAGCCAAACCATCGATTGGGTGGCTGATTTTGGCATTGCCGGAACGGGTGATTTTAGTGTTACCATCGGCCAAATTCCCGTGTTGATTGTTGATTTGGCACAATCGAACAACACCCCAACAGAAATGCAGCAATGCTTTACCACACTGACCGTGGGCAGTGAACTGAGCACCACTTTGCCAGATGATCTCAATATCTATCAAAGTCTTTTCGTTTGTTTGGGAACCTATCCCGACAATCACGTACTTAGCACTGCCGAAGGTGATAAAGTAGAAGCATTTATCAGCAATGGTGGTCGTGTGTACATGGAAGGTGGCGACACCTGGGCTTATGATCCACAGACTCTGGCTCATGCCATGTTCCACATTTCCGGTACCGAAGATGGTACAGGTGATTTGTCGCAAGTTACAGGTGCCACCGGAAATTTTGCCGCCAACTATACCTTTGTTTACGAAGGAACCAACAGCTATATTGATCACATCGTGCCAACAGGAACTGCTGCTACCCTATTCAGAAATGCGGAAATGGGTTACGATGTGGCCGTTTCATACGAAAACGAGACCTACAAAACCATCGGAACCTCCTTTGAATTTGGCGGTCTGGTAAATTCAGCCACCAGCACCAAAGACGGGCTGATGGCCGAAATTCTCTATTTCTTTCAGATACCGTTTGTGTGGACAGGAATTGAAGATCAGGCCCAGGTTCAATCAGAACTTTTGGTTTACCCCAATCCGGCCACCCAAACACTCACCGTTGAGTTAGATGCTTCCACCAATGGCCAATCTTCATTATCTTTGCTCGATATGCTTGGTCGTGAAGTGATGACTCGTCCGAATGTATTTGTTGCCAACGGAGGTCGTTCAACAGCTCAACTCGATGTAAGTCAGTTAAATAGCGGAATTTACTATGTGGTGGTGACCACACCCGAAGGTAAATTAACCAGTAAAATTGTTATCAACAATTAGGTTTGAATTAAAAAGGATTAAAGGAAAAACCATATGAAATGTATCAGTAGAAAATCACTCTAACGCCCTTGAGCAGAGATTTTTCCATGATAAATTGCATATGAATAATAGATAATAAATTAAATAAAAATGAAAAAAATCACTTTATCGCTCGTGCTGCTTGTAAGTTTCTTTTGGTTAAGTGCCGGAAGCTGGACACAAGTTGACGGCAATCAGATGGAAGCCTCCAAACTCACTATGGTTCAGTCTTCAGCCAACACCACTACCTTGCAGTATAATTTGTCAGGATACTATTTTGAAAATGTCAACACCGACAGGGGAGAGGCAATCAAAATTAAATTTGAAGAAGGTGCGCCCATATTGCTTAAAGGTGCTCCTGATTTACCACTTATGGCCACTTCGTTGATTATTCCCAACAAGGCCAAAATGAAGGTAGAAGTCGTGAGCTCTGAGTATAAAGAGTACAAGAATATAATGATTGCTCCTTCCAAGGGAAATTTTACCCGCGATATTGATCCTTCCACAGTTCCTTATACCTATGGAAAACAGTACGATACCGATGCCTACTATCCAGGTGAATTGGCCACTTTACGTGATCCGTATATCCTTCGCGATTTCCGTGGACAAACGGTATTGGTACAGCCATTTCAGTACAATCCCGTTACCAAAACCCTTCGTGTATATTATAGCATAACTATCGAGGTGGTTGAAGACGGAATCAGCACCATCAACACCCTTGATGCACCTGAAAATCCTGAAAGTGTGAATGGCAATTTCAGCAAAATTTACGCCCGCCATTTTATTAACTATCAGGGAAGTAGCCGCTATACTCCCCTTGAAGAAGAAGGCAATATGCTGGTTATTTGTTACGCCGACTTTATGGATTCCATCCAACCTTTCATCGATTGGAAAATTAAAACCGGAATGTCCGTTGAGTTAGTGGATGTAGCTTCCATTGGAAATGCATCAGCAATCAAGACTTATGTAGCCGATTATTACAACACCAAAGGACTTGCCTACTTGCTGTTGGTGGGCGACTCACAACAAGTTCCTTCGTCAACGGTTGGGGGTAACGATTCCGACAACAACTATACCTACGTAGTGGGAAGCGACCATTATCCCGACCTGTTTTGCGGACGTTTTTCGGCTGAAACCGAACAACATGTAGCCACACAGGTACAACGTGTACTTGAGTATGAACAAACTCCCATTTCCGACACCACTTGGTACCGCAAACTTATTGGAATTGCTTCCGATCAGGGGCCCGGTGATGACGGCGAATACGACTATCAGCACATACGCAAAATTGGCAACGAAAAACTGATTCCATACGGATATAACTACGCTTACGAATATTTTGATGGTTCACAAGGCGGAAATGATGCCCCGGGAAGCCCCAATCCAAGCACTGTAACCGTGGGAATTAACTCAGGAGCTACCATCATCAATTATACCGGACACGGAAGCGACAATTCCTGGAGTTCATCAGGATTTAGCAGTACCAACGTCAACCAATTGACGAATGTGGGTAAATTGCCCTTCATCTTTTCGGTGGCCTGTGTAAATGGTAATTTTGTGAATGGCAACTGTTTTGCCGAAGCCTGGATGCGTGCCGAAGATGGCGGAGAACCCACGGGTGCCATCGCCACACTGATGTCGACCATCAACCAAAGCTGGAATCCACCCATGGCCGGTCAGGACGAAATGAACGACATCCTCACCGAGGCCTATGCCAACAACATCAAAAGAACTTTTGCCGGAATATCAATGAATGGTTGTATGCTCATGAACGACGAATATGGCTCCGATGGCAACGAAATGACCGACACCTGGACTGTTTTTGGTGACCCTTCCCTTGTGATTCGCACCAATTATCCCCAAGACATGATGGTTTCGCATCCTGCCGAAATACACATTGGCGAATCGTCCATGACCCTTAGCTGCAATGCCGAAGGTGCCAAAGCAGCCCTGACATTCAACGGTGCCATTTTAGGTACCGCCATTGTTTCCGGTGGCACGGCCACCATCATGTTTGAGCCCCTCACCGAGCTGGGTACAGCCGATCTGGTGGTGACAGGCTATAACTACATCCCTTACATGAGTGCCGTAGATATTATCCCTGAAATGGGTCCTTTTATGACCATCACGGGCAAGGTAATCGACGACAATGCCGGTGGTAATGGCGATGGCATGATGGATTATGCTGAAGATATCGACCTTTCGGTTTCGTTGACAAACGTGGGTGTGGAAGATGGGTTTGGCATCTATGGAATCCTCTCCAGCAATAGCCCATACATTACCATAACCAGCGATTCTGCATTTTTTGGAGACATTGCTTTGAGCGATACAGCAACTGTGCTCAACGCTTATGCCTTTTCGGTTAGCAACGACCTTCCCAACATGGCGTTGGTAACTTTTACCCTCACCAGCTACGATCAGGATGGAACCATGTGGACCTCCAACTTCATGTTGTTGGGTCACAGCCCAAAACTTGATTTTGCCGGATTTACCATCGACGATGCCGCCACAGGCAACAACAATGGCAAACTGGATGCCGGAGAAACCGCAGATGTACTGATTTCAGTGAAAAACTCAGGGTCTTCGGATGCTTATCAGGTAATGACACAACTCATTCCTTCTGGAAGTTACATTACAGTGAATACCGATGCCCAAAATTATGGTGACATCCTGAAAACAGAAACCCAAACCATGGCTTTCAGCGTTACGGCTTCCGGGGATACACCAGCCGGTTATTCCGCTAACTTTTCTGTTGAAGCGCTTGCAGAACACGACATTTCCATGGAAGATAGCTTCTATACCATCGTTGGGCAAATTCCTGTGTTGCTGGTTAACCTCGCCAATGTGGCAACTGCCGACTCCATGATGGCTTGTCTGCAGGTATTGCAAGTTGGCGTGGAGGAAACCGATGCATTGCCGGAAACATTGGAAATTTATTCTTCCATCTTTGTAATGTTGGGCTCTTACCCTGACAATCACGTGCTTACTACCGACGAAGGAAACGCGCTGGCAGACTACCTGTTGGCCGGCGGACGCGTTTACATGGAAGGTGGCGACACATGGGCATACGACGCTCCAACCGCAGCCCACCAATTATTCTTTATCAAAGGGACTGATGATGGCAGTGGAGACCTGGGTATAGTTGATGGAGACGAAATGAACTTTGCAGCCAACTACTCATTTGAATACAACGGTATCAATAACTATGTGGACAGACTGGTTGCCTTAGAAGGCGGAAATGTACTCATGTCAAACGAATCTCCTGACTATGTTACTGCCGTTAGTTACGAAAACGACACCTATAAAACCATTGGCGCCTCCTTCGAATTTGCCGGATTGGGCAATCAACCGGGTTCGACCAAAGATGGTTTGATGGCCGAAATCCTGCATTTCTTTGGCGTAACATTCACCTGGACAGGAGTAAACGAAAATCCTGAACAACAATACGGTATGACTGCCTACCCCAACCCATTCAACAATCAGGTAACCTTTACCTTCCAGCTGGATCAAACTTCGCCGGTTAGCTTCGAGGTTTACGACATGACCGGAAGAAGGGTGATGGTTCAAGATCAACAGATGTTGTCAGCAGGAAGTCACGCCATACAATGGAACGCCGAAACGGCACAATCGGGAATTTATGTTTACCGACTTACCGTTGCAGACAAGGTAATCACCAACAAGCTGGTGCGCACGAGGTAATCAGCTCAAAACAGAAATAAAAGGGAGTGGCATTTGTTCACTCCCTTTTTTTATTTCTGTGCCCAAAAAATGTGGATATTTGCCAAAGCAACAACGCGATAACCACATGCAATTACCCCTGTTTTTTGCCAAGCGCTACCTACTGTCAAAAAAATCACACCACCTCATCAATGTGATTTCCATGATTTCCGTGGGCGGTCTTTCGGTAGGCACCATGGCCTTGATTGTGGTACTCTCGGTTTTCAATGGATTTGAAGAGGTAATCAAATCGCTGTACAACACCTTTAATCCTGACTTTCAAATTACGGCCACTTCCGGAAAAACATTTCATTACCAACAGTTTCCGGCTGACAAATTGTTGCAACTGCCTGAGGTGTCAAGCGTGATGGAGGCGGTGGAAGAGGATGCCCTGTTGCGGTATCATGATCAGCAGTTTATCGCCCGCTTTAAAGGAGTTCCCAAAAACTTTGTCCAAATTTCGCGCATCGACAGCATGATGGTGGATGGCGATTTTATCCTTGAAGAAGGCGAAACCAATTTTGCCGTACCAGGAGCCGGCGTGGCATGGCACATGAACATCAATCCGGCCAACCCATTGAATTTGCTCACCATCTATGTCCCCAAAAGAGGAAATGCTTCATCCTTTCAGTTGAGCAATGCCTTCAATTCAGGATCGCTGCACCCTTCCGGTGTGTTTTCTGTTCAACAGGAATTTGACGAAAAATATGTGTTCATCCCCTTGAGATACGCGCGCAAGCTCATGGACTATACCGATGAAGTAACCGCCGTGGAAGTGATGCTCAAACCAAATGCAAATGCGGAAGATGTGCATCAAAAACTAGAAAATATTTTAGGCGAAGAATACTTGGTTAAAAGCCGTTTCCAACAAAACGAAGCGCTGTTTAAAGTACTCAAATCGGAAAAGATGATCATTTACCTGATCTTGGTATTTATCCTGCTGCTTTCTTCTTTTAACATGATAGGCTCCTTGTCGATTTTAATGATTGAAAAAAACAAGGACATGGCCGTAATTACCAGCATGGGCGCACATAGCAGCATGATTGGAAAAATATTCATGGCAGAAGGCATTCTGATTACCGCCGCAGGAAGCGTGGTTGGATTATTGTTGGGATACGGGTTGCTGATGCTGCAACAGCAATTTGGTTTGCTTGGTCTTGGGGGAGGTGATGGCTCTTTCATTATTGATGCCTACCCTGTTGAAATGCAACTAACCGATTTCTTTTTGGTGTTTTTTACGGTTCAGGCAGTGGGCTTGTTTGCCACCTGGTATCCGGTAAAACTGTTGGCTCCCAAACTCACCCGTTATCGTTTGAAATAAGGTTTTAATTGTTCTAAATTACCTGCAATTAAGCCTTTGTTCTTGACCAATGTTCTCGATAGATGTACCTTTGAAGCGAATTTTTAAGGAAAAGATCGAATTCTATTTGTTTATCTTGAAACACCAAATATTTATTAGGTTCCATATCCAAATGAAAAAAACCATGAAACTGAAAAGCTACGTATTGACGTTTTTGTTGATCTCGCTGCCTACTTTGGCAGTATTGTCACAAACACTCATCAAAGGCACCACAACCCAGGTAGAATCTTCACTTACGGTGTTAAAAAGCGACCCATTGTCGCTTTCGTTGAACGCGAAAACAGGTCCCGTTTATGTTACCAATGTAAAAAACGATTTGGGTAATTTTGTGCGTTTGTCTTCTGCCCAATTGGGTAAAAACAACACCATCGGTAATCCTGAATTGCCTGTGATGCATCGGCTGATTGAAATTCCTCAGGGTGCTACCGTTGAGGTAATTGTCAATAATTTTGAGCAAAGCACCTTCAATTTGAAAGAAAAGGGCTTTGCCAACAAACTCGTTCCGTGTCAACTTTCTCAATCCAAATGCGGACCCACACAACCAGTGGAACTTAACGCAGAAGTATATACCAGAAATACCGCTTATCGTGAGCCCATGGTTTCCGTTGAAATACTGGGAACCCTTCGTGGAGCGCGCATTGCCCGGGTGGATGTATCGCCTTTTACCTACAATCCGGTAACCGGAGAGGTGCAGTTGGCTCATAACATCAATTTTGAATTGGTGTTTCACGATGCCGATTTATCCGCCACTACACAGTTGAAACAAAATACACGGTCGCCCTATTTTAACGGTATTTATAATCAACTACTAAACAATGGCGATCATCTGACCTCCCGCGACCAAATCACCACCAACCCGGTGGTGTATGTCATTGTTTCCGACCCCATGTTCAAGGATCAGCTGGTACCTTTTATCCAATGGAAACGCCGTAAAGGGTTTACTGTTATTGAAGGATATACCGATGCCATTGGAAATACCAAACCTGCCATCAAGGCGTATATTCAAAACCTGTACGATAATGCCACTCCCGAACAACCAGCCCCATCCTTTGTCTTGTTTGTCGGCGACATTGCCCAGATTCCTGCTTACGACAATGGCAATGGAGCCACCGACCGCAATTACGTGGAATACACCGGAGATTTATTTCCTGAAATCTACTATGGTAGGTTTTCGGCTCAAAATTCTACCCAACTACAGCCCTTCATCGACAAATCGTTGATGGTAGAGCAATACACCATGCCCATGGAAAGCTATCTGGACACGGTGGTGATGGTAGCCGGTGCCGATGCCACCTATGCTCCCGATTGGGGAAATGGTCAAATCAACTACGGAACCATCAACTATTTCAACGAAGACCACGGTATTTTTTCGCATACCTACCTTTACCCTCAAGGTGGAGGAGCTTCTGCCGAAATTATTCAAAACATCAGCGATGGAGTAGCTTTTGCCAACTATACCGCCCACTGTAGTCCTCAGGGATGGGCCGATCCTTCCTTCTCACAAAGTGATATTCCCGGATTGGCCAACACCGGCAAATACGGACTGCTTATCGGAAACTGCTGTTCATCAAGCGAATACCAAACCAGCTGCTTTGGCGAAGACATTGTTAGGGCCGAGGGAAAGGGAGCCGTGGGTTATATTGGCGCCTCCAACAGCACCTATTGGGATGAAGATTATTATTTTGGCGTGGGCGTTGGCACCATCAGCGAAAATCCACCCTCCTACGAAGAAACCGGATTGGGAAATTACGACCGGGCTTTTCACGACCACGGAGAACCTCAGGCAGATTGGTTTACTACCATGGATCAGCATGTGTATGCAGGAAATCTGGCCGTAAGCGAAAGTGGAAGTTCACGTCAGGAATACTATTGGGATATTTACAACCTGATGGGTGACCCCTCCCTGATGGTTTATTATTCAGTACCCGACGACATGCCCGTGAGTCATGAACAATTTGTTATGATAGGCTCCGAGGAGTTTCAGGTAGAAACTGCTCCCTATGCTTATTTGGCTCTTAATCGGGACGGTGTTTTACTCGCCACGGCGCTGGCCAACGAAAATGGGCTGGCCACTTTAATCTTCGACCCCTTGACCTCGCCGGGTTTTGTGGAATTGGTCATTACTGCACAAAATCACAAGCCGCTGATAGAGAATATCCAGGTTTTTGCACCCAATGGCCCCTACTGTATTTACCAGGCACATGAGGTGAGCGACGATTCGCTGGGCAACAACAACCACCATGCCGATTACGGTGAACAAGCCTTCCTCAGTCTCACCATGGCCAATTTTGGCAATGTGGAAGCCTCGGGAGTTACGGCCACCATTGCCACTACCAACAACGATATTACCATTCTTGATGGTACTGCTGAATTTGGCAATATGCCCATCAATCAGGATG
Source organism: Bacteroidales bacterium (assembly GCA_963676875.1). Taxonomy (GTDB): domain Bacteria; phylum Bacteroidota; class Bacteroidia; order Bacteroidales; family F082; genus UBA6244. The sequence goes on from OY781436.1 coordinate 2,383,416, forward strand.
TAACGGTTGAAAAGGGTTTTCTGATTGAGCTTTCAGACGATATCGCCGACCAAAGCCAGATTTCGTTTGTACTTACTGCCACCGATGACCAGGATTTGAGCTGGCAAAGTGAATTTTTTGTAACAGCCTACGCACCACTATTGACGGCAGGAACCATGACCATTCTGGATCAGGCAGGGGGCAATGGCAACGGACGACTTGATCCGGGCGAAACGGCCATACTGAAGTTTGAAACCAGCAACCAGGGACATGCAGTCATTCAAAATGTGAAGGCCTCTTTGGAAGCGTATAATCCATACATTACGGTGTTGAGTGGCGATACCACTCTGCCCACACTTAACCTGTTATTCCCCAGTTTTGCTCAATTTGAAGTGCGTGTGGCCGACGATGTGCCCGAAGGTATATTTGGTGAAATGCATTATACCCTTGAAGCCGCCGGGTATGAGGTGATGCGTCCTTATTATCCTCGTATTGGTACTTTGATGGAAGACTGGGAAACCGGAAACTTCGATAAATTTGACTGGCAATTTGATGGCGACGAACCCTGGATTATCAACAACCAATATCCTTACCAAGGGTATTATGATGCCAAATCAGGAGAAATTTCAGACAATGCCACCAGCGAATTTAAAATTACCTATCAGGTAATGTCCAACGATACCATTTCTTTCTACAAAAAGGTTTCGTCGGAGCCTGATTTCGACAAACTGAAATTTTTTATCGACAACACCTTGCAGAATAGTTGGTCGGGAACCACGCAAGGCTGGACAAAGGTTTCTTTCCCCGTGACTTCCGGAACACATACCTTTAGGTGGTCGTATGAGAAAGATTTCTCGGGAACGGGGGGAGCCGACCGTGCCTGGATTGACAATATTTCGTTGCCCACCATGATGGCCAGCACCGTTTTTGCAGGTCCCGATGGTGAAGTGTGTGCAAGCAACACCTACTCTTGTTCGGGTACAGCTACCAATTTTTCTTCATTGCTGTGGGTAACATCGGGAACCGGAACCTTTGATATGCCGGGAGTACTTAACCCAACCTATACGCCATCGGCAGAAGATTTGGCTTTGGGAGAAATTAACTTGTGCCTCACCATGGTTGATGTGGACGGTGAGCCTGCCAGCGACACCATGAATCTCACCATCAATTATTCACCTGAAACACCTGTGATGCCTGACGGACCCGATCAGGTTGATCTTCACGCAACTACACAAAGTGAATACACAACCATGGTTACGGCTTCAGCCACGGGATATACATGGTCGTTATACCCAACCGAAGCAGGGATGATGTCGGGCACCGGAACCACAGCCGTTGCTTATTGGAATACCTCCTACGAAGGTTCGGCCTGGATTAAGGTAGCCGGAACGAACGGGTGTGGCATGGGCGAATTTTCGGATAGTCTGGAAGTGGTGTTGGCCAATCCTGTGGGAATCTTGGAAAACAATACTGCTTTCGACATTTCTGTAATACCCAACCCCAATGCCGGAGATTTCATCCTGAACATTTCCTCAGACAAGTTACAAACGGTGCATGTAGCCATTTTAAATGCCTTTGGTCAGGAGGTGATTCCGTCGGCTACTTTCCGTTTCAACGAAAGTTTCTCCAAACATTATTCGCTGGCGCATATCACCCCCGGATTTTATTATGTGGTGGTTCAGAGCGAAAATGGCCGTTTGGTGAAAAAGATACTTATTAACTAAAATGAAGTTCTTCCCGGGTGGATTAGTCTATCTGCTCGGGAAGTATTATTTTTGTGTCGAATCAATTAAGAAAGAATTATGCTGAAATTAAAAGTGCTTGAAGCTATTAATGCTCAAATAAAGAAAGAAGAATTTTCCTCACGTTTGTATTTGTCTATGGCCATTTGGTGCGAAACCAACGGGTATCCGGGAGCCGCAGCGTTTTTGTACGGACATGCCGAAGAGGAAAGAGTACATATGATGAAATTGGTGCGTTATGCCAATAACAGAGGTGGAAAAGCAGTAGTTGCCGACATTGAGAAGCCGGAGGATGAATTTACCTCACTCAATGATGTGTTTACCAAGATATTGGCTCATGAGGAATATATCACCGCCTCCATAAACGATCTGTATGGCGTAACGGTGGACGAACGGGATTATACCACAGGCAATTTTCTGCAATGGTTTATCACCGAACAGTTGGAAGAAGAGAATTTGATGAGCACCATTTTGGACAAGATTTCTTTGGTAGGAAAGGATAAGGCCGGTATGTTTCATATTGACAAGGAATTGGAGGGTATGGCGGCCGCCCCCGTTGATCCCATTGCATAAAACAAAAAAACCTGGTAGAAGCCGGGTTTTTTGCTTTTAAATAAACCCATTTTATAGCTATTTCCACTCTTGCCACAATAGCGTTGAAGAAGGTTTCTGTAGTGAAGCAAACTTAAAGCTCATTTCAATTCATAATAGGCATTATACATAAACAACGTAGTGCTAACTTCATTTTATAGTTGGTATAAGTTGGCTTTGGAAGTTAAATCGTTCATAACAAGTACATTGTTTAGTGATATTCATGCGGAATCGTAAACACAGAAATCGGTATTTTTTCTTAATTTTGCCGCCTCATTTAAAAATGCTGCTAATTCAATAGGTCGATGTCGAAAAAATATACCGAATACAGTCAACTTAATTTGCCACTTCTGGCAGAAGATGTAAGGGCTTTTTGGGAAGCCAACAACATTTTTGAAAAAAGCCTTGACAACCGCAAGGCCAACAACCATTATGTATTTTACGAAGGCCCTCCTTCGGCCAATGGTGTCCCGGGTATACACCACGTCATGGCACGTACTATCAAGGATTTGTTTTGCCGCTACCAAACACTGAAAGGCAAATACGTACAGCGCAAAGCAGGTTGGGATACCCACGGATTGCCGGTGGAAATCAGTGTGGAAAAAACCCTGGGCATCACCAAAGAAGACATCGGAAAGAAAATAAGCGTTGAAGATTACAACAAGGCCTGCCGCAAGGAAGTGCTGAAATACAAGGACTTGTGGGACGATCTCACCAAACGCGTTGGCTATTGGGTGGACCTGGACAATCCCTACATTACTTTCGACAATAAATATATTGAGTCGGTGTGGTATTTGCTAAAACAATTGTACGAAAAAGACCTCATGTACAAGGGTTATACCATCCAACCCTATTCTCCGGCTGCCGGCACGGGGCTCAGCACCCACGAACTCAATCAACCCGGATGTTACCGAGATGTGAGCGACACCACCATCGTGGCGCAGTTTAAAGTGATCCGCGAAAGCGTTTCCGAGAAGCTGTTCCAGGAGGCTTTTGGAGAAGTATATTTCCTGGCCTGGACTACCACCCCCTGGACACTTCCCTCCAACACAGCGCTGGCCGTGGGCGACAATATCGACTATGTGCGGGTGGCTACATTCAATCCTTATACCGGAAGTCCCATCACAGTGGTGCTGGCCAAAGAACGCATGTCGGCCTATTTCAATCCCAAAAACGCGGAACTGTCCTTTGAAGATTACCAACCTGGCGACAAGAAAGTACCTTTTAAGGTACTGAATCAATACAAAGGTTTTGAATTAACGGGCATTTCCTATGAGCAACTTTTCCCCTGGATCAAACCCATGGGCAAGGCGTTTGAAGTGATTCCGGGCGATTTTGTTACCACCGAAGACGGAACCGGTATTGTACACATTGCGCCTACCTTTGGTGCCGACGACGACCGGGTTGCCAAAGCCACCGGCATCGAACCACTCATACTTATCGACAACAATGGTGAACGCCGTCCTATGGTAGACCTCACCGGACGTTTCTATCAAACAGCGGTGCTTGATGCAGATTTTGTAAACGAATATGTCGATACCGAGCAGTATGGCGAATTTGCGGGACGTTTTGTAAAAAACGATTACGACGAAACATTGGGCAAAGACGATAGCTCACTGGATGTGGATTTGGCTGTAAAACTCAAAAAAGAAAACCTGGCTTTCCGCATCGAAAAACATGTACACAGCTATCCCCATTGCTGGCGTACCGACAAACCTATTTTGTACTATCCCCTCGACAGCTGGTTTGTGAAAACCACGGCCATGAAGGACCGCATGATCAGTCTCAACAAAACCATCCAGTGGAAACCCAAATCCACCGGAGAGGGTCGTTTTGGCAATTGGCTTGAGAATTTGCAGGACTGGAACCTGAGCCGTTCGCGCTTTTGGGGTGTGCCCTTGCCCATCTGGGTTTCGGAAGACCGCACCGAAAAAATGGCTCTGGGTTCGGCTGCCGAACTCAAAGCCGAAATCGAAAAAGCAGTGGCTGCGGGGTTTATGACCGAAAATCCAATGGCCAATTTCGAACCCGGAAATATGTCGAAGGAAAACTATGAAACTTTCGATTTCCACCGTCCATATGTGGACAACATTGTGCTGGTTTCCGAAACGGGTCAAAAAATGTTTCGCGAAAGCAGCCTCATCGATGTGTGGTTCGATTCGGGAGCCATGCCTTACGCCCAATACCATTATCCCTTCGAGAACAAAGAATTTTTTGAAAACAACTACCCGGCCGATTTCATCGCCGAAGGAGTGGATCAAACACGTGGCTGGTTTTTTACCCTCCATGCCATTGCCACCATGTTGTTCGATTCGGTGGCGTATAAAAATGTGGTTTCCAATGGTTTAGTGCTCGATAAAAATGGCAATAAGATGTCCAAACGTTTGGGCAATGCTGTGGATCCATTTACCACCATCGACCAATACGGCCCCGATGCCACCCGTTGGTACATGATCACCAATTCGCAACCCTGGGACAACCTGCGTTTCGACCTGGCAGGTATCGACGAGGTGCGGCGTAAATTTTTCGGAACCCTTTACAACACGTACAACTTTTTTGCCCTGTATGCCAACATCGATGGGTTTACTTATCAGGAGAAAGAAATCCCGCTGGCCGAGCGCAGCGAAATCGACCGTTGGATACTCTCCGAACTCAACTCACTGATTTTGTTGGTGGACGAATCGTTGGCAGCCTACGAACCCACCAAAGCCGGACGTGCTATCCAGGATTTTGTTACCGAACACCTGAGCAACTGGTATGTCCGTTTGTCGCGCCGTCGCTTCTGGAAAGGCAACTATACCAAAGACAAGATTGAAGCCTACCAAACCCTGTACAAGGTGTTGGAGGTGGTTGCTCAACTTTCGGCTCCCATTGCACCTTTCTTCGCCGACAGGCTGTTTATGGACCTGAATTCGGTTTCCGGAAGGTTTGACGCTCAATCCATTCACCTCACCGACTTCCCTGTGGCACATGCCGATGCCATCGACAAAGATTTGGAAGAACGCATGCAGTTGGCACAACAAATCTCCAGCATGGTACTCTCCTTGCGCAAACGCACCAACATCCGCGTACGTCAGCCATTGGCCAAAATCATGATTCCGGTTTTGAACGAAAAATTCAAAACACAGATTCAGGCGGTGGAAGAGCTGATTATGTCGGAAGTGAACGTGAAAGAAATAGACTACCTGTCGGAAAATTCGGATGTATTGGTGAAGAAAATCAAAGCTAATTTCAAGGCTTTGGGACCCAAATTCGGCAAGCTGATGAAAGCCCTGGCAGCCATGATTCAGCAACTGAGTCAGGAGCAAATCAAACAACTGGAAACCGAAGGTGAGCTCGCCCTCTTGTTGGACGGAGAACACCTGACTATCACCACCGATGACGTGGAAATTATTACCGAAGACATCCCCGGCTGGAGTGTGGTGACCGAAGGAAACGTTACCGTGGCTCTTGATATAACCATCACACCCGAGCTGCAAAACGAAGGCCTGGCACGCGAACTGGTGAACCGGGTACAAAACCTGAGAAAAGAAAAAGGGTTTGAAGTTACCGACCGCATTGTTTTAGAAGTTGTTAAAAGTTCACATACGGATACGGCCTTTCATTCGTTTGAGAATTACATTTGTTCTGAGACCTTGTCTTTGTTACGTTTTGTTGACCAACCGGACGGAGGCAAATACATCATGGATGAATTAATTGATGGAATAAAGGTGGCGTTTAATGTGGAAAAAGAATAAGTAAAAAAAATAGCTATCTTTACACGCCCATTAAAAAAAATCACCTACATTTATGGAGAATTTTCCAAATGGGTTAGACTTAAAACAGAAGGATATGAACGAAAAGATGACAGAAGAAAAGAAGAAAACCAGGTATTCGGATGAAGAACTGGAAGAATTCAAAGAAATTATTATGAAGAAGCTGGCCAATGCCAATGAGGATTTGGCTTTGCTGAAAGAAGCATACAGCAATCATAGCGAACACGACACCAACGACACCTCCCCAACCTTCAAGGTATTGGAAGAAGGTCAACAGGTGATGTCGAAAGAGGAAAACAGCCGAATGGCAGCCCGTCAGGAACGCTTTATCGCCAACCTCGAAAACGCACTTATTCGCATCGACAACAAGTCGTATGGAATTTGTCGTGCCACCGGTAAACTCATCAGTAAAGAACGCCTGCGTGCTGTACCTCATGCTACCTTGAGCATAGATGCAAAAAATAAGCAGTCGCAAAACGATAGTATCAACTAACCTGTTGTGCTATAATACTATCTAAATTGAAGAGAGCAGCAATTATTATTTTTCTGGTACTTTTTCTGGATCAGGCGTTGAAGTTTTATATAAAACTCAACATGACTCTTGGTGAAGAAATCCCCATTTTGGGTACATGGTTTAACTTGTACTTTACTGAAAACAACGGTATGGCATTTGGCATGCAATTCGGAGGAGAATTGGGCAAGCTTGTCCTAAGTGTTTTTAGAATTCTATTTTCAATAGCCATTGTGGTTTATTTGGTGATGATCACCCGAAGAAAAAACCACGGAGGATTGATTTTCAGTCTTTCGATGATTCTGGCCGGAGCTTTGGGAAACATTCTCGACAGTGCTTTTTATGGTCTAATATTCACTCAGAGTTCCTATCATACCGTGGCCACCTTTGCCTCCGAAGGTTCAGGTTACGCCTCGTTTTTACACGGACGCGTTGTGGACATGCTTTATTTTCCCATCGTTGACCTTGTACAAGCCGATGTGCCTTCCTGGGTACCCTCATTTGTTTTTAGTGGTGACGGAAGATTTATCTTTTTCCGACCCATTTTCAACCTAGCCGACGCCTCCATTTCCATTGGCGTATTCTGGCTTTTGCTCTTCGAGCGAAAGAAACTTTCGTTATAGTTCACCCTCCACTACCACCACTTTTCTTCCTTTTAATTCTTCTTTTTCAACAAATCTGACCGTGTCAAACTTTCTGAGCAACTGTGCACGGTTGTGGCCTTTGTGTCCGATGGCATAGTTGAGCTGACCCTTGGGTATTTCCAGTATAACTTTTGGCGAAACCGTTTTGGAGGTAGCCTCTAATAGTGTTTCCAACCACATGGCCGACAGTACCAATTCTTTAAACTGTGGATGAAAAGGCCCCGCCACCAGTTCTTTGTCGGGCACCAAACCCTCCGATGGATGTAGCCCCGTGCGGATGACCCGGACATGACCTTCTTCAAAAATGGGTAGTAGCAAAGCTGTAATCCTGATGGCTTCCTCGAGGGAAAGTGGCGAATATTTGCCTTCCGCATACCATTGATGTAATGCCGTATCTTTGATCACCAAGGTGGGGTAGATGCGGGTGGAAGTGGCTCCCAGTTCCACAATACGATGGGCTGTTTGCAAGGCACTGCGCTCGGTGTCGCCCGGCAGTCCGATCATCATTTGTAATCCCAATTGAAAACCTCGTTGTAGAATAGCCCTGGAGGCCTCCGAAGTTTGTAGTGAGGTATGTCCCCGAAAAGAAGCTTTCAGCACACGGTCGTCGAAGGATTGGGCTCCCAATTCGATGGTTGTAACCCGGTATTTTTGCAGTAAATCAAGCACTTGTGGATTGATATAGTCGGGACGGGTGCTGAGTCGGATACCTTGAATTTCTCCCGAATCTAAAAATGGTTGCACTAGTTTCAGGTAGGCTTCCTGTTCTGTCATGGGGATTCCGGTGAAATTTCCACCAAAAAAGGCTACATCCACTTCACGGTTAGTCCGTTTGAAGCTGGCCAGATGATCTTTAACAATTTTTATGACCTCCACATGGTTGGGAATTGTAATATGCCCACTAATTTTGCGTTGATTACAAAACACACACCGAAACGGGCAAGCCAGCTCCGGAATAAAAATCGGTATGGTATAATGTTTGATCATAAATACGTTGGTGCAAATTTCACCTAAATTTTTAAATATTTTTGCAGAGTTATTAATAACAAAAGTACTTCACTAAAACCACAATTAATCACATGAACCAATTAATTAAAAAATCTTCAGGGCTGTTACTAATTGCCTTGATGGCTTTGCTGATCATGGGAGGTTCAACCTCGTGTAAAAGTAAAAAAAAGCTAGCCCGCGAGCAGGCTGCCGCCGAATATGCCGCCAAGGTTGAGCAATCTAAAACAGACTTGAATGCCATTATAAATGGAACATCTGCCTGGACACTGGACGAACAGGAAAAACGGATGGAGGTAATTAAATCGTATAACATCGACGATCCTGAGGTTATAGACTTGCTCGAGAAAGCCGGAACCACAGTTTCCGTAAAAAAAGCCGAACTGGCCAGAATTGCCGAGGAGGAACGTTTGCGAAAGGAAGAAGAAGCCCGACTTAAGGCCGAAAAATCAAAATATGCGCCCATTGAGGACAATTTTGATGCCATTGCCAGTGCCCCCAGTGCTGACATGGCCAACACCAAAATCAATCAGGCATTGCAACAATATGCCACCCCTGATGTGCCGGTACTCATCATTATCAGTCAGACCGGAGGATTTAACGACTACGACCGTCCCACTACTATTTCACTGTTTTTGAACTATCTTAAAGACAAGAAAAAGAATAGTTTTAAGGTGGAAAGTGTGAAATATAACGGATCCAAGAAAATTACTGAACTCGAACTGATTAAAAAATAACCCGACATGAAGAAACTCACCATATTAATGACCTTTCTGCTGGGCATGGGGTTTACCTCAGCCATGGCACAGGAATTAAGCCCCGAACGTAAAATGGCCGTCGACAGTTTGGCCCTCGAAAAGGTACGCGATCTGAGCAAGTATATCAGCATCATTGGCGACAAAGAAACACCCTGGAGTGAAGCCAATCGCGTAATCGACCGTGCCGAAGAACTGTTTATGCAGGGCAGCGAAATGGGCGTATCGTCGCTCACCAAACAAGAAATCAGCTACTATACCGTACGTAAATATTTTGAGCGCCTCATGCGCCTCAACTACAACAAAGTAGATATCGAATGGTACAACATTGAGTATGTAAGCGATTTGCAACGTCAACCCGATGGTACTTACGTGGGCGTTATTACCATCTTCCAAAAATTCAGTGGATACGATGCCGAAGGAAGATTGGTTTATCAAGACACCACCAAAAAGGACATCACCGTGTATGTTACCCGCAAAGAAACACAAATCGGTGGACGACTGATTGGTTTCTGGGATGTGCTCCTTGGAGATATTCGTGTAAAAGAAACCGCTAAATAATTACTGATTGTCAGTAACTAAAAAGGGATGATTCAACAGAATCATCCCTTTTTTATTAGGCTTTTTATTCCAAAAAAATCAGTTTACTGCGGGGGCCTGCTTTACCTCATCCGGAATATCTCCCGAAAGGGTAGACAAGAAGTCAGCCATTTCGTTCACTTGTTCATCGGTCAGCTCTTTGCTCAACTGCAATTTGCCCATGATTTTGATGGATTCTTTCAAATCGCTTACCCCGCCATTGTGAAAATAGGGGGCTGTGTTGGCTACATTGCGCAAACCCGGGACAAAAAACATGGCTTTATCCGCTTCGTTTTTGGTTTCCTCAAACTTACCGTAATCATCAGTTTTGGCATGAATCAGGGCGTGATAATCGCCAAACAAACCAAATTTCTGCATCATGTTTCCTCCCAATAAGGGCCCTGTGTGGCAGGCAATACACCCTTGGTCGATAAAGGTTTTCAATCCTTGACGTTCGTGGGGGTTCAACGCGTTGATGTTACCACCAAGATATTCGTCGAAGGGGGAGGGCGTAATCAGGGTGCGTTCAAAGGCACCGATGGCTTTGCGCATGTTGGCATAGGTGATGGGGTCAGCATCGTCCGGAAATGCTTCTTTGAACATGTTTTGATACATGGGCACTTGCTTCAAACGGGCCACCACGTCTTTTTCCGAGGCCATACCCATTTCGGCAGGGTTGAGCACGGGACCACCGGCCTGTTCTTCCACATCCTTGTTGCGACCATCCCAAAATTGAGCGGTACGCAAGGCTGCGTTGAAAGTGGTGGGCGAGTTCCGCGTGCCGGGAACACCATTATCTCCGGGCGAGGTGGGCAGGTTGTCCACTCCATAAGTAGCCAGATTATGGCAGGTATTACAGCTTTGCGTTCCATCTTTGGAAAGGCGGTTGTCGAAATACAAATGTTTTCCCAAAGCAACTTTAGCTTCCGTAACCGGATTTTCAGGGTTGGGAGCTTCTGTGGGCAAAGGCTTAAAAAACATTTGGGCCTGAGCCAATAAGTCTTTATCCTGTTGGGTGATAACTGCCTCATCAGTTTGGGTTTGTGAGGATTTTTGAGTGTTTTGCTGGCAGGCCGTCATCATGAAGGCAGCCAATGCCAGCGAGAATAGATACTTTTTCATTGTTAATTTTAGTTTGATTCAAAGGTAAAGAATTTTGCCTTGACAGCTATAATTATTTGTACAATTCGTTTTTAAAAAGGATAATTTAAAATGCTTTTTAAAGAACAACTCGTGGGGGTGGGAAGCTTGTGATTCATGCTAGGAGAAACAAAAAACACTACTTTTGCCCCATGAGCACCGACTTACAAATCACTCTCCCGGCCGATTGGCTTCCTACCCATGGCAAACCATTGGTGATTGCCGGGCCATGCAGTGCCGAAAGCGAATTTCAGATGATGGAAACGGCCCGAAAGATTGCTGAAATTGGCAAGGTTCAGGTGTTTCGTGCCGGATTGTGGAAGCCTCGCACGCGCCCCGGAGAGTTTAGTGGGTTGGGTGAAAAAGGCCTGCCTTGGCTGGCACGCATAAAAGCGGAAACCGGATTAAAAACAGCCGTTGAGGTGGCTGATGCCTCACATGTGGAATTGGCTCTGAAAAATGGCGTTGACATCCTGTGGTTGGGAGCACGAACAGTGGTAAATCCATTTTCGGTACAAGCCATCGCCGATGCCCTGCGGGGGGTGGACATTCCCGTGATGGTAAAAAACCCTATTTCTCCTGATTTAAAACTCTGGTTGGGAGCCATCGAACGTATCCATGCCATGGGTATTCACAAAATTATTGCCATCCACCGCGGGTTTCATTATTTTGAGAAATCGATTTACCGAAATGCCCCCATGTGGGAAATTCCCATCGAGCTCAAGCGTTTGGTGCCCGGCTTACCCATTGTTGTGGATCCCAGTCATATTTGCGGACGACGCGATTTGCTGGAATCCATTGCACAAAAGGCCCTTGATTTGGAAATGGACGGACTAATGATTGAAACCCATTTCGATCCCGACAAAGCCCTCACCGATGCGGCACAACAGATTACGCCCACCTCACTTAAAGAGTTGCTTACCCGGTTGGTCATACGTGAAAAACGAGGTAATATCGATTTTGAAAACAAGCTGGAGGAACTTCGTACCGAAATTGACAAATTGGATGGGGAATTGCTCCAAATTCTGGCCAAACGTATGGAAATCATTGATGAAATAGGCGAATACAAAAACAAAAACGACATCACCATCCTCCAAATGAAACGGTGGGCCGGCATCATCGAAGACCGCCTGGCCATCGGTACCCATTTGGGACTGGAAGAAGCTTTCCTGAAAAATTTGCTCAGCCTTATGCATGAGGAATCCATCCGCCGACAGACCGTGATTTTTAGCGGGAAAACGAAAGAAGGGAGTAATTAGTAGGGAGTAGAAAGTAAGATGTGAGAAGAGAGCTTATACCAACTACAAATTGAAGTTAGCACTACGCTGTTTATGTATAATGCCGATATAGAATTGAAGAGGTTTCAGGAGCGAAGCGAACTTTAAGCTCATTTCAATTCATAATCGGTATTACAAGCATCAAAGTACCATCGGTACGATCGTCATTGGTTCCGGAATTTATTCCCGGCCGGAAGGAGTAGGAAGTAGGCTCCTGAGAGCCTTTGGGGTTCAGCTTAAGGGGCGCTTTATACCCTACCTCTTCACCCACTTCCCACTTTCATTTAAACCATCGGGACTGGTTATTTTGTACAAATACGTGCCTTGGGGTAAGAAGGTGGTGTTGACCACCCCTTCGGTTCCAACAAAGTTTTCCCTGAGTACAAACCGACCATTCATATCAAAAAGCTCAAAAGTAGATTGTGGATGTTGCATGGCTATCCGTACTTTAATTTCCTCATTTCCGGGATTGGGATACACAATGGCTTCGTGCATTTCTATTTGGGGTTTTTCGGGAGAGCCGGTAATGAGGCCTTCGCTGTTGAGTTTAAGGATGATAATATCAGTTTCGTGTTCCGTGGTATTCAGGTAATCGTATCGGGTGCCGGCCACCAGACAGCCCCCATCGCGGGTAGCTACCACCTTGCCCATCATATAATAGGCATCGCCACCATAAAACCGTTCCCACCGAATGTTGAGCATGCTATCGGTTTGCAACACCACAAACCACGATGGCCAGGGATTGTAATAGCCCGTCCACATATTACGTGTCCCGCCAATAAATAATGAATCTTTATTTTGAAAATCCAGACCGTTCCATAATGCAGGAAAATCTAGTGTATCTGATACTCGCCAATGATTTGATAAATATCCGGTGGTATCAATTGGATGAAACTGATGTATAAATCCAAGGGTATGAGGAGGATGAGGATTAAATTGATCTCCAAGAAGATAAAAAGAAGTATCGGTATCCCATTTAACGCCATAGTTTGAAGTCAATACTTCTGGAACTTTCTGTGTTGTAATAATATTCAGTGAAGAATCCAATAATTCATATTGATCCAATAGGTCGTTTAACATCCAATACTGTCCATTTTGAATATCTTGTACATGCGAAATTACCCTTGCTTCATTGGGAAAAAACATGGCATTCAAGCTATCGTAATCACTATTAAATATATAAAAGTAGGCTTTTGGTATGATCGGCATATTCACAGCAATACCTATCAAAATATTTCCATTAGTGGATTTATTTGAGTAAACTGAAGCCAAATCAAGCGAAGGAGGTAAATAATAAATCGATCCATTAGACAAATCAAGCTGTTCATTCATCCTGTATATGGCAACTCCGGCATTTTTATAAAGGTCAACCTTATCATAAACACTTGCAACAACATCAAATTCACCATTATCAGTTTGAAATATTTGATTTAAATAAGTATTTTTTTCTGACAAAGAAAACACAATACTGTCTAAAAAATTGCCAGAAGGATCTAGTTTTACTACCAGTGCCTTAATGTAATTTGGTTGTTCTACATTGGATAGCCGTCCTGTCAAATAAATTGTACCGTCTTCATATTCAATAATATCTGTAAAATACTCATCCAAAGGCGAGGATAAAAGGTATTCGAACGTGGTGTTTTGGCTATTAAGATTTGCAGCAAAAAGTATGAGAAAAATTGAAATACTAAAGTGTTTCAATTTGCAGGTTTGTCAGAAAGCAAATGTATGATTTATTTGAATATATTGCCAAAAATATCCTGTTTTTAAGGGCAAATCAAACACCACTTTCTATTGTTACGATTCAGCATCAGGAGGTGCAAATGATGAACACAGAGGAATTCAGCATTTGATTTAATAAAACAGATCCCTCCATTCACTCCCTTCGTCCGCTCAGTCGGGAGGACAGTACGTTTGTAGATTTTGACATTAAATCCGCATCCATTGTCGCACTATGTGCACTTTTAACTTTAGCTCACTTTAGGCACTTTTAATCTCCCATTCTCCACCCGACGGGTTTTGATCAACCCGGTGAGAAAAACTCCCAACTTCCTACTCCTGACTCCCGACTTCTTATTTCCATCTCCCTTCTTTGCTCTATTTCTTCATCCATTTTCCTGTTAACATGATCTCCTTGTTAGCATCCAATATTCTGTATAAATAAACACCGGGGTCAAGGAACGAAGTATTTATCAAGGTTGTAGAATTGGACATTGAATTGCTTAAAACCCGACCTCCTTGCAAATCATATAGTTCAAATATTCCATTTAAATTGAACGACCTAATATTCAGTTCGTTGTGCCCCGGGTTTGGGTAAACCAAACAAAATTGAGTTTCTTCAAGCTGGTTCTTATCACCGACCAGAAGTCCGGTGCTGTCTATTTTCATGATTAAAATATCACGCTCACGCTTGGTATTATGTTGCCAATCGTATCGGGTGGAATATACAATACATTGGTTTTTAGTAGTTAAATACAATCCATACATTTCGTAATTTGCATCACCTCCATAGCGAAAAAACCAATTGTCTGTTTGAGCTAGGTAGTTGGTATTGTTTACCACAATCCATTTGTCCACTTCTGCAAAATGCGGATTATCAAAGTCAACCAAAGCATTGTGGATTCCCCCATAGCAAAGGGAGCCATCTGGAAGACAGTCCAATCCTCCACAGAAATCCAACGTATCGGGTAAATAAAGAAAACCTGAATCTACTGAATTCGACCAACTATCGACCAAGTAGTAGGTTATGTCGATGTAATCCTCTTGAATTTCCAACTTATCTTCAGGCTTTTTACCCACCACATTCGACATGATACCGCCAACAAAGTATTTATCCTGGGCAAAGAGGGCTGACCGGTACATAAATGCAAACCAATTATGAAACTCAGGGAAAATAGTTGCTTGATGAACCAATATTGAATCATAAATACTTACATAAGCTTCGTCGATAAAATGATAAAGTTTTGACTCGGGTAGCTGGAGTACAATGGGACCTCCTAAGTTAGTCCAGCTGGGATCTTCGGCTCTATAAATTAGTTCGTTAGTTTTACTTATTTCAAAAAAAGCAAAATAACTGCTATCAAGATTTTGCGAAAGAATTTTTGCCGGTACAATAAAATGACCTCTGTTGTTTAGTTTTATATCGCTCATGATCTCAATTTTTGAGCTGTCACCGAACACGGAATAGCCAATAAGTTGCAAATTACGGGTGTAACTGCTTAAGAAGATTTGCATATCAGAACCATCTTCCCTAATGGCTCTTCCAGCAACGAAGATGGTATCATTTATAAACACGAGCTTGAAAGGATTAAAATAATATCCATCATGCTTTTCAAACACTATGGAATCGCTCAATTGCAAAGTACTGTCTAAACTTATTAAAGAGTGAACATACCCTTCGGTATCAATGAGCAATGGAGCGCTTGGCTGATGATCAAAATCACCTGCCCGGACCAAAAAATAGTTTTCATTTCCATATTGGGCTCCAAAATACACCACCTGATCCAGGGTATCGTTTGAAAAATAAGAGCGTGATTGTCCTGTAAGACCTCTCGCAAATACTATACAGAGGATAAGTAAAATAGTTGTTTTCATAAAATACAAATTTAAGAAGGTCACCAACACCCTGAATTTTTCAAATCTCATCAAATCAAAAAATTCAACAAATATTTAGCTAAAACACAATGAAAATCAAAGTGGTGATGACCTTTATACAATAAAACTAGCCAGGTAACCCAACTGCTACCCGTTTAAAAATATAGAAATTAATCATATGATATGAAGTGTAAGGCATATTGCTATTTTGAGTTGCTCCATAAATGTAGATATTACCTAAAAATCGATCAGAAACTCCCTGAGGATTAAAGTCATCAACAACATCCTTCGTGCTTTGCAAATATGTGTTTAACTCATCCGCTGGTGGTGATGTACTCATGTTGTAATCAAGACGATTATATTGATTTACGTGCCATAATCTACCATTGACCCCAGGACTATACATACCCTTATAAAATGCATAATCATATACCATAATATACCCTGGACTCACAAATACACTTCCGTCATGGATTTCAATTCTTCTCTCGTACTCAAAGTTTGCTCCTCCCCAATTCTTTCCATTACAAACAGCCCTTCCAACGGCTTGCATACAGGTGTAATGAGTAAAATTCTGTGGATTAAAACCAGGAGGGTATACTCCAAAATACCTAATAGATCTTACTGTATTCATCGTAATAGTAACCTTTCCATCAGAAATATCGATAACATCAATAAAATTACACCAAAAATCAATATTATCACCATCTGAGTTTTCTTTGATAATATTGTTTTCGTTTAGAATTAAAAAATTGCCTATTTCTTCTCCGTCAACTAAAGGTATGCTATTATTAAAACCTTTTATAGCAAATGTCAAGGTGTCAATTATTTCACTTTCTTTATAACAAGTGTCGCTTGAACGGAATCCATAAGTTGTGTTTAGATAAGTCTCAATATTCCAAATAGCTGAATCAATTTGCTGATCTAGGAAATCATTCTTTAAATTATTCATATTCAAATCTTTTTTAGCTATAAACCGGTAATATACATTACCCATTTCACCTTCAGTAGGTTTGAATTGATTAATCTTATTAATGACATTGTTTTTATTTTGATCATCATTTAATGATGAATAGTTGCTGCCCTTTTTACAGGATACTGCCCCTAACATTGTAAGAGCTGTAATTATTAGTAATATTTGTGTTTTCATGTTTACTGCTTATTTATTGAATTTTTAAACTAAAGTACATTGTTCAGTAAAATCAGGTTACGGCCATTGTTGATTCTGAGATATGCCAACTATCAACATGGCTATGCGTGCTGAAGTTATTTTTACCGAGTTGGAATATGTGTTTGTTCTTGTTAACATGAGAATATTTTCTACATAATGAATTATTCCGGATGCTGAGTTTTAATTTTCCTTCGAGAAGTTTGGTTTTATTGTATATCCAAATTGTTTTTGGGAAAGATTCTACTGCTGAAAAACTAATCGGGGGGGGGGGGAGGTAACAAAACTTTCAAAGCATGCATTCCACAAAGGAGAACACCATGAAGGATATAATGAAATGCTGTTTTGTGATGCATTAGGTTAATTAATTTAGCAGGTTATTCAGGTTGCAAATATAATAAATTCTCAGATGGATTACAAAATAAATCATATATTTTCACAAATCACATTTCTATAAGTTAAATGTTGATAGTAGAAACCCCCTCAACCTCTCCCGAACTCTTTCGGGATCACCCTCACCCCCCAAAATAACTTTACCAACCTCCAAACACCCCCAATCTCAGGTTTTCACTATTTTTGCTCAAACTCTTGTTGGATGAACGAATTGTATCCCTTAAAATTTAAGCCCATTTTCAAGGAAAAGATTTGGGGCGGACAGCAGCTAAAAACCAAGCTGGGCATGGATTTTGGCGCATTGGATAACTGTGGCGAAGCCTGGGTTATTTCAGGTGTGGAGGGCAACCCTACCCTTGTTGAAAACGGATTTCTGGCCGGAAATGAGCTCAACGAACTCGTAGAAGTTTATATGGGCGACCTGGTGGGCGAAGAAAATTACGAACGCTTTGGTCTCGAATTCCCACTTCTCATCAAGTTTATCGATGCTGCCGACTGGCTTTCCATTCAGGTGCATCCCGATGATGAACTGGCCGCCAAACGTCATATTGGCAAAGGAAAAACCGAAATGTGGTATATCCTGGGAGCCAAACCCAATGCACAGCTTATCAGTGGGTTCAACCAAAAAATGGACCAACAAACCTATCTCGATCACCTCAATGCGGGCACCATCAAGGACATCATGAATTTTGAACAGGTGTCGGCAGGTGATGTGTTTTTTATGCCCGCCGGTCGTGTTCATGCCATTGGCCCCGGAACTTTATTGGCTGAAATTCAGCAAACTTCGGATACCACCTACCGCATCTACGACTGGGACCGAAAGGATGCTCAGGGCAAATCGCGCGAACTGCACACCAAAGAAGCACTCGAAGCCATTGATTTTGGTTTGGTGGACAAATACAAAACCGATTACCGTATCATTGAAAACGGAACCACCTCGGTGATCAACAGTCCGCAATTCACCACCAACCTGGTATCTTTCAATCAGATGCTAGATAAGAATCTTGAGTTGATGGATTCGTTTGTTATCTATATCGGCGTGGAGGGAAATTGTGAGCTGCAGTGGGATGGTCAAACCCTGAATCTGTCTACCGGCGAAGCTGTCCTTGTTCCCGCCATTTTCAATGGCATGAGGTTTGTACCCAAAACGGGTGACGTAAAATTACTGGAAGTTTATCTGGTATAATAAAAATGCAACATATTCAATCTATAGGTTGTCTTGTGAGAAAATGCTTAAATAATAATACTAACACTATGAAAAAAGGAATTATTCTGGCCTTCCTGGTCATGATGGGTGTGGCCATGGTGGCACAAGAAGAAAATACGGTAAGCAAATTGCCTTCTGTTACCATAAAAACCATTGATGGCAGTTCGTTCGACACACAAGATATCAGCAACGATGGTAAACCCATCGTGATCAGTTTTTGGGCGCTTTGGTGCAAACCCTGTAAGCAGGAAATGAGTGCTTACGCGGAAAATTACGAAGAATGGCAAGAAGAAACCGGAGTTAAAATCTACGCAGTTTCCATCGATGATGCCCGTTCTACGGCAAAGGTACTGCCCTTCGTTAGCGGAAAAGGATGGCCCATGGAAGTATTGCTCGACCCCAACGGCGATTTCAAACGTGCCATGAGTGTAAATATGATTCCTCACACCTTCATCCTGAATGGTCAGGGCGAAATTGTTTATCAACACACTTCCTACTATGAAGGCCTTGAAGATGAGATTTTTGAAATCATTCAAAAGGTAGCCGCCGGCGAAGACATCAACGAATAATTTTGAATAGGTGGTTCACCAAAACACAACTTTTCACATGAAAAAATTTCTACTCTTCATCACCTTGTTATTTACCGTTTCAATTGTCAGCCAGGCCCAGGACTTTTTGTCTAGGTCGCAGGTGCACGGTAGTTTTGAAACGGACGGAATGTTCTACCAGTCCGACACCGATTTGGGTATTTCAGATTCGCTTATCAACGGTAATAATTTCGGTTTCAATGCCTTTGCCGACATCATTTATACCCTGGATAATTTCTCGGCAGGTTTCAGGTATGAGGCCTATTTGCCCCCAATTGCCGGCTTCGACGCTCGTCTTGAAGGACAAGGTTTTCCCTACCTCTGGGCCACCTACAACACCGAGAAATTCAGTTTCACGGTAGGTAATTTTTACGAACAATTCGGTAATGGTTTGGTATTACGTACCTATCAGGAATGGACATTGGGTTACGACAACTCCATCAACGGTGTTCGTGTGATTGCCGAACCGGTTAAAGGTTTGATATTTAAGGGAGTATATGGTACACAACGTATGTTCTGGACCAAATGGGAAAAAAATTCCCGGGGAATTGTGAAGGGAGTGGATGCCGAACTCAACTTCAACGATGTTTTTGGTTTTATGGCCGACTCCAAACTTAAACTTACCCTGGGGGGAAGTGCCGTGAGTAAATACCAGGCCGACAACAATCCGCTGTTTTACATGCCCAAAAATGTGGGCGCTTTTGCCGGAAGGTTTAATGTGGGATTGGGGAAGTTTAACTTTACTTCGGAATACGCTTATAAAATTAACGACCCTTCGGCGGTAAACAGCTATATTTACAAAAACGGACAAGGGTTAGTTTTTACGGGCAGCTATTCAACCAAGGGGTTGGGTGTTTTTGCCATGTTTAAACGCTACGACAACATGAGCTACAAAAGTGACCGGAACATGACCGGTAATGCGCTAGACATCAATTATTTACCGGCACTAACCGAAGATCACACCTACATGCTGGCCGCCATGTATCCATATGCCACCCAACCCAATGGTGAAATCGGGTTTCAGGTACAGGTAAATTACAAAATTCCCAGAAAAACCAAGCTGGGAGGAAAGTATGGAATGGGTATCTCAGTCAATTTTTCACAAATCAACGACATCAGCCGTCAGGTAGCCAACGACAGCCTTATCGTGAATGGCGTTCCGGTTTACGATATGTCGGGAACCATGGGTTATACCAGCGATTTTTTCAAATTTGACTCGGTGATATTTAACCGCGACCTGACCATCGAAATCAATAAAAAATTCAACAAAAAACTCAAAGGAATTTTTACCTATATCAATCAGGAATACAATCAGGCTGTTGTGTTGGGACACACCGGCGAACCTAACGTGAAGGCCAATATAGCCATCGTGGACATGACCTATAAATTTGCTTCCACCAAGGCGCTGAGGTGGGAATTGCAGGGGTTGTGGACCAAAGAGGATAAACAGGATTGGGCAGCGCTCTTGTTGGAATATACCATTTCGCCCCATTGGTTTTTTTCGGTAGCCGATCAGTATAACTATGGCAATGATATAGAGGCCAACCGCCTGCATTACTACACCGGTTCGTTCGGATATACCTATCAAACTACCCGCATATCTGTCACCTATGGCCGTCAGCGCGAAGGCGTGGTATGTGTGGGAGGCGTTTGTCGTCAGGTACCTGCTTCCAACGGATTCTCCATCACCCTTTCAAGTAACTTTTAAAGTATATCGTTATGAAATTAAGATATTTAAGCCTGTTGATTATATTTATTGCCATTTTGATTCAAAGTTGTGATAAAATAGATCCGCCCTTTACCAAAGAAATCATCGACAGTGGCTCCGACAAAAAGGTATTGCTCGAAGATTATACAGGACACGAATGTGTTAACTGTCCGGCTGCAGCCTTAGCGGCCCATGAGCTTCAAACCCTGTATGATCACAAAGTGGTGATTGTTGCTGTACATGCCGGATATTTTGCTCGTCCATCCGTTAACAATCCATTGTTTGCCGATGATTTCAGAACTCCTGCAGGCGATGAGTGGAACAGCTTTTTTGGCGTCGATTTGTTGGGCAATCCAAATGGTTTGGTTGATCGTGTTCAGGTAAACGACAGCTATGTGATTGCCCCCGAAAGCTGGGGTACACAGGTGAATACCCAATTGCAGCAGGAAGCTAAAGCCAAGATTACCATCACCAATACCTACAATGCCGAAACCAAATCGTTGCAAACTAAAATTGACAGCAAATTTTTGGCCGATCTGGAAGGAAATTATAACATACTGGTATGCTTGACTCAGGACAGCATAATTGCGGCTCAGAGAAATAACAGTCTGGAGGCCGGCGAAGTGCCCATCGACTCCAATTATGTACACATGAACATGTTGCGTACAACCCTTAACGGTAACTGGGGTGTGGCCCTCAATGCTGACGATGCCATTACCAACGGACTAAAATACTCCAACGAATACACCCTGACCTTTGTGGATGAATGGATTCCAAAAAATTGTCATGTGGTGGCCTTCATCTTCCGTGAAGACACCAAAGAAGTTATTCAGGTGGAGGAAAGCGCAGTCCTCGAATAATAAATACTTAACACAATAAAAAAAACCGGAGCCGTCAAGCTCCGGTTTTTTTTACCTTATTTTCTTTTCAATATATTTTGAATTGATAATTCTAAGCACTCCCATGTAGTCCATCGTGAATTCAAGCAAATCGCCCACTTTGTATCCCTTTTTGTTCAGGCCCAAGTCTATCACCAGCATATCCGAGCTTGCCCCAACAAAGCTAATCTTTGGGTCAACGGGTTTGATATGCCTTTCATCCACATCTAACAGACCGATATCGATGATGGCCCGATAGGTGGTTTTTCCCACCAAATCTTCAACCACTTCAAATGACAAACCGTCCACATTGGTGGCCGTTTCGCCGGAAGGCATCATGGGTTTTTCGATGAGTTCGATAATTTCTGAATATAGCCTGAAAACATCGTTTTGCATGTCTTTTAATGGCACATCGTTATAAACATCTGTACCCAGAAACAAAGTTTCGCCCACCCTAAAATGATTGATTCCTTTGGGCATCAGGTTTTGTAATAAGAGCGGAATGGTAACCGAAGAACCTCCGGAAACGTAGGGAATTTGTCTGTTGAAACGAGCTTCTATCAATTGCTCGTAAAGGCTTAGTTGAATAAGTTTGTCGTGATTGGGTAACACCCCGTATAAGCACGACAGGTTGCTTCCGATGCCCACCACCGAAATATTCTTAAGTTTAAATACATCTTCATAAAACCTCATAAAATGATCGCCCATAACCCCTTCGCGTAGTTCGCCGAGTTCGATCATAATGATTATTTTGTGCATCTTTTCCTGCCTTTGGGCTTCTTGCGACAACCATTGAATGGTTTTGATCTCGGTATTCATGCTGATATCAGCATATTTTACAATGTTGGCGATAGACCGTTTGGCAGGCGGTTTTATGTATATGGTTTCAATTTGAGGGTTGATGGACTTGATCATCCTTAAATTACTCACCCTTGAATCGCATACTTGTTGAATATCAAGCTTCAATAATTCGGTAAGATAAGCCCTGTTTCCACTCAGTACTTTGGATACCACCGACCACTTAATGTCATGTTGATGGAATAGGTTGTTGAGGTAATCAAAGTTGGCTTTGAGTTTGGTGGTTTCTAGTGTAATGAAGGCCATGACTTATTATTTTATCAATCGCATTTCTATGTATTTACTTGTAAAGCCTACTTTTTCGTAAAGGAAACGAGCAGGATTATCAGGCTCTACGTGCAAAGCGATATTTCCTTTGGATAAGCTGATGGTTTCTTCCATGAGCTTTTTACCAATTCCTTTTCCGCGCATATCAGCCCGGGTGGCAATATATACAAGAATATTTTCCGGAATATAATCTTTCATACCTGTTTGATTGACAATTACTACGCCTGAAATAGCTGAGTTTTCATCATAAGAAACCAATACAAATCCTCCGAAAGAAGGGGTTTCTTTCAAAGCATACTCCATACATTTTCGAATGTCCTCTTTTGGGTCACCATATTGTTCCAAATTTTGGAATAAAAATTTTACAATATTACCCCTTTCAATAATTCCGGGCTTGCTAGTTGGGTTAAACATTTTTGTTTTAATCATCGATATCTCCTTTTTAAATTTACAAAAGGTGACAATATAACTTTTTTATCCATTTTTGCAAATTTATCTTTGTTTGCTCACCTGCGTATTATTTGGTAAAATGTCTTAAACAGCTATATAACAGATGATTACAATGTTTACCCGGAAATTTCATACCTAAAATAAATTTTTTAAATATTTTGATAAAAATAGATTTTCAGATTTTTTTACTAATGCTTGTCACCTCTCTGGTGCAATTCCATAACAACCAACTTCGCAAAAAATTTCGGTAATTATACCTTGGCACCGGAAGAATGCGTCTTAAAAAAAACTTATAAATAATGCAACATTCAATCCTGTGACAATGATGCCAAGGGAATAAAGTACGATTTTGTTAAGCAAGGAGTTTTTGTATTTACCCATGACCTTTTCGGATGAAGTAAGATAAACTTGCAGAAAAATGGTGAAAGGCAGCTGAATACTCAGGATCATTTGTGAAATAATTAAACCCTGAAATGGATTGGTAATCAGAAAAATAATGCCAAGTGCTAAAATTAGAGAAATGGCTACGCCCAATCGCGAGTGGTTGTCTTTGATGTCGTAGGGTTCCTTGTACATGCCCGCAAAAATGCTCCCTGCGGCCATACCTGAGGTGATGGTGGAAGCCAATCCTGAGAACAACAGCGCCACAGCAAATACCACCGCTGCATGATTTCCCAGCAAAGGCGCCAGCAATTGGTTAGCTTGTTCCAGCTCATCTACCGGAGTCTTGGTAACAAAGAAAGTTGTGGCAGCCAGTAAAATCATGGCACTGTTGATGGCCCAACCAATCACCATAGAGAAGAGGGTGTCGGTAAACTCAAATTTCAACTGCTTCTTAATCACCTTCTCATCTTTTAGGTTCCACTGTCGGCTTTGAATGACCTCCGAATGTAAAAACAGGTTGTGAGGCATCACCACAGCACCCAATACACTCATGATAATCACCATGGAACCATCTGGAAAACTAGGCGTTACCCAACCCGTGATGGCACTATTCCAATCAACATCTACCAATGAAAGCTCGTACAAAAACGACAAACCAATCACCGAAACAAAGGCGATAATCCATTTTTCAATCACTCGGTACGAATTGGTGTAGAGCATAATCATGGCGAAAATGGTCACCAACAAACCTCCGGCCCGTACAGGAATGTCAAATAGCATGTGAAGTGCAATGGCTCCACCCAATATTTCGGCCAGTGAAGTGGATATGGAAGCCAGCATGGCCGACGAAAGAAGTAATCTTGAAAATTTCTTTTTCACATGAATGGCGGCTGCTTCGGCAAGGCAAAGTCCCGTGGCAATGCCCAAATGCGCCACATTATGCTGCAACAAAATAAGCATAATGGTAGACAAGGTAACCATCCACAGCAGGGCATATCCGTAATTAGCTCCTGCAGCAAGGTTTGATGCCCAATTACCGGGATCGATAAATCCTACCGTAACAAGCAATCCGGGACCGATAAACTTGAAAATATCCAGTCCGCCAAGTCTTGGTTTGCGGTTCCCACGGTCAATATTTCTGAAAATTTTAAACATGTGATATGGTATTAAATATTTTCGGCGGCAAAAATAACTCTATACCATTTAACTGTTGTTTTTTACACAAGAATTTCCGGCCAACCAACCCGTGGAATAAGCAATTTGAAGGTTGTACCCACCTGTTTCAGCATCCAAATCGATCATTTCGCCGGCAAAAAACAATCCTTTCACGAGTTTTGATTCCATGGTTTTAGGCGAAATTTCATTGGTGGACACCCCTCCTGAGGTGATAATCGCCTCCTTAAACGAACGATGGTGAGATATTTTAAAGGGCAGATTTTTTAACAAATTGCGTATTTGTTTACGTTCTTTTGCCGAAACCTGATGACATTCTTTTTCGGGGTCTATTTTTAATAGCTCAATAAAAACAGGGATCATGGATGCAGGCAACCAAAACTGAAAAATATTACCCAGTTTTTTTTTACCATGTTCGTTGAGATCGCGGATGAGGCGGTTGTCGAGTTTTTGCTCATCGAGGGCAGGCTTGAGGTCGATGGTGATATCCACCTGTTGGTTGTTTTGCAGTGCCTGAACCACTATCCGGCTGAGAGTTAGAATGATAGGGCCGGACAAGCCAAAATGGGTGAAAATCATCTCACCGAAATCTTCGCCTGCTTTTTTCCCATCTACCAACACCGTGGCCTGAACATTTCGCAGGTTTAAACCCTGTAATTTGCGTGCAACACTTCCGTAGGTTTCCAGCGGAACCAGAGCCGGAAGCACATGTTGAATGGTATGCCCTGCCCCACGTGCTAACTCATAGCCTTCGCCATTGGAACCGGTAGCCGGATAAGATTTTCCACCTGTAGCCAAAATAATCTGAGAAGCCTCGAACACCTCACCGTTGGCCCGAAGTCCGGTTATAGCTTTGTTTTCGTGCAATAATTTTTCCACACGCATACCGCATCGAATCTCCACTTTCAACTCCTTAACCCATTTTAGCAAGGCATTCAACACATCTGCCGAACTATTACTTGCCGGAAAATAGCGCCCACCGCGCTCAAGTGTCGATTCAACTCCATAACGTGCCAACAATTGAATAATATCATTGGAAAAATATTTTGAGAAAGCATTGCGAAGAAATCGTCCGTTTGGGTACACATGGGTGATAAACTCTCCAATGGCGGCATCGTTGGTGATATTGCAACGACCCTTGCCGGTGATGAGTAATTTGCGACCTGCCTGCCTCATTTTCTCCAACACCAACACCCGGCAGCCTTGTTCTGCAGCGCGCCCGGCAGCCAGCAATCCGGCCGGACCGGCACCCACCACTATTACATCATATGTGTTCATGGGCGGCAAAGGTAAGTGTTAGAATGAGACATCATGGATATCTATTTTGAATTTCTATGATATGGAACCCATTGTGTTCAAATAACTATTCCACATAGCTTGGCATTCATTGTTCATTTCATTCCTTTGCCGGATTAGGGAACTTTTTAAGTTCAGAGGTTTAAAAGATCAGAGGATCAATAAGATAAGTAGGGTCGGAATGGTTGAGACAAGAAGATTATGAGGGGGTAATAGATAAAACCGGTCAACCATATTTGGGATTGACATTAATTCGTTAATCAATGTTCAGCGTTCAGTTTCAGATGCAATTAAGGTCTGAATATGGGTGGATCTTTACTTACCATTCACCCATTCCATGGCTTGGGGCAATTCCAGGGTATGGAAATATTTTTCAATCCTTCCGGCCTTTTCGTTGGCGAAAAAAACATTGTCCAAATTGACCATAAATTCATCAATCTTGCTGTTGCCTACAATGGCTACACGCCCACAGTTTCTGATATGTTTCATGGCATATATGCTGTCATCCCACATGGCCTTCCAATTGCTTTTCGACAAGCTCAGGCCTTCGATTTTAACTAACATATTCAGTTGTTTATATCCTGCGGCCAACTTTTCTTCAAACATAGCTTCGAGTGATTTTTCATCTTTGGTTTCGTAACCACCTACAATTTCTACTGCGATGGTGTTGTCAGCGGCTCCTTCAATAATTTTTAACATAGCGATTGGTATAAAGTGAATAATACTTCTTGATAGACCGATACAAATATAGTGAACCATTACATTGAATCAAAGGATCAGTTTTTTTATCTTTGAAAAAGTTTGCACACAGTATTTGAACCTAAGTAGCACCACCTCATGAAAAATAGCTTATTACTTATCCTGAGTTTCTTTTCAATGACCATTTCAATGGCGCAAAACGAATCTACTTTACCACAAGTGGTTAGCGGTACCATAGAGCGGTTGACTGATTTCCCATCTCAATACGTGAGCGCCAGAAATGTAGACATCTGGTTGCCTGATGATTACAATCCCGACAGCCGGAATGCAGTATTGTACATGCACGATGGTCAAATGCTATATGATGCCGGCACTACCTGGAATAGACAGGAGTGGGGCGTGGATGAGGTAGCAGGCCAATTGATATCCGATGGTAAAATAGAACCTTGTATTGTGGTGGGTGTATGGAATTCAGACGGCGGACGACATACCGACTATTTTCCACAAAAACCATTTGAGAGTTTACCCAAATCCGTTCAGGACTCCATAGTACAAAACGCCCGACGTGGTGCCGAGGTGCCGATATTTAATGGCCGGATAGTTTCGGACAACTATCTCAAATTTCTGACTTTAGAATTAAAACCCTACATCGATGCGCATTTTGCCACCCTTCCTGATCGCGACCACACCTTTGTAGCCGGATCGAGCATGGGAGGGCTGATTTCGTGGTATGCTTTGTGCGAATATCCCGAAATTTTTGGCGGTGCAGCCTGCCTGTCAACCCATTGGCCGGGCACCTTCGATACCGTAAATAACCCCATACCTGAGGCATTTGTCGCCTATCTCGCCAATCACCTGCCCGACCCGAAAACCCACAAAATTTACTTTGATTATGGGACTCAAACCCTTGATGCCATGTACGAGCCCTTTCAATTGCAGGTTGATGAAGTAATGCAAAGAAAGGGTTACGATTCAAAAAATTGGGTTACCCGAAAATTTCCCGGTGCATCACACAGCGAAGCATCTTGGAAAGCCCGACTCGACATTCCATTGGTTTTTTTACTCGGTAGTCGTTAAGAAGGATGGCAGATGTAATTTTTTACTTACCTTTATGCCTCCCAACAGCCTCTAATACATGTCGCTTAGTCATAAAAAAACCCAATTACTCAGCTTAGTCGCCCACCCGCTATTTTTGGCTATTCCGTTTGCTTTGGCCATTATTTTGTTTTTGCCCAACCCCACCTCAAAATACAAATTAGAGCTGTTGCACAAGGAGATGGCTGACAAACCCAACTCTCACGAAGAATATCATGACCTGAACAATGATGGAATCGATGAACGTATTGTGATATTTCATAATATGGTGAAAGGTGATGCTGCCATCAAAATAATGGATAGTCATGGAGTTACCTATGATCAATGGAATTTTCAGGGCCACTATCAAAACCAAAACGGATACATATGTTGTACTGATGCTAACCAGGATGGATTTCCCGAGATTTACACCTTTTTTTCGCACCACGACACCTTGATGCTATTGGCATTCCAACCCTATCCCGACAAAAAAATTACCCTTCCCCCCAGAGCCATTGCAGCAATAGAAAAGCATCATGGTGAAATTGATTACCTAATCAATGCAACCAGAGTGGGTGATTTGGATGGCGACGGACATAATGAGTTGATATTTTTAATTTTAGCCGGTTATTCCAAACAACCCCGTGGCATTTTTGCCTACGACCTGTATCGTGATACCATCCTGCGTACACCACCCATGGGTGCTTATATTTCGTTTAATGACATGGCAGATTTAGACCATGACAACCGCATGGAAATACTATGCGGGTCGTCGACTCCCGGCAATATCCACGATAGCCTTTCCATTCCCTATTCCGATTACAGATCGTGGTTTTTTTGTTTCGATCATCGGCTTCAGCCAAAATTCCCTCCCATCAAAAATCCGGCCTTTCCATCCAGTGTTGCCAGTCGGTTCTTTACCAGTGAGGAAGGTCAAAAGTTTATGGCGGTACTTTATTCCGATTTCCCGGCAGGAAGCCAAAAACTGGTTTTTTACCATCCTGACGGAACTGTGGCATCCGAAAAAACGTTTTACTTTCCAGATCTTAAAATGAACTCTTATATGTTTCCCTGTCAATGGAAAGGTAAACCCATGATTTTGGTGAATCTAAATAATGGAAAGCTACAGTTTTTTAATGAGAAAATGGAACTTTTCACAGCCGATATACCGGAGGGGTTTGCAACCGTTTATCGCATGATGGATTTGGATGATGATGGACGATCTGAATACATCTTGCAAAACAGAACGGGGAGCAGGATGGCGGTTTTGGATCATGAATTGAAAAATCCAGTTTTCCTCGAAACGGGGATGTCCGCATTCAATTTAACTATTTTTGATGTTATGCTTAAACGCAATGGCACACAACCGCCCGAATTGTGTTTTAAGATAAATGATGAAATCAGTTATTATCGGTATCAGGCCGATCGCATGTACTATTTCAAATACCTGCTTTGGCTCGGTATTTACGCATTTATCGCCCTCACCTTTTGGCTCACCCAACGCTTGCAATCCTATCAGGCACAGAGGAGAATCCGTATAGAAGAAACCATCAACAGTCTGCAAATGAGAACCATAAAAAGTCAGATGGATCCTCATTTTATGTTCAATGTATTGAACGGATTGGCCCACAATGTGTCCATGGGAAATACAACCATAGCCCACGACCAGATCATTAGGTTTAGCACTTTGTTGCGATCCATGATAAAGAAAAGCGAACGAATTGATACACCGTTGCAGGAGGAAATTGAATTTGTTCAGAGCTATCTGGAATTGGAAAAATTCAGGTTCAAGGAGGATTTTGAATTTGAAATCCGGATAAACGAAGACGTTAATCTGCACACACGTCTCCCAAAAATGTTGATACAAATACAGGTGGAAAACAGCATTAAGCATGGGTTGCGAAACAAAAAGGGAGTAAAACGGATATCAGTAACAGTAGAAAAACGGATGACCGGCATTCGTATTGCGGTAGAAGACAACGGAATCGGAAGAAAAGAAGCCCAAAAATACACATCCGATGAGGCCAAAGGAATGAAAATAATGGATGATCTGATTGCTTTGCACCACAAGCTTGGAGGTAAGAAAATTCAAGTGCAGTTTACCGACTTGCAAGATGAGCAAGGAAAACCTGCTGGCACCAGGGTGGAACTATTTATCTGATTTCGCCATACTGATTTCGTGGTTACGACCAAAAACCCCACTCCAAGCGTGTTGAAAAGAAGCTTATACCAACTATAAATTGAAGTTAGCACTACGCTGTTTATGTATAGTGCCGATATAGAATTGAAGAGGTTTCAGGAGCGAAGCGAACTTAAAGCTCATTTCAATTCATAATCGGTATTATTTCAATTCTTTCTTAACTCGATCAACAGTTTCGTCGACATCCTCTTTGATTTCTTTTGCTGCCTCCGTGGCTCTTTCTTTTGTTTCATCCATCACCTTTTTGGCTTCTTCTGTTACGTCGTTAATGGTTTTTTTGGTTTCTTCTTTGGCTTCCTTTAGGGCTTTTCTGGCGTCGTCCTTCATGTTCTCAATACTTTCTTTTGCCTTTTCTGCATGGGATTTGGGCTGGCCACAGGAGATGATAAATAGAGCAAAAGTAGCAGACAACGACAGCGCTTTAAGTAATTTCATTACTTTTTAGTTTTAATGAACTTGATATCATTCAAAGTTAACATAATCTATGCATGAAACACACAGACCTTTAGCAAACTGTCCTATTCCGAACACTTGCTGACCTATTTTGGCCGTTAGTCTGTTGGGGTATTTTTAAATTTTCCAACATAATAACCACGTATTGAGTTTTTTATAAAAACTTGCACACTTGTTGATTAATCGAAGCAAGAACTCTATTTATTTGATAAACAATATTCCCATGATACGCAATTATTTTAAGCTGGGCATTCGCAACCTGATCAAACAAAAATCTTATTCTATTATTAATATCATCGGACTGTCGGTGGGGCTGGCGGCATTTCTGCTCATTGCCTTGCACATTCAATACGAATTGGGTTACAACCAATTTATTCCCAAGTCAGATCAAATGTATAGATGCATTGAAATTCAACAGGCTCCCGGTGTGGGCGAACAACATGTGGCCGTGACCATGGGACCCCTAGCAAAGGCGTTGGTCAGCGATTTTCCGGAAGTGGAAAGGGCTGTGAGAATATTGTATTGGGGAGCACAACCTTTGCAGTATGGCGAACAGTTCTTCGATCAGAACTACGTTGTATTTGCCGACCCAACAGTATTCGACCTTTTTGGCATACGACTGATTGCGGGCGATACAGCCACCGCCTTGAAAGAACCTGACTCGTTTGTGGCCTCCGAAAAAGTGGCCGTTAAAATGTTTGGAAGCGTGGAAGATGCCATGGGAAAAGTTGTACAAATCAACAGCAAATCGTTTATTATCACTGGGGTAATGGAGAATCAACCTGAACAGTCAAGTTTTAGGATGGAAGCATTGATTTCATTTGAACACATGGAGTCGAAATATTCATGGCTCAGGGGCTGGAACAACAACTCCCTCGACACCTACGTGCGGCTAAAGGAAGGAACCAATGTAGAAGAGTTGGAGCAAAAATTTCCGGCGTTTATCACCCAATACAATGGCACCGATGATATCGAAAATCAGTGGAAACTTTACCTGCAACCGGTTCGGGACATTCACCTGAGGTCGGGGCATATAAAATTTCAGGTGATGAATAACAATCAGGGAAACGTGAATATGGTGTATGTGTTTTCCATTGTGGCTTTGCTCATTATATTGCTGGCTTGTGTCAATTTCATCAACCTGGCCATTGCCCAAACCGTAAAACGGTCGAAAGAAGTGGGGTTACGCAAGGTGATGGGAGCCGAAAGAGAAAACCTCATTGGCCAGTTTTTAGGCGAATCCACTATTCTTACCTTTATCTCCATATTGTTTGCGCTTGTTATGGCCGAACTCATGCTACCCTATTTTAATGAGGTATTGGGTACCAACTTTTATTTGGATTTTTTGGGTAACCCGCTCCTTAATGTCGGATTGTTAATCATGCTCTTTCTGGTGAGTGCGGTAGCAGGCTTTTATCCGGCTTTTTATCTGAGTAAACTCAATCCGATTGCTGTTTTGCGAAGTGGTTCTGCCATCAAAGGCAGCTCTTCGGCTATGCTTACCAAAGGTCTGGTGGTTTTTCAATTCGTCATTTCCATTGCCATGATTTTTAGCATCGGCGTGGTGTACGATCAGTTTGAATATGCCATGAATAAAGACAAAGGCATTAATTACACCAATGTGGTTTCGGTGAAGCTATACAACAAAAATGATTTAACCAATGTGGAATTTTTAAAAAACGAATTTCGTCGCAATCCCAACGTGCTGGATGTGGCTTTTGTTAGCGATGTAAATGGTGTTGCCGGAAATCAATCATCAGTTCATGTGGACGACAGCACCGAAACCACCATCACCATGCGGTTTGGATTTGTGGACTACAACTTTTTCGACATGATGGATATCCCGATCATTGCAGGAAGGAATTTCAGTAAAGCATATGCCTTCGACGATAGTGCAGCCGTGATCATCAACCGTGCAGCAGTGGAATTTCTGGGGTGGGATCAACCCATCGGAAAACAATTCAGGCCAATTTTGGATACGGTGACGAAGATGAAAGTAATTGGCGTAATCGAAGATTATCACTACTATTCGATTCATTCCAAAATTGAACCCGCCATCTACATGATTGCGCCGGACCAATCTTTTAACCTGGCCGTAAAAATTAACGGAACCAACAAGGAGGAAACCCTGGCCTATATGGAGCAGGTGTGGGACGACCACTTTCCGGGCATACCCTTCAACTACCACATGGCCGCCGACCGACTGCGTGATGAATACAAAAGCGAAGAAAGCACTTTCAAAATCTTTTCCATGTTTACCCTATTGTCGCTGGTAATATCTTGTTTGGGGTTGTACGGACTTACCGCCCTCACGGTTGAGCGCCGAAATCGTGAAATCGGCATCCGAAAGGTATTTGGAGGTTCCATTTCGCAGATACTTAAGTTGGTGACGATCAACTTCGTACGACTCATCCTGATTGCCGGACTTGTGGCTACTCCCGTGGCATACTACCTGATGAGCCGGGCCCTCGAAAGCTTTGCCTACCACATCAGCATCACCTGGAAATATTTTGCCATTTCCATATTGGGAGCCCTGTTGGTGGCCATCGTTACCATCATTTACCACGCCTTAAAAGCTGCCACCTCCAACCCTGTGGATGTGCTTCATTATGAATAAAATATCAAGGATGACGGAAGTGTGCAAGAGTTATTTTGTAGTATCCAATTGTTGAATCAGCACCTCCTCGATGGATTGTTTCATGCGCACCACCGTATCGGTAATTTGGTTGGGAACCGTTATCGAAAGCACGTATTGCTGTAACTTCCATCGACCATGTTCGTTGGTCAGCACCCCCGATCCGCGGCAGATTTTCATTTGGGTATCCAGCAGCTCGTCGAACCAGGCCACCTTACCCTCGTTATTGATATAAACATGGCGGTCGATTGATTTGAAACGCCACGCTTTTCCTCGTTCAAAAAAGGGAAGCGCCCACTGCATGAACTCTTGTTTGGTCCATCGCTCGGTGGCATCGGTACCCATGAATACGGCATGGTCGGCAAAGTAGCCAAAGTAGGTGTTGTAATCCGCGTTGGCAGCAGCCAGGTTAAGACTATCCAGTAGGGTGTTGATTTGTTTTTCTATATTCGATTGAGAATGGATGGAAGCAGGATTACAAGCTACAATCAGCCAACCAAACAAAATCGACACGACAATAGTGAAAGGATATTTCATAACAATACATTTGAAAGCTCAAAATTAGGTAAATGCCCATACCATACAAGGCAGGAAGCACTTTTGTAAAAATAATACTTCTGCTTATCTTTGACAAGTCAAAACCAAACCTAACCCATTTTGATGGATTACAAACGGTGGAGACACATACAAATATGCCAATGAAAAGTAGCCTTAAAAACTTGCTCAACTGAACATGAACTCAATCGCTTTTATTGATACCGAAATTGAACCTAAAAGCAAAAAAATCCTTGACATTGGCAGTGTCAGGGGTGATGGGGCCACTTTTCATCACACTTCGGTTACTGAGTTCGTCAGGTTTCTGGCAGGAACAGAGTTTATTTGCGGACATAATATTTTGGCTCACGA
This sequence comes from Bacteroidales bacterium, assembly GCA_963676875.1. Classification (GTDB taxonomy): domain Bacteria; phylum Bacteroidota; class Bacteroidia; order Bacteroidales; family F082; genus UBA6244. Next base: position 2,417,324 of record OY781436.1, read on the forward strand.
CATGATGTATGTGGGCAAAGCTCTTTTTGACTCCGGAATAAACCCGGTAAATGTTGTGGATACCCTTTTTCTGTCGCCCTTGCTTTTCCCTACCAAACCATACCATGCTTTGGTAAAAGACGACAAGCTGCAATCGGAAGACGCCAACAACCCTTTGAACGACGCATTCAAAGCGAGGGATTTGTTCTACGATGAGGTGGCCGCCTTCAAACAAACTGACGAAACACTAAAACAAATTTTTTATTTATTGCTCCACGATAAAAAGGAGTTTCGGTCCTTTTTTCGTTTTATTTCCTACCAAAGCAAAAGTCAACGCCTTGAATATCTTATATTTGGCAAGTTTAAAAATGAGATTTGCGAACATGTTGACCTGACCAAAATAATCTCAGCCCATCCCATCGAACTTGCTTACTACCTTTCGCTCATCCACTCGTTTATACATCATAAAAAAATACATTCCATCACACCCCCATGGGTGTTGAAAAATTATCCGGAAGTTGAGCGAATCATGTTCCAATTGCGTAACAAACCATGTGTAAGTGGCTGTGCTTATTGCAATCGGGCATTGGACGTACATCAAGGGTTGAAGCGGTTGTTCGGTTTCGATGCGTTTCGAACCTTTGGAGGTGAGCCACTTCAGGAGAAAGCGGTGAAAGCGGCCGTCGATAACAAATCAATTCTTGCTATTTTTCCCACCGGTGGCGGAAAGTCGATTACTTTTCAGGTTCCGGCTTTGATGAGTGGTGAAAGTGCCAATGGACTAACGGTTGTTATTTCTCCCCTTCAATCGCTGATGAAAGACCAGGTGGACAACCTCGAAAAAATGGGCATCACCCAGGCCGTTACCATCAATGGGTTGCTCGACCCCATCGAACGAGCCAAATCGTTCGAAAGGGTAGAAGATGGATCGGCATCCTTGTTGTATATTTCGCCTGAGTCGTTGCGCTCGCGGTCCATCGAACGGCTGATTTTAGGAAGAAAAATTGTACGCTTTGTTATCGATGAGGCACACTGTTTTTCGTCGTGGGGACAAGATTTTAGGGTTGATTATCTGTACATTGGCTATTTTATCAAGTCGATTCAGGACAAAAAAAATATTGGGGAAGGAATCCCGGTGTCGTGTTTTACGGCCACCGCAAAGCAGAAGGTAATAGAAGATATCCGAAACTACTTCAAAGAAAAGCTTTCGATCGACCTCCGGCTGTTTACTTCAAAAACATCAAGAACTAATTTGCAATACAGGGTGTTTGAAAAACACAATGAAGAAGAAAAGTATCAGGCCGTGAGGGATTTGATTGAAAAGAAAAATTGCCCAACCATCATTTATGTGTCGAGAACACGCAAAGCATATTTGCTTGCAGAGCGTTTGACCCATGATGGTTTTCAGGCAAAACCCTATCACGGCAAAATGGAAGTGAAGGAAAAAACGGCCAATCAAAATGCTTTTGTGTCGGGTGAAATCCCCATCATGGTGGCCACTTCTGCCTTTGGGATGGGTGTTGACAAAAAAGACGTGGGCATGGTCATTCATTACGAAATTTCCGATTCGCTCGAAAACTATATCCAGGAAGCAGGAAGAGCAGGTCGTGATGAAAATATTGAAGCTGATTGTTTTGTGTTGTTCAACGAAGAAGACCTGGGCAAGCATTTCATCTTGTTAAATCAAACCAAACTTTCTATCAAAGAGATACAGCAGGTGTGGAAAGCAATTAAAGAAATTACCCGGTTTCGTTCAACAGTATCCAATTCTGCCTTGGAAATTGCCCGTAAAGCCGGATGGGACGACCATGTTGTGGAAATTGAAACAAGAGTAACCTCAGCCATAGCCGCCCTGGAAGATGCGGGATATTTAAGGCGAGGTCAAAACATGCCACGGGTTTTTGCCAACAGTATTCTATCAAAAAATGCACAGGAAGCCATCGATAAAATCAATGGTTCTGAAAAATTTGAGGAGAAACAAAAGGAAAAAGGTATCCGTATCATTAAAAAACTTTTTTCGAGTAAAAGCAGGAAACAGTCGTCCGATGATCCCGGAGAATCGAGAATTGATTACATAAGCGACCATCTGGGAATTGTAAAAGAGGAAGTTATCAACATTGTGAACCTCCTCCGCGAAGAAAAAATATTGGCCGATGCCAAAGACCTGACAGCATTCATCAAAAAGGGTGAAAATATAAACCGGTCGCTCAACTTGGTGGAATCGTACATCAAGATTGAAAATTATTTACTGCCCCAATTTGAAGAACAGGAAAAAACTTTTCACCTCAAACAACTGAACGAGGAGGCAGAGCAAAAAGGTTGTGAGGACATGGGGGTCAACAAGATTAAAACCATCCTGAACTTTTGGGCCATTAAAAATTGGATCAAACGCAGAAACCTTCCACAATCGAAAAATCATGTGGTGGCCGTTGCCCTTCATCCCCAAAAAATTCTGCGCGAAAAACTGGAAAAACGACATGAATTGGCTCGATTTCTGGTGGAGTTTCTTTTTGAGAAAAGCAACCTGAACGTATCCGAAACCGACCCACATAAAACTGAAGTGCTGGTTGAGTTTTCAGTGCATGAATTAAAAGAGGCATTTGAAAATTCAATAGCCAGCTTCGGAAAAAAAGTGACTCTGGATGAGTTGGAAGATGCCTTGTTTTACCTGTCGAGGATAGATGCCATCAAAATTGAAGGAGGGTTTTTGGTGGTTTACAACCGATTGACCATCGAACGCCTTGAGCACGACAACAAAAAGCGCTACAAGGTAGAAGATTATCAAAAGTTGAATCAGTTTTATGAAAACAAGGTGCAACAAATTCATATTGTTGGTGAGTACGCCAAAAAAATGATAGGCGACTACCAGGATGCCCTGCAATTTGTTGAGGATTATTTCCATCTGAACTACAGCTCTTTTCTTAATAAATACTTCAAGGGTAGCCGCCAAAACGAAATCAAACGCAACATTACCCCCGCCAAATTCAGACAATTATTCGGCGAATTGTCGCCAACACAATTGAAAATAATTACCGACAACCAAACAAAATATATGGTGGTGGCAGCCGGCCCGGGAAGTGGAAAAACAAGGGTGCTGGTGCATAAACTGGCTTCGTTGCTGTTGATGGAAGATGTAAAACATGAACAATTGCTCATGGTTACTTTTTCGAGAGCCGCCGCCACCGAATTTAAAAAACGTTTGCTTCAACTCATTGGTAATGCAGCCAACTATATTGAAATTAGCACCTTTCACTCATATTGTTTCGACCTGTTGGGAAAGGTAGGAAGTCTTGAAAAATCAGATGCGATTTTGAAAAAGACAGTGGAGAAAATCAATAACAAAGAAGTGGAGGTAAGTCGAATTACGAAAACCGTTCTGGTGATTGACGAAGCTCAGGACATGGACGAGGACGAGTTTAACCTGATCAAGGCATTGATGACCCTAAATGAAGAAATGCGGGTGATTGCCGTGGGTGACGACGACCAGAACATTTATGAGTTTCGGGGAGCAAGTTCAAAATATCTCGAGCAGTTTATCCGGATAAATCAAGCCGTGAAATATGAATTGGTGGAGAATTACCGTAGTAAAAGCAACCTTGTTCAATTTACCAATCAATTTGTGCAAAGGATAAACCATCGGTTGAAAAAATCGCCCATCATTCCAAAACAAACCGATAACGGAACCATCAAATTGGTTCGTCACCGGAGCAACCATATCCTAACGCCTCTGGTAAACGACTTGCTGAATACCGGTCTTTGGGGTACCACCTGCGTGCTTACAAAAACAAATGAGGAAGCGTTGCAAATTACCGGACTGCTTTTAAAAAATGGATTGCCTGCCAGACTTATTCAAACCAACGAAGGTTTCAGCTTATATAATTTGTTGGAAGTCAGATTCTTTTTAAGTCAATTGCATCTGGCCGACGATGTTTTTATCCTGAGCGATGAGGTTTGGGCAGCTGCCAAAAGTGCGTTGGCAAACAAGTATGGCAACAGCAATAAGCTGGAAGTTTGCCACCAGATGATCAAGGATTTTGAAGCCACCAATCCCATGAAGAAATACAAGTCGGATTTGGAAGTGTTTATTCGTGAGTCCCGATTGGAGGATTTTTGTGGCAACAATGGAGAAACTATTTTTGTTTCAACCATTCATAAAGCAAAAGGAAAGGAGTTTGATCATGTTTTTCTACTGCTCGAAAACTTCACCCCCACCACCGACGAATCCAAACGCCTGTTGTATGTTGCCATGACCCGAGCCAAGCGGAATTTAACCATTCACCTCAATTCAAATTTCCTCGACAACCTCTCGACAGCAGGTATGGAACGTGAGGTGGATGAGGCAATTTATCCACCGCCAAACCAGTTGGTGATGCATTTAACACACAAAGACGTGTGGCTCGACTATTTCAACCACAAACAGCATTTGGTGGCACAATTGTCGGGGGGTGATGCCTTAATTTTGAACGGCGATGAATGTCTGAACCAAAAAGGACAATCGGTTTTGAAATTCTCCAGACAGTTTGTGGCTCAAATTGAATCGATGAAGCAACTCAATTATTCACCAAAAAGTGCTCAGGTCAACTTCATCGTTTACTGGCAGAAAGAAGGCACCGACCGGGAAGTGAAAATTATTTTGCCGGAGGTTTGTTTTGAGAAAGAATGGAAAGAAAGTCAATAATGGAAAAAGCAGGATGGTACGAGGTCAGGACACAAAAAAAGGATTACCCTGATATTCACCAAGATAACCCTTTTAAGTGTCGGGATGACAGGATTTGAACCTGCGACCCCTTCGTCCCGAACGAAGTACGCTACCGGACTGCGCTACATCCCGCCGACAAGCGGCAAAATTAATGTTTTTATTGGTTTGAATCAAAATGTGAACAATCAAAATTCTATCGCAAAAAGCTGTGTGGTGGCGATTCGCCCTTTACATTGGTACGATGACGAATTTTTTCAAGTACTTCTTTTTTTTCGTCGTTGGTGTATTTGGACCAGTTGCCAATTTCTTCTCCGGTTCGGCGACAGCCAAAACAAACATCGTTGCTGTCCTTAAAACAAATTTTCATGCATGGAGAGGGAATATCTGTCATAGGTAAATTGTGTTGTTGATTAGTAATTATTGAGTTGGCCGAGGCCTTGTGGGGCAAAAATAGGCCATTATCCCGAAACAACCCGATATTCCTTTTTCTTCGTTACATTTCTCCTTCCGAATCCATACCATCACCTCCTGAACCCTTACTCCGTTTCATCTTGTAATTATTTAGTTTATAGGTAAGTGTGACAGAGAAATATGGTGATTTACGTTTGTAGAGTATGTAATTGTAAAAATCAGGACCTTCTGAAGTAAATTCATGTCGGGCAGTGGAAAGCACATCGCGAACCTGGGCAACAACAGATAATTTTCTCTTGATAAAGTCGCGGCTGACGGCCACATTCAACGTGTAATATCCTTCTCGTGTTCCTTGTGCCGAAACCGAAGGACTGTTGTAGTTTCCATTGAACTGAAGCTTGGTAAACTCCCCTAAAAAAAATGTATTGTTGACGCGCGATCCCCAATTAAGACTCGTTCGGCTAAAGGGCTCATCATATAAAGTTCCTTCCACCTTGTAGTTGAATAAATTACCCATTAGCTCTATCTTCCACCATTTTACCATATCCAGACTGAGCATGCCTTCCACACCCAAACTGTAGTCCTTACCCACGTTTTCAAAAGTGCTCATCATGATGCTATCCACATATACACTTCGTACACGTTCAATTTTATTGTGGGTCATACGGTAATATCCATCAAGCGAAACAAAGCTATTATTAATTTTTTTCTGATAACTTAAATCGTAGCTGTCGATGTATTCGGGAAGTAGTTCCGGATTACCTTGTCTTACATTGTATGCATCCACAATGGTAATAAATGGTTCCAGAAAATAGCTGCGTGGCCTTTCAATTCTTCTGGAATAACTGGCCATAACCTGATGATCGTTAGGTAATTGGTATGAAAAGTGTATCGAAGGAAAATAATCAAAACGATTGAGGGTAAAATCGGTATTCTCGTTTTCCAATTCCATTTTACGGTTGGTGTATTCGCCCCGCAGCCCCAACATATAACCAAACTTTTTGGCCTCACCCGAAAAAGTAGCATACACGGCATGTACATCATCCCAATAGAGTGTAGTATGACCATATTCCGGAATTAGGTCGTAGTCGCCGGTTTGTAAATTATATTCACTCACCGTATTTTCATCTTTCGATCTGGCGATAAGCGATTGGTATCCCAACTCCAACTTGTTGTTTTCCAGAATTGGACGTGTATAGTCTAATTTTATACGTGCGCGTTTCATGGGACCCACTTCGGTGGATTTTTGCCCGCTTACCTTGGTGTCAGTTGAATCGATCAGTTCATTTACGGAGGATTCATCACCTTGTCTCCCATCATAAATTACCTGAAAGGCCAGCTCATGCTCTGGTATGCCGAATTGATGTCGAAAGTCGAAGTTGAGACTATAATTATCACCGCCACGAAATCGATCTTCCAGACTCGTATATCTACTATGTTCATTTCCGGGCTCCAGCCACTTGTCGTATTCGGATGTTGACTTGCCCACATGATTTCTGTTTCCATAGCTAAACCCAATGTTGGCATAATCCAGCTCGGTCAGGTTTAGTTCAACACCGGTCCGGAAATTCCAGTTGGTTCGTTGACGGTTTCGATCGCCCACTGAGTTGGAGTGAAAAAGGGTGTCATCAGTAAAAGTAGTGCGGTTGTTGGTCAAGGTTCCGGGCGACTGGCGTTGGTTGTAGTCGGCACCAAAATAGATATTGTATTTTTCTTGTTTATAGTTCAGCAAAAAATCTCCTCCGTAGGTATCATATTGGCCAACGTTGGCATTAAAAATTCCATTAAAACCCTGAAGTTTAATCTTTTTCATCTTGATATTGATGATGCCTGCGGTTCCATCCGGATCGTATTTGGCGGAGGGGTTGGTAATAATCTCGATGTCGGCAATGGAGGAGGCCGGAATTTGGTTGAGGATGTCTGTGGGATCCATCACCGAAGGTTTGCCATCGATAAGCACTGTAAACCCGGTACTGCCCCGAAGGCTTATGTTTCCCTCCAGGTCAACACTAACAGAAGGTACCGATTCCAGAATATCGATGGCTGTTCCCGAAATGGCCGTGATCTGTTTGTCCACATGAATCACCTTGCGGTCGATTTGGTATTCCACTGCCGGAGTTCCTCCCACAATCTCTACTTCATTCAGGTTGAGGGCAGTACGTTGTAGTTTGAGCTTCCCTAAATCCACCTCATGTTGCGCTTGTGAAATCTGCACTTTGCTCACATTCATGTCCTTATATCCGATAAATGAAATCTCCAGATCGTAGTCGCCCCAATCGAGTCCCTTAAATTTGAAACTTCCGGTAAGGTCAGTAATCAGGCCGGTAATCAGTTGGTGCGAATCGTGATGATATAAGGCTACGGTAGCATACTCCACCGGATCGTGCGAAAGCGAATCGACAACCATTGCCGTGATAGAGCCCTTACCGCGCATGTCTTCGGTGTTGTCGGCCAACGTAATTTGTGATATAAAAAGGAAAAGTAATATACTAATGGAACTAATTTTCATAGAAAAAATTTAAAGGTTGCAAAGATATTTATTTATGTAGATACCAATTATTGTCATCGCCCACTTTGACAACTTATAGGCAGTTCTTATTCCAAAAAAGTCTTAAAAACCCTAAAATAATTACCAAGCCTTACTACATTTGTAAAAAAAAGACATGGCTACCGAAAATCGCTTCATCGACAGATACCAAACAGGACACACCCCTTGGGTGCATCCACATCCCGATTTCAATTTAATAGAAACTGTAGACCAATGGAATATAAAACCATGCAAGGTGCTCGATCCGGGCTGCGGTCTGGGCGTAGAGTCCATTTGGCTGGCTGAGCAGGGCTTTCAGGTTACGGCCATGGATGTGTCGGAATTGGCCTTGGAAAAAGCAAAGGCAGCAGCGGGAGACTTATCTTCAAAAATCAATTGGCTGCATTTGGATATCATGAAAGATGACCTTCCGGAGAACCAATTTGACTTCATTTTCGACCGTGGTTTTTTTCACACCTTCGACACTGCCGAGGAACGCAGTCTGGTAGTCCGAAAACTGGCATCCTCTCTCACAGAAAACGGACTTTGGCTCACGTTGATGGGCAATCACGATGGAGTTCCGGTACGCACCGGACCGCCGTTAAGAACTGCCACTGATATCGTTTTGGCCGTTGATCCATACTTTGAAATCCAAAAGCTTGAAGTGAGTGTTTTTGGAAATGAAGAAAAGGCACCCCACAAAATTTGGCGTTGCTTAATGAAGAAAAGAAGTTTGTAGCCCCGGCTTCTTAAAGGTTTGATAATTTCTCTAATTTTGCGCACAACCAATCGCATGGAGGTAATTTTTACTTCTGTGGGTTGAATAACTCCGAGTAGCCTTTCTACAAGCTTCGGCTCATGAAAGTTCTGCCAATGGGTTGACAGGGAAACCGGTCAGCCTCCCGATTTCCGCTCGCGGAATGACTTGGAAAGGAGGTTACATCATAGCTTTGCTATGCGGTGCCGTTTTGCTATATGGAGTAGTAGATATTAATAACGGTAAGCATGGAAACACCTTTGATTTTTGTTTTGGCTCTTTTTGTTGTGGCTGCACTGTATGCTTCGGTGGGACATGGCGGTGCAAGCGGATATCTGGCTTTGATGGCGCTTTTTGGCATGTCGGCCTTGATGATGAAAGCCTCGGCACTCACCCTTAATTTATTTGTTTCGGCTATTTCGTTTTATGCCTATTATCGTCAGGGATATTTTAAGTTCAGGAAATTATTGCCTTTTATTTTGGGGTCAATACCTTTGGCTTTTATTGGTGCGCGCGTACCCATCGATCCCACCGTTTATAAGGTAATTCTGGGGATCTTTTTGTTGCTGGCTGTGGCCAGAATGTTGTTTCAACCCAAAGCCAAATCAGAACAGGTTATTCCATTTCGATTTTTGATTGCATTGGTCATTGGCGCCTTGCTCGGTTTTTTCTCCGGCATGATTGGCATAGGCGGAGGAATTATTCTCAGTCCGGTATTACTTTTATTGGGCTGGGCCAACGTAAAAGAAACGGCTGCTGTCTCGGCCATATTTATCTTTCTGAATTCTACAGCAGGTTTGGCCGGCCTATACTCCACGGGTATACATATAAATTCTGAGATCATAATATGGGTTGCAGCAGCACTTGCAGGAGGGCTTTTGGGAGCACATCTGGGTGCCGCCAAACTGTCTTTTACCGGTTTGAGGTACGTGCTGGCCGTAGTTTTATTTATGGCCGGAATTAAATTGATGATTCCACTGTTTTTTTGATGTAGCACGATGGTTTCGGGCTCATGGGTTCAGGAGATTTTAACCTTCACCCACTCCCACTCCCGACTCCTGTCTTCCCACTTCCGTCTTCCCACTTCCGTCTTTCGACTCCCCACTTCTGTCTCCCGACTCCCCACTCCCGACTTCCTAATGCACTATCACCACTTTCTTTTGCAGCCAACGATTGTCACTTTTTATGAGTAACAGATAGGTTCCGTTGGGAAAATCTGCCGTTGTAATGTGCCACGAATGCAAACCATTGTCTGAAACAATCTGATGACTGAGTATTTTACCCTGTAGGTCGAGCAGCTTGTATTCGTCGCATCCGGTATTGTTCATCATCTCAATGGTTAGTAGCTTGTTGGCAGGATTTGGATAAACCTGAATACCGGCATCAGCACCAATCTCGTCAAGTCCGGTAGGTGTTCTGGTAATCTGAATATCCATCAGATAAGTTCCTGTTTCTCCAAGAAAATAGGGTGCCACCAAAAAATACAAATCTCCACCGTTTCGCACAGAAATATAACCCGACATCATATCATCAAAGGCCGAAGACCAAAAGGAACTTGATTTGTACGACCACAACACATCATTGGTATATACCTGGCCATTGCCACTATTGTACGAATCGTGCGCCCGGGCATTAATGGTGTAGTCGTACCCTGTGGGAAGTGACAAACGATAGTAATCATAATCATTGCCAACGTGCGAATTGGAACCTGTTGTGTAAACTGAAGCTGTATTACCCGAAAAATTAACAGGCAACGTGGATGCATTGGTCAGGATATCGTTACTTTCGTATACATCAGGTTGGTATCCTTGTGTTTTAACGATCACTTGAATAGGGTTAGCGTAGTTGGTAGAACCGGCCAGTTCCCAACTTCCACCGGTAGGTTTATGTTGTAAGGCCAGCAAATAGGTTCCGGGCTCCACATCTATGGAATAATTGGTAAATTCCACATCATCATAATAATAGCCCGGGTCGAGATCGGCACCGCTCAGGGTTTCGATGGTGTAGGCAAAAGACCCGTCGAGGTAGTACAACGAGATATCGAACATGCCATAATACGTGGAGTTTCCGTTGTTCAAAATGTCAACAAACACGCTGCACGACTGACCTTGTGTGAGGGTTGTTCCGCCAATTATATTAAAGTTAGAATACATTTCGATGTTGCTGGTATTGCCCACACTAAACGGAACCATATTATCAAAATCGCCATCAGCCACCTGAACCCATTCACCACCCGAAGGTCGATAAAAAATACCGATGTAATAACTTCCGGGCAATACAGTAGTTAATCCCGATGTTGAGAAAGTGAGTCCGTTGGTATAATGTTGGTTGCTTCCCAATTGAGCTCCGGTCAGGGTTTCCACCCATTCCACAGCATTCAGATTTTGATCGAACACCACTGCCGAAAAATCGCCATTAAAGCCTCCGGTTCCAAAATTGGCAATATCGGTATGTACCGAGAATGCTTCTCCATAGGCAATGGGATTGGGAGAAATACTTACCCAGTCGTACAAAGCCAGATCGTAACTGGTGGTAGCCGTGTATGGGACGACGCCTATGAGCGCTTGATGTCCGCTGTTGTAACCACCTGTCCCGCCACCGGTTCCTGTGCCACCCGGATCCAATGCGTCGATGCTGAAATAGCCATCATAGTATCCACTCCATCCCCAGTTGAAGTGAAAATAATCGGAGGCATTATAACCATCGCACACAAAGGCATGTCCGCCCCCGGATCCAAAACCCGCGTAAAGCACAGGGCGTGTTTCGTTTAATTCGCCTTTGATCAGATTAATCCATTGTGAGGTGGTATATCCATTGTCGCGTTTTTCGCCATGGAGCGAACTGCTGTATCCAAAATAGTTTTTTAGGGCACTTTCGGCACAAATGGGGTCGTCGTCTTCCACTACCCATGCTCCGCTGCTTTGAGGACTGTAGTTCATATCAACCGCCACACCACAATGATACATCAACGTGGCGACAGCATTATTGGATGAGTTCACTGAGTTGGGCATGGACGACCATTGGTAAACCGTACTGCCAAAATTTGCTGATAGGGTTCCATAAGTGGGATGATTGTACGAATGCATTCCTGTTCCCTGAGCAGGATGATTCCAATATTTCATTACCTGAGCCATGGCTGTGGCCACACATCCTGTAACCGAGCCTCCCGGACACAACGAGTTGTAGTAAGGGTTTTGATCCCAGGTAGTTGAGAGTAGTGGGTTCACGGCTTTGCCATCGGGTGAGTCAGGACTCATCTGGTTGTTTATAAGCTTCTTCCATTGTTCTGAGGTGAGCTGACTTGCATTGGTCTGGTTTTCCACAGCTTGCATAATCTGTTGTTGGTATCCCTGAATCCATTTACGGAAATTATCGGGAAGTTGTGAAGTAGGGTAGGAACCTTGAAGAGAATAACCCAACACGGGCCAAGCCACATCATCGCCCGAAACTAACACAAAGCCACGATTTTCGCCCATGGCAAATACATATATCATGGGAGTTTCAACCAACCGGTCGGGCAAAAAATCATCAGAACGGCTGGTGGTATAGGTTAGTATAAGTTGTGGTTCTGCTTGTGTTACTCCGGGATTAATCCATTGATAAAAGTTTTTGGCCACGATGTGAGCTGTGGCTGGCTCTACTTCTTTGGCCATTGTCAGTGAAACAATTCCCAAAACCAATGCGAGTAGGCTAATCATCCTTTTCATAGAACTAGATTTTAGTTGGTTGGACATCGAATCATAAAAATAATTCAAAATGGATGAAAAATCAAGTGCTTTGAATATTCGTCAGGGTTGGATGAATTTTTGCACGAGATGCGTTGTTTTTTTGCTTTCCATTCCTTTCACCAGGATCTGCCTTTACGCTACTTAGGTGCATATGTAGGGTTCAAAAGTTCAGGGGCTTGAAATTTCAGAAGACGATGACCCCACAACTTAAGACTCTTTTCCATGAATGCCACAAATCAATAAAACAAATGTCACACCCGCGATTTTGAACAAATAGTCCATTCTTGCGCCAAATCCCTCATGTACCAACTTAAAAGTTAAGTCACAAAAAACAGTAGTTCAACTTTTTATGCGTGCATTGAAAATAAAATATCCAGCTTATTTAGATATGTTTATAAATAACTGATATTCAGGTATATTAAACCTCTCAACCGTACCTTTGTCATAAATAAAAAGCAACGATTGCCCATGAAAAAGTTTCTTGAATTCGTACTCATCGTGCTGGTTCCGTGGACGGTAATATTCTGGATGGTGTTTCATTACAACAGTGATTCCGACAGTGATTTCTATCCTGAAAGCAAGATCAGCATCCAACACGATCCGGCTCCGGCTGCCGATCATTCAAAATTTGCCGCACTACAAAAGGATTTTAAATCGGGACCCGAAGTCACGGAGGCGTGCCTGAGCTGCCACAACGCCACAGGAAAAGAGGTGATGAAAACCGAACACTGGAAGTGGCACAAACAGGATTCCATTCCCGGCCGTGGAGTGATGGATTTGGGAAAAACCAACGTGTTGAACAATTTTTGCATTGGCGTCAATTCCAACGAACCCCTGTGTTCCAAATGCCATGCGGGGTATGGTTACGCCAACAAAGAATTTGATTTCAACAACCAAAACAACATCGACTGTCTGGTGTGTCACGACGCCACCAATACCTACAGTAAGGCTGCTCCTTCCAAGGCCAACAATTTCACAGGAGCCGGGTATCCCGACAGTAAAGTGGATTTGCGCTATGTGGCGCAGCATGTGGGATTTGCCAAGCGCGAGAATTGTGGTCATTGCCATTTTACCGGTGGCGGGGGCAATAACGTGAAACACGGCGATTTGGAAATTGCCTTACTATCAGAACACACAGGCCTCAATGCAAAAATTGATGTACACATGGGTAGGGGTCATGGTGAACAAAATATGCAATGTACCGACTGCCATACCACCGAACATCACCAAATCAGCGGACAATTATACTCGGTGGCTTCTTCCAACAACAATCACGTTACCTGCGTACAATGCCACACCGAAGCCCCGCACAAAAGCAAATTGCTCAATCAACATTACCGTACCATTGCCTGCCAAACATGCCATATTGTGGAATATGCCAAGGTACAGCCCACCAAAATTATTTGGGATTGGTCAACGGCAACTACCATGGATGCAGAGGGAAAACCCATGGGCGTCACCCGATTGGCGGATAGTGTATATACGCACGACGGGGTGCTGTACGAAAATGTTATGGTTCAATTCGACTCCAAACATGGAACCGCCGTGCTGGGGCAAAACCTGCAACCGGAATATGTTTGGTTTAATGGTACTGCCGACCACCACTTGCTCACCGATAAAATTCAGGACACGGCAGTCCCGTTGGTGCTCAATCCTCTTTTTGGATCCTATCAAGACAATGTCAGTCCCCAAGATGCAGCGCATCCTTCCCGAATATGGCCTGTAAAAGTTATGCGTGGACGACAACCATATGATCCTGTAAATCTAACACTTATTCAACCTAAACTATTTGGCGAAAGCAAGGGAAGCAACGCCCTGTGGGTTGATTATAATTGGGACGCAGCGTGCAGGGAAGGCATGGAATACACCGGACTTCCTTACAGCGGACAGTACGCATTTGTGAATACCGAATCCTATTGGCCTTTGAATCATGAGGTGTCGAAAGCCGCACAGGCCTTGCAATGTGCCGACTGTCATAACAGTCATAACAGCAGACTTATGCATCTCTCGGGTTTTTATTTGCCCGGACGCGACAACAATTTCTGGGTGGATATGCCCGGCGTATTATTCATTGTATTGATCATGCTGGGAGTCATCATCCACGGTGGTTTGCGCATGGTTAGTCATAAAAAATCAAATTAAAATAACTTCCCATGAAACTGGTACTCATTTATAAAAGATACGAACGCTTCTGGCACTGGACCCAGGCGGCATTGATTCTACTGTTGGCCCTTACGGGTTTTGAGGTGCACGGCACCTACCACCTCTTTGGGTACGATGAAGCAGTTTTGCTGCATCGCAACCTGGCCTGGGCCTTTATCATCCTCATTGTATTTACCTTGTTCTGGAATTTCACCACAGGTGAATGGCGGCAATACATCCCCACCACCGATTTTCTGAAAGCACAGGTGGCTTACTACATCACGGGTATCTTCAGGCATGCTCCCCATCCCACGCGCAAAACCGTTTACAACAAATTCAATCCCTTACAACGACTTACCTATCTGGGATTAAGGTTGTTAATCATTCCGGTGGTGGTGTTCAGCGGGTTGTTGTACATGTACTACATCTATTTTGTGGATCAGGGAATGGTGAACGATTTGGCTCCCATAGCTTATTTTCATACCATTGGTGCTTTTTTGCTGTTGGGTTTCGTTATTGCACATGTTTACCTCACCACCACAGGTCACCGTCCCTTGTCGGCCATCAAAGCCATGCTCATCGGTTGGGAAGAAATGTCGGACGAGGATGCCGAAATTGCCCTCAGGGAAAACCTGAAGGTGGCTTTGGTGGAAAGCCGAAAAAGCGTATCAGGAAAGGGTTCCATCGAGAAAGAACGGATGTTCGAAACCGCTTTTGAATCCGTGGTAGAAAATCTGGGTATCGAAACAGGAAGTTTGCGCTTACGCGAAAAATTGATTCATTCCAATGTGGGGTATTTCCGAATCGACAAAAATGGTTGCTACGAAGAAGTGAACGAAGTTTGGCTGAACCTTTACAAATGCACCGACAAACAACATGTGATTGGCTCACATGTAACCCTCGACCGTACACCTGAAGGCAAGAACAAAATCATGGAGTTGGTGAATAAGGTGTTGTCGGGAGATACCGTTACAGGTGAACGCGTACAACGGCTATGCAAAGATGGAAGCATTGGATATCACACCGTTTCGGCTACACCCTACCAAAACAAATCAGGAGAAATTGCCGGACTTGAAGGCTTCATCATGGACATCACCCACCAGGTGGAAGCCGAGCAGGAGCTGGAGAAAAAAGTGAAAAAAGGCGATAAGAGCAGCGATTTTTATGCCAAAATGTATGCATCCAAAGGGGTAGGATATTTCAGAATCGATAAGGATGGCTTTTATCAGGACATCAACGATACCTGGCTGAAGCTGTACAAATTTAATGACAGACAAGAGGTGTTGGGCAAGCATTACTCCCTGAGTCGCACCAAAGAAGACTTTATCACCCTGCAAAATTCGGTAAATAAAGTACTTTCAGGTGAAACCATTCCTTTGGGTCTGACCCGAAGATATTGCCACGATGGCAGCGTGGGCTATCATTCCATTACCATGACTCCCGTTTATGAAGGTGATTTAATTGTTGGTTTTGAGGGTTTTATCGTGGATAAAACAGACATCCGCCTGGCAGAAGAGGAGTTGGGGAAGGTGAAGGAATAGGTTGGTTGTGAGTATGGATTTCTGGCTTCAAGCGTGGATGCTTGAAGCAGGGATAGTAGGGATAAGGAAAAACACGACGTGTTTAAACGCGGTTTTGCAAGGCTTCGCGGTGTTTTCGGTATTCCACGATGGGCATATCGCCTACAATCAGGTTTTCACCCATTTTCAGGCTGGTTTTCTTGGGCAATTGGGTAATCACCACCCGTTTGTCTTGCCGCAGGATGATGATGCTGAACACTTTACCTATGTAGTTGATCAGGTGGCTCAGTCCGGGAATCTTGGTCATTTTTTGATAATACCGGATATAGACGATGGTGTTTTCTTCGTCAACGGGAACAAAAGCAGCAAAGGCACGTATTTTATCTGAAATGAAATTTTGCCAAATATTGGGGTAATGAAATTTCAGGTAGAAGAAATTTTTGTAGTCCTTAATTTCATCCGGTTTTTTGGGAATGGTTTTTCCATCGTCCACCACATTGTTCACATAAAAGGTGATGAGTTCATTTTCGCGAATCACCACCGGACCATTCACCAAAGTTTTGTTTCCCCGCCCGATGGTTGTGCGGTGTACGAAGGGCAAATGCACCACATCCAACTGGTTTTCAATAGCTCTGGAATAGTGAACAGGCCAGTGGTCAGCGAATGTGGCGTAGGAAAAGTCCTTTAGTTCTTCAAAGAAAAATGGCTCCTTTTCCACCTTTTCCGCATCGCCATACCATGCCCAGATGAGTCCGTAAGCTTCGTAAATGGGATAGGAATGCACCTTCATGTTGGACGGAACGGGAGCATTTTTCCCGTTGGCGGGAATGGTGGTCACCCGCCCGGTTTTGTCGTATTGAAATCCATGAAAGGGACACTCCAGATTTCCGTCAACCACCCTGCCACACGAGAGCGAAACCCCGCGATGACAACATTTGTCGTCGATACAGCAGGCTTCATCTGCATGATTTCGCCACAAGGAGAGTTCCTTTCCAAAACGCCTGACCTTAAGCGGTTTATTCTTTTTCAGTTCCTTCGAGTCGAGGATGACATACCACTGATTGTAAATCATTGTTATCGCTAATTTAGTGCTTAAACATCCAAATCAAAGATATCTCCCAATTGTGGGATAACACAATTCCATTGATACACTTCTTCAAGTTTTTGTTTCAGACCTTCGGAAGAGGATTTTTCGCCATGCACGATAAATACTTGTTGGGGGGCTTGTTTCAGATGGCCTACCCAATCCACAATTTCACTCTGATCGGCATGGGACGACATGGTGGTGATGTGTTCAATGGTAGCACGTACATAATAAAATTTACCTCGTAGTTTCACGGCTTTTCCTCCTTCGGCCAGGGTGCGTCCACGGGTACCTTCGGCCTGATATCCCGGCAATATGAAGGTGGCATTTTTATTGCTCAACTGGGCTTCCAGGTAGGATAAAATACGTCCACCGTTCATCATGCCGCTTCCGGCAATGACAATGTGCGGCTGCTTGTTGATGGCCAACGCACGCGTTTCGGCCACCGAGTGAACCACCCGCGTATGTTCAAACACTTCCTTAAACACGCCGGGGTCGATCACCTGCCAATCGGGATATTTCAAAAACAACTTGCTCACATCCACGCCCATGGGACTGTCCAGATACACAGGGATATCCGGAATTTTATTGGCTTGCTTGAGTTGCCATATGAGGTACATAAAGTCTTGCGCGCGGTCCACCGTAAAGCTGCTCACAAACAAGGGGCCATGCTTGAGTAGACAGTCGTTGATGATGCGCAGGAGGGTTTCCTCGGTGGGCACTTCCGAATGTTCGCGGTCGCCATAGGTGGATTCCACAAACAGATAGTCGGCTTTTTCGGGATATTCCGGGGGCAACAACATGGGATCGGAAGGACGACCCAAATCGCCTGAAAACACAATCCACTTGCCATTTACATGAAATTCGATGAAAGAAGCACCCGGGATATGGGCATCGCGTTTGAAACGAAAACTGATTTCATCGGTCAGATCAAAAGTAGTGTCCACTTCCACGGGATGGAGCATGGGCAGGGTAATTTCCACATCTTTCACGGTGTACAAAGGCAATGCCGGGGTATGCTTGGAAAACCCTTTTGCATTGGCTTCATCGGCATCCTCTTCCTGAATTTTGGCACTGTCCATCAGGATGATTTCAACCAGATCGGCAGTGGGTGGCGTACAATACACCGGCCCATCAAAGCCCTGGTTTACCAGCCTTGGCAAATATCCGCAATGATCCAGATGGCCATGGGTAAGCAATACACAATCTATTTGTGCGGCATCTACATCCAAGGGTTTCCAGTTGAGTTCCCGAAGTGGCTTAAGTCCTTGAAAAAGACCGCAATCGACTAATATTTTTTTTCCGTTGAGTTGAAGCAGGTATTTTGATCCGGTTACTGTTCCGGCAGCGCCTAAAAATTGTACGCTGTTTTTTGAAGTGGGATTCGTCATAACATTT
Organism: Bacteroidales bacterium; assembly: GCA_963676875.1. Taxonomy (GTDB): domain Bacteria; phylum Bacteroidota; class Bacteroidia; order Bacteroidales; family F082; genus UBA6244. The sequence continues at coordinate 2,435,569 of OY781436.1, forward strand.
GATTTATCCCCCAAAGTTACCCGAATTTACCTAAACAAATCGCTAAAAAATGCTAAAAAATGCCCAATCTGCCATAAATGATTATTTCGCCGGATTTGCCGACATCACAAACTCCAGTTCAGCACCTTGTATCAGGTCGAAGTGGTTGACAAAAGGAGCGGATAAGGCCTTCCCGTTGAGAAGCACTTTTTTTACATATACGTTTTTGGCGCTTTGGTTTTTGGCCAAAATATGCAAGATATTCCCATTTTCAAGATAGATGGTGGCTTCTTTCACCAAAGGGCTTCCCAAAGCATATTCCGGTGAACCCGGACATACGGGATAAAACCCCAGGGCACTAAAAATATACCAGGCCGACATTTGACCGGCATCATCGTTGCCACACAAACCATTGGGAGCCGCACCATACATGGTTTCCATGATCATGCGTACGCGCGACTGGGTTTTCCAAGGCTGGTTGGCATAATTGTACAGATAAGCAATATGGTGACCGGGCTCGTTGCCATGCACGTAGTTGCCGATGATGCCATCACGGGTAATGTCCTCGGTTTTCTCGAAAAACCGATCGTCGAGGTGCATCGTAAAAAGGGAATCGAGGTGAGCCGAAAAAGCCCTGTTTCCTCCCATCATGCGGATAAGACTATCGGGGTGTTGTGGCACGTAAAGTCCATAATTCCATGCATTTCCCTCAATAAAACCCTGATCGTGGGTCTCCAGTGGGTCGAAGGGTGTTTTCCATTCTCCATTGGTCAATTTGGGTTGCATGAAATGTGACTTTGAATTAAAAACATGTTGGTAGTTGAGTGCCCGTTTTTCGTAAACAGAAGCATTCATGCTATCACCGGCAAGGTTGGCCAACTGAGCAATACACCAATCATCGTAAGCATATTCCAGGGTTTTGGAAACGGAAGAACCACTTCGGTCTTCGGGTACGAACCCAAAATGCATGTAATCGCCAATCCCATCAAAATATGACACCTGAGAGGTGCTTAGCGCTGCATCCAGCGCCCGTTGTTTACCGATCAGGGTGTCGCCCTTCACCATGGCATCGGCGAGTACCGAAACGGCATGGTAGCCAATCATGCACCAATTTTCGTTGGCATAATGACTCCAAACGGGCAACATATGGTGCACACTTTGGTCGTAATGGGCAAGCATGGAGTTTATCATATCGCGGTTGCGGGCAGGCTCGATGAGGTTGTACAAAGGGTGGAGCGCCCGATAGGTATCCCAGAGGGAAAATATGGTGTAGTTGGTAAAGCCGTCGGAAGTGTGCACAAGGCCGTCAAGCCCGCGGTAATGGCCATCCACATCTTCAAAAATAACGGGGCTGAGCATGGTGTGATAAAGGGAAGTGTAAAAAGAGGTAAGTTGCTCCATATCCGCCATTTTCACCTGAATCTTGTTCAGTTGTTGGTTCCATTTTTGTTTGGCAAGTGCTTCGACCTCATCAAAATTCCAACCGGGGATCTCCGCTTGCAGATTTTTTAGCGCGCCCGCGGTACTCACTGCCGACAGGGCGAATTTAATTTGGATTTGTTCGTTTTCTTCGGTTTCGAAATTAAAATAGGCCCGGATATTTCTTCCGGCCATTTCAGGAAAGTTATGGGTTTCATTAAATTTTCGCCAAAACCCCTTGTACGGTGTTTGGTCGTATTTTTTATGTCCGTACGATTGGATGGGTTTGGAAAACACCATGGCAAAATACACTGTTCGTGTGCGTGCCCATCCTGTGGTTTGGCGATAGCCCGTTACAAGGGTGTCGTTTTCAACCCTGACGAAGGTCCACACATTTTTTTCCTCATAGGGATAGATGTTGGCCATGAGGTCGAGCAGTAGGTGTGCACTGTCCGATTTCGGAAAGGTATATTGATGAAAACCAACCCGTTCGGAGGCAGTGAGTTGGGCTTTAATGCCGTAGGTCAACAAATCCACCTCATAATATCCCGGAGAAGCAGATTCACTTTCATGTGAAAAGGCAGAATAATAGCCACTTCCGGGAATGCCTGCCGTGCCCGGCTCCAATTCTAATTTGCCGGTGGTGGGCATCACACGGAAATCGCCGAGGTCGCTGTGGCCGGTACCACTAAAGTGGGTGTGGCTGAATCCGAAAATCACGCTGTCGTTGTATTGGTATCCCGAACAGTACTGATATACCTTGGTATTGTACTGTCCATTCACATACATGGGTTCGTTGCCCGTTTCAGGGCTTAGTTGAATCATCCCAAACGGAACGGCTGCCCCCGGAAAGGTGTGTCCCATGTTTTGAGTTCCGATAAAAGGGTTCACATACTTGGTAAGGTCGGGGAAACCTTCCTGCGCATGCATGGCGTTTCCGGCCAACAAAAGGGTGGTGATGAAGGCGAGAAGGATTTTCTTCGTCATGGACAATTATTTGATTGGTTGGGTGGGCAAGGTAAAAATAAAGGTCGTTCCATGGTCCTGTTTGCTTTCAACTTTTATTTCACCCCCGCTCAGGATTACAAATTCATGCACCAGTCCCAATCCCAGGCCGGTTCCCGATTCGTTGTTGGTACCCTTGGTAGTGAAATTGATTTTGGAGTTAAATATTTTGGCTTGATTTTCCTCTGATATGCCCACGCCGGTGTCGATAATGGCAATTTGTTCCACCTCACTCAAGGTATGCGAGCGGATGATGATTTTACCCTGTTTTGGGGTAAACTTGATGGCATTGGAAACTAAATTGCGGAGAATGGTGGACAATAGATTATTATCTGCATAAACCAAGGGGTCGCCGTCAATTTCAACTAATAATTGAATTTCCTTTTCGTTGAGGTTAGCCCGCAGCAGCGCCACACATTCGCCCACTACACGTTTCAGTTCCAACATTCTTGGGTGTACCGGAAAAGAGTCCCCTTTAAGTTTCGACCATTGTAACAAATTGACTAATAAGGAGTTTAGCTCTTTACTGGTGAGGTTGATCATCTTAATAAACGACCGCTTATCCTTTTCGGAATAAATGCCGTCTTCGTCTGCCAGTAAATCAGAAAACCCCTGAATAACACCCAAAGGTCCGATGAGGTCGTGACCGATGATGGAAAGGAATTTATCCTTGGTTTCGTTGGAAGCATTGAGCTCCCGGGCGGTGGTTTGGTGTTTAACAATTTCTTCTTTCAGGCTTAGGTTGGCGGTACGTAAATTGGCCGTTTGCTTGTCGGCATATTGCTGGAGTTTCCTTTTTTGGCGGGTTAACTGAGTCAACCTTAACCTGATTCCCCCTGCAACAATCAGGGTTACTAAGAATATAATCAGCCAGATAAAAGCAGCCGACTCGTAGAATGTGGGAAGTACGTTGATGGTGAACTCAAAGGGTTTGTCGAGCCAATACCCATGGTTGTTGGCAGCCAGTATTTCCAGCGTGTAGGTGCCATGGGCCATGTTGTTGAAGGTAAGCTGATGTTGCGTTCCCAGGTTTACCCAATCCGAATTGATTTCCTTTATCCTGTATTTGTATTGGTTCTTGTTGCTGTTGAAATAGCTCAATCCGGCAAATTCGAGGGTAAAGACGTCCTGATTGGGAAGCAGGGTAATTTCGTGCTTCTCCAGATCTTCTTTGTCCGGTTTTAAATATTGGTTTTCAATTTTTATACCGGTGATTTCCAATTTGGGTTCAATGCTGTTTTGCTTGATTTTGGCAGGACTAAAATAGTTGAATCCATTGATTCCTCCAAAAAACAAGTGGCCGCTGTCGTCCTGAAAATAAGCTCCGGTATTGAATTCGTTGCTTTGCAGGCCATCCGAAACATCATAATTTCTGAACACATTTTCGTCAGGGTAATAACACGAAAGCCCCTTGTTGGTACTCATCCAAAGATTGCCGAGATCATCGGGCAAAATACCGTATATGTGGCTGTTGGGAAGTCCGTCTTGTTCGGTAAAAAGCCTGAGTTTGCTGCTTTTGGTATCGAATCGAATGAGCCCGTTGGTGGTGGCTATCCAATACACATCTTGCACATCCTGATAGATGCAATTGATGGGATTGTATTGATTGAGAGCCTGCAAATTGGGTATGCGATCGAATTTTACCACCAGATTTTGGTTGATATCCACCTGCCCAATCTCACCATTTATGTAGCCCACCAGTACGTTTCCGTGGTTGTCGGAGGTGATGGAACGCACGGTTGTGTTGGATAAAACCCCCGATGATGCCCGGTAGGGATATGGAGTAGCCCATTTTTTTTCAGGATTATAACCCAACAATCCGCTATTGGTACCAAAAAGTATCAACGTATCGTTGAGGGGAAATATCTTAAAAACATAGCTATCGATTTCAACGGGCTTGTCGCGGATATCGGCAATGGGGTGCGAAAAGGAATGATCTGCCGTATTATATATCTGAACCCCGCCCCCTTCGGAGCCTGTCCATAGGATTTGTGCATCTTTGGGATTATTGGCCAAACAGTAAACGGCAGCATCATATATAACTTCGATGTGTTGGAAATCGCGACTTATTCGGGCCAAGCCGTTATAACCGCAAACCCAATAATTCTGGTCATCCATGGCAAAGTTGCGGACACTTTCGATGGTAAATTCCGGTCGGGTATTGTAGTTAATCAACATGAAATCGGTGGTATATGGAAAAGAAATCTCTACACCATAACCATTGGTTCCAATCCAGAGTATTCCGTTGGAACTATGATATATACATCTGATTGGAGCATCATGGCCGGGTGATTTTGAATAAGAAACCACCGGGGTTTGGCCAAAATTAAAGGTAAAGATACCACCAAGCAAACTTGCCCCGATGAGTTGACCCGTTTGGGGATTGCCGGTAATCATCACAATGGAATTAAGGTCGTAGTAATAAAATGAACTAAAATCCTGATCCATCAAGTGGCGATAATTTTCAAATGTATTTTGATTGGGTTCGCAGTAGAACAAACCACCTTTCAGTTCATAATAATCCATGATACTCACCCATATACGGTGGTTGGTATCCTCATAAAACGACAAGGCCAAATAATCTTTGTACTTCTTCTGCCTCGGGGTTTTTATGCTTGAAGCCACCAGGCTGTCGCGGTCGATGTCGTAAGCCAGAATATAATCGTCCAGATAAGCACCCAACCAAAGCCGGTTTTGACTATCAACATATAAGGTATTGATATGATTAAGAAAAACAGGGTCGGATTTGTCATAAAAATGATAATCACGTGTCAGGGAATTTTTCTTAACCCGAAAAACCCCATAGCCATCGGTTCCACACCACACATCCTGATTTTTATCAATGACCAGAGAAACGATAAGGTTGGCACCCATAGCAATGCGTGTAGAATCAGTTTCCTTGAGCGATATAAAATTTTCGGTATAAGGATCAAATATGGCCACTCCGTTGTTGGTTCCAATCCAGATATTGCCTGAACTGTCTTCGGCCATGGCATTTATCACATTGTTGGGAAGTGAAGTGGTATCGCCCAGTCGGTTTCTGAAAATTTTGGTGGTATATCCGTCGTATCTGTTGAGTCCGTCGGCCGACCCAAACCACATAAAACCCCGTTCGTCTTCCAGGATGCACAGGATTCGGCTCTGACTTAATCCATCCTGAAGTACCATCCGCTTGTCCACTTTGTAGTTCTCTTTTTCCACGGCAAACACATTTGACAGGACACACAGAAGCGCCAAAAAAAATACCGATCGTATGGGATATGATCTCATGGAACAACAAAAATTTAGCTCGGAGTTATTCTTGATTTACAATGCCTCTAAACTACGTCTTTTCTTTAAATAAACAGTCTTACAAGAAAAAGTTTTTTAAAAACCCCCGTTATTTACCCTCGTTCATTTAAAAAAAACTAATTTAGCTTATCTGTTGGAATAACCAAAATACTCAAAAATTCACCATGATAATTTTTAATAGCTAGTAAATGAAAAAACAGGGTTTGATTTGGTTGATTTGTGCTTTGGTAGCCGGCATGCCTTTATGGGCGAGTGATCAGCAAGACTCTGTCAGCACAGGTGCTCTCGAGGAGCTAAAAAATTTGGCCAACTCATACCGGTACGAGCGACCCGATTCAGCCGAATATTATTACAAACAAGCACTCGAACTGGCAATAAACCAGCAGCTTACTCATGAAGAGGCTACTATCATTGCTAGTATTGGTGCCCTGTATTATATCCGGGGCAATTATTTTCAGGCACTGGAAAAATTTACCGAATCGCTCGACAAGTTCAGGGGTCTTAACGATCAAAAAGGGGTAGCGGCAGGATTGAACAATTGCGGGATGATTTTTTGCGTTCAGAAAAAATATCGATTATCGATCACTCAACATCAAAGGTCGCTGGAAGTTTGTAACCAAATAAAAGACACCTTACTACAGGAAAGAAACCTGTTTAATCTGGCCATTGTGTACAGTGATATGGGAAAATATGACAGCGCCTTGTATTTTGCACAAAAAGCACGCGATATCAATCTGGCAAAAGACTATCGCACTGAAAATATTCGACTTAGCAATCTGTTTGGTGAAATTTATTTCCAAAAGGGTGATTATCAGGAATCTTTTGAATCGTATTTGGAGGTGCTGAACGCCAAAGATTTCGACAATAAATGGGAGCAGGGCTATGCCTTTGCCGGCATAGCACGTACCGGACTTAAACTCGGCTATACCGACCAAGCCATTAAATATGCAACCGCAAGCTTTCAAATGGCATCAGAGATAAAGGCCCTGTGGGACATGACCCATGCGGCAGAAATTTTGGCCGAAGCATACGCTCAAAAAGGTAATTTTAAGGAAGCCTATCGTTTTGAGGTAAAGTATAAATTACTATCCGACAGTTTGTTGAACGAAGCCAACGAACGGGAAATGAACAACCTCCACCTGCTTCAACAGGAAGCTGAGAACAGGAGGTTATTGCTCCAATCGGAAAAACAGCAATTGGCTTTACACCGTAAAAATCAGATGACCTACATTTATGTGGTGGGATTTGTACTTTTTTCAATCCTCGTTTTTCTTTTGTGGAGAAACCTCCGGCTGAAGTCGAAAATGAACAAATCGTTGCAAGCCAAAAATAGCATTATTGCCCATAAAAATCAGGAACTCGAACACGCCAACGCCACCAAAGACCGCTTTTTCCATCTCGTGGCCCACGATCTGAAAAGCCCCTTGAGCGTGATGATTTCCTTTACGGACGTCCTTCAACAAAACCTGGCCTACTACGACGAAGAAAAAATCAGGGAGTTCCTCACAGCCCTCCATCAGTCGTCGCTGCAGGGATTTCGCCTGCTCGAAAACCTGTTGGATTGGGCCCGACTTCAAACCAACGCCATCACCTACGACCCCGACAAACTGAAAATATACCCGTTGGTGGAAGAAACCCTGCACCTGCTCGGAAGCAATGCCAAGGACAAAAACATTGAAGTGAAATTGGATGTTGACGAACAACTTATGGCCATTATCGACCGCAACATGTTTCTAACGGTATTGCGCAATTTGCTTTCCAACGCCATCAAATTTTCGGAAGAAGGAAGTTCCGTGACCATTTCTGCCAAAAAAACCGATGACCGCGTAACCATCAAAGTTACTGACACCGGCGTCGGCATTCCCCAAGCCGACATGGACAAACTGTTCCGCATCGAAACCTACTATTCGCGCCCCGGAACCAAAAAAGAAAAAGGTACCGGCCTTGGTTTGATCTTGTGTCATGATTTTGTGAGAAAAATGGGCGGCCAACTGCAGGTGGAAAGCACTGAAGGAAAAGGAAGCTGCTTTAGTTTTTCGGTGGCGGGGGAGTAGGGTTGGTTTGGAATGCGATGTTGTTTTTTTGAATTTAGTAGGATGAACATGGTTCTACAGAGGCTGCTACCTAACAATTATCAACAATTTTAACTCGTCAGATAGTCAATTTCTTGGCATTTATCTTTGGAAAATTGAATCTAAATGAAATTCAATAAAATCCTTCTTTGGATAATACTTCGGGGGTAGAGAAATCGCTTTATGCTCTAGATGTGAAAAATATTGCTGATAATATGGTTTCGCTAGATTTTGCTTTAATTTTTCAGAGATAATTATACAGTAATTAAGACTTAATCCTATCAGTCCTTTGTCAAATGCCTTATCATACATTGAAGACAAGCAAATGCCATTTTCGGGATTTAGTCTTTCTTTCTCATTTTTAGACCAAGGCACAATATGACTAGCCACCAATAGTTCCGGAATATCAATTCCAGATATAGCACATTTGCTGGAATAATTGGCCAGTACTATTTGCCGAAATACGTTTTGATTCACACGAACTTTGACCTCTCTTATTTTCGATTCTCCAACAAGATTTTCAGTTCCAATAAGAATATCAGCAAACTTGCTAACGATTGGATTTAATTCTCTTTCTGCAAGAATATTTTCACTTTCAAAAATTAATTCATCTTTATTATCAATGAATTCTTGCCAAATCGGTTCAACTTGTTTTTTGCCACCCGGCAAACCTCCAATACCTCTATTTTGATGATACGGATCAACACTTGCAAAATTTACTAACCGCATAGCAATTGAGCTTGGAGTTCTATCAATAATATTTGCTAAATGAATTACTTCTGACGTTCTGGAGTGCATTTTCCCAAAAGGCAACTTCAGATATAAATTCAAAGCGAGAATTAATTCTTCCCGAGTCCAATTTCTTCTTTTCATAGACTTACAAATTTTTCATCTTCAAAATATTGCAAATCAGTGCAGCCAAATTCGCTTCCAAAAAAGTCCAAAGGATCAAAAGAATCACACCCTGTAGATAACCCTTCAAAATAGATATTTTTATCACCATCAAGTAATCTAAACTTGAACTTAAATTTATTTGAGATTTCCTTTTTTTGATTTAAAATGAAATCTTCTTGAAAATCACTTACAAGTAATGGGTTGATGTATGTTATTCGGTATTCCATTGGTTAATTATTATGCAGCCGTTCTATTCGCTCCCTCTTTTTCACCTTCAAAATAATAATCATCTGGAAAAGATTGTAAACGTGCAGCTTCTCTAACACTTATAGACCTGTTCTGTTCAATATCCGGATGAATATAGTAATGACCATCTTTGGCAATGTGGGCAACTACGGTTTGTGCGTATGGTAAATCAGCCGCCACCACTTTAAATCTATCAAAAAATGAAGTGCGATTTTGATGGGTTTTTAATCGTTCCGGAAGATCATTATAATTAAGCCTTTCTTTTTTGTTTTCCCACTTCTGTATGGCAATTTTGTATATTTCTTTGTCTTGGTCTCTGTTTGTTCGAGCAACGTGCTGAGTTAAAACATCAATTCCATTTCGCAAATTATGAGTTTTTAAGTACTCTGTTGGTTTGGTTCGATATTTATTATATCTATCTACTCCCTCACCAGCTTTAATCAATGGCAAATCTTTTAATAAATCGTCAACAAGGTAATTATTCTCAATTTTTATTTCTTCAAGATTCGGGATGGTAAATTTTTCATTTTCTCGCCAACCAAGAATAATAATCCTCTTTCTGTTTTGAAGTACGCCAAAGTTTTTTGCTTCAAGAGTAAACAGTTTTATCTGATAGCCCATCTTGTTATAGAGTTTCTCCATTTCTTTGAGGTAGTGCCCTCCTTTTGCAGATTTTAAACCAAGTACATTTTCAAAAACAAACATTTTTGGTTGATATTTTTCCAAATAAGCTGCATATTGAACAAATAGATAGTTTCTGGGGTCTCCCTCCATTTTTGTCTTCGACCTAGCTCTTCCAGCTAATGAATATGCTTGGCAAGGTGGGCCACCCACAATTAAATCAACCTGTGTTTTACCTAAACAACTGTCAACCTTACCATAAATAACTTTGTTGTTTTCATCTCCAATAGGAAGATTTATAACTGATTTTAGAATTTCATTTGGCACATTCTCATATAGTTCTTTACGAGTAATTTCTCCTCTCAGATATGAAATGTAAATTTCGTACTTATTATTCGACTTTAAATAATGATAGGCAGCCCTAGTTTTCAAAGTGTTGCAGGCTGATTTTTCAATTTCAACGTGTGCAACAGGTTCAAATCCTGCTTGGATGAATCCTTCTGAAAGCCCACCTGCTCCTGCAAATAAGTCTATGAAATTGTATGCCATTATAATCTATTTCTTTCAGTTCAAATTTACTTATTATAATCTGTATCCGAATAATAAATCAGGACTTTTTACTTGCAAAGTGGCTGTGCATGTGTCTAAGCAAGCAAATGTACCTGATTGCCAGAGAAGCATTCTATTTCTGTAAATATTTTTATCCATCTTCGTTATCTTTTTTGCATTGCCATTAACCCCTGCAAAACCACACTTAACTTTTCCATTCCAATACTTCAAATCTATACTACATGAAAGGCATCAACAACCCATTCATTGTCAACGCTTATACCCGATTAATAGTTGATTCTTTTTTCCTTTGATGCCTGCATGTGGCGTGAAATGCTTCCAAACCCATGAATAACATCAACTTGCTGCGAAGGTCATCCTGTTGCTTGGACGGGTTAAAACTACAAAATAATTTAACACCATCGCCAACGAACAATTTTTCTGCTTAATGATCAATAAATACGGAAACCTAAGATTTCCTACGTAGTGAATGTTGCAAAAAACCATTCACCCCACATTAAAATCTCCTTTGTACTCCCTCTCAAATCTTGCAGGTTTTAACTAACTTTGCCTCACCATTCACTAACCAGGAAACAACCCCATGGCCAAACCAAAAACCATGTACTATTGCAGAAATTGCGGACATGCTTCCGGCAAATGGATAGGCAAATGCCCCTCGTGTGGCGAATGGAATACCTTTGACGAAGAGGTGGTGAATGCACCCACACCCGCCAATCCGGGGTTTGTGCCCGACCGGCAAAAATCCATGCCCATTCCCGTCCATCAGATTGTGAACCAAAGCGAAGACCGCATCGATACCAAAAGCACAGAACTCAATCGGGTGCTGGGCGGTGGTTTGGTTCCGGGAAGCATCGTGCTGATTGGTGGCGAGCCGGGCATCGGAAAATCGACCCTTCTGTTGCAAATGGCCTTGAATTTGAACGGTAAAAAAATTCTCTACCTTTCGGGAGAAGAAAGCCATCAACAGATAAAAATGCGTGCCGACAGGCTTCAGGGCAAGAACCCCGAATGTTATATCCTCAACGAAACCTCCACTGCCGATCTCTTTCGCCACACGCTGGAACTGCTGCCCGATTTGGTGATTATCGACAGCATCCAAACCCTCCACACCGACACCATCGATGCATCGGCGGGAAGCATTTCGCAGATCAGAGAGACTGCCGGTGAATTGCAACGCTATGCCAAAGCCGGAAATGTGCCTGTGTTGCTCATTGGTCACATTACAAAAGATGGCAACCTGGCCGGGCCCAAGGTGTTGGAGCACATGGTGGACGCCGTGTTGCAGTTTGAAGGCGACCGTCACTACGGGTTTCGGATTCTGCGGTCGGTGAAAAACCGCTATGGAAGCACTTCAGAATTAGGTATTTATGAAATGAGTGCCGGAGGGATGCGCGAAGTAACCAATCCCAGCGAGTTGTTGCTCAGTCAACGCGAGGAAGAAACCAGCGGCGTGGCCATTGCCGCCATGATCGAAGGTCAGCGACCCATGCTTATCGAAACCCAGGCTTTGGTGGGCACGGCAGCCTATGGCACACCCCAGCGTTCGTCCACGGGTTTCGACCTGAGGCGCTTGAACATGTTGCTGGCGGTGCTCGAAAAACGGAGTGGTGTCCGCCTGAGCAGTAAAGACGTTTTTTTAAACATTGCCGGAGGGTTGCGCGTGGACGATCCCGCCATCGATCTGGCTGTGGTTGCGGCCATCCTTTCCTCAGCCGAAGACGTGGCCATAGGTCAGGATGTGTGCTTTGCCGGCGAGGTGGGTCTGTCGGGCGAAATTAGGGCTGTATCACGGGTGGAGAGCCGCATTGCTGAGGCCGAAAAACTGGGTTTTAAACAGATTTTCGTTTCCAAATATGGCCTTAAAGGTATGGATACCAAAAAACTGAATATTGAAATCACTCCCCTGAGCCGGGTAACCGATTTGGTAAGGAAGTTGATTTGATGTAGCCTTTGTTTACATTATCCCAAAAATAGGAGGTTTGTTTTTATACCTTTGGTAGTCAAAAGCTTATCGATGACCAACAACAAAATAGGAATCAACAAAATGCCCAACCAAACGGGTGTTATGCTGAAATGATTTGCCCAATCGGGTATGATTATTTTGAAGGTGGGCAGAGCAAAAGCATCGGAAGAAAAATGGAGAAGTCCGGCAAAAATGTTCACCATTCCCTGACTATCGTATAAATAATACACCCCAAAGCCAATCAAAATGGCAGCAGCAGCCACCAAACCGAATATCCAGTCGCCCGGATTTTTCGCGGCAGCTTTCGACTCCTGTTGCATGATGGTGTCCATCACCTGCGAAGTAAATTTTTCGGGAGCCAATGCCGGGGGTTCCTTTTCCAAAAACTGTTTGATAAATTGATCTTCCTTATTCATGGGTCATTCTTTTTAATAAACCAGTGCCGATTTGCTCATGCCTTCCATAATCGATCGTAATTTGTTGCGAAGCCTGAACAGCTTTACTTTCACATTTGAAATCGACTGATTCAAACACAAAGATAGTTCTTCCACCGACTTTTCTTCCCGATAATACAATTGAATCATCAATTGTTCTTCATTGTTTAACGAGGAGATGGCTTTTTTCAATTGCCGGTGTCTTTCTTCTTCCATTTCCATTTCGTCGTGGGAGGTTAGGTGAATTGGCTGATGCGAATCTTCCAAAGTAACATGGGCAATTTTGCGTTTTCTGGTTTCCGAAACAGCTGTATTATAAGCAATTCGATATATCCAGGTGGAAAAAGACGATTCTTGTCGGAATTTCTTCAAAGAACCGTAAGCTTTCACAAAAACATCCTGTGCAATTTCCTGTGCAATTTCCCGCGAACGAACAATACCCAAAACCAACGAAAAAACCCGATCCTTGTACCTGTCCACCAACAGGGCATACGCCTGGGTTTCTCCCTCAAGGACACGCTGTATGATGGTATGATCTTCGTTACTCACAGGCATATACGTTATGGACGCAATGGAGGCGCTTAGGTTACAAAGTTAATGAAGTTTGTGGTGATGGTGGGGTTTGCCTTTGTACCGGCTATCTCTGCGAAATTCAGATTGTAAGGTAAAAGATCAATGTTTTATTAATCTACACCATCAACCATCGTGAGGGATTGACATAAGCTCCAAATAAATTTCCTTGTTGGAATATCATGGCGACATTCATCAGGCTTTTTTTAACTTTGCCGCACAATTTTACCTTCCATCATGAAAAAAATTCTCCTTGCCCTGTTTGTTTTTGTTTGTGTTCAGGCTTTTGCCCAGTTCGACCGTTTTTTTGAAGACCATACATTGCGAATGGATTACTACCACAGTGGTGATCATCAAACGCAACAATATTCATTTGATGAACTCATCGAAGAACCCTACTGGGGTGGGTCGAAAGTCAATCTGGTGGACACCTTCGATTACGGCAATTATTACGTAAAAGTATTTGATATCGAGCGCGATTCCCTTTTATACTCGCGCGGATACAACACCCTTTTTGGTGAGTGGCAAACCACCGATGAGTCGAAAATAATGCGTCGTACTTTTTCTGAAACCGTAGTATTTCCCTTTCCAAAAAAACCGGTAAAAGTAGTGTTGTACGCCCGTAATTTCGACGGAGTGCTGGAACCTCAGATGGAATACATAGCCGATCCGAACAACTATTTTATTAAAAAGGATCGTCGTCTGGTTTACCCCATGTTTGCTGCCTATAAAAGTGGCGATCCGGCCGAAAAAGTGGACATTGTGATACTGCCCGATGGTTATACAGAGGAAGAAATGGGCTTGTTTGTTGCTGATTGTCAGAAATTTGCCGACGGTCTTTTCCAATTTGCACCCTACAATAAAAACAAGGATAAATTCAATGTTTACGGTGTTTGGGCGCCATCAAAAGAGTCGGGCAATGATGTTCCGGCAGATGGGGTTTGGAAAAGCACCATCCTTCACACCAGTTTTTATACCTTCGACAGCGAGCGTTATTGCATGACCTACGACGACAAAAGTGTGCGCGATTTGGCAGCAAATGCGCCGTACGACCAAATATATATCCTGGTCAATTCAGAAAAATACGGCGGAGGAGCCATCTACAATTATTACAATGTAAGCGTGAACAGTAACGAAAAAGCGGCTAAAATCTTCATTCACGAACTGGGTCATGGTTTTGTGGGTCTGGCTGACGAATATTACGATTCATCCACTTCTTACAACGATTTTTACAACCTGGCCATCGAACCTTGGGAGCCCAATATCACCACATTAGTTAATTTTAGCAGTAAATGGGAAGATATGGTAAAAAGAAGAACTCCCATCCCAACCCCGGATGAGGAGAAATATGATAAAAAAGTAGGAGCTTTTGAAGGAGGAGGTTACGTTGCCAAAGGCATGTACCGCCCCCAACGCGATTGTATGATGAAAACCTTCGCCGGCGACGAATTTTGTCCGGTATGTCAGCGAGCCATTCAGCAAATGATCGATTTTTATTCGGCTTCTGAGTAGGGTTCAAGGGTTTAAGGGTTCAAGGGTTTAAGGGTTCAAGGGTTTAAGGGTTCAAGGGTTCAGGGGTTCAAGAGTTCAAGAGTTCAAGAGTTCAAGGGTTCAAAAGTTCAAGGGTTCACCGCGAAGGCTTTCGGGCAAGGGTTTAATGGATCAATGGATCAGAGCTCAAAATTTGATAATGTCCAGAATATAAAAACCTTTGCCGTGAATAGCCCGTAGGGCTTCAACATCCATAGAATAAAATGAATCATGTTTTTTTGTCCGTAGGACATCAACAACAAAGAAATCTTTTTAAATGCAGGATTCAATTGCGAACGCCCATGGTGAAAGGGGGTGTATGGTTTTCCGCGATGACTCGCCGGGTTTTTTTCGACCCGCCGGGTTGAGCTGCGGTTGCGCTACGCTGTAGCTATTCCTTCTTCTGGTGTTCGGGCTATAAATATTGTCGCTGCGCTGCAGCTTTGGAATTCATGATTCGGGATTCAAGGATTCAGGATTTAAAGATTCAGAGATTTCTGATTCAAAGTGTCGGATGCAATGTTGATATTGATATCCCGAAGGGATTGTATGTTTATAGATAGAATTGGTACAATAAATTATGCGACCCCGTCGGGGTCGAACAATATGTTCCTCCACTGCTATAAACATGGGAATCCTTCGGATTCAGATGCAATCCATTCAAGCAAATAGCCCGTCTTAATCCCCAAGGGATTGGATGTTTATAGTAAATATTTGTCGATGAAGTGCGACCCCGACGGGGTCGGATAAACCACCCCTCCATTGCTATAAACATGGGAATCCTTCGGATTCAGATGCAGTCCATTCAAGCAAATAGCCCGCCTTAATCCCCAAGGGATTGAATGTTTATAGTAAATATTTGTCGATGAAGTGCGACCCCATCGGGGTCGAACAATGTGTTCCTTCATTGCTATAAACATGGGAATCCTTCGGATTCAGATGCAATCCATTCAAGCAAATAGCCCGCCTAATCCCCAAGGGATTGAATGTTTATAGTAAATATTTGTCGATGAAGTGCGACCCCATCGGGGTCGAACAATATATTCCTCAAGTTCTGGATTCCTGTTTCCTTCCGCCCGGGAATAAATTCCGGGGCTAATTGTCATGCGTACCTACGGTACTTTTGGCTCAATAATCCTAATTTCGGACTTCGGACTTCGGACTCCCGACTTCCGTCTCCCGACTTCCAACTCCCGCCCCCCTCACTCCTTCACCGCCAGTTTCAGGATTCCATTTTGAACCACAAACAAATGGTAGTCGGCATCTCGGCTGTTCCATTCCTCATTAATCCAACGTAGTTTTTTTTCCAGCAGAGCAACCACTTCTGCGGGGTCTTTATCTGAAATTTTTACGGGAATAAAATGTTTGTGAATCATCTTGATGTTGGGGCCAAATTGTTTCGATACCAACACCTGAACACCTAATCCGGATAAGAACTCGATGATACCTTGTCCTTTTTTTGCAGATCCATGATTTTGATGCTCGTCGAAATTCTTAAAAGGATTGGCTTTTTCTTCCACGAAAGTTAGTTTGTCGTCGGGGGTCAGTTCGTATAGATGGAATTTGTTGGCATCACCAAAATGTCGGTTTAAAAATCGGTTGTCGGCACCAAGTGCAAAGGCAAATTTTCGTAACATAGGTTTGGTAATTTAGTTCATAATCAGTTGTTTAAATGCTCGTTGCCAAGGCATAGGTATCATGAATGGCACGTTGTGCATTGGCAGGTTGTTGGGCATCACCAATGAGGTGAACCTGAATGTTTTCCGGTTGAAACGGCAGATAGCTTTTCATACCGGTGGCCACCACAATTTTATCGATGTGGTCGATGGTTTTTTGTTCCTGATCGGAAACAATGGTGGCTTTATTGCCTTCTATTTGCAACACCATATATCCCAGATGAAATTCCACCTGGTGTTTTTCCAATTTTGCGAGCGTCATCTTTTTCTCAATCATTTCCATTCCCCGGGCCATTTCTTTCATCATTTCCACCACCACCACCTGATTGCGTGCATCTACTAATTTGGAAGCAATTTCAACACCGATAAGACCTCCACCAATTACCAGAACTTTGCTGTCGTGAGGGAGCTGATCATCCGTTAAAAACTCGGTCCAATAGTATGTTTTCAATCCTGCAATGGGTGGTACCGCGGGCAGGGCTCCCGTAGCCATAATTACTTCATGGTAGCTGCCCTTTGTAATGGTTTTTTCATCGGCCTCCTCATAAATCACCTTTATCTTAAGTCGTTCCAACTCGGCAATATAATAGTCCACCAACTCCCGAAGGCTTTCTTTGTTCGGAGGCAGCCATGCCAGATTGAACTGACCCCCCAGCATGTTTTTTTCGAAAAGTTCCACTTCATGACCCCTTTCGGTCAAGGTGATAGCCATTTGCATGCCAGCCAATCCGCCTCCCACCACGGCCAACCGTTTTTTATGAAGGGTTCTTTCGGGCATTGCCAGGCTTGTATTCACGGTGGGATTTACTACGCATCCCAAACCTTTACCTTGTTTTACACCTCCCAAACAACCTTCGGCGCAGGCCAAACACGGACGAACAGTGCCGGAAATCTTGTGCAGGTATTTACCCACAAAATCCGGATCGGATACCAGGGTACGACCGAGTGCCAGAAAGCGCGCTCCCTTCGATTTCAGACTTTGAATGTCGCTTTTGGAGTTAATGCGTCCCACGAAAATAACAGGGATGTGCAACACCGACTGAATAGCCAGGCCAAGATCCCAGGTTTTACCCTTTTGGATAAACATGTGTTGAAAAAACCATGGTGGCGTAGTGCAAGCAGATCCTGCAGTAACATGAATAGCATCAAAACCAATGGTTTGGAGTTGAAGAGCAAAACGCTTCATTTCGTCCACGTGAAAACCATTGGGGATCATTTCGTCGCCGCTCAATCGTGCAATCAGGGGTACTTTAACTGCTTTTCGAACTGCGGCTGCCACTTCCAAAGGAAACCGCCACCTTTTTTCCTCGCTGCCTCCGTATTCATCGGTGCGGTTATTGGTTGCCGACGACAGAAACTGTGCCAACAGATATCCATGACCAAATTGAATTTCAATCACGTCGAATCCGGCACTTACTGCTTTTTGAGATCGGTCAACAAATAATTTGATAACCTCTTGCATCATTTCCCGGGTCATGGCCACAGGTGTGGCACCCCCATTTTCGCAAGCAATTGCGGAGGCCGACCAGAAATAGTTGCCCGGGATATTAGGGTTGGCCATACGTCCCGGATGATTCAGATGGGCAATGGCTTGGGTGTTGCTTTCGTGAAGCAAGTCGGTCAGTTTTTTAAGCCCTTCCAATTGATCGGATGTATCAATGCCCAACTGTGTTGGAATTTCCCGAAGCCCTTTGTCAAGATACAAGGGTTCCGGTGTTACGGCTCCCAGAAAGGGCGCCCGTTGGGCATAAAAATTCAGGTGTTTGGAGTTCACCCGACCTGTACCATCGGCATATCCCAACTTAACGGGAGCCATGATGAATTCATTTTTTAACGACAACATATTCAGTAAGTTTAAAATCCGAAAAAGTAAAAAGAAAGCCCAACGAGCAGGGCAACGGCGATGTTGATGAGTTTGACTGCCAAAAATCCACGTTTCGATTCGGCCAGCATGGGCAGCATACCATGGCCGTCCTGTGAAATGGAACTGGCCAACAACACACTAAATGGAATTCCTCCTTCGAAAAATAAGGTGGCAAAAATTAAATGGGGTCCCGATTCAGGAATAATGCCCACCAAAACGGCCAATATCAACACCCATATCATGTTGTCCGACAGCCAATTGCCCACATCGAAGAAATGCATCAGCAAGCCGAAAGTAAGCAGTGTGCCAAAAGTCCACAAAAAAATGCGGGGTATGTGCACCACTACCACATGATTCCACAGGTGGCTTTTCAAAAAATGGTCAGGAACCGTGACGCATACAAACAAGGAGAAGGAAACGGCAATCAGCAAAGTAACCTTTATCCAAAGTTGGGCTTTTCCGGCTAAAAATCCGGTGGAAATAGCCAACAGCAAAGCTGCTATGACCAAAACCAACAAGCCCCGGTAAATGGTGGGATGCAAGAGTTGATGCAAAATTTCCTTCCGTTGAAAACACCGACAAGTCTTTTCTTCATGCAGGGGAAATTCGTTTTCGCCTAAACCGGACAGTATTTTTTTGGGACGATAAAATTTATCTGTTAAATATCCGGCAACTACACCGATAACGGGTAACAAAAAAGTAAGCCACAGTGCCTCTTTGGGGAACAGCGACAACATCACAAATGCCTCATCGCCACTGGTGGCGATCATGGCTGCCACTACGGCTCCCAGCGATACCAACCGATGCGAGAAAAACGAAACCACCGTAAAAGCGCCCAAACAGCCGGGAATGGCACCTAAAAGTGCCGAAATCACCAACTGTTTCCATTTGCTTCCTTGCAGTGCCTTTTGCCAGCTTCCCTTACTCTGAACATTCACATATTCAATGACCAACATCATCAGGAAAACAAACCCGGTGATCATGGTGGCATGTTTAAGGTTATGCCAGATTTCCGTGTAAACGACTTGCAGCATCTATTACATTTTCAGTATTTTATCAAAAAACAGGTTTGTTACATTTTGTTTAACCCATTGTTTTTGTAAGCATCATATGCCTGTTTTACAGTCATTTCGCCTGCACCAACCAATACCTCGATGCCGGCCTTATTTACTACCACAGCTGCATTTCCACCGGGGCCATTGCCCGTAACCAGCACTTTTACGCCAAGTTCAAACAGTGCCTGAGCCGCTTTGGGACCGGCACCATGGGCTTCGTTTCCGTTGGCGGAATTGTCGTAGTGGGTTAGTTCATCTTTTTCTTCGTCGTATATTACAAAAAAGGCAGCCCTGCCAAAGCGGGGATCCATTTCCGAATCCCATTGAGTTCCTTTTGATGTGAAAGCTATTTTCATGTGTGTTTATTTATTGATTAAATAGTTGTTGTATTTCTTTTTTGAATTCCGACAAGCGTGAATTGTCGCAATGTTCAGAATAAATGCCGATAAAATCGATGACGGTATTGCGATAAAAAAGTGAAGCTAAAAAGGAGTCGAATAAGTGGTAATTGCAGTTGTTTTTAATTTTCTGAATACCTATTTGAAATTGTTTGAAATCGATATTTCCCTCAATGCGGAAAAAATATCGTCCCGGAGTTGTATCATCTTGATAAACACCTTCCTCGAGTTCTGTAAAACCGGTGTATCTTTTGTAGTAAACAAAACTGGTGTAGGTTTCTACAGATTTTGACGGATAAAAATGCAGGTCCATTTTGGAAAATTCATCCAGTATTTCGGGCACGTTGTGGGTTCCTGATAAATTCACCCGTATGCACGGATGCGATTCGTTTTGAAAAGTCATCTGACCGGGATAGATGTTTACCCCCTCGCCAAATTTCGACAACAACCGGCATGCCTTTCTATAGACTTCATCCTGAAAACACGGAATACTTTTTTTTATGGGCAAAAACAAGTGATGATAGCCCGACTGTTCTCTGTTGGGCGGAAAGTTTCCCTTGGCGTAGTAGTCGGGGGTTGGGTTTGATTCGAGAATCAAATGATGTGATTGGTCACTCAATGGAGAACGACCCATGGTTAATTCAACCGAAAAGCAGGTCATGCCTTCCATGTGTTTCTCCGGGGTTTCGGTGGGGTTTTTGGATGGTTTCATGGTGTTTATATTAAATGATGAAGGGTTTTTTCCCAACTTTCTTTGATCATCTTCGATAGGTTATTGTCGGCAAATTCCACAATGGTTTGACCGTTGGTCATGGCTTGTGTAAAGGTTTCGTCGTAGGGGAGGCTTGCCAGATGAATGATGTTTTCCTCAGCCAGATAGGTCATAATTTCAAGGGTTTTTTCTTCATTCAAATCGGCTTTATTTATGATACATCCGGTTTTGATTTTAAATTTCTTCACCAGTTCGTAAACGCGCACTAAATCATGTAATCCTGAAACGGTGGGCTCGGTAACGAGAATCACAAAGTGGGCGCCACTCAAACTACTGACCACGGGACAACCCACGCCCGGCGAACCATCCACCAACACGTACGACTTGTTGAAGACTTTGGCCAACGCTTTGGCTTCGTTTTTTACCTTGGCCACCAATTTTCCCGAATTATCGGCGCCAATGTCCAAGCGGGCATGCACCATCGTGGCTCCGGTTTTGATACGGCTGGTATAACAATGACCTACCTTAACTTCCTTGTTTATAATGGCTTTGGTGGGACAAATCCGGGCACAATAGCCACATCCTTCGCAATGCAGACTATTGACCACAAACCTGCCCTTGATGATGTCGATGGCGTTAAATCGGCACACATCCCGGCATCGACCGCATTGTATGCAGTGTTCTTGTTTGATGTAAGCTTCTTCACCACTGTAAAATTCTTCGTCCTCATCAAAATCGGGTTGCAACAGTAAATGCATGTCGGCAGCATCCACATCGCAATCGGCTACCACCATGTCGGCGGCTCCCAACACGGCGTACGAAGCGGTGAGTGAGGTTTTTCCTGTTCCGCCCTTTCCGGAAATAACGACGATCTCTTTCATGATTGCCCTCCCGTGTTTAGTCCATCCAAAAATGTTGAAATCTGAACCAATGCCTGACGTACTTCGGGTACTTCTTTATACAGTAGTTTTCCTGATGAATACCGCTCAGCGATGTCCCTGCTGTTGGGAATTTTTGCCAGCAAAGGAATTTTTTCTTGTACACAGTATTTTTCCACCTCATCGTTGCCAATGCCATCACGGTTGATGACCACGCCAAAGGGTTTTCCCAACTGACGCATGGTTTCTACGGCTAGTTTCATGTCATGAAAACCGAAAGGAGTAGGCTCGGTGATGAGAATAACAAAATCGGCACGGTCGGTGGTCTCGATTACAGGGCATGAAGTGCCCGGTGGGGAGTCGAAAATAATGGTATGGTCGGCATCGAAATGTTGTTCCACAAAGTCAATGGTTTGTGCAATCAGCGGCACGGCTTGCTCTTCACCAATATCCAGACGGCTTTCAACAAAATTGAGTGCACCGGCTTTTGTTTGCTTGAGAATACCCATTTTTTTAGGTATCATGGGCAACGCATCGGTGGGGCACAATTCGGAGCAGGCGTAGCAACTGTGGCACAATTCAGGAAACACCATGATGTTGGGACCCAACTGTATCACGGCATGAAAATTACATACTTTCTGACAAATGCCACAGAAAGTACATTTGTTTTCTATCCATTGGGGAACCATTTTACTCATGTCTTGTGCATGCACCTCTTCACCGGAAATGAACAAGCCCGAATTGGGCTCCTCCACATCCAAATCAACCAAGGTGGTTTTCCCCGATTCGGCCAAAAAAGCTGTAAGATTAGTAGAGAGGGTGGTTTTTCCGGTACCACCCTTTCCGCTGGCAATGGCTATCTTCATCCGTTGTCTGGAATTTATTTGGACAGTTTGGCCAGCAGGTTTTTTACCTCTTGGGTGAGCATGCCAATTTCGCCGGAAAGTTTGTCCAAAGCACCGGAATCAGCCTTAGAGGTCGATTGTCCCACCGAAAAGCGACCCAAGCCCCTTCCGTTTCCTTGTCCCATACCTTGTCCGCGGCCTAAACCCCGACCGAACGTATTGTCTAACGACTTGTTATCGTTGTTGTTGCACAATCCTAATCCTCTTCCTGTTTTCGAGCCCAATCCCATGGGGCCAGTTCTATCGTTACGTGGCATAATGGTATTTTTTTAATGTTGGGACAAAGGTAATGAACATATGTTCATAAAGTCAAGAAAAAACCAATGAATCTTTCGTGAAAACGCTTATTTATACTGGAGTGAAAATAAGGAAAAGGGGAGGGGTTAGAAAAAAGCGTAAAAAAAGGCATTAATTCACATTCGCTGAGGTAAATGGCTCAACAGCCACGAAACCAACAGGCTTGATGCAAAAGCCAGCAAGGTGCCCGCGACAAATCCGAAAGCCGGAAAACTAATCATGACCACACACGCATACACGAGGATGGATATGGAACCCAGCGGCACCCGTTTTACTGCTGAAAAAAGGAACCCGGGTCCATGATACCAGTGCAAAATCATGATGCCCGACGAAAAAGCAGCCGGAAACATGGACAAAGCCCCGCCAAAGGCTGCACTTTCGATTTCGCCGAAGAGGGTGACCAAAAAAATCAGGAAACCGACAAACAAAAAGCGGCCTGTCAACTGCCACTTGGTATAGCTGATTTGGGTAGCGGGCATGGATTTTTGTTTTTGAAATATCAGGTGCGCGCCCAGAGTCGTCATCAGATAAATGGCAAAACCGGAAGAAAAATACCAATGAACCATGTGAATTCCGGGAATCACCATGGCAAACCAGAGCAACGAACTCAACAAAAAACTCAATATAATTTGCACAAGCCTTGAAATCGGACATCTTGAAAAAATCTTGGCCAGAAAAACATAAAACACCGGAAAAATCATGGTCATGCTCAAGCCAAAAAGTGAATCGGGAATAACTGATGCAACTTTGGCGCTTCCCTGTGTCCAGCCCAGGAAAAAGAAACCCATCAAGGCCGTGGAAGGAAAGGAAAGGAAAATTCCCGAAACTCGATCACTTGATTTTTCGGCCAGATAGGTTAGGGTGGCTACAAACAATCCTCCCGCCACAAAGGATGCAGCCAATTGTAAGATGAATAATTCCTCATGGTTCATGTTCATGGATTTTTATCCAAAAAAAAGGAAGAGCTATTGCGCAACCACCAGTAAATGCAAGATTTCATCCCCATATCAGCACCAATCAAAGATAACCGACAGGTAGTTAATCTTTGTCCAGTCGGATTTCCTTACGTCCGCCATCCCAGTATTTAATGGCCAGGTTATCACATGTTCCATCACCGAAATCAATGGCAGCTACCCATCCACCATCCTGATAGAAGTCCACAATTCCAGAAACTATATAGTCGCAACCCTCCAGACTTACAAGCGGTTCGCGGATGATTTTGCGGTATTTTTCACCTGAACCTTCGGGCTCAAGCAAAAAGCGTGTGGTAGTGCCTCTCATGGTTTTGGTGGCCACATTGTCGCATGTACCATCGCCGTAATCCACAATGGCCACCACAGCTCCATCAAGTCGGTATTCAATGGTTCCGGAAACCACAAACCTGCAATCATCTGGTTTTATCAGTCTTTTGGTAACTACTTTTTCAAACCTTCCGCCATCTTTTAGGGTGATTTCTTCCTTTAATCCTGACATATCAGTATCCTTATCATATAAGGTCGTTTCCTTGGTACAGGACACGGAAACAATCATCAATATAAAGGCTAATCCGGTAATAAGAGCCATTAATCTTTTCATATCGATATCTTTTAGAGAGGGTATAAAAGTAACATGATTCTGAAAACAAGCGGGTTATATTTAGATAATAATTCAATAAAATGGTTAAATTTGGGGTCTTTTGATGTTCAAAACCAATTAGCCATGAAAAAAATTACTCTTTTATTGATGTTGTCGGTGGTTCTATTCTGGTCTTTTTCGGCCTTAGCCGGAAATGAAACGGAAAGGGGCGACAGGAGTTGGAGCATTCTCCAATCCTGGGATATTCCGGGCAAAGCCTCCGGATTGGCCTTTGATGGAACCTACCTCTATTTTGGTATTTACGGTGCCGACGGCGATCATTTTTATCGCTTCGACCCGGCCAATGGCAACATAACACAACAATTTATCAATCCCTCCATTGGCGATTGTTTTGGTATGACCTGGGATGGATCATCGCTGTGGGTTGTTAATCAGGTATCGCCCTCTTCGGCGCCGGCACAAGCCACCGAACTCAACCTCAGTGGCACCATTCTTTCTACCTTCGATTTGCCCGACCATTACATGAGTGGCATTGCGCACGATGCAGGAGATTTCTGGGTGGGTACCTATTACCCGGATCCGGGAACAGTATATCAGGTAAACGGATCGGGGTCGGTGCAAGCGCAGTTCACCCCGCCTGCCGACCAAATTTGGGATATCTGCATGCAGGGCAACAACCTGTGGATGGTGGATTATAACGCCGACATGATTTATAAAACCAACCAATCGGGCACCATTCTCGAAAGCCATGAAACAGAAAACATGAAACCTTCGGGAATTGTATATGATGGCACCTATATTTGGTATGTGGACGGACAACTGAGTAGTCCCAGTAAATTGTACAAGGTAAGCCTTACCGGAGCCGGAACACCTGAAATTAACATTCCGGTGAATGAACACGATTACGGCATTGTAACCGTTGGTGCCTCCTCCACATGGAACATGCAGGTGCAAAATATTGGTAATGCAGCGCTCATCATCACAGGAGTTACCATACCGGGGTCGGTTCCCATAAGCACCTCTTTTTCTACCCCTTACACCATTCAGCCGGGAGCTTCTACCATCATTCCTCTTACCTATGCGCCGATGTCAGTGGGTGCGTTGGACACAGAAATCACCATTGTTTCCAGCGACCCCATCACCCCCAGCGAAACCGTTTCCCTTACCGGAAATGCCGTGAATTCAGGTCCTTCGTTACACGTGCCCGTGAACTCCCACAACTATGGTTTGGTGCGGATGAATGCTTATACCCGTTGGTTTTTGGAAATTCAAAATGTGGGCGATGCTACCTTGTCGGTATCCCAAATCGAAAGCGACAATGCCAGCTTTATTGTGGACGAATCGGTGACATATCCCATACAGCTGGCGCCATTGGAAATCATCGAAGTAGGCCTGTGGTTCAATCCCGTGGCCGACGAAATGTACAATGGCAAAATGTTGATTTACAGCAATGACGCTGCCAACAACCCTTATTTGGTGACACTTTCAGGAGAAGGAAACCCACAACAATATCCCATCGGGGATGTTCTGTGGCATTACACCATCACCACCGGATACGATCCAAGTCCTAAAGCCATAGCTCCCATCAGCGACATTACCGGCGATCTCATTGATGATGTAATTGTTTGTTCAGAAGACTATTACGTGCGCTGTTTCAATGGAAATTCATCGGGTATTGCAGATGTGATGTGGGAGTACGAAATATATAGCGGCAATGTGTACGATCAGCCCGGACTTACCACCATCAAAGATATAGATGGAGATGGCCATGAAGACGTGATTGTTGGCACCACCGGCGGCGATCATTCCATCAGAGCCCTTTCAGGAAAAACGGGAATTTCCATTTGGCGTCACAATACCAACGATCATGGTGGCGGCGGTTGGGTATATGATGTGGATGCCCAACAAGATTACAATGGCGATGGTTTGCCTGATGTGCTGGCAGGCGTGGGCGACGACATCGAAGACATGGGGCCCAAAAGGGTTTATTGTCTGGATGCAACCAACGGCCAATCCATTTGGGAAACCCCCATCGGGGGCCCGGTGTTTTCGGTGATGGCCGTAGAGGACTTTACCGGTGACGGACAACCCGATGCCATTGCCGGAGCATCCAACAACGAAGAAACCCAGGGAAAAATCGTGGGAATCGACGGCTCCAACGGCAGTATCGTCTGGACAAAAAATACGGGTGGCACATCGGTGTGGGCATTAATGCAGCTGGATGATATCACCGGAGACGGTGTAAAAGATGTTGCTGCCGGGGATTTTGGTGGTAATTTCTACTACATGGATCCCGCCAATAACACACAGATTTTTCATGGATCCATCAGCGGTGCCCTCATCCTGAGGTTTGAAAAAATGGAAGATGTAAATGGCGATGGATATTCAGACTTATTGGTGGCTTCCAGTACAACCAATGGTATCGTCCTTAGTGGATTAGATGGCTCCACCATTTGGTTTAAAAGTTTGGCCGACAAATCATGGAATGTGGCAGTGGTGGATGATCTGAACGACGATGCCATCAACGATGTGCTGATTGGCACTTTGTACTCAAGTAATTACTGTTACTTCCTCAATGGCGTGGATGGCGAAACCCTGAAATCATTAAGCTACCCGAGTCCTGTTGATGCGCTCAACGGTATTCCTGACATTGTTGGCGACGGCACCATGGAAATGGTGGCAGGAGGTCGTGAAGGCGAAGTATATTGTTTTTCGGGCGGACTGGGTTTGTTGGTTGGCATGGAAGAACCGGAGGCACCAACCAATGAAATGCGCATCACTCATTATCCCAACCCTTTTTCCGACCAAATCAGCATGGCATTCGAATTGAATGAAGATTCATTTGTGGAAGTTAAGGTGTACGATATCAATGGAAAAACCATTCGGACTTTACTCAGTCAGCACTTGAGTCCCGGATCGCATGTGGTGGTTTGGAACGGTGAAGATCAGACAGGAAAAGAACTCCCTTCAGGCTTTTATTTTTATGAAATCAGCACCAACAAGGGTAGCACACTGAATAAAGTGATTAAGATGTAAGCACGATATGGTACATGATAGCCGATCCCAACAACAAAAGCCACCCAATAAGGTGGCTTTTGAAGGCTATGGGAGCTATGTTGAGAAAATTATTTACAATTTGGCAATGGCTTCGGTGGAGAAAGGAATATCGTTGATGTAGGATTCGTCTTCCAGATTGAAGGTGCCGATTGATTCGTCTGAGGCGTTTTCAACTACTTCTTGTGTGTCAAAAGGAATGTCTTGAATGTAATCTTCATCACTTAGGTTGAAGGTTTGGGTCATGTTGACATCCAGCAAGCTATCGAAAATGGTTTCGGTGTTAAAAGGAATGTCGTTGATATAAGCTTCTTCGGAAAGTGAAGCAAAATAAGGAGGTGTGTTGGTGTTGGCATTGGCAGATAATCCGAGTGTGATCAGTGCAAGAGCGAAAGTGTATGTGAGTATAGTTTTCATGGCGTTTTAACTTTTATAGTTTCTGTGTTTCTGAAGCAAAACTACCACGAAAACGCCCCCGAGTAAATGGGTTTTAGGTGAATGGCGGAGGAGTTTCGGTGAGTGGAGTATTATGGATGGGTGTTGCGGTGAGTTACCATAAAATTATTATCATTGCCAGAGGATTTATATCCCAAAACACAATCTTTATGAAAAAGAGAACGATCGCGATATTGTTTGTTATATTTATGGTGATGATTTCTCCATTGCAGGCCTCAAAACCGGATTCTCTGGCCCGATTCAAACCGCTGAACTACGACACCACATACATCAAGAGCTACCGCGATCTTTTTCACCTGACTCTGGTGGGCGTGAACAAGCAAACAGGGGTTACCCTGGCTAATGTCAACAGCGTCAACGACCTTGAATTTGCCACCAACAACCCCTTTGGTTTTGGTTTGGCCTTCGATTACAAATGGGCTACCTTTGAATACACGCATACCTTCTCGGGACTTGAATTGCGTACCAACAAAAAAGGAGAAAGCGATGCATTTTCATTCCGTTTTGGGCTTACCGGACGAAGGTTGCGCATGAATTTTTTTATTCGTTCCACCACGGGATTTTATCTTAGAAACATCGAAGATTACGATCCCAATTGGTTCCAATCCAACCGCAGTTATCCACATTTCGACGATTTGGCCAACATTACCCTGGCCTTGTCGGTTTACTATACTTTTAATCACCGAAAGTACTCCAATACAGCAGCTTTGTGGCAAATCGATCAGCAGAAAAAAAGTGCCGGGTCGCCGGTGATCGGGTTTTTAACCAATCTGGAAAGCATTGCCATGGGTTCTCCGTTGTCCCTTAATGACACCCTGCTTGCCGGCCAAATTTACCCTGATTTTAAAGAGGGAGTCTCCCTCAAGGTTGGATTATCGGGAGGATACATGCATACTTTTGTTCTTTGGCATCGGTTCTACCTGCATGGCGCCCTCATTCAAGGATTTCTTTACAGTAGGGGAGTCACCGAATTTTACAATAACCAGGAAACCAGGACATACAATACCCTTGGGCTGTCTCTTTATTCCCGAATTACGGCAGGTTACAACGGTAATCGCATATATGGAGGTGTCTTTTTTGTTTCGGACGGATTCATCGACGATGCGCTGAATGATACGTATTCCGTTACTGCCTACAACTATTTCAGGATATATGTGGGGTATCGCTTTCCCATTAAAACGCCGGAGTGGATGCGAAAGTTTGGTTTGTAACTGCCCTGTAAAACAACAAAAGCCACCCAATAAGGTGGCTTTTGAAGGCTATGGGAGCTATGTTGAGAAAATTATTTACAATTTAGCAATGGCTTGGGTGGAGAAAGGAATATCGTTGATGTAGGATTCGTCTTCCAGATTGAAGGTGCCGATTGATTCGTCTGAGGCGTTTTCAACTACTTCTTGTGTGTCAAAAGGAATGTCTTGAATGTAATCTTCATCACTTAGGTTGAAGGTTTGGGTCATGTTGACATCCAGCAAGCTATCGAAAATGGTTTCGGTGTTAAAAGGAATGTCGTTGATATAAGCTTCTTGGGAAAGTGGTGCAAAATAAGGAGGTGTGTTGGTGCTGGCATTGGCAGATAATCCGAGTGTGATCAGTGCAAGAGCGAAAGTGTATGTGAGTATAGTTTTCATGGCGTTTTAACTTTTATAGTTTCTGTGTTTCTGAAGCAAAACTACCACGAAAACGCCCCCGAGTAAATGTGTTTTAGGTGAATGGCGGAGGAGGTTCGGTAAGTGGGGAAAATATCAAGTCAATTGGATTGTCGGAGACTGTATTTTTAATGGAACGGTAACCAAGACGTTATCAAAAAAAATCACCAGACCCAGAATATAATCCCAAGTCCGGTGAATTTTGTTGTATTAAAAGTTTAAATAACGACGATTAAACCAACCTAAAATTTGGGTACACGTCCCGGAGTATGGGGTGCTTTCAGGTTGTCGAGTTCCTTATCCATCGATTTAAGCTCCTGATCTATTTTTTCCAGTTGTGAGAGCACCGGCGGGAATTCTTCCATCAGGATACGGTAGTTTTCCTTTTGGGTTTCGGTGGGAGCTGATGTGGATTGCCATGCCACCCAGGCGATGTTCTCAAAACGGTTGTCCAACGGAACGTGTTCCGGAGGCACCTCTTCCCAACTGGCTTTGGCAGGCGTTCCTTCAAAGGTAAATTTCAGATCATCCAATAGATATTTAATCTTTTGTGCCTTATCTTTCATCTCCATGGTGGCCTTGTCGTTTTGCTGTAACGCCTGCTGGATATAAGCGGTTTTCTTGAGCAGTTCTTCTCTAAAATCACCGGCGGCAGCATACACGCGGTAGAGGTCGGCCACTTGTGAATAAAAGTCGTCGGCTTCTTGCGGATCGGCAGCAGGTAAGGACGTGTTGTTAAGTACCACGGTGTTGAACGTTACCGGTCCGGCCAGGGGTTTTAGTTCGCCGTTTTCAACCATGGACATGCTTACCGAATATTCGCCCGGCAAGGCCATCATCCAACTGCCACTTTCGCGGGTTGGGTCAAATTCATCTTTACGCAGGTTCACGGGTCCCGGACTTCCATAACGCAGGTTCCAGTTGGCACGGTGAATGCCCTTGGAGGCTTTTTCGTAAAGGGTTCTTACGGTTTCGCCGTTTTTATCTTTGATGGTAAACACCAGGTAGGGCGAAATTTCGCGCTCTTCCAACTGCAATTCTTCACGGGTGGGTTGTGGAATAGGGCTTCCTGCTTTAAAGAGTTCCTTTTCTTTTTTCAGTCGTTTCGACTTGAGTGATTCGGGCACATCTTTAAGGTAGTAAGTAAATGTGGCACCAAATTCGGGATTTTCAGCTCGATAGTAGGCCGAACCTGTACCATAACGGCTGCCTTCCTGCATGTACATCAACGCATCTTTTACGGGGAAAAGCAAAGCGTCGTTGGCATCGAGTTTCGATTGATCCAACTCACGAAGAGCGGAGTAGTCGTCGAGAATATAAAATCCGCGACCAAAAGTGGCAATCACCAAATCCTTTTCACGTTCCTGAACTTTGATGTCTCTCACGGCTACATCAGGCATGCCACTTCCCAGTTTCATCCAATGGGCGCCACCGTCGAGGGTGAAATAGATGCCCAACTCGGTGCCTGCAAATAACAGGTTTTCATTTACCGGATCTTGCATGATGCTGTGCACTACCTGATCTGCCGGAAGATCGCCGACAATGCTTGTCCAGGTGCCACCCAAATCGGTGCTTTTCAACAAATAAGGTTTCAAGTCGTCGCTTTTCAGGTTGTTGAAGCTGGCAAATACGATGTTTTCATCAAATGTAGAGGGGAAAATATCGCTCACATAGGTATATTCAGGAACACCGGGGAAAGTAGTAGTTCTTGTCCAGCTGTTGCCATCATCTTTGCTAATGCTGATTACACCATCGTCGGTTCCAACGAAAATCAAACCTGCTTTTTTTGGCGATTCGGCCAAAGCCACGGCAGTTCCCCATTGGGAGGTAGATACATCCTTAGCAACGGCATCTGCAGGCCAGTATTTTCCCATCACGGGGAATTGATTGCGGTCTTCATCACGGGTAATGTCGTCACTGATTACCTGCCAAGAATTACCCCGGTCGTCACTTTTAAACACCTTATTGGCAGCCATATACAGTCGGGTGGCTGAATGATCGCTTAAGATAAAGGGAGCATCCCAATTCCAGCGGTAAGTAAGTTCGTCTTTGCGGGGTGTTGGCTGAATTTTGAGGCGTTCGCCTGATTTTTTATCATAACGATAGATATTGCCATATTGGTAAGCCGAATACACAATATTGGGATCGTTGGGATCGATGGCTTGCCAAAATCCGTCGCCGCCAAGTGTTACCACCCACTCATCGCTGGTTACACCACCACGGTTGGTATTTTGCGAAGGGCCTCCCATGCTGTTGTTGTCTTGCGTACCACCGTAAACCCAATAAAAGGGTTCGGTATTGTCAACGCTGACACGGTAAAATTGTGTTACCGGAAGGGTAGTTTTGAACAGATAGGAATTTCCGCCATCCCAGCTTTCGTAGATACCACCATCGCCACCAATAAAAAAGTGGTCGGTATTGGCGGGATCAATCCACAGCGCATGGTCGTCCACATGTCGTTGGTTGTTGCTCAATCTTTCCCAGGTTTTTCCTCCGTCGGTTGAATACCTAGAATAGGTGTCAACGGAATAAATTTTCAAAGCATCTTTAGGGTCGGCATACAACTCACTGTAATACTGACCACTGCTGTTGTAATCGTTTACTTTTGAAAAGGAACCTCCTCTGTCGGTGGAACGGTATACCCCTCCTTTATCGTTGGAAGCTTCAAACATCACATACACCATGTTGGGATCCACGGGCGAAACCACAATGGCCATTCCACCTTTGTCAACTCCGGGGATGCCGTTGGTGAGTTTTTCCCAGGTATGGCCTGCATCCATGGATTTATAGAAAGCCGATTCGGGTCCTCCGCCAATTTTACCAAACTGACGACGACGACGTTGTTCAGCTCCTGCGTATATAACATCGGGATTACCGGGTTCAAAACAAACGTTGGCCACCCCCGTATTTTCGCTGATGTTAAGCACTTTTTCCCATGTTTTTCCACCATCGGTGGTTTTGTACAGACCGCGTTCTTCGTTGGGTCCCCACACGGAACCTTCAGCGGCTAC
Organism: Bacteroidales bacterium; assembly: GCA_963676875.1. Classification (GTDB taxonomy): domain Bacteria; phylum Bacteroidota; class Bacteroidia; order Bacteroidales; family F082; genus UBA6244. The sequence goes on from OY781436.1 coordinate 2,467,690, forward strand.
ATATACCACTTCCGAATTGCGCGGGTCGATGATGATGTCGCCAATCTGTCGTGAGTCTTTCAATCCCATGTTTTTCCAGGATTTTCCACCGTCCACGGTTTTATAAATCCCGTTTCCATATCCCAAAGCACGTTGGTGGTTGTTTTCGCCTGTTCCGGCCCATACCACGTTGGGGTTGTTGGGATCCATGGTGACGCAACCAATGGAATAAACGCCATTGTTATCAAAAACCGGCTTGAAGGTGATGCCATTGTTGGTGGTTTTCCAAATATGCCCGCTGGCCACGGCCACGTAATATTCGCTGAAATTATCGGGGTTTACGGCAAAGTCGGCAATTCGTCCTGATGCAAAAGCAGGGCCAATGCTGCGCCATTTTAGTCCACTGAATGTGGAAGCACTCAGGCTGTCTTTTTTAATATCTTCCTTTTTCTTTTTGGCCGTTGCAGTACCAGTGGTCATCAGGAAAATAACCAATAAGGTCATTGTTTTTAGTAGGTATTGATTCTTCATAGGGGGTTGTTTATATTAAAAGGCTTAAAAATAAGTAAAATATTGGTTTACAATCGTGAGACATTTGTTTCTAATAATCTGGACAAGGTGAATGAGGAAAACGTTTCAACAGAAGCAAGAAAATATGTTTCTCCCGACTTCCTCATCAAACAGCAGGGATGCTAAAACCATTGATTAATAATGATATAGACCATATTGTAATAATGAACAGCCCCAACAAATATATTAGGTCAATTTTGGTTGGTTGATTCCATTTTCTTTTTAAGGTCATCTCATGCGGATGGTCTTTGGAGAGAAAGAAAGGTATAAATAATATGACAAGGGTGAAATTTTTGAACAATTCGTACAATGAAAAAGAAGGGAACCAGTTGGAATAATTGATAACCAACACCACCAGCCAGGGTAGCACGATGGTTGTAAAAATCAACGGATTTCGGTGTTTATCGGAATAAAATGGAGCTTGTGCCAAATGAACCAGATATAAACGACAGAGGAGTTTGCCCACCAGAAATAAAAAGTAAGCCGACAATGTTCCAATCACAATGACCACGGGCAGGGAGAAGTTCATGGCGCGGGCAACCTCGTATGTACCCATTCCGAAGATGGCGTCTTCTACCAACAACCCCATGGCGCCGTTAATTCCCCATAAGGCCGTCCAAATCAGGAAGTAAAGCCAGGTGACCGACTTTTTTTTAATCACCAACAACAACACGAGCGACAACAGTCCCAGAAGAAAAGAAGCAAGTGGTTTGGAAATAAGGATGGTCATCAAGGCATCGAAAGTCCAGTGGGCATCGCTCAACGGGGTTTGGTAAACCACTCCCTGCATACCTATATAGGCCTGTATATCAAAATCATAAGCAAAATACAACGACGAATAACCTGACACAAAAAAGAGTATCACGTAGGCAGATATCGCCGTCAGCAGCGAAATTAAAATGACAGACCAAGGCTGTGCAATGCGGTTCATCTCCGGTTGTAGTGTCATCAGAATAGATTTGGAACATTAATATCTGATTAATAAACAAAGATAGTCAGATATTTAGCAAATCCGAGTGATATCTTTTGTGGGCATATTGAATATTTCTGCAAACAATCAAATCACCTCATCCCTTGCACTTCCTGATGCCTGAAACACTTTTTCAAATGGTCGTTTACCATACCGGCAGCCTGCATAAATGCGTAACAAATGGTGGTGCCAACGAATTTAAAACCTCTTTTTTTCAGGTCTTTGCTCATGGCATCCGACTCCGGGGTGCTCACAGGAATTTCTTTGTGTGAAATCCAATGGTTGACAATTGTTTGATGACCTGTAAATTGCCAAATGTAACGGTCGAAGGTGCCAAACTCCTTTTGCGCGGCCAAAAAATGTTGGGCATTGGTAATTGTTGACCTGATTTTTAGTTGGTTGCGAATAATGCCTGGGTTGTTCATCAGCTCTTCTACCTTTTTCTCCGAATATTGGGAAATGATTTCAGGATCAAATCCATCGAAGGCTTGTCGAAAATTCTCCCGCTTTTTCAAGATGGTAGCCCAACTCAATCCGGCCTGAAAAGCATCGAGCACCAAAAACTCAAATAATTTTTGATCATTGTGAAGGGGCACTCCCCATTCGTTGTCGTGGTATTGGATGTCCAAAGGGCGACCTGATGGCCAGTCGCAGGTTTCTCTTGTGTCCATGCAAGGAGGTTTTTGTGTTAAAAACCAAAAGTAAGTTATATTGCGAAACCGATAGAATGAATATAACCTGTTTGGCGACCGGATACGTGTGAAAGGTTTGGGATTATTTTGTATTTTGGTCAGATATTAACCTCAAACCCGAAGTGCGATATGAAAATAACGGGCTAATAAAAAATGAGAAGAAGTTAACGATGACTTTATTTCATTCAGGGATGTAAATTAAATTGTTAAAACAAAGTAATAGCTATGCCAGGCACATTTTCACAAATCTATATTATGGTCGTTTTCGCGGTAAAAGGCAGAGAAAGTTTGATTCATAAAACATGGGAAGAAGAATTATACAAATATATTACAGGAATTGTTCGCAACAAAGGTCAAAAGATGTTGTCCATCAATGGAATGCCGGATCATATTCATATTTTAATTGGGATGAAACCTTCCTGTTGTTTATCTGATTTGGTGCGTGAAATAAAAAAAGCATCCAATGGATTTGTGAATGAAAAGAGGTTTTCAAAATACAAATTTCAATGGCAGGAAGGGTTCGGAGCCTTTTCATACAGCCATTCCAATTTAGATGCGATCATCAATTATATTTCAAAACAAAAGGAGCATCACAAAAAAAGAACATTCAAAGAAGAATATTTAGCGTTCTTGGAAAGGTTTAATGTCGAATTCAAAAATGAATATTTGTTTGAATGGATTGAAGCAGAATCCGAAGGATTCACATGTTTATAGAACTTAAGGTTGTATCATATTCGACCCCGTCGGGGTCGCATCATTTGAATGAATAATATCTATAAACATTTAATCCCTTCGGGATAAAAACAGCAACAATGTGACAGAATCTGATAATATCGAAATAATTGAGTTGATAAAGGGATGATAAACAAAAAAAATCCCGGTATCCCAGGATTTTATCGAAGCGCGTGGCTCCGTTACAACTTGGAAATGTTCAAATTACAATTTTGCTGGCATAATTTTTTATTTCTGTGTTGTAAGTTGTTGTGTGCTGATCAAATTAATTGTGAAGGTATATCTAGAATGGTGTCTTCTTCGGACAGGTTGAAAACCACTCCCATGGCAGTTTGGTATTGGCAGTCGACACTGATACATTCGGTGTTGAATGGAATGTCATCAATGTAGGACTCTTCTTCCATATTAAATGTTTCACCCATGGCTTCATTGTAATGGATGTTGGCTACCATATTACCGGTGCTGAAAGGGATATCGTTTATGAATAATTCTTCGTCAAGCATTTCGCAGGAAGTGAGTGAGGTGGTAGAAGCGTAAGTCACCGTGAGGGTCATCATAAAAGTGAATATTAAACTTAATGTCTTCATGACTGTATTTTTTAGTTAGTTACTATTTGGTATACCAATGCCGTGCCAAAAATTGTAATGATAAGAAAATCAAATAAATAAAATAAAGATCATATCCGTCTGATTTTTCAAATTGATTCTCACCGAACAGAATCCGTTCGTAAACGAACAGTCGTTTTTTGTTCATAGCTGAAGCTCTAACCCCCGTCTGAAACAAAACCTGAAAAAGTGTATTTTTGAACAGCATTTGTAACATATCTTTTCACGAACCGAATCAATTATTTGCTATTCCAATGACAATGACCAACACCGATTACCTCAAGCAGCAGCGTGCCGAAATCACTGAATATTATGTATATCAGGGATTAAGTAAGTTGGCTAAAAACGATCACAACAAAGAAATACTGGCCAAAATATCTCAGGATGAGCTAAAGCACTACCATATTTGGGAAAAAATCACGGGCACCAGCCAAAAGCCCGACATGAAAAAGGTGCGATATTACATTTGGCTCGCTCAAATTTTCGGACTCAGTTTTTCACTTAAGTTGATGGAAAGTGGAGAGAAAAATGCACAGGTACTCTACGAAGAAGCCAAGCAATTGCTTCCTGAAGTGGCTAGTATTCAGTCGGAGGAAGAAGAACACGAGCATGAACTGATTGGCATACTCAAGGACCATAGATTGTCGTATGTTGGTGCCATTGTACTTGGTTTGAATGATGCTTTGGTAGAACTTACCGGAACCCTCACCGGATTGACATTCGCCTTTGGGAACAACAATGTGATTGGAATAACAGGCCTCATCATGGGGATTGCCGCTGCCTTGTCTATGGCTTCCTCAGGATACCTGGCCTCCCAGGAAGATGAAGAGGTAAAGGATGTAAACCCTATTGTAGCAGCTATTTATACTGGTTTAGCTTACTTAATTACTGTTTTCTTGTTGGTTTTTCCTTATTTTATTTTCGACAACGGTTTACTGGCTTTGGGCACCATGTTGGCGATTACTCTCCTCATTATTGCCGGTTACAATTACTATATTTCTGTGGCCAAAGAGGTGAGTTTCAAAAAGCGTTTTTTCTCTATGGCTTCCATTTCCATTGGTGTGGCAGCCATTTCTTTCGCCATCGGGTTTGTGGTGAAAAAGTATTTTGGCCTCGATGTGTAATCAATCCACTGAACTATGACTACCTCCACCACTGATTATTATAACGAAGTAGCTACCTATTACGACGAGGATGCTTCCATGGGTTTTGAAGCCCGGGCTGAGGTCAACTCCAGTTTAGATCGCATCCGAAATGACTTCCGAAAAATAACCATCCGCCATCCTTTTTCCAAAGTACTCGAAATTGGCTGTGGTCCCGGGTTCGATATCCATTGGTTTGCCGCACAATATCCTGACAAGGAGTTTGTTGCGGTGGATATTTCGAAAGAGATGGTGAAGCTGACCCAAAAGCGACTGGATAAAGACCAATTGAGAAATGCTTCTGTTTTTCAGGCAGACGAACGACAATTGTTGGAAAAATTCGGCAAAAATAGTTTTGACCTGATCTATGTATATTTTGGAGCTTTGAATACCGTGGAAGACCTGGACAGGTCTGCCAAACAAATTCATGAGTTGCTCCAACCCGGTGGAACAGCGGTGCTTACTTTTGTCAACAAATGGTATTTGCGCGAGTTGGTGGTTCAGATGCTCAAATTTAATTTCAAACTGGCTTTTGCCCGACTAGGTAAGGTTTGGAGCGGCTATTCGGTTTCTCGGTTTTTGCCTTCTCATTGCTATAGCCCAAAGCGTATTAAAAGCGCTTTTTCTTTATTTAAGTTGTTGCAAAACAAAGGTTACAGCATTGTTTACCCACCCTGGTACAACGATCATAAGGTGAAAAACAATCCCCAAAAAGCTGATAAACTTTGGCAGATGGATCAAAAACTGCAAAAAACGAGCTTGTGGTCGAAAGGCGAATACACCTTATTCGTTTTTCAAAAATAGTTGGTTCTATTTAACTCCTTCAGCGTTTCCGGAATGGTTTTGAATGGAAATACCCTCAGGATATCCGGATATTTGGATGTAAGTATGATGTTGGAATAGAAGGCTTCAATCGCTGCTTTTTCGATTTTATGGCCGTAAAGGTGGGTATAATCGGCTATTTCACAACCAAATTGCTGCCTGACAAGTTCCAGAAACGCTTTTTGATTGTACACTTGAGGTGAGAAAATATTGTACACTCCTCCACCAATTCCTTGTTCTGCGTACAACACCATCAGTTGAGCCGCATCGTTCGCATCGATGATCGACAGGTGATTTTCCCCTTTCCCAAACAGGGGAATGGGCTTTTGTTGACTAATATTTTTCAGGTAAAACCACGAAAACCACGATCCATCTCCCAACAACCATGGAAAGCGCAATACCAAAACCGGATTGGGGTAGGCGTGCGGATTTTTTAAAAAAGGCCTTTCACCCCGGAGGTATTGCCGGGCGTAGCTCAGTGGGTTGAGGGGTGATTGTTCGTCATGTGGAGTGTTGCTGCTGCCATACGACAAGCTTCCGGCTGCAAAAAGCAATTGGGGTTTCGTGCCGCTTTCCTTGATTTCATGAAGCAATTGCTTGTTGAGTCTTCTGGCTTTTTCGGCGGCGAGCATGCGGCCCCATTTTCTAAGTCTTGGAAAGGTAGGGCGTGCACAATGATAGATGGCGAGGGGATTTAGTTGTTGAATCATTTCTGCAGTAAGGGCAGATATTCCGCCTTCAATGGGCGTGACTTGTGGATGGGCAGGCAATTGACTTTTGTTTTGGGTGGCAAAAACCCGGTATCCTCTTTTGACAAGTTCCTGCAGCACCCGCGAGCCCAAAAACCCTGATCCCCCAATGACAATTACAGTGTGCATGAGGGCTGTGCTGCTAATGATTCATTTTTTTCCAAGGCGCTGAGTACCTGATCCTGATAATTGGCCGGGTGGTTCTTGGATACATGTACCGAGGTAAACATAGCCTGATTGTAGTTTTCCATGGGATAAGATTTTCGCTGCCACTTGGCCCGCCATTTTCGGTCGGTGAGTTGCATGAGCCAAACATTTAGCTTGTCAGCCGGAAATAACTCAATCAAAAATTCAAAAAACCGACGGAAGACTCCCTTGTTTGGCGACAATAAAAAACGTTCATCCTGTGCCAAGGTTTCGTTGGGCAAAAACTGAAAAAGCCAGGGGTTTTGTTGCTTCAGATTGAGGATGATTTTTGAATTGAAAACCGGGATGAGGGTCACAATTTCGATGGCAGTGTAGATGTTTTTGTCGGGAATTTCCAAGGCCGTTTCATCAACAAAATAGTTCATGCAATAAAAATGCTCATAACCTCGCAGAAAAGTTAGCTTTTTATATGCATGAAGCAAGGTACGTGCAATCCAAAGCCGGTTTTTTTTTGTGACAATGAAATAGTCGATATCGGCCTCATGGTCGGCATAATATTTTGATAATGAACCTGAAATGGCAACGGATTCCACAAAGGGAAAGCACTTGATACGTCGGGCAAAGCGGGGCATTTTTTTAAGCAAGACTTCGGCACGTTCATTTCCGTTTTTTCTTTCCTCCGACCAGTCAGGTTGTGATAGCAAGCTGTAGAATCCCTTGGAGGATACATATACAAGACCTTCCGTTTCCATCATATCTAATTCCTGCGTCACTTGATCAGGTGTGCAGCGGATTTTGACAAAACGGTGAATTTCATCAGGCCTTAAAGGGTAACGAAACAACCCGAAGTACGCCAACGTGTTGGAAATCCCTCTTCTCAGTTCTTTATTGTCCATGGCGTGCATCAATTCTGAAAATAATCTGAAGGGTAGTTCGGATAAAAATGGCGACGTCCATCAACAGGGTCCAGTTTTGAATGTACTCCAAATCTGAATTGAGCCGGTTGTTGTAGTCGTTGATGTCGTTAATCATGCCATGGTATCCGCGCACCTGTGCTAGACCGGTAAGACCGGGTTTGGCTTGGTGCCTCAGGCAATATTGTGGCGAAAGTTTGGCATATTCCACGTTGTGACGCAACATATGCGGACGAGGCCCCACGATGCTCATATCACCCACCAACACGTTGATTACTTGTGGCAATTCGTCAATATGAAATTGCCGGAGGTATTTCCCCAAACGGGTAATTCGCACATCATCTTCCTGAACCTGCAATACATGTGCATGCTCGTTGGGGGTCATGGTTCGGAATTTAATGCAATGGAATGTTTTTCGATTTCGGCCGGTGCGTTTTTGCACAAAAAAAGGAGCTCCTTTGCTGTCGATGACGATTAAAACCGAAACGATCAGAAAAAACCAGGGCGCAATAAACACCAACATCAATACCGCTAGCACCACATCGAACGTGCGTTTCAGAAACCGCGACCGGGGATGATTCAGCATGTTGGTCAACGTAAAATCTTCACGCTCAAGATGAAATAGTTTAGGTTCCGTATTTTGCGAAAGATAACTATAGTTCATGGGTGCTTTTGGGCTTATTGTTGAAGATGATTGATGAATAGATGAGGCAAAAGTAAACAATTCCCTGTTGTCGCTCCAAAGCCGATTCGGTGAAGAAAAAGGCGGCACTGATAAAAACGACATAAACTGAAACCAAATGGTTGGTCTTTCGTGCTGAAAAAAGCATGACAAACAGGGAGATAATCAGTGTCAAACCCACGATTCCTGTTCTTACAAGCGTTTCAACATATTGATTATGAAAGTTATAGTTAAGGTATCCGGTATCGTCGGTACCTTCATAACCTGTGTAAATTCCCGATATGATATATTTTTGGTTAAGCAGGTTTTGCGCCTCATTGATACCAACACCGGTAAGCCATGCTTGATTTTCTTGCAAAATTTCCATCCCAAAACGCCATTGTATAAGGCGCAGATTGAGTCCGTTTAAGGGTGAATCGTACTTGAATTTTTTGGCCGTGACCAAATCCAGGTGGGGTTGCGTGATTTGTTTCATCCGCTGCGAAAAAGGTATCAAGGCCAAAAATCCAAAGATGAGGAGGAGGAGCAAAATGAATCTTTGGCTGCTTTTTGTGGGCAAAAGGGCCTTTCGATAATTCCACAGCAGTAAAGGTATTCCCATGACAATGAATAGCTTGGAAGCAGCCAACAGATACAACAGAACCAAAAAGCCTACAATCAGGTGTTTTATTAATGATTTGGTTTTAAATAGTTTTAGATGACCCATTTGAAAAAGAGCTGTCACTAAAAACAAACTAAAATATATGGCTCCTGTGTTGAATGGTTTCGTTAATTGGTGATAATAAAAGACGTTGGGGTCACCGGTATGGTAAAATGCTATGGTTGATTGAGTAAGCATGATCATTCCACCAATTAGTAAAGCCAGAATAAGTCCCCACATGGAAGCCTCCCAGATTTTCTTATGGCCGGACGACTGAATCAAGGCCAACCCGGGAATAATGATGAGGGGCAACATTTTTTCCAATGCTTTCCAGTCAGATAACCAGTATCTTTCGCTAAAAGCCCCCAAAGCCATCACCAGAAAAAACAACACCGGAATACCAAAAAGCATCCATTGCCTTTTCGAAACAACCGGACGATTTTTAAACAATGACACCAATGAAATCAACACAGCAATAATCAATACCAGACTATTCCAACGAATGGAAAGCGGCAGGGTAAACCAGATGGTAAACCATGCGCCCTGTTGCCAAGTGTCTGGTTTATAACACTTCATAGCAAGCTTCTTCGTATTGTTGGCATATGAGTTCCCAGTTGTAATGGGATTTTATACGTTGGATATTGCTCGTTATTTGTTCTTCGCTTATTGTCACGTTACTATCCTCATCCAGATAACTACTCAATTGTTTGGAAGATGTAAAAAACCGTCCTCCGTTTTTTAGCACCCCTCTATTGAATTCGTTGTCGTGGGCCAATATCCGGCATTGGACAGCCATGGCTTCCAGAAGGGAAGGGTTGGTTCCTCCCACCGAATGTCCGTGAATATAATATCGGGCGTAATGCCGAACCGAATTGAGGGTGTCCTGGTGGTAATTGGCCTGACAAAACCTGATTTCAGGATATTGACCATATTTTTCCATGAGTTCCAAACCGTAGGCATTGTGATTCCCGAAAATGACCAATGGAAAATTGTCGTTGGCACTTAATTTCGCCTCAATGGCCATTTCGAGGTTGTTTTCGGGCTCCATCCGCGCGATAATGAGGTCGTAATTGTGCGGAGTCAGTTGGTAAGCAGCCAAATGCTTAGCGTCGAAAGTTGGAGGAATTTTTGCGCCATAGGCTACATATTTCACCGGCGTTTGATACTTATTTTTGAGGTATTGTTCGATTCCTTCGGAGTCGGCAATGAGCAGGTGACTGTGCAGCGCAGCCCACTTTTCTGCCCTTTTCAGGAATTTCTGCACTCGGGGTGAATATTTGGAGCGACGCCATTCCATACCGTCCATGTTGGTGAGGTGCCTGGCTCGCTTGCTCCACAACCAATGCCACACCGAATCGCTGGTATAGCCCATATGAAGTACCACATCGTAGGGTTGTTTTCGAGCGTGTTGCAGGCAGTTGAAATCGTATATAAATTGCCCGAAACTCCCCATTTTATCCTCAGGATTGTACTGAAAATTAAGGTTTACCCCATGCCAGACTGTTTCTTTAAAATCTTGTAAATGTGAACAATATACCGTTACCTGATGACCCTTGCCGGCCAATCGTGGTGCAAGCTCCTGTACCGCCGCTTCGTAGCCGCCATATTGGTTGGGAATACCACGGATCCCGATAATGCCGATGGACAATTTTTTAGTCAATATGCAATACTTTTTTATAGGCGTTATATGTTTCGACGGCAGCCTGTTGCCAGGTGTAGTGCTTCAGGATATGCTCACGAAAGCCAAAGTTAGTGGTTTTATTTAATTCCATTTCCAGTGCCCGCTTTATGCTTTGTACATCTTCGGCCCGACAAAAAGAGCCAAAACCGTCGAAATATTCGTGGGTGTCGCCTCCTGAACCTACCACTAAATTACAACCCATGCTACCAGCTTCCAATGAACTTAATCCCGTGGTTTCGAACCAACTTGGCAAGGCATGCACCTTCGATTGAGCATAAAATGTTACCAATTGTTCCTGGGGCATGAAATCATGAAAATGAACATTTTTGTGTGCAATTTTCTTACAATAATCACCATAACTCTGATGATTGGGTGGCGGTTTTCCAATTAATATTAACCTGACATCCATGTCACGGGTGGCTTCAATAAGCCGGTGCTGGTTTTTTAGTCCGTAAAGCTGACCCACGCAAACAACCTGATTTTCAACTCGATCTATTTTGGGAAGTTGTTTAAATATGCTGAGGTTGATACCATTGGGAATCACGTGGAATGGTTTCTCCACCTTGTAATCGTTCATCAGACGCATGTATTCCGATTTGGAATTGGGAAGCAGCAAGCTTGCCCCAATAAGAATTTTTTTTACCGCCCGTTCATGCCCTATCAAATACTCTTTGCTCACCAACTTATCTTGACCTTTAACAAACCTGAAATTGTTTTTAAAAAATTCCGATTTGTCTTTTCCCAAAAGGGTAAACAACCTTTTTTGCAAGCCGGTTCGGCCTTCCACGTCAAATTGCGAATAGTCGAGGTAAATGGTACTTACCACATACGGAACACCTTTATTCACGTGCTTAAGATGGTCGGCAGGCCGGATGATATTGAAAAAATGGAGGAGGTCGTAGTTTTTGTGGTTGATGTGTTCTGTCGATTTCTTTATCTCCACCTTTACACCAAGTTTTTGCAGTTCGGCAGCTGTGTTAAAAACCTGCAAGCTGTCGCCTCCCTTCACCCGGTCGATGGTGGAACGCACGATGAACGCTATTTTCAGTTGTTTGGCCATCTTACTCTGCAGTGGTTTTTGTCAATTCAAACTCCGCCCACCGCAACCCAAACACCATGGCCCAAATACCCATTTCGGCAATGTTGGAGATGAAACTTCCGGTAAACTGATAGATGAAAATAAACAGAAAAATTATCAGGGCATACATGTTGGCATATACCTTTGTTTTAACGAAAAAGTAAACTTCTATAAAAAGCTTGAAAACAAAGCCATAGATTCCATAGGTGGCCAACATTTCTGCCAACGAGTTAGGAATGCGAACGATGGTACTCAAACTTCCGTGGTATTGGTAGTGGTTAATAATCATGTCGTGAGCGATGATTTTTACCTGGCCCGGACCAATTCCGAAAATCAGACCGTGTTGCCAAATGATGTCGCGGGCAAACATAAACGAATACACCAACCGACCCATGGCGCTGGTGTCGTTGCCCCGGATAATGTTTTGAATTCGAAAATATATGGGATTCTCAGGCCAAACCACGTACAATATCACCATTAGACCCAGCAGAAAAACACTGCTTAAAAATGTAAAACGCTTGAATGAAAGGGGGATACGATTCCAGTATATCAACACGGCTACCACCAACGAAATCAGCACTGCACCCAATACGCCAAACGACAAAGAAAGCAACAAGGGCACTGCCGAAGCCAGAAAGATGAGCATGGCATGTTTTTCGAGTTGGTAAAAAACCCGCATCAGGAAATACAGGAAAACAGGCATCATGATGAGTGAATAGTAGGAGGCTTCGTAGGTGAACAGTTTCAGTCGCGGAATGATGGCCATCCCCTGCGTGATGGGTTCTTCGTACCACAGCAAGTCACGAATTCCGCCAAAGGGAAGAATAACCAAAGCCAACAGTACAAATACCCCATTCAGCAAGAGCACCTTTCTGAAAATCCCATCCATGTATTCTCTGTACTTTTTTATTATGTAGAAAGCCGTGATCAAAAATATGAGGGCCGTAACAAGCATGGTAAGCGAAACCAGATAACTCTTGATGTCAACTCCCTGATATAAATGAAAGGGTACCGGAATGAAAAGCGCCAGACTCCACCGGAAAACGGGTTTCATTTTTTCCTCTTTCAACAGAAAATACAACATCACCGGCGTAAGCAGGGTGGTGTAAAGTAATCCTTCGGGCAACAAAAAACTGTTGAAGAAAAAATAAACCACCACAAAGATGATCAGTTTATGATATGGCGTTGTTTGGTTCATTCCAACAGCAGTTTAATGTGAAATCGCTTTTTGTTGAGGTAATATGTATAAAAAATAAGTGCGGCTATCACGCTGAAAACAATGGTGATAACTGTTGTTTGTAGTAAAATGACGGCGGCAACCAAAATGGATGGAAGCATGGTAAAAATAGTTTCTGAAAGCCAATGGTCTTTCAATAACCGTTTGTTTATCAGCATGTATTCCACCGGAATAAGGATGGCCAGGGCCACAACCTGACCCAGTATCAGACTTTCGGCGGTGGGGATCATCCAGAATGCCACAACCATCCCAATGATAATGCCCACTTTGTACATAAACTCCAGGGAGGTTATAAACTTCAACATTTTCAATCCGTTGAGATAAAAAAGCGGCACAATGGTCATCACCAAAAAGGCTTCATAAACCAGGAAAAGTCTGAAATAATCGCTCATTTTGGCAAACTTTTCAGGTCCCAGCCAAAGGGTGAACAGGGGTTGGTAAAACAAATAGGCAAACCATATGGCCAGCAGACTGATGCCCACCGAGAAGCCACGCAGGGTTTGAAAATAAATGATGATGTTGCCGCCCGATTCCTTTTTTCGTGAAACTTTGGGAAACAACCAACTCACCACCGCGCCAAAGGCCATGTGCATGTGGTTGGTGATGGTGGAAGCCAGAATATAATATCCAGCGATGGCCGGTCCCAAAAAAACGGCGATGATGAACCGATCCACCTGATAGGCCAGCACCGAAATAATGGTTTGAAGCCAGGTCCAAAAGCCAAAGTGGAACAACTCGTTGCGCGCATCGGATCCGGTTTGCCACGAAAAACGGTAGTTGGGTACCAGACGGTAGGTCACGCCGGCTACCACGAACACCATCACCAGGTTGATGATTAAATTGCTGATAAACAATTCGTAAACACCCAATCCACTAAACACAATCACCACTTGTCCGGCCAGTACCAGCAACTTGGATATAATATTCCAGATGGAAGCCAAATCGTAACGCTCATAACCTTTGAGGATGCTTTGATAAAGCAATTCCCAGAATTTTACAGAAATCACCAGGGTGGCGATAAGCAAGATACTGTCCAACTGACCCTCAAAAATTCTGATTCCCCCCAACTGAACCCCCCAACCAACCAAGGCCAGCAGTGCAGTTGCCAGACTTATCCATCCAATCAGTTTGGTGGACGAATTGATGTAGGCCAACAATTTTACGTGACTATTTTTGCCCAAGGCCTCTGCCACATAGGCGGTAATCGAGTTGCCCAATCCAAAGCTGATGATGTTCACTGCAATATACACGTAGGAGTTCACCAACATCCAAATCCCGAAATCGTCTTCCCCCAATTTGTTGATAAACAATGGTGTTAGCGCCAAAAAAGTAACCGGATACAATAAGATATTGGCCAAATTCCAGGTGGAGTTTTTAATGTTGCCGGAGGTTTTCTGCATATAATTGGGCGAAATTTGTGTAATAATAATATTAATTTCGTACTTAGCGGATTATTTTGTGGCCAAGGCGACAAAAATACAAATCATCTGATGAATTAGCCATGCATTGAAAATAGTTACGAAGAGATGCTTAACTAGTCATGATTAAATAGTATAGCATATTAAATATCAACTCATTAAATACAAGTGATGGATTTCACTGAACATAAAAGAAACTACTGAGGATGAAAAATTCAACCTACAACCAATCGAAGGAAGAAGGCCGCCGAACCTGGACAGCCCTGCAAAACCAATGGGCAGAGGCCCTGGGTTTTTTTGGGGGCATGCTGTCGAGTTTGACGCATTTTATTAAAAAACAGTTTTGGGGGATGCTCCTTTTTGCCATTATTTTTGGTACACTTGGAGGCGCCTATATTTGGACAAAGAAAACTACCTTCCATGCCGAAATGACGGTTTCGTATGCCCAGTTGGAAAAAAAGATTTATGGAGATATGTTGCTCAAGCTGAACCAATTGCTCGAGAGTAAACAATATGCCACCCTGGCCCAACGACTCCGGCTTCCCGAGGAACAAATCAAACAAATCCACAACATTTATGGCAAAAATATCCACGGCGAACCCCTCATCAACGACATCAGTGTTGAAAAGGTCCCTTTTTACATCGTGGTGGATGTTTATGACGTGGACGTGCTTCCTGCACTTCAAAACGCGTTGGTCGATTACATCAGTCAGTCGGATTTTGTGCACGAGCGACTCAAGTTGAACGAACGCAATTACAAAAACGAGATCCAATACATGAAAGGTCAGATGGTGTACATGGATTCCCTTAAGATGATGTTGCTGAGCGATTGTGCCAACCTGGATGCAGATGCGGTGGTCAACCTGGAAAAACTCAACAAATCGCAGAATGAATTCTTTGGCCGTATCCGCGACCTGGAAGCAGCCTTGCAATTCAATAAAAATATTGAAGTCATGGATGGCTTTATCGCGCACCGCGAACCTTTTTCCGGACTGTTGATTAAATATATCCTGATGGGTATGTTTGTTGGCATTGGTGTGCGGATGTTGTGGTTGATGTTTAGGTAAATATGGAGTAGTTTAAAATGCCTTACGTGAGCTAAGGTCTAAAGTGGCATATATTGGATAACTCAACAATAAATGCCCCGGTAGCATAGTTATTAAGAAGTGTTTTTATGGCGGCATTGCCGACTTCAACTCATATCGTCCTCCAACAAACCTCAAACCAAATGAAAATGAAATCACTGAAAACAAATATCTATTTCAAAATAGGTGTCATTATCATCATTATCTTGTTGTTGCTTATTCCCACTTCCATGATTAAAGGCCTGATTCATGAGCGCGAATACACACAAAAGCAGGCCATTTATGAGGTGAGTTCCAAATGGGGAGAGGAACAAACGCTTACGGGTCCGTTTATCACAGTGCCATACACCCGATATGTTAAACAGTATTCACAAAAAGATTCAGCCAACATCATGGTTAAGGTGAAACAATACATGCACTTTTTACCCACCCAGTTGAACGTGTCGGGGAGCATTAATCCCGAACGCCGAAACAGAGGAATTTATGAGATTGTGGTGTATAATTCTATATTGAAAATTTCAGGCGTTTTCAGCCAACTTGATTTTGCCGAATTGGATATTCCTGTCAAGGATATTCAATTTGATAAAGCTGCCTTGTCACTCGGAATCAGTGATTTAAGAGGGATCGAAAAGCAGGTTTCACTTCATTGGAATGAAGAAACCCACTCCTTTAACCCGGGAACCATCACCAACGACTTGATTGAAAGTGGAATTAATACCAACGTAGGGATCACCAATTCCGACAGTGCCTCCTACGAGTTTTCCCTGAGCCTTGATTTGAAGGGCAGTCAGAAATTGTATTTTATACCTGTAGGTGAAATTACGGATGTGAATATTTCTTCCGAATGGAACAATCCAAGTTTTAACGGCGCCTTTTTACCCGATGACAGAACGGTGAACGCCGATGGTTTTGATGCCAATTGGAATATCCTGCATTTAAACAGAAACTTTCCGCAACAGTGGGTTGGCAGCATGAACCACGTCAACGAATCTGCTTTTGGTATCGACCTGCTTTTGCCCGTCGACAGTTATCAAAAATCCATGCGCAGTATCAAATATGCCCTGCTTTTTATCTGTTTTACATTCATTGTTTTCTTTTTCGTGGAAGTGTTGCAAAAGGTGTTTATTCACCCTGTTCAGTATATATTGGTGGGTATTGCATTGGTGGTGTTTTATACCCTGCTATTGTCAATTTCCGAACATCTCAATTATAACATGGCTTTTTTAATTTCGGCCATCCTAACGCTGTTGTTGATTGTTGGTTATGTAAAAGCCATTTTAAAATCCAATCAACTTACGTTTTTGATCGGGGGCATTCTCACCATTTTGTATGCCTTTATTTTTGTCATTATTCAATTGCAGGACTACGCTCTGCTCATTGGCAGCATCGGTATCTTTTTGATTTTAGCCCTGGTGATGTATTTCTCCCGAAAAATCGATTGGTATAATTTGAATATGGAGGAGAAATAGTTGTTGTTGTTCGTTTGGTGCTTGTGTATGCCTTACTGACAATAGCATTCAATTATGTGCGTTCTAAGGCTATTGAAATAATTGGTTTCCCGACGGGTTTACGAGCTTTAAGATTTAACGCCGGAAGAGTTTGCGATTATTGAGGAGTAGTAAGTTAAATAACCTATTAAAATATGAGAAATATCCTTGTTACCTTATTGTTTTTTTCTGTTATTACTGGGTATGCCGGTGAATTACTAAATGCCAAATTGCTTAAAAAGGGTTCATCCGACACGCTGAATATTCAATTGGAAGTAAATGTGTTTTGGCCAAAAAATGTGGTAGTTAATGTATTGTCTTTCAAAGGCACACTAGTTTTTTATATTAATGGGGAAAAAGAAAAACTGAAGGAAGGTGAGGTTGACTACTTAGTTTTTACTGATCCGCTAGGTAAAACCAGAGAGTTTGTGTCGGATAACTATACCGGCAGATTAAAAATGGATCGGGTTATGTTCGAAAGAATGTATGTCGGCAAAATCAGTTGGTACAGAGATTATTATGTGAGTCCGGGTAGCAGCAACCCCTTCTGCACGACCGATTATTTCGTTAATGAAAGAAGTGCTTCACCCGGGGTAAATTGTAGAAAAGAGTTGATTCTCCGAACTAAAGATATGCCCGAGCTAAAGGCCAAGATTAAAAAGATTAAAACCGATGAGGATATACTCGCCATTTTAAAGCAATACAATGATAGGATTGTTGCACCCTGAGGTTCGACAGCTTAATTGTTCAAAGACTACCAATAGCAACCTATTGTAATCATCTGAATATCATAATTATGTTGACTCTTAAGTGTCGGACTCCGTTATCAGAAGTAAATTTCTTCGTTCAACTCATGATTCGTTGACCGGCATTCGATATTGAATAATTTCTTCTTCCAACTTCCGAATCACAGCTCCCATTACCCCCACCCGAAAACTTTCGGAGCAACCATTCAAGGGATCAAATGTTCAAGGGATCAAATGTTCAAGAGTTCAAGGGTTCAAGGGTTCAAGAGTTCAAGAGTTCGAGGGCTCACCGTTATTAGGGCATTAATTACTCCCAACTCTCAGCTTCGGACTCCCGTCTCCCGACTTCCGACTTCCGACTTCCAACTCCCAACTCCCCTAAAGCTTCACCAACCCATGTTTAATGGCAAATTTCACGATGTCGATGGAGGATTTGAGGTTGAGCTTGTTGATGATGTTGTTTTTGTGGGAATCAACGGTGCGGATACTGATTTGGAGTTTATCGGCAATTTCTTTGTTGATATAGCCTTCGGCCACCCACTGCACAATTTCCAGTTCGCGGGGTGTGAGCAGGTCGAGTTTCGACTCGGTTACTTTTTGGTTTTCGGTGCTGCGAATCAGGCTGTTGACTAACATACCCGAAATGTGGGGGTCGAAATACATGTGGCCCTGATGAATGTCGTGGATGGCTTTCAGGAGCACATCCTTGTCGGTGTCTTTGGGCAGATAACCCCGGGCTCCGGCTTTGATGGCGTTTTGAATAAATTCTTCGTTGTTGTGCATGGAGAGGATGAGCACTTTTACCTTGGGGAATTTCTCGGATATAATGCGTGTAGCTTCAATTCCGGTCATGTCGCCCATGGCTACATCCACAATGGCCACGTCGCATGGTTGACGATGCAGACTTTCAATCAGTTCGCTTCCCGACGATACGGCCGACAACACTTCCACCTGCTCTGCATCAGCCAAAAGGGAGTTAACGCCATCGCGAAATAGCTGGTGGTCGTCGGCCAGAGTGATTTTTATTTTTAATTGATCTTTCATGATGTCAATGCAATTATAAGGGAATTTCGATTACAATACGGGTTCCTTCGTTTAAAGAGGATTCAAGTTGAAACTGTCCGCCCAACAGGTTGGTTCGCTCCTTCATGTTGGCAATGCCGTTGCCGGAAAAATAGCTCCTCTTTCTCACCTTAAATCCCCTTCCATCATCGGTTATCTTTAACAAAAGGGTGTCGCTTAATTTGTTTAATTCCACTTGTACCTTTTTGGCCTGAGCATGTTTGATGATGTTGTTAAAAGCTTCTTGAACCATGCGATATACATATATTTGAACGCGGCTGTTGATCAACTCATTTTCTTTGAAGTCGCACCGAAAGTCCACCTGTAAACCACTGTTGGCTGCTGTTTCTTTGGCCAGTCGCCCGATGGCAGCCATCAGTCCAAACTCGTGCAATACCGTGGGCATGAGGTTATTGCTGATGTTTCTGATTTCGTTTACGGTCACTTTTATCAACTCACGGGTTTCAGAAATCAAACGTTCATTTTTTTCAGTATTTTCACGGGTGAGCTGATCGAGCTTCATGCGAATGGCCAGTATCAGTTGCCCCAGTCCATCGTGCAATTCCCGCGACAAATGTTGACGCTCGGCTTCCTGGGCATCGATCATGGAAGTAGTACGCATCACCTTTTCGTGCTCCAAACGATCGGACTGGTCTTGTAAGGTTTGCGACATGGAATTAAAGGCTTCCACCAAATCGCCAATCTCATCACGCTGTTTTAACAGGATGATATTTCCGAATTTTCCTTGCGAAATCACCTCGGCGGCAGCTTGCAATTTTTTTATGGGCAGCATGATCCAGGTGGCGTTGAAAATCACGATACCCAACAATAGCATAGCGATGATGATGGAAAGGTAGATGATGCTGTTTCGGAGGACAAAAATAGGAACCATGGCTTCGTCGGCATCTATTTCGGCAAGGATAATCCAATTGAGTTGTGGAATGCCCACCTTTCCAAATGAACTTAATACCTGCACCCCGCGATAATCCTTAAAAATGCCCGTGCCTGCCGAGTCTGCCAGAGCCAATTCAACACCCACGGTTTGTGAAGGAATTTGCATCACCGCATTTTCATTAAACCGTGAAGTGCTTCGCATCAGAAAATCGGGTCCCACCAAATAGGATTCTCCCGTTTCGCCCAAACCATTCATGGGATTGTCCTCAAACATAATGCGACTAAATACTTCCAATGGCATGGTTAATACAATCATGCCAACCTTTTCACCTTCGACGAAAACACCTCCGGCCAGAAGTATTTGCCATGTTTTTGGGTGCTCTCCTGAAGTAATTTCCTTGATGATAAACTTGTTTGGGTTGCGAATTTCTGCAAATAGTTTTTGTAGCCAATGGTGCTGATAATTATTAGGTTCAATGGAGTCTAACTCCACAATGTAGGGTTTTTGTTCCGGTAAATAATACGTTACAGAAGAATAACAACCTGCTGTTCGCAGATAGGTGGTTAAAAAACGTGTGTAAACGGACGAGTTCAGGCTATCGATGGTAGTATTGAGCTGTAAACCTTTAAGCGTTTCCAACGCATTTACTGTACCTTTATCATGTACGATATTTTTTAAATCGTAAACCCGTTGTTCCATAAAAGTATTAATACGGGTTGATTTTTCCACCCGCACGAAGGTCAGTTGCTCGAAGGTTCGTCCGATGAGCGCATCTTTGGCAATGGAATAAAAAAGGGTGTCGATAACCACCAATGGCAATAAGCTAAGCACAAAAAAATTAATTATCAGCTTTTTGGTAATGGTCATCCTCATGACGATGGTTTTAGCATTTGAGGCAAAGCTAAGGAAAAGGGTGAATCGGCGAGTCCTTTTTTACCCATTCAACCTGAAAATCACTTGTTATACCAACTATAAATTGAAGTTCGCACTACGCTGTTTATGTATAATGCCGATATAGAACTGAAGAGGTTTCAGGAGCGAAGCGAATTAAAGCTCATTTCAATTTATAATCAGCATTAAATGCCAATTCATAAGGACTAAAATCGAGTGGTTAAGAAAACTCATTTAACCCGATTGGCTCGTAACATTAACGTCAAATCGGGTATTACAATGAATTTGGTGTTTTCTTGCTCATTATAAATAGATTGAAATATAAACTGTTAACAAATAGCGTCAAATTTAACAATGTTAATTTCAGTTTTCTATCTTTGCCCTATCAAAAACGATATGTATTATGCCCTATTCCATCACCTGGATGCCCGAAGGTGTCGTGATTCACTTGAGTGGAGAAGTTACCTTCGAAGAAAACATGAAGTTTAATGGGGAACTCTATGGTGATCCGCGATTTGAAACCATTAAATATGAAATTGGTGACTACCGAGGTGTGACTAAATTTCATGTGTCGGAAAAAGAAACTGAAGTAATTGCCAGCTTGGAGAAACATTCGAGTCGTTGGAACAGTCATTTAAAAGTGGCTCACGTTACCACTGATCCAAAAATGATTGATTTGATCAGGCTTTACGAACAATCGATGGCGGACACCATGTGGGAATTTGCACTGTTTTCGACTATGGAAGAGGCTGAGGAGTGGGTAAAGAAAGATTAATCGGTCAACAGTTTTTTTCCCTGTTTTCCTTCCAGAACCATGACAATTTCGCCTTTGGCTGGAATTTGCCTGAAATGGGCAGCAACCTCCTCCAGCGTTCCACGAACAGTTTCCTCAAAAAGTTTGCTTATTTCACGGGAAACCGAAACCTGACGTGATGCACCAAAAAACTCCATCATCTGTGTCAACGATTTTTCCAAGCGGTGTGGCGATTCGTATAACACGATGGTAACGGGCATTTCGGCCAGGAGTTTCAATCGTGTTTGGCGGCCTTTTTTGTGAGGTAAAAACCCCTCAAAATAAAATTTATCGCATGGCAATCCCGAATTAACCAAAGCCGGAACAAAGGCAGTGGCTCCGGGAAGTGTTTCCACACCAATACCATGCTCCACACAGGCCCTTACAAGTAAAAAACCAGGGTCGGAAATTCCGGGCGTTCCTGCATCAGTTATTAAAGCCATCGATTCCCCTTGTTGTATGCGCGTTACCAACCCTTCCAGCACCTTGTGTTCGTTAAATTGATGATACGATTGCATGCGGGTTTCTATCTCAAAGTGTTTCAGTAGTTTGCCACTGGTTCGGGTATCTTCGGCCAGTATGGTTTGAACATTTTTAAGTACCTCAATGGCACGAAAGGTCATGTCGTTGAGGTTGCCAATGGGCGTAGGTACGAGATAGAGTTTGGCCATATCCATGGTTAGTATTTTCTGCCTACAATTTCTTTCAACTTTTCAAATGCAGGATGGTTTTCGCCAAATTGCCCCTCTATTTTCAATTCCATCAGATAGGTGTCGGCGCCCTGTTTGCTTTGCATGGCGTTGAGTTCATCTATCACTCGATTGTAGCGTGACAAATCGCCTTTAAAAAGTTCGTTTAAAAACAGAAACTTTTCGTTGATGCCGATGGCCGACCGGATATTTTGCAGACGTTCCTTTTGTATGCGTCCGGCCACGCTGTTGTCCGATTCTGCCATGGTACGGCTACCCACACTCTCGGGAATGGTCGAAAACAGATCGAGGGTGGTTTTTACGGGTTCCGCCTTGGGTTGATGGGTTTTGGGTGGAGGTGGGCTGACAAAATCTTCCTGACGGGGAGTTGCAGGCTTTTCTTCCACTGGTTTTACTTCCTGGATAGGAGCAGGTTTTTCTGTAGGTGTCACCTTCTCCTCGATTTCTGTGGGAGGTTCTTGAGGCGTTTCCATGGGTTTCTCAGCAATTGGCTCCACAGGAGTTTCTACTTTGGGTACTTCCGGTGTTTCCATCACGGGGGAATCCACGGGTTTTGTTTCCTGATCCAGTGTAACATCTTCCGCAAGGGGTTGTTCCACCTCTACAAAGACAGGTTCTGATGGTTTTGCCGGAGGAGGAGTTGCTTCAAGACGGGGTTCTTTGGGAGGCTCCTCAACGGGTTGTATTTCGGGCTTTTTCTCAATAACAACTTTTGGTTTGGTCTGAATATCAGCTACCTTATCGGGATACATTTCAAACTGAAGCATCAAATCATATAGATCCAGTGCTTTTTTACGTAGCAGTTCCATGTCGAGGGGATGAATCTTGTATCCCACTGGTTTTAATCTATTTACATGCGCTTTGAGCGTGTCGATTTCCAGACTTAGCCGGAGGAGAAATTTTTCTTTATCCATTGGTAAAAAGTTCCTTACATTTGTTTCCTTCAAAAGTAGAAAGAATATCTAAATCACACCGATGTTTCTTGAAAAAGACCATAAGAATAATGACAGGGCCGGTTGGATAGAGGTGATCTGCGGTTCCATGTTCTCCGGAAAAACTGAGGAACTTATCCGTCGGCTCAATAGAGCCCGCATTGCCAAACAAAAAGTGGAAATATTTAAGCCCACCATCGATACCCGCTACGATGAAGAAAATGTGGTGTCGCACGATGCCAAATCCGTGTCTTCAACTCCGGTGGAAAGTGCCTCTCAAATACTGTTTTATGCAGAAGAATTTGAGGTGGTGGGCATTGATGAAGCCCAATTTTTTGATAATGAATTAATTCACGTTTGTAATCAATTGGCCGACCAGGGAAAACGTGTGGTGGTGGCAGGTCTTGATATGGATTTTACCGGAAAGCCTTTTGGACCCATTCCTTTGCTTTTGGCTTCGGCTGAATACGTAACCAAGGTTCACGCCATTTGCATGCGCTGCGGCAATCTGGCCAGTTACTCGCATCGAACCACCCAAGACGAAAAACTGGTGCTGCTAGGCGAAACCGATGCCTATGAGCCACTGTGCCGAACTTGTTTTGCCGAATCGCGAAAAAAGCAGAAAAGTAAATAGGTTTGCTTTGGTGATTGATCACGTCCCATTGTTTTTGTTTGTCCTTTTCCGTACCTTTGGCAAGTAATGCCACAAAGCCCATATGATGTCAAAAACTTCCCAAAATACTAGATCCGAATTTGCGTCGGCAAAAAGAGCGAGTGAACAAAGTACTTCCGGCCAAAATCAAATGTTTAACAGCGTAGAAGTGCTCAACAAGCTGCTCAACGTAACCTCTTCCATGGTGGCCATATTGAATAAAGAAAGGCAGATTGTTTATGCCAATAAACTGTTTTTTAAGAATTTGGGTGCGGCCAACCTGAACACCCTCATTGGTAAACGTCCCGGAGAAGCTGTGTTTTGTATGCATGCCATCAATTCTACCGGAGGCTGTGGGACGACTAAATTTTGTACCGTGTGCGGAGCCGTTAACGCCATTCTAGAAGCGCAATCCGGAGTAGTATCCGAAAAAGAATGTCGCATCATGACTCAGGATCAAAATGCTATGGATTTGAAAGTTACGGCTACACCATATGAGTGGGAGGGAGAGGAGTTTACCATTTTTGCCATTCAGGATATTAGCAACGAAAAACGTAAGCAAACCCTCGAACGGGCCTTTTTTCATGATATTCTCAACAGTGCAGGTGGAATTTCGGGTCTGACTTCGGTGTTAGAATTATCGGAAGACCCCAAAGAGATGGCGGAAATGGCCAAGATTATCAATCGTGGAACCAACAACCTGATTGAAGAAATAAAATCGCAACGATTGCTTACTGCTGCCGAAAGTGGTAACCTGGTTTTATCGTGTAAGAAACTGGAAACCATTCCCTTTTTGAAGGAAATAGCCGAGTTATACTCGAAACATGAGGTGATGGCGGGAAAGTATCTTCACATTGATTCCAAAGCTGAAAACATTGAGTTTTTTACGGACCTTTCGTTGCTGAGGCGCGTGATAGGTAATATGATAAAAAATGCCCTGGAAGCTACTGTACCGGGAAGTGCTGTTACCTTGTTTTGTAAAGAGTCAGGCGATAAGGTAGTACTTTCAGTTCACAACACCAGTTATATCAATAAAGACGTTCAGCTACAACTTTTTAATCGGTCATTCTCCACTAAAGGCGTGGGTCGTGGTATCGGCACCTATAGTATGAAACTTTTTGGGGAGAAATTCCTGAAAGGGGAAGTGGGCTTCGAAAGTGTCCGCGATAAGGGAACTACCTTTTATTTGAAAATTCCCAAGTGTATAGACGCCTGTAAATCCTCAGATAGTTAAGTTGATGTAAACAAGGTAATACCAACTATAAAATGAAGTTAGCACTACGTTGTTTATGTATTATGCCCATATAGAATTGAACAGGTTTCAGGAGCGAAGCGAACTTAAAGCTCATTTCAATTCATAATCGGTATAAGTGGTATGTTGAAACAAAGTCAGTTTCATGTTTTCCAATCCTTATCCGCCACATATGAAAGCACTATCCTGCAAGACTTATAAGTGCTTCCTTAAGTTTTGTATAGCGGAACGCAAATCCTGCTCCGGTAATTTTATCTGCCGAAACCGCTGAACCTTCCAACACCATATCGGCCATTTCGCCCATGATAGCTCGCATCATAAAAGAGGGGACTGGCGGAAAAAAATAGGGTCGTTTCATCACCTTCGACAGTGTTTTCATGAATTCCTTGTTGCTTGTAATGGCCTGTGCTACTGCATTATAAACCCCGTCGGGGATTTTTTGTTCAAGAGCATCCACCATCATGGTGCATAAATCATCCACATGAATCCATGGGACAATTTGCTTTCCACTGCCCAGAGGCGCACCCAAACCAAATTTCACCGGAGCGGCCATCTTGGACAATGCACCTCCATCTTTGGCCAACACAACACCCAGTCGGTATTGAACGGTTTTTATTCCTAGTTCACGGAACGTGTTGGTGGCCTTTTCCCATCGTTGGGTGGTAGTTCCCAAAAAATCGTTGGCAGGCGGGTCGCTCTCCATAAAAACATGATTGCCCGTGATGGCACCATAATAACCCACCGCTGAGGCCGCTACCACCATCTGAGGGCGTTTCTTCTGAAGCTTAAACTGTTTTACCAACAATTCCGTTGACTTCACGCGGCTATCCACAATCTCCTGCTTTCGCTTAGCCGACCATGGTTTGTCGGCAATTCCGGCTCCGGCCAAATGTACCAATGCATCGGCAAATTCAAGGGCTTTGGGCTCGATGGTTCCGGCATCAATATCCCATTTAAATGTTTTAAACCGGTCATTTTTACCCGGATTCCTCGATAACCATGCCACCTGATAACCCTTTTGTAACAGCTGATGGGTCAGATGTTTTCCTACCAAACCACTTCCACCTGAAATAAGTATATTTTTCATAATCAATTATTTATGTATTTTTCTAACAACACTTCCATGCCGGATGATTTATCACAGCGATGTATATGCCAGTGGAATGCACTCAGTTTTTCCATCACTTGCGTGGCGTGATGGAGTTCCTCGTCGCTTAGGTTGCCCCGAATAATTTTGGAAGCCTTATACATTTCTTCAAAAGCCCCGATAATGGTGGATTGCCCCTTTTCGGTGAGGTACAAGCGTTTGGCTCTTTTGTCGTGCGCGTCACGGAGTTCTTTTATCAAACCTAATTTAATTAATCGGTTGACTACTTCCGTTCCCGAAGAAATCTCCATTAATTGCAGTTGAATGAGTTCTGATTTTAGCAACCCCGGCGTTTTAATGAGCGAGGCCAAACAACCAAACTCTTCCAGCGTTTTAATGTCGGTATCCAACAGTGCTTTTTTTACATAATGTCGTCCAAACCGGTACAAATCGGTAAGCAGGGTAGAAAATTCCACTTCCGGAAAAAGTTCAGGTCGGTGATTTTCCGATAATGAAAAATCAGGATTAGTTTCATTAAATGCAGGTTTTATCAAAAGTTGCTTTCGCAAAAAATTAGAGAAATCCAGCAAGTCCTTGTGTTGGTGCTCGCGTGTATATTCTTCCAGATAGGGTAATAGCTCCTTTAATAACTGAAACTGATTCATTGTAAATATTTTTTTTACAAAGATACATAAATAATACAAAATAATAATATATTTGCAAAATAAAATACAAAAACGTAATAAATATAAATTTGCTCAGCCATAAATATTGACAACAATGAAATCAACAAATATTATCACGATTCAGAACTTATTCAGGTCATCCAAAGCTTGGCTAATGTTCATATTTGTTTTGATAACCGCCATCATGCATGCACAAACCGGATCCATTTCGGGGCGGATTATCGATAAAAACACCAACCAACCCATTCCATTTGCTAACGTAGTTGTTAACGAAACCCAATTGGGGGGCACCACGGATATGAATGGAAAATTTGTCATTAACCAAGTGCCCGCCGGCTATGTGCAGTTGGTTTCCACCTATATTGGTTACAAACCCGCAAAAAGCCGCGACATTTTTGTGAGTCCCAAAAAGCCCGCTACCGTAGAACTGGCCATGGAACCAACTGACAAACAATTGGATGAGGTGGTCATTAGGGTGGACCCATTTCAGAAACGCATTGAAGCTCCTGTTTCCATGCAAACCATTGGGCTCAAGGAAATTGAAACCAACCCGGGGAGCAACCGCGATATCTCACGTGTGATTCAGTCCTTTCCCGGAGTGGGCTCCACACCCAATTTTCGCAACGATGTTATTGTTCGGGGCGGTGGCCCCAGTGAAAGTCGGTTTTTTCTGGATGGGGTGGAAATACCTGTTCTCAACCACTTTGCCACACAAGGAGCTTCGGGAGGTCCGGTGGGTATTATCAACGCAGACTTTATCTCACAAGTAAACTATTTTTCAGGTGCTTTTCCCGCCTCAGAATACAATGCTTTGAGTGGTGTTTTCGATTTCACACAGAAAGATGGTAACTCCAATCAGCTTTTCGGACAAGTGGCTCTGGGTGCCAGCGAAGCCTCATTGACCCTGGAAGGTCCTGTGGGCGACAAAGCCACCTACATATTCTCGGTTCGCCGTTCCTATCTTCAGTTTTTGTTTTCGGCCATCGGATTGCCGTTTTTACCAACTTTCAACGATTACCAATTCAAAACAAAGATCAAATTCAACACGCGCAACGAGCTTACCATCATTAGTTTAGGTTCTTACGACCGACTCAAACTCAATACCGGAATCAGCAATCCCGACCCCGGACAGGAGTTTATTCTTTCGGAACTCCCCGTCAACAACCAGTGGAGTTATACCATTGGCGCTGTGTATAAACATTTTATGAAAAATGGATACCAGCAACTGGTGGTGAGCCGCAATAAGCTGAATAACGAATTTTATAAATATCCGGATAATAATGAAGACCTTCCCAAAACCTTTGATTATGCGTCCAATGAAACCGAAAACAAAATTCGTTACGAATATCATTTACAGAAAAATGATATGAAATACAGTTTTGGAATTAGCGGTGAGTACGATTATTACGACAACCAAACCTATCAGGCACTTTATATCAACGACTCCGTTACCGAAATAAATTACAGCTCGGATATCAACTTATTTAAATACGGCGCCTTCGGACAAGTTTCAAAACCAGTGTTAGATGGACGACTCAATCTTTCTTTGGGAATTCGGGTGGATGCAAATACTTTTTCCTCCAACATGAGCAATCCCCTCGAACAGCTTTCGCCCCGGTTGTCGGCCTCCTATCTGCTGACGGATGGCATCACCATTAACAGTAGCATCGGCAGATATTATCAAATGCCGGCCTACACCACACTGGGATACGCCAACAACCAGGATGTGCTGATCAATAAAAGCGCTTCCTACATAGGTGTTGACCATTATATTTTAGGTCTGGAACACATTGTCGACAAACATATCATGTGGTCTGCCGAAGGTTTTTACAAAAATTATTTTCAATATCCCATCGATTTGACCACCGGGGCAAGTGTGGCCAACACCGGTGCCGAATACAGTAGTGTTTCGGGAGCAGTGCCTGTTGCTTCCATTGGCAAGGGACGTGCCTATGGTTTTGAACTGCTCAACCGGATGCGTTTTCAAACTTTTACCTTCATTGGTTCATATACCTTTGTCAGAAGCCTGTTTACCGACCTAGCCGGAGACTATATCCCCTCATCTTGGGACAGCCGCCACCTGATTACCCTTACCGCCACCAAAGACCTGAAACGCAACTGGAGCATGGGTGCCAAATGGCGCTTTGTAGGTGGATTGCCCTACACACCTTACGACCTGCAAACCTCCGCCAACGTGCAGGCATGGAATGCCAAAGGAGGTCCGTATCTGGACTACAACCAGTTGAACGACAAGCGTGCCAATGCCTTTCATCAGCTGGACGTGCGGGTTGATAAAAAATATTTCTACAACAAATGGACCCTGATGTTTTACCTTGACATTCAGAATTTGTACAACTTCCAAAACGAAGGACAACCCTATATTATTCGCGAAAAGAATGCCGACGGGAGTTTCAAAACCGTTAACAATGGTCAGGATTATGTGCTCGAGAGCATCGAAAACACCAGTGGCACAGTACTTCCGACCATTGGCGTGATGGTGAAATTTTAGTTGATCAAAACACTTTGATATGTGGTGGCAGATATCTATTTTTACCGATATATCATTGTAAAAATATCTCACGGTTATCAATTAACTCGAACCTGTTTAAATTTTCACTTCATGAAAACACGAATCCTTACCATTGCTGCCATCGTTTTGTTTCTCGTTTCATGCTCTACCGTTCCTCTAACCGGACGAAAGCAACTCAATATGATACCCAGTAACGAACTCATGTCGATGAGCTATCAGCAATACGGGGATTTTTTAAAAGAGAATCCACCCGTAAACAACACCCCTGATGCCCTTATGGTGAAAAAGGTGGGTAAAAATATTCAATATGCTGTGGAGCAATACCTTGCAGACAATAAAATGTCCAATTTACTCGACGGATATCAATGGGAGTTTAATTTGGTGAACGACAATCAAGTAAACGCTTGGTGTATGCCCGGCGGAAAAGTAGTCGTCTATAAAGGTATATTACCCGTGACCAAAAACGAAACCGGTTTGGCCGTAGTCATGGGTCATGAAATTGCCCACGCAATTGCCGAACATGGTGGCGAACGCATGAGCCAGGAATTGCTGCGTACGGCCGGTTCGGTGGGCTTGTCGGTAGCCCTGCAAGACCAGCCGGAAGAAACGCAAGCTCTTTGGATGATGGCTTACGGTGCCGGAACGGAGGTGGCTGCCATATTACCTTACAGCCGTTTGCACGAAAGCGAGGCCGACCACCTGGGATTGATTTTTATGGCCATGGCAGGATATAATCCCGAGGAAGCGGTGTCGTTCTGGCAACGAATGAGTGCTTCGGCTTCGGGACAAAAACCACCCGAATTTTTAAGTACACATCCCTCCGACCAAACCCGCATTGCCAACTTACAAAAGTGGATGCCCGAAGCCATGAAATACTATTCAGGCAAAAAGAGCCCCAACCATAACAAGGGGGGCTCTAAAAAAACTTTCGACATGACCGGTCATCCCTGATTGTGTGACCGGGTTTTTCGCTTTTAGAAATCAATGCTTAATCCTATACCCGGATACACCTTTTGAAAACCGTCTTCAAAGTACAGAAAGGATTTAATGTTTACTTTTTCTGTAGGTTTTACGATAAAGCCCAAACGGTAAGTATCGTCGGCGAAAAAATTGCTGTTTTTATTGGTCAGAAAACCGGCTTCCAATCCGTACCACATGGGTTTGTCAGGGTTTTTTGAAAAGTTGTACGCATAACCAAAACTCAGGAAGTTGTTGATGGTAAAGCTGGTGTTGTTGTCGAACACATAGTTCATCTCGTCGGAAATCATGAATCGATGTTTTAGCCTACCCCTGCTTCCGATACCCATAACGGCAGAAAAGCCAATATTCACCATGCCCGTATTCTTTATCAAAGCGGCACCCATTCCGGCGGTTAGCGCAATTTGGTCAAGATGCCCATTGGAGGTCATTTCTTCATTTGCCTGTTTATACTGACCATCCATGGATTCGAAATAGAAATTTTTGGCCATTCTGCCCGGTTTCGAACTTTTGGCAAGGGATTCCGCTACAGCCGTAACCAATTCGGATTGTGTTAGTTGATCCAATTGTTCGAAATAGATGAGGATGTCTTCTCCATCAGTAGTCCCACAGCCTTCGTGGTCGGGGGGAATCAGGCGGCACCGGTTGCTGTTGTAATTGATTTTTTCTTTGTCGTTCAGCATAAATACTTGTTTTGGACTTAAGCTGTCGATGGTCAGGTAACCATTTTGTTTGTAGGTGATATAATACCCTGATCGATTCTGAATCCGGGGCTGCAATTGCTCCAAATCCTTCTGAAATTGCTTGAGTAAGGCAATGGCTGTGCCCGATTCGGCCAACTCAGGCAGGTTGTCAGCAGTTACCTTTACCGCCAGCGTGGGCGAAACCTGAACCACCAGCGTGTCGTTTATTTGTGCCTGAGCACCGTAGCTGCCCAACCAAAGGATGGCCGCTACCGATAACAATTTTAGTAATGTAAATTTTTTCATGGTTGCGTTTTTAATAAGTGAATACTTCAGAAATAATTACACTACCAAAAATAAGTGCTTTGATAACCAGATTCTTAAATATTAAACGTTTTTAAAGTTTGTTAAGCTTTGTTAGTAAATTAACAACACAGCGAAGGGAGTATATGATACGAATCATTGACTTCCTGATGGTGCATGGCAATAAGCTATTTTGTACCTTTACTTTTTCAATCTCATGGCCATGAAAACGTTTAAACGAATTGTATTACCCATCATTTTATTACTGATTTCCATTGCGTTGAAATGCGTGTTGAAATATGTAAAAACCATACCTCCCGAATTGGCTGAAATATTGGAGATAACAAGTTCCATCTTGCTCATCGCCGGCATTACCTGGATGATCATTGCCCTCATACGGGTGTTTTTCAGAAGAATATTAAAAAAGTACGACATTCACCAAGCCGACAACTTGCATTCCAGGAAAGTACATACCCAATACAATATACTGGAACGTATCCTCACGTTTATCATTATTATCACGGCCATTGGGGTTACGCTGATGTTGTTCGACGGGGTTCGAAAAATAGGGTTTAGTTTGTTTGCGTCGGCAGGTATTGCCACCATTATTTTAGGTTTGGCAGCACAAAAAGTAATTGGCACTATTCTGGCCGGTTTGCAAATAGCCATTACCCAGCCCATCCGCATTGACGATGTGGTGATTGTGGAGAAAGAATGGGGTTGGATTGAAGAGATTACCCTGACCTATGTGGTGATTAGGATTTGGGACAAACGCCGGTTGGTGGTACCTTCCACCTATTTTATCGACCAGCCTTTTCAGAACTGGACACGCACCACCGCCGAAATTATGGGAACCGTGTTCATTTATGCCTCCTACCATGTTCCCATCGATGCTTTGCGCAAAGAACTTACCCGTCTTTTAGAAGAAAGTCCGTTATGGGATGGGCAGGTAAACAATATGCAGGTAACCGATGCCAAGGAAAATATGGTGGAAATTAGGGCATTGATGAGCGCGAAAAACTCGCCCGAAGCCTGGGATTTACGGGTTCATGTTCGTGAAAAGCTTATCCAATTTCTTCAGAAAAATTATCCTGAATGTTTGCCGGTTACCCGTGTGGTACTCGAAAATGAAAAGCCCATCGCAAAGAAAAAATAACCGGTTTATTCGTCCAATTCCAGTTTTACCTCATCCAATCGGTTGCCGGTGGCTTTAAGAATGGTGAAAACGTATGGTTTCACAGGAATTCGTTCGTGTACCGCCGGAATACTTTCGTGTTGATAGATAATGAATCCGGCCAAAGTTTCGTATTCGTCGAGTACGGGAATACTGAGTTTGTATTTTTCGTTAAGGTAATCCACTTCCAGACGGGCAGAAAAAATATAGCTGTTGTCGGTGAGTTTGATTTCGGTTTCTTCTTCGGTATCATACTCATCTTCAATGTCGCCAAAGATTTCCTCAATCACATCTTCCATGGTTACGATGCCCGATGTACCACCAAACTCATCCATCACCACTGCTACGCTTTTGTGGTTTTTAATAAAGGTCTGCATCATATCGCGTGCCCACATGGTTTCAGGAACAACATTGATAGGGCGCACAATCTGACGGATGGTAGCGGGATTGCTAAACATATCGTAAGCATGCACATATCCTACGATTTTGTCGATGGTTTTCTCAAAAATCATGATTTTCGAATGACCTGTTTGGGTCAGAAATTCACGCAGCACCTCCACATCTTCACCAATTTCGAGGGCTTCAATTTCCGGACGTGGCACCATGCAGTCGCGCAACTTGATGTGCTTGAACTCCATGGCATTTTGAATCATTTGAATTTCCTGATTGAGCTCTTCTTCCACTTCATCCTGAGGGCTATAATCCTTTACATATTCCTCCAGATCGATGGAGCTAAAGGTATAGGGCTCATCCGAAAGTTTCATGCGAAAGACCTTTTTCAGCAGCAATTCGGAAAAGCCGATGTAAATGACAATCACCGGAAAGAAGATGTAATAGAATATCCAAACCGGAATGGCAAAAACCTTAAGAATGGCGTTGGGGTTGATACGGAACAACACCTTGGGAATAAACTCGGCTACGATAAGTATGAGCAGGGTGGACAGGATGGTTTGCAGTAAGAGAATGATATACTGCGATTGGAAGGCTTCAGGTAGCGCATTCGTAATGGGTGTTTCCAGCAAATGAGCCGTAGCAATACCATATACCACCAGCGCGATGTTGTTTCCCAGAAGCAAAGCGCCGATAAACCTCGATGGATTGTTATAAAAAGCCTGAAGTACGGCTGCCGGCAACAGCTTTCTTTTCAAATCAAGCTCCTGTTTCAATCTGTTTGAACTAACGAAGGCTATTTCCATTCCTGAAAAAAACCCGGAAAGAATCAACATGCATACAATGATAATACCGTCTGTGCTCATGACAAAATGCTAATTTGCAAAGGTATGTAATAAAATTGCACTTTTCATCATTTGGGATTGCTTGTGGGCTCTTCCTCTTCAAACTCAAGCTCGCCGCGGATGTGGTATATTTCCCGATTCTTGAAAGATTCGTTGGCACTCATGCTGTCGCCATAGATTACTTTGTCGGGGGTTACAATTTTTACGAAAGTCCCTGAACGGATGGTCTTCTTTTTCCGATCCCAATAAAGATTTTCGGTAAACAGTTGTTCGTTGGTTTCAAAATTTTTTACCACCACGTCGTTGCGGGCTCTCATATCTTTGCTTCGTTCGTACATAATGCCATAATTGGCTTTTATGGATGATGATTCCCGTCCTACTGAATCAAAAAACACTACCTCAAAGCCTTCCGGGAAAACGGTATAAGCCTCTTTACCATCGTATTTCTCCATGAGCGGACTGGTTAGTCGCACCTTCACTTCTCCTGAATCGGTTCGGATATAGTCGATATTGAATGCCTGAAGTGCTGCCAGGGTATCTTCGCGGGTGATGGTGCGTATGGTATCTAACGAATTTTCACAGGAAAAAAATACCCCTGCCAAGCAAATGGCAAGGGTAATTGGTATGATTTTATAATATTTTCCCATGAAAGGTTTCCGCTTATTTGGCGGCTCTCACAGTTGTTTGCTCATTTATCCAACATTCAACTGTATAAGGATCACCTTCGTTCAGGTTGTGGAAGAACAGCAATTCCGTGGGCGGGAAGTATTTTTGATAGCTGCTGATGCGGCTATTCATTTTGTCGGTAAGTTCTGGATCCACGCTTTTGGCTTTCTTATATTTGTCAACGGCAGCCCAATAAGCTACTTTAGTGGTAAGCTCGTCGTTGCCGCAATCTTTGGCGCTGGCTGCATAGCAATCACCGATGATTACATAAGGTTCGCCTTCGTTGGAGTTGAGCGCTATTGCTTTGAGCGCTATTTTGCGCGCGTCAGCATATCTCTCCAGGTTCATATAGTCTTCTGCCAGGAAAATCATGGCCCTATAGGCTTTGGTTTCACTTTCCATTTTGGTAGCTTCTTCCAGATATGGAATGGCTTCCTGATATTTCTTTTCAATGAGCAACATTTTCCCGATTAGGTAAGCTGACTCCGCTGAAGGTTCCGCTTTGTAAAGTGCAACGGTGGCATCAAAATATAAGGGCGAGTCGATGCATTGCTTTTTGTCGAGTAGGTTGGTAATTTTCTTGAGCAAATCCACATCATCCGGTGTTTCATTCAATTTTTTGCGGTAAATACGCACCAAATCGGTACAATTGGCAAAAGGTTCAAATGTAATTTCGATATTTCCTTTGATGTTTTCCCATTGTTCTATCCTTTTAGCACTTCCGGCTTTGGTATATTTCT
This sequence comes from Bacteroidales bacterium, assembly GCA_963676875.1. GTDB lineage: Bacteria > Bacteroidota > Bacteroidia > Bacteroidales > F082 > UBA6244. The sequence continues at coordinate 2,502,335 of OY781436.1, forward strand.
CAAGGTTTGCATCCACATAATCGCTAATCATGTCGTAGGCATCTACTACAGAAGCAGTATCAATTTCACCACTTTTAGCCATTCGGGTGAGTGAGCGGAAGTAATAAATAAAGATAGGACCTTGTGTTTTTTCCTTGTCCAACTCAATGGATTTACCCAGTATTTCGTACACTTTGGCATATTGTTCAGGATCAGCCTGGTACAAGTCCACACCTTTACGTCCCAGCAATTCGCCAATTTGAGAGTTGTGAGGCGGCTTGTAGTCGTTGGGGAAAAATTCTATTCTTCTGTCGTAAATACCCATCAAGGTATCCAACAGATCTTTTTTCTTTTGTTCGTCTTTGGCTTTAGTAATCCTAAAATCATACATTTTTACCCCATCCACATAGATGTTTTCGGTGGAGCGAGGGCAATTGTTGTACACCCATCTCCAGGATTTGAGTGCGTCCTTAATCGTGGTGTTTTTGTAGTTGCTACCTTTCCATTGTTTGTAAAACTCACGATAAAGTGAGAGTTTCATCACACATGTGGCGCTGTCTGCACCATACTTCGAGCCATCGTCCTGAGGTTGGTTGTCGATTACAGGGGTTGCGGCCAGGCTGATGAAAGCCAGTCCGATTCCGATGAGTAATGTCAATGCCTTTAGCTTCATTTTATTAGTGGTTTATTAACGATTTATTGATATTGTTTCTTATAAAACCAAATTTCCTGAATGGAAACTCCAAGCGTAAAGTTGATGAAGTTTTCCTGTATCAGCTGATTTTTAGTTGTTCCGCGACGTCCAATCTCCATACTCAGATCAATTCCGGTTTTCGACTTCTTCATCGGGAAACCAACCCCAAAACTTATGCCAAACTCATTGATAGGGGTATTGTCGATGCTGAGATAGGTGTGATTGTAACGGGCTCCAATCCTGTAAGTCATTCGTTTTAAAAGACTTGATATACTGGTGTGCTTGGGTGTTATTTGTGTGCCCAATGCCACCCGCCAGGAGTCGGTAAGGCTATCAGGTACTCCGAAAGCCTCATATTTATTCCAGTTTTGCCACTCAAAATCGGCTCCGATAAGCCAACGATCGGCCTTTTGGTAAGTGAATCCAATCCCCAATTTTTGCGGTAGCACTACCTTACCCTTTTGCTCGGGGTTATACACTACGGTATCAATTACATATTCAACCAGATCGTCGTAACCTCCCAGCAAGGTGGTGGAGAGATATTCTCGTTTAACGTTCAGGTTAAATTGGTTGGCATAGGTAAGACCGAAAGTAATTTTCCTGTCTTTATCCAGATGCAGGTCGTATTGCACTCCATAATCGAAAACGAAATCGCTGGCTTTGATCAGGCTTTGCACCTTTGTGCCAAAAATATAGGCCGAGTCAGGAAAGTGTATCATACTCGAGCGATCCGACTGACCAAAAATATAGGTTGCATTAATTCCCAGACGGAGGTTATCAGCGATTTTAAAACCATGACCCCAGAAAATCTGGTTGAGGCCCCCGTCGCCGGTAAAACTATGCACCACATCACTGAAATTTTCCACCTCAACCGTAGTTTGAATATTATAACCTACTTTGCTATAAGGTGTTATGCCTAAAGCCATACGGTACCAAGAGGTGATTGGAAAACCCATCATGAGGTAGTTGAGAGTTAGGTCGGAACCACTTTCGCTTGCAGTAGTGGTTTTATAGGTAGTTGAATTACCATAAATCCCAGCTTCGAACATAAAAGCAGACGAGTCTTGCGCCATATACGAAGCCGGATTGGCAGGGTTGATGGTAGTGGGATCGGTAAATCCAATGGAAATACCACCCATGCCTGCCACGGTCGAGTTCACATTATTGGTGTGAATTTCGCCCAATCCAAACCTGGAATAGGGCGAATTGATGCCTGTTTGTCCCCACAAAACGATGCCGGAAAACACCAATAAAAACGAAATGGAAATTCTAACTACTCTCATTAAAATCAAGGATTTTTTTTAACCCCTGTACTACAATATTCGGGGTTGCAAAGATGTTACTTTTTATGTATTTTTCAAAATATTTATAATCACCGCCACTTATAACTGTCGTCAGTCCTTCAAACTGCAATTGGTATTGATTAATTAGTCCTTCCATTTCGGCCAACACCCCGTTTTTTACGCCGCTATCCATACATTTGGCGGTTGAATTTCCGATGAGTGCGGCCTGAACTTCGGGATGATACTCCAATAACGGCAAACCACCCGTAAAAGTATGCATGGCCTTGTATCTCATTTGAATGCCCGGGCTGATGCCACCTCCTAAATATCGGTTATCGGCAGTAATCAGGTCATAGGTAATGCAGGTTCCTGCATCTATCACTAATACAGGCACACCGGGAAAAAGGTGGCGGGCACCGGCTACAGCCGCAATGCGATCCTTACCAAGGGTTTGGGTTGTAGCATATTCTACCACGAAGGGAAGGGGTGTATCGTGTGTAAGCATGAGGTAACGTCCCTTTTTATGCAAAAATTCATCCACCTGAGGATCGTAGGGGGTAACACTGGACAGAATAATGGAATCAATGGCGGGATATTCGTCGAAAACAGTTTTTAGACTCTCCGGAGTAAGCTTATCCACCACGTGAATATGTGACAAAGAAGCCCTATCGAACAATGCCAACTTCACCTGAGAATTCCCTACATCAATAATTAACTGCATGCGCAATGCTTTAGAAACACACAAAAATACACTACGGATGGATGGATGAATGTTTTTTTTATGATTTTTTTTGAGAAATGAAAAAAAGATGTACTTTTGCCGTCCCAATGAGCTGGTACCATAGCTCAGTAGGTAGAGCAATGGACTGAAAATCCATGTGTCCCTGGTTCGATCCCGGGTGGTACCACTTTTAGAAATTGAAAACCCCTGAAAAACATTGATTTTCAGGGGTTTTTTGATTTGTGTTAAAACAAAACAATGTTTAACAGATCGCGATTATCAAGTTTTTAGACTCTATATCGGCATTATACATAAACAGCTTAGTGCTAACTTCAATATATGGTTGACATAACCCGTTTCTATGGCCAGCAAGTCATCAATGAAACCCTGATAAACCATGCAGACTGAGCATCAATACAATAGTTACTCCACTGTTGTTGTCTGTCCTGCGAACGTGTATGGCGGCAAAAGAGCTCGACTTATTTCGGCTGGTTGGGGGAACAGCATTAAGTCTGTATTGAGGTCACAGTGGTAAGCAAAGTATGTTTTGTTACAAAACGCGACATATATTTAGCTTTTCTTGTAACAAAACAGGGGCATTTTTCAAAGGTAAAAGTAATTGACATTAAAACGCAGTTTCAAACTCCGCTTTGAGTGAGGAAATTAATACAGAAACCCAAATAACCACAGGGGGATTCTATTATTAGACCTGTATTCAATATCATCGGAGGCTATGTAAGCATTCTCGTGATCAGCTATTTGCTTTCTGGTTTTATTCTTCCCACCTATTTCAAAAAGGTATTTTTCATCTACCATGAAATCCCCTGTCTTAGGGTAGGTAATTTTATGTTTTACGCTCAATTGATTTAAGAAGAAGGTTTCTCTCAACGTGCCTTTATTTACATTTATTTCATCGAACGCATACATCAAATTGGTGTTCTCAAGAAATATTTTTTCCGGCTTGTTCAAATAATTAATTCCATACGGATTCGCAGTCAACAGATTTAAAATATTAGCGCGATCTAAAAGCTCAATAAAACGCAGCAGACCCTGACGGGTTACATGCAGTTTTTCGGCAAGCTGCGATATATTTGGGGTAAACGGAACCATCGACGACAGCAAATAAATAAACTTTTTCAGCTTGACGACCGAAGAAACATCAATGTTGAAGATACCCGGCAAGTCCGACTCCAGCACCGTATTCAACACCTCCGTCAACCTCAAAAAATAAGATTCCTTATATTCTGCAAAAAAGGGATAATACCCTGTTTTAAGGTAGGTTGAAAACAACTTCAATGGCTTTTCAATCTGTGAGATCTCGTATATCTTATCCACAGAAATATGCAGCACTTCATCCAATGTAAGAGGTGCCAGATGCAATCCATAAACGAAATTGATATACTCCCTGAATGAGAGCCCTGCAAGATTATACACCAAAGCCCGCCGACTTAAATCAAACTGTCCACGGTGTATATCGAGTGCCGACGAACTCGTAAATACAACCTTCAACTCAGGGAGGTTGTCGTAAATATTTTTCAATTCCTGCGACCAGTTCGCGTACTTATGTATCTCATCCAAAAACAAATACTTGCCCCCGTGCGCATAATAATCTTCAGCAAAATACACCAATTTGTTTTCGGTAAAAAACATATCATCCAAGCTCACATATAGTGCCTCATCTACATCCAGTTCCAGACTCTTCAACCGCTGCAGCATCAGTGTCGTCTTACCTGTTCCTCTCGCCCCCGAAAGACCAATCAACCTGTCTGACCAAATAATGTCATCATAAAGATATCGCGTAAACTCCATGGGCAGATTCATCACCCGAAGCGTTGAAAATGTTTTAAGTCGTTGAATTTCCATAACACCTAATTTTGCATCTTACAAGATGCAAATATAGGTTAATATTGCATCCCGCACAGTACAATAAACCCATTCCAATAATTTTCAATCAACACCTAACCACCAGCCGCCATACCTTGTTGCCTTGCGGCAGAATTAAACTAATACCGATTATGAATTGAAATGAGCCTTAAGTTCGCTTCGCTCCTGAAACATCTTCAATTCTATATCGGCATTATTCATAAACAACATAGTGCTAACTTCATTTTATAGGTGTTATAAGTTGAAGGTCAGATTAAGCAATATCTGCCCCTACTTTGACCTTATTAATGAGACCTGCACGTCTGCCATTTCCCCATATAAAATTGTTTATATGGGGCTTAATGCAAAAAACCCCACCAAGCAATGAACTTGATGGGGTCTTTCAATATATTTGAAGTACCTAAAAATTCATCAACTTATCCAGCTTTTTCTGCAACTCTTCCGCTTCACCTGAAAGTTGTTTGCGGATCACATTTTTGGCCATGTCCATGGCGGTTTTGCTGTCGTATGCAACCTGTACATCACACTGGATATTGTCTGCTCCTATGTTCTTGTAGAGCTCAACAAGGGGGATCACCCTGCCCAGTTCCTGCGCGATGATGTTCTTGGATGCAGCAACCGTTTTTGTGATCGTAGCGGCCTCTTCACGGGTTAATTGCTCATTGGCTATGTTGTTCTCAATAAGTGCAGCTACGTTGGTACTGATGGTTCCGGCAAGGGTTAATTTGGCTGTTTCGGTGGCTTGTATTTTTGCAGCGGTTTGGGTACCTGCAACCGAATTACCTGAAGCAACGATGTAAGTGGGATAACCGTTATCATCTTCCATGTTTTGCTTAACAAAGGCCTTCTCCAATTGTTTCTCCATGGGTAGCGCACCCGGAGCTACAAAGTATCCCTCTTTGGTCTTCTTCTTGGCTTCCTTACGGGCCATCTTGATGGATTTCTTCTTCAGGTCTTTTTCGGAGTCTTTGGCTGTGGACTGAGCAAATACCGGCATCAGCAATGAAGCGGTGAAAATGAAAGTGATAGCGAAGATTAATTTTTTCATGGTGTTTAATTTTTTAAATTAATAAGTGTCTATGTTATTAACAGCATCGCAAAGCGAGCTGGTTTAACACTTTGTACCGGAATATTGGGTTATGTGACAGCATGGATTAAAAATTAGGTTAAAATTAGTGTTTTTTCTCATATACCTACTTATACCGACTAAATTAGGCCGACATAGTGAGTGACGAGGTGTCTTTCTCCGGTTAACCTAAGACCTGCTTTCAAGGATTTTAACAAAATATGAATAATAAACAAAATTATATAAACAATTTTGTTTATTTTTGCCTCATGACTGAGCAACTCGAAATATTAAAAGGGATTCATCCGGGCTTCTACCTCGAACATGAATTAAAACGAAGAAACCTGAAGAAAGGGGCATTTGCACTCTCTCTTCAGGAATATCCTCAGACACTTGTTGCCATTACCAAGGGCAAGCGAAAGATGAATACCGGCCTTGCCTTAAAAATTGAGAATTCGCTTGATATGGAAGAGGGATTTCTGATGGTACTGCAGGTTTACTACGACATTGCTCAAGAGAAGAAGCAAAAGCAAAGCCTTCACCCCGATTTTAATATCATACGCCCTGTGTTGTTTTGGGATACCGACATCAATACCATTGACTGGGAGAAGCAACAACGTGCGGTCATTCAGCGGGTTTTCGAAAGAGGTAATCAAAGTGAGAAGGAGGAAATAACACGCTTCTATGGCCAACAAGCCATCGATGAAACCCTGATAAGCCATGCAGACTGAACTTCATTATAATACTGTAACTCCATTGTTGTTATCTGTCCTACGGTCGTGTATGGCAGCAGCAAAAGAGTTTGACTTATTCCGACTTGTCGGAGGAACAGCATTAAGTTTGCATCGAGGCCACAGGGTATCTGTGGACATCGATTTATTTACCGATGCGCCATATGGATCCATCGATTTCGACTCCATCGACAGGTGGCTTAGAACCCATTACGCCTACGTAGACACCCATGATTTCAGACCTGTGGGTATGGGAAAGCCCTATTTTATTGGTAAAAATAAGAACAACTGCATCAAACTCGACTTGTACTACACCGATAGCTTTATTGATCCCCCTCTGGAAGTTGACGGAATACGCATCGCTACGATTAGAGAAATAATCGCCATGAAAGCCGACATCATCCAGCGTGGTGGAAGAAAAAAAGACTTTTGGGACCTGCATGAATTGATCGAAGAATATACGCCGGAAGAAATCCTTGCCCTGCACGAAAAACGTTTCCCCTACAACCATAACCGACCACTTCTCATAAGCAACCTCACCAATTTCACACAGGCCGATGATGATTTCGACCCACAATGCCTCCAAGGCAAACATTGGGAACTCATTAAACTCGATCTAACTCATTTCACCAACCCATCTGCGACCCAATAGTCAACGCGTCAGTCACCAATTCCCTGCCATGTCGACAGAATTAAACTGGTTTGAGGGCTATACCTACTCGTTACCGCTATGCTCAAAGGAGCACAAGGAAGGGTAGATTATCAGTCCCTAATACACCTAACCGAAAACGCCTCTTTCTTAAATCCTGGCACATTCAACACCTTAGGGTTAGAATTAATCAAACGAACCCACCCCTCTTTTTTGCTCATATTAGTAGAGGTCCAAAAAAAAGCTTTTTTTCCAACCCCCTCAAATCGTGTAGGCGAATGATTTATTTTTCCCGATGGTAAGGCATTAAAGCCACTGGAGTTCATCCCGGGCTCTTTAATCCATTCGGTTTTGGATTTCAAATTTATAGAAGCATTTACTCCAACGTAACTACCCTGAGATTTTTTTTGTTTCTGCAATTGCTTTGGATCACTCTGCAATTCAAAGTCTACATTGAGTATCAACTTTCCCCATTCAGTCCTGCTAGGAATATGCCATCCCTCCGGACAAATACCTTTGCTATAACCGGAACCATCATATTGAATCATCTCACCCCACTGGTATAGCCCTCCATAAATCATACAATTAGATGCATCATTATCTATACAATACTTTTCAATAATTCCATTGTTCGCTTGCATGTGCTCAATATGCTCCATACGCCCCACATTCAAATTCTCAGCCATCCAAACCTGATCCCCAATACGCACCCAGTTATACTCTTGCCCGTCACGTTCATCAATAAATACACCAGACTTACCCTTAAAAACAAAACCGGGTTCCGATTCTATCCCCTCAATTTGTTCAAAACCCTCAGCAACAACTTTAAACTGAACACTACTCAAAAGAGCATCTCTTTCTTTTAGCACATCCCAAACAATCGTCTTATTTATACCTGCTGTCTGATGATCACCTACATCCCCAGTAATATAGACCAGTGGGTTACCCCAAGTGGTTCCATCATCTTCAGAACAAAACAGTTGCACCTGATACGTCGCATCTCCAATCAAATCGTAATATATATGTATCTCTTTCCCCACCTGCTCAAAACGCACATTACTCACCTCCTGCGACCATCCCATCAAAGGAAACATCATCAAACCAATTATTAGCCAAAACAAATTCCTCATATCTTAATCTAAATAAAAAATCTTCCCCTCTGTGTCAATACTTTCAATCATCACCTCATACCTAAATCCCGGTTCGACTGCTCACCGCAGCGGTTCCATCTCGCAGCTTGTTCACAGGCTCACACCTTAACTCAAAAACATGGACAGATATCCGTAAAGTGAATTATGGGGCAGATGCAGCCATGCGGAAGCCAAAATAGTTAACGTGCTTGTCAGGGTTGAAATTATTGCGACGCGCCGAACGGCAAAACTGCGTTCGATAGTCCCAACTTCCTCCTCTTAGCACGCGTAACGTACCCGACGAAGGCCCTTTCGGATTGGTTTGGCTACCCGAAGGATATTCTTCATACCAATCGTTGCACCATTCCCATACATTGCCGCTCATATCATAAAGACCCAATTCATTTGCCTTTTTCATGCCAACGGGATGGGATTTATTACCGGAATTATTATTGTCCCAAGCTACTTCATCAATATTGTTACTGCCACTGTAGATGGTTCCTTTGCTTTGATTTCCTCCTCTGGCCGCAAACTCCCACTCGGCTTCGGTGGGCAATCGATAATTTTTCCCGGTTTTCTGATTAAGTTTTTTGATGAATTCTTGCACATCGTTCCAGCTTACCTGTTCAACAGGGCAATTGTCGCACCCTGAGAAAGCACTCGGGTTGCTGCCCATAATTTCCTTCCACTGTTTTTGCGTGACTTCGTATTTCCCAATGTAAAAATCGCTCAAAGTAACCAGGTGCTGAGTTTCATCGCCAAACTTGAAGGCTTCGCTTGTAGGGCTACCCATGGTGAAGGTACCTCCTTTGACAAAGACCATGTCGATTTCGTACACATTTTCAACTTTAATTTTAAACAAGATTTCTCCCATTAGGTTTTCTCTCTCCTTTAACACATCCCAAACAACCTCCTTGTTTACTCCTGGTTTTTGGTTCTTCCATACATCTCCACTCACATGCACCAAGGGTTTCCCCCAAGTAGTTCCGCCATCCTCTGAACAATATACATCTGTACTGTAAACCCCATCTCCAACCAAATCATAATAAATATGAATTTTCTTTCCAACCTGCTTAAAGCTCACATCCCTAACCTCCTGTGACAACAATATCAAAGGAAGCATAACCAACCCAATTATAATCCAAAACAAATTTCTCATATCTTAATTCACATTAAAAACATCCCATCTGTATTTATCCATGTATCCAGCATTCAATTCCAACGAACAGCCTTAGGTCAACAGCTATCCTCACCTAAACTCCCATTGTTTCCACCCCTCATTAATCAACGGACTCACACTCACCGTTGGATCCTGCGGTTTCCCGTTAATTCGCAACGATTCCACGCCCACTTCCTGTTCTAATTTTTTCGCCATGGCATCATAAGAAATCGCTCCCTTACTTTCCTGTAAAGCTTTCAACAGATAATAAGTAAACATCCCATGCTGTTCACTATTAAAAGGCAACGCCGACTGCTCACCTGTGGTGGCCGAATACACAACCATATTGCCTGAGATAGCTTCTTTTTTAGGCTTGATGGCCACACTCCTGGCTGCTAACAATCCCTGGTTCCTGCCTCCACCTGAGAAACAAGCATCCAAAAAGATCGTTACCCGTCTGGCACCCGCATTTCCAAGCTTCTCATACATCTCTGATAGTTTTATGGCCGATCCAAGATTGGTGGCGTCCACATCCACAGGAATCAAATAAGGAACTTTTGTCACTTCATCAGGAAATCCATGCCCTGCGTAATAAACAACCACCTCACAACGATCGCCCAGCCTTTTGGCTAACTCGGCAACCAAGTCGATCTCCCGTTTCATTTGTCCGGAAGTGGCATTCACCATGAAATGCATATTCCGGTCTTCAACTCCCAGGGTATTCAGCGCATATTTCTTAAATGTTTCTGCATCATTACGGGCATAGGCAACATTAACCTCTGAATTTAAGCGTCCGGTATAATCTTCATTGCCAATCACCAGAGCAATCCGGTTTGTAACTTTTGGATTAACGGGTATATTCTTATCTACGGATGAGGTCAACGACCCCTGGACAACCTCCTTTCGGGTGTCATTCTTTCCTTCAACAACTAATTTAGTATCTGATACCCCTTGATTCATTTGTAGAGAAATCAACTTACTACCTCCATACCTTCGGGTGCTTTCAGCTATTTGAACGTTAAGAGGGATATCTGTCGCCTGATACTCATTGTTGGTAACAAAACTATATTCCACCAAGTATTGCTCACCCACATCCAAAGCGCCTATATTCAGGTGCTCATTACCCGAGAGGCAATATACGTTGTCAGGCAGTGGTATGCTGACCACCACATCTTTCGCAGACCCTTCGCCCATATTTTGAACCAGCACCTGTACATCAAACGGTTTTCGTTTCTGTAGTGTACTACTATTTTGGCTGCTCACTTTGTAATCAACCACCTTAACAAGAGGCGAACGAAAAGCCTGTGTTTCCACATCAATGTAAATTGGATCACTTCCAAATCCATTGGCTTCATCCAGCTTGATAACAAAGGAAGCTATGGATGAAGGAACATCCATTGTGGCAGTTATTGGGATTTCACACAAAATCGATTTTCCGGGATCCAGTCTGTCCAGATTAATTGTCTCAGGAAAACTAAGCCCCTTGATTTCATTTTGTTCCCGCGTCATTAGTCTCAGGTTTAATCCAGACCCTATGCCCGAATTTTTTATCCTAAAACGGATAAATGTCTTGCTATTGGCATCAATTTTACTATTTCCGTCATCATCCACAAACTCAAGTGTGCCCTTTTCCAACTCAAGATACGCAGGTTTTGGAGGGTCTTTGGATATGTTGACATAACCACTTTTACTGACTCCGGAAACGGAATTTTGTCCGGTAGTAAATCCTGCAGTAGAAATTACAAGGATGGAAATGAACAAATATTTTTTCATCATGTTAAAATTGGTTAAATGGGTTTTTTAGTGCCTCAAAATTAGTAAATGTGACGGAAATGCCTGAAAAATGTTCATCTTTTTTCGATTATCTCTAATTATCTAATGCTTGAAAAAATAGTTTAGTTAATTCTTCTGCTCAATACTAATCTTCACCTTAATCACCTGAAACTGTTCCGAAGAGGCACGATTCCCGGAAAGCCACTGTTCAAACTTTTTGTGAGACAGCTGCTTGGGGATGATACGCCCTTCAACCAGGGCTGAATTGTCGAGTATGGGTTTGATAAATTCATCTTCGGAGAATATGATATACAAGTAATTGTACTCCATATCTTTTTTCAGGGAAAGCAACCTTGGTTCATCTACCACATTACCGGGGAAAGCATTGTCTGCCGGTGAAAAGAACAGGTAGTCGGTGTCGCTTTTAATGGGTACGCCATTCTGATAGTCCTCGATCATGTTCATGTAGGGGAGCAGTCTATACACCGCTTCATCATCCTCCAGAAAGATGGTCAAATACCCTTTAACCGGGCTCTTGAAATACACGTACAACTGCTCCTCGTGAATAAAGCTGGTGGTTCTGGACAGGATGTTGGGTGCATTCAAGATTTGATACGCCAGGGAAGCCTTGGGCACACTTTGCCTTACTTTTCCTTTAATCTCACAGGTGATATATTTCACCTGACGACGCTCACCACCAATTACTTCTGAATGGTAGTCCCCCGAAAATTCAAGGTCGGAAGTCTCTATCCAATCACCCTTTACCTTGGTAGTCCCAATGATGTTATAATAGGAAAACCCATCTTTGATGGTCATGTCGGTTTGCTGCTCGGCATAAGTTCCAAAGGCATTTTCGATGGCATTGATGATGGCCTGTTGCTCGGCCAATTCACGGGTATCTTGCTCAGTCATGTTGAACTCCACTCGTACCTGAGCTTTGCCTGAAGCATTGATAATTCTCTGGGCATACAGGTTCCCCATCGTTAAGAAACTAAGCAATAGGAGGATCGTAATCGTAAGTTTATTCATCAGGTTCGCTTTTTGGTTAATTGAAAGGGAGTGTTAAGTCAATAATCTCCGGTTTGGCGCGTTCAAATTCAGGCATGATCATTCCAAGTTTTGCTCCCATGTAGGTGGGGTCAGCCACATAATATTTCTTGTCATGGTAGGATACATAGGTTCCTTCCACGGGCTCCTCCAGACACACACCCAGGAGCACATGTCCGGGGTAAATAATCGCTATGGTTTGAGCTCCCAAGTAGGCTTGTACAAATTGATCCAGCAGCACAGTTCTGTCTTCACAGTCAGCAAAAGGATAGCGCAGGGTTTCTTCCGCAAAGAGGTAGTTCTCGCTTCCAAATTGTTGCTCGTCAGTCTGGTACCTGAAAGCTACCTGTATGAAATCGAGAAAAAAGTTGACCTTTTGCACGGGAGTTAAGTCGCTGGTATACTCCTGTAAAAATCCATCAAATTCCTTGAGCGCACCTTTGGAAATACAGGGCTGAAAATACACCGACAGGTCACTTTCGGGATACCCGCCGTAAAAATTAGTCAGGTTCTGATTGTACGCAAGCCTGACCTTCTCGCCCTTGTAATCTACTGTGCGGCACCCGGGATCGAAGGCAAATTCAGGGTAACGTTCAAAGTTGAGCGTCAGGTAGGATAACTTTTCAGGATAATCCACCTCATAGGAAGTGATGGAGCTTAGGTCGGGATTTTGTCCCTGGAAGGAAACCAAATAATATTTGACACCTTTGAGCTCAAAATAGGGCCGATAGAATGCTTGCACGTCGAATGCAGCCAGCAGATAGATATCCGAATGGTCGTATCCAACCCTGGCTTCATAGCCCGTTCTCAAAAGAGCAAACCAGGAAAACAATACCTGGTCGTTTACAGAGCTGAATAATTTTTCGGATGCCCTCTTAAACAAATCGAGCGTACCCCAACCATTGAGGTGCTGCTTCACGGCTTGCTTCTGGAGCATTCTGATGGTTTTAAGCACAGTGTCGTTTTGGGTCAGACGCAAGTACTTCTTCGCGATCTCATTGCTACTAATTGAAGGATTGTCTTTTTTTTCCGATTGTGGCTTGTCCAGCTCAATGGGCGTGCCATAGAAGTCAAAGGTAACAGTGTTACTTGTAGGCACATCGTAGGTGGCATTTTTCTTGTAAACAGGAGGTTTACCATTGAGTATCATTTGTCTGCCGGAGTCTTCAAGCATGGTTCGTGACTTAATTGGATCAATCTTTGAGTTTTGAATAGCCCCCCGTTTTATTACAGGCTGCTCTTGTGGTTTTGGTGCTATGGGTCTTGCATCCTTGAAAAGATTGAACTTTACCCAGGATTGCTCCAGAAACTGATAGAAAATGGAGTCATTCTGATGCTTGAACGTGTCAAAATCCTGTTGTATGGAAGCGTTAAACAAATCGAAGGACTTCCGGTATTCATTTTGCTCCTGCTCCACTTGAGCCATGCTTTCCGGGGGGATGAAATAAAGCAGGAGGAAGCTCCATATATAAATGGTGTAGTTGTATCTCTTTGCTTTCATTGGCTTATTTTTCATCAATTATGGTGAACTTTCCCTTTTGATCACAAGTAGTCAGGTTCCAGGTGTAAGACCCAGGGTCAAACTGAGGGTACTTCATGGTATAGGCAGAATCTGACAAGTTTACAATTACCCTTGACAGCACCGTACTTGAAGATTCGTTCCTGATAAGGATGGTGTCTATGAGGTTTTGATCAGACTCCCATATGAAAGTGATAGGCTCGCTAATTTTATAGAAAGCTCCGGCAATGGGATGAATCAGCCTGACATTTTTCTGTACCGTATCGATGGCGGCGAGATGCATGGGTTCGTCTACTTTGAACCGGATGGTATGATCACTTCCAGAGGCTGTGTCATTTATTGCAACAGATCCATTCACTCCCGTTGAATTATTACCTCTTTCGTTGAGCAACAGGAAGTAACCGCCAATAAGGATAATCAAGGTAGCTGCTACAGCTAATACATGATACTTGTATGTTATTAGGAATCCTTGCTTTCGATGGCCAAGAGCATTCTTAACAAGTTGTTTGGTTGCTTGGTACTCCTTTGTCTCGTTCCATATGTGGGCAAGTTTTTCGCGTTCATGGAAAGCGTTGGCGAAGGCAACATCGGCAGTTAACCTTTGTTTAAAGGAAGTGACTTCATCAGCTGTCAAGCTCCCGTCGATATAGTCTTCAATTAGTTGAATATCTCTGTCTTTCATGGCTTAGTCAAGTAATTGGTTCATGAGTCCGTTGGTTTCAATGAGCTCCCTTAGCTTGGCCATACACCTCCCAAAACGTTGACGTGCGTTGTCTGAAGTGATGTTAAGTCTTTGAGCGATGGAATCGAAGCGTTTGGATTCGTCAGCATCCCCGGGATTCAGTCCTATCCCAAATCTTAGGTCAATGATGGAGATACACAAAGGATCCAGTTGTTCCTTGGCGGCTATCAGTAGTTGTATGGCATCAAAGTTATCTGTCTCCACCTCCTGCGGAATTTCTTTGATCGCTGTCTTGATGTAACTCTTGCTTCTATTGTATTCTTTCAAGCATATGTTACGACATATCCCATACAGGTAAGTTGAAAAGGCGCTCTCTCCCTTGAACATCCCTCTGCGTATGTTCATGATAGCCCGGGTAAGTCCTTCTTGGAACACATCCTGGGCATCGAGGTCGATATACTGAAAATTATTTACCATGGTCTTAATTTTTGCAAAGTCCTGACGATAGACCTGTCTGATGACCTTGGAATCGCCCTGTTTGATTCCCTGTATCAGTGCAGTTTGGTCGTCTTTAATACTTTGTGCCATGGAAGTCGGTTTTGTGACAACGTGAAGGTTATTTATTTGGATTGGCTATCATGCAAACACTCGATATATTTCAAAAAGCATAAAGATATAATTTTTTATCATTGAATATTTGAGTTGCTTGTTTATCAAGGGTGGATTTGTGTTGCTACTGTGCCGTTCAGTTGCATTATGCCAACTATAAATTGAAGTTAGCACTATGCTGTTTATGTATAATGCCGATATAGAATTGAAGAGGTTTTAGGAGCGAAGCGAACTTAAAGCTCATTTCAATTCATAATCGGTATTAGTGGGGATGAGAACCCAAAATAAAGAACGTATTGATCTGCAATAAATGAAGCAAGAGCTAATTATTTTAACAATATTTATTGCCGAAACAATTCTGTTTGATGAGGAGGTGTCAGTTAGTCAGCTAGTTGGTTTTCTTGCTGAGACCAATGAGTGTCTGCAAGAAAACTGCTAGAATTATTCTGTTTTTATCTGCACAATTTTTCCCTGATCGCTGAGCCTGATAATATGAGACTGGTTGTTTTTGGACACCTGCAGTCGGTAAACCGATCCGGGCATTCCGGGGGCTTCTATCCGTTCTTTGTATTCCGACCATGTCCATGTGCCAAACTCGGATGCCAACAAGGCCTGACGAACATTTTCCGGAAGCTTGACGAAAGAGGTCCGGGTTTCAAACCAAACGCCATAGCGATTGTATAATGCACGGCTGTTCTCGTCTTGGAGATAAAACGCTACCTCATAGTTGGCAGGTTGATCAAACTTGTAAACCACCACTGTGCGCGGACGGTACCAACCATTGTAATATTCTGGTCCGTAATCCTCGTACCAATAGGTCACACTTGTAACATACCACATTTTTACAAAAGCGGTGGGATAGCGCATTTTGAATTCGGAACGAATGTTTTTTGGCACATCGTTTATTTCCACAGGCAAGCGATAGGATTTTGAACCCTGTCCGAAAACCGAAATGGTTAGTAGTAATGAGAAGGCGACTACAAGTGTTTTTTTCATCTTTTCTATTTTAGCCAAAGCTATTCAAATATACGAGACTAAGGATGGTATGTGGAAGACGTAGATCTTTCTGTTTTTTTGGAATCAGAAACTCAGAGGTTTGTAGGTTCGAATGTTCGAATGTTCAAATGTTCAAATGTTCAGAAGATCAAATATTTAAGTGATTGAAATCCGTAATTATCCGTTTTCCATCAAGATACCCCGCATGCTACCTTCATACTTCGGTTTCCCGTCTCCCAAATTAAGTCACCTTAATCTCAAACTTCCCTCCTTACAGCCACTTAACCAGTATTTTTTTCAATGTCTCGGGCGATATGGGTTTGGTAATAAAGTCAACCATGCCGGCAGCCAGACAATCTTCTTTTACGTTGCCCATCACGTTGGCGGTAACGGCTACAATGGGGGGAGGTTGTTTTCCCAGTTGGTGGTAGTGCTCAATAATGGCTTTGGTTGCTTCCATTCCATCCATTTCGGGCATTTGTAGGTCCATCAAAATCAGGTTGTAATGTTGTTTTAAGCATGAGTTCAGGGCTTCACGTCCGTTGGCAGCGATTTCGGATTCCACTCCTAAATTTCTTAATAGATTGACCGTAATTTTCTGGTTTATCAGGTTATCTTCTGCAATTAGCACTAGTGAGTCTGAAAATTTATTCGTAACCTTTTCAAGGTTTTGAGGTAATGGTAGTGTAGCCAATTCCCATTCTCCTTGTCTTAGGTCTTTTTTGGTCTGGATGGTGAAAATAAATCTGGAACCTTCATTTATTTCTGACTCCACCCAAATACTACCTCCCATTAAATTGACCAGCTGCTTGGATATGGCCAATCCCAGTCCTGTACCATCAAATTGTCGTGCACTGGTAGAATCGATTTGTGAGAAAGATTGAAAAAGTAGATTAAATTTTTCTTTTTCAATGCCAATACCCGTATCCGACACCACAAATTTCAATGTATAATCGTTTCCGGTTTCCCTTAACAGACTGATATGCAATGTCACTTGTCCTTCGGAGGTAAATTTGATGGCGTTACTTAACAAGTTAGAAAGCACTTGTTTAAGTCGGGTTGCATCTCCTACCACATACCGGGGGGTGGCTTCATCTTTATTTACAATCAATTTTAAGTTTTTTAAGCTGGCGTTGGGTGAGAAAAGGGTAAAAACCTCATCCACAAGATGAAACAGGTCGTAGGGTTGCTCCTCAAGTTTCATTTTTCCATGTTCAATCTTTGAAAAATCCAGTATATCATTGATAATCGTAAGCAGGTTTTGGCTGCTATTTTTGATGGTTTCCACATAATCTCTTTGTTCCTTCGAAAGGTCAGTTCGCATCAATAAGGTGGTCATGCCGATGACACCGTTCATGGGTGTTCTGATTTCATGACTCATGGTCGCCAAAAATTCCGCTTTTGCACGAGCCCCCAATTCTGCTTTTATTTTGGCTTGCTTAAAATAATCGGCAAATCGATAGGAAAGAATGAGTGATTGGAAAAAGAAAAACAGCACATACCCCATAAAATAGAGATAAGGATAGGAGGGGAGGTAGCCCAGGTAATTAAAGATAATCAGTCCCAAGGTGACAAAAAGAATGGAAATGCTGATAATAGCAAACAGGGAACCTTTTCTTCTTCGCCAGGCGGCTTTCATAAAAACCCAGGTTCCATAAAGCAGATAGAACACCAGAATGAACAGATATGGAATAACAAAGGAGGTGAAAAAATAAGGTGGAGCAACCAGGGTGACGGCTACCAGAATTAGGGAGATATATTTGAGTGTATTGGCCTGAATTTTCCCTGTCTCTCGGGGATAAACCGCTTGAATAAACAACATAAACAGAAACGGACTTAGAAACAAAGTAATGTATTCGAGGCGAATGGTCAGATACCACGAAAGATCCGGAAACAGGCTGTGCAGGACGTATTCTCCCGTTCCGATAATGCGGTAACTATATACCAAACAGAAAAGGGAAAAATACAGAACGGCTTTGTTTTGTCGGCCAAACAAAAACATCCCCATAAAAAATAATCCTCCCATGATTAATGCTCCCGTGAGCAGTAGGTCGGTGCTTATCAATTTCTCTTGTTGCTCAAAAATCTGACTGGCAGTTCCCAATACAGGTGCAATGGCCAACCCTCCTTTGCTATGTTCAAAATTGGAGATTTGCAGGATCAAATCCAAAGTGTCGTTGGAAACGGTGAAGGGTTTGGTAATGCTCAGCCATTGGGGAACGGATTCTTCGGAATTGGTTGCCACATTTCCGTTGGTTGCAAAAAGCTCACCGTTTAGCCACAATTTATAAGCCGAGTAAAAATCATTTTGGTGCAAAGCCATGATTTCGTGTTGTGGAGGCAGTACGACCTGCAAACGATAGGTGGCATATCCAAAGGAGGAGTAAGATGATTCGTCATCGGGCAAATCTCCCCAAAGGTGCGGAAAATCAAAGTATTTGGGTGCCATATCCGTGGGAAAATCAGCCGGATATAAAAGCCTGTTCCAATAGAATTCCCATTCACCATTCAGAGAAATGGATCCATCCGTCCCAAAATCATGGTGTGACAAATCTAGCAAACCGTGTTGAGCCCTAAGGTGGTTTGTTTCACCGGCATATAACTGAAACACGCACAAAATCAGCACAATTGGCAACAAACGGTGTAGTTTATGACTGATTTTTTTTAGCTGCATGTTTTAAGTAATAATTGGCCAAAATAATGCATAACAAATATAGTAAAATAGTTGATTGAATGTATTGGATAAATTTACGCAACCTACATGATGACAGCGGGATGCTACCATGTTATTACGTAGATAAACTTTTTGCGAAGAATCTTTGTACCAATTTAAATCCATTGTTTTTACTAATTTCGCCCGCAACCAAAGCATAAGACTCATGAAGGTTTTATATAGTGTACTTTTATCCATACTCACAGGTTTGTTACTCGCCGGTGCATGGCCCGAGCAAGGATTTACCCCCCTGATTTTTGTGGCATTCATCCCCTTGTTGTACCTCCAGCAAAGGTTGGGTGATACGGGCAAAAAGGGGATGTTCTGGTATGCATGGCTGGCCTTTTTAGTCTGGAATGTGCTCACTACCTGGTGGGTGTGGAATAGCACCGAATGGGGGTCGTTGGCTGCATTTGTCCTCAACGCCATGTTTATGGCCATCTTTTTTCAATTGTTTCATTTGTCGAAAAAAAATTTATTCAACAACCGCAAAGGACATTATATACTCATCTTTTATTGGCTTACCTTCGAGTTTTTGCATATGAACTGGGACCTTACCTGGTCGTGGTTAAATCTGGGAAATGTAATGGCTACTCATCCGCAATGGATACAATGGTACGACATTACCGGTTCTCTGGGCGGAACGATCTGGGTGTTGTTGGTGAATATACTGGCTTTCAGGTTGCTTGATGGTTTTCTTGCCAAAAAGCATGCACTTAATCCGGTTGTTGGGATAATCATCTTGTTGTTGACGGTGTTTGGACCACTCATTTGGTCGGAAATTACCTACCACAATTACGACGAAAAGGGCGAACCCCTGAATGTGGTTGTTGTACAACCTAATACAGATCCATACAATGAGCAATACTCCCTTAGTCCGGATAGTCTGGTGTCGCGGTTTTTGGTTTTGGCCCGGCAAAAAATGACGCCCGAAACGGACTACGTGATATTTCCCGAATCCGCCTTGCAGGAAGATATTTGGATGGAATCGTTGAATTATTCATCAAACCTGAAACGGATGAAGGGAATGTTGGAAGAATTTCCGCGGGCAGCCATTATAACCGGAGCCACTGCCTATCGCAACTTACTGCCCAACGAGCCCAGAACCAACGCAGCCCGCAAGTATAGAAGGCAAGAGGGCTACTATTACGCCTACAACACGGCCTTTTTAATCGAAAAACAGAAGCCTTTTCAGTGGCATCATAAGTCGAAACTCACCCCCGGAGCCGAGATTATGCCCTCTTGGGGAATTTTAAAGCCCCTCGAAAGTCTGGCCATTGACTTGGGAGGTACAGTGGGAACGCTTAAAAAAGAAGACCACCCCACCATTTTTACACATGAAAAATCATCCTTCAATGTGAGCCCTGTCATATGTTATGAGTCGGTTTATGGGGAGTTTGTGACTCAATCGGTGAGGCTTGGCGCCGGAATTATCGTAGTGATTACCAACGATGGCTGGTGGGGAGAAACGCCGGGTTATCGGCAACATTTACTTTTTTCGGTGCTTCGGGCCATTGAAAATCGCAGAGATGTGGCGCGATCAGCCAACACAGGCGTTTCCGCATTTATCAATCAGCGCGGCGACATCTTGCAACGAACTGATTATTGGGTGCCTGCGGTAATTGAGCAGGAAATGATGGCCAATACCGAATTGACATACTACACCAAAAACGGCGACTACCTGGGTCGTGTTTCGGTATTTATCAGTGCTATGTTGTTATTGGTTTCTTTTACGCAAGGATTTTTACGTAAGCGCAAGAACTATAGTTAAATCAGAAAAGAGGACTATTCTTTCTCGTAATAAATGGTGATTTTTCCTAAAGGAGTTTTCGATTCAGAAACGATTTTTCCATCCTCAAATATGCCCAATATGCTGGGGATACCTTGCATTCCGTTAAAATAATAGGTGATAGATCCGGTTTCTTTATCGTATTTCCATTTGGCTTCATGGGTGTTATTCTTTGAGATGATAGTCATCACACTGTCGTTGATCATCCTGAAATAAGTCTGCTTTTGCATTTCAACCACCTGACTGATCATGTCGGGAGTGGTTTTTTGGGCGTCGAAGTCGGTTTCCACCTTTTGGGCTTTCCAGATGCCGATTATTTTGCTTTCAGGGGTAGAATTACAAGCAGAAAAAAACAGAGCAACAGAAAAAAGAAGCAAAGAAATGTAGGTAAAGCGTTTCATGGTTTTGAAAATTTAGCCTGCAAATGTACAATCTAAATAAGATTCAACGAAAAATCTTAAGTATGTTTAACAAAAAAAGCTGACGTGGAGAATCGTCATCTGTGTGATTTGCTCTTTGCTGCTTTAGAACCAGAACACGTTATACTTTGAGGTTCAAGGGTTCAGATGTTCAAGGGTTCAGATGTTCAAGGGTTCAAACGTTCAAACGCTCAAACGTTTGGTAGTTAGTTTGTTATGATGTTTATATATAGCTTTCCACCGATTCTCTTCTCCCTACTCCCTACTGATTACTCCCTACTCCCTACTCCCGACACTTACAACTCCTCAAACCGGATGGTAGCTTTAACCATCCTCAACTCGTCGTATGAATATTCTTCGCCCAGAATATCGCGGGCTTCACCCAAACCGATGGGTCCACATTCATTGAACAATTCTTCGATGGTGGCGATTTTCTCTGGCGTTACAAATTCTTCCAGACTAATTTCACCTGTTGAAATATATTTGGCTAAATGTCCCATGATGGTGGAGATGGCGTACCCTCTCTCTGCAGCTATTTCGTCTGCTTTCATGCCTGATTCCCACAGCTTGAAAGTGATTTCATGACTGGGTATTTTTACTGGTTTTTCTTCTTCCGGTTCATCATCTTGTTGTTGAATTTCCGGCAATTTGTCTTCGGGCAAATCTTCCAGCAATAGGTTGAGGATTTCTTCGCCAAACTGGGCAATCTTCTTTTTCCCAAAGCCCTTAACCTTTTTCAACTGACTTAGGCTGGTGGGCATCACATTGGATAATTCGATCATGGTTTTTACAGGAAGCACCATGTAAACAGCCACATTGATTTCATCGGCCTTATGGTTTCTCCAATTTTTAAGTTTTTGATAGACTTCGGGGCGTTCCGATTCGGTGGCAATGGCGGTACTTGTCGATTTTTTGGACTTTTTTGTCTCAACAGAAGTAATGGCAGCTTTGGCTCGGGCTGCCAAATAGTCTTTCATCACAAATCCTTTGGTACAAGCTTCCAAACATTGCTTTTTATAGGATGACTCCTCCAGCAGTTTGGCCACCTGATCCGAAACACTCTTTTTAACGGCTTTGTTGTCAATGTCCAAGTCAAGGTTGTCCAGCAGACTGATCACTTTTGACTGCAAAATCCCCGAAAAATAGTCTACTCCTTTTTTAATGCGTTCCTGCATGGGCGCGTTGTTTTCGGCATCTCCGGCTCCGGCATGCAATCTTCTCAATTGTTGCTGAAAGGTGGACGATACTTCCCAGATGCTTTTGTTCAGTTCTTCGTACATCACTTTCATGGCTGCCGATATGCCTTCCCTGATGGCACTTTGGTTTTCTCGCATGATTTTGAGGAGTGTCCGCATGCCTATTTTAAGTTCCTCAAACTGAAACAAATCCAGAAGCAGTTGTTCCTGAAAGGCATGTTTTTGTGTTTCGAGCAGATTTTTGTCGGGTGGATTGTTTTCGATGTCGTTGGAAAAACTGTCCACCGAGTTGTCTGTTTTGATGCTTCCTCCCGCGATGGGTGTGCTCAACACCATGCCCTCCAGGGTTTTGCATCGGCTCAGTGCCACATAAACTTGTCCGTGTGCAAAGGCGGCTTCGGCATCGATGATGGCTTTTTCGAAGGTAAGTCCCTGACTTTTGTGGATGGTGATGGCCCAAGCGGTTTTTAAGGGGATTTGGGTGAAAGTGCCCTCAATGCGTTCGTCTATTTCCTTGGTTTGGTCGTTGAGGGTATATTTAATGTTGTTCCATTCCAGGGGCGAAACGCTGATATCATCCGCATCCCCTTCACAGCGCACCACAACGGTATCCTCTTCAATATCAACTACCTGTCCTATTTTCCCGTTGAAGTATTCCTTGGCCGGCGATGGGTCGTTTTTTACAAACATCACCTGGGCACCGATTTTTAGTTCGAGGGTGGCATCGGTGGGATAAATATATTCGGGAAAGTGGCCTATTACCGTGGCTTTAAACTTGTGTGTTTTGCCCTTGAGCTCCAACAGCCTTTGGTCGTTGATGGCCCGGGCTTTGTTGTTGTGGGTGGTCAGTGTAATGTATCCGTCGGTTTCTTTAAAATCAGGCAGATAGCGTTTATTGAGCTCATCGATGGTGGTTGGAGAAAGCTGGTTTTGACGTACCTGGTTGAGTAATCCAATGAAATGCTCGTCGCTTTGGCGAAAAACATGGGTTAATTCGATGCCCACGAATTTGGTTTGAAGGAGTGCATTGCTGTCGAAAAAGTAGGGTGTTTGGTAGTATTTGTGCAACATGGCCCATTCGTCGTCTTTTACCACCGGAGATAGTTGTCTTAGATCACCTATCATGAGCAATTGCACACCACCAAAGGGTTCTTTCGACCTTCTGAATCTTCGAAGGGTGGCATCGATACCGTCCAACATATCCGATCGCACCATGCTGATTTCGTCAATTACCAGCAAATCGAGACTGCGGATAATGTTGATTTTCTGACGACTAAACTTGTGGGCAGAACCTCCTGCACCCGGGTTCTTGTCGTCGCCGCCTTGTGCCGATTGATATCCCGGAATATAAGGACCAAAGGGCAATTGAAAAAAGGAGTGAATGGTGACTCCTCCGGCATTGATGGCCGCTACCCCGGTTGGTGCCACCACCACCATTCGTTTGAGCGATTGGGTTCGGATGTGATGGAGAAAGGTTGTTTTACCTGTTCCTGCTTTTCCCGTAAGGAAAATATTTTTGCCCGTATATTCAACAAAATCGAAGGCCAGTTGCAGTTGTGGTGTGTTCTGAAAATTCATATAGCAGGTAGTTTTTTGGTCAGTAAAGATAAAAAACATGATGAAATAGCGCCCTCATATCACTAGAAGATTACATCCGCGGATATCGCTGTTGTCGAAACGCCCCAGTATTTCAAAGCTTCCGCCCGTATGAATTTTACCCAAATCTTGCGTTTCGATGAAGGAACAGGAGTAAATATTTGCCAGATCAATCACGTTGATCCCCCCACTTTTCCCGTTTTCCAACAACGAAAATGGGTCGTTGGTATCGCGAATCAGGATTTTCATCCATGAAGGGGTTTGGAAAATTCCGTCTCCTTTGGAATAGGCTTGCGACAACAATTCGGTCATGCCGTATTCCGAAAAAACCTGCTGAATGCCGAAACCATTTTTTAACTGTTGATGCAATTCTTCCCGCACCATCTCCTTGCGTTTTCCTTTCATTCCTCCGGTTTCCATCACCATTAAGCCGGGAAAATCCATTGAATATTGCTCGGCCATATCGAGTAGAGCATAGGTAACACCAAGCAGAATGGTGGGCACATCCTCTTTTTTCAAACGAAAAAGTAACTCCGACAGTTGTTGGTAATTGTGAAGAAAGAATCCGCTGTCGGGTTGATTGCTTTCGCGAATGAGTTCGTGCGCCATGAGTACCAACGACGAGCCTTCACGTTCCAGATAGGAAGGAAGCAATGCCAATATGTTGTATTGTTCTATGTGTCCGAAAAACTGTTCAAATCCATTCAAAAAACTCCTTTTATATAGATCCAGGGATTTCACCTGATGGCTACTGGTGTTTGTTCCGGTGGTGCCGCTGGAAGTAAAAATGGCCTCAGGTTCAAAATTTCCCGCAACTACCTTATGGGTTTTAAAAAAGCTGATGGGCAAAAACGGAATTTCTGTGTAATGAGTGATGGCTTCGGGATTTTTACCCAAATAATCCACAAATAGCCGGTAAACGGTATTGTTTTTGTATTGAAATCGAAATATATCGAGGCACAACGCGTTAAAACTTTGTTCGTCCTGACGGCGAAAAATTTGATCTGTTATGGATTCAATTTGCGACATGTAGATGCTATCCGGTTTAAATCTTGGCCAAACGGGTAAAATTGCGGCCAAAATTGTACTTTTACTGCTTCATTTCAAATGATGATGAAACTGCTGACAAAAATACTATTTCTTCTACTGCTAAGCCTGATGGTTTTTTGGGGCTGTCGTAAGTTTGAAGAGTTTCCCAATGTTCCGGCACTTACCAATGGCAAGTTTGTGGTGTTGATGAATCCAAACACAGGCATTACCGAACGCGGTGTGCTGGTATTCGACTATACAGATGGCGATGGAGATTTGGGACTGAGTACACGCGACACCATGCCGCCATACGATTCCAAAAGCCCATATTATTACAATTTGATTATCAAATACTTTGAAAAACAACAGGGCGTTTTTGTGGAAGTCCCCTTGCTTTCGTGGAATGCGGACTCGGCACGATTCGACACCCTTACATTCAATTCACGTTTTCCAATACTTACTCCTGAGAGTGGCAACCAGGCTATCAAAGGTACTTTTGAAGACACCTTATTTATCTACAATCCCCTTTCCGACTACGACACCATCAAATTTGAAGCATTTATTTACGATCGGGCACTCAATCCAAGCAATGTGGTCAGTACGGGAGAAATAGTGCGAGTGCAGTAGTTTGAGGGTTCAGAGGTTCAGAAGATCAATGGATCAAAATGGAGTTCAAAATTCAAGCGCGAACGCTTGAAGCGTTCGGGGACAAGGCAAAAGTTAAAAGTTTAATGGTAAAAGTCAAAGTCAACAGCCCTTTTTCACTACTGGGACCTGGAGGACACGGAGAAGGTGTGAAAGGGTGAAGCGTTGAAGGTGTGAGTGGTTGACGGAGCGATCCAACAGCCAAAATCAAAATCCACTAGCCAAAAGCCTTCCCCTATCAGCCTGTTTATACCCAAATCCTGAAAATCCTGTGCAGATAGTAGTGACGAAGTGAGCCATTGCCAATCGAATTTCTTCGTGCTTTTCTCTGCCTTCTCTGTTGCCTATAGCTATCGGGATTGCGGTGCATTTTGTTCACCTAGGAGGTGCTGAGGACGCTGATGGACAAAAGTTTAAACGATCAATGGGGTCTCCATAATTTTGTTCAAAGGCATATTTTGCAGAGATGTTGTTAACCATTATCGAAATGTTTTCGAGTTGAAACGCTTGTGTCCTTTGATGTGAAGAAAAAAGAAATCTGATGGTTTGAAATACTGAGGATAGGGGATCGGTGCTCAACTGGCAAACGGACATATCCGAGAGCAAAAATGAAAAACCACGGGAGGATAGGTTAATATGGAAAAGCCAGGGGCAGACCCGAAGGTCTTATCAAACACACAAATTATCCATTCAAACTTATTCGCTTTACCAACTTTGCAGGTTAAATTTTCCCTCCGTAGTTATTCATTCGTGATGCTAATATGCGAACTTTAAGGGGATAGACACCATTTTGGGCGTTTCAATAGCGTTGCCGATTTTTCAGATGGGTCGTATTTGCGTTACGTATGAACGTATTAATCTGATAAGCAAGTATATAGAATAGGTTAATAACCGAAGCAATTTATAAGATTGTAGCAATAATATTGCAAAAAAACCATTAGTTTGAATAAAAAAAGGTCATTTTACCTCAAAATCTATGATTTCTGGGTGTCCTGTGCAGGTGGCTTTTTGTCATTTGGATGCTATGCTCAACAGAAAAGTTGTCAATATTTGAAATTATAAGGTGAATTGAACCCGGAATCTTTGGATGCGAGCCCACAGGCAAAAACAAATGCAAAAGATGCATTTATACCAACTATAAATTGAAGTTAGCACTACGCTGTTTATGTATAATGCCGATATAGAATTGAAGAGGTTTCAGGAGCGAAGCGAACTTAAAGCTCATTTCAATTCATAATCGGTATTACATAGTGCCTGCAAAGAAAACTCATATAATATATGTCTCTTGCAAAAAAAAACGTCAAATCGAGCATAACAAAGTATTTGGCGTTTTCTTGCTGAGACTACTTAAGGTTTGTCAGATAGTTCGGGGCAGAACCGACCTTTGCTTACTCCTCGTCAATAGCTGATCCAGGGTCTGCCCGGGATGTTCAAATTTGTTGGCAAACATCATGGCGGCAATAATGTAGGGCTTAAATCCGGCTTCTACGTAAGTGGGGATGCGGTAACGCTCAAAAACTTCTGCCGATACTTCGCCGGCTTTGCACGAAACATCGGTGATGTCGGCGGGCAGGCAGTGCATGTACAAGGCGTCCTGATTTTTGGTTACTTTCATCTTGTCTTCATTGTACTCCCAATCCACATGGTTTGCGTTGTTGGCCAGACAGGTTTTCTCCAAATCGGCCAGCCCTTGTTTGTCGGCATTTTTCAACAATTCAGTGCGCTGTTGCATGATGTGAAAGGGTGCCCAGCTTTTGGGATAAACGATGTCGGCATCTTGCATGGCATCCTTCATGTTGTTGTTGACAGAAAAACTGCCCCCGCTCTTTTGGGCATTTTGACGGGCAATGTCCACGATTTCCGGAATGAGCTCATAGCCCTCGGGGTGCGCCAGTTCCACGTTCATGCCAAAGCGGGTCATCAGGGCAATAATACCCTGAGGTACCGACAGCGGTTTTCCATAACTGGGTGAATAGGCCCAGCTCATCACCAGCTTTTTGCCCCGCAGGTTTTCCAACGAACCAAAATGTTGTTGCAAGTGGAGCAGGTCGGCCATGGACTGTGTGGGATGGTCTTGATCGCATTGCAGGTTGATGATTCCGGGACGGGTGGGCAAAACACCCCGGGCAAAACCGTCATCAAGGGCTTCACCTACTTCTTGCATGTATTTATGGCCCTCACCCAGAAACATGTCGTCGCGAATGCCAATAAAATCAGACAAAAACGAAATCATGTTGGCGGTTTCGCGAACAGTTTCGCCATGGGCTATCTGCGATTTGGTTTCGTCCATGTCCTGAACCGCCAACCCGAGCAAATTGGCTGCCGAAGCGTACGAAAAACGGGTGCGTGTGCTGTTGTCGCGAAAAATGCTCACGGCCAACCCCGAGTCGTAAACGCGTGGTGAAATGTTGGCTTCACGCATCTTTTTTAAGGTGAGTGCAATGTGCAAAATGGCCTTTAATTCGTCATCGGATTTTTCCCAGGTGAGAAGGAAATCTTTAGCAAAAAGTTTGGTGTTGAAGGTGTTGAGCTGATCAATAATATTTTTTATCTCCATGATTTGAGGTTATTCGTTGTTAGAAAATTCGTGTGCAAAGGCAGCATAGAAAGCGGTTGCCGTGACCAAATCGCTGATGGCCACCTTTTCGTTGGGCGCGTGAGCCAGTACTTCGTTGCCGGGTCCAAACCCAATGGTGGGGATGCCATAAACCCCGTTGATGGTGACGCCATTGGTCGAAAAAGTCCATTTGTCCACCAAAGGTTTCTTGTGATACAGTTTTTCGTATGCATGTACTCCTGTTACGACAATGGGATGATCTTCAGGAATTTTCCAGGTAGGATAGTATTTTTCCATGCCGTATGGAAGTCCGGTGTACGCGGTTTCAAGGTAGTCGAGCACCTCAACCTGAGCATTCATCCCTTCGATAAGGGCTTCAATTTCCTTGACGGCCGACTCTTTGGTTTCGCCCCAGGTAAGCCTGCGATCGAGGTGAAGACGGGCAAAATCGGCCACAGCACAAAGCGAAGGACTGCCCGAAACAAACTCGGAAATGGTTACACTGCCTTTTCCAAGGAAAGGATCGTCGGTCAGCCTTTGGTTCAGTTTTTCTATCTCCAAAGCGACTTTGCTGGCCATATAAATGGCGTTTTTTCCGCGTTCGGGAGCTGATCCATGGCTACTTATCCCGTAAAAACTCACATGCATTTCCATGCGTCCGCGATGTCCGCGGTAGATGTTGAGGTTGGTGGGTTCGGTGCTGATCACCATGTGGGGTCGGATACCATCTTCTTCGATAATGTATTTCCAGCACAAACCATCGCAATCTTCTTCCATGACCGATCCCACAAAATAGATGGTAAGGTTTTTTGCCAGACCAAGCTCTTTCAGGATTTTGCCGGAGGTAACAAAAGCTGCCGGACCGCCTTCCTGATCTACCGTGCCGCGGCCATGCACATACCCATCTTTTATTTCACCGCCAAGGGGATCGAAATCCCAATTGTTCATGTTCCCCATGTCAACGGTGTCCATGTGGCCATCAAGGGCCAATATCTTTTTTCCGTTGCCAATGCGGCCAATCACATTGCCCAGTCCATCGATGTTTACCTCATCGAATCCGGCTTCCTCCATTTGGCGTTTCAGCTCCAGTTGCACCTCTTTTTCCTGTGCGCTCAACGATTTTATTTGAACCAACCTGCTCAGGTTGTTTGCTGTATAGCCGGCATATTGTTCAGCCAATTGCTGAATTTGTTGAAAAATATCTTGTGACATATCAATGAAATTACTTATTGTTTTCTTTTTCGTACAAGCCCATCAACACTTTTTCGGGTGTCATGGGCGCATCGAAGGGCATGGTGTATTCAGGGTTGAACGATTTGATGGCCTGTTGAATGGCAAAGTAGGTGCCCATGCCGTAGTTGAAAGGTGGTTCGCCCACAGCTTTCGATTTCAGGATGGCCAGGTTGTCGGCATCATACACCAACGGCTCGATTTCGACGGATTCGGGTGCCGAAAACAAATCGGGCACTTTGTAGGTACTCAAGGCATTGGAAAGCAAACGACCATTTTTATCATAGGAGATTTCTTCCATGGTTACCCAGCCAATACCCTGCATCAAAGCGCCTTCCACCTGACCCAAATCTATTTCCTGATTCATGCTTTGTCCGAAATCATGAACTATTTTCACATCTTCCACCACATAAGTTCCTCGCAAACAATCAACACTTACGGTTGTAAGGGCCAGTCCATACACGTGATAAGCAAAAGGGTGTCCTTTTTCGATGCTTTTGTCGAAATGAATTTCGGGGGTGGCATAATGACTGGTTTCGCTAAGTTGCACCCGTTGGGTAAAGGCCCTGTCGATCAGTTGTGTCCAGGAAATATCGGTGGGTTTACCCCTAAGGAGTACTTTTTCGTTGACCAAAGTAATGGCGTCTTCTGCCACATCAAGCCATTGGGATGCAGTGGTTTTTAATCTGATTAACAACGCATTGCATGCCAGCTGAACTGCTTTTCCATTCAGGTCGGCGGTGGAACTGGCTGCAGTTGGCGAGGTGTTGGCCACCCGCGTGGTATTGGTGGTTTCTATTTTGATTTTATTGATGTCGATGGAAAAAACCCGGGCAGCCACCTGCATCATCTTGGTGTTGACGCTCTGACCCATTTCCACGGCTCCGGTGCTGATGCCCACGCTGCCATCCTGATAAATGTGTACCAACGCCCGTGCATGGTTCATCATGGTGTTGGTAAACGAAACCCCGAAAGTAACCGGAAAAGCAGAAAATCCCTTTTTCGTCAAGGGATGCTTAGTGTTGAAATCGGTTATCTCTTGCTGCATTTTTTTCAGGTTCCAACGCTGGTCGGCGAGTTGCCACGATTTTTCCATCAGGGCATTGGTGGCCAACTGTCCATATGGAAATTCATCTCCTTCTTTCAACAGGTTTTTTTGTTGGAGTTCCAATACCGATATCCCCAATTCCGTTGCCGCGTGGTGCAGGGCACTCTCCATGACAAACATCCCTTGCGGGGCACCAAATCCGCGGAAAGCGGTGTTGGGAGGCAGGTTGGTACGGCAACTGTAAACCGTAGCCCTGACGTTGGGTACAAAATAGCTGTTGGTGCAATGAAACAAGGTGCGTTCGGTGATGGCCGGTGACAAATCTGCCGAAGCTCCTGCATTTTGCAGGTAGTCGGCCTCGAAGGCAAGGATGCGCAGGTCGCCGGAAAGGCCGATTTTGTAATGCGAGGTGTAGGGATGTCGTTTTCCGGTCATGAACATATCTTCATGGCGGCTGAGAATCATTTTCACAGGTTTGTTCAGGTGATGGGCTGCCAAGGCCACCATCACAGCCCACGGGGTGGCCTGGTCTTCTTTTCCACCGAATCCTCCGCCCAGTCGGTTCACATCCACTTCAATTTGATGCATGGAAATTCCCAACACCCGGGCTATCTGTTTTTGAATGGCGGTAGGCCCCTGCGTTGATGAATAAATCTTTAAATTCCCTTTTTCCACAGGAATGGCATAGGCTCCCTGCGTTTCCAGATACAAATGTTCCTGACCTCCTGATTCGGTGGTTCCCTCAAAAATGTGCGCACAGTCGGGCCATGCTTTCGCGGGATTCCCCATGTTGAAAGTCCGTGGAGGCGATATAAACTGTTTTTTTTCAAAGGCTTGCGTGGCCAAAGTAAGGGGCGTTTCGTGTTCCAGATCAAAGGTGATAAGCTGTCGTGCCTCCTGACAAATGGCTTCCGTTCCTCCGACGATCAATCCAATGGGTTGTCCGATGAAGTGCAGTTCGCTTTCAGCGAAAAGCGGCTCATCGGGAACAATGCCCCCAATTTGATTTTCCCCCGGAATATCTTGGTAAGTAAAAATGCTGATAATTCCGGGCAACCGACCTGCTTCATCCGCATCCATCGAAATAAGTCGGCCATGTGCAATGGGAGAGGTAATTACCTTGGCATACAATGTTCCCTGAATTTCGGGCATATCGTCGATGAAGATAGATTTCCCGCTGAGGTGTGAGTTGGAATCGATGTTCTTCATGATTACGACATATTTAATAAAGTCAAAGGCTTAATCTTGTTGGGAAACAACCGGATAAAATGGGCATAGAACAATTGCCTCAACAGTAGTCGTTTATATGCTGAAGACCCCCTGACATCACTGATGGGTGCTATTTCCTCTTTCAACACGCAATGTGCTTTGCGGAGATTTTCCTCGTTGAGGGTTTTTCCGGTTAAAAAGGCACAGGTGTTTTTTAAATAAAGAGGTACGGGTGCCACACCTCCTGCCGAAAGATGCACTTCTGCCATTTCATTTCCGTTCATTTTAATACTCATGGCACTGTTCACGCTGGCGATATCCAGGTGGGTGCGTTTGCTCACTTTCTCAAAATTGATCAACCTTGCGGGAGAGGTATCAACGGTTACCGACCGGATGATTTCATCGGTTTGTAGAGCTGTTTTCTTATAATCAAGAAAGAAATATTTTAACGGAATGGTTCGCAACTGATTGTTTTTCAGATGAAGTAGTTCAATGTCAGCATTGAGTGCCAAAAACAACACCGACAAATCGCCAATGGGAGAGGCGTTCACCATATTGCCGCCAATGGTTCCCATGTTGCGGATTACCTGAGAGGAAACGAGTTGGAAAAACTCTTGAAATTTGGGAAAAGCCTCCAACACCAATTTGTTTTCCAGCAGGTGGGTTGGGGTTAGTCCGGCACCCAAGGTAAGCTTTGATTTGGTTTGCACAACATCATGTAAACCGGGAATATCCCTGACCGGCATCAGGTCGCGTTGGTACAACAATTCTGCCTTTTGTACGTACAAATCGGTTCCTCCTCCAACGATAATATCCGGATTGCGTGTGGGTTGAGGTGCGATTTCCTCCAGGCGAGAGGGAATATCCTGAAAATATTGGGGCACAAAATGATGTTTTATCAACCAGGGAAGGCTCCGGCTTTTAGGACCATTTTTTATTTCCTCAAAAATTTGATTTGCGGCTTTTTCAATGGATTTGTATCCTGTACAACGACAAATATTACCACTGATGGAGTCGCGCAATCCTTTGATGGACGTGTCTTTGTTGAGGGTGTATCCCGCAAAGGCCACCACAAACCCCGGCGTGCAAAACCCACATTGGGTAGCGTTGTGGGTTTTCATGGCCCGTTGTACCTGATTGAGTTCCTTGTCCGTGGTCAGTCCTTCAACCGTAACAACATGTTTGCCATGGACATTGGCGATGGGTGTAAGGCACGAAGTAATGGTTTGATAATGAACCTGTTTGTTCGCCGACAAACTCCCTTCGAGTACCGTACATGCCCCGCAATCTCCTTCCCTGCAACCAATTTTAGTTCCAGGAAGGTGTTCCTCCTTCCGGATAAAATCGAGTAAGATGGTGCCTCCGGGCAGGTCAGTCGTAATGAGCTGACTATTTAAAATGAATTGTATCATAACCGTAGTAAAATTACACATTTTAGCGAATATCACACGTGTTTTAACGCTTAAATTACATATAAAGATTGTTGCATATTTCCACATTCCTTGCAGGTAATCAGTTTTTTTTACCTATTTTAGCAGGTGATAACAGGAAAGGATTTTTTCTTGGATGGCAAAGGTAGAATTCAGATGGATTTTGCTTTTAAAACACGATTCAATATAAATTAATGTATTGATATACAAGATAAACCTATTAAATAATATGGTATGAAAAGTAAAAAGTTTGCCGTGGTTTTGGCCGGATGCGGCGTTTACGATGGCGCCGAAATACATGAAGCGGTGCTCACCATGCTGGCCATCATGAAACAAGGAGGTACTTATCAATGTTTTGCACCGGATATTTTGCAACATCACGTGATTAACCACACCAATGGAGACGAAATGTACGAAAAACGCAATGTATTTGTGGAAGCAGCCCGTATAGCCCGTGGAGATATCAAACGACTGACGGAATTTTCGGCCGATGATTTTGATGCCTTAATTTTTCCGGGAGGTTTTGGTGCCGCCAAAAATTTATCCACCGTAGCTTTCGACGGACCTGATGCCAAAGTTACTCCCGAAGTTGAACGGGCCATTCTCGATATGGTGGCTGCCAAAAAACCCATTGGCGCCCTGTGTATTGCTCCCGCCTTTGTGGCCAAAGTACTGGAAGGTGTTGAAGTAACCATTGGCGATGACGCGGGAACTATTTCGGCCATAGAAGCCATGGGAGGTCGGCATAAAATTACTACCCACGGCGAGGTGGTGGCAGATGAAAAATATAAAGTGTTCACAACGCCATGTTATATGCTGGATGCCAATTTGCTGGACATTGAATCCTGCGCAAATCACGTGGTGGAAGCCATTATTAAATCCATTTCATAACCAAATACAATGAATCGTATCACCTCGCTGTTCGGCGTTCAATATCCTATTATTCAGGGAGGAATGATCTGGTGCAGCGGCTGGCAACTGGCCTCGACAGTGAGCAATGCAGGAGGTCTGGGTCTCATTGGCGCTGGCTCCATGTACCCTGATGTGCTGGAGGAACACATTATTAAATGTAAAAATGCCACCGACAAACCATTTGGCGTAAATATCCCCCTGCTCTATCCCCAAACGGACGAACATATGGAAATCATTTTCCGACAAGGAGTGAAAATTGTCTTCACTTCTGCCGGAAATCCTGCAAAATATACCTCCTTGCTTAAAGAACATGGAATTACCG
Source organism: Bacteroidales bacterium (assembly GCA_963676875.1). Taxonomy (GTDB): domain Bacteria; phylum Bacteroidota; class Bacteroidia; order Bacteroidales; family F082; genus UBA6244. Next base: position 2,536,352 of record OY781436.1, read on the forward strand.
TGGTACATGTGGTGGCCAACAGTAAATTTGCTTTGAAGGCACAGGCAGCGGGCGTGGATGCCATTGTAGCAGAGGGTTTTGAAGCCGGCGGACACAATGGAGCCGAGGAAACTACCACCATGGTGTTGATTCCGCAATTGCGGCCCATCCTCAATATTCCCATCATGGCTGCAGGAGGAATTTCGTCGGGAGCGGCCATGTATGCGACCATGGCGCTTGGTGCTGATGGGGTGCAGGTAGGCAGTGCTTTTGCAGCTTGCGCCGAATCGTCGGCACACAGCCAATTCAAGCAGGCTGTTATTCAAGCTCAGGAAGGTGCCACACGTTTGATGTTGAAAAAACTGGTTCCGGTCAGGTTGTTGAAAAATGGGTTTTTCAATCAGGTAATGGAGGCAGAAAACGCCGGTGCTACGCGTGAACAATTATCGGAAATATTGGGACGAGGTAAGGCCAAATCAGGCATGTTCGAAGGAGATATTGAAAATGGCGAGCTTGAAATTGGTCAGGTGAGCAGCCTGATTAACTTCGAAATGACCGCCACTGAAATTATTGAAAATATGATGGCCGAATTTCGTACAACGGCAGAAAGCATGCCATTAAAGATGAATTTTTAACGAAAAAGTTGAAATAAATACAGAAAAAAATGAACTTTGAATTTACAGAAGAGCAATTGATGATTCAACAGGCAGCCCGCGATTTTGCACAACGTGAACTCCTGCATGACGTACTCGAACGTGACGAAAAGGCCATTTTCCCGGCTGAACATGTTCGCAAACTTGGGGAACTTGGCTTCTTGGGGATGATGATTGATCCCAAATACGATGGCGGTGGCATGGATACGGTTTCGTATATTCTCGCCATGGAAGAAATTTCCAAAATCGATGCCTCCGTTGCCGTAATCATGTCCATCAACAACTCCCTGGTGTGCTACGGACTTCAAAAATTTGGTACCGAAGAACAGAAGCAAAAATACCTGAAGCCACTGGCTCGCGGTGAAATTATCGGTGCCTATTTGCTGTCGGAACCAGAAGCCGGCTCTGATGCCACCCATCAGCATACTTCGGCCAAAGACATGGGCGATTATTACCTGCTAAATGGAACCAAAAACTGGATTTCCAATGCCAATTCTGCTTCTACCTATCTGGTGATGGCACAAACCCATCCCGAAAAGGGCTACAAGGGAATCAATGCCTTTATCGTGGAAAAAAATACGCCCGGCATTACCCTCGGACCTCACGAAGATAAAATGGGCATGCGCAGTTCCGACACCCATTCGGTGATGTTCAACGATGTGAAAGTGCCCAAGGAAAATCGCATCGGCGAAAATGGTTTTGGGTTCAAATTTGCCATGAAGGTCCTCGAAGCCGGACGTTTGGGCATTGCTGCTCAAGCCTTGGGAATCGCCTCCGGTGCTTATGAAAGAGCCGTTGCCTATGCCAAAGAGCGCAAGGCCTTTGGTACGGAAATAGGCAACCATCAGGCCATCGCCTTTAAGTTGGCTGATATGGCCGTGAAAATAGAAAACGCCCGCAACCTGTGCTTAAAAGCTGCCTGGCTGAAGGACAACGGAAAACCATTTACGGTGGAAGGCTCCATGGCCAAGCTTTATGCCGCCGACATTGCCATGGAAGTAACCACCGAAGCCGTTCAAATCCACGGAGGTTATGGGTATGTTAAAGAGTATCACGTGGAACGACTGATGCGTGAAGCCAAGCTGACCCAAATTTACGAAGGAACCTCTGAGGTTCAAAAGATTGTCATTTCAAGGGCTTTACTGAAATAGGCTGCAGCCAACCTGTTTCATCCAGCTCACCTTTACTTATTTCACCGAGATTTCATTTTGCCCCTGAATTAGTCGGGCAGTTTGGGCAATTAGCATTATTTTTGTCGTCTAATTTCGATCAAAAAATATTTAAATGATTGCTCCTGAATGGATTAGTGCCGATGTTTACAATTGGGTAGTACTCCCCCTGCTCATTGCCATTGCCCGCATCATGGATGTAACGGTAGGTACGGTACGATTGATATTTGTGTCACGCGGATATAAGTACCTTGCCCCATTGTTGGGATTTGTGGAAGTTACCATCTGGTTGTTGGCCATCGGACAAATCATGCAACAGTTGGATAATTTTATGAGCTATATCGGCTACGGTGCCGGTTTTGCCATGGGAAATTATATCGGAATCATCCTGGTAGAACGCATGTCGATAGGGACTGTTCTGGTTCGCATCATCCCCAAATTCGACACACAAAAGCTGGTGAACCACCTGCGTGAAGGAAATTTTGGCGTTACAAGTGTTGATGCCGAAGGCAAAAGTGGACCCATCAACATGTTGTTTACCATCGTGAAGCGAAAGGACCTGGATCGCGTTTTGAAAATTATCAATAAATTCAATCCCAATGCGTTTTATTCCATTGAGGAGGTCCAAAAGGTGAATGAAGGATATTTTGTTCAGCCCAAGCGGCGAAGTTTTTTCTTTGGAGGAATCTTTGGTAGCAGTCAACTGCGAAAGTAACCTGGTGTTGCTAAAACCTGTACTTTTCAGGAAGTCAGTTATTTGTAAGTCTTTCTAAATTGACCGGAAATTGAAAAATATACTGTGCATGCATAGTATTGTATTGAATAATTTTTACGAAATTTGTTGTTTCCACCGTTATAAGTAGCAATAAACGACAACATTAAATTAAAATAGTTAACATATGAAAGTTTTGGTTTTAATAAGCAATGTACCTGATACTACCACAAAAATCAGGTTCAAAGCCGACAACACCGCATTTGATGATGCCGGTGTTCAATGGATTATCAACCCATGGGATGAGTTGGCCCTCACCCGCGCCGTTGAACTAAAGGAAGCAGGTAGCGTTACGCACATTACCGTGGTCAACGTGGGAACAGCAGCCACGGAACCTACCCTTCGCAAAGCGCTGGCCGTGGGTGCCGACGATGCCATCCGAGTTGATGTGGCCGCTAAAGATGCCTTTGAAGTAGCCACACAGCTGGCTTCGGTAGCCAAAGATTACGACCTCATCATGGCCGGAATCGAAGCCTCTGACTACAACGGTTCTGCCGTGGGTGGCATGTTGGCCGAGTTGCTCGACATTGCTTCGGTTTCTGCTGTTTCGGGTATCAACATCGAGGGCGGACAATTGCTTTTCAACCGTGAAATTGATGGTGGTTCGCAGGTATTGGAGGTAGCTACACCCATTGTGGCGGTTGTTCAGAAAGGTATCGCCAAAGAACCCCGTATTCCTGCCATGCGCGGAATTATGATGGCCCGTAAAAAACCGCTTACGGTGGCACCTCCGGTAACTGCCGAAGAACGTACCGCCTTTGTAAAATTTGAGCTCCCACCAAAAAAAGCTGCGTGCAAAATGGTTGCCGAAGACAATGCCGCTGAACTGGTTAGGCTGTTGCACGAAGAAGCGAAAGTTTTATAGTAATTTGAAAATTTGAAGATTCGAGGAAATGAGAAACGATAAACCAAATATAATTGTAGATCTTACTTTTGATTTTGCAGTAGGTATTGTTTCTTTTTCTGAAAAGTTATTAAAAAATGGCAAAAATGTGGTTGCTAATCAAGTGTTGAAATCTGGTACATCCTTCGGGGCAAACGTTCGTGAAGCTCAAAATGCAGAAAGCAAGGCTGATTTTATTCACAAGCTGAAAATTGCTGCAAAGGAAGCTGATGAAACTAAGTATTGGCTAGATATTGCAAAGGTGTCACAGGTGTATCCATTTGATGAACAGATTTTTAACCAATTGACAACCATCGAAAAGGTACTTTCAAAAATAATATCAACCTCTAAAAATCCTAGTTAGCTTTTTACTACAGTCTTCAAATTGTCAAATCATCAAATCTTCAAATCATCAAATTGTCAAATCTTCAAATTAAAAAACCATGTCAATATTAGTATATACCGAAAACTGGGACGGCAAATTCAAGAAATTCAGCTTTGAGCTGGTTTCGTATGCTGCGTCCGTTGCCAAACAAATGGGTTCCTCTGTTACCGCGCTCTCCATTGGACAAGTAAGCGACGAGGAATTGAAAAAATTAAGCGTGTATGGTGCCAACAAGGTGCTCTCCGTTCATTATGAGCGGTTTAGCTCGTTGGATAATAAAGCCTTGTCGAAAGCTGTGGTAGCTGCTGCCAAAGCCGAAAACACCAAAATTATTGTGCTGGCGCACAACAACCTGGGCAAAGCGTTGGCTCCACGCGTGGCCGTACGTCTGAATGCCGGACTGGAAACCGGAGTTGTAGCCTTGCCCGTGTCGTTCGATCCCTTCGTGGTACGTAAAAAAGTATTCACAGGTAAAGCTTTTGCCGAAGTTAAGATTAACGCCGACATCAAAGTTATGACGCTGGCACAAAACTCCTTTGAACTGGTAGAAGCCAACACCGCTGAAACCATTGAGGCTTTCGATCCACAGGTAGCCGACAGCGATTTCACCATCAAAGTAAAGGAAACCAAAAAGGTAACAGGCAAAGTATTGCTCACCGATGCCGAAATTGTTGTTTCAGGTGGCCGTGGAATGAAGAGTGCCGACAACTGGGGTGGTCTGGAAGAGTTGGCCGATTTGTTGGGTGCCGGTATGGCCTGTTCTCGTCCGGTTAGCGATGAAGGATGGCGTTCGCATAGCGAGCATGTGGGACAAACGGGTAAAATTATTGCCCCCAACCTCTATCTTGCCTTTGGAATTTCGGGAGCCATTCAACATTTGGGAGGTGTAAGTTCCTCCAAGGTAATTGTGGCCGTAAACAAAGATCCCGAAGCCCCCATTTTTGAAGCCGCCGACTACGGAATAGTAGGCGATGTTAATGTGGTCATCCCACAGATTATTGCTGCGGTTAAGGAAATGTAATCGATTAAAACCCTGAGCGGGGTTGAATATAAATGAACACGGGTTATACCAACTATAAATTGAAGTTAGCGCTACGCTGTTTATGTTTAATGCCGATATAGAATTGAAGAGGTTTCAGGAGAGAAGCGAACTTAAAGCTCATTTCAATTCATAATCGGTATTATTCAGAATTTATCTGGGTAGCCCGTGTTTTTTTTCATAAAAAAAACGCGTTGTCAAACCAGCCCTGAGAGGTTTCAAAACCTGTCAGGGTTTTTGATGGGGTGGAGTTGCGCTACGCTGTAGCTTTCTTTGTTCTGGATTTTTGTTTTATAAAGATTGTCGCTGCGCTGCAGCTTTTTTTTGTGGTGAAAAGCAACGGATAAAAGGATCGATAAAAACTAAGGTCGTTATACTACCGCAAATTCCGCATCTATTGCCCTTCGACTTTAGTCAAGGGCAAAAAGCACAATCCCCTATCCATTGCCCTTCGACTATAGTCGAGGGCTGTGGTTCAATGTGTTGATGGAAAGTGCTATCTTAAAGCGTGGACGCTTGAAGCGGGGGATGGGCATAAATCAGCGTCTAACTCAATATCCCAATCAACATCCCAAAATTATTCACACTTGCTTACAACCCCAGAATACTTATCTTTGACTTGTTTTCCAAAAATGCTGAAAATAATATATCATGAGCCCGAACGAAATATTAAATTATAAGCTCATCATTACTGACAACTATACCCTTACGGTATATTCGTTATTAATTTTGGTGTTTATTCTGCTGATGACAGTGTTGGTATTAAAGGTTATCAAAAAGGTGTTTAATAGCTTTGTTAAACGCGAAAAGCTAGATGCCGGATCCAGCAATAGTATATATTTAATTCTTAGATACGTTATTTGGGTGGTCGTTATCATCATTTCCCTCGATACGTTGGGTTTCAAAGTGTCCATTTTGTTGGCATCTGTTGCTGCTCTGCTCGTGGGCGTTGGTCTCGGATTGCAGCAACTGTTTAATGATATTTCCTCAGGAATCGTCTTACTTATCGAACAAAGTATCAAGGTGGACGACATCATCGAACTGGATGACGGAAATGTTGGAAGAGTGGTAAGCATCGGTATCCGGACTTCCAAAATGAAAACCCGCGACGACATTATTACCATTATACCCAATTCCAAGCTGGTGAACGACATCATTATCAACTGGAGCCACATCGAAAAATCAACCCGATTTTTTGTTCAGGTAGGGGTGGCTTATGGTTCTGATGTTAAGTTGGTTAAAGAACTGTTGTTGAAAAGTGCCCATCATCATCCTGATGTGAGTAAACAGCCTGCACCATTTGTCAGATTTGTTGATTTTGGTAATTCTTCCCTCGATTTTCAAATTTATTTTTGGGTAACCAAAGCCTTTGCCATTGAAAGCATTAAAAGCGATATGCGTTTTGAAATAAACCAACAATTTACACAAAATAACATTCAGATTCCCTTTCCTCAAACCGATGTTCATATCAAAGATTACCTTTCAATAAAACCAAAACAATGAAAAATATCACATTCATTTTTTTAGCGATTGCCCTCTTTTGGGGTTGTCAGTCGCCAAACACTGCAAAAAAGAATCCCTACGAACGATTGACCATGGCCACCATTTTTGTGGAACATGCACCCGAGTACAAGGCGCTGTGTTTTCAGGCATATAACCTGGCTTCAGTGAGGTTAAAGGAAGCGGTTAAAAACAATTCAGAAAATAAAAAACTCGCCATTGTATTGGATATCGACGAAACTGTATTAAACAACATTCCATATCAGGCCAAACAAGTGCTTGACACCATAGGCTATCCAACATGTTGGAACGATTGGTGTGCCCTCGAAATAGCGGAGCCGGTTCCGGGAGTAAAGGAATTTCTCACCCAGGCAAATGAACTGGGTGTATCTATTTTTTATATCTCCAATCGAAAAACCAAGGTGCTCGACCAAACCATTAACAACCTGAGAAAGGCTGGATTGCCTCAAGCAGAGGCATCGCACGTATTTCTTCGCGAAAAAGACAACGAAAAGGAAACCCGCCGACAAAAAGTACTGGCCGAAGGTTACGATATTGTGCTTCTGTTTGGTGATAACCTTTCCGACTTTTCGGCGGATTACGAAATAACCGACAATGGCCAACGCAACAGGATTGCCATTGAACAATCAAAGGAATTTGGCAACCGTTTTATTGTATTACCCAACCCCGGCTATGGTGCCTGGACCCAAAATTTAGGTTTAAACAGCAGTCAATTTGATCAGGATTCTCTGGCCCGCCAACTGATGACAGGTTTTTATTGTAAATAATGCATACCTGCATAAGAATATGAAGAAAACCATCGCCATCACCGGAGCTACCGGACATGTTGGAGCCAATCTGGTCAGAATGTTGGTTGCTGAGGGGTATCACGTCAGGGCTTTGTTGCGGCAACCAACTTCCGAAGCACTTCAGGGAGTTCCGGTTGAAATGGTGGTGGGCGATTTATCCGATGAGCGCTCCCTCGAACGGTTATGCCATCAGGTTGAGGTGGTTATTCACACAGCTGCCGTGATTAGCATTGGCAACCTTCCCGAAAAGGAAGTATTCGGAACAAATGTTACAGGTGTCAAGAATTTAGTTCAAGCATGTAAGAAGCAAGGGGTTCGTCGTCTGGTGCATTTCAGCTCGGTGGATGCCTTCGTTATGAATGGTTTAAGCACTAAAGTTGACGAACTTACTCCTTTGGACCTAGACTCTCCCATTGCTTACAAAAGAACAAAGGCCAAGGGCGAACAGTTGGCATTGCAAGCTGCGACATCAGATTTTGAGGTGATTATCTTGGCTCCCGCGGCCATTATGGGTCCATACGATTTCAAGCCTTCCTTGATTGGCCAAATGATCATCCAGATGTATTCAGGGCAGTTACCGCTTATTGTACCCGGTGGATATCGTTGGGTGGATGTGCGCGATATCTGTCAAACAGCCATCAAAGCCATACATCAGGGAGAAAGTGGCCAGAAATACATACTTGCAGGGGAGTGGGTGGATTTGAAAGAAATGACTGCGATGATACAACCCATGACTTCGAAACGTGTATATCGTGGCATGGCTCCCTATTGGTTGGCCTATCTGGGCGTTCCGTTTATCGGCCTTTGGTCGAAACTTACCAAAAGTCAACCACTCTACACCTTTGATTCGTTGAGAATTTTACAATCGGGAGCCCAACATCTTTCTTCAGCCAAAGCAGAGCAAACCTTTGGATTCGTCCCGCGACCATTTTCTGAAACCCTGAATGAAAGCATTGATTGGTTCAAACGAAACAAATACCTGAGCTGATGATATCACTAGAGCTTTATTATTATTTGTTGATTGCGTGGATGTTGCTAGCTTTGATAACCTTTCCGGTGGTGCTGCGTGTTACGGTTCCATACGGTCGTCATACCACCTCCAGTTGGGGACCCACGATTCCTTCTAAATTGGGGTGGTTTCTTATGGAATTACCTGTAATTGTTGTGTTTTCATGGTTGTTTTTTAGCGGAAGCGTAGAGAAAACCTGGCCATTGTTAGTGATTTACGGCTTGTTTATGTTGCATTATATCCATCGGGTGTTTATTTTTCCCCTGACTATGAAATCTGCCGGAAAACGAATGCCGTTGGTAATTGTGTTACTGGCTGTTTTTTTTAATCTTATCAATGGTTTTTTCAATGGTTATTGGTTTGGCTGGTTGAGTCCGGGATATGCCAATGATTGGTTTTACGACCCAAGATTTTTGCTGGGGCTAGCTGTTTTTACTGTGGGCATGTACTTGAACATCAGCTCTGATTACCACCTGATAAGTTTACGTAAAGGGAAAAGTACGGACTATTTCATTCCCCAAAAAGGAATGTTCAGGTATGTATCTTCTCCCAATTTGCTTGGAGAAATAATTGAATGGATCGGTTGGGCCATTTTAAGCTGGTGTTTGCCTGCAGCTGCCTTTGCCCTCTGGACCATGGCCAACCTTATTCCCAGGGCCATAGACCATCACCGGTGGTACAAGCAAAAATTTCCTGACTATCCGGGTGATCGCAATGCCCTCCTTCCCGGAATAAAAAGCCGAAATCACAATTAGGGAGCAGTCCTTCACATGTCGATATCATCCCCACATATTCAAATTGAATTTGTTATGCATCTGGGGTTCATAGATAAACTCACAGGATTATGGCCACAAATCTTTTATTTCACTGGCTTTTTTCTTAAGTACTTTGTTTTTATCGGTTAAGAAAAATTGTGGGGTGGCAAAAATGCCGTACATCCTGGCCAGAGGGTCGTCCCATTGGCCGGGAGCCCTGACGTGATGCCATGTGGGAAAAAGCTTTTTGTGGTCGTTCCATGCCTGTTCATCCGAATCGAGAGCAATGGCAACCACCGTCAGGTCAGGTTTTTGTTCAGTAAGGGCATACAGGTGAGGCAACGCTTCGGCACAGTGGCTGCACCATGTAGCCCAAAACACAACCAATATTTCTTTTCCATTCTGTGCATACAGCGATTGTGTTTTTCCTGACTCATCCGTCCATTGGAAGTCGGGTAGTTTTTTACCAATGCCAATTCGTTCATATACCTCAAGTCGCTGTTGCAGCAGACTGTCATCCTCAGCCTGACACAAATTGGCAAGATATTCCTGATCGATATAACGAACTGATTCATCAAGGCTTTGTCGTCTTAGCCAGGATTGCATCACCTTTGCCGATACCTGTGTCAGGCTGTCGGAGTCGCGTAGCATGCCTAGCCAAATGTCGATACCTTCGTTTACAGCCGAAGGATTTGTTGGATCTTTTCCGGCGTAAATGGAAAGAAATTCTTCCAGACGACTGGCATACAAATCTGTATTCAACAAGCTGGTGTCGTGAGGATTAAACCAGGTAAAGTAAGCGTCGGTTGCTGCTTTCCATTGCGCTTCGGGCGGAAGTTCGGGATCCAGAACCAATGAGCGGGAAGATTGCAGGTAATGATGCACCAACGGGGGAAGTGAATTCAACTCCTGACTGTTGTACCAATTATCCATCGCTGTTATCATTTCCTGATATGCTTTGTCCAAGGTATCCGAAAGGGCACCAAACCCCCTGAACGACATCATCAACGGAGTGAGTTCCCGAATGGCATTTTTCAATGAGTCAGCTTTTCTTTGCATGGCCAATAACTTGTTCGATACAGGAGCTCCTTCCACCTGATAGCCTCCGACCGGGCTCATGGAAATCACGATGGGCTCGTCGGTGGATTTGTCTGCCCAGGGAATATTCACTTCGCCAAACTCGACCTTTAGCGACATGTTTCCTATACCATCGGGTAAACTTTCAGGAAGAACTGTGCGTACTTCTCCGTTGGTGAGCGGCGCTTTCATGAACGAATAGGGTCGGGCGGCTTTCCAGGCAGTTATCTCCATTTCGCCTGAACAGTCTGAGCAACCTGAGAGTGAAATTCTTAGGCTGTCCTGTGCGTATCCGTTATGCGCCAGCATTAACAATCCTGTTAAGCACCAGAAATAAAGAACAGTCAGTTTTTTGTATAGTTTATTGGTCATTATTCCGGTATATTTTGTTCCCATTTTTCCAATATTTTTTCAAGTTGAGCCATATTGGCAGCAGTGGATATTATATTGTTTTTTTCATCGAGTACCAACAGGGTGGGAAGGTTTTCCCATTCATCGGGTGATAGGATGGTTTGGACAGATTGGGTGGCATCCAAGAAAAGACCACAGGCTTCCAGTTCGGCTTTTTGTGTAAGTGCTGTTCGGTCGCCGGTAAATATGGTAATTACCGGGATCGCTGAGGTAATCCAATTGTTCCGCATCAGCCTGATTTGTTGCACGTTGGAGGGAATGCAGCCATCTCTTATCACCACTGCAATTTTCACGGGAGAATTCACATCTTTCAGATAACCAATGTTTTTATTACTGTTATCTTTCAAAGGCAGTGCCTCCAGTTGCGGGGTGAGGGTAGTTGGTACTGAAGGTTCAGTAGATGCACAACCTCCGTATTCAGGGAAGTTTTCCATAATCTCGCCTGCACGCGTAACCATGCTGCGGCCATAGAAAAAATTTATGGCGAACTGAACCGATTCGCGGGCAGGAATGGCCGGATCCAGACCATCAGCCCATTGACGTATGCTCTCAAACAAAATACGTTCGTTTTCTCCCTTCGATCCGGCATACACGTATTCGTGCATCATCAGGTACTGCCAGGCCATAAGCTCTACAAGTTGAGTGTGCGACAGGAAGTCGCTGTTTGCCCTGACAAAATCGATAAATTCCACCCGTTTGTTCAGTAGGTCTTCAACGGTTTTTAATTGAGACGACGATTCCTTTAAATCGAGTGCTTTCAATATGATGCCGGCATGGCTGTTTCCAGCATTCTTCAATTGAGTGGCGTAGTCTTGCTTGAGACTATCGATGGCTTTGTTCATTAGGGGCACAAGATACTGTGCACGGCGGTTATTTTCATTTTTGCCTGCATATTCGTCCACCCGCATTTTTTTACCTGCCAGATCGTTTTTTTTCGACAACATGTTATGTAAAAAACCATTTCCGCCATCCGGTCGTGTGGTTAGTCGTCCGTTTTCCATGACAATGGTAGTTGTTCCTTTTTGTGTGAGCAATGGGATAATGAGCCCGGGCTCCAGTTCTACTAGACACATGCCGGCATGTGTGTTTTGTAACCTAATGGAATCCCCGTTTAGGTTGAATTGAACAGGTGTAACGGTTTCTTCATAATTCTGGAATGAAGACACCTTTACCTCTTTGTCAGAGGTGTGTTGAGCCAATAAAGGACTTTGTTGGCAACACATTAAGCCTACTGTTATGAAAAAGGCGCCGTAAGCATGGGAGAGTTTTGTTTTCATGGTATGTTATAAATAAGCAAAATATTTTTGATCTTTCAGGGCTATTCTGAATTGTACTTCCGTTATCATTGGCTCAAGCAACAGGCTCGCATAACGAAAACCAAAGATGCCAATGATATTGAACAGCACCTTCAAATTCGGCGTTGCTTTTTCGTTTGCAAAAAGAATCAGGTGTTGTATAAGCGTTTTAGTAATTTGTTAAATACAGAATAATAGCGGTTTAAGGGATCGAGAAAATGTGGGCGAAAAATCGGAATTTCCCTTTTGTTTTCGGTTTTGTCACCTGTGGGAGGTTGTTGATTGAGGTTAAAATTGAGGATTTTCTTATTTCTCAATCTCATCATTTTGATAGATATACACACTATCAAGCCAATTTTTATCCTTACAACGTTCACGGGTTAAACAGGGAGACATTTATTTTGGAATAAAAGGATTTGGTCGAACTGATCCTTAGTGTAGTGTAAGAATTTCACGAACCATATTGTCCACCACTTGGGGCGATTAACAATGAAATCCTTCATAGATACCTTATCCACTTGCGTCGAGGTGGTTTATTTCTGTAATTTTGCCCAATTAAATTTTTCGAATGAATCCTGAACCCGGACCCTTGTTGGCCACCGTCAATTCTCCCGACGACTTGAGAAAACTGGATAAAAGCCGGTTGGATCAGGTATGTCATGAACTACGGAATTTTATTCTGGACGTGGTATCGGTGCATCCCGGCCATTTGGGGTCGAGTTTAGGAGTGGTGGAGCTTACTGTGGCATTGCATTATGTGTTCAATACTCCCGATGACCGACTCGTTTGGGATGTGGGGCATCAGGCCTACGGACATAAAATTCTCACGGGCCGGCGCGAATTGTTTCATACCAACAGGCAATATGGTGGTATCAGTGGTTTTCCAAAACGGAGCGAAAGCTCCTTCGATGCTTTTGGTGTGGGTCATGCATCCACTTCCATATCTGCAACCTTGGGCATGGCCATTGCATCCCGATTGCAGGGTGAACTCAATAGAAAACACATTGCTGTGATTGGCGACGGTGCCATGACCGGAGGTCTGGCGCTTGAAGGAATGAATAATGCCGGCGTCTCCAATGCCGACATTCTGGTGGTGCTCAACGACAATGGCATCTCCATCGATAAAAATGTGGGCGCCCTCAAAGAGTACCTTACCCTGATGTCAACTTCACGGGTTTATAACAGGTTCAAAAATTTTGTGTGGAAAGTTTTGGGAAAAGCCGGAAAATATGGTCCCAAAACCCAACGGTTTGCCCAAAAAATTGAAAATGCCATCAAAGGTACCATCCTGCGCAAGAGTAATCTGTTTGAAGCCATGAACTTCAGGTATTTCGGGCCTGTTGATGGAAACGACGTGCAAAAGCTGACCAGAATATTGACCGACATCAAAGAAATTGGAGGCCCCAAAATTTTGCACATTATTACCACCAAAGGAAAAGGTTTTAAACGGGCAGAAGAGGAGCAAACAGTTTATCACGCTCCCGGAATGTTCAATCGCCAAACGGGCGATTTGATCATCAACAAAAAAGTGAGCCCATCCCTTACCTATCAGGAAGTATTTGGGCGGACCTTGCTTGAAATGGCTGTCAGCAATGAGAAAATTGTTGCCATAACTCCTGCCATGCCCTCTGGTTCGGCCCTTAATTTTATGATGGATGCATTTCCGGACAGGGTTTTCGATGTAGGTATTGCCGAAGAACACGCAGTTACTTTTGCTGCCGGATTGGCTGCCGAAGGGTTAACCCCTTTTTGTGTCATATACTCTACTTTCCTGCAAAGAGCTTTCGATCAAATTATTCATGATGTGGCTCTGCAACAACTGCCGGTGGTGTTTTGTATCGACCGGGCAGGTTTGGTTGGGGCAGATGGAGCTACTCATCATGGGGTGTTCGATTTGGCCTATATGAGTGTTATTCCTGGTATGGTAGTGATGGCGCCCATGGACGAAGTAGCCCTACGAAATCAAATGAGTTTTGCTTCTCGTTATCGGCAAGGCCCTGTTTCTTTAAGGTATCCCCGTAAAAATGGTGTTGTTTCAAACTGGAATGTGCCATTCGAGCCAATCGAATTGGGTCGAGCCAGGTTTATTCATCAGGGCGAAAAGGTAATGGTACTTACCATAGGTGATGTGGGCAATACGGTAAACAACATTTGCCTGCAACTTGCCAAAGAAGGAATCAACATCGGGCTGGTGGACATGCAATTCTTAAAACCCATTGACGAGCAGATGTTACACGATGTATTTGTAGATTATCAGCATATTGTAACGGTGGAAGACGGTTCTGTTTCAGGTGGTCTTGGTGAGGCTGTGCTGAGGTTTAAAAATGAGAACGGTTATGAGGCGTCGGTGCATTTACGCGGGATTCCCGACTTGTTTGTCGAACATGGCACGTTGGAGGAATTATATGAAGAGTGCGGCCTTTCGCATGAACAACTGAAAACATTGTTTTTATCTTTGGTTACTGTTGATTCTAATCTAAACCCTCCGGATTAAGGTGATTCTACAAATTTTATTTCCGGTAGTTGATAATTGTAAAAATCACTTTGAGGATAGGACAAACCTAACCTAAAAATTGTACTTTTGCCTCTTTGGAAGTGAAACGATGTTTGTGCTTCATGCTAAAGTTGACAATACCTGATGAAATCAATAACTGACACTCAACAACATGTATGATTATTTAAAAGGACGGTTGACTGAAAAGAATCCAACTTTTGTCGTAATTGAAGTGTCTGGAATAGGTTATCTGGTCAATATTTCTCTGAGTACCTTTTCACTCATTAAAGATCAGGAGGACATCATGTTGTATGTGCGCCTGCTCGTTCGCGAAGATGCACATACCCTTTACGGATTTGCCGACAAAAACGAACGTACCATGTTCGATCATTTGTTAACGGTGTCAGGAGTGGGGGCCAACACAGCCCGACTGATTCTGTCGAGCCTGATCACTGAGGAGGTTTATACTGCCATCACGCGTGAAGATGCCAGATTGCTGCAGTCGGTAAAAGGGGTAGGAGGTAAAACCGCCCAACGCATTATCCTCGATCTAAAGGACAAACTTCCAAAATCGGGTATTACTGTCGAAAAAGTGAACCGACATCACAATACGATTCGCGAAGAAGCGTTATCTGGTTTGTTGATATTGGGATTTAATAAGTTAAGTGCAGAAAAAGTAATTGACAAAATATTAGACAAAGGGTTGGTTGTGGATGTAGAAGGCCTTATCAAAGAGGCCTTAAAGGCGTTATAGAACGATGCCAAGCAACTGAAAAGTGGGATTAAAAAAGAGGAGCATTGAGGAGGAAATCGAACTATATCTTACTACTTATTTTTATTGCGGGCTGGTTTGCAACACAATCTAAAGCTGCCGGCCTCGTTGCTATTCCCGGATTTACCTATCAGGGAATTGTGGTGCCCGATACCACCGACCTCCGTGACACTTCCAAGGTAGATCTGATATATCCCTTCCGCGATTATTCGGGTAATCCATATCTTGACCAACAAAACGAAAGCCCACTATTTTTAAACCCTCCCGCGAATATCGAACGCGAAATTGTTTACAACCCCGAAACCAACACTTACGAATTTCAAAGTAAAATTGGTGATTTTGCCTATCGGGCACCCACCGTTATGGATTTCGATGAATACCAGAAATATGAGCTTCAACGAGATGTGAACGACTACTGGGCCGAGCGGGCACAAACAGCAGGAACTGCCGAGGGCTCCCGACTGATTCCAAAAATTTATGTGGGTGGAGAAGTATTCGACCGCATTTTTGGCAGCAACACCATCGACATACGTCCACAGGGTTCGGCCGAAGTGAGTTTTGGTGTGTTGTCTACCAAACGCGACGACCCTGCCCTCGACGTGCGTCAGCGTAAAACCACCAACTTCGATTTCAACATGAAGATTCAGATGAACGTGTTGGCAAAAATCGGGGATAAAATTGAATTTAAAGCCAATTACAATACCGAAGCTTCTTTCGATTTCGAAAATACACTCAAGCTTAAGTACGAAGGTGATGAAGATGAAATCATTCAGTTGATTGAAGCCGGTAATGTTAGCCTCCCCCTGCGTTCTACACTTATCAGCGGGAGCCAAAGTTTGTTCGGGGTAAAAACCGAGTTGCAATTTGGTAAAACCCATGTTACAGCAGTTTTCTCACAACAACAGTCAGAAACTCAAAATATTACCGTTCAGGGTGGTGCCCAGACCAATCGGTTTCAACTTACCGCCCTCGACTATGAGGCCAACAAACACTTTTTCCTGTCACAAGCTTTCCGTGGACTCTACGAATCTGCCCTTAGCGACCTGCCTATCATCACATCCGATGTCAACATCACCAAGGTTGAGGTGTGGGTAACAAATATTGGCGCAGCCACACAAGAAAACCGCAACATTGTGGCTTTTACAGATTTGGGTGAGGGAAAAAACGAGTGGATTTACAACAAAGATATCCATGCCGTACCTGGTGGAGTGAATCCTTCCAATCGTTCCAACGACTTGCTTTCGCGCATGGATACAACACGTATTCGCGACATCAATCAGGTAACCAACTACCTCACCAGCGATCCCTTGGGCATCGGGAAAGTGGGCTATATGGTGGCGGGTGAAGATTTTGTCAAATTGGAGAATGCACGTAAACTTAGAAGTACCGAATATTCCATTAACAAAAAACTGGGTTTCATCTCACTCAATACCACCCTGAGTTCTGACCAGGTGTTGGCTGTGGCTGTCCAATATTCACTCATCGGCAGCGACAGCATTTATCAAATTGGTGAATTTTCAGATCAGGGCATTACAGCTCCCAATTGTATTGTTGTTAAATTGTTGAAAAGCAACAACCTCAATACCCGCATGCCCATGTGGAACCTGATGATGAAAAATGTATATTCCATTGGTGCTTACCAGGTGCAACGCGACAATTTCATGTTCAACATACTGTACTCAGGAAATAACCAGGGAGTACCCACAGGATATTTTACCGAGGGACCCGACAACGTGATGGGCACACCCCTCATCCATTTGTTTGGTCTCGACAACCTGGATAGCCAGCTCAACCCCATTCCCGGTGGCGATGGTATGTTCGACTACATCGACGGAGCTACCACCAACGGAGGTACCATCCAATCGTCCAACGGACGAATTTTCTTCACCAAACTAGAGCCCTTCGGAAGTTATGTGCATGACTCCATTTTTCCCAACAATCCCGATCTGGCCGAAAAATACGCCTACGACTCACTTTATACCCTCACCAAATCAGGGGCAGAGCAATTCCCCGACAAAAACAAATACATCCTCGAAGGTATGTACCGCTCACAAGCAGGAGCCGACATCAGCCTCAATGCACTCAATGTTCCTCAAGGCTCGGTGAAAGTTACTGCCGGAGGTGTTCCTCTTACCGAAAATGTGGATTATACGGTGGATTATACTCTGGGACGCGTAAAAATTATCAACGAAGGTATTATGAACTCCGGGGTGCCTATCAACGTCTCCCTTGAGAGTAATTCCATGTTCAGCGTGCAACAAAAACGTATGATGGGTATTCATGTGGATCATGAGATAAATAAGGATTTCCACATAGGAGGTACCTTGCTCAACCTGCACGAACGTCCACTTACGCAAAAGGTTAACTACGGCGACGACCCCATTTCCAATACCATGTGGGGTCTGGACATGAGCTATAGAACTGAGTCGAGGTGGCTCACCAAAATGATCGATAAATTACCCGGGATTTCTACCAAAGAAGTGTCTAAAATTAACATGGATGGTGAGTTTGCGCAATTTATTCCTGGTCATTCCAAAGCCATCGGAAATACCGGCACGTCTTACATCGACGATTTCGAAGGCGCCAAGTCTACCATTGATTTAAAAAATACCAATAACTGGTTTTTGGCCAGCACTCCACAGGGACAACCTGAGATGTTCCCTGAAGCCAATCTGAGTTCCTCGGCTTCATCCGACCCGTTTGCTTACGGAAAAAACCGGGCCAAACTGGCTTGGTATATTATCGACCCTTTGTTTTACGATACCCGTGGTGGATTGAAACCTTCCAATATCAGCAAGGATGAGTTGTCGAAAAACTCCACCCGTCAGGTTTTTGAAAAGGAGGTGTTTCCTAACCGCGATAACAACCAAAATCGAACCGCACTGAATATTGCCGTGCTCAACCTGGCTCATTATCCCACTGAAAGAGGTCCTTACAATTTTGATGTGGATGACAACTACTATTCGGATGGTATCGATGAAAATGGTGATCTCGTCAATCCTGAATCGCGATGGAGCGGTATGATGCGAAAAATAGAGTCCACCGACTTTGAAGCTTCCAATATCGAATATATTGAATTTTGGATGATGGATCCCTTTACCGAAGATTCTGATAACAAGGGGGAAATGTACATCAACCTGGGAGAAATTTCGGAGGATATTCTCCGCGATGGAAGAAAGAGTTACGAAAACGGACTACCTATTACTGAAGTGGTTGAAAATGTGGATACCACCGTTTGGGGACGAATACCCACCCTTCAGGCTTTGGTAGAATCGTTTAGTACAGCCGGGGGTTCCCGTATTCATCAGGATGTGGGATACGACGGATTGAGTACCGACGATGAAAGAACTTTTTATAACAGCACATATCTTGAGTTGATTCGAGATAAATTTGGTGTCAACTCCGGAGCATACGAAAAGGCCAATGCTGACCCCTCTGCCGACAACTATCACTATTTCCGTGGTGGCGATTACGATGTGGATGCCAAATATTCCAGCCTTACAGAACGTTACAAACAATTTAACGAGTCTGAAGGAAACTCACCTACAGATGATATCAACCCGGAAGGTTATCCCACGGCTGCCACCAATTATCCTAATGTGGAGGACATTAACCGTGACAATACCCTAAGCGAGTCGGAAAGGTATTTTCAATATAAAATCCTCCTCGACCCGGAAAAAATGAAGGTGGGCGAAAATTATATTACTGATGTTTATGAAGCGCATCTCGATTATCCACTTCCCAATGGAGAAAAAGATCATGTCACCAACTGGTATCAATTCAAAATCCCCATTCACAATCCGGATAAGGTGATTGGTAACATCAGCGATTTCCGTTCCATCCGGTTCATGCGATTGTTCATGCGCGGATTTGAAAAACCCATTGTTACACGTTTTGCCACCTTCGAATTGGTGCGTGGCGAATGGCGTCGGTACGATCAGTCGTTGCTGGCACCGGGAGAGTACGTGGCCGGTCAGGATGATATTAACGAAACCAATTTTACTGTTTCCACGGTGAGCATCGAAGAAAATGCCAGTCGCGAGCCCATTAATTATGTAATTCCTCCGGGTGTAGAGCGTGAGTCGTATCTGGGAACCACAGCCAACGTGTTTCAAAATGAACAATCCATTGAACTAAAGGTAGCTCAATTGTTGGATGGCGATGCCGTGGGCGTTTATAAAACCACCGATTTTGATTTTAGGCAGTACAAGAAGATTAAAATGTATGCCCATGCCGAAAAAATGTTGGCAAACGAAGAGTTGGAATATGGCGACTTAACAGCGTTTATCCGTATTGGTAGCGACTTTACCGACAACTACTATGAATATGAGGTGCCACTTGAATTTACTAAATGGTACACGACTGATCGCGATTCCATCTGGCCCGAAATAAACAATTTCGAGATCAACCTCGAAGAATTGGTCAATGTGAAGCACAACCGCAACATTGCCATGCGTGAGGCAGGCACCCAATTGTCGTTGCAACTGCCCTATATTGAGTATATTGGCAATCGTAAGGTTACCGTACTGGGAAGTCCCTCCATTAGCGATGTAAAAGGTATTCTGCTGGGTGTGAGAAACCCAAAACAGCGTGATCCATTGACCGACGATGGAAATCCTGAAAGCGCCATTATCTGGTTCGACGAGCTCAGATTAACCGACTTCAACGACCACAATGGTTGGGCGGCTACCGGACGCATTGAAGCCACTCTGGCCGATTTGGGTAGGGTTACCGTTTCGGGATCTTATACTTCAGCCGGTTTTGCCAGTTTGGAAAAGAAAATCAGCCAGATACCCCTTGAAGCTACCACCAACTTCATGGTTTCAACGGATTTGGATTTGGGTAAATTTGCCGGAGAAAAAGCCGGACTCAGGGTGCCCATGCATTACGACTACGCAGTTCAGGAAATTACACCTGAATACAATCCATTGGATCCGGATATCAAGCTAAAGGATGATTTGGACTCTTACACCAGCAAGTCGGCAGCCGATTCTCTCAAAGCGTTAATTGTGGACCATACCACCAACCAGAATATTAACTTCATGAATGTAAGGAAGGATCGGGTGGATTCAAAGAAAAAAGCACGGATTTACGACATAGAAAACTTTGATGTGTCGTTCGCGTATTCCAAATTCCGACATCGAAATATCGACTTCGAGTACGATAATCAGGACCAGTATAGGGGAGGACTTGGTTATAATTTCAATCCTAAACCGAAAAATTATAAACCTTTCGAGAAGGTGGGTTTGTTTAAATCCAAACACCTGCAGCTAATGAAGGATTTCAACTTCTATCTCCTTCCAAAGGTGCTGAGTTTCAGAACAGATATGGATAGGAATATCAGAAAGATACTCTATCGCGACAAAAGTTTGGGCGATATCATTATAAAACCTACCGTGGACAGGCAATGGAACTGGAATAGGGTTTACGATTTAAAATATGATTTTGCCAAATCCCTGACTCTTGAATTTAATGCCGGAGCCAACGCTTACATAAAGGAGCCCACCATCTACCCCGACAAAAATACCGAAGAGTGGGATCAATACAAACAGGAGGTTTGGCGCGATGTGATGTCCATGGGAACCATGCAGCGTTACAACCAATCATTTAAAGTAACCTATAATTTGCCATTGAAGAAAATACCCATCGTAGATTGGGTTACTATGGCTGCCAGTTATCAAGGATTGTACACGTGGGCAGGGTCGGCCTGGTCCATTCGCGAACGGTTTGGCAATTCCATCGAAAACTCGAGCCAGAAACAACTCAATGGAAATGCTGATTTGCAGAAATTGTACGATAAGATACCTTATTTGAAAAGCTTGAACAAAACGGCCTCCAGGCGTTCACCTAGTCCGAGTTCACGCATACGCGGCGGTGGACCACAACCTCCCGCTCAAGCCGAAGATACCACCAAACCCAAGGTAAACATACCCAAAATTATTGCAGATGGCTTTCTTAAACTGTTAACATCCGTAAAAAAGGCAACCATTACCTACAGCAATACCAGTGGTATTTTGTTGCCGGGCTTTGTTCCTGAACCAGACATTTTTGGAGTAAACCTAGCTACCTCTGCACCCACCATGGGCTTTGTATTGGGCGACCAGCGCGATATCCGCCAAGATGCTGCCAACAATGGCTGGCTGACCACTGATCCTGCGTTGAACAATCCTTACATGACCAAACATACCGAATCTTTGTCCTACAAGGTATCTGCCGAAATATTCAGTGCCATACGTATCGATGTGGATGGTGATCGTACCTATGCCGAAAATTTCCAATCCTATTATCGCTACGATGACAGTTTGTCGCAGTTTGTAGAATATACACCGGTCAATCGGGGAAGTTTCAATATATCATATATGGCCATCAACACGGCATTTTCTAAGAGTAATGGGTCGGAAAACTCTGAGATATTCGATAATTTCCTGGCCGGCCGATTACAAATTGCCGACAGACTGGCACATGACAACCCCGAATGGATGAAAACCCAGGAATACTTCTACGATACCCTGGCCAATCAAACTTTTCCAAAGGGTTATGGTTCCAATTCCCAATCGGTCCTATATTATTCATTTTTGGCGGCTTATGCGGGAAAAAGCAACGATAAAATCAACATTAGCAATCCTTTTCCCACCTTCCCCATCCCCAACTGGCGGATCACATTCAATGGCTTAACAAAAATTAAAGCAGTTGGAAAATTATTTAGAAGTCTGAATCTTACCCATGGCTATCGGTCGATGATGAGCTTGGCTTCTTGGACTACCAATGTGAACTTCAACGAGCAAAATCCGGGTCAACGGTTTGAAAACTCGTATAATTATATTACCAAATACGATGTAGGTATTGTCTCCATTTCGGAGCAATTCAGTCCGCTTATTGGGGTAGATGTTACCATGCACAACAGCCTTACGGCGAAACTCGAGTTTCATAAATCGCGTAAACTCGACATGAGTTTTGTTAACAATCAACTTACCGAAGTAACCGGAAACAAAGTGGTGGTTGGATTGGGATACCGAATCAAAGGACTGAAATTTTCCATCGGTTCCATGACCGGCAATGCCCCTTCGAGAAATTATAGTAGCGACTTGAACCTTAAATTAGACTTTGGGATCAACGATAACAAAACAATTCTGCGCCGTATAGATGAGGTAAACAATCAAATATCAGCGGGTTCACGACAGTACACCCTCAACTTCTCAGGAGATTATATGCTGAGCCAGAGTGTGCAGTTGCGCTTGTATTACAACTGGACCAGCAGCAATCCCTATGTTTCGTCGCAGATGCCCAACTCAACAACCAGCGGAGGTTTCAGTCTGAGGTTCAACCTTGCCCAGTAGTTATTTATTATCTGACTAAATTGGATATATTTCTACTCACTTTCGATGAATTAAGCTAAATTTGACCCATCATTTAAAACCGAAAAATATGAGTATTCCAGAAAATTTATTGTACACCGAAGACCACGAATGGTTGAGAATAGAAGGCGATGAAGCTTATATCGGCGTTACTGACTTTGCCCAGAAAGAATTAGGCGACATTGTTTTTGTTGAAGTGGAAACCGTAGACGAAACCCTTGAAAAAGGTGAGGCTTTTGGCACTATTGAAGCTGTAAAAACCGTTTCGGATATGTTCATGCCCGTTGCAGGTACCGTACTTGAGCTTAACGAATTGCTCGATAACGAACCCGAAATAATCAACAAAGATCCTTATGGAAAAGGATGGATAGTTAAGATTGCCATTGCCAATAAATCTGAGTTGGATGAACTGCTTGATGCAGCTGCTTACAAATCTAATATTGAAGAGTAAGTCGCATTAAATATGATCAGAAGATTTGGGCCAGCCTTGGCTTGGGCTATTTTAATTCTGATTTTGACAGGATTGCCAGGAAACTATTTCCCCGAAGTAAAAACCTTCTGGGATTGGCTTTCTCCGGATAAGGTGGTACATTTGGGCATCTTTGGCGTTCAGGCCTTTTTAATTATTTATGGATTGGGGCAACAATATTTGCTAAAAAAACGTCGTTATAAATACATGGTATGGGTATTTCTGATCACTACCTTGTTTGGATTAATTACTGAAGTTTTACAATCCAACGTTTTTGTGGGCAGAGATGGCAACGTTTTCGACTTTTTAGCCGATAGTGTAGGTGCCTTTTTGGGCGTGCTGGCATACTATTTGTTAAATATTAGAAATACTGAGAAGAATTATCATTAGAAATAATAGAAATTGCTATTTTAGCGGTTTCATATCTTAAAACTAATAACATTAGAGATGGAAGCTAAAAAAACCGAAAGGGCTGATCTGGAGAACAAAAAATCTTTGTTTTTTCAAATCGGTCTGATCCTTGCCCTATTGGTTGTTTTTGTTGCTTTTGAATACAAGAGCTACGATAAAATAACTGTGGATATTGCTTCTCGCGCTGTGGACGACACGCCGGAGGAAATTATCCCTATTACTGAGCAAAAAGTAAAACCGCCACCACCACCACCACCAAAACAGGTAACCAAAATTACTATTGTAGAGGATGATGTGGAAGTGGAAGATGACATTGAAATTGACGTGGAAGCCGATGATCAAACGGTAATGGAAGAGTATATTCCACAGGAAATTGAGGAAGAAGAAATTGTTGAAGCAGAAATTTTTACCGTTGTAGAGGCCATGCCTGAATTCCCCGGAGGGATGGGGAAGTTGATGGCTTATTTGGGCAACAACATTAAATACCCTCCATTAGCAAAAGAAAGCGGAATACAAGGTCGTGTGTTTATCAACTTTGTTGTGGAACCTGATGGTAGCATCTCCAACGTGAAAGTACTTCGTGGTATTGGCGGAGGTTGCGATGAAGAAGCCATCCGTGTGGTAGAAGCCATGCCCAAATGGAAACCGGGGATGCAACGTGGTAAGCCCGTACGTGTGTCGTACAACCTGCCTGTGAAATTTACACTGCAATAAGTGTTCATCCCACATATAAAAGGAAAGCCGTCTCCATTGGAGGCGGCTTTTTTTTGATGATGTGGTATCGGTTGTTGCCTACTGCTCATTAAAATGCTTCCAAACCACTTGTGCCTTGGCCGGGCCAATCACCTTTTCCAAAGCATCAATGGTGGCTAACCGAATGTTTTTTACAGATTTAAAAGTTAAAAGGAGCTTCTGGGTAGTGCTTTTTCCGATGCCTTCGATTTCTGTGAGTTCAGATTTGATGGTGCCCTTCTCAAGCCGCTTTCGGTGGTGGGTGATGCCAAATCGGTGGGCTTCGTCACGTAAGTGTTGTATTATTTTAAGCGACTCGGAAGTTTTGTCGAGATACATAGGGATCGGATCTTCCGGAAAATAGATTTCCTCCAACCGTTTGGCAATTCCAATAATAGCTATTTTACCGTATAATCCCAATGTTTTTAGCGATTTCACTGCCGCACTCAGTTGCCCTTTGCCCCCATCTACCACGATTAGTTGGGGTAGTGGTTTTTCTTCCTGCTGCAAACGACCATAGCGGCGAAGGATAATTTCTTCCATGGAGGCAAAATCGTTGGGACCTTCCACGCTTTTAATGATGAAGTGGCGGTATCCTTTTTTATTGGGTTTGGCGTTCATAAACTGTACCATGGCCGCCACGGGGTAATCGCCCTGAAAGTTGGAGTTGTCGAAACACTCAATTTGAACCGGTAGTGAGGGCAGGCGAAGATCGGTTTTTAATTGATTCAAAATCCTGTTTTTGTGTCTGTCAGGATCCACCAAATCCCGTTGCTTTTGCCTGTCGAGTTTGTATTGCTTGGCATTGCGTTCGCTTAATTCGAGCAGGTGTTTTTTGTCACCACGTTGGGGTACGGTAAACATCACACCGGGAATCTCAGCTTCAGGCATAAAGGGCACAATTACCTCCTTGGATTGACTCTCAAATCGTTCCCGGAAATCCAACAAAGCGAAAGTCAGCAGTTCGTCCTCGGTTTCGGTAAGTTTCTTTTTTATCTCAACGGTATGTGCTTGAACAATAGCGCCATTAACTATTTTCAGGTAGTTGACGTACCCTTGCTTTTCGTCGTTAATCAGCGATAGCACTTCCACATCATGGATGTTGGGATTTACCACGGTTGATTTGCTTTTGTATCGTTCGAGAATTTCGATTTTTTCTTTGGTGATTTGTGCCTTCTCAAATTCCATGTGTTCGGCAAAGTCGTGCATTTTACCCTTCAATTCCTGAATTACAGAGCCAATGTTTCCCCTAATAATGCTTTTAATCTGCACAAGCGTTTCCTTGTAATCCTCCTCTGTTTGCAAACCAATGCAGGGGCCTTTACAATTGCCCAAATGGTATTCTAAACAAACCTTGTACTTACCTTTACTAATTTCGGACGGTGAAAGCTTTAATGAGCAAGTTCGCAGTTGAAAAAGTTGCTTGATGATTTCCTGAATGGTTTTCATCATACGGACGGAAGCGTAGGGTCCAAAATATTCAGAACCGTCACGGATGACGTTGCGGGTGGAAATTATCCTCGGAAAATGTTCCTTTTTGATACAGAGAAAGGGAAAGGTTTTATCGTCTTTGAGCAGCACATTGTAACGTGGCTGGTACTTTTTTATCAGGTTATTCTCGAGCAGCAATGCATCAAATTCGTTTTCAGTTACCATAAAACGAATGTCCTCAATTTTTTTTACCAACACCCTCAGCTTACCAGATGGGTGATTTTTCGTAAAATAACTGCTCACACGTTTCCTTAAATTCTTTGCCTTGCCCACGTAGATGATGGTGCCTGTATCATCAATATATTGATATACACCGGGTTTGTTCGGCAATGTGCTGATAATATCCTTTAACGACATGTGCTACGTTGGAGTTTGGTGACAAATGTAATAAATGATGGGCGATTATTAAGCTTTCGGGATTATTCGGTATTCTTCATGAGTTGTTGTATGGCCTGGATGTTATTGCGGGCATCACGAAAATTGGGGTCTATTTCTAACGATTTTTGAAAATGAGCTATGGCTTCGTCGTACCGTTCCAATTTGGCCTGACAAAAACCCAAGTTGTTGTATGTACGTGCCTGATTGATATCATGTTGAAGCATATCATGAAAAACCGATGGGTCATATATTTTACGATAGTTTGCAGGAAGCTCATAGTTAAACTGAACGCTATCCTTGCGACTTTGTACTTCTGTTGCGATCATTCCCTTATAGGCATTTTCAAGGGTCATACGGCTATTAATGGCATGTTGAAAATATCCCATGGCTTCTTCCCATTTTTCCTCGTTGAGGGTAAGCTTTCCTGCCATTTGCCAGGCTTTTTCGGGGTAGGGCGCGTGTTCGGCAGCCAACAGGTAATAGTTGATGGCTTCGGTGGTGTTGCCCATTTTCTCCTCAATTTCGGCCAAATTAAAGTACAGTACATCCGGGTGTTCAGGATCGTTCTCCAGCAGGTATTTAAAGGTGATTATCGCATTCTGGTAATTTCTTGTTTTTTGGTAAGCTACCGCCAGATTGGCCACCGCTGCACGATAATCGGGAACAATTTTGATGGCCGATTTGTAGAGGGGAATAGCCTTTTCGGGTTGTCCTTTTTTTAGTAACACATCCGCGGCATGTTTTTTAGTCATGGCTTCTGCGTTCATGCCGGGGTTGGAAAGTTCTTCAAGCCAAGGTGGACTGATGATCGTAACAATCCCAAAGACCATGATAAATACCCAAATGGCAACAATTGCGATGGTGATTCCGGTGTTTAGTTTTTTATTCATGTCAGTCGTGATGCAATATGAGTGTGGGTTGTTTACCTTCTTTTTTCAGTTGGTTGAACTTATCGCAAGCCTGTCGGTTGTCCATAATTATTACCTGCAAACCACGTTCACTTTCATGGTTATAAATAAATTGCGATATTTCATCTCTAGGGAATCCAATGCCGTTTTTTGGTTTTTCTCCGGTGCCAATAATCAGGATGTCCTTTACTATCGATTTTATGGTTTGGAGGTCTCGTGCCGAAAAAGTACTTTTTTTATCCACAGCCCTAAACCATCCGTTGGGATATATCATCAGATCGAAATAGGGGAGAGCCATCCCCTTGTAAATCAACAGATGATTGTTGCAATGGGTTATGTTGCTTTCGCGAAAACCAATGAAAGATGCTGTTTGCAATCCTACGAACAACACCGCAAGAACAATAAACACAATTCGCCAAATCCTTTTCTGACATAGATGCCAAATCCACACAAGCAAACCAAATAGTATGATGGGAATGCTCACAGCTTGAAATAAATAGTCAGCGTCGGTAAGCAATGAAGCTATTACCATAAAAATATAGGCAAACATTAATCCCAAAACAAAAACTGTTTTGGGGTGGTCAAGGTAGGCTTTCAGTTTCGGTTGTCGGAGAGGTTCTTTTGTGCGGAAAATGGCACCGTCTTCGATAATTACATACAAAATAAAAAGGCCAATCATGGTGCCCCACAAGTCTTTGGCAATATCGCCTACGTCAAAAATTCGGTTGGAAAGGGGAATCTGCACCAATTCGTCGAAAGCGGAAATGGTCAAGGCATAAAAAAAAGTGTGTAAAATGATCTTCTGTGCAGGAAAGTGTTTGGCCTTCAACACTCTGTAGTTGAGTGCGGCAAAAATACCATAGGCAAAATAGTGCCAGTTGTATTGCAACTCGTAGAATTTATGGTTGAAATAAAAATCGGTGGATTGTTGCCCAACCCAAAACAGAAACAAAACAATAACCCAACCCAACAGCTTGCGAGGTATAATCTTTCGCCGAAAGGCAAACAGCAGTGAAATAACCAAAACCACCGCGATGGCTACCACGTATGGAATATTCCAATCGAACAGAGTAAAACTCAATTCCGACATCATTCCGATGGTGGACTGCATATAGTTTTGAAGCAATAAAAACGGCGTGGCTACCAGTAGAAGGATATATAAACTTCTGTGGGCTTCCGGCTTTTGCAACAGGCCGAATATTTTATTCATACCCAAAAGTAACAAATTTTCAGAAAATTAAGCGGTAGCCTGATTGGGTTTTCCCCATTTTTTAAGAATAAGAAAAAGAATGACCAATCCGATCGGAAACAAAATGATTGGACTCACACCAAAAGAGGAGGGTATGGTTCCGATAAATATGGCTACCATTCCCGTGGTCAGCGCATAAGGCAATTGAGTACGTACATGCTCGATATGTGGGCAAGCGCTGGCCAATGAGCTTAGGATGGTGGTGTCGGAAATGGGAGAACAATGGTCGCCCAAAACGCTTCCGGTGAGCACTGCTGCTGCAATATTATGAAAAATCGACATGGATACATCGTAGTCGAGATGGGCATTGGTGGCCAACAACCAACCCGAAGGGAGGATCAATGGGTATAAAATGGCCATGGTTCCCCAGGAGCTACCCGTGGAGAAACTGATGAGCGCTGCAATAACAAAAGTAAGTACGGGTAATAAAAAAGGAGAGACTGAGGCTTCTATCAGGCTTTGAGAAATAAAATCAGCCGTATGCATATGTTTGGTAATCAGCGCAATCGACCATGCCAGGGTAAGTATCATGATGGCAGGCAACATGGTTTTAAATCCTTGTACAATGCTTTCCATGGATTCTTTGATGGTTAGAATCCCTTGTCCCAACGACAACATCAATGCAACCATCATGCTGCCGGATGAAGCCCAAAGCAGCGCCACGTAGGAGTCGGCATTTCCGATGGTTTCGCTCATTTTGTCAATGAAGCTTATGGATGCATTTTGCCACACGTTTTCCTGATATCCGGTGTAAAACAATCCTCCCAGCGTACCAAAAACAATCACGGCCACCGGAATGATGGCGTTCATGCTCCTGATTTTGATGTTTTTCTTTACACTTATTTCTTCCTGCATGTCTTGACTAAATTCCTCGTCAATGGTTTCCGTTTCTGTTGATGCACTGCGTGCCTGACGTTCGGCATGCCACATGGGACCATAATCCACATCTTTCCATACCAGCATCAGGATGAATGCCAGAGCAAAAAACGGATAAAATGAATAGGCCAATGAGTTAAAGAATACCCCATAAGCCGACTCATCCAGGTTAAGTTGGTTGATGCCGTCCTGAATATAGCTGAGTTCGGCACCAATCCAAGTAGTAACAAAAGCCACGGATGCCACCGGTGCTGCCGTGCTATCGATGATATAGGCCAGTTTCTCGCGGCTTACCTTCATCCTGTCTGTCAATGGGCGCATGGTATTTCCCACTACCAGCGTGTTGGCATAATCATCAAAAAATATCATGATGCCCAACAACCAGGTAATGAAGGAGGCCGAACGCGGCCCCGTGGCGTAGTGGGATAGCTTATTTACTACCCCTCTCATACCGCCATTTTTGGTAATCAAACTTACCGTGGCTGCTATAATCATCGAAAATAGAATAATGGAAAGGTGCCCCTTATCATTCAATGAATCAACAATGTAGGTGTCAATAATGGATAGAAATCCCTGAAAAAGAGCCACAATAAATCCGGCTCCCTTGAAATAGAAAATGATGCCCGTTCCTATCCAAAGTCCGATAAACAAAGCACTGTATACTTCCCGCAGTATCAGGGCAAAGAAAATGGCAAACAGCGGAGGCAATACCGACATCCACAGGGGTATGGGAGAGACAGGAAAGGATTGCTTTGTTTCTCCTGCTGTAATCACCAGCGTTTCTTTCTCAGGAAAGGAGTAGGGTACCAACACCTGACTATCTGTAATGGCATACTTTTTCGTCTGCCCATTTATATTCACCTCAAGGCTGTCTTGTGCGTTTAATAAAACATTGTCAGTCAATTGAATGGTGATATTCTGGCTAATTCCTGAAACAATGATGTCCGGCATTTCGATGCGGATTTGTCCGTTGGCAGGGTCGGTTTGACTTTGTGCCCAAATGTCCATGGATGAAACCAGTAAAAGAAGAAAAATTAGAAGTGCCTTGAGATATCTCATCATCCCCATCAGATTTAAGGTGGTGAAAATAAAACTTTTTATTCAAAGGCCAAGGTGGTCAGCCGGCATTTCCGGCTAACAGAAGGGGGCAATCAGGTTGGTCAGTTCAACAAATTGA
The DNA here is from genome assembly GCA_963676875.1 of Bacteroidales bacterium. Lineage (GTDB taxonomy): Bacteria > Bacteroidota > Bacteroidia > Bacteroidales > F082 > UBA6244. The sequence goes on from OY781436.1 coordinate 2,566,400, forward strand.
GCTACGGAGAGCCGTTCGGCACGCTTGGTCAGGAGGTCATGTTCCGGTAAGGCTTCCGTTACAAGGGGTTTGAGCGCGTTGCGCAGGGTTTTGCGGCGCTGATTGAAAGCAGTTTTAATTACTTTGAAGTACAATTCTTCATTGCAGTCAATTTTCTGTGTTTGATTGCGTTTCAAACGAATAACAGCCGATTTTACACGTGGTGGGGGAATAAAAACGTGTTCGTGCACCGTAAAACAGTATTCGATATCGTACCATGTTTGCAGCAATACGCTTAAAATTCCGTAGGTTTTGCTTCCGGGAGGTGCTGCCAAACGCTCGGCCACTTCCTTTTGAATCATGCCTACTACTTCAGGAATCTGATTTCGATGTTGCAATACTTTGAAAAATATCTGACTGCTGATGTTGTATGGAAAATTGCCAATAAGTGCCGTAGGTTCAGTGGTAATCCTGTCGAAAGGCATCTTTAAAAAATCAGACTGATGGATGGTAAGCCGTGGATCGGAAAAATGTTCATTTAGATAATCAACAGATTCTGAGTCGATTTCAACTAAATGGAGACGGGTTGTATGTTCCGATTCCAACAAAAATTTGGTTAATACTCCGGTGCCGGGTCCAATTTCACAAACCACGGGCAAATTTTCGCGCAGGCATTGGGTAATCTTGTGGGCGATGTTGTTGTCGTTTAGAAAATGCTGACCCAGGTGTTTTTTTGGTTTAACCGTCATCGGTTGATTGATTTAAATTGGCGAAATTATTTCTCCGTTTCCTCGCGAAGTGCCCGGTACCTGATGCGTGCCTCGCCTGAGTATAAACTTTCGGGGTAGTCGGTCATCAGTTTCAGGTAATCCTCCATGGCTCCGTTGATGTTGTTTAAATTCAATCGACGAAGTTCTGCTTGCAAATATAAGGCATTGTCAGCCTTAATGTTGTCAGGATAATCGGTGATGAGCAAGGTATAAATCGAGTCGGCTTGCACAAACTGATTTTGTTGGGTGAGCAGTTGGGCCTTTTTATAAAGTACGTAGGGATAGGCCACGTATCCGGGCGAGGAGCTTTCAATTTTGCTGAGAACCAACAAAGCCGAATCATAGTGATGCTGGTAGGCATACAAATCTGAAGCAGCAAAACGGCGCAATGTAAAGCCAAGGGTATCTTCTTCCAGAATGTCGTCGATAAACAAATCCAAATCGATGGCGTCATTGGAAATGAGTTTAGAAGTAGCCGATTTCAGGATGTCGAGTTTGGCTTGCGACCAGGCAAATTCACCCACATAATAAAATACTTTAGCGTTCTTTAGCTTGGCTTCGTGACCGATGGGCTCGTTTTTCATGTCCGATTCCACCTGCGAATACAGCAAAGTGGCATCCCATATTTTGTCTGATGCCAGCAGAATATCCGCCAGCTCGAGTTTAAGCGAGGCCGTTTGTGCCGGTTGCAAATTTTGCAATGCAATGGCCTGGTTGAGTAATTCTTCACTTTTGTCAAAATTGCCCAGCTCGAAAGCAAGAATATGCGCCTGTAGTCGCGCAATTTCAATGGTGGTATTGTTAAGTCCCAATTGACCGAGTAATTTCTCTCCTTCTTTAGCGAGTTTTTTATACTGCTCAGAAGTAGTTGCAGCGTTAATTTGGGCTTCGCTCACAACAGCACGATAGTAACCCGTAGAAGCTTCCAGATGATAGGGGCTCTGGTTTTTCTTTTGTTGGATGTATTTAAAAGCTTCTTTGCTGATATCGTATTGGCGATTTTGATAGGCGATTTCGGCCAGTTCCATCACCGCTTCTTCTCTGAAACCAAACCTTTTGTCAATGGCTTTTGCCTGACGCAGCGCCATGGGAAAGTCCTTTATCTGAATGGAATACCACAACAGCATTTCTGCCAGGGCCTCGCTTTCGGGGTTTTTTTGCGCCCTCTCCAGAAGTTTCAATCTGAAATCATCCGAAAGGTTGTTGTCAACATCCATGCGCAACAGGTTTTGCAACTGATTGCGAATGCGTTGCATGTCGTCGGGATTGTTTTCCAACTGATCGAGATAACTGTCGAAAACCTTGGGGTAATCACCGCTGTACATATATACATTGGCAATCTCCATATTGAAAGATTCCTGAAATTCAGGTATTTGTTGCGATTTTTTATACACCAGAACAGCCAAATCATAATAACCTCTCGACTGAAGTGCTGATGCCACCTGAACAATCATGTTGCGCTCGGTGGGGAGGTGGGTCATCAGGTCAGTGAATATCCTGTTTGACTTTCTTTTTTGATCCGTCTGATCGTAAACATAGGCCAAATCAATTTGATACCGAAAATTGTCCGGGTCGGAGCGACGCTGTTTTTTCACCACCTTTTCGGCCTCGTCATAGTCTTTGAGTTCTAAAAGGCTGTAGAAATAATAAAGGTAGTAATATTGGCTGCGTTTGCTTTCAAACAAAGGCTTAAACAATTCAGCGGCTTTTTCAAATTGACGGTTTCGATAGTAGTTGATGGCCAGTTGTTCCTCGGTTTTGTCCTGTTTCTGCATTTGCAGATTTTGTGAGGATTCCACCTGGGCAAATAAGGTTTCTTGCGGAAATCCGGCTAAAAGCACCATCATCGCCAAAACCGTCAGGCAAGATGCCGGGGTTTTCTTTTTTGACGTTAGGATGGTGTTTATATTTGGCATGGTATTCAGTTATTTCCGCAGGCTTGAAAGGGTTGAGTCTTTATTGTTAGCCCACGAATTCAATTTTCCGGCAATCATGGCTTCGAAATTATTCAGGTCATCCACTTCTTTTTTTGCTTGGTTCAGATGTGTTGAAAACGTGAACTCTTCGTGTTCATTGTGTCGGAGCGATTGTTTAAGTCCTTTCAGCCGGGCAATCGTTATGCGATACTGCTTTCTAATCAACCGATCACTTTTCATGGTGAGTTTGATGTCGGTTTTTAGCTTATCGATCGCCTGAAAGTCAAAAGCAAGTCCGGCATATTTTTCCGTTTCCAACAATTCCTGATATATTTCATTTACCGTATTGGTGTCTACCGTATTATAAATATTAAAAGCGCTGTCCAACCGGCTTAGTAAGCTATCCGTGGTGTAAATTGCGGCTGCATATTTGTCCTTCGACGGGTGACATCCCGCCAGCAAAACGATGATCGCCAAAACAAAAAACGTTGCCAGAAACTTCATCAATCGATGAATTGATATCGGGTGAACGGAACAAGCGCTTCCGGAATTTTGATTCCTTCAGGCGTTTGGTTGTTTTCGAGCAGTGCAGCAACAATTCGGGGCAACGCTAGAGCACTTCCGTTGAGGGTGTGTGCCAGGCGGGTTTTTCCTTCTTTGTTTTTGAAACGGAGTTTCATGCGGTTGGCCTGAAAATCTTCAAAGTTGGAAACAGAGCTAACCTCCAGCCACATTTTTTGTGCAGCCGAATACACTTCAAAGTCGTAGGTGAGGGCAGAAGTAAAACTCATGTCGCCACCGCACAAACGAAGGATTCTGAAAGGTAGCCCCAATTTACGTAACAGGTTGGCCACATGCTCTTTCATTTCTTCGAGGGTTTGATAGGAGGTGTCGGGGTTTTGTATTTGCACAATCTCCACTTTATCAAACTGATGCAACCGGTTCAACCCACGAACATCTTTTCCATAAGAGCCTGCTTCGCGGCGGAAACAGTTGGAATAGGCCACATTTTTAATGGGTAGTTCGTTTTCTTTCACGATCACGTCGCGGTATATATTGGTGATGGGTACTTCTGCCGTGGGAATCAGGTATAGATTATCTTCACCAACAAAATACATTTGACCTTCTTTGTCAGGAAGTTGCCCTGTTCCATAACCTGAAGCGGCGTTTATCAACAAAGGAGGTTGGTATTCCAGATATCCGGCTTCGGTGGCCTCTTCAATAAAAAAGTTGATGAGTGCACGTTGCAAGCGGGCACCTTTTCCACGGTAAAAGGGGAAACCTGCGCCGGTAACCTTGCTGCCCAGCTCAAAATCAATGATTTGATATTTTGAGGCCAATTCCCAGTGGGGTAGGGCATCTTCGGCCATTTTGGGCATTTCGCCTTCTTCATGGATTATTTCGTTGTCATCAGCGGCTTTACCTGGTTTTACCGAAACGTGTGGCAGGTTAGGAAGTTCCACCAGTTTGGCATTAAGCAACTCTACTGTTTCCTGCAATTCGGGTTCAATGGCTTTAGCAGCAGCTTTCAGTTTGAGTGACTCCTCTTTGGCAGCATCGGCTTTTTCGCGGTTGCCCTGTTTGAAAAGAATCCCGATTTCTTTGGCTATTTGGTTGCTTTGTGCCAGGATATTTTCCAATTCCTTTTGTGTTGCACGACGTTTGTTGTCGAGTTCTATAATTTCGTCCACCAACTCGGTGGCTTTAAAATTTTTGATGGCCAGACGTTCGATGACGGACGCTCTGTTTTCGCGTATGGTTTGAAGTTGAAGCATTTAATTTTCTTTTGTGCAAATTTAGGTTAATTGGATTAATGTAAGCCACCAAACCCAAAAAATCATGTGGGCAGCTTTAAGCGGCGTATCAAGTTTACCAAACAAAAAAAACCCGGCAATACACCGGGTTTTCATATCAAATCAGCCGTGTATTCAAATCACGTATTCTAAAATGCAGAAGATCAATAAAATAAATTACTAGTAAAATGATTCTATAAATCCTATTTGCACGCAAATTGCTCACATTATCACTTGTTACAGCCGATAATACCAAAGTGCAGTGATTGTTTTCAACTCCTGAATTTCCTTTTCCTGATACATAGAAAATCCATCCTCATGCCCCAAAAATCTTCTAAAATCGTAAATAAATGGGAGAATTAATCTGTTGCACATGGGACAATTGTTTCTAGGTTCATCGTGTCCGGGTGAATCCCTAAGACAACTTCTTTGATTTTTTTACTAAAATAATCTACCAATCCCCGATTCTTTTTGTCTAACCAAATAGTCTAAGGATAATAATTTTACTTGTATATCAAACTCTTTAGTTATGACTGAATGGATATCTGAGAATCTAACTTTCATTTGACATGTGCTTAAAAGTGCCGTAAGAGGTAGACATCATCTTATCTACAAAGGTATCATAAAAATAATAACAGCAAAACCGGCATGTTCTTCCTAAAAGTGAAGTAAGAGCGGACATAACCAGGAAACCTTATGTATTTCTTATTTCTCTAAATAAAATGGGTAATCGGTGCGTTGTGATCTTCGGTTTGGACAAACTTAACTCGCCGCAGCAGTTTCGGCCGGTCCCGTATGGGCATCCCTCAATTGAATTATTGTTTGCTTTTGCAGTTCCAGTTTGGCTTCCAAACGTCCGATCTCTCTGTTAAGTTGGGAAATTTCTTTGCGTAGCTCGCTAATAACCCCAGAGGAAAAATCACTATTTGATTCTTTAGCGACTGATTCAGAATCTTTAGCTTGTTTCAGATTTTCGTTCGCGCTAATCATTTCACCTTCGCCAATCAGCAACCATTTGGCATTGATACTACCGAAAGTTTGTACTATTTTTTCAATTACCTCATAGCTTGGCTTATTATTTTCATTAACAATCCTCCCGATTGTGACGTTATTTGATAAGCCAATTGCTTTGCTAAATGAATTTTTAGTATGACCAAAATGACTTATTATCAATTCAATACGGTTGGATATATCACTACTCATAAAAAAATATCAAAAAAAATTACCAAATGGTTGTATAATACAACAATAATGTTGTATATTTGTCGAGTATTTACCACAAAGATAACGATAAATATGTGTAAAAGTCAAGTTAAGCCGAAAAAAGAGCGAGGAGTATGTGTAATGATTGCCAAGAAAATCGGGTGTCACCCGGATTATGTCAGCAGAGTTCTGGATGGCAAAGTTAAAACAGACAGGGGAAAGAAGGCACGCAGGATCATAGAGCTCCACACCCAGATTAATGAATTGTTCACCAATTAACATCTATTATCATGGCAAAGGAAAGCATCAACTTCATGAATGAGCTTCTGATCGAAGAATCAGCTTTGAATTTTTCAGTTTATGAAGGTGTGATATTGTCCAGTTTGCCGGTTTCATGGGGAAAAGGATTCCCATTTATAAATAAAGAATAATGTGTTGTAGTAAGAGGTCGGGCAGGGGTGCCTGGCCTCTGTTTTATTTAAGATGCTATGGAAAATGTAGTTTTAGTTACAAAAAGCGATTTATTGGAGTTTATGGAGCAGACTGTAAAAGAGCAGGTAGAGAAAGCCATGCAGTTTCCCTTTATTTCAGAAAGAAAGGCAATGGAATTGTTGGAATTGAAAGACAAGGAGTCCTTTAGAAATATCATGAAGCGAAATGGGGTACCCGTCTTTTGTCCACCATTCAAGCGGTATTTCTACAACCCGGACGATATTGCTAAACTCATACGAAATTCACAAATATGATGAACGTAACCACGCAACTTGACGAGATAAATATCCTTGCCAGGGAAGTCCTTACGAAAATGGGACCCACATTTACCCTGCAAGAGCTGGAGATGATATTTGATCTGTCTAAAAAGACTGAATCGAAACTGTGCATGCTGTTGCTTACCTATGGCGGGTATGTCAGTCATTCCAAACCACATGTGCAGATGCCCGTTCGCATCACCCAAAACCCAAATGAGCGGGTACAGAATATTACCAATTACATCCTACACCTGCAAAGGGAAAAACAAGCCTGTCTCGGCAGGAAAAACTCCCCCTGTTTGACCAGACTTTTTGTTACAGGTATCGATCAACACATTAAATATATGCAAGATATTCAAAAGCAGATTATAGATACGACTGAGTAGCGAGAAGGGGTGCTGAGCTAAAGAGCCAGCGCCCTCGCAACTCTTTTAGAAAAACGAGAAAGGGGCGGTAATTGTTTGGCCGCAACCCGCCCCTAATCTCGAAAAAATACACGAATTAATTGAATAACCCGCGACACTGCAAAGCTTGTTTACAGTAATGGCAAAAGTAGTGAAAATGTGGGTTTACAAGGTACTCAAATAACCAAGAAACGCACATGATACTACAACACCCCCAAATCCTCCCAGCCAAAGCTTACCGGCCACTGGAGCAATATGCCGAACTTTATAACAACCTGCACAGGGATGACATCACCCGCATCCTTCGGCCTGCTCACATGAACCTGATGAAGCTGTTGCTGCGCCAATACAAAAATCAAATTGAGAAGTACTATAAAAAGGACAACCTGGCCGGGAGCACCCTTTTAACCCAGGTGGACACCAACGATCTGCCCCCGCTCTACACGAACAATAAATGGCTTGTCAAGAGCATAGGCAGGCATACCAAAATATCAGAGCCTACGATATATCGTCACTTGCGCAGGTTGATCGATGCCGGAGTGATCACAAAGACCCTGCATGGAAGCATGAAAAACTTTGAAATCCGCTTTGCCCCCCAGCTGATTCTCATCCAGGACAGGTTTAATAAAAAGACGGCTACAACCCCCGATGCTCAGGCGTTTTTTATTTCCCGTGTTCAATCAAATTGCAATCCAGTACAGGTTCCCAGTACAGGAAACATTAATAAAATAGTAAACGTAGCGGAGTTGTCTAAAGACAACAAATTTGACTCACATGAAACCATACAGGAAACAGATAAGGGGTTAGCTGCCGCTAACAGCTTCTCACATGAAACCCCACAGGAAACCTCTACAGGAAACACGACTGAGTATGCGAAAAAATCTGATCCCTCGCGCAAAAATGTTGCGCCGGGGCAAAAAAATGATTCAGAAAATCCATATGCCGGGCTGATCAAGGCAAAAATTGACCAGGCTCAAGCCAAAGACAGAGGCCAGGTTAATTACCAGGTCAAAATGGCACAATATCAAATGGCCTTATCTAAACTAAAACTACAGTTTGCGGCTGCTTTGGTTTACCATATGGTCGAGAAATTACTACCCGATTGGAACATCAACAGCGTGTACATGAACAGGGTCGTAGATTATGTTTCTGAGCACTACTACGATAGCGCAAATTCTTTTGAGAAGATTCAACGGTGGCACCTGGAATATATGAAACGAATAGAACTGGCCATCAATTATGCAACCAACCATCCGGGATACAGATGCCCGGCACCGCTGAAATACTTTGATGTTTACAATCAGGACAACGGATTCCGCTTTACCAAGAATATGCTTTTAAGGGCTGAAAAGTGGAAGAGTTCTAATCAGAAACGAAAAAGCTATAAATCTGACTTACAAAAACTGTTTCAGGCGTTGAAACGGTTCAACGAGAATGAGAGCCAGTGGCAGTTCAACACGGAATTATCCTATGTAAGAGGGAATATCCCCCATTTTGAGAAAAAGTTTATCAAAATGGCCAAATACCTTCATCAAGATTCACCCCTAAACACATAAAATCATGAAAAAAGAACCTCTAACAGTAGGTCAACTAATTGACAAGATTGCCCAAATGGAACCTGATACAGTAACGGAAAGATTTAATTTGATAAGGCAACGGCTTATTGAGTTTAAATCAAAAAACCCGGATAAAGGTGCGGTACTTATACAGCCTAATTCACGGATGATGCGATGGGTACAAGCGGCTGAAAGGGAGTCATCCTGCATCCATGGTGAGCGTTCGCAAAATGTGAACAAGGTAAAATTCCCAAGTTTTACGCTTAACCTGAGCATAAACAGCACTTTGCATAAGGATGAGAAACACCCCGTAAGTATTCGTTAATCACGCCAAAGTTTAAAAAGATGAGAATTTACAACGATGGTCAATACGTGAAAAACGTACCTCAAAAGTTCCGGCCTATTCAGGCCATGATCCCGGAGCTGATAACAGAAAAAAGAAAGTACCTGACCCCCGATGAGCGTGAAAAGCTGGAAAAGCAACTGCTTATGCACTTTCATGCCATTTTCATGGACAGGCTTAAAACCACAGATGCCTTGGCCTGGGAGTTTCTGCAACAAGGTAACAATCAGGTGAAGGAGTTGCAACGGGTACTACGTGCCAACTACTCGAAAGAGTTTCGGATAAAATTTGAAAACGGGAAACAGGCCTGGTGTAAAAGAACTGACTTTCCCGGATGTAATTATGTACAGGAGTATGCTTATTAAAACACATAGATCATGGCAAAATTTGTAATGACAGATAAAATGAAAGAGGAAGCCTTTGTTAAAATGAAAATTTATTGGATAGAGGCTACCGGTAACCAACGGACATTTGATGAAAAGGATTCTAATAGAGAACCAAGCTTTACTGCTCATGGTTTACCTGGTAAGAACCGGGAAGGTCAAATTCGGCATTTAAGAAAATATGCTCAAAAGCTGATAAGTCAAGGCAGAACTGAAAAATGCTATATCTATGAAAACTATAATGGTGGGCCGTTGATCGAAAAAATCCTTAAATGATGAAGATACAGCTAAACCATAGCGAGCTTCAGGTGCTGACCTCCTATTTAGTCGGAGTTATCGAATTTATCAGACAAAGTAACAGGGATAAGATGGCGGGCACATTTGAACGTATGCAGTCGGATTCCCAGGTAGAGCTCCTGGAGAACATGAAAAGAGGCTTTCATAAGAAGCTGATAGATCAAAGAGCCAAATATACCATCAGCATCCTTTTGGCAGAAGCCCTGCTTCTTAAACTCTATCAGGACAAACTATCGCTGGATGATTACAGCCGGAACGCGCTCTTGCAGATCACCATGAACATCGATAAGCAATACATCAACCAAGCCATTCAAACTTATGCCTAAGGAGCAAATAATAAGAGGTGGAAGAAATACCTGGACAATGAAGGAAATTGGAAAGGAGTACGGCGTGCATTTTAACACCATGGCCAAATGGATATACAAGAATGACCAACTTGTGGAAGAACTTGCAGAAAGCCATTGGTCTTCCCGCCAATTATTCAGACCCATACACAGAGAAATCATTCACAAATATTTTGGAAAACCAATAATGTAGAAAACCATGAAAGAATTTAAGCATTTTAGGGTTGACAGGGCGACAACCCTACAGGATTTAAAACAGCAGCGCAATATTTTGGCAAAAAAATACCATCCCGATGTAAGCGGTGCCCCCGTGGACAATACCATGGCAGAAATACAACAGGAGTACGATGAAATCCTAAAGAATTTTGACACTTTGTTTGATCCCCCCTGGCTTGTGATGGCCAAAGAGGTTCTTTTTAAGACTGGTAATATAATCCAGGATGAAAGGGCGCTCATGGATTTGAAGCAAAAATCGCTTTTGGGGATCCAAATCATTGAAACGTTTTCCAGTGGAAGTACAAAACAACAGATTCACTCCATCCACCGGTTTGTATCCGGAGTGAATGTGGAATTAATTTCAAAACTTATCAAAGGTGAAACCAAATAGCTTTTATTACTTCAACTACCTGTGTTATGTGGGGATTCAGGTTGTTTATCTAAAGATAAAGCTTCAGTTGCTCTTACTATTCATTGGGGTAATCAAATGGCTAAGGTTTACAAGTGGGAGTTTTCTTTCGGGATTCATCCGGGGCCTAAATAAACAAAGATGAGTACACATTTGAAAAAATTATTAGCCAACCAGGTTCCGCATCTGGTGGTGATGGCCTTTAACAAAAGTAGATTGCTGCCCGGGATAAGGTTTAAGGAGTATTGGCTGGTGATCAGTGCAAAAGATAAAAGCAAAGTCAGCCGCAGTTTTTTCCCAAGTGAGGACAGTATAAGGCTGTACCGTTTGACAATGAATGCCAGAGACACCTCCTTTTTCAAAAACATGGCCGGGCAATACGAAATTGCTTATATGAATAGCACGGAAGGAGTGGTTTACCAGTTAAAAGGGGCAATGAATTTTAAAAATTACCTAGAGCAAAGGTAATCCTACCAACAACTTCAAGTAATTTGCACGCAAAGTGGTTGATTTTCATAAATAAATCTTATATTTGGGCTTGATTGTCATCTCAATCAATCCCTCATACCCAATTTTCAGGCAGCGTTCCCATATGAATGCTGCCTTTTTTATATGTGTAGCATAAAAAACAAGCCAATTCCCCCAAAAAAGCCGTGAATTTTTATAAAAACGGGTGGATTCTCCCATTGTGATACACGATATTACACAAAGATTCACACTCATTCACACTCATTCACTTTCTTACACCAAAATACACATCTTAGGTAAAACCCGGGCAAACCTTTGTGCTTTAAAAAAACGCCAAAAACGCGCAAAAGAACTGTAAGCATGAAATAGCATGAGCATTAAATCAATTCTTGCCACCATAGCCATTGCCACCCCGGTCATTTACCTGTTAAATTCCCTGGGATTTAGTACAAAGATTGTCGGGCTGAAATCATTTGCCGACAAGGCAGTTTTAAAGCTAAGGCGCATTTACTCCCTGGCCATTTCCCCGGATTACCAAAAGCTCACGCTCAAGATTGATTTGGAGGTGGAGAACAATTCGTTAACCCCTGTGCTGGCCACAAATTTAATTGTCAACGCTTACAATGATTCCAACCAGCTCATCGGCAGGTCAGAACCCTACCCCGGGCCGATTAAAATTGCGGCCAATACACCAACCACCATCAGTGGTATTGAACTGCAAATCGAGGTTTCCACCATGATCGAATCCTATGGAGCACAGGCCTGGGAACTGCTAAAGACCGCCCTTGCAAGCATGAGCGCGGAGCATGTGCGGCTAAATGAAGATATTACCCTGGATGTGTTTATTACGCTCAATGGTATTTCGGTTAACCAGAAAATTAACTACACCATTTAAGTATGAACACACTGGCTCTTACCACCGGCAAACGCAAGATCAAGGATGGAAGCAGGTACAACCATTTGTTCCCTGCAAAGGGGCAGAGCTATGGCAACAGCACCATCTTAAATGAAGACGGCAGCGTGGAACAAACGGTTAAGTACATGGCCGGTATTATCAAACGCGATGCAGCGGACACGGCCAAAATAGCACAGGTGCTCAAGGGCAAAACAAGGGAAGAGACCCTTAGGAACATCCATGGGTTCATGATCGACTATTTGCAATATGATACCGAGGATCAGGAACAGCTTCGCTCACCACGGCGTACCTGGTGGGTAGGCCAAAGCCAAAGGGATGAAGAAACGGGCGATCAGGGGGTTGACTGTGATGATCTGGCCATTTTTTCCGGTTCCATCCTGTACAACCTGGGGATTCCATTTTTTATAAGGATCGTCAAGATTTCGGGCGATGAGTGGCAGCATGTTTACCTGGTGGTGCCCGCAAGCGGTCGGTCGCTTTCAGCAGCTTACATCACCCTTGACGGGGTGATATCTCAATACAACTACGAATATCCATACCATAGCCAAAACACCTTTGACATGCACGGAAATAAATTGAAAATAAGTTACCTGGGCAGTGTTGATCCCATTGACCCAACCGATAGTTTGAAAGCCTGGATTGAGCAATATCTCAAAGGAATTTCATCGGGAGAAATGCAAACCAGGCATATCCACCGCGATGATGTGGTCAACCTTCTTAGCTATATTCTTGACAATTGGGAGGATGAGCATGACAGGATTACCGCCATTGAACATGCCTCTGATATGGAACAGAGGTACTACCCGATGCAAAGGGTGTTCAGAACCATCCGGTATGTGGTGGAAAACGGGGCATGGCCTAAGGCACAGGAATTAAAAGGGCTGGGTGATCCCAACAACCCCTACGATCCGGATTATAACCCAAGCTATGCAAGTGATCCGGGTTTTTGGGATAACCCGCAAAGCTGGAGCGCGGAAAACTCCCCCAACGCAGGGGCGTATGATGGCCCCACAAATGGAGGTTCCTCTTCCAACTCATCAAATACCTGGGCCAATATCTTGGCCGGTCTGAACATTTTGGCAAACTTCGACTGGGGTGTATTCTCGGGTGGTGGCAACAAAAACACACCGGTGGTAACCCCGACACCTACAACCAATGCAGGCTACTCATTCTTAGGTGCCTCCCCCGGAACATGGGCTGTGCTGGCCTTGATCGGGGGATTGAGTTATATGGCTTTTGTCAATATCAGGGCAAATAAAACGGGGAGCCATCCCATGATTGAACAAAGTACACGAAGTAGAAAAAAGACCACCCGCTAATGATTCGCGATTGTTCCACATATGAGCATAATAGACAAGGCCTGGGAATAGCCCCGGCGGTGATTGCCGGGATTATTGCAGCGGTTGTCAAGCTTGCACCCATGGTGGCAAGCTGGTTTGGCAGCGGTAATAAAGACAATGATCCCTGGAACAGGTTTTCAGCAGAAGAAAAACGGGAGTACGTGCGCCAGGGTATTTTGGTAGCAATCGATCAATACAAGGCCGGAAATGTTTCCTCAATAGATGAGGCCATGGCGGTTATCATCGCCCAGGTAGAAACCAACGAGACTTATGCAACCTGGAAAAGTGCCCAGAGTAATGCCGAGTATGCCAACATGATCAATCAGGCTCAAATTGCAGCAGATCAGCAGCAGGCAGGGTTTGGGGCAAGCCTTGGGATTATAATCTTGGGGGTGGTGCTCTCAGTGGCAGGCTTTGGAGCTTACAGAATAGTTCAACGGCGCCGACAACATAAACTACTCACTGCTAAAAAGCTACAATAATGGAAGGACTATCAGGAAACATATGGGGGTATGTCTTCGGGGGACAGGTGATTAAAAACATCAACGATTTGATCGCTGGTCACGGGGATGACAATTGGGACAAGATGGCTGAATCTGATCGCGTCAGACTTGTTGTCTATTTGTGCAGCGTAGGAGCAATTGCCGTGCTCAAGGGTGAATACTATTCCCTGGATGATGTCTTTACCGATGGGTTAAGGGAAGTGGGCAGAGAATACGGACAGTGGCGCCAGCTAACGGGCACAATCAAGTACTTCGACAATTACATCAATCCCACCAAGAGTGAGATAACCATTGCCCTAAATATCATTCAGCAGGGAGAGACAAACCCCACGGCAGCACTCTCACGACTTCGCACGGCCAGTTTCGAGTTTGTTTCCAAAACGGAGGTTGCCAATATTATCAATGGTGTTGATCCTTCATTTGACACTACGCCTGATGACAATACCACTGCTTTGACAACCAATGCGGGATTTTCACTTGATCAATTCACTCAATGGCTCAGCAATAACAAGTTGGTGGTTGCCGGTATTGGTGCGCTGGTATTGGCGGCTTTGGCCGTTCCTCTTTTTTTCGAGCATCAGCAAGTTGAAAAACCACAACCAAAAAAACTACAGTAAACACTATTCATACTCATTAAAAAAGTTCAAAAACATGACCACAAAAAAACCAAGACGCACACCGGCAAGCAAGAGCTTAAGTGTTGGTGGCGTTATCAAGAACGCGCAGACTCCTGTCATCATTGGAGCCAGTGCATTGGCATCCAACCTTTATGTGGCACCATTGGTAAACTCCGTGGTCGCCAGGATTATGCCTGATTCAGCGGCGGCAACCCCTGCCGTATCCGGATTGGCCGGTACGGCAAAGAATTTCGTTCCCGGGGTTGTATTGATTGTTGGCGGGGTTGCCCTTCGGCAGTTGGTGAAAAACCCCATGTTGAAATCGATGATGGATGGCATGGCCGTTGGGGGCGCCATGCAGCTGGGCGAGAAAGTAATCTCATCTACTCCTGTGGCAACCGTAGCCGGACTCAATGGCCGCGGTGGTGTTGGCCGATTGGGAAACCCTGTTCGCAGGGCCATTATACCTGCCACGCGCATGCAAACGCTGCCCATCAAACAGAGCCGGTAGGCACCAGTCATCGCAAAATTTTCCAGAAAAAAAATAATCACTATTCATTAAATCTTTTCATCAAATGAAAAAAAGAGAGTTAAAACAACTGTTTGACCAAAGAGCAGACGACCTGAGAAGGATATCTGTGGATGTTTACAATGCCATTTATCGCGATGGCAACCAGGGTATTTCGGAAGGGAATATTTATGCTGCCAAATCCATTAGCGGGCTTGCCTCCTATGAGGACATGTTCAAATCTGATGATTCCATCAGGGAAGGTATTACCAACATTTCCAATGGAAAGCCCGCCAACAATGAACCCATGCTGGTTTATGGAATTTCCCTGCAATCTGCTGATGCCGGCGGAACCACCGATGCCCATGTGAAGGCTGCCAGCTTTGGCTTGATCACCGATGTGATGCGCAATGGTGAGATCGAGATCAGCCAAAACAAACGCACCATTTTGGCACGTCAGTCAATGGAATCATTCTGCATTGCCGATCACGTGATGGCAGTTGGTGACAGCAACGCGGCTGCTGAAACCCCGGTGGACTACACCATGAAAGGGTTTGGCCATGTGGGCTTTGTTGAGCTGGCCGTGCCCAAGTGGGTGATGCCCAATGAGAAATTGGACGTGAACCTGAAATTCACCGCACCTGTGGCAGCCAACACCGCCTTTAGGGTGATCCTGCATGGAATCAAAAATGTAAAAGGCTAGCCCTGTACAAAGCTAAGACCCTGCCAGCCCCAACGCCGGGGCTGGTATCAGCCATTTTTTTTACGAAATACACTTTAGACCATGAAGAATAAGGATCAGTTCACCAAAGGGAACGTTGAGTTTGAGAAAATCGAAATCTCTGTAAGCGGGGCCGGACAGGCCATTGAATTTTCGCACATCACCGAGGTTGATCATGCCCGGATTATCGGCATCATGCAGCAATTCTCTGATGAAACGGCCATACCGGGATCGAGTATCGAGCTTGACGTGGATGGGGATGAAGTATTCCCCAAGGGGTTTGAAAGTGCTTTGATTTATTCGAACGAGAGTGTTGCCCCGGATGATCGGTTCATGCGCTACATCGACAGAAATGTGGATCAGGTGAAGGTTACCGGAAAATATACCGATGGATCGGCTCAGGCAGTATTCGCGCCCTACACCGCGCATATCTACCTGCTCATGCGCACGGACAAATACGTTAAAGACAAAGAATAATCATGTAAGAAAAAACCCGCCTGTTTCAGGCAGTCGGGTTTTTTTAAACCACCATCAAAGCATGCAAAAACCCGATTATTTCATCATTCAGGAGGTCAGCGTGAGTGCTCCGGATCAGCTCAGGGATTTTGAGATCAAGCTACCGGGTAACATATCACATGTTATCGGTTATCACCTTGGTGCTACCATTAGCCATGCCAGCAAACCTTTGGCAACTGTTGGCATAAGCTTTAATGGTGGACGCGAGAATACCATTGACCAGGATGTGGTAGTACACAATACAACGCGCCGCCGCCGTCGCCATATCCTTTCCCAGTACCAGCAAATTGTAAAAAACAGCTACCATACGGGATATGTGAAAGATTTGGGCAATGCCGCTTCTTACCCTTATTCTGTCAAGATTTATTTACATGTAACACGAGTAAAAGATGAATAGCCTGCCTTTTATTATCGAGCAGGAAATGCTAAAGCACCAGGTGAGAGACTATCATGTCAAGCCTTTGCTTTTTAGCATCGCGCCCGGATCGACAGTTCAGGTTGAGGCCAACAACGACTTTAGTTTGTTTGTTCATGCCTTTGCTGAAAGCTCCAGCCCAAGTGGCCGCATTAGTGGAAATGGACAATCCATTGATGTAAAACCAATCACCCTGCTTACCCGGCTCTTTAAGCACAAGGTATTCAAGGGGAACTTTTCAATTGAAAACCATGATACCCGTAACACCCTGTATGTGGAAATGTTAAGGGTAAACCCCGTATCACACCATTAAAAACAATGCCATGCTATTACCAGAGAAATTACTCAAACACCTGCACAGCATTTTTGAAGCCAAAGAGGCTGCCAGGACAAAATACTATTTTACCATCACAGCCCTGTTCGACCAGGGAGAGAACAACAGGCTGGTGCTGGCCACCAAGGAGACCGGACTTGCCAATTATGACAAGTACATGGAGGCAGCCCAGGAATTGGAACCGGATAAAATCGAGGTCAGGGTGTATCAGAAAAAAACGGATACAGACCGAATGAGCGAGCGAACCCTTATCTCCTTTTCCCGGCAAGAGCAGGATGATAGTGCCACCATGCTGGAGAGAAAGCTCCAGGAAGGTATTGAAAGCATCAAGGAATCCTTTAGCGCCGAAGGGTTGAAAGGCGTGGACACTTCTGCCCTGGGGGTGATCGAGCAGCGCTTCGCCCACCAAACCGACAAGTTGCGTTGGGAGAATGAAAAATCCCTGCTCCTTCGTGATCACACCAAAAAAACCGACGACCTGACCCGGGAACTGAACGAGAAAGAGCAGGAACTACTCGAGGAGCGTGCCTACACGGGTGAATTGGAGGATGAGAATAAAAAGCTGGCCGAGGAGCTGACTGATTTGCGCGAGAACCGCTACACCCTCAATGGGATTGATTTATCCAAAGAGCTTGGTAAAGCCGGTTTGGGGTTAGCTGAAAAGATTGCCAAAAAGTATTCAGGTGCGCTTTCCGGTTTGATGGGATTGCCCCCTGAGGCCATCGATAACGTATTGGCATCGGGTGCAAATCCTTCCGGTGATCAGGATCAACGCCTGGCACAGCTGATAGAAGTGTTAAAACAAATCCATTCACAATGTGATGACCAGAGGGAGGAGCAACTGATAAACCTGCTGGTGATCATATTGCAAAACATGGACACGCTGGATGTTATCACCCAATTTTTAACTCCCAAAAAATCTTAGAGGCCATGGATCACATCAGTTTTAAAACACAGGGAAACAAAACCATCATGCAGGCCAATACGCCCCAGGGCGTGGCCATGCTGAATGCTTTCAGGATCATTGTTGAGAACGCCGACCCGATGGACATTATCTCCATTGGCTCGCTGATCAAAAAGAAGCCGGATTTGATAAAAAAGGCTGTGGCCTACAAAGCCCTTTTTTAAGTGCTAACATAATCTAACTAAAATAACTACCTCAATGGAAACACAACTCGTACCTACAAAAAAAAATGCCTCCGGTTGGATAAGCAGGATACTGCTGTTGATCGGAATTGGCGGGGGCGCCTGGCTGCTTTTCTCCTCCTTTAAGGGTAAGGATGAAGTTTTACCCGATCCCGGAGAATATGACCCCTATGCCGGCTGGGATGAAAATGAGGAGTATCTCTCCCAATGGTGTTACTCGATCTTTCAAACCCCGGGAGAGGCTGAAAAACTTGTGCAGTTGGCCATCAATAACCAAACCACCTTCCAGCATGAAATGTGGGCAAAGGGTATTGACCTTTACTCCATAAACGGGCCACTGGATGTACAATCCATTATTGATAAGTTTAATGCCCGCACGCGCTACTTTGAGATCATTATTAAGAAGTCAACCGAGTGGTTCAATCTGGTAAAGGAAAATGCCACCAATGCCGGTGTAAGCATCGAAATCGCCTTGAGAAAAGCCGCCCAATACAGTGTAGTCAACGAGCTACGGGTGCCCTATGAACGCCTGGTCAGCAATGCGCTTCCCGGAGAACAGGTCTC
Source organism: Bacteroidales bacterium (assembly GCA_963676875.1). Taxonomy (GTDB): domain Bacteria; phylum Bacteroidota; class Bacteroidia; order Bacteroidales; family F082; genus UBA6244. The sequence continues at coordinate 2,584,810 of OY781436.1, forward strand.
GGGAATTTACCCCAATGGTCAACACTTTCTGCAAAGTAGATAATCATGAGCACCAGGACATCAAACACTATAAAAGCAGTAGCCAGATATACCAGAAAGGCTGCCCCTGCCCTTAAAAAAGCAGGTTCTATGTTAACTCCCTTAAACCTACTGCTTTTTGGTGTCGGTGCTCAAATCCTTTCCCGAACAATAAACTAAAGCTATGCCAACCATATATGATGCTTCTGAAATAGTGGATAAGACACTATATGTAAAAGAGGGAAAAACAGTCTCGTTGAAATACCTTCCTTACCCGGATCAGCCAACAGCATTGGTAGTGCCTTCGGGTGGAATGGTAGGTGTTGTTTATTCCTATCTCACGAAGGACACAGGCCTATGGTGGCAGGTTTACAGGGACAATACACTGTATTACGTATTGCATGAAAAGGGATTGTTTGACGTGGATGCTCTGCACGATCAGGGCGCGCTAACAGAGGTGGAAATACAACAAAAGCTTGAAGATGCCAACAAAACCATGGCGGATAAACTATTTGATTTACTCTCAGGTTCAACCGCAAAAATATTAACGTTTGCCGGAATTGGTTACGGGACGTATTGGCTGATAAAACTTTACATGGAAAACCAAAAGCAATTAAAACCATGAACACGATATTAAAGACAGTAATTATTGCAGGCCTTGGCTATGTGGCTGTAAAAAAACTTTTGCCACTACTGGTTCAGCCTGTTCTGTACATCAACAACAATAATTCAGGTCGCGGTGCTGATGATTCCGGCTCGGGCAAAACCGATCCCGTTGGCCCGCCCACCCCAGGTGATGTGGACAAGACTGATCCCTCTGGAGGGTCGTCCCCGTTTTTTGGTTTTAAACCACTGGAATCCAGATAATATGTTGGGAAAACTTGACATCAACAACCCGGGCAATATCCGTCAGAGTAGTGACTACTTTCTGGGGGAGATCGTGCCATCATCTGATGCTGAATTCAAACAGTTCAGCTCAATGGCCTATGGTTACCGGGCGATGTTTAAGATTTTGGACACCTATCGAAATTTATACGGATTAGAGACCATCGAGCAGATCATCACAAGATACGCTCCCCCAAGCGAAAATGATACCACGGCCTATATCAACGCGGTGAGTGCCGCCATTCAGGTGCCGCCCACTTCACCACTGGCATACGATGAGCAAACCACCAGTGCCCTGGTGTATGCCATGAGCCGACATGAAAACGGTGTTGAACCCAATCTAGATGAAATTACACAGGGCTTGGAACTGGCCGGTACCATCGAAATGATTAAAACCGCGGGTGGAATATCACTCGGGGTGTTGGCCTTTGGAGCATACATCCTATACATCAACCGCAAAAAACTAAAACGCAAATGGATCGCACACACAAAATAGTCACTTCATTTTCCAGGGTGTTGGCCAGCATGGCGGGCTTTACCCTTACCACCGACTGTCACGCTCTGATGCTTGATAACAACGGCAAGGATGATGCAAAGGTTTATGCCAACAATGACATGGAAAACTTTTACGATTTGAAAGCCGGTGCTTCTTTGGTTTTGCGATGTGATAGCAACCAAGAGCAATTGGCAGATGCTTTAAGAATCACCTTTGACACGACTGTATTGCCCCTTGTCAGCGTGGTAAAACAAACCAAATCAATGATAGACTAATGAGCATTGACAAAAGAAATAGCGCTGGCGCATCAACTACCGTATCAAATATCAACAAGTTTGAGCACCAGGTACAAGTAAAGGGGCAGAAGGTATTCGATCTGGATTTCCTTCTGACAGAAAATCATTTAGTACTTCAAAACATGGGCAAAACCAACTACACCGGCATAGGAACTTATCAATTGATATTAACCGTTGGAGCCAATTTATACGATGACATTTTAATCATAGGATAATCACTAAAAACATGAAAAAATTACTCATTATCACCATCGCGCTTTTGCTCTCGATATCCGGCACGGGGCAAATTCAAAACCTGGGCAATGTAACCATTGCCAACCAAATTCAGGGTGCTGACATTGGCACTATTTCCATTGACAATGCCCTGGTAACCTTCAACGCACCTGTGGCTTATGATAGCACATGGAACCGGCTTTTTGACAGTGGGGGATTTAAGGTAATCAGCCTGGAGGCCACAGATCACCAATTAGTTGTGCCGCTGCCCTTTGTTTTAAAATCCGAGCATCTTGTTTTTATCAATGGCGATCCGCTGCCTCTTGGGTACTCGGGTATCAACACGGACACACTCATATTCAACTATGCGTTGGATAAATACACACAAATCATTGTCATTTCTTCAAACTAAACAAATCATGAAAAAATCCATTTTATTATTGATTGCGATTTTCAGTGCACTTTTTATGAGTGCACAAATTCAAAACACGGCCATCAAACAGATTCAAAACGATACTACTCAGTTTGGTGTCAACTTACCTTCCGGAACTATTGTTCGTGATATGACAACGAATAGCCTTTATTCGCTTGATAGTGCTGCCATAGCAACCCTATCCCTAAGCACGGCTTATACAACAAAGTTGAACGAAGAATTTGACAGTGATACCATTCGCACAAAGCAAATAGGATATGAAAGTGATGGGCAGTCTGACTATTTTTTTATTAACGTTGATCCTGAAGACAATCAATTAGGTATTTACAATAGTGATGAAGGTTATTATCTTTTAAAAACAACCGATAATCCAGGCATAGAAATGGAAAGTTTTTACCCCCATTACATAACAGGCGGGATATTATCTGAAATCACAAGTTTATCGATTAACGGCATTTCCGCTGCTAATGAGCCTTTTAAAGTCGATGCGGGAACAAGGGGACATATAACTTATACAGATTATGGAGAGGATGCAAATTCAATATTTGATCTTGTAGTAACTGATAAAAGTGAGGATGAATTTGGAACTTGCTCACTTTTTATGGCACCTGAAGAAGGTACGACTCTATCCAGCACGACATATGCTAACATGATGTCCAAGTTAAAGTTGAACAGCGCTGGGTTTGACTTAGGATCTGGCGACCCGTATTATCCAGAAGCGAGAATACACTCATCTAGTGGATCGAGGCCAAGTATTGAATATAATGCAGGTGTACATACATTTAGGGGAAACGTTGGGATTAACATTTCTCCTGCGTCTGACGAACCATTCAATCTTTATGCTGAAGACAGAGGCTATTTTAAATTAAATGATGACGACCACTATCTGGCACAGGAATTCTACACTGAAGATGTAGGAGGCGACGGCTTCGGAACACTCTTAATGAAGGCTAACCCCGAAGAAGGCTTTATTGCTACATCAATTCAGCAGGACGGACTTTTTGTAAGTCAGCTTAGTTCCACCTTTTCAGGGCTTTATTATAGTGGAACTTATGATGCAACAAACATAATGTTATACGCAGAAGCTCAACAAGACAGGATATACTACAAAGCTGGAAGCCATAGATTTGAGGGGAATATAGGAGTTAATTGTATACCTGAGTCTGAAGAGCCCTTTAAAGTCGACGCCGATACAAGAGGATATGCCAAGCTAACAGATAATGAAAGTTACCTATCATACAAATTTTACACTGAAGATGTAGGAGGTGACGGGTTCGGGGAAATTACAATGGCTGCTAATCCAGAAGAAGGGATCTATAATGAGGTAGGAAGAGGAAATGAGGTTTCGATATTTACAGTGTCTCCTGGAAGGGTATACCTTGCTAGTGAAGGTGATAATAGCACACTGTACTTTAACCTTTTAGCAAGTTCTGATAAGATACAATATCGTGCAGGGACACATGAGTTTACAGGAAATACGGAGGTTCATGGTGACATTAGCAAATTTACCGGAGTGCAGGGAGACGCATGTGTTGTCAACAATAATTACGGATTTATAGACTGCTCGTCTGTTGATCCTGGCAATGTGTGGGTAAAAGTTACGGGTAACAAAACAGCGTACTATTCTACTGGATTAAGAGTGCAGATAGTCGCAGATGGAGGAGATGCAATAGAATTTGCTACTGTGGAAAGTGTGTCCTTTGATGGGTCTAATACCACCATAGTATTTACAAGCGACGTAAACCTTTTATGGGATGAATATGGAGACGAGCAAATAAGTTGTTCCACTCAAAGCCCGATAGGAGCTAATTTAGCTATTGGGTATGGAACTGAGACTACAGGCCTTTATTCTTCGGCATTTGGCTATGGAACAAAAGCTTCAGGATCGGTGTCCTGTGCAATGGGCTATAAAACAGAAGCAGGAGAACTTTATTCCTTTGCAGGAGGATATCTCTCTACGGCATCTGGAGATAAATCTTTGGCGTTTGGAAGCAGAACTGAAGCCTCCGGCAGCTCGTCTATTGCAATAGGGTCTCGCACTGTCGCGTCAGGCACAAGTTCATATGCTGAGGGAAGTAATTCTGTAGCGTCAGGAAACACAGCACACGCAGAAGGACTTGCAGCTCATGCGATTGGGGACTACTCACATTCGGAAGGAGGGTACACTTCCGCTGAAGGAGATTATTCGCACGCTGAGGGTATTCATACAATAGCCAGTGGATCTATTGCACATGCGGAGGGGCATTATACAGTGGCAAGTGGCATGTATTCTCATGCTGAAGGAAATACAGCCACAGCCTCCGGCGAATCATCTCATGCTCAAGGACGTCAGACAGTGGCCTCAGGAATCTCCTCCAGTGCCACAGGGCGTCAGACAACAGCTTCTGGAGGCTATTCTCATGCTCAAGGATTTTATACAACAGCATCCGGTGAAAGTGCTTACGCGGCAGGAATGTATTCAAATGCGTCTGGGGACTATTCTTACGCTTCTGGTGTTGGGTATAATGCTACGCAGTGTCCCACAGCCGTAGGTCGGGCAACGTTTGTGCACCAAGAGGTTGAAGTTTCCCAGTTTTCTAAATATGCAGAAGGTGACAATTCAGCAATTCTGGGAGGTAAGAATAACGCCACAACCATAGGCGCTATTAATAGTGTAGTTTTAGGAGGTTCCGGCCAAACGGCAACAAGGCCTAACACGGCGTATGCTCAAAACATTGAGAACTCCGGAGGCCATTATGATGCCATCAAAACCATCACGGCAAACTACACTACCACGACAAATGATTACAGCGTACTTTCTAATTCTGCTACCGATATAAGTGTGACCTTGCAAAGTGATAGCGAAAACACAGGGCAAACACTAAGGTTTTACAATTACAATTCATCTGGCAATTTGAATATAGTTGGTAATTATTATGGTGCAGGTTGTAATACCGCAACGCTTGCCCCCGGAGGAAGTATAATTATCCAATTTGACGGCACCGCATGGGCGGTATTTTCAAGCAATAACATGACTTATACTAACTGCCCATAGTAATGAGAAAAGCACTGTATTTCATATTATTTCTTTTTCTGGTTGCTTGCGTACCGGTAAATCATTTGGCATGGGTTAGATATACTGTGCCAGCCGGTGAGAACATCTCCATTCCAAGAGCCCAAATACCGCTTGTTAGCGCAGCTAGTTTTAGCTTTAAGACTAACAACACATGGCGATGGGAAAAACCGGAGCCGTCAGGGTTTTCAAAAATTGCCGGTATATTTTGGTTTAAAAGTCATTACACATCTGCAAGGTTAGTCTTTGATGGGGAAAAATTGGGATACTATTTTTATGTCAATGGTGTGTCTCCTATGCAAAACCCAAAACAAATGGGTAGGCTGATACCTGTTAAAATCCCGCATATCTACTACTGTAAAACCGGATGGGAAAACGATAGTCTATTCATTCACCTGTCAGACGGAAACGGATATGATACCACCGTTCGATACCCTTCAAAACAACCCATATACCCGGCCTCATTTGATCAGCCCTGGGTGGGAGGCCAATATACCATAGACCATAACTGGATTGTACCTATTAAACTCAATTAGCATGTCGCAAGAAACAACAAAAAAGACTATTTCGATATCTGCTGCCACCTTTCTTGTTATCCTCTCGATGGTGGCCACTTTCATCTTCACGGCCATGACCTTAAAGGGTGAACGTGATAACCGGATAACAGAAACTGCCACCAAAGTAGAAAATCACGAGAGCAGGATTGTAAGCATTGAGTCAACGCTCAAGACCTTCGATAAATCCGAGGTAGCGGTTTTAAAGGCCAACATTGCCACCATGAGCAATAGCATGGAAGAGATGAAAAAGGAGACGGCCAAATACCGCGAAGAGCAGCAACGCTTTTATAGGAAAATGGCTGCAAAGCTGGGTTTCACATTTGACGAGTAGCACCATGGAAAAGGCCGGAAAATTATTCTCCTACATGCTCAAGCGCTGGATGTCCAAAAGTCCCAGGTTGTTTGTGGCCTTTCAATGGGTGGCCACCATCATCGTTTTGGTCGCTTCCATTGTTCTGGCCATTCCCGGCACACCTATTTGGGTATCAACTGCCGCTCCCATGGTCATTGCCTTTTTTTCCGGTGTTGGCCTCAGCTCAAAATTAACTACTACAGACACATCCATCATAGACAACTAATTACTAACTAAATTATTCATTCCCATGAAGCTATCAAAAAAAATCATTTCAGAGTTTTCCGAATTCCTGGACAAGATCATTCCCTTAAAAGGATTGATGGAATCTTTCGATGGTATCGCCATCAGAACCGTCCTTAGCCTGTTGAACAACAATTATGGCAAACTCATCCCGGATGAGCTCACGCCCAGGATCGAAGCGTTTTTGTCCGCCCTTATGATCGAGGACTGGAATTTGGCCGGCTCACGCTTGTCGGAGCTGCTGGCCCTGATCATCAACACCCCATTTATTGATGGAACCCAGGAGGAGATCGACACCTTTAACATGATCATCAGCATGCTTGTTGAGAAAATTCAGGCCTGGATCGAACACAAAAAGCAGCAATAAGGTGAAACGTTATCCCCTGTCAGATCATTTTTACCTGGACGAGCTTGTCCCCCCTGAAATGCTATATCATTTTGGAGAAGCTGCCCGGTGGTTTGTACGCCCCCAGGTGATTGATGTGCTTGAAGGTTTGCGCCGAAGGTTTGGCCCTGTCACGGTGAACAACTGGTCGCAATGGGGAAAAGTCAGCCCCGGTCAGTTCCTGTTGTTCCCGCTTGAGCAAAAGCAAAAATACTTCACCCAGTCCGGGTTGAGGCAGTTTTTTGTCATTGATCAGGATGGGGAGTTGATCAAGAATCCAACAGGTGCTGATTTTAGCATGCACAAATATGGTCTGGCTGCTGATGCGAAACTTAAGAATGCCACCGCTGATGAAGTACGCCGGGACATTCAAAAACATTTTCATTCTACCTACAAGCCCCTGGGCTTGACTACCATCGAAGCCAACACAAAAGGCTGGCTTCACCTGGATTGTCGCAATACCAACCAGGATGAGTTACTCATAGTTTATCCGTAAAAAAAAATAATCACATGGCACGAAGAAGAAATCGGGGCGAACGATATCCCACCATCAGGGTGACTTTCCGTGATGGCACAACCAAAGAAATGCTACTCATGGGAGATTCCTCCACGGGAAAATCCATACGCGTGATGCTTGACAAGGAGCAGATGTACCTTAGAAAGGATCAGATCACCTACAACCTAAAGTAGATGCCGGAGCTGATAACAGGCTTGATATTGGTGATATACATGCTGATCTTCATGCTTGGTGTTTATCTGGCCTTCTACATTTTGTATCTCAACCATTCAATTCATATTCAAATTCAAATTCTAAATTTTATTCACATGGCAAAAATGACCAAAAAGAAGCTTTCCTCCATGGGGAGTGAGATTATGAGCGCGGCCAAACGCGTGCGCAAAGCCCATCCAAAAATGAAATGGCAGGATTGTGTAAAGAAGGCCGCCAAGGAGTTCAAACGCAAAAAATCCTAACCATGACCAAAGCGATCGTAGGAAAAATTACCGACAAGTCAACCGGTGAGCCCATATGGAACGCGCATATTGTGTTCACAGATGATCAAGGTAACCCGTACAGCCCCTTAATGGGCACTGTTAGTGATATCGACGGTAATTTTTCCTTCGATACACTGGGGGGTTACACACTCAAAATTACGCACCTGAGCTATCAGGATGTTATTGTTCCCATCGACATTACTGCTTTTCAGTCCGATGGCGGGTATCAGGCCTATTTTGATATCAAAATGGTCACCGGATCAAATACCCTGCCCGAGGTTGTTATCAAGCCACAGCAAAGCTGGTGGGAAAAGAACCGCTATTGGCTGATGGGTGCCCTTGGGGTGGGGATCATGGGATATTTCATCACCGCAAACAACAAATAATATGTTACAAGAAGTTTTTGGTACCATTACCAATGCGATAACCCATCAGGCCATGGAAGGTGTGGCTTTATATCGGGCGGATAAATCCGGTGGTTTTGAATACCACGCTGCCGAGGATCGCAACACGATATCACCCATACTAACTAACATCAATGGTTACTACGAGGCGCTACTGGATGATGATTATCCCTGTTTGGTGGCCTTGTATGTCGGCTTTGAAAATGAAATAGGCATGGTGGGTGAGTGGACTGCGCAGCCACAAATGTTGAATTTTGAGATGACACCTGTTGCAACCAATAACAGCTCAAGCCCGGGCAATCCAAGAGGTGGACAGCATGAAACCCCGATAGCAGAGCAGAAGGTCTATGGCGTGGTCACCAATGAGCAGGGTGTTCCCATCGAAGGGGTTCAGTTTTTCAATATTTCCGGCAAGGTGAACATTACGGCCATCGATCCGGACACGGTGGAGGCTACGCCCGTAGCAACCAGCGATGCATCCGGTCAGTACCAGGCAAAAGTCACATCGGGAAAAAGCTGCCTGGTGGCCTATGCTCCCGGGTACGACCTTCTAAGGCAGTGCCTTTTGATTTTCCAGTCCACTCCAAAAAAACTTGACTTTGTACTTCCTTTAGCTAACGCGGTGGATGATCCCGGTGGGCAGGATGATCCAACCAATGATTTAATCCCGGATACAAACCTAACCAATACAGCATCACTTGGAGGAGGAAACCTCATATGGTTGATGCTTTTGGGTGTTGGTTTGGCTTTGGTGTTAAAGAAGTAGAAGGGTAGATGAATCAGTTTGAGACCAACAAAGAAATTGAACAGTTTGTCAAGGCCAAGCTTCAAAAAGGCGAGGCTTTTACGGATAAAGATATTGCCTACATGCTGGGGCATGAGGGCAGCGGCGGACAAGGTAAGCATGGCGCTAAGGGTGAGGGATTGTTATATCAATTCTTCACCCCCTTGTTTATTTGTGAGCTCATGTGGAAGCTTGCCCTACATCACGGATATGATGGTGGATATGTGCTTGAACCATCGGTAGCCACGGGGCGCATGTTGCAACACGCACCCGATAAAAGCAGGTGCGTAGGCTTTGAAATTGATCCAACCCTGGGTCAGATTGCCCAGCTGGCCTTCCCTGAGGCAAAAATATACTTCAAGGGGTGTGATCACCCGTACTTTAAGGAGCGAACTCCCTATTTTGAGACTGCCTTTATGGCTCCCGATCGGTTTGCCTCCCGCTTGCCATTAAAGGATTTAACCTGGCTTAATGAATACCCCTTTTCTCTGGTTATAGGCAATCCCCCTTATGGAAAGCATAAGAACTTTTATTCCGGGTACTTTAAGAATCCAAAGTTTGCCCAAATCGAAATGTTTTTCATGTACTATGGTTTGCTCATGCTTAAACCCGGTGGTCTGATGGTTTATTTGACCAGCTCTAATTTTATGCGCCGGGGGCTGGCCTATCAAAACGAAAAACAAAAACTTTCCCACATTGCCACCTTCGTGGATGCCTACCGGCTGCCACCGGTTTTTGCTTCCACGCAGGTTCCAACGGACATTCTCATATTTAAACGCAAATAACAACGACCATGAGCAAAAATAACATCGAAGATAAGCTTAGAGAAGAAATTCTTTTGCAGTTAAAAAAAGTAACGCCTGCCAACTCGCCTCATGTTTTCAATCGCATTCAGGGCAATTATCCTGCCCTGGAGCAGCAAATCATTGAAACGGTCATCACCACGGGCATGCAACCTTCGGCCATCATACCTCAAATTGAAATGGAGGGAAACTAAGGATGAATAGCCCGGCATATTATCGTGCCCGTCTGCACCTGATACAACAGCTTATTCTCGGGGTGAAGGATGATGGCACAAAAAATAATGACAGTACAGTACTAAAAAGCGGCACCATCCCCACGGGATTGTTGCAAGGGAAAAATGAATACCAGGTTGTAAGTGAGCTCATGGAGCTAACAGATTTCAGCAATGATCCCCTGACCTTTGCCGAGCTTACCACCTGGAACACCTGGTTTGCCATGCATCCCGAGAAAGTGGCCGGGGAGGAAAAAGTCACCACCTCTTTGCAGTTTCCCATCACCATTGTGGGCACCAGGGCGGATATTGAAAAGGCCGTTCACAGGACTTTGGATGAGCAACCCGGGGGCAGGCCAATGAAGGAGATAGAAATGGAGGCCCTGGCCTTGGAAATCGAACTGGAATTACTCGAACTTTAATATTTATAAATGAAAAATCTATTATCGGGCATTAAGAGCCCTGACCACCTGGGTGCTTTGTCCATGGAAACAAAGGATTTGATCCGGCACAACAGTGAGGTTATTGAGCGTGCTTTGCTAAAGGCTGCCACCTTTAACGGCTTGGGCAAGCTGACCGTTACTGAGAAACCAACCCTGTCCATGAAAGAGGTCATCAAGGACTACAATCGTGGTGTCAGCACAGAAGAAATGCAGGCATGGGTGTATTATAAGCAGTCTTTAGGTGTTCCCATGACCGGATGGGAAGCTTATATGATCAAGGGTACGGTTAGCTCCGAGCAGCTCATCGCCACGGATCGCACCATGATCAAGGACAATCATTTTCGTGATTTAAGAGAGGCCATCGCAGGGGAGGTGTTGGGTAAGTTTATCAAGGTTCACCAATATGCGGCGGGTGATCACTACAATATTTTTCGCTCTCAGGAAGGGTTGTTTTACGTATCTAAAAACAAATCAAAGGTTCAAAAGTCATCGCATACTTTCAACAAAGCAGCCCTGGAGAAATTAGTAGAGGCGGGAGCCCTGTATTATAGTGATGGGGAGCTGATGCCCTTTCCCATATTCACCTATGGCAACATGTATGACATTGAGCGCAAGCTCATCGCGGACAAGGACTATATTGTTGCCACCTATGGCATAGAGGTGTATGCCAAACATGAAAAGGCCATCAGGGAGCGTAAACCCTCCCTTCTCACCGTGTCCAACCCCGATCCCAATGAGCGTCCCCAGATTGGACTGCTGAGCAGGTTCGCCTCAGATGAAGATTTCTTTTTCATTACCGAGGTTCGTGAGGAGTACATGAACATCAACCAGGCGGATCAGTTTAAAAAAACCAACGGACAGCTCAAGGCCAAGACCAAAAAGGAGAAAATAGATATCGATTTTGACGGGGTGACCAAATACAGCCTGCAACAGGTGTTTACTGTTTGGCTTTTTAGCCTGAATCCGGATTTGGACTTTGAAAAATCGGATGCAGTCAATATTGCCGATTATTATGTGTGGGGCAAGGTGTTAAAGGATGATGATTTGTCCAGCGAAGAAAAAGCGGAAATCAAATCAAGTGCCCGCATTGAAGGAGAAAGACTGTTCTCCAGGTTTCTCAACGAGGTGTTAACCTTTGAAGATCAACAAAAGCTTGATTACAAATGGAACAGCATATACAATGCTCAGGCAGATTTGGCCTTTGAAAGGGTACCGGTAGGCTTTGCCATGTCCCGGTTCTTTAAATCCGGCGTGTTGCAGCTTACTCCCATTCAGAGAGAAGGAGTTGCCTTTATGGAAATGATGGGAAGCGGAATCAATGCCTTTGATGTGGGGGTGGGCAAGACAATGACCGCCATTGCCACCCTGGCCAACTTCCTTTCCAATGGCAAGTGCAAACGCCCCTTAATTGTCGTGCCAAAGCCCACATACAAAAAATGGATTCGTGAGATCGTTGGTTATGAAGACAAGCGCACCAAAACCTTTGTGCCAGGGGTATTGTCGGAAACCGGTGTTAAGATAAATGATTGGGGAAACCTGGGCACCAGTTCCGTGGGCATGAACGTGAACAAACTCAATCTAAAAAAGGCCGTAGCTGAAAATACCATTACCGTTATCACCCATGAGGGATTGACCAAGATTGGTTATTCGGAAAATGCCATGCGTGACATCTTTGATTCGCTGGTGGATATACTCACCCAGGAAAAGTTTAAAAAATCGGATCGGGACAAGGAGAAAGAGCTTCAAAAGATCAGGGAAATGATGGGGGTTGGGTTAAAGGACAGCATTGCCGATATCGACACCCTGGGGTTTGACTATGTGGTAATTGATGAGGCGCACAACTTTAAGAATGTGTTTGCCGGTGTCGAGAGTGAAGAAGACCAGAACGGCAGAAAGCGAAAGCTTTACAACATGTCGGGAAGTGTTTCCAGCCGTGCCCAGAAGGCTTTTCTTTTGCTCAACTATATCCAGCGCAAGTTTGGCCGCAACACGATGCTACTAACGGCCACCCCGTTTTCCAACTCACCGCTGGAGATTTACTCCATGCTCTCGCTGGTGGCCTGGGAGAGCTTAAAGAAGAATGGAATTGAGAACATCAAAACTTTTTTCGATCTGTTTGTGTTGCCAACGGTTGAGTGGGCGGCCAACTACAAGGAGGAGATTGTCGAAAAGGAGGTGATCAAGTCCTTTAGAAACCGCCTGCTCATGCAAAAACTGATCTACAATCACATCCACTACAAAACCGGAGAGGAAGCCGGTGTGAAACGTCCCTGCAAGGTGAATTTGCCCCTGTTGTATGACTTTACTGGCAAGGGCAAACGTTTGCCCATGGAAAAGCAGGTGCTCACCTACATCAGGATGACGCCCAAGCAGCGAGAGATTCAAAATGGTATCGTGGCCATGTTTGAAAGTGCCACCCAGGGCAGGGGAGATAGCGCGCAAATGTTTCGTGCGCTCAACTATTCCCTTGACAACGCGCTCACCCCTTTTCTTCATTCCAAAACACCTCCCGGGGATTACCTGGACTTCATACGCAACAGCCCCAAGCTTAACTATGTGATGGATTGTATCAGTTCGGTAAAAGACTGGCATGAGAAAAGAAATGAAAACGTTTCGGGTCAGATTATATACATGAACCGGGGGAAGGTGTTTTTCCCCCTGGTAAAGGAATATTTACAAAAGGAGCTGGGTTATAAAACCTCCATCAAATATGGTAAAAGCGTGGTGGATGAAGTGGAGATCATCACCAGCGACATTACCGATGGACGCAAGGAAAACATCAAGGAGGCTTTTCTGGATGGTGTTTGTAAGATCATCATTGGCACGGCCACCATTCGCGAAGGAATTGACTTGCAGAAAAAGGGTACGGTGATCTACAATACCTATCCGGAGTGGAACCCAACGGACATCCATCAGTTGGAGGGACGTATCTGGAGGCAGGGAAATGAGTTTGGCTTTGTCAGAATGGTGATGCCGCTCATTCAGGATTCCATGGATGTGTTCGTGTTCCAGAAGCTGGAGGAGAAAACTTCCCGTATCAACGACATATGGTACCGGGCAGATCGGGGCAACGTGCTGGATTTGGAAAGTCTCGACCCGCAGGAGGTCAAGCTGGCCCTGATAACTGACGTTGGCCGGCTGGTGGCCATGTTCTTTGATCAGGAAAAAGAAAACCTCAACAGGGAGTTCAGAAAATTTCTCTCCCAGCTAAACATGCTCTCGGAGGTGACTATTGATATCTCCAGGTATAAATCTACCAAGGCTGATTTGGTGGAGAAAATCGGTTACAAATACAACCACCTGCTCAACCACATATGTTTTGACAACAGGTATCTATCCAAAGAAACAGCCGAGGATCGTGCCAATTTCAAAGACAGGAAACTTATCTATGATCATGCCAAAGGATTAAAGGATGATCTGGACAGGTTAAAGGAAACAGGGTATGCCGATGATAAGGACATGTTATCGGTGCTAAGAAAAATGGAGCGTTACCAAAGAGAGTTAAACATCCCGATGTATGATCTGACTTATCGGGTGAATTGGTTCAAGGAATATGTGAGCAAGATAAGAAAAACAGAGCGTACGGTACTGCAACCGCGGGGTTATACCATCGATAGTGATTTATCCACTCTACTGGATGATCTCAAAAAGGAAAAGATTGCCATTATCAGAAAGTCATTCACTTATAGCGACATGACCAATGCCAAAAGGTGGCAGGACATGGAAGATGCGGTTTTATACGATGAATATAGGTTTAAAGACCTTTCTTTTAATAAGACATCGGCCAACAAAAGTGATCGCTATTTGGAATTGTTGGAAGAAATACAAACCAAGAAATCCACTTTGAATGTCGAGGGTAAAACAGCAGTTGAAAGGGCGGAGGAGTTTGCTTCGCTCAATTACCTGCTGAGCTACAAGGCATATGATATGCCCCGGGGAACCTGTCTTGTGCCCGATATCAACCCCCAGAATGAAGTGGATGAGATCGCCATCATGGAGATGGAAGCCTTAGCCCTGGAGCTGGAACTTGAACTACTTGAAATTTAATCAATAAAAAAACGAAAAATATGAAAATCACTGCCCAAAACTACCAGGAGATGATACGTACTATCAACCTGGATGAACTTCCTGAGCTGCTTCAGCGCAGCCATGCCATGGCCAGCAAGTCCATTGAAAGTAATATGTATGAAAAGAATGACAACATTAAGCGTGTAGTGGACACTTATATTGCAAAGCTGAATGAGTACCTTGGCAAGCAACAAAGCCAGCCCGGGAGTAAAAAGAAGCAAAAAGCTCCAAAACCTGAAAAAAAGAAGGCTGCCCCAAAGGCAAAAGCAGCTGCAAAAGAAAAGCAGCCAAAGAGCCAGGTGCAGCAGGTGTCAGAGGTGGATTTGGAGGTTCGTTTCATCAAGAGGTACATTCTTTTGGATGGGAAAATGAAAACCAAGGCACAGCTGTTGACCTTTATTAATTCCTTACAGCGGGCCATCGAGAAAAGGCAAATCCGCAAGGAGTCCAAATATGCAGTGGAGATAAGGCATATACAAAACGAACTGATCAAGATATACAATGATCCAGGCGTTGGAAGCTCATTCACTTTCCAGTTCGACAAAAAGGATGAGGCCTTAATGGGTAAGTTCCGTGGTATTGCCTCAAGTCAGGCGCAACGCACCTCTGTTCGTCTGATCAGTCGCTATATTGGCATTCATGGCAAATCAGCCGTTAAAGAAAAGGCAGAGCGTTTGCTTAAAGCAATTACCGGTGCTTTCAAAACAAAAAAAGTACACAACGACGACCCCTATTTCAGTGAACTCAAGAACATCGAGGATAACCTCAAATCCTTTGTGAATCAGAAAAAGGAAGTTTTGAAGATCGATGCTGTTACCTTAAAAGGACTTCAAGGCATCCCCGGTGTCGGACTGATTGCCTACAACCAGGATATCAAACCCGGTGATCGGGTTCGTTGCCCAAATGGTGAAACCGGTGTTGTGGACAGGGTGAATACCCAGACCCTGACACTCAAAGACAAACCCGGTCGTGCCGTTAACAAAAAGTATGTTTCCAAAGTGGGCACAGGCAAAAGCAGGTACGGTTCCGGCAATCATTTCCGTGGACTAAAAGGTGTGGGAGATATTGTCAGTTCCACGGAGCTTGAAAAGATGAACTACCATACTTATGGGTTTACCGGCAAATGGAAATCCCTTATTGGTGATCCGTCAGAACCCTTCACGCTCATGTTCTGGAGCAAACCCGGGAAAGGAAAATCATCTTTGGCCATCGAGCTGGCGCACTACATAGCCAGTACTTTCAATAAAGTGGTGTTGTATGCAGCCGTGGAGGAAGGTTTTGCCTACACGACACATGAAAAGTTTGCCCGGTTAAATGCCGCTCATCCCAACATTGCCATCTCACCCAGGCTGCCGATGGATTTGAGTGGCTTTGATGTGGTGTTTATCGATTCGGTAAGCCGCATGCACATGGAACCGGCAGATTTTATCGCCCTTAAGACCAAATACCCTGACAAAACATTTGTGCTGATATTCCAGGCTGTGGGTGATGGGGGATACCGTGGTTCTAAGGAGTGGGAACATGAAGTGGATGTGAGTATTAACATCAATGACAATGGCTATGCACGTGCCGAGAAAACCCGTTTTGGTGGCACCGGAGGTTTGAAGGTTTTTGAGGGTACTGCCGACCAGATTTACAAGTTCACCCACTTGCAGGATGCTGAAAAGTTCGTGGCCAACCGCAAGAATGAAAAGCTGTACATGGTCCAGGGTGATGATGGGAAAATCTGGGTGACCAACCGCGACAAGGCCGATCAGCTCAAAGGTCAGGGATACGCCTCTTACTAAACACGTTATTGAATACACCTGCCTCTTTTATTTTGTTCTGCATCCATTATTGCTGCCGGGCTTGGAAACAAGTCCGGTTTTTTTGTGGGTTCGTGATAGATTGAGTGAAACTTTCGATTTAACCCAAGTTGCAGCCAAATCATCAAAAACCAAGAAAAAACAGCCTAAAATGAGATATTTTAGGGTGGAAATGGGGGTATTTAGCCCAGTTTGTTTTGTAATAGGTTGATAATCAATGTTTGATTTTTTGAATTCTCATTTGTAGTACACAAGGGGGTATTGATTTTCAAATAATTACATGCTTACTTTGCATTTATGTATTTCAAAGTATCCATGCGTACCAATCCTAAGACAGACCGTTATTCGGGCTATTACCGATTAGTGGAAAGCTACCGTAATACTAATGATAGGGTATGCCACCGGACGATTTTGAATGCCGGTTATCTTGATGAATTATCCACCGACCAATTAAATCTTATCCAGAAAATACTTACACAAAAAGTTTCCCATCCTGAAACACCATTATTCGAGCTTCCCTTCACAGATGATGCAACGGTGATCCGGTATGTGGATGAATTTTACAACCGAATGGTTGCCGAGAAACGTATTGATGTCTTGTTGGAAAGACAGCAAAAGAAAGCGCCTAAAGACGGCAAAGACCTACAAACCATAGACATCAACAGTATCAAAAACAAAGACGTCCGGGAAGTTGGTGCCGAATGGTTGTCCTATCAGGCCATGAGTCAATTACAAATTGCCCCCTTTTTGGAAGGTCAGGGCTGGAGTCAGGATGAGATAAAACTGGCTCAAAGCCATATCATCAGTCGTGCCATATATCCGGCTTCAGAGCTGGAAACTTCCCGTTGGATACAGCAGAACTCCTCAGTATGTGAGGTTACAGGTTATGATATCGAAAAGATTACAAAAGACCGGCTGTACAATATTTCAAAAAAACTGTATTCAGAGAAACAAGCATTGGAACAACATCTGTCTGTTCGTACCAACGAGTTGTTCGATATTCAGGATAAGATCATGCTTTACGACCTTACCAACACCTATTTTGAAGGCCGCAAACAAGGAAGTAAATTGGCCAAATATGGACGGAGCAAAGAAAAACGCAACGATGCAAAAATAGTTGTGTTGGCCTTGGTAGTCAATCCGGAAGGCTTTATCAAATACTCTTCCATTTTAGAAGGAAACATTGCTGATTCTAAAACGCTGGAAGGGATGATTAACGAACTTCGGATTAAAACATCTTCTTCTACAAAAAAAGCGCTTGTAGTAATTGATGCCGGTATTGCCACCGATGCCAATCTGAAAATGATCAAAGACAAGGGCTATGATTATTTGTGTGTCAGTCGTTCGAGTTTAAAAAACTATAACATTGAGGCCGGTGCAACAACGATTACCATCACAGACAATAAAAAACAAAAAATAGACCTTTGCCGTGTCAAATCAGATCGAAACACAGATTACTACCTCAAAGTAGAGAGCCACTCCAAGGAGTTGAAAGAACGTTCCATGAACGAGCAGTTTCGCTCACGATTTGAATCCGGGTTACAGAAAATAGCCGACAGTTTGACCAAGAAAGGAGGTGTAAAACAGCAAGACAAAGTGCATGAACGTATTGGCAGGTTAAAGCAGAAATACCCTTCCATTCAACGATATTTTGACATCGATATTCAAGTAAAAGAAGATGATCTCCCCAAGAGAAAAAAGAGAGCAAACATTGCGACAGAAGAAAAGAAGAAGATAGTAACATCCATAAAATGGGCTGTTAAAGAAGGTGTTGACATAAATGCCCGAAGTGGCGTGTATTTTCTGCGTACATCATTAGAAGCCAATTCAGAGAATGCGGTATGGCAATTTTACAACACCATCAGAGAAATAGAAGCCACGTTCCGGGTTCTGAAAACAGACCTGGATTTACGCCCCATCTACCATCAAAAAGACGAAAGCACCATGGCTCACCTGCACCTGGGACTGCTGGCATATTGGATCGTAAATACGGTGCGTCACCAATTAAAACAAGAAGGTATTCATAGTGGATGGAAAGAGATCGTTCGTACGATGAATACACAAAAGGCTATCACAACCCTCGCTCAGAACACCCACAACGAAGTCATTATGATCCGCCGCTGCTCAGAGCCAAACCAGCATGTGAGAAAACTTTATGATGCCCTCAAATTTAAATACGCCCCCTTTACAAAGAAAAAATCTGTAGTACACAAATCTGAACTCGAAAATTGCCAATCTACTGATATGCAAATATCTTTGTCAGGTTAGCTGCAAAATGGGTTAAATGAAATAATAAATGGGGGGCTAAAACAGTATCAATTGTTTAGATTTAAGTAAATCTAATAATATTCAGAATATCAACCTGTTAATAAACCTTGAAGTTGTCAACAATTGGGAAGGTTTTAAAAGGGGGATAGGGTTTTTTAGACAGTCTGACGGTTGGCACATGTTGTTGGGGCGGATTTCGGAGAGCGTTCCTGTCCGAAGGACACGGAACTGCGATGCGGGAATCCGCAGTTGGCGTACCACCGAACCCCGCCCTGCAATATGTACTGTATTAGCAACGGTAATTTATTATTCAATTTGTTCCAAGACTAATCCAAAGTCATATTTATCCTTGCTTGCTTTAAATATTTTGACTCGAAGTCCTAGATACTTTTTACAAGTTTTTATAATATCTTTTGTTTGTTTAAAATCTGCTCGACACCCAATAATTACTTTATTAATTGTGTTCGCATCGAGTTTTATAATTCTATTTTCTATATGATTTTTACTTAATCTCCATTCGTTTTCGTAACTCCATAAATCAGATTTATAGAAGAATTTTTTATGAAATTGTTCCGTTGTATCATCTAGTCCTGTAATAGTTGGGTATTGTGATTGGTAGACAATCGGTTCAAGATAATCGAAGTCATAATTTTGAAATAATGATTTAGTCTCTAATCCCACCACAAATCCAGTGTGGTCCTTAGAATAATGAGACCACATTAAAATATTATCTGGAACAGAAGACAATGATAGAAGTCCAATTATTGAATCCCATTTTTCTAATTGCTCAGGTCTTTCACTAGCTAATTTGTCTGGATGCCAGAATGTTTTTTCATCGGTTACCTTTTTTGCATACTCCCGTACTAGCTTTTGGTCTTTATCTTTATGTACAATATTTATTAATTCTAAGTTCTTTTCAAAACATTCTTCATAAGTCATTAAATCCCATCGAATCGGGATATTTCCATCAAAAGGGTCATTGAATTCAGATGGTTTTGGAAAATAGATTTCTCGTTGAATTAATAATCTACGATGAAATTCATTAGACCAGTCTCTGTATTTATATAGAGTCTGCGGAAGTTCAATATTTGATATCCTTCTTGTCATTTATAGTTTTCTATTTTTCTCCATTTTTTCTCTTTGTTGTCGAAAACGAATCTTCATGTCGGAGTATAACCATTTGTTTCACCACTCTTTAAAATGAAATTTGCTTTTACAAACCTTAATCCGTGATCAAAGAACAATCCTCTTTTTGTTCTTAAATCTAAGTACCCAATATTTACATCAATGGTATCAGTCGAGATAATATTTTGAGTGATTCTTAATACATTCAATTTTCTTTTCAATCTCAAAGACTCTTTAATCAACTCGTCAGAGGTCATAAATAATAGATAATTGAGTTCTTCGGTATTTTTCAGTCGTTTTGTTGTTTCATTCATTTCAACATAGAAGGTTGTCCCGTGAAGAAAGAACATTTGAGGTTGAATCGTTTTGACACACATACTGTCTAACTCAGATGGCGAAATATCTTTCGATTGTCCATAAGTCTGAGAATTAAATAGTGCAATTGTAATTATTATCAAAATCAGTCTCATCTGGCTTTTTTATTATGGTTGCTAACGGTTGGCAATAAGAAACGTAGGGCATTTCGAAGCATTTTCTTATCAACTCGCTAAGCCATTTGTTAAATGTTATGTTGTTCAAATTTTGCACTATCTGCCCTATGTTTTTTATTGCGTGTTGCGCGTAGTAATTCTATTCTTCACGGAATTCATTGCAATGTACCTACCATCCCTTTTTTTATCAATATTTTTTTCATTTTTGAATCCTAAACCTCTTTCATAAAGTAAATCATAAATGTCTGTCATAAATGGATGTGTCTTAAAGTGGAATCTCTCATCACTTGGTATTTCGAAATTCTTTGAATTTAAGAAAGCACCCCATATTTCTAACTCATCATTAGAATCTAATCTTCCCTGAAGTTTCTCTCTTAACCTAAAAAATTGAATTAATCTGCTTAATGAGATTTTCTTCTTTTTCAGGGTCAACATTAGTACTTCAAAATCATTAATGGACATTGAAAGAGGATAAAAATCATCGTCTTCATTTAATTCAACTAATTCAGGAGTGTTTATTTGAGGTTCTCTAAACTTATCTAATGTTATAATAATTGAAAAAACATTTGGGTACTTTGATGTATTGACACAATAAATCGGTTTATTTTTTAAATCAGTAATTGTTAATGAATCCTCGAAATAAAACTTATCCTTTATTCTCCAGCATTGTTCATAGCCTTCAATTATACTTTTTTTAAATCGGGAGAATATTTGTTTGTAAATATTTATTGTGTCTGGTATTCCGCTTAATTGAACCTCTCGATGGGCTTTATTTTCAATAATTAATGCGAGGTTTTTAAATAAAAGCAATATGTCTTGTGCATTATTTTCAACTTTATATTCATTATAAATATGTGCAGATTTTCCAAAATAGTTTCTAAGTACATCCTCGGTTTTATTCTGAAGCCAATTCCCTCTATACTTAAAATACGCCTCTCGTTTTTTTGAGGAATCCATTAAACTATGTAGTTTTCGGTATACTGCATGTATTATTTGTTTAATGTCAATTATGATATATTTATCTCTTGAAATTTTAAAGAGTGGCCTTAGAAGTACTTTATTAGGTTGAGTATAATAGAGATAATTTTTATCATCTTCCCTTTCGATTTCAAACAAACTCAAGAATAAACTAATTTTTGTTTTATCATATTCTTTACATAAATCAGTCTTTGAGATTTTGAATTTGGCTCCACGCTCAGTGAAGTACTTAATGATTTCCAAAAAATCTTTATCTGTACCTTGATAATTCCATTCTCTTGGGTGCTTTTCAGTTCTTTTATACTCATCCCACAAATGCCTTGCTTTTACTGATTCCCTTAGTATTCGGGTTGGCGTATTAAGTCTTTCCTCATACTGTTTATCAATTAAATTATATATTTCAATGAATTCATTTACTTCTAAACCTGTCAAATTAAGAATCGTATCATTAAACGGGCTGAAGATATTTTCAATACGTTCAATTTCTTGCTCTTCATAATTTAAATTTCCAGTATCGAAGTAATTATTAAATACTGGCATACTTGTTTGATAACAACTATAGAAGCTTTCAGCGTCATCTTCTTCTTTTGGAAGTAATTCATCATAATATCCGGCTCTTGCTTTAATGCTTTGTACAACTATTTCTTTCCATGCTTCGTCAGTTTCTACTTCTTTTTTTGAAATTAAATTTGTTCCAGATGATATATTCAGTGACGCT
Organism: Bacteroidales bacterium; assembly: GCA_963676875.1. Lineage (GTDB taxonomy): Bacteria > Bacteroidota > Bacteroidia > Bacteroidales > F082 > UBA6244. The sequence continues at coordinate 2,606,832 of OY781436.1, forward strand.
AAATAAGTTAGTTGCCTAAATGGAGAGTCTAATCCTTGAAAAGGATAAAAAGGTATTCTCGGAGGTTCAATTAGAGTTAATAACTCTGCAATATCACCAATAAAACTTTCTGAGTTGTATTGCGATACAATTTCTTTGAGTCTCTTACTTTCTATTGTAATATCGAATTTCATTTTATTATGCCCAACGGAAAATTGCATGTTACGTAGGGGATTTGCGTGTGATTATCTGTCATGGTACGCACTAAAGATGTGCGGAGATTGACAGCTCGCATACCACTGAAACCCCTATGGAATATGCAAAATGTTATCGGCTTTTATTCCTTTTCTATTATCCAAATTTTCTTTACAATTTCAAACAATAGCTTACTTCTGTATTCTAAGGTTTCTGAATCAAATATTTCAAAATCTTTAAACTGCATTCCTGTTTCTGATTTGAAATTATCAATAAAATCAATAAATCTTTTATTTGAGGAGTGATAAAAACTATCAACGAGTGTACGTCCCCAAACTAAACCATTATTATAGGTTAATCGTTTCCCTGAATAATATTTCTCATTGTTTGAAATAATATTATCCATATTGTATAAAAGCAGTAACCCCCCTAAACGGTTTCTTTGATTTTCAAATTCTTCTTCTGAACCAAAATGATTTTTGTTCTCATCATTTCGTGATAATATATGCTCAATATGATAACCCGTTTTATGTCCAGTTTTTGTTGAAATATAATGAACACTATTTTCCATCTCTTTCTCCATCTTTTCACAAAGATATTTTTCAACTCTTGCAAAGAAATACCTTAAAGGTCTCCGCTCAATATTATCATATCCTCTCGTTTTAAATCTATCATAATCAAGTAAAGACGAGATTTCCGTTAAACTTCTGGCATCTTTAATTCGCTGCTCAATTACATTATTAAAGATTCGTCTATATTCATTTATATCCTTGTTTTGTAAATCATTATTTAATTGATAGGAGATTTCTTGATAATTGTTACTATTATAGATGCCATTTAGACGCAAAAGCATATAAAGTCTGTCAATTTCTTTTGCAATTATCTCAATTTTGGGCTGTTCATCTTTGTCATTGATTTCACACGCTGCAATAATATTTTGATATTGACCTGATAAATCATTAATATCATTATTATAGCTTAGATACTCAAATTTATTTTTTCTGATTTCGGAATAGAGAATAGAATAATACATTAAGTCATTTTCAATAAATGATTTGATATTTTTAATGTGATTTTCGTCTTTTTTCCGAAATTTTAATTTTTCTGCAATGTCATTTGCCTCAAAAATATATCGATGATATTGATTATTAATAGCTTTTTCAATATCTGCATTTCTTTTGAAGATAAATTTCCCTTTAAAATAATCAATAAAAAAATCATCTTCAATCCCTCTTAGTAATGTAAGAGCATCTTCCCAAATTTGACTATATTTCTCTGTATCATCTTTTTCAAGAGCTCCAACTAATTTTCCTTTTAATATCTCAAACGGCTTAAGGGCGACACCTCTGTCATTAATTACTTCAAAAACCATTGGAGTATCATCTTTTTCAATTTTCAGTTCAACAAGCACTAAACGTTCCAAAAAGTACATTATTAAAGCTTGCAGTTTTTCTTTAGACAAATTTTTATCATCAATGTATTTCGAAATATCTTTATAACGGTTATTTATATTTTCTTCTGTAACGCTATTAAACTCCTCGGTAAACTCATCTTTGTCGACAAGATGCTGCATTATTCGTTTTCTTTTCTCGTTGTCAATCCAAAAGATATTTCCTTTAAACTTGTCTTTTCCGTAAATACAGTCCTTCAATGTATCAATAAGGTTCTCAAAGTAGATTTTATCAGTATTTGTTAGATGAAGTAATTTAACCGCAATAAGCGTTAATGTTGTTAATCTTTGCTGACCATCTACAATATATTCTTTACCTTCAATATTATTTGTGATATAAATATTAAAATAATACCAATTATATTTAGCAAGAACTTCTGGTGTTATGTCTTTCCCTTTATGCTCCTCATATGCTAAATCAAAGGTGAAAAAAATATCATCTAACAAAATATTGACAATCTCCTTTTTCCAAACATATTCTCTTTGATAAAAATCAATATAATAAGTCCTTTGCTTTAAACACTTTTCTACTGTCTGGTTATTTGGTTGTATGTTCATATTGTTATTTAGTTTTTATGATGCAGTGTCGTTTTTTAATTGCCGATTACTAGTGTATAAACAAACCCCTATTGCATTTATCTCCCTTATACCTTCACCAGCAAAACCCCCATTTTGTTTTTCTTTATGCCTCATTAAGTTGAAGATAGCCATTTTTAAATGTTTCTAAACGTTTAATGTTGTCTTTTTTTTCAATGCTATTTCAGTGCACTATTGTTCAAAAACCACATCCATCAAAACCAGATATCTGTTGACACTTTGCTCAATGTAAGGATTCACGGAATAGGTAATTCTAGTTGGTTGTAGATTTTTAATTGCTCAAATGTAATATAAATATTTATAAGTAGCTCACCGTGAGTGGTTTTTTTGCTGTTGTATCTATGGAAACTGCCCCACGATAGTGGAAGCAAGAGTATTAAAAAAGTCCGGCATGCGGAGGTGCGGGGACTTCGCTACGGTATGAGTGGCGCAACATCAATCGGTACAGGTGGCACACTTTGCTCTGGTATGAGTGGCACAAGAAGGAGCGGTTTAATCAGGCATATCAACGATTATCAAAACTCCCATCAATAAGACCCTCAGGAAAAATTGTACAATCCCCATATACAGGACGATTGATTACCTGTGACTTAGCCCAACACGGTTTTATACTCAATTGAGCGAGTTTTCACTAAATTCCGGAGTTGATTTACAGGTTATGGGTGATGTATTCATCCTAGCCTGTTTTTTGGGGCTCAACTGGGCCTTAAAACCTATTATGTTGCCAGCAGGCCTTATTCAATGATTTCTTTCCCACAATGTGGACATTTTTTATACTTTTCTTTTTTTTCTTTTTTCATGTCTTCTATTTTACTGATAAAGCCAGCACTAATAAGTCCGGTCGGTAATGCAACTAAGCCTATTCCAAGTAACGCAATTATTCCACTAATAATTTTTCCAATTCCAGTCACGGGATAAACATCTCCATATCCAACAGTTGTCAAAGTAGCAATTGCCCACCAAAATGTTGCCAAGATATTCGGAAACTGCTCTGGCTGTTTGTCGCTTTCTGCAAAATACATTAAGAATGAAGCAATTAACAGAATAAGGAAAGTAACAAACCCTGTCACCGCTAATTCTTGTTTCTTGTCTTTTACTACCGCCCAAATTAGATTCAGTGCGTTATTGTAACGATTTATTTTTAAAATTCTCAGGAATCTCGTTAATCTTAAGACCCTTAAGAATCTTAAGTCGACTTTTATAAGCATGGGTAAATAAAACGGAAGAATAGCAAGAAGGTCAATTATTCCATAAGTTGAAAATATGTATTTTAGTGCGGATTTAATTCTGGACTTAGATGGAAAACTTATGTCTGAAACGTAAAGACGAAGTAAGTACTCAATTGTGAAGACAATTACAGAAAATAGATTGAACCCTACCAATAGCCGATAATACTTTTCGTCGATTTCATTAATCGACTCTAGAATTATTGAAACTACGCTTAAAATGATAAGTGTCATGATTACATAGTCAAAAAGTCTATTGATTTTCTGCCCATGTTCTCCTGTCTCAACGAGTTTATAGATTCTTTCTTTTAATATCATGATGTTTTCTTCAGGGTTGATTGTAACGTTTAGTAGAAGAATAGTACCCGATTTCGGGCTTCATCCCTGTTAGGCTACAGGAAAGTTGAAGAGGACTACAACTCTTGAATTTACTACCCACTCAGCTATTATTTTTATTCATTGTTGGCATTAATTATTCTATTAAATATACTCAGGTTTAACACCAATTGGAGGAGTCTCGTCTATATTTAATAAGTCATTAAGCAATCTTTGTTGATTAACACTTTCTCGTTGTTCATTACCCCAATGAATCACATATTTAGTCTTTAAGAAAATTGGAAGTCCTTTCGCAAGTTCATTTTCTCGAACTATAGTTATATATTTAGTTGATTCTGGTGGCAAGTTTGATATATCCCCTTGTATAATCATTGTTTCCCAGCCAACCCCACCAAATCTACCATCTGCTTTTTCTGCATACTGTTGATTGGTAACAATTATTACTTTATCAGCTAAGGACAATTCATTAGTCATAAACTGTGGCAAGTCCATACCTGTCTTAAGATGCCATAAATCAATTCTTGCATTAATTCCATTCTTTCGTAAAAATCTTGCAAGATTCTCAACCCATAATTGATGATCTGAATCAGTTTTAGTGTAACTTATAAAAACTCTTATATGCTTTTCTATTTTGGAGATTTTGTTTTCCTTTTCGGTTGTTTTAATCCCTTTGAAAAAGCTCGTTACTCTTTCAAAAACTGACTCATATAAGATATTTATTACCAGTGTTGATTCTGAACTACTATATTTTTTAAATCCAGTTTTTAAAGCGTCAATTACCTTCTCACTCTGAAGTCCACCTGCGCCCGCTCCTAAAAGTGGTGCATTGATAATTTGAATCGCAGGGTTTTCTGCAGTTAATTTACCTAGTTTCTCTCCAATTTGTTCTATTGCAGCAACTTCTGAATAGTTATTCTTTACAGAAACCGCATAAGCAACATATTGAGCAAAATTTTCGGCACCTTTAAATGGTAACACGTCAATTTCACCTAACTTCATATTTGATTTGGGCAAAGGAATATTATAGGTCTTCAAACGACTAAATACGAATTGTGTAATTGTTCCGGATGTCGAACAAGGAAGTACAATCATGTCAGATGTACCATTGAATAAATCTCCTAACTTAAGTTGAATTTTTCCAGCCATGGTTCTTGTTTTATATAAATGCCAACGGATTGAATATGATGCGTTCCGCATCTTATTCGATAAGTGTTTATGGTTTTTGAATTTTCAAATTTACTAGATCGTTTTCTGTTAAAATGAAACCGCGGCATGCATTATATTTTTTATTAGCACTAGTATGTTATTCATCTTTCATTAATTCAAATGCTTTTGTAATCTTGAACACAACTTGCACTGAATCAATAATAGCCCAAAAAATTAAAAAGTTTCCAATAAGAATGAGAGTATTTACAAAGTATTCTTTCGTAATTAAATCACTTTCTACAAACCATTTAAGAAAAGGGATATTTATTTCCTTAAAGAAGAAAAGTAATAGAATAATAATAAAGGAGTATAGAGAAAAAATAGCATTCTCTTTTAGTTCATCTACAAGTTCTGAGAGTCCATTTTTAATTGCTCTTATTTCTTCATCAGTAAAGACCCTGTTTTTCGTTTTTGTCAATCTATGTATTGATAGGTAAACAGTGTTGACTGCACTTAAAAATATTCCAATGATAGCTACAGTAAGTCCAACTAAAATTGATACTGCATTAAAAATCATCTTTTCAAGTAACAATGATAATGCTATTTGGTTAATCAATGCACTAATTACTATTGAGAATATGATAATACAGATAATGATGAGTTTTTTATTCATTTTCAAAATCGTCTAGTGAGTTAATAACTGTTTTAAGTCTTTCAACTATGTATTCTAAGTTTTTATGTATAAAACTGGGGTCGTTTGCATCAAACTCTAATTCCTTTTTTCTTAAATGGTTAACACTTTTGTACTTCTTTTTTCTACCATTTTGTAAAACACCAAGTGTCCAATTTCCGCCACCAGAATCTGCATAGTCTCTGTAGGATTCAAGTTCTTCGCTATCGTAATGTAAATCAGCATTCTCATTGCGAAAATCTACTCCAACTTTTGTCATATTATGCTTCTCCCTGAGAAGCCTTAACCAACTATTTGCCGATTTGGTACCGCCAAATAAATTTGGAGCATTTAATTCAAACGCTATTTGATATAATCCATTAGATTCATTAATGATATCCCAAAAGGCAAACTTGTCAACGAGAAAGTCTAATTTAATCTCGTATCCGCTGGAATAGGCAGTTTGCTTGGTCAATTGATACAACACATTCTTTACATTCTCTGGTGTTGCAACTTGTGTTGAATGTTCAAAGGCAATGATTTGCCTATCAGTATCAATAATAAAAAACAGTTTTTCCCAATTTTGAATATCTTCTTCATTAAAAAGTTCTTTATCAAGTTGGATAACATGCGTGTCTGTACTTTTTAGAAGGTATCCAATTAACACGTTGTCATCAAGATTTTTATTTAAAAACCGTGCTGTATAATTCCTGTTATAATATTTTGTTTCCATTTTGTTTGTTAATGGAAATGTAAATAAGTCTTTAGGTTCTATGCCTTCTTCAAGAGGGAAAAGTGTAAAAGATGATTTTACTACAAAATATCGGATTGCGAAAAAATTCATATTATGTGTTTTTCAATATTAATACAAACAAGCGAATAAACCCAACTCATACCATTATTCACAACAATAGATCTATCTGTCATTTCCTTTGATATTTAGGTGTTTATGCATTTTCCATCGTTTATAAACGTTTATCCGACTTTTTCTGATGTCAATTTTTGTCGTTTTGGTTAAACTATCGTTTCAAACCACATCGATCAAAACCAGATATCTGTTGACACTTTGCTCAAGGTACGGATTCACGGAATAGGTATTTTTAGTTGTTTGTAGATTTTTGGTAGCTCAAATGTAATACAATTATTTATAAGTAGCTCACTGTGAGTGAATTTATTTTCAATTGAATAGTTAGCATAACTTTGATCGGAGCACCTGATATCCCGAAGCATCGGTACTTCGGTACGACAGGCATGACATCATTCGATACAGGTGGCACACTTTGCTCCGGTATGAGTGGCACAAGATTGAGCGGTTTATCCACGAACCAAAACGAAAAAATCAAAGGAAACGGCCAAAGAAATTATCCAATAAAATAAGCAATCATTTTTCTAAGTGCATAAAATCGCAATGTAGTTCAATCCCGCAAATGCGGGACTGGGTCGTGCCGACCGCATAGAGTCCTATTTATTAGCAGTAGGCTTTTTATTATTTCCATGGTATCATTTCTTCAGCTTGACTCATATATTCTGCATTTGAACACCTGTTGAAATACTTTTCTTGAAACCCTAAGATTCTTAAAAATGATAGTTCCATATACCAGAGGCATAATTGTAGTGCTTCATATTTTGCAAGAAAATGAATTTTGCTGAGTTTCTTTCTTTTCTCACTTTGAGAATGTACAATTGCATTTCTTATTTGAACAATTGCTTCAGGAGCGTCGATTACTTCAACATTTTCGTGGACAAATTTGGTTAGTTCTTTAAATTTCTCAGGTACACTTGTATTTACATCTATTTGAGATAAGAGTAATCGTATTTTATTTGATGCACTAATACTCTCTGAGTCTTTTCCTATGATCATGTTTTTGTCTTCAACAATCCACCAATTATATATAAGTTCAAGAGCAGTTTGTGCCATTATTATTGAACCATCAGTAAAACCAGAATTCCCATTTGATTCTACATACCAATGGAGAAATGAAGTAATAAAGTTTCTGTTGTCAGAGTTCTTCCATAATGAATAAAACTCTCGCCAAATTGATTCAATTCCTTTTAAGGATAATCGTTGAGGCCAACTATTAACGGATTTATAATCATCTATTATGTAGTTTGTGTAATTACTCCATATAGTTTCTTCTTCATGAATGCCATGAACAAATATGGGAGATGTCCTTCTTCCATTTAGGAAACTTAAAAATGATCCTAAACAATGAATTATATTATTCGATTCATCGAAATTTATAGCACCATTTTTTCTGAATAATTGTCCATCATATAAGATTAAAAATCCCCCTTTTTCATTTAAGGATTCATTTAGATTTTTATAATCCATTCTTTTATCTAAAATTATGGAATAGTCATTGTTTTCTAATGATATTCTTCCTCTAATTGTGTGTATTACACTCTCATCTTGCACTTTAAATAATTGTCCATGGAATTCCCGAAGATTTGGAATAGAGAATAGTAGTTTTTCTACAGGAATAGACTTGTCGCCAATAATTGTTCGATTCGCGAATGTTCCTTTAACTAGCGAGTTACTACCTTTATTTCCATAGTTAATAGTAGAAATAAAACCTGTTCCGCATTCCAAACCGTTGACGAAAACAATAAAGTCATCATTTCTTCGACCTATTTGCACAAGTTCTTTTAACTCAATATTTGGGTAGCCTTCAAAATATGCTCCAGTTCTAGGATACCATAAGAATTCAATTGTCCCTTTTATGGGAATAACTGTTTTACTAATATGAATCTCAAATATGCCCTCATAGATTTTTGTTGAAGAATTGACTACGGTCATTTTATTTTTGCTCTCAATTCTTGTTGGTATATTCTCAAATCTATTTTCTAATTCAGGCTGTTTCATTTTAATTTTGTTGTTTTCTTAAGCTTACTGCTAACTCCCTTATACCTTCACCAGCAAAACCCCCACTTGATTCTTTTTTATGCCTCATTAGGTTGAAGCTAGTCATTTTTATGTGTTTCTAAACGTTTAAATTTTTTTTTCTCTCATTGCTATTTCATTGTACCATTGTCCAAAAACCATATCCATCAAAACCAGATATCTGTTGACACTTTGCTCAAGGTACGGATTCACGGAATTGGTATTTTTAGTTGTTTGTAGATTTTTGGCAGCTCAAATGTAATACTTTATTTTATAAGTAGCTCACTGTGAGTATTTTTTTGCTGGTGTGTCTACGGAAACTGCTCCACGATAGTTAAAGCATAGGTATTATAAAATAGTTTGGCATGCAGAAGTGCGGGAACCTCGCAATGGTACAAGTGGCACAATGACTCCAGTGTTTTTGGCATAAGATGGAGTGGTTTATCCAACAAAGAGGTGGTTATCATTGCGCAAACTGCATTTGGACTGGAGGGTGATCGTGAAAAGTCACTTAATGCCGGATGCAATGATTATATTTCCAAGCCAATCGACCGAGATGAGTTTCTTGAGTTGATTCAAAAATATTTTGGGCATGACTCATCCAAATTTCACGAATTAGTTTTAAGAGCCGGATGGCAAAACCAAAACTTTTCCAACGGAATGGCGGCTGGTTGTCGATATTGGTACAACCTAAACAAGGAGCCCCACAGGAATGGAAGGATGCGCCGTTGCCCAAAGCCCTCATTTGGGCACCATGCTCACGATAGAAAAGCTCCAAAAACGAGGATATGAATCACGCGCAAACGTTTATCATCAAATTTCGCCCCAGGAGCCTTCGATTTACTTCCCTTGATCTAAAGAACCCTCGTATACGAGACCACGACTCCGATAGCCATTGGGGGTGGTGTGAGAGGCGCACTCCGTCAGTTAATTCTGGCGGAGCCGTCTACTCGATTACAAACAGTTTTTCCATTTATCAATTTTTTCTCTGTTAATCTCCAAATTATCGTATTTAGAAGTTTTAACAGTATTGAAAAAATCAATTTCTTGTTTTATCTCTTTATTGTCTAATCCCATAAAATTACAACGTCTAATGAATTCCTCTTTAAAGTCATTGTCAATGGTATTATCCCAGCCTTTCTTTAATAGGTGTTCCTGAATGGGTTTGTAGAAAACCATGCCAGTGAAAACATCCTGATATAAAAGGCTGTCAACACTCCATCCGACGGGAATAAGGTCGAATTTTTCTTTTCCAAAAGGTGTGCTATTCATAGAAAAACCAACGTCGGTTTTGTTATTTGATTCAAAACAATAGTCCCAATAACCATCTTTTACAACTGAATATTCTTTCCAATTATCAGGATGGGCAAGTCCAAGAATACAAACCGATGCCACTTTATCTCCAAAATTGTTCTTTAAATGAGCTCCGAAGTTTCTTCTTGGGTCATCTTTTGAATAGTGCGTATTTTTTAAATAAGCGTGTCGGGTATTCATAATAACCAAAGCCTTTTTCTTTCCATTGCGTGTTTCCTGAATATTTTGATATTGACGAATGAAATTATTGGCCATAAGAGAATCTCTGTAATTAAAATCGTCACCTCCGTCAAAACGGTCATATTCTTCTTCTGTTTTACAATTATTCCAATCAAAAGCTAAATCACAAGGATAGAGATGTACTTTCTTGTCTGATTTACTGTTCAGTTTGTATAATTCCTTTATTAACCATGGATAACTATATGCAAACCAAAGATGATTATAATCTGCCTGGTGGTATAAATCATTTACCTTTTTATTAATCTGTATTGAGTCAAGTCCTTGTTCATTAAAAAATGAATTAAGTTTTGGGGCAAGATTTGTAACACCCACTTCTGTATAAACAGCCCCTACATTTTCAATAAAATAAGAGTCTGATATTACGTCCATAAAAAGGTTGTATTCTGTAAATTCAGCATGGTCCCTTTCCATTAGTATGACAATGTCGTATTGTTCATATAGGCTTATTATATAATCTTTTGCAGTTAGTTTCTGTCTTTGGACAAAACTCATCATACTGTCCTCCTTATTGCTGCTGCAGGATGACAGAGCTAAGAATATTACAAGAATTAAATAGTTAATTTTCTTACTCATTATTGGTCAGTTTAAATTGTTTGTAACTAATATATAAAAACACACCTATGCCCTTTATCTCCACTATACCATCACTGCCCATACCCCCATTTGATTTTGCTTTACGCCTCATTAGGTTGAAGTTAGTCATGTTTATGTGTTTCTAAACGTTTAAATTTTTTTTCTCTCAGTGCTATTTCAGTCTACTATTGTCGGCAACCACATCAATCAAAACCAGATATCTGTTGACTTTTTGCTCAAGGTACGGATTCACGGAATTGGTATTTTTAGTCGTTTGCTGTTATTTAGTTGCTCAAATGTAATACAATTTTTTATAAGTAGCTCACTGTGAGTAGTTTTTTTGCGGTTGTATCTACGGAAATTGCTCCATGATAGTTGAAGCAAGAGTGCCACTCATACCGTAGCAGAAGTGTGGGAACTTCGCTGCGGTATAAGTGGCACAAAGTGGAGTGGTTTATCCAACAAAGATATGGTTATCAAGGTACAAACTGCATTTGGATTGGAGGGTAATCGTGAGAAGTCACTTAATGTCGGGTGCAATGATTATATTTTCAAGCCAATTGACCGAGATGAGTTTCTTGAGTTGATTCACAAGTATTTTGGTCGTAATGATTGACTTTGTCTGCCAGGTTTCGTTTTGTGAAGTTCGAGGACAATATTCATTTCAAATAAAAACTATTTCATGGGTATTGGGAGGGAGTACCCATCCATAATCGCTTCAATTGCTACTTTGGGTTTGCTTTCAGAAGGAAATGACCTTCTCGGTCTTTGGATATGGCAAAAATATGGTAAGTAATAATTTGTTTGAATAGTTTTTTTGATCATTTCATATACATGTTTGGTAAACATTATGTGTTACAAATTCAACTAGTTGAATTGTAGGTTCGTCAATTTGTTTTGAAAAAGGATTAAAAAAGCGACCATCTTAAATAAGATAGTCGCTTGGGTAGTTATTCAATAAACCAAAAAGGTTGGGGCATTCATGATCATTTTAGCATGTTTCCAACTTTTAAACCAACATATATTGTTCTTGGATTGATGGGGCCGTAGATGTATCCCGGATCGCGATCAATTCCTTCGTCAAAGTCATTTTGGTAGGAATTAAAGAGGTTCTTAACTCCGGCAAAAAGTTGAAGACTGGCTCCATTTATACGAATGGTATATTGCCCTTTAAATCCTGCATCGTAAAACGACCCTGATTTAATTAACTCGCCTTCTTCAGGATTCAAGGCTTTTTGACCGAAATACGGTACCAGCATGGAGCCGGTATAGTTAAAAGTAGCCGAAATGGACCATAATTTGTTTAATTGCCAATCTGTAGTCAGGTAGCCATATTGTTCGGGGGTACGCAGAAAGTTTTTTTCATTAAATTCTTGTGCTTCTTCATATTTGCTTCTTTGAATTGTAAATCCGGCTGTCAGATTCAGTTTTGATATTGTGGCCAAGTTCATTTCCAGATTAACGCCCTGAACCGAAGCTCCTTTTTTAGCATTTTCGCGGGTATAAATTACCACTCCGTTTTGGTTTGGTTGGCTATATGTGTTGGTAAATGGATTGCTCAATAAGGTGTAAAAACCCTCAACCAAAAGGCTCAGGTTTATTTTCTCCCACGACCGGCTGGCATCAAACGAAGCCATAAAGCTATGGCTGTTTTCTTGTTTTAAGTTGGGATCGTTTTGATGAATCACCTGACGCGACCCTGAGGTTTCGATGTGTAAATCTTCATCAAAAATTTGGGGTGCCCTGTAGCCCTGTCCATAACTCAATCGTGCTTGAAGATGTTCAAAAATATCATACAAAAAACTAATGCGCGGACTCAACACATTTCCACTTTTATCTGAGCCTTCAACGCTGTGATCGGTAACTGTATAATGATCAAAACGACCTCCTAATGATATTTTTAGTCGTGACAGTGTGTATTCGTATTGTGCAAAAATACTTGAAGTAGAAGTTTCCTGATCAGCAATGGTAACATTGTCGGTATGAGGAATTGACTGGATAGTGTCGTCAACAATCACAGCATTTTGAAAGTCGGGATAGCCCAATTTAACGTCTTTTAGCCATTCTCCACGGGTTTCCAGGCCGGTTACCAATTTTGCATTTCCGAAACCGGCATTATACTGAATGCCGGCATTATAGGAAAAATCATTTGTTTTTCCATAGTCACTAAGCGATTGGTTGGCTCCATAATACGAGTCGCGGTGTATGTATTGGCCGGCAGCAAAAACCGTCAGCAAATCTTGTTTACGAACAAATTGTTCATAGGTAAGGGCACCGGTGGTGAGGTTGTGTTCTACGGCCTCGGCAATATTGCTTTCGTGTAAGGGATAGTCAAATTTATCACCTCCGCGACGTTTTTCTTGAATATTGAAAAAATCCAACGATAGTTTATTTCTTTCGCTGAAACGATGAAAGAGCCGTGAACCAATGGTGGTATTGCGTAATGAGGCAATTTCCGAGAATTTGTCGCCATTGGCATCAAATGGTTGCCGATTGCGGTAAAAGCCGTACACGGCCATGCCAGTTCTGTTGTCTGATGACACCAGCGAAGTATTCATGTTTACCGACAAGTCGTTGGCCACTTTATCTGCATCTTCCATCCCAACACCGGTAAAGGCATGGTTTATCCCAAACTCATAACTGTTGCTAATGGGGTCTTTTAATATCAGATTGATGGTACCTGCAACAGCATTGCTGCCATACAAGGCAGAACCACCTCCCCTGATTACTTCCACTCGTTCGATCATGTTTGAAGGGATGAGTTCCAGTCCATAAACTCCGGCCAATCCACTAAAAATGGGTCTGCTATTGATCAGAATTTGTGAATATGGGCCGTCCATTCCATTCATTCTCACCTGAGTAAATCCACAATTCTGGCAGTCGTTCTCCATCCGTAAACCCGGACAAAAATTTAACCCCTCACTTAGGGTAACTGCATCGGTATTCCGGAAAATTTTGCGGCCAATGGTATTGACGATGGTCGATGATTCGGTTCTGTTTCTTTCGTTTCGGTCGCCCGTTACCACCACTTCTTCCAGTCCCAATGCGTCTTTTTCCAACTCAAAGTCAATGGTCAGGGTTTGGCCTTTGTCGATCACAACTTTTAATTCTTTTGGTTTGAACCCCAATGATTGAGCCTTGATTGTTAATTCGCCGATAGGCAGATTTACCATTCTGTAATGGCCGGTCTCGTCGGTTGTTGTGCCGATGGTGGTACCGGATACACTGATGGTTGCGAAGGAAATATGCTCACCACAACAAATCACATGACCAACAATATTGGCATCGGTATGATTTTTTTGTGCATGGATTTGTGAGGATAGCAATATCACGATTATTAGAAAACTTAATCTTTTCATTAATATGGTTTTTTGGCATTTATGGGCATAATCTGCCCATTGATTGATATTAAATTCTATTTGTAATTGATTGATTTAGTGGCGCAAACCTCTAAAGATGTTTTAGTTGACATCAGGCATATTCAGATTGGCAACTGATTGGGTTTGATGCAGGAGGGCCACGTTGTTTGTCGATATAACAAAAGGGTTGAAATCCTGTTTTTTCGGCGAATGAACAAAAAGTTGTGCGAACGCTGTCAATTTGCCTAAAAACTTTTTGAGCTGTACAGTAAATATAGTATCCATCCCCAAGAAAAAGCAACAAGTCGATAGATGTATGGTGATGCTTTTTAATTGGTGAGCTGTCTCCGGCTTTGTCGTATGGATGCGCATGCGAAATCAGTGTTCCATCATGAGTAATGTGGGTATGGTAATAAACCATATGATTGGCCAGTAAGGAACCGTACACCAACAATGCCAGACTTACAGCTAGTATGTTCATGTTGTAGTGGTACGGTTTTCTTGACATAACGGAGCAAAAGTAGTAAGTGGCTCCATGGTGCTTCATACCTACAAATGGGTATATTAGAAAATACTCCATTGCTTAATAACTGCCCAGTATCGTTATAATAAGCAATTAGAAAGAGTTTTGCTCCCAAAGACAAAAGCCTGGTGGTTGGTTTGTACTAAAGATTGTATGTAATCTACCTAACCAAGGTTAATGAATCCTTCGTCCACAATGGGTCCACAGGTTAAGCCCCTAAAAATCCGCGATGCATTCCGGCAAAATAGTTTTCTGCACCAGAAACCGCATCCTTATTTAAAAAGATTGTATTACTATCAGATATTTAGGTTTATTTTTCTTCGAAATACTTCAGAATAAGTGATAGTAAATATTCACTATCAATTGGTTTAGAAATGTAATCGTTACATCCAGCTTCAATAGCTCTTTCTTTGTCACCAGCTAATCCAAAGGCAGTCTGTGCAACGATAATTACCTCCTTGTTAAATTGCCTAATTTGTTTGGTTGCTTCATATCCATTTTTATCAGGCAGTTGAATATCCATTAGTACTAAATCGATATCGGTGTTACTTCTGCAAAGATTAATAGCTTCATTACCAGTTTTGGCATAAATCATCTCGTTGTTAAGTTCTCCAACAATTTTTGACAAAAGCAATGAAGAAGTGTTGTCGTCTTCAACTACTAATATTTTTAATTTAGGGTATTCCGGTTTAGGTTTAAGCTTTGGTATTTTTGATATGCCAACTTTCTCGTCACCAGTTATTTCTTTATTCATTTTTTGATAAGGGATTGTGAAATAGAAAATTGCGCCTTCTCCTTCCTCACTCTCTTCCCAAATTTGCCCTCCAAGCAATTCCACATAAGCTTTTGAAATTGACAGTCCTAAACCAGCTCCCTGTCTCGCCATTTTATCAGCAATATCAGCTTGAATAAAACGTTTAAAAATAGCTTCTTTACTTTCTTTAGGGATTCCTATTCCGGTATCTTTCACATAAAACTCTAGGTAATTTTTCTTTTTAGAATAACCGAATTCTATAGAGCCCCTATCTGTGAATTTAACTGCATTCTTCACAAGGTTTGTCAATATAGCGTACAACTTTTCCTTATCAGTGTATGTAACGGCTTCGTTTGAAGACAAAGACTTTTTGTATGAAAGTTGTATTCCTTTTGCTTCAACCTCTGGTTTGAAAAAGTTATATACGAAATCGATTTGTTCGTTAATATTCGAGTATTCCAAATCTACTTCAACTATTCCGGCCTCAATTTTTGAGATGCAAACAATATCATTAATTATATTGAGCATCCTCATACCGCTTTTTTCGATGATGTCGATATACTCTTGCTGAGTTTCTCCATTTAGTTCAGCTTCTTTCAACAAACCGGCAAAGCCAAGTATTCCATTCATTGGAGTTCGTATTTCGTGGCTCACATTGGCAAGAAATGCTGATTTCAAGCGATCGCTTTCTTCGGCTTTTTCTTTGGCTTGGGTTAATTCTTCCTCGGCTTGTTTTCGTTTCGTTATGTCTTCTTTTATCGCGAGATAATTAGTGATAACCCCCTCTTTGTTGAAAATTGGTGATATGGAAGCGAGCTCCCAATATAGTTCTCCACTTTTTTTCTTGTTATGAAACTCTCCAAACCACTCCTTTCCTGATGTAATAGTCTGCCACATTTTTGCGTACCCTTCTTCTGGCATCTCACCCGACTTTAAAATCCTCGGGTTTTGCCCAAGTATATCTGTCTGGCGGAAGCCTGTTATTTCCATGAATTTAGAATTAACATATTCCACATTCCCATTAGTATCAGTTATTACAATTGATACGGGACTTTGTTCAACGGCCTGTGATAGTTTGCGCAATTCATTTTCTGCATGTTTCCTTTTAGTTATATCCAGAATTAGTGACAGGAAATGTGGCTCTCCAGCCAATTCTATTTCAATTGTGGTGTTTAGACCAATTCCAATTACCCCATCTTTATTTCGGGTTTTAAATTCAAAGCTATCCACCCATCCTTTTTCTTCAAGTATTTGCAGATTCTTTTCTAGCTCTCGATCATCAGCAAATAGGTTTAGTTCTGATGGCAAATGCCCGATGATTTCTTCTCGCGAGAATCCGGTAGATTTTGTAAAACTGTCATTAACATCAACAAAACGTTTGCTGTTCTTGTTGAATATCGCACTGGCAATTGGGCTCAGTTTGAAAATCTTAGAAAACCTTTCTTCACTATTGCGCAAGGCTTCCTGTGTTTGCTTTCTGATTTTTTCCTGTCGATCTCTTTGCAATCTTGCATTAAGTATTGGAGAAATAAAATTAGCAATATCTTCGAAAAGATTTCTGTCTTGGATTGTAAAGCCCCCAGCTTTGTTTGCTAGACTAAGCAAACCTATGGTTTCATCTCGAAAAATGATCGGGACCGTCATAAAATTGTCAAGTGAAACATGACCCTTTGGTAAATTAAAAGGGCCTTCTGAGATAAATATTTTTTTCTCTTGGATGGCTTTGCCCCAAAGGCTGGTACCCCATGATGATCTGGGAAAAATATTTGCTTTGTCTTGGACTAGGCACTCATCCCATATTTCGTTAGTTAAACTCGGTATAACCAAGTCCCCTTTTTCATCTAAATACCCAAATAAACCGAACGTACTCTCTGTCATCTTGAGGACTACCGAAAGGATTTCATTGTACATATCTTCATCTGAAAATGTAAGGAAAATGAAAGCAATTTTATTGAGAATGGTTTTTCGGAAATCTGATTGGATTAATTCGTTTTCAATTTGTTTCTTTTCTGTAATATCATTAAGAACGCTAAGAAAATGTCTTTCTCCACTCAATGTTATAATAGAGGTTTTGCATAACTGTATTCTGGTTTCTCCGTATTTAGTTTTTGATATAAACTCGAAATCATCCAGATAGCCCGTTTCTTCAAGAATTCCAGTCATTTTTTCATATTCCTCCAAACTTGCAAATAATCCTAGTTCCAATTGGGAGTGGTTAATAATTTCGTTATATGAAAAACCAGACTCTTTGATAAAAACATCGTTTACATTTACATATTTTTTATCACTACACCGAACCAATGTCATTGCTAAAGGATTCATTTTGAACGAAGTAAAAAAGCGTTCTTCACTTTCCTTTAGATTATGATATGAGATAAAACTTGTAAAACTGTCTTCCAATCTTCTTGCTATTTCCTGTAATAATAGTTCTTCTGTTGGTTTAAATGCTCTAGCTTGAGAACATTGCTGAATGCAAAATTGCCATGGTTTCCCAATCTTAGGATGAATTGCGATTGACATAGAGTGCTTACAATTACAATGTTTCGATTCAAAAGCAGTTTGGGGAGATTTGGTTCCCTGTCCAAAAATAACAGGTGCGTTAGTTGTCAATAAAATGCTGAAAACTTGAGCAACATCCGAGACCATTGGTATTTCAGTATTTAACGCAAACACTCCAGGATATTCCGGTTTTGCTACTTCCATGGGTATTGACCAAGTTTTTGCATCAGGATCACATGGGTAGAATAAAGATGCACGATCACAATCAAATATCGAAAGAACTTCTTCCATCGTATTACGCATCATCATCTCCAAATCGGTAGATTGTTGTATGACTTTATTAATTCTATCCAGGCTCTGAAAAAAATACAAATTGTTTTCACGCTCTTCCTGAACTTTTTTAAACTCAGTAATATCTCTGGCAATTGCAAGAATATATTTTGTGTTGTCATAGGTAAAAAAATCGGCACGTATTTCTACGGGATATATCCTTCCAGTTCGGGTTTTGTGAATTGCGTCGAAAATTACAGTTCCATTTTTTCTAAACTCTTGTATATATGGATCTTCAATAGAGAATTCGGGGTCAATATCAAAGATAGACATTTTTAGCATTTCTTCCTGAGTGTATCCCAATACTTTGCAGGTTTGTTCGTTGACATATGCAAAATGGTAATTTTCGTTCATCAGATATGCTTCATCAGATACTTTATTTAGTGCAAAATTTAATAAGGAGAGTTTTTGCTCTGTTTGCTTACGTTCTGTGATATCGTTACAGACTGATGCAACACCAATGGCTTTACCGTCTCTGTTGACAAGTGTCGTGTTGAACCATTCACAAATAATGATGCGCCCATCTTTGGTAACATTCTGATTAATGCTATGCTGACCTCCTACTTGATTCATCAAGTTTTGGAAAATATCGCCAACCATTCCTGTGACTTCAACAGGCAGAATAAGATCAATCGCATGTTGGCCGATAGCCTCCTCTCTAGTGTAGCCGAATATTCGTTCACAAGCGGCATTCCACTCAGTCGCGCAGAAATTTTCATCCCATTCCAAAAATCCCAAAGGAGATTGTTCTCTATGCAATCGCAACCGTTGCTCAGACTGCAGGACTTTTTCTTCTGCCTGTTGACGTTCCGTAATATCATGAGCGATACTGAGAACACTGACCACATTTCCGGTGGCATCTTTTTCCGGAATATGACTTAGCTCAAACAAACGCGCGCCCTGAAATGTATTCCAAATTACCTCAGCGTTGTTGGGCTTACCCTCCAAAAAGGCTTGATGGATTAATGCAAGAATCTTTTTGTTTTGATCCGAACTTCCCGGGAAAGACAATTCTGCTACCCTTTCGCCTATGAATGACTCATAAGGGATGTTAAATGCATTTTCGACAGCAGGATTAACATAAACATACCGCAAATCGGAATTGATTCGCACAACAAAGTCAGGAAAATTCTCTGCAAGCATCCGAAAACGCTGCTCGTTTTCTTTGATTTCGTTGATGTCGCGTCCAATAGCAAGTACTGAGGCAACCTGTCCTGACTGGTCAAATTCGGGCACAAACCGGATGTGCCCCCAGTGTATTTCTCCTTGTGCAGTGCGAAACGGAATTTCTTCAGTACTCTCGTGTGCCGTTTCAATTACCTTCTGTATGTTATCGACATAGATTTGCGGCATATGAAGTGGGGTGGTTCCCATTGGGGATTTTCCAATTAATTCCTTTTCAGGTTTTTCAAAAAGCCTTTGAATGGCGGGATTAACATAGGTACGGTGATAATCAAGATCATATCGCGCAATAAAATCTGGTGAATTCTCCACAAGAGCACGAAAAAGTTGCTCGCTTTCCTGGATTTTAATTTCTGACAGTCTTTGCTCTGTGATATCCTGAACTATTCCAATGGAACGAACGGGCTTATTTCCATCGAAATACGTTTCACATTGCTCGTGAACATATTTGATACGCCCATCTGAAAAAAGAAGTCTGTGGTCAATTTTATAGGGCGTTTTGGTTTGAAGAGAATATTTGTAGGCACGATTGACCGATTCGCGGTCGTCAGGATGAATTGTTTCCAAGAAAGCTTCGTAATTCTCCCCAAATCTGTTTGGGTCAATTTCAAACATCCTATAAATTTCATCGGACCATGTGAGACTATTGCTTGTCAAATCCAATTCCCAACTGCCAATATGGGCGAGATGCTGGGCTTTTTTAAGGCTTGCTGAAGTGTGCTTTAAATCTTCTTCTGCTTGTTTTCGCTCAGTGATGTCCTCGTAAATCCCAAGAATACCAAATACTTCACCATTTGGTTTAAGTAAGGGAACTTTGCTTGTATTAAGCCAAATGTTTTTCCCAGTATTTGTCGTCTGTGGTTCAACAATATTCATTTTAGGACATCTGGACTCAGTTACCTGCTGGTCATCAATTCTATACTGGGCAGCCTGTTCTTTCCACACCATTTCGTAATCATCCTTCCCAATAAGTTGTGCAGGGCTATTTAAACCGGCATCATGTGCAAGTAAAGTGTTACATCCTAAAAAACGAGATTGAATATCTTTCCAGAAAACTCTTATGGGAATAGATTCGATTATTAATTGAAGCATGTTCTGAGATTGCTCAAGGTGTTGCATTGTTTTCTGCAACTCCTGATTTTTATCTAATATTGTTTGCTTAGCAATGTTACGTTCTGTAATGTCCTGTATGGTACCGAACATACGCTGGGGTTGGCCTCCTTTTCCTCTTATGACTTCTACATGACTCAGAACATCCCTTACTTGTCCATCAGGCCAAACAATACGGTATTCCACCTCATACAAATCGCCATGTTGAAGCATCTCGAAAAGCGATTTTGAAATATTAGTCATCCGATCCTTGTCATCTGGATGTATGATATCCATCCAGTTTTCAAACCAATTAGTAAGTTCATCCTTAATACCAAAAATACGGTGTGCTCCTTCTGAAATGTTAACCTCTCCTGTGTCGAAATTTCGATCCCAGTATCCAATCAGCGCAACTCGCTCTGTTTCCAAAAGTTTAAATTCGCTTTCTTCAAATTTCTTTTTTACAAGATCTAATTCAGCACGTAGTTGCTTGTAGTTTTCTTGTTGAATTATAATTTTCTCTTTAGAACTAGACAGATCTGCATTTTGTTTTTTTATTAACTCCTTTTGAGAATTATTAACTTTTATTAATCTCTGAAGATTGTATTCTAGTTCTTCACCTATATTCCCCTCCATGGCTCTGACGAATTAAGTTTTTTTTGATAACCCGCTCGGTTGTTTTGCTGTGTATTGCGATCGATTGGTAATCGGCAAAGGTCAAGTGCTTTGACGACAGAACTTATCTGCCAACAAGGCTGTTGTGTAAATACTATTTGAATCAAATTCACCACCTTTCGGGCATGTAACACCTACGTTTGATTGACGAAACCAAAAGGAATTAAAAGCATCGAAAACTTCCTTCTAACTTAAAGACCTTCTTCCCGATAGCTAAATTAAAAAAAAAGGGGTTAACCATGATAAAAAGTATATAATATATTCAAGTATTTATATAATCGGAATTGCTCATTATGGTATCCCAGACTATGTTGATCTGATATTGTCATACTTTTCAGGACAGCGATTTCCAATTTTTTCGGTTCTATTCGATATATTCAAACTCTATTACTTCCCTTAATCAAAAATTAATTTGTCTGCCTTAGTAAGTTTATCTTCATTAACCAAGCTATCAATATAAATCTCTGTCATTTTAAGATCAGAGTGCGCTAAACCGGTACTTATTGTACCAATATCAACCCCTGATTTATAGGCAATCGTGGCCCATGAGTGTCTGGCTGTATAGGTCGTTATTTTATTTATCCCGAGTTCCATCGATATTGCACTTAATCTATCATTAACGAGTTTTGTCAATCTGTCAATATCCTCGTGCTCCTCTTGTTTGTTTTTGATTTTTGCCTTTCTTTTAAAGGGAAATAAAAAGTCATTGTTTGCTTTCTCCTCAAACCCATAGTTTCGTAGAATATCAAAAGCTTTTGGGTGTAAATGGATTGACAACAGTTTATTTGTCTTTCTTCTCCTAAAACTTAATATTCCTCCTTGTACATCGCCCTTTTTAAGGTGAATAATATTGCTGATGTTAGTTCCTCGGGTATAGAATGAAAACAAAAAAATGTCTCTTGCAAACATTCTCGTTTTAAGCTTAGAATTATAATTCTCTATTAGGTGAATAATGTCTTTTTCTACTGCTCGCTTAATTGTCTTTTCTCTCGAAAACGAGTATTTATTAATCTCATAACTATACCTTTTAAAGGGATACCTTTCTTCTTTTAAAAGATTTTTTGCTATCGCCATATTCAGCAAATGTTTCAACTTTGAAAAGTAAAGGTTCATCGTATTAACTGAAACTCCGGAATCAGCCCATCTTTTTTCGATTTCTTTAAGCAAATCAGGGTCAATCGCATTTATTTCGATTGCTTCTTTGTTTAGTGCATTTTTGAGCTTAGTAACAGCTAGTACGTATGTTTTATAAGTATTAGGTGAACGGTCTTTTTTAACAACGTTATCAATATAATCATTTGCAAACTCGAAGAAATCTCCTTGAAAAACATCGTTTATCAAATGGCTCCTTAGTTCACTGACAGACATGTATTGCAACTTATTTGACTCGAATAATTTATCAATTACTGAGACGTATCTCGTGTATTTTTTTGAGAGGTCTCTATTTGCCTGGTCCTTATTTATTTTAGCAGTACTTCGTTTGATGGATTTGGTTTCCACATTGAAGTTGTTTTCAAGGACTTCATACCCGGACGAAATGGTTGACTGACTTCTGTTATGAGAAATTTTAAAAACAATAGGATAGCAATTGTTGTTTTTTCTCCTCCTTGTATCAAGAGAGATCGATATTCTAGTGGCCATATTTGCTCGCAATTTGCTCACAAAAATACCAAAAAAACCGGATTAGACCCGGTTAAACCAATTTAAAACCAATAAAGAAAGGCGGAAAAGGTGGGTATTGGCGGGCGAAAGACTCTGCCCGCCGGTTTTCATATCAAATCTGAATATTTTTCTAGTTTTCAGCTACTTCAGCAGTTTCAGCTACTTCGGGAGTTTCTACTACCTGAGGAGTGTCAACTGCGGGAACAATGCTCACGTAAGAGCGGTTGTTTCTCTTTTTTCTGAATTCTACGATGCCATCGGTGAGTGCGTACAAGGTATGGTCTTTACCCATTCCTACGTTCAATCCCGGATGGTGCTGTGTACCACGTTGACGGATAATAATATTTCCTGAGCGGGCACCCTGTCCACCGTAAATTTTTACACCAAGGCGTTTGCTTTCTGATTCGCGTCCGTTATGGGAGCTACCCATTCCTTTTTTATGAGCCATCTTCTTAGATATTTACAGTTAAACAGTAATTTTTTCTATCAACACTTTGCTTAAATCAGCACGGAAACCATTTGATTTTTGGTAACCTTTTCTTCTTTTCTTGTGGAAAACAGTTACTTTATCGCCTCTGAGGTGAGCAACGATTTTAGCATTAATTTTAGCCCCATCAATAACGGGTGTTCCCACTTTAACTTTGCCGTCATTATCTGCTAAAAGCACTTTGTCGAACTCAACATTAGCGCCTTCTTCTTCTTGGAGTCTGTTTACAAAAACTTCCTGCCCCTGTTCAACTTTGAACTGCTGTCCGGCTATATCAACAATTACATACATGCTTTTAAAATCTTTAATTTAAAATTACTTACGATTTTGGAGGTGCAAAAGTAGTAAAAAAAACTAATTAACAAGTAATTGTTGTTAAATTTTACTTTTTCTTCTGAACAATAGCATACTGCTTATATTCCAGGGTCGAGATGGGTCGGCATTTACAAGGAAAACACCTAGCAAAATCATGGCAAACCAAATCAAATCCCACCAATGAAATGCTTCTCCGTCAATAATGCCCCAGGCTACTGCCACCACTGGAATCAGGTAAGTGACCGAAGAGGCAAACAGCGGACTTTTCACCTTGATGAGGTTGTTGAATGCGATTAAGGCCAATCCGGTTCCTACAATAGATAAGGTGCTTACGTAGGCCAGCCCTTTCAGGTTTTCGGTTTCGGCCATCAGCTTAGCAGGAATGTCGCTAAACAGCAAAATATACCCGAAAGTAGGGATGCCTATATAGAAAAAGGTGAACGCTGTGATGCTGAGTGCATCTATTTCTTTAAGGTACAGTTTGATGAAGTTTACATTGAAAGCGTAGCAAATCGTGGCAATAATAACTAACGACGCATATTTAATGTTAAAAGAAAAGCCCGAACTGCCACTCACATTGATGAGTGCCATAGCACCGGCCAATCCAATGAGTACGCCTACCACATTGTACCAGCGGGTTCGTTGTTTGAAAAACAACAACCCCATAATCAGTGTAAACAATGGCGTGAGCGAATTTAAAGTTCCTGCCAATGAGCTGTTGATACCTGTTTGGGCAATGGCAAACATGAAAGCAGGAATAAAACTTCCCACAACTCCCGAGATAGTTAAAAGTATGGCTTGACGAAGGCTGATTTTTCGCAACCTTTGCAGAGCGATGGGACTTAAAAATATAAAGGTAATGCCGATGCGCAACAAACCAACTTCTGCTCCTGTGAAGTAGATCAACGACTTCTTAATCAGGATAAATGAGCTTCCCCAAACCAGCACCAAGCCAATTAAGATGACCCACGATATCCACTGACTCCTTTTTGTTGCCATACCCTGTTTTTTCTTGAGCAAAACTACAAAAATACTTGGCGGCAATTTTTTTTGTCATAGGAACATTATCATTTTGGGAGTGTACACAATGTTTTGATTGTTATCCATTGCAGAAGTCGGTTTTCGTGTTGAACATATTTTTTTCATGTATCGACTACCCCGGCAAAATGTAATATTGATGACATCGTTGATTGTTTTTAAAAATTATCTTCTACTTTTGTGGTGGCCAATCATGGGCTAAAAATTGTAAAAAGTCCATGGTGCTGGTCTGGCATACCAAAATGGTGATTAATGGAAGATGCTCAATTGAGGTATTTAGCTGGTTTAAAAGCAGGGGATAAGAAAATATTTGAGGAAATATACCGTGAATATTACTCCCCTCTGTGCTACTATTGTCTTCGATTTGTGGGAAGTTCCGAAGAATCGGAGGAAATTGTACAGGGGTTATTTCTAAAGTTGTGGGTTAAGCGACAGGAACTGAAAATCAATACTTCACTTAAATCCTACCTGTATCGATCGGTTCAAAACTATGCACTCAATTATCTGCAACAACAAAAAAATCATAGTGTCCATCGACTGAATGATTTTTCTGAAACGGAAGAACCCAACGCCGGTGCCCATGAATTGATGGAAGAAACCGAATTGGACGATCGGATAAAAAATGCCATTGCCGAAATGCCTGAACGACGCCGAATAATTTTTGAGTTGAGTCGATTTAGTGAATTGAAATATCAACAAATAGCTGAACACTTGGAAATATCGGTAAAAACCGTTGAGTCACAGATGGCTAAGGCATTACAATCGCTTCGGGAATCCTTGAAAGACTACCTTCCAATGATCGTTTTGTTGTTTTTTATAAATAAATTTTAAAAAAATTGAAAAATATTTTAAATCCAAGTAGGGGTAAAAGCTAATTTAACTGTCTAAGAGAGGTAATGAAATCATTGTTGTGAAGAATTCTAATGAACATATCGTAATAATATCGCGGATTTTGTCGGGTAATGCCGATGCTTCCGACCGTGTCTTTTTAGACCGGTGGGTAGGTATGTCAGAAGAAAATCGAAAGGAATTCGAATCTTTCCAACGTGTTTGGGATGTGGCAGGAAGAGCAAAACCCAACGTAACTTTCAATACCGACCAGTCATGGAATAAACTGAATACCCTTATTTCATGTGTAGAAAGTGTTGAAGAAGACGAAAAACCGGTGAGTGTTCCTGCAAAACAGAAAACTTACGCCATTGGCTTTTACTTGAAACGCGTTGCCGCTGTTTTTGTGCTGGCCTTTGGTTTGTATTACCTGTTTAATAAAACCACTCAGCCCGAGATGCTATCAGTCGACTCCAACGGGTTGGCTCAGCTTACTGCTCAATTGCCCGACGGAACTGAAGTTATACTCAACCAATCGAGTTATGTTTCTTACCCTGAAAAATTTTCAGCCAATCAGCGATTGGTCGGTTTCGAAGGTGAAGGACTTTTTGAAGTGGCCCATAACCCCGAAAAACCGATGATCATTGAAACGGGTAACCTGCGTGTGAAAGTGTTGGGAACTTCTTTCGACCTGATCAATTATCCCGAATCAGATGAAGTGTTGCTTTACCTGCAAGAAGGTAAGGTGTTGTTCTATTCCATCGATCCTCAGGACGGCTCGGTAGTGGAACAAATTGTACTTACTCCGGGTCAGAAAGGAATTTACAATAAGCAGACCAACGAAATTTCAAAAGATATTTTCTGCAACAATAACTTCAAAGCGTGGGAAACCGGCGTTCTTGAATTTGATAAAACACCGTTGTCAGATGTGTTTAGCGTGCTTGAAAAAACATACGGTATCCAAGTGCAAGGTGCTGAATCATACAAAGAATTGTTGCTCACTGCCAGATATCAGGATGAAACCGTAGACAGCATTTTTGAATCGCTTCAGGTTATTTTTGGTATTCATTTTACTTACCAAAACAATCAGGTAGTACTTCAATAGTCGCCAACTACCTTTACCCTAATCCCGAACAGTTTTTTTTATACTTTAGCGCCTGAAAACCGTGTACCTTTGTTATCGGTGTGTGTATGAAACATGTCAATAATTTCTTGAGACTTTCAAAGCAGGTTCATCACCTGCCTTCTTTTTGGTATCGTATTTGGTATCAGTTGATATTGCTGGTGTTATTTGAGGTTGCAGGAATAAGCTCGCTTGCTGCCCAAAGCCAATTGATGCAACCCGTGGAAGTTTTTTCTGTTCAAAACACGACTTTGGCGGAAGCCATCCGACAGCTATCTGTAAAAACCAACCTTAACTTTACTTATGATGCTAGCGACCCTGCCATGGAAGCCACTGTCGATTGTGAGATGCGAAATAAAACACCGTTGGGAATTTTAGATGAATTGCTCCGAAATACAAAACGCACCTACAAGCAGATAGGTAATCAAATTGTAATTTATCATGATTCGGATCCTGAACCTGCAATAGTAAGTCCTTTGCCAATTCAAGATCAACCAGAAAGGGAAGTTAATCCCGTATTACAAGTAGATGTATCTGAAATACCATTGATTGATTCTATACTCTTGTCGAAAACCGACACCCTTTACATCAAGGATACCCTTGTGCTTACAGATACCATCGTGCGTACTGATACCTTACGGTTGGTTGACACGGTTTATATCGCTGCCAAAAACAATCCCGGAAAAAATAAACCGATCACCCCTTTACCGGTAAATCATTTTGCCGAGAATCCTTTGAGAACGCCCGGTTGGGCTGTTGATTTTTCCATTATGCCCCTGGTGTCTAATTTTAGCACGGTTTTCAAGGAAAAAGAATGGTCGCTAAGAAGTTATTCTTTTGATGCGCAGTTGGTGCGCCACCAGAAAAGATGGTCATTTTTATTGGGTTTGCAGTTTAGTCAGTTTGCCCAAAAGTTTAACCATAATTATGTGGTTTCCACAGGAGGCTATTACCAAATTGACACCCTCGACGTGTATTATTCGGTGGTAGGAACGGATACCACCTTGATAGCGGTTACCGATTCCACCTACCTGCCTCTTGAAAGCGAGGCCTTCAATTACGACAAAGTAAATCGGGTGGGTTATCTGGGTATAACTGCTGCCGCTGAATACTTAATTATACATCGCCCCGTTTTTAGTCTTAGTGCCAAAGCCGGCATTGTGGTTAACAGTTTGGTATATCGCAAAGGGCTTCTTTTGGAAAATACAGGAGATAGTTCAGGCATAGATTTTGCAGATATGACATTTGCCAGTCCTGTATTTGGATTAATGGTGGGCGTAGCCGGTGGTTTCCGATTGAATGATGATTTCCAATTAAGATTGGATGCCGGATATCGTTTTTACACCACCGATGTGTTTTCCTATCCGGATTTCAACAGTCAATTGTCCGCGGTTGGCGTGTCTGTTGGGATTCGCTATTATTTGAAATAAACTCTTATTCATACATGACCCATAGTTCCAACAACATATTCAAATTTTTGATTCAGACCGGCATAGGTTTGATCATTTGTTTGGTGTTGTTTTCGTCAGCATTGAAAGCAGATGAAATAATCGTGGGTGGGGCATTGACTGAAGACCAGGTTTGGACACCTGACAATACCTACATCGTTGATCAGGATTTACGAATTGGGCAAAATATTTTCCTGAGAATTCAGCCCGGCGTTACCGTAAAAATAAACCAAGGTCGTGGAATTCTTTTGAATGGGGGGGATCTTATTGTGGGAGATCCCACTGGGGCGAATACCGACAGTGTGAAGTTTCTGGGAAATTATCGGGGTTTAGGCAAAGGATGGAAATGGAAAGGAATTACCATTGAGCGGGTTAGTGATGAAAACAGTGTCGCATTTTATTATACAAGTATTCGTGATGCAGAAATTGGATTGGACATTCTCGAAAGCTATTATATCGTTGTACGAAACTCTACTATTGCCGAAAACCAAAATCTCGGAATTCGCATCACCGATTGTCGTAGGTGTATAATAGAAAATTGCATGATAATCGGTAACTACGATGGAGTTGAATTGGCTGTAACAAGTTTTAGTGCAACCAATTATAACCAAATAGTAAACAACAAGATACTTAATGTTAACCATAATATTTATATGCGGGCTGAAAACAATGGGTTTTTAGCCAGTAATTATATCAATCATAATTTGATAGAGGGAGCCAATAATGGAATCTGGATGGATAAAGAAAACACTGCTTCCGCAACCGAAAATAGCATCGAAAGGAATGTTTTTGTCAATAATGGCTCAGGGTTTGGTTATGGTATCTTACTTGCTTTTGATTCCAC
Source organism: Bacteroidales bacterium (assembly GCA_963676875.1). Lineage (GTDB taxonomy): Bacteria > Bacteroidota > Bacteroidia > Bacteroidales > F082 > UBA6244. Next base: position 2,635,595 of record OY781436.1, read on the forward strand.
TTCCGTATTAAACAATGTTTTTTGGCTCAACAATATTGCTTTCAATTGCGACCCATTGGGTCACGGAAACGAGGCCTACAACAACAGTTTTTATCAAAATGTGCGCGGGGTGCAGATTGGCGCCGGTTCGGTGGAAAACAAGATATTGCACAATACTTGTTCACAACAGTCGTATGCTGATTTCGCTACGAAAGAAACCGGCGGGATTGTTTTTCAGGAAAACAACCTCTTCCCGAAGGATTTTACTGTCCCCATGGTGTACAATAGTTCTTCAGAGGATATGACCATAGACGGGATTTTTTGGCATACCACGAATAGTGAGGATATCGACCAATTGATTTGGGACCAAAAAGATGATCCTTCGTTGGGTACCTTTTTTTATGAACCCATCATAACTCAGCCGGACACCACCTATCCCATTTCACCACCTTCGAGGGTTATTAAACAGCTGGTTGAAGAAGGCGTGCAAATTTCATGGCAGGAGAATCCCGAACTTGATTTGGCAGGTTACCGTGTTTATTACGGTGGATTTCAATATTATCAGTTTACCAATGAAGTAGATGCGGGATTGCATAATTCACTAATTATCAGTGATGCATCTATTACAGATTCCATTGCAGTGACTTCATATGATGGGCAGGTGCAAGTAGAGGATGCACAATTTTTGGGCTTTGAAAGTCCTTATTCTTTTGCTAAATTCTATCCGTACGCTGGCAAGGATCAGCAATTTTGTATCAATCAAACCCAATTTTCCCTCAACTCAAGTACGGCTCCTTTCAGCTATGATTTGTTGTCGTGGAAAACCACCGGTGACGGGACTTTTAGTAATCCGGCCATCGTTAATCCCAAATACTATCCCGGACAACAAGACTTGCTTAATGGTTCGGTTGTGCTGTCTATCAATGTGTTAAGAAACGGACTGTGGCTTTCCGACAGCATGGAAGTGGTATTTGTGGATGCTGCTTTAGTTTCGGCCGGAGCCGACACCACCATTTTCCTGAACGAAGCTTTGGAACTTGTAAATGCTGATCAGCAATTTGTTGGAAACCTCCTCTGGACGACTTCCGGAGATGGAATATTTAGTTCCGACACCATTCTCCGTCCTATATATACCCCCGGACAGTTTGATATAAATGCTGGAACAGTTGACCTTATTTTAGCTGGCGAAAATGTGTGTGGAATCGATCGGGATACCCTTCATTTATCTATAGTACAACGTTTTACCCTACATGGTACAGTTTGGAATGGTGCACAGGTAGCTGATCCATGCGCCGTAGTTGCTTTCGAGCGTGCCTCCGGTTCCGACCGTGCCATCGGTATGCAGATAACCAATAATTTGGGAAATTTTACTTTTGATAATCTGTTTCCTGCCGAATACCTGCTCTATGCCGTCCCCGACACCTCTGCCCTAAAAACCCATTATCCCGGATATTATGTTGATGCTGGAAGATGGCACGAATGTTATCCCTTGGATTTGCATGCCGATATTTACGACGTAGACATACATCTACCCACGCTCGACTACAGGTTGCCGGAGGGAGAGGGGAAAATTTCGGGTCGTTTCATTCCACCAACAACATTCTTTCAAAATCGGGATGTCTTTTGTCAATCTTGGTTTGAGGAAACCGGTACCCATAATTTCTGTGTAGCAGGTCCTTCCAATGTCACCATATTGCTTTACAATAGCACACGTGAGAAAGTTTTAGACTATACCTTAACAGATGCCAATGGCAACTTTTATTTTTCGGGACTGCCCATGGGGAGTTTTGTAGTGGACGCCGAAAAAGCAGGTTTTGTTACCCAACCTTCGGAAGTTATCGCATTAACTCCCGAATTTCCACAGGTGAGCGACATCGTTTTGTCAGTACAACAGAAAAGCATCTCCGTTCAATTGCCGCAAACCTCCTCCGGATATCTAAATAGTGAAGTCCATGTTTTCCCCAATCCGACTAGCAATGATTTGAACATCAGCATAAAAACATCAAAAAGTGGCATATATAAAATTGTCGTGTCCGATGTTTATGGAAGAAATGTCATGAAAATGGACAAACTGGTTGCTGAGAACAGTACTTTCGGCACATTCACAGCACATATCAGCCAATTATCTTCGGGACTATATGTGGGTAGGATTTCATGTGAAAATCAGTCGTGGAGATTTTCGTTTATTGTGAATTAATCGAAACTGAAAGGGTTGCTATTTCCAAAAATTTCTGTGCCGAAATCTGTATGGCCAAATTGTAGAAATTAAAAAATCCCATTTTTTTCAAAAAAAATTCAATCCCGAGTAGGGGTCAACGCCCTTTTTATTGTCTTATCTATAGCTGAATTAAGCGTTTTTTATGAGGTTACTTGTAACAACACATTGATAGTTAGTAGCGTGAGTTTGAAAGCCCCCGGTTTTTAGGCTCGGATTTGTGTTGCATTCCTACCCAAATTTACGAGTTAACTGAGTAGAAAATGGCTGATTGGGTCAAATTTGCTGCGATGGGTTGGCCCATCAAGGCAGGTTTTGTAATTATTTATTAACTCATTTATTTATTAACTAATTCCTTGTAAAATGAAACACTTTACAAAGGTGCTGACGTTAGTACTGATGGTTGTTCTATCTGCTACTTTCTCTCAAGCACAGGCTCAAAATGCAGTTGAATTGCAGCAAGAGCAAATTTTACACGGCCCATCAGTCGCCGTGCCAATGGCTATGCCTGGAGGTAGAGCTATCGGAGATGACTGTACGAACCCCATTGTGGTGGATTTTGCAACGCAACTTCCTTACAGTGATTTGTCGCAAACCACTTGTGGCAGGGGAAATACTTATGATTTTGTTGCTACAACCGGTTGTATGTATTATTACGATTCAGGTGAAGACATTATCTATCAGATTGATGTAGCAGCTGATGATGATTATGTTTTTGTGCTTGACCCAAAAGGTACTACGTATTCAGGTATGAGCGTATACGACGGATGTCCTGATGTGGGAACTTGTGTTCAGGCTGTTTATTCATCCGGATCAAGTGTACGTCAAATGACAGTCACCTTAACTGCCGGAACCTATTTTCTTTGGATCGATACATGGGCTAGCCCGGATTGTATTCCTGATTTCGATTTAAGTATTTCTGCGTATGTTCCTCCTGTTGGACCTACTCCTATTGCCGCTTTTCCATTTATTGAAGATTTTGATGCCGGTGCATTTCCTGCAGAAATTTCTGCCATTTCGCTTCCCGAATCAAGTGCAACAGTTTCTGCTGATGCCGCCAACGCCTCTTCTTATGGTGTTATGATGGAAGGAAATTCCTCATCTGGTTGGACCGGTGGTTCATCTTCTACTACCTATGATCAGGCTTGGAATACCAATACCGACCATATTGCCTCTCTAGATTTGGAAGTTCATCCCGATCTAGCCGAAACCGGATATCTGACTATGAAATTTGACATGCGTCAGAATTATTCCTTTGGTGCTGCTTATGAATGGTTTAGGGTTTTGGTTGATGGAACTCCCATTGCTGATATTGATGGAAATACCTCATGGTCTCCTGCTACTACTGAAGGTGATCCTTGGCAAACGCTACAGTTTGACATGACCGCTTTCCAAAATTTAGCAAGCTTTGATATTTCTATTCAAAACTCAGGTAAATACTATTTTGAATACTACGATGGCGGTGACGTTGCCATGGTTGATAATATTGAAATAAGCTACCTTGTTCCCGGCGATATTACCGGAAACGTTACTAATACTGCCGGATTGAGCATCGGTGGTGCCGAAATTTATGTGGACGGTATTTTGGCCGCCACAACTGATGGTACTGGTACCTACCTGATTTCCGCTATCCCCAATGGTGACTATGAACTCACCTGCATGAAACCCGGCTACAACACCGCATCTGCTATGGTTACTGCAGTTGGTGGTAGTACAGTTACTCAAGATTTTGTGCTTACCTCTCCTAATTTATCAGTCTCACCGCTTCGTTTGGACGAGACTCTGGCTCCCAACGAATATTTGACCAAATACATTGGATTACTTAACACCGGATCCGGTTTAGTTGATTGGACAGCGGTTGTTAATTATCCTGTAACTACAGTTTCAACTACCAATCCTGGAACAGGTGTTGATTTTTCAACAGCAACCCGTCTGGATGGAAAATTCCCCATCGAGTCTATGATGTCTGGCACCCCGATGAATTCTCGCGGTGTAATGGATTGTCCTGATGGGTCTGCTTATAGTAGTGCACCCGTAGGATCTGATTCAGGTAGTGCCAGCGATGATGTTCTTGGATATCAGGTTTTCCAAACATTTGAAGGCGTATCCGGTTCCATTAGCAGTGTTACTTTTTGGTCTATTTTCCAATCTACGCCTCCTGCAACCAGAGATTATAAAATTGAATTTTATGAAGCCGGTGCTACCCCCGGTGCCTTGGTAAGTTCTGGTACCTATAACATTACAGCCGTATTTACAGGTGTTCAAGCTTGGGCTGGTGTTGATATTTACATGTTCACCGCTGATATTGTTCCTGTTGCTATCTCCGAAGGTTGGGTTAGTATTCAGGCTACAGGTGGAACACCAACTAACTATTGGTTGAATACAATTCCCGGTATTGGCAATGCCATACAACTTGATGCTTCAACAGGAGCTTATACACCGATTGCAGATCCCATGTCTATTTGCCTTGTTGCAGGTGGCGCCGGTGATTGGTTGACCCTGGACGAGTATTCTGGAACGGTTAATGGTAACGGAGCTACCTATAATTTGGCGGCTAATTTTAACGCTGAAGGTACTGAAGTTGGTGATTTTTATACAGCTGACATTGTTTTATCAACAAGCCCTGATGTAGGAACTATTACCATTCCTGTAACCATGGCTATCGCCGGCGATCCCATCGAACCTGTTACCGATTTGCAAGTTGATCTTACAAACGACCTTACCGGTCAGGTTTCCCTTAGCTGGACACATGCCATTCAAAGTGATTTCTTGTATTTCAGAATCAAAAGAAACAGTGTTCCAATTGGTACATCAGCAACCGCAAGTTATGTAGATATGTTGCCCAACTATGGTAACTTCTGCTATACAGTACAAGCTGTATATAGCCAGGGTGCCAGCATCCCTGGTGGTCCTGAATGCATTGAGTGGTCCAATCCTACTTTAACATTAGTGGATGTACCTTGTTACGATGAACTTTGGACAGAATCTTTTGGTGGCGATTCATTCACCATCCGCAATACGGGAACAGGAACCATGTCGTTCGAGTTTCCTGATTATGTAACCACCTCTTCACGTTTCGCAGGAACTTATTCCGTTGTATTGCACGACTCTTACGGTGACGGATGGAACGGTGGATCAATTACTGTTTATGTTGATGGTGTTCCTGTTTTAACAGATATTACCATTGCCAACGGAACAGGTCCTGAAACCTACACATTTCCTGTTGAAGGTGGCGACGAAATTTATACAACATTCGTAGCCGGTTCTTACCCAGGAGAAATTTCCTATGAAATTATGGATACCGAAGACAATGTGGCCTACGCCGTAGGACCTCCAATTGCCGGTATCCCACAAGCTACTTTGTATGCTGTTGTTCCTCAACCTAGCTTTATTGTATCGGTTGATCCCGCTTCAGGATATATCAACGCCGGTGGATCTGTTGAAGTTGTTTTGGGTTATTCTTCCATGGGCTTCCCCGTAGGAACCTATTTGGAAGACCTGGAACTGGTAACTAACGATCCCAACGCACCTTCTACCATGATTGGTAATACAATGGTTGTTTACGACCCCGCCTTAATTTATGGTCAGGTTACCGACTGTAATACCGGAGCAGGTATGGTTGGTGTAACCGTAACAGCTGAGGGTACTGATTGGACAACTGAAACCGACGACGATGGTATGTATGAACTGCGCGTTGACGATGGAACTTATGATATCGTATTTGCTAAATTAGGCTTTGACGGATATACCGAGTCTGGTGTTGTAGCCGTGGTTGGTACTCCTGTTGAAGTGAACGCTGTACTTTGTGAAGCTCCTTATCCGGTACAATGGGTAGTAGCCGATCCTAACCAGGACGACACCCAATGTATGGTTGAATGGTCGTTGCCAATGGGCCCTTATGAAATCTCTTACGACGACGGAACAGCAGACGAATACACCATTTGGGCTGCCCGCAATGGCGCCGTTGCCGTACGTTTTACTCCTGTGGGATATCCTGCAACCGTAATTGGTGGTCGCCTGAATGTAGGTGATGGATCATTCCCTGCCAATGCCAACTTCATCGGTTCAGAAATGGCCGTCGGAGTAATTGATGATGATGGTGCCAATGGATTGCCCGGTACTGTGCTGGATTCAGTTGTAGTACCTGTTGATAACTACGGTTGGGTAGAATTTGCCGATGTGCTTGATGCAACCATTGCCGATGGTGATTTCTATTTGGTGATGTGGCAATTGGGAACCGCTGCTAACTCAGCTCCCATAGCCATCGATAATGAACAACCTATTGTTTATCGTTCGTACGCTAAAATGCCTAACAGTAACGATTTTGCAGTATCTCCTTACCAGGATTTCATGATGAGAGCTTATGTAAGCGGACCTACCAACAGTGTTGTGATGACCAGCCAAAGCACCATGGTGCATTTGCCTAAGATTCCTGCTTCGGCCATGACTAGCTTTATCGCCAGTGGAGAGCCTACCAATGTAAGCGGAACAGTTAAATCCGGTCAAATACTACCTGTAGCCAATGCAACTGCCAGTGGTAGCAGAGACCTAAGCAACTACATCGTAGCTCGTGTTAGCGACTTTGATCCCAATGCCGGTCCTGAAACAGGTACCCTTACCGCCATTGCTAACCCCTCGGGAGTAACCTTCTACAATGATGCCGCCTTTGGTGGACAACCAGCCGGATTCTACGCTTATGCAGTGAAAGCTGTGTATGATATTGGCGAATCAGAATGGGTATATTCAAATACTGTTGCTCATTTACTCAGTGCTCAGGTGACCGTTAATACCACGCTATGTGATGGAGAAGTACCTGAAGGTGTTGAAGTTAGCCTCGAAGGTTATGATTTTCCATATCAATCTTTGTTCGCAGTAACTGGTACTGATGGTATTGCCGTATTCGATAGCGTGATTTATGGAAAATATGTTCTCACAGTATTCCATGTAGGTTACAATGCCATCTCTTATGACGTGACCATCAACGGTGACAGAGTAATTGACCTGATCCTTTCAGAAAAAGAATACATGCCTCGCAACTTGTTTGTGGATGCTGCCACTTCTGTAGCTACCTGGGAAGAGCCATTGATTTTCTCCATGGCCAACGAAGGTTTTGAAGATGCAACTTTCCCACCTGCCGGCTGGCAAGCTTTGAGCAACGATGCAGGTGGTTGGGAACGTGGTGACGATGGTGGAAGTACCTATTTCCCCATTCCTGCCGGAGACGGATTCTACGCCTTTGTAAATGATGATGTCGACTCGAACCATGATGGTGCAGCCGACTATTTGATCACACCAAGTGTTGACCTTCGTGAAAGTCCTACTTTCTCGCTGTATTTTGATAGCTACTTTACCGGACAATATGGAGAAGCTGCCTATGTAGAATTCAGCCTTGACGGCGGAGCTACCTGGGACATTCTTCAAAGTGTAGGTATTGTAAGCGGATGGACTACTGAAATGGTTGACCTGAGCGCCTTTAGTGGCCCCGGTGGATCATCAGCCATCTGGTTTGCATTCCATTACGATGATGCAGCACAGTGGGCAGCCGGTTGGGCAGTTGACAACGTAAACGTAACCAACGGACCCGCCGATGTTATGGCTTATCAAGTATATTTGGACGATGCCTTCATGGCAGAAACTACACCTGATGTACTCACCCACACCTTCACCAACCTGACCTATGGCCAGACCTACAAAGCCGGTGTAAAAGCCGTTTACGCCTGTGGTATTTCCGACCCCGTAGAATACACCTGGACATCAGGATACTTGTATCCTCCACGTAATATGGGTAATGATTATGTTTATGGTACCAACGAAGTACCATTGATGTGGAATCCTCCAATGACCGAGGCCAGCACCCTTATGGCTTTTGATCGTAACACATATGTACCCGGCGAAACCGTAGCCAGCAATATGGAAGATCATCCTTCCAGCGCTACCTTCAACGGAAGTAGAGACCTTTGGGATATATTGTACAATATACCACAGGAAACTGCTTCAGGTTTAACCGGATTGGCCGGAGCCGAAACCGATGGCGAGTTTATCTACGCTGCCGTTTGGTCGAGTAGCGACATTGCTAAATTCACCACCGATGGAACCTACATCGAAACCTTTACCATTCCCGGCGTAACCGGTCTTCGCGACCTGGCATTCGACGGAACCTACTTCTATGGCGGAGCAGCAGCTACCACCGTATTTGAAATGGACTTCACCAACCAAACTCTGGTAAGCTCATTCACTGCACCCACCGCATGTCGTGCCATTGCATACGACGAAGATGCTGATGGATTCTGGGCCAACAACTGGGATACCGACTTGACCCTGTTCGACAGATCAGGAGCAGTACTTAATACCATTTCAGGAGCTCCAAGTATTTACGGACTTGCCTATGACAATGTAACCGATGGCGGCCCATTCTTGTGGATGTTCGAAGGAACCACCTCAGGTGGTGGCTGTTGGGTATCACAAATGGACATTGCCACAGGTTCACCCACTGGAGTTGAACACAGTGTAAGTGACGACTTTGGTGCCGATGCTATTGCCGGAGGTTTGTACTTTGATGGCGACATCGTAAGTGGCAAATATACCTTAGGTGGTACAGCACAAGGCGCCGGAACCCCCGGATTTGGTTATGACTTAGGCGAAAATGGTGGCGGACCCGTTAGCGGTGATGTTCCTGAAGGCCTCTATTCATTTGTTTTGTATCAGGATGGAACTCAGATTGCCGAAATTCCATACGAAGGTCAGGATGTTGACGAATGGGTTAATTATGTAATCAACCCCATCGATCCCGGTACATATGACTTCTGCGTAACTGCAAAATACGACCTTACCCGTTTTGGATTCCCCGGCGACTTCGGTGAATCTGCATTTGAATGTGGTGATGCTGTACACGTTGCATGGGGCTTCCCCATACCATTCTTTGAAGGATGGGATCAAGGCACGTTTGCATTCAACGGATGGATGACTGACGGTGAAAACTGGAAGATCAACTCCGTAGTAGGCGATCCTGAGCCATCAGCAGAGTTTACCTGGGATCCATTGTTGGAGAACGACTATAGCTCAAGTTTGACCAGTAATCCTATTACTGCCGACTTGCTGACCGAAGGTGACTTGTGGTTAGACTTCGACGTTAAATTAGAAGACCGTAACGCTACCGGAAACGAAATGTTGAATGTGGAAGTTTACGATGGTAGTGTCTGGAATACCGTTGCTACTTTTGCCAACACGGAAAGCTTCGACTTTACCAGAAACCATATTAACATCACAGGATCCACCATGAGCCGCGTATTCAAAGTACGTTTCAACGCCACGGGACAAAATTCGTTTGATGTAATTAGCTGGTTTGTTGACAACATTGAAATCTACCGCACCTGTGAAAGCATCAGCGATCTGGCCGCCGTAGAATACAATGATGAAGACGCATTGATTAGCTGGAATGCCCCGGTTGATCCTGTAATAGCCGACTGGTTGTACTATGATGATGGCGTAAATGTAGATGGAATCGGTGGACCGGCTTCATTTTCATGGGCTATCAAATTTGATCCTTCACAGTTGAGTGCTTATGCAGGAGCCTCGTTGACCAAAATTTCGATCTACAACAGAACGGATGCTACAGACGAATTGCGTATCTACGAAGGAACCAATGCTGCTACCCTGTTGCATACTCAAGCCCTCAGTGGTCTTGGTGTTGAGACATGGGAAGAGGTTACCCTCTCCAGTCCAGTACTTTTGGATGTATCCAAAGAACTGTGGATTACCGTTTACACAACCGACGGAGCAAACTTCCCGGCTGCAACAGGTGCTTCAATGGGTGAGCCCAATGGTGATCTCATTACAACTGATGGTATTACCTGGGAACACCTTGCTGATATACCATTGGACGGAACCTGGAATCTACGCGGCTATGTAACCGACGTAACCGGAGTTACTGCATCCCTGCCCATGGACAAACCGGAAGATGTTTACTCAAATGATGCTGAACTGGCTATCTCAGGAATGGGAACCGGATCGAACAGCGTATTGAACATGAACACCAATGGAGAACGCGTCATTGCCGGATTCAACGTCTATCGTAAAACCGACGAGATGGGTGACTATGAAATGTTTGATTACGTACCAGCAGAGACAGGTCAGGAAGCTTATACCTACCTGGATGAAACCACTGCCACCGGCAACGGATACTGGTATCAGGTTACCTGTGTATGGGAAAGTGAAACCGACTACTGTGAGTCCACGCCCGGTTACAATGTACCGATGACCGAAGACTATGTATATGTCTTGATCACCAACATTGACAACCCGGAAGCCAGCGAACTGAGTCTGTATCCAAACCCAGCAACTGACAGAGTAAATGTAAGCTCCAATGTAGCCATGAACGGAGTAACCGTGATGAACTACGTAGGACAAGTTGTTTACAGTGCCAAAGTTGCCGGCGAAACTACCTTAACGCTGAACACAGCTTCTTACGAAGCCGGCGTATATGTGGTACAGATCAATACCGCCAACGGCGTAGTTACCAAAAGAGTTGTTATTGCAGAATAACCATTTCTTAAGGTAGTTACCTACCGATAACACAAGGGGAGCATCCAATGGGTGCTCCCCTTTTTTGGTTTTGCCAATGGCAACATTAATAACAATTAGAATATCAGCAATATGCTGAATTTTGACTGTCGAACACCAAACACCGATTTTATACCAACTATAAATTGAAGTTAGTACTACGCTGTTTATGTATAATGCCGATATAGAATTGAAGAGGTTTCAGGAGCGAAGCGAACTTAAAGCTCAATTCAATTCATAATCGGTATAACTTCTAAGCACCATTGAATTTGCAGATTCCGGAATCCTAAAACTCAAAATCAAAAATAATTTGAAAAAATTTTAAATCCGAGTAGGGGTAAAAGCCATTTTATTTGTCATATGTGTGACGAAGATAGATGGATTTCGTACGAGGAGAGCCTCTGAAAGACAGATATTTAGTTGAAAACATCGATTTTTTAGCGTTGAATCTGATGATTCAACCAAAAGGTCGGAGGCTGTTCTTCGTTCTTAAGTACATCATGGTCAGATGATTATAAAACCTCCTTCGTTTAAGTAGAAGTAAGATATTTACTTGAGCCAAGGACAACTTTGAATTAAAAAGGTGGCGGGCAACTTAAACCTTTCTAAGATTATAAAATGAATTATTCTTTATCACATTTATTAACTAAATCTAAATTACCTATGAAATCATTTACAAAGTATGCTTTGTTGTTGATGATTTTTGCGTATTCGGGTGTAATGTTTGGGCAAAATTCGCCCGTTACACAGGAGCAAAAAATTGCTCTGGATAATGCAAACATCGCAAATGAATCTACTGTTGTACCGTTTTCAATGTATGCAAACGCGCCCGTCAATTCTGACAGGAGCATGGTTGTAGAAATTGGCAACGGAACAGGTTATGGTGCTTATCCCTCCTACTACGGGGATTGGTCCAACTACTGGGAAAACTGCCACACCCAGACGCTATATCTAGCCTCTGAAATTGGCAGTGGTATGATCATCAAAGAATTGCAGTATGTTTTTGAAAGAGTTGCTCCCAGCGGAAGCAATGCTTTATCAAACGTGCAAATCCGGATTATGGAAACCACTGACAATGCTTTAACAGCCGGTGCTTTCTATTCCACTGCCGGTGCAACTTTGGTGTACTCAAACAGCTCTTTTGTTCCTGCCACAGCCACCGGCTGGGCCAACACAATCGACATTACCGATTATGTTTATTCAGGAGTTAATAACCTGATTATTGACATCCTCTGGGGTGACAATGGCTACTACACAGGTACTTATTACAGAACCTACAGAACCACAGGTTCAGGAAACCGTATGTTGGTTGGATACGCCGACAGCGAAACTCCTCCAAACTATGATGCTGCAAGCACCGACTTTTCAAATATCCGCCTGATTGGTGATGCTTTAACAGCTCCCGGCGATATTGAAGGTCATGTGTATAACTCCGGTGGACTCTCCGTTGGAGGTGCTACTGTTGGTATTGATGGCTATGGTTCAACCACCACGGATGGTACAGGATATTATTTCTTGCCCGGTATGCCTTCAGGTGACCAGGAATTGGTATGTTTCAAGCAAGGTTACAATGTAGCTACAGCTACCGTAAACGTTGCTTCCATGGGAACCATTACCCACGACTTTACCTTAACCTCACCCAACCTTACCGTTTCTCCTCTTCGTATGGACGAAACCCTGGCTCCCAACGAATACCTGACCAACTTCCTTGGTATGTTGAATACCGGATCAGGTCCTGTTGAATGGACAGGTGTTGTTAACTACCCTGTAACCACCAACGCCGTTACCAACCCAGGTCAAGGAACAGACTTTTCTGCCATGACCCGTTTTGACGGTAAACTAGGTGCCGGATCCTTTATTCCTGCCAATGGCCCTGCCATGAGCGACAGAGGAGCCATGGACTGTCCCGATGGATCAGTTTACAGCAACGCTCCCATTGGATCTAACAATGGTTACACCAGTGATATGTCAGCCGGATATTATGCCGCGCAATCCTTTACAGGTGTTACCAGCACGGTAAGCAGTGTTACCTTCTGGGCACTTTATACCGCAGCACCTCCGGCCACCAAAGACTACGTAATTGAAATTTACGAAGCAGGTACCGTTCCCGGTGCTTTGTTAAGCTCAGAAACACTAACCTTAACTCCTGTTAACACAGGCGTTCAAGTTCTTGGCTATGACACATATGTATATACAGCAGAAATTACACCATTGGCCATTACCGATGGTTGGGTTGTAGTAAAAGCTGTATCCGGCCCTCCCACCAACTACTGGTTGAATTCTATGTCAGCAGGTGGCCCCGCCGTACAATGGACAGGAGCTTCATATGTAACACTTCCCGAAACTTTGGCCATGTGCCTTGGTGGTGGTGGAGCAGGCAACTGGTTAACCCTTGGTCAATATGAAGGTTCCATCAATGGTGGAGGTTCTTCATTCAACCTACCCGTTAACTTCGACGCCAGTGGTACAGAAGTTGGTGATTTTTACACCGCCGACATTGTACTTACCACAAGCCCTGATGTAGGAACTATTACTATTCCCGTAACCATGGCCATCGCCGGTGACCCCATCGAACCGGTTGAAAATTTGGAAGTAAATGTAACCAATGAGATTACCGGACAAGTTAGCTTGAGCTGGTCGCATAACGTTCAGGCTAACTTCCTGTACTACAGAATAAACAGAAACAGTCTTCCTATCGGAACCTCAGCAACTACAAGTTTTGTGGATATGTTGCCCAACTATGGTAACTTCTGCTATACTGTACAAGCTGTATATCAACAAGGTGCCAGTGTTCCGGCCGGACCTGAGTGTATCGAATGGGCGAACCCCACTTTGACCTTGGTAGATGTTCCATTGTATGACGAATTGTGGCCTGATTCCTATGGTGGTGATTCCTTCACCATCCGCAACACCGGAACCGGAACCATGTCGTTTGAATTCCCTGCCTATGTAACTACCCAAGCCCGTTTCTCAGGCATCTATTCAGTTGTATTGCACGACTCCTACGGTGACGGATGGAACGGTGGATCAATCGATATCTATGTAGCAGGTAACCTGGTATTGGATAACGTAACCCTGGCCAGTGGAACCGGTCCTGAAACAGTATATTTCCCTGTTGAAGGCGGCGATGAAATTTATACCACCTATGTAAGTGGTACTTACCCCGGAGAAATCTCCTACGAAATTATGGATACCGAAGACAACGTGGCCTACGCCGTAGGACCTCCAATTGCCGGTATTCCTCAAGGAACTTTGTACGCAGTTGTACCTACCCCAAGCTTTATCATGGATGTTGAACCCGCACAAGGATTTATTCCTGCCGGAGGATCAGCCGATATTGTAGTTACTTATACTTCTATGGGCTTCCCCGTAGGAACCTATTTGGAAGACCTGGAACTGGTAACCAACGATCCTGATGCTCCTTCTACTATGATTGGTAATACCATGGTTGTTTACGAACCAGCCATCATCTATGGTGAAGTAACCGACTGTAATTCAGGATTAGGCATGCCCGGAGTAACCGTAACTGCTGCCGGAACCGATTGGTCAACCGAGACCGATGAAGATGGTATGTACGAACTATGGGTTGACGATGGAACCTATGATATTGAATTTACTAAATTAGGCTTTGACGGATATACCGAATTAGGCGTTGTAGCCGTAGTAGGTACCCCTGTTGAAGTAAATGCAGTACTTTGTGAAGCTCCCTATCCGGTACAATGGGTAATTGCCGATCCTAACCAGGACGACACCCAATGTATGGTTGAATGGTCATTGCCCATGGGACCTTACGAAATTGCTTACGACGACGGATCAGCTGACGAGTTTACCATGTGGGCATTGCCCGGTGGTGCTGTAGCTGTACGTTTCACACCTGTAGGATATCCCGCAACCGCCATTGGTGGTCGCCTGAATGTAGGTGATGGATCTTTCCCTGCTAATGCTAACTTCCTTGGTTCATTAATGGCCGTAGGTGTTATCGATGATGATGGTGCCAACGGAATGCCCGGAACGGTACTGGACTCTATTACTACCACCGTTGATAACTACGGATGGGTTGAATTTTACGGTCTGAATGCTACCATTACCGATGGAGATTTCTATTTGGTGATGTGGCAATTGGGAACTGCTTCTACTTCAGCACCCATTGGTATCGACAACGAACAACCCATTGTTTATCGTTCATACGCCAAAATGCCTAACAACCCATCATGGTCTTTGTCACCATACCAGGACTTCATGATGAGAGCATATGTAAGCGGACCTACTAACAGTGTTGTTACCAATGCACAAACTACTGTTGTTAATCTGCCCAAGATTCCTGCCTCAGCCATGTCGAGCTTTATTGCCAGTGGTGAGCCTACCAATGTAAGTGGAACTGTTAAATCAGGACAAATTCTGCCCATTGCCAATGCAACAGCTAGTGGCGACAGAGATTTGAGCAACTACATTGTAGCTCGTGTTAGCGATTTCGATCCGGATCTTGGACCTGAAACAGGTACCCTTACCGCCATTGCTAACCCCTCGGGAGTAACCTTCTACAACGATGCCGCCTTTGGTGGACAACCAGCCGGTTTCTACGCTTATGCAGTGAAAGCTGTTTACGACATTGGAGAATCCGAATGGGTTTACTCAAACACCGTGGCTCACTTGCTCAGTGCTGAAATTACTGTTAACGTAAGCCTGTGTGATGGTGAATCACCTGAAGGAACTGAAATAAGTTTGATTGGATCAGAATTCCCATATCAAAATTTATTTGCAGTTGCCGGTGCTGATGGTACTGTTGTATTTGATAGTGTTATCTACGGAAGGTATGAATTGTCTGCATTCCATATAGGTTACAACCCAATCGTATTTGCAGTTACCGTAAGTGGCGATGATGTATATGACCTGATTCTCTCCGAAAGAGAATACATGCCTCGCAACCTGTTTGTGGACGCCGGTACATCTGTAGCTACCTGGGAAGAACCCTTGATTTTCTCCATGGCCAACGAAGGCTTTGAAAGCACGACCTTCCCACCGGTAGGCTGGCAAGCTTTGAGCAACGACGCCGGTGGCTGGGAACGTGGCGATGATGGTGGAAGTACCTATTTCCCCATACCAGCCGGAGACGGATTCTACGCCTTTGTAAATGATGATGTTGACTCGAACCATGACGGAGCCGCCGACTACTTGATCACACCAAGTGTTGACCTTCGTGAAAGTCCAACTTTCTCCTTGTACTATGACAATTACTTTACCGGACAATATGGAGAAGCAGCCTATGTAGAGTTCAGTCTTGATGGCGGAGCTACCTGGGACATTCTTCAAAGTGTAGGTATTGTAAGCGGATGGACAACCGAAATGGTTGACCTGAGCGCCTTTAGTGGCCCCGGTGGATCTTCTGCCATTTGGTTTGCATTCCATTACGATGATATGGGACAATGGGCTGCAGGATGGGCAGTTGATAACGTACACGTTACCAATGGACCAGCCGATGTTATGGCTTATCAAGTAGAACTTGATGGTGCCTTCATGGTAGAAACCCCTGCTGATGTATTGACTCACACTTTCACCAACCTGACCTACGGACAGACCTACACAGCCGGCGTAAGAGCTGTTTACGCTTGTGGTATTTCTGATCCAGTAGAGTTTACCTGGACTTCCGGATACCTGTATCCTCCACGTAACCTGGGTGATGAATATGTATATGGCACCAACGAAGTACCATTGATGTGGAATCCACCAATGACCGAGGCCAGCACCCTTATGGCTTTTGATCGTAACACATATGTACCCGGCGAAACCGTAGCTGCAAATTTGGAAACACATGCTTCTACCGCTTCTTTCAATGGAAGTAGAGACCTTTGGGATATATTGTACAATGTACCACAGGAAACAGCTTCAGGTTTAACCGGATTGGCCGGAGCCGAAACCGATGGCGAATTTATTTACGCTGCCGTATGGTCAAGCAACAACATTGCTAAATTCACCACGGATGGTACCTACATTGAAACCTTCACCATTCCCGGCGTAACCGGTCTTCGCGATTTGGCTTTCGACGGAACCTATATGTATGGCGGAGCAGCAGCTACCACCGTATTTGAAATGGACTTCACCAACCAAACTTTGGTAAGCTCCTTCACCGCCCCCACGGCATGTCGTGCCATTGCATACGACGAAGATGCTGATGGATTCTGGGCCAACAACTGGGATACCGACTTGACCCTGTTCGACAGATCAGGAGCAGTACTTAATACCATTTCAGGAGCTCCAAGTATTTACGGACTTGCCTATGACAATGTAACCGATGGCGGCCCATTCTTGTGGATGTTCGAAGGAACCACCTCAGGTGGTGGCTGTTGGATATCACAAATGGACATTGCCACAGGAGCCCCCACAGGAGTTGAGCACAGTGTAAGTAGCGACTTTGGTGCCGACGGTATTGCCGGAGGATTGTACTTTGATGGCGACATCGTAAGTGGCAAATATACCTTAGGTGGTACCATGCAAGGTGCCGGAACCCCCGGATTTGGTTATGACTTAGGCGACAACAGCGGCGGCGGCGGCGGCGGCGGAGACATTCCAGACGGACTTGTTTCCTTTATCCTGTATCAGGATGGCGAAGCCATTGCCGAAATTCCATACGAAGGACAAGGTACTGACGAATGGGTTAACTATGTAATCAACCCCATTGATCCAGGCGAATACTGCTTTGACGTAAGTGCCAAATACGACCTGACCCAATTTGGATTCCCCGGCGACTTCGGTGAATCACCATGGGAAGGAAGTGACTGCATAAACGTAGTATGGGGCTTCCCTGTACCATTCTTTGAAGGATGGGATCAAGGAACCTTCGTATTCAACGGATGGATGACCGACGGTGAAAACTGGAAGATCAACCCTGTAGTAGGCGATCCTGAGCCATCAGCAGAGTTTACCTGGGATCCATTGTTGGAGAACGACTATAGCTCAAGTTTGACCAGTAATCCTATTACTGCCGACTTGCTGACCGAAGGCGAATTATGGTTAGACTTCGACTTGAAGTTAGACAACCGTAATGCTACCGGCGAAGAAATGCTGAACGTAGAAGTATACAACGGAACCGATTGGAACACCGTAGCTACTTTTGCCAACACAGAAAGCTTCGACTTTACCAGCAACCATATTAACATCACCGGATCCACCATGAGCCGCGTATTCAAAATACGTTTCAACGCCACGGGACAAAATTCGTTTGATGTAATTAGCTGGTTTGTTGACAACATTGAAATCTACCGCACCTGTGAAAGCATCAGCGATCTGGCCGCCGTAGAATACAATGATGAAGACGCATTGATTAGCTGGAATGCCCCGGTTGATCCTGTAATAGCCGACTGGTTGTACTATGATGATGGCGTAAATGTAGATGGAATCGGTGGACCGGCTTCATTCTCATGGGCTATCAAATTTGATCCTTCACAGTTGAGTGCTTATGCAGGAGCCTCGTTGACCAAAATTTCGATCTACAACAGAACGGATGCTACAGACGAATTGCGTATCTACAAAGGCACCAATGCAGCTACCCTGCTTCATACACAAGCCCTGAGCGGACTTGGCGTGGAATCATGGGAAGAAGTAACCCTGAGCACCCCTGTTATGCTTGATGTAACCCAGGAACTCTGGATTACCGTTTACACCACTGACGGAGCTAATTTCCCGGCTGCAACAGGAGGCTCCATGGGTGAACCCAATGGAGACCTGATCACCTTGGACGGTGCATTGTGGGAACATTTGACCGACTATGATTTGCCCGGAACCTGGAACCTGCGCGGCTATGTAACCGACGTAACCGGAGTTACGGCTGCCCTGCCCATGGACAAACCTGAAGATGTTTACTCAAATGATGCTGAACTGGCTATCTCAGGAATGGGAACCGGATCGAACAGCGTATTGAACATGAACACCAATGGAGAACGCGTCATTGCCGGATTCAACGTCTATCGTAAAACCGACGAGATGGGTGACTATGAAATGTTTGATTACGTACCAGCAGAGACAGGTCAGGAAGCTTATACCTACCTGGATGAAACCACTGCCACCGGCAACGGATACTGGTATCAGGTTACCTGTGTATGGGAAAGTGAAACCGACTACTGTGAGTCCATGCCCGGTTACAATGTACCGATGACCGAAGACTATGTATATGTCTTGATCACCAACATTGACAACCCGGAAGCCAGCGAACTGAGTCTGTATCCAAACCCAGCAACTGACAGAGTAAATGTAAGTTCCAATGTAGCCATGAACGGAGTAACCGTGATGAACTACGTAGGACAAGTTGTTTACAGTGCCAAAGTTGCCGGTGAAACTACCTTAACGCTGAACACAGCTTCTTACGAAGCCGGCGTATATGTGGTACAGATCAACACCGCCAACGGCGTAGTTACCAAAAGAGTTGTTATTGCAGAATAACCATTTCTTGAGGTAGTTACCTACCGATAACACAAGGGGAGCATCCAATGGGTGCTCCCCTTTTTTTGTCTGGGTTTATAAGTTTATTTGCGATTATTTTTTTTGGGGGGAAATTGGACCGACAAACTAAGGCGGAAATTCATCCCTTAATATTGATAACAGAATAAAGAATACCGATTATGAATTGAAATGAGCTTTAAGTTCGCTTCGCTCCTGAAACCTCTTCAATTCTATATCGGCATTATACATAAATAGCGTAGTGTTAACTTCAATTTATAGTTGGTATAATAGTAAGATAACCCTGCGTTATATTGAAAAAAACAAGCATAAAAATCAGTTTTTTGCTATCATTTTTGAATTATTCTTTTACTTTTGCTAGTTAAGTAAGTTGGGTAATTAAACTAATTCATAATTAAACTGCTTTAAAAAGACTCTATTATATTAATAATCAATATTTAAATTAATCAATTAATCATTTTATCACTTAACAAATTCAATTATCTTATGAAGAAAACTACAAAGTTTTACTTAATGATGTTGACCTTTCTGTTAAGTTCATCTTTTCTGATGGCTCAAATGAGTCCGGAAGAGATAGCTTTTCACAAACAGATTGAAATGCAAAAGGATGCCGCTTTAGGGCCCATATCCTATGCTCAAAATCCTGGTGTAAGGGTTGCCGGTGACGCGTGTACCGACCCCCTCAACTATGGAAACGTCAACGACCCTTCACAATCGGGTTCGATTGTAAGTTACGGAGCCGCTTGGTATGAATTTACCGGAGCAACCGATTTTACGGTAACGGTTTCGTTGTGCGCATCTGACTACGACACCAAGGTAGAGGTATGGGGCGACTGCGCCGATGCTACCTACTTGTTTTACAACGATGATGCTTGTGGTGTTCAATCCGAAATTTCAGGAATTCCATTTACCGCAGGATCAACCATGTACGTAAAAGTTTATGGTTACAGTTCCTCCTTTGGAAACTATACCCTGGAAATTACCGGTGCTGGCCCACCATCCGGTCCTACACCAATCACTGCTTTCCCATTTGCTGAAAATTTCGATGGTGGATCACTACCTGCTGAAATTTCAGCCTATCCAAATGCTCAAGCTGATGTTTATGTGGACGCAGCTGCTGCTAATGGCTCTGCCTATGGCGTAATGATGGAAGGTATTGGATCTACCGGTTGGACCGGCGGTTCCACATCCACAACCTACGATCAGGCGTTTAACACAAATACCACGCACATTGGCGAGTTAGCCATGGAAATTCATCCTGATGTTGCCAATCCAGGATACATGAAGATGAGTTTTGACATGCGTCAAAACTATTCTTTTGGATGGGCCTATGAATGGTTTCGTGTGTTAGTTAATGGTACTGCTATTGCTGATGTTAACGGAAATACCTCGTGGAATGCTGCTACTGCCAGCGGTGATCCATGGCAAACCCTCGAGTTTGATCTGACTGCTTACCAAAATTTGGCCAGCTTTGATATTTCTATCCAAAACTCAGGTAAATACTATTATAATTACTATGGTGGTGGCGACGTTGCCATGGTGGATAATTTTGAAATTGGTTATTTGCTTCCCGGTGATATTACCGGAAACGTAAGCAATACTGCCGGTTTGAGTATCGGTGGTGCTGAAATTTATGTGGACGGTGTATTGAGTGCCACCACAGATGGTACAGGTACCTACCTGATTTCTGCCGTCCCCAATGGTGATTACGAACTCACCTGTATGAAACCCGGTTATAATACTGCTTCTGCCATGGTTACCGCTATTGGAGGTATTACTGTTACTCAGGATTTTGTACTTACAGCACCCAACCTGACAGTTTCTCCTCTACGCATGGACGAAACCCTGGCTCCCAACGAATACCTGACCAACTACCTTGGTATGCTGAATACCGGTTCAGGTCCCGTTGAGTGGACAGGTGTTGTTAACTACCCTGTAACCACCAACGCCGTTACCAACCCAGGTCAAGGAACAGACTTTTCTGCCATGACCCGTTTTGACGGTAAACTAGGTGCCGGATCCTTTATTCCTGCCAATGGCCCTGCCATGAGCGACAGAGGAGCCATGGACTGTCCCGATGGATCAGTTTACAGCAACGCTCCCATTGGATCTAACAATGGTTACACCAGTGATATGTCAGCCGGATATTATGCCGCGCAATCCTTTACAGGTGTTACCAGCACGGTAAGCAGTGTTACCTTCTGGGCACTTTATACCGCAGCACCTCCGGCCACCAAAGACTACGTAATTGAAATTTACGAAGCAGGTACCGTTCCCGGTGCTTTGTTAAGCTCAGAAACACTAACCTTAACTCCTGTTAACACAGGCGTTCAAGTTCTTGGCTATGACACATATGTATATACAGCAGAAATAACACCATTGGCCATTACCGATGGTTGGGTTGTAGTAAAAGCTGTATCCGGCCCTCCCACCAACTACTGGTTGAATTCTATGTCAGCAGGTGGCCCCGCCGTACAATGGACAGGAGCTTCATATGTAACACTTCCCGAAACTTTGGCCATGTGCCTTGGTGGTGGTGGAGCAGGCAACTGGTTAACCCTTGGTCAATATGAAGGTTCCATCAATGGTGGAGGTTCTTCATTCAACCTACCCGTTAACTTCGACGCCAGTGGTACAGAAGTTGGTGATTTTTACACCGCCGACATTGTACTTACCACAAGCCCTGATGTAGGAACTATTACTATTCCTGTAACCATGGCCATCGCCGGTGACCCCATCGAGCCGGTTGAAAATTTGGAAGTAAATGTGACCAATGATGTTACCGGACAAGTTTCACTGACTTGGACACACGCCATTCAGTCGAACTTCCTGTATTTCAGAATAAACAGAAACAGTCTTCCTATCGGAACCTCAGCAACTACAAGTTTTGTGGATATGTTGCCCAACTATGGTAACTTCTGCTATACTGTACAAGCTGTATATCAACAAGGTGCCAGTGTTCCGGCCGGACCTGAGTGTATCGAATGGGCGAACCCCACTTTGACCTTGGTAGATGTTCCATTGTATGACGAATTGTGGCCTGATTCCTACGGTGGTGATTCCTTCACCATCCGCAACACCGGAACCGGAACCATGTCGTTTGAATTCCCCGCCTATGTAACTACCCAAGCCCGTTTCTCAGGCATCTATTCAGTTGTATTGCACGACTCCTACGGTGACGGATGGAACGGAGGATCAATCGATATCTATGTAGCAGGTAACCTGGTATTGGATAACGTAACCCTGGCCAGTGGAACCGGTCCTGAAACAGTATATTTCCCTGTTGAAGACGGCGACGAAATCTACACCACCTATGTAAGTGGTTCATGGCCCGGAGAAATCTCCTACGAAATTATGGATACCGAAGACAACGTGGCCTATGCCGTAGGACCTCCAATTGCCGGTATTCCTCAAGGAACTTTGTACGCAGTTGTACCTGTTCCCAGCTTTATCATGGATGTTGAACCCGCACAAGGATTTATTCCTGCCGGAGGATCAGCTGATATTGTAGTTACTTATACTTCTATGGGCTTCCCCGTAGGAACCTATTTGGAAGACCTGGAACTGGTAACCAACGATCCTGCAGCTCCTTCTACCATGATTGGTAATACCATGGTTGTTTACGAACCAGCCATCATCTATGGTGAGGTAACCGACTGTAATTCAGGATTAGGCATGCCCGGAGTAACCGTAACTGCTGCCGGAACCGATTGGTCAACCGAGACCGATGAAGATGGTATGTACGAACTATGGGTTGACGATGGAACCTATGATATTGAATTTACTAAATTAGGCTTTGACGGATATACCGAATTAGGCGTTGTAGCCGTAGTAGGTACCCCTGTTGAAGTAAATGCTGTACTTTGTGAAGCTCCTTATCCGGTACAATGGGTAATTGCCGATCCTAACCAGGACGACACCCAATGTATGGTTGAATGGTCATTGCCCATGGGGCCTTACGAAATTGCTTACGACGACGGATCAGCTGACGAGTTTACCATGTGGGCATTGCCCGGTGGCGCAGTTGGTGTGCGTTTCACACCTGTAGGATATCCTGCAACCGCCATTGGTGGTCGCTTGTATGTAGGTGATGGATCATTCCCCGCCAACGCTAACTTCCTTGGTTCACAAATGGCCGTTGGGGTAATTGATGATGACGGAACCAATGGAATGCCCGGTACTGTACTGGACTCTATTGTTGTTGGAGTAGATAATTATGGATGGGTTGAATTTTACGGTCTGAATGCTACCGTTGCCGATGGAGATTTCTATTTGGTGATGTGGCAATTGGGAACCGCTGCTAACTCAGCACCCATTGGTATCGACAACGAACAACCCATAGTTTATCGTTCATACGCCAAAATGCCTAACAACCCATCATGGTCTTTGTCACCATACCAGGACTTCATGATGAGAGCATATGTAAGCGGACCTACCAACAGTGTTGTTACCAATGCACAAACTACTGTTGTTAATCTGCCCAAGATTCCTGCCTCAGCCATGTCGAGCTTTATTGCCAGTGGTGAGCCTACCAATGTAAGTGGAACTGTTAAATCAGGACAAATTCTGCCCATTGCCAATGCAACAGCAGGTGGCGACAGAGATTTGAGCAACTACATTGTAGCCCGTGTTAGCGATTTCGATCCGGATCTTGGACCTGAAACAGGTACCCTTACCGCCATTGCTAACCCCTCGGGAGTAACCTTCTACAACGATGCCGCCTTTGGTGGACAACCAGCCGGATTCTATGCCTATGCAGTGAAAGCTGTATATGATATTGGCGAATCAGAATGGGTATATTCAAACACCGTGGCTCACTTGCTCAGTGCTCAGGTAACTGTAAATGTAAGCCTGTGTGATGGTGAATCACCTGAAGGAACTGAAGTTAGCTTGGAAGGTTATGAATATCCTTATCAATCATTGTTTGCCGTAACCGGTGCCGATGGTATTGCAACATTTGATAGTGTTATCTATGGAAAATACACCCTTACCGTATTCCACATAGGTTACAACACCATCTCTTACGACGTAACCATTAGTGGTGACAGAGTAATTGACCTGATTCTCTCCGAAAGAGAATACATGCCCCGCAACCTGTTTGTGGACGCCGGTACATCTGTAGCTACCTGGGAAGAACCCTTGATTTTCTCCATGGCCAACGAAGGCTTTGAAAGCACGACCTTCCCACCGGTAGGCTGGCAAGCTTTGAGCAACGACGCCGGTGGCTGGGAACGTGGCGATGATGGTGGAAGTACCTATTTCCCCATACCAGCCGGAGACGGATTCTACGCCTTTGTAAATGATGATGTTGACTCGAACCATGACGGAGCCGCCGACTACTTGATCACACCAAGTGTTGACCTTCGTGAAAGTCCAACTTTCTCCTTGTACTATGACAATTACTTTACCGGACAATATGGAGAAGCAGCCTATGTAGAGTTCAGTCTTGATGGCGGAGCTACCTGGGACATTCTTCAAAGTGTAGGTATTGTAAGCGGATGGACAACCGAAATGGTTGACCTGAGCGCCTTTAGTGGCCCCGGTGGATCTTCTGCCATTTGGTTTGCATTCCATTACGATGATATGGGACAATGGGCTGCAGGATGGGCAGTTGATAACGTACACGTTACCAATGGACCAGCCGATGTTATGGCTTATCAAGTAGAACTTGATGGTGCCTTCATGGTAGAAACCCCTGCTGATGTATTGACTCACACTTTCACCAACCTGACCTACGGACAGACCTACACAGCCGGCGTAAGAGCTGTTTATGCTTGTGGTATTTCTGATCCAGTAGAGTTTACCTGGACTTCCGGATACCTGTATCCTCCACGTAACCTGGGTGATGAATATGTATATGGCACCAACGAAGTACCATTGATGTGGAATCCACCAATGACCGAGGCCAGCACCCTTATGGCTTTTGATCGTAACACATATGTACCCGGCGAAACCGTAGCTGCAAATTTGGAAACACATGCTTCTACCGCTTCTTTCAATGGAAGTAGAGACCTTTGGGATATATTGTACAATGTACCACAGGAAACAGCTTCAGGTTTAACCGGATTGGCCGGAGCCGAAACCGATGGCGAATTTATTTACGCTGCCGTATGGTCAAGCAACAACATTGCTAAATTCACCACGGATGGTACCTACATTGAAACCTTCACCATTCCCGGCGTAACCGGTCTTCGCGATTTGGCTTTCGACGGAACCTATATGTATGGCGGAGCAGCAGCTACCACCGTATTTGAAATGGACTTCACCAACCAAACTTTGGTAAGCTCCTTCACCGCCCCCACGGCATGTCGTGCCATTGCATACGACGAAGATGCTGATGGATTCTGGGCCAACAACTGGGATACCGACTTGACCCTGTTCGACAGATCAGGAGCAGTACTTAATACCATTTCAGGAGCTCCAAGTATTTACGGACTTGCCTATGACAATGTAACCGATGGCGGCCCATTCTTGTGGATGTTCGAAGGAACCACCTCAGGTGGTGGCTGTTGGATATCACAAATGGACATTGCCACAGGAGCCCCCACAGGAGTTGAGCACAGTGTAAGTAGCGACTTTGGTGCCGACGGTATTGCCGGAGGATTGTACTTTGATGGCGACATCGTAAGTGGCAAATATACCTTAGGTGGTACCATGCAAGGTGCCGGAACCCCCGGATTTGGTTATGACTTAGGCGACAACAGCGGCGGCGGCGGCGGCGGCGGAGACATTCCAGACGGACTTGTTTCCTTTATCCTGTATCAGGATGGCGAAGCCATTGCCGAAATTCCATACGAAGGACAAGGTACTGACGAATGGGTTAACTATGTAATCAACCCCATTGATCCAGGCGAATACTGCTTTGACGTAAGTGCCAAATACGACCTGACCCAATTTGGATTCCCCGGCGACTTCGGTGAATCACCATGGGAAGGAAGTGACTGCATAAACGTAGTATGGGGCTTCCCTGTACCATTCTTTGAAGGATGGGATCAAGGAACCTTCGTATTCAACGGATGGATGACCGACGGTGAAAACTGGAAGATCAACCCTGTAGTAGGCGATCCTGAGCCATCAGCAGAGTTTACCTGGGATCCATTGTTGGAGAACGACTATAGCTCAAGTTTGACCAGTAATCCTATTACTGCCGACTTGCTGACCGAAGGCGAATTATGGTTAGACTTCGACTTGAAGTTAGACAACCGTAATGCTACCGGCGAAGAAATGCTGAACGTAGAAGTATACAACGGAACCGATTGGAACACCGTAGCTACTTTTGCCAACACAGAAAGCTTCGACTTTACCAGCAACCATATTAACATCACCGGATCCACCATGAGCCGCGTATTCAAAATACGTTTCAACGCCACGGGACAAAATTCGTTTGATGTAATTAGCTGGTTTGTTGACAACATTGAAATCTACCGCACCTGTGAAAGCATCAGCGATCTGGCCGCCGTAGAATACAATGATGAAGACGCATTGATTAGCTGGAATGCCCCGGTTGATCCTGTAATAGCCGACTGGTTGTACTATGATGATGGCGTAAATGTAGATGGAATCGGTGGACCGGCTTCATTCTCATGGGCTATCAAATTTGATCCTTCACAGTTGAGTGCTTATGCAGGAGCCTCGTTGACCAAAATTTCGATCTACAACAGAACGGATGCTACAGACGAATTGCGTATCTACAAAGGCACCAATGCAGCTACCCTGCTTCATACACAAGCCCTGAGCGGACTTGGCGTGGAATCATGGGAAGAAGTAACCCTGAGCACCCCTGTTATGCTTGATGTAACCCAGGAACTCTGGATTACCGTTTACACCACTGACGGAGCTAATTTCCCGGCTGCAACAGGAGGCTCCATGGGTGAACCCAATGGAGACCTGATCACCTTGGACGGTGCATTGTGGGAACATTTGACCGACTATGATTTGCCCGGAACCTGGAACCTGCGCGGCTATGTAACCGACGTAACCGGAGTTACGGCTGCCCTGCCCATGGACAAACCTGAAGATGTTTACTCAAATGATGCTGAACTGGCTATCTCAGGAATGGGAACCGGATCGAACAGCGTATTGAACATGAACACCAATGGAGAACGCGTCATTGCCGGATTCAACGTCTATCGTAAAACCGACGAGATGGGTGACTATGAAATGTTTGATTACGTACCAGCAGAAACCGGCGTAGAAGCTTATACCTACCTTGACGAAACTACCGTAACCGGCAACGGATACTGGTACCAAGTTACTTGTGTATGGGAAAGTGAAACCGACTACTGTGAGTCCATGCCCGGTTACAATGTACCGATGACCGAAGATTATGTATATCTTTTGATCATCAACGTTGATAACAACCAGGCCAGCGAACTGAGTCTGTATCCTAACCCAGCAACTGACAGAGTAAATGTAAGTTCCAATGTAGCCATGAACGGAGTAACCGTGATGAACTACGTAGGACAAGTTGTTTACAGTGCCAAAGTTGCCGGCGAAACTACCTTAACGCTGAACACAGCTTCTTACGAAGCCGGCGTATATGTAGTACAGATCAACACCGCCAACGGCGTAGTTACCAAAAGAGTTGTTATTGCAGAATAACCATTTCTTGAGGTAGTTACCTACCGATAACACAAGGGGAGCATCCAATGGGTGCTCCCCTTTTTGTGTCTGGTTTTTTTCTGGCGAACCAAGTTCGGGTGAAACAAATGGGCAGTTGCCATTTCCCTATATCTATGATGGTTGAAAGTTATCACGTACCAGTTCCCAAAGCTCCATTTGGTATGTAACAAGGCTAAAAGACAATGTCATTTATTAAGGCCGAAAAGAGCTTGATATTCAGTGTGATGCTAATTCCAGTGTCCTGAAAGATGCAGAAATCATATTGTACTAAGGCGAAATTAAGAACCAAGGTGAAACGCAGTTGGGCATTTTTTAATATGGTGTCCATTATTCGGCAGCAACTTATGAATTACATCAACAGTTAGGGTTTTCTTGAAGACCCGGAACGGAGCTGACATGAGATGATAAAAGAAGACAAAACGAAATATCAAGATTCATTGTTCCCGAAAATGGAGGGGGCTAATACCAACTATAAATTGAAGTTAGCACTACGCTGTTTATGTATAATGCCGATATAGAATTGAAGAGGTTTCAGGAGCGAAGCGAACTTAAAGCTCATTATAATTCATAATCGGTATTACTTTAGAAATACCAAAATACGAATCTTAGTTGTCAATACTTTACACGTACACAACGTTTAAATTCTGATTTTAACGGACAATATTGATAAACATTTTGTCTTTTGTTAGGTCAATAGTTACGGTTCAAACATAAAATGTCCGGTTAAGAAAACACATGGACTTTGGTTAAGAAATTATTGTAATTTTAAAGAATAACTACTAACAAAAATGTCGGCAGCAATGAACAACTCCCGACAATATTTAGAAATCCAGAGATATGATGTTTCATCTCACTGGCCTGAACTGGAAGCAAGGGATGAGCGCATGCTGATAAGAAAGGGTTCATTAATTATTGATGATAGTTTAACCAACCTTTTGTGTTTATTTTCTTGAAGAAGGTTGTGTATGCTTTTTTACCAAAATCGATGATGAAGAGTTTACAATTGTTTTTCTAGAGGCTCCTTGCGCTTTTGGTACCAATATTGGGGTTAAGCCTATAACGAATAATCTGATTAATATCGAGGCCATCACAGATATTGAAATCCATGTATTGAAACAGGAAGATCATGAAATTTTAAATGATAATCCCATATGAAATATGCGATAGAACTGTAGGACAGCTTAGAAGTAAAAGAAATGAACATGTTAAAATGCTGGCTCAACTAACAGCCATGGACCGCTAAAAATATTTTCTGAAAACACATACTAGCTTCTTCAAATTTTTCTCCAGCATATGATAGCATCATACCTTGGTATGACACCGGAATCGTTAAGCAGGATCAGAATCGGATGTTTTCTAAGCCTGATAAGTCAAATGCAGATTTATCAAATTCGCTATAGTAGGGCTGAAGATGTCCTGGGTATGCAATATCCCGTGATATTTTTCTGCCGGCAGTTTAATCCTCCAGATTTCTTTTCCTGAAATCATACACTTTCTTCCCACCATAAGCCGCTCCCAAGGCCATCAAAATGCCGATGCCGCCTGCAATGGGTGCGCCGCCGCCAACGGGTGTGTTGCCCTGACCGGGTGTTTGGCCGCCATTGGGTGGTGGAGGAGCTTGGGCGAGAGAGAAGTTAATCGTTACTAAGTTAATGGTTATTAGGACAAGAAGTGCTGTAATGGTTTTTATGATAATTTTCATGTTATAAGTTTTTAGATGTTAGACGTTGGATGTTAGATGAAAGAAATTGGAAGATAAAAGAGCCTCTACTCTCCAATTTCTACTCTCTGCCATCTACTTTATAAATACTTTTTCTGATTTAATTTCCTTCCCGTTTTGAATGGTTACCATATAAACACCGGTTTTCAGGTTGCCTGGTAAACGGATGCTTCCTTCAGCGGAAAGCTCATCCTGCAAAATAACCCTGCCCATGATATCTGAAACTATTACTTCGCCTTTTTCCATTCCTTTAATAAAGATTTGATTATTGGCGGTATAGATTAAAATATTGCAATCGCCGAAAGGTGTTTCTTCGATGCCCACGGCGTTTAAATGCATTTTAAAGCGGGTTTCATCATCGGTGGTATCCCAGGCAAATTCGTAATCACTTTTTGTCAGGTCGTGAAATGTGCCTGTTTTGGTGTCTTCAAGCCATGCTTCGGGGATATCGGCAATTTCATTGAGATTGATTGAGTAGATTCCGGCCTGGTTGTTACTGAATCCAAGCTGGATGGTTTCGGTTTCGGGACGGGCATCAATACTCAGGTTGCCATCAGGGCAGACTGACCAGAGTTGTGAAATTCCATCGGTGCCTGAAAGCAGTTTCCAGGCATCGCGCTCTAATTCAAAACTTTCGTTAGCATTGTCATCAATTACAATCCAAAGCTTATCGGAGTAATTGCCATTGGAAGCAGAGAGTACAAGCCCGTTATTTAGCCTGGCTTTCCCGTCTTTTTTAGCAACAGGCAGATGTGAGCGCAAGCTGTTGTTCAGATCGAAATCTGTAGGTGAGGCGGTATAAATAAAGAAGCCTTCCATGGGTGCAACATATTGAGAACCTTCCCCGTAACTTCCTGTTTGGTTGTAAGATAAATAGGCCGTTCCATTCCAGGTGTATTTTGAACCATAGCCACTGACCTGATCCCAGTCGAGATAGGACGGGTAGGGGTTGCCCACCAGGTTCATGCCTGCAGACTCTCCACTGCCGGCAGCAGTAATTGCGATGCTTTGGTCTCCTGTGTTGGGTGTGCCTGTGTAGGTAAAATCCATTTTTGTTCCACCTGGAACCCACAGGCTGTATCCTTTAACCGGTATAAGGTTTGTTTCGGGATCGGTAATGTCTTCCCATCCGGTCGTGCCCTCATTCCATTGCTGCAGGTACATGTGCAGAAAAGTATTGGCCGTGGTGGTATTATTGGGTATTGAAATGAAATGCCAGTGGCCGTCTTCGGTCAGGCTTTGCTTGATATTGACCGTGCCGTTGTTGGTAATGGTGCCGTTGGTGATGAGCGTACCTCCTGCGTTAACCGTAAGTGTTGCATTTTCGTTGATGGTAAGGTTGGTGCAGCTTGCACTGCCGGATGATCCAACCACAGGGTCATTGGAAGTAACAGGAATAATCACATTATGATCGAAAGTAGGCACCGTACCGAGATCCCAGTTGTCGGCTGTGTTCCAGTCCGTGCTTTCCGAGCCATCCCAGGTGATATCGGTGGGGGGGAAGCTTTGCCAATCCAGGTAGGGATAACCATCATTACGCGAAGCATCTATTGCCCAGGTACTGGTAAAATCCCAGCCTGCACCTGTAAAAGTACTTTCGGTGGTCATTTCAGCTGTGGTTTTTGCCGTGGCACCGGTTCCCGAGGTTTGACCTGTTACTTCAGTATCAAAGAAATTATTTGTAGTTGTACCGACGTTTTGTGAAATAAATCCTTTATCAGCCGTTAATCCATCTCCATCGCCCCAGATTGTACCGGCTGAACTATATACTGTAGATGTTGTATAACAGTTTGATATAGTGTTACTATTATAGCCGGCAAATCCTGCAAAAAATAGACTAACACCACTTGTCCTGGTAATATCACCCATACTATAACAATTACTAATATTATCAGCTCCGAAAGCCACACCAATAAATCCTCCTATATAAAGAGAACCACTACTAACATTTGTGTTGCTGTAACATTTACTTATTGAAGTATTTGCTTCACCTGCATACCCGGCAAAACCACCACAATAATTATTGTCACTTTGGACGCTGCCAGTAACATGGCAATTAATAATACTTGAACCACCTCTGATATAACCGACAAACCCTCCAACATTTCCCTTACCACTAATTGTTACATTGATTACACCAAGATTTTGTACTGTTGCAGCATAGTGTATATATCCAAAAAGACCGATATAATCAACACTAGGTCGATCAATGTAAACATTGGAAATTGTATATCCCTGCCCATCGTAATGGCCGTAGAAATAGAATTGGGTAGTACCAGTTTTACTACCAATAGGCAAAAAACCTAATTGGTCTTCAGCATCCCAGTCTGCTGTTCCATCACCATCCCAGTCAACCAGGGTTTCATCGTCATTGAAAACAATATCTGTGGTTTGCTTGTAATATGCTCCGGCAGCCGTACTGCTAGTTGCACAAATATCGCTTAATTCTATTAAATCAGCTGTATTAGAAATTAGGTAAGGATTTCCGGACGAGCCATCCCCACCACTAAAGGTTTGCGCATAAATAGCCGGTGTAAGAAAAACTGCTAGCACTAATTGTAAGTAAATTTTTTTCATAAACCTGAAGATTAAGTTTTGATAAATTCTGAATATTAGAATTTGTTTAATTATCGAGCTCAAAAATAATAGGCCCTGTGTTCAGATTTCTGAAAACTTTGTCCGGATTCCTGAAACTTTTTGGATATTTTAGTGGTTGAATTTGAAAAAAGCAACCTTTCAAAACAAGTTATAGAAAAAAAGTGATGTTGCGTTTTATGCGGGTTTGGGATTAAATCTCATCAAAAACAGTTTCTTAAGGAGATCATGATTTTTTTGTGTGAGCAAATCGTTGATATTGCCCGGGGGTCATTCCAGTGAAACACTTGAAAGATTCAGTAAAAGTAGTGCGGGAGCGGAATCCAGATCGGTTCATGATCTGCTCCAGCGAATACCCCAACCTGCCATTTTCTTCGATTAGCCTTCTTGCTTCCTGCACACGTTGTTTGTTAAGGAAATGAGGAAAGTTCATGCCTGCATGTTCGTTGATGGCCTGGGAAATGTATTTCTGGTTGGTATTCAGTCTCTCGGCAAGCTCAGAAACGCTGAGATTTATATCCAGAAATAATTTCTCTGTTCTTATTAAATCCTGAATTTCATCAAATAGTTGCTTTTGACCATGGGAAACAATGGGGCTATTTATTTTGTTGTTCAGAATAACCGATTCCGTACGCTGTATGTTTTCCTGTTCATATAATTCGCGGTTTAGTTGATACTGTTGTTTGAGTTTTTTGGTACGAAAACGTATAAAGAATAATAAAGCCATAACCAGAAAAATCACAAATGCAAGGGAAGTAATAAGCCACTTTTCATGTGTTTTGTGATTGGTTATTTCCAATTGCTGGTTTCTTAGGTGCTCATTTTTTTGTTTTATTTCATAAAGCACCGAGAGTTCGTTATATGATTTTGCCTTATCAATGCTAAAAGTAGAATCGGAAAAAGAGATATACTCTTGAAAAAAATGCATTGCCTGATTTTTATGTCCGGATTCAATACTGATTTTGGTCAGTAGTTTGAGAGCAGACTGTTGCCATGAGAGCATATTATTTTGTTTGCTTAGCTCGTATGCACGATTGGCATAGTTTTCAGCCTGCAGGTAATCTTGTGCAATTAGGGCGATTTTCCCAAGGGCCAGTATCAGAGGAACACTGTTCTGATGCATATTATTTACATCAGAAATGTCAAGGGCTTTGTTAAAACAATGAACAGCCTTCCGCATATCGCCCATAACGGTCTGGTAATAATCACCCAAATTATGATACAACTCCACAACACCATAGTTATAGGATATGGACTGGTAGTTATTTAGTGCAGATTGAAAAGCGTTTATTACATCCTGTTCTCCTTTATCCATATCGGTATAAAGAGAAGCAAGGTTTTGGTATGTTAGTCCCAGATAGAAAGTATCCTGTGTTGTTTTGAAATAATCAAGTGCTTCTCTCAGATAAGATTCACTTTTATCATAATCACGACTAACCCGGTATAATCTGCCAATATTGATCTTTACCTGGGCAATACCCTTTTCGTTTTTCAATGACTTAACAATATCCAATGCCCTGTGATAATAAAGCAGTGACTCTTTCGCTTTACCAAGCATATCATAATTTATGCCTGTATTGTTTAATAACCTGAAGTTGATGTCGGGGTATTGTTGTGTAACAGGCTTATTAAGTGCCATTTGATAAAAGCTGTTTGATGCCTCATAATAAGATAGATAATAATACAAAACCCCTTTTATATACCATGCCATGGTCAAAAGAGAGTCGTTTTTTGATCGTCTTGCAAATAATTCCCCCTTGTCTGCATCTGCTAATTGCGCGGAATCAGCAAGAGGGAGTTTGTTCTTTACATTTTCAATGTAAAATGATGCAGAATCGTAATACATATATGTCTGGCTAAAGGCTAATGAACTAGTTAGAACGAAAGCAAAAAACAAAAAAGTTGTGATTTTCATATGATGATCAATTCCGGCAAATACCAGTATTGTATTTCTATAAGAATATGGAAATCAATGTTCTGTATTTGCAAATGATTAATAGGCTTATAATAAAAACTAAAATTACTCAAATTTTTAATTGGCAATATTTATGAACTATAATTTTTGGTTGTCAACTTTAAAAAATATCATTGATGTCCGGTTAAAAAAATATGTCGTCCTTCTGGGACTTTTTGGAGATCTTAATTTGCTTTCTGCCAAACATCTTGTCCCTACAGGACAGCCCCGTTAGGGGCTAAATATTGGCAGAACATGAAACAACCCCCGCTGTAGTGTAGTCACGTAGGGACGATATATGTCAGGCATTGTAGCGTTTTCTGTTTATTTAACCCGACAACAATAAAAATAAATGTAGAAACAAAAAACCCTTCAATTTTGTCAATATTGACAAAATTGAAGGGTTTGGATGGTTAATGAACTTGTGTGCTTTGCGATAATCCATTCATCTAACCTGAGTATGTCTTTAAAAGAAGTTTCCACTCGTTTAACTTATTATACGCTTAAAAGTTATATTTTATAACACTGTTGCCGGTAAAAAATTATCCGGTTAAGTCCTATTGCCAACTATCCCGGAATGTCTGCTTATGAGCTACGAAACAAAAAAGGAAGACATGGATGAAAATATGAATTTTAGCGGACCAGCGATAATTAATCAACGGATTAAGTTCATTGACAAGAAAGAGATTCGGAAAATAGCCAAAACAGCATGGGGCTGAACGGTATGTAAAGAAGTTTTCCACATACAAACATGTTGTGGTAATGCTTTTTGTTGCTTTAGAAGGCTATCATTCCATTAGAGAAGTTATACTTGGCTTGCTGTCCAAGCACATAAGTTTTCACATTCGGGGCTAGCGTATTAGGTGAGATGCAGTACATTCTCTGAAGCAAACCACATACGAAGAGCCAAGTTTTTGGTAATATCTACATGAGTGTTTACCGCAGGCATACGACAGGTTTAGCGGACAGCCGGTTAGTTGATGCCGATCTTAAGCGGCTTTATATCATGGATTCAACTACAGTAACTCTGTTCAAGGATATTTTTAAAGGAGTGGGGCGCAATCCCAAGCAAGGCGGAACACAAG
This sequence comes from Bacteroidales bacterium, assembly GCA_963676875.1. Taxonomy (GTDB): domain Bacteria; phylum Bacteroidota; class Bacteroidia; order Bacteroidales; family F082; genus UBA6244. The sequence continues at coordinate 2,670,775 of OY781436.1, forward strand.
CCCATACAATCATCAAAGACAGCGAGAATGTTCCATGTCTGATACGATTAAGTGAAACAGTCAGTCGCGACCACATGTTTTTGAAAGAGGTTTTCAACCTGGTAGCAGGCTTCATCATCACCTTCAATCAAGGGTATGTCGACTATGACCGGTATGTGGCCTTTTCCAAAAGCTCCATTTTGTATGTACCAAGGCTAAAAGACAATGTCGTTTATTAAGGCTGAAAAGAGCTTGACATTCAGTCTGATGCTAATTCCGGTGTCCTGAAAGACGAAGAAATCAAATAGTACTACGGCGAAAATAAGAACCAAGAACACCGGACAAAACGAATAGCCTACTGGGACAATGAAAACGCTATCGAAATCCAAATTTGGACAGCCATGCTTGCCAACCTGCTGATAACACCGGTAAGAAGCAAGGTGAAACGCAATTGTGTATTTTTAAATATGGTGTCCATTATTCGGCAGCAACTTATGAATTACATCAACATTTAGGGTTTTCTTGAAGACCCGGAACGAAACTGACATGAGATGATAAAAGAAGACAAAACGAAATGTCAAGATTCATTGTTCCCGGAAATGGAGGGGGCTAATACCAACTATAAATTGAAGTTAGCACTACACTGTTTATGTATAATGCCGATATAGAATAGAAGAGATTTCAGGAGCGAAGCGAACTTAAAGCTCATTTCAATTCATAATCGGTATTACTTTTGAAATACCAAAATACGAGTCTTAGTTGTCAATACTTTACACGTACACAACGTTTAAATTCTGATTTTAACGGACAATAATGAATTTGATTAACAGGTAACAAAAATGCTCAGTAGGGGTAAAGTTGTTTTTATTTGTCTTATCTTTGAGTAATATCTTGATAATGACCTAATTTATAATACAAACCAGCTACATAATGAAAAATTTAAAACAGCTCTTTTTATTTATTTTGGTGTTCTCCTGGACATCAATTATCGCCAACCCAATTGTATTATTCGAACAAAGCCGAAATCTGGACTCAAAACAAAGCAAGGCAACATCCTCCCCGCTTCCGCCAACAATGGTGTATGGGGTGGTTACCGATTGTGTTACCGGATTGCCCATTGCGGGTGTAAATGTCATGTCTTTTTCCCCCGAGCAAATACAAACCAATGCGTTGGGGTACTATGAATTTTTTATTGATCCCGGAACATATGATGTGGATTTTGAAAAAATGGGTTATGAAGGGTATGTCGATATCATCACGGTGGTTGACGGGGTTCCCTATGAGCTGAATGTAGGGATTTGCCCTACACCGAACCCTGTACCCTGGGTGCTGGCCCAGCCCAATCAGGCAGGAACCTCTTGTATGGTTACCTGGGGGATGCCCGAGGGTGCGTATGAACTGTTGTACGATGATGGTAGCTGGGAAGATGTTACCAATTGGAGTACCTCCGGCGGTATGGTTGCCGTGAGATTTTCGCCCGAAGGTTATCCTGCTAACATTACCGGAGGCCGGTTGAATGTAGGCGATGGCAGTTTCCCGGTGGGAGGAAATTTTTTAGGAACGGATTTGAAATTAAGCATACTCGATGATGACGGTGCGGGAGGCCTTCCCGGAACAGTACTGGACGAGGTAGTATTAACTGTTGATAATTATGGTTGGGTCGATTTTCCTGATATTTTTGAAGTTCAGATAGAAGCGGGTGATTTCTATCTGGCCATGACCCAATTGGGTGCTCCCGACAATTCAGCTCCCATTGCCGCCAATACCGATTCTCCTCTGGCTATGCGTTCCTATAAAAGAGCTCCAAGTGGCGCCTGGGTAATGAATGCAACCGAGGATTATATGATTCGTGCCTATGTTTTTGGCCCCAATAATGTATTGACTACCAAAGGCATGGGTAATGGTGGGTTCTCTACCTTCTCATCCTATGAAGGTGCCCGAAGAAGCCGTAATATTAATTATCTTGTGGCATTGATTAGTAATTTTGACCCTTGTTTGGGTCCGGAAACAGGTACAATTACGGTCTTTGGTCCCCCTCCGATGGGTGGCCCCTTTATTGATGCAAGTTGGGGTATCAGACCTCCAGGTTTTTATGCCTACGCAGTAAAGGCCGTTTATTCGCTCGGAGAGTCTGAATGGACTTATTCAAATGTAGTGGGGCTTAAGATGGATGCGGAAGTGACGGTAAATGTGTCTTTGTGTGATGGTGGTTTTGCTGAAGGAGCTGAAGTGTCAATGATTGGAATGGATTGTCCATATCAATATGATATGGTGTTGACAAACTCAAGCGGAGCAGCTGTGTTTGACAGCATTATTTTTGGGAATTACGAGCTCAACATATCTCAGGTGGGATATAATCCTTTGATGCTCAACCTCAACATCACCGATGATACGATAATTGATGTGGTGCTTACGCAAAAACTTTACCCTACCAGAAACGTGGTGGTCGACAGTGTCACCAGCATCGTTACCTGGGACGAACCCGTGATTACAGCTTTGGAAGAGGAAGGCTTTGAAGGGCCGGATTTCCCACCTCCGGGATGGCAATTGGCTACCATTGGTATGGGGTGGTTTCGTAGTGAGGATGGTGGAAGCCCCGGATTTCCCGTTCCTCCCGGTGATGGGCAATATGCCATTACCAATTCGGATATATACCCGGGTGTGGATGCCTCGCTGGATTATCTCATCACACCAAACATTGATCTGCGAGAAAGTCCTACATTCGTCTTGCATTTCGATCACTTTTTCACCATGATCAACGGTGAAGCGGCCTATGTGGAATACAGTCTGGATGCCGGAGCCACCTGGGATGTGTTACAAACCATGTCTCCCGTAGCCTCATGGACTTCTGAGGAGGTCGATTTGAGCGCCCTGTCGGGATTAAGTGGTGAATCCAATATCTGGTTTGCTTTCCACTACACCAACAATAACAACAATGCCGGTGGTTGGGCAGTTGACAATGTGTCCATTAGCAATGGCCCTGCTCCAAATGTTTTGGCATACCACATTTTTTTGAATCAGGCCTTTTTGGGAGAAAATAGTCCTGAAATAAGAACCCATTTTCTTGCAAATTTGACTTTTGGTCAAACTTATCAGGTGGGAATATCACCGGTGTATGCATGTGCGGTTGCGGAGCCTACTGTGTATTCCTGGACTTCCGGATTTTTATATCCGCCCCAAAACATGGAGGACCAATATGTGGATGGAGCGGAGGAAGTCCCCTTGAGGTGGAATCCCCCAAATTCAGTGTTTAAAAAGGGAAATTCTTCTTCAGTACAAGCAGATAAACAATTGCTACATGTAGGAGGAAATGGCGAAAGAGACCTGTGGGACATCCTCTATCAATTTGATGTCACCACTGCTTCCGGGATTTCCAATTTGGCTGGTGCCGAAAGTGATGGCGATTATATTTATGCAACTCAATGGTCAGGAAATAGCATTGTGAAGTTCTCTATGGATGGTACATTTATTGAAACCTTCAATATTCCCGGTGTTACGGACCTTCGTGATCTTGCTTTTGATGGGACTATTATGTACGGAAGTAATGCATCCACTACTGTTTACCAAATGGATTTCGTTATTCACCAATTGATAGGAACTTTTACCGCTCATACCAATGTGCGTGCCATTGCTTATGACGAATCGGCAGATGGGTTTTGGACCAACGATTCGAGTGGCGATTTGGTCCTTTTCGACATGACGGGCACAGTTATGGAAACCATATCCAATTGTCCTGATATATACGGACTTGCCTACGATGAGTATTCAACGGGCAGCCTTTTTTTATGGCTATTCGAAGGCAATGTAAGCGGAAATGGCTGTTGGCTGTCCCAATGGGACATTGCCACCAAAGCACCAACCGGTGTTCAGCATAGTGTGAGCGAAGATTTTGGTTCGCAAGGTATTGCAGGTGGTTTGTATCTTTGTGAAAATATTGTTTCGGGGAAAGTAACGCTGGGAGGAATAATGCAAGATGTAAGTAGCCTCTCTTTCGGTTATGAACTGTTGACAGGAGCAGGCCCAATTGATCCTCCTGAAGGGCTGATTGGTTTTAATCTTTATCAGGATGATGTACAAATAGTCCAAATTCCCTATGAAGGGCAAGGAATTTATGATTGGATTTATGATACGGTGAGAGGTCTCGCTCCGGGCGACTATGTTTTTGGCGTTACCGCCGAATACGAACTTACTCATTATGGTTTTCCGGGTGAAATAAGAGAATCTTTGCCGGATATGTCTGATACCGTGCATGTGGCCTATGGTACGGTCATTCCTTTCTTGGAAGACTTCAGCAGTGGAAATTTTGAAAACAATGGATGGCAGGTAAGCCGATCTAACTGGCAAATTAATACAGAGCAAGGCAGTCCGGCACCGGCGGCTCAATTTTCGGGCGAACCCTTGTTGGAAAACGATTATAGTTCCACCCTCACCAGTTATCCCATGAGGGCCGATCAGCTTACCGAAGGGCTGTTATATCTGGATGTGGATATCCGTCTCGACGATATCAATGCCACCGGTCTGGAAATGCTGGATGTGGATGTATATGATGGAAATTCGTGGCATACAGTGGTTTCCATGGCCAATGAAGGCAGTTTTGACTTCGTTACACAACATCTTGATATAACGGAGTTTGGCATGGGCGAAATTCTGAAGATTCGCTTTAACGCACATGGGCAACATTCCACCAACATGAATTCATGGTTTGTGGACAATATTTCGGTGTACCGCGTTTGCGAAAGCGTAAGCGACCTGGTTGCTGTGGAATACGACATCGATCATGCCCTCATTAGTTGGATATCGCCTGTTGTTAGTACCAAAACATCCGACCGACAGGTTGCCGGATTCAACGTCTATCGGAAAACGGACGGTATGAGCGACTACGAATTGTTTGATTATGTTCCAAGCCAACCAGGACAAGAAGCCTACACCTACCTCGATGAAACCACCACCATTGGCATGGGATATTGTTATCAGGTGACTTGTATGTGGGAAAGCGAAACCGACTACTGTGAGTCTGCGCCGGGGTTTAATGTGGCTTTAACCGAAGACTATGTATGTCTATCAATTACCGACGTTAACAATCCTGACGACAATACGATATCCCTGTATCCTAACCCTGCCACGGAAAAACTGACCGTAACCTCCAACATTCCCATGAAGCGGCTTCAGGTGATGAACTATGCCGGACAAGTGGTGTTTGCTACCCAATCGGCGGGAGAAATCAAGGTTGTGTTGAATACAGATTCGTATGAAACAGGTGTTTATATGGTACAAATCACCACCGAATCCGGGGTAACCACCAAAAGATTTGTGGTTGCTGAATAATCTTTTTTTGAAGTAGTTAGGTTCTGATAAAAAAAGGGAGCTTCCATTGGGGGCTCCCTTTAGTTTTTTACCTTTGCCGCGCATATGATCACCATCAACAACATAACCAAAGAATTTGGTGGAACCCCTTTGTTTTCGGGGGTTACATTTAATATCAATCCCCGCGACAGGATTGGTTTGGCGGGTGCCAACGGTGCCGGAAAAACCACGCTGCTCAAAATCATGAACGGATTGCTGGCCCCCGACATGGGTTCGGTGGATGTGCCCAACGACAACACCACCGGTTATTTACCACAGGAAAAAAAGATAAACAGCGGACTGAATATTGTTGACGAAGCTATGTTGGCTTTCGAATTTCTCCATGAAATGGAGCAGGAAGCACACCACATTCAGGAAGAGTTGACCACTACCGAATACGACGAAAAACACTATACCAAAAAAATCGCCCGTTTGGAAGAGGTGACGGCAGCTCTCCAATTATATACGCCTGAGCGTATTCGTGGTGAGGCCGAACGTTTTTTAACGGGTTTGGGTTTTTCACAATCCGATCTCACACGCACCATGAATACCTTTAGTCAGGGTTGGCAAATGCGCGTGGAGCTGGCCAAATTGCTCCTGATAAAACCCTCGTTGTTGTTGCTGGATGAGCCCACCAATCATTTGGATATCGAATCCATTCAATGGCTTGAGGACTATTTGCTATCCTATTCGGGTGCCGTGGTGGTGGTATCTCACGACCGGACGTTGTTGGATCATGTGACCAACCGGACGCTGGAGCTGAACAACGGGAAAATTTACGACTACAAAGTGTCGTATAGCCAGTATATCCAGCTAAGGAACGAACGTGAAGAACAAACCCAGGCTACCTATGATAACCAGCAACGTCAGATCAAGGAAATCGAGCGGTTTGTGGAGCGTTTCAGGTACAAGGCTTCCAAGGCAAAACAAGTACAATCGCGGGTTAAGATGTTGGAAAAGATGGAAACGGTTGAATTGGATGCCCGCGATAAATCGTCCATTTATTTTAAATTCCCACCTCCGCCTCACAGTGGTAAAATTACGGTGGAAGGAGCCCGGGTGAAGAAAAATTACGACACCAAAAAAGTGCTTACCGGTATTGATTTTCAGATTCTGCGTGGCGAAAAGGTGGCCTTTGTGGGTCGGAACGGCGAAGGTAAATCTACGTTGGCCAAAATCATTGCCGAAAACTTATCTCACGAGGGTGACATCAAGCTCGGACATCAGGTAAGCATTGGTTATTTTGCTCAGGATCAGAACGAACGGATGGATATGGAACTTACTGTTTTCGAAACCATCGATCAGGTGGCTGTAGGAGAGGTTCGATCGCGGATTAGGGACTTGTTGGGTTCGTTTTTATTTCGTGGTGATGATTTGGACAAAAAAGTAAAAGTGTTGTCGGGAGGGGAGAAGTCGCGTCTGTCGCTGGTGCGTTTATTGTTGTCGGCCAGTAATTTTTTGCTTTTGGATGAGCCTACCAATCACCTGGACATTCAGTCTAAAGAGGTGTTAAAAATGGCCTTGTTGGAATTTGAGGGTACGGTGGTGATTGTTTCTCATGACCGGGATTTTCTTCAAGGCTTGACTTCCAGGTTGTATGAGTTTAAAGGTGGTGGTATTCGTGAGCATTTGGGCGACATCAACACCTATCTTGAAAAACGTAAAATAGAAAGCCTTACCACACTTGAGTACAAGGATAAACAGCAAGATAATTCTCAAAAACAGCAGTCGGAAAACAAGCTGAAATGGGAGCAAAAAAAGGAACAAGAAAAGGAATTGCGTAAACTGGAAAAGGAAATAAAACAGGTGGAAGCCGACATCCAGCAAACGGAAAACAAACTGGCCGAAATCAATGAAAAGCTGGCTCAACCCATGTTGCATCCCGAACAAATTCAGTCTGGAGAACTTTTCAAAGCACACGATACCCTCGAAAACAAATTAAGCACGCAAATGCAAATGTGGGAAGCGTTGCAGGAAAAACTGGAACAAATGCGTTCGGAATGAGTCCCGTTTCTTTATTTGTCACGTTGAATCATCTTCGAAGCAATGTCGATCAGGATTTCTTTGTCGTTGTTGTGAAGGCTTACACGATTTAAAAACTCCATTCCCTTGTTAAAGAAAGTTTCGATCTCAACAGAAGCCAAGTTCTTAATGTTCAGTTTGTTGAAGACAGTTTTAACTTCCTTTATTTTAGTTTCGGGGTCGATTTCAGAGGTGTTGTACAAACTAACCAAGTGTTCGCGAGTGCTGTCGTTGCTACATTCCAGAGCCTTTAGATACAGGAAAGTTTTTTTGTTGGTGATGATGTCTCCCCCGGTTTTCTTACCAAAAACAGACTCATCGCCAAAGGTGTCGAGCAAATCGTCTTGCAACTGGAATCCCAACCCGATGTTTACACCAAAATGATACAGGTTGTCGGCATCTTCCTGCGAAGCACCACCGATAATGGCACCAATTTTTAAGCTGGCACCAAACAGCACTCCCGTTTTCAAACGGATCATATTAATATATTCTTCTACCGTTACGTGGTTGTTGGTTTCGTAGTTCAAGTCGAACTGCTGACCTTCACAAACCTCGATGGCTGTTTGGTTAAACACACTTAAAATGGGATGAAGTATTTCTTTGTCAGCTTGCTGGGCGTATTGATAAGCCAAAGCAAACAGGGTATCGCCGGAAAGGATCGCGATGTTTCCGTTCCACTTTCTATAAACAGTTTCTTTACCTCTGCGAATGGGCGCATTGTCCATGATATCGTCATGAATGAGGGTAAAATTATGAAACAGTTCGATGGCAATGGCCTGAGGTAAAGCTTTTTGGGCGTCTCCACAAAACAGTTCGCATGCCATCAGGGTTAGTACCGGACGGATGCGTTTGCCCCCATAGCTGATGGTATAGGTAATGGGTTCGTACAATTCTTTCGGTTCGCCCGAAAAGCTTTGTTTATCCAACTGGTTTTCAAAATAACCAATCAGTTGCTCGTAATTTTTCATTCCGTATTTTTTCGACGATAATTAGTGTTTCAACAGCCCCATCAGGTAGGTTCCGTAACCACTTTTTAGTAAAGGTTCTGCAATGGCTTTCAGTTGATCTGCACTGATAAATCCTTTTTTGTAAGCGATTTCTTCAATACAACCAATTTTGAGTCCTTGTCGTTCCTGAATAACTTCAACAAACTGAGAGGCTTGTGTTAATGAAGAAAAAGTACCCGTATCCAGCCATGCGGTTCCCCTGCTGAGCATGCCTACCTTGAGTTTGCCCTCTTTCAGATAGTATTTGTTCACGTCGGTAATTTCGTATTCGCCACGGGCACTGGGTTTTAAATTTTTGGCCACTTCCACCACTGAGTTGTCGTAAAAATATAATCCGGGAACGGCAAACGACGACTTGGGTTTTTGTGGTTTTTCTTCGATGGAGAGGGCATTAAACTTTTCATCAAATTCCACAACGCCATAACGTTCGGGGTCGGAAACATGGTAGGCAAACACTACGCCACCTGTGGGATCGCTGTTTTTCATCAATATATCTTGCAGACCACTTCCGTAGAAGATGTTATCACCCAGAATGAGCGAAACTTTTTCGTTACCAATGAATTCCTCGCCAATGACGAATGCTTGCGCCAATCCGTTGGGAATCACCTGTTCTGCATACTGGATATCACAACCAATCTGACTGCCATCGCCCAGCAACAGTTTAAAGTTGGGTAAGTCGTGGGGGGTAGAGATGATCAAAATTTCCTTTATTCCGGCCATCATTAATACCGACAAAGGATAATAAATCATGGGTTTGTCGTAAATGGGCATCAACTGTTTGCTTACTGCGATGGTGAGCGGGTGGAGACGTGTTCCGGCACCGCCGGCAAGAATAATTCCTTTCATGTGATAATAGTTTAATTTTTTTCTTCTGACTTAAGTTCTTCAATGAGCAGGTTGTCGAGTTCGGTATCTTCATCCTCATCGAAAACCTCCACCATGGGTTCTTTAAACGATTTGGTTATAAGTCTTTTATCCAGACTTAAGAGCAATGAAGGCAGTACGAATAAATTGGATAACAAGGCTACAACAAGGGTAAACGAAACCAGATAACCCAGTGCTTCGGTACCTCCAAATGAGGAGAGGGTAAAGATATAAAATCCAAAGAAAAGGACAATGGCTGAATAAATCATACTGTATCCGGTTTCTTCCAAAGCAGCGAGAACCGATTTACGTATGTTCCAGTTGTGGTGTTTGAGCTGGAGTCTGTATCTCGACAAAAAGTGAATGGTGTTATCCACACTGATTCCCAGTGCGATACTAAAAATAAGGATGGTGGATGGTTTGATACTGATATCGAAATATCCCATCATTCCGGCGGTCAGTATTTGTGGAATCAGGTTGGGAACCAGCGAAATAAGAATCATGCGCAACGAGGAAAATATGAGGGCCATCAGGATGGTTATGACAACTAATGCCAATCCAAGACTCATAAAAAGATTGTTAACCAAATAGTTGGTTCCTTTTAAGAAAACCACACTTGTGCCCGTAAGGTGGACATCGTATTTCTCGGGAGGGAAAATTTCATCCACCTTAGGTTCTAAATCTGCCAAAATTCGTTCAATGTCGTTGGTGCCAATGTTGGCCATCTGTGCCGATACACGTGTAATTTGCATACTGCTGTCGACAAAGGCATTCAGAATACTTTTTTTACCACCTCCCAAATTAGGCACATATCCCAGAATAAAGTTTTTCTCCTGGTTGTTGGGAAGGGAATACATGTCAGGATTGCCTCGATAAAAGGCTTGTTTGGCAGATTTTACCACCTCTACCACCGACAAGGGTTTGGCAAATTCCGGATAGGTTTCGAGCACGTCCTGTAACTGATCAATTTTCTGTAATGTGGATAGACGTAGGATTCCCTTAGGCTTTTTGGTGTCGATGGTGATTTCCAGCGGCATTACTCCCTTAAAGTTTTTTTCAAGGAAGATCATGTCTTTATAAAGCTTGTCCTTTTTCGAAATATCGTCAACAATGTTTCCGGTAGTTTTCAGCTTGGTAATGCCAAAAATGGCGGCTAAAAACAGGATAATTGTAATGGTGTAGATGATTCTTCTTCTGGTAATGACGATTTTAGTAACATTTACAACGATACGATTGATAAGACCCTTTTCGAGATGCTTCAGGTGTTTGTCTTTGGGTTCAGGAAAATAGCTGAACAAGATGGGTAGTATAAACAAGGAGAGCAAATAGGTTACCAGAATGTTTATTGAAGCTACGATGCCGAATTCAACCAAAAGTGCATTGCTGGTAACAATAAATGCTGCGAAACCTGCGGCAGTTGTGGCGTTGGTTAGCAGGTTAGCATTTCCTATGCGCGAAATCATGCGTGAAAGTGCTTTCACCTTGTTGCCATGTGCCCTGAATTCGCTCAGGTATTTATTGAGCAAGAAAATGGAATTTTCAACCCCGATGACAATCAATAGGGGAGGTAAAATTCCCGTAAGGATAGTGATTTTGTATCCCAACAAAACGGTGGTTCCCAGTACCCAAACCACCGCGATTACCACCACCAACATGGCAAACATCACGGCCCGCATGGAGCGGAACAGTACGAACAATAATATGGAAGCTATCACCAACGACAACAACACGAAAAGCAACAGCTCGTTTTGTATTTTCTTGGAAGTGATGGTACGTATGTAGGGCAACCCCGAATAATAGACTTCGGTGTTGTTGTCGATGCCATACTCATCTACTATCTCTTTTATTTGTCCAACAAGCCCAACCCTGGCTTTTGAATTCAACACCTCCTTGTCGAGGGTTATCATCATCAGGGTTACATTGGTCTCTTTATTCAAGAGGCGGTTGTCGTAAAAAGGCAGGTTGTAAATGGTGTGCTTGATGGTATCAATTTGACCTTGTCTTTCAGGTCGTGAAGCAACAATGGGCTTAAATTCAAATTTTTTCAGGCTGTCGTTTCGTTCCAGATTGTAAACCCGCGCAACGGATACTACCTCCTCTACGCCTTCAATATTCAGCACATTGTAACTAATGTCGTACCATTGATTAAAATGATCCAGGGTATATAAGTCGGGATCTTGGATGGCCACAAAAATCACACTTCCATCTTGTCCAAACTGTTCCTTAAAATGTTCGTATTCCTGGGTAATGGGATCCGTTTCCGGAAGCATCCGAGCCATTTCGTAACTCATTTTGATGTTGGAGCCTTCCCAAGCCATAAAAATTGTCAGTAACCCAATTACAATTAAAATTGTTAATCGGTTCCGTAATATCATCCTCACCACAAACTGCCACATCAGCCAATCATTTAATATCTATCTAAAATAGTAAAATATACACACAGAAACCGTAATTCAGAATATTTTGGCAGTTTAGTCGTACTTTTGCCACATACCCGGGGCGATCCATATGAATAAGATGCAAATTTAAGCTATATGTTTACAATGAAGGAAAGAAAAGTACTTTTTATCGATGATACACACCCTCTGCTCACAGAGTTATTGCAGGAAATGGGTTTTGTTTGTGATTATTTCCCTGAGTTTAAGCGCAAAGATTTACTTAAGATAGCCGCAGTATATCAGGGAGTTGTGATAAGAAGCAAGATAAAACTGGATGCGGAGTTTTTTGCCCATGCTACCCATCTTCAATTTATTGCACGGGTGGGTGCGGGCATGGAAAATATTGATGTGGCTGAAGCTGAAAAGCTTGGAGTTGTATGTCTCAATGCTCCTGAAGGAAATCGCGATGCAGTGGCCGAGCAGGCTGTGGGAATGCTGTTGTCACTTTTCAATCGCCTGTTGATCGCCGACCCTGAAGTGCGAAATGGTATTTGGCTTCGTGAGCAAAACCGGGGCATTGAGTTGGGTGGAAAAATAGTGGGTATTGTAGGTTATGGAAATACGGGAAGCGCGTTTGCACGGAAACTTCGTGGATTTGGTGTAAGGGTACTGGCATACGACAAATACAAATCAGGTTTTGGAAGTGATGACATTGTGGAAGCCGGCATGGATGTACTGTTTCAAGAAGCCGATATCCTGAGTTTTCACGTGCCACTCACCGAGGAAACCACTTACCTGTTTGATAAGGAACTGATTAATAAATTTAAAAAGCCTTTTTACCTGATCAATACTTCACGTGGAAAGGTGGTGAATACCCGTGATTTGATGGAAGCGCTTGATAGCAAAAAGGTATTGGGGGCCTGTCTGGATGTGCTTGAATACGAAGGGCTTTCCTTTGAAGCCATTCAGGAATCTCCTGATTTTTCACGACTTACTGCTATGCAAAATGTTGTGCTCACTCCCCATATTGCCGGTTGGACTCACCAATCGAACATAAAAATGGCTGAAACGCTTGCGCGTAAAATTGAAGCGTTGGAACTTTGAATCCACTCCGAAAAGTATCAAAACAAAGAATTAGCCTCTGAGAAACTGTCTGAGTTTTTCCCGTTGGGAAAGCGCATGGTTTGAAATAAATCGTAGGGGGAAAAACATTTTTTCTACCCATATTAAGCTCCTAACGGAGCGCTAAAATAAAAAAATGACCGATTTTCTTCATTTAGCTATCCGGGGAATGTTCAGAAAATCAATATATTTTGACGATTTCATTGCTTCCTTTATATTTTTGGCGGATAATTTTATCAATCAAATGGCAGTGGCTGTAACAAAATGAACTACCTCCCCGTCATACCTTCAAAATCACTAAAAAAGCATAAAATGAAAAAAGTAGTATTTATATTGTTTCTGAGCTTGTTCACCTTGGGGTTTTCCTCGTTGACAATCGCTCAACAAAAAGGAAACGGTGAAGTTATTAAACAAGAACGCACCGTTGATTCGTTTAATTCAATGAAAGTGGGGGGAGCACGTGAAGTGGTACTGATCCCGGGCGATGTATTTAAAGTTGTTGTTGAAACTGACTCTAATTTGCAGGAATTTGTTGAAGTAGAAGTAAATAACAACATGCTGGAGTTTTCCGACAATAAATTCATCAAGAAATATACCATCATGCGCTTTTATGTTACGGCTCCTACTTTCAAAACATTGAAGATTTCCGGCGCTGCCGATGTAAAATCTGAAGGCGTGTTAAAGGGCGATGACCTGAGATTGCATGTTAGCGGTGCTTCAGATGTTGATCTCAATCTTGATTATGCCTCCGCCATGCTTGATGTTTCGGGTGCCTCGGATGTGGTATTGGCCGGAAAAGCGACCACTTGTACCATTTCGTGTAGCGGTGCCTCGGAGGTCATGGCTAAATCTTTCGAAACTGTAAATTCGGTGGTAAATGCCAGCGGAGCAAGTAATTGTTCAGTTAATGCCACATCTTCACTTACCTATGATGCTTCCGGTGCTTCGGAGGTTAGATTCACCAAAAACCCGGAGGTTGTCGTGGTTAGAAACGGAAAAAACTCACAAAGCGTGATCGTTGTGGGGGATGTTACTAATCGCCATCATGGTTATTCAGATACCACCAAAGTGTCATTCGGTACACTCAATTTTGAAGTGGTAGATGGCGACACTACTGTGGTGGCTGTCGGACGTCACCGTTTGGTAGTTTCCGATGATGGTGAAGTAAAATGGGAACGAAACCGTAGAGAGCGATTTAATGGTAGTTGGGGCGGTGTTGACATAGGTCTCAACGGATACCTGACTCCCGATTTTGACATGAGTTTTGATAAGGCAGATGACTATTTATCATTGCAAATGGAAAAATCAATCAACCTTAACCTCAACTTGTACGAACAAAATATTTCTCTAAGTAAGAAAAACAACATGGGATTGGTAACAGGTTTGGGTTTAACCTGGAACAACTACCGGTTTTCAAGTCCCACTTTCTTAACTCCCGACTCAAGTTCCATAGCAGGTTACTATATAAAGGATGTATCGGTACGTAAAACCAAACTCACTGCTTTTTACCTTACCGTGCCTTTGTTTTACGAAATCCAAACCAACCAGGAACGACGTACACGTAGGTTTCACTTTGCTGTTGGTGCCTTGATTAGCGCCCGATTGAGCACCCACACTAAAATTTATTACAACGAGTCGAATGCCCTTTTCAACATTACCGATCCGGTAACGGGACAAGTTGTTCAAACACTCAAAACCCCTGCCGGTGGAAGTCGTAACATTGTAAAGGATTTCAACAGTTATAAACTGGCGCCCTTCAAATTTGATGTGTCGGTGCGCTTCGGATACGGTATCATCAATCTGTATGCCACCTATTCGCTGAACACCATGTTTCAAAAGGATAGAGGTCCGGAACTTTACCCCTTCTCCGCAGGTATCACGCTAGTGGGTTGGTAATAAATCTAAAGGCATAAAAAAAAGCAGCCAAATGGCTGCTTTTTTTTATGCAAACAACTTTTATTAAGAAACTATTTCGTAGGTGTCATTGGCAATCATAAGCTCCTCATCAGTGGGAACTACCAAAACTTTTACCTTCGATTGAGGAGTGCTAATGACGGTTTCTTTGCCTCTCACGTTTTCCTTTTCGGGATCAATTTCGATGCCTAAAAACTCCAAACCTACTAGCGTTTTCTTACGGGTTTCGGTGTCGTTTTCGCCAATTCCGCCGGTAAATACGATCATGTCCACTCCTTCGAGAGCCGCGGCGTAGGCTCCGATATATTTTTTGGCACGGTAGGCGTACATTTCCAGAGCTACCTGAGCGCGGTGGTTGCCTTCATTGGCGGCGTTTTCCACGTCTCGCATGTCTGATGACACACCTGATACACCCACCACTCCCGAGAATTTATTCAGTAAAGTGTTGGTATATCCAATACTGGTTTGTTCTTTGTCGGCAATGTAAAGCAGGGTTCCCGGGTCGATGTCGCCCGAACGGGTTCCCATCATAAGACCTTCGGTTGGGGTCATACCCATGGAGGTATCGAATGATTTTCCGTTTTTTATAGCGGTCATGGAAGCGCCGTTGCCCAAGTGGCAAGTAATAATTTTCTGGGTTTGAATGTCTACCCCCAAAATTTCACAAGCACGTTGTGATACATATTTATGACTGGTTCCATGAAATCCGTACCTTCTGATTTTGTATTTTTCGTACAGAATGTAAGGAATGGCATACAAATACACATGTTCGGGCATGGTTTGGTGGAAAGCCGTGTCGAACACGCCCACTTGTTTCACATGGGGAAGCAGTTGCTGCATGGCATAAATCCCCTTGAGGTTGGGTGGGTTGTGCAATGGAGCCAGTTCGGTAGAAACTTCGAGGGCGTTTATTACCTCATCAGTGATGAGTACGCTTCCGCTAAATTCTTCGGCACCATGTACCACACGGTGACCTACTGCCTGAATTTCTTCAATGGAGCTGATGCTGCCATATTCTTTACTGATAAGAATACCCAACAGGTATTCGATGCCTTGTTGATGGTCGAGAATCTCGCCTTCAATTTTGGCAGCAGGTGCTCCCGTTTTTTCGTGTTTAATGGCACTTCCCTTCAGTCCGATTTTGTCAACCAGACCTTTGGCAATCACCTGTTTGGAGGGCATATCAAAAAGTTGGTATTTGATGGATGAACTACCACAGTTCAGAACAATAATTTTCATTTTCGAAATCGTTTTTAATTATTGGATGATGGAGCAGGTGATGGTATTTCCAACAAGTTTCCCACTTTCGTAATTATAAAAACCTTTGCCTACATGGCGTCCAAGGTAATTGGCCCTCACCAATCGTTTGATAATGGGGGAGGCTTTGTATTTTTTTTCACCGTATTCGGCGTAGAGGTTGTCCATGTATTTCAGGATTTTATCCAGACCAATGCGGTCGGCCAACTCAAATGGACCTGAGTTGTTTCCTGCAGCTTCACGCATGGTTTCATCGATGTCCTGAATGGAAGCCACTCCTTCCATGAGCAGTTCGCAGGCTTCGTTGATCATGGGGATAATCATTCGGGTACTGATGTTGCCGGGAGATTCGTGAATCTGGATTACTTTTTTGTTCACCATTTGGCAAAAACGTGATGCCTTGTCAAAAGCTTCTTCGGAGGAACGCAAAGCCCGAACCACTTCCACTATATGTGTTTTGTCGATGGGCTCTATAAAGTGCATACCGATGGCGCGATCGGGTTTTACGAGTGCTGCGGCCAGATCTGAAATCATCAAGGTGCTTAGGTTGGATGAAATCAGGGTGTCATCCGCCACTTCCTTTTCAATTTGTTGGAAGATACTTTTCCTCATTTCTAGCATCGTTCCCGATTTTCTGGAGCTAATGGTTTCGATAACAATCTGACATTTGGCCAAACTCGAAAATTGAGTACTTCCTGTGATACGCGACAAAATCAATCGTTTTTCTGAGGCGGTGATGCCCCAGTGGCGAATAACGCGATCAAGTCTGTCATTTATTTGTTGAAAAATCTCATTGATGCGTTCTTCGTCAATGTCGATAAAAACCACGTCCATACCCGATTTGGAGATCATGATGGTAAGTTCCTGACCTACCTCGCCACAACCAACAATTCCAACTGTTTGTATGGCGCCCTTGGGTTTCAATTTGTCGCCCAGGCTAAATTCTGATAACTGACTCATTATATTGATAATTAATTAATTTGGGTGCTATTTAGTGTACAATCCATTGGCCTGATTGGCGGTAATGGCAATCATGTTGATGATGTCGTCAACCGAACAACCACGTGAGAGGTCGTTGATGGGGGCGGCCATACCTTGTAGCACGGGGCCAACGGCTTCAGCTCCTGCCAGGCGTTCTACCAGTTTGTAGGCAATGTTTCCTGTTTCCAGTGAAGGGAAAACCAGCACGTTGGCACGACCTGCAATTTCAGATTGGGGGGCTTTCTTCATACCGATGGCGGCTACGATGGCTGCATCGGCTTGCAATTCGCCGTCTATTTTAAGGTCAGGAGCCATTTCTTTGGCCAGTTTGGTGGCCTCCACTACTTTGTCCACTTTTTCGTGCTTGGCACTACCTTTGGTCGAGAAGCTGAGCATGGCCACGCGTGGTTCCATACCTGCAATATTTTTGGCGGTTTTGGCTGATTCTACAGCGATTTCGGCAAGTTCTTTTACTGAAGGATCAGGATTAACGGCGCAATCGGCAAAAACAAGCATGCCTTCAGGGGCAAAGTCTTTGTTTTTCAGAATCATGATAAATGCTCCTGACACCGCAGAAATTCCCGGAAGGGTTTTAATGATTTGAAAAGCGGGACGCAACACATCACCTGTTGAATTATCAGCTCCGGCCACTTCTCCGTCTGCTTTTTTATCTTTGATAATCAAAGTAGCCAGATACAGTGGATCTTCAACCTGTTGCAAAGCCTGTTCGCGGGTCATTCCTTTGGATTTGCGCAGGTTGAATAACAAGTCGGCGTAGTGTTGTTTGTCGATGTGCGAAACAGGGTCGATGATGGTGGCATTGTTAATGTGGTTTAGGCCCAATTTTTCTGCCAAACCTATAATGGTTTCAGTGTTTCCCAATAAAATTATTTTAGCCAGTTGATTTTGCAATACATAATCAGCGGCCTTCAGGGTACGTTCTTCGGTTCCTTCCGGAAGCACAATGGTCTTGTTGGCCTTTTTTGCTTCCGCGTGGATATGTTGGATTAATTCCATGGATAATAGTTGATGTTTTTTTAAGTGCGCAAAATTAGCACTTATTTTTTGATGTAGGTGTGTTAGCATAAAGGTTGGCGCATGGTTGAGACAGGTATAAATCTCACTAAAACAGACATCTAACTCATTATTTGAACTGAATATGTATTGGGGTTTTGGTTGTTTTTTTCTTGGTAAAATGTCCTTTAAGGCGATTTGAATTATTCTGCCTATCCTTGGAGTTGTCAAACAGGGTTGTCACTCTTTGGCTTATCTTTGTGCTTTCGAATTAAAACAGCCGGATGAACGACACGATTAACATAATTCAACGAACAAATCCGTTTGTGTATTTGTCAGAAAATCAATGTTTTGATGTTAATTCGATTGTGTTGAATCCTCCAACAGGTTTGGATAACTTTTTACAAACGGGCAGGGTTTCGATTGTGCCCAGGGAGATTATCCCCATGCAGTTGGATTTTTTTACCCTGATGTTGTTGTTTTTTATCGTCGGAATTGCATTGCTTCGGTGGTATATGCCTGATAGGTTTTTTTACGAAATATCCGTAGGTAACAGGTTGTCTTTTTCACGGAAAGGAGCCAATTTAGTAAGTGCACCGGCTTTGGTTGTGGATATTTTCCATTTGCTTAATTTCTTTTTTACTGTTTCGTTGCTTACTTACTTGTTTTTCGCGCAATATTTCAATTATTTTCTGTTGGTGTACTCGGGGATGGAGTTGTTCTTGTTTATTCTGTTGGCCTACATATTGTTCTGGGGATATCGACGGTTTTTTATCAGGATGATTTCTTTCATATTTAATACGTCATCTTTATCGAGCCAGCAGTTGAAAATCGACCAGAATGTGGAGAATTTGTTAAGCGTTATGTTGCTACCACTATTGTTGTTGGCTATGTTTTCCTTTCATAAATTCTTTCTGATTTCTGCAGTTTTGCTGGCATTAGGAATGCAGATTTTTAGATGGGTTCAAACGGTTTCCATAGGAATTTCAAATACCCGATTTTCGGCATTTCATTTTATTTTGTACCTTTGCAGCCTCGAATTAGTGCCCATGTTAATCATGATTAAGATTTTATCACCGGAAAATTATTTTTAACGAAAGTACTGATAGGAGAATAAACATAGATCTAGGAACCAAAAGACCGAAAAAAATTGAAGATTAAGAATATTCTGGTTTCTCAACCGCAGCCACCTGATTTGGAAAAGTCGCCTTACGGTGAATTATGTTCAAAATTTGGATTAAATTTAGTTTTTGAGAAGTTTATCAAAGTAGAGGGTGTTTCTGCACAGGAATTCCGACGTGCCAAAGGATCTTTTGTTGGTCATACGGCCATCATTCTTACCAGTCGGCATGCAGTGGATCATTTTTTTAGGATGGCAAAAGAATTGAGATTCGACATCCCTGATTCTTTAAAATATTTCTGTATTTCAGAGTCCACAGCCTATTATCTTCAAAAATATGTTCAGTACCGCAAGCGGAAGATTTTTTATGGAAAGCAAAACTTTCCTGATTTGCTCGAAGTAATTTCAAAACATGCGGAGGAAAAATTTCTGTTGCCTTCCTCTGATATCCATAAAAAATCAATGTTTGAACTTTTGGATAAAGCGGAAATCAATTATACAAACGCAGTTATTTACAGAACCGTGGCAGCCGACCTATCTCATTTGGAACCCGAGAAATTTGATTTAATCATCTTTTTTAGTCCTGCAGGAATCAGTTCGTTACGCACCAACTTTCCTGATTACGAGCAAGGTGAGCAACTCATTGGTGCTTTCGGTGTTTCTACTGCAAAGGCAGTGGCCGATGCTGGGTTCAGGTTAGATATTCCGGCTCCTACCCAAACGGCTCCCAGTATGACCATGGCCATCGAAGAGTATTTGGGCGAAAAGGAAAAAGAAAGAAGACGCAACAACCGTAAATAGCACATTCTATTCTTTATTTTTCGTGTCGATGAGGATGGTGACAGGTCCGCTGTTGACCAAATGTATGTCCATCATGGCGCCAAATTTTCCTGTCTTCACCAATTTTCCGATAGTTTTTTCAAGGGTTTCCACAAATTGTTCATACAACGCCTCAGCCATTTCAGGTGGTGCTGCCCTGATATACGAAGGTCGGTTACCTTTTTTTGTGCTGGCGTGAAGTGTAAACTGACTCACCACAAGCGCTTCTCCGCCAACGTCCATCAAACTCTTATTCATCACCCCTTGTTCATCCTCAAAAATACGGAGTCTGGATATTTTCCCGGTTAGCCACCCGAGATCGTCAGAATTGTCGGATCCTTCGATTCCCAACAAGATTAACAAACCTTGCTGAATACTAGAAAACAACTGACTGTCAATGGTTACGGAGGCGGATTTTACCCGCTGAATTACAACTCGCATATTTCCTGTTTTTGGCCTGCAATTTATTAATTTTGCAAAAAGAAAATCACATGACCAAGTTAAGTGTAAATGTAAATAAAATTGCCACCTTACGGAATGCACGTGGTGGTAATCAACCGGATTTATTAAAAGTGGTGGCCGATTGCGAACGTTGGGGTGCTCAGGGTATTACGGTTCATCCCCGTCCCGACGAACGGCATATCCGCTACCGAGATGTGGAATTGTTGCGCCCGCTTATTACCACCGAGTTCAATATAGAAGGCAATCCAACGCCCGAGTTTATTGCGCTGGTGTTGAAATTTAAACCCGATCAGGTTACTTTAGTGCCCGACGATCCCAACCAACTTACCTCCGATCATGGCTGGGATACCATTGTACATCATGATTTTTTGAAGGAGGTTATTCAGCAGTTTAAAGCCGAAGGAATCAGAACTTCCATATTTGTGGATCCCGTGGCTAAATTTGTGGAAGGAGCACTTTCGGTGGGCGCCGACAGGGTAGAGCTATATACCGAGAGCTATGCTGCCCAATATCTTCTGAATCGTGAAACCGCCATTGCACCGTTTATTGAAGCCGCCAAAGTCGCCCGTGAGTTAAATATCGGACTCAATGCCGGTCACGACCTGAGCTTGGAAAACCTGGCTTACTTCCATCAGCAAATTCCATGGCTTGACGAGGTTTCCATCGGTCATGCCCTAATTTGCGACGCCCTCATTTTCGGGTTGGAAAATACCATCCAAATGTATCTAAGAAAACTCTCCGATAGTGCCCACCTGTAAAGTTGACAGTTGATTTCTGTTGGAATGAAGATTGCTTCATACGATAAAAAATTCTGTCATGAGTAAATTTGCCGAATTAATCAATGCTTCCACACCGGTGATTATCGACTTTAGCGCCGAGTGGTGCCAACCATGCAAAATGATGCCTCCCATCCTGAAAGAGGTAAAGAAGCAATTGGGCGACCAGGTGAGGATTGTGAAAGTGGATGTGGATAAAAACCCTGCCATTAGTCGTCAATACCAAATTTCGAGCGTACCCACTTTGATGATATTTAAAAACGGTGCACCTGTTTTCAACCAATCGGGTGTGATGCAGGCATCGCAGTTGGTTCAATCGGTACAGCCCTTTCTGTAACAATAAAAAATGCTACTTTAGCCCGATGATGGATGTAAAAAAACGCCGGCAGGCTGAAGTCATATTTTTGGTGTTGGCCAGTTTGTTTATCACGTCGCTGGTAACCAGCAACTTGATTTTTCAAAAGTTTTTTGAGTGGAATCCTTTCGGGTGGTATCGTTTTGAACTTTCGGTGGGCATCATTGCCTATCCCCTTACTTTTCTGATTACTGACATTATCTCAGAAATATATGGTCAGCGACGGGCACAAATGGTGGTGACTGCCGGCATATTTGCCAGTTTTTTTGCCTTGCTCATCGTGATTGTGTCCACCGAAGCCACGGCCACTACGTGGTCGCCCATTGGAGATGTAACCTTTAAAAAAGTCTTTGGATTTACGTATGTGGCAGTGGGTGCCTCGTTGGCGGCCTATCTTTTTGCCCAGTTTTTGGATGTGCGGGTTTTCCATTTCTGGAAACGGCTCACCAAGGGAAAACACCTTTGGATTCGCAACAATTTTTCAACCATGACCTCCCAGCTGGTGGATACCGGAACGGTGCTGTTATTGCTTTGCGGATTTGGGGTTATCGAATGGGAAATGTTCGGAATTTTGTTGCTCAATGGTTATTTGTTCAAAGTAATCTTTGCCTTGTTCGATACACCGGTGATTTATTTTATGGTCCACCTGATGCGCAAATATTTTCATATGGAAGACGTGAACCAACCACTTTTGGACGCCGAATAAGTATTTAAAATCAATTGATTATGCAGTTATTTTATCACAGATACGGAAATGAGGGCGATCAGCCGATTGTTATACTACACGGACTTTTCGGACTTTCGGACAATTGGGTTACCTATGCACGGAGATTGGCTTCCGAAGGTTTTGATGTGTGGGTGCTCGATCAGCGAAATCATGGACGTTCGCCACACAGTCCCAATTTCAATTACCTGGCATTAACGGATGATTTGTTTGATTTTTTGGATGAACACGACATCGAAGATCCCATCATCATCGGTCATTCCATGGGAGGGAAGGTGGCCATGCGTTTTGCACTCGAAAACCCTCATTTAGTGAAGCGGTTGTTGATAGTGGACATTACCCTGAAATCCTACGGGCCGCGTGATAACCACAAAGCCATCATCCAGGCCATGAAAAAGGTGGATTTTTCGCAAGTGGAAAGCAGACAGGATGTTGAAGATCAAATTGCTCCATATATTAAGGAAAAGCGTATCCGGCAGTTTATCATGAAAAACCTTCAACGCACGGAGGGCAATGAATTTAAGTGGCAAATCAATATCGAAGGTATAGAACCCAACCTCGACAAAATGTTTGATGGCATCGACACCATCAACAAATTTGGCAAACCCACTTTGTTTGTGAGGGGAGGAGCCTCAGATTACATCCTCCCGACAGATTACGACCAGATACGGTACAATTTTCCACAGGCAGAAATCATCACCATCGAAGGAGCCTCCCACTGGGTACATGTGGAAGCTGCCGAAAAGTTTTATACTTTGTCGTTGGGTTTTGTGTCGGGTGCGCCTGATTGGTATCATCCTTAGGGGTTCAATGGTTCAAGGGTTCAAGGGTTCAAGTGTTTAAGGGTTCAAGGGTTCAAGTGATCAAATGTTGAGTCCACTCCGAAAAGCCGTTCAGGCATAAAATGGTTGATAAAATTACTTCGATATAAAATTTTCTCACATTGTATAGAAAATGCAAAATGCAGATTAGCAAAACTTTGTATAAATAAGACTCTGCGGTACTTTGCGAAAAACTCTGCGAGCTTTGCGGTTAAAAATTTGATTAATACTTATCGGAGTAGACTCAGGGTTCAAGGGTTCAAGTGTTGCGGCCCCCCCACTCAGTGGAGTTTGCAACTCCGCTGCCATATCCACCAATTTTATTTTCAATCGAAATTCTCATATGTCAAATCATTCGTGAAAAACGCGTTGTTAACCAAACCTGACAGGTTTCGAAAACCTGTCAGGTTTTAAATCCTCACTCCCCAAGCAATACCACTTTGCCCGTTACCATTTTCCCGTCCTGCTCTGCACGGTAGTAATACAAACCGCCGGGCAGGCCGGAAGTATTCCATCGGGTTGGGGGGGCTTTTAATTCCAGCTTTTCCACCAACTGCCCGGTGTGGTGATAGACGAAAATGGTGGTGGGTTTGTTGTCACCCGTTTCAAAAGTAACCCACTCCCGTGCAGGATTGGGATACACCCTTAACCCAAAGCCACCGGCTATATTTTCCTCCACCCCCACGCAGGTATAAACAAAGGTGGTTTTTACTTCGGAAAACGCCGACTGCCCACAGTCGTTGTAGCTGGCGGCGGAGATGAGTACTTCGCCTTGGTAGCCGGTGTTCCAGGTGATGGTGGCGGTGAGGCTGTCCTGTGCCAGCGTGCCTGCCTCCACGGGTTGCAGTTGCCAGGCGTAGCCCCAGGCTCCGGCTGCGGGAGCAAGGGTATAAACCGAGGTAGAATCGTTGGTGTGGCACAGGGTATCCGGCCCGGTGGGGGCTTGGGGTGTGGCAGGTTGGTAGTGGGAGCAATCTTTAATTTCAAATACCCAAGCATCATAACTCTCATTACCGGGGTAAGGATCTATATCGCATTGTACATCGCCATGCATTAAAAAAGTTTGAGATGCCAATGCATAATGGTCATCACTTATCTGACACAGCGCATGTGGTTCTAACCATTCATAACTAAGCCCACCTATACATTGTTGCCATTGGAGTTGGCCAACAGAATCGAGTTTGACCACCCATATATCAGGATGATCGCCTGTGTCGCTGTGGTTGCCTGATACATCGCCATCGTTTGATTGAGATAAACTAAATAGCATATAACCACCGTCATTTGTTGAATATAGCTTCTTAGGGTATTCAGCATCAATTCCCCCCAGGCAGTTTTGCCAAATAATGTTTCCAAAAATATCTATTTGTACAACCCAATTATCTGTTTCATTTGGGATATGAACATAGCCGTGTAATCCACTCACATCTCCATCATTGGAATTTGTCATAGCCGCAAATAAAAAACCCTGTTCGTTTTCAATAATATCGCGCCCTGCATCCCAAAAACTGCCTCCATAGCAAAATTGTTGTAATATATTGCCCAGGGTATCGATCTCCACTACCCACACATCTTTCTCGATGGCAGAACTATCCTTTTGACAATCAATCAATCCTTCGCTGGTGTATGAATCACCAATCATCATATAGGTATCGCGTGAGGTGGGGATGACCTTCATAAGTCTTTCGTCTCCGGGTCCGCCATAGGTGTGTTCCCACAATATATTGCCCGATGCATCCAGCCGGCAAAGCCAGGCATCGGTACCACCGTAATGATGGCTGATATCACCGCCGGGATAGGTTATTTGGCCAAGTACGAGGATGCCTCCATCCGGTGTGATGATGGCATCATTGGGAGAATCGTGTGACGGGCCTCCTACACATCTTTCCCAAATTATTTCTTTCGCACTGTCAATTTTAACAACCCATATATCAAAGCTGTCGTGATTCCAAGATTGTATGTCGCCGTCACTTGAATTTGTTCCTCCTACCAAATAGTATTCATCGTTGGGGAGGCTAATTATTTTGCTAAAACTCTCCCCTCCGCTTCCTCCATAGCATTTTTCCCAGACTATATTTCCTAGGGTGTCAAGGTTTACTAGCCAAGCGTCGCCCAGACCGTGGTAATTTGATATTCCCTCACTTTCCTTTGGCACTAATACACTAACTAAAACTCCATTTGTTGCTTTTGCCACGGCCATTGGATAATCGCTCTGATCTGTTCCTAAGCATTGCTGCCAGGTGATGTCCATTTGCTGAGCCCAAGATATTGATAACAAGAGAAAAATGAAAAGTACAGATTGTGTTAGTTGTTTCATGTTGTTTTAATATTAGGTAGCTTGCAGGCAATTCGCTTACAAGCTACCAAGTTAATAATCTATCTGCTGATTATCATTTTTCCTGTTTCAGAAAAACCCACTGACTTCAGGGTGTACAAATAAACCCCTTTGGGCAGTTTGCGGGTATCCCACAGTTTGCTGCCCCGGTTACCTTGTACCTCCATGGTTTCCAGGGTTTTTCCGGTGATGTCCGAAATAATCAGGATACCACAGGTGGCATCGTGGGGCAGGGTGTAAGTAAATTGCGCCCAGGTGGCTGCCGGGTTGGGGGTTACCAAAATGGCCATTCCAAAGGCATTGTCCGTATCAAAGAGGCCAAACTCTTTTGCCCCCCACTCAGCAGAGTTTGCAACTCCGCTGCCATATCCACCAATTTTATTTTCAATCGAAATTCTCATATGTCAAATCATTCGTGAAAAATACGTTGTCAACCAACCCTGACAGGTTTCAAAAACCTGTCAGGTTTTAAACCCTCACTCCCCATGCAATACCACTTTGCCCGTTACCATTTTCCCGTCCTGCTCCGCACGGTAGTAATACAAACCGCCCGGTAGACCGGAAGTATTCCATCGGGTTGGGGTGGCTTTTAATTCCAGCTTTTCCACCAACTGCCCGGTGTGGTGATAGACGAAAATGGTGGTGGGTTTGTTGCCGGGGGAGTTATTTGCCTCGTTGAACCCCACCCCTCCCGATAGCCATTCGGGACTCCCCCAAGGGGAGGGAGTTGCCCCCGGAAGTTCAAAAGTAACCCACTCCTTAGCCGGATTGGGATACACCCTCAAGCCAAAGCCACCGGCCATATTTTCCTCCACGCCCACGCAGGTATAAACAAAGGTAGTTTTTACTTCTGAAAACGCTGACTGCCCACAGTCGTTGTAGCTGGCGGCAGAGATGAGTACCTCACCCTGGTAGCCGGTGTTCCAGGTGATGGTGGCGGTGAGGCTGTCTTGTGCCAGCGTGCCTGCCTCCTCCGGCAGTAGTTGCCAGCTATAGCCCCAGGCTCCGGTAGCGGGTGCAAGGGTGTAAACGGAGATAGAGTCATTGGTGTGGCACAGGGTATCCGGCCCGGTGGGGGCTTGGGGTGTGGTGGGTTGGTAGTTGGAGCAGTTTTTAATTTCAAACACCCAAGCATCATAACTCTCATTACCGGGGTAAGGATCTATATCGCATTGTACATCGCCATGCATTAAAAAAGTTTGAGATGCCAATGCATAATGGTCATCACTTATCTGACACAGCGCATGTGGTTCTAACCATTCATAACTAAGCCCACCTATACATTGTTGCCATTGTAGTTGGCCAACAGAATCGAGTTTGACCACCCATATATCAGGATGATCGCCTGTGTCGCTGTGGTTGCCTGATACATCGCCATCGTTTGATTCAGATAAGCTAAATAACATATAACCACCGGCATTTGTTGAATACAGTTTATAGGGATTTTCATAGTCACTTCCCCCCAAACACTTTTGCCAAATAATGTTTCCAAAAAAATCTATTTGTACAACCCAATTATCTGTATTGTACACAGTATTAACAGAACCATGAAAACCACTCACATCTCCATCATTGGAATTTGTCATAGCCGCAAATAAAAAACCCTGTTCGTTTTCAATAATATCGCGCCCTGCATCCCAAAAACTGCCTCCATAGCAAAACTGTTGTAACGTATTGCCTAAGGTATCAATCTCCACCACCCAAACATCTTTTTGCATGGATGAACTATCTTTTTGACAATCAATCAATCCTTCGCTGGTGTATGAATCACCAATCATCATATAGGTATCGCGTGAGGTGGGGATGACCTTCATAAGTCTTTCGTCTCCGGGTCCGCCATAGGTGTGTTCCCACAATATATTGCCCGATGCATCCAGCCGGCAAAGCCATGCATCGGTACCACCATGATGTTGGCTGATATCACCGCCGGGATAGGTTATTTGGCCAAGTACGAGGATGCCTCCATCCGGTGTGGCTATGGCATCATTGTGTGAGTCATGTGAAGGGCCACCTAGACATCTTTCCCAAATGATTTCCCTCGCACTGTCTATTTTAACTACCCACATATCATAGCTTTCATGGTTCCACGATTGGACATCCCCGTCACTTGAATTGGTGCCACCTAAAAGGTAGTATTGGTTGTTGGGTAAGTTGATGATTTTACTAAACCCCTCTCCGCCACTGCCTCCGTAACATTTTTCCCATACAATATTTCCAAGGGTGTCAAGATTTACAAGCCATGCATCAGCACTGCCATGGTAGTTGGAGATGCCCTCATTGTCTTTCCGTATAGTTATACTAACTAGCAGACCATTTTCGATTTTTAAGACGCATTCAGGATTGTCTTTTTCATCTGTCCCTAGACATTGTTGCCATATGATATCCATTTGTTGTGCATAAGCTGTTGATAACAATAGAAGTATGAAGAGTACAAATTGTGTTAGTTGTTTCATGTTGATTTATAATTATGGTATCCTGTAAGCGATTCGCTTACAGGATACCAAGTTAATAATCTATCTGCTGATTATCATTTTTCCGGTTTCAGAAAATCCTGCTGAAGTAAGAGTGTAAATATAAACACCCTTAGGCAGTTTGCGGGTATCCCACAGCTTGTTGCCCCGGTTACCTTGTACTTCCATGGTTTCCAGGGTTTTTCCGGTGATGTCCGAAATAATCAGGATACCACAGGTGGCATCGTGGGGCAGGGTGTAAGTAAATTGCGCCCAGGTGGCTGCCGGGTTGGGGGTTACTAAAATGGCCATTCCAAAGGCATTGTCTGTATCAAAGAGGCCAAACTCTTTTGCCTTCATGGTGGACCCCCACTCAGCGGAGTTTGCAACTCCGCTGCCATATCCCCCAATTTTATTTTTAATCGAAATTCTCATATGTCAAATCATTCGTGAAAAATACGTTGTTAACCAACCCTGACAGGATTCCTGCCCAACACACCCACCTTAAAATGAACTTATTCTTCCCCAGTATGAAATTGAACTTATTATTCGGGTGATTGCAAAAATTTAACGGGGGGGTAAGGCGTTTAAAATAAGGTGGTTATAAATTCCGTCCTTTTGGCAAAACCTGTCAGAATTAATTTGGTTGTGAATAATTATTGTCATGGGTTTAGCAGGTTAATATTAACACAAGTGCCTTCATTTAATAGTGTGCAGTTTTTTAGAAAAATTCTACCATTTTTTGGGATTATTTTTCAACTTTTTTTTGGGAGGAAGGTTATTTGGTTGATTGCCAAACCTGACAGGTTTCCAAAACCTATCAGGTTTCAAATTACCCTACTGCTTTTGTCAAAGGCATGCAGTTCGGTGTGTTGATGGCAAATGCTTTCTTCAAGCGTGGACGCTTGAAGCTGGTGTGAGGTTTTGGTGTTGCGCTACTCCGTAGCTTTCTTTGTTTCGTTTGTTTTTTTGTTTTACAAAGATTGTCGCTGCGCTGCAGCTTTTTTTTGTGGTGAAAAGCAATGGATAGGAGGATCATTAAAAACTAAGGTCGTTAAACTAACGCAATCCCCATATATTGCCCTTCGACTTTAGTCAAGGGCAAAAAACAAAACCCCCAACAATCTCCCTTCGACTTTAGTCAAGGGCATGGGATTCAGTGTGATGATGGCTAGTGCTATCTTCAAGCGTGGACGCTTGAAGCTTGGAAATTGGGATAGTGTAATGATGGATATTCCCACTTCATCATTCAATATTCGTTAATCGATATTCGATATTTTTGTCTTTTATCGCTTCGGAAATACAATTGTTGTTGGTACGAATGCAGTGTGGTTTGACTTCAAGCGTCGACACCTGAATCTGGGAAGGGGTGGATCAAGGGGATCTATCTTCAAGCGTGGAGGCTTGTAGCTGGTGTAGGGTTTTGGTGTTGCGCTACGCTGTAGCTTTCTTTATTTCGTTTTTTGTTTTACAAAGATTGTCGCTGCGCTGCAGCTTTTTTTTGTGGTGAAAAGAAATGGATAGGAGGATCAGTAAAAACTAAGGTCGTTAAACTAACGCAATCCCTATATATTGCCCTTCGACTTTAGTCAAGGGCATGGGGTTCAATGTGTTGATGGCCGTTACTATTTTCAAGCGAGGACGCTTGAAGCGGGGATGAGGGGACTAGGACGCTTGAAGCGGGGATGAGGGGACTAAGACGCTTGAAGCGGGGTAAAATAAACCCCAGACTCTCATCTTCTGACTTCTGACTTCCGACTTCGGTCTTCCGACTCCCGTCTCCCGTCTCCCGTCTTCCTCCCCGCTATCCAATCTCCTCATAGCTTTTCTTGTACACCCGTTTGGAAACAGCGATGGAGAACTCATACAATCCAATCAACGGAAATACCACCAATAGCTGGCTGAACATGTCGGGAGGTGTGATAATGGCAGATACGATGAGTAGGATAACGTACATGTATTTTCTGTTTTTGGTGAGAAAGGTTGGGGTGATGAGCCCGATTTTGGTCAGAAAATACACTACAATGGGCAACTCGAATGAAACCCCCACGGCAAAGGTGACCGAAACTACCGTGCTGATGTACGATGAAAGG
The DNA here is from genome assembly GCA_963676875.1 of Bacteroidales bacterium. GTDB lineage: Bacteria > Bacteroidota > Bacteroidia > Bacteroidales > F082 > UBA6244. The sequence goes on from OY781436.1 coordinate 2,700,611, forward strand.
GATATCTGATTGAACACGGTTTCGCTTACTTGGTAAGTGCCTAAAAAATTGACCGTCAAGGGAACGATCAAAAAGTAGCTGAACAACACCCCGATAAAAAACAATAACGAACTAATGATCACCCCTCCGGTAGAATATTTTTTTTCGTTCTCGTTCATGGCAGGTTTCACAAAGCGCCATACTTCCCATAATATGTACGGAAAAGCAAGAATAAACCCGGTCACCATGGAAATATACATGTGGGTTAAAAATTGTCCCGACATGCTGATGTTGATAATTTGCAACTTCATGTTTTTGATGCAAAGGGCATCAATTTTTAACCAATCTCCGGCAACACAAAGCAACTGGTTAGTAATAAAATCGGAGGTGCTGGGACCCAGGATAATGAGGTCGAACACAATCTTCCGATTGGCAAAAGCTACTACCGCTATCACAATGATGGCCACCAGCGATCTCAATATATGCCAACGCAGTTCTTCCAGATGATCCCAGAAGGTCATCACTTTTTCGGGCGACTTTTTATTCTTTTTATTTTTGATTTCTTCCATTGGTCAAATAAAAATCAAAAGTAGCAAAACCTGTTAATCAACGGTTGACCGCAGGCGGCTTTGTGTCAATAAGGTGATTTTTTTTGTCATCTCATTCCACAAACAGAAAAAAATCATGATAAAATGAATTTTTGCATGAAAAATTGCATACTTTTGATTTGTAAGGAGAAGGATTAATTTCTTTTATCAACGCCAACAACCATAAAGATATGAAACGAACCACTGAAATTGAGGCCTGTAGCACCTGTGTCTATCGAAAATTATTGTTCGATAAGCTCACCGATGCCGAACATCAATTAATTAATGAGTCGCGCACCGAATATATGTTTAACAAAGGTGAGGTTCTTCGCAAAGAGGGGCAAAAGATACAGTCGTTTATGTACTTGCGCCGTGGGTTGGTGAAAATTTACCGAACCGACAAATTTGGACGTGACCATATTCTTGGTATCAGTCGCCCCGGTGAATTTATTAATTTGTTGAGTGTTTTTTCGGGCAATGTGTTTAATTATTCCGTGGCAGCTTTGGAGGAAACATATGTGTGTGATATCAAGCTTTCTGCCATGAAAAGTGTGATCAAGTCCAATCAGGGGTTTGGGTTGCGGTTGCTCAACAAAATCAGCATCATTTCGGAGGATGTAATCAACATCCAGTTTGAACTTAATCAAAAACAAGTTCGTGGGCGGGTGGCTTACGTTTTGCTTCTGTTGGCCGATCGCGTGTTTCAGAAACAAGAGTTTAAAATGCCCATTACCCGTCGCGAAATTGGTGAGATGATTTCCATGACCACCGAAAATACCATCCGCACGCTTTCGGAGTTTCGTAAGGATGGCATCATCGAAATCAATGGCAAAAGCATCAAAATTGTGGATTACCAACGCTTGGTCAACGTTTCAAAAAACGGATAGTTTTTTATTGTTTATAAGCGTGAACCCCAAACGGGTTTTTGATGTATTCGCGAAGTAGTTTGGCTTCCGACTCCGTACTTTCCAGCACGGCACGCAGCACATCTTCCATCGAGACAATACTCACAATTTCTTCACCCTCCAGAATGGGAATGTGCCGGATTTGTTTGTCCAGCATGGCATGCATCAAATACACGTCGGTGTCTTCCATTTTGCCTACAATCAGTAAATCTGCCGGAGTCATCAAATCGGCCACCAGGTTGGTTCCGTCAATGGGTTTTCCTGATTTGTAGCATTTGTACAGGATATCTCTTTCAGAAATAATACCCACCAACTGGTTTTGGTCGTTGGTAACCAAAGCAGCACCATTGTTGGTTTCGTCAAGTTTTTTTACGGTATCGTACACCGATGATTTTTCTTTCACCGTGATGACGTGCTTTCCTTTTTTTTCAACTATCTTCGATACGAGCATAATTTTCAGTTATTTAGGTGATACATAGTCTAGATTGGAGAAATATTTCATGAACTGTGTTCTTTCGAAAAGAATGGGTTTATTTACATTTTTCTGATTCAGTTTGCCAACGAAATCAGAAGTGTGAAGATAGCCTTTTTCGTCCATCCATTCACTTATCCGGGCGTTCATTTTTTTTACTTCGCCCACACCTTTGGTTAGCAGCACCGATACCACTTGGGTGGCAACCGCTCCTGCCAGCATATCTTTGATCACGGTGTTGCCATCAACCACCCCTGTGGAGGCGGCCAAATCGCATGAAACGTGGGGTGAAAGAATACCCAGCCACCTTAACACATTGCTGTTGTCGGCCTGTCGGCTGTCGAACGAACGACTGGTAAGCTTTTCGGTATCTACGTCAATGTCGGCATCATAAAAGCGATTGAAAAGTACCATGCCACTGATGCCCGTTTGACTCAGTCGGTTAAGAAAATTGGCCATCCCCGAGAAATAGCTTCCTACTTTGATGGCAATGGGAATATTCACCTTTTTGGTGATTTGATCCACCAGGTCGAAATAGGATTTCTCGTAGTCGATACCCGAAAACTCGATGGACGCGGGCATCAGAAAAATATTCAGTTCCAATGCATCGGCTCCGGCCTGTTCCACTTTCTTGGCAAAATCGATCCATTCGCCGGGACTCAAACAGTTGATGCTGGCGATGATGGGGATGTCGGTGGTTTTTTTGGCTTCCCGAATTAAATCGAGGTATTGATTTACACTTTTTTGTTTCTCAAAATAGGAGGCCAGATTTTCGATGTCCTCGTAGGTGCCATGCATGTTGTTTACCTGAAGGGCATCCACATCCATCATGATTTGCTCTTCAAACAGTGATTTGAGCACCACGGCACCCACGCCTGCCTCGGCCAACTTTTTGATTGATTGGATATTGTCGGTGAGGGGAGAGCTTCCTGCAATCACCGGACTTTTTAGTTTTAAACCCAAATATTGGGTCGATATATCAGCCATAGTAGTTTTGTTATTTAGTTTTACCTGGTGAATCGTTGAGTTCCTGAATGTACCTGTCGATGCCGATGGCAGCTTTATGCCCGTTGGCAATGCCATGAATTACATCGGGTCCTTCGATGATGTCGCCACCCATAAAGAACCATTTTACTCCTGTTTGGAAATGTTCGTCGGTTTGAACACGTCCACGTGGGCCAAACACCAGGCCTTCTTTAAACTCTTCAGACACGTAGGTGAGGTCCATCCCCTGACCAATGGATTGAACGATCATTTTTCCGGGCCAGAATTCCTTCACGTCCATGTTGCATTGTGGGTTGAATCTTCCGGTGTCGTCGAACAGTGAATTACATTTCACCACATGCAGACCTGTTGGCACACCCTTCTCAATTTCAATGGATTGTGGTGCCCATCCGGGATGAATGGTGGCTTCTTCTTCGCGTGCTTCCACCACTTCTTCACGGTCGGCTGGCATATTTTCCTCATTTTCAAGTGAGGTGGCAATGATGTTTACCTTGCCGTATTGCTGTTTCTGCATGCGAGCCAGCGAACGGGTGATGTCCATAGCCACGTTACCACCACCAATTACCACGATGGATTCGGCGACTTCAATTTTTTCGCCAGCGGTAATTTTTCTTAACAAATCGGTGGAGAAATATACATGTTCGTTGTCCGATCCGGGAATGCCGGTGCTTCTGCCCAAATGCAAACCTGTTCCGGCAAATACAGCATCGAAATCTTTACCCAGTTGTTCAAGGGTAATGTCCTTTCCCACACGTGTATTGTATTTGATATCAACGCCTAACGATAGGATGTAGTTGATGTCCTTGTCGATTTGGTCGTAGGGCAGGCGATATTCCGGAATACCGTAACGCATCATACCACCGGCCTGGGCATATTGTTCAAAAATGGTTACCTGATAGCCCATCAAACGCAGATAATGTGCTGCCGACAAGCCCGAAGGGCCTGATCCGATGATGGCGACTTTTTTATCATTTACCTCCAAATTGTTGGTATTCAGGATGTCTTTGTATTTATCTTCCGGAATCTGATCGGCGATGTAGCGTTTCAGCCAGCGGATGGAAAGCGGATCTCCCTTATGTCCGATGGAGCAAACGGTTTCGCATTTATGTGTACAAATACGTCCGCAAATTTCCGGTAAGGGGTTGGTTTCGTAAAGCACACGCATACCTTCTTCCATATCGTCGTTGCGCACGGCTTTGATGTATTCGGGGATACCCATGTGTGCCGGACAGGTGGCAGTACAAATACCACATTCCACACAGCGGTCGGCTTCGGCAAGGGCTTGTTCTTTGGAATAGCCTTTAACCATTTCGATAAACGAATCGCTTCTTTCTTCGGGATGCAGGTGTTGCATGCTCACGCGTTCCAGGTTGTAAAACTCGTAGTTGCCTTCGGGTTTTTTCCAGCCTTTTTCGTTGTCATCCCAATCTTTTTTGTCCACACCGGGGGTATATCTGTATTCTTCCGGGTCGGTGGCTATCCAGGTGTATTCGTTCGAAAGGGTCAGCGAATTGGTGGTACATACGTCCACACACAATGCACACCAGCAGCAACGGCCATAATCGATACGTGGTCGCAAACCGCTATCGCCACTTACGGTGTCCTTGAACGGAACCAAATCGATGGCTTCGTTTTCGCAGATGTCTTCGCACGTACCACAACCGATACAGGTGTTAACGTCATTTTTATGAAATCCGCGGTAGCGGTCGGCACCCGGACGGTCGTTGAAGGGGTCGCGAATGGTAACCGGCTCTCTGGCCACTCTTTTCCAGGCGGTAAACGGGGTTAATATATCTTTAAGACTCATCTTACAGTTGTATTATCTTAGGCAATCATTATATACTATCGTTCAATTTCGGGGGGACAGGTGGCCAGCGATACCATGATACCTGCCGTATCGGCAATATTGGCGTTGATTAACAATCTCTCCAACAGTACATTGGCATGGGTATAGCTGGGGCCTTTGAGGTTGATGCGGCGGGGCATGTCGCTTCCGTCGGTCACCATGTACATACCGTATTCACCACGAGAGCTTTCGCATTTTACATAGGTTTCTCCTTTGGGAATTTTCCAGTGGAGTACATTGGGCGTTTGGGCTTTTATTTCACCTTTTTCGGGCATTTTGGCCATGATCTGCCGAATGAGGTCGATGGTGGTTTGCAAATCGTACCAACGGGTTCGGCTGCGGGCATATACGTCGCTTTCGGTGGTGGTATAAGGTTCAAAATCCAATTCAGCATATTTCAGGTATGGGTTGGTTTTGCGCACATCACGCATCACACCGGCAGCACGGGCAGCAGGACCATAAACGCCGTAGCGGTCGACCCATTCTTTTGGAATTACGGCCAATCCTTTGGCTCTTTTTTTGAAAACCGAATTGCTGTACATCAGGTCGTCGATGCTTTTTACAAACTCGTCGGCCAGTTTGAGGTTTTCTTCCATACGTTTTTTAAAACCGTCGGGCAACAATCCGCGTACTCCACCGGGAAGGATATACATGTGATATACACGACCTCCGGTAAGTTCTTCGAAACGATCGAGAATCAGGTCGCGGATGTAGTTTCCCCATTGATATCCCAATCCGAGGGCGAAGGTGCCACCTTGTCCGGGAACACCACGCAGCAACACTTGCAAACGTGCCATTTCGAGCACAAGGGTGCGCAGCCACTGCGCCATTTCGGGGACTTCAATTCCCGATAATTCTTCCACACAGCTGGCCAGCAAATATTCATTGGGATCGGGCTCGGCCACGCACATACGAATACAAGTGGGGAAGCATTGAATAAATTTCCGACGTTCCATCAGTTTTTCAAAACCGCGATGCAGGTATCCCACATGGGTTTTTGCTTCCATTATCTCATCGCCATTCACGGTTAGTTCCAGCGACATGTTTCCGGTAACTCCGGGATGTTGCGGTCCTTGCCAGATTTTTAAGTATTTATGACTCGACAGGTCGATGATGGGTTTGCCATCTTCACCTATTTCCGGATATGAACTTCGGTCGTTGTTGAGTTGAAATATTTTTTTTATGTCCATCCTTGGGTGAATTAGTCGTTGGGATATAATTTCGATTTCATGTAAGTGGCCGGATCGTTGGTTTCACGTCCCGGACGCGGGAAATAGGTTTCTTCGGAGTATTTCTTGGTGTCGAAATCTCTCCGGTAAGGAGGAATGTTGTCCCAGCCTTCCAGAATAAAATCTTCATCAACGCGGGGACTTCCCGGAAAATCAATGCCAAACATTTCTTTCAGCTCACGTTGGTAGGTTTGAATGCTTTCCCACAAGTGATGGGCACTCTCCATGGTGGCGTGTTCGCGATCGAGCATGGTTCTGACACCTATTTCGGTTTTCTCAACCGGGTTATTGAGCAGGTAGGTTAACTGAAAATGTCCATCTTCAATCCAATCCACTGCCGTGAGTAGGGTGAGCGCCGAAAATCCTTTGTAGTCGCGCAAATGGGTGACCAACGAAACGGCCTGCTCTTTTGCAACGGTTACAAAATACAGGTTATCACGCCTTTTTTCGGTGGATGAAATGGGAAATCTTGATTCGATATCTTGAATAAGTTCTTGCATAGTTCTTGTTATTACCAGTTATAATCGGGCATGTTCCAGTCTTTGATAATCTTTTTCTGATTGGCTTTGTACCAATCCAGGTTGCGGATATACTCGTTGGCTTTTTCAGCTTTTCCGGCTTTGATCAGTTCTTTCAGTTTGCCAAACCCTGCCAGAAGCGCTTCGGGACGGGGCATACAACCTGCAATGTACACATCCACAGGCATGTAGTGATCCAGTCGGTTGATGGTGTTGTAGCTATCCCAATACATACCTCCGTTGATGGTGCAACTTCCCAAAGCGATGATGTATTTGGGGCTGGGCATTTGCTCGTAACTGCGGATGGCGCGTTTCAGGGTTTTTACCGAAAGGTAACCCGAGATGATGAATACATTTGATTGGCGTGGGGTGGGGCGCATTTGTACACCGTAACGGTACATATCGAAACGGGGAGTTACCAAAGGCGGAATCTCAATGCTGCCGCAACCCGTGCCAAATCCAAGTACCCAAAGGCTTTCGGCACGTGCCCAGTTCAGGAATTTCTCCACGGCACCCGAGCGCACCTTGTATTCCTCAGGTCGATCCTGACAGAAATAATCTTTGATGGGGTCGATTTCGATGATGCTGCCATCAGGAGCGGTTACCGACCGTTTTTCGTTTTCCGGAGCAATGAAGTTTTTAGCTTTTACAACCGGTGTATCTTGGGGTTTCTTTTCTTGTTCCATATTATAAAAAGATGATAATGGCTAAAATTCCCAGTATGGTGGGGACTTTTAAGAACCAACGAACACTTTGTTCAATTCTGAATCGGGGGAATACCGTACCTACGAATACCGACCAGAAGTATATAAGGAATGTTTTGATAATCAGTTCAAACCAGCTGCCTGCACCTCCAAAAAACAGGTTCATGAACAGGGCAGCTTCGGCAACGTGCAATATGGCAGAGTTGGTGCGCAATACACCCAGAAATACGCCATGAAATTCGGTGGGTGGTCCGATGGGTATTTCGTTGGGGGCTTTTACCAGGTTGAAGGGTGAATGTCCGAATGCTCCAAGTAATGAAAGCATGGCAGCGGCTGTTGCCAAAGGATTGGTCCACAGGGTCCAGTGGAGGAATCCCCCCTGTTGTGCAGCCACAATATCCGAAATGGACAGCGTTTGATACTGTATGGCGATGGAAATTACAGCCAAAGTCATGGGCACCTCAATGGTGGTAAACTGCGACAATCCGCGGCTGATACCAATGGCCGAATAGGGGTGACCGCCTTCGCCGGCACCCAAAGCCATGCCCAGCATACCAAAAAACTGAAAATACAGAATCAAAATGAGGTCGCCCGAAAAGGAATAGTTCGACCAATGCTCAGAACCGTAAACCATGGGCAGAAACAAAAAGATACCCACTCCGCCCATGAGTCTGAATACGGGTCCCAGGAAAAACATGGCACCATGACTCACCTGCGATTTTAAGGAATACAGTTTGGTTAAATCAATCCACGGTTGGTACCACGGAATACCGATACGACCAGAAACGCGAGCGCCAATCCTTCGCATGGTGGAGCTCATCAACATGCCCCAGTTGGTTACGATAAACAAACCCAACAGGGTCCACAGAAATTTTGTGATGCTATAATCCATTTAAAATCCTCCCAATGCAATTAAATAAAACACAACGATGAACAATACCACGTGCAGCGCATAGTTCTGCATGTTGCCACTGTATATTCTTCTCAACCATCCGGCAAACTCGAGGAGCAAGTTGCTCATGCCTTCCCAAAATGCTTCCACTACCGGAGTTACCAAAAATCCGAGGGCCTTTTTGTATCCTGCATAAATATTGTATGAAACATGGGTGGTTTCAGGACGATAGGGACGTTCGGCAGCATATACAATGTTGAACTGTCCGATTTTCTTGATTTTTTTACTCATCAATACCAACCATCCCAACAGCAAGGCAAAGGCGGTCATCACCACAATCATGATGGTGGTGCCATCCCAGTAACCAAGTGCGGTATAGGCTTTGGTTCCTTCCCAATGCAGGCTTTCGGGAAAATAAATCGAAAGCATGTTGCCAATGGGTTGCAGTACATATTGCGGGAAAGCGGAGAAAATCATGATGCCTACGATGAGTATATATGATGGAATAAGTATCCAGGCACTTATCTCTTTCATGTTGCGGTGGTTGTCCTTAAGCTGTCCGAGGAAAACCGAGTGAATCAGTTTGAACAGATATAGGAAGGCCACTATTCCGGCAAAAAATATCACCGCCCCCTGGAAATACCATCCTTTTTGGATGACGGCATGATAAAACAACCATTTGCCGGCAAATCCTGAGAGGGGAGGAATACCACCAATCACGATGATTGAAATCAACACGGCAATAAACGAAAAGGGCATTTTTTTAATCATACCACCCATTTCGTACATGTTGTGTGTGCCCAGTTTTACCACGATACCGCCAATTACAAGGAAGAGGATGGCCTTAAACATAAAGTGGTTGATGGTGTAGGTAAATCCGGCAAGCCATCCCAGTTGGGTCATAATGCTGATGGCGAACAGGATATATCCCAATTGCCCGATACTCGAATATGCGAGCAGACGTTTGGCATCTTCCTGAAAAACAGCACCCAAGTTACCTGCCAGTGTGGTGAGCGCACCTACCCAACCCAATACATACAGCAACTTGTCGCCGCCTTCGGTACCTGTTCCCATGTAAAGGAAGAGCAACATCAGTCCGAAAACACCGGCTTTGAGCAAAATGGCCGAAACCATGGGCGACACATCGCTCTCGGCTTCACCGTGTGCGCCGGGCAACCAGATGTGCAGTCCCAAAGAAGCAGTTTTTGTCATGAAACCAACGGCGAGCAGGCTATAAGCCAGCGTAGCCATTTGGGTAATGTTTCCCAAAGCCATGATGGAACTATCCAAACCGGAAGCGTACGCCAAAGCAAATCCAAACAGGATGGCATAGGCACCCCCAATGCTAAACAACATATAGCTGTATCCATGAGGCATGGAGCGTTTTCCGCGAATGATCAAAAAATACGAACCGGCCGTCATGATTTCCCAGCTAAAGAAAAATTCCAGCATGCTGTTCGATTCAATTAAACCAACCAAACCGGCAAACATCATCAAGGCCATGGGATAAAATCCGGGGCGGGTACCTTTTTTATTGTATCCTGCCATGAGGGTCAAAACAGCACCTCCCAAAAAGATTCCGGCAAAAATCTGACGCATCAAATCGTTTTCCAATCGGGGAAACAAATCCACCATGTACCAGATGATTCCGGCAATGGAAATGGTATTCTTGATATATACAGGCAGAAAATCGAGTGCGAAAAGAACAAAAATGAAAGCCAACGGCAACATGTTGATGTACATGCCTCCTTCAACCATCGGGGTAATGTACAGTCCGAAAAAGTACAATACCACGCCCATTAAAAATATGGGCAAGTATTTGTTCCATTGGAAATCGACGATGGCATTTTTAGGCACCTCCAGCTTGATGGCCATACCCAGCCATTTGAACAAATAAATAGCTTCCACAAAAGAACCCACAAGGATGGCAAGCATCCAGCCATAACTTTGGTGTGTGGCCAATGCCATGATGAGTTGCCATTTTCCGAAGAATGAAGGGAATGGGGGGAACCCAATCAGGGCAAAGATAAAGGTGCCGAACAGGAACAACATAAAAGGTTGTTTTCTGAGTATGGACCAGCCTTCCAGATTGTCAGACTTCACAATGCCCGACAGCCAGAAAAGTCCGGCTTTGGCGGCATAGTGGCTTATCAGGATGCTGAAAGCAATGAGGGTCATGTTTTCGCCCAACTGATTGCTCAATCCCAGCACCATCAATAAAAGGCCTACCTGACTGATAGACGAATATCCAAGAAGTCGGTTGGGGTTGGATTGACGGGTTCCCATCAGGTTGGAACCGATAAAGGTGATGGCACCAATGATGGTAAAATAGGGCAACCATCCTGCACCGCCCAGTGGTAAAAGTTTATACGCCACATACAAACCGGCTGTGGCAGTGCCCGCCGAAATCAAAGCGCTGAATCCGGGGTTGGCCGCAGTATATACATCGATGCCCCATCCGTTGGCCGGAAAAGGTTTCAATTCAAGAATAATAGAAACGTAGATGATAAAAATGGCGGCGGCTCCACCTTTGATGCCCATCATGCGGGCGCCAATCAAGTCGTCCATGTTTAATGATCCGGCGAAATAATAGCCAAAGATGATACCAATTAAAAACAACCCGGAAACAATCCCTGTGGCGATGAGGTATTTCATGCCGGCCTGGAAGGCGTTTTTTTCATGGTCCAGTAAAATCAGTCCTGCGGTAGCAATGCTGCTGATTTCCAGGAAAACAAACAGGTTGAAGATATCCCGCGTCATCACAATCACGTTCAAACTCATGACGAATACCAGCAATACGGCCATGCTGTTGATGCCGGTCTTTTTGAGTGAATCGAGCAGATACAAACCGCCCAGCAATCCAATCACGTTGATCATCAGGGTAAGAACTGCTTCAGTGTAACCCATCTGAAGGTTGATAGAATAGGGTGGGGTGAATCCGGCGGTCATAATCATTTCGGTGGCACGGTGGTTCACCATAAATTCGTACAACCACTGACCTGAAACAAAGGTCATAAAAGCCAAACCTCCCAACATGACCAGACTGGCAAGTCCTTTCATCGAACTTTTCATGAGTCCGAGCAGAAAAGCCAGACCCAATCCTACTGCAATTATGTATATCGGTCCTACCATTTTAAATCTTTAAAATTGTTGATATTGAGTGATTTCTTTTCCTGATAGAGTTTGAGTGCGTACACTAGCATAAGGGCGGTAACTCCCAAACCAATAACGATAGCGGTGAGTACCAGTGCCTGAGGCACGGGATCCACGATACTTTTGGCGGCATCTTTTACGGAAATGACATCTAAAATAGGTGCGGTTTTTCCTTTCAGGTAGCCGATGCTTACCATCACCACGTTGATTCCTGTATTAAAGATGGTGAAGCCAATGATTATCTTAATCAAATTTTTCTGAGTAAGGATTCCCCAAAGCCCTACAAGCATCAGGAGAAATCCGGTTATGAGAATGACATATTCCATGATCAGCTGTTTTTTTCGTTTTGACTTACCGAAATGGTTCCGATGATGTTTGAAAGCTCCGAACCCACCTTAAGTCCGATAAAGATGTATATCAGCGGGATGGCTCCTGCACTCAGCAAAGTGCCGAATTTACCCAATGGAAGGATGGAGTTATCCAAAAATCCGCCTGCCAAAAGAATACCCAGAACACCAATAATCACGAAGGCAATTCCTGAAATACTTTCGATAAAAGCCACCAATGTGTGATTGATTTCGAGATGTGGATTGGCCAGAAGCATCAGCAGCACGCCGGAAGCAATCACTGCACCTCCCTGAAATCCTCCCCCGGGCGTAAGATGTCCGTTGATGAAAATGTAAATACCTACCAGGAAAATCACCGGCACAATTACCTGAGCCGACGAGGTGAGCAATTCACTAGCCGGCCTAACGGGCCTGTCGGGGATTTTGTCGTCTTTGCTCAATTTCAATACAAATCCGATAATGGCGGCGGTTAGAAATAATATGGTTACTTCGCCCAGGGTATCGAGTCCACGATAGGTAACCACAATGGCAGATACCAGGTTGGCTGCACCCACTTCGCTTGGTCCGTTTTCGGCGTAGTACGCTCCCAGTTTGTTGAGGGAGGTCGTCTGGTGATAGGATTGAAATAAATTGAAAAATATCAATCCCAGGCCTGCCAGCAATCCCACTATTAAAAGTTTTTTAATCATGATTCTGACGAATTTTATTCAGTGCATAAAAGAAAATGATGGTGGTGAGCCCACTGCCAATGGAGGCTTCGGTGAGCGCCACATCAGGAGCTGCCAGCAGTAAAAACAGTACCGAGGCGGTTAAACTAACCAATCCGGACGCGATAACAGCAACCGACAGTTTTTGGTTGTGAATGGCAACCACAGCACCCGTGATGCTGACGATTCCAAGTATGATGGCGATGGCAATAAACATGGTTATTCCTCCTCTTTATTGATACGTACTTTTTTTAGGTGAGCTTTGCGCGACTCATCCATTTCAAGGGCTTCTTTCAGCTTATCCACCTTGGTGATTTTCGTGAGAGGCACCTTGGTATAATAGGCTGCACGAGCCAACACATGCGACGAAACAGGGTTGGTAATCATGACAAAGAGTATCAATATCAATAATTTACCAAACCAGTCGGGGTAAATAAAAAACAACCCGGCCAGCGAGAGTATGGTTCCAAGCGTTGAGGCTTTGGTTCCGGCCTGAATTCTGTTGTAGGCATCGGGCATGCGAATCAGCCCAATGGAACCCAACAGCAAGAACAGCGAGCCTCCAATGGCCAGCACGCCTCCAATAATTCCAATCCATTGATTATCCATAATCTTTTTTTTAAAGTCCTTTTTCGATGTAACGGGCTACAATCAACACCCCAATAAATCCCAGTATGCCATAAATCAGGGCAATGTCCAGATAGATTATCCTGCCATTGAGGGCTGATAGAAAAGCAATGAGGGCAATGCTCGAAACCGACATCACATCGAAGGCGATAATTCTGTTTACTTTTTCAGGTCCCAGAATAAACCGAACCAGTGAGATCAATAAACTTAACAAAGTAATTGATACAGCTATATATAACAGTGTGTTAACCATACATTACCTCCAGATATTTTTCGAACTTACTAACGATTAGCTGGGTGCTTTTTTCCAGATCGGTCGATTTCACATCCACCCAATGAATAAAGAGCGAATCTCCATCCAAATCGAGGGTGAAGGTTCCCGGGGTCAGGGTAATGGAATCGGCCAGAATTACACGGCCAATCTTTGATTTTAACTTGGTTTTCACCTCCACAATTCCCGGGTTGATGGGCAGCGAAGGCGAAAGAACCCGGTAAGCCATATCAAAATTGGCTTTTACAAGTTCCACTAAAAAGGAGAAAACAAACAGTACCGAATACCACATGGCTTTGGGTGTGATGCGCAGGTAGGTAAACACTTCGCACTTGCCGCAAAACAACCAGGGTAAAATAAAACTGACTATTGCTCCTGAAATGATCACCTCAAGCTTCAAGCTGTTGTTCAACAACAACCAAGCTAAAAAGAGGGTAACGATCATGATGAGGTAGTTTTTTAATTTCATCGGGCACTCATTATTTGAGTTAATTTTTACAAAATTTGCTGCCACAAAGCTATTGTAAGCCTCTCTGAATGACAACAAAAGCCCGGTATTTCACATCTGCTATTAAACTGAGATGCATGCCCAATTATTTGGTGTGGTGTATGGTCGGATGGTTTCGGCAGATGGGCTCAATTGTATCGGTTGTTACTTAAAAAAGTGATTTCTGTCATGTTTTTAAGCAACAGTGGATTATTTCAATACTTTTGTTATTAATTGAAAAAATCATCTTGATGTCTAAAGAAACTGATAAACAGGAATGTGCCGATTGTCTGGATAAGGCCGGTTGTTTTGAGAATCTTACCGATAAGGAACTTCGGCTGGTGAGCGATTCCAGATTAAAAATCAAATTCAACAAAGGGGAAATTGTTAGAAAACAAGGCTCATTTGTTTCGAGTGTGTTGTTTTTGAGGGAAGGATATATGAAAGTGTACAAGGAATTCGAACACTCTGAGCAAAGTTCTATCATTCACTTTCACAAGCCCGGCGACCTGATTGGACTAACGGATATTTTTGGCGAAAGCAGCGTGAAGTTTTCGGTAGCAGCCATTACCGACTGTCAGGTATGTTGTGTCAATATTCGTTTGTTTGAAAAGATGTTGATGGAAAACGGGCGATTTTCAGCAGATGTAATTAAGTCGATTAACCAACTCACGGGTGAGCTTTTCGATTACCAATTACAAAATAGTCACAAGCAACTCCACGGGCGTATTGCCAAAGCTTTTTTGGTATTGGCCGATCATGTGTTTATGTCCAATACTTTCGGGGTTTACCTTTCGCGCAACGATATCGCCGAATTCACCAACATGAGCTCCATGAGCGTAGTGCGGATATTAAAAGATTTTAAGGAAGATAAAGTGATTGAGGATAAAAATGGATTTATTAAAATCCTCAATCGTGAGAAGTTGGAAAAAATTCGCGAATTGGGTTAACAACCTCCTTCGGCCACTTTTGCTTTTTTCTTTCGTTGGAAGGTTACAGCCGGTTTTGAATCGTTGTCGTTTTCTGCACTTATGTTGGTATTCTCAGCAACTTCTGCATAGTCAAAGTCGGCCGCACCCATAAAGTAGCTGTCGTCGCCATAGGAATCTGCCAGCATATCTTGCCACTCCTTGTAATAATCGTAGCCCCCCATCAACACTTTTACGTTGCTAAAACCAATTTGTCGCAGTACCATGTAGGGACCGTTGGCTTCGGTGAGGTTGTTGCCATAGATTAGTATGGCCTGATTGGCATCTTGCAGTTGTTTCAACCGTTTGATGCTTTCCTTAGATAGGAGTTCCACTGCTGAGATGTTTTCGGCACCGGGAATATGCCCGCGGCCAAATTGAAATGTGTTGCGTATGTCAACTACTATAACGGTATCAATGGTTTTGTTCAGAATATCTTCCAGTTCGTAAGGGAAAACAAAACCCTCGTCGTAAGTAACCAGGTCGATGGTTTGTTGGGGAGTGAGTACATACGAAAGTCTTGGTTTGGAAAGTGTTACCAAACCAATTACGATGATCACCGCAAATAGTGCCAGGGCTACAAGTGTTTTTTTGGGGTTTAATTCGTGCACGTGCATAGTTTCAAAATTTTATTGTTTAACAACCTCCTTCGGCGACTTTGGCTTTTTTCTTTCTCGTTACTTTAACATCCACCTGAATGTTATCGTTGGTTTGAATTTCACTACCTGTAAAAAATATACTAGCTCCTTTGCGGAATGCATAAAGGTCAAATTCAGCAGCAGAAGCGTTTTGGTCGGGTGCCTGAGGCTGAATGATAGTTTGAATCCAACAGTTAAGGCCTCCTTTCATTACATAAATATTTTTCAGTCCCATCCGTTTCCCTATTACCCAGGCCTGATCTGCTTTTAAATCATCATTTGAATAAAACACGATGTTTTCATCCTCAACGGTAAGGGCGTTTTTTACATAAGGAATGGCAAAGCTATCTACCGGAATGTTCATGGCGTTGCTAAGGGAGAACGATTGGTATTCGTCTTCATTACGTACATCAACCAACATGAGTAGCGGGTCGTGTTCGATAATCATTTTGGCTACTTCATCTGTTGATATATACCTGGTGGGTTGTACGATATCCCACATCAAACTTTCGGGGTCGAGCTCTTTTGAGTTGTTTTTAACGGGTAAGACCAGTAACCCGGCAGCTAAAATTATGAGCAAACCCATTAGGAAGATATAGTTTTTATTCATCTGTGTATTGTTTTATGTCGTGTGTCAGATGTTGATTGTCAAAAAAAACACCTGTTTTTAATAAGATGTTTTTTCTGTTCAAGTTCTTTAAAATTTATATTCGGTGATGGTTTTTCTAACCCGTTTTTCAATAAGCCAAGTTATGTAAAAAGCAGCCACGGCAACAACTACCATAATGAATGTCACCATGGTGTTTGAAATTCCGAAGAACTCCCCGATGGTTATATGTCCCATATTGCCTTGTGTATAAAACTGTTCAAAAAGCGGGAAAAATTCGGAGAATAGAAAAATACCCAAAAACAGCCCGAGGGTAAACACAATGGCGTCAATTTTGCCAATGGCAATGCCGGTGTAGCTTGTGCCGGGGCAAAATCCGCCCAGCAAAAAGCCAAATCCCATAATAATTGCTCCCACAATCATAGGGCTGAGGTAGGTGGGAAGTACATAAATTAGATTTAAATCAATCCACCCGAAATAATCGAAGTATTGAAGGCCAATCATGCAAACAATGACCGCTGTAAAAAATACCCGCAGCACCACAAAGTTGTATCCGTAAAATACTCCGGTAATATTACGAGAGGAAGAAAATCCTGAAGCTTCGAGTATAAACCCGAAGGCGATCCCCAACAAGAGTGCTATTACAAAATCCCATCCTGCAGGTATAATTTCTAATGGTATTAAAGGTCCCATAATTTTTCAGTTTTTAAAATCTATATCCATAATTTTCTGAAGAAGTAGGCTACAGCATAGCCGGAGCCAAACATCAACAGCATGACAATCAATCCTCCCAGGGCAAACGATCCGGTTCCGCTCAGCGCGGCACCGCTGGAACATCCGCGTCCAAACTGGCTTCCAATCCCGAAGAGGATGCCTCCGATACCTGCCGCGATAAGACGGGTTTTGTTGGTGATTTTGGGCGATTTTTCAATGCGTAGTTTTTTTACACGACCAAAAAGAACGCCGGAAAGGAGCCCTCCAATAAATATTCCCAACGATTCGAATACCAACCAATTGAACATGGGAGAATGATCGTCGGAAACAAATTTGCCCATGTAGGCATTGTCTTCTGCATGTGTAGGAGCTACCTTTTCGACGGCAGTTACCACCGCGCTTTTAACTGCACCACTAGCTCCCAGCCCACGACCTGTAATATAAAAGGTGAGGAGCAAAAGCAAGCCCAGCAATACACCTCCAAAATAAGGGTTGATGTAGTTAGGTCTTTCTGAATGATTAATTTGTTGATTCATCACTTGATTACATTAATTGTTAATAAAGATAGCGCGTTATCTGTCCGGCTTCTACCATCACGAACCTGAATACCAGACCTCCGATGAGGATGAGAACGGCAGGAATCCATAGGGGTACATGAAAACCTCTCAGCTCGAGAATTTCGAGAATGATGGGAAAAATCAATCCAAGGATTACAACAAATACCCAGAAAGTAACGGTAAATGGCCCCCCTAAAAATAGTTCGGCTGCTTCAATTTGAACGGCAGATGCAGCCAGAAATCCCATGAATAGATGGATGATCAAAAACAATTCAACGCCTATCAGTACAATGTCTATTTTACTCAAAATGGAACGTTCATTTTTATCCTTCGACATCCAAATGGTGGCGGCAAGTCCTGTAGATAGTCCCGATACCAAAAACAAGGGGCCTAGTATAGAGGTGTTCCACAGCGGACGAGCGTTGAATGCGGATAGCAGAATCCCAGTATATACTCCTAAAATGACTGCCAGAAACATCATGCCCCAGGCCATTTCTCTTCTCTTGGTAGCAAAGAAATCAACCAACTGATCAATCCATTTAAATTTCCAGTGCCAGGTAGGAATGGCTTCCCTTAGGTAGGTGGCTGCCCAAATCATCGATAGTGGAGTTACAAGCATCAATGTCCACGCTCCCCACGACATGGGCGATTCCATGCGAATGGTAGTATAAAGGCGCCAAAAATACATTTCGTGTTTTAAGTCCAGAAACAAAGCAAATAAACCTAATACCAAGGCAACAGGAACCAATAATGGTGCCCATTTTACGGTGGTGGCCATTTCTTTTTCTTTTCCCATAATGGTAAAGAGCCCCGCAAAAAACATGATCCCCGCTGCTAAGCCCCCAAGAAAAAGATAAATGGGTATTTGCCAATGCCAAATATTTAAAAATGGGTCAATGTTTGGGATATCGCGTCCGCTAATAAATAGTTCTTCTCTCATGCTCGTACGCTTTTTGAATTAAGTAAGGAAATATAATTGAGGTTTGGTACCGGCTTCCGGAGCTAACACTTTCCATGTTCTGTTTTTTAATGCCAACGAAACATCGCTGTACGGGTCTTCAATGTCACCAAAATGTAAACATTTGGTTGGACATACTTCTACGCAGGCTGTGTTTTGTCCTTTTTCGAGGCGGTGCTGGCAAAAAGTACATTTGTCAACGTATCCGTCAGGATGTGAGTATCTTGCATCGTAAGGGCACGATTGGATACAAGCACCACAACCAATACATTCGTTGTGGGTTACCATCACAATTCCGCCTTCCACGATGTGGCTTGCTCCTGTAGGACAACATCTCACACAGGGTGAGTTTTCGCAGTGGTTACAGCGTTCTGAACGAAGCTCAATCTCTACGATGGGGTAGGCTCCGTTTACATTTTCTACAATCCAATCGCGGCAATAACCGTGTGGTACATTGTTTTCTGTTTGACATGCTACAACGCAGTCGCTGCATCCGACACATTTTTTTGTGTCTATGGCCATGGCGTATCTCATGCTTCAGCCTCCTTTCCTGGGTTTTCTTTGATGAAGGTGACAAAATTTCCCCTCATTCCGGTTCCTCCCATCATGGGGTCAACCATTACGTTTGTAATCATTTGTGTATCGCTTGCTCCCCGACCAAAGGTGCGGGTGAGTTTTTTATTGTCGTGCCCAAATCCGTGCACCATATAAACCGAATCCCAGCGAATACGTTCTGTAACACGCACCTTGATAGGGAAGGTTGATACTACGCCATCCTGATTCTGCAACCAAACCATTTGTCCGGTTTTCAAATCCCAGAGTTCTGCTACTTTTGGATTCACCCAAACAGAGTTTTCGTTCATTAAATCAAACAGGTTGTGGTTGTTAGATGTACGTGAAAAAGTATGCATGGGAGCACGACCGTATATCAGGCGGTAAAATCCTTCTTCGGGTTCGGGATGTTTTGTAAACACGGGCATGGGATCAAATCCTAAATCGGCAAACTCGGTGGAGTATAGTTCAATTTTGCCTGTATTGGTGTTAAAATGATAGTCTTCTCCATCGGCAAGATAGAGGGGTCCGGATTGACGATCGTACAATTTCACACCAATTTTTTTCATTTCCTCCAGCGAAGTGCCCAGTTTTTCCAATTGCCACGAAATCACTTCTTCGTAGTCATCATAGTCAAAGTAGTCACCAAGCCCCAAACGTTCACCCAATTGTTTGGCAATCCACCAGGATGGTTTGGTTTCGTATTTGGGTTCCACCGCCGGCATGCGCAAGGCCACATTGGGTTGGCGGTGGGGTGCCGAACGCAGGGTGTCGTATCTTTCGAGATAAGTACATTCAGGCAATATCACATCTGCATATCCGGTAATGTCCATGGGCATGGTGTCGACCACACAAATAAATTCAACCGATTCGGCAGCAGTTTTAAACAACTCCTTATTAGGTATGGTCAATGGAAGGTTGGTTCCGGCCACTATCCATGCCTTGATTTGGTGTTTGTATTCAAATTCGGGGATGGATGCTGCCAGTAACTCGGTGGTAATGGCCATGGAGGAGAGAGGGTATTTTCCGTCCAGGTTGTCTTTCCATGTCCAGTGTGCATGAGGATATTTGGGATGAGGATATTTGGGAATAGGTAAGCTTTCTTTAAAGTAGAAGCCTCCTCTTTTCCCCCATGATCCAAGCAATGCGTTGAGAATGGCAATACCCCGTTCACGCTGACTGTCATCGCCATACCAAACTACGTGCCGTCCGGGATGTACAATAACGGCGGGAGCAGCGTTGGCCATTTCGCGAGCTGTTTTCCTTATGATGCTAGGCTCAATGGTGGTGATACCGTATGCCCACTCGGGAGTCATGTTTTTTACATGCTCTTTTAGTTGATCAAAGCCAAACGTATATTTTTCCACATAGGCTTTGTCGTATAAATCTTCGTATATGAGCACATGTATCCACGAAAGCAGCAGGGCCAGGTCGGTGGCCGGCTTGATGGGTAGCCAGTATTTCGATTTGCTGGCTACGGTACTCAGCCTGGGATCAACGGTGATAATGGTGGCATTACGACCAATAATATCTGCAAGTTCCTGTACCTGACCATTGTGCATGTTTTCGCCCAGATGTGAACCGATAAGAACTAAGCAATCAGTGTCGCGAATGTCGGTGGGCTCGGGTGATCCTATCCAACTACCAAAAGTGGCCGAAAATCCCACTTCACGAGGGCCACGGCATTGTGCCCAAGCTGGTTCACCTTCATTTTCACTGCCGTAGGCATGCATCAAATGTTTAAAATGTGCACCGGGAGCTCCGTGATTGAATAAAGCAAAGGCTTCGGGGCCATGTTTTTCGGCTACTTCTTTCATTTTAGAGGCTACCAAGTCGAGGGCTTCGTCCCATGAGGCCTTTCTGAACACGTCATTGCCTCCAACATTTTCCCTGATCAGAGGCGTTTTTAGCCGGTCTTCGTCGGTGTACATGCCCACGCCTCCTGTTCCACGCGGACAGAGTCTTCCATTGCAATGGGGGTCTTCCGGGTTGCCAATAATTTTTCGGATATTGTTGTTCTTATCCACGTATGTCCATCCGGCGCATTTCCAAAAACAAACTTCGCAGTAGGTCGGAAATGAGGTCATTTCCTCGTCGCTTACTGCAGAAGCGGGGCTGGCGGCGTTGGCCATCTTAAGTCCGGCAACGTTTACGGCGCTTAATCCAATGGCGGCTGCACCCGCTCCCGCGGCCGAAATTTTAATAAACTCTCTTCTCGTTTTCATTATATCAGAGGTGTTTTGACAGTATAAATCTGATGCTATATATATAGAAAGGTCAATATATAATGAGCAAAAATATATGCAAATTTTTAATTAAGCCAATTTACTCTAAATGAGGGCTAAGAGACTTTGTAATCATACAATCAGATAGATAGATATCTCACAAAATTGCGAGACATTTATCACATTCTTATAATATGTTGATAATAAGATATTAAGCTGGGTAATTTAGAAAGAGGCTAAATTGCTGTTTTGTTCATGAACATCATTGTAAAAACTTTAAAACCAAACAGATAAGATAGTTTTAAACCATTCTAAATTAGCGGGAGGGCATTAAAAAATTCGACACTCACAACAAAACCCGACCACAATGGATGCGATCAGGTTTGGTTGTGAGAAAAATGTCAGGCAAGAATCCTTGATATCTATCCTGAATTTGGTATCTTAGTGGCTCTTTTTGTAGCAGTTGTTGTACAAGCAGAAACCGAAAGTAAGGGCACCGCTCACCAAAATTAGCATCACAATTTTGTGATACAGAAAAGTTGACAGGCCTGCGCAGCAGCCAAAGAATCCGGCAATGATGATGAAGAGGTAAGAAACGAACCCGATGAGTCCAAACATGAGTGCCGAGTTGACGAAAATTTTTAAACTTGCTTTCATATCTTTAAAGTTTTAAGGTGTTTTTTTTTATTAATTTTTATATAACAAATATACTAATATACATATTACCATACTCACTTAATAGCGTGATAAAGAATACATTACAAGAGCGAAAATGGTTTGTTTAAAAGGGTCAAGGGTCACATACAAAAGACAGAAAGCCACGCTAAAAAACAAACATAAATCACATATGCATGTAAGTAATATTGTAAACTATTGTGTAAATTTGCGTTATGGGAAACTGTAGTATATGTGCCATTAGGTCGAAGGCAGTGGAAACACTGAATCCTAGTGAAGTTGAATTTCTGCAAGGAAATTGTGCTGAGGTTAACATGACCGCCGGCGAAAGTATTATCAAGGAGGGGTCGCTTTCATCCCATATTGCTTACCTCAAATCGGGCTTGGCAAAAATCCATAAAAAGGGTGTTAAAGGAACGGATCAGATTCTGAAGATTCTTCAGCCCGGATGTTATATTGGGATGCAGACGGTTTTGTCCAACAAAATTCATCAGTATTCGGCATCTACCATCGAGGATTCGATGGTGTGTTATATTGATATCACTTCGTTTAAGGAGTTGATTACCAAAAATGCCCAGTTTGCCGATGAGCTTATTTTGTATCTGTGTCGCGATGAATTGTCGTACTTTGAGCGGTTTGTCAATGTTCACCAAAAGCAGGTGGATGGTCGTTTGGCTGATACCATTTTGTTTTTTTCTGATCAGGTAAATAAAGGGGCCAGAAAATTTCAGATTCCGCTTTCCAGAAACGATCTGGCTGCCTTGATATGTGCCACCCGCGAAAGTGTTACCCGATCCATCAAAGATTTGTCTGACATTGGAACAATAAAAGCCAAAGGAAAAACGATAGAGATATTAAACTACGACCTGCTGCATAAAATCAGCGAAAAGGGATAAAAAAAAAGCTGCACCTAGGTGCAGCTTTTTTTTGCATTACGAGAAAAATTAATTGTTAATAACGTTTTTTTGTGTCAGTAGTCCTGCTATTTCACTCCAAATCACGGGATATTCTTCAATAATTTTATCTTTGGATGAAAGTCTGGTTTTTACAATCTTCGCTGTTTTCGTTTCATACCAAAGTTCGACGAATAACCCAGATACCATATACAAATGAACAGTAAAATCCTGATGATTGCGCGATAACAATTCTTCTCCATTTTGGATGACCATAATCACCTGTTCGGTTTTGGTCAGGTTTTGAAAAGTTGATGCATTCATGGTTTTTGGAGTATTGGGTACCAATTTTTAATTTTTAATTCGTTTAGTTAAAAAAACCGGGCTAACTATTTAGCAGCCTCCATCAGAAGATGATTCCTTGGTTTTTCTTACAGGTGCAACACCGGACTTGGTTTCAAATTTATTTCCTTTTCCGTCCCATTCTTTGTAAGCACCATCGTAAACCTTTACGTTTTTCCAGTCCATCACATTGGTGAGGGCAACATATATTACAGAGGCGATAACTCCGGTATTACAATAAATTACAATGGGTTTGCCATCGCTCAAATTGTATTGGGCTATCAATGCCTGCAATTCTGCTTTATTCTTAAAAGCTTCTGAATCTGTGAGCACTTCTTTGTAATTGATGTTGATGGCTCCTGGAATGTGTCCTGCGCTTTTATCAGATGTTCCGGTAAATTCTTCTGTTGTACGTGCATCTATGAGCAGGGCTTTTCCACTTTTTACATAAGCCATGTCAGCCAGAATTTGGTTGTTAACTTTAGGTGTAAAGGTGGCTGCGCTTTTTTTTGTGGGCATTTTTGTAATGGGAACTCTGGATTTTCTCCATTCGTCCATATCCTTGTGCAGGATTTTTACGTTGGGAGCACCCAAGTATTTTAGTATCCAGTAAACACGTGAAGAATATTTTTGTGATCCGCCATCATATACTACGATGGTATTGGTTTCACTTACACCATTTTCGCCAAAAACTGCAGCCATGGCTTCAGGTGTGTTGATCATGCCTTCGATATCACCTTCCTTGTTGAGCGTTTTGTAAGGAATGTTGACGGCATTTTTAAGATGAGCCTTTGTGTAGGTATCTGCTTTGCTGGCATCAATTACCACAAGGTTTTTATCGGTTTTCATCAATTTCATGAAATCTGCTGCGGTGATAATATCGCCTTGTGCCATGGTGGGCACCACATACATCATAAAAATGGCAGCAGAAGCTATAAAATATTTAAAGTTTTTCATCGGTTTATTAATTTGGTATATTAATTAGAATTTTGCCTGAACCTGAATCATCAGTGCATCGTTGTCGTATTCGTTTACTGTACCGTTGGTTTTGTCTTCGGAATTGTAAACATAATTTATTTGTACTCTGGTCCAGTCGTTTATAAAATAGTTGATTCCTGCTGTGATGGTGTTTTGGCCATAATTTTGTGCCACGCCCATAAAACTATAGGTTGATCCGTCCGGATCGTAGGTTTCATATTTCACAACTGGTTGTAAATTCCAGGGGGTCATGTACATGGCTGCTACCCAGAAACCCGATTGTTTGTATTCTGGAAGTGCAGCAGCTGTTGCTTTTCCACCACATCCACCACCGGTAGAAACATCGCCTACGGTTGTACCCATGATGTATTCGCCCTGAACTTTCAGGTTGTTATAATCGAAGGTAAGATCGGCTGCATAGCGGGTTACACTTTTAGAAGTTCCGTCGGCATCCAGTTTTTTACCGATAAGTCCGGTACGACCACTCACACCTATTTTAAACATCTCGATGGGTGAATAAACCACGCGTCCGGCAATGTCTTTGTTTCCGTTGTCGTCCAGGGTATTTATTCCGGTACCATTTAATACGGCTACTTTGTAGGAAATAATGTCTCTGTCTTTACCAAAAGCACCTAATACCATCAGTCCCATATCTCTGAAAGGAGAAGCCAGGTTGTTAACTACGGTTGAACGGTTGATGGTGTTCAGGGCATAGCAAGGGGTGTTTAGCTCCAACGAAAAAGGTGATTTGAACTGTCCGAGTGAGAATTTAGCTGCTTTACCGAAAGGGGCATAAGTTACAAAAGCGTCGAGTAGTTGAGGTCCGCCTGAAACGGGGCTTAATTCGGCCATTACATAATAGCTTACATCATAAGGAATAGAACCTACGATACCAACGCGGGCGCGAAGGAATTCGAAAGTGCTGGGTTTGATAGGATTGCCATTGGCATCGTCGCCAAACATGTAATAGTTAAACTGAGGTTGAATATAACCAACCAGTTGTGGACCATCAGAAGAAGATGTTTCAACGCATCCTTGGGCAAAAATGTTTTGGTTAAACATCAGGAGCATGGCAAACAGGCTAGAGAATATAAGCGCTTTTTTCATTTTATTTAGATTTTGAGTTCAAAGTAGAAAACAAGAAGGCTGGCAACGAAAATGTTCGTTGCCAACCCCATAAAGTTATTTATTTTGCAAGTGTACCTTCAAATGGGTATGCGTGGTAAGGGAAATGCCAGTGTGCTTTTTCAGCAGCAACCAATGCATCGTATTTCAGACCATTAACACCAAAGCTGATGCTTTTTACATTGTAACCCAATACGTTGAACCATGCGGTGGTGATGGAAGAAGTTTGTCCGGTATAGCAGTAAATCAGGTTGTTGTTGTCAGGATTCAATGCGTTTACATTGGAAAAAGAGATGGGTGAATACTGATAAGCGCCTACAAAGTGACCAATTGTGGTATAAGTTGTAGCGTCCCAATAGTTATAAATGGAATAGTCTGCAGGTGCGGCCAATACGTCGGTTCCCGAAACACTCCATTCCGGAGTGGTCAACATCAACATGGCTTGTACGCGTTCGGCTAAGATAGTAGCTCCATCGGTTGAGGTTGAGGTCCAGGTGGGGTACAATTCGGTTGGCAGGGTAGCGGAAGCATCTGTATTCCAGTTGGGACTACCATCAGCGATATTGCCAATTTTGCCAGACCAGCTGTCAAATTCACTCATGTCTGTCCATGCTGAAAATCCAAATTTGGCTACTTTTGCATCAGTATATCCTGAAAGACGCAAAGCCATTACAGCACGACCGGCAGTTTGTCCGGTATAGCAGAATACCAGGATAGGATTAGTAGTATTTAGTTCGTTTGCTGTGGTTACAACATCGGCCAGAGCAACATTGATAGCTCCTTTGACATGACCTTTGGCAAAGTCGGCTTCGCTTCTGATATCGAACACGACATAACTAGGTATAGTACCATCAGCTTCTACAATGCCACCATCGGCTACTGGTATAGGATCGATTACCCATGAGGCTAACAAATCAGGTAAGTCCATACCGTTTGCAGACATGTAAGTTTGTAAGTCGGTGTAAGTACCGTTTACAACCGGATCGTCGTTTTTGTCTTTACAACTTGTGAGAAATAAAGCTGGTACGATCATCGCGATCAAAAAATAATTTAACAATTTTTTCATTACTTGAAATTTTTAATTAATAATGTAATTTTTCTGATTAATTTATGAATTCCAAAATTACTGTGTTGGGTAATACAACCTTAAAAACAGGGGGTGTAATAGGTTGTGACAAAAACTGTAATTTGACATAAAATTAACTGACGCGTCCACGTGTTGGAAAAAAAATTTACATTTGCGAAGAAATATTTATATGTACATATTAACATGTCTGAAAAGTTAAATAGCTGTGTTGTAGAGAATAAGCACTCAGAATGTTTTGAGGCGCTGACTCCGGAGGAAAGAAAAATGCTTGATGACCATGCGATCAGGATATGTTATAAAAAGGGAGAGGTGATAGCCAAGCAAGGCTCGTTTGCGTCGCATGTCATCTTTTTGGATAAGGGGTTGGTCAAAGTATTTATTGGTGGATCGTCCAAAGATTTAATCCTGAAAATTATTCCTTCAAATCATCTGATCGGGCTATCCAGCATTTTTGAAGGCAACAATGCTTTTATTTATTCTGTGTCCACCTATATTGATTCGGAAGCCACCCTGATAGATTTGAATGTTTTCAAACAATTGTTAATGCAAAACCCTGAGTTTGCATTTAGAATTTTCAATATTCAAAACGAAAATGCCGCTCAGGTTTATGGTCGTTTCTATTGTTTAACAAGAAAACAGTCCGCAGGATTGGTAGCCGACCTTTTGTTGTGTTTATCCAACAGGGTTTTTAAATCTAAAAGTTTTAACTTACCTATTACCAGAAGTGATTTGGCTGATCTTACCGGGTTGTCCATCGAAAGTGTTATGCGCATCATGAAAGAGTTTAAGGCGGATAAGATAATTGAAACCAAAGGAAAACAGATAGAAGTACTTGAGCCAGAAGTGCTAGAGCGGATTAGCAAATTCGGGTAAAAAAAAGAGGCTTCAATTTATAGAAAGCCTCTTTATTAATAAATACCAGTGTGTTTATTTAGCAACCACCTACTTCTCCGGCTGATTCATGAGCCGAATGGTCGAGGTTTTTCTCGTATTTCAGGGGGTAAGTCATTTCCCACTTTTTCCAGCCGTCTGTCAGAAAGTAAACATTGGTATAACCCAAATCCTGAAGGGCCTTGGCTGCGAGAATACTTCTTTTGCCTTTTTTGCAGTACACAATAATTTCTTCGGTTTTTTCGGGCATATACAGCATGGCTTCATCCCAAAAACCTTCGTTATCGATTTTAAACTCCAATACTCCTCTGGGAATATTTACGGCTCCGGGGATATATCCGGCGTTAAATTCGTTTGGCTCCCGGGTGTCAATTAGCAGAATCATGTCACCATTGTCGATTTTTTCGTTGAGTTGCTCCACCGAAATGGCTTTGGTTTGGGGTTGGGCTTCGGCCACCATATCGTCAACCGTATTATATCCGGCTTTTTGTTGGCACGATACCGCTACGGCGAACATTCCCAACACTCCCAATAAATTAAATATTAACTTTTTCATTTTTTATCGTTTTAAAAATTAACCTTTATTTTTTCTGACCTTTTAGTTTTTTGTCTTTTACTTTTGATTCTGTTTCTTGAAGGGCATTAAGTACAAGGGTTTCCAATTCCTCATGACTTTTTCGTGTTCGTTCAACAGGTCGTATTTTTAGTCCTGTAAATTCCACTGCCTCTTCCACTATATCTTTTACATCATCATCGTCAACCACTTCCCAGCCGGTAATCATGGCTTTAAGGTTGGAGGTAAGGGTGTGTCCGGTGGTTATAAGATAGAGGTGAATGATGAGGAATGCAAGCAAAAGATAGGCGCCAAAAGTGTGGATAATAGCCACTGTTTCAAGGCTTTCCATTTCAAATCCCATGATGGGGTAGTTGAAGTACATGTACAGGAGCCCCGTAATCACCATAGCCGGTATGATGATGATTTTCAAGGCGAAATAAGTAATGCGCTGCAAGGGGTTCAACTTGCTCAAAGTGCGCTTCTTTACCGGGTGTGGAGCATGTGAGAAAATACCCACCAAATAATAATCCAGTTGTGCTTTCATGTTTTTGGCGGTTGGCATGTATTGTTTCCATTCGTCAGTGGTAACATGCCAAAAGATGGCAAAAACAATCAGCACCAGAAACGCCCATGCAGCGATGTTGTGAATTTCAACTGCTTTTTGATATCCCATGATGTGGGTGGTGCCATGGATGTCGAAACCTGTTATGAGTAGGGTGAAGATTAACAGGGTTTGTCCCCAATGCCAAAAGCGCTCAAATTTTTTATATAAATAGACTTTTTTCATAATAATATCTTTTTATTCGTTGTTAATCTTACATTTCCCTCCAAACATAATTCGACAGAAGGCGTGAAATGCAATACCGATGAGAGAAACTAGGATGAGTGAAACTCCGGCAGTTTCAACAATGGGGTTGAAATCGCGACCGGGCAGATAAAAATCGTTGAGCGAAGCAAGCCGTCCGTTGGGTCGGGAGTGGCAATCTACACATTTGAGCGATTCGCTGGCGGGAGAAACCTGGTGATTGAGTGGCCAATACATTTCAGTTTCGATAAAACCATAAGCTCCACTATAAGGCAATCCGCAGTATTCCATTCCGGCACGACAGGCAGCATCCCAGTCAAAATCTTTCCAGTAAGCGCCTTTGCCTTTTTCTTTATCCCAAAGTTTGGGTTGAATCAGGGTCATGTTGATGGTATCATAAATCTGCTTGCCGCGATGCACTTTCACCGGCCAAATTTTGGCGGGGGCGGTTGATTTTTGATGCGCTCCTTTATCGTTGTACGAACCATATAAGGTGTTCATCTGAACAGGAACCGTGTCAATTTTGTCGGTAATCAGTTGGTGGTTGGCTATTCCGTTGAACCAGAAGTATTCTGGAATCACATGATCGTCATAAACAAAGTTACCTTTGATGGACAGGTAGTTATGATTTCCGTCAGCATCATTTTCGTGCATGGGATTGCCATGTTCATCCAGTTTTCCGGCAGTTGACCAATCCCAAATCATTTTGGTTCCGTTGGCTTTGGCGTAAACAGGGATGTGGCAGGTTTGGCAGGCCACCCTGAACCCGTGATCGTTGAGTATATCACTCTTGTGAGGTTTGTCGGTATGGCATTGCTCGCATGTGGCTCTGTTTTTATTTTCAGATGAGAGGGCATATACTTTTCCGGCCATTTGGTGTTTTTCGGTTAAGTGACAATCCACACAACTCATGTTTTCGCCTTCGGTGGTCATGTGTACATCCACTTCACGTGAACAGTCGAGCATGGCTTTATCCAAATCGCCATGTTTTACATTGTTTCCGCCGCCACCCCAAAAGTGGCAAACTCCGCAGTTTTCACGACCGGGGATTCCTACATGTTGTGATACATAGTTAAGGTTTACCGATTCGTCGGGATATCCGGCTCCTCCCGATTTCTTTTTGTAGGTGCCTGTTTTGTCGTGACAAACCAAACAATCGATGTTTAACGAGTTTGTAAAATCGAAGGTGGTATCGGCCCATCCATAACCAATATGACAACGGGTACAAGTTCCTTCACTGCCTTTTATCCCTATGCAAAAGTTGTTGATAATGTTTCCTTTACCTAAAGGAACAACCCCTTTTCCCTCCAGCTTTTCTTCACGCTGCCACATCCAGTGCGAGGTGGCCATCACTTCCTTATCGCGTTCGGTATGGCACGAAAGGCAGGCTGCTGTTACATCGTGGGCGCTGCTGTATGGTTGTTTTAATATCTCAAATTTGGAGTGGTCTACCGACGGCTTTTTTATCGCTCCTGATTTATAGACATACTCATTCATGGGGAATGAATGGGTGCTGTCGCCTGTTTGTGCCGGCAAGGTGAATGCCCCTTGACACAAATAAAGGAAAACAACAATCGTAATCAAATTTTTCATGGTTTCTGCTTTTTCAATTTCCTGTTACAAAAGTACGATGATACCCTCGCTTTACTGAGAAAAATCATATGACGTTGACCCTTAAAAAACATGATTTGCATCATGCATTGTTATGACTGTGTTTAAATATGTCTATATTTGTCATATAAAAAAAGGAGTGCCATTGAATAATATTGTTGATCGTATAAAAACCAGTTGTACAGTTGTTAACGTTAGTTGCAGTTGTTTTGATTTTCTTACAGAGGAGCAATCTGCCCTTGTAGAAAAAAATAAGGTGATGGTGGAGTATAAAAAAGGGGAGGTAATTGTTAAACAAGGAACCTTCACCAGCCATATTTTGTTTATCCAGGAAGGCTTGGTTAAAGTTTATTATGAGGAGGGCGACCAATCGCTGATACTTCGAATTGCTGCACCCAATAGCATTATCGGACTTACCTCGCTTCCCGCAAACCAAAATATTTTTCAGTACACAGCCTCTGCCTATGTGGATACTACGGCCAAACTTATCGATATCAATATCATTCGTCAGCTGATTCAGGAAAACGGAAAGTTTGCATCGGCAGTTATCGATATTTTGTGTGAGGTGAGTATTCAAAAGAATGGTCGTTTTTTCTGTTTAAGTAACCGACAAGCCTATGGAAAGCTGGCCGATATTATTTTGTGTTTGGCCGGAAATATTTTTAAAACCGACAAGTTCGAACTGGTACTCAGCAGAAAAGAACTGGCCGAATTGGCCGGCATGTCCACCGAAAGTGTTATCAGAACCCTTAAAAACTTTCAGGATGACGGGCTGATAAAAATTAGCGGAAAAACCTTTGAAGTGGTTGACCCCGAGGGTTTAATGAAAATCTGCCAGTTGGGATAATTGCTTTGGCTACCCTGATACCTTTACCCGATCTGCTGCCTTGCTTTGTAAAACCTCCCATGTTCATTACCTAAATTTGGTATTTTAGCCCAATATTTATTTGGCGTATGTCCCACGAAGTTCCCCGACGGTTGTTTTTAAAATCAGTGGCTGCACTGGGAAGTGCCTTTGTTGTTGGCCTTTGGTATCAGATGGTTGGGAATAAAGCTCGTAATACTTCCCCCAAAAAAGTCACCCTGCCCATTTCTGCCATGGGAGGCGTATTTTTTCATGAGCATTTTATTGTGGTGCAAAGCGATGAAAATCTGCATGTTATATCTTCCAAATGTACCCACATGGGTTGTCGCATTAACCAATTGAGTGGCGATCGACTCCTGTGCCCCTGTCATGGTTCTTCTTTCGACCTGAATGGCAACGTACTGAATGGTCCCGCACTCAAAGCCCTGCCCCAATTGCCCTTTGAAATCGATGCTTCCAAAACCACCATCACCGTTACTTTGTCATGAAAATTCTACCCATATACCGGTTGCTTAAAGGAACTACTTTTGGGAGGCTGAGCCTGATCATGCTGTGGGTTTGTGTGGTTTCGGGAATTCAGGTGGCCATTCCTTATGATGTGAACGATGCCTATGGTTCCATCAGCTTTTTTGTGTTGACCAATCCGGCGGCAGCACTTTTCAGAAATCTGCATTACTGGAGTGCGCAGTTTTTTCTGCTGTTTACGGTAGTTCATCTGTACGATCATTTTACCCGTTCAAAAAAGATAAAATTGAACCTGTCGCTTTGGTTGCGACTGAGCCTGGGAGTGCTTATTATTTTTATGGCCATGATTACAGGGTTCATCCTGAAAGGTGATGCCGACGCCCAACAAGCACAGCGTATTTTTGCTGAACTGATGGACAGGGTGCCGTGGGCAGGAAGTTTTCTTAAAGATTCCTTTGCGGGAAATGATGACAGTCTGCAACTTATCTACGTGCATCATATCGCCACTTTTACTCTGTTTGTGGTGCTTATTGTCATGGAACATGTGAAGTCTGTTTGGCCACGACTGAAAGAATTTTTGGTTGCCACCTTCATTTTGTTGATACTGAGCTACCTGATTTCGGCACCGCTCCACGACGGATTAAATCCGGTGATGAAGGGACCCTGGTATTTTGTTGGATTTCAGGAAATTTTGCATTTACTCACCCATCCCGGATATGCTTTGGTATTTGTTTTGGTTATTCCGGGACTTCTGTTTTTGGTTCCCATTACACCACGCAAGGGCTGGCTGGCCAGACGGTCGCTGCTCGTTGTTACCTTGTTGTATCTGGTACTTACCGTGATTGGTTATTTTTTCCGCGGTGCTCAATGGCAATGGATACTTCCTTGGGACAGTCAGGCATCCGGTCAGGTTTACAACCCCTTGACTCACATTGATTTCCGCGGGCCTGGCTTCTTTCCTGATTCGGCCGTTGGTTCTCCTCAAAAAGTGTTGGGTCGCAACGAAAGTTGTTTGCAATGCCACAGTGTTATGGAAGGTTTTTCCGCTTCACATCAGCCTATGGCGGTGGGTTGTTTTTCGTGTCATGGCGGCAACCCTTTCAGTCCGAACGAGGAAAGTGCCCACCTCAACATGCGACTGATTCCGGGAAACCTGTCCGATGCCCGGCAATCTTGCGGTACCACCCAATGTCATCCCGAAATTACCCAACGGATACATTCAGGACTGATGGCCACCATGAGTGGCGTTATTAGTGTGGACAGGTTTGTTTTTAATGAAAATGAAACCCCCGACGAATTGACTTCGGTACATGAGCTTAAACAAACCCCTGCGGATGAACACCTTAGAAACATGTGTGTGCGTTGTCATTTAGGCAATCCGAAAACCGAAACCGGGAGGATAACCGAGAGCAGCCGTGGGGGAGGGTGTCTGGCTTGTCATTTGAATTATCCCGAAGGAAGAGGGAATTCATTTCTGGCATCTGTAAAGGACAGCAATTATTTGCAAATCCACCCCTCCATTGATCTCCAAATAAGCAACGACCATTGTTTTGGATGCCATAGTCGTTCGGGTCGGATATCCACCAACTATGAAGGGTGGCACGAAACCTTGTTGACCGCCGCCGAAATGCCCCACGACAGCCTGCACCGGTTGGTGGAAGGAAGCCGTGTGTTCCGACGTCAACCGGAAGATGTCCATCATCAGTTGGGTCTGGAATGTGTTGATTGCCACAACTCTTACGAGTTGATGGGTGATGGAAACCTGTATGCCCACGAAGAGCTGCAAACAGACATTGCCTGTGCCGATTGCCATCGGGAAAAACCGGCTCAAGTGAAAAAGTTGGCCGAATTGGATCGGGAATCGGCACTCATTGCCTCCCTAAGGTTTAAGGAAGTTGGTAACCGTGTTTTCCTGACTACCCAAAAACGAAACCGCGCCCTAATCAATACCGAATGGAAAAACGACAGCCTGTGGATGTATGGCAAAAACTCCGGAAAAAAATATTGGCTTTCACCTCCCCACGAAGTTTGTACGCGTGGTCAGGCGCACGACGCCCTGAGTTGCAGCGCTTGTCACAGTGCCTGGGCACCCAGCTGCATTGGTTGCCACAATGCCTATGACGAAAATGAACCCGGATACGACATGGTTCGTCGAATGGAAAAACAAGGCAGTTGGGTAGAATATGTGGGTGAATACAACGCCCATTTGCCGGCATTGGGCAAACGTGTAGCAGATTCCACCGAAGAAATTATCCCGGTGGTTCCGGGCATGGTGCTTACCATTGATTTGGCCAGTTTTACCAAAGATAAACACGACTCATTGATATTTAAACGCCTTTTTGCACCTGCTGCCCCGCATACCACGGCCAGCAAAGGAAGGTCGTGTGTTTCGTGTCATAACGATCCCGTTGCGTTGGGTTATGGCAAAGGAACGCTTGAGCTGATACCGACAGGTAATCGCGCAAGGTGGCGTTTTAGCTCCTATTATCAAAACAATGTGTACGATGGTTTGCCCGAAGATGCCTGGATAGGTTTTTTGGATGACCGCAAGGATCAGATACTTGCTACTCGCTCGGATGTGTTTCCCTTTTCTGTCCAACAACAAAAACGTATCTTAACTGTTGGGGCATGCCTTACCTGTCATGATGAAAAAAGCTTGGTGATGGAGAGAAGTCTAATTAATTTTGACTCGTTGATAGAAAAACGAAGTAGTAAGTGTTTGGTTCCTGTTTGGGGAAAATAATTTACGAACATAGGAAAAACCTAATCCCCTCCTGAAGTATTTTATTTTCCCACGCAAAGACCGCGAAGAATGGGAACACGTAAAGATCGCCAAGAGGTGTTTTTAAAAAGGCATTACTTTAATTGAAACCTTGAAGCCTCCATAAAATGACTAATTTCACCGTTTTTCAATTTTTTTAGGATTTATATCTTTGAACTTTAGCGTATTTTCGCAGAAAATTTAGTTTGCATGAAGAGCGACAGCCTGGTTATCATACCAACCTACAACGAAAAAGAAAACATTGAGCGTATTATTCGTAAGGTGTTCAGCCTTGAGCAATCCTTTGATGTGCTGATTATTGAGGACAATAGTCCCGATGGAACTGCCGACATCGTCAAAGGACTTATGAAAGAGTTTGATGGACGGTTGTTCATCCTAGAGCGTAAAGGAAAACTTGGGTTGGGTACAGCCTATATCGCAGGTTTCAAGTGGGGACTTGAGCATGAATACGATTATTTGTTCGAAATGGATGCCGATTTTTCACATAATCCTGATGATTTATCACGGCTATACCAAGCTGTTTCGCTGCCACAAAACGATGCAGCTGTCGGTTCGAGATATATCACAGGTGTAAATGTGGTAAACTGGCCCATGGGTCGTGTACTCATGTCGTACTATGCCTCTACCTACGTGCGTGCCGTTACAGGTTTAAAAATCATGGATACCACCGCCGGTTTTATGTGTTGGAGTCGGAGATTGCTTGAGAACATCGATCTCGATCGCATTAAGTTTGTGGGTTACGCTTTTCAGATAGAGATGAAATACACTGCCGTGAAACTTGGTTTCAATGTGGTGGAGGTGCCCATTATCTTCACCGACCGTACCGAAGGAACCTCAAAAATGAATAAAAGCATCTTCAGAGAGGCCATTTTTGGTGTCATCGATCTGCGGTTAAGAAGCATCTTGGGACGCATCAAACCGGTAAAAACCATCTAGTTATGAAACCGACAACAAAAACCATTATTCATGGAGCCTCCATCGTGAACGAAGGCACTTCCTTTGTGGGGTGGGTGGCCATCGAAAACGGGCTGATAACTTCCGTAAATGAAGGTCAATACACGAATCGCTTCGATCTGGATGGTTGCGAGGTAGTAGATGCCCATGGACTTGTTTTGTTGCCGGGAATAATCGACGATCAGGTGCATTTTCGCGATCCGGGTCTTACCTACAAAGGCGACATTGCTTCCGAAAGCCGCGCTGCCGTTGCCGGAGGTGTAACCAGTTTTATGGACATGCCCAATACCATCCCCAACTGCCTGACGCAGGAGCTTTTGGAGGAAAAATACCAACATGCGGCGGAGGTTTCGTTGGCCAATTACAGCTTTTATATGGGTGCTTCCAACGACAACCTGGAGGAAGTTATCAAAACAGATCCAGCCAAGGTATGTGGCATTAAGGTGTTTATGGGGTCGTCCACGGGTAATATGCTGGTGGATAATGAAGAAACGCTGCAAGGAATTTTCAAACACGCGCCTACATTGGTTGCCGTGCATTGCGAGGATGAGGCCACTATTCTGAGCAATCAGGCAGCCTACAGTAAAAAATATGATGAAGACGCGCCCACACGTATTCACCCCGAAATCAGATCAGCCGAAGCATGTTATTTGTCTTCCGCGAAAGCGGTAAGGCTGGCCAAAGAAAATGGTACGCGGCTGCATGTGTTGCACCTGACAACTGCCCGCGAAATGGCCTTGTTCGACAATACCCTTCCTTTGAAGGAGAAAAAAATTACCGCCGAGGTTTGTGTGCATCACCTTTGGTTTTCTGACGAGGATTACGATCGCAAGGGTAATTTTATCAAATGGAATCCGGCCATAAAAACTCGGGACGATCAGGCAGCATTGCGCCAGGCGGTAAGCGACAACAAAATTGATGTGATTGCCACCGACCATGCCCCGCATACCCTTGACGAAAAGCAACGCCCGTATTTTAAAGCACCTTCCGGAGGTCCCATGGTGCAACATTCGTTGGTGGCCATGCTTGAGTTGGCGAACCAAAAGGTGTTCCCCATCGAAAAGGTGGTGGAAATGATGTGTCATCATCCTGCGGAGTTGTTCCGTGTGGAAAATCGCGGTTACATTCGTCCTGGATACGCTGCCGACCTGGTTTTGGTTGATTTGAACGCCCCCTGGACGGTGGAAAAGAACAACATACTTTACAAATGTGGCTGGTCGCCACTGGAAGGGGAACAACTCAAATCGAAGGTTGTTTCTACCTACGTGAACGGACAACGTGCTTATCATCAGGGGGTTGTTGATGAAAGTGTGAGAGGCCTGCGTTTAACATTCAATAGATAAAGTGGAATATTGGCATGAAAAAGCAAATTTTAGGACTTCTTTTCATTTTCCTGTTGGCTTCGGCTTGTAATCAGGTTGCCGAACCCAAAGAGGGAATTCAGGTGATTGAATCTTTTCCGGAAGGAATGGTGAAAGTAGATCAATTGTATGAAGTTAGGGACGGCGAAAAAGTACCTTATTATCAGCGGGAATACTACGAAGATGGTACTTTGCTCAAGGAAGGACCTCTGAAAAACGGAAAAACCGACGGTCTTTGGAAATCCTATCGCAAAGATGGCATACTTTGGAGTGAGGGTGAATTTACCGAAGGTATCCGCAATGGCATTTCCAACACCTATCATCCCAATGGCAACAAGTATTACGAAGGTTTTTTTACCAACAATGTAAAGGACAGCATCTGGCGTTTTTGGCGCGAAGATGGTTCCTTTATCAAGGAAATGGATTTTAGGAAGAAATAGCCCTCCAACCCAATTATTCCGCTTGCATTTGGATAAACACCGGCAAGTGATCGCTGAAACCACCAAAATATTTCTTGCCCGATGCAGTTCTGTTGGGACGTGGTTCGCCGTTTTTTGGTTTGTAAAGCAGGTAGTCGTGTTTGATCACCGTTTGCTTTTCGGACGACACTTTGATGCCTCCGTCTCCGGTGAGCATGGCCGACGAAACAATGATTTGATCGAACATATCCCATGATTTGTAGTACAGCGATCCGGCACCTTCTTTATACAAGGTCAACGAAAGGTTGAACAAGGCACTTTTTTCAGGAGAAGCTGTTACTTCTTTGGCTTGGAGGTATTCCATTACCGAAGCATCGGTAGGATTGTCGTTCAGGTCGCCGGCAATCAGGATGTTGGCATTTGGATTAACCTGCATGATGGAGTCGGTGATGGATTTAATCAAACCGGCAATGTAGTTACGTGAGGGTGCGGTGGCTTCCTGTCCTCCCCAGCGACTAACCCAATGGTTAACAAATACATGCAAGGTGTCGTTGTGAGCGGTAAGTCCTTTTGCATAGAGGATGTCGCGGGTTTTGTCGTCTGGATTTTTGGGAATGGTAACCCGAACAAAACGTTTGTAAAGGGGTTTAAAATCGGATGCCTGATATAAAAGCGCCACATCGATGCCGCGCTCGTCGGGACTGTCTTTGTGAATGATTTGATAGTGTGCATTTTTTAATGCAGGTTGATCAATCAGGTCTTGCACCACGGTTTTGTTTTCCACTTCGCACAGACCAAACAGGCTCGGGTATCCCGATGGGTCGATGTCGGCCATTGCCTTGCTCATTTGGTCGAGTTTGTGTTGATAGCGTTGGGAGTTCCAGGGGTTTTCGGCATCGGGCAAAAAGCTCTCATCGTTAGTGTTGGGATCGTTGATGGTGTCGAACAGGTTTTCGAGGTTATAAAATGCAAAACTTAGTTTGGCGGGAGGGGTTTTCTGACTTTGACAGCCTGCAAAGGTGAGAAGGCCGATGGTCCAAATCAACAAAAAGAAGTTTTTTAAGTTCATTTTAAAGGATATTTAAATTTTCAGATTCGGTTTATTCGTTAATAATCATCTCCTGATTTGATGCGGCTGATGTCTCTGCGGTCTTTTTTGGTTGGCCGTCCGGTGCCGCGGTCGCGTTGTTCGGTTTTCATCTGGCGCATAAATTCCAGCCGTTCATATTCTTCGGGAGGGGTGAGGTCTTTTACCAATTCGTTCACCAGCTTGGCGGCCACCCTGTTTTTGGCGGGTTGGATCACCTCCAGTGTTTTTTTGATGCCGGTAAGTTGCACCTCTATTATTTCACCTGCCTTTATTTCCCGTGAAGGTTTGGCATTTTCACCGTTAATTTTAATTTTTCCGCCACGGCAGGCATCGCTTGCCAGCGAACGGGTTTTAAAAATTCGCACTGCCCAAAGCCATTTGTCGAGACGTACGGTGTCCATGTCGGTTATTTTTTACGGAAGTATAGTTGGATGGGAACGCCCGTAAAATTGTAGTGCAGGCGCAGTTGGTTTTCCAAAAAACGGCGATAACTGTCCTTTACATCTTCGGGCAGGTTGCAGAAAAACACAAACTGAGGCGTGGATGTTTTCAGTTGCATGATGTATTTTATCTTGATATAGCGTCCGCGGCTTCCCATGGGCGGAGGTGTGTTTTCGATGATGGGCAGCAGCAGTTCGTTGAGTTTGGAAGTGGGAATTTTCTGGTCACGGCGGTCGTACACTTCTTTGGCCAGTTCGAGCACCTTAAATATGCGCTGTTTTTGGGTTACCGAAGTAAAAACGATGGGCACATCTGAAAAGGGTGCAATTTTGCTTCTGATTTCCTGTTCAAAGGTTTTGTGGGTATTGGTTTCTTTTTCAACCAAATCCCATTTGTTGACCACCAGCACAATTCCTTTTTTGTTTTTTTCGGCCAGGTGGAAGATGTTGATGTCTTGTTTTTCGATACCGTTTTCGGCATCAATCATCACTACGCACACGTCAGAGTTTTCGATGGCTTTGATGGAACGAAGGGTGGAATAGAATTCGATATTTTCGAAAACCTTGCCTTTTTTTCTCAATCCGGCGGTGTCCACCAGCATCAGGTCGTGGCCAAAAGCCTTGTAACGGGTGTAGATGGAGTCGCGGGTAGTGCCGGCAATGGGGGTTACAATGTTGCGGTTATCGCCAAGTAAGGTGTTGATAATGGATGATTTACCCACATTTGGTCGGCCTACGAATGCGATGCGTGGCAGGTCGGTTTCCTCCTGATCGTCAGGTAGGTTTTTAAACATTTTTACGGCCGCATCCAGCAAGTCGCCGGTACCGGTGCCATTTTGTGCGGATATGGTATAAACTTCTCCCAGACCCAGAGCGTAAAATTCGCCGGCATTGTTGTACTGGCCGGGTTCGTCGGTTTTGTTGGCTACCAGCAGTACCTCTTTTTTTGATTTACGTAGCAGGTTAGCCACATCCTCGTCCAAAGGGTTGAGTCCTTCGCGTCCGTCCACCATAAAGGCAATCACTTCGGCTTCTTCGATGGCAAAAATCACCTGTTTCCTGATTTCTTCCTCAAAGGTATCGTCGGAGCCGTGCACGTAGCCACCGGTGTCGATCACCGAAAATTCATAACCATTCCAATCGCTTTTTCCATAGATGCGATCGCGGGTAACGCCACTTTCCGACTCAACGATGGCCTCCCTGCTTTGAATTAACCGATTGAAAAGGGTCGATTTCCCCACGTTGGGCCTGCCTACTATCGCCAGAATATTACTCATGATGGTGTGTGGTTAGATGCAATTTGAAATAAAATGCAAAAGTACGAAATTAGTGGTCGTAGCCGAAGCGTGCCAGGGCATTATCATCATCGCGCCAATCTTTGTTTACTTTTACCGACAGTTCGAGAAACACTTTTTTGCCCACGAACTCCTCGATGTCGAGGCGCGCCATGGTACCCGTTTTCTTGATGGCTTGCCCCTGATGGCCAATGATAATGGCTTTCTGGGTATCACGATTAACGAAAATGGTGGCCGAAATTCGCACAAGACGTTCTTCTTCTTTGTATTCGTCGATGCTGATTTCGGTGGAATAGGGTATCTCTTTTTGGTAATTCAGGAGTATTTTTTCACGAATTATTTCTGAGACGAAGAACCTTTCCGACCGATCGGTTAATTCATCCTTATCATAATAAGGTGCATGAACCGGCAATTTTTCCTGAATTACATCCAATAATTTTTCCAGATTGAAATTGTTTAATGCTGAGATGGGAACGATTTCCGCCTGGGGCAACACCTCGTG
Organism: Bacteroidales bacterium; assembly: GCA_963676875.1. Taxonomy (GTDB): domain Bacteria; phylum Bacteroidota; class Bacteroidia; order Bacteroidales; family F082; genus UBA6244. The sequence goes on from OY781436.1 coordinate 2,740,695, forward strand.
CCACCCTTCCATTTGAGCCACCACTGTGGGTTGGTCCGACAAGTCGATTTTATTCACCACCACGACGATGGGAACAGTCATAACTTTCAGTTTTTCAATTACATCCACTTGCTCAAAAGGCATGTTGGGTTCGGTCATGAGAAGAATAACATCCGCATCTTTGAGGGCCGTTTGGATGTATTGGTTCATGTATTCGTGCATTTTGTAGGCCGGATCGCGCACAATGCCGGGAGTATCGCTATACACAATCTGAAAATTTTCCCCGTTGACGATCCCCAAAATGCGGTGACGGGTGGTTTGGGCCTTGGAAGTGATGATCGAAATTTTTTCGCCCACCAGTGCATTCATTAATGTTGACTTGCCAACGTTCGGGAAACCAATGATGTTGACGAATCCGGCTTTATGCTCCATAAATATATTTAAAGAAAAGTTTGCACGGCAAAGAAACAAAATATATCTTTGCACCCGCAAACATCAACTATATTGCGGGGTGGAGCAGTGGTAGCTCGTTGGGCTCATAACCCAAAGGTCATCAGTTCGAATCTGGTCCCCGCTACAAAGAAAAGATCGTCAATATGACGGTCTTTTTTTGTTTAGGCATAGAATTAAGGTTAATCTTTGAGTTCATGCATCCGTTTCACTCATTGATTTGTCATTATTTTATGTTGTTATTTAACCTTTGTTGTTACATTTGTTTTAATTCCGATCACAAATGATGGAATGAATACATTAAAAATCCTATTTCATGAAAAAAGTTATTAATCCTATTCTGCTGTTTCTTTTGTTTTTCGGACTGGTAATCAACATGAGTGCCCAGCTTCCGGATAATTTCCCTGAGTACTCCATCGTCAACAACGGCAACGCAGACAATGGTTTTACTTTTTTAACGGTTTCCACCGACGTGGAAGGTGTTGGTTATTATGTATTTATATTGGATACCGCCGGTGAAGTGTATAAATACCGCGAACTAACCGGCGATTATGCCTACGATTTGAAAATGCAGCCCAATGGACAATTAACCTATGCGCAGTTTACTTCACACCATAATTATACCGGGGGTGGTAATTGTATTCACATGGTAATGGATCAGGAAATGAATCTCATGGACAGCGTGGCCTTGAAAAACGGATATGTGGCCGAAGCGCATGATTTTCAAATGCTTCCCAATGGTCACATCCTGATGTTCGGCTATTACTTAACCCAAATGGATTTGAGTGAATTGGTGGATGGCGGTTATCCTGATGCCATGGTGTCGGGAGGTATTATTCAGGAGCTGGATGCCGAGGGTGAGGTGATCTTTCAATGGCGCTCTTGGGATCATTACAATCCTGAAACTTTTAATTGGGGCGCCAGGGCCAACCTACAAACAGTGTCTGAATTTCATTTGAACAATATCAATTTGGATGTTGATGGCAATATCCTCTTCGGCACACCTACATGGACCAAAAAACTCAGTCGCCAAACCGGTGAAATTATGTGGCATTTGGGTGGTGACGAAAATGAGTTTTCATTTATTGGGGTCGATAGCACGGATGGTGTTGGCATGGTGGCCGGACATATGTTTTATCGCTTGGCCAACGGACATGTTTTGGTTTACGATAATTCGCCAAGAGGCGGAGCCGATGCCAATTCCAAAACCAATGAATTTATTTTGGATGAGGTGAACAAAACAGCAGAATTGGTATGGACATACGCCTATCCAACTCAGATAAAAGGCTGGCATCGTGGCAATTCATTCCGGCTGCCCAACGGAAATACCCTCATAGGATGGGGTGGTGCCAACGGAGCACAGATACCTACCTGTACAGAAGTCGATCCTGAAGGCAACATTGCCTACGAAGTATATTTCGACAATCCGGATGTGGAAAGCTACCGGGCCTTTAAATTTCCCATGGGCGACGGACTGATTGCCGAACAAACGGAAATTGATCTGGCACAGGGAAACACCTATGCTTTTCTTCAGGGCGACACCCTGGATACAGGTGTTAAAGTGAAAGTGAATGTGTTGGGAGGAATCGGTTATAATGAGTTTACAGTGGCCACTTACAGCAAAGCACCGATTAAACCAACCTTTGCAGGGAAAGACCCCATGTTGTTGCCACAGCGTCTGTCCATGTATCCCGATTGGATGTCCCTTGAAGGTACAGCTTATTTTGATGTGGATATTCTGGGAATAAATCAGCCCGAGCAAATCACGGTGTATTCCCGTCAATTCGATACGCAAGGACAGTTTGAGCCGTTGCCCACTACCTATAATTTCGTAACAGGACAATTGATCGCCGATTTTGTCATCTCCGATTCCGACAAGTTTGAATTCGTGTTTGGATATCCTGACCTTGCAGTAACAGCATACCAGCCCTGGCTAGAAACCCCTATGAACGGTGCACGCCTGAACGAAAACGAAGAGATTAAGCTGGAATGGGCACCCAACGGTTTCTTTAAATATTTCACCCTTCAGGTGGCCACCGATGAAAATTTTAGTGATATCGTTATCGAAGAAACAAATTACAGCCCTACGTTTTACAATTTTATGGGCGAACCCCAAACTCAATATTTCTGGCGGGTAAAAACCTTTTCGGAGGCTGAAGACCAGATACTTGAAAGCCCGTGGTCGGAAACCGGATATTTTGGTACCGAAGGCGGTTATATTGAAGTGCTTACCCCCGTTGGTGGTGAAAAATGGATGTATGGATTGGATTATTTCATTCGTTGGGAGGACAATATTTCGGATAAGGTAATTATTGAGCTTTATCGTGAAGATAACTACCTCGCCACACTGGATACGGTGGAAAGCGATGGTGCCTATCTTTGGTCCATACCCACTTCCACCGAAATCGGTTGTAAATATAAAATTCTGGTGAAAGACCTTGCTTTTCAAACTTTGGTGGCAGAGAGCCCGGATTATTTTTCGGTAACTGATACCACCGGCAATGATGGATGTTCTGACTATATTGACGAAATTTCGGGAATTTCCAACTTGCGTGTTTATCCGGTTCCTGCTCATGGTCACTTATATATAGATTTTGCCTTGAGTATTCCTATGGAGATTAACATGGAAATTCTCTCCATACAAGGTGTAATAGTAAGGTCACTGGCCACTACAAATGGTTCGATTGGCACAAACAGATCAATAATCCAACTAAATGAACTTCCTGCCGGAATCTATTTATTAAAAATTAATGCAGGCAAAGACATTCGTTATCAAAAGTTTGTGGTGGATTAACAGAAAAGTTGAACAAAAAAAGGCTGGCAAAAACGTCAGCTTTTTTTTGTGACCACCAATAAAAAAACCTCGCAACAGGTACGTCGCAAGGTTTTTTTGGCAGGCTTTTTTCGGATAAAATCCGATCTTTAAAGGAAAAAGGATCGCTCATTAATAACGGAGTAAAGGCGGTACTGTTTCTTGCCCATGGGCTCGAAAAAATACACTTTACTGTCTTTGGTGAAGATGGTAGCGCTCACATCTTTCACATTTTTTTCAATCAAACCATTGGTTTCAATCTGTTGGATAGAATAGTATTGATTTACTTTCATAGCAGGTCAAATTATTTCATTTTTATTGTAACCCCATCTTTTTTGCAGACGGGACAATTTGAATTCTTAACAATACTGATATAGCCACACCGATCGCATTTGTAGTACTTTTGGTACTGCACTTTGCTTTTTTTCTGACTTTTTTGTATATCTAACATCATTATCATTCCGGTGTTTGTCCCCCTATTGGCAATCTGCGTGCCAAAACAGGTTTCACTACAAAATATTATTTTTAAAACGCAATGAATGAGAAAGATAGGATAGGATATTTTCAAGAGCAAGACATTGGGCTCAAAGTTCATACTTGATTGATACACTTTTTTATCTCCAAATACGTAGGGTATTACGATATCGGAGAGTTAAATTGTATTGGGGGTAATTTGCCTAATGGGTTGCGGTATGCCCAATGTTATTATTTTTGTAAAAAAATGATCATGTATCAATTCAAATCATATACCCAGGATTCAACCACCATCAGAACCAGATTGGATGGTTTATTATCGATGAATAATAATTCAGATCGTCAGGAAGCCTATCGAAAGATTTTATCTTTAATCGATCTGACCACCCTGAGTGGAGATGACACCGACGAAAGGGTAACGAACTTGTGTAAGCAAGCCCTTGCCTTTAAATCTGATAAAAAAAATACCGATCAGGTGGCTGCTGTGTGTGTGTATCCCGTTTTTGCCGAACTGGTGCACCAAAATTTGTTGGGTTCGGGAATCAAAACGGCTTGTGTGGAAAGTGCCTTTCCAAGCGGACAATCGCCTTTGGGTTTGCGTGTGGAGGAAGTGGCATGGGCAGTGCAATTTGGTGCCGATGAAATTGATATGGTCATCTCCCGTGGAAAACTTATCGAAGGAAACGAAGATTATATTCTTCAGGAGGTTGAAGATATCAAAAACGCGTGTGGTCATGCACACTTAAAAGTGATTTTGGAAACCGGCGAGCTAAAAACCCCAGAATTGATTCGAAAAGCCAGCGAATTGGCCATTCTAGGAGGCGCTGATTTCATCAAAACTTCCACCGGAAAAATTCAACCCGCTGCCACACCGGAAGCGTTTTTAATTATGCTTGATACCATCAAAGAATACCATGAGGCTACCGGAATTAAAATCGGCATAAAACCCGCAGGAGGCATTGCCACTCCTGACGATGCCATGATATATTATACACTGGTACAACAAGTGCTGGGCGATGAATGGCTCAATAAAAACTTATTCCGGGTAGGTGCAAGTCGGCTGGCTACCCATATTTACAACGAAATCAACTAATTATACTTTACAATCTGCCATGAAAAAATTACTCTCATCTCTATTTATTTTACTTTCTTTCGCTGCCTTTTCTCAAACCACCCTTACCGAGGCGGTTGATTTTCATGTAAAAACCATTGATGGCGAAACCATCTACCTCTTTCCGTTGCTCGACGACGACCAACAAATTGTTGTCATCGATTTCTTCTCCACCTCTTGTGGTCCATGTCAGGATTATGCTGACGATTTTCAACGCAGTTATGAAAAATTTGGCTCCAATCAGGGCAATGTTTATTTCATGGGGATCAATTGGGGAAACGACAATGCCGGGGTGCATGAGTTCGACTCCATTTTCGGTTTAACCTACCCTACGGTGAGCGGAAGTCAGGGGGGGGGGAATCTGGTTTACGGCGATTATAACATCATGTCATACCCAACGGTGATCGTTATTACACCTGACCATCAGATTGTTGAGCAGTTTATTTGGGTGCCCGACGAAGACAATATCACTGAAGCCGTGATGAATGCAGGAGGTGTTATTGTTGGTGTAAATGAGGTTGGAAATGGTTTTAATTCTGTTCGGATATTTCCCCAACCCGTTTCTGATGGGTTGAATATTACCCTCCCGGATCAAAACTCCGGCTCGATTAACTTGGAGTTGATTCAGCTTACAGGAAGAACGGTGTTGAAACAAACACATTCTGGAATTTCGAGTGGTGCCCATACTTTTCAGTTGGATGTTTCTTCCTTGCCTATCGGGCTTTACTTGCTGAGGATAACTGATGGAGCAGGACATGTTTCTACAAAAAAAGTGACTATTTCCCGGTAAATTATGGCATAATGGCCTGGAAATTGTAAGATCATTTAAAAATAAACCCAATGAAAAATCTGAAAATTCTTACTCCGCTTTTATTGTCTGTTTTTTTGTTGGCATTTGGCTCGTGTGCTCCGGTGGATAACGCCGATTTGAATCCGGTTGATAAATTTATTGGCACCTGGAGTGTGTCTGATCAAGGTACACGACTTAATTATCAGGTTGTTATTTCGGCCAACCCGCTTAATTCTGCAGAAGTTTTGCTAAGTAATTTTGCTGATTTGGGCAATACAGCTGTGGGATTGGTGGTAGAAAATTCTGTGGTGCTCGATAATCAATCACTGGGTGGAAACTATACGGTAAGTGGATCCGGGAGCTATATTAGCGACACACGGCTCACCTTTAATTATCAGTTGGATGATGGTATTGATTCCGAATCACGGTCAGCTACTTTTTCAAAGTAATCTTTAAGGAGTCCGTTGGCATATGAATTGAGTCGGTTATCAGTGCCACAGAATCTGCCTTGATTTGGCTTATGCTGTCCACCCGTTGGATTGAATCCATTTTTATCTTTTCCAGCTCTTCTTCACGTGCTAATTTTACGTCTTCCTGCATGGTGCTAAGGTTGGCTAACACTTCTTCGTAAATATCCACCATTACCTCGTCTTTGCTTTGATAATAGTTCATGTTATCAACCAATTGTTCGGGAGTGATATCAAAGTGCTTGTATATCTCCTGCATGTATTCTTTGCCATTGACCTTGAAATCCTTGTTTTTTTCCCGTTCCAATACAACCCTTCCTTCAGCTAGTTGTATTTGTGTAATAATTTCAACCATTTGACTTTCAGTTAACAACATATCAGGCACCTGTACTTGTTCCACGTTGTTATGATAACAAGATGTTCCGGTCAAAAGGAGTAGAAAAATAAAGGGTATTAGTAGGTTGCGCATATCAGTTTCCAACTTCCGATAAAAATTTTATACGGATAAGTCTGATTTCTTCTTCGTTATATTCAGATTCGCCCAACTCTTCGAGTGCATCTTCGATGGAGTCGGTTTCGGCTTCCGAAAAATAATCGTAAATATCTTCCTGGTGGTATTCGTCCACTTTGTCGTTTACATAATAGCTGATGTCGAGTTTGGTACCTGACATCACGATGCGTTCTATTTCGGTTAGTAATTCGCTCAACGACAAATTCTTAGCATGGGCTATATCGTCCAGGGGAAGTTTTCGGTCAATGCTTTGGATAATATAAACCTTGAGTCCCGATTTGTTGATTACCGACTTGATAACCATGTCGTTGGGACGTGTTATTTCATTTTCGTCAACATATTTTTGAATCAACTCCACAAATGGCTTGCTGTATTTTGCCGCTTTTCCGGCACCAACACCCACTATTTGCTTCATTTCCTCTTCATTGATGGGGTATTGGATGGCCATATCTTCGAGGGATGGATCCTGGAAAATCACGAAAGGCGGCAGGTTTTCTTTTTTCGAAATATCTTTTCTCAGGTCTTTCAACAAGGCAAAAAGTGTGGGGTCGGATCCGCTGCCTTTTTGTGTCCCGGAATTCACTACCACGTCATCATCGTCTGAAGATTCATAATCATGGTCTTTAGCAATGAGGATACTGTAAGGATTTTGAATGAAATCTTTGCCGGTTTCAGTTACCTTCAGAATACCATAATTTTCAATTTCCTTCTCAGCCAGTTTGTGAATTAATGCCTGACGAATAATCATGACCCAATATTTGGCCTCATGTTCTTCACCCAAGCCAAAATACTTATGCTGGTCGAGTTTGATACTTTTTACGTCACCACTTTTTTTGCCGGCAATTACTTCTCCAACAATTTTGGCTTTGAATTGTTCTTTCAATGCCAGAATAGCTTTTAGCGCCAGCCTGATTTCGTCCTTGCCTTCGTATTTTTCTTTGGGATTCAGGCAGTTGTCGCAAGCACCACAGTTGTCTTTAAAATAGCTTTCGCCAAAATAGTGTAACAACAAACGGTGGCGACATACCGATGATTCTGCATAAGCCACGGTTTCGAAAAGCAATTCCTTGGCTATTTCCTGCTCTGCCACAGGTTTGTCTTTCATAAACTTTTCAAGCTTCTGAATATCGTCGTAGTTGTAAAAAGTGATGCAGTTACCTTCGCCACCGTCACGGCCACCGCGACCGGTTTCCTGATAATATCCTTCGATGCTTTTTGGAATGTCGTGGTGAATAACAAATCGGATGTCGGGTTTGTCGATACCCATTCCGAAAGCGATGGTTGCCACAATTACTTCCACGTTTTCCATCAAAAACATATCTTGGTTGTTGCGACGTGTAGCCGCATCCAATCCGGCATGATAGGGGAGCGCCCGAATGCCGTTTACAACCAGCGATTCTGCTATTTCCTCCACCTTTTTACGGCTCAGGCAATACACAATACCCGATTTGTTTGGTTGGGTTTTGATGTATTTAATGATGTCTTTGATTACATCTTTGGTTTTTGGCCTGACCTCATAATATAGGTTATCGCGGTCGAAAGAAGATTTAAATACTTCGGCTTCCGGAATTTCCAGGTTTTTAAGAATGTCTTCCTGCACCTTTAATGTAGCAGTTGCCGTAAGAGCAATAATGGGTATATTGGCATTGATGGCATTGATAATGGACCTGAGTTTTCGGTATTCGGGTCTGAAATCGTGCCCCCATTCGGAAATGCAATGGGCCTCATCGATGGCAAAAAAGGAGATTTCGATGGTTTTCAGGAAGTCGATATTCTCTTCTTTGGTCAGACTTTCGGGTGCCATGTATAGCAATTTTGTCTTGCCCGACACCAAATCTTCGCGCACTTCGGTTATTTCGGCTTTCGACAACGACGAATTCATCACGTGGGCAATACCTGATTGGGTTGCAAAATTCCTTATCATGTCCACCTGATTTTTCATCAGTGCGATAAGTGGCGACACCACGATGGCTGTTCCTGGTTGCAATAGAGCCGGTAGCTGATAACACAGCGACTTACCGCCTCCGGTAGGCATCACCACAAATGTGTTATTGCCTGCCAGAAGAGTTTCAATAATTGTTTCTTGATTCCCTTTAAACTTAGTAAACCCAAAAAATGTTTTGAGCACCTCTTTGGTTTTGTATTTATCCGTTCCTGCGTTCATTATATAGGTAGATAAAACATATCTTTGTCATAAAATTATGTACTGATCGTAGAAATCCCTCGGTGTATGCGACGGATTTTGAAATAGTGTATATGAACAAATATAATACTAAAAAATTGCATAAACACCAATTTTAACAAAAAATGTTTGAAGTAACCGAAAAAATTCGCCTTGCGGCGTTGTCAACCATAAATAATGAGTGGAATGCAATTAAAAATCTTACCCATTCAGTAAACGATAATTTTGTAGGCGCAGTGCAGCTTATATGGAAATCAAAAGGAAGAGTTATCGTTACGGGAATAGGTAAAAGTGCCAACATTGCCCAGAAGATTGTGGCTACTTTTAATTCGACCGGTACACCTGCCATTTTTATGCATGCTGCCGATGCCATTCATGGTGATTTGGGCATAGTGCGCAAAGATGACGTGGTGATGGCTATATCCAAAAGTGGTGAAACCCCGGAGGTAAAGGTGTTGATACCTTTACTTAAAGCGCGCCAGAATAGCATTATTGCGCTGGTTGGTAACGTTGACTCATATTTGGCCAAACAGGCTGATTTCGTGCTGGATGCGACTGTTGAAAAGGAAGCCTGCCCGAATAATTTGGCACCTACCAGTAGCACTACAGCTCAACTGGTGATGGGCGATGCGCTGGCGGTAAGTTTGTTGGAATTACGCGATTTTACAGCTGAAGACTTTGCGCAATTTCATCCGGGTGGCGCATTGGGTAAGCGTATGTATCTGAGAGTTAGCGACCTGTCTGGGCAAAATCAACGGCCATCAGTATCTGGCGAAGCACTCATGCCGGAGGTCATTATTGAAATTTCATCCAAAAGGTTGGGTGCAACCGCTGTTTTGGAGGGAAATAAATTGGTTGGTGTGATAACCGATGGAGACCTTCGTAGAATGATCGAGAAACACAGCGATTTTAGTGGGCTGAAAGCAGCAGATGTCATGACGAAAAACCCGCTTACCATCGATGAGGAAGAACTGGTGGTAATAGCGTTGGAGCTAATGCGCAAAAATAATATCACCCAATTGCCCGTTGTTAGCCATGGAGCGTATGTAGGTGTAATACATTTGCACGACATCCTCCGCGAAGGAATTTTGTAAACATGTATGATATTGAAATAGCACCTTATGAAGCTTTGGACAAAGGATTTAGTAAAAAAGTATAAACAACGAACGGTTGTTAATAACGTAAGTGTAGAAGTGAACCAAGGTGAAATTATTGGATTGCTTGGCCCCAATGGTGCCGGAAAAACTACCAATTTTTATATGATCGTGGGTCTTATAAAACCCTTGTCGGGCAAGGTATATCTCGACGATCAAGAAATTACCAACGAACCCATGTACCGACGGGCACAGCGGGGTATCGGCTATTTGGCGCAGGAGGCTTCCGTCTTCAGACACTTGAGCGTTGAAGACAATATCAGGGCGGTAATGGAATTTACTAAACTCACCAAAGTGGAACAAAACGATAGACTTGAAGCACTTCTGGAAGAGTTTGGGTTACAACATATTCGCAAAAGTAAAGGCATACAGCTTTCAGGAGGGGAACGCAGGCGAACAGAAATAGCCCGAGCTTTGGCAGTGGATCCTAAATTTATCCTGCTGGATGAACCCTTTGCGGGGGTAGATCCTATTGCGGTGGAAGATATTCAATCTATTGTGTCGAAGCTCAAAACAAAAAATATCGGCATTCTAATAACCGATCACAATGTTCACGAAACGTTAACTATTGTCGATCGGGCTTATCTGTTGTTTGAAGGCTCCATCTTAAAATCGGGTTCAGCAGAAGATTTGGCCAACGATAAGCATGTAAGAAAGGTGTATTTGGGTAAAAATTTCGAGCTACGACGTAAGGAGTTTGAATAGTATTTATTAGGAATAGTCTCTTAAGAATGGTTTCATGACAGGAAATATTCTACACAGCAAAAGCAAGTAATAATTGTAAACAATTTTTAGTTATTAAATCATCATTATGTTTTTGGTTGAAAAAAAAGCCTGAATTTTAAAAATATGATTTATTACATAGGTCTGTTTTGAACAAAACTGCCCATAGAGTGATGAAGATATGGGCATAAAATATTAAAAGTAAAAAAGATACATATGATAGCAGCCGCAATGAGTCGGATTAAAAAAAATGCGTATTTTTTGTAGCATTTGGTCATTTTTGATGTATCTTTGTTGTGTTCTTAAAAAGAACGATTAACTTTAGCAGGTTAATTTTTTGGGTTATCCCTCTTCTACGAGGGTTTTTAGGTTAATATGAGAAAAGCCCCGACCGCCTGGCCGAGGGCTTTTCTTTTTTGGGCATGTTTGATTTTTGTTATGGGCAAAGCAAAACAGGTAAAGGTTCCTCAGATATTGGGATTATTTCATAAAAAAATCCTCCACGCAAAGCACGTGGAGGAAGTTGTTTTATTCTTTGGAGTATCTCCAGTGGAGTTATACCAACAATAAATTCAAGTTAGCACTACGCTGTTTATGTATATTGCCGATATAGAATTGAAGAGGTTTCAGGAGCGAAGCGAACTTAAAGCTCATTTCAATTCATAATCGGTATTAATTCATTATTGGGATTATCCGAATGAAAGAATGGACTTCTTGATAATCTCGATGGCCTGAGCCAACTCTTCTTCTGTGATAACCAATGGAGGAGCGAAACGGATGATGTGGTCGTGGGTGGGTTTTGCCAGCAAACCGTTTTCAGCCATTTTCAGGCAAACATCCATGGCGGTTTTGCCATTTTTAGGACGAATTACCACCGCGTTGAGCAGGCCTTTTCCTCTAACCAGTTCCACCATTTCGGAGGGGATCGCCCTCATGGCTTCGCGGAAAATTACACCTAATTTTTCGGCTCTTTCGGCCAGTTTTTCTTCTTTTACCACTTCAAGTGCTGCCACAGCTACCTTAGCAGCAATGGGGTTTCCTCCAAAAGTTGAACCATGTTGACCGGGTTTGATGGTCAGCATAATTTCGTTGCTTGCCAACACCGCGGACACCGGAAATGCTCCACCTGAGAGGGCTTTACCCAAAATGAGAATGTCGGGATGTACACCTTCGTGATCACAAGCCAGGAGTTTGCCTGTTCTGGCGATACCGGTTTGCACTTCGTCGGCGATGAATAGCACATTTTTCGATTTACACAGATTGTAAGCTTTTTTCAGGTAACCTTCATCAGGAACCACCACTCCGGCTTCTCCCTGAATGGGTTCTACCAAAAAACCGGCTACATTGGGATCTTTCAATGCTTCTTCCAGCGCCCCCAAGTCGTTGTAAGGGATCACGATAAAGCCCGGGGTATAAGGACCAAAGTGGGCTTTTGATTCGGGGTCGGTGGACATGGACACGATGGTGATGGTACGGCCATGGAAATTATCGGCACAAACCACAATTTTGGCTTGGTTGTTTTCAATACCTTTTACATCATAGGCCCAGCGACGGCACAATTTGAGTGCGGTTTCGTCGGCTTCGGCACCGGTGTTCATGGGAAGCACTTTGTCGTATCCAAAAAAGGAGGTAATATATTCTTCATAGGTACCCAGGGTGTCGCTGTAGAAAGCACGGGAGGTAAGGGTAAGTTTTTGTGCCTGTTCAACCAGTGCGCCAACAATTTTCGGGTGGCAATGACCTTGATTAACAGCTGAATATGCTGAAAGAAAATCAAAATACTCCTTACCTTCGGCATCCCATACCTTAGCTGCTTTACCTATTGACAGAACCACAGGTAGCGGATGATAATTATGTGCTCCGTATTTGTCTTCAAGCTCCATCGCTTTTTTCGATGTCATTTTTTCTGTCATAGTTATAATTTTTTATGGTTATTAAATTGTATTTTCATTTTAGGCTTCAAAATTAATCATTTACAACGGAACAATCCATTTTGAGCGGCTGAATTTTCGGAATTTGGAGTGGTTCTTAACTAAACCAACAGAAAGGCAGGGTATTTACAGCAGATGTCTGAAAGGAAGTAGTATCCATTCAAAAAACTTGTTGATAAGTGGCCGGTTTTTCCATTTTGCATAATCGAAGGGTTGCGCATCTTCGAGGGTATTTGTCGTGTGTGTTTTTATTTGCCCGATAATATTGCTATCCTGACCAATTAGCATGATTTCGTACATATACCTGAAACTTCGGTAATCGAAATTGGAGGAACCAATGGCAAAAGCCGAATCGTCTATTATCATTAATTTGGCGTGGAGGTTGTTTATTTGATAAAACAAAAAGTTGACTCCTTTTTTGCTGAGTGGCCCCAAATATTTGTTTCGGAGTATGTCGATAAGGGTAACGTCTGATTGTTTTGGAAGAATGACACTGACTGTAACACCACGCTGTGCCGCATCCATGAGCGCCTTTCGTAATAAAAACCCCGGCAGAAAATAGGGTGTTTCGATGACTACCTGTTTCTGCGCGTGTTTTATCATCTTTACGAACTTGTTGTTGATCCGCTTAAAGGCCATGGAAGGCGCATCCCGAAGGATTTCGAAATCATTGAATTTGATTGGTGTAGTCCGACGTGGTGTATTGATATTGTATTTGTTGAAACTTTTAAAATCTTGTTTGAACAACTTAACAAATTGAAGTGTGATGTCACTTTTCATTCTCAACACCGATTCGCGCCAGTTGAGGTTATAGCCCGTGATGTTAGATGAACCTATATAACTGATTTCATCATCGATAAGCAATAATTTTCGGTGATTGCGTTTATGGCTCCGAGTAAAAACATCAGTGTTGTAGATGATTTTTTGAAAAAATCGAACCTCTCCTTTGTGTTCTGTCAGTTCTTTAAAATAGTCTGCGTTTATCGAGCCGGCTCCCCAATAGTCGATCAAAATTTTAACTTCAACACCTTCTTTGGCTTTTTTGGTCAATGCTCTTCGGAATCGGTCGCCAATCACATCTTTCCCTACCCTGAATGTTTGCAGATAGATATATCGCTTGGCAGACTCAATATCTTCAATCATAGCCTGATAGTATTTTAAAGGCTCTGCAAACAGGTGATATGGTTCGGTGATGATCAAGGTTGTTTTTTTATTTTTGAGAAAAGGGCATAGGCAATGATAACCAGAATGATGAAGGCGCTAATGGCTGCCAAATATAGTTTGTATTTCCGAATTTGCGACTCTTGATTGGCGTTGGCTTGCTGCAATGATTTAGCTTCGGCCAGGGTTTCTTCAATGCGATATTTTATTTCGGTTTCCTCACTTTGAAGCTGATACAGCTTATCTATAAGCGAATCTTTACTCAAGGAATATAGCCTAAAGTATTCTTCATAGTGCGTATAGTCTCCATTGGCGGCATAGCAGTGCATCAGTGCCTCCTGATTCAGACTGATGTATTCTGTATATCCGTATTCTTCTGCCATGTTTAAACTTCGGGTGAGAAATCCAATGGCTTTTTCGTAATGCTGCAGATCCAGATAAAGCGCTCCAATGTTGTAGAGTACCATCACCAGACCGGTTTCTCCTTCAAAATCTTCGTATAATTGTCTGCTTTTGTTGAAAAAGCTGAGTGCTTTGCCGGAATCTTCCATGTTGGCATAAAGTGTACCCAAATTATTATATAGCAAGGCGATGCCAATTTGGTCGTTGAGTTTTTTCTTTAGTTTGAGCGATTCTTCGTAATATGTCAGGGCTTTTTTATAGTCTTTCAACTCAAAATTATAAATCTCACCCAGATTTGTCAGGACAAAGGACAAGTTGCGGTTGTCGTTCAGTTTATTAAAGATGGGCATGGCTTGCAGATAATAGTCCAATGCCTTGTCGAATTGATTCCACTCCCTGTAGATAACCCCAAGACTATTGTAAGAACCGGCAAGGTACAAACTATCGTTTTCTTCTTTAAAAATCAGCATGGCACGATAATAATTATCAAGGGATTGTTGAAGCTCGTCGCGGTAATAGTAAACGTTGCCCAATTGCAGGAGCGAAACCGCCATGCCTGATTTGTTGCCTATTTCCTCCTCTTTTTCAAGGGATTTTTGGTAAAAATATCCGGCTGAATCGAAGGCAGACAGTTCTTCAAAAATCAAACCTATGTTATTCAGGCAGTTGGCTTGTCCCTGCAGGTCGTTATTTTCTTTATACTTAGCAAGACCACGACGATAGAAAGATTTGGCCAGGTCGAGTTCGCCACTGAAATAGCAACTGTTGCCCATGGATTTCAAGGCCAAGGCTTCCAAATCAGGTTGGCCCAATTTATTGGCTAGTTGCAGGGCTTTTTGTCCGTACTTCAAACAATCGTTGAATACTACGCTTCGATAGGTTTCTGACAGACTGATGAGTGTATGGACCTTTTCGACGCCTTCTTTTTTTGGTAAAATGGTCTGCAGACTGTCGATTTCATCCATCGGTCCGCCATGGGCAAGAAGCACAGGCAACCACAACAATATCAAAAACAGTCCTTTGTTACTCATGTCGCAAATGTAGCGAAAAGCACGAAATGTTTGAAGCGTTTGAGTAAATATTGAAACAGGTGTTATATTTTAAGAGAAGTTGAAATTCTTTTGAAAAGGACGACTTGAACTATCTTGACTTATTCCATCCCCAAAAATTATTGATTTCGCCAACTGCCTTTCTTTACTATCTTTGTGCCAATTAAATCACAATAAGATGATTAAATCCATGACCGGCTACGGCAAACAGATAGTAGAATCTGCCAGTCGGAAATATACCATCGAAATCCGTACCCTCAACAGCAAAACCCTGGATTTGAATATGCGGGTTCCCATCAGTTTGAAAGAGCGTGAAATCGAAATCAGAACCCTCATAAGCAAAGAGTTGGAACGCGGAAAAGTGGATGTGCTGCTAACTATTGAAGAAAAATCAGCCGGAGGCTCGGTTCGTCTAAACATGCCTGTGGCTCTGCAATATTTTCAGTTGATAAAAGAGCTTTCGGAAGCAACCGGTGAACCTGTTCCTCACGATGCTTTGTCGCTCATTGTTAAAATGCCGGATGTGCTCATGCCCAACGACGAAACTGCCGATGCCGAGGAGTGGAAGTCTATCCATCAGGGATTTGTGGATGCAGTGGCTTCGGTGGATGATTTTCGCTTGCAGGAAGGAATATTACTGAAAAAAGAGTTTGTCGACCGAATCGGGCGAATACAAGACCTCCTTTTGCAGGTGGAACCTTTTGAACAAGAACGATTGGTGAAAATCCGCGAACGTATCCTGGCGGCACTCAACAAGCAAGTGGCAGATGTGCAGGCCGACAAAAACCGTTTCGAGCAGGAGATGATTTATTATATCGAAAAACTCGACATTACCGAAGAAAAGGTGCGGCTAAAGAACAATTGCGACTACTTTATCGAAACCCTTGATCTGGATATTTCATCAGGAAAAAAATTAGGTTTTATCGGACAGGAAATCGGTCGTGAAATAAACACCCTCGGCTCCAAAGCCAACGATTCGGGATTGCAACGTATTGTGGTGTTGATGAAAGACGAACTCGAAAAGATTAAGGAACAGTTATTCAATATATTATAAACGATGACGCTGGTAAAAAAGGGTAAACTTATTATTTTTTCTGCACCATCGGGATCGGGAAAAACTACGATTGTGAAAGAACTGATGAAGCAGGTTCCTAATCTGGCTTTTTCGGTTTCTGCTTGTAGCCGACCCCCGCGTGCAGGCGAAGTAGATGGAAAGGATTATCATTTCCTTTCGGTGGAAAAATTCAGAGAACTCATTGAACAACATGCTTTTGTGGAGTGGGAAGAGGTGTATAAGGATCGCCTTTACGGAACACTGGTTTCGGAGGTTGAACGTATGCGCAATGCAGGCACCAACGTGCTTTTTGATGTGGACGTCATGGGTGGCATGAATATCAAGGCCATTTATGGTATGGAAGCCTTGTCCATTTTCGTGCAGCCCCCATCTGTGGAAGAACTGAGAGCCCGATTGGAGTTGCGTGGAACCGACAGCAAAGAAGATATCGATATCCGTGTGGAAAAGGCGGAATTTGAATTGTCGTTTGCCGATCATTTCGATGTGGTGGTGATCAACGACCAACTGGAAAAAGCCGTGAAAGAAGTAGTGGCCTTGGTAGCCGATTTTATTGCCGAATAACAAAATCTCCTGATAAAATGATGAAATCCGTAGTACTTCCTCAATACAACCGAAATGTTCTCCGTGCCCTGCTGAGCCTGAAAGTGGAAGAGCTTCCTTTACCGAAATGCAATGCCGACGAGGTGTTGGTAAAAACCCATGCTTCACCTGTCAATCCTTCTGATATTGCATTTATCCAAGGATCGTACAATGTGGTGAAGACACTGCCTGCCGTACCCGGTTTTGAAGGTTCGGGCACCGTGGTGGAAGCCTCCGGGAAATATCAGCACCTCAAAGGGAAACCTGTTAGTTTTTTTATTCAGGACGACAGTCATGGCACCTGGTCGGAATATGTAAAGGTGAATGTACGCAATTTGCTCGTTCTTCGGGATGACATGGATATGAATCAGGCTGCATGCTTTGCCATCAACCCTTTTACAGCATACGGATTGTTTCAGGTTGCCCTGCAAAGAAGTTGTAAGGCATTGATTGTGAATGCTGCCGGAGGACAAGTTCCTGCCTTGATAAGAGCCCTGGCCAATGAAGAAGGTTTGGAAGTGATAAACGTCGTGCGCAAAGCCGAAACCCTGGAAAGATTGAAACAGCAGGGCTGCGCTCATGTATTGGACGAAACCGAAGACGCATATCCGGAGAAACTCACCCAACTGGCCCATGAATTGCAGGCCACGGTGGCCTTTGATGCCGTGGGAGGTCCGGCTTCGGGAATATTATTCAAGGCCATGCCTCCGGATTCGGAGTTGGTGGTTTATGGTGGTTTGTCAAACAAGCCCATGGCAGATATAAGTGTGATGGACCTGATTTTTAAGGACAAGCTTATTTCGGGTTTTAACCTTTCTCCCTGGATGGAAGAAATGGAAACGGATGATTTTGAACGCATTTCAGAATTATTGCAGGAAAAATTTATCAAGGGCATCTGGCATACCGAGATTCAAAGCATTGTACCATTGGAAGATGTGGTCAACGGATTAAAAACCTATTTGGGAAATATGAGTGGAGGGAAAATACTGCTTAAACCGTAAACGATGGAAACAATCATTATATGTTGACTACACACAAAAAAACCGGTTTGTTATTTGGGTCGTTCAACCCTATCCATGTGGGTCATTTAATTTTGGCCAACTACATGGCTCAGTTTACCGATCTCAACGAAGTATGGTTTGTGGTGAGCCCCCAGAATCCGTTAAAGGACAAGAAAAGCCTTTTGGCAGATTACCATCGACTGGCATTGGTCAGATTGGCAGTGGAAAATCATCCTCATTTGGGGGTAAGCGACATCGAATTTAAAATGCCCATTCCCTCGTACACCATCGATACATTGACCTATTTAAGCGAGAAGTATCCTGACAGACAGTTTGTTCCCATCAGCGGAACAGATGTTTTTCAACATTTCGATAAGTGGAAAAATTATGAGGAGCTATTAAAACAATATCCGTTTTATGTGTACCCAAGACCCGGATTTGACATGGGTTCGTACGCGGATCATCCGGCCATCACCCTTTGGGAAGCACCTCAGATGGAGATTTCCTCCAGTTTTATTCGCCGGGGAATCCGATTGAAAAAAGACATGAGCTTTTGGATGCCTCATGAAGTGTATCAGTACATTCTGGAGATGCACTTTTACGAGAAATAGCTTGTTATGGCCTTGGTTCAAAGAAGTGTCCCACTTTTTTGCAAATAAAATCCACGGCTTCAAAGGTGAGCTCATAGAACATGGGAAGTCGAATCAGACGATCGGTATATTTCTGGGTATTGGGCAATGGTCTTCCGTCGTGCTTGTCGGCGTAATAGGGGCTCAAGTGTAAGGGCAAATAATGAAAAACAGCATGCACATAATGGTCGTTCAAATACTGCAACAATTGGTTACGCAGCTCCTTGTTTTTTACCGTAAAATAAAACAAATGTCCGTTGTTGGTGGCGTATTCAGGTAATGGGTCGATGACGAGATAGCCCTTGTCGGCAAGTGGAGTCAGGTTTTTTAAGTATCTTTCCCACAATGAAATACGCCGTTGTTGGATGTCGTCGATTACGTTGAGTTGGCCATACAAAAAGGCAGCAATCATTTCCGAAGGTACAAAAGAGGCGCCCACGTCCACCCATTCGTATTTGGCCACTTCGCCTCTCTCAAATGCACTTCTGTTGGTGCCTTTTTCCCAAACGATTTCGGCTCGTTTGATATACTGTTCATCATTTATTACCAACAAACCACCTTCGCCACAACTGATATTTTTTGTTTCGTGAAACGAAAAAGCCGCAAAATGGCCAAAGCAACCCAACGGTTTTCCTTTGTATTTGGCTTCGATGGCGTGGGCCACATCTTCCAAAAGTATGAGGTTGTATTTTTTTGCCAGGGTTACTGCTTTGTCCATGTCAACCGCCACACCACCATAGTGCATTACTACCAGCACCTTTGTTTTTGGCGTGATTAGTTTTTCGGCTTCATCCAAATCAATGTTGGGATGGTTGGCGAGTGTGTCGGCGAATACAAGTTTGGCACCCCGGAGAATAAACGGATTGGTGGTAGAAACAAATGTAAATGAAGGCATGATGACCTCATCGCCCGGTTGGAGATTCATGAGGATGACCGCCATTTCGAAGGCATGGGTACACGAAGTGGTGAGGAATGTTTTTTTATATCCATAGCGTTCCTCGAAGAATGCCTGATTTTTTTTGGTGAAAATACCGTTGCCCGAAAGTTGACCAAAATCCATGGCCGACTGAATATACTTGATTTCTTCGCCGTTACAATATGGTTTGTTAAAAGGTATTTTCATGCATGTAAAATGTGCAACAAATATAACGCAATAGTTATTACACTTTCATCTGTTAAAATATGCAAGATGTTAGGATTGGATAGACTGCACGACAACCTCAACGGCTTGTTTCACACATGTTTCGATGGAGTCATTGTCGGTTTGTACTTCCAAATGGGCGTTGCAGGGTATTTCAAAGGGTGCATTGATGCCCGTAAAATCTTTAATCAACCCCAACCTTGCCTTTTTGTAAAGCCCTTTTACGTCGCGCGATTCGCATACTTCCAAAGGGGCATTCACGAATATCTCCAGGTAGTGGTCGGTACCCACAATACTGTGGGTGCGATTTCTGATACTTTCGGTGGGTTGAATAAAACTGTTGATGGTGGTAATGCCTTGTTTGGCCAACATACCCGAAACCTCGGCAATTCTGCGGATATTTTCCTCACGGTCTTCAGGACTGAATTGCAAGTCGCGACAAAGACCCTTGCGCACTTCATCACCATCAAAAACCACCACCGTGATGCCTTGAGCTCTCAGTGCCTTGGCCAGTTCTTTCGACAGCGTGGTTTTTCCTGCTCCCGAGAGGCCGGTGAGCCATATGGACTTTGCGTTGTTTATTTCTATGGTCATATCTGGTACATGGTTTCGTTTTAAACTTTACATGGGGAGAAAGTTGACGGTAACCCCCTCGGGCGTTTCAATTATTTCCTTAATCAAATCGTGGTTTATCTTGCTCAATAAGAAATCACTGAACCCGCTGTCCTTATCATCTTTATCAAAAATCAATACCGTATCTTTTACGCCCATAAGTTTGTATAGTGCCGGTCGCAGCAGTTTAGTGCGGTTAAAGAAACGGTCTCTGTTAAGTTTATATAGTTGGTTTTCAACATCTTCCTGGCCTTCACACAATTCAAATCCCAGAAGTTTATTGTATCTGATGGCCCGTTTGTTGGATTTGAGCATATGTGCATAGCTGTTCATTTCAAAAATGCGTAGTCCCAGTTCTCCAAATGAAAGGACAGCCAACAAGGGTAGTTCGGTATTGGTATATTTTTCTTCGGCAATGAATATCCCGGTTTCCATTATACCTGCTTCCCAATCGATATCCTTGCCGTTAAAAACCCCGATTTTTTCCTCTTTGTATTCAAAAATGAAGTACAAATTATTGTTGTTGTTGATGGAATGAAACCATGCAAGTTGCATTTCGGGCGTAATATAATCGCGGTATTCCATGTATTGGTTCACTTCACGGGAATTCCTCCAGTTTCTCACCAACTCGATGTCGTCGATGGTGAGACGTCTGAATGTGATATTTCCTTTTTTTACAATCATATTTTATGTTAGAAATAAATGGGTGAACCAAATTTTGGCACAAAAGTAGGAGATTCCTTTATATCAGCGCCCATGCTGATGAAATCTATGCAAAGGAGTTGGTGTTTGGTTGAAAAATAGAAATTGAAAAAAGTTATCCCTGCAATTCGGTGAGATAAAGAATAAGCGACAAAAACAAATACAGCAGGATAATAAATGGAATGGCGGCTACCTGCATGACCAGCAGCAACACCAACGAAATACCCAGAAAAAAGTACTTGATCAGGTTGTCTTTAACAGAAAAATTCTGAAATTTTAGCCCGAACATGGGGAAGCTGGAAACCATTAAAAAGGAAAGGATGATTCCGGCAGCCAGAAGGAAATACGTGTTTGTAATCATCATGTAAAACAAACCCATCCACGATTGGTCGCGATAGGCGTAGAGTTCAGTTCTGATCAGTGGCAGGGAGGCAATGAAGATGCCCGTGGCCGGAATGGGTAAACCTTTGAAGTTGCTTGTTTGGGTGTCGTCCACGTTAAATTTCGCCAGACGCAGGGCTCCAAAAGCCGGGACAATAAAGGCAAGAAAAGGCAAAACGGTGAAGTCTTCCGTAGTGTGAAGTGGTTGTCCGTGACTCATATTGATCATCTGAAATAAAATAAATCCCGGAGCAACACCAAAGGACACCACGTCGGCCAGCGAGTCGAGTTGGGCTCCGATTTCCGACTTGGCATGGAGCAGTCGTGCAGCCAGACCATCCAGAAAATCAAAAATAGCCGCAATAAAGATAAACCATGCAGCAGTATCGAGTTGCCCGGTCATGGCGCAGTAAATGGACAAAACACCTGACAACAAGTTGAAAAGTGTGATGGTATTGGGAATATGGTTTTTCAGATTCATGGGATAATTATTACGAATCAAATATAGAAATAATACTGATAGGGGGAAAAAGGCTTTTCGGGGTGTTGAATTATTAATTACGATTTATTTTCTGTTGTTCTTTCCGCACATTAAACCAACTATCATCATGGTTCGCATTATCCACGGCAAGATATCAGAGTTAATGGTGTCTCTTTACAACCTGGAGGCCTGTGTAAAATTTCCGTTATTTTTTCTTTTGTATTGATTTTATCGCTTTATCAAAATCCGATTCAATTTTTTGCGTTTTATTGAATTCCTCATATTCCGAAAATGCTTTTTCCTCCGCTTTTTGGCAGAAACCCGACCTTTGCCTTCCAGCACCTTATATTCGTTAAATTGTAAAAACCTATCGACACTTAAGGCAAATTGCTCCATTGTAAAAGCATTGTGGTTTTCAATAATACGTTCGATGTAATCAAAAAAGCCACTAACGGTGCGCTCCAATTTTTTAATTTCATCTTCACTCAGGTAATTTTTGGCAATTATGGTGTCCGTTTTTAGAATTCTTCTCTTGGGTGCATTTTTCCATGTGCTCAGTCCCATAAATTCCAGATTCGCATCGGCAGAGCTGTATATAATTTCTGCTGCAGTTTTTTCATGAATGTCGTAATGAAACTTGTTTTATACAGATGCATAAAAATCGCTTGTAATCTGTGAGTTAGTATCATAATCAATGCTACATTCTGCAAAGATATCGGTTAATTTCTGATAGATACGACGTTCACTTGCTCTAATGGAGCGTACACGTTCGAGCAACTCCTTAAAATAATCTCTCCCAAAAAATCGTCCGTTTTTTAGTCGGTCATCATCAAGTATAAAACCTTTTATAATGTATTCCTTCAATGTATTGGTTGCCCAAATTCTGAATCGTGTGGCTTGCGCTGAGTTCACACGATAACCTACTGAAATTATGGCATCAAGATTATAATATTCGATAGCTCTGGCTACTTCTCGCTTTCCTTCGGTTTGAACCGTTTCCAAAATGGAAATAGTTGCCTCCTTTTCCAATTCTTTGCTTTTGTATATGTTGTTCAAATGTTTGCTTATAGCGGGAACATTCACACCAAATAATTGAGCTATCGCTTTTTGTGTAAGCCAAACGGTTTCGTTGTTTAACACAACTTCAACCTTCACGTCACCTGTGGGGGAGGTGTAAAGTAAAAAATCGGTTAATTCGTCTTTAATATTTAGCTTATTCATATGGGTAAAATTATTGCCTAATTACAAGTAAGGGGTTATTGAATTTCTACAAAGGCAGTCTGTTCCTATATTATTTAATCAAATAAACAAAATTAATCATTTCCTTTGAGTGGTTGCTTTGCTCTTCTTCATTTCATTTTCTGATGACCAAATAAAAAATTTAAGTACTCGGATACCAAATTAGCAACTATTTGCTTAACTTTGAAATCCTTATTAAATCAAATTAATCGAAATGGCAAAAATTGTGGTTTTGGGTGCGGGGATTGCCGGACATACGGCCTCTGCTCTCCTCAAAAAAAAACTAGGTAGCAAACATGAAGTGGTGGTGGTTACACCCAACGCCTATTATCACTGGATTCCGTCCAACATCTGGGTCGGGGTTGGCAAAATGACTGTGGATCAGGTGCGTTTCCGATTGGATAAACGCTATAAAAAAGCGGGCATCGTTTACAAACAGGCCAAAGCGGTATCGTTTCACCCGGAAGGCGACAACGAACTCGACAAAGGGTTCGTTACCATTGAATACACCGGTCAGGAAAAGGCAGGAACTGTGGAAAAGGTTGATTACGATTTTTTGATCAACGCCACCGGACCCAAGCTTAATTTTGAAGCCACCGAAGGCCTCGGCCCCGGGAAAAACACGGTTTCCGTTTGCTCATACGACCATGCCCACGAAGCTTGGGAAAAATTGCAGGAATCCTTCCAAAAAATGGAAAAAGGCGAGCGCCAAAAATTTCTTATTGGTACAGGGCACCCCATGGCTACTTGTCAAGGTGCTGCATTTGAGTACATTATGAATGTGGCCTATGAGGTAAAAAAGCGTAAACTGTCGCATTTGGCTGATATCAAGTGGATAACCAACGAATATGAAGTGGGCGATTTTGGCATGGGTGGTGCTTACGTAAAACGTGGAGGCTATATCACTTCCACCAAGGTTTTTGCCGAATCGTTTCTCAAAGAAAGTGGCATTACCTGGCTCAAACGTGCCGGCGTTACCAAAGTTGATCCCGGTAAGGTGCATTATGAACTGCTGGACGGCACCAAGGGAGAGGAAAGTTTTGATTTCTCCATGCTCATTCCTGCATTCTCCGGCCCCGGATTTAAAGCATTTAATAAAAAAGGTGAAGATATTACCGCGGTGTTGTTTGCTGCCAATGGTTTTATGAAAGTGGATGCTGATTACACAGCCAAGCCTTTTGAAGAGTGGAAAGCCGCCGACTGGCCCGAAACCTATCAGAATCCCACTTATGCCAATATTTTTGCCGCCGGTATTGCCTTTGCACCGCCGCACAGCATTAGCAAACCCATGAAAAGTCCCAATGGCACAGCCATTTTCCCTGCTCCACCACGTACAGGCATGCCTTCGGGAGTTATTGGTAAAATTGTGGCCGAAAATATCTACGACTGGATAAAAACCGGAAAACCACAGATGAAACACCGGGCTTCCATGGCCAGGATGGGTGCTGCCTGCATTATTTCGGCAGGTTACGGTCTCATTGGAGGTGCTGCTGCTACCATGACGGTTTCACCCATTGTTCAGGATTGGGACAAATACCCCGAATATGGTCGGGATATCAATTATACCATGGGCGAGGCCGGACTTGCCGGACACTGGCTCAAGTGGTTTATGCACTACATGTTTTTACACAAAGCCAAGGGCTATCCCTTCTGGTGGTTGTTGCCCGAATAAAATTGGATTTTTAGTCGTTAATTAAAAGTTGTGAACTACCCAAGGCAATGAAATCATGGGTATTTCGACTAACCGATCAAATAAAAATTAATATCAGATGAAAGAAGAAGTAAAAAGAACCATAGCTTACAGCGAAGAATCCTATCCTCCCATGCCCACCAAAGCCACTTTGTTCTGGCGACGCAATATCATTTGGCAGGCCTGGCGTTGGGTGGTGCTGAACATAAAAATCATGAAGATTGTGGTAGGAGGTCATTCCTAACACTCTTCAGAGCATTCCTACATGCCAAATCTTTCATTTTTATAACAAATAAATGATTTGGACTATTTTTGCACCTTAATTATTAAGATGCAACATCCCTCAACCATAAATATAGCGCAGTACGATTATCCGCTCCCGGACGAAAGGATAGCCAAATTTCCCCTGGAAAACAGATCGTCTTCCAAATTGTTGTACTACGATGGGATACAACCCGTTGAAAAACAATTTGTTCAGTTGCCTACCCTGCTTCCGGCCAAATCTTTGTTGGTTTTCAACGAAACCAAGGTGGTAAGAGCCCGCATGCTGTTTAAAAAAGACACCGGAGCCACCATCGAAATATTTTGTTTGGAACCAGTGGAGCCCGTCAACGATTTTCAATTGGCTTTTCAGCAAAATTCAGGGGTGGTTTGGAAATGTTTGTTGGGGAATGTGAAGCGCTGGAAGTCGGACAAACTTTGCAAAACCATTGAGATCAACGGACAACAGGTGAGCCTCTGTGCTGAAAAATTGACCCAGCTTTCGGATGGTTTTTTGGTGAAATTTACCTGGAATCCGGCAGAAATTTCCTTTCACGAAATCATCAGCCAAAGCGGGGTGGTACCCTTGCCTCCTTACCTCAATCGTGAAGCGGAACCGGAAGATGTTCAACGATATCAAACCGTTTATGCCAAATACGACGGAAGTGTGGCTGCCCCCACTGCCGGCCTGCATTTCACCGACGACATGCTGACACAACTTAAATGGCAGGGGATGGACCGTGAAACCGTAACTTTGCACGTGGGTGCCGGAACTTTTAAGCCCGTTTCTGCCACAACCCTGGCCGACCATGAAATGCATGTGGAAAAAATTGGGGTAGGTCTGGAGGCTCTCAAACACCTGAAAAACAAACTAAAAGACCCCGTTATTCCTGTTGGAACCACCAGCATGCGCACCCTCGAAAGTTTGTTTTGGATGGCCGTTCGGTTGCAACAAGGCGATTCATCTTTCAACGTTACTCAATGGGATCCCTATGATTTGGAAGTGCCAAACGACTTTTCTCCAACGGTTGCATTAGAATTACTTATCGATTATCTCGAAAGAAATCACTTGGAATCGATCACCGGTCAAACACAATTGATGATTGCTCCGGGTTATATTTTTAGGTTTGCCAACGGACTCATTACCAATTTTCATCAGCCCAAAAGCACGCTGTTGTTGTTGGTTTCGGCACTCATCGGCAACGATTGGAAATTGGCTTACGACTTCGCCCTGAAACACGGCTACCGTTTTTTAAGTTACGGCGACAGTTGCTTGTTGATGCCCAGTAAAGAGTCAGAAAAACAGCCAACCACATGAGTGCCATAGCCAAACTACCCATCACCGGGATTGTATTGTCGGGCGGAAAAAGCCGGCGCATGGGTAAAGAAAAGGGCCTGTGTGAATTTCGTGGCAAACCGCTGATTTCCTACGCCATAGAAGTGTTGGATTCCTTGTGTGAAACGGTGATTGTGTCTGCCAACAACCAACTGGAGAAGTATGAGAAGCTGGGCTTTCAGGTGATTTCGGACGAATACCAAGAGGTAGGCCCTTTGGGTGGATTGTACAGCTGTTTGAAGCAAAGTAAAACCGAAATCAATTTGGTTTTGTCGTGCGATACCCCTTTCGTTACCAAGGCGTTGTTTGTAGAAATGCTTCCATATGCCCATTCTTTTGATGCGGTGATTCCGCGACATCCCAACGGGTTTCTGGAACCTCTAACGGCCTTGTATCATCGGTCGGCTCTTCTGCAAATGGAAAAACAATTGGCTTCAGGTCGCTACAAAATGATCGACTTGCTGGAAAAGATAAACACCAAATATGTGGCCATTGGGTCGGGAAATCCGGGATTAAATGTTTCGGTTTTTCACAACCTGAATTCCCCTGAAGACTTGCTGTCATGCTAACCAAACGGACACATAAGGATCCAGATATTTGGATTAAAGCAGCCGTGGTGGGAGGCTTGTGGGCTTCGGTGGAAATTATCATTGGAAGTTTTTTGCACAACACACGCATTCCCTTTGCAGGGACTTTTCTGGCTGTGGCCGGAACCATATTGCTCATCGGGTTTTATCAAATTTGGCCACAACGCGGATTGATTATCCGTGCCGGGTTGATTACCGCCCTCATGAAATCTGTTTCGCCCAGCGCACTCATACTGGGTCCCATGACCGGCATTTTTATGGAGGCTGCTTTGGTAGAACTGGTCATCTTTTTAGTCGGTGCCAACCTTCCGTCTTATGTTTTGGCCGGAATTCTGAGTGTTTCCAGCGCCTTGTTTCACAAAGTGATTAGCATGATTATCGTGTATGGGTTCGACTTGGTGAAATTGTATGTGAACATGATCAATTTCGCTTTGAAGCAATTCAGAATTGAAGCTGCCGAACCCATGGAAATTTTTGGGGCTCTTTTGATGGTATATGCGGTGGTAGGCACCTTCGCCGGATGGATGGGTTATCTGGTTGGAAAAAAAGCCATGAAAATGAGTCATGAAAAATTTGCCATTACTGAGGCCGTCTCCATGAAAAAGCGGGAATTTTTCTCCATGGAAACAGGTTTTGCCACCTCGCTTCCGTTGCTTTATTTGCATATTTTGGCCATTCCTCTGGGGTTGTTTCTGCTCAACTACGCTCAGTTTTATGTGGGCATGGGCTATGTGGCAGTTTATACACTTGTTTTTGGCTTTAAATACCGCATGGCCATGCGGCGGTTGCGAAAACCAATTTTTTGGGTGCAGTTGGTGATTATTTTGGTGCTTTCCACCTTTTTCTGGAATGTGGGTTCACAGGAGTTTGGCCCGAGTTGGGAAGGCGCAAGGGTAGGCTTTGAAATGATGGTGCGTGCCTTGTTTGTGATTATGGCGTTTACCTCGCTGAGCGTTGAGTTGCGTAACCAACGGGTACGCGATTTTCTCTTCAAAGCCGGCATGGGTCAGTTTTATCAGGCACTGGGTTTGGCATTTGCCGCGCTGCCTGTGATGATATCCTTGCTTCCCACTTCCCGCGAAATTTTTAAAAGTCCCCTTGAATCGCTTTTAAAACCCATTGCCATGGCCAATCAATGGCTCGAGATATTTCAAGAGAAAAGCAACTAAAAAAGGCCACTTTCCATCCCTTTTGTCACGAAAAAGCATCGTTATGTTGAGTCAATATGTCAAAAATGGTAAAAAACGTTAAGTGAAATAAACAAAAAGTATTATATTTGCTCATTCTATAAAGCAAAATACCATGAGGGACATCGTATTTAGACACACGGCATTGATTAATCAGACGGATATGGGATTTCAGAGAAGCGTACTCAACCGGATTCCATGGAACGAAAGGTTGGTCGGAATAAAGGGCTCGCGCGGGATTGGCAAAACCACCCTGGTGTTGCAGTACATCAAACAGACCTATCAGCTCAATCCCAAAGCGCTATATGCCTCGTTGGATGACCCTTATTTTTACAGCCATCGACTCATCGATTTTGCTGATGATTTCGTGGCCATGGGCGGACAACATTTGTTTCTGGACGAGGTGCACAAATATCCTGAATGGGCTGTGGAATTAAAAAAGATATACGACTATCATCCGGGATTGAAGGTGGTTTTTACCGGCTCTTCGCTCTTGGAAAATCTCAATTCAAGGGCCGATCTAAGTCGCAGGGCCTTGGTATATTCCATGCAGGGTCTTTCTTTCAGGGAATATCTGGAATTCCGTCATGGGATCAAGTGGGACTCTTTTTCGTTGAACGAAATTTTAACCCACCATGTTGACATCGCTCTTCAATTGGCGAAAGAAGTAAAGCCACTGAAGTATTTTTCAGATTATTTGCGGGTAGGATATTTTCCGTTTTACAACGAAAACGAAGAGTTTTATTTTAAAAGGATACAGGAAATAATCAACATGATTGTGGATTTGGAACTGCCCTTGCTTCGGAAAGTGGAGGTGTCGAAGGTGCCAAAAATCAAAAAGCTGTTGTATATTTTGAGTCAG
The DNA here is from genome assembly GCA_963676875.1 of Bacteroidales bacterium. GTDB lineage: Bacteria > Bacteroidota > Bacteroidia > Bacteroidales > F082 > UBA6244. The sequence goes on from OY781436.1 coordinate 2,769,654, forward strand.
AATGTGCCTTTCAAGCCCAATATTACCACCCTGGCCGGCAACATTGAAATCTCAAGAAACAGTCTGTTGGAATATTTGAACGCTTTGATAGACGCACATGTGTTGATGGGCATTCACAAGGATTCGGTTGGTATTGGCGTACTTCAAAAGCCGGACAAACTATTTCTGGAAAACACCAATTATTCCTTTGCGCTCAGTCAGCAAACTCCCAATACCGGAAGTTTGAGAGAGACCTTCTTTTTAAATCAAGTGTCAGCATCTCATCCGGTTAACTATCCACAACAGGGTGATTTTATCGTAGACAATCAGTTTACTTTTGAAGTAGGGGGGAAGAACAAGGACTTTACGCAAATTGCTGCACTAAAAAACAGTTATATTGCTGCCGACAACATAGAATTTGGCACGGGCAATAAAATTCCCCTCTGGCTTTTTGGGTTTTTGTATTAGAAAAGTTTTTAAAACAACTCCTTTACCTTGGCTTTCACCTCTTCCTCATCCGGATTTTGGTTGAACGACAGCAAGGGTTCCAGATAAAAAAGTTCTCTGTTGTTTCTGAATTTGGCTTCGCCTCCTCCGGTGATATTCAGCATGATGAGGTCGTCGGGGTTCACTGTGTTGTTTTTAACGGCATCCATGAGGGTGGCGGTGGCAATGGCTGCCGCGCAATGGATGTCGATGCCTTCGGTTTCTTTAAAAAGTTTAGATGCTTCCCTGCCTTGTTGGTTGTTGGCCAGCAGCACATCTCCGCCGGCATCTTTCATGGCATCATACAGTCCGCCAATAATTCCATAAGGGGGTTTGCGGTTGGAAAGCACCTTGGCTTCAATGATTTCCACTTGTTCGCGGGCCGAAGCATCACTAAAGGGCAACATGGCCCTTGAATTGGCTTTCCATGCATCGTAAATGGGATGAAACGGGAAGTTTTGCGATACCATCAGTTTGGCTTTTTTGTTGCCAAAGCGTCCATCGGCCACCAGTCGCAGGTTGGCTTCCCAAGCGGCGATGGCACCTGTACCGCTTCCGATGGCTTGAAAATAATAGTCCGGAATTTCACCAATGGTGGTTACTGCCGACAGCATGGTAGTTCCCATTCCATCGCGGCGAGCCACATTTTTAGCACCACCTTCGGCCACAAAACCGGGAATGGTAGCCGCAATATTCGACAAATGGATGGCGTCGAAATAGTCGCTTCCGGCTTCACAAGTAATCAGTTTAACGCAGGGATCGAGGGGTGCTTCAAACCAAAGGGCGTTGAGGTTATCGTGGGGAACACTGAGCAACAGCGGTATTTTATTGTCGGAGCACACCTGAGCAAAGGCCCGTGCCGTATTGCCGGCAGAAGCCACTACGAGGACATCCTGATGGTGGGCATCCATGCGTCCGCACACCGAATAGGCTTCTGTTTCTTTAAAGGAGCAGGTCTTCATATCGGCTCCCCGCTCTGGCCAATATCCTGAGAAGGTGATGTAAAGTCTGTTCAACCCCAGTTTTTTGGCCAAACCCTCACTTTTGTAGGTGATGGGAGCCGAAGAGCCCACCAGGTAACGGTTGACGGGCAGCCAGTCGGCAAAACGATACACTCCAAACGAAGGATCTTTCACCTGAATCTGTTTGGTTTCGTAAAGGGCACGAATGAGTGTTGGGGTACTTTCTTGTGGGGCATCCAGCAACCAACCGGTATCTTCGAAGATGTTTCCGGTGGCAACCGACTGCAATTTATATGGGGTTTTTCCAGACTTGATGGCCATGAACGTGGAATTTACTGTAAAAGTGCAAAAATAGAAAATCGTCGGGTAAGTTATGTTTTTTCTAAAAAATATGATCAGTTACGGACTTATAATCGCGCTTACCCTCAAAAACCAGGTTATGGTACTGAAGATTGGAGTTGTATGCCCACATGGCGGCGGCTGCGCTTTTTGATTTTTTAAGGGTATTCATAAACTTTCGCTTGAGGTTTTTTTCGTCGTAGAGCATGGTCCAACTCTTGTTGATCTCGTTGGTAAGTTCTTCCGGGCTCATGGCCAAAGGTTTGAACACCACTTCCACAAAATCGTAACGCGACCAATCTGCCGGAAAATCATTGTGTACAAGTCGTCCGGATGCCAGCATTCTGTCAAATAGTGGGGTTCCCGGAAGCGGGGTGAGGATGGATGCCTGCATGGCATCAATATCGGCCGAAAGCATGTATTTCGTTCGGTTGGCAATGGTTTCCGGTGTGTCGGTGTCCAGACCGTAGATAAAGGCCCCCAACACAGCAATGCCGTGGGCGTGGATTTTTTGATAGACCTCGCTGAAATGGTCGGTACCAATTTTTATGTTGGTGGTTTTGTTGGTGAGCTCCAGTTGGTCCACCAGTTCCGATTCAATGCCCAGAAAAATCATTTTACATCCGGCTTCCGCCATCAAACTGAGGGCGCGTTCGTGCTCGGCCACATTCATGGAAGCTGCACAAAGCCAGTCTTTTTTTATTCCTCTACGGATGATTTCAGTGCATATCTCTTCCACGCGTTCGGCAGATTTCTTTGAATAGCCAATGAAGTTGTCATCCACGATATACACATTTTGTTGTGGGATTTTCTCGAATTCATCTACCACATCCATTACCGGTCGTGGCCGATATTTTTTACCGTTGAAGGTATGTACCGAGCAAAAATCGCAGCTCATCGGACAGCCCCGGGTGGTTTGAACGCTGCCGAAGGCATATTGAGGGCTGTATAAATCGATGCGCGGTTGGGGTGACTCCACCAATGGCAGCAGTTTTCCGCTGTAAGTTCTTTTCAGCTCATTGCGTTCAAAATCTGCAATCACCTGAGTCCAAACGCTTTCGGCTTCACCAATCACCAATGCGTCGGCATATTGGAGGGCTTCTTCGGGCATCACCGAAACATGGATGCCGCCCATCACCACGGGGATTCCTTTTTCGCGATACACCGAAGCCAGTTCGTAGGAACGTGTTACTTGTGAAGTAAGCGCCGTAATGCCCACCAAATCAGCCTCACGGTACGAAAACCGTTCAAAGTTTTCATCCAGCAGTTCGATGTCCCAATGGTCGGGAGTGAGCGCGGCCACAATGCCCAGGGCCAATGGAGGATAAATGCTGTGTTGGTCACGGATCAATCCTATCCTGTTGGTACTGAGTGGGTTGATAAGCAGAAGTTTGTACTTTTTTGCCATGCCGCCGTTTGTTATACAAAGGGATTGGTTTTCAACGAATCTAAACCAAACACGTCCACCAGATTTCGCACGGGTCGTTCGCCTTCAAAGGCCAGGTTGTAGTATTGCAGGTTGGAGCCATAGGACCAAATGCCGGCTGTGGCGCTTTTGGTTTGCTTGATGGTGCGTATGAATTTCTTTTTCAGGGTGGGTTCGTTGTACAATTTATCCCAATTGTCCTTAATTTCGTTCATCATCTCCCGGCGCCCCATCAAATCGTGGTTCCATACCACTTCCGCAAAATGATAATGTTGCCAGTCGTCGGGGTAGTTGTTGAGCACAATTTTATTTTCGGCCATCATGCGGTCGAACAAACCCGTTCCCGGCAAGGGGGTGAGTATGGTGGATTGCACGGCGTCGATGGAGGCATTGTTGATGTATTCGGTTCGGTGTGCCATGGATTCGGGCGTATCGGTTTCCAGTCCGTAAATAAAAGCCCCCAGCACGCTGATGCCGTACTGATGGATTTTTGTGAACACCTGTTCGTAGCTGTCGATCCCCATTTTCACATTCAACTTTTTGTTCATGTCCTTGAGTTGGTCGATGCGTTCGGATTCGATGCCCAGAAGCACCATGCGACACCCACTTTTAGCGGCATATTCCAGCACTTCCTCGTTGTCGGCAAAGTTCATGGAAGCCGAGCAAAACCATTCTATTTTAATACCCCGTTCAATGATTCCTTTGAAAAGGGAAATGGCCCGTTCCTGTGATTTTTTACCGTAACCGATGAGGTTATCGTCCACGAAATACACCAGCGGATGCTCCACGGTTTCGAGTTCGTCGAGTACTTCTTCGATGGGACGCTGGCGGTAAGTACTTCCGTTGAAGGTGTGCACCGAGCAAAAATCGCAGCGCATGGGACAACCACGGGAGGTTTGGATGCTGGCAAATTTATAGTCCGGATGAAACAAGTGTCGGGCAGGCAGAACGGCATTTTCCATGGAAAGCAATTGTCCCGAATAGGTTTTTTTCATCTTCCCCGATTCGAAATCGCTGATAAGTGTGGCCCAAACGCTTTCCACCTCACCAATCACCACGGTATCGCAAAACTGTTTGGCTTCATCGGGCACCATGGAAGCATGAATGCCGCCAATCACCGTGGGAATACCTTTTTCCTTATAGATTTGGGCCAGTTCGTAAGCCCTGGTAACGCTCGAGGTAAGTGCTGTAAAACCTACCAGATCAGCTTCTTTGTAAGTAAACGACTCGAAATTTTCATCCAAAATTTCCACTTCCCAATTATCGGGCGTGAGGGTGGCAATAATTCCGAGTCCGATGGGCGGATAAATGACGTGTTTGTGAATGATTAAGCCCTTTCGTGTGGTGTTGAGGGGGTTAACCAGCAGAAGTTTTCTTTTTTTAGTGGCCATGAGCAAATTGCGTGTAGGGGGCAAAGGTAGTGAATAATTGACAAGAAAAAAGCCTTCCGGCGATCGATCCATTTCCTTGAAGTTCAGGAGAATTTGGATTCGTATCACTAATTCCCCTTTGCGGTATATGATAATCAGGTGGAATATTTTAGATGAAATTATGAAAAGATTACATTTGTAAAAACTTTAAGTGAATTGAAAAGGCTTTTTATAATTTCGGGTTGTAACGGTGCCGGAAAAACGACTGCATCTTATTCAATCTTGCCTGAAATGCTAGGGTGTGATGAATTCGTCAATGCGGATGAAATAGCAAGAGGTTTATCTCCATTTAACCCTGAGTCGGCTGCAATTCAGTCAGGGAGATTAATGCTCCAAAGAATTAATCATCTATTGGATGAAGGTCGGGATTTTGCTTTTGAAACTACGCTATCAACAAAATCGCATCGAAATATTATTAAAAAAGCACAGCAATTAGGTTATCAGGTTACACTTTTGTTCTTTTGGTTACAAACACCTGAATTAGCCATTAAGCGGGTTGAAATAAGAGTGAAAGAGGGAGGACATTTTATTTCTGAGGAGGTAATTAGACGACGTTATATTAATGGGCTTAGAAATTTTTTTAATATTTTTGAACCTATTGTTGATGAATGGATGCTAATTGATAATTCTGGTGAACCCTATGAGATTATTGCAATAAAAAGTAATTCAACACAATTGGTGAGGAAAAAAGATAGATGGGAAAGCCTTTCAAATCAATATAAAACAAAAGGAGATGGACAATAGTACAAAAATCATAGAGGGATTAGAAAAGGCTTACAAAAAGCTGATAGAGTATAAAAAATATAAAAAAACTCCACTCATTGTATTTAAGGATGGGAAAATAGTTGAAATAGCTCCTGAGGAAATTAGCCTTGAGGGTAATGTATATCATTAATAATTAGGTTAATAGATCAATCCAGTGTGGTGTCAACCTCCCAGTTTTTATGATAAAGCCCAAAGATATAGAATAGTCCATTGGGAACTAAGAATATTGCCATGGCCAAAAGGGGATTCTTCAGGGATTTTGTAGGTGTACTCAACAGCAACGTGGTGTCGTTGGTGAGTGCCTTGCTTATGGTGGTGGTACTCACTCGTGTGTTGGGAACCGAAGGTTATGGTGCCTACAACGCCCTCATTGTCATCCCGTTGATTGTGGTCAGTCTCACCCATTTAGGCATCAGAGGTGCTTCCATATATTTTCTAGGCAACAAGAAATATGATGAAAACCAATTGGTTTCGTCGGTATTGCTCATCCTGATTGGCTCCGGCATGGCCGGCATGATATTAAGCGCCATCGCTTTTTGGTTTTATCGCGACTCCTCCTTCACCTTGTTGCTCATCATCCTGGTGCTTTTCATCATTCCGATGCGCCTGACCACCATTTATGCCGGAGGCGTTTTTTACGGAAAAGATGAAATCAAAAAGGCCAATCAGCTCAACTGGATGGTCAATTCCATCAATTTATTGTTGGCTGTCATCCTGGTTTGGTGGCTCGATTTTGGACTTACCGGTGCGGTAGTGGCTACCCTTGTGGCCAATTTGTTTGTCGCAGCGAAAGGCTTGTTGCTGTTGGCCAAACAATTTAAACTAACCCTTACTTACTACCCCCACATCGTGGCGAGCCTGCTTCGGATGGGGGTTTTGTTTTCCATGTCGTTTTTCGTGTTGCAACTCAACTACAAAATCGACATCCTGTTGTTGGAAAGGCTTTCGTCCATCGAAGAAGTAGGTCTATACTCGTTGGCTACCCAGATTGCCGAGCAATTGTGGCAAATTCCGCTGGCTGTGAGCCTGGTGTTGTTCACCCGAACGGCCAACAGCGAAGCACAAGCTTCACCCGGTCACATTTTGCCCCTCACGCGTATCACTTTGTTGCTGGTGTTGTTCATTGCATTGGGACTGTTTGTGGTGGCGCCCTACGTTATTCCGATGTTTTTCGGGAAAGCCTTTTCGGCCAGCAGCCTGATGTTGCAAATCATTTTGCCCGGCATTGTGGTGATGTCGGTGTTCAGGGTGCTTAGCGGACAGTTAGCCGGATTGGGCAAACCACAGGTTACTTTGTATATATTTGTTCCGGCCTTGATAATCAATGTCCTGCTCAACTTGCTGTGGATTCCGGGGTATGGCGGAAACGGAGCGGCCATGGCTTCCAATGTGAGTTATATTTTGGGTGTGGTGGGCTATTGGCTGTATTATTCACGTCTGCACAACATTCCCATGTTCGAAATACTGCATTTCCGCAAATCCGACTTCAACGCCCTCACCCAATTCATTCAAAAAGCAAAAACCAAATGGACGACTTAACGCAGATACCCTTTCTTTTCATTGTTGGCAGGCCAAGGTCGGGAACTACTTTGTTGCGTACCCTTTTCGATGCCCATACCAACGTCATCATTCCGCCCGAATGTCAGTTTGTGGTGAACCTTTACGGGAAATATGGCAAGAAAACCCATTGGTCGAAAGCCGATTTGGAGCAGTTTTATGTGGATTTGCAGCCACAATGGCGTTTCGATTTGTGGAAACTCGACGACCAACTTTTGCGTCAAAACCTATTTAAACAAGAAGGCGAAAATCCTTACGGGAATGTTTGCAAGTCCGTTTATGCCAGCTATCAATCGGTTTTTCCCAAAGAAGAAATATTGTTGTTTGGCGATAAAAATCCGGGTTATACCATTTACACCAAACGGCTGTTGAAAATTTTTCCCAACGCCAAGTTTATCCACATTACAAGAGATTATCGCGACAATTTCGTGTCCATCAAAAATGTGGACTTCGAATTGCCCATACCTTCGTTGGCTGCGCAAAAGTGGGTGTATTTTTACAAGAAGATTTACAAAGATGCCCGATTAAATCCGGAGGCTTATCTTCACCTGCGCTACGAAGATCTGGTAAGCGACCCAGAAGAATCCATGAAAGTGATTTGTGACTTTGCGGGGATCCAATATCAGTCGGGAATTCTGAATTTTCATGAAAAAAAGGAGGATGTAGTTAAGCTCTATCAGCCCGAAATCCTGCAGAAATATCACGCAAGTCTGTTGAAGAAAATCAACACGAGCAGGATAGGATTGTGGAAAAAGGAACTTACCGACATGGAGGTAAAACAACTGGATTATACCGTTGGTCGTTATGCCGGGCAAGCCCAATATCAGCGGAAATACACCCATTTTGGTGTGGGCATGGCGTTGAGGGTGCTTCCCGGAAGAACCATTGCCGCCCTGCTGTACGTCGCTACACAGGTGGTGGACAAGTTGCCTTCCTCCATTCGCATGACCATTTTGAGCAAGGGGCCAAGGGTGTTGGGAAAAGCCTTCCTTCGGGTGTTTAATCCCAAAAAGCTGGCCGAGATGAACAGGTTGGAAAATAGCAGGTAGTTGGCTCACCAAATGCCCGGATTGCCCTTGATTTTCCTCACATTGTTTTATTCAACATTAACCACTATTTTTGCGCAAAAGAATACACGATGAACATCAACGACTTTATAGAAAAAGTAGAAGCCGAATTTGAAGATATCGAGCCCGGCACACTTACCCCAACTACCATACTCAAAGAAGCTTTCACCTGGGACTCGGTGAATGCACTGATTTTTCTGGCTCACGTAAATGTGGAATACGACGTCGAGATTACGGCCAACGAACTCATCGAGGCCATAACCGTGCAGGATTTATATAATTTGGTGGACTCAAAAGTAGAAAACAAAGCATAATGTCCATTTTTTCTGTTCCGGATATTAAAATTTCGGGAATTGCTGCCTGCGTACCCGAGGATATCTACCACAACCGCGATTACGATTGGGTGGAGGAAAAGGAACGGAATACCCTGATAAAAACCATTGGCGTAGAGCAAAAACGGCATGCCCGTAAAGGAACCACCACTGCCGATTTGTGTTTTATGGCTTCCGAAAAACTGTTGGAAGGTGTATCCTGGGACAGGAATGAAATTGAGTTGATCATATTCGTTTCACAGTCGCGCGATTATATCATTCCCGCCACCGCCGGCCTCTTGCAGGACAGGCTTGGATTGTCGCATGCCACCATGGCTTTCGATATTGGGTTGGGATGTTCGGGTTATGTGTACGGACTTTCGGTGGTTGGCAGCATGATGTCCACCGGACGAATAAAGAGGGCGTTGTTGCTCACGGGCGATATCAGCACCCTCAACACGTCTTTTCGCGACAAAAGTGCGTTCCCCCTTTTCGGAGATGGTGGTACGGCTACCTTGCTGGAATACAGGCCAGGAGCCAAGCCCATGATTTTCAACCTTCAAACCGATGGGTCGGGATACGATGCCATCATCATTCCCGATGGAGGCATCCGCAATTTTGCCGAAAAAGAAACTTCCTTCGAATACCACAAAATCAACGAAGGCATTTACCGCAACGGTTTCAACATTGCTTTGGACGGCATCAAGGTGTTTAATTTTTCGCTTCGCGAAGTAAAACGCAATGTGCAAGCCCTGTTGGAGTTTGCCCAAACTTCTCTGGAAGAGGTAGATTTTATTGTGTTGCATCAGGCCAACAAACTGATGAACGAAACCATCCGTAAGCAGTTGAAGCAGCCCGAGGAAAAGGTGCCGTTGTCGCTTCAAACGTATGGTAATACCAGTTCGGCTTCTATCCCGCTCACCATGGTTACCGAGATGCGTGAACAATTGGGAAGCCGATCCATGCGGTTGTTGCTTTCCGGTTTTGGCGTCGGGTTGTCGTGGGGAAGCGTATTGCTTGAAACCGATCACCTACCATGTCCTGAAATACTGGTTTATCCTAATCCATAATGCCATGAACTTTTGTAATCTCACCGGAAAAACCATTCTCATCACCGGAGCTTCTTCTGGTATCGGACGGCAAACGGCCATAACATCTTCAAAACAAGGTGCTTTGGTGGTTCTTGCCGGACGCGATGAGCCGCGTTTAAACCAAACCCTTTCAATGATGGAAGGCCGGGGACATCAGGTGTTCGCTGGTGATTTAACCGAAGAAGCATTCATTTTCGAATTGACGAAAACCTGTCCGGAAATCGACGGATTGGTGCATGGTGCCGGCATTGTGGGACCTACGCCCGCCAAGTATATCCGACAGGGAGATATCAGTAGATTGTTGCGCATTAATTTTGAGACACCGGTACTGCTCACCGCAAGGTTGTTGTTGTTGAAAAAAATCCGCAACCAGGCATCCATTGTCTTTCTGTCCACCATCGCCACCCAAACGCCCTATTTTGGAGGTGCCTTATACACGGCTGCCAAAGCCGCACTGGAAGCCTATTCGCGGTCGCTTGCTCTGGAGTTGGTCAAACGCGGAATCCGCTCCAACTGCCTGCAACCCGGCTTGGTCAACACCCCGCTCATCAACAATCCGGCACAGGAAGGCCAGATGGAGATGGTGGACGAATCGCTTCAGCGATACCTGAAAAAATATCCTATGGGTGTGGGCGAAGCATCCGACGTGGCCCATGCCATTTTGTTTTTACTTTCCGATGAATCGCGGTGGATATCCGGTACTTCCATTCCCATGGGAAGCGTAATTCAGTAAAGGAAATTCCTGTATTTTTGTAAAAAAATGTGGTTATGGCCAAAAACTATTCCGTAGTTGTTCCGGTATTTAACAGCGAAAATTCTTTGGAAGAGCTTTTTGAAAGGTTGAAAGGGTTTTTTGAGCAAATCAACCAAAGTTTTGAAGTGATATTTGTGGAAGATGGAGGCACCGATGGCAGTTGGGAATTGCTGAAAAAACTCAAAACCAAATATCCCGAACTCATCAAAGCCATCAAACTCGACCGCAATTTTGGTCAGCACAATGCTACCCTGTGTGGATTCGGGTTTGCCAAAGGCGACCGCATCATCACCATCGACGACGATCTGCAAAACCCACCGGAGGAAATAGCCAGGTTGATTGAAACTGCCGACAAACAGCAAAGTGCTGTCACTTATGGGATTTATACCAAAAAGCAACATTCGTTTGCACGGAATGTGATGAGCAAAACGGTGCGCACATCTGCCAAACTTTTCCACAACGGTGCTGAAAATGGATCGTCCTTCAGGTTACTCGACCGCAAGATTGTGGATAAGATACTCGATCATCAGGTTAGTTTTGTGTTTATTGATGAAATCATTCACTGGTACACAGATAATATTGCGTTCGTGGTGGTCGATCACAAAAAACGTGAAAATAACCAGTCGGGATACAACCCTTTTCGCTTGTTCATGCTGGCCGCCAACCTCACCTATTTTTACTCCAATATACCGCTTAAAATAATGGTATACAGTGGTTTTATCATTTCCTTCCTGTCGTTTTTAATGGCCATCAAATTTATTATCCAGAAAATTTACTTTAATGTTCCGCTGGGATATACTTCTGTGATTGTCACCATTTTATTTTCCACCAGCATCATCGTTTTTAGTTTGGGAGTAATTGGTGGTTATTTGAGCCGGATTCAAAATGTGCAAAACAAAAAACCTCCTTATCATATTAACAAGGTGTTGGATTAGGGGGTGAAGGTTTAAAGGATCAGTGTATCAATGGGATCAAATGATGATCAAACTTCAAGCGTGGACGCTTGAAGCCGGGAAATTGGGATAGTGTAATGATGGATATTCCCACTTCATCATTCATTATTCGTTAATCGATATTCGATATTTTTGTCTTCTATCGTTTCGGAAATACAATTGTTGTTGGTACGAATGCAGTGTGGTTTGTCTTCAAGCGTGGACGCTTGAAGCAGGGATGAGTTGCACTAAGCTGTAGCTTTCTTTATTTCGTTTTTTTGTTTTACAAAGATTGTCGCTGCGCTGCAGCTTTTTTTTTGTGGTGAAAAGCAATGGATAGGATGATCATTAAAAACTAAGGTTGTTAGACTAATACATAACCCCATCCATTGCCCTTCGACTATAGTCAAGGGCAAAAAGCACAAACCCCCCAACTATTTTGGTAGGCAGGTTATTTGGTTAATAGCCAAACCTGACAGGTTTTCAAAACCTGTCAGGTTTCAAATTACCCTACTGCTTTTGTCAAGGGCATGCAGTTCAGTGTGTTGATGGCAGATGCTATCTTCAAGCGTGGACGCTTGAAGCGGGGATAAGGTACCAGGACGCTTGAAGCGGGGGTGTCAGCAATTTTCAGAATCTTCGGGAACAAACCAACAAATCAACAAATCATCAAATCGCCAATCCCATCACAGATCACTAAACCCTGTCAACTTCTTGGGATTGAATATTTTTAGATAAAATTTGGCTACTTGCAACGGCCAGCGGCTCAGGATACGCTCGCGCCAGATGTAGGGAAAATGATCGACAATCCTGGTTAGCACGCTTAGCTTCCAGGCAATGACCATTCCGGGAAAAGCCCATAACCCAATCCACAAGCCGGGGCGTTTGTAGTCGCGGGTGTAGCCGGCAAGCTCGGCATATTTTCCGGCAGCAGCATCGGCTATCTTGATTTGTTTGGTCGTCAGCTCCTTTTTGTAAACCCCAATTTTGTCAGGATTTATTTTTTTGAACAGACTTGAGTGAAATTTCTTAAATACTTCCGACTTAGCCATTTCGTGGTCCGGGTCGGCTTGTTTGTAGAAGTCGAAAATCTGTGGATCGAAGGGTACTCCGGTAAATTCGCACAGGCGTTTCATTTCCTTTTCGGGATTCGTTACCAGATCTTCGTACCTGATTTCCAGGTGGGTATCGGGGTGTTTTTCCACCATTTTACGGAAGTGTTTCACAAACAACCGCCACTTAAAAACCACCAAGGAAACCATGGGCAATTCAAAATCCACATTGCGCACCGACACGAAATGGTCGCGGTAGTCGCGGGTTATCTGTATGAATTTGGCCTCGGGAAAAATCTGTGCCAACCGTTCGGTGTAAATGGTGTATCCGGGATTTTTATCTCCAAAAAATAAAATGTCTTTTTTGGGATAGATGCTCTCGTATTGCAAATATATCACCTTGCACAGGTCCCCGTAGCTTTGTTTTCCTGCCAAAGGAAGCAAGACATGCAAGAGTGTTTCTTTGGAAATGTTCCAGGTGTTAAACAGCCATTGAGTCATCACATCGTCCACCAACTGGCGAATAAGGTCAGGGCTCCAGTCGGTTATTTTTCCGTAACGGGGATACAAGTTCACAATAAATTGCGACTCTGGCGGAATCACCACATGTGGATTGGCATCGAAGAGGGTGCGCAGTAGGGTGGTTCCCGATCGTGGACGACCTACAATGAAGAAAAAGGGTTTGTTGGTTAGGTTTTTCATGACAAAACTACTGACCTGTTTGGTTATTCGTAACAATACTACCCAATATTTTGTTGATGTCGTAGGGTGTTTTTTTGTTTCCGAAGGCGGTGTTGTGGCGTTCCATGTTGGAAGTAAATGCCCATGCCGCGGCCTTGGCGCTTTTGGTGGCCTTGAGTGTTTTCAGCATTTTTCTGTAAAGGGTTTTTTCGTTCCACATGAGGTTCCAGCAGGTGTGCATGGTTTCCATCAGTTTTTCCGGCGACATCAGTCTAGGTTGGTGGATAACCTCCAAAAAGTGGTAGTGCTTCCAGTCTTCGGGAAAATTGGTGAACAGCAGTCGGTTTTCTTTTTCCAACCGATTGAACAATCCTGTGCCCGGCAGTGGTGTAATGATGGTGGCTTGCATGGCATCGATGCCTGAATTGATGGCATATTGGGCGCGATTCAGTAAATCTTGCTCCGAATCCGAATCCAGTCCAAATACCAAGGCGCCCAACACACTGATACCGTGGGCATGTATCTTGTTAAAAGCCTCCTCGTAATGATCAACCCCGATCCTGAGGTTCATTTTTTTGTTGGTTTCCTGCAGTTGTTCCACCTTTTCCGATTCAATGCCTATCAAAATCATCCTGCAACCACTGGCGGCGGCGTATTTCAGAACCTCATCGTTGTCAGCAATGTTGAGCGAAGCCTGACAATACCAATCTTTTTTTATACCGCGTTCGATCATGCCCTTAAAAAGCTGAATGGCTCTTTCGGCAGAAGATTTACTATATCCGATCAGGTTGTCGTCCACGAAAAATAGGTGCTCACTTTGGATGCTTTCCAATTCATCCAGCACATCTTCCACCGGACGTTGGCGATAATGGTTGCCGTTAAAAGTATGCACCGAGCAAAAATCGCAGTTCATGGGGCAACCTCTGGTGGTTTGGATATTTTCGTAGGCATATCCCGGATGAAATAAATCACGGCGGGGCCAAACGGCTTTTTCCAACGACAACTGGTCGCCGTAATAACGTTTTCTGAGTTTGTTTTCTTTGAAATCGGACAACACTTTTTTCCACACCCCTTCGGCTTCGCCCACCACGATGGCGTTGGCATATTGTTCGGCTTCATCGGGACGCATGCTCACATGAATGCCGCCAAGCACGGTTGGGATTCCTTTACTACTGTACAATTCCGACAGTTCATAGGCCCTTAAAGCTGCCGAAGTGAGAGCGGTAATTCCAACCAAATCAGCAGGTTGGTATTCAAACACGCCGAAATTTTCATCAAAAATCTCCACTTCCCAATCGTCGGGAGTTAGTCCGGCAATAATGCCCAAACCCAGTGGGGGTGAAATGGTGCTGGTATCAAATAGCGCATCCCGTTTATAGGGCTCCAGCGGGTTGATGAGCAACAATTTGTATTTCTTTTTTTCTTTCAAAATGGACATGATTGTGAATAGCGCAAAAGTAATACTTATTGTGAAAGATGCGGTGTGCCCCGGAATTGACCTTTCGGCCCATTAAAAGTCGATGCTCAGCTTCAGGTTGACCAGCCGTGGGGTGAGGTAGTTGGGTACGGCGTATTCTTGATTGTTCACATCCTTAATCCAGATGTAACTTACTGTATTGTAGATGTCCAGGATATTAAATACTTCCAGATTGAGCCACATGTTGTTGATGCCACGGAACGGATTTTTAGGTCCGAAGGTAGAGCTTTCGCTGATGATTTGATACGAAAAACCCATATCAACACGGCGATAGGCAGGCATGCGGCCTGTTTGCTGGTAGCGTTCGCTGTCGGGTGCGCCAAATGGAATGCCTGTGCCAAAGAGCAAGCGTACATAAACCTTGAAGTAGGGATATTTGGGGATGTAATCCTGAAAAAACAAACTGAAATTCACCCGTTGGTCGGTGGGACGAGGCAAATAACCCGGGTAAACGATGGAACTGTCGGCCACTGTGGTGTTGGTGGTAAATCCCGGCCGAATCACTTCCCCGTCGGTGTTGATGTAGTCGTAATAGAAATCGCCACGGATGTCTTCTTTGGTTTGCATCACCGAAAGGCTCATCCAGCTGTCGAGACCTTTTACAAATTCGCCATACAGTTTAAAATCGATTCCGGTGGCATAACCCTTGGCGGTTTCATTGGCCAGGTATCTTATCCGTACATTTTCGATGGTGTAGGGTACAAGGTTGTCGAGGATTTTGTAATACAATTCGGAAGTCAGGATAAACGGTCGGTCCCAGGCCAGAAAACGGTAGTCGCTGCCCAATATAAAATGAATGGACTCCTGCGCTTTGATATTGGGATTCAGACTCCCGTCGATGTTGCGCATTTCGCGGTAATAGGCCGGTTGGTAATAATAGCCGGTGGCAAAGCGAAATACCACATCAGGATGTTTGGCTGGTTTGTACGACACGCTGGCTCGAGGTGCGATAAGCAATTCATTATTGTAATCCCAATAATTGGCACGCAATCCGGCAGTGAGGTTGATTTCATCTTTATTTTTCATGATGAACTTCCATTGGTCGGTAATGTAAGCCGCGTACCTATTGGTATTGAGGGTGTTGTGTGCTTTTACAAAGTCTTTCAACTCCAGACTGGGATTGTCGGAGTGTGGATTTCCGGGAGTTACTTCAGGATTGGGGAGTGAATATCCGGCAGAGTCCACCATTTCCCATTCGCGCAATTGGTCATCGATGTTTTGGTATTGATACCGGATGCCCCATTTAAGCTGGTGTTGATTAAAAAGGGTGGTTCCTTTGTGTTCGATGGTGGCCACCGTAGCTTCAAAGGCATTGCGGGCATGGAGCAGATACGTACCCACTCCCTGGGTTTGGATGGCATCCCCATACTCATTGCTGTTTTCATCGTCGGCTTGTGCCTGGCCTATCCAATATTGCCCCTGGATGTCGTAACGTTCGGTTTCGTAGGTGTTGTAGGCCGACATGATCAAACGCAGGTCGGTGAGGTTGTTGGGCTTGTACCCAAGCGTTAGTCCGCCCTGCAGCATTTCGTATTTATCTATTTCATTGCCATCGAAATACACTTTAAAGCGAATCACTTCCTGATAGGTTCCGAAATCTGTTTCGCGGTTGCTGGGCACCACCTTGTATTTATTTCTGGAATAATAACCCAACAGGCTAATATCCCATTTGTCATTGAGCTTATATGTAAAGAGCGATTGTATATCAGCGAATTCCGGTTGGTATTCTCCTTTGGTTTGGAGGCTGTTGAGCAGATAGCTGTTGGTTTTGTACCGGGCGCCCACCAGGTAGGTAAAGCGATGGTTGGGCGTGATGCCTCCCAGAGTTAATTCTGCACCCAGCATACTGGCCGCAAAGGAACCGGCAAATTCGGTGGGTTTTTTGTATTTGATGTCGAGCACGGAGGAGAGCTTGTCGCCGTATTCGGCACCAAATCCACCGGCTGAAAACAAGATGGACGACACCATGGAACTGTTCACAAAACTCAAACCTTCCTGTTGGCCCGAGTTGACCAAAAACGGACGATAGATTTCGATATCGTTGACAAACACCAGGTTTTCGTCGAAATTGCCACCACGCACGGAGTATTGTGAACTCATTTCGTTGTTGGACGAAACTCCCGGCAAGGTTTTGATGATATCGGAAACGCCTTCGGTGAGAGATGGTGCCACCTGTGCATCACGCGGGTCGAGTCGCACCATGCTTTCGGTACGCAGGTTTTCGTCTTTTACTTCAAAACTGGGTAGGGTAGTGGTACTCGATTCAAGCTGAATGTCAAAGTTTTTTGTCTCACCCGGAGTTAGTTTTACGGGAATTCTTTTTTCGGTAAATCCAACATAGGTGACGGCAATTATTAAATCTTTCCCGGCAGGTACCTGCAACACAAAATAGCCTTTTTTATCAGTGGAAGTGCCCCCTTTTTCACCAACAATGGCCACGTTGGCCAACTCAACCGGTCGACTTTTTTCGTCTGTAATTTTTCCTGTAAGGGTGGCCATTTGACCCGACAGCAACATGGGAAACAGGACGCTAAAGACCAGTACGAGTGTAAAAAGAAGGGAATACCGCGGTTTCAGTTTCATGCAAGTTAAACTAAAAAGGTGCAAATTTATTATAAAAATGGCTGTAAAAGACAAAAGTTTGTGTCAGACGGATGAACAAGGAAATGGTCAAAATGTTTTTAAAAACCTTTGATGTTAGTCATTTTACCTACATTTGTCGACTTGTTCAAACGTAAGCGAATGAATACAACACGAGAATTGCCCAATATTACCACCCATGTGCTTCAGGAAATGAAGCAAAAAGGGGAAAAAATAGCCATGTTGACAGGTTACGATTTTAGTATGGCGAGCCTGTTGGATGAAGCCCGCATTGATGTGATACTGGTAGGCGATTCGGCCTCCAATGTGATGGCCGGTCATAAAACCACCCTGCCCATTACTCTCGACCAAATGATTTACCATGCTTCTTCGGTGATGCGTGCGGTAGAACGTGCTTTGGTGGTGGTGGATTTGCCCTTTGGGGCTTATCAGGGAAACTCCAAAGAAGCCCTGAGCTCTGCTATCAGGATTATGAAGGAATCGGGCGCCAACGCCATTAAAATGGAGGGTGGACAGGAGATTGTGGAGTCCATCGACCGAATATTATCCGCCGGAATACCTGTGCTGGGGCATTTGGGACTTACGCCACAATCCATCAACAAATTTGGCACCTATGTGGTTCGTGCCACCGAGGAAAAGGAAGCTGAAAAGTTAAAATCTGATGCCAAAATCCTTGAAAAAGCAGGTTGTTTTGGTATTGTGTTGGAAAAAATTCCTGCCAAGTTAGCCGGAGAAGTCACCCGTTCGGTGTCCATTCCCATTATTGGGATTGGTGCCGGCAGCGAAGTGGACGGACAGGTGTTGGTATTGCACGACATGTTGGGAATCAATCAGAATTTCTCTCCCAGGTTTTTGCGCCGCTATGCCAATCTCCACGACGATATCATCAAGGCTTTCGAGCGTTATATTGATGACGTAAAAGCTGTTGATTTTCCCAACAGCAAAGAGCAATATTAGAACCGGTTTATTACTAGCGATTTACATTTAATATCATGTCCGATAGTTCCCCCATCGATGTTTCCCAAAGGGTGCTTTTTGAAGACAATCACCTGATTGTAGTCAATAAAATGCCATCTGAGATTGTTCAGGGAGATAAAACCGGAGATGAGCCACTGAGCGAAACCGTTAAGCGCTATATCAAGGTGAAATACAAAAAGCCGGGAGAAGTGTTTTTGGGTGTGGTGCATCGCATCGACCGGCCAGTGAGCGGCGCTGTGGTTTTTGCCCGTACCAGTAAAGCCCTCTCACGCATGAATGAAATGGTGAAAAATCATCAAATGACCAAGCGATATTGGGCCATCGTGAAAAATAAACCACCTCAAGAAAGTGATCGATTGGAACATTACCTGCTTCGCAATGAAAAGCAGAATAAATCCTATGTCCGGCAACAGGAAGTTAAAGATAGTAAGCAAGCCATCCTCAATTATCAATGGTTAGCCTCAAGTAAGGATTATCATTTGATTGAAATAGAGTTGATTACCGGTCGTCATCACCAAATTCGTGCCCAACTGGCTGCCATTGGATGTCCCATCAAAGGTGATTTAAAATACGGATTTCCAAGAAATAATCCGGATGCTTCCATCAGTTTACATGCCCGGAAGATGAGTTTTATTCATCCGGTTACCAAGGAGTTGGTTTCGGTTGAGGCACCTCCACCAAAGGATGTTCTTTGGGATTTCTTTCTAAATGCGCTTGGATAGGAAAATACTTCCTGCCTTGTTCCGTTATGTTGGAAAAATAAAACAACACATGAAACCCATAGCCCGTCAATATTCGCCCCGTGAAGAAATGTGGAATGTGATTACCCACGGTTTTGGACTGTTGCTAAGCGTGGCCGCACTGGTCTTGTTGGTAGTTAATGCCAGCTTGTACGGAACCGTTTGGCACATCGTCAGTTTTAGTATCTACGGTGTCAGTTTGGTGGTGCTCTATCTGGCCTCTACCTTGTTTCATGCAGCCAAAAATCAGGAAACACGCAATTACCTGAATATCTTCGATCATAGTTCCATTTATTTGTTAATCGCCGGAACTTACACGCCCTTTGTGTTGGTTACTTTGAACGGACCATGGGGGTGGAGTTTGTTTGGGGTTATTTGGGGTTTGGCCATTGGCGGAATGTTTTTTAAACTCTGGTTTACAGGTAGATACGACAAAGCCTCGGCCATGGCTTATGTGCTAATGGGATTGATTATCCTCATTGCCATTGTGCCTTTGGTGAGGAATTTACCCACAGGAGGATTGATTTGGCTTTTGACCGGAGGAGTTGCTTATATTATAGGGGCAGTGTTTTATTTATGGCACCGCGTTCCATACAACCACGCCATTTTTCACGTTTGGGTACTCATTGGCAGCATGTGTCATTTTGTGGCGGTGTTTTGGTATGTGCTGTGATATTAATTGGTTATTTTGAGTTAGCCTATATTTCTGATTTATAGTTTATTGAAAAAGGAAGGTGATAAAATAACAAAATCAGCATTTTTTGATGACCGGTCGAAACCATTTGCTATGCTGAAAGCACCACTATATTTCCCGAATCATAGGGTTTCCCCAGGAGGAAATGTCGCCTTGCCAACCCCTATCCCTTACCTTTCCCCCAAGGGGAAAGGCGATCGAATGTTGTATTGTGCGGCGTAACATGTTCATTAGGAATAAAATATCACTCCTCTCCTTTGGGGAGGAGCAGGGAGGAGGGGTTTCTTTTGCACCTCCAATTATCAGAGAATTTAAATGTCATCTGCTCAACCCCGATACCTCCCAATTCATCAGGAAGTAGGGATGAGTATAAAATCATTTTACTCTTTAAAATCAACTACCAACTCAAATTTGCACTAAGCTTCATTTTTCTTCTTTATCTTTGAGGCCATGCCAAAGGTTGCGAAATATCTGTTTGGAGTATTGTTTTTGGGAATGGTTTTCTCAGGACAAGCGCAGTATTATTTGGGGGGACAAGATCCGGCATCCGTCCATTGGAAGCAAATAAAGACCCCTTCGGCTACCTTTATTTTTCCAGAGGAGGCGGAGGCCATGGCGCAACGTTATGCCAACTTGCTTCAACTGTCAAATCCGGCCATAGCCGGGCCCTATCTTGCGAAGATGCGTCCCATCGACATTGTTCTTCACAACCGAAGCACCCTCAGCAATGCCATGGTATCGCCAACGCCTTTTCATGCCGATATCTTCCTTACGCCCGATCAGGTAACCTATCCGCAGCTTTGGTCGAAACAGCTTACCCTCCACGAATACCGGCATGCGGTGCAAATGCAAAAAATGCGGCAGGGGTTTACCGGTGGCTTGTATTATGCTTTTGGAGATCAAACGGTTGGGGCACTCATGGGTTTGTTTATGCCCTTTTGGTTTATAGAAGGCGATGCTGTTTTTAGCGAAACCATCCACAGCAACAGCGGGCGCGGACGAACCCCTTCTTTTGTCATGGACCTGAAAGCCCAGGTATTGGATAAGGGCATATATTCCTACGACAAAGCCCAGTATGGCTCCTACCAGGATTATGTCCCTGACCATTACACACTTGGTTATCAGTTGGTTTTGAACGGATTGCTGAATTACGATCCGGACATTTGGAACTACACTTTGGAAAAAATTACCCGACGACCTTATACCTTGATGCCCTTTTCCAATGGAATTCGTCATTTTGCCGGAACCGGCAAGGCAAAATATTACAAGCATACCATTCAGCAACTTGCTACGAAGTGGGAACAAGAGTTGGCCGGGGTGGAAAACCAATGGCAGATACCCCAGCCTGAAACCAAGGAATTTACTAACTATCGATTTGTTATCCCGTTGGAAAACGGGGAAGTTTTGGCCGAGAAAATCAGCATGGACGACGTAAATCGTTTTGTGAAAATAGATCGTGAAGGCCATGAAAAACGGATATTTACTCCGGGATATGATTTTGCGCAATCCCTTTCGGGAAACGACAGTCTCTTGGTTTGGAATGAAAAAGCCTTCGATCCCCGATGGACAAACAGAGATTTTTCTGTAATCAAGGTGCGTTATATAACTTCCGGAAAAACCCGTGTCATCACCAGAAATTCAAAGTTGTTTGCTCCAGCGCTTTCACAAAATGCCCTGATGATTGCCGCCGTGAAAGTGAGCAACGAAAACCAATACAGTTTAACATGGCTGAATGCCGAAACTGGTGACATATTGGGCGAATTTCGAACAGACGACAACTGGTTTCTTATGTTTCCCACCTGGTCGGATGATGATCAATCCATTGTGATGGTGGCGTTGGGCGCGGAAGGAAAAGCAATCGTCAGGTATTATCCGGAAACCAATCAGCATGAAATTTTAATTCCATTTGGGTTTACCGACATTAGTCAGCCCGTTTTGTTTCAGAATAAATTGGTATTTGTGGGTGCTTACAACGGAACCAACAACCTCTATCAGAAGGACTTGACGACAGGACTTGTGTCTGCGTTGACCCAATCCAGATACGGAGTTACGGATCCGCGTTTTACCCGGGATGGCGATAGCCTGTTTTTTGCCGATTATACCGCTAACGGATATCGTTTGGCTGCCATTTCCCTTCAGGATAAGCGTTTTCAGCCAATTGATTTAAATACATCCAAGCATCTTTGGCCCATTGATCAATTGGTTTCCGATCACACCTTTAACCTGGACGAAGTTACCATCCCCGACACCCTTTATCAGGTAAGCCATTACAGCAGGTTGGGTCATTTATTCAATTTTCACTCCTGGGGATTGACGGGTGTTGATGTGGACAATTATTCCTTTAGTCCGGGAGTTAATGTGCTTTCGCAGAATGTGTTGAGTACCTCAACAGCCTTTGCCGGATATTACTACGATCCCAACGAGCAAACAGGAAAAATTAAGGCAGGTTTCAGCTATCTGGGATGGTATCCTGAGATTAATTTATCGGCAGAATCGGGCAGAAGAAAGCAGTTATATACAGATAATGCAGGCATTGTACAAGAAGCCCGTTGGCGCGAAACGGATGTGACATTTGGAAGCTCGGTACCCTTAAATTTTACCAACAGCAAGTGGATTAAAGGAGTTGAACCCATGGCAGGCGTGAGTGCCAAGTTTTTGAAAATGGACGAAGATGTGGCAGTACGGTTTCGTGAAGATCAGGTGATTAGTGTGCATCCGGGAATATTCGCCTACATTCAGTACAAGCGATCGTTGCGGGATTTGTTTCCCCGGTGGGGACAAAGTTTGCAAATGAGTTACCGGACAACACCTTTTTCTGATTCGGTGAGTCAGCAATTTGCAGCCATTTCCACAACCTATTTACCCGGATTTTTCAGGCATCATGGTTTTCGGTTGTATACGGCCTGGCAATGGAGTGAAAATGGAAACTACAGTTACAGCAATCTGGTGAGCTTTCCACGAGGATATTCTGGTTTGTTTTTCAACGACGTGCTTGTTTTTAAGGCCGACTATGCCATGCCCGTGGCCTATCCCGACTGGGACATTCCTTCAGTGCTGTATTTCAAGCGGTTGCGCGCAAATCTTTTTTGGGATGTGGCCTCCGGGCAGGATGTGCACCACCTCAACCAGACCTATGAATCTTCCGGTGTAGAGTTGTTTTCTGACTGGCATTTTCTGGGCTTGCTACCCGAAGTCACTTTGGGAGTGAGGTGCTATTCAAGAAGTTACGATAAGACCATGGGCTTTGAGTTTTTGTTTGGGGCGGCGTTTTAGAAACGTTGTGTTGGATTTGAGGATAAAAACAGCGTAGTGCTAACTTCAATTTATAGTTGGTATTAAACGGCATTCGGCATTTTAGTCTCAACCATACCGGGAATACGTTTGTCGTTGGTTTTACGACAGAGATTCTTCACTTCGTTCAGCATGACAAAAAAAATATTCCTCACCCGCCTCAATCGTCCACGCTTGAAGTATTGTCCTGCTTCAAGCTCTATGATCCCACTCATCCATTGATCCCATGAGCCTCCAGTAGGCTGACCCCAGAGTAATTGAAAACTGATGTCACCGATAAAACGGATGAGCAGGGATTTGGGTTTAAATCAGTTTTAAACCCAATACTCTCAAGCAAAAAAGCCTGACAGATTTTAAAACCTGTCAGGTTTACAAATAAACACTTTATTCTTGTCTAGTATCTCTTAATAGAATAGCTTGAAACGGCAGCGTTCACTTCTATGTAAATTTTATTAGAGGCTTCATCAAAATTGGCCGTACGATAAAGGTCGTTTTCATATTTAACAAATCCGGAAATGTTACGTCCGGAGAGTACGGTATTAATCTTAAGTTCGCAACCGGATGACTCCGGGATACGCAAGTCGATGGAAGAAGCACCGGCTTCGATGTCCACCCTAGTTTCGGGGTATAAATCGCCGAGGGTCAGGTCGAAAGCAGCAGCTCCGCCTTCAATTTTAACCGATTCCACCTGATAAGAGCGAAAATCTAATTCCACAGATGCAGCACCTACCTCAAAATCCAGGTTCCAAACGGGAATGGGACTTAATTTTACTTCTATGCGATTTTTCTTTTTTGAATTAACGCGCAAATCGTCGTCCATCATGATGCGGATATCAGCATCGGCACCTTCTTGCATCACGCTATAACGGTAATCTGTGAGCGATCCCCTTTTACGAAAATCAACCAACTGGTCGGTGGTTTCATTCATATAAAACGATCCTGCGGCCATTTCCATAAAAAGTGTGGCCGTGGCAGTGCTGTCTTCAAACGGCACCTGAAATTCCTGGTTGATGGCATGTGAACTTATTTCAGTGGCATCTTCATCAGGCAGCCGCCATCTAACGTTGTCGTTTACCATGTACCAAATACTACCACTCAGTACTACCAATACCAAAGCTACTTTAATAATATCCTTTACGGGAAGAATAGAAATTCCCCAAAGAATGATGATTACAGGCCACAAGCGCCACATGTTGTACCAATCAAAATCGATTACGTGCAGGTTTTCCATGGTGAAGAGTACACCAAAAAATATGAGGATGATTCCCCAAAAGATATTTCTAAATTTCATTGTTGTGGTTTTTAGTGGTTTTGAATAATTCAGGTTTAATCAGTGCAACGCCCAGAGCTACTAAAATAAGTGGCCATAAGGAGGTAACATGATACATGGGCATCAGTCTGTCGATGAGAAAAAGTCCTCCGATAAAGATCAGAACAATCCCGGCGATAAGTCCGGTATTCGACTGCCTTGCAGTAGCTTTTGATGAAGTGTCATCATCGTCGATTACCTCAGCTCTTTCGGCAGTTTGATAGTGTGTTGAAGCATGTTTATATGAGTCACGTGGGCGAGATATTTGGAGAGGAATAACAATCCAAAGCACAATGTATATGAGTACTCCGCCGCCTCCAAACATGGCCAGAAGCACGAAAAGCACCCTCACCAACACAGGGTCGATGATAAAATAATCACCAAGTCCGGCAGCTACGCCTCCTATCACCTTGTTGGTACTCGATCGGTAAAGTCTTTTTGAAGTTTCCATATTTCAGTTTATTGATTGAATATTAATACTGATTACTAGTTGATTTCTGGAGCAAATGTAGGTGGTTACATGGTGTTAAGGAACAACATTTCGGTGAACGGAGGTGTTTCTTCGGTAAAACCAATCACTTGCATTGCGAAATAAGTGTCCACTTGAGCGAAGGTCTCCGTTAAACCCTTTTCCCACTTCTTTTTGAGGTCTCAAATATTTCTTTCTCCAAAGAAAAGGAATGCCCAAACAATCAGTTTAAATCGTATTTTTGCCTCCATGAAGAATATCAGGAATTTTTGTATTATCGCACATATCGACCATGGGAAGAGTACCTTAGCCGACCGGTTATTGGAAATTACGGGTACCGTTTCAGAACGTGATCAGCAGGCACAGGTGCTCGATGATATGGACATTGAACGCGAACGAGGCATTACCATTAAGAGTCATGCCATCCAAATGGATTATAAAGAGAACAACCAAAAATACGTACTCAACCTCATCGATACTCCCGGACATGTAGACTTCTCCTACGAAGTTTCGCGTTCCATTGCTGCTTGCGAAGGTGCATTGTTGGTAATTGATGCCACGCAGGGAATTCAGGCACAGACCATTTCCAACCTTTATCTGGCCATTGAAAACGACCTGGAAATTATTCCCGTACTCAACAAAATGGACATGGACAATGCCATGCCCGACGAGGTAAAAGACCAGATTGTGGACATGATTGGTTGCGACTATGAAGATATTATTGAAGCCAGCGGAAAAACCGGATATGGTGTGGACAAAATTCTCGAAGCTATCGTTCATAAGATTCCTGCCCCCAAAGGCGAAGAAGATGCCCCGCTGCAAGCCCTTATTTTCGACTCGGTATTCAACTCCTTTCGGGGAATTATCGCCTACTTCAGGATATTTAGTGGCGAAATCCACAAAGGCGACCAGGTTAAATTTGTGAATACAGGAAAAAAATACGAAGCCAACGAAATTGGAGTGCTTCGACTTCGTCCGGAAACTCGCGACGTGCTGCGAACAGGCGATGTGGGCTACATCATTTCCGGCATCAAAACTTCCAAAGAGGTGAAAGTGGGGGATACCATCACCCATGTGGAACGCCCTTGTAAGGCAGCCATCGACGGTTTTGAAAATGTGAAACCCATGGTGTTTGCGGGTATTTATCCCATCGACAACGAAGAATACGAAGAGCTTCGCTCGGCCATGGAAAAACTGCAACTCAACGACGCATCGCTCACTTTTGAGCCCGAATCATCCATGGCGCTGGGTTTTGGTTTCCGTTGCGGATTCTTGGGTTTGTTGCATATGGAAATCGTTCAGGAACGTCTCGACCGCGAATTCGACATGAACGTGATTACCACTATGCCCAACGTGTCGTATCGCGTGATTACCAACAAAAAGGAAATTATTGAGGTGCACAATCCTTCGGGATTGCCCGAACAAAAATACATCGACCACATCGAAGAACCCTATATCCGTGCGCAAATTATCACCAACGTGGATTACATTGGCCCCATCATCAAGCTTTGTCTGGACAAACGGGGCGAATTGAAAAATCAGGTATATCTTACCACCAGCCGCATTGAGCTTACCGTTGACATGCCTTTGGGCGAAATTGTATTCGACTTCTACGACAAGCTCAAGAGTATTTCAAAAGGATATGCCTCCTTCGATTATCACATTACAGGATATCAGCCTGCCAAACTGGTCAAACTCGATATTCTATTGAATTCAGAGCCTGTGGATGCTTTGTCGGCGTTGATTCACGTGGACAATGCCTATGATTTTGGACGCAGGATTTGTGTTAAGCTTAAAGACCTGATTCCGCGTCAGCAATTCGATATTGCCATACAAGCTGCCATCGGAGCCAAAATTATTGCACGGGAAACCGTTAAAGCCGTGCGTAAAGACGTGACTGCCAAATGTTATGGCGGCGATATCACCCGTAAACGGAAATTGCTTGAAAAGCAGAAAAAGGGTAAAAAACGCATGCGTCAGGTGGGAAATGTGGAAGTACCGCAACAGGCCTTTTTGGTGGTGCTGAAGTTGAATGATTAGCCTTTTTCACACTTTTTCCTTGTAAGTTAGTTTATAGCCGGGTTTTTAGAAAAATTGCTCCCTCAACCGTGCAATATTAAAATTTGATTTTAAAATTACACGATAAATATCAATCAGTATTTGTGTAAAGCATTGATTTGCTATATATTCAATCCATCAGGAAGCCATTCCAAGGAAAATTAATTAAAAAAGTATTCTTTTCCGTTGTAACATTTCGACCCTTCATCCGTCTTGGCTTGTATGAAAGTTAGTTACTTTTAGCGCATGACCATCACCGACTACAATAACTGTGTGGACGAATACAGCGACGGCGTGTTTCGGTTTTTACTGAAAAACACGGGCGATGCCGAAACCGCGCGCGACTTGGTGCAGGAGTCGTTTATGAAATTGTGGATAAAACGTAAAGAGGTGCAACCGGAGAAAGGGAAATCGTATTTGTTTACCACTGCCTATCACACCATGATCGACGGCATCAGAAAAAACAGCCGCATGACCCGCATGGAAGGACACGAGCACAAAAGTGAGTCGGTGGAACACGGATACAGCGACTTGAAAGAGGTGCTTCAGGAAGCGCTGAGCCGACTGCCCGAAATTCAACGATCGGTGGTGCTGTTGCGCGACTACGAAGGATATAGCTATGAAGAAATTGGTGAACTAACCGGACTGAGCGAAGCACAGGTGAAAGTGTATATTTACCGCGCCCGTGTAGGATTGAAGAAATATTTGGTAAGTTCCGAAACCGTACTGTAAGAATGAAAAGAAAACCACATATCGACCTGAGCAACTACGAAATTTTCGTGGTTGACTACCTGGATGGGCAACTTTCTTCGGAGGCGGAAATGGAATTGATGGACTTCCTCAACCAACACCCCGACTTAAAAGAAGAGGTTGAGGGTCTGGAACTTGCCACCCTGGAACCTCTGGGCATTTCGGCGGACTTTAAACAAGAACTAAAAAAAACTCCCATTACCCGGGTGGGCGAAATTGGTGAATCGAACTACGAAACCTACTTCATAGCCTCCTTTGAACACGACCTGAGTCCTGAAGAATCAACACAACTCAACCAGTTTCTCCACGTCAACCCGCAACTACGCGATGAATATGCTACGCATGGTCAACTGATACTGCAAGCCGATGAGTCGGTGGTTTATGAGAACAAAAATGCACTTAAAAAACGTCGGGTTATTCCGGTTTTTGCAGGTTCTGCCGTGGCAGCGAGCCTTACCATCTTGTTGGCCGTTACCTTTTTCTTCAAATTCAACACCAACACCACCCACCGACCAAAGGTTTTCCTCTCCTCCTTTGCCCAACGGCAGGTACAACATGTTATTTCACAGTACCCAAAGGCCAACATCATTCTTGAAGAGCGAACCGTTGTTGCCATGCCTGCGATGATTTCCACCACCTCCGAAATTCAGATGGACGAATCTCTGGCTCAAGTTCAAACACCTGAGGAAACAGTTTTGCTCATGGGACGTATATCACAAAAACCCATTTTACAAAGTCTGGTGGACGATAACATGGCACAATTGGCAGAACCCTCTCTGATTGAAACATACTTGGAAAACGAGTTACTTTTAGCCGATGCAAGCACCCAGCCTGAAGAAAGGAAAAGCCTGTTTTCAAAGGTTATTGGTGGGCAATGGAAAAAGATCACCCAAAGGATTGGCGGCAATAAGGAACAAAATATCGAGGGACAACTGCAAGGCGACGAACCCGGATACATCAAGTTAATCGATCGCAGCATATTGGTATTCAACACCGTAACCGGAAGCGAAACCCATGTGGAGAAATCGTACAACCGCGATGGCCACCTCACCGACTACAAGGTAGGTGGCAACAGCGTTTATGTAAGCCGCCAGGTAAACTCCGAGCAAAAACCTTAGGTTACTGAAACGCTTTGGGTACACCACAAATCATCACAAACTTTTCAGTTGCTGAAGCATTGCGGTACTGATGTTTTTCGTTGGGCAGTACCAGGGCAAAATCACCCTTTTTGATGGGTTGATGTTCGCCACTCTCGTTCACCAGAAATCCTTCGCCTTCAATCACGTAATTCATGTGTTCGTAGGGATGTTGGTGATAGGGTGTGTAGCCATCGCCTTCGAGGGAAAACACACGGTAGGCATATACAGGAGCTCCATCTTCGGAGGCCAGTGGTATTTGTTTGGTTGCTCCCACAGCACCTTCCATTTTTACCCGGGTGCCGGGAACGTCGTTAAGGGAAATAATTTTCATCGTGTTGTATAGTTTAGTTAGTAGCATAAGAGGTTGGAATTCCAACCTGTTAGTGTTTTAGCGTTTCAATAAATTCTTCATCAGTATAGATCCAGTAAAGGGGCTGCCATCGCACGATACCCTGGGCATCGATGCGTTGGGCAACGGGAGCCAAACCATATATTTTCTTTTCAAATTGGAGTGTCTCCGGATTCATTTTCCATTCTTCCATAAAACGCAGACGTTGAATATCTTCGCGTTCAATGTTATGTATAATCAACGAATCGTACAGCTCATAAGGAGGCTCCAGACGGCGGTACGAAACGAGCATCGTATCAGCAAAAAGCTGTTTTACTTCACCGGGTGTGATGGGTTCATTAAAATAGTCGTAAGCCTGGAATTTACCTTCCAAAGCTCCATCCACCAAAACATCTACCAATTTTTGTCGCTCCGGCCCTACCAGGTTCTGAATCCACCAATCATACGACGGATCGGGGCTTTTAATATTGACATCATACTGAATTTTTTCGGTGACCGTTTGCAATTGATTTCTTTCGCAAGAAGACAACAAACCCACCAAAAATGCAAATAATAATAAGTACAAGGATTTCATGGCGTTGATTTTGGGGTTAAAATTACTTATTTTTACCACAAAGAAACGGGGTTATGAAAGGGATAGTATGGTTTTTTGGGATTTTATTGTTTGGGCAAGTCGCCATGGCTCAGGTAATTCCCGGCGACCGGCGAGTTGATTGGAGTCAAATACCTGAAAATTTTCAATTCATCTATCCCGAAAATCAAATCAACGTGAAGGATTTTGGTGCGCTGGGCGATGGAATTACGAACGATCAACCGGCCATACAGTCAGCCATCAACTCTTTTAATGGCCATTTGGGTATGGTGTATTTTCCATCGGGAATCTATCTCCTGACCAGTCCCATCAATTTAACTGATAGCGTTTTACTTAAAGGCAACTCTTCCGACTCCACCACCCTGGCTTTTCAGTTGGGCGAACAATCTATCAACTGCATTAACGTTCAGAAAGGACAGTCGTCAGAATTTTCATCCATTTCAGATGGGTTTGATAAAGAAAATACATGGATTCAGGTAGGCAACCCAACGGATTTTACTCCCGGGCAAACCATCGAAATCAGGCAAGAAAATGGCGAATGGGATGTGGTACCCATTTCCTGGGCTGATTTCTCGGTGGGACAAATTACACGAATAACGGATATTTCCGACAACAAGCTCTATCTTGAAAGTCCACTGCGTATCGATTATTCACCTGAGTTGCACCCTGAAGTACGACCGCTAAACCCAATACATAATGCAGGAATTGAGTGCCTGAAAATCAAGCGAAAAGATGCCCCAACGGAAGGTGCAGGGTCGAATATCAATTTTAGTTATGCCACCAACTGCAAGGTGCGTGGTGTAGAAAGCGACAGCAGTGTGGGCAGCCACATCAATGTAAACTCCTCTGCCAACCTGCTTATCGATGGATGTTACTTCCATCACGCATTTACTTATGATGGAATAGGAACGCGGGGTTATGGCATTACATTTTCTATGCACACCAGCGAATGCATGGTGATGAATAATATTTTCAGAAAATTACGTCATGCCATGATGGTAAAAACCGGATCAAACGGGAATATTCTGGCCTATAATTACTCCATCGAACCCATTCGTACCGAAGCCATTCCTGACTTTTCCGGTGATATTAGCTTACATGGACATTTTGCGTTTGCCAACCTTATGGAAGGAAACATCGTTCAAAATATCATCATCGACCATTATTGGGGTCCGTCGGGTCCGCTAAACACCTTTTTTAGAAACCGGGCCGAATTGTATGGCATTTTCATGACCAGCAGCGATTTGCTCATGACCAACCGACAAAATTTTGTGGGTAACGAAGTAACAAACACTGATTTTCTGTACGGGCTATATTTCCTGACGGGATCTGATCATTTTGAATTTGGTAACAACATTCGAGGAACCATCACGCCTGCCGGAACCGGTGAGCTTGATGATTGGAGTTATTATATTTCAGAAAAGCCGGACTTCTGGAGTAGTGAGCCCTGGCCTTCCATTGGACTACCCAACCCCATCAATACAGGAAGTATTCCTGCCAAAGAACGGTATCTTGCAGGAGAATTTCTGACCGTTTGCCCATCCGACACCACCATGACCCATCTACCCGAAACACAAACAAACACCTTTAAAATTTGGCCCAACCCGGTTCAATACAGGCTTTGGATTTCCGCTCCCCTTTCGGGAAAGGTAGATGTTCAGCTGTTTAACTTGCAGGGACAATTAATTTATGAAAAGAATTGGGTACAAATAAACTCCAATCCCACAGCCATAAATCTGACAAAAAACATCAAATCAGGTATGTATATTGGCATCGTTCAACAAAACCACCAGCAAAAACAATTCAAAATACTGATTACCCCATGAAAAACATCACCCGGCCAACCTTAATCGTCGATCGCGAAAAGGTGATCGACAATATCCGCAGGATGAAACAAAAGGCGGATGCTTCTGACGTGATCTTTCGACCACATTTTAAAACACATCAAAACATAGAGGTTGGTGAACTTTTCAGAAAAGAAGGTGTTTCTAAGATCACTGTTTCATCGGTGAGCATGGCCAAGGAATTTGCCCAACAAGGTTGGAACGACATCACCATTGCTTTTCCGGTCAACCTCCGCGAAATGGATCAGTTGAACGAACTGGCTCAACAAATTCAATTGAATTTAATGATTGACTCTGATTTTTCTGCCCGCTTTCTGCATGAGCATTTGTTGCATCCCATCACTATTTTCGTGGAGATCGATGCCGGATATCACCGTTCGGGTTTATCGCCTGACTCTCCGGAAGTGGCAAGCGTTCTGGATGTTATTGCCGCATCTCCTGTACTTAGCCTTGGTGGTTTTATAACCCATGCAGGACACACCTATCAGGCAAGAGGTCATGCCGAAATCCTGGATATCCTGGATGATGCCAGAAAGCAATTTCACAGTCTGAAACATCAGCACGAACGTTTTCATCCCCGGTTTTTGCTCTCCTATGGCGATACACCCTCATGTAGTATAGCCAACTCTTTCGCCGGATTTGATGAAATTCGCCCGGGAAATTTCGTGTATTTCGACGTGATGCAGTATTTGTTGGGGTCGTGTGCCTTAAAAGAAATTGCGGTAGCAGTGGCCTGTCCGGTGGTTTCTGTTTATAAAGATGAAAGCAAAATGGTGATATACGGCGGCGGGGTTCATTTGTCGAAGGAATTTATCGAAGCCGACCATGATTTCAAGTTATTTGGCTATGTGGTTCGTTTGGACAAAAACCTCAAATGGACCGACCCCATTCCGGGGGCTTATGTTTACTCGCTTTCGCAAGAACACGGCCTGATTCACATGCCTACTCAAGATTTGGAAACTTTTCAGCCGGGAGATTTGGTGGGGATATTGCCCATTCACTCGTGTCTGGCGGCAGATTTGCTGAAGGAGTATACTTTGATATTGTGATTATAACGATAAGAAATTGTCCAAAAAATTCCAGCAATGAAAACTATTGAGATAGATAGGGGTTGACCGGGCGATATTTATTTTTTCCTGTGGTTAAATGTGATGGAAAATTGTTCGACCTGCTACCCCTCCTCCCTGCTCCTCCCCGAAGGAGAGAAGTGATAATTTATTCGTTATTTGCAGGTTAAGTCGTATAACTCGAGGTTTGATCACCTTTCCCCTTGGGGAAAAACAGGGGATAGGGGTTGACCGGGCGATATTTATTTTTTCCTGTGGTTAAATGTGATGGAAAATTGTTCGACCTGCCACCCCTCCTCCCTGCTCCTCCCCGAAGGAGAGGAGTGATGATTTATTCGTTTTTTGCAGGTTAAGTCGCATAACTCGAGGTTTGATCACCTTTCCCCTTGGGGGAAAGGCAGGGGATAGGGGTTGACCGGGCGATATTTATTTTTTCCTGTGGTTAAATGTGATGGAAAATTGTTCGACCTGCCACCCCTCCTCCCTGCTCCTCCCCGAAGGAGAGGAGTGATGATTTATTCGTTATTTGCAGGTTAAGTCGTATAACTCGAGGTTTGATCACCTTTCCCCTTGGGGAAAAACAGGGGATAGGGGTTGACCGGGCGATATTTATTTTTTCCTGTGGTTAAATGTGATGGAAAATTGTTCAACCTGCTACCCCTCCTCCCTGCTCCTCCCCGAAGGAGAGGAGTGATGATTTATTCGTTATTTGCAGGTTAAGTCGTATAACTCGAGGTTTGATCACCTTTCCCCTTGGGGAAAAACAGGGGATAGGGGTTGACCGGGCGATATTTATTTTTTCCTGTGGTTAAATGTGATGGAAAATTGTTCAACCTGCTACCCCTCCTCCCTGCTCCTCCCCGAAGGAGAGGAGTGATGATTTATTCGTTTTTTGCAGGTTAAGTCGCATAACTCGAGGTTTGATCACCTTTCCCCTTGGGGGAAAGGCAGGGGATAGGGGTTGACCGGGCGATATTTATTTTTTCCTGTGGTTGAAGTGATGGAAAATTGTTCGACCTGCTACCCCTCCTCCCTGCTCCTCCCCGAAGGAGAGGAGTGATGATTTATTCGTTATTTGCAGGTTAAGTCGTATAACTCGAGGTTTGATCACCTTTCCCCTTGGGGAAAAACAGAGGATAGGGGTTGACCGGGCGATATATATTTTTTCCTGTGGTAGAATGTGATGGAAAATTGTTCGACCTGCTACCCCTCCTCCCTGCTCCTCCCCGAAGGAGAGGAGTGATGATTTATTCGTTTTTTGCAGGTTAAGTCGCATAACTCGAGGTTTGATCACCTTTCCCCTTGGGGGAAAGGCAGGGGATAGGGGTTGACCGGGCGATATTTATTTTTTCCTGTGGTTAAATGTGATGGAAAATTGTTCAACCTGCTACCCCTCCTCCCTGCTCCTCCCCGAAGGAGAGGAGTGATGATTTATTCGTTATTTGCAGGTTAAGTCGCATAACTCGAGGTTTGATCACCTTTCCCCTTGGGGAAAAACAGGGGATAGGGGTTGACCGGGCGACACTTCCTCTCGGGAAAATCCCAATAAATAAGAAGGTACAGGAGCGCTGAATAAAAATCAGACATTTTCTAAGTGTGAGAAAATTCCCTAGCGATACATAGCCTCCCGCTGCTCTTTCAACTTCTCATCAGTCAGATACTCTTCAAAATCCATGTATTTGTCGATGATGCCTTTGGGGGTAAGTTCGATAACCCGGTTACACACACTTTCGATAAATTCGTGGTCGTGCGAAGCCATGAGGATATTGCCGGGATAAGTTTTCATATTGTTGTTGAACGACTGAATGGACTCCATGTCGAGGTGGTTGGTGGGATGGTCGAGCACCAACACATTAGGGTCTTTCAGCATCATTCGCGTGATCATGCAACGCATGCGCTCACCTCCCGAAAGCACCATGGCATTTTTCTGTCCGTCCTCGCCTGAAAAGAGCATTTTGCCCAGGTAGCTTCGTAGGAAATTTTCGCTTGTATCCGAAGAATACTGGCCAATCCAATCGAACAAGGTAATTTTTTTCTGGAAAAATTCGGTGTTGTCCATAGGAAGATAGGCATGGGTAATGGTAACACCCCATTCGAAGGTTCCCGAATCGGCTTCGGCTTCGCCCATGAGGATTTTAAACAACATGGTGGCCGCACGGTTGTCGCGCGACAGAAACACAATTTTATCGTTTTTACTTACGTGAAAATTCACATCACTAAACAGCCCGGTTCCATCTTCCAGGGTATAGCTCAGGTTTTCAACCAACAACACCTTGTCGCCGGCAGGACGTTCGGGCTTAAAGATAATGCCCGGATAACGGCGGGTGGAAGGTTCAATTTCGTCCACATTCAACTTTTCGAGCATTTTTTTGCGGCTGGTAGCCTGACGCGATTTGGACACGTTGGCACTGAAACGAGAGATGAAATCCTGTAATTCTTTACGTTTTTCGGCGGCTTTTTTGTTGGCATTGTTGCGCTGATGCAGAGCCAACTGACTCGATTCGTACCAGAAGGTATAGTTACCCGAAAACATGCGAATACGTCCGTAGTCGATATCGATGATATGGGTACACACATTGTCCAGAAAGTGCCTGTCGTGCGAAACCACAATCACAGTATTTTCAAAATTGGCCAAATAATTTTCCAGCCAAAGTACTGTTTCGAGGTCGAGGTCGTTGGTTGGCTCATCCAGGAGGAGGTTGTCGGGATTGCCAAAAAGTGCCTGTGCCAACAGGATTCTCACCTTTTCTTTACCCACCACATCCTTCATCAGTTGGTAATGGAGGTCTTCTTTGATGCCCAGTCCGCTGAGGAGTTCAGCAGCATCGCTTTCTGCGTTCCAGCCACCCATGTCGGCAAAATCTTCTTCCAGTTTGGCAGCACGCATGCCATCCGCTTCCGAGAAATCGGGTTTGGCATAGAGGGCATCTTTTTCGCACATATTTTCCCAAAGCAGCTGATGACCCATCAGCACGGTATCGATTACACGAAATTCGTCGAAGGCAAAGTGGTCCTGTTTGAGTACCGAAAGTCGCTCGCCTGGCTCCATGGTTACGCTTCCGCGAGTGGGTTCGAGGCTGCCGGACAGGATATTTAAGAAGGTTGATTTTCCGGCACCGTTGGCACCGATCACACCATAGCAATTGCCCGAAGTGCATTTTAAGTTAACGTCAGAGAATAAAGGTTGCTTTCCGAAGCGAATGGCCAGGTCAGAAATTGTAATCATAAAAATAAGTTTGGGGCGGCAAAGGTAAGCAAAAGTGTGGTGCTGCGAAATTTAAGCAGGAGAAGTTAACATATCGATCAAATACGCCAGCAGATAACAGTAAATGGAGAAATCTTTTACAAAGTCAGTGTTTTAGGCCAAAGGATTTCGCACTAAGTCTTTTCCGGCCAATTTCCACTTTCTTTAAATTTCATTTCGTTGATGGTGATACACATCACCACAGCATGCTCGAAATGATTTTCATCGTAAGTAAATTTGCGATCGCCGGCATATTTTTTCATGATGGCATCAAATCCGATGGTTTTCTCAGAAATGTCGGTGAGCATTTTTACTGTTCCATATCCTACCACCGACCTGAAACGAGTATTCCATTTGCATGCTTCATCAGCAGGCATGAGCTCTACGCCATAATCGAGTTGAAAGCAAACAGAGGGATTTTTCTCCATGATTTCCAGTTTCTTACCTTTCATCTTCGAGTGAAAGTAAAGGTGTTTTTCGTCATAACCAAAGTTCACGGGAACCACGTACGGACTATTGTTATCAGCCATGCCAATGCGCATGATTAGGGCATTTTTTAGCACATCGCTAATACCTTCTTCTTGTTTTTTTTGAAGTTGATCGGGGGTCATGAGCTCATGTTTTGGTAAATAGTAAAGGTATAAAAATATCACCAACTCTTGAAAAAAAGGGTTCGAATGTATCCAAAGCAACCTTTACCCTCCAAATCCGTTTTGATAACAGGCAAAGAAGTGTCTTCAGGGGATATTTGAGGTGGTTTGGCCGTCGATTCTTTCCTTACTGCACCCCAAAAAATACTATTTTTGCGTTTCAAATAAAAATGCCTTTCATGATGTTAGCATTGTATTTAAAAGAAATCCGAAGTTTTTTGAGCTCCCTGATGGGTTATGTGATTATCCTCGTTTTTCTGGGAACCATCGGCTTGTTTCTTTGGGTATTCCCCACCGATTTCAATATTTTCGACTACGGTTATGCCAACCTCGACGGGCTTTTTATTCTGGCACCTTTCGTTTTTCTGTTTCTCGTTCCGGCGCTCACCATGCGCTCCTTTTCCGACGAAAAGAAAAGCGGCACCATCGAACTGCTTTATACCCGTCCGCTCACCGACATGCAAATTATTCTGGCCAAATTTCTGGCCTCCTTTACCCTGGTCATTCTGGCCTTGATTCCCACCCTTATTTATTACCTCACGGTTTATTTGTTGGGATTGCCACAGGGAAACCTCGACTCGGGGAGCATTTGGGGAAGTTATATCGGCTTGTTGTTTTTGGGAGGAGCCTTTACTTCGGTGGGAATTTTTACCTCTTCCATCAGCGAAAATCAGGTGACTTCCTTTGTGTTGGCGGTTATTCTGAGTGCTTTTCTCTACATGGGTTTCGACATGATTTACAACTTCTCGCTGTTTGGTCCTGTAGATTTACTGATTCGCTCGCTGGGCATCAACGCGCATTATGGCTCCATCAGCCGTGGGGTAATCGATACGCGTGATGTGGTTTATTTTCTCAGCCTCATCGCACTGTTTATATTTCTCACAAAATTTTCGCTTGCGCGAAGAAAATGGTAATCAATCGTTTGTAAAAAATGAAAGAAAAAAAATCTTCATCGGCAAGTCAATCATGGTGGCAATTATTGATCGTTATCGCCATCATCATCGTGATCAACATCATCAGCTCGTTTCTTTTCACACGCTTTGATCTGACCAACGAAAAACGTTATACCCTTTCCAAAGAAACCCGCCAACTGATTGAAAACACTCAGGATATCGTCTATTTCCGTGTTTTTCTGGAAGGAGATTTTCCGGCAGGATTTAAACGCCTGCGCCGCGAAACCCAGGAACTTCTGGACGAATTTCGGGCTTACAACAAAAACATCGCCTACGAATTTATCAATCCTTCGGCCAGCGAGGACCCCAAGGAACGCAACGCCACCTACCAATTGCTGGTGCAACAGGGCTTGCAGCCCACCAACCTTCAGGTAAAAACAAAAAACGGCATGGAGCAACAGGTGATTTTCCCCGGTGTACTGGTGTCGTATCGCAACAGGGATGTGGCGGTGGAATTGCTTGATGCACAAATGAATGTGCCACCCGAGGCCGTATTGAATAATTCGATTAACAACCTGGAATTTAAATTGGCCAGTGCCATTCGCAAAATTACTCGGGTAAGAAAACCTACAGTTGCCTTTATTGAAGGTCATGGCGAACTCGACGATCAGGATACCTACGACCTCACACAAGCGTTGAAAGAAGATTACGTGGTAGATCGCGTGACCATCAACAATCAACTGAATGCATTGGTAAACAGATCTTTGATTGACTCTACCACCAACCATTGGGAAATTACACCCAAATACGCGGCCATCATTATTGCACAACCCGATTCTTCCTTCGACGGAAAAGACCGGTTCATCATCGATCAATACCTGATGTATGGTGGAAAAATCCTTTGGTTTGTAGATCCTGTGCTGGCGAGCATGGACAGCACCCAAAATTCAGGATCCACCGTGGCCATCGACAAAGGTCTGGATTTACAGGCACAACTTTTCACTTACGGAGTGAGGCTCAACAGCAACCTGATCATGGATTTAAGTGCCAATTCCATTCCGGTTCGAACGGGTCAGATGGGCAATCAGCCGCAAATAGAGTTTTTTCCGTGGTATTATTTCCCTGTTATAACACCCACCAGTACCCACCCCATTGCCAAAAACCTGAATGCCATCAAAACACAGTTTGTGAGCAGCATCGATACCCTTTCCACAAAAAATGTGAAGAAGACCGTTCTGTTAAGCACCTCACCCTACTCACGAATTGAAGATGTTCCGGCCATCATCAGCTTGTCCATTCTGAGCAAACAGCCCGACCCACGGCAATATACCACCCCTCCACAAGCCGTTGCCGTACTACTCGAAGGTACCTTTCTGTCGGATTTCAGAAACCGCATACCTCCTGAAATCATGAACGATAAGGGCATTGGTTTTCGTGAAGAAAGCGTTCCAACTGCCATGTTGGTGGTATCGGATGGCGACCTGATTCGAAACCAGTTTAAAATACCTGATGGATATCCCCTTCCGTTGGGATACGACCAATATACACGCGAAACCTTTGGTAACAAAGATTTTGTGCTCAATGCCATCAACTACCTCACCGAAGGCCCCGGGTTGATTTCGGTGCGATCGCGCGAAACCAAACTCAGGTTGCTCGACCGGGCCAAAATAAACGACCATCGCATGAGATGGCAATTGCTGAATGTGTTGGCTCCATTGCTGTTGGTTATTGTGGTTGGATTGCTGATTATATTCCTACGTAAAAGAAAATATGCCAGATAGTTACAGATATGAATAAAAACAGAAGATATATCGTAGTATTGTTGTTGCTCGTGGTTGCAGCCATTTTTATGTATACCCAGCAACGAAATTCCACCCTTAAAAAACAGGAGTCTGACTTTTCAGTGGAAGACACCTCTACCGTAAACAAGATATTCATTGCCGACAAGCGTATGAATCAGATTACACTTGAACGCACACCCAAAGGATGGATACTTGATGGCAACCAGAAGGTAAATCAGCAATTGGTACATAAACTTTTGGGAACCATGCACCGTATAAAGGTGCAAGCTCCGGTATCTAAAGTTAGCTTCGAAAATGTCGTGAAACGTATGGCCTCCATTGCCATCAAGGTGGAAGTATATCAGGAGGTGTACCGTATCGATTGGTTCGACAAAATCAAACTTTTTAAACACCAAAAATTGACCAAGGTTTTTTACATTGGCGACGCTACTGCTAATAACCTGGGTACCTACATGCTAATGGAGGGTGCCTCGCAACCTTATATCACGTATATTCCCGGATTCAGAGGCTTTTTAACTCCCCGGTTCTCGCCCCTACCCGATGACTGGAAGAGCCACGAAGTATTTAGATATCAACTTTCTGACATTAAAAGTGTTCAATTTAATGTGCCCGAGCAACCCGAAGAGAGTTTTAAAATAGAAGTGAAAGATGATGCAGGTAACTACCAGCTAACACAAATAAGTACCCAACAAACCATTGATAATTTCGATACGTTAAAGGTATTGAATTTGCTTACTTCCTTTTCCGATGTGCGTTACGAAACACGACTGAACAACCTGATGGCCAAAGTACGCATCGATTCTGTTTTGAACTCACCTCCCCGGTTTGAACTCACTCTGGTAGATCAGCAGAACGACACCAACTACGTTAAAATGTTCCGCAAAGGTGCTCTCCCCGATCAAGTGGCACAGGCAGGCTACAATCCGGAAGTACCTGTTGATAACGACCGATTTTACGGATTGGTAAACAATGGTGAAGATTTTGTGTTGCTACAATATTTTGTGTTCGACAAACTGCTTAAACCACTGAGTTACTACGAGAAGTAATACCGATTATGAATTGAAATGAGCTTTAAGTTCCCTTCGCTCCTGAAACCTCCTCAATTCTATATTGGCATTATACATAAACAGCGTAGTGCTAACTTCAATTTATAGTTGGTATAATTCCAATATTACTGAATCCCGGGTTCGGCTTCTATAAAGGGTTTCTCAATAATTCCCAGATTATGTTTCCCGTCGATGCGAATAATAAGAGGTTTCTCAAAATGCACTTGCCTGATAAATTCGTTTTCAAAGGCTGCAGGTGCCGTGTTTAAAAATTCCAAATCATAATAACCATCACGAATAAAGGGGTTGATGGTGAAATATCCCACACGGAAAGAAGTGAGGTTCTGAAAAAAGTGAGTTCCCTGACTTGGGTCAATCCGGTAATTGTCCAACCCCGATTCCACAATCAGGCGGGCAGCTGAAATCTGGGGCCATTTCACAGGAATTCCCAACCATGGATCGCTTGATCCCCAGCGTCCGGGGCCTATGAGGATGTAGTTCCGTCCTGATTTTAAATACGTATCGTTAATTTTTTCAACCATGTCCACCAAATCTGTGTTGTTGGCCGCCTTGAAGGATTCCGGTCTTACGTAAACAACATCGCAAATATCGTCGATGGTGCCATTGCCCAATGCCGATTTAGAAACAATCAGGCATTTCTCCTGTTGGATGGTTTCCAAGTCCAGGTGAACACTTTCCTCTTTCACCGCAATTGGTCTGATTTGCAACAAATTAAATGATGCACGTTCACCCTTTTGTGTGTGTAAATCCACCGCAAATTCAATTTCTACCGGGTTTCCCATTTCGCGCTCGCCCAGCTTCAATACTTTCTGCAATATTTCTGCAATGGGATAACTGTTGTGTTTCAGAATATTGGAGAACGTAATGAGCTTTTTACCACCATCGCTGTATCCATCTCGAATGATGTGATTATGCAAATCATAGGTGGATGAAATGTCGCGAATGGCATTATCCCGGTCGGCTACTTTTACCTTTAGCTTCAGCAGGTTTGTGCTGTCGTTTGGTGTAGGCATAAA
This sequence comes from Bacteroidales bacterium, assembly GCA_963676875.1. Lineage (GTDB taxonomy): Bacteria > Bacteroidota > Bacteroidia > Bacteroidales > F082 > UBA6244. The sequence goes on from OY781436.1 coordinate 2,810,516, forward strand.
AGTATCCACATTGAGGTCGAGGGCAAAAAACTCCTTTTGGGTTTCGCGCAAGGTCATGTCCGGTGTGGAAGTCTGGAGGATATTTTGGGGATAGTTGGGACTAAACCTCAACGAAAGCCCCCCATCCACAATGTATTTGCCCAGACCCAGTGCCAGGCTAACGGTTCCGTCGGCAGGTTTGCAAGGTGCAATTGGATAATAGTCGATGGATCGGGCCACACCTGAGAAGGTGGGATAAAACCGGTTTTCGTGGGCCGTCCCACATACTTCCTGGATCACAATGGCCATTTTTTCCTCATCAATTACGTTGGAAGTGGCAGTCATGTAAGCTTTGCTGTCGTGGTAATAGGCCGAAGCATATACTGCCTTTATGGCCGTACACATCATTTCAAACATTTTGTTTCGATCGTTCTCAATCAGTGGCAACATGTAGGTATTGTATATCCCTGCAAAAGGTTGATAGTGTGAATCTTCGAGCAAACTGCTTGAGCGAATGGCCACAGGTTTCGACAGCGCCACCGAGATGGTAAACAAATCGCCATACACATGCTGCGGTAAAGAAGCTTTTAGAAATTGAGCCAGAATTTCCTCGTCGCTCAACTCGTTGGAAAAGGCTATGTTATAAAGCTTGTTCATCTCCATAAACTCATCAAAAACATCGGTTCCCAGCACCACCGTTTTGGGAATGGCAATTTCGATTTTTTCAAAATGTTCGTAGAGCTTATTTCGGTTGATGAGCGAATCCAGAAAAGCCAGTCCGCGCGCCTTACCGCCTATGGAGCCCTGTCCGATACGTGAAATACTGAAATAGTTGTCGAAACTATCGCGGTTGAATGATGAAATAACTCCCCTGGCCTTGGCCATCCGGAATTCGGCAATGCTGTCGTAAATAAACTTTTTGGTCTCTTCGCAATCCTTAAAATCGTCGGATTTAAAAGCCCTGAACAGCTCGGCCAATGGAAACAATGCCCTGGCGCGCAACCATTTGGAAAAGTGATCGCGTTCGATGTGGTAACGCAATGAAGCCGTGGGAATTTTGTACACCTTCTCCTGCAAATCTTTCAGGTCGTGGGCACGACCCACCACAATACCCATATGGGGATCTTTAAACACAAAATCGCCGAAGGCAAAATATTCTTTGATAAACTCACGCAGATCGAAGGTGAGGCTTTTGGAATTTTTATCCAGAAAACCCACCCTGATTTCCTTGGCTTTCCAACGGTTTTCCGGATCTGACGACTGAAGCAGAACAGGGGTGTATTTGTTGTCTTTTTTAATCTTGCGGCTTAGTTTTATCCCGGCCTCCTTGTCCATTTCTCCGGTTTGATCTTTTGGATAGGAAATATCCGACACTACTCCAAGCAAATTGTGCTTGTACTTTTCGTAAAGCGCCATAGCTTCGGCATAGTTGGTGGCCAATAAAATTTTGGGTCGCCCGCGCATGCGCAACATCCGTTGATGTTCATTAAGTGCCTCGGATACAAAAGATTGCGACTGCTTGAAAATAATCTTATACATGATGGGAAGATAACTCGAATAGAATCTGATGTTATCTTCTACAAGGATGATAGTTTGAACACCTATGTCCATTACATCATGCTCCACATTCATCTTATCTTCTATCAGTTTGATGATGGCCAAAAGAATATCCGCATTGCCCAACCAACTAAAAATATGATCGATGGATTCGTGTTGGAGTTTGGTAATCTTTAGCGAAGCTTCTCTGGAAAAGGGAGTTAGCATCACAATGGGAACATCAGGGTATTTCAGCTTGATATCCTGAGCCATCACTATTGTATCTTGTTTTTCGACACTCAACATGGTGATTACCAAATCGATGTTCTCATCCTCCATCACCTGCATGGCTTCGGCGCGGGAGGTGGCTTTGAAAAATTGGGGTGGATAACGAAGGCTAAGTGAAGTGTATTCCTGAAAAATCTGTTCATCAATGCGACCATCCTCTTCCAGCATAAATGCATCATAAATACTGGAAATAAGCAACACATGATAGATGCGCTTTTTCATTAGATTTGTAAAAGAAGCATCGCTGTCGTAAAAACTTTGCTTAAGTAATTCAGCCTTTTTATCGATCATCCCTTGGGGTTTTTGAATAAGCACAAAGATAGACAATCTGGCAGTTTGGGTTAGAAGTTGGGAGGGTAAAAATACCCAATGAAAATTTACCGGAATTGCTAAAAATGCCCGACAAAAAAGATGCGCCCCGGTTTTCAGGTTGATCACCAACCAAGAAAACCAGGACGCATCCAAACGTTCTATCTAACTAAAATCCGTGAAGATACCTATCCGCACTGGCAATCACCATGGCCTTTGCCACGCAATTCGGCAGGATTGCCGCAGGCAGGGCAATCTTCGGTATATTCTTTGTCGTGACCGTGATCGTGGTGTCCTTCGTCGGAGCTGCAACAACCGCCTCCGCCATGCGATTGGCCCCCTCCGCCACAGCATGAATCTTCGGATTTGGTTTCCTTGCTGCCACATCCACAACCTGAACCACAACCCCCTTTGGGAGCCAGGTCAGCTTCGGTAATTTCACGTACACTCAAAACGGTTCCGGCCACATAGAGGTTTCTACCGGCCAACTCATGGTTGAAATCCATGCGCACGTTGTCGTCATTGATCTCATATACTTTTCCGTTGAGGGGGTTTCCCTGGCTGTCCATCATGGCGATTCGGTTGCCCAGATACAGCAAATCCTCTTTCACCACGCCATTAACCATGAAGGCAGATTTGGGAACATTCACCAATAAATTTTCGGTGTACACCCCAAAAGCTTCTTCGGGAGTAAGCGAAAACTCAAACGACTGACCCGCTTCCATGCCATCCATGTGGGTTTCGAAGCCGGGAATCATTTTTTTGAAACCAAACATCATGGAACGTGGGTTTTGCTCATCGGCAAACTCAATCATTTCACCCTGTTGGTCGTCTAATTTTATTTTATAGGCCACAGTGGCCAAGGTATTCGCAGAAATTTTCATAAAAATCGATGGTTTATCATGAATCAACGTGCAAAACTACACAAACAAATTTGTTTAGATTGATTTTAAATTGTTAAAATGTTGTGAAAATCCGCTTCGTGAACATGCAGCCCAATGGTCATCGACTTAAAATAATTTTCCCGGAAGATATCTTTTTATCAACATCCGTAAAGCGATACAGATAAATGCCATCGGGATAACCGGACAAATCAAGTGCCGTTTCTTTTTCAGATATCATCTGTTTAACAACCACTTGTCCCAACCCATTGACAATTTCAAGTGTTCCGGCAGATTCGTTAAGCAGGTGAATCGTCAGCTTATCCTGACAAGGATTGGGGAAAACCTTCACACTAGATTCGAGTGATTCACTGACACTTCCGACGAAATCGATACAGCCTTCGCGGGTTTCCATGGTGGTGGGCGTAATAGTTAACGGAAGTGTGGATACCACTCCCGTGGCGGTAGTGAAAATGGGTGCGGATAAAAATTCAGATTGAATGGTATCAGTTGATGGAGACATCCCATCCTGCCCCACACAATCCAATCCATTGCCCATATCATCCATCTGAATCAGGCCAATATTGTATATCGAATATGCTGCCTGACCTTTCACTCCCATGATGGGGCCATTGCCAAATGCCAGAAATTCGTTGTTTGGCGAAATGCAAAGGTCGATGGTGAGCAGAAATAAATTCTTGGCAAATTGATACTCGCCCAGTTCATTAAATTTGACCAACTTACTATAATAATCTCCACCGAATACGCCGACAAAACCATCCGGTGTGGCGTGAAGTCTGGGTTCGATATCATACATATTACCCCATGGAATTTCGTTATAAGAATGAGCAGACAAAATACCGCCCAGGGTGTCAGTCGTTAGAAAAGACAGGGTTGATCCCGAATTTATACAGATATAATTTCGGTTTTGTGTGGCCAGGAAATTAATCGCATGGGTAGTGATACTGCTTCCTGTAGTGGAATAGCTGCGGCCAATATGAAACCCACCCGAAGGTGACAGCTTTAGTAAAATCGCTCTTTCAGTGGTATAAGAACCTTCAGATTTTGCGTTTCCCAGAACCAAATAGCCACCTCCCGGCGTTTGCTGAATGGAAACGGCATAAGTACCGTATTCACCCACCTGTATCACCTTGGTCCATTCCGGATTGCAGGATGTGTCGAGTTTGGACACCACTATTTTTGAATAGGGAGCGCTTGAGAAAGACGCACTTCCCAATACAACAAAACCCGAATCCATTGTTTGGAGGATGTCAACAGGGTAAATATCCAAACCATAGTCCACGGTTTTTGACCAAAGGGTATCACCCAAGGCATCCATTTTTACAAAAAAGGACAACACATCCCCACTCTCGGTGTAGGTATTACCTGAAATGAGAATGCATGAATCGTAGGTGGAGATGACTCTATTCATATTTAATGGGCGACCCCCGGTAGCTCTGGACAACACGCTGCTCCACAGCGGGTTGCCATCCAAATCGATGGCGCCAACCATAAACCCTGTCTGCGACCAATTATCACCTACAAAAAAGTAACTGTCGTGGTGTGTTGGTAACATATCGTAAACCTGAATATCCTCCAGGTTTGCTCCCAAAAGAACCCGTGAAAATAATTCCGGTTGAGCTTGGAGTACCTGAAACAGACCAAAAATTGATAACAAAGAAAGGAGCGCTAATTTTTTCATGACGATTGTTTTTGTTTTGTGCGACTGATATTTTGGGAAACCGATTCAAATGTAAAAAAAATTGGGGTACAAGGGGTTGAAAATGATCGTTTTTAAAGGATTTTTGATGTTTCATCCACAGAATGATGGAGGGATAACAGACTATTGTGTTTACGACGGAATTACGACGGAATAAATTCCATCAATACTATTCAAGCGTGCCAATGGCACTGGCAAAAAAACTTTCAAAACACAAACCCACCGATCCCGGAACAAAACCCCAAAATGCCGGAGGCATGACCGACAATTATCCCCGGATTTTATCCCGGGACAGAGAAAGCCGACAGTTCTTTGTTACGACGGAATAAATTCCATCGATACTGTTCGAGCGTGCCAATGGCACTGGCAAAAAAACTTTCAAAACACAAACCCACCGATCCCGGAACAAAACCCCAAAATGCCGGAGGCATGACCGACAATTATCCCCGGATTTTATCCCGGGACAGAGAAAGCCGACAGTTCTTTGTTACGACGGAATAAATTCCATCGATACTGTTCGAGCGTGCCAATGGCACTAGAAAAAAAACTTTCAAAACACAAAATCCACCAAACCCGTAACACCCCCCCAATGCCAGAGGCATGACCGACAATTATCCCCGGATTTTAATCCCGGGGATAGAAAAATCCAACAGTTCTTTTTTACGACGGAATAAATACCATCGATACTGTTCAAGCGTGCCAATGGCACTAGAAAAAAAACTTTCAAAACACAAAATCCACCGATCCCGGAACAAAAACCCCAAATGCCGGAGGCATGACCGAATATTATCCCCGGATTTTAATCCCGGGGATAGAAAAATCCAACAGTTCTTTTTTACGACGGAATAAATTCCATCGATACTGTTCGAGCGTGCCAATGGCACTGGCAAAAAAAACTTTCAAAACACAAATCCACCGAACCCGGAACAAAAACCCCAAATGCCGGAGGCATGACCGAATATTATCCCCGGATTTTAATCCCGGGACAGAGAAAGCCGACAGTTCTTTGTTACGACGGAATAAATTCCATCGATACCATTCTAGCGTGCCATGGACACTGGCAAAAAACTTTCAAAACACAAACCCACCGATCCCGGAACAAAACCCCCCAATGCCGGAGGCATGACCGAATATTATCCCCGGATTTTAATCCCGGGGATAGAAAAATCCAACAGTTCTTTTTTACGACGGAATAAATTCCATCGATACTGTTCAATCGTGCCTATGGCACTGGCAAAAAACTTTCAAAACACAAAATCCACTGATCCCGGAACAAAACCCCAAAATGCCGGAGGCATGACCGAATATTATCCCCGGATTTTAATCCCGGGACAGAGAAAGCCGACAGTTCTTTGTTACGACGGAATAAATTCCATCGATACCATTCTAGCGTGCCATGGAAACTGGCAAAAAAATTTCAAAACACAAACCCACCGATCCCGGAACAAAACCCCCCAATGCCGGAGGCATGACCGAATATTATCCCCGGATTTTAATCCCGGGACAGAGAAAGCCGACAGTTCTTTGTTACGACGGAATAAATTCCATCGATACCATTCTAGCGTGCCATGGAAACTGGCAAAAAAATTTCAAAACACAAAATCCACCGATCCCGGAACAAAAACCCCAAATGCCGGAGGCATGACCGAATATTATCCCCGGATTTTAATCCCGGGGATAGAAAAATCCAACAGTTTTTTGTTACGACGGAATAAATTCCATCGATACTGTTCGAGCGTGCCAATGGCACTGGCAAAAAAAACTTTCAAAACACAAATCCACCGAACCCGGAACAAAAACCCCAAATGCCGGAGGCATGACCGAATATTATCCCCGGATTTTAATCCCGGGACAGAGAAAGCCGACAGTTCTTTGTTACGACGGAATAAATTCCATCGATACTGTTCGAGCGTGCCATGGACACTGGCAAAAAAATTTCAAAACACAAACCCACCGATCCCGGAACAAAACCCCCCAATGCCGGAGGCGTGACCGACAATTATCCCCGGATTTTAATCCCGGGACAGAAAAATCCAACAGTTCTTTTTTACGACGGAATAAATACCATCGATACTGTTCAAGCGTGCCAATGGCACTGGCAAAAAAAACTTTCAAAACACAAAATCCACTGATCCCGGAACAAAACCCCCAAATGCCGGAGGCATGACCGACAATTATCCCCGGATTTTAATCCCGGGGCTCCTCCGGGCTTAAAAACAAAAAAAGCACCCGAACCAAGTCCGGATGCTTTTGTGTTCTTATCGAAAAACCATTTGTTACTTGTAATCGCCGAAATACTTCATAAACTGCAATCGTTCGTACACCTCCGGATTTACGCTTTTGGCCTGACTGAGTCGTCCGCGAAACTGGTGGATGGTTTCAAAACCTTTTCCTTCCATCCAACGACGGACAAACGACAACACCTCAGCAATATGGGCCGGTCCATGCTGGTAGAGGGCAGATGCCATTTGAACCACGGTAGCGCCGGCAAGCAGTTGTTTCACCACAGCTTCGCCATCGTGGATACCGGTGGTGGCAGCTAAATCCATATTCACGCGCTTGGCCATCATAGCTATCCAACGAAGTGAGTTGGCCATCTCCACCGGGGAGCTCATCACGTCGGCCACGGTGGTTTTCATGTTATAAATATCAATATCGGGACTGCTAAAACGGTTGAAGAGCACCACCCCATCGGCCTTATTTTCTTCCAGCCCTTTGATTACACTTCCCAGGTTGCTGAAGTAGGGACTTATTTTAACCGACACCGGAATACGCACGGCGGCCTTTACCTTTTTCAACACGTTGTAATACACTTTCTCATTGCCATCGCAGGTATTGTTTAAGTTGAAAGGCATCACAAAAATGTTGAGCTCCAGCGCATCGGCTCCGGCTTTTTCCATTTGTTTGGCAAAGTTGGTCCACTCCAACGACGACATGCAGTTGATGCTCGCGATGATGGGTATTTTCACTTCATTTTTGGCCTGTTCAATCATCTTGAGGGCTTTGCCCAATTCTTCCTCTTTGATATGAACATCCACGTAATCAAATGTTTCGCTATAATCCACAAAGAGTTCACCATGTTCTTCGGCTTTGCGCACGCGGTAGTCGCCTTCCATCAAAATTTGCTCTTCAAACAAGGATTTCAAAACCACGGCTCCGGCTCCATGTTTTTCCAGTTCCACAATTTTTTTTACTGAGTCGGTAAGTCCTGAACTGGCTACCACCAGTGGATTGCGTAGGTTTAGTCCAAGATATCTTGTATTCAAATCTGCCATTTTCTTCGTGTTTTGAATTAATAACGTTTAAAAGCTTCCTCAAATTCCACGTCGAAACGCTTCATCAAGTAGTCGCAACCATGATCGAACATCCGTTGAGGAGAGTCGCCATCGGTAATTAAAAAGGCCATGGGCTTATCTTCGGTAACGGGCAAATGACCAATAATTTCAGTAAATACGCTGTCGGTATTGGCTTCTCCATCCATATTGAACTCCTTTCCCAAAGCCACCAATTGATGGAGGTTGGTCTGTTCAATTTTCGGTTCTATCTGCTGACCAAACTGCTGCAACACTTTTTGGGTATTGGTGAAGCTTCCGGCAGATTCCATGGGAAACGATGCGGGCAACACCAGCGAGGCCATTTTAGCGGTTTCGGTCATAAAATAATCCTGAACCACCACAAACGGAACGCCTTCAAACCAAGAGCGGATTTCTTGCTGGTCGATGGCGGTTCCCACAGGATCTTCTCCAAATACCAACATGTTTTTAATGGCTTTGGATTGGAACAATTCCTTCATTTTGGGTCGGTCGCCGCGAGGTTTCTCAATCCCTCCGGTCTCAATGCAGCCAAAGGCGCCCATGTCGAACAATCCCTGGGCATTGTTTTTCTCCTTCAGGGGCATGAGTCCGCTGGCGGTTTTGCCCAGTTTTCCGGTAATCATGGCCAGGTTATACAACTCTCTGGAAGTGTTTACACTGATGTATTTTTCAGAAAATATCAGCACGGCATTCAATTCGAGGTTGTAGGCATGAGCCCATTGTGCGATGTGATCTTCCGAAACTCCTGCTTGTTCGCACAAAGCCTCCATCGACAAACCGCTGACCGCTTCTGCATAGGCATCGAATCCGGTGGTGTTGTCGTCGATAAAGAGTTGGTTTTGCAAACCGTTGGTAATCAAATATCTGTTGGCAGCCATCACAAAAGCATAATAGTCCTTTATGGGTAAGAAAGTATCGATTTTGTGCATGGCTGAGGGGAATTCATTGGTAGAGAGTTGCTCTACTTCGATGCCCTTTTTGGCTCTGGCCTGATTGACCAGGAAACCTACATAGTCGTGATCTTCCTGAAGCTCGGCACCAAAGAGATAAATTTTGGAGGCCTCCTCAAGTTGATCGAAGGGAACATTTTTCAATGAATTGATGGCATAACCTTTTCCCCTGCCCATGTAATGGAAGTTGGCGATATTCGGTGTTTTAATTCCCTGACGCGTCCATTTTTGAATGAGGTAGATTTCTTCGTTGGTCAAACGGGCACCTGCAAATACCGCAGATTCCTCGGGCTTGGCTGACTTCACCTTATCGGCAATCAGTTGATAAGCTTCTTCAAAGGTGATGGCTTCCCATTGAGATCCCTTTTTAAGCAGCGGCGTTTTTATCCTCGAAGAGTCGTTAAGGTAGCGATAGCCAAACTTGGCACGACGGCCAATACTGCCTTTTTGGTTTACCAAACCCTGACGGCCTTCCACGCGCATGACAAAATTATTTTTGTACGACATGAGGTGCATGGCCACACCTTCGGAACCATAATTGTCGATGGCTTCCAGGGGATTTTCAACCACCGGACCCGGTTTAAACAGGAAGTTTTCGGAAATGGCTCCCGTGGGACAGGTGTCGATACACAAGCCACACGACTGGCAGTTGGTATCGGTAAGTTTATCGCCCAAACTCGGTGCCACGTAGGTTTTAAAACCTCTGTTAACAAGACCGAGGGCATTGTCGCCGGCTATTTCAGAACATATGCGGATACAGCGCGAACAAAGAATACATTTGTTGTTGTCGATTTCGATGTAAGGATGAGAAAAATCCACGCGATATTCGTTGTAATCGCCGGCAAATTTTTCTTGCTCCACACCATATTCATCCGAATATTTTTGCAAATCGCAGTGATAAAACTCCTGACAGCCACATTCCAAACAACGTTGGGCTTCGTTTCGGGCCACACTTTCGTTGGCATAACCCAATTCCACTTCCATAAAGTTGATGCGGTTGTCGGGGTCGAGGGTGGGCATTTCTTCGCGGGTTTGATGCACAAAACTGTCCACATAATCGGCAGGAACCTGCTTTTTGAAATGGTCTTTTTTGCTGAGGAATGGACGTTTTTCGGGTTTCAATGCTTGACCGCTCAAAAACTGATGACACGACAACGAAGCTTTTTTGGCCTGCGCAATGGCTTCGATGATGGTGGCGGGTCCGGTAACGCCGTCTCCGGCTGCAAACACCGATGGAATACCTGTTTGAAGGGTATGTTTGTCGGCGTCCACATCACCCCAGCGGGTTAGTTTAAGTTGACCACCCTGTGCCGACGCGTTGATGTCATCAATAAAATTCACGTCTGTTTTTTGTCCGATGGCTGCCAGGATATAATCCACTTCCAGCTCATATTCAGAACCTTCCACCGGCACGGGACGTCTTCTGCCTGAAGCGTCGGGCTCACCCAATTCCATTTTGATCAGGGTAACTGATTTCAGTTTTCCTTGGGCGTCTTTGTTTACCTGAACAGGATTATTCAAAAACAGGTACTCCACTCCTTCGAGTTTCGATTCGTGGATTTCGATGGGGTTGGCGGGCATCTCTTTTTCGGTACGGCGATACACCACCTTAACGTCGGTACTTCCACAACGAATGGAGGTACGGCAGCAGTCCATGGCTGTGTTTCCACCTCCGACCACCATAATTTTTTTACCGGTGAAGTCGGCAGGTTTTCCGGTCATTTCCATGTTTTTCAGAAAATCGATACCCGAATATACATTTTCGGCATCGTCGCCGGGAGTTCCGATCAGGGTACCCTTTTGCGAACCGATGGTGAGGATGGTGGCGTCATATTCCTTTTGGAGGTCGGCATAGGAGACATTTTCTCCCAGTTTTTTACCACAAAAAATACGGGTGCCCAATTCGGTAATGGTTTCTATTTCTTTGTCGAGCAAATCGTTGGGTAATCTGTATTCGGGAATTCCATAACGCAGCCAACCTCCGGGTTTGGGGGCAGCTTCAAAGATATCGCATTGATGACCTTTTTGTTGCAGGAAATAGGCTGCCGATAATCCTCCGGGACCGGCGCCGATGATGGCAATTTTTTTACCTGTAGAAGGAGCCACTTCGGGTTTGAAGTGGTTTCCGCTTTCCAAATCCCAGTCGCTGGCAAAGCGTTTCATGTAGTCGATGCCCACGGGAGCGCCTTCATCCATGAGGTTGCGTCGGCAAGCGGCTTCGCAGGGGCGCACACACACACGACCACAAATGGCCGGCAAAGGGTTAACCTCCTTGATCAGGGCCACGGCTTCGTGGTACATACCCTTATCAATCAACGAGATATAGCCCTGAACATCCACATTGGCCGGACATGTTTGGATACATGGTGCCTGGCAATCGGCATAGTGATTACTCATGATCAGGTCGAGGGCCGACTTACGTGACTTGTGCACCTTTTCGCTGTCGGTAATCACCTTCATGTCGGGGGTAATACGTGTGGAGCAACTGGGTTGCAGTCCGCGCATGCCTTCCACCTCCACTACACACACAAAACACGATGAATAGGGGTCGAGACGTGGGTCGTTGCAGAGGGTTGGAATTTCAATATGGTTTCGTCGGGCCACATCCAGGATATATTCACCTTTGGTTCCCGTTACCGTTTTTCCGTTTAGCGTGATATTTATTTTTTCGCTCATGATTCAACTCAATTTTTTCTTAACTAATACACCCTGATGGCATCGAAATTACAACCGGCAAAACATTCACCGCAGCGGATACACGAATCCTGGTTGATGAAGTGAACCTCCTTGCGGGAACCATCGATACAACTTACCGGACATTTTACGGCACAAACCGTACATCCGGTGCACAAGTCAGGAATTACTTCGTAAGTCAGGAGTGCTTTACAATTTTTGGCCGGACATCTTTTATCGTTGATGTGTGCTTCATATTCATCACGGAAATATTTGATGGTGGTAAGCACCGGATTGGGAGCCGTTTGTCCCAAACCGCAAAGAGAACCATCTTTAATTTGCTGAGAAAGTTCTTCAAGCAGTTCGATATCGCCTTCCTTACCTTGTCCTTCGGTAATGCGGGTGAGAATTTCGAGCATGCGTTTGGTTCCAATGCGGCAGAAGGTACATTTTCCACAGGATTCTTCCTGAGTAAAATTCAGGAAAAAGCGTGCCATATCCACCATACAAGTGGTTTCGTCCATCACCACCATACCGCCCGATCCCATGATGGCGCCCGTGGCATTCACCGAATCGTAATCCACTTTGGTGTCGATGAGTGATTCGGGAATACAACCTCCCGAAGGGCCTCCCAACTGTACGGCTTTAAATTTTTTATCTTCCTGAATACCTCCGCCCAGGTCGTAGATAATCTCGCGAATGGTCACGCCCATGGGCACTTCCACGAGTCCACCATGTTTGATTTTTCCCGTAAGGGCAAAAACCTTGGTTCCTTTGCTTTTTTCGGTTCCGTATTTATTGTAGGCATCGGCACCATTAAGCAAGATGTAAGGGATATTGGCAAAGGTTTCCACGTTGTTGATGTTGGTGGGCTTGTTCCACAGTCCGCGTTCGGCCGGGAAAGGAGGACGTTTGCGGGGCATACCACGTTCGCCTTCCACCGAGGCAATAAGGGCCGTTTCTTCACCACAAACAAAAGCCCCGGCACCTTCTTTTACATAGATGTCGAGATCGAATCCTTTGATACCCAGAATATTTTTGCCCAGATACCCTTTTTCGCGGGCTTGCTTCAAGGCGATGTTGAGGCGTTTGATGGCCAGGGGATATTCGGCACGGCAGTAAATGACGCCTCCTGTGGCTTTCATGGCATAAGCACCGATAATCATCCCTTCGATGACGGCATGTGGGTCGCCTTCGAGGAGTGAACGGTCCATGAATGCGCCCGGGTCACCTTCGTCGGCATTGCAGATGATGTATTTTTCGTCGCTTTGACTGTTGTTGGCAAACTTCCATTTGAGTCCGGTGGGAAAACCTCCGCCGCCACGTCCGCGAATGCCTGAATCGAGCACCGTTTTGATGACCTCGTCCTGACTAATTTTTTCGGTGGCAATTTTGCGGATGGCTTGGTAGGCTTTGCGTGCTTCGGCCTCCTCGATGGATTCGGGATCCATGTATCCACAATTGCGCAGGGCTATTTTCACCTGTCCGGCAAAATATTTTTCTTCATGGCCGTGCATCACGTCCGACTCCATCACATAATCTTCGATTACCTGACCGTTTTTGATGTGTTTTTCGATGAGTTCTTCCATTTTTTTCTCATCGATATCACCATAAATGTAGTGACCTTTTTCGTCCACCACTTCCACGAGCGGCTCCCTGTAGCACATGCCTATACAACTGGTTTGCTTTAGCTCGGCGTTCAGGTTTTCTGTTTGGAGGAGCGATTGGGCTTTGGCATACACCTTACCTGCACCGGCGGCAATACCACAACTTCCCAATCCCACTATAATCTGTTTTTTCATCTGATACTATTTAACATGATCTTCTGATTTGTCATCCTCATTTTGGGTGTTTCCCGTTACATGGTTTCCTTGCGGCGTATGTCCTTTATTACCCGAGCGGCTTTTTTGCCGTTTAGGCTACCGAAAGTTTCGTCGCCAATCATCATCACCGGAGCGAGTGAGCAGCAACCCAGACAGGCCACCGATTCCAGGGTAAACAGGTTGTCTTCGGTGGTATGGCCATCTTTCACACCCAATTCTTTTTCGAGTGCTTCGGTAATTTTGGTGGCACTCTGCACATGACAGGCTGTTCCGTGGCACACCTTGATGATGTGTTTTCCCACCGGGTTCAGCCTGAACTGAGCATAAAAAGTAGCCACGCCATACATGTCGTTTAGCTTTAGTCCCATCTCCTCGTTGAGTTTGATAAATGCCTCACGCGGAACGTATCCGAATATGGTTTGAACTCCTTGTAATACGGGGATCAAATTACCTTTTTTGCCTCGGTATTTTTCGATGAGGGGATTTATGAGAGAAAGGTTAACTTCAGGTGTTTCAGTTGTTTGCAAACTGACTTTTTTCCTGGCAATTCTCATAGGTTTGCGAATTTTAATTTTAGAAGTGGGAAAATTACGAAATGTACTTCAACTGACGTTGGAGGGTGGGAAATTTATACTAAGTCTGAATAATGATTGGAGATTCAACCTCCCATTATTGGGATGAAAGGGTGATTGAAAAAAATTTAGTGTCAGGTGAAATGGCATTTTGGCTATTTCACGAAGTTCCACGGAGAGGTCACGAAGTTTAACGGAGTGGTTAGCAACGTTTTATCATGCATTTGTAAAGAAAAACATTGTTGTCCGGTAAAATTAAACAGAAAACGCTACAATGCTTGCTATATATTGCGTCCCTACGGGACTTCACTACAGTGGGGGTTGTTTCATATTCTACCCATATTTAGCCCCTGACGGGGCTGTCCCGTAGGGACAAGGTGTTGGTAGAATGCAAATTAAGGTCTCCAAAAAGTCCCGTAGGGACGATATATTTTTTTACCGGACATCATTGAAAGAGAAATACAAACTCAACACCAACAACGAAATCCGGGAAAACTAATCTTTGCTAATCAAATAAATTCGTTTTCGTCCGTCCATTTTGATTTTTACCGGTGACTCGAAACGCACATGGTTAAAGTATTCTCCTTGCGACACCAACGGTTGTTGTTCGAGCATCTCGTATCGGATATAACTATTGGAAAGCTCCGGTTGAACGCTGAAGTATCCCACATTCATGCTCGTAACATTATGAAAAAAGTGGGAGCCCGATGAAGCATCGAGGGGGAAATCATCAAAGCTGGTTTCTACAATCACTTTGGCATTGGAAATCATGTGCCATTTCACGGGAATGCCAATCCACCGGTCGCGGGTGCCCCATCGTCCGGGACCTATCAGGATGTATTTGCGTTTTTGGGTAATCATCTCTTCGTTCATCCGCTCAATCTCCAAGGCCATTTCTTGTGTTTTTGATTTGTTGAAACGATTGACATCTGCATAAATAACATCCGTAACATCTTCCACGGAGCCATTACCCATTCCTTGTTCCGAGTATAATAAAATTGATTCCGGGTCTTCAGCTTCCATATCGATATGACATTCCATACTGCTCGAAATCAATGGCTTAATTTGTAGAATATAAAAAGAAGCCCTGCCGTTTTTATCCTTTTTCAAATCCACTGCAAACTCAATTTCCACGGCAGTACCCATGGCATCTTTTCCGAGAGCCAGTACCACTTCGATGGTTTTTGCCAAAGGAATGTAGTTGTATTTTAATATGTTGGCAAAATTAATAATACGTGGTCCCGATTTGGAAATGCCGGGATACATGGTATCGCTGTCGGGGTTATATACCGAAGCGCTGTGGGTGAGTGTACCGTGCTGTTCGGCCACATCGATGTCGAGTTCGGCCAGTCCTGCCATTTCGCCTTCCAGCAGGTCGGGATTTTTTTTCTGCAAATCCACGGCATAAAAACTAACCTGCGAATTCCGGAATTGGTCTTTGGTAGAATTAATTTCGGTACCCGGATACTGAGGCGAAAAACGGTATGCCTTTTGGCCATCCACCACATAACGTCCAAGACCAACGGCTGCCACCGCGAAACCTTCGTCGGGTTTCATGTGGGCGAAGGGGTAAAAATTATAGGATTGAGCCACACCACTCAGGTGGGGATAGAAATATTGTTCAAAGTGATTTCCCACCACTTCCTGTATGACCACGGCCATTTTTTCTTCCTCAATTTTGTAATCGATGGCCTTAACATAACCACGTGCATTATTGCTGTAAACAGAAGCATAAACCAACTTAATGGCATCGGCCACTTGCTTCAATCGAACCTTGATGTTTGGATGGTTGTTTGGAAGCAAGTATGTTTCGAAAACTCCCGCAAAGGGCTGTGTAAGTGAATCTTCGAACAATCCGGAAGAACGTACCGCAATGGGTTTTGAAATTTGGGTGAGGATGGCGTCCAGTTTTTGCAAAAGAGGTTTGGATAATTGCCCTTGCACAAATTTGCGGCGAAGCAGTGCGAAATCTTCCTGAGCCAACACCTGCGTTTCCAGGTGGTTATGTTTGATAAAAAGTTCAAATTCACGGGTTCCTACCACAAATGTTTTTGGTGTACGAACACGGATATCGGGCACAAAGCGGTTAAAATCGTATTTGTGTATGAGTGCATCAATAAAGGCCAGTCCACGTCCTTTCCCTCCAAGAGAACCTTCGGCTAATGTGTAAACATTTTCTTCGGACACCTCCATACCCGATTCGTACGGGATCACATTTCCTGCGGATTGCTCGTTTCGGTATTCTTTGAGCATTTTCAGCAAATCCTGTCTTAGTTCGGTGGCATTTTTAAAGTCGGCCACTTTTTTCAGGTTGATGACGCTGGCAGCTCGTATTTCGCCACGTGCCATGATCCACATGGAGAAATGATCACGACTGGCGTGGTATATGAGCGATTCATCAGGGATTTGTTTTAAGTATTTCTCAAATTCACGCATGTTGGAAGCCCGTGCAATTACCTGATCGTTGGTATCTTTAAATTCAAAATCACCAAAACCGAGATAGTAGGTGATAAAACGTTCGAAATCCTGATAAAGGGTATCCGACTGCTTGTGTACAAAAAGTGAATTGTGTTGTTTGGCCACCTGCTCATACGACGGATCGGACGACTGCAAAATGGCCGGAAGATTGCGGAGTTTGGTCCGGGTATAATCCAACAGTTTAATGCCTGCATTTTCATCGAAATGCCCTTCTTTTTCAAATTTTACATCCGTAATCAAACACAACATAAAATCCTGATACTGATCAATTACCTGTAATGCTTCTTCATAGTTTGAGGCCAAAAGAATTTTAGGTCGAGCCCTCATTCTCAACACCTTATAAAGCTCATCTGTACTTACATCATCAATAATGCGCTTGGTTTGCTCCATGAGTACCCGGTACAAAAAGCTGAGATATCGTGAGTAATATTCAGGAGAATCTTCTACCAACAATATCACCCTTACCTGCCCAAGCTGGGTATCGTTTTCCACATTCATTTTATCTTCCAGCATTTTTATCATGGCAAAGAAGATATTGGCATCACCATTCCAGGTAAACAAACGTTCAATAAACGGAATTTCTTGAAGCATTTTTCCGTAATAGGCTGCATCGGTGCTGTTATTGAGCAATAAAAAGATGGGAATAAACGGATAGCTTTCCTTAATTTTTTCGCTTACAATCAGTGGTTGGTTTTTGTCAGCACCCACCATATAGATGATCAGGTCGAAATGCTTGAATTTTAACAGATTTAATGCCTGATCGAGGGAAGTGGCACCGGTTATACGGGGAAACGATGTAAGATTCAAATGCCCGTATTGTCCCAACATATGTTCGCTAAAACGACCTTCACGCTCAATGGCATAGGCATCGTACAAGCTGGAAATCAACAAAATTTCGCCCACCTTAAAGGGCATTAAATCGTGGTAGATATCGCGATTGAATGTGTTGGCATTTAAAAATTGTTGAAGAAAGCTGTTGGTCAATTTACCATTGGTTTCAAGTTTGTTTTTAAGGTTATTTTTTGGTGACACTTTATTATTGGTTTCGGTGGAGTTTAAAAATTGTAGAATATTTCTCAGGAGGCTGTCGAGCAAAAAATTTTGCTCCAAAGGCATCAGTTCCTTCCCGTTTTCTTTGCCGGTTCCGGTGCAGAGTTGTATATATCCTTGATTTCCGGCATGTGTTGTAAAATGATGTTGTTGGCAAATTACCTTATTATCAAAAGAGGGCGAGTTATACTCCTGATCTTCGTACACCAACTTAAGATGAATGGGCACCTCAAGTACCTGTCCAAAAGGAATTGTAGTAACTATTTCGTGAAAGGTAAGTCCGATGGACTTTTTTTGCCGGAGTATCCGATCGACTTTATTGATAATTTCAAGCAGGTTGATATACCGAAAGTTCTGACTTTTTGACATCTACATCTGGATTAATTCCCACAAATGTAAGGCGATTTAATGAATTCAAAAATGGGTGATGATATATTGTCGAAATTTTTCGGGCAAACCATTCACCACCTGAAGTTTGAAAATGTGTATTTTTATCCCTTGTTGCCATGAATTCGGGGTTATGAAAAAACGCTTCGCCATTTTTGCTTTCCTGCTGTGGGGCTTGGTTTCCGCGGGGCAAGACACCCTGCGTTATCATGCTTTTGGTTTGCGTCACGACAACGACATTAATTTTTTTACCGATTGTTATTATACCTCCGGGGTTGAACTTATATGGTATTGGCCTCAGCTGAGCAAATCACCACTGAGATACGTTATGTTACCGGCCTCCAACGATGCAATTACTGTTTATGGTCTGACGCTCACCCACCACATGTACACTCCCAAACAAATTTTCACTCCCAATCTGGTTCCGTTCGATCACCCTTACTCTGCCTATATACTTTTGGGACAAATTCAGGAATCGTATCAACCGGATAAAAAACTCAAGACCACCTCCTGGTTTCAAATGGGGGTGATAGGTCCGGCGGCAGGTGGAGAAGCCATACAAACCACACTTCACCGCAACATCTCCATTGCTGACCCCGCCGAAGGATGGGACAACCAAATACAAAATGATGTCTGCTTGCAGTACACCGCCGGAATTGAAAACGCCCTATGGATGCTGCGACATCTGGAATTGATATCGAAAGTGCAATTTGATTTGGGGGTTCCCCAAACGCAGGCCATTTTGGGAATAATGCTCCTAGCAGGCGAGATGGTGCCCTATTTTCGTGGACCGGAGACCCTTGGGCTGAAGCAATGGCAATTTTATGGTTTTACTGAGTTGAATTTGCATTTGGTAAATTACAATGCCGTGCTCCAGGGAGGATTATTCAATCATCACAACGTGCATGTGCTTTATAATGTTAATAGGTATTTCTGGCATTTTAGGTATGGAGCTACGGCGGTTTACAAAAAATTCAGTGTTCGCTACGCGGTGGATGTCAACTCCCCGACTTTTGCCACGGGCCGATGGCATCATTGGTCGGAATTGACATTGGTGCTGGCGTACTAGCCATGAATTCTATTTTTTTTAGTACATGTACTTCGACATTCGGTGTTCGGTGTTCAGAACCCGACATGCTGCTGATATGCTGATTAATAACATAAGCTGTTGTTGGGTGTTCCATGGAAAATCTCCGGCCGAATACAAAACAAATACGGGGCACAAGCGGACGCTTGCGCCAGGTTGGGGTTATGCCATTTTTACCTGAAAAATATTCTGTTACAAGTTTATAACAACTTATTAATCAACCTTCCCGGACAGAAACAAGAGAAATCAAACCCTTTGTTTATAATCATTTTATATTATAGGAAACGAAGGCAGAAAGGCCACAATTTCTTAATTTCGCCTCGTTCGACAGAAAAGAGAACACCATGATCAGAGTAGCCTTGGTTGATGAACATCCGGTGGTAGGTGATGCCATTAAGAGCCTGTTGGCAGGTGCCGACGATATTGAGGTAACCTACACGGCCACATCTTTAGCAGAAATGATACGCAAAAACAGCGAGCAACATGTGCATGTGGTATTGCTGGTATACTACAACCCTGACGTGAAAGACGCTGAAGATGTGAAATTTTTGACCCGTCGGTTTCCCAAGCTCAAGGTGCTGATTCTTTCGATGTACAATGACGAAACCTTTATCCTCAAGATGATTAAGGCAGGAGCCAAGGGGCATTTAGCTCGCGACACCAACCGATCGGAAATGTTGGAGGCTATTTATACCCTCAGAAACGGATTTGAATTTTATGCCAAGACAATCACAAATATATTGCTTTCCAGTTATTTGAGCGATAAAGATATAGATAATACCGAAAAGGAAAACCGACAAAAAGACCTTTCTGCCCGGGAAATGGAAGTGCTGAAACTTTTTGCCGAAGGCATGTCGAACCGGTGCATTGCCGAAAAATTATTCATCAGTGTACGCACAGTTGAAACCCACAAAAACAACATCATGAAAAAAATCAACCTGAAAACCACGGTTGACCTGGTGAAGTTTGCCATTAAGAATAATATTATTGAGTTGGACTAGGGAGTGGGGAGACGGGAGTCGGAAGTGGGAAGTCGGGAGTCGGAAGACGGAAGACCCTTGAACATTTGAACATTGATTCCACTCCGATTAGTATCAAAACAAATTTTTAACCGCAAAGCCCGCCAAGTTTTTCGCCAAGTTCCTCAGAAGAATCCGAAGGATTCCAATGTTTATAGCAATGGAGGCGTATATTGTTCGACCCCGACGGGGTCGTATGGTTTGTTTTGGCAATTGTTTCTATAAACATGTCATCCCTTCGGGATTTCAACATCAACCATGCCACAGAACGGATTAAAACAGACACATCGAACCCAACCCGAAAAATAACAAAACAATTTATTAATCGCAAAGCCCGCGAAGTTTTTCGCCAAGTTCCTCAGAAGAATCCGAAGGATTCCAATGTTTATAGCAATGGAGGCGTATATTGTTCGACCCCGACGGGGTCGTATGGTTTGTTTTGGCAATTGTTTCTATAAACATGTCATCCCTTCGGGATTTCAACATCAACCATGCCACAGAACGGATTAAAACAGACACATCGAACCCAACCCGAGAAATAACAAAACAATTTATTAATCGCAAAGCCCGCGAAGTTTTTCGCCAAGTTCCGCAGAGTCTTTTTCATACAAAATTCAGTTTATCAACATTATACATTTTATGTACCATGTGAGAAAATATTAACCGAAATGATTTTATCAGCCATTTCATGCATGAACGACTTTTCGGAGTGGACTCAACATTTGAACATTTGAACACTTGAACATTTGAACCCTTGAACATTTGAGCCCTTGAACCCTTGAACATTTGAGCCCTTGAACCCTTGAACCCTTGAACCCTTGAACATTTGATCCTCTGAACCCCTAAACTAATTCCCTCCAAATCATATCCTTCAGCTCCATGAGTTTGCTGTTGGTGATGGAGGAAATAAAAATATGCGGAATGTTTCGGGGCAAGGTGGGTGTAATTTCTTTGATAAGTTCCTCGTCGAGCATATCCGATTTAGAGATGGCCAGAATGCGCTTTTTGTCGAGCAGTTCGGGATTGAATTGTCCCAATTCGTTAAGCAGTATCCGGTATTCCGCAGCAATGTCGTCGGCATCTGCCGGCACCAAGAACAAGAGAATTGAATTTCGTTCGATATGTCTTAAAAATCTTAATCCAAGCCCTTTACCTTCGTGTGCACCTTCGATGATGCCAGGAATGTCGGCCATCACAAACGATTGGCTGTCGCGGTAAGCAACCATACCCAGGTTGGGCACCAAGGTAGTAAAGGGATAGTCGGCTATTTCGGGTTTGGCCGCCGACAACACCGACAAAAGGGTTGATTTTCCGGCATTTGGAAACCCCACCAAACCCACGTCAGCCAGAATTTTCAGCTCAAACACAATGGCCGCCTCCTTACCTTCTTCACCCGGCTGTGCATATTTAGGTGCCTGATTAGTGGCTGTTTTAAAATGTTCGTTTCCTTGTCCTCCGCGTCCCCCTTTTAAAAGCACCACCCGCTGACCGTCTTCAATAATTTCGCCAAGTATTTCTCCTGTTTCGTTGTTTCGGGCAATAGTACCTAAAGGAACTTGAATGAGCACTTCAGGTGCACTTGCCCCGGTTCTCTGCTGCGCGGCTCCGTGTCCACCATGTTCAGCACGCAAATGTCTGGTATATCGCAAATGCAGCAAGGTCCACATCTGTGCATTACCCACCATAATAATATCGCCACCGTTACCACCATCGCCGCCATCAGGTCCGCCGTTGGGAATGTATTTCTCGCGTCTGAAATGCACCGAACCTGCACCTCCATCACCTGAACGGCAGAAAATACGTACGTAATCGACAAAATTGGATGTGGCCATGACCGTTTATTTTACTGGTTTTCTCTTCTTGAGAATATTTTGCAAAAGTGTTAAATATACTAATAGGGCGGGCATAAAAGTGAAATAAGGTGGAGGATTATTACATTTCTGTGCAAGGATATGGCTAAATTACCGGGCAACTGAGGACAAAAAGCTTATTTTTGCCTGATATATCTTGTAAGAAAATAAATTTAGGCACCATGCAAAAAGCTAGTCAATTGGTTGAGAAAGAAAGAAAAATACGGGTGGGAATAACTCATGGCGACATGAATGGTATTGGCTATGAAGTTATTATCAAAGCATTGGCAGACAACCGCATACTCGATATGTTTACTCCTGTTATTTATGGCCTTTCGAGGGTATTGTCGTACAACCGAAAAAACCTGAACGCTGGTGATTTCAACTACAACATTGTTCGCGATGCCTCCTTTTCCAAAAGCAATAAAGTAAATCTGGTCAACCTGAACGACGGTGAAATAAAGATTGAATTTGGTAAATCGGTTAAATTATCCGGAGAATTGGCTCATACAGCCCTTAAAAATGCTGTTAGCGACCTGAAATCAAATAAAATAAATGTGGTGGTCACAGCGCCCATCACCAAAGAAAATACCACCTCTGAGGCTTTTGCTTTTCCCGGTCACACCGAATTTTTTGCAAGCGAATTTGAATCGACCAACTATCTGATGCTGATGGTGTCAGGAGATCTACGTATTGGAACAGTAACCGGACATGTTCCCCTGATCAACGTGCCTACACTACTTAGTCAGGAATTGATTGCAGACAAAATCAACGTATTGCACGATTCGCTGGTGCGCGATTTTGGTATTAATAAACCCAAAATTGCCATTCTTGGACTTAATCCCCACGCCGGCGAAAAAGGAACCATTGGTACCGAAGAAGAGCAAATTATCCGTCCGGCCATCGTGGAAGCCAAAAAGAATGGAAAACTTGTTTTTGGTCCATTTGCCGCAGATGGTTTTTTTGCAGGAGATTATCTTAAATATGACGGTATTCTGGCTATGTATCACGATCAGGGATTGATTCCTTTCAAAACGCTGGCCTTCGAAAAAGGAGTGAATTTTACTGCCGGACTTCCCATTGTTCGCACATCTCCGGCTCACGGATCGGCCTACGACATTGCCGGCAAAGGGATTGCTTCGGGTGAGCCCATGCGCAATGCGATATACCTGGCTGTAGAAGTTTACAACAACCGCTTGAAATATGATGAAATGACAGCCAACCCCCTGGGTTTTGGATTGCTGCGCGACAATAGCAGAAACAAGGACGACGACGAAATCGCTCACTTGCAAGATTAAACACCGCACGGGTTGCCACTGCCAGTTTCCGGCGAATATATTTCATTTAATACCCTATGAGCATGTTACATAAACATTATAACGGAGCTCAACTTGCCTCCATCATGCAAGCGCAACTGATAAGTCCCAATCCGGAAGGCATTTTGGTTGACGATATCCTCATCGACAGCCGCCGATTGATTTCACCAACTGGAGCCTTGTTTTTCGCGCTGGCCAGTAAACGCAACAACGGACATCACTATATCGGGAGTTTGTATAAAAAAGGTGTCAGGTATTTTGTGGTGAGCCAACTGTCCAACGAATCCGAAACTTTTCCTGAAGCTTCCTTTTTTGTGGTTTCTTCCACCCTGCAAGCTTTGCAGCGATTGGCTGCTGAGCACCGCAAGAATTTTTCCATTCCCGTAATCGGTATCACAGGAAGCAATGGGAAAACCATTATCAAAGAATGGCTGTATCAATTGATGCAACCCGACAAAAGCATTATCAGAAGCCCGAAAAGCTACAACTCGCAAATTGGTGTACCTCTGTCTGTTTGGCAAATGAACGAATTTCATGAGCTGGCAATTTTCGAAGCCGGCATTTCGGAATTGGAAGAAATGTACAAACTACAACCCATCATTCAACCTACCATTGGTATTTTTACCAATATCGGGCAGGCTCACGACGAAAACTTTATTAATCACACCCAAAAAGCAGGTGAAAAACTTAATCTTTTCACGAAAGTAGGCACCTTAGTATATTGCACCGATCACAAAGAAATCCACGGAGCAGTCATCCGTTCAGGCATTCTCAACAATATCCAAACCTTTTCCTGGGGCAAGGAAGAAACCTGCGATCTTAAAATTTGGGAAGTATTAAAGCAGGGCAATACAACCCGGATTTCAGGCAATTTCCTCTCCATTCCACAAAGCATCACCATCCCCTTTGTGGACAATGCTTCCATCGAAAATGCCATCCATTGCTGGGCTACCATGCTGTTGCTAGGCTATGAAAATGCGCTAATCAACGAACGAATGCAGCGATTGGCGCCCATTGCCATGCGTCTGGAGCTGAAGGAGGGTATCAACAATTGCACCATCATTAACGATGCGTATAATTCGGATTACAATTCACTGGTTATTGCCCTCGACTTTTTGAATCAGCAAAACCAACACAAAAAGAAAACAGTCATCCTCTCCGACATCCTTCAAAGCGGACTGAGCGAAGTGGATTTGTATGACAATGTGGCCAACCTGCTGAAAGAGAAGAAGATTGACCAACTTATTGGTATTGGAAAGTCCATCCGACATCAGTCGGAGAAATTCAGTGCCAACTCGTTATTTTTCGATAGTACGGAAGACTTCATGCGCAATTTTTCGTTCGCGGGATTGTCGGGACAAAGCATCCTGCTGAAAGGTGCTCGTGTGTTTGAATTTGAACGACTGAGCCGCATTTTACAACAGAAAGCACATGAAACCGTTCTCGAAATCAACCTCAACGGACTGATAAACAACCTGAATAAATTCAGGGCAGTGCTTCGTCCCGGAACCCGTGTGATGGCCATGGTAAAAGCCTTTTCGTACGGAGGAGGCAGCTTTGAAATTGCCAATGTACTGCAATACCACCAAGTGGACTATCTGGCTGTGGCTTATGCCGACGAAGGAGTGGAGTTGCGTAAAGCCGGTATTGAATTGCCCATCATGGTGATGAGTCCGGAAGAACACGCCATGGACACCATGATCAGGCACCAACTAGAGCCGGAAGTTTTTAGTTTTAGAACCCTGGAATTGTTGGAAAAGGCCATTAAGCGCAACGCATTGCCCCAAAACAAACCTGTAAAAATTCATTTGAAAATCGATACAGGAATGAACCGTTTGGGTTTTGGTACAGAAGAAGTTCCTGCGTTAATTTCACGCATCCAAAAAAATCCACACCTTTATTTACAGTCGGTATTTTCGCACCTGGCCGCCAGCGACAAGCCTGAATTTGACGACTTCACACGTGAACAGATACGGAAACTGCAACAAGTGAAAAGCGACATCCGGGGCATATTTGATCATGAGGTGTTGTTTCATCTGGCTAATTCCTCGGGTGTGGCACGTTTTCCTGAGGCACACATGGACATGGTACGCATGGGGATCGGCATGTATGGCATTGGCGAACCATCCTTGCAACTGGAACCCGCCATTCGTTTAAAATCGGTTTTAGTGCAGATACGTCAGGTAAAAAAGGGCGAAAGTGTGGGTTACAACAGGCGTTGGGTAGCACGGGCAGATACCCCTGTGGGCGTGGTGAGCATTGGTTATGCAGATGGACTCTTGCGCGCCTTGGGGAATGAAGTGTCGGGACTTTATATCAATGGTAAAGTGGCACCAATTATTGGGGATGTGTGTATGGACATGTGCATGGTTGACCTAACGGGTATCAATGCCATCGAAAACGACGAGGTGGTTGTTTTCGACAAAAACCATCCCATTGAAGAGATGGCCAAAAAAGCCCAAACCATTCCATACGAAATACTTAGCCGCATCTCGCGGAGGGTAAAAAGAATTTATTACCACGAATAAAAAAACCCGGTTTGCTTTATACAACCCGGATTTTTAAGTGGAGATTTAAAATAAGTTAGAGGGGATTGGCCGTTACAAAAGCCCTGATGGTAACACTCATAGTAAAGGTCATGTCGTCTTGATCCGTTTGACCTACCACATCCACTGTAAATACATTTTTGGCGCTCAGGATGTCGCTCAGTTTTTCCAGCTGTCCGTTCTCGTTGCTGAGGGTAATCACGGTACCTTCTTCGATGGGTTGGTCTGTAAACACCCAGGAAGCTGCCGGTAGATTTCCGGAAGTAATATCCACATCAGCCGACATTACGGCATTGGTACTTACGCTTATAATGGTAGCCGTGGCTTCAATAATTTCAATGGATTGAATATTATTGGCATAAGTAGCCAGGTCGCTGTTCGACATGGGATCAATGGTAGTGGTTGATTCAAATACCCCATTGGTGGCCTTCAATGTTGAGGGAGAAACTACTATGGGTAAATCGGTAGTGTAATCAGCTTCGAAAGTAACATCAAGCAGTTCTTTTGTTTCGTTACAACCGGAGAATACCAATCCTGACAATAAGAGCGAGGCAAATAAAAATCGGGCTAAATTTTTCATGATTTTAGAGTTAATGAATAATTGTATTGTTGCAAAAGTAATAAATATGGTTGTAATGTCAAGATAATTTGGAATAAATTTAAATAGTGTCAGGTCGTTAATTATACCAACATGGGATGCAGCAACTCGATGCCATTTACATATTTTGAGCTTTTGGTCAGCCTGAAAGGGAGGTTGTTTGAGACCATGGGGGCCAAATCGTCATCTTTTTTATCATACTTCAGTTCCACAATAATGTCCTCGCTGCGATGTTTTTCAAGAAAATTATTGTTGTTGATACCTATACCAAAATATTGAAGTTCATTATCGATGGTGAGCCGGAATTTGGAATTGAAAGTCATGAAGTATTTGCGGCGGTAGCGATTGAGCAATGAAGGCCTCAACTGAACCAACACATCAAAAACCCAGTCGGGTAGATTGGAGTCGTGAAATACCTGATTTAACTTTTCGATGTCAAGATGCTGATCCACTACAAAAGGAACTAAAGGAAATGAAAGCTTGTTACCCAACATTCCCTCCCTTATTTTAAACTCAACAATGGGTTTCTCTACACGTCCGGTAATGTCACCATACCAACGGATACGTACTTTTTTCCGGCTTCCTTTTCCAAAAACGTTGTCGTAAAACGACTCAAAGACAGGCGTGTCAAAATAAATATTATTAATGTACCTGGGATAGTATATGGGTGAAAATGCCGAACGATGCAGTCGAATCTGCTGCTCCACGGCAGGGTAACTCATATCCGTAACCAGAAACTTCCGTTCGTACCTGCTAATATCTTCGTTGAAAGGAGGAAAAAACATGTGTTTCTGTTATATGGGAAATAAAAAATGGGATTTTATTAATAATTAAAAGGTTTTGCTTTCAACAAACGAAACCCGAACACTGTCGCCATATTTAGCTACGTTTCTTTTAAATTCGGCCAACTTGTTCTGATTGGGAACATCCACCAAAAAAGAAGCTTCTATCAGTTGGTTGTTTTCGTCGTAACGGCGCAGACTGCTTTTACCAAATGCCATCTTAACAGCATCAATAATTTCATCCAATTGCACGTCGCCGGCTTTGGCCGAAAAGCTCAGATATAGGTTTTGATCCTGTGCATGTTTGCCTTTCAGGAAGAAGCGACCCCACAATATCACCATCCCCACCACGAAAGCAGCGATGATGATTAAGGTTTGATTGGCACCCAAACCCAATCCCAACGCAATGGCAAAAAAGATATAAGCCAACTCTTCCGGCTCTTTAATGGCAGCCCTGAAACGTACAATCGACAACGCACCAACCAAACCCAAAGAAAGGGCCAGTGAAGATTTTACGATAGTGATAATCAACATGGTAGTGAACGCAATAAGCAGAAAAATACCCGCGAACTGGCGTCGATTGGAAATGGTTCTTGAACACTTGATGTAGGTAAATTCCAGAATTATCGATAATATGATCACTACACCGGCATTAACCAAAAAATCGGTTAACGATATTTGTTGCTCCTGGGTAATTAAAAACTTTTGAAACAGATTCCACTTATCGTTCATGATATGAATAGTATTTTAAAAATTAAGGTTGCAAATGTATGAAAAAACGCTAATGACTAGGTGTTGATTTATATTTGTAAGGAACGGGATTTCCTCCTGAATATTACTCTGAAAAGCGCCGGTTTGCTTCATGATCATGTTTGAGCGGTTAATAGAATAATTTAGCAGCCTCGGATATATCACCTTTTATTAACTGACCATTATAATTGACTAAAGAACCTATTTCAATCAGCATTTTTATTTCCGAATCAGTTATTTTTGAGTTTTTCAACACCATACTTGCAGGTCCATACTCTGGTTTCTTTTGCAAAAGTACCAACCCATATTTACAACCATTAACCGTGGAGTTCTCCACTTCGAGAATGGAAAGATCCTTGGATGCAAGCCCAATGTTGCAATCGGTAATGTCCACCTGATCGAGGGTTAAATGCGAATCTTCTCCTCCACTTACTCCTTTGTCGTTAGCTTGGGAGATATTCACCCGGCTAATCAATATTTGACTTCCGGAGAAATCAATGGCGTCATTACCAATTAGGTTAAAGTCAGTGTTCAGCACTTGCCCCTTACTGAAATCAGAGTCGAAGGCATCTCCAAAAATTCGTGAAAATGATGAATGATTTAAAACAAACTCCGATCGTACCACATTTAGGGCATCTTCGCAATGATTGTCGATGAATGTCACCTGATCCATTTCCACATCCGATTCATAAAAAGTTACGGCTCCGGTCAAAGTCCAACCCTTGTAATTGAGTGTGTTCAGGTTTCGGAACGTGGTGTTTTTAACAATTGACTTTCCCTTGGCCTGAAGGATTGTAAATCCATTGGCAGAAGAATCGGAAGAAGTAATGGTGATGGGCTGTTCGGGAGTTCCTTCCATGAAAATGGGCGAACAGGAAATAAACATGGCCTGATTAATCAGGTTTATCACTGTTCCGGGTTGAAAATATACCTTGAATCCCTCAGGAATGATTATGGGACTATCGACCGACAAGCTGTCTTTTCTGATGAAGATGTTTGTTCCGTCAACATGATCAACATAAGGGCTTTCCGTCAGATTCACGTGTTGAAACAATTCTTGACGTGGTGTAATCCCGTTGGGATATGGCCATCGATAAATGGGAACATTAAATACTTCGTCACTATTTTCTCGTTTAAAAAACAAAAAGTTGGCCAACGTATCCACTTTCAGGTTCAGAAGCGTGCCATCCAAACCCTGCTTATAGGCATCAATCATCAAGGTCTGTGAAAAATAATTATAAATAAAATTGCTTTTTTCACTGGTGCCCAACAAAATGATATTCTCAGGATAATAGTTATGAACACTGATAAACAGACTATCCGTCATTGTTTTTTCTATATAGGCATGCACGAAGTAAGCGGGAGAAATAAATCTCAGGTTACTGTCGGCTACATACATTTTTTCAGAAGGGCGAAGTTGATTGGACGATTCGAGATAAGCCGCCAGCTCTTTTCTGATTTGAGGGAGATAGTTTTGAATGGATTTGGCGCTTTTTTTGAAAAAACTACTATCGAAACGGTAATACGGGAATTCGAGCCGGAGGAGCGAGTCGTATAACTTTGTTTCACCTGAAAGAGCAGCCATTTGTTCATCAATGGTATTTTCCTGACTAATTTTATCCAGATAAAATAAATATTTGCTCACAAAAGCTGAATCACTAAACAAGTCGTAATACAGAAATTCATCCGGTTTGGATTCATTGGCATGTATGATATTGTGCGCCAGGTTATCGTTGATGCTTACATCCAGATGTTCATGTGCCGTGTAACCATCAAAGGCAATGGGCTCCAGTTTGCTGATAACCGGGTTGTAATAAAACCGCTGATTGTGCCAAGCCATGCCATGTCGCGCATGGGTTAGGTCGAGCATGGCATAGTAGGCAGCCAACCTGTCTAAATCAAAAATGTCCGTAGGGCTCTGGGTATGCGATTTGTACTGATACATGAGTTGCTGAGCATGAAGAAACTCATTGTACAATGTGGGATTTTCTAAGATCGATCCTTCTCCGAAGGGTAATATGTTAGCCGACTCGAAAAAAGGCACATCCGACCATCGTTTTTCTTTGGCATAAAGTTTTTGCACCTGCCAGAAGGCGTCTTCCGAGAATTTCAGAATGGGGCCTTCACGCCTGTTTCGCCACTCCAGCAGTTGCTTCTTAAAGTGCTCCTCCCAGGCATATAGTCCTTTTGGTTGTCGGTTGAATATCACCGGAACAAATCCATACCGGGTGGTAAGCACATCCTGACTTTGGTATAATTTATGGGCGATCCACTCCATAATATAATCGCGAGCTTCAGGGGTTTGAATGGAGAATGTCCTCAGTCGGTTCCAGGCACCGCCCTTTCGCATTTTTATCCTATACGACCATTTGTCGCCGGCGAGGTGGTCGAGCCAATCGCCTTTCAAGCGGAGCTTAATCTTCATCATTTCATCGTTTTGAAACATGAAGCCTTTCACCCAATCGTTGTCGGCAGATTCTAATATCCCGCTCTCGAAAGCTTTTTTCCTTTTTTTGTAGATTTTCCGGTAAGCCGTGGTATCCATCTCAATCACGATGGGCTTTTCTTTGTAATTGGGATATTCCGGCGCAGATAACCTCTCGATGGTAAGGTCGTCAAAATACACTGTATCACTTCCGTTATTCCACACGTAAAAAGACAGCTTCTCATTTTCGAAAGTAGGAGGGGTCCTTAGGTTTATTTCCAATTTCTCCCATCCATTGTTTGCAGTATCAATAGGTTTATTTTCAGCTAAATAAAGCAATTTCGGATCAGATGCGGCTACGATCAAGGGCCCTGCACCATCAGCGGATTTGCGCCAAACGCTCACCTTGTAAAACTGATCTGCACCCACCTGGTCGATGGTATATGCCATCCCATAAGCTTTCGTTTTGGGGATGGTAAGCACACTATATTTACCTGAATACACTTGCAAATCAGACTGTTGATTACCGCTGTTAAACAGTTGAGTGGAATCACCAACAGCCACAAACTTGTTACCATCAGCAGTTTTGGTTTCTGCATCGCAAATAATTTTTTTGCCTGGGGGGAAATGGTCCGATGGGACACATGCTGTTAGAAAAAAAAAGGTAGCCCACAGAAAAACAAACCCATTAAAACAGTTACTTTTGCTAAACCAATGCATAGAAAATAAATTACCTGTATAACTTTGGCAAAGATAGATGAAAAGAAAGAACAATAAAGGACTGATAGTTTTTATGATGCGGTTCATTTGGATATTAATGCTTTTACCTCAAATGTTATTCAGTCAATCAGAACATGGTATCACATTTGGAAGCATAAACAATGATAACGGGATGTCATTGGCTTTAACAACAGATGGTGGATACATAATATCCGGTACAACCAGGAACTTAAGTGTAAGCAGCGAAGATATTTATGTGATACGGATAAATGCTCAAGGGCAGCTTGTTTGGTCTAAAACATTTGGAGGAATCCATCAGGATTTCGGACGAACCATTATTTCAGTTGCTGATGGATACATTTTGGGGGGAGACACATGGGACGGAGGTGACCCAAGAACAGCCATGTACATGTGCATGATTGATAATCAGGGAAACAAAGTATGGGACAAGCAATACGGTGGTGATTTCGATGAAAAAGGATTTAAAATTATCCAAACTAATGATGGCGGATTTGCATTTGTTGGATATTCCAGAAGTTACGATTTGATTGGAAACATTTTTCTTGTAAAAACCGATGCTCAGGGTAATGAGATATGGAGAAACGACTACGGTTTTAATGGCGATGATTATGCAATGGGCATTGTTGAAAATGAGGACGGAAGTTTTATCATTGCCGGCACAAAGGATGGGTTTTTTAATGATGTTCATGCTAATTTTGGAGCTCATGATGCAGACATACAATTGATTAAAGTTGATTCGAATGGCCAGGAAATATGGAAGAAATTGATTGGACTTTCGGGACACGATTTTGGATATGCCATTAAAAAAGCCCAATCCGGTGGATATTACATCTTCGGCTCAACTCAATCTTATGGTGCCGGAAGCTTTGATATGTTTTTAAGTAAAGTGGACAATGAAGGGAATGAAGAATGGCATCGCACATTTGGAGGAGCCAAATACGAATATGGTGTTTCTATGGACATCAATGAACAAGATGAGTTGTTTTTGTTTGGAACTACTAAAAGTTTGAGTGAGGATGGAAGTGCCGACATGTATCTTGTCAAGGCCGATAACTCCGGCGAACCTATTTGGGAATTAACACTTGGCGGGGATTTATCTGATTTTGGCAATTCAGTTGTGGCCACGGCAGATAGCGGATGTGCCATTGTAGGCAGTTCGCAAAGTTTTGGGGCAGGAGGGTTTGATGTTTTGTTTGCCAAAGTAAATAAAAACGGACAACTTGAACAGCTCCTCAACGGACTCGACACCATAGATGAAAACCAATTGGTTGTTGCTCCAAACCCGGTTAATCAAATGGGTAAAATAATAGTTAAAGACAATAATTTAGCAACTTCCCTGGAGATGGAAGTAATATCTGTGGATGGAACATCAGTTAGAAAATATTTGTTGAATCCTCCTGAATACCTTTTCAATGTATCCGATTTAGCAGCCGGTATTTATATTTACAAAATTATCAGGCACAATAGTCCTGATGTCATTTACAGAGGCAAATTGATTATCTACTGAGTTAGTTGATCAATAGCGAATCAAGATTATGAAACCTGTAATTCAGTTGTTTTAGCCCTTTGTCGTAATCAAAAATAAGTACGTTGTCCTCGGGATCGTTATGATAAAGTCCACAACCCAAAAAATGAATCCCATCGTCTGAATCCATCTGAAACTTTTTGGGACCAGACCCCATATCACCAACAATGCAAATAACTTCGATTCCCCGCTCTTTTACCTCCAATAATTTGGGATAAACCACTTGGACAAAGTTGGTGTTGATTGAATCACAATTGGCATTCCAGAATTTCAAATCGCTTTGCGCATAAGTTGGCGGAGGTGGTAATCCGGGAACGTCACGCCAAAGTCCATGATGCATGATTAATATGAAGTATGACGATTGCTCGATGGTATCGCAAACGTTGGTAATGATATTAAATTCCTCATCAATTGCCTCGCAATTGGTGGGCACTAAATTGGTATTCAAAACAATTCGTGTTATCCCATTAGAACTATATGCATAATAAGTTTTTTTACCAGTAAATTGTTCATACCATTCCCAATTCCCATTTCGGGCATCATGATTTCCCAGTGCCCAATGAGTTTCCGGGTTTCCTAAATTAAACACCCCATCGATGTATTCCATGGTAGCATAATCCA
Organism: Bacteroidales bacterium; assembly: GCA_963676875.1. Classification (GTDB taxonomy): domain Bacteria; phylum Bacteroidota; class Bacteroidia; order Bacteroidales; family F082; genus UBA6244. Next base: position 2,843,736 of record OY781436.1, read on the forward strand.
ACATGGCCTCTGAGCTTACATCGCCACCAAGCCATATTCCCAAATAGGGTGTTTTATCCAATTGTTCAAGACGATAATCAACATGATACGCTGTTGAACCATTTTGGTAACAATGTCCGGCAAACAAATACTTGATGTTGTTTTGGGCCTCTGTTGAAGTGCCCAAAACAACAAGCAAAAGAGCGAAAAAGGAGCCTAATATTCTCATTCGATTAAACTGCTGTTGGTTTTACTTTTTATAATGTTTACAAAAATAGCTTTAAAAATAACACGCAGTTGACTTGCTAATCGCCATGGCAATTATTGCAAGACAACTCGTTGACTTTCAACAATAACACCCTTTGATTGAAAAACAAAAAAATAGACTCCGGGGATGTAATCTGTAATATCCAATGGGGTTTCCAAGTCGACAATTTCAAAATTCTCAACTAAGACACCACTTGAATTTATAATCTTGACCGAAAGATTACTCAACAAATCCGGAACCACTGCTTTTAAATTTACTTGGCCTGAAGCCGGGTTGGGATAGATAGCAAATTTATTATCAGGCACATAGTCCTTTTGAACTCCCACTGTTCCAGTGCTGTCATAATGTAAAATAGCCACCCCTGTTACCAGTTCCGACAGAAGGATTAAGCTATCCTGCAGGCATACACTAAAAGTTTGACCACCTTGCCCCTGAAAATGAGCCATTTCTATTGCCACATTATTCTCCATTTTGTAAATACTCATTCCTTCGTAATCGGATGCCAGATAAATGAGGTTGTCACTGCTTCTGATATCCCAGCACATTCCTCCGCCCATCGGTATAGAGAATGCAGGAATAGGATTTAACGGATCTGAAATATCAAATACATCAGCTCCACCTGCCCGCTTACCCAGGAAAATATAATTTTGGTTGACATCGATTGCATTATATCCTGAACCAACGCTTCCAACGATCTGTAAGTTCTCGGGGTCAGAAAAATCAATAATTTTCAACCCTTGTACGTGCGCCACATAGGCATAATGGTCGGTAACAAACACGTCTCTGGAATCCCCATCCGGAATAAAAAGCGTGTCGAGCATGATAGGATTTGTCTTATCCGTAATATCAATACTGCAAACAGAAGAACCAAGAGCCACAAATAAAAGAGAATCATTTTTCCCCATCCCAAAAACACCACCTCCAATATCTGATCCAAAATCAATAAAGCCCTTTTGTATGGGGAAATTGATGTTCGAGATATCACCTATGGACAAATCACACGACATCTCTGTACCAAAGTAAACGTAATCTTCTTCCATAATAATGGAAAAAGCATAGCCCGCACTGTAGTTGCTATGTAAGACGGGTTGCGATGGATTAGAAATATCAATGATGGAGCCATTGCTAATCATCATATATCCAGGAATAGATCCTATTGCCACTGTCCCATTTACATTATAATACCCAATTTGGTCGATACACTGACTGAATAACAGTGTATTGGCAACAAATAAAATCAATAAAAGAGTTATTTTTTTCATATCTATAATTTAGGTTTTATTGCACAATGAATCTCTTCGACTCAATTATCTTCCCTTTTTGCTGAAATACCAACAAATAAATACCGGAAGGGTATTTCTTGATATCTCTTTGCAAAGTGGCTCCGGAAAATGTAAATTCGCCAACAACAATGCCCTGACTATTGACCATTGACACTAAATAATCTTCATTTAATGCCTCATTAGCACGCTTTTGTATCTGAAGAAATTCGGAGGTCGGATTTGGAAATATTTCAAATTGGTTTTCAGTTGAATTCGTGTCAACTGCACTATTTATATCTTGAAATCCATATTCGATAAAATATCCATTTTGCATCTTCAGCCAGGCGTATTGAGGCACATCGTTATCCATCAAAACAAAACCAAGATACTTATTGTACGGAAATTGGCCATGCCCGTAATAATAGAAGACATTAGGTATTGGAGACCATCCATAATCCTCTAGCAAAGATTCGGAGTTACTTCGATTGTAGCCTTCACCAATAAGTTCATATTTGTTTAATACATCTACCCAATTGTCATGTTCCGGGTGATCACAAACCAAAATGGCATTACTCCTGTATGGCATGATATAGGCCTCATAATATGTGCCCCCCGTGCTTTCGCAACCTTTTGAGATGAGCTTGAAGTCGTTAAGTCCATCCCGATTTAAATCAACATCAACAGTATCATTGCCAATATAATATAACCAATTATCACTTGAACAGAATAAACTATCACAAACAAAATGCCTCACTTTATCTCCTTCTTCTTGTCCTGCATAAAGCAAATCAGGTTCTGTTAAAATAAACTTTCTGGAAGATTCAGAAATGGCACTAATTATGGAATAAATGCTGTCTGCAACTGACAATATGTATATTTTGTAAAAAATATCATCGTGAATAAAATTCCCGTCAACATCCATTTGGTTTGGATTTAGCTTCAAATTAATGTTGGAATTAGAAGACAATACCGTTGTATAGTGATTATTGGAAAGAGAAAGAGCTGTATCAACTAGCAGCGAGCTGGTGTTTGATGCCGGACTAACATAAATCCTGTATTCCTTGATAAATTGACTTTCGTCGGCTTTTGTGAAATAGACTTCAATATCCCCGGCATCATGGTTATCGCCGCTATCGAATGCTGCTAGAGTTTTTATCTCATTACAAAATGCTTGCAGAAAAAACTCCGGTGATGGTGTTGATAATTTATTATCAGATGGATTTCCTGAAGCCGCCACATTTAATAAATGAATCCGGTATTTAGTAAGCGGAAACAGAGAATCTCCATCCTTGTCCAAAGTAGTTTCTGAAAATGTTAATTCAAGAAAAGGCTCATGGTCAGTTGTATCGACTTCGATTGCCGTGTATTGTCCTACTTGTAATTGATTCATAACTTCAAGATCATTAACGGTGCTATCAGAAGCTTTCGCAAGTACGATTCGATATTCGCTATAATCAAGCTCATCCCTGGCTTTGGTAAATGAGTACTGAATATCACGACCATCAAAATAATTGCTAATATCCTGTCCAAAAACAGATGTAGCTTCCGCAGGCATACCCTGACCTGCTTCGATTGCCAAACCGGAAGATGACTTATAAGCATAGTCGACAACCATCTCCGACCTAAAATATGCTTCTAGATCATAAAAATAATATGCATTAAAAATTCTAATCCACGAATAATAAAAGACCTGATCAATTTTAATTCTAACACCTAAATAACCCTTTTCAACACCAATCCAATTACCTATTTTTTCAAATGGATTTTCACTAAACATGAGCACCTCGTCTTCACTGCTCCAATTCAAATTTTCATCAATCAGTTCATCATCACTGAAAACAGAGGCGCTCTCATTTGAAACGGCAACCTGATTCAATCCTTTGGCAATAATCTTAATGATATGATTTTTTCTTTCCCATTGATAAATATATTCGTAATCAATCTCAAAATCAATTATTCCATCATTGTTGATATCAATATCGTAATTGGAGTTTTCGGGAATTTCATAATCAGGAACCACATCAGTATAAACCACTTGTGCTGTTAAAGGGATAAAAACGGAAAGAAAAACGGCGGTAGTAAAAAGCCGGATTAAATGAGTAGGGCGCTTGATAGTAACATCATTAAAAAACCTGCTGATTGATTGGGAGACATTTTTCATGATAATTATTATAATAAAATATCGGCTATTTTTAAACATAAATAAGGACATTGATGCATATGGTGCAGTAAATGGAAAATGAATCTATTTATACAGAACAAGAAGAACAAAGAAAAACTTACGGTTTAATAGTTGAAACCTACAACGTAAAAATTACAACAAAGTTAATTCAAAATCTTAAACGATCGGAAATGTGCACTGGACAAGATAAAGAGTAGAACTGGCTTCGGTTGGGTCATTTCTAAGAGCTTAATGAACAAAAAACAGGTAAGTATTGTTAGATTCTCCATGATTGTGCCATTTATCGATTGAGGTTAGCACTACGCTTAGTTATCACAATGCAAATATAACTGAAATTGTTTTCCGGAACAAAGTGAATTTAAAGATCCATTCATAATCGCTACAGCATACCCGCTGAAGACTTTATTCTTCAGTTATGAGTCATGCCATCCAACTTTTTCTAAGTTTTAATCAAATTCCAAAGGATAAACGGAAAAAGGATTTGTATGGCTCGGTATTTCTGTGTGGATGTAACCTGAGCGTCTAAATAAAATGTTGTGAACCTTTATACAACTATGTATATTTGCCGTCAAATTTCTGTTTCTATACTTAACTTACACTTTTTGGTTATTGAATGTTGTAACCCTTAGCATCCGCCAATCAAAATTTAAACAGATGGTTCAGGAAATTGTTTGTAACAAGATAATGTGATGAAGAATAATTATATTATACAATTAGACGGACTAAGGTTTTTTGCTGTATTGATGGTAATGATTGCACACTGGTTACAATGGCAGTGGACTAACCCAATCTTGACCAAAATTCCATTTGTTCATGGCGTAACTTTATTTTTTGTGCTAAGTGGATTTTTAATAACCAGAATATTATTAACAAACAGGGACAAGTATAACAAAGAGAAGCTGAACAAGCTATTTCTATTTAGAAATTTTTATATCAGAAGATTTTTTCGGATATTTCCAATATATTATCTTCTTATTGCATTTTTATTTGTTATCAACTATCAGAATACCAGAGAATTACTACCATGGCTGGTTACCTACACCTCAAATATTTACCAATCGATTAACAACATTTATATTGGCGACTTCAATCATTTTTGGTCTTTGGCTGTTGAAGAGCAGTTTTATCTTTTTTGGCCTTTCGTAATTCTATTTATTAAGCCTAAAAACACGCTTTCTGCGATAATTATTACCATTGTTTTAGCAATGGGTGTCCGCACCTACCTTTTTTTCTACATAGGTAATTGGATGGCCACATCCTATTTTACACTGAGTTGCATGCACGCTTTGGGTCTCGGAGCACTTTTAGCATATATTAAAACTTACAAGCCTAAAACAGGAAATCAGTTATCGAATCCCATATGGCTTTATTCAGTACTTGTATTATATATTGTTTCACTAGTAATCCAAAACAAACTAAATCAAGGCTGGTACAAAGAAATATTAGACGATTTTTTCTTTGCCATTTTAGCTTTGTTTATCATCTTGAGAGCGTCGAACAACGGTTTTAAAGGTGTCGCTAAATTTATTTTAGAAAACAAATTTGTTACCTATTCGGGAAAAATTTCATATGGATTGTATGTGTATCATTTATTTATGCCTGCCTTGTTCTATTTTATAGCGCCAAAAATAGGGCTGTCGATAAGCAATAAGTACACTTTTTTTGTGGCACTCTATTTTTTAACTTTTGTTTTATCACATTTTTCGTGGATTTTAATAGAATCTCCTATAAACGGCTTAAAGAACAAGGTTCCTTATATAAAATCCATATCCACAGAAAAAGCAGAAAAAAAACAATAACGGTAAAACGAAGAAAAAGTACCTTTCTTTGTTTATTGAACTAGATGCTTGTAATTTACAGGTATAGCATACTCTATAAAACTCTTTGGGTATTGTTGCTACTTTTTGTTAAGATAAAGTGCGGAGCAAATCGAAAATAAAGATATCCTAATAATTCGGAATATATGGTTGACCGTTTCAGAAGACCTGGGTAAAAAATTTATTTAACCCGAGCCTTGCTATTTTGGTATTATTATCAACGGTTTTCAAAAAATACCCTAAATTCGCCCCCTCAAAATAAAAACAGCATGGTATTCAGTTCCGCATTTTTTATGTTTGTGTTTCTGCCGATCGTACTTTTATTGATCGGCATCACCAAGCAAAAATTGCACAACACCATTCTACTGATTGCCAGTATCTTTTTCTATAGCTGGGGAAGCGCCTCCCACACCCTTATCCTCCTGGCATCCATAGTCATCAACTATGTTGCCGGAATTCTGCTGAATAAGGCTGAAGCAGGTAAGGCTAAACTGATTGTGGGAATAGCCATTGCCATCAACCTGGGGTTATTGGGTTATCTGAAATATTACAATTTTTTGCTTGACAACATCAACTCTGGCCTGGAGCTTTTTGGGAAAGATTTAATTGTATATCAACATGTTGTCCTTCCCATTGGCATTTCATTTTTTACTTTTCAAGCCATGTCGTATGTTATCGATGTGTACCGCAAAACAACACCCGTACAGCGGAATATTTTCGATTTGGCCCTCTACATATCGCTGTTCCCACAACTGATTGCAGGCCCCATTGTCAGGTATTTTGACATTGCCGATCAGCTAAAAAACAGAACTTTAAGTGTAGGAAAGGCTGCCTCGGGCATTCAACGTTTTATTTTTGGGTTGGCCAAAAAAATTATTGTTGCCAACTCCATGGCAGTTATTGCTGATGAAATATTTGCCATGCCTGTTGGAGAAATTACCCCGGGAGTAGCCTGGCTTGGACTGGTAGCCTATACCTTACAAATTTATTTTGATTTTTCGGGCTATTCCGACATGGCCATTGGCCTGGGGAAAATCTTTGGATTCAACTTCCCCGAAAACTTCAACTACCCGTATATTGCTAAATCCATTAAGGAATTCTGGCGTAGGTGGCATATTTCGCTTTCATCATGGTTTCGTGATTATTTATACATCCCTTTGGGGGGAAGCCGTAAAGGCGAACTACGCACCTACGTTAATTTAACCATTGTATTTTTTGCCACCGGTATTTGGCACGGAGCCAGCTGGAATTTCGTTATCTGGGGCATGTTTCATGGGATATTTTTGGTCATAGAACGGGTCGGCCTCGACAAAAAACTGGCCAAGCTTTGGAGCCCGTTACAAATTGGCTATACGCTGCTGATCGTCATGGTGGGCTGGGTGTTTTTCAAAATCGAAACCTTCCATCATGCCATCTTGTTTTTAGAGAAAATGAGTTTTATATCCGATGGCGATTCGCCCAAAATGTTCCTGGTTGAATACATGAATTATAAAACTATATTCTTACTTGTATTGGGCATTCTCTATTCGTTCAGGGTATTTCGATGGATGATGGAATCCTTTCAACGATATTTTGAAAAGAGAAATTTGCAAAAGACCTACGAGCTGATTTTTCATTCAAGTAAATTCGTCATCAGTCTGTTTTTATTTGTTATTACGATGCTCTATCTATCAGCAAGTACGTACAATCCTTTTATATATTTTCGGTTTTAATGAAACGGTATATTCACATATTGCAGGTATTGACCATCGTTCTCTTTATGGGGGTAATGCTCACTCCGATGTTGAATAGCCAATTGGGGTTGATAAATGAAATTTCAGGAAATGAGAATAGGGCTAAAGCTACCAAACCCATATTCGACCTCAATAATCTTGATGATTTTACCAAAGACTACGACACCTACTACACTGACAACTTTAATTTACGTCAGAATTTCATATCACTTATCAATCGATTTGATTACACGTTTTTTAAAATCTCTCCCGTTCCTCATCGTGTAACGGTGGGTAAAGATGGTTGGTTTTATGCCACCAAATCAGCAAAAAATTATAAAGGGGACAATTTGTTCAGTCGGGCGCAAATGTCCAAATTAAAAGAGGAACTGGAGAACAGAACCAAATGGGCAAAAGCCAATGGAGCAGACTATTATCTGGTGATAGTTCCCAACAAAATGAACATGTATCCCGAGCATTTGCCCGGCCATATCATTCGCATTTCCGACTCCACCAGATATGATCAGGTTGTCAATCTGGATCACGATTCCGCCATCAACGTAATCGATCTGAGACAGAACCTCCTTTTACACAAAAATGATGGGTACGACATATACCAGCATACAGACGATCACTGGAATGACCTAGGTGCCTATTATGGTTATCAGGCTATTATGAACCGGTTGTCGCAGAAATATCCCCAACTCCGGCCACAACCGCTAAGCAATTTTGAAATAGGGATAAGAAAGAAATCGGGAAATATGGCGCAAATAATTAATGCGGACCTCGAAAATCCTGAATATTTTGTTGAACTTAAAAGACATACACCAAAATTTGCCATCGATGGTGAAAAACATGGTTATGGCAAAAATATCGATGCCGAAATACAAGACGAAAAAGAAATTGTCAAGGTCAACGACCATGGAGGAGCGCTTAAGTGTTTGATAATAAGGGATTCTTTTACAAAATATTTAATAGATTTTATTCCGGAGCATTTTAAAGAAACTGTTTTCATTCATGATGGATGGACTTATCAAATGCATGAAGATATTATTAAAACAATGAAACCCAATGTCGTGTTAAATATCGTGCTTGAAACGGAGGTCTATAAACTTTTGGAACATCCTTTCCTGAAAACAGTTGACATGTACTATTATGATTTAAAAAGCAATCCTTCAAGTATAGAACGCATGACCCGTTTGGCCAACGAACGTCATTATTCAGTTGAAGATATGACCAAACTTACTGCATTGTGGCTTTTCAACGACCAAAAATCGAAAGGTGAAAAAGTGGTGGTTACACCTATGTATTTTGAGTTTCTATACCAGGTTGATGACAAATACACGAAGCTTTCACAAAAGTACGCCAACGAAAAAAAGTTGACGTTTGAAGAAGCGGCTTCTGTTTTGGCGAAAAAAGCCTATGAAGAAAACCGGAATGATAAAGAATAGAAATTTTGTAGTGTGCTGATGTACAGCACAACAACAACTCAAGTAAAACAACCCTCTTCGAAATAACAAGGAGGTTTTTATTACGTTGATTAGCGATTAAAAAATTATTCTTACTACATTCGCACCCTAAAATAAAATTCATGTCACAGAAACTTTCTATCCTGATTCCGGCATATAACGAAGCCAAAACCATCCACAAGATTCTCGACAAGGTACGGGTGGTTTCGTTGATAGCAGGCATGGACAAAGAATTGGTGATAGTGAACGATTGTTCCTCCGATAACACCGTTGAGGTGGTAAAAAATTATATTCAAGCACATCAGGAAACAGACATTCGCTTGTTCGAGCAACCCGTCAACATGGGAAAAGGTGCCGCCATTCATCGCGGGATAAAAGAAGCAACCGGCGATTTTATCGTTATTCAGGATGCCGATTTGGAATACGACCCCAACGAGTACAACCTGTTGCTAAAACCCATTGTTGATGGATTTGCTGATGTGGTATATGGTTCACGGTTTATGGGAGGTAATCCCCACCGGATATTGTTTTTCTGGCATTCCATTGGCAATAAGTTTCTGACTACCCTGTCCAATATTTTCACCAACCTGAACCTTACGGACATGGAAACCTGTTACAAACTTTTTCGTGCCGACATCATCAAGTCGTTGGATTTAAAAGAGCCCCGATTTGGCTTCGAACCGGAAGTAACTGCCAAAATAGCACGTATCCCAAGAATACGCATATACGAAGTGGGCATTTCCTACTACGGACGCACCTATCAGGATGGAAAAAAAATTGGTTGGCAAGATGGAGTTAGGGCCATTTATAGCATATTGAAATACAATTTGTTTGTGCGTTAATCATTGCACCGTTTAATTTATTTTATGGATCAGCGAACTTCCTCACGCATTGCCTATCTTATATTAGCTATCGGTTTTATTGCCGGAATAGTCGTTATTCTGTCAACGCAAAACAGCTTTGGAGGAGGGGATCATTTCGAGCATTATAAACTTGCCCATTGGGGATGGAAGTACCCCAAGCTACTTTTTAATCATTGGGGAAAACCTGTTTTTACACTACTCATTTCGCCAATGGCTCAATTTGGTATCAATGGGGCCCGCATGTACAACCTGCTCATGGGATTGCTTACCGCATTGACTGTGTACAGATTAGCTGTTTTATTAAAAATAAAAAACAGCCTGTTGAGCTTATTTTTGGTGGTCTTCACTCCGGTATATTTTATCCTCATGTTTACGGCATTGACCGAGGTGAGCTTCAGCTTTTTTCTGGCCTTGACCACCTTGCTTTTTTTCAAGGAAAAATATCTATGGTCGGCAGTGGTGCTTTCTTTTTTACCCCTGGTACGTACCGAAGGTATTGTATTGTTCCCATTATTTATACTGGCCTATGGTTTGAAAAAGAAATTCCTGACTATTCCTTTATTAACCGTTGGGTTTTGGGTCATCAGCCTATTGGGCTATCCTTTCTACAACAACTTTTTGTGGTTAATCACCGAGATGCCCTATTCAGGGAGTGCCAAGGATATTTACGGGAGTGGATCGTTATGGCATTTTGTGAACTATCAGGATCAAATTCTGGGCTCCATTATATCTGCTCTGTTTATTTTGGGGGTTGTACTGTCAGTTGCCGATTGGGGAATGAAAAACAAATTCAAATTGGGCAATTCCTTTTATTTTCTACTGCTTGTTCCCGGTTCTTTTTTGGTCTTTTTTGCCGCCCATTCTTATGTTTGGTGGCAAGGGATGGGAAATTCATTGGGGTTAATTCGTGTGATCGGCTCTGTATTACCTTTTGCATCATTGACGGCATTAATCGGGTTTAATTTTGTTTACTATTGGATTCAAAGGGTTAATAAATACATTGCATGGTTAGCAATGCTTATTTCAGTATTTTTTATTGTCAAAATAGGAATTAAGACTCACGAGTATGGATTCTCAATATCTAAACCACAAGCCTTGCTTAATGAAGCTGCAAACTATATTAAAGCGAACCAACTTGATTTACACAAGGTCTATTATTTTAATGCCTATGTAATTGTCGAATTAGGACTTAATCCTTTTGACCAATCTATAGCCGGCTTGGGCATCCCAAATCAACTTCAGCCATCGATATCAATGCCCGATAGCAGTATCATCGTGTGGGATGCGCATTTTGGGCCCAATGAGGGCCGTACACCTTTGGAAAGGTTGAAAAACGATGATGGGCTGGTGCTTGTAAAATCATTTCATCCGATTCAGCCATTCAAAGTGTTGGGAGGTTATGATTACGGTGTCTACATTTTTCAAAAAAGACTGAACCAAAAAAAATCGAAATCAAATGTTGAGGGATTGATCGAGGAATATCATTTGGATTTTGAAGAGTCGGATAATGATACTTCAGTTATAGCTCATTCAGGAGAAAAAAGCCTGTCTGTTTTATCCGGGCAAGCTTATATCAATCTGATCGAAATGCCGGTTATACAATTAGCACCTCAACGTCAGCCAATAAAAATAGAAGTTACGGGAGCCGTCTATGCTGCCACCAACATAAAAAATAGCAGCCCTGCTTTGGTTTGCTCAATGGACGACTCAGGAGATAACCTTATGTACGAAGCTTTTAAACCTGCACCGGAAAAAGTAGGTGCCTGGGATATGTTTAGTCATATATTTAACATATACGTAATCCCCTCAAATACTGCACATTTAAAGCTTTATCTCTGGAACAAGGACCAGGCCACATTCAACCTGGATGATGTTTATATTAAGATTTCAGAATTGGATCCGGGCAAATAATTCTCCCCCCTACGTAAAACACGTAATCTCCTAAGCAATCCCCGTAAATACAGCCCAAAAGGAAAAAACCACCCTTTTTTCTTGCTAAATTTACGGCATCAAATCTGATTGTTTAATCTAAATTTTTAACAACATGTCAAACGTATATGAACAAAAGGTAAACGACTTTATGGCTAAAGTCATTGCCAAAAACCCCGCCGAAGTTGAATTTCATCAAGCAGTTCACGAAGTGGTAGAAACCATTATTCCTTTTATCGAAGAAAATCCTCAGTACCGCGAAGCCAAAATTCTGGATCGCATTGTTGAGCCCGAAAGAGTAATCATGTTTCGCGTTCCCTGGTTGAACGACAAAGGTGAAGTTCAGGTGAATCGTGGCTTCCGAATTGAAATGAACAGCGCTATTGGTCCTTATAAAGGTGGATTGCGTTTCCATCCTACCGTGAACCTGGGTATTTTGAAATTCCTTGCTTTCGAACAGGTATTTAAAAACTCTCTCACCACTTTGCCCATGGGCGGTGGAAAAGGTGGATCCGATTTCGATCCCAAAGGTAAATCCGATAACGAAGTGATGCGCTTTACCCAAAGTTTCATGAGCGAGTTGTTCCGTCATATTGGCCCCAATACCGACGTTCCTGCCGGTGATATCGGAGTAGGTGGTCGCGAAATTGGTTTCCTTTTCGGACAGTACAAAAGACTCAGAAACGAATTTACAGGCGTGCTCACAGGTAAAGGCTTAGAATGGGGTGGTTCACTCATCCGTCCGGAAGCTACCGGTTATGGTGCCGTTTATTTTGCCGAAGAAATGATGAAAACCCGCGGCGAAAGCTTCAAAGGTAAAACTGTGGTTATCTCGGGTTCGGGCAACGTGGCTCAATATGCTACCGAAAAAGCTACCGAATTTGGCGCCAAAGTGGTTACTCTTTCCGACTCCTCAGGGTTTATTTACGATCCAAACGGTATCGATGCCGACAAACTGGCTTACGTGATGCAACTGAAAAACATCAAACGAGGCCGTATTAAAGAATATGCAGATAAATATCCGGGAGCCGAATACCACGAAGGCAAACGTCCTTGGGGCATTAAGTGTGATGTAGCCATGCCTTGTGCTACCCAAAATGAGGTAAACGAAGACGAAGCTAAAGCTCTCATTGCCAATGGTTGTTTCGTTGTTTCAGAAGGTGCCAACATGCCTTCCTCACCCGAAGCCATCGAAGTATATCAAAACGCCAAAATCCTTTACGGACTTGGAAAAGCTGCCAACGCCGGTGGTGTTGCCGTTTCAGGTTTGGAAATGAGCCAAAACAGCATGCGCTTTAACTGGACCCGCGACGAAGTGGACGAAAAACTGCACCAAATCATGAAAGATATCCACAGCACTTGTGTACTTCATGGTAAAGAAGGTGATTACATCAACTACGTAAAAGGTGCCAACATTGGTGGTTTTGTAAAAGTTGCCGATGCAATGCTCGCACAAGGTGTAGTGTAAGTATAGAAATCAGTTGTTTTTTTTAACAGGAAGAGGCTGCCTTTTGGGTGGCCTCTTTTTTATGATGGTAAAGCGAAAGGTAGAATTGATCTGTATTTATTACAAAAAGCGTGGGTATCTGAGATAGGCACTACAAGCGTGGACGCATAAAGCGGCTGAGCGTCACCAGAGTTCGATAAATCACGCATCAGCCAATTTTCAAATCGATTAATCCTCCATTCCGATCTACGGGATCGAGTTAACCTCACATTGCTGCAATGCGATCCAGCATTTCGCCAATCAAGCGCCGCATACTTTGCTTGTAATTGGGGTTAAATTCACTGTTTACGCGGTTGGCAATGATGTCGCACACCGTCAGGGCTTTGTGTCCCAACATGGCCGAAAGCACATACAAGGCGGAGGTTTCCATCTCAAAATTCGACACTTTATGACCGTTCCAACTGAAATTGCTGGCTCTTTCGATAAAGGTTTTATCCAGTACCTCCAAGCGTAACTCCCTGCCTTGAGGCGCGTAAAACCCGGGAGCTGTGAGTGTAACCCCCTGCCGCCATCCATAACCCAGTTTAAGCAAGAGTTCCGGTGAAGCTTCAATTCCGTAGGGCTGGGGCAGGCTGGGGTCGGTTTTTACCTGATTGGTAAATCGATCGGTCATTTTTTGATTGATGGCGCTTTTTCCTGCTGCATAAAAATAGGCCAGTCCGTCGAGCCCGATGGCTGAGGCAGAAACCAAAAACGAATCTACCACCGGAATGTCTTTTTGCAACGCCCCCGATGTCCCCAAACGAATGAGGTTCAACGATACTTTTTGGTCACGGGGTTGCAGTTTTTCCAGGTCTATGTTAAACAACGCATCTATTTCATTGATTACGATTTCGATGTTGTCGGGACCCATGCCCGTGGACATCACGCTGATCCGTTTTCCTTTGTAAGTTCCTGTATAGGTGACAATTTCGCGGTTTTGTTTGTGTAATTCCACGTGGTCGAAAAATTCTGAAATAATGGCTGCCCTTCCCGGATCGCCCACCAACAATACGGTTTCGGCCAGTTCGCCCGGATGCAGATTGATATGATAAATGGAACCGTCCACGTTTCGCACCAGCTCCGATTGATTAATTTTTCCCATATGATGTTGATCAAAAAAGATTTAACTAAATTTGCAAAGATAACGTTAAACCTCCACATGATATGCGAACCAGCCCAGAAACCATACTAGTCCCCATCGATTTTAACGAACAATCGATGTATGCTTTAAAAAGATCATACGATTTTGCCCGTTTTTTGGGGTTGGAAATTGTATTGCTTTACGTGTTTGAAAACCAGGATTTTGCCGAAGCTTTTTTTACCAAAGAAGAGCTCGTGCAAAAAGTAAGTGCCCGCATGGATCTTACCGCGGCGGAGGTGCACAAAAAAACTGGTTTAAAGGTTGCTACCCAAATTAAACAAGGGAAAGTATATAGCGAAATACTCAAAACGGCCAAAGAAATGAACGCCCGCTATATTCTGATGGGTACCAACGATGCTTCGGAAAATGTGCGCCTCGACAAAAATCAGATCGGCAGCAATACTTCCAAAATTATTCGTCAATCGCCCATTCCGGTCATTACCATCAACGGAAAAGAATCATTTGGCTTGTGTCACAACATTTTGTTGCCCTTGGATTTGACCAAAGAAACACGCCAAAAAGTAACCTACGCCATTGAGGTGGCCCGTAGGTTTGGCGCCGGAATCAAGGTGGTATCCGTGTTGTGGTCGAAACACGACAAGGAAATAAAACAGGAACTGATGACTCAACTGAATCAGGTAAAACATTTTATTGAAGGCGAAAACATTCGTTGTACCACCCAGTTGCTCGAGTCGGAAGGCGGTGAAAAAATGATGGTGCCCACCTTGTTGCAATATGTTGACGAACAAGGCGATGTGGATTTAATCATCATCATGACACAACAGGAAAACAAACTGGTAGAGTTTTTCCTCGGGTCGGCAGCCCAGTCCATCATCCGCATGTCGAAGGTGGCAGTGATGTCTATTACACCTTTTGATCTGGGTTCGTTTTCGTTGAAATAAACCTCAGCGACAAACCATGTCAGGCTAAACGAATTCACAAAAAGGTGGCATTTGGGTCATTTTCAATTAGATAAGACTGAATCAATAAGGTGGCTATGCGCAAATTTGTTTTTGAAATGTTGTCTTTATTTTTGTATTTTGCCATATACCCTTTTCCGACAGATTTTTATCCCTTTGATAAATCAACGTCTTTTAATTATACAACAATTGATCACTCCTCCCCTTGGGGGAGGAGCAGTGAGGAGGGGTATCGTAGTCAATTTTCATCTCATTCGTATTTTTTCGCCACAATTTTGATCATAATAAAACAATATTTCATATGTCTCGGAAACCGAATTTCAATTGATAGACACTTGTCACTTTAATCACAAAAACAAAAATTTCTATGTTATTTGCCGAAATTATCAGCATTGGCGATGAGTTGCTCATTGGTCAGGTGGTGAATACCAATGCCTCCTGGATGGCAGCCGAGCTAAATAAAAACGGAATCAATGTCATTCAGATTTCATCGGTAAGCGATGATGGAATGCATATTCGCACGGCCCTGGACGAAGCCTTTCAACGGGCTCAGATTGTGTTGATGACGGGCGGACTGGGTCCCACCAAAGACGACATCACCAAACATGTGCTGGCTGATTATTTTCAGTCGGGCATGGTGTTTCACCAACCCACTTTCGAACACATTCAGGCGCTTTTCGGCATCAGAAATTACCCGCTTACGGATGTCAATCGCCTTCAGGCAGAAATACCTGAGAAATGTATTCCCCTGAAAAATCTGCACGGAACCGCTCCCGGCATGTGGTTTGAACGCGATGGCAAGGTGGCCGTTTCCATGCCCGGTGTTCCTTTTGAGATGAAAACCCTGATGACTGAGGAGGTTATCCCCCGATTGAAAGAGAAGTTTCAGTTAGGCCATATTTACCATAAAACCATCATGACCCATGGCACGGGCGAGTCGGCTTTGGCTGCCCGCATCGAGTCGTGGGAGTCGGCACTGCCAGCCACCATGAAACTGGCCTATCTGCCACAACCCGGCATTGTCAGGTTGCGGCTCTCCGTTTCCGGAGAGCGGGGCGAAGAACTGAAAGAGGCTGTTCATCACCAATGTAGGCAGCTCGCCCAATTAATTCCGGAGTTAATATTCGGGTATGACGACATTTTGATGGAAGAGGTCGTGGGCAATTATTTGAAAGCCAACGGTAAAACCCTGTCTGCCGCCGAAAGTTGTACAGGAGGTTACCTGTCGCATCTGGTCACCGCCATTCCCGGTAGTTCGGCCTATTTCAATGGCTCGGTGGTGAGTTATTCCAATGCCGCCAAACACCAACTGTTGGGAGTTCCGGAGGAGGTGATTGAACAATTTGGCGCAGTAAGCCAACAGGTGGTGGAGCTGATGGCCACAGGCGCACGTCAACGCTTTTCAACTGATTATGCCATGGCAGTAAGCGGCATTGCCGGTCCCGATGGCGGCACCCCCGAAAAGCCCGTGGGCACCGTTTGGATAGCCCTGGCCACACCGGAAGGTGTTCAATCACAGCTATTTCATTTTGGTGAGCATCGGGGAAGAAACATACGCAGGTCGGCACTGGCGGCATTAAATATGTTGCGGGTGGAGTTGAAACGGGAATTTCAGATAGCGGAAAATACCTGTTGCAGCTAATGCAAAAAAAAACCGGAATCAACCGGCTTTTCTACATTTTAAATTTCTGCACTTATCGTAACCAGCTTTCGGTCGATTTTTTTGAACAATCCCTGCAGCACTGTTCCCGGTCCTACTTCAATGATTTTGGTGGCTCCGTCGGCAATGATGTTTTGCATGGTTTTGGTCCAACGTACGGGTGAGGTCAACTGAGCGATGAGGTTGTTTTTGATAATCTCAGGATCGTTAACCGATTGTCCGGTAACGTTTTGATAAATGGGGCATATGCCCTTGTTGAATTTGGTGGCGTTGATGGCGGTACCCAGTTCAATGCGTGCGGGCTCCATCAGGGGTGAGTGAAATGCACCTCCCACCTTGAGCATAAGGGCTCTTTTGGCACCGGCAGCAGTACATTTTTCGATGGCTTTTTCCACTCCGGCTATCGATCCAGATATGACCAATTGTCCGGGACTGTTATAGTTGGCAGGAACAACAATTTCAGGAATACCTGAGCAAATTTGCTCCACTTTCTCGTCATCCAATCCCAAAATGGCAGCCATGGTGGAAGGCTCCACTTCGCAGGCTTTTTGCATGGCAGCAGCACGTTTGGAAACCAGTTTTAATCCGTCTTCAAACGTCAAAACTCCGTTGGCTACCAGCGCGCTGAACTCGCCAAGCGAATGGCCGGCCACCACATCAGGTTTGAAATCGGCTCCCATAACAGAGGCCAGAATAACCGAGTGCAGGAAAATGGCCGGCTGGGTAACATTGGTTTGCTTCAGGTCATCTTCGGTGCCTTCAAACATGATGTCGGTTATCTTGAATTTCAAAATGGTGTTGGCCTTCTGAAACATTTCTTTGGCCTTGGGCGATTTGTCAAACAAATCTTTCCCCATTCCGACATATTGAGCTCCCTGTCCGGGAAAAACGTACACATTCATAAAAAAGTGGTTTATGATTTGGCTGTCATCATGGGTCTGCAAATGCGCGCCATGAAAACAGGGATATGGTTTTCGTTGGTTGTTGTACTCATGTAGCTATCCTTTTTACGGACTGTTTCCGGCTATTTTCTGTTTCCGAAAAAGCGCAGCAAAAATAGAAATAAATTGATAAAGTCCAGATATAATGTCAATGCCCCAAAAATGGTCATCTTGCGCATGGCTTCTCCGTCATCAGAAGCATTCTGCCCGATACGTTTTAGTTTCTGTACATCATAGGCGGTGAGCCCTGTAAAAATAAGGACGCCAATAAAACTGATAATGTAATCCATTTGAGGACTTCTCATAAACATATTGACCACCGAAGCGATAATGATGCCTACCAAACCCATCAGCATGATGCTGCCAAATTTGGTAAGGTCGGTTTTGGTGGTGTAGCCCAAAACGGCCATAAAGCCAAACATGCCAGTGGTTATCAGGAAGGTTTTGGCAATGGAGCCCAGGGTATAAACATAGAAAATAAAGCTTAAGCTCATGCCCATCAGGATGGAGTAAGCCACAAAAACCAGCAGCATGGTGGAAGCCGACATGCGGTTAAAACCTGCCGACATCCAAAGTACTAACCCAAAAGGAGCGAGCATGACAATCCATCCTAAAATGGTCATGCCTCCGGTTTCAGAATTGTACAAAGCGCTCATAAGTTGCTGGTCGCCGGCAAAAAGCCAGGAAGTAAGGGCGGTAATGGCCAGGGCAATGCCCATCCACATAAAAACCCCTGAGAGAAAAGTGCGGGAAACGGCGATGGTTCCCTGCTGTTGTGTGAAATTTATTTGATTAAACTGGTTCATTTTCGATCATTTTAAACTGTTAAACGAAGGTTTTCAGAAAATAGTCTAAAGTTATTGGTTGCAAATTATGTTAAAATTTGAAAAATTAAGATAGCTTAGTTGAAATCAGGCTGATAAACTCGGCCCGGGTTTCGGCTCTTTTAAAGGCTCCTGTAAAATCGCTGGTGGTGGTCACGGAGTTTTGCTTTTGAACGCCACGCATGGCCATACACAGGTGTTTGGCTTCGATAACCACGGCCACGCCAAGTGGATTCAGGGTGTTCTGGATGGCTTCCTTAATTTGTGAAGTCAACCGTTCCTGTACCTGCAATCGGCGCGAATAGGCTTCTACCACACGGGCAATCTTGCTCAGTCCGGTTATGTAGCCATTGGGAATATAGGCCACATGCGCTCTTCCGATAAAGGGTATCATGTGGTGCTCGCACATGCTGAATATTTCGATGTCTTTCACAATCACCATCTCGCGGTAGTCTTCCTTAAATTTAGCCGAAAGCAGGATCTCTTCCGGATTGTGGTCGTAACCCTGGGTTAAAAACTGAATGGACTTGGCTACACGCATCGGGGTGTCAAGCAGTCCCTCACGGGTGGCGTCTTCTCCAATCAGGTTAAGTATTTCCTGGTAGTGATATTGTAGTTTTTTCAGATTTTCCGGATTGTAAGATTCGATTTTCTCATAACCTAACAATTCTTTTACTTTTTTTTCCATGAGAATGTTGTTGTTGCCAAAGTGTACTCAAAAAAGATGCCAGAGCCTTTTGGCAGAATGATTGATGATGGTTTGGACTAGTTGCCGTAATATTCTACGGAGTTATTTTCCGATTCGGTTACCTTAACACAGTGAAGCTCTGAATGTAACAGCTTGATGTGTGGGGCAAGTTCGTTCCATATGCCCACTGCCAGATTTTCCGTTGAAGCCAGCTTACCTTGCATAAAGTCAACCTCGAGGTTGATGTTTTTATGGTCGACCTTGCTGATTATTTTATCTCTGATAAGGGCGCTCAACTGTTTCAGGTTGATCAGAAAACCAGTTTCGGGGTCAATTTCACCTTTCACGGTGACAAAAACTTCGTAATTGTGCCCATGCCAATTGGGATTGGAGCATTTTCCGAACACCTCCAGATTTTTTTCATCGGAAAATTCCTCTCTGAATAAGCGATGGGCTGCATTAAAACGTTCGCGACGTGTGATGTAAATCATGCCGATTAATTTGATTGCAAAAGTACAAAATTCGTGGGCTCTTGGGTGAAAATCATTAAAACCTTCTGCGATGGCTAACCAAAAACGCAATCAAGAGCTGACATGCTTGTCGCGTGAAGGGGTGAGGTTTTGGGAAGGGTGGGATTTTGAAGGCAGGATGAACCCCACCAATCCCGATATTATTCGGCAGGGGGTAGGGTTTCTAAATTTCATGTTTCGCAGACAATAATTGGCAATTTTTATCCCACCCAAATCTCCATGTTGCCAATAAATATTCAAATTCCCCTTCCTTTCTCACATTTTACTCTAAATTTGCTGTATAAACTAAAACAAAATTGTCATGAAGAGACTTATTCTGTTTTTTGTGGTGGTCATGGGTGTGCAAGGGTATGCACAGGAGACCGACCTGTTTATACCCGTTGATGAAGAAACCCAACTGATTAAATTCCAGAATGTGGTGGAGGAAAAGGGTGAGCAAAATGACCTGTTCAATCGGGTGGTTTATTGGCTAAATGATTATTATAAAGACCCGGTTCGAGTGACATCCGTGCGCGATGTACCCAGTGGTAAAATCATTGGTCATCACCGCTTTCGCATTTATTACTGGGATAAAGACAGTATTAAACATACAGGAGGGATGATTAATTACACCTTCACCATCGAAGTAAAAGACAATAGATACAGATATACCATCAATGAATTGGTATTGAAGTCGCAAACTAACATACCCGTTGAAAAATGGCTCGATAAAAACGATCCGGCCTACGATCCCCGTTGGGACAGTTATTTGAAACAAATTGCTGATTATGTTAATAATTGGAGTGCCTCCCTGGAAGAGAAAATGAAGCCGGAGCCTGAAAAGGTAGAGGATGACTGGTGATCTGCCTGAATTAGTAAGATATTTTGAACTTTAAATATGCCCAGAAGAAGAAAACGTGATCTGATTATCAGGGGGTTCTCTAAGCTCCTGAAAGAAGACAAACTGAAAATTGTAGCCGAACTGATGGATAATCAGGTGGAAACCATTGAGCTACTAAAAAGCTTTTGGCACAGCGATCAAAATAAACAGAAAATCTTTGATGAGTTCAGTGAAAATACCATTTCCAATTTTTATATTCCCTATGGTGTAGCCCCCAATGTTATTGTTAACGATATCAATTACCTGGTACCGCTCGTCATTGAAGAGAGTTCTGTGGTAGCAGCAGCTTCTTCAAGTGCTCGTTTTTGGAGCGATCATGGCGGTTTTCATGCCGAAGTGGTGGATGTGGAAAAAATTGGTCAGGTACACTTTTTATGGAAGGGAAAGCGCAAACGCCTTTGGCAGGTTCAGGAGAGTTTGTTCAATCACCTGCGTGAAGCCACCGGACATATTACGGCCAACATGGAATCCAGAGGAGGCGGTATCGTGCGTTTCGAGCTGGTTGACAAAACGTCTGAAATCGATCATTATTACCAACTCAAGGTGTCTTTTGATACGGTGGATTCCATGGGAGCTAATTTTATTAACTCCTGTCTGGAAGAATTCGCTCAGGAAATGCAACATTTTTTCAAAAATGAGGAGTCTTTCAAACAAAACGAACGGGAATGTGAAATTGTGATGTCTATTCTTTCCAACTATACGCCAAACTGTCTGGTAAAGGCGTGGGTGGAATGTCCTTTTTCTGAATTGGAAGGTTTGGACGAAAGCCTTACCGGTGAGCAGTTTGCTCACAAGTTTCAATTGGCTGTTCGTATCGCCGAAATCGACGTTTTTAGAGCTACTACCCACAACAAAGGGGTATTTAATGGCATCGACGCGGTGGCCATCGCCACGGGAAACGACTTTCGTGCCATCGAAGCCGCCGGTCATGCCTACGCTTCCAAGGACGGAAAATACAGAAGCCTCACTTCCGTTGACTTGTCGAAGGGGTATTTCAGGTACGAGCTTTTGTTGCCCATGGCTCTGGGTACGGTGGGCGGACTTACCTCACTGCATCCTCTCGCCAAACACTCATTAAAGATGCTAGGCAATCCCACTGCCAAAGAGTTGATGATGATTGCTGCTTCGGTTGGGTTGGCCAACAATTTTGCGGCTGTGCGTTCGTTGGTTACAAAAGGCATCCAAATTGGCCACATGAAAATGCATTTGCTCAACATACTAAATCATTTTGAAGCCACCACGGAGGAAAAAGAAAAGGCAGTGGCACATTTTGTGGATAATAAAGTCTCCTTTTCCAATGTCAGCCAGTTTTTAGCCAACCTTCGCAACACCTGATGAATCGATTCTCCGACTTTCGCGCCCATGGCAAGCTGCTTATTACCGGCGAATACCTTGTGCTTGAAGGCGCTCAGGCATTGGCTGTTCCATTGAAGTTGGGTCAGTCGTTGCGGGCCAGACCCTTGGACGACAAGGTGTTGACTTGGGAAGCACGATCTCCGGAGGGTTTATGGTTTCAGGCCAGCTTTCAATTGCCTACCCTTGCACTGTTATCCACTTCCAACAAACTACTTGCCAATAAACTTAGGGAAATCCTGAACGAAGCCTTTTTGGAAACCAGGAAATCAGTAAATCTGGGCGTTCAAGTGATTACCACTCTGGATTTCCATCCGGAATATGGTTTTGGCTCAAGTGCCACACTCATTTCTTTGTTGTCGCAATGGCTCGAACTCAATGCCCATGGTCTGCATCATGCCTTGTTTGGTGGATCGGGGTACGACATCGCCTGCGCCATGGCTACCGGCCCTATTTTGTACTCATTGAAAAACAACCAACCTCAGGAGCTGCCTGTTCATTTTTATCCGGATTTCCATCAACAGCTTTATTTTGTTTACCTGGGTCAGAAACAGCGTTCATCAGCCGAGGTGGCTCGTTTTAAGAAAAAGAGAGGCTTCGATCATACCCATATCGACAAAATTACTGCCCTTACCCATGAAATACTTCATGCGGACAACCTGACTATCATGGAAAACGCATTGAAGGCTCATGAACACTTGATGTCACAAATCCTTCAACGACCAACCATTCAGTCGGAACGCTTTGTAAATTATGATGGAGTGGTGAAATCGTTGGGCGCTTGGGGCGGCGATTTTGTGCTGGTGACCACACAAGATGATGAATTATCTTTCAGAAAGCAAATGCAATCCCTTGGATTTTCGGTGGTTTATGCCTTTGAAGAATTGGTTGTGGCTCGTTAGGTCTATTTGTATTATTTTTGCCCCATGCATGGAAAAATAACCTGGGAGAGTCCTTCCAACATCGCGTTAATCAAATATTGGGGAAAATTTGGAGATCAATTGCCTCAAAACCCATCCTTTAGCATGACTTTAAAGCATGCGCTAACACGAACCACCATAGAATATCAACAGGTGGCTAACACAGATAAAACCGCTGTTTCATTTCTTTTTCAAGGAAAGCCTCATCCTGCTTTTGAACAACGGATTTTGAAATATGTGCATCGTTTTTCCGAAAGATATCCCTTGCTATCGACTTTACAATTGAACATTTCATCGCACAACACATTCCCGCATTCTTCAGGAATAGCATCCTCTGCTTCAGCTTTTAGTGCACTTGCTTTAGGACTATTGTCGATTGTGGAGGAAGTTTATGAGCAGGAGTTTACTTCGTCCGAGTTTTTTGCCGAAGCATCACAATGGGCTCGTCTGGGTTCAGGTAGTGCCTCACGTTCCGTATACGGAGGATATGTGATTTGGGGTGTTACCAAAGAATATCCGGATTATAGTAATATGTACGCTGTTCCGTTCAGTTTTCCCATTCATCCTGTTTTTCAACAATTGGGCGATGCTATATTAATTGTGAACGAAGGAACCAAAAAAGTGGGCAGCAGCGCTGGGCATGGCTTGATGGAAACGAATCCTTTCGCGGAAGCAAGATACGTGCAGGCACACAACCATGTGGTTGAAATGCATGATGTGCTAACACAAGGTAATTTAAATAGGTTCATCGAAATTGTAGAACAGGAAGCCCTTACATTACATGCGCTGATGATGGCCTCGCAACCCGGATATGTAATGATGGAAAGCGGTACCTTGTCGATAATTAAGCGGGTTCGCCGTTTTCGTGAAGAAACAAAAATACCCTTGTGCTTTACCCTGGATGCAGGTCCCAACGTGCACCTGTTGTATCCTCTTGAACACAAAAAGGAAATTCTTGACCTGATTAATGGTGAATTGTTGTTATTTTGCACCTCCCATCATTTTCTGGATGATGGCATGGGACAAGGTCCCGTAAAAGTAATTAATCAGGAATGACCGAAGATAAGTCCTATTATTCAAAGCTTTTATTGTTTGGCGAATACAGCGTAATTTGCGATTCCATGGGTTTGACTATCCCTTTGCGATGCTTTTCGGCTCGCTGGAATTTCGATGCCGACCAAGTACAAAAACCTATTCCCGAAGTCAGGGGTAGCGAACTTGCAGGTTTTTTAAATTTTCTTTCAGACCTTCAGGCAAAAAGTCTGCTCAAGCCATATTTAGATTTGGAACAATTCAAATCAGATTTGCAAAAGGGTATGTATTTCGACTCCAACATTCCCCAGGGATTTGGTGTGGGAAGCTCAGGAGCTTTGTGTGCTGCGGTTTACGAAAGATATGCGCTTAAACCGGTGGTGCTTGATGGAGGAGATGAAAAACGACTCATCCAATTGAAAGAACATCTGGCACAAATGGAATCATATTTTCACGGAGTTAGTTCCGGTCTTGATCCATTATTGTGTTATCTGCAACGGCCTTTGCTCATTAAAAACAAACATGAAATTGGTTTTTCCGGAATTCCTGAAGACCTTAATTTCCGTGAATTTCAAATGTTTCTGATTGATACGGGTGTTACCGGCAAAACAGGTCCTTTGGTCAACAGATTCTTCGATCAGTGCCGGCAACACAGCTTTTATAGCCGGTTTACCAACGAATTGATTCCTGCTAACAATGCCTGTATCCAAGCCATGGAAGCTGGTGATTCAGAAACACTTTTCGATCAACTACCCATATTATCCGAGTTTTTCTTTCGTCATTTTGATCCCATGATTCCCGATACTTTTAAAGCAGCCTGGCAACATGGGCTCGACACCGGCGATTTTTATCTCAAACTCTGTGGGTCGGGGGGAGGCGGATTTTTGCTTGGTTTTACACAAAAACCGGAAGTCGCAGCAAGTTTCTTCGCTTCTTCGGATATCGAAATGATAATATTGTAGCAGTTTCGCTCGTCACATTCGCCACAAATGGTGGTTTTCTCATTTTTTACATTTAACTTTGTAACTCAACTAACAACTATCTTATGTCAACTTCTGAAAACTATAGTTTAAGTGGTCAAATCGTGGATTTGCACCAACAAAAAATATTTCCCGGAACCATCCATGTATCGGGTGGAAAGATTACTGAAGTGGTTCCCGAGCCTGTGACCGAAACACGATTTATCCTTCCCGGATTGATCGATGCACATATCCACATCGAAAGCTCCATGCTGATTCCTTCGGAGTTTGCCAAATTGGCGGTGGTGCATGGTACAGTGGCCACCGTGTCCGATCCCCATGAAATTGCCAATGTATTGGGAATAGATGGTGTTAAATATATGATTGCCAACGGAAAACGGGTTCCGTTCAAATTTTATTTTGGTGCTTCGGCTTGTGTTCCGGCTACACCTTTCGAAACAGCAGGGTTCGCGTTTAAAAAGGATGAAATGGAGGAGCTATTGGCCATGGACGATATAAAATACCTTTCGGAGATGATGAACTTTCCGGGAGTAATCAACCGCGATGCCTGGGAAATGGAGAAAATAGCCATCGCCAAAAGGCACAACAAACCCGTGGATGGTCATGCTCCCGGAGTGAAAGGGGAGGCCGCCAAACAATATGCTTCGGCAGGAGTAACCACCGATCACGAATGTTTTACCATGGAGGAAGCCCTCGATAAAATTAAGTGCGGAATGAAAATTCAGGTGCGCGAGGGCAGTGCCGCCAAAAATTTTGAGGCGCTTATCGATTTGATGAAGGATCATACCGATGACGTGCTGTTTTGTTCCGACGACAAACATCCGGACGATTTGGTGAAAGGACACATCAACCAATTGGTTGTCAGGGCTATCGGTAAGGGGTACGATCCCTTGAAGGTGTTGAAAAGCGCCATCCTGAATCCCATCAAACATTATGGCCTTGAGGTGGGAACCCTGCAGGTAGGCGATCCGGCTGATATGATGGTGGTAGATAACCTGGAAGATTTCAACATCCTGCAAACCTACGTGAATGGAAAACTGGTGGCAGAAAATGGCAAATCGTTGATTGATTCGGTGTTTGAAGACCAACCCAATAATTTTGAGGCCGAGCCCATACTTGCCAGCGATCTGCGTGTGGCCCCTACAGGAAGTCAGCTGAAGGTGATGGAAGCTTATGATGGCCAGCTCATTACCGGTCAACTGATTGAAAAACCCAAAGTAGTGGAAGGTAATGTGGTAAGCGATGTGGAACACGATATCCTGAAGTTGGTGGTGCTCAACCGCTATGAACCAAAAGCCAAGCCTGCCATTGCTTTTATAAAGAATTTTAATATTAAAGAAGGAGCCATTGCTTCCAGTGTGGCACACGATAGCCATAACCTGGTGGCGGTGGGCACTTCCGATGAATACATTGCCCGCGCCATCAATCAGGTAATTGCCGAAAAAGGAGGCGTGGCTGTAGTCAACAAACGAGTCGAAAACACACTTCCATTGCCCGTAGCCGGTTTGATGTCCACCTGCGATGGTTACAAAGTGGCACATCATTATCACAAAATTGATGAAGAAGTGCATAAAATGGGTTCCACCCTTCGGGCACCTTTCATGACGCTTTCGTTCATGGCTTTGTTGGTAATCCCCGAACTAAAACTCAGCGACAAAGGCTTGTTTGACGGGAAAACCTTTTCGTTTACCGACTTGCTTGTGAGTTAGGAGCCAATGCCCATTAATGCTCTAATTTCATGAATCTTGTGCTGAGGAAAGTGGCAAAGGGGTTAAGTGAACGGTGAACGGTGAACGGTGAACGGTGAAGGGTGAACGGTGATCAGTGATCGGTGAGGCGATATGAGCCAACACCAATGTCAATGGCTATTTAGCATCACATAGCTTTTTTTCATGATATTTTCTGTCATTGATGTCAGGTTAAAAAAAAAGATCGTCCCTCCGGGACTTTTTGGGGACATTAATTTGTTTTCTACCAACATCTTGTTCCTACGGGACAGCCCCGTTTGGGGCTAAATATGGGTAGAATATGAAACAACCCCCACCGTTGTGAAGTCCCGTAGGGACGATATATATTACGCATTGTAGCGTTTTCTGTTTAATTTTACCTGACAACCATGATTTTCTTTGTGTCCTCTGTGTCTCTGTGGTGCAACTCTTTTACGGGTTTTTATTAACTACGGAGGTACGGGGGAAGGTGATAGAAGAGAAAAAAGTCAACGCTATCTGGGCTGGGACATCCACGTCCTTAGAAAAGTTTTAGAACGGTATTTTTCCCTTAGGGAATCAACAAAATAACGATTGGTGACGGGTTGAAAAGGTGATGATGAGATGCGCTGCTATTTAGAACTGTTAAAAAATAAACAATTGAGCAATATATGTCGATAAATGTTTGTTTCCCACATATGATAGTAATATTTTTGTCAAAATTTTTGGAATGCAATCAGTAGAAATAGACATACTAAAACTGGAGTCGGCGGCAAGCAAGCTTCGCGCCATATCGCACCCCATGCGCATCGCCATCATCGACCTGTTGGCAGATGGTAAAAAAATGAGTGTGACAGAGATTTACGAAAAGCTTGATATTGAGCAAGCTACGGCCTCACACCATTTGAATATTCTGAAGAATAAAGGGGTGTTAAACTCCAAGCGGGTCGGGAAAAAGATCTACTATTCGTTAAGAAGTTTAATCTTAACGGAGATTATTGAGTGTGTTAACAGGTGTAACGATTATTAGCGGATCCTGTGTAATAGATAAATTACGTCTATAAATTACAAAAGCCTTCACTTGGTGAAGGCTTTTTTTTAAACCCAAAATAAGTTCTTCTCCTTGTTTCTAGGGGGATTTTCAGCCATCGATTGATTGTTGTTTTCGGAAAAAGTCTTTTTATCCATTCTCTCATTTAAAAAAGACATTTGGTTCATCCCAAGAACAAACATGATATATATCCTATAAAACCGGATGAAATTTGTATATTTACCCCTCCAACAACGTCTTGTCGAGCCTGTTGAAATTTCATTAAGACGTGTTATTCATTTTACAAAAACAAAAGTCATGCATAAACATGTATTTTATTTATTGTTAAGTTTCGTTTTCATTGCTGTTTTATCAAACGGATGCGATTCAACCAAAAAAGAAAAAAAGATGACGAAAATTTCTGAACCACTTGATTACGCTACCGAATTTTGTTGGGTGACTAAACCGTTATCTATTGATAAACAGGTAGATGTGTTTTATGTGTATCCCACCATTTATGTGGGAACCGATCCGTCGAACATGGATATATCCGACACCACGCTGCGGAACAATGCCAAAGGACTGCTTGTGGCACAGGCAGGCGTGTTTTCGCCTTATGCCAATTTGTTTGCACCGTTTTACCGTCAACAGACAGCCGCCCAACAAAGTATGGTGGCCGGAAATGGTGGTGCTGATGCATTTCAGGATACTGTATTTCAGGTTGGTGCCCGGGATATTGAAAACGCATTTGATTATTACCTCAAATACCTGAATCCCGACAGGCCTTTTATTCTTGCCGGCCATAGTCAGGGAACCATGGCGCTTATCAATTTAATGCGCAACCGTTTCAATGATTCTGTCCTGCAAAAACGATTGGTAGCGGCTTATTTGATCGGATACTCCATCACAAAAGAAGACCTGAAAAAGTATCCATGGCTGAAGTTGGCTAAGGGAGAAACAGATACGGGTGTCATTATTACTTTTAATACCGAAGGCGAAAATGCCGGACCTTCGCCCGTGTTGCTTCCCGGTGCCCATGCCATCAATCCTTTGAACTGGAGCACAGATGGTACCTTGGCCATTCGTGAGACTAACCTTGGAGCGGAGTTTTTTGTGGATGCCACGGGTGAGCTTATCGAAGAAATCCCCCATTTCGCCGGAGCTTACGTGGACACCATCAAAGGCGTGTTAATTGCCACGGACATACAAACACCCAAATCAGATCAAATCAACCTGGAACATATGGGCAGGTGGTCGCACGGAGTTTTCCATCGGTATGATTATTCTTTTTGGTACAACAACCTAAAAGCCAATGTGAAGGTCAGGATTGATGCATATTTGGGGAAGGATGAATAACTATTTTCACTCTATGGCCAGTATATATCGTGTTAGAACTTGAAGAAACAAGTTGTTCATCTTGACAAAATGACTTTACTGGTGTGCCAACCGTCTGCATGATGAAATTTCAGAAAGTAAAGTCCGTTGCTATAATTATCGAGGTCAATGGTCAATCGCTCATCTGTTTTGGGATTGAATTTCAACACAATTTTACCTGAAATGTCAACTAAATAGAGCGTTTCTATTTTGCCTTGGATTTCTACAATTACCTGACCAGAGGTTGGGTTGGGATAGTATTTGATATTCAAGGGTTCCTCTATCCATGAATCAGTATTTTGGTCTTGTTGATCCGCCGGCATTGAATCTGCTGCCAGGCTATCAGTCGCACTATCAGCAATTTGGGTAAAATCCTGAATTCTTTTTGGTGGGGGAGTATTTAGTGTAATCTTTGACGTGTCAACGATTTCATTGGCAATTATTCGACTCTCAAATAAGTAAGTGGTATCGGAAACGCCTTGCGCACTTATTTCTTCATCACATTCAGGTACGTACGAAAACTGAAATATGATTCTTTTCATCAGACTGTTGAGCAGCTCAACATCGTATTGATCGGTTGTTGGCGCGGTATGTGCATTTCCAATTTGGCTGTGATCGGTAAGGAAAACAGAGGTGCCGTTGGTAGCCAGGGCAATACTACGCATGAGGTATTCTAAACTTTTTGCATGAGAATCATTTTCAGCGCTCGCTACGATGGGGATTACGCGAATTCCTTTTTTGGCTGCTTTTTGGGTGTAGTGTTGAATTTTTTTAATCACCTGCTGATTAATCACCGGTTGTTCATCCAACACAAAAAACAATAACCTGGCTCGGGCCGAAGGACTCCAGTCCAAATCGTCCACTGCAGCCATGAATGCTTCTTCCACTACTTCGTCGCCCCCTTCACCGGCGTTTTGGCTTCTGATAAACAGAACTGTTTCTTGAATATTTGAAGAGAGGGGTGATGCTTTTGTAACATATGAATTGTTAAAACAACGATAGAAAACACTTCCTAAATTGATGGAAGATACAGGGAAATTTTCTGAGGTATGTTGAATAATATCAATGAGGTCTGTTTTTAAAAAGTCTATTTCATCGCCCATCGATCCGGTAGCGTCCACAACAAATGCGATGTCAATTTCATTGGGAATATCGCAATCTGCGTTAATTTTCAGTACGTTAATGCCTTTCCTGAAAAGTTGAGGGTTTTCGTAGGTGAAAATTTCTTTGTTATTTACCACTTGAATGATCAGATTTTTAAGTCCCTCATTTCGGAACATCTGAGCCCATAGTTCTGCTTTTCCCGTGTTGTCGGTTCTGGCTTGCCATATAATCGAATCATTGGGCGTTAATAGAAACACTTCTGCATCAACCACAGGTTTGTTGTCTTGCGACATGACCTGAACACAATACCTTGATTCAGGGGCTATTTCCCATGTTTTACGAAAATTCCTGAGTTGCCTTTTTTGCAGATCGTTCCATAGCTCCCATTTGCTAAAGTCGTTTATTTCGGTAGCGGTAAGCTTTGCTTTGGTATTTATGTCGTATTCTGCATCTTGAACCATCTCCTCCACCTCTTCGATGGCAGATTGGGGAACATTTGAATTATTATCAACACGTATTCCATCAATGAAAATGGCCGTTTGGTTACTTCGTGCACCACGAACACTACCGCGCGATCGGTCTTGTGAATACGCACCTGCTGCTTTTACACTGACACTTGCACTGCGGTTTGGCATACGGGATATATCATTGGCAGTGATACTGGCCCCTGAGGCCGTTTGGTCTTTTGTAATCAACGGTATTTTGTAATCCACTATGATCACTTCATCCAGCATTTCGGCTGAGGCTTGAAGCGAGATATCCAAAAAACGAATGGTGTCAGGGCTTATTTTTACCTGATTAATTTGAGTTGTGCTATATCCCACAAATATCACGTTAACTTTATAGATTCCGGGAGCGATATTATTAATGACGTAATTACCGTCAAAATCAGTGGTTGCGGATGAGATGGTGTTAATACTATCCTCAACCAGTATGTTGGCAAAAGGAATTCTTTCTTTTGTTTGCTTGTCATAAACAAATCCGCGGAGGGTTCCCATTTGGGCATTAGAGGACAGCGTTGATATCAAAATGACCCATAAGATGTAAAGGCTTTTCTTTTTCATGATGCATGTGTTTTATGAGTTAATACTAATTCGTTATTACAATCAACTGTGAATTCACATATTCAATGGGGCACCCTTGTTCAATGCATTGCAAAAGGAGTCGACTCTATCAGTGAGACGGAGGAAAATTCCCCTTTGGTGTCCGGAGTTGCCACAAATTGCATCGTTACCACAGCGCTTCCTTCATTTTTGGGGTGGCATTATTTTCGTTCTTTTCCGGATTCCTTACAATTTATATTAGCTTTGTCCGCACTAAACAAATTTATATGGCCTTTATCTTCCTTTCTTACCTCATTTCTTTTTTCCTGATTTGGAAACAAAAGAAAAACTGGGCTTACCTCTTTTTCTTGGTGAGTACCGCACTCAGTATCGTGATGTTCTTCTATCACACCACCTCAAGCCTTAACCTAAACTTTTAACCATGAACAAAAACGGACTTTATATCGCAAATAGCGCCGCCATGTTGATGGTTTCTTCTGTGTTGATGGGCGCTTTTTATTTTCAGTTTGGCTTGGGCGAAAACCCTTGTCCGCTGTGTTTATTGCAGCGCATGGGCATGATGGGAGTCATCTTCGGATTGGCCCTCAATACCTATTTTGGTTTTCGTAAAGAACATTTTGGGATCGTTATCCTGGCAGCCCTGATAGGTTCTTCTTTCTCCATCCGTCAAATATTGTTGCACATTTGTCCGGTGGCAGGTGAAGCCACGGGCTATGGCAGCGCCGTTTTTGGTATGCACCTGTATTCGTGGGCGGTGGTGATTTATGTGGCGAGCATGTTGGGATCGGTCATCTTTTTGTTTCTTTTCAAGGATGAAAAAAAAGGTTTGAAGCGTACGCCTCTCTCTTTCGAGAAAATTGTTTTTTACCTCATTGTACTGCTCGTTGTGGCCAACGTTGTCGCTACTTTTTTTGAGTGCTCCATTGGTCCCTGTTGTGAAAACGGCCCCTGTCCCTGAGGTAATCATATGTTTGTAAATCAATAACTTGTGACGGACCTTAGACTGTATTATATTCAAAAAACAAAACGTGCCCAATTGCGCATTGGTTTTTGGAGTGTGATGGTTTTCGTGGTTTATTCCACCATTGCCTGGAGCATTAATTCAGCTTCTCCTCTTCTTTTTTGCCTCTTCACATGGATCATTCTTATTTTGTTTCACATGCGCTTCAATCGGGCCTATTATCGTCGATTGAAGATTGTCAGCAAAAAATTTCCCAACGAGTGGCACGAGTTTTTGATGGAACGGGTGCCTTTTTACAAAAAGCTTCCCCTGGACGACCAAATTATGTTTGACCAGCGGGTGATGTTTTTTTTGGAGGAGAAAAAAATTGAAGGAATAGATACTGATATCGACGATCATATTCGGTTGCTGGTGGCTGCCAGCGCCATTATTCCCACCTTTGCCTTCCCATTTTTTGAATATCCCAACGTGCACGAGGTGCTTATCTATCCCAATGCTTTCGACGAAAATTTTAGCACCGATCAGAAAAAGGACACAGGTAGAGACATCGTGGGCATGGTGGGAAACAACTTTATGAACAACACCGTGGTGCTCTCCAAACCCGACTTGCTGGCCGGATTTAGCGGTAAACCATCCAAGTATAATGTGGGTATTCATGAATTTGTACACCTCCTCGACAAAGCGGACGGTATGGTGGATGGGTTGCCGGAGATTTTTACCGACAATGCTTACACTTTGCCTTGGTTGCAAATCATCAAAAAAGAAATGGAGCGCATCGAGAAGGGACGTTCGGATATCAATCCCTACGGACTAACCAACAATGCCGAATTTCTGGCCGTGGTAAGCGAATATTTCTTCGACAATCCCCACAAATTTCACGAAAAGCACCCCGAACTATACGAATATCTGGTAACGATCTTTCATCAAAATCCGGATAGATAGTAGTTTAGGATCTTGTCTAACGATTGTTTTTATCTTCTGAATCCAACTCCCTCTCCTTGGGGGAGTCCTGTTGTCTCGGGAGGGGTGGGGTCTCAGAGGCAATTTTTTTCACTTTGAACCTTCTTTTAATCATTAGAGTAAACCCCACCTAAATCCTCCCCCAAGGGGAGGACTTGGGGGGGGGGTTATTTGAGCTACTGGTATGGTTAGCATCAACTCCCTCCCCTTGGGGGAGTCCCGATGCATCGGGAGGGGAGGGGTAAACGAAAAGCACCCCGAACTATACGCATATCTGGTGACGATCTTTCATCAAAATC
The DNA here is from genome assembly GCA_963676875.1 of Bacteroidales bacterium. Lineage (GTDB taxonomy): Bacteria > Bacteroidota > Bacteroidia > Bacteroidales > F082 > UBA6244. The sequence goes on from OY781436.1 coordinate 2,877,073, forward strand.
CGGATAGATAGTAGTTTAGGATCTTGTCTAACGATTGTTTTTATCTTCTGAATCCAACTCCCTCTCCTTGGGGGAGTCCTGTTTTCTCGGGAGGGGTGGGGTCTCAGAGGCAATTTTTTTCACTTTGAACCTTCTTTTAATCATTAGAGTAAACCCCACCTAAATCCTCCCCCAAGGGGAGGACTTTGGGGGGGGGTTATTTGAGCTACTGGTATGGTTAGCATCAACTCCCTCCCCTTGGGGGAGTCCCGATGCATCGGGAGGGGAGGGGTAAACGAAAAGCACCCCGAACTATACGAATATCTGGTGACGATCTTTCATCAAAATCCGGATAGATAGTGACATGTCTAGGGTAAATTGGCATTAAAAATTCCACTCTTCTTCCACTTCCCAGTTGGCACGTATGGTGATTTCCTTATCAAAGTAAATCACTTTTTCGGGTTGGAGTTTGGTGTTGAAATGTCCCGCATCCCACTGATGGTTGTGGTTGTCGTCGTAAATGATTTTATACAAGTATTTCCCGGGATTCAGAAAATCCATGACAATGGTGGTGTCCCGTGTGAACTCATACTGTTTAAATACCACTTCCTTGTTGTTTATCATTTGAAGGATGTAAGGTTGTTCCTTTTCCGGATTCAGTGTTAATGTAAATATGCCGTATTCATCTAAGGGTTTGGGAGTAAACGAAAGACTGATTTCTGAATTAAATAACCCATTCCAGTCGATGAATGACGAGTCGGGATAGTAGATTTTGTAACGGGTTTCGGCCTCAATGGCAATGGGAAATTGGATGGTTTGATGTAAGCTGTCCAGAAAAACAAACTCCGGGTTGGGAATGGTGTCGGTACCAGAAATCAGGTAGGCCGAATCGGTGTGCAATGTAATCATGGGTTGGGCAAAGGTGATTTCAGGCATTTTGGTCAATACCAGGTTGTTTGATTTCACATTCGATTTCCAATCCAGGTATTCCTTGTCTGCATCCTTTTTCTTGTTCTGCCTAGCGCGCCCGGTGGTTTTGTCGGGGTCAAGTCGTAAAAAAACCTGCCCCAGGGTGTCTTCCTGATTCATAATCAGCATCTCCAGCGTGTCGATGGGCAGGGTTTTTAAATACCAGATGATGGTGTCGTTGTTGCCCGAATAATGTGGGAGATACCAAAGTGTATCCGGATTAAAATTCAAAGGAATCAGGTCGATATCTTGCGCAGGTTGAGAAAAGGAAAATTGCAGCGTGTTGCGCTTCAGAAGTTCAGCTTTCAGCAAACGTTGGGTGCTGTCGTATTGGGCAAACATATATAGTGATATTCCTGAGTATTTGGCGTTGAACAAGGAATCCTGATACAACGAATCGAGTCTTGCTTGCAACGTGTCGATGGGGAGTTCATCGATAGATATTGTGTCGGGAATTTCTGTGATTGTGTCAAATACTTCCGTGATCTCTTTGGGCATGGCACTGTCATCGAAATAGGGCCTGACGAGCGAATCCAAAAAAGCAATTTCTTCTCCGGGTTGGTCGAACATGAAGTTAGCATTCTGATCTTTCAGAGCAAAGAGCAAATAGGGTTCGTTAGCCAAACCGTTAAGCGAAAATTTACCGGAAGCATCTGTTTTGCTAACGTAGTAAGGTTCCGTCAGAAAAGGCAGACTGTCAAAAACGATGGTGTCGTTGTTGTCTTTGTAAAGCATCACAAACACCTGTTCTTCGGGAAGGAGATTTTGGGCGTTTTGCACGGTTCCGTAAAGGCTTAGCGAATCCACATAATCGCCGGTGGAAAAAATATAGGAATAGTTATGCAAGGGATTTCCTTCGGTAAGATCCACGATGGCATCACCAAAATACACGGTGTAAGTAGTATTGGGTTTTAGTTCTTCGTTAAACTTCACATGAATAGATTTCCCCCGGGTGGTAAAATCCGGAAATTCTTTCATGGGAGGCGAAATCAGTGCTTGTTGCATGATGTTTTCCAATACCGGGTATTCGTCGGTGTAAAGCACGAATTTACGTCCGGTAAAAAGCGGACTTCCATTGGGTGGCGTGGAGCCGATGATGGTGGGCGGTGTAATATCTTTGGGGCCGCCCGAAGGCATTACGGGATGGGCACAACGGTACAAAACCATAGCCATCCACAATACAGCCAGAAAAAATAAGGTGCGTTTTAACATTCAACGTTCAGTTTGAAGTACAAAGATGCAAAATAAAGCCATGCATTGGTTAGGCGTTGCCATTCTCTAACGATTGAAAGGTGTATCCTATTGCGCTCATGGTTTCAAGATAAACAGGAAGGGTTGGTAATAAATTTTTAGCTGCTTTGGCACTGTCGTGAAAAACTGCAATCGTTCCCGGACGGCTATGGTTTAATACATTATCCAGACAGGTTTTGGGTGTGGTGCGGGCATCAAAGTCGTAGGATATCACCGACCACATCACCAGTTGATAATCCCGTTTCAGGTGGTATGCCTGAAAGGGTGTAATTTTTCCGTAAGGTGGACGAAACAGGTGGCTTTGGATCAGTTGGGCCGCTTTTTCAACGTTTTCGTAATAGGTCTTATTATTTGTATTCCAGCCTTTTAAGTGGTTGAAAGTATGGTTTCCGGTGTGGTGACCCCGACGCAGGATTTCCTGATACACATTGGGGTATTTTTGCACGTTTTCGCCCACGCAAAAGAAGGTGGCCTTGGCCTGAAATTGGTCGAGGATGTCGAGTACCTGAGGTGTAACGGTTGGGTGTGGACCATCGTCGAAGGTCAGGTAGATCACCTTTTCAGCGGTTTTTACACTCCAGGTGAGTCCCGGCATCAGAGCACGAAGGATAAGTGGCGATGTAACTTGCATGACGCAAAAATACAATTGTCTGCATTACAACCATGGTATTTTACTACTTTTGTTTCTGTAATATTAATTTTTAAAAAGCTTAAAAATGAAACGATTAGTGCTATTGCGTCATGGTCAAAGTGCGTGGAATAAGGAAAACAGATTTACCGGTTGGACAGATGTACCTCTCTCGGATCAAGGAATTGCTGAAGCCCGTAAGGCGGGTAAAGTGCTGAAAGAAGCGGGCTACGATTTTCGTTTGGCCTACACTTCCTACCTCACGCGTGCCATCAAAACCTTGTGGTTGGTGCTCGAAGAAATGGACTTGATGTGGATTGAGGTTAAGAAAAACTGGCGTTTGAACGAAAAGCACTACGGAGCTTTGCAGGGCATGAACAAAGTGGAAACTGCCAATACTTACGGCCCTGAAATGGTGCAGCTCTGGCGCCGCAGCTTCGATACGCCTCCGCAACCTTTGTCGGCTGATGACGAGCGCAATCCCAGATTTGAAGCCCGTTACGAAAACCTGACTGCCGCCGAATTGCCCATGACCGAATCACTGAAGGAAGTGATTGAGCGTCTGGTGCCATACTGGGAAATCGAATTGGAGCCCGCCCTCAAAGAAAACAACGACCTGTTGATTGCCGCCCATGGAAACAGCCTTCGTGCCCTGGTGATGAAACTCAAAAACATGAGCCGCGAGGAAATTCTGGAATTTAACATCCCCACCGGAATTCCTTACGTTTTTGAATTTGACGATGAAATGAACCTAATCAAAGACTACTTCCTGGGCGACCCCGAAGAGATTAAAAAGCTCATGGACCAGGTAGCCAACCAGGCAAAAGGTAAATAGTTGTTATTTTTTAGAAAATTAATGGTTGTTCAAAACGTTTTTCGTAGTTTTGACAACCATCTAAAAATTAACCTATGTCAAAAAAATGGGTCATTCCTGATATACACGGTTGTGCCCGTACATTGAAATTTCTTATTGAGCAGCAGATAAAGCCTCAACTTGAGGACGAACTCTATTTCTTGGGCGATTATATCGACCGTGGGCCGGATTCCAAAGGAGTAATCGACTACCTGATGGCCATGCAGGAAAAGGGCTATAAAATGAAACTGCTCATGGGCAACCACGAAGATTACTGCATTCGCGCTTTTGAAGAAGATAAGAATAACAAAGGCTTTTTAGGTATTCGCAGCAAAACCAAGATTCAGAAGGAATGGGAAATTTATGGTGGCAAAGAAGCCCTCGAGAGTTTTGATGTAGAATCACCACGCGATATTCCGGAAAAATACATCGATTGGATGCGGAATCTGGAGTTTTTTGCCCTTACGGATGATTTTGTTATCGTACATGCAGGACTCAATTTTAAGGAAGAAGACCCTTTTTCGGATACCCGATCGATGATATGGATTCGTGATTATCAGGTGGATAAATCGAAAATTAGAAACCGTAAGGTCATTCACGGACATGTGCCGGTTAATCTGGAATTTATCGACATGAGTATCAAACATGCCGGATATAAGTTTATCGACCTCGACAACGGCGTGTATTTCGACAACCGAAGTGGTTATGGAAATCTGGTGGCCCTCGAGCTTACAACTATGGAATATGTGGTTCAGTCGCTAATGGACGAAATCACGTTTAAGGCACGATAAAGCCTGATTGGGTATTGTTTTGAATGAGCTCCGGTTATACTTCGTATTTTTATCTTGATTACAAATGCATTGTGCTGTATTTAAAATGGCTTTAAATTTGGTGCGATAACCGTTTGTAATAGGATCGATTATGTACATTTGCCGCCAATGACCAAATTACACCTTAGAAACCGGTTTTTATTGCAGTTGCAAAGGATGCCTCGCCCCCGCCTGATGAATATCTTGAGTATTATCACGGGTTTTGTTGTTGGGTTGATAGCAGTATTGATGAAAAACTTGGTTTTTTTTATCAGGGATTTGCTCATTGGTGGTTTTTCGGAAGATTACGGAAATGTATTGTATGTGGTTTATCCGGCCATTGGAATTCTGGCCACGGTGATATTTGTCAAATACATATTACGAAAACCTGTTCGTGATGGTATTCCCAACGTGTTGTATGCCATATCCAAGGAACAAGGCATTATCCGACCTCACAACACCTTTTCATCTGTTATTACCAGTGCCTTAACGGTAGGTTTCGGGGGGTCGGTAGGATTGGAAGGCCCAACCGTAGTGACCGGAGCAGCTTGGGGGTCACTCATTGGGAAAACTTTCCGTCTGAATTACAAAGAAATTGTCGCCATTCTGGGATTTGCCTCTGCTGCTGCCATGTCGGCCATTTTTAAAGCACCCATTGCTGCCATCGTATTTGCCCTCGAAGTCATTCTTTTTGACATGACCATGACCATGATGGTGCCCCTGCTTTTGGCATCCATTATTGCAGCGCTCACTTCCTACTTATTTTTGGGTCAGGATGTATTATATCCCTTTGTCATCGACCATAAATTTGAACTGGGGCAAACCCTGTATTACTTTGGTTTTGGCTTGTTTACCTCACTGATCTCGGTATATTTCATCAAAACTTACGTGTTTACCGGGACGTTATTCAAAAAATTGAATCACTGGTTTTTCCGGTTTTTGTTGGGTGCCGGAGCGTTGGGCGGTTTGGTGTTTTTGCTTCCTTCCCTTTACGGAGAAGGTTATGAAGCCATCAATGAGGGTTTGGCCGGTAATCTGAATTTTGTGTTCGACAACAGTATTTTTTACGACTACCACGACCAGGCCTTGTTGGGATTGGTCTTGCTTTTTGGCATCACCATGTTCAAGGTGGTGGCCACCTCGCTTACCTTTCGTGCGGGCGGCGTAGGGGGTATTTTTGCACCTACGCTGTTCATTGGCACCATGGCCGGGTTGCTCTTTGCCAGCACCATCAACTATTTGGGATTTACCCAGTTGCCCGTGGCTAGTTTTGCCCTGGTGGGCATGGCAGGTCTGTTGGCAGGCGTTGTTCATGCGCCACTAACGGCCATCTTCCTCATTGCGGAAATTACGGGGGGGTACGATATGTTTTTACCCATCATGATTGTGGCGACCACCTCCTATGCCATGGCCAAATTGATGGTTCCCAAGTCGATATATACCATTCAGTTGAAAAACCGTGGAGAACTCATCACCCATCATAAGGATCGCGCCTTGCTTTCCATGATGAAAATTGAAGGCCTTATTGAAAAGAACTTCAGTGCCGTACATCCCGATGCTAATCTGGGAGAGCTTATCAAAGTAATCGCCAATTCGCATCGCAATATTTTTCCTGTGGTGGACGACCAGAATAATTTCTACGGAATCATTATCCTCGACCAAATACGGAGCATCATGTTTAAGCCCGAATTGTATAAAACTACCTCTGTACATAGTTTAATGTTTATGCCCACCAATGTGGTGCAGATTAACGATGATATGGAAACCGTGGCCGGAAAATTCCAACACTCGGGCAAATACAATCTGGTGGTACTCAACGACGGTAAATATGTGGGCTTCGTTTCCAGAGCAAACGTTTTCTCCCACTATCGGGAGATATTAAAAGACATGTCGGAAGATTAATGATCCCTTCCCGCAGTCCCAATCTCAACAATGAAAATATCAAGTCCATATTTGATTACTTTTGCCGCTGATTTTAGGATTTCTTATACCTCATGAATTTTCGTGCCAGAATAACTTCTGTATTTCTTTCCACCTCGCAGCGTCAGCGACAACTGGTACTCATTTTAAGTGTGATTATCGGTTTGGCCAGTGGCGTGGCTGCCGTAGTGTTGAAAAATACCGTTTTTTTTACCCACGATCTTATTACCCACGGGTTTAATTTTGATGCAGCCAACTACCTCTATCTGGCATTTCCATTCGTGGGGATATTGTTGACCGTCATATTTGCGACCTACATGGTTCGCGACAACATTGGACACGGCGTGAGCCGTATTTTATATGCCATATCGCGCAACAACGGAAAACTGAAGAAACACAACATGTATTCGTCCATGGTGGGAAGTACCTTTACCGTGGCTTTCGGAGGTTCAGTAGGGCTGGAGGCTCCCATTGTGCTCACAGGCAGTTCGTTGGGGTCTTATTTCGGGCAATTGTTTAGCCTGAACCGCAAAACCATGATGATATTGGTGGGAGCCGGTGCTTCGGGAGCTATAGCCGCCATTTTTAAAGCGCCCATTGCAGCTGTAGTTTTTTCGCTGGAGGTATTGATGATCGACCTCACCATGGGGGCGCTTATACCTTTATTGATTTCTTCGGCAACCGGTGCCATGGTGGCTTATTTTCTGATGGGCAGCGGCGTGCTTTTTTCATTCGACCTCACCGAAGGATTTTATTTGCGACACCTGCCCTATTATGCCGGATTGGGCGTGTTTACAGGCTTGGTGAGCTTGTATTTCTTACGGGGCTCCATGTATATCGAGCAGCAAATGGGGAAGATAACCAATAAGTTTTATCGGGTGCTCATAGGTGGTATAGCCCTTGGCGGGATGATTTTTATGCTGCCCTCGCTCTACGGGGAAGGTTATGAATTTTTGCACCAGTTAATCAACCACAAAGTAGATGGGCTGATGAATGTTGATGTGGTGGGGCACCCCACAAGTATTTATTGGATGTTACTATTTCTAGTGCTCATCATGATCTTTAAGGTAGTGGCCATGGCCGTCACCAACGGAAGTGGTGGTGTGGGGGGAGTATTTGCTCCTTCGCTTTTTATGGGCGGGGTTTTTGGTGTTTTTTATGCCAAAGTGGTCAACTTGTTTCCCATCATTCCCGTTCCCGAAAAAAATATGGCCTTGGTGGGCATGGCCGGTGTAATGGCCGGCGTTATGCATGCCCCACTTACCGGAATATTTTTAATTGCTGAATTTACAGGGGGTTACGAGCTGTTTACTCCGCTTATCGTAACGGCTACCCTTTCTTATATCACCATCATGTATTTTGAACCACACGGCATTTACACAAAGCGTCTGGCTGCCAGGGGTGAATTATTTACCCACCACAAAGACAAGTCGGTATTACAGATGATGCACATTAATCATCACCTGGAAACCAATTTTAAAACCATTGGTGTAGATGCCACTTTGGGCGATCTGGTGAAAGTAATTGCCCAGTCAGAGCGCAATGTGATACCGGTTGTTGACGAGGATAATCGTTTTTATGGCGTGGTATTTATCAACGATATCCGTACCATCATGTTTCAACCCGAATTGTACGATACCACCATGGTTTCAGAAATCATGTACATGCCCGATACCCTGGTTGACCCCAACGAAAGTATGGAAGAAGTAGCGCGTAAGTTTCAGGAATCCAGTCATTATAACCTGCCGGTGATCAAAGACGGCAAATACCTGGGCTTTGTTTCACGTGCCCGGATTTTTTCTGCTTACAGAAAGTTGTTGAAAGAGTTTTCGGAGGAGTAGAAGAGGAGAGTCCTAAGTTAAAGGTTTCGTCAATTCAATGAGTTTCTTTACTTTAAACTTTAAGTATTTTAGGTACTTACCTTTTCAATCCCCGTCTTCCAATACAAAAATCTCATTCACGCTTTTTCCGAAATACCGGGAAAGTTTTAGTGCAAGAACTGTGGAAGGAACATATTTCCCCAATTCGATGGAGTTAATGGCCTGACGCGAAACTCCAATGGTTTTGGCGAGCTCCTCCTGGGTGATGTTTTTAATGGCCCTTTCTACTTTCAGACTATTCTTCATGATGGTTTTTATTTGATAAGTAGATCAGATACCTGAATCGAAGGATGAATAATACCAACACGCTAAACATGTTGAAAATCATCACGTAAAGAAAAATCAGATCGAAAAAGAACAACATGCAGAAAATGAGCAGGAGTGCATTGACATAGGTGGCCCAAAGCAGGGCATCCAGTCGTGTGCGTGCGATAAATTCATCTTCGTGTTTTTCCTTGGAAAAGGCCACCATCAGGGCTCCCAATAAAAAGAGTACCCCGGAAATTTCATCGACTAGATTTGTCTTTACCAACCCAAAACCCACCGTTGGGTCGTTGAAAAAATGAACCCCATCCGAATAAATGGCAAAGGTTCGAACTTCCAGAAAGGCAGGTTCAAAGTCGGCAAACAAATATAAACTTCCCAGAAGGGCCGCAGGAATCAGCAATATCCATCCCCAGAGTTTATAACGATGTGGAATTAACCAATTTGTTTTCATGATATTTTTTGTTGATGAAGGAGCAAAAGTAATGTGTAATAGATATAATGACAAGTATAAACGTCATAAAGTAACTTATAGAGGACATAGTATATCATTTTATCATAGGTTTTACGCGGACGAAATCCACGCAGTTGTCAGTCTTTGTTGGTGTTACCACCGAATTTGATCCATCTAATTGAATAAAGTGTATTTTAGCACAAAACTTAGCCATGAAAAAATTATTCTCTATTCTTGCATTACTCGTTGTTATAGCCTCCTGTAGTTCGCTTCAGACCAGCTACGATTACGATCGGTCGGTTAATTTCACCGAGTTTAAAACCTTTAGTTTCTATCCCTGGGACTACAAGAACGGATTTCAAATCAACGATTACGACAAACAAACCATTCTGGATGCCATCCAATCGTCCATGGAGAAAAAAGGCTATGCCTATCAGGAAAAAGGAGGCGATTTGGCGGTTTCGCTGTTTATCACCATCAAAGGTAAAACCAGCTACGATGCCTATACCAATCACTATGGCGGTTGGGCCGGATATGGCGGCGGCTGGGGTTACAACGGCTTTGGTTACGGCTATGGCTATGGTCCCGGTTTTTCCACAACCACGGTTACCGAAAACCATTACGATCAGGGTACACTGGTTATTGATGTGTTCAGCATGAAAGACAAAAAACTCGTGTGGCAAGGAATTGGGTCGAAACCCGTGGAACAAAACCTGGATGTACGCGACAGAACTTTGCCCAAAAATGTGGCCCGTATCATGTCGAAACTTCCTGCCAACAAATAGACTTGACACAATATTTATAAAAATTTAAACAACTTTTGCATGAAAAAATTCATTCTGCCTTTGCTTATTATTCTCTTCCTTAGCTCCTGTAATCCATGGAAATTTGTGGGCGAATACGACCATAACGTGGATTTTGCCACCTTTAAAACCTTTGGCCTGCTCAACTGGGATGTTACCAACGACAAAGTGGTAAGCCCCGAAACCAAGAAATACATCCTGATGGCCATCAAAAGTCAACTGGAACAACGAGGCTATGTTTATCAGGAAAAAGACGCTGATTTACAGGTGTCGGTATTCGTGTTGATACAGGAAGAAACCAGTTATTCGGCCTATGCCAACCACTACGCCGGATATACCGGATATGGCAACGTTGCCGTGGGGGTGGGTGTTGGCAGTGGAGGTGTGGGCGTAGGCGCCGTTGGATATGGCATGCCCAACTATCCCTATACGGTTGTCAACCACGATTATAATGTAGGCACCGTAATTGTTGACCTATTGGACAGCGCCAAGAAAAAACGGGTGTGGCAAGGTGTGGCTTCGGGCAGAATTGCCAACGGAACAGCTTCCGAAAGCAATGTAGACAAAGACATGAACCGCCTGTTTGCCACCCTTCCGGTGAAGAAAGTGAAGAAATAAGTACATATACCGATACCAAAACTTGGTAATTGAGAGCCCCGGCCTTTTTATGGTTCGGGGCTTTTTTTTGATGGGTGCAGGATGCAGTTTAGAAGGCTTTTAAATTTTTCCCATACGATGTCTCTGTAAATATTTTTCCTATTTTTAAGCAGTCAAATGATGAACTCACAGAGGTCGGTATATACGAGTAAATGTAATAAAGGGTTGGAGTAGAATTGAGGAAAAAGTCACCTTGAACAGTGAGTTTTTTGGTGATATAATTAAACGGACAATAGAGTATTTAAAAATGTGAAATTGATGGGTGATATAGCTAATTTATATAGGTTGATCCGGATTAGTGGAGTTACTCCTTACCGCTTTTAGGGTTACCGTAAGGCATTGAAAAACTTAGAAAAATGAATAATGACAAAACAAGAACCTACGTTGGTGGTGACATATGAAAATCCATATCTTTAAGAAATTAAATAACATAGAGCAAGCACGTCTTTGTTAGTATTCAAACTAAATTAATTATTAAAAAAATCAAAAACGATGAAAAAGAATGCAATTTATTTTTTAAATGTGCTGGTGATACTGGTGTTGGTTGTGGGCACATTGGCCTGTAAAAAGGATGACAATACGGGATCAGACCCTGAATATGACAAAATAACGCTTCAGGTAGATGGCGCAAACTACGAACCTTTCTTAATTCAGCATGTTGATATTGGGTATGGCGTTACGGTTGTAGGCTCGTTCAGCGACGGGAAAAACAGCCTTGTGATTATTCTCGAGTCCGATATTACCGAAGGTGACCACGATTTGTCGAATCATGAACTGAGCTATGGCGTTTTTTGGGATAAGGTAATTGACTTAAATAGCGGAAACATCGAACGATACACCTCCGCCTCGGGCAATATTTTCGTTGAAGAATATAACGAAGAAACGGGTAAGCTAAAAGGAACTTTTCATGCAACTTGCACCACTACAGACAACAAAACAGTTTCCATTACCAATGGCACTTTCGTCGTTTATTTGTAGTGCCGGCAGGATTTAATTGGTTTCACGCGTTTAGAGAAGAAGGTAGCAGATTGTGTAATTGATAATGGAATAACCGGGTGCTTGTGGGCGAAAGCCTTTTCTTCAAAATCTCAAAAACTATATTTCCCGTCTCATCCATATTCAAAATATTTTTTCTAATTTTATCCATTGTTGTCAGGTAAAATTAAACGGAAAACGCTACAATGCCTGATATATATCGTCCGCTCATGGCGGACGAACTAAACATAATTGTAATTTTTCTACCCATATTTAGCCCCTGACGGGGCTGTCTCGCAGGAACAAGATGTTGGTAGAAAGCAAATAAAGGTATCCAACAAGTCCCGTAGGGACGATATATTTTTTTAACCGGACATCAATGAATTTTATCCTAAAATAAGATCAGTTAAAAAACTTAAATTTCAATCAGATGGCCAATAAAACATACCAAATTCAAATAGCATTAAAAAGAAGTAAACCAAAAATCTGGCGACGGGTTTTGGTTCCTTCCGACATATTGTTGCCCGATTTTCATAAAATCATCCAAACCACCATGGGTTGGACGAATAGCCACCTGCATCAATTTATTCATAACAGCACATTCTATACCCGAAAAATGCAGGATGATGATTTTTGGGATGAGTTTGATAACGTTGATTATTCAAAAATTAAGTTGTCTAAATTGCTGAAAGAGGAAAAGGACTCCATAGTGTATGAATATGACTTCGGTGATGGTTGGGAGCACAATATTGTTCTGGAGAAAATTGAAACCGCCACCGACATCCCAATCCTTCCCGTTTGTTTGGCCGGAAAAAACAACTGTCCCCCGGAGGATTGTGGTGGAACATGGGGTTACGAAAGTTTACTGGAAATTTTAAAAGACCCCACACACGAAGAATACGAAGAATTACTGGAATGGTTAGGCGACGGCTTTGACCCAACCTATTTTAATAAAGAGGAGGTCAATGAATTGTTGAAGAAAGAGGATTATGGTTGTTTTGATTTCTTTTAATCGGTATGCAAAGGATTCTTTGGTGAATTCCGGTTCGTTGGCATTTTATGGTCATTAAACGTTAAGGAAGTCGTAATATTGGTCGAAAAATGGTTCGCAGGAAAAAATGCTGCCTATTGTTTCCTGCGTATCAAAGCTTTAGTTTTCAATAGGTGTAGTTTTTATTAACTTTGCAGTATGGTTTCGAAAGATAAAATAATTGATGGATTGATTGGGGTTGCAAATCGAACGCACCCTGATTCGGAACTTATTTTATACGGTTCGCAAGCTCGTGGCGACTCAAAACCTGATTCTGATTGGGACTTGTTGATTTTATTAAACCAACCCAGTATACCATTGGAACAAGAAACTAAGATAATGGATGATTATTATGAGTTTGAGCTTTCTGCAGGAATTGTAATAACACCAATGATTTATACTAAAAGTGATTGGAATTCCAGATATGCGATTATTCCGCTACACACGAATATTGATAAAGAAGGAATTAGAATTAAATGACAGGCACCAAATCTGATTTAGTAAATTACCGGCTTGAACGAGCAAAAGAGACCTACCAAGATGCATTACTTTTACGTGAAAGTGAAAGGTGGAATTCTGTAATTAATAGACTTTATTATGCTGCTTTTTACGCTGTTACTGCTTTGCTCCTGGATTCGGATATAAATCCGACGACTCATAACGGTGTCAAGAGTAATTTCTCAGCACTTTTTATCAAAACCGGCAAATTTGAGAAGCATTATGGGAGAGTTTATTCGCAATTGTTTTTATGGAGACAAAAGGGTGATTACGCAGATCTTTTTGACTTTACTGAGGAGATCGCAGCTCCTTATTTTGAACCTGTCCTTGAGATTATCAAATTAGCAGAAAAAAATCTGAAATAATTCAGAACTCCAATTGAAAAATACTTAAATTCCTCACTGACCAACTTGCCTGTTTTAAAGATGAGTGCGCTCCGAGAAGTGGTTCATTTATTAAAAAGTTATGAAAAACGCTTCGACCACAAATTGACAACTCGGCACAAAAAATAGATGTTATTGATTAGTAGAACTTTGTGTAACCTCAATAAAACAAGCTGCGAAACTCTGTGGTAAACTCTACGAAACTCTGCGTTAGAAAAATTTGTTTCTATACTTTCTGGAGTAGTCTCAAAAATAAAAATCTGAATATTCGTCATTTGGGAGTCTTATTTCATCTCCCCAAAAATTTCAACGAGTTTCTTCTCGCGATAATCGAAAATATGCTGTATTTTCTTGTTGATCATCAGGCTATTGGCTATTTTGCCAAGAATCCCCATGGGAGGTGCATAGGTCACGAGGTCGGTCATCAGAACACCCCCTTCTATTTTTTTGATGGTGTGTTGGTGGTGCCACAGTTTGTATGGCCCAACCAGTTGTGTGTCCACAAAATACTCCATTTCCTTTACCTGCGAAATCTCGGTAACCCAAGTGAGGGGTATGCCCAAAGCCGGCGAAACCGTGTAACTGATAATTTGTCCTGGATACATTTTGGGAGCCAGATGTTTGGTGGTGATGTGAAAGCCCATGTACTCAGGGGTGATCACCTTGAGGTTGGCCGGACTGGAAATGAAATCCCATACTTCTGCCATGGTGGCGGGTAGTTTTTGCTCTCTATAAAATTGGTAAACAGCCATCGTTAGTTGGATTTGAGGTTTTCAATTTGTGTAAGCACCTCCTGCGCTTCCACATATTTTTTTTCGCTTTCAGTACGGCTGGTGGTGGTCAATTTGTATGATTCCTGCATCAGCTTTTCGTATTTCTTGTAAAGCTTATCTTCGGGAGTTGTTTTTTTGAATAGTGAGAACATGGCTGTAGGTTTTTTGGCTGTTAAATGAATTGAATGAAATCTATTTCGATGGAAAAGGGACCTTCCTCTTTATTGCTTACAATAATGCCCAAACGGATAATTTTCCGGAGGTCGCTTTGTGTGATGGATGAGCCCGTAGCTGACCCTAATGTATATTTATTAAAACTCTCAAGGGGGATATTCACCGTTTTCCACTCACCATCGGTTGATTCAAAATCGTGTTTGAAATAGGGAAGATAATAGGCTTCGTGTGTAAGTAACCTAAGCGCAAAACTTTGTCCGGTACTTCTGTATTTGATGTTCACCTGTGTAAATGGCGATAAGTCCTGTTCTGCTTTTCTGCTTTGTAATGAGGCAAATCCGCCATTGTTTTTCAACGAAATTTCGCCGATGAATACAAGACTGTTGGCAAGTTGGGTTACCTGCGATTGGGATTTTCCTCCCATAACACCATCATTTACGATGTACCATTGCTGACTTCCGGCTGTTTGACCAAAATTGAGCATTAGTTCATCCTGTGTATTCTGTGAAAATATCATGGCAAGTAGAATTAGCGTTTTCATAATTTAAAGGTAGTAAGATGCTCCACCTTCAACGAAGAAGATGGAGCACCCGGAGTTTATTTAGAGCAGTTAGTTGGCTACCTGAATTTTTTTGGTCACCACCTGATTGCCTGCTGCAACTCTTACGAAGTACAGTCCGGTGTTCAGGTCGTTCACGTTTATTGAGGTAGAGGTAGTTGATTTGGTTACTCTTCCCATATCGGCAGATTTTACTACGCTGCCGGTGAGGTTAAAAATATCGATGGTTACATCGGCGTCATAGGCCAAAGTGAGGTCGATATTCAGGATGTCTGAGGTAGGATTTGGATAGGCGTTGAAGGATTCGGCATCCAGGAAGGTTTCGGTGGTTGAGGTAATGACAGATAAAGGCACCAGTTCGCCACCGTTTGGCAGCGCTACCCACAAACCAAATGCAGGTCCGTTTTGGTTGTTTTCAGGAGCTAAAAACCCTGAAGCAACGATGGTTAAGGCAGTGTTTTCAAGCAAGAGGTCGGCCAGCGGGGCTTCGTAAACGGCTACCGTTGACATGCCACTTTCGTCTTTAATGGTCAATTGATAGTTGGCGGTTGGAAGTTCCAGATAACCGTTAAAATCGCCATACATCAGGTTGTCGATAACGGTACCGGCACCAACTCCCGTTTCTACAATATCTACGGTGGGCGCATCGGTGGAGCCATGGAATACCAGCAAATCTGTTTGTCCCATCATGGAAGCTTGCTCGCGTCCCATGGCATATACATAAATATCAAAAGGTTGTGCAGGGTTGTAACCATCAGGACTTACAATGCCGTTGGCAATCAATACGTAAGTTTGGTTTTCTTCCAGGGTGTAGCTTTGCGACCAAATGGGATTGTCGGGATTTTGGCTGTCGCTTCCCTTAATGGAAATGGTGAATGCTTCGCCTGCGGGGGCATCAATAAAAGGGGAGGCCGTTCTGAAGGTGAAATCATCCAGTAACAAGGTATTGTCCAACCAAACATCTACCATTTCGGCAGCGGCATCAGCTGAGTTGTGGATCACCTGTACGCGGGCTGTTCCCATGACTTGAGGATGCAAGGGAAGCTCAATCATCTGTCCACCGGTGGGTAAGGCCACCCAAAGTCCAAAGGCTGAACCCTCATTGTTTCTGGAGGTGTCCAAAAAGCCGGATGCCACAGTTACGATGGCCTGATTTTGCAAGCCCAGGCTGGCTAAAGGAGCGTTGTAGGCTACCACGGTATTTTGGCTCGATTCATCTTTAATCTCAAGGATATAGTCGGAAGTAGGCAATTCCAGATAACCTTCAAACTCACCATAGCTCAGGTTGTCCACCAGCACCTGCGATTCCGATCCTTCGGGAACAATATCAATGGTGGGGGCGTCTGTGGCGCCATGAAATACAAGCACGTCGGTGTTGCTGGGCATGCTGGACGTTTCGCGTCCCATGTCGTAGGCGTATATATCAAATGGTCTGGTTGGCGTGTATCCGTCGGGGCTCACAATACCACTGGCAATCAGTACGTAGGTTTTGCCTTCTTCCAGACTGTAGGTTCTCGACCAGATGGGGTTCAGTGCATTCTGGCTGTTGGCATCCTTAATGGTTAATGTAAACTCTTGTCCTGCAGGTACATCAACAAAGGGAGTGGCAGTTCTGAAGGTAAAATTATCAATGAGGAGTTCGTTGTCCAACCACACATCTACCATTTCAGCGGCAGCGTCAGCCGAGTTGTGAATCACCTGTACGCGGGCTGTGGGGGTGTAAACGAGAGGCAACTCAACCAGATTTCCACCTGAAGGAAGGGCAACCCACAAGCCAAAGGCTTCGCCACCGCTGTTTTTGTCGGGATTCAAAAATCCGGATGCTACGGCAACAATGGCCTGGCCTTGCAAACCAAGTGCTCTGAGGGGTGCGCTGTACTTCACGATGGAGTTTTCGCCGGATTGGTCTCTCACATCCAACACATAATTGTCGGTGGGGAGCTCAAGGTATCCTGCAAAATCGCCATACATGAGGTCGTTTACCACGGTGGTGTTCACCACTTCTGTTTCGGCAATGTCAACGATGGGGGCATCGGTTGAACCATGGAAAACAAGCAAATCGGTGTTTCCCATTTCATTGGCCATCTCGCGTCCAAGGGCATAAACGTAAATGTCGAAGGGTTGAACAGGTTCGTATCCAATGGGCGAAACAATGCCGTTGGCAATCAGCACATAGGTTTGGCCTTTTTCAAGGTTATATTCCCTCGACCAAAGCGCCGGAGAGTTTACGTCGCTGTCGGGACCTTTGATGGAAATGTTAAATTCTTGTCCGGCAGGCGCATCGATAAAGGGAGAGGCTGTGCGGAACTTAAAATCGTCGATCAATAGGGTGTTGTTGAGCCAAACATCAACAGTTTCGGCTGCCATGTCGGCTGAGTTATGAATAACCTGGACTCTTGCAGTAGGATTTTGTGCTACGGCGGTGATGCTTGATGAGCCAATCATGATGGCCAGAAGCATGGTGTAAATTTTACTGAGATTTGTTTTCATCGTCGTATTTTTTAAGTGTATTGTTTTTTATGATCTTAGTGTTGAAGGGTGATTGGAATTAGTTAGCCAGTGGTGCAATACCACCGACTAACTAAAATCACATTTTAATAATTAATTGGGGAGCAATACCTGATTGATTACATGAATTACTCCGTTGGTAGCATTGGTGTTTACAGCAACAATATTGCTGGTTTGATTTATGGTGAAGTTCATGGTGTCAACTTTAAGTTTCTGACCCTGAGCTGTTGGAAGTTCGCTGTTGGCATCAACGGCGGCAGGCAAATCTTTGTCGTAAGCCCTGGCCGGAACCACATGGTAAGTAAGTACATTGATTAACACATCCAATGGAATGTCGTTCAGGCTGTTCCAGTCGGCATTGCTGTCGAGTAAGGCTTGAAAAGCTGCATTGGTTGGGGCAAATACGGTAAAAGGACCCTCGCTGCTCAGCACGGTGAGCAGGTTTTGCTCAGGGGTACCTTCGTCGGCAGTACGTTGCAAAGCAGCCACCAGTGAAGTGAATTCGCCATCGGCGGTCAAAGCCACAGCGGTTTCAACAATGTTTCCGGCAGGAGGGAGGAGTACGTTATCGATTACATGCACCACGCCCGAACCCGATTCAATGTCAACAGCAGTAATCTGCGCATTTCCATTGATGAAGTTGCCTCCGGCAGTTAATGAGAAATAGATGCTTTTACCGTTCACGGTAGCAGCCGAAGCAGGGATTTCGTTGCTCATGACTTTGGCGCCAACCACATGGTAGGTGAGCACAGCAGCCAGTGTTTCGGCATCTACGTTAGCGGGATCGATACCGGCAGCTGCAAAAGCATCGTTGGTGGGAGCAAAAATGGTCAAATTAGGAGTGGTTAACAAGGTGTTCACCACATTGGCTTTAACGGCAGCAGCCACAAGCGTGGTAAAGTTCCGGTTAAAAAAGGCAGGTTCAAGTACGGTATTTACAAACTGAGTAATGGAGGCAGGCACCAATACTTGGTCAACGGTGTGGATCACACCATTGGAAGCTTCCACATCGTAAGGCATTTGCACGGTAGCACCATTGACCATAATTCCATTCATGGTACTGAGCATCACGTTGGTGCCTTCAAGTGTAACCACATCTCCATCACTTATTTGTGACGACATTACGTTTCCGCTCACCACGTGATAGAGCAAAATCTGTGTCAACACCTCTTTGGGTACATCGTTGATGTCGGTTTGGCCGATGGTTTCAAGCAAAGCAGCAAAAGCTTCATCCGTTGGTGCAAAAACCGTAAAAGGACCATCGCTCTGAAGGTCATCCACCAAACCGGTGATGGTTAGGGCTGTGGCCAACGAATTGAATCCGTTTGCCTGAGCCAATTCAACAATGTTGTTTTGTTCAACAGGAGTTGGGGTGTTGTCATCGTCGTCTTTGTTGCATCCTGCGAAGGATATGGCGGCAATCAGTATGGCCGATAAAAAGATTTTAGTTTTCATTTCTGTGATTTTTAGTTATTGACTAATTATTAGTTTTAAATAGTTCGACAAAATAACAACAAATTTTTCAACTGACCAAGAAAAAAGTGTAAAAAGTTATACAAAAATTTACTATCTGCTTATTTTCAGTTGAATAAAGTGAGGTTATTTTGAAAAAATGTCTATTTTTGCAGCAAAATAATTAGACATGAGCAACTATTCAGTGGCACAAGTGGAGGCCATAACCGGCATAAATGCCCACACATTAAGGATATGGGAACGACGTTACACCTTTTTGAACCCCATGCGCACGGAAACCAACATCAGGTATTACAGTGATAAGGAGCTCCGCAAACTGCTTAGTATTGCCATGTTGCAGCGCAATGGCTTTAAAATTTCCAAGCTCGACAAAATGACGGATGAAGAAATATCAGCCGAAGTGGAGCATATTCTATCCGTTCCTGATTCGTTGAACGAGGATGAAATAAACAACCTCATGATAAGTATGTTGAGTTTTGATGAGAATAAATTCGACAAAGTTTTCCAACGACAGTTGATTCAGCGCGGGCTACTCAATACCGTGGTCGAAATTATTTATCCTTTCCTGTATAAAGTAGGTATCCTGTGGGGTGCCAGCAAAGTATTTCCGGCGCAAGAGCATTTTATTTCCAACCTTATCCGGCAAAAAATTATTTCTTCCATCGACGCCTTGCCCATTCCGGAGCACAATGCCCCAGGTTTATTGATGTTTTTGGCCGAGGACGAACATCACGAAATGGGCTTGCTCCTTTCATCTTTCATTGCACGTAAATGTGGCTGGCGTGCGGTTTATCTGGGACAAAATGTGCCCAACGAAGACCTGCCCGAGGTCCTCGAACTCGTTCGTGTGGATTATATGATTACCATGCTGATTGCGCCCAGAATCAACGACTTGAATGATTGGCTGAACGACCTGCTCTCCGTTACCGGATTGCCCATGATATTGACCGGAAGGGAAGATTTTATGGATCAGATTGTGGACCATGAGCAAATCATCAAATTGCATCACCCCATGGAGCTGAATGATTTTTTGGTCAGCAGAAAGCCATAAGTATCCCGTAATTGGTGTAAAAACCCCACACTTGGCGCAAGCGTCCGCTTGTGCCTTTACCTGCGTTAGTAAAAAGGGCAAATCTTGTGCAGTATGAAATTCAGCGTGACTTTTTGGTAACTTATACCAACTATAAAATGAAGTTAGCGCTACGCTGTTTATGTATAATTCGGATCTGGATTTGAAGAGTTCTCAGAAGCAAAGGAAACTAAAAGCTCCTTTCAATTCATAATCGGTATTATTTCATAAAAGAGAAGTTTTTGTTTTTCACATTCGAAGATAGGAAAATATGTGGTACCGGATGCCGGGATATCAATTGTCGCAATTTATGGATATTTCTTGCTTATGTTTTGCTACTTTTTTGGTGACTTCATTTCAGATGGCGACAGTTTGCTGTAGATGAGTTTTTATCTTCCTGATTATTAGTATGAACTGCGTCAAAAGACTTGTTGTCATCCGCCTTCTTCCATGGTATGAAAAATAAATGCTTATATTTGAATGAATATTGGCTTTCATCAATACCTGTAAATCATCTATTCATTGAAAAAAATACTACGTTTTAAGAATACGCTATTTGTTATTTCTATCCTGTTGTTCATGACGGCATGCGACAACAGGCCTGTCCGGACAATTTCAAAAAAAATTCATAATGTAAATGATATTCAGGACATTGACTCTTTAGTGGTACCTTATGATTACATCAGTGTTATCTCCTTGGCAGACCTTCCTGTTGATGAAAAAAAACAAAAATTTATAGACATGGTTTTGCCGGCTATTCTTACAGCAAGGGCAGAATTGAAACACACTCAAAATGAAGTCAGGGCATTGATCGCAAAAGATACTTCTAAGCTTTCCGGACACGACAAACGTTTTCTTAAAAAATTGCTTGCTAAATATAAGTCTGATAATTTTGATGAGTTGTTGAGTAAACTAAACACACATCCAAACAGCATCGTTTTGGCTCAATCGGCTGTGGAAAGTGGCTGGGGAACTTCACGCTTTTTTTTGGAGGCCAACAATGTTTTTGGTATTTGGTCATTTAATGAAGACGATGACCGCATTATAGCCAACAGCGACCGCGACGGTAAATATACCTACTTGAAAAAGTATCCCAGTTTATCCAAATCCATCGAGGATTATTTCCTCACCATCAGTAATGGTCCCTATAGTGATTTCAGACGTCAGAGAAAGGAAGTGAAAAACCCTTATGTACTGGTAAATGATCTTGAAAATTACAGTGAACTACGCGGATATTATGTGAAGAAACTCCAGCTGATAATTAAAATGAATGATTTCACCCAATACGATAATTACCAAATTGATCCTGACTACCTGAACGAGGATAGTCTGTCCGTGGAAATTGTCAAGGAAAAATTTGAATTTGAATTTGAGCAAATAGAGGAAGGGGTGATTGACACTGTGATGCGAGATATTGCGCATGAGGACAGCCTGTTTAATGAGCCGGAAGAAATGGAACAGCCATCACCCTCAGATACGAAACCGTCCAAAAAACTAAATGATACCAAACGTGAGCCTTTTGTAAGTGACTTGCCCGATTTTGGTCGTATTAAAAATGTGAAGAAAAAGAAACGGCAGTTTTTTGCCTATATGAAGACACCAATAGATGCCGAAAATGAGCGCGTACTTGACGAAAGGAAATTCGTTGTTGACATGCAGACAAAATTTAACAACAGTATCGAATTTTCAGAAGATGAGACAGCAAAGCTTCAGGAAATGATTGTGCGCTACCGTGTTAAAAATACCGATATAAACAAATCGAAATGCTATAAAGACCTGTTGATGCATGTGGATATTATTCCTACTGAACTGGCATTGGTACAGGCGGCGCTTGAATCGGCATGGGGAACCTCTTATTTTGCAAGAAAGGCCAACAATATTTTTGGGCAATGGTGTTTTACGCCCGGTTGTGGTATTGTTCCAAAAAGACGCCCCGAAGGTGAAACCCATGAGGTGGCCGAATTTGAAAGTGTATCCTTGTCGGTACGTTATTATTTGCAGTTTCTGAATTCACATCCCCTGTTCAGTAGTCTTAGAAAGGCAAGATATAAAAATCGTAAAAATGGTGAACCGCCGAATGCTCTGAGTATGGCGGGAGGCCTGGGAGCTTATTCTGCTAGAGGGAATGAGTATGTTAATGAACTCCGAAGCATGATTGTTTCTAACAAGCCTTTTATGGGGTTAGATTAAACGCCGGTTTTTACTTCATGTCTGCAATCATTCTCTTGTGCCATTGTAGCTTTTGCTCCCGCATTTAACCCAAATCAGATGATCATATAAAATGAATCTGGATAATTTAATTGATTTAATGCAAAATATATATTGCATATTGTAATATATATATTATATTTGCCCCATGGATAACATTAAAATCAAATTAGCGAGAGTAGAAAACGGGTTGTCTCAACAAGATCTTGCTGATTTAGTTGGTGCAACAAGACAAACAATTGGATTAATTGAAAAAGGAAAATACAATCCTTCGCTTAATCTATGTGTGAAAATTGCAAAAGTGTTAGATAAAACCTTAAATGATTTATTCTGGTATGAAAACGAAAAATAAAAAACCATTCATGAATATGGATGAAAGAAATAAACAAATTGCATTACAGGTGATTGCTGTAATGTATTTCCTGACAATTATTGCAATGCATGGAGTTGTTATTTACCGACGATTTGCTCTTGGTCAGGATGTTGGGGATTATGAAGATATGGCAATTATTATGACGATTGATTCTATTTTTCTGATAAGTGCTCTATTATATTTTGGTGCATTGCCAATCAGAAAACTGAAAATCAAGTGTATACTATTGTGGTATATAGTTTTTGTAGTTCTTGGAAGCGTATTTACGTATGTTAAATACAATGTCTTTCAAAATCCCGGATTATCTTTTGAACAATTATTTGACAAACTAAAAATCATCACTGCCATTATTGGACTTCTAATGGGATTTTGGATATTGCTTTCATATTTGGGCCAAAAACGTATTGACAAAGAATTGGAATAAATAACTTATAAAACGGTTGATAAAATGAATATAAAATCAGAGAATTATAGAAGATTTGTTTTTATCGGTATCATAATTATAGCACTTGGGATTACTTTTACTACAACGCTAAAGGATACCGTTGGTTCACTAGGAATTGTATTTATCGCGGTTGGCGTTTTGTTTTTTATTATCGGAATGAGTAAGAAAAACCACAAGAAGGCTCCCTGAGTGGCACTTAGTGCCAGGCGAGGTTCCGATAACCACCTGATGTGTTGTAGCATCCACCATACCTCGGGTTATGCACGCGTAATTTTTAATGCCCGATCTGCATATTTTAAAACTTCAGCCAACCAAAGAGACACGTGTTTAGCTCCTATGCATCAGCACCTTTCTCCCCATTCCTGTCACTCCCCACATTAAAATATAGATAGGGTCTGCAAGAAAACTTCAAATACTTTGTTATGCCTGATCTGAAAACAGTCATCAGTCAAAGGCTGACTCCTTGATTTTCATCCGCCTTTGGCGGACGCAATCCTTGTCTTTGACGGTTTTTGCAAGAGGCTGAAGAATTACAAGAGTTTTCTTGCTGGCACTAGATATCAAGAAACCAAAAAAGTTGTAATTGTATTTCAACTATTATTGAACTAACCAAGAAACGGCGGCACTTTCGTCGTCAAACAGTTCAATATCATATCCATTTTTCTTCGTAAATTTTACAGAAAAGGAATTTGCTTTAAATGAATCATTTAGTGTGTCAATAAATGCTATTTTGATATGTTTTTTGACCCCAAATTGTTCCAGCGATCTTGACACATCATAAGAAGACATCTGAGATATTGACCCTGTCAATTTTGAAATGATCAATAGCTTCTTTGTTTCGTTATCATCACAATATTGGGCAATTTTAAACCAAGCCATAGCGCCGTCGATGTCCTGATGAGATTTTCGTTCGCCAGTTACCACTACCTTGGTAAAATCGCCTTCTTCGGTAAAATAAACCTCATACATACCCAATTCTTTTTGATGAACAAACATAGCAAAAAAACAAGTCAGAAAAACTAATTCTTTGGCAAGTTTTTCTATCAATTCATTGAAAATGATAAAACAAAAAAAAAGAGCCTGAAATCAGACTCTTTTAAAAAAAATGTCGGAGTGGCCCGACTCGAACGGGCGACCACTTGCACCCCATGAAAGCCCCAAATATTTTATGAAATTTTAAAAATCGCTAGAACCCCAATAAATAAAAGGGTTTTGAGTTATTTGTGAAATATTGAAAAGTAATAAAGTTGCTCAATTTGTTAGGCGAATTGACTAAAAAAGTAGATTTGTTAGGCAAATTGTTAGGCGAATTTTAGCCGAATATTAGCCGAATTTTAGCCGATTTTTTTGGCGAATTTAAGGCGGCTTTTAAGCGAATTTTTAAGCGAATTTTAAGCAATATTTCTATGCAAATATCAGTAAAAATTGTACTCGATAAAAGGTTCCTGAGGAAGAATAATAGTTACTCAATTGTGGTTCGAATTTTGAAGGACAGAAGACCCGCACTCATCAGAACAGGGTACGAAGTTAATCAGGATAATTTCGTCGAAATGGAAGATGGAGAGGCCATTGTCACCAAAGATCCGGCCATTAAAAACATTAACCGGGTTAATAGAAATCTGAAAGACCAGTTAGCCGATATTCGTGAGTTTATCAACGGACTTATTGATGCTGGCCTCATAAATAATATGACATCTACCGATATCAGACAGGCCTACGTAAACAGAAACAAGTCCAATTCACTTAATCAGTTCATGAAGGATCGTGCTGCCGATTTGGAAAAAACCGGAAGGAATGGATACGGTAAGCTTTGGGAATATGCAGAAAGCTTTCTGACAAGAGCCCTCGAGAAGGACATCCCATTTGAGGACTTCAGTCTTAAAACAATTCACAAGATGGAGCGATTCCACCTCTCTAATAATCCGGATGGAATAAATGGCCTGTCAGCTTACCTGCGGCTTATCCGAACAGCTTACTATCGGTTGGCCAAGGAGAACAATATCGACCTGAAGAATAACCCATGGGACAGCTACACTATCAGAAGCAAAAGAACCAGAAAGCGAGCTACTACAAGTGAGATCATCAGAAAGTTCAGGGACTCTGAAGTTCCAAAGGGAATGAAGCTGGATGCCAAAAACATGTACATGCTTTCCTTCTACCTTGCCGGGATAAACCTGATCGATCTGGCAAAGCTAAGAGTAAAGCAAATCTATGATGGCAAAATCCATTACTCCCGGACAAAAATCCATGAGGAGATATCCATTCCCATTCCTCCCCAGGCGCAGGAAATAATCGATTTCTACATAAAGGATAAAAAGCTCGAGGAATATTTGTTTCCCATCTATGATCCGAACCGGACGGATGCTGAAAATGCCGTCCTGTACCGATCCAGACGTAATACATACAACGATTATATCAACTCGATTTTCGAGGAAATTGGTGTCAAGTCTGATAAAAAGATAACCTTCTACTCTGCACGGCATACATGGGCATCCCGTGCCAACGAATTAAACAAACCGATTTCAGCCATTTCTCAAGGGCTTGGGCATACCGATATCAAAACCACCCAAATCTATCTCGACGAACTCAAAGATAATGTGCTGGATGAAGTAAATAGGGATGTTATTGATTTGGATTGAGAGTTTTACGAGTAGAAGAAACCTCACTTTTTTTCATCTTAGTTTGCCCAGTTTTTAATTGGTTCAGGCACGAATTAGTCGAAAAAGATAACGACTGAATTGAATATTTTGCTCTGGAAACTCATTTAGTGTTAAAAAATAACATAACTTTGAGCAAACTTAAACAAGAAAGGAGGCCGGCATGCACTAAGAAATTATTATTGCCTACGTTCAATTATTCAAAACAAAGCAACCATCGGAATATCGAATATCAAGGCAACAAAACACGATCGACGATATAGGAGGGATACCACTAACAAACTAAAAGCAGCAGCAATGCACTTCCCTTATTCGTCCAAATTTTCCAATTGTAAACCTTTAACACTTAAAAATGAATTATGAAGAAAATTAATACGATTTCTAAAGCTATCATTTTCATATCCATGATCTTTATCTCCACTATGGGGTACTCTCAAATTTTTGGTCCCACTACTGTCTGTGATGGCAACAATGATATGTACACGATCGACCCACCCAACTACCACGCCTGCTACGTAGATGTGGATTGGAGTATTCCCTCAGGTAATGGAGTCATTACCGGATCAACTAACGGTGGTGCCTACGTAACTTGGCATTTTCGTTTTGATAAGCCTGTTGGACAACTTTTAGCAACTATTCACTATACCTCCTGTGCTGATGGTCATAACGACTATACCACAACCGTTTCTCATTACACGCATATTATCGGTTTGGGAGGCCCGGCTTCTATCACAGGAAGTAGTTCCGTTGTTGCGGGTGAATATTTTAGTAACACCTACTCAATTCCAGATTTATCACCAGAAACAACAGCAGAAACCTACACATGGACTGTTAATGGCGGTGTAAGTTGGAGTCATGGACCAAATTACCCAAAGGATATTGTAGTGTATGGAAATACTTGCGATGATTTCCTTATTACACTTCATTCGACACTTACAGGAACAGGTTGTGCAAACTATACAGCAGACTACCAGAAAACTGTCACCGTTAACCCTGATGCATTGACGTTAGCTTATTTCGAAGATGATGCAAGCGGGTATGATCAACTTTGTTTGTATCCGATGGGAACATATGAGGGTGTTTTTTGTGTGACAGACAATGACTGCGCTTCATACTATTGGTATACTCAAACTCATGGCGCGGCATCAACAAGAGCAGGGATAGAGCCGACACCACGCCCCGGAGTGAAAAGATTGCAAGTAATTGGCGATAATACCAATTCCTGTGCTACACTCCGAGGTGTTAATGTCGGCGATACAAAGGCCTATTGCCGTGT
The DNA here is from genome assembly GCA_963676875.1 of Bacteroidales bacterium. GTDB lineage: Bacteria > Bacteroidota > Bacteroidia > Bacteroidales > F082 > UBA6244. The sequence continues at coordinate 2,903,941 of OY781436.1, forward strand.
AACTATTGGTTCACATGTTTATCGTATAGAATTTGAAGTGAATGTTTGTAATACAATTCCGGCTGCTCCAGCATACATTAGCGGACCACAGTACATAGTAAATCGCGATCTTGTTGATTACACATACCCAGCAGCCGCAGGTGCATCCAAGTACCATAGGTGGTCTTCAAATAGTCAGGCACTTCAAGTACTCGGACCCTATGCCAATGAATTGGAGGTTGGTGTAAAAGCGCACTTGACTGGAACATACAGTTTGAACGTGAGCTCTATGAATGTATGTGGTGAAAGTTCGCCCCGATCAATTTTGATCACTATTACAAACTATAAATCTGATATTGCCGTTGTCGAAAGTACTGAAAATGACCTGAGCTCGATTAATGTATTCCCGAACCCAGGAAACGATGTAATCAATGTTTCACTTCCATCCGGTGACGGTATGTACAAGGTTCAACTCTACTCATTAGAGGGAGAATTAATCTTGGAACAGGACGTTAACCAAACCAATGCCACACTTGATGTTTCTGAATTTGCATCAGGAATGTATGTTGTAAAAATTAGTGGTAACGGATTGCAGCACCAACAAAAGCTGCTGATAAGTAAGTAGGAAATCCCAATTTTGTGTGAAGGTCGGCCTCGTTTTTGGGGTCGGCCTTTTTTTTTATTCTGTGACACTGACAGAGTGTAGAGCCGCACACTTGCTAATCTATTTGGTGACAAGAAAATTAAGGCGTTGGATGAATTAATTAGAGATACGAAATGATATGTTGTAGTTATCATCTGTATCATTTCAATGTGTACCTTGTAATGGTGCTTTAGTGTATGCAAAACTGCTAATTTCTTTCCCGCATTTTAAATTTACAAACAAGTAAAATCTCAGTAATTGTTAATATATTTGCATTATTTGCTGATTATTCTGAATGGCATGGCGATCAATAGACTGAAAGCAGTTTTAGTGGAGCAGGGCAAGACTAATAAGTGGCTTGCCAAGATGCTTCATAAAAATGAAACGACTATTTCTCGTTGGTGTACAAATGAGGTACAGCCCTCTATAACAACATTTGTTAGTATTGCAAAACTCTTAAACATTGACGTTAAGGAGCTCATTAACTCCACAAAAAAATAAACACCTATGCAAAATCAGGCACAAAGTATATTCTTCGACGAAATGATGGTGAACCCTGACTGGTGCTTTAAAAATGTTAAGTCAGTTGAGCAATGGACACATGGATATCACAGATATCCTGCCAAATTTTTGCCTAATCTTGTTAAAAAACTAATTGAAGAATATACTAAAGAAGATGATCTAGTTGTAGATTTATTCGCAGGTTGTGGCACTACCCTTGTCGAGGCAAAAGTTCACGGAAGAAGATCAATAGGTGTCGATATTAACCCTGTAGCTGAACTCATCACCAAAGCAAAAACAAATCCCGTCGATCCTAAAAAACTTGAAAAATGGTTTAATTTCATTGTAACTAGCTTTGGTAATTATGATTATGAAAAACACTCTTACACTGACGTCCATCAGCGAATTGATTATTGGTTTTCTAAAGAGCACAAATCAAAAATTGCTTTTTTGTATGAAATAATTCTAACAACGAAAAACCGTAAAATAAAAGAGTTTTTCCTTGTTGTATTATCCCACATTTTAAAAAACTGTTCACGATGGCTTCAATCGAGTACAAAACCACAAATTGATCCAAATAAAAATCCAACAGATCCATTTCTCGCATTTCAGTCTCATGCTAAGCAAATGATGAAGAAAAATGCCGAGTTTTACTTTCATTTAAGAAATCAGAATTATCTAAAAACAAAATGTGAAATACGTCTGGAGGATGCTAGGAAAACTTCAATCAGAGCAAATTCTGTCGGGGCGATAATTACTTCGCCACCATATGTTACCTCTTATGAATACGCTGACATACATCAATTAACAGGTTATTGGTTTGAATACATTAGTGAATTAGCGGACTTTCGGAAAAGCTTTATTGGAACTTTTTATTCATTAAATCAGGACCTGAAGTGTAGTTCGGAACTTGCTCAGGATATTATTAATAAGTTGCTTATTAAAGATGTTCGTACAGCTAAGGAAGTAGCCAATTATTTCAGGGATATGCAAGCAGTCGCTGAAGAAATGCACCGAATACTTAAGAAGGGCGGACATGTTTGTCTGGTGATTGGGAACACTACCTTTAAAAATGTGAAAATAACATCAGCAGAAGTATTTGTCGAAATATTTTCTAAGTTAGGTTTTTTGACTGTGGATATTATTAAAAGAAGTATACCATATAAACTAATACCTTCGATAAGAGATAAAAAAACCGGAAAATTTTCAAAAAGGGAAAACAAAGACAGTAAGTTAGTTTACCCAGAGGAATATATACTAATTGTGAAAAAACGATAGCAATGAATTTTAATAATATCGGAAAAAAAGTTGATACCATACCTGTTACAATAAGTTATAGGATAATTGAGCTGTTCTCCGCTGGGCTTTATTCAAGTCCCAACAAAGCCTTTGAAGAGATGGTTAGTAATTCATATGATGCAGGCGCTTCAAAAGTCTCTGTTTATGTACCAATTGACAAAAGCTTACCAAATTCGATTCTTTGGGTTGCTGATAATGGCTCATCCATGGACAAAGAAGGCTTAAAGCAGTTTTGGAAAATTGGCGAATCACAGAAGCGTCAATCGATAGATCAGGAGCGTCTTCCGATTGGTAAATTTGGTATTGGGAAGCTTGCAACATATATTCTCACAAATAACCTCTCTTTGATATGCAAAGCGATTGATGGAAAGTATTATGCCGTTACGATGAATTATTCGGCAATTAATAAAGATACTAGCTCAAGTGATACTATCGAATTGGATGAGAAAGAATTGACTTTGGAGGAAGTAAAAACAATTCTTTCCCCGCTGATAAAAGCTGGTACACAAGATTTGGTTTCTTTTAGACTTTGGGGGGATAGAGCTGAAACCACCTGGACATTCGCAATTCTTTCAAGTTTAAAGCCAAAGGCTACAGAGATTAAAGAAGGAAGGTTGAAATGGATTCTTGGTACTGCATTGCCACTTAATCCAAATTTTCAATTACTCTTTAACGGGATGCCAATACAATCTAGTAAGGTGAGAACAAATCCTTGGAAAACATGGGTGTTTGGAATGGATGATGCTGTGGCGACCAATGCAAAATATAATTATGAGGTTGGTGAGTATAAGTCTAAACCCTGTGTTCATCTTAAAAACTTGAGAAATGTTGTGGGTCAAATTGACTTGTATAGAGACTCTTTGTTGGGGGGGAAGTCTGAAGAGCTTGGAAGAAGCAATGGTATTTTTTTAACTGTTAGGGGTCGATTAATAAATATTGATGATCCACTAATTGGAATGGAAGCTCTTTCGCATGGCGTTTTTAATAGGGTAAGAATTATTGTTAATGCTGATGATCTCGACGCATATATTACGTCAACAAGAGAATCCATTCAATCCTCATCAGCACTAGAAGATTTACGGGAATATATAAAAAGAAAATTCGGCCAAACAAAAGATTGGTATTTTGAGGAGGTGGAGATTGAAGAAAAGCTAAATAGGGCATCACACAAAATATCTTATGCTTCTGCTAGTTTGTCGAGACGTCCATTATTGGTTGCAGCAAAAAAATTTATAAATGGAGAATTAGATGATTTGGTGCTAACTCAAATGCCAGAGGGTCTTGATGCAAAGCAAAAAGAAGATTTCGTTCAAAGTTTAGAAGCGGATTTGACTAGCGAGAAAGGAATTATAAAGGAGGTTGAGTGGGTCTCTACTCTTAATCCCGAGGATCCAATTGCAAAGCTTGAAATTGCAACTGGAGAGGCAAGAATTAATTTATTGCATCCTTTCTTTGCAAATTTTTTAGATGAGGTCAAATCACTCCTTCCTTTTCAACTTATTGCTCTTACTGAAATTTTAACTGAATGTTTTTTATTGGATAGTGGTATTGCACAAAAAGAGGTGAAAGATATCATGTACAAAAGAGATGCAGTGTTGAGAGAGTTGACATTTAGTGATAAACCAAATGCGCCATTCGTTGCATCATTGCTATCTGCCTCCCTAGGTGATTCTTCAGGATTGGAAAAAGCAGTAACTGACGCATTTAATTCATTGGGCTACGAGTCCACAAGAATTGGCGGAAATGGTAAGCCAGATGGAAAGGCTGTAGCATATTTGGGTTCGTTAAATTCACCTGAGAATTATTCGATAACCTTTGATGCGAAAAGTACAGCAAAGAATAAAATAAAAGCAACTACTGCCCATATTTCAGGTGTTGATCGGCATAGAGATGATTACAATGCGAACTTTGCGTGCGTTATAGCTATTGATTTTGAGGGTGCCGGGGATCCTGATTCATCGGTAAACACTGAAGCGAAAAAGCACAGAATTAATTTGATAAAGGCAAAAGATTTGTTAGCATTAGTACTATTAGCAAGTCCAAAATTAATTGGGCTAAAAGAACTTCGGGAGTTTTTTGAGAACTGTCATACCGTTATCGAAACAGCGAAATGGATTGAAGAATTGAGGTCAAAAGAAGTGCCTAGGGGTCCAATAAAAGAACTGTTAGAATCTGCCTTCAATTTGATTAAATCAGATACAGAACCTCCTCATATTATGGCATTAAGGATGAGCAATCCTGAGCTTAAAAAACATTCCGCTGATAGCTTAAAGTCACTTGTTCAAAGTATTGAAAGGCTTGTCCCTAGTTACATAAGTATTACAAATGATATTGTAAGTTTAAATGCACCACCTGAGAAAATATTAGCAGCCTTAAATCAATCATTCTTTACAGATGTACCAAGTGATTTTCGAGATTTATACTTAAATGCTTTTTCCGATATAATAACTTCAAAAACTTAGTGAGAAATAGCCAGCTGAAATACTCGATTTTATAATTCTGTGATTAAACAGAAGTCTGCTCTTCTTTGTAAAACAACTTCATGACACAAGATTTTGAGGCCAGTATGAAATCAATCTTGGGTATTGTAATATTGAATGGTTGTGTAACTCGGATTTTGCAAGTTTGTAAAATAGCCTATTTGATATTCCCTAACAAACTCTCTAGAAATCTTCACCAAACCCTTTCCGTACTCAATCGCCTCATCCAACAAATCAAACATCTCCTGCGGCATGTGAATCATCAGCTCTGGTTTGTAATAGTCTTCTACTCTAATAAGGTGATCCATATTAAAAAGTCCTTTTAATAATCTTGAATATTTGCTGCACCTCATTGAGGTTAAGTTCAAAGTTGGAATACTCCGGTGACGGGTTCCTGGACTTGCAGGTGATCGTCCCCTTCTCGTTATCCTGTCCGATGATGTCCTTGCACAAGATAGTATCCTTGTGTACGATGATCCAACCATAAGGAGCCGACCGGAATTTTGAATCCCAGTGCTGCCGGCCCAGCTCCCGGCAAAGTGCTATTGATTTGTCAGGTGTCCCGGATATCGTTCCGTCATCCATGCTGTCCCCTTTGATCTCGAAGGCGACATAATTCCCCCTCCCTACTCTGTCAACATGGAATTCCATGTTATCAAGAGCCTCTATAAACTCAGTGTCTGTATGCTCTGAAATGTATTGTGCGTATGCCATAACGGGTATTAACGGCACTCTTATCCGGTACATTCCATTTGGAAGTTCGGTGAAAAGGTTGCCGTTCTTGTTTGTGATTGTGTCTGGTTTGGTCTTTGCGACATTTTTTTGTCCCAAACCAGTTAAAAACCATTGCTCGTTTACCTCAAAATAATTGCAAATTGCTTGCGTATTATCATCGTTTGGTTTGCTATTCTTGTTGATTGTCCTGCTAAGAATCGATTGGCTGATACCTGTTCGTTTGGAAAACTGGTAGGATGATATACCATTTTCTTCCAAGAGTGACTTCAGTCGATCGCCTATATTACTCATTACAAACCAATTATATATTTCAATAAAAATACTTGCAAATTAATTGCATTAATACTTGCATTATACTTGCGCTCGCTGTATATTTGCATCAGTAAAGTACCACAAAGGTAAGTAAAGTTAAATAAATACCAATAGTTCAAATGAGTGAATTAAAAATCATCAGCTTACGGGATAAACTTCCAAGGGGAATTATCTCCGATTTGGCTCGGGAATTCAAGCTAAGCAAGACTTCCATAATACTTGTGGCCGAGGGTGAACTTGACAAACCTGAGATTTACGCCAGACTTGTGGATGCCGCCCAAAAGGAAAAAATACGGAGGGAACGTGCGGAGAAAATCAGAAGGGAGAACCACGAAAAAGCAAGCAAGCTCTGATGGAAAAGCTATCAAAAAGAGAACTGGAAATTTGCGAGTATTTGGCTTGGGGATACTCTGATAAGGAGGTAGCTGATGCCCTGTACATCTCTTTTGATACGGTTCGCTCCCACCACCAAAACATCTACAGGAAGACAGGCTGCCGGAATCTGTCAGACCTGACACGCTGGTTTTTTGAGTTCAAATCATCATTCAGCTTTGGTGTTCGGCCAAAATTAAGGACGGCCATCGCTGCTTTTCTCTTAATCCTTTCAGTAGGAATTGAATTATACCACCTCGATTGTTTGAGGGTAAGAACAGTTCGTGCTCAACGGACACAAATCGGACGCAGACCAACAGGCAGGCGCAAATCAAAAACACTTGAATTATCATGACCGGACAAACACTAATAATGATCACACAGGAGAACCTGGATCAATATGTCGCAGAAACGGCAAAACGACTGGCCAATGAGCTGAAAGCTTCTGAATGGGTTACCCCGGAGGAAGCAGAACGATTGCTCAACGTAAAACGCCAAACCATCCTGAAACTTTGGGAGCAGGGAGATATCGACCTCACATGGATTGGGGAAGACAACACAAAAAAATGGCAGGCATGCCGGAAAAGCATCGAGAAGTACCTCGAGAGGAAACGGAATTATAACACCAAAAATGCAAGGCGATGAACGTAGTGAAAGAAATAGGCACATGGGTGCTTAAAGAAAAAGGTGTGAACGCCTTTGTAAATGACATCGAAGGTGAAATGATAACGCTGTTTTTTGAACTCGACGCCTCCGAATTCATGAAACCGGGAATGTTCGATGAACAGACATGTAACCCGGATACAAAACAGGTTTACCAATCGGTGAGCGACCAGCTCTTTGACATGAGTGATAAAGATATCCTTACCATGGCAATTGAGCAGCTTCAAAAGAGACTTCATTCAATAACCCCCCAAATATCATGACACAAAAAACCCAAATGCAAGTCTTGAAAATAGACTTAAACAGCATCCCCGAATATCAGGGAGCAAAGGAAAAACAAGAAAGTCTTGTTAAGGAGAATCCTTTCGTAGAAATAGTGGATTCTGCCACCTACGAACTGGCCAAAAAGAGCCGGACATCACTCAGACAAGGCAGGTATGAACTCCAAAATGGAGAAAAGGCCATTGCCTCACAAATTAAGAAGTTTCGGGATTTTGTTAAGGTTGAAACTGAAAAGCTGATCAACATTACACTTCCACATGAAGAGAAACAGCAGTCTGAAGTTGAACGCTACGAAGCCATAAAACAAGCTGAAAAAGAGGAGCGTGAACGAGTTGAGCGTGAACGCTTGGAAAAGATTAAAAACCTGATCATTCAATTCAGACAGGATTCACAACTACAAATTTCCAAGGCCACCTTGGAAAACATCGAAGAGATTGAACACTCGATAATCAATGCAACCATTGACGTTGGTGAGGACTTTGAATCCGATCTTCAACTGGTAAAGGATCAACTCATCCTTCAGGTGGCCGACAAACGGGAGCAGCTCGACAAAGCCGAAGCAATGAGGCTCGAACAGGAAAGGCTGGCAGCTGAACGTAAAAAACTGGAAGAGGAAAGGAGAGCTCAGGAGGCAGAATTTCAAAGGCAACGTGATGAAGCTGAGGCAAGGAAAAAAGCAGAGGAAGCCAAGCGGAAAGAGGAAGAAGAAAAAGCCGCTGCCATCCGTAAGGCAGAAGAAGAAAAGCTCGCCAAAGAACGTGCAGAAATTGAGGCTGAGAAGTTGCGACTGAAAAAAGCTGAGGAAGAACGTCTGGCGAAAGAAAAAGCCGAAAAAGAAAAGGAACAGGCCGCAATTGCTTTTCGTGAAGCCCTGATTCAAGAGGCCATCGACCTTACGGGAAACACCATCGAACATGCCCGGCAGCTGTCCAACGAGGAACTTGAATCCGAAATTGCAAGGATTAAAGAGGCAAAGGAAAAAGCTCGCCTTGATGCTTTGAAAACAGACAAGGAGAAAGCATTAGAGGTGGTTAAATCGTTGGCCATCCAGTACGATCCATCCGTAAAAATACAGGACGAAGGACTTGATAATATACTCATTGACTTTGTCGAGAAAGCTGATCTGTTGATGAAAGAATACATCACATTCATTGAAACTTACTAACCCCCAAACAATAATTATCATGACAAATTTGCAAAAAACCACAGAAACCAACCTTCAGGTAATCGACCTGGAGGCCGGACAATTGCCAGACCTTTCAAAGGCTCGCGAACTCAAAGTTGACCTGATGGCCGACTATTGGTCACCTGATAAAGAAGGTGAAACCAAAAGAGTTTTCTTTTCCCACATTGCCCCCCGACCTGTACTGGATCAACAAGGCGGTGGAGTGATTGAACTTGAGTGCGCTCATTTCATTGAGCAGACGCCCGAAGGCCTTAAGACAATTTCCAATGGAAGTAAAAGGCTGGTCGGAGCCTTGGAAAACTACGGTGTTCAAAAAGGCATGCCCCTTCAGATTACCTACATGGGTAAAAAGAAGAACAGTACCAACAGCTTTCAAAGCGACCAATGGAGTGTTAAACCTTTAATTCTTGAGGGATAATGGAAGCGCTTAACACAACTCAACTGCCTGATCTCGGTCAGGCAGTTGTTTCAAACGAGGAGATTTTTAAGACTATTGATATCTCAAGGCCGCTCACGGAATATGCCACGGCAGATCAGATTGCCAGCTTCTTGGTTTCTCGTGAAAAGACACAGCATATCTATACACCATCGCTCCAAGTTGGAGGAGTAGCTGTTGCAGATTCCATGGAAAAGTACTTGGGTGCATCTGACTATTATCCGAGTTCAGCATTAAAGGAATCCCTGAAAACCCCTTTTCATCTCTACTATGCCAAAGAATCCGGATGGAAGGACGAATTGGAGAAATACCAAAAGAGGAAGGCACATTTTGACCTTGGAACTTTTCTGCACATGTGCATGTTGGAGCCAACAAAATTCAGACGGACAGTAGTTGAGCCCAAGCACAACCTTGCTTCAAAAGATGGTGTGGAAGCTTTGATCGCATTCTGGATTGACAAAATACAGATTATGGGACAATGCGAGGTGGAAGGTGAAATCGTAGATATTGAAACCGGATTCAAAGCGGTAAACATGGCCGTACAGGAAATGGGATTGTCACTCGATAAGCAGGACGGTAAAAAAGCCAGATACAACATGCTGAAAAACATCTCCGGTTTGGAAGCAGTGAGCGAGGAACACTCCACCATTATCAATATAGTACGGCAAAACTACGAACGTTATGGCGGCGGCATCATCCCGAAACTGCTGATCCATTCCAAGCGTGAGATTTCCCTCTACTATACTGATCCGGCAACCGGAGTAAAAGTCAGGTGCCGCCCAGATGCCATGCAGTTCGAGGAGAATATTGGCTGCAATGCCATTATCTCCGTGAAGTCAACAATGGCAGAGAGCCTTTCAAAATTCCAGTATGATGCGGCCAAGTATCAGTACGAGGTTACCGAGGCCATGTATCAGGAAGTGGCCAGTGGAGTTACAGGACGGGATTTCAATTGTACCATTACCATCATGCTTCAGACAAAGGCTCCTTTTGGTGTGGCTTTAATGGTTTGGGATGCCGAGGACATCGAGATCGGAAAGTACAAATACCATCAGGCACTTCAAACTGTGAAGGAATGTCAGGAAACGGGATTGTATCCGGGATATGATGCCTATGCAGAGGGTGGAAACTTTGGGTTGATCTCAATGAAACTCCCGAACTGGATTTCAAAGGAATTGCCACCAATGGATGTGGAGGACTAATGAACCACTTTTTCACATCCACAGGAGAGCGGGTAAGCAAGGCCACAATCGACCGCAGGGTCAGGCAAGCCAAAGCAAAGAAACTCGAAGAGCAGAAAGAAAAGTATGGCTATAATTTCTGTGAAGATTGCTTCCGTAATGATTGCAAGCCTGTTGATTGCAGCCATGATAAAAGCGTTGATTGGTGCCAGAAAAACAGCTGCGTTGAGCTTGCTTGGGATGTGAATAATATAACCTTACGTGGCCGGAAATGCCACCAGAAACACGACAAATTAAATATTCAATCATCAAAACTAAAATCATGGAAATAATCAAAAAGGATTACACTCCGGAGTGTCTGGAGTTCAAATTACCCGAGGACATGGAAATCCCTAAAGTTCTGGGAAAATATTCAACCGAGGAAGAAGCACGGGAATTTATCGCCAAATCATTTGTGGCCACCCAAACCAAAGCCGAAGTTACTCGCTTCATGGATGAACTCGAAAAGGAAGGGCTCCGGGAGGATTACATCCGGGAACTCGAAGAAGTACTTCCCGGATTGGAGGACAAAGCCGGGGAAAAGCATTTGATTGCCGAGCAAGCCAGACAGGACGCCAAAGACGCATCCGACATGGTTAAAATGTCAAACATGAAAATTCGCGATCTGGCCAAGGAAGCAAAAGCCGGGGTCAAAAAAATGGAACTTGAAATCAAAAACACCTGGAGGATTCCTCTGGATGGCAAGTACTACTTTGTTACCTACCATAACGGAGAGCTGCTCACAGCAAAGGTTCAGGAAATACCGGATTGGGAAAAGCAAGACCTGCTCAACTCCATGAATGACAACAAGAGTGCTTTCAAAAAACTCAAGATCAAATCAGCGTGAGCAGACTAGCATATAAACGAGGCCGTCCGTCCAATTACCGGAAACAGTTAAAAGGTGATTACTGGGAGGAAGTGAAACGACAGGTAAGAGTTCGGGACGGCCACATGTGCGTGTGTTGTCATGAGCTGATCGGCCTCGAAACCCACCATATCACTTACTACGTGGGTGGTGTTTCGATTGTAGGAAAGGAACTCGATCACCTCGAGTGGATGGCTTTGGTATGTGAGAAATGCCACAGCGAAATTCACAGGTTCATCAACCACAAACTGAATCCAAAGAATCCCAATAAATTAAACATAAAGCAATGGAAGATACAGATTTAATGCCTTTCGGCATGCACAAAGGACGGAAATGGGTGAAGTCCCGGCCAAGTATTTACTGTGGCTTCATGAGAACGCTTCTCAGGGAGTACGTAGAGCTTTTCCCAAAGTATTTGAGTACATAAAAGATTGTATGGATGCGATAAAGAAAGAAGTATGCTAATAAAAGTAGAACGAGAAAGTCAGGAAGTACTCCGGGTGAACGGTAAAATTGTAACGGTTGAAGCCGGGATCATTGTTAACCTTCACGACTTATCCCCGGAAGAATATCTGGCAGTATCAGATTTTATTAACGACACCATCCACATGCATGTGATGAGTTCGTTACGGTCAATAACCTTAAAAGAGTAGAATTATGTTAAAAGATCCGGCATTCCCTTTTTATGCACAAGACTTCATCATGGGAACAATCCACATGGAGTTTGATGATATTGGCAGATACATTAAGCTTTTGGCTTACCAATGGGACAAAGGAAATATCCCCAAAAAAAGGCTTGGGTTATTGGTGGGTTTTGATTGGGATAATTTAAGTGATGATCTCAAGGAAAAATTCACTGATGAAGGTGATTTTATTATTAATGAAAGGCTCGAACGTGAAAGGGACAAAAGAGCTTCTTTCAAGGAAAAACAGGCCGAAAACGGCAAAAAAGGTGGCAGACCTAAGAAAGAAAAGCCAGAAGAAAGCCAAGAAGAACCCAACTATAAACCCAAAGAAAACCCAAACCATAACCCAAACGAAAGCCAAAAAAAGCCTTTAGAAGATGAAAATGAAAATGAAAATAAGAATGAAAGTGAAAAAGAAAATAAAAGGCAGGCTTCAAAAAAAATTGAACCAAAGACAGCAATAACGCTTCCATGGCAAAGCGAAACTTTCAAAGCCGAATGGTTCGCATGGAAAGCATACAAGCAAAAGCAGCATGGGTTCAAGTACAAAGCCCCGGAAACGGAACAGCAATCCCTAATCAAGCTCCGACAGCTGGCACGAGGCGATGAAGCAGCTGCGATCGGCATCATCCGGCAGTCGATCGCACAGGGATGGAAAGGATTTTTTGAATTAAAAACTAGCAGCAATGACAACACCAAACACACAAATAGCAACCACTCGAACAATATCCGGGCAATGGGGCAAGGCCTTATCGCTCAGGAAGAATTCGCTCAGTCCCACCCTTACTGAGGCGAGCCAAAAAGAAATGGTTCAGCTTATCCGCAGGTTCTACGTGAAGATGGGAATCGTAACAACGCTGGATGATGAGATGCTTCTGGTGCTGATCCAGAACATGCGTGAAGCTTTTGGGGAGTGGCGGATTTCCGAACTGGAAAACGCCTTCAACCTCGGGCTCAAAGGTGCCTTGGCCATCGACATGAACCTGTACAACAAACCCTTCAACACGGTTTTTCTGGCCTCTCTGATGAAAGCCTACAAGATCTACATCACCCCTGCAATCGAAAGGGAACGATCAAAACCGGAAGTCGAGAGGGTTCCAACCAGACAGGAACAGGTTGCAATTGCGAGAAAGGCCATCGACAAATGCTTCGACCACTACAGGGTCACGGGCAATTTGCTTAACTTCGGGAACTCCGTGTACAACGACCTGAAAGGAAATTTTGACTATCCCGATGCTGACTTTGTGGAAAAAGCCAAACTAATTCTGAAAGGCCGGATGACCATCGACCGGGACAGGTCAGTCTTCAAAAAAGGCATCCAGGAGGCAATCGAAGCCATGGAATCCGGTAAAATCGGGAATGCCGAACAGACAAAAATCGACCGGATCATCTGCGACCTCAAGCTGAAACGCTTCTTCGATGAGCTCATTGAAATGGAAATGCACCCATTAGACTTTTTGACCAATGACTGATAAAGGAATAGTAGTAAGGGTTTTCGATGAAAACAAGCGGCTCAGGTTTCGCAAACGGGTTGTGCTTATAAAATTGAGCGAGCATGATCTGGCAGGGGTTGAGTTCCATCACGAAAAATGCAGCCTGTTAGACGAAATCTCCATAAACGATTTCGTGGAAGTGAACTTCAATATCAAAGGCAAAGTTGGCGAAGAGGATCGCCTGTACAACAATTTGGTTGGTATTTCAATTCGGAAAATATGAAAGGTTACGAGAAACTGAAACCGTACTTTGAACGGTTGGTCAAAGGCGAAGAAATCAAACTCCGGCTCATCGCTCCGAAGGTTGGCGTGAGCAATGGCCATGCCCTGAAAGCTTTGAGTGTATATCTCAAGGAGTCCAAACCTGTCAAGATCAAAGCAGTTTTTAAGCTGCCGGATGACAGGATTGAGACTTACGGGCTGGATAACAGGTTGATTGAAGAATTGTCTGGTGAGTACTCAGAGAAGCTATTTCAGGAGATAACCGAGAGGGCTGGGGAGGAGACTGGGTGGAGTGGGTTTTGAAAAATGATGAGTCTATTCAAAACAGTAGTTTTATTTGATTGTGCTTTTTTTTATTTTTTTAGTTGTTTATTAAACTTTTATTTTTATTTTTGAGCATTGATCATTTGTTTGTGCCAATTCTAAAATCAACTATGAGCATTCACCTTTATCCAAATTTACTACTCTACAGCATTCACTTTTTCAATGCATATTTATTTGTGAAGTAAAAACTATTAATTGCCTAGATGAAGATGTAAAACCGTTTTATTTTCGTGATGGCTTTGAATAGTTGTTTTAATAGTGTTTCTTTTATTCGCCTAAACAAATATTAAGTGAGTTTTATTAGAGATTTTTTAAATAGTACCGGCCGACAGATAATTTTCGTGGTAGTTACTTTTATCAAGAATGCATTATTTATTGTTGTTTTTTATTTTAGTTTTTATTTGATAAAATTGTGCAATAGTTATTTAGGAATTGATACCATTGATGATTTTACTAAAAGAATTCTAGATTTTTTACACAATTTAGGAGCCTTTGCATTGTTTTTCATATTGATGATTTTTGATGTATATCGAATGATTAAAAGTTCAAAAGATGGTGATTTATAATAATAAGAAAGTACTTAGATCATTGAAGTACAATATTGTGCTTTTTTTACTCCGTGCAATTAGTATCACAACCATGTTTCTTTTGATAATTAATGTCGACCCTTTTTTTGGTGAAGACCGACACTATTTTGCAAGTTTTGGGCTTTTATTTGTTTTGTTTTCAGCCTATTTTTTTTATATTGAACAAAGGCTTCTAAATAGTGATTATACACATGTGCTTAGAAGCTTGACTTTCCAAGAGTTAATCATAGAAATTCGTGACAAAATGGTACTTCCTTTTGTTGTTGTAATATTTCTGTTTGGGGTACTTGCGTACACGAGCTTAAGTGGAGTTCCACATGCTAATATCGCAATTGCTATGTTTAGTATTATTATTGGAATTGTAATTACTGGAATAAGCTATAAGGCTCAAATTGTCGTCTCTACCAATAAAAATATTAGTAAATATATCCTTTACATTATTGGTATTTTGTTGTCCATAATAATTGCCCTATACTTTCTGCGAGTAAATATGTCAAGTTATGTTTTGATCTCGTTTATTCCAGTTGGTATTTTTATAGCAACCTATAATATTTACTATAAGCGCAAATTATTTAGAAGACATTTTAAAATCTCTCAAGATTATTTCTTTTTATCTAATATTGAGAAGTTAAGTACGTCAAGAGTTGATTTAAAGTTAGTTGATTGTTATGTAAACGAACACTACAGCACCTGTGTTAGGAAGATAAATAGAGCACTTCAGAAAAATAACTTAGGGTCTGAGCAGAAAAGATGGCTTATTCATCTTAAAATAAGATCTTTAATTTATTTAAACAAACGACGATTGACGCTTGAAGCAATAGATGAATTGAAAGCTTTAGCACCACCAAATTATTATATTCATTACTACAACTATGCATATAGTGCCTTTGTTGAAAACAATTTTGTTAAAGCAGAGCAAATCTTAAAAGATGCGTTGGAAGAAAACCCTAACAATGATTTATTAGTACTTAACTATAGTTACATATTAAACAAAAATGCAAATTTCTTATTAAGTCAGGTAATACTACATCGTCATCAGTTTGGAGACCAACTAAATAATGTTATGAGGATTATTGGACTTAATAATTATGCATATGCTGTAACTAGGGATGTTCTTGAAAAGAATTATTATTTCAACCTATTATCAAAGGAAAATAACAGTTCGGATCAAATTTACTATTTTGCTTATGACAAGTTGTCTTCCGAAACCTTGAGGCGAGCCTCAAATTATATTGATATGGCCTCAATTTTAAATTGCAATTCTGATATTGAAGATCTATTAAAAAAATACAAAACTAAGCGCTCGAGAGATTTTCTTTTAAATGAAACTAAAATATTAAATGAATACGCACAGGGAAATTTCATGGCCGCAATTAATAGATTGAATAAGCAAATTGAAATTGACTCAAAGCGACCCACAACAAGACTTTACCTTTCAATTATTCATGCAACACTTGGTCATGAGCATACTGCCAAAAATAATTTACGAGAGTACAAAGTTTTGATGAAGAAAAAAAATATAAGTGCGACGAGTAAGAATGTGAATTTAGTATTAACTTTACTGTCTAAATCTAATAGAGAATTACGAGTTATCCCAAATTATGCTTTTATAGAGGAGAAACAACTGTAAATGTTTGAGGGTTCATTTAATCGATTACTTAAAGAATTTTTCGTAAAGCTAGTATTTGCGTATATGTTCATTGAATTATATTTGCTTTTTACTAAATTTTTGATGATTTGGGGTGACACCTTTAGCTTGGCTTTTGCATTTTATCTACTTTTAATTGTAATTTCTTTAATGATTCTAAGAATTCTTTATGGTATGTTTGGCATGCCTTCTTCTGATGACTGAATACGGTTTCTAAATGAACACCCTGCCATTTGAAATAAATTTTCTTAACTACTAAAAATTTGAATTCCATTTTAGTACATTCAATAACTGCTGTAAAATTCAATTTAAAACTTGTTGACTTATGAATGTTAAAGATCCCGAATTGGTCATAGTTAGAGGAATAAACTCTTATTGGCTGTCACATAACTTTACTCATCTTCGAATAGATTTTGGGGGGGCTCCTCAAGCGATACCAAAAGATGACGCCTTTTATGTGGGACTCTATCTTGAAGCCCCTGAATCACGAATTACACATGTTGGGATTGTTGATAGCATTGATAGGAATCAAGAAACTAATAATGTCACCTTTGTTCTAAAGTCAATCATTAAACTTGGAAAACCTGTTAAGCCTGTGCATGCGATTCGAAAGCATGAGAAATGGACTCTTTCAAGACTTGGCCTGTCAAGAATTCAAATGGAAACGATAAGGCTTCAGTTGACAGCTATTTAATACATTAGTTTTACATTAATTTCATTTTATATCTGCACACAATTGCTGCGAATTCTTTAACCCAAGAATCAACGGAATAAAATGTATCCTATTCGATTTTGAGTTCAGGGAGCGGCTGTTTGGGTGCATAAAGGAATTATATATGAAAATTAAAAAAGAAAATTGGATTTACGTAATTGCTGTATTAGGTCTAATCTATATCCTAATAATTGCGATTGTGTTTATGGTTTCAAGTGAAAACCAATTTATTTTGTTTGGCAAAATAGACATGAAGGCTTTTGCCGATTTCGGGTCACATATTGCTGGAGTATCAACTTTTTTTGCGTTTTTGCTAGCGTTTCTAGCATTTCATGTCCAATCAAAGACTGCTAAAACTCAACAATTCGAGACAACTTTTTTTAATATGTTGAATCATTTTGATACAATAGTTGATCAAATAGAAGTTAAAGAGCCAAATAAAGCAAGTTCAGGAAATTCTGAAAACCATATTAGAAAAGGGAAGCAAGCCTTAAGCGCAATTCAAGAGGCCTTCTTAAGAACTATAAATGCAGGCACCATTACTATTGATGAACTTTGGACCGCAGAATTGTGGAATGAAGAAATTACAAGTATGGATATGGTTGTTAATAGATGGTTGGAAGTATTTCATTCGAATATCACATCATTACCTCAATACTTTAGGTTCTATTATACCATAGTGAAATTTATAATGACAGATGAAAACATACAAAATAAAAAGAAATATACGGACATACTTCAGGCAAAATTGTCTAGTCACGAGATGGGATTGATATTTTACAATACTTTTTACAACCCCTCAATAAAAAAACAAGAAGGAGCAAGGAAGTTTATTGAATGGGCAAATAATAAAGAAATCGGGTTATTTGAAAATATTCAGAGAGAAAGTGTCGGTGATATTATTGAATTTAAGAAACTGTGTGATGTCAATTTCAAACATATCTGATTTAGTATTTATTGTTTCAAATACTGGATTTCTCAAATTGAGCTCAAGTGGCAGCTAAAAAATAACTTTGAACGATGAAATATTGCTGAATGGGGGATTCTCCATATCAATGTAAAAAAATTACTATATTTGCCAAACGAGACTTAACAACCACCTTTCACGAGATTTTTGAATAACTACGAGGTTTCAAATTGATGTAACCATGTATTATAATTGTCAAAAATCAAATTCGACCCCAGAAACTACAGAAAACACGGGGACAAGAATAAAAGCTTAATAAACAGTAGCCTCAAGGAATATGGAGCTGGCCGATCTATTCTCATAGATAACGAGGATGTGATTGTGGCCGGCAATGGAGTTTATGAGGAGGCTGCAAACCTCGGATTAAAAGTAAGGGTAATTGAATCAGACGGTACAGAGCTGATCGCCATCAAGAGAACCGATCTGGCCACCAACGATGAAAGGCGAAAGCTTCTGGCTATTGCCGACAATAAAACAAGCGATACCTCGGAATTTGATTTTGAATTATTGACTGATGATTTCGAATTTGATTTCTTAAAGGATCTTGGATTCGAAATAGAAGATTTCTCTGTATCAGGCTTTGAAAAGGAAATGGCGGCAGAAAAAACCAAGGATGTATTAACGGAGCGATTCTTAATACCTCCTTTTTCGGTTTTGGATACGCGACAATCCTATTGGATGGATAGAAAAAGTCAATGGGAGTCATTGGGGTTTAACTCTCAAAGCACCAGAGAGGATGTTTACTTGATGGCTGATTCTGCCCAATCCCCAGAAATATATGAACTGAAGAATGAACTCCGGGAAAAGTTAAACAGGGAGCCTTCATGGGAGGAGGTCATTAGGGTAGCTGAAAAGAGGGGCATGAGTGTTTATAATGGGGCTTCGATATTTGATCCCGTTTTGGCCGAATTGTGTTATTTATGGTTTTGTCCAACAGGTGGAACTATACTAGATCCATTTGCTGGAGGATCGGTACGAGGAGTTGTAGCAAATTATCTTGGATATAAATACACCGGAATTGACTTAAGAAAAGAACAGGTTGAAGAAAACATTCGTCAATCCTTAAAAATATTTGATGAAAACACCATCAAACCTTTATGGTTAGTTGGTGATAGCAAAAAAGTTATTGACCATATGGAGGGCAGTTTTGATTTTGTATTTAGCTGCCCTCCGTATCACGATTTGGAGGTGTATTCTGACGACATGGATGATTTGTCGAATATGGACTACAATACATTCATCGAGGTTTATACGGAGATTATTCGCAAGGCGGTCGAACGTTTGAAGAATAATAGATTTGCTTGCTTTGTTGTCTCTGAAATAAGAGACAAGGCTGGGTTATACAAAAAGTTTGTTCAAAGAACTATCGAGGCTTTTGATGAAGCCGGAGCAAAATACTACAATGAAATTATACTAATTAATCAGCTTGGCAGCCTTCCAATCAGGGTATCAAGGCAGTTTAATTCAGGCAGGAAAGTAGGGCGCACCCATCAAAATGTATTGGTATTCTACAAGGGTAACCCAAAGGAGATTAAAAATGATTTTAATGAAATAATTATAAAAGAAACTATTTCCTAATTTGGTCGGCCAAAATAAATCCGTCAGATTATGGAAGTGTACTTAAAAAAACTAATGATGTTAGCAGAGGTGCTTAAATTGAAAGTGAAGAGGAGAAAGGATCGGTTAAAAGACCTTGAATTGCTCGTTGATAGTGGTGCAGCTTCATCCAGACAGAAGCAAGAGTTTGTTGAAGTAAAAGCTCAGATAGAGGCTTACGAGGATGCTCTTGATTTGGCGGAAGGAATGGTTGACACCCACGTTGATTAATCAACATGAAAACAACATGTCTTTTGAAAAAGGAAATAAAGTTGGGAATAGATTTACCCCGGAGAATCAGCCTGAAGTTAGAGGCCGAAAGGGGAAGACTACAACTGAATTTTTAAGAGACTTAGGCAATGCAAAAAAGATCGAGTTTTCACTTGAAATTACAAAGCAAGACGGCAAGGTGCAGACCAAGCAGGGTTCTGTAAAAAGTGAATCTGACCTGAATGAACTATTGGCCAACTTAATTTGGGCCGATGCCATTCAGGGAAATCACAAAGCCAGAAAAGAAATCCTTGATCGTGTCGAAGGTAGGCCAAGGCAGACCATAGACATGAAAACCGAGAATACCGGAAAGCAGGATTTTGACCTCTCTAAGCTAACATTGGACGAGAAGATTCAAATGTTGGGTTTATTGAGGAAAAGTGGAACTGACGAAGGAACTGGAAAAAGCACTTGAGGCGGACGTTTGCAGAGAGTCCTTCTTTGAATTCGTTAAAATGTTCTGGGATACAGTTATCCCGGAGCCTCCTGTTTACAACTGGCACATCAAGTATTTGTGTGATGAGTTGCAGTACCTCAATAGCTTTGTAGAGGAGAGGAAGCCAAAGCCCTACGATTTAATAATCAACATTCCACCGGGCACAACCAAATCAACCATTTGTACAATCATGTATCCGGCATGGGTCTGGACACGGGATGCAAGCCAGCGATTAATCACGGTAAGTTACTCCAACTCCCTTAGTATTTCCCATGCGGTCAAGAGTCGCGACATCATCCGCTCTGACAAGTACAGGGAGTTGTTTCCACACATCGAGTTAAAAAAGGATCAGGACAACAAGAGCGATTATCAAAACACGGATGGTGGCCAACGCTATGCAACATCTACCGGAGGAACCATCACCGGAATGCACGGCCATCAGATTATTGTGGACGACCCTTTGAACACCCAGACAGCCTTGAGTGACAAAGAGAGGGAAACGGCCAACCATGCTGTCACCAATACTTTGGCCACCCGTAAGATTGACAAGGAGGTAACCCCCATGATCCTGATCATGCAAAGGCTGCATGAAGCTGACACTACAGGGGTTTTGCTTGCCAAGAAGAATAAACGGATTAAACACATCTGCCTGCCTGCCGAAGTTTCCAATGATATCAAACCTGCCGAGCTCCGGGAGTTCTATCAGGATGGATTGCTTGATCCGGTAAGGTTGAACACGTCCGCATTAAACGAGGCAAGGGTTGACCTGGGGAGCTATGGTTATGCCGGGCAGTTCGACCAGAAGCCAGCCCCGGAGGAGGGCGGTCTGATTAAGAAGTCATGGTTTGAGATCATCGACTGGAAACCCGAGTTCGCCAATCTCAAGTGGAACTATACTGCTGACACAGCATACACCAAGGAGGAACAAAACGACCCTTCTGGAATCATCGCTTACGCCAAATATCAAAACGATTATATCATCCGGGATGCCGAAACCGCACTGCTGGAATTCCCTGACCTGTGCCGTGCAATCCCGACCTTTTGTCACCGGACAGGATATAATACTCAATCGCTGATCGAGGTAGAACCAAAAGCCAGCGGCAAGTCATTAGTCCAGACCCTCAAGGTAAGTACGAAGCTGAATATCAAAGAGGGTGTTCCTCCGGCCAAGGACAAAGTGGCTCGGGCAAAAGGATGTCTGCCCACCATGGAGGCAGGCAGGGTAAAGCTGATCAGGGGAAACTGGAACAAAGCATTTCTGGACCAACTAGGAATGTTTCCCAACGCTTCCCATGATGAGTTTGTGGACTGTGTCACCATGATGTTGGGAAAGAAGCAATCGGGAGGATTAGGTAAATCAAGTTTAAGCTAATGGAAAAGATCAGGCACATATCAGTGGCGGAGTACATGCAACTGGCCGAGAACGAGAAGTCGATTTACGATTTACTCATTGGGTCAGTAACTCCGGGAAAAGTAATCATGGCCAAGTTCATCGATCGGTTTGTGGAGGTCAGCCCAAAGCAGGAAGACCTGTGGGATTTGACGTATTCGGATATCATCGAATTGAAAACGGCACTGGCCGAATTGGAGGAAGCGGACTTGGTCGTGGAGTTGGCCAGAATTGTTTATGGCATCCACGATATCACCATAGTAAGCGTGATCGATCTGCAAGGGTTCAACTGGATCATTGAGGCAATGGCAGAGATGATCGAAACCGAAAAGAGGGAGCTTGCCTACGAACCCAGCGAAAAGGAAAAAGCGGCTGGCATCGATGAGTTGGAAAGGTTCGGGTTCATGCCCACCATCGACAGCTTGGCCGCAGGCGATATATCAGAGTACAGCCAAGTCCTATCCCAGCCTTATCACAAAGTCTTTCAGAAGCTTTGTTACCAAAAGACAATCAATTCCATCACTAAAAAACTAAGCCATGTTGGTTGACAAATTCAAAGACATTACTACGATCCTCGGTTGGCACTTCAACTACGGTGATTATCAGTGGGCAAATCTCATGGACATGTTTGATGATACCATTACTGCCGAGAATGATGGCGAACTGGCCGAGTTCCTGCCTGCGGGTATCCCAAACAAAGCCTATTTTCTTTTGCTCTGGAAAGACAGGGAAAAGGCTTTCAGTGATTTTAACAGGGTGATATCGGAAACCTTCACAGGAGAATTCCTGTTGGTGGAAAGGTCGCGACTTGATGACAGGGATCACAACTACAAATATGAGGTTCACATCAAGAAAATGGAAAAGAATCTGGACAGGTTTCAGGAGTACATTTCCGACTGTGACAACCTGCACATCCTAAGCTGGATTGAAACCGAAGTAGAGAATGAGTTGGACACCAATGTTGATGGCATCAAGGTAAAGTTTAAAATCAGACACGACAAATAGTGACAGACAACGAAGCAATATATCAGAAGTACTTGTCCGAGCTCAAACAGCGGATTCTGGACAGCTACCATGAGAGTGGAAGGGAAGCAACCGGAAAATTTGCAGACGAGATCGAGGAGGATATCCAGGCAAACCGGATGAAGCTCTGGGGTGCACCTCACTCTTACTTCATGGAGAAAGGGAGAAAGCCCGGCGGGTGGCCACCAAGAAAGAATATTGAAGAATGGATTGATAAAAAGCCTCGACTTCCCTCGATCTTCCGAGAAAAGAAAAACCAGTTCGTGTACCTGATATCCCGAAAGATTGCAAGGGAAGGAACCAAGGGAAGCGACGTCCTTGCCCACGTCATTCAGGAGTGGGTAGATTCTGATTTCTGGGTGATGATTGAGGAGCTCCGGGACAAATATGCAATCAGAATCCAAAACGATGTAGTCAAATTAATCCGATCATTTAAAAATTAAGCCATGGCCATAGTATTCTCAGACCATACGATCAACGGCAAAATCCTGAACGCTTTCAACAATAGTGTTGTCAGATTTGAGTCGGACAGCCTAGTAGAGATTCTCAACGCTGAAATCACCATTACCTCTGACTCCTCATTTACGTTCGAGATCACGCCATCCCCGGATGGGAAATTCTATTTTAATTTCAAAGGGGTTATGCAGAAGTTAATCAACGATTCCCGGTTTCATGATTCCTGCCCCTATCCGGTTGGTACGATGTGGGAAGATGTTAACGCATATCTGGATGTGAATGTGGAGTACAGGATTAACTATGAAGACTTGAGTTTCGACACGGCTTCCTTCAGCTATACTTTCCTCAAGGGATTGAACCAAGTCCCGGAAAGGAATTACTTTGAAAGCAGAGGGCAGTTGTTTCCATTGCTCCGAATGGCTGGTGGCGAAACCTATCTGACATTTTTCAAAGGCTTTCCTTTTTCAATTCCATTCTATGGTGAAAACATCAGCGTTACCATTGTTACCTACGAGGCTGATCAGGCAAACAGGTCAAGCAATGCGGTGGTGAATTTCACCCACAAAAAGGAGGTGGCAAGACTCATCCTCTCCAATGGAGTGGACATCTGGGATCAGATTACTTCCAATGAACACGGGATCAACATTAACGGAAGCAATATCAACCTGAAAATTGTTGAGCGGTGTGGCGTTTTCCTCAAATGGCACAATCAGTACGGAGGATGGAGCTATTGGCTATTCGACAACAACTATTTGAGTGACACAAAAGAGAGCCTTATTGGTTCTATTGCCAATGATTTTAGCAACCTTCCCGACACGGTATCCCCGGAAGTTTCTATGGGAAAAAGCACTTCCAAATCCATGCAGCTTTTTGCGAACAACGTAGAGATGGATCAGGTCGAAATGCTTCTGGGCATCATAGAATCTCCGAAGGTTCTTCTCTATCTCGGAGAGAAGGACAGCGGTTCAAATGAATGGGTTGAAGTTGCCATCAGCAAAAAGACTGCCCAGTACAAGTCCAGGGGTCATAAGGCAACCCTGTCGGTGAACGTAACGATTCCAACATTTAACCTCTCACTCTGATGCAACTGATTATCGAAGGACATATCATCGAAATTGAGCCCACGGCCATCAGTCATACCCTGCAAGTGAATGATCTGGCAGAGATCAAGAACCGGAATGCAAACTACACGAACCGGTTCTCCATTCCACCCACCCCTGCCAATGTCCATGCATTGGAGCAGCTTGGCATTCCCGGCAACACATCCCGGATACAATACAGAAAACCAGCAGCCAAACTTATTGACAACAGCATTGAGTTGATTTCAAACGGATATGCGGTGATCTCGGCTTTCAAAGGTAACTATGAGGCATTCATCTATTCAGGCAACAAATCTTTGACAGAGATACTCGAGGGAAAAAAACTCAACGAGTTGGACTATTCCTATCTCAACCACGACCTGAATCTGGAATCCTTCAAGGCTTCTTTTGAAAACACCTCCGGTTACATCCATGCTTTGGCCAAGTATGTGAAATCAGAATCCTTTTCAATCTATGTAGGATTTGAGTACGACCTTAATCCGGGAGCAATTTTTATTTCAAGCCTTTGGAACAAAATATTTACTGAGGCAGGTTTCACATATTCCGGTGACATCTTCACATCGGAAAAGTTCATAAACACCGTGATAACTCCCACCAAGGGTTTTGAATACCTGCCAAGCTATCATGAGACTTTGCTCGGAAGTGTTGTCAGCGACAACGTTCTGTTCAGTTTCCCGATGACTCCCAACGGGGTTTCCTTTGACCACTATATGGAATTCAATGGTTCGCTTGCCAAAATCACCAATAACACGAACGCTCTGGTGTTCAACTATTCGGGTCTGTGTATGGTCCACTCTCTATCCAATATTGTTGTTGAGAATGGAAACGCATACATCTACCTTGAAATCAACGGCCTTGTAGTATCCACGATCACTCCGTCTGAAGGAGATAACACCATCCATTTGATAGTTAATGAAGGGGATGTATTTAGGTGCCGGTTGCATGGCTATGGCAATCCTCCAGAGTTCATCATCGGCAATGCTCCGCTTGATCCATTAAATGTGGCTGCCTACTACTCCATGGAATTCAATGAGGAAGCGATGGACTTAACCATTGACTATTCTTTACTGATGCCGGACACCCTGCAATTAAGTTTTGTGACTGACATCATGCAAAGGTTTGGCTTAATGTTCCGGCAGAGAAGAAATGAGAATCACTACGAGTTTATAGAGATTCAAAAGCTATTGAATGACAAATCTGGCGCAGAAGATTGGTCTGGAAAGTTCATTGATTCTGGAGAGGAGTACAAGATTGGTTCCTATGCCCGGAAGAATACCATGTCATACAAATATGATGAAGGAGTAAGCACCTTTGCTGATGGCGATATCAATGTGGATATTCAGCATTTGGAACCAACGAAAACCCTATTCACCTCTATTTTCAAAGCCAAGCAATCCGGCTTTTTGACTTACTTCGGACAGGAAGTTTATGATATACCGATATGGGAGCAGGCTGTTGAAGAGGGAGAAACTATCTACAAAGTGATGGAATCCGATTTCAGAATATTCGAGATTAAGCGGGTACAAGGCACAGTAGCTCTGTCAGGTGCAGGCACGAACTCAACATCGCTTTCCGGCGTTTTGCCGTTTCTGGATTTTAAACCCTGCTATTACCCGGAGTATATTTGTCAATACTATCGAAGTTTCAAGGATTTACTGGACAACAGCAAAAAGTTGTTGGCCACAATTCAATTGGATGTTGTGGACATCTATGGTCTGGATTTTTTCAAACTTAAGTACATCGAGCAGCTCGGTAAATATTTCTACCTGAACAAAGTTTCCGGTTTTCAGACTGGAAAGAATTCAAAGGTAGAGCTTGTCGAGATTAAAAAATTTGATTTCAATTCACCCCCAACAGTTGTGGGTAATAACTACGCCAACATACCTCATAAGGGTATCTATACTTTTTCATGGAGTGATTTTATTGAGGACACTACCCCTCCATATTTTGACCCCGAGGGAGATGCTCCGACCCACATAAAAATTATATCCCTGTTCGACAAGGCAACGTTGCGTCTCAATGGGCAGTTCGTTTCTGCAAATACGATCATTCCCAAAGGTGATATTGAAAACGGGCTTCTTAAGGCTCATGCCTACGACAGAAATTTTTCGTTTTACACCTCCATGGTTTTTAAAGTGAGGTCAGAAAATTCAGATTATTTTTCCTTTGACAACGGTGGCTTTACTCTGATCGTTGCTGAACCGGATGGGAGCGTTCCCTTGGTAGAAGCAGGTCTGGATCAGGTTTTATTTCTGCCAGCAAATTCAACAACACTTAATGGTACAGCCACAGACCCAAGTGGTATTGCAAATGTCATGTGGGTTCGGTTGGCTGGCAACATGGTTATTATTGTAGAGCCCTGGCAACTTAGTACCATGGTTCAGAATTTGGCTGTGGGGCTTTATGTTTTCAGATTGACTGCAACCAATAATTTAGGGAATTCTTCTTCTGATACAGTAACTATTCGGGTGTGGACCCGGCATACTGATATTTCATCAGTTGGAATGCCCGGCAGCAAAACCATGTTTTTAATTTCCATTGATGGTGAACCCGGAGCAAATGTTACCATGAGAATCACAACGGATTCATACACGGCTGGAAATGTGGATGGTGTTTCTGTCGGCCACAACGATTCTCAAACCTTAATAAAAACCCTCGATGTTTCCGGTAGGGTTTCATTCATTGCCTATGTGATCCCGAACGATTTTCGCGATGGAAACATGACCATCGAAATAATTGCATTGGACAAGGGAGTCATTGGAACCGGAATAATTCACCTTTTTGTCGATAATACTTAATACCATGGCTGATAAAATAAACCTATTCGAGCTTGATCTCAACATTGATTCCCTGACAACAAATACAGGGAAGGTAATCCGGGAGATAAAAACCTTGGAGGAAACCCAGAAATCATTAAAGAGAACAACTTCCGATCTGCAAAAGGAGATCAATTCATATAACGGCCTGATGAAGGAGGCAAAAAAATCTAACGACCCTCAGACGTACAATGAATTGAAAACTGCTCAACAAGAACTGAAGGTTCAGTATGAAGAAGCTTCTGTGGCCATGGCGAAAAATGCCACCAAGTTAAAGTCGTCACGTCAGGAGTACAACCTTGGAACAAAGCTGATCGATGCATACACTGAAAAACAGCGGTTGAGCCTGGGCATTGTTAGTCAGACGGACGGTTCGATTGATCAGCTATCCGCTGCTTTGGCAAACAACAGGGATGTTTATAGAAGTCTTTCAAGAGAGGAACGTGAGACGACTGCCATCGGAGGAAAACTACTTAAGCTCATTCAGGAGCAGGATGCTGAGTATAAAAACCTGAACAAAGGGATCGGGGTAAATCAGGTGGAAGTTGGGAATTACAAAGACTCCATTAAACAAGCCTTTACCGAGATGAATTTCTTTAATGGCGGCTTACAGTCACTCGTATCTAAGATTCCCGTTGTTGGTACCCAGTTAGGACAAATGACAGGCCAACTGGAAAAGTATGTTGTCACCCAGAGAGCATCCGCCCTGACTACAAATGGCACGTCCAAATCGTTGAAATTATTCAAAATCGCTTTAATCAGCACTGGCATTGGAGCGATCGTAGTCCTTTTAGGATCATTGGTTGCCGCATTCATGTCCACCCAAAAAGGGATGGACGCAGTCACGAGAACCACAAAGCCTTTGCAGGTCATATTTCAAAAGCTCTGGGGCATATTGCAGGGGCTGGCAACCGCCATGGTAGAGACCTTCACACATCCAAAGAAAGCAATCTCCGATCTATGGGAGTTTATTAAAACCAATCTGGTCAACCGTGTTACGGGATTGATCGACACTTTTAAGTTTGTTGGTAAAACCATTCAGGCAGCGTTAAATCTGGACTTTGAAGCTGTCAAAGAGAATGCCGGAAAAGTAGCTGAAAGTGTAACTCAAACCATAACTGGGGTCGACGAACTTGGGCAAAAGATTACAAATGCAGCAAAACAAACCGGGGCTTTTCTATCGGACAGTTGGAAGGCCGGACAAGAGTTGGCCAATCTTGCCATCAGGATCGAGGAAGTGGAAAATGAGATGGTGGTCAAACGCTCCATGTTAAATGCAGAGTATGAAAAACAAAAGGAGATCGCGCAGGATGTGAACAAAACCGAGGCCGAAAGGAAGGCCGCAGCGCAAAAAGCCATTGAGTTGCAAAACGAGCTTCTGGACAATGAGCAGGCATTGCTTGATATGAAGATCAAACAAAAGCAAACAGAAAATGATCTCAACGATACAAGCCGGGAAGATCAGAAGGAACTCAACGAGCTGATTGCCCAAAGAACAGACTTTGAAGCGCAGGCTGCCAGAAAAAGGGTGGCGGCAATGAGTATCGAGAAAACGATCGATAGGGAAATTCGCACCCAGCAAGTGGAAGCAGCGAAACAGGCGGTGGATGCAGCCCTGAAAGAATCACAGGATCGACTGGCCTTATTCATTGCAGAAAACAAGGGGAAGGCAAAAACCCTCTCCGATCAACTGGCATTTGAACAATCTGTTCATGAGAAGAGTGTACAGCAACTAGAAGCTGAACTGGAAGCCAAGAAGGTTTCGCAGCTCGAATACGAAACCCGCCTGATTGAGTTGAAACACGAGTTCCTGCAAAAGCAAACTGAGATCACGATCAATAATGCGAGTAAAGAGATTGAGCTGTACATCGCTCAAAACCAAAGTAAGCTTGATGCAGACACAAAGTTATCTGAAGAATCAGTTAAGATTGAGGAAAACAGGCTTTACAGCATTTACCAAAAGCAGAAAGAATACATCGAGCTTCAGCGCAATGAGGGGGTTATTGGTGAAACCGATTTCCAGCTTCAAATGCTTGAGTTGCAACGAGGATACCTCGAACAGAAAAAAGCATTGGAGGATGATTACAAAAGTCAGACTGAGGAGGAAAAGGTGGCAGCTGCTGCAAAGGCTGAGGAGGATTGGCAGCTCGATATGGAACTGGCATCCCTGAGAGGAGAAAATGAATTCGATTTAAGGCAACAACAGCTGGACAGACAATATGCACAGCAATTAGAGAATGCCAAGAAAACGGGTGCTGACACCACGAAGATAACTGCGATTTATGCTGAAAAGCAAAAGCAAATCGAAGCTGAAAAGGAGAAGGCAAAGCTCAATGGAATCTCAGACACCTTTGGTGCCGTTGCCGAATTATTGGGTGAAGAAACAACAGCGGGTAAAATTGCTGCAATTGCTCAGGCAACAATTAATACTTACCAAGCTGGTACAGCAGCATACTCAGCTATGGCAGCAATTCCTGTGGTTGGCCCGGCACTTGGTGCTGTGGCCGCTGGGCTGGCGGTTGCCAGTGGAGTAAAAAGCATCCAAAAAATTGCATCGACAAATACCAAAGTCCCCAAAGCAGAAAAAGGAGCCATGTTCACGATCGGAGGCAGGCGGCATTCTGAAGGAGGGACAAAGTTTGTAGGCGAGGACGGGACACAGTTCGAAGCAGAAAAAGGTGAGAAATTGTTTGTTCTGAATCGTCTTGCTTCCCGGGTGCTGGCTCCCGGACTCAACACGTTAAATCAAATTACTGGTGGCCGTTCACTTTGGAACTCATCGAGCTACTTGGCTGATGGCGGGACAGTATCCAGGGCTGTCAACAGTCAGACCAAAGTAAAAGTAGAAGGGGCTGGAATTCAAATCGACTATGATCTATTGGCCACAAAGGTGGCGGATAAAATGTCAGTGGAAATCGCAAAGCTGCCAAGGCCTGTGACAGATGTCAAGGATATAATTTCAGAAGTAAATAACTATAACGATGTGGTCAATGGAGCAACGGTATAAATTGTCCAGTATTTATAATGGATGGAAAAATTATCTGTTCCCAAATCAAAAAGTGGAAAAGCTCGCAAAAGGGAGAGCTCTGATATGTGCTCAATGTCCCGATGCTGTTTATGGGACCTATGAAAAACTGATGAAAGACTGGACACTTAAAGAGGTTAAAGGAATGAAGTGCAACCAATGTGGCTGTCCGCTATCAACCAAACTTCGGAGTGTGGATGAACAATGCCCTAAAGGACTGTGGTAGTATGTACGAACTTCTCAAAGATAACAAGCAACTAATACACAAACTCATCAAAGCTGGGGTGGTTGATCCCGTGTGGTCAAGAGATATCGAAATGTTTGAGGAGTTTCTCAAAATGAATATCAAATGCGTTATGTGTAAATACACCATACTTGCCGAACGATATGGTATCAGTGAGGACTCGGTAAGAAAAAGGATAAGTCAGCTAAAAGGCTAATCCAAATGATAAACATTGATGTCACGCTCCGATGGTGGAAGAGCAACGGGCGGGGTGTTGGTTTCCCTGCACCATTCTAGGTATTCTTGGTAGGCTTCCCGAAATCTCTGTCTTTCCTCCGCAATGCCGAGTTGATACTCGCGTACTTTTCTCTTGTCTTCCAGTATTCGAAAATGCTTCCTGACAAACATATTCGGATGTTCAGGTGCTGGTGGGTCAGGTATGCTGTCCCTTAATTCCTTTTGTTCAGCTTTGGCAATCATGGGATCGAAAATACTATTCACAAGAAAAACCCAGGCTTTAATAAGCAGCCAGACAAGGACAACAATCGCTATGACAAAGTAGATCAGGTTCATACCACAAATATAAGGTTTTTTGGTAATCAAGACTACCAACAGATAGCTGAAAGTCAGGGTAATTTTGAAAATAAAAACGAGTGAAAGCAGTAATCTACATTAACGGTCTGATCGGAACATGGGAAAATGAAAAAGGTATTGAATTAACCGATATCGTTTCGCAGGTTCAGGCTCAAAAAAACTTCGATGAAGTTGAAGTACGCATTGGGAATTCCATTGGTGGCGTGGTGCAGGTCGGATATGATATCTATGATTACCTCAAATCGTTGAAAAGACCCATTACAACGGTAATCGAAAGCTATTGTGCTTCCATTACTTCCATCATCTTCTTGGCTGGAGAAACACGCTTGATGAGAAATGGCGCAAAACTGATGATTCACAATCCTTGGGGAAAGCCGGAAGGCAACGCTGATGATCTGGAACAATATGCAGCTGAACTCCGGTTGATCGAAAAGCGACTTGCTGACATTTATAATGAAAAAACAAGCATTGGAAAAGAAGCTCTTCTGGCATTGATGAGAAACGAAACCGAAATGACTGCTGAGGAAGCTGTCAAAATTGGCTTTGCTACCGGAGTTGCTGATGAAATGAAAATTGTTGCACACTTAAAACTTGGTAATATGTCGAAAAAAACGCTCAAAGAGCAACTTAAAGGTGTGCTGTCAAAGCTATCAGGTGATCCTGTCGGATTGACCATAGCCGACAGCACCGGAAAGGAAATCGTTTTTGATACTGAAAACGAGATTCCTGCGGTCGGGGATAAAGCTACCATTGACGGGGCTCCTGCGGCTGGTGAATTCGTAATGCCTGACGGAAAGACTTTTGTCTTTGAAAATGGCGAACTGAAAGAAATTAAGGAACCCGCTCCCGGTGGTGATGAGATGGCCAACACCATCCGTCAGATTGTCCGCGAGGAAATGGCAGCATTTCGTGGGGAAGTTAATGAGAACCTTGGCATGGTGGCAGAGGCCACTGAAAGCCTGACCGAGAAGTATTCCGTTCTTGCAAAGAGCGTAAAAAGTAACTTCCAGGTGCCTCCAAAAGAGGACAAAAACAAACTGGACAAAAGCAAAGGTCAGGACGATGTCTATGACAAGTACAAACCAAAAAAGAAGGAGGATTAACCGATGGCAATAAACATTATTGGTTCATTTCAGGACATTGCCGGACATGCCCGCTTGCTTCAGGATTTGAAGGAAGCCATTGTCAACAGCCTATTCCACGAGGAGGCTGATAATTTCTTTCGTATTCAGCCCGGCATCAAAGGAGGACAGCAGGTAGTTGCCCTCGACCCGATGGAGTATGTAACCAAAAAGGAATCCGGTTGTGGTAACGAAGCACAGTCTTTCAGCATCAACGGAATCACCCAGCAATGGGAGCCGCAGTTGGCAAAAGTCAACATCAAGATGTGCTACTCGGAGTTCATGGATGCATTCACCCGTTGGGGACTGGCCAATGGATACGACATCCACAAACTGGATGAGGCAAATTTCTTTTCCTTCATTCAGGATACCGTTTCTCAGGCCATGAAAGCCGACTTCACCCGTTTGGCAATTTTTGGTGATGCCGACATTGCAGCTCAGGACATTCTGGCCGATGCCAACAAGGCTGTCTACTATGATGTTGTAAAGAAAGGATTGATTCCCACTTTGCAGTATTTCAAAACTGTAAACGATTTGTCCGGTCAGTTCATCACTCTTGGTAAAAATGCCGAAGCCACCCGTGCCCTCCAGTTCAGCATGGATTCAGATTATGCCCTGAACTTGTTTGAGGAGCTTACCGATGATCAGTATTTCGAATCAAATCAAATTCTGACCTCCAATTCCCTGTTCAAGAACTACAAAAATTTCCTGAGAAGGGGAAGTGGAAACATTCCTTTGGAAAGCTCCAAACAGCAAATTCAGGACGGCATGGCCTCGCTGAAATTTGATGGTGAAGTGTTGACTCCGGTTAAGTTCTACGACAAAAAACGTGTCGAGGATTTCACCAAAGACAACGGAGCCGGTGCCGATGTAACCCACCTGCCTCACTTTGCACTGAATTGTTCGAAAGACAATCTGGTGATTGGGGTGGACGACACCAACGCCCTTACCGATCTGCGTTTGGAGTACATCGGTGGAGAGGATGAGCATTTTTACATTAAAGGCAACTATCAGGTTGACTTTAAGATTCCCAACCCAAAAGCTTTAAGGGCTGCTCTTTAGCAGCTCTTTTGCTTCTAAAATTTAGGAGGAGAGACTTATGTCATGTGAAAATAAACTGACCAAAAACTTTATCCGTCAATGCGGATACAAACCAAAATCCGGTCTTGAAAACAATATCTTTCTGCTCAACACCAAGGAGATCGACAAGGCTTTATCCCAAATGAGCGCAAGCCGTGCATCGGTAACCTCGCTCACTATGACGGCCACCGCAAAGATTTACAAGGCAGAAGGTGCCGGAAAGTTCCCTCAAGGAACAACCGAACTGGTAAAGGGTGACAATGGTAGCTCATGGAAGCATGGAGCAACTGTGAGAATTCTGTATTACGGTGAAGATCAACGCGAGCAATTGCAAAAGATGGTTGATGATGGCCGTATTACCGCGATCATTGAAAAGAAGGACACCGGGCTCGCTGGTGAGCTTACCTATGATGTGCTTGGCTACGAAAGTGGAATGGCCGTGGCCACCGTCACATGGAATTCCAATGAAAACGATGGTGTTGTGGTGATCACCTTGTCAACCGAGGAAGGTGAGGAAGAATCAACCGATCGGAAGATTTTCATGGATACCGACCTGACAACTACCAAAGCGTGGATTGAAACCAATCTGGCTGTATAATGACACTCGAGGAGCTCATACGACTCGATGACAAAACTATCCTTTTTGGGATCGACACTCAGGGGAACAGGTATTTGCCACAAATGCTCCGTCTGTATCAGGAAAAGTTCGGAGTAGCATGTTCCAGTTGCCCAAAGAAGTACCCGGAATATTTACATAAGTTAAAGAATTTCAACATGAAAAAAGAAGATAAACAGTTTCAACTCGCTAAAGCCGTCACAATTCCGATTTTTGGAACATCAGAAGTTTACTCGGATGAGAACATAACCGATGAAGCTGCTCTGAAAATCCTGTCCCGAAACCCAAAAGCGATCAAGCTTTTTAAAAAATTCCCGGAAAAATGGGAGGAGCTCGTTGAAGGTTACAAACTCGGAGAAACTGAAATCCGCTCCATTGATGAGTTGGCCAACCTGAAAGTGGATGTCATCAGGGCTTTATTCCCGGATGCAAAAGGTCGTAGTCGTGAGGATTTAATCGCTGATATCGCAGAAAGATATCCCGAGCTCACCGGGCAACAAACGGAAAGCGATCCCGAGACTGAAAATGACACAAAAGAAACTGATTAGTTTGGGGGAACTATGAAGTCAGCACTGATTCGCATACATGAGGAATCGACACCTGAGGTGTTTAACAAATCCTTGGGAGTGTATTTCAACGGGGAGGGGAACTTGTATCCACTCCTCGTTGAAAATATTATTGACTCTTCCCCAACAGCAGGTCAGTGCGCATGGTTGTACGAATCATTTCTTGGCGGAGGAGGCTTTGAAAAAGACCTCACGAAGGTCGATCTGGATGATGATTTCTTTCTGTACAACCCTGATGATTTTTTGATGGATATTGCGGAAAGTATATCCCGGCATCAGGGGGTTTGGATACATGTAAACTACAATGCACTATATCAGAAGGAGGACTTTCAGGTAATTCCTTTCGATCAGTGCCGGCTTGGCAAGAAGGATGACAACGACTATATTGGCAAAGTGGTTATTTCTAAAGTCGGTTGGGGTCGAGAACTTAAAAAGAAAGACCTTGAGGTGATCGATGTTTTTAACCCAAGGCCAGAAATTATCCAGGCTCAGGTAGATGCTGCCGGAGGCTGGGAAAAGTACAAGGGTCAGGTACTCTTTTATTCTTTCCAACCCAAACGGCTTTATCCAAAATCACTCATCGAAAGCGCATACCTGTTCGCTGATGTGGAATATCAGATGGGGTTGTACTACAATGCCACCACGAAACGTGGGTTCAATGATGCAAAACTTGTCCGTCACAAAAAGTTCGATTCAAAAGAAGATGAGCGAAATTTTAATGGCAATCTAAAGTCCCTCATGGGTGCCGAGAATTCATCTTCCATAATGACCATTGAGGATGACTGGGACAGCGATAATCAGGAAGGAAACATCAAGGTCGAATCCTTATCAAGCAATGTAAAGGCCGAAAAGTATCAGCACTTCGAGGAGGCGTCGGCCAATTATATCCGTAAGGCATTCAAAAACATCCCACCCCAATTGGTGGACTATGTGGCCGGAAAGCTGGGCAATACATCAGGTGAAGATCTGATCAAGGCACAGTCGGTTTATAATTCGCTCATTGCTCGTGACCGGATGAAAATCGAACGCTTATTCGCCATGCTGTTCGAAAATTACAAGGAGCCGATCAATCCAGAGGGAAATTGGACAATCAAACAATACTCACTACTTGAAGATGGAACTGTTAATCAATAAATCGGACGTCGAGAAATACTTTCAGGTCGCCATTGGCCGCAGTACGGATGAGTTTGAAAAGTTTATCCGGGAGGCTCAAATGTTCGACCTTAAGGCGATTATTCCAGAGAAGTTCTATTATGACCTACTGATAAACCAGCATGAGGAAATCCTTAACGGGAAATCTTATGAATATGACGGAGCAGTTTATAAATTTGAAGGTGTTAAGTCCGTTCTGGCTCATTTCACGTACGGACTTTATTTATTGAAGTCCAATACAACTGATACCAGCTTCGGGTTTGTTCAGAAAAAAACAAACAATTCTGACCCCGTGGAATACAAGGAACGGAAAGATTGGTATTACAAACATCGTGAACAGGCCAATCTGCTCTGGGAAGATGTGAAAAAGTATCTGAACAGATTCCCGGATCAATACCCGATCTGGAAAGAATGCTCTTTTCCTTCTTCAAAATCATTTAAAACAAGGATAATCCAATGAGTAAGATAACCTTTGAAGATAAAATAAACATTGTCCCGGTTACTGATCGAAAGAAGCAGGTCTGTGCCGAAGATTTGAACGAGATAAAAGAGGTTGTTAATGGTAACGCAACCAAACTACTTGGTGCATTTAGAATGCCGGAACTGTTAATCAGAGAGAACCGGAAGGAGAACTCTATCGAATACAAGGTTGTTATACCAAAGGTTGACGAACAGTCTTTTCTCGCAATGAACCCAAAGGTTAACCTGACCAGATTGGTAAAAAAAAAGAAAACGACACAGACCGAAGACTCAACAATTTCGACCTATTACAAAAGCTCTGTATTAACGCAGGGGAGGTTTCATAACCAAGAGTTCTTTGGCACAAGAGATTTGTTTGATGGTGTGCGTATTCAAGGGACACAATCAATATCAATTGCCCCTGTGAACGTCTCCTCTTGCAATGAATGGAACAAATTGTATGATACCTTTGAGGTTGTTTCGCTTTTCATTTTTGGGGCAATATCCAATCCTGAAAATCCAAATGTATTGTTGCAGAAGGAACTCTCTTTTTTTTCAGAGAACAAGAGTATTCTACCTGAATGTTTTGTGGTTTACAACAACGGTAAGCGAAGCTGTAAGATACGAAGAATCGGAGTATTTTCATGGAGAGGTGGGTTTGCATTATCGTTGAATTTACCTGATGAAAATAACTATAATTACCGCTTACAGGGGGCAAACTTCCCCGTTACATTTTGTCTGGAGAATACAGATTTTTCAAGAAACTACTTGTTTGTATTTATAAAAACATAACGGCCTCTTTTGTAGGAGTCTCCTTAAATGGAAACCCTGCAATGGCAGGTAATCCTTAAATGGTTCACCTGCTGTGAGAGGCTGTTTTTAATAACAACATCAAAAAAGTTGAGCATGAAATGGTTTAACGATCACATATTGAACAGTATTGCCGGGCTTCTGACTGCGGCATTGGGCTATTTCAGTCCCATTCAGGGAGTTGTCAAAGTGATGGTTGTGGCCGTTTTGTTTGATTTGGTGGTCGGTCTCTGGGCATCTTTGAAAAAAGGAATCGGAATCAAGGAGGACAAGCTTTGGCAAACAATGATCAAATTGTTCTTATCGGTTTCCGTTGTGGCCATGCTTTATGCCATCGATCATGAGGTTGGAAAGGAGATCGTAGAACTCCACAGGATTGTTGCTTGGTTCGTGTGTGGCTTCGAGGCCTGGAGCATTATTAAACATAGCGGGGAAATATCGAATCACAAGCTCTTCAGGATGCTTAGCAAGTACATGGAAGACAGGATTCAGGATAAAACCGGAATAAAAATTAAAGACTATGATCAGAAATCAGATAGTTAAAGTCGCAAAATCATTTATTGGGCAGGAGGAAATTCGGGGAAACTTAGGATTCAAAGAAGAGCAATTTCAAGAGTACTTGGAGACCATGGGTTGGGATGTTGGTCAGGCATGGTGTGCCTATTTTGCTGAACTTGTCTGGAAGCTGGCCTATTCAGCGTTTGATTCAACATTCATTTCCAGAATTGATGAGCTTTTCAGTGCCGGGGCTGTTGCAACATGGAATAATTTCTCACGCAGCGACTTCAAAACTTCAGACACACCAGAACCCGGAGATGTGGTTATCTGGCAACACCTTAAAAACGGAAAACCACATTGGACTGGCCATGCCGGGATTGTGATTGGGGTATCCGGGAACAGCTTTGTGGCTGTCGAGGGAAACTCCAACGACAATGGTAGCAGGGAAGGTTACAAGGTGGTCCGAAAAGTAAGAGATCTTAATTCCCAATCAGGATTTATCTTGAAAGGATTCATCAAACCCATGGAGGTATGATGTCCAAACTTTTGCTATCGGCAGTTAAAAATCACTTCTGGCAGTTTGTGTCGGCAGTTCTGTTTGTGATAATCCTTGTCCAAAGAGGCTGCGATACAGAAAACCCAAAATCGATCACCAAACTAGACCCGAAACCCTTTGTCTTTCCTGTTAAAGAATATGTACCGACCCCTATTGTGATACCACAGTACGTTGACACAGGATCAACAAATTGGAAAATCAAATATGAGGAGCAAAAAATCGATACTGCCAAGATCATGGAGCTATATCGCGAATATTTCTCCTACAAGTTATACAAAGACACCATCCATTGCGACACCAACGGTATGGTGATCGTTTCCGATTCGATCTCCGAAAACAAAATTATGGGCAGAAAGGTAGAGGGCACGTTTTATCCATCCATTTATACGATTGCCACCCCTCCATCTCGAAAATTTTTTGTTGGTATCGGCATGGGAGGCTATAATAATAAGTTCGGAATGTCGGGAAAAGTGCTTTTTATCGATAAAAAAGACCGGATTTACGGCTTAAGTTACAACCCGATTCTCCAATATTTCGAGGCAAGCACGTACTGGAAAATAAAACTGAAAAAATAAAAAGTTAGGCGAATTGTTAGGCATGTAAATTTTCCCACCAAATTTTCTTTAAAAGAAAAAGCCTTGAACTATCTCTAATTCAAGGCTTTATTTTGTCGGAGTGGCCCGACTCGAACGGGCGACCACTTGCACCCCATGCAAGCATGCTAGCCAACTGCACCACACCCCGATTCTTAAGAACATCGCCCCAAAGGGCTTTTTGTATTTAAGGCTGCAAAAATAATCAATTTTTTAATTGCAACGTCAGCTTTGCCACTTAATTTGAACTTAATTTTTTGACCCGTTCACATCACACTTGCCGACAAAATGACATATACTACATATGAATACCTTTTCTTTACTTTTGGCATTATCTTTGCCAATATTGGCTACTAAATTGATTTATTCAGACTAAAATTAATATAATGGAAACAGTTAAATGTTTGATTATTGGCTCAGGTCCTGCCGGATACACTGCTGCCATCTACGCCGCACGTGCTGATTTAAAACCTGTTATGTATGAAGGTATGCAGCCCGGCGGTCAACTTACCACCACCACCGAAGTAGATAATTTCCCCGGATATCCAGATGGAATCGATGGTCCTGCGCTCATGGAAGACCTAAAAAAACAAGCTGTACGCTTTGGAACGGAACCCCGCTGGGGTATGGTGACTAAAATAGATTCCTCCAAGCGTCCTTTTCAAGTAACCGTGGACGACGGAACAGAATTGCTGGCGGAAACCGTTATTATTTCCACCGGAGCCACTGCCAAATACCTGGGTCTGGAGTCGGAAGAGAAATTCAAAGGGGGTGGGGTTAGTGCCTGTGCTACCTGCGACGGATTCTTTTACAAAGGTAAGGACGTTGCCGTTGTGGGTGGTGGCGACACCGCTGCCGAAGAGGCTACCTACCTGGCCAATATCGTCAATAAAGTATACCTCATTCATCGCCGCGATGAACTGAGAGCTTCAAAGGCCATGGTGAATCGCGTCATGAACACACCAAATATCGAAATCCTCTGGGATTCGGAAGTAAAAGAAATCGTTGGTACCGAAAGTGGTTTTATGAAAGCCCTCAATGGCGCCATCGTAGTGAATAAGAAAACCGGCGAGGAGCGCAAAATCGACATCGAAGGTTTCTTCGTGGCCATCGGTCATACGCCTAATACTGAAATATTTAAAGGTCAGTTGGATATGGACGAAACGGGCTACCTCATTACCAAACCCGATTCTACGGCTACCAACGTTCCCGGTATTTTTGCTGCCGGCGATGTGCAGGACAAACATTATCGTCAGGCCATTACCGCTGCCGGAACAGGTTGTATGGCTGCCATCGAATGTGAACGTTTCCTTGGCGAGAACAAATAAATATTGAAAATCCAATTCAAACGGTCTTTTGAGCTCTTCAAAAGACCGTTTTTTTTACCTTTGAACCACAATAAGTCGCCATTTTGATGAAACCTCGCGAGAAGAAAATTATCAGTGCTTCACGTATTGCCATTGCCGGAAATGCTTTTCTGGCGCTGCTGAAAATTTCTGTGGGCCTCATCGCCGGAAGTCTGGCCGTGGTGGCCGATGGGGTGGATTCTGCCAGCGACATCCTTACTTCCCTCATCACCCTCTACACGGCCTACATCATTGCCCGTCCGCCCGACATCAAATACGCTTATGGTTACCAAAAAGCTGACACGCTGGCAGCCAAGGCATTGTCGTTCATTATTTTCTTTGCCGGAGCGCAGTTGGCATTGTCTTCGTTTGAAAGATTGATGGCACCGGAGGAACCAACCATGCCCGACCATTTTGCACTCTACATCGTGGGAGTTTCCATCGTCGGTAAACTGCTCCTGTCGTGGTACCTGCACAAAACCGGCAAACAAGTGGAAAGTGCCATGCTCATCGCCAATGCACGCAACATGCAAAACGATGTGGTAATTTCAGTGTCGGTGCTTGTGGGACTGGTGTTTACCTTTGTGTTTCAACTGCCTGTAATCGATACCATTACCGCATTGTTGGTGAGTTTCTATATCATGTTTGTGGCTTTTCGCATTTTCATGGAAACCAACCGCGAATTAATGGATGGCGTAGATTCCCCCGAAATTTACCGACAAATTCTTGCCGCTGTAAAAGGGGTGGAGGGAGCTACCAATCCACATCGCATCAGGGTGCGGAAAATGGCCAACCAATATATGATTGTACTCGACATCGAAATGGATGGAACCTTGCCGTTGGAGGAAGCACACAGAATTGGCGAACAGGTGGAAAAAAGGATCAAAACCGAAGTGCCCAACGTGTATGATGTGTTGTTGCACATCGAACCCATCGGTAATGATGAGCCCCACGAGGTGTTTGGCGTTTCGGAAGAACAGCTCCCCGACGAGCCTGTTAAATAATATGTGCGATTTTTAAAAAAGACAACGCTCCTCTTTTTTGGTTTTCTATCTTTGCAGCTGATTTTTGACTCATCCAAAACTGCTGTATTATGGTGTATTTTTTTACCCGCGACCAAAAAGAGTTCTTTTTAGTCCAAATCAAGGAAATTTTAGCCGAATCCGATCGAAAAAAACTCAAATGGCTTTTCAACGGAGCCAAGCAAGTCAAATCTGAAACTTTACCTGGAGTTTTTATAGGTCCCCGCAAGGAAATGATTACTCCCTGGAGCACCAACGCGGTAGAAATTTGCCAGAATATGGGCATCAAGGGTATACTACGTATTGAAGTCTTTACCCTGATTTCCGATGATTCCGACACATTTGATCCCATGTTGCAGCAAAAATTTGAAGGGGTCGATCAGGAAATTTTTGATATTCCCGAAAATCCGGCACCCATCCGCCACATCCGGGACATCGACAAATATAACAAGGAAGAAGGCCTGGCCTTGAGTACCGAAGAGGTGGCCTATTTGCAAAAAGTATCCGATCAAATTGGTCGTCAACTCACTGATTCGGAGGTGTATGGATTTGCTCAAATAAACTCTGAACACTGTCGCCACAAGATTTTCAACGGAACGTTTATTATTGATGGGGTGGAGATGAAAGACAGCCTGTTTGCCCTCATTAAAAAAACCTCCAAAGCCAATCCAAACTCACTGGTTTCGGCCTACAAGGACAATGTGGCATTCATCCTCGGTCCTCAGATTGAACAGTTTGCACCTGACATCCAAGAAACCGCTGCCTACTTCAAAATTAAAGACATTGATACGGTATTGTCCATCAAGGCAGAAACCCATAATTTTCCCACTACCGTGGAACCTTTCAACGGAGCTGCTACAGGAACCGGAGGCGAAATCCGCGACCGCATGGCCGGTGGAAAGGGTAGCATGCCGTTGGCCGGAACAGCGGTTTACATGACCTCCTATACCCGAAATAATCCAAAACGAGAATGGGAATTTGCTACCCCTCCCCGAAAATGGCTCTACCAATCTCCCGAACAAATCCTCATAAAAGCTTCCAATGGAGCTTCCGATTTTGGCAATAAATTCGGACAACCCCTTATCAACGGCAGCCTCCTGACTTTCGAGCATAACGAAAATGGAAAAGCCTATGGGTACGACAAGGTCATCATGCAGGCCGGAGGTATTGGTTATGCCGCCAAAAAAGATGCACTCAAAGCCGTTCCCGAAGCAGGCGACGTAATTGTGGTGCTGGGTGGCGATAACTACCGCATTGGCATGGGTGGAGGTGCCGTTTCTTCGGTCGCAACCGGGGAATATGGAAATCAAATTGAATTGAACGCTGTTCAACGTGCCAATCCTGAAATGCAAAAACGAACCATGAATGCCATTCGCGCCATGGCCGAATCAGATGAAAATCCCATCGTTTCCATTCACGATCACGGAGCCGGCGGTCACCTGAACAGCCTGTCGGAATTGGTGGAAGACAATGGCGCCATCATCAACCTTAACCGTTTGCCGGTGGGCGATCCCACCCTTTCGTTTAAGGAAATTCTGGGTAATGAATCGCAAGAGCGTATGGGGCTGGTTATCAAAGAGAAATACTACCCGGTACTGGAAGCTGTCGCCAAACGCGAGCGGGCACCCATTTATCAGGTGGGTGTGGTAAAAGACGATCAATCACTTGTTATCCAATCGGATAACGATGAATGTCCGGTGAATTTGCAGTTGGAATACCTTTTTGGTCAACCACCCAAAACCGTATTGGAAGATTCGAGCAAACATGCCGGATTTGCCCCCATTACCTATGATCCGGAAAAAATAGAATACCATGTTGCACAGGTGCTTCGATTGGAATCGGTGGCATGTAAAGATTGGTTGACCAACAAAGTGGATCGCTCCGTAACCGGAAAGGTGGCCATGCAACAAACTGCGGGAGCCATACAACTTCCCTTGAACAACCTGGGTATCATGGCCCTTGATTATCAAGGTAAAAAGGGGATGGCCACTTCTCTCGGACATGCTTCCATCAGTGGTTTGATCGATGCCGGTGCGGGTTCGCGATTGGCAGTAGCCGAAGCACTTACCAACCTGGTTTGGGCTCCCATCAAAGGTCAGCTTAAAGGCGTTAGTCTGAGTGCCAACTGGATGTGGCCGGCTAAAAATGAGGGTGAAAATGCCCGATTGTATCAAGCGGTTCAGTCGTTGAGCGATTTTGTTACCGAGTTGGGAATTAATATTCCTACCGGAAAAGATTCGCTGTCCATGACCCAAAAATATCCCGACGGCGAAACCGTTTTTGCCCCCGGAACCGTGATCATTACTGCTGCCGGTGAGGTGAGCGACATTAAAAAGGCCGTCAGTCCGGTGGTTTTACCCCAGGAGGAATGGCCTTTGCTTTACGTGGATTTCAGTAAATCGCCCATGGAACTGGGTGGAAGCAGTTTGGCGCAAACCTTAAACAAGGTTGGTCAGGTTTCTCCCGACGTGGACGACCCCAAATATTTTGTCAAAGCCTTCAATGCCATTCAAACCTTAATTGCGGAGGGCGTGATAAAAGCCGGACACGATGTGAGCGCGGGAGGATTGATAACCACCCTGTTGGAGATGAATTTTGCCAACTGTGATCATGGCATGAAAATCGATCTGGCCGGATGCAAAGAAAAGGATGTCATGCGTGTGCTGTTCAGCGAAAAACCCGGAGTGGTGATTCAGGTGAGCGACGCGAAAAGAGCTGCTGAATTGTTTGAAAACGAAAATATTCAGTACGTTCAATTGGGTAACACCTGCGAAAAGCGCACCCTTACCATTACCCAATCAGCTACCGAAGTGGTTCGGCTCGACATCGACAGAATGCGTGATGTGTGGTACGAAACCTCCTATTATCTTGACCAAAAACAGAGTGGTTACGGACATGCCCATTGCCGTTACCGCAATTACAAATACCAGGATTTAAGCTTTAGTTTCCACAAATCATTCAGCGGAAAAGCCAAAGATTTGGGCATCGATATCAACCGCAGAACACCTTCAGGCGTTAAAGCAGCCATCATTCGC
Organism: Bacteroidales bacterium; assembly: GCA_963676875.1. Classification (GTDB taxonomy): domain Bacteria; phylum Bacteroidota; class Bacteroidia; order Bacteroidales; family F082; genus UBA6244. The sequence goes on from OY781436.1 coordinate 2,947,336, forward strand.
GAAAAAGGCGTGAATGGCGACAGAGAAATGGCCTATGCCATGTACCTCGCAGGGTTTGACGTAAAAGACGTGCACATGACCGACCTGATTTCCGGACGCGAAGACCTGAGTGACGTGAATTTCATCGTGTTTGTGGGTGGTTTTTCCAACTCCGACGTGCTGGGGTCGGCAAAAGGCTGGGCCGGTGCATTTTTGTACAACGAAAAAGCAGCCCGGGCACTTGAAAACTTCTATGCACGTAAAGATACCCTGAGTTTGGGTGTTTGCAATGGCTGCCAATTGATGACCGAACTCAACCTGATCTATCCCAAGCATCCTGAAAGCGTAAAAATGCTTCACAACGAATCAGGCAAATTTGAATCAGGATTTGTGAATCTTGACATTCCTGAAAACAAATCAGTGATGTTGCATTCCTTGGCAGGAACCCGTTTGGGTGCATGGGTAGCCCACGGTGAAGGTAAATTCAGTTTTCCCTACTACAGCGATAAGTATGAGTTGGTGATGAAATACAGCTACGACTTGTATCCCGGCAATCCCAATGGTTCCGACTGGTCGGCTGCAGCTATTTGCTCCAACAATGGTCGCCATTTGGCCATGATGCCCCACCTCGAACGCGCCTTTTTGCCTTGGCAATGGCCACTCTATCCCGAAAATCGCAAAAATGACGAGGTAAGTCCATGGATTGAAGCGTTTGTAAATGCGCGGGAGTGGGTGATTGAGCATAAGAAATAAAGTTATTCCAACTATAAATTGAAGTTAGCACCACGCTGTTTATGTATAATGCCGATATAGAATTGAAGAGGTTTCAGGAGCGAAGCGAACTTAAAGCTCATTTCAATTCATAATCGGTATTATTTGATGCTCTCTTGTCGCTTAGCTTTGGCTCAGCGAAGTTTGCAACTTCGCTGAAATATAAACAGTTATGTCATTCTGTTTACCAGAACCCCAATCCCTTACCTTTCCCCCAAGGGGAAAGGCGGTCGATTGTTGTATTATCCGGCTTAAAATATTAATATAGAAGTATTTAACACTCCTCTCCTTTGGGGAGGAGCAGGGAGGTGGGGTGTCAGATCAAGCAATTTTTATCTATCATGCTACCACTTTTCTTGTCGCTCAGCGAAGTTTGCAACTTCAATGAAATATAAACAGTTATGTCATTCTGCCCACCAGAACCCCAATCCCTTACCTTTCCCCCAAGGGGCAGGGCGTTCGATTGTTGTATTATACGGCTTAAAATATTAATATAGAAGTATTTAACACTCTTCTCCTTTGGGGAGGAGCAGGGAGGTGGGGTGTCAGATCAAGCAATTTATATCTATCATGCTACCACTTTTCTTGCGCTCAGCGAAGTTTGCAAATTCGCTGAAATATAAACAGTTATGTCATTCTGCCCACCAGAACCCCAATCCCTTACCTTTCCCCAAGAGGCAAGGCGTTCGATTGTTGTATTATACGGCTAAAGTATTAATATAGAAGTATTTAACACTCCTCTCCTTTGGGGAGGAGCAGGGAGGTGGGGTGTCAGAACAAGCAATTTTTATCTATCATGCTACCACTTTTCTTGCGCTCAGCGAAGTTTGCAACTTCACTGAAATGTAAACAGTTATACTCATTCTGCCCACCAGAACCCCTATCCCTTACCTTTCCCCCAAGGGGCAAGGCGTTCGATTGTTGTGTTATACGGCTTAACATATTAATATAGAGGTATTTAACACTTCTCTCCTTTGGGGAGGAGCAGGGAGGTGGGGTGTCAGATCAAGCAATTTTTATCTATCATGCTACCACTTTTCTTGCGCTCAGCGAAGTTTGCAACTTCGCTGAAATATAAACAGTTATACTCATTCTGCTCACCAGAACCCCTATCCCTTATCTTTCCCCCAAGGGGCAAGGCGTTCGATTGTTGTGTTATTCAGCTTAAAATATTAATATATAAGTATTTAACACTCCTCTCCTTTGGGGAGGAGCAGGGAGGTGGGTTGTCAGATCAAGCAAATTTTATCTATCATGCTACCACTTTTCTTGTTGCTCAGCGAAGTTTGCAACTTCGCTGAATGATATACATTTATAGTCATCTTCCACCTCAAGCGACATCGAAAATTCTTTCCCTGATTTCCCCCACAAAAAAAAGCGGGATGGTTTTGAAACCACCCCGCTTTTAAAATATGAATAAAGACTATTTAATCACCACTTTATAGTTGAGTGCGCCTTTTTCTGTATTGATATGGAATACATAAATTCCTTTGGCAAAATTACTCACATCGAAGGTCAGTTGGTTGTTGCCCACCGAAGCTTCGTAACTTCTCGAAATCAATTGTTTTCCTGAGATATCGCTCAAAGTCAGGTCGATTTTTGTTTCTTCCTTCAGGTTGAAGCTGAGGTTGATATTGTTTTGGGCAGGATTGGGGTAAACCATCACCGTTCCGTTGGCGAAAAGCTCATCCAATCCACTGTTGTCGATAACGGTGAAGTAGATTTTTGCTGTGGCGAAAAGGGTTGGTTCGGCTTGATAGGTAATTTTATATTCCATGGAATCTGTTCCATAAAACCCTTGATTGGGAGCATATATAATTACATTGGGATTTGAAAAGGAAGTACTTGAAACCCCTTGTGTTGATTGGGTTTCAACAGTAATGGATACAGGAGCCAACAATAAATCGTTTTCCAAAATGGGTACAACAACGCTTTGATTGATCACCGTTTCGGCTTGATCGTCCACGGCTGTTGGAGGTTCAGTAAGCTCAAACAGCACACCATAGTTTTCGGTAAACCGCGGAACAAATTGTTGATAATAAACGTTGGCCAGCGTTCCATCATGAACAATGACGGTGTTTTCGTCGTTTTCATTGTCGGCGGCAGCGCTCCAGTTGTGTGATCCGGTAAAAATCATGGGGTCTGATGCTGCTGCACCTTGATCCACAATCATGTATTTATGGTGAAGAATGCCTGCAGAAACATCGTCATAGGTAACATGTGTGTTTAAAGATTCGGCTAACATGCTGTTTACGGTGGTATTGTTATTCCCTTCCGCGTTGGTAATTACATTAACAGCCACTCCTGCTGATTTTCTACCAACGATGGCATCTGCCATTTCAATACGGGTAATCAGCATGGTGGCGATGCTTAAATCATGATCTGCAGTATTGATGGTTTCCACGATTTTGGCATTCACGCCGTCTGACGGACTAAAATAACATTCCACGCGTTTGCCGGCAATTTTAAATTCGTGGGGGGTATTGTTTCTTTTTTGTGAGCCAAAGCGCGCCAGGGCTGCATTGGGCTCGTCGCCTTTTGATCCCCACATTTCTTCAAATTCAATTTGGTAAGTGCGGGCCAGACTTTGATCCTGAATAATAATCACGTTGTTGGCGTCCAGATCGATTTGGTCTTCGGTAAAGTTGGTGGAACCGGTCCAAACCAAAGGGTCGTTGGGGTCATCAGAGTCTGCATCAAAGATGATGAATTTGTTGTGCATGATGCCGGGACGTTGTGAGCTGTTGGGGCCAATCAGCACATGAACTGCAGTGCCTTCCAATTCGTCGATACCCAGGTTGGCGGTTGTGCCACATCCAATTACCCTTACACGAACACCACGGTTAGCGGCGGCAATCAAAGCGGTGCTAATATCACTCAAGCCTGAGTTGTTAAAGTTGTACATGGTAAAATCGATGGTGTATTTTGCCCGATTGATGTAATTGATAATGGTATCGTCGATAAGGTTATGGAGGTAAATGGCATTTTCTCCGGTTGAATATGAGTTGTCAACAGGCGTGTTAAAATAGGCTTTCATTTCGCCTGTGGAATTGGATATGGTTGCAAAAGGCACTACTGCAGATTTGGCGGTGTCGCTTCCGCTAACAGAAAATGCTTGCACCCATGTAATGCTTCCCGCTTCCAAACCTGACAAATCGATTGTGTGAGCAGTTGAACCACCCGTGGAGGACACATTATTGCTCATAAACAGATCTTCTGTTGGACCATAGAACATTTCAGTGGTACCTTCAATGTTGGTATTCCATGAAAAGAACAAATCAGATGCGTTAAATTCGGTATTCACCAATGCGTCCACAAAGTAAATGGAACTTGGGATATAGATGTCATCCAAATCGCGGGGCAGCAACTGATAACCGTCGTTGGGATTGCTGTAATCAAATTGCGAGCAAAGAGCGGTTAATGTAACAGGTGCACTTGGAATAATAGTTCCCACAAAATCCTGACCGTTTTTTATGTAAATATACCCCACCTGACCATCAGCGGTAAAGGTGTATTTTTTGTTTCCGGCAAAATTTTGTCCGGCATCGTTGAACATCACATTGTGTACCTGAACCAATTGTGCTTCGTAGTTTTCGTTGATTTGGTTGGGGGTAAGCACCACAGGATCAGGAACGGGATTGCCCGTTGATAATACGGTAACATTGGTAATGGGATCAATTTCGAGTAATTGATTATAAATTTTCAGTGTACCCGTTACAGAAATCGAGTCGCCGCGGTTGGCAACGCTTACGGCAGAGCCATAGGCAGCTATGCCGGCAGTTTCGTCCTGCAAATAGCGGATAATGCCCAGTTCGGCGCCATTGGTGGCAATTCCTTTAACGGTAACCACGGCTCCTTCACCCATTTGTCGGGCTTCGAGGATGGTGTTTTGGGCTTGGCTCATAGTGAAATAGCCAGTGAGTAAAAGAGTAATAATGATGATTTTTTTCATTTTATGAGAGTTGTTATAATGCTTTTGCTTAAAAAAATAGCATGTAAATATTTATGAATTTAAATGTTAGCAAAAATCATGCTAAACTGTTATAAATTAATTCTTAATGAGACTACAAATCTACGACCCATACCCATAAATACACTTGCGGAATTTACGTCAAAATTGCTACTTGCCATTCCGAGATAGGTGTCGTTGTTTTGGCCATCGGTAATATATTTTCCGTCAAGCGCATTGAGGACACTACCCCTTAATTGAAACCCCAATTTTTGAAATTTCCAAGAATAACCTGCGTGAAAGTCCACCATGTAATAGTTGGGAATCTTCCAGGATTGTCTGGGGTCACCGTTGTCATCAAAAGCCCAGGGATTAAGTTCCGGATCGTAATCAATGGGGTTAAATTCAGAATAATGCTTTCCAAACCAGGTAAAATCGCCTGAAACATACAGGCCTTTCATGACTTCCCATCTAAGACTTTCTCTATTTTGGAATTGGGCAGCGTCGCCAACATACAGGCCCCTTGCATCAAATGGTTTTTTTCCAACAAGAATGTTGTTGTCGTTATATATCAAGGCAGTATCTTTGGAAGTCCATTTCCAGTCGCCTAAAGATAATATACTTTGAAACTCCAGGTTGTCGGTAATTAAAAAGCCCAATTCTAACTCAACACCCTTGTGTAATGCATTCATATTATTGATGTTGGCGGTGAGTCTATTGGTGGGATCGTCAGGATCAGGAAACGTAGTATTTCGGTCGGTGGGTTTATTTTCCCAAATGGTGTAGTAAGCATTAAGGTTTACCGCTAACCTGGAAACTTCGTAACTGTAGCCCAATTCAATCGCTTTTACTCGCTCGTTTTTAATCTCCAGAAACAGTTTGTTTTCGTAGTCGAATACGTTGTTAAATCTTTGTGCTTTAGATAGATAACCCAAGTTAAGAAAAACATTCATTTTTTCATTCAAATTGTAATTGACTCCACCCTTTACTGTAAATCCGGGCAAGTATTTCCAATCCGATTCGTTTGTTTTTAATCCGGGAGAATTTCGGTCGTAAGTAACTCCATTGTATTCAATGGGAGGAGTGTCATATGCGATAAGAAAAGTTGTGTCGCCCACATCAAGTGTTTTGGGAATGAAGTAATCAATTCGTTTGTACCCCGAATAAGATCCTGTCAGATTGACGAAAGCCGTAATATTACCGGCCTGATATTTAAGTTGAGCAAATAGTCCACCCCATCTAACCAGAGCATCGTTGTAGTAACCGATTTTATCACCATTGTATTTTCTGGTTGTATCATTATCTTCATTTTGATTGCCTGAATCCAAAAAGTAATTGCCTCCAAACAAATCTTTTACTTCACGGTAATGTTCGCCCTTGTAGGTTCTTAAATCAATACCTCCCGACAGGGAGAAAGTTTCGCTTAATTTATAGTCAAATGTGGACAACAATCCCAACCAAAAGTGATTGTTTACAGCATTTCGCAAAATTCCGGTGGATAATTTCTTCGTATTAAACCCATTGGGAATATTCATATTTGAGTTGTAGGGTTTTTGCAAATTCTGCTGATTTGTGGTAGTATCCGTAGATGGTGTTGGCGAAAAAGAACCGCCGCCCCCTGTACCAATGGATAAATACAATACATTGGAAATGTATAATTTGTCGTTTACACTCCAGAAATCACGTAAACTGAACTGTGGTTTATGGTAATAATTGTTGGCCGTGCTAACAGGCTTGGCATCAGGATATATGGTGTCGGTTTCTGTGATATATGCACGACTTAAATAACCCCAGTTTGGATTATAGCGAAGACCCATATTTACTGGTATTCCGTTTGCTTTTAGCGAGTCAATATAGCCGGCATTCATGCCAATTTCCTCGGCATATTCGGTATCATAGGCAGACACTCTTTTTTTATAGCTTCTTTGTCCGTGCTCCTGAGGGGCTCCCATGGCCGTTAAACTTAAAACATGTTTCCCAATTTCTTTGTCCACGCGCAAAAAATAGAACCACCCTTTGGTATAGGTTTGATCCACCCAACCATCGCCCTGTTTATATGATCCGGCAAAGGTAACTCCCCAGCCATTCTTCATACGTCCGGAGGTCATACCCAAGGATGTCCTGCTATAACCATCGGCTCCGAATTCTTGCTTTATATTAATACCTTTTTTGGCATCAATTCCTTTGGTGGTAATGTTGATCGTTCCACCAATTGATGGAATGGCCAATTTCGACATACCAAGCCCTCTTTGTACCTGTGTGCTGCGCATAACGGCATCCAATCCAAACCAGTTGGACCAATATACCCAGCCATTTTCCATGTCATTCACAGGAATTCCATCGAGCATCACGGCAACATTGCGCTGATTAAACCCGCGAATATTGATTCGGGCATCCCCGTCACCACCTCCGGAAGCGGTGGCATAAACGCCCGGTGTGGCATTGAGAATGAGCGGAATATCTTGCCCCGCAAGTTGTTCCTCAACTTGTGCAGGGCTGATGTTTGAGAAAGCAACAGGGGTTTCTCTCGTTCGTGCAATATCACCAACCACCTCAACTTCTGTTAATGTAACGGTACTAAGCTCAAAAGTTAGAAAAATATCCTTGTCGCTTACGGAAATTTTCTTTTCCTGACTTATAAAACCAACATAGGATACAGTCAAAGTATAGCTGCCCGGTTTTAATTCTAAGGAGAATTCTCCATTTATATCTGTTACCGTTCCTTTTCCGGTATCATACATAACGTTTACGCCAATGAGGGGCTCCCCAATATTGATATCTGTAACTACACCACTAACGATTTTTGCTTGGGAAAACGCAAAGTAAGCGCAAAGCAATAAACCAAACGAAAGGATAAATTTTTTCATTATTACTTCGAATTTGAGATGATTTTATGTTATTTGATAAAGCCGCAAAAGGCTTTAAGTAGCTATACTTAAAGCCTTTGTGAGCGACATTTTTCAATGTTATGCTAATTGACAAGAAGCTTTCTGGTTTGAGATTTTCCGTTAGAAAAATTAACGGTGATAAACAATACGCCCTTAAAGCTATCTTTAATATCAAAATTTCCGGTAAAAATATTCTCTCCCAATTCAATTCTTTCAACCACCCTTCCGGTCAGGTCAAACATGTCCACTGATTTAATGGCTTCGCTCGACTCAATGGTAAAGTTATTGTTGTTTACCGGGTTAGGATACACATCCAAATTAACCAAGGGTTGACTATCAGAAATGCCCAAACCTGTACAATCGCAATAATGTGCACCCAATGAATCAAAAGTGTTTTCAGGAATCGAATCCCATTGAACATCCACGATAAAATATGGATCGGGGTTTTCTGTAACACCGTGAGTAACATTTGTTTTGCGAATCAGGGTGTGGTCTTTGGTCCAGGCCAACCAAAACAAGGGTCCTACATTGTAGTCGGAAATGGTGTAGGATGTGGGAACACCACCACTATTGTAGGTAATGGTTGTATCGTTGATATTTCCCCATCCGTTGTCAGCACTGGTCATTGGGGGCCCAATTTTTGCAAATATGTCAATTACTTGCCCATTTGTTTTTTCCAGGGTTACAGCATCATTTCCGTTGAAATACATCATTTTATTTACTTCATAAACGGGACATAAAAAGATATCTGCTTTTTCCTGTAAAGCACTGTCAACAGGTACTTCCTGACCTGTACCATTGGGGTCGCGTTTGTCGAGAACAACCACAAAAGTACCTTTGGATTCGATGGTACCTGTCAAACCAACTGCATTGGGTTCAAAACCACCATTGGAATAACGAACCAATTGATAAGCGCTCAGATCAATGGCGTTTGGTGTTGGATTATAGATTTCAATGGCCTTGTTATTGCCGGAACCTTCTACGTATTCAGAAATGAAGAGCTCAGAACATTCCTGAGCATAGCTAAATGTTGCGAAAAAGGCTGCAACGAATAAGAGTAATAGTTTTTTCATGCTTTTTATATTTTAAAAATGAACTATATATTTTGTTACAAAAATAACAACAAATGTTAACCCAAAGTCACACTTAACAATTTATTCATGTTTATTTGGCTTCAATGGGCATTATTTGTGACTTTCGTCGAATAAAAGTAGTGTTTTTGGCGATTAGGGTGTGTTTTTTTCCAAAAAATCTGCTCCGGAGAGCTTTTTCAGGATGGAAAGGGCTTTTTTTACGTTGTTCACATGCTCGAAACGTAGGGTCAAACTGTCTTTTACCTGTTTCATCACACAAGCTTTGGGGTGTTCCTTAATAAAGGCCAGCACGTTTCCAAATGCTTCCGACTGAAAATAGGGCGAATCCATGGTGCCGGTAAAATAGCCCGACATGCGGTTGTGCTTGAGGTAGAGCTTAACAAAGCCCACCTTCTTGGCCAACCACCTCAGCCTGAGCGAGTCGATGAGGTCGTGAACCTGTTGGGGCATGGGGCCAAAGCGGTCTTCGAGTCCAAGACTGAATTTTTCCAAATCGGCCTCCGTTTCCAGGTTGTCGAGGTCTTTGTAGATACTCAACCTTTCGGTGATGTTGGTGATATAGGTGTCGGGAATCAGAATTTCCAAATCGGTTTCCATCTGACATTCATGTACCAGATATTTCGACTGGTTTTCTTCTTTATACAAGTCGCCAAACTCGGCTTCCTTGAGTTCCTGAATGGCTTCGTCCAGAATTTTCTGGTACATCTCATAACCAATATCCGAAATAAAACCGCTTTGCTCGCCTCCCAGCAAGTTTCCGGCTCCACGGATGTCCAAATCGCGCATGGCAATGCTGAATCCGCTTCCCAGGTCAGCATGTTCTTCCAGCGCTTTCAGTCGCTTGCTTGCTTCCGAAGTAAGTGAGGCCAACGGCGGTGCCAATAAATAGCAAAAAGCCTTCTTGTTGCTTCGCCCCACCCTGCCCCGCAACTGGTGCAAATCGCTGAGACCATAGTTTTGGGCATCATTGATGATGATGGTGTTGGCGTTGCTGATGTCGAGCCCCGATTCGATGATGGTGGTGGACAGCAGCACATCGTACTCCCCATCGATAAAGTCGATCATGATGCGCTCCAGTTTGGCTCCGTCCATTTGACCATGGGCCACGGCAATGCGCACGCCGGGTATAAATTTGTGAAGCATGTCGTACACATCCATGATGTTGTTCACGCGGTTGTGCACAAAAAATACCTGTCCGCCCCGCGACACCTCGTAATTGATGGCCTCGGTGATCACTTCTTCGCCAAAGGACCTGATTTCGGTATGCACCGGATGTCGGTTGGGTGGCGGGGTGTTGATGATGCTCAGGTCGCGGGCACCCATTAATGAGAATTGCAGGGTGCGTGGAATGGGCGTTGCGGTCAGGGTGAGGGTGTCCACGTTGGCACTTTTCTGACGCAGTTTTTCCTTGGCAGCCACCCCAAATTTTTGTTCTTCATCCACGATAAACAGACCGAGGTTCTTGAAGTCGATGTCCTTACTCAGCAGCCTGTGGGTGCCTATCAGGATATCGATTTTTCCTTCTTTGAGTTTTTCGAGGGTTTCCTTTTGCTGTTTGGCCGACTTAAACCGGTTGATATAGTCCACCTTAACGGGAAATTCACTCAGTCGGTCGCTGAAGGTTTTGTAGTGTTGCAAGGCCAAAATGGTGGTCGGAACCAACACGGCCACCTGTTTACTATCGTTAACTGCCTTAAAAGCAGCACGTATGGCAATTTCGGTCTTGCCAAATCCCACGTCACCGCAAACCAGCCGGTCCATGGGGTAGGAGGCTTCCATGTCTTTTTTGAAGTCGATGGTAGCTTTCAACTGATCGGGGGTGTCCTCATATATAAAGGAGGCTTCCAGCTCGTTTTGCAGATAGGTGTCGGGCATAAACGAAAACCCTTCGGCAGCCTTGCGCTGGGCGTAGAGCTTGATCAGGTCGCGGGCAATGTCCTTGACCTTTTTCTTGGTTTTGTTTTTGAGGTTGGTCCAGGTGGCCGAGCCCAATTTATTTAGGGTGGGAGGCGTGCCATCTTTTCCAATGTATTTCGAAATTCGGTGCAGCGAATGAATGCTCACATAAAGCAAGTCGTTGTTCTTGTACATCAAACGGATGGCTTCCTGCTTTTTGCCGTTGTTGTCGATGATTTGCAGGCCATCGAAACGTCCCACGCCATGGTCGATATGGGTAACAAAATCGCCCGGGGTGAGGTCGTAAAGTTCTTTGAGCGAGATGGCTTCCTTGCGGCCAAATCCTTCGCGTAATTTAAAACGATGATACCTGTCGAAAAGTTGGTGGTCGGTATAGCACAACAATTTCAGGTCTTCGTCCACAAACCCCTGACTCAAACTGTGGTTGATGGCCGTAAACCGAACCCTGTTGTCTTCGGGCTGCTCCGATTGCAAATCCTCAAAGATGCTATACAGTCGTTCAGTTTGTTTGGGGTTTTCTGAAAAAATCAAGCATTGGAGACCTTCCTCATGTCGTTGCCTGATGTTTTCGATGAGCAGGTTGAAGTTTTTATTAAACGAAGGTTGCGGCTTTTGCCGGAAGGCAACCGGCTCTGAATTGGGAAAAGCCCGGCTGCTGCCATATTGCAGGGTGCTCGTCTGTGCAATGCGTTGTAAAAAGTCGTGTCCGTCGGTAAACAACTGATGCGGGTTGGGTCTGTTATCCTTGTCTTCCAGTCGCTCGAACGACAAAATGGCCTTGTCGAATTCGTCCTTCATCCGTTGGTGGGTGAGTTCGATATTGTCGAACCAGAACAGGGTATGAGCGGGTACATAGTCCAGGAAATCAACCCTTTCCTCCTTAATCATGCGGTCCTGCACATTGGGCAGAAGCGAGATGCGTTGCATGATTTGAATGGAACGTTGGGAAGCCGGATCGAAACTGCGGATGGACTCAATTTCATCGCCAAAAAACTCAATGCGGTAAGGGTGGTCGTTGGAAAACGAAAACACATCCACGATACCACCACGGATGGCAAATTGACCGGGTTCGGCCACAAAATCCACCGGATCAAATTCAAATTCGCTGAGCAAATCCACCACAAAATCCAGCGAAACCACCTCTCCCACCTTGAGTTTCATCAGGTTTTTGCTCAGGTAGCGTTTGGTGATCACCTTTTCCGACAGGGCTTCCGGGTAGGTCACCACGATGGTTTTGCGGTCGTCGTTCATGAAACGCTTCAGCACTTCAGTTCGCGACAACTGATAGGAAGCATCGGTATTTTCGGGTTCGTAGGGGCGTTTGTAGGAAGTGGGATAAAACAACACCCTTTTTTGGTTGAAATCGGTTTCGCTTTCGCCCAACAGCCGTTCGATGTCGTTGTACAAATAAGCAGCCTGTTCCTTGTCGGGAACCACCAACACATGCTGTTGCTTGCCGGCATGTTCAAAAATTCCGGTGAGCACCATCGTTATTCCCGAACCGCTAATTCCGGAAAGCTGAAGGTGCAACTGTTTATTTTCCAGCAAACCACGAAGCTGTTTTACTGCGGGATGCTGAACAAACTGAGCATTAAGGTTGGCTGACTTCATTCGTTGAAAATTGGCCGCAAAGTTAAAAAAAGTAAGCTGAATGATTTGAATTTAAAAATATCCCCAATCGCAGAAGCCTATGACCGTCCATTTAATAGTCTCTGCAAGAAAACGCCAAATACTTCGTTAGACTTGATTTTCATCCGTCTGAGGCGGACTCAAGCCTCTTCTCTAGTGCTTTTTGCAAGAGATATAAAAATGAGTCCACCCCGAAAAGTCGTTCATTCATTAAAAAGTTTTTGAAAACCCTTCGACCACAAATTAATACCGATTATAAATTGAAATGAGCTTTAAGTTCGCTTCGCTCCTGAAACCTTTTCAATTCTATATCGGCATTATACATCAACAGCGTAGTGATACCTTCAAATTATAGTTGGTATAACCACCTGGCACAAAAGATACATGTTGTTGATAAGTAGGGCTTTGTATAACCTCAGTAAAAACTCTGATGAACTCAGTGGTCAACTCTGAGGAACTCCGTGTAAAAAATTTGTTTCTACACTTTTGGGAGAGGATTCAACTCGTTTAAGGGAAAAAGCAGAGAAACCACCGAAATATACACCCACGTGAGCAGCCTGAACCTATCACAAATTACGAGTCCGGGGACTTGATAAATATTTAATGGCAAGTGATGCATCCTGAAAAGAAAATAAGTATATTTGACAACTGCTAAATACAACAACATGAACAGCACCCACATTCATCATTTTTTATGCCATTTGATTTTCAAGGCATTGGGCTATATGGCAAATGTAGTCAAAGGGGAGATAAATGGGGTAGGGGTGGGGTTTTGCACGTAGTTAGCAAACATAATCCAGACAAAACTCAAGTAAATAAATATAAACCTGCAAACTATGAAAAATCTATTTTTTATTTTATTGTTCACCATTTTGACTTTAAATTCATATGGTCAAGACAGCTTTTCTTTAATTGAAGAAAACAAGACATGGAATGTAATATCTGTCATTCGTACTGGATCATATCCAGGTGACACAACCTTCTCAACATTGACTTATGAATTTTTTGGAGACACAATTATTGAATCTAAGACATATAAGAAACTATATAGGTCAAACGAAGAAAACCCACAAAACTGGACTTTGGATTGTTTTATGAGAGAGAATGAAAAAAAAGTTTGGCTTAAAGATATCTCACAAGATAACGAGATTCTTATGTATGACTTCTCTTTAAATGTTGGAGATAGTATTCTTGATTACTCAGGATTAACATACTTGATTATTGATTCAACCGGTTTTGAAACAGTTGGACAAGATGAAAGAATAAAATATTATCTATCATCGATTGAGATGCCTGATTATTATCATGAGACATGGATTGATGGTATAGGTAGCAGCAAAGGAATTTGTTTTGGCGGGTCAGTTCTTTTTGTTGGAGGTTGGACATGGTTTTTATGCATGTCTGAAAACGGAGAGTTAATATTCATGAATCCAAATTATGAATCTTGTTATCTAATCACAGAAGTTAGTGAAAATGATGAGCCAATGATTCAGGTTTATCCAAATCCAACAAAAAGTCTTATAATTCTTGAAAACATAGACAATATTGAAATCGAATCAATTACATTAACAAATTTAAACGGACAATTAATTAAACAGTTCAATTTAAAAAAAACGAAGTTGGACATCTCAGAAATTTCCCCAGGTTTGTACTTCTTAAGAATTGAATGTCAAAATGGATTTTTAACCAAAAAATTATTAATTGAATAATGACAAAAAATTACGTTTGCCAACATAATAAGTTTTAAAACTCACCTAAGCCCAAAAACACCCCGTGACAAAAACATCACCCACAACCTGTAAATCAACTCCGGAATTTAGTGAAAGCACCTGCTCAATTGAGTTTTAAAGCCTGTTGGACTAATCCGCTAAAAATCAATCCTCTGTATATGGGGATTGAACAATTTTGGCCGGTCTCGTTTAGGTAGCATGTGGTAGTAGGCGGGGTGTTTCCTATCGCCACCTGCAGCCATTGTGGAGCATCCAAATGGCACACTTTGGCCGGTTTATCCAATATGATCACGTGTGAATCTAAATTAATTTGCACGGACGTGTTAATAGTATTATCTTTGCACGTATATCCTTAAACGGTGAATCATGAATACAAAATTAACATTGACAATTGAGCAGTCAATTATCGAAAGAGCAAAAATATATGCCAAAGGAAAAGGGCGCAGTTTGTCGGATATCATTGAAAGCTATCTGAAAGTCATAACAACAGAACAGAGGACTGCTGATGAAATTTCACCTTTGATAAAGTCATTACGCGGAAGTTTTAAAGCTCCTGAATCTTTTGATTATAAAAAGGAATTATCAAAAGGACTGTCTGAAAAATATATGTCATGAAAAATATATTGATCGACACAGACGTAATCCTTGATTTTTTCTTCGACAGAAAACCTCATTCAGATAATTCAACAATTATACTCAACTTATGTGAATTAGGACAATTAAAGGGATTTATTACACCGGTTATCATTAGCAACACTTACTATTTATTACGAAGGACTGCAAGGCATGAGAAAGTCGTTGAGAAATTAAAGCAATTGTTGACAATAACCCATGTATTACAAATGGACAGACAAGTAATTGAAAAAGCATTAAATTCAGAATTTAAAGACTTTGAAGATGCTTTGCAAAACTTCTCTGCAATAAATCATGGAAAAATAGAAGTGATTATTACCCGAAATGTGAAAGATTACAAGAAAAGTGAAATAGGCGTATTAACACCGGAAAGTTTCGTGAAGTTAATAAATACCTAATGTTGGCATCATAGCATTTATGACTCACCTAAGCCCTAAAAAACAGGCCGAGATGAAAATATATCAGGATAATATAGATAAGCAATTTGAATTTAATCACGGGAAAAACCTTTTTTATAATGGAATTCTTAATTCATTAAGATTTAGTCCCGAAACTATGAATGCAATTGAAAAAATTGATTTAATTGATTCAGGCTCTGAAAATTCAATGATTGACTATTTAACTAATAGAGCTGTTCAAGAGTTTTGTAAGATTAATCAATATTACACGTTTGATAAACAAGCTTACTTGATTTTAAGGGGTTTGTACGTTGATTTATTTACTAACATAAAGAATCGCAAATCCTCGATTGAGTTAATAGCTGAAAAGCATTATGATAATTTAATAAAATGGTTGCAGGAGACAAATTCATTTGCAGAAAAGTTTTATACTTCTAAAGGTGAGGTGTTAGAACCGGTTGCATGTTCAGAATATACTTCTGATTTGCAGATAGAGATTCTACAAATTGACATAAACCAATTAATCGAACCTGTTTTGGATATTGGATGTGGAAAACAAGGTAACTTGGTAATGTTTTTACGTCAAAACTTAATTGAAGCCTATGGATTTGATAGATTTGCATATGATAACTCAGCCCTCAGTAATTCGGATTGGTTTGATTATAATTTTGAAAAGGATAAATGGGGTACGATAATCAGTAATCTTGGATTTTCAAATCATTTTCAGCATCATCATTTTCGGAATGATGGTAATTTTATTGACTATGCAAAAAAATTTATGGACATTTTGAATTCATTGAAAATTAGAGGAAGTTTTCATTACGCCCCTGATTTGCCGTTTGTTGAACAGTATTTGGATAAGGATAAATACCAATTGACAAAGCGTAAGATTGGAAATTATGAATTTAAATCAACAAAAATAAAACGATTGAAATAATGCACGACGGAACAATTTACGGTATAAAATAATTCCGGTTCAGTAAGTTATTCAAGGGTTGTAACCTGCTTTAAATTATCACGGTTTGATAAGTTGAAGCCCGCAATCGCCCACATTTGCATATACTTGTCCATTGTGCATTATGCAAACAACCATACAAAACACTCTAACGTCTGAATACTGAACTTAAAACAACAATAAAACAAAAGCATTATGAAAGGATTAATCTTAATTTCATTCTTTATCCCAACAATCCTTTTCAGCCAAGGATGGGAAAGAATTATTGGTAGTAATGGCAGAGATGCCGGAATTTCTATCCAACAAACTACAGATGGCGGATATATTATTACCGGTTATACTGGTCCACCGGACAGTTATGATAAGGATTTATACTTGATTAAAATTAATAATGCTGGTGACACGATATGGACAAAAACTTTTGATAATGGTTCTGATGAATGGGGTGCATCAGTTAAACAAACCTCTGATGGCGGTTATATTATTACTGGAAGTATTCATGGTATGAGTTATAATTATTCTGATGTTTACCTGGTCAAAACAGATAATAATGGTGATACAATATGGTCAAGAACATATGGCAGAGGTGGAAATGATTATGGATCATCAGTTCAGCAGACAACTGATGGTGGGTACATTATTACAGGGGCTACAGCTATCGCGGGTAGTGCTTCAGATGATGTTTACCTAATCAAAACCAATGATATTGGAGATACAATATGGACAAAAACGATTGGGGGAAGTAACATTGATGCGGGAAGTTGTTGTAAACAAACAATTGATGGCGGGTATATTATAACTGGTCATACTAGCTCGTATGGAAATGGAAATAGAGATGTTTACTTAATTAAAACTGATAGTTATGGTGATACTTTATGGACAAAGACTTTTGATAATGATGAATGG
This sequence comes from Bacteroidales bacterium, assembly GCA_963676875.1. Taxonomy (GTDB): domain Bacteria; phylum Bacteroidota; class Bacteroidia; order Bacteroidales; family F082; genus UBA6244. The sequence continues at coordinate 2,964,185 of OY781436.1, forward strand.
AATATTGGGTGCTATGTTCAGCAAACTACAGATGGTGGTTATATTGTTACCGGTTATTCAGGCGGATTAGTAAATTATAACGATTTTAATGTCTTCTTGATTAAAACAAACCCAAATGGTGAAACATTGTGGACCAAAACTTATGGTGGTGAATATGAAGATTATGGTTTGTCAGTTCAGCAAAGTCTAGATGGTGGCTATGTCATTGCTGGAACAACTGAATTAACTGACTCTGGGAATCATGATGTTTATCTTATAAAGACAAATAGTTCGGGAGATACAATCTGGACAAAATCTTTTGGGCATGGTAGCTGGGATATAGGCCATTCACTCCAACAAACTGTTGATGGAGGATACATTGTAGTTGGGGAAACAAATTCTTCAGAAACGTATAGTGATGTTTACATCATTAAAACAGATGAAAACGGAATAATTACATTCACAACAGAAATTGCAATGCCAAATCTCAACAGAAAACTGGCTAAGATATATGATTTATCAGGAAAAGAAATATCAAAACCAGTTAAAAACCAACCATATATAGAAATCTATGATGATGGAACTACCGAAAAGAAAATAAAGATTAAATAAAGCACAATGCCAATAAATAAAACTTCAAGCCACACGCATTACCCAATCCCTTATTTACCCCAATTGGAGCAAAGCAGTCAGTTAATTTATTGCTGTTTATACCAACTTTTCGAAGGATGAGCTTGAATTTCAGTGTGAATTAGAAGATATGTCTGATGGGAGACTATCGAATACAGTTCGGGAAGCGGCTCAAGGATATTCCAGTGACATTGACACAACCTAAAATACTGAAGTGAGGGTAGAAGCCATAACACTCCCAAATCATAAGGATAAATTTAAATGAGATTAGTTGTGATTGTTGGCAATGAAAAACGGCTATTTTTGTAATTGAAAGTTGATCGAAAAGGCATCCGATTACAATACAAAATGAACCTTAATATGGAAGCGATAAAAAGCCAAATAAAACATGCATTATACAAGCCATTCCCTCAAACTTTTTTAATTCATAAACCATTTTGGGGTGCATTTATTTTCTTTTTCTTCCTTTTATCGTTTGTTGTTTTATACCGTCCACTTGAAGTGCACGAAACCGCTATTCTGAATTTCAACTTAACGATGCTGATTTATTGTGTCATTATTTCTTTGTCGGAATTAGGTGTAGCTCTTATTATTTCACGAACGAATTGGCTTTCAAAAAAAGGTAACTGGACCATTGCAAGCGAGTTGCTTTCCATTGTAATAATACTAACGAGCATTGGCATTTCAGTTTACTTGGCCGGTTTTGTTATGGAGTCACACACTTCCCGATGGAACATTTCCACATTTTTCGATTCATTTTACCGTTCTGTGCTAATCGGTATAATTCCGGTTAGTTTACCGTCATTACTGAATATTCGATATGCTTTCGCTCCCCAGGTTTTTCAAAATTATAAGAGCAGGTGGCCGGAAAAATCAAACATAGTTCCGGAGAAATTAGTAAATATTGACTCAAAGGCAAAAAAAGAGCATTTAAGCTTTTATCCCAGCGAATTTATTTATGCCGAATCAAAAGGGAATTATGTGATTTTTCATTTAATTAAACAAGAAAAATCAGTAGAGGTAAGCATTCGAAATTCAATCAAAGAAATTGAAAACCAGCTTGCCGCAAACCCCGATTTTATACGCGTACACCGTGCCTTCATTGTAAATTTGAAAAAGATTACATCAAGAAATGGAAACGCACTGGGATACCGTATAAGCCTAAAGGGCTGTGATGATATTATTTCAGTATCGCGGCAAAATGTACCGGAATTTGAACAATTGATGAGTTAAAAAGGTATATCCGTTTATCACAAAAGGTTGCTTTTCCTCCCATTTTTTTACTAAAATTTGCTTTCCGTACAAATACAGAGTCGTCTGTCCCAATAATTTGCAACTGCCTGAATTCCAGTATTACTTTGCGCTAATAACATTAATAATTACTGCAATGAAAAATTTGAAATTCTTTTTTAAGAGCTGGTCAATAGGGTTGTTACTCGTACTACAATTAAACTCAATGAACCTTTTTACTCAAAATACATCAACAATTACCGGAAAGGTTTTTGAAGAAAAAAACAACGAGTCTGTTCCTTTTGCCACAATTTGTTTAATCGATATATCTGATACGGTAGCGCAACAAATATGGGGTACAATTAGCGATGACAGTGGGAAGTTTACAATTGACCAAATTCAAAACGGAAAATACGATCTTCAGGTATCTTATATTGGTTTTAAAAAAGCAAGTAAAACATTTAATATATCAAGCTCAGAAGTAATTGATGCCGGCAATTTTTTTCTTGAAGATTCGTCACTTCTGATTGCAGAAGCAGTAATTACCGCCGACCGTATAAAAGGTAAATCGGAAACCGATAAAACTATTTATTATGTAAACAGTAAAATTCTTTCGGCTTCCGGCAACTCCCCCGACCTTCTGAGGCATATTCCCGGAGTGCAGGTTGACCTAAAACAAAACATCTCAATAGACGGAAATCCAAATATTCTTCTTTTTGTAGATGGAAAAGAACGCGACAAAAGTTTTATTAGTCAACTTAATCCATCTCAAATTGACAAAGTTGAAGTAATAAATACCCCTCCATTAAATTACGATGGTAATACATCGGGAGTTATAAATATAGTATTAAAGAAAGAAAGAAATGCCGGTGTAAGTGGGCATGTTTTTTCTGAAATACCTACATCAAAATCTGTAGTATATTCGTTTCCAACTTTCAGCTTAAATTACAGCCACAGTAAAGTTAACCTATATGCCTCGTACATCGGGGAAATTAACTACGAGAATATTGACGAAATTACCAAACGCCAGGTTTTTGAAAATTCTTCTACTATTGATATATCTTCCGTTCAGAAAGTAAGACAAAAAAACCTGTCTCATAAAATCCAGTATGGGATTGATTACCATCTTACCGATAGAGATGTTATTAATTATTACGGCTTTTATAACCAGTACTCGTACGAACAAGATGGAGATGTATTTGTTAAGGTAACAGGAAATATCAACAATCAATGGGAGGCGCAAAAAAAAGAAACGGATTTGAATCGCAATATCTTTAATTCTCTTTATTACAAACACTTGTTTAACGACAAGGGAAGTGAAATCGCTGTTGATATAAGCAATGCATATATTCGTTCCGAAAATCAGGTTGCCTATGGCAATAATCCAGGAGATGGAGCTCTAATCCACACAAATACCGAAAATCCAAATCAAACTGCTTCCAGCATGAAAATTGATTTTTCTACGCCCCTTGATAAAGAATTAAAAATGAATACCGGAGTAAAGGTGAAAATTCAAGATATGGACGATAGCACGTCTGATGGATTTTCATACAACGAACAGTTTTATGCTTTTTACGGAGCATTAAAATACCAAAAACCAAACTTTGACATTAATATCGGGTTAAGAGTTGAAAATGCAAAAACAGAAATAAACAAAAGCCGGAATAAATCATTCAATTCGTTTTTACCCTATGCGGCCTTTCATTACAAAGTAAATGAACATAACGATGTGTATTTATCCTTTCGTAGTTCAGTTAATCGTCCATCGGTTTATTTACTTAATCAATATACCTATGCCGACAACCCATATTCAATGCGCAAAGGAAACCCTTTTTTAAAACCCGAAATAAAAAACAAGTTGCAGCTCGAACATACAGTCCGTTTTGGGAGCAATTTTTTATCTTCACGTTTTTTTTACGAAACAAGTACTGATGCCATCAATAATCTGACCCATTTAAATGTGAGTAATTTATTTGAAACACAGGTTCAAAATCTCGGTTCAATACACCAGTATGGGATGCAACTATCAGGAGCGCTAAAAATTGATATGCTCACTATTGGCTCATCATTTCGCTTGTATAACCAATCAACATTTGGGAACAGTCTGGCAAAACAAAATGGAATAGAAAATAAAAACAATCTGGTTTTTGAATCCAGCATTTCAGGAATATTATCCTTTAAAAACGATTTTGCTTTTTCTGTCATTTTTCAGTACGAAACAGTAAATGAAAATATTCAGGAGAGTTTGTATGATGAAGCTCTTTATTTTTTATCGCTCGACAAAACATTTAAGAAAAACCTTAAAGTAGGAATAGTAGGTGCGCTCCCTTTTGTAAAAAACTTTACTTATCAGGGGTCGGATATTCGTTCACCGGATTTTTCAAGCTCATATACCGGAAATTTGAAATTGCCCACAATTCCTTTGATGTTTCGTTTTAGTTACCAGTTTGGTGTAGGGATGAAAAGGGCTAATATAAAAAGAGAAAAAGAAAATGTTGACACACGTCCGAAGCAAGGATTTTAGTTAATGTATTCCAAATACCAATTATTATATTTACATCTGACAGAAATACGGCTGCTAATATATTTAAACACTGAATAGCCCGAAGCGCCCAATCCCCTATTTGCCGGATTGAACAACATCAACTTCCTGGCATAAAACCAATATGTTTATCACCAGTGGAGTTAATTGGTCAAAAACAGTCCCGAATCAATGCCCAAACTGTTTTTTTTCGGACATCCGCCAACGGTTCCAATAATTCGTTACCTTTGCTTGTAGCTATGCATCACAGAATTTTATAGTTATCGTAAAAAACTCAAACTCATGAAAATATTGGTAACAGGTGGTACGGGATTTATTGGCTCTCATACCGTTGTCGAATTGCAAAATAAAGGCTATGAAGTGATTATCGTGGATAATCTTTCCAACTCGGAAGCCAAAATTGTTGACAGCATCGAAAAAATTACCGGCATCCGGCCTGTTTTGGAGGTTTTCGACTTAATCGACAGAGAAAAAACCGCCGATTTTTTCAAACGGCACCACGACCTGAAAGGCATCATCCACTTCGCAGCTTACAAGGCTGTGGGCGAATCGGTTCAAAATCCGTTGATGTACTACCGCAACAACCTCGATTCGCTGGTCAACATCTTGCAAGCCATGCACGACAACCACATTCCCAACATCGTATTCTCCTCGTCTTGTACGGTTTACGGTCAGCCGGAAGTGTTGCCTGTGAGCGAAGATGCCCCCATTCAAAAAGCAGAATCTCCCTACGGAAATACCAAACAAATTTCGGAAGAAATTATCACCGACACGGTAAAAGTAACCGACATCAACGCCATCGCCCTGCGGTATTTTAATCCCATCGGTGCCCACGAAAGTGCCCTGATTGGTGAATTGCCCATTGGCGTGCCCAACAACCTGGTGCCCTTTATCACCCAAACGGCCATTGGTTTGCGCGAGCAGTTGAGTGTGTTTGGCGATGACTACAATACACACGACGGCACTGCCATTCGCGATTATATCCATGTGGTGGATCTGGCCAAAGCCCATGTAGTAGCCATCGACCGGATGGTCAACAAAAAGATGCTGAAACAGATGGAGATTTTCAACCTGGGAACAGGCATTGGCTATTCGGTGCTGGATGTGATTAAAGCCTTTGAAAAAACTTCCGGATTGAAACTGAATTATAAAATTGTGGCCCGTCGTGAAGGCGATATTGAAAAAGTTTGGGCCAATCCCGACTTCTCCAACCAGGTACTGGGCTGGAAAGCCGAGCGCAACCTGGAAGAAATGGTGGGCTCGGCCTGGAAATGGGAACAAGCTTTTCGCGGAAAAACCGTTAAACCTGAATAAAAAACTGAAAAAATCAACCGATGAAAAAAATACTCATTACCGGTGCTGCCGGATTCATTGGCTCACATGTAGCCCGATTGTTTGTAAACAAATACCCTGATTATCACATCTTTAATCTGGACAAGCTCACCTACGCAGGCAACCTTGAAAACCTGAAAGACATCGACAAAAAACCCAATTATACCTTTGTGTTGGGCGACATCGTCAATGGTGAGTTCATCATGGACTTATTTAAGAAACATCAGTTTGACGGAGTCATTCACCTGGCTGCTGAATCCCACGTGGACCGTTCCATCGAAAATCCCATGGAGTTTGTTATGACCAACGTCATCGGCACAGTGAACTTACTCAATGCGGCACGCGCCATTTGGAAAGACAACTACGAGGGCAAACGCTTTTACCATGTTTCCACGGATGAAGTGTATGGCTCGTTGGGTGATGAAGGATTCTTTTACGAAGATACCGCCTACGATCCGCACAGTCCCTATTCGGCTTCCAAAGCCAGTTCCGATCATTTTGTCAGGGCGTACCACGACACCTACGGATTGCCTATCATCATTTCCAATTGTTCCAACAACTACGGCCCCAACCAGTTTCCTGAAAAGCTGATTCCCCTGTTTTTGAACAACATACGACACAACAAACCCTTGCCCGTTTACGGAAAAGGCGAAAATGTGCGCGATTGGCTTTATGTACTCGATCATGCCACCGCCATCGATGTGATTTATCACAAAGGAGCCACCGGCGAAACCTTCAATATCGGCGGGCACAACGAATGGAAAAACATTGACCTGATCAAGGTGATGTGCAAGGTAATGGACAAAAAACTGGGACGCGAAGAAGGCACCAGCGAAAAACTGATTACCTACGTTACCGATCGTGCCGGCCACGACCTCCGTTACGCCATCGACAGTACCAAGTTGCAGGAAGTCCTGGGTTGGAAACCTTCCCTTCAGTTTGAAGAAGGCATCGAAAAAACCATCGACTGGTACATGCAAAACGAAGAATGGCTCAAAAACGTGACCTCCGGAGCCTATCAAGCCTACTACGACAAGATGTATAAGGACAGGTAGGTTTTTGGTTGGGAGTTGGGAGACGGGAGATGGAAGTCCGAAGTCGAGAGGCAGAAGGCGGAAGTCGGAAGACGGAAGACGGGAGTCGGACCCCGAAAACCTTCGGCGGGAGTCGGCAGCGGGGAATTGGGAAATAGCCCGTAGGGCTTTAATATCCATTGCTAAATAATGAGAAAACCCAATTGTCCGTAGGACATTAACAGGGAGTCCGAAGTCGAGAGTCCGGAGACGAAGTTGGTAATAAGTACTGATAAAGTACCGTAGGTACGAATGACAATTAGCCCCGGAATTTATTCCCGGGCAGAAGAAAGAGGTTAAAAATGTATTTATATTTCAACCCGCCTCAAGCGTCCACGCTTGAACTTTGTCCCACCTTTGATCCTCTTCACTGATCCATTGATCCCACTGATCCACTGATCCCCATGATCCACTGATCCATTGATCCCCATGATCCATTGATCCCACTGATCCATTGATCCCACTGATCCATTGATCCCATTGATCCATTGATCCACTGATCCATTAATCCCACTGATCCATTTAATCCTTCCTATATCAATGATTCTTCGTACATTGAAAGCTTTAATAATTTCTCATGCAATCATTTCTTTATCAAATGGTTAATTCTAAATGTGAAATTTTCCTCAAAATAAAAGTAGGGTAAACCCGTTTTCATGCGGTTAGTAGTTGAATCAAAAAATTAAATCAAAATGAAAAAAATTAATTTGCTTTTGGGATTTACCCTCCTCTTTAGTCTGGCACTGCTCACCACCTCATGTAAAAAAGACGAGGAAAAGGTGCCCGCCGAAACTTCAACCACCAACGACGAAGCCCTTGCCGACCGTATTTTCGACAATATCGGTAATATTTCCAATGAGGCTTATTCACAGGAAACCTCTACCACCAAATCAACCGACGGTGCTCGCCTGTTTTTGGGTGATTGCGCCGTGATTACCCTCGACACCCTGGGCTACCCATTCACGCTCACCGTCGATTTTGGCACAGAAAATTGTCTTTGTGAAGACGGCCACTACCGCCGCGGACAAATCATTGCACACTTTACAGGACCATATTGGCAACCCGGAACCGTGATTACACATACGCTCAACAATTATTTCGTGGATGACAACGGCGCCGAGGGAACACGCGTAGTAACCAACGTGGGACCCAATACTGACGGCGATATGGAATATCACGTGCAGGTGGATGGCGAAATATTTCTGGCCAACTCGGATGATCATTTTAGCTGGACTTCCACCCGCACCCGCTTGTGGATAGAGGGTTACAATACCTTCACACCCAACGATGATGTCTATCTGATTTCAGGAATTTCTGCCGGAATCAGGGCCAATGGTGAAACCTGGGCACGCACCACCATCGAGCCATTGCGTCTGGAACTGGATTGCCGACATATCGTTTCGGGGATCCTGGAAATTACCTCAAGCAACGGTCCCCTTATGACCCTGGATTACGGAACCGGTGCATGCGACAACGAAGCCTATCTTACCATCTTTGGTGTGGTTTATACCATCATGCTTCCATAAAATAAAATAACACGAGAAAAGTGCCGGGTGTGAAACATAGCATCCGGCACACCTCTTTTAATATTGGCTATCTTTGTTCATAATCTACAACCAACATCTTGACTAAAGAGGAGTTTAAACATATTTTCGACAGCCATTTCCATCAGGTGCGTAACCAAATCTACTACCGTTGTGGTGATGTGGATTTAGCCGGCGACATTGCCCAGGAAACCTTTTTAATCTTTTGGGAAAAACAGTCAAGATTTCATGGTCGGCAGGTAAAAGGGTTGTTACACAAAATTGCTAACGACTTGTTTGTGAGCCACTATCGCAAAACTCAAACACAACTAAATTTCCAACTTCAACTAAAAAATGAATACAACACACCAACCCCCGAAGAGGAACTTCAGTTGGAGGAATTGCAAAACAAATGCAACCACGCGCTGCAGTCCATGCCCGAAAAACAACGGGAGGTTTTCCTGATGCACAGGATAGATCAAATGAAATACCATGAAATTGCCGAACGTCTCGGACTGAGTGTAAAAGCCGTTGAAAAACGGATGAAATTGGGACTTGAATATTTAAGAAAAAACATAATTCGTTGAATGATAAAAATTTACATATAGACCAAAAACTTACCGAAAGCCAACTAAACGACTTTTTGGCCGGGGCGGAAGTGCCCTATGCACAATCGAAGGAGGAAATTTGGGAACGCTTATCGCAAAAATTGGAGGAAACATCTCCTCAGAAATCCCGTTTCATACATTCCTCACGTTGGGTGGCAGTAGCTGCCGCACTGATTGTTTTAATTGGCTTGGCCGTGGCACTTCGTTTCCATACCACCACCATACAAAGCCCTCCGGGTCAACACCTGGTGTGTGACCTTCCGGATGGCTCGCAGGTACAGTTAAATGCCGCTTCCACAATCACCTATCACCCCTGGTGGTGGCGCTTTTCGAGAGAAATTCAGTTTGAAGGCGAAGCTTTTTTTGAGGTACAAAAAGGAAGCCCCTTTCGGGTGATTTCAAAAACGGGAAAAACCGAAGTGTTAGGAACAAGTTTCAACATTTTTGCCCGTTCGGATAGCTATGAAGTGCAATGCGTAACAGGAAAAGTGAAGGTGGTTTCTCCTTCCAGCAAAGAGGTGGTGCTACTGCCCGATTATTCGGCCAGCATCAAGCCCAACGGTGAAATTCTCGTACAAAAGAACTCGGAAAGTCGCACTTCTTACGATTGGATTCACAATAAATTCAACTTCACTTCCGTTCCTTTGAAAGCTGTATTTCAGGAGGTTGAACGTCAGTACAATGTTACCATCCAAACGGGTATTTCACCAGAGCTTATTTATACGGGTCACTTTCAGGGTCGTCGCGATGTGGAAGACGTATTGGCGCTTTTGTGCAAACCCTTTGGCTTACAGTTTGAGAAAATTTCGGATCGAAATTATAGGGTTTACTAACTAACCACCAGGTGTATAGAATCGTTGTTGTCCTACTTGTGTCATTGCTTTGGCTTTCCGTCCGCCTCAACGGACAAGAGGTGGTGGTGTCGGCCAAAAACGAACCCTTAAACAAGGTATTATCCCACTTAATCGACGATTATAACGCGAGTATTTCTTTCAACGACAAGGCTTTATCTGTTTACAAAATCACCCTTACGGGGAAATATTCATCCGTTGAAAAAGCCATTTCAGCGTTATTAAACAATCTTCCGCTTCAATACGAGTTACAAGGCGATGTGTTGGTGATTTTTCCCGCCAAGGTGACCAAGCAGGAAAAGCGCAAGTGGTTGATATCAGGAAAAGTAAGCGAGAAAGGGACGGGTGAATTGCTCCCCTTTTCGCATGTAATGATCAACGACGTGGGAATGGTAACGGATATGACGGGCAGTTTTTCTTATGCTTCTGAAACAGATAGTGTGTTCAAGGTGCATGTTTCCTATCTGGGATATTTTAAGTTCGATACCCTGGTGGTGGGAAATGCCCGGATAGCGGTTTCGTTGATGCCCTCCAGTATAGGTCTTTCGGAGGTGGTGATTGAAAACAAAGCGGTGGAACGTGCCGGACAATACGGACAAAAAGCGGGTTTGATCAAATTGAATCACCGCATGTCAGGTTTTTTACCCGGATATGGCGATAATTCGGTGTTTAACTTACTGCGTCTGCAACCCGGAATTTTGGCTTCGGGCGAACAAACCAACGAGCTCATCATCTGGGGAAGCTACGAAGGTCAAAGCAAGGTGGTTTTTGATGGCATGACCATTTACGGGCTTAAGAACTTCAATGACAACATCAGCTCCTTCAACCCCTTGATGGCCAAAGATATTGAAATCAACAAAGGTGGATACGACGTTACCCTGGGCGACCGCGTAGGCGGGATTGTCAACGTAGCCGGAAAGCTGGGAAATATCCGGCAGGCGTCCTTCGAGTTTGTGGTCAACAACATGACCATCAACTCCTTGGTGGAGATTCCCATTGCCAAAAAGGGCTCACTTATCCTGTCATTTCGCCATACCTATTACGACCTATACAACCCAGAGGATTTAAACTTTCTGGTGAACAGAAACACCGATGCCGATTCTACCAATGATTTGGATTTGGCCATACAGCCCGATTACAAATTCAGGGATATCAACCTTAAATATTCCACACGTATGGGTAAAAATGACGACCTGTTTTACGTTAGTTTTTACGCCGGTTCCGATAATTTTGGGTATCATATCGACGAAACCTATGCCCATTATCAACTGCTCAAGGAGACGAAGGAGGAAAATTCGCAAAGTGGAGCGGCCATTTTCTATGGAAAGCAATGGAGCGAACGAGCCAGAACTAATTTTACCATGAGTTATTCCGCCTTGCGGTCGCAGTTCACCAATAACCTGCAGGTGATTTTTCCGCAAATCAGCCAGGTTAATCAGGTAGCCGACAAACATACCGACAACCAACTAACGGAGTTTTCAACCAAAGCCGACAATATTTTCAGGATAAGCAGTACACAAAGTCTGGAAACAGGCATTGAAATTATTTCTAATCGGGTGGAGCTGAAAGAGGACACCTTTGCGGTGAACTACCTCAACATGCAAAACAACTCACCCCGACTTAACCTTTATGCCCAGGATGTGGTTTCGCTGGGTAGTTGGGCCATCCTCAAACCCGGACTGAGGCTCACTTATGCCCACCTGCCCCATAAGATTTTTGCCGACCCGCGTATTTCTTTGTCCATAAAGGCAAGTGAGAAATGGAAAATCAACCTGGCCTGGGGGATCTATCATCAGTATATTGCCCGCAGCTCAGTACTCGATGCCGGAGGCAATTACAAGTATTTGTGGGCAGTGTGCGACAGTTTGAATGTGCCTGTTTTGTCGGCTCAGCATTATGTGGTGGGGACTTCTTTTCAAGCTGCAGGATTTACAGCCAGTCTTGATACCTACTATAAAAATGTTAACGGACTTACCCGCTATATCCAGTCGTATGTATATCACGTTCAGGATGTTTTTACCGGAAAGGGCAGAAGCTATGGTGTGGATGTGGTGTTGAAACATGAGTTTCGTCAACATGCTTTTTGGATTGCTTATTCCCTCAGCCGCACAGAAGAATTGTTCACCTATTTCCTTGATGGCCAATATCGACGTGCGCCACAAGACCAAACCCACGAAATCAAACTGGCCGGTTCGTTGAATTTCGACCCCTTCTTTTTTTCGGCAGATTATGTCTATGGTTCAGGCTTTCCGGATTATCTTTATGAAAGACAGGTGGCTGCCGGAGCAAGTGCTGTGCCCACCAACTACAGTCGCTTGGATGTGTCGGCCGTGTATAAGTTTCTGAATCGCAGGCTAAAAGGCGAGGTAGGAATATCTGTGTTGAATGTACTGAACCGTGAGAATTTCAAATTGGAAAACTTCGAACACATTCCGGCAGGTCAAACCAGCGGCATCAATATTTATGCGGAAGCCATTCCGTTTACGCCCACATTGTTTCTAAAACTCTATTTATAAACAACCCGTTGAGAGGTTTGGTCTCCATCTTGGTTGACAACCACCACATAGATTCCTTTGGGAACATTCGGATCGGGAACCCAAACGCAACTTTGAGTTGGTTGATTATCAGCAGGAATGGTGTGCTGCCAAACCGGTTTCCCCGAAAGGGAATATACAGACACCAGAATCTCTTCACCTGAAATGGAACTCAAGTTGATTTGAACTTCGCTCACGAAAGGGTTGGGGTGAACCGAAACCGTGATGCCCGTATCCGGGTGTTCGTCAACACCTCCCTCAATAAAGCCAAGAAATTTGGAGCCATACAGTGCCACATGATCGTTTCGGTGCGATTGCCAAACACCGTAAATCCAGAAACTCATGGTGCCATCGTATTCACCCCAAAATAGATTTGGGTTGCTATCGAGCAGCCCATCATTGGTCAAGTTTGTAGTGTCGGGGGAGTTTCCATACTCACTAAACGATCCGTAAATCTCGGCGTTGTTACCTTCCCCGGTGGCATACAACAGCACATGAGGCATCCATTCGTCCTTCACCACAAGGTCCCACATGATGTACGATGGGTGCTGAATATTAGGAAGGTTGCAGGTGTTCAACACAAACTCAAATCCACCGGAATAATTTGAGTAGCTATAGCCGTGTACCTGATTGTTGGTTAACCAGATAAGCTCATCTACGAAACTGAATTCTGATTTGTCCACGGTGAGGTCGGTATTATTTCCTGAAGTTTTAACGGGATAGGTTTCATTCCAGTACCCGCTCCCGTTTACTATATCGTATTCGTATTTTCGACCAAAAATATGCAGGGAGTCGCCCACTTTTCGTTGGAAATAGGCATTATCTAGTCCTATTACAACGGAAGTATTTCTGAGTGAATCGAGTTTGGTGATTTCACTGAGCGTAATTTGGTTATTTTCAATGACAGGGAGGGCCGTCCAAACACATGAATCTTCTATCCAGCCAAGATGTTTTATGTAAGAATTCTGTGAAATGATTAAATTACTTTTGGTCGTGTTGGTAAAGGTGAGTTGAGTGGTATTGGAATGTGTCAGGTCGTTTTCAATTTTGGTAACAAAAATGTTGGTGTCGCCTCCACCATTTGATAAATAAATAACAAACCCAAGAAACTCATTCGCATATCCGGAAATAAACACCGGGTTGTAATGCACTTCATTATTGGTTAACAGAGGGGTCTCAGGATCCATGGTGGTCAGGTTTCTGAACCAAATGTCAGTATTGCAGGTGTCGCACATTTTTTTTTCGTAGAGGATGGCAAGCTCCTGGTTATAACTCAGCCACCATCCGACGGGGTTGCTGTTAAATGTTAATGAATCCGTTATGGGAAAAGTGGGTCCCCATTCATAAACACCTTGTCCGTGGGCAGGTAAAACCAGCAAAATAAGGCAAAAGAGGCTTGACAGAAGTTGTATTTTTGTTTTCATTTGCATGGAAATTATTGGAGCCATAAAGTTAGGCTAAATTTCAAGAAATCAGGTAAAAGCGGGAACATTTGATACCTGAAATAAAAATATTTAAAATCGCTTGAATATTTGAAAAATTATGCCGTATTTTGCACTCCCTTTTTGAACACCATATAAACTAAGGAAAGATGTCAAGAATTTGTGAAATTACCGGAAAGAAAGTGATGACAGGAAACAACGTTTCCCACTCCAATATCAAAACCAAAAGAAGGTTTCAGCCTAATTTTCAAACCAAGAAATTTTTTATTCCTGAAACCGGCAAGTGGGTTACCTTACGTGTAAGTGCCAATGGTCTTCGTACCATCAACAAAAAGGGCATTTCTGCTGCTTTAAAAGATGCGGCTGCAAAAGGATATTATAAAGCATAGCTTTCAAAATCAGATGAACAAAAAAAACTGTATCGGATTCCGATACAGTTTTTTTATTGGGTGCATTTTTCTTTCTACAAATTTCTTTTGATCAGTTCGGCAATGCTTCCCGAGAGTTTGTCGAACACCTCCTCGCGTGTACCTTCGGCATCCACGCGGTGATATTTTCCCTGTTTCTGATAGAAATCGATAACAGGTTCAGTTTTTTCGCGGTATTGTTCCAGTCGGTTGACAATCAAATCGGTACTGAGGTCGTACGAACGGGCCGTTTCGGGCGATTGGGCACGCGACGACAGACGTTTCAGTGCGCTGAGGGTTCCCAGTTTGAGTTCAATCATAGCCGAAACCTGCATGTTGTCGCGCATTAGCAACCCATCCAGAATATAGGCCTGCACGATGGTACGCGGGAATCCTTTAAAAATGAAACCGTTGGCTTCGGGATGTTTTTCAATTTTTTCGGCAATTAGTTTGATGGGAATTTCGTCCGGAACAATTTCTCCCTTGTCCATGTAGGGTTTTACAATTTTACCCAGTTCGGTGCCGTCTTTAATTTCCTGACGCAGCATTTTACCCGTTGAAATATACACCAGGTTGTGTTTTTTGGCCAGCATGTCTCCCTGAGTTCCCTTGCCTGATCCGGGTTTGCCCAAAAGTACAATATTGGTATATTCTTTTTCTTTCTTTTGTTCGATGATGTCCACGATGTGGTCGAAAATTTCATCGATGGAACCTACTCCGTTTAACCTGATGTACTTTTTACGGTCTTCGTAATAAGCGGCCACGGGCTTGGTTTTGTTTTCGTATTCCTGAAGTCTGAATTTGATTACGTCGGCTGTGTCATCCGGTCGGTGCGATGTTTCCGAACGTAGCAACAACCTTTCGGTAAGTTCCTCGTTGGGCACTTCCAGACTGAGCATCATGTGCAAACTGGTATTGAGTTTAAGCAAAAGCCCGTCGAGAATGTAGGCTTGCACCACGGTCCTGGGAAAACCATCAAACAATATCCCTCGGCTATGCACATTGGTGGTGATGCGTTTTTCGATGAGTTGAACAATCATTTCATCCGAAACCAGTCCTCCTTTGTTGATGATTTCTTTTGCTTTTTCCCCCATTTCCGTACCTTCTTCAATTTCAGTACGTAGCAAGTCGCCCGTGGAAATGTAGGTGAGGTTGTATTTTTCGAGAAGTTTTTTCGATTGAGTTCCTTTACCGGCACCCGGAGGGCCAAACAGAGCGATATTGAGCATACGATAACAGGTGTTTATGATTCAACAATTTTATAAATATCTTTTAAATTACGACCTTGTCCGTCATAATCAAGGCCATAGCCTACGATAAAGTCGTTGGGGATTTCAATACCCACATAATCGATGGCAAAATCCTTTTGGAAGGCTGAAGGTTTAAACAGCAGGGTGGCAATTTTCACTTCACTGGCTCCCATACGTTCCAAGCGGTCGAGTACCTTTTCCATGGTAATTCCTGTGTCGATGATATCTTCGAGAATAATTACCGTTCGGCCTGTAATTTCTTCGTTGAACCCAATGAGTTCACGCACCTGTTCGGTACTTTGAGTTCCTACGTAGGAGGACAATTTTACAAAACTAATTTCGCAGGGAATGGTAATTTTTTTGAGTAAATCGGCGGCAAACATAAATGAGCCATTCAGGATGACCAGAAACAGCGGTGTGGTGTCTTTTAATTCCACATTCATCCGTTGGGCCAATTGGTCGATGGATTGGTCAATTTTTTCAAACTTAATAAAGGGTTCAAAGTGTTTGTCGTGTATTTGGATCGTATTCTTCATCTGCAAATCAATAAAATATGAAAATCAGTTGCTAAAGCCATTCGTTAGAAACCCACAAAGATAACACAACACCCGCATTATCCTAACCCTATTTTATTATTTTTGCCGAAGTTGAACATAAAATTTAGCGATATGAAACCTGTTGTAAGCATCATCATGGGCAGCACCTCCGATTTGAAAGTTATGGAAAAAGCGGCTGCATTTTTTGATGAAATGGAAATACCCTTCGAGATAAATGCCCTTTCGGCGCACCGTACGCCCGAACAGGTGGAAAAATTTGCCAAAAATGCCGAACAAAACGGTATTAAAGTCATTATTGCCGGCGCAGGCATGGCAGCCCATTTGCCGGGGGTAATTGCCTCCATGACCTCCGTACCGGTTATCGGTGTTCCCATCAATGCTTCCCTGGACGGGATGGATGCTTTGTTGGCAATTGTACAAATGCCTCCCGGAATCCCCGTGGCCACTGTTGGTATCAACGGAGCCCTCAATGCCGGGATTCTGGCTGCTCAGATGATGGCCACCGGAGATGCGTCGTTGATGAAGAAGTTGCATCAATACAAGGACAACCTGAAGGAAAAAATCGTAAAAGCCAACGAGGAGCTGAGCCAGATTAAGTATCGGTTTAAAACAAATTAGATTTTTAAGGATCAGTGGATCAGGGGGATCAGTGGATCAATGGGATCAGTGGATCAATGGGATTAATGGATCAGTGGATCAATAGGATCAATGGATCAGTGGATCAATAGGATCAATGGATCAGTGGATCAATGGGATCAATGGATCAATGGATCAGTGGGATCAAATGATGATCGGACTTCAAGCGTGGACGCTTGAAGCGGGTTGAAATATAAATACATTTAACACCTCTTTCTTCTGCCCGGGAATAAATTCCGGGGCTAATTGTCATTCGTACCTACGGTACTTTATCAGTACTTATTACCAACTTCGTCTCCCGACTTCCGTCTCCCGACTCCCGTCTCCGGACTCCCGACTTCCGTCTTCCAACTTCCCACTCCCTACTTCCCCCGATCGCTTTCAGGGGGCAACTTCCTAACCAGCAGCAACCCGTCGCGTACCGAAAGCATTACCTGCTCCACACGGGGGTCGTTGGCTATCAGGGTGTTCAGTGCCACAATTCCGGCGGTTTCTTTTTCTTTGGCGGCTTCGGCATGGGTCACCTTTCCGCTCCACAACACGTTGTCGATGAGGATAAAACCACCGGGTGCCAGTTTGTCGATGGCCAATTGGTAATAGTCGGTGTATTGTTCTTTGTCGGCGTCGATAAAAATCAAATCGAAGATTTGGTTTAGAGTGGGGATAATTTTCAGGGCATCACCTATCAACAATTCAATTTGGTTGTGTTGCGGTGAACGCGAAAAATTCTTGCGTAGGACAGCTTCCATTTCTTCGTTTACTTCGATGGTGGTGAGTTTTCTGTCCGCGGTTAATCCTTTGGCCAAAGCGAGCGCCGAATATCCGGTGAAAGTTCCTATTTCGAGGATGTATTTGGGCTTGATCATGTGCGAAACCATCTCCAGAAACTTGCCCTGTACTTTGCCCGACAACATGCGCGGATAGTAGGTGGTCAGGTGTGTTTCGCGGTTGATGGCATGCATCAGTTCGTCTTCTTCGGTGGTGTGAAGGTCGATGTAGTCTTCAATTTTTTTGTCAATCATGCTTATTTACTTTGATAGGTGAGCGTACTCATCCGGTTTTCGTTGAGGATTTCGTTGGCTACTTCCATGATTTGGGCTGCGGTAATTTGATCCATTTCACGCAACAGTTCTTCCATGGTTTGTACCTCGTCGTAATGCAGGTGCGATTTGGCTATGCCCAACATTTCGTTCAAAAACGATTCGCCACTGATGGCCACTTGTCCTTCAATCTGCTTTTTTGCCCGATGCAACTGAATGGTTCCCAGCGGTTTTTCTCTCAGAAGCTTAAATTCTTTCGCGATGATGCTCAGGCTTTTGTCCACCAGGGCTTGCTCAGTGCCGAAATAAACCCCAAAAATTCCGGTATCGGAATAGGGTTGGTAGTACGACTCCACCGAGTAGGCATAGCCATGTTTTTCGCGCAACGACATGCTCAATCGGCTGTTGAGGGTCGGACCTCCGAGTAAGTTACTCAATAGCAATAGGGTAAAACGTTTTTTCTCATTCTGTGCATAGGCCTTGGTACCAATCATGCAATGGGACAGGTGTGAGTTTTTTTGCTGGGTCAATTGTTGCACCTTTTCTCCCGTAAAGGGTATCCGTGGACGCTGACTATTGCCGGGTTGGTATTCGCCAAAATATTGCTCGGTATATTTCACCAACTGCTTCATGGATAAATTTCCCACCGAGGCAATAACCATTTGGTTGGTGCGGTAATTTTTCCTTATAAACCGAAGTAAATCATTACGGGTGAATGAGTTGACAGATTCAATATTTCCCAGAATATTCCTACCAAGGGGGTGCCCGTCGAAAATCATGTCTTCAAAATCGTCGAAAATAAGTTCCGAAGGACTGTCGTTGTACGAATGGATCTCATCCACAATCACTTCCTTTTCCTTTTGGAGTTCCCTTGCAGGAAAAATAGAGTTGAAGGCCACATCCGAAAAAAGTTCCAGACTTTGTTTGTAGTAAGGCGTCAGGAATGAAGCATGGATACAGGTTTCTTCCTTGGTGGTAAAAGCATTCAAATCGCCGCCGTTGTTTTCGATGCGACTCAACACATGATAGGCTTTCCGTTTTTTGGTGCCCTTAAAGATCATGTGCTCGATGAAATGTGCCAGACCGCTCTCATTGGTGTCTTCGTCGCGTGAGCCTGTGTTTACCATGACACCGCAATGTGCCACGGTTCCTGGTATTTGGCGGTGAATGACTTTGATGCCATTCCTAAGTGTGTGATATTGATAGCTCAACTGAAAAATTTTGGCGAAGATACTAAGTATTATCGAGGTGTAAACAATGGGTGTAGTTCAAAAATTGTCTTACCTTTGATAGGAAATAAACCAACTTTTTTGACAAATGTTTGTTACGCTGAAAAAGATCAAGATTAAGTACAATTTGATATTGTTTGCGCTGAATTTTGTATTTGTATTTATCATTGGGCTTGTACCGGATAGCCGGTGGATTACAGAGCTTTACAATGTTGGGGTTTCCGGTATTTTCTTTGCTTCCATTTTGAGTATCACCGAAAAACGCATTAAATATTTGTTTACCGCCATCACTATCACAGTGCTTACCTGGATATCTACATACTTGCATTGGGATTTTTTTCAACACCTGACTTCATTGGCTTCGTTGGTTTTTTTCTTTTATATTGTCATTGTGATGGTGATTCAGATTGCTCAAAGTCACCATGTGGGCGCACTGGAATTTTTAAAGGCCATCAACATTTATTTTCTGTTTGGTATCATGGGCGCCATTATTTTCAGAACCATTTTTCTGGCCAATCCCGAATCCATTGTTTTTAGTGATGGAGGACACCATCAAACCACCGATTTCGTTTATTTCAGTTTCGTCACCATGACCACGCTTGGATATGGCGACATTACACCGATTTCTCCGTTTGCGCGCAACATGTCCATATTTCTGAGTTTTGGGGGACAACTATATCTCACCATGATTGTAGCTTTGTTAGTTGGTAAATACCTGACCAACGGTCCGTTGGAGGTAGCAACACCTCACCAAACCCTGCCTACCATTCCCACACCACCCGAACGAACGGTTCCTCCGGTTCGCCCCGCTTCTGAAGAAAAAACAAAGAAAAAAAGCGACTCAGACTAATCTGAACCGCTTTTGTTTTCGTTTTACGGGTTTTGTCAATCCCAACCCAGGATGGCACGGAAGTCGAATTCTTCCGGGTGTGCCACAAATTTTTTGGCTTCTTCGTAGTCGCCGGGCTCGATAAACTGGAGTCCGTATTGAATCACTAATTTGGTTTTTTCTGCATCCATGTCAACAAGGCGGGGTACTACTTTTCCATTTTTATCAGCCACATCGTCGAGGTAGAGCGGCGCAATGTTGCCCACGTTGTCGGCAGTCACCATACAACCTGTGCGACCTTCTTCAAACAATTTTTTCACACCGATACCCAGCATACTGCAATACAGCAAGTCGTAGGCCACGGGTTGAACACATCTGAGTTCGTAACCCAGTTCCACCGGACGACTTTTTACTTTTAAGCCAATTTTTTTCAACTTATTTTGAAGCAAGATATTGAAAATATGGGCTTTGCTCACGTTGCCCAATTCGGGATGACCGTGATCGTCGTAGGTGAACGAAATACCTGAGTTGTTGATTTCGTCATCGTCCATAAAATGAAAAACGCCTTCACTCACAATGGAAGTGCCATATTCGACACCCGTAATTTTTCTTTTTAAAATGGCGGAAATCAACAGGTTGGTTATTCTGTCGAGGGTAACATTCACCTTGTTAAACATTTCCGGAATCACAATCATGGGGAATTGACAAGCAGCACCAATGCCGAAAGCCAAATGGCCGGCTTCGCGCCCCATGGCGGCTACCACAAACCAGTTTCCACTGGTGCGGGCATCTTCGTAAATGGTTTTGGCTATGCGCACGCCTTCCTGCTTGGCACTCTGATAGCCAAAGGTGGGAATGCCCACGGGTAAGGGCAAATCGTTGTCGATGGTTTTGGGCACATGGATGTTTTGAATACTCACATCATGGTTGCGCAAGTATTTTGAAATCCGGTTGGCAGTGGAGGCCGTATCGTCGCCACCGATGGTCACCAGCAGGGCTACATTGTTTTCTACGAAAAAGCGGGTGGAGAACTCATCGTCTTTGGGTTTGTGACGGCTCATTTGCAAGGCGGAACCACCCCGTTTGTGTATGTCGTCGGCAAAGGTAAAATCAATTTCCTGTACCTTTGGATTCTCGGCAAAGAGGCCTTTGTATCCCTCGTGAATTCCCAGTACATGGTATCCGCTTCTGAGGAAAACCAATGCAACTGAGCTGATTACCGAGTTAATTCCCGGAGCCGGACCGCCTCCGCACAAAATGGCTATAGATTCTTTCATTTCAATGGTATAGTTTTAGTCTGAACGGGCAAAGATAACAATTGGGCTTTTCTGTTCAGACGGTTGATAATATTTTTAGTTTGAATATGTTGTACGGGCATTTTGACATCCTAGTTCAAATCCATCATTTTAGTAGAACCTGAAACGTAGAGCGGCTTCGTTGCTCCAAAAACACCTCTTTGTCCCGTATCATTTTGTCGATGAGATCGGGGGTGTAATGTCGGAGGGTAATGAGCTGTAAACCATCGTTATATCTAATGGAAAATTCTGATTCCAAATCGGTTATGAGTTGCTTCAACTTGTCTTCATGCTGATCAAAACACACCGAAAAGCTCACTGCCGAATGTTGCATCAAATTGATATGAATTTTGTTGGCGCTGAATGCGGCAAACATGCGAGTGAGGTTTTCTTCTCCAATAAAGGACAAATTTTTTGTGCTCAGCGAAAACAATACCTGGTTGTCTTTTAAGATGATGCTGTGTTGCGTATGATCGCCGGAAGCCTCGTTGGAAATCACTGTCGGTGCCATTTCCGGATGATAAAACGACTTAACGTACAGCGGTATTCCTGCTTTTTTAAGCGGTTGAATGGTTTTTGGATGGATGATGGTAGCTCCGTAAAATGCCAGTTCGATGGCTTCGTGGTAACTGAGGGTGTCGAATTTTACACAATCGTTGAAACGGTTGGGATCGGCATTCATCAATCCGTTGACATCTTTCCAGATGGTGACCTCATCTGCTTTCAAGAGGTTGCCCAGAATGGCTGCAGTAAAGTCGGAACCTTCGCGACCTAAGGTAGTGTAATTACCGCGTAAATCAGCTCCTGTAAATCCTTGAGTCAGCACAATTTTATGCTGATTGAGCAGTGGAACGACTCTACCTTCCAGTGTTTTGGCCGTGTAGTCCCATTGTATGCCTGCGTTGGTATAATTGCTGTCGGTTACCACAATGGAAGCGGCATTTACTTTTTTTATGGGAAGGCTCCTGCCCATGGCGACATGTTCCACAATCATGCTCGAAAACTCTTCTCCCAAACCAACGATGGCATCATATGCCATGTATTGATTGGGGTAGTTTTTATTGATGGCGTCCCATAAATCTCTGAAAAGCTCGTCCAGGTTTGCGATGAGTGTTTCATTCCCTTCCGGAAAAAGATCATGCACCAACGAAAGGTGGAAATGTTTTAGTTGGTAATATTGTTGAGCCAGTTGTTCGGTATTTCTTTTGGTTTCCTCTACCACCATGGCTTCCAACGCATTGGTTGTTTTGCCAATGGCCGAAACCACCACCACCAGCGACTCGCAGCTAAACTCTTCGATGAGTGAAACTACGCGGTTGATTCCGGCAGCATCTTTCATCAACGCCCCACCAAACTTAAATACTCTCAACATAGGCTTCTTTCACAGGTAAGTTCTTACAAATCTAACTATTTTTTTTCTTTTATCAGCCCTTTTCTAAAGGCTGCCAAAAGCATTTTTAAATCGTTTATTTGTACTTGTAATATCTCACCGTTGTCGGTGTCTCTTACCCGTTTCCGCGAAGCGTTGGTTTCGATAAATACCCTGTTGGAGATAATGTCCTTTTCCTCCTTGATGGCCTTGGATTTGGATTCAAAAGCCTGATGTTCAACAAGTACCAGTCCGTAGGAGTTGTAAATCAGGGTATAACCCGAAACGCCCGTAACCGACTGATAAGGTATGGACATGCCACCGTCGATAACAAAAAGTTTGCCGTTGGCTTTAATGGGACTTTCTCCTTTTTTCACTTTCACAGGAACGTGACCGTTCACGATATGGGCATTATTGAGGTCCAGATTGAACTCCTTTAATATTTTGTTGCAATATTTTTCTTCCTCAAAGGCCAGTTTGTAGTATGGATTGCGGTTTTCCACATGGGTTTCTTTGTCGGCCACAAAATAGCGTTCAAACGTCGCCATCTTGGTTTTTCCGTAAAGGGGCGACAGTGGCCCACACCACAAATACCACATGTAATCGAGGCTGGCGTTGTCCAATGTTTTGGAAGTAGTTTGATAATAACCCTTGCGTGCTGCACGGTCAAAATTATCACAAAGGGCTTTGCCCGAAAGTTTTTTGCCGTCAATTTCAAAGGTGGCAAACTCGCCTTTTTCGGTCATGGGGATACATCCATGGTAAAGGAGGTTTGAATTGTAAGCCAGGTACATGCTTCCGTGGGTGTACAAAAAGTTGATGTGCTCCTGAAGTCGTTGGCTGCTTCTAAAACTGGAGGTTAGTTTCTCCATCACCGCTTCTTCTTTCTTGCTCAGTTTGAAAGGATTGGTGGGGTCGATGGTGGGAAAATTCTTATCCAGGAGTTCGTGATTTACACCATTGATATGGATGGTTCCTTTGGCAAAATCCACTCTGTCGAGAATCATCCGGTCTTCCATTTGGAAATGGGGATTCCGCTGGATGGCCTGACCCTCCAGTTTGAATTGGATGATCGAGATGGCCTTTTGCATTTGTTTGATGAGTTCAAAGTCAATTCCTTTGGCATCCGTTTTTGGTGCAAACAAGTCACAGGGGTCGTTTTTGTAGGTTTCCATGGCGAATTTGGCCAGTGGAAACATGTTGATGCCGTATGCGTCTTCCAGTGTATCGAGGTTGTCGTAACGCAGCGAGATGCGTACCACGTTGGCAATCAAGGCCTGATTTCCGGAGGCCGCTCCCATCCAGATGATGTCGTGGTTTCCCCATTGAATGTCCACCGAGTGGTACGACATCAGTCGGTCCATCACTTTTTCGGGATAAGGACCTCTGTCGAAGATGTCGCCGATGATGTGAAGTCTGTCGATGAGCAACCGTTGGATAAACTCGCAGATGGCGATGATAAAGGCTTCGGCACGGGAGATGTTGATAATGGAACTGATAATCGATTCAAAATATTCTTCCTTGTCGTCGCCACTCTCGTTGAGTAACTCGTCGATGATATAGGCAAAGTCTTTGGGCATGGCTTTGCGCACCTTCGAACGTGTATATTTGGAAGCAGAAGCGCGGGCAACCTTGGCCAGTCGTTGGAGGGTGATGCTATACCATTCGTTGATGTCCTCTTCATTTTTAATGACCATGGCCAGTTTTTCCTCGGGGTAGTATATGAGCGTGGCCAGCATATCCTTTTCCTTTTTGCGGAGGGTTTTGCCGAACACATCCTCGATTTTGCGTTTTACCACACCCGAAGCATTGGCCAGCACATGGCTGAAGGTATCATATTCGCCGTGGATATCCGACAGGTAATGTTCGGTACCCTTGGGCAGGTTCATGATGGCTTCGAGGTTTATGATTTCGGTGCTGGCAGCTTGCAGGTTGGGAAAAGTTTGGGCAAGTAATTGCAAGTATTTGAGTTCGGCTTCCAGCTCGCCGGTAGAATAGTTGGTATCTACTGATTTTTTCATGGGTTGGCGGGTTATTTGCATCTTTTTTGCAAAATTACAAAACCAATCCTAATACACAACGGGTTGTGGGTGAATTGTGGCGATTTATTTAAAATGATTTTAAATAGATGGGAACTACTGACTCGCATGATGGAATTGGGGATTAGGAGGGGTGTGGGGATACAGAAATGAGGTGGGCACAAGCGGACGCTTGCGCCAGATGGGGGGTTGCAGATTGGGTCTCCGTTTCATGGTCGTATGTGGTTTCGAATTTGGCCGGTGTTTTCATGGCAAATTAATGGGATTCAAACCCTTTGTCGAAATAAAATGGCCAAAAAAAACGCCTTCCCCGAAAGAAAGGCGCCAACCTAAAAACACTTGAAAAAATTATTACTCAGCCACGATCACATCGATGCTCGCGTAATCACCGCGACTGGTAACTTCATTAATTTTGATATATCCAACTTTTTCGCCAACGGTTTTGAACATAATCACATCACCGGCTTCCAATTGGTTGTAGGAAGAAGCGGATCCTGTAAAGGCAGGAAATTGGTAGGTGTCACCAATGGCATCAAATTCGGCAACGGTCAAGTCGGTAGCTGCAAATAACGTAGCATTTTTAACACTCCAGTTACCAATGGCATATACGGTATTGGCTTGCTCATCGGCAGGTGAGGCGATGGTTCCCAAGTTCATGGCTCCATAGTAATACAGAAAGTCGATATCAGCCTGTTGTGCAGAGGCCTCGGCAATGCTGTATGTCATATGGGTTGTGTTGGAATAGAAGCTGCCATAATCGTCATTAAATGATCCCATCATGACTCCTGTTGTCTTAACAACAGCCACCCCTTCAGATTCATAGGTAATGTTCAGACTTTTGGTGGCTCTTTGGTCAGCCTTGTCGGTAAGGACAAAAGTAATGGTTTCCATTTGGCCACCTTGTTGTCCATTCAAGGTAAAATCGGCATTGAAGGCAGCATCGTTCAACTCATAAGTTGAGTCAGCGAATGTGATGTTGTTCATTGTACGCGTCACACGAAGAGAAACAAGCTTTTCTCCGGTTTCGATATTAGAAGAAGCGGCAATGCCCACTTTATACAAATCGCCAGCGGGTAAGGTGGCATCTTCATCCACATATCCTGCACCACCAATGAAATTAAGTGTTGGAGGGCCAACGGTTTCGTCTTTTTTACAAGAAGACACTACTAAGATGCCGATTAATGCGGCAAAAACAAAAAAGATTGATTTTTTCATAAAACAAAGATATTTATAACTTTTTTGGTTAATATTTATCCATGACAATTGCAATATTCATGCCATATTAATCATGACCAATAATAACACCAAACTTTCCTGTCAAACCTTCGAAAAACCCCCATCAATGAACAGCTTTAATCGAATGACATGTTTTGACAAATGGGCAGATGACAAAACCAATAATAAAGGTTATATATCTGTTTAACAAATACTTAAAAAACTTTCCGAATTTCAGGCAGGGGATCAACGGGCATCAGCACGTCAGAAATTGTGACAGAAAACCAACCTAAGATCACGGGACAACCTTCGGCTTCAGGGAGAGGGCTTTTACTCATCCATTGACTTGGAAATTGCTTCAATCTCATCGAGCAATTGAACGAGCATGGGTTGTGTAGAGAACGGATTCATGAGGGTAGTTCGCAAGTAAACTAGACCATTTAGATTGGTTTGGACGATATAATAAGCTCCTTTTTTTAGGATGTGGTCGCGGATACGGGCATTTTGCAAATTTAGTTCCTCAACAGACAGATCCTGACTTACCCATCTGAAGCACACAATGTTGGAGTCGGGACTCACAGCCAATTCAAATTGTGGCCTTGTTTTTACCAAGTCGGCAAAAGTTCTTCCCAGGTCGTACATGCGTGTAACAAAATCGTCAAACAACTCCTCACCATGAATTTTCAGTAACGTGTAAAATTTCATTCCCATCATCAGTTTGGTGCATTCCATGGTGCGGCGAGCTCCGTTATACCAATCCTCTTGGCCAGTTTTGTCAAGTAAATACTGTGCTTTTTGCCGAAAGGTGGCAAAGGAGTTCATCTTATTCTTGTACAACACAAAGGTCATCAGCGCAGGTGTCATCAGCATTTTATGGCCATCAATTACTATGGAATCAGCCAGATGAATCCCATGCAACAGGTAACGGTATTTCTCAGAAAAAACCGCCGCTCCCCCATGAGCGCCATCCACATGAAACCACAATTTATGTTGCTGACAAAAACTGCCAATGGCTTCCAAATCGTCGTGCATACCTGTGGAAGTTGAAGGTGCACAACCCACCACTGCCATCACTTGTATACCCTTTTGTTGTGCCTCGAGATATTGACTCTCCAAAAGCTTGGTGTCCATTCGGAATTCACTGTCTACCGGGATTTTAATGATTCCCTGAGCACCCAGACCCATCACCCGACAAGCCCGATCAACGCTGTAATGGGCTTCTGAGGATACCATGACGCCCAATTGACGGTTGAGTCCGGTTTCCCAAATATCCCCCGATACCGCTTGCTGGCGGGCTGTCAATAGTGCAGTCAGGTTTCCAAGGGTTCCCCCCGAAGTGAGGAAGCCATCGCCATTTTCACCAAACCCCACCTTTTGCAACATTAAATCAACTGACACCTTCTCCATGGCCGTGGCCGGTCCTCCCATTTCGTAGATGGCCATGCCGTTGTTGAGTACCGAGCTCACCATACTTGCTAA
This sequence comes from Bacteroidales bacterium, assembly GCA_963676875.1. Classification (GTDB taxonomy): domain Bacteria; phylum Bacteroidota; class Bacteroidia; order Bacteroidales; family F082; genus UBA6244. The sequence goes on from OY781436.1 coordinate 2,991,274, forward strand.
AGCACCCATGGGAGCAGGGGCACAAACCTGATGCCCCATATATTTGGGGTGGTGGATTTGAATGGATTTTTTTATCACTTCACTGAAGAGGGCTTCCGGATGATAGGGATCTACCTCCAGATTTTTCCAAAAGGCAAGCTGATTACGGGGCTCGATGTGGGTGTTCACCGGAATATTTTCCTGCTGTGCATCTGCGAGGTATTGTGCCAGTATGTCCACCAGTTCGTAACCTGCTTTTCTGAATCCTTCCGGGCTATAAGCCTCTTCAATTCTATCTTTCATGAGGTGACTTTTTAATTGCATTGGTCTTCCTTTAAGCTTTGGTCTTGGAATTCCAATTTTGTGGTAAAATTAGGGAAAATGTGGGCGTGATGATAGATTGTTCTACCCAAGTTGCCTGAAATCTGTTTTAATCATTCGGTTATATGACAGTTTTTTTATCTTTGAAGATGCTAACCTAATATTAATCAAAAACTCAGATACAATGAGAAGTTTTTGGCTCACCATTGTTCTCCTGATAACTTCCATGGGTTCGATACATGGACAAAAAGTATTTTCGGTGGACTATGAAAATCAAGCAGATGTAAAAGTTTTCGTGGTGAAGTATGAAAATCAGGCCGATTTGTGCGTGTACCGGGTAAACTACGAGAATCAGGCGGGTGAAAATAACGGCAAGTGGTTTTTTACAGACTATGAAAACCAGGCCGGCAAAACCATTTATTTTGTTGATTATGAGAATCAAGCGGATTTAAAAATCTATTTTGTGGAATACGAAAATCAGGCAGGATGGAAACAAAAGAAGAAAATGTATTTGATGTTTTAATTCAACTTGAATTGTGGATTTATTGAATTTATCCCGAAAGCCCTTGGACTAAAGATTAAGACATAAACAGCGTAGTGCTAACTTCAATTCATATATGGTATAACATTTCTTTGTAAAATTTCAACAAAACAAATCAGCGTTAATCAGCGTAAATCAGCGTCTAAAAAAACAAATCAGCGTTAATCAACGAAATCAGCGTCAAAAAACAAATCAGCGTTAATCAGCGCATATCAGCGTCCAAAAACAAATCAGCGTTAATCTGCGAAATCAGCGTCCCAAAAAAACAAATCAGCGTTTATCTGCGTAAATCTGCGTCCAAAAAAACAAATCAGCGTCCAAAAAAAATCAGCGTAAATATACCTCCCCCAGCGACCTAACAAAAAATTCCGGCTCATCCAAAGTATCACCCGTCTGAAAAAACACCTCCACACGCTCTCCCGCCAACAAATCAAAATAGTTATCACTCCACCAACCGTCAGTGGTAGCATGGAGCCATAGATTTTTCGCCAGCTTTTGGCTGCTCAAGGTTAGCTGATAACCATCACCTAACCGACTAACCTCCATTGTAATTTCAGGAATTTCGGATAGTTGAAGATATTTGGGTGCAACAAAATAATGCAGCCCATCGGCCAATAAATAATCCCCATCCCAAACTTTTGCGGACAGCACTACCTGTGATTTCAGGGATCGATGGGGTAACAAATTCCTGAAAGCCACATTATCAGCCATTACCGAGCTTCCGGCAGGCAATTCAAAATTGTTTTCGCCCCCGGTCAGGGTATCGCCGTCAAAGTCGATTAGCCACCATTGCAACGTTGGCGTTCGGTCCACAAAACAATCCGACACCACCCACATGGCAAGGCTGTCAGTTTCTTCCGTAAAAGATATTAAAAACCGGTCGTAAGCCTTGGTGATGGCATATTGTACCGCTTTAGGACGAAGGTTGTAGTCGATTCCAGACCAGGAAGTGACGGGCCAACAATCGTTCAACTGCCAATACATCGTCCCCATGTTGTAGGGTCGTGCCCTTCGATGGGCTTCTATGGCCGTAACGATGCCCCGTGCCTGAAGCAACTGACTTACATACACATAGTCTTCAAAACTTTCGGGAACTTTGAAATCACGTTCCATATAAGTTTGTATCAGCTCCTTGCCTCTGGGGTGTTTCTGATGAGTAGCCATGACTTCCGAATCCAGATTCCTGTCCTCGGGTTTAGTAAATGATTCAATGGTCTTTATATCGGGCATCCCTTGAAAACCATATTCACTCACAAAACGTCCCACTTTCTTTTCATAATCCTCAAAAGGTGCTTCTCCCCACCAAACACCCCAGTAATGTACATCACCCTTTTGGTAAGCTACTTCCCTTCCCCAACCATTGGCCGGCGAGCTGGGTACATAATCCACTTGCGGGGCATAGGCTGCCACCAGACCAGGCAACACTTCCTCAAAAAGGTGGAGATAGTCGCTCCAAACCTTGGTCGAATCCTCCGCGCTGTATCCCATCGACTGCTGCCAACCCCAGTTATGCCACGCTTCGTCCACTTCATTATTGCCACACCACAACACAATTGAGGGGTGATTTCGCAACCTCACAATCTGCTGATGGGCTTCCTGTTTTACATTTTCCACAAAAGCGGAATCGCCGGGATATACGGTTCCGGCAAACATAAAATCTTGCCATATCATGATACCCAACGAATCGCAAAGGGAGTAAAAAAAGTCAGTTTCATAAGCGCCTCCACCCCAAACGCGCAGCATATTGATATTTGATTGTTGCGCCATCACCAGCAAATCTCTTGTTTTATTTCGCGATTCCCGTGTCAGAAAATTGTCCTGTGGAATGTAATTGGCACCTTTAATATAGATGGGTTGTCCGTTGATTCTGAAATAAAATCCATATCCCACCTCATCAGGTTCCTGCACAAGTTCTGCCTTACGGAGTCCGGTGGCCACCACCATAGATTGCTTTTCATCACCCACCTGCACCCTTACATTAAACGTAGTCATATCTGCATCGCCCATCCCGTGGGGATACCAAAGTTGAGGTTCAATTAAGGTGAGGGGTATCTCGATGGTTTGTGTGCCTGGGTTTAAGGTTAGATGCTGAATCATGTCCGGATATCCCTCCGCATTAACGGTTACAACAGCAGTGTTTTTTTTATCTGTTTCCACTTCTGCAAACAACGTTATATGAGCCATCGAATCTGTCACCAACTTTTGATTTACAAATACATCCTTCAATTTCCAACCACTCCATGCTTCCAAATAAACATCTTTCCAAACACCCATGGTAATTAGTTTTGGCCCCCAGTCCCACCCAAACTGGTAGGGTGCCTTACGGGTAAAAGCCCGTTCTTCGGGAAGCGGAATTCCATAAGCTTTTTGTTTTTGACGGTTGATTTCCAAAGGAGAATAGAAACAAATTTTCAGTTGGTTGGAACCCTTATGTACATAACGATGCACTGGCACCTTCCACTGACGAAACATATTATCCGCACTAAGAATCTTTTGTTTGTTGAGCCACACATCAGCATAGGTATCCAATCCCTCAAATACAAGTTGAAGATGATCTTGGCTTAACAGCCGACCCGGCACATCAAATTGGGTTTCGAAACACCAATCGGTTTTACCTACCCACTGCACTATAGATTCATTGTCGCCAAAGTAGGGGTCGGGAATTAGTCCTTTCGACAACAAGGCCAGATGCACGTCTGCCGGATCAACCGAATCGAGGTGTATGGAATCGGACGCGGAATGAAGATTCCAGACGTCCTTTTTTAAATCCCTCTGAAAATGATCGGCATGCTGACACGAGACCAACACCAAACCCAATAACCACCAACTCCAATGAAAAAATTTCATGATGACATTCTATTTTAGCAACATTCAAAAATAAGTAAAAGCAACATGAGGACTTGGAAAAACCCAAACTTTTGTACTTTTGCGCTCTCAAACCAAATAATACCTCAATGGACTTGTCATCAGAGTTGAATTGCGTGATCACCCAGACAATACAGGTGTCGCCCATCATGAAAATTGTGAAAGTGAAACCCGTGGACTGGAGATTTCCTCCTTTCGTTGCCGGACAGTTTGTGGCTTTGGGATTACCTCCGGACGCTCCCCGTTGCAAGGAATCTACCGAAGAGTTTGCACCACCCAAAGAAGACAAACTGATCAAACGTGCCTATTCCATTGCTTCCTCTTCCACCGAAGATGTAGTAGAATTTTACGTTACTTTGGTTCATTCAGGTCAGCTGACGCCACGATTATTTGAATTACAAATAGGTGACAAAATCTGGATGGGAAAAAAGGCCGTCGGCATGTTTACGCTGGATGAAATTCCTTCCGAACGCCACGTTATTTTAATAGCCACAGGCACCGGCGTTGCTCCCTACATGAGCATGCTGCGCTCCAATGCACTCAGTCGTCAGGGGAACATAATGGTTATTCATGGTGCGTCCAACAGCTGGGACTTGGGCTATTCGTCGGAGTTGAAACTGTTGGCCAGCATGTTCAAAAATTTCAGCTATCATCCCACCATTACCGAACCGGCCAAAGAACCTTCCGGATGGAATGGCGACACCCGCTTTATTGGCGAAATCTGGGAATCCGGACTGATGGAAGAAAAATGGGGTTTCAGACCCATGCCTGAGAACACGGAAATATTCTTGTGTGGCAACCCGAGAATGGTGGATGGAATGAAAGAAATGCTATCTGAAGACGGTTTTACCGATCACAAAAAAACCAGTCCCGGACAAATCCACGCCGAAGAATTTTAAATCATATTTGTCATGAAATCACCCGACGACATCATCTGCAATTGCATGCAAATTACCCGTGGCGAAATTCAAGATGCCATCATCAACCAGGGAGCGGACAGTGTTGACAGGATAGGCGATCTTTTGGAAGCCGGAACGGTTTGCGGTTCGTGTCATGATGATATCCAAGAAATACTTTCGGGAAAGGACTCCGATTAAGAAACTGTCTTCTATGTTTTTATCCAAGTCTTGGGGCTGTTTTAGCAAAAAACTTTGAACTACCCAACCCGGGCAATTTTTACCAGTGATTCTTTATTGAGGATTTCAAAATAGTCGGATTTACAATCCACTACACCTTCTTCTTTCCACTCCTTTAATACACGGATAACACTTTCCTTGGTCATACCGGTGAGTTCGGCCATATCCTGCCGTGACAAGTGGGATTTGAAATTGTTGCTTTCAAACACATCTTCCGACAAATAAATCAAGGCTTCGGCCAGCTTTCCCTGCATGTGCTTATGAGCCAAATTGCCGATACGATGGTAATGGCGTATAACTACTTTATTAAGGTATGAAATCATATCGAGGGCAAATCGGCTGTTTTCCTCCAGCACCTTTTTAAACGAATCGATTCGGATAAAACAAGCAGAGGCGTCGGTAAGGGCAGTTACTGTGCTGTGATGGCGGTTGTCCACCAAAAATCCGGGACCACCTATGACGCAAACGGGTTTTACCACACTTAAAATATGGTTGTGCCCTCCCTGACTTTCCATATGTATCTTTGCCAAACCCTGATTAAGGGTAGCAATATGGGTTAGGGGTCCCCCTTGTTTAAAGATGGTTTCACCCGGCGCATAATGCACTTCAAAGCGCGATTCGTTCATGGTATCCAACTGCTCTTTGGTTAACGACCTAAACAGGCTCAACCTCTTGTTACAATCGTTACAACTTGTGGACTTACAAAACTCCGTCATACAATTTCCTTGTAATCAACTATTTAATACTTTTTGAAAACAAAACGCTTTTTCCTTAATGCAAATATCAAGATAAATATTGACATATGTCAATTTAAAAACGATTTATTACGAAAATTCATGCTGACATGTCATGTATTCTGCTACTGAGCCAGCCATCAATATGGTTAATCTTGTACTGCGAAATCATTCTAACTAAAATCAACAATAATCATGAAAAAAATTAACAATTTTTTCTTTATCGGTGGAGTAGCCTTGATGCTGCTTGTTAGTGCCTCATGTACAAAAGAAGGTCCACAAGGAATTGCCGGAAAAGACGGTACAGATGGTACAGATGGTACTGATGGTACAGCCACTTGTATCGAATGTCACAGCGACAACCAAATGTTGTACGCTAGAGAAAACCAATGGGCAGCTTCTATGCACGCTCTTGGAACAGCTTTTGAAAGAAACGAAGGCGAATGTGCCATCTGCCACACCAGCCAGGGTTTCTTAGGTAACCTCGATGGCAGCTATGATTATCAAGCCGAAGGCGCCATGATTGAGAATCCCAACCCACAGAATTGCTACACATGTCACGAAATTCACCAGACCTATACTGCAGCTGATTTAGCTTTAACAGTAACTACGCCTGTTGAACTGAGAAACACTGGTGGAGCAACCCACGATTTTGGTAAAGGTAATGTTTGTGCCAGCTGTCACCAGGGACGTACAGTAGATCCATTCCCAGTTGCCGGTGGTGCTGACATCACAGTTACTTCTTCACGTTATGGTGTTCACCATGGTCCTCAAGGCAACGCTATTGCCGGTGTAGGTATGGGACTATTTGAAGTTGGAAGCGGACTGGTTAACTCGGCTCATGCCACCCAAATAGCTGACGCTTGCGTTACGTGCCATATGGCAGAAGCTTATGGAACACAAGCTGGTGGACATACCATGTGGATGGGATACGACTATCACGGATCAACCGTCCTCAACACATCAAGTTGTGAAACCAGCGGTTGTCATGCAGGCGAAGATGTTCAAGCCATTACCGAAGAATTTCAGGCTGAAATCAGCACCTTATTGGCTGACCTGAAAGTAAAACTGGACGCTGCCGGCATCACTGCCGAAGGAAGCGACAACTCAGTTAACGGAACTTATCCCGGTGTTGTAGCAGGTGCTTGCTTAAACTACAAAGCCCTTACCGAAGACAAAAGTTTAGGTGTACACAATCCAAAGTACATCAAGAAATTACTTGAAAACACAATAGCCGCATTGGACTAAATTGATCATATACAATGTGTAATGTTACCCAAAAAGGCTTCAGTTATGAGGCCTTTTTGGTGATTATAAACCCTATATAAATTATCAACATGAAAAGTACCTACAAAATCTCTTTATTCGTTATGCTGGCAGCAAGCTTGTTTTTTGCATCGTGTCAGTACGACTTTGTGGCCACTCCCGCTCCACCCGACCCAGGTGACACCCTCAGCTTTTCGGCCGAAATTATTCCCATTTTCACAGCCAAATGTGTGGCTTGCCACGGAGTAAATACGGAAGCACCCGACCTCACCGCTGCCAATGCATTCAACAGCATCCAAAGCATGGGACTTATTGATGCCAACATGGCTGCTGACAGTAAAATTTACACCTACCCGAATCCTGCCCTCACCGGCACACACGCCTGGAAAAAATACACAGATACGGAAGCCGCACTGGTATTGTTATGGATTGAACAAGGAGCTTTAAACAATTAAAAGAACAGAACGATGAAGAAATTCTTTAACTATACGATGATTGGGCTGCTGTCCATGTTATTTATGCCTCAATTGGTAACAGCTCAGGAAGAAAAAGAGGCCGACAACAGGCCCGTGCGGTCACCCTTCGAAAGCGGGATTCTTATAGATAACCAAACCTCAGTGGTGGCTGCTCCCAAAACTTTGGAACTGCTTATACAACATCGGTTTGGCAATGTAAACACCAACGGAATATCCGACCTCTACGGTATTTATGCTCCCGGTGCCAACATCCGCATTGGATTCAACTATACCATCATGAAAAACCTGATGATTGGTTATGGTATCACCAAGAAAAACATGTACAACGATTTTCAGGTGAAATATACAGCCTTGGAGCAAACCCGCTCCAATAGCATTCCGGTTTCTGTAACCCTGTATGGCAATATGGCCATCAGCGGACAAGCCGATGATGCCTTTGGTCTTGACTATAAATTCAGCAATAGGTTTTCGTATTTCAGCCAGTTGATCATTGGCAGAAAATTCAACGACTGGTTGTCGCTGCAAGCTACGGCCAGCTTTACCCACTACAATTCGGTGGATACCTTGTATGACCATGATAAATTAGGTGTGGGCATTGCCGGTAGAATTAAAATATCTACCCAATCGTCCATCATCTTCCAATATGACGTGCCCTTGAAAGTAAAAGGCATTTCCGAAAACAGAGAGTTTACCAATCCTTCCTTACCCAATTTTGCCATTGGTTACGAAGCCTTTACCGGAACTCATGCTTTTCAGGTATATATTTCAACCGCCGACGGAATTGTTCCTCAGGACATGTACATGCATAACCAAAACGATTTCCTCAACGGAGATATCATGATTGGCTTTACCATTACACGATTGTGGAATTTTTAGGCCTCCAATAAATTATTAAAACCTTTCCCTTAACGGCCATTGAAAAGCCGTTAAGGGAAAAAACCAACAACCAACCATGACCAAGATTATAGCAAAATCAACTGTAGTGTTCGCCATACTGCTGTGGAGTATTCATCCCACATGGGCCACCACCCCTGACGATGCAGTCGTTTTTGAAAATGCCGCTTACAACCATCAGTGTTTTAAGTGTCATGGTCAGAAAACATACCATTATTTCAACGAGGGTTTAGACAAGGACGTGAAAGATCGGATGAATCCGTATTTCATTGTGGATTCAGTGAAATTTTACCAAAGCAATCACGCCTCGTTCATGTGTACAGACTGTCATTCGCCTGAATACGAGAATTTCCCTCATGATGGCGCCTTACGTATGGAACAACAGTTTGCCTGCATGGACTGCCACGGAGGCGACGATACCTATGCTCAGTATCAGTTTGAAAGAATTGAAGAAGAATTTCAGGAAAGTGTACACTCCACCAAACACAGCGAAGACTTTACCTGTTGGATGTGTCATAATCCGCACGAATACAAAATTAACGCCCGCAACAATAACAATATCAACGAAGTAATTATTTATGACAACAACATTTGCCTGAGTTGTCATGCCGATATCGACAAATATCAACTGCTGACAGATGTCACCAACCCCAACGTATTGGTTACTCATGAATGGTTGCCTAATCAAAAACTTCACTTTAGCAAAGTGCGCTGCATTGAGTGTCATACAGAAATTGACAGAGAAATGTTGATTGCTCACAAGGTACTGCCCAAAGAAAAAGCGGTAAAGCGTTGCGTAGAATGTCACTCACAGAATTCCCTGTTGATGGCCACCTTATATAAATTTGAATCCGTTGAAAAAAGGAACAAGCTTGGTTTCTTCAATGGAACGATTCTTTCCGACCATTACATAATAGGTGCCAATCGCAATTATTACCTCAATGTGGCCAGCTTAATCTTTTTCGGTTTGGTCGTACTTGGAATTTGTATTCATGCCATCCTCAGAATAATTACTAAATAACATGGAAACAAAATTATATCTATATCCCATCTGGCTTCGAATTTGGCATGTTACCAATGCCGTTCTGTTTCTTGTATTGGTGTTTACAGGATTAAGCCTGCAGTATTCGTCGGTCGATTTTTCGTTTATCGATTTCAATGTAGCAGTTTCAACGCACAACATCGCCGGGGTAGCCATAACCGTTGCCTACCTTATGTTTGTTATTGGAAATATGTTTACCTCCAATGGTAAGTATTACAAAACCAAACGCAAAGGCTTCGTGAAAGAACTGATAGCACAAATTAAATACTACACCTTTGGGATTTTTAAACACCAAGCTTGCCCTTATCCCGTAAATGAAGAACGAAAATTTAACCCACTTCAGAAATTGAGCTATATCGGTGCCATGTATTTTTTAATGCCTGTGATGATTGTCAGTGGATTAGCTCTCATTTTTCCTGAGTTTATTGTGAAAAATGTTTTTGGTTTTAGTGGTATCCATCTTACCGGATTGGTTCACATTATTTCAGGTTTCAGCCTGTCTATTTTTCTATTTATCCATGTCTATTTCTGCACTATCGGTAAAACACCCTGGAGCAATTTTAAAAGCATGGTTAACGGTTGGCATTAAATTCGAATACTATTGATATAAACTTTACACAATCGGTCAATCCATACAACAACACACTGAATATGTACTAAGATGCAGATAACTACCCTAACTATCAATCCAGTCAAGTGGCTGTTTATATTGGCCTTTACACTCTTCACGGTTGCCGGCTTTGGTCAAACCAACGAAGACTGCCTCATGTGTCACGAGGATCCGGATTTGACCATTTTGAAAAACGGCGAAAAGGTATCGTTGTTTATGACTGAGTCGGTTTTGAAGCATACCGTACATCAAAATATTAAGTGTGCCGAATGCCATAGCGAACCCAATCCTGACGAGTTTGCACATTCCGATGGGGGTGATTTTAAAATGCCTCCGGTCAATTGTGCAAGCTGTCACAAAAGTGCCGGAATGCAATTCAACAAGGGTATCCATGGTGAGGCCTTCCGTCAAAATGCACCCTATGCCCCTGATTGTAAGGAATGTCATGGAACACATAAAATCTTGTCATCGCAAAACCCTGAATCGGTTACCTATAAAATGAACATACCGTATTTGTGTGGTAATTGTCATAAAGAAGGTTCTCCGGTAGCTAAAATTTATAAAATAACTGAGCATAACATTATTCAGAATTATAGTCAGGGCATACATGGTAAAGGGTTGTTTGAGAGTGGTTTGCTGGTAACAGCCACCTGCAACGATTGTCATGGCAACCACATGATTTTACCTTCAGCCAACAGAAGCTCGAGTGTGAACCCCGGTCGGGTAGCGAAAACCTGCATGAAGTGCCACATCAGGATTGAGAAAACACACAAAAAAGTTATAAAGAATGAGCTGTGGGAAAAGAAACCCGGTGCAGTCCCTTCTTGTACCGATTGCCACCCGCCTCACATTGTTGAAAACCAAAAAATTGAGGAAACTGTTTCCAATAAATCCTGTTTATCGTGCCATGACCAAGAAACTGCCATGGAACGGGTGGTATTCAAAGGCGATACCATTCACGGTGTGGATGTAAACGTGTTGAACAGTTCGGTTCACAACAATATCCCCTGCATGAAATGTCATACAGACGTGAACCCCAAACTAGAACGTCCTTGCGCCACATCCAATCGGGTTGATTGTTCCAATTGCCACAACGATGTTTCCAACATGTACTTCGATAGTGGCCATGGAAAGGCATTTTTGGCCAACCGGAAAGATGCCCCCTATTGCACCGATTGTCATGGAACCCATGAAACCAAGTCTAAGGTTGACGATACATCTCCCACTTACCGCGGCAAAATTCCGCAGCTTTGTGGTCAATGTCACCGCAAAGACGGGCAAGCCAACAGTATGACCGAACTGAAAGAGGTAGATGCTTTTGCCGACTATTCAACAAGTGTACATGGACGTGGACTCACCGAAAAGGGATTGTTGGTTAGCGCCATTTGCACCGACTGCCATACTTCCCACCATGAGTTGAAAGAATCCGACTCTGCTTCATCGGTCAATCCACGCAACGTTCCGGCCACTTGTGCCAACTGCCACAAAAGTGTTTACGAAGATTATATAAACAGCGACCACAGTATTCGTAGCAATACAAGTAAGCTCAATTATCCCACCTGTACTACCTGTCATTCGGCACATGTTATCAGCGAGATCGACAAGGATAAATTTATGAATGAGGTTACTGTACAATGTGGTTCGTGCCATGAAAAACTGTCGGAGACATACAAAGACACCTATCATGGTAAAGCATACCAGCTGGGCGATTTAAACGCGGCTCGTTGTTCAGACTGCCACGGTGCCCACAAGATACTTAAGGTGGAGAACCCGGATTCCAAGGTAGGGTATAAAAACATTGTCAGCACCTGCAAACAATGTCACGCCAACGCCAACCTTGAATTTACCGGATACCTTACTCACGCTACTCACAACGATAATGATGTGCTATTCTATTCGTTCTGGGCCATGACCACTTTGCTGGTTTCTGTTTTTGCGTTCTTTGGGTTGCACACACTCATCTGGTTGCCACAATCGCTCAAGCAACGTAAGAAGAATAAACACAAAGAAACGCCAGGTCCCAAACAATACTACCGGAGATTCAACAAACGCCAGAGATTCACTCACTTGCTGGTTATCCTGAGTTTCTTACTGTTGGCTTTAACCGGTATGACCTTGAAGTTTGCACACATGGAATGGGCCAGTTGGGTGGCCAACTTGCTGGGAGGCGTAAAAGCTGCCGGAAACATCCACCGTTTTGCAGCTGTGGTGACTTTTGGATACTTTGCATTCCACCTATCAACACTTTTCCAATTGAGAGCCAAAGAAGGTATTTCTGTAAAAGAATTTTTGTTTGGAAAAAACTCGTTGATGTTTAGCAAGCAGGATATTAAAGATCTGGGAGCTTCCATCAAATGGTTCTTCGGACAAGGTCCCCGACCTGAATATGGCCGTTGGACCTATTGGGAAAAATTTGATTACATGGCCGTTTTCTGGGGTGTGGCTGTTATTGGTTTATCCGGACTTATACTGTGGTTCCCCGAATTTTTCACCTTGTTCATTCCTGGCTGGGCCATCAATGTGGCACAAATCATTCACAGTGATGAAGCCTTGTTAGCCACCGGATTTATATTTACCATTCACTTTTTCAACACCCACTTGCGCCCTGAATCGTTCCCAATGGACACTGTAATTTTCACAGGTCATGTGCCATTGGAAGAGTATAAAAAGGACAGACCGCGTGAATACAAAGAGTTGGTTGAATCGGGTCGTTTGGAAAAGGTTGTAGTTACAAAAGAGTTTTCAAAAGGCTGGTTAAAATTTATCCGCTTTTTCGGCTTCTTATTCTTAAGCCTGGGGGTTGTTATGATTATTTTAATAGTTTACTCACTTCTTATGGGTGCCTACTAATTTTGCATATTAATATCTTAATATTATGAATGTTAACAGTAATATTCACCAATATTTTTAAAGATTGAAAATTTTGTAATCAATTCATTATCAGGTAATAAAATTTGCGTGTCAAAATATTGGATTGTTAACCGAACATGAAGTAAATTTGAAACAATAATGTGTTCAACAACAACTTAAAAAACTAATAATAAATAACTAAAAATATTTGGATTACAACAACACCAATAAAAACAATAATTATTAATTAAAAATTTAAAACTATGGTACTTAGAAGTTTTATTTTGGCCAGCTTGCTCATGTTCTTGGGAAGCGCAGGTCTGAAAGCTCAGGATTATGAATACATGGGCGTTAAAAAATGCAAAATGTGTCACAACAAATCGACTACCGGAGCTCAATACAAACAATGGCTGGGTACAAAACATGCAACAGCCATGGAAAGCCTCAAAGGCGACGAAGCCAAAGACCCCAAATGTTTGAAATGTCATGCAACCGCCGGAAGTGTGGATCCTAGCTTGATCGTTTCTCTTACTGTTGAAGAAGGCGTTTCCTGCGAATCTTGTCATGGACCGGGAAGCAAGTATTTCCCCAATGCCATCATGAAGAATAGAGAAAAAGCATTGGCCAACGGAATGGTTATTCCTGATGAAAAAACATGTATTGCTTGTCACAATGAAGAAAGCCCTCATTTCAAAGGGTTTAACTACGAAGAGTACAAAGCAAAAATTGTTCACCCCATACCAACAGATAATTAGTATTTGTTAGTTGAAAGCGATAATCCGGCGTGTTCGCTTTGAACCTACGTCAGGTTATCGCTCTCTTTTTGTATGCCAGGGTCAGTTTTTCGTGTTGTTGTTTAACGGTTCAGGCTCGGCTGCTCGTCACTATTTCTCGCTATTTACTGCTTGTTCCTAAACATTTCATACTAATTCCAAAACTTCAAAATCATGAAACTACCACGCTCATTTTACAGCTGGACTACCATATTCGGAGCGGCTCTGGCCTTCATCAGTTTGCTCATGATTGTATTCTTGATGGCCATTTCTTTGGTATTCGACCGTGGAGACAGCTATTCAGGGCTTATTACCTACATTATATTACCTGTATTTCTTGTTATCGGATTGCTGATGATTCCTATCGGGGCACTCATCAAACAAAAGAAAATAAAAAGGGGAGAAGACGACCCTGCCGGAAAATTGCCCATCGTCAACCTGAACGATCCGGGTCAGCGAACCGCAGTGATGATATTTGTGTTGGGAAGCACTGTTTTTTTGTTGCTCAGCTCCATTGGTAGTTATGAAGCATTCCATTATACTGAGTCGAACGAGTTTTGTGGCACACTTTGCCACAATGTGATGGAGCCGGAATACGTTACCTATCACGGCTCTGCTCATGCTCGTGTAAATTGCGTGGAATGTCATGTCGGAAGCGGTGCCGGTTGGTATGTGCGATCCAAATTGTCAGGACTTTATCAGGTGTATTCGGTACTAACCAATTCTTTCCCTACGCCCATAGAAACTCCTGTTCACAGCTTGCGGCCTGCACGCGAAACCTGCGAAAAATGCCATTGGCCCGAAAAATTCTACGATCGTAAATACATCACAAAACGTCACTATTTGGCAAACGAAGAAAACAGCGAATGGGATATTAGTTTACTCATGAAAACGGGTCCGAAAATTAATTCCCAAGGCTTGCACGAAGGCATTCACTGGCACATTAATCCGGATGTGAAAATGGAATACCTTCCGCTGAGTCGTAAACGCGATTCAATTGGTTTGGTAGTATACACTAACCTCAAAACGGGTAAGGTTACTACCTATCGCGATGCCGACACAGAAGACCAGATCCCGGAAGAATATGACGACCAAATGCGCACCATGGATTGTTTGGATTGCCACAACCGTCCCTCACACAACTATCTCAGCCCTTCTAATTTCTTCGATCAGGCCATGAGTGCCGGGAGAATATCAGGCTCCTTACCTGAAATCAAACTGGCTGCCATGGGTATTCTTCAGGAAGAATATACAACCAAGGACAGCGCCATGATGGGCATAAAAGATAAATTGACAGCATATTATGCAAAGTATTATCCAGAAGTGCTTGAAACAGACAGTGAAAAACTAAACCAAGCCATTTCCGCATTGCAGGAAGGCTATGCCAACAATATCTTTCCGTTCATGAAAGCTAACTGGACACACTATCCCAACTATATCGGACATATTGAATCCAACGGCTGTTTCAGGTGTCATAACAATTCTTTCACCAGCGATGAAGGCCGCGTTATTACAAACAAGTGTGAAATTTGCCACGATATCAAGGCGCAAGGGCCTCCCGATAACTTATCATATGCAGTTGGCGACAGCAGCCTGGTTTTTCAGCATCCGGAAGATATTGGTGAAGAATGGAAGGAAACCAAGTGCTTTGAATGCCACGAAGCGCTCTATTAAGATATTTTCATCATCATTAATTTGGTTAAGGATGACTCTCCGGGGTCATCCTTTTTTGCTGATTTCCTCCAGCAACTCTTTATTGCCAACATACAGACGACTTTCGTCCATGCAAATGATGTTTTCCTGACAAAATTCTTTGATAATACGTGAAGCACTTTCCTTCGACATACTGGTCATCTCTGCCAGTTCGCCCGTGGATAAATCCATTTCAAACTCATTGGTTTTGTAGATATCGTTCACCAAATATAGCAGTATGTCGGCAATTCGCCCTCTGCTATTTTTTTGCGATAGCCTCAGCAATTTATCCATATAAAATATTTGTCTTGTTTGTGTGTGGCGGAGGTATTCCTCCCAAAACAACTGATTGGAGCGCAATACCTTAATAAAATCGCGGCTGTCGATAAGGCAAACCCTTGAGTCGCGCAAAGCGGTCATGGTATAATGATGGCGGTTGTTAACAAACAGTCCGGTACCGGAAATAAAATCGCCAGGCATAATCAGTCGGAAAATCACATTTTTGGCATCTCCTTCCAGGTACATTTTGGCCATGCCTTGTGCAAACGAAATCACATGCGTACATGCCGTACCCTGTTTGATGATAGTCTCGCCGGGATGATAGGAAACCTCCACACGTGATGAATTGATCAGGTTCAGTTCGTCCGGACTAAGCAGCTTAAAGATTGGTGACCTGAACATACAACCCGCACACTCAAACTGATTTTCGTTATCGAACATAAACACCACTTTATCAAATGTTGAATAAAACTACTTAAATTTTTACAGATTGTTAAAATCAGCACTGTTTTACATTGGAAATTAACAATTTTAACACTTTTAGAAGACGAATATCTTCCAAAACAAAAAAGATAGAGTCAATTAACACACACCCTTATTCGTAGGAATGGATTTTCTACCTTTGCAGCGATGAATACCTATCCACATCATTTTGAGCAAAAAATCGGCTTCGACCGAATTCGTGCCAACGTGGCTGCTTTGTGCATAAGCACGATGGGCGAAAGCATGGTGCAGAAAATCAAATTTTCGACCAACCACGAGGTAATCAGAAAAATGCTCGATCAGGTGATGGAGTTTATGGAGCTCATTTCAACCGACAAGCCATTTCCGGCGCAGGATTACTTTGATGTGCGACATGAGCTGGCTCAGTTAGTTACTCCGGGAAGTTATCTGGATGTGGAAACCCTGTTCAATCTGAAGGCGGTTTTAATTACCCTTGAGAATATCAGGCAATACTTTAACGACACCGACGAAAGTGCTTATCCTGAATTAAAAACACTGGCCAAAGAAGTCTTTGTTCCGGAAATTTTGGTCAACAGAGCTGAGGAAATAGTTGACAACAAAGGACAGATTAAAGACCACGCTTCACCTGAATTGGCCGACATACGGCGTGAGATTGCCAAAAACCAACGACAAGCCCTCAGGGAAACTAAAAAGGCGTTTGATTTGGCAAAAAAGTCGGGATGGGTGCCGGATAACAGTGAAGTGACCATCCGCAACGGTCGAGCGGTGATTCCCATGCATGCTGCCGACAAACGGGCAATTGGAGGAGTCATTCACGATGAATCTTCATCGGGACAAACCGTTTTCGTGGAAGCAACCGTGTCGTTCGAAATAAATAATGCTATCCGAAAACTTGAGGGCGACGAACGTAGGGAAATCATTAAAATACTAATCGGATTTACCGACATGCTCAGGCCTTATCTGCGTGAGATCAATCATGGTATCTGGTTTTTGGGTGTTGTCGATTTCATACGAGCCAAAGCGCTTTTCTCGCTTAAAATAAAGGCATTGCGCCCCATTATCACCCGAGGACAGCATATGGACATCAAAAAGGCAGTACATCCTTTGTTGTTTCTGGCACACCGGGAACAAGGGAAACAGGTGGTTCCCCTCGACCTCAACCTCAATCCCGAACAGCGGATTCTGGTGATTTCAGGACCTAATGCAGGGGGTAAATCTGTCTGCCTGAAAACCACCGGATTATTGCAATACATGCTTCAGTGCGGATTTCCGGTTTCGGCTTCTCCCGATAGTGAGTTCAGGTTGTTCAAACAAATTTTTATCGACATCGGCGATGAGCAGTCCCTTGAAAACGACCTGAGCACCTACAGTTCGCATTTGCTCAACATGAAGTACTTCATGGAACATGCCACTTCGGCTACCCTCATTCTGATTGATGAATTTGGAACAGGCACCGAACCTCAGCTTGGAGGAGCCATTGCAGAAGCTACCCTTGACGATCTGAACCGTAAAAAAACCTTTGGTGTTATCACTACACACTATACTAACCTGAAATTGCTGGCTGAACGTACTTCCGGCTTGCTAAATGGTGCCATGTTGTTTGATTCCAAGAAGATGCAACCCTTATTCTTGCTCCAGACCGGACGTCCCGGAAGTTCATTTGCTTTTGAAATTGCCCGAAAAATTGGTTTCCCCGAACAGGTACTCAATGAGGCAAGAAACAAAAGTGGAGGAAAGCATGTTAAGTTTGATGAGCAATTGCAACAGCTTGAAATTGACAAACTTAATCTGGAGAAAAAGCAAGCCGTAGTCAATCAGAAAAATGAAAACCTCAGGAATTTAGTAGAAAAATATGAAGTGCTGTTTGAGGAGCTTCAGCAATCGAAAAAAGTTATCATTAACGAAGCACGCGAAACTGCTGCCGGGATAATCAGCAATTCAAACAAGGTGATCGAAAAAACCATCCGCGAAATAAAAGAAGCCGGTGCCGAAAAAGAAAAAACCAAACAACTTCGCGAAAATCTGGAACTAGCTAAAATTCAACTGAAAGAAGAATCTCCCAACGACTCCATCACCAACAAAAGGCCAAAAAAGAGAAAGAAAAAACAAACCCCAACAGCGGTTCCGGGGATGGAAAACAGGCCTGTACGAATAGGTGATTTTGTGCGCATTCAGGACACCAGCATGGAGGGTGAACTTGTTGAAATAAAAGGAGAAAGTGCCTTTTTGAATGTAAACGACGTGCGACTGAAAACAACACTGAATAAACTTACGGTCACCACCCAACCCAAACAAACACATGTAAAAAAAACAAGTGGCTTCAGAAGCATTATTCATGAGCTCAACCAAAAAGTCGCCAATTTCAGCATGTCGATCGACTTGCGAGGAAAACGCGCTGATGAAGCCATGTCGGAACTGCAAAAGTACATCGATGAAGCCCTGTTGCTCAACATTCGTGAAGTGGATATTTTGCATGGAAAAGGCTATGGGATTCTTCGTGAAATTATCAGGGAATACTTGCAAAGTGTGGATGAAATTGCTCATTTTAATGATGCACCTTTGGACCAGGGAGGTGCAGGAATTACACGGGTGGTCTTCAAATAGCACTTGCCTCCTATCCCCCATAAACGATTTTATACAAAATTAACATGCCGGTTACAAACCACCACAAGCTTTCGGGTTATCAATTTTTATTAATTGTTTATCTGCAAGTTATAGCCCATCACCGTCATCTAAAAAACATGATATAAGGAAAAATATTGGTTGTTGAGGGTGGTTTGTATAGGTAAATTAGAGGTTCGACAAGTGTATTTTTAAGCTGATAACAATAAATTTGCACCTGAGTAAGAAATTATACCAACTATAAATTGAAGTTAGCACTACGCTGTTTATGTACAATGCCGATATAGAATTGAAGAGGTTTCAGGAGCGAAGCGAACTTAAAGCTCATTTCAATTCATAATTGGTATTATGGGTCGCCATACCGACCGTTTTCTGAATTAAAAGGTATTATCAATCAAATCTAATAAAAATGAAAAAAAATTACTTCTTGTTTTTAGGCCTGCTGACACTGCTATTGATGGTGGGCAGCACCAATTCCTATGGTCAACTCTACATCAACGAGTTTATGGCCAGCAACGATGGTTCGGTTCCCGGACCCATGGGCGACAATCCTGACTGGATCGAAATCTACAACGCCGGATCAGAAGCCGTGATGCTGGGTGGTTATTACATGTCGGACAATTTAACCGACCCTACGTTACTCTTTCAAATTCCTTCCACCTATCCCGATTCAGTGACAGTTGCAGCCGGTGGTTACATTGTGTTTTATGCCAATAAGGAAGAAGCCTACAGCGTGTTGAACCTCAACTTCAAACTCAGCGGCGATGGAGAAGCCATCGGACTCTGGAATTCGGCCATGGAAGTGGTTGACACCCTTACTTTTGGTCCACAAACTACAGATGTTTCTTACGGACGTTATACAGATGGCACCGACAATTGGTTTTTTATGCCCAATTTCACACCCGGTGCTGCCAACGAAAACCCTGCACCTGCTGCCGTTGAACTCTATATCAATGAATTTATGGCCAGCAACGATGGTGCTTTTCCGGGGCCTCAGGGCGATTATCCTGACTGGATTGAAATCTACAATGCAGGCATGGAAGACGTGATGTTGGGCGGATATTACATGTCAGACGATTTAATGGATCCTACCAAAATGTTTCAAATTCCTTCCACCTATCCTGACTCCGTGACTGTACCTGCCGGTGGATTCCTTGTTTTATATGCCAACAGTGACCCTGAATGGAGTGTGCTCAACCTGGATTTTAAACTTAGCGGAGGTGGAGAAGCCATCGGACTTTGGACCCCCGAACAAATGTTTGTTGACAGCCTTACCTACGGCGAACAAATTGCTGACACTTCCTACGGAAGATATACCGACGGAACCGACAACTGGTTTTTTATGCCACAAATTTCACCCGGTGCTGCCAACATCAACCCCAACCCTCCCGCTGATGTTGATCTCTATATCAATGAATTTATGGCTAGCAATGATGCCGCATTCCCCGGTCCTCAAGGCGATTTTCCTGATTGGATCGAAATATACAATGCAGGATTGGAAGACGTGATGTTGGGTGGCTATTATCTCTCCGATGACCTTGTTGATCCTGAAAAATTGTTTCAAATTCCCGACACCTATCCCGACTCTGTTACAGTACCTGCCGGCGGATTTATTGTTTTTTATGCCAACAGCGACCCCGACTGGAGTGTGCGCAATTTGAACTTTAAATTGAGTGGTGGCGGCGAGCAAATCGGTCTATGGAATCCCGATCAGATGTTTGTTGACAGCCTTACCTATGGTGAACAAATTGCCGATACTTCTTACGGAAGATATACCGATGGTACCGAAAATTGGTACATGATGCCCGATTTTACGCCGGGAGAAGCCAACCGATATGTAAACAGCATCAACGAAATTGTGGTAGTTGAAAGCAATGGATATCCCAATCCCTTTACTTACCAACTGAATATTGATTTCAAACTTACCGAAACCGATCAAGTGACCATTCGCGTGTACAACACCATTGGAATGTTGGTTGCCGAATTGCAAAACAGTGTATTGGCAGCCGGTAATCATCAGGTTAAGTGGGACGCCTCCAACATGCCCACAGGTCAGTATTTTTACAGCATCCAAACCTCCAAAACAATCACTACCCAAAAGGTAATGAAAGTGAAATAAGGTTTAAACCAAGTATTCAGGCCGATCCAACTCAGGTTGCGATCGGCTTTTTTTTGTCTTTTATTTCTGTTTGCTCTCTTACGGAGATGCATGCGATATATCATGTATCTTTGCAAACCATTTTTAAAAAGCCGACATGATTGACATCAACTTCACAAACGCCTCCCTGATCCACCAAACCAAACTGATATTGGTTAGTTTTGGAGCACCGTGGTGCCGTGCTTGTACGGCGCAGAGCCGACTACTGGAGAACATTTCTGATTTTCCGAAGAACATCATGCTAGCTTCCATAAATGTGGGCGATAACAGATTTTTGGCACAAAAATATGCCGTAGGCAGCATTCCTGATCTCATCCTTTTCAAAGAGGGTAGAATGGTAAAAAGGTATGGCCAAATCAACAATTCGCAACAACTTTTACACGAACTTAAACAAATTGACAGATGAATATTTACGTTTGGATACCCGTGGGCATACTCCTTGGACTTTTGGCTGCAGCCATGTACAAAAGATTTTACATGATTAAAAACCTGGAGGTAGCTCCCAACAGTGAGCACTTGAAAGAGCTCACCGATGCCACCTTTAAAAAAACCATTCAGAAAGGTGTTTCTCTGGTTGACTTTTGGGCTCCATGGTGTATGCCCTGCAAAATACAAGGTCCCGTGGTAAACGAAGTGGCGGATTTGATGTACGAAAAAGCCAATATCTGCAAACTCAACATCGACGAAAACCAAAGAACAGCTGCCGAGCTCGGCATCAAAAGTATCCCTACCATTGTGGTGTTTAAAAACGGAAAACCCATCAAAAAGCTGGTGGGAGTAAAAACAAAAAGCGTACTCGTAAAAGCAGTCGAGGAGGTGATCAACAGCTAGTCGGTTTCCAGTTGAGCCAAGGCTAGCCGGTCTTTTTTCGGCAAGGTTTCCACTACCAATTGATAGCTTGTTTTTATCCAATCTATCAGCAAGTTATCGGGAGTCATGGCATCCACCATCACGGTATTCCACAAACGCTTGTTCATATGATAACCTGGCGTTACAAAGGAGAAACGCTCCCTCAGATCGATGGCTTCGTGGGGATCACATTTGAGGTTGATGCTAAGTGGTCCGTCGAGATTGACCAAGGCAAACATCTTATTCATGACTTTAAAAACCAATGTGGTGTCGTTGAAAGGGAAACTTTCGGTTACTCCGGGGAGATTCACGCAAATCAACCTTAAATTTTCTACATCCATTTTACCTGATTTAAAACGATTGCAACAAAAGTAGGGCGATTTTCCAAACCGGTTGATAAAAATAAACTTGCGTTTTTAGTAATTTCAGCTACATTTGCACCATAAGAGATAAGTAATTCCGAAAAGACATTAAGCTTTGAAGCACGACTTGTCTCTTTTTTTGTTAACCCCAAATTAAAAATTATGGGCATCAAAGAAAAATCAATCGACCTTAAAAAACGCATGAAGAATGCGCTCAGCGGAGGTGGTCAAAAAGCTATTGAAAAGCAAAAAGCCATCGGAAAGCTCACCGCCAGAGAAAGAATCATTGCGCTGCTCGACCCCAAGTCGTTTCATGAATACGATTTGTTTGTGGAACATGCAGCAAAGGATTTCGACATGAATAAAAAATACCTCCCCGGGGATGGTGTTATCACAGGAACTGGCACTTTGAGCGGCCATCCTGTTTGTATTTACGCACAAGACTTTACAGTGGCCGGTGGTTCGTTGGGATGGATGCATGCCAAAAAAATCACCAAAATTATGGACCATGCCTTGAAGTTGAAAGTGCCTTTGATTGGTATTAACGACTCAGGTGGCGCACGTATTCAGGAAGGTGTTAACTCACTGGCCGGATATGGTGAAATATTTTTCAGAAACACACTGGCTTCGGGGGTAATCCCCCAAATATCGGTTATTCTGGGTCCTTGTGCCGGTGGTGCTGTATATTCTCCGGCTCTTACCGATTTTGTGTTTACGGTGGAAAAAATCACCAAAATGTTTATCACCGGACCCGAAGTAATTAAAACCGTGTTAGGTGAAGAAATTTCGATGGAAGATCTTGGTGGTGCAAAAGTTCATTGCGAAATGACTGGAAATGCCCACTTTTATGCTGAAAGCGAAGAGGAATGTTTTAGTCAGATTAAGCAATTGGCTAGCTTTATTCCATGGAACAACATCAACAAAGCCGAACGTTTCCCCAAAAAATCACCCAAAACCAAGCGTTTTAAGATTGATGAGGTTATGCCCTACGATCCTAAAGAGCCTTACGACGTACGCGATGTGATTAAAGCCATCGTGGATGATTCGGATTTTCTGGAAATTCAGGAGCTGTTTGCCAAAAACATCGTTATCGGTTTCTCACGTATCAACGGCGAAACCATTGGCATTGTAGCCAATCAGCCACTCTATTTGGCGGGTGTGCTGGATGTAGATTCGTCCGACAAGGCAGCTCGTTTTATCAGGTATTGTGATGCTTTCAACATTTCCATCCTTACGTTGGTGGATCTTCCCGGTTATTTACCCGGCGTTGATCAGGAACACGCCGGTGTAATTCGTCATGGAGCCAAAGTTTTGTATGCCTATTCTGAGGCGACCGTGCCCAAAATCACGCTCATTACTCGCAAAGCCTATGGCGGTGGTTATATTGCCATGTGTTCGCATCACCTGCGTGCCGACTTTGTTTTCGCCTGGCCAACAGCAGAAATAGCCGTTATGGGACCCGAAGGTGCTGCCAACATTATTTTCCGTAAAGAAATATCTACGGCAGAAAATCCTGATGAAATGCGTAAGCAAAAAGTTCAGGAATACAAAGATAAATTTGCTAATCCTTATGTGGCAGCGGCATACGGGTACATCGATGCTGTTATTGAGCCCGCTGAAACGCGTAAAATTGTCATACATGCACTTGACATCTCTAAAGATAAAAAGGTGCAACTGCCCATGAAAAAACATGGTATTCCCCCATTTTAATTCCTAAGTACAATGGTAAAAAAAACCGAAACTAAAATAAGGTACAACACCATTGACATCGATGGCGTTAGATACCGTACCTTGTTAACAGAAAAGTATAACCAACGTAAAAAATATGTTGAATACAACCCGAAACTAATGACTGCATTCATACCCGGCACCATTGTGGATGTGTATGTAAAAGAAGGGAAAAAAGTGAAAGAAGGTGAAACAATGCTCATCCTCGAAGCCATGAAGATGCGCAATCAACTGCAGGCACCCTTTGATGCCACCATCAAAAAAGTGCTGGTAAAAGTAAATGATCTGGTTTCAAAAAATCAACTAATGATTGAGCTGGAATAAGTTTGTTGAAAATTATTAAGAGCCGGATTTGTTAAAGTCCGGCTTTTTTTGTCCATAATACAAGCTGTTCAAACTCTCGATATAGGCAAGCAAATTCTCTCTTCCATCACCCTTTTCGGCTGAAGTGAGTATCATGGGTGGCAGTTCTTCCCATTCTTCCAGCATTTTATCATGATATACCTTCTGGTTGGTGGCCAACTGCACTAGTTTCAATTTGTCGGCCTTGGTATAAACCATGGCAAAAGGTATCTGCGAAAGGGCTAGCCATTGCATAAACTCCAAATCTATTTTTTGAGGTTCGTGTCTGATATCAATCAAAACGAACACACTGACCAGATTTTCACGACGAAGCAAGTAGTTTTTTATCATTTTTTCCCACTTGTCTCTTTCTGTCTTCGACCGTTTGGCAAATCCATAGCCGGGCAAATCCACCAAATACCAATTTGCATTAATTATAAAATGGTTGATGGTAATTGTCTTTCCTGGTGTTCCTGAAGTTTTGGCCAGTTTTTTTCTTCCTGTGATCATATTTATCAATGACGACTTACCCACATTGGATCGCCCGATAAATGCGTATTCGGGTTTGTCCGGTGGTGGACATTTACGTGGATCCGTATTTGACATAACAAAGTCGGCATACTGAATAATCATAGGGCTTATTGCTTTTTATAAGTAGTTAAATGGCGGTCTTTTTTGGTGGGAAAAATATCATCCACGGTAAGCAGAATTCCGGTTTCTTCCACATCACCAAAATGATCGTTGATGGCAGTACCAAATGTTTTCATGGTGGACGAGAGGTTCATGTAGGCGTTTACCAAAGGAGGTACATTTTCTCCCAATTTTCGTACCTTTTGAATCAAGATGCGGTAATTTTCATCGTAGTTGCATCCGGTGAAAATGCTGTCCAATATTTTTTCGTCGGTTGTCAACACCAGCCGTTTGTGGGGATAAATTAGGTTTTGTGGGTCGGGGAAATACTTCTGCATGAAATACAGGATTAAATCCCGAGCAAAACGGTCAAATTCGGGATACATAGTAACTTTCCCAAAAAGGTAACGAACATCTCCGTTTTCAACCAACAAGGCGCCAATTCCATCCCACAAGTTATCGAGGGCATACATGCCACGACGGAGGTTGAAGGTAGGTTGGTAGAATGGCTGAACAAAGGAACGCCCCAACTCAATGGTGTGAGGAAAGTATTCTTTGATAAATTTGGGTGAATATTTAAATAACGCTGCCGTGGGCGAATGCACATTTCCTTTTTCGTCAACCAATAAATTCTTACAATGCACATACCGATATCCTCCCACAATTTCCTTTTCGGCAGGATCCCATACAATCATCTGTTCGAATGCGTATGGTCCGATATCGTATTCATCCACATCTATTTCTTTACCCGTGCCACCTCCGGCATCACGAAATGTTACCTCACGAAGTCTGCCGATTTCACGCAATACATGAGGTGAATTTTTATCGTTCACCAGATAGATTTCATTGTTCCCATTGTTGGCTTTACGTAAAAACCTGTCCTGATTTAGTTCGGCAAGCAGTAGTTGCTTATCAACAGGTGGAATTATTGTTTTCATCGAAACCATATGATTTTTTATTAATTGTTTGGATACTCTAATTAAACAAAAGGCGCCTTATTTCCGGCACCCAATTGATAAATAAACAGACGCATACGTTCGGCCCATTCTGCCGGTGTGTGTGTTTTATCAAAGGTTTGCCATGGAACCCGTTCACCAAAATGAATGGTGATTGTTTGACCGCGTTGCTTTTCAAACTCGTCGACCAAGTACAGCATTTCCAGATTTGCTTTGATACCCAGGCGTTTGCGTAAGTTCGACAGGTTGTAAAAAAAGTTGGAATTACGTCCTTCGATATAAGTAGGGATAATATCCCTTTTAAAGCGTTTTGCTTTGGTTATAAAAGTACTTTTCCAATTCAAGTCCATGATTTTTTTTCCACGCTTTCGCGAAACCAGTCCGAATGGGAAATAGCAAACAATCTTGTTGGAAGCAAAAGTGTCGTTGATAATCTGAATATTCTGCGCATTGCTTCCGTGTTTATTGATGGGGATAAACAACACTTCCAGATTTTTGATGTTCATCAGAATATCGTTAACCGGGAAAAGGATGTCGCGTCGCACCTTACTCACTGCCAGCATGAGGGCTAAACCGTCCAATCCGCCCAGGGGATGATTGGAGGCTATGATACAGCTATCGTCTACCGGGACATTTTCCAGACCTACCACCTCGATCTTCACTTTCATCTCTGTAAGCACTGCATCAATAAATTCAATGCCTTCCAAATGTCCGTATGTGGCCAAATAGTTATTCAATTCATCCACATGAATAATTCGTTTCAAATACCTTAAAACAAAACCAGGCATCAGTTTCCTGAGCATGGGGTTCTTGTCGTCGAGCACTTGCTCAAGAACAATGGGTTTGGTTTTAAATTTGCTGGTCTCCGACATGAAAATACTTTTCAGATAACATCACAAAGATAGTGCAATTGCGGGAAGTTCTGAAAAGGATATGGCATAAAAAGAAAGGACAGTTTCGTAAGTGCGAAACTGTCCTTTTAAATGATTTAAGCTGCTTTGAGCAGAATTTGTTTTTTCAGTACATTTTCTGCAAACAGTAGAAAAGGGATACTATTTTATTCCCAATTTTGTTTTTACCAATGGAAGTACATTATCACCGTTTTCATAAAAAACGAGTGCACCTGTTCCTACATCAAAAATATAATTGTAGTTGTTTTCGCGGGCTACCTCACTGATGGCATTTTTAACCTTTTCGATCAGCGGATTAAACAGTTCAGCTTGTTTGGCACCTAAGTCCTGATCGGCAGACTCTTGAAATGCCTGAATGCGTCCTTGTAAATCCGTAATTTCCTTTTCTTTGGTTTGACGAATTAAATCAGACATAGTAGCTACATTGTCCTGATAACTGGCCACTTTGGTTTGATATTCAACGGCCATTGAGTTCATTTGTTGATCGAGGTAATCGGCGTAACTTTTCAGTTCTTTTTGCAGTGAGTCTGTTTCGGGCATGAGCGAGAGAATCTCGTTGGAGTCGATATAACCGAATTTAGCACCGGTTTGAGCCGTTCCGGTAAAGGAGACGAGCAAAATTAAGGACAACAATGCCATTGCTTTTTTAAACGATTTCATTTTTCTATGAATAAGTGGTTAAATTAATTCAAATTCAGGGGCAAACATAAGAAAAAAACACACTGGCAAAACATGTCTGCCATGTGTGTTTTGGATATTATGAAATATTAACAAATGCTCGTTGCAACATTACTTTTCTCCGCGTGAACGCTGGTCGCGTTTAACGGTTTGCATTACATTGCCTACCTCGTCAAGTACATCATCACTGATGTCAAAGTTGGGGTTGGTATAGAGCATGGTGGCTCCGCCTGCTTTATCAAATACAAACGAATAATTGCGTGTAGAAGCAAGGGTTTCGATAGCGTTGTACACTTTTTCCTGAATAGGCTTCACCAATTCCTGACGCTTTTGATACAGATCGCCTTCGGGACCAAAATACTTACGT
The DNA here is from genome assembly GCA_963676875.1 of Bacteroidales bacterium. GTDB lineage: Bacteria > Bacteroidota > Bacteroidia > Bacteroidales > F082 > UBA6244. The sequence continues at coordinate 3,018,800 of OY781436.1, forward strand.
TGTAAGTCTTTCACTTCCTGCTCCTTTTTTACGATTTCGTCTTCCCGTTTTCTTTTAACGTCTTCGGGAAGCAATACCGATTCAGCCTGATATTTTTGATACATGTCGCTCACCTGAGTATAGGCGGCTTCAATTTCTTTTTGCCATTTTTTTGACATTTCGTCAAGTTCGTCCTGAGCATCCTGAAATTCAGGTATATTGTCCAGAATATATTCTGAGTCAACGTAGGCGTATTTCTGATTTTGTGCCGTGCTTTGGGTAATTCCTGCAACGAGCAACAAGGCTGTGAAAAGGAGGGGGGTAATTAGTCTACTGGTTTTCATGATTATATTTTTAAAGTTTCATTACTGAATACAAAAATATTGCCAAAAATGTTTTTAGTCGAGGGATTGATTGAGTGAAAAGTGAAAATGACTTCCGTTGGCATCCGGCTGACCATAAATGGGGTCGAATCCGTAAGCCCAGTCAAGCCCCAACATTCCGAACATGGGCAAGAATACGCGAATACCTACCCCTGCAGAGCGTTTCACATCAAATGGATCGAATCCCTGTGATCCCAACCATGAATTTCCGGCCTCAACAAAGGTAAGGGCATAAATGGTTGACGTTGGTGCCAGCGATAGGGGATAGCGTAATTCGAGTGAATATCTTGTGAACACGGTTCCTCCAATATTTTGATCCTTGTAATAATAAGGTGTAATTGATTCGTTGGTATAACCCCGCATGCCAATGATTTCCCGACCGTCGAAGTTGTTGTAGCCTGACAATCCGTCGCCACCCAAGTAGAATCGTTCGAATGGCGTAGTTCCCAATTGACTGTTGTAATGACCCAGATATCCGAAACGGAAACGGGATGCCAGTACCAGCTTGTCCATCAGTTCAAAATACCAATAGGCTTTCAGTTTCCATTTGTGGTATTCTATCCATTTATATTTTTCGTTGTCGTCCATGGTGGAGTAGTCCTTGTCGGAAAAAGCCGAATAGGGGGGGGTAACCTCCAATCCAAGCGAGAGGTCAGAACCACGGCGAGGGAAGATGGGCTGGTCGATGGAGTTACGACCCAGAATAACTTCGTAACTCAGGTTGTTGAATGCACCATTGCCGTCGCCTACCGAGAAAATGGTTCCATAATTGGTGAGGTCGTAAAGCTGTACGTTTACCCCTTGATAAAGGGTAAAAAAGTCATCGGGCCATTCCAATCGTTTGCCAATACCTACGGTTACACCGTTGATGATAAAGGCCGAACGCAAGGAATCAGAACGGGCACGACCGTTTGAATAGATGGAATGGTAATAAGAAACAGTGAGCGCGTTGGGCTTTTTGCCACCCAACCAGGGTTCGGTAAACGAAACACTGTAACTCATGTAGTCCTTTCCATAAGTTTGAAATTTAAGGGAAAGTTTCTGTCCGTCACCGGAAGGAATGGGTTTCCAGGCATCTTTATGGAAGAAATTCTTCAGCGAAAAGTTATTGAAACTCAAACCAATGGTTCCGATAATACGTCCATAACCCCAGCCTCCTGAGAGTTCAATTTGGTCGGCAGAGGTTTCTTCCACTTCGTATTCAATGTCAACGGTTCCGTCTGCCGCATTGGGGTTGATATTTGGATTGATAGATTCGGCATTGAAATAACCCAGATTGGCCAACTCACGGGTGGTACGAATAATGTCGGAACGGCTGAATAACTGCCCCGGACGGGTCCGTAATTCGCGAATGATCACATGGTCGTTGGTTTTTTGGTTGCCTTTTACTGTCACATTGTTGATACGTGCTTGTTTGCCTTCAAAAATCCTGATCTCCAAATCGATGGAGTCATTATTAACGTATGTTTCCACCGGAGTGGCATTGAAAAACAGGTACCCATTGTCCATGTATTGCGAGCTTACATCGAAACCATTGGGGTTGTATTGCAGGTTGGTTTCAAGTAATTCTTTGTTGTATACGTCGCCTGCTTGAATGCCCAGAATGGCGCTCAAAAACGCGGAGGGATAAACTGTATTGCCCACCCAATTGATATTGCGGAAATAATACTTGTTGCCTTCGTCGATGGTGATGTCGATCACCAGATTTTCGTTATCGATGCGATATACAGAATCTACAACGATGTGTGCATCACGGTACCCTTTCTTGTTGTACTTGGCAATTATATTCTGAAGATCTTCTTGGTAATTGGATTCGATGTATTTGGAACCCTTGAACAGATTGATTTTATAGTTCTGTTTAACATACCTCACCAGTTCTTCGCCCACTTGTTTAAACCTGAGGGTGACAGCCGCCTCTGTCATGTTGATGACCAATGGTCCTAGGCTGTCAAGGGGTCGAAATACACCACGGGGTTTGGTTTCTTTCATGGCAGACTTGACGGCATCCTCGTTAAGTGCCGTATTGCCAATGATGTGTATATACTTGATTTTAACCTTTTTGTTTTTCTTTATTTTAATGGTCAGGTCAACAAAGTTGCTGTTTTTTTTATCAGTTGCTTCTGTTACGGTTACTTCCGAATTGAGAAATCCTTTGTCGGCATAGAATTTTTTAATGATATTTTCTGTTCGAATCATCAAGTGGTCGGTAACCACATCACCACGGGTAAGGTTAATTTTTTCGCGGATATCGTCGGCTTCACTTTTGCGGATACCTTCGAAGGAGAACTTACTTAAGCGGGGACGTTCTTTCAGGTTGATATTTAAAAAGATGGTATTTCCTTTGATACTGGAGGCCGTGATGCTGATGTTGTCGAACAGGCCTTGTTCCCAAAGCTTACGGATGGCTCCTGTAACTTCATCTCCCGGAATTTTCACCTTTTTGCCCACCTCAAGTTCTGAGAGCATGATAATTACATTTTTGTCCAGGTATTCTACACCGGTAACTTCCACGCCACCAATGACGTATTCCACCGGTTTTTCGTAATTTATTTTCGACAAATCACTACCTATACTGATCTGGGCATACACCTGCTGACCTCCCACGAATAGGTTTATCAGCATTAAAAACAGGGCTATTTTTCCAACTCCTTTAATCATCTCGCTATTTAGCTTTTAGTTGCTCACTTGTCATACCAAACCTACGCTCACGTGTCTGGTATTCCATTATGGCCTGGTAAAAATCTTCTTTTCTGAATTCGGGCCACAGTTTAGGTGTAAAATAAAACTCGGCATAGGCCACTTGCCACAACAGGTAGTTACTGATGCGTTGCTCACCACTTGTGCGAATCACCAATTCGGGGTCGGGCATTCCATGGGTAGTTAAGTGGTCGGCAAACATTTTTTCTGTAATATTTTCGGGCTTCATTTTTCCTTCAAACACTTTCGTTGCCAAAAGGCGTGCAGCTTCTGCAATTTCCCATCGGGCACTGTAACTCATGGCCAGGGTTAGGGTCATTCTGTCGTTGGTAGATGTTTTTTGCATGGTATCCATTAGCCGCGTGTAATTTTCTTCGGGTAAACTTTTCAGATCACCTATAGCATTCAGGCGTACGTTGTTGTTGTTTAGCGTATCCAATTCGCTGACAATGGTTTCTACAAAAAGGTTCATCAATGCATCCACTTCGTCTTTGGGACGATTCCAGTTTTCGGTTGAAAAAGTATAAAGTGTGAGGTATTTTATTCCCAGTTCGGCTGCAATTTCTGTTATTTCTCTAACCGACTCCACTCCTTCGTGATGACCAAAGACACGATCTTTTCCCTGCTTCAGAGCCCAACGACCGTTGCCATCCATTATGATGGCCACATGCAGCGGGAGTTTTTCTAAATTGATCTTATCCTTAATACTTTCCATCGATTATTGTTTTACCATTTCAGGTTGTCGCAGCGCTTTTTGCTGAATAAATCTATTTTATAGCTAATGGTTAGTCCTGCATAGGACACCCAATCAAAGTTTTTAGGATCACCTCGTTGCATTTCCGGAGAATGGCTCATGGTTGGGTCGCTCAATATTTCGGCCGGAACATTTGGATCTATCTGATTACCAACAAGGTAATAAGTCGTACTGATATCGTCAATATAATCTGTGAATGTTTTTCGCATACCCCATTCAAGATTTAAACCAATCCGGCGCGACACACTATACTTGATACCTAGACCAAAGGGGATGGATACACTATACGAATTGTAGGGATCTTGTCCCACAGTGGGGTCGTTTTGTCCCTCCGTTCCCAGCGGACGCAGCTTAACGCCATCTAACGACATGGGTGTGAAAGTGAAAAAACCGACTCCGGCGAATAGGTAAGGGGCAAAATAGTCGTTTTTGCTTCCTGTAAAATAATCCCAGAAGCTAAATTCGGCCACCAGAGCAAAATCGTTGAGGTTACTTTTAAACGATAACTCACGGTTGGTCACCCCACTGAATTGATCGTCGCTTCCCGTTACTTTTCCCCGCATATAGGTCAATTTGTATGACCATCTGCTACTGTTGCTATAACGTGCCGAAACACCAAAAGCAGCTTGCGTATTGGCAAAGGGCAATCCGGGATTTAACTCACCAAGATAATATGATCCGCCACCAACTACCCCTAGTTCAAGGGTTTGAGCTTGTGAAATATAGGCAAAAAGCACGAAAACAGTTCCTGCGGCGAACTTGCTAATTCGGCCTAACTTTTTCATTATGATTTTATTTCGTTCCATTCTGATTTTGAGCGCCAAAAATAATTCTTTTTTACATTACTATCTGCGAAAGCCAAAGGGATATTGCCATCCAACAAAACTTTCACCCTATCTAACTCATTATCCCCGTATTTATTATCAAATATCATCAATCGACTGCTGTTTTCTGTAATCCACTCCCCACAACAATTTATCTCTGATAGTGGAATAGAAATTTTTGTTGGGCATGTTCACTAGGTTGATTTGAAAATCACATTTTTTTATAATAATTTCATCTTGCTTACTGATAGCCGACTGCCGTGAGTCCATTGTCATCAGGTACTTTTCTTCTCTACCTTCAATTTTTATCCGGATGGTACTGCTGTCCTGCAACACGATTGGGCGTACAGTAAGGTTGTGGGATGCGATGGGCGCAATCACAAAATTCTGAGAACCCGGACTAAGAATGGGGCCTCCAACACTCATGGAGTAGGCCGTCGATCCGGTTGGGGTAGCCACAATTAACCCATCTCCATAGTAAGAGTTTAGAAAAAGGTCGTCCACAAACACATGTACCATAATCAGGGCAGGTGTGGCATTTCGGTAAATGGTGATATCGTTGAGGGCAAAATTCAGGTCGCCAAACAAATTTTCAGGCGCATTGAGGCGTAACAACGATCGTTTATCAATGGTAAAATTGCCTTGACTCACCATGCGAATGGCATCTGCAATTTCATTTTTTGAAACACTCGAAAGAAAACCTAGCCTGCCCAAATTAATGCCCAATATGGGAATGCCCGAATTGCGCACAAAAGGCACGGTATCCAGAAAAGTTCCATCGCCTCCCAAAGACAGCAACAAATCAACGCCGTTAAACACTTCAGCGTGGTTGTTAAAACTTTTTGGTGTGCCATGAAATTTTAGTTGACCAATAATGGTTTTCAGATACGGTTCGTAATACAATACATCGATACCACATTGATTTAATTCATCGACTAACAACTGCAAAAACGGCTGTTGATGACTCTTGTATCCCTTACCAAAAAGTGCAATTTTCATATGGTATCATTTTGCCTGACAAAAGTAATTTAAAATCCACAGGATAAAAGTCAACAACTGAGTTAATAGCCTGAAACACCCTAGAATTAACGTTTTTTAACTGCAATCTTTAGCTTAGATAGGTGCCACAAAATTGATGTAGAAACCTGTTTCTTTTTGCTTGTTTAGGGTAAACTCCAGACGAATAACAGTATCGTAATACGAAACCAAATCGAGGCCAAATCCTGTACCCCAAATTAATTGATTGGCTAAGGGGTTTGTTAATTGGTGTTGCATATCGCTGGCATAACCCACATCGAAAAACACATTGGCATACATGGCAAAAAATATTTGGCTAAACTTGGGTGATTTTATCCATGGGATGGTGTAATTTTTTTGAGGAATGATTTCATATTTTACATTGGATTTTACCAACCCGAAATTTTGCCCCTCAATCACATATAGCTCATATCCCCTGACATCCAACCCATTATTGCCAAAACCGGAAGTTAAAAAATAGGGCCTGTCGGCATCACCGGAGAATTTTGTTGAAAAATTGTACGCAAAATACCATTTGGGCAACAAAGGTATATACTGATCGAAAGTGGTGCTTATCCACAACAAATCAACCTGATCCCTAAAAGCACCTAACCCAAATTTACTTATTTGCGCATCAAAATAGTAGCCCGCCAAAGGATAGGGTTTGTAATCTCTGAAATCTAGTTTAAATGTATAAGAAAACTGAAAAAAGCTGCATTGGTTACCACAGGCAAAGTCGGGATTAATTACCAGAAGTGTATCTAAAAACTTAAATTGTTGGAAACTAAGTCCTACATCATGTAAATAATTAAACCTAGGACGAAACGTAATTCCCACCGCCCCAAAAAAGTAAATTTGAGAAAAATTACCTGCTGAATGGAAGTACTGAGGCTTGTTGTCCACCGTTGCTACCGCCACCTCGTGATTAAATTGCACGCCTCCTTGCATACTCATTCCTGTTACCTGATTGCTGGTGAGGTAAGGCAACGTCCAGCGGGCAGCAAAACGCATATCGTACCCGGTTTGTACAACAATATTCAACTTTTCCATGCGTCCCCGAAAGTTTTCCACCCTGAGGTCAAGCCCATAATTCAATCTGTTCAAGTCGGCTTTTTCTATCCAGGCATTCAGGTTTCTATCGGCAAACTGAAATATGGGAATGGGCCAAATATACCAACGTTCTATTACCGAAACTTCCATTTGGCGATTCCTGCCTTGGCCCGATAAAGTAAGGGTAACAAAGTTAAACAATGATCTGTTCAACAGGTTTTGACGGCTCTTGACCATCAGACTATCCAGAACGGTAGCGGTATAGGCCTTACCCACCTGAAACTCCAATTCTCTGAGAATAATATTATCACGGGTAATTTTGTTGCCCACCAATGAAACTGAAACAACGGTAATTTTTCCGGAGGAATCCGATGCTGCAGGTTGTTGAGCAAATATATTTCCGTGAAAGAAGAAAGCAATGGAAAACCAGATGAATACAAGACGCATAGTTACATATTGAGGTAGTTCATCAACGACTCATAATTCTCCTTCAGGTCTTCCTGGCTGATATCCTGGCCAAAGGAAGCATCCACCACGTAACCATAACGTTCAAAGGTTTTTAATATGGCTGCGATGTTCATTGCATTTACCTTGAGAATGATGTTGATTCGGGCAGAATGGGGTTTGTTGATGAGCAATACGTGCAATACTTTGGCATCGTTTGACTCAACAATATTGGCGATTTCGGTTAAACTATAATCGCTTTCGCTTACCTCTAAAACAATTACGCCTCCGGGACTGTCAGTAGATAAGGTGCTTGTGAAGAAATTTAGCAAATCAGCATGTGTGATACACCCCAAATAGCGCTTTTCTGTGTCCAAAACCGGAACAATGGACAGTTTTTGTTTGGTAGCTACAGCAAGTACCTGATAAATAAGTTGATGTTCCTCCACATAAAAATCCTCAAAGTGCAGCAACTCGCGGGATAAAGCCTGATTGAAGTCGGGCAAGCCAAACAATTCTTTTTCAACAACCATGCCCACAAAAGTACCCTGATATACCACCGGATAATGAGAAACTTTATATTCGTCTATGCGATGCAGGGCTTCGTTTACCGTGTCGGACAGCAAAAGCGGGAGAATTTCTTCGGTTATCAATTGATTGGCAATCATGCTGCAAAGCTAATACTTTGATCTTGATTGTGCACCAAACTTCAGCCCGAAATAAGTTCTTGCATCATATTTAGGTAATTGTTGTACCTGAATGGCTCGATCAATCCCTGCTCAAGTGCAGCTTTGACGGCACATCCCGGCTCATCCATGTGAATGCAGTTGTTAAATTTGCAATCGTGCATCAGCTCTCGGAATTCCGGAAAACGCTGAGCCAGTTCAGTTTTTTCAAATTCTACCAGACCAAACTCCTTAATGCCGGGCGTATCGATAACGGCACCTCCCTGAGATAAAATAAACATTTCTGCGAAAGTAGTGGTGTGCATGCCTTTATCGTGTGCCGCCGATATGACGCCGGTGCGTAAATCAAGTGCCGGATCAACCAGATTGATTAACGCCGATTTTCCAACGCCGGAATGTCCTGACAATAGCGAGACTTTTCCGGTCAAGGCTTCCTTAAATGGTTGGATATGGTAGTTTTCCTTCACCGAGGTGGTTATGCATTGATAACCCAGCGACTCATACACGGCCATCAGATAGTCCAATTGTTTCAACATTTTTTCACCATAGAGATCTCGTTTGTTGAAAACCAAAATGGCCGGAATGTGATATGCTTCGGCAGTAACCAGCAACCGATCGATAAAACCTGTTGAAGTTCTGGGTTTTTCCAGAGAGGCTATCAATACCATCTGATCAATATTGGCAGCGATAATGTGGGTGGCTTTGGACAGGTTGGTCGATTTACGAATGAGGTGATTTTTACGTTCTTCGATTCCTACGATGTTGGAGTTTTCTTTGTTTTCCGACACCTCTACTACCACGTGATCGCCCACCGCAATGGGATTGGTGGTTCGGATTCCTTTGGTACGAAAAACACCTTTAAGCCGGCAGTCGATGGTATCACCATCTATCGTTCTTACCGCATACCAACTGCCCGTAGAGCGCAGCACTGTCCCATGTATCGCGGCTTTACTCATTGACGTTCTTGTTTTTTTTCGTTACGTAATAGGGCAAACTTTTGATTAACAATTCTTTCCATCGAAGAAATTTAATATTAATTTTTTATTAAAACGTCACTAAAACTACAAACAATTCTTATATTTGACCCCTGTTCCTTAAAAAAACCCATATATGACAACTTTTGACTATATTTCTTTTTTAGTATCTCCGGTTCTGATTCTGCTTTTCATTATTTATCTGAGATATAAATTTTCCGTAAAAAAGCTTAGCAACATTAGAAACGCAGTGATTTTTGGTATGGTTTCCGTTGCATTGCTGATTGTGTCCAACTACCTGATTGAATTCCAATGGCACGGCAACTACAGGAATATGCGCAGAATGGCGTTTTTTGTATTTGTCGTTACCGCTTTTGTTGCTGAGTTTGGCAAATACTTGGTGCTGCGTAGCGTTTTTTATAAACTGAAAAGTTTCATAGGACCTCTTGAAGGTATCATATATTCCGTTTTCATAAGCCTTGGGTTTTCAACGGTGGCGGTTGTGCTGTATTCCACCGGCCTGATAGGGTTACCGGACAAGTTACACAACTACCAACTGTTTTTGTATACCTATCCTCTTGCCAGTATAATCATCGGTATTTGCATGGGCTTTTTTGTGGGCATGGGCAAAATGCGGAAAAATGGCTTTATTGACAACAATACAGGCTTGTTCCTGGCTACCTTTTTTCACGGATTGTTTTATTTCGGGTTTATTACTTCCGACATCAGGTTGCTGGTTTTCATCAGCATCGGATATCTGATTATTGGCATCGCTTTGGTGGTAAAAAGCGTTACCCTCAGTATGGAGCGAAAATAATCAGGAGATTGTTTTGTAGAGTTTTCCGGGCAAACTTTTCACCAAGCCTTCAAATTCAAGGTTCAGCAATGCGCTTGCTACCTTTGAAGCGGCCATGTTTGTCTTTACAATGAGTTGATCCATGCTTACGGCTTGTTTTGAATTTAACAATTCCATCAGTTTTTTCTCGTCTTCTGTCATCACGAAAAACAGGTTTCGTTGTGATTTGGCAGGGGTTTTTCTATCTTCCCAGCCCATGACATATGCGATATCGGCAACGGATTCTGCCAGGACTGCCCGATGTGATTTAATGAGCATGTTGCAACCCTTGGAGTATTCATCGCTGGTTCTTCCCGGCAATGCAAACACATCACGGTTGTACGAATTGGCCAATCCGGCAGTAATCATAGCACCTCCCTTGAATCCGGATTCAATTACTACTACGGCATCGCACATGCCTGCCACAATTCGGTTTCGTTTGGGAAAATTCTCCCGATCGGGATTGGTTCCTGAGGGAAATTCGGTGAGCAATCCTCCCTTTTCCAGCATGCTCAAAGCCAGCTGGTGATGTTGAAAGGGATAAATCCGGTCGTGACCATGGGCCATCACACCCACTGTTTCAATTTGATACTCCAGGGCTTTCCGGTGGGCGCATCCATCTATACCATAGGCCAAACCACTCACAATCACCACATCCTTGGCTTTCAAATCGCGAATCATCTCTTCGCAACACTCACGCCCATAGTCAGTAGCTTTTCGGGTACCTACAAATGCAATCATGCGCAACTCATTCAGGTTAGCGGTTCCTTTGTAGTATAGCATCAACGGACCATCCTCACAATTCAACAAACGACGAGGGTATTCCTTATCCAAATAAAACATGGCCTGTAGGTCGTTTCGAATGATATATTCTACCTCTTTCTCAGCACGACGTAATACCTGCTGACCGAGGATGCTGGTAACCGTAGATTGTCCGATGCCCGGAATTTTTAATAATGCAGCACGACTTTCGCTAAAAACAGCTTCGGCACCGCCACAATACGAAACCAATCTTTTTCCATTAACATCGCCAACACCGGGAATCAGGGTAAGTGCAATTTGATATGATAGCAGGTCAGGGTTCATCGGTTCAAAATTATTACTTTTTGGTGAATTACGGAATTGATTTATAAATTTTTGGTGTGTGATTGGTTTACTTATTTTTGCCACATGTTGAGCAAGAATAAAACCGTGATTATCTGTCCTCTCGACTGGGGTCTTGGCCATGCTACACGCATGGTTCCGGTTATCGACCTATTTATCAAGAACAATTACCAGGTGATTATAGCTTCCGACAAACGACCTCTGGCTTTTTTAAGATTGCGCTTTCCTGCTTGCATTTTCGAGCAGTTGCCAGGATACCAGCCAAACTATCCAACAAGGGGGTTTTTAATGCCTTTGGCCATGATGGCGGCGTATCCTAAAATGATCAAGTCTGCCGACAAAGCGCAAAAAGCGCTTGCCCATATTATTAAAAAACATCAGGCAGATATTGTTGTATCCGACAACCGATACGAGTTGAGCATGCAAGGTGTTTACAATGTTTTTGTCACCCACCAAATTCATATTCAAACCGTTGGATGGCAAAAAATATTCCAGCCATTCATCGACCTGAACATCAGAAAATACATAAATCGCTACCATGAACTGTGGATTCCGGATGAAGCAGGCGAACACAATTTGAGCGGAATTCTGGCGCATCCCATGCCCAACCTAGAACCCAAAACCAGCTATATCGGATTGCTAAGCAGATTTTCGGAGCAGAAGTTGAATGTAAAGCCCATAGAAAACGACATCGTGATTATCCTATCGGGACCGGAACCTCAACGAACTTTGCTCGAAGACAAACTCAAATCTCAGGCATTGAAAACTGATCTGAAAACATTGATTATCCAAGGAAAACCCGAAGAAAATCAGGATGTTCGCATCAAAAATGTACGACAAATCTCCCATGCCGACGACCAAACCATGACTGCCATGATCATAGGTGCAAAACTCATTGTCAGTCGTCCGGGCTACAGCACCTTGATGGACCTCGCCTTTTTGCAAAAGAAAGCAGCTTTCGTGGCCACACCGGGACAAACCGAGCAGAAATACCTGGCCAAAAAACTAATGCACGAAAAACGGGCCTATTGCCAATCCCAAAAAAAATTCGACCTACTCATAGCCTACAATACCCGGCATGAGTTTGACGGACTTTTGAAATTTAAACCCAATGAGGCGTTGCAACAAGCGATTCAAAATCTTGACCAAAAGATTGACCTCAAAAAACAAAACCACCCATGAAAAAGCCTGACAACAAATTGTCCGGTTGGGCAAAACACATCAGTAAACCGGTTTGGAATATCGCCGGAGGTATTTTCGTGGCTATCGGAGTCATCGGCATTTTCGTCCCGCTAATGCCGACCACCGTTTTTCTTTTGTTGGGAGCCGCGTGCTTTAACAAGGGATCCGAAAAATTTCACCACTGGCTGATAAACAATAAGTTGTTGGGGCCATATATCGCCAACTATAGGCAAAAAAACGGCATTCCTCGTCAGGTAAAAATCAGAACAATCATTTTGCTTTGGGTTACTATCGGGGCTTCCATTTATTTGGTCGATCATCTGCATGTAACCATTATTCTATTGGCAGTAGCAGTGGGCGTCACCATTTTTTTGCTTTCTCAGAAAACGTTGAAAACCTGATAACTCATTTTAATTAATTTTGCCTTACTAAACGACTGCACCATGCTGATTGAAAAAGACATGAAACTGGCCGATGTGCTTCATCACGATCACAATTTGATTCCTGTGATCAACCGCTTTGGCCTGACTTTAGGATTTGGCGACAATACCATCGATGAAATCTGCCAAGCACAAAATGTTGATTCCGACTTTTTTCTAACCATCCTCAATACCTTTCACGACCCACGCTATTTTGCCAGTCGGCACCTGAAATCATTTCCTGTAAAATTACTCATCAATTACCTAAAGGAAACCCACAAAAACTATCTGGTAGAGCGCATTCCTTACATCGCTGAGCTAATTCATCAATTGATTGATGAATCCTCTACCCACAAAGCAGACTATCAATTGCTTCAAAACTTTTTTGAAGAGTACAAAAAGGAGCTAACCAAGCACATCGAACGGGAAGAAAAGGTGGTTTATCCCTATGTTTTTGTTTTGGAAAACGCCATCTCCACCGGTCACACCACCCAACAGCTCTTGGATCAAGTTCATTCATACTCCATCACTGATTACGAAGAAGAGCACGAAAACGTGGAAGAAAAGTTGTATGATTTGAAAAACATCATCATCAAATACCTTCCCCCTACCACCAACCAAAACCTGTGTTTTACCATCCTGCACGAGCTGTTTATTCTGGAAAAAGACCTCAATGAGCATGCCCGCATCGAAGATACCATACTGGTACCGAAAGTGGAAGAAATGGAATTGATCATCAAGAAACTGGAAGAAAATCATGGCGAAAACAATTAAAATCGTCTTGATTGAACATGCCTTTTTGTTGGCTGCCGGTCTGGAATCGTTGGTCAATGAACTAAACGGTGTATATGTGGATCAGGTATTTCACGGACAAGAGCATCATTTGGCTGAAAAGGTGCTGGGCCACAAACCAGACATCATTATTTTCGATCCACATTCGGTGGGCGACCAATTGCTGTCGGTAGTAAAGAATTTTCAGCAAGAACCTGACATCAAACTGGTGGGGCTACTATCAAGCCAAGCTCCCGACCACATCAAAAGCCGCTTTGCCCACCACCTCAACCGCGACGATTGCAAATTCGACTTGTTGGAACAACTCAAAAAAATTATTGGCAACACCCTGAGCAAACCCGAGCCCAAGAGTCAAACCCTGAGCAATCGTGAAATTGAATTGCTCAAGCAGGTTTGTTTGGGACTCACCAACCAGGAAATCGCGGACAAGTTGTTTTTAAGTGTACACACGGTAATGACCCACCGAAAAAACATCACCAAAAAGCTGGGAATTAAAACGGTAAGCGGTTTGACAGTATACGCGCTGATGAATAACCTGGTGGATATCCGGGAGGTGGAAAACAGGGGGTAATACTCACTCAATCAACCAAACAGGTTCCTTTCGAGTGTAATCAAGCAACTTTGTTTCCAACTTTGCAGCTAATAATTTCCCTACTTCCAGTGCTTTTTCTTTGCTTTTGAAGCGCCCCACAGATATTTGGTGATGATCCCCGTGAACCAATGCAATTTTCAACTTTTGATCGTGATAGGTGTATTGCAAACTCGAAACAAAGTTAGTAAGGCCCAGATTTTCAGAATAAATGGTGACGTATTCAATATTGGGCAGCGGTTTCCATCGACCCCAAAAAAATCCGAAAATGGATGAATAATTTCTGAACAAGCTGTCGGAAAAATTGATTTCAATCCCTTCGGAGACAAACACAAGTGCCATACCTCCAACAAAAAACACAAATCCTGTCACGCCGCCCATCCAATTTTGGTGCTGCCAAGAAAACCAAAGCATCAAGCCTCCGAATAAAACCAATAATCCGCCAACAAATTTGTAAAGAGGTGCTGAAGGTTCTCTCAAAGGTTTACGGAATATGCTGGAGGTTTCTTGCATTGGTTTATCTTTTGAACAAAAATGTAAAGTTAGACTTTTGTTTTGATTGCAACGTGAAGGCAAACTTCATTCAAGGTATATTTTTACTAATTTTGCACACTTTTTCAACTGCTTATGAACATCCGGAAAGAAATAAACCGCCGACGCACCTTTGCCATTATCAGTCACCCCGATGCCGGGAAAACCACCCTCACCGAGAAGCTCCTGTTGTATGGGGGTGCCATTCAGGTGGCGGGAGCGGTAAAATCCAACAAGATTAAGAAAACAGCCACCTCCGACTGGATGGAGATTGAGCGTCAACGTGGTATTTCGGTAGCCACTTCCGTGATGGGATTCGAGTACAATGATGTAAAAATCAACATCCTCGACACTCCCGGTCACCAGGATTTTGCCGAAGACACCTTCCGAACGCTTACCGCCGTCGACAGCGTGATCGTGGTAATCGACGTGGCAAAAGGGGTAGAGCCTCAGACCGAAAAACTGGTGGAAGTGTGTCGCATGCGCAAAACACCCATCATCGTTTTCATCAACAAACTCGACCGTCCCGGAAAAGACGCCTTCGAATTGCTGGATGAAGTGGAACAAAAACTGCATCTGAGAGTTACACCATTGAGCTGGCCCATCAACATGGGAGCCAACTTCAAAGGGGTTTACAATATTTTCTCTAAACAGCTTAATCTGTTTACGCCCAACAAACAAACCATCGAAACGGGAGTTGAAATCAACGACATCAACAGTCCTGAGGTGGACGAATACTTGCCAAAAGATGCGGAAAAACTACGCGAAGAGGTGGAGTTGGCTTCGGGTGTTTACCCAAAAATGGATGTGAAGGAATACCTGGAAGGCCACCTGAGTCCGGTGTTTTTCGGAAGTGCTCTGAACAATTTTGGCGTGAAAGAATTATTGGACAACTTCATCAAAATTGCACCTCCTCCACAAGGAAAAGACTCCGACATCCGCCACATTAACCCTGATGATGAAGAATTTACAGGCTTTGTGTTTAAAATTCACGCCAATATGGATCCCAACCACCGCGACCGCATCGCCTTTGTGAGAGTGGTTTCGGGTGTTTTCCAACGCAATACCAATTACCTGCACGTACGTCAAAACCGCAAACTCAAATTTGCCAGTCCCACTGCTTTTATGGCGCAAAAGAAAAGCATCGTGGACGAGATGTTTCCGGGAGATATCGTGGGATTGCATGATACGGGCAACTTTAAAATCGGCGACACATTGACCGAAGGAGAAATCCTCAATTACAAGGGCATACCCAGTTTTTCGCCCGAACTGTTTAAGTATGTGGAAAATGCCGATCCCATGAAGTCGAAGCAATTGGCCAAAGGATTGGACCAGTTGATGGACGAGGGTGTGGCCCAGCTGTTTACGGGCAAACACACCGGACGTAAAATCATTGGAACGGTGGGAGCCCTTCAGTTTGAAGTTATCCAGCATCGGTTGGAGCACGAGTACAATGCCAAATGTCGCTACGAACACATCACCTTATATAAAACCGCCTGGTTCACCAGCAAAAACAAAGCCCAGCTTGAAGATTTCCGTGCTCGTAAAGCCAACCAAATAGCCCTCGACAAAGAAGGCAGAGAGGTGTTTTTGGCCGATTCGGCCTTTTCGTTGGAAATGGCACAAACCAAATACAAAGACATCGCCTTCCATTTTACTTCTGAATTTTAGGAGACTGATTGCATTTTTTATTTTGTCTTTTTATTTGTAAAGTCCTATGGACAAAGCGTTTGGCGTGGTTTATTCTGTTGATAGACCCCAACCAAACTATTCTACCTCTCTGATTAAAAGCTGAGCATTCTCTAGTCATTTCCCCCAAAGTGCAACAGGTAACACCAACCATTATTGTCGGATTTCATTCCACCGAAAAATGAATACCCACAAAAAAAGAGCGGCTGCCAACATGCAACCGCCCTTTTCAATTGAGTTAAGTGACAGTGTGGGCTAATTGACCATCATTTTACGTGTTATACGTGAGGTTCCGGCAGTTACTGTATAAAAATAAACGCCGGTAGTTAAGTTTTCTGCGTTTAGGGTGAGGGTATGTTTACCTGTAGTTTGGTACCCAAAATCCTGAGTCATCACTTTTTGACCGGTGATGTTAAACACCTCCATGCTTACGCTGGCATTGCGTTCGAGTGTAATATCAAAATAGGAATTTCCACTAAAAGGGTTGGGAAAATTCTGTGTTATTTCGAAATCCGGCTGATTCAAATCGTTGGTACCAATGGGAAGGAAGGGATTTAAATAAACAATGTTATTCAGATTGGGGTCGTGTGATGGTGGATCGGGTTGAATGCTGGTTCCTGGCATGTTATCAGTTTGATATACCATGTCGTATTGATTGTTACTAATCACATTTTGAGCTATCGAAGGATAGGAACATTCGCTGAAAATATGGAACACATCACCCGTAAAATCCGTAAAATCACTCCAGTTACCGTCCCCTTCGGTAAATCTTCCCCAAATATGACGGTAATTTACTTCTGAATTGTCGAAACCAACGGCCAATCCCGAATAAAACACTGCCACGGTACCTTCTCTAATGGCAATAACGGGTTGACTTGTAAGGGAGGCGCCATAGTATGCCACACCAACAATGGTGTCATCTCCATTGGGTTGTGTCCAGGCAGCCAGGTTGCCCTGTTGATACAAATAATGCGATTCCCAGTCAGTGGGTAAAATTTCAGCGGTAATTTTGGTTGTATCCAGCACATCCATGCCTTCTTTCCAATAGACCAATCCATCTGAGTAGGGGTAATAGCTCCATCCGGCGGCAACATCATCGTCTATGTGAATCTGGCGACCAAAAGCTACATGCACCATTCCTTCATCATCAATGGCTACGGCATTGCATCCATCGCCACCACCGCATTGGGGCAAATCGCCTTCGAGTCCGGTGAAGAATGGCATGGGACTTTCGTAGAACAATATTCTTTCCCAGTTGTCGCCTCCATCATTTGATTTCATCACCACACCATCGGTAATTCCGCCAAAATAAACAAAGGCCAGGGTATTGCCTTGTGCAGCAGCCCATGAATAACTGTCGGCATCGATGCTGGCAAAATAATCGGCAGAAACACCTTCCAGAATCACATTGTTGGGATCCCAGGTTTGTCCGCCATCCGTAGAACGTGAATAGGACAGTGCGCCGTCTTGTCCGAGATACGGCGATCCGCCATTCACTTCACTGCGCACGCTGGCAATTACGTGAATAATTTCGTTGTGCTCGCCCGAGGTTATCATACGCGGCCAGGCAATCCCTTCATGTCCGGCAGGGCCAACCAGACTGAAATAGTTCCAGTCGCCTTCGCCCTTATTTTCTCTCCACGAGAAAACCAATCCGGCATCTGTAAAAGTGTGCGAACAAATGATTTCGCCATTGTCGCCATAGGCAGCATAGCTAGGCCATCCGGTGCGCACCTGCTCCACACGTTCGTCGGGTATGGCGCTCCAGCTTGACCCATCAAAAAAAGCGTAACCCGTTCCGCGATCAGCGTAGGCTGTCGGGGTCATGCCACGTGTCCAAACGGCACCCATGGTTCCGTCATCATAGGCCCAAATGCGTTGCATCATGGAACTGTTGGATTGCAGATCGTAGAAGGTTTCACCGATAACGATATCCGCAGCTCGGTCGGGGGCGGTCGCTATGTTAAACTCATTGGTAAAATCAATAGGATCTTGATTTCCGAATACGGCTTTTTCAACGACAGTATTTAATCGGGGTTGAGGTTTCAGTTGATTGACTTGTGCCTGAAGCGAAACGAACAAGCCGAGAACAAGGGTCAGAGATAAAAATTTTTTCATAGTTGCGAATTTAATGATGTATAAGAAAGGTATAAAAGTAGTTATTTTTTTCAATACCAAATTTCCGGCACCCAAAATTTTATCTAAAATGGCATCACCCCAGATAAGCAATAGGAAGCGGATTCGTACGTTATAACCGTGCTCCCAGCAATCTGGGGCGTTATAACCGAATTATCGCTTTATCCGTGTATATTTGCATGGTAAAAATTTCTGCTCAGGCCAATGAAAAAGTTATACATGTACATGCTCAAGGAATATCTCGGGCCTTTCGTATTCACTTTTTTTGTGGCACTGTTTATACTCCTCTTGCAATTTTTATGGAAATACATCGACGATCTGGTGGGCAAAGGCCTTGAATGGTACATCATTGCCAAACTGATGTTCTATGCTTCCTCCACCTTTGTACCTTTGGCGTTGCCGTTGGCCATCTTGCTTTCGTCGCTGATGACCTTTGGAAACATGGGCGAGCATTACGAACTGGTGGCCATGAAAGCTGCCGGAATTTCTCTTCGCAAAGCCATGAAACCATTGGTTATTCTGTCGTTTGTACTGAGCATAGCGGCTTTTTTATTTTCCAACTACCTGTTGCCTGTGGCTAACCTCAAGTTTGGCGCCTTGTTATACGATGTCCGTCAGCAAAAACTGGCCTTTAACCTTCAGGAAGGTATTTATTACCAAGGTATTGAAAATTATGTTATCCGTGCCGGAAAAAAGGACAAAGACAACAAAACCATTTACGATGTAACCATTTACGACCATACCGACCACATGGGCAACACCATTGTAACCACGGCCGAAAAAGGATATATGCAAATGTCCCAGGACAAAAGCCGTATGATTTTCACCCTTTTTAATGGCACGCGGTATGCCGACATGACCAACATTGCCAATTATCGAAAAACACGTCCCTTCGAAAGCACCAAATTCGACAAGCAAATAATTACCTTCGACCTGGCACAATTTCAACTGAACCGCACCAATGAAGACTTGTTCAAGTCCCATTATTCCATGCTGAACATCAAACAGCTCAATGAGGCCATCGATTCTCTTAGCCATAAGCGAAACGGAGCTTTGGATAAGTATAAAGGCAATTTTTTGAAACGATATCCCACCATTCAGTTGCGTGATTCGCTTCAGGTAGCACAAATATTGTCTGATACCACCAAGTCAGACACCATTGCAACTGATACCACGGACTTTAACATGATGGCCGGATATACGCCCCTTGAAAAAGAAACCATCCTCGAAAATGCCCTGAAAGGAGCGCGAGCAGCCAAAAACAACATCATCGACTACCATCGTGAGCTGGATTCCCGTCAATTAGTGATTGTAAAACACGAAGTGGTGTGGCATCAAAAATTCAAGCTGAGCATTGCTTGTTTCATATTCTTTTTCATTGGCGCACCCCTGGGAGCCATCATTCGCAAAGGTGGATTGGGTTTGCCCGTAGTGGTTTCTGTTTTATTTTTTGTGTTGTATCATATCATCTCCATCACGGGCGAAAAGGCAGCCAAAACCGGCGAATGGAGTGTTGAATTCGGCATCTGGCTTTCCACTTTGGTTATCTTGCCCCTGGGACTGTTTCTTACCTACAAAGCCACCACCGATGCGCAGTTGATGGACACGGAAAGCTGGCAAAAGTTTTTCAATCGCTTTCGGTTTAAAAAGAAAAAATCAGATGGCTGAAGCAAAAACGGTAATACAAGAAAAACCCCTGAGCATACTGTTCATCTGCAATAAATCACCATGGCCTGCCCGCGAAGGTGGCCCCATTGCCATGAACAATTTGATTGAAGGTCTGGCCGAAGCAGGTCATCATGTAAAGGTGCTCGCCATCAACACTAACAAATATGCCGTTGACCCCAATGATATTCCTGTAACATATCATCACAAAACCCAAATCGAGCTGGGGTACATCGACTTGTCGATAAAACCTGTTGGTGCTTTTTTGAATTTGTTTACCAAAAAAAGCTACCACGTTCAACGGTTTATCTCCAAAGATTTTGACAAGCTGCTCAGAAAGGTGCTCATGCACGACTGCTACGATATCGTGCAAATTGAAACCCTGTTTATGTCGCCCTATCTGGATACCATCCGGGAGTTGTCCAAAGCCAAAATTGTGCTCAGGGCGCACAATATCGAACACCTTGTTTGGAAACGCGTGGCTTCCATCACCAAAAATCCCTTGAAAAAAGCCTACCTGAACCACTTATCGGCTACCCTTGAAGATTACGAGAAAAATATCCTCAACCAATATGATGGCATTGTGCCCATATCGCCTGTAGATGCGCCATTTTTCATGGAACACACAAAAAAGCCCGTTTTGGCATTACCTACGGGTATCCATCCGGAAAAACTTAAGCTAAAACCCGGCGGCGAACCCGAACACGCACTCTACCACATTGGCGCCATGAACTGGATGCCCAACGAAGAAGGTATCCGCTGGTTTATCGATCAGGTATGGCCGGTGGTACACCAACGTTTGCCGAAACTAAAAATCCATCTTGCAGGACGCGAAATGCCGCCGTGGTTACAACAATTGCAGCTTGACAACGTGGTGATTGAAGGCGAAGTGGACGATGCCTACGAGTTCATCCAATCCAAATCCATCCTCATCGCCCCCTTGTTTTCGGGAAGTGGCATCCGCATTAAAATTATTGAAGGTATGGCCATGGGCAAAGCGGTGATCTCCACCTCTATAGGTGCCGAAGGAATTAACTATACACATGGTAAAAACATGCTGATTGCCGACACCGCCGACGACTTTGCCGATGCCATTTACACCTTGTTCACAAACCCCCAAAAGACTGCGGAACTGGGCAAGGCAGCACAGCAACTCGTACTGCAGGAACACAATACCCCAAAAATTATTCAGCAGTTGGTGAACTTCTATCAACATATTTTATGATTTTTGCCAATAATTTCTCTTTAGTTCAGAAATGCCGGCCATGACAAAAACTTTTCAAGAACTAAAACAACGTTAGTAGTCGATATGCGCATCTTTATTTTGCTTTCACGTATTCCTTACCCCCTTGAGAAAGGGGACAAACTGAGGGCTTTTCACCAGATTAAAGAATTGTCGAAAAACAATGAGATCATCCTGTGCGCATTAAATCCGGTATCCGGTATTGATAAACAAAAGGCTTTCAGTGCTTTGCAACCCTACTGTCGTTCAATAAACTTTCTTGACCTGCCGTTATTCGGAAGGGTAATCAACATCGCTCGTGCCTTCTTTTCCAATTTGCCCCTGCAAGCGGGATATTTTTACAACCACAAGGCATCGCGTGAGGTGAAACGATTAATCAAAGAATACAAACCCGATCATGTTTATTGTCAACTAATCAGAACTGCGGAGTACGTTAAACACATTCCTATTACCAAAACAATTGACTATCAAGACGTTTTTTCCTACGGAATGAAACGTAGAATCGGAACGTCTTCCATCTTCTTCCGACCTTTTGTCAAAATAGAATACAAACGTCTGGCCAATTATGAAGGGGAGGTTTTCGACCTGTTCGACCACCACACCATCATTTCCATACCCGATCGCGACCTCATTCCCCATCCTGAACGCGACCGTATTCACGTGATTCTTAATGGTGTAGATCATGAATTCTTCAAACCCCAGGATGCCAAGAAAAAGTTTGAGGTAGTTTTTACCGGAAATATGGCCTATCCCCCCAACGTGGATGCTGCCGTTTTCTTGGCCAAAGAAATCATGCCGCTGGTTTGGAAACAACATCCCGAAGCCCGTTTGTTACTGGCAGGGGCAAGTCCCGACAGTCGGGTAAGTGCCTTGAAATCTGACAAAGTAATCGTAAGTGGGTGGATGGACGACATCCGGGATGCTTACGCTTCGTCCAAAATATTTATTGCCCCTATGCGCTTGGGCACAGGCTTGCAAAATAAATTGCTTGAAGCCATGTCGATGAAGCTGCCCACCATAACTACCACACTGGCCAACAATGCCTTGTGCGCCATCAACGAAAAGGAAATACTGGTAGGAGAATCTGCCGCAGCCCTGTCGAATCACATTTTCCGACTTCTGAACAATCCCACAACCTACCAACAAATAGCCGAAAACGGTCATCGATTCGTGAAAAAACAATACAACTGGGGAGAAACTGCCCTACAACTTGAAAATATTTTCAACAACAACTACAAAAACTAAGGGGATGATAAAGGATCTTGTGCTAAAAAATCGCAGCTACAGAAAGTATTTCTATGATAAAAAAGTAACTCCGGATCAGTTGAAACATCTGGTTGATTTGGCGAGAATCACGCCTTCTTCAAAAAACAGACAACCATTGAAGTACATCCTGGTAACCGAAGAAAACCATTGCCACGACGTATTCAAACACTTGCGTTGGGCGTGGTTTTTCAAGGATTGGCATGGCCCCTCGCAAAGCGAGCAACCACCGGCCTATATTGTTGTGGTTCAGGATACCAACCTCAATGATGAAGCCGACATCGATGTGGGGATAGCCTGCCAAACCATGCTGTTGGGTGCCGCAGAGATGGGCATGGGGGGATGCATCATTCGTACCGTAAACCGATACGAAATCCAGAAATTATTTCATCTGGACGACACCATGGAAGTGGTATTGGTGGTGGCCATCGGATATCCCAACCAAAAGGTTGTTTTGTCGGAGGTAGGCGAAGACGGCAACACTGTTTATTATGAAAATGAACAGGGCGACCATGTGGTGCCCAAACGATTGCTGGAGGAGGTAATTATTCTTCCCGAAAGGGAAAGCTAGCAACCTTTTGTAACCGGGTATTGTGCGGAAATGCTTAATTTTGCCGCTTCTTTTCAAGAAACAATACCATATGGCACAAAAAATAGGAACACCCAAAGGCACCCGGGACTTTATTCCCGAACAAATGGTGAAAAGAAACTACCTTTTCGACACCATCAGAGCAGTTTTTCAGCAGTACGGCTACCTGCCCATCGAAACCCCATCCATGGAGTTGCTGAGTACCCTGATGGGTAAATATGGAGAAGAAGGCGACAAACTACTTTTTAAAATCCTGAAATCGGGAAACTATCTGGCCAAAGCCGACCCCGAACTGATGAACGAAGAGTCCATCAACAAACTGACCACCCAAATTGCTGAAAAAGGACTTCGATACGACCTTACGGTACCCTTTGCCCGGTTTGTGGTACAACACCAACACGAACTTAGTTTTCCTTTCAAACGTTATCAGATTCAGCCCGTTTGGCGTGCCGACCGTCCCCAAAAAGGACGATATCAGGAGTTTTTTCAATGCGATGTGGATGTGATTGGCAGCACCTCATTGCTCAATGAAGTGGAGTTGATTCGCATGGTAGATGAGGTGTTCAAAAAGCTTAACATACAGATTGTCATCAAGTTGAACAACAGAAAAATCCTGAGTGGTATTGCCCAAACCATCGATAAACCGGAGATGATTACCGACCTGACCACTGCCATTGATAAGCTGGACAAGATTGGCATCGAAAAGGTGTATGAAGAACTGCTTTCCAAGGGTTTTACTGCCGAAAACATCGAGAATCTGGAACCCATCATCAACCTTAGTGGCAGCAATGCTTCCAAACTCAGTTGCCTGCGCGAATTGATTGGCCACACCAAGGAAGGTGTGGCAGGCATCATGGAACTGAATACCGTACTCAACCACCTTTCCACCTTAAATATCAAGGCTGAAGTGGAGCTGGATCAATCACTTGCACGCGGACTTAACTACTACACCGGAGCCATCATCGAGGTGAAAGCCAAAGACGTGCAAATAGGCAGCATTTGTGGTGGCGGACGTTACGACGACCTCACCAGCATCTTTGGGCTGTCGGGCATGTCGGGCGTGGGTGTTTCCTTTGGCGCCGACCGCATCTACGATGTAATGGAAGAACTTCAGCTATTTCCGGCCAACGTGGAAAACACCACACAGGTACTTTTGGTTAATTTTGGTGAAGAAGAAGCCAAACACAGCCTGACACTCCTGGAAAAAATTCAGCAACAGGGTATTCGCGCCGAGCTTTATCCCGATGCCGACAAACTGAAAAAGCAAATGAAGTACGCAGATCAGAAAAATATACCCCTGGTATTGCTCATCGGTGCCGAAGAAATAAAATCCGGAACATACAACCTGAAACACATGAAAACCGGAACACAGGAACAAGTCACCATCGACCAATTAATCAACACCATTCAAACCAATTATTAATTCCACCATGAATAGCGGCATCCATTATATCAACCATGGCAAATTGACTTTTAAGGCCATTTTCGATCTCATTAAAAACGGCCATGCCATTCAGTTGTCCGACGAATCGAAAAAAAGAATAGAAACCTGCAGAACCTATCTGGACAATAAAACTGCCAATCAGGACGACCCCATATATGGCATCAACACCGGATTTGGTGCGCTATACAACCAACGCATTTCCCGTGAAGATTTGGGTAAATTGCAGGAAAATCTGGTAAAATCACATGCTTGTGGTCTGGGTGATGAAGTACCCAGAGAGGTGGTGAAACTGATGATTTTGTTGAAAATCCAATCCTTGTCGTATGGCCACTCAGGAGTGCAACTTGCTACCGTACAACGACTGGTTGATTTTTACAACCACAACATCATTCCGGTGGTTTACCAATTGGGCTCACTGGGTGCATCGGGCGACTTATCACCACTGGCACACATGTCGTTGCCACTCATTGGATTGGGAGAGGTTTACGATCACGGCGTTCGCACCACAGCTGCACAGGCGTTGGCACGTCGCGAATGGGAACCCATCAAACTCAAATCTAAAGAAGGTTTAGCCTTGCTCAACGGCACCCAATTTATGAGTGCTTACGGAGTTTATTCCCTGCTCAAGCTATTCCGGTTATCCGAATTGGCCGACATTATTAGTGCCATCTCCTTGGACGCTTTCGACGGAAGAATCGAGCCCTTTATGCACGAATTGCACGTCATCCGACACCACAAGGGTCAGATTCAGACCGCCGAACGTATGCGTTTGTTGTTGGCCGGAAGTGAAATCATCACCCGCGAAAAAGAACATGTGCAGGATCCTTACTCCTTCCGCTGTATTCCACAGGTGCATGGTGCCTCCAAAGACAGCATCAACTATGTGTCGTCGGTTTTTTCGTCTGAAATCAATGCGGTTACCGACAATCCCACCATTTTTCCTGAATTGGATGTGATTGTTTCGGGAGGAAATTTCCACGGACAACCTCTGGCTTTGGCACTCGACAACATGGCCATTGCTGCTGCCGAATGGGGAAACATCAGCGAGCGACGCACCTATCAATTGCTCAGCGGTAAAAGAGGCTTACCTCCGTTTTTGGTGGCCAACCCCGGCTTAAACTCCGGCTTTATGATTCCACAATATACCGCCGCCAGCATCGTCAACCAAAACAAACAGTTGTGCACCCCTGCATCGGTGGATTCCATCGAATCTTCACAAGGTCAGGAAGACCATGTGAGCATGGGAGCCAATGCCGCCACCAAAGGATTTAAAGTGGTTGAAAACCTGGAACGCATTCTGGCCATCGAGTTGTTCAATGCAGCTCAAGCCCTTGATTTCAGAAAACCTGCCAAAAGCTCTCCTTTTATTGAAGATTTTGTAAAAAAATACCGTGAAAAAGTGGCTTTTATCGAGGAAGATAAAATCATGCACGACGAAATGGAACGATCCATCCAATTCCTTCGTGCGGTGGATTATGAAATTCCGGATGCACTCAATCCCGAGGTTTAACCAAACAGCATCTCATAGGGTCTGCTGATTTCCTCGGCGAGTTGAGGAATGGAGATATACTTGCTTTCGCGACGGTATTCACGCCCGTCAAAAAACAACAGCAACGTTGGATTGGAAAATACCTGAAACCCTGCCGGGATATCCGGATATTTCTCTGAATTCACAAAAAAGAGCTTAATCTTGGGAAATTGATTGTCAACCAACTCCTTCACCTTGGGTCGCAAGCTGATGCAAGGCGCACAATGATCGTTGTAAAAGTATAGAATTGCTGCATCGTTGGCAGTTATTTCGTGGGTTACCTCTTGGTTGGTAGTCAGTTCTGTGTACATATTATCGATGATTATATCAGCATAATTCAGGGCGGCAAAAGTACGTTAAAACTCTTTAGACGGCATTCCATATTTTAGGAATGAACATTTCCTGTTGGAGCGTTTATATTTTTTATCATTGATGTCCGGTTAATAAAAATATATCGTCCCTACGGGACTTTTTGGAGACCTTAATTTGCATTATACCAACATCCTGTCCCTAAGGGACAGCCCCGTTAGGGGCTAAATATGAGTAGAATATGAAGCAACACCTACCGTTGTGAAGTCCCGTAGGGACGATATATATTACGCATTGTAGCGTTTTCTGTTTAATTTTACCGGACAACAATGATTTTTTATAACCGATCGATTGAATTTTTCCCGAAAGGGAAAAGGCTCCCAATATCAAAACAACCATTTTTTTCTCTAATTTCGCCTGTTGATGAACGTGCACCGAAAACAATTACAGCTTGCCAAGGTGAGGCTGTTCAATATAATTTCCCGGAAGGCCATCAAAAGCCAATTCGGATAACATACTAAAACAGTTTAAAAATGACATTAGTTATCAAAGGTTCAGGATTAACCATCGAAGACGTGGTATCCGTTGCCCGTAACAACAAAAAGGTTGCCTTGCATCCCGACGCATTGGAACGCATCAAAAAATGCCGTGCCATGCTCGAACGAAAAATTGACGCCCACGAAATTATGTATGGCGTGAACACCGGTATTGGGGAATTTTCGGAAGTCGTATTAAATGACGACCAGGTAAAAGACTTTCAGAAATACCTGATTTACAACCATGCTGCCGGCATTGGTGATGCCATGCCATTGGATCATGTGCGGGGTGCCATGCTCGGACGTATCAACGTTCATGCCCATGGAAATTCGGGTATCAGACCCGAAATCACCCTCACACTAATTGAGATGCTCAACAAAGGAGTGACCCCTTTTGTTTGTCAAAAAGGTTCGGTGGGTGCCTCCGGCGACCTTGCTCCCATGTCGCAAATTGCCTTGCTGCTCATGGGCGAAGGAAAGGCTTTCTATCAGGGAGAATTGCTTGAAGGCAGCGTGGCCATGGAAAACGCAGGCATCCCCATCCCGGGTTTACAAGCCCGCGACGGATTGGGAACCATCAACGGGTCGAATGTGCTGACCGCCATGAGTGCCTTGTTTTTATTTGATGCCAACAACTGGCTTAAACAAGCCGAAATAGCTGCTGCCATGTCGTTGGAAGCTCTGAAAGCCAACATGGGACCCTATACCGCCCGGTTGCACGAAGTTCGGGGATTCAAAGGTGCTGTACGTAGTGCCAAGGCCATTGGTAAGCTGGTAGAAGGCGGTGATCTGAAAACCGGTAAAGTTGCTCACAAAGTACAGGATGCTTATTCCATGCGATCAACGCCACAGGTGATTGGTGCTGCACATGATGCACTGGCCTACGCACGTTCGCAGGTTGAAATCGAGCTCAATGGGGTAGGGGACAACCCCATCTTTTTCCCCGATGAAAACATGCAACTTTCCGGCGCCAACTTTCAGGGTACCCCGGTAAGCCTGCCCATGGACATGGCCGGAATTGCCCTCACCATGGTGAGTGTGATGTCGGAACGTAGAATGAACCGACTCAACAACCCCGCATTGAGCTGTGGATTGCCTCCATTTCTGACCAAAGGTGCAGGTATGTTCTCAGGTTTGATGCTCAGTCAATATACCGCCGACATGCAAATTGTGGAACAACGCATTTTATCGGCACCTGCCTCAGTTCAAAGCATACCGGCCGCCGCCGACCAGGAAGATTTTGTTTCCATGGGCATGAATACTGCCCTCAAAAATTTCCAGATACTCGATAACGCATACGGCATATTGGGTATTGAGATGATGGCTGCAGCTCAGGCACTCGATTTCCGCGAATATAACTTTGGAAAAGGCGTGACCAAAGCTCATGAAGTGGTGCGCCGCCATGTGGACTTTTTGGAAATAGACCGACCCCTGTACAACGACCACAACGCCATGAAAGCTCTTATCAAATCCTGCGAGGTGCTCACCGAAGTGGAAGCCACCATTGGAAGTTTAGAATAATTACTTTGAATCAATAGAATGGATCAACCAGCCCCCATCAGAAGCTCCCGACTTACTCTAATCTGTATCCTCACTTTTGTAGGTAGCGGATTGATGACATTTACCAACTTTTCCATGTTTGCCTTTTTCGATGTTTTTAAACAGGTTTATCAAGAGGGCGGATTAGAACCCTTTCGTTTGAGTAAGGAACAAATGGAGGTAATTAGTCTGATGTTTTCCGTGTCGCCTGCCTATTACCTTTTTCAGGCAATGGCCTATGGAAGTAGTCTGATGGGAGCTGTTTTCATGTGGAAGTTGCGCAAACCCGGGTTTCACCTGTATGCCATTGCCCAAATCATGGTGATGATCATTCAGCAAATTTATATGCCATCCTTGCCTTTCCCAACCGCCGAATTGCTGGTCACCATACTGTTTATCGTGCTTTACGCCCGCCATTTACCTGAAATGAAATAAATGATGGAAGAAAATGAAACCAACCGGGAAATTACCCAACCTGCCAAATATCTGAAAAAACCTTTCCTGCTCAGGGTGATTGCCGTGGGTTCGGTAGTGATGGGCGCTATCGGTATGTTGTTTTTTGGTGCCGTTATCGCGTATCAAATTACCGACGACGAGTTTGCCCTGAGGTTTCAACGCACCTATTATAATATGGGGGCATTCGAAATTTATCTGTGGTTAGGTTTTGGGTTGTATTTATTGCTACTTATGGCCGGAATTTTCACCTTCCGCCTTAAACGTGTCAGTATTTGGTTGTTTTTTATTGCTACTTCGGGTTTGGTTGCATTTTCAAGGGTAATCGATCAAAATTATTTGTGGCCGATGATTTTCCTTTCTTTTGTGTTATTTGTCATTATTTTAGCTTACCATAAAAGGCTTAACTAGCTCATTCAATTGTTATTTATTAACAACATAAGCGACAACACAATCCCATATTTTTGCCAATTTTAAAATTTCAAACGTTTGAAATTGGCAATTCCTGCACAAAAAATCATACTATTTGTTAAAGCTTGTTAAATATTTGCTAAGTTTGTTGTCTCGATCTTTAAAACCATGTTAAAAGCTCAGAGAAAAAGACACATAAATTTAACATTTATCGTTTTATAACAAATTCATTAACCAAAAATTATCATTATGAGAAAAATTACAATTTTGCTGGCGTTCTTGTTTATGCTTGGGGCTAATTTGGCCCAGGCGCAAACGAGGACCATTAGTGGTAAGGTTACCAGTTCAGAAGACGGAAGCGGCCTGCCCGGCGTTACCGTTTTGGTGAAAGGAACCCAAATGGGAACCATTACCGACCTCGACGGTAACTACACATTGAATATTGCTCCTGAAAATCAGGTGTTGGTATTCCAATTTGTAGGGATGAAAACCGTAGAAGCAGCTATTGGCAGCCAAACCGAAATCAACGTCACCATGGAGCCAGATGTGCATCTGATGGATGAAGTTGTGGTTACTGCGCTGGGTATCTCACGTGAGAAAAAATCACTGGGATATTCTGTGCAAGAAGTTAACGGAGATGAAGTTACAAAAGGTGCCAGCACCAACGTAGTGAACTCTCTTTCAGGTAGGGTAGCCGGTGTAAGCATCAGCAACTCTTCGGGAAACATGGCCGGTTCGTCACGTGTGCTTATTAGAGGTGCATCCTCCATGTTAGGAAACAACGAACCTTTGTATGTTGTTGATGGTATTCCTTTGGACAACTCCAACTACAATACCACCAATGAAGCTCGCGGAGCAGGTGGTGTTGACTTTGGAAACATGGCTCAGGACATCAACCCCGACGATATCGAAAGCATTTCTGTATTGAAAGGTGCTAGTGCTGCCGCTCTTTATGGTTCCCGTGCTGCCAATGGTGTAATCATCATTACCACCAAATCAGGCAAGTCGAGAGGAGCCAAAGGCAATAGAATTGGCGTAACTTTCAACACCGGTATCACAGCTGAACAAGTATTGGTGCTTCCCGATTATCAAAATACTTATGGTGGTGGATATTATACCACATTCGACACCACCAATGTAGGTGGTGTGGATGTATTAACTCCGTACTATGGTGCTGACGAAAGCTGGGGTCCCAAAATGGAAGGCCAGCAAGTATATGCCTGGTGGAATGCTTACGACTACGAACAAGGCATTACCGACACCCCTCAAACCAGTGCATGGTCTCCTCACCCTGACAACGTAAAAGACTTTTTCCAAACCGGACTATCATACAGAAACAGCGTGGCTGTATCTGCCGGCGACGAAGTAAGCAGCTTCAGAGCAGGTTGGACCAATCTTACCCGTAGTGGCGTATTCCCCAACAGCAAACTTACCCGCAACACCTTCAACTTTAACGGCATGAGCAAGTTTGGAAAAAGACTTACTGCTACTGTTGGTGGTACTTATGTGGTGAATGTAAGCTCAGCCCTTCCCGAAAACGGATATGGCGACAACTCCATCATGCAGAAATTTGCCCAATGGGGACAACGTTCATGGGATATGGAAAAAATGAAGGATTATAAAAATCCGGACGGTACACAAAGAACATGGAACAGAACCAGCGCAACCAATCCTACCCCTGCTTATAGCGATAACCCATACTGGACACAGTATATGAACTACAATACCAATACACGTAACCGTTTTTACGGAAACGCCAACGTGAAGTATGATATTACCGACTATTTGAACCTGACCGGTGCCATTTATGCCGACCGTTACTCAGACAGAAGAACCACTCAAACCGCTGTTTATTCAGCTGCTGAATCGTTCTACAACCTGGAACTGCGTAATTTTGCAGAATACAATGGTGAAGTTCGTTTGAATTTTGACAAAATGATCACCGAAACCATTCGTCTGAATGCTTTTGCCGGTTTCAACATGATGGATCAAAAATACACCAGAAACATCCAAACCACCACCGGTGGATTGAGTATACCTGAATTTTATTCATTGGCCAACTCCAACGGACCACTGGATTATGATGACTACCAACGTCATCGTAAAATTAATAGTGTTCTGGGTAGCGTTACTGCCGAATGGAACCGCATGGTTTATTTGACGTTTACCGGACGTAATGACTGGTCGTCGACCCTGCCAACCACCAACAACTCATATTTCTATCCCGCTGTATCTGGTAGCTTTGTTTTTTCAGAACTGGCTCCCCTCAAAGATAATGGCATCATTAATTACGGCCAATTAAGACTTGGTTGGGCTCAGGTAGGTAACGATACCGATCCTTATCGCTTGTATTCTACCTATGTTCCCGAAACACTTTTTAATGGAAACCCAAGATACACACTACCTTCACAGCTAAACAACAGTGAGTTGAAACCTGAAAGAACCACTTCCTACGAAATTGGTTTAAACATGAAATTTTTGCGCAACCGCTTGGGATTTGACTTTACCTATTACAATGCCCGCACCAAAGACCAAATTTTCCCTGTTGACATTTCGGCCTCTACCGGTTATACCAGCATGATTCGCAATGCCGGTGAAATTGAAAACAAAGGTATTGAGTTGTTGGTATATGGAACTCCCGTACAAACTAAGAATTTCAGTTGGGATATTACTGTAAACTACACCAAAAACCAAAACACTGTGTTGTCACTTGAAGACGGTGTAACCTCC
This sequence comes from Bacteroidales bacterium, assembly GCA_963676875.1. Lineage (GTDB taxonomy): Bacteria > Bacteroidota > Bacteroidia > Bacteroidales > F082 > UBA6244. The sequence goes on from OY781436.1 coordinate 3,050,595, forward strand.
CTCCAATTGGCTTCACTTTGGGGTGTTTATGTAACTGCCACGGTTGATCAACCTTACGGTATGTTGCAAGGATCGAATTTTGTGTATGACAACCAAGGCCACTTAATGGTGGGTACCGACGGAACTTACATGAAATCGCAAACCATTGAAGATTTGGGTAGTGTGCTTCCTGATTGGAATGCCGGTATTCAAAACACCTTCAAATACAAAGATTTCAGCCTCGGATTCCTGGTTGACATTCAAGAAGGTGGTACACTTTTCTCAACTACCTATATGTTTGGTGGATGGACAGGTATTTTTGCTGAATCTGTTGGACTCAACTCCAGAGGTGTTGAAAAAAGAGCCGATGTGGCTGATGGCGGTGGTGTATTGATAGAAAACACCTACTATGGCGACTTTGACGCTGACGGAAACGTTATTTACACAGATGCCAATGGCAACCCAAGTGACGTACCTGTATTGAACGAAACCTATGTGGATGCATACGAATATGCTTCAGCCAACTATTTTGGTCCCCGTGCCATCAATACATTCAGCACCCGTTACATCAAATTACGCGATGTAAACTTCACCTGGAATCTTCCCAAGAAATGGATGAACAACACCTTTATCTATGGTGCATCACTTACCCTACACGCCGGCAACCTGGCCATTTGGAATGCAGAACTCAAAAACATCGATCCTGAACAAGCTACCAACTCAGGTAACGTACAAGGTATCGAAGGTGGAGCCAACCCAAGTACCAGAACATTTGGTTTCAATTTAAAAATTGATTTTTAATCAGTTGAATATTTATTCATTAAAAAAGAATTAAACATGAAAAAAATATCTAATAAAACTATTGTTCTCTTCTCCGCCCTTTTATTCCTGATGATAGGATGTACGAAGGATTTTGAGGACATCAATACCAATCCCAACGAGCCGACGCTGGTACCCACAGAGTACCTGTTGACCAACGCCGAGTTCAGACTCAACGACTACAGATGGGACGAATGGTGGAATGCACGCCAAGGATTGGTTTACGCACAATATTGGTCACAAACGGCTTACACAGAAGAAAGTCGCTACGAACCCCGCGTAAACATCACCAACTCCTATTGGGGATATTTCTACACCAACCTGATGGATCTTCAGAACATCATTGAAATCAACACCAATGAGGATACCAAGGGTGCTGCTGCCGCCAGCGGACCCAACGAAAACCAAATTGCTGTGGCACGTATCCTGAAGGCCCATACTTTCCAGATGCTGACTGACATTTGGGGTGACGTTCCCTATTTTGATGCGCTTAAAGGTATCGAAAACACGGCACCTTCCTATACTCCTCAACAGGAAATCTATGCCGACTTGCTGAAAGAACTCACCGAAGCACAGGCCATGATTGTTGATGGTGACATCAATGGCGACATTATTTATGGTGGTGACATGACCAAATGGAAAAAGTTTGCCAACTCACTGCGTATGCGGGTGGCTCTTCGCACTTCCAAGGTAAATCCTGCCTTCAAAACCGAAATTGAAGCTGCCATCGCTGCCGGTGCTTTTACCAGCTACGAAGACGATGCTTACTTCCAATTCGACAACATTGCTCCAGGATACAACCCATTGTACGAAGCCATCGTGGTAAGCGGTCGTCCACCGGATTTCGCAGTTAGCGAACCCCTGATCAACATGCTCTTGAGCACCAACGACCCACGTTTACCCTTCTACGCTGACAAAGCTGTTGCCTTTGCCTCCACCGATACTCCTTATCGCGGATTGCCTTATGGTCTGAACGCCACCGAAGCTCCCGGTATCGCTGGTCCCGGAAGTGAAAATGTAAGCCTTCCTTCAGCTGATATTGTGGTTGCCCCCAACGCCAAAGCCTGGATGATGACCTATGGTGAAGTTTGCTTCATCAAATCGGAAATCATGGGATGGGATCAAACAGAATACGAAAAAGGTATCGAAGCTTCCATGCTTACATGGGGTGTTGACCCTGCCGACATTGCCACCTATCTGGCTACTGTAGCTCCTGCAAGTGCCAAAACCGTTGGTGAACAAAAATGGTTAGGTATGTATATGCAAGGAAACCAGGGATGGTTTGAATGGAGAAGAACCGGTTATCCCGAACTGAGTGGCCCTGTTGCAGGTCCGTTGGGTGATGTTGGAACAAGAAACCTTCCTTCCAGATTATTTTATCCTGAACGTGAGCAGGTAACCAACTTGGTGGCTTATGAAGCTGCTGTTGCAAGTCAGGGCCTCGACCAACTCTTTACCAGGGTATGGTGGGATGCTCCATGATGAAATAATAACTTGATAAAAAGAGGCTGTCTATTTTGGGCAGCCTCTTTTTTTTAGCGAATTAGGGACAGACAGAACTACTCTCTCATAATTGCTTGATTATGCCAAACCGGTATCATGTTTCAAATTGGCCAGAAGGGCTATTCTGATTTGAATGAAATGTTTGAATCTCTCCGGAGAAGTCTTTCATTAATCAGTAATTTTATCGATCTATGTGCAAGCAAATCCTAAAAACAGAATAGGTAATTTATTGACAGGCCACATCTTGTCAAACTAAACGATACATGTTAGAAATACTGAGCTCGGATATTAACCAACACTCTCTTTGCAACAAATTCATTGGCTAACACATGGTACACGAGATGATGTCGCCTGTCGGAGATGAATTCTTTGTTTCGGATGGAAGTAATTTGCTCTGCGGATTAGTTCATACCTAAAACCCCAACTTCCTCTCATACAACCTTACCACACTATCGAAAGCCTGCTGATAGGCCGTGTCGATAGGTAAACTGGGTGGTGATTCAACCTTGAGCGGGTCGATGGCCTGACCATTGCGATAAAACCTAAAATCGAGGTGCGGACCGGTGGCGAGGCCTGTTTTGCCCACATATCCAATCAATTCTCCCTGCCGCACATGCTTGCCAACGGTCATGCCCTTGGCATATCCCTTGAGGTGCATGTAGGTGGTGGAATAGGTGCCGTTGTGTTTGATGGAAATATAATTTCCCCCACCTCTTTTTTGGTAGCCTTTTTTTATCACGGTACCATCGCCTACCGAATAAACTGGTGTTCCAGAGGGTGCTGCATAATCCACCCCATGATGGGGTCGCCTTATTTTGAGTACCGGATGCATCCGGCTGTTAGAAAATCGTGAACTTATGCGGGTATAACGCAAGGGCGCTTTCAAAAATGTTCGTTGCAGGCTGCTGCCCTTTTCATCGAAATAGTCGCCTTTGTCGTTTTGTACAAAATAAAAAGCATACAAACTGTCGCCGCCATGTATCATAAGTGTGGCTTCTACCCTACCTAAACCGATATATTTACCATCCACAAAATGCTTTTGGTAAATGGCCTTATAGGTATCGCCCTTTTGTAAGCCGAAAAAATCGATGGTCCAGGCATAGATTTCCGAAAGCTCGTTGGCCAGGTTGGGGTCAGCATTGATAGTTACCAACGAATTCCACAATGATGACTCAATGGTTCCCTCAATGGAATCCATGACTATTTCAATGGTTTTTTGACCCAGGGAGGCCGTCACCGTGTCGTTCAGGTTGTAAAGCACATAGGAAACCGGAGATATTTCATAAATAAAGTAAAGGGGCTTGGGTACCGAATCACGGGTGGAAATAATGCTGTAGTTGTTACCCGAACGGATGCGCCGCACATCGAAGGTGTCGCGGGTATGCCGGGCCAGGTAGTCAATCATGCCATAGCTTACCCCATGTCGCAGCAGGATATCCGAAAGAAACTCATTTTTCTTCACCACGCCTTCAAACACATCCAGGCTATCCACCACAATGCCATAGGCCAGGGTGGGTTCGGTCACCACCACTTCCTCTGCGAGTTGTTCTGATGCATTATCCGGATTTTGCGACGACTGGCACGAAGCCAAAAACAGCATGAAACTAACCATGCTTATTGAAATGAAACCTTTCATAATCTGTAATGGAAAATGGTGAAATGTTAGAGGATAATAAACATCAATCGGCTTGCTTTATTGCCTTATTTCTTGTATAATACAGAATAACGAAGCCACCTATGACAAACGGGATACTCAATAACTGACCCATGTTGAGCAACATATGCTGCTCAAAATTAACCTGAGGCAGTTTGATGAATTCGATGAAAAAACGCACGGTAAACAAAACAATCAAAAAATAGGCGAAAATGCGTCCTTCCACCGGATGACCATCGTGTTTGTAATAATACCAATACAGAAATCCAAACAAGAGCAAATAACTCAGCGCTTCATATATTTGGGTGGGATGATGGGCAATGGTGTATCCGGGACCGAAATCTCTCACAAAAATAAACCCCCAGGGCAAGGTGGTTACATCGCCATAAATCTCCGAATTCATGAGGTTGCCCATACGAATTAAAAATCCCGCCAGGGCCGTTACCAACACCACATGGTCGAGTACCCAGAAATAATGCTTGTGGTATTTTTTGGAAAAGAAATACAGCCCAATGAGTATGCCCACCGCAGCACCATGACTGGCAAGCCCTCCTTCCCAAATTTTAAGTATTTCGATGGGGTGAGCCAGATAATACTCGGGTTCGTAAAACAGACAATGACCTAATCTTGCTCCAATAATGGTAAAAATCAGCATGTAGGTAGCCAGATCGTCGAGCACTTTGATGGGAACGCCTTCCTTTTTGAACATTTTTTGCAAAATGAGGTAGCCAAACACAAATCCCAATGCAAACAAGAGTCCGTACCAACGCACAGAAAAACCACCAACTATAGGCCAGGTTTCGGGAAGTATGAATATTTCAGGTCGTACATTCCAAACAATATCGAGGAGGAGCATAGTTTAAACTTTTGCGCAAAGTTAGTAATTTGCTATAACCGCCGGTATTCAAAGGTAGGATATCCTTTTTCACCCGTTTCCGGTTCGTAAAAACTGGTAAAGCGCAACTTATAGTAAACTCCCGTCCGTGTTTGGATAAAATAATTGTAGTTGGGCCGACATTTATAGTAAAAATCACCACCATTGATGTCGCCAAACAATTCTTTCCAGTCGTAGCCAATGGCATCGGGCTGTCGTGTGAAGGGCAGATACAACACATCGTCCACGGTTACATCGTTGAAAACCATGGTGGAGTCGAAATGTACGGCCACATCTGACGTATTAATGAGCACTCCCGTTAACAGATAGGGGTAATCCTGACCTTCATCGGTGGTAAGCATAGTGGTGTATTGGGTGAAAAGCAAATCCCAGTTATCAGTTGTTGGCTCGGTTTGCACTGTCTCATTGGTTTCAAAACTGAACTGAATGGTGTTGTAACCCGGGTCTTTGGCAACTTCCACCTCATGCAAATCGGAGTTATCCATGCGGCAGTAGCTGAAATAATAGCGGTCGCCCACCATCTTACGAAAGATCACCTTTCGTAACCCCAAAGGATTTCCAAGCCCGTCGATTCCGCGGTTGATGACAAAAACCTGTTGTGGGTAACTGGTGTCAGAACCGGAAATCCGCATCCAATCGGGAAACGCCAACGAATCGGGGTTGCCGCTGGAAGCATCAAACCGCCAATCGAGACCTAAAGTATCGGTAACTTGCTCAAAATCTGTGGCATTGGTGGGAGCGGCCATCATAAAACTGGCCGAGTTGAGACGAATGGCAAAACCGGTGTCGATGGAAGAAAACATCAAATCGTAATCGCTTTTAATGTTCTGCGACACCTGTTCATGATTCGCCAAATTAAAATAAACCTGGTTGACATAATACTGCGTCATGGCAATCATTTCCACCTTGGTAGTATCCACCGGATGAGGTGCAATTTTAACATCTTCCTTAAAACATCCTGTGGTACCGATAAAAATCAGCAACATACCTGTCAAGGGAACTAAAATATTTTTCATGGTTACAAGATATTAAACTGAAGTTTTAGAAAAAAGGTACGACCCCAGCCCACGGGTACTGAACCACTGCCACCGCTCGAATGAGCCGTGCCACCACCCGAATAGCCGCCGGTATTCACATCGGTGTTGTCGAAAAGGTTTTTGGCACCTGCCTGTATATTCAACCGACGTTTAAAAAACCACCTGCTCACATTGGCATCCAGGGTGTTATAGGCCTCAATGGTGGATATATAAATCTGGTCATCGTTACCAATAACGAGTTCGGGAAAGGCTCCGTTGTATTTATAATAAACGCTGAACTCAAGACCGGTTTTAGTCCATGAGATATTTGACTGAGCCGTGACATCATTGGAATAAGAGAAGTCCATATTATCTTTCATGTCATTGTTTACCAAGCGTCGGCCTGTAATCCCATAACCTAAAACTAATTTGAGCCAGGGATACACCCGGTTGTTAAACTTAAGGTCGAAACCTTGTGTATAGAACTGATCCACATTCACATAGGAGTATGTCAGCGGGTCGTCGCTCACCTTGGCCAACTGAATTTGATTTTTCATGTGGTTGTAATACACGCCGAAATCGAAACCCCAATTGTAAGCAGCTGCGGTCTTAGTGTTGTAGGTTAAATCGGCACTTGCGTTAACCGAAGTTTCGGCTATCAGGTCAGGGTTGCCCACTACGTTATGGTTAATATCCACAAAATATAGATAAAGCTCTTTGAGCGAAGGCGCTCTGAATCCTTTGGCTACCGAGGCTCTCAGAATTAACTCTTCTCTGATATTGTATTTCACATTCAGCGAATAAACCAATGGTGCGTTGTACTTGGTATTGTAAATGGCCCTGATTCCGGGTTGAATGCTGAGTTGTGGTATGGGCGTGTAGGCGATGCTCAAAAAAGCAGCATAATCACCAATTTCCTGACGTTCGTTGTCCACTCGTTTTCCGCCACCGCTTTCATGATTCAGGTCGAAACCCAACTGATATTGCAACAGTTCGTAGGGTGTGGTATTGCTAAAAACAGGACGAATCAACAGGTTGTCGAACCAGGTGGTATCCTGCGAATCCACACCCACATAAAGGGTTTTGTCCAAGGTGGTCAGGTCTTTGATATAGGTATTTTTTGCACGACTGTAGTATGAATAGGCGCTAACCAAATTCAGGTTGCCACTTTTGAACACCTTCTGATTCCATTCACCACGACCTGTCCAGCGTTTGGTAAAATAATACTTGTCAAAAGCTTTGTCGTAGTTGAAAATAGGTGACGGATTTCCCTGATCACGAATTTCCTCATCAAAATAGGCCAACGTGATCTTTGCCGTAGTTCTTTGGGTATGAAACATATAGCTCGCATCAGCATCATACTGAAGTTTGGGATTCCATTCCATGTACCTTGGGGCATCGCTTACGCCAAATCCACCAAAGAAATTACGACTTCCGTTGAACGACACGCTGTTTTTTCCTTTGGAAAGAGATCCTGTTGCAGCAAAATTATACACGCCCACCGATTCGGTGTAGGCTTCTCCCGAAAGAGAAACCTTTTGTCGGTCAGGGCGTTTGGTAATCACGTTGATAACACCTGCCAATGCATTGCTGCCATAAATTACCGACATGGGTCCTTCTATGATTTCCACATGATCCACATTTTGCATGTTCATCTGGTCGAGGTCGAGTTCACCATTTTGCCTGCCTATCACGGGAACTCCATCTACCAAAAACTTCACATGCTCGCCACCCATCCCTTGCATCATGATGGACGACCCATACACATTGCTCTTTTTGCTACGTATATTAAGCTCGCCCGACAAGAGTTCGGTCAGGTTATTGGCTGCCTTTTGGCTGATGGTCAGGGTGCCAAGGGTTTTTACCTTGTATATGGACTTGTCCACCCTTTCGGGGGAAATTTGTCCGGTAACCACCACTTCATCCACGTTGTAAACGGTAGGTTCCAGATAAACCACCAAATCTTTACCCGGATACAGGGTATCGCTGGCAGGCAGATAGCCTATAAAAGAAGTGGATATTTTAATGGGGGAAGTAATGGAAAAGTTTACCACCCCATTCATATCAGTGGTAGCAGCCACGGTTTTTCCCCTGGTGGACGCAATCGGGTCGCCAATGACGTGAGCAAAAGCAACAGGTCGTTTGCTCACCTTATCTTTTAAGGTAAGTCTGGTTTGCTGACTCCACACATTGCAGTATGTAAGCAACACCAGACCCACCAATACAAGAAAACCTTTCATTGGTCTATCGGACCATTAATTTTTGACTTACCTGGGTGTCGTTACAGGTGAGTTTCACCAAATACATACCTGTGCTGAGATTCAGCTCCACATTTGCTCCCGATTGCAGTTCGTTGGAAGTCATGATGCGCGAGATTACCTCGCGGCCATTCAGGTCGAATACACTGAATTGTGCATCACCTTCCACGTCATTCATCCGCACAACAACATGAGAGGTGGCAGGGTTGGGATATACTTGAAACACCTCATTTTGGGTGGTGGCATTTTCGATACCCGACAACGAAACAATGGCTTTCTGCAAAGCAAAATTACCTGTGGACGTACCTTCCCAGTAAAGGAAAGTAACTTTATACACATCATCGGTATGGCTAAGCACGAAATAACAAGTTGAATCAACCATTTGGTATGAAAATGTATTCATGTCGAAATATTTCCAGTTGGCACCCACCACATTTTTAGCGGTGGAAAATGCTTCAGATGCCCAATCGGTGAAATCATCAGCTACGGGATAGAAGTGATTGGCGCCGGTTTCAGCATTGCTGGCGGCTCCGGTTACCAGATAAGGTACCATATTTCCTTCGTTATCAGGCACCAGGTCGATGAATTTGGTAAACAGCAAATCCCATGTATTGGCTTCGGGCTCACGGTCCAATTCCTGGTTGTTACGGATGCTGTAGTAGGCAAATCGTTTTGATTCGTAGGGAACCACATTGAATTCGACCAGCTGCTCATCGGTTCCGTCCAGGTTGGCATATTTAAAATGGTAGATGTTTTGTGAGGAAAATTTCTTGATTATCCACAGTTTCTTCACGCTCATGTCGGGAAGCACCAAGAGATACAGAGAGTCGCCGGTTAAATCGTGTGTAACCATATTGTAAATGCCCCAGCCGTAATCGGGATGACCGGTTTGATTGGCATTGAAAGCACCATCTTCCCATAATTCGGGCGAATTGTTCATGGCTGGCCAGGTGCTCAGTCCCACACTGTCAACCGTTGCCCAAGCAGCGGTGTCACCTTTTGGATAGGTGTAAAGTGCAACTCCGGCACCTTGGTTAATCATTATTCCTGCGCTAAAACGCGGAGTATAAAAGGCGATATCCCAGTTGTCGCGTGGTTCGGATGCCACGAGTCCATCAGCCAAACTATAAAACAAATCATTGGCATAAGAACCTCCCATGGACAAAGAATCGTTGGTGGTTTGAGCCACAGATCGGTTGGAAGAAATAATCAATACGCTAAATAATACAGCCGACAGGCTGAGTTTAAAAAATTTCATGTGTTTTGGTTTTTAATAAGTTTAATAATTAGGTACTCCATTCATTTTTTTGATGTAAGCTTCAACCCTTGCTAAAAAGGTAGGGCTCCAAACAAAAGAATCACACCTACAAAAGTGGGTGTATCAATAAATAAATAAATAAAATTAGGGGTGAATTAAACCGCAGGCGGACCTCGCAAAGAAACAGCTGATTGTACTCTTTGCCGGTAGTAGCTTAGATAATTATACCTTACAGTCGTGGTTTTTGCGAAATCAACTAACTTCTCGGTACAATGATTTGCTAAGAAAGGGTGAAGGGTAAAAGAGAAAGCACTCTCGGAAGTAGTCTTTCCACTTTTTGTTTTTAATAACAGGGTACCCCCGTCCTTTTTACCCGGTTTGGTAAATGGAGTATGGGTATTAAACAGATCGAAACCATAAATAGTCTTTTGGTGATAGTTGATCAAATCGCCTATCACCATCCAGAAAAAAGTGAATGCCAAAAAGGGAATGGCAATTCTGAACTTTAAACTCAATTTATTTTTTCTGACCTTCATTTGGCCACAAAAGTAGCAATTATTTAAACCTTATGGCTAAATAAATTCTTTTTTGAGCTGATCCACCCATTGAGCTATGCGTTCGTCGCTCAAATCTTCCTGATGATGGTCGTCGAGTGCCAGTCCCACAAACTTGCCATCTTTGTTGGCCAAACTAAAATAAAAGTCGTATCCATCGATGGGCCATTCACCCACCACACACGATTTGTCGGGAAGGCGGCAATACAAAGTTCCCAGTCCGTCAACAAAACTTTCTGGATATTCTTTCTGATCGCCCATGCCAAATAAGGCTACTTTGCGCTCGCTGAAATCCATTAACGATAGGTGGTCTATGGTTTTTTCCCACTCGTCCTGCATTTCGCCAATCCCCCAGGCTGAGGTGCCAAAAACGAGGTTGGTGAACGGTTTCATGTCCTCCACGGTGGTGTTTTTCAAATTAAAAACCTGAGCTACTTTGGCGCCAAACGCTTTCTGTATTTTGAGGGCCGACTTCTCTGTCATGCCATATGTTGAACCAAAAAATATTCCTACGGGCTTCATCAATTCTATTATTTGGATTAAATATAAATAAACGTGGCAAAAATAATGCAATTTGTGGTACGGGACAAATGCCGGAGAAAAAGGGTGCTATTTTGATGATATTTTTCCGCAGACATTAACAGATGGAAACAAAAAAGCCCCCCAACTTACGCTGGAAGGCTCAAACCAAATTAATTAATGAAAAAGCTATTTTTTTTCGGGGTCGGCTTTTTTATCTTTGCAGCTGTCTTTCAGCGCTTTGTTGCAGCAAGATTTTTTATCCTTGCAAGACTTAACGTCTCCCGATTTTGTTTTTGATTTCTTTTTGTCTTTATCTTTGTCGTCGTCTACTTTGGTAATCACCACACCATTTTCGAGGTTGACTACAGAAGCAACTGAGCTGGTGGTAATGCCTGCAAAAAACATCAGCATTAATCCGAGGGCAAAAGTTTTTATTTTCATATCTTTATAAGTATTTAGTTACGCTATTAAACTGGTTCAAAAGTAGTACACCACAACCTTGCATGGTGTTAATGCCTTGTTAATTTCTGTTAATGAAATGTTAATGTGTTTTCGTCAACTAATTTAGCCTTAAATTTGAACATATTTTGAGTACATGAAGAAGAAAGCCATCGTTATAATCATCCTACTGACTTCCTTGTCGCTTCTGGGAATTATTCTCACGCAAGTATTTTGGATAAATACCGCGCTTAAACTCAAGGAAGATCAATTTGATAATAGCGTTCGTATTGCTATGAAAAGTGTTGTAAATCAGTTGTTGCAAAATAAAAACGACACTGTTTTTCAGCAAAAATTAGCTATGCTTTCGTGTCGCAAATCACGTCTCGACATATTTGATTACATCGAACCGCAAATGCTCGATTCGCTCATGCGCGGGGAAATGAAATGTATGAAACTTAGTACCATCTATTATTATTCTATTTATAATAAAACCAACAACCGCTTTGCCATCGGAAATTATCTTTCACACGAAAGTGAGCTCATCCAATCGCCATTTCAGTTTTCTGTATCAAGCATTTACCGTCCCGGTGATTATACACTCTCGGTATATTTTCCTGGTAAAACCACCATTCTGATAAAAATGATTGGTTATTGGTTGTTGTGGTCGGTATTGTTTCTCATTATATTGATATTCAGTTTTATATATGTGATAAACAAGTTGTTGCAACAAAAAAAGATTTCTGAAATCAAGAATGATTTTATCAACAACATGACCCATGAATTTAAAACGCCCATTGCCACTGCTTCGCTGGCTGCCGAAATGATACAGCGGGAAGAGGTGATGTGCAATCCGGGGAGAATAAAAAAATACACGGGAATCATTCTCGACGAAAACAGCCGTTTGCAAAATCAGATTGAACAAGTATTGCAGGTGGCTGCTTTGGAACAGGAAGGACCCAAATACAAACTTAAAAAGGTGAATGCCCACCACCTGTTGGAATCGGTAATCGAAAGTTTTGAATTGCGCGTCAAGGAAAGCAAGGCCAAAGTTCGGGTAGATTTGGCAGCCAAGCATGCCACGGTGATGGCCGACAAGTTTCATTTACTTAATGTGTTTTACAATTTGTTCGACAATGCACTTAAATATTCCCCAACGGATCCGATTATTGAAATTAGTACACGAAACCATCATGAAGAACTTGTTATTACTTTCAAAGACAACGGAATAGGTATCAGTCACGAGCACCAAAAAGACATTTTTAAAAACCTGTTTCGTGTACCTACCGGAAACATTCATGAGGTAAGGGGATTCGGTTTGGGGCTATATTATGTTAAAACGGTGGTGGAAGATCATAAAGGTCATATCCTATTGAAAAGTGAACCCAACAAGGGTTCCACATTTGATATTTATCTCAAATCTAACGACTAAAAACATGGAAGAAGTTGCAGAAAACACCCACATATTATTTGTGGAAGATGATACCAACCTCAGCATGATCCTCAAGGATTATCTGGAAATGGTAGGTTATTCGGTGAGCCATGCCGCTGACGGAGAAGAAGGGATGACCCTGTTCGCATCACACCCGTTCGATTTGGTAATCCTGGATGTGATGATGCCCAAAAAAGACGGGTTTACCCTGGCAGGCGAAATCAGGTCGATGAACAGCCGTGTGCCCATCATTTTTCTTACGGCCAAAAATATGAAAGAGGACCGCATCAAGGGCTTTCAGCAGGGATGCGACGATTATATCACCAAACCCTTTAGCACCGAAGAGCTTAGCTTACGCATCAAAGCCATACTAAAGAGGTGCAGCGTACCCGAATCGAAACCCCAACACGATACCACCAGCCTATCCTCCATCGGCCATTTCACCTTCGACAGTGTGAATTTGTTGCTAACCTCTCCCTCAGAAGAACGCCGGCTTACCAGAAAAGAAGCAAGTTTGTTGAAACTGTTATGCATGAACAAAAACACCCTGCTTTCACGGGAAGTGGCTCTTGAAACTGTTTGGGGTGAGAACGATTATTTCATCGGACGCAGCATGGACGTGTTTATTACCAAACTCAGAAAATACCTGAAATCTGACCCAACTGTGAAAATTATTAATGTGCATGGCATTGGTTTCAAGCTGGAGGTGAATGAGTAGGGGAAGGAAGATGGAAGTCGGGAGATGGAAGTCGGGAGTCCGAAGTCAGAAGACGGAGGTCCGAAGTAAGGAGTAAGGAGTAAGGAGCCGGGAGCCGGAAGTCCAAAGACGGAAGATCAACAATATAATGAGCATCAAAGCACCATAGGTGCGACAGGCAATTAGCTCTGGAATTTATTCCCGGGCGGAAAGAGAATATTGTATGGAGTCGTTAGTAAGGAACGACCAATAGCCCGCAGGGCTTTAATATCCATAGCTAAATAGTGAGAGAATCCAATTGTCCGTAGGACATTAACGGAGTTGGGAGTCGGAAGACGGAAGTCCGAAGTCCAAAGACAGAAGATCAACAATATAATGAGCATCAAAGCACCATAGGTGCGACAGGCAATTAGCTCTGGAATTTATTCCCGGGCGGAAGGAGTATATAGTATGGAGTCGTTAGTAAGGAACGACCAATAGCCCACAGGGCTTTAATATCAATAGCTAAATAATGAGAGAATCCAATTGTCCGTAGGACATTAACGGAGTTGGGAGTCGGGAGCCGGGAGCCGGAAGTCCAAAGACAGAAGATCAACAATATAATGAGCATCAAAGCACCATAGGTGCGACAGGCAATTAGCCCTGGAATTTATTCCCGGGCGGAAGGAGTATATAGTATGGAGTCGTTAGTAAGGAACGACCAATAGCCCGTATGGCTTCAATATCAATAGCTAATTAATGAGAGAATCCAATTGTCCGTAGGACATTAACGGAAATTGGAAGTCTGATTCCGAAAGCCAGTGAGTGAGCCCAACGTCGGGTTTCCGGCCCGCCGAATCGGGGTCAGGTACACTATCGTCCTGAAAAGGAAGACCCAGAACCATCTGTTAACTGAAAAAACGATGTTAACGCTGATTCTCCACGAATTCACAATTCAGGCAATTGGTGCTTATGGGATTAAATATCCCATCAATCCATCCTAACATGCACCTTCGGAAACCATGATTCACTTTTTTATGCTAATTTTACGGCTTATTAATAAAAAGTGCTTGTACTATGTTCGACAAAAAAATTTATATCCAAAGAAGAGAAAAACTCAAAGCTGAAATGAAAACCGGAATTGCCTTGTTTTTGGGCAACGTGGAAGCAGCTTTCAACTACCCTGCCAACACGTATTCGTTTCGTCAGGACAGTCACTTTCGTTACTTTTTCGGGTTGAACCATCCCGGATTTGCCGGTGTAATTGATTTTGACAATAAAACCGACATTGTTTTTGCCAACGACGTGGACATCGAAGACATCATCTGGATGGGCAACCAACCCACCGTAAAAGACATGGCTGCCGAAGCAGGCATTGAAAAAACAGCCCCTTACGCTGAACTGGCCATCTATCTGAAAACCGCACTAGACGAAGGTAAACACATTCATTTTTTGCCCCCATACCGTGGCGAAACCATCATGGAACTGGCCTCACTTCTCAACCTGGATGTGGATCAGGTAAAAGCCAATGCCAGCGTTGAATTGATAAAGGCAGTGGTGAAACTAAAGGAAATCAAGGATGAAACCGAGATTGCTGAAATTGAAAAAGCCGTGGACATCGCTTACATGATGCATACCACTTCCATGAAAATGGCCAAACCCGGAATGGTAGAGCAGGAAATCGCCGGAACCATCGAAGGTATTTCGCTGGCACTTGGCGGACCTGTTTCGTTTCCCATCATTCTGAGTCAGGACGGACAAACCCTTCACAACCACGACCACAGCAAGGTGCTCGAGGAAGGCCGCATGATGGTCACCGATGCAGGCGCCGAAACACAGGAAGGCTATTGCAGCGACATCACCCGCACGGTTCCTGTGGGCGGAAAATTCAATAAACGTCAGGCCGGTGTATATCAGGCTGTGCTGGATGCCAACGAGGCCGCCATTGAAGCCGTCAAACCGGGCGTAAAATACAGAGAAATCCACTTTTTGGCTTGCCGTACCCTGGTTGACGGGCTGAAAAAAATTGGTTTGATGAAAGGCGACACCGCAGCAGCCGTTGAGGCCAGAGCACATACACTTTTTATGCCCCACGGATTGGGACACATGATGGGTATGGACGTGCACGACATGGAAGGATTGGGCGAAAACTTTGTGGGATACGACGAAAACACCGTAAGAGCCACTGAGTTTGGTAACGCTTACCTTCGCCTGGGTAAAGAACTAAAACCCGGTATGGTGCTCACCGTTGAACCAGGCTGCTACTTTATTCCGGCCCTCATCGACCAATATCGCAAGGAAGGGGTTTTCGATGAGTTCATTAACTTCGATTTGGTGGAAACCTACAAAGACTTTGGCGGAATTCGCATCGAAGACGATGTGCTGGTTACCGAAACCGGATACCGCGTCTTAGGCAAGCCCATTCCAAAATCCATCGCCGAGGTGGAAAAAACCATGGCCGAACCAAGGGAATGGCTAAAATGGGAAGGGTTTATATAAAATAATCCCGTTACAATAAACAGTTTAAAAACGACGTCGATGAATTTTGACGTCGTTTTTTATTTGATATCAATTGGTTAGGCGATATCATGCACACCTCCATCACAACTGGTTTGTCCCTCACATGAGTACAGTTTTTAGATGGTGTACCTTAAAAGCATGAAATTATTTCGGTGATTTTAGTACCCTGTGAGGCTCAAAATTTGAAAAATGATTAATATTGTTTTCTGAATTAATACACCCAAAAACGACCTAGTTGATTTTATTATGACTCCACCATTGAACCAACTAATTAAAAAGTACGATTTCCTCCTGCTCCTGTTGGTAACCATTTTGGCCTACTTTCCCGGACTCAGCGGCAACTACCTCAATTGGGATGATTATCAATACATTGTGAACAACCCTGATGTGAAACTTTTTACAATGGAAAACATTGTCAATTTTTTCACCAAGGCATACAACAATACATACGTGCCGTTAAGCATGCTAAGTTGGGCAGTGGAGTTGAAGATTTTCGGATATCAACCGATGGTGCATTTATTGGTTAACCTCTTGCTCCATTTGGGAACGGTTTGGGTGGTTTATGGCATTTCCCGTCGTTTGTTTTCCAATTCGTTAGCTCCCATACTCATCACTTCCGTATTTGCCCTGCATCCCGTGCATGTGGAATCGGTATCGTGGATTACCGAGCGAAAAGATGTGCTTTTTGGCTTGTTCTTTTTTCTGTCGCTCCACCAATATATCCGGCATTTGGATGCCGAAAACAAATTCGGACGACATGCCCGATTGGCCTTGATATTTTTTGTGCTTGCGTTGTTTAGCAAAGGTCAGGCCGTGGCATTGGCACCGGTGATTGTTTTAACCGATATTTTCAAGGGCAGGTTTAAGTTTTCGTGGCGATATGGTTTGAGTAAACTCCCATGGTTTGCGTTGGCAATAATTTTTGGTCTGTTGGCCATACATTTTCAATCGGGTTTTGGGAAAAATGTACAGGTGGAATACCAATTTTCGGTTTTGGAACGCATGGCCATTGCCGCCATCGCCTTTTTAAAATATGTGTATGTCACCATACTGCCATATCAACTTAATCCTGTCAATCCGCTTCCCAATCCCGACATGCCATTACCCGATTATTACTATTTGGCCATATTAATCTTTCCGTCTTTTCTAGCGCTCATCTTTTTGTTCTGGAAGAAAAATAAGGAGGTAGCTTTCGGCATGACATTTTTTGTACTTACCCTCGTGTTGATGCTCGACCACACCCGTGTGGGGATCGTGCTTTTTGCCGATCGATTTCTGTATGTGCCTATTTTTGGTTTCGGTATCATCACAGCCGTGCTGTTTCGTGGTATCTATAATCGTTTCGGGAAAACGTCTGCAATTTTGATCATTGGTTTATTGCTATCATTTTATGCCATAAAAACCAATTTACAAAGCCGGATTTGGAATAACCTTGAAAGCCTTTCCGAATATTCGCTGAGTCTGGACGACAACAATCCGGTGGCGCTTTACCTAAGAGCTGACGACCTCGTATCTCATTCTCAATACGATTCTGCCTTTATTTTGCTAGAAAAGGCGCACAAAATACACCCCAACTTGTTTCAGCCGGCCTACCTAAGCGCCACCTGCTTAAAACACATGAACAAATTTAATCAGGCAAATCAGGTGCTCACCGAATTAATACGCAGATATCCCAAAGAATCCAACCTGTATTACAGCAGAAGCAATGTGTTGATGGCATTGAACAGACATGAGGAAGCCAAAAAAGACATCGACCAAATGTTGCAGCTTGATCCTCACAACAGAACAGCTCAAACGCAACTGGCATTTTACTATCATGGCTCACACCGCATCAACGAATCAATAAAAATTATCAAAGAAAATTTGCGAACCGATCCCGACAATATTGGATTGTTCTATTTACAGGCCAAAAATTACCTGGAACTGGGCAAGGCGGATGAAGCCATGTACAACATCCAGAAGGCCATTCAACTTTCGGAAGAAAAAAACGAATCAGACCTATACCAATTGATTAACATAAGGAGTGAAATATACGGAAGGCTTAAAGGCAACCTTGAAATGGCAGAAAAAGATGCCACGACTTCCATTAAGTTAAACCCATGGAATGATGTGGGATACAACAATTTGGCCTTGATAAAAATTGCCAAGCAGGATTTGGTAGAAGCGGAAAAGTTGTTGAAAAAAGCCGTTGAAGTCAATCCAACTTACTGTGAAGCCGCCATCAATTTAGCCGTGCTTTATGCTCAAACCAAACAACTATCCCTTAAAAACCAATACGTAAAATTAGCGCTCGATAATGGTTGCGATGTGCCACCGGTGCTGCTAAAATAAACATGTCAACTTGAGTTTCGATTGATATAAATTCGTGTTACTATCATTTATTCTGAACGAAATACAGAATCTCTATTTCCATATATCAATTCTAGGGCACAAGCGGACGCTTGCGCCAGGTTTGGGGAAGGTTTTTTGTGGACTAACTTATTTCCCTTAACTAATTAAAAACAACGTCGATGAATTTTGACGCCGTTTTTTTTTAAATTTGGAGCTACTTATTTAAGTCTATTCAAGAGCATTGTAGTGTTTTAAAAAAATATTTATTACTACTCTTTAAACGAGAGTTGCAACCTGATAGATAATCGAACGATAAAATCATAATGCATTTGTTCCTTGTTAGCACACACACATGGAAGATCAGCTAAAAAACCGAGAGCAACTTATTGCTGAATTGAATGATCTGAAACTGAAGTATCATGAATTAGATATTTCCTTCAAAGAAACCATTCAAAAGAACCAAATCCTGCTCGATACCATTATCAATAATATTCCGTGTTCGGTTTTTGTTAAAGACAAGAACTACCGTAAATTGGTGGCAAACGAATCGCATTTAAAACGCATGCGTGCCCATATTAAGAGCATTGGGCTGAATCCTGACACAGATATTTTAGGCAAAACTGACTTCGAAGTCACCTCTTTTGAAGTTTCGCAAGACTATTTTGCTGATGATCAAAAGGTGATACGCGACGGAGAATCCATTTTGAATAAGGAAGAAGAAGGATTTGATCCGGAAGGTAATCCAATCAACCTGATCATTACCAAAATTCCCTTGAAGGACCATCAGGGTGAGATAATAGGTATGGTAGGAATAACTTCAGATGTTACCGAACTTCGTCAAATAGGCGAAGAAGTAAAGCTAAAAAACGAACAACTCATAAAAATAAATGCAGAAAAGGACAAATTCTTTTCCATCATTGCACACGACTTGCGTAGCCCGTTCACTTCAATAATGGGATTTAGCGAACTGCTATTAGATCAGGTAAAAGTCAGGGATTATAAAGGTGTTGAAGAATATGCCGACATAATTTTAAAATCTTCAACCCGAGCAGTGGATCTTTTAATGAACCTCATGTACTGGGCGCGATCACAAACAGGCAGAATAGCATTCAACCCCGTAAAAATCGATATGAGAAGCTTGATCGGGGAAACGATCCTATTATTTGAAGAAATTGCTCAACAAAAAAACATTAGCATCGGTAAAAAAATAGACGCTGATATCTCTGCTCTTGCCGACAAGGCAATGATAAGCACCGTGCTGAGAAACCTACTTTCCAACGCCATCAAGTTTACGTATCCCGGCGGCACCATCCACATTGCTGTCGAATCCACTCCCAATGCATTGCTTGTTTCAGTAAGGGACAATGGAATGGGAATTTCTAAAACCAACCTTGAAAAAATATTCAGATTGGACGAAACCACCTCCACCACAGGAACTCAGCAGGAAAAAGGCACCGGATTAGGGTTGATTCTCTGTAAAGAGTTTATCGAAAAACACCAAAAAAGAATATGGGTAGTGAGTAAAGTAGGTGAAGGCTCTACTTTTTACTTTACTTTACCAGTTGGGCCAAAGAATAGCTAAACGACTATTTTTCAACACACCAATCAATCGGGTATTCATATTTCAGGTAAGTATAACAAGACATTTAAAGGGTGGAGGCGCATCCTAAAATACCTTTGACCAGATATAAAAAAGCCGACAAAGTAACCTTTGCACGACACCTTCATCCTTTTTCGATAAACCAAACGTGGGAGAAAGCATGATTATAGAAGCAACCTCCATGAGTTTTCATCTATTTCAGGGAGTATATTCCGTTGGGTAGTCTCAAGTCGATTTGGTCGACCGTCAGGAACAGAACAATCTTCAAAAAGGAGCTATGCAACAGGAACCTTCGATTGAATGAAATCGAACAACAACCTCACGCCAACACCTGTTCCGCCAATGGGACGATAGGTATCGCGTTTGCTCAAAAAGGCAGGTCCGGCGATGTCCAGATGTATGTATGGGTAGTCGGTAAAATGTTCCAGAAATTTGGCAGCAGTGATGGCACCGGCCTCAGGACCACCAATGTTTTTCAGATCGGCGATTTCCGACTTTAAAAGTTCTTTGTATTCATCCCACATGGGAAATTCAACAATGCGTTCGTGCATCAGATCGCCTGATTTTTTCAGCAGTTCAAATTCCGCATCCGACTTGGCTTTCATACCCACCATGGCCATAGGGCCAATGGCATGGGCTGCAGATCCGGTAAGGGTTGCCATATCAATAACCAGCTCGGGATCGAAATTTTTGGCATAACTCAAGGCATCGGCCAGTATCATTCGACCTTCTGCATCCGTGTTCATCACTTCCACGGTGGTACCATCGTGCATCAACACCACATCACCGGGGGTATAGGCATTGCCATCGGGACGATTGTCGGTGGCAGGCACCAGTCCGATTACGTAAAGGGGAAGGTTGGCCTGTGCCATGGCATGAACGGCAGATGCCACCGCAGCAGCTCCGGCCATATCGCTTTTCATGGTATCCATATAAGCAGTGGGTTTCAAACTTAATCCGCCGGTATCGTAAACCACACCTTTACCTACAAAAATATAAGGCTTTTTATTGATGGCATTTTCGGGTTTCCACTCAATGATTGAAAAAGTAGGTGGATTAATGCTTCCGCGGTTGACTGCCAGCAGACCACCCATATTGAGAGACTCAATCTTTTTCTTGTTAAAGACCTCCACTTTTGCGCCACTTATTTCGGCTTGTTTTTTAATTTCCTCCGACAATTGTACTGCCGTTAAAAAACTATCGGGTTCGTTCACCAAATTTCGGGCAAAACAAACAGCATCAACAATTAATTTCAACCCTTCCAGGTCGCTTTCTTCCATTTCAGACATGTAAACATCCACCTGTGTCAGGCTATGTTCTACTTTCATGGCATCGCCGCGGTATTTCAAGAACTGGTAACTTCCCAGAAGTAATCCTTCGGTATAAGCCAATACTTCCTCTTTGGAGGCATTAATCGGCACAATTACCACGCGTTCTACCATGGCTTTCTTCAGTAGGTGTTGAGTTTGGTTGCCGTTTTTTCTGTAATTTTCCAAACGCACATCGCGCACGCCTAGCAAATCGCCGTAAACCACATACGCCAGGTTTTTATAGCGATTGATTTCCACTACCTTATGCTTGTTGCGGTGTTGTTTTCTCACAAAATCAATTTCATCAGGACTTAGGGGTATATCTTTTAAATCCGTTCCGGCTTTTATCAGGTAAACTACATTGGCTGCTGTTGGCTTTCTCAGGCCTTTTCGTAAAACAATATTCATGATATAATTTTTTTAGAAAGGCAAATATACCAAAGGTTTTTAAAAAAGAGAAGTATTAATGCAGAATGTTATAATAATGCCCTTTGTTTTTGTACCAAAAAGGAACCGGATTTGTCCATTATTGCTGAGGTAGCCCCAGAATTTTCACGGATATAATTTCGAGCATGACTTCCGGCATGGTTCAGTTTTGTCTTGTTTGTCAATAAGTCAAGAATTATTTCAACTCCTTCATTTTCTGTGGAAACGGCGAAACCACCTTCCACCTGTTTCAGATCAATTGCCTCCTTAAAACGCAGATGATTTGGGCCAAAAACCACCGGAACGCCATAAGCCGCAGCTTCGGGCAAATTGTGAATACCCACACCAAAACCGCCACCGATATAAGCAAGATGAGCATATTGATACAGTTGCGACAACAATCCAATGGTATTGACTATCAACACGCGACAATCAGTGGGCCAAACATCGGGCATTTGGGTGTATAAAACTGGATGAAACGGAGCAAATTTCTTTTGGATGGCTTCAATATGTGCCTCATCCACCAGATGCGGTGCCAGCAATAACTTCAACTCAATTGGGGCTTGTTGCATGACTTTGAGTAGTAATTGTTCGTCCACCGGCCACGTGCTTCCTCCCACAAACAAAGGGCTTTGTCGTTTGAACTGTTCAATTTTCTCAAATGGTTGGGCGTTATTCACCAATGACAATACACGGTCGAAACGTGTGTCACCGGCCACTTCGGCGTGGTTCACCCCTATGCTTTCGAGCAAGTCGGCTGATTTTTCGTCCTGCACAAAAAAGTAAGTCACCTTTTGAAACTGTCTCCTGAACCACATGCCCCACCAACTAAAATAATGCTGTGAAGGCCTGAAAATAACAGAGAAAAACAAAGTAGGCACCTTCATTTTATACAGGGCATCGATGTAATTGAACCAAAATTCGTATTTCACAAAAAACGCCATGACCGGTTTCAAATGGCGCACCAGAAGTCGCGCGTTTCGTGGTGTGTCGGGAGGAAGATAATATACCCAGTCGGCACCCTGGTAATTTTTTTGAACCTCATATCCTGAAGGAGAGAAAAATGTAAGAAATATCTTGGTTCCCGGATAGTTGCGCTTGATGGATTCCATCACGGGGCGGCCTTGCTCAAATTCTCCCAAAGAAGCACAATGAAACCAAACAATGGGGTCGTTGGTAACCACTTCTCGTCGGATACGTGAAATCAAGTGCTTGCGGCCTTCCACCCACCGGCGGGCTTTTGGATTAAAAAGGGCGGCAATACGCAACCCCAGCGTGTAAGCATAAACAAAGATTTGATAAAGCCAATACATACTTAATTATAGTAGTATGGGTCAGGAGCCCGGTTGTAAATGGGTAAAAACCAACCTACTTTGATACCGTAAAACAGGTCGAGGTTGGTACCGGTATCCTTTTTTTGTAAATCGAAAATCCAGTCGCGCTGACTGGTAGTAAAGCCTTGCACAAATTCAAAACCGGCGTAAAAATTCACCAAACGTGATTTTCCCATGTACATATACCCCACAAACTCGTTGAGGGAAACGCCTGCGCGCAAGCGATCGTAACCCTTGGCGTAGTCGTCAATGATTTGGGGAGCTGTCCGGTGTTGGTTGTCGATTTTCATGCGATGCACCAGAAAGCCCACGCCACCCGAAAGCATCAGCCCCGAATTGGGGTTGGCGCTCCATACGTTGAGCACTTTGCCCACGCTGGCTGTAAGATTATATCCGCGTTCGTAGAGGGTGTAAAGGGCATAGGTTCCGTTTCCATCGATGATGAAGTGGTTGTCGGTTTCTACCATTTTTAAAATGGAGTCGGCATTTTTAATGTCGCTTCCAAAAATGAAATTCATTTCCACCGTCCACAGCCAATTGCGGTTGGTTTTGTACCTAATGGCAGCTCCAACAGTAGAATTGTTGCCATATTCTTTGGTCATATCGCCCCCCGCAAACTGATAAGCATAAGACACGGTAGGCAAAAAAGCACCCACTGCCGAATCAGCCGGATTGACCTGAGCTTTAGTCACCAGTACACCGATCAAGGCAAATATCAGGAGGTAAAGTCTTTTCATCATTTGCTGCAATTTTAAGGCAAAGATAAACTGAAAATCAGGAAACCTGGCCGGTTTGTAAATATTAACTAATTATTGTACGAAAAAGTATGTAACAAATAGCAAGTTTGGGCACTTTATCTATCTTTGCAAACGTTTTGTGAAATTATTAACATCAATATAAAACGCATGATAAAACACAACATGGTCGATTTAGCCGGCCAGTATCAGAAAATAAAACCGGAGGTTGATGCAGCCATCCAGGAAGTAATTTCCACCACCTCGTTCATTAACGGACCCGCAGTTCAGCGTTTTCAAAAAAACCTGGAAACCTATTTGGGAGTAAAGCACGTAATTCCTTGCGCCAACGGTACCGATGCTCTGCAAGTGTCGCTGATGGCCCTCGACCTAAAACCCGGAGATGAAGTGATTACCACCTCTTTTACCTTTATTGCCACGGCTGAAGTAATCGCCTTGTTGCAATTGACGCCTGTATTGGTAGATGTGGATCCCGTTACCTACAACATCGATCCCGAGGCCATTAAAAATGCCATCACCCCCAAAACTAAAGCCATCATTCCTGTTCACCTCTTTGGTCAGTGTGCCGACATGAAATCCATCATGCAGATAGCCAAAGCCCACAACCTGGCCGTAATTGAAGACAATTGTCAAGCCATTGGAGCCGAATTCACTTGTGCTGATGGAAGCACCAAAAAGGCCGGAGCCATTGGTGATATCGGATGTACGTCGTTTTTCCCATCTAAAAATTTGGGGGCTTATGGCGACGGTGGTGCTATTTTCACCAACAATGATGAGCTGGCTGCCAAAATGCGCGTGGTGGTCAATCACGGAATGACCGTTCGTTACTACCATGATTTGGTGGGCGTAAACTCTCGTCTCGATAGCATACAAGCTGCAGTGCTCGACATAAAATTGAAACATCTGGATGAATATGGTGCTGCCCGTTTGAAAGCTGCCAATTATTACAATGCCGCTTTCGCTAAAACAGATAAAATTTCTTATCCCAAAACAGCTCCTTTTACCACCCATGTATTTCATCAATATACCATGGTGCTGAATGGAGTTGATCGCGACGCACTCATGAAACACCTGAACGACAAGGGCATCGCATGTGCCGTGTATTATCCCGTGCCATTGCATATGCAAAAAGCCTACATCGATCCACGTTATAATGAAGGAGATTTCCCGGTAACGGAAGAATTGAGCAGAACCGTTATGTCGCTGCCCATCCATACCGAACTCACCGAAGAAATTCAAGACGAAATTATCGGTGCCGTGATGGAATTTATTGAAAAGTAATCGCAATCCAAATGCTACAAAAGCCGGATTTTTGCACCTTTGCAGAAGTTCGGCTTTTTTATTGATCATCATTTTAACCTGTCAAACCATGGAAAAGGAATATTTTGCACACGAAACCGCTGTTATCGATGACCACTGCCAAATTGGGAAAGGAACCAAAATCTGGCATTTTTCGCATATCATGTCCAACTGCACCTTAGGCGAAAACTGCAACCTGGGACAAAATGTGGTGGTATCTCCGGAAGTAATTTTGGGAAATAACGTGAAAGTCCAGAACAACGTAAGTATTTATACGGGAGTTATTTGCGAAGATGATGTATTTCTGGGTCCCTCCATGGTTTTCACCAATGTGACCAATCCCCGCAGCGGAGTTAATCGCCGCGGACAATACAGCCAAACCATCGTAAAAAAAGGAGCAAGCATTGGCGCCAATGCCACCATTGTATGCGGACACAATATTGGCGAGTTTGCCTTTGTCGGAGCCGGAGCCGTCGTTACCAAAGAAGTCCCCGCCTACGCACTGGTTGTGGGCAATCCTGCCAGACAACTGGGCTGGATGAGCGAATTTGGCCACCACCTGCATTTCGATGAAAACGGCATGGCCACCTGCCCCGAAAGTGGAGAAAAGTATGTGTTGAAAGATGGGGGCGTGAGGAAGGTTGGATAGGTGTTAATTATATTCGTCCTCTTTTGAATGCATCGATTTCAGGGGCGAAGGATTGATGGCAGTTGACCAAAGTGTAGGTTTGCGAATTTATGCGGCCTTTTTTATTGAAACAGAAATCGTTATATATTTGGGTTATACACTGTATGCTAAGAGACAATATTTAAGATGATGATCAGGTTGTCATATAAATGTAAACGGTTGTGGTTAAAGTATTTGTATTTTTTTATATCATATTTGTTGCCAGATTTGTTTAGTTTTGTCTTCGCAGTTTATTTGGGATTTGAATATTCAAAGACTCACCAAATCTCTTTAATTTTCGGAGCTATTTTATTTGTTCTTTATGCATTCTATGGCTTTTGGAAATTATATGTTTACCATATTGGATCAAAAACGTTATATTTTGATAAGGACTATTTATATGTAGGCAACAATAATTCCGATCTGAAACAATTTCCTGTCTCTAACGTGCTAAAAATAAAGGGATACAGGAATTATCATTATGTTCTACATATAAAGGAGAACGGCAAAGTAAAAAAATATTATTTTTTAAACACGCTGTTTCGTTGGTACGGTGAAACAGATAATATGAAGCAATTTAAAAAAATTATTTCCAATGTACGGACTTCTTAAGTTTTTTTCAATCTTTTTTATTGTTGTAGGAATGTTACTACTTCTTGTGGGCTACTATTTTAGGATAATGCAATGGCCGGATTTGTTTTCCGGAATTATTACAGGGCCCGCAGCATTAATCCTTGGGATAATTTTATTTGTAATTAAGGTGATTTTTTATGGAAAAAGGCACTAAAATCTCAAGCGTTGCAAATCCCCTTCTGGCGTAAGCGTCCGCTTGTGCCTCAATCCTAATTTTTAAAGCAACCGATGCTTGTCCCATTCATTCCGAATGGCTCTTGTGACGTTTTGAGCGTAAAGGGAAAAATGACAAAAGGATAAACAAGTACAAATTTTGGAAAAAGGACAACTATGCCATTGAACTTGATTATACCGAAATAAAAATGACGGATCATAAAATTGACTTAATCCAACTTGTTGAACAAAAATGCGGAAAGAACTCTTTGTAGTCTCTAACTGTCCGAATCGGGAAGGCCCAATATTTACCTAGAAAATGAGAGTTTCAAGTGGTACTTTATGATATCATTTGTTGATTTAACATGAAGCAACCCACTAATGGCTATGTTTTGTGAGAAAAGTCCATGATTAGAAATTTCAATTTTACTCGATTACTTCATTTTTTTTGCATTTAACCTATTGAATAACTGATGGTAACTCAAACAAGAAACGAATCTAAAACGATTGATCCTGCATAAGAACGATTTTGAAATGGTAAAAAGCAGTTGTTATCGAAACTGTATCAATAGATTTGTTTTACGCAAAGAAGCGTGCCGTATGTATAGCATTGAGAAAAAAGAATGACAACGGAAACCATGTTTAACGACCACATTCATCAAGTTAAAAGCGAATTCCAATTGATTTCGCCGAAAAACAGGGGCAATATGTTTGCTATACAGAGCAGGTGGATAGTTGAAGCAGATAGATTATTAACAAACCCAAATCACAAAATAAAATTCATTTACTAAATAACCAAGTCTGGTTGATTAAACAAATTTAAAGTCAATTAAATCATGAAGAAATTTACATTATTATTTTGCTTATTAGTTTCCGGTATAATGGCTACAAGTTATGCCCAAACTAACAACACTCCTGAGAACAACGATTGGACTCAAGATTACAATCGTTGGACTATAGAAGCTATGGCCGGTGTAAACAGGCCATTAACACCATTTACTGATGGTTATTATTCTACAAATCCCGGGAAAATGATTCACATTGGGATGTTCCGCCATTTTAGTCTGGGTACACGTTATATGCTAACAAATATATTTGGTGTAAGCGTTAATTTTTCCTATGATGGTTTTCAAGAGCCGAAAGATTCTAAATCACTTCCATTCAAAACAACACAGTACATGTTTCAATTACAAGGAGTTGCTAATGTAGGGCAACTTCTTAATTTTCCAACCTTTACCAAAAGGTTAGGGTTGCTGGCTCACTTCGGAGGTCAACTTGCACGCTTTAATGTGGACGAAGGTGTAAACGAAGGCAATTGGGAACGAGATGGTGGGTTTATTATGGGTCTTACACCACAGTTCAAATTGAGTAAGCGCATCAATATCATGGCTGATGCAGGTTATGAACTTAACATTAAACAGCACTACAACTGGGATGGTGCTGCTCACTCACAAACAAATTTAGTGGGAAGCAAGGTTACCTTATCAATTGGGTTAAGTGTTAGTTTAGGAAAACACGAACAGCATGTGGACTGGTATGTTGAGTCAGAAAATGTGGTACCAAAAGATTTGTATGCCGAGTTGGAAGCTAGAGTTAAAAAACTTGAAAATGAGAAAGTTGACCTTAAACCATTGGAGGATGCACTGGCTGAAGCTGATCAAGAAATTGTTGTTTTGAACGATAGAATTGATAATTTGCCCAAACCTGAGATGGGTCAATCAGGAGTAATGCAAGAATCTGGATACAACGTATTTTTTGATTTCAATAGTTCTGTCGTTTCATCAGCATATTTAGATGTAATTGTTTCGGCCATTGAAACATTAAAAAACAATCCGGGAGCTAACGTAGTAATAGAAGGTTATACAGATATTAGGGGAACAGAAAATTGGAACTCACGCCTCTCAAAACAACGCGCCAAGGCTGTGGCTGAAATGTTAATTCAAGGAGGTGTTGCTGCTAATCGTATTAAAACTAAGGGGTTGGGCGTTGATAAGAAGTTTGATCCACAGGCTGCTGAGAATTGGATGCTAAACAGAAGAGCTACCATTATTATTGAGTAGTTGCTATATAATATTTAGACATTGATTGAAGGGGGGTGCTACATAATAGCACTCCCTTACCATGGCAATCCAAAAAAGATTAAAACATTTTCCATATTGTGAGCCGAGCCAATGAAACAGGCTGATAAATGTTAGATTAAATTGTTTCTTTTGTGTTTAAGATCCGGAAAAGTGGATGATCGGAAACTGTTGTCCACTTTCTGGTTATATGCAGACGGATAAGAGAGCACGGTCTGTTATTGGTATTCAATTTCATGAAGCAACGAAACAAACTTTAATAGTAAAAAGGTCATATCTTGTAAAAATCAAGATACCCTGGAGTTAAAAGGTTGTCGTTAGATGGCCATAGAACCGGATTACACCGAATCAAAAATGATGGATCAAAAAGACTTGGTTTAAATTGTTCTTTTTTTTTAAGATAAGCTCACTACATTTGTCTATCGCGGGCATGAAACGATAAGGACAAGGTGGGCTCGTTACTAACTCGCTCAAATTAGCACAAGAAAGGTTGGGTCAGGTAGAGTAGGATTGAACTTACAAGCGGTCTTCTCCAAAAAACCAAAAACAATTACTACCCCCTTTCTATTTTCCCTAAAATAACCCATCTTTGTGAAGTTTTTAACAAAAGCCTTATGTCCAACTCAACAAAAAATCACACTTCTGCTTTTATCAGCCTGACATTCTTGTTCTTCCTGTGGGGTTTTATGACGGTGCTCAACGACATCCTCATCCCTTACCTCAAAGGGGTTTTCGAGCTTACCCATACCCAGTCGATGCTGGTGCAATTTGCTTTTTTTACTGCTTATTTTGTGGGTTCGCTGATATATTTTGCCATTTCGGCCACTTCGGGCGACCCCATCAACCGCATTGGTTACAAAAAGGGACTCATCGCAGGTTTGTTGGTGTCGGGAGTAGGTGCTTTGTTGTTTTTTCCGGCAGCGCAATTTCATGTATATGGATTGTTTTTGGGGGCACTCTTTGTCTTGGGGTTGGGCTTTACACTTTTGCAAATTGCTGCCAATCCGTATGTAAGTATTCTGGGGCCGGAGAACTCGGCTTCTTCACGACTCAATTTGGCACAAGGATTTAACTCTTTGGGAACCACCATTGGTCCGGTCATCGGAGGCTTTTTGGTGTTTGTTTTTTTCAAGGAATCGCAGGGCGCCGATGCCGTGAAAATACCCTACCTGTTTTTTGCTTTGATATTCTTCCTCATGGCCGGTTTCATTCGCCTTACGCCACTTCCGCGTTTTACTAATCCCGAA
The DNA here is from genome assembly GCA_963676875.1 of Bacteroidales bacterium. Classification (GTDB taxonomy): domain Bacteria; phylum Bacteroidota; class Bacteroidia; order Bacteroidales; family F082; genus UBA6244. The sequence goes on from OY781436.1 coordinate 3,079,952, forward strand.
GAGGTGAAAGGTGGTTTTGGAGCCCTCCGTTACCGCCAGTTGGTATTTGGCATGGTGGCCATTTTTATGTATGTAGGCGGAGAAGTGAGCATTGGAAGTATGATGATCAACTACCTCGGGTTGCCCGAAATTGCGGGTCTTTCGGAAACCGATGCTAGCAAATTTGTGGCATTCTACTGGGGTGGACAAATGATTGGTCGTTTTCTGGGTGCCATCTCTCTCAGTAAGATGAAAAATCAGTTGCTTAAAATAGCGCTCATGCTTGGCGTGGCATTGCTCTCCTTTGGGGTGATTGGTTTCCTTTCCGATTGGACAACCGCTTCCATTTATGGTATTTTCTTGATAGCCAACTTTATAGCATTTATGGCCGGACGTGGTTTGGCTCACCGTACCTTGTTCCTTTTTGCACTCATCAATGTGGTATTGCTTGTTGTCGCACTCACCAATACAGGTGTTTTGGCCATGTGGACGGTGGTGGGTATCGGTTTATTTAATTCCATCATGTGGTCCAATATTTTCACCCTCTCCATTGCCGGATTGGGCAAACATACTAGTCAGGGCTCATCGCTGCTGGTGATGATGATTTTGGGAGGTGCCGTATTACCCTTGCTCATGGGTGTGGTAGCCGATGCTTTTTCGGTGCATATGTCCTATGCCGTTCCGGTGCTAAGCTATTTGTATTTAGCTTTTTACGGAGTAGAAGGTTACAAACCATATAAACGTCATTCCTTACTTAAAGACCCTGAATTTTAGAAGATTTATTTTAAATAAGCACGATAATTTGTTTTAATTCCATGCATAACCGTAGAAAATTCCTTCAAAATATGGCCATTGCTTCCGCTGCCGGCATCATTCCACATTCGTTAAAATCCAATCCTTTGGTTGACATTGGAGACGGTAGCCCTTCCGGAGAATTACCACTGATATTGTCCACTTGGTCTCACGGTATGGACGCCAATGTCGAGGCATTAAAGGTGTTGAATTCGGGAGGAAGCGTGTTGGATGCAGTGGAAATGGGCGTTCGTATTCCCGAGGCCGATCCCAATAACCGAAGTGTAGGTATTGGCGGGCTTCCCGATCGCGACGGACACGTAACTTTGGATGCGAGTATTATGGGACCGGATGGCAATGCAGGCTCGGTTTGCTTTTTGGAAGGAATCGTTCATCCGATTTCGGTGGCCCGATTGGTGATGGAAAAAACACCCCATGTCATGCTGGCAGGCGATGGCGCCCTTCAATTTGCTCTCGACAACGGATTCGAGCAAACCAACCTACTGACCCCCGGTGCCGAAAAGGAATGGAAAAAGTGGTTGAAAAAAGAAAAATATGAACCCAAAGCCAATTGGGAAAATGATCCCAACAAATATCATGACACCATCGGATTGATTGCGGTGGACAAAAACGGAGATTTGGCCGGAGCCTGTACCACCAGCGGAATGCCTTTCAAAATGCATGGACGGGTGGGCGATTCGCCGATCATAGGAGCAGGGCTGTATGTGGACAATAACGTTGGTGCTGCCACTGCCACCGGAATGGGTGAGTTTATGATGAAAACCCTGGGCTCATTTTTGGTGGTGGAACTCATGCGGCAAGGTCGCAGCCCGCAGCAAGCATGCGAAGAAGCTGTAAAGAGAGTGGTAGATAGTACAGCCAATATCGAGGATGTGAAGGGGGGCATCATGCAGGTGGGCTATATCGCCATCAACAAAAAAGGTGAAGTGGGCGCTTATAGTCTGGTACCCGGATTTAATTATGCACTGTGTTGCAAAGGAGAAAATCAACTGATTGACAGCGCTTATTATTACAAAGAATAACAAATTATTAGGGTTTTAAATAACCTTTTTTAAAAAACCAATAGTAAAGAAATGAAGTGGTATAAAATTGTTTTACTTTCCATTCCGGTGATTCTGATATCTCTCTCCTCATGCAAAAAGCCCAAGAAAGTTGGAGGTACTTCGATTATTCCGACTCCTACATTCGAACAATTACACAACGGTGTATTTAACCTGACCGCAGAAACAAAGATTGTCTGCGAAAACAGAGAAGATTTGATACCTATTGCCAACTATCTGGCCGAGTCATTGGGTCGCCATTTATCCTTTCAACCTGTGGTGGAAGTGGGGTCGGTTGACGAACGTGACCACCATGCCATAGCCCTGTTTATCGACAACACCTGTGCCGACCTCAACGATGAGGGCTACTGTCTTCAGGTGCGCCGTAAGGGCATTGAGTTGCATGCCAACACCCCAAAGGGCTTGTTTTATGGTGTGCAGTCGTTGTTTCAGATGTTTCCTCCGGCTTATTACCGTGGTGAAATAACCGACCATATGGAAATACAAGGAGTTCAGGTAAAGGACGAACCCCGTTTCGCATATAGAGGCATGCACCTTGATGTGGGTCGTCACATGTTTCCGGTGGAATTTATCAAAGAATACATCGACCTGCTGGCCATGTACAAATTCAACACCTTCCATTGGCACCTTACTGAAGATCAGGGGTGGCGCATCGAAATCAAGCACTATCCCAAACTGACCGAAATAGGCGCTTACCGCGATTCTACCGTTGTAGGACATGGTGGCGTTCGTCCCCTGAAATACGATGGTCAACCTTATGGCGGATATTACACACAGGACGAGGTTCGCGAAATTGTGGCCTATGCCCAACAAAGGATGATCACCATTATTCCGGAAATTGAAATGCCCGGACATTCATTGGCTGCTTTAGCCGCATACCCGGAGTTGGCCTGTACCGACGGCCCTTTCAAGGTGGCCACCGAATGGGGTGTTTTCGAAGATATTTATTGTCCCAAAGAAGAAACATTTACTTTTTTGGAAAATGTTTTAACGGAAGTGATGGACTTGTTTCCGGGAACTTATATCCACATTGGCGGCGACGAAGCTCCCAAAGAACGTTGGAAAGAAAGCGCTTTTTGTCAGCAGTTAATGAAAGATCAGGGCTTAAAAGATGAACACGAATTGCAGAGCTATTTCATCCAAAGGATTGAACAGTTTGTGAACAGCAAAGGACGGAAAATCATTGGTTGGGATGAGATTCTGGAAGGTGGTTTGAGTCCCAATGCCACTGTGATGTCGTGGCGTGGCACCGAAGGAGGCATTGCCGCAGCCCGTCAAGGACACGATGCCATCATGACGCCCGGATCGCATTGTTATTTCGATCATTATCAGGCCGATCCTGATTTTCAACCCTTGGCCATCGGGGGATTCACAACCCTAAAAAAAGTGTTTGATTATGAACCTGTTCCATCGGAATTGACCCCCGAAGAAGCCCAACAAATTTTGGGTGCCCAGGCCAATGTATGGACCGAATACATCACTACTCCTGCACATGTGGAATACATGATACTGCCACGGATGGCTGCTTTGTCCGAGGTGGTTTGGTCCGATCCGTCGCAAAAAGATTGGGTCGACTTTCAGCGCCGTATTGCCGACCATCAGCTGTTATATCAAGCCATGGAATTAAATTACTGTGAAGGATCCTTTGCCGTGAACATCGAGACAAAGCCACAAAAGACGGAAGGGCAGGTACTGGTTTCTCTGACTTCAGAAATTTACCAGGCCGAAATCCGTTATACCACCGATGGCAGTGTACCCACCGGCCAATCAGTACTTTATACTGAGCCATTTTCTGCCAAAGTAGGCACAACCATCACCGCAGCTGTTTTTCGGGATGGTCAACTGATGGAAAAGCCGACAGTCAAAACCATTGACTAAAAATATATTGATGTTATACCAACTTTAAAATGAAGTTAGCACTACGTTGTTTATGTATAATGCCGATATAGAATTGAAGAGGTTTCAGGAGCGAAGCGAACTTAAAGCTCATTTCTATTCATAATCGGTATTACAAAGGCATTCATCCCAGACGGGTGTCAATTGGGAGTAATTATTCCATAACCATCACATGGTAGCTCATGTCGTCACATTTCGTATTTTTGCCTTCCCACAACTCAATGTCAATGGCGATAAATCACGATTCCCATTTGCGGTTCAATGAAACACAAACCTGTGTTATAATTCCCACCTACAACAACGGGGGGACTTTGGCCCAGGTTATCGACGACGTGTTGCAGTTTACCGATCAGGTGTTGGTAGTAAACGATGGATCTACTGACAATACATCTGAGTTGCTTTTGAATTACCCTGACATTCAAAAGGTTGATTACGAACCTAATGTGGGTAAGGGGTGGGCATTGCGCCAGGCTTTTCGCAAGGCATTGGAATTGGGTTACCAAAACGCCATCACCATCGACGCCGACGGACAACATTTTCCTGCCGACCTGCCCACCTTTTTAGATGCACAAGAACAGCATCCCGGGGCACTGCTCATTGGCTCGCGAAATATCCAAACCGAAGGGATGCCTTCAAAAAATACCTTTGCCAATAAATTCTCCAATTTTTGGTTTTGGGTCGAAACGGGTCTCACCTTGCCCGACACCCAATCCGGATTTCGTCTTTACCCCATTCATCGCTTGCGCAACATGCGTTTTTTTACCAAAAAATACGAGTTTGAAATCGAGGTGATGGTACGGGCTCAATGGAAAGGAATCGACATTATTCCCATTCCCGTCAGGGTGTATTATCCACCGGAAGGTGAGCGGGTTTCGCACTTCCGGCCTTTGCGCGATTTTACACGTATCAGTGTGCTGAATACGGTATTGGTGCTGCTGACTTTTTTGGTGATTTGGCCTTATAAGCTGTTTCGGTACCTGGCCAACAACAAATTTTCAACGGTGGTCAGGGAGCAACTTTCCAAACACAACGAAAGCCATCTTAAAACGTCGACGGCCTTAGGTTTCGGAATATTTATGGGGATTGTGCCCATCTGGGGCTTTCAAATGTTGGTGGCGGCATTCTTGGCTCATCTGTTTAGATTGAATAAAGTGTTGGTTATCACTGCATCCAACATCTCACTACCACCCATTATTCCATTTATCGTGTATTTTAGTTTTGAACTGGGAAAACTGGTGGTGAACAAGCCCGTGGATTTTACCACGGAGATGATGTATTACCTCAAGCAGCAAGTGATGGACGGCCATTTCTACAGTACCCTGAATGAATTCGGGTACAGCATCGTACAATATGTGGCAGGTAGCCTGTTGCTGGGCGTTGGTTTGGGAGGATTGGTTTTTCTCATGAGTCTGGCCTTGCTGGCGGTATTTAAAGGCAAACAAAAAAAACAAACGGTATGAGTGTGCTATTTCAATCCCTTTTCCGCTTGATTGCCGGACATCGCAGACTTTCGCTAATGCTCTTACTTGCTTTGGTGGCGTATTTGGGCTGGACGGCCTCGCGTTTGCAGCTCACGGAGGATATCAGTCAGGTATTGCCCAAAAGTGAAGCTATTGATAACATGAGTTTTGTGTTGTCGAATTCACGCTTTTTGGACAAGGTTGTTTTTCATTTTGTCTGGACAGATTCCCTTTCTGAACCTGATCCGTCAGTGTTAGCCACTTTCGCCAACCGACTTTCCGACTCATTGCTCAAACATGCTTACCCCCAACTCATTACCTCCATCGATAAGGCTCCCGACCCCCAATCCATGATGCAATTGTACGAGGTTATGAACAATTATCTGCCGGTACTGCTCGATACGGCTGATTTTCAGCACATGGATAGCCTGATTTCGCGCGAACAAATACGACGGATACTCAAGGATAATTATGCTACGTTGGTTTCTCCCGTGGGCATGGCCACCAAGAAAATGCTCAAAAGCGATCCGCTGCATCTGGGCATGATGGGATTGACTAAAATCAAGGCATTCAATATCAACGAGGGGTTTCATTTGTATGAACAGTATTTTTTGTCGGAAGACCACCGGCATTTATTGTTGTTGATTACCCCTTCGGCTACCAATAATTCCAGCAAAAACCAACAACTTTTCGATCAGGTGGATGACTTTGTGGAAGGTATTCAGGCCGACGGACTCCAACAAGTGGCGGTGTCTTATTTTGGAAATCCGGTGGTGGCACTTGGCAACGCCGAACGCATTAAAAGCGATATCATGCTTACCGTTACGTTGGCTTTGTTGTCGTTGATGTTGGTTATTACATTGGTATTCAGGCGTAAGCGGACATTCTTTGTCATATTTTTGCCTGTGCTTTTCGGTGCCTTGTTTGCCTTGGCCATGATTTCGGTGCTGGTGGGTAAGGTAAGTGCCATTTCGTTGGGAATAGGCTCTGTATTGCTGGGAATTTCAGTGGATTATGCCTTGCATATTTATAGTCATTTCCGGCAAAACCAGTCCAAAGAAAATTTATATGATGATTTGGCCACGCCCATTCTGTTGAGCAGTGTTACCACCATGTCGGCCTTTTTTACCCTGATGTTCGTTAATTCGCCCGCGCTCAACGACCTGGGATTGTTCGCCGGAATCAGTGTGATGGGGGCAGCTCTTTTCTCGCTAATCGTATTGCCTCACATGATGCCCCGCGAAAATAAAAATGCAGGGCATCATCATGGGTTTATCGATCGCATGGCATCTGTTGACCTCAGTCGGAAAAAGGGGTTGGGTTGGCTGATTGTTATACTTACAGTGGTGTTCGCCATCACCATGCAGGGTGTCGGTTTTGATGCAGACATGATGAAAAACAATTACATGAGCCCTGAACTCAAGCAGGCAGAGGCCGATTTGAATGAGGTAACTTCCTTGTCGAAAAAGACCATCTATTTGGTTACTCCCGGCCAGGATGAGGCCGATGCCCTGGAGCACAACCGTCATGTTTTGAGTAAATTACAGCAAATGGAAAAGTCAGGGGTGGTGGCCCATGCAGCCGTAGTCAACAGTCTGTTGCCTTCACCTTCGGCTCAAAAGGAATCTCTCGACAAGTGGACACTATTTTGGCATCGGAATGCCGATTCGGTGCATGCCAGGTTGGTGGACGAAGGAGCAAAACTTGGCTTCAAATCCCGGACGTTCGATGGGTTTTTCCATTGGCTCCAAGGGCCTTTTTCACAAGTTACCTCTGACTCAATAGGGGAGGTCAATGCTTTGTTTTTAGATAATTATTTCATCCGTAAAGATACCCTCACGGCCATCATCAATGTGGTGAAGGTGAACAATGATGACGCTTCCATTGGCGCGGTTTACGATGCTTTCGAAGATGATCCGTCTGTTTGGGTGATCGACAAGCGCAGAATTACCAGCGATTTTGTCACCATCCTGAAAGACAATTTCAACAAGTTGATCTGGATATCCATTGTGTTGGTTTTCATCATCTTGCTGGTGGCCTACGGACGTATTGAGCTCACCCTCATCACCATGATTCCCATGGTGGCCAGTTGGATTTGGACGGTGGGCTTGATGGGGTTGTTTGGCATCGAGTTCAATATTTTCAATGTCATCATCCTCACCTTCATTTTCGGATTGGGCATCGATTACAGCATTTTCATGATGCGGGGCCTGTTGCAGGATTACAAATACGGGGCTCACGATTTGTCGGCCTACAAAATTTCCATATTACTTTCGGGTATCACAACATTGTTGGGAATAGGTGTGTTGGTATTTGCCCAACATCCTGCTTTAAAGTCCATTGCGCTGATGTCCATCATTGGTATTTTGTCCGTGATATTCATCACCCTCACGTTGTTGCCACGGATTTTCAGGTGGCTGGTGTCGTATTCCGGTGGATTGCGCAATCGTCCGGTGAATTTTGTGGATTACATATTTAGCTTGTGGGCCTTGTTTGTGTTTGTTTCAGGATCGTTGATACTTAGTTTGTTGTCTTTTGTTTTGAGATTGGTTCCGGTGGCCGAAGCCAGAAAAAAATACTTTTTTCATGGCATGTTCCGTTGGCTTACCTGGTTCATGATTTACATGAATTTTCTCTCCAAAAAAACCATCATCAACCCTGATGGTGAAGATTTCAGCCAACCTTCCATCATCATTGCCAACCACCAGTCGCATGTGGATTTGATGATGTTGATGTTGCTTACCCCCCGGATAGTTGTGCTTACCAACAGCCGGAATTATTCCAATCCCATGTATGGGAAAGCTTTGCAATATGCCGGATTCATTGAGGTTTCGGGCGATTACCGGGAAGTGGTTGAGCAAGTAAGACAACAAGTGGAGGCGGGTTATTCGGTGGCTGTTTTCCCGGAAGGGCATCGAACAGAGACCGGCGAAGTGATGCGGTTTCACAAAGGCGCCTTTTATCTGGCCAATCAGTTGGGATTGGATATCCTGCCCATTGTGTTGGCCGGACAGCGCGAATGTTTGAAAAAGAGTGAGTTGTTGTTGAAAAGAGGCGCCCAGATTACCAAATTCTTACCCCGAATCAAACTATCAACCGGAATTTATGGCAACACCGAACGAGAGCAAGCTAAACGGGTGCGCGATTATTTCAGGGACGAATTTAATGCCACCCGCGATGCGTTGCAGTCAACGGCCTATCTTCACGATTTTATCGTAAAAAATTACATGTACAAAGGGCCCATTCTGGAGTGGTACACCCGCATTAAACTTCGTTTGGAAGACAATTACACGTTTTTTGATGAGATTATTCCGCGCCGGGCCACCATCACCGACCTTGGTTGTGGCTATGGTTATTTGGCCTACATGCTTTATTTGCGTTCGCCCCAACGGACGATTACCGGCGTAGACTACGACGAGGAAAAAATCAGGGTGGCTTCCCATTGTCCCGTTCAAAATGACCGGGTTAGGTTTATTGCAGCAGATATCCTAGAATATGAGGTGCCAACTTCAGATGTGATTGTCCTGAATGATGTGTTGCATTATCTCCCGTCGGTCAAGCAGGTGGAAGTGGTGGAGAAATGTCTGACAAAACTCGCACCCCAAGGCATGATGATTATCCGTGATGCCGATACCGGATTGAAACAGCGACACATGGGTACCGTGATTACCGAATTCTTCTCCACCGGGATGGGTTTCAACAAAACCCAATACAAACTCGATTTTGTATCCCGAAAAATGGTCATCGATTTGGCCACGAAGCACCACATGAAACTCGACATCATCGACAATACCAAGAGAACGAGCAATTTGGTGTATGTGTTGAGGGGGAGGGAGTAGGGAGTCGGGAGTTGGAAGACGGGAGTCCGAAGACGGGAGTTTGAAGTGGGGATACCTCTCAAACTGGCGCAAGCGTCCGCTTGTACCTTTGTTTGGCTCTGGAGTCGGGTTCCGAAAGCCTTCGGGGTCGACCTCTTGAACCTTGAACTAAAAAGTACCGTAGGTACGACCGACCATTAGCCCCGGAATTAATTCCCGGGCGATCGGATAGGCGAGCAGATAACCCTTAGGGCTTTATTGTCATAGTTAAATTATTCATTCCATTTCTTGTTCGTAGGACATGAACAGGAAGTCCTGAACGGAGATGGAAACAGTATTAATTTGTCGTTTTGGCGTTGTTCAACCCGATAGGTTTTCAACACCAATAATTCAACCCCTCATTAATTTTCCTACTTTTGTTGTAAACAGCCAGGGGGGGTCTCTTTTAAATAGGTAGGATTCTCAGGCAAAAAACCACCACATGAAACCACAACACATCACCAAACTGAAAAAGAAAACGGGGATGCCTCCTCAAACTGGCGCAAGCGTCCGCTTGTGCCTTTGTTTGGCTCTGGAGTCGGGTTCCGAAAGCCTTCGGGGTCGACCTCTTGAACCTTGAACTAAAAAGTACCGTAGGTACGACCGACCATTAGCCCTGGAATTAATTCCCAGGCGATCGGATAGGCGAGCAGATAACCCTTTGGGATTTATTGTCATAGTTAAATTATTCATTCCATTTCTTGTTCGTAGGACATGAACAGGAAGTCCTGAACGGAGATGGAAACAGTATTAATTTGTCGTTTTGGCGTTGTTCAACCCGATAGGTTTTCAACACCAATAATTCAACCTCAAACTGGCGCAAGCGTCCGCTTGTGCCTTTGATTGGGTCTGGAGTCGGGTTCCGAAAGCCTTCGGGGTCGACCTCTTGAACCTTGAACTAAAAAGTACCGTAGGTACGACCGACCATTAGCCCCGGAATTAATTCCCGGGCGATCAGATAGGCGAGCAGATAGCCCTTAGGGCTTTATTGTCATAGTTAAATTATTCATTCCATTTCTTGTTCGTAGGACATGAACAGGAAGTCCTGAACGGATATGGAAACAGTATTAATTTGTCGTTTTGGCGTTGTTCAACCCAATAGGTTTTCAACATCAATAAATCAACCTCAAACTGGCGCAAGCGTCCGCTTGTGCCTTTGTTTGGCTCTGGAGTCGGGTTCCGAAAGCCTTCGGGGTCGACCTCTTGAGCCTTGAACTAAAAAGTACCGTAGGTACGACCGACCATTAGCCCCGGAATTAATTCCCGGGCGATCGGATAGGCGAGCAGATAACCCTTAGGGCTTTATTGTCATAGTTAAATTATTCATTCCATTTCTTGTTCGTAGGACATGAACAGGAAGTCCTGAACGGAGATGGAAACAGTATTAATTTGTCGTTTTGGCGTTGTTCAACCCAATAGGTTTTCAACACCAATAATTCAACCCCTCATTAATTTTCCTACTTTTGTTGTAAACAGCCAGGGGGGCTCTCTTTTAAATAGGTAGGATTCTCCTGCAAAAAACCACCACATGAAACCACAACACATCACCAAACTGAAAAAGAAAACGGGCATGCCTCCCGGAGCCGTTCATTATGTGGGCGAAGACCGCGATTTTATTCCCAACATTTATCTGGTGGAATACAACGCGGAAAATTTTGCGCAGACTCCCTTGAAAGACATTGGCGACATTAAGGAAATTCCCGACGAACCGGCAGTGCGATGGCTAAACGTGGAAGGAATACATGATACCGGGCTCATCGAGAAAATTGGTGAGCGGTTCAATCTGCACCCACTCATTCTGGAAGATGTGGTCAACACCTCCCAACGTCCCAAGCTGGAAGAATACGACAATTGCATTTTTATTTCCATGAAATCTCTCGTATATCATGAAAAATTAGAAAAGGTTGTGCCCGAACAAATCAGCATCATCCTCATGAAAAATATGGTGATTACCTTTCAGGAAAAAATTGGCGATACCCTGTCGGAAGTGCTGGAACGGATTAAGCTCTCCAAATTTAAAATTCGCTCCAAAGGCAACGATTACCTGGTTTATGCCCTTATCGACCTGGTCGTGGATAAATATTATACCTCCATAGAAGCACTTGGAAATCAACTGGAATCGCTTGAAGAAGAGGTATTTGATAACCCGACCACCGACTCGCTCCACAAAATACAATCCACCAAACACGAACTTCTGGAGGTGCGCCGGTCGGTGTATCCCTTGCGGGAAGTCATCAACCGTTTTCAAAAGGACGACCTCGACTACATCGACGACAACAACATGAAATATTTCAACGATGTTTACGACCACACCATCAAAATCATCGATACCATCGAAACCTACCGCGAGCTCAACACAGGATTGAAAGATATTTACCTGAGTAGCGTCAGCCTGAAGATGAACCAAATCATGCAGCTGCTCACCATCGTGGGTGCCATTTTTATTCCATTGACCTTTCTGGCAGGTATTTATGGGATGAATTTTGAGTTCATGCCCGAACTACACTGGAAATGGAGCTATCCCGTATTTTGGGTTGTTATTTTGGCTGTTTCCCTTTCCATGATACGCTATTTCAAAAAGAAGAAATGGCTTTAAGGGGAAAGAAAAGGTGAAATGGAGAAAGGGTGAAATGGTGAAAGGGTGGTGTTCCAAAACCTGATGTCATTTCGACGACGCAGGAGGAGAAACGTACGTTCGGCAAAGCCAAATCTCCTGAAAATGAAAGTATGCACGGTGGTTGGTCATCAATGCAATCGCTCGTGCCGTGGGGATGTCTCAGTCGTGCCTCCTTCGGCATGACAGGTTGGGCTTTGGGCTATTGGCGGTTGGCTTTTGATTCGTTGATTTGAAAATTTCTGATTTGAAGATTTGATGTTCACCACTTCTCCACATCACCTGTTCCCCCTTTCACCTCTTCACCGCTTCTTCATGTTCTCCGTGTCCTTCGTGCCTCTGTGGTGAATACAAACCCGCAAAAATGCAACGCAAAGCATGCCATGAGCTAAGCCGAATGGACGCAAAGAACGCAAAGGAAAACACGAAGAAAGTCGGTTGGTGGTTGGCCCTCAGTCACTCAGTCACTTGGTCACTCCCGTCACCTGATAACTTTCAACTTTAAACTTCTACCTTCCCCACTGTCATGTGGCAGGTTTTCACGACCTTTGTCGTTGTTTTATCATTAATTCCTTACCATGACTGATGCCAATCTGCAAAAACTTCTTTTGATGCTGGAGGAAAGTCTGGCCAATATGGACTTTATCAAGCTGACACTCAGCAGTAAAAAAGATCCCATGGCGGTGCTCAAAAACCTCTACGTCAAGGTGGTGGCCATCAAAGCGGGCAATCGTTTGTCGATGGTGTATCGGTATCCCACCAAGGATGTAACCAAAAATTTTACCTTTCCTGAAGGTATTACTGTGATAAAAGAAGCCTTGCTAAACGACTTCTTTCAGGCCATCATGGTTACTTCGGAAAAGGAGTTGCATTACATGCAATTTCCCAACGGAAAAAGCACCCTTAAAGTGAAAGCTTCCGCTGAATTGATGAAGCCGGTGTTTGTACACGACAAACAAAAAAAGCGTTATGTAACAGCTGAAAACAATGTCTATTTGCATTTGCTTGGTGTGACGACCGCCGAAGGCAAGGTGAAAAAGGGCATGGAGGATAAATTCAGGCAGATCAACAAATATGTGGAAGTGGTGAGTCATGTGGTGGAGCAGGCCAATTTGCCCGAGAATTTTTCCATCGCCGACATGGGTTCGGGCAAGGGCTATCTTACTTTCGCCTTGTACGATTATCTCACCAACGCCATGAACCTAAAACCCAATGTGGTGGGTGTGGAGCTTCGTCCTGATTTGGTAAAACAATGCAATGCGATTGCGCGAAAATCCGGTTTTCAACAACTTAGCTTTGTTCAGGGGTCCATCGAAAAATCAGAAACCGGCGTCATCGACATGCTCATCGCCTTGCATGCCTGCGACACGGCCACCGATGAAGCCATTTATCGGGGAATCAGTCAAAAGGCCGGGGTGATTATCACGGCGCCCTGTTGCCACAAACAGGTGCGCATACAGATGAATCCTCCCAATGTTTTGTCCGAAATCACCAAATTCGGCATACTCGAAGAACGGCAGTCGGAAATACTCACCGACACCATTCGCGCGCTCATGCTCGAAGCATATGATTATCAAACCCGTGTTTTTGAGTTTATTTCCACCGAACATACCCCAAAAAACGTGCTGATTGTGGCTGTGAAGCGCGACGGTGCCCCAACCATCGATCAAACCAAAATCCAAAGGATTGCGGAACTCAAAGCCCTGTTCGGGATTCAGCAACATCACCTTGAAACACTACTCAACAGTTAATTGTCATGACCCTTAACAGACTATCAAATAGCCTATTTGTGTTGGTTCTGACTGCAATGTCAGCTGCTTGGTGGTTTTTGTCCATTTCTTTGTGGTGGTTTTTGTTGCCGGTTTCCATCTGGATTGCCTTCAAGGTGTTGGGTGCCATTTTCATCCAATGGAATTTTTATTTCTTTTCGCATACACAGGCCCGTACCAACGAGCGCATGGTTGCCCTGACCTTCGATGATGGTCCGGATGAGGTTCATACACCGGATTTGCTTCAATTGCTTGCTGAATTTGAAGTTTCGGCCACCTTTTTTGTGATTGGTGAAAAGGTAAAGAAAAACCCCAACCTGTTGAAAGCCGTTCATGAGCAGCATCATCTTATTGGCAATCATTCTTATACCCATGCACGTTATTTCGATTTCTTTAATCTTTCGCGCATGTTCAACGAACTAATACATACCCGGGAGCTGATCTATAAGATTTTAGGAATTAAAACGCTGATATTCAGACCTCCCTATGGTGTTACAAACCCCACACTTGCGCGTGTTGTCCATCGGTTGGGTTTTGTTTCTGTGGGTTGGAGTATCCGTTCGTTGGATACGGTAAAATCTCTTGAAAGCACCCTTGAAAAGCTCCAAAGGGATACCCATCCGGGAGGAATCGTTTTACTACACGACACCACGCCTCACATTGTTGACCTTACCCGAAATTATTTATCTTGGCTCCGCGAAAACCGCTATCGTGTGGTGCCGCTCAACCAACTATTAGACATACAAGTGTATGAATATCAATAAAATATACGTGATCCTTATCTGTGTCTTCCTGTCGATGCAGGTGACGGCACAGGAGTTTTTTCCGGCATCCGATAAGGAAGCCGTCATCCATGCCATCCGACAACAATCCCAGTCCACACAAACCCTGTCGTGTACCTTTGTGCAAGAAAAGCACCTGGAGATGCTCGAAGAGGTATTGGAAAGTCATGGTCAATTTTTGTTCAAAAAAGAAAACAGCGTTCGTTGGGAATACCTGGAACCTATCCGATATACCATTCTCATTCATGGGGGCAAATTTACCATAGACAACGATGGAAAGGTAAGCGAGTTTAGCACCGAAAGCAATCCCATGTTTCGGGAAATCAATAAGATGATTGTAACAGCGATCCGGGGTGATTTTGTGGGAAATTCCGACTTTAAACCGGTCTATTTCGAAAGCCAAACTGCCTACATGGCCAAATTGGTGCCGTCCTCAGCCCAGGTGCAAAGCATGATTGAGAGTATTTCCATCTATTTCGATAAGACTTCCATGAATGTGGAGCAAGTGATTTTTTCAGAACCCGGAGACGATTTCACGTCCATCAAGTTTTCTGATATTCAAGTTAATAAACCGCTTCCCGATGAAAGTTTTATTCAGCCATAGCGCCAATACCTTGACTACCATTTTTAAGCTTTCCACGGCTATTTTGGTGCTTTTTTCCGTGTTAACTTCCTGCACCTTCTCAGGCTATTCTGCCCGTTACTTGTCCAACGATGCCAAACAATCGAGGCCGGTGGTTTTTGCCAAAGGTTTTTCCAAGGCATTGTATAAAACGGAATTACAACTTTACGGACGTACCATGACAGGAATTACGGTCATCAAACAAGATTCATCAGGTTTTCATGTGGCGTTGGTGTCGGAAGTGGGTTTGAAATATTACGAATTCTTTTTTCCAAAAAATGCAGATACCCCGCCACGTATAGACTACATGATGGAAGTGATGAATCACACGCCCGTGGTGGAAGGATTGAAAACCGGATTGGGATTGTTGTTTCGCGAACCCGTTTACGACAAACATGCCCGGATTCAGATGAACGAAACCGGAAAAACCTGTTTGTTGTTCAATAAAGGTAAAAAAGGAACCACCAAATACTATTTTAATTGGATTTCAGGGGAGGTGGAACGGTTGATTCAGAATAAGTTATTCAAGACCAAAACAGAGATTAAATTGTCTGATTATCAAGAAGGTGAACCCGGAACCATGCTCTTACATCGAGGGAAAATTTCCATGCAAATGCGCCATATGTAGCCCTGTGTGCCACTACTTTTTTAACTTTGAACAAATTTCCGAAACCATGAAGAAACCTTTACTTGTCAGTTTATTTGCGTTGGTATTGTTATGGGTGATTTCCTGCCAAAAGGAGGCCCCAAAAATGCCCATAGATTATGTAAATCCCTTTGTCGGAACCGGAGGTCATGGACACACATTTCCCGGAGCAACCGCTCCTTTCGGTGGCGTTCAGTTGAGTCCCGATACCCGAAAAGATAGCTGGGACGGCTGTTCCGGCTATCATTACAGCGATTCAACAATTCTCGGCTTCAGTCATATGCACCTGAGTGGTACGGGTGTGGGCGATTACGGTGATATCAGGATGATGCCCACGGTGGGCGATATTCAGTTGTACCCCGGTTCTGCCGAAAACCCCGATTCAGGCTATGCTTCCCGCTTTAGGCACGAAACCGAAAAAGCCTCGCCTGGTTACTATTCGGTAAAACTGGACGATTACGACATCGAGGTGGAACTCACGGCCTCCACCCATGCCGGTATGCACCGATATCATTTTCCCAAGACCGACAAAGCGCGGGTGGTGTTGGATTTAACTGAAAGTGTGGTCACCGAAACCATACTCGATGCCGAATTGCGCATACTGGGCGACCATGAAGTGATGGGATACCACCGCACGAAAGCGTGGGCCAAAGACCAAATCGTGTATTTCTATGCTTATTTTTCCAGACCTTTTCAAGCTACCGGATTGTCCGTTGATGGAGAATATCTTCAAAATAAAATGGAAGCTAAGGCCAATGATTTGAAATCCGTTTTTACTTTTACCATGATGGATGGGGGACCTTTATTGATAAAAGTGGGCATCTCGGCAGTGGATTATCACAGTGCCCAGGAAAATTGTCTGCAGGAAATAGAAGGTTGGAATTTTGAGGCCGTACACGACAATACCCGTGATGAATGGAGCAAACAATTGGGTAAAATTCAGGTGACAGATGACAATGAAGAGGCCAAAAGTGTTTTCTATACCGCTCTTTATCATACCATGATTGCTCCCAACACTTACTCCGATGTGCTGGGCTCATATCGAAATCACGCCGGAAAAATTGTTCAGGACAGGTCGTTTACCATGTACACCGTGTTTTCTTTGTGGGATACCTTTAGAACTTTGCACCCGTTGTTTACGCTGATTGAACCAAAGCGTACCAACGACATGGTCAATTCCATGCTCGACATGTATAAAAACGACGGACTACTTCCCGTGTGGGAGTTGGCCGGAAACGAAACCAATTGTATGATAGGTTATCACTCAGTTCCGGTAATTGCCGATGCCTGGTTGAAAGGAATCCGCGGTTTTGATGCCCATTTGGCACTCACTGCGATGAAACAAAGTGCTACTTCGGGCTTGTTCGGGCTCAACGAATACATGACCAAGGGATATATTCCGGCAGACAAAGAAGGTGAAAGTGTGAGCAAAACTCTGGAATATGCCTACGACGATTGGTGTATTGCCCAAATGGCCAAAGGTCTGGGCGATTCGGCTACTTACAAGGAGTTTATCAGCAGAGCCCAGTACTACAAAAACCTTTTCGATAAAAAGACCGGTTTTTTCAGGGGAAAGTCCAATGGCGGATTCGTGGAACCATTTGATCCCACCCAGGTAAATTTTATGCTCACCGAAGCCAACACATGGCAATACAATTTCTTTGTGCCTCAGGATATTAACACACATATTCAACTATTGGGTGGCGATGAAGGATACGAGAAAAAATTGGATGAGCTGTTCACCACTACCGAAAAATTGTCGGGTCGGCAACAATCGGATATTACCGGACTGATTGGCCAATATGCCCATGGCAACGAACCCAGTCATAACATGGCTTATTTGTACAATTACGTTGGAAAACCGTGGAAAACGCAGAAACTGGTGAATCAAATCAGTACCGAACTATATTCCAATCAACCCGACGGACTAAGTGGTAATGAGGATTGCGGACAGATGTCGGCATGGTATGTGATGAGTGCCTTGGGATTTTATCCTGTCACTCCCGGAAGCATGCAATATGTGCTGGGCGCGCCACGGTTTAAGAATGCCCAAATTAATCTGGAAAACGGCAAAGAGCTGAAGGTGATGGCATTTCGCAACAACGATCAAGATATCTATGTGCAGTCGGTAACTTATAATGGCAAGGACTACGACAAATCATTCATTACCTACGACATGATTGCCAACGGTGGTCTGCTGGTGTTCCAGATGGGCAGCGAACCCAATACTGACTTTGGTTTGGCCAAAGAAAGCCGGCCTTCGCAGCAGATTACCGACAACCTCATCACTCCGGTGCCGGTTTTTACAGCTAAAAGCAGCACTTTTGAAAAGAGTATGGAAGTGGGTATTGAAGATTTAGCCGAAAATGCCATGATTAAAATGACCGTAAACGGAGAGCCCTTGCGATATTCTGAACCCTTTGAAATAACACAAACCACCCAACTAGTAGCCTCGGCTTCGGCAAACGGAGTGGTTAGCTTTCCTGAAACGGCTGAATACCTGCTTATTCCGGCCAACCGAAAAGTAACCGTCATCACTCCTTACGACAGCCAATATACCGCCGGAGGTGATGTGGCCCTGATCAACACCATCAGAGGAGGAAATGAGTTCAGAACAGGCAACTGGCAGGGATATCATGGTACCGACATGGAAGTGGTGGTGGATTTGGGCGAACCGCAGATGGCAAAAAGTATTGGTGCCGGATTTCTTCAGGACGAAAATTCGTGGATCTTTATGCCGGCTTCGGTTAGTTTTGAAGTCTCGGAGGACGGAACGAACTTCACGAATGTCGGCATAGTCGAAAATCCTATCAATCCTAAACAAAGTGGTGGTATTATCCATGATTTTGTGGTGAAGAATATAAATAAAAAAATCCGCTATATCCGGGTAAAGGCTGTTTCACAAGGGCTTTGTCCCGACTGGCATGTTGGTGCCGGAGAACCCTCATGGATATTTGCTGACGAAATTTGGGTAAATTAAACTTATGACAGACGAAATTAACATATTACACATGGCCCTTCATCGCGTGGGCAACAAAACCAATAATGATGGTATTCGCTTTTCCAAGGAAGAATTGGATTTGGAAGACGATATTCTGGCCTTATTGAAACATTATTTTCTGTCGCCATTTAAGTCTGAAACCAGGTATCACCTGAGTCATGAGTCTGATTTGTCGATGAATGAAGTATATGCCTATGCCCATCAGGTGTTTGGTCAACCCGATAAATTTCTCGACGTAAGTGTTAACCTGGCCAAACATCTTTATGCCAACAGCTTGCATCCCAAAATAAAAAGCGGTGATTTTTATGTGGTGTTGTTTGAAAACTGCATTGTTGAAGGGGTGCGAACACAGGCATTGGGGTTGTTTAAGTCCGAATCGCGCGAAACCTACCTCAAAGTATTTCCATCGAAGGATACCTATGACATCCAAAGCGATGAGGGTATCAACATCAATAAACTCGACAAGGGCTGCCTGATTTACAATCTCGAAGGGGAAGATGGGTATGTGGTGGAAGCCATCGACAACCTGAACAAATCGGATGCCCATTTTTGGTTTGATGAATTTCTGCACCTCATCGAGCGCAAGGATGCATACTACCAAACCGAACAAGCCCTGACCATGACACATAAGTTTGTTACTTCTTATTTGCCCGATAAATTTGAGATGGATAAAGCCGACGAAGCCGAGATGCTGAACAATTCAGCCAAATTTTTCAAGGAAAATGAAGCCTTCGATCTGGAAGCGTTCGCCGACAAGGTGCTCGAACATCCTGATTTGGCCAATACCTTTAAAAGTTACAAAACTGAATACGAAGAGGAATATAAAATTCAAATCGACGACCAATTCGATATTTCCGATAAGGCCACCCGCAGGCAAGCCAAAAACTTTAAAAGCGTGTTGAAACTCGACAAAAACTTTAGTTTGTACATCCACGGCGATCGGCGCTACATCGAAAAGGGGCGCGACGATGAAAAACAAATGCATTATTATAAACTGTACTTTAATGAGGAGCATTGATATGAAAAACCTATTTAAGAGGATATTTGGTGATTGGAGAACTACCACAGCCACGTTACTTATGCTGGTATTGATTGTCATGATCGCCGGTTGTGGCGGTGGAATCATGGATCATACCAAGGTGGCCACCATACACCCATCCAATCCGGCGCTACCAGTGATGGACCTATCAGCAGCGGAAGTTGCCGGGCTGATGCAGGAATTCAGTCGGTTGAGTAATTCTGAATATACTTATGAATACAACCGGACTCAGGTAATCAGCTTTCCTCTGAAGCCCGACCACTTTGCCTATTTTCTCGAAGTGAGCGCCGAGGTAGTTGGGCACGATTCCAAACTGGTTTTCTCCTCCTACAAACTGTATGTGGAGCTTACGCAAAACCAAGCCAATTTGTATTTCAATCCTGACAATTTTCAACAGGCATGCAGCAGTACCACCTGTGACGACTGTCGCCTGATTTTGTATCAAAATGGGGGCTTTGGTTGCGATTGTTCGGATGATTCGCCGGAAAGCACCTCCGATTGTTCCTACGAAAAAAGCCGTGTGCTAACCAACAAACAGCAGAAGAGTGATATTATTTAGGGGGAAGTCGGAAGACGGAAGACGGAAGAGGGAAGTCCGAAGACCGAAGTCGGAAGTCCGAAGTAGGGAGTAGGGGGTCCGATGTCCGAAGATGAAAGTGCCGAAAAAGTGCCGTAGGTACGACCGACCATTAGCCCCGGAATTTATTCCCGGGCGGAAGGAGTGTATAGTATAGAGTAATTAGAAAGGAGCGAGCAATAGCCCGTAGGACTTCAATATCAATAGTATAACGAATACGACAACCCATTTGTCCGTAGGACATGAACAGGAAGTCGGGAGTCGGAAGACGGAAGACGGAAGTCGGAAGACCGAAGTGGGAAGTCGGAAGACCAACCATTAACCCCGGAATTTATTCCCGGGCAGAGGAGGTATGTTAAATTGAATTTGTTATTTGTTGGCACAAGTGGCAAGCTTACAGAAGCGAAGCTAACAAATTTGTTAGTAACAATTATGTTAGTTAGTCAAATATTACCTATCTTTGTTGCAAAAATACCATATGAATACCCCGTTTATTTTTGGGAAACTGGCCATTGATCAAAACTTTACCAATCGTAAAGCAGAAATAATCAAGTTGAAACAAAACTTCAGTTCAGGCATTAATACCATTCTTATTTCCCCGCGCCGATGGGGCAAATCTTCTCTGGTAAAAAAGGTGGGTGAGGAAGTTGAAGCAGACCATAAGAATATCAGGATGGTTTATTTGGATATGTTCAATATCAGAACGGAAGAGGATTTTTGCAAACGGTTGTCCGAGTCTGTTATCGCATCAGCTTCAAGTAAATTAGAAGAATCGCTCAGCCTCATCAAGAAATTCTTTAAGCAGTGGATTCCAAAAGTAACAATTTCGCCGGATGCCGTTCAGGAGGTGAGTTTGTCATTAAATTGGGAGGATGTAAAGAAAAATCCCGATGAGATACTCGATTTGGCTGAATTGATTGCCATCGAAAAGCAGTTAAAACTAGTGATTTGTATTGATGAATTCCAAAACCTTTCCAATTTCAATGATCCTCTGGGTTTTCAAAAGAAAATGCGTTCTCACTGGCAACAGCATCAGCATGTATCGTATTGTTTGTATGGCAGTAAAAGGCACATGATGATCGAGGTTTTTACGCATCAATCCATGCCGTTTTACAAGTTTGGAGATTTAATCTTTTTGCCTAAAATTTCGACGAGTAATTGGAAAATATTTATTCAGGAGCGTTTTAAGTCCACAAACAAAATGATTAACGAAAAGCAGGCAGAGCAGATTGCCATTCTTGTCGAAAACCACCCCTATTATGTACAACAGTTATCCCAGCTCTGTTGGTTCAGGACATCCCTTGAACTATCGGACGAGGATATTGACTTATCTATGGACTCATTGGTCATGCAACTGAGTTTGTTGTTTCTAAATATTACTGAAAGCCTAACAACTACTCAGATCAATTATTTAAAAGCTCTGGTAGACGGAACCAGAATGCTTAGTAGCAGAGAAGTGATAAACACCTATCATTTGGGCAGTTCTGCCAACGTTGCCAGAATTAAACAAGCACTGATTAATAAGGAAATAATAGACGATCTGGTTGTTGGAAATCCTGAAATCCTGGATCCGGTATATAAATACTGGCTTAAAAATTATTATTTCAGCGGGTAGAATTACCTTTTAGTTGTCTCAATATTGCCAGGTAGGGGGGGCGGGAGTCCGAAGTCCGAAGACCGAAGTCGGAAGACCGAAGTAGGGAGTCCGAAGTTGGAAGTGCCGAAAAAGTGCCGTAGGTACGACCGACCATTAGCCCCGGAATTTATTCCCGGGCGGAAGGAGTATATAGTATAGAGTAATTAGTAAGGAGCGAGCAAAAGCCCGTAGGGCTTCAATATCAATAGTATAATGAATACGACAACCCATTTGTCCGTAGGACATGAACAGGAAGTCCGTAGTCGGAAGACCGAAGTCGGGAGTCGGGAGTCCGAAGACCGAAGTTGGAAGTGCCGAAAAAGTGCCGTAGGTACGACCGACCATTAGTCCCGGAATTTATTCCCGGGCGTCTAGAGGGGATTACTTGAATCAGGAAGTCGGAGAACCAAATTTGCCGATCAACAAAAGCCCAAAAATCCGGCATAGCCCGTAGGGCTTCAACATCAATAGCTTGGGTGTTACGGCAACCTCATTTGTCCGTAGGACATGAACAGGAAGTCCGGAGACCGAAGACCGGAGTCGGAAGAAGGAAGTTGGAAGACCGAAGACCGACAACAAGACACGCATCAACGTGCCGTAGGTACGATCGACCATTAGCCCCGGAATTTATTCCCGGGCGAAACGACTGCTGAGCATTATCGCCCGTAGGGCTTCAACATCAATAGCTTGGGTGTTACGGCAACCTCATTTGTCCGTAGGACATGAACAGGAAGTCCGAAGACCGAAGATCGAAGTCGGAAGACGGAAGACGGAAGACGGAAGTAGGGGGTCCGAAGTCCGAAGACCGACACCATGCGCCCACATGCCTCCATCATGAAATTTAGACCCTTTCTAAATTCATTTCTTTCATCTTTGTTCGTATATTTGCGAACTACGAATTGACTAAAACATGGAAACCTATACCGATGACCAACAACGACTTGCCCGCATAGCCAAGGCCTTGGGGCATCCCGTGCGGGTGTATATCATGGACTTCTTGTCCAAACAGGCATGTTGCTACAGTGGCGATCTGTCGGAATTGCTGCCCATCGCCAAATCCACCCTCAGTCAACACCTCAAAGAACTCAAAGATGCCGGCCTGATTCAGGGTGAAATAGAAACTCCCAAAATCAGGTATTGCCTCAACAAGGAAAATTGGGAAGAAGCCAAAAGCTTGTTTAATTTATTTTTAAAATAAAGAAAAAAATTTATAACAATTGTTCGTTGTTTCGCGAATAACGAACTAAAACAATTCACATGATGGAAATAAAAGTACTGGGTACGGGATGTGCCAAATGCAAATCGTTGGAAAAAGTCACCAGAGAGGCTATTGCCGAAATGAACCTTCAAGCCAACGTGGAAAAAGTTGAGGACATCGTAAAAATCATGGGCTACGGGGTGCTTTCCACTCCGGCGCTGGTGGTCGATAACCAAATTGTGTTGTCGGGTCGTGTTCCTTCGCTTAAAGAAACCATTCAGTTATTAACCAAATAAACACATTAAAAATGAAAAAGTTAGTTGCAATTTTTATGGCTATGGGAGCGATATTGCTCGTTGCCCATCCTTCATTTGCCCAAGCTGACCAAAATCAGGCTGCCTTAATCGAAAAACAAGGCGCCAAAGTTCAAGTGTATTATTTTCATGGCGACCGCCGTTGCGAAACCTGTAAAGCAGTGGGCAAGGTGTCCAAGGATTTGATCGATACCAAATACGGCGACAACAAAAACGTTGAATTCATTGAAGTGAACTACGACGAAGCCGGAAATGAAGCCCTCGTGAAGAAATTTGAAGTCACCGGATCAAGCCTGTATGTTTACAACCAGGAAAAGGCGCTCAACCTCACCACCTTTGCTTTTCAATACGCCAAAACCAATCCGGCCAAGTTGGAGGCCAAGCTTGTTAGCCTGATCGACAAAAACCTGAAATAATGGAGTGGTTGCAATCGCTTCTTGAAAATGCCCAGTTTCCCATTGCCACGGCCTTTGTGTTGGGTTTAATGACCGCCATCAGTCCGTGTCCCTTGGCTACCAACATCACGGCGGTGGGCTATATAGGCAAGGATTTGGAAAACAAGCGGCGGGTTTTTTATAACGGTCTGATATACACCTTGGGGCGGGCAACCACCTACACTGTTATCGGGCTCATTTTCTTTTTTGGTGCCAGTCAGTTTAAGGTGTCGGGGTTTATTCAGCATTGGGGCGAGCGATTGCTGAGTCCGCTGTTGATCATTATCGGTATTTTCATGTTGGGACTTATCCGGATTTCCATTCCCGGACTGGGTCGTTTAACCGAGCGTATGGGCAAGAACCTCAACAAAAGTTATTGGGATGTGTTTTTGCTGGGCATTGTCTTTGCCCTGGCCTTCTGTCCTTATAGCGGAGTGCTGTATTTCGGCATGCTCATACCCATCACCATCACCAGTGCCTCCGGACTCTTTCTCCCCCTGGTTTTTGCCGTTGCCACCGGATTGCCGGTTATTTTCATTGCCTGGCTCATCGCTTACTCCATGACAGGAGTAGGGAAATTCTACAACAATGTCAAAACCTTTGAGCTTTGGTTTCGCCGTGTGGTGGCGGTAGTTTTTATTTTGGTGGGCTTGTATTATGCCTGGGTATTTTATTTTTAAAAAAGTGAAGAAAAATCTCCTTATACCTATCGTTGGCTTGCCTGTTTGGCTTTTGCTTTATATGAATTTGCAACGGTTGAGTGATTATTTCATCGACCGGGTATTGGGCATGAAAGCCGGTGAACACCTCACCGAATCCCTTCGGTTTTTTCTGTTTGAAGTGCCGAAAGTCATGTTACTTCTGGTGCTGATTATTTTCTTTGTGGGCATCGTTCGCACGTGGTTTACGCCCGAACGAACCCGCAAGGCATTGAAAGGCAAATCGTTGTTTACCGGAAACGTGATGGCTGCCTTGCTGGGCATTGTTACCCCCTTTTGTTCGTGTTCGGCCATTCCCCTGTTTTTGGGATTTGTGGAAGCGGGCATTCCCATTGGGGTCACCTTTTCGTTCCTGATAGCAGCACCCATGATCAATGAAGTGGCTGTTATTCTGTTGTTTGGCTTGTTTGGCTGGAAGGTAACCTTCATCTACATTTTCACCGGATTGCTTATCGCAATTTTCTCCGGATGGCTGATTGGTGTGTTGAAAATGGAGAAGTATGTGGCCGATTGGGTGTTTCAGGTGAAAGCGGCACATCAGGATGAAACGGATATTAAAATGACCTTTGAACAACGCATACAATCCGGATTGGATGCCGTAAAAGACATAGTTGGGAAGATTTGGGTTTATATCCTTATTGGTATTGCCATAGGAGCAGGTGCGCACGGATATGTCCCTGATGATTATTTGTCGCAACTTATGAGCAATGCCCATTGGTACTCGGTTCCATTGGCCATTTTGATAGGCGTTCCTTTGTATTCCAATGCGGCAGGAATTATTCCCATCGTGAGTGTTTTGATCGAAAAGGGCGTTTCTCTGGGAACTGCCTTGGCCTTTATGATGTCGGTCATCGGGCTTTCGTTACCTGAGGTGGTCATCCTGAAAAAGGTTTTGAAAATGCCTTTAATTGTTGCCTTCGTGGGCATCGTGGCTACCGGAATTATTATCGTAGGATATATTTTCAACCTGATTTATTAGCATCCTGGCAGGTTTGTCGAAAAACTGTCAGGATTTCGTGGCTAAAAATCCACCAGCTCTGTTTCCACGCCTATTTCATGCAAATAATCAAAAAGAATTAATTGCTTCTTCATGCGGGCAATGGTATGAAATTCAGGCATCTTTTTGTAGAATTCGGTGGCTTTGGGATAGTTGCCCACGCGTTCGTAGCAAATTCCCAGATTAAAGGCGGCCTCTTTGGAGGGATTGTCTTCGTATATCCGCTTACACAGATTTCCCAGTTTCATGATGTTATGATCTTTCAATAGGTCACCTGATCCTTTCCATTCTTCTTTAAGTGCTTTGTCAGAAATTTTTACTTTTTCCAATTGATACTTGGCTTCTTCATAATTTACCAAATGGAAACAATTGTTGATTTCGTATTTAAGCGTATTCTCACATGTTTTTACCATGTCCATTAATCCTTTCATTCTTCTACCGGCCTTTCTTTCCGATTCTTCGTTGTAGCTGATGGTGTCGTAATCCTTGGTCTTATCTGTGTATTGATAACTGATAATGACTTCAGCAACTACCTTGTTTTTCGGACGAACTTCGAAATAGGGGATGGGGTTGGACAATGCCGACCATGTTTCATAAAACTGATGTTGTTCAATTTCGGTTTCGGCGCTGATTTTGAAAGACCCACTTACCACCACGCTGGCTTCTTTTGCATTGGTGGCTTTTTCGAACCAGGGCTTGGTCACCCACACGAATGGATTGGTTTCGGGGCTGCCACTCACGGGTTTGAATTTTTTATCAAGGGCCTGTTGTACATATCCGTTGATGTCGATAGAGGTTTCTTTTCCGTTGTTTTTCAATGGGTTGAAAAGGATTTTTCCGCCTTTGAGCTTGATGGGATGTTCCAACTGGTATGATGTGAAAGCTACCTTTTGCGCCGACACGGTCAGGGCAAAAATCATCAGGGTCAGGAAGGTGGCTGCTGTGATATATCTTTTAAGCATAGGTTGTCTTTTTTAACAATTTGATCCCGAAGGATGTTTTTTCATACATGACTAATAAACATAAATTAATTTCCACAGAGAAGCCTCTTTTCGGTTGGGAACAGTGCTGTAATCGCCACTTTCGTCGATAACAAGATAAGTATCGGTGGCTAAATTTTGCAATATGATCCGGTCATCATTCACCAACACATTCCACCATTTTCCATTGTCCATGGTGATAAACTTTGATCTGGAAAAAAAGACATCTTTTTCATCGGGATTTAACTCGAGTACCCAATCGTAGGAGTCGCCCACCTGTGATGCACCCAGATCATGAATCACCATGTGTCGCGAACTTCCCGGAAAAACGATGTTGGCAGGATTGTCGATGGTGAAATAGCAGAGGGGCATTTCCGCACCTGCATCATACTTAACGGGTGTTTTGGCCATAACTAACCCCGTTTTCTCGTTTAAAATAATGAATGTTTTGTGCTTATTCTTGATGATATCTTCCTTTCCCGTTACAACGGTTGACATCTGAGAAAACACGGGGGTGCCAATTAAAATCAGGAAAAGAAATGCAATCAGTTTTATACTCGATTTCATGCGTGTGTTAATTTTAATTTATAGAGAAAGGCCTGAATCATCTGTTGGTTAAATAATTCAAGCCTTTCATTTATTGGATTCTGTTAATACTTAAAGGTGCGTGTGGCGGTATATGGGCCAATCTTCATCTCAGTCCAGTTGCCCTGGTCGTCGTAGGTAAACACACCTTCCCAAACTTGGGTGGCACCCAAATCAAAGCTATCGCTACTTACTTTGGCTCTTGGAACGCTACCCTGAGCAAAACTTTCGGTAAACCATTCTTTGATGTTCATCTTTTGTTGTACACTTACTTTTCCTTTCATTTCAAATGTATATTGAATTTTGACGGGATTGCCGTGTTCGTCTGATTCAAGTACCGTGATGTCGCGGAGCATCCGGGTAGCGGAAATATTTTGGACTTTTCCGTTGGCTTGCGACCAACCACTTCCAAAATCGGTGGACACATCGCCGTCCCAGGCCCATTTTTCGAACATACCTTTGTCGTTGATTACGGCTTCAGTTGAAAAGTTGGAGTGGGTGTCTGTGCGTTTGGGGTCAATTCCATTGCTGCTCAAAATGTCTTTGAAGATAGCGTTGGCTTTAAAATAATCGGAGCTCCCTACAAAGAAAATCCTGCCTTCCAAATCAACTTTCAGCTGTACAGTTTCACTGGATTTTTTATCTCCAAAAAAGCCGGTTCCTTTGGTGATGTTTCTGGCAACACCTTTGGTCATGTCGCCCAGAGGCTCTTCAATCTGACGGAGGGTGCCACGGTGGGTATCGTTGCCACCGGCAAATACATTTCGTGAGTTGGGAGTTGACATCATGATGTACCGGCCATTGTCTTCGTTGAAGATGGGTTGAAGTTCACGGGTGACGATTTTTTCTTTGCTTCCATCATCCAACAGGGCTACCTGATCGGCTTCCAGTTCTTTGATGCGGCGATGTCTGTCAAATTTCACACGGTATTCAATGGGCTCCACGCCGTCTTTGGCCAGTTCCCCTTTCATCGATTTGGGTTCGCCGGCAAAGTCATTCAAAGGCAGAAACTGGAACGGATAATCGATTTCGAAAAGCTGACACATGATGTCGTTAACGGCATAAAAATCAACAAAGCGTTTTAGGTCGCGGTTGATGGTGACAAATAGTTTTTCGTATTTTTTTACCCCTGCGGCGTAGTATTCCACAAAGTTGGCGATGTTGCGGTAGTTGTCGAATTTCTTGAAATCCTTCATGCCAATCACCAAGCCTTTTCGGTCTTCCTTGGGTAATTTTCCTTGCATCAACAGGTTCCACTTGGCCATTTCGTCGATGGTTTCAGCAATTTCTTCACCATATTTTTTGTAGGCCTCTTTGGCTTTTTCGGGTTGTTCGAGCCAGGCATAGCACACCGACAGGTTATGATAAGCTACCCAGCGACTTTTTTCGGTACAGTTGGGAAGTCCGGCCTCGATAATGTCCACAAACTCCTGAACCTGAGCTTTCTCCTCCTTGTTTAACAACAATCCTTTTTTGTTTTCAAAAACTTCTAGTGTAGGGCCAATAAGCTTTTTCGACTCCTTAATTTCTTTGATTACGCCTAGCTTGATAGGTGCGCTAAATTCACCAAATCCAAATTTCCCAAATACATCTTCTCTCACCTTGTTGAATGCCACGTTGATGCCTACTTCTTCTTCCGTGCTCAGTCCTTCGGTTACTGTAACCGAACCGATAGCGCCTGGCTCCGGAGGTTGTTTGTAGTGCGACCATTTTTTTTCACCTTGGAGGATGCCAAAATCCTTTTCTGTCACCACCTCGCCCCGGGGCGTGGTAACCTTGTAGCGACAGTTGACATAATAAGGTACTTCATAATTTCCGTCTTTATCTGCGGTAACGGGTCTGCCGGCCATGGGACTGGGGTCCGGCTCGTTCAGGATGAAAATTTCCACGATAATGGGCCGATCGATTTCGGGCGTGGCGATAATGTAGTCGGGAATGAGTTTCCAACGGTCGAAACGACCTTCTTTATCTTTAAATTCATCAATGGCTTTGGAGGTGGCCGCTGCCGCGTCCATGGCTGAATTGGCTGTGTTGGCTACTGCGGTTCCCAGTGCTCCGAATTTGGAGCCAAAAGCAGAGTTTTCTTCCTTTTGCGCTTCCCTTTTTGCGTCAGCTAGGGCTTGGTCGTACGACAAATACACATCGCACATGGCGAATTTAACTCCTTGAGAAGGAGCTTGAAAATAAGAAATAGATTCAGGGCCTTTGATGGATTGAGCCCAAGTTGTGGTCATGCTGAAGATGCCTAGCACAACGATTAGTAAGATTTTTTTCATGGTAGAGCTTTTAATACGTTACTGAACCGGGAACCCTTCCCGGAATCCCTTTTCTTGGTTCTTCGGAGAATTAGTAGTAATAAATTCTCATTTTTGAAAAAAAAGAAAAAGTTTTCGTTAATTAATTTGAATTGAAAAGCGAATTTAGGAATCTACCGTACTGCTTTGACAAGGAAATGCTCCTAAATGCTAATTTATAACCCATATAGAGAGTGCTGTTGTTGGCAGATATTCAGCGAGTTACAAATCTGCAAAAATTCCTGATGGAATTAGCTTGGAAACAGTAGGCCGATATAACCGCAATAAGCAGGTCAGATTTCAGAAAAAGCCCGGTAACTTTGATGAAATGGCTGATTTTGAATTCAAGAATATGGCATATTGATTGGAAGCCAGTCGCTTCGTCACTTCTTTACTTCCTGATCAATTTCCCCGACGTTACTTGCCTATTGGTTTGCAAGGTAAAAGTGTAGTATCCCGGAGAAAGTCCCTCGGTTTGCCATCTTTCCTGATGGGTTCCAGCTGAGCGAAAACCATCGATTTGGGCTATTTGGCTTCCTTGTGAATTGAAAATCTTAATTAGCACAAAATCATCGTGTGGCAAGGTGTATTCAATGATTGTGGAAGTCGTGGCCGGATTGGGATAGATTTTCAGGTGCAGGACGTTTGATGATTGGGCATGTGTCCTTTCATTAGTGCTTGTCAGGATGTCATCGCGATACCAAAGGCCAAATTGAGGATTTCCCACCAGGATTCTGCCATCGGCTATTTTTATTTGATTGATTCTGGTATGATTCCAGTTGGGGAACACAGGTAAATTATCCAGCAGATCAGTCCAGCTTTCGCCTTGATTCCAGGTCATTTTTATTCTGGGGTTAAAATTGTTGTCGCCGCCAAAAAGCATGGTGTCCCCTTTTATATCAACACACCGAATGCCAAGCCCCGGCTCGTTGAGTGGGATATTATTCCATGATTGTCCCAAATCCTGACTGTAGAAAACGCTGTCCCAAAATAGGTAGTAGGTTTCATTGTTCTTGGCCAAACGGCCATAACGATCGTAGATAGAAAAAGTTTGGCCGTAGTCATCGGAAAAGAACAACTGTTCCGTGTAGAAAATATCGGGCACCAGGATGGTATTTTGAATGGCTTCCACAGTTTCTGAGTTTATCCATGAATAGAGCGGGTAAGATTCAAGCTTTGACCAAGATATGCTGTCGGAAGGTGAACGGTAAAATCCACCGCTTGATGATATATAGTAGTATTGAGGTGTTATGCTGAGGTGAGTTAATCTGGGGTTATACGTGCCTTCCAAGTTTTCTGAATGTGAAGTCCAGGTCAATCCCTGGTCTCTGGAAATTCTGAAT
The DNA here is from genome assembly GCA_963676875.1 of Bacteroidales bacterium. Lineage (GTDB taxonomy): Bacteria > Bacteroidota > Bacteroidia > Bacteroidales > F082 > UBA6244. The sequence goes on from OY781436.1 coordinate 3,110,568, forward strand.
TCGTGTGGCGCAATCATATAAAAGACCGTGTCGGTGGTAATGATTTGAAATCCATAACCGGTTTCGTTTTTTGTAAAATGGATTCCTCCGTCATCGGACACGAACAGTTCATTGCTTCCTGCGGCATAAATTTTTCCGTCATGCACGTCGATGGAGGTAATTTCGCGAAAGGTCAACCCCTCATCATATTCTGTCCAAATGCCATTACTATCCAGCGAAAAGGCTCCTTGGTCGGTAGTACAATACAAGTTATCGTCATGGGTTAAAAATTGAATCACATTTTTCGAGCCATCGGTAGTTGCGCTCCAACTCGAATCTGCTTCATTAAATTTGAACCCCGGATAGCTATCTTTGCCACAATATATTTCTCCTTGAAAATTTATTAAGTCACGGTGTTGAGCAAACCGTGGCAGGTTGTAGGTGGTTTCTTCCCATCGATTTACATCAGGGTTAAACCTAAAAAGGGTGCTTTCACTATAAGGTGCACTTATGCCACGAAGTACTGTCCAGAAATGGCCGTTCATGTATTTCATTTGTTGTACCTCTGCATAGGGTTGGTCAAATAAACCGCTGGTAACCAATGAATCCCAGGTATCGCCATAGTCGCTTGAGAAATATAGTCGATGTGTTGTGTCGTCATCATAGCCATGCATGTACAGTAGGCTGTCGTCAGTTAGTACGTTCCATATGGGTATTTGTGTAAGAAAGTTAATGGTCTGGGAAGTAGTGCCATAGTCGAAAGACCGTTTTATGGGCTGAGACAAGTGGAAAAAAACAACCGTGTCGATGGTGATCAAGTCCCAGCTATTTCCCAAGGCATAGGCATTTTCCCAAGTTTGTCCCTCATCAAAACTCCTGATGACATAATCGTTATAGTAGGAACTATAAGCAAAAACGCAATGGCCGGCCTTAGCTAGTTTTTGATAATTGTTAGTAAAATAGGTTGGTTGCCATTGCCCGTGGTCGGTTTTGGAAAATATACCTCGGTCTCCACAAATCGCCACCAGCGTAGTATCCACGCTTACCATACTTTTTAGTTTTCCACCGTCAATTCCGGTGGCCATGGTCCATTGTGCATGTGAAATGCAGGGAGCGAACAGAAGTATGAACAAGAGTAAACCGGCCGATATGTTGAGCGTTTTCATCGAATGTAGTTTGATGGAGAAAAATACATAATAAAACCGAGAAATAGTTTGTTCAAACAAAAAACAACACCGTTTATTTACACGGTTGGTGATAAATGGAGAAAATAGTGTTTGACCTGTCACCCCACCACCTCCCGATTACTATCCGGGACCTCCTCCAAGGGGAGGAGTGATAAATAATTCATAATTAACGTGTTATGCTGTATTATTCGAGGGTTGATCGCCTTTCCATTTGGGGTCATCCAGAAAGGCTTCGGGAGGGATAGGGGTATATCAGGCGGCATCTCTTCTTGGGGAGTCCGAAGATTTTCGAGAGAGGTAGGGATTCATTTGGCTATATTTCGGTTTCGGTAAAACTGAAAGAAAAGAAAAATTATTTGATTCGTTACCCCACCTCCCTGCTCCTCCCCCAAGGGGATGAGTGATAAATTATTCATAATTAACGTGATATGCTGTTTTATTCGAGGGTTGATCGCCTTTCCCCTTGGGGGAAAGGTAAGGGATAGGGGTATATAAGGCATCTCTTCTTGGGGAGTCCGAAGATTTTCGAGAGAGGTAGGGATTCATTTGGCTATATTTCGGTTTCGGTAAAATTGAAAGAAAAGAAAAATTATTTGATTCGTTACCCCACCTCCCTGCTCCTCCCCCAAGGGTAGGAGTGATAAATAATTCATAATTAACGTGATATGCTGTTTTATTCGAGGGTTGATCGCCTTTCCCCTTGGGGTCATCCCGAAAGGCTTCGGGAGGGATAGGGGTATATCAGGCGGCATCTCTTCTTGGGGAGTCCCATAAATTTTCGAGAGAGAAAGGGATTCATTTGGCTATATTTCGGTTTCGGTAAAACTGAAAGAAAAGAAAAATTATTTGATTCGTTACCCCACCTCCCTGCTCCTCCCCCAAGGGGATGAGTGATAAATTATTCATAATTAACGTGTTATGCTGTATTATTCGAGGATTGATCGCCTTTCCCCTTGGGGGAAAGGTAAGGGATAGGGGTATATAAGGCATCTCTTCATGGGCGAGTCCCGAAAATTTTCGAGAGAGATAGGGATTCATTTGGCTATATTTCGGTAAAATTGAAAGAAAAGAAAAATTATTTGATTCGTTACCCCACCTCCCTGCTCCTCCCCCAAGGGGAGGAGTGATAATTAATAGATAATTAACGTGTTATGCTGTATTATTCGAGGATTGATCGCCTTTCCCCTTGGGGTCATCCCGAAAGGCTTCGGGAGGGATAGGGGTATATCAGGCGGCACCTCTTCTTGGGATGTCCCGAAAATTTTCGAGAGAGATAGGGATTCATTTGGCTATATTTCGGTTTCGGTAAAACTGAAAGAAAAGAAAAATTATTTGATTCGTTACCCCACCTCCCTGCTCCTCCCCCAAGGGGAGGAGTGATAAATAATTCATAATTAACGTGATATGCTGTTTTATTCGAGGGTTGATCGCCTTTCCCCTTGGGGGAAAGGTAAGGGATAGGGGTATATAAGGCATCTCTTCTTGGGGAGTCCGAAGATTTTCGAGAGAGATAGGGATTCATTTGGCTATATTTCGGTAAAATTGAAAGAAAAGAAAAATTATTTGATTCGTTACCCCACCTCCCTGCTCCTCCCCCAAGGGGGGGTGATAAATTATTCATAATTAACGTGTTATGCTGTATTATTCGAGGATTGATCGCCTTTCCCCTTGGGGGAAAGGTAAGGGATAGGGGTATATAAGGCACCTCTTCTTGGGGTTATCCCGAAGATTTTCCGGTATTATACCGAATACAATATGTAGTGCATAAAAAAAGCCATCGCGTTCAGCAATGGCTTTTTGTGAAATAAGGTACGATAATTATATGGGGAAGTTCTTGAAAATCTGTTTCGATTTCATCAGAATGTCCACATATTGTGCTCTGCGATAGGCAAATGGGTCTTTGATATTCTTTTTGCTCATACGTCCACGGAATTCGCCCAGGTCGTTGTATTGCTTGTTGGCCATCCAGATTTCCATGTCTTCGAGCATTTTGGTAATTTGCGAAGGACCATGTTTGTAAATGGTGCTTACCACCTGTACCACATTGGCTCCTGCCAGAATCATTTTAATAACGTCCTCACCGGTAAAAATACCACGGTTGGCACACAGGTCGGCTTCTACATTGTCGTAAAGCATACCAACGTAGCGCAGTGGAAGACGTGATTCATGCTCGGTGCTCAGGTTGTAGGGGAAGGTCATTTCTTCCATCTCGATGTTGATGTCGGGTTGGAAAAGTTTGTTGAACAACACAAAACCGTTGGCTCCTTTTTTGTCCATTTCTTTTACAGTATACAAGGGGTTGGTATAAAAGGGGCTTAATTTCACGCTCACGGGAATTTTTACTGCATTTTTCACGCCTTCGATGGTGTCGAGTTCTTCGTTCAGAATGGAACGACCTTCCATGTCGAAGTCACGGGGATTGTTGTAAAAGTTCAATTCGATGGCATCGGCTCCTGCTTCTTCCAGTTTTTTGGCATATTCGTACCAAGTATCGTCATACACACAATTGAGGCTGGCAATCATGGGAATGTTCACCGCTTTGCGGGCTTCCTTGAAATTCATCAGAAATTCTTCGGGACCTGCTTCATAGATGTCCGAGGGGAAAATGCTGGTCATTTCTGCATTTCTGTCGTCATAATCAGTTAGATCCTGATCCAACTCCAGATTCTCCAGATGGATTTGCTCTTCAAAAAGTGATTTATAAACGATGGCGGCCGCACCGGCGGCTTCAAGTTTTTTAAGGATTGATAAGTCGGTAACAAGGTTGCTTGCGCCAACAATTATCGGATTTTTAAGTTTTAGTCCTAAGTAGGTTGTTGAAAGATCCATATCTAATTTATTTAGGGTGTCTTTTGAAGGGGTAAAATTACTGTTTTTTCATTTTACAACGTATGCAGTCGCAATCTATATTCATTTTAAATAGGCGTTTGGCTTGAACTATTTAGCTTGAAAAGGGGATACCTCATAATTGAAATGAGTAATTTCGCACAAAATTTCAAAATCGATTACCAACTAGTTTTTTCTAATTATTATAAGCTATGAAAGAGAAGAAAAAATTCATTACCTGTGAAGGAAACTATGCTGCTGCGTATATTGCCTATATGTTCAGCGAAGTAGCTGCCATCTACCCCATTACCCCATCGTCCGATATGGCCGAATATGTCGATCAATGGTCGGCCAACGGTAAAAAGAATATTTTCGGTGAAACCGTAAAAGTTTCCGAAATGCAATCAGAAGGCGGTGCTTCGGGTGCTGTGCATGGTTCGTTGCAGGCCGGCGCGTTAACCAGTACCTTTACTGCCTCGCAGGGTTTGTTGCTGATGATTCCAAATATGTACAAAATTTCGGGTGAGTTGCTCCCCGGTGTTTTTCACGTCAGTGCCCGTAGTCTTGCTGCTCAAGCGCTTTCCATTTTTGGTGACCACAGCGATGTGATGAGTACCCGTCAAACCGGTTTTGCCATGCTTGCTACCAGCAGTGCCCAGGAAATTATGGACATCGCCGGTGTTGCTCACCTGGCAGCCATCAAGTCAAGGGTGCCTTTCCTGCACTTCTTCGATGGTTTCAGAACTTCACATGAGCTCCAAAAAGTGGAAGCCATGGATCAGGACGCCATTGCCAAGTTGGTTGATTACGAGGCTCTACAGGAATACCGCGACAGAGCACTTAACCCTGAGCATCCCGTAACACGCGGAACTGCTCAAAACCCGGATATTTACTTCCAGGCCCGTGAAGCTTCTTCGAAATTCTACACCCAAATTCCTGACCTGGTGGAAGAATATATGCAGGAGCTGCAAAAAATCACCGGTCGCGAATACCACCCATTTACCTATTATGGTGCACCGGATGCCGAAAATATTATCGTGGCTATGGGTTCTATTACCGAAGTAATTAAAGAGGTGGTAGATTACAAGCTGGCAAAAGGCGAAAAAGTTGGTGTAATCACCGTTCACTTGTATCGTCCTTTTTCAGAAAAATATTTCATGAAAGTTTGTCCTAAATCGGTAAAACGTATTGCCGTTCTTGATCGTACCAAAGAAATTGGTGCCAATGGCGAACCTTTGTACATGGATGTAAAAGACCTTTTTTATGGTAAGGAAAATATGCCTATGATTGTAGGTGGTCGCTACGGATTAAGTTCCAAAGATACCACTCCTGCCATGATGATTTCTGTTTATGACAACCTGGCTGCAGCAGAACCAAAAAATCAGTTTACGGTTGGAATCGTAGACGATGTAATGCATACTTCATTGCCTTTGCTTCCCGAAATTAATGTAGCTCCCAAAGGTACTTTCGCAGCTAAATTTTATGGCTTAGGTGCCGATGGTACAGTTGGTGCCAACAAAAACTCCATTAAAATTATTGGAGATAGTACGGATAAATACTGTCAGGCTTATTTTGCTTACGATTCAAAGAAATCGGGTGGTATTACTGTTTCTCACCTTCGTTTTGGTGATTTGCCCATCCGTTCACACTACTTGGTTAACACGCCGGATTTTGTAGCTTGTCATGTTCCTGCTTATTTGGAAAAATATGATATGTTGGCAGGTTTGAAAGATGGTGGAACATTTTTGCTGAACAGTATCTGGGATGCTGAAGAAACCAAAAACCGTCTTCCCAATAGCATTAAAAAATACCTTGCCGACCACCATATCAGCATGTATATCATTAACGCTACCAAAATTGCCGAGGAAATTGGTCTGGGTAACCGCACCAATACCATCATGCAATCGGCTTTCTTTAAGGTGTCGGAAGTAATTCCTTACGAAGATGCCGTTGAAGAAATGAAAAAGGCCATCCGTAAATCATACGGTCGTAAAGGGGAAGAAATCGTTAACATGAACTACGCTGCAGTAGATGCCGGCGACGATTTGGAAAAAATCGAAATTCCAGCTGAATGGTCTTCTCTTACTCCAGAAGTTAAAACTGTTGATGAAAAGCTGCCTGAATTTATTCGCAATGTGGTAGACCCAATCAACTTACAAAAAGGCGACAGTCTGCCGGTTAGCGCATTCAATGGCCGTGAAGATGGTACTTTCCCCAATGGAACTACTGCTTTTGAAAAACGTGGTATCGCTGTCAATGTCCCAGAATGGGTAGAAGAAAATTGTATTCAGTGTAACCAATGTGCTTACGTTTGTCCTCACGCTGCCATTCGTCCCTTCCTGCTCACCGATGAAGAAGTGGCCAATGCACCCGAAGGAACTAAAGTTATCAATGGTTTGGCCGGACTTAAAGCTTACAAATACCGCATTCAGGTAAGTGCACTCGACTGTACCGGTTGTGAGGCTTGTGTGGAAGTTTGTCCTTCCAAAGTGAAATCACTGGTGATGAAACCCATTGGAACACAATCGGATGAAATCGATCGCTGGACCTATATGAACGACGTAGTTGGATACAAAGACAACGTGGTTGATAAAAATCAAACTGTTAAGAATAGCCAGTTTGCCCAACCTCTGTTCGAGTTCTCCGGAGCTTGTGCCGGTTGTGGTGAAACTCCTTATATCAAAACCATCACCCAGTTGTTTGGCGATCGCATGATGGTGGCTAATGCAACGGGATGTTCGTCCATTTATGGTGGATCCGCACCTTCCACACCTTATTGTGCCGATCAAAAGACAGGTCACGGACCTGCTTGGGCTAACTCATTGTTCGAAGACAATGCTGAATTTGGTTTTGGTATGGCCGTTGCCACAGAAAAGATGCGCGAGCGTTTGGCTGATCGCATGACCCAGGCACTTGAAAAAGATTTCTCAGCAGAATCAAAAGAAGCCATGACCGAATGGTTGGAAGGTAAAGATAACGCTTCAAAATCTGTATTGGCCTCTGCCAAAGTGGTTGCTGCGCTCGCAAACGAAACGGATCCGTTGGCTAAGGAGATGCTCAATATCAAACACTATCTGGTGAAAAAATCACAGTGGATATTTGGTGGCGACGGTTGGGCCTACGACATTGGATATGGTGGCCTCGACCATGTGTTGGCTTCCGGTGAAGATGTAAATGTGTTGGTAATGGATACCGAGGTATATTCCAACACCGGTGGACAGGCTTCCAAGGCTAGTGCCATAGGTGCCGTAGCCAAATTTGCCGCTTCCGGTAAGAAAACCCGCAAAAAAGATTTGGGTGCCATGGCCATGACCTACGGTTATGTATATGTAGCTCAGATTTCCATGGGTGCCAGTCAGTCGCAGGCTTTTAAAGCCATCAAAGAAGCTGAAGCTTATCCCGGACCATCGCTGATTATTGCCTACTCCCCATGTATCGCTCACGGCATCAAAGGTGGAATGGGCGGTGCCCAGGCCGAAGAAAAGTTTGCTGTTGAAGCAGGTTACTGGCAATTGTATCGCTACAATCCGTTGATGGAGGAAGAAGGCAAAAACCCCTTCTCATTGGATTCGAAGGAACCCGATTGGTCGAAATTCCAAAGCTTCCTCACCAACGAGGTGCGTTATACCTCGCTCAAGAAAACCTTCCCCGAGGAAGCCAATCGTCTTTTCAAACTGGCCGAAGAAGCTGCCAAGTGGAGATATGATACCTACAAACGCATGACTGAAATGGATTATTCCAAATAGGTTGTCGATAATAGAAAAAGCGGCTGTTCCCTGGGGCAGCCGCTTTTTTTGCTGATTACATTTTATTGAATTTTTCTAACCACTAAGCCTTCATATTATATGGTGATGAGGTAGGGTTTTTCATTTGTTGGTTGAATATAAACAATATTATACCAACTATAAATTGAAGTTAGCACTACGCTGTTTATGTATAATGCCGATATAGAATTGAAGAGGTTTCAGGAGCGAAGCGAACTTAAAGCTCATTTCAATTCATAATCAGTATTATTTGTGTTGGCAGAAATTGCGGTAACGTACAAACTACCGAAAAAATCACCTCCGTACAGCTTCCCAACCTACATTACGGTCAACAGCATGTAAGTATAGGAAAACCTTGCGCTTTCAGGAACCATTACCAGCAAACGGTGGCCTGCTTTGAGTTGTCCGGAGTGCAGGAGTTCTTCAATCATCAAAAGGGCGGAGGCCGCACCCACATTGCCCACGTGGGGCAGGTTCATAAACCATTTTTCTTCGGGGATATCGATGCCGGCTTCGGCAAATGCTTTCACTGCCTGGTCGCGAAAAAACATGGACGACAGGTGGGGTAGAAAGAAATCAATGGTGTTTTCGTCCAGTTGTCTTTCTGCCATGATTAATTGCAAGTGTTTCAAACCTGTTTGGATCACATGTTTTTGCAGTAGTTTGGCATCTTGTTTCATGCTGAATGCCGATTCGTGGGCTTGCCGTTCCGCAGAAAGTTCGCGCCATCCGGTCAAACTACCATCCTTTTCTTTGATTGCCCCGGCGTACATGCAGCTTTCAATCTCTCCAGCCCAGCTTTTTACGTCTATCCATTCGATGCGCAGGTTTGTGCGTCCCGATTCGGGTTGTTTGCTGAGCAGGGCGGCGGCTGCGCCATCGGAGAGCATCCAACGTAGGAAATCTTTTTCGAAGGCGATATAGGGATTCTGTTCAATTTCGAGACGTTTGTCGATTTCTTCCTGAAAGTTGCGGGCATGCATCCACGATGACATGGTTTCGGAAGCCACATTCACAGCCAAGTTGGCTTCTTCGGCTTTAATGGCCAGATAGGCGTATTTTAGCGAAAGCATACCTGAATTGCAGGTGCCATGTGCGGACATAACTTCCACGGGTTTGCTTCCCAGTTCGCCATGAACCATCAGTGCATGAGCAGGTTGCAGTGCGTCAGGCGAAGTGGTCCCTGCTGTTAAGAGATCGATGTCCTCCATGGTCAGATCGTCGCCCAGAACCTTTCTAACGGCCAAAGCCGAAATCTGGGCATTGGTGTGGGTAATATTTCCTTGTTTGTCAAGGGCGTAGTAGCGGTTTGTTATGCGGTTGTTGCGGAGAATCAGGGCCTTGCTTTTGGACTTGTTTCCGTTAATTTTGCCCAGATACAATTCCATATCTTCGTTGGGTACCGGGTCGTTGGGTAAAAATTTCTCTATTCGTGTTATATAAACCTCACTCATGCTATCTATCTTCAGTTAATTCCAATCACTTGAGTGATACGGATTGATGGTATTTCATTTTTAATTTGATTTGGCGGTAAAACAGGGGGTAGGTCAGATAAAAAACCAGCGATACCAAGGGCGAAACGATGAAAATAACAAAAAGTAGATAATATTTGAACATCGTCAAGCGGAAAAGTCGTTCCGGATTACCAGGGTCTCCTTTTTTCAAGACCAGTTTCGACCAGATTTTGAATATTTTCTTTCCTTTATTTTCGGTGGAAACAACGTTGGCGTCCAATTCAACAGCTTTTAATTCAATCAGTTTGTCTTGAAGTCCTGTAAAATTATTGGCTAATATGGCTTCTAAAATGGGAGTTCCAAATCTTTTAGCTTTTTCAATGTCCTCGTCGGATACGCCCGGCTTTGGGAATATCCCCAGATATTTATCTTTTTTTCCGGTGCCCATCCAATAAATGATGGTTACCACACTCAACAGGTTGTTATGGCGGTCGCGAAGGGAGATGTTGCCCACCAGATTTCCGCCATTATGCGCAATCATCCTTTTGATGTCTTCCTGTGCATTCACCCACATGTTGCGTGATCCGATAACCGTTACCACGGGTGTATCTTTCATTACCATGGCGGCTTCCTTCGATTTTAAAAAGGAGGTCATGGGTATGGGGGGTGACAAAAACCAAACAGGATAGCCCAAAATGATCAGGTCGAATTTTTCTTTGGGATCGAACTTCATGGGTGCCAAAGGTGCCGGTATCATCGCTACCGATTCGGGCATGGCATCGTAAAAATCCATCCCTTTCCAGGGAAAAGGAAACGCCGGAATAGGAACTAATTGCTCTACCACCATCTCTGCCTGTCCCGCCATGGGGGAGGTGATGTTGGAAACGATTTCGTCCAACTGGCCTGATTGTGAATAGGTAACAATTAATATTCTGGGCATTCTTCCAAAAAGATTAAAGATGCGAATTTAGGGATTATCTTTTGAATATGTATGCTTTGAGTTAAAATTGCCGCATTGTCATGCTCATGACCTAACTTTAAAGTTTTTCCAGCTCTTTTTTATAGTCTTTGGAAAACATCAGGGGGATGGCGATGGCGATGTTTTTAGTCACTTCAAAGGTGGCTTTTTTAAATTTGGGAGGCTGTGGGATGCCGGGTAGTGGATAATTGGAAATGCCCACGGGCTCTGCCGGAATGCCAAATTCTTTGGTGGTCAGTTTTCCGGTACCGTCGATGTCCTGAAACATGGCGATGGCGTAGGTGCCTGCCGGTACTTTTTTAAACTTAACGGTCAGCGTTTCTTTGTTGGGCACCACATGTAACGAATCGAGGGCTTTTTTCGACTTAAAAGAGTCTTCATCGGCGTAAAGACCAATGATTAAGGGCGCTTTCATGGTTTCGATGCGCGAAATGGTTACTGAAATGGTATAGGTTTTTTGGGCATTCAATCCCGCCATCAGCAAAAAAAATGTAAGACCAAGCAATAGTTTTTTTATCATCATTTTGGGTGTTATTCTTCGGTGCGTTTGTCAACAAAAACAATTGGTTTTCTGGAGGTTTCGGGCATTTGCATGGAGGCTATTTCGGTGGGGGTAAAAAAATCGATTTCGGGAGCTACCCTGAGTTTGGCCCTGAAATGGTCTTTGATGCGTTTTTCCATTTCAGGTGTTGCCATTTTACAACCGGCTTTCACCAGAATTTCATCGGTTCCCAAGGCATTGGTATATACCTCCACGATGTAGTTTTCTATTTGCGAAATTTCGTTCAACACATCATAAATGGCAGGAGGGTAGAGGGTTGTACCTTTTAGTTTAATCATTTGCTGTTTGCGTCCGATGACGGGTCCCAGCCTGATGGTGGTGCGCCCACAGGAGCAAGCCTCGGTGTGGTGATGGCAAATGTCTCCGGTTTTAAAACGAAGTAGGGGCATGGCTTCCACGCCCAGGGTAGTGATGGTAACTTCGCCGGGTTGCCCTTCGGCAACGGGTTGGTTGTTTTCGTCTAAAAACTCCACGATAATCATCTCCGGATGGTGATGCCCACCGCATCCGGCTTCACATTCGGTAAAGGCGGTTCCCATTTCGGTGGAGGCGTAGGTGCTGTACAGTTTGATGTCCCATTGGTCGGTTATTTTTTTACCCAGGGTATTGAGTGTGAAGTCATTGTTGCGAATGGGTTCGCCAATACAAACGGCTTTTTTTACGCCCAGTTCACGGTAGTTGATGCCCTGTTTTTTGGCATATTCAATAAGTTTGGGAATAAAAGAGGGCACCGTGATGAGGCCATTGGGTCTGAACTTTTTCATGCTTTCAAACTGCAATTCCTGCAAGCCCGGACCGCTACGGATGATGCCTGCTCCCAATCTGCGAAGTCCTAAAAAATAAGCCATACCGGCCATAAAACGCTTATCGAGGGTAACCATGAGCTGAAAAACATCGTCTTGGGTGGCATTGGCGCACGAAAACGACATGTACTCGTTGTAGGCCAATCGGTCGAGGTCGTTGTTGGTCATGGCAAAAGTCACCGGCTCGCCCATGGTGCCTGAGGTGGTCACGTAATCCACGATATTCCGCCGGTCAACGCACAGGAAATCTTCATTGTTTTTTTGCAAATCGTCTTTGGTGGTCACGGGAATAGTAACCAAATCGTCGAGGTTTTGTATCTTTTTAAAGTCGAGTCCGTGGGTTTTAAACCTGTTTTTATAAAACTTGGAACGCGTGCTGAGATAGTCCATCAGCTCCACCAATCTTCCTGATTGGTAGTCTTTTATTTCTTTGGGCGATTTGGTTTCGATTTCAGGGACGTAGGTCATGCCAAGGTAGTTTGTATGTATTTGAAACGATGCACCGGAGTGAAGGTTTGCCGGGCTAAATTACGCATTATTTTTTTACATCTATGGGGCTTGGCTTGAAAGGGAGCCGCAACGGAAATGAACCAACACCTCCGTAAATTCGCCTCGGGTGCTAAAGAGTTGAGTCTATTTTTTAAATAATTGAACCATAACGATTTCAGATGGTTTTTCAGCGATCATTTGAAACATTTGCTTGTCCGGGGTCATTGCCGAAAAAAGTCCTCCTTTTGATATGGTTTGCTTATGACTGTTTATTGATATCGTAACAATTCCTGAGACCACATAAACCACCAGATGGATGCAGTGTTCGTTCGGTGTAACTAATGCTGATTGTGATATTTGCAACGTTTTGGCAGTGATGATTCCTTGGTGCTTTCTGTCAGTCATCAGGTTAAAATCTGTACAGAAACCAATGGAAGTAGTGTTCCAATCTCCTTCAAAAGCATCCTGATCGAATTTGTTGAGCAGCGCGCTATGGTGGTTTTCGTGAATCAATTGCAGGCTTCCTTCCAGAATCATTAGCTTTCGTGAAAAGCCCGGAAGTTTTGTAAACTCCGACATTTCCACTCCCACGGTGGCGCTGCTCAAACGGTAGTCGAAATCCCGACGGGCATAGCTGGCTTCCGACGGATGAATATACAACTGAGTGGTGGTTCCGCCTGCCCAGACATTGGTTGGTATTTCGTCGGGTTGAATTATGTTAATTTCCATCTAATGAGACAGTTTAAGTCCGATAATGCCCACTATTATCAAAAAGGCTGAGATCAATCGCCACAAACCGGCCGAATCGCCAAAATACACAATGCCGATGATGAGCGTTCCCACGGCGCCAATTCCTGTCCATACCGCGTAAGCAGTACCAATGGGGATGGTTTTTTGTGCAATCCATAGAAAAAAACCGCTGGCTGCCATGCTCACAATGGCCAAACCAATTCCCAACCCCTTGGAAGGCATGGTTGCTGACATCTTGAATCCGAGTGGCCAGCCAATTTCAAATATGCCGGCAATCAATAAGTATATCCAACTCATGTGATTCTTATTTTTAATGGTTTTGCTCCTGTTTGGAACTAATTCATCACAAAATAACAACAATTTAACGATCAGAGAACCTGCTTATTCGATGGTGCAGAAAAATATGTTTAAAAGCATATATCGACTTATAAATATTGTGTACTTTTAATCTTCTTTTCCCGTGTTGGTGTATTTGTCCGGTAATGGGATAGAATAAAGAATAGAAAAATGCCCAACTTACAGATAATCATATTGATGCCAATTTTGGTTCGTGATTTGATATCTATATAAAAAGGTATAATAAAACTAAATTAATAGCCATGCAACGTAAGCTCATAACTCTCGCTCTTGTCTTTGCCATCGGACTGATTTTCAGCTCGTGTAGAAAGACTACGCCTACTACCAATGATGATCCTACAAATTTCCTCGACCTAAAAGTTAGTGAGTCGTTTAAATTTGAGAACTTTAACGATCTTCAAACTTCCATACAATTGGCCAACACCAAGGCAGCCGGAGTGGAGATCATACAAATTTATGATGCACACCCCAACAATGGCGGACGCTTGATTTTGACCGGATCGGTGAATGAAAGCGGTGTGTTCGACCTGCCCATCCGCATTGCTTCACGTTTGAAAGAAGTTTATGTGGCCAAATTGTCGTCTGTTGGTGCCAACGAATATGTGGCAGTTCCCGTTCAGGGGAATTCCATCCAATTCAATTTTGCTTCGATGGATACCAAAGTTGTGGGAACATGCGACTACACGCTGCCCAACAACTACAATAGCAACCTGACCATCCCTGCCGGCGAAACCTATTGTGTGGCATCTAACACCTTTGTAACCATCAAAAAGCTGACCATAGGAAATGGTGGTACCTTGAGTGTAAGTGGTACAGCCAACATTACCAGAAATTACCAAAACGATGGCCCTAATCAGTACATTACCGTCGAAAACGGTGGTAGTCTCACCTTACCAAAATACTCGCTTCTATACACAGTGAACAACTACGGTACCATCAACATCAGTGGAAATGGTGATGGACAACTGAAAGGTGAATTTAACAATTGGGGAACGGTTGAGTGTTCCATCAAAATGGAAAACCAGGGCGACCTCACCAACAACGGTACTTTCATTGTGCACAATGAATTCACCAACAATAGTGATGGGTATATCATCAATAACTGTAGTTTTTTCATCACCGAAGATGATAGTAAAAGCCATTCAAGTTACGACTTTAAACAAAATGCTGATTTCATCAACAATGGATACCTGAAGGTGGACGATGAAGCTAAATTTACAGGTTCAGGAAACAAACTTACAACCCTCGGCAGTGGAAGTTTGGTGGATTGTAAAGATTTCAAAATAGAAGGAGACATCGAAGGCCCCAACGATGGCAATGCCCAGATTAAGGCCAGCCACGACGGTGAAGTAAATGGCGGATCTGACTTAAGCAACTTCGATTTGTGTGCTAACAATACCTCCTACAACAACAATGCTACCTACACCAACATCACCTATTGCTCCAACAACGTACCTGCGCCAAGTTGTGAAGCAAATGTAGCTCCAACTATTACCAGTTCATTGCAAATTGGCGGCATGGTAGATCAAGCCCTGACTCCCTACGTATTTACAGCCACAGGAACCAGCCCCATTACCTACACAGTTACAGGTCTTCCGGCCGGATTGAGCTTTAACAGCAACAACAACACCATCACAGGTACACCACAAGCCGCAGGAACTTATAACATTACGCTGAATGCCGAAAACTTCATGGGATACGACGAGCAAACACTGGTACTTATTGTAACCCAGCCAACTGCTCCTCCGGTTATTTCCAGTTCCTTAACAGGAAATGCTACCGTCAATCAACCATATAACTATACTTTAACGGCCACCGGAACAGGCCCCATCACCTATGCTGTTTCCAACTTGCCTGATGGTTTGAGTTTTGATCCTGACACGCAAGAAATTACCGGTAGTCCTACAAGCGCTGGTGTTTACAATATTGGACTGAGTGCTACCAATGCCGGTGGAACCACCAACGAAACGCTGGTATTAACTGTGGGAACACCTCCCACCATCAACAGCTCGCTCACGGCCACCGGTACGGCAGGCGTGCAATTCTCTACCTATACGCTAACTGCAACGGGTTCGAGTCCTATTACCTACACTGCCTCCAACCTGCCACAGGGATTGATTTACGATTCAGGAAACCAAACCATAAATGGCACACCTTTATTTGCTGGTGTAACCAATGTAACCCTGACAGCTACCAATGCCTATGGCACGGATGTGAAAAATCTTGTGATTACAATCAACGAAGGTTTGCAACCTCCTGAAATTACCAGTTTACTTACGGCCAATGCCACAACGGACTACCCATTCAGTTATACCATTACTGCCGACGGTTCTCAACCCATGGTATTTGATGCAGCCAATTTACCTGATGGACTTACCTTCGACGGAACTACCATCAGTGGCATTCCAACAACACCCGGTGAGTACAATATTCCTATCGGAGCTCAAAATGCTGCAGGGATTGATTCCAAGATATTGGTGCTGACCGTGGCCAATGGTGGCGGTACTGATACCGATGGTGATGGTATTCCCGACAACATCGATCAGTATCCAACCGACCCTACCCGTGCATTCAACTCATATTACCCCAACGAAACCGATTTTGCCAGCCTGGCTTTCGAAGACTTGTGGCCTGCCTATGGTGATTATGATTTCAATGACTTCGTGGTGAATATCAACTACAAAATCGTGACCAATGCACAAAATGAAGTGGTGGATGTGATTGCTCAATATCAAATTATGGCCGACGGTGCTTCGCTCAACAATGGCTTTGGAATCGTATTTGACGCTTTACCCTCCACTGTGGAAAGTGTTACGGGATATATGAAACTCGGCAATGCTGTAATTCTTGCTCCCGAAGGCTATGAAGCCGGACACACCAGTCAAACGGTAATCATCCCATTTGATGCCATCAACCCCATCATGGATGGAGGTATGGCCAATACCATTCCGAATGGAAAATATGTACAAACGGTTGTCAATACTGTAACCACACATTTCGGAACTCCTCAGGCTTCCATCGGAACCCCGCCTTTCAATCCATTCATCTTTGTTGATCAGGAACGTGGTCATGAAGTTCATCTGAAAGATCAACCACCAACAGAGTTTGTAAACGAAGACTATTTTGGAACCGACAGCGATGCTTCAGATCCGGCTGCCGGACTTTATTACCGCTCTACAAGTGGACTGCCCTGGGGTATTGAAACACCTGTTAACTTTAACTACCCCATTGAAAAGGCCGATATCCTGACTGCGCACCTTAAATTTGCTGCTTGGGCGCAATCCTCAGGTGTTGATTTCCCCGATTGGTATATGGACGAACCCGGCTATCGTAACGATGCCAACATTTATGTAATACCCTAGTTAATTAAACGACGAGAGTAATTTAGCTAAAAACCCCTGGAAACATTGTTTTGCAGGGGTTTTTTTTGTTGGAAAATTTATTTGGAAGCTGACAATTCCACCAGTTTTTTAACTGTGATCCAGTTACGGGTGGTGGCTGCTACCTTTAGTTTTTGTTCGAAAAACTGGTTGGTAAGTTTAGATTCGCTGTATTTACCATGGCAATATCCATATACATGGTTGTCAACGATTTGAAATCTGTCGGGCAGGAAATCTTCGTGATGGATGGAGGCGATCAAATCCGTATCAGGAGTCCTTTGTAAGAACGTAACATAAAGGTGTTTATCCTCCATGTTCTCTGTTGTCTCAAAATGGTTGTTATTCAGGCAATTTTGTATTTGACTTGTAGTGCGCACCATCACAGGAACTACCCACCCGTATTTGTGGCGAATGGCATCACTGATGGTGGTTTCCAGCATTGGGATATCACGTGCTTCGCAGGTAAAAATCACATTACCGCTTTGTATGTAAGTTACAATATCAGAAAAACCAAGTTCACGGAACAGATCGGCCAAATCAGCCATAAGGATTTTTCTCTTTCCTCCCACGTTTATTCCACGCAAGATTGAGACATAGCGCATATTTAAAGAATATTTTGGGTTTCGATGGTCAGGATATCAAAGCCCAATCGCACTTCTTTAGCTGCATGAATGATGCCACCCAGCACGGAGATAAGTGCGATGATGAAAAATAGTAAGGCAATGATTGTGATGAACAGGGTTTTTCCGAAAAAGAAATAAAATCCGATGGTGAAAATGGAAAAAATGAACATGGCAATGGCAATAGTATAAAGCCATACAGCGTTTCGGATCAGTCGCATGCGGACTATGAGCAAGGGAAGCTGGGCTTTTACACTTTCCCGACGTTCGCTTTCGGAAGCATCCAGACTACGGAATTCGGTATTTAATGTACGGATGCGATTTACTACCAAAGAATATTTGTTATTCATTCCCAAAAGCAGCAATCCACAAGCTGAAATCATGATGCCAGGAGCCAGCATGCCACTGATAATGTCGATAATTGTTTCGTGCATAATTGTATGATTTGCAGTTTATTACAGTGGTGCAAAGTGTCTCAACCGCAAGAGCTTATGATTTCATCAACTCTTCAATCAGTCTGTCAACGGTGATGCCTTCAGCCTCAGCCTTGTAGTTTCTTACAATGCGATGTCTTAATATGGGTAGGGCCACAGCCTGGACGTCTTCCACATCGGGTGAATATTTTCCCCTTGAAGCAGCGTGTGCTTTGGCTCCGACAATCAGATACTGCGACGCCCGGGGACCGGCACCCCAATTGAGGTATTTATCAGACCAGGGATGTGCTCCGGGGGTTCCTTTTCGGGTTTTTGATACCAGACCTACGGCGTATTCCAATACATTGTCGGCCACGGGCAATTTGCGTACCACCTGCTGAAAATAGGCAATTTCTTCTTTGTCGAGTACATGACCGGCATTGGAAGTTATTCCTGCGGTGGTTCTTTTTACCACGTCCATTTCTTCATCGAAGGAAGGGTAATCTAGAATCAGGTTAAACATAAAACGGTCGAGTTGTGCTTCCGGCAGGGGATAAGTTCCTTCCTGTTCGATGGGGTTTTGGGTAGCCAGTACAAAGAAAGGCAGATCCAGGGGATATCGTCTTCCGGCAACTGTTACCGACTTTTCCTGCATGGCCTCCAGCAGAGCTGCCTGGGTTTTGGGTGGAGTACGGTTGATTTCATCGGCTAGTATAATGTTGGAAAATACCGGACCGGGAATAAATTTGAATTTGCGGTTTTCGTCGAGAATTTCCGTCCCGATTATATCAGAGGGCATGAGGTCGGGTGTAAACTGAATGCGGTTGTAAGTTAATCCCAATACTTCTCCAATGGTGTTTACCAACAATGTTTTAGCCAATCCGGGAACACCTACCAACAGCACATGCCCCTGACTAAAAATTGAAATAAGGGTATTTGTTACCACCTCATCCTGACCTACAATTACTTTTGCAATTTCTTTCTTTAACTGGTCAAATTTTTTTACAAAGGCGTCAACGGCCTCAACATCGTTTTTATAATTCATGTTTCGCTGATGTTCTTTCTGATTTATCTGATATTCCATTTGTGCTCAAAGGGACAGTTTTTATATTCGTCCACAATGCGCAAATAGGTGTCTTTAGCTTTTTCGTCGATCCATTTGTTGATGGCTTTCATCTGTTTATCCTGCAGCGCCCACTGCTGAATACGAGCATAGTCATCCTCAAGGTTGGCTTTATGTGGTTGTGTTTTCGATTTGAGGAACAATAAGCGGTAAGCGTCTTTTTGGTCGCTGGTTTTCATGGGTACGGGATTCGATAATTCGCCTACCTGCATTTTGTCGATGGTAAAAGACACTTGAGGGTCGAGTTGCTCGGCTTCAAAAGTGGTTCCCATGGTATATTCGTTGATGAGCACGCCGCCACTGTTTTTGTTTTCACCTTCCGAGAATTTTTCCACAGCCTCATCAAAGGTAATGGAGTCGGCGCGGATAAGCATGGCAACGCTGTCGAGTTCATTTTTAGCCTGATACAAATCTGTTGGGCTCACTTTGGGGATGAGCAGAATATGTCTAACGTTTACGTAATCTCCTTTGCGTTCTATCATTTGGATGATATGGTATCCGGCTTCTGTTTCCAATACATTGGAAATTTCGCCTTCTTTCAGTTTAAATGCCACGGCTTCAAATTCGGGATAAAGCTGTCCGCGACCATAAAA
Source organism: Bacteroidales bacterium (assembly GCA_963676875.1). Classification (GTDB taxonomy): domain Bacteria; phylum Bacteroidota; class Bacteroidia; order Bacteroidales; family F082; genus UBA6244. Next base: position 3,129,847 of record OY781436.1, read on the forward strand.
ACCCAGTTCGCCACCTTTTTTGGCCGATCCCGGGTCTTCCGAATAAAGGATGGCCATGGTAGAGAAATTTTCACCGGCCAGAATACGCTTACGCAAATCCATCAACTGATCTTTGATACGGAGTTTTTCTTCCACGCTCACGGGAGGCTTTTTTACAATCTCGCATACCTGATATTCCGTTTTTATCATCGGAATGCTGTCTTCAGGAATGCTTTTATAAAACGCCTTTATTTCGGAAGGAGTTACATTAACGGTGCTGATAATATTATTTTGAACCTGTTGTGCAAGCAACTGTTCTTTAACAATATCATGTAGTTCTTTTTTGATCTCTGACAAGCTTTTGCCATAATACTGCTCCATTTTATCCTGAGATCCAAATTGCTGAATAAACGAAGACAGACGACGTTCCAAATCGCCCTCCACCTGCATGTCAGTTACTTCCACACTGTCCACTTCGGCCTGGGTAACCATCAATTTTTGGTACATGATGTCTTCCAGTATGCGGCATCTCACATCAGAAGCAGAACCGCTAAATCCCACTTGCAATCGGTAGTTAATAAATTGGTTTTGAACGTCCGACTCGAGTATGACGCTCTTTCCAACCACTGCCACCACTTGATCGATCACCTGTTCTTCCTGAGCTACAGACCAAATGGCCAACCCGGTCATGAGCCAAACAAAAAGTATCAGCCGTTTTCCCGTTTCTGCCCAAACCTTCTCTCTCAAATTCATATCAATTTCTGTGTTAATTTTTTAATCTCTTCTGGCACTTTACACTAGTAAATAACAAATTCATTGTTGTAGAGTGCCTTATTATAAATGTCTTCCCTCACTTTTTTTATCAAACGGGTTTTTCGTTGGTTGATGATGATCTGCCTGATATCCCGTTGTTCCATCTCCAGGGGAGAAATATCATCTTTAATTTTGAAATCGACTATTTTCGTCAGATAATCCACTCCATTTTCTTCCAAATGTATCAGTCGGTTATTTGCCAGAAATAATTCCTGGTTATAGGTTTCGATGGGTACAATTTGTTGAAGTTGATAGAAACTCATCCATTTGGTTGTATCGATTGCCAAAGAAAGTAAATCACTGTTTTTTTCAAAATACAACAACGAATCGATGACCAACGAGTCGGGCAACGAGAACACGCCCATCAAACTATCGATCAATTCTGTTTCGCTGTTGACAATTACGTAGTAGGCACGTACGATGTTTTCCTTAAGCTCGAAATCACTGTGGTGAGATTGATAATAGTCAACAATTTCGGAATCGCTAACTATCGTATCCAGTTCCTGATCGATCAAGAGGGTTTCGTACTGATAAATGATCAGTGAATTGCTATAGGCTTCCAGCTGTTTTTCAAAGTTTAGTTGGTCTTCGGTGAGGTTACGCTTAGCCTGGGCAATCATCAGTTTATTTTTCACCCAATCGTTCACATAATTTCGTGTAAGACCAATACTGTCGCTATGAGGCAAGCCATGTGGAATTACTCCGTGCAAATCGCTGAGAAACAGATATTCGCCATCTACTTGCGCCAAAACAGTGCCTTGGTTTTCGTTGAGTGTAACCACGTTGCACCCTGTAAAACATGCGAAAATTCCCCAATATATTACCAACACTGCCAACTTTCTGACAGGCCAATAAAACCACAATGGCAAAATAGTCCTTTTCATGAAGGAGGTGTTGATGACAATTTCATTATTTGGGCGTATTGAGCAACTGCTCAAGTACATCTTTATGCACTACAACGGGATACTTTTCTTTTAATTGCTTTAACCATTCTTTCTCCAAAAAGTTTTGATAATCAGCTGTTACCAGCCCTCTGGCTTCGTTTAGCTCTTTGGCTTGCGGGGGCAACAGTTCTCTTATCCGAACGAATACAGTTAAATCTTCTACGTCGGAATTGATGGGACCTTGCAGACCGGGAATCCATTTCAAACTATCCAGGTATTGATCGCTTTCGTGCTCAAATTTTCCGGGTGTCATGCGTACCGAACGGATGGAGTCGCGGTCGAGGGCCTTGGCCAGGTCGCCGTCCATGGGATATTCGTCGAGCAAAGCGGCAACTTTTTCCACGTCTTTTTTATTGCGAATTTTGTAGATGGTAGCATCCACTCTTTCGCCAAATTGATATTGATCTCTATGATTGTTGAAGTAATTTTGCAAACCGGTGGTATCCTTCACTGCTTTTGTCCACACCATCTCGTCGGTAAGGTTAAACAGCAGGATGCCATCATGGTATTCGTTCATCAGGTCGTTGAATTCGGGATACATTTCTTCAAGGCGGCTATCCATGTAGTCCAAACAGGTTTGTTTTACAAAATGATCGTATAACTGATTAAGGTACACTTCCTTATCTATATTTTCAACTTTCTTCTGATTTTTTTCGATAAAAGTAGCGAAATCAAATTGAGAAAATGTGGTTTTTCCCAATTTCATCATTGGTTTGGTCATGTCTTTGTATGGTTCCGCCATGAAAGTGTTTTTCAGAATGGCCGAGTCGGTGGCTGCGATGAATGCTTCCTTGGCTTTGGGATATTCTTTGAACTTATTGTCTTTTTTGATGGCGGCAATTACAGCATCTTCACTTTTATGGCTGCGTTGATCCTTGGTCAGTCTTTCTTTCAGCTGGGGTGATTCCTCCTCAAAAGTCCCGGGAGTTTCTCTGCTGATAAGTTTGATGATATGCCAACCATACAAGGTGCGAACAGGGGCAGAAATTGCTCCCACTGTCAGACTGTCCACGGTAAGCACGAACTGAGGAACCACGCGACTGGAGGTAAACTTACTCAGTTTTCCCTGGTTTTGAGCCGAACCTTTATCTTCCGAGTATTCGGTAACAGCGTCTTCAAAGGACATGCCCTCTTGAATTTTCTGGTAGATGTTGTTTATTTTTTCTGTTTTGCGTGCCACATCTTCTTCACCTGCCTCGGGACGAACGGCCACAAAAATATGAGCTACTTCGGCTATTCCCATGGCATCGCGTTTGTCGTTTACCTGAACCAGGTGGTAGCCATAGCGACTGCGAACGGGTTGCGAGATTTCGTGTACCGGCGTGTTATAAGCTGCATTTTCAAATGGATACACCATGTTGAACACCGTAAAATATCCCAGATCGCCTTTGTTACCGGGACGTCCGCTCTGCTGGCCGTTACCTTCCCGATCGCGTGCACTTTGGTCGTCGCTGTACTCAACGGCAGCCTCGGCAAATGTTTTGGCCCCACTGGTTATTTCATCCCTGATTGACATAATTTTATTGTAAGCAGCCAGTGTGTCGGCAGGTTTGGCATTTTCGTCTACCATGATGAGTATATGACTGGCTCGGATATCCTTGGTCATACGATCGTAAGCTTCTTTCAGTAGCGCTTCATTAACGGTTTCGTCTACAAAATAGGGTTTTGCCAGCTGTGTGCGGTATCCTTCGAGCTCACTAACAAATGCGGCGGCAGTATCCATCTTCAAAGCTTCTGCTTCCATTACCTTCAATCTGAAATTGATGAACAAATCGAGGTATTCTTGCATCGATTCCCGATAGTCGGCATCGGTGATGGCATTGTTTTTCTCGTAAACTTTTATAAATTCTCCAACCGATACGTTCTCGTTGCCAATGGTTACCAACGTTTTCTTGGTATTGGAATTTTGGGCTAACATTGAAGTAACACTCAACAGTGCCAGCAGGCTCAGGGTTAATTTGGCTAAGTATTTCATTTTCCTTTTTTTGTAGTTTAAGGTTTATTATTAACTGTTTCTACTATAATTGGGTGCTTCGCGCGTAATGGTGATGTCGTGGGGATGGCTTTCGGTAACACCTGCGGAAGTTATTTGGATGAATTGAGCTTTCTGTAAGTCGGCAATGGTGTGAGATCCGGTATAACCCATGCCTGCTCTTAGTCCACCAACCATTTGTGTTACCACCTCGTTGAGCGAACCTTTAAAGGCCACGCGGCCAACGATGCCTTCAGGTACAAGCTTCTTGATATCGTCTTCCGCATCCTGAAAATAGCGGTCTTTGGAACCCTGTTTCATAGCTTCAACCGACCCCATTCCGCGATAGGATTTGTATTTTCGTCCGTCAAAGATAATGGCCTCACCCGGAGCTTCATCTACGCCTGCAAACAATGAGCCAGCCATGATGGTGTCGGCTCCGGCGGCAATGGCTTTTACAATATCTCCGGTATATCTGATTCCGCCATCGGCAATCACAGGCACCTTGCTTCCCCGCAGGGCTTTGGCCACTTCATACACGGCAGTGAGCTGAGGCACGCCCACACCGGCAATAATACGCGTGGTGCAAATGGATCCCGGTCCTATCCCTACTTTAATGGCATCGGCACCGGCGTCGGCCAAATCCATGGCAGCAGCAGCAGTGGCGATGTTTCCGGCCACCAAATCAATTTGAGGAAAATGCTGTTTTACCGTACGAACCATGTCGAGCACTCCCTGAGAATGTCCGTGAGCAGTATCTACCACAACGGCATCCACGCCCGCAGCTACCAGTGCCTCAACACGTTGTAAGGTGTCGGAGGCAATTCCCACTGCTGCTGCCACGCGCAATCTACCGCTGGCATCCTTGCAACTGTTGGGATGAGCTTTAATTTTTATAATATCCTTATAGGTAATCAGTCCGATAAGTTTGTTGTCTTTGTTTACTACCGGCAACTTCTCAATACGGTGCTGTTGCAGAATGTCGGCGGCTTCTTCAAAATTAGTGAACTCGCTGGACGTAATCAGGTTTTTGGAGGTCATGGCTTCAGCAATCGGTTTTGAAGGATCGCGTTCAAAACGCAGGTCGCGGTTAGTTACTATGCCCACCAGTTTGTCGTCTTTGTCAACAACAGGAATGCCACCAATGCCGAACTCTGCCATAATGTTCAGCGCATCCTGAACTATGGCTTCCTTATGAAGGGTAATTGGGTCGATAATCATACCGTTTTCAGCACGCTTCACTTTACGCACTTCGATGGCCTGTTTTTCGATACTCATGTTTTTATGAATCACCCCAATACCACCTTCCTGTGCCATAGCTATGGCCATTTTGGCATCGGTAACCGTATCCATGGCTGCCGAAACAATGGGTACCTTTAACATGATGTTTCTAGAAAAACGCGTGGTTAGGTCTGTTTCACGCGGCAGTACCGTAGAATGCGCCGGTACCAGAAGAACGTCATCGTATGTGAGGCCTTCTCCAACAAATTTATCAGTATCAAATGACATATAGCTTCGGTTAAAATTGCACAAAAGTACCATTTTTATCTAAAAACAGTCTTTAATATTTTTGATACACCCATCATTTAACAGTTATTAAGATTGATCGTTAGTCTATTTTCATCGCATGTCTCTTAAAAGATCACCGGACAGAGCCAGGATATTTTTTTTTAGTTTAATCAAGTCCTCCTTTATCATCCATTGTTGAAAATTACATTGTTTAGTTTTGCTTCAAAACGGGATACAACATTCGCCAAAAAAAACCGTTGTAGAACAGGCAGACAATCCATACCTTTACCAATTTTTAATGATTTGCCCATGAAACGAAAAAATACACTCATCCTGACAGGCACGCTCCTTTTTCTTTTGGCGCTCGTGTGGTATTTTGCGTCCAGTGATGTGTCAGGCGACAATACCATTACGGTTGTGGCCAAACGGGGACAGTTTGTAATTGAGGTAACTACCACCGGCGAACTTGAAGCCCGAAGCAGCGAAAACATTATGGGTCCCAATGCCAACGGACTCCGAAATGCGCGTATTCACCGATATACCATCGAGGATATTGTGCCAGATGGTACAGTAGTTGATTCGGGTCAGTGGGTGGCAACCATCGACCGTTCCGACCTGGAAAACCAAATTAAAGATCAGGAACTGGAGGTGGAAAAACTGGAAAACCAATTTATTAAAACCCAACTCGACACCACACTTACCTTGCGCAGTGCACGTGATGAACTGGTCAATTTAAAATACCAGACTGAAGAAAAGCAAATCGTTGTCGATCAGTCCATTTACGAGCCACCGGCTACCCAGCGTCAGGTGAAAATCGACCTGGAAAAAACCGAACGTAGCTATAAGCAAACACTTGAAAACTACGATATTAAACAGCAGCAATCGGTGGCAAATATGCGCGAAGTGGCTACCAACCTCGAAAAATCACGCAGGGTGCTCAATGAGTTTATGGAATTGAAAAAGGAATTTACCATTCTGGCTCCCAAATCGGGCATGGTGAACTACAAGCGTGATTGGTCGGGACAGAAACTGGGTGCCGGCGATCAAATCAGCAGTTGGGAAAACGTGGTGGCCATATTACCCAACCTGAGCGCTATGAATTCAAGGACTTACGTCAACGAGATCGACATTTCCAAGGTTAAGGTCGGGCAGGAAGCCATCATTCAAATCGATGCTTTTCCTGACAAGAGTTTTACCGGACAAGTGCATGAAGTAGCCAACATGGGTGAACAAATGCGCAATTCCAATGCCAAAGTTTTTGAGGTGATGATTTATATCGATGGCTACGATTCCATCCTTCGGCCTTCCATGACCACCAAAAATTCCATCATCACCGAGACAGTCGACTCAGCCTTATTCATTCCCATTGAAGCACTTAATACGGTTGATACGGTCAGCTTTGTCTATACCACTTCAGGAAGACGTCAACAAGTGGTTTCAGGCAAAACCAGCGAAACGGATGTAATTATTTTGGCCGGGCTGGAAGAAAACGACGAAATTTACCTGATTCCCCCCGAAAATGCAGACGATTGGGGTATAAATCGTCTCAACGACAATATTCTAGAAAAATACAAGGTAGAAAAACCCAAGGAGGACACCATAGAGCGCCGCAAAGAGGGGCGTGGCAATGGCGATCGCCGTGGAAAAGGACGCAAACCCGGACAAGGCGGAGGAAAAGGTCAAGTTAAGAACAATAAATAAGGAGGCGAAATCGTGGAAAGATATTTGCAAATTCTCACCCTTTCGCTTGACGCGGTCTTTGCCAATAAATTCAGGTCCATACTCACTGCATTGGGAATTATTTTTGGTGTGGCTGCCGTTATCGCCATGATGGCCATCGGAAACGGAGCCCGTCAGGAAATTTTAAACCAGATCAAGCTTGTGGGGCTCAACAACATTGTAATTACTCCTAAAATAACCGATGAGGCTGAGTCTTCTGATGAGGACAGTGATGAGAAATCTATGAGCAAGAAATATTCTCCGGGATTAACCCTTAAAGATGCTGCCAATATTGCCCGTTCGTTGCCCACTGTGGCGGTGGTAAGTCCGGAAGTAATTTATCCTACCCTGGCCATCAGGAAGGGTAAAAAACTTAATGTCGACCTCTCGGGTGTTACTGCCGATTATTTTTCGGTATTTAATCAGGAAATGAAAACAGGCACGGGATTTAGTCATCGGCAATTGGAACTGGGGGCTCCTGTTTGCGTCGTTGGACCTGAGGTAGCAGGAAAACTATTCCCCAACGAAGATCCCGTGGGACAAAGCGTTAAATGTGGCAACATCTGGTTGGAAGTGGTTGGCGTACTAAAAGGGGTGCAGGTGAATGAAAAAGCCGAATCCATGGGGGTCAGCAATTATAGCAAAAGTGTATTCGCACCCATTAAGACCTTGCTGCTGCGTTTCAAAGACAGGTCGCTCATCAACCAAAGTAGCTTAATGGGAGGTAACGAAATCATCTTTTTTGGTGGTGGAGCCATCTCTTTCAATTCGGGCGGGACTACCGATTCGGAAAATCAACTGGATAAAATAGTTGTGCAGGTAAAGGAAAGCAGTCAGCTTTCACCCACTGCCGAAGCCATCAAATCCATGCTTACACGCCGTCATCAAGGTGTAGATGATTTTGAAATTACCATACCCGAATTGTTATTAAAACAAGAGCAAAAGACGAAGGATATCTTTAATATTGTGCTTGGCGCCATTGCCGGAATTTCGTTGGTGGTAGGTGGCATTGGCATTATGAACATCATGTTGGCCTCTGTAATGGAACGCATCCGGGAAATAGGTGTGCGTCGGGCTACAGGAGCCACCCGTCGTGATATTATCTTTCAGTTTCTCTCCGAAGCTACTTTTATCAGCATTACGGGTGGGATTATCGGTGTTGTTCTGGGAGTAATCATGGCTAAAGTCATTACCTTGTCCACTGATATTCTGACCATTGTTTCGTTTTGGTCTATTCTGCTTTCATTTGGCGTGGCGGCTTCCGTTGGAATTATCTTCGGTTTCCTCCCGGCACGTAAAGCTGCAGAACAGGATCCGGTGGAATCACTTCGTCACGATTAGCTATCAGCCAAACTTTCTGTAAAGGGTGTTTAGCGGTAACGCTTTATTTCACCTGCTTTCAGCCTTTTGAAATAGGACTTCAAATCAGCACGTACTTCCGGCAGCAAAATCAACAATCCAATAATGTTGGGAAAGGCCATGCTCAGAATCATCATATCCGAGAAATCGATAACCGCTCCCAAATTGGATGAAGCTCCGATGACGATAAAGACGAGAAATATGGTAAAGTATGTATATTTTACCACGTTGCGGTTGCCAAAGATTTTTTCCCCAATTCTGCCAAACAAATAATCGAAACCTTTTAGTCCGTAGTACGACCAGGAAATCATGGTGGAGAAGGCAAAGAGAAAAATGGCCAACACCAGCAAATAGGGAAACCACGAAAATACCGAACCAAAGGCGCGTGAGGTAAGTTGGGCACCTTCGTAACCCATGGGGTTTTCGTAACTTCCGGTGTAGATGAGTACCAGTGCCGTCATGGTACAAATAACTACCGTGTCGATAAAGGGCTCAAGTAACGATACAAATCCTTCGGTAACGGGTTCGTTTGTTTTTACTGCCGAGTGAGCGATGGCTGCTGATCCAACCCCGGCTTCATTTGAAAAGGCTGCTCGTTGAAACCCTACGATCAACACGCCAATTATACCACCTTTGATAGCATCGGCACCAAAGGCTCCGTCAAAAATAAGTCTGAAAGCATCATCGGTATGCCGGATATTCATGATGATGATAATCAATGCGGTTCCCACGTAGAGTGCCGCCATCAATGGTACGATTTTGTCGGTTACTTTAGCTATACCCTTGATACCGCCAATAATGACCACGGCTACCAAAACGGCCAAAATAATGCCAAACATGGCACCATGATCGGCTACATCCGGCGCAATGTAAGCAAGCTGGGCAAACGCCTGATTGGCCTGAAACATGTTTCCGCCGCCAAACGAACCTCCAATCACCAGAACGGCAAATATTCCTGAAAGGATAAGTCCGAGCCCACCCAGTCCTTTTTTCTTCAAACCATCGCGGAGATAATACATGGGACCACCCGACACGATGCCCTTGCTGTCGATCTTGCGGTATTTCACGCCAAGGGTACATTCGGTAAATTTAGAGGCCATGCCTAACAATCCCGCCACAATCATCCAAAAAGTAGCTCCGGGCCCCCCAATGGAAATGGCCACTGCCACCCCGGCAATATTCCCCAAACCCACCGTGGCAGAAAGAGCGGTTGTAAGCGCCTGAAAATGACTTACCTCACCCTTGTGCTTGGGGTCGTCGTAATCGCCCCGTACCAAGTGTAAGGCATGAATAAACCCTCGAATATTGATGAATCTCAGTACAATAGTGAACATCAACGCGCCAAAAATGAGCCAAACCACCACTAATGGAATCTTGGTTTTCAACGGTTTTCCATTTTTGCCCAACACAGGCTTTCCCTGCTCGTCGTATATGATGGGATCGTACAAGCCCATGGCGGCAAAGGGATCCCAAAAAAGCACCACCGTCAATCCATCCACGATGGGAGTAAATGCATTGTCAATGCGTTGACTTACCGTCAGGTTTTGGTTGCTTGCGGCAGCCTCTTCCACTGCCGGTCCCTGTTGCGACACAAATAAGGTGTCCTCTTGGGATGTTTGGGCACAAAGGGTTGTAACCGACAACGAAAAAAGAAAGACAAGCAGGAGAAAAATGTTTTTTTGGTTCATTTTAAGATTGTTTCAACGGTGGTTTTTTTAATCTGATTGCAATGATAGGAAAAAATTTGCAGTTGGTTTGTTCTGAGGAAGGTTGAATATTGCAAAACCGGTTTTTTGTATTTATTAATGCTTTTTTAAAGTGGACTCATGTCGAGATAAAAGCGAGGCTAGAGAGGCCATGGTTTTTTTCGGGACACTTTAAAATCAATTGTTATCTTTGGCTTCATTACCAAAAAATAATTTCAACGCATGAGAATAGCCATACTGCTACTAAACAAAGGCCGGGGAAGCGGAGAAGTTGCCCGCGAACATGTAAAACATTTATTGGAGTTGGGTCACACGGTTTATTTCCTGTATCCCGGAATCGGGGAGGGTATCGAAGGGGCTGTAAATATGGATGTTCCGCTTCACACGGAGGTATATCCCGTGCACGAGTATTTGCCGTCAGCCGGTGAAAACCAAAAGCAGGTGGCGCGTATGAGTGTGGATGAAATGAATCGCTATGCCCATGATTATGCCTTGGCGTTGGAACAAATAGCCGGAGAAACCGACATATTCATAGGTCACCATGCCAATGTTACCGCGGTGGCCGTGCATCGAATTGCCCAAAAGTATAAAAAACCGTATGTGCTTTTTGTGCATGGCACGGGTATCGAACCGCGACATCACGGACTTTGGGACGACGACAACTGGGCTTTGATTGAAGAAGCCATCCGTCGTGCTCAAGGTATTCTGGTTACCACCGAATACGTGCGTGATGTGTTGGTAAAACCGCTGATCAGCTTGCCCGACCACCGTTTTCTGGTGTTGCCATGCGGTGTCGATCAACAGGCTTTTTATCCCGGAAAAACGGGAGGTGTTCTGAAAAAGTACGGACTTTCGGGTGATTATGTCATTTGCCCGGGGGCACTCACTGCTTCCAAGGGTCCGCAAAATGTGGTGGAAGCTTCCAGAGAATATGCTGACCTGGCTCCAACCGTTTTCATCGGCGATGGGGAGATGATGTTTGATTTGGAAGAATCCCTGGGCTCGCGCGGCAAGTTTCTGGGTTTTGTTTCTGCCGAAGACAAGGCACATTTGATCAATGGGGCGGCCATTCTAACAGCCGCACCGGAGAAATTGGAACACTTTGGGATTATCTATGCCGAAGCCCTGGCGGGGGGAGTTCCCGTGGTGGCCTACAGTGGTGGAGGTGTGGACAGTATTGTTACTTCCACGGAGGGCATACTCACAGAGCGTGATCCGGGAGTGTTGGGTCAATCCATTCGTGCCCTCCTTCACGATAAACCCCTCAGGGAAAAGATGGCCCTAAGTGGTCGGACGCGTGCCGAGAAATACTATGATTATCATCAGTTGGTGAAACAGTTAGCCGATTGGCTGGAAGGTTTTGTGTAATCTGCACAACCCCACACTAGGCGTAATTTATCATACTAAAACGAGTCACTAAGCGTAGTTTCGTGCCTTAGGCAGACAAGTGCAACTACGCTTTTTTATCATCATATTATTTATATTTGTCCTATCTATGTCAGAAAGTTATCAAATAAGGGATCAAAATGTCGTACATTTTTTAACCTACAGTCAGGGCAGGGATAGTTGAGTTTGAGCATGAATATTTGTGTTCAAGTGCCGGAAATTTTTCAGAACTCAGCGGGCTGATTGAGATAGATGCGTTGTAATAGAACAGCGTAGTTGCAAACTACGCTGAGTGGGGGTGGCTATGAGTGGGATGATGATATGGATAAATATGTTGGAACAAACCCTGTTGGCTATGGATACCGATATGAAGAAAAGAGTGGAAATTCAAAGGATATAATATATAATAATGATGGTAAAGTAGTGAACTATAAAGAAAAAGGAATGCCAAGCTCACAATAGTCAAAATAGATATAATTATGGTTGAAAAATATATTAGACAATTGAATGAATGTTTGCCAACGATAAATGAAGTACAGGAAAATTTTAGGAAGAAGGCAGGGAAAGAACTTAATGTTGAGCAAGCAGAGGCGTATCGTAATGGTATGTTGATACAGTATGAAAAAGAAAGTGATTGCGAAAACCCAATAGAGGATTTAGTTTTAAATACAAATATTCCATTTGTCGGTATTGGAAGTATAAACTTTAAATTTGAAATAGAGGATGTGAGGGATGGTTTAAAGCAGTTTGCTGAGTACAATGATGATTTGGTAAAGATATGCTTTGATAATAAAGGGAGTATTTATGTTTTGGACGAAGACCAAGACAAAATAGAAATACTAACAGATAATTACGATGTGTTTTTTCGGTTTATAGTTTTTTATCAGAGAGCATATACGAATAAAATTTTTAGAGGGAATAGCCTCTTAGGTTTAGAAAGAGATTTTGCTGCAAAGTTAACGAGCGAGGGGTTTTCAAAAAGAGTGTTGGATGATTTATTACAAGAAATTATTTAAAAAGAAAGCCACTAAGGGGACTGTAAAAAGTTTTGTGTTTCCAAAAATATTCAACTTTGAAAAATGATTTTAAATTTCATAGGAAAAAATTTTATTTTTAAATTTTTATACTTATGAATGAAGAATTAGAAAAACAGTTGGAATCTTTAGTTGGAAAGATCCAATCCAAAGAAGAATTTGATCAAGTCAGAGATCAACTACTAAAACGTGGTATTGAGACCTTGTTAAACGCAGAAATGACAGCGCATTTAGGGTTTGAAAAAGGCTCCCCCTACCTCGTCCTCGTTTGAGCGCAGCGGTAACGAGGATGCAACATCAAAAACACCCACACTAAGCGTAGTATATCATAATAAACCGAGTCCCTAATCGTAGTTTGCAGCAAAGCTTTGAGACAGGCAACAAAATGAAATACGCCCAACGGTTACATGCCGATGACTACCGGAAGCCGGGAGTGGAGAGGGTTTTCTTCTATCGTTTGAAATCCGCCGGCCTGAACCACTCGAAAATATCCTCTTCCCGGGTATTCCACCCAAGTAACCAGGCGGTGAGCTTGTCCACCTCAAGCAACTCCGGTTGATTGCTTACCCTCAGCATGATGTCGTTGGGATAAATTTCCATGGCCTTGCTGTGTCGGTCGGCGGTTTGGGCATAGGTGGTGTATAAATCCCAGGCTCCAAACACATGGAGGGTTTCGTGGGAAATAATGGCGGGGGTGGGCATCTCTGTACCGTTGTCGTAGCGCTGAAAAATGAGTGCGCCTTCCAACAGGTATTTCTTTTTATTCATGCCGCGGGCAAAGCGCATGGCGTACGAAATGCCATCGGCATGGGCAAACATAATGAGGTAGATGTTGTTATTGTGGTATTTTTTGCTGAGCTTTTTGTATGCTTGTCGTGCATTTCGGTAACCGGCTTTTTCCACCACAACCCGCACCCAATCCACCCTTTCTTTTCCGCTTCCCGTGCCTGTGGGCATCTGTCCTATTTGAATGGGCTGCCCCTCAAACAAGTCATGGGTTTGGAACGAAACCGATTGTCCCCATTTATTGGCTTGGATGCCGATCCACTGCTGACTTTGATTCAGTGCCGAAACCATGGCCTGTTTTTCAGCTTCCGTCCAGGGATTTTCAGCGGTTTCGATGAAACAGGTCAGCGTAACCACATTCCCTTTTAGCTGAAGTCCACTGCCCGCTTGCCACCGGTCGTTGGGTTGGGCACCAAGTGAGCCCACAACGCCCATCAGGGCCATCGACAATATGGCTGCTCCCCAACCTATGTATGTGGATTTGGATTTCACAACGTTTAATGGTACACAAATTCTCCGTAAGGTGAAGCAATGGTTAATTGTTTTTTGCCGGATGCTTCCACATGACCAACCACCCGGGCTTCGATGCCAAATGACAGGGAGATTTGCATCAGCTTTTCAGCGATTTGCTCAGGCACATACAATTCCATCCGGTGACCCATGTTGAATACCTTGTACATCTCCTTCCAATCAGTTCCCGATTGTTGCTGAATCATCTCAAAAAGAGGCGGGGTGGGGAAGAGGTTATTTTTTATTACGTGATGTTGGTCGATAAAATGCAGCACTTTGGTTTGTGCGCCTCCACTGCAGTGAATCATGCCATGAATTTGAGCACGATATTCGTTTAGGATGGCTTTAATTACAGGGGCGTAGGTTCGGGTGGGCGACAACACCAACTGACCCACGTTGATGCCCTCAATGGCACTGGGGTCGGTGAGCTTGAGCTGCCCTGAATACACCAAATGCTCAGGGATTTGGGTGTCGAAGCTTTCGGGATATTTTTCAGCCAGACAATGACCAAACACGTCGTGACGGGCTGAAGTGAGTCCGTTGCTTCCCATGCCTCCGTTGTAGCTGTTTTCGTAGGTAGCCTTCCCGAATGAGGCAAGCCCTACAATCACATCTCCCGGTTGAATATGGTTTTCAATAATGTTTTTACGTAAAGTGCGGGCCGTTACTGTGGTGTCAACTATCACGGTTCTCACCAGATCGCCCACGTCGGCTGTTTCGCCTCCGGTGAGGTGCATGTTCACACCCAACCGGCGCATGTTTTCCAGAAAGCTTCCGTGCCATTGATCAGGGCAGCAATCACTTCTCCCGGAATCAGGTTTTTGTTGCGCCCGATGGTTGACGAAAGCAGGATGTCGTCTGTAATGCCCACGCACAGCAGGTCGTCGGTATTCATCACGATGCTGTCCTGTGCAATGCCGGCCCACACACTCAAATCGCCGGTTTCTTTCCAATACAGGTAGGCCAGTGATGATTTGGTGCCGGCGCCGTCGGCATGCATCACGTTACAATAATCGGGATCGCGGCCAAGCAGGTCGGGAATCACTTTGCAAAAAGCGTTGGGATACAGACCTTTGTCGAGATTTTTAATGGCGGCATGCACGTCTTCCTTGGAGGCCGACACGCCCCGCTGCATATATCTTGATTCTTCGTTGGTGGCGGTCATAGGCGTTGGTTACCGGATTATTCTTCGATGGTTAACTTATGGGTAGTGGTATCGAAGGTATATTTTCCAAATCGTTTCATCAGACTTTCGCCAAACACCAAATCGAGTTTCAGTTTGTAGGTTACTTTCAATTGAACATCCTGGATGGTGACATTGGCAATGGTCAGTTCTTTGATGTTGATGATGGCTCGGTCGGCAATGGTGTTGTTGGCCAGTACCTTTTCGGGATCGCCTTCAAAATCTTCCTTGCTGATGGCACCCCACTTGAGCAATTCCATGGCTTTGTCGAGGGAAATCATGGGGTCGGAACCTTTGTCGTAGGCAAATTGTTCGTTGTAGCCTGCAATGATGCATGTTGACAGGTAGGTTCCTGTTCCGGGTTGTTCGGTAAACAGAACGGCATTGTCGTCGGGGTTCAGCACAATGTTCACATCGGCCACATCCAGGTTCGACTCACCCCGTGGAACATAATCCCGACGAAGCACCCTGAATTCCGACCGGCGGTTGAGTTGATGTGCAGCTTCTTTTTCGGCATTGGAACTCAATGAGTTGATGTATTCATCATTGAGTACGGTACCTTCTTTAAACAGAAATCCATCTCTGATCACGTCTTTTTTCAGCGTAAGCGGTACCCTTTCGCCATAGCCTTTGGCTACCAAACGATAGGGGTCGATGCCGCGTATAATCAGGTAATCTACAACAGATTGTGCCCTTCGTTGCGAGAGGATGTCGTTGCGTTCGTCGCTGTCGCGGGTATCGGTATGCGAAGCCAGCTCGATCACCAGATTGGGGTTGTCGCGCAGGGTTTGAACCAGCCCTTGCAGTGAGTCTTCGTATTGGGGTTTCAAATCCCATTTGGCCAGATCGTACAGAATTTCAGGCAACTGGATGGGTTCGGAAGGAATGGGTTGGAGCATGAAATTTTTCTCAAAATCTTTACTGAACTCAACACCCACGGTGGTGAACGAACCCTTTGAGTTGAAGTAGTTGGGCTTGGTAACAACCACTTCGTAGGTGGTGTTGGGCTCGAGTTGGCTTTTACCAAAGGAGTAGAAACCCTGATCGTTGGTGCGGGTAGCTACAGATGAACCGGTTGATCCCACCAGTTGCACGTAGGCATCTTCCACAAACATGAGGGTACGATCGTCTTTTACCACGCCCGACAGGGTAAATTCCAGGGGTGGTTCGATGAAATACCACAGGTCTTCCATTCCGCGCCCCCCTTTGCGTGTGGAGCTCAGGAAACCATATTCATCGGTGGGATGAAAGGTGATGCCAAAGTCGTCGGAGGTAGAGTTCATGGGATATTTCAGGTTGCGGGGTGGGCCCCAGTTTCCTGCCGTGTCGATGGTGGACACAAAAATATCCAGACCGCCCATGCCCCCATGCCCATCGCTGGCGAAGTAGAGGGTGGTGTCGTTGCGCAGAAATGGAAATACCTCATCGCCCGGGGTGTTGATGACGTCGCCCAGGTTAAGCGGACGACCAAAACCTTCCCCTTTGGAGTCGCGCAAAGCTACCCAGATGTCTTTCCCTCCCATGCCTCCACGGCGGTCGGCTGAGAAGTAAAGGATGAGTTCACTTTCGCTGATGGTAGGTTGTCCGATGGTGGAAAGGGTGTCGATGCCTGCTATTTCCACCATTTCAGGTTTACTCCAGTTACGACCACTACGGCTCGATTTGTAAATCTGACAGCCCGATTCTATTTTATCCTTGTTCGGACACAGGGTAAAATACATGGCGTTGAATTTGGAATTAAAAGTGGCGGCACCTTCATTGGATTTGGTGTTTACTGTTTCCGAAGCATCCAGTGGCACGGGTGTCGACCACTCCTCCTTACGGTCCATTTTTGTAACAAACAGGTCGCTGAAATTTTGTCCGGTCCACTTGTCTGTATCTTTCCCCTGAGCCCCTTCGCGGGTGGAGGTAAAGGCTATTTCGTTGTAGTTGTCGCTGGTATAAGCCGGAGCAAAGTCAGCTTCACGTGAATTGATGGCTTTAATGTTAGTTACTTCATATTTAGAGGGGTTGTTCATCCATTCTTCCACCAGCGCAGTTGTTTCCACGCCACGCTTTCCACGTGGGTCGTCGGGTACTCTTTCAGCGTATGCCTGATATTGTTCAATGGCATCAGCAAAATCACCGTTTATTTTTAACGCATCGGCATAGTGAAGTAAGATTTCAGGATTTTTTTTGTCGTACTCATTTCTAACCAATCGTTTATAACTCATTTCGGCACGCTTGAAATTTCCTGTAAGTCGGTAACATTCTGCCAGTTGAGCTGTTATCCTGTTTTTTTCTTCTTTATTCTTTTTTACTTTTGTGTATGCTTTTTTGTATTTGTCGATGGCCAGCGAATACTGTTGTTTTTCAAAGGCTTCGTCGGCAGATTTGGCCGGATTGCGTTGAGCACTCATCGCCAATGGAAATGCCACCAACAGTAAAAGAAAAGCAAAACCGTTTAAGTATTTGTTTGTGTGTGCCATAGTCATCTATTCGTTATTCATTAACGCAATCATTATAAAATTATTGGACATCTTTTTTTTCTTCCAATTCATCGACTTCAATTTCCTGAGATTTTTTGTATTCTGACAATCGTTTTTCCCTGTCCTGACGGGTGGCTTCCCGATTTATTTCAGTTTTAATATCCTCGGAAGCACGTTTCACTTCATTGATAAACTTCCCCAAACCGCGCGCAATTTCAGGAATTTTACCTGGTCCGAAAACCAGAATGATGGCGAGAATCACCAAAAATATTTCTCCTGATCCAAGATCAAAAAATAATAGTGTCAATTGAGGTCGATTTAGTAGTGCCAGCAAAATTACAAAAAAAAGTCCCGCTGCAACCGCAGCGGGACTCAAGGAATATCTGTTGGAAAATTATTTTTTTCCTTTTTTGGCGTTTTCGGCTTTCAGCTTCATTTCGCGTTCCTCTTTGTCTCCTCCCAAAAGGTCGTAGGCAATGGGGCTAGCGGTAAATACAGAGGAGTATGTACCCACCAAAATACCAATCAACAAAGCGAAAATGAATCCGCGAATTACTTCACCACCAAAGATGAAAATCACCAGCAATACAACGATGGTTGTTCCGGAGGTGTTCATGGTACGTGCCAATGTACTGTTCAAACCTTCGTTCATGTTGCGCAGGATGGTGTGTTTGGGGAAAAGTCTGGTGTTTTCACGAATACGGTCGAAAATAATTACCGTATCGTTGATGGAGTATCCGATGATGGTCAGGATGGCCGCGATAAACGACTGGTCAACTTCCATGCTAAAGGGTAAAAATCCGTAGAAAATAGAGAACATACCCATGGTGATGATGGTATCATGGAACAAAGCAGCCACACCTGCTACCCCATATTGCCAGCGTTTGAAGCGGATGGCGATATAGATAAAGATGATAATAAGTGCAAAGAAAATGGCCAGATAAGCTTTGTTACGAATGTCGTAAGCAATGGTTGGTCCAATTTTTTGTGAGCTAAGGATACCCAGCAGTTTGTTTTCTCCTTCAGTATCCGAAGAAAAGTCAACATAACTAATGTCGGTTGAGTACAAACCTTTAAGCCCATCATAGAGTTTGTTTTGGATAATACCATCTACTTCGGGACCATCTTCTTCAATCAGGTATTTTGTGGTAACCTTAATCTGTGAGTTGGCTCCAAAGGTTTTGATTTCAGGAACCATGTTGTCAAACTGAGCGGTCAGTTCGGCACGTGCTTTCTCAGCATCCACATCTTGGTCGAATCTGATCACAAAGGTACGTCCACCTGTAAAGTCGATACCGTAGTTCAAGCCTTTAAATGCCAATGAAGCAATACTAACAATGATTAACAAACCCGAAATGATATATGCAGTTTTACGACTCTGTATAAATTTGAAGTTGGCATTGGCCAATACGTTAGCAGTTGTTTTGGTAGAGAAGTTTACCGTTTTGTTGGTACGTTCCATCCACATGAAAATCAAACGTGAGATGAAAATGGCGGTAAACAAGGATGACAAAATACCGATGATGAGGGTGGTGGCAAATCCTTGAACAGGACCTGTTCCAAATACGTACAGTACGATACCTGTCAACAAGGTGGTGACGTTACCGTCGATAATGGCTGAGTAGGCGTTTGAATAACCATCGGTAATGGCTAGACGCATACCCTTACCTGCCCTGATTTCTTCCTTAATACGTTCGTAGATAATTACGTTGGCATCCACCGCCATACCGAGGGTAAGCACAATACCTGCCATACCGGGGAGGGTGAGTACAGCTCCCAGAGAAGCCAGAATACCGAAGAGGAAGAAAATATTGGTTACCAGAGCCAAACTGGCCACCATACCGGCACGGTTGTAATACACAATCATGTAAACCAACACCAGAATAAAGGCCAGGATAAAGGAGTTCATACCTGACTTTACAGCTTCACGTCCCAAAGAAGGTCCAACAACAGCTTCTTCCACAATGTGTGCTGCTGCAGGAAGCTTACCAGCTTTCAGGATATTGGCAAGGTCTTGCGCTTCATTCAGATCCATGCTTCCACCTGAAATGGTGGAACGTCCATTGGGAATCTCACCATTAACAACGGGATATGAATAAACATAGTTGTCGAGCACGATGGCGATTTGTTTTCCAATGCTTTCGCCGGTGAGTCTTTTCCAAACTTTGGCGCCTTGTCCGTTCATTTGCATGTCAACGTTGATACGTCCGTTTTGGTCGTAATCCTGACGTGCGTCGTCGATAACATCACCACCCAAAGCGGCACTTCCGTCACGATAGCTGGCTTTTAATGCAACCAGTTCGAGATAGTCCGGGGTACTTGGATCTGGTTTTACGGTCCAGGCCAGTTTCATGTCGCGTGGGAAAATATCGTTCACCTTTTTCAACATGGCGTTGATACGGGCGGTGTCTTTGATGGCAGCAATACCTACGCGGGCGGTGGCACCGGGAGACATTCTTCCTGATTCGTCCTGAAAATAGGAGGGTTGCAGGTAGGCATACAAAGGATATTTTTTAGCGTAATCTTTAAAGTCCATGTCGGAACCGGCAGCGGTGGTGTCCGATTCGATTTGATCCAACAGTTTGTTGGTAGCGTTTTCGGTGGTGTCGAGTGAAGCCAGTTCATTTTCAAGTTTCGTGTCATCACCAGTTGTGGTGGCGATTTCCTCAGAAATTACTTTTTCTTCGTTTTTAGTAGAGTCAGCAATAGTTTCCTCTTCTAACACCTCGGCGGTTTTAAGCTGAGCATTGGCTTCATCGAAATAAGTGTAGAGATCACTGAAGTTATAGGTTTCCCAGAATTCGAGCTTGGCAGTACCTTGCAGCAGCTTTCTCACACGGTTGGGGTCTTTGATACCGGGAAGTTCGATGAGGATTCTTCCGGCAGTTGCCAAACGTTGGATATTGGGCTGAGCTACACCAAAACGGTCGATACGTGTACGCAGAATCTGGTACGAACGATCGATGGCGTCGTTGGCTTCGCTATTGATCACTTTCAGCACTTCTTCGTTGGTTGAGCTTGTTGTAATGCCCTTGTCTTTGAATTCGTATAGGAATATAGATGCCAAACGAGCGTTGGGATCTACTTCGTTGAAAGCTTCACCAAACAGGGTGACAAACCCACTGGTACTGTTTTTTTGCTTTTCGTGAGCCAGCTTCATGGCTTGTTGGAAAACAGGATCCTGGCTATTGCCGGATAGAGCTTTCACAATGTCACCCACTGATACTTCAAGTACCACGTTCATACCACCTTTAAGGTCTAGACCCAGGTTGATTTCCCTCTCTTTGGCTTGCTTATAGGTGTATTGATCGATGAGGATGTTGTACACAACCACATTGTCAATACTGTCAAGATAGTAGTCTTCTCTGGCTTTTGAAATGGAATCCAATAAGATGGTTTCAAGAACCTCGTTTCCGGCGGCAAGCTGTTTTGCTGTTTGCAATGCCACTTCACTTTGTGCATATGCTTTGGCCTTTTTTTCAACACGCATGGTGACGAAAGTAAAGCTCAATTGATATAAACACACCAGGGCAAACGCAATGGCAAAAAATTTGATAGCTCCTCTGTTCTGCATTTGAGATTAATTATTAATGATTTTACTTCATTTTTTTGAGGCTGCAAAAATAGTATAATATTTGAGAATTAACAATTTTGCCTGCATTTAATAAGGTGCTCATGTACTTAGTGATTTTCAGGACTTAAAAACTGATCATAAAAGTGCTTTTTTTTCTAGATCAATGGATCAATGGGATCAGTGGGATCAGTGGGATCAATGGATCAATGGGATCAGTGGGATCAGTGGGATCAATGGGATCAGTGGGATCAGTGGGATCAATGGATCAATGGGATCAATGGGATCAGTGGGATCAGTGGGATCAATGGGATCAGTGGGATCAGTGG
The DNA here is from genome assembly GCA_963676875.1 of Bacteroidales bacterium. GTDB lineage: Bacteria > Bacteroidota > Bacteroidia > Bacteroidales > F082 > UBA6244. Next base: position 3,151,115 of record OY781436.1, read on the forward strand.
GATCAGTGGGATCAATGGGATTAATGGATCAATCTTCAAGCGTGGACGCTTGAAGCTGGGTTCGCCCGGGAATAAATTCCGGGGCTAATTGTCATTCGTACCTACGGTACTTTTTCGGCACTTCGGACTCCCGACTTCGGACTCCCGACTTCGGACTTCGGACTTCGGACTTCGGACTCCCGACTTCGGACTTCGTGCTCCCGTTAATGTCCTACGGACAAAATGATCAGCTTATTATTATACTATGGATATTGAAGCCCTACGGGCTAAAATGTTCAGCAGTCGGTTCGCCCGGGAATAAATTCCGGGGCTAATTGTCATTCGTACCTACGGTACTTTTTCGGCACTTCGGACTCCCGTCTTCGGACTCCCGACTTCCAACTTCCCACTCCAGCTACTTCGCTACCAGCCACTGCCACATGGTCTTGTATGTAATCTTCTTTCCGTACATCAGGATACCGGTTCGGTAGATTTTGCCGGCCATCCAGGTGCTTGTTACAAATCCTGCTGTGAGCAGTCCCATGGAAAGCAAAAGTTCCCAGATGGGCACGCCGAATGGAATACGCATCATCATAGTGATGGGGGAGGTGAGTGGTATCATCGACATCCAAAAGGCCAGCGGACTGTCCGGTTGATTGACGATGACCCCTGACATGGCCACGGCAAAAATCAAGGGTATGGATACCGGGAACATAAATTGCTGGGTGTCGGCGTCGTTGTCCACAGCGCCTCCGATGGCGGCAAATAAGGAGGAATACATCAGATATCCACCGAGGAAATAAAATATAAATCCGAAAATCATCACCGAAAGGTTGATGCTGCCCAGGATGTCGTTCACCATGGCCACGGGATTCATCTGTCCACCCTGATTCATCTGACTCAGCATTTCCTGTTGGTTGCCCATCATTTGCATGGCGGATGTATCACCACTCATGAGGGCCACCTGAGCCACGCCCACTATCACCAGAGTAAGAATAATCCACAGCATGAACTGGGTGAGTCCTACCATTGCTATCCCGATGATTTTACCCATCATCAACTGGAAGGGTTTTACCGACGAAATAATAACCTCCACAATGCGGTTTGATTTCTCTTCGATGACACCTTTAAGTACCTGAGCACCAAACATGAATATAAAGAAGTAAATCATGATGCCGGCGAAAATGCTCAGCCCCACTTCCACTTCGGTATTGCTTTTTTTCTCGATTCCACCTTCATCTACCTTGATATTCACCAGATTTATTTCCACCTTGGACGATTTGATTATCTCCGGGTCGATGCCTGAGGCCATGAGTTTTTTGTTTTCCACAATTTGTTTCATCACCGTTTTGATGTAACTGGTGACGTTAAGTCCGGGCTGTTTGCTCGAAAACAGTTCAGCGTTTACGGGGATGTTGAGTTCGGGTCGTGGTATATATAGAAGCAGATCGCCCTGATTTAGTGCGCTGTCTTTTTCAGCTTCAAAGTTATCGAAAACATAATAAAAAGTGATGTTGTCTTCGTTTTTAAATTTTTCGAAAAACCAGCCGGTTTCATCGAGTACGGCAATACGTTTTTCGGTAGCTTCGCTCCAGTTGGCCAAAAAGGCAGGCAATATAATCATGGCAGCCATCAGGATGGGACCCACGATGGTCATGATGACAAACGATTTCTTTTTAACCCTGGTCAGGTATTCGCGTGATATGATGAGGGAAATTTTGTTCATAGCCCGGTGTTATTTGATTCCACTTCGTGAATGAAAATATCGTTGAGCGAAGGGAGCATTTCGTTAAATCTAACGACCTCTGCTTGTTGGATTACCTGTTGTAGCAACATGTTAGAACTGGCCTGATCGTTCAATTTAATTTCGGCCAACCGGTGGTTTTGCCCTGTGTTGCCCGGATGTTTCACTTCACATAGATCGTTGGGTAGTAAAAGTGGTTTTGATGCATGATATTCAAGCTCATAAGTATGTGTTTTGTAGCGTTGTTTTACTTCGTGGATGTCGCCTGAAAGAATGTTTTTACTCTTGTTAATTAAGGTAATACGGTCGCAGATTTCTTCTACTGAAGCCATGTTGTGGGTCGAAAATATCACTGTGGAGCCTTGTTCGCGCAAATTGAGTATTTCAGCTTTCAACAAATTGACATTGATGGGGTCGAAGCCGCTGAAAGGTTCGTCGAAGATGAGCAATTTAGGTTCGTGGAGTACAGTGACGATGAACTGTATTTTTTGTTGCATCCCTTTGGACAATTCCTCTACTTTTTTGTCCCACCAGGCGCCGATTTCGAATTTCTCGAACCAGCTTTTTAGTTTTAAAGTAGCGTCATGTTTCGACATTCCTTTGAGTCGTGCCAAATACACCGCCTGTTCGCCCACTTTCATTTTTTTATATAACCCGCGTTCTTCGGGGAGATATCCAATATAAGCTGTGTCGGCAGGTTTCATAGGTTTGCCGTTGAGCAGAATTTCTCCGCTGTCTTTTACGGCAATCATGTTAACAATACGAATGAGGGTGGTTTTCCCGGCTCCATTGGGACCCAAGAGCCCAAAAATGGATTTTTCGGGCACCTCAATGGTTACATCATCCAATGCCACATGCTTTCCAAAACTTTTTGATACGTGAAGGGCTTGCAGGGTCATCATAGGCTTAGGAGAAAAATTCCCTCATACGGTCGAAATAACTTTTGTCTTTGGCCGTGGGGTTTGGTTTAAAATTGGGAGAACTGCGCAAACCTTCGAGGATGTCTTTTTCCTGACTGCTCAGTGTTCGTGGTGTCCAGATATTGATATTCACCAGTAAATCGCCCTTACGATAACCGTTAACATCGGGAAGGCCTTTCCCTTTCAATCGCAACACCTTTCCTCCTTGGGTTCCGGCAGGAATATTAATGCGGGCTTTGTTATCGATGGTTGGTATTTCTACCGATGTGCCCAAAGCAGCATCTGCAAAGTTGATAAATAGGTCGTACATGAGGTTGTCACCATCGCGCACCAGTTCAGGATGTTCCTTTTCCTCGATAAGTACGATAAGGTCGCCCGGCACACCGCCTCTGGCACCGGCATTACCTCTTCCGCTTACCGACAACTGCATGCCATCGGCCACACCGGCAGGGATTTTTATGGTGACTACTTCTTCGCCTTTTTCCACACCATTTCCATGACAGGTGGTACATTTGTTGGTGATGATTTCACCTGCTCCGCCACATTGAGGACAGGTTGAGCTGGTTTGCATCTGACCCAGGAACGTGTTGGTAATTTGGGAAACCTGACCGCGTCCATGACAAGTGGGACAAGTGGTAGGGGTGCTTCCTTTTTCGGCACCACTTCCACTACAAGCCTTACATTCGACGTATTTGTTGAGTTTGATTTTTTTCTCTACGCCATGGGCAATTTCGTCGAGACCCAATTTTACCTTTACACGCAGGTTGGAACCACGATTAACTCTACGTCCGCGGCCTCCTTGACCACCAAAGCCGCCGCCAAAACCGCCGCCGCCAAAAGCTCCGCCAAAAATATCGCCAAAATGGCTGAAAATGTCATCCATCGACATATGACCACCGCCGCCAAATCCACCGCTGTTGCCCATTCCGGCATGGCCGTATTGGTCGTAACGTGCCTTTTTATTCGCATTGCTCAACACTTCATAAGCTTCGGCAGCTTCTTTAAATGATTCTTCGGCTTGAGCATCTCCGGGGTTTTTATCCGGATGATATTTCAAAGCCATCTTACGGTAGGCTTTTTTGATTTCTTCGGGTGAAGCGTTTTTGCTAATGCCCAGAATATCGTAGTAATCGCGTTTACTCATGGTTTTAAATCTGTACTCAAGTTGTTGGTTATATTTAGCTTCCTACCACTACTTTGGCAAAGCGGATAATTTTGCCATTGAGCAAGTATCCTTTCTGTACTACATCGAGTACCTTGCCTTTGTCTTCGGGTTTAGGTGCAGGGATATTGGTAATGGCTTCGTGAAAATCAGTATCAAAGTCCTTGCCCATGGCATCCATGGGTTCGAGACCTTTTTGAGATAGCAGATTGAATAACTTATTGAAGATTAACTCAATACCCTTGCTGCTTTCTTTGGTTTCATTATCTGCGAGCATGATTTGCAGCGCACGGTCGAAATCGTCGAGAACGGGCAATAAATCCTCAATCATGTCCTGAGAAGCGTTTTTGAGTAGATCAAGGCGTTCCTTTTGAGTGCGTTTCCGGTAGTTGTCGAACTCGGAATATAACCGCAAATATTTGTCGTTAAGCTCCTTGTTCTTTTCTTCCAGTTCTTCAATCTTTTTTTCAGCCTTGTTTTTCTTACTTTTTTTACTTTCTTCTTTTTCTTCTATTGTGGAATCAACTTCTGTATCTTGCTCTTTGTTAGTGTTTTTGTCGTCGTTGTCTTCGAAAGATACATCGTCAATATGTTCATCATTCTTCTTCTTCATGGTGTTTTTATCTAATGGATTACAACATCAGTTTTAAGTTTGGGTACGCCAAAGCAAATAGTTTGCCATAAGCGGTTTGCAGCCAAATTGTCATAATACGTCAGGGTAACCTGTTGAATTGTCCGCAAAAAAAGCAACCATGCAACAGGTATAGTTACATGGTTTTTGTTCCTTTATTTAATGACAAAGTTTGTGGCCAATGTCAGCCTTTGCCAGATTGATTGTCTGGCGCCAACATACGATTAAGCCATACGCACCTGATAGCTTTTGTCGATAAATATGTCGGCTTTGTCTTTGATGCTTTGTGCGGCCAGATGTTCCTGCTGAAGTACACTCCAGCGGAATGGATTGTCGGGTTCTTTTCCTCTGTCGGTTTGTGCTCTTTTGGTTTCGTTGTAGGTAAGTTCGATAAACACCCTGAGGTCGATGCCCTCGGTATTGATGGCATATATTCCGTCGATGATAAGCATGTCGATACCTTTGAAGTTGGTGGTAAGTTCATCTACCTGTTCGGTTACCAAATCAACGCAAGGCATGGTGGAGGTTCCGTCGTTTTTAAAATCATCAATTACCTGATACACCTTGTCCCAACGGTATTCATTGATTCCCACCACGTTTTCTACACCATGTTTGGTACGCCATTGGGTACGTTCCAGTGGCAGTGTATTGTAAAAATTGTCGATGTGGATGGGTTTGGCAAAAATGCCTTCTTTGCGCAATGATTTGGCAATTACGTGGGTTAATTCCGACTTGCCGGAGCCGGATTCTCCGGAAATGGCCACAATCATTTTAGGTTTGCGTCTGTTGAGGATTTCCTTCACGATAACGGCAGCGGCTTCTTTGTGTTTGTCGGCGATTAATAATACATCTTCAAGCATGGCAGTAAAAAGGTTTTATAGGTGAAAAATTTCATCTGAATTGTCAAAATCAATGAAAAAGTTGGCTTCTTTTTTCAATAACTGAACCATTTCTTGTTCTTTTTGCATTACCTGGATGCGGAAATCATCGGTGGCTTCGTTGGTTACATACAAATTTTGGTTCAGGGCATCTTTGTACGAAAGTTCGATAAAGACCCGTATTTTCGATTCTTTGCATTTGATGGAGTATAACCCTTTGATAATGAGAACATCAACTCCAGAAAAATCAGTAGTCAATTCGTCCACATAGTCAGTAAGCGCGTCCACCAGAGGCATGGAAGCTTTTTTATTTTGCTTAAAGTCTTCTATGTTTTGATAAATCTTATTCCAGTCGTATTCGTCCGGGCCCACGTGTTCGAGTCCGTGTTTTTGTCGCCATTCTTTTCGGTGAAGTGGAGGAATTTTGTAATAGTTGTCCAGATCCATGATTTTGGCTCTGATACCTTCTTCTTTCAGTAGGCGAGCCAGCAAATAGGAGATGGTAGATTTGCCGGTTCCTACTTCTCCGGTAACGGTCATGATAAATTTGGGTGTACGTTCGCCCATCACCCTTTCGAAAATTAATTGGGCTGCAGCATTGTGTTTATTGGTAATGGTTATTACTTCGTTTTGCATACTAAATTCTGTTCAGCTTAAGGTTATTAAATAATACAAATGAGGGTTGCTCCTTCGATAGTTTGGTATTCGCTTCCTTTAATAATTAATTTGGCAGGTTGACTTGTTACCACTTGTACCACATCCTTGGCAATTTCGAAGCTATAATTTATTCCTTTGAATGTGAGGTTAAAAGAAATTTCTTTCCATTGCTCCGGCAAGTGAGGGCTTACTTTCAGGACATCGCCGCGCATGTCCACTCCGGCGAAAGTGTTGAGTGCAATCATCAGGGTTCCGGCCATAACGCCAGCATGAATTCCTTCGGCAGTGGTGCCGCCTTGAATATCAGCATAGTCGGAGGTGAGGGCGTCCCGGTACAGGGTTTCGCTCAGTTGGTAATCTCCAATAACGTTGGCCAGTTGGGCGTGTACCACCCTGCTCAGCGTAGAACCATGAGAAGTACGTTGGAAATAGTAATGGAGGTTTTTTTTCAGGTAGTCCTTGGGCAACTGGTATCCCATCTCGTTCAGGATATGCGTTACCTGCCCTTCGTCGAGGTTGTAGAAAGTCATCAGGGTGTCGGCTTGCTTGGCTACTTTGTAGTCGTCGGCAGATTTGCCTTCGGCTTTCAACAGTCGGTCCATGCGGTAGATATTGCCATATTTTTTGCGGTATTCATCCCAATCGAGTTCCTTCAGTTGGAAGTAGCCATCGTATTGGGCTATGATGCCATCAGGGTTAATCACCAGGTTGAGATGTTTTTTTATTTCTTCCCATTTATTTATTTCATTGGGGAGAATTCCGGTTTTAAGGAAAAGCTTTCCTTTTTCGGTTAAGCTTAGTTTGTCGACGAGATGTGCCGCTATATCGAACATCCACGACACCATAATATTGGTATAGGCATTGTCGCGCAATCCGCCTTCTTTGGCTTCGGGATAGCTTTCGTGAAATTCGTCGGGTCCCATCACTTTATCGATGGAGTAACGTTGGGTGGTGCTGTCGAGATGGCATTTACTTTCCCAGAAACGGCAAATTTCGAGGAACATTTCGACACCATAGTCTTCCATAAATTCCCAATCGTTGGTTACGTGGTAGTATTGCCAGATGTTGTAGGCAATGGCCAGAGATACGTGTCGCTGGAGCGAGCTGTAATCATCACCCCATTCACCGTTTAGCGGGTTGAGGTGAACCACCTGAGTTTCTTCGCGTCCGTCGCTTCCGCTTTGCCACGGGAACATGGCGCCTTTATAACCATATTCTTTGGCGTATTCACGGGCTTTGTCCAAACGGCGGTAGCGATACATCAGCAGTGATTTGGCTGTTTGAGGAAAGTGGATATTGTAAAACGGAAGGATAAACAGTTCGTCCCAAAATATATGACCCCGATATGCTTCGCCATGAAGTCCGCGTGCGGTAACACTGGCATCGATATTTTTGTTGTGGTCGGAAGCAGAAACCATCAGGTGATAAGTGTGCATGCGCAGAAGTTTCTGAGCCAGCCGGTCGCCTGTAACCTGTATATCAGCATGATCCCAAATGTCACTCCATGTGTCAGCACTCTTTTGGGTCATTTCATCGAAACCTGGCATGGCCTTCACTTCTTCGCGGGCTTGCTTAAGTGGATTTTCACCGTCCAAATGTGAGGTATGGATGGAAACCATTTTATCCAGCGTCACCGTATCGCCTTCAGCTACAGAAAGACTTACATAGGAATATACGATTCCTTCGTCAGTGGTAACGCCAAACTCTCCGTTTTCGGCTAGGTCGTTTACTGTGAGCGACAATTTGGCGGCTTCCGCAATTTCAATGTTCGATTGGGTGGTTTTTACCAGCAACCACGACATGTTTTCGTTCCCGCCTTGCTCCACGGGTTTCAAATGTTGTTGGTTGAGGGCTTTGTAGCGGCTTACTCCATCGTTGATGTGTGTACCATCGAGGGCAGAAGATAAGCTAATCACCCCACTATAGTTCATGGGTGTTACGCTATACCTGATACCTGCCTGATGAGGTGAACGCATACTGGCTACCCGTTGGCTGTGAATGGAAGTTTTGCGACCTTCCTCATCTTCCACCAGCATATGGCGTGTGAGCATGCCCGTTTTAAAATCAAGGGTTCTGTCGATAAAAATAATCTTCACCTGATTGGGGTCGAACCAATGGCCATCGTCAATTTTAAAACGAATGGGCAGCCAGTTGGGAGCGTTAACAAAATCTTCATTTTCCACATCACGATCGGCAATGGGGGTGGAAAGTCGATTATATAGTCCTGCAATATAGGTTCCCGGATAATTGGATTCGCCGGCGGCGGTTTCTTCCATGGCGCCACGTGTGCCAAAGTATCCATTTCCAACTGTTAGCAGGGCTTCCCTTGATTTTTCGTTATTTGGGAGGTAGTCGTAATAACTTAATTCCCAGCTATCTTTTTGTTTGCCTTCGTCGAACCAGTGGTTCAAATCGTCCATGGTGATTTCTTCCAGATCGCTAAGTACGATGTCGGCACCATTGGCTTTGAGGGCTTCATGGTTTTCTTCACGCGCCAGTCCCAAAACCAGACCAAAATTGCCATTCTTCCCGGCTTGAACTCCTGAAACAGCGTCTTCCACCACGATGGCCTTATCCGGGTCTATGCCCAGATTTTTAGCTGCCGTCAGAAAAATATCGGGTTGAGGTTTTCCTTTCAATCCCAATTCGGCTGATACCACACCATCCACACGGGTTTCCACAAAGTGATTGAGTCCGGCACGGGTAAGAACCGCCTCACAGTTTTTACTTGAGGAGGCCACGCCGATGCGGATATTGTCTTTTTTTAACTCTTCGAGCAGGGCCAGGGTGGCGGGATACACCTCCACGCCTTCTGCGGCCAGCACTTCGTTGAAGGCTTCGTTTTTTCTGTTGCCCAGTCCACAAACAGTCTCCAATGCCAGGTCGTCTTCCGGGGTTCCGAAAGGGAGCGAAATATTTCTCGATTCAAGGAAAGATTTTACTCCCTCGTAGCGTGGTTTTCCATCAACGAAAGTCAGGTAGTCGTTGGCGGTAAATTCTTTGAATGGTTCGCCATATACTTGCTCGCGGCCTTTCAGGTATTGGTCGAACATTTTTTTCCATGCGTGGCTGTGTGTGGCAGCGGTTTTGGTGATTACACCGTCCAGGTCGAAAATTACGGCTTCAAAGGAATGTTTAGACATTGTTATAGGAGTTGATTCTTAATTCGTGTTCATGGTTTAGGGCATTCAAACAGGCGAATACTCTTGTGGAACTCTGGGGCAAAGGTCGTATTTATGTCTTTATAACAGCACAGATGATACAGGTAAAAATCACGGAAATTACCCCGTTCTTTCATGTACATTTATGATGGCATATTTCAAACGTGTGCATAAAAGTCCCGGACTTGTGCGAACAACAAATAAACAGCGGATTGCGCACGAATCAAACCCGGAGCATGGCGAAGTTATTTCATCAGTTTTTCGTCCAGCTTATCCTGAACGAAAAATGTACTGATGGCGCCCAAAATCATCAGAATTCCCGCCATAATGAGCGAATACAAGGGATCGCCGTCAAAGGCATATTTCAGAATAATTCCGCCAAATACACCATTCACAATCTGTGGGATGGTAATCGACATATTGAATAGTCCCATGAAAACACCCATTTTCTTGGGAGGAATGGAGTTGGCAAGCATGGAGTAGGGCATGGCCAGGATACTTCCCCAAGCAAAACCAATACCAACCATGGGGATGATGAGATAAACCGGATCTTTGAAAAACAGAAAAGAGATAAACGACAATCCTCCAAGGGTGAGGGCTATGGCATGTGTTGTTCGGCGCCCAACTACTTTTGCAATTTTTGGGAGTAACAAAGCGATGATGGCCGAAACACCATTATATATACCGAATAATATACCCACCCAGTCTCCAGCTTCCTGATAAGCGTGCGCGGTAGGGTCGCTGGTGCCATAAAAATGGAGCGCAACAGCAGGGGTGGTATATACCCACATACTGAAGAGGGCAAACCAGGAGAAAAACTGAACCAAAAGCAACTGCCACATGGTTTTGGGTATGGTGAATTTCTGTTTTTCTTCTTCTTCCTTTTCAGGTTCGTCGTAATAATCAGGAGGATATTCTTTGGTTGTGGCAACGGTCCAAATAATGGAAGATATAAGTACAGCCGCACCTATATAAAACGACCAAACCACATTGGGCGGAACAAGGCCAGCCTCCCCGGCATCGGTAGAAACACCTGCCCAGTGTCCTAATATATAAGGAAGCCATGATCCAACCACCGCACCAATACCTATGAGCAAGGTTTGCATTGAAAAACCAAGTGTGTGTTGCTCGTCTGGCAATTTGTCGGCTACCAGGGCTCTGAATGGCTCCATGGAAATGTTGATGGATGCATCCATAATCATCAAAAGTCCACCCCCAATCAACATGGGCGAAATAAAGTTGGCCAGATGGGGTGCATTGGGCATAAGAATAAGTGCCGTGCTGGTGAGAAATGCGCCTACTAAAAAATAGGGGCGTCTTCTTCCGAATCTATTCCATGTTTTGTCGCTGAAATACCCGATGATGGGTTGTATAATCATTCCGGTGATGGGAGCCACCAGCCAAAACCAGCTCAGGTGTTCAACATCGGCGCCAAAGGTTTGGAGTATGCGTGAGGCGTTGGCATTTTGCAGGGCAAATCCAAATTGGATCCCCAAAAATCCAAAACTCATGTTCCAGATTTGCCAAAAGGATAACCGTGGTTTTTTAATCATGATGTGACTTTTTTTTGAAGCTCCGAAGATAGAAAAACTATACCAACGACGCTTTTTTGATAGGTACTTTTTAAAATTTATTTTGATATACTCATTTTAACGAAATGGTTTGACTTTGTATGGAGTCAGGTTTTTTTGACAATCATCGGTTTTGATTTGGCAGAGAGGTTCGCTTAGTGACCGTATAACCATTTCAATATCAAGCTTATGCGTAGAATTACCTGAATGTCCACTATATCGTGTTGATTCCGTATTTTTGCACTCCCTGTCGTTTTTTGCTTTTGGGCGATTTTCATGAAAAGAGGTTTATTACTTGCTTTAATGATTTATACTAAAATCGGCGCTTTGGGGTTTTACAATATTGAGATAGTGTGATGGAACTGAAAAAAAACGGATTTGGAAAGAGCGAACGGTTGTGCAATGTTACCCTGATCGGTGACTTGTTCAAGGGGGGAAAGTCTGTTTTTGTATATCCCTTCAAGGTAGTATTTATGCCCAACCCCGCGGTTTCATTTCCTCCTGTTCAGCTTTTGATTGTGGCTCCCAAAAGGAGCTTCAAACGGGCAGTAGATCGCAACCGTATCAAACGATTGGTGCGCGAAGCCTACCGTCGCAATAAACACATTCTGTGGTCGTCGCGGCAAGTGTCCGGACAACAGTTGCTTGTAAGTGTGGTGTATGTGGGCAAAACAATTCTGCCATACGCCGAAATAGAAAAGAAATTAATCCTAATTTTGCACCGATTATCGAAGAAGGATGAAGAAAATATTGGCTGATTTTTTTATTTTGTTGATACGGGTTTACCAATATACTTTGTCTCCATACCTTGGCCGATCGTGCCGTTATACGCCCACATGTTCTTCATATAGTGTTGAAGCACTGAAAAAGCACGGCCCATTCAAAGGAGGATGGTTGTCCATCAAACGTATTGCTTCGTGTAATCCCTGGGGGGGAAGTGGTTACGACCCTGTACCTTAATTTTTAAACTATGAGAAAAACAATTGTACCTGCCGTTGCATTCATGCTGATTTTGTTTGTGTCAGCTTTTGAAGCTAAGGCTCAAGACAAAAACAACTTCGAACTGTCGAAGAATTTGGAAATATATGCCGACATGCTTCGCCAGTTGAATTTAAGTTATGCCGACGATATTAACCCCGGCGAACTCAACACCATAGCTATTGATGCGTTGCTTGGAAGTCTTGATCCTTACACTGTTTATGTACCCGAATCCAAGTTGGAAGATTTCGAATTGATGACCAAAGGTGAGTATGGCGGTATTGGCGCCCTCATTCAAAAACAAGGAGATTATGTGATTATCACCGAACCATACGAGAATTTCCCGGCCTATAAAAGTGGGCTCAAAGCTGGTGATGCCATTGTAAGTATCGAGGGTGAAACAGCCAAAGACAAAACCTCCACAGAGGTAAGCGACCGATTAAAAGGTGTTCCGGGGTCGGAGTTAAAGTTGGAAATAAAATCCTATGGCGATAGCGTGAGCCGCGAAGTGATGGTGGTGAGAGAAAAAATAAAAATACCCAACATTCCTTACAGTGGCTTGCTGGAAGACAATATTGGTTACATCAGTCTTTCCCAGTTTAATCCCAATGCAGCATTGGACATCAAAAACGCTTTCAAGGCCATGGCCGACAGCGTTAAACTCAAGGGCTTAATCATCGATTTGCGTGGCAACGGGGGCGGATTGCTCAATGAAGCCGTTGATATCGTCAATATTTTTGTGCCTAAGGGAGAGATGGTGGTAACTACTAAAGGGAAAACCCGTGCCAGCACTCAGGCATTCGCCACTCGAAACAAGGAAATCGATGGCGATATTCCGTTGGTGATTCTAGTGGATGAAAACAGTGCATCGGCTTCTGAAATTGTTGCCGGTTCCATACAGGATTTGGATAGGGGAGTCATCGTGGGTTCTCGCACTTTTGGTAAAGGATTGGTGCAGAACATTGTGCCACTTCCATACAATTCAAAAATGAAAATTACCGTGTCGAAATACTATATCCCCAGTGGCAGGTGTATTCAAGCCATCGACTATTTTCATAAAGACGGCGAAGCTGCCAAAGAAAAATTGGCCGACTCGGTGACTGCTACTTTCAAAACCAAGAGCGGACGTACGGTATACGAAGGATTAGGTATTGCGCCGGATGTAAAGGCCGAAGCACGGGTGTTTAGTCAGGTGAGTGGAGATTTATATGCCCAAAACTATATTTTTAGGTTTGCCAACGATTTTGCGCTGAGCCACGACAGCATTCCTCCGGTGGAAGATTTTCATGTGTCCGACTCGCTTTTTGATGCGTTTAAAGCTTTCGTTACCGAGCAGGATTTTAATTACAACACCCAAACAGAAGCCTTGCTGAAGCAAATGGAAGCAAGTGCCGAGAGGGAATCATACGACGAAGCCATCGGCGAGCAATTGAAAGCGCTGAAGGAAGTCATTAAGGAAGAAAAGAAAAAGGACCTGGATAAACACCGTTCCGAGATTGAAGAGATGATCAGGGTAGAAATCGTTACACGTTATTACAACCAATCGGGGAAGCTGAAAGCGGCTTTGCAAAATGATTTGGAGGTGAAGGAAGCCATAAAAATTCTGAAAAATCCAGAGCTCTACCAATCGATACTCAATGGCACCTACGTAGCCGAGAACTCAACAGAAAAACCATAATCCATAGTGAAATTACTCAACTCAGGAACCAACATTCACTCGCAGGCCTATTTTGTGGCGTTGGTACTGCTCGCCATGAGCATACCCTTGTCCAAATATACCATGAGTGTTACACAATTCGCGTTGTTGGGTTTGTGGCTTTGGTCAGGTTTTTCGTTTCAAATTAGCTTCCGGTTTTTTAAGTATGGAGGGCCATTAAAAGGATTTTTTCATTGGTTGGCTTATCTTTTTAATTTGGCCATCGACAACCTTGTTGAGAAGTTTTCCATGTTTTTCAGAAACAAAGCCGCCATGGTGTTTGTTTCCATTTATCTGATTCATGTTTTAGGCATGATTTACACCCAAAATTGGGACTATGCCCTTAAAGACTTACGCGTTAAACTTCCTTTACTGATGCTTCCTGTGGTAATAAGTACCATGGAGCCTCTGTCGTTCAAGCGATTTCGGGTGTTAATGTATTTTTATTTGGTGGCCATTTTGGTGGGAACACTGGTTAGTGCAGGAATGCTTATTACGGGCAGTTACGTGGATATCAGACAAATCTCTCCCTTTATCTCACCCATAAGATTTGGTCTTAACGTAAGTTTTGGTTTTTTCGCCTTGATTTATTTTGCCTTTCACGACAACAGTTCGAGGTTCTGGCAGCGCATTCTTTTTGTTGCCATAGCAGGGTGGTTTGTGGTTTTCCTTTTTCTACTCGAGTCGATTACCGGTATCGTAGTGGTGGTAGCAGGATTGGTGGGTTACCTGATATGGCTGTTGCTAAAAACTCGTTTTAGGTATTTACGAATGACTATTATTACGGCCATTATTGCTGTTCCTGTAATTTTAATTTTTGAAATTTGGACTACAGTAGTTGAAGCCACCACACCTCCCCAAATTAATTTTTCTGACCTCGACAAATATACTTCCAGAGGAAATTTATATGACCACGATACCGTTTCACTTGAAGTGGAAGATGGTAGATATGTCGGTTTGTATTTGTGCCCCAAAGAGTTGCAACAAGCATGGAGCGAAAGGAGTAATCTGGACTATTTTGGACAAACAGAGGCCGGTTATCCGCTCGATGCCACGCTGATAAGATACCTCACATCCAAAGATTTAAGGAAAGATGCCGATGGAGTGAATACCTTAACGGATTGGGACATAAAAACCATTGAACAAGGAACGGCCAATGTGCATTATATTTCTTCGCCCGGTTTGCGCGTCAGGATATTGAAAATGTTGAAAGGTTATGATGTGTATCAAAAAACAGGCAATCCCAGCGGTAGTAGTATGATGCAACGTATTGAATACGTGCGTGCTTCCATCGGGATTATCCGTCACAATATGATTTTTGGTGTGGGCACCGGCGATTTGGACGATGCCTTCAACCTCCAATATGAGGAAATGAACACCCCCCTCGAAAAGCAGTACAGATACCATGCACACAACCAATATCTGGGAATAGCCGTTGCACTCGGTTTGATTGGATTGGTCTGGTTTCTTTTTGCCTTGATATACCCCGGGATAAAAACCAAGGCTTTCAACGATTATTTTTACACCGCCTTTTTTATGATGGTTGTCATTTCCATGTTTTCGGATGATACCATCGAAACCCAGGCAGGAGCCACCTTGTTTGCCTTTTTCTTTTCCATCTTGCTTTTCGGTCGAAAGCGCGATGGAAACATCTGGCTGCCGCCGGGTCAGGAATAATTTCGTAGTTTAGCATTAAATTCTTGCAATGAAAGTAAAGACAATTACCATCAAAGTAGAAGAATACAACGAGCATGATCAGCTTCCTGAAACGGATTTATTGTTGCTGAAAAAAGCGAGTGAAGCCATAAAAGGATCCTATGCTCCATATTCGGAATTTCACGTGGGCGCAGCTGCTTTGCTCGAAAATGGCGAAGTTGTTTTAGGTAGCAACCAGGAGAATACTGCCTATCCTTCAGGGCTTTGTGCCGAACGGGTTGCTCTGTTCCATGCCCAGTCCACCTATCCGGGTGTGGCCGTACTTTCTCTTGCCATCACGGCTCAATGCAATCATTTTGTTACTAACAGTCCTGTAACGCCTTGTGGCTCATGCCGACAGGTAATTGCTGAGGTAGAAAAACGTCAGGAACAAAAGATCAGGATTGTAATGAAAGGGGAGGAGGGCATGGCTCAAGCCGTAGAGGGAATCGACCAATTGTTGCCACTTCTCTTTCACGAAGAAAAACTTAAGAAAACACCCACTTGAAACACGTGATCATATCAAAAAATTTGCATTCCATAGCTCATGTCAATATTGATTCTCCAAATTCTTGAACCATGAAAAAACTCCTACTTGCAACTATTGTTTTTATCACTATGGCCTCATTTAAGGCCGACAAACCTGCTTATGCACTCTATAATGCCGAAGGAAAACAGGTAAAATATGCCAAAATGCTCGATGCCTTGCAAGAGGCCGATGTAGTGTTTTATGGTGAATTGCACGACAACCCCATTGCCCACTGGTTGGAATTGGAAATAACCCACGATTTGTATGCAGCCAGGCAAGGCAACCTTGTTTTGGGTGCCGAAATGTTTGAAGCAGATAATCAACTGCTTCTGAACGAGTATTTGGAAGGAAAAATATCAGAGAGTAGCTTTGAAAAGGAAGCCCGACTGTGGCCAAACTACAAAACCGACTACAAACCTCTGGTGGTTTTTGCCAAAGACAGCAGCCTGCCATTTATTGCCACCAACGTGCCACGCCGCTACGCATCAGTAGTTTATAAACAAGGTATGGACACCCTTGCATATCTTTCGGCAGAAGCACGGGGTTATATGGCTCCCCTTCCGATAGTGTACGATTCTACTGTAAAATGTTATGCCGACATGATGTCTGAAATGGAAATGATGGGTCATGCCAATCCCAATTTGCCCAAATCGCAAGCCCTAAAGGATGCCACCATGGCCTACCAGATTTTTCTCAACATGAAAGACGGCAAGCAGTTTATTCATTATAATGGAAGTTACCACTCCAACAACTGGCAAGGCATCATTTGGTACCTCAATCAGTATAAACCCGGCTTGAAAATCAAAACCATCAACACTGTACTGCAAGCAGATGTCGATAGTCTGGAAGCCGAAAACCAACATACAGCTGATTTTGTGGTGGTGGTTCCCGAAACCATGACCCGGACGCAGTAGTTGATTGGCCAATTATTATGGGCTCCACAACCGATCGATACTGATACTAGTTTGCTTCTTTTAAAGATAAATATTTCGTCTTGTTTGGATAGGTATTAAAGCCCGAAATATCATATCGAGCCAACCTATTATTATTTGAAATAGTTTTAAATTAGACTGTTTATGGCGATTCTTAGGGGTGCTTTTTACGTCACTCGCTCAATTGGATTATATTTGAGCAGTAATTAAACTTATTGTAAAAACGAGCTGTTTGAATCCTCTAATTTTTATTGAAACATGATGACTAAAAAAACAATGATCTTGCTTTTAGCAGGCCTTTTAGCGTGTAATCTGGGCATTTCAAAAGAGAAAAAAGTGAAGTTCGGGCGTGTGTCCATGGAGGAAATGCAAATGACGGCGTACCCTTTGGACACCAGCGCTCCGGCGGTAATTCTTTACGAAGCCGGTTACTACGATCCTAAAATGTCAACTTTCTCGCTGATGCGCCGGGTAAAGATTCTATCCAAGGAAGGTTTTTTTATGGCAAACAACGAGTTGGAAACCTCAGCAAAAGGTAACATCAAGGGGATTACCTACAATCTTGTAGATGGCGAAATCGAAGAGTCGAAGCTCGAAAAAAGTGCCATTTATGAAGAAAAAGTTTGGGATTTCGAATACGAATATAATTTTGCTATGCCCGATGTAAAAGTGGGGTCGGTTATAGATATTGAAGTCAGATATAATGGTTTTCCAACATGTTGGTACTTTCAACATTCTGTTCCGGTAGTAAAAAGCGAATTGGAAATTGGTCGTAGTGACTATGTTACATTTACAGCTCAAGTAGGAGGAATTCTTAGACCCAAAGAGGTCGGATATAATCATTGGGCAGCCAAGGATATGCCTGCTTTTATTTCTGAACCCTATCTTAGCTCGAGTAAGAACTATTTGGCCCGAGTAGAATTGGATATTTCTCAAATTAATTTCCCCAATCACTATCCAATGGATTTCGCATCTTCATGGGAGGCTGTGGAAGATTATCTGATGCGTGATGAGAATTTTGGTGACGGACTTAAGTGGCCGAGTACATTTCTAAATAAATATGCCAAAGATATCGAGAGTAAGGCCACAACCGAAACGGAAAAAGCTAAATTGGCTGTTGAAACCATAAAAGCAAACACCCGATGGAATAACAAAAACAGACTTTACATGTCGAAAGCCAATCTGTTGGATGTAACCAGAGAAGAGTCACAAAACTCTGCAGATATCAACCTAATGCTTATAAGGCTCCTTGAAAAACTAGATATTGAAGCCTATCCTCTGGTAATCAGCACACGTGATAACGGGTTGTTGCATCCCTTTTATCCAAGCCTGTTCAAATTGAATTATGTGATGGCTTATGCCAAGATTGACGGGAAATTCATGATGCTTGATGCTACCAACGATCATATCCCCTATAACATGCTGCCCATTAGGTGCCTCAATTACACCGGACGTTTGCTCAACAAAAAAGGTACAGAATCGATAGCAATAAGTGCGCCTAAAAAATATTCTAAACGTATTTATCACGACCTCAAGCTAAGCGAAGATATGTCATTAACGGGCAAAGCAAGCTACATGAACAACGATTATGCCGCCTACGAATGGCGTTCCAATTATACCGACTACCTCAACGAACAGCAATATGTGGACGATTTGATGGAAGTCTATCCGGGTTTGGTGATTACTGATTTCGTTATTGATAATAAGGATTTGGTTGATGAGGGCGTAGTAGAAAAATATGATGTGGAAATGCAGGATGCTGTTACGGTTATTGATAATCAGGCCTACCTAAACATGTTTTTGATGGAGCAGTTGAAAGAAAATGAATTCAAATCGGAAGACCGAAAATATCCCATTGATTTTATATACAAAAGGGCCACCAGCGGTGTGGTAAGGTTAACCCTACCCGAAAACGTTACCGTGGCTGAGTTGCCTAAACCCGTTAATATTGTTTTACCGGATAATGGAGCTAAATTTACCATGATGTATCAGGAAGCTAATGGAGTTATCACCCTGAACTACAATATTTCCATCAATAAGTCGGTTTTTGGCGAAAACGAATATGGCTATATCAAGGAATTTTATGGTTTGGTAGTAAGCAGCGAAAATAATCCTGTTATTCTTAACCTGAATTAAGGTGTCCATGCACAAAACATTCCTCGTATTATTGATGCTGTTGGCCGGTCACTTCACGGATCTGATAGCACAGGTTGATGATTATTCCGTACTCAATATCCCCAAAGACCTTACCAAAGATGCAGGTTCGGTGATCAGATATAAAAGCGTTGAGTTTACCATACAGTCGCCGGGTGAAGCCGAACTGGAGGAAAAATTTGTGATAACTGTTCTGCATGAAAGTCACCGACGTTATGCCTATTTTATTGAACATTTCGATAGTTTCTCCAAACTGGGAGGAATTAAAATAAGCGTTTACGATCGAAATGGAAAACTGGTGAAACGAGTACCTAAATCTGACATTCACGAAACTTCCATTTTTGCCGGCAGTGGGGTGTACGACGACGGCAAACATAAAGTATACGATCCTGAATACCACCAATATCCGTTTACCATCGAATATTCTTTTAAACGATCGTTCAAAGGACTTTTGGGATATCCGCCATTTTGGGCACTGGATGGGTATGACATGTCGCTGCAAAGTGGCAAGCTGGTGGTGCATGTGCCCAATGATATGATATTGAGATATTTGGAACAATATATTAGTGATGGTTGTCGCGTGTCAGCCACGGATGATGTTACAACTTACGAGTGGGATTTCAATAATGTATTGCCCATCAGGGAGGAGGAATATGATTTGGAATTTTCGGATTTGGTTCCCATGGTGTGGTTGGCTCCCACCGTATTTATCATGGATGATTATGAGGGCAATGCTTCCTCATGGGAAGAGTTGGGAAAGTGGGTTTATTCCTTAACACAAGGACGTGACGAACTCCCCGAGGAGATAAAAACCGAGATCAGGGAATTGGTAATAGACGCTCCCGACCAACGCGAAAAAATCAAACGGGTATACGAATACATGCAAAACAAAACCCGTTATGTAGATATTTCCATCGGGATAGGAGGGTGGCAACCCTTCACCGCCATGGAAGTGGAAAAAAACGGTTATGGAGATTGTAAGGCATTGACCAACTATACAAATGCTTTGCTCAAGGCCATTGATATTCCTTCCTACTACACGGTGATCAGGGCAGGAAGAAATGCCGGTTCCATTAAAACAGAATTCCCCTCGCAACAATTCAACCATGTAATTCTTTGTGTGCCTTTGGATTCGGATACCGTGTGGCTCGAATGTACCAACCAAAACAATCCATTCAATTACTTGAGTACATTTACCGAAAACAGGTTGGCACTGTTGACCGATGAAGATGGTGGACATTTGGTTAAGACCCCAAGGCTGGGTGCTGCCAAAAATGTACGAATTCGGAGAGCTATGGTTCATTTGGATACTGATGGCAATGTGATGGCTACGGTGGACAATACCTACCGGGGTATGTATTATGATCGCATGATGGGAATTTATCTGATCGAGGGTAAAAACCGTATGAAAGAGGTGCGCGAATTGATACACCTTAGCCATTTTTCACTCAACGATCAGGATTACCAAATCACCGAAACTCCCTCTGAATCGCCTACCCTCGAAGAGCATTATACCATTGCTGCCGATCGCTATGCCAAAATGCTGGGAAACAGAATCATGTTCGATGTCAACTTTTTTAATACCACAGTGGATGTGCCCTCGGCCACCAATAAACAAACTTCTCCTATCGAAATCAACAGATCGTATACCACCATCGACAGCATTACCTTTGTGGTACCCGAGGGTTATTTTGTTAAGTCCTGTCCTGACAACGATACGCTGATTTCCGATTTCGGGAGCTGCTATACGAACTTTGTTCTTGATGGTGAGGTGCTGCACTATGTCCGCAAACAATTGGTTAAAAAGGATTTGTTTGGTGATGAAAGATATGCTGATTTGCGTGAATATCTTAAGCAAGTGAATGTAGCGGACAACAAAAAAGTATTGTTGATGCCGATGGAATAGACACAACCCTGGTGCATGTTAGCATGGTCAAGTCTGTTTTTACATTGAAACACAAAGCATCTTCTTATTCGACTGGTATTTCCCTCCAAAAAATGTACTTTTGCCCTCATCAAAAATCTGTTTGGGGACACTTTTAAAAAGTAATTCCCTTCTGTTGAACCATAAAACTATGAACATGAAACCTACCCTAGTAATATTGGCCGCCGGCGTTGGAAGTCGCTATGGTGGCGTAAAACAAATGGATAAAATCGGACCTTCGGGCGAAAGCATCATCGATTATTCGGTGTTCGATGCCATCAGGGCCGGATTTGGTAAGGTCGTTTTTGTATTAAATCCCAAAATTATTGATGACTTCAAGGCCATTTTCGAACCACGTCTGGCAGGAAAAATTAAGACTGAATACATCTTACAGGAACTCCATAACATCCCCGAAGGAATAAAATTTAATCCCGAAAGAACGAAACCCTGGGGGACAGGCCACGCCGTTTTGGTAGCCGAAAAATGGGTAAATGAGCCCTTTGCAGTGATTAATGCCGACGACTTTTATGGCAGAGAGGCTTTTCAGGTATTGGCTGATTTTCTTACCAAACCTGAGCGCAAACCCAACGAATATGCCCTGGTAGGATACATGCTTGCCAACACCTTGTCAGAAAACGGTAGTGTTAGCCGTGGCATTTGTAAGAGTACCGATGGTTGTCTTACTGATGTGGTGGAACGTACGGCAATCATTCGCAAACCCGAGGGAATTGTGTATGAAGAATCCGGAGTGGAGCACCCATTAAAAGAAGACGACGTTGTTTCGATGAATTTCTGGGGGTTTACCCCTTTGTTTTTCAGTCAGTTGAAGCGAGATTTTACCAAATTTATTCAGGAAAACGCCGATCAGCTCAAAGCGGAGTTTTATATTCCACTTGTAGCCAACAACCTGATAAAAAGCGGAGAAGCCAGTTTTAGAACACTCACTAGCAACGATCAATGGTTTGGGGTAACCTATCAGGATGACAAACCTGTGACCGTTCAACGGGTAGCAGAGTTGGTTGAAAAAGGAGATTATCCGGCTGATTTGTGGAATAAGTAGGTGGTTGGATGACTGATCATTCCCTGCAAATCATTTGTTCAATTTGAACATTGAGCTTGGGTAATTGCTAAGAACCGGTGCCCCTGTATCATGCATTAGTTCGATTACAATGGGTTTATTACTTAATTGTTTTCTTCATTAAAACCTCTACCTTGCAAACGCAGGGGAGATTTGCTCTAACCTGTCCCATCTTTTTTTTTCCTACTTTTGACCCCACAAAAGCTAACCATGAACCACCACTACCTGATGTTTGGACGTGATCAAATTGAAAGGCTCATCCCACAACGCGCTCCCATGATGATGGTGGACGGACTGTTGTCGTCCGATGAACTATCCACCATTTCCACCCTGACGATTCATGATAACAACCTTTTTGTTCAAAATGGGTTTTTTCAGGAACCGGGAATCATGGAAAACATGGCTCAAACCGCTGCCCTGCGCGCCGGATATCACGCTCAACTGGAAGGAAAAGAGCCTTCCGTTGGTTTTATCGGTGCCATCAAACGACTTTATATTGAGCAGCTTCCAAAAATAAATCAACAGCTTGTCACCCAAATAGATTTGGTAAACGAACTAATGGGCGCGATGATTGTTCACGCCATAACGCGTGTGGACGGACAAATCATTGCCGAAGCCGACCTCTCCATCTTTTTATCGAAAACCACTAACAATACTGCCTCGTGAAAGCCAAAGATGTACCCCAAGACGATGCCAACTTACTTCAGGGCAAACTGCGCGAACCTGTTTACTCCCTGGACGAAAACGGCAATTTCACCACCGTAAAATCCGTTGGCTGGGATCCTAAAAATGAAGTCATCAAGGAAGCCTGGGATCAGGTTCACGAAAAGGTAAACCGCGCCCGGCAACAAGTGTTGGACGGTGAACTCAGCCCCATTGCCTACTATATCGAGAAAAACATCATGGATGTGAAACTGGTAGCCCAATACATGGGCATGTGGACCTGGACCGTGAAACGCCACCTGAAGCCCAAAAACTTCGCCAAACTAACCGACGAAACACTGGAGAAATACGCCCGTGTGTTCAACATTTCCATAGCCCAACTCAAGGACATCAGTCAACTAAAAACAGAAGAATAAAGAATGGATCAACCCATTGATTTTCAACATAAACAATCGGCACACTGCGAAAATGGCGTGGTGTCGAATCTACTTGGTTTCTATGGCATCCAACTGAGTGAGCCCATGGTATTTGGTATAGGCTCCGGCTTGTTTTTCTCACACATGCCCTTTCTAAAAGTGGGCGGCATTCCCGTTACTTCTTTCCGTCCGTTGCCGGGGGTAATTTTCCGGCGGCTTTCCAAACGACTGGGCATTTCCTTTCAACGAAAAAAATTCAGAAGTCCCCAAAAGGCCATGGAAGCCCTCGATCAAAATCTGGAAAAAGGAATTCCTACCGGGATGTTGGTGGGGGTTTACCACCTCTCCTATTTTCCGGATGCGTACCGCTTTCATTTCAATGCACACAACCTGGTGGCCTTTGCCAAGGAAAACAACATCTATCGCATCAGCGACCCCGTCATGGAAGGTTATGAGCAACTTACCTTCGACGAACTCCTGTGTGTGCGTTACGCCAAAGGGACTTTTGCCCCCAACGGACATATGTATTGGGTAAAAAATATTCCAGACAATATTCACCTCGAAGAAGCCATCGTCAAAGGCATTAAGCAGACATGCAAGGATATGCTTACCATTCCCATTCCCATGTTTGGGGTGAAAGGCATCCGGTTTTTATCGAAAAAAGTAAGGAGCTATCCCAAAAAACTTGGCGTGAGAAAAGCTGCTTCCTACACGGGCCAAATTGTTCGTGCACAGGAGGAAATTGGTACCGGAGGAGCAGGATTTCGCTTTATGTACGGTGCCTTTTTGCAGGAAGCTGCCCAAATTTTGAACGAACCTGAACTTCGTGATCTGTCCATTGAAATGGCAGGAATTGGTGACCTGTGGCGCGAATTTGCCGTTATCACCGGAAGAATCGTAAAAAACCGAAACACCCTCGACGAAAGTTACGACAAAGCTGCCGATTTGCTGCTGGTAATCGCAGATAAAGAAGAAGCCTTTTTCAAAAAACTAAAAGCCATTGTATCGTGACATTAGCCTCCCATTTCATCGATGTTGCCGGATTGGTAATGCGGTATCCACATGCAGAGGTGAATGCCGTAGATCAGCTGGATTTGCAAATTCAACAGGGTGAAATTTTTGGTTTATTGGGACCCAATGGTGCCGGAAAAACAACCACCATCTCCATTCTTTGCGGGTTGCTGTCGGCTACTGCCGGAAAAGTGACCATCGACGGACTTTCCATGCAAAACCATCCCGACCAAATCAAGCAGATGATGGGCGTTGTGCCGCAGGAAATGGCCTTGTTCGACAAGCTCACGGCACGCGAAAATCTCCTGTATTTTGGGCATATGTATGGGCTGAGCGGAAAAAGGTTCAAGGAACGAACCGAAAACTACCTCGAGCGTTTCGGCTTAAAAGACCGCATGAATCATCGGATTGGCAGTTTTTCGGGAGGCATGAAACGCCGAATCAACCTCATTGCCGGTATCTTACATCAACCCAAAATACTTTTCCTCGACGAGCCAACGGTGGGTATCGATGTGCACTCACGGCATGTGATTTTGGAATTTCTGAGCGAAATTAACCGGCAGGGAACCACCATTCTCTACACCTCTCACCATTTGAATGAGGCAGAAAACCTCTGTACACGCATTGGCATCATCGATTATGGAAAACTGATCATTGCAGGTCAACCAAAGGAATTGATCGGGCAACATGACGGATGTGAGTCGCTCGAGGACCTTTTTCTGCACCTCACCGGACGAAAATTAAGGGATTAACAACATGCGGATTTTTCTACTCAAATATTGGGCTTCCACCTACAAAGAAACGTTGCTGCTGCTGCGCGACCGTGCCGGACTGGCCATGTTGTTTATCATGCCCACCGCTTTGGTGCTCATCATGACCCTGTTGCAGGATTCCACTTTCAAGGTGCTGGAAGAAAGAAAGATTCCTGTTTTGGTGGTGAATCTGGATGCCGACACCTTTGGCATCAACATCGTGGAGGGATTGAAGAAATCACGCTTTTTCAAGGCCATCGACAGCCTCAACGGAGAACTTCTGAATGAGACCACCATGCGCCAACAGGTGGCTGCCGGTGACTATCAAATCGGGATATTGGTCAGGAAAGACGCCAGCCAATCCGTACGTGAAAACATGAAATTCAACATGTTACAACAGCTCCCCGAGGGTTATTCAGAAGTTTTCGGCTCCGACAGCATCCAACCTACACCTCCGGCATCGGTGGATGTTTTTTTCGACCCCATCACCAAAAATTCATTCAAACAGGCCATCATCAGTGCCTTGCAACAATTTTCGTCCATGGTTGAAGCCAAGGTGATGTTTGGGGTATATTCCGCCGTGTTGGAAGACATGCTCGACATACAACTCCGGCAGGGCGGAATGGGACAGCGATTGGTGGAAATCAACGAGCAATACGCCTCCACCGATGAGCACGTGGCCATTCCCAACTCCGTTCAGCACAATGTTCCTGCATGGGCCGTATTTGCCATGTTTTTCGTGGTGATACCCCTGGCAGGAAACCTGATAAAAGAACGCGAAAGTGGTGTTTCGTTGCGGTTGCGCACCATGCCCGGCTCCGATCTGGCCATGATACTGGGCAAGGTAACCACCTATTTTGTTGTGGTGGTTTTACAAGCCATACTTTTGTTGGTGATCGGCGTTTTTGTGCTCCCGCTCTTCGACCTGCCTCAACTAAACCCCGGAAATCATTACTTGGCCTTGTTTGTGCTAACGGCCACCATTGCCCTCGCTGCCACAGGCTATGGTATTTTGGTGGGCACCATTGCCGGCACACAGGAACAGTCCTCTATTTTCGGATCAATTTCCGTGGTCATATTGGCAGCCATCGGAGGCGTGTGGGTTCCGGAATTTATGATGAACGACATCATGCAGGTAGTCACTAAGTTATCACCCCTCAACTGGTCGTTGAATGGCTACTACGACATCTTTCTGCGCAATGCCACCCTTGTTGACATCCTTCCCTGGTTGAGTGCCTTGTTTGTTTTCTTTTTGGGATGCGTAAGCATTGGGTGGTATATGAATGGGAAGAAGGTGTAGTCATTATCTTCAGAAAAAAACCAAAACCATTTGTTTTTATTTCCAATTGTTGCTATTTTTGACAACAAATAGAAATGAATGAAGTATCCGGATTTTAAGGAAGCATTAAAACACAAGGTTGTTTTCAATCAATTTGACATCAGAAAGATTGAACCACAATTTCATCGCAGGCGTTTGGTTGACTGGCAAAAAGCAGGCTACATCACAAAAATACGTCAGGGATATTATGTGTTTAACGACCGGGTCAAAAACGAATCCATTTTATACTATATGGCCAATCAAATATATAAACCATCTTATATTTCATTAACCAGCGCCATGTCGTACTATGGTTTAATACCTGAAGCCATTTTCGGAGTTACTTCGGTAAGTCCGCTTAAAACCACATCATTTGAAACCCCATATGGCCGATGTGACTATCAAAACCTAAAACCATCCTTATTTTTTGGTTACCAAATGAAAAAGGCAGGAGACTTCAATATTAAAATAGCCGAGCCGGAAAAAATGATACTGGATTATTGCTATTTCAATAAACCTACAGGTACAGAAGACTTTGAATCTTTAAGATTAAATATGAAAGAGCTTAAGAAGCTCATTGATATGGAAAAATTTAACGCCTATTTTTCAAATTGGGAATCTCCCGTTATGGCCGAAAGAGTCCACCATTTTAAAACCTTCCTTCATGTTTAGTTTATCCCAAATAAAAGAATATTATCCGCCACAACTTCAGTCATTTGAGAGGTTCATATTGCGCGAGTATTTACAATATAAAATTCTTGAAATCATCTATGACGGCCCGTACGCTTCCCGCTTGATTTTTTTGGGAGGAACTGCTTTGCGTATCCTCTACAATAACGACAGGTTTTCGGAAGACCTTGATTTTGATAATATGGGGCTTAAAGAGAGCGAATTCGAGCAAATTACCAACTACATCCGAAAGAAGCTTGAATTATTGGGCTTTGGCGTAGATATACGAAATGTGTATAAAGGAGCATACCATTGTTATATTAAATTTCCGGGAATGCTAATAGAATCAGGGCTATCCGGACATATAGATGAAAAAATTCTCATTAGAATCAACACAGAAGACCAGCATTTTGAATTCATTCCCCCAAAAAAAATCCTGAATAAATTTGACGTGTTTACAGAAGTGTTTTCGACACCTCCTCAAATACTTCTTGCCCAAAAATTTTACGCCATTCTTAACCGTCCGCGAAACAAAGGCCGTGATTTTTATGATGTTGTTTTTTTACTTGGAAGAGGAGTTGCTCCGGACTATTCGTACCTGAACACCAAACTTGCCATCACCAATTCAGGAGAACTCAAGCAGGCCATGAACCAAAAATTATCCCAAATAGACATGAAAGAAATGGCCAAGGATGTCAGCATTTTTCTATTCGATCCAAAAAGCGAAATAAAGGTGCTGCGTTTCAAAGAGTATTTCCGAGACTATGAATGGTGAAATTTGTTTAAGTGGATAAATATAGAAATACCAAATACTCATAATAATTCAGGAATAATAACATGCAAAAAGAACACGTTTCACTCTTTTCAGAAATAAAAGAAATTGCCGGATACCTTTGGGAGCGGGGCTGGGCAGAAAAAAATGCAGGAAACTTCTCCATACGGTTATCGGCCAAAGTCGAGGAAAACAGAAGCATCTCTCACCTGTTATCTGAACCATTTCCGGAATTGGCCAACCAGATTTTTCTGGTTTCTGCCAAGGGAAGTCTGATGCGCAACATGGCCCGCAAACCCAAACGAAACACCCTGTTTTTGCAGATCGGCAGCAAGGGAATTGATTACCATATCATTCACCCGAGCAGACATACCCACGACCTGCAACCTACCAGCGAACTCCTCACCCACCTGGCCATTCACGCCCGCATGATGAAAACCAACATCAATGCCCGGGTGGTGATGCACACCCATGTTACCGAACTCATCGCCCTCACCCACATTCCGGAGTTTTGCAACGAAATCGCCCTCAACAACCTGTTGTGGAGCATGCATCCCGAAACGGTGATGTTTGTCCCAAAAGGAGTCGGTTTCGTCCCCTTCGAGCTTCCCGGAAGCGCCGCCATTGCCCGCCTGACCCTCGAGAAACTCCAAAAACACCGGGTAGCCATTTGGGAAAAACATGGCGCCTTTTCCGTAACCACCAACCTTCAGGAAAGTTTCGATGTGCTGGACATCCTGGCCAAATCAGCCAAAATTTATTTTATGGTGAAAAACAGCGTCGAAAAAAACACCACATTCGGACTATCGGAGGAGCAATTGGAACAATTGAGGGGGATTGGGTTTTGAGCCTGACAGTCCAAATTCTAAATGGCTTTGAAAAATTTCCTATTTTAGTGCCTGAATAAATCTTTTTGGAAAGATTCATCTTTCAGAAGTAACTTATTAGCCCTATATTTACAGCACGGAATATCTTAAACAACCTCAACAAATTATCATGAAAACACATCTACTAAACCTGTTAATTTTCACACTTTTCCCATTCGCATTGTCATCAATTACATCGTCACAAGGCGAAGTGGTTACCGGTAAGATGGTTATCTTAAAATAGCGTTTTTTAACTTTTCGTGTTGGGCTGTATTAGCCCAACACGATTTTAATTTGTTTGATATGAAAACAATTCTTCGAATGATTGCTATATTTTCCATTTTCTTTTTGGCGAACCAATCTTATGGTCAAGCCGTAGCTGAACGATGGCATGCCTGCCTGGGTGGCACAGATTGGGATGAGGGTAGCGGAATTATTGAAGCAGGGGGAAGTTATTGGGTGGTTAGCAACGTTGAATCTAGTGACGGTGACATTTCAAATAACCATGGAAGGTATGATATTTGGTTAGCAAATATAGATAGTTTAGGCAATCTGATATTTGAAACAACCTTTGGAGGGTCAATGGGCGATGGAGGAAACACTGACATATTGAAAATTAGTGATTCCACCTTTTACATAGTTGCCACAACCTTATCCACTGACGGAGACATCAGCCCTTACACACCATCAAAGGCATTGGATAATTATTTGATTTTGAAGGTGAATACTCGGGGAGAAATACTTTGGGACAAAGTATTGGGAGGTAACAGGATTGACCGCATTCAAAATGGGCTTGTAACATCAGACGGGGGTATTATTGCCTTTGGTTACACCAACTCGGAAGACGGGGATATTACCCAGTATTTTGATGATTACGATTTGTGGATGGTAAAGCTAAGCGGTGAGGGAGAAATACAATGGGATTTTACTCTGGGGAGTTTCAGTGGTGAGGGCGGTGGTGCCATCAAGCAAACTTCTGATGGCGGGTATATTGTTATTGGGCATACTTCGGGAGGCGAGGGGGGTAATTTTGACACCACCTGCAACTACCATGGCCCGGGAGGGTATGGCTATACTGATGCATGGGTGGTAAAATTGGATTCCTTACGGAATATTGAGTGGCAACAGTGTTACGGGGGATATTATCACGAGGGAGGTACCAATATCATTGAACTGGAGGACGGCTATATCTGTTTGGGTGATGCCAACTCCGATGATGGCGATGTGAGTGGTTATCATGGCTATCCGGGCTACCCTGAATTTGGACCTGATATCTGGGTATTTAAAATTGATTTTGGTGGAAACCTCCTTTGGCAGAAATGTCTTGGCGGTACTTTTATGGACTATGCAAATAATATTTTCACCACCAGCGATGGTGGGTTTATGATTGTAGGACAGACCAGCTCCGATGACGGGGATGTGGAAGGCTATCATGGTATTAATCAACTACGTGATGATATATGGCTGGCAAAAATAACGGCCGATGGTGAGCTTACCTGGCAGTATTGCTATGGAGGTGCCGGAAAGGAATATATATACAGGGGAGTTTGGCAGAAACGGGATTATAACTACGTATTGGCCATAGGCACCGATACCGACGAGTGGCAATGCCGTGGGCAATTGTACCCTGATGTAAGGGTTTTTGAGTTGGGAGATACCACGGCGAGTGCTATACCTGAGTACCTTACAACCTTTCGGGTGTATCCTAACCCAGCGCAGGATTGGGTTACTTTTGAAACCGGTGGCAACGAGCACGCAACCATTTTCGTCTATCACCACACCGGGCAGTTGGTGGAAAAATTGGAATTGAATTCAAAAAGTGTTATTTGGAATACTACAGATTTGCCTGCCGGGTTATATTTCTACTCGGTTTCGTCACAAGGCGAAGTGGTTACAGGTAAGATTGTAATAATGAGATAGTGTTTTATAACTTTTCGGGGTGGGCTGATACAGCCTACCCCGATTTTAATTTGTTTTACATGAAAGCAATTTTTAGAATTATTGTAACACTTTCCATATTCTTTTTGGCGAATCAATCTTATAGTCAGGCTATAGCTGAGCGATGGCATGCCTGTTTGGGTGGCACAGATTGGGATGAGGGTAGCGGAATTATTGAAGCTGGAGGAAGCTATTGGGTGGTTAGTTTAACAGAATCCAATGATGGTGATATTTCAAATAATCATGGGGCATATGACATTTGGCTGGTTAACATAGACAGCGTTGGTAATTTAATTAGTGAAAAAACTTTTGGAGGATCGAATTTTGAAGGCGGTGGAATTGATATAAAAAGAATTAACGACACAACATTTTATGTTATATGCCGAACCAAATCTAATGATGGAGACATCGGTAGTAATCCCTGGCCATTAGCAACGGGTAGCTATTGGATACTAAAGATAAATCACCATGGAGATATCCTATGGGAGAAGGCGTTAGGAGGTAGTAGAATTGAAGAGATTCAAAATGGGCTTGTAACTTTAGATGGTGGCATCATTGCCTTTGGTTACACCAACTCAGAGGACGGGGATATTACCCGGTATTTTGATGATTACGATTTGTGGATGGTAAAGCTAAGCGGTGAGGGAGAAATACAATGGGATTTTACCCTGGGGAGTTTCAGTGGTGAGGGCGGTGGTGCCATCAAGCAAACTTCTGATGGCGGGTATATTGTTATTGGGCATACTTCGGGAGGCGAGGGGGGTAATTTTGACACCACCTGCAACTACCACGGCCCGGGAGGTTATGGCTATTTGGATGTATGGGTCGTGAAACTGGACTCACTGCGAAATATTGAATGGCAACAGTGCTATGGGGGACAATATCATGAACTTGGAGCCAATATTTTAGAGTTAGAGGATGGATACCTCTGTCTGGGTATGGCAAGTTCCGATGATGGTGATGTGAGTGGCTATCATGGCTATCCGGGCTACCCTGAATTTGGAGGCGATATCTGGGTATTTAAAATTGATTTTGGTGGAAACCTCCTTTGGCAGAAGTGCCTTGGCGGCACTTTTATGGACTATGCAAATAATATTTTCACCACCAGCGATGGTGGGTTTATGATTGTAGGACAGACCAGTTCAGATGATGGAGATGTGGAAGGCTATCACGGTTTTGATCGCATGTGTGATGATATATGGCTTGCAAAAATAACGGCCGATGGTGAGCTTACCTGGCAGTATTGCTATGGAGGCGCCGGAAAGGAATATATATACAGGGGTGTTTGGCAGAAAGGGGATTATAACTACGTATTGGCCATAGGCACCGATACCGACGAGTGGCAATGCCGTGGGCAATTGTACCCTGATGTAAGGGTTTTTGAGTTGGGAGATACCACGGCGAGTGCCATACCTGAGTACCTTACAACCTTTCGGGTGTATCCTAACCCAGCGCAGGATTGGGTTACTTTTGAAACCGGTGGCAACAAACTCACCACCATTTTCGTCTATCACCACACCGGGCAGTTGGTGGAAAAATTGGAATTGAATTCAAAAAGTGTTATTTGGAATACTACAGATTTGCCTGCCGGGTTATATTTCTACTCGGTTTCGTCACAAGGCGAAGTGGTTACAGGTAAGATTGTTATAATGAGATAGCGTTTTTTAACTTTTCGGGGTGGGCTGATACAGCCTGCCCCGATTTTAATTTGTTTTACATGAGAACAATTTTTAGAATTATTTTAACACTTTCCATATTCTTTTTGGCGAATCAATCTTATGGTCAAGCCGTAGCTGAACGATGGCATGCCTGCCTGGGTGGCACAGATTGGGATGAGGGTAGCGGAATTATTGAAGCAGGGGGAAGTTATTGGGTGGTTAGCAACGTTGAATCTAGTGACGGTGACATTTCAAATAACCATGGAAGGTATGATATTTGGTTAGCAAATATAGATAGTTTAGGCAATCTGATATTTGAAACAACCTTTGGAGGGTCAATGGGCGATGGAGGAAACACTGACATATTGAAAATTAGTGATTCCACCTTTTACATAGTTGCCACAACCTTATCCACTGACGGAGACATTAGCCCTTATACACCATCAAAGGCATTGGATAATTATTTGATTTTGAAGGTGAATACTCGGGGAGAAATACTTTGGGACAAAGTATTGGGAGGTAACAGGATTGACCGCATTCAAAATGGTCTTGTAACATCAGACGGGGGCATTATTGCCTTCGGTTACACCAACTCGGAAGACGGGGATATTACCCGGTATTTTGATGATTACGATTTGTGGATGGTAAAGCTAAGCGGTGAGGGAGAAATACAATGGGATTTTACTCTGGGGAGTTTCAGTGGTGAGGGCGGTGGTGCCATCAAGCAAACTTCTGATGGCGGGTATATTGTTATTGGGCATACTTCGGGAGGCGAGGGGGGTAATTTTGACACCACCTGCAACTACCACGGCCCGGGAGGTTATGGCTATTTGGATGTATGGGTCGTGAAACTGGACTCACTGCGAAATATTGAATGGCAGCAGTGTTACGGGGGACAATATCATGAACTTGGAGCCAATATTTTAGAGTTAGAGGATGGATACCTCTGTCTGGGTATGGCAAGTTCCGATGATGGTGATGTGAGTGGCTATCATGGCTATCCGGGCTACCCTGAATTTGGAGGCGATATCTGGGTATTTAAAATTGATTTTGGTGGAAACCTCCTTTGGCAGAAGTGCCTTGGCGGCACTTTTATGGACTATGCAAATAATATTTTCACCACCAGCGATGGTGGGTTTATGATTGTAGGACAGACCAGTTCAGATGATGGAGATGTGGAAGGCTATCACGGTTTTGATCGCATGTGTGATGATATATGGCTTGCAAAAATAACGGCCGATGGTGAGCTTACCTGGCAGTATTGCTATGGAGGCGCCGGAAAGGAATATATATACAGGGGTGTTTGGCAGAAAGGGGATTATAACTACGTATTGGCCATAGGCACCGATACCGACGAGTGGCAATGCCGTGGGCAATTGTACCCTGATGTAAGGGTTTTTGAGTTGGGAGATACCACGGCGAGTGCCATACCTGAGTACCTTACAACCTTTCGGGTGTATCCTAACCCAGCGCAGGATTGGGTTACTTTTGAAACCGGTGGCAACAAACTCACCACCATTTTCGTCTATCACCACACCGGGCAGTTGGTGGAAAAATTGGAATTGAAGGGTTCACGTACTCGCTGGAATGTTGAGAGTTTCCCAAGCGGGCTATACTTTTATCGTGCGGAGCAGGATGGAAAAACGGTGGTGGGGAAATTGGTGCTGAGTGGGGAGTAGCGCGTTATCTCGAGACCCAACTCTCCGCCTCGGACGCACATAGTATGATGACAAAACCAAAAACCCTGGTTCATATCGATAACACCCTAGCTCAAGTCTGACGGGAAGGATTGTGCGCCGGGACTTGGGCTTACCCAACCTTCGAATCTCTTCGATCTCCAGCCAACAGCCAACAGCCAAAAGCATTCCCCCACCTTTCCAACCATTTCCTACCTTTCCAACCCTTTCCACCCTTTCTCACCTTGTTTCTCATCTTACCAACACCACCGTCCCCTCCATCACCTTGGTCTCCTGCGCGCCCATTCCAAAATCATTGTAAACGATCCGGTAAACATAAGCACCTGCGGGACAAGCCTCACCCTGATAAGTACCATCCCAACCCAAATGCAGGTCGGACGACTCAAAGAGCAGCTGTCCCCAGCGGTTGAAAATGCTGATGCGGTATTGGTTGACATAGTCGATTCGGGGAATGGCTCCAAACACATCGTTCAGCCCATCGCCATTGGGGGTAAAAGCATTGGGAATGTAAAAGGACTTGCCTGCCCAGAGAATATAAACCGCATCACTGTTTTTGCATCCCTGGCCCGAGGTGGCTTCCACACCGTACAGCCCTGTGGTGTCGATGGCAATCTGTTCTGTGGTGGCTCCGGTATTCCAGAGATAGTGTTGGGCATCATGGCCTGCATCCAGCAAATAACCCGGTTCCACAAACAGGGTGTCGTATCCCGAAAAAGCAATGGTGGGCGATTCCATGACGATAAGTTCAACCGCAGTACTTTTCTTACATTTCATGGCATCCTCTATACTCAGTGTGTAGCTTCCCGCCTGGCTGGTAGTAACCGGATCAAAGTTCAACAGCGTATCGCCGGAGCTAAAACCATTTGGCCCGCTCCAGATGTAATTTTTTTCTCCATTGCCTCCCGTGATGATGGGTTCAATGGTCAGGGCATCGCCCACACAAACACTTTCGGTGCTTTGCATTTGGATTTCGGGCTGGCTAAATACCTGTATTTCACCTGTGGTGTAGGCTGCACTGATTTCCTGTAGGTTTTCATCATAAAAATGACTTTCTCCCGGAGCGGCTTCCCAGTTGATGGGCGATATACCTTCTCCCAGACCATCGTATTTGAGTCGGAGCATCTGTGCCTGATTGGCAAGCGTTACCGGAACCTGTCCTTGCCAGTTAAGTTTAATTTCTCCTATGGCCTGTTGCACGGTGGCCTGAAAGTCGCCCAACTCCAGTTGTGGGTTAAGTTCCACATAACCATCGCACATCACTATGTTAGGTTCGTAATGCAAGGTGACCACAAAGGATTTTACCCCGGTAAAGTTAACCAGCTCCAAAGGCACCAACACGGCATCTTCCACACAGGAACTGCCAAAGCCTGCAATGGCCTCCAGGGTTTGGGTAATCACAAGGGGAACATACACCGTAAAGGTGGTGTCGCAGCCAAAGGCATCGGTTACCGAGCACAGGTAGTTGCCGGCCGTCAGGTTGTTGAAAAGCCCATCGTTAAGCTGGACAACAGGGCTTCCATTGTCGATGGAATAGGTCAAATCGCCACTGCCTCCAATGGCGTGAATATTAATACTGCCGTTGCCCAGGTTGTTGTCCTCAGGAATGATATCCACCGAGGGGACTTGTGGACCGGAAATGTTGTCGATCACCACCGGGTTTTGGTCGTACACCCCCACACAGCCGTTGGCATCTTTGATGGTGATGTGGTAGGTGCCAGCAGATATTCCGGAAAACAGTCCCTGATTTTGAAAAAAGTTTACCCCATCGATGCTGTATTCAAAGGTGTCGGGGGTGGGTGCATCGGTAAAGATGGTGAGGGTGGCTTGTGCCTGATGGCAATGTTCGGGAGTAAACTGAACCGAATCCACCACCAGGGTGCCATTGTCGGGAATGATGAAAGTGGAAAGCTCGTGACCACAGCCATGGCCATCCACCACTTTCAGGGTATAGCTTCCGGCATATTGCGCCGACAAATCAAGGTTTATGCCTACGGTATCTCCTGCCATATCCACCCAATAATAATCAAAGGGCGTTGTACCAAGCACCACCAATCCTGCGATGGAGCCCGTGGGCAGTCCGCAACCGGCGGCGTTAATCTGCAAGGTCGTCTCATCCAGTGTTGGAGCAGGATAAAGCCCAACATAGATGCTATCCACCTGAGCGCAACCGTTGAGTGTGGCACGCACCCAGTAGGTGCCGGTATCGCTGACCGTTTTTTGTTCTCCAAAAGAAAAATCGTTCCATTGGTAACTATCTGCGGTGCAGTTGGCATGGAGGGTCAGGCTAAAATTTAAATCACAAAACAGGGTATCATTGCCCAGGTTGGGCTCAGGAACCGGGTTGATGATGACCTCCCGGGATACTGTTTTCTCCAGCAAACCCGAATAGACGGTAAGGTCTACCTGGTAGGTATCGGCATGAGAGAAAACATACTCAGGGCTGAACTGAGTGGAGGTATCATTGGGCATATTGGGAAAATCGTTGAATTTCCAATACACTGAATCTATTCCGTTGACATCGTCTACCTCAAAGGTGGTGGCATCTCCAAGGCAGAAGTCTTGGGCTGTAAAAGTCGGATCGTTAAGATAGGATTGGATAAAGGAGGGGAGACCTTGGTTGGTGATACTTCCTTCCAAATAAAGGGCATCCCGTTCAAAATTACAAAATATACCTGTGGTGTTAGGGTTGTGGATGACGCTTAGATAGTGCTCACTCCCACTGCCTGCAACGGTACAGTATATTTTTCCGTCGGGACCAAGCTGAAGGGCACCTCCATTTGAGGAGCCGGATCCTGTCCAAAGGTCCGTTTCAGAAGCCAATATCTCCTGTGGAGTTCCGGCATTCAAGTCATATTGAAAAACGTGGTCGGTGCTTATGTATAATTTGGAATTATCCGGAGAATACTCTATGCCATAGCTAGGATATTCTTTTCTCACCATGTTTTCATCACTTACGACTCCCGTTTCATTATCAAAATTGATGGATTCAAAATAGCCGGGGTAAGCCCCACTAGTTGTACAAAGGCCAACTCTTTTGCCATTAGGGGAAATTTTCATGTAACCATCACTGCTGTGTACAATTGAGCCCGAATAGCTGATGACTGGTATTTCATTTAATCCTGTTGCAGTTAACAAAAATGCATAGTATCGATCATTGTGATATCCATGGGATACTACCCAGACATCTTTACCATTTACATGTTTAACAGCACTTAGGTGATGAGAAGAGTTATCAAAAAGTCGAATTCCTTTTTTATCCGAAATCACGGCTCCATTACCATTGTTAAGATCCATATCTATAATAGAATACTGAAAATGGTATTGAAAAGCAGGATTATCCCAAACGTAGTTAAAAAAATAGTATAAATGGTTGTTGGAAGGAAGTGGTACAATCATTGCCCCCTGAGAAGACCATTGCCCCATGTTTTGGCCATTTAACATCGGAACATGGTTTTTGTTCCAAATGGTCACCCCATCGGAATAAAACAATAGGTTCCCCAAACTATCTGCAATACTTGCACACCCAGCGAAGCCGTTATTAACCATCTGACTATCATGGAGTACTCCCGGCGGGCTTCCTTGGTTGAAGTCCACCCCGGCATAAGCCCCAAAATACCAGATATTGGCTTCTTTGCCTTGGGAGTACACCTGAGTGCTAATCAAACAAATCAGGATTGTATAAAGAAGATTGGCAGGGTTTTTCATTATTTCAGGAGTTTTCTATTATCAACTTCATGTAAAACCTTCATCTGGTGAATCGCGATCAGGTTTAACTTGATCAACCTTTCTTTTTGTGTGAGTTTATCGTTAATAAATACAGCATTTAAATTTTCAAGATTTGCTAAGCATATCAGCTCATTCATGGTGGCATAATCCCGCATGTTTCCTGCTAAATCAGGGTTCAAGTCTTTCCATTCTTTAGCTGTAATTCCGAACAAGGCAACATTTAACACATCTGCTTCGGAGGCGTAAACAAATGAAGCCTGACTGTTGGTGATTTTTTTCGGAATCAGATGTTCTTTAATGGCATCAGTATGTATGTGATAGTTAATTTTTGTTAGTTCTCTCCTGGCTGACCACCCCAATTGAATCTGTTCGGCTTCCTTTAATCGCTGGAACTCATTGATCAGATATAACTTGAACACTACACTTATTGCAGAACCGAATTCAAAGGCAATGTCTTTATGAGCAAAGGTTCCTCCATACTTACCTTTTCGTACAAATATTCCAATGGCTCCGGTTTTTTCTATCCATTCTGAAACACTCATCACAAAACTCGGCAACCCGGCTTGCGATTTAAAGTGGTCAAATTCGACCACTTTAAAATTTGGATTATTGATCTGCTCCCATGTACCTAAATATTCCAGGGAATATCTGTTTCTGAGCCAGTTTTTAATGATATCAGCAGCCCGACTTTCGCTTTCCTTTGCATTCGCCATGTCGGTTAAGGAAATATAGTCACTCTCATTGAAGTGAATATTGGTAATCTCTGTATTCTGTACTTTTATCTTAGTCATATCAATCCTGCAATTGCCTTATTTGATCAAACTCACCTCAGAGCTATCACAAAAATACCAAATAATGACCCGATAGTAATGATAGTATGTATGCGTAAGAGGCAAACCTAAAATAAGACGACACAAAAATGGCAACCTCCTGATGTGTGATGTCCGGACATCCATAATGCTTTGTTGTTAAATGATGGGATAAAAGTAGGGAAAAAGATTGAAAGTAAGTGTCATTACCTGAAGCATTAAAGCTTCACCCACTTCCCCTTTTTAAACACCCGATCCTGATTGTGGATGCGGTAAAAGTACATCCCGGGAGCCAATTGAGGTGGTGTCAAAATACACACATTGGAATAAACACGTTGCGACAACACCCTCTGCCCGGTACCATCAAATAATTCTATCCATAACTCTTGATTGTTTTCGGGTACAGCTACCAGAATCCGGTCGGTACCGGGATTGGGATACACAGATATCTGCTTAGCGAATGCCGGAGAATCGTTTATTTTTACCCACACATGCTGGTTTTTGTAGGCTCCCATATCGATGCGGTTGCCATAGATGCGGGGATTGCCGCCAAGATTAAACACACCCTAACTCAAGTCTGATGGGAAGGGTTGTGCGCCGGGACTTGGGCTTCCCCAACCTTCGACTCTCTCCGAAGTCCAACAATCACGCGCCAACCAGCCAAAAGCTAATGGCCTTCCCTGTCATCCGTATTCCACTACTCACGCGCATATCGAAGACAAGTTCCAAGAAGTTTCCTGTTATATCGACGGTAAAGCTCCTTTCGGGCCTTTGGGTTACCTGCAATACATCCGTCGATTAGTTTTTTCATAAAAGTTGACTCCAATAATTAGAAGTCGTGGATTGGTGGAGAAAAGATGCCCGGTAGTTTCGAAATAATTTGAATAGTCAATAAATCTGCTTAGCCATTAACACCCACGAATTCCGTAAAATTATCAAAATTAACCAATTGGGTTGTGTGATGCGGGTAGGCATGTTGAAATGACTTGGGAAACCTGACTTTGGAGTCCTTCCATTTAAACTCAAATGCGTGGAGCATTCCATCCACCTCTTCAATATAATCAATTTCAGCCTGATCGTGGGTTCGCCAAAAATAGGTGTTGGGGAAATTCATTGCATATTGGTTCGCCTTGCTCCGTTCCGAAATCAAATAGTTTTCCCACAAAGCGCCTTTATCAAAACGCATGTCCATGTTAGCAAAATTACTGATGAGCACATTCCGTATTCCGGTATCGTAGAAATAATACTTTTTGCCTTTTTTCAATTCATTGCGCATATTTCTACTCAAAGCCGGAAGCTTATAGATCACATACATTTTTTCGAGCAAATCAAGGTATTTCTCCACCGTCATGCTGTCGATATTTCCAATGGTCTTCGACAACTCATGAAAATTAACTTCGCTGCCCACCTGAAATGCCAATGCCTGAAGAAGTTTCTCCAATTGACCTGCCTTTCTGATTCCATCAAGTTTAAGAATGTCCTTATACAAATAACTGCTGGCTATCTCCAGTAAGGCCTCTTTTTCGTGACCGGGATTTGTTACCACCTCAGGATAAGAACCAAAAATCAATCGGGTTTCCAGCATACGCCTGGCTTCCAAAAAATTGGTATCATCAACCAATTCCTCATAACTAATCGGATACAAGTGGTAGGTTCTTTTTCGTCCGGTGAGCGGCTCTCCTGTTTGGTTGAGCAAATCAAATGCCGAAGAACCTGTTGCAATAATCTGCAATTCAGGCTTGGTATCGTAGAGCAATTTCAGCTTGCTACCAATATCCGGGATTTGCTGGGCCTCGTCGATGATAGCTAATTGCGTATTTGCACCCATTATTTGCAACAAACGCGTACTTGTATTGGCCAGAGTAAATTCATTCAATACATCTGCCTCATCTGCATTCAACCACATAGTTTTCACCTGTATGCGCTCGACCAAATTTTTCAACAACGTGGTTTTGCCCACCTGTCGGGCACCAACAAGTATTATTAACTTCCCTTTAAAACACTGTTCTTGAAGTATTTTAAGCATCTTTCTTTCGATCATACAGCTCCAATATTTACAACAAAGATACATAATAATACATTGAAATAGGAATTTTACGCCTAATTTTTCGATTACAATAGGAATATTGCGCCTAAATTTTCGATTACAATCGATATATTCTCGATTTTAACACATGTTTCCGGAACATTTTAGCGCAGAATCATCGTCACAGAAATCGGTAATAAACACAAACCTACCCCCACGCTCTACCAATTTTAAAAACATAACCCTATTCCACCACAAATTTCTTACCTTTGCAGGCTTAAATTTTTTACCCCATGTCCAAAAAACTTGTTGATGTTACCGAAATTAAAGTGCGCTTTGGCGAAGTGGACTCAATGAGCATTGTGTGGCATGGAAATTACGTGAAATACCTGGAAGAAGGACGCGAATCCTTTGGCCAGCATTTCGGCATCTCCTACCTGGAGATTTATTCTCATGGCATCATGGCTCCCGTGGTGAATATGAACATCGACTACAAAAAACAAGTGCAATATGGCGACAGCGTGGTGGTTGAAACGGAATACATCGACACCGAAGCGGCCAAAATTCAGTTCAAATACCGCTTGTTTCGCAAATCGGATGGCGAATTGGTGGCCACCGCCCGCACCACCCAGGTGTTTATCACGCTGGAGCGGGAAATGTTGCTCTATCCTCCCCCATTCGCCGTGGACTGGAAAAAACGCATGGGTTTAACCAAAGCATTACCTTAGCATGGCTGTTCGTTTTGTATCGTCAAATATCACCTCTGCCCTGGGATTTTCCACCGAAGAAAACTTCCAAAATCTGCTGCAAGCCAAGGTAGGCATCACTTCCATTGAAAATCCGGCGCTCTATCCTACACCGTTTATGGCGGCTTGTGTGGATGACACCGGAATTGAAGAGCGATTTAAACACCTGAACAGCAAACAAATATCAGCCACACGTCTGGAGAAAATGATGATTGTCTCCATACACAATGCACTGTCTCTCGCACATATCGACATATCTTCACCCCGAACGCTCATCATCCTGTCCACAACCAAAGGCAACATCGATTTGCTGAACCCACAACCGGATATCGACCCCCACAGGGTACTACTCTGGAAAATGGGCGAATTTATCGGACAGCATTTTAGCAACCCCAACCCTGTTCGTGTAATTTCAAACGCTTGTATTTCAGGGGTGTTAGCCATTAATACGGCGGCGATGATATTGCAAGGGAATGAATACGATCATGTGGTGGTGGTTGGAGGCGATTTGGTGACTCGTTTCGTGGTCAGCGGATTTATGTCGTTTATGTCGCTGAGTCCCACGCCCTGCAAGCCCTTTGATTTGAACCGCGACGGACTCTCTCTTGGTGAAGCGGCCGGAACCATAATTTTGGAAAAAACCGACACCCGTCAAAAAGGAGATTTGCTGTTCAAAGGTGGCGCTACGGCCAACGATGCCAACCATATTTCAGGCCCTTCACGAACGGGCGAAGGATCTTTTATCGCCATGCAAAAGGCATTTGAAGAAGCCGGAATTTCTACGCAAGAAATCGATCATATCAATGCCCACGGTACCGCTACCCGCTACAACGACGACATGGAAAGCATGGCCATTCAGCGACATCAATTAAGTCGAGTCCCGGTAAACAGCTTTAAAGGTAGTTGGGGACACACACTGGGCGCTGCCGGCATCATCGAAACGGCTGCGCTTCTCGAGTCCATGAAAAAAAACATGGTGCTGCCCACTGCCGGATTTCAAGTTCCGGGAACCACCGAAAAACTGGAGGTCTCCAACCAACCTGTACCCAAAG
Source organism: Bacteroidales bacterium (assembly GCA_963676875.1). Classification (GTDB taxonomy): domain Bacteria; phylum Bacteroidota; class Bacteroidia; order Bacteroidales; family F082; genus UBA6244. The sequence continues at coordinate 3,192,923 of OY781436.1, forward strand.
ATTTAAACACTTGCCTCAAACTGGCCTCGGGTTTCGGAGGTTGCAACGGAGCACTCATCATTCAAAAAATATAGTACCTCATGAATCCTGTCATTTCAGCCTACTGCCACATCATCAACAACCGCGTTTATCTGAACGGGGAACTTGTGTTTGAAATGGCTCCGGGAGACGACAGGGCCGAATTCATGAAAACTGCTTTTCGTCAAACGGGAACCAAGTATCCCAAGTTTTTTAAAATGGACGAATACAGCAAACTTGGCTTTTTGGCAGCAGAAGTGTTGCTTAAGTCTGTCAATCCTGAAGTTATCACACCTGAAACAACGGGCATTGTGCTTTCCAACAGCCATGCTACCCTGACCACCGATCAGCAATTTCAGTCATCCATTCAGTCGGATGCGGCCTTCTTCCCCAGTCCGGCAGTCTTTGTATATACCCTGCCTAATATTATGGCAGGAGAAATGGCCATCCGACATCATTTTAACGGGGAAAACGCTTTCTTTGTATCTTCGTCCTTTGATTCGGCATGGCACGCCAATTATGTGAATCAGCTCTTGCATGGTGAAAAAATATCCTCCTGTATTTCGGGATGGGTAGATTTGGATGAAAACAACTACCACGCCTTTTTGGTTTTGGTAAGTGTTGCAGATGAAAAGGGATTGATTGCTCATACGGCAGAAATGCTCAACAATTTGTATCATACCATTGAAAATAAATAACCTTATGGAAGCTTTAATTGAACAATTAAAAGAACAGATTATCAAACAGTTAAATCTGGAAGACGTGACCCCTGCCGACATCAATGAAGAGGATTCATTGTTTGGAGAAGGATTGGGTTTGGACAGCATCGACGCACTGGAATTGATTGTTTTGCTTGAAAAAGAATACGGCATTAAAATCGAAAATCCCAAAGACGGGCAAAAGATTTTCTTCTCGGTAAAATCCATGGCCGAATACATCCAGGAGCACCAAAAATAGCTTAACCAAGCAGGTAAATGACTGAAGGTGTGGTAGTAACCGGAATGGGAATTGTATCTTCCATTGGCAACAATGTAGAAGAAACACTCCGTTCGTTGATGACGGGCAAAACGGGTATTGGAAAAATTTCCATCCTTGAAACCGTGCACAGGGATGAATTTTTGTTGGGGGAAATCAAGTTGAACCAACAAGAACTGATGGATAAACTGGGAGTTGACGAGTCACTGGCCTGGACACGAACCGCTTTGTTGGGTTTATGGGCAGCACGTCAGGCCTACGAGTCGGCAAATCTGAGTGCTCATTCAGGCAAACGCATTGGCCTTATCTCAGCTTCCACCGTAGGCGGAATGGACCGCAGTGAGTTCTTTTACAAGGATTTCCTCTCCGACGCCCTCCACAAAAAACACATCGACACCCACCATGCCGGCAACAGCACCGAAATGATTGCCGACGACCTCAACATCCATGAGTACCTTACCACCATCAGCACCGCTTGTTCGTCTTCGCTCAACAGCATTATGTTTGGCGTCAGATTGCTAAAACACAACCTGTTGGATGCCGTCATCGTGGGAGGCACGGATGCCCTGAGTCGGTTTACCCTCAACGGTTTCAACACCCTGATGATTCTCGACCACGCACATTGTCGCCCCTTCGATGCCACACGTCGCGGACTTAATCTCGGCGAAGGCGCCGGATATCTGGTTCTGGAACGTGCCGGCGATGCCCTGAGGGAGAAAAAGACCACCTATGCTCAGGTTTCCGGCTATGCCAATGCCAACGATGCATTTCATCAAACGGCCTCTTCCGAGAATGGCGAAGGTCCTTTTTTGGCCATGCAAAGGGCTGTCACCAAAGCGGGATTATCTCCACAAGATATTGATTATATTAACGTTCATGGCACCGGAACTGACAACAACGACCTCACCGAAGGTATTGCCATGCAACGCCTGTTTGGCGACCATGTACCCCCGTTTAGCTCTACCAAAGCCTTTACCGGACATACCCTAGGTGCGGCAGGAGTAATTGAGTCGATTATTTCCATCCTGGCCATGAACCACAACAAAGCCTTTCCCAACATAAACTTTAAGGAAGTCATCCCCGAAACAGGTTTAATTCCGGTAAGTGAGTTAACCGACCTCCACATCAACCACGTTCTGACCAACAGTTTTGGTTTTGGCGGTAACGACTCTTCCATCGTTTTCTCGAAGGTAAATCCAAACGCCACCATGCCATGATGAAGCCTGCCTATATCAATGGAAGTGGGGCCATTGCACCGCAACCCACCATCAACCGCGAAAATTTTTTAGGAGAAATTCTGGAGTATAACGAACGCTTTTTGCAAGTGGTGGCACCCGCCTACAAAGACTACATCGACATGAAATTGCTGCGGCGCATGAGCAAAATAGTGAAAATGAGTCTCGTGAGCGCCCAAATTGCCATGAAAGAAGCCGAGGTAAGTCAGACAGATGCCATCATGACCGGAACCGGCATGGGTTGTCAGATCGACACCGAAAAATTCCTGAATGCCATGATTGAAAATGGCGAAACCCTGCTCACTCCCACCTCCTTCATTCAATCGACCCACAACACCATGGGTGCGCAAATCGCCCTCATGCTCGAAAACAAGAATTACAACATGGCCTTTGTTCACCGCACCTTCTCCTTCGAGAGTGCCCTGCTCGATGCCATGATGATGTTGGCCGACCATCAAGCACATAACATTTTGGTGGGCGGCATTGACGAAATTACGGAGGAAAGCTGGTTGATTAAAACACAAATCGACTACTATAAAAAGGAAGCCTGCAACAACCTGGGGATATACAACGACCTGCAACGGGGAGCCCTTTCGGGAGAAGGAAGTGCGTTTTTCGTGTTATCTGACACCAAATCAGAAAAAACATACGCTCAACTCAAGGGAGTAGGTACCTATTACAAACCCAAATCAGATATTGAAACTGCCGATTTTATCAGAAAGTTCATCCTGAACCATGGGCTCACCTTCGAGGATATCGATTTGTTTGTCATGGGCAACAACGGCGATCAGGTTTTTGATCAGGTTTATCATAAGTTGGAAAATGATCTTTTAAACGGAATCAATACCGGAAAATTCAAACATCTGTGTGGAGAATACGATACGGCGAGTAGTTTTGCCCTGTGGCTGGCTGCCGGAATGATTCGCCACGGACATGTTCCAACAACCATTTCGGCAAATTACCCAGAAAATCGCAAGCCGAAAAACATACTGATTTACAACCATTTCAGAAACATTAACCACAGCCTGATGCTGGTATCCAAACCATGATGCTCATTAAAGACTTTTATACCATCCAACAAATAGAAGAGGTGCATCAAAAACTGGAAGCTACCCTGATTCTGAATGCCGACCATCAGGTGTATCAAGGCCATTTTCCCGAACAGCCCGTTGTGCCCGGAGTCATTCAATTGCAGATAGTGAAAGAACTATTGGAAAAACATCTAGATAAAAAGCTCACGATCAACAGCATGTCTCAGGCCAAATTTTTAAGCCTCATCCTGCCCGATTCCGGTCCACTTCAGCTTTCCATTACTTTCAGTTTTACCGACGACCAATTGCTTAAGGCAGACGCCACCATTGAGACACCTAATGGCGTGGCCACCAAAGCAAAAATCAACTATACTATTTCAGCATAGCCCCTCCGGATAATAAATACATCAGGTTTCACAGTTGATGTTGAGTTTTATTTGGCTGTTCAAGAACGCAATACAAAGCAGCCATTTTCTCCGTGCAGCTCCGTGCGTTCTACGTTCAACTCCGTGTAATAGCCTGACAAAGCTATAAATCTATTTCACAGAGTTTTACATAAAATATCTGATAAAAGAAGTGATTATCAACTTACAACTTGTTCAAAATACGAAACTTGAGAAAGAAAATTTGATACAAGCAAGATAAAGACAAGAGTTTAAAGAAGTTTCTCTTCAGTTGTCAAAAAATTCGGATTATTCTTCCCATTGAAAACCACTATCTTTGCCATAAATTCACCATACCAATGACCACAATTAATCCAGCCGACCGCATTTCAACCCTCGACTTCAGTCCCGAGTGGATTTTCAGCGCTTCACGCAGCAGCGGACCCGGCGGACAAAACGTGAACAAAGTAAGCACCAAAATGGAATTGCGGTTTCATGTACAAAACTCGTCTTTGTTGACGGAGGAAGAAAAGCAAATACTAATTGAGAAACTGGCCAACCAAATCAACAACGAAGGCTTTTTGGTGTTGACATGCCAAACCACCCGATCGCAAATCACCAACAAGGAATTGGTTATCGAGAAGTTTTACGCCCTGATAGCAAAAGCGTTAACACCCCGAAAAAAGCGCCTGCCCACCAAACCCGGAAAAGCCAGTAAAGAACGCAAACTTAAAGAGAAGAAAATCGTCGCTGAAAAAAAACAACGACGAAAAAAACCGGATGAGGAGTAAACCTTGGTCATAAAAAAAGCCACCCCGTAACCAAACAGGATGGCAGATAAACTTTGTCAATTTTTTTCTAAAAAGCCTTTTTACTCAGTAGGTATTTGGCAAAATACTTGGCCGCTTTGGCATAACTTTCACCCACACGAGCGCCACCGTCAAACACGGCAGTTCCCGGTGATTTCATAATGGTAAATTTGGCCATGACCTTTGTCGGATCTGCTGTTTCCACAAAAGTTACTGTCATGTTTACAGAAGCCCTTTTGCTCATTACGCCCACATTAAATCCTGGTTCGATAAAAGTGGTGTGTACGATCATAGTATAGGTCGTATTTTCACCATCTTCAAGTAAGATAACCTCCTTTTTTTTCAATACGTCTTCAAAAAGATCGATAAACTTAGGTTGATAATGATCAACACGATCGCCATACCAGGCTTCTTTCCATTTTTCCCCCGATCCGGGTTCTTTTTCATCTGCATCGGCCATTTTCTTATCGATGTACTCGGCTTCAGTGCCTGCTCCAACTTTCATGTTTTCATCGTAGGTAAACTGAACGCCAATTTCATCCTGACCTTTCAAAAATTTGAGATCTCCATCGACTAGTTTAATTTTTTGCGCTTGCATGTTTAAAGCAAAAACTAAGGAGATAAGGGCAATAAAATACTTTTTCATGAGATATTAATTAGGTTTAGAAGGTAAAAATAAACTTTATTAAATAACAAAGTTTATTTTTTATAAAATTTTATCTACAATTTATACCTCTCATTCTGTGGTTGTTATCCTTCAATCGTTGTTTTAGCGCACTCATCCACTTACATTGTTAGGAGGGAGACATGTTTAAACAGGCTCTTTTATTAACTTTGCATTCCTTTAATTTAAAATGCCATTGTTGTGAAACAAGATACTTTTTATTATTCTCCACGCCCATATCAATCCATCGAACTTTGGAAAAACGTCACTCCTGAAGAATGGCAAAATCCTTTATGGCAAGATCGTAATGCCATCCGCGATGTAGAAACCTTGTCGAAAGTTATTAAACTCTCAGATTTTCAAAAATCCGAAATCAGGCGCACCCTTCAAATCATGAGTGAAGAAGGGAAAGAACCCATGCGCATCACACCCTATTACGCCACCCTGATGCAGGAAGACGTGTTCCATCCAACGATGTTGGATGGCGAAAAAGCAGCCATTCGTCTCGATCCCATTTTTTGGCAAAGTGTACCCACACCAGCTCATCTGATGTTTGCCGATGCCGGTAAAGAAGGCCTGATGGACGAAGGTAGCCGAAGCTATGGCACTGCCTACCAACGTTATCCCAACCGCGTGGCCTTTTTTGTGAGCGAAAATACGGCCTGTGCCTCCTATTGCACCCATTGTCAGCGGACCAAGTCTCTGGATGCCAGTACCTATATCAGTCGTGATGACATCCAAAAAGGACTTTTCTATATTTCGCACAACACCAACATCGACGAAGTTTTGGTTACGGGAGGCGATGCCCTCCGAATTGGAGCCAAAAGACTTGGCTATATTCTGGAAGAACTCAGCCGCATTCCACACCTCCGTTCTATCCGAATTGCTACCCGAGTACCGGTAGTGATGCCCATGGGCGTTACGGAAGAACTGTTGAACGTGATTGACCAATCGGCAAACAAATACAATGAGGGGCCTGAGAAATATGTGTATTTTATGACACACATCAATCACTATCAGGAAATTACCGAAGAAATGCATGCTGCCGTTAAACGCATTCGGAAACACGGATATTCCATAAGAAACCAGACCGTTTTGTTGAAACATGTGAACGCCTATTACAAAACATTGGCCACCACTTTCAGGCGAATGTTTTGGATGGGTGTTGAACCTTACTATCTTCTCCAGTGCCACAAAGAAAAAGGATTGATGCACTTTATTACCCCCATTCAAATTGGTAAAATCTATATCAAAAACCTTCAAGGCTGGATTTCCGGGATCAACAAGCCTGTATTCGCGGCCAATGTGGAAGGTGGAGGAGGCAAAGTATTGCTGATGCCCTCAGGCCATGATACGGTACATTCGGGAGCCAACATCGAAGACAATATTTATGATGGTTCGGCATCGGTGCATACCTGGGATGGGCGCGTGATTGCCGATTATGAAGCACTAGGTCGCGCCACACGAGAAGAATATGATCAAGCAGTGGAAGTGATGAACAAATTCATTGGAAGGACAGGCTGCTTTTATCCCTGCCTCAACATCATCGACGAAGAAGGTGAATACCTGGAAACCACCAATCGGGGTTGGGGATTGATGCCATCATTGAACAATGGAAAAAAAGCCGAGTTGCTCGAATATGAAGTGGGTGATGACCAGATGCCCCTAACCAATCCGGCATTGATTTCAGAAGAATTGGATGTGCTTTTTGAAAAATCCACCTTCGCCACAGACAAGAAACCGGATAAAAGGTTTTCGAGGAAGGGATTGTAGGGAGACTTGTTTTCTGTTGGGCATTAAAAAAGGGTTAACTTACTATAAGTCAACCCTTTACGTACTCGAGGCGGGACTTGAACCCGCACGACCGCAATGGTCATTGGATTTTAAGTCCAACGTGTCTACCAATTCCACCACTCGAGCCTATTTTTAAGAACAAATCCCGCACCCGCTAAACGGATCCGGGATTTATGAGCGGGAAACGAGACTCGAACTCGCGACCCCGACCTTGGCAAGGTCGTGCTCTACCAACTGAGCTATTCCCGCGTTTCCATCAAGGTTACCATCTCGTGGTATCGTTTTTGGAGGTGCAAATGTAATACAATTTTTATTTATCCTCCAAAATTTTCTGAGAATTTTTTTCTGTTGCGAAAAATTTTCTCAACTCACCTATTTTTCGGCATTTCCCAACAGTTTTTTAATTTCGTTCAGTTTCATCAAAGCCTCCACAGGTGTAAGCGTATCGATATTGGTATTCAGGATGTCAGCTTTAATTTGATGCAGCAACGGATCGTCGAGTTGTATAAAACTGAGTTGCATGTTCTCGGTTTCTCTGGTCTTTTTGATGGCTTCATTCAACGATTCGCTACTATGATTTTTTTCCAATACCTTCAGCATTTGTCGGGCACGTTCCACCACTTTCCGTGGCATTCCGGCCATTTCGGCCACATGGATTCCAAAACTGTGTTCACTTCCACCTTTTTTCAGCTTTCGCAAAAAAATCACCTTGTCGCCAATTTCTTTCACCGAAACATGATAATTTTTGATCCGCGACATGGTTTCTGCCATCTCGTTAAGTTCATGATAGTGGGTAGCGAACAGCACTTTGGCGCGGTATGCCGGATGACTATGCAGGTATTCGGCGATGCTCCAGGCAATAGAAATTCCATCGTAAGTGCTTGTCCCACGACCAATTTCGTCCAGCAAAATCAAACTTCGGTTGGAAATATTGTTGAGGATGCTGGCCGTTTCGTTCATCTCCACCATAAAGGTAGATTCGCCCGATGAAATGTTGTCAGATGCTCCTACCCTGGTAAACAGTTTATCGACCACCCCGATTTTCGCGGAAGCGGCAGGCACAAAACAGCCCATCTGAGCCAGCAGAACGATTAAAGCAGTTTGACGTAAAAGTGCCGACTTACCCGACATATTGGGTCCCGTAATCATGATGATTTGTTGCTTTCCATGATCGAGATATACATCGTTGGCAATATAGCCTTCGCCCGGAGGTAGGTTTTTCTCAATAACGGGATGGCGACCCCCTTTGATATCGATGGTCAGATCCTCATCCAAAACAGGACGTTTATAATTGTTATCCAACGAAATACGGGCAAACGAATCCAAACAGTCCAAACCTGCAATGAGCTTGGCATTGAGTTGTACGGGATCCACAAAACCTGCGGAAAAATGCACCAACATCTCGAAGTATTTTTGTTCGAGAATGGTTATTTTTTCTTCGGCACCCAGGATTTTTTGTTCGTAAACTTTCAGTTCTTCGGTGATGTAACGTTCACTGCCTGTCAGGGTTTGCTTGCGGTGCCATTCCGGCGGAACTTTATCTTTGTGGGTGTTGGTCACTTCCAGATAGTAGCCAAACACATTGTTGAATCCAATCTTTAGAGAAGAAATTCCGGTACGCTCTATTTCCTGCTTGACCAACGATTTCAAAAAATCTTTGCCGCTTCCTGCCAGATTACGCAATTCGTCGAGCTCTCCCGAAACACCCTTGGCTATCACCTGACCTTTCGAAAGCAAGGCCGGAGGTTCTTCCATAAGTTCTTTGGTTAGTTTTTCTATGAGTACCGGACAATGATTGAGTTGATCAGCAATGGGTTTCAACGCTTCATGCCCTGTTTCCCTGCAAAGATTTTTCAGTCGCTCAACAGCCTGCAAAGCACGCTTCAATTGAACCAATTCACGTGGATTTACCCGATGGGTAGCCACTTTTGAAATCAAACGTTCAAGGTCACCTGTTTTCTTTATTTCGTCATGAATAAGTTTCTCAAAATCAGCTTTTTGCATAAAATAATCCACCACGTTTAGTCGGTCGTTGATAGATTTGATGTCTTTTAGCGGAAGCGTAATCCATCGCCTCATCATGCGGGCACCCATGGGAGAAGCTGTATGATCGATGACATCTAACAAGGTAACGGCTCCGGGACTCAACGGTGCCACCAACTCCAAGTTGCGGATGGTAAATTTGTCGAGCCATACAAACCGTCCTTCATCAATGCGGCTGAGCTTGGTGATATGGTCAATTTTGTCGTGGTGTGTTTCGAGCAAATAATGGATGCAGGCACCCGCGGCAATTACCCCTTTTTCAAGCGATTCTACGCCAAAACCCTTGAGTGATGTGGTTTTAAAATGCTTCAGCAACACTGTTTCGGCAAAATCTTCGCCAAAAACCCAGTCGTCGAAGAATGCCAAAAAATAACTATCTCCAAAATGCCGTTGAAACAAATTTCGGTTTTGTCTCTGCACCACGACCTCGCTGGGTGAAAAACTCTGGAGCAACTTATCCACATACTCCAAACTACCCTCGGCCAAAAAAAACTCCCCGGTACTGATATCCACAAAACTCACCCCGGTCGCTCCTGAGGTAAGATGCACAGCAGCAAGAAAATTATTCTCCTTTTGCTCGAGCACATGATCATTCATGGTTACACCCGGAGTCACCAGTTCAGTTACTCCCCGCTTAACAATTTTTTTGGTCAACTTGGGGTCTTCCAACTGATCGCAAATGGCCACCCGATGCCCGGCGCGCACCAACTTGGGAAGGTAGGTGTCCAGCGAGTGATGCGGAAATCCTGCCAATTCCACAAAAGAAGCAGCTCCATTTCTTCGTTTTGTTAACACAATTCCGAGAACGGCAGAAGCGCGAATGGCATCAGTACCAAAGGTTTCATAAAAATCACCCACCCTAAACAAGAGCAAGGCATCCGGATATTTAGTTTTTATCTGGTTGTATTGCTTCATCAGCGGGGTTTCGACGTATTTTGATTCTTTGCTCAATGTTTTTTTTCAAACAAAGATAATCAATGAGGTGGTTAGTTGACCATATCTGTTCTATTTTTGCCCCACAGACAATGAATCATGAGAAAACTAAAAAACGAAGAACTCAACAGGGTTTCGGTGGAAGCATATAAAAAGCAGCCAAAAACGCCCTTGGTGGTTGTGCTTGACAATATTCGAAGCTTAAGTAATATTGGTTCGGTTTTCAGAACTTCAGATGCCCTGGCCATAGAAAAAATCATACTTTGCGGCATCACGGCTCAGCCCCCCCACCGTGAAATTCACAAAACTGCCCTTGGTGCCACCGAATCTGTCGAGTGGACGTATGAACATACTACCCTGGAAGCGGTAAAAAAACTTAGAAAATCGGGATACCAAACCATCGCCATTGAACAAGCCGACCAAGCCATTTCGTTAATTGATTTTCAACCAATCAAAGGCAGAAAGTACGCCTTAATATTTGGTAATGAAATACATGGCGTGGACGACAAGGTTATTGATGAATGTGACCAATGCATTGAGATACCCCAGTGGGGAACCAAACACTCGTATAACATTAGCGTTGCGGCCGGAATTGTACTTTGGGATATAAGCCTAAAATTGAAATAGTTATATCTATACGTAACCAAAATATTAATTGTGCGTAAAAACTGTAATAATTGGTGACTCATATGTATATTTTACTATTTTTGCTTAATTAACGAATCACTAAAATTGATTAATAACCTGAAATCATCTTAGTTGAACAATAAAATAATTAAATTTGCAAATAATAATTCTACAATAATTTTACTATCATGAAAAAAGCGTATTCTTTATTTACCAAAGCTCTGATCTTTAGCTTGATCTCAGCTTTACCTTTAACATTCTATGCTCAGGAAGCAGGGGATGCCAAAGTTGAAAAAAAGGAAAAAACAAGCTCCTCTTTTTCTCCGTTCTGGTTTGTTGGAGCTGAAATTGGGCCTACATGGTCGCATGCTGACTTGAGCCAATACAACTTTGCTCCTGATTTCGGCCATACAAATATCAATGGCGCACTCAGTCTTGGTCGTCAACTAACATCCGTGTTCAGCGCATATGTTGATGTGGACAGAGGCTTTTTTGAAGGCGAAAAAAAGAATGTACCTACCATGTCGGTGCCCGGTGCACAATGGGGGCGTGATATGCGTTTCGAAGCTGACTATTATGGCGGTAGCCTTAATGTGGGAATCAATATTTCAAATCTGATTTCAGGTTATCATGACCGTTTGGTAGATCTTGAAGCTCACTTAGGATTTGGTCAAACGCAGTGGAAATCAACAACCTATGACCTAACCACAGATAACGCCATTGCGTCAAATGGACAAAAAGGAACAAAATCAGGCGGAACCGGAAATGGTATTAGCGACAGAAACATTGATTACATCGCTCCCGTTGGGTTGAATGTAAATTTCAATGTAAGCGAAAAATGGGATATCTACGGAGACTACTCCTATGTTTACATGGACACCGACTATGCCGATGGTGTACTTCACGGTGCTCAGGAAGTAAAACATGATGTTTACTCACACTTCAATATTGGTGCCCGCTACAAATTTGGCGGAAATAAAACCAAGAAAATGGCTTCCAACTTTGAGAAAGTTGAGCTGACAGCCACCCCCGATCCATTGGAAGAAAGAGGCGACAGCGTGATGGTAACTATTAAAGGTGTATTCCCTCCAAAGTATTTCGACAAAAAAGCTGTGATGTGCTTTGCTCCCGTTCTGACATACGAAGGCGGACAAGCCACTTTCCCTCCGATGAAGTTTAAAGGTGAAGATGTAGCCGGCGACGGAACTTTGATTAATTACAGCAATGGTGGAGCTTTTACCTATACCGGAAAAATTCCTTACGACCCTGCAATGAATGTAGCCGAACTGGAAGTAGCTCCTGTTATTTACACATACAACGGCGAAACTTACGAATCATGCGAAGCTGCTCAAAATGCCAAAGGCGCCATTCAGGTTCCCGCACGTAAAATGGCCGACGGTACCATCCACACCTCTAACTATTACAGAGACAGTGAAGTATTGGCTTGGGCACCGGATGCTTACGAAAAAGAAACCATCAGCTCACAAAAATCTAATTTGTTCTATCAGGTAAATCTTGCTCAACTGAACATGAAACTTCCCCTGAACAAAAAAGATGAAAACTATAACGCCTTGAACAACAATCTTACAGATGTTGAAAAAGGATGGAAAATCAAAGATGTGACCATTAATGGTTGGGCTTCACCTGAAGGAGAAGAAACCTTTAACGAAGGCTTGTCACAGCGTCGTGCAGAAACTGCTCAAAAATATATGGCAAACAGGTTCAAGAAAGCAGCCAAAAAGAACGCAGCCATTGATGCCGATAACATAAACTACGTTGTTAAATCGAACGGTCCTGATTGGAACGGATTTATGACCGCGGTAAAGGGTTCATCCATCCAAGATAAGAGCGCGATTTTGAATGTGATCAATTCAGCCGGACAGAGCAAAAAGGAAGAAGAAATCAGAAACATGATTTTGATTTATCCCGAAATCGAACGCGACATTCTTCCTCCATTAAGACGTGCTGAAATTGTAGTAAACACCTACATGCCAAAGAAAACTGATGCAGAAATTGCTCAACTTTCTACCACTAATCCAAGTGCATTGGATATGGAAGAATTGTTCTACGCAGCTACTTTAACTGACGACAATGGAAATAAGAGACTCATTTATGGTTCGATTATCGAATTCTATCCCAAATGCTGGAGATCACTCAACAATGCTGCAGCCGTTGAACTGGAAGAAGGTAATCTGGAAATAGCCAAAGACCTGTTGATGAAAGCTGTTGAATTGAATGAAAATTCATATGAAGTACGCAACAACATGGGTGCTTATCACATGATGACAGGTGATTATTTGTCAGCTGAAAAATGCTATACCAAAGCTCAAAGTCTGGGTGGCGACGAAAATTACAACCTGGGTATCGTGAATATCGCCAAAGGTGACTACGCCAAAGCTGAAATGTTGCTGAAGGGTGCCAACTGTGATTTCAACAAAGGTTTGGCTCAATTGCTCAACGGAAACAATGCCGGTGCAGAAGCAACCTTCAAATGTGCTCCTCAGGATGCAGAAACCATGTACCTGATGGCCATTACCGGTGCACGTTCTGGCAACAAATCCATGATGCTTGAGTACCTTGGTAAATCAATTAAAGCTGATCCAGAAGTAGCTACCATGGCTGCCATGGACAGAGAATTCCTGAAATATTACAACGAACCTGAATTTCAGGCTCTGGTAAATATGAAGTAGAAATTGCTTTTTTCAAGAAGAAAGCCCTGCCAATTTGGTAGGGCTTTCTTTTTTTATGGCAAGTAGGGCAGTAATACCGATTATGAATTGAAATGAGCTTTAAGTTCGCTTCGCTCCTGAAACCTCTTCAATTCTATATCGGCATTATACATAAACAGCGTAGTGCTAACTTCAATTTATAATTGGTATAAGTTGCATGCAGGAATGTTAGCTTATGCCCATTGCCTTATTGAAAACTCGGAAACAAATTTCGCCATGAATTCCGTGAAAAGTAATCCGTTAAAAAGTAATTCGATGGATACCCGGTTTGTAATCCTGATGAATGACATCCAGAATTTTTTGGTAATCTTCTCTGTTTTGAACAAAGTCGAGCTGATTGGTGTCAAGAATTAACGTGGTGAGTTGTGGTTGTTGCCGGATAAATTCAAAATAGCCCTCCTGAATTTTATCAAGGTAATCGTCCTGAATTTCCAACTCGTATTCGCGACCACGCTTGCGTATGTTTTGTTGCAGTTTGGGTGTTTTTACATAGAGGTAGATGAACAAATCAGGTTTGGGAAGCTGCTGGTTAACAATATTAAAAAACCTCACATACAATGCCAACTCAGCAGGAGGTAAAGTTTTTTGAGCAAAAATTAAGGACTTCACCACGAAATAGTCTGAGATGGTAAAGGTTTTAAACATATCCTGAGTTCCCAACTGGTCAGACAGCTGCTGATATCGCGAGGCTAAAAACGACATTTCCAGGGGAAAGGCGTATTTTTCCTGATCTTTATAAAATTTAGGAAGGAAAGCATTATCCTCAAATTGTTCCAGAATGAGTTTGGCATTGTATTGCTCGGCAATCATGGTGGCCAGACTAGTTTTGCCGGCTCCAATATTTCCCTCAATGGCAATAAAATTGTACTTCATCCTTGTTCGATTTAATATGGTTGTACTTCTCCGGTATCAGCACAGCGTACCAGCAACTCTTGCTGTGTGAGATGGGACACCGGATGTTGCAATTCGGGTGCTAATTCGGCCAAAGGTAGTAACGTAAACCTCCGTAGGTGTAATCGTGGATGAGGTATAATAAGGTTCTCCGAACTCATCACTTTCTGGTCATAATAAAGGATATCGATATCAATGGTTCGTGAAGTATATCCATTTTCTTCAACTCTGGTTCTCCCCAAATTTTTTTCAATTTGTTGGGTTTTCTGTAATAAGTCCTCTGGTGTTAAGTTGGTTTCAATCCTAAGTACCTGATTCAAAAAACGCGTATCAGATTGGAAACCCCAGGCTTCTGATTGGTATATGGTTGACATGCCCAGCACCTTTCCTGCACGCTCACTAATCAGGGTAATGGCCTTATTAATAAAGCTTTCGCGGGGATCAAGATTGCTTCCAAGCAATAAATAAACCTGATTTTTTTGTGGCATAACAGTTTCTGACAGGAATGCAAAACTAGCAATTCTAATTTCTTATTACAAGGGCAAGTGTGATAAAAAAACAGCGAAATACCAACAACGATGACAATCAGTTGGTTTGGTATAACCGGCGCAGCAGGCTCCGGATTTTGGTGTCGTAATGCTTGTCGGTAGCCCATTTCCCCGTAAGTTCGGATATTACTTCCGCACTACCCCGTTTCACATAGGCAAAACGCTGATCTACCAATTCCCCGTTGAGATTTTCGGTGGAAGCATAGGCTTTAAGATGCTGGATATGGGCCCTAACTCCTTCCCGGGGATCAGAAAAAGAAAGCCCTTTTACCCCATTGCCCGTAACGCCCAGTCCGCAGTAATTGCACTGTTGCGGGTCAACGGTTCCGTCAAACCTTAAAAAGCCCGTCTCAAGACACATCTGTGTAAAAGCTACATCAGGATTAACACCTTCATTAATAGATTCTTCCCAATAAATGTGTGCCAGATTGCGTGCGGCATCCGGTGCAACCTGTTGGTTGTTTGACAGAAGAAATTTCTCCAAGCGAGAGACATTTGTGAGCCCTTTTCCCATAATTGTTTCAGGGGGAGCAAAAGAAACCGATGCCTTGATTTGTTTAGCATTGAGGGTAGCCCAATAATAGCTAACAGGCACAACAACCTGAAATCCTGACCTTTCCATTGACATGGTCAGGTGAATGGGATATTGAGCCAGTTTCTGAGAAATGCTTTGTGGAGATGGATAACTCTCGGAATAGGTGTAAGTACCTGTGCTCAACAAGAGTAACAGCAGGGTTAGCCATGCTGACCGGTTGAATATCAAATATTTACATTTCATTACTCAGAGTTAATTCTAACTGTTAAAGTTGGCTTGCTTTGGTCAATTATTTCTGCAATTGACTTACTAATTATTCACAAATATTTGTTAATATTGCTACTGATTCTAACCAACCATGCATTATGAAACAATTTTTTAAATTTATGTTTGCCTCTTTTGCGGGCACCATTCTTACTTTCATATTTATTTTTCTCCTTTTCGCAGGCATGATTGCCTCGCTGGTTTCCATGTCGGGTGACGAGGATGTTAAAGTAAAGGAACATTCCATACTTCGTATCAACTGGAGTTCACCCATTTTGGATCGATCAAACGACAACCCTTTTGAAGGCTTTGATTTTGCCACCATGGAATCAAACAAACCCATTGGTTTGAACGACATCTTGAAAAACATTGAAAAGGCATCCAAAGACCCCAAAATTGAAGGGGTATTTTTGGATATGGAAACCATTCCGGCCGGTATTGCTACCTCAGAGGAAATACGCAATAAGCTGATTTCTTTTAAAGAATCCGGAAAATTTATCATCAGCTATGCCAATAACTATAGCCAGAAAGCTTATTACATGGCTACAGTTGCCGATCAAATTTATCTGAACCCTGAGGGTATGGTACTTTTTAAAGGATTGAATGCTCAGCTTACTTTTTTAAAGGGTTTGCTTCAAAAACTTGATATTGAAATACAAGTGGTTCGTGGTCCCAACAACAAATACAAAAGCGCTGTTGAGCCCTTAATGTACGATAAAATGACACCGGCCAACCGCCAACAAATGCAGGTGCTATTGCAATCTGTTTGGGGGCAAATACTGATAGCACTCAGCGAAACCCGCGGTATTTCCATTGATGATCTCAATACATATGCCGATAATCTGGAAATCTCCACCGCCGAAAAAGCTATGGAACTCAAATTCATTGATGGTAGCTTGTATCGCGATCAGGTGATGGATATTCTCAAAGAGAAAACAGGCAAAGGAATTGATGACGATATTAATTTCGTGCAATTTAGCGCCTACACTAATGCCAAACTCACAGAGCAAGAAGAGATTACTCGCGACCGTATAGCCGTTGTTTATGCACAGGGAGATATCGTTCAGGGGAAAGGAACCGAATCGCAGATTGGATCGGCTACCATTGCCAAAGCTCTCAGTGACGCACGCCTAAATAAAAAAGTGAAAGCCATTGTGTTCAGAGTGAACTCGGGTGGTGGCGATGCTCAAGCCTCAGAAGTTATCCGCCGCGAGGTGGAACTCGCCATCAAAGACAAACCCGTGATTGTGTCCATGGGCGACATGGCCGCCTCCGGTGGATATTGGATTTCGACCAATGCTGACTATATCTTTGCCGAACCTACCACACTCACGGGAAGCATTGGCGTTTTTGGCATCATTCCCAATATGAAAGGCCTGTTTAACGACAAATTGGGCATTACTTTCGACGAAGTGATGACCAACAAAAATGCCGACTATATCGATGTAATGAAACCACTAAGTCCCTACCAACACAACAAACTGGACGAATCGGTGATAGATATTTACACCAAATTCACCCAACTGGTAGCCCGTACCCGCAAACTGGATGTAGCCTTTGTGGACAGCATTGCACGCGGACGTGTTTGGGCAGGAACCGATGCCAAGAAAATTGGACTCGTTGATGAGTTTGGAGGACTGGAAGCCGCAGTAAAATATGCCGCCGACAAAGCCGAACTGGGCGATGCTTATCGATTGGTTGAATATCCAAAACGAAAGGATTTTGTCCAACAATTGATGGAAGAGCTTACCGGTCAGGTGAGTACACGTTTAATTAATAACGAGTTAGGCGAATACGCTACCTATTACCAACAAATGCAATCGTTGAAAGACATGCAGGGTGTACAGGCAAGGGTACCTTTCTTTCTGGAGATCAAATAACAAAGACCTGTTTTGATTTAAAGTGGGATTTGTTTCTTCCGTCAACCATTTTCAGGGCGTTTTTTGATTTTTCAGACAAGGTTTTCCGCTTACTCACAGAAGTATACTTCAGCGAAATACCATAATTAACTTTGACCCGTTGCCTGGAAGAAGAGAATCCACCTCCGACAGAACTCAGGACCTCTAGACCCCACTCACATCAATTCCAGTTTTATCCTCGCTATGGCAACCAACGCATTATCATAGTTGCCCGAAGGTGAAATAATGTATTGAACATCAGGTTGTAATGTAATTATCCTGAACAATGGTATGGTGGCTGTTGCTTCGATCACCGTTTCCGACCCGTGGGCATTCACAAAATGGTCGGTCTGAAATTCGTTTAGCTTAACGCTGCCGACGGCCAGGCCCATTTGTTGGGGTAAATAGTTATTTGTGTGGTTTCTGTATGAGATGCCTGCACCGATATATCGGGATGCTTGGTTGTCGCGGGGCGGTGCCATGCCTGCCTGAACAAATAATCCAACGCTGTTGTCGTCGGACGACTCATAAACCTTGAAATCACCAATAAAGAATAATCCAAAGTTGGTGGCATTTCCGCGCTGATCGGGAATGTTTTCATGGTTTGGTTCGTCGCAGCTTTTCAGATAGCCCCCCGCTCGAAATTCGGCCACTTGTCGGTTGGCGTTCCACCACCGGTAATGTACTTCACCCACAGCCAGAAAGCCCCTTTGGTAAAAATGATTGTTGAAATCAAAAGTTTCCTGGTTGCAAAACTCGTAGTTCAGATTATATATGCCGGCCAACACATCATATTTCTCGCGGCTGTAGTTGATGAGACCACCAAAAGTGGTGGCCGGGAAAATGGAAACAGGTACATTCAGGCTCACGCTGGGCAGAATGCCAAAGGAGCTATTGATAAAATCTCCGGCATATTCGCTCATCATAAATTCGGAGTTGAGGTCGTGCATGCCTGCCGAAATGGTGGTATATCCGATTTTTTGACTGATGAGTAATTCGTAAACAAATAAGGTATAGCGTCCTTCGATGTTGGAGGCCACCTGTACGTCGCCGATAAAATTTTCCGAAGCGCCGCCGCCGGCCGTTTTCAGGAGGTGCAGATGAAAAGATGTGTTTTTTAAAAAACCTGTCGGAGGTTTATAGGTTGCGCTCATGTCGAACAAAGCCAGCAAGGTGGTTCCGGTTTGGATGCCGCCATGCAAATTGCTCACCTGATCAAGGGTGATGGACGCCGTCAGGGTGAGGTCTTTGGGTTGGGTTGAATCGGCCTGTTGCGAGATACCCATCCAAACTGTCAATAGAAAAACCCATAGGAGACCTGTCTTCTTCATGTCGATCTGCTTTTTTTTTGATAACAGGGCAAAATTAGGATGCCTACCCAAGACCCGGAATACCCAGATTTAGGTAAAATGGGAATCCGTTGTTTTTGGGAGAAACGAGGGGGATTGCTTTCGCTCAATCTGTTTTGAGTGTGTGTTCGTTGGGTGGGGGTCAGTGATATTTCGAAGTTAATACCGCCACACAAGCGCTACCCTTAAAGGAGTTCAGGGGGGTACGGTTCAGGAGTGCTCTAGATCTGTATTCATGTGGTCAGGAGAGATTTTTTTCCTTTCCAATTCGTAAATTAATCTCGAAAAGTAGTCCTTACAGCTTACCGATTCTATTATAAAAGTAAACAAAAGAAAACCATAGCCAAATAGCGGAAAGACTAATGGTAAGCCAGAATCAGGAAAACCTCCGGCACCGGAATTTTTAGAGTTATTCAGAAAAAAATGGATTAGTACAAATATGGCAGTAAAACTGAGAAATATGAGCACAAAGGGAAAAACAAACGCTTTAATTTTCAATCGAGTAGTATTATCATCTTCTGTAATTTCACCATTCACTTTTAATAACGGAAACTGCACCGGAAAGTTAAAGGCGAAGTTTGAAACATATAATAATTCAAAAACGGAACCTCTGATAACACCTTCAATATTTCTTTTTTTATTTTCAGCTTTTTCTAAACCAAATAAAAATTCTGAAGCTGTAAGGTTCATTTTGTATGTTTTTTCCCACCTGAATAAGAAAAACTTTAAAATGGTCAGAATGTTTTTTGCAGGTAAATTCATGTTTAGTGTTGGTTGTTTTTGTCTTTAAAAGGCGCACATTGGCGGTCATGTCCCTTGTAGCAGATGTCTAAATGCAAACATTTCTGTCGGCGCAGAAATATATTTGGAGCCCATAAGTTCATTTTCAGATATAAACCTCCATACGATGTTTTGTTACTGTTGCGTTTAATTTTTTTAGTCGTTTGAAAGTGTGATTGAATAATCAGCTTCTTCAAGAATATCAATGCCGAACCGACATTGTTTTCTAATTTCCCCTACCAAAATTGAATAGCTTATTTCACAATGAAGAGGACAGAAATATTGATTTATTACTATTTTTTTTCCGGACTGAATCATCTGTCCGGAAGAAATCTCGATTTTCAAATCCCTCGGCGCAAAATCTGTAAACGCACTTTTAATTGAGATCGTAATTTTGCTGTTGGACTTATTGCCTGATCCCTTATTTTCTACCGTGTAACTCATAATACCCGAAGCCGAGGTTACTTTATAGGTGCTGCCGGGTTCTGTATCTCCTATGTACTCATCATTCATCCAATATCCGATCAGGGTATATTTTTCCCCGTTTATACTATAGCTAAATTTTCCTTTGCCGTCTTTTCGACCATTTTTCCAATTTCCCTGAAAAACATCACCGTTTTTGTAGATGTATTTCCCTTTCCCGTGAGGCATACCGTCCTTAAAAATTCCGGTGTAAGTGTCTTCGCCGATTGATTTCCCTTTTCCATTTGCCAGCCCGTCCTGACATTTGCCAGTGTACTTTCCGGAAATTTTTTCAAGCAGTACTTTGCACGATTCCGTTTGTGCGTGGATACTTTGCAGAAAAACTAAGGAAATGATAATTAACGATAGGTTTTTCATGTTTATTTTCCTTTTTTTGTGGAGGTGCAAAAATAGTGTTATTTATCACTAATCAAGTCAAAATGTAGCAGGGGCTACAACTTAATCTGATGATTGCTCATGGGCATTCCGCTGTCATTGGGGAGGTGAGGTAGCCTTGATCAAACACAGGCGCAGATTCTGTGATCGATAGGCTATTTGTGTTCCTGTGGCATACAAATATTTAATTACGATTTTAGCCCCAATTAACCCTAAAAAAACCACTCCAAGATGGAAAATTCACCCCCTACCTGATGGCCACCTCCGGAATTTACAAAAAGCACCTGCTCTTCTCCACTCCAACCAATCCTATACCTCCCTCCGTCCGATCTTCACACCCAATCAAACCCCGACATGCTAAAAATAGATATCTTTGATCGATGAAGATCTTGGTTGATTTCTATAATTCAATTTAGCAACATGAAAACCTTTCGTAAGATTTTGAAGATCGCCGGCATCGTGGTTATTTCAACCATTGTTTTTGTGCTGCTGACGGTTGTTGTGGCCAAAATATTTGAAGACGATCTGGCGTCATTTACCCTCGGGAAGCTGGAAACCAGGATCGATGCACCCTTGTCGGTGGGCAAGGTGTCGCTCATCCCCCTTTTCTCCTTTCCCCGGTTGAGTGCCGAAATTAACCAACTCTACATAGGTGATCCCAATAGACGTAACAGCGATACCCTGTTCTTTGTCAATAGTTTGAAAGTGGGCCTCGATACCTGGGATTTGATTCATGGAATCTACTCGATTGACAAAATGGAAATCTCAGGTTTGGATTTCGACTATCAGGTGGACAGTGCCGGAAAATCAAATATCGACTTCATAATCAATGCCTTTTCGGATACGGCTACCGTGGTGGAGCACGAATCGGTGTCAGCACCCCTTAACCTGAGTGCGGAAAAGTTGACATTGGATGATATCCGAATCCGGTATTACGACAGCCTAACCCACATGGGAGCGGAGGTAACCATTCCGGAAATTACCATCAAGGCCAAAACCAAAAACAACATCTATCAAGGCAAAACCAACGGAAGCTTCATCCTGAGTCATTGTTTTTTTTCGGATACCAAGCTGGATCAGATGAAGTCGTGTACGGTAAATTTTGATCTGAAATATGAAGACAATGAAGCCGTCATCCAGGAGCTATCCGTGGTGAGCGAAGGGCTTAATCTGGGTGTGGAAGGAGCCGTCAAACTTGGTGATACCATCCACCTGAACGCACTGTTGCAAGCCAATCAACTGGATTTTAACCTCTTGAAAAAGTACCTGCCCACGGCAACTGCTTTTCTCGATGAAAACCAAAAGCTGGCGCAGCTGGATTTTATCTCCATCGACATCCATATGGACTATATCGACAATTACATGCATATCAACAAGTTGCTGGTTAAAAATGATGGCGTTGGTCTCGATATGGAAGGTAACTTCAACTTAGGTGATACACTGGTGTTGGATGCTCAGATCCAATCACTTCATATGAATTTCGACAACTTAAAAAAATATATTCCCAAGCAGTATTTTAAGGAATTTGGGTTGGAGGACATGGATGGTTCTCTCGAGATTTCCGCGAACATAAATGGCCAATATGCTGATTCAATATTGCTTCCCACCGTGGATGCTGATGTTAGTTTCAAGAATTTAAAAGTTCAAACCAAGGATTACCCCATGATTGACGATGCCAATCTGACAGCACATGTGGCCACGGGCAACAAAGCCGACCTGAGCGAGGCAAGTCTGGACATTTACAACTTCGATGTGGCCAGCGGACAGAGTCATTTGAATTTGAAAGGAAGTGTTGCCGGACTGGAAAATAGCCAGTACAATCTCCGTTCGTCCATGGAAATCAATTTGTCTGATTTTGAAGATATGATTCATGACAGCCTGGCTCGAAACCTTCACGGGAACGTGGCGGCTTCCGTACGAACCAGCGGCATATTACCCCAAAAGTTTACCCATAATTTTACGGATTATTTGCTGGATAATACTTTCTTATCGTTGAAATTCAATGAAATAGAAGGTTTGTTCATGGATTCAATACCTCTGGAACAACTGACCGCTCAAATCAATTACTCACCCCGAGGTTTGGGGTTAAAGGAGTTTAATCTGGACAGTCTCCGGCTGCAATCCACTGCGATGAATTTAAATCTGCAAAACACCTCCCTGTCAGCTTTGATATCAGGCAATATTTCAGACCTGCCGTCCTTGCAAGTTCAACTGAAATCCCTCGCCATTCATCAGGGGAATAACCGTTTTGCCGGAAGTGGAACGATCGAAAACCTTGAAACACCTGAATTTGATGTGAGTGCGAACATGTATTTGTCGCTGGATGAGTTGATGGCCTTTGTACCCGATTCGCTCGTAAACCAAATGACAGGAACCATAAGTGCCGATATTCACTCAAAAGGAAAGCTGAACCCCGATTCGCTGGATTTGCAGATGTTTCCTTTGCTTTTCGAAAATAGCAGTATTACCCTTGCGCTCAATGGTATTTGTCTTGCCTTTCCTGATTCTATCATGAATGTGGATAATCTTTCGGCACGAATGGGCTTGAGTAAGGATATCCTCACTGTGGATGATTTTTCAGTCAACTATAATGGATTGGCATTTAACATGGATTCTACCCTTGTGCAAAATATTTATAAAGCTGTGATTCTGAATCAAGAGGAGGAATTGTCCGTTGATACCCACATCCGTTTTGGCAACTTCATATTCGATGATTTCAAGCACCTTATAGCTTTAGAATCACCGGAAACGGAGGTGCTTTCTGACTCATCAAATCAGGACTATTCAACGGAAGTTAACACCACAACAGAAGCGCGCAACTGGACCTTTTTAATTCACGGGTCTGCGGCTGTGAATAGCATTGTGGTGGATTCTCTGGCTCTCGAAGATTTCAATATTTATCAACTTCATATCAACGACCTATCCACATTATTTAAGCTTTCCGACAGTTCGTATATTGCAGACCAATTCAAGTTCAAGGTGTTTGAAGGTGAAATGAATAATTCGATTAATTACAAATTACGGAATGATGGTACCCAATCGGTTTCTACCCACCATATTATTCAAAACATGAATATCCGCACCATACTCCGAGACATGGACAATTTTGGCATGGATTCGGTTATTACCTACGAAAATATTAGCGGTTTATTCTCCACCGATCTGAACACATTTGTGGCCATTGATGATTCTGTTTTGATGGACAAAATGATGGTAAGTGGCGACATCGTTCTTGAAAAAGGCGGGGTGTATAATTACGCACCTGCCACGGAGATATCCAAATTCACCAGCATCAAGGAGCTCGACAATATCCAGTTTAAGACCCTGCGAAGCAATATATTTATGTTTAAAAACAAACTCTATGTCCCAAGAACCAACATTGTGAGCAATGCCCTGGACATCGCCGCTTTCGGCATGCAAAGCATGGGTGGCGACAGTGAGTATCACCTTGAAGTCCATATGGCCAACATTCTCTTTGGTAAATCGAAGAAAAGAAACGAGAAACAAGATGAAAGTGGTGATGAGGTGGATGTCGAGTCGTTGAAGAAGAGTTCCCGAAAAATTAGGTATACCGTCAACAACGGAAAATCGAAGGTAGGACTCGATACCAAGGACGACCGTGAAGCCATGATGAACAAGATCAGGGTTCAGCAGAAGATGCTGGATTTCATATTCTTTCCAAAGAATATCCATTACGATACCGAACCCGAATAAACCGGTTGCATTCCTCATGGAATTGAAAAAAAGGATTAATTTTGTGTACGACAACAGTTGAGAAAGTATAGTCAAATCAAAAAATGAAGATATGAAAACATTAAAATCATTGGCCGCCATTGCGATGGTTGCTTTATTCTCCCTCGCATACACGGGATGCGAAACCAAATCTGATGAAAGCTGCGAACAGCAGGACATGAACGAGATATTAAACTGCGGTGTGGAAAAGAATGTTCAGGTATGCTGTACCACAGGAGCCGGTTGTGTTTATACCTACAACGGACAAGAGTATCCTGACACGCAAACCGGACTCAGCAATTTGGCAGATGCTTTGGGATGTACCTACAAAAGTTCCGCCAATTATGAAGATGAAAAACAACTGATCATCCAAAGCCTGAGGGAGTTAAAAGACCGTGCGAATTTCGGTTTGGAATAAAACTGAACCGATTCGGATATTGAGCACCTGTTTGATCTTGTATGAAGGCTCCGTTATGAGCTAAATGTGGGTAGAGAAAATGTTATTTCGTTTGTTTCGTCCGCCTTGGGCGGACGATACCAACCAGCATCCTCCGCGTACCTCCATCACTTGTCTATGCGCCTCCGTGCAACCTAACGAAACCTCATCCTAAAACCACAGCCAACCACCCTTTTTCATCTGTTTCAGTTTTTTTCTGAGGTCTTTGGAATGGAGGTTTATCCCAATGATTTTTCCCTCGCCATTCACCAGCACACTCGATGGAATCGACCTGATGTGATAAGCTACAGCGGCCTCACCCTTCCAACCTTGCATATCTCCCACATTCATCAAAGCGCCGGTACCATCCTTCTCAATGCTGTTTTTCCAGGCCATCTCATTGTTGTCGAGGGATACCGAAAGAATGACAAACCCCGACGCTCCATCTTCAAAATCAGCCTCCTTGAATTCATTATAAATTTCAAGTAACTCCGGCGATTTCTTTCGACACGGCGCGCACCACGACGCCCCGAAGCTGACCAGAACAACCTGATTTTTCAACTGAGAAAGCACGATGGTATCCCCATGCACATCAGGCAGTTGAATGTCAGGAGCCATATTGCCAACGAGAATTCCCTCCAAGTTCACCTTTTTCTGAGCAAACCCATTGTTTGTCAACATGGCGAACAAGACAAATATGATAGACAAAGTTTTTTTCATGTTAAATCAATCTCAAATGGCTGCTGACCATTGCATTTGATCAGAAAGGTTTGGTAATCAAAATCCACATAATTTTTCAAAATTACGCAAATTTTCAGCACTTAATTCATGACGTAATTTTTCATGGGGATCATTTTTGCATTTTCCATTCTTGTTGAAAAATCAATCCAACAGATACTTCCTGATGGATGGCCAATTGTCTCGGGTAATATTCTCTGAAACTGAGGGTTGAATAAAAATGAAGTCCGAAAATAATTTCCAACTGCAAGTTGACGTGGTAGTTGATTTGCAGGGCAGAAGGTGTATAATAGCTTACTCCAAACATTATTAAAGAATTGATGTGCGTGTTGGGGACAACGTAGTCAAAAAAACAGCTCTAAATGAGCTGTTTAAAACTCGAGTTTAAAGCTGGTTTTACCTTTTGCTGAGATGAATTAATCTTTCAGAAAACGAACCGAAAGCCCGTTTTCATTTCCACCGTAGTAAATATAAATATTGTTCATTCGTGCTCCGGCACCCCATATATCCATTATTGGTTGAGAGTGGATTGGTTTATTCTTAAGTACTCCATCGGCCACTCATGTCACTAGGATAAACGAACTCACCACCATCGTTCCTGTAGGGTTAATTCTACTCTATTGCAATAAAATTTTTAATCAAATTCTGTGTTCTGACAATTATCTTGACAGAATCATGTCCTTTACTAAATAATTTAAGTCAAATTAATGAATAACAACATTGTTTTACCGTCCGAATTTGTTCTTTTTTACTTTTTTGTACTCATGCCTGTCGCTTCAATCTCAACGTTTTGAGTAGGGTTGCTTAAATGAACTATACCCATTGCTGATATTCAACCGAATTTGTATATACCGAAGAGGAGCTTTTATTAAACTGAAAAAGGCATCATAACGAGCTCTTACTTTCTTCATGCAGCATGCATGATATGTTCGATTTCGCTAATGACGCCTTTATCAGTTACTCAAATTGGTATGGATTACCGAAATCCAACAATTTTATTTTGTGAGAATTAATTTTTTCGTGATACTTTCTTTGCCTGCATTCAGTCTGAAAACATACATGCCTTCGGTAAGATTTGTCAGGTTGATGTTGTAATTACTGATGGTACGTTTTAGTCCCAAGTTTTCCTTTTTAACCACTTTGCCCGTCAAATCATAAATCTCAAGACTAACATTTTCATCTTGTTTCAATTGGAGATTTACTTTCAGATGGTCTGTGGTTGGATTGGGGTAAACACTCAAGCCATTTTCCGCAATGACGTCAGAAAATCCTGAAGGGTTTGATGCAGGTAAAGGAATCATTTCTCCACCGGCGGAGCCTGCAACAAATATTTCAAAACCTGCTCCATCATTATTTTGGCTTGGGTTAAGAAAACCGGAAGCCACAGCGGTAATGGCTGCACCTTGAAGTCCCAAAGTTTGCAATGGCACATCAAATGTGGCAACAGTATTGTTTCCTGTTTCGTCTCTTACCTCAATCACATAATCCATGGTGGTTAATTCCAGGTAATCCGAAAAATTAGAATAGGCCAGATTGTTAATGAGCTCACCGGCGCCTACTCCGGTTTCGTATATGTCAATCACAGGAGCGTCTGTAGATCCATGATGAATCACCATGTCGGTTTTGACGCCCATTGTGGCGTCTTCACGACCTGCGGGGTAAACGGCAATGTCGAAAGGCTGAAAGGGTTGATATCCGCTGGAAATCAATCCATCTGCAACAAGGATGTAGGTTTCTCCTTCAGCCAAAGTATAATTTTGCGACCAGATGGGATTTTCAGGTCCGGTGCTGTTTGAGGGCTGTATGGCAATGGTAAACGCTTCACCGGCAGGAGCATCCACAAATGGAGAGGCGGTGCGGAATTTGAAGTCATCCAACAAAAGCTGGTCGTTTAGCCATACATCAACTACACTTGCCGCAGCATCGGCTGAGTTGTGAATTACCTGAACGCGCGCTGTTTGGGTCATTGCGTTGGCGTTAAATCGGATGTTGTCAATAAGAACGGAATCGTTTTGACCACTCCATGTTTCACCAAAAACGCCAATAACATAGTTGGTGATTGCAATGCGCTGAACACCACTGGGAATGTTGTACGAAAGGGATTCCCACTGCGGCGTGTCGTTAAATTCAAGATACGAAAATGAACTGTCGCCCACGTCAACGATGGTAACAGAACCTCCGATTGTTTGCCACATATCCAATTGCAGTGTACCACCTTGTTGGAAATCGCCATAAACATACATGGTTTGGTTGTCGTTAAATGCATCATGTTTGGCAGTGGCAACATACATTCCTGAGCCATTAGCGGATTCTGTAATTTGCCATGAATTCATATTGTCACCTTCGAATCTCCAGTTGAATTTATTTAAATCACCGGTTTCAAAATCTTCAGTTTCACCGTCCAGTGCCGACATAATGGGAAGATCAATCAAGCTGCCACCTTCGGGACCGCATACCAAAAGTTTGAAAGGAGCGCCATCACTATTAACTGATGGATTCATGAAACCAGAGGCAACTACTGTAATGGCAGCTCCTCCCAATTCTAAACCAGCCAGTGGAGTATAGTATTTGGCCACTTCTACGCTGCCGGTTTCATCCAGAACAGCAAGCTGATAATCGTTAACGTCAACTTCCAAATACCCATCGTATCCACCGTATGCAAGGTCGTCAACCAGCAAGCCTGCACCAACACCGGTTTCTACTACATCAACGATGGGGGCATCGGTAGCGCCGTGATGCACCAAGATATCCACTTTCGAATTGTCTGAGGCCGCTTGTCTGGCTTGTGGAAATACTGCTATATCAAAGGGTACATAAGGGTCGTAGCCCGATGAGTCACCAACCAGTCCTTCAGCAATCAGGATGTATTTTTCACCTATTTCAAGGTTGTAGGTATTTGACCACAAGGCATCATCTTGTGGGGTGCTATTGGAGCCTTTTACGGATATGACTACATCTTGCCCGGCAGGAAAATCGATGAACGGAGTGGCAGTTCGATAGGCTAAATTGTCCAGAATCAATTCATTGCCCAGGTAAATGTCGACTACACCTGCCAATACATCCGAAGAATTGTGGATTAATTGTACAACAGCAGAGTGTTCGTAAGGCTGGTTGGGGAAAGCAATATTGTCAATAAACAAGGAATCACGCATGGTGAAATCTTCTCCAAAATAACCTACGTTATAGCTTCCAAAACGTATTTTATATGTTCCGGCAGGTACATCATATGTTTCCTGTCGTAAATCAGTTCCTGCAATCCAGCCGGGTGAAGTCATAGAAATTACATTCTCTATTTCAAAGATAAAAACGTTATCTTCAGTTTGTTGGATGTCAAAAGTTATTTGTCCCGGTTCGGTGAAAGACCGTTGTACAGTCATATAAACGTAGTCGTTGAAGGCAATGGCGTTGGGAGAAGCAGAATATGTTCCATCGCCAAAGCTCACTTCTTCAATTTGCCATGAATTGGGAGTTCCTTCAAATTGCCAGTTTAGTTTTGAGAAGTCACCGTTTTCAAAATCTTCGACTACTGTTTGAGCCGAGATGGAGATGCCTGTCATCATCATCAGAATGATGGATAGCTGTTTTAGGTTTAATACTTTCATTTCTTTAAGTTTTAAGTTCGTAGTTGGTTTACAATCACTCCTGTATCATCAACGATAGATGGTAAGCTACTGTCGTAACTTGCTGTGATTCCATTTTTTTTTGGACACTCCGTAAAGTGAATATCTGACATAGAGTTGATGATTAGAAATGAGGTTTAATTATCAGATGGCAAATATATGTAAAAAAATATTAATGACTAATAATAAGAATACAAAAGTTAGACGTTAATTTTATTAAAATCATTTAAACGACATATTATCAAGCATATAGTATATATTAATTAGTTGTAAATAGTCACTATATGTGATATATTGTATGAATATTGGAATTGCCATATTTGGAGAAATATTGAAGTAAATGATGTAAATACAGGTGTTTATGGCGAACACTATTGAATTCTTTCGTCTTTCGCTTGTTTAAATTTCATTAGAAAATTCGGGTCTTTCATATAAAAATCTGCAAAATGACGAATACAAAGTAATTATAAAATAGACAATATTGGCAAATTATGTTAGTTAGTCTTCTCAGCCTGAATAATTCAGACTAAAACAATAAGCTTATGCCAACTATTAATTGAAGTTAGCATTACTCTGTTTATGTATAATGCCGATATGGAATTGAAGAGGTTCAGGACTGAAGCGAACTTAACGCTCATTTCAATTCAGAATCGGTATTAGTGAAGGAATGGGGTGCTTTCTTTTCAAGCTAGACCATACCGATCAGTATTGGTAGACGTAGATTAACGGCCATTTGACTCTCAGCTGTTTATTACATTTGGGTACTTTAACTGATTTCTTCAACTTCAATATAATCAGGTTCTAAATCAATTGGGTATCCATCAATCTGATGCCCGACAACAGTTACGTTTTGATTGATAAAGTCATCTAAGTTTACCGAGCAGCTTCTCAATGCATATCCGGATATGGTATGTGTTTCATATTGATAAGTTGTGAATCCTTGTTTTTGTATTGTTCCGGTAATTTCAACATGATTTGAATTGTTATGATCTTTACTACATGACGCAGCCGATAGGCAAATGGTTATTATGATAGAGCGAGATTTGAGTAGTTTCATCTTTTATTGATTTTTTTTCAACGAATCTGGTTACTTCAAATTGTGGCTAAATGATAGTCTGTGCCGACAGTTTGTTTCTATTCATCAGATAGTTTGAAACTGTGAATGGAAATGTCAATAAGAACCGGACGTTTTAATGTTTTTCCCTTACGGCTTCGCGGCGTTACAAATCTTGAGGATGGATAAATTAGGTCTTGCCTTTTTTTATGTTCAACCACTACATGAGCGGCTTTTGCAAGTTTGCTGATAATTTCTGCCGTGTAATTGTGTTGAATCAATAACCCTGTGGTTGTATCAAAGCAAAATTCCTGAACCCATTTTGCAGCTAACCTGACAAAGATATTTGCATATCAGTAGATTGGCAATTTTCGAGTTCAGATTTGTGTACTACAGATTTTTTCTTTGTAAAGGGGGCGTATTTAAATTTGAGGGCATCATAAAGTTTTCTCACATGCTGGTTTGGCTCTGAGCAGCGGCGGATCATAATGACTTCGTCGTGGGTGTTCTGAGCGAGGGTTGTGATAGCCTTTTGTGTATTCATCGTACGAACGATCTCTTTCCATCCACTATGAATACCTTCTTGTTTTAATTGGTGACGCACCGTATTTACGATCCAATATGCCAGCAGTCCCAGGTGCAGGTGAGCCATGGTGCTTTCGTCTTTTTGATGGTAGATGGGGCGTAAATCCAGGTCTGTTTTCAGAACCCGGAACGTGGCTTCTATTTCTCTGATGGTGTTGTAAAATTGCCATACCGCATTCTCTGAATTGGCTTCTAATGATGTACGCAGAAAATACACGCCACTTCGGGCATTTATGTCAACACCTTCTTTAACAGCCCATTTTATGGATGTTACTATCTTCTTCTTTTCTTCTGTCGCAATGTTTGCTCTCTTTTTTCTCTTGGGGAGATCATCTTCTTTTACTTGAATATCGATGTCAAAATATCGTTGAATGGAAGGGTATTTCTGCTTTAACCTGCCAATACGTTCATGCACTTTGTCTTGCTGTTTTACACCTCCTTTCTTGGTCAAACTGTCGGCTATTTTCTGTAACCCGGATTCAAATCGTGAGCGAAACTGCTCGTTCATGGAACGTTCTTTCAACTCCTTGGAGTGGCTCTCTACTTTGAGGTAGTAATCTGTGTTTCGATCTGATTTGACACGGCAAAGGTCTATTTTTTGTTTTTTATTGTCTGTGATGGTAATCGTTGTTGCACCGGCCTCAATGTTATAGTTTTTTAAACTCGAACGACTGACACACAAATAATCATAGCCCTTGTCTTTGATCATTTTCAGATTGGCATCGGTGGCAATACCGGCATCAATTACTACAAGCGCTTTTTTTGTAGAAGAAGATGTTTTAATCCGAAGTTCGTTAATCATCCCTTCCAGCGTTTTAGAATCAGCAATGTTTCCTTCTAAAATGGAAGAGTATTTGATAAAGCCTTCCGGATTGACTACCAAGGCCAACACAACTATTTTTGCATCGTTGCGTTTTTCTTTGCTCCGTCCATATTTGGCCAATTTACTTCCTTGTTTGCGGCCTTCAAAATAGGTGTTGGTAAGGTCGTAAAGCATGATCTTATCCTGAATATCGAACAACTCGTTGGTACGAACAGACAGATGTTGTTCCAATGCTTGTTTCTCTGAATACAGTTTTTTTGAAATATTGTACAGCCGGTCTTTTGTAATCTTTTCGATATCATAACCTGTAACCTCACATACTGAGGAGTTCTGCTGTATCCAACGGGAAGTTTCCAGCTCTGAAGCCGGATATATGGCACGACTGATGATATGGCTTTGAGCCAGTTTTATCTCATCCTGACTCCAGCCCTGACCTTCCAAAAAGGGGGCAATTTGTAATTGACTCATGGCCTGATAGGACAACCATTCGGCACCAACTTCCCGGACGTCTTTGTTTTTGATACTGTTGATGTCTATGGTTTGTAGGTCTTTGCCGTCTTTAGGCGCTTTCTTTTGCTGTCTTTCCAACAAGACATCAATACGTTTCTCGGCAACCATTCGGTTGTAAAATTCATCCACATACCGGATCACCGTTGCATCATCTGTGAAGGGAAGCTCGAATAATGGTGTTTCAGGATGGGAAACTTTTTGTGTAAGTATTTTCTGGATAAGATTTAATTGGTCGGTGGATAATTCATCAAGATAACCGGCATTCAAAATCGTCCGGTGGCATACCCTATCATTAGTATTACGGTAGCTTTCCACTAATCGGTAATAGCCCGAATAACGGTCTGTCTTAGGATTGGTACGCATGGATACTTTGAAATACATAAATGCAAAGTAAGCATGTAATTATTTGAAAATCAATACCCCCTTGTGTACTACAAATGAGAATTCAAAAAATCAAACATTGATTATCAACCTATTACAAAACAAACTGGGCTAAATACCCCCATTTCCACCCTAAAATATCTCATTTTAGGCTGTTTTTTCTTGGTTTTTGATGATTTGGCTGCAACTTGGGTGAACTTTATTATGTGTAGGAAAATTGTCAGGGAATACTGCTTTAAGAAAACCTTCAGATTTTTCGGTCCACTCTATATTATTGTTCATCAACAGGTGGGGTAGTGTAAAATAATTCCAAAACGCGTAATTGGCAAAATAAGCCATATCCAAGTCGTCCCAATAAAAAAGTCTGCGTCCGTAAGGAAAATAGTCTCTCGCCTTTTTTTTTCAGAAATGATATTTCCGTTTGGGCTTTCCAGTCTTACATCATTTCCGTCAAGGATTCCAGAAACACTGCTGTCTTTTCCAATGGGTGTAATTTTGGAAAAAGGTCTGGCTATTTCCATTTTAATTTTTGCGTGTTTAAAAAATGGTCTTCGCTTTAATGTAAATGCAAGTCCTTTTACAGATACTTTGGCTTCGATAAACTTATGATTTTTCCAGAGTTCCGCACCGCCATAGGCTGTAATTGCTTTTTCAGCTGTTATGCAACGATTCATTTTTTTGCTTCTGAAAATTTGTGGATAATGAAACTTGCTAAAAATGCTTCCAATATGCTTAACGGAATGGCGTAAGGTAAAATTCCATAAGGCAATACGCCCATGTTTCCTGTAACAAGCCACATAAAAACAAACCCAACAAACCATGCAATAAAGGTAGTTTGAAGCATTGAGAACTTTTTATTCAGAATAAAAATGGCGATGGCAAAACACAATGACCAAACTCCCCAGATAGCGCCATTAATGGGTGCTGAAGGGAATACAAGACCAAGTCCTTGGTAATGTGCTGTCCAATAAGATTTAAGTAAAAATTCGTTTCTGGCAAATTCGGAAATACTAATCCAGCTGGTGGCAAGTAAAATTGGTAAAATAGTTTTTTTCATCGTTGTCATATTAGTTATTAGTTTTCTCTTTTAGTTTTGGACATTTGGTTTTTAAATCATGTTTAATGTTCAATTTCGTAAGCGATAACGGGTTTCAAACTGATCATTTTTCTTACCAAATCAGAAGTGTGCGATAGCGTTCGAAAACCTCTGTAATCCTTTAAAATTATACACGTTAGCAATAGTATTCTTTATCCTTTTCTAAAAGTGTTCTCGATTTTCTAAAAAACAAATTTATTTTTTTTTCAATTTTATAAGAAACTGTCTAAATTTTATTTTAGGGCTCCGTTAGGAGCCAAATATGGGTAGATGGATAATCTTTTTCATTTATTTCGTCCGCCATGGGCGGACGATACAATCGTGCTGAAATGACCTTTCCTACCCATATGTTTTACCAACAAGAAAAACTTAGACAGTTTCTAAATTTTGTGCCCATCAGCAGACGTTATTGATATTCCCATAATCCCCTGCATATTGCCAGGCTTGCACAGGTAACTATTCAATTGTTAGCCATCGTTATTATTCAGCAATCTGATTAATTCGGTATTAAACTCGTTGCCATTTGATAAATGACCAAAAAATGCGATGTCAAAATTTTCAACTTCCGGAACTGTTTTTTTTAGTGTCTCAATTCCCTTGGTTGTCAGTTTAATTACTTTGGCTCTCGTGTCAGTTTCATGTTCTTTACGGCTAATCAATTCTTTTTCAATTAGTTTCCTGATGACATTTGATGTCATCATCTTGTCGATCTCAATAAAATTGGCAATATCTGCTTGAGTGAAAATTCTATTTTGGCTTGAAAGCCAAAACGCACTTGCCAGAACTACAAACTGAGTGTGTGTTAACTCGTTTTGCTTCAGTATTTTATTAATTTCTCGTTGCCATAAATGAGTTACCCTCCACAAAAGGAACCCATTACTTTCGCCCGGAGTTTTAAACTTGAAGA
Source organism: Bacteroidales bacterium (assembly GCA_963676875.1). GTDB lineage: Bacteria > Bacteroidota > Bacteroidia > Bacteroidales > F082 > UBA6244. The sequence continues at coordinate 3,227,169 of OY781436.1, forward strand.
TGTGAGTCATATCAGTTCTTTTCAGCCATAGTTGATAAATTTTCCATTGCTTTCGGTAATTCCTTTATGAGTTTCTTGCCGATTATCCTTGAAAATAGAAATGTCAATATTCCTTTTATTTCAACGGTGTGAGAAATGAATAATTCCCCGTTTTTTTCTTCCAATTGGTGAATGAAATCCATCTTGGTCAAGGGTAAATACGAACGACTGGTAAACCCTTGTAACCTGTTAACCGAAATCAGTATAAATTTTGATTTGGGTCCTTTTGCAGGTTTTAATGTTCCATAAGTCCCAACTTCAAACTTTCCGTTTAGTTCAGAATATTCCACTTCATTATCCCACCTATTCCAGTTCCTTACATCACCCCACAAATTCCATATTTGTTCTCGTGAAGCATTTGTTTTAATCGTTACTTTTTGCGACCACATAGTATTGTTGTTGGCAGATTATTTCGCAAAGATATGAAGATAAAGTATATGCATATATAATAATTAGATATACTTTATCATGCTGTGGATAGCAATGTGTTGAATACAATCGGCTACTTCCCAAATGTATATCCAATATGCACTGTGATAAAAGGAGTAAGTGGCGATATCGTATAAGTTAATTGATCAATGGCGTTATTCCCGGAAATTTTGCTCGTATAACCCAATCCAAACCAGGGTTTTACATAAAACGGAAAACTAAAGGGTTGCCAGTTGTATCCCACCGAGGGCATGACCAACAGATTACTGTATTTGCTCTCCTTGCCTGGAATATTGTCGATGGTGTTTTTGTAGTTCTGCACACCGGCCTGTAAACCAACAAACCAAAGTTTATTGGCCTCCTTAAAATAATATTCCCCAAACAGTGAATAGGCGCTGTTAATTCTCACATTCCACCCTTTATCTTTGTTGTCTGCGTTCATATTTATCAAAAAATCAGGCATGTTCATGCCATAAGTGCCGGCTCCAATTAACAGGTGGTTGCAGTTTTTTGGCTTGATGCGAAAATGAAAGGCATACCCGCCAAAAGCAAATGTCGAAGGGTCTGTTTCGATGGAGAAGGTGGTTTTATTCTCATGATTTTTGTTTGAGTCTTGCGCTTCAATTTTTGAAACTGAGAGACAAAGAAATGCCAGTATGGCAAATGAAATAGATTTGATTTTTGTGTTCATTGTTTTTAGTTTTAATGGTTTATTTATTTTGAAATTATTTCTATCGTAGCGTTGTAATTGAAGGTAAACGACTTCCTGTAGTTCAATTTATTTTCATTGGCGTAATTTTCCAACCATCGATGTCTCTGCCATTTTCTGGCTCTTCGTGTTGTGGCCAGTTTCCAAATGGGGTAGGTGAAATTGTTGATCGAAAAGCGATAATTCCACACTTCGAAAAAAGAGGCAAGGATCGGCTTGCTGCCTGATGGATTGAGAATGATGATGCTGCCCCGAGGTTTCAAAACACGCAAGGCTTCGTTTATCAAGATGAATTTGATGCTGTCGTCAACCAGAAACAAAACCGAACAAATAGTCACGACATCAAATTGCTGATTTGCATATGTAAGGGGCTTATTCGATTCCTGATATTCGAAGGATATGTTTTTAGGTGAAACACTTTTTCTTGCCTTATCTATCATGGCTCTGCTTATATCGATACCGGTTATCTGTAATCCCGAATCTTTGCTTATCAACATTTGTGGGAGAGTTCCCGGCCCGGTTCCAATATCTAAAATTTGTTTGTGCTCAGGGTTGGACAAAACTAAATCTACAACCGGGTTGAGAAAGTCAGGATACCATCCACTGTGGGTTGCTTTTAAAAAGATGGACATATTTCTTACTTTAATTGTGACTATTGTTCTTGTTGCTAAAATTTATATAGATAAACAACATATTAAGAATATTTAGATAAGAGCAAAAAAAATTACCCCGTATTCAGGATATCTTTTAAAGTAGTTTGACTTAAAGCCGTTTTCATCACATTTTCAACATTATGCAGCGCGTCAGTTACGGCTTTTTTAAGGTCGTCGGGTCTTTTGCTTTTTACATTTAACTCGAAACTTGTTTGAAAAAGCGATTTTTGGTTTTCAATGGCTTTAAGGATATCAAGCAATGTTATTTGCTCAGGATTTTTCGCAAATCTTACCCCACCATTAATGCCTTCTTTCGATTCTAAAATCCCTGCCCGTATTAAATTCTTGAAAATGACTGACAGCGTTGGCTTTGGTATATTCAGTAATTCTGAAATGACCTTGGTGGAGATATACTCTGTTTCGCCCCGCCTTATCTTATCAGAAATAAAAGCCAGTACCAGAATTGATTTCGAAAATGAAAGTGAATAAGCCATAACTACATATTCGTAATATTTAGTTTGCAATAATACAATAAATTTTTAATTCCTAAATTTTTTTTGATATTTTTTTTGAAAACAGTTTATTTCTTACGGTACAGTGTATTGTTTTAATATGACCATAATGGTTTTGATTTGAAAACAGTGGCCTTAATTCGTGTATAATGGGCCTATTTGAAAAATCAACTCGTTCCTTAGCCCATCCGCCAACTTAATCTCCCTTATACAAAGTAGGCAGTGCAATTTTGTACTTCACAATCCACAACCTGAGCACGATGATAAACAACATGGGGATAAATTGCATGAAAGGGTGGTGCGAAATATATTTGTCGAGTACCAGATAAAGAATTCCTCCGGCAATGCTTACAGTGGCATAAATTTCCTTCTTAAAAATAACGGGGACTTCATTTACCAGAATATCTCTGATCACACCGCCAAAGGCACCGGTAAGTGTTCCCAGGATAATGCAATTAACATGGTTGAGGTGATATTCAATACCAATTTGCACGCCAATCACGGTATATAAAGCCAGCCCGATGGTGTCGAAAAAAAACAGGGGTTTTAGGAGGTAATTCAGCTTGCGACGAAACAAAATGGCAAAAACGGTTCCCGCGATAATGAAGTAGATGTACATGGGTTCGTAAAGCCAAAACACCGGTTTTCCTTCGATGAGGATGTCGCGCATGGTTCCTCCGCCCACAGCCGTAACGAAGGCAATAATCAACACCCCGAACGGGTCGAATTTGTTGTTCATGGCCGTCAGCGCCCCCGAAATGGCAAAAGCAAAAGTTCCCGCGATACTGATATAATTGATGAATTGATCCATATAATGAACTATCCTGTATTTTCGACAAAAGTACTTGTTTAATGATATAGTTGGGTCGATAGTGATAACAAACCATGGCCCAACTTCAAGAATAACCTGCTTTTGAAACCCCACCCCAGCCCTCCCCCAAGGGGAGGGAGCTGCCTGTTGACGATGTTAGAAACTCAAAGAAAACCCTCAAGTCCTCCCCTTGGGGGTCCCGATTCATCGGGATAGGAGGGGTGCACCCTAAAGATTTAGGAGTCGACAAACCTGCTTTTGAAACCCCACCCCAGCCCTCCCCCAAGGGGAGGGAACTGCCTGTTGATGATGTTAGAAACTCAAAGAAAACCCCCAAGTCCTCCCCTTGGGGGTCCCGATTCATCGGGATAGGAGGGGTGCACCCTAAAGATTTAGGAGTCGACAAACCTGCCTTTGAAACCCCACCCCAGCCCTCCCCCAAGGGGAGGTAGCTGCCTGTTGATGATGTAAGTAAATCAAAGAAAACCCTCAAGTCCTCCCCTTGGGGGTCCCGATTCATCGGGATAGGAGGGGTGCACCCTAAAGATTTAGGAGTCGACAAACCTGCTTTTGAAACCCCACCCCAGCCCTCCCCCAAGGGGAGGGAGCTGCCTGTTGATGATGTTAGAAACTCAAAGAAAACCCCCAAGTCCTCCCCTTGGGGGTCCCGATTCATCGGGATAGGAGGGGTGCACCCTAAAGATTTAGGAGTCGACAAACCTGCTTTTGAAACCCCACCCTAGCCCTCCCCCAAGGGGAGGGAGCTGCCTGTTGATGATGTTAGAAACTCAAAGAAAACCCCCAAGTCCTCCCCTTGGGGGAGGATTTAGGTGGGGTTCATCCTAAAGATTTTGGAGTCGACAAACCTGCCTTTGAAACCCCACCCCAGCCCTCCCCCAAGGGGAGGTAGCTGCCTGTTGATGATGTAAGTAAATCAAAGAAAACCCTCAAGTCCTCCCCTTGGGGGTCCCGATTCATCGGGATAGGAGGGGTTTTTCCTGATGAGTTAGGAGGGGTTCATCCTAAAGATTTTGGAGTCGACAGACCTGCCTTTTAAACCCCACCCCAGCCCTCCCCCAAGGGGAGGGAGCTGCCTGTTGATGATGTTAGAAACTCAAAGAAAACCCCCAAGTCCTCCCCCTGGGGGTCCCGATTCATTGGGATAGGAGGGGTTTTTCCTGATGAGTTAGGAGGGGTTCATCCTAAAGATTTTGGAGTCGACAGACCTGCCTTTTGAAACCCCACCCCAGCCCTCCCCCAAGGGGAGGGAACTGCCTGTTGAAAAAGTCATTATTTCAAGGTAAACCCCCAAGTCCTCCCCTTGGGGGTCCCGATTCATCGGGATAGGAGGGGTATAGCATGAGCGATTGCAAAATCTTTAATGTCATTCAGGATGCTTTGGGAAGATAAAATATGCTGAAAGAGGCATAAAGATATTAATTTCCGATGACTAATTCAACAGAAATCAGTCCGCTCCGAGAAGTCGTTCATTTATTAGAAAGTTTTTAATAACGCTTCAACTTCAAATTAACCACTTGGTACAAAAGATACATGTTATTGATAAGTAGGGCTTTGTATAACCTCAAAAAAAACTCTGTGGTAAACTCTGTGGTAAACTCTGTGGAACTCTGTGTTAAAAAATTTGTTTCTATCCTTTTCGGAGTAAGCTCCAGAAATTATATACTGATCAAAACATAAATACTGCAAGCCTATTAAAAAAAAGTGGATGCTTAAAACCCCACCCCAAACCCAATACGGATAATGGGATTGGTATACACATAGGAGGAATTCTCGTTTTCGAGTACATTGAACAACACCGCTATGGAAGTAAACCCACGGCCACCAATGGGCTGAAGCAATCCTCCGCCCACAAACAGGCTATTGAGCCAAAGCCGGTCGCTCTCTCCCGTTAGTGCATTGTTTGGAATCTCCAGGTTGAGTGCTTCGTATTCCACCTGTCCAAAAAAAGACTTGATAAACTGATATCGGGCAAAGAGGCTGGCGCCGTAGTCGTTCAAATTAAACCGGGTTCCGTAATACTTATAACTGCTGTAGATGTAGGTAACCCTGGTGCCAACGGCCAGCTTGGGCGTTACTTTGTAGCCCACCAGCGGGGCAATTTCAAAACTGCCGCCATAGCTCGAAAAGCTACCACCAATCATGCCACCGGCGAACCAACGTTGGGGTTTTGCTTCGCTTTCGCTTTGGCTTACGTTACCTAAATTCATGTATTGAGCATTGGCGCTCAGAGCCGTCATCAACATCAGAAAAACGACAATCGTGGAGCTTATGGAGGTTTTCATGTGTTTTTGTATTTGAATTGGATGGCTCAAAAATACAATAATAATGCCGAATTTGCGTATCTGTTAACATAATGGGCACGGTTTGGATGACCAAACAAATCCCGACTCCCAACCAAAGCGTCGGTTTGTTGATTATGAGCTATCTTTGTCGCCCCTTTGATTAGAAAAATATGAAGCTATTTCGAATAATTCGCACCTCCATAATTGTCCTTTCTGTGGGACTTTTCCTCATTCTCGTTTCCTGTAAAAAGGACGATGTGATTAGCACCGATGGTTCGCTAAAACTGGGTTTTTCAACCGATTCGGTCATTTTTGATACCGTGTTTACTTCCATTGGCAGCGTTACCAAAAGGTTGATGATTTATAACACCTCCGATAACAAGTTGAATATCAGTAATATTTCCCTGGCGGGAGGAAATCTTTCTCCTTACCGCATCAACCTGGATGGCGAGGCAGGTGCCGCTTTCTCGGATATCGTGATCAATGGAAAAGATAGCCTTTACATGTTTGTGCGTGTGACCATCGACCCATCGGATGTCAACAATCCCTATGTGGTGGAGGACGAATTGTTGTTTTCAACCAATGGCAACAACCAGCAGGTGAAGTTGGTTGCCTGGGGGCAGGATGCACATTATATTGTTGCCGATACGTACACGACGGGTTTTCCCAAGTACAAAGTGGTGGCCGACAGTCTGGAGGAAGTGCATTGGACTGCCGACCGGCCTTATGTGATCTATGGTTATGCCGTCATCAATTCCTATGGGTCGCTGATTATCGATGAGGGTGCGCGCATTTATTTCCACGATGGGGGAGGACTTTGGGCTTATTCGGATGGACAGCTGCAGGTGTTGGGAACGCAAACCAATCCGGTCACTTTTCAGGGCGACAGATTGGAATCTGCCTACGACGATGTCCCCGGGCAGTGGGACCGTATTTGGTTAATGGAAAGTCGTCCGGGAACCAACCATGTTATTAAAAATGCCTTGATTAAAAACGGGTTCATTGGCTTGCAAACTGAATCATTTTTGCGGTATGCCGAAAATATTGTCAGTCTCGAAAATGTCATCATCCAAAACATGAACGGCTACGGAATTTTCTCGCGTCAATACAACATCATCGCCGAAAACACCGTGGTGGCCAATTGTGGCGGATATTGTCTGGCAGTGGTGGGAGGCGGCTATTTTGATTTCAAACAAAGCACCTTTGCCAACTACTGGTATCATTCGGCCCGGAATACACCCGCTGTTCTCATCAACAACTACTTCCTCGATAGTTTGGACAATCCGCTACCCGTCCCCATCCAGTTCAATCTGGCCAACAGCATTATTTACGGAGCCAACGAAGAGGAATTTTTAACCGACCTGAATGGAGGAGCCGACTCCCTCTATTTTCTCAACCATTGTTTGGTGAAAACCGGACTCAAGATGGAAAATCCCGACAATTTTGAAGCCATTTTGCGCAACGAAGATCCTTTGTTTAAGGATTACCGCACCAACGATTACCGTCTCGACACCCTATCGCCTGCCATTGGCATAGGCGATCCGGCCATTGCTGTGGACGTACCCTTGGATATCTTGGGCAATGTCCGACTGAATCATCCCGATGATGGGGCTTATCAGTTTGTTCCGGGGCAGGAGAAACGATAGGTGCTTATTTTTCAGGTAGGTAAAAAGAAAAAGTTTATATTTGCTCATGACCGAAAAGGAAACACATATTACCCGGCTCATTAAAAAGCGTATTTTAGGCAAAAACCCTCATGCAGAGGTGATTTTGTTTGGTTCTCATGCGCGTGGTGAGGCAAATAAACATTCGGATTGGGACGTGCTAATACTATTAAAAAATTCGGAAGTAAGTCGAAAAATGGAAATGGAATATCGTGAAGAGCTTTTTGATGTTGAACTGGAAACAGGTGAGCCTATATCAACTTTCGTGTTTTCCAAAAAAGATTGGGAAACCAGATTTTTCCAAACACCGTTTTATGAAAATGTTACCAAAGAAGGTGTTGTGTTGAAATGAAAGGAACACGTCAAGATTATATCAATTATCGGGTGGAGAAGTCCGATGAGATATTCAGAGATGCTCAATTATTAGCTGAAAACAATCGCTGGAATTCTTGTGTGAACAGGCTGTATTATTCATGATATTATTTGGCAAGTGCTTTGCTCTATAGGTACGATATTAAAGCTGAAACCCATAATGGCGTTAAAAGTCAATTGTTTCTGAGATTCGTAAAAACCGATTTGATGAGTCAGAACCAAGGAAAACTATTTTCTCACTTATTTGACTGGAGGCAGGAAACAGACTATGCCGATTTTATTGATTTTGATAGGGAAACCGTCCTTCCATTGTTGAATGAAGTACAGCTTTTAAACCATCATTTAAAAAAACTCATTTTAGAAGATTAATCCCTATTTTTGCCCGAATTTTAAAACTACCACATGATCATTGGAATAGGAGGGGTAAGCAATGCGGGAAAGTCAACCCTGGCAAGGAACCTCAGGAAAGCCTTCGCAGGTTTGGATGTTGTCAGTCTCTGTCAGGACGATTTCGCTTTCCCCACCATACAAATTCCCAAAATAAATGGGCATACCGATTGGGAAATTCCTCAATCCATCGATTTTGATCGTTACAGAAAAGAGGCCTTACGGCAAATTGCCTTGCACGACCATGTGATTCTCGAAGGTATTTTTGCTTTCCATGATGCTGAACTCAACCAACTCATGGATATTCAATTTTTTCTCACCCTGAAGAAGGAAACCTTTTTGGAACGTAAAAACAAGGACGTCCGCTGGGGAAAAGAACCTGCCTGGTACGTGGAGCACATCTGGAACAGTCACTTGCAATATTGCAAGCAACATCCCCACGCCCAAGCTATCGTGCTGGCCGCCGACCAGGGCATCGATGCTGAATCGGTCAGACGAACCTATCTGAGTGAGGTGGACGTGTTAAAAAACACTTAAAAAAGCGAAATTCCCACTTTTCGGCTTGTCCATTGGTTACTTTTGCCAAAACAGAAGGGTAAAATGATGGATTTTATCACCAAATATTTCTGGGCACTGCTTCAACTTACTGCCGACATGGCGCCGTACCTCATGTTTGGTTTTTTGGTATCCGGATTGCTTAAGGTGGCGTTGCCACCCAACCTGTTGACTCGCTACCTGGGAAAAAGCAACCTCAGGTCAGTAACCAACGCCAGTTTGCTGGGGATACCCTTGCCTTTGTGTTCCTGCGGTGTATTGCCTGCCGGCATCTCGTTGCACAAAAACGGCGCTTCCAAAGGAGCCTCGGTTTCGTTTTTAATTTCTACGCCTCAAACGGGTGTGGATTCGCTTTTGGTCACCTACTCCATGCTGGGTTTGCCCTTTGCCCTCATACGCCCTGTTGCTGCTTTTGTTACCGGGATACTAGGAGGTGTGTTGACTAACAAGATCGAAAAGGACTTGCCCCTTCAGGAGCCCAAAACCGAGGATGTTACACGGATGCAGAAAAAATTCAGTTGGTACGGCCTGTTTCATTATGCTTTTGTTGAAATGGTAGGCGACATCGCCAAATGGCTGGTGATCGGTTTGCTGATTGCGGCCCTCATTACGGTGCTCATCCCCGATCAGTTTTTCAATGATTTTGCCCTCAACGGCATCCTGGGCATGTTGCTCATTCTGGCGGTATCCATTCCGTTGTACGTGTGTGCCACCGCCTCGGTGCCCATTGCTGCCGTGTTGCTCATGAAAGGGCTCTCACCCGGAGCCATGCTGGTTTTCCTGATGGCCGGACCTGCTACCAATGCTGCCACCATGACGGTGATTGGCAACACGTTGGGACGGAAAACACTGGTGGTCTATGTGTCAACCCTTGTGCTGGGTTCCATGGCTTTCGGTTTGCTCATCGATTATTTACTGCCTGTTAGTTGGTTTGCTCCTGTCATGCAGATGGGACAACATCAACACGAGTTACTTCCTCTTTGGCTCTCCTATGGATCAGCTATGGTGCTGACAGGCTTGTTGTTGTATAGCTTTTTAAAGAAATTTATCTCACATAAAAAAACAACCATGAATCCAGATACAAATATCAACAACCTTCCTTATATGGTTTTTTCGGTGGAAGGCATGACTTGTAACCATTGCAAATCTACGGTTGAAAACGGAGTTTCATCCATTGAAAATGTTGAGCTTGCCGAGGCCGACATCCAGAACAACACGCTCAAGGTTTTTGGCAACAACCTCGATCCCGGTGCCATTGAAAAAACCATCACCCGATTGAACTATATTTTTAAAGGGCAGTTGAAATAGTTGAAAATTCCTTTTTTTATCTTTTGGGGAGGGTTATTGAGTGAGCGATGCCTTCGGACCACCGGGTTTTCTCCAACTCTGCAAGTAGGGAAGAGATAGAGCTAATACATAAATCATTAAAACTTGCAAAGTTTGCAAGTTTTAATGATTTATATTGTGGAGGTCTTCAATAAATGAGTTGTTAAAAACGCTTCGACTACAAATCAATCACTTGGCACAAAAGATACATATTCTAGATAAACACGTCTTTGTGTAACCTCAGTAAAAAACTCTGCGAAACTCTGCGGTGAACTCTGTGGGTATCAGTGTTGAAAAATTTGTTTCAATACTTTTCGGAATAGTCTAAGGCTTACTATGGGCAGGTGAAATACAAATATCATCTCGTACACCACTACTAAGAATATTTCTAAATAACTTTCGCCGGACTTCATCTTTTTCTTACTTTTGCCGCGAAATGAAAGGTTCAAAAAGAATAGCGTTTTTACTTGGGGTAATTTTCAGTTTTCCGCTGGTTTACCAATCGCTGCATTATTTTGAGCATCACCTGGATGAACACCATCCGCCCGACACTTGCGCCAACTCTCATTTCTCCAATACCTTTGATTCATGCGCCATTTGCGATTATGAAATGGCCACTGGTGACCAACCCGATTTGTATTCGCCCGACCAACCGGCCGTGCAATGGTGTTTGATCGACTTTGGATTTCGGCACGAGTTTTTTCACACACAACCCAAAACCCACAAATCGTTGAGAGCTCCTCCGGGAGTGAGCTGATATTCTCCTTCAGTATATTATCTCAACTTTTTGTAAATGAAATATTTAGTAATTTTATTGCCGTGGCTCTTTATGGCTGCGCCAGTATTTGGTCAGGCTGCGGCCTTACAAGGAACCGTGATTGATGAGCAACACAGCCCGTTGCCCGGAGCTGTGGTGCAGTTGTCGCCGGGCGGTTATAATACCACCACCGATTTGGACGGGACTTTTCGCTTTGAGCGGATTCCTGCCGGAAAATACACCCTTGTGGTGTCGTATATTGGTTTTAAAACCGACGAGCGCACCATTGAACTTCCCGGTACATCGCAACACATTACCATCGAATTGAGCCATCAGGCCGACCTGCTGGATGAGGTGGTGATTCAGGATAATTTTGCTTTGCAGCAAAAGAAAGAATCATCCTACAACTCGGAAGTGGTGGGCGAAAGCTACATCAAACAAAATCTGGGCGGCAGCCTGATGCAATCATTGGAAAGGTTGCCGGGAGTGGGAAGTATCGACATTGGTGCCGGACAATCCAAACCCGTCATCCGGGGGTTGAGTTTTAATCGTGTGCTGGTGGCCGAGAATGGTATCGTCCACCAGGGGCAGCAATGGGGTGCCGATCATGGATTGGAAATAGATCAGTTTGCCACCGATCGCATTGAGGTCATCAAAGGACCGGCCTCGTTGATGTTTGGCTCCGATGCCATCGGAGGCGTGGTGGATATCAGACAAATGCATGTGCCCGAAAAGCATACCCTGGGTGGGGTGGTCAACCTCACCGGAAAAACAAATAACAAAATGGGAGGGGCCTCGGTAAACCTTACCGGACGGAACAATCACTTGTATTTTGATGCCAGAGGAACCTATGTCAACTATGCCGACTTCCGGGTACCAACGGATGTGGTGGATGTATATAACTATCCCGTTCACCTCCACAACCACCAGCTGCGAAATACAGCCGGTCGTGAGGCCAATGTGCATTTGAATTTGGGAATCATTCAAAATAATTGGAATTCCACCATGTACATGAGTCAGGTTTACAGCAAATCCGGCTTTTTTGCCAATGCACACGGCCTCGAGCCCCTACAAGTGGTCGATTCCGTTTATGATGCCAACGACCGTGATGTGATGCATCCTTTTCAGGAAGTCACTCACCTGAAATTGATTAACCGCACTTCGTTTTATTTTGGAAAAAACAGGTGGGAGTTGGAATGGGGATATCAAAACAATTTCAGGCAGGAGTGGAGCGATTATGTAAGTCATGGATATATGCCACCTGTTTTTCCTGATTCGTTGGGGATGCCGGAAAACCTCGAACGGCAATTCAACAAAAATACCCTCTCGGCCAAGGGAAAGTTGGTGATGACCAAAGGTAAACACACCCTTACCACCGGATTTTCAACCGAATACCAGCACAATGCCATCGCCGGTTGGAGTTTTATCATTCCGGCTTTTGAGCAGTTGACCGCAGGAGTTTTTCTGTTGGATAAAATCACACTCAACGAACAATGGATTCTCAATGGTGGCATCCGGTTCGATCTGGGAAACCTGAATACCAAAGCTTACGACGACTGGTTTCCGTCACCGGTAGTTCATGGGCAGGATACCGTTTGGGTGTATTTGCAACGTGCCGCCGACCTTCAGCGTACTTTTAACAGCACCAGCTGGGCAGTGGGAGCCAACTACAATGGAGCCCTCCTTTCGGTGAAAGCCAACGCGGGGAAAAGTTTCCGAATGCCAACCGCACAGGAACTCTCGGCCAATGGGGTGAATTACCACCACTTTAGTTTTGAACAAGGCGACTCCACGCTACATCCCGAAGTGTCGTACCAACTGGACGTGAGTGCCGAACTCACCTTCCCCCATTGGGCTGTTCAAGTTAGTCCGTTTGTCAATTATTTCCCCAACTATATCTACCTCAATCCCACGCCTTTTCATGATTATCTTTATGGCGCCGGCAATCAGGTGTATCAATACACCGAAAGTGAGGTGTTCAGATACGGCGGTGAGTTGCATTGGCATATGCACCCGTTTCATTGGATGAAGGCCGGTGTGATTGCAGAATACGTTTATTCGGTGCAGCTCTCGGGTGCCAAAAAGAATTTCACGCTGCCGTTTTCGCCTCCCGCACGTTTTTTGTTCAATGTAACCTGGTTGCCACATGCCTTCAAGGGCTTGAAAAACAATTACTTTTCCATTGATTATGTGGTGACTGCTGCCCAAAACAGAATCGTTCCTCCTGAACTTACCACACCCGGTCATCAGGCGATAAATCTGTCGGCGGGTACGGCCATCAAATGGAACAAGCAATGGGTGGAGGTCAATTTGCAGGTACGTAATCTGCTCAATACCAAATACCTCAACCACACAAGTTATTACCGGATTATCGGTGTACCCGAACCCGGAATCAATTTTATCGTTAACGTCAGTGTGCCATTTAGTATTTTAGGTCATGAATAGAACTACAGTTGCCTCTGCCCGTTTGGTTACCTTATTGTTGGCGATATTGTTTCTAAGTCCTTCGCTGCTCAAGCCTTTGCATTTTGTGGCCATCCACCACCATTACCAAAGCTGGACTGCGGAAGTTTCCGTTGATTTTACACCTGTACATTGCTTGGTTCATGACTTTTTGTTGTTTAGCTATGTGAAGGAAACATCTCAGGAATTTCAAAAACCCGGATGGAATCATTTGGTGTTGATTACAGATGGACAAACCAATCCAAAATACCATAAGCCAAGTCACCAACCGGAAACGAGAGGTCCGCCCAAAATAGCTGTTTGAATCCTTTTCAGGGAAAAATCTAGTCAGTTTTTTAACCAATTTCACAAAAACATATAAAAATGAAAAATACGATTAAATATATGCGGGTAGTTGTGCTTCTCGGAGTATCGGTAATGATGCTTGCAACTGCTTGTAAAAAAGAGGATAACAACCCACCTGTGATTTCCAATTTTGAGGTGGGACTCAGCAATTCACACATTGCCTATGTGGGTGCCGATTTGCACCTGGAGGCTGATATTGTGGCACAAAATAACATAGAAACCGTTGAAGTCCGCATTCATGTGGAAGACGCCTCCCTGGTTCCTTCGGGAATTATTCCATGGGAAGTTGATTCGATTTATACCCAATTCTCAGGTAAGAAAAACACGCTGTTTCATGAACATATACCTATATCTTCAGAAGTATATGTGGGCGCCTATCACCTCCATTTTGTTGTCACCGATATGGAAGGAAATCAAACCGACATGGAAGCAGATTTGCAATTGGAAGTGCCCAACGACACTGAAAGTCCTGTGGTGGAGGTTACGCAACATCCCGAAAATACCCAGGTGTTCCATTCGGGGGAGGTGATTTCCATTAGTGCCTTACTCACCGACAACATCGCACTGGGCGGAACCTATGTGGCGTTAGTCAGGACCGAACAGCAACTTGCCGACTCCCTGATTACGGGAGACAACACCATCACCGTGTTGCATTTCCATGAATTTGTAGATCCGGATGAATATCAACTAACCGCGAGTATTACCGTTGGTGCCGATTTCGACAACAATATTCCTCCCAAGGAAATTACCGGCGATTTGGCCTGGCAATCCGGCGAATACTATCTGGTAATCAAAGCGGTGGATGCTTTTGGTGGACATACCACTTACTCTTCGCATTATTCGTTTCACATTGAATTATAAACCATGAAAAAATTATTTTTGTTACCGATTTTTCTATTAGCCATTGGTCTGCTCTCATGCAGCAAAACGGAAACCGATCAAACCTATCCGGAAATCAACATGGAGGAGGCAGGAGCTTTTCCGCTCAATTGCGATACCCTGTGGATTGGGCAAACCTTTAGTTTTAAAGCGTTGCTTCACGATAACAACCAATTGGGATCGTATAGTCTGGAGATTCACAACAACTTCGATCACCACACCCACAGCACAGATGTGGCGGAATGTACATTCGATCCCGACAAAACACCGGTGAATCCATTCCTGTTTATTCAGGAATATCCCATTCCGGAAGGTTTGCAGGATTATTCAGCTGATAGGTCCATCACCATTCCGGCAGGGGTGGATCCCGGCGACTATCATTTTATGATCCGGCTCACGGATGCCGAGGGTTGGCAAACCATTAAAGGAATCAGTGTGAAGTTGGCGGAGGGTTCTGTGAACTAACTGTAGTGATCTTTAATAAAGTGTTGTTCCTCAATGGGCGGTCTGACGTAATCTTCTTCAGACCGCCTTGGTTTTAGTTCGATGTCTTCGTGGGGAATTTCGTGGTAAGGGATTTTGCTCAGCAGGTGGTGAATGGTATTCAGTCGCGCTTTTTTCTTATCGTCGGCAGGCACATCAAACCAAGGTGATATTTTTGTGTCTGTATAGTCGAACATGGTGTCCTTAGCCTTGGAGTACTCCACCCACAACTCCCTTGATTTTATGTCCATCGGGCTGAGTTTCCATCGCTTGGTGGGATCCTCCAGACGCGCCTGGAATCGTTTTTCCTGTTCTTCCACACTAACTGAAAACCAGTATTTTATCAGGATAATTCCCGATCGGATAAGCATTTGTTCAAAGTTGGGGCACGATCGCAGAAACTCCCAATACTCTTCTTTGGTACAAAAATCCATAACGTGTTCCACCCCTCCACGATTGTACCACGATCGGTCGAAAAGTACCATTTCGCCTGCAGCCGGCAAATGAGCCACATATCGTTGAAAATACCATTGGGTTTTTTCTTTTTCCGTGGGCGTGCCTAGTGCTACTACCTTACAAATACGAGGATTCATGGGTTCTGTAATTCGTTTGATTACGCCCCCTTTCCCTGCTGCATCTCGTCCCTCAAAAATCACCACTACCTTAAGTCCCTTAGCCTTTATCCATTCCTGAAGTTTTACCAGTTCTATCGAAAGTTTGGCATATTCTTTCTCGTAGCAGGACTTTTTAAGTTTACCGTTTTTATTTAAGTACTTTTTTCCTTTCTTCATGGCTTAGATATTAGTGGTTAAAGCCCGGCAAGGCTCACACTTGGGGCAATGGCAACGAGAAGTGACTATTGCTCGACGGATACTGAAATACACGCAATTCAAATTCGGGAATAACAGCCAGAATATGATCAAAAATTGATACTTGAATTTCTTCGTAAGCCACCCATTCGGTGGTGGTGGCAAACACGTATAATTCAATGGGAATTCCCTTTTCGTTAGGCTGTAACTGTCTTACAATAAAGGTCATGTCGGAATTTATATCGGGTCGATTGTGTAAATAAGCCTTCAGATAGGCCTGAAAAACGCCCAAATTTGTTTGTCTTCTGCCGTTTACTTTTACAGAAGGATCTATTTTACGAGCTTCATTGTAAGCTTCAATTTCTTTCTCCCGATTGTCGATGTAGTCGGTGATGATTTGAATTTTACGAAAACGTTCAAGCATTTCTGGGGTACAGAATTTTACTGTATCCATGTCGATATTAATGGATCGCTTTATTCGGCGTCCACCCGACTCTTCCATGCCCCGCCAGTTTTGGAAACTGTCGCTGACCATGCTATAGGTGGGGATGGTAACGATGGTTTTGTCGAAATTCTGCACCTTTACAGTAGTGAGGTTAATTTCGATTACCGTTCCATCCGCACCAAATTTATTCATGGTAATCCAGTCGCCGATACGCACCATTTTGTTGAAAGTCAACTGTAAACCTCCCGCAAAACCAAGAATGGGGTCTTTGAAAATTAACATCAAGACTGCCGAAATGGTACCCAAACTCAGGAACAATGTACTCAGGTCTTTGTCGAACAAATACCCGATTATTCCTAAAATCCCCACCAGATAGGTGAGTATTTTTAAAACTTGAATGGGGCCGGCAATGGGATGCTCCTTGGCAAAAGAATAGCGGTTGTAGTAGTCGTTAATGGTGCTTAACACACTGTCTATCACCAAAATAGTTACCACATAAAAAAAGACTGCGGTAAGTGTTTGGATGGCTTCTGAGGTTTCCGGAAAGCTAAAAACTGGATCCTTTACCGCGTAATAAATCCACAAAGCGGGAACTAAAAAAGCCAGCTTTTTGAAGAATTTATTCTGAACGAGCAAATCGTCCAGTCGGTTCTTGCTTCGGTTAATGATAGGAAATATAATGGCCTTCATCAAAACTACCGTTATCCTGTACAAGCCATAGGCAATGAATGCCAGTACAATATAGGCCAGTGTTTGGATAATTATTTCTGAAGAGTCTTGCGACAAACCACCTGCTTGCAACACGCTGTCCAGGTAGTTTTGAATAGTACTTAGGGATTCACGAAAAATCATTTGTTATTAATGGCTATTGAATGGCTTCCAGGTATTTTTCGCGAATAAACTGAAGCTTTTCAGGGTTACAATTCATATCATAAATTCGCACCATGTCCATGATGCCATCTTCGGTAAATACATTGGTTTGGGCAGCATCAAAGTTGTGATTTTTAATATTGTACTTCAGGCTCATGGTCACTTTTTCAAAGGTATTCCATCTCATTTGAACAGGCAATTCGATATAATAGGTTTCGGGACTGTCTAAATCTCTGAATACATGTTCCGAAATTTCCTGCATCTTGAAATGTTTCCGGATGCGGATAATGCTTTCGTAAGGTGCTGTTTTTTTAACTTTAAGAAAATCGATGCCGGTTTCCTTAAAGTGTTCAATAATTTCGGCAATGGCCTGATACGAAACAGATTTGAATCGAATGACATTCACCGGTTTGTTTTGCAACGAAATGGTTCCGGGGGTGGCATTAAAGTTTGTTGGGTATTGTTTTTTCACAGACTGAATGGCTCTGAGAATGCGTTCGTCGTTGTGCATGATGCTGGTAACGGCAAAGAGCGAGTCCGGATCAAGCTGGTCGGGTATGGTGGTTCCGTGATATCCTGGAAAGGGTTGCAGGTTTTCAAGAATTAAAGCCTGACTGTTTGTTGCACTTTCCACTGAGGCCAGTTTCTCTTTCTTGATAACAGTTCCAATAGTTTGAATGTTGCGTAGGTTCATAAGATTAATTAGTTAGTTAAAAAGTATTTTGACAGAAAGCTAAGATAAAAAGTTTTTTGCTTTGTGGGCATTTGTGTTAAAAAAAGTTTTCAGAGGCTCCCCCGGATTTTTGCAGCAGCACAAATAATTCCCTGTTTCTCCGGGGTTTGATAGAATTGGTAGCCAGACTCAGATGCTTTATGCTGAATTTTTCTTCAAACAATTGGCGATATTGCTCCTCAGTACCTCCAAAGGGTGGCCGGTTCCAGTCGAATTCGTGATTAAATAACAAGCCAACCAACTTACCTCCGGGATGCAATAGATCACGCATTTTGTCCACATAATCTGCCCTGCGATTGGGCTCGATGGAGCTCATAAAGGTGTGTTCCACAATCAAATCGTAGGTACCATCATGATGGAAGAAATCACCAAATATGATTTGCTTCTCAGGAAATTCGGGACAACGTAATTTGAATTTAGTCAGGCTCTCCACGGAAAAGTCGAGGAAAAACACGTTGGAAAAACCCTCCCTATATAGATATTCAACTTCCCAACCACTGCCTGCGCCCGGCACCAATATCCGGATATTTTTATCCTTAAGTTGGTCGAAATAGCCGCAAAGGGGAGGGGAGGCGTAGCCAATATCCCACCCTGTTTTGGGAAGTTTATACTGTTCGTCCCAATATGATCGCGACAACCATTCCATGGTTTTACCTAGCCTCGACTAAAGTTCGGGCATAAACATGGGATCCCATGGGGGAAGCATGATGGGTTTTTGATTTAATATATCCAGCACTTTGGCGTCGATGTATTTTTTGTTGATAATCAAACGGAACATGTATTCGTCGAACCAGGCATCGGTCATGGTGAGATAGCCTTTGTCGCCTTTATCGGCACCCCAGCTATTTTCTAATTTCCATTTATCAATGGTGCCGTCGGGCAATACGTTCACACCAATGAGTGCCATGCCGTGGGTTGATCCGCTTTCAAAGGTTTGTATACGTGACTTTTTATCCATACCAAAATTTACTCCAAACAAATCGTTGTAGTTGTAATTGTTTAAGTCAAGTGTTCCACTTTTTATGTTCAGTTGTTTGCCCACATCACATGAAAAATACATGGCTTCGTTGGCTATAATAGAGCGTTTGGCAAATTCCTTGATTTGGTCGTTGGGCAGGTTGATATACTTCCAGTTGCCACCTTCCACCAGGTTGCGGTCGTATTGAATTTCGTAAAGTTTGTTGTATTCCTTGGCGGGATCGTTCATAAACATGACATAGTTGGATAAATCAACACCGATGATTTCATCGTAAAAACCTTTGGGGGTGTAGGTTTTGGGTTCGCTGATATTTCCCTCGGCATCCTTAAATTGCCATACAAATTCCACCGGAGGTTCTCCCAAACTCAGCACCAGCATCCGGTAAATATCGGCCAGCATGTCCAGTTTGGCTTCCGCTTTTTTCTCTTCTGCCATTTTCGACAAGGTAATCATGCGGATTTTAAGGCCGTCTTCACGCAATTTTCGGGCAAGAAGGTTTGAAATCATCCGGGTGTTTTCACTTTGGTAGGTGTCGGGCATGGCCGTTGCGGGAACCAATCCGTATTTTTGAACCACATCGGCAAAGGTAGTCCACTGACCTCCATCACCTATGGGGTTTTTAAATAACCATTCCACTTCTCTGTCGTCGAGGGGTTTGCGTGCAGTAGAGATGGCTATTTCCAGAAAGAGGTTGGCTTTTTCAAACTGATCCCAGAAGAAGTTGTAGGTATGACTAAAGTCGAAATCGTTTATCTTGTACTTTTCTTGCACCATGGGTTTCAGGGTGTTCAGGCCGGTATATAGCCAGCATCTTCCCGATGATTTTTGGTTGGCAATGCCCTTGGTGGTTACTTCGTTGCTGAAAAAATTATTGACCTTGCCTTTGTTTTCATGGTTTTCGGCCAGTTTTTTAATGTCGTTGGCGGTAATGGCATTCATCAGCGCTGTATTTTCGGGTGTATCTTTGAATTCAGCCCTGATTTTGTCCAACATTTTAGGAGTAATGGCTCCTGATTTTTCCTGAGCATAGCCTCCAAAAGAGATCGTGATTACAATGATAACGGCAAGCAGCCGGGTGAAATTTTTCATGATCATAGTTATTTGGTTTTACATGTATATCCTGATTGTTGTAATATCTGGACGATTTTATCTCGAAAATCTCCTTGAATGATAATCTGGTTGTCCTTGGAAGATCCACCCACTCCGCATTTGGTTTTCAGCATTTTGGCCAGTTCTTTAAGGTCGTTTTCGTTGCCCGTAAATCCGTCGATGAGTGTAACCGTTTTGCCCTTACGTTGTTTCTTGTCAAGGGAAACGATGAGTTTTTGGTCTTTGGGCGCCGGGGTTTCGATGGTTTCATCGTTGCCATCCTGTGGTGTCCAGTCGGGATTGGTAGAAAAAACCAGGTTGAAGTCGTTAAATTTGGCCATCTTTATTCATTATTACCTTGAGCGACAAGGGGTTGATTTTTATATTTAGTTTACGTGTCAGTTTTTTTGGTTCTCCATCAATGTTTACAACGCGGTTTTTCGCCCGCGAGATGGTGAGTTGCGGTGTTTGTATGATGTTGAAGTCCGGCGATAGATCTAATCTCTTTAGCAATAGCAAGTTAACTACCACCGGAAGTGAAATGAGTGTCGGTTTTTTTACAATGCACACATCGAGCAATCCATCGGTAAGGCGTGCCTGCGGGGCAATGGTGGTGTTGTAGCCAAACTGGTTGGAGTTGGCCAACGCGATAAACAAAGCCCGCGTCACAATGGTTCGTCCATTGGCAAAAGTAAGTCGGTATTTTTTTGGTTTGTATTTGAGGTATTTGTTGGCAACTACCGTGAAATATCCCAGAAATCCCCGCCTTTCGCCCTGAGCAAAATTTTTTGCTACCAACGCATCGAAGCCCACGCCGGCAATGCTTACAAAATGTGTGTCGTTTACCATGCAGGTGTCTATCTTACTGAAATCGAATTGGTTGATAAGATGTACAGCTTTTTCCACATTGCGTGGAATGCCCAGATGGCGAGCTAATCCGTTACCCGATCCCATGGGAACAATACCCAGAACCACTTCGGTATGAATCATTTGTCCGGCTATTTCGTTAATTGTCCCATCGCCTCCCACAGCCACAATGATGTCTACGGCCGCTTTGACGGCATCGCGGCTTAATTCAATGGCATGACCGGCATATTTGGTGAAAACCACTTCCACTTCAAATTGGCTTTTATCCATCAATTGATCAATGGATTGGGTGAGCAGGTGGTGTTTTTTCTTCCCCGAATTGGGGTTGATGATAAACAATACTTTCTTCTTACTTGCGGATTTGGCTTTCATTATTTTTTGTTGATCAGGGTAACTACTTTCCCGACAATACCTTTACTGTACGTTCTTTTTGATCGGCGGACAGACCGCTGATGTCGGTAACGTTGTAAGTGACTTTGTAATCACCTGCCACGTTCACATTCACGTCGATTCGGGTAATGATGGAGGCTGTTATATCCACGGTGTCGCCGGTGGCCGATATGTCGTAAGCCGAAGCGCCCATGTCCACATAAGGTTGACCCAACGACCAGTATTGCGGGTTGAATCCTTTCACCACAATTATTGGTTTAATGCCATCGCCCTTTTCTTCTTTTTTGCAAGCTATCGTTGTCAAAGAGAAGACGGTCAATATGATAAGTAGATTTCTGATGCCTTTCATGAACAGTATTTTTGGCAAATTTAGTGATTTTTCACCACTTTTTCCCGACAAGGGCGCCTCTATTTTCTTTAAAAAAACAATGAATGGTGCCCCTGAAATTAGAATAATTCCACCTACTTTTGCCCCATGAAAACTTCCGTTAAAGCACTGATATTCGATTGGGGTGATACCGTCATGCGTGATTTTATGTTGCCCGGACCCATGCATCAATGGCATCAGGTGCAGTGGATTCCGGGTGCTGAAAAAGCTTTGAAACTTTTGAAAAACAGGTATATGTGCATCATTGCAACCAGTGCCGGTCACAGCGATACCGAAGATATGAAGGCAGCACTGGCCATGGTAGGTGCCGATCGTTATTTCGATTTTTTTTATTCACAAAAGGAACTCGGGGTAAAAAAACCCGACCCACTGTTTTTTGAACGTTCGGCCAGACTTTCCGGGTTCGAACCCCACGAATGTGCCATGATTGGCAATTTATACGAGAAGGATATCGTGGGCGCCAAAACTGCCGGGATGACTACCGTTTTTTTCAACGAAACCTTGCTGAAAGGCTCCTTCCCCATGGCCGATATGGTGATCTCACAAATGGATGAACTAATTGCCCTTTTTGATGCGTAAACAAACCCTGAGCATTTTTCTTTTCCTCCTCACCGGCCTGATAGCGCCCCTGAGTGTGTCAGCACAAGTTGATTATAATCATGATTTTGTGCCTCCTCTTGATATTCCGCTCTACCTAACAGGTACTTTTGGAGAACTACGAACCAACCATTTTCATGCGGGTATTGATATAAAGACTCAGGGAAGGGAAGGACTGAAGGTGAAATCCATCGACGATGGGTATGTGTCGCGCATAAAAATTTCGACAGGAGGTTATGGAAAGGCATTGTACATCACTCATCCCGGCGGTTATGTTTCGGTATACGGACACCTTCAAAGGTTTAATGATACCATTCAGGCATACATCAAAAAAGTTCAATACGATCGTGAGCGTTTTGAGGTAGAGGTTTATCCCGGTAAGGATGAAATAAAAGTGGGAAAAGGTGAAATTGTGGCCATGTCTGGAAACACCGGTGGATCCATGGGGCCACATCTGCATTTTGAAATCCGCGACGAAGCCACTCAACACCCCTTAAATCCTTTGCTTTTTAGTGCGATCAAAGTGAAGGATTTTTATCGCCCGAAAATTCTTGAAATGGCTGTTTATCCGGTTGACAGCAATTCATTTATCAATGGAGAACAGGATACGCTATTTTTGGAAGTGAACGGCTGGGGGGAACAGCACCGACTTAAACATCAATCGCCTATCTTCATACTAGGAAGGGTTTCGTTTGGGATACGCACCTACGATGTAATGAACGATTTACCCAATAAAAATGGAGTATTCGAGGTAAAACTAATGTCCGACAGTTCTCAAATTTTTGGATTGAAGCAAAACAAACTATCCTTTGCTACTACCCGATACATTAATAGTTTGGTGGATTATGGAACGTTCATTAAAACAAAAAAGCGTTTCATCAGAACACAAATTGATACCAATAACATGTTATTCAACTATCAGCAGGTGGCCAACAATGGCATTTTTCAGTTGAAGGATTCGTTGAATCATAACTTTACATGGCTGATTTCAGATGCTTACGGAAACCTGTCCAAACTTCCGTTTGAAGTAAGAAGCGATACCTCCCTTGTTTTACCGAAAAGAAAACAGATAAAAAAAACGCCTTTTCACATTCGGGCAGACAGAGCTTATTCTATTATTACCGACGAGCTTCAAGTGGACTTTCCTGCCAACGCATTTTATCAGTCATTTTATTTTGATTTTGAAGAGAAGGATTCTGACTCAGCACAATCGCAGACAATATATCGTTTGCACAACAACATGGTTCCGGTTCAAAAAAGATTCACTATCAGCATGTTGCCTGATAGCGGATTTCTTGAAAATGTTCCTCCTGACAAGGTTTACCTGGCTTATTCAGACGACGGAGATAATTTTTACTATAGTGGTGGAAGCATCACCACCGGTAGAATGAAAGCGACTTCGCGCAGTTTGGGATACTATACCTTGATGGCGGATACGGTTCCTCCCACCATAGGAACGTTAAAAATACACAAGAGTAAAGGCAGTAAATTACCCACACGTTATCAGATAAAAATTGATGACAAGCAAAGTGGGATTGCAACCTATAGGGCTTTGCTCAACAACAAATGGGTGTTGATGGAATACGAAACCAAAAAAGACCTGTTGTTTTACGAAGTAGACGAACGGTTGAAAAAAGGCGAGAATTCTTTTGAACTGGAGGTTACCGATCAAATGGGAAACAATGCCACTTACAAAACGATCATTACCCGATAGGCAATTCGACTTATTTCATCCCTTGCATGATAGCATCAGCAGCACGATCCGACGCACCGCTGGAGCCTAATTTTTCAAGACTTAGTTTTTGGGCAATACACATAATACCAACCATATATTGTAGGCAGTTCTATTCTGGTTCCTATACTTAGGATTGTCAAGTGAGGGGGACGGGCAGGCGGTCAAAAAAGCAGCAGTTGTGTGTGAATGGGCAGCGTTTAGCCCTGTTTAGTTTGGCGCTTGTCGTTTGTATGCGCCAGCATACACCCCAAAATTAGCAGGGCTTGACGCTGGTCAGAGCGGGCAGGGCATTTTTTTGACTTGACTTTTTTGTTTACTTTTTTTGTCAAGAAAAAAAGTAAAAGCCACCCGGCTTGAGGGCATTTATTTTTCTATTTTACTATTCATCCCAACTGACACTTCTTATTTCATCACTTGCATGATCGCATCAGCAGCACGATCCGACGCACCGCTGGAGCCTAATTTTTCAACCAACACATCATATTCGTCAAATAGTTTATTTCTGTATATTGTGTCAAATAGCAATTTATCCAATTGTTTTTTCAGGTTGTTCTCGTTCAGTTCGCCTTGAATGAGCTCCTTCACCACCTCCTTGTCCATAATCAGGTTCACCAGCGATATGTATTTGATATCCACAATTTTGCGGGCTATAAGGTAGCTCACCAGATTGCCTTTGTAACAAACCACTTCGGGAACTTTCAGCAAGGCTGTTTCGAGCGTAGCTGTTCCGGAAGTTACCAGTGCAGCATCCGAGGCTTTCAGAAGGCTGTGCATGTCGTTGAAAATAACATGCGCTTTTTTGCCCTCCATAACTGAATGATAATCATTAATATTCAGTGTGTTTACGCCTCCGATGACAAATTGATGTTCGGGATAATGAGGAACCATTTTAAGCATTTCCACCAACATTTTCGATACTTCCTGCTTACGGCTTCCCGGCAGAAGTGCGATGATGGGTTGCTGACTTAATCCATGCTTTGCTCTGAAATCATTCTGGTCGAGGGTCTTTTCATTTTGAATGACATCCAATAGCGGATGACCGACAAAATCCACTTCAAAGTCGTATTTTTGATAAAAATCCTTTTCAAAAGGCAAGATTACTAGCATTTTATCGATAACTCTTTTGATGGTATGTACTCTGCTCTTTTTCCATGCCCACACTTGGGGAGAAATATAGTAAACCACCTTAATTCCTTTGTTATGAGCGAATTCTGCTACCCGAAGGTTGAATCCCGGATAGTCAATCAGGATAAGCACATCGGGCTGAAAATTAAGGATGTCCTGTTTGCAAAACGACAGGTTGGAAAGGATGGTTTTTAAGTTGAAAAGTACTTCCACAAAACCCATGAATGCCAAATCCTTGTAATGTTTAATTAATTTACCACCAACAAGTTGCATCCTGTCGCCACCCCAAAACCTGAATTCAGCCTCTTTATCCGATTTCAACAACGATTTCATGAGGTTGGCGCCATGTATATCTCCCGACGTTTCGCCGGCAATCAGATAGTACTTCATCAATGCTTTTTAAAATAAGCCACAAAGATAATACATCTGCAGGTGCTTGTGGTCGGGGGAATAATTTCGTCTGAAAATTTTGTTTCAAAACTTTGGAATGATAAAAAATGTAGTATCTTTGCGCCCCGAATGTCCGATGGTGTAATGGTAGCACTGCAGATTTTGATTCTGCCTGTCAAGGTTCGAATCCTTGTCGGACAACGATTGAAGAAATGATGTGTGAGGGGACGACAGTCCCCTCTTTTTATAGGATGATAAAAAAAGAAAAAATACTTGCTTTAGCTTCTGAGATACTCGAAGGAACCGACCGATTTGTGGTGGAGGTAAATACCAATGCTGAAAACCGGATCTTGGTGTTCATCGATAGTGATAGCAGTGTTACTATCGATCATTGCATCGAATTAAGTCGCCATATTGAAAAGAGCCTCGATCGTGAAACGGAAGATTTCGAACTCAATGTAAGTTCCTCGGGCGTAGGTCAGCCGTTTACCATGTTGCGTCAATATCAAAAGTACGTGGGTAAGGCCATCCAGGTAAAGCTGGAGGACGGATCGCAGAAAAAGGGCATCTTGCATTCGGTGTCAGAAACTCAGATTGCCTTTTTTGAGCAGGCAAAGAATAAAAATAAAAAAAGTAAAAAGATTGAGGCCGGAGAGCTTATTACCCTGCCCATGACCTCAGTCTTGGAAACTAAAGGAATTGTAAATTTTTAACAGACAGTAAATTATTTCGCAATGGATAACATGAACCTTGTTGAAACTTTTTCGGAGTTTAAGGAATTTAAAAACATTGACCGTGAAACTATGATGCGCATTCTTGAAGATGTGTTTCACAGTATGCTTACCAAAAAATTCGGTCCCGACAGCAACTTCGATATCATTGTCAATATTGACAAGGGCGATCTTGAAATTTGGCATTATAGAGCCATTGTTGAAGATGGAGAAGTGGAAGACGAAAATCTGCAAATAGCCATTTCCGATGCGCTAAAGGTAGAGCCCGATTTTGAAGTGGGCGAAGATTTCTCCGAACAGATTTGGCTGAAGGATTTTGGTCGTCGTGAGGTGCTTTCCATTCGCCAAAATTTGGTTTCCCGTATTTTAGATTACGAAAAGGATAATGTTTTCCGCAAATACAAGGAAAAAGTAGGTGATATCGTTACAGGCGAAGTGTATCAGGTCTGGAAAAAGGAAATTCTGGTACTGGACGACGAAGGTATTGAGTTGTTGCTTCCAAAATCTGAACAAATTCCTTCCGACTATTACCGCAAAGGCGATTCCATTCGTGCGGTAGTTTCCAAAGTGGATATGCGCAACAACACGCCGGCCATTATTCTTTCACGTACTTCTCCTGTTTTCCTCGAACGTTTGTTCGAAGCAGAAGTGCCTGAGGTTTACGACGGTTTGATTACCATCAAGAAAATCGACCGTGTTCCCGGCGAACGTGCCAAAATTGCCGTTGAATCATACGACGACCGCATCGACCCGGTGGGCGCATGTGTAGGTATGAAAGGATCGCGTATTCATGGAATTGTCCGTGAACTGAAAAACGAAAATATAGATGTGATTAACTTCACCAGCAACAAAACTTTGTTTATTCAAAGGGCTTTGTCGCCGGCGAAAATCACTTCCATCAAAATAGATGAAGAAACCAAAAGAGCCGAAGTGTACATGAAACCCGACCAGGTTTCGTTGGCCATCGGAAAAGGAGGTTACAACATCAAGCTGGCAGGTAAACTCACCGGTTACGAAATTGATGTGTATCGCGATAGCGACACCGATAGTGAAGATGTGGACCTCATGGAATTCAACGACGAAATCGATCAATGGATCATCGACGAACTGAAAACCATTGGTTGCGATACTGCTAAGAGTGTGCTCGAACTCGACAAGGAAGAACTTGTCAACAGAACTGACCTGGAAGAAGAAACCATTCAGGAAGTGCTGCGCATTCTCAGGGCTGAATTTGAATAAGCCTTTGGCAGGTAACAATTTGAGAATTAATTTGAGCGTTTATAAACAACAACAATATGTCAGAAGCATCTAAGGTAGTAAGATTAAGTAAGGCCGCCCGCGAATTTAACATCAGTATCGACTCGGTGATTGAATTCTTGGGAAAAAACGGCTTTGCCATCGACCGTAATCCCAATACCAAGCTTGATCCTCAAATGTATGAGCTTCTTTTCAACGAGTTTCAGGAAGAGAAACACGTGAAGGAGGTCTCTAAACAAAAAGGACTCGAGTTCGTTGGTAAACAAAGTATTTCCATTGAGAAAGCTGTTGCCAAAGAGGAGAAAAAGCAAGAAGAAGCTCCTGCTGAAGAGGAAGTTATCATCAAAAATACAGGCGTAGAGTACTTCAAAAGAACCATGAAAAACGTAGCTTCCACAGCTGCTGAAAGATTGGCTGCTCAGGATGTGCCCAAAAAAGAGGATGAAAAGCCTGCTGCACCTGCAGCAAAAGAAGAGAAAGTAACTCCTGCTAAGGAAGTGGCTCCTGTTCCTGAAGAAAAAGTGGTTGATGAGCCTGTTGCCCGTGAAGAGAAATCTGTTGAGAAAGAGGCTGCGCCAGAAACTCCTGCTCAACCCGAAGTAGAACCAATCAAGGAAAAGGTGACAGAACAGCCTTCTGCTGAAGAGAAAGCTGATCAAAAAGAAGAATCCCTTTCTGAGGAAAAGATTGTTGCTGAAGTTGCCGAAACTCCGAATAAACCAGAAGTGGTTGAAAATAAGGAGGTTGTTGAAACGGAACCCGAATCTTCAACCCAAAAGGAAGTGCCTGCAAAGCAGGAAACTCCTGTTGATGAGGTGCCTGAGGAAGTAATTGAAGCGGAAGAAGATGAATCCAAGGGTGTTCCAAAAGTATTGGGTAAAATTGATTTGGCAAGTCTGAATCAATTGACGCGTCCAAAGAAAAAGACCAAGGCAGAAAAGAAAAAAGAAGCTGCCGAAAAGAATAAAACCATTGAGCAACCTAAGAAGAAGGAGGCTCGTCACGATCGTCATACAGAGACATCAAAGGAAACAAAAAAAGAGAGCAAGGAAAAGCCTGTTGAAAAACCAAAGGAAAAACCTTTGACCAAAGAAACAGCTCCAGCCACTGACACCAAAAAAATCAGCGAGAAGGTTGCCGAGAAACCCAAAGAAAAGTCAGGTGAAAAATCAATGGAAAGTACACCTGAGAATTTCATGAAAACGAAGTTCGAAAAGCTTAGCGGACCTGTAATTCTCGACAAAATTGACTTGCCCGTGGAGCACAAGCGCAAAAAGGGACAGCCCGTTGCGACCTCAAGCGATGATGCCTCCAAGAAAAAGAAAAGAAAACGTATCAAGGTGAAACCACAGGGTGATGGTGACACCAAAACTACCGGTCAAAACCGTGGCGATAATCGAACACATGGTGACCGATCGAAGGATGGCCAAAAGAAAAAATTTGGATCCAAGGACAATTCTAAGCGTCCGGTACTCAAAGCCGAACCTTCAGACGAGGAAATCCAAAAGAAAATTAAAGATACTTTGGCTCGTCTGGCTCCTGCAGGAAAGTCCAAGTCGGCCAAATACAGAAAACAAAAACGTGAACATGTTTCGCAAAATATTGCAGATGAAATGGAACGTCAGGAGCAGGAAAAATCGATCCTGAAAGTTACTGAGTTTCTCACTGCCAATGAGTTGTCCAACATGATGAATGTTGGTGTTACCGAAATTATCACCACCTGTATGCAGTTGGGTATGTTCGTCTCCATCAACCAGCGTTTGGACGCCGAAACCATCGCTTTGGTAGCCGAAGAGTTTGGTTTTAAAATTGAATTTGTGGGGGTGGATGATGCTGATATGGTAGAAATCGACGATGTTGAAGACGATCCGGCAGACTTGATTGAAAGGGCACCTATTGTTACGGTTATGGGTCACGTTGACCATGGTAAAACCAAATTGCTCGACTACATTCGTAAGGCCAACGTGGTTGCCGGTGAGGCCGGCGGTATTACCCAGCACATTGGAGCATACGAGGTAACAACCGACAGTGGTAAAAAAGTCACCTTCCTCGATACACCTGGTCACGAAGCCTTTACGGCCATGCGTGCTCGTGGAGCCAAAGTTACCGATATTGCCATCATCGTAATTGCCGCTGACGATAGCGTGATGCCTCAAACCCGCGAGGCTATCAACCACGCTCAGGCAGCGGGAGTTCCCATCGTGTTTGCATTCAATAAAATGGATAAGCCGGGTGTAACCTCTGATAAAATAAAGGAACAATTGGCCAACATGAATATTCTGGTGGAAGAATGGGGAGGAAAGTTCCAATCACAAGAAATTTCAGCTATCACAGGCATGGGAATTTCAGATTTATTGGAAAAGGTACTCCTTGAAGCCGAAATTCTTGAATTGAAAGCCAACCCCAATAAACCCGGACGCGGTACAGTTATTGAAGCCTCCCTCGATAAGGGTCGCGGATTTCTGGCCACTGTTTTGGTACAGGACGGAACCATGAGCAAAGGAGATGTACTCCTTGCAGGACCTGTTTATGGAAAGGTAAAAGCTATGTTTAACGAACGCAATAAGCCTGTTAAATCTGCCGGGCCCGCGGTTCCCGTGTTGTTGCTTGGTTTAACCTCAGCCCCTCAGGCCGGAGATATCTTTAATGTGATGACTGATGAAAAAGAAGCCAAGAATTTGGCCTCCAAACGTCAGCAACTCCTTCGCGAACAGAGTTTGCGTACACAAAAACATATTACACTGGATGAAATCGGTCGCAGGATTGCTATTGGCGACTTTAAAGAGCTCAACGTGATTGTAAAAGGTGACGTGGATGGTTCGGTGGAAGCGCTTTCAGATGCCCTGCTCAAACTGTCAACCAGAGAAGTTCAGGTAAACGTAATTCATAAAGCTGTGGGTGCTATCACTGAGTCAGACGTTATGTTGGCTTCAGCATCGGATGCCATTATCATCGGCTTCCAGGTACGTCCCTCAAGTCAGGCCCGTCGTTTGTCCGAAAAAGAGCAAATCGATATCCGATTGTATTCCATTATCTATCAGGCTACCGAAGAGCTAAAAACGGCCATCGAAGGTATGTTGAGTCCGAAAATGGAAGAGAAAATTGTTTGTAACGTGGAAGTTCGCGATACTTTCCATATTACCAAAGTGGGAACCATTGCCGGATGTTTTGTGCTTGATGGAAAAATTACCCGTCAAACCAAAATCCGTATCATCCGCGATGGAATCGTGGTGCACACCGGAAAACTTGGTTCGCTCAAACGCTTTAAGGATGATGTAAAAGAAGTGTCGGCCAACTACGAGTGTGGTTTGAACATTGAAAATTACAACGACGTAAAAATTGGAGACATCATCGAAGGCTATGTTATAGAGGAAGTGGCTCGTTAATAGTAAGTTGATGAGTTTGCGAAGCAGTTGTAAATGCTGCCTTGAACGCATAAATTAATAACTTAAAGAAGGCTGTTTAGTTTTAAGCAGCTTTCTTTTTCATTTAGTGAACAATTGGAATTAAGAAATTTTAGGAAGTCAAATCAATTTATTCTGTTATTTTTGTTCGTAATATTAACTAAAACAATGACTAACATGAACTACACGTTAAAATCAATTGGAGTTTTACTTCTGTTTCTTGGCCTTTATTCTTGCCAGACCCCTGTTTCTGAAAACAGTGCTTCAGGTGCAAATCAAATAGCTAAAAAAGAAGTAGTATTACAGAAAAATGTACTTACCTCTGAAGAACAATCCAAACTCACTCCGGATATAGTGATCGAGCGATTGAAAGAAGGTAACAAGCGGTTTTTAAACAATGACCTTACACTTCGTGATAATCCTGCGCAAGCAAAAAATAGTGCCAAAGGACAGTACCCCATGGCGGCCATTCTCTCATGCATTGATAGTAGGGTTCCCGTTGAAGAAGTGTTCGATTTGGGAATTGGCGATGTGTTTGTAGCCCGTGTGGCTGGAAACATTGTTAATGAGGATGTTCTGGGAAGTTTGGAATACTCCTGTAAAGTTTCTGGTTCAAAACTGATCGTGGTGCTGGGGCATCAGAGTTGTGGTGCCGTTAAGGCTGCCATTGATGGAGTGGAACTGGGAAATATTACAGGCCTATTAAATAAAATACAACCTGCCATAAAAAACGCGGAAAGTTTTGAAGGCGAACACGCTGCTTCGAACAAAGCTTATGTAAACTATGTAGGCGAAATGAATGTGAAGGAATCCATGGATGAAATCCGACGCCAAAGCCCAATTCTAAAGGAAATGGAAGAAAAAGGCGAAATAAAATTGGTTGGAGCTAACTACGATGTCCATACCGGTGCCGTGGAATTTTTTACTGAGTAACGGTGTTGGCCAACTAGCCTAAAGTTTTCTGTCCTCGGCTATCAACCCCGCAGGGCCTATTTTGTAGCCGAGGGCATTTCTTCCTGTTTTGATGATGTTCAACCCGGCACAGGCACTGATTCCCTGCCATTTGCAATTGATTTGTTTACAATGAGTTAATCCGTTAATCTGGATGCCTATACACTCATCTGTTGATAGTAAAGAGGTCTTGATGGTTTTCATCAAATTGGTGACTAGTGAATATTTTGAAACGGCTAAATTACCCATTATTTAGTAGAAATCCATTCCAAATTAGGATGGTTAGTCTGACATTTCTATGTTTTAAAATGCTGTTTTGTTAAGGGTATTAGAAACATATGTTTCTAAATCGCTCAGGAATTAAAAAGATTTATTTTATCCAGAATCGTTTTTTGTGCCCTGAAGCAGCATAATACCAGATAAACAAATATCCCGGCACCAATACCCAATAGGCCTGTTGAAATGAAAAGTCATCGGCCAGTTTTCCCCAAAGCAAGGGCATGACCGCTCCTCCTGCAATGGCCATGATCAGCATAGCGGATCCGGTTTTAATGAACTTTCCTAAACCGTGAATAGCCAAAGGCCAGATGGCAGGCCATACCAAGGCGTTGGCTAAACCAAGCAGGGCTACCGAAACCACCGAAACCAATGGCGAACCCATCAATACAGCTGCACTTAGCACAAGTCCCAAAATTGCCGAAGCTGCCAGTGCTGTTTGTTGGCTTATATACTTGGGAATGAGTAGTATGCCCAGCAAATAGCCCGCAATCATGCCTGCAAGGGTGAATGAGGTAAACAACTTGGCTTCTTCGATGGGAAAGCCAAGAGAGATGCCATATCGGATAATGGTGTCGCCTGCAATAACCTCCACTCCGACATAGAGAAACAAGGCAATCACACCCAACACCAAATTTGGAAATTGAAAAATATTTGATTTTGAGGGCAGACCTGTTTCCACATCATCTTCCTGCTCGTCTTCAATTTCGGGCAAGGGTGAATATTTGATGCCAATGCCCAACACAACCAATACAAGGGTCATCACCACATAGGGCATCACCACCCGTTGCGCTAAGGCATCCAGTTGCAAGTTTCGTGCAGCATCATCCAAACCCTCCAGAGCCGCCACAAATGCATCACCGTCGCTTAGGATGAAAAAAGCAAGTATTAACGGTGCCAGCATGCCTGCCACTTTGTTGGCAATACCCATGATGCTGATACGCTTGGCGGCAGATTCCTGTGGCCCAATAATGGTGATGTAAGGATTGGAAGCCGTTTGCAATACCGCCAATCCTGTTCCCATGATAAACAATCCCAGCAAAAAGAGTCCGTACATGCGTGTGAGGGCGGCAGGGACAAAAAGGAGGGTGCCCACGGCCATGACAAACAAACCTACCATCATGCCGTTTTTAAACCCCGTTTTTTCGAGTACCCACGACGAAGGCAAGGCCATCACCGTATAGGAAATATAGAAGGCAAAGGTTACGAAAAGTGCTTGAAAATTAGTTAGTTCACAAGCAATTTGAAGGTATGGAATCAAAATGCCATTGAGCCAGGTAACGAAACCAAAAATAAAAAACAGGATTCCTATAATAGAAATTGAAAGCAGGTAGTCTTTTTTACTGCTCTTGGTCTTGGATTTGTTGGCCAATTGGTTCATGGTTGGGAGAATTAGATTTTTGATGTACGCAAAGTTATCATTCTTTGGCTGATGCTTTATTTTCGCAAAACAATTATTACCGGCGTTTATAAACAGGTTATTAAGAAAATGCCGGAACAGCGCATCTGTTCCGGCATTTTTTTTAGCATACTATCTCCATCTTCATGAAGACAATTGTTCTATTTCTGAATCACCAGTATCTTGGTGGTGATGGTGTTTTGGTTTTGAACACGCAGCAAGAAAGTTCCATTGCCCACCTCCGACAAGTCGATGGTTTGGAATGAAGTGGCGTTGTCCATTTTTTTAATCAACTGTCCATTAACATTATATATTTCCATGGAAGCGCCTTGTGCATTTGCAATATGGATAATTCCGGTGGAAGGATTGGGATAAACCTGGATCTCCTGATTAGCGGTTACTTCTTCCACACTCACGGTGCCCCAGCTGAACGGAGTGATTTCTTCGGAACCAAAATCTCCACCTTCGGCGAACAATACACCGTCGTTGTAGAGTTTGTACCAACCAACGCCATAACCGGAGTCCATTCCGTCGCCATAAGCATCATAAATTTCAAAGGTATAGCATCCGTTTTCGGGCATGATAAATTCTTCCATGTCCACAACTATTTGGCTTACATCGGTATAAGGTCCGCCTGAGTGTAGCACCTCTCCGTTTTCATTTTTAATTTTCCAGGTAGTTTCGGTACCATAGTTGTCGGTTTTTATTTGCAATGCCAGCACACCCACATTTTCAGCATTGTAAATAATGGCCGATTTGCTGTTGTCGTTGGGTTGGGTGTCGTCGTTTCCGTTTACTGAAACTACGTTGATTTCCAGGTTGTTTTCTTCTTCCAGGAAGAAAGAGATCTCATCAAGTTCTACTTCACCTTGTTGGAAGAAAGGAATGTTGCCTGTCCAGCTGGAGGTATGGGTGGCACCACCATTTACACTGTATTCCACTTCCATGGAGGTGATGGGATTTCCGGCGCGGTTGAGAACCGAAATCATGGGAGTGATTACACCCCAATCGCAAGCAATATCGGGAATGTTAGAAATGCCCGTAAGTTCGGCATCGTCAACAGAGGTGGGGGGTATTACTGTTACGTCACATTCGTTTCCACTGATGATTTCCTGGGTGGTTTCGGCCATGAAGGCGATCACTCTCAGGTGGTTGGGGTCGATGGCTACACCATTGATGTCGCCGGGAATTTCCCAGGTGTAGGTTCTGTCGATAAATGAACCCATGGAAGTTTCGGTTATTTCTTCACCCCATTGTCCGGTCATCATTTCGCGCAGCATGTGCATGTGCAGGTATTGGTCGCCCACCACATAGTCGGGGTTGGCCGACATACCGGCC
The DNA here is from genome assembly GCA_963676875.1 of Bacteroidales bacterium. Lineage (GTDB taxonomy): Bacteria > Bacteroidota > Bacteroidia > Bacteroidales > F082 > UBA6244. Next base: position 3,261,629 of record OY781436.1, read on the forward strand.
TGGGGGCCTAAAATACTGTCTTGCACCACGGCCACGTTGAGCATATTTGATGCAGGGGCATCGGTGCCTGTGTAATAGGCTTCCACGTGCACAATAAGTTGTGCAGGACTTACGCTAAAATCGGCAGAAGCTTCACAGGCCACATTGAGATAGGAGGCTTGAGCCAAAATCTGATTTCCGGCATTGGCGAAATTTCCACGACTCATGGCGGTTCCCGATCCCTGACTCATTCCGGAAAAAAGATGTCTGTTAACGGTTCCTGCGGGATATCCGGTAAGACCGGTTTGTCCGGCAATGGCTGCGCCCCATTCGGTTCTGAAGTCGGGTTCGTCGCCCGATGGGTTGGCGTAGGAGCCTGTATGGATGTTGATAATGAAAGCATCTTCGGGATGTGCGGCGGCAAACAGGTTGGCTAAACGGTGTCCGTCGGGACAGTATCCGCAATGAATTCCTGTAAATTCTTCCAGAATCACGTTTTTGTTTTCAGGAGAAGTGCTGACAATAGTTTGTGCCTGTATAGAGATCACAGACAAGCCAATAATAAAAGTAAAGAATAATTTTCTCATATGGATTTGATTTTGATGTATAAAAGGTTCATTAATGTGGGGATTGCTTACAAAATTTATGACAAGTTAAACATTTATTGACAACAGGCAATGGCCTGATATTTTGAGAGAGACTCCTCCAGTTGGAACAAGGTTTCAATTCGTTTTCTGAGCGAGCTTTTTGCTCTGGATAATTGCGATTTGGAGGTGTTTACCGATATGTTCATGATTTCACCAATTTCTTTATGCGAATAACCTTCGATGGTGTTCAGGTTGAAAACCATGCGATAGCCTTCGGGCAATTCATGAATAAAGGTAAGGAGTTCTTTGTGCGACATGGCCGACAATATCTCATGGTCGTTGCGAAGAACAACCCTGATGGTTTCGGGTTCGATATCCCAGGCAAAAAGGTTTTTCTTCTTGTAAAAATTCATGGCGGTGGTTACCATGATTTTTCTTAACCAACCATCAAAAGAGCCTTCGCCCCGGTAATCTTCCAGAAATTTAAATACTTTAATGAATCCTTCTTGCAGGATATCTTCTGCATCGATTACAGTTCGGGCATACCGTAAACATACACCGTACAATTTTGGTGCATACTTATGGTAAAACTCATATTGGGCTTTCCGATCGTTGTCGAGGCATTTTTCAATTAACCCGAAATCGATTGCGTTTTCCGTAATTTCCATTTGCACTTTTGTCAGAATAGGTGAATAGAGATGTCAAAAATAGTCGAATGATGTATATGAATTATTTTTTTCCTTTCTACAACACTTCTACAAGGCTATTATATGGAAGGAATATGAATAAGAACCCTTCTACAAATAAAATAATAAAACATTGCAAAACAATGTGTTGTGAAATAAGATGTATCTACAATATTGAAATCAAATATTTTGAAGGTACTCAGGTAGACATTCGCTGTTGTCAAGCTCACATTTTTTACGCAAGCGATACCTACTCATTTCAACAGCCTTTACCGAGGTGTTGTTCAGGGTGGCGATTTCTTTGGTGCTGAGGTTTAGTCGAAGCAGTGCACAGAGCCGTTCTTCATTTTTGGTGAGGGAGGGAAATTTGGCTTTTAGTTTCTTGAAAAATTCGTCATAGGTTTGATCCACTTTCGATTGAAACTCATCTATTTCCTGCTGTATCTGAAGGTTTTGCTGAATGTGGATGGAGAGATCTTTCACCTTTCGACTGGTTTCATGGTCAGGGGAAGATGAAATATTTTTCAGTTCAGATTTTATTTGAATGAGCACTTGGTTTTTTTGCACCAGATGCAAAGCGAAATTCATGAGGTCATTGTCCTTGCTCTTAAGTTCGAGCCTCATTAAATCCTGCTGGGTTTGGTGAAGTAGGGCATCTTTTTCGCGAACCAAACGTTCTTTCTTTATTTGACCTGTGGCCCTGATAATTGCAACCAAAGTGAGGATGACAATGGTGATAATGCTGACAATTAGTAAGTTAAACTTAAGGTTGTCGATTTCTTTCTCGTTGTTGAGTAGCCTGATTTCGGTGTCCTTCAGTTTGATTTCCTTGTCTTTAATGTCATTCAGGAAACGTGACTGCAATTCCAAGGCCATGTCCGACTTTTGTTTCAGATAAATGGAATCGCTGTAGCGCGAAAAGGTCTTAAAATAAAATAACGCTTTGGCTGGTTCGCCTGTAGCCTCATATACTTCGCTCAATCCTTTGGCGGCATTTTTGATGTAGTTCCAGTTTTGAATGGCATAGGACTGTTTGTATGCCGCCGTCAGTGTTTCCCGGGCTTTTTCATACCTACCTGCAGTAAGGTATTCGCTGCCCATCAATACTTGTAGCCTCAATTTGGCTTCAGCATTGTTGGTTTGCTCATAGATCGACAAACTTTTATCGTAATAAGTAAATGATTTTTCAGTTTCTCCCTGTTTGCTATAAATTCTGGCCATGTTCTGGTAGTTGGTGGCTACCCAATCTAAAAAATTCATTTCTTCATTGATGGTCAGGCTGCGTTGATAATATTTCAATGCTTTTTCAAATTCATTTTTAAGTCGATGTATTTCGCCCATGTTGTTGAGCGCTTTGGCTATGCCGGCTTTGTTATCAATCTGGTTGAAAATGTCGTATGCTTTCACAAAATATTGGTATGCCTCCTCCAGGTTTCCCTGATCGTAGAAAATACTTCCAATTCGGTTGTAAGCTTCCCCAATCAATTCTTTGTCGCGGCTTTGGATAGCAAAATCCAGCGATTTTTTAAAATATTCCAGGGTTTGTTGCATGTCGTAGTTGTTTCGGTAGTACAACATGCCCAACTTTCCGTATATGGAGCTAAGTTTTTTTGGCTGATCTCGTCCCTCATAAATTTTGGCACCAATCAGATAGTAGTTGATGGAAGGTTGGATATTGTTTTTCAAATCGAATAATTCTCCCATCAGTTCGTTGGTGGCTCCACAGGCATCGGGCGATTTAATCTGATTGGCCAGTTTTAGGGCTTTTTTATTGAAATACAGTGCCTTATCGATGTCTGTAGCTTTCAGTTCGTTGGCAATTTGGTTGAAGAGATAAACTTTTTCGAGGCTGTCGGTAGAACGTGCCACCAGTGTATTGAGAAACGACAGGGTAGTATCCTGACCATGGATGCTTTGATGTCCGATCAGCATCAGAAACGATAACAAGACCCATAAATGACTACCTTCTACCCTCATACGTTACATTGGTATGAGCGCAAATGTAGCGAAAAGATTAATGAAACCCATTTGAAATTTTCGGGCTTATTGATAGGGGTCGGTCATCGGAATCACATAGTATTCACCTGTGCGTGGATCCTTGTAGAATTTTGAATAGCCATTGATACTTTCGATATTGGCATCCACGGAACCTTTTATAAACACTGTATTGAGCACATCTACTGTGCCCACCACTCTGAATGCTGAGTCGGCAACCACGCGTGTGGGCGATATCTGTGGAAAAATTCCGGCATTTTGAAATACGATAACCCAGATTCCAACAGCAATAACAACAAGTATGGTTTTGAAAAAACGAATATTTATTTCCATGTTCGAGGTGATTTAGCTAATGAGGCCAAAGATATCCATTTTCAAATTAAAAATCAATAACAGGAAGCAATACATTTCAACCGGCTAAAAATTAATCGAAAAGCACCTTAAGCTTCAGGTGTTTTTTTGAGTAGTTCAATTAATAGGTCCCAGAATTTTACCGTGCTCTCGATGTGAAGTCGTTCGTCGGGCGAGTGTGCACCTTTAATAGTGGGACCAAATGAGATCATATCCATTTCGGGATAGGTGTGCCCCACAAGTCCACATTCCAACCCGGCATGAATGGCTAGCACTTCGGGCTCCTGATTAAACAATTTCTTGTAAGATTTGGCCGCCAAGTCTACGATTGGCGATGAAGGATTGGGTTTCCATCCGGGATAACCTTCGGAGGTTTTTATCCGTGCACCGGCCAGTTTAAATACTGAAGCAACCATGTTGGTGGCATCGTGTTTTTCTGATTCAACGGAACTGCGCTGGCTGGTAGTAATTTGAATTTCGTTTTCCTGAAACTTTACCGAAGCCAGGTTGGTGGAGGTTTCTACAAAGTTTTCTAAGGTAGGCGACATGGTGAGTACACCGTGAGGACAGGCATAAATGGCGTTGGCAAGGGCGAAAAATGAATCGTCGTCAATCACTGTTTCCGGCAGGGGAGTAGATTCAATGGTTATTTCCAAATGAGGTTCAGTAACGGCAAATTCATCACGGCAAATCTGTTTATAATCCTTGAGTTTCTTTTCCAAGTCCAAAGCCTTATTGGCGGGCAACACAACAATGGCATAGGCTTCACGAGCAATGGCATTGCGCAAATTGCCACCATCGAAAGTGTGTAATTTTAGTTGAAAAGCTTCTTTGTTTTCCCACAGAAATCGGTTCAGAATTTTGTTGGCGTTTCCTCTACCTTTGTTGATTTCATCGCCGGAGTGACCACCTAACAGTCCGGAAACCATGATTTTAAATGCTTTTTCGTTGTCCGCAACCGGTTCGTTATCGTAAGGTAACCAGGCCAGCGTATCCTGACCTCCGGCACATCCGATAAACAATTGTCCTTCGTCTTCGGAGTCGAGGTTGAGCAGGATAGAACTTTTCAGAAAGCCCGGTTTTAGACCGAAAGCCCCGGTGAGCCCGGTTTCTTCATCAACAGTAAACAAACATTCTAAAGGACCATGATCGATATCATCTGCAGCCAAAACCGCCAATTGAGCCGCCATGCCAATTCCATCATCGGCACCAAGGGTGGTTCCATTGGCTTTCACCCAATCGCCATCAATACGCGATTCGATGGGGTCGTTGTCGAAATCATGCACCTTGTCGCTGTTTTTCTCACAAACCATATCCATATGGCTTTGAAGAACTACCCAAGCTCGGTTTTCCATCCCTTTGGTAGCAGGTTTTCTGATGAGGATGTTGCCCGTTTCATCCTGAAGGGTTTCCAATTGATGCTTTTTGCCAAAATCAAGCAAATAAGCAATAATTTTTTCTTCTTTTTTGGATGGTCTGGGAATTTGGAGAATTTCATTAAAATATTTCCAAACCGATGCTGGCTGGAGGTTTAATATAGTGTTGCTCATGATACGTAGGTTTATTTGCAAAATTATCTAAATGTATCAGACTTTCGAGGATTTGACCAATATTTTTAGGCATGTCGTCGGATTTTTTACCTTTGCCACCTTTATTTATATGAATTTAAAAAAATTGCCTTATGCCAAAAGCCAGTGCACGCCACATTCTGGTAGCAACCGAAGAAAAATGTAAAGAATTGAAAGCGCAAATTGAAAATGGTGCTGATTTTGCCGATATCGCCCGTAAATTTTCCACTTGTCCATCCGGACGCAACGGAGGCGATCTGGGTAGCTTTTCGCCCGGAATGATGGTGAAAGAATTTGACGAAGTGGTGTTTAGCGCTCCTGTCAATACCATACAGGGTCCTGTTAAAACCCAGTTTGGATACCATTTGCTCGAAGTAACTGCACGCAGTTAATCGATAACAAAAAATCCTGAAGCCCGAAGATTTCCCAAGTCAATCTTCGGGCTTTTTTGTGTCAGAAAATCAAGGTTTTATGATCAGATTTCTGAAAGCAAAGCCTTTCAATGAAATCTGCGATAAGCATCGAAAAGTAGTTGCTTGGAATAAATCCAAATAGTGCTATGGCATTAATTCCAAATTTTTATCGCAATCGATTGATATTTGTTAATATTAGAAAGGCGGCCAATTGTTTTTTTAAGTAAATTTTCTGCGTTTTTGATGAGATGTTATATTGTAAAAAACACGCATACAGTATGTTAAATGTAGGTTATTTGTATTTTAATACCGAGTGTGGTGCAAAAAATCTCCAACTTGCCTCCTGTGCTGCGGAAACAACAGCGCTGTAATAAGGATATTAAATGTCATATAGTTTAATACCATGTTACGGTTATGTTAAAAAGTATTAATTTTAGCAAAAAAATAGCCGAAATAACATGTGTAAGAATTAAAGGAATTCATTTATTTAAACCAATTCATAAACTAATCTAATGTACAATGCTTAAACAATTATCCACTAAATTGCTCATGACTGCAGCAATTTTGCTCTGTGGTATTACCGCAGCTATTGCACAAGGTGGTGCCGTTACCGGAGTGGTAACAGATGCCGCCGATGGGACATTCCTGCCGGGTGCAACAGTTGTTGTAAAGGGAACCACACAGGGTACCGTTACCGACATTGATGGTAATTATTCCATCTCGGTTACCGAGAATCAGGTTATCGAATTTTCCTATGTGGGTTATGCGCCGCAGGAATTTACGGTAAACCCAGGAACCACGCTTAATGTAGCATTACAATCATCAGCCCAATCACTCGACGGTGTAGTGATTATTGGTTATGGTGTGGCCAAGAAAAGGGATGCCACAGGATCCGTTACGGCCATTGATGCTGAAAGCTTTAATAAAGGTGCTATCACCAACCCTGCGAACTTGATCACAGGTAAGGTGGCTGGTGTGCAAATCACCTCCAATGGTGGTGCTCCTGGTACATCTTCCAGTATCCTCATTCGTGGTGGTTCATCACTATCAGCAAGCAATGAGCCATTGTTTGTTATTGATGGTGTGCCCATTTCAAATGATGGTGGTGGTGGAACACGAAGCCCCTTGAATAGTATTAACCCCAATGATATTGAAACATTTACTGTTTTAAAAGATGCTTCCGCAACGGCTATTTATGGATCGCGCGCTTCTAATGGTGTGGTTATCATTACCACCAAACGCGGAAAAGTTGGTCGTGCACTGAAATTGGATTATCAAGGTCAGGTATCATTTTACCAAATTCCCAAAACCATTGATGTTTTATCATCATCGGAATTTGTGGATATGATCAAAGAAAAACAACCTTCACATGTTGATATGTTGGGTACGTGGACCGATCCCGATGGAAATCCTGTAGTTTATACTGATCTTCCGGACGATCACACCGGATATACTCAAACCATACACAATACCAACTGGCAAGACGAGATATACCGCAATACCACCTCCATGGATCACAACCTCTCGGCCACAGGTGCATGGAAAAATTTGCCATATCGTTTTAGCATGGGCTATACTGACCAAAACGGTATTGTAAAAACCTCCAGTTTTAAAAGAACAACTTTGGCTGCCGCTTTAAATCCTTCTCTATTGAATGATCAATTGAAGATTAATTTTAATGTGAATGCCTCATTCATACAGAACCAATTTAATAACGGTGGTGCCCTTAATTCGGCACTGCAACTGGATCCTACCAAACCTGTTAAAAGTGCCGACGGATCGTATGGAGGATATTGGGCTTGGTTGCAAAGCAATGGGGATCCTGTAGTACAAGGTACTGCTAACCCGGTTTCTCAACTCGAATTAACCGATGATAAATCCAATGCCAATCGTGTATATGGAAACATGCAATTCGACTACACCTTGCCTTTCCTTCCTGACTTGAGAGCTAATCTGAATTTGAGTTACGACTATTCAAAAAATGACGGTACTTATAAAGTTCCTCCTTATGCAGCATGGTCATACAACAGTTCTCAAGGTGGTGGATCCGACAATGTTTACAACAATGAACATAAAAATATGTTGGGTGATTTTTATCTCAACTATGTTAAGGACGTAGCCAGCATTCAAAGTCGTTTTGATGTAACTGCCGGATATTCTCTTCAGTATTTTTATGACTATTCTACCAGCGACAACAGCAATGTTCCAGTCATTATCGATCCCGCAACTGGCGATTCGACAGGTCAGGAATATGTACAGGAGCATTTTGAAGATGGTTCAGAATATTATTTGGAATCATTTTTCGGTAGATTGAACTATATGTTTAATGAAAAGTACCTCTTAACTTTATCGGTACGTCAGGATGGTTCCACCCGTTTTGCCTCTGACAACAGAAATGCCTTATTTCCTGCTGTAGCTTTAGGTTGGAAACTAAATGAAGAAGCCTTCTTAGCTGATTCGAAGGTAATTACTCAGTTGAAACTTCGTTTGGGCTGGGGTAAAACCGGTCAACAAGCTGTTGACGGTGCCTATGATTATTTAGGTCGCTATACCTACGGACAACCTTTGGCAATGTATCCCTTTGGAAACACCTATTATATAACCTTACGACCAGAAGGTTATAATGCCGACCTTAAATGGGAAGAAACTACTACCTGGAACGTTGGTTTGGATTATGCTTTTCTAAATGACCGTATCTATGGATCTGTTGATTATTATGTACGTCAAACAACCAACTTGCTGAGTTATGTTCCCGTTCCGGCAGGTTCAAACCTAAGCAACTACATTACAAAAAATATCGGGGCTCTGGAAAACAGGGGAGTTGAATTTGCCATCAATGGTAAAATTATCTCTAAACCGGATATGTTCTGGGAGTTGGGTTTCAATGCTACCTTCAACAAAAATGAAATTACGGAATTGTATGATGGAGCTTCCATCCCAACCGGTGGTATTGCCGGTGGTGTAGGTAACAACATTCAAGTGCAAGCTGTGGGTCAACCACGTAACACATTCTACGTTTACGAGCAAGTATATGATGATATGGGCAAACCCATTGAAGGCATGTACGTAGATAGAAATGGCGACGGACAGATAACTACTGATGACAAATATTTCTACAACAGCCCCAATTCCGATATGTATTTTGGTGTTTCGTCCAATTTTAGTTACAAAGATTGGTCGTTCTCTTTTGCAGGTCGTGCTAACTTTGGCAACTACATGTACAACAATGTGCAGAGCGAGAATGGATGGTACAACCGTTTGTATCGACCAGAAGGTCCATACATCAGCAACATTGCCACCGATGTAGCCGAAACCGGATTTAATAGTGCTCAATATTTCTCAGATTATTACATTCAGGATGCTTCTTTTTTCCGTATGGATAATATCACCCTGAGTTATATGTTCAACGACCTATTAAAAAACAGGTTGGATATCCGCCTGTCAGCTACCGTAAACAATGCTTTCGTAATTACCAACTACTCTGGAATCGATCCTGAAATTAGCGGAGGTATCGACAACAGTTTGTATCCCCGTGCTCGGGTATGGGTTTTTGGTGTTAACCTGATGTTCTAATTTAAACTAACGTAAACAATGAAAAAATTTCTTTATATAACAACAATTGTTACCGGGTTGATGCTTATTACCAACTCGTGTATCAAAAACATGGATTTGAAACCCATAGATCCGGATATTGTTACCGCGGCTACGGTTTTCGATGATCCTGAAGCATACACCCAGTTTTTGGCCAAGTGCTATGCTGGTTTGGCCGTGTCAGGTCAACAAGGACCTGCCGGTATGGGCGATATTAGTGGTATTGACGAAGGTTTCGGACAATATCTGCGTGGATTTTGGTATCATCAGGAATTAACTACCGATGAAGCTCTCATTGGTTGGGACGATGCCACCATCAAGGATTTCCATTTTCAACAATGGGGTGATGGCGACGGATTTATCGCTGCTTTCTATTACAGAGTTTTTTATCAAATCTCTCTTACCAACGAGTTCCTGCGTCAAACTACAGATGCCAAACTGGCTGATCGTGGTGTTACGCAAGAGTGGAAGGATAAGATCGTAGTTTACCGTGCTGAAGCCCGCTGGTTGCGTGCTTTGAGCTACTGGCATGCACTCGACCTGTTTGGTTCGGTTCCCTTTGCAGTTGAAACTGATCCTGTAGGCGATTTCTATCCTCCACAGATTTCAAAAGCTGATCTGTTTAAATTTATTGAATCAGAGTTAATCGACATTGAAGGAACCTTAATGGCTCCCAGAACCAACGAATACGGACGTGCTGACCAAGGCGCTGCATGGATGTTATTGGCTAAATTGTATTTGAATGCTGAAGTATATATCAATGAGCCCAAATATACAGAATGTATCACCTATTGCAATAAACTGATTGGTTCAAGTTATAGCTTAGCACCAACATTCCAACAACTGTTTTGGGCCAATAATGATGTGGATCCCACAACAACCCAGGAAATTATCTTCCCCATCCGTTACAGCGGCGAGCATACACAAACCTGGGGTGGAACAACCTTTATCATTCATGCTGCAATTGGTGGCGATATGGATCCTGCTACCTATGGAGTTGATGGTGGTTGGGGAGGAACCCGCACTACACGTCAATTTGTAGAGAAATTTGGAGCTGATGATTCACGTGGAATGTTCTTTACTGATGGACAGAGTCTTGATATTAATGATGTAGGTAATTTTTATGATGGATACGCAGTTACCAAATTCCGTAATGTATATTACACAGCTGACGGAACCTCTGTTCCCGGATATAGCTTGTCATTCCCTGATACTGATTTCCCGATGTTCCGCTTAGGCGATGTGTACCTGATGTATGCTGAAGCTATATTGCGCGGTGGAAGCGGTGGGAATATGGGCGATGCCGTTGGGTATATTAATGCCTTGCATAACCGTTCAGGTGCTGCTGCTGTAAGTGAAGGTGATGTGAATTTGAATTTCATTTTGGACGAACGTGCCCGTGAACTTTACTGGGAATGTCACCGTCGTACCGACCTTGTCAGATTCAACAAATTTACCGGTGGTGAATATGTTTGGGCATGGAAAGGCAATACGAAAGAGGGCAGATCAACCGATGCTAAATACAATGAATTTCCATTGCCGGCAGCGGATGTTAATGCCAATCCAAACCTTACACAGAATCCTAATTATTAATAAAAAAAAGAAAGCGTAATGAAAAATAAATCATTTATATTTCTCGCATTGTTAGGGTTTGTTTTGGTATTTGTTTCATGCCAGAAGGAAGAAACAGAACCCAAATACAATGCAACAGCAACAGTGGCTCCGGCCATCACAAATCCTGCTGCAGATGCAGAAATCGTTCTGCTGAAAGCTGACTCTGCCAATCCTTTCATGATTGAGTGGTCTGCTGCTTCCTATACCATTTCTGATGGTGTATTGCCTAATGTGGTATATAGTTTAACTGTAATCCAGTCCGATAGTAGTTGGGATGGAGCTAAAGAACTAATAAATACTACCGACTTAAGTTTCGAAACCATTGTTTACAATTTCAACAATACACTGTTTTCTTTAGGAATCACACCTGATGTGCCAACAACCATCAAGTTGAATGTTAATGCCATGGTGATGTCGCTGGATGGCCCTATTGCACTCACCAGTGTTGATTCACCAGAAATTACAGTAACCGTTACCATTTTCGAACCTTCCACTCCTCCACCTCCAGCCGATCCAAGCATGTGGGTTCCCGGTGCATACCAGGGATGGTCACCTGCCGATGCTGCCCAAATCTGGGACACCGATGGCGATGGTGTATTTGAAGGGTTTGTTTACTTCCCCGAAGTAGATGCTTTCGATGGTAACTTTAAATTTACTGCCAATCCTGACTGGGTTGATGGTGGAAACTATGGTTCCGACGGAACAGAATTTGGACTGGATACCGACAGCGGTGCCGGCAACCTCGTAATTCCCGAACCCGGTGGATACTGGCTGACCTGTGACGTAGAAAACCTGATATGGTCATATGAAGCCCAAAGCTATGGCGTGATTGGCTCAGGTATTCTGAATGGCGATTGGACAGAAGATGTCAACATGACTGCCATTACAGCCCCCTACAATGTGGTTGAAGTGACTATCGATGTTACCGAATCGCAAGACTCGGGTGATCTCCGCTTTAAATATCGTATGAACGATGCCTGGGACGTTAACTATGGTGCCGAAGAAGGCAGCGACATATTAGTTGATAGTGGTCCGGATATTCTTATGCCTGAAGGTGCCGGAAATTACACCTTCAAAATGGATTTGAGTAAACCTGTATTTACTTATTCCTTTACCAAGAACTAATCATTCTTAGTTGATAAACAAAAGCCCGCCAAATTTTGGCGGGCTTTTTTAATACGCTCATTTTTATTGAAGGAAGCATGTAGACAGATTGATTTCTACTGGATCTGTTGAAAAAGCAGTAAAAGTCCTTCCGAAAAATGTGTTGAAATACAAAAAGTCGTTCCGAAAAATGTAATAACATACAAAAAGACGTACGTAAAAGTGTATTTTTGTAAAAAAATTTCACAAATGAAGAGGTTGAAAATGTTCAAGCTTGTCGAGTGGAAAAATTCTCTATCTCGAAAGCCGTTGATAATCAAGGGGGCAAGGCAGGTGGGGAAAACTTGGTTGATGAAAGAGTTTGGGAGAATTCACTATCAACAGACTGTTTATGTGAATTTAGAGCAAAACAAACGCCTCCATACCATATTTACCGATGATTTTAGTATTGAAAGAATCATCATTGCATTGCAGGCCGAGTCGGGCTTAAACATTGAAGCTGAAAATACCCTGTTGATTTTCGATGAAATACAAGCCATTCCTGAAGCTATTACCGCTCTTAAGTATTTTAACGAGAATGCACCGGAATATCATGTTGTTGCGGCAGGTTCGTTGTTGGGTGTTGCGCTTCACGCACATATATCCTTTCCTGTGGGCAAAGTGGAGTTCATGGACTTGTATCCTTTTTCTTTCGGTGAGTTTCTTCACGCCAATGGCCAATCTGCCCTCGTAGAAATGTTGGAAGGTCACGATTGGAAATTAATTACTGCCTTTAAATCAAAATTTATTGAATTTCTTCGTTACTATTATTACGTTGGAGGAATGCCCGAAGCAGTTTCAACATTTATTGCAGACCAGAATTTTACAGAAGTACGGCGTATTCAAAACCAGTTATTACGCGCTTACGAACAAGATTTTTCAAAACATGCTCCCCTTGAAATTGTTCCCCGCTTGGGTATGGTTTGGAATTCCATCCCGGCGCAATTGTCAAAAGAAAACAGAAAATTTGTTTATGGATTGATGAAAAAAGGTTCACGTGCAAGGGACTTTGAGTTAGCCATTGCGTGGCTTAAAGACTGCGGACAGGTTTACAAGGTGTCAAGGGTGAATAAAGGTGCATTACCACTGAAAGCTTATGAAGACGGGAATGCTTTTAAACTTTTTATGGTAGATATTGGATTATTATCAGCCATGTGCGACATAGATGCGAGAACGCTTCTTGAAGGTAATCTGATTTTTACAGAGTTTAAAGGGGCACTTACCGAGCAATACGTTTATCAACAACTGCTGAATAATGATGAATACAAAGTAAACTATTGGTCGGCGGAGCAATCGAAGGCGGAGGTCGATTTTGTAGTACAATACAAAGGATTGGTTGTTCCAATTGAAGTAAAAGCCGAAGAGAACCTACAGGCGAAGAGCTTGAAAATTTATCACGAAAAATATCATCCCAAACGGTCGGTCAGGGTTTCGATGGCCGACTACCGAGAGCAGGATTATATGGTAAACCTCCCTCTGTATGCAGTCAGTGAGTTGACTGTGTTGTTAGAAAAGTGATAGTGTGTTTGTTAGTCGAATGAAAAGAAGTCATGCCCTCGTTCGTGAGGAAGGCTTAATCTCCGATCCCCCTTACTTCTCCTTTTTCAAAATAAATCCCGACAGGGGCGGCAATTCCATTTTTCCATCCACCATACCTCCATTCATCAGGTCGGTATAAACGGCCTTGTCAGGGAGGTCGTAGAAATCGGCCGAATCTCCCAAATTGAATAACACCACGATTTCGTTGGACGGATTGGTTCTGCTATACACCAAAGTTTTACCCTTGGTTTTCAGAAAATTGAAATCACCGTCAAAAAGCACCGGGTTCTGTTTTCTCAACTGAATCAGCTTTTTGTAGTATGCGAATTGTGTGTTGTCGAAGCCCACCGTGTCGTAAACGGGTTCTCCGGGTTGGATGTTGTTCCTGTTTTCCGGGTCGAAGGTATATTCAGGCCACCAGAGCGGCTTGCGACAATCCGGATCATCAGCTCCCCACATGCCCATTTCGTCACCATTCCACACATGGGGAGCCCCAATGCTGGTGAATTGATGCATCAGATAGAGCCTCGCCCGTTGATAGGTTTCCGGATCAGGTTTTCCGGTTTTGTAGTTTTTATCGTCGGATGGTTTGGCGTTCAACTTGTATTTCCCCTTATTATAAAAGGAAGTGAGCAAGCGTGGCGAATCGTGGGATGCTGCCAGCGACATCATGGCATCGCGGTTGGGTTTGTTCAGTCGGTTCCATTGGAATTCCAGACTATCCTTCAATTGTTCGGCAGTAATTTCCATGTCTGTTTTGGCAAAGAAATACCTGGCCGGACGATATACCTGATAGAACATCACGGCATCGAACACATCACCCTGTGTGTAAGGTGCGGGGTTCATCAGCTTGTCGGGCCACTGTTCCCACCAGATTTCACCCACCAGATACGCTTCCGGGTTGATACTTTTCACAAAATCATGGTAATCGCGCCAAAAACCCATGGGAATTTGGTCGGCCACATCAAGACGAATACCGTCAATACCCTTACTGACATCTCCGTTGGGTGCCAGCCATCGTTTGGTTACGTTGAAAATATGTTGTTTGGCGCCTTTGTTTTGATCGCCTTCGTAGGGTTTTCCATGGACACGCTCGCCGGTGATGTTCACCTTTTTGATTTCAGGCAAACTACTGATGTTCAGCCAGCCCTGGTATTCAAATTCATTTTCAGGAGTGTTGGGATCGTCGAACGACAGGATGTTGTACCAATCTTTAAATTCCGATTTTTCCTGATTCTTCACCACATCTTTAAAAGCCCAAAATTCAACACCTGTATGGTTCCACGAGTAATCCACAATTACCTTGATACCCCGTTGATGCAATTGGTCCACAATCTGCAAAAACTGCTTGTCGGCGGCAGTCCATTGCCAGGTGGAGGGATCCACCGGGTTTTCTTCGGCCATGATTTTCATATCCCCTTCCGGGTCGGGGCCGAAATTCACGTCCATGTGTCGCCAGTTGCGCACATCAAACTTGTGAAGCGATGGAGCATCATTGATGGGATTGAAATAAACTGCCGTAACACCTAGATCTTGTATATAATCCAGTTTGTTGAGCACCCCTTGAAAATCGCCGCCATATCTGCGCAACTGGAGGTTTCCATAAAAGTCGTCACCCAAATCCTTTGCCCATTGATCTTGATCATACCAGCTTTGCGTCCAGGGGGTTACACTCCAATTTTCAGGAACGGGTCTGAAGTCCGAAGCCGTACGAATGGTTGCCGGAGTCGGGTTATTGGTGGAATCACCATTGTTGAAGCGTTCCACAAATATTTGATACCATACCACTTTTTTGGCCCAATCGGGTGGGGGAGTGGGGGTGGTTTTTTGTGGTTGTTGACAGGAAGATATCATGAATGTGAAAATCAATAGAGGAAACAAATAATTTGTTTTCATGGAGTATCAATTTGGTTGTGGAATTCTGAAATTCAAAAATACCTTTTTTTACTTTCATCCAAAAGGATTTGATGCTCGAAAATGGGCAAATGTTTGTTTAGATCGTAATATACGATCCATCTGGTGGTCTTCATAGAAAAAAAATACCGACCTCACAACAAAAAATACAGGTTAGATCTAATTTATAATCATTCCAATGCAACCAAAATGGCCAATTGGTGTCATAAATACCGTGCCGATTATTAAGCTGTTAGAGGTATTGGTTGGTCAGCGACAGGATGTTTTTTCCTAATTAATTATTGGCTGACTTATTGATAGATCGTTATTTGTAAACTGATTTGACTATTTTTGATAGCTTTTTATAAAGCAAGGAAATTGGATTGGCATTTATTGGCGGAAGAACATCCTGCCGATATATCGATGTAAACGTTTTTTTGTAGTCGAAATAATTTTTAAAAGTGCGGAAGTATCAAAGTAAACGGATTTGTTTTGCATCCTGACATAAAAAGGAGCTGATAATTGCCTTTATTTGGAAACTTTTTTACTGTTTAAGCATATAAATAACTTGTCGTGTAACATATTGCAGCACCCACAAACCACAACCATATGAATAAATTTTTACGCTTCTCTACACATAACACAAAACTTGCAAGATATTTAAACCTGTCTAAAATGCTGACTGCTCTGTTTTTTCTGGTGGTTGGGTTGGTGCCGAATACGGCCTTTTCTGAAGGGTCTGATGAACTTTGTGCCATAGACGGACAATATACTTATCTCTATTTGTGTAATGATTTTGTCAACAATTGTGGTGGTTTTGGAGGGCAGGAACGTACTCACTTTGCTGTTTATGGTTGTGATGCGAGTGATCGATTGAATATTGCCATAAAAAACAGTAATGAAATCGTTTATATGGGATTCAAGGGTAACCCAAACGATGTGGCGAAAATCGTGTTCAGGATAAAAGATGCAGCTGGAAATATTGTATTTGACCAAAGAGATATGCCCTTGACAGGTCAAATAGGCTATATCGCCAATATTGCAGAGGCAAGAATTGGTCCCAACCAAATTGTGGGTATGGGTGGTTATACGGCCATAGAGTTTTCACCCGGGGCAGCAGGCACATATTACATTGAATTTAATGGACAAACCAACTCCGGTGGAATAGATGTAGGTAATTTTAATATTGATCTTATTGACATCACTGTTTATAATACCTCAACAAACACGGTTGAAGATGGAAGGTTGTTTTCAAAGGGATGGCAGTTTATTGAAGATGATGGCCCTTGGGATACAAATTCCTCAACATTTTACATTTATTCTGCTGACCAGGTAATTACCTCTGTTGAGTTTGATCAATTGGAAGGTAGAGCTTGGCTGATGTATTGTAATTCAACTGGTTGTGATGATACCGGAGACTTTACTCAGGATAGAAAATCTGTGAATAATGATCAGGCATATTTTCCTGAATACGATATCTTTCTTAATCCACCGGATCAGGATCTTTTTCCGCCTACCAGCACATTAGGACAAATTATCGAACCATGGCCAACCGGTTATGCCAATTGTAATGATGGTTCCATTGATTTCGTTGTAAATGTGGATAAAGAAGGGTTTGCAGAAGTGACATTGGATTTCGATCCCCCATACACTGACATTACAGTCAATGACAATGTCAGTGCCGGAGCCAATACCATTACCTGGGATGGCCTTGATGGTTCTGGAAATCCCGTTCCTAATAATATAAGTTTTGGTTTTTTTGTTACCTACATCAATGGGCTAACAAACTTGCCACTATTTGACATTGAGGATAATCCCAATGGATTTAGGATTAGCCTTATCGATCCTCCCGGGGATGTCCCTTTAGTGTTTTGGGATGACAGCAATGTGGGGGGAACAACCAACTTAACTGGATGCAACAGTACTCCACCGAACCCGGGCTGTCATGCATTTGGCGATGAAAATAACAATACGATGAATACTTGGTGGTACACAGCTTCTAATTCAACAGCTACAGTTACCATTGTCGAGGAACGCGGTCCCCAACTCATGACCTTCACCCAAACCCCACCACAAGAGCATTGCGCAGGTAGTTCAGGGATTCAATTCTCCGTGGTTCCGGAGATCAACACCGAAGTCTATCATTGGTCCTATACCGGAACAGGCGTTACGGTTACCCAAAGCCCGACAGAGGCCTGGGTAGTTACGTTAGATTTTGATCTCAATGCCACCCCCGGCGATTTGCAGGTATATGGCACCAACGCCAACTGCAACGATCCCGGTCCTACGGCATCGTTGCCCATCACCATCATACCTGCTGCCAACGCCGATGCAGGTGATGACGAAACCACCTGTGCCGGCACCCCCATTTTATTATCCACTGCATCCATCACAAATGAATCTTCCATTTTCTGGGCAACAGTTACTGCCGGTGCAGACGGAAGTTTTGATGAAACCTCCATACAAAACCCCACGTACACACCCGGCCCTGCCGACAATGCCCGAGGATTTGTAGACCTATCAGTTTCTGCATTCTCCAATGCTCCATGTACTTCAGTGGCCACCGACCAGATGACCCTGACAATAGACCCGTCACCCACAGCTTTTGCCGGAAACGATGATAACCTGTGTCTGGGGGGGTCTTATACTCTGGCATCAGCCACTACCACCCATTCAGCCGCGCAAACATGGAGTGTAGTAACGGGTGATGGAACCTTTGATGATGCTACAGCCCTTAATCCTGAATATACACCAGGTCCCGGCGATTTAATCGCAGGTACCTTTACCTTGCAATTGGCAGCTCACCCATTGGGGGTTTGTTCCGCAGATGCCACCGACCAGATTACGGTCGACATACAGCCCGTTCCAGAAGCAGATGCCGGTGCCGATGCAGAAATTTGTGACATAGAAACATACACCCTTACGGGAGCCAGTGTGGGCTTCAATACCGATCAGGAATGGTCCCACAACGGAGATGGAAGCTTCGACGACCGTTTTGCTGTAAATCCAACATATACGCCCGGAGCCAATGATATTTTGACCGGAAGCGTTATTCTCACGCTCACGGCTACACCCATTGCCCCGTGTGCTGCCGATGCCGTTTCCACCATGACCCTTTCCATTCAACGGTCAGCCACAGCTGACGCTGGTCCGGATGCCACCATTTGTGAAAACGATGATCTGCAACTGAACGGTACAGTCGAGTTTCAGAATTCCATTTTGTGGAGTGTTCCCCCCACGGCAGATGGTACTTTTGACGATCCCACCATTGTCAATCCGGTTTATACCCCCGGCCCCACTGATATCATTAATGGAAGTGTAGAAATTACCCTCACTGCAGAAGCAACTACCCCCTGTGCCGCCGATGCAGTTTCTTCCCTTACGCTGGATATACAACCCCTTGCCTTTGCCGATGCCGGAGGCGATGCCACCATTTGTGAAGGCGAAACCTATCCAATTCCTGCTTTAGAAGCCAACACAGCTTCACTGTTGTGGACCCGAACAGGGGATGGAACTTTTAGTGATGCCACCCTGATTGATCCGGTTTATACCCCGGGACCCAATGATATCATCAACGGATCAGTACAACTTACCCTCACAGGACAACCCATTGCACCATGTTCCGCCGAGGCCATATCCACCATGACCCTGACCATCCAGCATCCTGTGACGGCCAGTGCAGGTCCCGCTACAGCGTTGATTTGTGAAGGTTCAGATTACCCCATTCCGGGAACATCCGAATACGCATCACAGCTCACCTGGACGACCACCGGTGACGGAACATTTTCGGATGCCACCATTGCCGATCCCATCTATACACCCGGAGCCGGCGACATTGCTGCAGGAAGTGTCACCATGACCCTGACAGCCGATCCCATTGCTCCCTGTGCCACAACCATCACAAGCGATGTGGTACTGAACATACAACTGGCTTGCTTTGCCGATGCCGGCGATGATGCCCTCTCGTGCGAAGATGTACCTTATACCATTACCACAGCTGATGCAGGAAATTACAGCAATTTAATATGGACACACAATGGGTTGGGTACCCTGGCAGATGCCAACACCCTTAATCCGACCTATACGCCCGCAGCAGGAGAATTTAATACCACGGTAACACTCACACTGAGCACCACGGCCATACCACCTTGCCCGGATCAAACCGACTTCATGGAATTGACCATATTGGAAGGATCCTATGCCGACGCCGGTAGCGATGAACAAGCATGCGTGGGGCTTCCCTACGATTTTGCCAACGGCAGTTCACCACCACAGGAGTTTAATGGAACCACCTTCCTTTGGACGAAAGTTGATCCTACGGTTGATCCCACGGGATATATTGTCGATCCTACGGCAGTGGTACCTGTTTATGTGGTTGGTGATTACGATCCGGGTGTAACCTACCCCTTCGATATCGAATTTAATTTCGAAGTATTGAGCGCCATCCGCTGCCGCGAGAGCGACAACATGATCCTCACCATCGAGGACTACCAACCCGGCGCCCCCCTCACCCCCGACCAAACCATTTGCTACAACATCGTCCCAGCCCAGATGGAAGTTAGTGCCCCCACGGGCGGTGTAGGCACCTACAGCTACCAATGGCAGAGCTCCACCGACAATGTCACCTTCACCGACATCCCCGGAGCCACGGCCCTGACCTATCAGAGTATCCCCTCCTTACTACAGACCACCTATTTTAGAAACGTACAAAGCTGCGATTGCGGCAGCAAGGAAACCCCGGTGATCACGGTCAACGTGTGGGATGAATTTTTGGCCGGCGCCCCCGCCCCCGATGAAGGCATCTGCTTTAGCAACCAACCCCAGCTGCTGGTGGCCGACCCCCCCACAGGCGGCGATGGCACCTACCTCTACCAGTGGCAAAGCTCCACCGACAACATCACCTTTAGCGACATCCCCGGAGCCACCACCCTGAGCTACCAACCCCCTTTACTCACCCAAACCACCTATTACAGGTTGCGACAGACCAATACCTGTGCACTTGTATTCACCCCCACCACCACCATCAGCGTGCTGGATGAGTTCATCCCCGGCGCCGTGAGTGCCGACCAGCTCATCTGCTACAACACCCAGCCCACCCCCGTGAGTGCCGATCCCCCCACCGGCGGTGATGGCAACTACACCTACCAGTGGCAAAGCTCCACGGACGATATCACCTACACCGATATTGCGGGCGCCACCAGCCTGAGCTACCAACCCGGCCTGCTGACCACCCCCACCTACTACCACCTGAACCAGATATGCATCTGTGGCACCGTGACCACCGCCACGATATTCGTGGATGTGCATCCCGACTACAACGTGGGCAGCATCAGTGGCGATCAGACCATCTGCTACAATACCGTCCCCACGGCAATTTTGGGAACCGCCCCCACGGGAGGCGATGGCACCTACACTTACCAATGGCAGAGTTCCACCAACAACGTCACCTTTTTGGATATACCCGGCGCCACCCAAATCGACTACCAAAGCGGAGCCTTGACCACCACCACCTACTTCAGACAAGTACAAAGCAGTGGATCAGGCTGTGGAATAGAAAACACCAATACGGTGACCGTAACCGTTTACAACGAATTCTTACCAGGAAACGCCACCGGCAACCAAACCATTTGCTTTAACACCATTCCCACCCTGCCCCTGCACGGCACCGTACCCACGGGCGCAGACGGCATCTACAGCTACCAGTGGGAAAAATCACAGGCAGGCGGACCCTATACCCCCATCGGAGGCGCCACATCACTGGATTACAGCGAGCCCAACGCCCTGCAAACCACCACCAACTACCGCCTGATGCAAACATCCGGATGCGGCAGCATCTACACCAACATCGTCACCATCACGGTAAACGATCCCCCCAACGTGGTGGCCGTATCCAATATCAGCTCCGTGTGTGTGAACAACGAAGTCACCTTTAGTGGATTCAGCACCGACAACGTCACCTGGATGTGGGACTTTGGCGATGGCACCACCAGCACCGACCAAAACCCACCCCCACATACCTACACGATTTTTGGAAACTACCTGGTGACCCTCACCGTCACCGATGTGATTGGCTGCAGCAACGCCGACACCCTGATGATCGACGTGGTAGAACCCCCCATAGTTGATTTCAGCTATGCCATAGACACCTGTCAGAAGATCATCTTCACCGATGAGAGCATCGCCCCCGCGGGCTACTTTTTGGTAGACTGGTACTGGGAACTGGGCGATGGCACCACCGATTCAGGCCCCACGTTCAGACACCAATACCCAGCAGGAGGTGTTTACACGGTCACTTTAACTGTCACCAGTGAAAAAGACGGAGATTTCTGTACCAACAGCACCTCCCTGCCCGTAATCGTCCCCAACACCCCCACCATCTACTACACCTGGGATCCCGAGCCCACCTGTTTGATGGACACCACCTTCTTCTACGGCGCCTCGGGCACCCCCATCACCGACTGGTACTGGAACTTCGACGACGGCCACGACACCACCGGACAATATGCCGGCCACGTGTTCGACAACCCCGGAACTTATGACGTGATTCTCTACATCACCGACACCAACCTGTGCCAGAATAGCCTAAGCCAACAAGTCACCATCAACCCCATCCCACAGGTGAGCATGCAAATCTTCGATTCCCCCACCTGCGCCCAGAGCATGACTACTTTCCAAGGCACCGCCGACACAGGCATTGAATTCTGGTATTGGGACTTTGGCGATGGCGGCATTAGCGAAGACCAAAACCCCGTTCACAGCTACACCAATGGCGGAACGTACACGGTCACCTTAACCGCCACCGACTCGGCAGGCTGCTCCGCCACTGCCACCGGAGAGATCATCGTGGTACCCACCCCCACAGCCGACTTTAGCTATAGCATGAGCGGCTGCAACCTGTTTGCCTTTACCGACAACAGCACCACCCCCGCAGGCTATCAGGAATACAGCTGGCACTGGGACTTTGGCGATGGCTTTACCTCCGACGTCCCCGATCCCGTACACACCTATGCCACGGGCGGCTTTTTCGATGTCAAACTGGTGTTCACCAGCGATAGCCTGGGCTACCAATGCAGCGACAGCATCACCAAAACCGTGCAAGCCCCCAACACCCCCGGAGCCACCTTCACCTGGGCACCCAACCCCGCACAGGCAGGCGACAACATTGGCTTTTTTGCCACCAGCGGCAGCACCATCACCAACTGGGCATGGGACTTTGCCGATGGCGGCACCGCCACGGGACAAAATGCAACCCACACCTACACCAACCCCGGCGACTACGACGTGAGCTTAACCGTCACCGATGTGAGCGGCTGCACCTTTGAGACCGTGATACAAGTAAATGTGGGAGGCCTGCCCCCTGTTGACTTTAGCTGGGACAACTCCTGTGAAAACACCCCCATCCAGTTCACCACCGATGCCACCGTAACCGATGTGGGTGCCGTGGCTATCTACGACTGGGACTTTGGCGATGGCACAGGCAGCAACAACCAGGATCCCCTGCACACCTACCTCAACGCGAACATGTACAATGTCACCCTCACCATCATCGACACCCTGGGATATACCAACAGCGTTACCCACCAGGTAGAAGTGATGCCCGAGCCCATCAGCATGTTTTCTATCAGCAGTCCCAACTGCGAGAACTCAGAAACCTACTTTGAAGACTACAGCATTGCCCTGAGCGGCTATCTCACCACCTGGGAGTGGGACTTTGGCGATGGCAATACAGCAACCATCAACTTCCCCGACGATCCCGATGTAAGCCACATTTACCCCAGTACAGGCACCTACACCGCCATGCTAACGGTCACCACCAGCGATGGCTGTCAGGCCACTAGCACACAAGAGGTCACCATCACCCCATCACCCATTGCCCAGATCGACTACGATGCGGGCTGCATGAGCGGACCCATCAGCTTCCACGATGTGAGCAGTGAAAACGGCGCCGGCACCATCATCGCAAGGCAGTGGAACTTTGGCGACCCCGCCAGTGGATCTTCCAACCAGAGCACCCAGAGCGATCCCACCCACTTGTTCAGCGGTCCGGGCACCTATGAAGTCACCCTAAGCATCACCTCCCAAAGCGGCTGCACGGATGCCGACACCATGGAGATCACCATCACCGATGCCCCCGAGGTGGACTTTACTTTCACCCCCGCCTGCATGCACGAACCGGTAAGCTTTACCATCACCGACCTAACCAATTTGGATCAATACTTTTGGGACTTTGGCGATGGTCACACCAGCCAGCAGCCCGATCCCGAAAACACCTACGACAGCCCCGGCGACTACCAGGTAACCCTGACCGTACAAACCACCGATGGCTGCACGGCCACCCAAACCCAAACGGTAACGGTGAACCCCCTGCCACAGGCCGGCTTTGAGTACAGTGAGCCCACCTGCGTAGGCGATACCATCTTCTTTTTAAACCTGAGCAACAGCCCCAATGGCGCCGTTGTAAAATGGGAATGGGACTTTGGCGATGGCAATACCGAAACCATCCTGGCACCCAATGGCGGCAACACCAGCCACGTGTATGCCAACGACCAAAGCTACGATGTCACCCTGACCGTTACCGACTCCGACAGCTGTCAGAATACAGTAACCAGAACAGTGATCTCCGTAGCCAGTCCCGTGGCAGAGTTCAACTGGGAAGACGCCTGCTTTGGCCAGCCCACCCAGTTTTACGATCTGACCAACAACACCCCCGACATTGGCAGTTGGTACTGGGACTTTGGCGACCCCCTCTCGGGCAACACCAACACCAGCACCTACCAAAACCCCACCCACGTGTTCAGTAGTCCTGGCGATTACACCGTCACCCTGATTGTGACCAACACCCAGGGCTGCGACGACACCATCACCCACGATCTGAGCGTAAGCGACGCCCCCGATGTAAGCTTTACCATGAGCAGCGACACCCTGTGTGCCAACACCCAGGTGAGCTTTGCAGGCACCTCCACGGCACAGATCAGCACCTGGTACTGGGACTTTGGCGATGGCGGCTATGCCCTGACCCAGAATGCTGACTACCTGTACAACGCCCCCGGCACTTACACGGTAACACTTACAGTCACCGACCTGGCAGGCTGTGAGGCCTCCACCAGTGAGCAGATCGTGGTCAAAGACGCCCCCCTGGCCAACTTCAGCTACCGGAATGCCTGTTTGGGCGACACGACCTACTTCACCGATGAGAGCTACAGTCAGCTGGGCTACATAGCCGGCTGGGAATGGGATTTGGGCGATGGAACTACTGCCAACATCCAAAACCCCACCCACCTGTACGCCACCAACGACGACTTCCAGGTAACCCTTATCGCCACGGACAACTACGGCTGTGCCGACACCATCCGCCAATGGGTGAAGGTACGAACCCGCCCCATCGCAAAAATTGAAAGCTTTGTCCAGGTATGCGACCCCGCAGGACAAGTTTACTTCTTTGATGGCAGCGAGCCCGGAGCCGATGGCAACCCGATACAAACCTGGGAATGGAATTTAAATGAAGGCTACTACAGCACAGAAATCGATCCCGAGTACATCTACGAGATCACCGACACCTGTTACCAGGTAACCCTGACAGTCACCGATGACAACGCGTGTTACTCCACGGACACGGTAGAAGTCTGCGTGTTTGGACAACTGGAAGTAGAAATCACCGCCGATCAGGTTTGTTTGACACAGCCAACGACCTTCTACGCGAACTACCTGCCAGAGAACGACAGCGTGGCCAGCTACAGCTGGAACTTCCATGACGGCACCCCGCAGATTATTACCTACCACGACAGCATCCAACACACCTTTGCCAACCCCGGGCTTTACAATGTAGAGCTCATGGCCGTTGACACCAATGGCTGCACGGCCTACGCCAGTCTGGAAATCACCATAGACTCCCTGCCCACCCCAAGATTTAGTTACGAGGCAGGTGCCTGTGACACCCCCATGCAGTTCACGGACGAATCACTACACGGAGGCAACTTTATAGAAACCTGGTTGTGGGACTTTGGCGATCCGCTAAGCACGGAGCCCAACACCAGCAATGAGCAGAACCCCACCCACCTGTATTCACCCAACGACAGCAGCTACCAGGTAAAACTCATTGTCACCAACTTTAACGGCTGCACCGACTCCATTACCCAAACGGTCTATACCAGGGCCTGTCTGATAGCCAACTTCTACGTACCCGACACCATCAATTTGTGTGCACTAACAGAAGTATGCTTTGCCGACAGCTCCGTATTTTTGACCCAAAACGGAAACATCACCCAATGGGATTGGGACTTTGGCGATGGAAATACCGATAGCTACACCAGCTTCCAGAGCCATGCATGCCATAGTTATCAAGACAACCAGGGCGGCACCTACCAGGTCACCCTTACGGTTACCGGAGAGATTGGCACCCAAACCTACACCAATACCATCACCAAAGAAGTGCTCATACGTCCCACCCCCATGGCAGCGATCATCGTTCAGAACAACTGTCTGGGCGACACCACCTTCTTCACGGATGGCAGTGAGACCTATTCAGAGCCCATTACCACCTGGCGTTGGGACTTTGGCGACACCTCAACCGATGCCGACACGGCCATTGTTGCCAACCCCTACTACATCTACCCCGAGTATGAGAACTACCTCACGGAGCTCATTGTAGCCAACCGGTGGGGATGTACAGACACCACCACCACGGAGGTGACCATCTTCAAGCCACCCACGGCCGAGTTTAGCTGGGCAGAAACCTGCCAGGGATACTACACCTACTTCACCGATGAAAGCACAGCCGACAGTGCACAGATCACTAACTACTTCTGGCACTTTGGCGATCCATACACCATGGACAGCGTGAGTGAAGAGCAGAACCCCTACCACATCTACGATTCCATCGACAGCTACACGGTAACCATGCAAATCACCGATGCCAACTTCTGCAGGAGCCAAATCAGCCATGAAATCGAAATCTATCCCGTACCCACGGCCTTGTTTACCCTGACCGAAGACTGGGAAGGCAGACAGGGACAGGTGAAGCTGGACAACCTCTCCGAGGGCGCCATCGACTACTTCTGGGACTTTGACGACACCTACACCACCACGGAAGAAAACCCCATCCACCAGTATGAGTACGACTCCGACCCCATCTACAACCTGATGCTTGTAGCCACCAACACCTATGGCTGTCCCGACACGCTCATTTACCCCTATGAGTTGCTGTTCACGGGGCTGTATGTACCCAATGCCTTTAGTCCCTCTGTGGCTGATGAGACCTTTAACACCTTTAAGCCCGTGGGTATTAACTTAAGTGAATACAAGCTGGAAGTGTTCAGCTCCTGGGGCAATTTGGTCTTTAGCAGCACCCGTCTTGAAAACGGACAGGTAGCCGAAGGCTGGGATGGCACCTATGAAGGTCAGCCTTTGCCCACAGGCACTTATATCTGGCGCATCACGGCACGCTTTAGCGATGACAGCTACTGGCGCGGCAGCAACAATGGCGACGGCAATTTAGAAACCCACGGAACTGTAACTTTGATCCGATAAATCGATCCCAACATGAAAAAAGAAAACACCATCAAATCGACATTCGGAATGAACCCCAACCTCAACCTCAACCTGAGCCTCACCCTCACCCTCAGCCTACTTTTTCTGAGCATCTTGTTTCTTCCCCCAACCAAACTCCATGCCCAGGACGTGGACTTTGCCCAGTATTACAACAACCCCACCTATTACAATCCTGCCAACGTGGGTTTGACCCAGGGGTTGAAAGTAAGGTTGAACTACAAGAAGCAGTGGACCGGATTGCAGGGCAACTACCACACCTACAGCTTTAGTGCCGACGTGGCCGAGCGCAGTCTGCCCGGTGCCGGAGGAATTGGCGTGATCGCCTCCCAAACCCTGGAAGGGGTGGGCATGTTAAAGACCAACACCTTTGGCTTCTTACCCTCGGTACGCATTCCCGTGGCCCACAACATGATCTTCCAACTGGGAGCACTGGCCTCGGTGGTCACGCAGAGTTTGAACTGGGACAACCTGGTTTTTGAAGACCAGCTGGATCCCAGGTGGGGCAACATCGGGCCGAGCACCTTTGCCGGAGCTGCCCGCGACAAGGTAAGCTTCCCTGACTTCAGCTTTGGAGGTATCTTCCAATGGCAAGGCAGGGACGTGGATGGCAAGCTGGGCGTGGCCGTGCACCACATCACCGAGCCCAACCAAAGCTTTTTTGACGTGGACGCTGCCCTCCCCCGAAAGTTCGTGTACAACCTGGACTTTGTCATCACCATGGGTCAGGAGCAGGGTTACTACCAGAAAAAGCAAGGCTTTAAGCTTAATCCCGGGGTGATGGTAGAACACCAACGCAACATGTTTTTGTACACACTGGGCACCAACGTGTACATGCAACATGTGTATTTGGGCTTGTGGTACAAAAACCAGACTTTGGAATACGACGAGTTCAGCAGCTTCGACGTGATGCTGGGATTGAACATCCCCTTCACCGAGCAATACCGCATGAAACTCATGTACAGCTACGAGGTGAACATCAACGCACGTCAGAGCTTCACCGGCCCCAGCCATGAAATCAGCCTGATCTTCGAACTGGACGACATCGGCCTGGTGAACAAAGACAAAAACTCCTTCATGTCGCCACGGCCACGGAGTTATAGTCCGATAGAGTGTTCGCCGTTTTAGGAATTAGAAATGGAAAAAGCCGCTGGAAAGCGGCTTTTTTTGTGGGATATACTGGATTCGAACCAGTGACCCCCGCCCTGTCAAGGCGATGCTCTAAACCAACTGAGCTAATATCCCATTGGGAGCGCAAAAATAGAAAAAAATTCAATCTGTCGGCATTCGAAAATAATTTGCAAGATTTGGCATCAGCCACGAATGGTTGTCATTTCTTTACAATTGTTATGCATTTTAATATGTGTTTCTGAATGTTGAAAGGTAATTTGAAATGATAAAACGCTTCAAAAGATATGATAAATAGTACCATATATAAATTGAAGTAAGCACTACGCTGTTTATGTATAATGCCGATATAGAATTGAAGAGGTTTCAGGAGCGAAGCGAACTTAAAGCTCATTTCAATTCATAATCGGTATAACCAATTTTGCAATTAAAAATAAGCAAGTTATTCTTGCAATATCTCTTTGGCATCATACACAAAATCGAATAAATTGAGTATTTCGGCATACAAATCCACATTCAATACATCGAAATCCCACACATTGGTATATATCACAAAGGTGATGTCGGTATCCGGATCGTAACGCGTCACGGTAAAAAAGGCTTTGTGTCCGCCATTGTGGCCATAGCCCAAGGTAGGGGTGAAGGTAGTTCCCAAGCCATAATACTGGTGCAATTCATAGGTGGGCTGGCAATCCATCATCAAAAACTGAACATATTTATTGTCGATTCCTGCTTGGCCTGTGTATAGATTCCTGATCCAGGTTGACAAATCCTGTGGCGTTGTAATGATGTTCCCTTCGGCCACATGCATCGAAACGTTATGTTCGGTTACGTTTTCTTGTTCGCCTCCAAAATAGTAATATGAACTGGCAAATGGAGCAGGCATGGTAATGTCGGTTCCTTGGTAAGGAAAACTCGTTTCGTTAAGGCCATTTGGGATTAGTAAGTTCTCTTTGATAAACTCGTCGTAGCGTTGACCCGAAATTCTTTCAATGATGAGCGCAAGCAAGCCATATCCCGTATTGGAGTAATGAAAATTCTTGTCAGGTGCTTCAACATAAAGTTGATTTTGGGCCACCACATGGGCCATTTCGGTGATGGTAAAAGTATGAAAGGGTTCACCCAAATCTTCAATAACGTAATCAACATAGCGCATCCCGGCATATGGTTGGTTAATGCTGTCGGGGATGTTGGCGTTGATGACATCAAATATGCCCGAACGGTGCTGAAGCAGTGATCTGATGGTGATTTTGTCTTTAAAGGGGATGTTAAAATCTTCGTTGTCAGGAAGGTATGGTGTTGATGTGCCGGGAATGTTCTGCGTAACAAAATGGTCGATGTTCAATTTGCCTTGCTGATGCAATAAAACGATGGCCGCGGCGGTAAATGTTTTGGTGATGCTGGCTCCCCGAAAGTGTGTCTTATTTGTCGTAGTACTAAGGTCTCCTGCACTAACATAATAATCACCAACCGGTGAAAGTACCTGAAAAGCGTATCCTCCCGGAAAATTTTCTTTCCCTTCCGAAAATCGATTCCAATGATCATCCATTAGTTTTTGCAGGTCGTTTTGGTAGTTTGGTTGTACGATGACTGTGTCCGAATTATCCTTATTGCAACCACTGGTTACAATGAGAAGCATCAGTAAGGCAAAACAGATTTTTTTCATGTGATAAGTGCTTAAATTTGAGCTGGCAAATTTACTAATTATAATCAATATAAATAGCTAAATGATTTTTAATGCGAAAAAGGTTCTGTTGTCACAGGAGATTTTACGGAAAAACAGATTCTGCACGAAATATTCAAATAAAAATCCGGATGGGTTATTTCAGCCCACGACTTCGTATCATCGGGATTATTTGCCAGTCAGGTGTTAAAAAAGTTTCCCTAACCAAACTAACTCCCCCTCAATTTTATATCTTTGATTTTTTAATTTTACAACCACAATATCAGTAGCCACATAAGGTAGAGTAATGAAATGAGCCGGAAGAATAAATATTCATAACAACTATAGCTGAATATTTTTCATGGGCGAGTTCCATGTATCACGTAAAATATAAACTACATACACATGAAAAAAATATCCTTAGTAATTGCAAGTCTGTTCTTGATTTTGGCCGTTTTCGCTCAAACTCCCGACACCTTAAAAACCATCTCCCTCGATCAAATCTGGAAAACCTATTCCTTTTATCCACGGGGGGTTTATGGTATTAACTCACTGAAAAACGGAAATGAATACACCCGTATCACCAAAGGTTCGGTGGTGGTGTACGACTACGAATCCGGCGATTCTGTTGCCACTTTGATTCATGCCAAAGATCTGATTCCCGAAGGCGACAGCTTGCCTTTGCGGTTGTCCGACTTTTCCATGAGCGATGACGAATCGTTGTTTTTAATCCCCACCGAAGAAGAAGCCATCTACAGACATTCTTCAAAAGCAGAGTTTTACGTGTTCGACTCGAAAAGCAAAAAGCTTGAAAGACTATCTGAGGGCGGAAAGCAACGATTGGCAGATTTTTCTCCAAAAGGCGATCAAATTGCTTTTGTACGCGATAATAACTTGTTTGTGAAAGACATGGCTTCAGGTGTTGAAAAGCAAATTACCACCGATGGAAGCCACAATGCCATCATCAACGGTACCTGCGATTGGGTGTATGAAGAGGAGTTTGGCTTTACCAAGGCGTTTTTCTGGTCGCCCGACGGAAAATACATTGCCTACTACCGTTTCGACGAAAGTCGTGTGAAGGAATACACCTTAACCTATTATGGTGAACTTTACCCTGAGCTCGACACCTACAAATACCCCAAGGCCGGCGAAGACAATTCGTTGGTGGATATTTACATTTATGATGTTGCCGCCGAAAAAGCAGTGAAAGTAGATGTGGGACCAGAAACCGATCAATATATCCCCCGCATCAAGTGGACGGCTGATGCTGCCAAGCTGGCCGTTCAGAGACTGAACCGTTTGCAAAATCATTTGGACATCCTGCTGGCAGATGCCTCCACCGGAAATACTTCAGTTATTTATACCGAAGACAACCCTTATTATATCGATATCACCGACGACCTCACCTTTACACCGGATGGCAAATATTTTATCATGTCGTCCGAAAAGAGTGGATATAACCACCTTTATTATTATGGCATGGACGGAAAACTGGTGAAACAGCTTACTTCGGGCAATTGGGATGTAACCAAAATGTATGGCTATGATGCCGATGCTAAAAAGATCTATTACCAATCCGCCGAGCGCTCTCCCTTGGACAGAGATGTGTATGCCGTGAACCTGAAGGGTAAAAAAACCTTAATTAGCACAAAAGTAGGTACCAACAATGCCAACTTCAGCAGTGCTTACAACTACTTTATTAATTCCTGGTCGGATGCCAATACTCCTCCTGTTTATACTGTTAATAAAGCCAATGGTAAAGTGGTTCGCGTGTTGGAAGACAACCATGCCCTGGTAAATCGGTTGAAGGAATATGCCATAAGTCCCGTTGAATTTTTCACCCTCACCACTCCCGAAATCACTTTGCCTTCCGGCGAACAGGTGGAGTTGAATGCATGGCGTATTTTGCCCACCAATTTCAATCCTGAAAAAAAATATCCCGTTTTGTTGTCCATCTACGGCGGCCCCGGATCTCAGGAAGTAACCAACAGTTGGGGTGGTTTTAACCTGATGTGGTTTCAAATGCTGGCCGAAAATGGCATCATGGTGATTTCGGTGGACAACCGTGGAACAGGTGCCCGTGGTGAAGTGTTTAAAAAGATGACTTACAAGGAGTTGGGAAAATACGAAACCCTCGATTACATCGAAACAGCCAAGTATATGTCGGAATTGCCCTATGTGGACAAGGATCGACTGGGCATTTTTGGTTGGAGTTATGGTGGATTTATGGCAAGCAACACCCTGTTTCAGGGAGCCGACTATTACAGCACGGCCATTGCAGTAGCTCCCGTAACCAACTGGCGTTACTACGATAATATTTATACCGAACGCTACATGCGCAAACCTCAGGACAATGCTTCAGGATACGATGAAAATTCACCCATCAACCACGTGGACAAACTAAAAGGACATTATTTATTGGTTCATGGTGGTGCCGACGACAATGTGCATCCACAGAATACCATGGACTTGGTAAGTGCGCTGGTGGCCGCCGACAAGCAGTTCGACTTGATGATCTATCCCAATAAAAATCATGGAATCTATGGTGGCAACACACGTTATCACCTGTTCAAAAAAATGACCGATTTTCTCTACAAAAACCTGAAAGGGGAGGAGTAAAAAAATATTATCATATGCCAAAGCGACCAAACTTACGTACGTAAGTTTGGTCGCTTTTTTTTTTAATATTTCAGCACAATGCCAATTCGCCAGATGCGTGGGATGTCGTAATAGGAAGGGTCGTACAAATGCAATTGGTACAGCAGTCGGAAAGAATCGGGGTTAGTTTGTGCGTTGATGTACGATTGCTTGGCGGGGTTAGTAAGAAAACCATCGTTGTCACCCTGTCCGGTTGCCGGATAAACATTGAAAACATTTTTGAAGTTAAACACGTTTTCGATGGTCAGATATACATTCAACAATGATTTTTTCCCGAGAGCCATGTCCTTTTGAATGTTCAGATTGCATAATTTTACAGGAGGCATGTGTTTTATACCTCTTACGATATTGTTTTCGGTGTATTGATAAGGCATACCATGACGGTACTGATAAAAGAAGTTGGCCGACAGTCCGTGAAGCACGCCAATATTGGCCCAGGATGGTCCTGAAAAATGAAGCGCATCGCCAAAGCGATAGCCCAAATGGACATTGGCGACCAAATTGCTAACCTGAAAATAGTTTAGATCCGATTCATCAGAAGTGAGATTGGTGATGTTTAAGCCTCCGCTAAGCCCGCTATTGGTTGTATTTGTCCAATTCAAACTGGTTTCAATACCCTGTGTCATTATTCTTTTATCTGAATTAACTACGGTAGTGTAGTTGGTTGGATACCCACCATCTATTTCTTTTACATACATATAATTGTCGATGGTGATATTCAGATACGACACATCTGCCACCAGATTTTTCCAAATTAGCCAGGTGATACCAGCAAAAAGTTTTCCTGCACGCATGGGTTTCAGGGCTGAGTTGTCAACAGTGAAATAGGAGGCGTAATCCCAGTTGTAGTACTGGTCCGGTCTGAAATCATTGTAACTACGCGGGTTTTGTGTAAATGAATTATAGTGAGTGTATAGGTTGATACGGTTGGTTAATGGATAGTCCAGACTAATTTGAGGAAGCACATTGATGGTTTTGCTGTAGTCGGTAAAGGTCATTCCCGGATTCCAATCTTCATCGCTGATTTTATCTATTTGGGGGTTTGTTAGATATGGCGAAACACCGTTACCGAAATCGAGTAGCCACAAGTCTTGTATTTCGGTTCCGTCAGCAGCGTACCATGTGTCTCCATCCCGAAATCCAACTACCCTGGTCGGGTCAATTACTTTGTTCACATACACCACGTAATCGCCTGCAATATTGCCGGGTTGAGTAAATTCAATTTCACCCATATTTTTTGCTTCATTCACATCATACGCAGGAAACAAAGAATACATATCTTTTAAAACAGGTCGGTTGGCGTTGTAAATATCCACCCGTACGCCCACATTTACATGTAGTTTTTTAAAATTAAACTCATCCTGAAGGTAGGCTGCTCCATAAATGGGCTTGTTGGGACTAATACTCCAATCTTCAAAAAAAGCATAGGGATCGCTGCTGTTTTGCTTTTTACCTGTATAATCATACCCTACATATTGCACAAAGGGTAAGCCCCCGTTTAGTAACTCTTCTGCCGAAAACAAATCCAATGAAAATAAGTTCTCAGGCGTGTTAAGGGTTTTCATTACACCATACTTGTCGTAGTAATTGATGGTATTGTTTTGTCTGTCGTAACTGTTGATTAAGATGAAATCAACCCCATCCACAGGAAGTCCCAACGCCATGCGAAGGTTTTTGTCAAAATCTCTTTGGGAATGGGCATTGTATTTAGGATAGTAGATAACAGTGTCGGCATGTCCCTCATGTGAAATAAGTTGTGGATTGTCCAAATCCAGATCCCATAAGTGGAAGTTGGTCAACCCATCCATTATTCGCCATAGCCCATTGGGGTTGACGGCAAAATGGCTCAAGTTTTCTTGGTTGTACTCGCCACCGAAGCTCAAATGGTGTGTTTTGATGTCAGCGTTCAAATTCAGGGCCACCCGGAGTTTTTCCGCGCTCGATTCGTTGTATCCTGAGGTGGATGTTCCGGTGCCATTATACAAACCAAATATGGGATAAATCGTTGAGCCATTTACCAATCCTCCCCCCAACAGGATAAAGTCCATGTTTTGATAATGTCCGGCAGGTTGGCCTTCATAGATTGAGAAATAATTGCTGGTATAAGCCGCCATGTAAGGATTAATTACCGAAGGCTCAAAGGTGACCAAGGTATCGTAATGCCATGAATTAAGTATGTATAGATTACTGTAATACATGCTGTCCACATACACACTTCCAATTTCAAAGGTGGGCATTTTATAGGTGGTAAATTTCCCCAAATATCCGTAATCCAAAAAGTTTTTGCCATGATCCGGATCTCCAATTTGTTGATAATGATTGCTATATTGAAGATTAAGCTCGTAATTGATTCGAATGTCGTTTGCCAGGTTTAAATTGTGCGACCAACGGATGTAATTGTCATAATTCCGTCTGGTTTTTATGGCGTTTTTAGAACTGTTAAACATGGAATTGTCGTGGTTATATACCTGTGTTTCGTCGATTACGGAATAATTTCCCAGTGATAAGTTGCCATTTTTGGTGGTGGGTATCTGCAATTTAACAAAGGGATATAAACCACTTTGGCCGCTATTTTCAGGCACTTTCCTGTCTGTAAAGTCTTCCGCAGAAACAAAGTCGGCATTTCTATACGTCCCATATCCATTTCCACTCGGTCGTAGCGGATTCTCCTGTAAATAGGCCAGCGTCTCTCCTTTTAACTGCTGTGTTTTCTTCCAAACAGGGTCGGTGTTGTTGGTGGTGGTATATTTTCCCGATATCAGCAGGGTAGGGTAGGTTTTGCCGGTGTTTTTCTTTTTCCCTGCAAAGGGTATGTTGATATACAACTGCCCGGTAACACTGCTCATGTCATAGGCCTGATTGGTATTTACATCCACTAGTGCCTCAAATTCCTGACTGTTCAGGGTTCCGATGGCTGTTATTCCTCCGATATTAAACCCCATCCGGATGGGTGCCTGTCGGGTGTATAATTCATAGGATTCCACGATACGGGTAGGAAAGTCCGTAACATCACTCAATTGCATCCCGTCAATAAAGTAGTTGTTTCCCGACGAACCTACACCATAATAATAGGTGGTGCTGCCCTTTTGTTGATATGCCGACGGGGCGAGCATGCCGAAGGATGACATTTGCCGGAAAGGCAATCGCTGTATTTGCTCTTGATTAAGTTTAAAGCTTGCTGATGTGTTTGCCCAATCAATAATGGAATCCGTTTTAGTCTTCACATTCAGTGTGTCTTGTGCGTTGGCAATTGGCGACAATCCATGCAAAACAATTACGGTAAGCAGGAGAATCAATCGGAAATGCTTCATTATTGTGTTTTCTACAAGTTTGAAACAAATCTAGGTCATTTATTTATAAGAAATCCCCCAATTAATTTAGATGTATTTTAAACTATCTCAAAATGAGAGGCGTTAGGAACAAGACTTGCATGATTCATTACTTTTGCCCCCTAAAATCAAAAAGGAATGAAAAAGCCGGTACTGATTTCAATGGCTATTCTGTTGTCGTTTAGTTTGTTTGCTCAGGAATCATCCAACAAACCCCGGATAAAAGTGGGTGGATTTGTCAATTACAATATGTTCTACGATACACGCGAAAACGTGGCGGCTGTGGATGGTTTGTTTTTGTTTTACCCCAAAAATAAGGTGATGGAAAACGGGGTGGATATCTACGCCAACCCTTCCTTCACCATGTTATCGTCGGCATCACGCCTGCGGGTAACTGTGGATGGCCCGCATATTTTGGGTGCTGAGTTAAGTGGTAAAATCGAAGCAGATTTTACCCTTGTTTCGGGTGCCACTACCGTTCGGTTTCGCCATGCATACCTCAGGCTCAAATGGAGTAAGGCTGCCCTGTTGGTGGGACAAACTTGGCATCCCTTGTTTGTTGAAGGTTGCTTCCCCACCACCCTGGGCATTGCCACCGGAGCACCCTTTCAGCCTTTCAGCCGGACACCGCAAATTCGGTTTACCTATAGCCAAAACCACTTTCATTTTTTGGCCGCCTTGCTTTCCGAAATGGATTATACCAGTTTTGGCCCTTCCGGGAAAACCCCTCAATATATGAGGAATGCCTTAATTCCTGAATTTGCCGCCCAAGTGGAATATAAGAATTCCAACTTTTTAATGGGAATCGTAGGGGAAGTAAAATCACTCAAACCCCGAACCAATACTACCGGAACAGAAGGTGTTTTTAAAGCAACTGAGAAAATTACCACCTATGCCGTCAAACTTTTTGCAAATTACAAGAAAAACATGTGGGAAGCGAAGGCTTCTGGTATGTACGGACAGAATATGTACAATATGCTGATGAACGGGGGGTATGCCGTGGCTACCTACGATTCGCTCACCGGAAAAGAGACTTATACACCACTTTCGGGATTTTACTCGTGGGTCAACGTATTTTACGGTAAAAAATTTAAAGCCGGACTCTTTGCAGGTTATTACAAAAATCTGGGTTCTTCTGAGCCGTTATACAGCCAAAACCTGATTTGGGCAAGAGGGTCTGACATCGACGCATTAATACGAATCATGCCCACCTTTTTATATACGATAAACAACCTGCGTTTGGGTATGGAATTTGAGTGGAATCAAGTCGGCTATGGAACTGTTCAATTGTCCGACGGGCGTGTAAACAATACGCATGGCGTAGACGCCACTAGGGTAATGTTTGATGTCACCTATTTCTTCTAGCAGATTGCCGCATGTTGATAAAGATTTTTGGTAAAAAATAAGCTTATGTGCATGATTCTGAAAATATGTGTATATTTGCAGCCCCTAAAATATTATTAATTAAAAAGAAAGTAAGGTATTAGTTATGATTATCATTCCTGTTAAAGAGGGTGAAAACATCGACAGAGCCCTAAAACGTTACAAACGTAAATTTGAAAAAACCGGCACCATGCGTGAGCTGCGTGCCCGTCAGGTCTTCGATAAACCTTCCGTTGTAAACCGTGAACAAAAACTCAAGGCAATTTACGTTCAATCGCTCCGTCAAGCTGATATGGGTTTATAAACCCGATTAGGGAAATTTAATAAAAGAAACTTTGAATCTTAGATAAAATCATTTATCTTTGGTTCAAAGTTTCTTCTTTTTATTGCCGATGATAACCGATCAGTTTATCCATTACTTACAGTTAGAAAAGCGATATTCCACACATACAGTGCTGGCTTATCAAACTGATTTGGCATCTTTCAAATCGTTTCTTCTCACACATTACGAACTCGAGCTTCCTCACAGGGCTACCCGCGATATGATTCGCTCTTGGATGATACACCTGATGGAGCAAGGGGATGGAGCCTCATCGGTAAACCGAAGAATAAGCACCCTTAAATCCTTTTTTAACTATCTTGTGCGACAACAAATCGTGGAGTCCAATCCCGTGGCCGCCATCCATTCGTTAAAAACTCCCAAGCGCATACCCATTTACATTGATGAAGAACAGCTTTCGAAGGTGTTGGATAATGCTTCTGATATGGCTGACGGCTTTTCATTCGTCCGTAATCACCTTGTTGTAGAGTTGCTTTATGCCACAGGTATGCGTAGGAGCGAATTGTTATCCTTGAAAGAATCCTCGGTAGATCTGGAATCCATGTGGTTAAAAGTACACGGAAAAGGAAATAAAGAGCGTATTATTCCGTTATCAAAACAGATGACGGAACAAATAACGCGTTATTTGGAGATGAAGAGGAATACGTTTGAAAATGCCGACAACCACTTGATTGTGACAAACAAAGGAGTTAAAGCCTATCCCGAATTGATACATCGTATTACACGTCAGGCACTCAGTACTACAGCATCTAAACGAAAAAGCCCACATGTGCTCAGGCATAGCTTTGCCACACATATGCTCAACCGTGGAGCTGACCTTAATACGCTCAAAGATCTGCTCGGACATGCCGGGCTGGCGGCTACTCAAGTATATACCCACAGTACCATCGAACAATTGAAAACTATTTATCACAAAGCCCATCCACGGGCGAAATTTAAATAATGGAGGAATGAGTATGAAAGTAAACATCACCTCGGTTCATTTTAAAACCGACATTAAACTAGAAAGCTTCATCGAGAAGAAAGTAGAAAAACTTTCGGGCTTGTATGAAGGCGTTATTGGGTCCGAAGTTACCCTGAAGTTGGACAAGGCAGAGACCAAAGAGAACAAGATTGCAGAAATAAGGCTCCAAATTCCGGGTTACGACCTCTATGCAAAGAAGCAAAGTAAGACATTTGAAGAGGCCACAGACACCGCTATTGATGCGCTAAAGAAGCAGTTAGAAAAGTACAAGGGGAGAATGAAAAAATAATTTGATTTTTTTTTACTATTTCTTTGGTGGTTAAAACTAAAGTATATATTTTTGCAGACCTTTTTAAACGGAGGTCTGCTTTTTTTTAGCAGGGAGTTCTGACAGTAATGATGATCAAAATAACAGCACAGATTGTTACGATAACAGATTGAGTAATGCCAGTATAGCTCAGTTGGCCAGAGCAGCTGATTTGTAATCAGCTGGTCGGGGGTTCGAATCCCTCTACTGGCTCAGTTCTATAAAGTGTTGATATGGGGAGATACCGAAGCGGTCAAACGGGGCAGACTGTAAATCTGTTGGCTCAGCCTTCGGAGGTTCGAATCCTCCTCTCCCCACCAAAGATCAATGTTTGTGGCGCAGGGGTCAGGGCAAAGATATAATGTAAAACAGAATTTTTTTTGAATTGCATTTTAAAAATGCTTGAATCTCAAGGTTGTAGACACGAAAAGCGGGAGTAGCTCATCTGGTAGAGCGACAGCCTTCCAAGCTGTAGGTGGCCGGTTCGAGCCCGGTTTCCCGCTCTTGATTTTTGCCGGGGTAGCTCAGGGGTAGAGCGCTTCCTTGGTAAGGAAGAGGTCATGAGTTCAATTCTCATCCTCGGCTCAGTTTTTCTTCGGAAAAATGATAGAAGATTATTAGAAATCTCATTTAATTAAAATACATATTTAATATGGCTAAAGCAAAATTCGACCGTTCCAAACCACACGTAAACATTGGAACAATTGGACACGTTGACCACGGCAAAACGACTTTGACAGCCGCTATTACGCTTTCATTACAAGCTGATGGTTTGGCTGAATTTGCTTCTTTTGACTCCATCGACAACGCTCCAGAAGAAAGAGAAAGAGGTATTACCATTAATACTGCTCACGTAGAATACCAAACAGGAAACCGTCACTACGCACACGTTGACTGTCCCGGTCATGCTGACTACGTTAAAAACATGGTAACTGGTGCTGCCCAGATGGACGGTGCTATTATCGTTGTTGCCGCCACCGACGGTCCCATGCCTCAAACCCGTGAGCACATCTTGCTTGCTCGTCAGGTAGGTGTACCCCGTTTGGTAGTTTTTATGAATAAAGTTGACATGGTTGACGACGAAGAGTTGCTCGAGCTTGTTGAAATGGAAATCAGAGATTTACTTAGCTTCTACGAATTCGACGGTGATAACACACCTGTAATTCAGGGGTCAGCTCTTGGTGCTTTGAATGGAGAAGCAAAATGGGTTGAAAAAGTACATGAACTGATGGAAGCTTGTGACACATGGATTCCACTTCCAGAACGTGATCAGGATAAACCTTTCTTGATGCCCGTTGAGGATGTATTCTCTATCACAGGTCGTGGTACTGTTGCTACCGGTAGAATTGAAACTGGTATCATCCACACGGGTGACCCGGTTGACATTATTGGTATGGGTGCCGAAAAACTGAAATCAGTTGTTACTGGTGTTGAAATGTTCCGCAAAATCCTCGACGAAGGTCAAGCTGGTGATAACGCCGGTCTGTTGCTTCGCGGTGTTGATAAAGACAGTATCCGTCGTGGTATGGTTATTATCAAACCAGGTAGCGTAACTCCTCACAAAAACTTCAAAGCTGAGGTTTATATCTTGAAAAAAGAAGAAGGTGGTCGTCATACTCCTTTCCACAACAGATATCGTCCCCAATTCTATTTCCGTACAACTGACGTAACAGGTGAAATCATGTTACCAGACGGCGTGGAAATGGTAATGCCCGGTGATAACTTAACGGTGGAAGTACATTTGATTTCTGAAATCGCCATGAACAAAGGTCTCCGTTTCGCTATTCGTGAAGGTGGTCGTACCGTTGGTGCAGGTCAGGTTACAGAAATTATTGACTAACCGCTTACAAAATTAAATAATAGGTAAAAACCGGGGCGACTCGCAAGAGACACCTCGGTTTTAACCACACACGGGTGTAGCTCAATTGGTAGAGTGGCGGTCTCCAAAACCGTAGGTTGTGGGTTCGACTCCTACCACCCGTGCAGATTAAAACATCTCAAATGGCAAAGTTCAGTATCAGCAACTATTTTAAAGAAAGTTACGAGGAGTGGATGCATAAAGTATCCTGGCCAACTTGGAGTGAGCTGCAGAACAGCGCAATCGTAGTATCCGTTGCTTCCCTAATAATCGCAATTGTGGTTTACCTGATGGATATTTCGTTTTCCAGCGTATTGGAACGCTTCTATGGTTTGTTTTAAACCAAAGAAGTTCGACAGTACTAGCTGTTCAATTTATTATATAATTAACTGTTTATAACTAATCACAACACACCTGTATGATGACCGAGCAATCAGGAAAAAAATGGTACGTTGTTAGAGCGATTAGTGGTAAAGAGAAAAAGGTGAAAGAGTACCTCGAGAGTGAGATTGTAAATCTCAATTTACAGGACTATATCACCCAAGTACTCATACCCACTGAAAAGGTCTATCAAATCCGCAAGGGAAAAAAAGTGAGTAAAGAACGCAACTATTTTCCCGGTTATGTCCTGATAGAAGCAGAGCTTACGGGCGAAATTCCGCACATCATTAAAAACGTTCCCAATGTACTCAACTTTTTGGGTGCACATGGCGAACCGGAAGCAATCAGAGCCTCAGAGGTAAAACGAATCCTGGGTAAGGTTGACGAACTCGCAGAACTTGGCGAGGAAGTGAACGTACCTTATATAGTAGGAGAAACGGTTACCGTTATCGATGGACCCTTTAATAGTTTTAGTGGCGTCATCGAAGAAATAAATGAGGAGAAGAAAAAGCTGAAAGTGATGGTAAAGATTTTTGGCCGTAAAACTCCCCTCGAGCTTGGGTTTATGCAAGTGGAAAAGGAGTAGTGTAAACGTATCTTAAATTTTAAACGTTGGTTTAAAATGGCAAAAGAAATCAGTGGATTAATTAAACTACAGATTAAGGGAGGGGCCGCAAATCCCTCTCCACCAGTAGGTCCGGCTTTGGGTGCCAAAGGTGTGAATATCATGGAATTCTGTAAACAGTTTAACGCACGTACGCAAGATCAGGCCGGTAAGGTCATTCCTGCTATTATAACTGTTTATAAGGATAAATCCTTCGACTTCATCATCAAGACACCCCCTGTCGCGGTTCAGATTATGGAAATGGCTAAATTGAAAAAAGGCTCTTCCGAACCAAATCGTGATAAGGTAGCTACCATTACCTGGGAACAGGTAAAACAAATCGCAGAAGGTAAGATGAAAGACTTAAATGCTTTCACTGTTGAATCCGGAATGCGCATGGTAGCTGGAACAGCAAGAAGTATGGGTGTGAGAGTGAAAGGCGATTTTCCTTCCGCTGTTTAAGTACAAATCTGTTAAAAGGAGAAGAATATGGCAAAATTGACTAAAAAACACAAGGAAGCCTTGGCCAAATTCGACAAAAGTATAGAGTACTCCTTAACAGAAGCGGTGGAAATTGTGAAGAAAATTTCTTACACAAAATTCGACCCTTCAGTTGATGTTAGCGTTAGACTTGGCGTTGACCCGAGAAAAGCGAACCAAATGGTTCGTGGTTCCGTAACCCTGCCTCACGGTACGGGTAAAGAAGTTCGGGTTCTCGTGTTATGTACACCTGACAAAGAGGAAGAAGCTCGTGCTGCCGGAGCCGACCATGTTGGACTGGACGAATACGTTCAGAAAATCAAGGACGGTTGGACAGATGTCGATGTGGTAATTACCATGCCCAGTGTAATGGCAAAGGTAGGTGCCTTGGGAAGAATATTAGGTCCCAGAGGCTTAATGCCAAACCCAAAAACGGGTACCGTGACCATGGAAGTTGGCGAAGCTGTTAAGGCTTCAAAAGCAGGTAAAATCGACTTTAAAGTCGATAAGTTTGGAATTATCCATTCAGGAGTTGCTAAACTTAGCTTTACTGATGAGCAAATTATAGATAACGCTGTTGAGCTTATCTCTACAATCATCAAGCTTAAACCATCTTCATCAAAAGGAGTTTATGTAAAAAGTATATTTCTTTCGAGCACTATGAGCCCCGGTGTAAAAGTAGACGTTAAATCAGTAACCACTGCAGGTTAAATATTCGCGAACTATGAGAAAAGAAGATAAAAAAGTACTCATTGAGTCTTTAACGCAGCAGTTGAAAGAGAACAACAATTTCTATCTTACGGATGTTTCTACATTAAATGCAGAAGCAACCAGCAACCTTAGAAGACTGAGTTTTAAAAACGGCATCAAATTGCTTGTTGTGAAAAACACCCTTCTAAGGAAAGCCATGGAAAATGTGGATAGAGATTTCTCAGAACTTTATGTAGCACTTAAAGGGCAAACAGCCATTATGTTCAGCGAGGTGGGAAATGCTCCCGCCAAAATGATTAAGGACTATAGGAAAAAAGCGACCATCCCTATGATAAAAGCTGCCTTCATTGAGGAGACAACTTACTTAGGTGATGATCAGATTGAATTTCTTATTGCCATTAAATCTAAAAATGAACTGGTGGCCGAACTTATTGCATTGTTGCAGTCGCCTGCGAAGAATGTAATGGGAGCACTACAGTCCGGTGGTCAACAACTTACCGGAATTCTGAAAACCTTGTCAGAAAAAGACAACTAAGCGTATTTATATCAAGTAAGATTTATTAATAGAACATTAAAAATTTCAATAAAATGGCAGATTTAAAAGCATTTGCGGAACAACTGGTAAACCTGACAGTTAAAGAAGTTAACGAATTGGCTACCATCCTTAAAGAAGAATACGGTATCGAACCAGCAGCAGCAGCAGTAGCTGTATCAGCCGCCGGTCCTGCAGCAGAAGCTGAAGTAGAAGAGCAAACCGCCTTCGATGTTATTCTTAAGGCCGCCGGACAATCTAAACTAGCTGTAGTTAAGTTGGTTAAAGAATTAACAAGTCTAGGACTGAAAGAAGCTAAGGAATTAGTTGACTCCGCTCCAAAAGCAATTAAAGAAGGCGTCACCAAAGATGAGGCCACCGCATTGCAAGCTCAGCTCGAAGAAGCTGGTGCTGAAGTTGAAGTAAAATAGCACTTCAATTTTACACTTAAAGGCGCTTACCTCTTCCCCTTTTGGGGGTGGAGGTTTGCGCCTATATGCTCTTATATATCATTCTTTCATTATAACTGGCTAAAAACCAGATTTTGTAATAACTTAATACCGTTAGTCTTGGCTGAAATACAAACCGGAAGAATTAGTTTCGCATCGACGAAAAATCAACTGCCTTATCCTGATTTTTTAGATATACAGTTAAAGTCTTTTCAAGACTTTTTTCAATTGGAAACAAACCCTGAAAACCGCAGGAATGAGGGACTCTTTAGGGTCTTCTCCGAAAACTTTCCAATCACCGATGCGAGAAACAACTTTGTCCTCGAATTTTTAGATTATTTTATCGATCCTCCTCGCTATTCCATCGAAGAGGCCATTGAACGTGGATTAACCTACAGCGTGCCGCTTAAGGCGAAATTAAAGCTGTATTGTACCGATCCCGATCATGAGGATTTTGAAACCATCGTTCAGGATGTTTATTTGGGGATGATTCCTTACATGACACCTAAGGGTACCTTCTGTGTCAATGGCGCCGAACGTGTGGTTGTTTCGCAGTTGCATAGATCGCCGGGTGTGTTTTTTGGACAACACCGCCATGCCAACGGCACCCAATTGTACTCTGCCCGAATCATTCCTTTTAAGGGTTCGTGGATGGAGTTCTCTACCGACATCAACAACGTGATGTATGCATACATCGATCGTAAAAAGAAGATGCCGGTAACCACTTTGCTCCGTGCCATCGGTTATGAAACCGATCGCGACATTCTGGAAATTTTCAACCTTGCCGAAGAAATTAAGGTAAGCAAAGCCGGACTGAAACGCGTTTTGGGTCGTAAACTTGCCGCCCGCGTGGTTCGATCATGGTTTGAGGATTTTGTGGATGAGGATACAGGTGAAGTGGTAACCATCGAGCGTAATGATGTAATTATCGAACGTGAAACCATTCTCGAAAGCGACCACATCGACCGTATCGTGGATGCAGGCGTTAAAACTATCCTCCTCCATAAGGACGATCCGGGTTTGGCTGATTACTCCATTATTTTTAATACTTTGCAAAAAGATACCACCAACTCAGAAAAAGAGGCGGTGGAATTTATATATTTCCAATTGCGTAATGCCCTCCCCCCTGATGAGGAAACCGCA
Source organism: Bacteroidales bacterium (assembly GCA_963676875.1). Classification (GTDB taxonomy): domain Bacteria; phylum Bacteroidota; class Bacteroidia; order Bacteroidales; family F082; genus UBA6244. Next base: position 3,306,462 of record OY781436.1, read on the forward strand.
CGTGGAATCTTTGAGAAATTGTTTTTCTCAGACAAACGTTACGATCTAGGTGAAGTAGGTCGCTATCGTATTAACAAAAAACTGAACATCGATACCTCCATGGACACCAAGGTGCTTACAAAGGAGGATATCATTTTGATTATCAAATACCTGATTAAGCTGGTCAACAATAAAACTATTGTTGATGATATCGACCACTTAAGTAACCGTAGGGTTCGTACAGTGGGCGAACAGCTTTCCAATCAGTTTGGCGTAGGTTTGGCTCGTATGGCTCGCACCATCCGTGAGCGTATGAATGTACGTGATAACGAGGTGTTTACACCTACTGACCTGATCAATGCTAAAACATTGTCATCGGTTATCAATTCTTTCTTTGGAACCAACCAGCTTTCACAGTTCATGGATCAAACCAATCCTCTGAGCGAAATTACCCATAAAAGGCGCATTTCAGCACTCGGACCAGGAGGTTTATCCCGTGAACGTGCAGGTTTTGAGGTTCGCGATGTTCACTACACACACTACGGACGTTTGTGTACTATCGAAACCCCTGAGGGACCTAACATCGGTTTGATTTCTTCCCTTTGTGTATATGCGCAAATTAATCACCTTGGTTTTATTGAAACTCCCTATCGTAATGTAGAGCAAGGGTCTATAGATTATTCGCATCCCCCCATCTATCTGAGTGCCGAAGAGGAAGAGGACAAAATTATTGCCCAGGCAAGTACCCTTATTGCCGATGATGGCCAGTTTGTTCGCGAAAAAGTTAAAGTACGTTATCAGGCTGATTACCCAATTACGCCTCGCGAAGAGGTTCACCTTATCGACATCGCCCCCAACCAGATTGCTTCCATCGCCGCTTCGCTGATTCCATTTTTGGAGCATGATGATGCCAACCGTGCTTTGATGGGCTCAAACATGATGCGACAGGCAGTGCCTTTACTCAATGCCGAAGCCCCTATTGTGGGAACCGGTATTGAAGGTAACGTAGCCCGCGATTCACGTGTTCTGATTAATGCAGAAGGCCCCGGTATAGTTGAGTATGTGGATGCCGAACAAATCAAAATTCGCTACGAACGCGATGACGAAGAACGATTGGTAAGCTTTGATGAGGACTTGAAAACATACGTACTTACCAAATTCCAGCGTACCAACCAGAATACTTCCATTAACCTCCGTCCTATTGTCCGAAAAGGGGATAAAGTAGTTAAAGGTCAGGTGCTTTGCGAAGGATATGCAACGCAAGATGGTGAGTTGGCTCTCGGACGTAACCTGATGGTGGCTTTTATGCCCTGGAAAGGTTACAACTTTGAGGATGCCATTGTTATTTCTGAAAAAATTGTAAAAGAAGATATATTTACCTCGGTACACATCGAAGAATTTTCGCTGGACGTGCGAGATACCAAACGAGGTATTGAGGAGCTAACCAACGACATTCCCAATGTGAGTGCCGAGGCCACCAAAGACCTCAACGAAGATGGGTTAATTCGTATTGGGGCTGAAGTAAATGAAGGCGATATCCTTATCGGTAAAATTACACCAAAAGGCGAAAGTGATCCTACTCCTGAAGAGAAGTTGTTGCGTGCTATCTTTGGTGACAAAGCCGGTGATGTGAAAAATGCCTCACTGAAAGCACCACCATCCATGAAAGGGGTTGTTATTGGTAATAACCTGTTTTCCAGATCGGTAAAGGATAAAAAATCCAAAAGTCGTGAAAAGGAAATTCTTGCTGTTCTCGAAGGTGAATTCAATAAAAACTTTGCTGAACTAAAGAGTAAATTGATCGACAAATTGTCGCAATTGGTTGGAGGACGCACGTCTCAAGGTGTTACCAATAACTTCGGTGAAATGGTGGTAGCTCCCAAAGTGAAATTTACCCAGAAAATTCTTCAAGGTATTGATTATATAGAGGTTAACTCGGATAAATGGACTACCGACAAGGATAAAAACGAACTGGTTAAAATCCTCATCAACAACTTTATTATCAAATATAAAGAACTGTTGGGCGTATATAACCGCAAACAGTTTGTTGCTTCAGTTGGAGACGAACTCCCCAATGGTATTGTTCAGATGGCTAAGGTTTATATTGCTAAAAAGCGTAAGCTAAAAGTGGGTGATAAAATGGCCGGTCGTCACGGTAATAAAGGTATTGTAGCACGTATTGTACGTGAAGAAGACATGCCTTTCCTCGAAGATGGAACTCCTGTAGATATCGTTCTCAACCCGTTGGGTGTACCTTCGCGTATGAACTTGGGTCAGATTTACGAAACAGTTCTCGGTTGGGCCGGAAAAAAACTCGGATTGAAATTTGCCACCCCAATTTTTGACGGAGCCAGCATTGACGAAATCAATGGTTATATGGAACAGGCAAATTTGCCTGAAAACGGAAGCACTTACCTTTATGATGGAGGTACCGGCGAACGTTTTGATCAACCTGCTACCGTAGGATATATCTACATGCTCAAACTCCATCACATGGTCGATGATAAGATGCATGCCCGTTCGATAGGCCCCTATTCGCTCATTACACAGCAACCGCTTGGGGGTAAAGCCCAGTTTGGTGGTCAGCGTTTTGGTGAAATGGAGGTTTGGGCTCTTGAAGCTTTTGGTGCTGCCAATATTCTTCAGGAAATTCTCACCGTTAAATCTGATGATGTTACAGGTAGGGCTAAAGCATACGAAGCCATTGTAAAAGGTGAAGTAATGCCCATACCCAATGTACCCGAATCGTTTAATGTGCTTGTACACGAATTGCGCGGACTTGGACTTGAACTGAGTTTCGATTAACCCTTTTGTTTTACGATAAAAAATAATATAACATATGGCTTTCAGAAAAGACAGCAAAATACCAGGTTCGTTTAACAATATCACCATTAGTCTGGCTTCTCCCGAATCGATCCTCGATCGTTCGCATGGCGAGGTGTTGAAACCCGAAACCATTAATTATCGCACATACAAACCCGAACGCGATGGTTTATTTTGTGAACGAATTTTTGGTCCGGTAAAAGACTATGAATGTCACTGCGGTAAATACAAACGAATTCGATATAAGGGTATTGTTTGCGATCGATGTGGAGTTGAGGTAACCGAGAAAAAAGTTAGGCGCGAGCGCATGGGACATATTCAACTGGTTGTTCCCGTTGTGCATATCTGGTTCTTCAGATCGCTGCCCAACAAAATTGGTTCGTTGCTTGGCTTGCAGACTAAAAAGCTGGAAATGATCATCTATTACGAACGTTATGTGGTGATCAATCCTGGCATCAAACAAGATTCCGGTATTTCGTATCTGGACTTCCTTACCGAAGAAGAATATTTCGATGTATTGGAAACTTTGCCACCTGACAATCAACACCTCGATGATTCTCATCCTGACAAATTCATTGCCAAAATGGGTGCTGAAGCCGTTCACGACTTACTGGCTCGTTTGGATCTGGATAAAATGTCTTTCGACTTAAGACACAAAGCAAATACGGAAACTTCGCAACAACGTAAAGCTGATGCACTAAAAAGACTTCAGGTATTTGAAGCATTCCGTGAAGCTCGCAACCGTGCTGAAAACAAACCGGAATGGATGATTGTTCAGATTGTACCGGTTATCCCTCCTGAATTACGCCCCTTGGTACCTCTGGATGGCGGACGTTTTGCCACTTCCGACCTTAATGACCTTTATCGCAGGGTGATAATCCGAAACAACCGTTTGAAACGACTCATCGAAATCAAGGCTCCAGACGTAATTATGCGTAACGAAAAACGTATGTTGCAGGAAGCCGTGGATTCATTGTTCGACAACTCGCGTAAATCAAGTGCGGTTAAAACGGAATCAAACAGACCACTCAAATCGTTGAGCGATAGCTTAAAAGGAAAACAAGGACGTTTCCGTCAAAACCTTTTGGGTAAACGTGTGGATTATTCAGGTCGTTCAGTAATCGTTGTGGGTCCCGAACTTCAGTTAAATGAATGTGGTATCCCCAAAGCAATGGCTGCTGAGTTGTTCAAACCGTTTATCATCAGAAAACTGCTTGAACGGGGAATCGTAAAAACCGTAAAATCTGCCAAAAAAATCGTTGAACGCAAAGATGCCGTTGTTTGGGATATTCTTGAAAATATATTGAAAGGACATCCCATCCTGCTCAACCGTGCTCCTACATTGCACCGTTTAGGTATTCAGGCATTCCAGCCCAAACTGGTGGAAGGTAAAGCCATTCAGCTTCACCCATTGGTTTGTACCGCTTTCAACGCTGACTTTGACGGTGACCAGATGGCTGTGCATGTGCCCCTGGGCAATGCTGCCGTACTAGAAGCTCAAATTTTAATGCTTGCCTCACATAATATTCTCAATCCTGCCAACGGAGCACCTATCACGGTGCCTTCACAAGACATGGTTTTGGGATTGTACTATATCACCAAACCGCGCAAAAGCACTCCTGAACATCCTGTGAAAGGTGAAGGAATGCGTTTTTATTCGGCTGAAGAGGTGAATATCGCTTACAATGAAAAAAGGGTTGATCTGCACGCCATCATCCATGTAAAAGTAGATGATGTGGTGGACGGTGTTCCTGTAAATCATATGATTGAAACAACCGTTGGTCGTGTGATTTTCAATCAGTTTGTTCCTAAGGAATACGGATATATCAACTCCGTAATGACTAAAAAAGCGTTGCGGGATATTATCGGTGCTATTTTGAAAGTAACCGGAACAGATGTTACCGCACGTTTCTTAGATGACATTAAAAACCTTGGTTTTAATACCGCTTTTAAGGGCGGCTTGTCGTTTAACCTAGGTAACGTGCTCGTCCCTGAAATTAAGGAATCGCTCGTTATCAAAGCCAACGAAGAAGTTGAAGATGTGGTGAATAACTACAATATGGGTTTCATCACCAACAACGAGCGTTACAACCAGATTATTGATATATGGACACATGCCAACTCGCACCTTACCAATACATTAATGAAGGAATTGGCTCAGGATGATCAGGGGTTCAATCCGGTGTACATGATGTTGGATTCGGGTGCTCGTGGATCTAAAGAACAGATTCGTCAGCTCTCAGGAATGAGGGGTCTGATGGCTAAACCTCAGAAATCAGGTGCCAAAGGTGGTGAAATTATCGAAAACCCCATTCTTTCTAACTTTAAAGAAGGACTGTCGGTTCTCGAGTACTTTATTTCTACTCACGGTGCTCGTAAAGGTTTGGCGGATACCGCACTCAAAACTGCTGATGCCGGTTACCTTACACGTAGGTTGGTGGATGTGGCTCAGGATGTGGTTATTAACGAAAAAGATTGCGGAACCCTTAGAGGTTTGACTATTAGCGCATTGAAGAAAAACGAGGATGTTGTAGAGACACTCTTCGACCGAATCCTTGGCCGTGTTACCTTGCACGATGTTTACGACCCCGAAACCGGAGAAGTGATTATTGAAGCGGGTCGCGAAATCAATGAGGCTGTTGCTAAACGAATTGAAGAATGCTCCATCGAGCATGTAGAAATCCGTTCGGTATTAACCTGTGAGTCCAAAAGAGGTGTTTGTGCCCTTTGTTATGGACGTAACCTGGCATCAGGACGACTGGTTCAAAAAGGAGAGTCTGTTGGTGTAATTGCAGCTCAATCCATTGGAGAGCCCGGTACACAGTTGACCCTGCGTACTTTCCACCAAGGGGGTACCGCTTCCAACATTGGAACAACCTCTCGGATCGAATCGAAATTTGCCGGTCGTTTGGAAATTGACGAACTGAGAACTGTTGAGTACACCAATAAAGATGGTAAAAAGTATCAGGTAGTTGTAGGTCGTTCGGCTGAAATGAAGATTCTTGATCCTGCCACAGGAGTGGTACTTGCCTCAGCCAACATTCCTTATTCAGCCAACCTATTCATTAAAAATGGTTCGGATGTTAAGAAAGGTGATATCATTGCCGACTGGGATCCATACAACGCTGTAATTATCTCGGAAGTTGCCGGTACCATTGCCTTTGAACATATTATTGAAGGCATCACCTACCGTGTGGAATCAGATGAACAAACCGGTTATTTTGAAAAGGTAATCGTCGAGTCACGTTTGAAAAATAAAAACCCCATTATTAAAATCCTTAATAAGGAAGGTGTAATTCTTAGCAATTACGACATGCCTGTTGGTTCGCATATTCTTGTTGATGAAGGTGCTACCATTAAGGCGGGTGAGTTGTTGGTTAAGATTCCCAGAGCCTTTGGAAAATCGGGTGACATCACCGGAGGTTTACCACGTGTAACCGAGTTGTTTGAAGCGCGTAACCCCAGTGATCCGGCTGTTGTTTCCGAAATCGATGGTGTTGTAAGCTTTAGCCCCAAACTCAAACGTGGAAACCGTGAAGTAATCATCACCTCAAAAACAGGTGAAGAGAAGAAATACCTTATTTCTACTGCCAAGCAAATTCTTGCTCAAAAGAATGACTTTGTAAAAGCAGGAACCCCACTTTCCGACGGTGTTATGACTCCCTCAGACATTTTGGCCATTAAAGGCCCCATGGCTGTTCAGGAGTATATCGTGAACGAAATTCAGGAAGTGTACCGCTTGCAGGGGGTGAAAATCAACGACAAACACTTCGAAACCATTGTGCGTCAGATGATGCGCAAAGTAAGGGTGGAAGATTCAGGTGATACCCGTTTCCTTGAAGGTGAATTGGTGAATCGCGTTGAATTCCAGGAAGTTAACGACGAGATATTTGGGCAGATGGTAGTTGTTGATACCGGCGATTCAGAAAACTTACGTCAGGGTCAAATTGTTAGTGCTCGTAAACTCAGAGATGAAAACTCCTCTCTCCGTCGTCGCGACAAAGCCCTGGTACAAGCCAGAAACGCTCAACCAGCCACGGCTACGCAGGTGTTGCAGGGAATTACCCGCGCCTCACTGCAAACCAATAGCTGGATATCTGCTGCATCGTTCCAGGAAACCACAAAAGTGCTTACTGTGGCCTCCATTACCGCTAAATCTGACGAACTCTTAGGTTTGAAAGAAAACGTGATTGTTGGTCATAAAATTCCCGCAGGAACCGGACTTCGTGACTATGAAGACATTATTGTCGGATCGCGTGAGGATTATGAAGGTATCATGAATGTGGATGATGATCAAAGTGAAATTTAAACACTAATGACCTGAAAGCACCTTAGCAATAAGGTGCTTTTTTTAAAATCTTAAGACTATGGAAGAACCAAAGAATGCTAACAAAATAAATATTGATCTGCCGGTAGAAATTGCCGAAGGTATCTATTGTAATCTGGCCATAATTACCCATTCGCAAGCCGAATTTGTGGTGGATTTCGTGAAACTAATGCCCGGTGCACCGAAAGCCAAGGTTAAATCACGTATTATCCTTACTCCTGAACACGCCAAACGTTTGTCGAAGGCATTGGCCGACAACATACGTAAGTTTGAGTCCATTCACGGAACCATCAAGGAAAATAAGGATGGCGGTTTGCCTCCCTTTTCCATGGGTGGCCCAACTGCCCAAGCATAAATGAACAAAAAGCCCCTATAATGGGGCTTTTTTATTTGATGTGGCTATTATACAAATCAAGCCACTCTGCCAGCATCATGGCCGAAGCACCCCACACAATTTCGCCATCCAGGGTATAGCATGGGACGAGCCAAAGACCATTCCTTGTTTGGATGGTTTTTTGGGTAGTGTTTTTTTTGTTTAATAAGTCTGAAAGAGGGATAACCAGCACCCGCTCCACCTCTTCGTTGGGTGTAAAAACAGGTTCTTTCTCCATAATCCCCACAAATGGTGTCACCATGAAGTTGCTGGGAGGAATATATAGATCGGTGAGATGACCGAGCACCTTCACTTCTGACGGATGAATGTCAATTTCTTCATGGGTTTCGCGTAAGGCAGTATGCATTAGTGATAGATCTTCTTTTTCACGTTTTCCACCGGGAAAGGCAATTTGATGGCTATGCACAGAATTGTCAGCAGCTCTTTTTATCATCACCAAATGTACTTGTTTGTTTTTCGGAAAAAATAGTATCAGTACAGCGCTGTGTCGGGTATTTGAATCGGCCTTTTTTCGGAGTTCAACCTTGCGGGTTTCCGGTGCCATTTTAAGCTGTATGTCTATTCCCGGGGGAATCCTGGTGCTCATTTTTTGAGCCAATTGTTGCGAAAACGCTGTAAAGGAAATCATGGTGCAAATCTAGGCATTATTGTGATTTCAGTGTATGCAGCCGGGGAATGACAAAGGATTTTTCATGGCTTATGTTTTTGGCGCAATATTGATTTGAAAGGGAAAGTTTAGAGGTAAAATTTTTTGAAACCCCACCCCAACCCTCCCCAAAGGAGAGGGAGACGTCTATGAAGGATGATAAAGTATTAGCAATAAGACATTGTAAATTAGATGGTTGGGTGCTCAAGAGCCGCCAATGATCACCTTTCCCCTTGGGGAAACCCCGAAAATTTTAGGGAAGGGATAGGGGTCTTTTGACGGCCATCAAAAAATGCTGATTCTATGATGCTCATTTAAAAAAGAAACATACTCCTTATAACAATTAATATACTTGCCCACTGCAACAGACATAGGCTATTTTTTTTAGTAGTACGAACCAGTACTTTTACGCAATTTCTTTCCTTTTAGTATCGGTTTTCAGTCTCTAAAAACCCTACCTGATTCCTTGCAAAACGGTAGTTTGCTGCCTTACGCGGGCTGATTTATTGAAGTAATTTTACATCATTAAAAACCATAAACGCTCTGACCATGAATACTCAAAAGAAAATTGTAATTGTTGATGATGATATCGACATTATCACCGTAGTAGAAGCCATTTTAAAGGCAAAAGGTTATCTGGTATTATCTGCCAATGACAAAAAACAAGGAATTGAACTTTTAAAAAAGGAAAAACCTGATTTGGCCATTTTGGATGTGATGATGACCACCCATTTCGAAGGATTCGAATTGGCAAAAGAAATCGTGGAAGATCCCGAACTTAAGGACATGCCCATCATTATTCAAACTTCCATCGATGTGCTTACAACCACCAAACCAAGTGTGCAAGCCATGGCTCGCGAATTTAGAAAAGATCCTGCTTACAGCGATTTGCGTGTGATTCTGATAAAAGACATGGTAACCGGAAATGCCGGCGTGGACTATCTGAACGAAGAAGAGGAAAGTATTTGGTTCCCCGTCAACGCTTTCGTCAGAAAACCTGTGAGTGCCAATGTGTTGGTTCCTGAGATTGAAAAGCTATTGGCTGAAAAGGAGTAAATTCCGGATCAAACAACCAATCAAGTTAGTTAAGTTTAAAAAATACAGATAATGACCGTTGTTCAACATATTATCGATAAATACTCCGAAACCGGACGCGATAGCCTGATTCCAATTTTGCAGGATATCCAAACGGAAGAGGGGTATTTGTCGAAAAAATCCATTGTGGAGGTGGGAAAACATTTGAATATCCCCACAAGTAAAATTTTCGGTGTAGCTACTTTCTACAACCAATTCCGCTTTGAACCTTATGGAAAATATCACATTCAGGTGTGCCGAGGCACAGCTTGCCATGTGCTGGGCTCGTCTACCGTGCTCCAGGAGTTGGAAAAGCACCTGAAAACCAAAGCCGGACAAACCACCCGTGACGGATTGTTTAGTATTGAGGTAGTGGCTTGTATCGGAGCATGTGGACTCGCACCGGTAATTTGCATTAATGGCGAGTTTCACGCCAAAGTAACCGCAGCATCCATCAAAGAAATAGTAGATCAATATAAAAATCAGGGGGAATAGTGTATGTGCGATCATCATCAAAATAGTCATCAGGAGATATTAATCGACAAGTTGCAAGCGCTTTATCACGCCAACAATGCTACAAGTCGCGAAATGTTTACCAGTGCTTTTACGCGGCAAACCATCCAAAAACCTGTCATCTTCATTGGTGCCGGAACTTGTGGTTTGGGTGCCGGAGCTGGCAAGACATTGGCTGCTACTAAGGAATATCTGAAAAACCATCAGATGGATGCCGATGTGGTAGAAGTGGGTTGTATCGGACTGTGCTCAGCCGAACCTTTATTGGATGTTCAATTGCCCGGACATAACAGGATATCCTTCCAAAAAGTATCGGAAGAGATGGTTGCCGGACTTCTGGATTCTGTTTTTCAAATGGAATTACCTGAAGATGTTGGTGTTCTTGGCCAGATGCCAAGCGCTGCCAACCGTGTCTGGGAGGGAGTTCCCTATTTGATGGAGCATCCATTTTTTGCTCCACAAACCCGTGTTGTGCTAAAAAACTGTGGTATTGTTAATCCGGTGAGTATCGAAGAATACGTTGCCTTTGGTGGATATGGCAGTTATTTGCAGTTGATTCAAGACCATACCTCCATCGAGGTTTGTGATTTGGTTGAAAAAAGCGGATTGCGCGGACGTGGCGGCGGAGGTTTTCCCACAGGAAGAAAGTGGAAATTTGCCTATAATACCCCTGCCGAGCAAAAATATTTGATTTGTAATGCCGACGAAGGCGACCCCGGTGCTTTCATGGACCGTGCCGTCATCGAAGGCGACCCGCACCGTTTGATAGAAGGAATGTCCATTGCTGCCTACGGTATTGGTGCTTCCAAAGCCTATGTGTATATCCGTGCAGAATATCCCTTGGCCATCAAACGTCTGAATATTGCCCTTGCACAAGCCCGTGAGTTGGGTGTTCTGGGAAAGGATATTTTTGGTTCAGGAGTGGACTTCGACATCAAAGTAAAAATGGGTGCCGGCGCATTTGTGTGCGGTGAAGAAACTGCCCTTATCAACTCGATCGAAGGAAAACGAGGCATGCCTCGTCCAAGGCCTCCGTTTCCTGCTGTAAGTGGTTTGTTTGGTAAACCTACCATCATCAACAATGTGGAAACACTGTCGTCGTTGCCCGAAATTTTCAATGGTGGCGTCGAGAAGTATATGGCCATCGGAACAGAAAACAGCAAAGGAACCAAAGTTTTCGCCCTGTCAGGAAAAGTTAACCTCACCGGATTGGTGGAGGTGCCCATGGGAACCAGCATTCGTCAAGTGATTTTCGACATCGCCGGCGGCATTCCAAATGGAAAGAAATTCAAATCTGTACAAATTGGGGGTCCCTCCGGAGGATGTATCACCGAAGCCAACCTGGACATTGCCATCGAATATGAATCATTGCTTAAAATTGGTGCCATGATGGGCTCCGGTGGACTGGTGGTGATGGATGAAGACACCTGTATGGTGGATGTTGCCAAGTTTTTCATGGATTTTATTCAACGTGAAAGCTGTGGTAAATGTATCCCTTGTCGCGAAGGAACCAAGCGTATGTTGGAAATTCTCGAAAGCATTACCCACAAACCTACCGAAGGTTCAGATTATGAAGCACTTGAACGTTTTAAAGGTATCATGCAACTGGAAAAACTCGGAAAGGTGATTAAAGAAACTTCCCTTTGTGGGTTGGGACAAACAGCGCCAAATCCAGTGTTGAGCACATTAAAATGGTTCAGGCATGAATACGAAGAGCATATTTTCGACAGAAAATGTCCGGCCAACGTATGTACCGAATTGCGTACCTTCAAAATAGATGTGGACAAGTGTACCGGTTGTACCGTATGTGCCAAAAAATGCCCAACCGATGCAATTATTGGTTCTCGCAAAGCTCCCCACTTTATCGTGGACGACAAATGTATTGCTTGTGGAAACTGCTTTGAAGTGTGTAAATTTGACGCCATCACAATTTCGTAATATAAATAAGAGTTCAACATGGATTTTACCATTAACATAAACAATAGAACACTGGAGGCCGCCAAAGGAGAAACCATACTTGAGGTGATGAACCGAAACGGAATTAAGGTGCCTACCCTTTGCCATATCAAGGATGCTTTTCCAACGGGTGCTTGCCGCATGTGTGTTGTAGAAGATCAGAAAACGGGAAAACTAATTACCTCCTGTTCCTACCCGGCTGAACCCGACATGAACATCCTTACCCATTCATCGCGGGTAGTCGAATCACGCAAAACCATCATCGAGTTGCTACTGTCGAATCATCCCGACGATTGTTTGTATTGTGTTCGCAACAAAAATTGCGAACTGCAAGACCTGAGCGAAGAGCTTCATGTAACTGAACGTCGCATCAGAGGGAAGAAAAACAAGGTGAACCTGGACCTGTCGAGTGCCAGCATTGTGCGCGATCCTGAAAAATGTATCCTTTGCGGACGTTGCGTTTACACCTGCGAAGAAGTGATGGGTGTGGCCTGTATCGATTTCATCAACAGAGGAAATAAGTCGATTATCGGTACTGCCTTTCATCAAGGACTTAACACATCCAGTTGTATCAACTGTGGCCAGTGTATCATGGTTTGCCCTACAGGTGCTTTAACCGAAAAAAATCACTTTGCCCAAATTCAGGAAGCGCTGAACAATCCCGCTAAACGTGTGGTGGTGCAATACGCCCCCTCCATTTCTGTTTCCATGGCCGAAGAGTTGGGCATGGAACCGGGAATCGACATTAACGGTATCTTGAATGCAGCCTTACGTAAGGTGGGCTTTGACCATATCTTCGATTCCTCTTTTTCTGCTGACTTAACCATCATGGAAGAATCAGCCGAGTTGATTCACCGCATTCAAAACGGAGGTGTTCTACCCATGATTACCAGTTGTTGTCCGGGTTGGGTGAAATATGCAGAAGAATTTGTTCCTGAATTTATTCCCAACCTGTCTTCATGCAAATCGCCACAGCAGATGATGGGTGCCATTGTTAAAAGTCATTTTGCTGCCAAGGAAAACCTGAAACCTGATGAAATATATTCTGTTGCTATTATGCCATGTACCGCCAAGAAGTTTGAGGCTCAACGCGAAGAAATGACCCGCGAGGGGATTTCGGATGTGGATGCCGTGCTTACTACCCGCGAACTGGCTAAGTTTTTCAAACTCTTTGGTGTGGATATGTTCAATATCAAACCTGAATTGGTGGACTCACCACTTGGGTTCCGCAGTACAGCAGGTAAGCTCTTTGGAGCATCCGGTGGGGTGATGGAAGCTGCCATTCGAACAGCATATCATACCCTAACAGGCAAAGAAATGGTTGATTTTCAGGTAACGGCTATCAGAGGATTTGAGGGAAGAAAAGAAACCAAATTGAATATCGATGGGCTGGAGCTGGGTGTGGCTGTGGTAAATGGTATGACCAATGCCAAACAATTATTGGATGAAATAAAGGCAGGCAAAAATGATGTTCATTTTATCGAAATCATGGCTTGCCCCGGTGGTTGTATCGGTGGCGGCGGACAACATATAGGCACAAGCGAAGAACAGCTTAAGGCGCGCATGAAAGCCTTATACCGAATTGATGAAACTGAGCGAATCAAGGTTTCGCATAAAAATCCGGAGATTGCCGAATTATACAAGGAGTTTTTGGGCGAACCCTTGGGACATAAAAGTCACGAATTGCTGCACACACACTACCACGAACGTGAGGTGGTAAAATAAAACTAACGGTGACGCTGCCGGGAAGAAAGGGATTTAGATTTTTTTGTTAATGAATTTGATACTTAGGGCTTCCCGGACAGCTTCCACCAACTAACAACGAACACCATGACACACATCAGCAGAAATAAACTGGTTTACACGGTAAAAGACAGGTGCAGGGTATGCTACACCTGTGTTCGTGAATGTCCGGTAAAGGCCATTAAAATTATTAATGGTCAGGCTGAAGTGGTGGGTGAGCGTTGCATCGTATGCGGAAACTGTGTCAACGTATGTAGTCAGGGCGCTAAAGCATTCATGGAAATGAAAGAAGGTGTTCAAACGCTGTTGGCTACCGAACCATTGGTGGTTGCTGCTGTGGCACCTAGTTTTCCTGCCGAATTTACCGAATACGACGACCATCGTATTTTTGTTGGTATGATGCGCAAATTGGGGTTTCGCAAAGTAGTGGAGGTTTCGTTTGGTGCCGACATGGTGGCCAAAGAATACAAAAACCTGCTCATGTGTGGTGAAGTGGAAGGTTACATATCTTCCGATTGCCCTGCTGTGGTAGCTTATGTGGAACAGCATCACCCCAACCTTATTGGTCATTTGGCTCCTTTGGTATCGCCCATGGTTGCTATTACACGAATTATTAAACGGCTTTATGGTGAAGATGCCAAGGTGGTGTTTGTTGGCCCCTGTATTGCTAAAAAAGGTGAAAGCCCTGAGGTGGATGAGTCCATCACCTTTACCGAATTACGTGACATGTTCAATCAGTTGGGAATCAATTCAACCTCAGTGAGACCCTCCGAGTTCGACCCACCTTATTCGGCCAAAGGAGCCGGCTTTCCGGTAAGTCACGGATTGCTCAACTCCATGGGAAAGTCCTCTGATGTTACTGATTGCTCGGTAATTGTTACCGATGGCAAGGATAATTTCAAGGATGCAATCAAAGAGTTTGAAAAAGGAAACCTCAAAGGTAAACACCTGGAATTGCTTTGCTGCGAAGGTTGTATAATGGGACCCGGCATGTCGAAAGGTGGAAGCAGATTTCGTCGCCGGAGCATTATCAGTCGGTATGTGACGGATAAACTATTGAATTTGGATGAGAAAACCTGGAAAGAGCAGATGGATCGGTTTTCAGATATAGATTACAGCCGTGGTTTTTCTCCTGCCGATCAGGTGATGGAGGTTCCGGAAGAAAGTAAAATTGCTGAAATTTTGTTGTCGATGGGAAAACAAAAACCCGCCGACCATCTCAATTGCGGAGCTTGTGGTTACGATAGCTGTCGCGAACATGCCATCGCCATCCTCAACGGTTTGGCCGAAAGTGAGATGTGTTTGCCCTACGCCATCGAAAAAATGCACAGCACCATCAACGATTTGAACGAAAGCAACGAAAAACTCGCCAATGCCCGTTTGGCCCTGCGTCATTCTGAAAAATTGGCCAACATGGGACAGCTATCGGCCGGTATTGCCCACGAACTGAATAATCCGTTGGGCGTGATTACCATGTACAGCAACATCCTTAAAGAGGAAGTTTCGCCCGACAATCCCATGATTAAAGACTTGACACTCATTGCAGAACAAGCCGACCGCTGTAAAAATATAGTGGGCGGACTGCTCAACTTTGCCCGAAAAAGTCAGGTGAACCTTCAGGAAACCAATATGGTGGAATTTTGTGAGCATAGTCTGGAATCGGTAATTAAACCGGCTTCGGTTGAGATAGCGTTTACGGCCAACCTAGATGACCCCAAGGCCATGATCGATCGTGACCAATTCATGCAGGTGCTTACCAATCTGGAGAAAAATGCCGTAGAAGCTATGCCCGATGGTGGCATACTATCAGTAATTCTGGAAGGCACAGAAAACGATGTGAAAATTACGGTGGCAGATACCGGAACAGGTATCGCTCCTGAAAATATGGAAAAAATATTTACCCCATTCTTTACTACCAAAGCCATTGGCAAGGGTACCGGAATGGGATTGCCTCTGGTGTATGGAATTGTGAAAATGCACAAGGGACAAATAAAAGTGAAGTCGGTAAACGACCCCAATATGGGCGCCACAGGTACCCGCTTTAAAATTACATTACCACGTAAACCTTTGAATTAAAAATTATTAAATTGATATACCATGTCTGAATTAAAAAAACTTGTGTTGATAGTAGATGATGACCAAGACTACTTGGAACAAATGAAAATTCAAGTTGAACATTTTGGTTTTGAAGTAATTACCGCTCAAAGTCGTGCCGAAGGTGAAGAGATGCTTAAAACCACCAATCCTGATTTGGCCATCTTCGATTTGATGATGGAAACCCAGGACAGCGGATTTGTGTTGGCATACAAAGCCAAAAGGCTTCATCCCAACATGCCCGTAATTATCGCCACTGCTGTTACCACCGAAACCGGAATCAGTTTTAATGTGGAAACAGAAGAAGATAAAAACTGGATAAAAGCCGACCTATACCTGGAAAAAGGTATTCGCGGCGATCAGCTTCATCGCGAAATTAATAAGTTGCTGAAACTTTAACATGTCAAAGTTGTAAAGCGAACAAAACAGCAAAATATCTTTCAACGAAAGTTGATAAAAAACTAAAGGCCATGGAAAAACTAAATGTACTTATTGTTGACGACGAACCCGGAATTAGGTCCGGAATTGAGCGAATTTTGCGTAATTATACTGTCGGATTCCCGTTTTTGGATGAAGATTTCTCGTTTCATATTATCGAAGCGGCCACCGGTGAAGAGGCTTTGGAGATTATTAAAGACGGTCACGTGGATATCATCCTTCTCGACAATAAACTGCCGGGTATTCAGGGAATTGAGGTGCTGGAACAGGTAAATAAAATGAAGCTGGATGCGGCGGTGATGATGATTACTTCCTATGCATCGCTGGATATCGCTGTGAAAGCTACCAATTTTGGCGCTTTTAATTTTGTTCCCAAACCATTTACGCCACAGGAACTGAAAACGGCCATTGAGAGCATCTCTAAGCATTTGTTCCTCAAGCGTATGACCAAGCGCATGAACAAAGAAGGAAAACAAATTCGATTTCAGTTTTTGTCTGTACTTTCTCACGAGCTCAAGTCGCCGCTCAATGCCATCGAAGGTTATCTGAAAATAATGCAGGATAAACAGGTGGGCGACAGCATCGACGATTATATGGCCATGATCGATCGTTCCCTTGTACGCATAAAAGGCATGCGCGGACTAATCATGGATTTGCTCGACCTCACCAAGTTGGAATCGGGTAAGAAGAACCGGGAATTGAAAAAAATCGATCTGGCTGAAATAGCCAAGTTAGCAATCCATACCATCGAACCTTTGGCCATACAGCGCAACGTGAAAATAAATTTCGATGCCGGTGAGGATATGGTTATCACTGCCGATGCCGAAGAAATCGAAATTATTTTCAACAACCTGTTGTCCAATGCCGTGAAGTACAACAAGGAAAACGGTGAGGTGCATTTCAACATGAAAAAGAAAAACGACCAGGTTTGGCTTAAAGTAGAAGACACAGGCATCGGTATCTCCGAGGAAAACCTGTCCAAACTATTTCAGGAATTTACCCGCATTAAAACCGATAAAACCCGTGACATCTCCGGAAGCGGTCTCGGGCTTTCCATCCTCAAAAAAATGATTGACCTTAACAACGGAACCGTCGAGGTGCAAAGTACGCTTGACATCGGAACTACTTTTATCGTCACGCTGCCCATTCAATAATTACGCTAACCATGAAATTCTACCCCGAAAACTACCGCATTCCTGACGAACGACAACAACCTTTTATTGATGCCGACGAAATTGATTCCTTTTTGAAAGAAGCCGTTTCCACCCGTCGGGAAGTGGAACGCATCGTCGCCAAATCGCTTGATAAAAAGCGACTTACATTGCAAGAAGTTGCCGTGTTGCTGAATACCACCAATCCCTCTTTGGTGGAAATCATCAAACAAGGAGCCAAAGACCTTAAAAAGAAGGTGTATGGCAACCGGATTGTATTATTTGCGCCCTTGTATGTGGGCAACCTCTGTGCCAACAATTGTAAATATTGTGGTTTTCGGTCGTCCAACGGTGAGGCCATTCGAAAAACGCTTACCGACAAGGAGTTGATTCAAAATGTTACGGCTCTGGAAGAAAATGGTCAAAAACGACTGATTTTGGTATATGGTGAACATAAAAAATATACACCCGAATTCATTGCCGACAATGTAAAAACTGTGTATGGCGTAAAAACCGGTAATGGAGAAATCAGAAGGGTGAATATCAACGCGGCACCTTTGGATGTGGAAGGATTCAGAATAGTGAAGGAAGCCGGAATTGGAACCTACCAGGTGTTTCAGGAAACCTACCATCCGGAGGCCTATACCTGGTACCATCCGAGTGGAAAAAAAGCGGATTACAATTACAGGTTAACTTCCCTTGATCGCGCCCAGGAAGCAGGTCTCGATGATGTGGGTATCGGGGTGCTCTTCGGGCTTTATGATTGGCGTTTTGAGGTGATGGGACTGGTGCGCCACACCAACCACCTGGAAGCTTGTTATAATGTGGGACCACATACCATTTCGTTTCCACGTTTGACCGATGCCGCTGATTTTAAGGTAAATCCTCAATATCATGTGGACGACGACACCTTTACAAAAATTGTGGCTATCCTGCGATTGGCCGTCCCGTATACGGGAATGATTCTGACGGCTCGCGAACCTCAACATATTCGTAAAGAGGTGCTTCAGTACGGTTGCTCACAAATTGATGCCGGCACCAAACTTGAAATGGGTGCCTATTCTGAAAAAGGCGAAAAAACCATTCAGGATCTTAACAAAGAACAGTTTTTAATCAATGATGAACGCTCGCTGGCAGAAGTGATTGACGAGTTGATTGATACGGATTATCTTCCATCGTTTTGCACAGCTTGTTACCGGAAAGGCCGAACAGGGGAACATTT
The DNA here is from genome assembly GCA_963676875.1 of Bacteroidales bacterium. Classification (GTDB taxonomy): domain Bacteria; phylum Bacteroidota; class Bacteroidia; order Bacteroidales; family F082; genus UBA6244. The sequence goes on from OY781436.1 coordinate 3,324,822, forward strand.
CATGGAATTCTCCGTTCCGGGTTTTATCAAACGGTTTTGCACTCCCAATGCCATCCTGACTTTGTCGGAATACATCATGGACTACGCAGGACCTGAAACCGCTGAAAAAGGCTGGAAGCTTATCGAAAAAAATATTGCCGATCTCAATGAGCCCAAGCTGGAAAGCGCAGTCAGGGAACGTATTGAAAAAATAAAAACCGGCGAACGGGATTTGTATTTCTAGAGATTTAAAGCTGACTAAATTTTCCCTTAGGGATAATATTTGGGTAGAAAAAGGAATTTTTGTAGAATTGTACCGTCCGCCCGTGGCGGACGAAATAAATGAAAACAATAATTTTGCTGCCCATATTTAGCTCCTGACGGAGCCCGGAAACAAAAAATTATACACTATTCAAAGGTTCAGATCATGTCCAAAGGAAAAGACTTAAAACCACATATAGGCTTGTTCGGCCGCCGAAATAATGGAAAGAGCTCCATCATCAACATGCTTGTTGGTCAGGATGTGGCCATTGTTTCCGACTTTGCCGGAACTACCACTGATCCTGTGAAGAAATCCGTGGAGATTTTTGGCATCGGACCCGCCATCATCATCGATACCGCCGGAATTGATGATTCAGGTGATTTGGGTGAAAAACGCATCGAGCGAAGTTTGAAAGTAATTCCCACCATCGATCTGGCCATTCTGGTTATTGCCAACAACCAATTTGGCACCTACGAAGAAGCTTTGGTGGAGAAATTTAAAGCATACGAAGTTCCTTTTGTAATTTTTCACAACAAAGCAGATATCCAACCCATTTTGGAGGAGGTAAAGGTAAATATCCTGCGCATGACAGATGTCGAAACGCTGGATGTCAGTGCATTGAATGATGCCTCGCTGGTTCCTGCCACCGAACTCATTAAAAGTAAAATACCCCAATCCGCTTACATCAAACCTTCGCTTTTTGAAGGTATGGTGAAGCCCAAGGATTTGGTGCTGCTCGTAACGCCCATCGATTCCGAAGCCCCCGAAGGTCGTATGATATTGCCCCAACAAATGGCCATTCGCGATGTGCTCGACCACGACGCCCTTTGTCTGGTGGTCAAGGAAACAGAATTGCAGGATGTGTTTGATCGGGGATGGCAGCCTTCGTTGGTAGTTACAGATAGTCAGGCATTTGGCATGGTTTCAAAAATTGTTCCCGAACACATTCCACTCACCGGATTTAGTGTGTTGTTTGCCCGCATTCGTGCCAATTTTGATGCCTACATGGCAGGTACGCCGAAATTGGGTCAGCTTCAGGACGGCGATCGGGTACTCATTCTGGAATCGTGCAGTCATCATGTGAGTTGCGACGACATTGGCCGGGTGAAACTTCCCAAGTGGATATCCAAATTTTCTGGAAAGAACCTGGATTTTGATGTGGTGGCAGGCAATGATCCTTTCCCAAGAGACATCGCCAATTATGCATTGGTTGTGCAATGTGGCGGCTGTGTGGTGACCCAAAAACAATTGGCAGGACGGCTGAAATCCGCTTTGGATGCCGATGTTCCCGTTACCAATTACGGACTTTCCATCGCTTACATGAATGGTATTTTCGACAGGGCAGTAGCTCCGTTTCCTAAAAAGTAGCTTTGCCATGAGCCAAGAAGTCGTTTCCATATTAAAAGAACGTCAATTCAACCATGAAACATTGGTGAGGTTGCTTACTGCCAATGAGGATGAAACACAGGTCATTTTCGCGGAAGCGGCACGCATCAAGGCCCAATATGCAGGAAACAAGGTGTATTTGCGCGGACTCATCGAGCTGTCGAATATCTGCGAAAAGGATTGTTACTATTGCGGAATCAGAAAAAGCAACCCCAATTGTCACCGCTACATGGTTAGCGATGCTGAGATCGACCGTGCCATACAGTATGCCGTGGACAGCAATATGGGAAGTCTGGTGGTGCAGTCGGGTGAGTTGCAAACCGAAACTTTTATTCGTAAAATAGACCACATCCTACAGCGTGCGCACATATTGGGCAAAGGTCAGTTGGGCGTAACTCTTTCATGTGGAGAGCAAACACGAGAAACCTATCAAAATTGGCGAGCGCTAGGTGCCACACGCTATCTGCTGCGTATCGAATCGTCCAATCCGGAATTGTACCATAAAATTCATCCGAAGGACACCATGCACGATTACAACACACGCCTGAACGCGTTGGATTTATTGAAATCCACCGGTTACCAAACCGGAACGGGTGTGATGATTGGGCTACCATTTCAAACTATGGTCGATTTGGCCTCCGACCTGTTGTTTATGCGCGATCTGGACATCGACATGTGTGGCATGGGTCCCTATATTGAGCATGAGGACACCCCATTATATCAATACCAACACACCCTGATACCCGTGGCTGAGCGCATTCAACTCAGTCTGAAAATGATTGCCCTGTTGCGTATCATAATGAAAGACATCAACATTGCCTCCACCACCGCTTTGCAGGCATTGGACAGGCGCGGACGCATCAATGCCCTGAAAGTGGGAGCCAACGTGATGATGCCCAATATTACCCCCGGTTTGTACCGCAACAACTATGCCCTCTACCTCAATAAACCCGGTGTGGACGAAGAAGCCGAAGACAGCCTGCGAAATCTTGAGCGCCAGGTGGCCGAAGCCGGATGTGTGGTGGGCTATGGCGTGAAGGGCGATTCGTTGCATTTTGTCGGGAGGAAGGGGTAGGTATTTTACTGAAACAAAACGTCTGATGAAACCCAACTCCATCAGCCATTTCCATAATATTTACAACGAAATCACTCGCATGCTAAATAAATAACCAGCCTTCTAAATATTTTTCACCGTTTAAAATCATCTTCATCTTTCATGCCAATAATTGGTCATTGGGTTTTGTTTGCGTAAAATTAGGGAATTTATTTGTGTAAATGGGCGAATGTACCATATATCGATGTTTTGTATTTGCGGTTTTGTAATGCCGAACGGTTAAAAAAAATTTTCGTCTGCGCTGATATGGTAAGTTGTTCTAGCCGATATTTTTCGGTACAACTCAACCAACTTTTCCGTTTGTGATTGCTTTGCTGCCACATCTTGCGGGTGCAACAAATAAATTTCTATTTTAGCCACAGAAATCAACTACTCAATAAACCTACTTCCATGAATAAATTAAAAGCTCTGTTATTGATCCTGCTCTTTCCGGTTTTGGCCTATAGTCAGGTGGAAATTGTTCCGTCGGTTGGATACATGTTTGGCGGAAGTGTTAAATTTTATGAAGGAAAATTAAAGATCACCGATGGCATGAACTATGGTGTTTCCATAATTGTGCCGGATATTAAGTATTCCACCGATCTGGAAATCAGCTATTCAAGGCTTGACAGTAAGGCCAAATTCACTGCCTATAAAATTGGTTACAACGACGATGAAGTAGATGTATCCACCAATTATTTGCAAATTGGGGTGCTGAAAACGCTTGGAGGTGACGATAAAATCAAGCCTTTCGGATCCTTTTCCATGGGCGCCACCATTTTTAGTCCCAAAGTAGGCAACTACAACGATACCTGGCGTTTCTCTATCACCCTTGGGCTGGGAGCCAAATTGATGGTGTCTGAGCGGGTAGGTATTATGTTGCGTGGTAGGTTGATGATGCCCATGAATTTTGGTGGGGTGGGTGGCTATTACGGTATTGGATCGGGTGGTTCAGGCGGCGGTTTGTATGTGGATTCGTATGCAGCCATTGTTCAGGGCGACTTTTCCGGTGGATTAATCATCAGTCTGGGTAAGTAGTTATCTTTTTATACATGTCGAACTCCTGTTTTTTTGTTACTGATTTACATGGGAAAAAGTCGCGCTACCTCAAGCTTTTCGATGCGGGGCGACAGAAAAAGCCGGAGGCCATTTTCATGGGTGGCGATCTGTTGCCTTCAGGTTTGCATCAACTGACTTCTTCCGGATCCACTTCAATGGATTTTTTCGATGATTTTCTTTTCCCTCATTTTGGTGAATTGCGAAACCTGCCGGATATGACTTATCCTCAGGTTTTTATCATTCCCGGAAACGATGATGGCAGGGGAGAGGAAGACAAATTTTTGGAGGGCGAACAATTGGGGTTGTGGCACTATATCCCTAACAGGGTAGTGGATTGGAATGGATGGAAGGTGGTGGGTTATCCCTACATTCCACCTACGCCTTTCTTGCTCAAGGACTGGGAAAAATACGACGTAAGTGCCTATGTGGATCCCGGTTGTGTTTCACCTGAAGATGGCTATCGCACTGTGCCTTTGTCGAAATACGAATTGCGTTATGGCACCATTCAAAAGGATTTGGAGTTGCTTCTTTCCGGACTTGACATGAACCATACCATTTGCCTTTTTCACAGTCCACCCTACAAAACATCTCTCGATCGTGCTGCCCTTGACGGAAAAACCGTGGAACATGTACCTCTGGACGTGCATGTGGGAAGCATTGCCATACAACGGATGATCGAAGAAAAGCAGCCCCATATCACTTTGCATGGCCACGTACATGAGTCGGCACGCATTACCGGAGAATGGAAACAACAATCAGGTGCAACCACCATGATGGGTGCTGCCCACGATGGCCCGGAATTGGCTTTGGTAATGTTTGACCCGGATACCCCTGATCACGCTGTGAGGGAACTAATTTAGTTGGATGAGAGATATTGGTTTTTAGCTATTGCCGATTGGCTTTTGGTCTTCACTTTTATCTTTTATCTGCTTTGTCCCTCTGTGCCCTTTGCAAAAGCCGAAGGGCAAGGGATGGGCATCAGGTGTATTGTTTTATGAAGTTTGGGGTTATACCAACTATAAAATAAAGTTAGCACTACGTTGTTTATGTATAATGCCGATTTAGAATTGAAGAGGTTTCAGGAGCGAAGCGAACTTAACCCATTTTGCAGCTAACCTGACAAAGATATTTGCATATCAGTAGATTGGCAATTTTCGAGTTCAGATTTGTGTACTACAGATTTTTTCTTTGTAAAGGGGGCGTATTTAAATTTGAGGGCATCATAAAGTTTTCTCACATGCTGGTTTGGCTCTGAGCAGCGGCGGATCATAATGACTTCGTTGTGGGTGTTCTGAGCGAGGGTTGTGATAGCCTTTTGTGTATTCATCGTACGAACGATCTCTTTCCATCCACTATGAATACCTTCTTGTTTTAATTGGTGACGCACCGTATTTACGATCCAATATGCCAGCAGTCCCAGGTGCAGGTGAGCCATGGTGCTTTCGTCTTTTTGATGGTAGATGGGGCGTAAATCCAGGTCTGTTTTCAGAACCCGGAACGTGGCTTCTATTTCTCTGATGGTGTTGTAAAATTGCCATACCGCATTCTCTGAATTGGCTTCTAATGATGTACGCAGAAAATACACGCCACTTCGGGCATTTATGTCAACACCTTCTTTAACAGCCCATTTTATGGATGTTACTATCTTCTTCTTTTCTTCTGTCGCAATGTTTGCTCTCTTTTTTCTCTTGGGGAGATCATCTTCTTTTACTTGAATATCGATGTCAAAATATCGTTGAATGGAAGGGTATTTCTGCTTTAACCTGCCAATACGTTCATGCACTTTGTCTTGCTGTTTTACACCTCCTTTCTTGGTCAAACTGTCGGCTATTTTCTGTAACCCGGATTCAAATCGTGAGCGAAACTGCTCGTTCATGGAACGTTCTTTCAACTCCTTGGAGTGGCTCTCTACTTTGAGGTAGTAATCTGTGTTTCGATCTGATTTGACACGGCAAAGGTCTATTTTTTGTTTTTTATTGTCTGTGATGGTAATCGTTGTTGCACCGGCCTCAATGTTATAGTTTTTTAAACTCGAACGACTGACACACAAATAATCATAGCCCTTGTCTTTGATCATTTTCAGATTGGCATCGGTGGCAATACCGGCATCAATTACTACAAGCGCTTTTTTTGTAGAAGAAGATGTTTTAATCCGAAGTTCGTTAATCATCCCTTCCAGCGTTTTAGAATCAGCAATGTTTCCTTCTAAAATGGAAGAGTATTTGATAAAGCCTTCCGGATTGACTACCAAGGCCAACACAACTATTTTTGCATCGTTGCGTTTTTCTTTGCTCCGTCCATATTTGGCCAATTTACTTCCTTGTTTGCGGCCTTCAAAATAGGTGTTGGTAAGGTCGTAAAGCATGATCTTATCCTGAATATCGAACAACTCGTTGGTACGAACAGACAGATGTTGTTCCAATGCTTGTTTCTCTGAATACAGTTTTTTTGAAATATTGTACAGCCGGTCTTTTGTAATCTTTTCGATATCATAACCTGTAACCTCACATACTGAGGAGTTCTGCTGTATCCAACGGGAAGTTTCCAGCTCTGAAGCCGGATATATGGCACGACTGATGATATGGCTTTGAGCCAGTTTTATCTCATCCTGACTCCAGCCCTGACCTTCCAAAAAGGGGGCAATTTGTAATTGACTCATGGCCTGATAGGACAACCATTCGGCACCAACTTCCCGGACGTCTTTGTTTTTGATACTGTTGATGTCTATGGTTTGTAGGTCTTTGCCGTCTTTAGGCGCTTTCTTTTGCTGTCTTTCCAACAAGACATCAATACGTTTCTCGGCAACCATTCGGTTGTAAAATTCATCCACATACCGGATCACCGTTGCATCATCTGTGAAGGGAAGCTCGAATAATGGTGTTTCAGGATGGGAAACTTTTTGTGTAAGTATTTTCTGGATAAGATTTAATTGGTCGGTGGATAATTCATCAAGATAACCGGCATTCAAAATCGTCCGGTGGCATACCCTATCATTAGTATTACGGTAGCTTTCCACTAATCGGTAATAGCCCGAATAACGGTCTGTCTTAGGATTGGTACGCATGGATACTTTGAAATACATAAATGCAAAGTAAGCATGTAATTATTTGAAAATCAATACCCCCTTGTGTACTACAAATGAGAATTCAAAAAATCAAACATTGATTATCAACCTATTACAAAACAAACTGGGCTAAATACCCCCATTTCCACCCTAAAATATCTCATTTTAGGCTGTTTTTTCTTGGTTTTTGATGATTTGGCTGCAACTTGGGTTAAAGCTCATTTCAATTCATAATCGGTATTAAAGCCTCCACCAAACCTGCTCGTAAACCAAATAGCATAACCCCAAAGCCTGTCTGTTATTTCAACGACGGAGGAGGAGAAACGTGAGTTCGGCAAAGCCAAATCTCCTGAGCATGAGGTTCTGCACGCTGGTGGGTTATCAATTCGGGCTTTCTTGCCTGGGAATATCTCAGTCGTTACTCCTTAGAAAGGACAGGGTGGGGCTGTTGGCAATTAGTATTGTCTATCAGCTTACTGATCACAGATCACTGTTCACTGTTCACTGTTCACTGTTCACCCTGTCACCCTTTTTCCGCCTATAAAGCAGGAGTGCCACTCCGAAAATAATCACCATCAGCCATTCCCAGGGTAGTTGGTGTTTCGGAACAATGGGGGTGGTGTCGCCTGAAAGTACGTAGGATGACCAGTAGTAGGGGTGGGATTTTACCATATTGGCGTTCATCAGCACGTTGATTTTGGCTTGTTGCAAGGCTTTGTCTTTGGGAAGACCTTCGTTAAGTAGGCTATAATACTGTTTCATTATCTCCGCGCCGCTTTCGTCCTGTACTTCCCACAAGGTCATGACAATGGAAGGAACACCCGCAAATATAAAACCACGTGCCAGACTCATGATGCCTTCACCACGACTGAATTTTCCGGTTCCGGTATTGCAAGCACTCAAAGTAACCTGTTTCGCGTGGAGATTGAGTCCGTATATTTCATAAATATTCAGATAGGGCGAAGTGCTGTCGTTGGCAGAGGGAAAAAACACCAGTTTGCTCATCATGGGAAGTGTATCGTTGATGAGTGTGTGCATAGCCAGATGCAGCAACCCGTAGTCTTCCGATACAGCAATAAAATTCTCTTTGGTTGCCATATCGGTAGTAAACACATCTCCGTCCATTTGTTTTCCAATATCTATGGCTTCCTTTCTGGCGAATGGAAGATTTTTCAGGTTTGCTGACCGGGTTTCTCCCTCAACCGTATCTGTATATTGGGGGTAAGAAGGTGCGAAGGCAAGCAATCGGTTGTTGGTCGAGCCACTGCTTTGGTTGAAAAAAGGGTTGTACTTTAAAGTGGCTGATGGCGTATAAGCAATAGCGTGATGCTTAAATACATAAGGCAGGTCGCGGTAGTTGATACTGTCAGAAACAGATTCCGATTCAAGTAGTATTTCAAAGGGCAAATATCCCAGAATGCCATCGGGTACAATGGTGAGGCGATTATTATTGTTTTCCAGATCAAGATTCCCCAACAAAAGCTGATATCCAAGTAAGGCATCGTCGCGAAATTGGTTGAAGGATTGAAAATTCTCCAACTCAACATGTGTGTTTTTGATGGAAATCAATCTGGTTAGCGCCTGTAAATCTTTCTGATTTATTGTGATTTGGTCGAGGTTTATTTGACTGTTGTTGAGGGTGATACGATATAAAACCGAGTCGCTGAATTCGTACTCAATAAATAGTTCGTTGTCGTGAAGGTTATTCATGATTTGTGCTGCGCTCTTCACCTTGCTACCATACTTCATTTCAAAGTATTTTTTGTAGTTCTTTTCAATGTCAATAATCAGTCTGTCGTGTTGGTTCATTAGCGCAAGCAACCGACTTTCGTAGAATGGAATTTTCCGTTTGTCGGGCGATTTTTTTTCTTTTTCACCGGCCAAAATTCGTTGAATGGTAGCCATTTCTGTTTTTAGCTGATTCTCGAAATTAAAAACTTCATCAGGCAGGTCGGCTGTTTTTAGCGCATACTGGTTGTTTACTGAAGCAAGTAAGGCGGTGGACTTGGCATTTTCGGCAAACTCAAAAGCATGGGACAAGTGCTCAGAATCGTTGGTTTGCTCATAAAGCAGGTATTCGGCTCTGATCGCCTGCTGCCAAACCGGTTTTAGCATGTTTGATAAGACCAATTTGTTTTCCGAAGATAGTGCCAGTGAGAGCTTGCGCATTTGATTCAGGACATTGGTAAATGCCTTTTCACTTTCAAATAAATAGTTAATATCCCCCGATTGAGAGGCTAGCCGATTTAATGACATGGCTTCTCCAATCAATGCCTGAGCAAGTAAGGTTTTGTTGTAATTGGCCAGTTGAATGCTGTCGTTGTTTTGCCACAAAGCCAGAGCCGACCTATACCAATACAAAGCAGAGTCCGGATTGTTTTTATAGTTGAGAAAATAATCGCCCATGGTAGAAATTAGCGGGCCATTCATATCAGATGCAGTGCCATATAACTTTTGCGATTCGGCAAGGGCTTTTTTAAGGTAGATATAACCGCTGTCGGTTTGTTGAGAAGACAGGAGGAATTTTGCATATTGTTCATACACTTTGGCCGCTCTAGTTTTGCTGATATTTTCCTGATTTAGCTGTGTGAGCGCCTCGCGGTATTTGGCGTCGGCTTTTTGGGTTTGATTGAGATGATGAAGAGAACTGGCCATGTTGAGGGTGAGCAAAAGGCGCATGTCGTTGTCAGGAGCATAGCTCAGACCTCTTTGGCTATATTCCAATGCATCTCTATAGTTTCCGGTGAGCAACGACACCGAACCCAGATTATAAAGAGTTCTGGGTACACCGTCTTCATAGTCCTTGTTTTTAAGAAAAACATCCAGGGCTTTGGAAGTAAATAAGGTAGCTTTAGCAAAATCATAATTATAATAGGCATTCATTCCCTTGTTCAAATTGAGCATGGCAATGGTTGGATGTTGGTCACCCCAAAGTTTTGTGTAATATTTTTCGGAAATATCATAATGTAGGTTGGCCTCTTTTGTTTTTCCCACATAGGTTGCCAACAGCCCATAATTGGAATGAAAAATAGCAACCATCAGACTGTCCTGAGATGTGGTTGTGTCTTGCAGAATGGCGTAGGATTTTTGAAAAAAGGAATAGGCCTTATCAAAATTGCCCAGCATGGCATGAATTATTCCTGTATTGATGTAGATGTCATGCAGATCGCGGTTATACATTTCATTGTCATCAAGCGTTCTTCTTGCCTGATTATAGCATAAGAGTGCGCTGTCGAGATTGTTCAGTCTCCAATAGGCGATTCCTTTGTAATTTTCACTACGGGCAATACTTGCGCTATCGGGATTAGCCAGGCTTCTTTTGGCTCGTAGACTTTTATTGAACACATTCAATGCTTCGCGGTACATTTGATTGTCGGATAGGTATTTGCCCTGTCGGTGGTAAATGTCGCCCAGAAGTGTGGTATCAGTAATCTCCATGTTTTTAGCCATGTCATAAACCAGGTGCAGCAAGCTGTCGGCTTTAGCTTCTTGATTAAAACCAAGCGAGTCAATTTGCAGCAGCAATAACTTAGCCTGAACATTATTGTCTATTTGTGCTGACTGAAAAAAATCGAGGGGAGAAAAATTATCGGATACAAGGCTGCGGAGCGTGTTTTTTTGCACCCCGGAGGCTGTCCCCAAAATGGGAAACAAAAAAAAGATAATCAGTAGTTTAATGAAAAAATACTGATGTAATTTATGACTATTACACACGATCACTAACTGTACTGCTCAAAAATTCCTTATTCCTACCTACTTTCTAAATTACAAAAATAACAAACACTGGCAGATTTCCATGTGTGAGCTGCGTTAATTCATTGGCAATAATTATTTTGTTGTGTAATAAACATTAGATCAGCTTAATACAATAGCATCAAAAAAAGGGGAATCTTTTTAAAGACACCCCCTTTTTTCCAAAACAGTCTTTATGACTATTCCGATTTGAAAAAACGACCAGAGGCAATGGTATTATTTGAATTGTTTGATCTGATTTGGAATGTGTATGTGCCTGGGGATAAGAAGTTTGTCTCCAGTGAGATAACCTTAGCATTACCTGCATTCAAATACAGATTAGATTGGTGTACTTTTTTACCGCTTAAATCATAAATGGCCAGTATTCCTGAATCATCCAGACTGGATACAACGTTGATGTTGAGCTGGTTGGTTACGGGATTGGGATAAGCTATGGCTCCATTGGCGGTATTAAATTCGCTTGTTTTAATTTGTGGCAATTTAATTTCAACACCTTCCACAGCCATACCATTATTGTCCAGAACCATTCCCAGATCGTCCGTAGACATCATTTCCTGGTGGTTAGTAACACTGTTTTTTTGGTTGACAAGTATTGTGCATAGGTGATCGCCATATATATGCGAGCCGGTATTTTCTGATTCATCCATCCAAACTATTTTCAGTACACCGTTATCGATGGCATAGCTGAGGTTGCCGTCAGGACCCACAATATCAGTTATGGTCATCAGCTCAGACGGGTATTTTATGTTGAGATTGAAACCTGAAATGAGTTCAGAATAATTGCTAGAAATCTCCAACTCTGTGGTTTCTGTTGAAAGCGCGATGGATTCTGATACTGTACTTGAAATCAACGGTAATGAACGACCGGTTGGGTTCCACATTCCTTCAAGGTCACCTGAGCCGGTAGCCCAAACGGTGGCCGTGTCGGTGGTGCCCAAGGTACGCGAATAAAAATCAATTTGAACAGATTCAAATTGCCAATCACCAACGGGGAATGGCTGACCTTGCAGGATGTAGTTTATCAGCACGATAAAATAATCGCTCCAAGTGATGGTGCCACTGCCATTGACGTCTGCGGCAGCAAATTCATAATCAGTGAAATCATAAATGCCAAAAAGGTGCATCATAATTAGAAATGCATCCTGCAATGTTACCTGTCCGGGTGTCAGACTGGTTGATGATACCAAATAATAACTACCATTCGGAATACTGTCAAATGCGTATTCACCGTAGTCGTTGGTGGTAGTCGATTGCATCAGGTTATTGTTCATATCGAAAAGGTCTATTACCACTTCGGGAACCGGTGAATTCGGGTCATCGTGGTAATTTACCGTTCCCACAATTTCATTTTGTGCGAAAATCGGACTCAGCCATGCAAGACAGAGAAATAACATGGTTGTTTTGAAGATCGTTTTTTTCATGATTTAATTATTAATGATTAATAAATATATTGCCCTCTATTAAATAGTGTGCATTTTTCACGAAAAATTCTACCATGTTTTTGAAAAAAAATCAATTTTTTTATCATTTTTTATGTTTTTGCTCAAAAAAGGCATCATTTTCTTAATAATTTTGCACGATTGATCAAAATGGGGCATGTGATTTTTACCCCGGCTATTTATAACAGGTGTTAAAAATAATACTAAAAACGCAAAATGAACTAAAACCCATGAAAAACTGTTCTATTACTAAATTAACCCTGCTAATTTCGTTTGTTCTACTAATTTTTCATGAGACACGCGCGCAGGACGACTATCGGATAGCCGTAACCGTTGCCGGAAGTACCGATACCGCCTTGGTGATGACTTGCTATTATGGCGATAAAATAAAATTGGTGGATACCGCCACACGGGTGAAAAAGGGCAAATTTGTGTTTGAAGGAAAGAAAAAACTCCCCGGTGGCATTTATATGGCCGTTACCCCCGGAAAAGTGAAGTTGTTTGAGTTTATTGTGGGTGATGACCAGCATTTTGAAATGAAGACCGATACGTCAGGTTCGGCTTTGAACCTCAAAGCATTCAATTCGGAAGAAAATCAGGTTTTCATTCAGTTCATGTCCGACAACGAAAGAACCTACAAAAAAGTAAAGGCGCTGATTGATCAAATCGATTCAACCGATCTGAAGTCGGATGCCAACAATGCCATACGGGCACAGGTGGATTCCATTAATAAAGAAGCTACCCGGGCTAAATTGCAGATCATAGAGCAATATCCTGAATTGTTTGTGGGTAAATTGCTCAATGCCATGCGCGATGTCAAGGTGCCCGACAGCGTGTTGAACAGTTCCGACAGTACACTGGCATACAAATATTATAAGGCCCACTTTTGGGATCATTTTGATTTGCAGGACTCCTGTTTGATTCGTACGCCCGTTATCGCCAATAAACTAAACGAGTATTTTAAAAAGGCCGTTTATTTGCAACCCGATTCGGTGATTGCCGCCATCGATGTGGTCATAGCCAAAGCACGACCATCGCGCGAAATGGTAGGCTATCTGATGTGGTATTTTATGGCAGAATACCAAAATCCCAAGTACATGGGATTCGACAAAATTTTGGTGCATCTCTACGACCGTTATTTTAGTCAGGAGCATATTCTTTATACCAGTGAATCCGTTCGAAAAATGATCAAGGAACGTGCTGATGTGTTGCGCCCCCTTTTAATTGGAAAAGTAGCTCCCAACATGATATTGATGGATACCACCGAGCAGCTCAAGGCGCTGTATTCGGTAAAAAGTGAATACACATTAATTTTGTTCTGGGACTACAATTGTGGACATTGTAAAGAAGAAATGAAGGAATTGGTGCCATTGTACGACGCCAAAACTTATCCCATCGAGGTTTTTGCCGTGTGTGTTGACAGTGATCTGGACCAATGGAAAAAGGCCATTAGGGAAAAGGGACTCAAATGGATAAACGTGAATGGCACCCGCAGTGCCACCCCTGATTTTCACGATTTGTATGATATCCATGGCACTCCGGCCATGTTTTTGCTCGACAAGGATAAAAAGATTGTTGCCAAACAAATAGTAGTTGAGCAGATTCCTGACCTGATGAAGCATTTGGAGAATAAAAATTAGTGTGAGAGGGCTGTTGGCTGTTGGCTGTTGGCTTTTGGCGTTCTGAGGTTGCCTGAATAGCGTTGACTTTTTCCTTGGCTCTTTTATCTTGGCTCTTGTCTCTCCTGTGCTCTTGGCTAAAGCCGAAGGGCAAGGGGTGGGCTTCAGGTGTATTGATTTATTTAGTTTGGTGGAGTGGGGGTGGTTTATTTTATTGGTGATTGTTTGGGGCTAAAGCCCCCTCTATGTGGTGTCATTCTGAACGAAGTGAAGAATCTCTATCTACCTATTTATCGGCAATTTGACTATTGGAACAAACATGTCAGAGATCCTTCATTTCGCAGGCTCCATTTAGGATGACAAAAAAGCAAAACACACTTTCACCTCCTCTCCTTTTCTCCGCGTCCTTGGCGCCTCCGCGGTGAATATAAACCCGCAAAAAATTACACCACAGAGACACGAAGAACACAGAGAAAGGCACAAAGAAAATCGATTGGCTGTCAATTCACCGATCACTGTCACCTTCGTCACCTTGTCACCTTGTCACCTTGTCCCTCTGTTCCTTGTCCCCTCCGTGCCCTCCGTGCCTCCGTGGTGAATATAAACCCGCAAAAATGCACCGCAGAGACACGAAGAACACAGAGAAAAGCACGAAGAAAGGTGATTGGTATTGTCTATCAGTTCACTGTTCACTGTTCCCTGTTCACTGATAACTGATCACTCATCATTATCCTCAAAAAATATGTCGTGGTTTTTTGCATGTGGTTATTTATACCCAATATAAATATGATTTGTTTCATGTGAAAAAAACATCACACCGAACTTTTTTTACTACTTTTCGTATCATTACCCAAAGCGTGGTTGTACTCGTTCTTTGCAATCACTTGCTTTTGTTTATTGTATTGATAGATAGATAATTAACAAGGTGTCCTTTGTTAGCCCAATTTCATAGCCGAGGAATATTTTGCTTGTCTGTCGTAGTGTAGTGGGTGCGTTCTGACGAAAATTTGAACTTTCTGACGTGAATTTTTCATGTTGGCACCTCATTTTTTTTATCAGACAGCCTTCCTGTAGATCAACTGTACCAAAATGCCCTCCTGGTTACGTGATACGAATGGAATAACCCGCTAATAACAAGGCTGTTATTGCTGGTGCGTATCTGTATTTAATTTTGAACTAAGAAAGAAATCACATGATAAAACATTTACATTCAAGAGTTTTGGTTTTGGCTTTGGTTGCAGTGATTGCTGCGGTAAATTTATTTTCGAACCGGGTTCACGCAACGGAGTTTCAAAAAGGGTTAACATCAGGTGTGGTGAGTGATGCGGTATTTGCCAATCCTGAAACAAGCAGTCGTGTTTCGCCTCAGGATCAGGATGTATCTGTTCCTTTAAGCGAGAAGCTTAAAGCCGAATACAAGGAAAATGAACTGTTGGTTCGTTTTGAAGCAGGCTATGAATCCAATGCCATCTCCAATCTTCTTGTTACCAATGGGTGCGAAATATTGAAAAAATACACCCTTGTTCCCGATTTGTATCTTGTAAAAATTACCGATGGGGCAGGGGTTCCCGACAAGGCGGCCCGTCTTCAACAATTATCGCAGGTGTTTTATGCCGAGCCCAACCATGTGCTGCATGCAGTGGAAACCATCCCCGACGATCAGGGTTTTGCCGGTTTGTATGGCATGCACAACACCGGTCAGGACGGCGGAACCGTGGATGCCGACATCGATGCTCCCGAAGCATGGGACATCTCCACCGGCAGTTCATCGGTGGTGGTAGGTATCATCGACTCGGGTATTGATTACGATCATCCTGATTTGGTGTCCAATATGTGGACCAATCCCGGTGAAATTCCGGCCAACGGCATTGACGACGACGGCAATGGTTATGTTGATGACATTCACGGATGGGACTGGGCTTATGGGGATAGCGATCCCTCCGATTATTGTGGTCATGGAACCCATTGCGCGGGTACCGTAGGTGCTTCCGGTAACAATACCATCGGCGTGGCCGGTGTTTGCTGGACGGTAAAGTTGATGGCCTTAAAAACGTTAAACGATCAGGGAAGCGGTTTTTCTTCGAGTGCCATTTCTGCCCTTCAGTATGCCGCAGCCAATGGGGCCACGCTCACCAGCAACAGTTGGGGTGGCGGTGGTTACAGCACTTCGTTGCGGTCGGCCATTCTTGCTTCCAATATGATATTTGCCGCTGCCGCCGGAAACAATAGTTCCGACAACGATGCCTCAGGTTTTTATCCTGCCAGCTACGATTGCGACAACATCATCTCCGTTGCATCGCTCACCAGAACCAACAGTTTGTCGTGGTTTTCCAATTACGGACTTACCTCGGTGGATTTGGGTGCCTATGGTTCGGATATTCTGTCCACAAAGCCGGACAATCCTACCCATATTTCCTTCGGTGCCCCCGGACAGGGGTTAAGTTCTGCTGATTACGGGATCATTTCGGGTACCTCCATGGCTACGCCACAGGTGGCCGGTGTGGTGGCGCTCATGTATGCTGCCAATTCTTCTGCCTCGTGGTCTGATATGAAAACTGCCATCATGGGGTCGGTGGTGCCTGTGGCTGCCCTTTCGGGAATTACGGTAACAGGTGGAAGCATCAATGCATACAACGCCCTGGCCGCACTTTCGGTTGAAACAACGGTTTCGTCGGCCACCACTTGTCCGGGAAATGTGACTATTCCCATTGAAGTAACCAACCTGATTGACGTAGCTGAATTTTCGTTGGTGTTGGATTATGGCACCACACATCTGACCTATGGAAGCTACCAAAATGCACACAGCGAATTAAGTACCGGAACTCTGTCCGTAGTTGACAATGCCGGTGAAATTACCATCGCATGGAATTCGGCCACCCCGGCCACCATTGCTTCTGGAACACTCCTTGAACTGGTTTTTTCGGCTTCCGCCACCGGAAGTCAGGCGGTGGAAGATATGGTCTGGAATTCAACGACCAGTTATTACCAAAATAGTCTAGGCGACCCTTTGCAAACCATGTTCACCGATGGTCAGACAACCATCAATCCATTGCCAGATGATGCAGGTGCCATTTCCGGAGCCAACGCGCTTTGCCAGGCACCTGTAAGTCAAACCTATTCCGTCGCCGTCATTCCCAACGCCACGTCCTACAACTGGACCTTGATTCCACCTGCCGCAGGTATCATTACGGGTACCGGAGCAAGTGTGACCATCGACTTTGATGCCGGATATACGGGTTCGGTATCAGTAAATATTGTGGGTTCCAACGCCTGTGGCAATGGAAATGGTTCTTCGCTCAATGTTGAAATTAAGGCCGAACCTACGGCCAATGCAGGCGTGGATCGTGATATTTGCGAAGGCAGTTCATGGCTGCTGTCGGGACAGGCAACCAACTACCAATCCATACTTTGGAGCAATCCCGGTGGTGATGGCAGTTTTGACGATCCCACCATTTTAAATGCAACCTATACACCCGGCACTTTCGATGTTGTCAATGGAAGTGTTTCGCTAATATTAACGGCCTATGCTGTAGCACCTTGTACGGTAAATGTCACCGATGAGATGGTGCTTTCCATACAGCACTCGCCCACCGTAAATGCCGGATTGGACAGGTCTGTTTGTGAAAATCAAACGGCTACACTCACCGGGCAAGCAACTTATTATCAGTCCATTTTGTGGGAAACATCCGGAGACGGATCATTCAGTAACCCCATACAGTTAAACACCATTTATACCCCGGGAGCCAATGATTTGAGCAATGGTTCGGTGGTACTTACCCTCAACGCGGGACCTGTTTCCCCCTGCTCGAGTTCCGTGAGCGACCAATTGGTGTTGAGTTTTGAACCCATCCCAACGGTAAATGCAGGTGCTGATCAAGACATATGCAGCAGTGGAGCAGCAAGTCTTGTGGGAACAGCCACAAATTATAGTCCCTTCACCATCCAGTGGACTGCTGCCAGCGGTGGTACATTTTCGGATCCCAATTCCCTGACCACCGATTTTTATCCCAGTCAGACTGAAATTGATGCAGGTGTGGCCAACCTCACCCTGTCAGTTGCAGGTTATACCCCTTGCAATGCGCCTGTTGTTGATCAGGTTAAGGTAAATATTACGCATGTTCCGGTGCCGGATGCCGGACCCGACGATGGCATGTGCGAAACGGAAGTAAGTTATCATCTTGCCGGTGCAACGGCGCTGGATTACACTTCGGTTACCTGGCAAACCTCGGGTGATGGAAGCTTTCTTCCTTCCCATGGGGTATTGAATCCCACTTATTTCCCCGGCACCCAGGATTTTTTACTTGGCACGGTTGAGCTTACACTGGCGGCTAGTCCTATTTTACCTTGCACATTGGACGAAACCGATGCCATGATATTGGATATTCGCCCTGCAGCTACCGTGGATGCAGGTGCTGACCAATTTATTTGTGACAACGAAACAGTGGATTTGGAAGGTGTAGCCACTGATTTTGACCCCACATCCGTGGAATGGATTTCTTTAGGGGGTGGTACATTTTCAGATAATAACTCTCTGATTACCACTTATACTCCAAGTGCTACAGATATTTTTAATGGTGTGGCCAATTGTGTGTTGAGAGTAGAAGGAAATCCTTGTGCAGCAGTGGTTTCCGATGCTGTATCCATTACCATTCTTTCAGGAGGACCAACGGTAGATGCCGGTAACCCGCTTAACATGTGTGAAACTGCCACCAATATTGCCTTGTCGGGTTCCTCGGCAGGAACCTACCTGAGTTTGGAATGGGCCACCGACGGCGATGGGGTTTTTGTGCCCAACAATACCGATTTGCATCCCGACTATTGGCCCGGAAGTCAGGACATGGCTAATGGCGGAGTCAGGCTCTACCTAACGGCCTATCCCATGGCTCCCTGTGCAGGTTCTTCCATCGACAGTGTGGATGTTACCATTAATTTTGAGCCCATTGTCAATGTAGGTGCCGACGTCACCATTTGTGAAAACAACAACCTGTACACTTTAACCGGAATCACAGCTACCAATTACTCTTCCCTGTTGTGGACCACTTCGGGAACAGGAGTTTTTTCTGACCCCACCATTCCCGAACCCGATTATACACCTTCATCAGCAGATAAAGCTGCCACTTTCGTGGAACTTCAACTGGAAGCCTTTCCTGTGGCACCTTGTCCCGATGGCGCCGTTGACTCCAAGATATTGTTCTTTGATCCGGAACCCACGGTGAATGCCGGATTAAGTCAGACCATTTGCGTTGGCGATTTTGCCCTGTTGGCCGGAACTGCCACCAACTACGATCCCAATTCCATTGTTTGGTCGTCGGCCAACGGTGGTACCTTTTCTGATAATTATTCACTTACCACCACCTATTATCCCAGCGTGGCTGAGATGAATGCAGGTGTGGCCCACCTCACCCTTGAGGTAAGTGGCAGCAATAGCTGTAATTTTGTGGTGGCCGATGATTTGGTCATTACCATCAATGCCGCTGCTGACGTAAATGCAGGTGCTGACATGGAAATTTGTACAAGTGCAGGCAATGTTACCTTGTCGGGAGCAACTGCTTCTGATTATTCAGGCGTGACCTGGACCACCGCCGGAGACGGAGTCTTCCTTCCAAGTGATGATGTGTTGCACCCCGACTATCATCCGGGCACTGCTGATTTGGCCGCCGGATCGGTACTGCTTACCCTGACTGCCGCACCCAATGCGCCCTGTACCCTGGATGTGAGCGACGAAATGACCCTGACCTTTCAACCCGAGCCCACCGCCTTTGCCGGTGCCGATGCAGAAATTTGTTACGGAGATACCTATGCCATAACCGATGGTGCTGCCACCTATTACGATGATGTGGTATGGCAAACCTCAGGAACCGGAACTTTTAGTAGTGCCAACACGCCTACACCTGTTTATACCCCCAGCGCCGCGGATTATAATCTGGGTTCGGTTACCCTGACCTTGACGGCCATTCCACTGGCTCCCTGTGCAGACAATGCGGTTGACGATATGGTGTTGACCATCACCCAGTTGGCCACTGCCGATGCAGGTGCCGACGGCGTGATTTGTGAAGGATCGACATTTACATTAAATGGCAGTGCCACCAATTATTCAAGCTATAGCTGGACAAGTTCAGGCAGTGGTACATTTTCGCCCACCAATACCTTAACGCCTACCTATACACCAAGCTTGTCGGACATTTCTTTTGGAAGTGTGCTGATTACGTTGAATGTTGTTGGAAATGGCTCGTGTACCGAACTGACAACCGATGAAGCCCTGCTGACCATTAACCAGGAGCCCCTGGTAGATGCCGGTCCTGATGCACTCATGTGTCAGAACGGTGGCGTTATCAACGGAAGCGGACTTTATTACGATCATATTGTGTGGACCACCTCAGGCGACGGATTTTTTAGTAACGACACCATCGAAACACCTTATTATACCCCAGGCGTGGCTGATATTCTCAATGGTTCTGTTATTCTGACCATCACGGGCTATCCGGTAAGTCCTTGTACCAATGTGGTGTCCGACTTTACCATCATCACCATTCATACCTACCCCCAGGCCAACGCCGGAGGAGATGCCTCCATTTGTTCCAACACCACCGAATATTCACTTAGTTCGGCCACCGCCTCCAGCTATACCTCTGTATCCTGGAGTACGGGAGGTTCCGGTTCGTTTTCGGATAATTCAATTGTCAATCCCTTTTATTATCCCAGTGGCGCCGATGCAGCAGCCGGATTTGTAGACCTCACCCTCACGGCCTACAACTCGCCCTGTACACCGGCACGTTCCACCATGCGGTTGACCATCAATGCTGATCCTACGGTGGATGCCGGAGCTACGCAGTCGATTTGCGTGAGCGATCTGGTAGCACTTACCGATGCCTGGGCTGAGGACTATTCTTCGGTACTATGGACTGCTCTGGATGGTTCGGGAACTTTTTCCAACAACACCATTGTCAATCCCATTTATACCCCAAGTGCATCCGATTATCTGCAACCTTCGGTTACCTTGCGTTTGACCGCCTATGCCATTCCTCCTTGTACGGAAACCGTATTCGACGATATCACCATCGATATCTCAGAGGCACCAACTGTAAGTACGGGATTGACCACCGTAACCATTTGTGAATCGGGGACTTATTTGGTTACCACTGCCTCCGCCAGCAATTATTCATCTGTTGCCTGGAGTACAACAGGCGATGGTACTTTTTCTGATGGCAACACGCTCACGCCCACGTATATTCCCGGTCCTTTGGACAGGATAACTGGGTCGGCGGTACTCACCATTACAGCACAACCACAAAATCCGTGTACAGTTGAAGCCACGTCTGAATTCACCCTGTTCCTCACGCCCGAGCCGGAGGTGAACGCAGGAATAGACGATGTGATTTGCGAAGGCGATATTTTCCCCATTCCCACTTCCGATGCACAATATTACAACACCCTGATGTGGACCACCTCGGGAAGTGGAAGTTTTGACGACAACAGCATTTTGCACCCCAATTATATCCCCAGTGCTTCCGACATTTCGTTGGGAGCAGTTACGCTTACCCTCACGGCCACGAGCAATCCACCTTGTTTGGCCATCGTGACCGACGAAATGGAATTGACCATCATTCAAAATGTGATGGTGGATGCCGGATCGGATGCCGTAATTTGTGGCGACGAGTCGAGTTATTTTATTTTTGATGCCACCGCTTCCGACAACTCCAGCATCAGTTGGACCACCTCGGGTGACGGAAGTTTCAATAATCCTGCCTTGTTGAATCCGGTTTATACCCCGGGTTCGGCTGACATTGCTGCCGGTTCTGTTACCCTGGAGATTACGGCCGTAAGTATTTCACCTTGTTCCGGTTTTGCCACCGACCAAATGACCATTACCCTCAATCCCATGCCGGTAGTAGATGCCGGTCCGGATGATGTGGTATGCGATAATGGCGCCTACACATGTAACTTTTCCAGTGTAAGTTTTGAAGATCACGTGGAATGGACTACTACCGGAACAGGTACCTTTAATAATGTAAACCAATTACATCCCACCTATATTCCCAGCTCATCTGATGTGAGTCTGGGGTCCGTATATCTCAGGATAACCGCTTATGGTGATGTGTCGTGTTCCGCCAATTCGGTATCCGATTCTCTGGAACTTTCCTTCACCCTTTCCCCCGAAGCCTTTGCAGGACCCGATGAGGGTATCTGCGAAAGTGGTATCGTCATCAGCTCCGCCACGGCGGCAAATTTTTCTACCCTGGAATGGACATCCAGCGGAACGAGCGGTACCATCATCAATGGAAATACCCTCACGCCCACCTACACACCAAGTCCCACTGACATTGCCAACGGAATGGTTACCCTCACTTTGACCGCCAACCCCAACACCCCATGTGCTGTTGCGGTAACTGATGACGTGATATTTACCATTCACCTCATGGCAACGGTGGATGCAGGTGCAGACGCTTCCATTTGCGAAACAGACACCTACTTCCTGATGGGAAATGCCACAGATTACACCAGTTTGTTTTGGACTACTTCCGGCGACGGAACCTTTTCCAACAATGGCACCCTGTTTCCCACCTATCATCCCGGGATGAACGACATAGTTACCGGAAGTGCCATCATTACCCTTTCGGCCGAATCCATTGCTCCCTGCACCCAAACCATTACCGACAACATGGTGTTGACCATCGAAAGTTTGCCGGAGGTAAGCGCAGGCAACAGCACCATGATATGTGTAGGCGAAACCTATACCACCACAACTGCCTGGGCTACCAATTATGCCACCTTGCATTGGACCTCATCAGGCTCCGGAACTTTTGATAATCCGGATGTGTTGAACACCGTTTATACTCCTTCGGCAGGCGATTTGGCCAACGGCGGATTTACCCTCACCCTTACCGCTACAGCCAACATGGTGTGTGGTGGAGCCACCGATACAGATGATGTGTATGTGGGCATTCAGGAAGCCCCAACTGCCGATGCCGGAAGCGATGCATTGATTTGCGCCGGAGAATCCTACACCGTATTTGATGCCGATGCCACCTATTACAGCAGTGTTACCTGGACAACCAGCGGCAATGGAACATTTGTAAACCAAAATTCGCTCGCGCCCACCTATATCCCAGGAAGTGCCGATATTAATTCAGGAACGGTGACATTGACCTTGATATCCAACAGCATAGCCCCATGTTTTGGTAATGCACAGGATGTCATGATTATCACCATCAACCCCGGACCAACGGCTGATGCCGGAATAGATGATACCATTTGTGAGGGTGATTCCTTTACCTTCAGCACGGCAAGTACTACGAACAACTCAAGTTTTCTGTGGACAACCCTGGGTTCGGGTGCGTTTATCAATGCCAATACCTTAACGCCCACCTATTTGCCCGATGCTGCCGATATTGCTGCCGGATTTGTTATCCTCAGGCTCACAGCCTACCCAACCACGCCGTGTACGGATGAAGTGTACGACGAGATGATATTAACCATTGTTCCCATGCCGGAAGTGTTTGCCGGCGCCGACCATACCATTTGTCAGGGTGAGTCCTACGGAATTTTTGATGCCACTGCCGTAAATCAACATACCGTCAGCTGGACCACCTCCGGAACCGGAAATTTCTCCAATAGCGCTGCCGTCAATCCCATCTACTACCCCAGTGCGGCAGACATCACCAATGGATTTGTAGCCTTGACCATCACCGCAACCGGAAATACACCATGTACTACCGATGTGTCCGATTTTATGATCCTTACCATTGAGCCCGCAGCTATTGCGGATGCCGGTGTGGACGACATCACCTGTTACAATACCAACTATACCGTTTCAACAGCTTCTGCCAGCCACTATGCTTCACTATTGTGGACACACAGCGGAGCCGGATCACTGATAAATACCGGAACCCTCAATCCAACTTATATACCCGTTGCTGCTGATGCCGGAAACACCATTGTGTTAACCCTAACCGCCTTTGGAACCCCCAATTGTGGTGATGCCACCGACCAAATGCAGCTCGAAATTGTGGATGCTCCTGAGGT
Organism: Bacteroidales bacterium; assembly: GCA_963676875.1. Taxonomy (GTDB): domain Bacteria; phylum Bacteroidota; class Bacteroidia; order Bacteroidales; family F082; genus UBA6244. The sequence goes on from OY781436.1 coordinate 3,348,499, forward strand.
ATTTGCCGGACCCGATGCTTCCTCATGTTCCAATACAAGTTATCAGATAGTCAATTCCACCGGTTCCAATTACGCCGACATTTTCTGGACTACCTCAGGAACAGGAACGTTTGATAACCAAACCCTATTGCATCCCATTTATTTCCCCAGCAGTGCCGATTTATTGGCAGGACACGTGGTGCTTACCATCACGGTAGATGCACTGGCGCCATGCACCAATTCCATCAACGATGCTTTTGTTCTCACTTTTGTTCCAGAACCCGAAGTGAATGCCGGTGTGGACGAAGTTATCTGTGAAAATGAAGACATCACCATCACTTCTGCCTGGGCAACCCATGCCGCTACCTATCAATGGAGTACTTCAGGAACAGGAGTTTTTGTTGCGGGCAATACCCTAACGCCGACCTATCAACCAAGTTTGGACGACATCAACCTAGGTTCGGTGGTGCTCACCGTCACAGGATTTGGAAATCCTCCCTGTGCCGAGGTCACCGATGATATGACCCTGTTGATTGTCCCGGGTCCTCAGGCGGATGCCGGAGCAGATGCCACCATTTGCGAAAGCGGCAATTTTATTGTCACCGGAGCCAGTGCTTCCGATTATTCTTCCCTTAACTGGACAACATCCGGTACCGGAACCTTCGCCAACGCAGCCACCCTGACCCCCACCTATACCCCAAGTGCACAGGATATTGCAGCAGGAAGCGTTATTCTTACGCTGGAAGCCTTTGCCAATGCACCTTGCGTTGTGTCCACAACGAGCAGCATGCAGTTGACCATCAATTCCGCACCCACCGTGGACGCCGGAAGCGATGGAAGTGTTTGTGAACCCATGACATTTAGTGTGACAGGTGCCGATGCCACCAATTATTCGACTATCCTATGGACCACGAGCGGTTCGGGTAACTTTTTGAACAACAATGTGTTGGATGCAGTTTATGTTCCCAGTATTGCCGATTATCAGGCAGGAAGCGTGATCCTCACCCTGCGTGCCGATGCATTGGCACCTTGCATTGGATTTGTGACCGATGATTTGGTACTCAGTCTGCAGGCTTTCCCACTGGTGGATGCCGGTCCCGATGAAGCCATTTGTGAAGATGGATCGTACACAGTTACCGGAGCTAGTGCCAGCGATTATGTCAATTTGTTCTGGACAACCACCGGAACGGGCGTTCTGATGGGTAACACCACCCTGACCCCCACCTATACACCAAGTGCTGCCGACGCACTGGCCGGAGGCGTTATCCTCACCCTGCATGTTGACGGCGATACCCCTTGTCAGTTGGCAGCTGAAGACCAAATGAACTTATTGATTATCTCCAATCCGGTGGTAGATGCCGGAATCGACACCTCTTTATGTCAGGGGACTTCCTACACCGTTTCCACGGCAAGTGCCCGGCATGCCGGTGCCGTGAGTTGGAACACCTCTGGTTCCGGAAGCTTTGTGAATGCCAACAGTCTCACACCCACCTACACCCCCAGCAGTGCTGATTTTGCAGCCGGTTCGGTGGTGCTTACCCTGGAGGCAACGGCCATATCACCCTGCGTGGGAGTGGTTTCCGATAACATGACCCTGACCCTGTTTGAGTCCGTTTCGGCTTTCGCCGGAACAGATGCCCAAATTTGTGAAGGAAACACCTATTATATATTTGATGCTCTGGCAGAAAATTATTCGTCCATCCTTTGGTCCACCACAGGAACAGGTACCTTTAATAATGCAGGATTACAAAACCCCACCTATACACCAAGTCAGGCCGACATCACTTCGGGAGCAGTTTCGCTGACCATGACTGCAACAGGTATTGGCCTGTGCAACAACGTGGTATTTGATGTTATGAATTTGTCCATTACTACGGCCCCCGAGGTCAATGCAGGGATGGATGCCACCGTTTGTGGTGACACCTATACCGTTACCGGTGCTTCGGCAACATCAGCCCAATCTTTGTTATGGACTTCGTCCGGAACCGGAATTTTAACCAACGAAACCACCCTGACACCTACTTATACCGCCAGTGCACTGGATATGGTCAATGGAAGTGTAACGCTAACCCTTACCGCCACTGGTTTTGCCCCATGCGCAGGGACAGTAACTGACCAGATGGTGTTGAATTACGCACCTGCTGTAACTGCCTTTGCAGGGAACGATCACACCATTTGCGAAGATATCTCGTTCACCATTCCCGACGCCACGGCAACCAATTATGCCAGTGTACTATGGACAAGTTCCGGCGACGGGCTTTTTGTGGACGAGACTTCCCCTACGCCCACCTATTACCCCGGCGTGATGGATATCGCCAATGGAAACGTGTATCTGAGACTCACCGCTTTGCCACAGGCTCCTTGTGTGGATGCTGTTTCCGATAGTTCGTTGCTAACCATTTCGGGTTTCCCGGAAATAGATGCGGGTGCCAACGATGCCGTTTGCGAAACAAGCTCCTATACCGTATCCGATGCATCAGCCTCCAACTATACCAGTATTTTGTGGATGAGTGACGGAGATGGTGTATTTGCCAATTCCAATACACTTACGCCAACCTATACTCCCGGGGCATTAGATATTGCCAACGGATCGGTCACCTTATTTTTGACTGCCAATGCCGTGGGGCCTTGCTCCGGGCAGGTAACCGACGACAAGGTGTTGATGATACAAAATCAACCTGTTGTATTTTCAGGAACCAATACCAGCATTTGTAATGATGATATGTTGGTGATTTCCGGTGCATTTGCCCAATTTTATACCGATTTGAACTGGACAAGCAGCGGATCGGGTATCTTTATCAACAATGGCACCTTAACACCTACTTATATTCCAAGTGGTCCGGATACGTTGAATGGCAGCGTTATCATCACCCTGACGGCCACCGGAGTGCCTCCATGTTTCAACAGTGTTTCACATTCATTTATCCTCACTTTCGATGAAGCACCTACGGTATTTGCCGGAGCCGATGCCACCATTTGCAGTTCCTCATTTTATTCAAATCTCGATGCTACGGCTAGTCATTACAGTTCATTGTTGTGGACTACTTCGGGCGATGGTACTTTCTCCGACGCTACCCTGCTGCACCCCAATTATTTCCCCGGTCCCGGCGATAGACTCAACGGTTTGGTCAACCTAACGCTGACCGCCAATGGAAACGGTACCTGCGGAAGCGTGTCGGATGTGGTAACTGTGATAATTCTGGCAGACCCCACCGTAAATGCAGGCGTTGATGATGTGGTTTGTGAAAACGCTACCTACACACTTAGCACGGCCACCGCAACGGATTATTCTTCGCTGTTGTGGACAACTTCGGGCGACGGAACTTTCAACAATGCCGGCATTGTAGGGGCAACCTATACCCCCGGATTGACTGATATCGCCAATGGTAGTGTCAACCTTACACTTACAGCTACGGGCATTGCGCCTTGTACAGGTGTGGTAAGCGATGCGATGACACTCACCATTCAATCGTTGCCGACAGTGGATGCAGGTGTAGATGATATTGTCTGCGAATCAGGAAGTTATGCCCTATCGGGAAGCGTTTCAGATGCACAATCCTTTGAGTGGTCAACTTCGGGAGATGGTACATTTGATAATGTATCTTCATTAACTGCCAGTTATACCCCCGGGCCGTCTGATATTTCCTCTGGAACCGTGATGCTCACGTTAACAGCCATTTCGCTCACTCCCTGTTCAACGGATGTTTCCGACGACATGACCCTCACCATTCAATATTTGCCCCTGGCCGACGCCGGAGCGGATGATGTAACCTGTGAAAATACGCCCTATACCCTTTCGGGAACGGCTCAACATCAGCAATCAGTTCTGTGGACTACTTCAGGAGACGGAAGTTTCGATGATGCCACCTTGTTGACTGCCAGCTATACTCCGGGTGCAGTTGATGCAACCAACGGATCCGTCGATTTGACCCTCACCAGTTTCGCCACCTTGCCGTGTGCAGGAGATGCTTCAGATGTGATGACCTTGACCATTCAAAGCTTGCCCACAGCCGACGCCGGTGCCGACGCCATCATCTGTGAAAACGATAGCTATACCCTTGCAGGAACAGCCACCCATGAGCAATCGGTGCTTTGGACTACTTCCGGTGACGGTGTTTTTGATGATGTCACCCTATTGACCGCCAACTATACCCCCGGAACCAACGACCGACTGGCCGGAAGCGTTGAATTGACACTTAATGCCCTTGCCATCGCCCCATGTGCTGTGGATGCCTCGGACATGATGACCCTTACTTTGCAACCCGGACCCACCGCAGATGCAGGTGCCGATGACGTGGTATGCGAAACCGGTTCCTACACCTTGTCGGGATCAGCCATTAATTATACCGGAGTTCTTTGGACCACCTCAGGCGATGGAACCTTTGATGACCCCACCATACTCACCGCTACCTATACTCCCGGAGCCGCCGATATCGTGGCCGGATCCGTTGACCTCTCGCTCACTGCTTTCGACCTCGTTCCTTGTCAGGATACTGATGTGATGACCTTGACAATTACAGGGTTAGCCACTGCAGATGCAGGAGCTGATGATGCCATTTGTGATAACGAAAATTATACCCTCGCAGGAGTGGCTACCAATCAACAATCAGTTCTTTGGACAACAAGTGGTGATGGTACCTTTGATGATGCCACCCTTTCTACGGCCACTTATTCTCCGGGACCGGCAGATATATTGACTGGTTCGGTTGACCTCACCTTTACCGCTTTTGCACAGGCTCCCTGTACCTTGGATGCCTCCGATGTGATGACCCTTACCATTCATCCGTCTCCCGTTGTGGATGCCGGATCGGATGCAGATATCTGTGAAGACCACAGTTATACTTTGGCAGGAACTGCCTCAGATTATCTGTCGTTGTTTTGGACAACAAGTGGCGATGGTAGTTTTGATGACGCCACCTCGCTTACTGCCACCTATATTCCCGGAATGGCTGATATTGCCAGTGGAACCGTGGATTTGACGCTCACAGCATTTGGCATATCACCCTGCGAAAGTCAAGATATGATGACCCTCACCATACAAGGCTTGCCCACGGTGGATGCCGGTATGGGTGCCACCATTTGCGAAGGCAACATGGTTACATTAAATGGTTCTGTGGTGAATGGTCAGAATCCGGTTTGGACCACATCAGGAGATGGAACCTTCGATGATGCCACTTTGTTGAACGCCACCTATTTACCCGGAGTAAACGACCTGATTGCCGGAAGCGTTGACCTGACATTAACTGCCGATCCTTTGGCACCTTGTGCTTTTAGCGCGTCGGATATCATGACGTTGACCATTCAAGCACTTCCAACTGCAGATGCCGGGGGAGACGCCACCATTTGTGAAGATGTTTCCTATACACTTCCCGCGATGGTTACCAACCAGCAATCTGTTCTTTGGACAACCTCCGGAGATGGAAACTTCGATGATCCTGCACTTATTACACCAACTTATACTCCCGGTGCGAATGACATATTGATTGGTTCTGTTGATTTGACCTTGACTGTACAACCCATTGTTCCATGTACGGGCGATGTGTCGAATATGATGACCTTGACCATTCAAAAATTGCCTGTGGCGGATGCCGGTGCTGATGCCAACATTTGTGAAACCGACACCTATACTTTGTCAGGAGCTGCTGCCAATCAATCTGCCGTACTTTGGAATACTTCCGGTGATGGAACCTTTGATGACGCGAGCATTTTGACGGCTACCTATACTCCCGGAACCAATGATGTGTTGAATGGTACTGTTGATCTTTCGCTCACTGCCATGGCTATAGGTCCTTGTGCCACAGATGCCATCGATATGATGACCCTTACCATTCAGGCACAACCCATTGTGGATGCCGGTGCAGATGATGTGGTGTGTGAAAACAGCAGTATCACCCTTACGGGAACAGCTCAAAATCAGCAAGCTGTGTTGTGGGCCACCTCGGGAGACGGCGTATTTGATGATGCCACCTCTCTGACAGCTACTTACACACCGGGAACAAATGATATCCTCAATTTGTCGGTGGATTTAACATTGACAGCCTCGGCCATTAGTCCTTGTGCTTTGGATGTGTCCGATATGATGACGCTGACCATCCAAGCCTTGCCCACTGCCGATGCCGGTATGGATGACGCTGCCTGTGAAGGGTCTGCCTACATGCTTGCCGGAGTGGCTACCAATCAGGCTTCTGTTTTATGGACTACCTCCGGAGATGGTGTGTTTGATGACGCTTCATTACTGAATGCCACCTATACGCCCGGTTCGGGGGATGCCCTTAATGCTACAGTAAATCTGACGCTGACAGCCATGGCCATTTCACCGTGTGCCACAGATGCGAGCGACATGATGACCTTGTCGGTTCTGGGCTTGCCCACAGTTGATGCCGGAGATAACGCCACCATTTGTCATGATGATAGTCATGTGCTTAGCACGTCTGCGGCCTCCAATTATCAGTCGTTGCTATGGACTTCTTCAGGTGCGGGAACTTTTGACGATCCCACCATATTACATCCGACCTATACGCCGTCGGTAAATATTGTTGACTTAACCGTGGTAACCCTCAGACTTCAGGCAACCAATAACGCCTGCAGTACTGTTGTTTACGACAGCATTTTGTTGACTATTGTACCCAGTCCCCAAGCCGACTTCACCTACGTGGTCGACTCCTGCCACACCATCCATTTTGAAGACGCCAGCACCGCCCCTTCGGGCTACTTTTTGGTGGCCTACGACTGGGATTTGGGCGATGGCACCACCCAGGACGATCCCATTTTCAACCATGCTTACGCAGATGGCGGAATCTACAACGTCACCCTCACCGTCACCGCCGACAGTTCAGGCTACACCTGTTCCAACACCGTGACGATGCCCGTGATCGTCCCCAACACCCCCACCATCTACTACACCTGGGATCCCGAGCCCACCTGTTTGATGGACACCACCTTCTTCTACGGCGCCTCGGGCACCCCCATCACCGATTGGTACTGGAACTTCGACGATGGCCACGACACCACCGGACAATATGCCGGCCACGTGTTCGATAACCCCGGAACTTATGACGTGATCCTCTACATCACCGACACCAACCTGTGCCAGAATAGCCTAAGCCAACAAGTCACCATCAACCCCATCCCACAGGTGAGCATGCAAATCTTTGATTCGCCCACCTGCGCCCAAAGCATGACCACTTTCCAAGGCACCGCCGACACAGGCATTGAATTCTGGTATTGGGACTTTGGCGATGGCGGCATCAGCGAAGACCAAAACCCCGTTCACAGCTACACCAATGGCGGAACGTACACGGTCACCTTAACCGCCACCGACTCGGCAGGCTGCTCCGCCACTGCCACCGGAGAGATCATCGTGGTGCCCACCCCCACAGCCGACTTTAGCTACACCATGAGCGGCTGCAACCTGTTTGCCTTTACCGACAACAGCACCCTGCCCCCGGGCTATCAGGAATACAGCTGGCACTGGGACTTTGGCGATGGCAGCACCTCCGATGTCCCTGATCCCGTACACACCTATGCCACGGGCGGCTTTTTCGATGTCAAACTGGTGTTCACCAGCGATAGCCTGGGCTACCAATGCAGCGACAGTATCACCAAAACCGTGCAAGCCCCCAACACCCCCAACGCCACCTTCACCTGGGCACCCAACCCCGCACAGGCAGGCGACAACATCGGCTTTTTTGCCACCAGCGGCAGCACCATCACCAACTGGGCATGGGACTTTGCCGATGGCGGCACAGCCACGGGACAAAATGCAACCCACACCTACACCAACCCCGGCGACTACGACGTAAGTTTAACAGTTACCGATGTGAACGGCTGCACCTTTGAGACCGTGATACAAGTAAATGTGGGAGGACTACCCCCTGTTGACTTTAGCTGGGACAACGCCTGTGAAAACACCCCCATCCAGTTCACCACCGATGCCACCGTTACCGACGTGGGCGCCGTGGCTATCTACGACTGGGACTTTGGCGATGGCACAGGCAGCAACAACCGGGATCCCCTGCACACCTACCTCAATGCGAACATGTACAATGTCACCCTCACCATTATCGACACCCTGGGATATACCAGCAGCGTTACCCACCAGGTAGAAGTAATGCCCGAGCCCATCAGCATGTTTTCCATCAGCAGTCCCAACTGCGAGAACTCAGAAACCTACTTTGAAGACTACAGCATTGCCCTGAGCGGCTATCTCACCACCTGGGAGTGGGACTTTGGCGATGGCAATACAGCAACCATCAACTTCCCCGACGATCCCGATGTAAGCCACATTTACCCCAGTACAGGCACCTACACCGCCATGCTAACGGTCACCACCAGCGATGGCTGTCAGGCCACTAGCACACAAGAGGTCACCATCACCCCATCACCCATTGCCCAGATCGACTACGATGCGGGCTGCATGAGCGGACCCATCAGCTTCCACGATGTGAGCAGTGAAAACGGCGCCGGCACCATCATCGCAAGGCAGTGGAACTTTGGCGACCCCGCCAGTGGATCCTCCAACCAGAGCACCCAGAGCGATCCCACCCACTTGTTCAGCGCGGCAGGCACCTATGAAGTCACCCTAAGCATTCAAAGCCAAAGCGGCTGCACGGATGCCGACACCATGGAGATCACCATCACCGATGCCCCCGAGGTGGACTTTACCTTCACCCCCGCCTGCATGCACGAACCGGTAAGCTTTACCATCACCGACCTAACCAATTTGGATCAATACTTTTGGGACTTTGGCGATGGTCACACCAGCCAGCAGCCCGATCCCGAAAACACCTACGACAGCCCCGGCGACTACCAGGTAACCCTGACCGTACAAACCACCGATGGCTGCACGGCCACCCAAACCCAAACGGTAACGGTGAACCCCCTGCCACAGGCTAGCTTTGAGTACAGTCAACCCACCTGCGTAGGCGATACCATCTTCTTTTTAAACCTAAGCAACAGCCCCAATGGCGCCATTGTAAAATGGGAATGGGACTTTGGCGATGGCAATACCGAAACCATCCTGGCCCCCAATGGCGGCAACACCAGCCACGTGTATGCCAACGACCAAAGCTACGATGTCACCCTGACCGTTACCGACTCCGACAGCTGTCAGAATACAGTAACCAGAACAGTGATCTCCGTAGCCAGTCCCGTGGCAGAGTTCAACTGGGAAGACGCCTGCTTTGGCCAGCCCACCCAGTTTTACGATCTGACCAACAACACCCCCGACATTGGCAGTTGGTACTGGGACTTTGGCGACCCCCTCTCGGGCAACACCAACACCAGCACCTACCAAAACCCCACCCACGTGTTCAGTAGTCCGGGCGATTACACCGTCACCCTGATTGTGACCAACACCCAGGGCTGCGACGACACCATCACCCACGATCTGAGCGTAAGCGACGCCCCCGATGTAAGCTTTACCATGAGCAGCGACACCCTGTGTGCCAACACCCGGGTAAGCTTTGCAGGCACCTCCACCGCACAGATCAGCACCTGGTACTGGGACTTTGGCGATGGCGGCTATGCCCTGACACAAAATGCCGACTACCTGTACAACGCCCCCGGCAGCTACACGGTAACACTTACAGTCACCGACCTGGCAGGCTGTGAGGCCTCCACCAGTCAGCAGATCGTGGTCAAAGACCCACCCCTGGCCAACTTCAGCTACCGGAATGCCTGTTTGGGCGACACGACCTACTTCACCGATGAAAGCTACAGTCAGCTGGGCTACATTGCCGGCTGGGAATGGGATTTGGGCGATGGAACTACCGCCAATATCCAAAACCCCACCCACCTGTACGCCACCAACGACGACTTCCAGGTAACCCTTATCGCCACGGACAACTACGGCTGTGCCGACACCATCCGCCAATGGGTGAAGGTACGAACCCGCCCCATCGCAAAAATTGAAAGCTTTGTCCAGGTATGCGACCCCGCAGGACAAGTTTACTTCTTTGATGGCAGCGAGCCCGGAGCCGATGGCAACCCGATACAAACCTGGGAATGGAATTTAAATGAAGGCTATTACAGCACAGAAATCGATCCCGAGTACATCTACGACATCACCGACACCTGTTACCAGGTAACCCTAAAAGTCACCGATGACAACGCATGTTACTCCACCGACACGGTGGAAGTCTGCGTGTTTGGACAATTGGAAGTAGAAATCACCGCCGATCAGGTTTGTTTGACACAGCCAACGACCTTTTACGCGAACTACCTGCCCGAGAACGACAGCGTGGCCAGCTACAGCTGGAACTTCCACGATGGCACCCCACAGATCACCACCTACCACGACAGCATCCAACACACCTTTGCCAATCCCGGGCTTTACAATGTAGAGCTCATGGCCGTTGACACCAATGGCTGCACGGCATACGCCAGTCTGGAAATCACCATCGACAGCCTGCCCACCCCAAGATTTAGCTACGAGGCAGGTGCCTGTGATACCCCCATGCAGTTCACCGACGAATCACTACACGGAGGCAACTTTATTCAAACCTGGTTGTGGGACTTTGGCGATCCGCTAAGCACGGAGCCCAACACCAGCAATGAGCAGAACCCCACCCACCTGTATTCACCCAACGACAGCAGCTACCAGGTAAAACTCATTGTCACCAACTTTAACGGCTGCACCGACTCCATTACCCAAACGGTCTATACCAGGGCCTGTCTGATAGCCAACTTCTACGTACCCGACACCATCAATTTGTGTGCACTAACAGAAGTATGCTTTGCCGACAGCTCCGTATTTTTGACCCAAAACGGAAACATCACCCAATGGGATTGGGACTTTGGCGATGGAAATACCGATAGCTACACCAGCTTCCAGAGCCATGCATGCCATAGTTATCAAGACAACCAGGGCGGCACCTACCAGGTCACCCTTACGGTTACCGGAGAGATTGGCACCCAAACCTACACCAATACCATCACCAAAGAAGTGCTCATACGTCCCACCCCCATGGCAGCGATCATCGTTCAGAACAACTGTCTGGGCGACACCACCTTCTTCACGGATGGCAGTGAGACCTATTCAGAGCCCATTACCACCTGGCGTTGGGACTTTGGCGACACCTCAACCGATGCCGACACGGCCATTGTTGCCAACCCCTACTACATCTACCCCGAGTATGAGAACTACCTCACGGAGCTCATTGTAGCCAACCGGTGGGGATGTACAGACACCACCACCACGGAGGTGACCATCTTCAAGCCACCCACGGCCGAGTTTAGCTGGGCAGAAACCTGCCAGGGATACTACACCTACTTCACCGATGAAAGCACAGCCGACAGTGCACAGATCACTAACTACTTCTGGCACTTTGGCGATCCATACACCATGGACAGCGTGAGTGAAGAGCAGAACCCCTACCACATCTACGATTCCATCGACAGCTACACGGTAACCATGCAAATCACCGATGCCAACTTCTGCAGGAGCCAAATCAGCCATGAAATCGAAATCTATCCCGTACCCACGGCCTTGTTTACCCTGACCGAAGACTGGGAAGGCAGACAGGGACAGGTGAAGCTGGACAACCTCTCCGAGGGCGCCATCGACTACTTCTGGGACTTTGACGACACCTACACCACCACGGAAGAAAACCCCATCCACCAGTATGAGTACGACTCCGACCCCATCTACAACCTGATGCTTGTAGCCACCAACACCTATGGCTGTCCCGACACGCTCATTTACCCCTATGAGTTGCTGTTCACGGGGCTGTATGTACCCAATGCCTTTAGTCCCTCTGTGGCTGATGAGACCTTTAACACCTTTAAGCCCGTGGGTATTAACTTAAGTGAATACAAGCTGGAAGTGTTCAGCTCCTGGGGCAATTTGGTCTTTAGCAGCACCCGTCTTGAAAACGGACAGGTAGCCGAAGGCTGGGATGGCACCTATGAAGGTCAGCCTTTGCCCACAGGCACTTATATCTGGCGCATCACGGCACGCTTTAGCGATGACAGCTACTGGCGCGGCAGCAACAATGGCGACGGCAATTTAGAAACCCACGGAACTGTAACTTTGATCCGATAAATCGATCCCAACATGAAAAAAGAAAACACCATCAAATCGACATTCGGAATGAACCCCAACCTCAACCTCAACCTGAGCCTCACCCTCACCCTCAGCCTACTTTTTCTGAGCATCTTGTTTCTTCCCCCAACCAAACTCCATGCCCAGGACGTGGACTTTGCCCAGTATTACAACAACCCCACCTATTACAATCCTGCCAACGTGGGTTTGACCCAGGGGTTGAAAGTAAGGTTGAACTACAAGAAGCAGTGGACCGGATTGCAGGGCAACTACCACACCTACAGCTTTAGTGCCGACGTGGCCGAGCGCAGTCTGCCCGGTGCCGGAGGAATTGGCGTGATCGCCTCCCAAACCCTGGAAGGGGTGGGCATGTTAAAGACCAACACCTTTGGCTTCTTACCCTCGGTACGCATTCCCGTGGCCCACAACATGATCTTCCAACTGGGAGCACTGGCCTCGGTGGTCACGCAGAGTTTGAACTGGGACAACCTGGTTTTTGAAGACCAGCTGGATCCCAGGTGGGGCAACATCGGGCCGAGCACCTTTGCCGGAGCTGCCCGCGACAAGGTAAGCTTCCCTGACTTCAGCTTTGGAGGTATCTTCCAATGGCAAGGCAGGGACGTGGATGGCAAGCTGGGCGTGGCCGTGCACCACATCACCGAGCCCAACCAAAGCTTTTTTGACGTGGACGCTGCCCTCCCCCGAAAGTTCGTGTACAACCTGGACTTTGTCATCACCATGGGTCAGGAGCAGGGTTACTACCAGAAAAAGCAAGGCTTTAAGCTTAATCCCGGGGTGATGGTAGAACACCAACGCAACATGTTTTTGTACACACTGGGCACCAACGTGTACATGCAACATGTGTATTTGGGCTTGTGGTACAAAAACCAGACCCTGGAATACGACGAGTTCAGCAGCTTCGACGTGATGCTGGGATTGAACATCCCCTTCACGGAGCAATACCGCATGAAACTCATGTACAGCTACGAGGTGAACATCAACGCACGTCAGAGCTTCACCGGCCCCAGCCACGAAATCAGCCTGATCTTCGAGCTGGACGACATCGGCCTGGTGAACAAAGACAAGAACTCCTTCATGTCGCCCCGACCACGGAGTTATAGTCCGATAGAGTGTTCGCCGTTTTAGGATATCACCCCTGACAGGGTTTGGAACCTTGTCGGGGGTGATAAATATAAAAAGCCGCCGAGAGGCGGCTTTTTTTGTGTTGGATATCGTTGATATGTCATATTGTGGAGTTCCTAAATATAACGTAAATTTGAAGCCTATTTTAATGGGAATGAATTTGTTTGATATCAATAATAATCATAATTAATGAAACTTTATGCGTAAAAAAACACTGTTATTTGTCGGGTTGATCTTCTTACTGCAAACCCATGTCGAATCCCAGGAAATTGCTCAATGGCGTGGCGACAACCGTGACGGAATCTATCATGAAACAGGTCTTTTAAAGGAATGGCCTGCAGAGGGTCCCACGCTCTTATGGCATTATGATGATTTAGGTCCGGGTCATGCTTCTGCAGCTGTAACCAATGAAATGGTTTATACTGCTGGAACAAGCCCTGAGGGTATTGGATTTGTGGTGGCACTCGATCATCAAGGCCACTTGAAATGGAAAACAGATTTTGGACCGGAGTGGATGGAGAGTTTTGAAGGAACACGTTCTACACCATTGGTTTACGATGGTAAACTATACATCATGAGCTCATTTGGAAAGCTTGTCTGCATGACTGCAAAAACCGGAAAAATCGAATGGACAGTAGATCTTTTCAACGATTATGATGGACGAAATATTAAATGGGGTGTAACCGAAAATCTCCTCATCGATGATGGAAAATTATACGTCACTCCCGGCGGATTAGAGGCCAACGTGATTGCGCTAAACAAAGATTCCGGCGAGTTGATTTGGAAATCCAAGGGCTTGGAAGAAGTGAGTGCCTATTGCTCTCCCATTGCAATCGAGGTAGGTGGTCGTAAAATTATTGTGACCCAAACAGCCAATTCCATTTTGGGATTGGAGGCTTCAACCGGAAAATTGTTGTGGAGTCTCGAGCATCCCAATACCTGGTCGGTGCAAGCCAATTCGCCAGTTTATAAAGATGGAAAACTATACTGCTTCAGTGGTTATGGAAAAGGAGGTGTTATGCTTCAGGTTTCCGAAGATGGCAACTCCATCACTGAACTGTGGCGAAATTCGTCTCTCGACAGCAAGATGGGCGGTGTGGTTTTGGTAGATGGACGCATTTACGGTTCAGGTGATAAAAACAAGAGTTGGTTTTGTCTGGATTGGGAAACAGGGGAGGAGTTGTATTCCTCCAAAATGCTGAAAGTAGGTAATATTATCTACGCCGATGGACTCTTATATTGTTATGGCACAGGTGGTAAAGTGGGAATCGTTGATCCCAAAACAAATGATTTTAATCTCATCAGTTCCTTTGAAGTGCCTTATGGCGAAAAATATCATTGGGCACACCTGGTGATTCATGATAAAAAGCTGTATATCAGACACGGAACCTCCCTCATGGTGTATGATATCGCACAAAAATAGAGCGGCTTTATAAGTCGTTTGGAAATAATAACTGCTCCAGATATGTTCTCTTTCTCCAAAGAAAAATACCTCTTGCTTATCATCAGCTTTGTGGGCTTGGTATTGGTTATCTTTTGGGTGGTGTACGATCCGGTTGGCGATTTTAGCAAGAGCATTCCGGGTATGGACGATCGGCCCGATAGCCTTGCCGAAAGCACTCAGGTGGTGGTTATTGGTGAGAAATTTCAACACTTTTTAAGCGGGGAATCGTCATTAAAAGGCAAGTGGTCACGCTTTCGCGGAAGCGATTTCGACAACATCAACAAAGAAAACATCCCATTAATCGATCGATTTCCTGAAGGCAATGTCGAAATCAAATGGAAAGTGGATTTGGGTGAAGGACATGCGGCTCCTGCCATATACAACGGAAAAGTGTATCTCCTTGATTATTTGGAGAATGAAAAAGCAGACGCCCTCCGATGTTTTTCGCTGGAAACGGGGGAGGAATTGTGGCGAAGGAGTTACTCTGTTCATGTAAAGCGAAACCATGGCATGTCGCGTACGGTTCCGGTGGTAACGGATGATTTTGTTTTAACCATCGGTCCTTTGGGTCATGTGATGTGTTGTAATCCTGTTTCGGGCGACCTGATTTGGGGACTGGATATGGTGAAATCCTATCACACGGAAATCCCCTTTTGGTACACAGGACAATGTCCGCTCATTGATTCAGGCCTTGCCATTCTTGCTCCGGGAGGAACTTCATTGCTTGTGGCGGTGAATTGCGCCACAGGGAAGGTTGTTTGGGAAACTCCCAACCCGGACCACTGGCAAATGTCCCATTCATCCATCATGCCCATGACCTTCAACGGAAAGAAAATGTATGTGTATGCCGCAGTGGGTGGAATTTGTGGCGTTTCGGCCACAGGTAAAGATGTGGGTTCCATATTGTGGAAATTTACCGATTTCGCTCCCAACGTGGTGGCTCCTTCACCGCTTCTTTTGCCGGAAGGTAAAATTTTCATGACGGCAGGTTATGGTGCGGGGTCAGTGCTTTTTCAGGTAACTGAAATGGCAGGTAAGTTTTCTGCCAACATGCTTCAACAATTTAAACCCAAGGAAGGCATAGCTTCGGAACAGCAAACGGCCATTTTTTGGAACAACCGTCTGTTTATTATCTTGCCCAAGGATGCCGGTATGAACCGAAACCAATTGGCTTGCTGTGCGCCCGATGATGTTCAGGATATCCTGTGGACAAGTGGTAAAAAGGAGCGCTTCGGATTGGGGCCATACATACTGGCAGATGGCAAATTTTTTATTGTGGACGATGACGGAACCCTGACCATTGCCCGTGCCTCTGTTTCCGGATTTGAGGTGCTGGACAAAAAACGAATCATCCAGGGTCAGGATGCCTGGGGACCCATTGCCATTGCCGACGGTAGGCTGCTCATGCGCGATTCGAAACAAATGGTGTGTCTGGATATGCGTAAACACTAAAATTTAAGACCATGAAACAAAATAAATGGATTGTTTTACTTGCCGTTGTTGTTATCCTGATCATTGTCGCCTTGATGGCTTACGACTTTTTCGGTGGTTTTGATACGCCACAAAAAAATGTGTATCAGTTTAATATCACGGATTACGAAGAGGTTGATTCGTCTTTGATTTGCTACCATGAAGTCATGAGTTTCCCCATCGGATTACATTCTCCACATGCACTTGCTTTGGATAATCTGAACCGTATTTACGTGGGGGGAGAGGATAGCTTGTTGATTTTCAATGAAAATGGTCAGGTTCAAAAAACAATTTATACGGGTGTTGAAACCACAGCGTTGGCGGTTGCCGATGACGGTGATATCCTGCTGGGCGCACTTGATCACCTGGAAAGCTGGACACAAGACGGGATTCAAAAAGCCGTTTGGGAAACCAGAAACGAAAACGTATTTATTACGAGCATCGCTGTTTCCGATTCGTCGGTTTTTGTGGCTGATGCCGGAAACAAAGTGGTATATCACTACAACCTGAATGGCGATTTCCTGAACGAAATTGGAAGAAAAGACAGCCTTCGTGGCATTCCCGGCTTTGTGATTCCCAGCGCCTATTTCGACGTGGCTCCGGGCAGAGATGGCGAATTGTGGGTGGTCAATTCAGGTCTGCACCAACTTGAAGCCTACGACCCTTCCGGCAGATTGTTATCTTCCTGGACTAAAACTTCCATGACCCTTGATGGATTTAGTGGATGCTGTAACCCTTCACATATTGCCTTGCTCCCCGATGGTTCCTTCGTTACCAGCGAAAAAGGGCTGGTCAGAATAAAAATACATCGCCCTGATGGCAGTTTTAGTTGTGTGGTGGCAGCACCCCATCAGTTTGAAAAAGGTACCACGGGTCTTGATTTGGCGGTGGATTCGGAACAAAAAATCATTGTTCTTGACCCAAAACAGCGAAAAATTAGGGTCTTTCAGCACAATAGTTTGTAAATTTGGGGGCTATGGTAAACAGGAGAACATTTTTGAAAAAAGTATTGCGAAATATGACTTTCGGGACAATTGCCGTGGGGAGTGGTTATTTGCTGCTGAAAGAGGAAACCGGCGAAACATGTACTTTCGATTTTGTTTGCCGCAACTGCAAAAAGCTCACAACATGCGGTTTGCCCCAAGCCGACGAATTCATCAAACGCGAATTGCATGTCAGAAAATAAAGACCATAACACCACCCGCAGAGAATTTCTGTTCAGCAGTCTCCGGATTACGGCAGGCGTTGCTTTGGGTGGGGTAGGCATTTTTCTGGCCAAAAACGCTTCAACCGAAGAGTTGGTCTGGCAGTTGGATCCGGCCAAATGCGTACAATGTGGTCAATGTGCCACCCATTGCGTACTTACCCCCTCTGCCGTAAAATGCGTACATGTTTTCGACATGTGTGGTTATTGCAATTTATGTGGCGGATATTTCCGTCCGGGCACTTCCCAACTCACCACGGCCGCCGAAAACCAGCTTTGCCCCACCGCTGCCATTCAACGGAAGTTTGTGGAAGACCCCTTTTATGAATATACCATCGACGAAGACTTGTGCATTGGCTGTGGAAAGTGTGTGGCCGGATGCAGTGCTTTTGGCAATGGTTCGCTGCAACTGCAAGTGCGTCAGGATATTTGTGTCAACTGCAACGAGTGTGCCATCGCCCGTGATTGTCCGGCCGATGCATTTAGTCGTGTGCCGGCAAGCGAAAGCAGTATCTTTAAAGGGTTGGTTTCCAAAAATTCGTAACTCCATGAAAAACCTGACAAGTAAAATAGGCGTGTTATTTTTGGCCATGATTCATGGAATTGTTGCTCATGCCCAACGTTTTCCCAAGCCGGAGTTTGAGTCGGGTTATGTGCAAAAAATTACCCAGATTCCTGCTGCACGGTCCAATTATCTGGAGTATTTGGATGTTTTGGTGTTGTTGCTGGCGTTGTCGTTGGTAACCTGGTTGGTATTGAAAAAGCGTTCCCGCGTGGGTGTGCTGTTGGTGTCGGTGTTCTCCATCGGGTATTTTGGGTTTTTTCGCGAAGGGTGTGTTTGTTCGGTAGGATCAGTACAAAATATCGCACTGGCATTATTCCAGCCGGGATATAAAATTCCGGTTACGGTAGTGGCCTTTTTTATTCTTCCGTTGGTGTTTTCCCTTCTTTTCGGACGGGTGTTTTGTGCCGGAGTTTGTCCGTTGGGTGCCATACAGGATTTATTTGTCTGGAAACCAATTCAGTTGCGATCGTGGTTGCAAACTTTGTTGGGACTGATTCCGTTTATCTATCTCGGATTGGCGGTGCTTTATGCGGCTACGGCCACCGATTTTATCATTTGTCGGTACGATCCGTTTATCGGGTTTTTTCGAATGGATGGCACATTTACCATGATTGCTTTAGGTGCCATTTTTTTACTGACCAGCGTTTTCATTGCACGGCCCTACTGTCGGTTTTTTTGTCCCTACGGCGTATTGCTCAACCTCACGAGTCGCATCTCAAAATATCACCTCACCATCACGCCCTCCAAATGTATTCAATGTCGCTTGTGCGAAAATTCCTGTCCTTTCGGAGCCATCGAACAACCCGAATCTGTCCGGTTGAAAGAATCGCCCAAGGTAACATCCGGGCGCTTTTTGGCCTTGGCCGCCATCATTCCATTATTGGTTGTGCTCGGGGTATGGACGGGAGCGCAATTTCATGAAAAACTGGCCTTGGTTCATCCAAAAATTCGTTTGGCACAAGAGGTCATGTTGTTGAGCAATTCAACAGAAAATAACACAGTAGTCTCCATTGAGGTAGAGGCTTTCAGGGCATCCGGAAAAAGCCGTGAAACCCTGATGGCCGAATCACATGACCTATTGAACAAATTCCGGGTGGGCAGCATGTGGCTGGGAGGTTTTTTGGGACTGGTTTTTGGATTGACGTTGGCCCAATTGTCCACCTTTAAATTCAGAAAAGATTATGAGCCCAACAAAGGAACTTGCTTGAGTTGTGCCCGATGTATGGATTATTGTCCGGTACAAAAAGATATCTAATGATATAGAAATGAATAGTATATGACACAAAATAGGAGCGTGCATAGCAATTTCTGGAAACTTTTGGCACAAATTGCCGGAGCTTTTGCTTTCGTCATATCCATCTTGTTAATTGTGAATTATGCCCAATACAAACGCATGGATCCGGTGGAAACCGAAATGATCAATGCGCTGGTGCAACGTCTGAATGCCAACCCCGACGATGTGCAGTTGCGTGAGCAAATACGAACCGTTGATTTGCTGGCGCGTAAGGCATATTTCACCAATCAGTGGCAGATCAGGACCGGTGGTTATTTGTTGTTGATCAGTGTGGTGGTGTTGGTGCTGGCCATGCAGATGATGCGCACAAATGCCGCCAGAGAGGTGGAGATGTCTGAAAAGGAGAATACATTTTTTGAACAACAAAAGGCCCGAAAATGGGTGGCCATCAGCGGTGGAGCTCTGGTAGTCATTGCTTTTGTCTTTGCCCTGTTAACGCACTTACAACTATCCGATTCATTGGCCAATCAACTGATGGCCTCTGCTTCGGAAAATTCAAATAATTCGGCATCCACAACT
The DNA here is from genome assembly GCA_963676875.1 of Bacteroidales bacterium. Taxonomy (GTDB): domain Bacteria; phylum Bacteroidota; class Bacteroidia; order Bacteroidales; family F082; genus UBA6244. The sequence continues at coordinate 3,368,160 of OY781436.1, forward strand.
GTTCAAAACCCTGTTTTGGAAGAAGAATCGCCTCAACCTGAAAACTTGGGAGTAACCGAAGAAATTTCAGTTGTTACGGAAAATAAAACTGAGGAATCAATCACTCATGAATCTGCTGCTGTTGTTGCACCCAAAAAAAATCCGGAGAAAATTACGGAAGCAGTCGTTACAGATCAACCCAAAAAGCCCAAACAAGAAGAAAAAGCCAAATCAACCGGGATACCTGATCAACCCAAAACTGTCCCTGCTTTCCCCACCGAAAAGGAAATTCTCAGCAATCATCCTTCCTTTCGCGGACCCTTTGGAAATGGTATTTCCCATCGTAAAAATATACCCGTTGACTGGGACGGGGCAACCGGAGAAAACATCCTGTGGAAAGTAAAAATCCCCTTACATGGCTATAATTCGCCCATTATTTGGGGCGATAAGCTTTTCGTGTCGGGAGCCAATTCGGCTCAGCGGGAAGTCTATTGTCTGGATCGAAATACGGGTGAATTTTTGTGGACAACTCAGGTTTCCGGAATCCCGGGTTCTCCTCCCACTGCGCCCAAAGTAACCGACGATACAGGACAGGCGGCACCATCCTTAACTACCGACGGACAGCGGGTGTTTGCCATTTTTGCCAATGGTGATTTGATTGCGCTCGACATGGAGGGCAAACAGTTGTGGGCACGAAATATGGGTCCAACAGGCAATCATTACGGCCACTCCTCCTCACTTATGTTGTATCAGGATATGTTGATTCTGCAATACGATATCAAATCTGCTCCCAAACTCATGGGGCTTTCTGTACTCACGGGAGAAACCGTTTGGGAGACTGAACACAAGGTAAAAATTTCCTGGGCTTCGCCTATCGTGGTAAATACCGGTAATCGTACTGAAATCATTACGGTGGCCGATCCCATGGTTTCGTCGTTCGACCCGTTGACGGGAAAATTAAATTGGGAACTGAATTGTATTTTTGGCGAAGTGGGTCCGTCGGCGGCCTATGCCGATGGGGTTGTGTATGCCGTTAATGAATATGCCCGCCTGGTGGCCATTCAATTGGGCGAATCTCCTGAAATTCTATGGGAAAGCGACGAATACTTATCGGATGTTCCCAGTCCGGTGGCCACCGAAAGTTTGTTGTTCATGGCTACCAGCTATGGCGTGATGGTTTGCTATGATGCCAAATCAGGAGAAATTTTATGGGAACATGAGTTCGACAACGGTTTCTATTCTTCGCCCATGTTGGCAGAAGGAAAAATATATTTGATGGATATGGCCGGTATCATGCACGTTTTTGGTGCCGAAAGGGAGTTTAACTTGCTGGCAGATTCGCCCTTGGGTGAGAAATGTATGACTACCCCTGCTTTTGCAGATGGCCGAATCTATATTCGTGGGAATGATCATTTGTTTTGTATTGGAAATTAAGGAGTTATTGGAATGAAGGAAGTAGTAGATAAGATCATCGCCGAAAATGGACGCGCAGTGGAGTCGGTAATCGCGATTTTGCAAGCCATTCAGGCTGTTTATCATTATCTGCCGGAAGAGGCCCTGATTCGTGTGGCCGAAACCACCGATATCAGCCTTTCAAGAATTTATGGCATTTCCACCTTTTACAACCAATTCCGGCATCAACCTGTTGGAAAGCATATGATTAAAGTATGCGTGGGAACAGCCTGTCATGTGAAGGGTGCCATGCAGGTTTACGATGCATTTAAACGGCATTTAAACCTGAATGAAAATGAAGATACAGATGCAGAAGACCTTTTTACCGTTGAAAAAGTGGCCTGTCTGGGGTGTTGTACCATTGCTCCTGCAGTTCAAATTGATCAACATACCTTTGGACATGTGGAGCCGGGCAGGGTAGGAGAGATTCTGGAAGAGTTTCTCACAACAAAGGATGGCGATACGGTTGGCGACAGTAAACGGGCAGCAACAACCAAGGAGTCGGAAGGTGAAATCCGCATTGGTTTGGGGTCTTGCTGTGTGGCCAGCGGAAGCTCAGATGTTAAAGTTGCTTTGGAACAAGCCCTTGCCGCCAACAAATCCCAGGTGGAGGTGAAACAGGTGGGTTGTGTGGGAATATGCAATCAGGTTCCTTTACTGGAAATTCATAAACCCAACGAAACACCTTATTTCTATACCAAAATTGAGGCACGTGAGGTGAACGACATCATCCGAAAGCATTTCAAATCGAAAAACCTTTGGCGACGTACCGTTACCAATCTTAATGCTTTTGTTAATGATCATGTAATCAATGGAATACCCAGATTTACTCAGCAGTATGTCGCCGACCAACAAGATACACCTGTTGCGGCGTTTTTGGCCGGACAGATAAACCTGGCCACGGAGCATCGTGGTATGATCAGTCCCGTTGATATAAACGAGTACCTCAGTCTGGGAGGATTCGAGGCACTCAAGACATGTCTCAAACAAACTCCAGAAGAAATTGTTGACATCATCAAGCAAAGCGGGCTTCGCGGAAGGGGAGGAGGTGGTTTCTCAACCGGTACCAAATGGGCTTTGGTTCAGCAGGAAATCTCCGGCCAAAAGTACGTGATTTGCAATGGCGACGAAGGTGATCCCGGGGCTTTCATGGACCGCATGCTGTTGGAGTCGTACCCCTTTCGGGTGATCGAAGGAATGATTATCGCTGCTTATGCTTTGGGTGCCAACCGGGGAATTCTGTACATCCGTGCCGAATATCCATTGGCCGTAAAGCGTATCAAACAGGCATTGCAACTCTGCGAACAAAGCAACTTGCTGGGCAGTAAGATATTACATACTGATTTCTCCTTTGAGCTTTCTGTTTTTGAAGGGGCAGGAGCCTTTATCTGTGGCGAAGAAACGGCCCTCATCGCTTCTGTGGAAGGAAACAGAGGTATTCCACGTTTGCGCCCTCCCTATCCGTCCGAACAAGGCCTGTGGGGAAAACCCACCCTCATCAACAATACCGAAACTTTCTCGCTGATTTCCTGGATCATCCGGCATGGCGCACCTGCTTTTGCCTCCATCGGAAGTGGCGATAGCAAGGGAACCAAGGTTTTTGCTTTGGCAGGAAAAATCAACCGTGGCGGTCTCATCGAAGTGCCCATGGGCATTACCATTCGTCAGATTGTAGAGCAAATCGGCGGGGGTGTTCCCAACGGAAAGTTGTTTAAGGCAGTCCAGATTGGTGGTCCTTCGGGAGGTTGTATTCCGGCTTCTTTGGCCGATACCCCCATTGATTTTGAATCGCTTTCATCGGTGGGTGCCATGATGGGGTCAGGAGGTCTGGTGGTGCTGGATGAAGACGATTGCATGGTGGACATGGCGCGGTATTTTTTGTCGTTTACCCAGGATCAGTCGTGCGGACAGTGTACCTTTTGCCGGATAGGCACCCGCCGCATGCTCGAAATTCTGGATAAAATATGTACCGGAGATGGAAAACCCGAAGACCTTCTTACCCTCGAAAAATTGGCGTACAGCACCCAAAAGGGAAGTCTGTGCGGTCTGGGCAGAACTGCTCCCAATCCGGTGTTGTCCACACTCACCTATTTCAGGCAAGAATACCTGGACCATATTCAAGGCAAGTGTAGGTCAGGAAAGTGTAAAGCCCTGGTTCACTATCAGATCACCGATGATTGTATCGGCTGCACCAAGTGTGCCGTCGATTGTCCCACCGATGCCATCGCCTTCCAGCCCTATCAGGTGCATGTGGTGGATCAGGAAAAATGTATTCAATGTGACATATGTCGCCGTATATGTCCGGTAAACGCGGTAGTAATCCTATGATAGATCTGACAATCAATAATATACTGGTCCAAGTATCGGACGGAACCACCGTGCTGGAAGCTGCCCGACAGGCGGGTATCCAAATTCCTACCATGTGTTATCTCGAGGGATTGCCCACCCATCCTTCGTGCATGTTGTGTGTGGTGAAGGATGCCAAAACAGGAAAGATTCATCCTTCGTGTGCATTGAAAGCGGAAAACGGACAGGAAATCATCACCCATGACGAGGAAATCATCGAATCGCGCAAGGAAGCGCTGGAATTGCTGCTCAGCGACCATGTGGGCGACTGCGAAGCTCCGTGCCGGACGAGCTGTCCCGCGTTCATGGACATCCCCAAAATGAACAGGTTAATCTCCAACGGAAAATTTACCGAAGCCCTGAAAGTGGTGAAAGAGGAAATTGCCTTGCCCCTGATTCTGGGATATATCTGTCCGGCTCCCTGCGAAAAAGCTTGCCGCCGTGGGCAGGTGGACGAGCCGGTTTCCATTTGTAAGTTAAAACGATTGGTAGCAGAAGAAGATTTGGCCGTATCTGATGCTTATCTTCCACAGAAAAGTGCACCTTCCGGTAAAAAAGTGGCTATCGTTGGTACGGGTCCGGCCGGATTGTCGTGTGCCTACTATTTGTTGGCCATGGGTCATGGTTGTGTGCTGTACGACAAACATCCGGAAGCAGGTGGAGCGTTGAGATATGCCATTCCGGAGGAAAAATTACCCAGGTCGGCGTTGGATGCGGAAATTGATCTGTTGAAAACCTTGGGCGCCACATTCATTATGAATTACGACATTAACAGGGAACTCTTTGAAAATGAATTGAAAAAGAATTTTGATGCGGTGGTGCTGGCTACAGGCGATTTTCAGGAGGCTGCATTGTCCTCTTTTGGATTGCCCCACGATTCACAGGGATTGACGGTCAACCGCGATACCATGCAGGTAGATGAGCAGGGCGTTTTTGCCTGTGGGAATATCATCCGCTCCCGCCGAATGGCTGTAACTTCCGTGGCACAGGGAAAAGCCGCGGCACATTCCGTCGATTTCTATCTGAGAGAACTACCTCCGGGAAAAATTCATCGCAAGTTTAACTCAAAATTTGGAAAACTTTTCGAGGAGGAAGTAGCTGAATACCAAAAAGAAATTTTGACCGAAAGTGGTTGGTCACCCCGCGTTCAAGCCGAAGGATCTCTCACCATTGAGCAAGCCCGGATTGAAGCAAGCAGGTGTTTGCATTGCGATTGCCGAAAGCCGGATACCTGTAAGCTTAGGAACTATTCCGATGAATACCAAGTGGATAGGAGGATGTTCTCTTATGGGGAACGGAAGCCCGTACGAAAATTCGAACAGCATCACCTGATCATTTACGAACCTGAAAAATGCATAAAGTGCAATATCTGTGTTCAAATATCGGAAAAAGAGCAGGATCGGCTGGGATTCACATCCGTTCATCGTGGATTCGAGGTAGAAATGGGCATGCCCCTCAATAAGTCGATGTCCGATTTGCTTGATCAAACTGCCCTCCGATGTGCCAACGCTTGTCCAACCGGCGCCATCGCTTTAAAAAATGAATCAGATGAATAGATTGATAATCATATGGTTGATAATAATTTCGTGTTCCTTTTCAGGAAAGGCACAGCAGGATAGTTGGCCTTCATACCGCGGAAATCCTGCCCTGACGGGAACAACCCATGTCACCATTCCGGATAATCCTGCGCTTCTTTGGAGTTTTCAAACCGACGACATCATCAAATCCTCACCGATAATAGCTGACGGCCATATTTTTATCGGAACCAATGGCGGGTCGTTGTACTGTTTATCAGCTGAAGGCAAAGAGGCTTGGAGGTTTTCCACTGAAACCTCCATCGAAGCACCTCCTTTGTTTCTCGATCAAACGGTTTTTGTGGGCTCTTTGGAGGGAATCATGTTTGCGCTGGATGCCAAAACGGGAACCGAAAAATGGCGCTATGCTACTGAAGGACAGATATCCGGCGCTGCCAATTGGACGCTTGCTGCCGACAATAAAAGCAAAAATCTGATTTTCGGGAGTTACGATTATTACCTTCATTGTGTGGATGCCCTTACGGGACAACCGCTTTGGAAATACGAAACCGATAACTACATCAACGGAACCCCCGCCACCAACGGAAAGGAAGCAGTCTTCGGCGGATGCGACGGTATGTTGCATTTGGTGGATGTAATCACCGGAAAAATTGCCGATACCGTTGAAATCGGTACCTATATTGCCTCCTCAGCATGCATGGTGGGCTCCATGGCCTATTTTGGCAATTACGATGGCGTGTTTTACAAAGTGGATATTTCCAGCAAAAAAGTTCTTTGGAAAGTTCCGGGTGCAGGACCATTTCTTGGCTCGCCTGCCACTTCAGACAACATCGTCGTTATTGGTTCTCAAAACAAAAAAGTATACGCCTATGATGGCAATACAGGCAAGATTTTATGGGAATTCGTTACCCTCGGTAAAATAGAAAGCTCTCCCCTAATTGCCGGGAATCGAGTGGTCATCACCTCCAAAGACGGACGAATATACCTGTTGGATATGTACACCGGACAAAAAATTTGGTCTTACGAAATCGGAAGCCCCATAAGCAGCACTCCTGCTATTGTTAATAAATTGATGGTGGTGGGTGCCGAAGACGGCCGGGTGTATGGATTTGGGTGGGAGTAGGAAGATGGAAGACGGAAGATGGGAGTAGGGAGTAAGGAGTAGGAGTAAGGAGTAGGAGTATGGAGTAAGGAGTAGGGAGTATGGAGAAAAGCTGAAGAGGAGAAAAGGAGAAGAGGTGAAGAGGAGAAGTGGTGAAGTGGAGAAAGGGTGAATTGAATTGTTGTTTTTAATCGAAAGACACAATTGTTGAATAGCCCGTAGGGCTTCAATATCAATAGATTAATAGAAAGCGTGGGTTCTTGTCCGTAGGACATCAATAGGAGTGGGAAGAAAAGGTGAGGAATAGGAAGTTAGAAGTGCTGATCGAGAGGTAAAACTCTGCATTACAGATGAATATAATGGCACCCCGGGTTTCAAAGCTGCAGCGCAGCGACATTCTTTGTAAAAAAAAATCAGCAAAAACAAAGCTACAGCGTAGCGTAACCAACCTTTCCGGCCGCTGTCCGATAAACGAAACCACAAATATCAATAGGTCGGGGATGGTCATCGATAAATTTTCCCCGAATATTCCACCGCAATCAGGAAATGGGTAAAAAGCAACGACAATAATCGCCATACCCCCAAAATTCCCTATTTTTAGCACTTTAAACTTTAGGCACTCAAAAAAATGAAAATAGTCAACATAGTTCCCGGATTTGGTGGTACCTTTTATTGTGGAAACTGCCTTCGCGACAGCGGATACACCAAATCGTTGATCAAATTGGGGCACGATGCCATGATGCTACCCATTTATCTACCCCTCACCCTCGAACATGGTGTTGAAAAGGATGAGAACCCCATTTTTTACGGAGCAGTCAATATATACCTGAAACAAAACTTTCGGATTTTCAAAAATATGCCTGCCTGGATGGAGCGCATGTTTAATTCATCGGGAATACTAAGTTACGCCGCCAAAAAAGCCGGATCCACCCGAACCGAAGGCCTGGAAGAAATGACCATTTCCATGCTCATGGGACGTGAAGGCAACCAAAACCGCGAGCTTCAGGAACTTATTGATTTTCTTAAGGTTCACGAAAAACCGGATGTGGTTCACCTGAGCAACGCCCTCCTCCTGGGGTTGGCCAACCAAATTCGCGAACAATTAAAGGTGCCCGTGGTTTGCTCATTACAGGATGAGGATGTGTGGGTGGATGCCATGAACGATTTCTATCGGGAAAAAGTCTGGAAACTGATGGCCGACAAGGGGGCAGATGTGGATGCTTTTATCGCCGTGAGCGATTACTACGCCAAGGAAATGAAGGTGAAAATGAATATTCCCGACCACAAACTGAAGGTGGTTCCCATTGGGATAGATTCGTCCATTTACCGCTATGCACCCCCCAAAGAAGAGCAGCCTGTCATCGGATATATCTCCCGAATGTATCCCGAACATGGTTTCGGACTGTTGATAGATGCCTTCATCCTGCTCAAACAACGACCTGAATTTAGTCATGTTCAACTGAAGTTATCCGGAGGATATACTGCTGATGATAAGCGATTTGTAAAGAAACAACTGAATAAACTGAAAAAAGCCGGCATAGGCCATGATGTGGAAATTATTCAGGATCATCTGCCCGAAAACCGCTATCATTTTTTCAATCAACTCACCATACTGACCGTGCCCGTGCTCAAAGGGGAGGCCTTCGGGACCTATCAGCTTGAATCTCTGGCATGTGGCATTCCTTTGGTACAACCGGCATTGGGAGCTTTTCCCGAAATAATTGACATAACCGGTGGCGGCGTTACCTACGCACCCAACACCCCGGAGGCACTGGCCAATAAGTGGATGGAGGTGCTTTCCGATCCCGGGAAAATCCGTGAAATGAGTGAACAAGGAAAAAATGCTGTTGCCGAAAAATACGGAATCGATCATATAAGTAGCCAAATATTAGAAATTTATCAAAGTCTTGTTAAATGATTTGCCAACTGTTGAACGTAAATAAGTCCTATATCAACCCCCAATCAGACATCCGGAGGGAGGTGCTCACCGACATATCCCTGTCCCTGAGAAAAGGGCAAGCCATGTCCATTGTGGGGCCATCGGGCTCGGGCAAAAGTACCTTGCTGCATATTTTGGGCACGCTGGATACACCCACTTCCGGCACTGTTTTGTTCGATGGGAAAGACCTGACTCACCATTCTGCGGATGAGTTGGCCTCCATCCGAAACCAACATATTGGCTTTGTTTTTCAATCGCATCACCTGTTGCCACAGCTTAATCTGTTGGAAAATGTTTTGTTGCCTACACTTCCCTTGAAGGATAAATCCTTGAAAAAATCTGCCCCCGATCGGGCCATGGAACTGCTTTCTTTGGTGGGCTTAGCTGACAAAATCAGGCAGTTTCCGGGTCAGCTTTCAGGAGGCGAATGTCAGCGTGCAGCGGTGGTCAGGGCCTTAATCAACCAACCCAAACTTATCTTGGCTGACGAACCAACTGGCTCACTCGATGAAGCTTCTGCTCAACAAATCGGCCAACTGCTTTCCGGTCTCAACCTCCAAAACGATGTGGCAATGGTGGTGGTAACCCATTCGCTAAAACTGGCCAACATGATTGGTCAGGTGCATTTTTTGGAGGGTGGAAACTTGATAACCAAATAGTTATATATTGTATTAAGAAAAACCCCATCAAACCAACATGAGCCGGATTAAATTCGTCATACGAAGCCTGATTTACTTCAAAAGACAACACCTGTGGGTGTTTCTGGCTGCTGTTATCAGTACGGCGGTGCTTACGGGTGCATTGGTGGTTGGCGATTCGGTGAAATACAGTCTCATTCATTTAGTGGATCAACGTTTGGGAAAGGTTGAGTATGCTTTGGTGGCCGGAGATAGGTTTGTTCGCGCCGATTTGGCTGTTGAAATGGCCAATGAGCTGCGGGTAGTTACCACCCCTGTGCTCTTGTTGCAAGGCATGGTGGTCAACCCACAAAACCAATCCAGAATTTCATCGGCGCAGATCATGGGCGTGGATGCCTCGTTTTGGCAACTTGCTGATGGACAGTTACCTGAATGGACCTCAGATGGAATCGTTATTTCACAAAATATCGCCGACGAACTGTCGGTGAATCCCGGCGACGAACTGTTGCTCAGGATTCGGCAGGCTGAGCTCATCCCATTAAATGCGCCTTTTTCGGAGGAGGAAACCGCTACGGTGGCGTTACGTTTGAAGGTTTCTGCCATCGCGGGTAGCAATCAAATGGGACGGTTTAGTCTGAGAAACAACCAGTTGGCGCCTAATAATATTTTCGTTCCCCGACAACTTCTGGCCGATAAAATGGACTTGCCGGGTTTGTGCAATTTAATTTTGGTGGCTGACAAGGAAGGCTTAACTGAAGGTGTTTTAAACCAAAGTCTTAGCGAAAACTGGCAACTAAAAGATGCCGGATTGTCGCTCTCCTACTTGCCTGATTCAAGTGCTTTACAATTGCTTTCCGATCGTGTTTTTATTGATAAGTCCATCTCCGATCGGTTGGAAAATTGGCCCATTGAATCACAAAAAATCCTTACCTATTTTGTCAACTCCCTTCGTTTTCACGAAAACGAAACTCCCTATTCCTTCGTTACGGCTGCATCCCGAACCCTTCTGGGCAAAATCCTTAACGACAATGACATAATAGTCAACAGCTGGTTGGCCAACGACTTGGATATCAAAGTCGGCGATTCGCTTCAGATGCGATATTTCGCCATGGGACCCATGCGAAAATTGGTGGAGAAAAGCACCTGGTTTCGTGTGTCGGAAATCGTTCCTGTGGAATCATTGTCACTAAACAGGTCGCTCATGCCCGCCTTTCCCGGACTCACCGAAGCCGGAAATTGTCGCGATTGGGAGGCCGGTATCCCCATCGATTTGAGCAAAATTCGCGACAAAGATGAGCGATACTGGACCGATTACCGTGGAACACCCAAGGCATATATTTCCTTAAAAAAAGGTCTGCAACTGTGGGAAAATCCATTTGGGAATTATACCGCCATTCGATTTTCTGCGGATACCCTGTCCAAATCTGAATTGGAAAGCCGATTGCTCCAAACCCTCAGCCCTTCCGATATTAACCTGTCGTTTGTTGATGTGCGCAGGCAAGGAAAACAAGCGGCTTCCAATGGCGTTGATTTCGGTCAGTTGTTTCTGAGTCTGAGCTTTTTTGTTATTGTTGCCGCACTCTTGCTTTTGGTGCTGGTTTACAGCCTGAATGTGGAAAGCCGACGTCGGGAAACAGGTGTCGTTTATGCTCTTGGTTACAACCAACTCCAACTCATCAGGCTCCGGATGATGGAGGCTATGCCCGCGCTGGTGCTTTCAGCCTTGCTGGGAGGAATGTTGGGCGTGCTATACAATAAGTTGATGCTGTGGGGGTTAAATTCCGTTTGGAATGATGCCGTTCATGCCGACATGTTAAAGATGGTCATCCGACCACAAACCATTCTTGTAGGTATTTTAACGGGTATGGTTATTGCCACGATTTCCGTTTACGTGGTTACTGCCCGCAGTTTCAGAAAAAATATAGTTGCTGTTATACGTTCGCAATCTGGTCCTGTTCGTTTTGGTAAGACATTGATAAACAGGTTTTTGGTTGTGTTGGGTTGGGGAGGAACCGTGGCGATGGTCATTTATTCCTTTTCTCATGCGTTGGTACAAAACGCCCCGCTGGTGCTTGCTGCCGGTTTTCTGTTTCTCATGGGCAGCGCCTCCTTTGTGTCCATTTTGATAGATCCTGCCAAAGGGAACATGTCGTTTCGGAAAAAGAGGTTTGAAATGGGCGAACTCATTTGGAAAAATGTTGGAAGGAATAAAAACCGAAGCATGGCAGTGGTTTGGTTGCTGGCTTTGGGAACTTTTACCATTATTGTCACCGGTGCCAACCGAAAAACCTTTGTCAGCGCAGAAAACCAGCGTACTTCCGGCACAGGTGGTTTTTCACTTTGGGTAGAAACTTCGGTGCCGATTTTACACGACCTCAATACCCGTGAAGGGCGTTCGACCTACGGGCTTGATGAGGAGGAGGTGATGAAAAATACTTCTTTCGTTCAATTTTATAACCTTCCGGGTGATGATGCCAGTTGTTTGAATCTGAATCAGGTTCAATTGCCACAAATTCTGGGTGTTAACCCCAAAATTTTCGACAGTCTTGGTGCATTTTCCTTCTCCAATTTGTTGGATGATGCCCCTTCACCCTGGCTCCAATTGACCAAAGACAGAGGTCAGGGAGTTATTCCGGCCATTGCCGACCAAACCGTTATTCAGTGGGGGTTGATTAAATCCATCGGCGACACCCTGACCTACCTGAACGAGCGGGGCGATACCATTCGTTTGCTGTTGGTGGGCGGGCTCAACCCATCTGTTTTTCAGGGAAATATACTTATTTCGGATAGTTGCTTTTTAGCCAACTTCCCCTCGTCGGGAGGCTCGAAAATGATGCTGGTGGAGGTGCCACTTTCTCAGGAAAAAGAAATGGAACAACTGTTCAAAAGCCGATGGGTGGACTATGGTGTCGAGATAATGTCGGCTCCCAAACGACTGGCGGCCTTTTATTCCGTCACCAATACTTATCTCAACATTTTCATGATCTTGGGTGGATTGGGTGTGATTCTGGGAACAGTGGGCATGGGGATTGTGCTCATGCGCAACATGCTGGACCGCAAACACGAACTGGCTGTTATGAAAGCTCTGGGATTTATACGAAAACAATTGTTTCAGCTCATTGTCATGGAAAATATGTGGTTATTGCTCATGGGGATGGTCATAGGAATCATCTCGGCATTGATTGGCATACTTCCTTCATTGTTTTCTCCTGCTTTTCAAGTTCCGGGATATTTTTTGATTGTGTTGGTCTGCGTAGTCTTTTTCAGCGGTACCCTTTGGATTGTATTCGCCTCCCGCTGGGCTATCAAACGTGATTGGGGCAATGAATTACGAAATGAATAGCATCTGTTTGCCACATATCAGATTTTTTGTATTTTTATATCCACTTTTATACACTGACCATTAAGGACTTATTTCGTTTTGGAAGATTGCGATTTCATGAAACGAAAACATCTCCTGTTACTGCCATCACTTCCTCCGTGTAAAGCGGTTTTCTATGTTCACAACTCCATTTTTGTTTTGGCAACCATTTAATGAATAGATAATTGCTTATGAAAAAGAAGATGATGCACCATGGGGTGCTTGTGTTCCTGATGGTATTTCAGGGATACGCGGGATTTGCTCAGCAAAGCAGTTCCCATGCATGGCCTCAGTTCAGAGGTCAAAATCGTGATGGCGTTTCCACGGAGAAACTTTCATCCACCGATTGGAATCAATCACCACCCAAGCTGGTCTGGAAAAAGGAAATAGGAGAAGGCTTTTCCGAATTGACAGTGGTGGATGGAGTGGTTTATACCATGACCAGCGAAAAACTGGATAGCATTTCCGGATTTGAATTTGTGGTGGCCTACGACGAAAATACGGGCAACGAACTCTGGCGTACCCAAGTCGATTCCATGTATTATGATGCCGACGGCTGGGGCTGCGGTGCCAGAGCAACGCCTTCCATCGACGACGACTACGTTTTTTGCTTCAGCGGAAAAGGGACACTGTCTGCCGTTGCCCGAAAAGATGGCGCTCTCGTATGGCAGGTAAATTTTGGGAAAACCTATGGCAGTACCATCCCGCGGTGGGGATATGCCAGCTCCCCTCTGCTGTTGGACGAAACGGTGATCATGGAGATTGGCGGAACTGAAAACAGGGCTTTTGGCGCTTTTGGCAAAAAGGATGGAAAGCTGCTGTGGGCTTCGGGCGAAGGAGTCAGTTCCCATGATTCGCCTCTATTGACCACCATCGATGGTCAGCAGCAAATTATTTTCGCCAATGGCAGAACTTTATACTCCTATAATCTGCAGGGCGATACATTGTGGACTTTTACCATGCCCTTTGGCGGACTAACGGCCATTCCCTTGTTGGTTGACAAAAACAAAATTTTCCTGTCAGGAGTCAGAACACCATCGTTTTGCATCGTGTCGGTTGAAAACAACAAAGCCACGGAGTTTCTTACCGGGCCTGCCATGAAAAACGACTTTAGCTCCAGTTGTTGCTACAACGGATATATTTATGGATTTCACGTGGCGGCGCTGCGGTGCATTTCAGCGGAAACCGGTGAAGTGAAATGGACCAAGCGAGGTTTGGGTAAAGGAAGTTTAATTCTGGTGGACAATCAACTGTTGGTACTCTCCGATCAGGGAACGCTGGTGATGGTGGATACCAACCCGGAAGCCTATACCGAACATGGTTCTGTTGATGCCCTTTCGGGGAAATCCTGGACAGCACCTTCATTTTCCAATGGAAAAGTATTTGTGCGCAACCTTACGGAAATGGCTTGTTATCAGTTAAATTAATCATCAACACAAAACCGGATTATTATGAAACGTATATTATATCAGATGGTGCTGACGGTTATGCTAACCACGGTCGGTTTACTGGCGCAAGCACAGGAATTAGACGAAATTATCTCCAAACATATCGAAGCACATGGCGGAGCCGAAAAGTGGGACGCCGTGGAGTCGATGAAAATTACCGGACGCTTTACTGCTTTTAGCGTGGAAGAGGATTGGTATGCCTATAAAACGAAAAACGGAGGTTATTACAGTCAGTTGGAATTGGGTAAATACCATGTAGAAGAAGCCTTTGACGGCGAAAAGGGTTGGACCATCGACCCGTGGCAGGAAATTACCTTCCCCAGAGAGTTAAACAGTGCGGAACAAAATGTGTTTTATCAAAAAGCCGAATTTTTTACACCCTTTTATCATTACAAGGAAAGGGGTATTAACGTGGAATTGGTTGGGAAAGATGATCTGGACGGCGTGGAAGTGTTTGTTCTGAAAGTTACCCGACCCAACCGCAGAACGGAAACCTGGTACCTCGACGCCCAAACCTATCTGGAGGTGAAGAGCGAATCCAATTGGGTGGATTTCGCCTACAGGACACCCGCAGAATCCTATTTCGACGATTTCCGTGAAGTTGACGGACTGGTAATACCCTTCTTCATCGAACGAACATTTTCGCAACGCGATCGGATACTGCAAATAGAACAGGTCGAGTTGAATATTCCCGTGGATACCTCTTGGTTTGTGATGCCCAGAAGTTCGGAGATGAGTCGATTGGCCTTTTTACAAGGAAATTGGAATGTAAATGTTGAAATGTGGTATGCCCGTGCAAATCGCTGGTATTTAATCGACCGAACAACCTCAAATATTGATTTCCAATCCACCAATCTGCTTAAAGAGGAAATCAGATACAACAATGTATTTGTGCGTAACAAACTGATTCATTACAGTTATTATTCGCCCGACGACAATTATCGTATCACAGTTTACGACGCCTTCAATTCCGACATCGAGGTTTTTTCAGGAGCACTCAACGACAGTTCCTTTGTGTTTGACAACCATGCTGCTCATCCGGCAGATACGCTAGGAACCATCCCATTGTCAAAATATGAGTGGAATCGTATCACCAACGACAGTTTGGTACTTAGCATCCACGAATCGTACGATGCAGCCAAAAACTGGAGTCCCGTGGAGAAGTTGACCTATGTGAGGAAGAAGGAGTAGGGATAAATTACCCCTGACAGGGTTCGAAACCCTGTCAGGGGTAGGCTTTTACTTCACCAATACGAGCGACAAAGGCAATTCGCTACTGTTGCCAACCGCAGCGAGGTACAGAACTTCTTTTGGCGTAAAATTGCCTGTAATCTGACAATTCCCTCCATTGATTTGAGATTGAACCGTAGGGGCTGAAACGATGTTGTTATCGAGAACCATTGCGATGGATCGATTAATATTATCATGCGTAATCTCTGCCCAACGATTTACTGCTGACTTCTTGAAATGAAACTCCAGGAAGCTTACATTCGGGTTTTTCTCGTGTTTTACTTCAAAATTTTCGATGTCTGAACCTGTAATTATCCCCGAATTTGGAAGAGTTATTTTCAATGCGTAAAGACAGGTCTCTGAATGTCCAAAAAAGTTAGTCCACATAAATTTCACACTTGGATTTTTGCCAGGGTTAAGTAAGGAATTCAGCTTCTGTGCTTTTGGAGCCGTAGAGCATCCCAAATTAGAGGATGATGGAGATGTCACCGGAGTTTCCATGTAGGTGGTCAATACACTGTCGGAAACAAATGTACCAACCACCTCTTCACGTATATAGGTTTCAAAAAATTCCAGCCTTCCCTTTTGGGTTACCAATAGCTTAATCAATTCTATGTCTTGTGGGTCGAGAAGCGTTATCGCTATTTGATTTTTGTCGCGTATTACAGCTACTTTGGAATCTTTGGTTCCAAATGTTACCAACCGTTGCCGGATGATTTCGGCAGATTGCGAAAGTTGACCGGCAGAGGTTGGGTTTTCCGCTGACTGGAGGATAATAACTTGGTTTTTATTCGATTTGATGGTTAATCCGGTTGCAACAATGCCAAAAATCATGATGGCAATCATTGCGTACAATATTGTTTTCATTGCTATAAAATTTTAAGTTAAAAAAATTACCTGCTTTCGGGTGAAAGCAGTATCGGTAATAAAAAAAAGGTGATTTAACTTAAAAAAGTGATGTCTTCGGAAGTGTAATGTAATGGCTGGCGGAACTGCCTCAAATGTATTTGAGGGGCAATTCTGTTCTCTACTTTTTTTTGAGAAAAAAACTGTTGATTGTTTTTGAGGTTGTCACTTTGATGTCGGTTATCTTGATTTGTAAGTCTTATATACGATTTGTCAAGCAACGGAATCAGTGAATGCTGACAGTTGATCTGTTGAAAATTATTTAGCGCAGTTTGATTTGTTTGCAAGCCTGCGGTCATGCTGATTTTTACATCTTTACGGATGGTTGGCTCAGGGCTATGTGTGTAACAGCCCACAAAAAGAGAGAACAATACCAAAAAAATGGCGGTGCCAAAAAAATCAGTTGTATTTTCTTTCTTAGAAATCATCGGCCAAAGATATGGTTTTTTTATTCCCCCACCCCAAACAAATAGAAATACCCGATTACACCTGCGATGGTCATCAGCAGTAAGCCCATGCCTGTTTTTTCGTAGTTTAGTTTGGCCAGATAATAGCGCAGGGGGAGCAGATTGGCGGCCATGCTTAACAGGTAGAGGTAGTGCATGTGGCGGGTAAGCTGGGTGTTGAACGTGGTCATCAGAAGCCAGTCCAAGCCCAACAATATGGCTAAAAGCAGGGCCGGTAGCACGATCCCCATGCCCATACCCACAAAAAAGCAATCACGTTTCATCAATCCTGGTCTCATAGGCCTAAATTTAATTCGGTAACATATTGATGGGCAGTAAAATCAAATTGGGTAGGCACAACGGATGCGTAATTTTCCGAAAGTGCCTTTAAATCTGTTTCCGGACGACCATCCCCATTTTCAAAGCGACCACCCATCCAATAATAATTTCGGCCATAGGGGTCGATACGTTCTTCAAAATCCTCTATCCATCGGGCCTGGGCCTGCCTGCACATTTTGGCTCCCCGTGGTCCTTCTTCTGTATATTTGGGAAAGTTGACGTTTAAACATACGCCTTTGGGAAGTCCCTGATCAAGTACTTTTCGGGTGATTTTTTCCACCAGTTCATCGCAATGATCGAAACGGGCATGGGTTCCGTAGTCGTCGAGCGAAAAACCTATGGCCGGAATACCATCGATGGCGGCTTCGAGCACAGCGCCCATGGTTCCCGAGTATATCACATTAATGGCCGCATTGGAGCCATGGTTGATGCCACTTACCACCAGATCAGGTGCTCTGTCCAACAACAGGTGTTTGCCCATTTTAATGTTGTCCACCGGAGTTCCGTTGGTGATGTATTCCTTGTATCCGGCTTCGTCTGCTACCAATCGTGCCCGCAAGGGTTGCTGCATGGTAACGGCATGTCCCATGCCCGACATGGGGCCTTCGGAAACAATCACCACCACATTTCCCAATTTTCGCATGGTGGCAATCAGTCTTCTAAGTCCTTTGGCTCCGGCACCATCGTCGTTGGAAATCAATATGGTTGGTTTCGTCATAAATGTCTTTTTTATATTTCGATAAAATATTTTCCTGTTGAAAATCAGGGTGTTATTCGCTGTTGTCGCCATCCAGATTGCTTACTCCTGCCGAAATCACAAACTTCATGACATCTGTGGGGCTGGCATTTAAGGGCTGAATATACTCCATCGACACGATGAACAGATTTCCTGACCATGCATACGAGTGGGGCAAATATACGGCTACTTTTTCATTGGGCATACCCAAATACTTTAAGTCTTTGTTGGTAATGAAGCCTACCTTTTGCAAATTCGACGATGCACCTATCTGCACGAGTACCGGTTCGGTAAACCTTTTTTTCTGTCCCACAAAGGCCGAAACCAGGTCTTTTACCGAAGTATAGACAATTTTAATGATCGGTGCTTTGGCCATCAACCCATCAAAATAGGTGATGATGGGGTTAAAAACAATGGTGGACCCCAGCAGTCCGATCAGAAGAATCATGAAAATGACTGCGATAAAACCCAACCCAGGGAGCGCCTGACCGGTTATATCCACAATCAGCTCGCGCAACAGCCCATCCACAAAATCGAAAATGGCCACAATGGCCCAAATTGTAACCGTGATGGGAGCCAATAACAACAGGCCTTTGAAAAAATAATTCATCAGGCCCCTCCAAAGTCTTTTAAACATATTACTTTTGCATTTTTTACAAAATCAAATGTAGGCATAATAATGCTGCCCTAAGTTGAATTGCATGTTAAAGCGTATCATTCGAAACACACTCACCGCCCTGGGTCTTGATCTGACAAAGAACCTCAAGTACGATCGACTAACCACCCGGATCATGGAAAAGGTTATAGCTGACGACTCGAGTTGTGTGGATGTGGGCTGTCACAAGGGGGAGATGCTCGATTTGATGCTGAAATACGCCCCCAACGGACAACATTACGCATTTGAACCCATTCCGGCGATGTTTGCCCAACTCAAAACTAAATATACTCAGGATAACATTCATCTTTTTTCGTGTGCTTTAAGCGACAAAAAAGGAACCACCACTTTCAACTACGTAAAAAATGCTCCGGCTTACAGCGGTATCATGAAGCGGCGTTACGACGTTAAGCATCCCGAAATTGAAGAAATCAACGTAAAACTCGACCTCCTCGATCACCTCGTGCCCGAAAATCAGGTGGTGAAATTCATCAAAATAGATGTGGAAGGTGCCGAATACGGGGTGTTGCGTGGTGCCAAATCTATCCTGAAAAAAGACAAACCATTCGTGGTATTTGAATTTGGTTTGGGTGCCAGCGACTATTACCAAACCACTCCCGAAATGATCTATCAGTTGTTGGTGGAGGAATGTGGATTGCAAATTTCCAATCTTAAAGGTTGGATCAGCCAAAGTCCGCCACTTACGCTCGAAGCTTTTACACAACACTACCTGCAGTCGAAGGAATATTATTTTCTGGCGCATCCTACCGGCACTAGCTAAAAATTTTTTCTGATAATTTTGTTTTAACATGATAGGACTTGCATAATATGGCGAACCTATGGTTGTTCAATTTGATTATATTTGTACCAATAGCCCCAATGGAGCTTTCTGATTAATGAAAAATTCCAGGTGATGAAACATAAACCTTTGATGACTAATCAATTATTCCCAATTTTGTTGGTGGCGGCCTTGCTTTTTGGGACGAATCCGGCCAAAAGTCAGCAAGTGTTGCAACTCAACCTGCGCTCGGCTGTTGACAGCGCCCTACACAACAACAGCCGGATAAAGCAATACCAGCAAGTAGTTCAGCAGAAAAATTACCTGAACAAAGCTGCCGTGGGCAATTTCCTTCCTTCCATTGATTTGGCCGGGGGTTATACCTACATGACTGCCAATCCGGAGGTAAATATGTCGCAGGTAAAGGGTTCCATTGATGACATTGCCGGAAAATATGGGGCTGGGGTAGCCGAACAGCTGGGGCTGTCGCCCGAGGTGCAGGCGCAGGTGTATCAAACGGTAGTGGATGCCGCGGGCAATGTGCCGGCTTACAATGTGGTAATCGATCAACAGCAGTACCCAAGCCTGAATGTGATGGCTTTGCAACCCATATTCCTTGGCGGAAAAATCATTGCCGGAAAGCGATTTGCCGCCGCAGAACTTGAATATGCCAACCAGGACCTGACTCAGGTGAGCAATGAAATTATTCGTGAAACCATCGAGCGATATTATGGCGTGGTACTCTTGGAACAGGTGATTGTCACCCGCAAAGAAGTGCTTGCCGGCATGAGAAAGCATCAGAAGCAAGCAGAGAGGGCCATCGAAATAGGGGTTA
Source organism: Bacteroidales bacterium (assembly GCA_963676875.1). Lineage (GTDB taxonomy): Bacteria > Bacteroidota > Bacteroidia > Bacteroidales > F082 > UBA6244. The sequence continues at coordinate 3,387,885 of OY781436.1, forward strand.
TCCCCGCCCACGAACTTCTGCGCGCACAGGTGGCTGTTGCCAATGCCGAGCGCGACCTGGCAGATGATGAGAACAAACTGGCGCTTGCACGCATGGCCTTAAAAACCAGTCTGGGACTTAACCAATCCTATCAAATACAAACCACCGATAAGTTTGAATACAAAATGCATCCACTGGAGTTGAATGCACTTGAAGCCGAGGCCCGAAACAGTCAGCCCATATTTAAGATGATTGAGCAGAAAAAGGTGATGGTGGATCAACAACATGCGTTGGATATCAGTGAGTTTCTTCCGCAAGTGGCAGCCTGGGGCGAATATGGCTGGTTCAGAGAAGAATATCCCATCATCATGCCTCCTGCCATGATCGGCATTCAGGCCAAGGTAAACCTTTTTCACGGGTTGAAAAAGTTCAACAACCTGAAAGCCACCGAATACCTGAGCCGCGAAGTGGAAGTCGCTCAGCAGTATGCTACCAGTCAGGTGGAGTTGTGGGTAAACAAATCTTATTTAGAGGTGCTGAACAAAGAGGAGCGCTATGTGAAGATGAAACCCACCGTTGATTTGGCTTCCAAAAATTTGGAAATCAACGAAAAACGTTTCCAGGAGGGCTTGTCCAAATCCATTGATGTGATTGATGCCCGTCTGCTATACGAAGGTATGGTGGTTGAACGACTGAAATCCCTGTACGATTATTACATTGCCTTGGCCGACCTGTATCTGGCCACTGGAAATCCCGATAAAGCTGTAACCTTGTTGAATAATTAATAACGCTGTCATGAAGATCAATAAAAGTGTGATTGCATTGGCCATACCCATCATTGTTATTTTGGTGGCCGTGGTATTTTTAATCATCCGTCACAACGAAAAACCTGAGAACATCATTGTGGGCATGTTCGAGACCACCACGGTAAATGTAGCTTCTGAAATTCCCGGAAGGATAGATGAAATCATGGTGGAATTAGGCGATCATGTGGAAAAGGGACAGGTGCTCGCTACCCTTGAAGCCAATATCATGGATGCCAAAGTGGGTCAGGCCAAAGGGGTGAAATATGCTGCCGAGTCCATGCTCGAAAGGGTAAAACAAGGAGCCCGTAAGGAAGAAATTGAAGCCGCCGGCAATCAGTATAACATGGCACGTAGTCAGTTTGAATTTGCCGAAAAAACCTACAAACGCTTTCAGATGTTGTATGCCGACAGCATCATTTCCCGTCAGGAAATGGACGAAATGGAGTTTAAATATACTGCCGCCAAAAACGAGATGGAAGCCGCCAAAGCCATTTATGACATGGCCAAAACCGGTGCCACCCACGAGGATGTGCAGATAGTGAAAGGCGAGGTGGAGGCAGCCAAAGGAATGTACGAGGAGGCCATGGCTTACTACGAGCAATTGGAATTGATAGCACCCGTTTCGGGCGATATAAGTGCCAAAATTTCCGAGGAAGGGGAGGTGATGGGTGCCGGATATCCCATCCTCACCATCATGATTCCCGAAAAAATTTATGCCGTATTGAATGTGCGCGAGGATAAGTTGGATTTCTTTAAAAAAGGAACCATCCTCAAGGGAAAAGTCCCCGGATTGGCCGGTAAAGAACTGGAATTCAGGGTAAGTTATCTCGCCGTGATGGCCGACTTTGCCACCTGGGTACCCACCCAAGCCAAGGGCGAATTCGACCTGAAAACCTTTGAAGTACGTCTGGTGCCTGTGAATCCTGTTGATGGTTTGCATCCGGGCATGACGGTACAAGTGCAACTTCCATAGCCTGAAATAAGCTATGTTATTCAAAGGGCTTTGAAATCTAAATATGTATCTTTGTAATAAAATGTAAATAATGAGGACTATACAAATAAATTTGCCCGATAGCGTAGATATGAGTGACTATGATTTTTCGATGATGATAGCTGCCAAACTTTATGAGGAAGGAAAGCTGTCTTCAGGTCAAGCGGCAGAAATGGTTGGACTTTCTAAGCGTGCCTTTATTGAAGTGATGGGAATATATGGAGTTTCCGTTTTTAGTGCATCGATCAATGACCTTCATTTAGATATTACAAATGCATAAAGTAGTAATCTCAGATACATGTACGCTAATAATTTTCCAAAAAATTGAAGAATTCGATTTGTTGAATAAAGTCTATGGAGACCTGCTAACAACTCCCGAAATTGCTGAAGAATATGGTGAAGACCTTCCTGATTGGATAAAAATAAAAGCCGCTTCCGACAAAAAATATCAGGAATTCGTCGAAACTCAAGTGGACAGGGGAGAAGCAAGTGCAATTGCATTGGCAAGGGAATATGAAAATGTGTTGTTAATTTTGGATGACTTAAGAGCAAGAAAGCTTGCCAATAGATTGAATCTGAAGGTAACGGGTGCACTTGGAATAATTGTTAAAGCTAAACAAAAAGGGTTGGTTGAGAAAGTCAAACCCTTACTCGATAAACTCTTATTGACGAATTTTAGGGTTTCGGAAAAAATAATAGAAGAGATTCTGAGACTGAACAACGAGAATACCGACGAGTAACTAATGAAAAAGCAAATGCTGCCGGTAGCCGAATAACAATGTTTACAAAGAAAAAGCCTCACCAATAGATACCATCAGATATTGAAAACACCGGGATTCATCAAGGTAGCCGACCGCGAACTGCGGATCATCAGCGAAAGCAAATCAGCACGTATGTTGCTGTTGTGGATTCCTGCTGTTACCTTTGTGCTGCTGGCCTTTATCTATCAGGCCGGAGCATTACGTAAGGTGTCGGTGGCCATTGCCGATCAGGACCACAGTAAGTTGTCGCGACTGTTGGTACAATACGTCAACAGCTCTCCCGACATGCAGGTAACCTATTATCTGGATTCGGGCGACGACCTGGAAACTTTTTTTCTGAACCATGCGGAAAAGGCTGTTTATCATATTCCCAAAGGCTTTCAACAGACCATCATGCGGGGCGAACAAGCCACTTTTCAGGTGCTTACCAACTCTTCCAACATCGTGTATGGCAATGTGTTGCAACGCGATGCCATGCTCATCGGAGCTACCCTTTCCACAGGCGTTACCATGGAAAAACTGGTGGCGCAGGGATTGACTCCCCGTCAGGCGTTCAATTTGTCCATGCCCATCAGCGTGAACTCCAAACCGCTGTTTAATCCCATCTACAACTATTTGTATTACTTGGTTCCGGGTCTCATGACGGTGCTGCTTCAAATGATTCTGTTTTTCGTGGCCACACGCTCCATCAATAACGAACTTGAAATGGGTACTTTTTCGGAGTTGGTTGAAGTGGCGGGCAGAAAATCCATCAACATCGTGATAGGAAAAGCCATTGCTTTGTTTTTGATGGGTTTTGCCGTCACCATGTATATCGCATTGGTGTTTCTGATGTTCGACATTCCTTTCAAGGATAAAGAGTTTGAATTATTGGTGCTGTTTAGTGTATTCCTGTTGGTAAATATTATGTTGGGTTTGATGCTTTCGGCCACCATCGACGACCAGATTCTTGCCCTCGATATTGCCTTTTTTTACAATTCGCCGGCATTTGTTTTCAGTGGTTTTACGTTTCCCATGTTTGGGATGCCTTTTTTCAACTCATTGTATGCTCAGTTTATTCCATACACCCATTTTTTACATGCCTTTTTCAAGGTATATCAAATTGGTGCCCCTTTCGGATATATTTACCCCGAATTGGTAGGGTTGGGCATTTTTCTTGCGGTTGGATTTTTTACCACCTGGCTGGGGCTGCGGCTCAACGACAATTTCCGTATCCATTCGGCTCAACTAACGCTTTCTCATGCAAAAATTTAACACCATACGGCAAATATTGATCCATGAATCGCGTGTGGTGCTTACCGACCACAGCATCCTGCTCACGGTGTTGATAGCTCCGTTGTTGTACGCTTTCTTTTTGGGATCTATTTATATCAATAAAGACATTGACCAAATACGTTTCGCCGTGGTGGATTACGACAACACACCCACCACCCGTGAAATGACGCGCTTATTGTCGGCCAACCCAAAAATTGAATTGGTGGGCTATCTGGAAGATTATCAGGATGGTATTGAAAAGCTCAACAACCTGGAAGTTTCTGGGTTCATTATTTTTACGAAAGGTTTCGAAAACAAGATATTGCGTTTGGAAGGTGCCGACGTAAACCTGTATCTGAACAACACCCGGTTTTTGCCCAGCAACGACCTCAATATGGCTGTGAACAAGGTTATGCTGACCATTGGGGCGGGCATCCGGCTGCACTATTTCGAGGCGAAGGGCATCGGACCTCAATATGCCATGGAAATGATTAATCCGGTGAATGCCGAAGTGAAGCCCATTTACAACAACATCAACAGCTATGGTAATTTTCTGTTGCCGGGTTTGTTTTTCCTCATTCTTCAGCAAACATTGTTGTTGGGATTGGGCGAGAGTATTGGCCGTGATGCCGAAAAAGGATATTTGGATCAATGGCTTCACGAAGGCAAACATGGGGTGGTCAATTATTTGTTTGGTAAAACCGGTTACTACGCTTTTTTATATCTTGCTTATTACCTGCTATTTGTCACGGTGATTTTCCCCTATTTCGATTTACCGGTTCTGGGAGCCGTGGTCCCCATATTTGTGGTGGGTATGACTTTTTTGGTGACCATTATGGTTTACGCGCTGTTGATCGGATCCTTTGTTCGAAATCAGATACGCATGATGGAGATTCTGGCTTTTACCACCTATCCGTTTTTCTTGCTATCGGGCTATAGTTGGCCCCTGTCGGAGATGCCTTTGCCCTTGCAATGGTTGGCCGCAACCGTTCCAACCACGCCCATGCTCGAAGCCATGACCCGTCTTTTTGTGATGGGTGGCGACTGGAGTCATGTGTTGCACAACTTCCAACATTTGGTTATTTTACTAATCGTGAGTTTGGGGTTGTTGGTTTGGCGATTGTATTATTTGCGGGGTAGGAGTGCGGTCTCCAATTTAGTGTCTTCATAGAAACGCCCCTTTTCGAGGGGCGTCTGACCATCGATGCTATCTCTTCCTCTTGGCCGCTTTCCGTTTTTTCTCTTTTCGTCCGGCGCCACCTGAATTCACTTTTTTGTTTTTTTCTGATTTTTCGTGGAAGGCACCCGTGGATTTTTTACGGGTTGGGTTGGTGAGGTATGGTTTATCGTAAAGGGGTGCGGGTTTTTCTTCTTCGGTGGTGATGGTCGAGATTTCTACTTCTTCGGGAAAAATTTCCATGGGAATGGCCATTTTCATAAGGTTTTCGATGTCGCCCTGCGATTGTTTTTCCATTTCATTGATAAAAGAGATGGCTACTCCTTCTTTGTCGGCACGTCCGGTACGCCCGATGCGGTGAATATAGTCTTCTGGTAGGGTAGGCATGGAAAAATTCACCACGTGGCTCACGTCCGAAATGTCGAGACCCCGGGCCATGATATCTGTGGTAATGAGCACCTTAAACTGACCTTCTTCGAATTGTTTGAGGGTTAAAAAGCGGTTGTTCTGTGATTTGTTGGAATGTAATACTCCCGGAGTGAGGTCGTTGAAACCCGTCAATTTTTCTGCCAGACGGTCGGCCAATCGTTTGCTGCCGGCAAAAACTAGGACTTTCTCCATGGAGGGGTCGGTGTCCAGCAGGTGTTTTAGCAGGTTTACTTTCGTGAAGAAATTGGGGACATCGTATGCCCGTTGAATGATTTGCTCGAGGGGAGTTCCGTGCGGGGCAATTACCACCTGCTCGGGATGGCTGAAAAAAGTGTTGATAACTGTCTCCACATCAGGGGTTAGGGTGGCCGAAAACATGATGTTCTGCCTTTTTTCGGGCAGAATTTCCATGATGGACATCAGTTGGGGACGAAAACCCAGGTTGAGCATTTCGTCCACTTCATCAATTACAAATTTCTGAATGCTTTTTACTGAAAGTACGCCGGTTAATGCCAAATCGAGCATTCGTCCGGGAGTGGCCACCAGAATGTCCAGTCCGTCGTGAACCACTTTTTTTTGGGTATTGATGTTGGTGCCGCCGTACACTCCGGCATATCGGACACTCATGTATGTCGTTAATTTGCCGATTTCGTCCACTACTTGTGTTACCAGCTCACGGGTGGGTACAATAATGAGTATCCGTGGGGCACGTTGTTCGGAATAGGGAAAGAATCGCAACAATGGCAATAGATAGGCAAAGGTTTTTCCGGTACCTGTTTGTGCCACACCTACGGTATCTTTTCCCGACAGGATGAGTGAGAAACAAGCCTTCTGTATGGGCGTGGGGTAGTCGAAACCCAAATCGGCCAACGCATTGGTGAGGGGAGTGTTTAAGTTGAGGTCGTTAAAGGTCACGGACTTATTATTTTTTTGCAAAGATAGGGTTTTAATGGTTCAATGGGGTTCAAGGGTTCAAGGGTTCAATTGGGTTCAAGGGACAAGGGACAAGGGACAAGACACCCGACTCCCCACTCCTGTTGATGTCCTACGGACAAGGTGCCGTCAACTTTATTAATCTATTGACATTGAAGTCCTACGGGCTATTCAACCACTCTGTCTTTCGATTAACAACAACAATTTCCTTCACCCTTTCTCCTTATCTCCCCTTCACCTTTTCTTCCGACTCCCCACTCCCACCACTCATTCCCTTACAAAGGTCACCCGCACAATACTATCCTGCTCAACTTGATAGATGGCGATGGCGTCTTTGTACTGGCCGTTCATGCGTACGTATTCTTTGTCGATGACAGTGGATCCCAACACCATGCGGCTGGTTATCATGCACTCCAAATCGGGGGTGGATTCGAACAATTGGGTATAGCGCGCTCTCATTTCTGTTTTGTTCTTGATGTACAGGCTGTCGGGAAAGATGTAAATGGCAATCTTAGACGAATAGGTGGCCATGAAGGCATCTATATCTCGTTGATTGTATGCTTCCACTTGCTTTTCGACCACCTTGCGGGCTGTGGGTTGTCCGATGACGGCAAAGGCCATCATCAAGAATAGTAGGGTAAGGGTTGTTTTCATGCTTTCGGGTTTAAAAAGTGGATTAATTCTTCATACAATCTGTGGGTGGGCAATCCCATCACATTAAAATACGACCCTTCGATGCGTTCGGTGGCCACGTGACCAATCCATTCCTGAATGCCGTAAGCTCCGGCTTTGTCGAAGGGCTTGTAGTGATGCACGTAATATTCTATTTCTTCCGGCAGCAGGTTTTTAAATACAACTTCAGTGGATACTGAAAAGGTGTGGGTTTTTTGACTGGTCATGAGTGTGACGCCTGTTATCACCTGATGGGTTTTTCCGGAAAGTAGTTCAAGCATCTCCCGGGCTTCGGCTTCGTTGACAGGTTTGCCAAGAATCACCTCATCTATTACCACGATGGTGTCGGCGGTTATCACCAATTGATTTTTGGCTAGTCCGCCTTCAGCAAATATGTCTGCCTTTTGTTTACTCAGGTATCCTGCCACTTCGCCCACGGGCATGGATGCGGGGAATGATTCGTCGCCGGGCTTGGTTTTTACATTAAAGGTAAGACCCATTTCGGTGAGCAAATCTTTTCTTCGCGGAGAGCCTGAGGCCAGAATAACCTGATATGAAGTAAGTTGATCAAGTAGCATCATAGCCATGCAAAATAAAAGAAAATCAATGAAATAACGCCCAAAACCATAAGCAATTTACTCAACCCCGACAGTTGGGCAAACTGTGGTTTATGGTCGGCATGGTGGAGTTTGAAAAGCATGAAGCCAAGCAGTATTGTGATGAATGTGAACCAAATTGCCGGCAGAATGTATTGCATGAGGTAAAAATAATAAGTAGTCCATAGCAGGCCAAGGAGGGAAATATAGCCCACCACCAGCGCTGTGATCCTAGCCACGCCGGTTCCATAAGCTACGGGAAGGGTTCGGCATCCAAAACGGTTATCGCCCTTAAAATCTTCCAGATCTTTGATGAGCTCCCTAAAAAGGGTGATGATAAAGGCAAATCCGGCATAGATGAGCACTAGCATGTTTACCCTGGGAAAAAATGACAGAACCTGAGCAAATTCCTCTCCTTGATTGCTTAGGGCGAAAAAGCTGAACAACCAAACCAATGCGAACGAAAGGCTGCTGAGCAAGGCCACTACCACGTTACCTACCAGCGGCTGACATTTATATTTTTGTGAATAAAACCAAAGCAAGCCTGCCGAGAACAGAAAAATCAGGCTGTAATTGATTTGATGCAAGAGATAGGAGAAAAGTGTTCCGGCAGCCAGTCCTGCGAGGGTTGTAACCCAATATAAAGTCTGTGCTGTTTTTTCCGAAATTTGATCCCCCACCAGGTTTTTACCGGGTTTATTTATCGAATCGGGGTTGATGTCGGAAAGGTCGTTGATGATATACCCTCCTTTGGTAATGAGCAACACCGAAGCCAAGAGCAACATAAACTGCAAGGGAGTCATTCCCGCTTCAAAGGGCTTGAGCCCCAATGCAGGGTTAATCAAGCAAAAGAGCATCAGGCACATGGTGAGTGCGATCATCAGCAAATTTGGCCACCTCACGAGTTTAAAAAGATTTATCAGCATCACACAGCGTTTTTTTAATCATTGTTGGCATTGTCTTTATTTTGGGATTTTGCGGGTATTTTCACCCGACAACCAATTCCTTACTTTTCCCATTTAATTTATTCTTTACTCTTTATTGCCCTTGACTAAAATCGAAGGGCAATCGATTGGTTTTCTTCGCGTTAGGTGGTTAATCTATTGACATTGAAGCCCTACGGGCTATTCAACAATTGTGTATTTCGATTAACAACATCTATTCCCTTCACCCTTTCTCTTTATCACCTCTTCACCTCTTCACCTTTTCTTCCGACTCCCGACTTCCCACTCCTGTTGATGTCCTACGGACAAGGTGCCGTCAACTTTATTAATCTATTGATGTTGAAGCCCTACGGGCTATTCAACAATTGTGTATTTCGATTAACAACATCTATTCCCTTCACCCTTTCTCTTTATCACCTCTTCACCTCTTCACCTTTTCTTCCGACTCCCGACTTCCCACTCCTGTTGATGTCCTACGGACAAGGTGCCGTCAACTTTATTAATCTATTGATGTTGAAGCCCTACGGGCTAGTTAACAATTGTGTATTTCGGTTAACAACATCTATTCCATTCACCCTTTCTCCTTTTCACCTCTTCACCTCTTCACCTTTTCTTCGGACTCCCGACTCCCTACTTCCGACTTCCCACTCCTGTTGATGTCCTACGGACAAGGTGCCGTCAACTTTATTAATCTATTGACATTGAAGCCTTACGGGCTATTCAATAATTCTGTCTTTTGATTGACAACATCTATTCCATTCACCCTTTCTCCACTTCTCCTCTTCACCTCTTCACCTTTTCTCCCTACTCCTTACACCTTACTCCCTACTTCCGACTTCCAACTCCCGACTTCCCACTCCTATTGATGCCCCACGGACAAGGAACCGTCATTTTTATTAATCTATTGACATTGAAGCCCTACGGGCTATTCAATAATTCTGTCTTTTGATTAACAACATCTATTCCCTTCACCCTTTCTCCTTTTCACCTTTTCACCTCTTCACATCTTCTCATCTTCTCCTCTTCACCTTTTCTCCCTACTGCCTACTCCTTACTCCCTACTTCCGACTTCCGACTCCCCTACCACAAAAACGACTCCTCAGTCATCCATTTTCCTTGCACCTTCAGCACTTGCTCAATGATGTCGCGCACGCAGCCTTCGCCGCCTTTTTTGTCGGAGATGTACAGTGAGATGGCTTTGATTTCTTCGGCTGCATCGGCGGGACACACGGGTACACCCACCCGCTGCATTACTTTGTAGTCGGGAATGTCGTCGCCCATGTAAACTACTTGCTCAGGATTGAGGTTGTATTTTTGTATAAACTTTTCAAAAGTTTCAATTTTGTTTTTTACGCCCAGGTGCACGTCTTTAATCTGAAGGGCTTCGAACCTGTTTTCCATGGATTTGGAGAAACCACCTGAAATAATGGCTATTTTGTATCCCAATTTTACGGCCAGTTGCAACACATAACCATCCTTCACATTGGCCGACCGCAGGGGATGTCCTTCGTGGAGCAGGATGAGTGTGCCGTTGGTCATCACGCCATCGTAATCGAAAATAAAAGTGGTGACGTTTTTAAGTAAAGCTTTGTAGTTACTCATGGTATATTTTTATGATTTGATCGGTAAGTAGTTGATAAAGTTGTTGATAATGAGGGAAGTCCTTCAACAATTCCCGATGTCGCATCAGGGTGTTTTCATCCTTTCTTCGCGCCGGCCCTGTTTGGGCCAAATGAGGTGGCATTTCGGCTACTTTCAAAGCCGTTTCGCGGATAAGCGGCACCAACAGGTTGAAGTCCAGTTTGTTCTCCAGTAGAATTTCATGAGCCATGCCATAAAGACTATTGGTGAAATTGTTGACCATCACGGCTGTCAGATGTAGAAGTTCCCTTTCGGCTGAAGAAATTCCCACCACTTTATTGCTCAGAAGGTAAGCCAGTTGGGTAAGCGTTTCTTTGGTGTGCAAATCGCTTGCTTCGATGCAAAAGGGGATGTCTGTAAAACTTACCTCCCGTTGTTTGGAAAAGGTTTGAAGGGGGTAAAACACACCCGTTTTATGCGGGATATCTGAAATTTGGCTTAAGTTGCTGATGCCCGAAGTATGTGCCACGATAGCCCTTCCGGGCGCAATGGCATGGGCTGTGGTTGTCACCTGATTATCAGGAACGCATAATAAAATGAGGTCGGTGTCGGAAGATAGTTCCGGGATATCTGAAATAAAACGACATCTGAATGACCTGGAAAATTCAAGTGCATGCTCTGGGTTGGGTGAGAATACTTCATCGATTTGGACATCGGCTTTTTGCAATGCCCGAGCCAAATGGGTAGCCACATTGCCTGACCCCACAAAACTCACATGTCGGATTTCCAATTGCGCATTCATCTTTAAAACAATTCCTTAACTTCCTTTTTCAACTGCGACAATGCAGTTTCAATGGGGTCTTTTTTTGCATCGAAACCTGTGGTAAGCATGTCTTTGGCCATTAATGCTGCCTCATCATCGGTCTTGAATTTGGCAGAGGTCGTGTTAACCAATCTGGCCACATCTTCTTTGGCGGTTTTTACCATTTCCCAGGTGTTTTCTCCGATGTACAGTTGTTGCGACATGTTGTGCTCATATTCATCGCGGATATTGCGCAACAGGGCACCCTGCAATTGGGAAACTTTTTGACCGGGACTCATCGAACGCTTGATGAGGTTAGGTGGATTGATTCGTTCTAAAAATAACACCATGCGCTCATAAGCTTGCAATTTTAGTGGAATCACCACCTTTTGGGTTTGTTGCTTTCTTTCTAAATCAAGTTTCAATCGGGCTAAATCTTGTTCGTCTTTCAGATAGTTAAGTTGGCTTTGATTATGTTTTAAAAAAAAACGCATCATAAAATAAACTGCCACCAGCAAAATTAGTGACGGTAAGGTGTATTTAATAATCTCCGGTATCATATATTTCTTGTTTAATAAACGCTACTACAAAGAAACAACATTTTTTTTTCAGGTGCCCATTTAGTGAAGGATGGTTTTGGGTGAAGGTACCATCTTTCTTATGTTATATTTTTCACAACAAAACCATGGGGGCGCAGCTTAATTCCATATATTTGCGTTTCAAAAAAAATTACATCGTGAACAGCAGCATACTTTCCAACCGAATTTTAAATCTGACCGAGTCGGCTACCCTTGAGATGACCCGATTGAGCCGCGAGTTGCAGGCGAAAGGTATTGATATTATAAACCTTAGTATTGGAGAACCCGATTTTAACACCCCCGATTTTGTTAAAGCCGGAGCCATCAACGCCATCCATAACAACGTTACCAAGTACCCACCGGTGGCTGGTCTGGTAGTTGTAAAAGAGGCCATAGTTAAAAAGCTAAAACGTGATAATGGCCTGGATTTTAAAGCTAACCAGATTGTGGTGTCTAACGGAGCCAAGCAGGTGTTGTCCAATATTTTTCAATGTTTGCTCAATCCGGGTGATGAAATTATCGTGCCGGCACCCTACTGGGTTTCTTATACCGAAATGATTCGACTGGCCGGGGGAAAAGATGTGGTGATTAAAGCGGGAATTGAGTCGGACTTTAAAGTTACTCCCCAACAAATTGAAGCAGCCATTTCTCCCCGTACCAAGGCCATTTTGTTAAATTCGCCAAGCAATCCCACGGGTTCAGTTTATTCATACGAAGAAACTAAAGCCATTGCAGCCGTAATCGCAAAACATCCTGATTTGTTAGTTATTTCGGACGAAATTTATGAACACATCCTTTTTGAGGGTGAGTTTGTAAGTCCTGCCTCTTTCCCCGAAATAAAAGACCAGGTGGTGATTGTAAATGGTGTTTCCAAAGGATTTGCCATGACCGGATGGCGCATTGGATATATGGCCGGACCTCAGTTTGTCGCCGAGGCTTGCACCAAATTACAGGGGCAATATACTTCAGGAGCAGGAACCATTTCGCAAATGGCTGCCGCTGCCGCTCTGGAAGCCGACCCAACCGAGGTGCCTGAAATTGATACCATGGTGGCAGCTTTCAAAGAACGCAGGGATTTATTGGTGTCCTTGATGCAAGAAATCGACGGAGTAAAAACCAACCTGCCCAAAGGTGCCTTTTATCTGTTTCCTGACGTGAGCAGTTTTTTTGGTAAAAGCGATGGACAAACGGTGATTGCCAATAGCGATCAACTTTGCACATATCTACTCGAGAAAGCCCATGTAGCCTTGGTTTCAGGAAGTGCTTTCGGCGACCCCAATTGTATTCGACTTTCCTATGCCACCAGCAAATCGTTGTTGGAGGAAGCCGTGAAAAGAATAGAGAAGGCATTGGCTCAACTTACATAAAGTAAATTAAACCAATATATTATGGAAACAGTATTGCACGATCTATCTCAATGGATGCAAGAAATTGGAATGCCTGTTTTCCATGTGTTGCCACGCATTTTTATGTCGTTGCTAGTCCTGTTGGCCTTTTATATCCTTGCTCTCCTTGTACGAAAATATTCATATAAATTTTACGCTCGTATCCTTAAAACCAACGACAGCATGGCCCAACTGATTTCGGTGGTGCTGTATGTGGTCGTGATGGTATCAGGCGTGTTTTTGGCACTCGAAGTTTTGGGCTTGGAGGGTTATGTGACGAAAATGCTGGCAGGTGCCGGAATTGTGGGCATTATTGCCGGATTTGCTTTTAAGGACATTGCTTCCAATATGTTCTCGGGTATGCTTGTCACCATGCAAAAGCCCTTCAAGGAAGGCGATTGGGTGAGTTTGGATGGCGTTTACGGGCAGGTGAATGACATTGGACTGATTACCACTTCCGTGAAAAATATCAGTGGGCAGGAGGTTTTTGTACCTAACCAACTGATTTACAATTCCACGTTCACCAATTTTTCCACCTACAACAAACGACGCATCATACTAAAAACCGGCGTGTCGTATGGCGACGATCTGGATAAAGTGAAGCAGGTGGCTCTGGATGAAATTAATCAGATTCCTGCGCTCCTGAAATCCGATCCCATCGATTTTTATTTCACCGACATCGGGAGCTATTCCTACAATTTTGAGGTGCGTTTCTGGATCAATTTCCAACAACAAACCGACTACCTGAATGCCATGAGTGAGACCATCATGCGCATTAAAAAACGATTTGAAAAGGAAAATATCTCCATTGCTTATCCTGTGCAAACATTGGATTTTGGAGTGAAAGGCGGTGTGAATATTTTTGATAAAGCCATGACCATCAACAAATAATTTGAGCCAGAGGTAGATACCCATCTCTACCGATCGAAAATCCCAATTCCGGCCGAAGGAATAAAACGGATTGATCTCTTTTGTTGAGCATATCAAAACGATGGGCTCTGCGTTTTTCATACTTCTGGATATTTACCTATTTTTGCACTCCAATTAAATGATGCTCATGTTTACTTCTGAAAAGATTGATCAGCTTTTTGAACAGTTTAACAACCTCAATGTATTGGTAATAGGGGATGTGATGGTGGATGCTTACATCTGGGGACAGGTTGATCGCATTTGTCCGGAGGCTCCCGTGCCTATTGTGGCCGTCAAAAACCGTGAAAACCGTTTGGGAGGTGCTGCCAATGTGGGATTGAATCTCAAGGCATTGGGGGCTAACCCCATTCTGTGCTCTGTTATTGGCAACGACCAAAAAGGGGGGGAATTCAAACAACTGGTGAAGGAAGCCGACATGCCTCTGGAGGGGTTGATTACAGATAATCAGCGTATTACCACCACTAAGTTTCGAATTGTCGGAAACCAGACTCAAATGCTTCGTGTGGATGAAGAAATGACCGACCCCCTTAATCCTCAGCAAGTGGCGACCCTCGGTCAACGTATTCAGGAATTATTTGACCATCAAGATATCCAGGTGGTGATTTTTCAGGATTACGACAAGGGGGTGATTACCCCTGACCTGATCGAAGGTGTAGTGAAAGAAGCGCGCAAACGTAAGATACCCGTGGCCGTGGATCCAAAAAAGCTGAATTTTTTGAATTATCGCCATGTAACCCTTTTCAAACCCAACCTTAAAGAGGTAAAGGAAGGTTTGGGTGAGAACTTCGATCCGCGAGACAACGAACAGCTGGAAATGGTGGTGTCGAAGCTGCAAGACAAATTGCAATGCAAAATGGTGCTGAATACCCTGTCGGAATTGGGTGTATTTATCAGCTGGGAAAATGAAGGTAACTACGAATCGCAGCTGATCAGTGCCCACCGCCGCAACATCGCCGATGTGTCGGGAGCTGGCGATACCGTAATAAGTGTAGCCGCCCTTTTGTTGGCACTTCAGGTGGAACCTCCCATGATGGCTGCCATCGCCAACCTCGCCGGGGGCCTGGTTTGTGAGGAAGTAGGCGTGGTTCCGGTGAATAAGTCCAAACTTCGGGCAGAGGTTGCGAAAATGATGATCTCCTAATAACTTTCAAAAGACACATGAATGGCTCATTATAACACTCCCGGTAAAAAACAACAGGTGGAAAAAATGTTCAACGACATTGCTCCCAAGTATGATTTATTGAACCATGTGCTCTCCGGAGGCATCGACATTGTTTGGCGTAAGAAAGTACGCAAATTGCTGGAACCTCTTCAGCCCAAGCAGATTTTGGATGTGGCCACGGGAACCGGTGATTTGGCCATTGAATTGGCTAAACTCGAACCTAAAAAGATTGTTGGACTCGACATCGCAGCACAAATGCTGGAAGTGGGTGAGCAAAAAATAAAAAAACTGAAACTCGACCACGTGATTCGGATGGTTCATGGTGATTCAGCCAAAATTCCTTTCTCCGACAATTCCTTCGACGCTATTACCGTAGCCTTTGGAGTGCGGAATTTTGAAAATCTGCAAAAGGGTCTCCAACAAATGAATCGTGTGTTAAAACCCGGTGGTAGGGTAGTGGTACTTGAGTTTTCCAAACCGAAACAGTTTTTCTTCAAGCAGATATACCAGTTCTATTTTAAATATATATTGCCGGTGGTGGGCCGTACTGTTTCAAAACATAAAGAAGCCTATACTTACCTACCTGACTCAGTGGCTAAATTTGCGGAAGGGAAAGAGTTTCTGGAGCAGATGGAAATGGCCGGATTCAAAGAAACACGTCAAAAACGATTAACCATGGGTATAGCCACCTTGTATTGGGCTACTAAATAATTTGAAAACAAGAGTTTTAACATAAATTTGGTTAAACCGAGCTACATGAAATACTATCCTGAAAAGAAAAGCGTTAGACTACACATGATACAATATTCCAAAAAATCAAATTTTTTGATGGCGGGTCTGGGATTGCTTTTTTTGCTTTTTGCCGGTCAGGCAATGGGGCAACAGCGCAAATCGATGAATTTGCCCACCTTCGATCACAACCGGTATCATTTTGGTTTTATTCTGGGAGCGAACCAAATGTTGTTTTCGGTAAAACCCATTGAAAATCTGCAATTTGTAAAATGGACTTCCAACGAATTGCCCGATTTTTATTCGGTGGATTCAGCCTTTGTTTACAGTATTAACTCTTCGCCTACTCCGGGTTTTACCATCGGTATAGTTGGCGACTGGCATCTTTCCCCGTTACTCGATCTTCGTTTTATTCCATCATTGGCTTTTGGTGAACGCATTTTGAACTATAATATTCTGACATATAGAAATGATGAAGCTGAATTTGTGGAAATGCGCAAGAGTATCACCTCCACCATTGTTGATTTTCCATTGGAGCTCAAATACAAGACCCACCGATTGAACAACGTAGCGGCTTATATACTGGGAGGTGCCAAGTATTCAATCGATTTGGCTTCGCAAAAAAAGGCAGAGGAAAATACCAGCGATGTTACTGTAAAATTGAATCGTCATGATGTGTCGCTTGAATTGGGCGTAGGCTTTGACTTTTATACTACCTATTTTAAGTTTGGCACCGAAATTAAGATGGGGTATGGTTTCAACAACCTGATTCTTCGTGAAGGAAATCTCTACACCAACAGCATCGACCAATTGAAATCCAAGGTTTTTCTGCTTTCGTTTACCTTCGAAGGATAATCGCCACAGCCGATCCTGTTTTCTTCCTTTTCCTGCCAATAATTCCTTATTTTTGTACTGATTTCAACCTTATAATAAGGGAAAGGGTACAGAGTTATTGTCAAAAATGGCATTTTTTACCATGGCATTTGTTTCGATATCAATACGTTTCCCACAAACATCCGGATAATGAAAAAAAAGGTACAAACGGATCCTCTTTTTGAGATGATGGTAGCAAAGGCTGCCCTGAAACAGCAAGTGTATAACAACACGCTCAATTCATTAAAAATACTCAAAGCGGCGCTTCTGGAATTGGAAGAAAAATATGCGCTTTTCGTGAAGGAAAATTTGCCCGATCAGCTTATCCCGTTTGAGTCGAACAGTCTGAGTGATTTTGAGATAGAGTTGAAATTTGGAGGCGACACCTTGTTATTTTTAATGCATACCAACGTGTTTGAGTTTTCGCGGCATCATGAGGTGATGCGGACAGATTATATCCGCGAAGACAAAAACCGCAGCTACTGTGGGATCATCAATATCTACAATTTTTTGTCCGATTCGTTTAAATACAACCGCGTAAACGATACCGGGTACCTGATTGGGCGGATTTTTGTAAACAAAGACAACCACTATTTTGTGGAGGGCAAGCGAGAGCTGGGATATGTTTATAATGACTTTGGTAAACATATCCTGGACAAGCAAGCCATTTCCAGTTTGTTGAAAACGGCCATTACCTACACCGTGAATTTTGATTTGCTTACACCCCATTACGATTTGGTAAAAGAAGTCAGCGTTTTTGAGATGAAAAACACCATGGATACCATTTCGTTGAAGACAGGTAAACGCCTGGGTTTTAAGTTTCAAGCCGACACCGAGATGTAGCCTGGTTGGGGTCTGTAAAAAATCTTCAAAAAAATATTTGAAAAAGTTGCACGAATCAAAAAAGTACCTATTTTTGCACCTCCTAACCAAAATGGTCCGTTCGTCTAGTCAGGTCAGGACGCCAGGTTTTCATCCTGGTAACACGGGTTCGAATCCCGTACGGACTACCCAAGGGGACAACATTGAAAAACCAGTGTTGTCCCCTTTTTCTTTTTGGCGCAAAGCCTTGCTACAGCTGATAATCCAGCGTACTACCTCGTTCATTTGTTCGGTTCGAACTTTGTTTTCTTCAAAAATAAAGTTTCTGGGAAATATCGAACCAATAATACGCTGTTTGCCTTCTAAGTTGCTGTTATCATATAAGTTATAAAGGTTGGCTATCATATCAATTCCTTTTGTCAGATCACGGGTTAAATTGGCTTTTGTTGTTTTCAATTCCTTCGATCTGATTTCAAGTCGGGTCAGTTCATCTTCCACACGTGGCTTAAGCAAACTGTATTCTGTCCCGTCTATTTTCCCATCCAAAAAACTATCCATCAATCGTGTTTTGCGTTCTTGTTGTTTTTTTAAATCCATCGCCACAGTTTTTTGTTCCTGTTGTTCATTTTTAAGTAGTTCCTCGCCTTTTTGTGCTACCATCAACTTTAGGAGCCTTTTCGAGCCATCGGTCAGAGTCATCTTTCGCAACAACCTTTCAAATGCCTCATTTGCCAAAGTAGCTTTAAATCTGGTTCCACACTTGTTACAATGGTAGTAATAATATCTGCCACCATTTCCCTTTGATGCACTTCCTGTCATTTTGCCGCCACAACTTTGACATAGCATATGTCCACGTAGTGGCAATTCAGGACGGGACAATCTTTTACTGTTTATGTTACGTTTAATATTACGTCCATCCAGTATTTGTTGCACCCTAAAATACACCTCAGGATCGATGATGGGGCTGTGCAAACCAGACACTGTTTCTGCGGGTTCATCCTTGTAGGCCGGGATGTCAATCTGACCGATATAGAACTTGTTTCTTAACAATCGCGAGAAATTACTTTTGCTAAGCTTAATGCCCTTTCGGAACATTTGTGTTCGAATATCTTGTTGGGAGAAATCGCCTTTGATAATTTCTTCAAAAATCTTCCTGATATAAGGGGCTTTCACGGGGTCAACACCAACGACTATTTTACCGTTTTCATCTCTTGAGTTTATATAACCCACTGGAGCTTTCCATGGCCACCGCCCTTCTTTCATGGCTCTACGCATTCCCGATACCACATTCAAAGCTCTGCGTTTGTTCTCAATCTCCGGAACGGTCATATAGACAGCTTGAAGCAATAGATTCTCCGGTATCGAATCATCGACATCCTGCTCAACACTGACAATTTTAATTCCAAGTGCGCGTATTTTATTTAATACAATAAAACCCTCACTTACATTTCTGGTAAACCGATCCCATTTGAGAAAAACAAACTCGTCAATGGTCTTTTTATTCTTTTGGAGATAATCCATTAAGAGCTTCCACTTAGGA
This sequence comes from Bacteroidales bacterium, assembly GCA_963676875.1. Classification (GTDB taxonomy): domain Bacteria; phylum Bacteroidota; class Bacteroidia; order Bacteroidales; family F082; genus UBA6244. Next base: position 3,406,829 of record OY781436.1, read on the forward strand.
CGATCAAAATTTTTGGCTGAATGATCATCCTGAAAGTGCATTAGAACCTCGATGTTATTGAGCCTACAGTACTGTCTTATTTTATCCTCCTGATCACGTAAACTATAACCTTTCTCAGCTTGCGTATCCGTTGATACCCTGGTGTAAATCACGGCTGTTTTTCTCATCTTGAATCTCTTTTAAATTTTGTACATAAACCTCAGCCATGGTTGATAAAAAATCCCGTATGGCCAGTATCTGTTGATCAGATATTTCTTTTTCGTTTAATCCTAGTGCTTTTCTACATTGTTGAATTGTTAGCATGGTTAGTTGTAAACATCAGACTGATTCCAGTTCTTCTGGTAATCAACCTTTGTTCTACTGAGTCTGGTTCTTCCAGTACTATTTTTTGTGTCCAATGGGTCATAGCATTGTAGTATAATAGTTCTAATTAAATCCTTATTTTAGTTGTTACCTCGCTGTAGGTAATGAGGCCTTTAACTGTTTTTAACTGTATTTCCTGATATCCGCCTTTTAATAGAATATCCCGTACTCGAGCTTCGTTTTCAATTTTAAGTTCCTCGGTCAATTCCATGGTGATAATATTGTCCTTGGAAGGACGAATGGATATTTCTTTATATTTCCCCTTTTTAACCAGATCAAGTATCACCAATTCCTGATCGTTAAGTAACCGATATTCAAGAAAAAGATCACGATAGCGATTTATACTGACAAACTGAGCTAAGTAATGGAAAATGGGGATTGCGATGTGGGGCATTTGCTTGAATGGTTGGCCGACACTTTGCCCAATTGAATTCAAGATTTCAAGAGATAGCCTGCCGTCATAGGTGACAATGAGTCGGATGTCGACTTTGCTTAAAATAGCACCTTGGAGAATCAAAGAGAGTACTGTAGTGTATCGAATTGAATCGGGAAATAACTCTTTGTATTCCTTCATCTCTTGCTTGTGTTCAATTACTTCTCCAATCATTTCAGTATTAATACCTGCTGATTTAAGTTGATCCAGATCGCTGTTGGTGATGGTATCAAGAAGTTCAAAATAGTCATATTCATACAAGAGAAATTCTTTTATTTCAAGGAGTTTTGGCAGAGATACTCCAAATAATCTAAGATCCTGAAGAATGTTCAGGTAGATCAGGTCAACGAAATTAAATCGGTTTCTCTTTTTTGTAGGTACGGGCTCTTCTGGTGCATTGGTTTGGTTCTTCTCTGCATTTTCATCAGGCAGAAGGCCATATTTACTCCAATGTCTTAAAACTCTCGATGATATCTTGAGATCAGCTAGAGAAAACCGCTTCTCGAAGAGTTCTTCAAATTTTTCAGGTTCAACTGAAAAATCTTTGTTGACCAAAAGTCCAATGAAAGGGTCAACTAATCCTGCAAAAGATTTCATGTCTACTTTTTAAAAATAACTTTGACAAATCTAAAAAAAATTCAAATACTACAACGAAAACAAAAAAGAAATATTTCAACATACATAAATGTAGTATAAAAATTCAAGCTAAAGGAATTTATCAAAAACCTCTCAACATAGTACAAATACGATTATTTTTGAGTTTGGAAAGAGAACAAATTAAATAACATTATCAATGACTGAGAGTAAAGGATCGCAAAATGAACGCGGAATTACACCAAGTAAGATTGCCAGATTATATGGCGTTAGCATCGAAACGTTTAATAAATGGATAGTAGAATCTCCAGGTTTTAATTCTCAGGATTCGGATGAAGAGGTCAACTTTTTGCGATTGAGAAAATGGACCCCAAAACAGTTGCAGAAAATATTCGATGAGTTCGGAGATCCCAGAGAATTTCAGGATATTATCAATGAATGATGAAGGTTTTATAGCTGCAGGCGCACAATAGCTATTTTAATCATGAATATTCGGTAATATTTGGAGATAATTTGGGTAAATACGAGAAAAAGGTTGGGGAATTCACGAATAACGGCAGAAAATGTATAGTTCTAATGCTTTGCTACTTCTTTTACATCCTAATTAATTATTGTTTAGGACGTTCTTCATTAAACTCCGCGAAAAAAGAACTTTATTATAATAAATTCAAATGTAGCCGCTAACTTGTGGTAGGAGTGTTGTTATTAAGGCTTTAAATTTTTAGAGCATGATAGATGAGACTGACCGGAAAAAGCTGATACTAGGTACCTATTTTCTTTTTTTTTCTTATTTTTTGTGCTTCTTGTTAAAAATTTCGAGCACAAAATGCCATATCTTATATAGTTGTGTCTATTGGCAAATTGAATATGAAGTAATTATTAGTGTTACTCCCCAAGATGTATCGAGCAGGTTTTGATTACCAAGGATTCTAGATGCAGGTTTGTCTGTCTTTGGGTATAGACGAATTACTCTGTTTATGTTTTGTTCTTCTTCCAAGTCGAAGTAGGATATTTCGTTTGAAGGAAATTACCTTTTATCCTTCATGTACAATTGACTCCTATCAGTATTTCTCCTCCCTATTTTTAACACTTGGCCATTTTGTTATAAGAATATGAATCTGCTTTTTCAAAATATATTTATTTGCTAGTAATTTAGAAAGAATATGCAATTAATATTTTAGCATTTAAAAATTGGCTATTTGTGGATTTAGGAAAAAAGATATTGCATATTTGAGTCCTATGGCTTTTCTGATGAAATAATTTTTTGAGGACGGGATTTTTATTTTTTTTGGTTTGGTATTACATGTTCCATGTATTATTCGAAGTAAGATGCTATGTAGTCAATGATTTACGAACATTAGAGGGGGGCAGTTTTTTTGAGAAATTTGACAAAAAATCTTTTGTTTTTATGAAAAATATTGCAATTCTGTTTCTATCAATGGTTTTTTGTTCAGCTTGTGTCGTTGTAAATGGGCAAAACCTCGATCTGACTAGCTCTGCCAAAACCACACAAGGACATGATGGCTCATCAGAGGTGGATCTTTCTACGGGTACTTTAAACGTAAATATTCCGATTTGGAATATTGAATCCGGTGGAGTGTCAGTTCCTGTTTCTGTAAACTATAGCGCGAGAGGAGTAAAAGTAAATGAAAATGCCTCTTGGGTCGGATTAGGTTGGGAATTATTGTCAGGTGGTGTCATTACTCGGCAAAAAAGAGATAAGCTTGATGAAACATATAACAACGATAATGGTTGGGAATATGGTTGGTTAGTTTCCGATTTTAATGTGAATAGAATTCAAAATTTTGATCCTTCACAATCAGAGGAATCAGTGGATGCTCATTTTTATCCGCTAGTGGGATGTAGTCGTAGCAATCCTGATAGTGAGAATTATGATATGGAGCCCGATTTGTTTTCGTATTCATTTGCAGGACAAAGTGGGAAATTTGTGTTTAGCAGCGATGGGGCGTACAATAATAAGCGAATAATGCTGATGCCGTACAAGAATCTTAAAATTGATGCAGATATTGAACTGGCTTCGCCTCAATTGAATATTAATGGGTTTACAATAACAGATGAACTCGGTAATAAGTATATTTTCACGGAAAAAGAGACGATAGAAACAAACTCTGTATTTAATGATGGTATTCATGGCCTGGGACAAGGGCAAACAAATCCTTGTCCTCCAACTGATGATTTGCCGGGTGAAGAACCTTGGTGTTATGAGGCATACTATCAGGCAAATGGATATCGCAATCCATTATTGAATTTCTCTGAGATGTATGTGCCTCATGAAGATTTTGTCTGGTACGCAATATACTCTAATTTGTTGCCTCCACCCCGATTAAAAAAATCGGAATATACAATCTCTTGGCATCTTTCAAGAATCGAGCCTGTTAGTGGTGGTATAATCAATTTTGTTTACGAAAATGAAGAAATTGATCTTGACTATGGTGAGTATAGAATTTATAGAGACTTTCAAAACGATTCAGAGGTTGATGAATTGTACTCCATTTTATATATGAATCTAAAGGACAATACTAGGACATTGTTACCGAAAATCTCAAGAAAAAGAATTTCTGAAATCATTATAGAGGATAGGATTCAGGTGGTTTTTACACCCAAATTAAGCGATAGATTGGACTATGGTGGAAAAGCGATAGACAAAATAAGCGTTTACAGCCTGTATAATAACACGCAAACCTTGATGCGGGAGGTTGCATTTCTAACAGATTACGTAGATAATAAGTCTAATATGGCGACATATGCCAGTAACGACTGGGAAAATAATCGACTTTTTCTAAACTCCATTGAAATAAGGGATAAGAATATTATTGCTCCCAGAAAATACGAATTCGAGTATTTTTGTGATGAGCAACTTCCTCCCCAATATTCATATGCACAGGATGTATGGGGCTATTATAATGGTCAGGTAGCAAATGTAACTCAGATACCAGAAGAATATTTCTATAAAGAAGAAACAGGTCTCTCCAAATTAGTACCATTTGGTACTCCATGCGATGATGATTCGATGGTTCTTCCTGGTGCAAATAGATCCCCGGATATTGACGCGTTCAATGAACATATTTTGTCAGGAACATTGAAGTCTGTCACATACCCGACCGGTGTACAGGAAAACTATTCTTATATGCAAAATCAGTTCACACTTGATGTATGTGGTGAAGGTGTGATTTTTGGAGGAGGAATTCAAATTGTTTCAAAAACGACCAACAGTGGTCAGGAGGAAGAGTTGATAACTGAGTCCTACATTTACACAGATCAACAGGGTCAATGTTCTGGAAAATTAAATGTGATGCCCCGATTTGGATATTTAGATCCCACCAGCTTTTCAGATCCAGATCCAAGTAATACAAATCCAGAGCTTGAGTATATCAATTATTATGTGAGAACTTCAGAGGATTTGTCTGAAAATACCAATCCGATTGTAACATATGATTTTGCAAGAGTAGTTCGCTCTGGAAATTCCGGATACATGGAATATGAGTTTACAAATGGAGGATACCATGGACAAACACAAAATCAGGAAGAATATTTTTTCCCGCCGATTAACTCTTTTGCTAGATTTGGTGGTGACAGGAATCCCGACGTAAGAGGTGATCGTCTTGATAATATAGATTTGAGTCCATATGCTTATCCCTACGGACCAATATATAATTTCTGGGACAAAGGCCTGATTAAAAGTATTACGGAATACAGTCAATCAGGTGATAAACTCAAGAAAACTACATACCATTATACAAAATTTTCGCCAAGTGTTGAAAATGATTTTGTATTTGGAATTAAATTAGGCTTTTTAGAAAACAATCATAATCCCACTCTAAGGGAACCTGATGCTCCGCTTTTGCAAAGGCCAATTGCGCTGTTCAGCAAATACACTTTGCCTACTAATGTTACCAATGTTATCGATTATCAGGAAACAGAGATATGGGATCCGTTAAATAGCAGTAAGTCAACAAGCAGTACTGTTTACTATGAATACAATGACTTTGGACAAGTTAAAACTATAATAACAAAAGATAGCGATGGGGTTGAGCAAATAGTGAAAAGGACGTTCCCATATGATTATTATTATCCAAACGATCCGCAATTTGAGTATGATGAGGTCAACAGTGACACAATGACAAGAGCGATATACTTGTTGAGCAAACTGAATATAATTAGTGACCCCATTGAGGTTGTTCAATACATTAAGAGACCGAATGATCCAGTTGAAAAGGTGGTTTCAGCAGTTCTTTCTACATATAAATGGGTTACTTTGGATGAGCCAAATGATATAGATTGGCCCGACCTGCCTGTTGTTAGTAATAATTATATTGTAAGTCTAAACTCCCCAATTCCTCTTCAAGAATTTAATAATGGGCATATTACCGATAACGTGTTTGTAAAAGATACGAGGTACAAAAGAATTAGTCAAAACTTTAGGCATAGCTCTATTAACGGAAAAATTACGGAAACCAGATTGGACAAAGGACAACCTTCAGCAATTATTTATGGATATAATAATACAACACCAATTGCAACCGCTGCCAATAGTTATTTGAAAGAATTTGGTTATTCAGGTTTTGAAAATGAAGAAAGTAATTCCTGGACGTGTATTTCTGGACAGATTATTCATGCTGAGCACCGTACTGGCAAATATTGTGCTTCTCTCAATATAGGTTCCGACTTGCACAATAGCTTCGTGTTAGATCGGTTGGAAAACCAGGGGTATGAGCTCTCTGCATGGATAAAACCAACACAAAGTATTTCGTCTTTAACCTTAAGTATACGTTTTTATAATGGTTCGTCTCTTGTGTTTTCACAAAGCGATAATATGGCAAATCTTACCCCAAATATCTGGCAATATGTTTCGCTTAAAGTAAGTGCAGAACTGATCGAATCTGTTGGCTTCTTTAACAATGTGATAGCTATGATTCAAAATACTGGTACTTCAAATCTCTACGTAGACGATATACTGTTTGTACCTCAAGATGCAAGTTTTAGCTATAAAACCATTGATCCTTTTATTGGGATTACTTCTGAAACAAACACTAATAATAAGACAATTTTTTATGAATATGATGATCACCAAAATAAAACCATAATAAGAAATTTTGAAGGGTATATAGTTCAAAGAAAAACATATACCCCTGTTTCACAATATGTTCCTCGGGCGTTCATGATAGTGGAGGATATAAAAAAAGAGGTCGAGTGGGAGAGCGAAATAGATCAACTGGATAGTGAATATAAAACAGAGACAGTGATCTATTATGATGCTCAAGGTAGGACGAAGCAGAGTATTTCCTTAGGGGTTTCTCCAAATGGTGGAGATTTGGTTTCGTTCCATTCTTACGATGAGCGGGGTCTGGAATCCCGACAGTACTTGCCTTTCGTGACCAATTCCGATGGAGGAAACTATATAGAAGATATTGTTAGTAAGCAAACGCTTTTTTATTTGGTTGAGCCAAAAGTGGCGCATACGCAGTTTGCCTATACTGAAACGAATTTCAGAAATGCTCCTTCCTCAGCTATTGAGGAGCAGTCATTCCCCGGGTTTAATTGGAGATTAGGTAGTGGGCATACTTCGAAAAGAAATTTTAGTTTAGTCGAGAATAACCATATTGTTAACTTTATTTATAATTCGGATAATCATACAATTACGTCAATTGGCGCAGGTGGGTCTACAGTGTTTTATGAAGATAATAATATCATTAGAACGGATGTAACTGATGAGAACGGTGAAACCTTAAGTGAATACAAAACTCATGAGGGTAAGCTTATTGCAAGTAGCTATGTGGATGACAACAATACCGAGCAGTTCACGTATTATATCTACAACGAAATGAATTTGCTGGTTGTTAAACTGCCTCCCATTATTACTTCCCAATTGTTGTACACTAGTTCTATATCTTTGGGATTAAGTGATCCTTTATTGATGAAATATGCTGTGCGTTTTGAATACGATGCATCCCATCGAATAACAAAGTCGTATATCCCTGGTGTTGTGGAGCCCACACTGACAGTGTACGATAATTTTGATCGTCCAATTTTGACTCAGGATGCAAATATGAGGCTGAACCACACATGGCATTTTACCAAATATGATGTGAAAGGTCGTCCTGTTTTGAATGGAATATATATTGGGGATCCATTAAAAAATACCCAGGAGGCCATGCAGGCCGATGCGGATAATTTTTACAATATTCCTGGAAATTTCAATTATGAGCGATTGGATGTCAATGGGTCACAAAGTATTGAACTTTATACCAACAGAACTTTTCCACAGTTATCCTCTACAGATTTGGTAGGCAATGTGGTTTATTATGATTCTTATGAATTTGATGTCAATTCTGATTTTTCGTTTGTCCCGGAGAATTATGTTACCGATTTCTCTACGGAAATAAAAGGGTTTGTAGCTGGAAGCAAGGATCTTGTCGAAGATACGAATCCGGAAGCATATCTCACCGGAGTTAGTTATTACGATGCATATGGCCGACCCATTCAAACTTATTCACAAAATCATTTGGGAGGGTTCGATAGAACAACCAACAATATTAATTATCAAGGTCAAGTAGAAGCATCCTTGCAAACTCACCAGGGAATAAACCAAGAAGAAATAACTCAAAAGAGAGTTTATGAATACGATCACTTCGGGAGACTCTTGGGTATGACTATCTCCGTGAACAATGCTGAACCATATCATATGTTTATAAACAACTATAACGAACTGGGACAACTTGTCGATAAAAAACTACATAAGGAGGGGACTGGTGAAGCATTGCAATCTGTTGATTATAAATATAACCCAAGGGGTTGGTTAACAAACATAAACAAAGCCAACCTGTATAATGAAAATACTATTATTAAGTTAGACGCTGAAGTGGCTCCTGATGAATATGTGATGGGTGTTATTTATGATAGTGTTAAATTTAAGGTTCTTAGCCTTGAGGGGCCCCCTGCTACGTTTATAAGAACTTTGTTTATGGAGATCAATGATTATAAAGAACTTAAAATAGGTAAGATTGACGATCCAGGTGATGTTAGGTATTTTACTTTCAACGAGAGTCAGAATATCAAATTGCGAGAGGATCAGGTTGATGCAGAAGTTTTCGATAAATTGGTGAATCAGCTAGGTGGTTCATTTCTATTCACATTTTCTAACCACTTTTTTGATGAGTATCAAAGTCAAAACTTTATATCATCAAGTATCAGCAACATGGTGGAGGACAAAATGCATGAAATGCATTTTGACGACGAGGTACTCATTAAGTCTGTCAAGGACTATATTATGACATTTTCTCAGGAACGCATTGCCCTTTCATATTTTAATGAAGATCGCAATGATTTGTTTGGCATGGACTTGTTTTACGATACGGGAAATTCAACAATTGAGGCAAGCCCACAATATAACGGATTACTCTCTGCTATTCGGTGGCAATCGGCACATAACACTGGTATGCGCGTATATGGTTATACCTATGATAGTAAATATCAGATGAAAAAAGCCACCTATGGTTCATATGATGTTGACAAAGGTTGGGAGAAGACCAATAGATATAGTGTATATGATATTGACTATGATAAAAATGGTAATATCTTAAACCTGAAAAGAAATGGTTTAATATTTGACCCTGGCAGACAAGAAAATTATTGGGGTACAATGGATAATCTGACATACACCTATAATGGCAACTTGCTAAAAGCAGTGCAAGATGCAGGAATAGCTGACTTCGAGGGAGGGAGCGACTTCCGTGATAATGGTTCATATGATGCACTTGAATACATGTATGATGATAATGGCAACATGATAAGTGATAATAACAAGCAAATAGAAAGAGTTCAATATACCCACCTTAACCTTTCTAAAGAGGTTACATTTGAAAATGGGGACCAGATTAAATATTTATATACCTTTGGCGGACGAAAACTGAAAAAGCAATACTTCTCGGGAGGCAATTTGATGTACACATACGATTATTCTGGATCCGTTACCTATAAAAACAGTATGGTTGAGCAGATTAAGACCGAAGAAGGGAGGTTGTTGCCCAATACTACAGGTGATGGCTTTACCCCAGAATATTTTCTCCGCGATCATTTGGGTAATGTCAGGGTAGTTTTTAGCAATAATAATGGAGTGGCTCAGTTGGTAAAAGAAAACCACTACTATCCGTTTGGTATGACCATGGCCGATCTGGATTATACAGCGACAACGGACTGCAGTGTACAGTACCAGGGCAAGGAATTGCAAAAGGAAAGCAACCTGCAATGGTACGATTTTGGTGCGCGCATGTTTGATGTGCAATTGGGACGCTGGCATGTACCCGATCCGGTATTACAGTTTAGTAATCCCTATGTTGGAATGGCCAACGATCCAATTAATTTGGTTGACCCGAATGGGATGTTTACCGACAGGGTCAAAAGCAAACCATGGTTGCGTGGATTTGAGGCGGTTTATAAAGAATTTGAAAATCGTAGATTGTTGAAGTACATTGACGAAATTAAGCGAATGAGTTTCGGAAAACTTCCAGGAGACGACCATAGATTACAAATGGGAATGGATTCTTATGATTGGATGGATGAATTTGCTGCAAGGTGTGATGCTCGGCATGATATGGTTCATTATCTGCTTTTAGCTCATGCAATTAATACTATTGATCAATACATGAAGAAGATTTTAAGTATCCAAGCTGACCTAACTCAAGCCGAAATTGATGAGCAGGAAAGGATTGCTCTTGAAGAAGCCGAAGAAATGTTTAAAGAGTTTTTAAGTCACGGAGGCTATGGTCTAAGTTCGCCAGATGGTGGAAATGGTGAAGATAAAAATCCTGAACAAAGTGAATATGAGAAAAAGTGGAAAGAATATCTCGCTGAGCGAGATCTAGCGATGTTAGAGTATTACAAAAGAAGTTACGAATTTGGTTTGGAGAATTCTGATTCTTGGTACATAATTAACTATGGGATACTTTATAGAAAACAATTTTACAAGATTTACGGAAAAGATCTTCTTATTGATTTTATTGAACTTGCAGTAAATACCGTGCCAGAAATTATAATGATAATAGAATCTTATCCAGTGGCAATGCCCACAATATATATCTTAATTCCTCCCGTTGACCCTTACGGGTTCTATAGAAAGCCGATGGGACCATCATGATGTTTGTAAGATTTAATATTAAAAAGTATATTGAACGAGAGTTTAGTCAAGATACTTATGCCCAGCTTGTTGATTTATTTCCTGGTTACAATGTAGAGTGGAGAAGTTCAACTGAATTTTCATTTAGGAAACGGGCTTATCTTTCCAAAGATTACGGTAAAAATATGTTAAACGCCATGAATTTCATCTTGTATTTTAAAGTGATGATACATGATAACAAAGCTGTTATGGACATTGAAATTTCACATTTGAGTTTTTCTATACTTGTGTTATTATTTGGGGGCACTCTATTTTTTTTGACGAAATATAATCCGACCGTTATCGATTTAATAATTTTACTGTCCATATTTTGTTGTATTCTCCTCTATGCTTCATATACAAGGGTTAAAAGCTATATCCGAGAAATAATGCAAATTCTTGATTAAATATTGTGTATTAAGCCTAGAATTGGATATGCCGCCGACATTGTGCCAGTTAAAACTAGTGTAGTTTCAAGGCCAAATTTATATATTAATTTGTTCTGATTTTTTACATTAATTAGGGTCTGCTGATTTTCTGTTCGGCTAAATTTAAGCGAACTCCGATTAGGCTCTGGCTTTCTGGTTGCCAAAATAGTGTTTGTGTCAATTTTTGTAATTTTCGGTATAATAGACAAAAAGGAGTCTGTTCTGGAGTGCGTTTTGTCAAGTGGACAAAAAGGAGACTGTTTTTTTGCATAGTTTTTGGTTTGTAAATTTCTGGATAATATCTTTGTTTTATCAGGTAAAAACGGAAGCAGGCTCTGCTGGAGAGCAACCTGCCAGGGATACACTTGATGACTGACGAAAAAGTCAAAAGAAAGGAGTTCAAAAACAGGACTCCTTTTACTTTTTCAGAAGTCTTTATGCCTTCAAAAACTCATCAATAAATTTCTTTTTTCTTTCAATTGACAAGCCATTGTGATTCCTGAGCTTGTTCTTTAAATCTGCAAAATGTCCGTCTATTGCATTCGTTGTATTGGGTATTCCAAGCTCAATATAATCATACCACCTAAAAAGCCATTTTAGGGTTGTTGTTAAGCTTCTGTATGCACTTCTTAATCTTTTATGAGTGTAATAACTTTTACCTGTTGTCTCGCATATTGTTCTTTCATTCAGGAAGATTTTCCATTTGTCATGCCATTCATTTAAAGCCCCTTGAAACGACTCTTTATCTGTTTCTGTCATCAGGGAAGTTAACTCTTTCAACTCAATGGCTGCGGGCATTCTGGGGTTCTTGGTTATATACCCCCCAAATGGGGAGTAGTATGTCGAAATAAACGAAGTTCTAAGCGTAGTTTGCAATTGCGCTTTCGTATCATTCTGTTTATTATCTTTGTTTTATGTCAGGAGAATCTAAAAATCACACATCGATATCCGGACAGGGGTGCAATTATATTTGGGATTTGGTGTGTAATAATTTAGGATGCCGATATACAGAGTAGTTGCAAACTACGCTGAGAGTGGGGGGATTGCATTATTTTCCATATAGAATTTGATAATTTATTTTTTTTGTTTTCAAGACATAGCCTTACGCAAGTTTTAATTAATAGCAGCTACATGTGGTTGTTTTCTTTTATTGATTTCATGATCTGTTAGAATCATATCCCTCCGACCAACCAACACTAAGCGTAGTATGTCCAAATAAAACGAGTCACTAGGCGTAGTTTGCAACTACGCTTTTCTATCATTAAGTGTAATAACTTTATTTTATGTCAGAAAGTTATCAAATAAGGGATCAAAATGCGGTACATTTTTTAACATCCCAGGTGGCAGGCAAGGCAGATATTTTTACACACAAGTGTCATCGCGGCATTCCAATCGAGAGTTTTAGCTACTGTAGAACTTATAAAAGCTTAAAATTGCATTACCCTCCAACCAACCCGTTTCAAACCAGTTCAATCTTGAGGCGATAGTTTTATCGGAAAAAAATCTATCAACGATGAAGTCAAAACCGATTGATAGTTTGAGTTGGTTGAGTAGTGGGCGTATAGCAGTCTAAGGCTCTATTCCAGAATCAAAATGGTCCAGAACAGGAATGATATACCACGCACCATCTTGTTTTAGGGTCAAACAATACCGAAACTTATAATATCCTTTGATCTTTCTGTCCCAAAAGTGAATTTTTGACCTATTGTATTGTCAGTTAATCCTCTATAAAAAACAGGTTTCCCTGATTCAATCTTTGAAGATTATCAAAAATCTCCTGAACGGCAGCCATATGATGAACGTCAACACTGTCGCTAATGGTTTTAAAGGAGCTGGATAGTTTAATGGTGTTGGGATTTGCTTGAACTACATTGATGATTAGTTCTCCAAAAGCATTGTTGATCTTAATGTTCTTTATTGATTCAATCAGCCGAACATCTTTGTTAAATTGAATATAATACACATAGGAATCTATTCCACGGAAATCCGGGTAAAAATCCAGTTGGCGTCCGGTGGTATCAAAGTTGGGATAGATAATATGATTAAACCAGTCGGTTAGGTTTAAGGTCATGGTGTCCTCCTTAACCTCAATCAGGTCATTACAGATATATTCAGCCTTAACGGTTGTTGAAAACGGAAATTCTTTTTTCTCAACCGTTGTTTCCTGATTTACCACCTCCACCTGATCATTCATTTCCCATATTTTTTTGTTGTACAGTGGGTTAACACTTTCGTCCTGATAATTGTTAAGATACAATCCCCGAATAAGTGTAGAATATTGGCCTGATAGATGAATTTTTGAGGTAAAGTGAGCTGACAGTGAATCTAAATTTATTTCGACCAAAATACTGTTCCGGCGAATGTTGTCGGCCATGGTACTATTGGGAAGTTTTATTTCTCTTTGGCTCTCACTTATCGCTTGTTTAATATTTCTGTAATCATTCAGATGAACCAAGCGTGCTTTGGTATCTTCATAGTAAAACGGGAGTTCATTCAGGTAATATCCAAATTGCGCCTTTTTTGGATATATATACTGGATGCTGTTGTTTTTCAGCAAAACGGTCAATAAATAGTCGCTATCGTACATGGGGCCGAAAAATACATCATTAAGTTCCCCTGAGCGACTGTCGCAGAGATAGGTGGTGAAATAAGTTAAATTCATTTTTAGCAGCAAGGCAACATACACATCATATCTGCTGATGTCACGGAGTGTTTTTTTAGTCAAATAGTCTCCCATTCGTGCATCACGCGTATCAATTCGTTTGAAGTAATTGGTGTCGTTGTCAAAGCTAAATTCATCTACAATAGTATGATGCACTTTTAGCAACTTGGCATATCCCAAACTGTCATCCAAAATATTTGAGGTTTGATTGGCAAGAAACTTATCTATCTGTGTGTATTGTTTTGTATGTGTGCCTTGTTGCACAGATTTGGCGATACCCAAATGATTCTTTTCTCTTTGAAATGAAAACAGGGCGTAAAAGGGGATATACCTTTCCTCAAACGAATACGGTATGGTGTATAATAGTTCGTAAGGTTTCACGGAAAAAATTACATAAGGCAGCGAATGATATGGCCTGCTTCCGGGTTCATTTATGCATCCGGGTAGGTTTTTTTTGTTCCAAACGTATATCTTTTGCTCATCAGCTTCATATGCGCTGTCAGGTTCTGCGGCATTTGAGAATTCGATATCCATATTCAGATCAGTAAAGTGTGATAGAGTAAGGCTATAATTCTCTTTTTGAACATCGCCATTAAAAAATACCCGAAATGAGGAAAGCTGACTGATGTTGTCAGGATACCTCATGTTATAGCTATATTCAACTTCAAGTATATCTCCGATGTTTAGATTACCTATGTGGTAAGATTTTTTCTCAAAATCCCCGTAGTGATCTTCATAATTCTCAATCATTCTCAGGTGAATAATCTGGCTTTTTATTGATGCATCTTTTTTTGTGCCATCTTTTGTGGTGATGCTGCCGCTAAAGTTATTGAACTTAATATTGGAAAAAGTATAAGTGTAATTTCTGTCGGGTGGGAAGTGGGATATATAGGTTGGATCAAAGGTTTCAGGAAGAAGAAAATTGGAGAACCGTTCTAATCCGATCTGAGAAAGTATCTTTACCCGCATTTTTTTTGATACCGTAAATTCAATAAACGCTGCTTTTCTACCTGAAATGTTGATAATGTTGTCCTCATTTAAAATGATGGCGTCATGTGAACTAATTCTTTGATTTGCATAGCTGGGGTTTTGACCCTGGGCCGGAAAATATTCTGCTGATACAATGGTATGTGCAAATAGGATTTGGCACAATAAAAGTTGGCGAAAGAATTTATTCATTTTAATCTTTTTCTTTAGGATTTGCTGGAATTCATTTTGTTCTGAAAGGTTAAAGTCGCTCTGATATTTTTATAATAGAAAGGTTGTTCTCTTTTACCCTTTTATTAGTTTGCTTAGGTACACTTGGCCGTCAGAAATAATTTTAACGGTATAAAATCCACATGGAAGCATAGATACATTCAAGTTATGGAAGGGCCCATTGATATGAATCAAACATTGTCCCAATTGATTATATATAAAAACCTCATCGATGCATTTCCCCATATTACTACTCACATTTAACTCCGTTGTGCAGGGGTTTGGATATAAAACGAAATCAGACGAAAATTCCTTGTAAGGAATATCAAGGATTTGACATGCCAATTCAACTTCTTCTTTGCTTGAGCAACCGGACGCGTTATTGTTTACATATACAGATGCGTCGGGAGATGCAAGATAATCACAAACACTTTTAATTGCACAATCTTCTAACAATAGATTGTCTTTGATTTGTATGGAACCAATTGATTCCGGAGCAATGTTTTCGATTCCTGATATACTGGTTAGATTATTATTTCCTTCAATTTTGATGGCGTCATTTATCGATTCAAGACTAGATAATCCATCCAAACTAGATAGAGTTTCGTTATGATAAATATTTAGTATACCTCCAATAATACGCAAATTTGACAACCCTGACAGGTCAATAAAATCTCCATTCTTGTAGATATTTAATTTGCCACCAATTGAGTCTAGATGCTCAAGCCCTGTAAAATCTTCTAAAGAGTTATTTTCACTAAGGAGAAAATAGTTTCCAATAATTTCAAGATTTTCCAGTCCCTCAAAATTTACCAGATTGTCATTTTCTCTGATATTCAATCCATCAACGGAAGTCAAATTTTGGAGTCCGGTAAAGTTTGTCAGAGAGGCATTTCGGTCCACCCTCAAATCACCATCGATTTTTTGAAAGTTAAGTCCTTCCAAGTTTATAAGCATATTATTGCCAATAATTCCTACATCGCCATGACAATTTTCAATATTACTTAGCCCTATGATGTTTGTTAGGGAATCGATACCGCCTATTCCGATGTTATAAGCATATGAAAGCGTACTAAGCTCATTTAAATTAGATAATAAGGGATTACTTAGAATATCAAGGTTTGTCCCAATATAATTTAAATTTTCTAAACCGGACAGGCTTTCAAGTGCTTGATTAGATCCAACTAGCAAACTGCCCTCTATTCTGGTTAAATTCTCCAGCCCACTCAGGTTGGTCAAACAACCATTGTCAGTTATTTTCAAATCTCCTAGTACTGTTGAGGTGGACATGCCGGATAAACTAGTTAGAGCACTATTCCCATTTATGGTAATTATCCCCTCAACGCCGCTGCCAGAAAATCCCGAAAGATTTATTAATGAAGAGTTGTCTTCGATATATACATTTCCTCCAATTGTAGCAATATTCTGTAATCCCAATAGACTAGGAAGGGAGTCGTTATTCTTTATGTAAAGATTACCATCTATTGCATTGACACCGCTTAATGCCGAAATGTCTTTTAACTTTTCAGTATTGACTATATATATCTGATGCTCAATTTCTGAAATATTGTTAAGCCCGGACAGGCTCTCCAGAGAATTATTTCTGACTATCGAAAGCCCCCTTCCCAGGGTAGTCAAATTTTGTAACCCGGATAAGTCGGTTAGCAAGTCGTTGCCAATTATTTCCAGATCCATACCTATCGTTGTTAATCCGCTCAATTCGTTAACATTAACTATCAATGGGTTTGATGCAATACTAAAAATTCGATGCACATACGTCAGATTTTCTAAACCGCTAAGGTTTGATAATGAACCGTTGTTGTGAATTCTGAAACTTCCTCCACTTTCTGATAAAACATTGAGCCCGGCTAAGCTAACAATATTATCCCCCTCAATATATACATCCCCTTCTATTTTGGTGCAAAAGGGATAATTGGTCGTAAAATTGTCGATTTCTGTTTGAGTCGAAAAGGTAATGCCATTCGGTAAGCAGGATTGGGAGTATGCCCAGAGATGACTAACCAGAATAATCAGTAGCGTGAATAGTTTTTTTTTCATTTTGTGTATTGTTTAAAATTGATTGAGAATAAGGTGGAAATCTTTGTCTTTTTCATAGAAATTGATTCCAAATATGCGGACTGTTGAAATTTTATTTATAAACATTTCGAAGAATTTCAACTGTACAATCAGGTGTGATTTTTTTCAATACCGATTTCCTTCGAATTCCTGTTCTGGTTTTGAGTAGGTCTTGATTGTATAGGGTTGAGACTACTTTCATGTTTTCAAAATTTTTTACCAGATTATCGAGAAATAGACGGTGAAAATTTTCTATAAGAATTACTTTTGTAACTTGTTTCTGTTCAAAAAGGGCTTTAAGCAAAATTGAATACTTTTTTTGAGCCTCCAAGCTCGTTTTGTAAGACTCTAAAAGCTGATTATATTTGTTGCTTAATAAGATACCATATAGCTCTACGTATTCATTAAAAAAATCCCTGAATCTTATTAGTGAATCAATAGTTCGTGCTTTTGTCATGCCATTATATTCAGACAGCCCGTTAGGGAAAAGTTGCTTATAATGGGCTGAATCTTTACCATTGGTGACAATTACCAAAGAAGATATATTGGTTATATTTGCTCTGAATTCTTGCTCAACTGCCCTCAGGTTCTCTGATTGCTTTCTTGCTAATTTGCTAATTTCCCTGTGCTTCTCAATTTGAGTACAGAACTGATTGTAAGAAGATATGATTTGAGACTGATCAGTCAGAATACCAACAATGTTTGTGTGCTTTCTCAGCCTATAAATGTGATCCTCAATAAATATTACAAGATTATCATCAGAAACTTGTCGCTCCTTAATAATTGGGGTTAAGTACTTGTCTAAATTCATGATCTAGTGGTTAATATACTTGTTTGAAGATTTTCCAACTGCAATTTTATTAGTTTTAAACGCAAATCATTTCAAGTGGAGCTTGTTCCACTCACAAAATACCAAAAGAAAGAAAAATTTTTTAAACATTCGGACATATTTATGAATAAAATATACATATACTGAATAATTCGGTTTGCTGTTTATAATCAATAGCGAGAAATATAAACAACAGATGAAATCCTATAGTGGGGGAAAGGTGTTTTATTGAAGACTTGTTTGCCCATGGAGTATAGATTTAATTATTGAAACTATATGGTAGGTTAAGTAGAAAAGCATGTCATTTTTTCCCTTTCAAAAGATTTACTTATGTAAAAAGTGTGATTATCTCATCTAAGAGAATAGCAACAGCTTCACCCAGCGACAAAGTTTTTTACTAAATTTGTACACAACAAAGTGTATGAGGAATTTAACCATTCTTCAATGAAAATACAATCAGATTGATCATTATTTATTGTTTATGGACTTAGGAAAAAGTATTAGATTAGCACGGGAGTATCATGGATTCTCGCAAGATTTTGTTTCGACACAACTGGGAATTTCTCAGGCAACCTATAGTAGGATTGAGAAGAATCCAATGGATATAAAACTATCCCTATTGATTAGGTTATGTGATCTTTTTCAGATTAATTTTGTTGACCTTATAAAATGCGAAAGCCTATTAAATGAGTTGCTAAAAACTAACACTTAAATCCTTGTAATACTGATGTTAAATATGAAAAGATTGACCTTTTTATTACTATATGCCGTGCTACACAAATCTTTGGCAGGCTAAAAAACCATCTGAATATCCCCACATTTTCGGGATGGTTGATCAAATTACATCGTTTTTACCAGCGTGTGCCGAAGGTTTAATTGGTATTGCCCCCTAAGATGGATAAATCGCCCAATCACATTTTTTTCTTTTGTTGCTTTTTCTTTTTTTCTATTTTTGACTAACAATAAAAAGCGAAAAATACGGAACATGATTAATCTAAATAGAATGGTGGATATTCCTTTCACTCCGAAGGAAGTAAAGGATGTTGATTTAGCGAAGTTTATTGCTGATCATATTGCAAAATGTAAAAGTCACCCCTCTTGTCGTTCGGAAAAATTTATCAAAGACCTAGAGAAGGAGCTGGGTAAGTACTTGAAATTATTAGGCGAGATTAAAGATTTACAAAAGAAGAGAAAAAGCAATACAAAAAGTCTTGTATTTGAGAATGGTAGATATAAAGACTTTTTACGAAGTTTAGCCAATTTTCTTGCTTTTACCTACTCGAAAACTTCAACAGAATTTATAAAGGTATTTCCGAATGGACTTACTGAAATTGCTAGTTTAAAACCGGATGTACTAATGATTCTAGATCAACGAATTACTAACTTTTTCCTTTCACACCAAAATGATGAGGTTTTTAAAAAGCTACAGAGAATGCATATGGAAATTTCGGATTCATTACAAGCCTGCTTGGAATTGCAGATGAGCTATCATGATGAATTGTCCAGACTCACTAAAGAAAAAAATGAATTAAAGCTTGTCCTAATTAAGTACTTCAAACGGAATATTTTCTCTTTTTTTATAGAGAATGTTGATAGTAAAAAAGCTATTGGTGGTTTATTTGATCAAAAAATAATTAGCAAAAGATTGTCAGACACCAAATGAAGAGCTGAATTCAAAAATTGGTAAGTACATTGACACGAGTATTATCCCGACGATCAGACCTACAAATATTATAAGAAAAGGTTCAAGCACATTTCCCATGACAGTAGTTTTATAATTTAATTCTTCTGTATACTGATTCTTAAGCTGTTCAAATGCATTGTTGAGCATGTTTACGTGTTCAGAAATTTTCACAAGGGACAACACTTTTTTTTCAAATATCGGATGTTTTTTCATCGATTCATAAAGAGATTTCCCCAGCAACACATCTTGTTCCATAACAGGCAAAGTTTTTTTTATTGGGTAAAAACTAATCATTTTTGCTAAAAGTTGCAATGAGTCTATCATTGGTGTGTGTGCCTTAACTAACAATTCAAAAGCAGTAAAAAACCTTAATAAATATGTCATTTTAACTATTTTGCCAAAGAATGGAACTTTCAAAAGGGTGTTTGCTGAATAATTTGAGAACCAAGGTTGATTTAATAGAAGGACAACAAGTGCTATATTTAGTGTAATAAACGTGAATATCCAATGCCAATTAGTTGTAACAAAGTCAGAGATATCAATTACAGTTTGGGTTATCCAAGGTAGGTCATGGCCATACCTTTTAAAAATATCTTCAAACATCGGCACAACAAAGCCCAACATAAAGGATAATGCAGCAAAAGCAGTGAGAAGCACCATGGCAGGATAAGAGAATGCGCTGATCATTTTACGGTTTTGCTCCAAATACTTCTTGAAATAGTCCTGAAGATTTTTAATGACAGCATTAAGCGACCCTGTTTCTTCGCCTATTTCAATGCTATAGTATTCGTAAGGTGTAAATTGCTTAGTTTCTTTCATTGCACCTGACAAGGAAGAACCTGAAATCAATAAATCGATTAATTGATTAATAACCATTTTATCACTCGATGCATTGAAATTGTCTTCGATCAACCTGAGTCCCTCAATGAGATCGACATCGGAAGATAATAGAATGCCTAGATCGCTATAGAATATTACTTTCTTTTTAATTGAAAACTTCTTCTTTAATTCAAGAAACTTGTTCCATTCAAAAGAATTGTTGATAGCTTTTTTGAATTTCTCTTTTTTCCTTTCCTCCCTTATTATTTTAACTGCCATATCCCTAATTGTAAAGTGACATCATTTTATTCGAAGTTTCACACACAACCTTAAGCGTATCTCTGTTTAGGATAAGGTTCACAGAAAAGCTTTCAGGTTCATTATTATTAAGATTGAAAGTAATTATATTGGGAATATTGATTGTGTCCGCATGCATCCTATTAACCTGTCGTGTAATAAAATCATTAGAAAAATAATAGTTGATTGTATCGTTTTTTGCATTAATAATGCCTAACTTATTATTTCCCAGGCTTATTTTGTCAGATAAAAAGTAGTCTGTTTTTAATACCGTTGCGCAATCAAACATATCTTCATACTTATTGGTAATTGATTGGTAATTGGCCGACCATTTATTAATAAAAAACAACGATGACAGCATTAGCCCACTGACTAAAGTTAATATTGTTAAGGCAACTGAAAATTCTGCTAACGTAAATGCACTAATACTAATATATTTGGACATCCTCATTCTTGTTGGATATTTGTAGAAGTTTAAAACTATAAAGGATTTTCAAATTCTTGTTTGTTATTTCAATTGTTTTTTCTGTCAAATTTTCATGGAGTTGGGATTGTGATTCGTATATATCAATACGAAGTCCTTGCGGATCATTAGTTGTATGGTTGTTTTGGATATTAGTATCACCCGTATCTAGATGAAAGTGAAATAAAGCTATTTCTTTTTCAATGAATTCCCTTTGGTCGATTGAAACTAATATCCATGAAACAAAACCAAACATAAATATCGCAATCATCATTGAGATAATTACTTCAGGAAGTGTACTCGCACCTATCTTCATTATTTTAACCATTTAACAATTTCACTATTTTTTTTAATTGGAAATAAACTTGGAAACACCATTTTGTTGCATACAGAATCAATCGAAATGGCACCGTTAGAGATATAGTTATCATAATAACCAAATGCGTTTTTTATATAAAAAGAATCAGCAAATAATTGACCGGAAATAATCCCTTTTAATTGAATACTGCCAGTCCAAAATACTAAACCATTTACTTTCGAATTTTTCTCAACTTCCAACCTAATCTCAAAAGAATGTGGAGCATCAAGAAGGTAATTGGAAAATACGATCCCTGATATTTCTGCTTCTTCATTTATCATTATCGATTTAATGCTCTGTGTTTGAGAAGCCGAATCTATTTGTAGTTTCTCCGGGATTAAGAATAATCCTGATGGAAATTCCAATTTTGCATTTTTTGACACAAAAATTTTATTCTTAGCAAAACATTGGATTGATCCTTTGAATCCCTCTTCAATAATTATCTCTTTACCAATTACTATGACCCCATTAAGGTTGCAGTTCTTTGTGATTACAACTAAACTATCCGAAATAAATACAACATTGCCCTCTGCAATCATATCGTCCAGCAACAAAGTTTTGTCATATACCACAATGGTTGATTTATTGAAGGATCTAGAAATAGTGTCTTTTTGTAGATAGTCCTGTGACTCAGTTCTGCTGTTTGATGAAAAAAAGAAGTAGTCTACTAAACTTTTTATTCTCAATTGCTTAAAAAATCCATTTAGAATAGGTAGACTGTCTTTGCTTTCGTGAATCAACTCTTTTTCAATGTAAGAACCTGTAAATGGTTGCCCATTCATTAATTCATATTTAATTTTGGCTTTTGGGGTTAAAATTTTTCCGCTTATCATTGTTTTTAAACACAAGCAAAGAGGAAGGTTGTTGTCTTTTAGTATCACGGTGGGAGAATCGTTTCCAATTCTGTAATTTCCACTCATAGCTAATCTTTCAATTGAAAAGTTCTTTTTTCTTACGGCAGAATGCAGAATGCTATATCCTCCCCAGCAGAACGAACTTACTATGATACTGTCTTGCCCCACATTTAGCTGGAGAACACTGTCGAATCTACCTATGTCAGGATGATTTCTGGTTGCGAGTAAATAATTTAAACCGGATTGGCAGTTGTTAATAGCCTCAAGTTTTTGAAGTCTCCCTAGCTGCTGGAGTTTTATGTAGTAGTTTATATATATAATTGTTGATACTATGGAAGTGATTAATACAAATAATAATATGGTGTAGTTTAAACTCGAGGCTGTTGTCTTCTTCATCGGGTATGTCAATTTATCTTTCAATTTTCAAACTTGCTCAGGGAACTCTTTCGAGAGCACACAAACAAAGGCAATGCCGGTGGTGGTTTATTGCCTTAGCGATTAAAACCACTTTAATGGATAGTGCTTTGAATTTATATTCTTCAGAATATGGTTTAATCAAAGATTGAAAAAAAACTATCAACTCATTCATGTTTTCTTTTTGAAAATTCCATTAAAAAACCCCACCCTGCCTTCCATTAGTTCTCCTTTTTTGAAGCGCTTTTTGCTTACAATGGAATCAGATGAATATATAATAGTATAACCACTAAGATACCCATCCTTATAATTAACCTCTTTTAAAATATTGCCACTACTGTTATAGTATTTAACGAGACCATTTTTTTTGCCGTTAGTCCAATTTTCAACACGAATAAGCTCCCCTGAAGAATTCCAATATTTCCATTCCCAATTTTTTAATCCTCTTTGAAACTTTCCCTGAACAAGCATATTTCCATTCGCGTCAAATTTTTCATATGCCCCATCAAGTAGTTTGCCGTTATATCCCCCTTTGGTGTGATGTAATACCGTGTCAACCCAAAAATACCACTCGTAGATAATCTTTTTAGGTTTGTCATAAGTATATTGAAACTTGATAAGCGAGTCAGGATATTGTTTCACGATTTCAAGATTAAAATTAAAAGTATTTAGTTCCCAATCTGTTTGGGAGAAACTATTGCACAACATGGTGCTAAACAAAAAAGTAAATAGGATGCGAGTCATAGATTTTTCTTTTTAATTGAAAAAAAGTCGTCTGAAGAAGATTTAAAAACAATTGAATCATTTTGTATCTCCAACAATATGTAATCACCTAGTGAGTCATTTGTGTTTAAAATATAGTAACGAGAATTAAATAGAATATTGGCTAGTTTAGAGTTCCCGTTTTCGGTATAACCCAGATATTCTAACCCTGTATATAGTTTCTTTCTTGCTTTTGGTATAGTTTTTTTTGTTAATCGTTCTTTAGAAATCCCCGTTTCAATTGCAAATGGATTTGTGTTCTGAAAAGTTGGTTTATACTTTCTCGCGGGCTGTTGTATTTGTTTCTGAAGAACTATGTCTGCATCTTGATTACTGGATGAATTCTCATTAGGTACATTATTAAAAAAAACTCTGTACAATATAATCATCCAGAGGAATAATACCATTGGCAGGAGAAAATATGTGAACTTTTTATTCTGAAACACCTTGGTTTTCCTTAGTTATTAATAATGAAACTTCTTTTCTCTGAGAAATTACTCTCGTTTCCAGCCTTATCTATTGATTTTACTTTCCAGTAGTATGTTCCCACCTCAAGAACATCTTCAAACTGAGGAAAATCAAGTGACGCTTTCACAACGCAATCTGAAAAAATAGAGTCGTTAGAGATGAAAATACTGTCCTGAATAGAAGGTACGGTAAGCTGGTCTCGTGTCCATGAAAACTCAATAGTTTCATCAGAAGAGAAATTAGATAGATTGACTGGTAAAACTAGCGTAGGGGCATTTGGAATATGTGTGTATCGAAAGAAACCCCTCCGAAAGTAAATGGTTTCGGAATAGTTATTTACCCCTTTCACTTTCCAACTATACTCACCATCTATGTAAAGAGTAAGAAAGTATCTGTTTGTCATCAGGGTATCACTTGCGATAATTCCATCTTGATTTTCAGCAACTACAACATATTTATTTGCATTGTATAGGAAATCCCATCTTAGTTCTATATAAACATTATTATTTGTGTCGGCATCTATTGGTGATGTCAATACAACTTTCTGTTGACTTAAATCTAATGTAGAATCTATAAAAAATGTACTTGTAGTGTACTCTGTTTCATAGGAGTAGTTGATAGCTTTCACTCGCCATTGATACTGTCCGGGGAAGAGTGAAACTACTACTTGGTTTGTCTCAGTAATTGTATCCATCATGAGTCTCTCAATAAAGTCAAAGCTTGGAGAAACAATTTGTACAGAATATGAGTTAGCATTTTTTATAGGATCCCACCATAATGCTATTGACGAATAAATTGTTGTAAGACTATCTGTAGGAGCAAGCAGTTTAACATGTTCACCACTAATATTCGGCTCAATAATATCAGTGCAACCAAATAGCCAAGCCGCCATAACCACAATTATAAGAACTTTAAAATGAGTATTTTTCATCGCTTTTAGTTTTTAACAAGAATCTGGAAATAGAGTTCCAAAACAAGTTCACTACGTTTCGTTTTTATACTTTTAAGTGTATAAAACCTGATTGAATTCAGTTTGTATCTTAATTCTAAATTTTCAATAGATTGCAAGGAATTCAATAATGAGATATAATCGCCAGATAGTTCGGCTTTTTGGGTTTTTATTGATCCAATAGCCATTTTATGTTCATTCATCGAATAGTAATTTACTATTTCAACGTTGTTTGAGGCTGTAATTTTTTCGATCTCACTAAAGAGATTGCTTTTAAAGAATTGACTACTATCAGACGTGAGAAAGTACCTTTTAAAGGAATCTTGTTCCAAAGAATTTGATGCATTCACACAAGCTGTCAAGGTCTCCAGTTTGTTAGCTAAATCATAATTCTCACTCATCAGGTTAATGGTAACTTTTAGCGCGATTTGATAAATTAAAAGGCTTGAAACCAATATTGCCAGCAGCAAAACGAAGAAACGAAATCTGGACGATTTAGTATTAACACCTGACATGTTTTTGTTTTAAAATTATATTAGTGTAAAATATCAATTTCCATCACAAAATAATAGCTTAAATCCCTGCCTCTTCTACTGACTGACTTCAAATTGGTAGATCTTACCCATGCCATATTATTAATTGCCTCCCGATAAATATCAATTCCTGATTTTTTTTGATTTTTTGCATCAACTGAAATCTGCCCGATATTAAAGAATATTCTTTTGCTGGTCTTTTTGTCAATCAGGGAATTTATCGTTAATTCATTGAAAGACATCTCCTCTGGTAGTGAGTTCGATAACTCATCTACATAACGAGTGTATTCAAATTCATTTAAGAACCCAAATTCAGAAAGCGTTTCTATTTCTTCCTTGGTTTGTATCGCTTTTTGTTTTTTCATTTCCCTTCCTACTTCGAATTGATTTATTTTCGCATGGAGTTCACCATTTCGATCATTCAGAACGTTAAATAAGAAAAAGTTGATTAGGAGAGTCGTAAAGAAAATACTAACCGCTATTATCCAACTTACTCTAAATAATCGTTTAAATAAAAAATCGCTTCTGAGGTCCTGATTTAATGTAAGGGCATCATTGCTGTATTGTACGTCGTTATTAAAACTTAAATAACCTAAAGCCGTACAAAAAACAATAATATGATCAGATTCAATATGCTCGTCTCCTATCTCATAGTATTTGGGATCCTTAGTTTCGACTTTGGTGATAGCATTTAGTTGGTTGTTCTGAAAATTGAAAATCAGCCCGCCAGTCTCAATTTTAAAATTATTCTGCTCAAAGTACTTGCCTAATAGGGAAATATTCGTTTGGCCAAAGTGTATAGAGGTTGGGAAGAGGTTGTGCTTCTCAAGTTCGTTTAATAGTTCAATAAGCTTTTCTTTTCTTATTAGACTTAAAAAAAGATTATCACCTTCATTTTTGGTGGAATAGTAAACCGTGTTTAAATCAATACTGTTGAAGCAAGACCCAATTAACATCGGGGTATCAAGGTTGTCAGGGTTTTTCAATATCCTAAATAAGATTCCGCTTCCAGTGAAAATGTAATAAGCTGGAATATTTTTTGGAAGTATTGAATGTAACTCGCTAAAGGAACGGATACCTTTTTCTTTCCCTGTTACAATCAAGCTGCCTTTTCGATTACATACGACAATATAGCTGATATGTAGTGATTTATCTGTCAGGTTGATTTCTATAAAGGCTTGTTTGCGATTTAAAATCTTTAGCATTATCTTATTATCTAAAAGCATAACTCTTGATTAATATACAACAGTGGGTTTGATAAAGATATTAAGCTTATTGTTCTCTGTATTTTTATCGCGTGAGGAGAATAGCCATTTAATTATAGGTACCCTGCTTATCCAAGGAAGTCCACTACTGGTTTCACTCAAGGAACTCACTTCAAGCCCTCCAAGTAAGATCATTTCGTTGTTTTTAACTCTTACCATTGAACGAAAATCTCTCGATAATTGTCCTGGTGGAGCATCTGGTGATATCCTAGTCGTAAAAGTCGATTGTTTTACAGTAACCTCTAATGTAATCTGTTCATCACCCGACACGTAAGGTGTTATTTTTAAAGAAAACTCTGCAGTAACGTCCTTGTATTGTTTTGTTGTTTTCTGGGAAGTACTTTGATTAATGATAAAATCGGTGTTTTCTTGCACATAGTACTCGGTTTCGCCAATTACAATATTTGCTTCATGCCCGTTTAGGGTAGATAGCTTTGGCGTTGATCTTACTTTAATTATTCCTTGCTGTTCCATAAACTTTAGTGACACGTAAAAATTTGGAGATACAGTACCAAGGTTTACAGATCCAAAACCATTAAAGCTGTTGATAAGTTTATTAATGGACTCTGATCCGAATGTTGCGTCAATACCCGAGAATACTTGTCCTGATGTTGCTACAGGTTCTTTTGCTAAACCAGCGGTGATGCCAGTAGAAACTTCATATCCTGTGCGATTGTCAATAATAATGACATCAATAGAAATTAACGGTACAGTTTTGTCAATTTTCTGAATAAAACTAATGACCTCATTGATGGCAGGTTTTGATCCACTTATAATTAAGCTATTCAGATCAGTAAATTCAAATACTGACACGTCTGATATAAGACCTTTTGGTATGGCTTCGCTAACATCTTTAATCGATCTATACCTAAGCTGATAGATTCTGGTATCGCGAAGACCCTCTGCCTGTCTCTCCCCAATTAACCAAACCCCATCGTCAATTTTATAGGTGTATAAGGTCGTATTGAACAGCGCCTGAAGAAACTCCTCATATGATGCACCATCCAAATATAAATAGGCGTTTCCTTTAAGTTCAGAATAAATAAAATACTCAACCCCACATTGTTTTGAAACCTGTTTAACAAGTTCAGATATTGGAGCATCCATTGCGTTTATTTTTAATTTGTCTGTACCAATAACCTCAACATTCATCAATCCCTGAGTTCCTTTCTTAACTCCATTTTTATTGTTGGATGCAATATTTTCTGTTATGCCTAAAATATAAGAACCATTTTCTTTTTCAAGTTGTAGATTATTAGTGTAGGCTAGCATGGACAAGGCATCTTCGATTTTTACTGATTCAATGTAAAGACTAACAGTCTTTCTCCTGCTTTCGGGCATAACAAGAACATTGGTGCCTGTAAGAGATGTCACAATACTTGCAATACTTTCCAAGCTATCATTTCTTAAGTTCATGGTTAATAAAGCAGAAGTGGTGTCGTATCGGATGTCAATCTCTCTAATTGCTTTTTCAGAATCAATTTGCCTTGCTGGTACAAAGGATATTATCTTGCCATTCAATAAAACATCTAATTCATACGTATCGCATAAATACGAAAATACATCCTTTGCAGGGACGTCCACGAAGTTGTATGTTATAAATAAATTAAGAGATTGATCAATTACAACGTTAATTCTATTTGCGATTGCGATTGAACGGATAAGCTCTTGAATAGGTAAATGGTTAACACTTATGTCAACTGGTTGATCTAGTTCAGGTATAAATTCTGCAATGGAATCGAATGTATTGTTTTTTGAGTTACTTCTGTTTTGACCAAACAATGCGGTAGAAAAGCATAGATTAATTAGGATTAATACCAACATGCTTATTTTATTACTGTTCATTTTATTCATTGCTTAAAAGGATGGGTAGTATTTCTTCAAGAGATGTATATCCCTCGTTGTAAAGGTTGAAGGCTGCATCGCCAAGATTTTCAATTTGTTTTTCAATTTTTAATTCCAATAATCCATCATCACCATTTTTTATTAAATTGCGAAAGTCCTCATCAATTACAATTATTTCGAATAGCGCTTTTCTTCCTTTAAAACCTGTATATTGGCATGCAGGGCACCCGGTAGATTTATAGGTAGTGGAATCTTTTTTTATTCGCTGACTAAACCTTGCAGGCAATAAAGGTGCATTTGGAGATGCGGGTTCTTTGCATTCATCGCAAAGAAGTCTTACTAATCTTTGCGCTGCACATATGTTAAGTGTGTCTGCAAGTAGATAGTCTGGAATTCCCATATCTTTTAATCTTGAAACCGTACCCCAAGCAGAATTTGTGTGGACTGTCGAAAGAACCAAATGACCAGTCAAAGCTGATCGGATAGCCATTTTTGCAGTATCAACATCACGAATCTCGCCCAGCATAATAATATCAGGGTCTTGCCTGAGAAAGGTTCTGAGTGCCTTGTTAAAGTCTAACCCAATGGCTTCTTTTAACTGCACTTGGTTTATTCCTTCAATGGTATATTCTACAGGATCTTCAATTGTAAGAATGTTATATTGAGGTGTGTTTAGGTGTTTTAATGTGGTGTAGAGGGTCGTAGTTTTGCCTGAGCCTGTTGGCCCACTTATAAGTACTATCCCGCTGATTTTTGAAATTGCTTTTAAATATTCTTTTTGCTGATTTCTTGAAAAGCCAATTTGATAAATGGTAAGGTTCTCCTGTCCTGAACCTAACAAACGGAGGACAATTTTCTCACCATACAGGGTGGGGAGAACGGACATTCTGATGTCAAATTCAACGCCATCCTTCTTAAACGACATTCTTCCATCTTGTGGCAATCGTTTTTCGGTGATGTCAAGCTTTGCCCGTATTTTAATTTTATTAACAATCCCTTGATAGTTTGCCGATTTAAGTGAGAACCTTTCCACCAATTTGCCATCTACCCGATAACGTACTCTGCCAGAGTTTTCTTCTGGCTCTATATGAATATCACTTGACCCCAGGTTTAAGGCTTCCTCGATTAACGTTTCAACAAAATCGGTGGAAGATGATTTCTCTATTATGGTTCCCTTTTTTATGTTGTTGTGGTAATAATACTTTTTGAGGGTATTAATAAGTTTCTCTTCGCTAACTGGGGTAAGAATAACTTTTTTTCCAAAAATCAATTCAAGCTCCTCAATCCTGCTCCAGTTTTCTGTGTGCTCAACACTATAAAGTTCGATGTGTTGGTTATCTAGAGCTTTTGGGATAATATTATACTCCCAAGCTTGTTTTGCTGAAACTATCTGTAACTGAGCGATATTCAATTCAATATAGTCCATGAATGAGCAAGTTTCGTTGTAAAATTAATAGGTTAAAAAGAATTCTCTTATCGCACAATGGGAAAAAGTCTCAAGTACTACAACCAAAGCGAGACCTAAACTAATATTTCCAGCAAGAGGTACCGTTACAGGCTTTGGTACTTTTACTAATAAAAAAATAAAAGCGGAAATGATAAGACTAGTGATAAAAATTACTAACTCGAAAATTATTAGTTGAAGAGGTGAAAAAATAATGGTGGGGAGAAACAAAAAATAAATATCCGCAAATGCTATGTGATTGGAAAAGCCCCCCTGCTTTTTGTTTTGGAAAATTCTGATGAATCCCCATGCGCCAAGCACCTGAATCGTGATAATGGCGATGTTGATCAAAAAGTAAACTGTATCTGAAACGAAAGAGTGTGTTATCCATGCATACGATATCAACAAGAGGGCTGCAAGTGGCAGGTTGATTAGGTAGATACTTCTGCTAACCAAATCCTGATAAAAATTAAATAGGAAAAACATAACGACAACAACACTAATTACATATGCCATAGTAGTTTCTAATCTTTCGCTATTTCAACTAATTTTTTTTCCTGATCTATTTGCCAAACGTTGTAGATTCCGTCACCATCAAAATCTACTACGGATGTAGCAGTAGCTTTGAATCCCAACATATCAGCCTCCACGATTTCTATTAGATAGTTTGCGTTACCATCATCAGAAATCAGCTTTTCCTGTTCAAAGCCTATTTGATCAAAATCATCGCTGTATTTGGAATTCATGTAAAAAAAACTCTTCTCCAATGTATAAACGTGATTTAATTGCAATTTAGCCTCTGTTGCCTTTGCCCTGGAGATCAATGGCATAAGTCTTGGCAAAGCAAGTAAAACCAAAATCCCGATTATTACGAGCACCACTAGGATTTCATTTAGTGAAAGAGCTCTTACTTTGTGGAACTTAACATATTTATTAACAAACATCCTTGTAATTTTGATTTGTTGTCACCACAAAGGTAAAATGAAATAGATAAATGGTAGCAATTGTATAATGCAGAATGTCAATGTTGTATATTGCTAACGATTTCTGTTGAACTTTGCTTATATTCCCGTATTTCCGGAAATTCCTTATGAAATAAATAACAAAATACTAATTTGAAAATAGGCTAAAAAAAATAAAAGATATATACGCAAATGCAGACAAGAACAAAATGATTGGTACATTGAATAATGTAAAGAAAAATGAAAAATATAAAATAATAAGTTAATAAATATATAAATACATAATACAAATATGTATAATATACTTAAAAGCCACAGTGGCAAATTCCAATTCAGTTTTCCGGATGCCTAAAATATGCGGATAGTATTTGCAAATAAGTAAAACTTACCTGATCAGGGTCACACTTCCTGTTGTTATTTTCACTTCAGAGTCAAAACTCTTGTAGTTGAGGCGATAAATATACACTCCGCATGGAGCCTTGTTGTTGCCAAAATTTCCATTCCATCCCACCATAGGATTTTTCGTTTCAAAAATTTTCTGACCCCACCTATCAAAAATAGTAAAATCGTACAGGGTAAAATTGCAATCTGCTATAGGCAGAAAGATATCATTTAGCAAATCGCCATCCGGTGAAAAAGCAGTCGGAAAGTACACCTCACATCCGCATTTTTCAAACTGAACTACGATTTCATCTGTTACCATCCCACACGAATTATTGACTTCAACCCAATATATGCCAGGCTTTGTTACCAAACAGAAATTATCGAAGGAAAAATCTGACCACAAATATGTTACATCATCCAGTGACAATTCTAATGATAAGGTGTCGTTTACGCAGATTGTTGTATCGTTGCCAAGATGTACAATTGGTTTTTGAGTAAAGTTTACTTCGATAGTGTCTGTTATAACACTACAAAAATTATTTGTTTGTTTGACCCAGAAAACACCGCTTTCCAAAATTTCTAAGGTTGGTAGCTCTGAACCATCTGACCATAAATAGGTAGTATTGGTAGTTGTAGCATCTAAAACCAACGAGCTTCCGGCACACAAAGTTGTATCGTTTCCCAAATCTAACTTAGGCAATACATCATGAGCGATAATAAAATTTGGTAGACCCATGTGGGATATGTTAGGAGAAATGGAAATGCCGGCACTGTCAAATTCGCAACCTAACCCTAAAATATTGGGTTTGTTAATTGTGCTTAGATGTTCCTTGTATGTTTGGGCAATGTAAATTTTTCCGTTCGGTGCCAATTGCAAGGCTCCATTTTGATTCCCTGATGTCCCTATGAGAGTTTTTGAATTTAAAATGGAACTTGGAGTACCACTTAAATCATATTGATAGATGTTTCCTATGCCAGATCGAGCATCGGAGGTATACAATATCGATCCATCTGGTGAGAATTCAAGCCCATAATTCATGGGTCCGATGTCAAATGTAATTGGGTTTGAAACTATACCGGTGGTGTTGTCAAAATCGAACATTTCGCAATACAAATCTCTGATGGCCAATGCAATTTTGTTCTGTTTTGGCGAAGCTTTTAAATACCCACAACCGTTCGTTAGATTATGCCAATTTCCTCCGGTATGTATCGTTCCTGTATTACTGACAATTGGTGAAGCTGCCAAACCTGTTTCCGTGAGCAGATATGACAAGAAAGCATCACTTTCCCATTCATGCGTAATAATCCAAATGTCTTTCCCATTCTGATGTCCCACGGCAACAAGTTTCTCTGCTACGGGAGAGTGGACAAAAACATTTTTATTTTGCGTCACACTCCCTAATCCGTTGTTTAACGACATGTCAACAATTGAATATCTTAAATCCTTTGATAGTTCAATATCGTCTATTGTGAATACAAAATATTCATGATTTGAACCAGGTAGTCGTACTATTAGAGAAGATTGAGTAGTTGAGTTGTTTCCTCCCAAATCATTGCCATTGGCCATGGTGTCATTATTCTTGTCCCAAATTGCCACTCCATTTGTCGAGAATAGCAATTTCCCCTCGCAATCCGATATTGTTGCACATCCTTCATGTTGGAAGAAACTTTTGTGTGTTAAAACAATTGGATTTTCCCTGTCGCTAAAGTCCAATCCTGCGTGGTCGCCAAAATACCAAATATTTGATTCGCTCTGACCGACGACTGTATGGCCAATCACAAGAACAACAATATTCAGTACGATCCTTAAAAACCGGGCTTCATTTGTTCTCATATTAAAAGCGATTTTTTTTAGCTGCTTCTTCAACAGAAAAATATCGGATATAAAATCCCTGCAAAACTTTAATGTGCATATTCAACCAAAACTTGTATTGTAATCAAGTGGCAAAAATAAGATAAATATACCAATTCATCGCGTATTTCGACTAATCGAGCTTGTTTGTGCTTGACACTTACTTGTTTTGGATGTTGGAAGGATATCTAGTGGGATCATATACTCTATCCGTTTTAGTGATCTTAAAGGTAAAATAGTTCGACACCTGCATATTTAGCCAACTCGATGAAGATGAAGAATACGCACTGATTGTTATTATTAATTCTATGCTGACCAAAAAATGGATGAAAGACCTTTTGGATGGAAAGCTAAATTTTAAAGCATAAAAAAAGCCCGAGCAATCGGGCTTTTTTTATTATTTTATATTGATTGGTATAGTTTTAACGTTTGTTCCATCAATATTTATTGTATACAAATTTGAACTTCCTACTTTTGAAAAAAGAATTTTGGGTTGGTTTTTATAAAAAACAATATTACTTAAATCATTACTTCCTTTATTTGACAAAACAAGTTTCGCAACTTTATCATTTAACCTCATTACATATAACTCATAAGGTGCTGTAAAACCAATTATTTTTAAATTGTCTGAATAAATAGGTGTATAATATAAACTAGCATCTTTTCTTGGATTATTTTCTGGAACTATTATAAAAGGTTTTGTCGCTCCGTCCTTCGATAGCAAACACATCCCACCATCAGGTCCAGCCTCAATATGAGCCAGAATGTATCCGCTATCTACGTCCGAAATATTACTCAGCCCATATGACTTAATATTTGTTGTTTTTGTGATATTTTTATCTTCCAATCGAAGGGAATAAATATCAAAATCATGTGCATCTTTTCTTCCAATCGTAGAATACTTATCGTAAGTATTGGCTTTGCAAAAATAAATCAATTTACCATCTAACGAAAAAGTAGCTTCTGTAATAATTCCGCTATTGTCTGTAAGTGCATCTATTTCTGTGCCATCAGCATTAGCAAGACACAAAATACTACTTATCCCGTCCTTACTATTGGCGACGAAAACAATTTTGCCTCCATCTGGGGAATATCTTGGATTGTAATAGTTTTTATTTTGTGTTGAACTAATTATTTTTCTTAAGTTCCCATTAACACTATTTAAAGCATATATGGAAGACTCCCCATTTTTCATAAATGAAAATACTATTTCATTATTAGGAGAAATATCAAATAGCCCAAGTACGTCTTTTGTTCTTGATTGCCCACTACAACCAGTCATTATACCCATTAGCAAAAATGTAATTAACAAATTTATATTTTTCATAATTAACATGATTAAGGTCTGATTTTATTTATAGCTAAAGGCAAAAACGAATAATAAACTCCTTGTGCAATATTATATGTCCGCTCTGAGATAGGTAACCCTGTAACGTCATCCATTCCTCCCACTCTATAATTTTGCATTATACTATAGGCATCAACTACTAAAATCATATCTGCATATGCCACACTTCTATCAAAAACAGCACCTCTTATGCCAGAAGCACCTTCTTTCCAATAATAGTAGTCATGTCTTTGTGCTGCTTTATCAACAGCATCAACTGGTCGTAATGGTAAAGTATATGGATTAACATCTGGACCAGGACCAATAAAATTAGTTCCAAACCACGCATCTCCAGTATAAGGTACACTACCTTCACCCATTTTGTCCCATTCTCCACCAGGCACATTTTTACCCCCTCCGTTTGAGGCAACATCCGCACCAACTTCACTAAAATCAAGCCTTTCAACTTTGCCAGACTTCCTACAAATCAGTTTCTTAAAGAACGTCTTTTACTTCTCCGACAAAACTACCATTTTTTCTTTTAATTGAAGATTTCAGTTATTGTTTTTTTCATTTAAAAGAAAAAGTTTCAATAATCATGGTGATGATGATGTGCTGTTGGAACGGGAAATAACCCTTGCAGAGAGTTTCAGATTTAGTATTGAAGTTTTTGGGTTATTCTCGTTTCAATAGCAGCCTTAGGGGTGGTGGTCGGGGTTTTGGTGGATAGACACTTCAACAAGTGCCGCCTTTTTCGGCGGCTCTTGTTACCGCTTTCAGGGCGGCAAACAGCTTTTTGATTTTAGCTTTTACCTTTAAAAATCAACTAATCAAAAGCTAAAAGCAATATGCTGTTTGTCAGCGTTGGCGTGGGTCGGGGAGCGTTGGACATGCGGCTATTTTACATAATACTTGTTATAGCTGACAGCTTTGGTCTGTGGGGGGATTTTTCGAGCGGCTGCTCCTATAACTCGTATTATGTAACTTAGCTTTGGGTAATTTTTTCTGGCGTGTCTTTTTGTTTGCAGCGTTGGCACGGCTCTTTGATTTTTTGTTTTAACCGCTTAAAAATCTATTTCATTTAAAACAAAAAAGCAATGTGCCGTTTGTGGGACGGACAAAAAGCATGACGGAAAAAATTACAGAAGGGTCGGCGTAGGGGAAGGGCAAAAAAGACCGTGCAAGCTTAGAGGTACGAGAAGCGGGGATTTTTTGACCTGTGGGGCGTGTTGGCTTGTGTGTTATTTTAGTGGATGAAAGTTTCCAAGTTGTTCTTTAAGTTCATCAAGATTTGCACGGATATATCTTTGTGTCGAGTAAATACTTTTATGACCTGACATATATTGAACTTCACGGATATTTCTTTCTTTTATCCATTGGCTTATTACACTGCTTCGAACCTGGACAAAGTCTTTAAAAAATGGATTCTGTTTTCTTAAAATGCTTAATAGCTCCCTGACTGCTTCTTTAAGGTGTTGACTGTCGCCAGTTGTTATTAGTAGTTTATCGGTTTTGTAATTCTTCGTTTGCTTCTTTTTGAGCTTTAATAATTCTGGTCGGATTTCTTTTATATATTCCTGTAATGGCAGTATCTGACAAGCTGCAAGCTTTAATATTCTTTCTTGTAATCTTACTGTTTTTCGTATTCTAACAATGCCCTTTTGTAAATTAATGTCCGTTGGTTCAAGTTGATGCAGTTCTTCTCTTACCAAAGCCTGATAAACTGTAAAACCTATCATTAGCTTATTTCGCTTCTGTACTAGCGTTTTGGCTTGGTAGTTTTCAAAGACTTGTTCTATTTGCTTTTTGGTCAGTAAATCATTTGGTAACTGCTCTTTAGTTCCTTTAACCCTTAGGTTTATTGCTGGATTATGGCTTAGCTCTCCTTTTGTAATCATCCATTCAAAATAATGTTGCACACCCATTAAATGGCAGTTTATATTGTGGATGCTATAATCAAGTTTCCTAAAGTGTTTTACTAAGCTTAATAAATCGCTGTAAGTTATTTCTGCAGGTTCTATATTTTCATTCTCCAACCATTTAAAAAAACGCCTTACATAACGCTCTATACCTGCAATACTGGAAGGTTGGTAGTTTTTATATAATAGGTATTGCTCAAAATTCATAATTGATTTTTATTGTTTTCGCGAACCGCAAGCGGTTTCATTAAATTCCATCTTCTTTATTTGCTAAATGGGTATATCGCTGAGTGCTGTCGATATTCTTATGACCTAAAAACTGTGAGATAGATTCTATTTTCATTCCTGATTGCAAAAGGTGTGTAGCGATGGAGTGGCGCAAAGTGTGTAAGCCTATATTCTTTTGTATTTCTGCAAGCTTCGCCAATTCCTTAATCCGTTTCAGTAAAAATGAAGAGTCGGTTTGATTGCCTTTATTATTGAGCAAAAACCAGTTTTTGGTATTTTCTGTAGTTAGTTCTGGTCGGCATTCCTTCAGGTAAAGTTTAAAGTCTGTCATTTGGTTTTGTACAAACGGAACATAGCGTTCCCGATATTGCTTGCCTTTTCTTACGTACACCAGTTTTCTATCTAAAATAATATCGCTTAACTCTAAAAACAGACCTTCTTTACTTCGTAAACCACAGCCATAATAAATGCTTAAAATTGCCCTATCTCTTAAACCAAGTATTGTTTCGTCTGCTGCATTATAAATGGCTTGCATTTCTTCTTTGGTCAGTATTTCTCGGTGTGATATTTCTTTTGGTTCGTATGGTAAATCAATGGTTAATGTTCCTTGGCTTGTTTCATCTAAATATTGACTGAACAGCTTTAAGCTTCTGATTATTCCGTTTAATGTGGAGTTCTTTAAAAGTTCTCCCGTTTGCTTTGACTTTCTTAGTTTTTCGGATTCGTACCAATTTCGAGTATCTGTTAGTTTTATTTTATCCAGGTTCTTGATTTTGTTTTTTAGCATAAACGCAAAGTATTTCTCAATAACTCTGGGTTGACTTGCTACAGTGTCATTGCTATAACCTACGATGCTTAACCATTCCCTAAAACCTTCTGTAAGTCTTGTAAATTCTACATTCATGATACTTTTTGTTTTTAGCTATGACCCTTTTGCATTTTTACCCCCTCTTGCTCTTGGGCTGTTATACTTGTTATACTGTTATACTTACTCGTAAGTAATTGGTATTTTGCATTTTAAAGTGGACACCTGACCCTGTTATACTTCTGATACACTTGTGTTATACTTAATTTCAGTTTTGGATTTACCGTTATACTTAGCCCTTATATTTTGGATTATCTCGTCCAGAACATCAATATTGGATTTTAAAAGCTTGTATTCTTCCCACGCTGTAACCTCGTATTCATATCCAGTTTTGCGGTTGCCTCCGATTCGGTTTATATAGCCTCTTGCTTCCAGTTGATGCAAGTAGTGGTTTACTTTCATGGGATTCATTCTAAAGTGCTGCCGTATTTCTTTGGCGTAAAAGCTTTGGGTTTCTTTTGGTTTCTCTGCTGCCAGTTCTTTCAAGCTTTCAAAAAAGTAGCGTGTATCTTCGTTCAGTTCATCCGATTTGCGGAGCAAATTATCTTTTACCAACCAGTTCGCCAGTTCTATATCCTCTATGCTGGTCTCAATATAATACTCATTGCTATTGTTATTGTCTGCGGCGACTCGCCGCCACTTCCTTTGATACTGATTGTAAAAAGTGATTATTTCAATAAGCTTTAAGTAATGCATATTGGTTCGGAGCTTCTTAAATACACAATCGGGGATTCTTAAATCTGTTGCATATGGATTAA
Source organism: Bacteroidales bacterium (assembly GCA_963676875.1). GTDB lineage: Bacteria > Bacteroidota > Bacteroidia > Bacteroidales > F082 > UBA6244. The sequence goes on from OY781436.1 coordinate 3,445,033, forward strand.
TTACCCTTACTTTTCTTAGAAGCCTTTGAGAGTTCTTTAGTAATTGTTTGGCTGATTGCTGTTGATTCTCGTTTACTGTTCCTGCCTGTATTTTCCGTTGGTATTCCATAACCTGGTTTAAGTGGTTACTGCTTTCATCAATGTGAAGCAAGAAGCTGCGGTTTGCATTATCTTCATAAATACCGCCTTGTGTAGTTGCACCACTTACACATATTGGACCTTCCACAGTTAAAAGCTTTTGTACATTGTTGCCTTTGGCATCCTTGTCGGTTGTGAGTTTGGTAATACTTTGCTTGCTCATAAACTCACGCAAGGGTAAAAAGGCATTGTAAACACCTTCTAAATCTTCGATTAATAAAACCTTGTGTTTCCAAAAGTCTTTAGCAGAGTAGTAAAGTGTATTTTCGGTTAAACTGGTTATAGTTCTTACGCTTTCCTCGGGTAAACATTCGCTTATCTTGGTTTGCAAATAGGTTTTACCGCTTCCGCTTTTCCCAAAGATGATTGCGTGCAATGGCTCGTCCATCAGCCTTGATGAGTAAAGGAAGTATAATAATAAACCGTTCTTTTCTTCGCCTATTAATCCGCCTTGCTGTATCAGTTCTAAAGTTCGTTTGCCAAGTCCTTTTGCTTTTAGGAAGCTTTGGGCTTCTTGTTTTTCTTCCTCAGACATTTCGTAAAGTTTCGGCTTTAAAGCTCGTGCCATTGCTGTACGTTCTTCAAGTCGGTAGGCTTCCAGTTCTTCGGTTAGTTCTGTTATGGTTTTTATTATGGGGGTTGTACTTACTTCTAAAGTCTCGCTAATATTCTGTATTAGTTTCTGTGTGTTGCCGTGGCTGTACAAGTTTACATCGTCTCTAAAACTCTTGTATTTGTTGGCTTTGGATTTTATGTGCATACTTATTTTTAATCGGCTTAAATTTTCTTTTTCTATTCCGCCCCAAATGGTAATTTTCAGTTCCGATGTTTCGTAAATAAGTTGTTCGGGATTGTTTGTGATTAGTTTTGTTTTTGTTGGCTTGGGTTCTGGTACTGGTTCGGATTCTTCAGTTAAAATTTCAGATAAAAATAAAGGTGTTGCAGTTTCTAAAAGGTGGGTAAATATTTCGCTTTCATGTCCGATTGATAAGCTGTTCACGTCTTCGCCTTCGGGCGTGTTTACTATTTTAATGGTTACTTCGACTCCGCTCAGCAACCCTTTTATTTCTTTTGCCAGTTTTTCTGCTGCTGTTATTCCTGTCTTATCGCCATCAAAAAAGATTATTATTTCCTGCAGGTTTGCCAGTTCTTTAATTGCTGCTTTGTGTTCTGCAGTAAAACCGTTTGTCCCGTAGCAGCTTAACACTTCATATTTCTCTACAATAAACGGTAACTGTAAAAGTGTTGCTGCATCTATGATTGCTTCGGTCAATATTAATCGGATTGTTTCCTGTTTCGGGTATCCTGGATAAAGTCCTTCACGGTCTTTTAAGTAGTAGTGTTTGTTTTCTGTTTTCTCCTCGATGCTGCGGAAGTATAGCCCTGTAATATTTTGCTGTTTATCTTTTAATGGGAACACAATACAGTTTTTACCAAAAACATAATACCCTGTTGAGTTTCCAGCCTTTGTTTTGCTCTGGGTTGGCGTAAGCATTCCATATTTTACACATTCATTTATTAATTCTTCATCTCGTCTTTGCCCATGATGGAACTGTGCTGAGTTGTAGCCTATTTCTAAAAACAATTCTAAACGCCTGATTTGTGTAATGTAATTTCTTGATGGTTTGCTGTTGTTGATTGCTCCACGGAAGTAACCAAAGAGTTTTGTAAGTAGTTGTATCTTTTCTTCTCGGCTCGTTGGTTCTTCTTTTGGTTTAGTTGGTTGTAGTTTTATTTCGGTTGGGTTTATCATTGCTGTTGCTTTCTTCAAAGCCTCGTGTTTATTACATTTTTCTTTTAATTGAATAAACTCTATTGCATCGCCATTGGCTTTGCAACCAAAGCAGTTAAATGTATTTGTATTCGGGTATATTTTTAAGCTCGGTTCTTTTTCTTCATGGAAAGGGCATTTAAGCATATTGTTTGGGTTGGCTTGTAAGCCGTAATGTTTTAGAACTGTTTCGATGCTTAAACGCTGCTTTATTTCTTGGATTTCCATTTTAGTAAGTTTTTTGAAAATTTATTTTCCGATAAATCATTCACAAAACTAACTAATCATTCTGATTCAAACAAGTATTAAATAAATTGTTTATGACATTTTATTCACTTATTTTTGCTAAAAGTTTAATTTTTAGCTCATAAAACTGACTTATAATGACGTTTGGAGAGAGAATAACATACGCAAGAAAACAGAAAAAAATGACCCAAAATGATTTGGGTAAAGCTGTTGGTACTTCTGGTGATATTATCGGGAAGTATGAAAGGAATGAAATAAAACCTTCTATTGATACCGCTGCTAAAATTGCAGAGGCTTTAAATGTTACTATAGATTATTTGGTAAAAGATGCAGAATACCAAAATATAAATGACGAGACTTTAAAAAGGATGCAGAACATTGAAAAGCTTACGCCTGAGGATAAAAGCCATGTGTATGCAATGCTTGACGCATTCTTTGCCAAAAGTAAATTACAAAGCCTAATGATATAAAAAAAGCCCGGACTTGCCGGGCTTTTATACTATTTAAAATCGTCCTTGATTTTGCAGCATTTTTAATATCCACCCAAGATTAAATAACAAGAAAGCTATTAAAGGAAATAAAACTGCTCCAAGTCTTTTCTTACCCTTATACCCTTCATTTCTTTTTAATATTTCCTTGTACTTTCCTTTACTTACCAATAACATATAAAACCATATTATGAGCGTAAAAAACAAAACAACTGACACATACGTTAATGGTTTCATATTCAAAATACCTTTCGGTATGAATAATAGTGACAAGAAAATAATACTGAAATAATACAGCATAAAGGAAAAAGCAATGATAAGCATTGAACTAAATGGGGCAACATCTTTATTTCCCATTCTTACTTGAAAGCTATAATACTTAAAGTATAAATATTCGATATATTTCATATTGTCTACGGTTTTATTTCACCAAAATCACCAAAGCCACCAGCGGCATCTACAATAAAATAAGTTGCGCTAATACCAAATCCAATTGGACCAAGAAAGCCAACTCCAGTCATAATTACATCAAGTGTTGCTTTAGTTCCTACTTGCCAATCAGTTCCACCATTATAATAATATGTTCCTGCATTAGCAACTGTATAAGTTGTAGATAATCCAGCGCCGACATATCCCAAACCCTTAGCATATTTAAGATACTGAGCACCTGTCTTGCCTAATGAAGCTGATTTTCCTGCAAATTCGATTAATTCAGTTTTTACACCATTAGCAGTAGTAAATGCCCCGATTCCTGTATTCGTCTTTGAAGTCCATTCTGGTAAACCTGTGGCAGAGTTTCCGTTAAACCCATCCCCACTTGACGAGGCATCTTCAATCAAATTTCCTATTTGAGCACTCTGATCATTAATAGCATCCTGTGCCATTTGCTCTGGTGTTTTAGGAGGAATAGGGATTGATGAACTAGAATTGGTATTTGTACCATTACCTATACCATTGTTACCGAACCCTTGTCCATTACCACCTCCACCACCATGAGACTGATTATTCCACCAATTATTAGAATTGTATGCGCCACCACTATAATAATCAAACCCATAGCCAATGAATGGAATACCCCCTTCGTGATCCAGGTATCCAATAATCTCGACTTCATCGCAACTTGGTATCCATCCAGGTGGTACGTCCCCATCTGGTACGGACATCCCATCAGGATCGGTCAGCGATACCGGATTATTCCCCATGCCTACATATGGGCTGGCAAACTGCATTACGGGATCGATGGCATGCCACCTGCCCAATTGGTTGTCGAACATACGTGCATCAAAATCCAAGAGGTTAAATCCGAAATCGGACATGAACTCTTTCCCTTGATACAGATAAGGACTGGGTGTGCCACTGGTATAATCAATTCCGGACATTAGCATGCCAAAGGGGTAGTAGTGATGCTCTTCGAGTACTTCCACTTTATCGTCAATACCTTTTTTAAATACTTCTCTTATGTTGCCTAGGTGGTCTTTGAAGAAGAACTTTGCTTCAAACTTGCCGGTGTTGGCATCATAATCCATTTTACCCTCTTCGGTTAATGCGTATTTTAATGTACCATCCTCGTACACAAAATTTGCTACATAGTCAATTTGTTTTAACAAAGCAGGAGTATTGCTATAAACCGCGTAACTCAGTTTTGCTCCGGCGGAGTTGTATGTAAAAACGAGCTTGCGCCCATCAGAAAAATCAACCTCGCAGGGCTTGTTAAAAATATTGTATTCGATATTGGTGATTTCCTTGTTCAGGTCTTTTTTAAGGTTGCCATTGGCATCGTAGGTGTATTCAAGCTGAAGTATGGAGTTGTTGTTAAAGTTACGAATGATGGTGCTGGCAAATCCGGAAAGGTCTTCCACATTGGACAGTTGATTGGATTTGTAACTGTAGGTATAGGCCAAGTCGTCAATTGTTCCATAAACAGGGTCTTGTCCGTTAAAGCCTGTTACTCCCATACGCTTTAGCGACTGAATATTGCCATTGGCGTCGTAGTTGATGTTGTTGACGGTATAATGGTTGTTTACCGTCCAAATCCCTTTGTCATAGTCACCATAATTGGCACTTTTAAATCGGTTGTGTTGGTCGTACGTGTATCCGTACCCCCTAACACCCGGGTTTTCAGACGATTGCCACCTTATTCCAGATATTAACCCATTGTATTTTATTGTTCCTCCCAGTTGCGACAATCCCGTTTGATATAAGATATCCATTCCAAAAATGTCATTTTGGTCTTCGTTAAATACCAATAGGGCTGTTCGGTCATAAAAATACTCCAGTACTTTGTTGCTAATTTTCTCAATCAACACTTCGTCAGACACGCTCATATCGTGCAGGTAGATTTTAACTTTCTCAGAAACATCTTCTGATATCATTTCCTTGCTATCAAATTCTGTGTACTCAAGTGCTGACATATTAATGACATAGGGAGTTGAAATAGCTCCTAATAACTTTGCAAAGGTAATAGAATCCACTGATTCCCGATAAAGAATGCTATTTTCAATTTCATCCAACTTATATTTCCTAACATCAGAGGTGTCACTTATCTTGGCAATTATTAATTCTTTTTTATCCTGAATCTGTATGGTAATGGATTCTTTTCCAGTTTTTGCCCCATCGTCGTACCCCACTACTTCAAACGCAACTGTATCAACAATTAGACCTTTTACAAACTCATCGGTTGCCAGAATTTCATGAAAATCGATGGTGGTGTTGCTATTGGTGATGTTACTCTGATTGATTCGAGTAAGCCATCCCTTTTCGTTGTATCTGTAATCGATGGATTGAAGAGAGGTGAGTCCTTGAGGCAATTCCTCCTGAAGTATGTCTTTCTCCAACAATTGCCCCAGTTCATTGTAGGTATTTGAAAACATTCGGTAGGTATTATCCCTGTTTTGTATATAATAATCCATTGCTTTTAATCTACCCTTGTGGTCGTATTCAAATTGTTTGTTTTCTTTGATAAAGGTATTGGGATCTACATTGTGTACATGATGGCGTGTGATTAAGGTTCCATCAAATTCATAGGAGAATGATTGACGATCCTCGCCTCCCAGGTGGTTTTGCACACAGGTTTGGATAAGTTGATACTTGTTGTCATAATATAGAGCACTTAACATCCAAATTTCAGGACTGCTGCCCAGAACTTTTGTTTTGCTGCCTGTGGACAATCCTTTGGGTTTATCAAGTCGGGTTCCTAAAGTGGGGTCAAATTCCACTTCGTTATCCAAATCAAAGGTGTAATCGTCATAGTAGGACACGGTGTAAATATCTGAGTTTGAATTCAGCGGAGGGAATGCGTTGTTTGAATAGCCATGAATACTGTTGTGATTTCCAAAATCAGTCCTTTCAAAATTTAGCGCACCATTTTCATAATATGTGTCAACTTCAGATTGTACCTGATCACGTGTTAATCCAATGGACTTGGTTACAACACCCTCAATCAGGGGTCTGGATAATTTGTCATATTTTACAAACTTCCATTTTCCTTCGGAACGCAGATTGCCATCTTGTTCCATTACCAACCTGTCGTAGTTATCATATACATACCAGATGGGCTCTGCTCCCGATACAAGTTTTTGCGAAAGCCTACCCATCTCATCATATTTAAAGGCAAAGGCCAGGTTTTTAATGAGCAAATCATTCCAAGACAGGGAAGCAGAAGATAGACCCATCAGTTCATTGGCTAGCAAGGGGGTTACAATATAGCTTAATCTGTTGAGATTATCATAAACATAGTACGTATATAGATCATCGTTGCCGTTGTCAGCATACGATACTTTTACTATAAGATTTCCTTGTTGATCAGTAAACTGTCCCAGTCTGTTGTTGTCTTCGTCGATAGATTCCGTATATTTTAAAACATCCTGGTCATAGTATTTGTCATTAGCTAATATCTCCAAGTTCCCATTGCTTATATTCACACCTATTTTCAGTATGGTTGGCGATTGATTCAGCATGTATTGGAATTTCTTAGTGTGCCCCTGAATGCCTGTCCCAGGTTGCCAGTAATAGCCAACTGATCCTTGTTCGGTAACTCTGGAAAGCGGAGACAACTCGTAAATGGATTTGCTAAATGGTGAAACTGTATGGGCAACTCCCCATTCTTTTTGATAGAAATTGCTTTGCGAAAAAGTTGGAGATGACTTATATGTTCCATCTGAGGAGTTGTCAACATAAGCCGAATAATCGACTGGAATACGGCCAGCTTTGTCGTATATCCAGAATTTTACCACGTCCCTTTGGTTGGGAGATGCTTGTTGGTTAACAATTTGGATAGGTCTTCCAAGTTGATCTTTGTAAACAATGGAAACATCTTTAGATTCGACTCCTAGATCCTCAATTCCGGACTGGTCAGTGACAGGCTTTCTTATTCTCTGTGTTTTTTTAAAGGAATGCGTATAACTTTGTCCCAATAAGTTATATGATATGAATATTAGAGCTAAGTATATGAATGTTTTCTTTTTCATTTCTTTAGGTATTTATACAATAATTAATTATTGGGGCAAAACTTTGATAATTCTATCTGTCGAATAATGATATCCTTCAGATGTTGTTACATGTAGAGTGATGGTATATTCACCAGGGTTTTCATAAACATGATTGGCTAAACCATTAGTCAATGGTAAAGATGAAGTTCCGTCACCATAAACAAAATAGCTGTTGGTACCGGTCTTTAGGTTGGCCACGAAACTAATTGTTTCCATGGCTTGAATTTCGGTATCCTCTGGATTTTGAGGGTACCAGACAAAATTGCTGGGGTTTCCAGTAAAGTATTCATTAGCTTCAAGTATGTTCTCATCATTGTCTTTGGTATAAATTAGCCTGTTAAAATCGTCGTACACAAAACTTGAATAATAGTTGTTTACATCAAAATTTGAAATTAAACGTAAACGGTTATCGTACACCAGTGCCTGATAAAATGCGTCATCGGGGACAAACAGCACATCATCAACAAACATGTTTCCGGAACCTAGATTTTGGAGCGAAATCAGCAAGTCAACATGCTGAATGTTTTGTGCGTCTAATTCTTCCCGGCTAACAGAAACAGTGAGTAGTTTCCAATCAGGACAAGCGTTGCTTTCGGTTGATTTTACAATTGTTGAGTTGTTGAAATTTAATGTTAACCTCAAATTACCAGTTCCTTTAACCCAAACACTGGCCTGATATCCTTCTCCTGTTGGGTAGTAATCGAAGCCTACATATCTACTGATCTGATCGTTTTGAGGGATGCTAAGCGATTTGATTCCTGACTTGGAATATTGCCCGCTTTTATTACAACCAGAAGTAACTGTCCAACCATAGCTTTCGTGGTTCTCAAATCCTTGGTATTCAATCTCACTCAGATATGCGTTAGAAACCTCAAAAACTGGAGTAAGATTGTCTAAGGCATAGATGACAGCAGAAGGGTTCCCGCGATTTTCGAGTATTTCAGTAGATAGCCCCTTTGGGTTATACCTTGAAAAGGTAATATCAGTTCTAAAATGGATACTGTCGAAAGTCAATTCGTAATTGCTAACTGAGTTCACTTCAACCTTAGGGGGCGCTATTTCACTTAATAGAATTCCAGGTGTTTTTATGCTGTATGTTTCTGCCAACACTTCCAAGGTTTGGTTAACTCCCACGTCAAGTGATTTGTACTTGTTGTAAACGGCCCTGAGGACAAATTTAGGGCTGGAAGAGTTTGTCTGTTTGTAAGTTAGCGCCTGTATTGGTATAGCATGCCTATTGTTTTCAATTGCGTTAAAAAAACAAGCTGTTAAATCGTTTTCTAAATTTGTGGGTCGTTCAACATCAGGATCCCAGAGATCACACGGGTAAAGGTATTCTGTTGTAATAATGTTTCCCATCTCATCAGTAAAAGATTCTGCTGATAAGAGCCCAAAGGCGTTATGTTCGTAGTGGGTAGTTTCATTGATTGGATGTCCTGCCTGTGGTTCATAGGTTTTATGTTTTGTAGAGATGTAGGAGTCAACCCCGGTATGAATTGCATATTTGGCCGACACCGTCACGGGTTGGATTAAATAATCATACACTTCTGATGTATTACCGCATCCCCCGTCTTTCGGGGGGACATTATTTCTTAAAAAACCGTTTTGAAGTCCGAATACGATTTCACCTGAGCCCTGCCCATGTCTGTCATAAAAAATGTTGTAATCGTTACTTTCACTTAAAACAAGATTGTCATTGATGTCAAAGACCTCTTTTGCAAGAGGTTTTCCTCTATGCCATGAATAGTTTGTGTTGGGTGGATATGGATAGGATCCATTGTTAAAATATAGCCCAGTTTCAGTTTCGCTAATATGCACTGGTACAGATTGACCTATATATGAGGTTGAAAAATTATAATCGGCGCGCGATGGTGTTGCAAAAGAAGGAGTTAATTGGTAGGCTGAGTAAAGTATGTTGGCAGGATCGTGACTATTGTATGTTGCCTCATTAACAAAGGTGTAAACAGTTTTCCCATCAACATCATCTCCTGTTTGTTCGACCCGGCTGTAACCACTAATCCCCTCCGACATATCATTTTCTGGGTGAGTGCCTCGAATATAATATTGATTAAAGTCATCTCCACTCCAATATGCATATTGATTACCTGCATCATGAAAAAAACTTTCACAATCTGTGTTGTTTGGGTCAAGGTGTCCAAACTGTGGCATGGCAATCATCTTTCCTGAGCTTAGATTTCCAGGTTCATCAGTTATGTATTTATACTCAGTTGTAGTCCCAATGGCGTCTTCTGTTCCCAGACTGATTTTTGAAACTCTTACACCATTGCCGTGAAAGGTATTTGCAGGAACATTGTCAATAACAAAATCATTTTGTTCATATTCTATTCGCATACAACCACCCGTGGGATAGACAATTTTTTCTAGCATTCCAATGGAAACGTCCTCCACTCTTGATGATGGTCTTCTGTCAGCGCCATCCAAAATAGATGGATAGGAATAATCGGGAGAATTAGCATCTAGCGGGTAAATACTAAATCTGTATTGCCCAGTTCTGTTTTTATAAACCCACACCTTCGGAACCAAAGAATTTTCTTCATTGTTGGAATTAAAAAAACCGTAGGCATCTTGGCAATATGAATATCTTGCCGGAAGCCAGTAGTTTTCGTCATCATCCTTAACGTAGTCGAACTTATAAGGCGGTAATAACTCAAGACCATTGTAAATGTATATTTCATCAAGTTTTAATCTCTTGTAGATATATTCACCGTAGTTATATTCGCCAAGAGTGAAAATACCATATCCTTTATTACTTTCTGTAGGATTTGTTGAGTATTGACTATCAAAATAACTGTAAACGAAATCGATTTGTTTTTCCAGAACTTTTTCGCTACCAATTTTTGAATAGACTTTGATTTTATCGAGGGATCTAGGAAGCAGGGCATCATCAATTCCTTCAGTATAGAGGTCATCTCTAACTGTATTCGCAATAAAATCAATCTCAGAATCATCAGAATAAATTCTTTTTAGCCTTTTTGTTTGCAATATTGAAGTCGGATAACCGTCGAAAGGGAAGTTTCTCACCATCTCTGAGAGAACCTCCTCATCTGCTGAGTCATAGTTTCTGTAATTAGCATAAAAGTTTCGTTCAAGTAAAATATGTTCGTCATCATATTCAAATGTAATTTCACTCTTATCCGGTAAAATTATTGTGTGCAGGTACCATGACTGGATGTAGTCCGTATGTATTGCTGATAGATTTGAAAATGTGCCGGATTGGAAATTTGGGTAGTTGAGAAAATAACACGCTGCCCTCATTGGGTCTTCTGGAAAAACCCCAGAATTGGTGTTTATTCTCTCAGGAATATCAAAAATATAGGTGGTGCCGGTTCTGTCAACAATGGTGAACTTGGTTATGTCGAAGTACGGATCTATTTCATAGGTAATCCTAGATTCATCAAATACAAGTGTTTTTATTCTTTTTCTTGGGTCTTGAGGGCTAACAGCTTCGCTACTAAAAACAAACGATCCATGCCCCCCTGGGTAACTAAAAGAAAACAGATCGGGTTCGGAATCTTTTTTTGTTATTGTCTGAGGTGGATTATCAGGGAGTATGTTGCTTGTAAAATATTCCAAATCTCCACTTCTGGTATACTCCGAGCTGTTGACATCAAAAGAGTTCACAATCTCACACGGTGCAGGTGAATTGGCGTTGCCTCTAATCCAGCCTTGAAAGAAAACCATATTATCGAAATCATCCAACACATAGGTCCCAACTCCTAAATCATCCGGATATCCTCTAACATTTCTGGTTATTTTCCCTCCGGTACTTAGATTCCATCCTAATCCAACCCATGAGGCAGTTTGACCAACGCTTATGCCATTGTTGTTGTAGGTTAAAGACACTCCATTGGCCAGATCAATTGAATGGCGATAGGTACCTGAGTAATAATTCATTCCGTTGCCACCTCCAACGTTTGTTCCATGGAAATCCGGTGTACCAAATGAAGCAAAATCACTTGTGATGCGTTGGGAGGTGAGCATGTTTTCAAGCTCCTTCAGCCGATTTAACTTCTCAGCAAGTGGGAGGGTCTTAGTATGCGTGCCTTGAGAAAAGACTCCGTCAGAAATGGATAAAAGTAAAGCAAAGATCATAAAGGACCTTAAGAAACGATTTGTCATTTTCATATTCTAGGATTGTGAAATTTTTCTTTACAAAGGTAAGGAGTGCTGTTAAATGGAGGCTGTCAGTAACTCTAAGTAGATCAGTCAAAAAGGAAGCACTAATATTTCATTACTATTACAAATTCAGCATGTGAGAAAAGGAAAAGGCAATGTGAAAAAGTTTATAGGATATGCATAATTAAGATGATAAAGTATATATAAAATGGAAATATGCAAATGCAAATACATGAAATATATTGAAAAAATGTAGATTCTAAAAAAAGAAAAAAAGAAAAAAAATATAGAGAGTAGAATTGTATGAAAACCCAAAAAAAGGAGCCGTATTTCAATAATTTCCTTTGGAAAGGAGATAGTACAATAGAAAAATGAGTTATGCTAATAGAAAGTTTATTGACGGGCAGAACCCTTCATTATAGGTAACATTAATATTTGTTGATTTTTTAATGATAACAAAGAGGACTCTATAAGTAATGTAACCTGCTGAAATAGTGTTTTTGTGACAGACAAATTGGCTGTCAAAAACATAAGTATTAGAAAAACATGATGCTGCCTAATGACTGAGCTGTTAGCAGATAAAATATTACGTCAATAGCTTATTCGAACAATTAATTTTAGATCTTCAATAAACCGGTTCGAAAATTGTCCCGCTTGGGCTACCCAAGGGGACAACATTGAAAAACCAGTGTTGTCCCCTTTTTCTTTTTGGCGCAAAGCCTTGCTATCACAGATTATCAGTGGTGATCAAAAAACAATTGGACGCAAAAAGTTTTTCTTATAAACCTACTCCGTAAAGTAAAGAAACAAATTTTTTAACACAGAGTTCCACAGAGTTTACCACAGAGTTTTTTATTGAGTTTACACAAAGCGCTGCTAATTAATAGCATGTATCTTTTGTGCCAGGTGGTTATACCAACTATAAATTGAAGTGGTCTAAAAAAACTCGACAGAAAAATTATTACTTTTAAAATCTCTGTCATATGAAAAGATCGAGAAGAACATTTACCCCTGAATTCAAAGTCAAATTGACACCTGTACCGGTCAAAGTTCTGCCAACCAATAAGGAATAACCTAGACGAATCCATCCAACCTAAAAAATCCACTCACAGAGAGCTACTTATAAGTAATTGTATTACATTTGAGCTACCAAAAATCTACAAACAACTAAAAATACCAATTCCGTGAATCCGTACCTTGAGCAAAGTGTCAACAGATATCTGGTTTTGATGGATGTGGTTTTTGGACAATAGTAAACTGAAATAGCATTGAATGAAAAAAGAAAATTTTAACGTATAGAAACATGTAAAAATGGCTAACTTCAACCTAATGAGGCATAAAGAAAAATCGAATGGGGTTTTTGGCGGTGAAGGTATAAGGGAGTTAGCCTCAATTACGAAGACCCAAATACGAATGATAAAAGACAATAAAATGACCAAAGGATTAGAAATAATATTGACAATAGGACTTATTATTCTCTTTCAACAATTTGTAAAAGCTCAAGGAAATCAAAATCAACAGTTTTTGGAAAAAGTGGGTGTTGTGGATAGTCTTTATTCCGAGATACTTAGCGAATCAAGGAAGGTTTATATACAGATACCCTCTAGTTATAACCCTACGACTAATCAAAAATATCCTGTAGTATTTATTTTAGATGGAGAAATCTTTCTCCCTACCGTAAATGATGTACAAAGTTACTATAGTGGTGGTTTTACACCGGAAATGGTTCTTGTGGGCATTGCTAATGATAAAAACAGAGTTCGAGACCTAACTACTTCTACCATAACCGCGAAATATGGTATGCCTTTCACTGAAAAAAACGGAGAGGCGGACAATTTCAGGAAGTTCATTGAGAAAGAACTGATTCCTTTTATTGAAAGCAAATATCCGGTTTCCAACTATAGAACGCTGATTGGTCATTCATACGGAGGTTTATTTACTATTTCCATACTACTTAATCAACCCGGTTTATTTGCGAATTATTTAGCCATAGACCCGAGTCTGGATTGGGACAATCAAAAGCTGTTGAAAGAGGCCCAAGACCTATTTGCTAAACAGAATTATACAAACAAAGCCTTAGTTATGTCACTTAGCGGACAATTGCAAATGCAGAATTCAGAAATAACGATAGACAATGTAATGCAAGACACAACGGATTACACCTTATTTCCACGTTCTAATATTGCTTTTTCAAAATTGGCAAAGGAAAATGCTAAAAACGGATTGTTGTTTGAGTGGAAATTTTATCCCAACGATATACATGGAACCATTCCTTTTCCTTCAATTATGGACGGCTTAATTTCACTTTTTGAATGGTACCAAATGGAAAATACAGATAAAATTAATTCATTTGACACACCCCAGGAAGAACTTTTTAGTATCATAAAGTATAGAGAGAAAAAGCTCAAAGAACATTTTGGATATGACGAGCCTCCATACCCAGAAGAACTATTGAATATGTCAGGTTATATGAATATGGATATGCAACAACATAAGAAAGCTAAAATGTATTTTGAACTTGCCATTGAATATTATCCTAAAAGTGCAAATGCCTATGACTCTATGGCTGATTATTATGAAGCACAAAATGATATTTCTAATGCAATCATTTTTGTGCAAAAGGCTGCTGAATTAAATGATGCCGAATACTATAAAAACAGAATCCAAGAATTAAAAAATAAATAACAGAGGCTAATCGAGTAGACGGCTGACGGCCAAATGACCCAGGGGAAGTAAGCCGAAGGTTGTTGGGGTGAGATTTGATGATAAACGTTTGAGCGTGATTCGCATCCCCGTTTTCGGAGCCTTTCTATCGTGAGCATGGTACCCAAATGAGGGCTTTGGGCAACGGCGCATCCTTCCATTCTTGTGGGGCTCATTTTATAGGTTGCACCAATATCGACAACCAGCCGCCAATCCGTTGGACAAGCTTTGGTTTTGCCATCCGGCTCTTAAAACTTATTCGTGAAATTTGGATGAGTCATGCCCAAAATACTTGTGAATCAACTCAAGAAACTCATCTCGGTCGATTGGCTTGGAAATATAATCATTGCACCCGGCATTAAGTGACTTTTCACGATCACCCTCCAGTCCAAATGCAGTTTGCGCAATGATAACCATCTTTTTGTTAAGCTCTCTAATTTGACGGGTGGCTTCGTAACCTCCCATTTCGGGCATTTGAATATCCATCAGAATCAAGTCGATATCAGGATTGTCCCTGCAAGCATCAATTGTTTCGTAACAGGTCTTGGCTATTAACAACTCCCTGCAAAAATCTTTGGCGAGTATGGTTAGTAATATTTCAGAAGCTTCGTCATCTTCGGCAATTAGTATTTTCAGCTTGCCCGGGGCGTCATGAGAATCGGTGGCACTTGATGTTGGCTCAGGAGGTTCGTTTTCCATCGGAATATCATACGGAAGGGTGAAATAAAAACGTGAACCAATCCCTTCCTCACTTTCCAACCAAATTTTCCCTCCCAGCATCTCCACATATGCCTTTGAAATGGCCAAACCTAAACCTGCGCCCTGATACGCCATCCTGTCGGCAATGTCTGCCTGAATAAAGCGCTCAAAAACCGCATCTCGTCTGTCTTTTGAAATCCCAATACCGGTATCCTTCACGTAAAATTCCAATTCTGCACTTTCATTTGCTCTCTTACTTCCATGCCAACCATGTTTTGAATCATCAGAACCCGAACCGGTGCTTAATTTATAGCCAAATTCAATGGAACCTTGATGCGTATATTTTAGTGCGTTTTTTACCAAGTTGGTAAGTATGGCATGTACCTTATCAGCGTCTGTTTGAACAAATGCATCACCGGAAGGCAAGGCTGTGTGATAAGACAGTAGCAGCTCTTTTTCGTCGGCCTCGGGTTTGAAGAAAGAGTACACCTCCTCCATTATGTGGTTTATCCCGGTGTTCGAAATCACGAGATTCGACAAGCCTGATTCGATCTTGGAGATATCCACAATATCGTTGATGATATTAAGCATTCGCTTGCCGCTTTTCTCAATAATCTTTAGGTAATGACTCTGTTGTTCTCCAGTCAACTCCCGAGTGCTCAACAAATCTGCAAACCCCAGTATCCCATTCATCGGGGTACGGATTTCATGTGACATGTTAGCAAGAAATGCGGATTTGAGGCGGTCGCTTTGTTCGGCTTTCTCTTTGGCTGCGACAAGAATTTCCTGCGTTTCATGTAGTTCCGAGATGTCCCTCCCGATAACAGCCAGGCCTTTTCTGTCTCCGTTTTTATAAAAGGTAGGGACTTTATAAACTTCATAAACTTTTTTCGCTCCTGTAACCGTTGGGATTATCTCCACACCTTTTGATATAGACTTCTTTTCCCATGCCTTTTCATCAGTTTTCATGCAGGTAGCAAAAGAATTTTTGTAGATTTGATTGGTGTATTCTGATAACTGGAAATCGTTTTTGCCGTAGTAGTCAATTCCTTTCAGGCAAAACAATTCCAAATCGGCATCGTTGGCAAGCAACCAATTTCCCTTACCATCTTTATAACAGATAATATCCGGAATAGAATTGATGAATGTCAACAGCCTTTGTTCATTTTCCTCGGTTTTTTTCTTAGCTATTAATAATTCTTCCTCGGCTTTCTTACGGGTCGTAATATCCCTTGCGATGGCACAATTATATACCATCCCCTCATATTCAACCCTATTGACTGTAACCTCAACCGGTATTTGCCGACCATTTTTTGTGTAATGGACTGATTCTATTACAAATGAATCCCTGGCCAAAATTTGATCCCAGTGTGCGCCCCAATTACTTTCCGTAAACCCATGATCAATATCAAAAACTTTAAGCGTCAGCAATTCCTCCATTGAATATTCAAGGTTTACACAAGCCGGCTTGTTTGCAAAAATGAACCTTGCTGATTCATCAACCCAAAAAATACCATCAGTAATGTTGTCAATCGAATATTGAGTTCTGAGAAGGGCTTCGTCTGCTTTTACTTTGTCTGAAATATCAACGACAGTTCCCACAGAAACCAATGGCTTTCCCATCTCGGTAAATTGTGTTTTGCAACTTTGGTTAACATTTTTACATGTTCCATTTGAAAGTAACAATCTGTGGGTGATGCTATAAGGTTTTTTTGTTTGGAGGTGGTGGCGAAATGTATCAAAAACAAACTGTTTATCATCAGGATGAACAAAATTTAAAATTGTTTTGTATGAAGTGTCTATTTTGTCAGGCTTACAATCGAATATTCTTGATGCTTCCTCCGACCAATT
The DNA here is from genome assembly GCA_963676875.1 of Bacteroidales bacterium. Taxonomy (GTDB): domain Bacteria; phylum Bacteroidota; class Bacteroidia; order Bacteroidales; family F082; genus UBA6244. The sequence continues at coordinate 3,461,553 of OY781436.1, forward strand.
TACTCTATTTGTAATAAAATCAAGCTCCCAACTCCCAATGTGTGCAATAGACTGCGCCTCATTTAATCTATTCTGGTTTGTTTCAGACCTTTCTTTCTCATGAATCAATTCTTCATTGGTCTGTCTTAATTCTTCGTTGAGGACCTGGTATTCTTCATTTTGATCCTTCAGTTCTTTTTGCTTTTCCAACAGCTCCCCGGTCTGTTTATCAACCAGCTGTTGCAAATGTATTTTAGAATTATTTAGCAGCTGTTCCTGGTCGAGTTTTTCGAGTATCATGGCAAGCAATTGCACCGCATTTTGCAATAACCGAAAATACTCTTCCGGGAATGATTCTCCTTTCTCACGCTCAACAAAACCATACAGACTTGTTCTGGTACACACCTCAAGCAGTGCATCATTCTTTTTAACTTCCTTTTCACGCCACCGGAATGTGTGCGGCGCAAAGATGACATTTAAACTCTCAACAAACAACTTAACTATCAAATCCTTATTTTGATATTGAGAAAGGTTTACTGCCAATAAAAACAATTCCTGTGAGGCGCTCCTCATTACGTCACGATTTTGGATTTAAAAATTGGGGTGCGTTTTCGGCTAACCATTTGTCAGGCTCAATATAATATGGGTTTTGGGTGATAATTCGTCCGCTTATCGTATAAGGATGAGTTCTTAAAACGTTCATCATGGTTGCCCCATCAATTTTAGACACGTCGTATAAACACAAACTTACGACTGATCTATTTTGAACAAAATAGTTCAATCGCGATTCATAGGCAAACAAATGCTCTACACCTTTAATCTTTTGCAAAGCCCATACCATATCGGCAACAGCTCTCAGGTTGTACTCACCTTCAAGTTGTGTATAGTCATAATATCCATTAACTATTTTATCCATCTTCCATGGGTCAAAGTCGCCATCGGGAAAATAGATTTCTTGTGCTTTTTTTATATCCAACCTGCTAACCTGTTCAGGGTTGGATAAACAAGAGGGGCAAAATTCATGAAACCCCTTTTTAAAATCATCTTCGGTTTGCTCACAGTGAATATAAATGTGTTTATCCCCAACCAAACAACCTTGCTTGAGATAACCAAAAACAATTTCATCACGTTCTTCCATGGTTTCATACAAACCACAGATGTGAACTCCCCAATTACAAGTGTAGTCCCCTATACCTAAATTGAGTTTTGGCTGATTTGATGTGCTGATGTGCATTTTTTAGGCAAAGTTAATCAGAACTCATCTAAAAATCAAGTTAATCAGGACAAAAAGGGAGGTTGCCTGTGTTAAAGAATCACATATCATGAAAACCCACATAGTCAGCTCACCCTCACATGCCATTTGTTAATAATGGCACAGCCACGAATAACCCACTCCGGCCTGTGCCTTCGTACCGCAGCACCGATGCCCGGAATATCAGGTGCTCCGATCAAAGTTGGGCTAACTATTCAATTGCAAAAAAAATCCACTCACAGTGAGCTACTTATAAAAAATGTATTACATTTGAGCAACTAAAAATCTACAAACAGCTAATAAGACCAATTCCGTTAATCCGTACCTTAAGCAAAGTGTCAACACATATCTGGTTTTGATGGATATGGTTTTTGGGCAATGGTACACTGAAATAGCATGGAGAGAAAAAAAGATAGTTTTAAACATTTAGAAACACTTAAAAATGGCTAACTTCAAGCTAATGAGGTATAAAGAATTCAAATGGGGGCTTTGGCGGTGATCTCATAAGCGAGATGTATGCAATATAGTGTTTTTATACGCTAGTTGTGCGGCAATACGAAAAAAACCAATCATAAATTAATTTCAAAAAATGGGACAATCAGTTTTAGTATTTATTAGTCATGCATCCGGAGATAAAGAATCTTTAATAGAACCTATAGTTCATGACCTAGAATCTTGCTATATAAATGTCTGGTTAGATAAGCGGAAAATTGTACCCGGAGAAAATCTAAGAAAATCAATATTTAGAGATGGCCTTGACAAGGCAGATATTGCTTTAATATTCTTTACTAAAAAGTCATTGGAATCTTCATGGGTTGACAAAGAGATCAAACATGTCCTTCGAGAAGAAACCAAAAAAGGGAATGACTTCGATTTAAATAAAATAATTTCAATTTTTGACTCCCAAGAAACATATAACTCAATTTCAGAAAGATATCCTGAGTTAACTGATGATTTACTTCATCTTATGCCTGTTAATTACTCGAAGATTCAGATTGGACAATTAATTTCTGCAATCTGGAGCAAGTACTTGACACTTCAAGGTGGTGATATTGAAACTCAAAGACAACTTCTTTCTAAAGAAAAGGAAATTTTCCAGAATGAAAAGGAAATTCAAAAACTAAAGGCACAAATTAATGACCTGAAATTAAAAAACTCACAAAGCCAACAATTTGACGAGTTTAAAAGGTTTGTTGAATCAGGAAAGATTGATCAATTTATTAAAAGTAGAGATTCCATTCTTGATGGTGAATGGAAGGAGACCAAAGAAGTTGACAATTTGTCGGAAGCGATAGCATTTGGACTTCTTGAAAATTCTCCCCAAAATGCAGTATGGGTGTCAATATCAAAGAAAGGGAAAGAGTTTTTTAAATGGTATTTTCTTGAATATGAAAAATAATAAGTAAAGTGCAGCCGCTAACAAAAAATATAGTGCATTTGGCAGATAGTGCTAAATATGAGGATGATAGCAGTAAAGAAACATAGTAGTAAAATGAAAAATTGGAGTGTTGAAATGCCAAACGAACTATATTCAAAACGTTATGCCCCATTCTGAACGACATAGACACATTTAATAAAAATGAATAATACAAAGAGATTATCGCTCAAAGAAACAAATAAGGAATTCTCGATTATTGGCTTATATGTTAGCAATAAATGTGATAAACATATTAGGAAAAATTTAGATAGTGGATATTATTTGTTCAATGAATGGTGTGAAATTAAGAGTGGGAAAGTACAGTTATCAAAAAGGAGGCAACCCGAAAAAAATTTCTTTGGAAGCAATATATCAATTCAAGCAATTGTTGGGAAAAATGGAAGTGGAAAGAGTTCTATCCTTGAATTGATGTACAGAATAATAAATAATTTCGCCTTTCATCTTGTTAAAAATCAAAAGAGAAGAGCGGCAGAAGTCATTTATCACATTGAAGGATTACACGCTGATTTGTATTTTGTAAAAGGGGACAAATTAGGCACTTTGATATGTCGGGAGAATTTTATTGGTTTTTGTTTTGATGATTATAAAATTTCATTTGGCAATCAGCATTCAGAATTTTTAGATTTTGTACAGTACGAGAATTTAAAAAATGAAGAAGTGATTGATATCGCAAAAATGTTTTTCTACTCAATTGTAACAAATTATTCATTACAATCATTCATTGATTTTGATTACCAAACGGAACGCTCTAGAAAATTCCAAGCAAATGATAAAACTGGTATTGACTCAAGTGCTATATGGATTAATAGCCTGTTTCATAAAAACGATGGATATTTAACCCCAATTGTATTAAATCCTTACAGAGATAATGGAACTATTGATTTAAGAAAAGAATATCATCTTACGAACTCTCGATTATCTTCTATTCTAATTGAATCCTTGAACCATAAAAGGGAATTTATTGATGGCTATCAATTACACAGCATAGAATATAAATATGAGCCTCAAATAATATTCTCAAAATTCTCTAAAGGAAAGAAGAGCAATATAAATTTTGAGGATTTTATTAATAGATTTATTAGTATGGATAATGATAGTTATGCATCAATAATTTTAAAGGAATTCGAATTAACCCCATCTTTTTCAAAAAGTGAATCTTATAATATATCATGTATTTACTTGGTGTATAAAACACTAAGCATTGCATCTAAATATCCAAGTTTTGAAAAGTTTTCTAGATTTAATGACATAAATGAATATGATAAAATCGGAGACGAAAATGATAAAAATGAATTAACTGAACTTGTTAGAGAGATTAAAAAACAAAAATCTCATATTACCTTAAAAATTCGCCAAACGTTGAAATTTCTTGAGTGGTTTAAATCAATTACAAATTATCCTAATCACCCGGATACAGGTTTTGATTTTACATATGAAGAATATATTAATGGCTTGAATATTAATAAAGAGCTTAAAGGACTTGATGAAATTACAGAATATTTACCGCCTCCTTATTTCAGCTTTAATATAAAACTAGAGAAAACGAATAACGAAAAATCCAAAACCAAAACTAACGAGCCTATTCTATTTCAAAGAATGAGTTCTGGAGAAAGACAGTTCATCTATACAATAAGTACCTTTATCTACCACATTAAAAATATACTTTCTATCCAACAAAGCAACCGTGTGAGATATAGAAGCATTAACTTAATTTTAGATGAAGTCGAATTATGTTTTCATCCCGAATATCAACGAATATTTGTAGACAATTTAATAAGAACTATTCAGCGTCTAAGATTAAATTCTCGCTGTTCATTTAATGTTATTATTGCGACACATTCGCCATTTGTTTTATCGGATATACCAATGAGTAATATTTTGCACCTAAAAAATGGTACAGCTCAAAGTAAAGAACAATTTAAAAATCCCTTTGGTGCAAATATTAATGATATTCTTTATCAAAGCTTCTTTTTAGAAAATGGTTTTATTGGTGAATATGCAAGAAAAAAAATATCAAATACTCTTATTTTATTGAATAAACCCTTAGAATCAATAAAAGATAAGAAAAGAGAAATTAAGGAAATAATTGATTTTATTGGAGAACCTATTATACAGAAGCAGTTACAGGCATTATTTAATGAAAAATTTAATGAGAGAGATGAAAAAGATGTATTAATTGAAAGCTTAAAGAAAAAATTAGCTAAATACGAGAATGAGAAGAATATTATTAAATGATAGAATTATTGGTTTATCAAAGGATTATTCAAAAAATCTTTTTAAAACTCGAAATAATGGACGAGGTAGAAAATTTATAACTCCAAAAGAAGGATTAACGAAACTTGAACAAAAATTACGAAATGTAAAAAAGAATGTAAAATATGCGGACTATGTAAAAAAAATCATAGACAATTATACAATACTCAATTGTATAAAACCTCAATACTTTAATTCGTTACATCACCGTTATTTTGACTCCTTATCTGAAACTGAATTAAGTACAAACATCAAAATAAATAAAGTAACAAAAAAATTTCATGAATGGGTAGTAGAAGCTATGCGTTATGATGCAGTAAGAGATAAAGAATTTCTTCCCTACGTAAATAAGCTAGGAATAAAATCGTGCATTTACTGTAATGCTCAGTTTGCAATCACAACAGTTAATATTGAAGAAGAACTCTCTGGGAAATATGAATTAGACCATTTTTATGCAAAATCAAAATACCCATATTTATCTACTTCATTTTTTAATTTACAACCATGTTGTTCACATTGCAATAAAACAAAAAACGATAAGCCTTCATTATTTAATTTGTATACGAATGACTACAAGAAATTAGAATTGTTTTCTTTTTATCTAGAAAAGAAATCAATGATAAAGTACATGCTATCTCATAATGAAGTTGATTTAAAAATTGTTTTTGAATGTATCTCGTCAGAATTAAAAGACAATCATGAAGAATTATTTCACATATCTGAATTATACGAGCAACACAAAGATGTAGTTGAAGAAATAATTTGGAAAGCCAAGATTTATAATAAGAGTTATAAAGAAACTCTTTCAAAATCTTTTTCAAATTTCTTCCCAAACACTAACGGTTTAAATCGTTTTATTTTAGGGAATTACGACAATTCAAATGAAATACACAAAAGACCTCTTGCAAAATTAGTACAGGATGTTGCAAGACAGTTAGAAATTATTAAAAAATGAAAAGAACGAGTGCATAACATTTTGTATATTCCATAGGGGTTTCAGCGGTTTTCGAACTTCTCAGCTTTTATCAAATTAAAGCGTAAAGGTCGACAGAAAAGCACTCCGAAAATCCCCTACGTAACATACAATTTACCGTTATTCCCCATTAAACAAACCGAAAACATCAACATCCTTTTTACCAAAATGGGTCATGCAAAAATAAATCATCCAGGATATCTTGTTATATTCGCCCTTTTAAGAAACCAGAATTAACATCAAAGCATTAATCCATGAAAAAACAATTACTTCTTATAAATCTTATTTTCCTGTTCTTGACTCAAATTGGGTTTGCACAATCAGACACCATAATATACCTCAGAGGCAACAACAAGCCTGCCGTTAAGGACAATGCAACAGAATACATTGAAGTTAAAAAAAACAGGAAAAACATTTATACGATACGCACTTATTATAAAACCGATAACCAATGGAATTTGTCACCTATTGAAGAAACTGCACATTTCATAAATGACTCATCCCTTAGCATTGTAAAAGAATACCCAAAAGGAAATATAGAGGAAACGCTCAGAATATTTTCCAAACAGGGTGACCTTTACCTTTTTAGGGATTATTACTCGAATAAAGTATTAAAACAAGAAGGTTATACAAGATCGATCCTTCCACTACATCTGGAGGGACAGGTTAAATCATACTATGACTCAGGCACATTATCATCTGTCAGTGAATATAATAACAATCAGATGACAGGCAATCAGAACTGGCTGAAGAATGGAGAAAAGTATCAGGATAACGTATTTATTTCCGTCGATGTCATGCCGGAGTATCCGGGTGGTGTATCAGCTTTTATGGACTATATCAAAAAAAATCTCCACTATCCGGAAAATGAAAAGAAGAAAAAGATTCAAGGACGGGTCCTCATTCATTTTATTATTGATGAAAAGGGTCAACTGACAGGCACCGTTATTACTCAAGGCGTTAATCCGCAACTCGATCTGGCAGCATATCAGGTGATTAATTCTTCATCTGTAAAATGGTCCCCCGGAATACTTGATGGTAAACCTGTGAAAGTGGGTTTGAATATCCCAATAAGATTTTCGTTAAACTAATAACGCGCTATAAAATCGCATCATACTTTATGGAGGGTTTGGGCTCGACATTCAGGTTTTTGACTTTAATTCACAATTGTTGTGGTCAGAAAGATTTGGCTTCGAAAAGCGCCACAAAAGTATATGCTTCCCTTTATGGGCAAGCATGAAAAGACTAAATTAATAGGCAACTCCATGAATAAAAAATGGATAATAATTATAAGTATAATAGTGCTTTTGACTTCCGTTCTTTGGAGCTCATTTTGCATCTTGACTAGGGAAAATGCGAGTTGGAACTTCATCCAAAATGTGGGAGGAATAAAAACAAGTACTCCGTTGGAGACAGAAGACGGTTTCTATTTGCCAATAGAGTGTAATGTGTCTGGTTTAGACTCAATAACTGTAAAACCGACAACTTTAAATTCAGCACTTTCATGTATTAAGACTAAAGTGACAATTAATGAAAATTCAATTCATTTGAGAATTGTAACTGGACTTGCTTTGTCCAAGAACCTTGACAGTAAATGCAAAGATGTTTCTATTGGTGACATAAAACCAGGCAAATACAAAGTTTATTACGGTGACAAATCTGAATTTGAGCATCAGATAGGAGCATTTACGATAAATTAAAAGACTGATATTAACCATAAAAAATGAAAAATAAATGCCAGCCCATAATAAATAGAACCCTAAGCGGTCGGCACGACCCAGTCCCGCATGTGCGGGATTGAACTACATCCCGATTTTGTATGCACTTAAAAAAGAGATTGCTTATTTTATTGGATAAATACTTTGGCCGTTTCCTTTGTTATTTTCGTTTTGGTTCGTGGATAAACCCCTCCATCTTGTGCCACTCATACCGGAGTCCCGAATCTTCGGGAGGCCACCTGTACCGGAGTGCTTATGCCTTGGGAAATCAGGTGCTCCCGTCAACTATTCAATTGCAAAAAAAATCCACTCACGGTGAGCTACTTATAAAAAATTGCATTACATTTGAACGACTAAATACCTACAATCAACTAAAAATACCTCTTCCGTGAATCCGTATCTTAAACAAAGTGTCAGCAGATATCTGGTTTTGATGGATGTGGTTTTTGGACAATAGTACACTGAAATAGCATGGAGAGAAAAAAAGAAAATATTAAACGTTTAGAAACACCTAACAATGGATAACTTCAACCTAATGAGGCATAAAGCAAAATCGAATGGGGGTTTTGGCGGTGAAGGTATAAAGGGAGATAAATGCAATAGTGGTGTGTTTAGCGCATAGTTGACTGTAATTTCAAAAGTAGAAATAAATTAAAAAGAGGTTTTATTATGAAAAGAACATTTTTAACAATTGTATTATTAATAACCGGGGTTTCCTTATTATTAGCTCAGGAGAATGATGAAATTATATCCCTTTACAAAGGAAGTAAATTGATTTTTGATGATGATATCGGTTTTGAAACACATTATTATCTTACCAGTGATGCAAGTCAGGAAGCAATAGACGGAAAGATGAACAGAAAGTTTTGTTCTGCTCCAAGTGGCGTTTCTACCTACGAGGTCATAAAAAACTATGAAAAAGCTATTTCTTCTAAAGGAGGTACTATTATTCATTTATCAAGAAATGCCTTTTCCTATGTTGACAAAAAAACAGGTGAAAAGATTAAGTTCATGGAGGATTATTTTAGTAATGGCCGGGTAGGTGACCGATTATTGAGTAATACGGATTTATGGGCATACGCAAATTTACCAAGTGAGGCTGAAGATTATGTTGTAGGCAAAATAATAACCCCTGAACACGATATTTATATAAGCGTTGCTGCTGCAGTCTTTAGTGACATAACCTACTATACCATTGTAACCGTGTTAGCTGATCCAATGGATATGGGCAATGTAACACTGAATGTTCTCAACGATGGAATTGCTAAAAATGGAAGAGTTCCTATATACGATATTTATTTTGACACAGGAAAATCAGAAGTAAAAGAAGAATCATCAGCGGCTTTAAAAACTATTGCGGAATATCTGAAAGCGAATATTGATTCAAAATTTCTTATTGTTGGGCATACAGATAATACTGGAGATTTTGATGCAAATCTAACACTTTCAAATGACAGGGCAAAAGCTGTGATAAATATGCTTATTAATAATTATGATATAGATCCCTTACAATTAAAAGCTTTTGGTGTTGGATCTGCATCCCCTCAAATAAGTAATAAAACTGCAGAAGGAAAAGCAAGAAACAGAAGAGTTGAATTTGTTGAGTTTTAATATGAACCACAGCCAACACCCAATATACGTAAGCCGTGTGATTTGGGTAGATTTAATTTTTTTACTGATACCAAAAGTTGTAACAGTTTGATAAATAAGAGTCTCGAAATCTCGGCCTACGCATATTGCAAACCGTTGTCGGGCATAAAAACAAGACACATAATGATAACCACGGATTACATCTTTAACATGGATAACTATAAATTTAGTAGGAGAATTGCTAAAGGATTGATAGGGATTATTGTCGTATCTGTGATTTCCACCTATATGTTAATTGGATTTGATTTAGAGAAAATCGGACAACTAATTGTAGGTTCAATATTTGGATTGATGATACTTTTACAACTCAATGCTCTATTAAAATCAAGTATATATTACTTAAAAAAGATAGAATTTAGGGATGACAAGGTTTATTTATATATTGATAGGTTTGATAAGGAGTACAAGAAATATGAACTTGATATAAATTCAACACGAATACAGATATTTGAGTTGTTTTTCCCTTTTACAAGATACGGTCGAAATTATAAACTAAAATTTAACATCAGAGATAGCAAGTTGAAAAAATATGTGACAATTTATGCTCAACATGAAATAGGAAATTGGAATATTGACAAGTTTAAGGAAGTATATTCAATATATGGTAAAATAAAGGGAGTAGCTGTAAGTACTGATTCACTTAATAAATATGGATTATTCGAATGAAGAATTTACGCCCTACAATATAATAGGATTTAAGGCTCATTTGAGCCCAAAAAAACCAAGCCGGGACAAAAATGAAGTGGTCTAAAAAAACTATACAGAAAAATTATTACTTTTAAAATTTCTGTCATATGAAAAGATCGAGAAGAACATTTACCTCTGAATTCAAGGCCAATGTGACACCTGTACCGATCAAAGTTGTGCCAACCAAAAAGGAGCAAGCTAAGCAAATCCATCCAACCTAAAAAAATCCACTCACGGTGAGCTACTTATAAAAAATTGCATTACATTTGAGCGACTAAATACCTGCAAACAACTAAAAATACCTAATCCGTGAATCCGTACCTTAAACAAAGTGTCAACACATATCTGGTTTTGATGGATGTGGCTTTTGAACAATGGTACACTGAAATAGCATGGAGAGAAAAAAGATAATTTAAAACGTTTAGAAACACTTAAAAATGGCTAACTTCAACCTAATGAGGCATAAAGAAAAATCGAATGGGGATTTTGGCGGTGAAGGTATAAGGGAGATAAATGGTGTAGGTGTGTTTTTATATATTAGTTAGCATTTATTAAAATGAAAATAGCATCATTAATCATATTATTTTCAATAAGCTTGACTGGGTTATATGCTCAGTCAAATGATTTCATTGATTCTTTGAAAACAGATACTAGTAACTCAATCATTGTTTTTGAAGAAAATTGCATTGGTTGTATTGTCATGAATCCTCCATGTGAAGAATATACAAATAGCGGAAATCCAAAAGATAAATATATAATTTGGGAAAATGATAATGGATTTCATATCAAGAGATTTAATGTTTGTGGAAGTTCAAATACATTGACTTTTAAGAGATGGAAAAATAACCCATTTAATTTTATTGATGTAAACTCAAACAAGCTTGATACAACAAAACTTCTATATCCATTATCATTAGACAGACGAGATTCAACTTGGTTTGAGACAGGTATAAATCATTACAAGTACTATAACTTCTCATTTTTAACATATGAAATTCAAGCTTTATCAATTCAGGATTATGCTTTTAGAGAACAACAAGATAATGATGATATTTGGTACGAAATAGATATAGAATTTAGAAAAAATAAGAATAGATACAGTTTTAATAATGAGTCTGTAATCAAGGAATTATTGGATATTGTGCAAGAAATTGTGAGAAAAAAGGAGAAGAAATTAAAAATAACAAATGCTAACAATGTATAAAAATAATAGCCGAGATAGCAGTAAATATAAGGGTTGTAGCCCGCTTCAACTTTTCTGTAACTTGACAGGAAATTGCCACGCAATCGGCTACTATTCTTATACTAACCGTTACCAAACAGTTTAAAAAGAGAATAGATGATCAACAAAATTTGGTATGAAATGGTAGATATGAAGTATGGAGAAACATACTTGACTATGTATCTCGGACTTCAAAGAACATTGAAAAAAGTGTTCAATATTCTGACCCTTCTTTTGTCTGTTAGTGGAATTTTGGGCTGGAAATATTTTGAAAACTACGTTTGGATTGCTTTTATTCTTATTGCAATAATGCAATTGTTTATGCTGGTTGAGAATGAAATTATTCGCTCCGACAAAGAAATTGAAGATATCGCGTCGTTGAGAATGATGTATACCAGATATTTCAATAAACTCGAAAGACTTTGGACTGAATTTGAGTATAAAAAAATTGATGAAGAAAAATCTCTCGAAATTTTCTTTCAATACAAAGAGACTGACTGGGAAAAAATTGAAGAACTTGATACAAAATTGAATATAAAAGAATACAAGCGACTTATGAATAAAGCGGATGTAAGAACCAATAACTATATTAATAAATTTCACAAACATGGCTAAAAAATCAAATTCAACACCAAGAGCAATCCCGAAAAACAATCCGAGTAGACCATCGGAGGGAAAAGTAAAAGGGTCTGTCCCAAGGATGAGAAATCCTCCACCACCTCCGTCAAAAAAGAATGATTAATCGGGCGGTTTAGGTGGATTCTTCATTCGAGGAACTCCAAATTTTGTTTGACAATTAAGGCAAATTCTGTCTTTAGAAGTATCATGTCCAAAAACGAAACATCGTATTCTTTTAAAAATATATTTCATGACAAATTGATTTAAATATTAATGAATAAAAACCGTTTGCTAACATAATAGGTTTTAAAGCTCACCTAAGCCCCCCAAAAAAACCACCCCACAATAAAAACATCTCCCACAACCTGTAAATCAACTCCGGAATTTAGTGAAAGCACACGCTCCATTGAGTTTTAAACCCTGTTGGGCTAAGCCACAGGTAATCAATCGTCCTGTATATGGGGATTGAACAATTTTGGTTGTGCTCCGGAATCGCTTACTTTTCAAGTGCTTAACCTTGGAAGGAAGTGTAAGAGAAAAAACAATTTGCTGAATACGGGCTAATTGATTGTATTTGCAAGTATAATTTTTCATCATGGACACAAAACTAACGCTCAAATTGGACAAACTCGTTATCGAACATGCGAAAGTATATGCCTCTTCGCAGAAACGGAGTCTTTCAAGAATCATTGAATCCTATTTAAGATCACTTGTTGATCGTGAGAATGAAAAAAATGAGAACGATATTGAAATTTCACCTTTTGTAAAAAGCATGTCAACCGGAATTAACATTCCTGCTGACTTAGACTACAAATCTGAAATCTTAAATCATCTGGAAGAAAAACATCAATAGCCATGAGATTATTTTTAGACACCAATGTGATGCTTGATTTTCTCGGTGAACGTGATCCGTTTTATATTTCAGCCGCAAAAATTGCAACATTGGCCGACAAGAGGTCTGTTCAGATTGTTGTATCAGCTTTATCTTATGCAACGATAAATTATTTTCTGGTTGGTTACTACGGACTTGAAAAAACAAAAGAAAAACTAAGAAAGTTCAAAGTCATCTCAGAAATAGCTGAATTGGATGAAGTGATTATTGAAAAAGGACTAAACTCAGACTTTTCCGGCTTTGAAGATGCATTACAATATTTTAGCGCATTGCGGACAGAATGCGACATTATTATAACAAGAAACGGGAAAGACTTTAAGAAATCCGAATTACCTGCGATGTCACCTGACGAATTCCTTCAAAGCATCAGAAAATAAACACCTACACCCACCATCATCGAATCTAAACCCACCTAAGCCCAAAAAACAGGCCGCGACGGAACTTCACCCCCTCACCAATTCTCCCCTTCACCCCTTCACCATCTCTCCCCTTCACCCCCTCACCAATTCTCCCCTTCATCGCTTCACCCCTTCACCCAATAACCGCCTGATTTCTACTGTTAAGATTTGTTAAACCCCACGGCCATTCCTTTTTCTTGAAAAATGAATTATTTTATTTTGCACTGAATTTATTCATTTACTCATCTAATGAACTTAAATTATGGATATTGTTGTTGAAAACCTGGTTAAAACCTACGGTGTACAGCGTGCTGTGGATGATATTTCGTTTCGCGTGCGAACCGGTGAAGTTCTGGGGTTTTTGGGTCCCAACGGAGCAGGAAAAACCACTACCATGAAAGCCATTACCACCTTTCTGGTGCCCGATTCGGGTGACATTCATGTGGGTGAATTTTCCATCCACGATCAACCCGAAAAGCTGAAGAAAAATATCGGTTACCTGCCCGAAAACAATCCCCTGTACGAAGATATGCCGGTAATCGATTACCTGAAGTTTGTGGGCGAATTGCAAGGGATTCCCAAAAGTCAACTTCAGGACAGTATGTTGAACGTGATCGACTTATGTGGTCTGGAAGCCGAAAAACACAAGCGCATCAGCGAGCTTTCCAAGGGATACAAGCAACGGGTGGGGCTGGCCCAGGCGTTGATCCACAAACCCGAAGTACTCATCCTGGATGAGCCTACCACCGGTCTCGATCCCAACCAAATCATCGAAATCAGGGAACTGATCCGTAAAATAGGTAGAGAAAAAACGGTCATCCTCAGCTCCCACATCCTGGCCGAGGTAGAAGCCACCTGCGACCGCATCATGATCATCAACAAAGGAAAAATCGTGGCCGACGGCACCACCAAGGATTTGCGCAATCAGGCAAGTGGAAAAGCCATCTTCAAAGTAAAAATCCTGAAAGGTGAAACGGATGTGGTGTTCAAAGCCCTTCAGGAAATTGAAGGTGCGCAGTTGGTTGATTTTATCGACAAAGACCAAAATCGCTTCCAAATCGACGGTTCGCCGGCTGCCAAACTCGATGAGGCCGTGTTCAACCTTTGCGTGAAAAAGGGTTGGGTGCTCACCGAACTGATTCCGGTGGAAACCAAGCTGGAAGATATCTTTAAGGAATTAACGATGGAGTCATCCGTCAGGAATTAACCGCGGAATCCACGGGAATCATCTTGTGGTACCGACAAAATATTTTTACTTATGAAACAAATCTGGATCATTACCAAACGTGAACTACAGGCCTATTTCGACTCGCTGATGGCCTATATCCTGCTCATCCTGTTTCTGGGATTCAGCGGATTTTTTACCTGGATCAATGGCAACGACATCTTTTTTATCAAGCAAGCCACCCTCATGCCATTTTTCAATATCGCCTATTGGACCTTGTTTTTCTTTATTCCGGCCCTCACCATGAGGTTGCTCTCCGAAGAAAACCGCATGGGTACCATCGAATTGCTACTTACCCGTCCCGTGAGCAACTGGCAGGTAATTATGGGAAAATACATGGCCTCGCTGCTCCTGATTCTGGTGGCCTTGTTTCTCACCTTTGTGTATCCCATCACCCTGTCAACCATCGGCAATATCGATGGGGGAGAGGTGTTTAGCGGATACCTGGCCCTGCTGCTGTTTAGTTCCATGATGATTGGCATCGGCATTTTTACCAGCAGCATTGGAAACAATCAGATTGTGAGCTATTTGCTGGCGCTCTCCATCGGGGTGTTTTTCCAAATTATTTTTGGCATTCTGGGACAAAACCTTCCCGGAATGGCAGGGCATGTGCTCGACTACCTTAGCACCTCCACCCATTTCGAGTCGATGACCCGTGGCGTGCTCGATACCCGTGATGTCCTGTTCTTCGCAGGTATCACCTTTGTTATGTTGGTGTTTTCGGAAACCATGCTCATACGCAAGCGTTTTGCATAATCAGGAAAGGAATTTATCATGAAAAAGAAAACATATTTATCATCTGTATTGTTGTTGGTGGCCATATTTGTGGTGGTAGCCATCATTTCTGAGCAATTTTTTCTTCGGTTCGACTTTACCGAGGGCGGACAATATTCATTAAGTAAAGCCACCAAGGACATCCTGAACGACCTGGACAATACGGTCACCGTAACGGCCTATTTCACCACCGACCTGCCTCCGGATTTGGCCAAGGTAAAACGTAATTTTCAGGACATGCTGGTGGAATACAACAGCCTTTCGCATGGCAATGTGGTGTTTAAATTCGAAGACCCGGGCAAAGATCCCACCCTCGAAAATGAAGCCATGGCTTCCGGAATTCATCCCATGCTGTTCAAAGCACGCGAAAAGGATGAGGTAAAACAACAGAAAGTGTTCATGGGAGCCGTTATTTCTCTCAACAACCAAAAGGAAGTGATTCCTTTTATTAATCCCCAGGGTAGCATCGAGTACGACCTCACCACTTCCATCAAAAAGCTGAGCGTGAGCAATAAACCTTTGATTGGCTTTGTGCAGGGACAGGGCGAACCCGCTCTTGAGGCTTACCAACAAGTGTTGGGCGAACTGGATGTGCTCTACAAGGTGGAACCCGTTTTCCTGAGCGATACCATCCGCGATATCAACAAATTCCGTACGTTGGTAATTTCCAATCCGGCTGATACCTTCAATGTGGAGGCGTTTCGGGTACTCGACAAATACCTGAACAACGGGGGTAACCTGTTTGTGGCTTTCAATACGGTGAATGCCAACCTCCAAACCCTTTCGGGTGAAAAAGTGAACACCAATTTGGCGGAATGGCTGGCCAAAAAAGGAATTCAGGTGTCCGATCAATTTGTGTTGGATGCTTCGTGTGGAAATGTGAACGTTAGTCAAAAAATGGGAGGTTTTAATATGTCCACTCCCGTTAAATTCCCCTATTTACCACTGATTTCCAATTTTGCCGATGTGAGTATCACCAAAGGTTTGGAACAGGTCATGCTGGGTTTTCCTAGTCCCATTTCGTTCACCGGCGACACTTCCATCAGATATACCCCGCTGGCCAAAACTTCTGAACTCACGGGATTGCAAAATCTGCCTGTGCGCATCGATGTGCAGCACAATTGGGTGCGTACCGATTTTCCCGACGGAGAGCAAGTGGTTGCAGCCTTGTTTGAAGGTAAATTCGGATTGGAAAACTCCAAAATCGTTGTGGTAACCAGTGGTGATTTCGCCGTGAACGGAACCGGCCAACGTCCCCGACAGTTGCAACCCGACAATGTAAGCCTGATGGTGAACTCCATCGACTGGATGAGCGATGCTACCGGTTTGATAGAATTGCGAACCAAAACCATCACCTCACGTCCACTCGATCAGCTTACCGACGCCAAAAAAGCCATGATGAAATGGGGTAACTTCCTGTTGCCATTGGTGTTGGTAATTATTTATGGACTTTTCAGACTGCAATGGAGAAGAAAACAACGCAATAAAAGAATGGAGGAAGGTTATGTTAAGTAAAAACAGAAACTTATTGTTATTGGCCATTTTAATTGTGGTGGTGGCCATTTACTGGTGGTCGCAGCGGTCGGCCGGAAAAATGAGTAATTACCGAACCACCCTTACGGAGGTAGATACGGCTACCGTGGATCAGATTAAAATTTCTCCAGCCGCCGGAGCTGATGAATTTACCTTATCCAAAACCGATGCAGGCTGGAAAATTCAAGGTGCAGGAAAAACTTATACGGCGGATGCCAATACCATGAAACGTACCCTGGGCATGCTTAACGCCATTCCCGTCAAACGGATTGCCTCACAAAATGCCACTTCACACGAAGATTTTGCGGTTACGGCCGACAAAGGCACCCATGTAGAGATGTTTTCCAATGGTCAATTGGTAGATGACCTGATTTTGGGTAAATTCGACTATATCCAGCCCCAAAATGCTCAACCCAACCCCGGAGGTCGTCAGCCTCAGGGCGAAATGATTTTCTACGCTGTTATTACCGGTGAACCTACGGTTTATGTGGTGGACGGACAAATAGGTTTTGGTTTGGGCAAGGACATGGACGCCTTCCGAAACAAAACCCTAATCGATTTGGATAAGAGTCAGATACAACGTGTCGCCATGGAAAATACAGGTGAGAATAATCACGTAATGCAGTTGAATGATGGAAAATGGCAATATGACAATCAACCCATTGATTCCACGAAAGCTGCTCAGTTTATCGCCGGGCTCTCACGCAAAAACGGTTCCAAATTCACGGATGTCAAACCCGACGGATTGCCCTTGGCACAGGTGCTGACCATTTCAGGAGATGGCATGGAAGATGTGGTGATAAAAGCCTACCAGCAAGACTCAGTGAACATGTTGGTAACCTCCACACAAAATACCGAAGCCGTTTTTGTTGACAAAAATGGCACCCAAATGAAGCAGTTGATCAAGGACAAGGATTTTTTTGAAAAGAAGAAAAAGTAACAGGTTGGTAAAAATGAGTCAAAGTGCTGCAAACGTTATAGATTTGGTTAAAAATGGCACTAAAAATTTTGCTCATATCCCGTTTGTGAACAATCGGTTGACATATTTATACTCATTATACTCCTATTAGGTGCTTTTTTTATTTTAAATTCGCCACTTCATTTAAAAAAATCAAAATGACAGAAGTAATTAGAAAATCATTGCGAGATTCAAAGGCTGCCAGATGGGGTGCTTTGGGAATTATCTCCATAACTATGTTTGCCGGTTATTTTTTGACCGACGTTATGTCGCCCTTAAAGCCGATGCTGGAATCAGAGTTTGGTTGGTCGAGTACCAATTACGGCATATTTACCAGTGCTTATGGATGGTTGAATGTGTTTTTGCTCATGCTCATTTTTGGAGGTATTATCCTTGATAAAATGGGTGTTCGGTTTACAGGTTTGATGGCATCCGGAATCATGGTGTTGGGTGCAGGTATTAAATTTTGGGCCATTTCTAACCCAACCTTGCCCACAGAAACCATCATGGGAATTCACAGTCAGGTGTTTTTTGCTTCTGTCGGTTTTGCCATTTTTGGGGTAGGTGTTGAAATTGCGGGGATTACCGTTTCAAAGATTATCGTAAAGTGGTTTAAAGGTTACGAAATGGCATTGGCCATGGGTATGCAAATGGCGGTTGCCCGTATGGGAACCCTCCTTGCCATGGCTGCTCCCGTATTTTTGGCCGAATTTTTTGCCAGTACCCATACAGTGGTATCGGGTGGCTCGCTTACCGAAAAAATGTCGCCTAGCATCGCCGCTCCCATTGCCTTTGCTTTCATTCTTCTTTGTATTGGTTTTATTGCCTTCTTTATCTATGTTTCCATGGATAAGAAACTGGATAAATCTGTTGCCGAATCCGGTGAAGTAAACGAAGAAGAACCATTCAAATTCAGTGATATTGGAACCATCGTTTCTAACAAAGGTTTCTGGTTGATTGCTATTATGTGTGTGTTGTTTTATTCTTCCGTATTCCCCTTTATTAAGTATGCTTCCGACCTGATGGTAAATAAATATGGTGTTGATCAAAGTCTGGCAGGTCTGATTCCAAGCTTACTGCCTTTGGGAACCTTGTTTTTGACTCCATTCTTCGGTAATATATACGACAAAAAGGGAAAAGGTGCTACCATTATGATCATTGGTGCCGGCATCATTGTATTTGTTCATGCCATTTTCTCCCTACCCGTATTTAACTATTGGATGGTTGCTGTGGTTTTGGTTGTATTGTTGGGCGTGGCATTGTCGCTTGTTCCTTCAGCCATGTGGCCTTCCGTACCAAAGATTATTCCTGAAAATCAATTGGGAACAGCTTTCTCATTGATCTTCTGGATTCAAAACTGGGGTTTGATGGGCATTCCTGCATTGATCGGTTATGTGTTAGATCAATCCAATCCCGGTGTTGCGCTGGCAAAAGCCAATGGAACCGAAATACCTCTTTACGATTACACCAACCCCATGCTGATTTTTACCGGTTTGGGCGTATTGGCAGTGTTGGTAGGTTTTATGCTGAAAGCAGAAGACAAGAAAAAAGGATACGGACTTGAACTTCCGAATATCCAGAAATAAACTTTAAAAATAAACTATTATGGCAAAAGATATTTTGACATTAAAACCCGAAAGTCTGTGGAAAAACTTCCATGCACTTACGGAAATACCCCGTCCATCGAAAAAAGAAGCACAAGTAATTGCTTTCTTGAAAAAATTTGGTGAAGACCTCGGTCTGGAAACCATCGTGGACAAAGTGGGTAATGTAATCATAAAAAAACCTGCCACACCCGGTATGGAAGACCGCAAAGGAATTATCCTCCAAGGTCATATGGACATGGTTCCCCAAAAAAATTCAGATACCAAACACGATTTTGAAAAAGACCCCATTGACGCCTATATTGACGGCGAATGGGTAACCGCCAGAGGAACAACCCTGGGTGCTGACAACGGTATGGGCGTGGCTGCAACCATGGCAGTACTGGAAGCCACCGATCTGGTTCATGGACCAATTGAAGCACTTATTACCATGGACGAAGAAACCGGAATGACCGGTGCCGAAAACCTGGAAGCCGGCTTATTGGATGGTGATATCCTCATCAACCTCGATTCTGAAGACGAAGGCGAATTGTATATTGGTTGTGCGGGTGGTATCGACACTACAGGTACTTTTACCTACACTCCGGTGAACCTTCCCGACGGTATGGCGGCCTATAAAATCAGTGTTAAAGGCCTTAAAGGCGGGCACTCAGGATTGGATATCAACCTGGGACGCGGCAATGCCAACAAAATCATGAACGTGTTGCTGATGAAAGCTGCCGAAAAATACGGCGTTCGTTTGGCCGAAATCGACGGCGGAAGTCTGCGTAATGCCATCCCCCGCGAGTCTTTTGCTATCGTGGTAGTTGAAGAAGACAAAAAAGCCTCCTTCGAAACTTTTGTCAAGGAGTTTGAAGCGATTGCACAGGAAGAATTTGAAGAAAATGATGGTGGTTTGATGATCATCGCCGAACCTGCCGACCTGCCTGAAAATCTGTTGGACGAAACCACCCAGGCCAACCTCTACAAAGCCGTGCTTGAATGCCCCAACGGCGTTATCAAGATGAGCGAAAGCGTTGAAGGTATCGTGGAAACCTCCACCAACCTGGCCATCGTGAAGTCGGGTAACGGAAAAATTGAAATCTCTACCCTCCAACGCAGTCTGGTAGATGCCGACAAAGACGAATTGGGTGCCACCATTCGCAAGGTGTTTGAAGGCGCCGGTGGAACTGCAGTCAGTTCAGGTTCCTATCCGGGCTGGAAACCAAATCCGGATTCAGCCATCCTGAAAGAAATGAAAGAGGTATATAACAACCGTTTTGGTAAAGTGCCGGAAGTGAAGGTGATACATGCAGGTTTGGAATGTGGGATTTTGGGAGCTACCTATCCCCATTGGGATATGATTTCCTTCGGACCTACCATTCGCAACCCCCATTCACCCGACGAAAAAGTAAATATTGCTACGGTGGACTTGTTTTGGGAATTTTTGCTCGAAACATTAAAACATGCACCAAAGAAGTAATAATTTTTTCATTTTAATTGTAGGAGAGGGGAGCCTAAGGTTCCCCTCTGTTTTTTAACACTTTGAAACAGAGCGTAAAAAAGGGCGTGCAGAAATTTCGATTTTTTTTGTTGAAACCATTTTGTATTAAATAAAATAACCCTATTTTTGCACTCCGAAAAAACATAGAAAGAGATGACTAAAAGAACGTTTCAACCATCGCAAAGAAAAAGAAGGAATAAACACGGTTTCCGTGAAAGAATGGCATCTGTTAACGGCCGGAAGGTTCTTAAAAGAAGAAGAGCAAGAGGTAGAAAGAAACTCAGCGTTTCCGACGAGTCGCGTAAATAACAGATTCTTTCTGTAAAATCCTGAAAACATAAAATCGGGAGGTATGTATGACATGCCTCCCTTTTTAGTTTGTTTTCGGTCCTTCCCGGGTTTCGGTTTTTTATATCTTCTCCATCCTTCATTTCCCGAAATGGGTTGTATCCTGTTTTTTTATTTGGCAAGCGAATATTCTTTACCAAAACCCCATGCAACCCAATTTTGGTCGCTACGAAAGCCAAAGGTGGTCCACAACTGTTTTTTACTCGCAACCATTTGCCCTGAATATGTGTCCTATATCCCGGGTTGAAAAAATGGCAGCCATTGCAATTTGAAATGTCTATAAATATCAGGCAACCTATGGTGGTTTTGGTGTTATCACTATATTTGTATTCACGAGAATTCCTGATATTCTGCAATTTTACAGCCTCAGTAATTGAATTTCTGATGATTATTTATTGAAACACGATACCTCATTTCACATCGATGAAAAAAATATTTTTGATTTCCTTTCTATTAGCTTACACTTCTTTTCTTTTCGGGCAGTCGAGTATGTGCGAAACTTCCGACCCGTTTTGCACCAGCACTGTATATGACTTTCCTGCAGGAGTAAATTCGGGCCAAGCTCAACTGGGTCCGAATTATGGTTGTTTGGGCTCACAACCAAACCCGGCTTGGTACCATATGCGTATTGCCGTCGCGGGCAACCTCCAGATAAAAATGTATTCCACACCCTCCAAAGATATCGACTTTATTTGCTGGGGGCCCTTTATGGATCCTCAGGCGCCATGTGATGGTCAACTCACTGCCCCCAAAATTGTAGATTGTAGTTTTTTGCCGGATGCCATAGAATATTGCGATATTCCCAATGCACAAGTGGGGGAGTACTATATTTTATTGATTACCAATTACTCCAATGATCCGTGTAATATCACTTTTGAATTGTCCTCGGGTACCGGAGAAACTGACTGTGATATTGTTCCTCCGCAGGTAAGCAACAATGGTCCGCTATGCGTGGGCGAAACCCTCGAGTTGTACGCCACCGATGCCACCGGAGCTACCTACGAATGGACAGGTCCCGCAGGTTTCTTTTCCACCCTTCAAAACCCAACCCGACCCAACGTGGTGTTGGGATATGCCGGAGATTATCAGGTGGTGATTACCATCGACGGTGAAGTGAGCGATCCCGCCATCACAACAGTCGTTATCAATCCCAATCCCAGTCCATCCTTTACTATCAATCCATTGACTGGAATATGTCTCAACGAAAATGTGAATTTTTCGGGCAGTAGCACGCAGACCATCACCAACTGGAATTGGAGTTTTGGCGATGGTAACACAGGATCAGGTCAGAATGTGAGTCATGCCTACACCGTGCCCGGAAATCACGCGGTACAACTTACTGTAACCTCCTCCGAAAGTTGTACGGGAATAACCTCACAAGTGGTGCAAACCTTTTCTCCCCCGGTTGCGGATTTTACCATAAGTCCCGGTAATACGGCATGCGCAGACCAGGACATTACCTTTAGCGCATCACCGATTACCAATATTACAAGCTGGGTATGGAATTTTGGCGATGGGAATACCGCATCCGGTCAAACGGTTTCTCACCAGTATTCCTCCTTCGGAAATTTCGTTGTTACCTTAACCGTTACCAATAACCATACGTGCACGGATGTGGTAACGCACAACATCACCATTTCACAGGCGCCTACCATCGATTTTACCATTAACCCCGGCAACTCTTTTTGTTCCGATCAGGAAATGTCCGTGACCGGTTCTTCCGACGCACCCATAGCCTCATGGACTTGGGATTTTGGCGATAGTAATATTGGCTTTGGCCAAACGGCAACGCATACATACAGCACCTTTGGGTTCAAAACCGTCACTATGTTGGTAAATACGGTTGACAATTGCTCTGCCAATACCAGTCATCAGGTGGAGGTGTTCGAAACTCCGGTGGCTTCGATGTTGATCAGTGTCAACGACATCAGTTGTTTGGGCGATCCCATTGATTTTACGGGAAATGCTAATGGTAACATCACCGACTGGAATTGGGATTTTGGAGATGGAAATACGGATGCGGGTCAAAATGTGTCCCATCAGTACCTCCTGCCTGGTATCTACACCGTTCAACTTGAGGTAATCACCGACGACTTGTGTAGCGACATCATCCAACACACCTTAACCATCAATCAAACGCCCACCATCGATTTTGGGATAAGTCCGGGCAATGTTTTTTGTTCGGATGAAGAAATGACCCTTGCCGGAACTGCGGATATACCAATTAGCAGCTGGGTTTGGGATTATGGCGATGGCAACACAGATATGGGCCAAAATGTGAATTATACGTACAATTCGTTTGGACTGAAGACCATCGCACTCACGGCCACAAGCGATGAAAATTGTCCTGCCACCATCACCCATCAGGTAGAAATATTTGAAGCGCCCGATGCCACCATGAGTATCAGTGTGCCCGATATCAGTTGTTTGGGAGATGAAATCACCTTTACGGGAAGTGCCAACACCAACATTACCGACTGGATTTGGGATTTTGGTGACCTGACCACTGCCAATGGAGAGATGGTAACCCACACCTACGGAGTTCCGGGAGATTACGACGTGACCCTGATCGTGGTAAATGATAACAATTGTAACGATACCCTGGTTCATCATTTGTTGGTGAGCGACCTTCCTGCGGCCGATTTCGCTGTGTTACCCAACGACACCATCTGTTTGGGCGAGTTGCTCACTTTGGAGGCTTCAGGAACCTCTGATATTGTGGATTGGCAATGGGATTTTGGCGATGGTGAGGCCGGAACCAATGCCATCACTACCCATGAATTTCAAAGTGCAGGGAATTTTCTGATAACCTCCACTTATACCAATAATAACGGGTGTGCCGTATCTACCACCCACGACCAGGTGGTGGTAGATATGTCGGGACTCGATTATAATTTGAATCCGCCTGTTGGTTGTCAGGATTTTCAGGTTAGTTTCGATGGGATTGGCGATGCTGATTTTACCGGTTGGGATTGGGATTATGGCGATGGTAGCATGGGAACAGGGAAAAATACGGTTCATACCTACACCGCACCGGGAAATTATAATGTTACCTTAAACCTTTGTGTGGAGCAAGTGGTAAAGCCAATAACTATCAACGGAACCTGTCTGGCTGATGCAGGTCCTGATCGTGTTACCTGTGAGGATGTTCCTTTCACACTCATCGATGCAGATGCTGCCAACTACAGTTCCCTCCTGTGGACACACAACAGCACACAGGGAGGATCGCTGATAAATGAAACCACGGCAAATCCCACCTATGTTCCCGGACCTGATGAAATAGCTTTTGTTACACTTACGTTGCATGCAACTGCACTGTCACCCTGTACCGACCAAACCGACGTGATGGTGTTGGAAGTACGCGAGGGATCCTATGCCGACGCCGGTACCGATGAACAAGCATGCGTGGGTTTACCTTTCGATTTTGCCAATAGTTTGGTGCCACCTGTAGAACAGAATGGAGATATTATCAATTGGACCAAAGTCGATCCGACGATAGATCCGGCGGGATATTTCCTTGATTCGCACGTTGAACGACCCGTGTATATGGTGGGGGATTTCGACCCCAACATTACTTATCCTATTGATATCGAATTCAGTATGGAAGTCCTAAGCGCGATCCGCTGCCGCGAGAGCGACAACATGATCCTCACCATCGAGGACTACCAACCCGGCGCCCCCCTCACCCCCGACCAAACCATTTGCTACAACATCGTCCCTGCCCAGATGGAAGTAAGTGCCCCCACGGGCGGTGTAGGCACCTACAGCTACCAATGGCAAAGCTCCACCGACAATGTCACCTTCACCGACATCCCCGGAGCCACGGCCCTGACCTACCTGAGTCCCACCTCCTTATTACAGACCACTTACTTCAAAAACATACAAAGCTGCGATTGCGGCAGCAAAGAAACCCCGGTAATCACGGTCAACGTGTGGGATGAATTTTTGGCCGGCGCCCCCGCCCCCGATGAAGGCATCTGCTTTAGCAACCAACCCCAGCTGCTGGTGGCCGACCCCCCCACAGGCGGCGATGGCACCTACCTCTACCAGTGGCAAAGCTCCACCGACAACATCACCTTTAGCGACATCCCCGGAGCCACCACCCTGAGCTACCAACCCCCTTTACTCACCCAAACCACCTATTACAGGTTGCGACAGACCAATACCTGTGCACTTGTATTCACCCCCACCACCACCATCAGCGTGCTGGATGAGTTCATCCCCGGCGCCGTGAGTGCCGACCAGCTCATCTGCTACAACACCCAGCCCACCCCCGTGAGTGCCGATCCCCCCACCGGCGGTGATGGCAACTACACCTACCAGTGGCAAAGCTCCACGGACGATATCACCTACACCGATATTGCGGGCGCCACCAACCTGAGCTACCAACCCGGCCTGCTGACCACCCCCACCTACTACCACCTGAACCAGGTATGCATCTGTGGCACCGTGACCACCGCCACGATATTCGTGGATGTGCATCCCGACTACAACGTGGGCAGCATCAGTGGCGATCAGACCATCTGCTACAATACCGTCCCCACGGCAATTTTGGGAACCGCCCCCACGGGAGGCGATGGCACCTACACTTACCAATGGCAGAGTTCCACCAACAACGTCACCTTTTTGGATATACCCGGCGCCACCCAAATCGACTACCAAAGCGGAGCCTTGACCACCACCACCTACTTCAGACAAGTACAAAGCAGTGGATCAGGCTGTGGAATAGAAAACACCAATACGGTGACCGTAACCGTTTACAACGAATTCTTACCAGGAAACGCCACCGGCAACCAAACCATTTGCTTTAACACCATTCCCACCCTGCCCCTGCACGGCACCGTACCCACGGGCGCAGACGGCATCTACAGCTACCAGTGGGAAAAATCACAGGCAGGCGGACCCTATACCCCCATCGGAGGCGCCACATCACTGGATTACAGCGAGCCCAACGCCCTGCAAACCACCACCAACTACCGCCTGATGCAAACATCCGGATGCGGCAGCATCTACACCAACATCGTCACCATCACGGTAAACGATCCCCCCAACGTGGTGGCCGTATCCAATATCAGCTCCGTGTGTGTGAACAACGAAGTCACCTTTAGTGGATTCAGCACCGACAACGTCACCTGGATGTGGGACTTTGGCGATGGCACCACCAGCACCGACCAAAACCCACCCCCACATACCTACACGATTTTTGGAAACTACCTGGTGACCCTCACCGTCACCGATGTGATTGGCTGCAGCAACGCCGACACCCTGATGATCGACGTGGTAGAACCCCCCATAGTTGATTTCAGCTATGCCATAGACACCTGTCAGAAGATCATCTTCACCGATGAGAGCATCGCCCCCGCGGGCTACTTTTTGGTAGACTGGTACTGGGAACTGGGCGATGGCACCACCGATTCAGGCCCCACGTTCAGACACCAATACCCAGCAGGAGGTGTTTACACGGTCACTTTAACTGTCACCAGTGAAAAAGACGGAGATTTCTGTACCAACAGCACCTCCCTGCCCGTAATCGTCCCCAACACCCCCACCATCTACTACACCTGGGATCCCGAGCCCACCTGTTTGATGGACACCACCTTCTTCTACGGCGCCTCGGGCACCCCCATCACCGACTGGTACTGGAACTTCGACGACGGCCACGACACCACCGGACAATATGCCGGCCACGTGTTCGACAACCCCGGAACTTATGACGTGATTCTCTACATCACCGACACCAACCTGTGCCAGAATAGCCTAAGCCAACAAGTCACCATCAACCCCATCCCACAGGTGAGCATGCAAATCTTCGATTCCCCCACCTGCGCCCAGAGCATGACTACTTTCCAAGGCACCGCCGACACAGGCATTGAATTCTGGTATTGGGACTTTGGCGATGGCGGCATTAGCGAAGACCAAAACCCCGTTCACAGCTACACCAATGGCGGAACGTACACGGTCACCTTAACCGCCACCGACTCGGCAGGCTGCTCCGCCACTGCCACCGGAGAGATCATCGTGGTACCCACCCCCACAGCCGACTTTAGCTATAGCATGAGCGGCTGCAACCTGTTTGCCTTTACCGACAACAGCACCACCCCCGCAGGCTATCAGGAATACAGCTGGCACTGGGACTTTGGCGATGGCTTTACCTCCGACGTCCCCGATCCCGTACACACCTATGCCACGGGCGGCTTTTTCGATGTCAAACTGGTGTTCACCAGCGATAGCCTGGGCTACCAATGCAGCGACAGCATCACCAAAACCGTGCAAGCCCCCAACACCCCCGGAGCCACCTTCACCTGGGCACCCAACCCCGCACAGGCAGGCGACAACATTGGCTTTTTTGCCACCAGCGGCAGCACCATCACCAACTGGGCATGGGACTTTGCCGATGGCGGCACCGCCACGGGACAAAATGCAACCCACACCTACACCAACCCCGGCGACTACGACGTGAGCTTAACCGTCACCGATGTGAGCGGCTGCACCTTTGAGACCGTGATACAAGTAAATGTGGGAGGCCTGCCCCCTGTTGACTTTAGCTGGGACAACTCCTGTGAAAACACCCCCATCCAGTTCACCACCGATGCCACCGTAACCGATGTGGGTGCCGTGGCTATCTACGACTGGGACTTTGGCGATGGCACAGGCAGCAACAACCAGGATCCCCTGCACACCTACCTCAACGCGAACATGTACAATGTCACCCTCACCATCATCGACACCCTGGGATATACCAACAGCGTTACCCACCAGGTAGAAGTGATGCCCGAGCCCATCAGCATGTTTTCTATCAGCAGTCCCAACTGCGAGAACTCAGAAACCTACTTTGAAGACTACAGCATTGCCCTGAGCGGCTATCTCACCACCTGGGAGTGGGACTTTGGCGATGGCAATACAGCAACCATCAACTTCCCCGACGATCCCGATGTAAGCCACATTTACCCCAGTACAGGCACCTACACCGCCATGCTAACGGTCACCACCAGCGATGGCTGTCAGGCCACTAGCACACAAGAGGTCACCATCACCCCATCACCCATTGCCCAGATCGACTACGATGCGGGCTGCATGAGCGGACCCATCAGCTTCCACGATGTGAGCAGTGAAAACGGCGCCGGCACCATCATCGCAAGGCAGTGGAACTTTGGCGACCCCGCCAGTGGATCTTCCAACCAGAGCACCCAGAGCGATCCCACCCACTTGTTCAGCGGTCCGGGCACCTATGAAGTCACCCTAAGCATCACCTCCCAAAGCGGCTGCACGGATGCCGACACCATGGAGATCACCATCACCGATGCCCCCGAGGTGGACTTTACTTTCACCCCCGCCTGCATGCACGAACCGGTAAGCTTTACCATCACCGACCTAACCAATTTGGATCAATACTTTTGGGACTTTGGCGATGGCCACACCAGCCAGCAGCCCGATCCCGAAAACACCTACGACAGCCCCGGCGACTACCAGGTAACCCTGACCGTACAAACCACCGATGGCTGCACGGCCACCCAAACCCAAACGGTAACGGTGAACCCCCTGCCACAGGCTAGCTTTGAGTACAGTGAGCCCACCTGCGTAGGCGATACCATCTTCTTCTTAAACCTAAGCAACAGCCCCAATGGCGCCATTGTAAAATGGGAATGGGACTTTGGCGATGGCAATACCGAAACCATCCTGGCACCCAATGGCGGCAACACCAGCCACGTGTATGCCAACGACCAAAGCTACGATGTCACCCTGACCGTTACCGACTCCGACAGCTGTCAGAATACAGTAACCAGAACAGTGATCTCCGTAGCCAGTCCCGTGGCAGAGTTCAACTGGGAAGACGCCTGCTTTGGCCAGCCCACCCAGTTTTACGATCTGACCAACAACACCCCCGACATTGGCAGTTGGTACTGGGACTTTGGCGACCCCCTCTCGGGCAACACCAACACCAGCACCTACCAAAACCCCACCCACGTGTTCAGTAGTCCGGGCGATTACACCGTCACCCTGATTGTGACCAACACCCAGGGCTGCGACGACACCATCACCCACGATCTGAGCGTAAGCGACGCCCCCGATGTAAGCTTTACCATGAGCAGCGACACCCTGTGTGCCAACACCCGGGTAAGCTTTGCAGGCACCTCCACCGCACAGATCAGCACCTGGTACTGGGACTTTGGCGATGGCGGCTATGCCCTGACACAAAATGCCGACTACCTGTACAACGCCCCCGGCAGCTACACGGTAACACTTACAGTCACCGACCTGGCAGGCTGTGAGGCCTCCACCAGTCAGCAGATCGTGGTCAAAGACCCACCCCTGGCCAACTTCAGCTACCGGAATGCCTGTTTGGGCGACACGACCTACTTCACCGATGAAAGCTACAGTCAGCTGGGCTACATTGCCGGCTGGGAATGGGATTTGGGCGATGGAACTACCGCCAATATCCAAAACCCCACCCACCTGTACGCCACCAACGACGACTTCCAGGTAACCCTTATCGCCACGGACAACTACGGCTGTGCCGACACCATCCGCCAATGGGTGAAGGTACGAACCCGCCCCATCGCAAAAATTGAAAGCTTTGTCCAGGTATGCGACCCCGCAGGACAAGTTTACTTCTTTGATGGCAGCGAGCCCGGAGCCGATGGCAACCCGATACAAACCTGGGAATGGAATTTAAATGAAGGCTATTACAGCACAGAAATCGATCCCGAGTACATCTACGACATCACCGACACCTGTTACCAGGTAACCCTAAAAGTCACCGATGACAACGCATGTTACTCCACCGACACGGTGGAAGTCTGCGTGTTTGGACAATTGGAAGTAGAAATCACCGCCGATCAGGTTTGTTTGACACAGCCAACGACCTTTTACGCGAACTACCTGCCCGAGAACGACAGCGTGGCCAGCTACAGCTGGAACTTCCACGATGGCACCCCACAGATCACCACCTACCACGACAGCATCCAACACACCTTTGCCAATCCCGGGCTTTACAATGTAGAGCTCATGGCCGTTGACACCAATGGCTGCACGGCATACGCCAGTCTGGAAATCACCATCGACAGCCTGCCCACCCCAAGATTTAGCTACGAGGCAGGTGCCTGTGATACCCCCATGCAGTTCACCGACGAATCACTACACGGAGGCAACTTTATTCAAACCTGGTTGTGGGACTTTGGCGATCCGCTAAGCACGGAGCCCAACACCAGCAATGAGCAGAACCCCACCCACCTGTATTCACCCAACGACAGCAGCTACCAGGTAAAACTCATTGTCACCAACTTTAACGGCTGCACCGACTCCATTACCCAAACGGTCTATACCAGGGCCTGTCTGATAGCCAACTTCTACGTACCCGACACCATCAATTTGTGTGCACTAACAGAAGTATGCTTTGCCGACAGCTCCGTATTTTTGACCCAAAACGGAAACATCACCCAATGGGATTGGGACTTTGGCGATGGAAATACCGATAGCTACACCAGCTTCCAGAGCCATGCATGCCATAGTTATCAAGACAACCAGGGCGGCACCTACCAGGTCACCCTTACGGTTACCGGAGAGATTGGCACCCAAACCTACACCAATACCATCACCAAAGAAGTGCTCATACGTCCCACCCCCATGGCAGCGATCATCGTTCAGAACAACTGTCTGGGCGACACCACCTTCTTCACGGATGGCAGTGAGACCTATTCAGAGCCCATTACCACCTGGCGTTGGGACTTTGGCGACACCTCAACCGATGCCGACACGGCCATTGTTGCCAACCCCTACTACATCTACCCCGAGTATGAGAACTACCTCACGGAGCTCATTGTAGCCAACCGGTGGGGATGTACAGACACCACCACCACGGAGGTGACCATCTTCAAGCCACCCACGGCCGAGTTTAGCTGGGCAGAAACCTGCCAGGGATACTACACCTACTTCACCGATGAAAGCACAGCCGACAGTGCACAGATCACTAACTACTTCTGGCACTTTGGCGATCCATACACCATGGACAGCGTGAGTGAAGAGCAGAACCCCTACCACATCTACGATTCCATCGACAGCTACACGGTAACCATGCAAATCACCGATGCCAACTTCTGCAGGAGCCAAATCAGCCATGAAATCGAAATCTATCCCGTACCCACGGCCTTGTTTACCCTGACCGAAGACTGGGAAGGCAGACAGGGACAGGTGAAGCTGGACAACCTCTCCGAGGGCGCCATCGACTACTTCTGGGACTTTGACGACACCTACACCACCACGGAAGAAAACCCCATCCACCAGTATGAGTACGACTCCGACCCCATCTACAACCTGATGCTTGTAGCCACCAACACCTATGGCTGTCCCGACACGCTCATTTACCCCTATGAGTTGCTGTTCACGGGGCTGTATGTACCCAATGCCTTTAGTCCCTCTGTGGCTGATGAGACCTTTAACACCTTTAAGCCCGTGGGTATTAACTTAAGTGAATACAAGCTGGAAGTGTTCAGCTCCTGGGGCAATTTGGTCTTTAGCAGCACCCGTCTTGAAAACGGACAGGTAGCCGAAGGCTGGGATGGCACCTATGAAGGTCAGCCTTTGCCCACAGGCACTTATATCTGGCGCATCACGGCACGCTTTAGCGATGACAGCTACTGGCGCGGCAGCAACAATGGCGACGGCAATTTAGAAACCCACGGAACTGTAACTTTGATCCGATAAATTCCTTATTTGTAATATTTTTAAATTATAATCATCATCATTCACAAACCTATTATTTTATACATTTGATTTGGAGAATTCATCGGTCTGTTAGCTGTATGAATTCTTGTTAAAAATTAACCGTTCAATTTTTCTAAACAGACAAATAATCTGATTTCGGTTTGTTAGGGGCTGTCTATCTGAAATAGCATGAATTACAATAAAATAACTCTATTACTCCTTTTTAGTCTTATAATTTTAAGTGGGTTCTCTCAAAATGAGGCCAATAATTGGTATTTCGGAGATAACGCTGGGATTAATTTCTCTTCAGGGTCTCCTGTGGCTTTAACCGATGGAGCCCTTAGTACCAGAGAAGGTTGCGCTACCATTTCAGATATTAATGGTAACTTACTATTTTACACGGAAGGAACTACCATTTGGAATGCGAATCATCAAGTGATGGACAACGGGACAGGTCTCTTTGGCGACTTTTCTTCTACACAATCGGCGATCATTGTACGTAAACCAGGTTCAGGAGATTTATATTATGTTTTTACGGTTCCGGCTGCGTACGATCCAAATGGCGCCAACCTATATTACTCGCTTGTAGATATGAGTCTGAATGGTGGATTGGGAAGGGTTACTGTTAAAAACACCTACTTACTGGATCCTGTAACGGAACGTATTACCGCAGTTTCTCATTCAAATGGGGTTGATGTATGGGTGGTTACGCATACCAGAAATTCTAACTCATACTATTCATTTCTTGTAACATCGTCTGGTGTAAGCGCCACGGGCATCATTAGTAATGTGGGTACGTATCAAGGTGATCCGGTATCCAATTATGTAGGCTATTTAAAAGCATCACCTTTGGGAAATTATGTAGCCTGTGCGATGCATGGGACTCTGGCCAGATTTGAGTTGTGTAATTTTGATAGATCTACAGGCCATGTTTCAAATCCCATTTCATTTACAGGATACGTTGGCGCATATGGTATAGAATTTTCTCCAGATGAGACCCGGTTGTATATGGGGGTTATTAGAAATCAAGCCCAAATATTACAAGCCGACCTTACGGCTGGTTCCCCAACCGGGATTGTTAACTCGGTAACTACTGTTGGAGTTTCTCCAACAAATGAAATGGGGGCTTTGCAGTTGGGACCTGATCAGAAGATTTATGTTTCGCTTGATTTTAGTGATTATTTAGGGGCTATAAACTCACCCAATTTGTTGGGAACTGCGTGTGACTTTGTGCATGATGCAGTTTTTCTCGATGGAAAAAATGGAAGACTTGGCCTCCCTACCTTCATCCAAAGCTATTTTTCCGCCAACATCTCCTACGAAAACACTTGTTTTGGTGAAACTACCACCTTCAGCATTCAAACGTCTGATCCCATACAATCCATTCTTTGGAATTTCGGTGATCCCGCATCCGGATCCAGTAACACCTCTACTTTGGAGAATCCAACACATATTTTTACAGCTCCGGGAACTTTTACCATTACGGCAACCGTTGTCATCAATGGCGTTTCACAAGATTTTACAACAGATGTACAGATAATCGAAGCTCCACCGATCAACCTGGGTCCAGACCAGTCCATTTGTTCAGGCGGATCGGTTATTTTGGATGCCGGCGCCGGTTTTGACAGTTATTTGTGGAATACAGGAGCTACCTCTCAAACAATCACCGTGAGTACAGCAGGGACATATAGTGTAGTAGGTACGCTTCAGGACTGTAGTT
This sequence comes from Bacteroidales bacterium, assembly GCA_963676875.1. Classification (GTDB taxonomy): domain Bacteria; phylum Bacteroidota; class Bacteroidia; order Bacteroidales; family F082; genus UBA6244. Next base: position 3,494,979 of record OY781436.1, read on the forward strand.
CCAGCGATGCCATTGGGGTGAGCGTTGAACCACAAGCCACAGGTGATGCCGGATCCGATGAAACAATCTGTCAGGCCCAACCCTTTGATTTTGCCAATTCAGCTGTGCCGCCCACGGCCGTCAATTACAGCGATATTTTTTGGTCAGGAGGTTTGGGAACCTTCACCAATCCCCATGCCCTCTGGCCCACTTATTTGCCCGACATCAACGAAACAGGGAATGTTACGCTAACAATGGAGGTTTTCGGTTTTTCGCCATGCCCAAGCATTACCACTTCTATGATTTTAACCATCGGAGGCAACGCTGATGCGGATTTTACGGTATCTCCGGGGTTAGAAGTATGTGCTTCTACACCACAGACTTTTAGTGGAACCAGCGCGTCCAATATTGTCAGTTGGCAATGGGATTTTGGCGATGGCTCTCCCATCGTTTCGGGTCAAAATGTTACCCATACTTATTCCACTTCAGGAACCTATCTTGTTCAATTAAATGTTTTAAGTGCCGATGGTTGCCCCGGAGAGGTAAGTCATACAGTTTTCATCAGACAAACGCCTTCCGTAAGCTTTTTTACAACACCTCCCAGCCCCGTGTGCGTGAATCAGATAATTAACTTTACGGATGCCAGTTCGAGCAATGTAGTTTCCTGGTCGTGGAATTTTGGAGATGGATCCGTAAGTTCAGCTCAGAATCCTACACATAGCTATGCTACCCAAGGTAACTACAATGTTCAACTCACGGTGACGAATCTTTACAATTGTACCAATTCGGTTAGCAACTCAATGGTGGTGGTTCAGGAGCCTTATGCGTCCATGAATATAAGTCCCGGTACCACAGTATGCGCCCAATCTGCTGTAAGTTTTCAGGGAATAGATCAGAATGGAACTGCGATTGTGACTTGGCAATGGGATTTTGGCGATGGAACACCATTTTCTAATGTACAAAATACCACCCATGCGTATGTTAATCCGGGCACCTACACGGTTGAGTTGTCCATGACCAATAGCGGAGGTTGTGAAGATGTGGTGACTGAAACAATTACTGTACAAGAAATTCCGGTGGCTGCCTTTGCAATGTTACCTGCAGGATCAGCCTGTTTGGGAGAACTAATCCAGTTTACCGATAATAGCAGCAGTGATGTCGTTTTATGGGCATGGGATTTTGGTGACGGAACCACAAGTATACTTCAAAATCCTGATCATAGTTATACAAGTTTTGGATGGTTTGATGTGGAACTGACCGTGACCAACTCCAACGGATGTACCCATTCCATTATCACCCCAATACAGATTTATCAGCTACCTGATTTACAAATTGACATGACTCCGGGGTCAACCGTTTGTGCCAATTCACTCATTAGCTTAAGCGGATTTGATCGCAATGCCACCACCATTACCGACTGGCAATGGGATTTTGGAGATGGAAGCCCGGGCTTTTCCGGTCAAACTACCAGTCATACCTACAGCGTTTCAGGTACCTACACAGTGAGTTTGTCGGTAATTAATGCGGGAGGATGTACAGATGTGGTGACGGAAACGGTGGTGGTTAACGAAGTGCCCACTGCAGGATTCACCATGTCACCAACAGGATTGGCCTGCGAGGGTGATATCATCGACTTTTCAGATGCATGTTCAAGTGACGTGATTTCCTGGGCATGGGATTTTGGAGATGGTAATTTAAGTAGTGATCAAAACCCGCAACATGCCTATTTAAATAGTGGAGTGTTTGATGTTCAGTTGATTGTTGCCAATCAACATGCCTGTGCTGGCACAGCCACTTTGCCCATGGAGATATTTCAAATACCTGATGCCCAAATCAATGTCGTGCCGGGTAATACCGTTTGTGCACAGTCCCCTTTAAGTTTCCAAGGCACAGATAACAATGGAACAGTGGTTGTTGACTGGCAGTGGGATTTTGGAGATGGAACTGCTCTTGTAACCGGACAGAATGCCATTCATTCATACACAAATGCGGGGGTTTATCAAGTCACGCTTACTACCAACAATCAAAATAATTGTTCTGATGTAGTTACCACGACTGTTTTTATTAATAGTCTGCCCCAATGTGATTTTTCTATGTCTCCCAACGATTCAAGTTGTGTAAATGAGGTTATTGCCTTTTCGGGAGTTGGGACAGCGGATATCATCAACTGGTCGTGGCAATTTGGAGATGGAACAACCGGCACCGGACAAAATACCACCCATGCGTATCTAACGGACGGTACATTTTCTGTTATCTCCATTGTTACCAATGGAAATGGGTGTGAGAATACAGCGTCACATACCCGCGTTTTGGTTGATATGTCAGCTTTGGATTTCACCATTACCCCACCCACGAGCTGTCAGAATTATTTGGTGGAGATGAATGGGGTGGGAGAAGCCAATTTCACACCATGGAACTGGGATTTTGGTGATGGAAATAGCACTGTCGGTCATTCGGTTGATCACACATACCTCCAAGCAGATACGGTGATTGTGTCTTTAGATGTTTGCTCTCAACATGTGGAAAAGGAACTCATTATCAATGGCACCTGTCAAGTCACCGCCGGCAACGACACTATCACCTGTCAGGATGTATACTTTAATCTTTCCCGACTGGAAACCCCACCCACCGCCACTAACTACGACTCCCTCCGTTGGTTTACCAGCGGTATCGGACACTTTGATGATCCCAGACAAGTAGCCCCCACCTATTTTCCAGACCCTTCGGAAGGCCTGACTCAAAACGATACACTCACCATGACCATGGTAGGTTATGGTTTGGCACCCTGCGGCAACGACACCTCCACGATGCAACTCGTTGTCATCCCCGGAGCCTCAGCCCATGCCGGATCCGATGAAAGTGTTTGCTTTGGAGAGCCCTACGATTTTCATAATTCAGCCGACTCCTCCTTTGCCATGCACTATGCCACCCTTTACTGGGAAACCAGTGGCACAGGACACTTTATCGATCCCCACGTTTTGCAACCCACCTACGTCCCAGGACCCAATGAGATGGGAGAAGTTACCCTGACCATGGTAGCGGCCAACATCATCAACTGCGACTCCATCGATGAGATGATTTTAACCATCCGACCCACCTATGAAATTCCTGTGGACATAACCCTTTGTCACTACGACTCTATTTTTGCCCAAGGCGCCTGGCAATACAACTCAGGGATTTACTACGATACCCTTGCTACCGCTATCTATGGTTGCGATAGTGTGATCGTCACCAACCTGACAGTTCGACCCAAGATAGACCATGGTTTTACCATGAGCACCCCCAGCCCACTTTGTCTGGGAGAATCCATCATCTATACCCCCACAGGAACTGCTCAAATCATCGATCGTTTGTGGATGTTTGGCGATGGAACCACCTCCACATTAACCACCCCCACACATACCTACCAGAACCCGGGCAGTTATCAATTGATTTATCATTACACAGATGAGAACGGATGTTCAGATTCAATTGTAAGTAATATCGTGGTAAACGAACTACCTGATGTGGATTTTATCATTAGCGACAGCATTTCCTGCATGGAAGCCCCCATTGACTTTGTAGGAAGCAGCACCTCCAATATCAATAGCTGGCAATGGGACTTTGGCGATGGACAAACGGGTACAGGACAAATGATCAGTCATAGTTACACCACCTGGGGTATGATGCAGGTTACCCTGACCGTTACAGACCAAAACGGATGTAGCGAAACCGCCCTTCATACTGTGAGTATCTCTGAACCACCCCACCCCGACTTCACCTACACCCTCGACTCCTGCCACACCATCCACTTTGAAGACGCCAGCACCGCCCCTTCGGGATACTTTTTGGTGGCTTATGACTGGGATTTGGGCGATGGCACCACCCAGGACGATCCCATTTTCAACCATGCTTACGCAGATGGCGGAATCTACAACGTCACGCTCACCGTCACCGCCGACAGTTCAGGCTACACCTGTTCCAACACCGTGACAATGCCCGTAATCGTCCCCAACACCCCCACCATCTACTACACCTGGGATCCCGAGCCCACCTGTTTGATGGACACCACCTTCTTCTACGGCGCTTCGGGCACCCCCATCACCGATTGGTACTGGAACTTCGACGACGGCCACGACACCACCGGACAATATGCCGGACATGTGTTCGACAACCCCGGAACTTATGACGTGATCCTCTACATCACCGACACCAACCTGTGCCAGAACAGCCTAAGCCAACAAGTCACCATCAACCCCATCCCACAGGTGAGCATGCAAATCTTTGATTCGCCCACCTGCGCCCAGAGCATGACCACTTTCCAAGGCACCGCCGACACAGGCATTGAATTCTGGTATTGGGACTTTGGCGATGGCGGCATCAGCGAAGACCAAAACCCCGTGCACAGCTACACCAATGGCGGAACGTACACGGTCACCTTAACCGCCACCGACTCGGCAGGCTGCTCCGCCACTGCCACCGGAGAGATCATCGTGGTACCCACCCCCACAGCCGACTTTAGTTACACCATGAGCGGCTGCAACCTGTTTGCCTTTACAGACAACAGCACCACCCCCGCAGGCTATCAGGAATACAGCTGGCACTGGGACTTTGGCGATGGCTTTACCTCCGACGTCCCCGATCCCGTGCACACCTATGCCACGGGCGGCTTCTACGATGTCAAACTGGTGTTCACCAGCGATAGCCTGGGCTACCAATGCAGCGACAGCATCACCAAAACCGTGCAAGCCCCCAACACCCCCGGAGCCACCTTCACCTGGGCACCCAACCCCGCCCAGGCAGGCGACAACATTGGCTTTTTTGCCACCAGCGGCAGCACCATCACCAACTGGGACTGGGACTTTGCCGATGGCGGCACCGCCACGGGACAAAATGCAACCCACACCTACACCAACCCCGGCGACTACGACGTGAGCTTAACCGTCACCGATGCCAACGGCTGCACCTTTGAAACTGTGATACAAGTAAATGTGGGAGGCCTGCCCCCTGTTGACTTTAGCTGGGACAACGCCTGTGAAAACACCCCCATCCAGTTCACCACCGATGCCAGCGTTACCGATGTGGGTGCCGTGGCTATCTACGACTGGGACTTTGGCGATGGCACAGGCAGCAACAACCAGGATCCCCTGCACACCTACCTCAACGCGAACATGTACAATGTCACCCTCACCATCATCGACACCCTGGGATATACCAACAGTATCACCCACCAGGTAGAAGTAATGCCCGAGCCCATCAGCATGTTTGCCGTGAGCAGTCCCAACTGCGAGAACTCAGAAACCTACTTTGAAGACTACAGCATTGCCCTGAGCGGCTATCTCACCACCTGGGAGTGGGACTTTGGCGATGGCAATACAGCAACCATCAACTTCCCCGACGATCCCGATGTAAGCCACATTTACCCAAGTACAGGCACCTACACCGCCATGCTAACGGTCACCACCAGCGATGGCTGTCAGGCCACTAGCACACAAGAGGTCACCATCACCCCATCACCCATTGCCCAGATCGACTACGATGCGGGCTGCATGAGCGGACCCATCAGCTTCCATGATGTGAGCAGTGAAAACGGCGCCGGTGCCATCATCGCAAGGCAGTGGAACTTTGGCGATCCCGCCAGTGGATCCTCCAACCAAAGCACCCAGAGCGATCCCACCCATCTGTTCAGCGCCGCAGGCACCTATGAAGTCACCTTAAGCATTCAAAGCCAAAGCGGCTGCACGGATGCCGACACCATGGAGATCACCATCACCGATGCCCCCGAAGTGGACTTTACCTTCACCCCCGCCTGTATGTACGAACCGGTAAGCTTTACCATCACCGACCTAACCAATTTAGATCAATACTTTTGGGACTTTGGCGATGGCCACACCAGCCAGCAGCCCGATCCCGAAAACACCTACGACAGCCCCGGCGACTACCAGGTAACCCTGACCGTACAAACCACCGATGGCTGCACGGCCACCCAAACCCAAACGGTAACGGTGAACCCCCTGCCACAGGCCGGCTTTGAGTACAGTGAGCCCACCTGCGTAGGCGATACCATCTTCTTTTTAAACCTAAGCAACAGCCCCAATGGCGCCATTGTAAAATGGGAATGGGACTTTGGCGATGGCAATACCGAAACCATCCTGGCCCCCAATGGCGGCAACACCAGCCACGTGTATGCCAACGACCAAAGCTACGATGTCACCCTGACCGTTACCGACTCCGACAGCTGTCAGAATACAGTAACCAGAACAGTGATCTCCGTAGCCAGTCCCGTGGCAGAGTTCAACTGGGAAGACGCCTGCTTTGGCCAGCCCACCCAGTTTTACGATCTGACCAACAACACCCCCGACATTGGCAGTTGGTACTGGGACTTTGGCGACCCCCTCTCGGGCAACACCAACACCAGCACCTACCAAAACCCCACCCACGTGTTCAGTAGTCCTGGCGATTACACCGTCACCCTGATTGTGACCAACACCCAGGGCTGCGACGACACCATCACCCACGATCTGAGCGTAAGCGACGCCCCCGATGTAAGCTTTACCATGAGCAGCGACACCCTGTGTGCCAACACCCAGGTGAGCTTTGCAGGCACCTCCACGGCACAGATCAGCACCTGGTACTGGGACTTTGGCGATGGCGGCTATGCCCTGACCCAGAATGCTGACTACCTGTACAACGCCCCCGGCACTTACACGGTAACACTTACAGTCACCGACCTGGCAGGCTGTGAGGCCTCCACCAGTGAGCAGATCGTGGTCAAAGACGCCCCCCTGGCCAACTTCAGCTACCGGAATGCCTGTTTGGGCGACACGACCTACTTCACCGATGAGAGCTACAGTCAGCTGGGCTACATAGCCGGCTGGGAATGGGATTTGGGCGATGGAACTACTGCCAACATCCAAAACCCCACCCACCTGTACGCCACCAACGACGACTTCCAGGTAACCCTTATCGCCACGGACAACTACGGCTGTGCCGACACCATCCGCCAATGGGTGAAGGTACGAACCCGCCCCATCGCAAAAATTGAAAGCTTTGTCCAGGTATGCGACCCCGCAGGACAAGTTTACTTCTTTGATGGCAGCGAGCCCGGAGCCGATGGCAACCCGATACAAACCTGGGAATGGAATTTAAATGAAGGCTACTACAGCACAGAAATCGATCCCGAGTACATCTACGAGATCACCGACACCTGTTACCAGGTAACCCTGACAGTCACCGATGACAACGCGTGTTACTCCACGGACACGGTAGAAGTCTGCGTGTTTGGACAACTGGAAGTAGAAATCACCGCCGATCAGGTTTGTTTGACACAGCCAACGACCTTCTACGCGAACTACCTGCCAGAGAACGACAGCGTGGCCAGCTACAGCTGGAACTTCCATGACGGCACCCCGCAGATTATTACCTACCACGACAGCATCCAACACACCTTTGCCAACCCCGGGCTTTACAATGTAGAGCTCATGGCCGTTGACACCAATGGCTGCACGGCCTACGCCAGTCTGGAAATCACCATAGACTCCCTGCCCACCCCAAGATTTAGTTACGAGGCAGGTGCCTGTGACACCCCCATGCAGTTCACGGACGAATCACTACACGGAGGCAACTTTATAGAAACCTGGTTGTGGGACTTTGGCGATCCGCTCAGCAGCGAGCCCAACACCAGTACCGATCAGAACCCCACCCACCTGTATTCACCCAACGACAGCAGCTACCAGGTCAAACTCATTGTCACCAACTTTAACGGCTGCACCGACTCCATTGTCCAGACGGTCTATACCAGGGCCTGTTTGATTGCTAACTTCTACGTACCCGACACCATTAACTTGTGTGCACTAACAGAAGTATGCTTTGCCGACAGCTCCGTGTTCCTGACCCAAAACGGCACAATAACCAATTGGGATTGGGACTTTGGCGATGGCACCACAGAGAGCTACACCAGCTTCCAGAGCCATGCATGCCATAGTTATCAGGACAACCAAGGCGGCACCTACCAGGTCACCCTTACGGTTACCGGAGAGATTGGCACCCAAACCTACACCAACACCATCACCAAAGAAGTGCTCATACGTCCCACCCCCATGGCAGCGATCATCGTTCAGAACAACTGTCTGGGCGACACCACCTTCTTCGTGGATGGCAGTGAGACCTATTCAGAGCCCATCACCACCTGGCGTTGGGACTTTGGCGACACCTCAACCGATGCCGACACGGCCATTGTTGCCAACCCCTACTACATCTACCCCGGGTTTGAGAACTACCTCACGGAGCTCATTGTAGCCAACCGGTGGGGATGTACAGACACCACCACCACGGAGGTGACCATTTACAAGCCACCCACGGCCGAGTTTAGCTGGGCAGAAACCTGTCAGGGATACTACACCTACTTCACCGATGAAAGTATAGCCGACAGTGCACAGATCACTAACTACTTCTGGCACTTTGGCGATCCATACACCATGGACAGCGTGAGTGAAGAGCAGAACCCCTACCACATCTACGATTCCATCGACAGCTACACGGTAACCATGCAAATCACCGATGCCAACTTCTGCAGGAGCCAAATCAGCCAGGAACTGGAAATCTATCCCGTACCCACGGCCTTGTTTACCCTGACCGAAGACTGGGAAGGCAGACAGGGACAGGTGAAGCTGGACAACCTCTCCGAGGGCGCCATCGACTACTTCTGGGATTTTGACGACACCTACACCACCACGGAAGAAAACCCCATCCACCAGTATGAGTACGACAGTGATCCCATCTACAACCTGACCCTTGTAGCCACCAACACCTATGGCTGTCCCGACACGCTCATTTACCCCTATGAGTTGCTGTTCACGGGGCTGTATGTACCCAATGCTTTTAGTCCCTCTGTGGCTGATGAGACCTTTAACACCTTCAAGCCCGTAGGTATTAACTTAAGTGAATACAAGCTGGAAGTGTTCAGCTCCTGGGGCAATCTGGTCTTTAGCAGCACCCGTCTTGAAAACGGACAGGTAGCCGAAGGCTGGGATGGCACCTACGAAGGTCAGCCTTTGCCCACGGGCACTTATATCTGGCGCATCACGGCACGCTTTAGCGATGACAGCTACTGGCGCGGCAGCGACAATGGCGACGGCAATTTAGAAACCCACGGAACTGTAACTTTGATCCGATAAATCAAATTGGTTTGGGGACTACCATATAACATGGATTCATGAATAAAAAAGGTAAGTCGATTTCCTCAAGAGAAGTTTGTTTGTTGATGAGGGCATGTTTTGCAGCTCACAAGCAAAATAATCAGCTAATTACAAACTCCTCAATAAGAGAAAATTTGCTTGGATGAACAAAAAAGCAGTTTCTTACGCCGTTATCTTTTTTGCGAACAATTGATTGAACCTTTTTCAAACCTAATTCGGTGTGGTTGTAGAACTCGTATCCAAATGATTTCATGATTTTTTCAAGATCACCTTCAATTTTATTAAAAAGTGTTTCACATATGATAATAGGTTTCATTTCTCTTAAAACATTATCTGCCTTGGCTAAGATTAGGTGTTCTGTTCCTTCTGTATCAATCTTAATCAAATCAATGTTATCAATTTTGTTAATCCGTGCATAGTCATCAAAGGTAAGGGACGAAACTGTATTGATAACAAAATTTCTCCCGCTGGTTTTGCTCCCTGCATTACTCTCACCAGCTAAATTATGTTGAAGGTATTTATATTTTTGGTTTTTTATCTCATAAAAGTCGATATTTCCATTTTGATCAGAAATGGCGATTGGTTCAATCCTGATATTTTTAAATCCATTTTCCTGTACATTTTTTCTGTAGAAATACAAAGGCCCCTCCGCCGGTTCAAAACCAATAACTTGAATATCTTTATTTTCCATTGCAGCAAGTAGTGAATAGAAACCAATATTAGCACCTATATCGATAAAAACATGAAGTTTTTTTATCAGCTTTAAGAAGATAGAGGTATACTCAAAACTTTGATAACCACCTTCCCAAAAGATAAATTTTGTTAAATAATTTGTTTGATTGGTGTTTAGCTTAAGGCTTCGACCGTGTTCGTTTTTTATCATGACAAAGCCAGACGGAGGTAGCATTACCTTGGGTGGAAGGATGGGGTAAAAAAACTTATTTAGTGATCGTAAAACAAAGTTTATAGACGGACTATAAATTATTTGATAGATGATTTGTTTCATTTACAGATGGTTTAATTGATTTTAAATCAGGTGGATAAAAAATAAATTTAAAAAGATTACGTGCAACCAATTAACTTTTTAGAAGTTGTGTAAAAATACATTTTTAATTACCCCATTTTTTGATACAAGACAAAATTGTTAAATATTTTCAATGACTAGTCGTTTGACACAGTATCTAATTTTGAAATAACCTTTATACCAATGTATGCAGCATCACTATTTGATTTGTCATCTTGTTCATTAAGTCTGTCCAAGCTTTTTTTTGAAACTAGAAATCCATTACCTAAAAAATCAATACTTTCGCACCATATAAAAGCAGGTTCATGGAAGTTTTATTAAAAATTGTTTTTATTCTGATTCTCATTTACTACGCTGTCGTGCTTTCAGCTCGGTATTTGTTGCCATGGTTGTTGGGTAGATTTGTTAAAAAGCAGCAGGAAAAGTTTTTTGGACAGAATCAGCCCTTTGGAAATCAGGAGGATGCAGACGTAAAGGGTAATACAGAACATAAAGGTAAAAAATCAAACCATCGGGATGATCAGTCTTTTGGTGAATATGTTGATTTTGAAGAAATAAAAGAATAACCAAATTAATACTACGCATGATGGGTAATAAAAATATCCAGTTGAAATCCATAGCCCCTTACCTGGTGGCCGTATTTGTTTTCGTAGCCATCACCATGGCTTATTTTTCGCCCATGCTCGAAGGTAAAAAGCTCAAGCAGCACGATATCGCCATGTACAAGGGCATGTCCAAAGAAATCACCGATTTTCGTGAAGCCACGGGCGAAGAACCCCTTTGGACCAACTCCATGTTTGGGGGCATGCCGGCCTGGCAGATTTCTGTTCGTTATAGCGGAAATTTAATGGGTTACGTGGATACATTGCTCACGTTGGGATTGCCTTCACCGGCCAAATATGTATTTCTGTATTTTCTGGGATTTTTTATTCTCTTGTTGGTGCTGAAGGTAGATCCGTGGCTGAGTATCGCCGGGGCCATTGCATTTGCTTTGTCGTCTTACTTTTTTATCATTCTGGGGGCAGGACATACTTCTAAGGCACACGCCATAGGATACATGGCGCCCGTGCTGGCAGGAATTATTTTGGCATTTCGCGGAAAATACTGGAAAGGTGCCTTGCTGACTGCTGTGGCGTTGGCACTTGAAATAAAGGCCGGTCATTTGCAAATTACTTATTATCTGCTCCTTATGGTGGTGATATATGGTATTTTTAAGTTGGTTGATGCCATTGTCAATAAAACCCTTCCTTCGTTTTTTAAGGCTTTTGGTTTTTTGCTTGTGGCAGCGATGCTGGCCATTTTTACGCACTCCACCAACTTATGGGCCACCTACCAATACGGTAAGGATACCATGCGTGGCAAGCCTGAGCTGACCAAAGAAAAAGAAATCAAGTCCAATGGGTTGGACAAAGACTATATCACTTCATGGAGTTACGGAAAGCAGGAAACCTGGTCGTTTTTAATTCCCAATGCCAAGGGTGGAGCCAGTGGTGTGCTTGGAGATGTGGATGCCCTGAAAGCTGCTGATCCGGCCTACCGCAAGGCGCTTTCACAACAAACCAATGCCTATTGGGGCGATCAGCCCGGTACTTCCGGACCTGTTTATGTGGGTGCCATTCTCGTGTTCCTCTTTGTGTTGGGGATGTTTTTTGTGAAAGGAAGATTAAAATGGGCACTGTTTGCCATCACGGTGCTGTCCATTTTGTTGTCGTGGGGTCATAACATGATGTGGTTTACCGATATTTTTATCGATTATGTTCCGGGTTATAATAAGTTTAGGGCCGTAACAATGACCTTGGTGATGGCAGAGTTGGCCATTCCTTTGTTAGGAATATTGGCATTGAATGAGGTGCTGAAAAACCCGGCCACAATAAAAGAGAAAATCAATCTTTTCTACATCTCCCTGGGGCTTACTGCAGGATTGATTATTTTGTTTTATCTGCTTCCCACCACATTCTTTTCCTTTCTCAGTCAAAATGAAGAGGCTCAATTTTCGGCTGCGATGGGTGGTGCCGATGGTGCTCAGGTAAGTGCATATCTGGATAGCCTGATCGCTGTAAGGGTCTCCTTGTTCAAAGCTGATGCCATGCGAAGTCTGTTGTTTATTCTGGCTGCTGCTGCCCTCATTTATATCTATGTGATCAATAAACTCAACCGAGCCTGGATGATTGCCGGCGTGGCCTTGCTTATTTTGGTGGATATGTTTGGCATCAATCGCCGTTACCTGAACAACGATAATTTCGTACGCGCCGCTGTGGCTGATCAACCGTTTAAACCATCCAAAGCCAATCAGTACATTCTGCAGGATACCGATCCGGATTACCGTGTGCTTGATTTAACCCAGAGTACTTTCAATGATGCCAGCACGTCGTATTTTCATAAATCAATCGGAGGTTATCATGGAGCCAAATTGCAGCGGTATCAGGACCTGATTGAGTATTATATACAAAATGAGATGCAATCCATTATCAATGTGCTCTCCAATCAACCCACCATGGAAAAAATAACCAACATGTTTTACCGTCAACAGGTGCTAAACATGTTGAATACCAGATATATAATTTACAGCCCTGATGCACAGCCCCTGATGAATCCCGCTGCCTTTGGTGAAGCCTGGTTTGTGGATAGTCTGGTTTGGGTGCCCAACCCCGATGCGGAAATAGCGGCACTCGGCAAGCATGATCTGGCAAAAACCGCGGTGGTGGATACCCGTTTCAAAAATGAGGTGGATCAGGTTTCATGGACCGGCGATGCGGCCATCGTCATGACCGATTACCAACCCAATCATCTGACTTATCAGTCGGAAAGCACCAACGACCGCCTCGCTGTTTTTTCTGAAATTTACTATGCCAATGGCTGGAATGCCTTTATTGACGGTGAGCAAGTACCCTATTTAAGAGCCAATTACATTCTTCGAAGCCTGATGATTCCGGCGGGCAAGCATGTGATTGAATTTAAGTTTCAACCACAGGTTTGGGTAATTGGTGAGCGTATTTCCTTCGTGGCTTCCATGTTGCTGCTTTTATTGGTAGTAGCTTGTCTGGTGCGTGAAGGAAAGAAATGGTTGGCCAAAACTCCGGAAAATATTGACTAAAGAATCCATTTCATGAAAAAAGTGCTCGTCATCACCTACTATTGGCCTCCGAGTGGGGGAGGAGGGGTACAACGCTGGTTAAAATTCGTGAAGTATCTGCGGGATTTTGGCTGGGAACCAATTGTTTATACTCCACTAAATCCGGAGATGCCCTCTGAAGACGCCTCGCTTTTAAATCAAATTCCCGACCAGGTAGAGGTGGTGAAAACTTCCATTTGGGAGCCATACTTGCTCTACAAGCGATTTATCGGGAAAAAGAAGTCCCAACGTATCAACACGGGGTTCTTGTCGGATAGCAAAAAGCCCAAGGCCACCGAAAGCATCGCCGTATGGCTGAGAGGAAATTTTTTCATTCCCGACGCCAGAAAATTCTGGATTAAACCTTCCGTAAGGTTCTTAAAATCATATCTCCGTGACTATCCTGTGGATGCCATTGTCAGCACCGGCCCTCCTCACAGTATGCACATGATTGCACTGGGCGTAAAAAAAGCGTTGCACATACCATGGATAGCCGATTTTAGGGATCCATGGACAAACATCGATTTTTATCACAAACTCATGCTGACCAAATGGGGCGATCGGTCGCACCGCCGACAGGAACAGCAGGTGATCAGGAATGCCGATATCCTCACAACGGTTAGCTGGAGTTGGGCCGAAGAATTTCGGCATATGGGAGCAAAACATGTGGAGGTAATAACCAATGGTTTCGATCCTGCTGATTATATCAACCTGAAATTTTTGCCAAGCGGTAAATTCGAGCTTTGCCATGTTGGATCCATGAATAAAGACAGAAACCCACGTCAATTATGGGAAGCCATTGCTTTAGCCGCCAAAAAAAACCAGGGATTAAAAGCGCATCTCAGGATAGTTTTGTTGGGCAGCACCGACCACCAGGTTTTTGAAGATTTGGAAAAATGGGGACTGAAAGAACAAGTGGATCATGTTTCGTATTTACCACATCAGGAAGTGCTTCAGCGCGCTGCCGGAGCCGGTTTGTTGCTCTTGCCCTTGAATGATACACCAAATGTTTCGGGAATAATACCGGGAAAAATATTTGAATACCTGGCTTTGGGTAAACCCATTCTGGCCATTGGACCGGATACAGGTGACAGCGCCCGCATCGTTCGTGAAACCAAAAGTGGAACCATCGCAGGTTTTCATGAAGTGGACAAGATGGCCAACGTGATTGAGGAAGGATACCAAAACTTTGTATATAAAAAGTCGGAAAATGTAAGCGCCAAGGAAATCGATCAGTATTCACGCAAGGTGCTTACAGGCCGAATGGCTGATTTGTTGAATGATTTAGTTAAGCAAGAATATCGTTGATTATCAAACGGTTCGTCTATTTTTCGACACCTTCTCTAAAAAAAGTACCATCGATGGTAAATACCCGACCGGTTTTTAAATTCACTCCTTCGGTGTTGAAGTTATAAGGAACCAGTTGGTGGCTCTTCATGAAGTCGATTACCTCATAAAATGTGAACTCAGTATTGTCGTAAATGGGTACCAGAGGGATTTCGGTTTTGATGCCTGCCAATCGCGGAATGGAATTTTTAGCTCCGTCAAGCACTTGTTTTTCAAATCCTTGCGTATCAATTTTTAATAATACGGAAGTCTCTCCTTTGGGAATATATTGGTCGATGATGGTATCCAGCTTATGGAGCATCACCTTTTCTGTTTTTACAATTTTTGCTTTGGGACGGAGTTTCACATGGTCGTCGTTGATTTTCAAAACCGAGCTGAAGACCGAATCGTCGGAGATGTTGATTTCTATTTCCTTGTCTTCGTCGCCAATGGCACACCTCTCGGCGACAATGTGGTTGGGATTCTTTTTTGCTCTTTTTTGGAGTTCATGGTAGCACTTTGAAACAGGCTCAAACGAAATCACTTTGCCCTGATAGTTAAAATCAAACAACGATTCGGCAAACTGCCCTGTGTTGGCGCCAACATCTATCACATACTTGATTCCCAGTTTGTTGAGCAGGGTAGCATTGCGTTTGTCTTCGCTCGTGGAAGTGGTCAATCGTTTCAGTTTTAAATAAATACCGGTTTTCACACCCAGAAATCTGCGGGTGCGTTCCATGGTTTTGGAGTTGAGTATTTTTTCTAGTGTGCGCATTTGTTATAAATTATTTGAGTACGGGTCATTTATGATTTTTGTGTAGATCCCATGAACCTGGAAAAGTAGAATGGTAAGGCAAATTTAGGAAAATTGAATTTGCTTGACATGAATGCAGGGAATTACTCATTTTACCTTCTATTACAATCTTCAACAACTTTTTGATACGTTTTCTCGTAAATATCCTTGATTTTTAACCAATTGAGCTTCTTTGCATTGAGAAAAGCACGCTGTTTTAATCTTTCTCGCAGTTCATATTGATCTATCAACAGATGCAGTTTCTCTTGAAAATCACTTTCATCGGTACTAAACAGCATTTCATGGTTTTCTTCAAAGATGCCCCAAACGCCTTCGTTTTTCAAGCCGATGAGGGCATTGTGGGTGGCGGCTGCTTCCACGTATGTTAGTCCGTAGGTTTCGTCATAACTGGGCAAGGCAAATATGTCGCTGTGCTGAAGGGCTCTAAGCACCTGCTCCCGGGGTACTTTTCCCCTGAACCCGATTCGTGCGTCATCTCCTGCCAATTGTTTAAGTTCTTCGAGAAGCACACCTTCTCCATAGATTTCCAACTCAATGGATTGCCGGCCTTCATAGTTTTTAAATGCCCTGATAATCCATTGGATATTCTTGCGTTTGATGGCCGACGAAACAGTAATGATACGAACTTTGTCGGGGGTGCTCAGGTCGGGGGCATAGGCTTCCGGTTCGATACCGTGGGGAATAATTTCCGTATGGATATGAAACTTTTGGTCCATGAAGGTCTTGTACGACCTATTCAAACACAATATTTTAGCCGCATGACTGATGGCATTTTCGGCTTTCTTATAGTCCGGGTCATTGGCTGATAGTTTTTTCAGCAATACCAAATCCGAATTGCGGATGGTAATCACGTAAGGTACCCCATACTTTTGTCCGAATAAATAGGCCAGGTACCCGTCGGGGAAAAGATAATGTGCGTGAATGAGATCGAACGGGCCGTTTTTTTGATAGTATTTCTTGCTTTTTTTCGACAATCCATTCCATAAACTGAAAGCCATTTTTCGCACAGGAATTCTGATGTAACTCAATACGTCCACATGGAATCCTTCGTACTTCCAAGGTTGAAGCCGGTAGAAGGGTTTGTATTTTTTGAAATACTGTAGTCCAAAGGGCACGATTTCTTTGGGATACACAAATTTTACCTCTGCGAACGCCGAGATTTGATGGGCGATGTCGATAACCACCCTGCTGGGCAATACTCCCGGAACCGGGATGTTCTTGGCAATGAACAGAATCTTGTATTTTTTTTGCTCTGGTTGTTTCATTTTATGAGGAATGAATGGAGCATTTCCGGTTCATGGCTTTTAAAGGGCGTTGGAGATGGAAATCCGAAATATCTTGGTGTTTAAATGTTGGTGATGTTGGAAACAAAATTGTTGATGTCGTATTTTTCGTCGTTAAACACTTTGTACAACTCTTTCATCATCAGGTTTTTGGTTTTGATACCGCGTTTTTTGGCAATTTCTTCCACAAAAACATTTACGGCCACTTTTCCTTCAAGTACCACTTTTTCGGAGATATAGTCGGTAAAAAATCCTTTGCCGATGAGAAGCCCCAGGGTGCGGTTGCGGCTTAGGTCGTTGAGCGCCGTCAATGTAAAATCTCCAAAGCCACAGTAATTGAACATGGTGAGCTCTTCTCCGCCAAATTTATCGATGATAAAGCGCATTTCGTTGATGGCTTTGGTGAGAATGAGCGAGCGTAGGTTGGGCGAATCGAAGTGTGCATCAACAATGCCTACCATGATGGCATAAATGTTTTTCAGGATAGAGGCCAGTTCAACGCCCATCACATCTGTGCTGTAATCGAGGTAAATGGTGGTGCCTTTAAAAATTTTTCCAAAAAGTTCAAAATGTTTGTTTCGTTTAGAAGCCAGCGTAAAAGCTGTGGGCAAATTGTTGATGATTTCCCGTGCAAAAGAGGGACCTTTTAAGCTAAAAATCTGATTGGGAACTTCTTTAGCCAGACATTGAGGGATGGTTTTCTGGTTTTCGCCAAAGCCCTTTGCCAGATTTACCAACAGAGCCTCCTCACCAATCAGTAATTTATTTTCTCTCACATAGCTTACCACCACATTGCTGGGCATCCCAAAAAATATAATGTCAGCTTCTGTCAGTATGTTTTTATCAAAGGTGGCCTTAAGCGAATTGTGGAGTACTACGTTGGGAAAATATTTCCGGTTGATGTGGTCGTTGCTTACAGAATCAACCACTTCTTGTTCCACTGACAGAAGAAAAACCTCATGATTCGGTTTTTGAGCCAGTACATTGGCTAAAGCCGTAGAAATAGTTCCGCTACCAACAAAACATATTTTTATTTTATCCTCTATCATGATGTCTTAGATTTAGGGGGTGGCAAAGGTAATAAAAATAAGCGCATGAACGAACAAAACTATGGAATCCTGCTGAAAATCAGCCTAATTGCCGATTCAATCCGCTGGTTGATGTCGGTAGAAATGTGGGTATAATATATCAATAGCGTAAATACAACAAGAATTGACAGACTTCGTACGGCAATGTCAAAAATGTAATTGGGTAACACCGGAATTAAACACGACAGTCCGTAAACTACCAACGAAATGCCAACTAAATAAAGGTATTTCATGTCGAAAGGCTGCAACTTCCATTCCTTATACAAGAATACAAATTTTATCAGATTGTAAACAATTTTTGATAGCAAGGACGCGATGGCTGCACCCAACAATCCAAATATCGGTATGAAAATCAGGTTGGTAACCACCAGCAGCACCACGAAGATCAACAAAAAGTAACTCAGGTACTTATATCGTGATGAATTGAGAATGATGTGGGGACTCACTCCCAGTGCAATGTCGGTCATGTTGGCCAAACCCAAAAGTAGAATTACATATTTTCCCGGAAGGTATTTGTCGCCAATGAGCATAAAAATATTGTCGATATTGCTCCAAAGTCCTATTAAAAGTAAAAAGCCGATAACACTCAGGCTGATGCTGCTTTTTTTATATATGTCGGCAATCAGTACTCGGTTGTTCTGTTTCCATGCATCGGCTATTACAACGGAACTTATCTTTCCCATCGACCGCATGGGGATAAGTATCAACGACCCAAAGAAAAACGTGATGGTGTAAATTCCTGCAGCCTGTAAATCAATCAGCCGTTCCACCATGATCACGTCGATATTCAATACCAATACCCCCGAAAAACTGGCCACAATACCGAACAATCCCACGCCGGCAATTTCCTTGCGCAGCTCAGGCGACACAAATCCCAAATCCGGAATAAGGGAATATTGCCCGTTGATTTTCAGCGAAATCATGATAAGCAGGGTGGGTAACACCAGCGCAATGCAGTAATAAACCACCGTTTCGTGAAAACCAATCCATTGAAAATAGTAGGACACAATCACCAGCAGGATGAGTACCCGTTGTACCACTTCCTTGTACACGATGCCTACCACTGCGTTTTGCAATACACGGTAATAGGTGTCTATAATATTGAAAATCAGCGTAAAAAATATGAGTGGAATCACATAATAGTAGTATTGTGCCAAAAGAAGTGATTCCTTTTTTTCAGGATCGATGATCCAGGCTTTCAACAGAACATAACCAATCACCGATATCAAGAGACCGACCATGGCAATGGAAAGTGTAAGTCCCAGAAAACCATGGTGTTTGCCGTCTTTGGTCTTGAAATAGGGGAATAATTTAACGGTCACCGAATTTACTCCCAAGCTGGCAAATTGGGAAAATAATACGGAATAGGAAACCAACAGGCGCATCAAACCTACCTCGGAAGTGGAAAAGATACGGGGCCAAAGAATTCCGGTAGTTACGAATCCCAAAACTACCCCGATGTAGGAATAAATGGTGCCGCTTTGGCTTTGTTTTTGGATAAGTCCCATCTGCTTTTGGCCGTAAGTTTAATTAGTCTATGGACAGAAATTTCAATACCGATGCCACAATCCGCGAAGCTGCCTGTCCGTCCCACAGCGGAGGGATGGTGCCTTTTTTGATGTTACTTGCCAATACTTCACGGGCCGTTTTTTCCACCAGTCCATAGTCTTGTCCCAACAATTGGTTGGTACCCAAATCAACGGTGCTGGGTCGTTCAGTATTGTTTCTTACTGTCAGACATTGAACACCCAAAAAGGTCGTTTCTTCCTGAATGCCACCACTATCGGTTATTACCAGAGCTGCGTATTTGGTCAAATGCAGGAATTGCAAATAGCCAATGGGGTCGAGGAGTACCACATTGGACGAAAGTTTGGGTAGCAGTTGGAGTCGTTCCAGGTTGTTTCGTGTGCGCGGGTGTACCGGAAAAACAATGGGGTAATCGAGAGCCAACCGGGAGAGTAAACCAACGATTTCGGTTAAATTTTCATCCGAATCCACATTGGACGGGCGGTGAAAGGTGGCCAAAATATATTTTTGAGGAACCATTCTGATTTCATTCAAAATGGTCGATTGTTCAATCTTTGGTAAGTAATGTACCAGGCTGTCGATCATTACGTTACCGGTGAAAATGATTTTATCTTCTGCTTTACCTTCTCTTTTCAGGTTATTGAGGCCGCTTTGTTCAGTTACAAACAACAGGTCAGCAATTTCGTCGGCCAGAATGCGGTTGATTTCTTCGGGCATGCTGCGGTCGAAACTACGCAAACCTGATTCCACATGGGCCACGGGAATATGCAGTTTGATAGCCACCAGCGCGGCAGCCAGGGTGGAATTTACATCGCCCGGCACAATTACTAAGTCGGGTTTTTCAGCCAACAATACCTGCTCGAATTCCACCATAATTTTGGCTGTTTGCTGCGCGTGGCTTCCGCCCCCGACCCCCAAATTAAAATCCGGAACGGGCATTTCGAGTTCATCGAAAAATATTTGCGACATTTTTTTGTCAAAGTGCTGCCCGGTATGACAAATTTTGTGCTCTACCACATCACGATGCTGCATAAATGCACGATGAACAGGGGCGATTTTAACAAAATTGGGTCTGGCTCCAACTACCGAAATTACTTTCTTCACAGGTATAAATTTGATGACAAAAGTAGCAATTTTACCCGAATACGGGATGTGCCGTGGCAGGCCTGTCGGCAAATGTTAAAAACAGGTAAGTGCTTACATAAGTACGAGGATAATAAATGATTACCGCAGTAAGGCAACGGTGCCTTTGGCGATTTTGGTTTCGCCCGAATACATACATTCGTATTCAATGAGCCAGTTGTAAACGCCCATCTGTGCCCATATACCCTTGTATTTTCCGTCCCACGTTGTGTGGATGTCTTCCGATTCAAATAAGATGGCTCCCCAGCGGTTCAGGACAATCAAGTGATAGGATTGCAGGTCTTCGTTGGCAACGGGGATAAAATAGTCGTTCACGCCATCACTGTTGGGAGAGAAAGCCGTGGGACAGTACATTTGGCAATGGCTTTCAAAAAACACACGGATGGTGTCGCTGGCAGCACAACCATTATTTTCAACGGTTACCCAATAGGTTCCGGGAGAACTCACAAGCAATTGGCTTCCGCTACTGCCGTCGCTCCATAGTATGGGATGGTAATTCTGATCGACGTTCAATTCCAACACATCGCCCACGTTTAGAATGGTGTCGTTTCCCAAAAATACTTGGGGACTTTCGATGCTTGTAAGGGTAACACTATCAGTTGATTGACATCCGTAATCGGATGTGGCCTCCACCCAATACAATCCCGAAGAGGTGGCCCAAAATGAACTGTCGGTGCTTCCGTCCTGCCACAGATAATTGTTGGTGTCGGCACCTGCCACCAGCAATTCCGGATTGTTGCTGCAGAATGTCCGGTCGATGCCCAGATCGGTATTGGGATTATTGAAAATCGTAATGGATTTCACCAGGGTATCCGAGTTGGCAAGGAAGTGTGAGATGAGTTGAACCTGGTAAGTGCCGCCATGTTGGTACACATGATAGGGGTGAAACATATCCGATTGATTGTCAGTACCTGAGGAGGGATCACCAAAGTCCCAGACCACGGTGACAAGATCGGTTTCATTGGTCAGTTCAAAAAATACGGTGTCGCCGGCACAAACGGATTCGGCATGAAAATCCTGTGATTTGAAAAAGTAACTCTGTACAAAGGTGGGCAACCCCAGGTTGCTGCCACCGGTTTCTAAAAACAGGTCGTCTTCAATAAAGTCACACGCCAGACCTCTCTTTTCAGGAAAGTTGATGGTTCCCAGATATTTATCGCTCACAAAGCCTACCGGGAGGGTGTCGAATTTAGCCACATAGATGATGCCGTCGGGCGCGACCTGCAGAGCCCCAATTTTATGATTGTCAACAAACCCGATGTCGATTCCGGAGGTAACGATATCTGCTGGCGGGAGTTGTAAATCAAACTGAACTACCTTGCCTCCGTTAGTATAATCAGAAAGGTAGAGCATCTTTCCGCTGGGCGAAAATTCAAGTCCGTAGGCTTTGCGATAGAGGCTGAGGAAGGTGAGCGGATTGGAAACAACTCCGGTTTGGTCGTCGAAATCGAATAGTTGGAAACTGTCGTTTATACGGGTGATGATGGCAATTTTACTTCCATCCGGCGATGCTTTCATATATCCTGCCATTTTGATAAACGAGCCCGTATGGAAGAGTCCTGAATGACTCACAACCGGACGGTCTTTGTCCACACCATTTTCGGTGAGCAAAAAGGCATAAAAGGCATCGCTGTTCCATAAATGGGTGATTATCCAAATATCTTTTTTGTTGGCATGGTAAACAGCAGTTACCTTTTCTTCGGTGGGAGCGGTGTTAAGAGTGGTATTGACGATGCTCGTAAAATCACCGAGCCCGTTGTTCAGCGACATGTCGATTACAGAGTATCTGAGTCCTTTAAATCCCAAGGTATCCGGGTCGGGAACAGTGAATACATAGTAGAGATGCTTGCTTCCGGGTTTTTTGGCAATGATAGCTGATTGTGTTGCTGACTGTCCCCCTGAGAGTATCTGACCAATTCCCATGGGCGCTCCGTTTCTGTTCCATATCTTGATTCCGTTGGTGTAAAACATCAGGTTGCCCAGAGAATCGGAAATGCTGGAACAACCTTCTCGTTGGTACATGGTAGAATTATTCACTATTTGAGGATGCCCGCTATTGAAATCCAATGCTGCCCGATCGCCAAAAAACCAGAAGTTTCCCTCACGTTGGGCTTTTACATCTAATGAAAGAATCAGGATGGCCAAAAGCCACAAATGGCTCCTAAATTTAGGGTAGGGTGGTCTTTGGCGTTTCATAATATTACGATTGCTGTTTTCTTGCTTCCGTGATATTTTTTGACGTTCTAATGCTTGTGTTTAATTCAAAACCAATCAGTATAATAAACGAATTATAATATAACCAAACCAGCAAAATGATGAGGGATCCCAAGGAACCAAACAACACGTTGTAGTTGGAGAAATTTTCAAAATATAGCTTCAGGGCGAAACCTCCTAAAATAAATAGGGATGTGGCTAAAATGGATCCGGCTGAAAAGAAGCGGTAACCACGGTTTTTGTCTTTTTTCTGTCCGAAAAAATACAATACAGAAACACCCAGCAACATGCTTCCTGCCATGATGATATATTGAATGATAATGAGCGTAACCTTTAGTGCTGTTCCGGAAATAATTTCGAAATGCTCAAGGGAATTAATGATAAACTTGCCCGATGTAAGCATCAGCATTGCAATAAGTAACAGTGTGGAAATGAGAAGCATTAGAAAAAATGCCATTAGTTTTTGCCGCCACCAGGACCAAGTTTCAATTTTATGGTAGCTTTGGTTGAACCCTTCCAGAATGGCATCTATCCCATTGGTGGCAAAATAGATGGTCATGAAAAAACCCAATGAGAGCAGCCCTCCTTGTGGGCGACTCACAATTTCAATAATAGTGGATTTTACCATGCTGAAAATATTGGAAGGAATCACTTTGTCCATAAAATCGAGCAAGGTGCCTTGAAGGTTTTCGCTGGTTACATAAGGAATCAGGGTGAAAAGGAACAAAACCAAAGGGACAAGAGCCAGAAAGAAGTTGTATGCTATGGCAGAGGCCCTGTAGTTAAGTACCCCTTTGAATAAACCCCTGAAAAAAAACACAAGCACATCGTACAAAGGCATTCCTTCGAAGCCGGGCAGAACAATCATGGCGAGTTTTCGGCGAATTATATGCCCGATGGCGGATAGATGGTCGTTTATTTGTAGAAGTGTCTCTTTCAATGAATACGTCATTATTTATGCACAGCCTTTAAACTGATGTCCAGGCTTTTAATTTGGTGTGTTAGTGCTCCAACAGAAATAAAATCAACCCCACTTACAGCGTAGTTCCTGATGGTATCGATGCTAATGCCTCCTGAAGCCTCTGTTTCCAGTCTTCCACCAATCATATCGATGGCCTTTTTTAAGTCTGTTGGCGTAAAGTTATCCAACATCACACGATCCACGCCTTTTAGATTTAAGACGTGATTTAATTCGTCGAAGTTGCGTACTTCCACTTCAATTTTTAAGTTTTTACCCTTATTTTTCAGATAATCAAGTGTTTTAGCGACTGCTTTTTCAATTCCGCCGGCGAAATCCACATGATTGTCTTTTATCATGATCATGTCGTAAAGTCCAAACCGATGGTTGTAACCACCTCCGGTTTTTACGGCCATTTTTTCTACTATTCTGTTTCCGGGTGTGGTTTTGCGGGTGTCGAGCAGTTGTGTGTGTAAGCCTTTCAGCTTTTTTACCACACTGTTGGTAAATGTGGCAATACCACTCATCCGTTGAATGAAATTGAGGGCTGTTCGTTCTGCCGAAAGGATGGATTGCGATTTTCCGGTTACTTTCATAATGTGATCGCCCTTGTGAAGATGGGTTCCATCCGGCAGGTAGGTTTCAATGTATAAATCACTATCTACCAACTTAAACACCAATGCTGCTACTTCGACACCGGCTAATATTCCATCTTCTTTTGCCAACATAATGGCCACTCCTTTGGCTTCATCCGGAATAGTAGCCAAGGTCGTGTGATCGCCATCGCCTAAATCTTCGTTCAGTGCAAAGCGAATAATATCCTGTACCTTTTCTTTTTCGTGAGTTGTCATGATTAATCTTTCTCAATATCCATTTGATGAATTAGGAATGTTTCCTTATCGGCGGTAAGTAAAACATAAATACGCCAGTTTTGGTTATTCGACACATAATTCCAGATATAATATTTTTGATTTTCTTTGTCTCCGGATTTCACTAACCTTACCGAATTTCCTTTGTTTTTTCTAAAAAAATCGCATAGTTGCGTTTTGGCTTGCTTTGCACTTACTACTTTTTGAAAATCCTCGATATGTACAAGCAAAAAATCTTCAAAATGGTTGTAAAATTCAACGCAGTCACCCTTTTGAATCGCCCTTGTAAGGTTATCCGATAAATTCTCTTGTCCAAGGCTCCGCATCGTACCGAGCGCCACAAGCAAGATAATCAACAAGATCGGGTGTTTAACCATTGTTTTTACTTTTGCTAAATTTGAATTTCAAAAGTAATAAAAATCGATTCAGTGTGTCAACCTCTGTTTTTTGGGAAGGTAATTTATTACTTTTGAAACCTCTTTTGCTCAAAACTTATGTGTATGAAAATGAATTTTTCACCTTATATTATTCTTCTTTTGGTTGTCGCTTTTCTATCGTCTTGCGATTTTAATGAAGATGCCAAAGAAAAAACATTCAATCAAAATCTACAATCCTTCAACAATTCCTTTGAGAAGGTGGATAGTGCCATCGTGCTCATCGATCAAATGCAGGAGGAAATAGATGAGGTAGAAGAAGGCAGGAAAAAAGGGTTGATCGACGGCGATGAAGCTCAAACTAAAACCGATCAGATCCGAAATAAATATGGGAGGAGGATTGCACGGAGCTCCAATCTTCACCCTACCACGAAGTTACCCTTGTGGGCTACCCGATTGGGGTTAACTGAGCCCCGTGGACTGACCATCGACGTGGATTATTCTCAGTCGACTTCCGAATCAAATCCCGTTGACGGTTACAATTCTGTGATGTTGGTGTATCGCGGTGATTATGGTGTGGCTATGAAGCAGGCAGCCCGAATAGCATCCCTGGCCAATATCCCCATGAGCAAGGACTTTGCCGATGCGCAAATACTGGCCAAGGAATACGGTATTGAAACACTCAAAGGTATGGCTTACATGAATTTTGAAATGGGATCTACCGACTTACCTCCTTATACACTGGCCATTACGGTGGACGAGGATGGCACCTTGACCATTTCTGCCACCGACACGAAAAAACTTGCCGAGCAACTTGAAGATGAATAGCATATGACGAATATAATTGTTACCGGTGCCAGCAGTGGGGTAGGGAGAGGTTTGGTTAAGCTATTGGCCTCTTCTTCCGAAAATCAGGTGATTGGAATTGCACGATCTCAATCAAAGTTGGAATTTTTGTCGGAGGAAATTGAATCTATGAAATACGGCGGAAAATTCGTGCCTCTGGTTTTTGATTTGGAACAGACAAATTTTACAGATGCCCTCATCCCACAAATCATGACACACATGTCTTCGGTGGATGTGTTAATTAACAATGCCGGATTACTCATCAATAAGCCTTTTTCTTCACTCACCGATGACGATTTCGACCGAATGTTTCATACAAATGTGAAGGCCGTTTTTCGACTGGTTCGCGATTTGTTGCCCCTTCTGAATAAGGGTGCCCATGTGGTGAATATCAGTAGTATGGGTGGTTTCCAAGGCAGTGCCAAATTTCCCGGATTGTCGTTGTACAGTGCATCAAAAGCAGCAGTGGCGGTACTTACGGAAAGTATGGCAGAGGAATTTTCCGGCTTGGGAATAAAAGCCAACGCACTGGCATTGGGAGCTGTTCAAACAGAAATGTTGGCAGAAGCCTTTCCCGGTTATGAAGCTCCTTTAAAAGCCCATGAAATGGCAGAGTTTATTGCCGATTTCGCCCTCCACGGCCATCGGTTCTTCAACGGAAAAGTGCTACCTGTTTCTGTTTCCACTCCATAATTGTCATAATTGATGGCGCCATAAAGGTTACTTTAGTAATTTTGCCCCTTCATTACCATTAGCGAGATTGTGAAAGAAAATACAGTTACCCATCCCGGAATCATCAAATCCATTGAACCCAAACGTGTTGAGGTGGCCATCATCTCCATTGCAGGTTGCGCTTCGTGCCAAATCAAAGGTTCGTGTTCTGTTAGCGATACGGAAGAGAAGCAAGTCTGGGTAAAAATGACCGATACCTCCGAATATAAAGTAGGTCAGTCGGTTACCGTTGAAATGAGGCAATCCATGGGAACCTGGGCTGTATTGATGGGTTATGTTTTCCCGTTTTTGGTCCTTTTGGGTGGCCTTCTCATTTTTCTGGGTCTTGGTCTTGATCAAGGGTTGGCAGGTGTGTTGGCTCTGGCCACTCTGATACCTTATTATACCCTTCTATATTTGATGCGTGGATGGCTTGGAAACCGTTTCCAATATACCTTGATACCTCAATTATAGGACGAAATATGGAGTCCGTTTCTTAACTCTTTCTAAATTACTGTTAGTGTATAATTTAGAGCCTTTCTAAGCTAATTCCCAAACTTCCTGTATTTCAATAAGTTTCGTTATTTGAAATTGTGTTATAAATTTTGAAAAACAGTCGTAAACAACTGTTTAACAATGTATTGACATCTCTCATGCATCCATACATATAAATGTAATCGATGCTTAAAAGTGCTACTTTTGTGCTTTGCTGAAAGGTCAGTAAGTTGAACTTATCATACATTAAAACCGAAAGTAGTGGACAACATCATTATTATTGCCGTTCTGGCACTGGGAGGTTTAGGGTTAATAGCTGCAATCGTACTTTATTTAATTGCCAATAAATTTAAGGTTTTCGAAGACCCCAATATTGATTTGGTAGAGGAAGCACTTCCCTCTGCCAACTGTGGAGGTTGCGGTTATCCGGGCTGTCGTGCCTTTGCCGAAGCCACCGTTAAATCTGCCAAAGAAACCAAAAGTCTTGAAGGATTAAATTGTCCTGTTGGCGGAAATGAAGTGATGCAAACCGTGGGCGGTATTCTTGGTTTGGCAGTTGAAGCCAAAGACCCCATGATTGCTGTGGTGCGTTGCAACGGCTCTTTTGCACACACGCCTGCCAAAGTAAAATATGAAGGAGCCACTTCTTGTTCTTTTGCCCATGCACTTTATGGTGGCGAGGGTGGTTGTCAATTTGGTTGTCTTGGTTTGGCCGACTGTGTGGATGCTTGCGAATTTGATGCTATCCACATGAATCCCGAAACGGGTCTTCCTGAAGTAAACGATAAATGTACCGCTTGTAATGCCTGTGTGGTGGCTTGCCCCAGAAGCATCATCGAATTGCGCAAACGTGGACCCAAAGACAAACGTATCTTCGTTTCATGTGTTAACATGGAAAAAGGTGCTCCTGCCAAGAAAAACTGCGAAGTGGCTTGTATTGGTTGCAGCCTCTGTGTGAAAGCCTGTGCCTTCGATGCCATTCAGATTACAAGTTTCCTCGCCTATATTGATTTCCAGAAATGTACACTTTGTCGTAAATGCGTGGAAGTATGTCCCACCAATGCCATTCATGAAATCAATTTCAAGCCCCGTAAGCCCAAAGCAGATGCCGCTGCACCCGATAAATCGGTAGCACGCAAACCTGCAGCCGAAAAGCCGGAAGTGGCTCAACCAAAAGCCGAAGCGAAAGAAGAAATCAAAGAAACCAAAGAATAAATCCGATATCATGGGAATACTTAAAACATTCGCCTTGGGAGGTGTTCATCCGGAAGAGAATAAGCTTTCTTCCAATGCAGCCATCGAGGTACTGCCCATACCAAAGCAGGTGGTTGTCCCACTCGGTCAAAACCTGGGTGCGCCTTCAAAACCGGTTGTGAAAAAAGGTGATAAAGTAAAAACCGGCCAGTTGATCGCAGAAGCCGGCGGCTTTATTTCTGCCAATATTCATTCACCTGTTTCCGGTACTGTATTGAAAATCGATAACGCCATCGACAGTACCGGCTATAAAAGACCCTGCGTGTTTATTAACGTGGATGGTGATGAATGGGAAGAAAATATAGATCGATCGGAAAAGTTGGAGACTACCATCAAACTTTCTCCCCAGGAAATTGTGGAACGGGTGAAATCGTCCGGAATTGTTGGATTAGGTGGAGCAACTTTCCCCACTTCGGTTAAACTGATGCCTCCTCCTGGAAAGGTAGCTGAATATCTGGTAATAAATGGCGTAGAGTGCGAGCCTTACCTTACATCCGACCACCGGGTGATGCTCGAAAAAGGTCAAGAGATATTGGTAGGTATAGAAATTCTGATGAAAGCCCTTCAAGTAACGAAGGCTGTAATAGGAATTGAAAACAATAAAAAAGATGCCATCAATCACTTGACAGAGTTGGCCAAATCCAAATCCGGAATTCAGGTGATTCCCTTGAAGGTTCAATATCCTCAGGGAGGTGAAAAACAGCTGATTAAGGCTACGATCAATCGAGAAGTGCCGTCAGGTAAATTGCCCATTGAAGTAGGTTGCGTGGTGCAGAACGTAGGTACTGCGCTGGCCGTTTACGAAGCGGTTCAAAAAAATAAACCCCTTATTGAACGAGTAGTCACCGTTACAGGAAAAGCCGTAAAAAAACCTTCCAATTTCATGGTTCGTATTGGTACACCCATCCAGGACTTGATTGACGCTGCCGAAGGTCTGCCTGAAAACACAGGGAAAGTGATTAGCGGAGGCCCCATGATGGGAAAAGCCCTTACTTCACTCGACGCTCCTGTTGTAAAAGGTACTTCGGGTATTCTACTCATGAAAAAGGAGGAGGCCTCACGTTCTGCCGAAGGTGCCTGTATCCGTTGCTCCAAATGTACCTATGTATGTCCGATGGGCTTGGAGCCCTTCCTGCTTACCAAAGCAGCCAAGCTGGGTAAGTTGGAGATGGCTGAAAAAGAAATGATTATGGATTGTATTGAATGCGGTTCC
Organism: Bacteroidales bacterium; assembly: GCA_963676875.1. Classification (GTDB taxonomy): domain Bacteria; phylum Bacteroidota; class Bacteroidia; order Bacteroidales; family F082; genus UBA6244. The sequence goes on from OY781436.1 coordinate 3,524,385, forward strand.
TGCCAGTTTACTTGTCCCTCCTCCATTCCTCTGTTGGATTATCTCCGATTGGGAAAACTAAAAGTGGGTCAGGCCATCAGGAATAGAAATAAAAAATAAGGATGATGAATAAATTTACCATATCCGGGTCTCCGCACGTACACGGAGACGAGTCAACCAAAAAAATTATGTATGGCGTTGTAATTGCCATGATTCCCGCCATGTTGGTAGGTATTTATTATTTTGGCATCGACGCCCTTCGGGTTTTTTTATTGGCCATTATTGCCAGCCTGTTTTTTGAATGGGTTATCCAGAAATACCTGATCAAAGGTCCTCTCACCATCAATGATGGCAGTGCCTTGGTTACCGGCATCCTACTTGCGCTTAATGTTCCTTCCAACCTTCCGGGATGGATGGTCATCATAGGTGCATTGGTGGCTATCGGCATGGCTAAAATGTCGTTTGGCGGACTTGGGAAAAATATATTCAATCCCGCTTTGGTGGCACGTGTTTTCTTGCTGGTGAGTTTTCCGGTACAAATGACTTCCTGGCCCAAACCATCGCCCATCACCGACGGATTGGCTGATGTGATTACCGGACCAACTCCATTGGGAATAGTAAAGGAAGGTCTTGGAAACGGGCAAACCATGTCGCAACTGGCGTCCGAATTGCCTTCTTATACCCAGGATATGATTGGGAGTATCGGCGGATCTATGGGTGAAGTTTCGGCTATTGCCTTGATTTTGGGTGGAATATATATGTTGTGGCGAAAAATTATCACCTGGCACATACCTGTTTCCATTTTGGTAACTGTGGCTGCTTTCTCGGGCATCCTGTGGGGATTTGATCCGGAACACTATGCCGATCCTGCATTTCAATTGCTTACCGGAGGTTTGATGTTGGGAGCGATATTCATGGCTACCGATATGGTCTCGTCCCCCATGACCAAGTCAGGCCAATTGGTATTCGGCTTTGGTGTTGGACTATTGACCATCCTCATCCGTATTTGGGGCGCTTATCCTGAAGGGGTTTCCTTCGCCATTCTTATCATGAATGCAGTTGTTCCGTTAATTAACAGAGGATTTAAGCCAGGTCGTTTTGGTGCCAAACCCGGCGTACAAATCAAAGCTTAATCACCTTAAAATATTTGAAAAATGGCTTCAAAAAGAGAATCAAACTTTATCAATATGGTGGTTACGCTGCTCATCGTATCTTCGGTGGCAGCTTTGGCTCTGGGTGCTGTTTACACAGCAACTAAAGAGCCCATCGCAGCGGCAAAAAAGGCCAAGCTTGAAGCAGCCATAAAGGCGGTTGTACCTGAGTTCGACAACCTGAAAACTGAAAAAGTGCCCATGGGAGACGGTGGCGATACACTGGTTCTATATGTGGCTTCAAAGGATAATCAGGTGGTGGGAACAGCCATCAAAACCTACACCATGAAAGGCTTCAGTGGACGTGTAGAATTAATGGTTGGCTTTTTAAACGATGGTACCATCGATAATACGGCCGTACTCATGCACAAAGAAACTCCCGGTTTGGGTGATAAAATGGACAAGAAAAAATCTAATTTCTCAGTCCAGTTTAATGGAAAGAATCCGGCTGACTATAAATTGAAAGTAAAAAAAGACGGAGGAGATGTGGATGCCATTACGGCAGCCACCATTAGTTCTCGTGCTTTTTGTGATGCAGTGCAAAGGGCATACGATGTTTTTGAAAAAGATGGAGGGAAAAAATAATGAGTCAACTTAAAAATTTTACCAAAGGTTTCATTAAAGAAAACCCTGTATTTGTGCTCCTGTTGGGCTTGTGTCCTACACTCGGGGTTACTACCTCAGCCATCAACGGATTGGGCATGGGTTTGGCTACCACTTTTGTGTTGGTGATGTCCAACTTGGTGGTTTCACTAGTGCGCGATTTTATTCCCGACAAGGTGCGAATTCCTTCGTTTATCGTGATTATCGCTTCCTTTGTGACCATCGTTGAATTGGTGATGCAAGCCTACCTTCCGGCTCTTTTTGAGTCGTTGGGATTATTCATTCCTTTGATTGTGGTTAACTGTATCGTGTTGGGTCGTGCCGAAGCGTTCGCTTCCAAAAACAATCCCTTGGCTTCTATCGTCGATGGTTTGGGAATGGGGCTTGGGTTTGCATTCGCACTTACATTGTTAGGTGGTGTGCGTGAGCTTTTGGGCAGTGGTGCCCTATTCGGATTCCATTTGATGAAGGGCGACCTGATGCTGGTGTTTATCCTGGCTCCCGGTGCGTTTATCGTGTTGGGTTACCTCATTGCGTTGATTAACAAGTTGAATAAAGCCTCTTAAATAATACTGAGTTATGGAATATTTTGTAATAATTGTAGGATCCATTTTTGTCAGTAATATTGTACTGACCCAGTTTCTTGGTATATGCCCCTTTGTAGGCGTATCCGGAAAACTTTCCACTTCCGTCGGTATGGGGGGTGCCGTTATTTTTGTACTCACACTGGCCACCTTAGTCACTTGGATTATTCAATACTATGTGTTGGTTCCCTTTGGTTTGGCTTTTATGCAGACCATTGTGTTTATTTTGGTGATTGCTTCACTGGTACAAATGGTGGAGATTATCATGAAAAAAGTGAGTCCCGCCTTGTATTCAGCATTGGGTGTATTTTTGCCTCTGATTACCACTAACTGCGCAGTTCTTGGTGTTGCCATTCTTACCATACAAAAGGATTTTAATCTGTTGGAAGGAGTTGTTTATGCCATTTCAAATGCGCTCGGTTTCACATTAGCTATGGTACTGTTTGCCGGTATTCGTGAGCACCTCGATCTGATGGAAGTGCCCAAAGGTATGCGCGGTGTACCCATTGCATTGCTTACTGCCGGTATTCTGGCTCTGGCCTTCATGGGCTTTACAGGGTTGGTTTAGTTCGGGTTAACAGCCTTAGCTCCTATTTAGTCAGGTACCTTCACCGTACAAAAACAGGAGAAATAAATCCGAGATGAGACGGCAGAATTTGCCCATCAACGTCATATGCCAATTTACTTTATCGTTCTGCTTGGGAATTGATATTTTGTTTGATTTTTCAAACAACTTGATCGGGATTTGGTGTATCTCTGAATGACCAGCCGTTTTCCTTTTGGCGCTAAGCTCGCCGGTTCCAGGTTTTGATTATCTTTGACTTGGCTAAATTAAACTTGAACCATGCAAAACCAATCCTTGATTTCTTTGTCGGATGTGTCTGTTTATCAGAAGAATAAACTTGTGCTTACCCATGTTGACCTGGAAGTGGCTTCAGGTGAATTTTTATATTTGATTGGAAAAACAGGAAGTGGAAAATCGAGTCTGTTGCAATTATTGTATGCTGATTTGGCTTTGGAACAGGGAGAAGCCACCGTTTGTGGATACAATCTCAAATCTATCAAGCGCAAGGATATCCCTTTTTTGCGCCGTAAGCTAGGCATCGTATTTCAGGATTTTCAATTGCTCGACGACCGCAATGTGCGCGACAACCTGACCTTTGTATTGAAGGCCACCGGATGGAATGATGCCGTGAAAATAGAAGACCGCATTCTGGAAGTACTTGATGAAGTGAATCTGGTTGAAAAACTGCGGGCCATGCCTCATCAGTTGTCAGGAGGAGAGCAGCAACGTATTGCCATTGCACGAGCTATGCTTAACAATCCTGAGGTAATTCTAGCCGATGAGCCCACCGGAAATCTGGATCCGGAAACATCCAACGGCATCATGAAAATATTGTTTAACCTGGGCGAAAAAGGCAATGCCGTTATTATGGCCACCCATAACTATAGCTTGATCAATAAATTTCCGGGAAACGTGCTCAAATGTCAGGAAGGTACCCTGGTTGGATCATCCAATTAGTTCAATTATCCGATCTACGTTGTGGCCATTGTTGTACATGGAGCCCAATACCTGTTCGCGCTCTTTAATGGCAGCCTCATTAAAATCCTTTTTAAACAAGCTTTTAATCTTTCTTTTGAGGGTGGCCTCATTGTTGGCAATCACACAAAGTTCGTCTAGTTTGCTGCCGCTGAGCATTTTGTCGTTTACCAAACAGAAACGCCCGTTGTAGAGGTTGTTCAGCAGTTTTAGTTTCAACCCCGTTTTTTGAGCTGTAATCGACACGTTGATGTGGGCATTTTCGATTAATTCTTGCAAGTGATGGTCGTCGGGATTGCCCATGAGCTGCACATGAGGCATTTTGTTTATTTGGTTGCGCAACTGCTTGGTGGGATTGAGTCCGGCTACAATAAAGGGAATCTCCAATTCGTTGAAAACATTTTCCAATAAAAAGTTGACTGCATTGATATTCTCAGCTACGCTCAGATTCCCATGATACAGGACGTATTCTCCTTTGCCCATTTTAGAATTAATAACCTTGAATGGATGAAAAGCCGGAATGAAAATCACATTTTCGTAGTGCTTTTTAAAATATGCCTTGTCGTTCTCTGAAATGGCCAGAATCAAATCAGCCTTGTGCAAGATTTTCTCGTAACGCTTCAATTTGGTTGCCTCGTTGGAGTAATAGTACCTTTTAAATAAATCGGTTTCTACCTTGGCCAGATGTTGATAGTATTCGTGCTCTACGTTGTGTGCACGCACAAAAAGTTTTCTTCCCGCCAAACGTTCATCACTTAACAACGAGCTGGTATGCAGACCCTCCATCAGAATAGGGTAGTCGTCTTTAAGTAAATTTTCCACCAGACTTTCAGAATCTCTGGAGCTGACAATATATGGTATGCTTTTAAAAACGAGCTTTTTGGAGATGTCCCGTTCGTAAAAGTGAACCATGTAAAAAATCTTCGCCAGTGCCTTGTGTGGTTTGCGGCCATATTCAAAGCAATGTAAGTGAACCTTAACTCCTTTTTCGGCTAAAAATTTAGCTTTGAAAAATACATCAATCACACCGCCATAATTGGCAGGGTAGGGGATGTCGAAGGATACGATATGGATATGAAGATCAGACATAATGGCTGTAAATGTCAACTACTTTTTTTTCTTCTCTCTCCCAGATTAATTCCGGGGCTGCAAAGCTACAATTTTTTTTCCATGCATCCATTTGTTCCTGATCTGCAAGGACTTCATTAATGATATTGGCCATATTCAGAGGGTTATGGTCAGGAATAAAAAAACCCACATGGTAAGTGTTGATGATTTTGGCAATTTCCGGGAGTGGCGTAGCGGCTACGGGCACTCCTGCCTGAATGTAGTCGAATAGTTTGTTGGGCAGACTGAACCGGTAGTTGAGGTTGTTGTCCTTGTCGAGGGTAAGCCCCAAATCAGACTGTGCAGTATATTGCAAGAGTTCCTCGTAAGGCATTCGGGGTTTAAAAATCACTTTTTCTTCAATTTTTAACACCTTGACCATTTCTTTCAAGTGTTGAAGTACGTCGCCGCCGCCCACAATGAGTAGCACCGCCCCGTTGATCATGGGCATGGCTTCCACTATCTCTTCCGATCCCCGATGCACGTTGATGCCGGCACCCTGAAGGATAATGATTTTTTTGTCCTCAGGCAAACCCAGCTCTTGTCTGGTTTTTTTTATCTGAACCTTGTTGAGTGGAGGCAGATTTCTTACCACCACTGGCCTGATACCGTAATCTTTTTCAAACAAATTTGCGATGGAGTCATTTACTGTGATGACATGTTTCAGCCGTGGAAAAATGCCGCGTTCGATGGCTTTCCATACTTTTTGCACCCTTGGACGACTAACTAACTCGGGGACTTCCGTGAAATATTCATGGCTGTCGTAAACCATTGGAATGTTTTTAAGTTTGCTGATAAGGTAGTTGGGAAGAAGCGTGTCGAGGTCATTTGCCACCAGCAGTTCTTGTTTTTGGAACAGTAATTTGAAGAAAAGCCGGAGGTTGTATTCAGCATAAAAGAATACCCCTTTTTCAAAGAAGAGCTTCATGCGTTTCACATGATAGGGGCGCGCATCCATCATAGGACTTGTCCGTAATTGTCTGCCTACCAAGGTGATGTTGAACCCCATTCGTGATAAGGTTCCACACATCTTTTTTACCCGTTGATCGGTGGCCAAGTCGTTGATTACAGATACGGTAACGGTTTTTCCCAAGGCTTTCAGTTTGAATGAATACCGGACTTCTTCATACGGATAACAGTTTTTTAACAAAAATATTGCGACCAAAATTCACTATCTTTGAACAATGATTTCCGTAAAACACGACATCTGTATTAAACCTTTCAATACTTTTCGCGTAGGAGCGAGAGCCAGGTATTTTGTGGCCATTTCTCGACCTTCGGATTTGAAACAGCTTTTTGAAGCCGGTAAGCTGTTTCAAAAGAAACTGGTGTTGAGCCATGGAAGTAATGTATTGTTTACCAAAGACTTTGACGGGTTGGTGCTGCACAACGAGATGTGGGGTATGCAGGTAGTAGAAGAAAACGACCAGCACATCCTATTGAAAGTGAATGCAGGCGAATCGTGGCCGGTATTGGTGGAATATACCGTAGAGAAGGGATGGGGCGGACTGGAAAACCTGACGCTGATTCCCGGAAAAGTAGGAGCTGCACCCGTTCAAAATATAGGAGCCTACGGCGTGGAGGTGAAGGATTTGATTGTGCAGGTGGAAGCTTTCGACATGACTACGGGTGAATTGGTTTCCTTTTCAAATGAACAATGTGAATTTGCCTATCGCAGTAGCATTTTCAAAACAAAACATAAGGAGCGTTATTTCATTACGTCCGTGCTTTTTAAATTGGATAAAAACCCGCGTTTAAACCTGACATATGGACCACTCAAAAAGGCTTTTAATGGGAAAAAGAGTGTTTCGGTAGGCGAGGTGAGCGCAGAGGTGGCCCGAATACGTAACTCCAAATTACCTGACCCGGAAATATTAGCTAATGCAGGAAGTTTTTTTAAAAACCCCGTGGTTGAAACTGCTCTGGCGAAAAAGATTCTTGCTGAATTTCCTGATGCTCCCAACTACCCTCAGCCTGATGGTACAGTCAAATTGGCCGCAGGTTGGCTCATTGAAAAATGCCATTTGAAGGGGTTCAGAAAAGGCGATGTAGGGGTGCACAAGGACCAAGCACTTGTATTAATCAATTACGGGGAAGCTACGGGAGGTCAGATACTTGCGTTTGCCAAAATGGTTATTGAGCGCGTAAACCAGAAGTTTGGAATAGAGCTTGTTCCCGAAGTAAATATCTATTAACTCAGGCTATTTTTTCTTGGGTGGTCTGCCCGGTTTTTTACCTCCTGATTTCCTATTTCCCCTGAAGCGGCTATCTTGAACAGGTTTTGGATTCCATGCCGGAGCTTCACCCAACTGTGGTGGGAGTGGTATTTTCATGATCTCGCTTCCGATAAAGTCCTCAATACGTTTAAACTTGTACATTTCGTCCTCATTCACCAAAGTAAGCGCCACGCCGGTTTCGTCGGCACGTGCGGTGCGTCCCACACGGTGAACATAATCTTCGGCATCGTTGGGCACGTCGTAATTGATTACCAGATCGATGGCCTTGATGTCGATTCCACGGCTCATGACATCAGTGGCTACCAGAACACGTGTTTCCTTAGAGCGAAAACGTAGTAAAACTTCTTCGCGCTGGTCTTGTTCCAAGTTAGAAGAAATACCTTCTACCAAAAATTCTTTAGATAGCAATCCCCTGACAATATCATTGACTTTCAGTTTGGTAGAGCTAAATATCAACACGCTCTTGAGGTTGGGCTTGTTATCGATCAGGCTTTTTATGAGGGGAGTTTTTTGTGTGTCGTAGGTGAGGTAAGCAGCCTGAAGTACTCCTTCCGCAGGTTTAGAAATTTCGGTGCTGAGCGCAACAGGGTTATGGAGAATTTTCTTTGCCAACTGTCTGATTTTGTCGGGCATGGTGGCACTGAACATTAGGGTTTGTCGCTCCTTGGGCAGAAAAGTAATAATTTTCAGCAAATCGTCATGAAACCCTATGTCGAGCATGCGGTCGGCCTCGTCGAGTATCAGGTGCTTTACCTTATTGAATTTCACATAGCCCATGTTGAGGTGTGAGATAAGTTTTCCGGGTGTGGCCACCACAATATCCGCACCGCTGGTGAGGGCTTTTTTTTGTGTTTCCCAGTCGGAACCATCGGTGCCACCATAAACAGAAATGGATTGAATGTCAGAAAAATAGGTAAATCCTTGAATCTGTTGTTCAATTTGAATGGCCAGCTCACGTGTGGGTACGATTATCAGGGTGCTGGTTCCATGATGCGGTTTGTCAATTAGTTGGTTGATGATGGGCAGTACAAATGCCGCGGTTTTTCCTGTTCCGGTTTGTGCGCAGGCAATCATGTCGCTTCCGTGAAGTATTTCTGGAATGGCCAGTTCTTGTATTGGTGTTGCTTTTTCGTATCCCATAAACGAAATTGATTCGAGCATCTGATCGTTTAGGCCAAGTTCTTTAAAGTTCATTTTTTAGTGTGTTATGAGTTGTTTTCCGTGAAATATTTTGCCAGTGCACGGTTGATTTTTCTGGCTATGAAGGGGCCTTCATATATAAATCCGGTATAAACCTGGATGAGGTCGGCACCGGCCTCCATCTTTTCGATGGCATCTTCAGGGGTTTCAATGCCTCCTACACCAATGATGGGAAAGGCTTTGTCCGATTTTTCGGATAAATAGCGGATGATTTCTGTGGACCGTTGTTTCAAAGGCTTTCCGCTTAAGCCTCCGTTTCCAATGTTTTTCACCTGATTTTCGGTTGTTTGTAATCCCGTTCGGGTGATGGTGGTGTTCACAGCAACCACACCATCAATGAGTTGTTGTTTGGCTAAATCTATTACTTCATCCAACTGACCTTCATTCAAATCGGGACTTACTTTAAGTAATACCGGCTTGGGATGGCTTTTTGCCTGATTAATCTGCTGAATCTGTTGCAGGATGTTCACAAGTGCTTCCTGATCCTGCAGCTCGCGTAGGTCGGTGATGTTAGGACAACTGACATTTACCACGAAATAATCCACCACATCAAATAGCCCTTTGAAAACTGTCAGGTAATCATTTACAGCTTCATGGTTAGGAGTCAAAGTATTTTTCCCTAAATTACCACCGATGATAGCCTTGGTTTTGCGTTTCTTTAGATTTGCCACAGTGGCTTCCAATCCGTGGTTGTTGAACCCCATTCGGTTAATCAATGCATGGTCTTTGGGTAGTCTGAACAGTCTTTTCTTGGGGTTTCCCGGTTGACCTTTGGGGGTGACTGTGCCAATTTCTATAAAACCAAACCCCAAATCAGCCAGTTCGTTGTAACAATCGGCATTTTTGTCGAATCCGGCGGCTATTCCTACAGGATTATTGAAGGTGAGTCCGAACAGTTTCCTTTGAAGTTTGGGATGATGTATGGTGGTAGCAGAATGAAAAATCTCACGTATTCCGGGAATGGAAAACCCGAATTTAAGTAACGAAACAACCTGATGATGAACTTTTTCGGGATCAATGAAAAAGAAAAAGGGACGTACCAGGTGTTTATACATTATTCAGACAAATAGTATTAATAAAGGGGATGAATGTACAATTGAATTGAAAATTGATCATCATGTATTCGGCCGTAAAGATAGGTATTATTTATCTTGTTTTGGCGTTTCTTCCACATTTTCAACATTTTCGTCGGTGGCATCAGTGTCATCGGAAAATTCCATCAAGCCTTTTTCGAGTAGTAGATTGTACCAGGAAAACACTTTTTTCATGTCCGATACATACACTGCATCTTTGTCGTAATCTGGTAATATGGATTCAAACAACTTTTTAATGTCCTCGTTGCTGCTCTTTTTTGTATTGGCCACAGGCTTACCTTCGGTCGATTCAAAGATCTTCTTAAAAACTTTTTCCAAAGGAATGTCTTCGCCTTCGGTATAAATACTTATTTCTTTCAGCGAACTCACTCGGTCGTGTGCAAAAGATGGTATTTTTTTACCATCGATAAGCGACTCAATTATCAGGTTGTTTTTTGCTTCGCCAACCATGCGGTACAAACCGGGTTTTCCGGTTACAGATAAGATTTTACTTAAATCCATATATTAAAAATTTGTGCAAAAATAGCTTTTTTAAACAAATTTCAATGCAAAATTTCGAGGTAAGGCCAGAATGAACCCATTGCAGCCCCTGTATTGAATTTTTGTAGTTACCTTTGCCACTTTTTACGAAAACAATAGGAATGAACAGATGGATGTGGGGGATACTGATCCTCGTAGTGCTGATGGCAAGTTGTACCACCGGAACCAAAATGAATAAATCAAAGGTTTCGGCCAGTCAATTTTATCAAAGAGGGGATTATGCCCAAGCTTTAGCCTTGTGGCAAAGTGAACTGGATGGATGTGCGAAAAAGGGTATGGTTGATAATTGTCCGGTCAATACACCTGCAGCTTTCGCTTATATTAAATTAGGGAACGACCAAAAAGCGATCGAATTACTTAAAAGAGCCGCCTATACCAACACCGCTCCCGACAGTGCCTACCTGGCTTTGGCCGATATTTATCATCGTGAGGATAACCTCAGTCTTGAAATGCTTTCCCTACAGGATTACGTGTCTCATTTCCCCAAAGGTAAGGAGTTAAACATGGTGAATTCACGCTTGTTTAAAATTTATGTTAAAAGCCAAAACTGGGAATCAGCTGAAAATCAATGGACAACGCTGTTGCCTAAATATAAGGAAGATAGGGAATATTTACACGACTATTTTACCATCAATCAGGCATTGAAGAATGATGAGGTTTGTGATAGTGTAGCCGAAAATTTACTCGAAATTAATGGTAATGACGTACTGGCACTGAGTTGGTTGGGGAAAAAGTATTACCGATTGGCCGAAGATGCCTACCAAAGCGAGATGAAGGCTTACGAGGACAACAAAACACGAAAGCAATATGCCAAATTATTAAAAGCACTGGACCAAATTACCATCACCTACCAAACGTCACTCAAGTATTTTAAAACCTTGTACAAACTAGTGCCTGAACCCGCTACTGCCAATTACCTCAGCCATATTTACAACCGTTTGAGCGACAAGGAAAAGGCTGAATATTACGGCAAACTGGCTGAAAAATAAAACTATACTAGGGTAAGTCCGGTGTAGTTTTCAGGTCGAATGGCCAACAACTCTTCTTTTACTCCATTGGAAACATTCAAACTCAGGATGAAATTCCGCATGGACGTTTCTGTAATTTTTTCGTTGGTTCGGGTGAGGGCTTTCAGCGCTTCATAAGGGTTGGGATAGTTCTCGCGCCGGAGGATGGTTTGAATGCCCTCGGCCACCACCGCCCAGTTGTTTTCGAGGTCGGCGGCAATTTTTTCATCGTTAAGAAGTAATTTTCCCAAACCTTTTTGAATGGAAGAAATGGCAATCATCATGTGTGCGATGAGCGTGCCCACATTGCGCGTAACGGTGGAGTCGGTGAGGTCGCGTTGTAATCTGGAGATGGGTAACTTTTCAGCCAGGTGGTGCAAAAGGGCATTGGCCAGACCCAGGTTACCTTCGGCATTTTCAAAATCAATGGGGTTTACTTTGTGGGGCATGGCCGATGAGCCCACTTCTCCGGTTTTTATCTTTTGTTTGAAATAATCCATTGAAATGTAGGTCCAGATATCGCGGCACAAATCCAGCAGGATGGTGTTGATACGCATCAATCCATGAAAATAAGCTGCCAGATAATCGTAATGCTCAATTTGAGTGGTAGTTTTTTGTCGATGAATTTTGAGTGTTTTCTTCACGAAGTTACAGGCAAAATCTTCCCAATCTATCTGTGGGTAGGCTACCACATGGGCGTTCATGGCACCTGTAGCACCGCCAAATTTTCCGGAAAAGGGGACGTCGGCCAACATCATCAGTTGGTTTTCCAGTCGTTCGCAAAACACATAAATTTCCTTACCCAGTTTGGTGGGCGATGCCGGTTGTCCGTGGGTACGAGCCAAAAGGCTGATATCACGCCATTTGTAGCTGCGGGTGTTAATTTCATCCAGCAAATCTTCCAAGGCCGGAAGTAACAATTCACGGTGAGCATCACGCATCATCATGGGAAGCGCCGTGTTGTTGATGTCCTGAGAGGTGAGCCCAAAGTGCACAAATTCTTTGTATTCGGAGAGTCCCATTTTTTCCATTTGGCCTTTCACGAAATATTCCACTGCTTTCACGTCGTGGTTGGTGGTTTTTTCAATTTCTTTAATGGTCCGCGCATCATCTTCGGTGAAATCAACCACCAGCTTACGCATTTGCTCAAACTGCTTTTTAGTCAAGCTTTCTAAACCGGGCAAAGGAATCTTGCAAAGTGCGATAAAATATTCCACTTCCACTTTTACGCGGTACTTAAAAAGGGCAAATTCCGAGAAATACATCGACAGTTCGTGGGTTTTTCCGTGATACCTGCCATCTATGGGCGAAACAGCTGTAAGGGGTGATAAGTCCATCTTGAATTTTTTTGTAAAAGTAGGAAAATCTGGTCAGCGGGCAAGTAATCGGGGAGGGAATAAGGAATGAGTTTTTCGGGAATCGTATTGAATTCTCCGTAATTTTTTTGAACAGAATAAATCACACTTTTCATTTAATAAATGGTACAAAACAAGGTTAACTCGCAATTTTTTGATGATTTGTCTTTAAACATTGTCCTTATGTTTATCTTTGAATGACAATCAATCAACAAATAATTTATCATGGCAGATTTAAATTCACAAAATCCCAACAATTGGAAAGGGATCTTTTATTTTAACAAGAAAGATTCCCGTGTGGTGGTTCCCAAACAAAACCCTGCCTTCGGTTGGACTTTCAATATGGCCAATCCGTTGACTTGGTTGGGGATTATCGCCATTTTTGCCATCGCCATCCTATTTACCATGTTTTTCTAGTTATCAGCGGTGATGAAGGCATTCCAATAATCTGGTGTGTTACAACCAAATTAATTTACTTGCCTTGCTCCCAATCTTCCGGAGTTTCTGCCACACGAATGGTGTAAGTGGAGGGATATGCAGCAAAATATCCCACTGCATCCACTTCCACATTGGAGTTTACATTGGCTGCAGGGCCACTAAATAAGGGATTCTTGGATTGAATTTCTTCCTGAACACTAAGAATGAAATCATAGTATTCCTTGGTAATATTCGACAACACAAGCGTAATTGTGTCACCCGGAGCAACCTCATCCTTGTTAAGAACCTGAACCACAGCGCCATTGGTTTGACTTCCGTTAAATAGTTTGTCTTCAGAAACAACCTTGCGCTGGATGCTGTCGGTTATCAGTACCCCATTGTTAATGGCATCAAAAAGGTAATAGTCCACCGAAGGAGGTTCAGTTGCGTATAAGTGCACCAACCAGCGTTCCCATCGTGGATTGTATTCCAGGGTAATGGAGTCGATGTCGGTAGTTTGGTGGGGCATGGTTTCCATCGAACGATAGTTCCGGCTCTGGTTGACGGCCTCTTGCAGTTCGATGTCGAGTTGATAGGTGGACTCAGGAACTCCCACAAAACCCTCCGGAGCAACGTAGTATCCGGGGTTCTGACTGTCTTCGGTAAAAATAACCGTTGAATCTCCGGTGGTAATTTGAACAACAGCTCCCGACACGGTGGGCGGAGTGTTGTTATAAAAATAATCACTGGTTTTGGTTAGTTTGATGTATTGTTTTCCAGCTTCTGGTGTAATATAACCTTCCACAGCGAGGCGCACGTATGTTTGATCCAGATCAATGTCGATGCGCTCGGTACAGGCGGACATGGCCATTATCACCAGTGCCAAAGTCAGTAGTTGTAGATGAGGTAGTTTCTTCATGATCAGAATTTGAAATTGTAAGTAAACGAAGGAATGATGCCAAAAAGATAGGTAGATTCGGCATATGTAACGTCCGGGTTGTTCGGATCGCTTTGAAAATTAATAACATACGGGTTTTTTCGGTTATAGGCATTGTAAAGCGATACATTGAATTCGCTGTGCCACTTTTTCTCTGGTTTGTATTTTTCTCGCCATGTAACGCTCACGTCGAGGCGGTGATAGTCGGGCATGCGATAGCTGTTGCGTTTTGAATACACGGGAACAGTGGTGTTTCCATATTCAAAGCGTCCGACAGGAAAGGTAACCGGATTCCCTGTGGAATATACCCAGGTAAAGCCAAAACTAACCCGTTGATTCAGGTCGTAGTTCATCACCACCGAAACATCGTTGGGGCGATCGTAAGGTGCTGAATATTCGTTCCCATTGTTGATTCCTTCAATCTTGCGAAAGGCACGTGAGTAGGTGTAACTAACCCAACCACTGAGTTTTCCGCTCACCTTCTTGATCATTAACTCGGCGCCATATCCATGGTCTTTGCCAAAAAGCAGTTCCCCGTCAAAATATTTATTGAGCAGGAGGTCGGCATGGTCGCGGTAATCGATGGCATTGTCGGCGAATTTGTAATAGACTTCCAGCGAGGTTTCAAACATATTCTCTTTGAAATTCCTGAAATAACCCAAGGCAAATTGCTGTCCGTACTGTGGTTTTACGTTCGGACTGCTTGGAAACCAAATGTGTAATGGTGAGCCGGCTGTGGAATTCTGGGCCTGTTGAATGTATTGGGTGTTTTTGCTGTAACTGGCTTTCAGTGAGCTTGTTTCGTTGAGAAGAAAAACGATACCCAATCGGGGTTCCAAGCCGTTATAGCTATTGAAAAAGTCTCCGCTCGAATAGCTTGTGGAATCGATGGGCGAACCTTGATTGTCAAATTGGTAGATGGTTCCGGGGCCAATGTTGTTGAACATGGAAAACCTAAGACCATATTTGAGAATGATGCGCGACCCAACTTTTTGCTCATTGGCAACAAATGCAGCACTTTCCAATGCATATTGCTTGTTGAGTTCGTATTTGGTAATGAACGACTCATCGCCGGTACCTTCAATCACACCGGGAAAAAAGCTGTGAAAAAGGGTGGAATAGCCAAAGGTGATGGTATTGTTTGGGTTGGCATACCATTGAAAATCTTCACGTAAGTTGTAATCATCCAACGATGAGGTCCAATTGAAACCATTGGCGGAATTTTCGGGTACACCCAAATTGTAATTAAACCTGCTGGCCACGAAGGTAAAACTGGAGAAAAGTTTTTCGTTAAACAAATGATTCCACCTTATAGTACCTGTGGCATTTCCCCAATTCATTTTGAAAAAACCACTTTTAAATACATCTTTTCCAAAATATCCCGACAAAAACAAATGGTTTTTTTCGTTGATGGTGTAGTTGATTTTGGTGTTTAAGTCGTAGAAATACAGGATGTTGTTTTTGATGTCTTCGTTGGGAGAAAACCGCAAAAAGAGGTCGGCATACGACCTGCGACCGGCCACCATAAAAGAAGCTTTGTCTTCCACGATTGGGCCTTCTAAAAGCAACCTACTGCTAATCAGTCCTATGCCTCCGTTGCCATGAAATCCCTTGGAATTGCCATCTTTCATTCGGACATCAATAAGCGACGCCAACCTTCCTCCGTATTTGGCCGGGAGGTCGCCTTTGTACAATTCCACACTTTTTACGGCATCGTTGTTAAACACAGAGAAAAACCCCATAAGGTGGCCGGCATTGTAAACGGTGGCTTCGTCGAGTAGGATGAGGTTTTGGTCGGGACTTCCACCCCGTACACTCAGCCCTGACGACCCTTCTGCCACGAATTTCACACCCGGCATCAGTTGTAGGGCTTTTATCAAATCCACTTCGCCCATCAGTGCCGGTATGGACTGGATGGTTTTGGCCGAAATGGAATTGACACTCATTTGTGCGTCCACCACATTTTCGTTTTTGGCTTGTCCTGTAATCTCCACTTCCTGTAGATCTTGGGCGCTGCTTTTAAGCTCAATGTTCAGTGACGTGTCTTCCGACAAATCGACGGTTATTTCACTGTCGGCATAACCCAAAAACGAACAAACCAGTCGGTATTTGCCCGCGGGGAGTGTAATGCTGTAAAAGCCGTAAATATTGGCAGAGGTTCCTGTTTTTAAATCAGGAATATATACCGTGGCTCCGGGAAGCGATTCACCGTTTTCCCTGTCGGTGATGTAGCCACTCAGCGTGTTTCCCTTAAGGTTTTCTTCGCCTTGGGAAAGGCCGGGTAATAGCCAGAATACCAATAACAACAATAAGGTTAGGGATGTATTGATTTGTTTTCTCATCAAATTTTTAATTTAAACCAATGGTTAATTCAAGGATGTCGGAGGTGCCATCGTCGTTGTCGCAAACGGAAATTGCCCGGTATTGGCCTTCACCGAGAATTTTACTGATGGTGATGCCTTCCAGTTTTTTGGCAACAGGTTGATTATCTTTCGACAAACGCACCAATGAAAAAACACCTTTGCTCATTTTGCAGAGAGGGATATAACCCACATAACTTCCCAATACTTCGCCATCGGCCTGGGCACTTGCCGTATTTTCCAAAGAGGCAGTAAAAAGAATTCCTGAATGGTCGGGAGCAATGCATGCACCTGAAAAACCCGAAGAAACATGGTCATCTTTTGGCAAATCGAAGTAATACAAGGCAAAGTCAGGCAATATGGTGTTATGTTGGAAGTAGTTAAAAAACTCATTACGAGGGATTCTTGCCACGAAATTACGGGTCACATTTCCGCGTTGGAGCAGATAAACATGCTGATTGTCGATGGCCAGCCCTTCCAGATTGAGTTGTTTGGAATCGATTTGGGTACGCTGAATAATTTTATTGTAAAGTCGGCGGATGTTCTTTTTATAAACCATCCGTTCTCCGGTCAAAGAAATCAGGTAGGCTGTATCGCGCGAAATCTCACGCGAACCGCTGGGCAGCACCAATGCCATATATTCATCGTTTAGTTCTAGTATTTCCATGGACTCGAAATCTGCCTTGATGCTTCCGGGAGTTCGTCCGTTTACCAGACTGTCGATGTTGCTCAACCTATCTCTGTGGGTAATTTGGTAATTTTTGTCGAGTTCGTACAGCCATGGCACATCATCACCGGCCAAATATATTTGGTCGTGATAAAACCAAACCGCGGAAGCGGAGGATAGGTCGCTGAGATGTGTTTGATGGTCCAACGTTGCAGTAATATTATATTTGTTACAAGGCTTGCAGCCTCCGATTACTACTAATAACAATGAAAAAGCCAAAAGGTTTAAAAATTTCATTGGATTTTGTATTTTTATTTTCATATTTATTCTTCTCCAATCTTATTTACTATCCACAAGTGTAGTTTTCTCCGAAACAAAGAGGCCTTGGGTTAGAAATGGGTTAATAACTTCCCTTCAGGGCTGCAAAAGTAATGGGTAAATATCAACTAACGGTTAAATAAGTAAAAATTGTGTGTTGATTGCTAAAAATGACCAACTTATAAAAGGGCACATTATTTGTACATTTGACGCCATATCTGTTATTCACTTCCATGATGGTTAAAGAAAAAAAACGTTTTGTCGCTGCACTTTTGCCTCCCATTTACCTGTTGGCAATCATGTGGTTGATTAAATTATTGGAAGTTATTTTTGATTTCGATTTGGGGTTTTTGGGAACATATCCACTGACAATTAAAGGTTTGCCCGGTATCGCTTTGATGCCATTTGTTCATGGTGGATGGAAACATTTAATGGCCAATTCGGTATCGTTTTTGGTACTGTCCACCGCCTTGTTTTATTTTTATCGTGATATTTCGTGGAAGGTATTGCTGGGTATTTGGTTGCTCTCAGGCATATGGGTTTGGTTTGGTGGTCGGCCATCATGGCATATTGGCGCCAGCGGTGTCATTTATGGTTTGTCGGCTTTCCTGTTTTTTAGTGGAGTTATCCGTCAGGTAAAGGGGTTGGCCGCGTTATCGCTGGTGGTGGCTTTCCTTTACGGAAGTATGATTTGGGGCGTATTTCCCGATTTCTTTCCCAAGGAAAAAAATATTAGTTGGGAAGGACATCTGGGTGGTTTTATCTCCGGAATTATCATGGCCATTTATTA
Organism: Bacteroidales bacterium; assembly: GCA_963676875.1. Taxonomy (GTDB): domain Bacteria; phylum Bacteroidota; class Bacteroidia; order Bacteroidales; family F082; genus UBA6244. Next base: position 3,542,271 of record OY781436.1, read on the forward strand.
CCGCACACAAGGTCCACAGCGTCGCAAATACAGTTGGGAAATGGAAGATTACGAAGAAGAACAGGACGGCGAAAACCCTTATTGGATTTCAAATCATACCTAAGAAATTCCTGATAAATAAACCAAACTACTTTTTATCCCGGCTGTTTTTGTAATCAGCAGCAGCTTTCACAAATCCCACAAACAAAGGATGTGGTTGTTTGACGGTACTCTTGTATTCGGGATGAAACTGAACACCAACAAACCATGGGTGGTCTTTGTATTCAATGATTTCCACCAAGTCTTCCTGTGGGTTGATACCTGTGAGGGCCATGCCGTTTTCCTCAAAACGGATACGGTATTCGTTGTTGAATTCGTAACGATGGCGGTGACGTTCTTTAATGAGGCGGTTTTGATACATGTTAAAGGCCAGACTGTCTTTTTTAAGTTCGCAGTCGTATGATCCCAGACGCATGCTGCCCCCCAAATCTTGTACCTTTTTCTGTTCCTCCATTAAATCTATGACCGGGTTTGGCGTGTCGGGATCTATTTCGGTGGTGTGTGCATCCTTCAGGTTGAGTACATTGCGTGTGAACTCGATGGCAGCACATTGCATGCCCAAACAGATGCCAAAGAAAGGAATCTTGTTTTCCCGGGCATATTTCACAGCATCTATCTTACCCTCAATTCCACGTCCGCCAAAACCCGGAGCGACGAGTATTCCGTCCAAACCGGCCAGTTTTTCGTTAACATTGCCGGCATCCAGCAATTCGGAGTGAATGGATTTAATGTGCACCTTGGTTTCGTTGGCTGAACCGCCATGAATGAAGGATTCGTTTATTGATTTGTAGGCATCTTTCAACTCCACATATTTTCCCACCAGACCTATGGTTACTTCTTGTTTCGGATTTTTCAGTCGGTGGATAAAATTTTCCCAATTCTTGAGGTCGATTTCTTCAGGAATGGGTGTTTGGGTTTTTTCTAGAACTGCAATGTCCAGACGTTCATCCTTCATAAGTAAGGGTACATCGTAAATGGTTTCAGCATCAATCGATTCGATAACTCGGGATGTCGAAACATTACAAAACTGCGCGATTTTACCTTTAATACTATCGTTGAGCGGGTGTTCGGTACGGCACACAATGATGTCGGGCTGCACTCCTTGTTCGAGCATGGTTTTTACCGAATGTTGGGTGGGTTTGGTTTTCAACTCTCCTGCGGCTTTCAGAAAAGGAACAAGGGTAAGGTGTATCACAGCACAATCATTTTCCAATTCCCATTTCATCTGACGCACGGTTTCGATAAATGGAAAGGATTCAATATCCCCAACGGTACCACCAATTTCGGTAATTACAAAATCATATTTTCCAGTTTCGCCCAGCAGCTTGATGCTTCGTTTGATTTCATCTGTAATGTGTGGAACCACCTGTACAGTTGTTCCCAAATATTCTCCCTTACGTTCTTTGTCGATAACGGTTTGGTATATTCTTCCGGTTGTAACATTATTGGCCTGTGAAGTCGGTGTGTTACTGAAACGCTCGTAGTGTCCCAAGTCCAAATCGGTTTCGGCACCGTCTTCAGTTACATAACATTCGCCATGCTCGTAGGGATTGAGTGTTCCCGGATCGATATTGATATATGGATCGAGTTTTTGGATGGTGACCGAAAACCCTCTGCCTTGCAGTAATTTAGCTAATGAGGCCGAAATAATCCCTTTACCTAATGAGGAAGAAACACCTCCGGTGACGAAAATGTATTTTACATGCTCTTTCATGTGCTTGAGAAAAAATGATACGCTTAAGAAAGTGCAAATATAGCATATCAACAAAGATTCAAATATGTATTTGTTTTTTATTTATCAAAGGTGACTAGAAGACTTTTGTTTGTTTATTCATAGTTAGCAAATTAGCACCTCTGAAGGTGGTTGATAAAAAACCGGCGCTTGATGTACAAACGCCGGCTTTATATCAATCGGGGTGGTTTAGTAATAGGTAGGTCTTTTCACACCTGCCATATTCTTTGCCACACGTATCACCTGGAGTGCATAGCCAAATTCGTTGTCGTACCAAATATACAATACCACGTTTTTGCCGTCTTCTGACACAATGGTAGCCAGACTGTCGTAAACACTGGTGGCAAATTCACCAATGAAATCAGATGAAACGGCATCGGCAGAGGTGGAATATTTAATTTGTGCCACCAAGTCGCCGGTAAGGGAAGCCTGACGCATCAACTCGTTGATTTCTTCTTTGGTGGTGGCTTTTTTCAGGGTGAGGTTCAATACCACAAGTGACACGTTAGCTGTGGGAACACGGATGGCATTGCCGGTAAGTTTTCCTTTCAAGGAAGGGATAATTTTCGTAACAGCGGAGGCTGCTCCGGTTTCTGTAATCACCAGGTTGAGCGGTGCCGACCTTCCTCTTCTCGACTTGCTATGCATGTTGTCGAGGAGGTTCTGGTCGTTGGTGTAGCTGTGTACGGTTTCCAGATGACCTTTCTCAATGCCCAATTCACGTTCTATGACCGATAATACCGGTGCGGAAGCGTTGGTGGTGCAGGAGGCTGCCGAAAAAATAGTTTCTGTTTTGTAATCCACCGACTTTTCGTTCACGCCGAACACGATGTTGGGAATGTCCCCTTTTCCGGGAGCGGTGAGCAATACCTTGGCGATGCCTTTAGCACTCAGGTGGCGGCTAAGTCCCGGTCTGTCGCGCAACACGCCTGTGTTGTCGATCAGTACCGCGTTGTTGATGCCATATTCAGTATAATCAATTTCTTCAGGACTGGAGGCATTTAGCATGAGTACCTGATGTCCGTTGATGTAAATGGTTTTGTCATCCACATCTTCAATGGCTACGCCTCTGAACGGGCCGTGCACGGAATCGTGACGGAAGAGAGAAGCGCGTTTTGTTATTTGTTCATTGCTATTTCCACGTGTTACGATGGCCCTCACTCTCAATTGATGACCATTTCCTTGAATAATCAACTCTCTTGCCAGTAGGCGACCAATACGTCCAAAACCATAGAGTACCACATCCACAGGTCTTTCAAAGTTGGGCTTGTTGCCGATATAGTCCTTTAGTTTTATTTTGATAAAGTCTTCGGCATCAACGAAATTGCCGTTTTCTTCAATCCATTCGCCATTGAGTTTTCCAATGTCGAGTTTGGAGGGTCCTACGCCGCAATGGAGAATGGCTTTTGCCAACAGCAATGAGTCTTCTATTTCGAGCTGTTTGTTTATGATGTTTTCCGCGTAGGAGTGTCTGTAGAGAATGAGGCTTGCGCTTCTGTCGATGAGCTGGCTTCTGAACAATACCAATTCGATGGATTTGTCGTAAAACAACTTCGACAAAACGCTGATAAACTCATTGGCAATCATTTCTTTTCGGGCCCATTCGGTTAACGAGTCTTCATAACGACCGTTCATGTTTTTTTTAGGTGCCATGTTCACTTTTTTTGGTAATATGAATATTGATATAGCTGTATGGCAAATTTAAAAAAAAAGACAGTTTTGTGACAAATCGGTGATTTTTATTTACTGAAACTGGAGTGCGCCCTTGTACATTCATGTTTTTAGACAATTGGCAAAATTTTTCTCTACCGTTATTTAGCCTTTATTCTTGTGAAATTTCACGGGCATACAGCAAATTTCCATCACCATCAAAATACTGTATTTGAAGTTTTCTTTCTTTTTCGGGGCCGGTAACTTGAACAAGGGTGAAATTTCTTTCCATGATAACCGATTCCGGTAGGCGCAGGGTGTTGTTCTGCTCCAGAGCGTTTCTGTTGGTGCCCGAATTGAGAGGGGAGGCCGTGATATCCCAGATGGTAGGCTCACCTTCTTTTTTCAATACTGAAATTTCGGAGAAGTGCACATCTCCTGTCAGAAACACCACATTTTGAATGTCTTCGGCATAGATGTAGTCGATGATACGTTGCCGTTCTTTGTCAAATCCATTGTTGGAATAGGCTTCGTATTTTCCGCTGTTCGACAGGAATTGTCCGCCCATCACCACAAACTTGAAAGTGCCATAGCTGGAAGCCAGGTTGTTGAATAACCACTGAAGTTGTTCTTCGCCCAATTGGGTTTTGTCACCTGTTTTTCTGCGGTTTGGAGTGCGGTGTGTACGGTTGTCGAGTAAAAAGAAATCGCAATCGCTCCACTGAAAAGCCGTGATGGCACCACGAATATCGGCTACACCATAGGAAGGATTGGCCCAAAAAAGTCCGAATGCTTTCAATGTTTGGTTCTGATTCCAAAAACCTTTGTCGCTGTCGTTGGGACCGAAATCGTGGTCGTCCAAAATGGCATAATTGTGTGTGGAGGCCAGAAAAGCCTGCATTTCGGGCAAAGAGCGTGTATGGGTATATCGGTGAAGGATGCCTGTCCAACTGTTCCAGTCGGGTTCACGCAAATAAATATTGTCGCCCAACCAAAGCATGATATCGGGGTGAACCTTTAGCATGCTATTGAATATTTGATAACCATCTCCATAACCTTTTCCCGGACGGTCGTATCGGGCTTCGTTGATATAGGTGCCGCTGCCCATGGCAAAACTGAAGTTAGGTGCGCCGGTGCGCCATTTCCAAAGGGGTTGTGTTTGAAATGTTGTGGCGTAGGGCAAATCCACGGGTTCGTAGTTGATGTATAAGCGATAATCGTATGTATTTCCGGGTTCCAGGGTGTCGGCTATCAATAGAGCCGTAAAACCATCTTGTTTGGAGGTGAGGTAGGTATTGGTGACCCAGGTTGTATCAGGATGTTCTGCCCGCCAGTATTCAATGAAAACCTCAGCCTCATGATTGGTTTGCACCCAAATGGCCACTTCTTTCATCTCGCTGTAGCCAAGCATAGGTCCCGATTGGAGTGTGGAAGATTGCGCCCATGCGTTTCCCCAGAAGGGAAAGAAAGCGAATAGAAGATATAGGTGCTTTTTCATAAGTTGGTTTGGTTGGTAAAGTTACTTATTGCTCAAGGAGCATGTATTCCGTGTTTTTAATGTTCCCGTCGGTTGGTACAGGTTGTAAATGTAGAATATTGGCCATCAATGCATAAAGATTTACATTCTCGAATGACTCACCACGAAACCCCTTTTTAAATGCAGGACCTGCGGCATAAAAAATGGCATGCATGTCGGTATTTTTATTGTCGTATCCATGGGTACCAAGTCCCTCACTTATTCTCCACGACCAGTAAATACTGTAGCCCGAATCGGCTTCAATGGTGATATCGTAGGTGCGTGGATTGGTGCCGTAATGTAAGTGTGCCGGCATGCTATCGTGGTCATATACCTTGATGTGGGCTTGCTTTTTGAGTTGATTATAAACCAATTGACGATTTTCCGGTTTTACTTTAAAATTCCAAACAGGATTCCATCCGTCGAATCTTTCCAACAGCGTGGTGTCGATTACTTCGTCCAGAATTACCCGACGGTCGGGCGAAAGTTCTCCCATACCATGATCAGAGGTTACAATAAAATTGAGTTGATTGAATTCCGGCAGTGTGCGCATTTTGGCAAAAAACTGTCCCAGATAGTGGTCTAAGTTTTCAATTTCGGCGATAGTTTCGGTGCCATGAGGCCCTGCATCATGCCCAACGCCATCGGGTTCATGATAATACCACATGATGAGATGGGGTCTTTTCTCTTCGGGCAAGGTGAGCCAATGGTAGAGCGAATCGATGCGTGACTCGAATGGCAACGATTGTTTGTACGACGACCAATAGTTGGGTCGCATGTTGCCAATGGGAGCTTCGGAGCCTACCCAGAAAAGTGTGGCTGTTGTTACGCCTTGTTTTTCGGCAGTATTCCAAATGGGTTCGCCTCCGTAGAAGTCGGGGTTGGTAACGGCTTTGCGATCGGAAAGACGGTAGGGCAGTCCTAGGTCTTCGGCAAAAAAGCTGTTTAATACAATGCCGTGATGATCGGGATAAAGCCCGGTGGCCATGCTGTAATGGTTGGGGAAAGTCTTGGTGGGATAGGAAGGGATGAGATTGGCCCTCACGCCCACACGTGCCAGCGAATCGAGGGTTGGGGTGTTGGCTTGCTCGGGATAGTCCCATCTAAAACCGTCGAGGGATAAGACGATGAGGTAGGGTTTGTTGTTTCGTGTAGCTTCTATATAATTACAACTGGTTGATAAAAGGATTAAAGTAATTGTTATCACCAGGTATGGCACTGATCTATTTTTCATAATAGTTGTTCGGATAGGATGAATTATTAGAAAGTACTAAGGTAAAAAAAAAGCCTTTCGACCAAGTCGAAAGGCTTTTAATATGTTATAAGTTTTTAATGAAAACTTAATTTTACACCTACATTGAATACCCTAGGCATTCCAAGGTAAACTTCAGCTGAGTTAGCTGTGTGAGAAAGATTATTATCATATCCTCTATATCCATTATAAGCGCTATTATCAACTGCATCCTGGATATAAAATGTATCGAAAAGGTTAAATACATGAGCGAAAACATCAACTCCGACACGACCTTTTATTGGAAGTGCGTAATTGATGTTCATGTCGAATACTGAATAAGAAGGAGTTTTCCAGCTTTGTACTCTGTCATTTTCGTCATCCCTGTCAACAGGATTAAAGTCAGCATAATGATTAGCATTATAACGCCATATTAATTGGAAGTTGAGTCCTTTAACGGGATATATGTTTGCCCATAAAGCAACCTGAGTTTGTGGCGCATCACCTACTTTAAGGTCTTTTGCATAAACATTAACGGTGTCTAAAATAACGCCACCTTCATTTTGGATTTCAGCATTTACATCATTTAAATAGTTCCAGTTACCTATTGATGCGATACCACCTACTCCAATAATTTTTGCTATACGATAGTTTGCCTCCAATTCAAGACCCATGTGTCTTTGGTCGAGACCTTTAATAAATGCAATTCCATCTTCATCCTGGGTAAGTTGAATCCATTTGGTTACAATTCTGTCGTTCCATGTTGTGTAGTAGAAGTTACCTTTAATATCAAGTTTGTTGTCAAATGAATTGAAAATAACCCCGGCCTCGTAAGAAATGAATTTTTCATTTTGAGGATCTTTGGCGACTATACCATTGGCATCATTGATAACTTCGTCGAAAATGGGAACTTTACTTACATAACCAAAGTTAACGAAACCACTAAACGACTCGTTGAAGTTATAGTTTAACCCGCCTTTAAATTGGTAACCTGCAATCCACTCAGTATTTGATTTAAGCTCTCCGCTACTTATATCTGGAGTGCTGTCATTAATCATTTCTGCTGTTTTAAAATGATTTACGTAAGAATATTTAATCATCGAGTAACCTGCAGTACCATAGGCTGATAAAGTTCCATTGGTGTATTCACCTTGCACATAACCTCCAAACCAGTCGACAGTATTTGTGTTGAAATATGCTACTTTGTCACCAAGTTTTCTGTTAACTTCATCACCAACCCAAAAGTCACTAGAGGGTTTATAATCATTGTATTTATCAACATCAGTAAAGGTAGTTAAACCTAACATGTCTCGTAACTCGCGGAAATGGTCAATTTTGGCAGTTCTCCAGTCAAGTCCAACCTGTCCTTTGAATGTTTCTGAGAAGTTAATTTTAACTTTTGCTAACGCTCCAATTGTCGATTGGTTGTTTACTGAGTTTCGAAGCGCTCCTTGATTTCCGGGAGTAGCATAGGTAGGATCTTGATTTTTTGCTATTGTAGCATCCCAATCAACTATCCTTGTTGGTTCAGAATCATAATCGTACTGAATTTTTCCGTATGTGCCAGATCCGCCACCTTTACCACCAGACCAGTATACAGTGGTAAAAGAAGTAACTTTATCTCCCCATTGAGCAAACCAGTTTAAATTTGCCAGTGGTTTATGGAAATAATTTTCGCGTTCATTGATAAAACCATTGTTATATCTGCTATGGGTTTTTCCATTAAAATATTGATCTCCGGAATATGAACTATTAACATTGTTCCAGTTTTCGTTATATAATCTTCCGTTTGGAGAAACAGGCGTAGTTAATTTGTTTGCATAGTATGCAACAGCGCTATCGGCACCAATCTCTTTGGCATAATCAGTGTCGTACATAGAAACGTTTTGCTTGTAGAGGTTTTGTCCATGTTTTTGAGGAGCACCCATAATGTAGGCTTCCAGTCTGTGGTTCTTGCTAACCTGATAACTTAATCCCATATAGTATGCCCATGCATCAGTCCAGGTTTTATCAATTACACCTTCGCCAACTTTACGCACAGCGGAAACACTTGCAGCAAATTTATTGTTGATAAGTCCGGTGTGAGCACTAATTGTGGTTTTCATGAAGTTACCTGAGCCGTATTCAAATTTACCACTTGCGCCAGCTTCCATTTCAGCAGGTGACGTAATAATATTCATGGTACCACCAACTGAAGGAGTTGCCAGGTTGATGGCGCTCAAACCGCGTTGCATTTGAATGGAAGAAGTAGCGTCGGAGATGCCATCCCAGTTTGACCAGTATACCCAACCATTTTCCATGTCGTTTACAGGAACACCATTAATCATAATAGCTACATTACGCTGATTAAAACCACGTACATTAATACGTGCATCACCGGCTCCGCCACCTTGAGGAGTAGCATAAACAGATGGTGTATTGTTCATGATCATGGGTAGGTCGCGTCCACCAAGTTGTTGTTCAATTTCAGCTTTTGGAACGTTTGATAAGGCAACCGGAGTTTCTCTTTCCTTGGCTCGGTCGGCCATAATGTTTACTCCATCCAATGCAAAGGAAGTGGGGTTTAATTTAATCTTACCCATATTGAGTGATTGGTTGTCGGATACAGTTACCGGAAATTCTTGTGGTTCGTATCCTACATAGCTTACATCAATGGTGTAAGAACCAGCATCTAAGCTAAGACGAAAGGTTCCGTTTACATCTGTTACGGTTCCTGTTGTGGTTCCTTTTAGCACAACTGTTGCTCCAATCAGCGACTCGTTGTAACTGGCATCAACCACTTTACCCGTGATGGTTCCCTGCGCAAAAGAAGCGCCGGCAATCACGAGGGTTAACAACATTGTAAAAAGTAAATTTTTTCTTTTCATAAGGAATAAGATTTTTGGTTTATCGAATGAATTTTTAAAAAATTATCTGAGCGAAAATATCGAATCTGCGCCAAGACAGCATTAAGCTATTATTAATAATTATTAACATTTTATATGGTTTTGCCGCTGTATTAAGACATATAGTATCTAAAATACACTTATTCAATATCATAGAATTTATTACCTGTTAATAAGTTTTTTAAATGGTCAAGCAACCGTTTAGTAACTAGAGGTTTATTTTTAACATCACATCAAAAGTGCGGCCAAACGACCAGAATCCTTTCATGGTTTCCAGGTTGTGGTCGCTTCCATCTTCGGCATACACCACGTGGATGTCGTTGAGTAGGTTGTAGGTGTTCAATTGCACTAAACACGGGATGTTGAAAAGCTTGGTGTGTAAACTGGCATATACATTTACCGAATGAAAACCGGGAGATTGCCAGGGCTGTTGTCGATCGTTGGGATTGGTGCGAATTACGGGATCGAAGGAGGCGAAAAACTTGTCGTAGTAAATCCATTCCAGTTTAATGTCGAAGATTTTCAACAATTTGGTGGAAAACTGAGCGCCAACTTGTTGTTGAGCCATGCCCCCTACTTTCAAACCTTTGGCCATGACCTGGATGGTGTCGATCACCACATTATCCTTGTTGAGGAGGGTTGCTTTGATGTCATTTTTCCAAACGTAGTCGCCTGTGGAGGCCGTCAATCCTAGGTTCATTTTATCATTGATGCGGAAGCCTAGGATGCTTTCCAGTCCTTGATGCACGGAGTGCAGCCCATTGATCATAGCCCGGGTTTGGGTGTTGTCTTCCAATTGTATGTATTCGTTAGAAAGCATGGATACGTTGCCCCAGTCGGTGTAATAGGCGTTTACTTCTGCATAAATGATGCGACTTTTGAATCTATAGCCTAACTCCACAGTTGAAATATGTTCGTTTTTGAGGTCTTGAACAGGTACATTGGTGTAATTTCCAAAAACATATTTGTAATAAGGTGCTCTCGAAATGTAGGCCGTGTTTCCGTATATTTCATGGTCTCGTCCCACCGAAAGGGAAATGCCTCCTCGTGTGTCAAATCCGGGTTTCACAATTATTTGGCTTCGTTGATTCTGCACATAATTGTATCGGTCGATGCGCTGATACCAGTTATTGTTTCCTCCCACCGAAAAATAGGCGTTGATAGGTCCGTTGTTGTAAACCGCTTGCGCATAAATCGCGGTGAAATTGACAACGGACGAATTATTCACCTTAATAATATCACCCACATACCTCAATTGCGGTCGGTCGGATACACCATCAACTGCCCAACCATAATCGTCGATGAATACTTTACCACCCATCAGGTCGGTGATTTTTTCCCTGACAAGGGAGTTGAAATACCTGTAATGAATTCCTCCGGTAAGGGCTAGTTTGTCGTTGAGCTGATGCCGCAAAGTGGACATCCATCCGGTTTGCCAATGGCTGGCCAGATAATTGGTGCCCACATTCAGTGAATATCCCGTGATGGTATCTCCATTTTGGAGTAAATAACTACCTGTATTATTTGCATTTTGGTCGTAAATTCTGGGCCAATCTATTTGTCCCGAACTGTTTCGGTATTCAAAGATGGATGGGGCGTAGTTAAAGCTCTCCGACCATTTTCCTCCGCCATAGCCCACCGAAGCATAAACCGCATTGGCCCATATGGTGCGGCTGTTAATGGAGTAGTAGTGGTTTATGCTCAGGAATGGTTTGTGATAAAAATTTTGAGAGGCTGTTTTTATTTGTCCATTTAATCCACCCCAATCCTTGTTGTATTTGTTGCCATAATATTCATGTTCCGCGTTGGTGAGGGTGAAATTTCGTTGGTCGTGCACATCAGGTGTGCCAAGCAGTGTGATGGTGATTTTGCTTTTGTCGTTCAGTTGTTTGTTGAGAGCCAAAAAATACGACCACGAATCCACGGAAGTGGCATCAATGTATCCCGGACCAAAAAGATGCGAACCATAAAAGGCCACATTCCAACCATTGTCCATGAGTCCGGAATTTACCGAAAAGGAAATTTCCTGATTTCCATAGGACGAAACCTGATAGGAAACGGAATAGTCGGGTGTCTCTTGTGGAGATGAGGTTACAATGTTGACGCTTCCCCCCACCGAATTGATGGCTGCGTTGGACACTCCCGGGCCCTTCTGAATTTGTATCTCTGCCATGGCATGACTCAATCCCAGCCAGTTATTCCAATACATTAATCCATTTTCCACACTTCCAATGGGAATGCCATTGAGCAGGATGCCGATGTTCTCCTGATTAAATCCCCTGATGCTCATTTGGGCATCACCACTTCCTCCTCCTGTTCGTGTGCTGTATATTCCTGGAATGCCATTCATCAGCAAGGGAAGGGGTTGTTCTCCCAGTTGGGTGCGAATTTCTTTTGAACCGATGGTGGAAATGGTCACAGGGGTATTTTCTTTGGTGACTAGCCCTTCGGTGATGGTGATTTCATCCAATTTTACCGACATGGGGGTCAAGGAAATTTTACCCATGTCCAAATTGGTTGATTGATTAGAAACGTTGATATCCTGATATTTAAAACCAACATGACGGAACTCAATCGTCATTTTATTCAGGTCTGTAGTCAGAGAGAAATGTCCTTGTTGATCGCTCGTTGTCCCAATTGAAGTTCCTTTTATGGAAATCTGCACGTCTGCGATGGGCTGTCCATTTTGGTCATTGGAAAGACTTCCTGTAATCAGGTGTTGTGCCGTTAAGGCTTGTCCCACAAAAAAAAGCAATAGTAAAATGCCAATCCTTTTCATTATTTTTCGATTAGTTGAAACAATAAAAAAACCCTGACATGATTTCAGGGCAGGTTGGCAAGCAGAACTAAATATCGATGTAAGCCATGTTCAATAGCTTATAAACCTAACCACCTCCAAAAAGGATGGGTTACGACAAATTTAGTCAACAATTAATTCTTCCATCCAGACTTTACTGTCGGCTCCGGAATTTCACCGGATCAGTCCCAACATATTTGTCGGGAGTCGCGGACTGTCACCGCCGGTCGGGAATTTCACCCTGCCCTGAATCCATTGTCGGGGCAAAAGTATTCCGTTTTTTCCGATTTCAAATTTTGAAACACATAAAAAAGCATGTGCTGCCTTATTTTAGAAAGGCTACAAATAGCACATGCTTTTTTTTGGTAGAAGATTAACCCTGATTGTGTATGTATTCCAAAGCTGTGAGTGCAGCTATGGTTCCGTCGGACACGGCTGTGGTGATTTGTCGGTAGCGTTTGGCGCGGTTGTCGCCGGCCACCATTACCCCGGGCAAATTGGTTTTCATCAATTCATCGGCTTCCACTTCGTTCCATTTGTTGAGCTTCAGTGAAGTGTTGTGAAACATATCCGTGTTGGCTTCATAACCAATGAAAATAAAAACGCCATCGATGGGTTGATGAAAGGTTTCTCCCGTTTTCAGGTTTTCATAACGAATGGATTCCAGTTTCTCATCTCCAATAAATTCGGTAATCTTCGATTCAAGAATAAACTGAATTTTAGGATGGTTTTTGACCTCCTCGATGGCATGTTCAAAAGCTTGAAAATGATCGAATTGGTGAATGATGGTTACCTTGGAAGCATACTTTGTTAACGAAACTGCTTCCTCCAATGCCGAATTTCCTCCTCCTACCACAAATATTTCTTTGTCCTGAAAGAAATCACCATCACAAGTTGCACAATAGGAAATTCCCTTGCCTTTCAACTTCGACTCACCCGGCACATTCAACATTCTGGATCGACCTCCTGTAGCAATAATCAACGATTTGGCCTTGTATTCAATTTTATCATTGACAACCACCCGCTTCATATCGCTACCCAGATCCATATCAGTTATCGAGATATTCGATTTGATTTCACAACCAAAAGATTTGGCCTGTTTGCGCATGGTGGAAGCCAATTGATAACCCGAGGTAGTTTCAATTCCGGGATAGTTGGCTACTTCATGGGTGAGTACCAGCTGGCCACCGATGGTTCCTGAATCGAGAATTACGGCTTTGGCTTTGGCTCGTGCCAAATATATACCCGCCGTTAATCCGGCCGCTCCACCACCTATAATGATGGTGTCAACAATTTTTTCTTCCATGATTTCCTGCATGATCCGGTTTGTTCAAAAGTGAAGGTGTTTATTTGGAAAACTCTTTGTCGAGGATGGTTTTCACCTGGTCGTAATTTTGAATGCTGCTGGTAGCGGCCACCAATTCACCATTTTTGTAATAAACAGTAAAAGGTAATCCCATGAAACTGCGGCAAGCAGGGTGATTACGAATGACAGCAGCTTCAGGACTGTCGAACAACATGTCGCGGAATTCCACGTGGGTGTATTCGTCCTGCAATTCTTCCATGATATCGTAAACGGGCAAACACATGGGTCCCATGCGGCCACAGCATATCATAACGTTTTCGTGATTTTTTAATATTTCAGCGTGTTCTGCGGCAGTAGCCACATGTTTTAGATTTGTTGGTAATACCATTTCTGTAATAATTTTATGATTAGACAATGACCACATTATCATAAAACGTGCCAAACGGTGATTCTAAAGCGATATAAAAAGACGTGTCAGATGTTTTTGAAAAAGTGTTTTTCTCTGTCAGATTACACCAGTCTTTTGATAAGTCTGAGTTTGTGTGTGTATTTTTTACTGTCGGGTTGATAAATACCTTGATGGTCAAGCATGTCGATGCGCACACGGCCACTTGCGTGGATGATACGATGGTCTGCCATTACCATTCCCACATGGATAATTCGATCCTCATCGTTGTCGAAAAATGCCAGATCGCCGGGTTGTGCTTCATGAATAAAGTCAACGGGTTCACCTTTTTGTGATTGGTCAGCTGCATCTCTTGGCAGAGAAAGGCCATTTAGTTGATAACAAATTTGGGTTAATCCCGAACAATCCATTCCCCAAATGGAACGCCCACCCCATAGGTAAGGTGCATTGAGGAAAGTCATGGCAGTAGCTATCAGGAGGTTGCCATTGGTGGTTTTTGGAATTTCCATGGAAGCACCTTCAAAACTAAGGTCAGTTTCCATATTGTTGTACTTACCCGCTTCAAACCGGAATAAACTGCTTCCGGCGGTCAGGTGCAGCAGGGCATGGTTATCATCAAGTCTACGTGCTATGCCTGCAACGGACTTTACAACTTGTTTGGAACTCTTTTGTAACGTGGCGAAATTGTCGGCGTTGAGTTGCTTAACCTGTTTTTCATCAACCCAACCTTCGTATTGGTCGTGAAGGCTCTGGATGAGCAGCCAACTGTTTACCTGATCTTTGATGGATATTAAATCACCATAAATCAACTGGTTGATCATTTCACTTGTGTCGGATGGTTGCTGTCTTACGGCCACCAAACTCTGATTGCATATACCAAATAACTCCATAAAATAATAATTTCTCCTACTTCAACCTTTTCATTAATTTTGTCGATGATAAAGTAGGATCAAATGAACTCAATTTTTTCAAAATTACAACATAATTATTACGAAATTTTCAAAATCGTCATGTTTATTTTGGCTGCTGCCATTGTGGCATGGATTAGTCCCAATGAAAGCATCTTTAAATATGAGTTCCAAGTAGGTAAACCATGGAATCACAACGACTTAATTGCACCTTTCGACTTTTCCATCATCAAAACACCCAAGCAAATTGAGGATGAAAAGGCAGCTTTGTTGAGCACATTTAAACCCTATTTTGCTTTCAATTCGGAAGTTACCGAAACCGGTCTTCAGCAATTGAAAATTAATTTTTACATGGCCTGGGAGATGACTCCTGCCGAACAAAAATCAGCCGATTCAATAAAGATGGAAAGGTTTTTAACTGATATATTTAATTCCATCGAAAATAAAGGTGTGATCCGATATGACCCTGTTATCGAAGGTAAAGATCAGTTTTACCGCATCAGGTTGATCAAAGGTAATGAGGTGAGTGAAGTTCCTGTGGGGCAATTGTTTGACATACGAACTGCCATCGAATACGGCAAGGCCAAAATAAAGCAAATCAACTCTCCCGACAGTATTTTATTGCAAATGGTACTTTCGCAATCGCTACTGCAAAATGTGTTTTTTGACGAAACCAAAACCCAGCTTGCACAGAAAGAGTTGATCCAGCAGATTTCTCCCAATCAGGGTTTGGTTCAAAAGGGGGAACTTATTATTTCTACCGGAGAGTTGGTAACGCCTGAAAAATACCAGGAACTGATATCTTTGAAAAACGATTACGAAAAAGACTTGGCTTCGTCGGATGCTTGGAAATATGTAATGTCGGGAATGACTTTGCTTATTGTCATGTTGTTTTTGGTACAGTATCTCTTTATGCGTTTTATCAAGGGACAATACTACGATGAGCTAAAGTATATTGTGCTGGTACTTTTTACCCAGCTTATTTTCATTATTACTGCCGAATCTGTTTTTGAATATTTCCCCGAATGGGTCTACATGATACCCTTTGCCCTACTTCCGGTAGTGCTTGCTGCATTTCTCGACAGGGGTATGGCCATACTTGTATACATAGTCACATTAATGTTGGTTAGTTTTTATGCTCCCAACAGTTTTGAATTTTTCTACACGCAAATTATTGCAGGCTTAGTTGCCGTATTTGCTGTGAAAAAATTAAGTAAACGAGCCGATTTATTCATGGGCGTGGTATTCGCTTTTCTAGCTTACATGGTGGTTTATGTGGGTATGTTGCTAGCTCAGGAAGGGTCGTTTGACAATTATTCACTTCCCATGACCGGATACCTGGCCGCAAGTTCCATCTTGCTCATGTTGGCCTTTCCCATGATCTTTCTTTATGAAAAAATGTTTGGGTTAATTACCCAACTTACCCTGTTGGAGCTTTCCAATACCAATAACCCTTTGTTACGCGATTTAAGCATCAAAGCGCCGGGTACTTTTCAACATTCGTTGCAGGTGGCCAATCTGGCATCGGAGGCTTTGTACGAAATTGGTGGTGATGCCCAGCTTGCACGAACAGGTGCGCTTTACCATGATATCGGTAAAATGAACAACCCGTTGTATTTTGTTGAAAACCAGGTTTCAGGATACAACCCGCACGACGAGTTGGGTTATGAAGAAAGTGCCAAAGTAATCATTGGTCATGTGCTGGATGGCATTGAGATGGCACGCAAGCATGGTTTGCCGGAAAAAATTATCGACTTTATCCGAACCCACCACGGTACACGCAGGGTGGAGTATTTTTATCGCCTTGAGAAGAAATTGAATCCAGGCATGGAAATCGATCAGTCGGAATTTACTTACCACGGACCTGCCCCATTTTCACGCGAAACCGCCGTGGTAATGATGGCCGACTCTGTAGAAGCTGCCTCCAGAAGTCTTTCACAACCCGATGAACAAAAAATTAACGACTTGGTTGACAACATCATCCACTCACTCATGGCAGATGATCAGTTTATGAATGCCAATATCACCATGAAGGAAATCAGCAGTGTGAGAAAAGTGTTGAAAAAGAAACTCCTCAATATTCACCACGCACGCATCGCCTATCCTGACTAGGATATTTTACCGATCGAGCGAAGATAACTTCCCGAATCAGGACCCAAATTAAACAGGACATCCAATATGCTCAGGTTGGCATGAAATGCCTGTGTTTCACTAAAAACTTGGATGTAAGGAGGAAAATGGTTGTATAATGGAGGCTTTTTTGGCGAAAGCCTGTACCGGAGGTCGTCTTCTGAAGTGGGGATTGTAAAAGTACCGGTTAGCTCAAGCCTGACTTTGATTCCCAGAAGTTTGATTAACAACGTGGTTAATCCCATGTTGAAATCCAATAATCCGGTATAACTACCGTCGTAGAATGGAGCCAATTCATCCTGATAGTACATAAAAAACGGGGATGCGTTGTAAGCTGCTGTTAGTGCCCGCCAGTGTGCCTGATACCACCTGCTATCGTTATCTATTTCCACGTCCTGAACAACTGTATGATTGCCGTTGGGTTTTTTTGTGGGAATACTCAGGTTGAGTAATCCCTGCGAAGTAAGGATGCTACAACGGTTTCTCCAGGTCTGTTTGGGATAGGTTTCCATTGATTCAATCAAACATACTTCATTTGGCCATTGAGCCATGATGGCAAAATATTCTGCCGGTCCGCAGTAGGCTGTGGGCAGCAGGAGTTGTTCGTTTTCGATGTTTGAATTGACCATCTGGTTCATGAAAATTGTTTTCGTCGGCAAAATTAGTAAATGCCAGTGATAGTTGCCTGTTCGTGGCTCCATAAAACACAAAAAGCCACTTTCTGCATGAAAATGGCTTAATGTAGTTGGTATGGAAATCTATTTTTTCTCTTTCAACAGCACATCGTTGATGGCTTGAATGAGGGTTTCTTTGGGCAATGCACCCTGAGCCATCTGAGGTTGTCCGTCGGTGGGACAAAACAGTAAGGATGGGATGCTACGAATACCAAAGGCAGCCGAAAGTTCGGTTTCTTCCTCGGTGTTGATTTTATAAATATTGATTTTTCCTTCGTATTCCTTCGACAGTTCCTCCAATATGGGAGAAACTATTTTGCAAGGCTGACACCAATCTGCATAAAAATCGATGATACAAGGTAGTTTTCCTTCAAAAGCCCAATCTTTGTTTTTTTCGTAATTGAAAACTTTTTCAAAAAAGGTTTGTTTGGTTAAATGCTCCATGATATAAGGTATTTTACAATTTTATTAATTACTGGATGTTGTATTTTTTAATAAGTCTTTTTCAATGATTTGAACATATTGTTCCTTTGGAAGTGCTCCTGCTTGCATTCCGGGATCTCCTGTTTTGGGCGCAAACAATACCGAAGGAATGCTTCTGATACCGAATACTCCGGCCAATTTTTTCTCCAAATCTACATTTACTTTATAGATTTTTATTTTGCCTTCATATGTTACGGCTAGTTCTTCCATGATGGGAGCTACCATTTTACATGGTTTACACCAATCGGCGTAAAAATCGATGATGCAGGGAACGTCACCTTCATAAACCCATTCCTGAGGATTTTCTTCAAAATTCCAGACTTTTTCAAGAAAGGCTTCGTAGGTTAATACTTCCACAGCGGATTCACTTTTTACTCCATTGCTCTGGCCATTGTTTTCGGCCACTACTTCCGTGGATTGGTCTTCCTCGCTTCCCTTCATGTTCGTGCAACTAAACAAAGGGAGAGAAAGGGTGATGGCCAAAATAACACTTAATTTTCTCATATTTAGTAGGATAAGTTAAATTTATTCAAAATTTTCGACAAAGATACACTTTTTTGTATCACATTAGTATCACTTTGTTATCTTTGCATCAAATCCTGTTCCAATTTTAAATTGCGTACAAAATTGATTTATTTTTATGAAAGAAAAGACAAATAAATCAAAAAGTCCGGTTTTATTGCTAAAAAAGTTCACGTCTGCTTTTCCTGATGACGAAACCTGCCTCAGTTTATTGGCAGACCTCAAATGGAAAGATGGCTTTGTATGTCGTCATTGCGGACATACCAACTGGTGTCATGGAAAGGTTTCTACCTCAAGAAGATGCACCAAGTGTAAGCGCGAAGAATCGGCCACGGCACACACCGTTTTTCATCATTGTCGGTTTTCATTGAAGTCGGCCATCGAGCTGAGTTTGCTCATTTGTCATATTCCTGACATCTCGTCATACGAACTCAGCCGACAGGTGGGTATCCGGCACATGACCTGCTATAATTTCCAGAAAAAGTTGCTTTCGTGCCAGCAAGGAAAACCCGAGAATGAACTGTTTAGCGAACTTTTAAACGTGGTGGTTCAGAAGATGCAGATGGAGAGCTAAGCGATTTTGTCCTATACGGTTGAAAAATGCCGATACAAAAAAAAGAGCGACTCAATTTGAGTCGCTCTTTTTATATGGTGCAAAATGATACTATTGCAGTACAATTTTTCTGTCGGTTTTACCTTTTTCGCTGGTGATACTCAGCAAGTAAACCCCCTTGGCCTGATCGCTCAGGTCGTAGGTGTTGGTAAAGTTACCGTTGTATTGTCCCATATCTTCGTCAACAACCACCTGGCCACTCAGGTTGACTAGTCTGATTTGCAGGTTGGACGCTTTTTCCACATTAAAGCTAATATTTAGTTGACCGGTTGAAGGATTGGGGAATACAGAAAGATTATCATAAACAGATTGTTCCTCAACACCAACTCCATCAATGGTGTAGATGAGTTCCCAACCGTCTTCGCGGATAAAGGCATTGGTGCCCCAGGTCATGAAAACACCACTTCCTGCGATGTCCAACGATTCAGGTAATACGTTGCCAGAATACTCACCAATCAATTGGCTGTTGCCATCATAGATGGTGAGTTTGTCCTTGCCGGCTTCGGTGTTGAATTTGGTAAAATCGATATGGTAGTTTACACCTTCGGGATGTTGAATGAAGTAAGTACATGTGCTCAGGTTGTTGTAGAAGAAATCACCGCTACCGTCTGAAATGGTTCCGGTAGGAGCGTCAATTACTTGTGTCCCTGAACAATAGGTAGGATAAACAGCGGTATATTCTATTTTGAAGCCTTCGGCTGATCCGGTAGAGTTAAAAGTAACCAATACCTGATTTCCGGTAGAGGTAATGTTGTCGGGAAGTGTTGACCCCGAGTATTCTCCCAGCAAAGGTGCATCGGTGGTGGATCCGTCGTAAATTTTCACCTTGTCGGAAGCGGCGGTACTGAATTGTACAAAATGAAGGCTGATTTTGGAAACAGAATCTTGCTCAGTTTGTGGGTTAATCAACCATTGTGCATTCATGCCGGTAGGATAGTCTTCGATAGGACCACTGCCATCTGTAAATGAACCGGCAGGGAAAGCAAGTTCGGTAAGTCCGGTAGCAATGTAAGGATAGTTGATGTCGCCTGGGAAGAAATTGCGAATCATTCCCTGTTGTTGGTTGTATCCACCAACATCATTAAGTGTAAAATAACCATTTCCTGAGCCACTCCAACCAAAGTTGAAATGGAAATAAGTAGCGTCTTGATATCCGTCACATGAGAAAGCATGGCCTCCTTCGTTTGATCTTCCTGAGTAGTAGATCGGACGTTTGGCATCAATTTCGCCCGTTACTAAACTATTCCATGCAGATGAGGTGTAACTGGATTTTTGCAGATATTGTGCTGATCCGCTATATCCAAAATGTGACACCAAAGCTCCGGGAACATCTGCACTATAGGCACCTGATCCATCGGGGCCAAAGCCCATGTCAACACTTACTGCTGCATGATAGCCAATTTTAGCCATTTCCCAGATATATTTGTTGTTGATATCATCTTGCATACCATCCCATTCGTAGGTAGTGGCACCATAGTCAACGCTCTGTGTACCATAAGGATAGATGTAATAGCTGTGGGTTCCGGTTCCTTGAAGGGGATATCTCCAGTAGTGCATGATCATCGACATGGCGGTAGCCACGCAACCAACATAAACGTGTCCACCAGGGCCAGCGGCATCTTCGGGGCACATCATATTGTATGGGTCGTCTTGATTCCAGATGGAAGTGAGCAGCGGTTCAACAGCGCGGTCGCCACGCAAATTCAGGCTTGAAGGATCAGTGGTATTCAAGTGATTCCATTTTTCTATGGTCTCGTTACTTGCGACGATATTGTTCTCTCTGATAAAATTAACCTGATCAACATAATTATACATATAACTGCTGAAGTTTTTTGATTGAGTGGCTTGTGCAGGGAACTCACCTGTGTAGTTATATCCTAATACCGGAACCATGGCATCGTCGGCTGATACCACAACCCATCCGTCTTCAAAATTAATCACGTAGTATGCCTGATCAACTTGATAGGATTCTTTTATGCTCAAATCGTAATAATCAATGGCATCGCCATATTGAGCTGATTTCTCAAAGAAAAAATTTACAGCTACCTGTTCGGCAGTTGAAAGGGGGATGTTTTTGGCAAACAGACTGGCTGTAAGCGCGATAAGGATTAAAAAACTAAGTAATACTTTTGATTTCATAGGTAAATGAAGTTTATTGGTTACGACAATTTGGAGGCAAATATACCTTTTTAAAGTTAATTAGCCTTTGTAAAATTAATTTGATGACAAAATTTGCGGCCATTTAGTTGTATGACCAACGACTTTTGATATTAGTAATTAAAAAAGGACGTGCAGAAAGGCGGTAATTCCTACCTTTGCATGCGGGTTACATTTTTTGTTGTACTTCATGGAAATCCCCGATAAATAGAAAAAATATGACAAATATCCTGATTACCAATATTAAGCAACTGATACAAGCCGAAACTATTCCTCAAAAAAAAGTTTGTGGAGCGAAAATGGCTGAACTTCCATCCATTAAAAATGCATGGTTGTTTATCGAGGGAGGACTTATTTCAGATTTTGGCACCATGGCCGATCTGGATAAAACTGCCCTTTTAACAGGTAAGCAAGCGACTAAGGAGATCGATGCCACGGATAAAATGGTGTTTCCCTCCTTCGTGGATTCGCATACACATTTGGTGTATCCTGCTTCCCGTGAGGTGGAGTACATCGACAAGATCAAGGGATTGTCATATGAAGAAATTGCAGCCAGAGGTGGAGGTATTCTCAATACCGCCAAACGCATGCAGGAAGCCACTGAGGAAGAGCTGATTGCCTCAGCTTTGGAACGACTGAATGAAATCATGCATTTTGGAACCGGAGCAGTGGAGATAAAAAGTGGTTATGGTTTAAATCTGGAATCGGAGCTTAAAATGCTGCGTGTGATTAAAAAACTAAAAACAATGAGCCCATTGACTATCCGTGCCAATTTTTTGGGAGCTCATTCCATTCCCCTTGAATACCGGGGTCGGCAACGCGAGTATGTTGATTTGGTGATTAAAGAGATGCTTCCGAGGGTGGCTGAAGAAGAATTGGCCGACTTTATCGATGTGTTCTGTGACAAAGGATTTTTTACGGTGGAAGATACTGAACGGATTTTGGAGGCAGGACTTCAGTATGGTTTGCGAGGAAAAATTCATGCCAACGAATTGGATTACAGTGGAGGAATTCAAGCCGGGGTAAAATACGGCGCCCTGTCGGTGGACCATCTGGAATTTACCGGGGAGGAAGAAATCGCGGCTTTACTGAATTCGGATACCATGCCCACCGTTCTGCCCGGAGCCGCGTTTTTCCTCGGCATGCGCTATGCACCGGTCAGAGCGATGATGGACGCCGGATTGCCTGTTGCCCTGGCCAGTGATTTCAACCCGGGTTCGGCACCATCGGGAAATATGCAGTTAATTTTGTCCATGGCCAGCATACTCTATAAAATGCTCCCTGAAGAAGCCATCAATGCAACCACAATTAACACCGCTTATGCCATGGGGTTGAGTCATCAATTGGGAAGTATTGCCATAGGGAAAAAGGCCAATGTATTCATTACCAAACCAATTCCAACTATAGAATTCATGCCCTACGCTTTTGGCTCCAACAAGGTGGAAACGGTGATTCTGAATGGGGAAATTCAGCATTGATATTCGATATAAGTAAAGATTAATGGCAATAAATTTCTTGTAAAAATATCCTTATCAAGAATGTGGAACAAAGGCTTTTTTGTACTTTCGTGATTCTAAACTAGAAACAAAATCGCCTGCTAGAAGACAAAATCAATTAAATCATCAAGTATGAAAGCTTTTAAGGCTTACGATATCCGGGGTGTCTGGGGCGTCGACCTCAATCCTGAAATGGTTTATCGCATTGGCTATTTTTATCACCGCATTTTTCCGGTGAAATCGGTACTGGTGGGCAGAGACATCCGTCTTTCTTCCGACCAAATGTTTCTTTCGTTGAGCAATGGTTTACTCGACTCCGGTGTGGATGTGTATGATGCAGGGTTAACCACAACGCCCATGAATTATTGGGGAAACGGTAAATTTCGATTTGACGGATCTATCATGATAACGGCTTCTCATAATGCCTCGGTTTACAATGGTTTAAAATTTTCAGGAACTGACGTGAGGCCCATTGGATATGCCGATGGATTGGATAAATTGGAAAAACTGGTGGATAGCAACGAACCCATTGTGAAAAAAACAAGGGGGGGATTATATATAAAGGACTACGCTCCCGATTATCTTGGTTTTTTGAAAGGATATGCCCGCTCGTACGACAACCTTCACATGGCCATCGATTGCTCTTCGGGCATGGCTGGTTTGTTTGCCCATTCACTTTTTGGAGAAAAAGCCACCTACCTCAACGATGTGCCTGACGGAAATTTCCCGGTACACGAACCCAACCCTTTGGAGGCGGAAAACAGAGAGGAAATTGAAGAAACCGTGAAAAAGGGTGGATACGACATCGGGGTGATTTTCGATGGAGATGCTGACAGGGTAATGTTTGTGGATGAGAAATCACAATTTGTTTCCCCTGACTTGATTATAGGGTTGTTGGGTCGGTATTTTTTTGGCGAACGCCATGAGACCGGTCGTGTGGTGCAGGATATCCGTACCTCGAAAGCTGTTGCCGAATACCTGAAACGTTATGGTGTAGAGGTGGATATTTGGCGTGTGGGAAGGGCCTTCGGGGCCACCAAACTCAAAGAGGTGAATGGTATATATGGTGGCGAGTTAGCAGGCCATTATTACTTTAAAGATTTCTATTTTTCCGACAGTGGATTGTTGGCAGCATTGCTTGTTCTGAATATCGTTAGTGAGGCAAAGTCCAATGGAGAAACTTTTTCCGGTTTGATGGAGGAGATTTCTGCTTATGCCAACACAGGGGAAGTAAATTTCAAAATAGAGGAAAAGCAAGCGGCCATGGATGCCGTAGTATCCTACTTCAACGAAAAAGAATCTCCTGAGAAATTTCTTGATTTTGACGGCTATCGGTTGGAATTTCCCGACTGGTGGTTTAATATCCGACCTTCCAATACCGAACCTTATTTGCGGTTTTTAGCGGAGGCCAAATCAGAGAAATTATTAAAAGAGAAAACAGAACTAATCTTTAATATATTGAAAGAATTTGAATGAAAAGTGCTTGGTTTTATAGGGTATGGCGTAGCATGGTTTGGATTTTTCTTTTCCAATTGATGGCAATTCCCGTTATAAGCCAGGATCGGTCATCGGTACCGGATACTTTAAACAAAAAGCGTTTAAACGCGCTTATCTACGCAGGTACTGGGATGTACACTGCTACACTGGGTGTATTGTATTTTGCCTGGTACAAAGATAGCGACCTCACCGGATTTCATTGGTTTAACGACAACAAGGCGTGGCTTCAAGTGGATAAAGTGGGGCATGCCACCACGGCTTATGTTATTTCAAATTACGCCTTTTGGTCGCTGCGCTGGGCGGGCGTAAACAACAACAAGTCAGCTGTATATGCCGGAATTATGGGGTTTACTTCCATGACCGTGATTGAAATTTTGGATGGCTTTTCGAGCGATTGGGGTGCTTCACCCGGCGATTTGATGGC
This sequence comes from Bacteroidales bacterium, assembly GCA_963676875.1. Classification (GTDB taxonomy): domain Bacteria; phylum Bacteroidota; class Bacteroidia; order Bacteroidales; family F082; genus UBA6244. The sequence goes on from OY781436.1 coordinate 3,566,737, forward strand.
TAATACGGCGGGTTCGGTGCTTTTTACCGGGCAGCAATTGCTTTGGAAGGAACAGCGCATCCGACTGAAATTTTCGTACCAACCCACCGAATATGCGCAATACCGACCTGACTTGCTGGGCGATGGGGCTTTGCAAAGGGTGTTGAAGGACTACAACGGACAAACCTATTGGTTGTCGGCCAACATCAAGAGTTTTCTGCATGAGGACAGTGGTTTTCCGGCCTGGATCAATGTGGCAGTGGGTTATGGTGCCAAAGGTATGTTGGGTTCCAACACAAATCCGCCGGAATATAACGGACAAATTTTGCCACATGCAGACAGAGTCAGGCAGTATTATATTTCGATGGACGTTGATTGGACCCGTATCAAAACCAACAAAAAGGGTTTGAAATTTGCGTTTAAGGTATTCAATTTTATCAAAATTCCGTTTCCGGCTCTTGAATACAACAAGCAAGACGGTATGGTTTTTCATTGGCTCTATTATTAGAGGGGTGACCTTTCCTCAAAACTTCCGCCAATCACAAATATCTCTGAGGTGCAGCGCACCGTGACCAGATGCCACATCACCAAGAAGTTGTCTTAGGATGAAAAAATGTTTCGCCCCGCCGGAGCTGACGGGGATTGGTTGTTCCTGTATTTTAAAAATACCTTGCTACGCTTTAGCAGTGTTCACTGTTTTCTATACCTCCGATAAAAAGAAAATAGCATTCTTCTTGCGAATGTATATTGCCGATTTAGAATTGAGGTGGGTTAGAGAGCGAAGCAGATTAAAGCTCGTTTCCATTCAAGAACGATGGTGCAAACAATCAACTCATTCATACCGAATTGTGAAGCTTTTTATTTTCTCCTTTTACGCTTTTTATCGGTTATATAGGACAGAGTACACAGGATATCCAATTGATGGAATGGCTCGTAAATAAAGTCGTGATAGCCGAGGTTTAATGCTTCTTCCTTTTCTGTTTCCGGGTTGGTTTTTACAACAGCAATGCAAAGCAACTGAGGAGATATTTTTTTTAGAGAAGCGATGAAGTCAGGATTTTTCGGATTGTCGTCCAGATCGTGGAAAATGGCACCGATATTGTCGGATTGTTGACAAAAGTCCAACGTCTTGGCGGTGTCTTTCATATGCACCACGCTCAATCCAAATGGAGTGACTATCTGATGGAAATCGGAAAATAGTCCTACATCTTTGGTAAGAAAAATTAAGTGAGTGTGTTGTGCATCCGCACTGACTAAGGTTTTTAGTTCGGTGGAATAATCGATTGGGCGATAGGGGATGGTAAAAAAGAAAATGCTTCCGCCGGCGGGATTGGGTTCCATCCAAATGTTGCCACCCAAACTTTCTACAATCGCTTTGGAAATGCTCAGGCCAAGTCCTGTGCCTCCATATATTTTCCCCATGGATACATGTTGAATTTGGTTGAATTTGCCAAATATGGAATCCCTGTATTGGGTTTCTATTCCGATGCCTGTATCCGAAACGTGGAAGATGATATCCTTTTCACGACATTCGAACCCATATTCCACTAACCCTTGGTCGGTAAATTTCATGGCATTACCCACCAAATGGGTTAATACCTGTTTGAGTCTTTTGCCATCCGATTGAACGATGAAATGGGACGCCGGATAGGGGATGGAGAACCTGAAGTCGATGGGTTTTCGTGCGATAAGGGGACTATTTTCAACAAAAACCTCCCTCATTATTTGTTTCAGGTTTGTCTTTCCCGTCGTGGTAATGGGTTCTCCGGCTTGATACCTCGAAAAATCCATGATGTCGTCCATGATACGGGTCAGGGTTTCTCCGGAGTTAATAATGGAGTTGGCAAAACTGTGGATATCTTTTCTTGCCAGATTTTCCTGAGAGAGCAATTGTGAAAACCCCATGATGGTATTCAGAGGTGTGCGCACTTCATGGGACATGTTATTTAAAAAGGTGGTCTTTAGTTTGTCGCCGCGTTCGGCTTTTTCGGCTGCATCCCGAAGTCGCTGCTCGTATTCGGCCCTTAGTTGCACATCACGAATCACCATGTGTATTTTGTCCTCGCCTGAGATGGGAATTAGCGTGAGCGAAACATCGGAATAACACTTTTTGCCCGACAAATCAAGATGCTGCCAATCGAAGCGACAGTATCCCATTAAAATGACTTCTTTTGTCTTCTGTTCAATGATGGTGCGGGTTTCAACGTCTTTATGGTGTAAGGCAAAGTCCAAAACTGATTTCCCTTTCAGTTCGCTGAGATTCCGGGCACCAAAAAATTTAAGCGAAGCGTTGTTGCAATCTGTAAAACGCATGTCGGTGTCAAGAATACTTACCGGATCAACAGTGTTTTCGAAAAGTCGGCGGTATTTGTTTTCACTTTCCATCAAATCCTGTTGCGATTTTAGTTTTTCCGTTACATCTATGCCGGAACTGAGGATGCCGGATATCCGGTTGTTGTCGTCGAATATCAGCATGTTGTGCCATTCGATGGTTCGCTGAGCACCTGATTTGGTGAGCACAGGGTTGATAGATTTTTCGCTGATATCCTCCGATTTGCTGATTTTGTTTTCAAATATTTGTTTTATCCTGCCAGATTCTTCTTCAGGAATACAAATGTCGATCCAACTTTTTCCTATCAATTCAGATTCGTGGTAGCCCAGAATTTCACATCCTTTTTTGTTGATCAGGGTGACCTGTCCTTTGGTGTCGAGAGCCAATACAATCACCCCAACAATGTCGAGATATTTTTGCATGGTATTGCGTTGTTCGATAATCTGCCGCCGGTCGAGGATGCGTTTGTCGATCATTTCGTTGGCCGTTTTGGCCAGTTTGATAAACTCATTCACCTTCAGGTCTTTGGGTTCTATTCTTGCTTCCGTGGCGGAGGCTGCATTAAAGAACCTGGTAAACACAGTAAAATCTTTTTCGATATACCTCGACAGGTAGTACCCAAAAACCAACAATACGATGAGTAAGACGCCAAACAACAAAGAAATTTTTATGATTCTCGAGTATAGTTTATCCTTAAAATCTGCTTCTGCATTTTTGATTTCGTTGAGGGTGTTGTTGAGATATAATCCGGCGCCCACAATCCAGCCCCAGTCGTCGTAGCCTCTGATATAGGAGATTTTCTGTTCGATGAAAGAGGTGTCCATACGTTTGAATCGATAGAACATGTAATCACCTTCGGGTTCTTTTGCAGCCTTCATTTCCATGTCGAAAAGGCGAAGTCCGTCGGGGTCGGTTAGGTTGGTAATATCTTTGTTGCTTGTGATTCGTTTACCGTCGAAAACCAGGGCTCTTCCTTCGTAAGTATTAACAAACACATAACCTCCATGTTCAAAGTGAAGCGAAGCAATATGATCCAAAAGGTTGTTTTTTAGTTCCTCTTCCGAGAGCAACGGGTTTTGTTTCCTGCTAAAGTTGATATAGGTGAGTACCCGTTCCACCTCATGTTTGAGTACAAATTTGTGTGCTTTCAACGATGACTCTCGGTACTGATTTATTCGGGTTTCGTGTTCAGAGAATTCAGTAGTAATCCACAATACGCTGATTGACAATATGGAGAAAGCGCCTACCAAAATAAAAAGGTAGATAACGCTGCGACGAACACTGAATCGAATAGCTTTCATTTGTTACTTTTTTAGTTCATAAGTCGTATTAGTTTAACCGAGTTGAATGAATATCTGCACTTCTAAGTCTAATTTGGCAGGGTTTGGTATATTCATCATGGTTGTTTTAGTTTTTATAGCAGCTGTGGCAAATGTTTTATTCTAAATGATCACACGAGTAGTTGAATCATGGTATCAATTAATTGTACTTTTTTCACGGGTTTGGCAAGATACGCATCACAACCGGCTTTAAAGGCATCCTCTCTTTCGTTTGCCATGGCGTAGGCTGTTTGAATAATAATCGGAATTTCGGGTTTAATCTTTTTTATTTTCATGGTGGCTTCCAGTCCATTCATAACGGGCATTTTGATGTCCATCAGGACGATGTCGATATCCTGATGATTTATTATTTCTAACGCTTCCAGTCCGTTTTCACACATGAGAAGAACGGCATGGGTGGGTTGTAAAAATAGTTTAAGCAATTGTTGGTTGCTGGGTTCGTCTTCTACAATCAAAACTTTTTTTCCTGTGAGCTTGTTCGTAAGCAAACCGTCGGGTTTATTTTTTACTATCTCCGGTTTTTCCCGTCCGTGTTGAATATTTGGCAGAGTAAAGTAGAAGGTAGTCCCCTGACCCACTTCCGACTCCAGCCAAATTTTGCCTCCCATTTTTTCCACCAAGGCTTGGGAAATACTTAATCCGATGCCGGTTCCTCCATATAGTTTGGTGCTGTTTTGTGGTACCTGCATAAAACGGTCGAAGATGAGTTGGAAATGCTGTGGGTCAATGCCTATGCCGGTGTCTTTTACGAAAAACTGTAAGAATTCGCCCTCAACGGTATAACCAAAGCGAACTTCCCCTTGGTGGGTGAATTTAATGGCATTGCTCAACAGGTTGATCATCACCTGCTTGAATCGGGATGCGTCCGTGTAGAGACTTGGTATTTGTTGTTCGGGCACGTCAAGATTCAGTGCTATACCTTTTTGTTTCACGGTTAGTGAAAACAAGTTGTAGGTTTCATTAAGCAGTTCGGTGAGTTTGTTGTCCTCGGGCTGAATGCTGATAATTCCGGCTTCTATTTGACTTATTTTAATAATATCGTCAATAAGATCAAGGAGTTGGCTTCCTGATTTGTTGATGATGTTGATGTAGGATTCACTTTCTTCGGGAGTAATATCTTCGTCGTTGAGTAGTTGGGAAAACCCGATAATGGCGTTCATGGGTGTACGTATTTCGTGGGACATATTGGCCAGAAATGCCGATTTTAGCCTGTCGCTCTCCACTGCTTTTTCCCTGGATAGAATCAATTCTTTTTGGTTCTGGAGTTTTTCGGTGATGTCGTGTATAACGCTAAAATATAGCTCTCTACCCTGATAATCCATTCGCCCGGTGTACAGCTCCACATCTTTTATCTCGCCATTGGCCGTATAATGTTTGAACACAAAATAGCTTTTTTTGCCACTGCGTAGATCATTTAACTTTTCTGAAATTTCATCACGGTTCATGGTGTTGATGTCGAAGATGCAGGTTTTCTTCAGTTCTTCTTCACTCATACCATAGAAATTACTGGCTGCCTTATTGGCTTCCACGATCTCTCCGTTTTCCGGATCAAAAAGCAGCATGACGGAAGTGTTGTTTTGGATAAGTGCACGATAGCGGGCTTCACTTTCCAGTAGGTTTTTTTGGGCTTCTTTTCTGCGAGAGATGTTGGTAATGGCCGTAAAAAGAACCATATTTCCCTGATATTCTGCCACACGTGTTTTTATCTCACATGGAAAGGTAGTACCATTTTTTCGTAAGGCTGTGGCTTCGAAAGGTTCCTCATTTCCGCCCGAAAGCCGTTGGTTTACCAATTCTTTCTCTTCATCTTTAAACCAATGGTGCTCCGGTTGTCCAATCGCTTCCTCTTCGCTGTATCCGAACATGAGTTCTGCGGTTTTGTTCTGACCAATGCACTTTCCGTGTTTCGACATAAAAATGGCCTCAAAGGAAGCTCCCGACAAAGCTTTGAATAAGGCTTCACTCACCTTTAGCTCTTTCTGACTGTTTATCAGGTCTGTTTGATTTTGTTTGAGTTCTGTAATATCTTGTTTAATAGCAATGTAGCTTGAGATTATTCCTTCAGTATTTTTAACAGGTGCAATTACCGCCGATTCCCAGAAAAGCTCTCCGCTTTTTTTTCTGTTTTGAAACTCACCGTACCAGGTTTGTCCAGTGGTAATAGTTTCCCAAAGTTGGCTATAGTGTTCATCGGACATCAGTCCTGATTTCATGATACTTACTTTTTTGCCAATGGCTTCTTTTTCGTTGTATCCGGTAATCTCACTAAAATATGGGTTGACATATTCAATAACCCCCTTGATGTCAGTAATTACAATGGATGAAGCGCTTTGTTGGATGGCAGTTGAAAGTTTGAGGAGTTGAATTTCGGCTTCTTTTATTTTGGTAATGTCGGTAATTAATCCTTCCAGATGTTGAATTTGATCACCTTCCACGATGGCCTGACCATTTTCGGTTACCCAAATTATTTCTCCGGTCTTTTTGGTAATCCGGTACTCAAGTTGGAAAGTTTTGTTTTGTTCCACCGCGGTTCTGATGCTCTTGGCCACACGCTGACGGTCTTCCGGATAAATGATGTCTGAAAAGGCTATGTGGGCATTGAGTAGTAGCTCATCAGGCGTGTATCCTGTCATTTTTTGTACGCCATCGCTGATAAATTGCATAGTCCAGAAACCGTCGTTCAAGCACCTGTATACAATTCCATTGAGGTTGCTAATCAGGGTGGCATATTGGCGTTGGCTTACTTTTAGGTCGTATTCTTGCTTTTTGGCTTCTGAAATATCCAGTCCGGAGCTAAGTAATCCGGTTACTATACCTTCGGGGCTAATAATTGGCTTGTGTTGCCACGAAATAAGTTTGTGTTGTTTACTCTTAGTAACGATTTGACTTTCAAAATTTTTAACACCTCCATCCTTATTGCTTAACGACTGTGCAATGGATTCGGCGATTACAGTTCTGGATTCTTGTGGAACACATACATCAATCCATGGTTTACCAATGAGTTCTTCCTGCTCATATTCCAGAATCTTGCATCCCCTTCGGTTAATCATGGTAATATTGCCCTCAGTATCGAGCACCACAAACATAACTTCAGCCAGTTCAAGGTATTCCTGCGCGCGTGAACGTTCTTTGGCAATGGTTTCTGCGGCTTTTTTTTCAAGGGATAAATCACGCAAAATGGCGATAAAAATGGGCGGGTTTTCTTCATGCGACATTTGCAGGGTGACTTCCGCTGGGTAGCTTCCTCCGTCTTTTTGGTGATGAACAATTTCAAAAATCAACTGTTCGGTGGTTTGGTTGATGAGGGGTTTGATAAGTTGTTTGAATCCGGCATCGTCCTGATCAGTGATGTCTTTGGGTGACAGTTGGCGAAGTTCGTCAATGGTATAGCCCAGGTGGTTTAACGCGCCATCGGTGGCATGCAGAAACTTGTGGGTTTGTGCGTCAATCACAAATATTTCGTTGTGGGAATTGTTCAATATTCTGCCAAAGCGCAGGCTGAGGTTTTCGGCCAGCTTTTTCTCGGTGAGGTCGTTGATGATGCAAAGGATGTTGTGTTTTTTGTCGAAGGTAAATCGTGTGGCAGTAAACTCACCCGTTTTTAGTTGTCCGTTGGGATGATAAAAAGAAATGGTCATGCACTCGGTCCCATTCTTAAATTTGTTGCGTTCGACCCTGTTTATCAGTGAGATAAATTGATCCTTGTCTTCCATTCGGATGAGTTCGACGATGTTTTTCCCAAAGGCATTTTTAGGTTCTTTGAGGCCAAAATAACTTAAAAACTCCTTGTTGCTAACGCTTACAGTGCCTTCAGCCGAAAGTACTACAATGGGCATGGGCGATGCATCGAAAAGCTCCCAATACCTGTTTTCCGATTGGGAGATTTTAGAGAGCAGAAATGTTTCCTTTTTTATCTGCACAAACCTTTTGAGGTACGACCATCCAAAAATCCAAAACAACAAAAACAGCAACAGCAAGGAGCCCAACACGATGAACACATTGCGGGTGTATAGGTAGGTAGTGCTGGTGGCATTTTCCAGATCATCGTACACCGAAATCAGGTAGGGGTGATTGCCCAAATTGAGGGGCGTGGCGGCCAAAACTACCTGATCGAGCATGTTGTTGGTATCCTGAAAGGTTACGATGGCGGTATTCTCCTGATGCTTGGTAAAACTTGCTGCCCATCGTTCGTTTTCGAGAAGATCGTTGGCCGATATGCCTTGCGGCTTCCAGTTTCGGTTTTTGAAATCGTTTGCCAGGTCGGGAATGCCCGGTTGCGAGTTAAAAAGGAAATTTCCCTCGGTATCCGATATTTCGATGGGAAAAGCCTGATGATTCAGATCGGAGAAATATTTCTTACAAAAGGCGGTGATGTTGTATGCCACGAAAATGGTTCCGACTATGTGCTCTTCTGAAAATACCGGGAATACCATGTTGATAAATCGTGAACCATCAGGTCCTTCATAGCTTTTACCAATTATGGGTTGTTTGGTTTTCAGTACCTCTTTAATTTCTGTTTTGGCAACCACCGACAGGATGGAATCAGCGAAATTGGTGCCATCGTAATGTGCGTGGAAAGGAATGCCGTTGGTGTCGGTTAACGCAATTACAACAAAATCGTTGGAATTGACATCCTGAATACTTTTTAACGGACAATACCCATCGTTTTGTTGGTGAGGCGCTCTTTTATGGGCAAAATCTACAATTTCTGCAGTTTTGGCAATTACTCCCAGGTTTTGAATTCTGTCGTTAATGTTGGCTTCGATAAATACCTGAATGTTTTCGGCCTTGTTCATCAGGTTTTGCTGGGTTGCCTCAAATGTTTTTTTGTAAAACTGATCACTGATCCAAATGGCATAAAACACAGCGATGAGAAGCAAAAAAAAGCCAACAATGAGTAACAAAACCTTCCTGTTATCAGCACGTTTCATAAGCGGTAAACATTGATATTCGGGCAATATGAAGAAATCGACACAGCTAAGTGATGCCAATTAAAAAATTGCCTAAATATATGAAAAATATCAAGTTGGCAGGAGACCTGCTTTCAATTGTTTTGCTAAAAAGTTTAGTGATTGAATTGGTATTTTATGGACGTCTCCTATCTAAGCTTACGATCACGTGCCTTGTATGAGCATCAGATATTTATAATGGTTTCGTATGGTGTGATATTGGCATAAGATAGCAACCCGTACCCAGATTCTAGAAATAACAGGCAGATGAAATAGGTGTCTGAAAATCAGGATTATGGCAGGTTTAAGGTAAATGAAAATCCTCCGTGTTGCGTACAAGGAGGATTTTCAGGATATATTCAAAAATGGTGTGGGCTATTTTACCACTTTTCTCACGGCATCGATAATCGTTCCGTCCACCCATTTAATCACGGCAACGATCTCGTCGCTCAGCTCGGGTTTTTCGGGTACCCCGCAGATGGCTTCGGCTTCGGCCTTCAGTTCTTCAATGGTTTTGATGGGCAAGCCGCTATCTTTCACTTTGTCAATTAAATCCTGACGCAGCGGGTTGATGGCGATGCCGCGTTCGGTTACAATCACATCGATGGCTTCGCCGGGAGCGCATATGGTGGTTACTTCATCGCGGATCACGGGAATGCGGTCGCGAAACAAGGGGATGGGCAGGATGGTGGTTTTGGCAAACAAGGTATTCTGCCATCCGCCAATGCCATGAAGCAAATAACCGTCGCTGTGGGTTACCACGTTGGCATTGTAGTTTACATCCACCTCTGTTGCGCCCAAAATGACCACGTCAAGTAACGAAGCAAAATTGCCTTTTCCATGGTAATTGTAGCTGGTAAAGGGTGAAGTGGCCACGTGGTTGCTGTTTTCACGCATACTCCTAACACCTTCCATGTCAAAGGTTTGTCCGTCGAGAATGTAGCCAACTAAGCCTTCTTCCAGCATTTCAACAGCATATTTGTTGCTTCCTGCCCTGATAAAGGAAGCTTTCCAGTTGTTTTTTCGCAGGATATCTCCAAAATAGTTGCCAATAGACAAGGCCGTTCCACCGGCACCTGCCTGATAGGAGAATCCATCGTGAATAAGCCCGGCAGCTTCGCAGAATTGAGCAGTAATTTCGGCAATTAGCAACCTGTCGGGGCTTTTTGTAATCATGGTGGTTCCGGACACAATTTTTTCGGGCAAACCCACCTGATCTACTTTCACCACAAAGTCCACATAGTTGCCATGAATTTGCCAGGGGATGCAAGGAAAGGGCACAATGTTGTCGGTCACCACAATCACTTTTTCAGCATATTGTGAATCGCCCAAGGCGAATCCCAGCAAGCCACAAGCGGCAGGCCCGTTTACGCCATTGGCGTTTCCGAACATGTCCGCCGAGGGAGCAGCTATCACGGCGATATCAATTTTCACCTCTCCATCCTGAATGGCCTGGTAGCGACCACCATGGGAGCGTAGTACGCCCAGTCCGGCCATTTTTCCTTCCGACACAAATTTCCCAAGCGGCCCATTCATACTGCCTTCGATGTGATGTATGGTACCATCTTCCATGTACTTAATCAGGCGTTCCTGACAAGGAAATGAAGCCGAAGGAAACCAACGCAGGTTTTTAATGCCCAGCTCATGGGCGATGTCGAAAATTTGGTTGGCTATCAAATCTCCGTTTCTAAAGTGGTGATGGGTGGAGATGGTCATGCCATCCTTTAGCCCGGCTTTAACCAGTGCCTCTTTCAGCGAGGGGATGATTTTATTGCCATCTTCAGGATAATCGATACAGGTGGCAATGGGTGGTCCATATTTTCTGCCTTGAGGTCTGTGTTTTCCGATTCCTTTGAAGGGAACATGTGTTTCGCCGTTAATTTCGGTCGGAACCAAACGTCCGACAGCGTTTTTTACCAGTTTATCGTATTTTTTCATGTGCTCAGATTTACTGTTGTGATACGTTTTGATCCCAATCTGCGGCCAGTTTTCCGGTTTGAATGGCCAGCAGGATGGTGCGTTGGGCTCTTTTAACCACCGGTGCATCAATCATTTTGGTTCCCAGCGAAACGACACCCAACCCACGTTTTTCAGCTTCATTGAAAGCCAGAACAATTCGTTTGGCTTTTTCAATTTCAGCCTCTTCCGGGGCAAAATTCTCATGAATTACGGCGATTTGTCGGGGATGGATGCAGCCCATACCGTCGAATCCCAGACCTTTGCTGGTTTTCACATTTTCGGCCAAAGCTTCCATGTCGCTCACATCCGAAAATACGGAGTCGATGGGTTGGATACCGGCAGCGCGGCAAGCGTTGACCACCATGCTGCGGGCAAAAAACGACTCTTTACCTTCCGCGGTGCGCCGGGTTCCCAAATCGGCGGTATAATCTTCCAGTCCGATGGCCATGGCCACTACGTTGGGTGCCGCACAGGCAATTTCATAAGCTTTGATAACACCTTTGGCACTTTCTACGATGGGCATCAGCCAAATGGGAAAGTCGCCCATGTTGTGTTCTTTTTTTACCTGCTCGATGGTAGCATTTACCTTAATCAAATCCTCAGCGCTCTCACATTTGGGCACTAGGATGAGGTTGGGATACTGAGGTGCAATCACTTCCAAATCCCGGAGCCCGGCAGGAATTTGGTTGATGCGCACCATGCGCTCGGCACCATAAAAATTCAGGTTGCGCAGAGCATTGCGCACAAGAAAACGGGCTTCATATTTTTTTGAGTGGGACACGGCATCTTCCAAATCGAGTATTAACCCGTTGGGATGGTGAATGCCCGCGTTGATCATTAACTTGGGACTGTTGCCCGGCAGGTACAGCCTGGAAAATCTGAATTGTTCTTTGGCCGTTGGTTTCTTGTTTTCCGCCAGAGCGGGCAACAAAAACTGTTTGTCGGTTTTCAACTGCTCACGAATGGCGGCTTCGATGCGAGCGGACATCACAAATGCCAGGGCTCCGGTATCTTCAATCAACAGGTGAGCGTGTTCTATTTGGTAGAAGTTGAGCATGTCCGAAGCCAGTTTTCTGATGGCTTTTCCGAACAGAACATCTACTTTGCTCTTGATCTCGATGAGTTGTCCACCTGAGGTGCGAAGCTCAAAGGATACAAAACAATCCGATTTGGTACCCGAATCGTTGTTGCCTGCATAACTGTAATTATTCATAGGCGTATAATTAAAATTTGCAGCAAAGTTACTGAGTGTTTCCCAGTAAAGAAAGACAAATCGGTGAATTTTAAAAGAAAAAGGCCGTTGAAAAACGGCCTTGTAAAATATTTATTATGAGATTAGTTTTCAGGCTGATAGATATTATCCTGATTTCTGTATCCCGACAAATCGAGATACCAATCGGTATAAACGGAGCCTGAAGATTGAGCCCATTCGGCGAATTTGAGGTAGGCCGACAATATGTCCACTTTTTCAACAGGCCATTCAAACGAATCAGGAACTTCAATTGCCCAGGGTAGGTTGGTGGAAGTAACGTAATACCGACCAATGGCGGGATTTGAATCGTCGGCTTCCTGACCAAAATAGGATGGGTCAACCAACTCGGTAGGTTCATGGTCGATCAAATGAATCTCTTTTCCGCGTTCCTGATCAACGAACAAGAAAGGATTGTAAGGTGGTGTACCAATACCGGCTTGTGGAGTGGCGAATACCATATGTACCGTAATGGTGTCTATATCCATGGTGTTGCCTCCCGGAACTGTATTTACCATCGAAGTCCCAAGATAGTCGTTGATGGCATCATAAACGATCAAAACGGCTTTGTTCAGAGGTCCTTGTTCCATTCCGTTGGAGGCTATTGTCACTGCTGAGCCTACAATTTGTGTTCCCGTAGCACTTGCAATGGCTGAGGTTGGCACGTCGAATTCAATTCCAAATCCGTTGTTCAGGCCGGCACCAACAGCAGCAATATGAAACTTTCCGAAAACTTCTACCACTTTATTTTCTGCATTTTTAACGATTTGATATTGCGTGTTTACCACCAGATCGTTAAAGTCGTAATCACCTGTTCCTGTCCACAAATCTTCAAAAGCAAGACTTGTAAAATCTGTTTCGTTGGGGTAATAATCGCTGCTACATCTGGTTGGATCGTTGGGATATTCATCCTGATCGTCAGGGCATCCGTCGCCATCTGTATCCGGATTGGAAGGGGTTCCGGCTCCGGGATTACAATTGGTAGTTGGAATGAAGCAGGAACAGTCGAAGGTTACGTCCGGTCCTAAGGTTCCATTATTGCTTTCCACCCCGTTATCGTCGCAGATGTCGATATGTCCGGTGATGTTTCCACTTCCATTGATGCGGGTTTCGTTGGTAACTTCAAATCTGGCACATGAAGCAGAAGGGCCTTCTACGTTGCTGTTGAAATGAATGCCATTGCTTTTTACGAGACTCTGAGCGCCCATGTATGTGTTGGATCCCCCATTTAAATAGGTATTTTGTCCAACTTGTACATATGCGTTGTCGTCATTGTAAAAATCACTGTTTTGATTGAAATTTCCGGTAATAATCAAACTACATTCGTTGTAAAGCTCCACGTTGCCGCCATTGTTGTTGAAATGACCTGAAACCACCATGGACCCTGCGTTGTTAATAAAACCACCATTGTTAACATGACCGGCTATGTTCGTGGTTCCTGAGTTGTATATTTCACCGGAATTGGTGTTGGCATTAATGTTACCGGCAATGTTCATGATTCCTTGATTTTCGAAGCGATCACATTGGGTAAGGGTTAAGTTGCTTGAAATGGCCGTAACACCAAAATTCACGAACAGGTTTAGTTTTTGGAAATTGCCGTTCGATGTGTTGTAAACCCCTCCCGAACTCACGTAAAATTCACCTCCGCTGTTACCCTGAACAGTGATATTGCTGATGCTGATTGTTCCTCCAACGATAAGTGTACCTCCTTTAAAAAAGGCTTGATTGGTGATGGTGGCAGAGGTGCCCGGCAAAACACAGTAAATCAAGCCATCTTCCAAATCAACTCTGTTATAATTTCCTGATAAGGCCACATCATAGGTGCCACATCCGGGGTCATCGTGCCATGGCGATATGGTACTTACCGATTTGATGGTCGTTTTTGTGTTGTTATTGAAAATGTAACGAATTTCGTTGTTAACAATTTCTGCCTCAACAGTTTCTATTTGGTTGTTGACGTCCTGATTTTGAATGAACATTGAACTGACATAACTCGGAACTACCAACGAACTTTCGTAAACGAGGTAGGGATTGGTAATTCCTGTCATGACTAGTTTTCCATCTTGTGAGGGATCGCCAAGGAAGATGCTGAATTTATGTGTCGGCTCCTGAGGGTTGGGACTGATTACTTCCAGCCGAATGCGAATCTCTTTAGTGGTTTCAAATTTGAAATCCGGTGAAATTTTCAAATCCGCAAAGTCCTGAGGTTGATTGGGGGTGGGATTGTTACCTTTATTATTACATCCTGTTGTTATGAGCAAGCCTGCCAAGAAGGCTATGGTCAAGATATTGGTTGCTATTTTTACAAATGAAGTTTTCATCTTAATGTATTTTTATTCATATACACAAATTATATGCTAAAGTATATAAAATCAAGAAAATGTGGTGGTTGTATTGTCAAAATATTTACATATTCCCAAAATTGGAATATGAAAACCTTTTTTTTGAGAAAACAGTCATTCAAATATATCTTGGGGTTCTCGAAATAAACTTCATTTGCAATATACAGATGGAGCCTTTGAGAGACGATTTTATTAACTTTGCGCCGCCGGCTTCGGGTAATCAAACTTTCTCTCTACTTGCAACGTATAAGTTTCCGAAGCCGGTTTTTACCATGAAAAAGAGATTTCTTCCATACGTTTTGGTCACCATTCAGTTGAGCAGTTTGCTGTTTCTGCTGGGCAGTGCTCCCATGTTGGCTTATTCACCCGAAGGGATGTTGGTAGAGGTTACCGGCTTGTTTTTGGGCATTTTGGCCATTTTCACCATGCGGATAGGGAATTTCAGAATCACTCCGCTCATTAAAACCGGAGGACTGTTGGTTACTTCCGGAATATACTCTTACATTCGTCATCCCATGTACCTGGCTCAGGTAGTGTTGGTGGCGCCTCTTGTGGTGGATTATTTTTCGTGGATACGTCTGGGGGTAATAGTTGTGCTTTGTGTTGATTTGCTGGTGAAAATTCAATTTGAGGAGAAGCTCCTGGTCGCTCATTTTGATGGTTATGCAGCCTATCAAGAGAAAACATGGAAGGTATTACCCTTTGTCTATTAGTGTCTTGTTGCGATTCGCATCCAAATCATGCAATTTTGTCAGTAGGGTAAAAAATGACATGCAGAATCCTCCATCCGGCTGTTGGCATATCATTTGATAGCTTCAGGCAAATTCATTGACTATGGCATTGCAAAAAATAGCATCTCAACAAGAACTGACGGCTTTTTTGAAAGAAGGCCAAAAGACCTATATATTGCTTTATCGACAGGGTTCGGAGGCCAGCGAGTGTAGCTACCGCAACATCGAAAGTGCGCTGAACGAGCTTAAAAACATCCATTTAGCCGCGGCCGATGTGACCACAGTTCGCGATATTCATGTGAATTATCCGGTTACTTCGGTGCCGGCGTTGCTGGTTTTTGAAGGAAAACAATTTTCCAACGTCATTAAAGGTTGTAATGACGACGGTTACTACAAATCGTTGTTTGAAAGTGCCCTTTTTTCAGCGAAAGCTGCCGAAAGCGGACAAACCCAGAAGCGGGTAACGGTTTATTCCACACCCAGCTGCTCCTGGTGTACCACCCTGAAAACCCACTTAAAAAAGAACGGTGTCAGGTTCACCGATGTGGATGTTTCGCGCGACCAAAAGGCTGCCGAAGCCATGGTGAAGCGAAGCGGTCAGCAGGGAGTACCCCAAACCGACATCGACGGACAAATGATAGTTGGTTTTGATAAAGTACGCATTAACAGTTTGTTAGGAATTCAATAAATAAAAACTTAAATACATATACCATGAAAGAACTACAGCCATTAAACGAAAACGTGTTGTTGGATATTACTGACAGCAAAGCAGAACAGAAAACCGCTGCCGGGATTATTATCCCGGATTCGGCCAAAGAAAAACCCCAATATGCCCCTGTGGTGGCCATCGGTGTGATTGAAAATGCGGGGATTGCCGTTGGCGACATTGTTTTTTACAAGAAATTTTCCGGTACCGAATTCGAGTTTGAAGGAAAAAAATACCTGATGGTACCTTATGCCGATTTGTTGGCCAAAATCGTTGAAACGGAGTCCATTTAAGGAAAACATTAATTGATAAAAAGGGAGTGCCTCAAGGGTATTCCCTTTTTTTATGGCTTTCTGAGAAGGTCGAAGGCTTTTCCTAAATATAATGTCAGATCTCCTGCAATGAGTGCTTCGGGAGAAATTTCGTCCACTGCCATATCACCGGCCAGTCCGTGCAGATATACCCCCAACACGGCTGCTTTTCCCGGTGGATAACCCTGTGCCAGCAATCCGGTGATGATGCCCGTCAACACATCGCCGCTGCCACCCGTGGCCATGCCCGGATTTCCTGTTGAATTGAAATACACGTGGCCATCGGGGAAGGCGATGCCGGTGTGGGCACCTTTTAAAACAATGTAAATACCATATTTTACAGCCATCTCGCGTTGTTTTTCCAACCTTTCAAAATCATTTTTCCAACTGCCTGCCAATCGTTCAAATTCCTTGGGGTGGGGGGTGAGGATGGTGTTTTTTGGGAAAAAAGGTATCCAGGTTTTGTTCATGGACAGGATGTTGAGGGCATCTGCATCCAGCACCAGGGGCAAACTACATTCCTGAATGAGCAGTTTGAGGGCTTTCTGTGTTTGCTCTTCCGTACCCAATCCCGGACCGACTCCAACTGCTGAATAAGCCTCCAATGAAGGCATTTCGGAGAGGTAGTACTCGTAACGGTCGATACTCAGCATGGCCTCCGGACAAGCAGTTTGCATGATGGAAGCACCCCATCGGGGAACGTGTGTGTGCACCAGACCCACGCCCGACCTCAGCGCCGCCCGCGTAGTCAGGATGGCGGCTCCCATTTTACCAAAACCACCGGCGATGAGCAAGGCGTGACCAAAGGTGCCCTTGTGATCGAATTTTCCTCGTTTTTTCAATAAGGGTGAAACATCCTCATGGGTCATGAAAAAGTGTTTGGTAGCACTTTTGTTGATGTAATCCGGGTGAAGTCCGATATCCAGGATTTCCCACTTGCCCACCAGTCGGTCATTTTCGGGAAACATAAATGCCAGCTTGGGCATTTGAAAACTCAGCGTGATGTCGGCTTGAACGATGGCCGAGCCGGTAGGGGAGGGTTGGTCGGCGAAAAGCCCGGAAGGGATATCAACAGCAATGGTAACCGCTTGACTTTGATTGAGGTGCCGAATGAGTTGGGCTGTAAATCCCCGGATGGGACGAGCCAGACCCGATCCAAAAATGGCATCTACAATGAGTTCATCTGGAGCAATGGTTGGTAATTCACTTTCTGCCGTGAGATCGTAAATTTTAGACTTGGGATGCTTTTGCAGCCGATCCAGATTCACGTCAAAATCCGCGGAGGTCTGTTCCGAATACCTGAAGATATAGGTATTTACCGGAAAGCCTACATGAAGAAGAAATCTTGACAGGACGAGTCCGTCGCCACCGTTATTGCCCAATCCGCAAAATACATGGATGGATTTGCGTAGGTCGGGAGCAGCTTCCAGTATGTAGTCGCACACAGCGGAAGCGGCACGTTCCATGAGGTCGATGGAAGCAATGGGTTCGTGTTTTATGGTGTATTGGTCAGCTTCGCGAATTTGTTCAATGGGAAAAATTTTCATGATGTAAGCTTTTTTTTCAAAGTTACATAATTTTATCCGTTTTGAAGAAGCGTGTAATTATGATTTTTCAAATTCAATCACTGTGATTTCAGGCAACATGCCGATGCGACCGGGATAGCCGATGGAACCCAAACCTCTGTTTACATAGAGATAGCGCGGACTGTTTTTATCCTGATATAAGCCTGCCCAAAACTTGTACATGTATTGCGCCGGACTCCATTTCACGTCTTTGGTTTCGATGCCAAACTGAAAGCCATGGGTATGTCCCGAAAGGGAGAGGTCGATGGGGTAATTACCGGGGATCACAATTTTTTCCCAGTGCGAAGGGTCGTGGGTGAGCAATACCCTGAAGTCAGCATTTTCGGTACCTTTGATTGTTTTATCGATATCACCCAACTGCGGAAAACGTGGATTGTGCCCCCAGTTTTCTACTCCCAACAACGCCATGGAACCATTCTCTTTTGTAATGGTAATATGTTCGTTTTTAAGGAGTTTCCAACCAATCTTATTGTAAAAACTATAAAGGTCGGCCATGTTTTGTTGCTTGTCATTTTTCGTAGGCCAGCTTACATAATTGCCATAATCATGGTTTCCCAGAATGGTATAAACGCCATGTTTGGCTTGAATGCGCGCAAGGGTAGCTCCGAAATCGAGGGCTTCTTTGGTGGCATAGTTCACCAAGTCTCCTGTAAACACCACCAAATCAGGGTTTTCGTTATTGATCAGGTCAACAGCATCTTCGAGGGGTTTGGACGACGACCAACTGCCCAGGTGCATATCGGAGATTTGCACAATTTTAAAACCGGAAAACGAAGAAGGAAGGTTAGCCAATCCGATGGTTTCGCGCACCAACCTAAATTGATACACCCATTTGAACATGCCGATAAACATGGTGCTTAGCACCAATCCTCCGGAGATAAAGCCTATATATTGCAAAAACTTGCTTCTGCTGATGCCTTCTGTTTCATTTTTGTGAATCTCCTTACGGCTTTCCCTTTTCGCCAGGGTAAACAACCGATCGATGATGCGTATGAAATCTGCCAGCAGCAAAAAGATGATGGGTAGAATTTTGGCCGTATAAAACACCAAAATAAAGCCCAATAGATAGGTCCGGAAGGTGTTGCTCCAATCGATGATGGGTACGAGGGCCGTGCCAACAATGAATATGACCAGCAGTATTAAGGGTAGCCAATACAGAAATATGATACTGATGCGGAGCCAGTTACGATAATTGAATACCTGCTTTTTTACAGACGACCATAAATAGAGATCAGCCAGAATTAATATCACCAAAAAAAGGTATTGTCCGGCGTAAACAGGCAAACTCATCCGAAACAAAACATATCCGCCAATGAGTAAGAGGGGAATGAGAAGGTAGCTATAGTGTAGTTTTTTTAGTAGTTGCCGCATCATCATAGTTAGGTGAACAACGGCAACTATCCTGGTTTATTGCACGCTGTTTTCTTTTATAAAGTTCACTAACCCTTTGGCTTTGAAAATATTCATCAGCTTTTCGGGAAGCGCGGCAAAAGTAAAGCTTTTATTGCCAACGGTGACCACCCCTTTTTCAAAATTAATGTTAATTTCATCTCCCGGGTGGTAAGCCTTTACAGCTTCGGGTAGCAGGATGATGGGAAGCCCTTGGTTGACGGACGAGCGATAGAAAATCCTGTTGACCGATCCGCAAATAACGGCTTTTACACCGGCATGTGCCAATCCCACAGCCGGATGCTCACGCGAGCTGCCACAACCAAAGTTGTCGCCGGCCACGATGATGTCGCCGGGTTGGACATTTTTGGTAAAGTTCACGTCGAAACCTACAAACAGGTGTTCCATGATTTTTTCAGGTTCGGAACTTAATACGCTGTAGGTGAGGTTTCCGGCAAACATTTGGTCTGTATTGAGGTTGTTGGCGTCGGCGTAGTTCCATACATTTCCCAGACGGCGGTTGTCGTTCTCGTCGATGGAAACTGTGTTGGTTTGTTCGATGGAGTAGGGGAATTTGTCGTTGGATTGTATGCCCCTGGGATCCACGATTTCTCCGGCCAGAGCCGAATAGGCCACGGTAGCGGGAGAAGCCAGGTAAACAAAGGATTCCTTGTTGCCCATACGGCCTTTAAAATTTCTGTTGGCGGTGGAAATCACGTTGTACCCATCAGCCGGAATGCCTTGTCCGGTTCCCAAACATGGGCCACAGGAAGCAGCCAACACGTTGGCACCTGCTTCGAGCAAGGTTTCGATGATGCCCTCTTTCATGGCTTTGATGTAGATTTCCTGTGAGGCGGGTACGACCACAAACTGAAATCCCATGGGTATTTTTTTGCCTTTTACGATGTCGGCTACAATTTTTAAATCCTCAAACCGGCCGTTGGTGCATGTTCCAACGAGGGCTTCATGGAGTTTGGTTCCGGCCACTTCCGATACGGCTTTTACATTGTCCACATGGTGGGGTGCTGCCACCACCGGAAATACATCGCCCAAGTTGATGGTGATTTCCTTGAGGTAAGTGGCTCCTTCGTCGGCCCAAACGCCTTCCATTTTTTCACCCAACCAGGCTTGCAACACTTCATCGTTGGGGAACACGGCATTTTTAGCGCCCATTTCTGAAGCCAGGTTGGCCAGGGTCATGCGTTGGTCGATGGTCAGGGTTTTTACCCCTTCGCCGTGGTATTCGATAGACATGTAGTCGGCGCCGCTGGAGCCAATCATGCCGATGATCCACAAACTCAGGTCTTTGGCATAAACACCGTCGTTCAATTTTCCCGTTAGGGTAATTTTGATGGATTCGGGAACCCGGAACCATGTTTCGCCCACTTTCCACAGACCGGCAGATTCGGTACGGTCGATACCGGCGGCAAAAGCGTTGAAAGCCCCGGCGGTACAGGTATGGCTGTCGCTGCCCACAATAATCATGGCCGGTTTGGCATATTCGGCCATAATTTGATGACAAATACCTTTTCCGGCATCATGGAATTTTTTTATACCCTGATCTTTCACAATCTGCCGGATGGTTTCGTATTGGTTGGCCAGTTTGGCAGTGGTGGGTGGAGCATTGTGGTCGAGCACGATGAGCAATTGGTCGGGATCGTTTACTTTAACGCCACCCATTTGTTTAAAGGTGCTGAAAATACTCGAAGTATTGTCGTGGGTGAGGATGATGTCGGGACGAGCGAACACGATGCTTCCCTTGGGTGCATTGAATATTTTTTCTGCAAAAGTTCTTTTTTCCATGGTTTCCGATGTTGAATATTTCTTTGTCAGATGATAATGATAGCAACTATTGGTCACGATTTTTTCATACAAAAGTATGGGATATTTTGTCAGGTGCAACTAAAAACCAAGGATGTGGCATAAATTGAAATCAATCTAAACAGATTTTTTTGGGCATGAAAATAGTTGGTGAAATGTTTGGAGATAACAAACAAAATATTACTTTTGCAGTCCTGTTTTGGAGAGGTGGGTGAGTGGCTGAAACCACCAGTTTGCTAAACTGACGTACGGGAAACTGTACCGGGGGTTCGAATCCCCCTCTCTCCGCAAGATGAATCCCCGAGTTAGGGGATTTTTTTTTTGGGTGGTGGTTTTTGACGCTGATTGCGCTGACTTTGTGCGCTGATTGATTTGGGTGATGTTTTTTGACGCTGATTGCGCTGACTTTGTGCGCTGATGGATTTGGGTGGTGTTTTTTGACGCTGATTGCGCTGACTTTGTGCGCTGATTGATATGGATGATAGTTTTTGACGCTGATTGCGCTGACTTTGTGCGCTGATGGATTTGGGTGGTGTTTTTTGACGCTGATTTCGCTGACTTTGTGCGCTGATTGATTTGGGTGATGTTTTTTGACGCTGATTGCGCTGACTTGGTACGCTGATTGATTTGGGTGGTGTTTTTTGACGCTGATTGCGCTGACTTGGTACGCTGATTGATTTGGAGGATGTTTTTTGACGCTGATTTCGCTGACTTCGTGCGCTGATTGATTTGGATGATGTTTTTTGATGCTGATTGCGCTGACTTTGTGCGCTGATGGATTTGGGTCGTGGTTTTTGACGCTGATTGCGCTGACTTTGTGCGCTGATTGGTTTGGGTGGTGGTTTTTGACCCTGATTTCGCTGACTTTGTGCGCTGATTGGTTTGGGTGGTGGTTTTTGACGCTGATTTCGCTGACTTTGTGCGCTGATTGGTTTGGGTGGTGGTTTTTGACGCTGATTTCGCTGACTTTGTGCGCTGATTGGTTTGGAGGATGGTTTTTGACGCTGATTTCGCTGACTTCGTGCGCTGAATTAATATGTAAGTTCCTAAACCAGAACAAGTAAGCATTTCATTTCAACAAGCTTTATATTATACTCCTTCCATTGTCTCATATATTGAAAGGCGTTCTTTCAAGGAGAAATTAAACAGCCTTTGGAGTAAATTTTACTAAATTTTGATCTTGACAGATATTCATAAGTAGCCCAAATTCATCCACTTGTCTATTGCCAAACATCACTTGTCTAATATATTTTTTTATAAAATTCAGGTTGACCAAATTTGCACTTAACTAACTTTTATCCACCTGGGATTAATTTGAAATCTTATGAAAAAAGTGAACCTTCTGCTGATTTTTTGCATCGCGTTATCTGTTGGAATAATGGGTCAAGGCAATTACCATCAAAAACTAGTCTCTGGCAATACCTTAAACGAACTTATTGAAGCGCAAATGGAATTGCACAATATAAGTGGACTAAGTGCTACTATTATAAAAAATGATATGGAAGTTTGGAATGTAAACCTGGGTTTGGCCAACAGAGAAACAGGTTTACAGGTTACTGATTCAGTTTCATTTTTACTGTATTCGGCAACAAAACTCTTTACAGGAATTGGATTGATGCAACTATGGGAAGACGACTTGTTTGAATTAGATGATCCCATCAATGATTATTTACCATTTACGGTTACACATCCTGATTTTCCAGATACTGATATCACCTTTAGGATGCTAATGAGTCATGTTGCAGGCATTGATGATAATTGGTCGGGTGTGATAGATGATGTTATGGTTTTTAACTATGACACTCCCATTAGTTTAGGCGACTTTTGCTATAATTATTTTTCAGAAGGTGGAAGTTATTATGGTGCCAATACATCTTTTACCGATTCGGAACCCGGTACTTCCTGGAAGTATAGTAATACAGCTGTCACTTTGTTAGGTTATCTCATTGAATTAATTGCAGATCAAGACTATACTGAATACATTGAAGAGCATATTTTGTTGCCACTTGAAATGAACACCAGCACCTACTACCTATCTGGCTTGGACACTTCTTTCCTGGCCAACGAATATATAATGGATAACAATGAATATTACCCTTTAGGTTTCAGGTCGTGCCCACTTCTTCCTGCAGGTTTTCTTCATACAACAAGAGAAGAAATCAGAAATTTTCAATTCATGCTTTTAAACAAGGGAAGTTATAACAATGAAAGCGTTTTGGATTCTGCAACTTTAAACCTGATGCAAACCATTCAATATCCGGATATAGCACCGTACACCGGACTCATTTTCGGTTACGACCATATAAATGATGTATGGGGACACACCGGTGGAATGAATCAAAATATAAAAACATCTGTATTCCATAAATACGATGAAAACTGGGGCGTAAGTATGCTTTGCAATGGAGCCGAAGATCCATGGAGCATTATCTTTATGCTCTATCAATATGCTCACGAACATGAGCCTATAACCGCAGAATTTATTGAGGTTTTAGATGATGGAGATTTGATACTAAATAGTAATGAGGAAATCAATTTGAATATCGATTTAAGAAATCAATTACTCGATGATTTAGAGGATGTAAAAGTTGTTATTTCTTGCGAAAATGAAGAGGTGTTAATTACTGATTCAGTGGATGTAATACAACATATTAACTCTGGGGAATTAACCACAAATCCGGTACATTTTCATCTAAAAACACAAGAAATCGCAAGTGGTTTTGAACAAGCATTCAACTTAACTTTTTCACAAAATGGGGTCGTAATTGGTGCCACCGAATTCACCTTGTTTTTTGGCAAAGCTGAAATTTTGATAATCAAGGATGAGGAGCATTTTTATAGTCAAAGAGCTGATGCAATATCACGATATAAAAGTGCTGTTGAAAACAATGATTTCAGTTGTCGCGAATATGACATCAATGGATATAACTTTCCAAATGAAGATTTTTTTGGAGAATTTAGTGCCGTTATCTGGTATACCGGATTGGACAATGTAGTGTTTAATGATCTTTTTAATGAAGAACAACAATTGCTCATTGGTAATTATCTGGATGGAGGAGGACATTTATTCCTCTCTGGTCAGAACGTTGGAGATGCCATTGGTGAAACTGATTTTTTTCATGATTATCTGCACGCCAATCATCTCAATACAACCTACAACGGCTATTTAAGAACTGAAGGAGTTGATGATACAGAAATTGGAGATGGCTTGTCGTTTAATATTTTTGGCGGAGATGGAACCAATACACAAAATTCGGCAAGTGTAATTGAGCCCATCAATGGAGCGCAAGCCATATTCAAATATTATGCTTCGGAAGAGGTAG
The DNA here is from genome assembly GCA_963676875.1 of Bacteroidales bacterium. Classification (GTDB taxonomy): domain Bacteria; phylum Bacteroidota; class Bacteroidia; order Bacteroidales; family F082; genus UBA6244. The sequence continues at coordinate 3,590,754 of OY781436.1, forward strand.
CCGGTATTTCATTTGAGGGTGACTATAAGCTGGTTTTCCTTCCCTTTGGATTTGCGGCGATTGATAATCAGGTAGACAGAGATGAGCTAATGGAACGAATCCTCAATTTTTTTGATTTGAACACCAATATTTCCGATATCGAAATTAGCGAGGATGAGGTGCTTATTTTTCCAAACCCGTCTAATGGTCAGAAACTAACCATAAAACACAATTTTTCCGTTCCAACAACAATGCGCATTCATAACTCAATGGGGCAATTGATTTATGAATCATCCGTGATGTCTGCCAGTGATGAAAGTGAAATGCCGGATTTAGAAAGAGGTGAATATGTGGTTGTGTTTTCCAATGCATCAAAAACCTATAGCCGAAAGATAATTGTATTTTAAGCGCTATGTTGATTCGTACATAAACTTTATCAAAATGAAAACAATAAAAATCACACTAATTATTTTATCGATACATTTTTGCTTTTATTCGAGTGCCCAAAAATGGATCAGTACACTTCAGCCAAAGGATGGTGAAATGGGTAGCTTCTATGATATTCAAAGGGCTTTTTATGAAAAACATCAAGATCAACCAATAGAAGATTATTTGAAGGAATACAAAAAATTCAAACGTTGGGAATGGTATATGGAGCAACGTGTGGACAACTCGGGGTATTTGCCCACAAGAACCCTTTGGTCGGAAAATCAAAAAACCATGAACACCCGTCAGTTTTTGCAAAACAACGCTGATTGGAATTGCATAGGCCCTTTCGGACCCCCCATTTGGAAAGTAAATAACGCATATAATGGAACCATAAGTGGAGCCGGTCGGGTTGAATGTATTGAATTTCACCCAAGTAATCCGGACATTATGTGGATTGGAACACATTCGGGAGGGTTTTGGAAAACAACCGATGGAGGAGTGTCCTGGTTTACAACATCCAACGAACTTCCTTCTTTGGGTATCAGCGATATCGTGGTTGATCCATCTAACCCTGATGTATTATATGTGGGAACGGGTGACAGAGATACGGATTATACTTTTAGCATAGGTTTATTAAAATCTTTGGATGGAGGTGAATCATTTCAGGAAACCGGGCTTAACTATATAATACAAGATCAGGAAGTAATTACTGAAATCATCATCGATCCAAATAACTCTGATATACTGATTGTTTCGACCACAGAAGGAATTTATAAGAGTACTGATGGAGCGTTGAATTGGAATCTGGTACAAGCGGGTAATTTTCGAGATATGGTGGTTAAGCCCGGCGACCAACAAGTGATTTATGCATCTACCTACGGTTATAATGGTGGAGCTGAAATCTATAAATCTGCAAACCAAGGTGATTCTTTTGAAGTCATTAATAACACAGGGGTCAACCCATATCAAGTGTCAAGAATCACCATTGCAGTTACTCCTGTCAATCCCGAATTGGTGTACTTCGTTTGTAGCAAAGTTTCAGGAAATCAATCAGGATTGAAAGGAATTTATAAATCAGATGATTCCGGAGATTCGTGGTCGGAAATAGTCAGCTCCTCGGATATAAATCTGCTGGGGCGATCTGTTTCTGGAAATGATACCGAAGGTTATGGATGGTACACATTATCTTTAGCAGTTTCTCCTGTCGATCCCGATTTAATTTTTGTGGGAGGAATCAATACCTGGCGTTCCATTGATGGTGGCGAAAATTGGGAAATTAAAACCACAGAAATCCCCAATTTGAGTGGCGTATCCTTTTCCTGGGTCGATCAACATGAAATCAGAATAAACCCATTGAATCAGATTGTTTACTTAGCTCACGATGGTGGTGTTTACAAATCTGAAAATAATGGAGATACGTTTGAAGATATTTCGCAGAATTTAAATATTATGCAAATGTATAAACTCGGCTGCTCACCCACCAACGAAGATATCATTGTAGCAGGTTGTCAAGACCAATTCGGAATGCTGTATAACGAGGGCGTATGGGAAGCCACTTATACAGGTGAGGCAAGCGAGCATTTTGTCTCAAACGACGACCCCAATACACTTTTTTGTTATGGTTTTGGTTTTGGCATGATCAGATCAACAAATAGAGGGTATTCTTATTCCAGCATCAATCCCCCGGGAATGAGTAAGAATTTTTGGCTTATTCCAACCATTTCACACCCTCATTTTGCCCATACCATTTATGTAGGTGCACAGGGAATATATAAAAGTTGCGATGAGGGTAATACCTGGGAAACCCTGATAGGTAATTTGTCCAATTCATATGCATTGAATACAATAGAAGTAGCTTTCTTGGATGATAATTATATTTATACCTGCTCTCAACAAAGGATATGGAAATCTGTTGATGGCGGGCAAAATTGGATCAACATCACCTATGGTTTGCCTGATACCAGATATATTACTGATATTGCTGTTTCGGAGATCGATCCATTGCATGTTTGGATTAGTTTGTCAAAATTTATTGATGGGGAAAAAGTGTTTGAGTCCATAGATGGTGGAGAAACCTGGAACAATGTTAGTTCTAACCTGCCCAATGTTCCCGTCAATACCATTATTTATAGCAACGATGGTTATGATGGAATTTATGTGGGTAGTGATATTGGCGTATTTTATACGAATAAGCAAATGAATGCCTGGGAGGATTTTAGCACTAATTTACCCAATGTAATTGTGTCGGAATTAGAAATACACAAGCTCTCCGGTAAAATAAGGGCAGCTACACATGGTCGGGGTTTGTGGGAGTCACCATTATACGACAATTCGCTATTAACCTTACAAACCAAAACTATACAGAGCTTTTCCATAGCCCCAAACCCGGTGAAAAATCAGCTGCAAATTTCCTACAACTTTATTAATCAATCCAATGGGTTTATTTTGATTAAAAACATGGAAGGAAAAGCGGTGCTGTCATTCGAACAAACATTTACAAAAGGAAATCAACATACAACCATTGATGTTTCTAATTTAGCTTCAGGTTTTTATATAGTTGAATGTGTAGTTGACAATAAAACCTGTGCATCAGCCAAAATGATTAAGTTCTAATTGCTTTTCTAAAAAAGAAAATTTATCAATGAATGCATAACACAGTATATAAATTAAATCGCAACTGATGAAACAAGGCTTTATAATAATTCTTATTGCTTTACTAATTTTTGGATGCACAACAAATCCCGAAAGTTCTAATAAAGATACAATCCGGAAAAACAGAAAAAGCAATACAAAGGAGAGACTCCTCTTGCAGAATGCAAATTTAATCGATGGAAATGGCACAGAATTACAAAAGGAGGTTAATATATTGATTGAAAATGGTTTTATTAAGAGGATTTTTCCTTTTGATAAAGAGGAGACTGATACAACAATTAGAACTATTGATTTAGAGGGCAAGTATATCATTCCAGGCTTAATTGAGGCGCATGCACATCTATGTAAATCTCCAGAAAAGGATTTAACAAAAGCGCTCTATTTTGGGATTACATCTATTCGCGATATGGCTGGTGATGGATCGTATTTACTTGAATTGCAACAAGCTATAAAAAATACAGAAATCGACGCCCCGGATGTATACTTTTCAGCGGTCATGGCAGGACCTGAATTTATTGAAAAAGACGTTAGAGCCAGGATATCGACACCTGAAAGATATAATTTAGGCGAAGCTCCCTGGATGCAAGTCGTTGATAAAAACACGAATATCTTTAACTGCATTCATGCAGCAAAAAAGTGTGGGGCAAGTGGATTGAAACTTTATGCCGATCTAACAAAAGAAACTGTTTTCAAATTAACAGAAGAGGCTCATAAACAAGGATTAATGGTTTGGTCTCATGCCTTTATTGGACCGGCCAATGTTCTTGATGTCGTGGAGTCAGATGTGGATGTTATTTCACATATTCAGGCACTACTCTATGATAAAAACTGGGATATCAAACGCGATGGTGCAATGGCCATAAATGAGGACCAATTCAATACAGTATATTTTCAAGAGATCATTCAAAATCTTCAGCAAAAGCAAATCCTGGTTGACGCAACACTTTCTATATTGAAAAGCTCCTGCAATAATGATCAGGAATTAATGAATACTATTTATAGGCTGACTCATATTGTTTATGAAGCAGGCATCCCAATTGTAGCCGGAACTGACAATTCATTAATTCTAAAAAGGCTTAATCAACCAGCGCTTTACGATGAAATTCAAACACTGGTAAATCAATGCGGAATCACGCCTTTAGACGCCATAAAATGTGCAACAAAAAATGGATCCATTGCTTTAGGTATTGAAAAAACACATGGGACTATTGAAGTTGGCAAAGCGGCAAATTTACTCGTGCTTAATAGCAATCCTTTAGAAAAAATAGAGAATATACAAACGATAAATCTGCTTATAAAAGATGGTATAATAATTAAAAAGAAGAAGAATGAATAGGAAAATATTTGCAATACTATTTGCTGCCCACTTGCTGTTTTTTGCTTGCTCAGGAAATAACAAATATGATGATGTTGATGCCTTGGATCTCAGGAAATGCAGTATAGAAGTTGGAGAAGCTGCTTTGGTTGGAGATATAAAAACCATAGAAGGTGATTTTCTGCAAGCAAAAGAGGGAAAGACAAAATTAATTGAAATTAAAATTAATAACCATTCAAATGACAAGGGCTACTATTTTATGCATAAAGACCTTCCAAAACTTCTTTGTTTGGAGAAAGAAGAATATTCGGTTTTGAATGCAATTGCTGTTGCCATTAAATTCAAACATCATGAAACAGGAGAGCTGATTGAGAAATATCATAATGAAGCTACTATGCTAATTACTGTAGAAGTAGAAGAAAATATTGGTTATTATGCTGTTTTTGAAGTCCCTTTAGGAGTTCAGGAATATCAGCTTATGCTGCCAACAAAATGTGCCGAAATTATTAATTAACAAGCCACTAAAATGAAGAAAATCAAATATTTTTTTGTAGTCTTATTATTGTCATTATTTCAAACTGCTTTCAGTCAGGATTGCATGAAAAATGAACTTCTGGATCTGACCAAATTAAATCCGGAAATTGTTGATTATTATACAACTAATGAATTTGAAAACGATGGGTTCTCCATCAAGCGCAGCCGCAGAGATGCTCAATTGATCGTGGTCCGTTTTAAACTAGTAGCCCCGGATAACTGTTCAATTGTATTATGTCCTGAAAGTTTTGCTTGCTCACTGAGATTTCGGTCGCATCCTAAAATGATGATTTCAAAAGCTGTTGGAGTACAAGAAAATCAGGATGTCGTGAAATGGCTTGGTGTGGAGTGTGCGCAGTTATTGTATCAGCTAAATAAGGAGGAAGAGCTTGTTGTTGATGTAATTTTTGAAGTGCCTGAAGAAACTAGTAACTTTGAGTTTCATTGTTTACAAACCTATGGCAACCCCTTTAAAATTTGAAGGGATAAGTTTAAAGCCAATTATGATTTAACTTTGCTTTGCTCCTGAGACTTTTTCAACATTTTATCCGCAAAACGCATAAGCAAGAGTGGCGCCAACATGAATATATGAATTACTCATATTTATCATTAGTTTGGCAATGAAGAATAGCTATGCTTTTGAACAAGACTTCTGATGGACTCATTTTGGATGCTATCAAATGCCTCCGCTTTCTTTCGACATACCGATATACTCCATTGAGTCTAATTTTTAATAAACATATTCGATGATACTTTATCTGCGGAAGCAACTTGAACAATATAAACCCCTTTAGGCAGACTAGAAATGTCAATCTTATTTCCATTGTTCAGGTTGGTTGCGATGGATTTATAAAGCTGACCATTTTCAGCGTATATTTTCACCTTAACTTTTTCAAGCTCTTCGAACAAATCGGAATCAATTAATATAAAATCTGTTGCAGGATTCGGTTGAATGATTAATCCTCTCTGGTCCTTTTCTAATTCATCATGGTTACCCACTGTTTCGTCTTTAACACATCTGACTGAATATCTAAAATCCTTGTAAAAATTATAGCTGTGTAGTTCCGTGTCATAGTAATTTATGTATCTATATAAACAACCCAAGTTACCTGTTTCTGTGGAGCTCCAGAATACTGAACACTGCCCCAACAATCGATATTCTACATGGTCGTGTTCGCCCGAAGGAACAGCCGAAAATCCACTTTGGTTGGTGCCTCCGGTGTTGGGTGCTTGCCATAAATCGGTTCCTGTGGTTTTCATTTTTCCGCCGGCTACTGCATCTCCACCCAAATAGTTACCCAGAGTAGTCCATTCTCCATCGGAAGGGATATGCCAACCATCAGGACAGACGCCTTGAGTGGATTCAAAATTTGTATATTTCATGGCTGCATTCCATGTGTACAATCTGCCATAAATTTCCACATTGGATTCATCATCATCATAAGACCATACTTCGGTAATTTCACTTCCGTCGGCATAATGCAGTGATTTTAAATTTTGTTTCAGCCAGGTTTGATTTCCAATTTGTACGGTTTGGTATTCATTTCCATCGAAGTCGGTTACGGTTTCATTCATGACGAGATCACCCTCATACCATCTTATTTGATTGGCTGTATTCCCTCCAACCACAAAATCCATATCCCCATCATTGTCCATGTCGCCGCAATCTAAAGGCCAGGCACCAGAAAAAATTTCAATAACTTGATAATTCCAAGTCATGGTGTTTTCTCCAATATTTATCCACCTTGCCACCCTGCCGGTTCCTTGCGAAGTGGCCAAAATATCCATATCTCCATCATCATCGATGTCAACTCCTTTAGCGATTACTGCGGTGCTAAAACTTGAAACCGGATGAATGGTCCAGGAAATGCTGTCTTCTCCATTGCTTTCCCACCATTTAATTCCATTTTGATAGGCTGTCCCTAAAATATCAAGGTATCCATCATTATTCATGTCTATTATCTGGACCTTATGTGAGTAAGTAAACGAGCTATTTATCGTGATTTTTGTAAATTGGATGGGGGTTCCGCCATCATTTCTGTACCAAATAACTCCGTGATCTGAGAGTGCCGCACCTGCCAGATCAATGTCGCCATCTCCATCAATATCAGCTGCGTCAACCGACCTGGCTCCATTACATTGATCATCAACTATATGCTTTGGCCATTCGCCGGAATAATCACCTGTATTCTCGAACCAACTTATTTCGTTTGATTCTGCAGCAGCTCCAAGAACATCAAGATCGCCGTCCTGATCAACATCGTAAGCCATAACTTCGTGCGCTTGCAAGAAGCCTGTAGCGACAGGGTATTTCATCCAATCACTGCCTTCCAATTTCCACCATGCTAACTCATCATCGTAAAATGCCGAACCTATAATATCGGGCATTCCATCTGTGTCAATGTCTCCCGTTGCTACATAACTAGCTCCTCCAAAGTCTGTTGCAACGTTTTTATGAGACCATGAGACCGGCCAAAGTCCACTATTTGTGTATAACTCTATTGTATGACCATCCCACCCGGCGGCAATCACGTCTAAAAATCCATCATTGTTCATGTCGGTAGCACATATGCCGGCGGGCCCAATAATTGTACTATCAACTACATGGGATTCAAAATTTTGAGAAATGGAAAACGTCAGGATTCCAATAAGGAAATAAATGTTGAGAATAACTCTTTTCATAGCTAAATATTTTAGAATTGCAGCTAAAATCAACTATTCGTGGTAATGCGCCAACTTTAATATATGACTGGCAGTTATTATTAGACTTATTACAAATATTAAATGACAATCACCCTTATGTCTTCATATGTGCATTTGGTCTATTCAGATTTGTTCTTGGTCTAAAAAGTGGTTGGGGGGAGAATAATCGGTATATCTTCGTATCTTGCAATAGAAATAAAAGTGTAATGAATCCCTTTAACAAAAAAAGTCAAGCCGGAATTAAACGAATTCTGTTACACATCCTGTTTTGGCTGAGTTACATTTCGTTTTTTGTTTTGCAGTATGCGGTAATTTCCCCAAATTTTGAACTCAAGCGTACCATTGCAGGTCTGTGTTTAACTGCCCTGGTAGATATTTTCGCCTCCTATTTTACTTTTCACGTTCTCTTGCAAAGGTTTCTTTTAAAGAAAAACTATCTGTGGTTTGTTGTGCTTTTTCTTTTGTCGGTGGCCTTTTTTGTTATTGCACAACGGGCTATATTGCAGTATGTTAATATACCACTTTTATATCCTGACTCTCCCAGCAGGTTGCGTGGTTTTTGGGAGTTTAATCCTTTTTATACTTTTTTAAATATCTATTTGGTAGTGGTATTATTTTCCGCCGTAAAACTGATAAAGTATTGGTTTGTAGACCAAAAGCAAAAAGCTGAGTTGGAAAGCAAAAATAGAATCAGCGAAATGGCTTTGCTTAGGTCGCAGCTTAACCCACACTTCCTTTTCAATACTTTGAATAATATTGATACACTGATTATGAAGGATCAGCAGAAAGCTTCCGATGCCATCATCAAGCTGTCGGATATACTGCGATCGGTGATTTATGAGAGCGATGAGAAGGTGACCATTATTAAAGAAATTGACTATTTAAATAATTTTATCGATTTACAGCGATTGCGATTAAAAGACCCTGATTTTGTAAGCTTTGAAATAGATGTGCATTGTAAGAATCAAAAAATTGCGCCCATGCTTTTAATTCCTTTTGTCGAAAATGCTTTTAAACATGGGTTAAAGAATGTGCCTTCTCCGGGGATATGCATCAAGCTACAATGCGATAGCAATTCCGTTATTTTTGAAGTGACGAATCAAATAAATGCCCACATTATTCAAAACAAGGATGCAGTAAGTGGTATAGGTTTGGCCAATACCAAACGGAGGCTGGAATTGCTCTATCCCAAGAATCATCAATTGGATATTGTTAAAGACGATTATCAGTTTAAAGCAAAGTTAAAGATCAATACATCAGAAAATGAAGATTAGTTGTATAGCCATAGATGATGAGCCATTGGCCTTGGATAAAATCAGAGAATATATCAAACGGATTCCCTATCTCCAGCTTTTAGGAACATTTGATAATGCCATAAGCGGTTTGGAATTTATCAAAGAACATCATATCGACCTGATCTTTCTGGATATACAAATGGAGGAACTCACAGGCATACAGATGCTCGAGGTGATGACATATAAACCCAAGGTTATTTTTACAACTGCCTACAGTCAATATGCCATTAAGTCTTACGAGTTAGATGTGTGTGATTATTTGCTAAAGCCCATCTCTTTCCAACGATTTTTAAATGCCTGCGAGAAAGCGAGTAACCAAATCAACCAAAAATCGCCTGTTCAACTACCAAAGAAATCAGATTCGAAGCAAAATAATGAAGATTACATTTTTGTAAAAAACGGTCACGTAGTTCAAAAAATTTATCTTAATGACATTTACTTCATCGAAGGGATGAAAGATTATGTGAGAATCTGGAAGAAAGATGAAAAAATCATGACCTTACTCACCTTTCGGAAATTACTGGAAATACTGCCCGAGGAACAATTTCTCAGAATTCATAAGTCATACATAGTTGCATTGGATAAAATCAATTTAATTGACCGCAATCATGTGTTAATTTTAGATGAAAGACTACCCGTTGGAAGGAATTTTCAAAAAGATTTTTTTAGCTCAATTGAAAAAAAGCGGGTAAACTAAGTATAAACTCCAGATATTTTTAGTCAGGCAGGTGGGAGAGGACAATAAACGAACACTTAGAATAGTATGTTTATTGGCAGGCATTCCATTGGATTTGAAAATAGGAATAGAAACTAAACATGCGGCATCGGTAGCCAACGAAAATTTAATATTTAGGTTAGTGCTAAAAGGTTGACAAAACCGAAGATGTTTTGAAGTATTTTTTAAATTTGCAACTGGCTGATTGTTAACGCTAAAATTTAATATAAGTCACAAGAATACCTGATTATCAACTATGGACGTAATACTTACTAGTGGAATATTTTTGTCGTTTTTCATTGCTTTTTTACTCCTGACAAAGAAACACAAGGCATTGAATGACAAAATTCTGGTAGTGTGGATGGTTATCATTGGGATACACCTGTTAGGGTATTATTTTAATCAGGGGGGATATTGGGAAATTTATCCGCATCTGATTGGGGTAACGGCACCTTTTCCATTACTTCACGGGCCCATGCTGTTTTTATACACCCATTATTCCTTGTACAACGCCCGTAAGTTGAAAGGGGTTGATTACCTGCATTTTGCTCCTGCCTTTGGTGCCTACATGTATATGTTTAACTTTTTCTTCTTTTATTCGACTCATGAAAAAACGATGGTTGACACAGGAGAGATTCAGGATTTTAATGTATTTGCACTTGTATTGCTCATCGCTTGCTTGGTTTCAGGATTGACCTATGCTGTACTTTCATATCGTCTGACAACAAGGCACGAACATCAGCTCAACGACAATTTTTCGCACCAGGAAGGAATTAGCATCCGGTGGTTGCGTAATTGTATCATCAGTATAGGATTGGTGTTTTTGTCGGCAACCATAATCATTGCCGCTCGCGACTTTTTTGACCTCCACTTACCGTTTAATGGCGATTACATTATTTATTTGATCATTATTGGTTTCGTTTTCTATATTGGATATTTTGGCATTAAACAAGAAAATATTTTTATCAACAACTCGCCCTTGGTAAGCCCTGAGGTGAAGGAAACTGAAAATACCGAAAAATACAGGAATTCAGGGATGAAGAGTGAATTTTCAAGAGAACTTTACCAAAAGCTTATGAAAATCATGTCGGAAGAAAAACCCTATTTAGACCCCAGGCTTAGCCTCGCCCGATTGGCCGCGATGCTTGAGGTGTCGCCCAATCAACTTTCGCAGGTGATTAACCAGGAGGCACGGGTAAATTTTCATGATTTTGTCAATAATTATCGCGTAGAAGAATTTATATACCGAGCCGGTGAAAATAAAAACTACAGTTTGCTTGCTCTGGCGTTTGATTCCGGTTTCAATTCCAAATCTTCATTCAACAATATTTTTAAGAAGCAAAAAGGGTTGTCTCCCTCCGCATATCTCTCCAAACAAGTGCAAAAAGATAAGACTGGACAGTGACAGTCAACTTTTTTTCAATATATTCAAGTCGGTTAACATGCATAAAATCAATTTGATGTAGGTTCAATCATGCAGGTTTGTACCACATGGGGGTCTATTCCTTCACGTTTGAGCGATGGGCCTTGTTGTTTGATTTTAATTTGCCCCCAAAAAAGTTTCGTAAAATTTTTTAGCTATGAATAGAACCGCTCAAAATTATCCTATCGTAAAGAGTTACAAAAGACCGTTTACCTTTTATTTATTGTCCACTTCAATTCCCTGGGCATTTTGGTTTTATAGTGGTTACCTGAGTCATATTGAACCTGCCTCCAAAACATTGGAATGGGCTACCGGTATCACAAGCATTGCCGGTTTGATCGCTCCTTTTGTTATCGCATTGTATTTTATACTACCCAATAAAGAACTGCGAGCCGATTTGATGGGGCGTTTTTTCAACTTCGGAAGTATCAAACGCGAATACATTCTGATTACCTTTTTTCTGATGTTACTTAGCATTTTGGCAGCTCAGGCCCTTTCGCTTTTTTTTGGATATGATGCCAATCAATTCCGGTTAAGAGGTTCGTTTACATTCACTTCCTCACTTTTTCCAGTATGGTTTTTGTTGTTGGCTGCACCGGTTTTTGAAGAACTGGCCTGGCATTCCTACGGAACCGATACTTTGGTTTCGCGATTCAACCTGCTGACAGCTTCCCTGATTTTTGCCATATTCTGGGCGTTTTGGCATTTTCCGCTGTCAACCATCAAGGGTTATTATCACAGCAATCTGGTAGAATCGGGATGGATTTATTCCGTTAATTTTATTGTGAGCATGATTCCTTTCGTGCTTATTATAAATTGGATATATTACAAAACCAACCGCAACATCCTGTTACCCATTGTTTTTCATATAACTGCTGTGTTTTTCAACGAGATATTTGCCACGCATCCCATGAGCAAAGTAATTCAAACGGGCTTGTTGTTAATCTTTTGTGCTTATTTGGTAGTTAAGGACAAGGCCTTGTTTTTCAACCGACTTTGAGATAATACTTAGGTTATGATTGGGTTTGCCCTAGCAAATACTTAATTTTCAAATTGATGTAGACCAGATATTTAATAAATGTTACTAAAATGAAATACCTATTTTCAGCAATTCTATTCGTTCATGGCGCAATTCATCTGCTTGGGTTTGTCAAAGCTTTTAACTTGGCACAACTTCCCGGTTTGATGGGACATATTTCAAAAATGTCGGGTTTTTTCTGGTTAGTTGCCGCACTGCTCTTGGTATCCGCGGGAATTGGGTTTTTAAGAAATGATAGCTGGTGGTCTTGGTTGGCCATTCTTTCGGCATTACTTTCCCTGGTTCTGGTAATTTCCGTTTGGAAAGAGGCCAAGTTCGCGATCATCCCCAATGTACTCATCCTTGTTGTTGCATCGGTATCGGTAATGACATGGTTGTTTAACAATAAAACAGACGCCGAAGTGCGACAAATGCTGAGCCGGTCAGATACATCCAAACAATCAATAATCAGCAAAGAAGATATTTCAGGCTTACCCTTTCCTGTGAAGCGATGGTTAGAAGTATCAGGGGTGGTGGGCAAGGAAAAAACCCATTCGGTTTGGTTAAAACAACAAGCCAAAATGAAAATGAAGCCGGAACAGGATTCGTGGACTCATGCCGTGGCCGAACAGTATTTCACCGTGCAAAACCCGGCCTTTGTGTGGCGTGTTCAAATGAAAATGCCCCCATTTATTCAAATCGTTGGACGCGACATGTTTGTGGATGGAAAAGGGGAAATGCTCATTAAAATGTTCTCTGCCATTGATGTGGTCAACGAAAAAGGACCTAAAATGAATGAAGGAACAATTCAGCGTTTTTTGGGCGAAATTGTTTGGTTTCCATCGGCAGCAATAAGTCCATACATCACCTGGGAAGCCATTGATGCCTACACAGCCAAAGCCACCATGGCTTACAAGGGAACGAAGGGGTCCGGAATTTTCTATTTCAACAAAAAAGGCGATTTTGTTCGGTACAGCGCCCTTCGGTATAAAGGAAACGAGCCCGAAGCAGTACGTTATGAATGGGTGATTAACGTTACCGAACACGCAGTATTAAACAACATAAAAATCCCCGTGAAAATGACCGCAACCTGGAAACTTGACCAAGGTGATTGGACATGGCTGGATTTGGAAATTGTTGATATTAAGTACAATATTGATTAAAAAATAATTTAAAAATTCGGTGAACATGAATTACTTCAAATTTTTGGGAATTGCTTTTGGTTTGGTAGCCATGTTAAAACCATTTTACATGCACCTGCTCCCTTGGGATGAAAATAAATTTATTGCCAAAGCGTATTCAAAAAAACGCCCCAAATGGATTGTGCCTGTGGCAATTATTGGGTTGCTGTTGGTAGCATTTACATGGTATAAAGAAATAACCACCGATGTGGCTTATTTTTTGGTTATCACCATTATTTTCTCACTTACAGCCATCAAAGCGCTCCTATTCATTGTTGATTATAAAAAATTTCAGAAATGGGTGGACGGAATGCTGACTGAGAAAGAGGGGGGGAATTGTTTGGATTGACATCACAGTGGGTGTGTTCGGACTATTAGTTATTATTTCTTCCATATTGATTTATTAATAGACTCGTTAAAAAATGAAAAAATCATTCATCACAATTTTCTGCATACTAGGATGTATATCAGTATACGGCCAAAATGCGTCCACTGATTCTCTCTTAAAATTGGCTAGAGAAAACATAGCTATTATGAAGTTTTCTAAAGCCTTACAACAACTCAACTTTCAGGAGAAAAGCGACTCATTAGATCGTGAAATGCTGTATTTAAAAGCTGAGATTTATTTGATTTCAGGAAATGAAAAGTACATTACTTACGTAAAAAACTTGATCCGGGTGGGCGCTGACGAACAGAAATCATTGCTGAAGCTAAAGCATAGCCTTTTTATTGGATCAAATGCCTATGATAGTTTACATGACGAATTCGAGTCGAAATACCCACGAAACTCGGAATTAATATATTGTGAATGGTTGAATCGTCTTGATTCGGGCGACTTTGAGTATTGCCAAAAAACAGCATCTTCGGTCTCAAAAAAGTCATTGTTCAGCTTTGCGCCATATTTAGCTCTTTATTATCATGCTTGGGACCGCGATCATCAACTGGCATTGCATTATCTTGATACATTAGAAAATATGGTGGGGAAATTTCATCAGTCAAAATACCGAGAAATTCTAAAGCTGTTAGCCCACCAGACTCCTTCATCACCAAATCAGGATGTTATTGAACTTCCTTTTTCATGGTGTGGAAGTGGGATGGGGTTTTACCTGCTGGACGAAAAAGGAGATTCGGTAAAAATTGAGATTGACACCGGCACCGGCTATGGCCTCATGACTATTCATGATTTACTGAAGGGGAAAAGTATTGCGGGTGAAGATGTGATGGTGGTTAAAAACGGAATTCAATACAATTACATGGATTCACCACGAGATCTGTACTATAAAACTGCCAACCTGAGTCAGCCCGGATATCACAACTTTTTGTTCGGTTATTTTGATGGTCAATTCTCCAAAGCCGATGGATGCGCTTCGCCTTTTGCTTTTAGAGATTATGCATTGCAAATAGACCCTGTAAATAAGCAGGTTTTTCTTCGCAGTCACAAAAATATCGATCAATACATAACACAGAATAGGGATAAAATCGAGCTTATCCCATATCAGCTGCGCAATGGTTGGATGTATATTCCATGCAAAGTGAATGGCAAGGAAGTGATGATGATGATGGAAACAGGATCTAGAGAGGTTAATTTCAATAAATTTTCGGCTCAGGCATTGGGTTTAGAAAGTTATCAAAGTACCATTCAGTGGAGAGGGAAGGATTTCCAGGTTGAAAAGGTTGACTGCATCATTGAAATTGGCAAAATTACAGATACAATAAAAGGTGGTTTTATCACCGATTTTGTACTGGGTAATTGGTATTACGGTCTTGGGTCTGCCGGGGATATTGGCCCCGATTTTCTTAAAAAATATGTGTTTACGATAGACCCATTTCATGACCAAATTATTTTCGAACTACCTAAAAAGAGTGTTGGCAAAAAGTCATAACAAATTTACAATGAAGTTTCAAACAGAAACAGTAAGAATGACAGCATGGCTATTTATCATCCTTTTCCTACTTCAATCATGTTTGTCTGAATCTGAAAAAGGTCAAATCATCCACGCCGAGGCGAATCCATCCAAAGGATTTTGTTTTCCCTGCTTTCAGCATATACCGGATGAGGTATCATTCGAAAAGGAATTGGTCATGATTATTGAGCCCAACAATATTAGATAGTTGTGATAGTTTTTCGGACAATCTTTGGATTTCATGTAGCCAACCTTCCACCATTAAACACTTTATCATATTTTAAACTGAAATTATTCCATTAATTTAGCTGCCTATTATTTACTAATTTATCTACCGGAAAAGTTTATTCATAGCAAATGCCGAGTGATACAAATAAAACGATTGCCGTTTTGCCCTTTGCCAACATTAGTGGAAGCGCAGACCTTGAGTATTTTAGCGACGGCATCACCGAAGAGATTATCAATGCGCTGGCTAAAATAAAGCACCTAAAAGTTACCTCCCGCACCTCATCTTTTTTCTATAAAGGCAAAAATATCCCCGTAACCCGAATAGCCAAGGATCTCAATGTGGCAGCTATTTTGGAGGGTAGCGTTCGTTTGTCGGCACAAACCATCAGAATTACAGCTCAGTTAATTCACGCAGAAGAGGATTTTCATTTTTGGTCGGAAACCTGGGACAGAAAGCTGGAAAATATCTTTGAAATTCAAGATGAGATTAGTCTGCACATTGCCGAAAAACTCAGGGAGCAGTACGGTCATTTCGACATTAGCGAACACTTGGTGGATCGGCAGACCGATAGTTTTACTTCCTACGAATATGCCCTCAAAGCCAAGTACATACGAAACAAATGGAATCCTCAGGATGCGACAATGGCACTTTCTCTTTACCAAAAGGCGCTCGAACTGGATCCCGGTTATTCAGATGCATATTTAGGGTTGGCCGACTGTTATAGTTTTTTGGGTACCACCGGATTTATGTCGTTTGAGGAGGCCTGGGCAAAAACCACTCAACACACCCATCGGGCTATCAAATTAAATAATCGGTCGTCCGGTGTTCATTATCAGCTTTCCAATCAGGCATTTTTTGTTGAAAGCGATTATAATAAATCGTTGAACGAAATGAAAAAGGCCATTGCAATTAACCCCAACGATGCTGAAGCTCAGCAATTTATTTCGTTTTTGTATATCATTGCCGGACACAAACAAAAATCGCAGGAGCATCTGGATATTGCGTTGAGCATCAACCCGCTTTCGGAGGAAACGCATTTTTTCAGGGCCTACCATCAATACATGGTTCACGATTACGCCAAATCGCTTGAGATGCTCGATAACTGCTTGGTTGCCAACCCTAAAAACATACCTGCTCATTCAATAAAGGTATTGTGCCTTTTGATGCTGGGTCGCTATGATGAGGCGATCCAATATTATCATTCCATTCCCGAGGATGTGGTAATAACGGGCGAAAAAACAGGTGCCATTGCGTTGGCTTATGCATTGAAAAAAGATCGCCTCAACGCATCCCGATATTTAAAAAAATTGCAGGAACAGGCGAAAGGCCTAAATGGCTTCACGGCGGATTCGTATCTATTTTTGATGTATGCCGTTAGCGGAGATGCTGATAGGGCTTTTGACTGGGTGGCGCGGGCTATCGAAAACAAATCCTCGCTTTTGTTGCTGAGGTACACCGACCCATTGGCGGGTGCCTTGCGAACCGACAACAGGTATGATAAGTTCTTGAAAACCATTTATCGCACCGATGAGGTGGAAGAAGTTGCCGAGCAAAAGAATTCGTTGTTGGATGCCGCCTCAACGGCTGCCTATTCCAAGAAATTATTGGCGCACCTTTCGGAAAACAAACCCTATCTAAACCCCAACCTGTCGTTGCGTCGGCTCGCCGAAGAAATTGAAATCCACCCCAATAACCTATCGTGGTTGCTCAATAACAGCATCGGAAAAAATTTTAACGAGTTCATCAACCACTACAGAATCGAAACCTTTAAAACCATCTCAAAAAACCCTGATAATGCTCACCTTACCATTGAAGGGTTAGCCTACGAAAGTGGTTTCAACTCAAAAACGGTTTTCAACAATTATTTCAAGAAAGAAACCGGCTTAACACCTAAGCAATTCCTGAAACAACAGGAATAGAGTTTTCCGGTTTTCTGCGAAAGGTTTCCTGATTTGTGCAGAATTATAATTCTGTACACCCTTTTGATCATTCAAAACAATTGCCCCGGAGGATGGATATACTTTTGTCCCATCTTAATGATCACTTAACGTAAAATCATGACTAAGAAAGAAAAAAATGCAGGACTTATTGCCGGAATTTCACTCATTATCATGGCCGTTGCCGCCGGTTTTGCCTATGGTTACGTATATACCGAATTCGTTGATACATCAGCAGACCTCCTGCAAAGCAAACTCCTCGCGCAAAAATCGCTTTTCAAAGCAGGCTTGGCTGCCTGGATGCTCATCTTCGTCACTGATTTGATTGTATCGGCGACTTTGTATTATTTCTTCCGCGAGAGCAACCGGTTTATTTCGGGTCTCACGGCGATGGTCAGAATAATCTATACCCTCGTCCTGGGTGTGGCCATCTTCAAGTTGGCTGGGGTTCTTCCTTTGTTGAATGGCGAAAACACCGGTCTAGCCATCCAGGTGCATTTTGCCTCTTTTGAGAAAATATGGTCTGCCGGATTAATCATTTTTGGATTTCACCTGATGGGGTTGGGATATCTTGCCATGAAATCAACAACTGTTCCCAATTTTCTGGCATATCTGCTTTACTTTGCCGGGGTGTGTTATGTGCTGATTCATACAGCAAAACAATTGGAACTTATCGGACAACACCTCATTGGTTCTGCCGAAAACATCCTGGCTTTGCCCATGGCCGCGGGAGAAATGGTATTGGCCTTTTGGCTCATATATTATGGATTGAAAAAGACGCAAAATCATATAACCAAGTGATAAAGTGATGAAAAAAGTCCTTAAAATCTTCGCGTTTTTGCCGGTAGCAGGTGTCCTTTTGTGTTTGCTTTTCCTATCGGTAAAGTATTCGCCAGTGTATGTTTACCGTCTGATAACCATGAATGTGGCAGATGTGTACGATTACCAATATTTTGAAAATCGTGTAATCAAGAGTTCGGACGACACTTTTAAGTTTGTAAGCCACCCGGATGAAGCTTACGTAGAAGCATTGTTTTCTGACAAAATCATGCAAACGGGGTGTGATAGTTTTGATGATTGGGCAAAAAAATCCAAAACAACCGCCTTGTTGTTTATTCGCAGGGACACCATCTTGTATGAAAAATATTTCAATGGCTTTTCGAGGGATTCCTACTTTCATTCTCAGTCGATGGCCAAGTCCTTTATTTCGTTTTTGATTGGTGCTGCCATAGATGATGGCTTGATCAAAAGCGTGAATGACCCCATGACGCAGTATATTCCTGAATTATTGGCACGTGATGCGCGATTCGGAAAAATCACCATTAAAGATCTGCTCGAAATGCGATCGGGATTAAAGTACGTTGAAGTCTATTTCCCGGGGACCTCTGTTCATCTCCCATGGCATGATGAGGCTGTGGGATATTACCACGACCAAGTCCGCAAACTCTTGCTGGAAGATGTCGGTATTGCATCGGATCCCGGTAAAAATTTTCAATATTGCAACTACAACACCAGTTATCTCGGGCTTATCCTGGAGCGTGCTACTCATGTTACTGTTTCCCAATACCTGGAAGAAAAATTGTGGTCGAAGATCATGGAATACGATGCGTTGTTTTCTGTTGACAGTAAAAAATCCGGATTTGAATATATGCCCAGCAGACTGATAGCCAGGGCTGTGGACTTTGCAAGGTTTGGTCGTTTGTATTTGAATCAAGGAAACTGGAATGGGGATCAAATTGTATCAGAAAACTGGGTGGAGGCCTCTTCGCGGGAGCATACATCCGTCCCACGTACCTATTACCCTGATTGGTTCGGAAGTGGTTGTGAAAGAACTTACTACACATATCAGTGGTGGGGCAGGGCCAATTGCGACGCTACTTTCGAGTTTTTCGCAAATGGCAATTTGGGTCAAAGCATTTACGTTATTCCAAACGAAGAGGTCATCATCGTCCATTGCGGAAATTCAAACGAATTGTTTGGCGCCAATGATTTAAGTCACGTAGCCGATTGCATTCGATATCATGGGTTTCATCAGACCATTCTCCAACAAGGGGTAGATGCCGCCATTGCCCAATACCGGGAGAAGAAGGCGCAAAATATGGATAATCATCCTTTGAGCAATGCCTTTTTAAGGGATAAAGGATATACATTTTTGGATGCCGGACGTAAAGAAGATGCTATAAAAATATTTGCGCTGAATGTTGAAATCCATCCGGATTCGTGGCAGGCATTCAACTATTTGGCTGAGGGATACAGTAAAAGTGGAGAACCGGATTCTGCCGTGAAGTATTACAATAAATCACTTGTATTAAAACCGGAAAATAACTGGGCAGCAGAGAAACTAAAGCGACTTGAGTAAATTCAACAAATAATTTTAAACTCCATAAATCATGAAAAAAATAACCGCACTTTTATTAGCGATAGTCTTTGCGCAGATCGCATTTGGACAAGATCAAATAAGCAAAGGAGATAGTTTGAAAAATGATGGGCTTCTCATGCCTGCATTGATGGAATATGCGGAAGCGATGGCGCAGCAACCTTCGGGAGAGCTTTCATACAGGATAGCTTCAACTACTGCACTCATGTGGTCATCGCCAATGCGAGATACTTCTTTTTTCTTTTTGAACCAAGCACTTGCCGGCGATTCAAGCCTAAAACCCCTATATGATCCTGATTTTTTGAGTCTTATAGAAGATCCCAGATGGGAAAAAATTGAAGATGACCAAATCAAAAAGTATGAGGCAAAAAATGGAGCCATAAAAAACGAGCCCTTCGCCAGAGCGCTTTTTCGAATGATTATAAAAGATCAGGGTTTTATGTATGCAGGGAATATTGAAAGAGCTAAATACATCCAAAACGGAGGTTACTTCAGTACACCGGCCATCTTTCCTGTGCTTGCCATGGAAGAAGAAAACAAAAAGGAAAACATAATAAATTTAACCCAACTCCTGGATCAATATGGTTGGCCCACAACTTCCGAGGTCACCGAATATGCCGCTGCAGGTGCGGCCCTTATTATCAATCATGCGTCCTTTGAGCTCAGGGTCAGGTATTTTCCCATGCTGGAAGAAGCATTTAACAAAGGGGAAGCCCAGCCTTTGCGCTATGCCAAAATGAAGGATAGGCTACTGGTTGAAGAAGGAAAAGAACAACTCTATGGAACGCAAATTAAGTTGGAAAACCTGATGCGTGTACCTTACCCCATCGCCGATCCGACCCATGTGGATCAACGGAGGGCAAAAATTGGATTGGGTCAACTGAGCCCGTATTTAAGGGAAAGGTTTGATATTGAATGGAATATACCTCAGGAAAATTAAACCTTCACCGAAGTTGGTCTGTTGAGATAGTATGTTAAATAACTTAAACCATAGGTCATTAACATTCGGTTGTTATTAATAATACGCCCCATGAATAAAAAGATGTTTTTACTGCAATTTATGACCGAAATCTGGAATAACAAGAGTTTTCACATGGTTGACCAATTTGTTCATCCTGCATACACCATTCACCTCGATACAGCCGACCCATGGGAAGGCCAAGCCCTCAACCATGCTGAATTTAAGGAAAGGTTGAAGTTTTCGTTCGATTCGTTTCCGGACATGTATTTTGAAATAACATCTGCCATCGAGTAACCATGATTGGAAATCTAATTACAGGCTCAACATTCGGATGGATTTTCTGGAAACGCGGATTGCTGATAGCTATTGCATCACATATAGCTTTTGATATTACTTTTCATGTTATTGGATCACCCTTTGGGTAAGCATCAGTTGATAAATGCCGACATAAAATGATATATTTGTCAGATAGATATAGGTAATTTAGAAAAAAGACCCCCAATTAAAACAAAAGATCAGATGTCAAAAAAAAAGATAAAACAAATACTTAGAATAATATTTATTATGGCGAGCATAGCCTCTTTGTGGTTTGTGCCATGGATATTGGTAAAGGCATGGATCATGCCGTTGCCAAATACCGTTCAGGAACAACTAAATGAAGCCATTGGTTACGGGTTTGATGGCATGATTGTATATGTAGACCAGGCCGGGAAGCCACCGGAGTTTTATGCCGCAGGCTGGCACGACCGAAAAAACAAGATCCCTGCCTACCCGCAAGCCTTATTCAAGATTGCCAGCATAACCAAATTATATATTGCCGTTGCCACAACCAAGTTGGTGAAAGAAGGACGTTTGTCGCTGGATAGTACCCTGGCTTATTACTTTCCGGAGCTTGCTTCAAGAATTGAATATGCTGACAAAATAACCCTGCGCATGATGCTGCAACACCGGAGTGGCATCCCCAACTTCATCGATCATCCCGATTTTTGGATAAAACCGCCCAAAAACCGACAAGAAACCCTTGAATATGCCCTGGATTTGCCTGCCGACTTTAAACCCGGTGAAGATTATGGCTATTCAAACACCAATTATATGTTGATTGAAGACCTCATTGACCGTACGTTGGGCTATCCCCATCAGCAGTTTATAAAGGAGAGGATTTTAAACCCACTTGGGCTTAAGCATACTTTCGGCTCCCTTGAGGAGGTGGATATGGATGATGTGATGAGTGGCTATTATGTTGGTGTTGATGAGGATTTTAAGTATGAAAACACGGGTTTAATGTTGGCTACTGCCGAAGATGTGGGAAAATTCTTACGTGCCTTAAACGATGGCTCAGTGTTCGATGAGGGGGAACAGGAAATCTATTCCTCCGTTTACGTGTACGAACACACAGGTTTGCTTGTTGGCTACCAAAGCATTGCCAAATACCACAAAGACATCGATGCGGTTATTATTCAATTCAACAATACAACCAATTTTGACGGATACGACTGGAATTTAGCCGAAATTTTCTATAATCGTGTGGTGAAAATTGTGAAGAAAAACGATTAGTCATAACACTGTGTTTTTAAAGCTCGTTATGTATTGATCTACAACTGTTTATTTGTCTGTTGTCAGCCTCGTTGGAGATTGACGAATGACAAACTGCCCGCTGTTTTACATAAATCACCTAATCGGGTGTAATGTTTTACGATTTTTACCACTAACAAATAAAAAACCATTTGAGTAGCGATTTTTATACGACGTATATTCTGCCTTTTTCCGGAATCATCATCAAGTTGTGTCGGGCTTATACCAATTCACAAGAGGATTTTGAAGATTATTATCAGGAGGTATGTTTGCAAATTTGGAGGAGTAAAGACAACTTTCGTGAGGAATCGGAATGGAGTACCTGGGTCTATCGGATTACGTTAAATGTTTGCCTTACTTTACTCAAGAAGAAGAAAAATAATGTTCAGGATTTTGTATCAGACTCTTTGTCAGTTGAAGAAACTGAAGAAAATCATGCGTTTTCAGATGAATCTCTAAATCTGCTGTATACTGCTATTAGAGAACTACCCGAAATAGACCGGGCCATTATCATGCTTTATTTAGAAGAAAAACCCTATCAGGAAATCGCTGAAATTATCGGAACGAATGCCAATAATATTGGTGTCCGGGTTAACAGGATTAAGCTAAAATTAAAAAATAGTTTGGATGGAAAAATCAATTGAAAATATATGGAAAGAGGGTTTTTTGAAAAATGACGCCTTGGTTGCCCCCAAAATAAACAACCTCTACAACCAAAAATCAATTCATATCATTGATAAATTTAAAAGGATGTTTAGGATAAATTTGATAGCCATCGTTGTCTTCTCATTCATCTTTTTAATTGTATCCTATTTTGTTGGAATACCCTTAATGGGTATTATATTTTTCATCGCACTTGCTGTGCTTGTTATTATCAATAGGAGATTGTTGAATGGTTTAGAGAAAATAGATAAGGGGAAAAGCAGTTATGAATATCTCAAGTCATTTAACCAATGGATAGAAAAGCAGGTGGCTATCAACAAGCGGATATCTACCTTTTTATACCCCATTATATTCATGTCAATTATTATAGGCTTTTGGTTTAAAGATGCAGAGGGCATTCCTTTGGGAGAAAGACTTGTGCAAGAGTTGCTAATCGGTTTTCCTGATATTTACCTCATATTTGGAATTCCACTGATAGGAATTGCTATTGTAGCATGTATTTTAGCTTTATTGGCATTTTTTGGCGGCAGGATTTACCTCTGGGATATGAACCTTGTTTATGGTCGTGTATTCAAAAAACTGGAAGAGTTAATGACTGATATTGAAAGTTTAAACAGTTAAACCCCTCTGATAGAGAGTCGTATACTTGTTCCCGGAGATTTTATTCAAAAAAAACAAGCTCGACATGTAATAATTATTGCTTTCAGCCACTAACCAACTAAAACTTAACTACTATGTCACTACAAGAAGCCATTAACTTTTTTAAAAGTTTAAAAACCGAAACAACCAATAAATCTGAAATAAAGGTTTACGAGAAATTCATTCATATTTTATCTGAATTGCATACCAGAGAGTTTGCCAAAGAAGAAATCCAATCCATTGAAGCAGAATTAGATACTTTAAAAAGTAACTCAAATCCTGAGAACAGAAATAAATACTTTAGAAAAGCATTAAGCAAATTTGAGAAATACCTAAAGGATACATTTTCACTGACTTCCAAAGGGTATTATAGCAAGCTCTATGGAGGTTTAGGAATGACCTTTGGAATTCTTTTTGGGATTGTGTTTTTGTCGAGTTGGGAGCGATCTTTGGGTATATCTTTGGGGTTGAGCATCGGAATGGTTGTTGGGTTCACAATCGGTCGTTATATGGATGCTCAGGCAAAGGTGGCAGGAAAAGTGCTTTAAGAACCAACTCATTTTTTGCGGAGTCAAACATTCTTCATTGTATCTTTTCTAAAACTAATGCCGATTATGAATTGAAATGAGCTTTATGTTCGCTTCGCTCCTGAAACCTCTTCAATTCTATATCGGCATTATACATAAACAGCGTAGTGCTAACTTCAATTTATAGTTGGTATAACCCTCACCTGCCGGGATACAATCCACCGCAGGACGAAGATTTGTCTCTTGCTCGGCATCATTTTTAGCCAAATAGAAATCGGCTACAAATAAACCCCTCTGAAAAAAATATTGCTTGCTTGATTATTCTATTTATGGCAAAAATTTACGGTTAACCATAAAAATTAGGTATGAATATTTATGGTTAACCGTAAAAATCTTAAAAAATATTTTGCTTATATCCAAAATCACACTCAAGTTGCTGATTGTTTTTGGGCTTACAGGCAGTTTTGCAAACAGCTTTTTTATATCTCCCCTAATTCACCCCCAACCTCAATCCAAACCCATCGCTTGTTGGTCCCAGGGTCAGGTTGAGGCCACGTTTGCATTCTTGCATGGCGCGTCGGTTGTTGTTGGATTTAATGCCGCCATATATCCACAGGGCAATGCCTCCATCTGCCATGAAACCTCCACCGATAAACAGCATGGCTCCGGCGACTTCATTGGGGTTACGCTGCAGAGTCAGAGCCCCGGCAACGCAGGTAGTGGCGCCCAAAAAGGTGAGTAGAATTCCTGTTCGTTTGGTGGACATCGACTTGATAAAGATGTTTTCGTAGTAGTCGTAATCGTGACCACGGTAAAGTCCTTTACCTTCGGTGAGGGGCGCTGTGGGATCCATGGCAAGGGTATTGATGGCCATGTACTTGCCATTGCGATCTATGGCATAAGCTTCCACCTTGTAGTCCTTGAACTTCTTGGTGTAATGTACCATGTTGCCCTTTGAAACTTCCGTGATACGACATTTCTTAATGGTATCGCCGGCAGTAGTATAGATGATGTCGGATTGAGCCCTGACAGCCATCGCCGATAAAAGCAAGACAAAAAGAATTACAGTGTTTTTCATATAAATGGAATTAAAATTATCAATGAATGATCGGGGCAGCAGTGGTTGTTTGTAATAGTAATTTAGGTAGAGTAAAAATAAGACTTTTTACCAAACCAAAAGCAGATTTTGATAACAAAGGGGTGGATAAATCATTATTTTTGCTCTCTTACGGAAATATGACGAAGCCTAACCGATATATCATCCTCATTTTCATTGTTTTGGCATCTGTGTTGATTCATGCCCAGGAAAAGCGGGTATATACCACCCAACGGCTTAATGGCTTGCCCCCCGACATCGATGGTAGTATCAACGAATCGGTATGGAGTCAGGTGGCTTGGTCGGGCGATTTTACCCAAAAAGAACCCTATGAGTTTGAGAAACCCTCGCAAAACACCTTGTTTAAGGTGCTTTACGACAATGACAACTTGTATGTGGCCATCAAAGTATTCTATGATAATGTAAATTTGATAGAAAAGCGTTTGGGGCGACGTGACAGTTTTGAAGGTGACTGGGTAGGTATTGCTTTTGATAGCTATAACGATGATATGACGGGGTTTATGTTTGGGGTTTCAGCAGCCGGTGTAAAAAATGATTTAATAGTAACCAATGATGTTAACTCTGATGATACTTGGGATCCTGTGTGGTATGTGCATGTGGGAGCGATGGACTCAGGTTGGGTGGCCGAAATGAAAATACCCCTATCCCAATTGAGGTTTTCCAATACCCAAACCGACCTGGTGTGGGGGTTGGAGGTGTTGCGGCAGATTTTTTACAACGACGAATTTTTGGTTTGGCAAATGGTTCCCAACGAAAGCTCCTCATGGGTGGGTATGTGGGGTGTGATGGAGGGTGTTTCCAATATCAAACCCAAAAAAGAGGTGGAACTTGTTCCCTACATCATGGGTGGACTTACCAAAAGTGATAAGGAAGAAGGTAATCCTTTTCAAACAGGAACCCGTTGGGATTACAACGCGGGTCTGGATGGGAAAATTGCTATTACCAACGACCTCACCCTCAATTTTACCATCAACCCTGATTTCGGTCAGGTGGAGGCTGATCCCTCAGAGGTTAACCTTTCGGCCTTCGAATCCTATTTTCAGGAAAAACGTCCTTTTTTTGTGGAGGGAAGTAATATTTTCAACTTCTCGGTTTCCAACGGCCATGGTCCAACAGGTGCCGACAAATTATTTTATTCACGAAGGGTTGGGCGTCGTCCGCATTTGTATCCGGATATCCCTGATGATGAGTACATGCGTGTTCCCGAATTTACCCGTATTCTGGGAGCGTTTAAACTTTCTGGTAAAACCCGCAACGGATGGTCGATTGGCGTAATGGAAAGCGTTACCAACATCGAGCATGCCCAGATCGATTCTTCAGGAATACGTCAAAAGGAAGCCGTCGAGCCCATGACAAACTATTTCAACGCCCGTGTGCAAAAGGATATCAACAAAGGCATGACCACCATTGGAGGAATGATTACCGCCACCAACAGATTTATCAATGACACCTCGCTGAATTTTTTGCCGGATGCTGCCTACACCGGGGGCGTTGATTTTGCCCAATACTGGAAAGAAAAAGATTACTATTTCAGGGCAAAGGCTCTGGCATCCAAGGTGCAAGGCAGCAAGGAGTCCATCCTCGAACTGCAAACCAACCCCCAACGCTATTACCAACGACCGGATGTGGGGCACAATCGGTTGGACTCTAGCCTAACCGTATTATCGGGATGGGGAGCCAATATCGAAGGAGGGAAAATTGGAGGTGGCCACTGGCGTTTTGGCGAAAGGGTAACCATGCTTTCACCTGGTGTTGAGTTCAATGACCAAGGGTTTCTGCGACGTGCCGACTTCATCACGCAGGCTTCCTGGCTGGGTTACGAAATTTGGGAGCCTTTCAGTATCTTCCGAACCATGAGCTACGGCATTGAAGAATGGGCAGGCTGGGATTTTTCAGGACGATTTTTGTATTGGGGACTCAGTGTTAACGCCAACACCCGATTCAAAAACTATTGGCGTGTGGGCACTGGAGTTAGTTATGGCGGATTTGATGTGGACAGACCTGCTTTACGAGGAGGTCCGGCACTGATGACTCCCGGTAACTGGAGCTTCTGGTTGGCGGTGGACTCCGACGACAGAAAAAAATTGGTGTTCGAACCCAATGCATCAGTGGGTTTCTCTGAGCAGGATTATGGTAATTGGTACAATGTTGGGTTGGAAATTAATTATCAGGTAAACAATGCGTTACAGGTTTCTTTGGAGCCCGGATATAACTACAACAATCGCTATGCCATGTATGTGGAAACCATCGAAGCCAATGGACGCACCAACTATCTGGAGGCTTCCATGGTGCGCAATATCGCCAGTGCCGACATCCGCATCGATTACAGCATCACACCTGATCTGACCATCCAATATTGGGGTCAACCCTTCGTATTCTCGGGCGATTACAGCCACTTTAAAACGGTGGTGGATGCCGGTAATTTTGACGTTAAAAAGCAGTTTCATGAATTTACACCGGATGAAATTGAATACGACTCTGAATCAGATATGTATTCCATTCTGGATGCCACGGGCACTGTTGATTACACCTTTGAAAATCCCGATTTCAGCTTTTTCGAGTTCCGGTCTAATTTTGTGATCCGTTGGGAGTATATCCCCGGTTCGTCGGCTTATTTGGTTTGGTCGCAAGGACGTACGGGCGACACCCCCGGAGGTGATTTTACCCTCACCGATCACCTGGATAACCTGATCAAGGTCAACCCAACCAATATTTTTCTCATCAAGCTCTCTTACCGGTTGAGCATGTAGGGGTTAAATCCCAAAATAGATTTTTATTCCGTCAAGGATGCTGTTTAGCGCCACGCTGGCCAAAATCAATCCCATTACACGACTAACAATGGCTGCTCCCGAGTTGCCAATAAGTTGCTGAATTTTTCCCGCCATCCTGAGCAGTACATAGGAGATGAGAATCACCAAAAACATGATGCCCACCGTTTTGAGTTGTTCCACGAGGCTGAAAGTGGAATTGTCGGTAAGCAACACCACAGCCATCATCGCTCCGGGACTCGCCAGCGAAGGCACTGCCAGTGGGAAAATAGCCACATCTACTTTTTTGTCAAGCATGTCCATTTCGCTCTCCGGTTTGCTTTCGCCAAAAATCATGGTGAAGGCAAAATAAAGCAACACCAAACCTCCGGCAATTTGAAAGGATTCGAGGGGTATCTCCATGGCTTCCAGTATAATCTGACCCAAAGAAAGAAAAAACAACAGGATAAAAAAGGCCGTCACCGCTGCTTTCCAGGCGGTTTCTTTTTTCTGTTTGGCGGAAAGTTTGGTGGTGTGGGAAATAAACACGGGTACCGACCCAATGGGATCGATTACCACCCAGAGTACGATAAAATCTTGAAGAAGTGTTTCGAGCATGGCAGTTGTTGTTGGAACGGCTAAAGTAGGGAAAAGTTTATTTATTTGAAATTTCAAAAATACACCAGACTAAAAAATAGCCAACTTCAAGCGTGGACGCTTGAAGCGGATGGGGCTTGATATATCGTCCCTACGGGACTTCACAATAGTGGGGGTTGTTTCGTATTCTACCCATATTTAGCCCCTAACGGGGCTGTCCCGTAGGGACAAGATGTTGGTAGAAAGCAAATTAAGGTCTCTAAAAAGTCCCGTAGGGACGAATATATATTCTTAACCGTACATCAATGATTTGAAATTTCAAAAATACATCAGACTAAAAAATAGCCAACTTCAAGCGTCCACGCTTGAAGCGGATGAATTTAAATTTTCAGGTTCAATGAGTTAATTTACGAACTGCTCCCAACTTAAGGCACGTTATACTTTAGAAACTCCGGGATAATCAGTATAACCCTTTTCGGAAGGAGTGTAGTACAACAAGGGGTCGGCTTTTGCCAGTGGCAGATCGTTTTCCATTCGGTACACCAGGTCGGGATTGGCAATAAATGGTACTCCAAAGGCTACCAAATCGGCCAGATCCTGATCGAGCACTTCTTTGGCAGTTGTTGTGGTAAAACCTCGGTTGATCATCAATGTTCCCTTGTAAACCGGGCGGTAACGCCGGGCAATGTTGGGTTCGGCATGGGGCACTTCCGACACATCGGTAAAGGGCTCTGAAAGATGCAGGTAAGCCAACTCGTAGTCGTTTAGTTTATTGATGAGGTAGTCGAAAGTGGGCAACGTGTCGGGCAGGATATGCATGCCCTGAACCTGATGGGCCGAGGGATTGAGCCGTAGTCCGATTCTGTTTTCAGGAATCACCTTTTTCATGGCATCCAACACCTCAAACATGATGCGGGTGCGGTTTTCCATGCTGCCACCATATTCATCCGTCCGTTTGTTGGTGTCGGGGGCAAAAAACTGATGGAGCAGGTAGCCGTTGGATGAATGAATTTCCACTCCGTCGAAACCGGCTTCCATGGCGTTGGCAGCGGCCTGGGCAAAGTTGTCAATCACCTCTTGAATTTCTTTTTTGGTCATTTCTTTGGGCGTAACCGACTTCTTTTTTCCGGTAGGGGTGCGCACAATTACTTCAGGATTGATGGCGGATGGTGCCAGGGGTAGGTTGCCACCGAGGTAGTCGGGATGCGACATTCGACCCACATGCCAAAGTTGAATGAAAATCTTACCTCCTTCGGCATGTACCGCCCGCGTGGTATGTTTCCATCCTTCAATTTGGGCAGGAGTGTAGATGCCGGGGGTATTGTGGTAGCCAACAGCCATGGGCGAAATTTGCGACCCCTCAGTGATGAGGAGCCCGGCGGTGGCCCTCTGTCGGTAATATTCAGCAATGAGCTCGTTGGCACGGTTGTCCGGGTTGGCCGCGCGACCGCGTGTGAGTGGTGCCATCACGATTCTGTTTTGCAAACTGAGGTCGGCCAGTTGGTATGGTGTAAATAGTTTGTGTTTAGTCATCTTGATTATGTAAAAAATCCCACCCTCGGCAGAAAGTGGGATTATTGAAAAATTTGGTTATCTGTTTATAAATGAATCACTTCGCCATAAGCGTCAGCAGCAGCTTCCATAACGGCTTCCGACATGGTGGGGTGAGGATGTACAGTTTTGATGATTTCGTGACCGGTGGTTTCCAGTTTACGTGCAGCTACCACTTCGGCAATCATTTCGGTTACGTTTTCGCCAATCATCTGGCAACCGAGGAATTCGCCGTATTTGGCATCGAATACCACTTTTACAAATCCGTCTTTTTTACCGGCAGCACTGGCTTTTCCTGATGCGGAGAAGGGGAATTTTCCTACCTTCACCTCATAACCGGCTTCCTTGGCTTGCTTCTCGGTCATGCCCACACTGGCTACCTCCGGACTGGTATAGGTACAGGCCGGAATGTTGCCGTAGTCGATGGGTTCCACGTGCATGCCTGCAATTTTTTCCACGCAAGTGATACCTTCGTGTGAAGCCACATGGGCCAATGCGGGTCCGTGTACGATATCTCCGATGGCGTAATATCCGGGAACATTGGTTTGATAGAAATCGTCCACCTCAATTTTGCCTTTTTCGGTTTTAATGCCGGTTTCTTCCAGTCCGATGCCTTCAATATTGGTGCTGATGCCCACGGCAGAAAGAACGATGTCGGCTTCCACCTCTTCGGTTCCCTTTTTGGTTTTGATGGTTACCTTGCAGGTTTTGCCGGAAGTATCCACTTTTTCAACGGAAGAGCCCACCATCACTTTCATGCCTGCCTTTTTGAAGGCGCGGGCGAGGGTTTTGCTTACTTCCTCATCTTCCAGGGGAACGATGTTGGGCATAAATTCCACCAGGGTCACTTCCACGCCAATGCTGTTGAAGAAGTAGGCAAACTCCGAGCCGATAGCTCCGGAACCTACCACTACCATGGATTTGGGTTTTTTGTCGAGAACCAGGGCTTCGCGGTAGCCGATGATTTTCTTGCCGTCCTGAGGCAGGTTGGGCAGTTGACGCGATCGGGCTCCGGTGGCGATGATGATGTGCTTGGCTTCGTATTCTGTTACTTTTTTGTCGGCATCGGTAACAGACACCTTTTTACCGGGGATCACTTTTCCAAACCCGTTGATGAGGTCGATTTTGTTCTTTTTGAACAAAAACTGAACGCCTTTGCTCATGCCGTCTGCAACGCCACGACTGCGTTTTACCATTTCGGGCAGGTTGGCTTCCACATCACCGCCAATGGAAACCCCATATTCGGCAGCGTGGCTGGCATAATTGAATACCTGTGCGCTTTTTAGCAGGGCCTTGGTTGGGATACATCCCCAGTTGAGGCAAATTCCGCCAATTTCAGCTTTTTCAACAACGGCAACTTTCATGCCCAATTGTGAAGCACGAATGGCTGCCACATATCCTCCGGGACCACTTCCCAGTACTATTATATCGTAATTCATGATGTATTTTTTATGTACAACGAAGGTGCAAAAATAAACAATCGTCAGGTTTAAACCCGTAACTTTGTCCAAATAATTTTAATGATTCTAAATAAGAGGTTAACTTCCATTGCAATAATGTGCTAAACTAAATCTGCGTACCATGAACCCTTCCCATCAAAAGCTGATTGACAATACCGTGATTTTTGTAAAAACTCAATTGGAAACTGCAGAAGCCGGGCACGACTGGTGGCATATTTATCGGGTTTGGAATCTTTCCAAAACCATTGGTATACAGGAAAATGCCAACATGTTGATAGTTGAATTGGCTGCTCTATTACACGACATCGCTGATGCTAAGTTTCATCATGGAAACGAAACCATTGGGCAGGAGATGTCACATGCATTTCTCGAAAAGCAAGGTGTTGGAGCGGATGTTGTGGAGCACGTGGTCGCCATCGTCAGAGATATTTCATTTAAAAATTCCTTTGGTAAAAAAGTTCCACGAACCATGGAGCTGGATGTGGTGCAGGACGCCGACCGTTTGGATGCCATGGGCGCCATCGGCATTGCCCGGACTTTCAGTTATGGCGGTTATGCCGGAAATGTGATGTACGACCCTGCCTTACCGCCAAGGGAAAATCTCACCAAAGAGGAATACAAAAAGGGGAAATCGACCACCATCAATCATTTTTACGAAAAGCTACTCTTGTTGAAAGACGGAATGAACACCGAAACAGGCAAGAGAATGGCTCACGAGCGTCATCAGTTTATGTTGGTGTATTTGGAACAATTTTATCGGGAATGGGAAGGACGATAGGGTGTCAGGTAAGTAGCCACGCCAAGGCCGCTTCTCTGGTCGAAAAAACTTCAATGCGGTAGTTTGGTGGCGCGTGTTTCTGACCGAAAATCATGGCGTACACAGTATTGACCGGAGTTTTATGTATTACTGCATGTTTTATTGAATTATATTCAACAAGTACTTCCTTCAGTTTTTCGCTTATGGAGGCAAACTCATGAATGGGAAAACTCGCTATGGCTTCACGGCCATCTTCCAATATGCGAAGGTTTCGGGGCAAGTCGCGGTCGGTTTTCAAAAATTCCAACACCTCCAACATGCCTTCTAATGTGGCCTGATTCTGCGTGAAAAATTCCAGAATGCCCGTTTCTTTATTTAGGTGGTGCCGAAACATAATTAATCAGCCTGGTAGTAGCATCTTTTTGGTGAACTTACCTTGCTTTCCTTTACCAATATTTTAATCACTTTATCCACTTCTTTTTTTTCGATTCCGGTTTGTTCCGCTATTTCACCTGCTTTTAAAGGTGTATCGGAATTTTTTAAGGTGCTGAAAATAGACTCTTTGGTATCCATACAAGTGTATTTATAAATTTTGCCGTAAAGGTATTGCATTTTCGCTCTTTTGGCAAGCAGAAAATCGAATCTATTTTTCCATGGCTTGCTGTTTCAGCTCTACCGGCATCTTCTCAATGGCATACCTCAAAGCCGTGCGGGGCATCAATGCTTTGTTTTTCATCACAAAATCAAAAACTTCCTTTTCGTGATGCTGACAGGTGACTTTCAGCATCCACCCATAGCCCTTTTGCACCATGTCGTCGGTGTCTTGCAATAGGGTGTATGCGATGTCGAAAATGTCGGTCATGAACAGGCCTTTTTTGGCCGGAACAATCAGCGAAACAGCGGCTGCGCGTCGCATCCATCGGTTGTGAGAAATCCCCCAGATTTTGAGTTGACTTACCAATTCCGGAAACTTTTCCACGAGTTCACCCACCGTATGGTTGCAAAACGTGTCGCACGAAGCCCAATTGGTAACATACGAATCGATCCAACTTTCAAATATCTGCATATCGCCAGCATCAAAGTGTTTGCGCATGGCGTACGACCAATTGCATGCCACCAGCGATTCTTCCATTATGCCTGATTGCCAGAGTATTTCGCAAAGGTTGAACACCTCACCTTTGGGCATTTCTTTGATTTGCTTTGTGTAGTTTTTACTGATTTTGTGTACTACGGCATTTTTTACGCCATAAAACTGCACTTCTTCCTTAAAAAAGCGAAGGGCACTTTCTTTGGTAGCTTCGTCTGCCTGATTTCTAAGGTCTTCTCTCAGGTTTTCAATGATTTGCATATATTTCGTTTTTTTCAGTTGGGGATCTCAGTTTTCGATTACAATATCCAGGTGAGCCACCAACCCGGTGAGCCCATCCCGCGAAAAACGGGCTTTCTTCAGTCGGTTGGCAGTGGGGTCGATGATATAGTTAATGGAGGTGCTGAAATCCACTTTGTTAAGATTTGTATTGTCGAAAATAGCTCCGGCCAAATCGCAGTTTTGAAAAACGGAACCTGTGAGATCGGCTTCCTCGAAATCTGATTCCTGCAATTGACAGTCTTTAAACCGTGTGTTTTTGAGCTTTAACTTGAAAAAGGAAGCCAGGTTGAGCTGACACACGTCAAAATCCATGGCCAGCAGAAAGGTATTGCATTCACTGAATTGCACGCCCAAAAGCTTACAGTTTTTAAAAACAACCTCCTGAAAAGCAGCGCTTTGCGATTTTATATTGCTTAAGTCGCAGTTCTCAAACGTACAGTTGGCAAATTTTATTCCGGACAAATTACTTCCTGAAAAAACACAATTTAAAAAATGGCATCCCTCCATTTTGGTTCCGGGAAGTTTGTTTTTTGTAAAATCGACTCCTTTGAATAATTGATCTTCTATCAGCATATCGGACATGGAAGTATGATATTAATCGATTTGAAACACCGGGTTGTAAATCAAACCAATGACGTTGTTCCACGGGTCGCGCACACTGGCCACCTTCAGCGGATCGCCCACACTGTGAGGAGCTTCGTGTTCGGTGGCACCCAACTCGATGAGGCGTTGGTAGGTGTGCTCAATATGTTCAACACCCCAATAGCTAAGGACATTGTCCGATTTTACCATGTCAGGGTTTTCGTTGGGCATCAGTCCCAATTCGTATCCGCCAATATTAAACCCCACATAGAAGGGTTCGTCGAAATAGGGGTTGGTATTAAAAGCTTGTGCGTACCAGTTTTTGGCCTTGGTGAGGTCTTCAACGAGGTAGATGGTGGTTCTGAGTCCGAGCATAACTTAAAGTTTGTTGTTTGGATATGAGTGTGTTAAATTTTTATTTTGATTGATGAAAATTACAAAAAAATGAAAGGTGGACAACGACTTTATGATTTAATTTTGGATGGATGTAATATATTTAGACCTTTGCATGCGTAGCCGGACACGTGTTCGGTCAGGCCATCATTAAAATAGTTGCATCATGACAAAATTAGACATCCCGTGGATTCGGGAGCAATTTCCGGGATTGTCCGGGGGCTTTGGTTTTTTTGATAACGCCGGAGGTACGCAGGTAGCGAAGCACGTGGGTCATCGAATACAAGATTACCTTTTCAATACCAATGTTCAATTGGGTGCCTCCTATTCCGTTTCTCAGGAATCGGGAAAAAGAGTGAAAGAATCGCAAGAACTGTGGGCACAAGCCATCCACGCCCAAAAACCTTCCGAAATTGTTTTTGGCTCGTCGGCCACGGCCTTGGTGCAGAACCTGTCCCGATCGATAGTGCAGCTTTTTCAACCCGGCGACGAAGTAATTGTCACCAACATGGATCACGAAGCCAACGTTGGTCCCTGGATGGAAATGGAAAAATCAGGTGTCGTGGTGAAAGTATGGAAAACCAACACCGAAACTTTTACCCTTGATTTAAAAGATTTAGAAAAATTGATGACTGCCAAAACCAGGTTGGTGGCTTTCACTCATGTGTCGAATATTCTTGGAATGATCAATCCTGTGAAGGAAATTACTCATATCATCCACCAACGAAATGCCATGGTATTTGTGGATGGTGTGGCATATGCGCCACATAGGGCTATTGATGTTCAGGACTGGGATGTTGATTTCTATGTGTTTAGTCTGTATAAAGTGTATGGTCCCCACTACTCCCTGTTATATGGAAAACACGGTTTGCTGGAAAAGCTTCCGGGAATTAATCACTATTTCATTGCAAAACACGATATTCCCTACAAGCTGCAACCCGGCAATGTCAATTTTGAACTTGCCTATGGAAGCACAGGTATACTAAGCTATTTGTCTGATGTTTATGAGCACCATTTCGGCGACAAGTCGCTCGGTTTACCTCAGCAACTTGAGCAGGTTTTTTCGCTTATTGCCGGGCATGAAGAACAATTGGCCCAACCCTTGATCGATTGGATGACAAGCAGAAACGACATCCGGGTGATAGGCACAGCTAAAGCAGACAGAAAATTGCGCGTGCCCACCATTTCTTTTGTGTTAAACCAACGAAAAAGTAGTGAGATTCCTGTAACGGTGGATTCCGAAAATATGGGCATTCGTTGGGGTGATTTCTATGCCCGACGATTGATAAAAGCCTTAAACCTCAGTGAAAATGATGGTGTGGTTCGGGTGAGTCTGGTGCATTACAATTCGTTGCAAGAAGTCAACAAGCTGGTTGAGGTGTTGGATAGGGTGGTGTAGGGGGGCATGGTTGATAAATATCTCCGAAAATAATACCCCGTTTTCAGGCTAATCTTTTTGGTTAGTATTCCACCTCTTCCAAATACAACCGTTCAAATTTCCCTCTTGCCCAGGGCGTCCTCCTCAAAAATTTCAAACTCGATTTGATGGATGGATTGTTGGTGAAGCATCCGATGTTTATTTGCTCTCCCAACCATTCCCAACCATATTTGGCCACCATAAATTCCAGCATTTCTTCCAGTTTGATGCCATGAAGGGGATTGTTTTTTTGTTCTTCCGAACCTTGACTTCGGGCACTTATAATACTCATAATTCACCAATTTACTTGAAAAGAACCAATAGTCCTCCTGTGATAAAGGCCAATATCCACCATATGTAGGCGTATCTGGAGTACAGATGCAACCTGCGGGGTACTTGTGCATTAATTCCTTCTTTCGCCACGCGAATCCACATAAAAGTGGCGTCGAGCAGCATGCCCAAAAGTGACGAATAGCCGATGAATCCATGCAATGTAAAACCGCCTTTATCTGAGCCTATAATCATAAATATGGTGGCTGTGATGTCGAAAAGCACTCCCAAAGTCAGAAAAATGATAACCCGCCGACTGATAATGGCGATTCGTTGTTCCGTGATAATGCCAATAGAGTAGGCGAGGAGCGCGAAAAAAACAATACTTGTGCCCAGTTGTAAATAAATGTTCATAAGGGAGAAATTTGCTAAACGCCCACAAATGTATCAAAATATCGTCATCTTTAGCGCTATCAGCGGGTGATTCACGTTCATCAATATATTCCCTAATTCAGGGAATCTTTCCATCATTCAAACTGTTTTCCCTTAACCTCAAATGCCTATCTTTGCCCTTTGAAAAAATTGCAAATGTTAAGAGCTGAAAACATACGGAAATCTTTTGGGAATGTACATGTGCTTTCGGGTATTGATATGCAAGTGTCAGAAGGAGAGATTGTTAGCGTGGTTGGTAAGTCCGGTGCCGGAAAATCAACCTTGCTACAAATTCTGGGAACCATAGAAAAAGCCGACCAGGGAAAGGTTTATATCCGTGAGGTGGATTTGTTGGCTCTAGGAAGCAAAGCCCTTGCTGCATTTCGAAATAAACACATTGGGTTTGTTTTTCAGTTTCATCACCTTCTGCCCGAATTTACCGCCCTCGAAAACGTTTTTATTCCGGCTCTCATCGCCGGCGATTCGCGCAAGGTAGCAGAAACGAAAGCCAAAGAACTTTTAGGTTTTTTGAATCTTAATGAAAGATTAACACATAAACCTGCTGCCATGTCGGGTGGCGAACAACAACGCGTTGCCATCGCACGCGCCCTCATCAACAAACCTTCGGTGGTGCTGGCCGACGAACCTTCGGGCAATCTGGATAGTCAGGCTTCCGACGAACTGCATCAGCTAATTTTTCGATTGCGCGATACTTTTAACCAAACTTTTGTTATCGTTACCCACAACCGCGAGCTTGCCGATATGGCCGACCGCAAGCTGGTGATGAGTGACGGGAAAATTCTTCAACAAAATAATCCGGGTAAATCTTCGTTGTGAAAGCAACTTGTTTATATTTAAACCGGGACTACAAGTCTATGCTAAACCTTTTCAAATCTTTCGTTAAACCATTGATTAGCAGAAAAATACTGGTGATTCCGGTGTTGCTATTGGTGTTGGTGGCAAACGCCCAACAGGCACTGAATTACGACGAAGCCATTATATATGGCGATCGCAAGTTAAAGGAGTCTGCGCTTCTGGATGCCAAAGCTTACTACCAAATGGCTTTGAAGTTTAAGCCCGAAGATGCTTATGCCACTAAAAAAGTGGATGAAATCGTAGCCAAGTTGCAGGCTAAAATGGAAAGTGAAGAAGCATATTACGACTTCGTTGACAAAGCCGACGAATTTTATGAGGCCGGTAAACTCAATATGGCCATCCTGCAGTATCAAAAGGCATTGGAGGTGATTCCGGGTGATGAGCATGCCACTAGTCAAATTCAGAAAATTATTGAATTTCAGGCTTCTCAAAAGGAAAAGCTTGAAAACTACGACCGTTTGATGAAAGAAGCTTCCGAGCTGACTTCCAAAAAAGACTACGACGATGCCATCAACAAACTAAAGGATGCCCAAGGGCTTTTTCCTGAAAATTCAGAACCTACACAACAACTAGCTGTGGTCAACACACTTAAAACAGAATGGCTCGACAAACAGCAACGTTGCAACGAAAAAATGGAGGAGGCTTCACGATATATCCTGATAAACAATTATGTTACCTCTTTGGAAATGTATGAGGAAGCCTTGGCCATCAACCCGGAAAGTACCGAAGCCTTGGCCAAAATCAACGAGATAAAACCGCTGGCCGAGAAACAAAAAAGATACAATCGTCAGGTAGAAAAGGCCGATGAATTTTATGTGAATAAAGACTTTATCGCCGCCAAAACGGAATACGAGGTGGCTAAAAAATTGTGGCCCGAAAAAACCTATGCCGACGATATGTTGGGAAAGATTGATGAACAGCTGGCGGCCCAAATGAAAGATCTGGACAAGAATTTTGCTTTATTTATCAAGCGTGGCGATAGTCTGTACAATGCCGCTGCCTATACAGAAGCAAAAGGAGAATACAGTTTGGCTCTTAACCTTAAGCCCAATGAATCTTATCCAAAAGCACAACTAGCGGCCATTGAGCAGTATTTTGCCGGACAACAAGAGGCTATGGAAGAAAACTACCGACTGTTGGTAAATTCTGCTGACAGTGCTTTTAACGCAAGTGCATACGCCGTTGCCAAAGAAAAATATCTGAGTGCCCTGGATGTAAAACCCGAAGACCCCTATCCCCAAGGTCAGCTCGATGCCATTGCGTTGAAAACAAAAGAAATGGAAGAAATGGCAAGGCTCGAAACCGCCTATCAAAACTTAATTTCTGAGGCTGACCGATTGGCCTCCGATGGTCAATACGATTTGTCCATGGCCAAATACCGTGAAGCACAAACCATTAAAACCACAGAAACCTACCCCACTGAGCGCATTGCTGCCATCGAACTGATGTTGGCCGACGCCAAAAAAATGCGCGAAATGGAAGAAAAATACCAGGCACAGGCAAAGCTGGCCCAACAATTGTTCGATCAGGACAAACTGCTTGAATCAAAGGAAAGTTGGGCAACGGCGTTGGCCATCAAGCCCACCGAATTGTTGCCAAAAGAAAAAATGGCAACCATCGACAGTTTGATCGTTTTGAGAGCCAAACAGGCTGAAATCCAAAAACAATACGATGGACTTCTGGCATCGGGAGATTCGTTGCAACAACTTGAATCCTACGAACAGGCCTTAGAGGTATTTGCCGAGGCCATGGCAGTGAAACCCGATGGTGAAGAAGCTCCCCAGCGCATAGAAGCGGTGAAAGCCATTCAATTACAATTGGAAAGGGAAGCAGCCCGCAAAAAATCTTACGAAGAGAGTATAGCCAAAGCTGATGCGCTTCTTCAAAAGGAAAATTATGAAATGGCTAAATCCGAATACGAAACCGCAGTGACTTTTGCCGACGATGCCACCTACGCCAACCAACGGATTTCTGAGATAAACGAGTTGTTGGTAAAACTGGCTGCCGAACGTGAGCAACGATACAAAGATGCCGTAGCCTCAGGAACAGCTTTGTTTGATGAAGGAAAATACAAAGAAGCGCTGGAAGAATTCAATGTGGCAGCCAGCATCAAACCCGGAGATGCATTCGTGGTGGGCAAAATTGCGGAATGTGATGCCAAAATTGCCGAACGGATGAAAGCCATCATGGCAGAGTACAACCAGGCCATCACCGAAGCCGATAAATTGTATGATGCCAAGATTTACGACAAGGCCATTGCTGCCTACAAAAAAGCTCAGGCCATTAATCCCGACGAAACTTATCCCACCGAAATGGTGACTAAAATCACCACCTATATCGAAGAAAATGCCATCACTGATATACTTAACAGCAGCCTGACCGTGGCCAGCAAAACCACTAAAAAATTGGAGTTTGCACCGGTTCCGGTGAACGTAAGAAAAAGCAACTATATCCTGGTTAAAGCCAAAAGTCTGAATGGCCAACCGGCTTCGGTTATCTTTTCCTATGGAAGTGCCGCCGGAAAAAATGGCGGTTTTGTTGTGCCCATACCCGAAGGAGAACAATCCAACGATTTTATTATCAGGGTGGGTAATCAATATAAGTGGTTTTCTGAAGACAATGACTGGCTGGAAATTTATCCTGAAAATGGCGATATTGAGCTTACTTTGGTGCGCATTTCAACGAGTAATTAAACATGACAGATTTCGCGAAATTCAAACAAGAAGTGGAAAAGGCCACTGATGAGGCAGACATTCGACAGTTGGTTAAACAAATTTCCGAAACCCTCGATGAGATGTCTGAGTCCATCGAATGGCTGCGCATGAGGGCGGCACTTTACGTTAAATTGGACGAAAAAGGC
Source organism: Bacteroidales bacterium (assembly GCA_963676875.1). Lineage (GTDB taxonomy): Bacteria > Bacteroidota > Bacteroidia > Bacteroidales > F082 > UBA6244. The sequence goes on from OY781436.1 coordinate 3,631,235, forward strand.
CATGCCATCAACGACTACCGTCAGATACTCAAATTGTCACCGGACGACGTGCATGCTGCCGGACAGTTGGAGCTGCTCATCACCATATTAAGATACAGTAATTCTGATATTTACGCCAACACCAACACCCACATGGATCCATGGCTTGAATAGGATTTTGGTTCTGGAGATGTATTTCGTAAAAAGCCCTATCTTTGCGCCCCTAAAAGTCTAAATAATGGCATTCATCAATTCTTTCGAAAAGGAGGGAAATACCCTGTTTAAACACCGTGGAGAAATTCCCGTGGTACTTTTTCTGTTGGCCATTCCGGTGGTTTATCTCACCCATTCCCGCATGCGCGTTGAAACACGTCAGATAATCATGTGGTTGGCCATCGGACTCAGTATTCTGGGTTTCGTTATTCGTGCCATCTCCATTGCCACCACACCCAAGGGCACTTCGGGTCGCAACACCAAAGAAGGACAAGTGGCCGAATCGCTCAACACCACCGGCATCTACTCCACCGTGAGGCATCCCCTGTATTTGGGTAACTATTTCATGTGGATTGGCATCGTGATGTTTACTTTCAATTGGTGGTTTGTTATCACGGTAACTTTAGCGTTTTGGCTTTATTATGAACGAATTATGTTTGCCGAAGAACGTTTTCTCGAGCGGAAATTTGGCGATGCTTACATGAATTGGGCCAATGCCACCCCCGCTTTTATTCCGTGCTTGCGCAAATACAAAAAAAACGTGGTTCCCTTTTCTTTTGTCAGTGTGTTGCGTCGTGAATATTCGGGCATTTTGGCCACTGTGATGGGATTTGTTTTTATTGATGATTTGCGTCGTTACTTCAAAACAGGAGGTTTTGAGCTGGAAACCACAGGTCATTATGTGTTACTGGCGGCTGTCGTGCTGGCGTTGATATTGCGTTCACTGAAACATTACACCAAACTGTTGAGCGAAGAAGGACGCTCGTAACTTCCCCATCTTTCTATCTTCTCTTTTCAAAAAAATGGCTTTTAAAATAAGTCATCCTTTGGTTTGACCTACGGTAAGCGTTTGCTTTTCGTTTTTCCCCATGAATTTGCCCACAAGCCCACTTCATGCTATGGTGCTTTTCTTATCTTTGTGGGATTACCCGAAGTGAAGAAATCCATGTGTATGGTTTTTTCACGGGAGAACAAATTAGAAACTTAAAATGAAGAAAAATCATATCGTTGTGTTGGGAGGCGGACTGGTGGGGAAACCCATGGCCTTCGACCTTGCCCTTGATCCTGAAAATTCCGTTACCCTCGTTGATATTCATCCTCCATTGTCAGAAATGGCTCAAAAACATGGCATTCAAGTAATTAAGGCCGATCTTTCGGATGGTGCGCAGGTAAAAAAGGTGGTAGCAACTGCCGATTTCGTTATCAATGCCGTTCCCGGATTTATGGGCTTCGCGTGTTTGAAAAATGTCATCCAAACAGGGAAAGATGTGGTGGACATTGCCTTCTATCCCGAAAATCCCATGGAGTTGGACGATCTGGCCAAAAAGCACGGGGTCAGGGTAATTTGCGACATGGGCGTGGCTCCCGGCATGAGCCATTTGCTGGTAGGGCATTTTGCAGCACAACTCGACCATGTGGAGCGTGCGGATATTTTTGTGGGAGGACTTCCCAAAGTACGCACCCAGCCCTGGGAGTATAAAGCCGTATTTTCACCCATCGATGTGTTGGAAGAATATACACGTCTGGCACGTTTGGTGGAAAACGGACAAATCGTAGTCAAACCTCCACTTACCGAGGTTGAATATCTTGAATTTGATGGACTTGGAACGCTGGAGGCTTTTAACAGTGACGGACTTCGTTCCCTGATTTATACCGTAAAAGCCGACCTGATGCGTGAGAAAACCCTTCGTTATCCGGGTTATACCGCCAAAGTAAAACTGCTGGCAGATGCCGGATTTTTTGAAACCAAAAAAATTAACGTGGACGGGCAGGAATTGTCACCGTTGTCCATGACTTCGCAGTTGTTGTTCGATCAATGGAAGTTAAACCCCGGGGAAGAAGATATCACCATTATGCGGATTATCGTGGAGGGAATAAAAGATGGTGTTCGTCAGCGTTTTGTGAGCGATCTTCATGATGAATTCAAAGCATCCACTCAGGTACACAGCATGGCGCGTACCACCGGATATGCCGCTACCATGGCCCTGCGTTTCCTCATGCAAGCACCTCAATTGAAAGCAGGTATTACACTTCCTGAAAAACTAGCAATGGAGCCGGGAGCTGTAGATTTCCTGATTTCAGGTCTGAAAACCAGAGATATTTACTATCTGAACACCCGCCAAATACTGTCCTAAGTACCTATGGCCAAAGAACAAAAACCGGTAGTCAAGAAGTTTGGGGCTTTCGCAGGCGTGTTTACTCCTTCATTGCTCACCATCCTGGGTGTTATCATGTACCTTCGTTTGGGATGGGTAACAGGTGTGGCGGGTCTATGGGGTGTGATTGCCATCATTTTGTTGGCTCATGTCATTTCGATAACCACCGGACTGAGTATTTCATCCATCGCCACCGACAAACGAATCAAAGCCGGGGGATTGTACTACATGCTTTCCCGATCGTTAGGCTTGCCCATGGGCGGCTCTATTGGAATTACTTTGTTTGTGGGAACGGCGCTTAGCATCTCGCTTTATCTGGTGGGATTTACCGAAAGTTTTTTGTCCATTCCTACTGTACTTCAATGGCTTGGAATAGAAACCTATACCTTGTATCACGTACGTGTAATAGGCTCTGCTGTTCTGGCCTTGTTAGTGATTATCGGGCTCATTAGTACCAATTTTGCCATAAAAACTCAGTTTGTTATTTTAGGTGCCATACTTTTGTCATTAATCTCCGTTTTGGTAGGTGTGTTTCTCAATTACCAACCAGTTTCGCCAGATACAGCCATTGTTGTGAAACCTTTCCGCGATTTCTCATTCGCCACTGTATTCGCTATATTTTTTCCGGCTGTAACCGGATTTACCGCGGGAGTAGCTATGTCGGGTGATTTAAAAGATCCGAAAAGAGATATTCCAAAAGGAACCATGTTGGCTATTGGCACCGGATTAGTGGTTTATCTGGTATTGGCCTTGATATTTTATTTTTTCGTAGATAGAGAATTGTTGGTGAGCGATTATAATTTCCTCATTAAAATAGCCTGGATACCTGCATTGGTGATTGCCGGAATTTGGGGTGCAACCCTTTCCTCTGCTTTGGGCGGGATTCTCGGTGCCCCACGCATTTTGCAGGCCATTGCTCTTGATAGCATTGTACCGCGTATCATGGGTAAAGGTTTCGGGCCTAACAAAGAACCTCGTAATGCACTGGTATTCACGTTTGTATTAGCTGAGGTGGGCGTGCTCATTGGTGATTTGGACATCATTGCCGGTGTGGTCACTATGTTCTATCTCACGGCTTATGGTTTTATTAACATCGCTTTTGCTCTGGAAAAATGGGCGAGTGTGGATTTCAGACCCTCATTTAAAATTACCCTTTGGATTGGTATTGTTGGGTTTTTAGCCGTGTTTGTGATGATGATTCAACTTGATATCCTGTCCATGTTGATAGCGTTGGTAGTCTTATTCGTGATTTATCATTTCATCCGACGAAAACAATTGTCCCTCGACATGGGCGATGTGTGGATGAGTGTCCGTGCTTCCATCGTGCGCAAATTGCTCACAGCCATGGACAAAAAGCAGTTGAACGAACGTAACTGGCGAGCCAATATCTTGCTTTTTAGCGGAGGAACAACCAATCGACCTCACCTGATTGAATTTGGCAAATGTTTGGTAGGACGACATGGGTTGATTTCCAACTTTGATCTGGTTAAAACCAGTAAATCCAAGGTGTTGTTCCCGAAAAATGAACAAGCAGTTCCAGACAAGATTACCGATGATGAGGAGGGTATTTTTTCGCGCCGGCAGGAATGTAGTGATATTTTTGAAGGTATCCAGAACATTGCAGCAACTTATGGCTTTTCAGGTGTGGAGCCCAATACCGTGCTGATGGGGTGGGGGCGCAAAACCGAAGATCCCGTTGGCTTTGCGCGCATGTTACGACGTTTGTCGGAACTCGATATGAACATCGTACTCCTCGACTATCATCCCGAAAAAGGATTTGGCAATTACAAGAAAATCGACCTGTGGTGGCGTGGAGGTTCAAATAACGGGAATCTGGTGCTGGCTTTGATAAAATTTATGCGCACCTCTTACGAATGGCGCAATGCCCATGTACGCCTGATCATCATCAACGACAAAAACGACCTAAAACCAACCATCGAGCGTGATGCCAAACAAGTTCTCGAAAATATGCGCATGGATGTGGAAATAAAAGTGCTTAATAACCAACATGATAAACGTCCTATCAATATGATCATCAAATCTCAGTCAGCCAACGCCGACCTCATCTTCCTTGGGTTGGCTGATGTACGCGAAGGGCAGGAAATGGAATTTATCGAACGCGCCGACTCTTTGTACAAAGACCTGGGTACTGTGGCCATGGTGAATGCCTCTTCCTTCTTTAAGGAACTGCATATTGGTTTGGGGAAGTAATACCAATTATAAATTGAAGTTAGCACTAAACTGTTTGTGTATAATGCCGATATAGAATTGAAGGGGTTTCAGGAGCGAAGCGAACTTAAAGCTCATTTCAATTCATAATCGGTATAAGAAGATTGGCAACTTCTGACTTGCCGGGTTGAAAAATCCGGGGGTCGCTGAAATGAAAAAAAGGTAAGGTCAGCATGTTTTTTTTAATGGATAAAGTTGCTTTCCACCATCTATTTTTTCTGCTTCCTCAATACCTTCTGTATATAACTCCCTGCCTCGGGCACTTTACATGCGGTTCCTCCCATGTCCACGTGAATTTTACCATTGATTTTGGCTACCGTCATGGCGGTTTCAGTGAGGTTGGGCACGTAGGCTCCGGCGGCAATCACAAAGCCGTTCATGGTGTAACGTACGCGGTTTTTAGCTATGTGGATATGTTGCCTGATGTGTTGCAACAACTCATTGATTTTATCGTCGGTCAGTAGGGTAGTGTTGCCTTTTTTTAACATCAGAGACAGGGTAGCCCATCCGGCAGAAGCTATTCTTTCTTCGTCGGATTCAATCCATTGGAGGGCAGTTTTTTCGCCTACAGGACTTTCGGAAGCAACGGGAGCAACGATATATTCACTTAACATGTACCAATAGGCTTCGCGAGCCCAATGGTTTAGCAGATTTTCGTCCATTTGCAGCGGGTCGGCAATCATGCCGGCCAGGTACATGGCGTCGCTGTTGCCCGTGTCGAAAAGTGCCAGGGCCAGGGCATGGTTCTTCTTGATTTTTTTCTGGATTTTAGTCAGGTCGGCCACCTTAACCCCGAAAAATGGTTCGCGTGCGCCATGTTTTACCAATACTTTTTTGGTTTGTTCGCTCCCTAATTGTTTGAGCTGCTGAAGCAGGTCTTCGGTTTCGGTCATGGCTGCCGGATTATTCCCACTCGATGGTGGCAGGTGGTTTGGAACTGATGTCGTAAACCACGCGATTTACACCTTTTACCCTGTTGATGATTTCGTTGGATACCTTGGAAAGGAATTCATAGGGCAGGGGCGACCAGTCTGCGGTCATGCCATCGGTGGACTCCACGGCGCGCAGGGCTACCACGTTTTCGTAAGTACGTTCGTCCCCCATAACCCCCACCGATTGAACAGGAAGGAGAATGGCTCCGGCTTGCCACACTTTGTTGTAGAGTCCGGTTTCCTTCATGTGGTTGATGTAGATATAATCCACTTCTTGCAAAATGTGTACTCGTTCGTGGGTAACTTCGCCCAGCACGCGGATGCCCAAACCGGGTCCGGGAAAAGGATGCCGTTCGATGAGGTGAGCAGGCATGTCGAGGGCTTTGCCAATGCGTCGTACTTCATCTTTAAACAAGGTGTTGAGGGGTTCCACCACTTTCAGTTTCATGAAATCGGGTAAGCCACCCACATTGTGATGCGATTTGATGGTAGCCGAGGGTCCTTTTACCGAAATGGATTCGATAACATCGGGATAAATGGTGCCTTGTGCCAGCCATTGCACATCCTCAATGCGGTGGGCTTCCTGGTCAAATACTTCGATGAAAGCGTTGCCTATGGCTTTGCGTTTTTTCTCGGGTTCGGTAATGCCTTTCAGTGCATCCAAAAAGCGGTCCTTGGCATCCACGCCGGTAACGTTAAGTCCCATATCACGATAGGAGTGGAGTACATCTTCAAATTCATTTTTGCGCAACAAGCCATTGTCAACGAATATGCAGTGCAAACGGTCGCCGATGGCCTTGTTGAGTAAAACCGCCGCCACGGAGGAATCTACACCTCCCGACAGACCCAGTACCACCTTATCGTTGCCCAATTTTTCTCTAAGTTGATGAATGGTGGTGTCGATGAACGAGTCAGGCGTCCATTGTTGGTGACAACCGCAGATGTCAACCAGAAAGTTTTTCAACAAGGTGCTGCCTTCGGTGGAATGATATACTTCGGGGTGAAACTGAATACCATAGGTGGTTTCTCCGGCAATTTTAAATCCTGCCACTTTCACGGTTTCGGTGCTGGAGATAATTTCGTAGTTTTCAGGAATATCCAGAATGGTATCGCCATGGGACATCCAAACCTGAGAGTGTTGCGACATGTCTTTGAGCAGCGGGCTTTCTTGTTTTACAAAGCCCAGGTTGGCACGACCATATTCCCTGATTTCTGAAGGAAGCACCTTGCCACCGTCCAGCTGAGCCAGATATTGTGCACCATAACAAACGCCAAGCAAGGGGCTTTTGCCACGGAATGCACTTAAATCAGGAGCCGGGGCTTCGGCATTGTGCACCGAGAAGGGGCTTCCTGATAGAATGACTCCTTTGATGTTGGGTGTCATTTCGGGCATTTTGTTGTAAGGGTGAATTTCGCAATATACGTTTAACTCTCTCACTCTGCGGGCGATAAGTTGGGTGTATTGTGACCCGAAATCAAGGATAATGATTGTTTCTTCCATGGCGCAAAAGTAAGGAAAGTGTTTGAGATGTTTTGAGGTTTGGAAAAACTTCTCTTTCAGATGTCAATTTTGTAAAAAGTCAAGAAACAGGTTCTCGGTGGAGGGATGTCTGCTTGTCATTTTTTTGTTGATGTCAGATGTAAATTATTAATCATCCTATTTGAGTAATGCTACTAAATATTTACTTTAGCAAAAAAATAAAGTCATGGCAAAACGCAGAACTACAACCCGAAAATTAAAGAAGAAAAACAACTCGTTCGTGGTTTTTCTCATCGTCGTCATTGTGTTGGCATTGTTGTCGTTCGGTATTAGTTATTTCATGTTGAACAAAGAACGAGCCATCCAGACGGAGGCCGTTGAAACTACGGTTCCCATGCAGGATGAAGTGGTGCCCGACGACCCACAGAAAAAGGAGGATATTGTGGAGATGAACCATTTGCAAGGCACTTGGGTGAGCAATTACGATGGAACTATGTTGACCATTTTGGGAAGTGATTGCACCTTCGAGTCACCTTCGGTTGACAGCCCACAAAAGACCAAAGGAACCATTCAGGTGAACAAATCCATTGTCACTTTTGTGTTTGGTGGAAAAAATCCGTGCAGTACTTCCGAAGGTCATTATGAATATCAGTTGGAGGGTAATGGAGAGGTTTTTTTCAAGAAAATAAAAGACCCATGCCAGATGCGTAGCGAGCTGATGAGTGCCAGTTGGTTTCGGTTGTGAGACGACACTGATTTTTTTGTTGGACGCTGATTTGCGCTGATGGGAGCTGATTTTGATTGGTGTTTTTGGACGCTGATTGCGCTGATGGGCGCTGATTTTGATTGGTGTTTTTGGACGCTGATTGCGCTGATGGGCACTGATTTGGATAGGTTTTGTTGGACGCTGATTTACGCTGATGGGCACTGATTTGGATAGGTTTTGTCGGACGCTGATTACGCTGATGGGCGCTGATTATGATTGGTGTTTTTGGACGCTGATTGCGCTGATGGGCGCTGATTTTGATTGGTGTTTTTGGACGCTGATTGCGCTGATGGGCACTGATTTGGATAGGTTTTGTCGGACGCTGATTGCGCTGATGGGCGCTGATTTGGATAGGTTTTGTTGGACGCTGATTTACGCTGATGGGCGCTGATTTGGATAGGTTTTGTCGGACGCTGATTACGCTGATTTGCGCTGATTATTATATGCAGTTTACAGCACAGTCGATAACGTGGTGTGCTTGGTGAAAAACATTGTTTATTGTCGGTAAATCGATCCCTGTAAGGTGGTTGCCAGCCTATTTACACGCTTATAATATCCCTACCGAAGGGTGTAAGTGCCAGCGAGGCTAGTTTGAAATGTTGGTTGGCCCACGGAAGTCCGATGATGGTGATGGCCAGCAGGATGCCAAAAACCAGATGGGTAAGCATAATCCATACCCCTCCGATGAAAAACCAAATGACATTCATGAGGGTAGTAAGGCAACCCGTAGAGCTGGTGTTGGCACTCACCGTACTGCCAAATGGCCACAGGGCAAGTATTCCCAGTTTCATGGTTTGGAGGGCAAAGGGGATGCCAATGATGGTGACCATGAGCAACATGCTCGACACAAAATATTCGATTGCAATGGCAAAACCGCCAAAAAGTAACCAGATAATGTTTCCAAGAAATTTCATGGTTGATGTGTTAAATTTGTTTATTGATGGGTAAATGTTCCTTTGGCGATGTAGAGTGGTACCAGATTGTACTCGATCATTCCCGCTTTTACGGCCGGATTTTCTTTCACAAGTTTTTGGATGGCTTCTTTTGGCATGTTTTCAACGATCATCATGCCATCCATCTGATCCGAAAAAGTACCATAAACCAGCAGGGAAGGATTGTCGTGGAATAATTTTTCCATGTATGCTTCGGATGAGGCCATGGTGGCAGCTTGGTCACCTGAAAAGTCCTGAAGATGAGTGAAACGCACAAATTGTACTGTAGTCATTTCATATATGCTGTCAACCCCTTGCAGCAGTCCCAACTCCAAATGGAAAGGCAATACCTCAATACGAAACCTGTTGGCACTAATAGCCGGATCGGCTTTAAGGTGGTTTTTAGCCTCTTCGAGCGAGCTCGCTTGCAGCACGAACATGCCACCACCACCATCAAAGGGGCCTGCCGCCAGAAGTTTCTTCTCCGAATGGAGTCGTTCGATGTTTTTAAGGTGTGCTGTTTGCAATTGGTTCACTTCTTCCTCGTTAAGTTTTTCACGGTCGGGGTTGGTATTCAGAAATACAAAAAACAGGTTGCCAGTATTTTGCCCAAAAGAGGAAGCCTTTCCCGCAAGGAGAAGAACCGACAAAAGGGCGAAGATTAGTTTGTTGGCCATGGTGGGTGCGTATTGAGGGGTTAAAAGTACAATTCTTATTCATATCTCAAACAAAAGCGGGAAGCCTTGTGGATACCAACTTTACCTATCTTTGCGCCCTCATGAAAACCAACGTTTCTTATCAACGAATTTGGCAGGTAGCTTACCCCATTATCCTGGGAAGTATTGCACAAAACCTGATCACGTTTACCGACACTGCTTTTTTAGGTAGGGTAAGCGATATTGCCTTGGGCGCCAGTGCTTTGGGAGGATTGTTTTATTTGGCCGTGGTAATGTTGGGTTTTGGCTTCGGCACAGGGGTGCAAATTATTGTGGCCCGGCGTTTTGGTGAGGGCAACCTGAAAGCCATTGGTAGCGTGCTGCTTCATTCGCTGTTGTTTTTATTGGTAGTGGCACTGGCAGCTTTTGCGCTATTACGTTATGGTTCAGTATATCTGCTCGATCCGGTGGTTAGTTCCAAAGCGGTTTATCAGGCAACCCTCGACTTTTTGAGTATCCGTGCTTTTGGGATATTCTTTGCCTATGTCAACATTGTGTTCAGGTCGTTTTTTGTGGGGCTCACCAAAACAAAGGTGATTACCTATACCACGGTGGTGATGGCTCTGGTGAACATCGTCCTCGATTACTTGTTTATTTTCGGACATGCCGGTTTCCCGGAAATGGGGGTAAAAGGGGCAGCCCTGGCATCGGTAATTGCAGAGGTTTCTGCCCTGGTGTTTTTTGTAGTTTATACCCATGTCACTATCCGGTACAGCGATTATAACCTGATGCAAATTTCAGGATTGAGTTTTCGAAAATTGGCCGATATTTTTCACGTTTCCATTCCCATGATGCTTCAGCAGTTTATTTCGCTTTCGGTTTGGTTCGGATTCTTTCTTTTTGTGGAAAAATTGGGAGAGCAGTCGTTGGCGGTTTCCAACATCGTACGAAGTATCTACATGATTATCATGATTCCCGTGTGGGGATTTTCTACGGCTACCAACTCTTTGGTTAGTTATCTTATTGGCATGAACCGCGCCGACCATGTGATGTCACTCATTTACAAAACCGCCCTCATGTGCTTGGCGCTGATTTTAATTCCTGTAAGCCTTACCGTGCTTTTCCCCGAGGCTTTCATGGCAATATACACCAATGATCCCGGTCTTATTAATCTCGGTATTCCGGTGTTGTACGTGGTGAGTGTTGGAGGTATGTTCGTGTCCATCGGCTTTGTGTTTTTTAGTGGTGTTTCCGGTGCAGGCATGACCAAAACTTCGCTGGTTATTGAGATGGTGATTCTGTCGTTTTATCTGATTTACACCTACGTATTAACGAATATTTTCCATGTAAATGTGGCCGGGGCATGGACTGCCGAAATTGTTTATGGCTTATTGATGTTTCTGATTAGTTGGCCATACATGAAAAGTGGAAGATGGAGATCGGCCAAAGTTTAAGGAAGCGCCACAAAGATTTTTAGGTGTAAATATTTGGTTTCACCCGGGTATAATCTTTCCTTTTTGACACAATACTGAAGTAAATTGATTATTTTCGTTCGTCTAACATCGAGAATATGCTTCAAGATATACCCAAAATGAAAAAGAAATACGTCGTTGCAGGTATGGTAATCGCCGTATTGGTAATAATTATTTTGATAGCCAACTTTTTTGCGGGCAGTATCGCTGAAAAGAAAATAAGGAGGGCTTTGCAGACTTCAGGTTCGGGATATCTGATTGATTTTGATCGGGCAAAAATCAATTTTTTAACTATGACCGTGATTATTAAGGATTTGACCATCACACCTGATAGTGCGCTACTGGCACAATACAAAGGAAAAGAATCTGTTCAAAAATCACTGTACAAGGTTGAAATCCCGGTATTAAGGCTCCGTCATATTGATGCGGTCAGTATTTTGGGAACCAAACAGATTGATATCCGGGAGATCATTTTTAATAAAATGGTACTCACCATAATCACTGGTGGAGGTAAGCATGAGCGCCATCGAGTGACAGAAGAACAAGTAGATAAAGGCATTAATATCAATCGAATAGCGCTTCCGGAAATAGGGGGTGTTGGGATTGGGTCAATCAAATTTAACGCTTTTACCCTTTATGTGGTTAATCTGCCCAAAGAGGATACCGTATTGGTCAATAAGGGTGCCGATTTCACGTTGGATAACCTGAGTTTGATTAAAAACCCGATAGATACCAACACCTTCAGGCTTGTAATGAAGGATATGCGTCTGGATATTGAAGATGAAGAGTTCGATTTTTCCACAAAAGATTATAATTTTTCATTCAGCCATCTTAACTTCAGTCTTCATGATAAATTGTTGCATATCGAAAACACAACATTTTCCCCTAAGCGAAATATGTATGCTATGGCATCGGCCATGAAGTTCCGGGACGATGTGTTTAATGTCGTTATAGATGTGACAGATGTGTATTTGGGCGATATCAAGTCGATGATTTTAAATGGTTCCTACGATTTTCCTTTGGTGAAGATGACCGGATTGAAGTTATTTGTACTCAGAAATCGCTCGTTACCTTTCGATGAGTCCAAACGTCCGCTTTTGCCCAATGTCTTACTTAAAAATATGACCACAGTACTTAACATTGATTCTATTATTATCAATAAAAGTCAGTTGGTATATGAAGAAAGTAATAGCGACAAAGAACCGACAATGAAGGTGTCCCTCGACCGATTGAAGGTGCTGGTCACCGGAATTACTTCGGTAGCCGACAGCATGAAACTACGTCCCATGAAGATGAAGATTGCTGCCAAATTGCAAAATCAAATTCCCATGGAGGTGAATTTTACTTTTCCTCTGGCAAGTGTTCGCGACACTTTTAGTTATTATGGATCGTTGGGTGGCGGCGCTATGTCGGTGTTCAACCCTATGCTTGAATCTGCTGCCGGTGTCAGGTTTTCATCCGGCGACTTGGAAAGTATTAAATTCCATGTGAGAGCCAACAACACCTATGCCATGGGTAGCATGACCATGCTTTATAATAATTTGACCGGTACGGTGCTGCGAAAAGACGGAAAGGAAGACAACAAACTGCTTTCATGGATAGCCAATCAAGTATTAAAATCAGCCAATCCAGCTGTAGGTGATCAACCACGTGAGGTACCCATTTATTTCGATCGGGTGATGTATAAGGGGTTTGGTAATTTTGCCTTCAAACCCTTGTTGAGCGGCATACTGGCTACGACAATTCCTACTTTCGATAAGAGTAATCAGAATAGTATTGACGAAGTTAAAGGTACCACACGCCGGGATTTGCGCAAGCGCAAACGAGACGAAAAGAGAAAGAATAATTAGGGTCGATTTCAACACCCGCAGTGTTACAGCGCTATAAACTAGTGTGTGAATATTACAAAAGTGCAGTTGTAAACTACGCTTAGTTTCAGTTGGTTATAAATGTTTGCGCATCAATACAATATCAGGGGTATTACAAATCTGGCTTGGCGACGCCTTGTACCAACCTACCTTTTTCGCCCGTAACCATTGGCTGACATAGGTCGTTTTTCGCCTTTACGCGAAGCAAAGAATTCTTTTTTTCGGCGCTGTTTTTCCACATTCCATTCCTTTTTTTCTGCTGCAGTCATGGGTTTGTCGGTTTGGGGAAAGGGATTGTTGTCAACGGTTTTAATGCGCTGATTGATCAGTTTTTCGATGTCGGTGATAAACTCATTTTCTTCCGGTTCGCATATGGAGAAAGCCACACCCTCTTCACCTGCCCTGCCCGAGCGACCTATGCGATGCACGTATGTTTCGGCCACATTAGGAATATCGAAATTAATCACATAGCGCAGCTTATCAATGTCGATACCGCGGGCAGCAATGTCTGTGGCTACCAGAACGGTAATTTCCCCGGTTTTAAACTGTGAAAGTGACCTTTGGCGATGGTTTTGGGCCTTGTCGCCATGTATAGCTGCTGATTTTATTTTTTTCTTTTTCAGGAAGTGGTCAATTCGGTCGGCACCATGTTTGGTACGTGCAAAAACCAATACCTGATCAATTTTTTTTCGGGTGATGATATGCAGAAGCAGCTCGTTTTTGTCGGTTCTGTTGGTGTAATACAAAAACTGACGAATGGTTTCGGCCGTGGACGACACAGGGCTCACTTCTACCTTTTTGGGGTTGTTGAGTATTTTTCGCGAAAGCTCCACAATGTTTTGGGGCATGGTAGCCGAGAAAAATAAGGATTGCCGTTTTTGGGGAAGCAGGGCGATAATTTTTCGTATGTCGTTGATAAACCCCATGTCGAGCATGCGGTCGGCTTCGTCCAGAACAAAATATTCCACATCGCGCAAACGGATATAGCCCTGATCGATCAGGTCGAGAAGGCGTCCGGGTGTGGCTACCAGCACATCCACCCCCCGTTTGAGTTCCTGAGTTTGAGCACCTTGGTTTACTCCGCCAAAAACAACGGTGTTTTTTATGCCTGTATATTTTCCGTATTCGGTAAAACTTTCGGCTATTTGTATGGCCAATTCACGTGTTGGGGTGATAACCAGTGCTTTGATGGTACGTCCTTTGTTTTGCAAACGACTATCTAAAAATAGATGTTGTAGTATGGGGATGGCAAAAGCGGCAGTTTTTCCGGTTCCGGTTTGTGCCGAACCCAGTACATCGTGTCGTTTGAGTATGAGCGGGATGGCTTTTGCTTGTATGGTTGTTGGTTCAGTGTATTCTTTATCGATGAGGGCCTTTAATATGGGCTCGATAATCTCCAGGTGTTCAAATTGCATTCTTTATTTTTAAATTATTTTATATGTTTTAGGAGGATTTTGTGGGAGTAGGTTAATCAGCGGCAAAGGTAAGGCTTTATTGCATGCGAAAAACATGGAGGAGAGGAGGGTGGGAGTCAAAAAGAAACAAGACACATGAAACAAGAAAAAAGATAAAAGAGAAAAGAGAAAAAGAGACTAAGTGATTCATCACCCATAGCTACCCGCTTTACTTTGTGGATTTCTCGGTGCTCAGTGTCGTAACGCTTTTTTTGTCATCCTGAGCGCCAGCGAAAGATCTCTGACGTGTTAGTTACTGCGCTCAACATAGCTCAGGAGGCAAGAGATGAAACAAGAAAAAAGAGCCGGGGAAGAAGTTAAATGTTAAAAGTGGAATGTTGAAAGTTGATAGTTAAAAGCCAACTTTAAGAGCTAAGTGCCAACAGCCAACGGTAACGGGTAAGGCGGGATAATTAATTATCATTTACAGCATCTGCCCATTGCAAGAGTTTTGGGTATAGGCTCTCGATGCCTTGGTTGTCGTAAAGCTCAATTAATTCGTCTTTAAATTCGGCGAAGCGAATAAAACCTCGTTCCTGAACCATCATTCTGACAACTTCAGCATCCACAACATAGTAGAATGTTTCGTTGTAGTTTTCTTTCAGATACAGGCAAAACACAGCCCTCGACATGTATTCGTTAAACACTTTGTAAGGGGTGTCGTAACTTTTATTAATCTCCAGATCATCGCGCCAAATAACGCGTCTGCTCATGGATTGATCAATTGTAGTGGCATATTGCTCTGAAATGGGAAGTATGTAATTGTAGTCCATTGATGTGAACAGCGACTTCATGAGCGTTCCCTGAGTAAGGTCGTTTAACGGAAGTGATTCCTGGTGAATACCTCTTAAAAACATGATGGTTTCGCTGTAATCAGGGGTACTGTAATGCCGCGAAGTTTCCTGTTTGCCGGTAAGTGGTGAAATCAGAATGGTGTAGCTATTTATTTTTGTACCAAATTGGTTTTCAAGCCAATCCCACATGTGTTGAACTGGAACAGCAGAGTCGTACAGTAGAATTTGTTGGGCATAGTAGTCTGCATTACCGTTAAAAAATGTTTCAAAATCTGATTGTACATAAAAATTGTTGAGCAAGGTAAGTTGTGGCGTAAACAAATCCGGATTCCAAAGGGTATTGTACACATCTTTCGATTCCAGTTCGTTCTGGTAATACTCGTATTTAAAGCTGTTCAGGCTTACGCCTAGATAGCTGCTAATATCTTTGTAATCAAATTGATATTGAAAGAAAATATCATTAAAACGAAAAGGAAAAAAATTGGTGGTCAGTTGTTGATAATAGTCCGTGGTTTGGTTGATGAATACAGAGGGCGTTTCCATGTCTTTAACAGCCAGAATGGTATTGGCAAATTCATAAGTTTTCGGAATTTCGATGAAATACTTTCCGTCGTGGGTTACTTTATACGACACTGAAAATTGAGCAGGAATAACTTCTTGATCGGCATCCTTTTTACAGGATGAAAGCGTGAATAAAAAGAGGACTGTTGTCAAAAGGGGAAACAACTTCATACGTGATCGAACTTAAAACTGAATTTTCAATTGAACCTGTCAAGGACAAGTTATTCCGCTGTAAAAATACGTAAACTAACTTGAAAAAAGCAGTTACTTTTTTATCATTCGGATAGTGAACTGTTTACCGTCAATATCCAATACGCCAAGATAAGTTCCTCCCTCAGTTGGTGCCTGCCAAGTGTATTGATGGTTCCCGGCAGGCATGGTTTTGTCAAGCATGTTTTCTACAATCCGCCCTTGCATATCGGTAACATACAAACGTACTTTTGCTGAATGTGTTAACTCAAATGCAATCGTAGTTGACTCACCAAACGGGTTGGGGTAGTTTTTGAAAGCAGTAACCGGATCATTTGTCTCGGAAATGTTTGTATAGTCAACCGATATCCTGGTTTCATTAAAGAAGCGGTCGTTGGCGATAATTGTAAGACTGTCGATGGGTAACTGACTTTCCTCCACTTCAAAGGAAACGGTGGCAAAATCATCTACGCAAATTTGATGAAGCCATTCACCATTTACCTTTAGCTCAAGTTTATCCAAATCGTCGTCATAATTTAGGTTGAGCGTGATTGTTGTCCCGTCGATGGAACTCGAAATCAGTTCAATTTCGGGGGGTGTGTAATCGGTGTAAATGGCATCCATCACGATTTCTTCGTTATGAGGGAAAATTTCACGAATGGCGCTTAGTGGCTTGCCTTTCAGTCTGATAAACCGTGAGTCGATGGTGCCAACTCCATAGGCTTCTTTGTCGAGATACACCATATATGGAGCAAAAGTGGGGTCGATACTCATGATGTTGCCACAAACAGCATCCACTGATAATGCTTTGCGTCCGGCGATGATGAGGCGCATGTTGTGTTGCATTTCCTCCATGGTTAAACCTTCAAGACCCGTTGGTCCGTGGTCGAATCCCTGAAGTCCGTCAACAATAACAAAATCAACAGGTTTGCATAAGTAAAAATCATGAAGCCATTTGTTCAAATTTTCAAGGCCGTGATCAATTTTTGTCCATTTACCAAAAAAAGTAGGCGACATACCATAGATGTTAGGTGGTGTCATGCCAATGGCCACATTTTTTACTCCTCCTGTAATGATGGCTACTTTGTGATTTTTTAATACCGGAATACTGATCACCACATCGGCCCGGTTGTATATCTTATTGATATAAAACTCCGGACTGAGGTTGGGCTTTTCGTCATCCGGATACAAACGAACCGTGTCGTTGAGGTAAACTTGATCGAGGTGGGGGTCGTTATAATCTTCCCAGGCTCCGCAACTGTCCTCCAGTGCTACAATCTGGTCCACCTCAGGAATGTTCTCCAAAGTATAGTTGTAGTAGTTCAATACTTCTCGGGTAGAGGTGGCCGACGAGCTTTCGATGATATAAATTTTTCCGTCAGGATTCAATTCCCGAACCATTTTGGCCACTGCTTTTACTACCCGCCAGTCGGTAGCAATCCCACCAACCTCAACATATTCAGGAGTAGGTGAGGGGGGCATTTCCACCAGGTTGGGTTTCAAAACCACATAGTCACCATTGCTGATAAGCGCATCGATACCTCCTGCCAAATCGACGGCTTCTCTCACCATTGACTCGATATCGTCCAGGTTAATATCTGTGGCGTGTGCTTTTTCCGATTGCACGATGGCCACTTCGTCAAATGCAGTTGTGATCTGGTTTTGCGGATAAACAAGTGGAATTCTGCCTTCCCAAAAGGGCTTGTAATATGTTTCTTGATTTTTGGCAAAAATAGTGCCTGTGGGAATAATGGCGGCGTACAAAACGATTGAAAAACCAAAGAGCACGATAAATAACGACGCATAGGCCAGTTTGTTCTTCCGAATATTTTTCTTGAATTGAACAAATAGCATGGCCGACGAAAGTGTGGCGGTGAGCCATAAAACAAATGCCGACGCCAAAGGAAAGGCTGCTCGCTGACAGGGATAGGCGGCTCTGCTTGGTTTGGGAATTACCCGAACCAAAAACCAGATGAGGGCGAAAAATCCCAGAATGATCAGATAGATTTGTTTCCAGTTAATTTTTTTCATCATTTGCAGGTTTTAAGTGTGTTTGTAAAGCCACAGTCAGTTCTTTTCGGTTAGTTGTTTTCCTGTTTACGCAAAAACAGATAGAGGTATCCACTTAATACGAAGGTCATGATAACTTGAATATAGATTGGTGTGGAAACAAGTCCACTATCCAAAAAAGCCAGCTGTATTAAGCTGAACTTTAGTCCATAATACATCAGTTTGCTGAGAAGAATACTCAATAGAATGGCCGGAAAAACCTTGTTGAGTTTTTTGGTTAGAAAATAAAATATAACTACGTTTACTAACAATTCCGCAGCAATGAGCATCATCTTTGGCAACACCGGATGTCCTGAAATCAGAAAGGAGAATACCGGCAAAGTCAGTGCGATGATCACTGCATTTGTCTTGTTAGTATGCACCATGGCAAGGATCAGCATGATGCGCATGGGCTCAATCAGATATAATGGAAACCCGATCAGGTGTGAAAATGTGGGAACGAGATAGATAACAGTCAATGCTGATAAATCGACTAGCAAGCTACCAATTAATTTTTGTTGCTTAATGCCTAAAGTAAGTGAATTCATGTACGAGCGTTGCTTAAAAAAACATGTGATAACCTTCTCCGGGTGGCGACGGATCAACCGAAACCAACTACCACAAAGGTAAAACATTTTTAATCAATTGTCCATGGTCTTAATTCATCGGCTTCTGCCCAGGCAGCAACCCATTGGGGCAATGGCAAATTGGCTTGTTCTATCCCCATGGCCTTCAGTACTTCTTCCACTTTTACCAGCCCGTTTTTGGAGGTTACGCCGGTTCGGATTAAAGCTGCCGAATGAATTTTACCCTGACGGATGGTCTGTTGGTGAAAATAAATCCATTTGTCGTCGGCGGCTACAATTTGGGTTTTGAGATTGTATTTCTGAAAGAGTTTCAGCCGATGTCGATACCTGACGCTTGATCCCGCTACCGCAAGTCCCCATTTTTGTTCTTTTACGACTTTTAACAGACCCATTCTCAATGCCATTTCAAACCTGCCGAAGTCCATCATGGTCAAGTGCCGACCGTTGTTGAGCTCAATAAAGGGGTCGATGTCGGTGATGCAAACACGCATGGGGATGATGCTTGTTTCTGAAAAATGCAGCTTCGGTTTAAATTTGCTTTTTATCAGTGTGCGTGCCAGACGCAAATAGGGATACATGAACTACTGCTTTAGTAAGTGAATGGTATTGAGTGGGTTGTCTGAACTGAAAACTGTGTTTCCCGCCACAAGGACATCTGCTCCTGCTTCCACCAACAGGTGATGGTTTTCGAGGGTTACACCACCGTCTACCTCAATAAGGGCTTGGCTGCCGCTGTTAACGATCATTTGCTTTAGGCGAGTGATTTTGCTATAGGTTTGCTCAATAAATTTTTGACCGCCAAATCCGGGATTCACCGACATGAGCAGGACCACATCCAGATCGGCGATGATTTCTTCCAACACGGCAACAGGTGTGTGGGGATTGAGTACCACACCTGCTTTCAGTCCTTCGTTTTTCATGGCTTGAATGGATCGGTGAAGATGGATGCTGGCTTCATAATGAATGGTCAGTATATCAGCTCCGGCTTCCTTGAATTGTTGGATGTATCGCTCAGGTTGCACGATCATCAGGTGAACGTCCAATGGTTTTGAGGCCAATTTTTTAACAGCCTTGATGATGGGCATTCCAAAGGAAATGTTGGGCACAAACACTCCGTCCATCACATCCAGATGAAACCAGTCGGCTTCACTTTGATTGACCATCTGGATATCCTTTTCCAGGTTGGTGAAATTGGCCGAAAGCAGGGAGGGGGCGATGAGGTGGCTCATGTGTAATTTTTTTGCAAAGATAAAAAAAAGCGCCCCGAGGGACGCTTCAAATTTTTAACCCAGATAGGATTTTAATATTTTGCTTCTGGAGGTATGTTTCAGACGGCGGATGGCTTTTTCTTTAATCTGACGAACGCGCTCGCGGGTCAGGTCAAATTTTTCACCAATTTCTTCCAGCGTCATGGGGTGTCCGGCGTTCAGGCCAAAGTACAACTTCACCACATCGGCTTCGCGTTGGGTGAGGGTTTGAATGGCGCGGTCGATTTCCTTACGCAGCGACTCATACAACAATCCGGTTTCGGGTGTGGTGGCTTCTTCACTGCGAAGTACATCGTACATGGTGTTGTCTTCGTCCTGAATCAAGGGCGCATCCATCGACACGTGACGTCCTGCATTGCGCATGGATTCTTTTACTTCGCCTTCGGTCATTTCCAGTTCAGAAGCAATTTCTTCCGAGTTGGGCTCACGTTCAAAGGATTGTTCCAAGCGTGCTGAGGCCTTGTTGATTTTGTTGATGGAGCCAATTTTATTCAACGGAAGACGCACAATACGTGATTGTTCGGCCAAAGCTTGTAAGATGCTCTGGCGAATCCACCAAACGGCATAGGAAATAAACTTAAACCCACGGGTTTCATCAAAACGTTGCGCGGCTTTAATCAATCCCAAATTGCCCTCGTTGATCAAGTCAGGTAGGCTAAGGCCTTGATTCTGATACTGTTTAGACACGGAAACAACGAAGCGAAGATTGGCTTTTGTCAGTTTTTCCAACGCTACCCGATCGCCTTGTTTAATCCGGCGGGCGAGTTCAACCTCTTCCTCTGCCGTGATTAAGTCCACCTTGCCAATTTCCTGTAGGTATTTGTCAAGCGACGCGGTTTCGCGGTTGGTTACCTGCTTCGTAATTTTAAGCTGCCTCATACTAATTTATCCAATTAAAACTGAAACTTATACGATTTCGTTGGTAAAAGGTTACCTACCTACGTGGTTTATCATAACGGTCATTACGGTCGTTGCGGTTACGATCGTTATTGTCTCTCCTTTCGGGACGATCGCGACGTTCTGATCTTTCAGGACGATCGGAATTTTGCATGCCCTCAGGTTTTGGAAGCAACACTTTTCTGGAAAGTTTAAGTTTTCCTGTTTTAGCGTCGATACCAATCAGTTTTACATCGATTTTTTCACCTTGTTTCAGCACATCTTCCGGGTTTTCAATGCGTTTCCAGTCGATTTCCGAAACGTGAAGCAGACCGTCTTTTCCTGGCAAAATTTCCACGAAAGCACCAAAAGCCACAATGCTTTTTACGGTACCATGGTATATTTTGTCCAGTTCTGGTACGGCGGTAATGCCTGATATCCAAGCTCTGGCTTCGTCGATGGCGGTTTTGTTGGGTCCCATGATGTCGATTGCACCCTGATTGTCAATTTCTTCGATCACGATGGTACAACCGGTAACTTTTTGGATTTCCTGGATAACTTTTCCTCCGGGTCCAATAACGGCACCAATGAATTCTTTGTCGATAAATACTTTTTCTATGCGAGGTACAAATTCTTTATAGTCGGTGCGAGGAGCAGAAATGGTGTTGGCCATTTCACCCAAAATATGCAAACGACCCTGACGGGCTTGTTCGAGGGCTTGTTCGAGCACTTCGTATGACAAACCGTCAACCTTGATGTCCATCTGACAAGCTGTGATACCGTCTTTTGTTCCGGTAACTTTAAAGTCCATGTCGCCCAAATGATCTTCATCTCCGAGAATATCAGAAAGTACGACAAATTTTCCGCTTTCACTGTCTGAAATGAGTCCCATGGCAATACCGGCAACGGGTTTAATCATGGGCACACCGGCATCCATCAAAGCGAGTGTTCCACCACACACCGAAGCCATGGAAGAAGAACCGTTTGATTCAAGAATGTCGGAAACAATACGGATAGTATATGGATTGGTTTCGTCCTGAGGAACCATGATTTTCAGGGCACGTTCGGCCAGGTTTCCATGTCCTACTTCACGACGCGAAACGCTCATCATGCGTTTTACCTCACCTGTTGAGAAAGGAGGGAAATTGTAGTGGAGCATAAACTTACGTGAACCTGAAACTACAGCGCCATCAATGGTTTGTGAGTCGAGTTTGCTGCCCAGTGTAACTGTAACCAACGCTTGGGTTTCACCACGGGTGAATACAGCGGAACCATGTGCCGAAGGCAAATAGTCCACTTCCGACCAGATGGGGCGAATTTCATTCATTTTACGACCATCCAACCGAACGTGTTCGTTCAGCATGGCAGTGCGCACTGCTTCTTTTTCAACGTCATGAAAATATCGCTTAACCATATTTGTAACGGCCTCGCGTTCTTCTTCATCCTCAAAAGTTTCAAGGAAAGCATCACGAACAGCCTTAAAAGCATCAGTGCGTGCGTGTTTATCGGGATTTCCCTGAAGTGCAATTTCGTAACAAGCCTGATAGGTTGCTTCGTGTACTTTAGCTTTCAACTCTTCGTCGTTGGTTTCGTGGCAATACTCACGTTTTACCTTTGCTTTTTCCACTTTTGAAACTAAATCCATCTGTGCAGCACATTGAATTTTGATGGCCTCGTGGGCAATCTGTATGGCCTGCAGCATGTCGGCTTCAGCTACTTCTTTCATCTCGCCTTCCACCATCATGATGTTATCTGCGGTAGCAGCCACAATCATTTCGATGTCAGCTTCTTCCAAAGAAGATAGGGTTGGGTTGATAACGAATTCGCCGTTGATGCGGGCCACGCGTACTTCCGAAATAGGTCCGTTGAAGGGGATATCAGAAACAGTGAGTGCGGCGGAGGCTGCCAAAGCGGCCAAGGCGTCAGGGGAAGTGTCTTCACCACCTGAAATCAAGCTGATTAACACCTGAGTTTCTGCATGAAAATCATCGGGGAAAAGTGGACGCAGGGCGCGGTCAACCAAACGTGAAATCAAAATTTCGTGTTCCGACGGACGGGCTTCTCTTTTGAAGAAACCTCCGGGGAATTTTCCGGTTGACGCGTATTTTTCTTTGTATTCTACCGAAAGGGGCATAAAATCTACGTCCTCGCGGGCTTCCTGAGCGGCAACAACAGTGGCCAGGAGCATGGTGTCGCCCATACGGACAACTACCGAACCGTCAGCTTGTTTGGCAAGTTTTCCGGTTTCAATGGTAACGGTTCTCCCGTCTTCGAGTACAAAAGAGGAGGTTATTGGTTCTAATGGTTTCATATGCTAATTTGTGAGGTTAAAAATTGAGTGTACTGAAAACACAAAAAAAGGCAATCGGTAAATTGCCTTTCTTTGGGAAGGATCCGATACCTTCTTTATTTTCTTAGACCGAGCTGCTTAATGATAGCGCGATATCTTTCAATATCTTTTTCCTTTAAGTAGTCGAGCAGTTTTCTTCTTTTTCCAACAAGTCTAACGAGTGATCTTTGTGTAAAGACGTCCTTTTTGTTATCCTTCAGGTGGCCGGTGAGGTGTTTGATACGGTAGGTGAAAAGTGCTACCTGACCTTCAGCCGAGCCCGTGTCTGTGGCACCTTTGCCGTATTTTTCAAAAATCTCTTTTTTCGTTTCAGTTGTTAAATACATACGTTATATCTTTTACTCAAAATTCGGGCTGCAAAAATAGAAAGATATTTTGAATTACACAATCTTTTTAATAATCTTTTTTCTATTTTAAAGCTTTTGTAAATCAGGGGGTTAATTTATTCGGGCAGATTATTTTTATTTATTAAGTTGCTTTGTGCTATTATTTTAATCTCTTAGGCCGTAGCCGACATTTTTAGGGTTGCAAAGGATTCTTTTTTCGAACAACGGATAAATACAAACTAATGCCACCGTAGATGAAAATCGAAAAGGCCAATAGGTAGTTGACGGAACTGATAAAATCCTGGTTGTAATTAATTAAGGTAAAGCCGAAAATGATGAAAACCAACCCTGCCAGCATGTATAACCAGAATTTGGATGATTTTGGATGATTAAAGGCTCCACTTGCCAGGTACAAAATGCCGTTCATAGCCAGCCAAAATGCCAGGTCGGCCAACACAAACCGCTGCGAGATTTCGGGATAGGTCAGCAGTACCAATCCGGCAAAAGCATCCATCAGGGGTTCCATGATTACTTTTTCGTTCACCTGTTCGTCGAAATGCAGAAACAAGTAAATACCTGTGAGGGCAGCTCCGACGAGCAAGGCGGCACCAAAAAAGAAGCCCATTTCCATGATTGTGAGCGACCAGACCAGTCCGGCAATGGCAACCACTACAAGCAGCGATGACCTTAAAATACTGTATATAGATTTCATTGATAAGCTTTTGGCAAAGGTAGGTAGAAATTTGTTTGGGAATTTATGTTATAAATCGGTTAACTACCTTAATTGTTATTGTCGAACTCGTTACCAAATGGAGAATCCTTCAAATGGGGATGACAAAAGTGATATGTTGGGAAGGAAACAAGTCGTGCCTTCTTAAAAACTATACTTCAACCTCACATAATAAATCTGGCCATAGCCACCAAACTCGGTTCCGGCATCTCCCAGAAAAACCTGACTCATCACAAAAAATCCCAGGTGTTGGGTCAGGCTGAAATTTACATTGGGGCCTACGTAGGCGGAGCCGTCCAGGGGGTTGACAATGCCGCTGATGTTGGCACGAATGAGGGGGGTGATGGGGTAGGCGGCTTCTGCAAAGAAATCGAACTTGGAAAGGGTGAGGGTTTTGGCTGAAAGTTCGCCCACGAGCAAGTTAACTCCCTGACCTGCCGGTCCGCTGGTGCCTCCGGTGTTGAAAATGGCCGACACATGCATGTAGAAGCTGTTGGGCAGTGTGTAATTGGCTCCGATGGAAGCAACCAGTATGCCGGTGGTGTCGGCGAAATTATCTTTGTTTCTGAAATAGGTGGCTTCGCCGTTAAATCCGGCTCCTTTTATTTGTCCCGACCAACCCAAACCTGCCACCACATCGGTGGTCATTACGCCTCCGAAAAACTGAAAGTCGTAGTTCCACTTGTTGAATTTATACATGGCGGCGGCGGTCAATTGATGGTCTTTGTCGAGCTTGGCTGCGAAGGAGAGCGAAGAAAAATTGCCGGTGTAGTACTGCATCAACACGGCATCGCTTCCCGCCCGTTCCACGTAGTCGAAGTCCAGGTAATTAAATGCGTTGAAAATATCGTTGGGTGTCCACACGGTGTTAATGCCCCAGTTGATGCGCTGGCGACCTACGGTGGCTTCAAATTTACCCTTGGTCCAGGTGGCGTAAAAGCGGTCGAAATTGGTGAGAAAAACGTAGGAGCTGTCTTGTGCCCAATCGAAGGTCATGTCCACGAGACCCTGGTCGGTGGTGAGCATGTCGGTGTATTGTGGATAGGTTTGCGCAAGTAATGGTCCGAAGATGAAATTGTTGCGCATTCCGGCCTTAAATTGCAGGTTGTTGGTGGGGTAGTAGTTGAAATTGAACCGGTTGTAAACCCCAGACATGTTCTGCCATACCGCCGAATTGGCCGGAGCCATGGTGGTGTTCAGGAACTCCAGAAAGCCGGAGGTTTCGGTTTTTTTCTGGGCATGTAATTTGATGGGTGTTAGAAACAATCCTAAAAGTATGGTTGTCAGAAATATTTTTTTCATCATAAACTCTATTTCTTGTTGTGAATTACATCCTCCTCGTATTCTGATTCATGCAAAATGGAAGTCGCCAAGTGCAAATGGCAAAATATGGGGTGGTCCCAAAATTTAAAAGATTTTTTGATATCCATAAATTTTGAACTGCAATGTGCATATTAATTACACCACTTTCCCATCATCAATGGTCACAATCCGTCGGGCTTTGTCCATCACGCGTTTGTCGTGGGTGCTGAAGATAAAGGTCATGTTTTCTGTTTTGTTCAGGTTGGCCATGAGCGAAAGCAGTTCTTCGGTGGAAACGGAGTCGAGGTTGGCTGTGGGTTCGTCGGCTAAAATGAATTTAGGTTTGGAAGCCAGTGCCCGAGCCACCGAAACGCGCTGTTGCTGACCTCCCGAAAGCTCTCCGGGGCGGAAGTTTTCCTTTCCTTCAAGCCCTACTTTTTTCAATAATTCCATGGCAATGTCATGCCTTTCCTGCTTTTTAACGCCTTGCAACTCCATGATGAACGCTACATTTTCGAGGGCTGTTAGTACGGGAATGAGGTTGTACGACTGAAAAACAAAGCCGATGTTGCGCAGCCTGAAGTCGATCAACTCTCGCGAGCTCAGGTCTTTGATGTTTTTTCCTCCAATGAGGATGTCGCCTTCCGTGGGGGTGTCCAAACCTCCCATCAAATTGAGGAAGGTGGTTTTTCCTGAGCCTGAAGGACCTACAATGGCAGTAAATTCGCCTTCTTCGATGCTGAGGGTGATTCCGTTAACCGCTTTTACCGGCACTTTGGTGTCGGTATAGGTTTTGTGTAAGTTGTTGATTTGTATAATACTCATGGTGCTAATCTTTCTTAATTAATATCTCTGATAGCTTCAACGGGGTTGAGTTTTAATGCTTTGATTGATGGGGAAATACTGGAAAGTACTGCGGTAATGGCCACCAACACGAAACTTGTGAAGTAGAAAACATCGGTTACCTTAAAAAAGACCACCGAATCGTAGCCAATGTAGTCCATGCCTCCTGCCATCGAGCCCAGATCGAGCCCAAACCGTGAAAAATAGGCTACCAACCCATAACTGATCACCAATCCGGCCAGTCCGCCAACGATGGATAAGAACAGGGTTTCCAACATAATCATGGAAAATACTTTTCCTCTGGTCATGCCAATGGCCATCAACATGCCAATCTCTTGTTTGCGCTCCATGATGGCCATGGTCATGGTGTTGATGATGGCAAAAGCCAGGGCAATCAGGATGATGATGAGAAACATGTACGAAAAAAAGGACATCATCTCGATCATCGATTGCAACAGTGGTTCCAGCTTTTGCCAGGGTTGAATATCGATATCTCCGGCTTGAACTTGAGCGGAATAGGTGTTCGACAGTTGTTGAAAAACGGTCGTCGTTTCCTCATTGTTTTTTAGCGAAATGGCGATTTCATGCACTTGTCCTTTAATGGCAGCCAAAGTTCCCAGATCGTTGTATCTGACAAAAACATGGGCTTCGTCGAACAGCGCATTGGAAGTTTCATATATACCGACCACCAAAAAGGCACCGTAAGTGATCGTACCGGAACTGTCGGCTAAAGTGACAATAAGTTTGTTGTTGAGACCCAGTCCCAGTTTTTTTGCCAACGGTTTGCCTATTACCACAGGAATACGTTGGTCTTGACGAAGATATTCACCTGCAATAAGCTTCTCGGAAATTTTCGTCACCTTTTTTTCCTGTTCGGGTACCACACCACTTATCAATACGGCGGTAGCTGCATTGGCGGTGCTGGCCATGGCTCCGCAAATAATGCGTTTACTCACTCCTGCAACTTGTGGAAGTTTTTCGGCTCCATCAATATATTGTTCCGGATTTTGTATGGTGTAGTTGATTTCGTTATTCAACAAAAATTTGGGATTGTGAAGTTGTATGTTGGAGATTTCGTTGGCAATGGCAGCATTTACCCTTTGGTCCATCATGCCTTCCATAAAACCATCCGATAAGATGCCTCCAACAATCCCGACAGACACAGCGCTGATGATAATCAGACTTCTTAGCTTATTGCGCCACAAATTTCTCCATGAAATGGATGCGATCATAATTTTAGGAATTTATTGCCTCAAGGCGTTTAATACATTGAATCGTAGAATATAAAAAATGGGATAAAGCGCCGAAAGTATTGCCAGTCCTAGTACGATAAGCGACTGACTGACAAAAATCGAGGTGTTTATGGAAAAGGTGATGATAGGTTCGATGTTAAAGCTTTCATACATTCCCGCAATTTCGCCCGTCAGCGGGATGGGATTGAGGTAGAGGTATATCAGTACAGGCGTTACAATGGCAAGTCCTACCACTACCCCAATGAGGGCGATTAGAATGGATTCAATTACGCTGGTAATCACCAGTTTGCCCTTGCGCATGCCCACCGATATCATCACGGCAAATTGTCGGCGACGTTCTACCGTCATCATCAACACCGTGCTGAAAATGCCGAACGCTACAATGATGTACAGAATCATAAGCATTACCATGCCCGAGATATTGTCGAGTTTGATGCTTTGAAGCATGTCGCTCAACATCACTTTCCAACTGATGACTTCATAATGAGTTCCAAGCAGGTTGGTCAGGTGGCTGATCACTTCGTCTTTTACATCGTTTTCCGTGTAAACGGAAATGCTGGTGAGGAGGCCTTCCTTGTAAGGAAACACAAGTTTTTGTAGGGTTTCAAGAGGGATATATACCATCAGGTTATTCATCTGGGGCGAAACATAATGTGCAATACCCACCACCGGATACATGCCAATGGCTGTGGTACCCTGATAACCTTGTCCCATCACCACCATGCTGTCACCAACATTCAAGTGCATGTATTCTGCAATTTTGTCGCCAATTACTACCCCTTCCACACCTTTTTTAAGGTATTCGCCCCGGGTGATTTTCCCTGAGATATTCACTTGCTTGTCTTCGGCTTCCGGATCGATACCCACCAGTTGCACACCCTTGGTTTTTTCACCGAAAGAGGCCAGTACAAATGATTCAAGTCGGGGGAGTATGTGGTTCACTCCTTGAACCTGGCTGATTTCTTGTTCTAATTCATGCGTTGTGAAAAAAGCATGGTCGATGGTTTTGTTGTTCCAATAGCCTGTGTCGTGGACCTGCATATTACCCACCTCGTTCACGCCGGCATTGATCATGGTTTCGTACGAACCATATTGCATCGATCGCATGAATAGGGCCAGTATAAGTGCCAGTACAACCGACGTGGCTGTAATCATGGTGCGTCGTTTGTTGCGCCACAAATTCCGCCAGGCCATGATGAAGAGTATTTTCATTTTTCTGTTTTTTTAATTCAATCCTTGAAGGATATTCAATTATTGTGGTCTTACCTTTTTGATGTTTTGAATGGAGAAGAAATCCTGATCGATGGTTTTCACATCAAACTCCTGATGAAGGATGTCCATTACGGTTTTGTTACCTTTTTTGTTGGTAGGAATCATTTCCATGTGGGTAGGCATTTCCCTATCGCCCATCTGTTTCACGTTAGAGGCGGTTTCTGTTTTTACCACCTTGAGGTTGTCGTCGAGGTATTCATTTTTCAAGGAGAAAAATTTCTCTTTGGCAATCCACATTTTGATGCCACCCCAAACCACCGGAGCCTCGGGTAGCGGTTTTAAATCGATCACATAACAATCGTATCCGTCGATGGTTTCTGTACCGACAATGGTGTGGGTGTAATCCGTAACAATGGAATTTTGCTTCATCAGGTCGTTGTTGGTGAAGTCGGAGCCCATCCACGATTGCATCATCATGGAAGGCGGAATTTTAATCATTCGGTTGACCGAGGGCAAAAAGTTCCACATGTCCTTGTCCGATTTCAGAAATACCTGTCCCTTGTCCTCAGCGGGCGAAGTAATATAGGTGATGTAATAATCCTGCCCCATGGACCAGTTTTGCATGGAGATGGTGCGCGACCAGGAAGGCCGAACGATGGTCATGGACATTTCGCTAAAACTCGATTTGCCCAAAAACAGATCGTAAGACTTTTGTACAATCTCCTTGGGGGAGAGTTCCTGTGCATGGGCATGGAAAGAAATGAAAAGCAGGCTGATAATCATGGTAAAAACCATTGAAAATGACCTGATCGAAAACATATGTTTCATGATTAGAGAAGTTTTTGTTTGATGATTTCTTTGATATCTTGAAGGGGGAATTGTTCAGGGTCGACCATGTAGTTGAGGCTGATGCCGTCCAGTGTGGCTCCCAACAACATAGCATGTGCCATGGGATTGGTGTATCCTTTGTTTTCGTAGTAATTGGACATCATCATGATGACGGGCATTATGGTTTCCATCAATTGGCTCTCCACCAGTTTCATGACTGAGGGCTGCATCAACACAGAGAAATATAGTTTCCAATAACTGATGTTTTTTACAAGTATATCGATCGTAAAATCGAGGTATTCCTCAAGTTGTTCGCGGGTGAGTGTTCCATTTTCGATTTGTGGTGTGATTTTTACGAACTCGTCCATTCCCTTCGAAACAACAGCCACTATCAGCGCTTCTTTGCTTTCAAAGTAATTGTACATCAACCCTTTGGAAATGCCGGCATGTTTGGCAATCATGGCTATGGAGGTGCTTTCGATGCTATATTGGGCAAATAGTTCGAGCCCTGCTTGCATGATGGCAGCCTTTCGTTGTTCCCTCATTTCTCCGAATTGTTCTTCTGTACGTGGCGACATTTTGCTATAATCAATATTATGATTGAACGGTCGGTCAAAAATACTACAAAAAAATGATTTGTCAAGTGGTTCTGAAGTTTTTTTTGGAAAAAGACATCAATTTATACCAATTTCATATTGATGTTAGCACTCAAGTTGTTTATAAATATCGAATAAGGATAGAGAAGGTATCAAGAGGAGCAGAATTGGGCCTCATTTTGATAATTATTCGGTAACAAACGATCTTTATCTTAAATCATTGATCCATCAGTCCTTAAAACTCAAACCTAATATAAGGTATCACCATGATACCCAGCTGATAGGTGTAATAAATTTCGCCGGTGGAGGTGTTAAAGTTCTGGGAATAAATGTTTTGATTGTTAAAAATGTTTTGCAAATCGATGCCCATTTCATAATTCGATTTTTTTCCTCCGTGTTTGAAATATACCTTCAAGTCGGTACGAAAGTAGTTTTTGAATTGTTTGTCGAAGGTTTGATCGGTGAGGTAAACGGGTTGGTGTTCCAATTTAGATTGCTCCTCATCGATGGGAGTATATCGCCTGCCGCCTGCCCAATTAAGTTTAATGTCGGCTCCAAGGATGCGCTTTTTTGAGGTTAGTTTGGGGTTGGTGCTGTTTTTATGCAATTCCCATTCTTTTCCCAGCAACAAATTGAAAACGAAATTGGAATTAAATGCAGAGTTACGTTCAACACCATCACTTCCCTTGTATTTTGATTCGAATAGACTAACCGTGCTGAGCGTGTAAAAACCTTTTCTAAGGAAGTGTTCAAAAGTTAATTCCAATCCATAATTTTTTCCGGTTCCCGTACTTTTTAACGTATCCGGATTCCAAACATAGAAGTCGGCACCTTGATTAAGCACCGAATAGGCATCTTCTTTATGGGCATTTACGGCTG
This sequence comes from Bacteroidales bacterium, assembly GCA_963676875.1. Classification (GTDB taxonomy): domain Bacteria; phylum Bacteroidota; class Bacteroidia; order Bacteroidales; family F082; genus UBA6244. The sequence continues at coordinate 3,662,015 of OY781436.1, forward strand.
CATCGTAGATGTACTGAAAATAGGTTTCAGCCTTAACTCGTGTGAAATTAGTGATATTCCAATCGTAGGCCAATACAAAATGATGACTCTTTAACAGGCTGAGGTCGTGGTTCATGGCGACGTATTGGCCATTACCCAGATAGGTTTCGCGGTCGTACACCGTTGTGGGCAAAAGTTGGCTATGCAGTCCGTATCCAAAGCTGATTTTTGATTGTACTCCAAGGTGGTAGTTTACCCCAAATCGGGGTTCTATGCTGGATGTACCATTGAAGGTGTAATACATATAATCGACGCCCGCGTTGAGAACAAGCCTTTCGGAGAGTTTCAATTGCCACGCAACATATGGCCTTAGCAGCGATGAGTTGCCCTTGTATTGGGTAAGCGTGATGAATCGGTTAAAATCTTTTTTATACACACTGTCGTGAAGATTGCTCATGTAGTAGTTGATATTCAACCCCAGTTGAAAATTGTTTTTGGCGTTTATCTTCTTTTTCACGAAAGTGGAAAACAACACCCGTGTTTCCTTGAAATTAGAATAGTAATAGGGGACAATATCCTTGCTTTCGGCCACAATGGAATCCTGTTTTACGAAGAAATAATGATATGATACTGAGAGGGCCGTTTTTACCAAGGCTGTTTTTTTAATGCTGAGGGCATGGTTTAGCCCAACAACCGCCATTTCAGAACCATTCCGTAAATCCCATCCTTCACCGCCATAAAAATCTACTTCGTTGGTATCTCTTTTGCTGTCCAGAAAATCTATCTTGCTTTTACCGCCAATGGAATAAATGGAGAATACACCTGCTTTCTTTGTCGGAAAATTGATTTTAAACGAATAGTCCTGGTATTTAGGCACGGCAGTACCCGTACCAAACGACATGCCCAACAAATCGAATACCTCCATGGTGGAATACCTGTAGTTGGCGATGAATGACGAATTGTTTTTTCTTTGAATGGGACCTTCGGCACCTACTTCAAAGCCATTAAACCCAACCATGGCCATAAGTTCGTAGTTGTCGGCATTTCCATTTTTTAATCTTAGGTCGAACACCCCCGACACGGCGTTTCCGTATTCAGCCGGAAAGGCTCCCGTAAGAAAATCGGAGTTGTCCAATTGGTTGTTATTGAGTATGCTCACCGGACCTCCCGTGCTTCCAAACGCTCCGTAGTGATTGGGGTTGGGAATTTCCAATCCTTCGAGCCTCCATTGTAATCCCGCCGGTGAATTTCCTCTGATGACAATATCGTTTCTATCGTCAGAGGCTCCCTGAACACCGGCAAAATTGGAAGCCATGCGTGCCACATCACCACGGCTTCCCGCGTAACGTCGGGTTTCGTCGATGGTGAATGTGCGGGAGCTAACAGAGGTCATGGTGTTGATGGATCCTTTTTTATCGATACCGGCTTTTATCACCACTTCATCACCCGTCAACACCATTTCGTCCATGAATACGGTTAAATTCAGCTCCTTGCCGGGACGGAGTTCGCGGTTTTGAATTTCAACCGTTTTATAACCCACAAAAGAAACCCGAAGACTTACTAGTCCAACAGGAATATGTTGAAGTTCAAACCTGCCATCCTCATTGGAGGTTGTCCCCGTAAGTGGCTCCAGGTTAATCACCACAATGTTGGCACCCACCAATGGTTCTCCGGTAATATTATCCTGCACGGTTCCTGTGATGGATTGGGTGATTGTTTGGGCACAAATCTGCCCAAAAATCAATACAAGGAATAAGGTAGTGAATAGGGTGGGTTTCATGAGCTCAATGGGTTGAGATATGGTTGATACATGCTGAGGTATGTCAATTAGGATTGCCTACAAAAATGACAAATAAAAACCGGAAAGGTTTAAATTGAACGTTATTTTTTTGGTTTTTTCTTTAGAACAAGGGTAATCCTGTCCCTAAAACCGCGGCACTCACACTCAAACCATAAGAACCTCCATAAAGTAGGATATTGGTTCACGCACTACGTCACTGGCATACGTATTCTTGAGTCGGCCATTCGAAATGAACCGTTACTATTTCCTAATTAATTTTCCGGTGGTAATTCCCTCTAAGGTGGTTAATCTGTAATAATAAAAACCGGTGGGAAGGTTTCTGCCATCAATGTGAATGTATTGATAGCCGGCACGTAGATTCATCAGATTTTTTTGGAATACTGCTTTACCATCAGTACTGTAAAGAATTATTGAAGCGTTGCCATCATGACTTAACAGGAAGCTTATCTGTGTCGATTGGGTAAATGGATTGGGAAATGCATGAGAAACAATTGGTTCTTCAATCTGAGCCGTGCCAACGAGGGTGTCGGTAACCCTGATTTTTACATCATCCACAAACCAGGAATACCACAAATTGGTGCCCATCAGGTTATAAGCTTGCCATGCTACCCGAATGTCGCTGCCTATGTAGCTATCGAGACTTATGGTGATGTCTTCGTTATAATCGGTTACGCCGGCAGGATAATCCGCGGCACTCCAGATGGTATTCCAGTTGAACCCGTCGGTGGTGACCTTTACCAAATACTCATCATAATCGTAGCTGTTGAGGCGGGCAAAGGTTTTAAAAGTAAGTACGGCATCTTCGGTAATAGCTATCATGGGCGAAATCATCCATTCATCTTGCGCATTGCCTTGAAAATCCCATTCAACCGCTGCCTGACGTTCTCCTTGTGGTGGGGTAACTTCATAATTTACGTCATCGCTGTCAGTATAATAAACCAATCCATAATCATCCCAGGTGAGCCAGGTGAGTGGTTTTCCCGTTATAGTCCAGTTTTCAGGCGGGAAAATTTCTCCTTCAAAGCCTTCTTCCAGAATGGGTTGAACCCAATCCCAATGCAAGGAGTAAGTATTCGACCAGGTGGCATTTCCAAGGATATCTGTGAGCCAGAACTTAATTTCACCCGCTGTATGGTCGGGTTGCCCCGAAATAACCCCTTCGTAGATGAAATCTCCTTGTGTACCACTGGTCTTTGTCATAATGATGTCGGTGGTGGTACCATTAATAATGGCTTCTCCGTCCAGCGTTGATGGCATGGCCGAATTGTCACGAACACGCAACTTCAGGTTCATTTCCTGTTGTGCATATACCTGGGTTCCTTCCAAGGAGATGACCTCAGGAGGATCTATATCCGGGGAGTAAGGTTCTACTTCAATATCATCCAAATACATTTTCCACCCGTAGGCACTTACTGCTTTAAAAATGATGTAGGTATCTTGCGGACTGCTGAATTCATATGAATATTGGTACCAATCTTCGAATGGAACCACCGGGTAGAAGTTAATGGCACGGCTCACGGAGTCAAGCAGCGTGGCACCCACCAGATCCGGGGTTGTGTTGTAATAAATTTCAATTTTGTCGTGGCGGTTGTTGCTTGGATCTTCCGATCGAAAGAACCAGAACCGCAAGGTGTTTTGGTCGGTAAGTGAAAGTGCCGGTGTAATCAGTACGGCTGCATCGCCCGCCTGGGCACTAAAAGAGTTGTATTGCGCCATGGCCACACTGCCATCATGTGGCAGGCAATCAGGCCACTCACCTTCGGTTACCCGTTCAAACTCTCTGTCGCCTGCCACCACTGCATAGCCGGTCCAGTCGGCAGGAGGAAATGTGGTGCCATCGAACCCTTCCACAAAAGGGAATTCGGTGATTTGTGCTTGTAATTTAACAGTGAAAAGGAGAATAAGGGCAAAAAATAAAATTTGTTTCATGATGTATTGTTTTTGGATAGCACAAAAGTAGAGATAATCTAACATGTTTTCTTACCTCTCTCAGGTTTATTCATGAATGGTTGTGCCGAATATTTGAACTCATTAAGGGCCGTATACCTCCTGAATGTCAACGATTAGCTTTTTCTGACAAGAAATAAGATTCCGGAACTTTTCAAAAGGGTCATTGACATCTGTATGTAAATCCCTTATATTTGATACGCTCTTTTGGTGATGTTTTTACTGAAGAGTTTAAACTTAATTGAAACAGCCATCTTTTTTGGAAACGAAAATATAAACCTAAAATATCCATCAAATCAGGAGCGTTATGCAAATAGATAGCAACCATCATCTTACAGGTAATGAGGTCATTCAAAAGGCCTGTCCCAAAAACACGCAAAAATTTGCTGCCGGATTGCCCGACACCATTGTCATTCATTTTACTGCCGGATGAAGCGCCGAATCTTCGGCCAACTACCTGTGCGGCAATGTGCAAGCCTCAGCCCATCTGGTCATCGGGCGGGAAGGCGAAATCTACCAATTGGTTCCGTTCGACACGGTGGCCTGGCATGCCGGGGTTAGTCATTATGGAGGACGAACCGGTTTGAATCAATATTCCATTGGCATTGAACTGGATAATGCCGGTGAATTAACTAAGGTAGGCAATGAATTTCAGTCGTGGTTTGGTGAGAAGTATCCTCCCACCGAGGTGCTTTATGCCCGCCATCGCAACGACCAAACACCCGGTTATTGGCAGGTATTTACCCCGAAACAGATACAGGCTTGTGAGGAGGTTTGTATGTTGCTGATCGATACATATGCCATCAAAACCATTGTTGGTCATGAAGAAATTGCGCCTGATAGGAAACGCGATCCCGGTCCTGCCTTTCCATTGGACAAACTTCGTAATGAATTGCTTGAGCAAAACAGGGCCAACGATACCGACCCGCCTGCCCGTGATGCCGTGGTTACCGGAACAAAACTAAATATCAGAGAAGGAGCCGGAGCCAACTTCCCCACCATTGCACCTCCCATTCCCGAAGGCAAGGTGGTGAAAGTGCTGGAAGAGAAAAATGGCTGGGCAAAAGTGGAAACCACCATCACCGGCTGGGTGAGCAAGACTTACCTGAAATTTGAATAGCCAACCACCCAATTTCTGAAACGGTTTTTTGGATAGTTGTTCCTTCTGTGGATGTTTTGAGAAAATATCAGTCAATGCAGCAATAAAAGGCTTTTGGCGGTTTTCATTTTGTAGGAATCTCGTTGATAAGTTGCTTGAATTAGTTTGTGGAACTATATATGGCTGAAAGCCTCATTTTTCTATCTTTGTCGTCACACAAATTGAAAACCTTATTGATATGCAGATAGAATACGTTGTATTGGTAAACCAAGATGATCGTCCATTGGGTACACTGGAAAAGATGGAAGCCCATGAACGTGGCGTATTGCACCGTGCTTTTTCGGTTTTTATTTTCAATTCAAGGGGCGAACTTATGCTCCAGCAGCGGGCCCTTGACAAATACCATTCGCCAGGCTTATGGACCAATACCGTATGCAGCCATCCACGTGTTAACGAAACACCCCTGCAGGCTGCACATCGCCGGTTGGGCGAAGAAATGGGATTTGATTGTGAAATTAAAGAAGTGTTTTCGTTTGTTTATAAAGCCGACGTGGGCGATGGTTTAACCGAGCATGAGTTCGATCATGTGTTTTTCGGGTTTTGCGATACCCTGCCACAGCCCAACCCCGATGAGGTGGCCGATTGGAAGTATATGAAAATGGGAGATATTGTTGCTGATGTAGCCCAACATCCTGATGATTATACGGTTTGGTTTAAAATCGCCTTAAAGGAGGTAAAGAAACATCTGAATTAGGGGGTCTATACCTTGAAAATCATTACTGTATCATCATCGTCGGGGAGGTGAACCACTAAAACGGCATTGGCTTCAGCAAATTCATCCACGGCTTTTACGATTCCCGGCCAATCGGGGTTGTAGTCGTGAACGAAAATCACCCCTCCCGGTGACAAGCGTGGATAAAAAAACGACAACCCGGCCTTTGTTGGAACATACAAATCTGCATCCATATTAACCAGAGCTAAAGTAAGGTTTTCGGCCTTTGATTGGGTTACCGAAAAATCACCCGGATAAAACACAAAACGATCGGAGTTTAATTTCTTTTTTACACTATCGAGCGAAGTATCAGCAAAGTGATGGGGTGTATATCCCGCTGCTTTTCCGGTTTCGTTGGCCAGATCCTTTTCCTGAAAGCCACTAAAAGTATCAAACAGGTGGAAGTTTCGGCCCTCGTCCATCAGGTGTAAAACTTCCGCCGAATCGCCTTTGTAAACACCCAACTCTGCAAAATCGCCAGGCACCTTTTGTTTTTTCAGCTGTTCAATCTGAAACCACCAGGCAAAAAAGCGGATGCTATCCTTATACCTGCGTTCAGCCTTTTGCAGCGATTTGGAAACGTTTCCGGCTTTTACCTCTTGCTTCCAGAGCCGGGGCTGGTAGTTTTTACCGAAGAAGCTTTCATAGGCAAAATACAGGGCGTAAATCAGTAAGGCAGCGAGAAGGATTATTTGGATGGCGTTTATAGTACTCATATTTTATTATTTTTCACTCGAAGGGCTTAATTTATTACATCACAATGGTTTTTTATAGAAAAGAATTTCATTGTTTTAATCGTGATATTAATCATTTTATTCCATTTTCTTTGTAAGCTCATTCTCTAAATCTTCTATTGAAGGAAGCTTCCCTTTAATATTTTCAGGAATCGCATCGGTAAGTCGGTATTCGGTTATGCCCATGGGTTATTGATATCTCTGAGGGCATATTCTACTTCGATTTTATCTTTTTTCTTGCACAAAAGAATACCCACCGAGGGATTGTCTTCTTCACGTTTAAGGTGGCTGTCAACGGCAGATAGATAAAAATTTAATTTCCCGGCGAATTCAGGTTTGAATTTTCCCGCTTTCAATTCAATCACAATGTAACACCTGAGATCTAAATGATAAAACAACATATCGATGAAGTAATCGTTTTCACTGACTTCTATCTTATATTGTTTTCCAACAAATGCAAACCCTTTTCCAAGTTCCAATAAGAATTTTGTGATATTCTTTACCAGTTCATTTTCAATGGATATTTCAAGTGCATCGTCATGAAGTCCCAGAAAATCAAAATTGTAAGGATCCTTGAGTAGTTCTTTTGCTAATTTGGATTGTTTTGGGGGAAGCGTTTTTGGGAAATTATGGTCTGAAAAACCAAGGCTTCCATAAAGTTTTTTTTCAATTTGGATTTCAAGAGTATCTCTGTCCCATCCATTTTTAATGGTTTCGTTGCAATAAAACTCAGCTTCTGAAATATCCTTTACCTTTGAGATAATCAGTCTGTTATGTCCCCAAGGAATTTGTGCCACAAACTGTGGCACAAATTGGTATTTTGTAGAATAGAAAATATACCATCGTCTGATTGCATAAATGTTTCTTCGTGAAAAACCTTTTACCTCCGGAAATTCATGTTTCAGTTCGATGGCGATTTGTTCAATAAATTTGCTGCCCCAGTTGAATTTATTTTGTTTTTCAGCAATGTCTTTTCCAAGATCCCAATACATTTCCAGAAGCTGGCTGTTAATGGAGTAAGTAACTTTTCGCCTTGCCGCGTGAATTCTGGATTTTAATTCTGTGATCCAGTCATTGTATTCCGATAGGTTTAAACTCGTAGTCATTTTTCAAAGATAAAACTTCCTTCGATTGGTGCGGCCATGAAAAAAGGAATCCCATTCCATTTCATGTCAATTTCCTCATTCTAAACCATTTCCACCTCCTAAACCATTTCCGCTACCACAAATGTACTTCCTCCCACAAATATCACGTCATTTCCGCCGGCATTGTTAAGGGCGGAGTTGTAGGCCTGGCGTACTGATGTGTACGACTTGCCATTTAGTCCTGCCTTAAATGCTTCATCCTTGAGGTTTTCAGCATCGCGCCCACGTGGAATATCCGGTTTGCAAAAATAATAGGTGGCGTTTTTTGGCAGCAGATTTAAAATCGAAAAGGCATCTTTGTCGTTTACCATACCGAACACCATATGTAATTTTTCGTAGCGGAGTTGCATCAACTGTGCAATCACTGCCTTAATGCCATCCACGTTGTGGGCCGTATCCGCAATGGTCAGCGGACTTTGATGAAGTACCTGCCATCGGCCCATGAGTCCCGTGTTTGGCAGCACCGACGCTATACCTTCTGCTATCTGACCGGTGGTTATTTCCGGGTTTTTGTTTGATCTCAACACTTCAATGGCTTGTATCACCGTGGTCAGATTCTCCAACTGATAATGTCCCAGCAGGGGTAGCCGGATGGCCATCAAATAGGGGAGGTTTTTAACCCAGATATCACAAACCTGTGTTTTATCGTCGTTGGTTTGTATTTTTCGTACATCCACCTCGTCTTCTGCAAATAAAAGGGGTGCGTGGCGTTCGTTGGCTATTGATGTAAACACTTCCGTTGTTTCGATCTGTCGTTTGCCAATTATCACAGGAATTCCGGCCTTAATAATGCCGGCTTTTTCATGGGCTATCTTTTCCAGGGTATCTCCCAGAAAAGCCACATGATCGAGTCCGATGTTGGTAATGACCGTAAGTATGGGATGGCAGCGGTTGGTGGAGTCGAGTCGCCCTCCCATGCCGGTTTCCAATACCACGAAATCCACGTTTTCGGCGGCAAAATAATCGTACGCAAGCCCAACGGTCATCTCGAAAAAGGAGGCGGAGATGGACTGGAAAACTTGTTGGTGTTTTTCAACAAAGCCAATGACCCTTTCTTCGGGAATCATCACTCCGTTGATGCGAATACGTTCTCTGAAATCTTTCAGGTGAGGACTGGTGTATAGTCCGGTTTTATAGCCTGCTTCCTGCAGAATGGAGGCGATGAGATGCGACACGCTGCCTTTTCCGTTGGTGCCGGCAATGTGAATGGCTTTCAGTTTTTTTTCAGGATGATCCAATGCATCCAATAGGGCGTCGGTGTTGCTGAGGTCGGCTTTGTAGGCTGCTTTTCCCACACGCTGATACATGGGGAGTTGTTCGAATAGCCATGCCAATGTTTCGCTATAATTCATGGGCTGAGGTGCGAAAACACACGTTATTTCATGATAATAAAATTGTAGGTAATGGTTCCCCGTTGCAGTTCGGCAGCATTCTGGTCGGTCGTAAAAGTGGAGTTAAGCGCTGCATCAACGGCTATTTGTCGCAGACGTGCATCGAGCACCGTGGTACCTTTGGGGTTTACCTGTGCTTTTTTTACGTTACCGTCACGATCTACCCAAATGGAAACCACCACCGACCCTTGTTCGGTAACTTTGGTGCTGGGTGTTTCCAAACTCACGCTACCACGACCTCCAAGGAAAAAGGAAGGACCATTGCCTTGTCCGCCACGTCCGTCGTATTTTTCACTTTCTTTGTCGCCATGGGGTTTTCCCTGATCGCCGGGGCCATCGGTAATTCCCTGACTGCTCCCTTGCTCGGTGTTGGAGGTGCCGGGATACAAAGCGCGTTTGTTGACTACCGGTTGAGGTTTTTCCACCACTTTTTCTTCAACGGGTTCTTCTTGCACGGGAACGATGGTGTCCATGGGTTTTTCTTCGGGTTTCTTCTCCTCTATTTCTTCCGGCACAGGTTGCTCTTCCGGTTTTTTTTCGGGTTCAACAACGGGTTTTTCGGGCTTTTCTTCAATTATTTCTTCTTCCAGAACAGGGGCTTCTTCCATATTTTGGGTTATCAAATCTTCTTCCACGATGTCGGGTTCCGGTGTGGGGGGCGGCGGTGTTTCTTCAGCCACGGGTGGAGGTGGAGTGGACTCCGGTGGTGGTGAATCTTCCTGAACGGCGCCAAAGCCACGGTCGTCGTATCCCAAATTCACTTCCACCCCTTCTTCGCCGGGCAATGGCAACGGGGTGCGCAGGGCAATAAAGAGCAAGGCTACCAACAACAACACGTGGATGATGATGGTACCAATGGCGGCTTTTCTTTTGTCTTTATCTAGTTTCATTTAACTCCGTTGTGGTCATCGTTTGGGTGAAGTGGCCAAAATTACTTTGTGCTGGGTATCATTTTTGTGATTGATTTGATTCACAGCGTCTATAACAACCACTATGTCTTGAACGGGTACCGTTTTGTCGGAACGCAACACGATGGAGGCTGCCTGTTCGTTTCTGATAAGTCCGAAAAGCACATTCTCCAGATTGGCGGGGTCAACTTTGCGGTCTTCCACGTAAATATTCCGCTCTTTGTTCACATAAACCGTAACCGTTTGTTTCGACATGGTTTTGCTCTGACTGCTGGGCAACAACAGTTTGATGGCATTTGGAGCCACAAGGGTAGAGGTGAGCATAAAGAAAATAAGCAACAAAAACACAATGTCCGACATGGAAGCCATGCTGAAATTGGTGTCGCGTTTATTTCGCATTTGTATGGCCATAGCTTTCGGTTCTTGGTTTATTTGGCAGGTTCGTTGAGTACATCCATGAATTCGGTGGCGGTGATTTCAAGGGTGTAAACCACCGATTGAACTCTGGAAACCAATATATTATAAAAAATGTACGCGGTAATACCAACAATCAATCCGCCCACGGTGGTAATCATGGCTTGATAAATTCCTTGTGATAACAACTCGATGTTGATGTTGTTTCCGGCCATGGACATGTCGTAAAAAGCACGGATCATCCCGATAACAGTACCCAAGAAGCCCAACATGGGAGCGGCACCGGCGATGGTGGCAAGTCCGGCAACATTGCGTTCTAACCTCGAAATTTCCAGTTTTCCGGTGTTTTCAATGGCTGCATTGATGTCGCTCAAAGGTCGTCCAATGCGTGAAAGCCCTTTACTGATCATCCGTCCGATGGCTGAGTTGTTGGTCAGACATAAGGCTTGAGCCGACTCCAATTTGCCCTCATGGATAAAATTCCGGATGTTGTTCATGAAACTTTTGTCCTGTTTTCGGGCTTTGCTCACTACCAGCAATCTTTCGAAGAATATATAGAAGGCAATCACCGACAATACGCCTAAAATGGCCATGATAATCCCTCCCTTCATCACCAAATCGATGATGGGTAATGTAATTTCACCTTCACCACCAACGATGGCAGCAGTTTCCTGAATTTGCAATATAATTCCTGTGATCATAGGTTTGATTTCTGAATAAAATGTAAAATTAAATCAATTCAACTTTCCCCCTTTTTGGACGTCTGATACTTGTAAACAAACGCCTGTTAATACAAACTCCGATTTGCATGAGTTAGTATGTGGGCATGAAAAATGAGATACATTAGTTTTATTTTAAAGGTGAATATCATTCAATTACAATGCTTTTTATTACAATATGTTTTGTAAATATGTCTATTTTTGGAAATATTATAAATAGCGACAGGATTAAGGCTCTCGGAAACATTATTAATGCAGTAAAAACAAGTTAATGATGTAGTAAACAAAGGCGTTCCAGGCTGTTTCACTTAACTTAAAATGATATGAAGAAAAATATGGCTTTTCCCATCATGATGCTGCTGATTGTCATGATGTTTACCTATTCCGGATGTAAAAAGGATTCCCCATCCGTTGAAAATGAGCTGGAATCGTTCAATCTTCCGGGTATCATGATGACACTGTCGGCCATTAGTTACGCGGAGAGTAATGCCAGTGAGCCCATCATTCGCGAAAAAATAGACACCCTGTTGGCTGATGAGGGCCTGATAACCAAAGGGCAATGGAAGCGTGTTTGGGGACCCGGGATTACGCCGCTCAACGTCAACCTGGCTTTTGTAGCGAAATATACCACCGAAAAGCAATCTTACTACGCCTTGGTGATTCGCGGAACGCGTCTTACCTCGTTTTTTGACGACTTTGAAGATTTAAATGTGTTTGACTGGACCCATTTCACCTATGGTCAGGCTGATGACAAAGTTTCCTGGGGTGCCTGGGATGGTTTTAATTTTCTGTTGGATACCAAAGACAGTCAAAGCCAACAAACACTTCAGGAGTTTTTAGATGCCATTCCGGGCGATTCCGGTGTGCCGATGTTTGTTACCGGACATAGTCAGGGCGGGAGTTTGGCACAGGTTTTTGCGTATTGGCTTAAAAGTCCCGCTGTTTTCAACAATAAATTTACGGTTTCTGTTCTCGGATTTGCCGGGCCAAGTATTGGCAATCAGAGTTTTGTAACCAATTACATGAAATTACTTTCCAAGGACGAGTCCTTTCATATGTACATCAATTCCAAGGATGTTATTCCACGTTTTTGGTCGGGTATTCCATCCATCATTTCTCAGGATGTTCCGGTGTATGTGCCCTCATTCTACCGCAATCTGGCTGATTCCATACAACTTGTGCTGGCCGACAGGGGAATTCTATACGTTAATATGGTGGTGGCCGATACCATCGGGTTTATTCCTGTTAAAGATACCATCGCGGGTTTGCCTGCAACCGATTCTGTTCCGTATTACGATCATTGGTTGGGTGTGGAGCATCACAGCAACAACTATCTTCGTTTGCTTGGCGCGGATACCATTCCGTTTTAGGGCCGGCAATTCAACCGAAAGTCCACCTCTTGTATTTGCTGCAGGAGGTTTTTTTATTTTTGTAAAATTCAGAAAAACAATTAATTACCTTAAATTTGCTATTCCATGACATGAATTTGTTAAAATGTTTTGGTTATCTGTAATTTTATCTCATCACAATCGTCTGGTTAGTTGATATGACAGTAGAAGAATTTACCCATCAATTGCTTCCTTTCAAGGACAAACTGTTCAGGTTCTCGTTCCGATTGCTCGGAAACAGAGACGATGCACAGGATGCGGTGCAAGATGTGTACGTGAAAATGTGGAAGATAAGGGATCGGTTGAAGGAAATTCGCAGTCAGGAAGCTTTGATGATGACCACCACCAGAAATTTGTGTCTGGACAGGTTGAAAAGTAAAAGCAATAAGTTCATTTCACTTCATGAAGAGTTTGGTACCCACACGGAAGTAACGCCCCACACCCAAATTGAAGAATCGGATATGTTGGAATGGGTGAAAAAGGAAATCAGTTTGCTTCCCGAACAACAAAAAACTTTGCTCCACCTTCGCGATATGGAGCAGCTTGAATTTGAGGAGATTGCCGAAATTACAGGATTCGACATCAACTATATTCGGGTAAATTTATCGCGGGCACGAAAAAAAATAAGAGAAAAAATTCAAGAAATAAATAGCTATGCAACCACATGAACTAAAAGCGTTAGTTGACAAGTACTACGAAGGGTTAACTTCCCTGAAGGAGGAAGCACGGCTTTTGGATGAGCTGCGCAAGTCCTCCGACAGCGACTTGTATGCCGATGTGATACAGCAGCTTGGTATCATGCAAAAAATGAAAGGAGTAGAAATTCCTGACATGCAGCTGGTAACCAAGATACTTTCTTCCATAAGTCAAGAGCAGCCTGCAAAAAAGCGGTGGACATTGATGGGGAGCCATTGGTCAGGAATAGCCGCTGCCGTGGTGCTGTTTTTCGCCCTCTGGATTGGCAGCGAACTGGTGAAACCCTCACAGGTTTATGGTACCATCACCGACCCCAAACTCGCTTTCAACGAAACCACCCGTGTACTGGAAAAGGTATCACAAAATCTAAATAAAGGTCTCGAACCCGCCCAAAAGTCGGCCTCTGCCTTGGTGCAAGGTGTGGAAAAAGCCGAGTCGGTGGTGGGTAAGTCAGAAGAAAAAAATAAAATAACCAAAGCATCGCAATACCTTAATTCATTTACCCGGGTGTACATTAACCTGGGCCAGCAAAAGAATATAAAAAATTAGCAACCATTAAAACTAAACACCATGAAAAAGATTGTAGTAATTACCTCGCTGTTTATCTTCGCACTCATGCCTGCCTTGCTGCAAGCGCAAACTGCCATTGATAAACTTTATGAAAAATACGCCGGTCAGAGCGGATTTACCAGTATCAACATTTCACCAGGCATGTTTCAAATGTTGAGCAACCTCGATACAGACGATAGCACTCAGGAAGTGAAGGACGCAAAAGACGTGATGGATCAACTTAAAAGCTTGAAAATGTTGATTTATGAACCAAAAGAAGGCGAAAAATTTGACTTTATGAAGGAAGTAAAAAAGATGGTTCATCTCGATGAATATGAAGAACTCATGGCCATCCGTGAAGAAAACACAGATATCCGCTTCCTCGTGAAAAAAACCGACAAAGACCATATCTCCGAAATGCTGATGCTCGTTGACGACAACGAAGAGGGCATCATCATGAGCATGACCGGCAATATCGACATGGCTACTGTTTCTCAAATTGGTAAGTCCATGAACATGAAAGGCATGGAAAACCTGGAAAAACTGGATGAGAAATAAAACAAGACCAAAACAAAAAAAAGGCTTGCGCCATTGGTGCAAGCCTTTTTTTTTGTTTTCTATTTTTTTAGAGTAATTTTTCTATTTCAGTAACGGCCTCAGGGCTACTTGGGCGGGGTGCATTGGTGTTTACAATCTTCCCTTCTTTGTCGATAATGACATATCTGGGAATATACTTCACATCGAGCAACGAGTTGTAACCGTTATAAACGCTCATGTTGGCCAGATAATGATCGCCCGTAATCTGCAGATTTTTTATCATGTCCACCCATTTATTTCCATCCTGATCCGATGAAATATATACAAAAACCACATCTTTTCCAGCCAATTGCTTTTTCATGGCAGGCGAAAACGACATCTCTTTGCGGCAGGGTCCGCACCAACTGGCCCAAAAGTCGAGGTAAACAACTTTGCCCTTGTATTGTGCAATGAGCTGGTCGAAAGTATAGTCGTTGTATTGCGCTTCACGCAAATTGGTCAATTTGGCGTCCTTGGGTAAGGCAGGCGCAGGAGTTGCCTGCTGGGCAAACGTGGCCATGCCAACAAGTAAGAGGCCAATGGTAAGATAAGATTTGAATGTGTGCATAGTTAATTTTTTGCGACAAAAATAACATCATTTTTGAAAGCGGATAAATATTAACAAAATTTAGGGTTTGTTATGGCTCAATTTGTTTTGACAGGGATAAAAAAAATTATTTCAAATGATGATGCTTTATGTCATGAAATCAACTTTTTACTTTACCTTTGGGGCTATTACACCGATTTCCATAGCCATGAAAAGCAATACCAATTCTCATCAAACAAATAAGTTATGAATCGTCTATTTACCATCTCCACTTTTATCGTGTCGTTTTTAACCATTCTTTTTTTTGGTAAACTGACAGCGTTCAGTCAAAATGGAGTTCAGCACGAAACAGTAGTTGTGGATTTAATGGCATATCAGCCATTTGAATTTAGATTGCAGTTAATGGATGCGCTTAATAAGACTGATAATCTTCATTATACACTTGGTCATGTGCCTGGAGAAATAATGGTTTTTTCTAATGATAGCGATAAAACTGAAGTTGATATTCAAGCTGATTTTGAACAGCTTCAGGATGATATTCAACTGTCGAATGGGCGTTTGTCCAAAGAAGAACTTGGAGCGATATACCGGGATTTAAAAGCGGATATTGGTATCGAATTAGTTGAATGTGCCATGGGAGATCGAGGAACCAGAGGTGAGAACTGTATCAATGCTGAACCTATTTGTACGACCGATATTTTTACTTTTCCTGCCGGGGTTAATAATACAGCCGAAATAGGTCCTTATTATGCTTGCTTAGCCTCACAACCCAATCCGGCTTGGTTTTATTTGCGAATTAGTGTTGAAGGACCTCTTGATATTACCATGTCTAGCTCACCAGCGGAGGATATTGATTTTATTTGCTGGGGTCCTTTCGACGATGAGGTTACCCCTTGTTCCGGAGGTTTAACTTCCTCTGCCGTAGTCGATTGTAGTTATCTACCGGGGAGTGTCGAAATTTGCAATTTATCAAACGCCCAGCTGAATAAATACTATATTTTGATGATCACCAATTATTCAAATACAGCTTGTGACATTACAGTTCAGAAAACAGGGGGTTCAGGAGCTACTGATTGTTCTATTCTTCCTCAAATATGTGCCAGTAACAGTCCGGTATGTGTTACCGATCAACTTGATCTTTTTGCTGAATACATCAACAATGCATCCTATCTTTGGACAGGCCCCAATGGATTTAGTTCAACGCTTCAAAATCCAAGTATTCCAAACATAGATATTTCCTCTGCCGGAACATATTCGTTGGTAATTTCCCGGGATGAAATACAACTTGATTCAGTAACTACTCAAGTAGTCGTCGATCCTGTAACCCTACCTGACTTTACATTTAATGAAGTTTGTCGCGGAGAGCCCACTTTCTTTACGGATGCTTCCGTAGTAGATCCTCCATCAATACAAATTACTGAATGGTTGTGGGATTTTGGTGATGGCAATACCGCCATGGGGCAAAATCAACAACATGTGTATCAATCTGCAGGCACCTTTCAGGTGACGCTTACAACCTCTACCGCCACCGGGCTTTGTACGCGGAGTATGGTTAAGTCTGTTTTGGTAAAGATGAAACCTGATGTGTCCGCAGGTGTGGATATGTCTGTTCCACCCAATTGGTTTGCCGAACTAAACGCCACTGCCACAGGAGGATCGGGCGATTACACCTATCTTTGGGAGCCTCAATCGTTGGTCGTGAGCCCTAATAATTCGCAAACCAACACCATTCCACTCGTTACATCTACCCTGTTTAATCTTACGGTGACTGATAATTTTCAGGGGTGTGTGGCCACTGATGACGTGTTGGTCAACGTTACGGGGTCACCTTTTGAGGTGGTTGCCACGGCGAACCCTGAGTCAATTTGTCCCGGAGATTTTTCGCAATTGCATGCCAATGCTCAGGGAGGATCGTCGAACTACACCTATAGTTGGGTAAGCGATCCTGCCGGGTTTTCTTCTACGGTCGCTGACCCAATAGTTTTTCCCGAACAAACTACCACTTATTCAGTTACTGTTTTTGATGGCCAAAATACTTTGGTAAGCGACGTTATGGTTGAACAAAACGTGGCCACAATTGCGGACGCCGGAGGGGATATTTCCATCGCCTATGGCGAAACAACTGTGCTGTATGGAGCAGTTTCAGGTGGTTCAGGAACTTATTCAGTCGATTGGCAACCTGCAAATCTGTTGGTTGACAATTCTGTATTACAACCAACTACACTGAATCTTGTTTCTTCAGAGTTGTTCAGTCTTACGGTTACAGATATGGCATCGGGTTGCGAGAATGTGGATCAAATGCTCGTAACGGTTAGCGGTGGTGCACTGAGTGTTACCATCGCAGCCAGCCCTGAGATTATTTGTCAGGGGCAAAGCAGCCAATTGTCGGCATTTGGTTCATGTGGCTCGGGGAATTATTCATATCAATGGACGACAAATCCTCCTTCTTCCTGGTCATCAACAAGTCAAAGTCCAATGGTTAGCCCCGAAAGCACAACGGTGTATCAGTTAGAAATGAGTGACGGGTATGTGAATGTAGTTGAGCAACTCTCGGTTGAAGTGATTCCCTTGCCTGAGTTTTCAATCCAGGCCGAAGACTATGTTTCCGTTCACGATACAATTTACGTTTGTGTACACGACTCTGTTTGGCTCGATGCAGGGCCCGGTTACCAATATCTGTGGATGAATGGATCAACAAACCAGATGCAGTTGGCTAATGCAATCGGCGGATGGGAACAGATTCAATTATGGTCTGTTGAAATAACCGATACTGTATCTGGTTGCCAAAATTCTGATGAGTTGACCATTGTTTTCGATTATCTTACCTGTACTATGGGAACTTCCGAAGTCTTGCCAATAAATTCACTGGTAAGTGTTTATCCCAATCCAACCCAGGGTAGCTTCACCATAGGATATCATGGTTCTTGTCATTTTTCAACTCTGCGACTGTTTTCGGCAAGTGGTGAGGAACTCATGACATTAAAAATTGACATATCGAATGAGGAATATCAGCAATTGGTTATTGATGTTTCAAGCTGCGAGAAGGGTGTGTATATTTTGCAACTTCAAGGAAACGAGTCGGTTGTAAATAAAATGCTAATCAAAAGGTAAAATTTGGATTAGGTCGCCAGGCGGAATTCGAAAACCTATTTTGTAAAAACATACTGAATCATATTCGCTCCCATCTCCAGGGCTTCGGTACGTTTTTCCTGCGAATCGTGGTGTACCGCCTGATCTTCCCAGCCATCACCCAAATCGCACTCATAGTCGTAAAAACACACCAGACGATTGTCCACAAACAAGCCAAATCCCTGAGGATCGAGGTCATCGTGTTCATGGATTTTTGGAAGTCCGTCCTTGAAATCAAACTTTTGGTGGTAAATGGGGTGGCTGACGGGCAATTCCACAAACTCCTGATCGGGAAACACCCTTTTCATCTCCCTCCGAATGTAAGGGTCGATGCCGTAATTGTCGGAAATATGCAGGAACCCTCCCGAAGTCAGGTACAACCTCAAATTTTCTACTTCCTCGGGCGAAAGGATGATGTTGCCATGCCCCGTTATGTGCACGAAAGGGTAGTTGAACAGTTCGCTGCTTCCAATGGAAATGGTAGGGACATCAGGGTTGATGTCGGTATTCAGCTCCTTGTTACAAAACTTAACCAAATTGGGCAACGAAGTGGGGTTGGCATACCAATCGCCTCCACCGCTGTATTTCAGAAGGGCAATGCTAACCTCTTGTGCAGAAAGCTGTTGTGTAAACAATATCAACGATAAAAAAATAAGAAATCTGAGTGGTCGCATGAATTACTTTGGGGTGTTTAGCTGATTGATAACATGAATTGTGTGACATGCCGCGATGGCAGCTGTTTCGGTGCGAAGTCTTGAGGAGCCCAGTTTTACCGGAACAAAGCCCTGTTTTTTGGCTGCTTCCACTTCCTCTTGACTAAAATCGCCCTCGGGGCCAATCAGGATGAGCGTGTTGGTTTGGGGCCGACAGGCTTTCGCCAATTCGAGGGTCACCTGCCGATCGATGAAGGCAATAAATTTGTCGCCTTCAAAGGGCTGTTCAATAAATCGTTGGTATTTGATTCCGTCGGCGAGTTTCGGCAACCTGCTTTTCAGCGATTGTTTCATGGCTGCTACCAAAACTTTTTCCAGTCGGTCGGGTTTTATCTCCCGTCTTTCCGAATGAAAAGTATAGATCGGAACAATCTCATCTACACCCATTTCGGTGGCCTTTTCCAGAAACCATTCGTAACGATTGATGTTTTTTGTTGGTGCCACTGCCATCTCGACCCGAAACTTCCTTTGGTCGTCACCTTCTCTCTTGGCTATCACTTCCACTACACAGGCTTTGGGGTTGGCTTCCAGAATCTGACAATCGTAGAACATGCCTTTCCCATCTGTGGTAACAATCGTATCTCCGGCTTGTTTTCGCAATACCCGTACCAGATGCTTCGACTCTTCGATGTCGAGTTTAAAAACAGGCTCAACCAATTGTGGGGTGAAAAAAAGGTTCATTTCAATAAATCATTATTTGATAATCAGAACTTTATATGTTTTTGAATTCGTTCCTTGGGTTCTGATGAAAAACAATCCGGAGTTCAATTCTTGAGCGGTATTCAATACCACCGTTCCTGAACCGTCCACTTGTGTTGTTTCCAGCACTTGCCCCAACCGGTTAACCAATTCCACCGAGGTGATGCCGGATTTTTCGGGAATGTAAACCTGTATGATGCCGCGGGTAGGGTTGGGATAAATGACCACATCATTTTTCTCAACAGATTCCTCAATACCAACTGTTTGTGAAATGGAAACGTTGTCGATGAGGAGTGGATTTCCATAGAAACTAAAGGTTTCGAAGGCGATTTTAATGTTGGGTTCGCCGACCCACGGACTTAAATCAATAACATTGCATGCAGCTCCCCATCCATCGCCACACCAATCGGAAGGAATAGCCGGAAAGAAGGGTACGTCTGTGGGAACATGGGTGGCAAAATTGCCCGTTCCGTCTTCTCCCATGGATTTCAAACGCACCCAGGTTTCGCCACAGTCGTCCGATAAATAAACAATTAGTGAGTCGGTAGCGGGGATGGCTGTGTTCTGAGAGTAAGCATGTTGAAATTCCAGATACGCGTTGGACATACCTTCTAAGTTGAAGGGTGGTGAAATCAATCGGTCGCGCTGACCAATGGCTTGATAGGCCCTGAAATTGACTCCCGCTGCCAGATGTCCCGGACTATTTCCTCCGATGGGGAAGATGTCCCATGTTATGCTGTTGTCAGGATTTTCAATGGTCCAGCCATGACGGTCAAATCCTTCGTACTCAAAATCTTCGGCAAACCAGGGTTGAAAACCGCCCGCAAATATCAGATCGTATCTCGATAGGGTGGTGGGGCCGTTGAGGTTGGCCGCGGTGAGGGTAACGGTGTATGTTTGGGCTTCGTCGAATTCCACTTCCGGATTACGACTGAACTGATCTGTTCCATTAACGAATGTAACCGTTGAAGGATCGAATTGCCATTCCCAGCTAATGGGACTGTACAAACTTTCGTCGGTAAAGTGTACCACTTCGCCCACACAAACCTTTTCCTTGTCTGCTGAAAATCCCACCTCGGGCAGGATGGCCGAACTGACGGTAATATAGCCTTCTTTTGTTATTTCATCTGTTCCCAGCACGTTGCTCACCGTGAGCGTTACGGCGAAAACTCCTTCGCTGGGATACACAATATTCTGTGGGTTTTGCTCGGTGGAGGAAGAGGGAACACCGCCTTCAAACGTCCATTGCCATTGGCCGGGCACGCCGGCGGTAAGGTCGGTAAAGTTGATGGACTCTCCGGTGGGAATGGTGGTTTCGTTGGCCTCAAAGTCGGCTACGGGCGAAAAGGCAGGTTTCATCATGGCCCACCAGGTTCCCCAAGTGTCGCTGCCTTGGGGTATCATGGCAAACTCCTGCAAAGCCCAAAAGTCGATATCGTTGGTGGGATCCACACATGCAGCAGAATAGTCGCCCCAACGGTTGCGGTCGCCGCCATAGGTTTTGTAATAGGGCGCTTCCCCGTCTTTGTATTGATAATAGGTACGAATGCTGTTGGGTTCGTCGTAATGGGCTTTGAATGAGTAGCCTGCGCTGGCATATTGGGTAGCCGAAAAAACATTGTGGCCGATAAAGACGTCTTCGTTGGCATTCACTGCGATGGAGGCGAAAGCAAAGGAAAAAACGCCGGTGGTATCTTCCACACGACCATGTTCCAGAACCGTTCCATCGGTATCCAGATTCCACCATTGTACTGCAGCGTGATCAGGGTTGTTGGCAGGCAAAAATACATGATGCACTGCCCACAGTTTATTGTGACGATAAATCACCGTTTCCATGCGGGCATCCACCGAGTTGATGAGTTCGGGCGAATTCAACTGAGGCAGGAAATTTCCAAAATCACCACCCCATCCCGACCAGGTTTCAGGAATACCAATTTCGCCTTCATATTCAAAGGTGGGGTTGTTGGTTTCGCCACTGAGTTTAAATTTTTTGATATAACCATAACCGTTGTAGTTGCCATCGCTGGTGGCAATCAGGTATTGGTCTTCCACCTCGTTGTCGTAGGTAATGGAAGGCACAAGGGTGAAACCTTCACTGGTGGTAAAACGGGTGTATTGAAGGTTTTTGGCACCATTGTAAGCCGCCATTTTGTCGAAGGTGTAAACGGTACGGTAATAGTCGCCGCCAAACATATTTCCGCTAACCGTAATCCATTTTTTATTGAATCCGATGCTTGGATAGTCGAACCAGGCAATGTCGTTGGGGTCGGTATCCACATAATAAAAGAACCAATCGCCCATGGGGTCGGATGTGGCGCTGACGCCGATGTAGAGTTTCGATTCATTGGCATTGGAGCCACTGGGTGTGGTCATAATCCAGCGGTTGTTGTACGGGTCGTAAAGTATTTTGGGATCGAAGGTGTTGGAGTATCCCGGAAGCGGTTTCCAAAATGTGCCCAATGCCGTGCTCATGAGGACATTGCCTTGTTTATCCTGAATGCATACTTCGGTGTTGAGGGTGGTCATCAGGTGATTGGGACCTGCGGCACCATTTACATCCGGAGGAATGGAACGTTGATTGTCTACCACTGCCAAAAAGTCGATGGTGGGAGCGGGTGAGTTTTCGCGCACAGCAACCAATGACTTGTTGGTGTTGGTGATGGGTTCCTGATAAATAATGCGGTCAGGATTCACCTTAAACTCCGGAGCTTTCCAGTTTTTGTTGGGTGTTTTTATCCCCGGAAATTGACTGAAGTCGGTGGCGGGATTATTGGCCATTTGACCTACGTTAACGGTAGCACCTTTGGTAGCAAAGCCGGTTACTCCCTGATGGGATTGTCCGAACAGTGTAGCAATGGAAAGCGTAAA
Source organism: Bacteroidales bacterium (assembly GCA_963676875.1). Lineage (GTDB taxonomy): Bacteria > Bacteroidota > Bacteroidia > Bacteroidales > F082 > UBA6244. The sequence goes on from OY781436.1 coordinate 3,684,089, forward strand.
AATGGTGAAGAGTGTTAATTTGCGCATAATGAGCGTGCTAAGGATTTAATAATTTTAAGGTGCAAATATAGTCAATTGTTGTTTGTGCGATGATGGTTCGAAAACCCCACTTGGGCATGCGATATTTGTTATACTTGCCCAATCAGTTAAAATATTGGTATTTTTAGCGGGTAATATTTCATCTTTGAATCAACATATGATCACTAATTAAAAAAACAGATATCCATGAAAAAAGTAATCATCACAGGAGCCACCGGCATGGTTGGCAAAGGCGTGTTGCTCGAGTGCCTCGACCACAAAGAAATTGGAGAAGCCTTGGTTGTGGGTCGCAATCCTCTGGGTATGAACCATCCCAAACTTAAAGAATTGAAGGTTGCCGACTTCAACGACTTCTCTCCCTATACCAAAGAATTGTCGGGATACGATGCCTGCTTTTTCTGTATGGGCATCAGTGCTGCCGGACTCTCGGAAGAGCAGTACAGAAGAGTTACCCATGATTATACCTTGGCGTTGGCCAAAACACTGGTAGAAATCAACCGTCACATGACCTTTACCTACGTTTCCGGGCAGGGAACCGACTCCACCGAAAAGGGGCGCATCATGTGGGCCAGGGTAAAGGGCGAAACTGAAAACGACTTGCTGAATCTGGGTTTTAAACAAGCTTTCATGTTCCGTCCCGGAGCTATTATTCCCTTGCGAGGAATCAAATCGCGTACAAAGTTATATCAGTTTATATACGATTACTTTTTGTGGTTGGTCAAAGGATTCAAGGCCATATCGCCCAATTCGGTAGTCGATACCACCCAAATGGGATTGGCCATGATCCATGTCATGCTGAAAGGTTATGATAAACAGGTGCTTGAGCCGAAGGATATTATTAAACTATCTGCCAAATAGGGGGCGAAGAAGACTTGTCTTTTTGGCATTTTCGTTAAGGACATCTATTTTGCGATCCGAACGGAAAGACTATTCTCTACACCGAATCAATTCTATTCAATACCTACCTTTGTATTAAAATGTGTTCAAACTGCTAAAAATATACTGAAATGAAGATAGGAGATGCCCACATTGAACTTTTAAAGGGCGACATTACTCTTTTGGAGGTGGACGCCGTGGTCAATGCGGCCAATTCATCCTTGATGGGTGGTGGGGGAGTGGATGGTGCCATTCACCGCGCCGGCGGACCGAAAATTTTGGAGGAGTGCAAGGTCATTGTAGCGAATCAGGGTCGATGTCCTGCCGGAAAAGCTGTGATTACCACGGCCGGAAATCTGCCTGCCCGGCGTGTGATTCATACCGTTGGCCCTGTGTGGCACGGTGGAAAATCGGGAGAGCCGGATGCCCTGGCCTCTTGCTATCGTGAATCCTTGGATTTGGCCCTAAAGTCTGCTTGTCGCAGTGTTGCCTTTCCGTGTATCAGTACCGGAGTTTATGGCTACCCCAAAGAAAAGGCGGCAAAGGTGGCGGTTGAAACGCTCGGGGCTTGGTTGAGTTTGAATTCGGGAATCGAAAAGGTGATGTTGGTTTGTTTTGACGATGAAAATTATATTTGTTTGCAAGAAGCTTTAAACTCACTGAAAAATGAGTAGAAAAATTAAATGGGGTATTATTGGATTGGGTCGTATTGCTCATAAATTCGCCTCCGATCTGTTGTTGGTGGAAGGTGTCGAGCTGGTAGCAGTGGCTTCGCGTGATGCGCACAATGCCAAAGCTTTCGCCGAAAAATATCAGTCACCGCGATACTATGACAACTACGAAGAGCTCGTTGGCAACACGGAAGTGGAAGTGGTGTACATAGCCACACCTCACGCCCTTCATTTGGAACATACCCTGCTTTGTCTTGATGCCGGAAAAGCCGTTTTATGTGAAAAACCACTGGGCATGAATGGGGAGGAGGTTGAAATCATGATGCAACGCGCCCGGGAGAAGCGTCTCTTTTTAATGGAAGCCCTGTGGACCCGCTTTATTCCGGTCACCGAAAAATTAATTCAATTGGTTGAAGTTAAGTCCATTGGAAAGATTGTTTCCTTACAAGCCGATTTTGGTTATCAGGCCCATTACGATGCTGATTCCAGGTTGTTCAAAAAATCATTGGGAGGTGGGGCATTACTCGATATTGGCATTTATCCGGTATATCTTTCATTGCTTTTGCTGGGGAGTCCTGATAAAATTGAGGCCGGGGCAAGCTTCGCCGGAACAGGCGTTGATAACCAATGTTCCATGAAATTTGATTACGTAGATCCGGCAAGGGCACAACTCGATTGTTCATTGGTGGCCGATACCCCCGTGGAAGCAATTCTACAAGGGGAATATGGTTCCATTCATGTGCACCGACGCTTTCATCATCCCGAAAAAATCACGTTGCAGCGTGATGGCGAACCTTCTGAAATTTTCAATATACCCTACCTTGGTCATGGTTATGTCCACGAAATCAAGGAGGTGATGTGCTGTTTAAATGCGGGGCTTACTCAAAGCAACAAAATGCCACTCAACATGAGTTGGACACTCATTAAGACATTGGATGCGGTAAGAAAGAAAATCGGGTTAACCTACTCTTGAAAAAGGGATAGTTTGAGAGCAGAATCAACGGAAATCTTTTCTGATAGAAATCAATCTTTTTCCAAAATCACTGCCTCGTAGGGCAATAAATCCAGTTGTTCGGAAAAAACCAAGTTTTCGTAGGTAATATAGGTGTTGGCCAGTATTTTCCATCGGCTGTGTTTGGGAAGCGACATTGTTTTTTTTCGCGAACTGAAGTTGAGTGCTACGAGGATCGTTTGGTTTTCATGTGTCCGAGTGTAGGCCAAAATACCGAGCAAGCCTTTTTCAACAAATCGGATATTGCCCACAGACAAAGCCGGTTTGTGTTGCCTGATTTCCATCAGGGATTTGTAAAGCGAGAAAATGGATTTTTCGTCCTTGCTTTGGGTTTCAACGCTTTTTTCACGATAGTTGTTGTTGATGGGAAGCCATGGTTCTTTGACGGAGAATCCGGCATGGGGGCTGTTGTTCCAAAGCATGGGTCTGCGGGCCTGATCGCGTCCTGAATAGAGCGGCCAATATTTTTTGCCAAGGGGGTCGCTGATTTTTCTTCGCGGAACGGGTGTGTTTTCCATGCCAATTTCTTCACCATAATATATAAAAGGAGTGCCTTTGAGGGTGAGCATCAAAACGGCTGCCACCTTGGCTTTCTTTTCAGGTTCAGAAAACAAACCGCTGCGATTGAAGCTTCGATGCAAATCGTGGTTGGAAAGTACATGACAAGGCCATCCATCCTCAGGAATCAGGTTGAACCACCTTTTTAAGTTGAGGTAATAGTTTCGGGCTTTCCATTTGGAGAATAGCAAGGAGAAATCGAAGGCCAGATGTAGTCCGTCGTTGCCATTCCGAAGGTAGGCCGACGAAGCACGGGCATTTCCGGGAGGGAGGGTGTAGATTTCTCCTACCAACAACCGGTCGTCAAATTCTTCGATTACCTTTCTTATTTTTTTTACAATCTTGAGTGATTTGTCCTGATTGGAATTGTATTTGGGTTCCTGAAAAAATGGAAAACGAAAAGTAAAGGGGTTGTTTCTGAACTTTTTATCCTTCACAATCATGTTGATTACATCCAGCCGAAATCCATCAACTCCTAACTTTAGCCAAAACCGTAGAATGTCGAAAAAGGCATTTCGTACGTCCTTATTCCGCCAGTTGAGGTCGGGTTGCTCTCTCAGGAAGGAGTGCAAATAGTATTGTTCGGTCTTCGCATCCCATTCCCAGGCACTGCCGCCAAAGGCGTTTTTCCAGTTGTTGGGTGGTCCGCCATCTACTTTGTCGTGCCAGATATACCAGTCGCGTTTGCTATTTTCGGTGGACGATCGCGATTCCAAAAACCATGAATGCAGGTGCGATGTGTGGTTAAGTACCATGTCGAGAATCACCCGGATGTTACGTTGATGGGCTTCTTGCAACAGGGTGGTGAATTCGTCCATGGTGCCCAGAGTGGGATCAACTTCACGGTAATCACGAACATCATAGCCAAAATCACAATTGGGCGTCTCGAAAATGGGCGTGAGCCAGATGGCAGAAACTCCCAGGTTTTTCAAATAGTCGAGTTTGTCAATTACTCCCGCCAAATCGCCGATGCCATCTCCGTTTTTGTCATAAAAACTGCGGGTGTATATTTGATAGATCACGCCGTACTTCCACCAACTTTCCTGGTTATTTGATTGCATCCCGGTTGGTTTTAAGAGGTGAGTCCGGTGTCAGTCAGTAGTTGGGTCATGATATCGCGGGCACTGTATTCTTGGGCTCTGCGGATGGCTTCGCGACGCATGGGTGCGTGGCTTTCAGGTGTTTTCAGGTAGGTAGAGGCTCTTTCCGCGAAATCATCCCGGCTTTTTACTAAAAATCCGTTTTTATTGTCGATGATGATGTCTTTGGGTCCTTTTGCTTTGTAGGCAATCACAGGCAGGCCGCAGCTCATGGCTTCCAGTACCACCAAGCTGAAGGTATCGAATTTGCTGGGAAGTAGGAGTAAATCACATGAAGAATAAAGCCCGGGAAGGTCGGCTTTGTCAACCCAACCCAAAAATTCGGCTTCAGGCACTTGTTCTTTCAAGGTTCTCTCTTCAGGGCCGGTTCCCGCAACAACAAGTCGCAACCCCGGATGGGTTTTTCTTATCTGACCTACGATTTCGGGCAATTCCAACACGCCTTTTTCTTTGCTTAAGCGTCCTGCATAAACGATGGTGGGCGCTTTTTTGTCGTTGGGAACGATTTCTGCCATCTTGTTTTCGATGGGGCGAAATGTATCATCAGCCCAATGTGCGGTCATTTTCACCTGATCGGGTTCAAGGCTCATTTGCTCGCCTGTGAGCCACTTACGGTGGTCGCTGTTAAGTACAAAAACGCCATCAAATAATTGGTAAAAACCGCGCAGCAGTCTCTTTAACCGGCTTAGGCTCAGTAAATCCAGTTTAAGGGTTTTCTTGCCAAAGGTCATCCAGTCGGTGTGCATGTAAAAATACGCCGGAACTGTGTAGGCATGTTTCAGAAAAATTGCCACCATGCCCATGGGCAATTCCGTTGACGACATCACACGGTCGTATTCTCCTTCCCGGAAAATTTCTGTAATCCTGTCCAGATTGGGGATGCGAATGGGTTGTTGTTGATAAAAGGGTAGCGTAAAGGTAGCCTGAGGTTTAACCACCAGAAGATTTTTTTGCGAAGACAGGGTATCGCTGCAAGCGAGCAAATCGATGGGTAAATTATTTGTTTGTATGTATTGGAGCATGGTTTGCAATACCATCGAAACGCCGTTTTGGTCTTCAAAGGTGTCGGTAAGCCACAACATGCGTTTGGGATGTCGGTATTTTTCGAGGTTTTCCGAAAATTCGTTGAGCATGGGACGGGCATTGTAGAGCACTTTTAAACTGGTGAAGTTGGCCGCCTGCAGGAGCGTTGAGGCCAGAAATGGAAACGACAACCCGTCCAACAACTTGAGCAGGTTGGTTTTGTTGGACGATTTTTTACCCTTTTTTTCTTCTTTTTTACCCGTTTCAAGGTAATTGCTGATGTTGGCCGGAATTTCAAATTGCTCCATGATTTGATTCCATGTGAGCTCGTTGAGGTTTTTCTCTACTTTGAGTTTCTCAATTTTTTTCGTGGTTCTTTTCCAAAGCAGTTGATTGAGTTCGTTGGCAATGTTTTGAATACTTTGGTTATAGCGTGCATCCGAACCGGTAGGATTTTCATTTTTAGCTTTGGCGATGTTCAAGGCTTCATCAAAAACGGGTTTGTATGCCTTGGACACCAACATGCGTTTGTACTTTTTTGGTGCCTTTCCGCTAAAGGAATGATGAAAAATTTCCACGAAACTCATGGTGGTTTTGTGCCGTTTGAGTTCGGCGAAAGCATTGGAGATAATGAAAGCCAGTACTTTATCCCGATTGGTTCCTTTATGAAGCATCATCCGGAGCAATCCGGGATCCTTATAATTGAGTGCAATCTGACATACGTAGTCGATGAAGGCGATGTTGAGCTTTTCGTTGTTGTTGTGCGCCCCATAGGGAGCCGTTCGTCCTTCCTTAATGGCTTCCAGGGCAAGGGTTGATATAAGTTCATTTTTTTGCCTTAGTTCCAGATTTGGAATGTGAAGCAACGTGCCTGATAATCCGGTAAATATCCCCATATGGCTGTCGGAACCTCCGGTCATGTGCTTGGTGTACGGGTCGTTGCAATAGTCGTAAGGATTGATCCCGGCAATTCGAGCGTTTACGTCAATGATTTCCGGAGTAAGACTTTCCACCCATGATTTTACCAACAGGTTTTGCCAGGTATCTCTTTGACCATTAATGACTTCAAATCGTTCAAAGATCAACGACATTTTATTGAAAAAGGCCATTCCCGGGATACTTTTCGGACTGTAATGATAAAGGGGATGGGCCCAAACTGTTGGAATTCCATGCGAAATGGCGTATTCCTGGAAAGCATACACATTCTTGCGTAGCTTGTTGAGCTTTACCTCTTGCGGAGGAGTGAACCCGTAGGCCAAAACATGGATGCCCACTTTGAAATCGGGAACTGTACAGCTGAATTCGGCCCCGGTAAGAATATCAAAGCCTTTCGATTGCAATTCGTAACACGACCGGGCATTGTTGTGGTTGGTGATGGTGAAGGCGTTGCAGTCGTTGTTTTTCAGTGTTTTAATAACTGTTTCGGTGGGTGTCCATGTTTCCGGAACATTCAATATTCGGCCAAGTATTTCATCGGGAACATCGCTGTTGTAGTCGTGACAATGCAGGTCGATACGCAGGGTTTCATTTTCCGGAAAACGTTTTTTTTGCCTGTCGATAAAGGTCGAAATGTCGGTTTGTAAGGTTTTTGAAAACATACGGTGGTGCAGAAAGTTTGAATCCATGGTCTGAGCTTATCAAACGGCTAAAATCAAGCTTGTGTGTTAGCTGAAAATAAATTGGGGGTTAAGCTTGTGTTATGAAAAATTGAATCTAAGAAATTCTCTAAACTTTGATTTAGACTCCGTTTAGTAGTCAAATATGGGCAGAAGAATAGTTTTACCTGTTTGTTTCATCCGCCATGGGCGGACGATATGGATAGAGCATTATTTCATATTCCGCCTATCTGATTTCCCTTCCGGAGAAATTCCGACAGTTTCTAAGTTTTAATTGTTGCTCATAGGTTCACAAAAAAAGCACCCCATCTTGATAATAGGGTGCTTTTTGGTTTCCGAAATCCGGATAGGAAGTTATATTGCTCCTTTTTTTTCCAGTTTATTCAATACATACCGGACGAGCAGGTAGCTAACCCAGATAAAAACGGGCCAGCTAAAAAACCATAATATTTCTGTTAAATACATCTTTTTCGTTTTTAGTGGTTAAAATTAATAGGCATGGGTGTCGTCTTCCATTTCCTTGGCCGTGATGGGTTTTTTGTTGAGCGACCTCCATGCATACCAGATATAAGCCAAGACAAACGGAACCAACAGCGACACATAGCTCATGGCAACCAAAGTGTATTTACTTGAGGAAGCATTTTGAATGGTAAGCGAACTTTGTAAATCGTATGTGGAGGGGTAAAAACAGGTGTTGTTTAGTCCGACTAAAAGAAAAAGAGCAAACACAGTCAACACGGTACCTACACCCGAAATCCAGATGCCCTTGGTGCCACACTTGTCGTAGAAGAATCCTGCCCGAATAATGCCCAACAACACCGCCAAAACACCAACCAACAGAATCACTGTATTAACAGGCATTTCCAGCAGGTTGTTAAAATATTTGTAGGGTTCCATGTGCACAACGCCTGTAACGGGGTCGTAGGCAAATCCATCAATTAACAGGATGTTGATAAGGAAAAACAGAAAGAAAAACACAAAAGGTATGGCGTTGGGCAGTAATTTCTTTCTGGCTCGAGCCAGAATGGTTTCGTCATCCACGTTGTTGAAAAAGTAGAGGATGCCTAACGTGCGCGCCAGGAAAAATACGGCCAGACCCAGGGACAGGTTGATAAAGGTTTCGTAGCGGGTGAAATTAAAAGCAAGTTCCAGACCTCTGTACGGACTTTGCCAGATGCTGTGGTTCATGTTGGTGACAATAAAATCGGAGCCCGTAAAAAAGGTAGCTACGGCTGTTCCAATAAGAATGGTTCCCAAGAAACCATTCAGAAACAGAAAGGTTTCGTAAGTTTTGGCACCTAAAAAGTTGTTCTTTTTGGTGCGGTATTCGTACGAAACTGCCTGAATGATGAAGGCAAACAGAATGAGCATCCAAACCCAATAGGCTCCGCCAAAACTTGTGGAATAGAACAAGGGGAACGAGGCAAAAGCCGCGCCACCAAAGGTGACCAGTGTGGTAAATGTAAGGTCCCATTTCCTTCCCAAAGAGTTCGCCAGCATTTTAGTTTCGTTGTCGGTTTTACCCAAACATCTGAACATGGTTTGTCCGCCCTGAACAAAAAACATAAATACCAGCAAGGCACCGAGCAAGGAAACAATCATCCACCAGTATTGTTGTAACGCTAAGTATGATAAGTTTTCAAACATGATTAGTGTCCTCCTTCATTTTTAGATTGTGAACCAATCTGTGAAACCATAATTTTTATTTCGGCAATAAGCAACACGGTAAAGGTGGCTGCGAATATCCAGAAAGTCAGCATTACCGAGCCCTTGTCGATGTTGGATACGGCGCTAAGTGTGGGCATCAGGTCCTGAATTACCCATGGTTGCCGTCCCACTTCTGCTACAATCCATCCTGCCTGAGAAGCAATCCATGCCAAAGGAATAGTCCAAAGTGCCACGTATAGCACCCACCTCACTTTCTCTATTTTTTTGCGATACAGCAGTACCAGCAATACAATGAAAAGTATCAGAAAATGTGCTCCCAATCCCACCATGATGTGAAATGAATAAAAGGTTAGCGGTACGATTGGAATTAAATCGTGGGGGTCGTCGTAATAACCATAGCCGAAATAGGCGTAATTTTCGTTGAAAAGTTTGAGATGCGACTCTGCGGCATGGCGGTCGTTGCTTTCCAACGCGTCTTTGTAGTCGCTCAGTGCGCGAATGGCTATTTTGCCCTTTTCAATTTTCTCATAATAAGACATAATGCCTTGGTCTTCATTGCCATGAACTAAGTCGCGAATACCGGGTACAAACGCATTTGGATTGAGTGCTGCCATGTACGAAAGCATGTTCGGGATTTCTAGTTTAAATGCAAATTGATCAATATTGGGCTCTTTTGGGTTAGGTGCCCGTTTCATCAAACCAACTACCACAAGGGGTGCATTGGATTCGCCATCATAAAGTCCTTCCATGGCAGCAAATTTCATGGGCTGTCGGCGAAATACCTCTCTGGCCGATTCGTCGCCGGTCATAAACAGATATAGGGAAGCAAATAAACCAAATACGGCACCTACCACCATGCTTCGTTTGGCAAAGGTGATGTTTCGGCGTTTGATTAAAAACCAGGCACTGATGCCCACCACAAAAATGGCGGAGAGCACATAGCCTGATGATACGGTGTGCAAAAATTTGTTGATGGCCGTGGGCGAAAACAAGACCTCCCAAAAATTGAGCATTTCGTTGCGGGCAGTTTCAGGGTTAAAGCGCATGCCTACAGGGTTTTGCATCCAGGCGTTGGCTACCAAAATCCACAAGGCACTCAGGTTAGACCCAATGGCTACCAACCAGGCTGAGGCCAGGTGAAAGCCCTTGCTCACTCTGCCCCATCCGAAAAACAGGATGGCTATAAAGGTGGACTCCAAAAAGAAGGCCATGATGCCTTCAATGGCCAGGGGTGCGCCAAAAATGTCGCCCACAAACCAGCTGTAATTGGACCAGTTGGTGCCAAACTCAAACTCCAGAATAATCCCCGTGGCAACGCCAATGGCGAAGTTGATGCCAAACAGAGTGAGCCAAAACTTGGTAATCTTTTTCCAGAGCTCATCGCCGGTTTTTACATAAATGGTCATCATGATGGCCACAATGAAACTCAAACCCAGCGTCAATGGCACAAAAAGCCAATGATACATCGCCGTGAGAGCAAATTGCGCTCGCGACCAGTCCACAAGCGCCATGTCGAAATGTTCCATAATATTACTTTTTATTAATTAATTGTTCGAGAACATGGTTTCCCCGTTCCTCATCGGTATTGAAATTGGTTTGTAAATAGTTGGGAAAGAAAAAAAGCTTCAGGATGGCAAACATGATAAACAATTTGATGAAAATAATGAGCCACAATCGCTTGCCCACTGTCATGCTGCGAAATCCATCTCTGTAAAAGTTAAAAATTCGTTGAATGAGAGCCATTTAGTTTTATCGTAGTTTGAAGATTCAAATATATGATTTATTACATAAGTAAACCATGTATGGAGACAGATTTAATATAAAATTATGAACCATGGGTTGTAAGAAATAGATATACAGCGGATTAGCAGATGGAAATTAATGTTTCGATTCCGAAAATTTTGGTTAGTTTTGATAAATATTTTCGCTCATTTTTTACACCTGTTTCCAATTTTTGTCTGATGAAAAAAATTATTACCCTTTCTTTTCTCTTGTTACTCTTTATGGGTGGTTGGTCGCAAGCCACCTTTGTACTTCAATCCATTCCTGAGGATACCCCTGTGGGGGAAAATATTTTTGTGGCAGGGAGCTTCAACTCATGGAATCCGGGGGATGAAGCCTATCAACTGACCAGAAATTCAGACAGTCTATGGTCGATCGTCATGCCTCAACAAACGGAGGGAACTACGATTTCGTTCAAATTTACCCGAGGCGATTGGAATCGGGTGGAAAAGGGAGCCAATGGAGAAGAAATCCCCGATCGACAGTTTGTTTTTGGAAATGGAAGTACCACCTACTTTGTCATCGCTCAATGGGCTGATTTGGGCGGCGGTGGTGGCGGCTCGACTGCTGCGGCCAACGTGCAGGTGTTAGACAATGGTTTCTACATGCCACAATTGGACAGAAATCGGCGTATCTGGATTTACCTGCCCCCCAACTATGACGTTAGCGATGATCGTTATCCTGTTTTGTACATGCACGACGGACAGAATCTTTTTGATGCCACCACCTCGTACGTGGGTGAGTGGGAAGTGGACGAAACATTGAATGGCTTGTCCGACCTGGGATTTCGGGTGCCCATCGTGGTGGGAATTGATCATGGAGGTACAGAGCGCATCAACGAATACCTTCCTTGGATAAATAATCAGTATGGAGGTGGCTTGGGTGATGAATATGTGGATTTTCTTGTGCAAACACTCAAGCCTTACATCGATGAAAATTTCAGAACCCTTCCCGACAGGGAGAATACGGGTGTTATGGGCAGCTCGATGGGCGGATTGATTTCGCAATATGCTGCCCTGAAATTTCAAGATGTTTTTAGTAAAGCGGGGATCTTTTCGCCTGCCTATTGGATTTCTGATTCGGTGTGGGTTTTTACCTCCGGAGTGCAAAAGCAGGAACCCATGCGGATTTATCAACTCATGGGTGGTGCCGAAGGCGATGAATATACCCAGGGAATGTGGAATATGAACGATAGCCTTGCTGTGATGGGGTTTGGTGAAAACGAATTGGTCTCCAAAGAAATACCCGGCGGTACACATTCCGAATCCTTTTGGCGTGATCAGTTTGCAGATGCCTATCTTTGGCTTTTTGATACGTATGTAAATGATGTGAGCGAACATTCAACCACACAGTTAATCCAAATTTATCCCAATCCGGTGGGCGATTATCTCGAGCTGAGTAACCTGGGTTCGGATAAGTTGGATACGTTGGAAGTGGTTGATATGAAAGGTGTTTCGGTGTTGAAGAAAAACAATGTCATCGCTAAAAAGATACAGGTTACCCAATTAGGTTCGGGAAATTATATCCTGATCCTTCATGTGGCAGAAAGGGTGTATCGGGGCAAATTTGTGAAGCTTTAGGGGGTTATTTGATGGTAAATTCCCGGGAATGGAATATTGTTAAGACGAAATTTGTTTGATAATACCGATTATGAATTGAAATGAGCTTTAAGTTCGTTTCGCTCCTGAAATCTCTTCAATTCTATATCGGCATTATACATAAACAGCGTAGTGCTAACTTCAATTTATAGTTGGTATAACACACGGGTGATTTATATTTTACCTGTTTCCATCTTGATGAATCCTGAACGATCCCCACTACTTTTTAATCATGATCAGGGTGAGTATGTTAAATATCTCAAGTCTTCCTAAGAGCATATTTATGGTTAGTAAGAATTTCCCGGAGTCGGGTATGTTGGCAAAATTACCCAGTGAACTCACGTTTCCAAATCCGGGGCCTACGTTGCCGATGGTAGCAATGGATGCTGAAAATGAAGTCATTCCATCTATATCTATGGCGGTTAATGCCACTGTTGTGATAAAAAAGGTGGCCATGTATAACACGATAAAAACCATGGTTTGTTGTTCCAACTTTTCGTCGATTCGTTTACCGTCAATTTTAGATACAAAAATGCCACGAGGATGTTTTAATAATTTGATTTGATTGCCTACCGATTTGAAAAAAATGAAAATGCGATCAAATTTCAGTCCGCCTGAAGTAGAACCCGACATGGCACATTGAATGGTAAAATAAATGAGGATGATTTGGGTAAAAATGGGCCAATGAGCTGTATCTTCGGTAGCAAATCCGGTGGTTGTGCCCAACGAAATTACTTGGAATGAGGCGTATCGCAGGGAAGTCCAAAAATCATAGTTGTTGGAAAAAAACAACTTCAATGTCACGAGCAGAATACCGACAAACAATACCGCAACAAAGGTTTGTACCAGCGACGATCGAAATAAATTTTCTTTTTTTAGGAGAATAGTTCCGTATATCAAACCAAAATGAATGCCGCTCAATAGCATGAAAAACATGATAATCACTTCAATTGCCACACTGTCGAAGGCCGCTATACTCAAATTCTTGGTTGAAAATCCTCCCGTGGCAATGGTGGCAAATGATTGGTTTATGGCGTCAAAAAAACTCATTCCTGCTACCTTCAACGCCAGGGTTTCGGCAAGGGTTAGGCTTAAATAAACAATGGCCAATATGTGAACAATTTTTCTGGTTCTGTATCTAAAATGTACTTTCGAAAGGCTTGATATTTCGGCATTGTATATGGTAACTCTATGCCCCTTCGATTTTGGTAAAATAAGCAACACGAACAGTATTACGCCAATACCTCCAATCCAATGTGTAGATGAACGCCAAAACAATAGTCCTTTGGGCAAGCTTTCTATGTCGGTAAGAATGGTGGAACCTGTGGTGGTAAATCCGGAAACACTTTCAAACCAGGCATTCATTACCGTAAACTCACCACCCCACATAATATAGGGCAAAATGCCTACAATACAGGTAATTATCCATCCGAATACCACAATTACCAAGCCTTCATTAAAATTGATGTGTTCTGTTCTTTCGACAAATATCAATGGGAAAATGCCAAAAACACCGCAAATGATGGAACTGAATAACAGGGGAATGGTTGATGTTTCGTTCAAATAAAGGGAGATGAGAAATGAAATAAACAGAAATATGCTATTTAACAATAGCACATACCCCAAGTGCTTGATTACTATCTCTTTCTTCATTATTTTAAATTGTTGTAATTGCTTACCAGTCGTTGTAGAAGATTGCTTATTGCCTTTTCCAACTGTTTGATTTCGTCGTTTGAAGTAATATTGCTTCGAAGAATACCGTCACCGTCTCTGTAATTGTTGACGGCTTCAGCAAGTTCTGAAATCGGGTTGACAAAATATCGGGTGATAAAAAAGTTGAGCACGAGCGAGAACACCAAGGCACCGATAATAGAAACAATTCCGGGCATTATGGCACGTTTCGATTTTTCGCGAAGTTCTGATACCTCATCATACATACTTGATTGGTTGAGCGACATCAGTTCATTGACGGCATTTTTAGTTTCCTTGAATTTTTTATGCACATCGTCCTTGTACCATGCTATGTTGCCTTGTTTGTCTGTGTCCACGATGGGTCGCTCCCAGCTGGTTTTGTATGCTTGATAGGCCAATTGAATTTTTTTAATATGCTGTTCTTCATTACTTTCCGTTAGGTTGGTTTTTGCTGATTCAAAGGCCACTTCAAACGTGCTGTCGGCTGAATTTAATATACTACGCCCCGCTTCCCATTCACCCAACAACAGCAATAGTATTCCACTATCTTCCCTTTCCAATGCCTCATTCATTCTTTTTGATGCTTCAATGGATTTGTAATTGTCTTGAATCAAACCATGTACCGAATTGCTCAGCCATCTGAATTCAAAAATTGAAATTGTCCCTGCAACGGCAAGCATGGCTATCAAAAGCATAAAGCTTGCAAATATTTTCAGTTTTAGTGTTTTTTTCATCTTTGATATATTATTGTTGACTACTAAACTTCCATTAAATTTTCTGTTCGATATGTTTCATTCAAATGTAGGTTAGGATTTAAAGTGCTGTAACTACCCGGAAAAACAAGCATGAAATTGACATGATTAAAAGATTTAACAATGTAGCTTCTGGTTTTTTCCATTGTTTTTTCATGCGAAATACTGTTTTTGCGTGCGATATTAAATATAATCATCGTGTTTTTTTAACAATGTCTTTTGAAATTATCAGTACATCACTAAAGTCATCGAAAAGTTCAAAGATATAATCAAAATTAGCATTTATTTTTCGTTTAATAATATTATGGGTATTTGCCGAGGCGAATATGGTTAGTTTTTGTCCGGAATTGAATGAAATTTGTATAATTCTCTTTAGCCAGCTACTAAACCCTTTTTCCAAATGTGCTTTGGGGGGTATTACCACCCTGTATTTTTCAATGAACTTTGTGTCCTTTGTTTGGCTGTATATTTGAGAATAAATGGGAACATATACAGTATCACAAAAAACCGGTTGTGGAATTTCCATGTCCGTTGCATGCATTTCTAAAATGTTAGACCCTTCGGTATCTGTGTTTCGACCCGTCTCAACACAGGCGCTAATCAAAAACATCAATAGAAATCCGAAAATATATATGGCAATTTTCATTCATATATCGATTAAGTTCATTAAACAGCTAAATCTTCCAGTATTGAGATCTTTTTTTCTGATTTTCGTCTTGCTAATATTGATAAACCAAAAGTTAACACACCCAAACGACCGATAAACATGGTAAATATTAGGATTATCTTCCCAATAGAGCTCAAATCTCCCGTAATCCCGGTACTCAAGCCAACTGTGCCTAAAGCTGATGCTGTTTCAAATAGAATATTTTTTAGGGGAAAATTTTCGGTAAATGAGAGCAGAAATGTAATAATGAAAATCATACCTGTATAAAAAATAAACGTAGAAGTTGCAATATATAATCTTGCAATGGGGATGGTTCTTCCTAAGAATGAGACTTTTTGGTCTCCCCGAAAGCGACTCCACATGATGGATAAAATTGCTGTTAAAGTTGTTGATTTTAAACCACCGCCCGTTCCTGAGGGAGACGCTCCAACATACATTAAAAAGATTACAAATAATAATAGAGGTAATGATAAATTGCCAATGGGAATAGTATTGAAACCAACAGTCGTCAAGGCGGTCATCGACTGGAAAAACGAGGTTATAAATCTGTGCTCTTTTGTTGCCATGGTTGCCGGCTCATTAAAGTAAAACATGAGTGTTCCCAAAACAAGCAAGACAGATATTACTAAAACGATTACTTTGGTAGTAAATGTTATTGATTTTGTTTTACCCTTGATTCTATACCATAAATCTGTAATTACAATAAAGCCAAGAGCACCCAACAGTGATAATACGGATATGATAATATTTAAAGATGTGCTTCCGGCAAAGTTTTCAAAACTATTGTTATAAAGCCCAAATCCCGCTGTACAAAATGCAGAAACGCTATGAAAAATGGAGCCCCAAATTCCAAAATCTGATTCAACTCCGGCACTTTTAAAAGCGAAACAAAAAGCAATTGCACCAATTGTTTCGGCAAAAATCGTAAATAATATAATGGATTTTAAAAAGTCTTTTAATTCAAATCCTTTTGGCATTGAAAATTCGGCAATTAGTATTTCCTGATTATGATGTGGTAAATCCTGATTTCTGGAAAGTATGATAAATGAACTAAACGTCATAAAACCCACTCCACCTATTTGAATCAGAAGCATAACAACCAATTGACCAAACCAATTATATGTGTCAAAAAGACTTACGGTTACCAGGCCGGTAGTCGAAATTGCTGAAGTAGTAATAAACAAGCTGTCAAGAAGCGAAACGGATTCTTTGTGAAATACTGGTAAACAAAGTAATAACCAACCAAAAATGGTATAGCTCCCAAAACCGTAAATTAAATTCTGTTGCGGCGAAAGTTTGTTCGAAATATTTCCATGAATGAGATAAATTCTTTTCCAAAAACGGACTATTTTCTTCATGCTCGGTTTTAACTTTTTTGATCCTTGTCGTCAGCTATTAAAATATTGGCGTGATAGTTTTTCTCTTTCAACATTGATCATAAATATCTGTATGTCATTATAAAACAATAAGTTGGTTTTTGCTTTTTACATTCAATTGTTGTTCAAATTTCGGGATAAATTAATATGTAAAAAATCAAGAATTGGTAGGAGACTATAAAGATTTTATAAAGAAGTCTTGGGTGGCCACCTATGGTTGTTTTTGATGAAGTTCAACAACAAAATAATAGTTCCTGTGCTGAAAAGGGGAAGTGTGGATTCGTTAAGATTACTGAAACCGATAACCTACGCCACTTTCGGTAATGATATGTTGCGGATTGTTGGGGTTGTCTTCAATTTTTTTGCGCAACGAACCAACAAAAACCCTAAGGTATTGGGTCTCCGTTTGGTAGTTAAAACCCCACACTTCTTTCAATATGTACTGATGTGTTAGCACCTTTCCTTCATTTTTTGCGAACAGAGCCAACAAATTGTATTCGGTGGAAGTTAGTTTTACGATTTCATTTTCTTTTTTTACAATACGTGCCACCAAATCAATTTCTATTGTTCCGCAAACAATGGTTGAGTTGTTTTCAGTGTTCTGGTTTCGGCGTATTGCGGAACGGATTCTGGCCAACAACTCTCCCGTCCGGAAAGGCTTTGTTAGGTAGTCGGTTGCTCCCTTGTCGAGTGCCGACACAATATCCGATTCACTATCTCGCACCGAAAGAATAATGACGGGTTTGTTATACCAATGTTTAAGTTCTTGCAAAATTTCGTGTCCGCTTTTGTCGGGTAAACCAATATCAAGCAAAATTAAATCGGGCGGATGATTGGCTGCCAGAGCCAGGCCTTCTTTTCCGGTACCGGCCTGAATTACTTTATAGTCGTTGCTTTCTAAATTGATTTGTAGCAATTTGCGTATTTGGGGCTCGTCGTCAATGATTAAAATTTCTGCTTTATTCATTTTTAAAGTGGTTTACAGGTGATGTTTCTGTAGGAATTGAAATGGTGAATTTAGCTCCTCCGGTTGGTCTGTTTTCCAGTTTTACGGTGCCATTTTGTGCTTCTGTAAAGCCTTTTACAATGGAAAGTCCCAGGCCACTTCCTCCGGTTTTTGTGTTAGGTAATCGGTAGAATTTATCAAAAACATGCGATAGGGTGTTCTCAGGAAAACCGGCACCATTGTCAGCAACCGCAATGATGCAGTTTCCCGTTTGGTAATTTATTTCGATGTCAACAGTTGAGTTTTTAGGCGTGTATTGAATGGAGTTGTGCAACAAATTGTATAAAATCTCCTCGGTAAATCCCACGTCTATTTTGCAAAGGGGCATATTTTCGTCCGTTCTGAAAACCAGTTGGTGGCTATTGGCCGGGTCAATCTTTTGAACAACCGTATTTATCAGGTCGTTCATATCACACCAATCCAGTTTTGGTTTCAACATTCCACTCTCCAGTCGGCTCATATTCAGAATATTCTCAACTTGTCGGTTCAGTCGAATGCCGGCAATATCAATTTCATTCAACAATTCAAGTTGGTTTTCCGGACTAAGTTTACTCTTGTTTTCCTTTAAAGTATCTACGGATCCCAATATGGCCGAAATGGGTGTTCTGAGTTCGTGCGACAGTGAGTTGAGCAATGTATTATAAAGTTTTATGGTTTTTTCACTCTCTTGTTCGTCTCTTAGTTTTCGTTCAAAATCTCTGATCTTATAAGTCAGCACTGCATTTATCAATGCAATAACGAAGTACATCAAAAACATCAGGGCGTTTTCTGTATTGCTGATGCGAAAAGTAAATATGGGAGGAATGAAGAAAAAATTCCATATAAGGGCACTCAAAAAGGCAGCCAGCAAAACCGGAAAAATATCAAACAGCATGGCCAAAAACGAAACTACCAGCAACAATATTAAAGTAACAACCTGATATCCTATGTAATTGACGGAGAAAAAACAGATTACAGCTGTAAGTACAATAAGCGAAATACTTAGCAGGTATTGCGTTCGCGTGTTGAATTTTCTTGTTCTAAGAAACACTTTTTTTTGTTACAAATTTACTGAAACAGGTATAAAGATATTATAAAATTATGGTTAGTTGGAGCGTGAGCTGGTAAACGGCCCTCCAACGGTTTTAGAATTGGCATTGGAGATATGTGAATTGTTTCATTTTTCTCATCCTGCGTAGACCGGGAGTTGAGCCCGCATATCCTTTTGATCAATAGTAAGTTCATCAAAAAAATGGTTTTAGGTAAAGCGTTTTGGTTCGAACCTCCCCAACTATCCAAAGAATGTTGTGCGCAAATCAAAACAGGACTCTGAGCGTTGCCGGGCAGTGCTCAGAGTCCTGTTTCTGTCAATAACAAGATCCCTGCAATTTTCCTTATATTGATTTCATGGCAATACTCGGATTGGTATTATTTGTTCTCTCAAATATCTCTTACTAACCTCACGTAATTATAGACCCTTACGGCATCACCTTGAGGGCCATGACCTTCGGGATAGCTGCTCGGATCCCCTATCATAATATCTGATTTTTGTGATCCGGCTCCATGAACATCTTGCCAAACGCCTTCCATATAAGCCATTGCTCTCCCAAACGGTATATAACATCCTTCTCTGTTTGGCCCATCAACTAGAACAGTTCCTGACCAGAAATAGGGGTAGTCTTGCTGATTAGCCTCATTGATTATGGTGCTGCATTTAAAATAATTTGTGTTTATTGCTGCCGAAGAGGTTGCTTCAGGAGAGCGGGTGTAATCCACAATACTATGTAATTCTTTTATGTTTGGAAGTCGCCAGTCGTTGTGTCCGAGGTAATTGGCAGCATTTTGCTCTTGCACCCAGGCCAGGGCTTCTTGCCAATTCAGGCCTTCCTTACTGTCTTCTTCGGACCACATGAGTCCGGTGGCAAGATCTGAGATGGTGCCATCGTTGTTATTTTGAAATTTGTTTATTCCATATGTGGTGTTGCCCCGAACATATCTAACATAAAGTTCATCATTCAGTTCGGTCCATGTAGGCGGAAGATATTTCTTGTAGCCTTTGCTGCGGCCATCTCCAAAGTTAACTCCAAATACGGTGGGTTGGTCGTGCTGAGTGGTGCTCACGTATTCAGTACCGGACCAATCCTGACAATCGATAACCCTTTCATCTCCAATGCCACTACCGTATTCAAAATCAAAATAATCAGTATCAATAAACGGGACATACCCTTCCGTTGAATATACATTATTTCCATTCGTACCACTAAACAGGAATAATGAGTAAAGTTCCTGAATGGTCGGCATTCGCCAATCGCTATAATCGCCGGTACTATTTGCTGATGCGCCTGCCACAGCTTCATCCCATGTCATTTTTGAGCCACGGGCTTTAACCCACATCAGGCCTGTGATGTTATCCGTAATGGTTCCATCGCCGTTATCGGTATAATTTGTTCCGGCATCGGGGTAAGATGCATCCTGTCCATAAAAAGGGTCGTCAGGTCCGGGAGCTGCAATCTCTCCCATATTGCTGTAGAAGGTTGTTTGATTCGTTCCCACAATAGGAAAACCTGAAATATCAGGTAAATTATCGACTGTCGGTTTGGTTGAGTCTTTCTTACAACTTAAAAACGCTGTTAAGCTAATAGCAATAAGTCCGAGGACTAAAAATTTCTGTATATGAGGCAATTCTCTATTCATAATCTTTTCTATTTGATTAGGCAAAACTAACTTGGCAGGTTGTGAAAATAAAATATTTTCAACAGAAAGGCTCATTTCATCAACGGATAGCTCAAAAACGCAATCGAATTTGCACTAGTGCCTGCAAGAAAACTCATGTATTTTATATGTCTTTGGCAAAAAACGTCAAAGACGAGGCTTCCAGGATAATCATTTCCGGACACAATAACTTCGTAAATAAGAAGATAGCTCCATTGGGCTCGTTTGTTTTCCGTAATCATGTTTTCTCGTTGCGTATGGATTATTCAGACCCACCCCCTTGCTAAGTTCTTGTTGCTATATGTTTCGATGATTCATCTAGGTTTTATTTACCGCTAAGCGTGGGATGCTATTTGTTAAATAATTAGCTTTACAAAACCAAAAATACCATAAGTATTTTTCATTGATAGGTATATCACGAAATTACAGATGTTTAATAAAAGCTAAAACAATGATTTATAGACTAATAATTTTTCTTGCATTAAATTTCGCTGCCCTCGCCATTGGAGGGCTGTTTACCGGACAAGGTGTTCCATCCGACTGGTATGTTGAATTGGTAAAAGCCCCATGGACACCACCGGGATGGGTGTTCGGAGCGGCCTGGACTACCATCATGATTTGCTTTGGTGTGTACCTGGCGCTTTTGTGGCCGGCGGTTGAAAATAAACCCTTGCTGATAGGATTGTTTGTGGCGCAATGGATATTAAACGTAGCTTGGAATCCCGTTTTCTTTTATTATCAACAGGTACTCGGCGGACTATTGTTAATCAGCGCACTTACCCTTTTGGTGGGGTTTTTCCTTTACCGTTATTGGCCTGAATTGAGATACAAATCCTTGCTCATACTGCCTTATTTTGTTTGGTTGATGATTGCAGCTTCGTTGAATGCTTATATTTTTGTTAAAAACTGATTCTGTTTTTTGGGTAGTTCACTTTGTAACTATTTAAATATTTCCCTTGGGAAAAGCATAGAAACATTTTTTTTACACGGAGTTCCGCAGAGTTGACCACAGAGTTCCTCAGAGTTTTTGTTTAGTTTACACAAAGTTCGGCTTAATAGACAAAAAGGAGGCTATAAGCTTCTGCATTGCACATAGTAACTAGTTTTGGGGCAAATCAAAGGTTATGAATAAAAAAAATGCTTTTACTGTGGCAGTACAATTTTGAAGAAAAATGGTCATAGAAAAGGGAAACAGAAAACGCTACATGCTTGATATATATCGTCCGCCCATGGCGGACTTCACTACCGTGGGGGGTTTTTCATATGCTACCCATATTTAGCCTCTATCGGGGCTGTCCCGTAGGGACAAGATGTTGGTAGAAAGCAAATTAAGGTCTCCATTAAGTCCCGTAGGGACGATATATTTTTTAACCGGACATCAATGAAACTTTTTAATGAATGTACACTTTTCGGAGTGGGCTCAATTTTAGAAGGATTGTATTGTCCGCCCATGGGGGACGAACTAGACAAAATTGTAATTTTTTACCCATATTTGGCTCCTAACGGAAGGCTAAAACAAAACTTCGACAGTTTCTTATGGCGCATTGAGGATAAATACCAAACAGACGATGTGTTTTATTGCTTAGCTTTGTACCACTATTCACTACTGCACCGGCTTTTTATTCGGAGGGATGATTAAAAAGCTTTTGTGTCCGTACCCATTGTCTAACGCTTGCAAAAAAGAATCACTTCAAAAGGTATCGATGGAAAACCATTATTCAAAAACATGGAAATGAATCTAGAAGAATCGGGCAAGGAAAAAAACAAGGTGGCATTTTTATCCGTGCTTGCGGCAGTTTTTTTAACAGGGTTTAAACTTATTGTGGGCTTGCTAACAGGAAGTCTTGGTATTTTGTCGGAGGCCTTACATTCGGCATTGGACTTTGTCGCCGCGGCCATCACCTGGATTGCCGTACGAATCTCGGATAAGCCTGCCGATAAAGACCATCATTTCGGACATGGTAAAATTGAAAACCTCTCTGCATTGATCGAAACCCTCTTGTTGCTGATAACCTCCGGTTGGATTATTTATGAGGCCACTTCCAGGTTAATCTCAGGCGACACACACATTGAAGTAAATATCTGGAGTTATGTGGTCGTCATTTCTTCCATAATTATTGACATAACACGGTCGCGTGCCCTGATGCGGGTGGCAAAAAAGCATAATAGTCAGGCACTTGAAGCCGATGCCTTGCATTTTTCGACGGATATCTGGAGTTCATCGGTGGTTTTGTTGGGATTGATTTGTGCGCAGTTTGGATTCTATTTGGCCGATAGCATCGCGGCCCTCGTGGTGGCAGTAATTGTTATTTATGTTTCATTTCAGTTGGGCAAACGCTCCATCAACGTGCTGCTCGACCGAGTTCCGGATACAACTTATCATGACATAAAAACCGTTTTGGATGATTTGACCGATATTGAACAATACCACGATTTAAAAGTAAGGGCTGCCGGAGCTGAGTTTTTTGTTGAACTCAATATTCACGTCAATCCTGAGCTGAGTCTCATACAGTCGCACCAACTGGCCACCGATATCGAAAATAAAATTAAAAGTAAAATCAAACGCTGCCATGTTCACGTGCACATTGAACCCGAAGAGCATGATGGCGCAAGCAGCAATTAATTGCTGATATTTTCTTGATGTAAGTCCGATTAATCACCAATCGCATGAGAACCACAACACAAATAATACAATCAAAATGAAAAAAAATATCCTTTTCTTTCTCGCATTTTTCGCTGTGATTTCCGTTGTTACCTCCGGATGTAAAAAAGATTCCGATCCAAATTATGGTGAGCTTTTACTGGGAACCTGGATCAATACCCATGTGAATGATGTGTCCGTCCTGACCGACGATACGTTTATTTTAGAATTTCTTTCCAATCAAACAGAGGTGTATTCCATTGGTATTCAGTTGGATGAAAACAATAAAACATGGATGGAAAATGACGCATATAACTATGCTGTGCAAGGAGATGTAATCGTTATCGACGG
This sequence comes from Bacteroidales bacterium, assembly GCA_963676875.1. Taxonomy (GTDB): domain Bacteria; phylum Bacteroidota; class Bacteroidia; order Bacteroidales; family F082; genus UBA6244. The sequence goes on from OY781436.1 coordinate 3,707,208, forward strand.
TTCGGATACCTTCGGTAGTGTTTATCACATGGAATTTAAAATAAAATCGCTTGATAACCAATGGCTTAGTTATTCCGTTGAAAAATTTACCATTAACGGAGAAGCTTTCCCCAATACCAACACCTATATCTGTAATAAAATTACCGACGATTTTAGTTCAGAAATTACGGGTACCTGGCTGGGCGATTGCACTTCCGTAGATTGTTCGGATACCACCTCCCATTATTGGGAATATTTTGCCGATGGAAGCTACAATTATTATTTTCAGGATGTAGCAGGAAACTGGATAAAAAAACTGGATAACGAAGGCCGATATTTTTTGTACGGTCATTTATTGGTAAGCAATTATACCAACGATCTGGTTGCCGGAGGAATGGGGAAAGCCTTTGAATGCTGGGATTTCGATATTGTTGACGACCGGATGGTGTGGAACGGATGGCGGAAAAATGGGCGTGTGGTGTCCTATGAAATGAACAGGGTTGCTGGTCCTCCGGTTGTTGACTAAAATATTACCTTTATCGTACCAACCCAACCTGATATTTTCCGTATATTCGGATTTTAATTCGTTGGTTTTTTTTAAAAGAACACATGATGGAGTATTCCATAGACATCGACCACGACCGTAAGCTGATCATTTACCGACATTCGGGCTTTTTAACCACAGACAATATTGGTGAAGTGTGGACGCAATTGTTGGCCATGCCCGAATTTACCCAAATGAAATACAACCTGCTTTCAGATTACCGAAACAGTAGATTTATTTTTTCAGTTGAGGAGGTAACGGAAATCGTTAATTTCATGCGAAATATCGAAAATATGGTGCGAGGTAAAAAACAAGCCCTGATTTTGGAAGACCCCCGATCCACTGCGGCTTCCATGCTTTTTGAACAAAAGGTGTACGACGAAGTTGGCTTTGATGTACAAGTATTTAGTACCGAAAAGGCTGCCTTAAGGTGGTTGCTTACCTAACAAGTTCTTCCTAAAATCATCTCACCGGGCAACTGGGCCGACACATCTTTTTTATCACACCAATCCGCAACTTCTATATGCAATAATCTCTAAAACAAGGGATCAACGCTCAGCGTTACAATCATCACCAACACAAAATAGTTGATGCGCATAAAGTAGTAAAACGGGTTGAAATCGGTTTTCTTTGTTTTGAGCAATGGAGAAAACACCGCCACCAGCCAAACTGCCGCCAACACTACGATCACCTTAAAAAACAGGGTGCCCACCAGCCCGTAAACGGGAAGCATCAGGGCTGCTATGGCCGTGGCTGCTGTCCATACAAAGGTGGCGTTTTTAATCTGTTGGTGACTGATTTTTGCAGTAATGGAAGGGTATCCGGCTTTTTCGTATTCTTTTCCATAATTGAGCATGAGCAACCAAAAATGAGGAACCTGCCAAACAAAAAAGAAGAATCCCAAAATGAGTAATCGGGGATCGGTAATGGAACCGCCACCGGCCACCCAGCCAACCATGGGGGGAATGGCACCAATGATGCTTCCAGGAATCACGGCCACGGCGGTTTTGCGCTTTAGGGGGGTGTAAATGGCATTGTACCAAATGAGCGCGAGCAGCCCCAACTGAGCGGCCAAAAAGTTGCTTCCCAGGTAAATAAGGTAAGTACCTAAGGTGATTTCTACGAAGGCGATCACCAACACCCAGGTTCCGCTTATTTTTCCGGAAGGTATGGGGCGGTTCATGGTGCGGGCCATCAGTCCGTCGCGGTCGCGGTCCTGATAATGGTTGAGTGCAGCCGAACCACAGGCCAACACAAATATCCCCAACATGGGCAGTATTACCCCGGTGTCGATGGCGTTTTTGGCCAAGGCATATCCGGCCAGCATGGTCAGCGTTACCGCGAAGGTAATTCTCACCTTGTTGAGCTCCAACAGCAGTTTTATTTTCTCTCTCATGGCCAGTTATTTCAAGGTTTCGATGTAGTCGATGATGTGGTTGATGTCTTCATCGCTCAGGATGTCTTTGTAGGGAGTCATCAAGCCTTGTTGGTAGGTGGCTGTGATGGCCGCATTGGGTTCTTTGATGGATTGCATGATAAAATCGCGATCAACGACTATTTTTTGTTCTTTTCCATCAATCACCACTGTTTCTTCACGACCCATGAGGTTTTTAAACGAGGGACCCACCAGGCGGGTTCCGTCCAATGTGTGACACGATACACAGGCATTTTTTTTCATAAGTGATAAACCGGGAGGTTCGTTGCTCAGGTCGGGAGTGCTTTTGAGCCATGTTTCGTATTCCGCTTCGGGAACTACCGTAACGCTGCTCAACATGTAGGAGTGTAATTGTCCGCAATATTCTGCGCAAAGTATGTCGTAGGTTCCCAATTTTTGCGGAATAAACCACATGGTATTTTCGCCGCCCGGCACCACATCGTGTTTGAGGCGGAACGCGGGAATGTACAGGCTGTGCAGCACATCCGGACTTTTCAGGTTGAGTTTTACTGGTTTGTCGATGGGAAGTACAAGCGAGTCAACGGTTTTGCCGTCAGGATATACAAAGGTCCATTTCCACATTTGTCCGGTGGCCTCAATTTCCATGGCGCCTTCAGGAGCCTTCAGCATGGGTTTGTAGCCCGTCCATCCATAGTAAAACATAATGATTACCAGGATGGTAGGAATCACCGTCCAAACAATTTCCAGTCCCACATGGCCTTCAATATTGGTGGCCACCGGGTTTCTCTTTTTCCGGTATCTGATCAAAAAATAGATCATGGTACTGGTAATGCCCACCAGAAAAAATACCGCAATTCCAAGTATTAAATAAAGCGTAAAATCAACACCTTCAACAAAATTTGAAGCATTCATAAATTTTTATCGTGTTAAGTAATCTATAATAACCATGACTAAAAAGACGGTGAACAGTGTCATCACAATCCCCATCATGACGCGGTAAATTTTCGGATCGTATTTCAGGTGCATGAAATAATATGCCACCACGAGGGCTTTTACGCTGGCTATCAACAGGGCAGTGGCCACGGTGAGGGTGCGCAAGTCGGCGCCAAATACCGAAATAAATACGGTCATCATGGTGAGCAGGATGAGCCCGGCCCAGGTGCCCACATGCTCGCGGTAAGGCGTGATGTGTTCCGCATGCGATTCGTTGGTAGAATGTGGATGCTTCATAATTAGTGTATTAAGTAGAATAAAGGAAACAAATAAATCCAGATAAGGTCAACCAAATGCCAGTAGAGTCCTGAGTTTTCCAACAGCTGATAGCGTTGTTGGTTCACACGTCCGCTTTTGATGCGATTGATGACCACGATAATGAAAATGCCACCAATAATTACGTGCAAACCATGCAGTCCGGTCATGAAGAAATACAGGTAGAAGTATAGTTTTTCGCCCACAGGCAAGTGGTTAAAGTGATCCATGCCGGGAAACAATCCGTGTTCAAATTTGGCCGTCCATTCAAAATATTTTACCACCAGAAAAAACAGGGCAGCCAGAATGGTGAGCCACAAAAGCATCACCGATTTTTTGGCATCTCCCAATTGAAGTGCCGTTATGGCCATGGCCACAGTCATACTGCTGGTGAGCAGTACCACCGTATTGGCCGTCCCGAGCCACACATTGAGGTTGAAGGAGGCAACCAAAAATGCTTCTTCGTTGAGCGAACGATAGACCATGTACACCAAAAATAAGCCTCCGAAAAGCAATAATTCGGTGTATAAAAACAGCCACATGCCCATTTTTGAGGCCTTGGCATCGTAGTTATGCCCTGAATTGGGTAAGGTGAAATGTTGGTTCATAGGGAGTTACTATTCAGATTTTGCGTTGGGATAATTGTAGGGGCCTCCTGCGGGCAGCTCAGGCATCTGATCGAAATTGTGCAAGGGTGGAGGAGAGGCGGTTTGCCATTCGAGGGTGATACCATGCCAGGGATTGCCATCGGCTTTTTTACCTTTGCGGAACCCGGCCACCAGGTTATATATCATCAGCAATAATCCCACCACCAGAATCCACGATCCTATGGTAGAAACCTGATTCAGGGTGTGGAATTCGGGAAGATAATCGTAGTAGCGACGTGGCATTCCCATCACGCCAAGTATGAGCATGGGGAAATACAAGATGTTAAAACCGATAAACAGAAAGCCAAAGGCCACGTAAGCACGGGTCATGTTGTACATCTTACCCCAGATTTTGGGAAACCAATAGTGCAGGGCGCCAAAAAAGGCAAATCCGGTGCCTCCAAACATCACATAATGGAAGTGTCCCACTACAAAATAGGTGTCGTGAACATGTACATCCACAGCCAAAGCACCCACAACCAATCCGGTTAAACCGCCAATCAGGAAGTTGAAGATAAATGCCAGCGCAAACAACAATGGAACTTTGATGTCGATAGATCCTTTGTAAAGTGTTGCCAGCCAGTTGAATACTTTAATCGCCGTTGGGATGGCCACCATGAAGGTCAGAATGGAAAAAACAATGGCTGCGGTTCCGCTCATACCTGAGGTAAACATGTGGTGTCCCCAAACAAAATAACCCACGAAGGCAATGGCCATGCTGGAATACGCGATGGCTTTGTATCCAAAAATGGTTCGTTGGGCAAAGGTGGGAATGATTTCAGACACAACCCCCATGGCCGGAAGCGCCATAATGTAAACCGCCGGATGGGAATATATCCAGAACAAGTGCTGATAGAGTATGGGGTCGCCACCAATGGACGGATCGAAAAGTCCGATACCGAATACACGCTCGGCAACGATCATGAGTAAGGTGATGCCAATTACGGGAGTGGCCAACACCTGAATCCAAGAGGTGGCATACAACGACCAGGCAAACAATGGCATTTTATTAAAACTCATGCCGGGCGTGCGCAAGCGGTGAATGGTTACAATAAAATTTAATCCGGTGAGGATGGACGAAAATCCCAGAATGAAAGCCGCCAAAACAGACATGGAAACATTGGTGCCCGTCTTTACGCTGTAAGGTGCATAAAACGTCCAACCGGTATCTGCCGGACCATCACCAAAAATCAGGGTGGAGAGGGCAAACAAGGCCCCCAACACATACAGCCACCACGACAGAAGATTCAGTCTCGGGAAAGCCACATCGTCCGTTCCGAGCATGATGGGCAGAAAAAAGTTGCCAAATACCGCCGGAATGCTGGGAATGATAAACAAAAAAATCATGATCACCCCGTGTAGGGTGAACACCTGATTGTAGGTTTGGGGTTGGATAATGTCCGGCCCGGGGTTAAACAGTTCCAGCCGCATCACCACTCCCAGGGCCACGCCCACCAGGAAAAATGCGCCAATGGAATAGAGATACAGCAGGGCAATACGTTTGTGGTCGAGGGTGAAAATCCACGACCAAAGCCCTTTTTTTACATTGAGGTAATTGATTTGCTGAGTAGCGATTGAAGTCATTTTTGTGGGATTATTTGGTGTTGGTGGTTTTTTTTCTTCTGCCTTTCAAAGCCAGGGTGGCCAAAAATGCCAGGGCAAAAAACAGGATGATGGATCCGGATATTTTGGTGACGTTAAACACGTATTTCTTGCCTTCGGGGTCGTAGCTAAAGCAAAAATTTAGCATCTTGTTGATGGTGGGGCCTGAACGTTCCTGAGCTGCCTCGGCCACCGCCATTTTGATGTCGAAGGGTAAAAAGTAGGTACTGCCATAAAGGTATCGCGTGATTTTTCCGCTGGGACTCAGTACGATGAGTGTGCCGGGGTGAATAAATTCATCACCTTCTTTTTTTACTTTAAACCCCACTTCATCAAGGAGTTGGTAGATGTTGGTGCTGTCTCCCGTAAAAAAGTGCCAGCCCTTGTCGGTGTCGCCGTGGGTAAGTAATTTGGCGTAGGTACTTTTCTTTTTCAAGGCTAGGGGTGGTTTCTCGCTGGCACTAAAGCTTACCGTAAACACTTGATAATCTTTACCAAGTTCAATGTCGGCCTTTTCCATGGCTTCCGCCAATCCATTGAGCAGAGGAGAGCATATTCCCGGACATTCGTAGTAAACCAGCGCCAGAATGGTAGGTTTATCAATGGCTTGCTTGAGGTTTACCTTGTTGTACAATTCATCGGTAAAGGTCAGATTTCCGGAGATCGTGTCGTCGAGATGTTCGTAAACCCCGAGTTCTTCCTGGGCTTGTGTCGGGGTATAAATGATTAAAAAAGAAACAAAAACCATCAAGGTGATGGTGGGCCATTTCTGTAATATATTCATATTGAGCGTAGTGTATTTGAAATAATGAACTAATTTTCACTGCGCTAATTTAGACTAAATATAAATAAGTGCAAATTTGTTTTGTTTAATTCGGTGTATATGTGATATATAGCATAGGAGGGAGGTCGGGTTAGTGACCGGCTAATTATAGGGTTTTCGGCAAAATTTGATTTATCAGCAACGATAGAGTCCGATGGAATCAATCCCGGGTTTTTCGTTGGGTAAAATCCTTTAATGAGGTAGGGGAAGTTGAGAGTATAATCCAAAGTTCGGAAAAGTTAAGCCATTACCGGTATACTTTTTCCACACTAATTAAACTGGTCGATAATTTCTCCGGTTTCCACGCTTTTGTAGCGTGCGATTACTTGCTGGTTTTTGTCAATTAAAAATATTCCGGGAGTACGATGCACTCCATAGGTTCTGAAATTTTCTCCACCAAAGCCATTTGGTTCCAGCAATTTATCCGGCCAAGGATATTTTTGTGAATTTTCGTTGTGGGTAATGCTGTCGAGTTCTGAATCAACGCTAATTATCTTAATTCCTGCTTCTGCCAACTGATCGTAATCTCTTGTGAGCTGATTCATGGTGGCCGTGCAATGTCCGCATCGCGATCCGTAAAAAACCAACAGGGTTTTGTCTCTGAAACTAATGTCGGGGAATCCCTTTAACGCCGGGGCTTGCTGTCCGGGAAATATGCCATCATAGAGGTATAGATAGCCATAGGTGTTGAGTAGCTTTCCTGATTTGGCCACATCGCTGGCGAGTTTATCCAGATATACATGGGCGGGTCCGTTGATAAGAGATTTGGTAAGTTTTTCTGCAAAAGCGGTATAGAGCTCGTTGGTAGGTAATCGATTGAGCACCTGTCTGATACTGCCAAGAAACAATTCTTCGTCACCTATGGTGTTCAGGTTCAGATTGATCCAGTCAGCAAAAAGTTCATTCCAGCGACCGCTAGTATAGAGGGCTTGCCAATCGAGTTTTTGCGTAATAAACTCGTTTGTTTTCAGTGCAATATTTAGGTCATTGTTAGCCGATGCAATCTCCATGGTGTGTATCATTCCTTTGATTTCCAAGTATCTTGCAGCATAATAATTGCTCTTCGACAATTCTTTTCCAAACATCTCATATCGGCGATTCAGGTTATTTAATTCTTTTTTAGCCGATTCCTTCCTGTGGGTTTCCAATTGGGTTTGTAGAAGCTGCTGCTTTTCTTGTTTGTCCGCGTAAAAGGCCATTTCATCCGAACCCGAAAAATGGATATTATGGATATTTGGGATGGCTTCTGAACACGTTGCCGTATAGTCTTGGTTATTTACCACCAAATACAAATCCACTGTAGTGTCGTTTTTGAGTACCCATTTCATCATGCCTTTATAACCTTTCTGGGAAGACGGAATGCTTAAATCGAAATGTCCGTTGGTCGGCACAACTCCGCGAGCTACAGTATCTCGTTGTTCTCCCTGAAAAAGAAGGCAGGCATAGGATTCACCGGTGAGCTTGGGCAAATTCAAGCTGATGGTTTGGGCTGCCATTGTATATGTAAACAGCATCAAAGCAAATAGTTGGATGAATTTTCGTGTGTTCATTAGGTTAGTTGGTTAACACCCGCCCTGCCCACGACAAGGAGGAATTATTTTCATGCAAAAATACTAATCTTTTTAAATCGAACCGCTTTTCTGATGCGCCGGTGATCGCTTGAATAGGAGTTTAAACCGAGTCGCACCAATTGCATCAAAACCGCCAAAATTCAGTTAAAATGAAGTTGCCTATGTTGCGAATTGTGGTGAACCCGGGTTTGTTTTTGAGCTCTGTTGGGAGCCAAATATGGGTAGATGGATAATCTTTTTCATTTATTTCGTCCCGGAGGTGCCGATACAATCCTGGTAAACTTTCTCTATCTACCCATATTCTTTCCATAAGGGAAAAATTTGGACAGTTTCTGAGTTTCGCTCATGTTTTACATTTGGTAAAAGAAAGAATTGAGGGTATGATTACTGAAGAAACAAGAAACAAAAAACGAGGTTCAGCTCATTCACGATGATAATGACATTCGATATGAAGTCCCAAAGTCATCATATTATGTGTGCCTTGTTTTTTTCGGGGTGTCGAGTCTCAGAACAAAATGAGGAAGTCATACCAACTATAAAATGTAGTTAGCTCTTCTCCGGTTAATGTATAACGCCGTTATAGAATTGAAGAGGTTTAAGGAGCGAAGGGAACTTAAAGCACATTTCAATTCATAATCGGTATTATTTTGCTCCGTCACTTCCTCCAATCTCCACCTTCACAGCTTCAATACTGTACTCAGCCACAGGCTCGGTAATGGCGTTGATTTCTTCTTCAGTAGCTCCTTCGTCGGCGGCTTGCAACTGAAGACGTTTTATGGGTATAATCACTTTGCTTGCTGTTCCTTCCACGGTTGCCTGTTTTCCTGCGGCATCTTTGGGAGCAACAAACACATCGGGCGAAAAAGTAGCCAAAACGCGTTTTCCATTGCCCATGTCAATGTCCATCCAGCAACCTGACGCTTGACAGACTTCAACTATGGTTCCGGTGAGTTTTACCTGCAATTCGTCCACACTGTCCATGGCGGCGGGTAGTTCTGTAGCCTGAATGGAAATCATTTGAGTAGGCACCGATTGGGTGGTTTTATTGCTTTCTTGGTTTGTGGATTCTTGGCAACTTGTCAGGGAAAAAATAATTCCGACAATAAACAACAGACTAAGTTTTTTCATGGTGGCTTGGTTTAAATAAAAAAAGCCGCCTCTTTCATTCGAAAGAAAGCGGCAAATATTTTGACTTGCTGAGGTAACTAGCGTACTATCTTGATGTCTTTTACCTCTTCAAGTGTTACAGTTCCTCCGTCGTTTCCCCAAGCATTCAGCACGTAGTTGATTACGTCAACTGCTTCTTCATGTGTATCAACCTGAAAGGGCATGGGCAAATTATATTTTGCACCATTCACCGTAATTTCGTGGTGCGAACCATTTAAAACCTGTTGTACGGCTCTTTTTTTGTCGGCAAATAAATAGTCGGAATCTTTGAGTGGAGGAAATGCATTGGGAATTCCCAATCCTGTTGTTTGGTGGCAAGCCACACACTTGGCTTTGTAAATGGCTGCTCCTTTTGGAAATTTGGCATCGGCGGGATCGTCGTCTTGAGTGTTGGCGGCAAAGCTGGTTCCCATAAACGCAATCATGGCAGTCAGCATCATAAAGGTGGCAATTTTTTTCATTCTTTTATTTTAAAGGTTTGAGTTTGCAAAGGTAGTAAAAGGTTTAATTTAGATCAATTCTAATTTAATTATTTGATGAGATTTTTCAGTTATCCGCAACATCCACCCATTTTTACGGTACCTTTGGGTTCGTCGGCAGGCTTCATCATTTTTTCGTGAGGTACAAGCATTTTCTTTGGGGGACTAACATATGGAATACCCAACGACAATCCGCGAAGGATGAAGATGACTCCCAGAATCACAATGAAAATCGAAAGGGCGTAACTGAACCGCTTTCTGATATTTTTGCCAATCAAACTGCCCAACATAGGAATGATGGCCATTACCGGAATGGTTCCCAACCCAAAGATAATCATGTAGATAACGCCCATGGCGATGTCGTTGGTGTTGATGGCTCCCGCTATGGCTACATAAACCAAACCGCAGGGAAGCAAGCCGTTGAGCAAACCAATGAGGAATAGCGATGGCAATGAACTAATGGCAAACAGTTGTCTGAATTTTCCGATGAGCTTGCCTGCAAATCCAAAGAAGAACTGTTCAAACTTGATTTTTCCTCTGAACAGGGCAGGGGCTATCACCGAAAGAATCATCACCACCCCGATGAGTATGGAGGCCCATTGTTGAAGTCCGGCCATTTCGATGCCCTGCCCAAGTAGTCCGAAAATTGCTCCCAACACTCCGTAGGTGAGAATACGCCCGATATTGTAGGTGATGCTTCCCAACAATTTATAACCAAAACTTCTTTGTCCGAGGGGCAAGGCCACCGCTATGGGCCCACACATGCCAATACAGTGCAAACTACCTACAAGCCCTGTCATCAAGGCCATAAAATACATTTGTTCCATCATTTTATAAACGCAACTTGTTCAACATAATATTTTTTGTCTCTGTACTTCCAACTGATTTTCAATATGTATTTTCCTTTGTGAAAATCATGGATATCCAGGTGTTTAATTCCATTGTCGGAATCATCGAAGCTTACCACCCGGTCCATGCTGTTGTCGGAGGGCCTGAAAAAATTGATCTGGCCACTGTCTGCTTTTACATCGGGAAATGCTATTTCAATTTCATTGTCCTTTTGTGTTATTGTGAAAGTAGCATTCTCCAACCTGGCATTCTCCATTTCATTAATACGTGTTTGGTAATCAAGGCCTTTTGGATAATAATCTTTTTCTACCAGGGTTACATCATTCATGAGGGTCATGAATACCAAACCCAGCATAAATAGTATGAAAGCAGTAATCCAAAGGGCCAGCTTGGTGCCCCAGTTCCATTTTATTTTCATGGTGTATTTTTTGTGTCGAGTGAAGTGGGTCCCACAAAGGAAGTGGTGTAAGTATCTATGAGTTTTCCCTCCAGGTACATGCCAATCACGATGCTGGTTTGCGACGAATGAAGTTCTTTTGTCGGCAGAACCATTAAAAAGGTGCCTTTGCCTACCTCGCCTACTTCCACCGGCTTATTGTCGCCCACATATTGTATCCTTCCGGGAATGGACTCGATCTTAAATTGAATGTGCAGCACTTCGCTGGTTTTGTTCACCAGGTTGTAATTGTAAATATTGCTCAGACTGTCGGCACCGTATTCCTGATACATGCTTCCGCGTGCGCGTAAAATGGTTGCTTCAAAGCTGCCTCTGAACATAAACAACGAAGCCACAAAAATAAGCAACAGGGTAAGCACTGCCGAATAGGCCAACGAACGGGTGTTGAAGATAGACCGTTTGCCGGTGCTAATGCCTTCTTCCGAATCGTGCCGGATGAGTCCCTTGGGTTTGTCTACCTTCTCCATAATGGCATCGCAGGCGTCCATACATGCGGTACAGTTGATACATTCCATTTGGGTTCCGTTACGGATGTCGATGCCTGTGGGGCATACAACTACACAGCTGTTGCAGTCGATACAGTCGCCCAGATTTTCTTCCTTTTGGAGTTTTAACGGCCCACGTGGTTCACCCCGTTTGTAGTCGTAAGCCACCAGGATGGTTTTTTTATCAATGAGCACACTTTGCAATCGCCCGTAAGGACAAGCAATGGTACAAACTTGCTCACGGAAAAAGGCGAAAATAAAGTAAAATACTCCGGCAAATATAAACAGACCTAAAAAGCTACCGGGATGTGCCAGAGGATTGTCAAACAGGAAGTGTTCTACCTGATCGAAGCCAATGATGTACGACAAAAAGGTGCTGGCCGTGATCACCGCGATTACATAAAATATGGTGTGTTTAAGGGTCTTTCTCCAGATTTTATCAAAGTTGAGGGGGCCGTTGTTTCTCCGGCGTTGGGTTCCTGCATCTCCTTCGATGAGGTATTCAATTCTTCTGAAAACGAACTCCATAAAAATGGTTTGCGGACATACCCATCCGCAGAAAAGTCGTCCGAAAATCACCGTGAACAAAACGATAAACACGATGGTGGTAATCACCAATAGCAAGATCAGATGAAAGTCCTGTGGCCAAAACGCGATGCCGAATATGATGAATTTTCGTTGCAACACGTCGAATAGCATGATGGGGTCGCCATTTACCTTGATAAACGGACCTGAATAGAAGATAATCAGCAGGATGGCCGCAAGGATATTTCTGGATTTGTAATATTTACCTTTTACCTTTTTGGCATATATCCAAACCCGTTTTCCTGTATTGTCAACGGTGCTAAGCTTGTCCCTGAAGTATTCTTTGGGGGCTTTGGTTTTCTTGGTCATGTGGATGCTGTTATAAAAAAGATGACTTATTGCACAAAGTTAGCCAAATATAAACTAAAGAAGCCGAAAAAAGCTTCCGGCTTCGATAAGTTTGTCAGGAAAAACAATTTAGTACTTTTCTCCTTGTGGTTCTTTGGGATTGGCAGGTGTGGTTCCCTGAAGTTTAAGTAGAATATAGCTGGCCACCTCCAAACGTGCTTCATCAGAAAGCTGATCTTTATAGGGGATCATGCCTTTTTCGATCACGCCATTGGTGATGGTGCGGTAAAGGTCGGCGATGGTATTGCCGTGAATCCAGTAATTATCGGTCATGTTGGGACCAACCAATCCGCCACCGTCCGGCAAATGACAGGCAGCACATATTTTGGTCCAGGTTTCTTGTCCTTTGGCCAGTGCTACCGGATTGTCCAAAAGTTTGATTTCGAATGTGGCGTTGTTTTTTTCGGGAAGCGCCTTTTGTGCATCATCCATAGCCATTTCATACTCACGTCCTTGTATCAGATCGTCGGCGTGGAAAACCCAAAGCCTGATCATGTATACAATGGCGAAAGCAATGGTGATATAAAAGAGCCATTTCCACCAGGGTGGCAGGTCGTTGTCGAGTTCCCTGATGCCATCATACTCGTGGTCTTTTATCAACCGATCATTGGTCAGGGTGTCAATTTCGTAATCTTCGTTGGGATTATTTTTTATGGGATCTGTTGCCATAGTTGCTAAGTGTATTAAGTTAAAAAGTTGAATGTGAATCCGATTGATGATCTTCACTTTGGTCCAACGGAAGCTGGCTCATTTCATCGATTTCTTCTCTGCTTGTGCTCATCACCAAATAGGTAACTAACACAAAAAATACAAAGAAAATCAGGAGGGAAATGATGGGGTAGATTTCTACCCCACCGATGCGTTCCAGACTATTAATGACGATTTTCATGTGTTAAGTCAATTAGAGTTCAGCTTTACTTATTTTTATAAACGTCGGTTCCAAGTCGTTGGAGGTAGGCAATCAAAGCGATGATTTCTTTGTTTTTGTCTACTTCAATACCACTGGCTTTCAGTCCGGCGGCAATTTGCTCGGCCTGGGCGTTTAAGTCGGCAACAGCCTGATCGGCATACCCATCTGCATACGGAACTCCCAATTTGATCATGGTATTGATTTTGTCGGGGACAATATCGATGTCCATGTCATTTTCTGCAAGCCATGGATAGGCGGGCATAATGGACTCAGGACTCACTTTCTGCGGGTTTAGCATGTGGTTGTAATGCCACGAATCAGGTTTGTAATTGGGTAGCGATTTCACCCCTTCGCGCGACAAATCCGGTCCGGTACGTTTCGATCCAAACTGGAAGGGGAAGTCATAAACAGTTTCGCCGGCTTTGGTGTATTCGCCATAGCGTTCGGTTTCACTTCTGAAAGGTCTGATCATCTGCGAATGACACAAATAGCAGCCTTCTCTCACGTAAATGTCGCGTCCGGTCAGTTCAAGCGGGGTATATGGTTTTACTGCTGAAATGGTTGGTATGTTCGATTTCACCAGGTACATGGGTACGATTTCGATCAAACCACCAATCAGGATAACGATCAATGCAAACAGGGTTAATTGTAGTGGGCGACCTTCCAATCTTCTGTGAAATCCTTCTTTGTGTTTGGGCTCATGTTTTGCCGGTGCTTCATCGCTTTCGTAACGCAGGAAGCTTCCGGCTTGAGCGGTTTTTACCACGTTAAACACAAATAGCAGGGCTCCAATAAAATACAGCGATCCGCCAAATGCCCTCAGGTAATACATGGGGAGAATTTGGGTAACGGTTTCGAGGAAGTTGGGGTAAGCCAGAAAACCTTCTTCGGTAAATTGTTTCCACATGAGTGCCTGGGTAAATCCGGCAAAATACAAGGGAATGGAGAAAAACAACATGCCCAGGGTGGCAATCCAGAAGTGTACGTTGGCGAGTTTCACCGACCACAGTTTGGTTTTAAACAACCTTGGAACCAACCAATAAATCATACCAAAGTTCATCATGGAGTTCCAACCAAGGGTTCCGATGTGTACGTGGGCAATGGTCCAGTCGGTAAAGTGGCTGAGTGCGTTTACGCTTTTCAGCGAAAGCATGGGGCCTTCAAAGGTGGACATACCGTAAGCGGTAACGGCCACCACCAGCATTTTTAAAACGGGATCTTCGCGAACCTTGTCCCAGGCGCCACGCAGCGTGAGCAATCCGTTGATCATACCGCCCCACGATGGTGCGATGAGCATAATCGAGAAAACAACGCCAAGTGCTTGTGCCCAATCGGGAAGGGCTGAGTACAGCAAATGGTGAGGGCCTGCCCAGATATAGAGGAAAATGAGTGCCCAAAAGTGAATGATGGACAGCTTATAGGAGTAAATGGGACGGTTGGAGGCCTTGGGAACAAAATAATACATCATACCCAAAACCGGTGTGGTGAGGAAAAATGCCACGGCATTGTGTCCGTACCACCATTGCACCAATGCGTCCTGAATACCGGCGTAAATGGGATAACTCATGGTCCACGACACGGGAAGCGCCAGGTTGTTGGTGATGTAGAGCACAGCAATGGTTACCCAGGTGGCAATATAAAACCAGATGGAAACATAGATGTGTTTTACACGACGTTTTACCAGAGTCATGATCAGGTTGAGTCCGAAAACTACCCAAATCAATACCACCAACACGTCGATGGGCCATATTAACTCAGCATACTCTTTGGATTGGGTAAATCCGAAAGGAAGCGTAAGTGCAGCCAGTACAATAATTAACTGCCATCCCCAAAAGTGAATGTTGCCCAGCAATTTGCTGTACATGGGTGTTTTTAACAACCTTGGAGTGGAATAATAAATGGCCGTAAAAATGCCGTTGCCAACAAAGGCAAAGATGGCAGCATTGGTGTGTACCGGCCGGATGCGGCTGAATACCAACCAGGAAATGTTTCCGCTCATGTGAGGGAAAATCAGCTCAAATGCTGCGGTGAGACCAACCAACATGCCAACCACCCCCCAAAGGACGGTGGCCCATAAAAACATGTTGCTCAATCTGTTGTCATAAGTAAATTTTTGAAGCTCCATAAGCCTAATCGGGTTTGTTATTTGATTTTATTTCAGTATTATTGGTGATTTCTGGTTTGTCTTGAGTTGAAATTTCGGTGGTAATATCGGGGTTAGGTTCGTCAAATAATATACGGACACTCGGTGAGTACAAATCATCGTACTGACCGTTGCGTACAGCCCAGATAAATACGAGTAAAAACCCGCCTGCGACCACAATTCCGGCAATGACTAAAAGAATGATTACGGACATTTAAGTATTCAAGTTCCCAATTACAATTATAGTTCAAAATTATAAAAAAAATGTTAAATTTTACCCCTTATTGTTATTTAAAACAAATATAAATAACTCTTTGGGAGGTGGGTAAGTGATGGGTTTAGCGCCTGGTTCTTTTGGAGAGCCAATTGATGGAAAAGGTGGCGAAGGCTACCACGCTCACAGAGCTGATGGGCATCAGGATGGCAGCAATGATGGGCGACAAGGAGCCCTGAACGGCAAAATAGAGTCCGATCAGGTTGTAAAGAAATGAGATCACAAAACTGATGATTACCACGTTCATGGCTTTGTTGGTGAACCTGAAAAATGCGGGCAACTGGTCAAATTTGCCTGATTCAATAATGCCATCACATGCCGGTGAAAAGCTATAAATGTCGTCGGCAATGGTCAAACCCACATGACTTTCCATCAACGCTCCGGCATCGTTTAGTCCGTCGCCAATCATGAGCACACGTTTCCCGTTCTTTTTCAGTTTTTTAATGAAATCCATTTTGTCTTTGGGACTTTGGTTGAAAAACAGATGGTTTTCATCTCCAAAAATGGGTGCCAGATTTGCCCGTTCGCTTTCGTTATCACCCGAAAGCAGGTATAGTTCATGGTTTTGTCTGAGTTCCGATATCACCTGCCCGAGCCCCGGGCGATAGGTATTCGCAATACTAAAGTAGCCAACCACGCGGTTGTCGAGGTAGCAATACACGTTACTCGTTTGCACTTCGGTGTCGTCCTTTCCTGTAACGAATTTTTTGGAACCCAGGTTGATCCTCACGTTGTTCACCACGCCACTAATCCCCAATGAGGGCAGTTCGCGATAATCTTCTACCTCATATTTGCTGTCACCGGCAATGCTCTCCTTGATGGAGGTGCTTAATGGATGACTCGAATGGGCAGCCAACGACTTGATCATCAGCAATTGCTCCTTCGTTAGTTCATCACCAACAAACTTGATATTCATGCTTTTACTCAGGGTGATGGTGCCTGTTTTGTCGAACACGATGGTATCTATTTTACGCAGGTTTTCAATCACCTCGGTGTTTTTTATGTAAAAGCCGTCCCGTCCGAACACACGCATGGTGCTGCCAAAGGTAAAGGGAACAGTGAGGGCCAGGGCGCAGGGGCATGCAATGATCAGTACCGAAGTAAAAGCGAACAAAGCCAACGAGGGGTTGTTGAAAAGCCAATATACACCTGCACCTCCGGCAATGGCCAGAATGATGATGGTAAAATACTGACTTACCTTATCCACCATGGTTCCCAACTTGCTTTCTTCGCGGGTGCCCGCCTTGTCCTGATTCCAAAGTTGGGTCAGGTAGCTCTGCTCTACTTCGTTCACCACCTCCACTTCGATGGAGCTGCCGGCTTGACGTCCTCCGGCAAATATCATGTCGCCCGTATTTTTGGGGACGGGAATGGATTCTCCGGTAACGAAAGAGTAGTCGATATTGGCTTTTCCGTTCATCAGTGTTGCGTCGGCAGGTATCAGTTCCTGGTTTCTGATAAGAATACGGTCGCCTTTTTTTAACTGGCTAAGGGGTATGCTTTTTTCACCGCTTTCGCTGACAAGCGTAACAGCCACGGGAAAATAGCTTTTGTAATCGCGCTCGAACGACAACGCTTGATAGGTTTTGCCCTGATACCATTTGCCAATGAGCAGAAAAAATACCAGTCCGATAAGTGAATCCATGTAGCCAATGCCACTTACCGTGAATATTTCGTAGGTGCTTTGCAAAAACAAGGTAAAAATCCCCAGAGTTATCGGCACATCGATGTTGACGATTTTATGTCGAAGTCCTTTGTAAGCAGACAGGTAGTAATCGTTGGCACTGTAAAAAACCACAGGCAGGGCCAGCACAAAACTCATGAACCCGAAAAACCCCGTAAACAGACTTCCCAACTGATCGCCTCCGGGCAGATATTCCGGAAAATTGTACAACATCACATTCATGAAGCTGAAGCCTGCAATACCTATTTTCAGGAGGATGCTCCGATTGCTTTTGGTTCCGTCTTTTTTGTCCAGTTGGTCGAGGGTAATTTCGGGCACATAATGGATGGAGGCCAGCAATTCCACCAACTCCCTGAGTGTTATTTCAGCACCATTGTAGGTAATGCTTACCTGCTTGCGCGGAAAATTGACGGTTGCCTGAATTACACCGGGGTGTAGGGTATGTAGGTTTTCGAGCAACCAAATGCACGAAGCACAGTGGATGGTGGGGATAAACAGGTTGACCACATGGATGCCTCCATCAGAGAAGGTGAGTAGTTTTTCGATGATTTCTTCGTGGTCGAGGAAGGCATATTTGTTTCCGGTATCTACCTTTTCTACCTTGATGCCCGACATGGGCTGAATCTGATAGTATTTATCGAGTTTGTTTTGGTTTAAAATCTGATAAACCGTACTGCATCCATGGCAACAAAAGGGTTTGTCGTCCCACATAACAGGATGATTTCCACAATCTTCGCCACAATGAACGCAAGGAAGTCCCATCGGGTTTATTCGGTTTTTATCAGGATATTGTTGAAGGTAACGGCCCACATACCACGGGGTTCACCCACTTTAAAATCCACTGCTTTGTCGTTGGGGTAGAGTTTTTTGATTTGGTCAATCATATATGGAGGAATATCCACGTTGGGGGTGCCGTGACACATGATACATTCGCCTTTTACATCGATTAATTTATAAAAAACGGGATGTCCTTCTTCGTTCAGGTCCACCCTGTTGCGTGGGGTTTTCTTGAGCACATACCCCATGACATATTCCTTATAAATCTGGTTTTCAATACCTTTTGTTTCGTTTTTCGGATTGCGGTATTTCTTGGCCACCCGCTTCAAGCCCACGTTCATCACGCGACCCAGCGAATCGGTAAGGGGGAGCGCTTCCACATTGCAAAACAGGACGGCGTACTCGGGACTGTGTTCCACGATGGCCTTGCCAAGGGCTGTTTTGATGTTCAGCATGGCCATGTGCACAATTTTGGTTCCTTCCATCATGAGTACACGGTGCAGGCTGTCGTTCAGCGAGGGATAAATCATCAGGTCGGGATTTTCAACCTTGGTGGGAGCTGTGTTTTCAACTGCTACGGGCTTGTCGGATGTCTTTTGTTGATTGGATGCGCATCCGGCCAGGAGAGCCAGCGCGAGCGTAGAAATAATGAGATAAGTTTTCATGTGATGATATTTTTATTCCTTAATGGCGATCAGTTTTCCGGTAAATTGCAAATCCTGTCCGGCAAGGGGGTGGTTGAAATCCATGGTAACGGTGTTGGCCGAGATGGCAATGATTTCGCCATGGTGTTTGTTGCCGTCCTTGTCCGTAAGCGGGATAACGTTGCCGATTTTAATCATTTTTTCATCTATTTTCCCGTTTTCTTCGAAGGTGTCCAATGGGAGGTCGAAGATGGCATACGGGTCGGAGGGACCGTAGGCGTTATCTGCTTTTATCACAAAATCAAAGGGTTCGCCAACTTTTAATCCTGCGAGGGCTTGTTCAAATTCGGGCAAAAGTTGTTGTTTGCCCAAGGCAAAGGTAATGGGCGCATCTCCGGGGATGGTTTCCAGCTTTTTGCCACTTTGAACACTTGTAAGTGTATAGGCTACCGACACTTCCTTGGTCGTATTCATGGTTTGCGGTGTTAGTGAAATTGACACTGCAAAAGTAAGATATTGTGGGAGATGGTGGGAGGGGGGGGGCTAAAAAACCGGATGTTGTACCAATTTATCAAGTTGGGGGAACACAATATCATGTGGCGTACGCTGAAAAGTGGGTTTTTTTGGTTTAGGGCTGTTCGGCAGGCGGTTTTTTTCTATCATGGCGGGGCGGGGGGTAAGAATTATTTTCTGTTTTTTTAGCCACGTTTTTTAAACACAAATAAATCAACTTTAATCACTCGTTTAGCATAGTCAAATGAAATAGAAGCACTAGTCTTAAATCTCGGTGCAACTCCGTGCCTTCTCCGTGGAACTCCGTGTAATTTTCTCTCATGAAGCTACACACAGCTTACCGCGCAATTCCGTGTAATAACCCAATAAAACCCTACTAAACAAAAACCAACACAACCGGCAAAATAAACAACACCTCGCCCCAAACCCGATACCCGGCGTTTTTTGCAAAATAAGCATTGGCGCTCATGATGAGCAACAGCCCCGAATTGATGCCAATCAAAACCACATAAATCGCTTGTAATTCCATGGCTACTTGGTATAAAAATCTCATAATCAGGCTTAACCAGGTTATTACCAATACACCCGATATAATTCTTTTTGAAAGCGCTTTGCCCATCACCGTGGCAAACGAATGGTGTCCATCCAGCAAGTCGTTGTCGCGATCGTACCACGAAGCCATGGCTCCTTCGCTCCAAACCAAAAGAACGATCACCATGATCAGACTGCCGTTTTCCAATGGCATCGACCCATCCGAATACCACCATGGGACCAAAAATATTCCCCCAACATAAATGCAGGCGATAATCAATTCCTTGGGGATCCATTTTTTTATGTTCATGGGAAATACCCGCAGACTTACAAAATACAAGAGGATAATGACCGAGATCAACATGCCACCAACAATTATTTGATGAGGTAAATACACCAGGGTAAGTCCTAAAGCAATCGCCCCAAGTCCTAATATCCAATAAGATAGCACCCCGGCGTGTCGTCGATGAAACAGGTGCCGCCCGATGGTAGGCGCTCTGTCCGATTGTGTGGCATCCAATAAATGATCCAAGGTGTACATCACCCAAACAGCGAGTGGCAGAACAAACCACCAGGCCAAAGGAACCTCCGCATGACAAACCTTTACGGCCAATATCCCCATGGCCACCGACCCAGCCACCACATCAACACTCAAGTGTTGCAAAATAATGAAGTGGTTGGTGGATTTTGATGGCATATCTTACGGTTCAAAGTTTTTCAAAGGTAATGATTCGAATGCGAAAAATCTAAAAACGAGAAAAGTCCTTAATTGTTTACAATAAGGACTTTTTCTTTTATGTTATGAAACTAAGTTTAAACATCCCTCTTTTTCGATTTTTGAGCTCCTTTCCCCTTGGGGGAAAGGCGGGGGATAGGGGTTCAAGAGGCAAAGAAAAAAATTGTTTTTATCATTATTTTAATGTCAAACCAAACAACACTTAACAGCAAAAGAGCTTCAACGCATATGAACGGAATAATGTGTTAATTATATCCTTTGCTAATGATCGTCGTGTGTACTCTCCAGCAAATAAGGATGGTTTTTCGGAATGAGCGGCATTTTCGAGAGGCTGTAACCCACCACGAGGCCAAACAATCCAAGGAATCCCACAAAGGTACCCACCTCAGTCAGGGTAATGCTGTGTTTTAAATCGAGGCTGGGCATAATGGACATATACAACTCAACCCACTGACCTACAATAAGTACCAACACTGCAAACAATACCAGGTTCTCGTTTTTGGCCACCCTGTTCCACATCAGAAAAAGGAAGGGGAAAGTCCAGTTGAGAATCAACTCGGTATAAAACAACGTTTTGTATTCTCCCATCTCGCGGGGAATATAATAGATGGTTTCTTCGGGAATGTTGGCATACCAAATGAGCAAATACTGCGAAAGCCACATGTACCCCCAGATAATGCTCAAGGCAAAGATGTAACGCGAAAAGTCGGAAATATGTTTCTTGGTCAGCATGGGCAGGTATCCCAATTTGTGCAGAATGATGGCAATGGCGGCAATAAAGGTAACACCATGGAAAAAGGCCATGATGAATTTCTTTACCACGTAAATGGTGCTGTACCAATGGGGATCGAGCGACATCAGCCAATCGATGCTAAACAACGAAAAGGAGAAAGCAAATACAAAGATGAACACCTTTGAGTTGAACTCGATTTTGTTGAAAAAGGTAACTCCTCCAACTTTATCTTCTCGTAATGAAAGTGATTTGATTCGTTGACTCAGGAAAATCCAGAGAACAAAAAACACCACGAAACGAATGGCGAAAAAGGGAAGATTCAAATAAGGTTCTTTATGTTGCAAAAGCGGGTCGTGGGCTACGGCATCTGCGTGGGTCCAATGATAAAGCTCGTGCACGCCAAAAAACATGATGGCAAACAATACAAAGCTAATAATCAGGTAATTGCCCATAGCTTGAGGGATGCGCAAATAGGCTGCCGACCATCCCGATTGGGTAACGGCCTGTATGGCCAACCAAAACAGTGCCCCCATGGCTACCGAAAGAAAATAATAATTATTCAGCAACAAGTTGGCCCATGCCCTGGTTCCGCCTTCGCCGGCAAAACCGGCTATTACAGAGATAACGCCCAGCACAATCATGACAAGCATGATGATTAGAAATGTTTTACTGAGCTGTACTTTTTTATCCATGTCGGTCATTTTCATGTGAATAATTATTAGTTGGCTAAGGTTCTTACATAATTAATGATCTTCCATCGTTCGTCCGGCGTAATCTGAGGCCCGTGAGGTCCCATCAGTCCTGAAATCGAACCATAGGTAATCACATAATAAAGCTCCCCGTCGGGTTTCGATTTTACATAGTTTTCTACCAGCGACATGGGCTTGGCCGGAAACAATCCGCTGGTGTATAAATACCCATCGCCTTTTCCTTGTTCGCCATGACAGTCGATGCAAAAAATTCCATAGAGTTTTTTACCTTTTTCAATGGTGCTTTCATCGCCTGCCATCGGATTTGTCCATTGTATTCCCGCCATGGTTTGGTTCATGGCCCTGTCGCCAATGGTGGCTCCGGGATAGGGAAAGGGCATGTGTCCGCGTGCCACGGCTCCTGGAGCGGGCAGTTGGTTGGTCATGCTGTCGCGAAAAATCGGGTTGGGAGAATAGGCCTTATAATACTTGGTGTAATACATGTCGTGTTCTCCCATGTAAGCATATCCGGGATTGTTTTTATCCTTATTGCACGAGAGCAAAACAAATGGAATAATCAGCAGGGTTAATAAACGTAAAGTCTTCATCTTGGTCGATTTTTTACTCATGTGCAGATTCTGTTGATTCTTTAATTTCAGTAGCTCCGGTTTCGGTGAGCAGTTGCCTCAGGTGTTTTGACGCCTTTTCATCCATCGCATCCGTGTTGGCAATCACCACCACAAATTTGTCTTCTACCGACCTTACATCGGGCAGCACTACTTGTTTTCCGGGGTACATCTTTTCTCTGAAAAGGTAGGTAAGAAAGGTAAACAAGGTACCGATATTAATGGTCATAACAAACATGATGATGATGAATGACAGGGTGTTGAGGGGCTTACCTCCGAATTTCAACGGATAACTAACCACCGACATCCAGTACAGCATGCCAAATATCAGGGTGGCGGCCACGGCGCCGTAAACAAAGGTGGCGTAGGGTAATCTGGTGGTCATTTTCAATCGCGACCAAATGCCGTGAATGGGGAATGGTGAATAAACATCGGCCACTACAATACCATCTGCCTGCAGTTTGTCCACAGCGTGAAGCATCACATGCTCATCGTCGTATATGCCCAAAATACTAGTTTTCATCGGTAAATGATTTTAAAGTGGTAGTTTCTTTTAATACACTCTTCACCTCGCTGATGGCGATGGTAGGAATCCAGCGGAAGAAGGCCAATACGCCCAAAATAAACAATCCGATGGTGCCTACAAAAGCTGCGATTTCGGTGATGGTTGGCGAATAGGTTGCCCAGGTGGCAGGCAAAAAGTCTTTGGAAAGTGAAGTAACCACGATCACGTAACGCTCGAACCACATACCGATGTTGATGAAGATGGAAATGATAAACACGATGGCAATATTTTTCCTGATCTTTTTAAACCAGAAAAGTTGTGGAATAACGCCATTACAGATAATCATGGTCCAGTAGGCAAAGGTATAATCTCCCGTGACCCTGTTCTTCATGAATGTAAACAGCTCATATTCAGAACCTGAATACCAGGCGGTAAATAATTCGGTCATGTAAGCGGTTCCCATAATCAACGAAATGAAGGTCAGAATACGGGTAATGGCATCCAAATGGCCATCGGTTACATAGTCTTTAAAGCTGTAGATTTTTCTCAAAACAATCATCAGGGTGAGCACCATGCCGAATCCTGAAAAAATAGCTCCGATAACGAAGTACGGCGGGAAAATGGTGGTATGCCAACCCGGAACTACAGATACCGAAAAGTCCATGGATACAATGGAGTGAACGGAAACAACCAAAGGTGCAGCCATCCCGCCCAAAAGCAAGGCAGCGGTTTCGAAACGTAACCAGCTCTTGGCACTTCCTATCCAACCAAAACTCATGGCTCCGTATATCTTTTTCTTGATTTTGGAGGTGGTTTTTTCGCGAATGGTGGCAAAATCAGGAATCATACCCATGTACCAGAACAGGGCTGATGCCATGAAGTAGGTGCTGATGGCCACCACGTCCCAGAATAGGGGAGAGTTGAAGTTGTCCCAAAGGGGCCCACGGGTATTCCAATAGGGGAAGATGAAAAATCCATCCCAAATTCTACCCATATGCAACAAGGGGAACATGCCTGCAGCCATTACCGCGAATATGGTCATGGCCTCGGCAGCCCTGTTGATGGAGGTCCGCCATTTTTGCCGGAGAATCAGCAAGAAAATGGAGAATGCCGTTCCGGCATGTCCGATTCCAATCCACCACACAAAGTTGATGATGGCGTATCCCCAGGCTACGTTATTGTTTAACCCCCAAGTACCAATTCCGGTGCTGATGGTGTTGTAAAAACCCCACGACCCCCAGGCCATGGCAATAATGGAGAGGCCGGCCGTTACCCACCACCATATGGGTGCTTTTGCATCGAGGGGCCTTAATACATCACGGCTAACATCGCTATAGCTTTTGTTTCCCTTGATTAATATTCCTCTTACTCTGGTATTGTACATATGATCAGTTTTTTTTGTTCAATACTATGCTTCTGTATTTCTGACTCTGGTCAAATAACTGGTAGATGGCAAGGTGTGCAATTGCTCCAGTAAATGGTACATGCGGTCTTCTTTCACCATCTGGCTCACCACGCTGTCTTTCTTGAGCAGGTTGCCAAACTGAATGGCATCTGCGGGACAACTTTGCTGACAAGCTACTTTTATTTCGCCTTCTCTTAACTCACGGTTTTCCATCTTGGCCACCAGTTTTTTCTCCTGGATGCGCTGTACGCAAAGCGAACATTTTTCAACCACACCGCGCTGACGAACTACCACATCCGGGTTGAGCACCATACGTCCCAGCTCGCTATTCATGTTGTAGTCGAACTTGTTGTTGTTGGTAAACTCAAACCAGTTGAATCTGCGTACTTTATACGGACAGTTGTTGATGCAATAGCGGGTGCCGATACAGCGGTTGTAGGCCATTTGGTTCAAACCTTCGGTGCTGTGGTTGGTGGCTGCTACCGGACAAACATTTTCGCAAGGTGCATTGTCGCAATGCTGACACATCACGGGCATGTGATACACTTCCGGATTTTCCTCATCACGGGAATAATATCTGTCGATGCGCATCCAGTGCATGATCCGGCGATTTTTTACCTGTTCTTTTCCAATTACAGGTACGTTGTTTTCCGACTGACAAGCAATCACACAGTTTCCGCATCCGATACAACTGTTCAGGTCGATGGACATTCCCCAATGGAGTCCGTCGTATTGTATCTTTTGGTACAGGGTAACGTTGTGTTTTTCGTCGAAAAGATGTTGTTCGTTTCCGGCATGAGGATTCTCCAATAGCTCAGGAAGTGTGGTTTCGCGAACGATGGGACGGCCTTCCATGTCGTGGTGGGTCTGGGTGGTAGCCAACGGATAGGTTTTGCCATTCACTTTCTCAATAACCAAATCGGTTCCACTGGTCACGGGGAGGCCACTGCGGCTGTTCATCAATGGATAAGCATTTTGACCCACGTTGTTTCCGGCATGTCCGGCTGAGGTACGTCCAAAACCAATGGCAATGGCAGCTGTTCCTTCAGGCTGACCGGGTTGTATCATCACAGGAATTTCAAACAGACCGTTTACCTTCACCACATCTTCCAGTTTCAGGTCATGGGCTTCTGCATATTTTGCGGAAACACACAGGTAGTTGTCCCAGGTAGCAGTGGTAATGGGGTCGGGCATTTCCAGCAACCAAGGGTTGTTGGTGTATTTACCTGTTCCGATGGAAACTTTTTCGTATAACACGGCCTCAAGTCCTTGGTAAGAAGGCTTTTTCGTGGGTTTTAATGGCTGTGAAGTAAACTCAGGCAAGTCGCCCATGCTTACCGAATAGTTGTAAATACCATCGTGTTTGGCCTGATTGAAGAATTGGGTGAAATTGCCCACTTGAATGTTGTTGGCCTGAATTTCCTTTTCCCAATTTTTCTCCATGTAAGTGGCAAAATCCTGTGTTTGACCCATCCAAACCAACAACGAATCTTCAAACTGACGTGTGTTGAAAATGGGTCGGATGGCGGGTTGTACAATGCTGAGGTGTCCTTTTACAGCTTCGGCATCTCCCCACGATTCCAGGTAGTTGTTGTTGGTACAAACGAAGTCGCAAAGTTTGGCGGTTTCGTCCATGGTGTCGCTAAAACTCACCTTAAAAGGTGTTTTTTCCAAACCTCCGATAAACTCTTTGGCGTTGAAATAATCATAGGCAGGGTTCACATTGTAAAGCATCACACCACCGACAGCGCCGGCCTTCATATCCTTCACCAATTGAGCCATGGCTTCATCGTTGCCTTGTTTCAGGTAGATGGGTGCCCGGAGGTCCAGGGTTTGTCCGTAATTTTCCAATTGGTTGTTGATGGCATTCACAATCAACTGGATATGCAGGTCATTGGTGCCCGAAACTACCAGCGATTTCCCTTTATTTTTTAATAAGTCGTTGGCCACCTGTTTTACATCAACAGGTGATTGAGCCACGTCAAAGGTGGTAGCTCCTGTCTTTCTTGCAATCAGGTTGTACAGGTTGAGTAATACCACGGCTTCGTCGGATGGTTTGATACCATAACGATAATCGGCATTTGATCCGGTCAGCGACAAGCTGCTTTCAAACTGATAGCTGCGCGACATCTTTCGGTTGCCGTTGTTCAATTTTCTGTTGGAGGAATATTGTTTGGTAAAGGTAGTCGGCATCAGCCAGGTACCCAGATAGTCTGCATTAAAACCTACAATGACGTTGGCTTTGTCGAATTGATAGTTTGGTATGTCTGCTTTACCGAAATTCAACTCGTGGGCTTTTCTGATGGCGGCCATGCTTACGGGGTCGTACATTTGCCATTCCACGTTGGGGTAAGCGGTGGTAAATTCCTGAATCAACGCTTTGGTGGATGGGCTTATTATAGTAGAGGTGAGTAGCACCACTTTTTTGCCGGTATCACGCAATTGGTTAAGCTGCTCCATCACCTTGGAGTCCACATCCTGCCAACTTGTTTGTTCACCGGCGTGATAGGGATTTTTCAGGCGGGCATCATCGTACAAATTGAGCACGGATGCCTGTACGCGGGCACTGGTTCCACCTTTGGTGAGGGGCGACATTTCGTTACCTTCAATTTTTATGGGTCGATTTTCTCTGGTTTTCACCAAAATGCTGCAATAATCGTTGCCATCGAAAAAGGTAGATGCAAAAAAGTTGGGGATACCTGGTGTGAGCTCTTCGGGTTGATTGAGTAGCGGAATGGCCTTACGAACAGGCATTTGACAGCTGCTCACAAGTGCTACGGCACTCACCGAAAAGCCAAGCATTTTCAGAAAATCGCGTCTGCTCGATTGACCTTTAATTTCAGATTCATCAAGACCTTCAATGGAGAATTCAGGAAGAGGTTTTTTACTTTCTAAAACAGAAGCTTGATGTTCTTTGTAGTTCTCAAGACTTTGCCAATAGATTTTTTCCATGGTGTGGTTATCTGGAGTAAATAATTATGCTTAATAAATTGATTAATAATGACATTTCTGACATTCGTCGCCACCAATGTTTTGCACGGTAACGGTGGTCATTTCGCCATCTTTCATTTTTTGGTGCAATTTGGTGTATTGCTCGTAAAATTTATTGCTGGCAAATTGTACCGACTGGGTACGGTGACAATCGATACACCAACCCATGCTGAGGTCTTTTACCTGAATAATTTCATCCATTTTTTCTACTTCACCATGACATTGTTGACAGTCGATTTTGCCCACATTAACATGCTGAGCATGATTGAAATACACATGATCGGGAAGGTTGTGAACCTTAATCCATTCAATGGGTTTGTTGTTCTCGATGGCGGCGTAGATTTTAGCTATTTCTTCCGTTCCTGTTTTCTTGCCTTTCTTCACCTGCGAGTGGCAGTTCATACAAGTGGCCACGGGTGGAATTCCCGCATGCATGCTCTTGTCAGCGGTAAAGTGACAATACTGGCAATCGATTCTGTTTTGACCGGCATGAATTTTATGGGAAAAGGCGATGGGTTGATCCGGTTGGTAATATTGTTGACGTCCCAGACTTACAGCTTCCACAAAAGTAAGTTCGCCAAGTATGGCCACGCTCACCAAAATAATTACTATGTGAATCCATCTGGCCTTTACTATTTTGGTAATGGCTAAATCGAAAACACTGATCAATAACAACACAACCATAATAATAAAGGTGGAACGCATGTTGCGTCGTTCTGCAGCTTTAGCCTCGGCAACCAATTGCACCGTATCCTCCGCGGCAGCCATTTCTTCGTCTGAAGTTGTGGTGCTTGTAGCTACCTCTCCTCCCTCTATTTTGCCATCGTTGGCAATATAGGCAAGTATGCCCCTTACCTGATCATCGGTCAGGTTGTGCGCCGGCATGGGGATTTTCATGTTTTCCTCAAACACTTTTACGGCGATGGGGTCGCCTGCCTGTACCATAGCCTGCGAATTTTGGATGAATTTAATCAACCAGCCTTCTTCCCTTCGTTCGGTAACCCCTTTTAAATCAGGGCCAACCAGCTTGCCGCCACCAATGGTGTGACATGCTTTACATTGCTGAAAATTCTTTTCGTCCTCAGCAGTTTGACTTTTAAGATGGAAGGTAGAGAGAAGTAATAAAATGAAAAAACCAAAACGAAAAAACGTTTTGATATGTAGCAATTGTTTGCCAGCAATACCGTTTATGATCATGGTGTAAAGATTATCAAATAAACTGCAAATATTTAATTAGAAACAATCTGTTAAAATTATGTTAATTCGTTGAATTAACAAAGCCCAAAATTATTTATTTTTTGCATTTATTTAGATATTTAAGTAATAAAATGCGTAATTAGTTTATAACTTGTTGTTGCTCAATAAAATAATTTTTTAATATGCAGAATGCCCTCTAAATGATAAGATGTGAGGTTGGAATTTCCTAAGATATTTCATGAAAAAATACCATGATAATTGGTGTAAAAAGTTGATTTACCAGCTTCCTCCTGCGCCTCCGCCACCAAAACTTCCGCCACCAAAACCACTAAAGCCGCCTCCGAAGCCACTTCCTCCGCCTCCAAAACCGGAGGATCCGCCACTAAAGTTATTCCAGCTGCCTCCATGCGAACGATTGCCCAACATGCTGCCTAAAAATAGTGCTGTCCAAATACCACTGCTACCTCTTCCTGTTATGCCATGCGAATTTCGCTGACTGCGCCCCATGAGTATGATAATAAGAACAATAATGAAAAAGGGGAGCAGCGCAAAATACCATGGTGCTTGTTGTGCTTTGTTGTATCCTTTGGCTGATATTTCGCCCGAGGCCAGTTTCATCAAAACATCTGTTGCCTGATTAATTCCCTCATAGTATTTATCTTGTTTGAAATAGGGAATCATTTCATTGTTGACGATATCCCAGGAGGTGGCATCCGGAATAATACCTTCGAGGCCATATCCCGTGGCGATAAATGCTTTTCCTCCATCGCTATTGCTGTATTTGGGTTTAACCAACACCACGATTCCATTGTTGAAATCCTTTTGACCCACTTGCCATATTTTACCTATTTTGTAAGCAAAATCGGAAGCATCGGTTCCTTGCAAGGATTTCACGATAACCACCACAATTTGGTTGGAAGTGGTGTCGTTGAAATACCTTAACTTGTATTCAAGTTCATCTTGTTGTTGTTTGGAAAGTATCCCGGCCAAATCGTTGACCAATCGGGGTGGGGTGGGTCGCGTTGGAATATCGGTTGCATTGAGCTGAAAGTGAAACATCAGCATCAGTGTTATTGTGATCAGTTTTAACAGACGCATAGGTATTGTGTTATTTTAGCCAAACGAAATATCATCCGAGAGTTCGTTGATATCGTCAATGTGGTGCGGAAAGTGTTTTTTAAGTTTTGTGCCGGCTTGCTCTATTCCTTCTATCAGTCCTTCAAGGAACTCACCATTTTTAAACCTGTCGGCCATGAGTTGTTTGGTTTCTTCCCAAAAATTCTCAGGAACCTCTTTGTTGATACCCACATCGCCGATGATGGCAAATTTTTTGCTCCCTACGGCCAGGTATATGAGTACCCCATTTCTGAGGTGGGTTTGCTCCATTTTTAATTTGGTAAAAACAAAGGCTGCTCGGTCGAGTACGTCTCCCTCAACTTCGCTCTCAAGGTGCACCCTAATCTCGCCTGAAGTATCATTTTCAGCGTTTAGGATGGCTTTTTTTATGGCAAGTTTATCTTCTTTTGAAAAAAATTTTCTGGCGTCAGAACCCATGATATGTTATATTAAATGGTTAAAAGGAAACTTTTGGTGCATTTTCAGCGCCTGCCTGAGCAGAGAAATAGGGCTTGGGTGCAAATCCAAACATTCCGGCCAGCATGTTTTTTGGAAATAGCTTAATAAGGGTGTTGTACTCTTTTGTCGTTTCGTTAAACTTTTGTCTTTCAACAGTTATTCTATTTTCAGTTCCCTCTAGTTGGGCTTGTAATTCCAGAAAATTTTGGTTGGCTTTTAAATCCGGATATTTTTCCACCACTACCATCAACCTCGACAGAGCTCCTGTCAAGCCTTCCTGAGCTTGTTGAAATTTGGCAAACGATTCAGGGTTTAAATTATTGGCGTCGATGTTTACGGAAGTGGCCTTGGCACGAGCATTAATTACTCCTTCAAGGGTTTCTTTCTCATGCGATGCATATCCTTTTACCACTTCCACCAGATTGGGGATCAAATCAGCCCGGCGTTGATATACATTTTCTACCTGAGCCCATTGGCCATCTACCATTTCCGATTTGGTAACCATGCCATTGTAGGTGCTTTTGATTGACGAGTATGCGATAAATACCACAACAACCAAAATAATTACTATTATCCAGCCTTTTTTCATCGTTAGTTTTTTATTTTGTTAAACACTAAAATTTAATCTGTTGGCTAAAAAAATCTACGCCATTTCTTTTAGTTCTTTTTACATGATACAGAAATAGCCAGTTGGCTAAATTAATGGAAATTTTTAACCCGGATGAAAGAGATGATAACTTATCGGCATTTTTACTCAAAAATAGCGAATGAAATCAGATAAATATCAACGTGATACAGGTCATAAGATTTTTATTTTAGCTAAAAAATGCCGCCCTCAACGAAGGCAGCATTTTTTTAATCCAAATCAAATCAACTATCTTTTTATCAGCTTGCTGATCGACCTACCTGAAGAACCGGATACTTGCAAAAAGTAAACTCCGGTTTTTAGCTGTGAGGTGTTGTAGTGC
Source organism: Bacteroidales bacterium (assembly GCA_963676875.1). Lineage (GTDB taxonomy): Bacteria > Bacteroidota > Bacteroidia > Bacteroidales > F082 > UBA6244. The sequence goes on from OY781436.1 coordinate 3,738,289, forward strand.
AGTGTATGCGAGCCACTTGAAAGCTCACCCTCAAATACTGTTTCCACGCGGCTTCCCAACGAGTTGAAGACTTCCACCTTAACTTCTCTTCTTGTAGCTATTTCCAGGTCAATGGTAGTTTCTGTGCTTGTTGGGTTGGGATGAATGTTTTGAATAACAGGTTGTAAAGCTGTGTTCTCATTGATTCCCACACCACTATGATTGGTAAAATGGATGCCATCCAACCAAAGTTGGAATCCCCAGTCCCAGGTGTCCACATTTATTTCCAGATAGGCCATGTTTTCAAATGAGATATTTCCTGAGGATGTGCGGGTCCAGCCGTCGCCACCGGCTAAAGGCATTACCAATTCTATCCAGTTGCCAATGCTGGCATTTACCATAGACAGCGATCCGGTGTATCGGTAGTAGTCGCCACAGTTGTTTCCCAATTGTACATAAAACTGCTGAAATTGGCCAGAATGTGGGTTTTCGGTTTTTATCCAAAAACTCAGGGAGTCCGATTCAAGTAGCGTCCAATCGGCCATTCTGCCTTCAGTGGGCCAATAATGTGGTATCACATCAAATCCACCTTCGGTGTTGACATACAAAGAAGCTTCACCGACTTTAAAGTCATTCTCGTCCCAGCTAAGTGTGGTAGGTTGCCCGTCTTCCACAAATACGGTCCAGAACGAATTGGATTCTTCTGCAAGATCTGCCGGTGGTACAATTTCGAAACTTATGGCGGAAGGATAGTAGGGTGTGTAGTCAACCAACCCGAGGTTAGCATCATCGTTTTTGTCTATGATTTTACAATCGATAAGTGAAACGTTATCCGGGAAATAGTTGTTCTCTGCATAGAGGTCTTCTCCAGATTGGTTGTTGATAAAGCTCGAGGCGGCATTGCCAAAGTTGTTTTCGGTGATGGTGTCGGAGGTTGACTCATCTTCAATGTAAATATCGGTATTGTTGTAGGCAAAGACATTTGTTTTTACCCTGAGTTCTTCCGTCAAAATGGCACTTATGGCTTCACTGTTCGAATTAAATGTGTTTCCCGAAATAAGGACATCATACGACTTTCTATTGGTGTAGCCGGGCAAACCGGAGGAGCCTCCTTCCCAAAGTTCTATCCCTGTGGTGTTGCCGCTGATTACATTGTTGGTTATCACATTTTCAAATCCGCGATCGATGGCTATACCACTGGCGCGGTTGTTATTTATCTGATTTCCCTCCACGATCAGGTTGTCTGAATAACCAAGCCATAAACCGTAGTGACTATAATCGCAGATATTGTTTTCAAACACATTGCCGTCAGTAAATACCGATTCAATGGCATTGTGTGGCGACCAGGAGCAATCGTTGTTGCCAAAATAGTTGTTGCTAGGCGGAAAATCAGGAATGGCATTGGTCATGGTTTTGTTTTCATTGGTGAAAATGCCATCGCCCCCATACGAAAAGTCGTTGCCTTCTACATAGTTTTCTCTGGAGAAGAACAACAAAATGGCGGCACAGTCACTAGGATCGGTTTCGCGGTTTGCATATGAACAATCGTTGTTTACAATAGTACAGCTATCTGTATGGAACATCCTGATGCCGTAACCTGTATTCCAGGAGAAATTGTTGTCGTGGGCATTAATGCTGTCGCAGGTGTACATGGCTACGCCGTCGTTTTGGAATTGCATGGTGTTATCGAAAATTTCCACCTTGCGGCTCTCGCTCAACAACACGCCTCCTCCCAATGCATTGTCGATGTCGTGCCAAATATGAATCCATCCGATCTGATCCATTTTATTGTTTGAAAAATTGTTGTTTGAAATGGTAATTTCTTGTGAATTAGTTGCTTTGATGGCGTAGAAATACTCCGAAATGGTATCAAAGTTTGAAATATTGATGTAAGAAGCGTCTTGCAACTTAATAAAATATCCTGTAAAAGCCTGACCTGATGCTTGAATGCCATTGCCGTCCAAAGCGATGTTAGTGCAATTGGACAGTTGAATGATACCGTCTTCTTCGGGGTCGGCAATATTGTATGGGCCGCCCATCAGGGTGTAGTCGAGGTTGCTTTCCAGAGTCATGTTGTTAATTACCGGAATATGTTCGTTGGCCAATTCCTCAGCCTGTGTGGCAGTAACGGGATAGTCGAGGATGATAAAACGGTCGAGATCGGCTTCCAGCGACTGGGTTGTTTCATCACCTCCCACCTGAAAATCCGTAGCGTTAACTGATGGGAAGTTGGATGGGCCGGCTCCGATATTTTGAGCCACAAGAATGCCGTCGATGTACATTTGGACAGCTTCCTCGGTGTTGCCGGCTTGGTTGTCCCAGGTATGAACCACATGAACCCATTGATTGTCTTGCCATCCGGATACGTCATATGAAGCCATCAGTTGTTGGGTGCCGTTATAATTGAAAATGGTTTCTAAAACTCCTGATCCATTGGTAGCTATTTGAATGCCGCCATCGCCGCCATATTTCAAGATGGTATGGTTGGCAGCATTTCCCGACCAATCAGGTTTGATAAAATAGGAAAGAGTGCCCTTGAATTCATTGATATTTCCTGAACTTGCGTATTTTAATGTGTTGGATGCCGGAAAATAGGCTCCCTGCCCCGTTTTGCCGTTGGAGTAGGTAATGGGCGCAACACTATTGTATTCGGAAGGTGTTTCACCACACGCGCCATTCGGATGATTTTCAAATTCCAGGTAGAGTTCCGAATAAACAAGGGGAGGAGTATATTCGTTGTAAAGGTTAAGTATTTCGTTAGCATCAAGCTGCACATCTCTGATAATCAATCGATCGAGCATGGCGTTAAGTGAATGGGCATTGGATTGGCCACCAATTTGAAATTCACTATCGCTGATAGCATGTATGTTGGAGGCGGAAACCGTTGGGTCGTTTTGTCCTGCAAGTACCCCGTCGATATACAATATCAAAGCCTCCTGATTGGTGGAAGCGTTGGCATTCCATGTGCAGGCGATATGATGCCATTCATCACTATTCCAGTTGCTTACATCGTATGTAGCCGACAATTGGTTGCTTCCTGCGCCGCGATTCACCAAACAGGTTATTTCATTGGAGGAAGATTTTTCAATCAACATGCCATTGGTAGCACCATAATAGAACAGGATATGTTCGGTGTTGTCAGCTCCGTTCCAGTCCGGCTTTATCCAGGTGATGAAACTGCCCAACAGGTCGTTGATGTTTTCATCGCTTTCATACCTTAATTGGTTGTTGTCAGGAAAATGTGCTCCCTGTCCAAATGTACCTGTATTGTAGGTGATCGGATAATTTTGATCGTAGTAGGAGGGGGTTTCTCCACTGAAACCTGTCAGGTTGTTTTCAAACTCCAACACCAAATCATCGGGAGTGGTCATGTTGTTGTACAGGTCGGCTACTTGTTGGTCAGTTAGTTGATAATCAAATATTACATAGCTGTCCAGATAGGATTCCAGCGAACTGCTGCCACCTGTTCCTCCCACTTGAAAAGCATCGTCATCAATCAAATGGATATTGTTTTTATCTCTTCCTGGGTTGTTCTGAGCCACCCTCACGCCATTTACATACACTTGCAAAGCTTCCTCGTTGGTGGCTGCGTTCTTATTCCAGGTATGTACCACATGATACCATTGGTCGTCGCTCCAGTTGCTGGTGTTGAAGTTGGCATAAAGCTCACCTGATCCCTGACCCACATTGAGCAACGAAACGTAATAACCTCCACCATCGGTGCCAAATAGCATGCCTCCGGAACCTCCGTATTTAAATATCCGGTGTTCATTGTGGTCGCCATTCCACACCGGTTTAATCCAGTAGGCCATGGAGCCTTCCAGTTCGCTAATGTTTTCTTCGCCATACCATACCTGATTGTTGGGAGGAAAATAGGCCGCTTTCCCCACCAATCCGTATTGATATGTTACCGGGAAGTTGATGTCGTAGAAAGTAGGTATTTCGCCGTCTTCACCGGTGAGTTCGTCTTCAAAATTGAGGTGCAGTAGTTCCATTTGTCCGATTACCTTTTGGGTAAGTGTCATAAAAAAGAAACAGGCAAGTAAAATACCTGAATAACGTAGGGTTTTTGATGTGTTCATGGAAATTAATTTTATCGGGTTAATGATGATGGAATACATAAGGTGCTAACTTGAAAATCTGTTGCAAGAATTCGTTTGTCGGGGGGTGTCACATTTATTCATGTTGTATTTGTATCTTTTTTTGGGTGAATTTTTAAATAAAATTCGCTAAAAATAATGGATTAGCTGTGGTTCAGGTGCGTTTCAGAAGCGTTTTGTATTCGTGGCATGCGTTTTATATGAGTTGCAAAAACTTGTAAAAACCTAAAAAACAGTTGGGTAATGCTGTGTTAAATTCAACACAGATTTTGCAGGCCTTTAATAGAACATCCATTAATTTGCAGGTTCATGAAGGCAATGGGTATCTTGGGTTGAAAGCATGCCTCAGCGTGATGGCATTCAACGATCATTCTATTTCTTTCAAAGCAAATTAAGATGGATCATTTTAGTCAAAAAATAGTTACAGACATGGAAATAACCGATACTCCGGATAGCGACAACGAAGAAAGAAGAAACCAGAAAATGCTTTTGTCGGGAACTATATTGTATAACTCGTTATTAGCTTTTTTACTTTCAGCCCTCCTAATTTTTATGTTGGAGAATTCCTTGAAATATATGTGGGCATACATTTATAATTATCCGGTAGATATTCACCACTTTCAAATATCTTACCTAATTGAAAATTCCAGGTGGAGTTTCCAATCGGTAATGGCGGTTTTCGTTTCTGTTCCTTTTACGATTGGTTTTTTGGGATTTATTGCAGCATTCATATTACATCTACGCCCTAAAGCCACCGGCAGGTATAAGGTTTGGCTCATTTGGTTTTCATTTCAGGCCATATCTTTTTTGGTGTTTGATATATTTCTGGGAACAATGGTTTATGAAGGGATAGGATTTGCATTGGCTTGGTTTTATCCGGGAACCTTCGAGATAATGGCCATCATGTTTTTTTGTTTAGTGGGCATGGTGGTGTTGATTAAGTACTATGCTCGATATTTTTTTCAATCGGCCAATATATACTATGATCAACTTACTGAAAATGATTATCCACTATTTATTACAGCTCAGGCATTGGTTCCTTATCTGTTAGGTTTTTTGTTTTTAGCTGTGTTCTTTTGGTTTAATTTTTCCTTAAAACAATGGGTAGCATTGGGTGGTATGGGTTTGCTGTTAATCGTTATTATCTTTGCTGCCGATCCGGACAAACTCATTTCCTTCGACCCTCGGAAACGCAATACCAACCCTTATATGTTATTAATTTTCCCGCTTTTAGTTTTAGCTGTATCCTTTTGGTATTTGTATTGGTAGTTATGCCAACTATAAAATTGAAGTTAGCATTACGCTGTTTATGTATAATGCCGATATAGAATTGAAGAGGTTATAGGAGCGAAGCGAACATAAAGCTCATCTCAATTCATAATCGGTACTATGTACTCAGTTTAAATTCTCTGCTGGGTGTACCCAATCAACTTTTCGTAAAGTTCATCGTTGTCGTTTACATTTAATCGTTGACGGAGTCTAAATTTTGCCGATCTGAGGCTGTTGGGTGTCTGAAGTGTGGCGGCAGCAATTTCGGCGTTGGTTAGTTTCATTAGAATATAACAAGATAGTCGGAAATCCGATAGGGAAATTCCCGGTTCTTCGTTAAAAAAGTTAGCACGAAAGAAAGGGTATTGTATGGTAAAGTTTTCTTCAAAAATATTCCAGTTTTCTTCTACCGAGAAACTGCTCACTTCTACTAATTGACTGTTAATCAATCTTAAACCTTCCTTGTTGGCGTAGGGTTTTAATGTTTTTATGGAAGATATTAGTTTTTCAACCAGTATGGCATTGTGCATGATGTTTTTGTTGCTTATTTCCACAATCCTTTTGTTCTCTGCAATGGTGCGTTCTGCCGCCATTTTTTCGAGTTCCATTAGTCTATGGGAAGTTTCCAGATGTAAAAGCTGTTCACTGTTGAAATTCTGTTTCATCTTATACCTTTTGTATCCTGTAACCAAAGTCCATCCCAATGATAAGGCCAATAACGAGGCTAATCCTGCAATAATAAGTATGATTCGTTTTCTTTTTTTCTCATTTTCCAACATGATGGTCTGAAAATCAATTTTTTGTTTTAGATTATTCTGAATCAGGATGTTTTCTGATTCCACATAACCCTCTACAATGTTGTAAATGTCAGAATTTTCGTTTGCGTTGTATGCTGACGTTTGATTTTCGTAAGCAATCATTAAATCATTGAATGCCTTTTTGGAATTACCCAAACGCATGTTAATTTTGGCCAATAAAAAATAAAAATCTTGCATTATTATGGGATGGTCCATCCTTACTGTTTCTTTTTCAATATTCTTCAATATCTTTTTGGCGGTAACATATGCTCCTTCATCAAAATAAGTTTTTGCAAGACTGATTTCTTGCTGGATAACAAAAAATGTTTTGTGTTGTTTTTCAAATTCTTTGCTTGAAAGATTGTAATAGTAACGTGCACTGTCAATTGAACCATTTTTTTTATCAGCGTAATAAACATTAGCCAAATTCGAGTATAATATCCCCATCCGGTAGGGCGATAGCTCAATTTTTTTGCTTAGGGCCAAGTTTTGTCGAATGAGTTGAAGTGCTTCCTTATGAGCTCCTGTGAAGATCAGTGCATTTGAAAGTCCATCGCTGATATGACTAATTAAATAATCATCATGGGCATCTTTGGCATCGCGAAATGCATCTCTATAATATTCAATGGATTTCTTGTAACTTTTCAAAATGTAGTAGGTTAAGCCTAAGTTGTATTTCGTTTTAGCTAACTTTTTCTTCGACTGGGGCTTTTGGATATGTGTGATATAATAAAGCCCATCCAGATAATGCTTTAAGGCATCGGCGTTGTTGCCCTGGCGTAATTCCAAATTCCCCAAACCCATCCATACATCATACATCATACTGCTGTCATTTGAAGAGATAGAATATTTTTCTGCTTTGCGCAGGTATTCTTCGGACTGATCATATTCTCCCATTTCCATTTTGTAATTGGAATACAAGAGATTCACGCGAGCCCTTCTCTTTGTACTATCCGGACTCTGTTTTACTAACATGCTCGCTGTATCTATGTATGACTTCATGACTTTAATGTCCTCCAGCAAGTACACTTTTGCACTATCGATCATTCGTTGAAACATTGAATCAGCTTGCGAAATCCCAAACTTCACATTCAAAAATAGCATTCCAACTAAGAGTAGATATTTTACTTTCATATCAAAGAGCTTTCATATACTTGAAAACCGATGAAGAGCCGCATGGTTCAGAGGGTAATTACTAAAATCTTTTTTGTTCATCAATTCAGACATTTATTCTTGCTCTTTCCGTAACAAACTCATACCAATCGGTTCTTATTCTTTTCAATATTTTAATACATTATTTTCATCAGTCATCTATCAGCAATAAAAATATACAAGGTAAGCATAAATAGTAAATAACACGATTTTCATTTTAATTTATTTTATACGCATATATGATAAAAAACCCTGTTGTTGGTTTAGTCAATACCCTTTTTTTATCTTCGCCGGTCATTTCCCCCGCTTTATGTTTTCCGTTGGGCATAACTAAGCAGTTTATCATAAAGTTCATGGTTGTCGGCAACCTTTAACCGTTGTCTAAGTCTGAATTTTGCTGACCTGAGACTATTGGGTGATTGTAGCGTAGCGGCAGCAATTTCAGCGTTGGTAAGTTTCATCAGAATATAACATGATAGTCTGAACTCTGATAAGCTAACTGTGGGGTGTTCTTCAAAAAAGTTGGCTCTGTAAAAGGGGTATTGTACAGCGAAATTCTGTTCAAATAGATTCCAGTTTTCCTCCACTGAAAAGTTGCTAACCTCCAACAATTGAGATTTGATAAGTCGCAATCCTTCCTTGTTTACATATGGCTTTAAATCTCTAATCGAATTGAGGAGTTTTTCTACCAATATGGCGTTGTACATAATGTTTTTATTGCTTATTTCCACAATCTTTTTATTTTCGACAAGTTTATTCTCAGCTGCCTTTTTTTTCAGCTCAACCAATTGATGTGAAGTTTCCAGATGAAGAAGTTGTTCATTGTTCAACATCTGTTTCGCCATATATTTCCTATATACCATAATCAATGACCATCCCAGAATAATAACCAGTAATATGGCAAAGGCGGCGATAATCATAACCGTTCGTTTCCTCCACTTCTCAGCATCCAGTTGCAATGCTTGCATGCTGATTTTCCGCTCCAATTGATCTTTCACAAGCTGATTCTCCTGATTTACATAGTCCTCTACTATGTCGTATAAATATTCATTATCCATTCTGTTCGACAGCTTTTCAAATTGTTGGTAGGAGTTTTTTAAATAATCGTACGCCAGAGGAATGTTTCCCAAGTGAAATTCGATATCCGAAAGTGTTTTATAAAAGTCATTCAATATTTTTGGGGAGTCGGTTGCATCAAAATCATTTTTATAATGTTCTAATATTTTCTTTGCCTGCTTGTAGTTTCCTTCGCTTAAATAAATATCAGCTAAGTAGGCTTTAAGAACTAAAACCATAAAAATATTATTTTGATTTTGAAATATGAGTGCAGCCTTTTCAGTATAAAAAAGTGCACTGTCAATCGAACGAAGACTGTCGTATTCAAAAAATACGTTTCCCAAATTGTGGTACAAATCAGCCAATTGTGGAAGATAGTATCTTGATTTCTCAGCCATTACAATGCTACTCCTTATTAAAGGCAAGGCTTCTCCATATCTTTTTTTCTTGATAAGTGCCTTTGAGAGTCCTTTACCTATATGTATTAAGAGCAGGGTGTCATTCATTTCTTTAGCCACATTTAGCCCTTCTTTGTAATAAAAAATGGAACGGTCGTAGTTTTTCAAATTGTTATATATCATGGCCACATTGTTGTTTGCATTGGCAAACAACCTCTTTTGAAACGGTTTTTTTATGTGCTTGATGTAATACAAGCCGTCGAGGAAATATTTTAATGCTTTGGCATGTTCAGCCTTGTAGTTGTGCATGGTTCCAAGCCCCATCCACGCTTGGTACAACATGGCACTGTCAGCCCCAAGTTTCGCATAACTTTCTGTTTTAAGAAAGCAGAGTTCAGCCTGATCCATATCATTTTGACGAAGATAGTAATGTCCATAGCTAAGATTCAAAAGCGACTTTACCGACAGATCATCATCTTCCTGTGATAAAATTTTGGCCGAATCTGTATACATCTTCATTGTATCTATATTGACCTGCAAATAGTAAAAAGCACGATCAATCATATCTTGAAAAGATTTTGTGTTTTGTGCTCGTCCGTTGAAAAACAGAACTACCAGCAGTGCAATAATCAGCGAGTATTTAACTTTCATCGTGTAACTATTTATTTTGGTACAATACTTAAAAGTAAATGCAAAAAGTGAGGAAAATTTGCGTCAATGAATTATTTGAGTAGTTATTTCACTTTTACAACATTTCTATCATGATTGAATTTTTTCTCTGATCGGGCTTTCATTTTCTGTAAATGGTTATTTTTTATTTCAGAATCTCTCAGGGCTGTCAACATGCAAATATGGGAACAAACGCGGACGTTTGGTTTATAAAACGCGTTTCATTACCGTGTCGAACGAAATTAAAAACGTTTCAAAAGCGTTACAATAGCAATTAATAAACTATATATCAATATTATAAAATGCGTTTTTGTAAAGGGGAAATTCCGGTTTGAAACGCTTTGGCGAATGCTAATATACAGGATTTTCCGGAATGCATGGTGAATGTGGCAGATAATTTCATCCATTGTATGTGTTCGGGATTTCCGTCTATCCTGAAAAGCTGCGTGAACAATATGTTTTTTCCCGCTAGGATCAAATGGGAATAACGAAAAACAATGTAGGCAAATGATTGATCAAGAATTTGAGCGTCTCGAAACTCCTCGGATAAGCTTTGAGAATCATTTGTGTTAATTGTTTACAATGCTGAATCCACTCCGAAAAGTCGTTCATACATTAGTTGGTTTTTTTTGAATCACATTGGCTACAAATTAACCACCTAGTGCAGAAGATGCAAGGTGTTGATGAGTAGAGCTTTGTGTAACTATAAAAACTTGTTATGAGTTGAGATGAGCTTTAAGTTTTAAACACTTCAATACTATATCGGCATTATTCACTAACCGGAGTATAGCTAACTACAGTATATACATGGTGTTACTTTGCGCGGCGATCTAAAGGCTTCAATATTCCGAATAGGATGTCGTTTTTCTGGCGGAAAGGTTGCTGGTTCAACTTATAAAAATACCAACTCCTTCATTCTTGTTCTAAACACCTATGACATCTTCTGGTGGATACCAGGTGAATGTGGCAAAAAGCTATAAACTGGTTATTGTAGAATGAGTGAAAGTACACCTTATATATATAGGCCTAAATCAATTTTCTTTTCAGTCATGGTGCAACAGAAAACCATCTTATTCTTCTCCGGCTTTAATGTTTCGGACAAACAATGGCTTGTTTGCCGCCAATTGCGTTCCTATGGCCGCATATTGTTCCGGTTTATGGTGGTTGCAATAAAATGATTAGGGCTGTTTATCTGTAAATCTTTTTTAGCACTTTTTTTACTGTTTGTTCCTGATTTGAGGTTTTTATAACTGATTTCGTTGATCAAAAGGGCTCTTTTCTTCTCAAGCTGGCCCTTCATAGGGTGTGTTTTTGTTCATTTTCACCTTTTTTTGGTCGTTTTATACCTTTTTCTTCCAATTCAAGACGTGCTTCTTGCCAGATATAGGGTTTGTTGGCCGTTTTTTTAATGTTTTGGTGTTTCCTTGATGATCACCTGTAAGACACGATAAATCAACTGGATATAAATTGTGTTTTTTACCCGAAAAGGGCATTGGGTGTTTCTTGAAATGGAAATGAAACGTTTCTCATTTGCCTTGCAACGCTATTGTAACTCTAAAAATTATAAGAAAAAATGTTGACCTGCTACTTTTGTGTTCGTATCTGCATGGAACGAAAATGTATGTGGAATACGTGTTCTTACAATTTTGTGTGGGATGTAATCCAAAACGCGAGTAGCAAAATTACGAAACTTAATAACCCAATATATTCACATATGAAAAAATCACTAATTCTAATTGATTAATTATGCAAAAAAATCGACTTTTACCCAAAATCAGAGCACTTGCCGGCCTAACCGTGTTGGCTATGCTCGGAATGAGTGCTTCCGCAGCGGAAGGGCTCTACATGACGGGGGATGCCAGCATCACTGTCAACGGAGGAGCATCGTTGGTGGTCGGGTCACTCACTAATACGAGTACCGGGCTAATCAAAAACGATGGTACCGTTGAAATAGCAGGTGATCTCCAAAACGATGGTAGTGCGCTGTTTGATGCGGCATCTACCGGCTCTGTTGTTTTTAATGGCACAGCCGCTCAGGCCATTACCGGAACAGCTTCTGTGCATGTCTACGGCCCTGTTGAGCTCGACAATCCAGCAGGTGTAGCATTAACCGATGCAGCCACCGGAGCCGATGCCACCATCCATGGTGCTTTAACATTTACCAATGGTACCTTTACCCTAAACGGATTTAACCTCACCTTGGGTGCAGATGCCGTTAATGCCGATGCTGCCAAGTACTTTGTTACCAATGGAGCAGGTAGTCTGAAACGCAGTGTTCCTGCCGATGGTACCACCAACGTGGTTTTCCCCGTGGGCAACAGTGCCTACAACCCCGTTACCCTTCAAAACAGTGCCACTGCCACCGCAGATACATATGGCGTGAAGGTGGTGGATGCCTATCCTGCTGCTTTTCCAAGTGCAGACCATATTGTTGACCGCTCATGGATTATCACCGAAGGCACAGCCGGAGGTTCCGATCTTACTGTCACTACCCAATGGAATGGTACAGAAGAACTCACCGACTTCGATCGTGCCAATGCTGCTCTCGGACAAACCTCCGACAATGGCGCCAACGTGGCTTGGGGAACTCCCACTGCCGCCACCGGTACCAATCCTTATGCCCTCACCAGTGGAGGCATTAGCGTGCTGGGTACCTTTATGGTAGGCGACCAAAACTACACTACCGTCATTGTCGACTTGAAAGTGTACCTCGCAGGAGCTTACAATACTGCCAACCACAACATGGACAAAACCTTGAATTTGAATGCATTGCTGCCCACCACATCTCCATATGACGCAACAACTGTAACCGCAGTTCCTGCTTCAGCCGTTGATTGGGTGAAAATTGAACTGCGTAACAAGACTACCATGGCTGTGGAGAGTTCGTTCTCACGTTTCATCGACCAGGATGGACAGATAATCAATGAAAATGAATCTAACTGTTCTTTCCCCGGCCTTGCCCGCGATGAATATTACATTGCCGTAGTACACCGCAACCATTTAGGTGTAATGACTGCCAACCCTATCGACCTCAATGCTGCATCACCTGCATTTGACTTTACAAGCGGTGCCAATTTATACACAGATGCCGCCATCACCACCAATGACCCTATGGTTGCAGTGGAAACTGGTGTGTACGCTCTTTGGAGTGGGGATGCGAATGGGGATGGACAGGTGACCTACATTGGTGGGAGTAACGATCGTTCAGCTATTTTAGGAGTAGTTGGAATAACAACCCCTGGAGATCCATTACTAGCTACCTATAACGATGCAGATGTTAACATGGATGGGAATGTAAATTACATTGGTGCTGGAAATGATGGTTTATTCATTTTGAGTACCCTTGGTGCATCTCCAGGTAGTATTTATTATTCACATTTACCTTAATTATATTGTAATATGAAAATCATGAAAAATATTTATATTGTCGCAATACTAATTATAATGCTCGTAGGCGTTGGTCTTCAGGTCAGAGCCCAGACATTTGAGTGTAGGCTGGCTGTAAACGATATGGGTTATCTAGTATATCAAATGCGAGAAACTTCTGGTGTAAATACGCCTAATACTACTACAACTTTGATAGCGGACATTACATTTGTAATTAGATGGCCTGAGGGTATGGGCGCCGATAATTCATTGCTGTGTGCTACAAACGATTATCAGATTGATGATGCATTGGGTAGTAAGCGGAATTTTGATGGCTATGACTACAGATATTGGTATTCTAATCAGGGTGTTCCAATTTATCCACCGCATGATTGGATTGTGAATGAATGGGAAGACATAGCAGTGCTAGTAGCTGTTGGTGGTTCCGGAGTTACTGATTTTGAAATAGCTCCCAATTTTTGGAATGGAACAAGCCTGAATTGGACACAGGGTCCACCTATCATGGATTATACTCCAACAATCGTTGGTGGTGCCAACAATTACACCTACCCCACCGTAGTTTACGATTATGTATGGGTTGGTGGTACCGATACACCTCCATTTTATAATGGTTCTAGTTGGGGAAACCCGGCTAACTGGATAACTTCATGTGGCAATCCAGTATCGGCATCTCCTACGGCTGGAAATAACTGCTTTATCCCTTCGGGTTTAACCAATTATCCTGAAAATATGTATTCAGGTGGATTTGCCGGGATAGGTCTTTCCAATAATGTGCGTATTGCAGCTGGTGCTAACATTAATTGGGGAAGTGCGCTTGATGAGGAATTATTGCATATTTCAGGCAAACTAATGGTTGATGGAACATTAAATATACAACCCAATGCTTATGTTACTGTTGATGGAGATACATATCTCGATGCTGCTGAAAGTATAGTTATCCAATCAACTACAGATGGCACCGGCTCCTTTATCAACTATGGTACCATTGACTATGGTGCTGCGGGTAGTGCAAAAGTGCAAACCTTTATTACAAATGGTAGCACCGCCCCTGCTTTCTATGCTCATTTCGTTACTCCCACAGTACAAAACATGGATGTGATAGATTTTATGTTGGCTCCCGGAGTTACTTACGCATACGAATATAATCAAGCAACCGACGATTGGGATAATATTTATACACCTCATCCATTAGCTCCAACCAAAGGTATTTACCTCAGTACCACCGATGGACAGGATCATACATTGGAAGCTGTCGGACACCTAAATACAGGCGATCAACCTGCAGATGTTTCATATGGTGGTGCGAGCGACTTAAATTTAATAGGTAACCCTTATCCATCTTCTGTGGATTTTTATGCACTGTCTTTTAACAACCCTGATATTTGGGGTCAATACTATCTTTGGGATCCAAGCGCAGGTGCCTATATCTCATGGTCTGCGGGTACTCCTGGAGATGGTAGGTATATACAGGTGGGTCAATCTTTCTTTGTCACAACGACAACTGCTAATCCAACTGTAACCTTCACCGACGACGTGCGTAGCCATAGCACAACGCCTTTCCGCGATGTTATTCCCAATGTGCTTAAGCTTACAGCCGAGGGAGGCGTAAATGGCTATCTCGATCGTACCTATATCCGTTTTCAGGAAGGAACCACCAGTGGTTACGATCAGGGATGGGATGCTGATCACTGGAATAGCTGGTACACTGATGCTACCCAATTGAATACCGTGGCAGAAGATGGTAGCAAGTTGTCCATCAATATGCTACCCCCATTGGATTTAACTAGTGGTGAAATGCGCAGTGTACCCATGCAATTTTCTTGTGGTTATGCAGGTGAATACACCATCACCGCTTCACAATTGGAAACATTTGATAACGGAACCGAAATCTGGTTGGAAGACAAGCAGAATGATGATATTTGGTTCCCCATCAGTACTAATCCTGTTTATTCATTCCAAGCTACTCCCGATGATCTGGCGGACCGTTTTGTAGTTCATTTCTTTGGCCCCACCGGCATAGATGAAACCTATGATCCCGGAATAAATATCTTCTCCTACGAGCACAATGCTTATGTTACAACTAACGGTACCGAGATGATTAAAGACATCACCGTTTACGATTTAAGCGGACGTATCGCTGCTAAAGCCGAAATCAGTGTTGGTCAGCAACAGTACAAACTCTATGTAAACGACAGGAAAAACTACTATGTTGTGCGCGTAACAACCGACAAGAGCGTGTTTACTGAGAAAGTATTTATTTATTAATCATCAATAAATCGTAAGAAAACATGAAATTAAATAATAAAACGTCAAAGACGAAGAAATTTAAAAAGGCTGTTTTGAATTTGTTGTTGATTACAGCATTCACCTTCAGCTCAGCTGTAGTTTTTGCAGGAGGCCCACCACCACCACCACCACCGGGAGGTGGTACTGGAACGGGAGACCAACCGGTAGAAGGTGGTGCCCCCATCGGTGGTGGTAGCTTTATACTGCTGGGTCTGGCCGCTGCTTATGGCGGTAAAAAGGCATATAACTATTTTACCGGCATGGATGTGGAGCCACTTGAAGAGTAGTAAATAGATTAGTGATTCACCCAAAAAAGGAAGGAACCTAAAGAACCTTATCAATTACAGTAAATATTTTCCTACCTTTTGCTCCCCGGATTGAGTGTTGTAGCTACTTTTTTACCAGAGGCATCAAGCCTGAAAATGGGAAAACGGTAATTCACAACGGTTAATTCGGGGGGTTTTTTATGCCTTCACACCAAACTACCTTTTGTCATGAAATACTCTATTAAAAATATTATACAACCCCAAGTGTGGGTGGAGTGGATTAGAAGATTATTTATGCAACTGCACCTGTATCGCGTCGGCCTGCGAAAGAGATTGGCTACTTTTAAGTAATAGTAAGTTGGACAAGTTGTTAAAGGTAAAAAACCTCTGTGACCTCTGTGCTTCCGTGGTGAATACAAACCCGAAAAAATGCACCACAAAGACACAGAGAGCACAAAGAAAAAAACACAAAGAATAAAACTCTGTGACCTTCGTGCCTCCGTGGTGAATACAAACCCGCAAAAGAAATTGAATCATGACAGAAAACGAAATTTCCTCCCTCATCATCGGGTCAGCCATCGAAGTTCACAAACAGCTTGGCCCGGGATTGTTGGAGAGTACAGATTAAGCCTGTCTTGCATTCGAGCTCGAAAAACTGGGGTTGTCGGTGGTTCGTCAATAGTCGCTGCCGGTAGTTTATAAAGACGTGCGATTGGATGCCGGATATAGAATTGATTTGCTGGTAGAAAACAAAGTGATACTGGAAATTAAAAGTATTGACGGGTTGGCCGATATACATACTGCACAATTGCTCACCTATTTAAAACTTAAAAACTTAAAGCTGGGATTGCTCATAAACTTTAATACGGTGCTTTTAAGAAACGGAATAAAAAGAATTGTAAATAATTTATAAACTCTGCGCCCGCTGAGCCTCCGTGGTGTATAAATTTCATCGCAAAGGCGCAAAGAACGCTAAGATAATACGCAAAGAAAAAAACTCTGCGCCCTCAGCGTCTCCGCGGTGCATAACCAACCGCAAAGACACAGAGAACACAAAGAAAAAAACTCTGTGCCTCCGTGGTGAACTTTTGACCCACAAAGAAAATAAACCTAAATCTATTGTTATGTCGATGAAAAATTACATGTTTTTAATGAAGAAAGAGATGACCACTCTAAGAAACCTGTTCAAGTTTTTTACACTAACCGTGCTTTTCTTCTTTGTTATGTTTAATGTATATGGAGAAGGAGATAATCCGGACGGTGATCTGCGTCAGGAACTTTTAACTGCAAACTATGAAATTATTAATGAATACGGTATGTCGCTTCAACATGGATACAGTACCGGCATGTTTTATGACTTCAAAGCAGATTATTCATACAGGGTTGTGGTCTATAGTAATGATCATGAAGTGTTGGATATGGATTTACTCCTTACCGATAGTTCAGGTAATATTATAAAAAAGGATGTTCACTACAAAAAAAATGGTGTTTTGAATTTTAATATCACCGAAGATGTTGAATATAAGCTTGTTCTCCGAAATTTCAGGAGTGTTAATGTCGATAAGCAACATCTATGTCATATGATTGTTGCTCGTAAAGCAATAAAATAACCGCAAGAAACTTTACAAATCAATTCAGGCAATGTGTCCCGTGTATTCAGACCAGTTATTTTAACGCAGCTATTAGATTTTAATAAAACTTGATTATCTTGAAAGCAGCATTTTGTTAAAGCAAGTTTTGTTATTGGCCACAAGACCAACGATGAAAATTCCCGGTTCCATACCCGGCGCCTCCCAATCAATTGTATAATCTCCCGGATTTTGTCTTTCTTTCACAAGGGTGGTGATTCTGTGTCCCGAAATATCAGTTACAAATAATTCCACATCCGCAGTTTCTGTCAAATGATAAGAGATGGAGGTTGCAAGGGTAAAAGGGTTGGGGAAATTTTGGTTGAGTATAGCCAATTGAGGTTCCTTTTGGGTTTCAATATAATCAGGCGAGATGGCGGGACTTCCTGCTTGTATCCATGCTGTGTATATTAACTCTGAAAGGGCATGGGAGGCATCGCTAAAAAGCGGAATGGTAAAATTCTTGGTTTCAGCCCAGAGGGTTTGTTTGTAAAGTGTTGAGCTCGTGTTGCCTGCCACACTTTTGGCTTGATCGTCGGCAAGAAGAATAGAATCGACGAAAACATAAGAGGCATCGAGATAGTCGAATATGTATTGGCTAACATTTTCGATCTCTCCGGTTTCAAATCCCTGATAATTAAATTGTGAAATGTAGGCGTTGATCATGGTAGATTCGTAGCGTGAATGAATACCTGAATTGCCCGTATATTGACCGTTATAGTTGCGTGTGATATGTAAGGGCATATGTCCGTCTGCTACATAATGTCCTAAATCAGAGGCAAAAAGCTGGGCTTTTTCCCAATCGTGCCGTTCAAAGCTGTTTTTAAGCGAATCGAATGTGATGAGCGTTGCCCAGGGCAGAATTCCATTTTCCATCACAAAGGCAGCACCATGAATGGCCACCACCGAATCCCATGTTTGTGGAATGTTTCCCTGGCTCACAAACTCAGGGTAATTGTCGATGTCGATGTAATGTTTTGGGCCTTCATCGGGATCCCATGCTTTGCGGTCGTCGGCATCAGAGGCATGATCGGCCAGTATGTCGATCCAACTTGCAAACTGGGCCATTTCAGCATTAAAAGAAAGCCCCGAGGCCTGATTGATTTTATAATGACCCGAGCGTCCCCAACTGACGAGAACAAGGGAAATTCCTATAACGGCGACAAAAAGTAGTAATTGTTTTTTCAAAGCAATGATTTTATTTAGAGGACAAAGGTAACCTTATCGGGAAATATATAGTCTTCCTATTATGAATTTGTATGGCAAGATATTGGCAAAAATCCCCAACCGAATGGCCTGAGTGGCATGATGGTTGCTGAAATCTTGACATCATCTGTGTTTTTGGTTATTTTTGTAGAACCTTTTAATATCGCAACCATGAAAAAAGAACTACTGCTCATATGGGTGTTTGTGTTGGGCATTTCGGTACTACAGGCACAAAATGTACAAGCGTTTTTAAATTACAGTGTGTTTAATACGCCGGATAATCAGCCATATATTGAGACTTACATGAACGTAAGCGGTCAATCGCTGACTTACATGCCCCTGGCAAATGGAAACTGGCAAGGACAGTTAAATGTTAAGGTAATTTTTACTTTAGACGATTCCATCGTTGATTTTGCCAAATACAACCTCCACAGCCCTGAAGTGAAAGACTCTTCGCAAAGAAGTAACCTCTTGGATGTTCAGCGTTATGCGCTGCCCGAGGGACAGTACAAAATGCATTTAACTTTGATAGATGTAGGGAATCCCAAAGATACCCTGGATAGTTATGCAGGAATTAACATCGATTTCCCAAAAGACGAGATGGTTTTTTCGGATATTGAATTGCTGAAATCGTATGAGAAAGGAGGTGAGGGTACCATGGAGAAAAATGGGTTTACCTTGGTGCCCTATGTTTTCAATTATTTTCCCGCGGATGAAAACATGGTTTCGTTTTACGCGGAACTCTATAATAGTAAGTCAGTTCTGGAAGATCAGCCATTTTTATTCAATTTTTATATTCGTCCGTTTGAGGTAGACAGAAAGCTGGATAACTATTTTAAAATGTTAAAAAGCAATACAGATGACGTAAAGGTGGTGCTATCATCATTCGATATCACCGATTTGCCAAGTGGAAATTACTTGCTTGTGCTGGAAGCCCGCGACAAGAGTAACGTTTTGAGAGCTTCCAAAGAGCTGTTCTTTCAGCGGTATAACCCTGATTCACAATTTAATATCAATAGTTTGATGGTTTTGAATACAGATAATACTTTCGTGGGAAAAATAACCGATCGCGACACTTTGGTTCAATACATTAAGTACCTGACCCCCATTTCCACCGACATCGAGCGAGATTATGTGACATCTCAACTTCTGTCGCAAGATATTTCGGTGCTTAGAAAGTATTTTTTGAATTTTTGGGTGGAGCGTAATAAAATGAATCCTGAACAAGCCTGGAACGATTATCATCTACTGGTTAAGCAAGCCAATCATAATTTCAAATCCATTTCTTTGGATGGTTACGAAACCGACAGGGGGCGCGTTTACTTGCAATATGGTCAGCCCAATGTGATTTCCGAAAATTACAACGAGCCGGCTGCCTACCCTTACGAAATTTGGCAATATTATCAATTGGGTGATCAACACGACAAAAAATTTGTTTTTTACTCCCATGATGTGGTTACCAACGATTTTCAGTTAATTCATTCCAATGCAGTGGGCGAACTGAACAATTATCGCTGGCAAACGATTATTTATAAGCGTACATGGGATCCATACGGGATCGATGATAATGTTATTCCTGATACTTATGGCAGTGGCGCTACTCAAAACTATCGACAACCGGGAAGTAGATAGTTACAATTATTAATTTTGCTTTCCGTTTCTTAGCTTTTACTCATGAAGATGTCATATAGACTCCAGTCGTGGATAATGGAAATTGTTGCCCGGTTGCCATTCCGATTCATCTATTTACTGTCAGATATATTTACTTTTTTGGTTGTATATCTTATTCCGTATCGCAGGAAGGTCATTTTTCAAAATATTTCCAGCGCGTTTCCTGAAAAGTCACCAAAGGAAGTGAAGAAAATCCAACGAAAATTTTACAGGCATCTGGCAGATGTGATGCTCGAAGTGTTTAAATTGCCGGGAGTAAAAATGGACGAGTTGAAGAAAAGGATGGTGTTGACTAACCCTGAATTGCTCATTAAATTGGAAAAGCAGGGGAGGAGTGTAGTTTTGGCCGGAGGACATGTAGCCAATTGGGAGTGGTTGGGCAACCGGGTAAAGGCTGAAACAAACCATCAAGGCGTGGCATTGTATAAACAAGTACAAAGTTCGTTTTACAATGACTATATGATGAAAATCAGGAACTTGTATAAGGAAATTCAATTGGTGGAGCACGATAAAACATCCCGGGCACTTATCAGGTTAAAAAACAAAAAAGTGCTTCTTTTAGTTCTAGCCGACCAACGTCCACCTGCTCATGACCAGAAACACTGGCTCACCTTTTTTGGGCGTGAAACACCTGTTTTGATGGGTGTAGAAAAGATTGCCCAGGCATTTGATTTCGACGTACTTTATTTCGATATTTGTCGCATTAAACGCGGATATTATCAAGCCACCTTTATTCCTCTAAGAACAGGTAATAAAAATACGGTAGAGCTTGAGTTGACCAAAGATTATTTCCGACAGATAGAGCGGTCGGTGCACAAGCAACCTGAGAGTTATTTGTGGTCGCATAACCGGTGGAAATATAAAAGAGAGAATTGAAATTGAAGAAAGTTGCTGTTGTTATCCTGAACTATAACGGTGTAGAGTTTCTCGAGAAATTTTTGCCCGAAGTGTTGCTTCACAGCCATGCTGTGGCGGAAGTATGGATTGCAGATAATTGTTCTCAGGATGATTCGGTAGCCTTTGTCCGTGAGCATTTCCCTATGGTTCATCTGATTGTGAATGGTAGCAATGGTGGATTTGCCGCCGGATACAACGAAGCCCTTCGACAAATTGATGCCGACTACTACGTGCTACTCAATTCAGATATTGAGGTTACGCCTAATTGGATACCTCCCGTGATCGATTTAATGGAGTCTAATACGAATGTGGTGGCGTGTCAACCAAAAATCCGGTCCTATTTTGAAAAGGACAAATTTGAGTATGCCGGCGCTGCCGGCGGTTTTATCGATAAATATGGGTATCCTTTTTGTCGCGGACGGATTTTTCAGCAATTGGAAACAGATCAAGGACAGTATAATGACCCTGTGGAAGTTTTTTGGGCCACGGGCGCTTGTCTTTTTGTGCGGGCCAAGGTTTACCATGAATTGGGCGGTCTTGATGCAGACTTTTTTGCTCATATGGAAGAAATCGACTTCTGTTGGAGGGCCAAAAATATGGGATATCAAATCATGGTGAATCCGGCATCGGAGGTTTATCATATTGGTGGAGGAACCCTTCCCAAGAGTTCATCACGTAAAACTTACCTCAATTTCCGTAATAATTTTGTTTTATTGTATAAAAACCTGCCTTCTGACCGACTGTTTAAAGTATTTATTGCACGCTTGTTTTTGGACGGAGTAGCTGCAGTGAAATTTCTTTTACAGGGAGGTGTGTGGGATTTTTTCGCAGTCATCAAGGCGCACGTTTATTTCTATCGTCATTTTAGCTCCTTGAGGAGAAAGCGCCGAAGCCTGCAACAACACAAGGTTTCTGGAATTTACAACGGAAATATTGCTTTCGACCATTACCTGTGGCGAAAGAAGAAATACAGCGACCTATCTCCTGAAGAATTTAGTTAGAGTCTGTCTGTAAAGTCGTATTGCGAACCCCTATCCCGTCCCTTTCCCCCAAGGGGAAAGGTGATCAAATGTCGTATTATACAATTTAAATGGCTTAAATAGAGTGATTGATCGCTCCTCTCCTATGGGGAGGAGTAAGGAGGTGGGGTGGCCGTTCAAACAGTTTGCATACAAAGACTAAGCAGAGTCTGTCTTTAAAGTTGTATTGCGAACCCCTATCCCGTCCCTTTCCCCCAAGGGGAAAGGCGATCAAATGTCGTATTATACAATTTAAATGGCTAAAATAGCGTGATTGATCGCTCCTCTCCTATGGGGAAGAGTAAGGAGGTGGGGTGGCCGTTCAAACAGTTTGCATACAAAGACTAAGCAGAGTCTGTCTATAAAGTCGTATTGCGAACCCCTATCCCGTCCCTTTCCCCCAAGGGGAAAGGTGATCAATTGTCGTATTATACAATTTAACCCAAGTTGCAGCCAAATCATCAAAAACCAAGAAAAAACAGCCTAAAATGAGATATTTTAGGGTGGAAATGGGGGTATTTAGCCCAGTTTGTTTTGTAATAGGTTGATAATCAATGTTTGATTTTTTGAATTCTCATTTGTAGTACACAAGGGGGTATTGATTTTCAAATAATTACATGCTTACTTTGCATTTATGTATTTCAAAGTATCCATGCGTACCAATCCTAAGACAGACCGTTATTCGGGCTATTACCGATTAGTGGAAAGCTACCGTAATACTAATGATAGGGTATGCCACCGGACGATTTTGAATGCCGGTTATCTTGATGAATTATCCACCGACCAATTAAATCTTATCCAGAAAATACTTACACAAAAAGTTTCCCATCCTGAAACACCATTATTCGAGCTTCCCTTCACAGATGATGCAACGGTGATCCGGTATGTGGATGAATTTTACAACCGAATGGTTGCCGAGAAACGTATTGATGTCTTGTTGGAAAGACAGCAAAAGAAAGCGCCTAAAGACGGCAAAGACCTACAAACCATAGACATCAACAGTATCAAAAACAAAGACGTCCGGGAAGTTGGTGCCGAATGGTTGTCCTATCAGGCCATGAGTCAATTACAAATTGCCCCCTTTTTGGAAGGTCAGGGCTGGAGTCAGGATGAGATAAAACTGGCTCAAAGCCATATCATCAGTCGTGCCATATATCCGGCTTCAGAGCTGGAAACTTCCCGTTGGATACAGCAGAACTCCTCAGTATGTGAGGTTACAGGTTATGATATCGAAAAGATTACAAAAGACCGGCTGTACAATATTTCAAAAAAACTGTATTCAGAGAAACAAGCATTGGAACAACATCTGTCTGTTCGTACCAACGAGTTGTTCGATATTCAGGATAAGATCATGCTTTACGACCTTACCAACACCTATTTTGAAGGCCGCAAACAAGGAAGTAAATTGGCCAAATATGGACGGAGCAAAGAAAAACGCAACGATGCAAAAATAGTTGTGTTGGCCTTGGTAGTCAATCCGGAAGGCTTTATCAAATACTCTTCCATTTTAGAAGGAAACATTGCTGATTCTAAAACGCTGGAAGGGATGATTAACGAACTTCGGATTAAAACATCTTCTTCTACAAAAAAAGCGCTTGTAGTAATTGATGCCGGTATTGCCACCGATGCCAATCTGAAAATGATCAAAGACAAGGGCTATGATTATTTGTGTGTCAGTCGTTCGAGTTTAAAAAACTATAACATTGAGGCCGGTGCAACAACGATTACCATCACAGACAATAAAAAACAAAAAATAGACCTTTGCCGTGTCAAATCAGATCGAAACACAGATTACTACCTCAAAGTAGAGAGCCACTCCAAGGAGTTGAAAGAACGTTCCATGAACGAGCAGTTTCGCTCACGATTTGAATCCGGGTTACAGAAAATAGCCGACAGTTTGACCAAGAAAGGAGGTGTAAAACAGCAAGACAAAGTGCATGAACGTATTGGCAGGTTAAAGCAGAAATACCCTTCCATTCAACGATATTTTGACATCGATATTCAAGTAAAAGAAGATGATCTCCCCAAGAGAAAAAAGAGAGCAAACATTGCGACAGAAGAAAAGAAGAAGATAGTAACATCCATAAAATGGGCTGTTAAAGAAGGTGTTGACATAAATGCCCGAAGTGGCGTGTATTTTCTGCGTACATCATTAGAAGCCAATTCAGAGAATGCGGTATGGCAATTTTACAACACCATCAGAGAAATAGAAGCCACGTTCCGGGTTCTGAAAACAGACCTGGATTTACGCCCCATCTACCATCAAAAAGACGAAAGCACCATGGCTCACCTGCACCTGGGACTGCTGGCATATTGGATCGTAAATACGGTGCGTCACCAATTAAAACAAGAAGGTATTCATAGTGGATGGAAAGAGATCGTTCGTACGATGAATACACAAAAGGCTATCACAACCCTCGCTCAGAACACCCACGACGAAGTCATTATGATCCGCCGCTGCTCAGAGCCAAACCAGCATGTGAGAAAACTTTATGATGCCCTCAAATTTAAATACGCCCCCTTTACAAAGAAAAATCTGTAGTACACAAATCTGAACTCGAAAATTGCCAATCTACTGATATGCAAATATCTTTGTCAGGTTAGCTGCAAAATGGGTTAAATGGCTAAAATAGCGTGATTGATCGCTCCTCTCCTATGGGGAGGAGTAAGGAGGTGGGGTGGCCGTTCAAACAGTTTGCATACAAAGACTAAGCAGAGTCTGTGTATAAAGTCGTATTGCGAACCCCTATCCCGTCCCTTTCCCCCAAGGGGAAAGGTGATCAAATGTCGTATTATACAATTTAAATGGCTAAAATAGCTTGATTGATCGCTCCTCTCCTTTGGGGAGGAGTAAGGAGGTGGGGTGGCCGTTCGAACAGTTTGCATACAAAGACTAAGCAGAGTCTGTCTATAAAGTCGTATTGCGAACCCCTATCCCGTCCCTTTCCCCCAAGGGGAAAGGCGATCAAATGTCGTATTATACAATTTAAATGGCTAAAATAGAGTGATTAATCGCTCCTCTCCTTTGGGGAGGAGTAAGGAGGTGGGGTGGCCGTTCAAACAGTTTGCATACAAAGACTAAGCAGAGTCTGTATATAAAGTCCGACTTTATAGACTGACTCTAGTTAATGTTTTATTAGGTGGCAAATTGCCAGCCGATACGAATCGAGTCCGAAACCTGTGATGGAACCAATACAATGGGGCGCAATGTAAGAGGTGTGTCTGAAGCATTCACGGGCAAAAACATTGCTCATATGTACCTCTATTACAGGAATGTCCAGTGAACTGATGGCGTCTCCAATGGCCACCGATGTATGGGTGTAGGCACCTGCGTTAAGAATTACGGCGTCCACGTCGGTGTTGGCTTCATGCAAAAAATTAATCAACTCTCCTTCGATGTTGGATTGCGCATACGTGATTTCCATTTCCGGAAATTTCCTTGTCAATTCGTCCAAATAATCATCAAAACTCAGGGTTCCGTAGATTTCCGTCTGTCTTTCACCGGTTAGGTTGAGGTTGGGTCCGTTTAAAATGAGCACTCTCATGGCGATTATTTTTACCAAAGTACAAATATAGGTGATAGCCGGGATATTTGTATCTACTCCGGTTATTTAATTGGGATAAGTGGTGTCAACGAGAACTTAAAAGTGAAATTAGATGGGCAAATACCATCAAATCAATTTTATACATAAAAATGCGAATTCATGAATAAGACTTGCTTTTAATCACAATTCCGTATTTCAGCATTTCGATGACTACAGGGTTGGAGTTGTTAAAGTCATCAGGTAGAAATGGATGGGGTTCTATTCTCAAGTCAATTTTTCGTCGGAGTTTCATTAAGTAAATCTGATTGTCAGTAATATTTGTATAAATTTTATGATAATAGCTATATCGATATCGCTGTCGTTATGGTTGGTGCCTTTGGCGAATGAACCAAAAGGAATGGCTTGATCGACCTTGAACCCGGCGAAACAAAAATAAATTCAAAAAATATGGTACTATGCAATACATAATACTAAAAAATGTATTATATTTGCCCCATGAAAGAAGAAAAAACTTATGCTCAAATGCGGAAAGGTGTGCTGGAGATGTGCATCCTTTCGGTGATATCGGGTCAGGAGGTGTATACTTCCGACATACTAAAAACGTTGAAGGATGCTGATTTGGTGGTGGTTGAGGGGACAATTTATCCATTGCTGTCGCGCCTAAAAAACGACGGAATTCTTAGCTACCGGTGGGAGGAATCCACATCGGGGCCTCCACGAAAATACTATCAATTGACCGAATCAGGTTCTGAGTTGCTTGAAGAATTGAGAACCAACTGGAGTCAACTGGCTGAATCGGTGCAAAAAATTATTAACAATAAATCGACTAACGATGAAAACAACAACCAATTTTAATATTCAAGGAACCGTTTTTCACATGGACGACGAGGCCTTTGCAGTTTTTAAACCTTATCTTGATTCCATCCATCTTCATTTTAGGGAGAGTCGGGGGCGAGACGAAATAATCAACGACATTGAAATGCGAATGGTGGAATTGTTTCAACAGCAATTGACTTCCGCTAATCAGGTAGTTGGCGTAAAAGAGGTGCGTTTTGTTATGGCGATCATGGGGTCTCCTTCAGATTTTGACCAGGAAAACCAAAGTGAATACCTATACCAACCATCACGGCGAAAACGCTTGTATCGTGATATGGATAATCGCATGTTGGGTGGTGTTAGTTCGGGATTGGGAGACTATTTCCGTCTGGATCCTACTTTGGTTCGTTTGGCCTTTGTTCTGGCAACATTTTCAGGATTAAGCCCTTTTGTTTATGTTATCATGTGGATTGTGGTACCTCCTGCCCGCACCATTGCTGAAAAATTGGAAATGTTTGGCGAGCCCGTGAATATTTCCAATATTGAGAAAGCCATCTTGGAAGAAATGGACGCACTTAAGAATAAATTTGGTGAATATTCCGGAAAAGCAAGATCGAAGTTTAGACGTCGCTAGCTTTGGGAATATAATTGTCGTAGGTGGCACAAACCAGAGCAGCTGTTTTTGTTCCGAATTCTAAAAGGCTTAAAATCTGTTTTTCAGAAAGTTGTGAGATGGTTCTCGGATTGATGTGCAAAAGGTTAGTTTGATAAATGATTCCTGCGTTAAAGGCATCACCGGCGCCAATGGTGCTTATTACTTGAGTTTCTATTGCCCTGACGGAACAGGTGATGTTGCCCAAATTGGCCATGGCGCCCATTTCACCTAGGGTGAGAAAAATTAGGGCTTCTTGATTAATTTGGCGTAATTGCCTGATGTAATCTGTGGGAGTACCTAAGCCAAAAAGGTTTGTACAATCTTCATCGGATGCTTTTATGATGTGAGCCAGTTGCAGATTTTCAATCACGGAGGTTTTCATGCTTTTTACTTCCAGGTGGTGCTTGTGCCTGATATTTGGGTCGTACATGATTAGACCACCTGCATGCTTTATTGCCTGAACATGATGGAGTATCGCAGTTCGGATAGGTTCGGAAATGGAATAAATTGAACCGAATAACAAAATGTCGCCAACTTTGAAGTCAGGTACTTCGGTCAAGTTTCTTTGAGCAGGGTAGGCATTTACAAATTGATATGAAGGTTTTTTGTTTTGATCCAAGAAGGCCAGTGCCATGGAAGTGTTTTGCTCCTGATATTGACGGATATATTTGGTGTTCACTCCATTTTTGTTCAGAAAATCTAACATAAGTTTGGCCACTTCGTTATCTCCCAATTCGCTTATGTGTGTAACAGGAAGATTCAATCGTGCCAATGAAACGGCGGTGTTGAGCATAGAGCCTCCCGGTTTGGCCACTACCCGATCAAGTCCGTCGAATATCACATCCAGTAGCGATTCTCCGAGTGTATAGTTCATGATTTGTATTTACTGGGAAGTATATTTTTTAATCAAGTCTGCATGATGGGGAAATGCTGACAAAAGTTGAGTTTCAGAACCCATTTCAAAATCAAGGAAATCAAATCCCGGCGCAACGGTACATCCCATCAAGGTAAACTCGCCCAGCGAATGTGCTGCAAACCAATGCCCATGAGGAATAGTCACTTGTGGCGTATAGCCATTTTCAGGATCAAGTCCCAGAAGATACTGATGATGATTACCTTCAGGTGAAATAGCATGAATTTCCAGAGGCGCTCCATCGTGAAAATGCCAGGTTTCATCCGATTTTATGCGGTGAAAGGCAGAAAATTCATGCTTCTCGAGCAAAAAATAGATGGAAGTAGAAAAGGCTCTTGCATCGCTAAAACGTTCAGGTAAACCGTCGGCCGGTATTTGTTCGTCCGACCGATAGGTTTCTTTAAAACAACCTCCTTCAGGATGTTCAAGAAGTTGTAGTTTATTTTTCCAGTATGTGGCAGATTTTGTCATTATGGTGTTTCCTGAATTTTCCGACGGGGTTTCTCGTTAAACATATATATCAGCCTTAAGGTCAGTACTTTGTTATACTGATCTCTGGTCCAAACATCTCCTGTTACATTGTCGAATTGGCGGGTTCTTATTTTTACCATGCTATTTTGATACCTAAGTGCCAGTTTTAGCGGACCTTTTAATCGAACCCTAAGGTCTATGATATAGCTGAAATCGTTTTTTGCATAAGTACCACTGTTAAGGGTAGTTGTGTCCACCACTCGACCGTGTTCCCATTCTTTCACGCCGACCAATCGTCCGAAAGAGAAACCTGCTCCAATGGTGAGAAAATCCTTGTCGGTGTAGTGAATTAGCACGGGAATTTCAGCATAATTCAGTCGTAATTTGTAGGCACCCGTGACAGGAATATCGTTAATGGTGTCCTTATATTGATCTTTTTGAGTTGCACCCTTTTGATTGTAGGTAATTTCAAAAGACACGTCCCAGTTTTTTGCAAAAGGAACCATCGCACCAATACCCAAATTAATCCCGGGTTTTTTAAAACCATATACTTCATCGCCTTCTACCTGACTTAGGTTAATTCCTAAAAGTGCTTCTGCTTTGATTGTTTGTGCATTAGAACGATAGACGCCAACTAACACGAATAAACAGAACAGAATGAGGCTTTTTTTTACCATTTATTTTTGTTTTCAATATAAACGCAAAAATAGGGTAATAATTGCTTGTAAGCATTATCCTCTCTGGATATTAGTTGATGTTGAGCAGACTGAGGCTGATTCGTTTTTTCTCTACGTCCACGTCGGTTACTTTCACCATCAACTGTTGGTTGAGGGCTACATGGTCAGCAGGATTATTGACAAACTCGTGAGCCATCTGGCTTTTGTGTAGTAATCCTGAAGAATGAAGTCCAATATCTACAAATGCCCCGAAGGCTGTGATGTTCGTAACAATTCCGGGTATCACCATACCTGCTTTTAAATCGGTGATGTGTTTTATATTCGGGTCGAAGCTGAATTGTTTGATGATTCCGCGAGGGTCGCGTCCGGGCTTTTCCAGTTCGCTGAGAATGTCTTTTACGGTGTATATGCCTGTTTCCGAAGTCGAAATATCTTCAGCGTTTTGCGCTTGAAGCAGTTTTTTATTCCCAATGAGCTCGCTTAATCCCACACCCCATTTTTTTGCTATGTTTTTCACAAAGGTATAATTTTCAGGATGCACGGCAGAACCATCGAGGGGATTCTTTCCATTTTTAATGCGCAGAAAACCGGCGGCTTGTTCAAAGGCTTTAGCGCCCAATCCCGGTACTTTTTTGAGTGTCTCCCTGTCGGGGAAATCGCCGTGTTGGTTTCTGTATTCGATGATGGATCCTGCTAACTTGGGTCCGAGACCGGAAACATAGGTGAGTAATTCTTTACTGGCGGTGTTTACTTCCACACCTACCAGATTCACACAATATTCCACGGTGGTGGTTAAACTCTCTTTGAGCAATTTCTGATCCACATCATGTTGATACTGACCTACACCAAGGGCTTTGGGGTCGATTTTTACCAATTCCGCGAGGGGATCAATCAGCCTTCTGCCAATGGAGACGGCTCCACGAACGGTGACATCATATTCTCCAAATTCTTCTCGAGCCAGTGCAGAGGCCGAGTACACGGAAGCTCCGGTTTCGCTCACCAACATGGCCACAATATCCTGGTTAAAGCGTGCATGCTCAATCATTTGAGCAGTTTCACGCCCTGCAGTACCGTTTCCGATGGCGATGGCTTCGATATTGTAGGCGGAAATCAGGCTTTTGATCTTTTTAATGGCCAACGCAATTTCACGTTGGGGTGGATGGGGGTAAATGGTGCTGTTGTGCAACAAGTTACCGTTTTTATCCAAACACACCAATTTGCAGCCTGTTCGGAATCCGGGATCAATGGCCAGGATGTTTTTTTGTCCCAGAGGTGGAGTAAGCAGTAGTTGCTTTAAATTTCCCGTAAAGACGGTAATGGCCGTTTCATCCGCTTTAGTTTTGATGGTGGCACGGAGTTCGTTTTCCATAGAAGGAAAAAGCAGGCGACTTACGGCATCTGCGATGGCCAGTTCTTTTTGCTCAGAAGCCTCCGTTTGATTTCTGATGAGTTTTGAGCAGATCAATTGAATGACCTTCTCTTTGTCGGGTTGGATTTTTAATTTCAGAAAACCTTCTTTTTCGCCTCTGAACATGGCCAAAACCCTGTGTGATGGAGCTCTTAATGCAGGTTCCTGCCAATCGTGCCAGTTGTTGTATTTTTCGTCTTCCTCCGCTTTTTTTGACACGACTTTTGAAACCAATATGGCTTCTCTCTCAAAAATGGCACGTGTTTTTTGACGAATCCAATCTTTTTCGTTGATCCATTCCGCAATGATATCCCGGGCTCCCGCCAACGCTTCTTCTACTGAATCAACTTCCAGTTTATTATTTACAAAGCGGGCAGCGGTTTGTGAGAGATTGATGTTGGACTCGGCCATGATCATTTTTGCCAAGGGTTCCAATCCTTTGGCAACGGCTTTAACTGCTCTGGTCTGTCGTTTTGGTTTGTACGGAAGGTAAATGTCTTCCAGCATTGAAAGGGTTGAAGCTTTTGAAAGTTCATCTCTTAATTCCGTGGTAAGTTGGCCACTTTCCTCCAATGAATTGAGAATACTATCTCTTCTGCTCACCAGATTTTGAAATTGTTGGTATTTTTTATGGATGTCGATGATTTGCTCATCGGTGAGTGCGCCGGTCTTTTCTTTACGGTAACGAGCGATGAATGGAATGGTGGCTCCGCCATCAAGTAGTTCAATTGTATGACTGATTTGCCAACCCGCGACACCCAATTCGGTGGCCGTATTTGAAATAAATTGTTGCATGGGTTGTTGATTATCTCACCAGCATCACGGTTCCTCTGTTATCTATGTTGCGGCTGGGTTCTAATCCGCTCTCAAAGGTCGTAAATACGGAGTGCCAAACATAAACACCCGCGGGTGCATCTACTCCGCCCTCAAATTGGCCCGTCCATTTTTCCAGGGGATTATCAGTTTCGAATATAATTTTACCCCAGCGGTCGAAAATGTGCAATGAGTAATTTGCCAATGAAGAAACATCACCTATTACACCAAAAGTTTGATTAATGCCCAGGGTGCTGGCAGGCTTAAATGCATTTGGAAAGTGAAGGTCTGCAAACTGAACATACACCCTATCCGTATTTGAACAGCAATTGGTGTCGGTTACCAATACTTCGTACCAGCCTTCCTGAGTGACATCCAGGTATTGATTGTTGCTGCCTCCGGGTGTCCAATAGTAGTAGTCATAGGTGCCTGCATCCAGACGTACAGAAGAGTTGGGCAGAATGGAAATGGTATCGCCACCTTTTCCGATATCTACACTGGGTAGGGGGTGGATGGTAACTTCACGAACAAAATTATAATCCATTCCGTTCCAGCTTTCGGTAAGTTCTACCGAGTAATCTCCAGGCTCGCTAAACACATATCCGGGTGATTTTGGATCCGAGCTTGCATCCAATGTTCCATTGGGATCGATGGTGCTGAAATTCCAGGTGGGAACTAAATTGGCTGTATTCCGGATTTCAAACACCGTGGTATCGTGATGACATTTATGGAAAAAGGAGAAGTGGGGAATGTTGAGGTAGTCGGTTACGAAATTGGGTAAGCCTTGGAGGGAGAACCCTCCCTGTAAATCAAAGGGACGATTCGGTTGTCCGTCCAGCGAGTTGTAATTACATTCAGCCCCGGGACGATCAGGGTTGTAAATTACACTAAGTGTAGGCAGTCCATCGAAACCTCCCTGTGGTTTTACACGGTATTTGGTCAGAAATATTTTTCCATCGGGCGATAACTGCAGTGCACTCATCAGGCTGTCCTGAGGCGAATCTTTTATATAATCAAATTGATCAATGATCGTAAATGGTTGTGTAAAAGGATTTGACTGACTTAGGTCGAATTGATATAGATAGTTGGTTCCTGTTCCGTTGGGGGTAGTACACACGTAAAGTTTTGAATTGTCGGGTGAAAATTCAACACCTTTGGGGTATTCAATGGTACCGGCAGTATTATCGATGGGATTGCTTAACATTCCGGTAGATTTATTAAAATCGAGTAACTCTATCACCCCTGAGGCCGGTATTACTAAAGCTATTTTGTTGCCATCGGGAGAGGCTTTCATGTAACCAAAACCGTTGTTGGGGTCTGTATCACTATGAATATAACCCACTTTGCTCAAAATAGGTGTGGTATTTACTCCACCTGTATCCACCAGATAAGTGTAAAAACTATCGCCATTAACAGATCCAAAGCCATGAAATACTACCCAGTAATCGCGACCGTTCTCGTGTTGAACTGCACAAACTTTTTGTGTGTTTTCAGTGAAAAGCAGGTTGTTTTTACTAATGATGTTGCCACCGTTGTTGTTTGAAAAATCGATGATGGAATAGTTAACCCCCTGATTACTCCAAAAGGGTAAATACATATCAAGTGTAAATACAAAAATCTGCTTGCTGTTTCCCGGATTAGGAACAAAAATAGAGTTCATGGTTGCCCATGCATTTCCCATAAGTCCTGCTCCACTGGCTATTTGGTAGTAGCCACTGTTATATACTTCCATTCCGTTCGAGAAAAAGCGAAAGGTGCCGTCTGCATCTGAGTAGGAAGACACTCCCGCTGAAACATCGTATCCTCCTGTTGTTACAACCGCTTGAGCTTCGGGTGTCGAAAAGTCGATGCCGCCATGCAAACCAAATACCCAATGGTCTGCCTGATGTGGTCGGATGTATTCGCAATTCCGGGTACTTTGTGCCAAAACGGATGAGGTTAACCAGATAAAACTACTTATTAACAGGAGTTTAGATAATCCTTTGCTAGAAATCATTCTGTACTGCGATTGATAAATTGAATTTTTTTATTACTTTTTTACCACGGATGCTTGATAGTAACCATTTTTATGTTTCACTCCGATGATGTACATACCGGCCGGATATTTTTCCAGATTCAGCAGTATATTGCGCGAACTTGAATTTTGCGGAACCTCCTTTTGGGTTAGAATGGTTCTCCCATTGAGGTCGGTCACTTCCAAATTAAGCTCTCCGGATACATCGGTAACCGTGATATTGATCAGTCCACTGGTTGGGTTGGGCGATATGGTTACATGATTTGCAAGAACTCCACTTTCTTCAATTCCAATGTTACAAGCACTGAAATCAAAAAATATCATGATGCTGTCGTTACCAAAACACTGTGTTACAGGATTGGTTACTTCGACCCAATAGGGTTGGAATACTACCCAACTACCATTGGCTATGGCTGTGTAAGTTCTGTTGTTGGTGTTATTGGACCATTGATACTGCATTACCGGTGGATTCAATGGGTCGGTATTGGCATCCATCATAACGGAGTCGCGAACACATACCCTGATGGTATCGCCAGTTCCCCAAACAGCCGCGTTTTCAGGTCTGATATCCACAACGGGGGTGTGATTGACCGAAATGGTAATTTGCCCATCCACTGTTTTAAAACCATCGTCCACTGAAACAGTATAAGTGGTTGTTTGCATGGGGTTTACTGTTGGACTATCGCCTGCAATGGGCGTCCCGTTTTCATCTTGCCACGAAATACTATAAGCTTGAGAACCACCGAAAGCGTTGGCAAATAATTTGGCCACCTCGCCTTGGCAAATGGTGTTCTCGTTGGCAGAGGAAGTGGGCGTTACGCTCAACTGATCGCCTCCTGTAAACACGAACATGTTGTCCGGATCGCTGGTGCATCCATTGGCATCGTTCACAATAAAGGTGTATTCCTGACTTTCGTCGAGAATAACGGTGGTTGGTTTTAGGGATGTTGGATCCAGTAATTTGTCCACGGGAGTCCAGAGGTAAGTAAAAACACCTGAACCTGATGAAACTGTTGCGTTGCTGATGGTTGTTGAAGTTCCCACCGTGATATTGAAATCGTCTCCTGCATTTCCGATGGGTTTGGGTTTCACCTCAACGGTTACAGAAGCCTGCACAGTATTTTGTCCATCAAACACACTTACGTGGTAAGTTGTTGTTACTTGTGGATGATCAGAAACTTCAGGGTCGGTTGCGGTAAATCCTGCTGGGTCTGATGTCCAGGTAAATTGGTTGGTACCCGATCCACCGGAAGGCAAGGCTTGCAAATTTACCACATCATCCTGACAAATGATCATGGGGTCGGCAGAAGCTGTTACTTGAAGTGCACCGCCGGTTACAACAACGGTCATGGAATCAGCGCTTTCGCATCCTGAGTTAGCGTCGGTAACATTCAGTTTAAAAACGGTGGTAGCTCCCATGTTTACGGTGGTTGGGTCAAGGATAGTTGGATTAACTAAAAGGTTTTCAGGTGTCCATAATATATCAAAGTCTCCGGATCCGCCACTTGCATCTCCGTTAAGGTCAGTTGTCCAACCGTTAGGAATGGTAATGTCTTCTCCGGCATTAACAGAAGCAGCACTAAATACCTGCACGTCGTGTGTAATGAAACGGGCACATTGTTGCATTCCCGTATAAACGGTTAATTTGGCGTTATAGGTTCCGCTGTTTCCATACACATGTTCCTGATCGGGTCCAACGGCTTGTTGGCCATCGCCAAAAACCCAGTTCCAGGAAGTGATAACAGAGGAGGGGGGGTCTACCGTAGATTGATCGATAAAGAATGTAGTATCACCGAAGCAGGCATTGTTGAAGTCGAAGGCCGGAGTTGGCAGTGCATTGATAAAAACAGTGGTGGTCACAGGGTCGCTGGCGCTTCCGTTTACGGTAATAACCAAGCTGTAAATACCGGCATTGGCCAAACTAACATTCAAGATTGACGGGTTTTGTTGGTTAGAAATAAACCCGTTGGGGCCTGTCCAATAGTAGGTTGCATTGTTGACATCGTCGGCGGTGAGTTGTAGGTTGTCGTGAACACAAAGTGGGCCGTTGTTACCAACCGGTGGAGGAACGATGGTGCAATCGGTTTCGCCCACACCACCTGATTTTTCAAAGGTAATATTACATGGTTGGTTGGAA
This sequence comes from Bacteroidales bacterium, assembly GCA_963676875.1. Lineage (GTDB taxonomy): Bacteria > Bacteroidota > Bacteroidia > Bacteroidales > F082 > UBA6244. The sequence goes on from OY781436.1 coordinate 3,773,518, forward strand.
TAGTTGGTAATTAGCAGGATATAGTATTCACCTACCTGCCCGTTGGGAATATCACAAAACTCAGTAGCTGCAGTTGAATAGCTACAATCCACTGTTTTGTTGGCTGTCAATTGCGTTACACAAGGAGTAACCGGGTCAACAAAGGGACCCCAGCAAATAAAGTCGATGTCGCGGGAAGGTGTGCTGTACATTTTAATTTGTAAATAGCCGGCAGTGGCTATTTTCATATGGTACCATGCCGGGTTAGGTGTAGAACCCAGACATCCGTAATTGGGACCGGATTGTCCCTGACCTGTGTTTACACCTGCGGGAAAGGTGTAGATATTACTTGTGCAGAAAGGGTCGGAGTCTTCGCATAAACCAGCCTGAGCGTATGATTGACTAATGGAGCCCAGAATAATTATCAGAACGAATAAAAGTTTTTTCATGCCGGTGGAATTTATCATATTGCTATTTCTTTTTTGCATACTTGTCGTTTTCAAGTAACCAGATTTGTAGTTGTTCGTCACTCATTTGGTTGGCTTCGTTTTGCGACTTCATGATATATTCATCCACGACTTTTGCCATTTGGTCGGTTGTTTTTCCGAGTGAATTATTTACCAAAAATAGGTTGTACTTGCTATCAGGTGATCCGCCGATGTTTACTAGTGCCCTATCTGTGGCAATCAGTTCCAGAATTCTGATTTTAACATACCTACTATCAATATTTTCCGTTGAAAGAGCGAAGTAAGTGTTTTTACTATCGGTATAAATTTCCTGAAAAGCTTGTTGAGAAAAATCAGTTTGGGCTGCTTTTAGCCTTAACTCTTCATGGGTTATATTGGGTTCAGTACCCATATACTTGTATTCCTGTGCCAATAAAGTTGATGAAAACAGGGGGAAGATAACAAACATCCATGCGATTGTCATCTTTGATAACCGATTTTGAAAGAAGTACATTTTTGATCCTTTTTTTAAAAGCTGCTAAATTATAATAATTTAACAAACTAGTCTACTCAAAAATCAAATTTCGGTACGAATATAGGTTTGTTTTCCGTTGCAAAAACGTCACATCTAACCAAAGTGTTCAAGTACTTTGGTAATATCCTCTGATTTAAAGGGTTTTGTGAGAAAATCGTTCATGCCTACTGCAAAGCATTTTTCTTTGTCTTCTTTTAGCGCGTTGGCGGTAAGAGCCACAATATAGCATCCCTCCAGATGATGCTCTTGTTCGTATTTTCTGATTTCTTTGGTGGCTGTAAACCCATCCATAACAGGCATTTGGATATCCATGAGGATGACATCCGTCGGGTTGGCTTTATAAGATTCGAATCCCATGGCTCCATTATTGGCAATGGAAATATCATAACCCATATTAGAAAGGATACCTTTAGCCACCTTTTGGTTAATGATATTATCTTCCACCAAAAGTATTTTCAAATCATTGATTTGCGTATCGCTATGGTGCTCAATATTGCTGGTGATTTCCTCGTGAAATTCGTCTGTTGGTTTTTCCGGAGCCTTCTTGTTAAAAATGGCAGTAAACCAGAAGGTAGATCCCACTCCGGGTGTGCTTTCAACGCCAATTCTTCCATTCATAAGTTCCGTCAGGTTTTTGGCAATGGCCAATCCCAAACCTGTACCACCATATTCTCTTTGGGTAGATTGATTCACCTGACTAAAGGACTTAAACAATTTAGATATCTCACTTTTGGAGATGCCAATACCTGTATCCGTAACCTCAAATCGTAGTTTGTAGGTGTTTTCTGTATCTTCAGCAAGTTGCAATCGAAGTGTTACTGTTCCATTTTTGGTAAACTTGATGGCATTATTTACCAAATTAATAATGATTTGTTTCAGTCGTAAAGGGTCACCAATAATAAATTGTGGCACATTTTCCTGAATATTCAAATGTAATTGGTCTTGCTGATCGGCAGCACGAATACTCAGGAGTGTAATTACGTCAGAGACAAGTTTTTTTAGATCGAACTTGATGGTTTCGAGGGTAATCATCCCGGATTCTATCTTTGAAATATCGAGAATGTCGTTGATAATCGATAAAAGATTCTCCCCCGAAATGGACATAATGTTCAGTAATTCAAGCTGCTCCTGGGTGAGTGAGGTTTGTTTGAGTAACTCTGCCACACCCAGAATTCCGTTCATGGGGGTTCGTATTTCGTGGGACATGGTAGCCAGAAAGAGCGACTTCAGTACATTGTTTTTTTCGGCTACTTCTTTGGCTTCCTGTAGTTTCTCGTTGGAACTTTGAAGCAGTTGCTTTTGTTCGTAAAGATCGAGAAAAACCTTGACTTTTCCTCTAAGCACTTGAGGGACAATTGGTTTTAGGATGAAATCCACAGCGCCGGTTTCGATACCTTTAATTATGTATTTGTCGTCGTTGTATATTGCCGACACAAAAATGACCGGGAAATAGGTGATGTCAGGATCGTTGTGGATGAGTTCCACAGTTTCGTAGCCATCCATATCCGGCATCTGCACGTCAACAATGGCAAGGGCAAATTCATGTTTTAGTGTTGCAGCAAGGGCTTCGTTTCCGGATAGTGCCCTTACAAACTCCACATTGCTGTCGCGCAAAAGGGTTTCCAGTGCTACCAGATTTTCCGGTTTATCATCAACAATTAATATTTTTGGCTTTCTATCCATAATTATTTGTACAACCAAACGCGTAATAACGACAATAATTTTTCTATGTTCAGGGGCTTGGCCATATAATCGCTGGCACCTGCATCAATACATTTTTGTCGGTCTTCCTTCATGGCTTTGGCGGTGAGGGCAATAATGGGAGTTTTTTTAAAAACATTCATTTGTCGAATGCGTCCTATGGTTTCGTAACCATCCATCACGGGCATCATGATGTCGATTAACAAAATGTCAAAATTAGTATCTTTTTCAAGAATATCAAGGGCTGCTTGGCCATTATCCGCTCTGGAAATTTTCATCCCTTGTTCCGACAGCACTTTGGTGAGGGCAAAAATATTCCTCATGTCGTCATCCACAATCAGTACTTTTTTGTCCTTAAAATGATCGGTTTTGCTATGGATTTTTTCGATCATTTTTTGTTTGTTCTGTGGCATTTCCGAAACTACCCGGTGCATAAAGAGGGCGGTTTCGTCCAACAGCCGTTCTTCCGATTTTACACCTTTAATAATAATGGTTTCGGCATATTTCCGAAGCAATTCGTTTTCTTCTTTGGTAAGATCCTTTCCTGTATAGATGATGATGGGTGGTTTTTTGATGTCAGAGGCTTCAATTTTTTCGATGAGCTCAAAGCCTGACATGTCTGACAATCCCAAATCCAAAATCATACATTCGAAGGTGTGTATCGCCAACAAGTCTAAAGCCTCTTTACCGGTCGTAGCATCAGTTATCTTGACGTCATCGTCGGCAATGAGGACTTTGATTGATTTGCGTAGATTGGCATCATCCTCCACCAACAAAAGATTACTGACCTTCTTATTTACGTAGTCATTTATGCGATTGAAAGCTTTCTCCAGATCACCTTTTTTGGCGGGTTTAGTCAGATAGCCAATGGCTCCTTTGCTGGAACCCATGATGGTTTCGTCCTCGCCCGACATAATGTGCACGGGAATATGCCGCGTAGATGGATTATCTTTTAGTAAATCAAGTACTTTCCATCCGTTAATTCCAGGAAGGTTGATGTCGAGAATAATGGCTTCGGGATCTGTTTTTACCGCCAACTCATAGCCGTGTTCACCTGTCGGACTGGCGATGGCTTTAAAACCTTTGTCGTGACATTGCTGAACAAGAATTTTTGCAAAATTGGCATCGTCTTCAATAACGATGATCACCTTGTCGCCCGGTTTCCAATTGTCTATGTCATCGGTGATATAGTCGTGGGCGATCAGGGGCATGTCCGGTATTTCCCTGCTTGTCGAAATTTCGGATTTGACAATTTTGGTGCGATCATCTTCGATCTTTTGTTGCGGAGCCTTCTTGTCAGTGGATTCATCGGCTTGTTCAGGAGCATCAAAGGGAAGATAGAAGGTAAAGGTAGAGCCGATGCCGTGGGTGCTTTTAAGTTGGATTTCACCTCCGAGGAGTTTCCCCAATTCACGAGAAATAGAGAGCCCCAGTCCTGTACCTCCAAATTTGCGCGAAATGCTTCCATCTGCTTGTTTGAAGGCTTCGAATATCTCCATTTGTTTGTCTTCGGCAATGCCAATACCTGAATCGGTAACCGATATGGCCATCGTATTTTTAAGGGTAAGTCCTTCGGTTCGCAGCTTGGTGTCCTTGTCGGGAAAACTAAAACGCAGTTCTACAGCGCCTTTGGCTGTAAACTTGATGGCATTCGACATGAAATTTTTGAGAATCTGCTCAACCTTTTGTTGGTCGGTGTCAATTTTGGGAGGCAGGTCTTCATCAATGTCAATTTTAAACTCGAGACCTTTTTGTTGTGTAACATGTTTAAAATAGTGGAAAATAGTATTTGAAATTTCGTTGATGTTGACCGGCTCAATGTTGAGGGTCATTTTACCTGATTCTATTTTGCTTAAATCCAGGATGTCGTTAATCATGTGAAGCAGGTCTGAACCACTTTTGTAGATGATTTGAGCCGACTCTACCTGATCTGGTGTAAGGTTTTTGTCTTTGTTTTCAGCCAGGTTGTCCGACAGAATCAACAGACTGTTGAGGGGTGTGCGTAGTTCATGCGACATGTTGGCCAAAAATTCACTTTTATACTTACTGGCGATGGCCAACTCTTTGGCTTTGCGTTCCAGATCGTTGCGTGCATTTTCGAGTGCCAGGTTTTTTTCTGTGACATCAGCCTTTTGTTGTTCCAAGGATCGAGTTTTTTCGGTTAGTTCTTCGTTGGTAACACGCAATTCTTCCTGTTGTTGCTGCAATTCTTCTTCCGACACACGCAATGCACCTGTTTTTTCTTCAAGCACTCTGTTGGCTTCAAGGAGTTCCTCCTGTTGTGCCCTTAATTCTTCGGCTTGTTCCTGAGTTTTGTTCAAAAGAATTTTTAGTTCTGTATTTACCTTGATACTGTTAAATGCAATGGCCAGGTTTTCAGAAATCTGACTGACTAAATCGAGCTTGTTTTCGGTAAATTGTTCAGTGCTTGCGATTTCGAGTACGGCTATGGTTTTTTTCTTAAAAATAAGTGGTGCTACCAGAATATGTTTGGGTTTTGTTTCACCCAGACCTGATTTGATTAGGATATAGTCTTCCGGAATTTGATCATAGGTGATCATGTTCATTTCCAATGCAGCCTGACCCACAAGTCCTTCCCCGAGTTTAAACTGGTTAGTTCCTGATTTTCGATTGAAATATGCATAGGAACTGATCAATTTGTAGGAGTCGTTTTCCTCAATAAAAATGGCGCCGATTTGCGCATTTAATATTCCTGCCAATTTGGATAATACCTGATTGCCCAGATCGCTGGCGGTTTTTTCGCCCTGCAGCAATTCTCCAATCTGGACTATGGCCTCTTGTTTCCATTGGTTTTCATGGTTTTCGTTGCGAAGCTTAATTAAGTTGGTACGCATTTGCAACAAAGCATTTCCGAGGATGTCGCGCTCGCCTAGTGCGTTGAAAATCGAATTGTAATTGCCATGACCAATACCCCGGGCAAATTCGGCACTTTTTTTCATGGATTCCACGAGTTTGTTCATGGCTTCACCCATTTCCGACAGTTCATCGTGGGTGGTAATCTTGATTTCATTTACCTGATCGATGGCTCCGGTTGACAATACATTTAATTCATGGGTAGTGTTCTTGAGCGGGGTGGTAATTTTTTTTGCAACCAACCAAATGATGAAAGCCAGAATTAATATGCCCAAAAGTCCGGTGAGTACAGAAATCCATACATTATAGTTTACTTCTTTTAGGATAGTGGTTTCGGGGACAACAATGGCAATGTACCAAAGGCTGTCGAAATGTCCGATGTGAAACGGAACAAAGGAAATGTAATTGGGCTCTTTTGGATTGGAAACATCTCTGAAGCTAAAGGCCTTACCCAAGTTTAGACTATCAAGAACATTCAGGTTAGCCGCTTTTACCAAGGGCAGGTTGGCAATACTGGTGTTTTCGTATTGTGCATCCGCACAGGCAATGATGGTGCCGACGTTGGAAATCATGATGGTTTGACTGCCCTCGAAGGGTTTGATGTCGGTGATTAAATTGTAAAACCGACCGATTTGAATATCTGCTCCCACCAATCCGGCAAATTTGTCGTCAATCAATACAGGAATACAAGCACTGGTTTCTAAAAATTGCACGTTCTCCTGACCTTGATAGGAAAAATAATAAGGTTCGGTCATAAATTCGCGAGGATTGGCCTTTAGATTGTAATATACTCCGCCTGTAGCTTTCCCGTCGGTTTCCAGAAGTTCGACGGTTTTGCGCACCCCATTGAGTTCGTTCAGGTAGGTGATACGTTTTCTGCCATTTTCCAGCCCATAATCGTCGAGGATGGCACTAAATTCCCAACTTGCCCAAACTGAAATAAACTGAGGGTTCTCGAGCAGGACTTTTTCGAGGATGGGGTCAAATACGGTTTCTTTTCTGTTATCGTTGGCTTCGGGGTAATTTTGATAAACTGTAGCAACGGTGCGAAGTGTGGCCATGTCGCTATCCAATTTGCCTTTGATAATGTTGGACGATTCACGGGCAGTGGCATCCACATAAGATATGGATTTCTCAACGGCCATGTTTTTACTTTTTAGTATAATATGGGCGAGTGTGGCTGAAAAAATAAGGATGGTAGGAGTGAGAATATAAGCCAACAATTTTGCGCGAAGTGTTGTCTTCATTCTCTTTCGTTCGTTGTGAAACATAAAATCCTGGTTTGGCTGATGGATAACGAGCTTTTAATTATCCTGTAAAGTTAGGATAATTTTTATACGTTGGTCATTTTTAGCACGATTTCACTGAAATTGGTTAAAGGTTCGTTGCTGTTTTCGACACAGCTTACAGACTTAACAATTTGTTAACAATGGTGTTATCCGGCGTATCCGGTGAAAATATTTTGATGTTTGTTAGATTAAATTTTTCGATGATTTTCGTCACCAACGACTCGCGGACAACGGTTAATACCGTTAAATTCCGGCGTTTTGTGAGTTGAAGATAGGCATCATGCCAAAGTGAACCTTCCAGCTCAAATTTCCCGATTTCATCTACAAACACAACACCACCATTCAGGTTGAAGGTTTGTTTCAGGATGGTGTTTCCTGCTTGGATGGCCTTTGGGTTGAAAAAAAAATGACCAAAAGGTATATAACCTTCTTGTTGAAAAATGCTTGCCAGAGGAAGGTCTCTGCCAGAGGACAGGTCGCGTAAATTAAAACCTGTTTTTACTTCATTGTGCCATACTCCGGGGGCTGCAAACCCAGTTATGCTTGCCTTATTTTTTTTCATTTCTTCATACAGGTGCAGCAAACGCGTTGTTTTGCCGGTATTTTGTTTTCCGGTTAAAATAATTTGAACCCCCATGTATTACTGCTTTTGGTATTTCCGGGAGCGAAATTAAGGTATTTTGAATAAGTTTCAGAGAATTTTCAGTCCTTTGCCAGATGAAATTTAAAGACAACCTGCTGAAAAATATGATGGTCATGTATGTGGAAACGCTTATTCCGCAATTTGGTCGTGATGAGTCTGACCAGCTAATACATTGGCTCGTAGAGGATTTTTTCGGTGCCACCAAAACCCAACTGGCCGTGAACCCTGGTTGGCGATTGAGTGAATCGGAGATGCTCAAATTGCATTGGGCTGTTAAAGACTTGAAAAACTACCGTCCTGTGCAGTATATACTAGGAAAAGTACACTTCCTTGATTTGGAACTTAAGGTAAGTCAGGAAGTGCTTATTCCGCGTCCTGAAACTGAAGAACTAGTGGATTGGATACTGACTCGGGAAACAGGAGAACAGCTTACGCTTCTGGATGCAGGAACGGGAAGTGGATGTATTGCCCTTACCGTGAAAAAGCATCGACCAAATGCCGATGTATTGGCTTACGACAAAAGTACCTCTGCACTGGAAGTGGCTGGTGAAAATGCTCGAATCAATGGGTTGGAGGTTGATTTTTTTGAAGCAGATATGTGCAATGACACCCTGCCTATTGAAAAGCAATTGGATGTGATTGTCAGCAATCCGCCATACGTGATGCTGAGCGAGCAAGCGTTGATGCAGGCCAATGTGTTGGAAAATGAGCCTCATGTGGCGCTTTTTGTGGATGACGATACACCATTGGTTTTTTATGAAGGGATACTTAAGCAAGCAGCCATGTATTTGAAAGCCGGAGGCAGGATTTATTTTGAGATAAACGAACAGTTGGGTGAGGAGATGTTGAATTTGCTTGGGCAGCATGGTTTTATCAAAACGGAATTGAAGCATGATTTGCGCGGAAAGCTCAGGTTTGTGACCGGAATAAAAGGTTGAATGTCGAATTGGGCGATCACACCAACTTCGGAATTCATAAATTGGTGTTCGCCATTTGGTGTTTTTACAATATGCTTGCTTTGGAAAATGGTCCATAAAAGAAATGGTTAACCATAATTGCTTTAGTCACTTAAGTTCATTTAAGTCACTCTTAAAACTCCTTACAACTTTGCTCAAACAAGGGCGATAAAAATAAGAGGCCGCTCATATGAGCGGCCTCTTTTCAGCTCTACTATTTATTAAGTGTTACGAAGTCGCGTTGTGATTTGTAAAGATTAAATCCCATCAAGGCCAAATGTTTGCTTTCGTTGAGGATGTTCAAAAACAGGATGCTGTTTTTAGTTCCTGAGGTTGCGCTTTTTATTCGGTTGATTTGATTTTTATTACATTTCTCAATCAAGTGTTGATATTGATAAAGGATACTTTGTATTTCTTCCTGTTTAGTAAAATCACGTGCTTCGATGCTGGAAATGATCAGTGTTAAAAATTTAGTGAGAACAGTTTGTAGTTGTTTTAATTCGGCTATTTGTTCCGGATTGAAAGGTTTGTGGTTATTCTCGATATGCTCAATGGCCGGTCGGTTGATGTAGGTGATGGCGTGTAGCATTTCGCGCATGTAGTCGAGTACCTGTACAAAGTAATAGGCCGTATCCGTGGAATCTTTTTTCAGCTTATCCACAATGACTGTAATGTGGTCTTTGAGGTATTTGGTTTTAGCCGTAGTGGCATCCAGATCGCGCTGAATTTTTCGGAGTAATTTGCGGTCTTCTTTCTCTATTCCCTCAACGATTCCAGTAGTTGCCTGTGAAATCTTTTTCAGGTTTTTAATGACAGTTTTTACCGTTTTTTCACCGATGTTTTCGTCATTCATTTCCTGAACCTCTTTGGTGTCGATTCCTGCGTTGGCTTCACTTTTCTTATGATAAGCATGCGATTTGTAGATCAGGTATAGCACCACGAGAACCATGGCGCCAATTCCCCATATCTGACCATAAAAAAAGATGTACACCACAATAAATGCCAAGGTGAATGCACTGATGGCCGTTAGAAACCAGCCACCAATAACGGTAACTACACCTGAAATTCTATAAACTGCACTTTCACGGTCCCAGGCTTTATCCGAAAGTGAGGTTCCCATGGCGACCATGAATGTGACATAGGTGGTTGAAAGAGGTAGTTTTAGTGATGTGCCGAGAGCTATAAGCACACTGGCAACAGTTAGGTTTACCGAAGCTCTAATCATGTCGAATGCCGGAGGATCACGATCAACTATCTTTTCTTTGACGGGTTCAAACTGCCTTTCAATGAAGTTAATAAAGCTGTTGGGCAGAACCCTCCGGATAGTGTTGTTGGCACTCATGGAGGATCTAACCACTGCTTTAGAAAACCAATTGGGCTTAAAACGCTCATCGCCTTCTTCCTGACGGCTCAGGTCGAGGGAGGTTTTGACCACGCTTTTGGCTTTCTTGGAGGTAAACAGTGTTATCACCATAACAATTCCCGCCCCGATGAGAAACATGATGGGCGTGTGTACTTTTCCGGCCAAACTTGTCATCAGAAAATCGTTGGCCATCCCACCTTCGGCTCCGTTAAATATTTGCCATGAGCTATAACCTGCCAAGGGAACGCCGATAAAATTCACCAGGTCGTTTCCGGCGAAAGCCATGGCAAGTGAAAAGGTGCCAACCAACACAATTACCTTGAGGACATCAAATTTAAAAAGGATATAAAGCAATTGTAACAAGATGGTCCAACCCACAAAACTTCCGAGCATGATCATGGAGGCGTTATGTTGGAAATAGTCCACGGTTTCTTCCGACATAAATGATGCTCCTTTGGCTCCTTTGATCAGGATAAAATAAGTAAGTGCCGTAAAAGCAATTCCACCCCAGATGGCGCCAAAATATTTCATCCGTTTTTTATAGTTGAACGAAAAAGCAATACGTATAAGGTATTGTATTACAGCCCCCACTGAGAAGGCAATGACCACCGAAACAAGTATTCCGGAAATAATGGCCAATGCTTTGGAAGAGTTGATAAACTGACTTAGGTTGTTGATGTCTTCACTACTGATAATTTTAATTGTGGCCATTCCAACCGAAGCGCCAAGTAATTCAAACACAATAGAAACAGTGGTTGAAGTAGGTAGGCCGATGGTATTGTATGCATCGAGTAAAATCACATCGGTTACCATCACTGCGAGGAAAATAAGCATGATTTCCGAAAAATAAAACTCACCGGGATTAAAGATCCCCTTTCGCGCCACTTCCATCATGCCTGACGAAAAAGCACTACCCACTAAAACACCAAGACCGGCAATGAGCATGATGATTTTAAAGGGAGCTACTTTGGCACCTATGGCCGAATTTAAGAAATTTACGGCATCGTTACTTACCCCAACAATTAAGTCTGATGCTGCCAGTACAAACAGCAGAACAACAATAACCAAATAAAATGTTTCCATAGTCGATCCTTTACGAAATGTGATGCAAGAGTATTGAATTCAATTATGTCTTTGGGGCACTCAATGTTAAGAAATTGTTAAGTTACTTATATATAGGATGCATCCCCAAATTATACATAATAAAGCTATACATATCCGTAGCTTCATCAATTTGCTTTGAAGTAGGTTTGCCTGCCCCGTGTCCGGCTTTGGTTTCAATGCGAACGAGTATGGGATTTTTGCCCTTGTCTTTGGCTTGCAGTGTGGCCATAAACTTGAAAGTGTGAGCAGGAACTACGCGGTCGTCGTGATCGGCAGTGATGGCCAGGGTAGCAGGATAATCAACCCCGGTTTTAATGTTGTGGAGTGGAGAATAGCTGTACAGATAGTTGAACATTTCTTCACTGTCGTCGCTGCGACCGTAGTCGGATGCCCATGCCCAGCCAATGGTGAAATTGTGGTAGCGCAACATATCGAGTACGCCCACCATGGGAATGGCCACCTGAAACAGGTCTGGCTCTTGGGTCATGACCGCACCAATAAGCAGACCACCGTTGGAGCCTCCGGCCATGGCCAGTTTTTCGGGGGAGGTGTATTTGTTTTTAATCAAATATTTGGCGGCATAGATAAAGTCGTCGAACACATTTTGTTTGTTCATAAGGGTACCTTGTTTATGCCATTCTTCTCCGTATTCACCGCCACCGCGCAGATTTACCATCACGTAAACACCGCCTTGTTCCAAAAAAGCAGCTCTGCTGATGCTGAAGCTGGGGGTCAGGCTGATGTTGAAACCACCATAGCCATATAAAAGGACCGGATTGTCGTTGTTCAGGTTCAAGTTTTTCTTGCTCACAATGAACATGGGAACCCTTGTGCCGTCTTTGCTGGAGAAAAACACCTGCTCGGTTTGATACAAGTTGGGGTCGAAATCAACTTCAGAAGTATGCATGAGTTTTGAGCTGCCGGTGGTTAAATCGTATTCGTAAACACTGGAGGGAAAGGTGAAGGAGGTGAATCCGTAAAATGCGGTTGTTTCGCCTTTTTCACCGTTGAAACCACTTAGTGTTCCTGGTGCGGGCAGTTCCATTTCGCGAACAAGTTCTCCGCTCAAGGTGTAAAAGTAAGCCTTGCTTTGGGCATCTTCGAGGTATTGGGTGAAAAGTTGGTCGCCAACCAATGCCGCACCTTGCAAAACTTGTTCTTTTTCAGGAATGATGGTTTCCCATTTTTTCTGATCGGTGTTGTTGTATTGGGTGGTGATGAGTTTTTGCATGGGCGCCTCAAAGTTGGTCATGATCAGCAATTTGTCGCCGATATTGTCCACCACATTATAGTCGTAGTCGAAGCCTTCGGCAATTTTGGTGAATTGTGGTTTTTTCGTGCCTTCGAGCTTAGCGGCATACAAACTGTTTCCGCTGGTGCTTTCCGATTCGCTGATGAGCAAAAAAGTTTCGTCTTCGGTGGTATATCCGTAAAATGTTCTCAAAGGTTGATTCTTGTCTTCAAAGATGAGTTGATCGGCATCCTGATTTGTTCCTAGTACATGATAGAATACTTTGTGGAATCTGTTTTGTCCTTTAAGTTCCTCTCCCTCAGTAGGTTTTTCATATCCTGAATAGTAAAATCCATTTCCTTTCCAGGAAACACCCGAAAATTTCACCCATTGGATGTGGTCGTCGAGGATTTTCCGTGAGGCAATTTCCATCACAAAAATCTCGTTCCAGTCGGATCCAGCCCTGGCAATACTGTAAGCCAGGTATTTACCATCTTTGCTGATGCCCATGGATGCCAGTGCCACGGTGCCATCTTCCGAAAGTTTGTTGGGGTCGAGCAACGTTTCCGCAGGTGCATCGATATTCGATTGAATATAGAGTACACTTTGGTTTTGAATACCGTCATTTTTAAAATAGAAATAATTGTCACCTTTTTTGAAGGGTACACCATATTTGGGGTAGTTCCAGATATCGGTCAGGCGTTTTCTCAGGTCTTCCCGAAAGGGAATGGTGGCAAGGTAGTCTTGAGTAATGGTGTTTTCGGCGGCAACCCATTCGGCAGTTTCAGCAGAATTATCGTCTTCGAGCCAGCGGTAGGGGTCGGCCACTTCATGACCAAAATATACATCCACGCTATCTACTTTTTTAGCTACCGGATATTTGATGTTGGTGTGCTGTTTTTCTTGCATACAAGCGGTTGTCAATATTAAACTAATCAGTACTAAGAGAATAAATTGATTTTTCATGGTAAGTTGTTTTTTTTAAGACATGGGGCAAAATCTTTTTCATTTTCAATTATTGGGCAGTAAAGGTAAAAATGTTTGTTTAAAAATCCATCCTTCAGGCAATAAAACCTGAAATTTGGTTGATGCAGAATTGGTTTGGTGGATTTTTGTGAATGTTTTCACAATAAACCCGTTCATGTTCTGAATCAATTCCGTAATTTTGCAGCCTTAAAATTAACCACATTGTCATGAAAAAAACAGCTTTGAATGCCATGCACCGTGAGATGGGTGCCAAAATGGTAGAATTCGTAGGATTCGACATGCCCGTTCAGTTTGAGGGAATCAATATTGAGCATGAAACCGTTAGAGAGAAATTGGGTGTATTTGATGTTTCGCATATGGGCGAATTTTGGGTGGAAGGACCTAAGGCGTTCGAGTTGGTTCAGAAAGTAACCACCAATGATGTGGCGGCCTTGTTTGACGGAAAAGTGCAATACAGCTGTTTTCCCAACGGAAAAGGTGGCATTGTTGATGATTTGCTGGTGTATCGTTTTCATGCCGAAAAATACTTGTTGGTGGTGAATGCCTCCAATATCGACAAGGATTTTGCTCACGTGAGCGCACAAAACACCATGGGAGCCCAACTGACCAATGTAAGCGATGAGTATTCGCAATTGGCGGTTCAGGGTCCGCTGGCTTTAAAGGCCATGCAGGCACTTACCGAAATCCCGGTGGAAGACATGGAATACTATACATTTAAGGTGTTGGAATTTGCGGGAGTGAAGGATGTGATTTTTTCTACCACAGGCTACACAGGTTCAGGTGGTTGCGAAATTTATATGAAAAACGAGGATGCCGTCAAGATATACAAGGAGGTGTTGAAAGCCGGTGAAGCCTTTGGAATTAAGCCCATTGGACTGGGTGCCAGAGATACACTGCGTTTAGAGTCGGGTTTTAACCTGTATGGCAATGATATTGACGACACTACTTCACCCATTGCGGCCGGATTGGGTTGGATAACCAAATTTGTTGACGGTAATGATTTTATCGACAGACCCCTCTTTGAGTCGCAAAAGGATAACGGCGTAGAGTTTCGCCTAAAGGGTTTTGTCATGGAAGACCGCGCCATTCCGCGTCATCATTACGATGTGGTGGATGCTGAGGGCAATAAAATCGGACATGTTACCTCGGGAACCATGTCCCCCATGTTGAAAAAGGGTATTGGTATGGCTTACGTTACCAAACCTTACTGGAAGGATGGCTCGGAGATTTATATCATGATTCGTAACAAGCCAACCAAGGCCATTGTTACCCGCCCACCTTTTTATAAGGGATAGGATATTTTTTTTTTTTGGAAGCCGGCTCTTGAGGGGGTCGGCTTTTTGTTTGGTTTCCGGTGCTTTGCTTCAAGCGGAGAGAGTCTTACTTCAAGCGTGGACGCTTGAAGCGGAATTCAGTGGGATCCATCTGCCTGCTTCAAGCGTCCACGCTTGAAGTTATTCCAATTGTTAACCATCTCCGTTTTGTAAACGAAAAAAACATACGAACAATGAAAGTTGTTTGTTTACAGTGTTTTTCGGATGAATTTTTGAAAAAGTATATTCGCTGTTTATTGTTTTTGGGGTTAGATTGCCGGAAATTTTTCTAGTTTCACCTTTGCTCTTACGATTTATACGGGATCGTAAAATAAAATGTCGAGCCTTTATTTTCTTCAGATTCCAGCCAGATTTTTCCACCAAGCATTTCCACATAGGCTTTTGAAATGGCCAAACCCAATCCCGAACCCTCGAGGGCGCGTCGGTCTTCGATGTCGGCTTGCTCAAAGCGATTGAAAATGGCTTGTTGTCGTGATTGGGGAATACCGATTCCGGTGTCCTTTATTTCAAACTCAAGCCATTGGTCTTTTTTCTGGCATCCTATTTTGATGAACCCCCGGTCGCTGTATTTTATGGCGTTGATAATGAGGTTGGTGAGTATGGAGTTAAGTTTTACCTGATCAGCGATGATATGGGAGCGTGTGCCTGGTAGTAATTGCTTTATAATCAGTTCAATTCCTTTTTTATTGGCTTCAGGCTCAAATATTTCCACGAGCGTGGTTATTTCATCGTTCACATTAAGGGGAGCCGTTACCACTTCCACTTGACCTGTTTCGATGCGTGAGATATCGATGAGGTCGTTCACGGTTTTGAGCATGCGTCGACCACTTTTTTTTATGACCTCCACATACTTTTTTTGTTTTTCGATGCTGATGGTGGAGGATGACAACAGGTTGGCAAAACCCAGAATGCTGTTCATGGGTGTGCGTATTTCATGACCCATGTTGGCGAGAAATGCAGATTTCAACCGATCGCTTTCTTCTGCTTTTTCTTTGGCTATGATTAATTCTTCTTCTGCTTTTTTTCGTTGGGTAATATCTCTGAAAAGTGCTTGCATCCTTCCATCGTCGAGGATTTTGGTGCTCATTTCCACGGGGATCACCTTTCCTGTTTTGTCAACAATGCTCCTCTCCTTGATAACCCGCTGGCCTTTTTTTACCAAATTGTATTCCAATGGCTTGGCTATCAGTTCGTCGGCTGCAAAAAGCGATTGGATGTTGGTTCCCACCAACTCGTGCTCGGCGTACCCCGTAAGTTTGCACATGCTTTTGTTGGCTTCAATTATTTCACCATTGCTGATACCTACGAGTATGCCATCGGCTGCCTGATCGAACAGGGCTTTGAACCGCAGCCTGCTTTCCTGGGTTTCCACTTCCAACTTCTTGCGCTCGGTGATGTCGAGCAATGAGGCAATGCTTTGATTGGTGTTGGGAATCATGTCGATTACCAGCAGCATGTTTCTTACTTCTTTATTCTTTTTCAAAAACCTAAATTCGTAGCTTCGCAGGGCTACGTCCCGCGACAACCGGCGCAAACGGTGTTGTGTCAACATGCGGTCGAGGTCTTCCTCCACCACAAATTCGGTCCATGATTTTTTACCCACGAGCTCCTCGATGGTATATCCACTTATTTGCGCGAACCGTGCGTTGGCATTGGCTATGGTGGCATCTTCTTCAATTATGCAACTGGCAGTGCCTGTGTTTTCGAAGATGGTTCTGAACTTTTCCTCA
The DNA here is from genome assembly GCA_963676875.1 of Bacteroidales bacterium. Lineage (GTDB taxonomy): Bacteria > Bacteroidota > Bacteroidia > Bacteroidales > F082 > UBA6244. The sequence goes on from OY781436.1 coordinate 3,789,690, forward strand.
CTTTTTCGTAACTCCTTTTCCGTGTTTTGGTAGGCCAACTCTATTTTTTCCAGTGCTGCAACGCGGGCTTTGAGTCGCAGGTTTTCTGCCATCAAGTTTTCTGGGGTTGGAGCCTTCATCAAGATTTTAAATTAAATATGGAATGTATTATGGCCAAGAGTTCAGCTTTGTCGATGGGTTTGGTAATATAATTTGTACATCCTGCGTTTAAGGCTTTTTCGCGGTCGCCGGTTAGGGCATAGGCCGTTTGGGCAATGATTGGGATGGTGGTGTTAAATGTCCTAATCTCCTGAGTAGCTTCGTAACCGTTCATTTCAGGCATTTTTATGTCCATCATGATCAAATGGGTTTCGGGATGCGTTTTGCAATATTCAACTGCCGCTGTTCCTGTACGCACTTGGACAATGGAGGTGGCAAATTCTTCCAACAGAATTTTCAGGTGCATATAGCTTACTTCGTCGTCTTCTGCCACAAGAATATTAAGTTTTTTTATGGGTTGCGACCCGGGACTGACCGAAGGAGAGACGTAAGGTTCCTTTTTTTCTGTTTCGGCAGTTTCGTAAGGAAGGGTAAAATAAAAGTGAGAACCCTGATTTTCAACAGAATTAAGCCATATTTTTCCTCCCAACATTTCCACGTAAGCTTTGGTGATGGCCAGGCCCAATCCTGCTCCTTCAAAAACTTTGGTGTCGTGGATGTCGGCTTGTACAAAGCGTTCGAAGACAGCTTTTTGTCTGTTCAATGGTATACCGATTCCTGTATCACTTACAAAGAATTGCAGGGCATCGTTGACAAGTGTGTATCCAACGGAAATGCTTCCCGAATGGGTATATTTGATGGCGTTTTTTATGAGGTTGCTAAGGATGGAATTGAATTTGTTCAGGTCGGTTTGTATAAAAATGGGGTAGGGCGTTGATTTTTTGGCCAACAAAAGGCGCAGACCTTTTTTCTGTGCTTCTTCCTTGAAAAACGTGTGCAGGGTGTCCAATTCAGCATCCACGTTCACCCTGACCCTTGATATGTCCACTTGTCCCGTTTCAATTCGGGATATGTCGATAAGGTCGTTAACGGTATCCAACATGCGCTGGCCGCTTTTTTGGATGATTTCGATATAATGTTGTTGGGTTTCACCTTCCAGGTCTGGCTCTTTAAGTAAACTGGTGAAGCCTAAAATTCCATTCATGGGGGTTCTGATTTCGTGGCTCATATTGGCCAGAAAGGCAGATTTGAGTTGATCGCTTTCTTCGGCTCGCAATTTGGCTTCAATCAGTTCTTTTTCCACTTTTTTCATGGCACTGATATCTACATGGGTACCCACCATCCGGATGGCTGTGCCCTGCTCATCAAAAACCGCCTCAGCCCTGGACAGTATGTCCACCCAATGTCCATCTTTATGAAGCATCCTGAATTCCATTTCAAAACGATCGATCTCGCGGTTTACCACCCTTCGTTGCATTTCCCATGACCGTTTTAAGTCGTCGGGATGGGTGTTTGTTTCCCAAATGGCAAAATCGTTGGGAACTTCATCGTAGGCATAGCCCAACATGCTTTTCCACCCGGGAGAGTAATATATTTCGTTGGTAATCAGGTTCCAGTCGAATATGCCATCCTTGGATGCCTGCATGGCCAAATTGAATCGTTCCTGACTTTCGCGCAGTTCGGATTGTGTCTTTTTGATGTCTGTGATGTCTATCCCTGAACTCAACAGGTATTCTATTTCGCCGGCGGGTGTGTGCAGATATGAATTGTGCCAGGCGATGGTCTTCAAAGTTCCGGATTTGCTAACTATTTCGTTTTCATAATATTTGAATTCCTTGTGATTGCCGTTCACCAAGTGCTTGAACGTTTCTTTTACCCTATCTGTCAGCTGAGCAGGAATGCAAGTTTTAAACCAATTTTGTCCAATTAATTCGTCGCTTTGGTATTCAAGAATTTCCAGCGCTTTTTTGTTTAGAAGGACAATGCTACCTCGGGTGTCGAGCGACACAAACATGTTACCCGCCATGTCCAGATATCTTTCAGCTTTTTCTTTGGCATTAAAGATTTCTGCCTGGGCTTTTTTTTGTTCGGTTAAATCCATGTTGGAACCTGCCAACCGTTGGATATTTCCTTGTTCATCCCTTAAAATGATGCCTCTCGAAAAAACCGGAACATAGTGACCGTCCTTGTGTTTCATCCTAAACTCGATTTCATAGGATTCCATGTCCGAATTGGCGGCGCTTGCCAACTGTTCGTCAATCCTTGGTTTGTCCTCGGGATGGGTGAGTTGATACCACAATTGGTCGTCGGCAGGGAGTTCGTTGGGTTGATATCCTATTTGTTTCCACCATTGGGGCGAATAGTAAATTTGTTTTTCGGCCATATCCCAATCCCAGGGCGCTTCGTTGGTACCTTTGATGATTAGGGCCATACGTTCTTCACTTTTTCTTAATGCTTCTTCGGTTTCTTTTATTTTGGTAACATCGTGGGAGATAATCTGCACGCCAATCACCTCACCCGAGGCATTGTGTATTTTACTGTAAATGGAATTAAACCAGGTTGTTTTGTCCTTGATGGTAAATGGATCGATATATTCGGTAAGTTCATTGGTTTTGCATGCTTCATGGATTCTGTTGAGATAAATTTGGCCATATTCTTCTCCAAACATCTCGGTCAGGGATTTGTTTTCAAAGTCTGAGGGAATCCCTCCCAAATTTTGAGCGGCTCGCTTGTTGAACAATATCACCCGTCCGTCCAGGTCGTAATACCCAACACCGGCACCAATATTTTCCAGTAGGGTACGGTACTGTTCTTCTTTCTCAGCAAGTTCCAATTGTGCATATTTACGATAGCTGATGTCCTGAACAAAACCAATTGCCGAGATGGGATGATTTTGTGCATCGAATTGAATGTTAGCTTTTTCACGAACCCATTTCACTTCGTTATTTACCAGGATACGATGTTCAATGTCGTAAGGTTTCCCGTGGAGTGCCTCGTTCCATTTGGTAATCACGATATCTCGCTCTTCGGGGTGAATATAACTTATAAACTTTTCAAGGTTCATAGGTGAGCCGGGCTGAATTCCAAAGATATGGTAAGTCATATCAGTCCAGGTAAGCTCGTTATTTTCCAGGTTAACATCCCAGGTGCCAATTTTGCCCAGTTCCTGAGCTTTTTCGAGATAATATTGTTGTTTTGCCAGCTTTTGTTCGGCTTCCTTTTGATCGGTTACGTCGTGTATTACTCCTGTGATTTTTAGCGGCTTGCCATGGTCATCATGTTCCAAAATAGCTTGAGAAACAATGGTTCGTTTTTTTTTGCTATCCTTCGGAATGATCTCAAACTCCAGTTGATAGGGTTTGTTTTTTTCAACCAAATCAACGAGCGCCTGGTGTACCCTTTCCCTTTCTATAATACAGGTTTCAACTTCTTCCAGTGTAAAAAGGTCTGTTTCCGGGTCAAAACCATAAATGCGTTTGGCCTGATCCGAACCCCATATTTCGTTGGTTTGTAAATGGTATTCCCAATTGCCCACATTACCAAGTTTTTGTGCTTTTCGGTAACTTTCATTGTTTATTTCAAGATTCCGTAGGATTTTATTTTTTTCAGTATTGTCTTCAAAAATGGAGATCATCGCCGATTTTTGGTCGTTTTCCTCCATAAAATCGAAACGCGCAACTACCGAACAAGTTTTTCCTTTGGCGGTTTCCAAATCCAATTCCAGAGAGTTGTTGTTTGCAGGTTCGGTGAACAATCGGTGGTAAAGGGCTTGGTAAGGCTGTTCATCCTCCTTTCTGAGCAGGTCGATAAACCGTTTCCCGATCATTTCCTCATCGGTAAAGTCGAATAAATCCGTGCAGGCACGATTGACATAATGTATGTACCCCTCCCTGTCGGTAAGTGCCATTGCTTGTGTTGAAAGATTCAATAACTTTTTGTACAGGTGGTTGTTAAGTTCAGTCATGGCTCAATGGGTAATTATCGACTGTATGAACAGCGGTTATAAATAAAATTAGGTCATCACGATGATGATTGGCTTCTGTAGTATTCGATTAATGCATCGGTAGAACTATCGTGATGCAAGGGTTTGTCAGTATGTTGCAGTTCGGGGATAATATTTTGTGCCAGCACTTTACCCAATTCAACTCCCATTTGGTCGTAAGGGTTGATGTCCCAAATAACTCCCTGAACGAATACCGCATGTTCGTATAGCGCCACCAGTTTTCCGAGATTCTCCGGACTCACTTCATCTAAAAAGAAAGTGGAGGAGGGGCGGTTCCCTTCAAAAACCTTGTGGGGAACCAATTCGGGAGACACGCCTTCTGCTTTCACCTGTTCCTCGGTTTTTCCAAAGGCCAGTGCTTCGCCCTGAGCAATCATGTTGGCTATGAGGTAGTCCTGATGGGGTGGGAGGTTGTTGAGGGATTTTTTGAAGCCGATAAAATCCACAGGAATCAGTTTGGTGCCTTGATGTACCAGTTGGTAAAACGAATGTTGGCCGTTGGTTCCGGGCTCACCCCAATAAATGGTACCGGTTTGATAATCGGTATTTTCACCACTCAAGGTAACATGTTTGCCTGTACTTTCCATGGTAAGTTGTTGTAAATAAGCAGGAAAGCGATGTAAATACCGGTCGTAGGGATAAACAGCCTGGGTTTCGCACCCAAAGAAATTGTTGTACCACACGCCCAGAAGCGCCATCACCACAGGCATATTTTGGGCAAGGGGAGCCGTGCGGAAATGTTCATCCATTTGGTGAAGTCCTGCAAGCATTTTATGGTAATTTTCGGGACCAATGGCGATCATGGTACTCAATCCGATGGCCGAACTCATTGAATAACGGCCACCTACCCAGTCCCAAAAACCAAATATATTGTTGGGGTCGATGCCAAAAGCCACCACTGCTTTTTCGTTGGTTGAAACAGCCACAAAATGTCGTGTAACGGCTTTCTCATCACCCAGTTCATTGATTAACCAGGTACGAGCTGTTTGAGCATTGGCCATGGTTTCGAGGGTGGTAAAGGTTTTGGAAGAGATGATGAACAGGGTTTCGTCGGCATTTAATCCCACCACTGCTTCGGCAAAATCGCTGCCATCCACGTTGGATACAAACTTAAAGGTGAGGTTGCGTTGACTGTAATGTTTGAGGGCTTCGTAAGCCATTACCGGACCCAGGTCGGAGCCGCCAATGCCGATATTCACCACTGTTTTTATGGGTTTTCCTGTATGTCCTTTCCAGGTTCCACTTCTGATCTTGTCAGAAAATTCAGCCATTTCATCCAACACCGCATGCACATCGGGGACTACATTTTTGCCATCCACCATGATGGAGGCTCCCTTTGGGGCCCGCAAGGCAGTGTGCAGTACGGCCCTGTTTTCGGTGAGGTTGATTTTTTCGCCCGCAAACATGGCCTGTCGTTTTTTGTCGAAGTTTCTTTCATCGAGCAGGTGGGTGAGCAGCGCAAGGGTTTCCCGGGTTATTCTGTGTTTTGAAAAATCGAAGTAGATTCCCAACTCGTTAATTAAGAAATGATTGAGTCTGTTCGGGTCTTCCGAAAACAAGGATTTGATGGTCTTATTCCGAATGGATTCATAGTGATTTTCAAGAGATTTCCAACTCTGTAAATTTTTTAATGATGCACTCATGCTATTGGTGTTATAATTATTGATCATGTATAGTTGGACTACATCGCAGCTTTCCCATGCAGGCTAGCCGGGCTACTCCCATAAGCTCGATGGCCAGATTTTGATCAAAGTTAAGGTATTTTGTGTTATCAAATTCGCAAGGAGTATCTTTTTTCAAATACACAAACTTTGAATGGGAGCTATGTTTTTATTCTTTGTCAGGTTTTTCGTGGACAAACAAAAAATCAAGTATTTTTAGCGCGCGTTTCTTATACTTTTAACAAAGGCGCATGAAGCGCAGATTTTACGAATAAAAAACTGATCACATGAAAAGCAATATTATGGACCAGATTGGTCGATTGATGGGACTTCGTTATAAATCGCATCCCTGGCATGGAATAGATGTTGGCGACGAGGCTCCCGAAATCATTATGTCGTTTATCGAGATGGTTCCTACCGATACCGTAAAATATGAAGTGGACAAAGCCAGTGGGTATTTGCGCATCGACCGGCCACAAAAATTTTCCAATGTCATTCCTGCGTTGTACGGATTCATCCCCCAAACCTATTGTGCCAAAAATGTGGCTCAACTAAGTCAGGAGGCCACGGGAAGGCTGGATATTGTTGGCGACTGCGATCCGCTCGACATTTGTATTTTAACTGAAAAAACCATCTCTCATGGCAATATTATCGTGCGTGCCCGGCCGTTGGGTGGATTTAGAATGATTGATGGCAATGAAGCCGACGACAAGATTATCGCGGTTTTGTATAATGATGCCGTTTATGCTCAATACAAAGAGATTACCGACCTGCCGGAGATGGTAGTAGAACGCTTGCGACATTATTTCCTTACCTATAAAGACATGCCCGGAGCCGAAAAACACAATGCAGAAATCACCCATACCTATGGTGTGGAAGATGCACACAAGGTGATACGGGAAGCCATAAAGGACTACAACATCAAATTTCACAACATCGAGTCGATGTTTGGCGACGATAAATAACTGTGGATGTTGAAATCGGGATAACTCATACCAGATCAATAATTTACTTACGATCAATCACGGAGGCAACGTACAGAAAATCCATTCTGCTTGAAGCTGTAGTAGTCGCTTAGTTTGCTGTTGTTGTAATGTAGAACCCGATAATATGCTGTTCCGAAGGAGCTTTCAGATGAAGACCAAAAGTGACCATAGATCCCAATGTGGTCGTATGGACCATGGTAGTTACGGTAGCCGCCCGGAAGACCTGAAAAATAACTTTTGTTGTTTGCTTCTGTATTTGGGCTGCTCCACAATTTGTTTGTGGCTTTCATTTCTCCACCTGCCACAGTTGGTCCACCTAAATATGCTGACAATGTTGACCAATCAGCATAGGTTGGTACATGCCATCCATCAGGGCATATGCCACGGAAATCTTTAACGGCGAACCAATTGTAGATCGCCCCATAGGTCTCTTCATTGGTCTGATCGTTATCATACCAACAGTATGCACCCGAATTAAGGCCTGCCCATGTTACATCGTCGGTTACATTTGGAATAGCGTTACCATTTCGGTAGTGTGTTACACGCAAATTGGCAGCCATCCACACTTGGTTTCCAATGGTTATTGTTGGGTAGCTGTTTCCATCAAAATCAATAAGCGAGGAAGTTGAAATTGCTCCGGTACCATTTCCTGCAATACCTATCCAATCCGTTCCATTATAATAGTAATACCCTGGTGCTTCGTCGGTCTGATAAATGAACAAACCAGCTGCAGGCGAACTAATTAAATCACGTTCTGCTTTTGTCATCCTTGGTGGGAGAAAGCCTTTATCTGTGCTTTTTGCATCGAGCATAGCCGACGCTTCGCCGCTGCTGCCATCTGAGTTAACAGCCACCTGCGCCCCTGCCTGAATGCAAATAAGTAACGCTATGATTGAAAGGAGTAATAACTTGTTCATTATTAATTATTTAATATGATTAGTGATGCCTTTAACGATTACAACATTAGTACTGATAAAATGTCCTAATCTCGGAGGCAACGCACCGAAAATCCATTTTGCTTTAAACTGTTGGATTCGGTTACGCTGGCATTGATGTAATTCAATATGCGATACGATGCTTCGCTTGAAGAGGTTTCTGTTGCGGACCACCAATAACCATTTGTGTTAGCATTTTTGTACAAACCTGCGTTGTCACGACATCCACCGGGAAGCCCTGAGAAATAACTACTATTGGTTGCATTTGTATTTGGGCTACTCCATAAATTTTTTGTAGCTTTCATTTTTCCGCCTGCAACAGTTGATCCACCTAAATATGCTGACAATGTTGTCCAATCAGCAGAGGTTGGGACATGCCATCCAATGGGGCATATGCCACGCGTATCAGTGATAGCATACCAATTATAGATTGCACCATAAGCATATTCATAATTCTGATTATTATCATACCAGCAATAGGCGCCCGAAGTTAGGTTTGCCCATGTTGCAGCGTTGGTTTCATTCAGAATGGCATCCCCATTTCGGTAGTGGGTTACATGTAGATTGGTAGCCATCCACACCTGGTTTCCAATGACCACTATTGGATAATTGTTTCCATCAGAATCAATAAGCGAGGAGGTTGTAATTGCTCCTGTCCCGGTTCCAATAATACCTATCCAATGGGTTCCGGTGTAATAATAATACCCGGGTGTTTCGTTGGTCTGATAAATGAGCAAACCCGGTACCGGTGATAATATTAAATCACGTTGTGCTTTTGTCATTCTTGGTGGCAGAAAACCTTTTTCGGTACTTTTTACATCAAGAATAGCCGACGCATCGGGGTTGCTGCCATCAGAGTTTATAGCTACCTGCGCCACTGCCCGCAGGCAAATAAATGACGCTATAATTGTAATTAGTGCTAACTTTCGCATTTTGAATTATTTATATTTTATTGGTGTGTTGTATATGATTTTGGATTCTGGTGACCTAAATGTTCTTATGGGCAAGTGTCGTTGGCAGGTTGGTCCAGCCCCCTTTTCTGCACATGTTAAATGTAGGCTAGAGTTATTATATCTCATTGTCAGACCTGCTTCTTAACGTTTTTGATAGACTGTTCCAGAAGCCGTAATTAAAACAGCAAAATAAAGTAATAACCGTTTTAACAAAATTTATTTATCATAGTATTTACGTTCCTAAAGTATATCAGCGCATGTCAATAGCGTTCTTGGTTGACCTAAAATGCAGATTAACAAGTTTATAAGTGCTCAATATTTTTAATAAGAATTTCTCTCTACCGGGCTTGGTAGGAGAAACTCTGCCGCCAGATTTTCTACCTACACAGACATGTACAGCGCTGCAATCAAGACTCAGAAATAACGCATCCCCATGTTGTGGAAGATGCCCAAAAGGTGAACCGCAAAGCGATTAAGGATTAAAATATTAATTTTCGCAACATTGAGTTGATGTTTGGCTTGGATAAATAATGAAAAGGGTTGTTTGAATTACTGAGATAACTGCCCTTGTATATTCACAACAATCAATTTGGCATTGAAAGAGATTTCCTTATTTTTGCTTTATATATAATGATGAAAAGCTTTATTAATCAACAAACCATTTAGAATGAAAAAACAGTTGCTATTTGTGTATCTAATGGCTATGGCTATGTTTGGATTTAGCCAGTCCAACGTAATTATTTTTACAGAAAACGGAGCACGTTTTAAAGTCGTTCTCAACGGAATACTCCAAAATGCCGATTTCGAAACCAATGTAATGATTACCGACCTGATTGCTCCAAGTTATAAGGTGAAGATTGTTTTTGAAGATGCCTCCATTCCCGATCTGGACAAAACCATTTATTTTCAGGAAAATAATGAAGAAGCCACCTACCGATTGCTCGTGAATAAAAAAGGGAATTATGTGCTGCGGTTTTTTAATGCCGTACCCATAGCGCAGGCACCACCTCGCCCTGAATCGTTGCCTGTGGTTGTTTATACTACCACACCTGCTGTGTCTACTACAACGGTTACACGTACAACCACCACCATGGTGGGGAATTCCAATCCGGATCAGGTGAACATGAACGTGAATGCGGGTGGAGTCAACATGAATGTCAACATAAACACCGGAAACGAGTCGGCTACTTATACTGAAACCTATACCACCACCACAACGGTTGAAACTCCCATGGGAGAGCCCCAGGGATATGTATTGCCGGGTTATACGGGCTACTACGGATGTCCCAGACCCATGTCTCCCGGAGATTTTGAAAACGCCAAACGCAGTATTGCGTCAAAGGATTTTAGCGACAGTAAACTGCGGATGGCCAAACAAGTGCTTGAAAGTAACTGTTTGTTGAGTGGTCAAGTGAAGCAATTGATGGAGCTATTCGATTATGAAAGCGACAAGCTGGAATTGGCCAAATTTGCTTTTGGTTACACCTTGGATACCGGCAATTATTACCAGTTGAATGATGCCTTTGATTATGAATCCTCCATCGAAGAACTGGATGATTATATTCATCAATACCAAAGATAGGAGTCAGATGTTGTTTTGATGCTACGCGTTTCAGATTTCGTTTTGGGAAATCTGTTGCTTTTTTTGTGTAGCCATTACATTTTCAAAATTATTACTGAAACTACCGATTAACGGTTGATGCAGGTAGAATGCATATAAACGCTGTACCTTTACTTTGGATAACGTAGCATTGAAGTAGCCTTTGTGTACTCATTTTTGTAATCTCAACCAGGAAGCATCACTTGATTTCCAAACAAAAAAGCCTTGCAATCATCTGATTACAAGGCTTTTAGTTCTGTCGGGGTAGGGTGATTCGAACACCCGACCTCCTGCTCCCAAAGCAGGCGCGATAACCGGACTACGCTATACCCCGAACGTGTATGAACTTGCTCTTAAAGCAGCGGCAAAAATACATAAATTATTGCCTCAACCAAGAAAAAGATGGTTTTTTAAAATTTATTTTTTGGCAGGCACAGGCAAAATGTGCTACCCTGCTCATTTTCGCTTGTTGCCGTTAGCTTCCCTCCAATAATCTCGGCGTATTCTTTGATGAGGATAAGTCCCATGCCGGTGCTTTTTTCGTTGTTGGTGCCGGGACGGTTGAAGTCTGAATCCAACCTGAAAATGGTGGCCAGTCTGTCTTTTGGAATGCCCATGCCCGTATCTTTCACACACAGGCAGAATCTGTCGGGTGTTTGTTTTACAAAAATGGTGATGGTGTCGCCAGGATAGGAATATTTGATGGCGTTGTTTACCAGATTCTGAATTATCTGAGAAAACAGACGAGAATCGGAGTGAATCTGTAGATCAGAGGGGATTTGCATGTTCACATACAATCCCTTTTGCTCAATTTGTGCTCTGAAGAAGTCGATGATATATGAAATCCTGTCTTGAATATTAAAGTTCTCGGGATGGAATTTTATCAGTCCTTGTTGTGCTTTTCCCCAACTTAACAGTTCCTCCAGCAGGTGATAGGTTTTTTCTGAAGAAGCATACAACGACTTCATATGCATTTGTTTCTCATGGTCGTCAAGTATGTCCCATTGCTGATCGAGTAGGCTCAACATGCCGAGCAGGGTATTAAATGGACTTTTGAGGTCGTGACCCAAAATGGAGAAAAACTTGTCTTTGGTAACATTCATCTCCTTCAGTTGATCTTGTTGTTCCTTTAGAGTTTCGTTGGATACCTTTAATTCTTCGTTAATTATCAGCAGGTCGCGGTGTTTTTCCTCTAGTTGTAAATGAAGTTTTTTGCGTTTACGCCGATTGACATATAGGAAATACAGCTGAACAAGCAGTATCACCAGCGCAGTTAAAGATATCCAAATGATTGTTCTTTGTTGGGAAATCTGCTTGCTTTTCAGTTGGTTCTGTTCTTCAAGCATTTCGTTGTCGGTTTTTTGCAACGCCAACTCTCTTTCAAAATCAAGAATGGCCATCTGATGACTGATGTCGGAGCTGTTCAGACTGTCGGAGGCTACCTTGTATAGCTTGTAGTGGGCCAACGACTGTTTGAAATTACCGGCCATGCTGTCAAGCTTCGCCAGATTTTTCAACGCATTTTTCTTGTATTGGAGTATGTCGAGATCCTCAGCCATTTGGAGTCCATTAACTAGAAAAGTCCGAGCTTTGGCAGTGTCTTCAACGTACAGGTAATAAAGACCCAGATTCACCAACACGGCAGCTTTGCGGTCGGGATAATTGTGGAGTTCCGGATTGGTGAACGCTCTTTGATAATAATATCCTGCCGAATCGTACTGTTGTTGATCGAGAAACACATTTCCGATATTTACGTCTGTGGCCATTCGGTTACTCTCCTCTTGGAAGGGTAATGCCTCGTCAACGCTCTTCCGATAATAATACATGGCCGAATCATAATCGTGTGCCGTATCGAAATACAATTGCCCCAGATTGGAATAAATAATGGCAAGATGGTTGATGTCGTCACGGGCAAGGTCGTAATCAATGGCCTTGCGCAAGTGATACAGCGCCTCCTCGAAATGATGTACTTTCAGGTACAATACGCCAAATGTTACATGCGTAAAGAGAAGCATCTTGTCGTTGTTGATACTGTCGTAAATATTCTGTGCATGAACCAAATTTCTCACTGTCAGAGTATAATCGTCTTTGGCCAGATAAAAGTTAGACAAATCCAGGTACGCTTTGGCTTCGATGTCGGCCACTTGGTTGGCGTGTGCGTATTCGATGGTTTTATTTAAATAAATAATGGCACTGTCGAGCATGTAGGCGTGTCGAAAGGCCAATCCCATATTCCCCAAAACCAGTGCTTTGGGGCGCTTCTGTTTCAGTTGATCCGAATACAACAGCGCCTTGCGGTAATACCTGAAGGCATTGTCGAAATCGGCCTTCAACCAGGAAAGTATGCCGTTCAGGTTGTTTCCTTTGAATAACCCCGTGGCATAGTTTATTTTGGCAGAAAGGATTAAAATGGTATCGTTGTACATCGCCGAACTATCCGGTTGAATGTAGAGCAAGGAGGAACTTTTTTCGATTAATCTGTTGATACGCGCCGTGTCCTGACCATCACCAAACGTGCCGGATTGTTGGCCGACCACTGCAAACTCCAGCAGTAATGAAACAAGTACAAGGAGGATTTTTTTGCGCATAATCGGTTGGTCTGACTAAAACTATTTTAGGAGGACATGATAATCAACTGAAATGGGTGTACTATGGATACAATAAATGTTCAATTTCGCCATACAACGAATTCAAACTCACCGGTTTGGCTAAAAAGATGTTGGCTCCTGCATCAAAAGCTTCCTCTTCGTTGTGATAGGCCGTATAGGCCGTTTGAACGATCACCGGAATGGATTTATTTATCTTGCGGATATGTTTCAATACGTCGATTCCGTTAATTAATGGCAGATAAATATCCAAAAGAACCAGATCGATTTTGGTGTCTTGGTTCAACAGGGTTATGGCTTCCTGTCCGTTTGCTGCATACAGGAGTTTAGCTTTGGTGAGTTTAAGGGCAGCCTCAAAGTATCTTCTGCTGGAATCTACATCCTCCACAATCAGGATGGTTTTCTCAGACCAATTTAAGTTTGATGTAGTCATAACGATTTTTTGTAGCCGGGCAAATGCAATTAAAACACGTAGGTTTTGAAGCAAAACTAATAAATAAATTAACCCGACTTGAATTTACCCAAATTATTTTCAACCATCAACCAAAGATTTGCCACACGTTAAGCGGATAGGGCAATTACATATTTGGTTAAGTTTGCATGCTTTAATTATCGAACCATTGTTTACCAACCGCGACATAGCAGATTATTACAACCAAACCCAGGAGCACTATCAACAATGGTGGAAGCTCAAAAAAGCCATGGCGGTACATTACGGATTATGGGATAAACACACCAAATCCTTTGTGGAAGCGCTTCAAAATACCAACAGGTCGCTATACGAATTTTCCGGAGTTGGCAAAAATTGTCGTGTATTGGATGCCGGCTGTGGGGTAGGAGGGTCGTTGGTATTTTTGGCCAACACCTGCAATGCCCTCGCTACCGGTATTACCCTCAGCGAACGACAACTGGCATTTGCCAATCAACGCATCCATGAGCTTGGTCTGGAAAACAAAGTCGATTTCAAGTTGGAAGATTATAACCAAACTTCCTTTCCTGATGAGACTTACGACATGATCTGGGCCATCGAATCGCTTACCTCTGCTCCCGACAAACAAAAATTTGCACGGGAAGCTTACCGTGTTCTCAAACCCGGAGGTGTGTTGGTACTGGCCGATTATTTTAAAGTGGAAGATAGCCGTGACCCAAATCAATATCTCGAAAAATGGCGTCGCACATGGAGTTTGGCGCCCATCCTAACGCAAAAGGATTTTGTGTCAGCCATTGAATCAGGTGGTTTTCTGTTGGAAGACATGAAAGATGTGACGGCGGGAATCTTCCCTACTTCACGGCGCATGTACTACGCTGCCTTGGGGGGGGCGCTTCCTACCATGGTTTATAATTTTTTTCACGACACCAGTAGGTTTGCCAAAATTCATTACAAATCGGGTATTTATCAATACAAAGCGCTTAAAAGGGGGCTTTGGCAATATCGGTTTTTGCGGTTTAGGAAATGATCGCAAGACTCCTGTCAGATGTGTTTCTTGTATTTGTTTCACGGAGTTCCTCGGATTTTTTATTAAGGTCGTACAAGGCATTATTTATCAGTAATTTGTGTCTTAAATGACGGATGGTTAATCCGAAGCGAAGTGAATAAAAACCGGATATTGAATAAACGACTTTTCGATACGGATTCTTATAAATTTTTTTGGAATGCTTTAAACCCAATTTAAAAATAGATATTTGGTTGAATGGATTTAAACTGAATCCGAAGGATTCCCATGTTTATAGCAATGGAAGTATGTATTTGTTCGACCCCGACGGGGTCGCATAATTACTTTTGCCAATTCTATCTATACACCTATAATCCCTTCGGGATATCAACAATAACCATGCAACCAAACCAGATATAACAAAAAAATTGAACCCAATCCGAGAGCAACAATACAATTTTTAAGCATAGAGTTCCTCGGAGGAATATCACGGGGTTCCCGGGAGTTATTTCACGGAGTTTTACGGTGGGTATATTCGGTGTTTTGCCAGGTTTCGCCTGTTGCTGATTCGTCTGTTTTTTTTAATCAACTACTTGTTTGAGGGAATTGCCGGCTGGGGTTGTGTACGGAGTAAAAAAAACCGGAGCAAGCCAAGCTCGTTCCGGTTCGCTAACGGGTATGTTAAAAAGACTATGTTAATACTTCGTTTACGAGTTTGGCCGCTTCAAACAACTGAATGGCCGAATGAACCTGAAGCCCTGAGGCGTCAATCAAATCTTTACCTTCTTTGGCATTGGTACCCTGAAGGCGAACAATGATGGGAACGTTGATGTCGCCAATGTTTTGGTAGGCATCCACAATTCCCTGAGCTACACGATCGCAGCGAACGATACCTCCAAAAATATTCACCAGAATGGCTTTTACATTGGGGTCTTTCAGGATAATGCGGAAAGCTTCCTCCACACGTTTGGCATCGGCAGTACCTCCCACATCCAGGAAGTTGGCAGGGTCGCCACCCGACATTTTAATCATGTCCATGGTAGCCATGGCCAGTCCGGCACCGTTCACCATACAACCCACGTTTCCGTCCAATTTCACGAAATTCAGGTCGAAACGACTGGCTTCCACTTCAATGGGGTCTTCTTCGGAGAGGTCGCGCATGGCCAGAATATCTTTATGACGATAGAGGGCATTGTTGTCGATGCTCACTTTGGAATCGGCAGCATAAATTTTCCCGTCGGCTGCTTTAATCACGGGGTTAATTTCAAACAAGCTGGCATCGGCACCCACGTAGGCTTTGTACAACGCGGAAACAAATTTCACCATTTCTTTGAAGGCCACCCCACTCAATCCAAGGTTGAAAGCAATACGACGGGCTTGAAAACCGGTAAGTCCCACTTTAGGGTCGACCAATTCATGGAAAATTTCGTCCGGAGTTTCTTCGGCCACCTGTTCGATGTTCATTCCTCCGCGGGGTGAATACATTACCATGTTCTGACCTTTATCGCGGTTGAGGAGGATACTCATGTAATATTCCTCCACGTTTTCAGGGCCGGGATAATAAATATTTTGTTCAACGAGGACCTTGCTCACCAGTTTACCCTCTTTTTTCGTTTGAGGAGTAACGAGCATCATGCCCAGAATTTGATCGGCATAAGTGCCCACTTCTTCCAGTGTTTTGGCAATTTTTACACCGCCGCCTTTTCCACGGCCTCCGGCATGTATCTGTGCTTTTACGGCCCAAACGTCGAGACCAACTTTCTTTTTAATGTCTTTGGCTGCTTGAATGGCTTCTTCAGGTGAGTTGGCCACAATTCCGTAAGGAATGGCAACGCCATATTGCTGGAGAATCGATTTGCCTTGGTATTCGTGTAGGTTCATAGGTAGAATTCTTTGTTAACGTTCAAATTTAATGCCCCCAAAAGTAGCATATTTATCAAGATTGCGGCCATAATTTTTCATATTTGTTGTATCATGGCTCAATTTAGAGGTCGTTTTAAATTGGGTGTCTGTTTTCGGAATTTGTTTAACTCAATTATTGCGGGGTTTTAGTTGTCTTGGGTTCAATTTTTCTATTTTTGCATCCTTAAATTCTTAACAAAAATTAACGCGTTGATAAACAGATTGCTGCTATCTTGCCAAATATATTTTTAATCAAACGAATATGCTATACCTGCTCATTCTTATACCTTTATCTTTTACCATACCGACAGTTTTCGCCTGGGCTCTCTTCGAAAAAGCCGGACGCAAAGGATGGGAAACTTTGGTGCCTTTTTACAATCTTTATATCTTTTTGCTGATCATAAAAAAACCTTTGTGGTGGTATGCCTTACTGCTTTTTCCTTTTTTGAATGTGTTCATGTACATGCTCATGTTGGTGGAGTTGGTGAAATGTTTTGGCAAGTTCAAGTTGTATGAGCAATTTTTGGCCGTGGTCTTTCCGATTTTTTATCTGCCTTATTTGGGTTTGCAACAGAATGAACAATATACCGATCCGGATGAACGTGCACCCCGCAAAAAATCGGTGGCTCGTGAATGGACCGATGCCATTATTTTTGCTGTTGTGGCAGCCACCATCATCCGTACATTTTTGCTTGAGGCCTACACCATTCCCACATCTTCCATGGAAAAATCGTTGTTAGTGGGCGATTATCTTTTTGTAAGTAAAATAACTTTCGGACCTAAAATTCCCAATACACCTATCGCATTTCCTTTCGTACATCATACTTTGCCGCTTACCCAATCGGTTAAATCATATGTGGAATGGATTTCCCTCCCTTATTATCGTTTTCCGGGATTCAGATCGGTGCGGCATAACGATGCCGTAGTGTTCAATTATCCTGCCGGAGACACGGTTTCAACCCACTTCCAGAGCAATGTAAGTTACTATTCATTGGTGAAAAAATACGGAAGAGAAAGGGTGTGGAGCGATAAACGCAATTTTGGTGAAATCGTGGTGCGACCGGTGGATAAGCGAGAAAATTATGTAAAACGTTGCATTGGCCTGCCCGGCGACACCCTGACGATTGTGGACCGACAGGTTTACCTTAATGGAGAAAAGGCGGTGAATCCGGAAAAGCTTCAATATCAATACGTGGTGATTACGGATGGAAGCAGCATTAATCCCATGGTATTGGACAAACTGGATATCACCGAAGGTTATAGGACCAACGTGCCAGGTCAGTTTATTTATAATCTTACCGAAGAAAGTCGTAAGGAACTTATGCAATTGTCCATTGTAAAATCTGCCGAACCTTTAAACGAACCTGCCGGAAAATGGGATCCCGATATTTTCCCCAACGATTCAGTCTATAAATGGAACCGTGATAATTTCGGACCGCTTTATATTCCACGCAAGGGTGTTCCCATCGAGTTGAATCTGACCAATTTACCTCAATATCAACGATTGATTACCACTTACGAAGGCAATACCCTAAAGGTGAAAGATGGTACCATTTACATTAATGACAAGGCTGCGACCAGTTATACGCCGGCGATGGATTATTATTGGATGATGGGAGACAATCGCCACAATTCAGCCGACTCACGTTATTGGGGCTTTGTGCCCGAAGATCATGTGGTGGGTAAACCGGAGTTCGTTTGGCTGTCGCTCGACCAAAATAAATCATGGTTCAACGGCAAAATCCGCTGGGATCGACTGTTTACCATCATTCATTAGTCCTCAGATCGTTAGGTTTTCAAGGGTATTCGGAAACGTTTGTTATCAACAAATCCGGATTTTTTACTGTTGGCAATTTTCTCAAGGGACATTCTTTTCACAAACAATTGACATTAACTTAGCCTTGTAAACAGGTGTTTGTTACTTTTGCACCGAATTAAGAAAAAGGGTTTGCCATTTATGCAAAGAGATTTTAGTTGGGTTGATGATGAGGAGCTCAGGGAGCTGATCGATCGTTTTGAGATGATGCTGCAACAAGAAAGCTGGAGTTTTTTTGATGTGGACGATTTCGAAATCCTAATCGACTTCTTTATTGAATTTCAGGATATTGAATATGCAGCCATTGCACTTACGGAGGCTGGGAGGCAGCATCCTACCAGTATGGTATTTCATGTAAGAGAAGCACGGCTACTGGCGGCACAAAAAAAATATTACGAGGCTTTGGAGCAGCTCAACGAATTGGAAACAAGCGAAGTTCCGGATGAAGAAATATTTTTGGCCCGTGGCGAAATATACAGCCTCATGAACAAGCATGAATTGGCCATTGAAGAGTTTCGTAAATCGTTGCCCTATACCGATGTTCCTGAGGAAATATATGCAGCCATTGCCTTCGAGTTCGAAAGTATGGACGACTACGCGAGTGCTATTTTCAACCTGAAGGAAGCCCTCAGAATGAATCCCCAATCAGATAACCTGATTCATGAAATAGCTTTCTTTTTCGAAACCACAAGTCGCTATCAGGAAGCCATCGATTTCTTTTTGGAATTCATCGATTTAAACCCTTATTCCATCATGGCCTGGTTTAATCTGGGCATATTTTATAATTCCATTTCCATTTACGAAAAGGCAATTGAAGCCTACGAATATGCCCTGGCAATTGACGAGGAATTTTCGTCGGCTTATTTCAATATCGCCAATTCTTATTCCAATTTGGAAAAATACACCATATCAATTCAGTATTACCTGGAAAGTTTAAAGTATGATGTGGATGATCCAGTTACGTATTTTTATATTGGTGAATGTTACGAGAGTCTTTACGACACCAAAAACTCGATGATTTACTACAATAAAGCCATTGAACTAGATGAAATGATGGCTGACGCATGGGCAGGTATTGGCAGGTTGATGGTAAGACAAGATCATCTGATGATCGCCATCAATTATTTTAGAAAAGCCCTGGAAATGCAACCACGAAGCATTGATTTTATGCTCGATCTGGGTGAAATTTACTTGCAGTTGGGTTATTGGGAAAAGGCAGAAGATTTGTATGCAAAAATTGTGGAATTGGATAATTCCATGGTGGATGCCTGGATTAATCTTTCTGCAAGTGTATATTCACGAGAAGGAGTTGAGGGTGCCATCGAAATTATCGAAACTGCCCTCGAAACCAATAAAGATCAGGCTGCATTGTGGTACCGGCTGGCTGCCTACCTCTATCGGTCAGGTAAAATACAGCAGGCTTATTTTTATATTGAAACAGCTTTGAAACTGGACGTTGAAAAGAGTGAGGGGCTTATTCAGTTTTTACCCGAACTCAACCTAGAACCCCGGTTTATTGAGTTGTTGTCGTTGTATAAACGGGTGGATAAATAAATGGGTGGATTATTAATATGGTTTCATACATAAAAGTTTGATATGGTTTCCCAAAAGCAGATCACCTCGGTAGTTATAGCTCAAAATGTTTTTTTTGACAGACAACACTCAAAAACCTATTATTTCCGTAAAAAGTCGTTGCTGAAATTAAGGGATGCCATCAGAAAATATGAACCTGAAATAAGCAAGGCCTTATATGCCGACCTCCACAAATCAGAATTTGAAGCCTATGCTACCGAAATTGGTTTTGTCCTCGAAGAAATTTCTTATCACCTGAAAAACTTGAAAAAGTGGATGAAAGCTGAACGCATGCCTTCGGGTCTGGCGTCTTTTCCTTCCAAGTCAAGGTTGATGAGCGAGCCTTTGGGCAGGGTGCTCATAATTGCTCCATGGAACTATCCCTTCCAGTTAATTATGGCCCCTTTGGTTGGTGCCATCAGTGCCGGGAATACGGTTATCCTTAAGCCTTCAGAAATATCTGTCAATACATCAAAACTTATTGCAAAAATAATAGGCGAAATCTTTCTCCCAGAGCATGTGGCTGTATTTGAGGGAGATGCATCGGTCACCCAAGAGTTGCTCAAACTGAAACTCGATCATATTTTCTTTACCGGAAGTCCACGTGTTGGAAAAATCGTGATGCAGGAAGCTGCGAAGCAATTGATACCGGTTACATTGGAACTTGGAGGCAAAAGTCCTTGCATTGTGGATGAGACGGTGAACATCAAATTGGCAGCCAAACGAATTATATGGGGAAAGTTGCTCAATGCAGGACAAACATGTATTGCTCCGGATTATTTGCTGGTTCATCACAAGATTAAGCTTCAGTTGTTGGAGGCACTTTCCGAAGCTATTACTCAGTTTTATGGTCAGAATCCTGAAACGTCTGGAGAATATCCACGTATTATTTCCCGGGCAAATGCCGTTCGCTTAGAATCGTTGATGGAAGGTGCCATTGTTTTTCGGGGTGGAAAGGTGGACGTGGACAGCCGTTATGTGGAGCCCACCATATTGGTGGATGTAGATCCTGATTCTCAGGTGATGCAACAGGAAATTTTTGGTCCCATCCTGCCTGTGCTAACCTATAATGAAACGCCGGAAATCATTCGGTTTATCAATGGTCGGCATAAACCCTTGGCTTTGTATTGTTTTTCTGAAAATCGTGAGTTTATCCGACGGGTGCTCAATGAAATACCTGCCGGAGGTGTTACCATCAACGACACGCTGATGCACATTGCCAATAATCGCCTTCCTTTTGGCGGGATTGGTAATAGTGGTATGGGGCACTATCATGGAAAATACTCCTTCGACCTCTTTTCACATAAAAAGTCCGTTCTGGTTAGGGGCACCTGGATGGATGTACCCTTGCGGTATGCTCCTTTTAGAAATAAATTGAAGTACATCAAATGGATCATGAAGTAGCCAAACTCAAATAGAAATAAATTGATGAAAGAATACCTGATATATTTATTAAAAGGCATAGCCGTAGGGGTGGCCAACGTAATTCCCGGAGTTTCGGGTGGTACCATTGCCCTGATTACAGGCATTTTTGAACGATTGATCAACTCACTTAAATCCTTTGGGCTAACGGCCTTAAAGCTGTTGTTTACAGGTAAGTGGAAAGCGTTTGTTGAAAAAACCGATTTCTATTTTCTCATGAGTCTGATGGTTGGCGTTGTCTTGGCTATTGTGTCATTGGCCAAAATATTTGGTATTTTATTTGAAGATTATCCGGTTTATATCTGGTCGTTTTTCTTTGGGTTGATTCTGGCCTCGGTTTACTTCGTAGGCAAAACCGTCGAAAAATGGAATATCCCTGTTATTCTTACCTTTACGGTTGGCACCCTGATTGCCCTGATGTTTACATTTCTTACGCCTGCCACAGAAAACAACAACTTTTTTTATCTGGTATTGTGCGGTGTAGTAGCTGTTTGTTCTATGATACTGCCGGGTTTGTCTGGCTCGTTTGTATTAATACTTATGGGGAACTATCAACTCGTTGCCATCGATGCCATCAATAACCGCGACTTGAGTATATTGCTTCCTGTTGCTTTGGGAGCCGGCGTTGGTCTTGTGGCCTTTTCTCATCTGCTTTCATGGGTGTTCAAACGGTATAAAGATCAAACCATTGCAGGTCTTACGGGTTTTATTCTGGGGTCTTTGGGTGTTATCTGGCCTTGGAAAGATCCAATTATTCAACTTTTTGGAGAAAAGGAAAAAATTGTGGGTTACATCTATCAACTTCCGCATCTTAATTTGGAATTTGTTGTGGCCATTGCCTTGATAATTCTAGGAATTGTAGCCATTGCCCTGATGGAGGGAAGCGCCAAGGAAGTTGAAAAAATAAAAGATTAATATCATTAATGGAACTATACGGACTCATTGGCAGGGGCTTATCGCATTCCTATTCACCAGATTTCTTTAATAAAAAATTTGCCCGAATGGATTTGGATGCCCAATACCGTCTGTTCGATTTGCCCCATATCGACGACCTTCCTGCACTCATCGATGAAAATCCTGATCTGGTGGGCCTAAATGTTACCATCCCTTACAAACAGTTGGTTTCGCCATTCCTGACAAATATGGGCAATTGTGCCACTTATACCGGATCGGTGAATACCATTAAAATTGATCGGGGAGGAAAGAAACCCATACTAACAGGTTATAACACTGATATTATCGGTTTCGAAAAATCGCTTCTGGAACTCATTCACGGTCGAACCCAAATGAAAGCTTTGGTATTGGGAACAGGAGGGAGCGCACGGGCGGTTTGGTATGTATTGCGCAAATTGGGTGTGTTTTTTTACGCAGTTACGCGTACGCCGCAGAAAATAAATCAGTTGGGTTATCATTGGATAGATGGTACCACCATGGCTGATTATCAGCTGATTATCAATACCACTCCCCTGGGCATGTTTCCCAACATCCAAACTTGTCCCGACATTCCTTATCATTTGCTCACGCCCAACCATTTACTGTTCGATTTGGTGTACAATCCCGAAGAAACGCTGTTCTTGCAAAAAGGCAAAAAGCAAGGCGCCCAAACCATGGGTGGTCTCAAGATGCTTGAATATCAAGCCGAAGCTTCATGGAAAATTTGGAAGAGATAACCGAAGTTACCCCTTCCAATTGATGAGTTGGTTGTTCTTTAGTCGGTATATTCACTCAATGGCAAACAGGTACAGAGGTTTCTGTCGCCATAAGCATCGTCAATTTTAGATACGGGCGTAAAATATTTGTTGTCGCGAACCCATTCCAACGGATAAGCGGCCTGCTCGCGTGTATAGGGCATATTCCATTCGTTGTTGATCAACATGGCAGCAGTATGTGGTGCGTTTACAACCACGTTGTTGTGCTTTTCGACCTGACCTTCTTCAATTTCCCTGATCTCGTTGCGGATACTTTTCATGGCTTCAATGAAATAATTCATCTCCGAAAGGGGTTCGCTTTCAGTAGGTTCCACCATCAGTGTACCGTGAACGGGAAAAGCTACCGTAGGAGCATGGAATCCGTAATCCATCAAACGTTTGGCAATGTCAATCACCTGAACTTCGGCAGTTTTGCTGAATTGATTACAATCCAGGATCATTTCATGTCCCACGAACCCATTCACACCACGGTATAAGATGGGAAAATCGTCTTTCAACTCATTCATCATGTAGTTGGCATTCAGGATGGCCATTTTGGTGGCATCTCTCAGACCTTCGCTGCCCAGCATTTTAAGGTAGCCATAGGAAATGAGAAGAACGAGCGCACTTCCGTAAGGCGCAGAAGCCACGGCACAAATACCTTGTTCGCCACCGGTTTTCTGGTACAGATGTCCTGGCAGGAAGGGTTTCAAATGCTCAGCCACGCCAATGGGACCCACTCCCGGACCACCACCACCGTGGGGAATGGCAAATGTTTTGTGCAGGTTGAGGTGACATACATCGGCACCGATAAAGCCGGGGCTGGTGATGCCTACCTGTGCATTCATGTTGGCACCGTCCATATACACCTGTCCGCCGTAATGGTGAATAAGGTCAACCACTTCGCGGATGCTTTCTTCAAACACGCCATGGGTAGAGGGGTAGGTGACCATGATGGCTGCCAGATTATCTTTGTGCAGTTCGGCCTTAGCTTTCAGGTCGTCCATGTCGATGTTGCCATTGTCGGCGGTTTTCACCACAACCACTTCCATGCCGGCCATGATGGCGCTGGCTGGGTTGGTTCCGTGTGCCGAAGCAGGAATCAGGCAAATGGTGCGGTGCTGTTGACCAATTTTTTCCAGATAAGCCTTTATTACGAGCAGACCGGTATATTCTCCGGCAGCACCCGAGTTGGGTTGAAATGATAAACCGGCGAATCCCGTGACCTTGCACAGAATTTCGGTCATTTCATCGATAATTTGTAAATATCCTTCTGCCTGATTGGCCGGTACAAATGGGTGAATATCTGTGAATTCGGGCCAACTGATGGGCATGAGTTCGGAGGCGGCATTTAGTTTCATGGTACACGAACCCAGCGGAATCATCGAACGGTTGAGCGCGATATCTTTATTTTCCAGACGTTTCATGTAGCGCATCATGTCGGTTTCTGAATGATAGCTGTTGAAAACGGCATGTTCCATAAACGACGACTTCCTGATCATGGATTCCGGAAGGTTGTCGGTGGCATGATTTTCAGCGGGTTGTATCTGGAAGGTAAAGGTTTCTTGCTGGGCTGCTTTGGCCAGAATGGCACAAATCAGAGCCAAATCTTCTGCATTGGTTGTTTCATCCAGACTTATTCCAATGTGTTTTTTGTCGTCGAAATACCTGAAATTAACGCCATGATTCTGCGACACTTCCTTGATGGTTTCAATTGATGCCGATTCAGGAATGGCTACATAAAGGGTATCGAAGAAATTGGTGTTTAGTTGCTGATAACCAATGGATTCGATAGCAGAGGCCAAGTCAACGGCAAGTCCGTGTATTTGCAATGCAATGCGTTTTATTCCGTCTTTTCCGTGATATGCGCCATACATGCCGGCCATAATCGCCAACAGCGCTTGTGCTGTACATATATTGGAGGTGGCTTTTTCGCGTTTGATATGTTGTTCACGGGTTTGGAGGGCCATTCTCAGGGCTTCGTCGCCGTTTTTGTCCTTCGACACCCCGATGATTCTTCCGGGAATGTTTCGTTTGTATTGGTCGGTGGTGGCAAAAAATGCGGCATGAGGTCCGCCAAATCCCATGGGTACGCCAAAGCGTTGGGTGGAACCGAAAACCACGTCGGCACCCCAATCGCCGGGAGGGGTTAACAAGGCCAGGCTCATCAGGTCGGAACCAACTGCCACAGGGATTTGTTTTTCTTTGGCTTGGGCGATAATTTGGCTGAAGTCAAAAATATCTCCCTTTTGATCAGGATATTGAACCAAACATCCAAATACTTCGTCCGTAAATTCAAAATCACTTCTGTCTACAATCACCAAGTCAATGTTTTTTTGGCTGGCACGGGCTTTGAGTACCGCAATGGTTTGTGGGAAAACGGCACAACTGACCAAAAATTTGTTGGCATTGCTTTTCACTTTTGCTCTGGGTCTTGAGGCATGAAACATCAGCATGGCTTCGGCGGCAGCGGTACCTTCGTCGAGGAGGGATGCGTTGGCCATGGGCATGCCTGTAAGGTCGGAAACCATGGTCTGGAAATTCAGCAACGCTTCCAAACGACCCTGTGAGATCTCAGCCTGATACGGAGTGTAGGAGGTGTACCAACCCGGATTTTCGAAAATATTGCGCAGTATCACGGGAGGCACAATCGTGTTATAATAACCTAATCCGATGTACGACTTAAAGACTTTATTTTTTTTCGACAGCTTCCGCACGTGGTTAAGGTATTCATATTCGCTCATGGCCGGTACATTGCCCAGTCCTTCAGGTAGGAAAATATTGGCAGGAACGGTTTTCTCGATCAGCTCATTCATGGAATTTAATCCCAGTTTTTTTAACATGAATGATACCTCATGTTCGCGGGGACCGTTGTGTCGATTGATAAATTGATTTGAGATCATGGTGTAATGTTAACTAATGAATTGAATGATAACAGTTTAATATGTACATCGAATGTTCGATTTACAAGTACAAAAGTAGGAATCTTATTTCAGTTTTAGAACGTTTTTTAGGAAAGATGTGTTAAAAAATTCACAATAAAATAGATCCTTTGGGAAAAAGAAAAAGGGAGGTCATACCATGACCTCCCTTTAACATAAAACAGTATCAAGTCTAGTTTCTGATTCTCATTTTGTAGAATGATCTGTAAACGAAATAAAGCGCTACGGCCAGAAAACCGAGTCCAAAATAAAGTGCTACATCGCGGAAGGAAGGCGAAATGGCAATTTCCATGGCCAGTAAACCGAACAAGGTAGTAAACTTGATGATGGGGTTAAGGGCAACCGAAGAGGTGTCTTTAAATGGATCACCAACGGTATCACCTACTACGGAGGCAGCATGTAAATCGGTGCCTTTTTCCTGCATGTCCACTTCGATTACTTTTTTGGCATTGTCCCATGCACCGCCTGCATTGGCCATAAAAATGGCTTGATACAAACCGAAGAAGGCAATGGAGATAAGGTAGCTTACAAATAATGAAACGGGCGCTGCAGCCAACAGCTTGTCGGCATCACTCATACCCAAAGTAAGTCCGATGGGCGCAGACAAGAAAGCAAAAGCCAGGGCAAACGAGAAGATAGCGATGAAGATGTTGAGCATTCCCTTTTGGGCGTAAGTAGTACAAATTTTTACCACTTCCTTTGATTTGGCTACGTCAGCCTTCTTGGGTGCGTTGGGGTCGAGGTTGATGTTGTCTTTGATATATGCAACGGCACGGCTGGCGCCGGTGGTCACGGCCTGGATACTGGCTCCTGAGAACCAATAAATAACAGCGCCACCCAACAAAAATCCAAAAATGGTGAAGGGATTTAATAAATTGAGAATTTCCTCGGGTTTGATTTGCAAGGAGTGTTCAATCACCAAAATCAAAGCAAAAATCATGGTGGTGGCTCCCACAACCGCGGTACCAATCAACACGGGTTTGGCAGTGGCTTTAAACGTATTACCTGCGCCATCATTGGCCTCGAGGTAGTATTTCGACTTTTCAAAATCAGGAGTAAAGCCAAAGTCTCTTTCAATTTCGGCAGTCACTTCCTTTTTGTTTTCTTCAATCAACGAAAGTTCGTAAATAGATTGGGCATTGTCGGTTACAGGTCCGTAACTGTCAACGGCAATGGTTACCGGCCCCATGCCCAACATACCAAAGGCCACCAGACCGAAAGCAAAAATGGAGGGGTATATCATGATGTCGCCAAGTCCGTATTTGGAGGCTTCGTATCCGATGAACATCAGGAG
Source organism: Bacteroidales bacterium (assembly GCA_963676875.1). Classification (GTDB taxonomy): domain Bacteria; phylum Bacteroidota; class Bacteroidia; order Bacteroidales; family F082; genus UBA6244. The sequence continues at coordinate 3,816,482 of OY781436.1, forward strand.
GAAGAAAACCATGCCTTGCCAGAAGGCGCTGAAGTTACCGGCTACCAAACCTGAAAGGATATTCAGTGAGGCACCACCTTCTTTGGAGGCTTCCACTACTTCATTTACGTGGATAGATTTTGGACTGGTAAACAGTTTGGTGAATTCAGGAATGAGCGCAGCACCCAATGTTCCGGCACTAATAATGATGGACAATGGAATCCAGAGTTTTCCTCCGTGGATGTCGCCAATGAGGTAGTAGCTGGCGGCAAAAGTAACAACCATGGAAAGTATAGAGGTAATCCAAACAAGGTTAGTAAGTGGCTTTTCAAAATCGAGGTCGTCCGATTTGGCATATTTTGCATGAGTCAGGGCGCCATTAATCCAGAAGGAAACAATGGAGGTGATAATCATTAAAATACGCATCACAAAAATCCATACCAACAATTGAATTTGCAATTCTGTTTTGGTGATGGCCAAAAGAATAAAGGAAATAAGTGCCACACCGGTTACGCCGTAAGTTTCAAATCCGTCGGCAGTTGGGCCGACAGAGTCTCCGGCGTTGTCGCCCACACAGTCGGCAATGGTACCGGGGTTACGGGGATCGTCTTCACCAATTTTGAAGATAACCTTCATTAAGTCAGATCCAATGTCGGCAATTTTGGTGAAAATACCACCGGCAATACGTAGTGCAGAGGCTCCCAACGATTCGCCAATGGCAAACCCGATGAAGCTGGCGCCTGCAAATTCACCCGGAACAAACATCAAAATAATAAGCATCATGATGAGTTCCAGTGAAATCAACACCACACCAATACTCATACCGGCGTTCAGGGGAATGTTCAACAGTTTAATGGGTTTTCTTTCCAAAGAAGCAAACGCCATGCGGGAGTTGGCCAGGGTATTCATCCTGATACCAAACCATGCCACTCCGTACGAACCAAGTATCCCCAGGATGGTCCATCCCAAAATCATTAACACGCCCGGCACACCAAAAAGGTTTTCGCCATTGGCATCCTTCGAAAGGAATCCAAAATAAAAGGCAACAGCGGTGCCGATAAATGCAAAAAGGATCAGAATGAACTTACCTTGTTGAATTAAATAGGTTTTGGAGGTTTGGAAAATAACCTCTGCCACGTCGAGCATCGACTTGTGCGCTTTGATTTTTTTTACCTGAACAAACTGATACAAACCAAAAAGCATCCCGGCAATGGTAATCAGGAAGCCCCAGTAAAGGATGTTCTGATCTTTGATTCCTTCAGGAACCTTCAGGTCGGCTTCGCTGGCAGAGGCCAAAAAAGGTACTGCAAACAAGGCCATTAACGATAGAATTTTCTTCATAATGAAAGTAATTATTTTAGGTAAAACGTATAATTCAATCGATTGCGAAAGCGTTGGCTAAAATAGAAATAATCATTTAATCTCTGTAATTATTTTTAACTTTGTGCAAAATTGATTGTTTGGACTAAATTCTACGAAAGTTCCTTACATTTGAAGTCCGAAAAAGTCCGTGGCATTAAGGTCAGGATTTGGTTGTTAAATTTGTAGCTGCCCATGGTGGGCAGAGGTTTACTAAGGTTTATTTTCAGCATGAAAAAAAAGAAGCTCGAAATAGTGGGAATGTCATATAGTCAATCGCAAACAGGTGCTTACGCCCTTATTTTGGGAGCACCCGGAGAAAAGCGGCGGTTGCCCATTATCATTGGGGGAGCTGAGGCTCAATCAATTGCCATGGAACTGGAAAAAATGAAGCCCGCCCGTCCATTAACTCACGACTTATTCAAAAATTTTGCTGATCATTTCATGATTACCATCAAAGAGGTGCTGATCAACAAATTTGAAGAGGGTATTTTTTATTCGGTGTTGGTGTGCGACAATCTGGGCATAATCACCGAAATAGATAGTCGTACTTCGGATGCCGTGGCTCTGGCACTGCGTTTCGACTGTCCCATTTATGTCAATGAAGATATCCTGGAAGAAGCCGGCATCGTGATGGACGATGACCCCATGGGTGACGACCCCGAAGCAGAGGAATTGGCGCCCACCAGAAAAAAGCCCGTAAAAAAAGCTCCCAAAGGCAAATACGCCGTTTATTCAGATGACCAGCTCAACGATATGCTCAAAATAGCCATCGAAAAGGAAAACTACGAAGAGGCCTCACTCATTCGAGATGAGTTGGAGAAAAGAAAAAAATCCTAAAGAAATCAATAATTTCCGTTGATATTTCTACTTAATCAATGCGTTACCTTAGCCACTTCGTGTGGGTTATGTTTGTGCTTGAATAGTACGGCAAACAACAATGCTACCACCAGCGAATAGGCTGCAAAGGTGAGCCATATGCCTTGCCATTCAAAGTGACCGTCAGCACCTTTAAAGTAGTTGTCGATGATGAGTCCGCTGCTCCAACTGCCAAAAATGGCTCCAAATCCGTTGGTCATCATCATGAATACCCCCTGGGCACTGGCACGGATGCTCGAGTCGGTTTGAGTTTCCACAAATAACGATCCCGAAATATTGAAAAAATCGAAAGCCATTCCATAAATGATATTGGACAATACAATCATCCACAGGGCTTCGGCAGGATTGCCAAATCCAAACAGGGCAAAACGCAGTACCCAGGCAAACATGCTGATTAACATTACTTTCTTTATGCCAAACCTCAACAGAAAAAACGGAATGGCCAGTATAAACAAGGTTTCCGACATCTGTGAAATGGACATGATGATGGCGGGATATTCGATGGTGAGCAAATCGGTATATTCAGGTACCTTGGCAAAATCGTGCAAGAAAGTATCACCGTAGGCATTGGTAAGCTGCAATGAAGCACCCAACAACATGGAAAAAATGAAAAACATGGCCATTTTGCTGTTTTTGAACAGTGCAAAGGCTTTTAGTCCCAGCATCTCCACCAGCGTTTTGTTCTCGCCGCCTTTGGTCACTGCACATTTGGGCAGGGTGAACGAAAACAATCCCAATACCAATGAGGCCATGGAGGCCACGTAAAACTGCATGGCTGAGGTTTCTATTTTGAGCAAACTAACCGTCCACATGGCCACGATAAACCCAATGGTGCCGAACACCCGAATGGGCGGGTAGTGCTTGATAACGTCCAGCCCGGCTCCTTTGAGTGCCGAATAGGCTACCGTAATGGCCAACGAAATGGTGGGCATATAGAAAATCATGTTGAGCAGCATCACCCAAAAAAAGGTGGTAGGATCGTTTACCTTGGGCAGCATAAACAACACCGCAGCGCCTATCAGGTGAAAAATACCCAACAGTTTCTCGGCGTTGATCCAGCGGTCGGCAATGATGCCCGCAATGGCCGGCATAAAAAGTGAGGCAATGCCCATGGTTGAAAAGATGACGCCAAATTCGGTGCCTGTCCAATGTCTGTTTTGAAACCAGTATCCTCCAATGGTAATGAGCCACGCTCCCCAAATAAAAAATTGAAGAAAGTTCATTACCCCGATCCTAAACTTTATACCCATTGTGTGTCGATTTTATAGAAATACGTTAATTTTGGCAAATATAAACGAAAATCAACCTTGTTCACCCATTGTTTTAATGGGGTTGGATGCAAAGTTTCAATGATTTTTCAACTGTTTAATTCTTAAGCGAAAACCATTTTATGCGACAATACCTTGATCTTCTGTCACACGTACTCGAAAAGGGAAACAGAAAAACCGACAGAACCGGTACGGGCACCATTTCTGTGTTCGGTCCCCAATTGCGTTTCGACCTGAGCGAAGGATTTCCCATGCTCACTACCAAGAAGCTGCACCTCAAATCGATTATTCATGAGTTGTTGTGGTTTTTGGCGGGCGACACCAATATTAAATATCTGAACGACAATGGGGTGCGTATCTGGAACAGTTGGGCTGACGAAAACGGAGATTTGGGTCCCGTTTACGGAGCTCAATGGCGCAACTGGAATGGGGAAGGCATCGACCAGATAGCTGAGGTGGTACATCAAATTAAGACCAATCCCGACAACCGCCGTATGATTGTGGCTGCCTGGAATCCAAGCGTGCTGCCCCTTTCGGGGAAAAGTTTTTCCGAAAATGTGGCCTTGGGTAAAGCTGCACTGCCACCCTGCCATGCATGGTTTCAGTTTTATGTGTCGGAGGGCAAACTTTCGTGCCAACTGTACCAACGAAGTGCCGACATCTTTTTGGGTGTTCCTTTCAATATTGCTTCTTACGCTTTGCTCACCCTCATGATTGCCCAGGTTTGCGATTTGAAACCCGGCGAATTCGTGCATACATTTGGCGATGCCCATATTTATCTGAATCATTTGGAACAAGTCAACCTGCAGCTTTCGCGCGAACCCAGACCCCTGCCCGTGATGAAGATCAATCCGGAGGTGAAGGATATCTTTTCATTTAAGTTTGAAGATTTCGAACTCACCAATTACCATCCGCATCCGCACATCAAGGGCGAAGTTTCTGTTTAATTCCTTATCAAGACACCATGCATTCCGAAAAAAATATTTCCATCATTGTGGCCATTGCAGCCAACAACGCCATCGGTAAAAACAACGACCTGCTGTGGCATATTTCTGCCGATTTGAAACACTTCAAACGTATTACCGAAGGAAATCCGGTGATTATGGGCGAGCGTACCTATTATTCATTGCCCAAACGTCCCTTGCCCAATCGCTTGAACATGGTATTGACCGATAAAACCGGATTTGAAATAGCAGGCTGCGTGATGGCTTACAGCATTGATGAGGCCATTGCCAAAATGCCCGACGACAAGGAGAATTTTATAATAGGTGGTGGTTCGGTGTACAAGCAGTTTTTGCCCAAGGCCAACCGATTGTATATCACACAGGTTTTCAAGGATTTTGAAGCAGACACCTTTTTTCCGGAAATCGATCCGTTAGTTTGGGAGTTGGTTTCGGAAGAACGTGTGACCGACGACCCTCAAAACGATTTTGAATACGCTTTTCAAGTGTATGAAAGAAGGAGTTAGTTGAGCAGTTGCTCAATCACCGTTTTCATTTCATCGAACTCTTTTTTGTCGTAAAGACGCGTCAGAAAGGCGATTCTGCCCGTTTTGTCGATGACCACATTGCGGGTTACCCCGCTTTTGGGATAAGCAAATTGGTGAAAAACATCCCCTCCCGGATCCAGTGCCATGGGGTAGGAAATTTTCATTTGTTGTATAAATTTATTCACCGTTTCCAAAGGTTCGTCGTAATCCACCCCGATGAGCATGAAATCCTTGCTTTTATTGGGAAGCCATACTTCATTTTCCAGGTGAGGCATTTCTTTCCGGCACACCGAGCACCAACTGGCCGTAAATTGAAGTACCACCACTTTTCCACGTAAGTGGGCCGCTTGTAACGTGTCGCCCGAAGTTAAAACCAATTGAAAATCAGGCGCTATTTGTCCTACGGCCACACGATAACCCCGCAGACTGTCGGGAGGAGTGTTTTGCGACATCAGGGTTCCGGCCAGCAGCGGCAACAGCAGAAGCAGGTATTTGAACATAGGTGGAATTTTTTGCAAATGTAAGGGAATGTTTTTGTTGACTTGTGCGGTAGGGCACAATCAAAAGTGAAAATAAGGTTTGAATTGGCTGCAGGACGGACTAATCAAAGGTTTTTCTTAAAAAAGTAATAAGTGGTGTTGGTTAAGTTATCCTTTTTTATATTTTTGCAGGCTCAAAACGGCGGGGTAGCTCAGTTGGTTAGAGCGTCGGATTCATAACCCGGAGGTCTCGAGTTCAATTCTCGATCCCGCTACATTAAAAAAGACAGTTGCCAAGGGGTGACTGTTTTTTTTATGGTTCATGACATCTGAACAAAGCAACGCAACAATTCACCCCCATCCACACGATTTTCAAAATTAACTGATTAAAAAATGACTAACTTTGTGAACAGAGACCCAACCTGAATCGAATGACCAAACCCATAATCACAAAGGCTTACGACAAGGATGATATTATTATAGATGTTATGATAATAGAACAAAATCCCGAAGGGATGAAATTATTATAGAAAATGAATTTAAATGATAACAAAACCCCGAAGGGGTGACACAAAAACATTTAACAATGCCTGGAACATTTTCACAATTATACATTCAGGTTGTTTTTGCGGTAAAAGGCCGTGAAAACCTGATAAACAAAACCTGGCGTGATGAATTGCATAAGTATATTGCCGGCATCATTAAGGGTAAAGGACAAAAACCAATTATTGTAAATGGAGTTACTGACCATATTCACGCCTTTATTGGGTTAAAACCTTCAATGGCAATTTCTGATTTGGTTCGCGACATTAAAAACAACTCTACCAATTTCATCAACGATAATAGATTTATTAGAGGCGGATTCCAATGGCAGGAAGGATATGGTGCTTTTTCATACTCCCATTCGCATATCGGAAACGTTTACAATTATATCTTAAATCAGGAAAAACACCATCGGAAAAAGAGTTTTAGAGAGGAGTATCTGGATTTTTTAGAAAAATTTGATGTGGAATATGATGAAAAGTATTTGTTCGAGTGGTACGAATAAATATGTCACCCCTTCGGGGTTAGGGAGCTTGAGCCGCGGTTGTGTTATAATAGTTACAACCCTTCGGGTTTGTAAGTAGAGGGATTTATTAGGGTTGTTGAAACGTATCCCTCCGACCAACCAATCTTGTGAGTCAAAACCTGACGTCATAGTTTTATTGCAAAATAAGATATGCATGCCCAGGACAAAACCACCCGTATGTTTGGGCTTGTAGAACAGTGGCGGCAAAGTAGCCTAAGTCAAAAACAATTTACTCTTGAATACGGCATCAAACTTGCCACCTTTGGTTAGTGGGTCAAAAAGCATCGTCATCATCATTTTGGTGTGGTCGATCGGTTGGATACTTTTTATCCAATTATCGGTTGCAACAGCAATATCCTGAATGAAGAGAATTTTTTGTTAAAAAAATGTTATTACCCAAAATAAAACTACTGTATCAACCTGAAATACTGTTAATTTGCGGCATTAAATATAATAAGTCTAAATAAGAATTAAAAATGAAAAAAGCTTACTCATTTCTTATCGTGCTGGCCATGCCGGTCACTTTATTGCTTTTTAGTTATGTGTCAGGAAGTCCGGGCGGAAAAACCGGCTCTCCGGGCGACAATGGCAATACCTGTACCGAGTGTCATGGCGGAACTGCCCAATCTCAATTTATGTGGATTAGCTCTACCATCCCCGCCGAAGGTTTCACTCCCGGTGAAACGTACCAAATCACCGCCACGGGAACCCATCCCGGTGTGGTGAAGTTTGGATTTGAACTAACTGCCGAAAACAACATGGGCGCCAAAACAGGCATTTTCACCATTACCGATGCCACACGTACCAAACTGGCCAATGGTGGTCACTCGGTGACGCATAAATCGGCCGGAGTTACTCCTGCCGGCAATACCAATTCGTGGACCATGGACTGGACAGCACCTGAGGCAGGTCCCGTAACTTTTTATGCTGCCTTTAATGCGGCCAATGGCAACGGAAACACCGGTGGAGACATTATTTATACCTCTTCTCTCATGGTTAATGAACTGGTGTTGAACCCGGTAATTACCGGAGTTGATCCTGCCCATGCACCCCTGGCTTTTACGGGTGATTTAGCTGTAATGGGTATGGACACCCAATGGGAATCGGGCGTTTCGGAAGTGCGTTTTGCCTTTCACGACGATCCCATGGAAATGTTCTCAGCTTCCACCATTGTGGTAGAATCGAATACCTTACTCACAGTATCTGTCACCATTCCCGACAATATTCCGGTGGGCTCCTACGATGTGTATGTGGACGATTTGATGTTGGCAAACGGGTTTGTAGTGGATCAACTGGATGCCATTCAAAACACAGAATTGGCAGAAGGTGTGACTATTTTCCCCAATCCAACCGCCGATTTCTTGCAGGTTAAAGCGCCATTGGGTTCCAAATTGACTCTTGTGGATATGCAAGGACGTGTACTTCGTACGGTAAATGTGGAACAAGAAACGACACGCTTGAATGTGATGGATTTTCCTGCCGGATATTATTTTATGAACATTCGTTTGGACGGAAATCAGGCCACCAAAAAATGGCTGAAAAAGTAGCCTAAACAAGGACTTCTAATCATTGCCCGCGCCATCCCAACGTTTTTTTGACTATCAAACGACGTTGGGATGGTTTTTTTTATGTCCGGTTTTTTGTAATTTTACGGCAAAAACCCAAAAAATGGAACATGTTTGTTTGGATTGCGGCGAAAAAATACAAGGTCGCATCGATAAGAAATTTTGTAGCGATCAATGCAGAAATTCATACCACAATCGGCAAAACCGCGACGAAACCGAATTTATACGAGGTATTAATTCCATCTTACGAAAAAACAGAAACATCCTGCGCAGACTAACACCTGAAGGAAAGTCGAAGGTGAAAAAGCAAACCCTGGAGCAATTCGGTTTTAATTTCAAATACTTCACCCACGTTTACGAAACCAAAGAGAAACGGGTCTATTATTTTTGCTACGAGCATGGTTATCTGCCGTTACCCGATGATTATTTTGCTTTGGTGGTGAATAAGGATATATGAGATGTAAAGGGCAGGAAGGGCTGGTAGGTGAGAATGTGAAACGGTGGAGTGGAGAAGGGGTTACTGGGTGATTTTGTGACGAAGGCAACTAGGTGATTACAGCCACCCGACCTGTGCGGCTAAGGTAGAGAAATTAAAAAAGTCCGAAACGAATTTCATGTTTTTCTGATACAATCCTATGTGTCTTATCGATTTTGATAATTGCATTTTCATAAAACCAATAGCTTAGTATCCCTGCCCTTGCGCGCGAATGTTGCATGTGCCCACCTCATAGCTGACGTTACAAGGAATACCATAACATCACTTTATTCATTTATTATCATATTGATATTAAGCCACATACAATATTCCACGACGCGTATAACACCCTCCAAGTCAGATGATACGATTTTGTGACGGCCCGATTTCGCATTTCATGAATTCTTTCCGCATTTTTGAATTAAGCATTGTTTGTCATTAAAACAGATGGTCAAAAATGCTTTTAAAATGCAGATTTATCAATTAATAATTATCAACAATTAAAACTTAACACGATGAAAAAATTACTACTTTTAATATTGGTGGCTCTTTTTACCACCACAAGTTTGATAGCCCAAGTGGCCATAAACGCTACCGGTGCAGCTGCTGATCCCTCTGCTGCGTTAGACGTAGGCAGCACCACCAAGGGATTTTTACCACCTCGCATGACAAGGGAACAAATGAACGCTATTGTTGACCCTGTGCAGGGTCTATGGGTATATTGTAGTGATTGTATTCCTAAAGGTCATTATTTTTATGATGGTACTTGTTGGACTCCTCTTTCTCTAAGCCTAAACGTCGATGAAATATATAACCCCATCGCCGGAGAAATATGGATGGATCGCAACCTGGGTGTCAGTCAGGTGGCTACTTTTTGTAAAGTGCTGTATATATGAAAGGTGTAAAATTTCAGGACAACCTATATCCGGGAGATATCTCAACTCCAAAAATGCGGATTTCGATATGAACTGTGTTAATAAACAAGTATTTTCTCATAATTTTTTTGATAAGTATTTAAACTTGAACCAATGGCAAAAGCCTGTCTCATCAATTTATTTCTATGGCTATTTTAATTACGCGTTCCGGTTTTCCTTATCCCTTTGTCCCTTGTCCCTTGTCCCTCAGACTCTTGAATCCCGCCCCCTTTAAAAAAAAAGCCCGACGAAAGTCGGGCTTTTTTTAGTTATGTCATTGATCAAGTTACCAAATTTTGGCTCTGTCTTCAACGGGTATCCAAAGTTTGTCAGTGGGTTGAATGTCGAAGGCGGCGATAAAGGTGTCCAGGTTGAAGGTGGGTACGTTCACGCGTGAATCGGCGGGGCTGTGAACGTCTTCTTTTAATCGGCGCATCAACTCTTTGTCGCGGATATTGGAGCGCCATACCTGACCATAACCCAGATAAAAGCGTTGGTCGGAGGTGAAACCGTCCACAGGTTCAGGAACTACGCCGTTGTATGCCTTTTGGAGGGCATCGTAGGAAATGCTGAGTCCTCCCAGGTCGGCAATGTTTTCGCCCAGGGTCAGTTCGCCATCCACATGCAGTGAGTCGAGTTCCACGTAGTTGTTAAAAATTTCCACCAGTTTGGCAGTTTTTTCGCTAAAACGTTGGGCATCTTCTTCTGTCCACCAGTCGTTGAGGTTGCCGTCCTGATCGTATTGACGACCCTGATCGTCGAAACCATGAGTCATTTCGTGACCAATCACCACGCCGATAGCACCATAATTAACGGCATCATCGGCATCCTTATTAAAGAAAGGAGGTTGCAAAATTCCGGCAGGGAATACGATTTCGTTGTTGGAAGGATTGTAGTAGGCATTCACGGTTTGTGGTGTCATGCCCCATTCCTTTTTGTCAACCGGTTTGCCCACTTTCGAGATATTGTAATCAAATTCGAAAGCCCTGGAGTTTCGTGCGTTTTGGATATAATTATCGGGCACGATGGTGAGGGCACTGTAATCGCGCCATTGGTCGGGATAACCTACTTTTACGGTGATGGCGTCGAGTTTGTTGAGGGCTTTTACCTTGGTTTCGTCGGTCATCCAATCGAGATTTTTAATTCTTTCGCCGAAAGCCAAACGGAGGTTTTCCACCAGTTTAACCATGCGTTCTTTGGCTTCGGGTGGGAAATATTTTTCCACGTAAAGCTGACCAATGGCTTCACCCAATCGTCCTGAGGTTACTGCCAACACTCGTTTCCAACGGGGTTGTAGTTCCTGACGGCCGGAGAGTGTTTTGCCAAAAAATTCAAAGTTTTGGTTAACGAAATCGTCGCTCAGGTAGTTGGCCGAATTATCCAGCAAATTCCACATCAGGTAGGTTTTCCATTCATCCACCGTGATGTTTTCCATCAGTTGGCTGATGCCGGCGATAAACTCCACCTGTCCCACATTCACTTCACCGGGGTTGGGAAGTCCGATTTGTGTGAAATACATTTTCCAATCAAAATTGGGAGAAAGTTCCTGAATGCCATCCAGTTCCAGCTTGTTGAAGTTGGCAATGGGATCGCGCAATTCAAGACGGGTTTTGGAATTTCTGGCAATTTCGGTTTCTACCTTAAGTACGGTTTCTGCTTCCTGACGGGCCTTGGTTTCGTCATCGCCTTTCAGCATAAACATTTTGGTGAGGTGGTCGAGGTACTGGCCTCTCATTTCGGTGGAGCGGTCATCGTCGCTCAGGTAGTAGCTTACATCGGGAAGGCTTATTCCTCCTTGATAGAAGTTGGCGATTTCCATGCTGCTGTTGGATTGGTCAGCACCCGAGTACACGTAAAACAGGGGATATTCGCCCTTGCGGTGCATGTCGGCGATAAATTGCTGAACTTCTTCCAAGCTGTTGATGGCCTCAATTTCAGCAATTTCGTTGGCGATGGCTTTTACGCCCACTTGGTTGATGCGTACGGTATCCATTCCGCTGTTGTACAGGTCGCGGATTTTCTGACTCACACTTCCGTTTTTGGCATCTTTTTGGGCCGAAACTTCTTCGACCAGCGATTTTAACTGATCCTGATTGTTTTCGTACAACACGGTAAAAGCGCCGTATTGGCTGTATTCCGGCGGAATTTCGTTGTTTTTCATCCAGGTGCCATTCACATAGCGGAAGAAGTCGTCTCCGGGTTTTACCGATGGATCCATGTTGGCCACATCGATTGCCGGTACAATGGTGTCATTTTTCATTTCTGCGGGGTTGTTGCATGAGGTAACGCCCAGCATCAGTCCGATGGCCAAAGCGTAATAAAAAGGTTTTTTCATGATAATAATTTAGTCCATACTATTTTGTACATCCGAAAAACATTGGCTGTCTGGCAAATGACAACCCAAATTAGTAAACAGTTGTACGCGGTTGCAATTCTGTCTTTTTATCGACGGGGCAAAGGTAATAAACTTGTTTGGCTCCATATTGATTTGAATAGTTAATTGATGCAAAAGTCAGGGTTGATTGATTTGCCACCCCCTCCCGATACATCAACGTATATATTAGAAATATGATTCTGATGAAAATATTACCAACAATATGGATTATAATGCACAACAACTTTGTATAAATAAAATGAATTGTGGCGGATTAAATATTCTGGATGACAGTTTGAGTCTATATAAAAAACGTCAAAGACGAGGCTTGAGTCCGCCTCAGGCTGGTGAAAATCAAGTATACCGAATTATTTTGCGTTTTCTTGCAAAGACTAAATAGCTTCATATTATGAATTTGATATTCAGACATTTATCAAGCAGTACTTTTTAGTTGTTTTAGCTGGCTTTCGAGCGATTTTATTTTTTGATGCTTCCCGTTTACTTGTTCAGCTACCAAAATATTGGGATCATAGGGTTTCTTTTCTTTTAGCATTATAATTATTCAAGATAATTTGTGTGGTGTCGCCACTACTCCTGCTTTCTTCGCTAGTGTAGCGATTATTTAACGATCTAATCGTAACACTAGGATATACCAACTATAAATTGAAGTTAGTACTACGCTGTTTATGTATAATGCCGATATAGAATTGAAGAGGTTTCAGGAGCGGAGCAAACTTAAAGCTCGTTTCAATTCATAATCGGTATTAGAGCCAACGGTGCTTGTGGCTCTAGCTTCTCCCAAACCTTGTCGGTTGAGCCAAAGTTTTGCCCGAGTGGAAGTGTGCATTGTATTACGGGAGAGACAGATGTGGTGGAGGTGACTAACCTAACAACCTATGAAATCTGGATGGATCGTAACCGGGGCGCCTCCCTTGTGGCCACCTCCAGTTCCGATTCTCAGGCTTAGGGCGACCTGTACCGATGGGGGCGTTTTTCTGACGGTCACCAGTGCCGTTTTCGACATGACAGGGTGGGGGTGTTGTCTATTGGTGTTGGCTTCGATCTCCCGACTCCCGTTAATGTCCTACGGACAAATGGAATGTTTCGTTTGTTATCTATGGATATTGAAGCCCTACGGCTATTTTTGTCTGCGACTACCCACTCCTTACTCCCTACTCCCTACTCCATACTCCATACTCCCTACTCCATACTCCTTCCTACTAACTCAAACCCCTACTCCCAATCCACATCCAAATCTCTCCACCTTACTACCTGAATATGAACGGTATCGGCAAAACCTGTGAATAGCTTTCTGTTTTCGGTTTCATTTCCATCACGGTCAACCTCTACAGTATTCCAGCTGCCACGGGTAATCTTAAAATCCATTTCACTTCCGGCGATAGGAATGGTCAGGTAGGGTTGTCCGTTTTTAAGTTTGCTTAAAATCAGATTTTTATCACCCGGATCCCACCCATTAAAATCGGGTGCCAGGTAAATTTTTGCGTTTTCGGGGGTGTTTTTCGGAAGATGATCGATAACCAGTGTCAGTTGGTCGGGATGATGAACCGTTGGGAGGTCTTTCCAGTTTTCCACCTGAAGATAGAGGGTGTCGAAATCGTTGTAATTCATCCGGTAAGGGGGTAAATCAATGCCTTCTTTACCTATTTCTGCCGACTCCCACGAACCGCGTGTAATGCGGAATTCAAAGTCGCCATTTTTTCGTGGAAGATTAATGAAGTATCTTCCGTCCGAATCATGCCAAAACATGTAGCGTAATTTTCCGGGATCCCAACCGTTGAAATCACCCGACACATAAATTTTTGCCCTATCGGGAGTGGTTGGTGGCAGTTGGTTGATAATCAGGGTGATGTCGTCGTCGCCGGTGCGACCCCTGTCCTTCCATCGGGCTACATCAATATGTACCGTATCCGCTTTTCCCAAATCAATCTGTCGGTTGCTGATGTCGTAACCATTTTTATCCACTTCCACTGTTCCCCAGCCTCCCCTCGTTATTTTGTAGTCGAGCACAAAGTTTTTCCTTGGGAAGGAATAGAAAAGTTGACCGTTTTTATTTTGTTGAAACTCAAAATTTTTGTCACCCGAAATCCATGAATTGATGTTGCCTGCCAGAAATACCTGATCAGATTGGGGGGTGTTTTTGGGAAGTTTGTCGATAATAAGCACCACTTTGGAGGCTTTCTCTTTGGGCATATCGGCCCATCCTTTTACCGTGATATTTACGGTGTCGGAAATGCCAAAATCAAGTGATCGGTTGGGTATTTCGTTGCCATATTCATCCGACTCGGAATTGGACAGGTCACCGCGGGTAAGCTTGTATTCGAGCCTGCTCACACCCGGTGGGCGGTCGATGGTGATATACCTTTTGCCCCCTTCAGTTTTTTGGGTAATAGAAGCGTTATCCGGATCCCACGAGTTGAGGTTGCTGGCAATGGCAATCACGTCATCCTGAGGCGTGTTGTCGGGGATGCTGTCGATGACAATGGTGAGTTTCGGACAGTTGATCGGATCCAGGTCGTTCCAGCTTTCTATGGTGAGCACGGCCGTATCAACCCTATTGGTCATCAGCGATCTGTTGTAAATTTCCTCGCCACATATACCCTTTTCAACGGTGGTCCAATCGCCACGGGTAAATTTGTAGTCCACCTGTCCAAACCCCGGAGGAAGGGTGATATAATATGCATTGTCAGCATGTCGGGTTAGCTGAAACCGTTCTTCACCGGGATCCCAGTTGTTGAAATTTCCGGTGATGTAAATGGGTTGGTTTTCAGGTGTGTTTTCAGGAACAGACTCCACTTTGATGACCACACGGTTGCATGATGCCATCAGAACCATAAACGCCAGGATCAATATAGTCGGTATGTGAATGAGCTTTTTCATTTGTCGATCCAGTTTAAAAAGTCAGGAACCTTCACACGACTAATCAAAACGGGCTCATCGGTGGGAGGTGTCAGTTCCAGGTGTAGTCGGCTATTGAAATACTTGCTTATCTTGCCAATGGATTTAATTCCAACAACATAGCTGCGGTTTACACGATAAAAAAGGTTTGGGTCGAGGAGTACGTTCAGTTGATCTAAGGTGTGGTTTACAAAATATTGTTTGTTGCTGTGTGTGATGAGCAATACTTCGTTGTCTTCGGCTTTGAAGTAGCCCACATCTTCAACATTGATACGCAATATCTGGTCGCCGATACGGGTGATAAAACGCGATTTGTAGGTCGGTTTTTCTATGGAAAAAAGTTTCTCCAGCTGTTGCAAATCCAATCCCGTTTCGAGGGTTTTACCACTGTTAAATAATGATTTGAATTTTTCAAGAGCTGCATTGAGGTCGGCTTGTTTTACAGGTTTGAGCAAATAATCGATGCTATGCACTTTGAAGGCTTGAATGGCGTATTCGTCGTAAGCTGTGGTGAAAATAACAGGTGCTTTCGTATTTACCTGTCTGAATATTTCAAAACTTAATCCATCGGATAAACGGATATCGAAAAACATCAAATCGGGCGCCGGATTTGCTTCCAGCCACTCAACGGCTTCCTCGATGCTGTCAATACATTCCAGCACGTGCACTTCATGATCGCACGCCGAAAGCAATCGTTTCAACTCGCTTTGAGCAAGGGGCTCATCTTCAACAATCAATACACGAATTTTCATGGTGCTACATTTTTACTGTTTCTGTGTTGGGTAACGGAATTTTTACCACAAATTCACTTTCATTATCCTCAATAATCACCTTTCTGTCAGTTAAATAACCATACCTGTTGGTGATGTTTTTAAGTCCGGTTTCTGTGCCGGTTTCCTTATTTATTTTTGGTTGGAGGTTGTTTTTTACCACCAAATATTCATTCTCCAAAAATATATCAATTTTTAATGGTTTCTTTTTGGAAACCACATTGTGTTTTATGGCGTTTTCGATGAGCAACTGTAAGGTAAGCGGTGCAACGAACAAGGTGTGATTGTCTGTCGGCAAATCAACTTCTACCCGGAGGTTTTCACCAAAACGCAACTGCATCAGCGTAATGAACGAGCTGACAAAACCAATTTCAGTGTCCAGCGAAACAAGCTCTTTTTCCTTGTTCTCGAGAATGTAACGATATACATCTGCCAATTCGCGAATAAATAATCCGGCATTTTCAGGATTTTCATACACCAGCGACGACAAGGTGTTCAGGCTGTTGAACAGAAAATGGGGGTTGAGTTGTGCACGAAGCAGTTCAAACCGATACTCGGCATTTTCCTTTTTAAAGCGCTCCAACTCGGCCAGACTAAACCGCCATTTGTTCAACAAAAACAGACCCAACTCAAAGATTACAAAGGTCAGAACAATAAACACGATAAGGCCGGCAATGGTGAGCTCGTCCTGAAGCGAAACATATTGATAGGAACCAAGTATAAACTTTGCCGTCCATCGCACGCCGAAGACCAAAACAAGGGCCACTACCGCATTGAGGATAAACTGTAGGAAAAATCGTGCATAAGGCCGATGATTCCATGAATAGACGGTGTTTAGTCTTCGGTTGATCAGGAGCAAGGTTTCCACCACCAGATAAACGATGGCGATGGAAAGTAAATAAGTCGTGATGGGCTCGAACAGATTGTAGTAAGTGTAAACCAAACTGAAGATAATGTCCAGAATAAACTTGAACATTATCCCCAGAATGAAGCCGTAACCCCAACGTAACCAACGATTTATTTTTACTTTTTGCTCCATGAACAGGATGTGATTCGATCAATTTTTCTTCGATTCTCAATCAAAAATACAAAATAAGCGCATCGAAACAGGTTTTCAAAGAACGGTTTGCTAACAATGGTCACAGAATGGGCTGTTAGCGTTGAGCCAACTGACTATCGTGTTGGTTGTGTTCGATGGTTTTGGAAAAAACGACTTCATTGTTTTGAACCAATTCAAAAGTATAATTTCCTTCGGGAAACTGACTTATGTCGTATTGAAGATCAACTACTTCATAAGATTTGTAGTTTTTGCTGTAAAGCACTTTATTGTCTTCTTTTACCCTGATTTTTACCTTGTCACCGGCTTTTTTAGCCACTTTTACGTTAACCAAAGCATCGTTGGCCGAAAAAATGGATGCCCGCAAATCCTTGGCCACATAGCAGCACGAGTCGGGTGATTGGGTTTGAGGAAACTGAGCGAAAGAGAAGGAGGCGATAAGTGCCAGGGTGAATGTTAAAACGATTGATTTCATGATATTTTATTTTATGGTTATTATCTACGGCAAAACTACGCCGCCAAAACAGGGAAGTAAATAACAAAGATGTGAACTTAAGAATGAGTGGTGTGAAGTGTGGAATGGGGAGTGGGGAGTGGGAAGTAGGAAGTGGGGAGTCGGGAGACGGAAGAAGGGAGACGGAAGACGGGAGATGGAAGTCGGGTGACGGGAGTTGAGGACTCAGCAAGCGGCATGGTTTACTCCGGCTATCTTGGCTCGTCAGAAAATGGACATTGCAAAAAATAGTAGATTCGTGGGCATTTGAAATTAAAAAAAGATATTTAATTTTGGAGGCTGTCGATTACCAACGACACTGATATGAAGGTTTCCCCGGTACATTGGATATTAATACCATTTTCGAAGGACAGATGATGGGTTTTGGGTGTTTATTTTTTTTTGGGAATAGTTGTTACAGCATGGTATATGGTGTGTTTGATTGAGAAATAGCTTGTATGAATGAATTTTTTAGCAATTTAATTAATTCCCCGTCAGAAGAAAACTTTATTGGTATTGTAGATAATATTTATCAAAATAAATTATTCAACATTTCATTTGAAATACCGCAAGGCTGGCATGTAGTTCAGTTAGAAAAGTTTAATGAAATTGCCAGAAAACAGAAATTTAAAGATTCAGCTGAGTTTCTTAAAGAATACCTTTATGATTCAATTGGATTTCCTTGTTGTATCGTTACAAAATACGATCCTGATTCTGATTTGCCTGACGGTATTGTGTCTCCAACAATTAACTTTAGCATTAGCCCGAGAGAAAATGAAGAACCAAATATTTCACTAAAGGAATATGCTTTGTTGTTGGATATTGATGAGGATGAATCTATACTCAACAATTTTAGAGTATTAGAAATAGGTGATGTGTTTCAACATGCCGGTTTTAGCCATGTTTATGTGGAAACTGAATACTTGTTTGAACATCCGGAGCTAGCCTCGCCGGTAATGGTTGAAATGACCGTTCTTAATATAGAATACGGAGACTTTTTTCTTGATTTCAGCATGACTCAATGCAAAAGTCAAGGTGAAATAGCAGATATGGAATTTAAATTATTTTTTGATTCCATAATGCTGGGAAAGTAAATTGTCATAAAAACTCAACAAATCAACACTTATCTCACCCCACCAACTTCCCCAACAACTCCCTCACATTCTCTACGCTTTCCAGATAATACCTGGCGGCGGAGTGTTTTACGCCTACTTTGATGGAGTTGGCTCCTTTGGGCAGGGCTTTGAAAGTGTATTCGTCGGTCCAGTCGTCGCCAATGGCCATGATGAAATCGTAGGGTTTTTCGGCGAGTTTTACGGATGCCGCGCGGCCTTTATTTACGCCACTGTACTTGATTTCGATCACCTTGTCGCCATCCAAAATTTCCAAATTGAGGTTGGCGGCCATGCTCATGAGCTCGTCTTTTAGCTCCCACGAACGTTGTTTGCCCAAATCAGGGTCAGCATCGCGGTAATGCCAGGCCAGGGAGTAGTTTTTTACTTCAGTAAAGGAGCGGGGAGTGCGGTCGGAATAGAGGTCGAGCATGGGTTTTACTTGTTCCTTCCATTCTCTGTCAATTTCTTCGAGCATGTGCCATTGGGTGCCGGGCTCGCGGAACCAAACGCCGTGCTCGGCAATAAAGGTGATGTTCCATTCCGGGTCAAACCACTTACCCAGGGTTTCCTTATCACGACCTGAAATGATGATTACCTGATTGCGTTTATCTTTGGTAAGTTTGGTCAGTAGTTCATAAAGTTCCTCATCGGGAGAGGCCTTTTGGGGGTCTTTGTTGAATCCGGTGAGGGTGCCGTCGTAGTCCAGAAAGATAATCCGGTTTTTGGCCTCTTCGTATTCGCTGCGGATGAGGTCTTCAATTTCCGGATTTATTTTCTTTGTCAGTTTCTTTTCCTGAAGGGCTTTTACCTTGTTCAGCTTTTCCATGAAATCGGTTGCCCATCGCATTTCATCCCAGCGACGGAGGCGTGTTTGCAAAGCTTCCATGCGGATTTTTTGTTCGTCAACAGGCATGAGGATGGCCTGTTTGATAGCGTGCACAATCTCGTCCTGATTGTTGGGATTTACTATCAGTGCCTCAGTCATTTCTTTGGCAGCACCGGCCAACTCACTTAATATCAACACACCTGTTTTATCCGACCGGGAGGCCACATATTCCTTGGCTCCCAGGTTCATGCCGTCGCGCAAGGGTGTAATCAGCGCAATGTCGGAGGCAGCGTAGAGTTCCGTGAGTTCGTTCTTGGTGAAATTGTGAAACAAATACCAAACGGGCATCCACCCCACACTGCTATAATGACCGTTGATGCGTCCCACCAATCCATCAATCGCTTTTTTTAACTTTTTATATTCCGATACGCTTTCGCGGGAAGGGATGACGCCCAATACCAGACTGACTTTTTCGCGGCATTGGGGATTGCTTTCTAAAAATTGCTCGAAAGCCAGCAACCGTTCCGGGAATCCTTTGGTGTAATCCAGCCGGTCGATGGAGACAATAATTTTTTTGTCTTTTTCATTCAAAAACTGCTGCTTGATGCGCTGATGTAGTGAGGTGGATTGTCCGGTTTTTTCCTTTTCCACCAATTCCCCGGCCGATTTTTCAAACTGACGGTAATCGATGCCCATGGGAAAAGCGCCGGCCAACAAAATGCGTTCATCGTAGCGTATCCTGTTGAAAAAACTGTCGAGTCCCATCAATCGCTGCACACAACTCAAAAAATGCCGCTCGTAATCGTAGGTTTGAAATCCCACAAGGTCGGCGCCCAACATACCTTCCAATATTTCTGTTCTCCATGGAAGTGCTCTGAAAACCTCGTAGGAGGGAAATGGCAATTGGGTAAACAGTCCGATGGTGAGTTGGGGGAATTTTTCCCTGAGGAGTTGTGGTAGTAGAAGCAAGTGATAATCATGCACCCACACCTGATCGCCTTCTTCGATGATGGTGGAGATGTAGTCTGCAAACAATTGGTTTACATGTTTGTATGATTCCCAATAGGTTTTGTTGAAGGTGGCATTTTGTAAAAAGTAATGATAAATAGGCCAGAGGGTTTTGGTGCTGAAACCGTAGTAGTGGTTTTCGATGTCGTGCCTTTCGATATAAACAGGAAAACACTTCTTGTCCAGAAGTTTAAGGCGCACTTGCTCCTGCTCTTTGGTGGTAAGTTCTTCTTCTGTAATTCCGGGCCAACCGATCCAGATGCAGTTATTTTGTTTGTAAAAATCGGTTAAACCGGAAGCAAATCCACCATTTCTGGGAATAAACTCCAATTCACCTTTATTTTTCTCTACAACAATGGGCGTTCTGTTCGCCACGATGATTAATTTACTCATAACAAGTCATATTTTGCCAACATTTGTTTTGTAACAGGATGATTGCGATACATTTCCCTAAACAAATGATACCTTAAGAACTTAGTGGTACTTTGGCTGTATTGGTCGGTGCAAAATTAGCGAAAAACCGCGTTGCACAGTGTTGAAAAGCTTTATTTATCTAGTAAAGCCAAATTTTCAACCCATTGGTTCAATGCCTCCTCGTGGTGTCCCAAGTATAAATCGGGTTCTATCAGTTCCACTTCCATCAAAAGAAATCGCCCGTTTCTCCATACACCATCCACCCGCTGGTATAAAGCCCTGTTGTTGAACCTGTTCCTGAGTTTTTCCGAAAGGGTCAAGATATATGGGTGTACTTCGCTGAGGTGATATTTTCCACCATAGTTGAATTGGACGCGGTAATCGCCTTCTTGTGGCACCTTGGTGATACTGTAAATATATCCGTTGGCAAAACTCAGGGTGGAAACTTCTCCTTGTTCAATTTCCGGAATAAACTCCTGAAGCAAATAGGGCCGGTTTTGAAAATATTCAGCGACAAGTTGTTCAAATCGATCCTGCTCCTGTGAGGATATCACGAAAGTGTGATATGAACCACCTGATATCATGGGTTTTAACACAATTTTTTTCCAACCTTTTGAACGAGCTCTATCAAATATATTCTCCTCATGTTGAAATACAAATTCGGTGGGAATAAGTTCGATTCCTTCGTTTTGCAAATCTTGTAGATAGCGCTTGTCCATGTTCCATGTTACTATGTCGGTGGGATTTAACAAGGGGAGACCATGTTTTTCGCAGAAATCAAGTAGTTCCATAAACGGTTCCGGTTTTTTGTAATAATTCCAGATGGTCCGTATGATGATGGCCTTATAATGTTTTAAATTTTCAGGATTTGTAAACCTAACTTTCTCCCAATCAATAATATCCACCGTTACTTGAAGTGAATTAAGTTGGCTGATCACTTCCAAATCGTAAGGAAGTAATTCGGGCATTTCGGAGCAAGTAAGAAAAAGTATTGACATGTTTTTATTGGCAAATGTAAGGGTTTGCGGAGAACTTATTGTTAAAACAATGTTGTAATCATCAACGATTATTTCTTACGAACCGTAGCTGATTTGTAGAAAAAGTAAAAATGTGTCAGACCATTAAGTGTCGAATAATCATTTGTTTAGAAAAGCGTCGATTCTTTCTCCCACATTTTGTTGGAGGTTTTTGTAGAAGAAAATTTGGTCGTAATCATGATAGGCACCATATGGTTGTCTGTCGGGATCGTAGTAATCGTCAGGATTGGGTGTGGTCACTTCCAAAGCACCATCGTAGCGGATTTGGGCATCCGTAAACTGATCAATTTCCTTGGTGATGGTTCCGGTGCTATCGGTCCAAACTGCCCCTAGATTTTTCGTTTTGGGAGCATAGGTGGTGTCGGTGGTCCACAAGAGCGGATTTACACACAACGCACCCGTCTGGAATGATGACGACTCAAAATGTTGGTAATCCAATGTGTTGTAGGTTATTACCACACCCAGGTCGTTGGATGCTTGGGCAATTTTAATCCATGGATAGTCCACGGTGTCGCTTGGCATTACAGAAACCCCGGTGGTATATGCTGCCACCATTTTATTCATATATTCCTCGTTTTGAAATTCTTTGCGTAGCAAATCAATCAAAATTCCGGCGCCCTGGCTATGGCCCATGAGGATATAGGGACGACCCTCATTGAGATTAGTCATATAGTATTTGAAAGCATTGGCCACATCCTGATAAGCCACATCCAATAGCTGCGAGGCTTCCTCTGCCGGCAGATCATTGAAGCCATCCCGATACATTTGTTGATAGTAGGGGACAAAAATATTGGCATAGGGAGCATACAATCCCATTTGTTCGTTCATCTTATCAATAACATCCTGACGGTTTTTGTCGTTGGAGATGTCCATATTGGGTGGCTCCGCGTCAAAATATACCGTTGGATAAGCATAAAAAACATCCACATTTTTGTCTATTGTCGTTGGCAAAGATGCCCAATAATAATCATCTGCATATTTGCTGCTTGTGGGTTCATTGTTGTTGTTTTTGTCGCACGATGATAATGCAAATATCAACGAAAAGGTCAGGATTACAGTTAATTGTGTGGTTTTCATTTTAATATATTTTTAAATTACCAATTAATTCAGGATAAGAATGAGTTATTTCAAACCCTGAATTGCTATTTTTAAATTTTAGCGACAAAGTGAATCAACCAAACTTCAGGTAGCAAATAGTTAGTAGAATCGCGTGATATCGGGCAGTTGAGCTGAGTGAAGAAATCCGGCTCAGGGGATAAAATTACCAAAAAAAAGAAAAGGAAATGAACAATTCTGAATTTTTTGTAGGTCATCCGATCATGAGTTTATATTTTTCGTTCATATACCCCATCAGCATGCTGTGAAACCTTGGTTTTCGTTACTCAAAACGAATTTGGAGTTGGATTAAATCGATTCTCTTTTCAGGAAAACACTACTTTTGCCTTAAATTTTTTACACATGTACAATCCTACCACCATTGCCGCTTGGAACAAGGAGCTTTCAGGAAAAACTCCTGATTATATTTTGACTTTTTTTCTTGAAAAGTTCAAAGGAAAAATTGCTTTATCCACCAGTTTAGGACTAGAAGACCAAGTGTTAACTCAAATGGTGGCCGAAATCGACCCTTCTACCCGAATTTTTACTTTGGATACTGGCCGACTTTTCCCTGAGACTTATGACTTGATGGATCGGACTTCCAAGAAATACAAAATTAATCTGGAAGTGTTTTTTCCCAATTCCGCCGAAATCGAGGAAATGGTAGCCGCAAAAGGAATCAACCTTTTTTACGACAGCATAGAAAACCGCAAGTTGTGTTGTAAGTTACGTAAGTTGGTTCCCTTGGCTCGCGCCATGCAAGGACTTGAGGCTTGGATAACCGGATTGCGGCGAGAGCAGTCGGTTACCCGCGAAGATATGCAGGTGGTGGAATGGGATGACAACAATAACATGTTAAAAGTCAATCCACTCATCGACTGGACCGAACAACAGGCATGGGATTACGTAATGGAGCACAATGTTCCCGTGAACCCACTACATAAAAAGGGATTTGCCAGTATTGGTTGTCAGCCATGTACACGTGCCATCGAGGCCGGCGAGGATGTGCGTGCCGGTCGCTGGTGGTGGGAAAACCCCGATACTAAGGAGTGCGGACTGCATAAGAGGTGATGAATTTGAGAATTTAAAGAAAAAAAATACGTCCAATCCCCCTTTGCGCCTTCGCGCCTTTGCGAGAAAAAAAGTTCACCCAACCCCCCTTTGCGTCTTCGCGCCTTTGCGAGAAAAAAAGTTCACCCAACCCCCCTTTGCGTCTTCGAGCCTTTGCGAGCAAAAAAGTTCACCCAATCCCCCTTTGCGCCTTCGCGCCTTTGCGAGAAAAAAGTTCACCCAATCCCCCTTTGCGCCTTCGCGCCTTTGCGAGAAAAAAAGTTCACCCAACCCCCCTTTGCGACTTCGCGCCTTTGCGAGAAAAAAAATATACTCACCACGTCCCTCTAATTCTTTTTTAATACATTTGAAGCTTAAACCTAAAAAAATGACCGAAAACGAATTATCAAAAATTATTGTAAACACCTGTTATAATATTCATCGAAAGATTGGCCCGGGACTTTTTGAATCTGTCTATGAAGAGATACTCTATTATGAACTGATAAAGCAAAACCTGGAAGTCAAAAGACAAATTTATATTCCTATTGTATGGGAGGATCTCTATTTGGAACATGCCTTTCGAGCTGATTTAATCGTTGAAGACAAAGTGATTATTGAAATTAAATCAGTTGCCGAGCTGGCACCGGTACATTACAAACAAGTACTTACCTATCTTAAATTAACCGACTTGAAATTGGGTTTGCTAATCAATTTTAATGAGGTTTTAGTAAAAAATGGGATTTCCAGAATTGTGAATAATCTGTAACAATTACCATCAATTTCATTTCGAATTTTACATGGATGGGTATCGTTTCAGTTTCTATCCGCTTATCTTTGCCCCATTCAATTATAGAAAATGTCTGGCATCTTGCATACAAAGTTGAGTCTGAACAGAGAAATTCTTCGGTTGGCCATTCCGAATATTGTTACCAATATCACGGTGCCATTGCTAGGTTTGGTCGATTTAGCGTTAATGGGTCACTTGGATGGCCCTGAATTTATTGGAGCCATCGCGTTGGGAAGCTTGATATTTAATGTGATATATTCGAGTTTCAATTTTTTACGAATGAGTAGTAGTGGCTTTGCATCTCAGGCATTTGGAGCCAAATTACCCAAGGAAATTTCACTCGTCCTAGTCCGATCGCTTATTGTCGCCTTTGGTTTGGCTATTTTTCTGATAGTACTTCAGTATCCCATTCAATGGATTTCTTTTCAAATTCTTGATGGAAGCGAAACTGTAAAAGCGCTGGCAAGTGAATATTTTTATATCAGGATTTGGGCTGCGCCCGCCACCCTTGGGTTGTATGCTTTTTCTGGTTGGTTTTTGGGAATTCAAAATGCAAAAACCCCCATGATCATTGCTTTGGTTATCAACATCATCAATATAGGATTGAATTTTGTATTTGTATTCGGATTTCACATGACTTCGGCAGGCGTTGCGTTGTCAACGGTCATTGCTCAATATACAGGGCTGGCGTTGGCGTTTTTCTTTCTGGTAAAGAAATATCCTCAGTACTCCATGTCGTTTTCTGTGAGAGCGGTTTTACAGACTAAAGCCATAGTCCGGTTTTTTCATGTTAACTCAGATATTTTTATTCGGACAATCCTCTTACTACTTACCCTGGCATTTTTTACCAATATGTCGGCGCGAATAGGTGATGAGATGCTGGCTGTTAATACGTTGATGTTGCAGTTCTTTTTTATTTTTTCCTATTTTGAAGATGGGTTCGCGTTTGCGGGTGAAGCACTGGCAGGAAAGGCATGGGGATCAGGTCAGCGAGAGATTCTGAAAAAAACTGTCAGTCGATTATTTTACTGGGGATGGGGTACCGCCCTTATTTCAAGTATCGTTTTTACCCTTGGATTTGGTTCCTTAATCGAGATTATGACCACCAACGAAATACTCCATACCTTGTCGGAAAAGTACATGATCTGGGTGATTATCCTCCCACTTGCCAGTACAGCTGCTTTTGTGTGGGATGGCGTATTCGTAGGGGTAACTGCCTCCAAAGAAATGCGAAATGCCATGATTGTATCTGCCCTTTTTGTATTTCTACCTGTGTATTATTTAACTGAAACCTTTTGGTTCGATCATGCATTGTGGTTGGCACTGAACGTTTTTATGATTAGTCGTGGTCTCATGATGTGGTTGATGTGGCAAAAAGTAAAGAGAAAACCATCAATTCCGGATAGCGATTTCTCGGATGAATAGATGCAGGGGCTTATTTCAAATGTTTCTTCCTTAACTCATACATCAGGATGGCCGGAATATAGAATACAATGTCGGCCAGCGTTTTACCTATGAACGATCCCAAAACGAAATTGGTCATGATTGTCGGAATAAAGTACATGAAAAATGGTCGTATGGCCAGTACATCCAGTAGTTCGGCAGGTCCAAACTCCACCATCAGATTTCTGAAATCTTTCCAAAACGATTTTAAGGTATATTTCTTTTTTCTGAGCCTGTGATGCCTGATGCTGTGCCGCATATCGTTGATTACTATAACGCCATAAAATGCCACCGAACCCACTGCGGAAGCCACAAATGCAGCCAGCACCCTGTCGTTAGTACTTTCTTTGATGAGCCAGGCCACCAGAATGGAAAGAACCGTGCTGATGATTTCAGCCGTGAGGTATCTTTTTAGCCATTCGGCCAACTTTTTCTTCCACATATTTTAGTGACGTTTGATGGAATGTTGTTGAAAGAAATGCACCCACTCATCAGCCGGAAACAGGTTGGCAATCATGAAGATGAGCGAACCAATACCCAATATAACCAGGACGATGGCCAGCAACTTTTCGACAGGAGTGTACAGTTTTCCCTTTCGGCCATTGTCAATCCATGCCTTTCGGTAAACAAATATACCCACCGAGTAGAGGATGGTGGACATGAGGATGTAGTGCAGTCCGGCGGCATAAATCAGCCAAAAACCATAGATGGTGGCCATGGTGCCATTAATCAGTGCTTTTAATTTGAATGATTTAGGTCTGTCAGAAGCTGATTCGTCAACAAACGCAAGTTTCAGCAAATACATGGCACTCAACGCATAAGGTATAAGGATCATCGAACTTGCAATGCTGATGATGGCCAGGAATGCATTGTTGGACAGTACAGAAAAAAGTAAAGTAGCCTGCATGATTAAACTGGTGGCAACCAAAGCATAAGAGGGTGACTCATGTTGATTTGTCCGGGCAAAAACCTTGGGGAAAACCCCATGGCTTGCCGCCGAAGAGGGGACTTCCGCTGTGATGATGGTCCACGCGATCCAAGCACCCAAAATGGAGATGATCACACCAACGTTCAGCAGAACCGCACCCCAATTGCCCACAATGGCCTTCATCACGTAGGCGGTGGAAGGGTCGGGTAATTTGGCCAAATCTGCCTGATTCATGATGCCAAAGGAAAAAATACTGATGGAAGCATAAACCAACAGGGCTCCCACAAATCCTACGAGTGTGGCGGTTCCAACGTTCTTTTTATTTTTTGCTCTGTCGGAAATAACCACGGCACCCTCAATGCCGATAAAAGCCCACAAAGTAACCAGCATGGTACTTTTTAGTTGTTTGGGAATGCTGCCCAGTGCCTCGTTTTGCTCGCCCCACAAATCAAACGACAGTTTATCCCAATTGAAGGCAAACAACAACACAATCAGGAAGATAAAGAGGGGGATGAGTTTGGCTACCGTGGAAATCACGTTGAGTAACGAAGCCCCCTGAACCCCTCGTTGAACGATTAAATTCATCATCCACAAAAAAATGCTTCCCCCCACGATGGACTGCCAGTTGTTTCCGGCCAAAAATACCGGAAAAAAATACCCCAAAGCCTGCATGAGCAACACCGCAAACGACACATTCCCGATGCTTGTACTCATCCAGTATCCCCAGGCCGAATTGAAACCAACGTAACGACCGAATCCTTCGGCGGCGTAGGAATAGATGCCGGAACTCAGTTCAGGACGTTCGTCGCTGAGCACTTTAAAAGTGTTGGCCAGAAAATACATGCCAATGCCGGTAATCAGCCAGGCGATAAGCACAGGGCCAAGGGCAGCGCCCTCGGCCATGTTGCTCGGCAGATTGAATACGCCTCCACCTACCATCGATCCAACCACGATGGCGGCAAGTCCGAAGAATCCTACTTTTTTTTGATGGTCTGCCATGTGGTTTATTTCTTGATACACATGGTTTTAAAGTATTTCTTCCCATCGCGTTCGTCGCGGACAACCCCGTGAATGTCGCTTTCATAACCGGGAAAAGTGTTCTCGAAATCCTGACGTTTTTCCAGATAATCATAGATTGGCTGGGCTTTTTTGTTCAGTATTTCACCACCCATGATGATGGGGATGCCCGGAGGGTAAGGTACAATCATCACCGCAGGCACGCGATCCATCATGTCTTTCAGTTCCACATATTCCACTTCTCTTCCCACCACTTTGTGGTAGGCATCGGCTGGGCGCATCACCTGATCGGGAATCACCTGAAAAGCGTTTTGCATGCTGTCGAGCAATTGGTGTTTTTTGTAGTAGCTGTGGATGTCGTTGCAATGGGTTTTTAAGCCGACCCCTTTGTATGCTTCGGGATGGGATTTCACCAGATTGGGGAATACCTCGCATAGGGGGGCATTGCGGTCGTACAATTCCTTAAATTTAAAGAGTTCGGACAACAGGGTGCCTTGTTTTCCTTTGGTGGTGCCCAGCGAATTGAGGAGTAAAAATGAGTAATAATCTGTTTTTTCGCAAACAATCCCTCTGTCTATCAGAAAGTTGGTAACGATGCCTGCCGGAATTCCCCAGTCAGCCATGGTGCCATCGTCGTCGATGCCGGGGGTGGTAAAGGTGAGTTTAATGGGATCGAGCATGGCGTAGTCGTCTTCCATGTCTTCAAATCCATGCCAGGGATTTTCCCTGGACATCACCCAGGCACTTTGATGTCCCGCCAGCACTTCAGCTTCCACATGTTCAAAACGATGTTCCTTTCCGTCGATCATTACTTTTGAAGGTTGCCACATGCCAAAAAACCAATCCTTCGGATCGTTTTCCTTCAGCTCATTAAGTATGGTAATCATTTTTTTACGCAACTGAATGGCTTCGATAATCATGTCGTTGAACATCACTTCTCCGTTGTCGTACATCATTTTGGTGGCCACGTCCAACGAAGCAATCATGCTGTACTGGGGCGAGGTGGAACCATGCATCATGTACGATTCGTTGAATTCGTCGGGGTTTATTTTTACCGAGCTGCCATTTTTAATGTGCAACATGGAGGCTTGCGAGAAAGCGGTGAGCAGTTTGTGGGTGGAGTGCGAACAGAAGATGGGTGGGTGATTGCTGTTCATGTCGTCGCTCATGCCAAAATGGTTTTTGTACATGGGATGAAATCTCGCATAGGCATACCAGGCTTCGTCAAAATGCAGATTGGCCACGCTGCGCATCAGTTGTTTCTTGATATTCACCACGTTATAACAAACTCCATCGTAGGTAGAGTTGGTGAGGGCCGACATTTTGGGTAGGTTTTTCTTGAGTTCGTCCGGAATCAGTTGATTGGTTTTTATTTTGGCAGCGATGGTTTCGGGCGAAAATTCGCTCAGGCGAACGGGTCCGATAATCCCCCTTTTGTTGCGTCGGGGAATCATGTAAATGGGGAAGGCGTTGGTAATAACCATGGCATAATTGAGCGATTTATGGCAATTCCGGTCAACAAAAGCAATGTCGTCGGGTAACACCTGACTCCGCCAGATCACCTGATTTACGTTGGAGGTTCCATTAAGGATGTAGTAGGTGTAGTCGGCACCGAAAACATGGGCCGAAAATTTTTCGGCATCTCCCACCACGCCTTCGTGATCGAGCAACGAACCCAGTTCGGGCACGGAAATGGAAAGGTCGGAGCGGAGGGTGTTTTCACCAAAAAACTTATAAAAGGCCACGCCGGCGGGGCTTCTCAAAAAACCCTCGCCACCCATGTGGCCCGGTGTATGCCAGGCGTATTTATATTCTTCGCTGTATTTTACCAACATGCCAAAAAAGGCAGGATAAACACTTTTGATGTATTCCAACACATGGGTTTCGATGCGTCCGGCCAAAAACTCGATGGTGTCGGCAGTCTTCCAAAGGTAGCCATTTATTTTTTTCAGCACCTCCACCGGAATGTCTTCGGTCTCAAGCCTGTCGGTGAGCAAAAGGATGGGGATGGTTTTGTTTCGTTCCCGGATGGCGACAATCACTTCTGATGCCGTCATGTACTCCGCTTCGTCTTCGTCTGGAAGATCCCAGTCGATAACTACTGTGCCGAGGTCGTTTCTTGAGATAAATACTTCCTCCGCATCCTCAAAGGTAAAGGAAGGTATCACGGAACATCCTTGAACTTCTTCCAACTCATTCACGAGTTCGTTCAGGCGGAATCCCTCGTCGGTAGGCATGTTAAACTGACCGGAAACAATCAGTACGGGCCATTGGTGTTTGGTTATTTTCATGATTAATTATTTTGGTTAAGATGCTGTTAACTATCTGATTGGTATTTATTTCACGGCGAATACCCGGTAACTAAATTCAGGTACGTGATAAATATTGGCTACGGTGGTTAAAATTAGTAAAAAATCCATTGGAGCAACATAATCCGTGAGGAAAAGTAAAGAGGTTCAGGAGTTGAGCCTACTCCGATAAGTATAAAAACAAATATTTAACCGCAGAGCCCCCGGAGTTTTTCGCAAAGTTGCACAGCGTCTTTTTCATACAAAGTTCATTTTATCAGCTTTTTGCATTTTCTGTACCATATGAGAAAACTTTAAGTCGTAGTGATTTTAACAGTCATTTTTTGCACGAATGCCTTTTGCGAGTGGGCTCATTCTTTAAACGTTTGAATTGCAGATATATAACAGTTTTACCAAGTTAATAAGCGCTTATAGTCGTTTATAAGCGATTATAAAACGGCTATTAACCAACACCGGTTGTAAGTTTGGAACACCAGCGTTCACACGTGAGGCTAAGCACCAACTGCCATAAGGAAAGCATTGGAGGCAAGGGTATTGAATAAGGATTCCAAGTCAATAGTATCGTTCCGCGATAAGCCACCAAACCCAACGAAAAGAACTTGGTGGCGGGATGAAATAAAAACGTTGGCAAGAAGAGGATTAACTTAAAAATAAAGTATATTTGACAACTGCTAAATACAATAACATGAACAGCACCCAACCTCACCATTTTTTGCATCAATTGATTTGCAACACATTGCGTTGCAGGGCGAATGTAGTCAAAGGGGAGATAAATGGTATAGGGGTGCGTTTAGCGCGTAGTTGTGGGTAATTTGAAAAAACCAATGAACATAAGATTAACTCTATTCACAATTTGCTGCTTGACAATAATTTCTTGTCGACAACCTGAAAAGTCGAAGGAAGTAATGAAACAAGCAATGGACGTATACTTGTATGCGGAACTTGATGACGAAATTAAAATTGACAGTTCTCTTTCATTGACAATTAAGGCTTTGGAGTATGACGATCAAAACTTTAACGCATTAAATCACAAAGCGACACTTCTGTTCAGAAAGAAAGATTCAAAAGGATTAATTCAGGTAGCTGACAAATTAATCGAACTAACCGACAAACCATTTTACCTCGGACAAAAAGCTATGTTTTTAGAACTTGAAGGTGAAATTGATGAATCGAACAAATATTATTCAAGAGCAATTGAAAAATATGACGACTATCTTAAAACGGACACGCTTAATTTCGACCTGTTGATTGAGTATGTGGGAATTTTAGAAGCCTCTGGTGACACTACAAAGGCGAATAAAATCCTAACTGATATGAAAGAAATGGATTTTGAAGATTACCAAATAGAAATGATTGACTTGTATAAAGAGCAGGCAGTTTCAAAGAAGCAGCTTATCAAATATTGGACAGGTGAAATCGAATACGAACAAATAGGAGAAAAATAAAAAACTACCCACAACAACACCTATACGCAATGCCCTTCGGGACACTGCGCATAGCCAAACCGTTACCAGTAATTTTGGGAATTGGATAATTCAAATGATATTTATCAAAACACTATTAAGATCTGAACTTTAACAAAACTCAATTGATACGACATGAAATAATCAATTACTAAAATATTCTTGGAATAAAGAAAGAAAGAATTACAGTCACTATAAAAACTTTAGAATACATGAATTACTTCAGTCATAGAACTGTGAATTTGAATAAACAATACAGCTTACTATCCTTATGAAGAAATTAACTTCAAAACAGAAATTGATAATTAGAATTATTTCGAATGCAATTATAATTCTATTGGTACTAGTATTATTCGTTTCAAAAGGTCTGAGATATGCTATTCCAGGTTGGGGCTGGACTATATCATTCATATCTCTAATAATTATTATTTATCTTTCATTAAAAAGAAAGAAGACTTAATATAGCAATCCCTTCACACAATCTTAGACTTTTGTGACCATCTAAATTTTTGGAAACATGATTATAGTGCAATAATGATTTAAAATACTGAATAATACAGAACTAAGAATTATAACAAACCAACAGAGAAAATGAGGACTTGTATTTAATCAAAATGAGGTTGTGATTATTGATTAAAATTCAAAAGCTAAAAGTATTAATACAAAAAACTACTGGTAACAACAGCTCATACGCCATAGCCGCGGCAATGGTTTCATAGAAAAAATATTAGTAAATTTGAAGTTAAATCACAAACTCAAAAATCAACGAAAAAGCGGCAACGGCGCATAGCAATTCCGTTACCAGCAAGCGTAAAAAAGAGGCCAACTCAATAGTCAAATACTAAATACCAATACATGAAACTAAAAATTGAATTATACATATTGTCGCTCTGGCTTCTATTCCTGCTACTGTTTGCAAACAAGATAGAATTTTCTTTGTGTTTTGAGGACGATTGTCGTTTTATAGGCTTTTGGCAATTACTAAAATCAAACTGGATTCCAACGTTTTGTTTGTTAGGAATGGCCTATGGCAGCTATTCCTTTTGGAGGTTTAAGCACCGAGTGATTGGTGCTAGTAAACAAGGCCCGTGGCAAATTGAAGAAATTGAAAATATTAGTTTTGAAAACTTAGGATTTCTTGCTACCTATATAATCCCATTATTGTGTTTTGATTTAGATTTTCATCTAGATGAAGGTAGAAATGCCTTAATGCTGTTGTTTGTTCTTATTGCTATTGGTGCAGTATATATTAAAGCAAATCTATACTATACCAATCCTAGTTTGGCTTTAATGAATTTTAGAATTTACAGAATATCATACACACATCAGCGCGAAATCAAAAAATGCATTGTATTAAGCAGAGAAAAACTAAAAATTTCTGATATAGTTTTTGCAAAACACATTGACGAAAATATTTACTTCATAAAAAAACAACCTAATGAATAAACAAGAACTACAGGAAGCTTTAGGCTTTCTATTTGAACCTAATGCAATAATAGGTTTGGAACTATATTTAGTTATCAAAAAAGATGAAGAACTAGTTTTGCGACTTGCCGATTTGGGCGATGGTATTCTTCCAACAGAAGTTAAAAACGGATTTCTAGAATATATTAATGGCAGAACTTTTCAAAACGAAGGGGCACAAGTCTTGCCACTTTCTGAATTAAACCCTGAAAGAACAACTATCCACCATTATGACCTTGAAGGTATTCCCGAAGGATTGGAAATTATAAGCGAAGAATTAAATGCTAATGAAATAGACATTTTTAATTTTGAGAATGACAGCTTGGTAAATGTCAAAGCATTTCTAATCAAACTTTCTTCTGTCAACAATCATGTCGTTTTATATAAAACGCATTCACATCTTAATTTACTACGCCAATCAAGAGTATTCTATTTCGTAAAAGATAACGAACGCTTTTCCAAGCCCCAAGATGGTATTTTAAGGTTTTCTTTCACCATCGATTTTATGAAAATAAATAATGAAATGATGGTTTACGATATTAACTGCTTAGAAAAGGAATTTAAATTTGATAACATTCTAATAAATAATGCCCAGGTAAAAGTAAATTTAATTGCAGAGTTAAATTTTGTTGAAAATATTGAAGAACTACAAGCGTTGGCTAATGAGAAATCTGGAGCAAGAAAAGTTTTGAGTATTAAACCAAACTCACCCGTCCTTACATTACAATTTGACCAAATAAAGACCTTTGTCCAAAATCATCCATACCTTAGACGAAGATTACGCTTCAATGATAATGAATCAAAGTTTCGTTTTCACACACAAGTATCAAGAGTATATTTCATTGACCTGCTTAATGACAACTTCTTAACTTCAGACCTAACAAGCATTTTCTATAAAACTAAGGCCAAAGATGAAATGGAAGCTGAACAAGATGAACAAGAAAACGAAGGTTAGCAACTTTTAAAACTGATTGCTGGTTTTTAAAAGGCGTGATTATTTTATGAACAAAAACGCCAGCTGGTAACATCATAGCATTTAAGCCTCCCCTAAGCCCCAAAAAACCACCCTAAATAAAAACATCACCCACAGGCCGTAAAGTTACAACCTCCCTACAACCCGGCACAAGTTAAACCGCCGAATGTAGAGAGGTTTAGTTCAACACGCAATATTCGTAAGCAGGGGGATGTGGGTATTTTGAAGTTTTGTACATTTACTCAAAATTGCAACGGTTTGATAAGTTGGAGCCTCGAAATACTGGCCTCCATTGCCAAACGTTGCCAACAACATAAAAAAAACAATGGACACAGGAGATTTATCAGAGGAAGCATATAGAGCTATAATGATAGAAGCTGAAATATTCAATCATGACTTGACCTTGCAATTTGGTCTATTATCAGGTAATTGTAAAGATGAAAATGATTTCATAGAAAAATCAATTCGGTTGATTAATAAAATGCAAAAATATGACGAAATTGACCTTGATGATTTGTTTTTTGGAAATCCTCCGGAGATGAATGAATTTAAAAAAACGCTCAACAAAATTTTTGATAATATTGTAGAACTTAAAAATATTCCTCCGGAATCAAGGACTTATGACTAAAGAAGAAATCAAAAATAAAGAAAAGAAATTATTGGAACTGACAGGCTCATTTTGTGCTCAAAAATTAGATGACGATTATTATCGACTTTGTGAAAAACTAATATTAAAATTAGGGAGAAAAAGAGATGTTCCATTTAAAAGTGGAAAAATTGAAATTTGGGCAGCAGCAATTATACACGCTCTTGGTTCTATAAATTTTTTATTTGACAAGTCGTTTGAACCTTACGTAACATCAGAACAAATATGTGAATTCTTCGGGACAAAAAAATCAACCGTTTCAAACAAAGCAAGTCAAATAAAAGACATGTTTAAATTGGGATATTATGATTCTGATTTTTCAACTCAACACATGACAGAAGGCAATCCCTTTAATGACATGGTTATGGTTGACGGATTTATTGTTCCTTTATCATCAGTTCCCATAGACTTACAAGAAATGGTAAAGAAAGAAAGAGCCGCAGGACGTGATATAGAATTCACTACTCAACAAGAATAGAAAAATGCCAGGTGGCAACTTCATAGCATTTAAGCCTCACCTGAGCCCCAAAAAACCACCCCATAATAAAAATATCACCCACAACCTGTAATGGTACAACCTCTTTACAACCCGGCATAGGGGTAAACCACCGAAGGTGGAGAGGATTAGTTCAGCAGCACCTATAAACCAGCGCATTAGTGCCGCTTTTTAGCTGCAAACGTTGGGCACCATTCGAAAAAATAACACTACAAACAAACCTGACTCCCAAGAAATGATTATATTTGAAACTAATTTCTAATATGATTAAACATGTTTAATGCAATAGATATAGATAGAAACAAGCTTACCATCATGGGAGTCAAATTTTCCGATTTGAAAACATTGGAAAATACTGCAAATGCAATTGGAAGTAACATGTTTGAGGGTTATAACCCGACTCCTAAAGGCATAGAGATTATCAGAGACTATGTGATTGGTAAAATTACTTTAGCTGAATTAATAAAATTTGCAAAGGAAAAGGCATATGTCTGATTCTTACAAATATGTTGACCCTGATTATACATATACTGACCCAAAAACCGGAATACTTAGAAATTTAGCGGATATTGCCGACCAAGAAGTTTTACTTTTTGTTGAAAGTGGAGCTGTTACAAAACGAATACAAGAACTTCACGAGAAACCTTTCAGAATAAAGGGAACAGAAAGCCTTTTTGCAATTCATAAGCATTTATTTCAAGACATATATTCCTGGGCAGGTAAAAAACGAATTGTTGAAGTAAGTAAAGACGGTAAACAGTTTTTTCCAACGGCATATTTTCAAAATGCTTATCGATTTATTGATACATTAATTTTGGATTACAAAAGAATTCCAAAGTACAACAAACAGCAATTAGCCGAAAAATTAGCTGAAATTTTAGATAATGTCAATTATTTACATCCTTTCCGAGAAGGAAATGGACGAACGCAAAGAGAATTTTTAAGATTGCTAGCTTTGGAAAAGGGCTTAATATTAAATCTGAACCCGCCTGACAATAAAAATATCTATGACCGGTATATGCAAGGTACAATAAACAGTGATCTAAAAACTTTGACCAAATTGATTTTAGAACTTATTGAAATACAATCTGATAATAAGACCGGTGAATAATAACCAGAACTCCGAGCGGCATCCGGTGCCCAATCCCGCATTTGAAAAATTGAACTACATTTCGACAAGCGCAATGCATCGCATCCGCCGTACCTCGGTATACGCACATAACGAAACTAAGGGTTGTTTCTTGCTTATGTGTTGTGGGATTTTGCCGCTGATTTGATGGCCGTTCCGGAGATGTGCCCTGTCCGAATCCAACGGGGCGAATGTTTGTTTTGCACTTTCTTTCTGCCATCATACAAATCCCTTGGTGATGGTAACGTCATCCGCTTGACAGAACGGACCCCGAAAAAATTAATGTCTGTTACAAGAATTCATAGCGGTTTCTTACGAAGTTTGGGGTGATTGTGGAGATGCCTGCTTTTGGGAGAATGTTTTTTAATTCGAGGCCTACTTTCCTCTTCATACCAAAAGGTTTCCTATTTTCGTGTAGAAATAATACCCTGTGTTATGATTGGAACCATCGTAAATGCCCTGGCTGTGGTGGCGGGAGGAGGTGTCGGCATGTTGTTGAAAGGACGACTTCCCGAACGTTATACCACCATTTTTTTTCAGGCTATCGGACTGTTTACCATTTATTTGGGGGTGTCGTTGGCTCTGAAAGCGGAACAGGTGTTTTATGTGGTACTGGCACTGATTACCGGCGCTGTTATTGGAGAAGCCCTCCACCTGGAAGCCCGTACCGAACGCCTGAGCAACCGACTGAAACATCGGTTTCGTTTTAAAAATGAGCGTTTTTCGGAAGGCTTGCTTACTTCGTTTCTGCTTTATTGTATGGGCTCGCTAACCTTGCTGGGAGCCGTAACCGAAGGACTTACGGGCGATCCCAAGCTGCTGCTCATTAAGTCGTTGATGGATGGTATTTCTTCCATCGCGTTGGCATCGGCCATGGGAGTGGGAGTGGTGTTTTCGGCTATTCCTTTGTTGATTTATCAGGGAGGTTTAACCCTGTTAACCATGTGGTTGGGCAATTTTATACCACCGGAATTAATCAACGAAATTTCGGCTGTGGGGGGCATCCTGCTCATCGGATTGGCCATCAATATTCTGGGGTTGGCCAAAATCCGCATTATGAACATGCTTCCGGCTTTGGTGATGGTGGTAGTTTTTGTGATGCTGCTTCCTCTCTTATAAAAATGAGGTACATCCATTGCACTCGTTTGCGTAAACTGTTTCTAAATTATCACCACGCTGCAAAACACAAGCCCCATTGCCATAATTTCATTAACTTAGCCCGCTCAATATTTAACAATCAATCATGGATAATACAAAGAATATAGACTGGAAAAACCTTCCTTTCGGTTATTACAAAACCGACTACAACGTAAGGTGCTATTTCAAAAATGGCCAATGGGGTGAGTTGGAAATCTCCTCCTCGGAATATGTACCCATGCATATTGCCGCCACTGCTTTGCATTACGGACAAGAAGCTTTCGAAGGATTGAAAGCCTATCGTGGCAAAGACGGCAAGGTGCGTTTATTTCGTTGGCAGGAAAATGCCCGCCGCATGCGTAGCTCAGCCGATGGCGTGATGATGGCCGAAGTTCCCGATGAACTCTTTTACGCTGCCATTACCAAAGCTGTTCAATTAAATGCTTCTTACATTCCTCCCTATGGCACGGGTGCCTCGCTGTATTTGCGACCCTTGCTTATCGGAAGTGGTCCTCAGGTAGGTGTAAAACCCGCCACCGAATACATGTTTATGGTATTTGTAACACCGGTTGGTCCTTATTTTAAAGAAGGATTTAAACCTGTTGACATCGAACTGGTGCGCGATTACGACCGCGCCGCACCCAAGGGTACAGGAAGCATCAAGGTAGGTGGAAACTACGCTGCAGGCATGAGACCTGCCCACCGTGCTCACAACGACGGTTTTGCCTCGGTGTTGTTCCTCGATGCCCTGGAGAAAAAATATATCGACGAAGCCGGTCCTGCCAACTTCTTTGGCATCAAAGAAGGTAGGTATATTACACCCAAATCCGACAGTATTTTACCCTCCATCACCAACATGAGTTTGGAAGAAATTGCCCACGACATCGGGTTGAAAGTGGAACGTCGCCGCGTGCCCGTGGAAGAACTGGAAACCTTTGAAGAAGCCGGCGCTTGCGGTACTGCCGCCATTATCAGCCCCATCAAGCGTATCTACGACAGGATAAATGATAAAAATTACACCTTTGGTGAGGTTGCCGGACCTTATTCAACCAAGTTGTTCATCACCCTGCGTGCCATTCAGGAAGGTGAAGTGGAAGATACACACCACTGGACTACGGTAATCGAAGGTTTGTAAGAATATCCTCTGAAATAACAAAAGGCAGCTTTTTAGGCTGCCTTTTTTAGTTTAGGGTCGGGTCTTTTGGGAATTTTGTCCAATGCTGATACTCATTCCCCATGGGCTCCAGCAAGTCTTTCCACATGGTGGTGGGGTTGGAGGTGAGCAAATTATGCCTGGGCATCGGTGTGACCAACCACGAATTTCTTTTCAGTTCGTCATCCAATTGTTTGGGCGACCAGCCTGAATATCCTGCATAAAAACAGATTTTCTCAGGAGTGAGTTGTCCGAATTGAATCAACTCTTTTATCATGTCGATGGAGCCGCCCCAAAACAAACCGCCGCCAATGGGTATGGCATCTTCAATCACTTCTCCGTAGGAGTGCACATAAAACAAGGCATTGCTTTCAACCGGGCCTCCCAAGTGTAATGAACCTTCAAATTTTGGAAAATGGGGAACGATCTTGTTAAATGGTTGACTAATAGGCTTGTTGATAATAACTCCAAAAGTACCTTCGTCATTATGATCGGCCAGCAATATCACCGACCGACCAAAATAGTAATCGCCCATCAATGGTTCTGAAACCAGCAATCTACCACGAGCAGGAGTTAAATCATTACTTTTTATCTTGAAGTATTTATCAAATGAATCCATGCTTTTATACTTTTACAAACGTCGTAAATGCAAAAAACGTTTACTTTTACAAGCTGTTTGTCACAAAAAACATACCAAGACCTTGAACATTAAACAACGCCGGAAGGATTTTGACAGGTTTCGGAAGGATTATCCCTTTTTCGAATACAGTGCATATGGTTATCAGTTGGATGAAAAAGGATTACAAATGACGTTTGATTTTAATATCAGTAATCAATTCAAGTTTTCACCCACCATGTTTGTGCCTGCCAAAGCCATGTGCCAGTGGCAACAACTGAGTAGCCACGATCTCGATAACCTGGTATTTCATGTGGGCATGGTAGAGCTTGTAAGCTATTGGAAAATAACCTGTTCACCTCAAATATTAATCAAACCACACACACTAGACAGCTACCAAACCGAGTGGTGGAAGAAGTTGTATTGGCACGGATTGGGTGAGTTTTTGTATCTCAATGGAATTGAGATCGAGAAAGAGCAGTTGATGCATATTGCCTCTTCGGGCAATGCCCTGAGCCCGCTTCAACTTTCCCTCGATCAAAATGCGGTGATGGTTCCCGTGGGCGGAGGCAAGGATTCGGTGGTAACATTGGAGTTGCTGCGTTCATCCCAATTGAATGTCTTTCCCATGGCGGTAAATGTACGTCCGGCTATCGCAAGAACCATTCATGAAGCGGGATTTGCTGATAATCAGATGTTAGAGGTAAGGCGGCAACTCGATCCGCTCATGTTGCAGTTGAACAAAGAAGGGTTCCTCAACGGACATACACCCTTTTCTGCATTATTGGCTTTCACCACGACATTGTTGGCCATGGGCAGCCGGATAGGTTACGTGGCTCTGTCTAACGAAAGCAGTGCCAACGAAAGTACGGTTCCCGGCACGAAAATCAATCACCAATATTCCAAATCCTTTGAGTTTGAACAGGATTTTAATACCTATTGCCGGAAATATATCCACCCCGAATTGCATTACTTTAGTTTTTTGCGTCCGGTAAATGAGTTGCAAATCGCGGCACTTTTTTCGCAGTTTACTCATCATCATGCAGGATTCAGAAGTTGTAACGTGGGTAGTAAACAGGATGCTTGGTGTGGCGAATGTCCCAAGTGTTTGTTCACCTATATTATATTGTCTCCTTTTGTTTCTGAGTCAAATCTGAAGGCAATATTTGGTGGAAATTTACTTGAAAACGGGCAACTTGCCATGGTGTTCGACGAACTGTCCGGGAAAGCTGCCGTTAAGCCATTCGAATGCGTGGGTACGCCCGATGAGGTGAAAGTGGCCATCAACAAAGCCTTTCGTGAAGAAAAAGAATGGCCGGAGTTGTTGAAAGCATACCCGTTTGATGAAAACTATTCTGTAGAATTTAACCGGTTGATGTCGGAGTTTTCTAACGAACATGCCCTTCCGCCGATTTTTTTATCCATCCTAAAAAACGCCCTTCATGATCGACTTGCTTAAACGTACCATGTCGGGTTTCGAAAGGGTCGTGGTACTTGGTTACGGACGCGAAGGGAAATCTACTTACAAGTTACTGCGCCGCTATTTTCCTCAATTATCCATTACCATTGCAGATGTCAATTTGACAGTTGCTGAGGATATTACATTGAAAAATGACTCATTTATTGAATTTTCGTTGGGAAAAGAATACCTGAACATGTTAGGCCAAAAATCGGTGGTGTTTAAATCGCCGGGGGTGCTGTTGCCTGAAAAGATTCTTCATCCCGAAAGTTTGCTTACTTCACAAACGGATTTGTTTATTCAGAAGTTTGGTAAACAATTGGTTGGTGTGTCGGGAACCAAGGGAAAAAGTACAACATCCTCACTCATTTATCATTTGTTGAAAAACACCGGCAGAAAAGCCGTATTGCTTGGAAACATTGGTATTCCGGCCTTTGATAAAATTGATGAAATAGAGCCAGACACCCATATTGTTTTTGAATTGTCGGCACATCAACTGCAACACGTCCATCATTCACCCCATGTTGCTGTTTTATTGAATATTTTTCCCGAACATTTGGATTATTTTTCTTCATTAGACCAATACAGGCAAGCCAAACTCAACCTGTTTCGGTATCAATCTGCCGACGACTTTTTAATTGTCTCCGGAGATACCTTGTTAAACGGAGAAAAGGGTAGGAGTCAACTCATTCCCTTTTTTAACCATTCTGTTTCCGGAGCTGCTTGTCTGTTAGGTGATGCTGAATTTTTACTACACGAAAAAAAATACCACTTCCCCGAAATGCAATTGGTTGGGCTGCACAACCAAGCCAATGTACTGGCCGCCATGTTGGCGCTGGTTCCTTTGGGATTGTCGGTTGAGGAAATGTTGCAGGCGTTGCCTGATTTTAAGGGACTTCCTCACAGATTGGAGTTCGTCGGAACCGTCCATGATATTCACTTTTACAACGATAGCATCAGCACCATTCCTGCATCGGCCATGGCTGCCATTGAAGCATTAAACAATGTTGGAAGCATTATTCTGGGTGGTTATGATCGCGGACTCGATTATGCTGAACTGGTTTCTTATCTGGAAAAATCTAATCTAACCTGTTGCGTTTTTGTGGGATCGGCAGGCAAACGGATGAAAGAATTTTTTTCACCGAACTTTGCAGGTCAATTGATTGTGGCTGATAGTTTTCCACATGCCGTTGACGAGGCACGAAGTCACACACCCAAGGGAAAAATATGCCTCTTGTCGCCGGCAGCAGCCAGCTACGACGAATTTCATAATTTTGAACATCGGGGCGATACCTTCAAAAAATTGGTGCACGGATAGTTTGAAAATGATTCCCGACTATTCAGCTAAAGTTTGATGAGTTTTTTGTGGTTTTTAGTAGCTTTGTGGCCGCGAGAATAAACGCGACGGAATATGTTAAAGAGCTTGAAGATAAAAAATTATGCCCTTATCGACCAACTGGAAATCTCCTTTTCGGAAGGCTTTTCGGTGATTACCGGCGAAACCGGTGCCGGGAAGTCAATTTTGCTCGGTGCGTTGGGGTTGATTTTGGGTAACAGAGCCGATTTGCACGTACTTAAAGATGACCAGCACAAGTGTGTGGTGGAGGGTGCTTTTCAGGTTGCTGATGAAGTTGTGAGCAGTTTCTTCAACGAAAACGATCTGGACAAGGAATTGGTTACAACCATCCGACGCGAGATTTTAGCTTCGGGTAAATCGCGGGCTTTTGTCAATGATACACCTGTAAACCTGCAACAACTGCGCGAGTTGGGAGCCATTTTGGTGGATATTCATTCCCAACACGAAACCCTTCAATTGGGTAGCTCGGCTTTCCAGATGGATGTGCTCAACAGTTTTATACACCGCTCTGAGTTGCTGGCTGCCTATACCAAAGAATATTTGGATTACAGATCTGTCACTGCCCGAATACAGGAGTTGAACAAACAACGCGATGAACTCAGGCGCGAGGAAGAGTTAATTAGGTTTCAGTACACCGAACTCGAAGAGGCTCAGTTGAATGCGGAAGAATTTATGGAGATTGAGGAACGACTTCGCTTTCTTAATCATGCCGAAGAAATCAAAAATAGTCTGGCTCAGGCTGTGTCGCTTCTGGATGAGGGCAACGAGCCCATTTTACCCGGATTGGTGCAGATTACGCGATCCATGGAAAAAATAAAAGACGTGTTTAGTGGGGCTCAGGAACATGCACCACGGTTTCAGTCGGTAGTCATCGAGCTTAAGGATTTGCTTGCCGAATTGCAATCGCAACTAAGTGATACTGATTTCGATCCCGGTGAACTTCAATTGCTTACTCAGCGCTTAGATTTAATCAACAAATTAATTTTCAAACACCGTGTGGATGGTATCAACTCCCTGATCGATTTTCGTGACCATCTAAAAAAACAATTGACCGGAGTTGACACCCTCGATGATGAAATCCTTCACGCCGAAAAGCGGCTTTCTTTGTTGAAATTGACGGTAAAAGCCAAAGCCAACGAACTACATGACGAAAGAATACAACATGCTCAATATTTGTCAGAAAAAATAATGAAGTTACTTCCCCAATTGGGCATGAAAGAGGCTATTTTTGAAATAAAGGTAGAACGACAGCCTGAATTCAATTCCAATGGAAATGATTTGGTAACTTTTTGGTTTAGTGCAAATAAAGGTGTTCCTCCCGGCGAGATTTCACGCATGGCCAGTGGGGGTGAATTGTCGAGGCTAATGTTGTCCATCAAATCACTGGTAACACAAGAGCAAATGTTGCCCACGGTAATCTTTGATGAAATAGATTCCGGTGTATCGGGCGATATTGCCGGAAAAGTAGGCGTCATCATGAAGAATATGGGCAAGCATCATCAGGTGATTGCCATCAGTCACCTGCCCCAGATTGCCGCTGCTGCCGGCCTGCAATATAAGGTTTACAAAACTTCGGACGACAAACAAACTTATACACGCATAAAACAATTATCTGCCACGGAGCGTATCGATGAGGTTGCTCAAATGCTTAGCAATGAAAATGTTACTGATATAGCCCGTGAGGCTGCCCGCGAATTGCTCTCGCACTGACATACACTTTTCTTTGATTTATCCAATAATCACGCTTAAGTACGTGCAATAAAAATGTTTTTATCTTTGCCGTCCATAATCAGTCTAAATAAAGCTAAAAAACCATGGCTTACAACTTGTTAAAAGGAAAGCGCGGTATCATCTTCGGGGCGTTGGACGATAAATCCATTGCCTGGAAGGTAGCCGAAAAAGCCTTCGAGGAAGGTGCAATTTTTACCCTAAGCAATACCCCCACAGCCTTGCGCTTTGGAGAAATCAATCAACTCGCGGAAAAATGCAATGCCACTGTAATTCCGGCCGATGCCACCAGTGTGGAAGATCTTACCAAGGTGTTTCAACAATCAATGGAGATACTTGGAGGGAAAGTGGATTTTATACTTCACTCCATCGGAATGTCGTTGAACGTCCGTAAAAAAAGAGTTTATAACGATCTGGATTACAACTATCTAAACAAAACTTTGGATATCAGCTCCATTTCTTTTCATAAAATGCTGCAGGTAGCCTTTAAGCTGGACGCCATCAACCAATGGGGTTCGGTGTTGGCCCTGTCGTATATTGCTGCTCAACGTACCCTTTATGGCTACAACGATATGGCCGATGCCAAAGCGCTGTTGGAATCCATCGCACGTAGTTTTGGCTACATTTATGGCCGTGAGCGCAAAATCAGGATCAACACCATTAGCCAGTCGCCCACCTTGACCACTGCCGGTTCGGGGGTAAAAGGCGTAGGTTCGTTGATGGATTTCACCGATCGCATGTCGCCACTTGGTAACGCCGATGCTGATGAATGTGCCGATTATTGTGTTACCATGTTCAGCGATCTCACCAAAAAAGTGACCATGCAAAACCTGTATCACGATGGCGGATTTAGCAGTATGGGTATGAGCCTCAGGGCCATGAATATCTACGATAAAAACCTGGAAAGTACCCTCGAGGGTGATTGATTTTCCGGTT
Source organism: Bacteroidales bacterium (assembly GCA_963676875.1). Lineage (GTDB taxonomy): Bacteria > Bacteroidota > Bacteroidia > Bacteroidales > F082 > UBA6244. The sequence continues at coordinate 3,861,154 of OY781436.1, forward strand.
AGTTAACAAAAAAAACCAACCTCAGCAGGTTGGTTTTTTTTGTGGATTGCTTTTCTGAAATATGTGTCCATTGGCAACTTTGTTTATATTTGCTTTGGAGGGGAAAACCATTTGTTGACGTCTCCCCAATACATTAACCGGCTTTGTTAGATGAAGCGAAAGCAACTATTCGATCAGTTTTTGCAGTGGCGTGCCCTACACGTTACAGATACGGTATTTGTATTGGTGCTTAGTATTTTTATTGGGTTTTTTGCCGGAATTGCTGCTGCTTTGATGAAGAGTTTGGTTTATTCCATCGAGGAAAAAATTCTTAGTTTTTATAATACCACTGATCAAATCATTATCTATTTCTTTTTCCCGCTTATAGGGATTTTGCTCACGGTTTTCTTTCTGAAAGTAATACTGAAGGACTCTGTGAGTCATGGTGTACCTCAAATTCTATATGTAATTTCCAAACTTGACGGGAGCATGCGCCGCCATAAAATTTATTCAAGTTTGGTAGGTGGTAGCCTTACTGCCGGCTTTGGAGGTTCGGTGGGGTTGGAATCACCCATTATTTCCACAGGCGCGTCCATGGGCTCTGCCATCGGTCAGTTTTTAAAGTTAGGTTACAAGCACAAAACTTTGCTTATTGGTTGTGGTGCCGCGGGTGCCATGGCTTCTATTTTTACAACCCCCATTGCTGCAGTTATCTTTAGTTTTGAAGTATTGTTGCTCGATTTGACTTCGGCCTCCATTATTCCGTTGTTACTGGCATCAGTTACAGGAGCTGTTACCACCAATTTACTTACCTCTGAACAATATTTGGTGCATTTCAAAGTAACTCAAGAGTTTGTTGCTCAGGATGTTCCGCAGTATATTATTCTAGGAATCGTGGCGGGTTTTGTTTCGGTTTACTTTCATTTTATGCACTTTAAAATCATTCAGCAGTTTTCTAGGGTTAAATCCTTCTGGAAAAAGGCATTGATAGGAGGAAGTCTTTTGGGGGTTGTGTTGTACTTTTTCCCCCCGCTTTTTTCTGAGGGATACGATAGCATTCGGCAAATTATCAGTGGTGAAGCATATGTGATGCTTAACCACACCTTTTTTGCAGATAGCAACAATTTCATGGTGATGGTTTTTTTTGTGATCTTTCTGATAATTTTTAAGGTGATTGCCACCACGCTGACTACCGAGGCCGGGGGAGTGGGGGGAATATTTGCTCCGGCTGCCATGATGGGCGGGCTCAGTGGTTTTGCTCTTTCGCATGGTCTGAATGGATTTTTCCCTCAACTTCAGTTACATGAAAGCAATTTTACTCTGGTTGGCATGGCTTCGGTGCTAGGTGGTGTGCTTATGGCGCCACTTACTGCCATTTTTCTTATCGCTGAAATGTCCAATGGTTATGAGTTGATTGTGCCATTGATGCTTTCCACTTCAGTAGCTTACCTCATAGCTAAAACTTTTAATAAACACTCCATTTTTACCCACCAGCTGATATTGCAGGGGAATTTGGTAAAGTTTATGGAAAATACTGTTACCAAGCAGATTAGTATTGGAGGTTTGCTGGAAAATGACGTAAAAACCATTGATTTGGGAAGTACCCTGGGTGATTTGGTGGAACTCATAAAAGACGCCAAACGCAATATCTTTGTGGTTGTAGGTGATAATGATTTGTTTATTGGAGTAATTCTACTTGATACGGTTCGATACGATATGTTTGATCGATCGAAGTACAATTTACCCATCAGCGACTATTTATATAGTCCACTTTCAGATGAGAAAGTACTTGACGATACCGATGTGCAGGATATTTTGAAAAAATTTAATAAAACAGGAAACTACAACATTGTGGTTCTGGATAGGGAAAACAAGTATGTAGGATTGATTTCGCGCGCCAATTTGCTGAGAAAGTACCGTGAAAACCTGCTGGCCGAACTGGATGATTAATAGTATGGATTTGTGGTGGTAACATTTGCCAGACAATCCTATCTTTGCCATAAAATTTACCGAATGAATATTGAAAAAACCATCGGAGAATCCATAGCTGTTAAACAACAGATGTTGTCCGACAAGGAGTTACATCAATTAATACAACAGATTGCCCATGCTTGCGTCGCCACTTTCGCCAAAAAGGGAAAGGTGCTGCTTTGCGGAAATGGCGGTAGTGCGGCTGATGCTCAACATATTGCGGCTGAATTGTCGGGGAGGTTTTATTATGATCGCGATCCCCTTTATGCAGAGGCGCTGCACGTAAATACCTCATATGTTACTGCGGTGGCCAACGATTATTCCTACGATGAAATCTACGCCCGCATGGTGAAGGCTGCCGGTCGCGATGGGGATGTGCTTATCGGTTTGAGTACCAGCGGAAATTCAAAAAATGTGGTACGCGCATTTGAACAAGCCAGAGAATTGGGCATGACCACGGTGGCACTTACGGGAAAATCGGGTGGTATATTAGCCGATTTGGCCGACTTTGCCGTGAAAATTCCCTCGCAAAATACTGCCCGCATTCAGGAAGCACACATCTTGGTAGGACACATCCTTTGTGAAATCATCGAACAGACCATTTTCCCCAAGCATGATTGATTTTTTGGCACATGTGGACAATTCCTGGACGTTGTTTCTCGACCGTGATGGCGTAATCAACCGCCGAATTGTTGGAGGATATGTAGCTCATCCACGCGATTTTGAATTTTTGCCCGGTGTACTCGATGCACTTAAAATTTTCAGCGCTCGCTTCGGGAAAATAATTATTGTAACCAACCAACAAGGAGTTGGTAAAGGTATTATGACTGATAATCAAATACATGAAGTGCATAAATATATGTTAACCCAAGTTACTGCCGCGGGAGCTCGTATTGATGGCATTTATTTTTGTGGCGATTTGGAAACCAAACCACACAATTGCCGAAAACCAAATATTCATATGGCCGTTCAGGCGAAAAATCGCTTTCCGGAAATCGATTTTTCCAAAAGTATCATGGTGGGCGATTCACATAGCGACATGGAGTTTGGAACCAATGCCGGAATGAAAACCATTTTCGTGTCGTCGGAACCTATTGCCTCCGGTGTGGGAATTAGTGGTGTAGTAAGTGGCTTATGGGAGTTTGCCCAACGTTTGCAACAGCAGGGCGGTTAGTGTGGTACATCAGGTGTGAAATAAAATAGATTTGAAACGAAATATAACCCCATTTTCATGACGCCGGAATTAATACTAGGAACTTTTATTGTTTACACATTGGTGATATTTGCCATTGCCTGGTTTACTTCGCGCAAAGCCAACAACGAGAGTTTTTTTATTGGAAACCGCAAATCACCCTGGTTTGTAGTGGCTTACGGAATGATTGGCGCCTCGTTGTCGGGGGTGACCTTTATCTCGGTGCCGGGCTGGGTAGGAAAAACGGGCTTTAGTTATATGGTGATTGTGGTGGGGTATATTTTTGGCTATCTGGTGATAACCACTGTTTTGCTGCCCTTATATTACCGACTTAAACTCACTTCCATCTACTCTTATTTATTGCAGCGTTTCGGTAATACAACCTATAAAACCGGATCATCCTTTTTTCTGCTTTCGCGAATCATCGGAGCTTCGTTTCGAATGTTTTTGGTTGTGAGCGTACTTCAGGTTTTTGTAATGGATCATTTTGGCGTGCCTTTCTGGGTAACTGTGGTGGCTTTTATCATTCTCATCGAGATTTATACCATGAAAGGTGGCATCAAAACCATCATTTGGACCGACATGATGCAGACCACTTTCATGCTTGCCGCGGTAATTGTATCCATTTTTATGATAACTAGCCAAATGGGTACTTCAATTACCGAATTAGTTGCAACCGTTTGCGAAAGCGATCTTTCAACGATGATTATCACCGATTTGGATAGCAAGGAAAATGTGGTAAAATTGTTTTTGAGTGGCATGTTTATTACCATTGTTATGACTGGTTTGGATCAGGATATGATGCAGAAGAACCTGAGTTGCAAGAATATAGGAGATGCCCAAAAGAATACTACAACTCTCAGTCTGATACTTGTTCCGGTTAATTTGTTGTTTTTATTCCTTGGAGCCGTTTTATACCTGTATGCTGCCCAAAAAAACATCCCTTTGCCCGATTCTTCGGATCATCTATTTGCCATGATATCATTTGATTATCTGGGTGTTGCAGCCGGAATGGTATTTGTTATCGGACTCATTTCAGCGGCCTATTCAAGTGCCGACAGCGCCCTAACAGCCCTCACTACCTCATTCAGTATTGATATTCTGGGTCTGGATAAAAAATATCAACATGATAAAAACCTTTTGAAAAAAAAGCGGTATCAGGTACATCTTTTTATGGCCCTAATCATTATATTTGCCATCATTTCGTTCAGACTTATTAATAATCAGGCTGTTATTGCACAGTTGTTTACCTTTGCGGGATATACTTACGGTCCTTTACTTGGCTTGTATTCCTTTGGAATGTTTACCAAGTTTAAGGTTCACGATAGGTTTGTTCCCATTGTGGCAATAGTGGCACCCATTCTTTCCTATTTTATTAGCAGATATTCTGTGCAAATGTTCGACGGATATCAGGTAGGCTTTGAATTGTTGATAATTAATGGGGCTTTAACCTTTGTCGGATTACTATTCATTAGAAACCTTAAACCTAATTAAACTATGCCAAACTTCAGATTTGCTGCTCTTGAACAAACCTTAAACCGTCCCATCGGGATAGTTGAACCGCCTTCAAAAAAGGTATCGGATTATTATGGGGAAATGACTTTCAATCCTCAGACCATGAAGGAATACCTCACCGAAGAAGCCTATCGGGAGGTATTAAGTGCCATCGAAAAGGGTACACGTATCGACCGCAGAATTACCGATCAAATTGCTTCGGCTATGAAAGCCTGGGCCATGAACAAAGGCGTTTCGCATTATACCCACTGGTTTCACCCACTTACAGGTTCCACTGCCGAAAAACATGATGCTTTCATCAATCCTGTTGGTAATGGTCGGGCCATTGAACAGTTTCAGGGCGATTCACTTATTCAACAAGAACCTGATGCTTCCAGCTTTCCCAGTGGTGGTATTCGTAGTACCTTTGAGGCGCGCGGTTATACTGCATGGGATCCTACTTCACCGGCATTTATTCTCGACAATACACTTTGTGTTCCTACCATATTTGTTTCCTACACGGGCGATTCGCTCGATTACAAAACACCTTTGCTGAAATCCATGAAAGCTCTTGATGACGTGGCTGTTGGTGTATGCAAATATTTTGACAAGAACATTAATAAGGTATATCCAACACTTGGTTGGGAACAGGAATATTTTCTTGTCGATTCAGCGTTGTATGCTGCACGACCTGACATGGTACTTACAGGGAAAACGGTTTTTGGTCATGCATCGGCAAAAGACCAACAGCTCTCCGATCACTATTTTGGTACCATCCACAATAGGGCACTGGCGTTTATGCAGGATTTAGAAATAGAATCACATAAATTGGGAATCCCCTTAAAAACCCGACATAATGAGGTGGCTCCCAGTCAGTTTGAGTGTGCTCCTGTTTTTGAAGAAGTTAATATTGCTGTCGATCATAACCAGTTGCTCATGCACATTATGGATGTGGTGGCACGTCGGCACAATTTTAAAGTGCTGCTTCACGAAAAACCGTATGCCGGGGTAAATGGTTCAGGTAAACACAACAACTGGTCGCTGGCTACCAACACCGGAGTAAACCTTTTGTCGCCAGGAAAGAATGCTTCCGAAAACTTTAGATTTATAGCCATTTTATCCAATATTCTGAAAGCAGTACATGATAATGAAGCCTTGGTTAGAGCCAGCGTAGCATCCGAAGGTAACGATCTCCGTTTGGGAGCTCATGAAGCGCCACCGGCCATTATTTCGGTATTTGTGGGCGAGCAAATCACGGCCACACTTAATGAAATTGAAAAAATGCCTTCACGTCAGGTGTTGACCAAAACCAATGGCAACAAAGATGTGGTGCTGGATATTCCAAAAATTCCGGAAATTCTTTTCGATAATACTGACAGAAACAGAACTTCACCCTTTGCCTTTACAGGTAATAAATTTGAGTTCCGTGCTGTTGGCTCCAGTGCCAATACTGCCAAGCCCATGTTTGTTTTAAACACTATCATGGCCGATCAGCTTAGTATTTTTAAACGTGACGTGGATAAGTTGCTTGCCGAAGGCATGAAAAAGAATGATGCCATTTTTAATGTAGTGAGACGTTATATTATTGAGTCAAAAAATATTCGCTTTGAAGGTAATTCATATGGTGAAGATTGGGTAAAAGAAGCTGCGAAACGTGGATTATCAAACAATAGAAATACACCTGAAGCACTCAATGCCTTTGTTACTAGAAAAACCATTGATTTGTTTGGTCGTCACCGTGTAATGACTGAAAAAGAATTATTGGCTCGTTTTGAAATTAAACTGGAGAAATACACCAAAAAAATTCAAATTGAATCGCGTGTGATGGGCGATTTGGCTACCAACCACATTCTGCCTACCGCCATTCATTATCAAAACAGGTTGATTGAAAATGCGCGTGGGCTAAAAGAAGTTCTCGATTCCAAAACATTTGTGAAACTTTCCAGAAATCAACTGAATACCATCAAGGATATTTCCAACCATATCAGCTCTATTAAGGATGATGTGGAAATGATGACAGAGGCCCGAAAAGTGGCCAACGCCATTGAGAATATTCAGGAACAGGCCCTTGCCTACAAGGATACCGTAAAGCCCTATTTTGAAAATATCCGTTATCATGTGGATAAGCTTGAAATGCTGGTTGATGATGAATTGTGGCCTCTGCCCAAATACCGCGAATTGTTGTTTATGAAATAAGCAAAGGTTATTGATCGAAATGCCGGTGTTCGCATCGGCATTTTTTTTACTTTTGAATTTCAACAAAGTATTATAAAACATGAAAACCTCAACCTGCTTCTATAAAGGATTCGTATCCATTTTATTTTTGTTTTTTGCCACGGTGGCTCAAGCACAAGTAATGGTTACTAAAGTCGCACCCGATGATGCTCAGCCTGCCGGTGAAGGCTTTTTTTATACACTTCCTAAAACTGTGTTACGTGTTGATTTGGTACTGGAAAAAATCGATCGGATTCCCGGTCCATTGGCGTCGTTTGCTTCAGATTTTCTCGGTGTGGATGATGTTATCAAAAATAAACAGTTGGAATACAGGCTATTAGAATCTTCAGTTGTTGTCATGGCCATGCCGGATATTGATCAGATGTACTATGTAAAACTTCCTGAGGAAAAAGGAAAAGACGAACGTATGCTGAGTTTTCATTTGTCTGAAATTGGCGCTTTGGTTTCCGTAAACGATGCTGAGGCCAAACCTGTAATGATGTCAACGGATCAGATTGATCAAACCATCATGTTTCAAGAAGGTTCCGATACATTCAGCTATATGGCCGCCTACAACAAGAAAAAGAAACAAGATACCATCCTAAGAAAAATTACTATTGATACGGTAACAATCAATCGTTTTTTATTCAAATCGTCCTGGGTTGATAAATCCGAAAAAGAACGTGCCGAAGAAGCTGCGCAGCAAATTACCAAAATCAGAGAAGCACGTTTCAACCTGCTCACAGGATATCATGAAGTGAATTTCGGCGAAAGCATCCGTTATATGGACGGAAATTTATTGCAGATGGAAAAGGAGTATTTACAGTTATTTGTTGGTAAAGAAAGCTCGACTATCGTAAGCCAAACGATTTATTATACGCCCCGTAAAGGCGATCGTCAGGCTCAGATTTGGCGGGCAGATAATGGTGAAAGCGTGACTGTCGAAATTTCATCTGATGACGGACTTAAAGGTTTACCCGAAGCACCGGCTGTCGGCCCCAATATGTTGTATTACCGCATTCCGTTATTTGCTACCGTGTCCATAAAATTCTCCGGGGTGGTAAGTGCAAGTAAAATGCTGAACATAAATCAGTTGGGAGTCGTTTCTACCGTTCCTGTGTCTAAAACAAAGTTGCAGTTGAACCCGCTAACGGGAAATGTAATGGGGGTACAGAAAGATTAGGACTGGTTTCTGTTTTAAAAAAAATTACGATCTCATGTCAAAAAAAGATAAGCAGAAACACCTCTGTAAATTTGATAAGAAAGAAATAAAGGAACAATTTGATATGCTCGTTTCGTTCGTGAGCAATCCTGTTTATATCTGCGAAAAATGTGCTCGCTCAGCCAATACCGACACTGTGTTGTGTAAAGCGGTAAGAATATGATTATTAGTGACTTGTTAGTAGATATTCTAGAAGTAACTTACCACTTCACGTAATTTGCTCAACTGTATCAATAAATTCCTTAACAAATCGAGTTTGAGCATATTGGCACCATCCGATTTGGCTATGGCCGGATTTGGATGCGTTTCCAAAAAAATACCATCTACACCAACGGCAATTCCTGCTTTGGCCATCAATCCTATCAACTCAGGTCGCCCTCCCGTTACTCCTGATGCCTGATTGGGTTGCTGCAACGAATGGGTAATGTCGAGTATAACAGGTTTTCCGGTTTTTTGCATGGCTTGAATATTGCGGTAATCCACCACCATATCGCCATAGCCAAACATGTTTCCACGCTCTGTTAACATGACCTGGTCATTTCCGGTTGAAACCACCTTGTCAACAGCAAACTGCATGGCTTCACCCGAAAGAAATTGTCCCTTTTTGATATTCACTATCTTTCCGGTTTTTCCGGCAGCCAGCAGCAAATCTGTTTGCCGACACAAAAATGCGGGTATTTGCAATACATCAACATATTCCGCTGCCAACTTTGCCTCTTCTGCCGTATGAATATCTGTTACCACAGGAATCTGATAAGTCTTGCGGATGTCGTCTAAAATTTTCAACGCTTTTTCGTCACCTATACCCATAAACGAGTCAAGCTTAGAGCGGTTGGCCTTTTTGTAAGACGCTTTAAAAATAAACGGAATTTTTAATTCGTCGGATATCTTAAGTATCTGCTCTACAATGGGATAGGCCATTTGTTCGTCTTCAATAACACAAGGTCCGGCCATCAAAAAAAATTGGGAACCATCTGAATGTTTTAGTTGTGGAATATGAGGTATCATGAGGTGGTTTTTTTAGTGGAGGAGGTTTTGAAATTAACAAAATATACACCCGTAAAAATAATAATTGCAGCAATAATTTCAATCCATCCTATCTGGTCTTTTCCAAAAAGCATGGCCACAAAGGTAGCCAGAAATGGTTGAAAATAGATATAGGCACTGTTTACTGTAGGGCTAATCGTAGTAAGTGAGTAATTATTAAGTAGATACGCTAGTACGGTAGTAAAAAGCACCACGTAAACAATGGCCATCCAGATATGGCTGGGAATGGCTTGATAATCGGTCTGCAGCGCTAAATGCAACGTTACCGGCGTAACAAAAATAAGCCCAAAAGTGAAAACCCACTTCATTACTGTTAAAGGTTGATACCTACCCATGAGTGGCTTGATGAGGACCAAAAATAATGCATACGAAGACACATTAAAAAAGATGAACAGATTTCCCAGAGAAGTTCCGTCAAAGGAGATACTTCCTGCACGGGTAATAAGAAAGGCCGACCCCAAAAACCCCAATACGATACCAACCAGTTTGTTTCGGGTAATGCGCTCTTTAATAAGGAAATGAGAGAAAAATAAGACCAGTATGGGTACTCCAACCATGATGATGGAAGCATTAATGGGTGTGGTGAGATTAAGTCCTTCAAAAAACATAATTTGATTGATGGCCACGCCAAACAACGAGGCCACAGCCATTTTTAATAAGTCGGGTTTGCTTACTTTTTCATTGGGCATGAAAAGTGATATCAGCCAAAATACGGCCACAGCTCCGGCCACTCTCAAAAAGATAACGGCTCTGGGTGCCATATAATCTGGCATGATGCCCTTGGCAATTACATAGTTAATGCCATAAATTAAATTGGCTCCAATGGCAGCCACATGTGCCCATGCCAACTTGTTGGCCGGCTTTTTCTCAGGCTGCAAATGGTTGTGGATCATTTAGTTAGAAAGGTAGGTCGTCATCCGGCAAACCCAAGTCATCGGGTGGAAGCGAAGGCATGCTGGCCGCAGGAGTGCTTCCCTCATCGGAGTTACGTTGAATACGCCAGGCACGAATGTCGGTGTACCAACGGCCATTAAACTCGCGTGATTCGATGTTTACTGAAGCGGTAATAATATCGCCCACAACTACACCTGCCAGTGCCTGCAACTTTTCTCCCCAAACATTCATGCATATTTTTTTTGGGTATTGATCATCTGTTTCAATCACAAATTCTTGCTTTTCCCATTTTCCGTTTTTACCCTCTCCGGATATGGGATCTAGTTTCTGAATAAGCTTCCCTTTTAATTCAATGTTCATAATGGTTATTTTTTGGGGTCAAAAATACAGTTTTTATCTCAAGCTCAATTTCGTTTTTTAGCTTACGTTTAGATTAATTCAATGCATTGTAAATGAGGTTTTCCAAATGAGGATGCTTTGATCTTAACTTATTCAGATGATCTGTAATTTCGTCAGCTAGCGCTTGATTCTTGTTTCGGCATATCTCCAGCATATCGGCAGCAAGCAACCAATCGTCGGGAAAATAGTGCAGATATTCTTTCCATGTGGGCTCAATCAAGTCAATGGTTTTTTGACCTTCCCTGATTTCTCTTACGGTGCGATACAGCTGATGACAGTGGCGCTCAGTTGCACTATATTGAATTTTATAGGTTTTTTCTGTAGGTGCTGCGTAGCTTAAACCATATCCTTCCGGATCCGCTGGCCCGTTAAATACCGAAGGGATATGCTCTCCAACAGCCATGTCATATACTCCCCAGGATGGATCGAAAAGGAGTTTGCCGTCGTAAATTACAGTACAATCCCGAAATGAAATCAGGATGACATGTCCGTCTTTGCGGTGAATACGGGTGGGAATTCCTTTTACTGAAATGCCTGAGTCAAATACAAATTCTGAAAGTTGGTCTTTTTTGATTCCGGCTTTTGCCAAATCGCTGTCGGACATCAGTCGAGTGGGTTTGAGTGTGCCCTTGATTCGCCCGACGGGACTTCCAAACCCTTCGGCATGATAGGTTTTGTCATGTCCCGGCAACATGGCGTTTTTGTAGCACAAAATAGTTGGGCCAGTTGTTTTGAGATATATGGCCTTACCGTTGTTTACCATGACATCTGAAAATACACCTGACACCTGCAAACCTGAGGCGTATTGAACGGTGGCTGTGTTTTGCGATTCAATGGCCTTAAGAATTCCATCCAGTCCGCCATGATTTAAGGCCATCTGTTGGGCAAATTCTTCCAGTACCAAATTCAGATGTTTAAAGTCAGGGGTTACAAAAAGCTGGGGTTGCGGTTTTGTAATATCAAAATTGTAGTGTATGGCGTCGATAGTATATGGAATTTTTGCCACATCACTTTTCATAGCACTCATACTCTCCCCGATGGAAGAAAGTAGTCCGGCTCCATATATTTTTGGCCGACTCAGGTCGCCAATAAGTCCGTATTCCACTGTCCACCAGTGTAGATTTCTAATCATGGCCATCTCCGAAGGTGCCCCCATATTATTATCGAGGAGCCCAATTTTTTTTTCGGCATTGGCAATACTTTCTTTGGTCGAGTTGGGGAATGCTTTTAATATGCTCAAATGTCGGATGGCTTCATACAATTCATAATCCTTTTTGGATGAAAAAGCCTTAGAGCCAATATCGCCAAAATTGCGCAGATATTCCGCGTATTCTTCGTCAGCAATAATGGGTGCATGACCTGCTGCTTCATGAATAATATCCGGAGCTGGTGTGTATTCTATTTGATCGAAAGGGCGTATGTCGGCGGCGATTACCAACACCTGATGTTTCTGAAATTCCATGAATGCTGCCGGCGGGATAAATCCATCCACGGCCACCGCTGCCCATCCAATCTTGCTAAGAATTTTGTTCATGTCTTCGATTCCGGGAATATAATCGATACTGATGCCTGTTCGTTTCAATCCTGCCAGATAAGAAGAATGTGCTAATGTAGCTAGTTTGCGCAGGTTTTGTTTCATTACAAACCTCCAAATGGCATGATCTTGAGGAGTATAGGCGTCGTAATGTTGATCCGCGATAAATCCCATTAAGTGCTTGGGTAGTTGTTGTATGACGGGGTTGTTAATCATGGTTGCTATTTAGAAGAATTATAAATTAACCCAAAATTAAAAATAATTTGATAACTGAGACGGCGATATCACTGTTTATAGGATTTTTGCTTCATGATGAAGGATGTTACATTGTATTTGGCGCTTCCTGTTTTGGAGGAGTATAAAAATCTGACCGGGTTGATGAATACGTTGCAACTGCAAGAAAATCAAAACTTTCATCTCGTAGTTTGTGTTAACCATTACGAAAATTGGCGCAATATTCCCAAGTATGCTCATTCAGTTGAGGACAATGAGCGAAGCTTAACATTTTTTAAGGATTTCAATGATTTCCCTATCAGCCTGATCGATCATGCCTCACTCGGAAAGGGTTGGCCAAAAGGCAAGGGTGGAGTAGGATGGGCACGTAAAAAGTGTATGGATGCCATATCTGACATGGCCAAACCCCAAGATATCATTGTGAGTATTGATGCCGATACTTATTATCCTCCTAATTTATTATCTGAGATTGCCCAAACCATTGATAAAAACCCGAAGGCTGTGGGCTTGGCTATTCCTTATTTTCACCCTTTGTCGGGCGATGATACCGATTTGCATATCCTGCGATACGAATTGTATATGAGGCATTATGCCTTGCAAATGTTGCGAATTGATAACCCTTATGCTTTTTCGGCGCTCGGTTCCTCCATGGCTTTTCCTGTATGGTCGTACCGAAAACTGGGAGGGATTACTCCGGTGAAAAGTGGTGAGGATTTTTATTTCATGCAGCGTTTGGTAAAGTTGGGACAGGTTAGCATTTGGTGCGATACATTGGCATTTCCATCTGCGCGATTTTCAAGTCGGGTGGATTTTGGCACAGGGCCGGCATTAATTAAAGGGAATTCCGGCGATTGGACATCCTATCCCATTTACAATCCTGACTTTTTTGATGAGGTGCGTGATACCTTCAATACATTTGGTCAATGGCTTGATGATGAGGCTCCAACATCCATGGATGAATTTTTTGATTCCCGTTTTGGAGATAGGTATTGGTGGCTTCCGTTGAAAAAAAATTTTAAAACGCGTCCACAGTTTGTAAAAGCTTGTGAGGGCAAAGTAGATGGTTTGCGGATTTTGCAGTTTTTACGTGAGCGGCATTTACAGACGAAATACTCGGATGAAACTACACTAATCGACACTTATGCGTCTGAATTCCCTGAATTATTTACACATGAAATGGTAGATAGACTGAGGGAAAACGGAATTTTAGGTTTGGAAATCGACCAACTTGATGCATTGCGACAAGCTTTATTTGATAAAGAAAATGCGCTGAGAAGGGCTCGGTATTTCATTAGTTTGTAAATTGCATTAAATTATTCGGGTGTATGCTTCATATCATCACAATTTTAGGGCCCACAGCTACCGGAAAAACCACTTTGGCGTGTCAGTTGGCAGCGCTTCTTCAAGGGGAAGTTGTCAGTGCTGATTCGCGTCAGGTGTATCGGGGTATGGATTTGGGTACGGGCAAGGATTTGCAGGATTTTGTCGTCAACGGACAAACAATTCCTTATCACCTAATCGACATCGTTGACCCGGGCTATGAATTCAATGTGTTCGAATTTCAAAAACTGGCTTTCAAAGCATTGGAGCAGATCAACGAAAGAGAGCGGATTCCAATTCTGTGCGGTGGTTCCGGACTATATCTTGATTCGGTTTTGCGGGCTTATGAATTACAGCAAGTTCCTGATAATCATGTTTTACGTGATGTGCTCGAAGGACTGTCGCAGGATGCGCTTGTGCGAAAACTTAAGTCGTATGGGGCTGTACACAATACCACGGATATTTCTGATAAGAAGCGGCTTGTTCGGGCCATTGAAATCGCCGATTATCGTAAGACACATCCAAAAAGTAGTTTCCAAATGCCACGGATCAACTCGGTAAATTTCGGTATTCAATTCGAACGGCAGGCTTTGCGCGATCGTATTACGCTTCGACTAAAACAACGTTTGGAACAAGGCATGGTTGACGAGGTCAGGAATTTGCTGGAAAGTGGACTCACTCCCGATCAGTTGAAGTTCTATGGCTTGGAGTACCGCTACCTTACTCAATATGTGGTGGGAGAAATTTCACATGATGAGATGTTTAGTTTGTTGAATACCGCCATCCACCAGTTTGCGAAACGTCAAATGACTTGGTTTAGAAGGATGGAAAACAATGGCGTGCGTATTAATTGGATCAATGGATCTATCAGTATGGACGAAAAAATTGCTACCATTTTAAGCATGTTGCCCAAATAATGAAAGCATGATAAAGAGAGTCATTGTACTATTTCTGTTGTTGATAAGTCTGACGATTTGGGCGCAAAGACCATTGCTTTTTGATAACCAGGTGGTTGAGAACCCACAGGTGAGGTTTATTAGGCTAAACGCCGACCAAGGGCTGTCCAATAACAGGATAACAGACTTGCTTCAGGATCGCTTTGGGTTTGTTTGGGTGGGCACATCCGACGGGCTTAATAGATATGATGGCCGTGTTTTTGAAGTGTATAAGCATAATCCCGACAACTTCACCTCCTTATCTTCAAGCCACATTTCGTCGCTGGCAGCCAACAGTTCAGGTGACTTGTATGTTGGAACAAAAATGGGGCTTAGCCTTTATAACAGGTTGACTAACAGCTTTGAAAATATCGAATTTAAAAGTGATTCCGCTATTCCGGATCATCCTTATGTCCGTGAAATGATTTTTCAAAATGACTCCGTCCTGTGGTTGGACATTCAGGAGGGTTTTTTGATCAAATACAATATCAAGCAACAGACCATCCTGGCTAAATATCGCCATGATCCCAGTCATCAGCCCTACTATCTTTATCACAAATTGTATTTCGATCATGGCGGCAGGCTATGGGTCGGAGGACGAGGAATGCCTACCATGTATCTCGACCAAGAGAAAAATCGCCTGGTAGCCATAACATCGAGCGAGCATGATTATTCCAAAAAACGGGCACAGGATATTGCTTGCTATTATGAGGACAGTCAAAACAACTTTTGGGTAACAGGCTTGGATGGAGCGTATCTATTAGATAGAGAAACGCTTAAATTTCAGAAGTTTATCGCCGTTACCACCTACGATATTCAGGAAGATAGGTTAGGGAATTTGTGGTTTGCTACCGGTAGCGGAATATTTAGGTTTACTCCTTCAGATTCGAGCATGATGGTTTTTAACAACGAAAAAGACAATCCCCACTCGGTATCCAACAACAGTGTTTTTAATATTATGCTCGATCGAGCCGGAAATCTTTGGTTTGGCACAGGTTTGGGTATCAATATTTATAATCCATCGGCTTATCCCTTTCATACCTATACCCATATTCCCGGAATATCCAATAGTCCTGAGGGTTATGTGGTTACGGCTGTTGCCGAGGATTCGCAAAACGATTTGTGGGTTGGCTATGAAGAGGACGGGATGGATTTATTTCGAATAAAAACCGATCGTTTTGAACACTTCAACCAATATGAAGGAGGGCGTAATCACCTGGCTGATAACCATGTTTCAGCCTTGTATTTCGACCAAAATCAGTTGCTTTGGATAGGGTTGTGGCGTGGTATCGGTTTCAACCTTTACGAGCCTGACGAACAGCGATTCACTTTATTTACTTATTATCCTAAAAGTTTGGAAAAAGATTGGTATTCAGATTTTTGTGAGGACGCAAATGGGCGTTTTTATATTGGCTTTTGGGGTGCCGACGGTTTGATGATTTTCGATCGCAACACCCATGAGTTTGGAGCAAGCCTTAAAGAGAAGTTTCAGCGTGTACATTGTTCCCGGATTATTTCCCGCCTTTTTCGCGATAGCAAAAACTCCATTTGGGTGGGTACCACCGATTGTGGTTTGCATAGATATTTCCCTGATAGTGACACAAGTAAGGCGTATTTCGCTGATGCCGATCAGTACACAGGTTTGACGTCCAATGAAGTAAGTGATATTTGTGAGGATATGTCAGGACAGATATGGGTACTTACAAATACCCTGCAAAAATATGATCCTTCCAATGGAGAGTTTTCCAGTTATGGTTTTAAGGAAGGTTTTTACACCACCCAACCTGCGGCAATACTGCCTGATAACCAAGATAATTTGTGGATATCAACCCGCGGAGATGGTTTGTTCAAATTCAATATTCAATCTGAGGTGTTTACTCAGTATTTAAAGCAAGATGGTCTCCAAAGCAATACTTTTTCAAAAGCAAGACTAAAACTGGAAAATGGAAATCTTTTCTTTGGGGGCGTTAATGGTTTTAATCTATTTCAACCAGAACAAATTGTGGTAGATACAATGGTTCCAAGACCGTTTTTTGGTAGGTTCTTTATTTATGACCATATCTATAGCCACGATCTTAATCAACAAAATTTCCTGACCCTTGAGCCGGATGAAAAAGTCTTTACCATCGAACTTAATAGCTCTGATTTGGTAAACCCTGAACGTTATGTTTATCAGTGTAAATTGGAAGGATTTGACGAAGACTGGGTGGATATTGATAATAAACAACGTAAGGTGAGGTTTGCCGCCGTTCCTTCCGGTTACTATACTTTGCAATACCGTATTGGAGATAGAAATGGTAATTGGTCGGTACATACCGCTTCCATTAAGATCAAGGTGCTCAAGCCGTTCTATGGTAAGCTGTGGTTTATTGCTCTTGTGCTGGTTTCTCTGGCTGTTTTGTTGTTTTTATACGTTAAGCGACGCGAATATGAGCTCAAACTCTACGGTCGCACAGTTGAACTCCAGCAAAGAATATTCCGTCTTCAAATGAACCCTCATTTTATGGGAAATTCTCTTTTGGCCATTCAAAACTTTATTTACTCACACAATCCGAAGGAGGCCGGTAATTATTTGTCAGACTTTGCCAAACTTTTCCGGCTGATACTCAATAATAGCAAGTCGGAGTTTATAACCCTGTCCAAGGAGTTGGAAACCCTAGAATTGTATTTAAAACTACAGAGTTTACGTTTTCCAAAGAAATTTGAATATGCCTTTGAAGTGGACGAGAACATTGATCCTGAAGGTATAATGATTCCTCCCATGCTCGCACAGCCCATGATCGAAAATGCATTGGAGCATGGTTTGTTTACAAAAGAAGGAAATGGTCACCTGTTGATTAGGTTTATGCATCGTTCTGATCATCTGGTATTTGAGGTTGATGATGATGGAATAGGGCTCACTGCTGCCCTCAAGCTGAGTATCCGGAAAACGGATCATACAAGTACGGCACTGCAAATTACCCGCGAAAGAATTTCCATTTTGGCAAAAAAATATGGCTTTAAAGTGATTTTTGATATAGAGGAAAAGAAAGATAAGGAAGGAAACATACTGGGGACAAATGTCCGGTTTACGCTGCCGTTTAAATACAACACCGATAGATAACTAACTGAAAAACTATGTTGCGAACAGTAATTATTGACGATGAACCCAATGCCCGACAGGTCATTAGAAATATTCTAGAACTATATTGCTCTCAGATTGATGTAGTTGGAGAGGCTGAAAATGTAAAAGCAGGGGTGGAGCTAATTAAACAGTTGAGACCTGATTTGGTATTTTTGGATATTAATATGCCCGACGGAACGGGATTCGATTTGCTCAACAAAGTGAAATCAATTCATTTCAGGTTTATCATTGTAACGGCCTACGAACAATATGCTATTCAAGCCATACGCAAATCAGCCATCGACTACCTGATGAAGCCTATTAATGCCAATGAACTTATTGAAGCAGTAGAAAAGGCTTCGTTAACCGAAAATCACCCTGAAAATGATGTGGTAAAAGTGGAAAATTATTTGCACAATATGCAGAAAGATTTGGAGGAACACAGAATTGTACTAAATACGCTCAATGCCATTTATGTTGTAAAGGTCAGGGAAATTGTGCGTTGTATGGCCGATAAAAATTACACGGAAGTTTTTCTGCTCAACGGAAAACGGTTGATATTATCTAAAACCTTAAAGGATTTTGAGGAAATGCTCGACGGTTATGGCTTTTTCAGGACCCATCAGTCGCATATTATCAATATCAGATTTATCGAATCCTACGAAAAAGGGTTAGGGGGTACGGTGGTTATGACTGATAATTCCAAAGTGCCAGTATCTTCGCGACGGAAAGATACTTTTATGAAACTAATGGAGCAGCTGTAGCCAAATTCTGTTCCGTTTCCCATTTTGTTACTATCAAATAATCTTCTTAGCCCCTTATTTTTTCAGTTACTTGAAATACAGGTAATTGAAATAGCTGTGCCTTTTCATGTGATGGCATTTATCTTCCTTATTCATTACTATTCAAGGTGAGTTCTGTTGGGAAGTTTTCTTTTTGAAAAACAAATAATCAAGCATATGTTGCGAATATTCAATATTTAGATACGTTGGCTCATTGGGTTTTGAATTTACATTCTTGTGAACATATCTTTGACTTTGTATGTTAAACCCCGTTTGTTTTCATAGGCAAACATAAAACTAAAAATTATGAATATTAAAAGTTTACTTAAAGTCTTAGGCGTTTTGCTCTTGAGCATGACGTTTGTTTATGGTTCGTGCAACAAGGATGAGGATCCGGAACCAACACCAACCCCTTACAACCCCAGTTTCTCAGCTACCTATTATTCACAGGATATGGGTGGAGTTCAGTATTTGGATTTCTACATTACCTGTACTTCAGATGATTGGGAAATGATTAAAGTAGTGGTTAATTATCCCGGTGGTGCCGGAACAGATACTTATACAGGAGGCGGTGCCATTCAACTTCGTGGCGAACCCTTTACCTTCCCAGATTATTTCTTGAAATTGGGTGGTTCATGGAACTTTACAATTACGGGTAATATCAAATCAGGTACACATGTGGGAGAAAGTTTTGTAGCTTCTACCTCGGTAAATGTGTCCGGAAAATAGATTATGCTTGATTATGGAGAAAAACCTTTTAAAGGGTTTTTCTTCATAATTTTTTGTAGGCCTGGTAAAATCGGGTAAAAGGCTGCGCTTAGCGCAGCCTTTTTTTTAATCATTGCCTTTATCTTTTAGAAGTGGGACAAAACGAAACGATCCAAATCTTTCAGAAACAAGCTCTCCGTTTTCCATTTTGGTATACCGCATCATTGTTTGTACATCGCCCTCACCCAAGGGAACTACGATAAATCCTCCGGTTTTTAGTTGATCCACTAAATTTTGATGGATATAAGGTGCTGCAGCAGTGATTAGAATTTTGTCGAAAGGGCCATAGGTGGGCAGTCCAACATTTCCATCTCCAAAAAACACCTTGATGTGATGATATCCGCTCTCCGTTAAAAAGGCCTTTGTTTTGTCGAATAGCCGTTTTTGTCTTTCAATGGTGAATACCTTGGCACCCATTTCGTCAAGCACACACGCCTGATATCCTGAGCCGGTGCCGATTTCCAATACTTTTTCGCCTTTTTTTATCTGGAGGAGTTCTGTTTGAAAAGCCACGGTATAAGGTTGTGAAATAGTTTGTCCCGAACCAATGGGAAACGGTTTGTCCTCGTAGGCATATTCCAAAAACGAGGAATCCAGAAAAAAATGACGAGGAATTTTATTTATGGCGTCCAATACACGTGTATCGGTAATTCCCTTTTCACTGATTACTTCCACCAGCTTTTTTCTCATCCCCTTATGTCGGTATAAATCTTCCATCATCCTTATCTGTAATCCTTATTAGTTCCCATTTTTCTGCGAAAATAGAAATAATGGCAGCAAGAAAAAACTACCTTTGTCGAAATTTTTTTTCGACATGATAAAAATAGGTGTTTTAGGCGTAGGCCATTTGGGGAAAATACATTTAAACTGTATTCTAAAAGTTGACGATTTTCAATTGGTTGGGTTTTATGATCCCGATCCGGAAAGGGTAAAACTCATTGAAAAAGAGTATCATATAAAAGGCTACAATAGTGTAAGCGAGTTGGTTGACGCCGTGGATGTGGTGGATATTGTTACCCCGACGGTTTCACATTTCAGTTGTGCCAAAGAGGCAATACGCAAATCAAAACATGTTTTCATCGAAAAACCCATTGTTACTACTCCTGAGGAGGCGTTGGAATTGATTAGTCTGGCCACCGAAGCAGGAGTGAAGGTGCAAGTGGGGCATGTGGAACGCTTTAATCCGGCTTTTCTGGCCGCGCAGCCCTATATCAATAGCCCCATGTTTATCGAAACCCATCGCCTGGCTTTGTTCAATCCTCGTGGTACGGATGTGCCCGTTGTGCTCGATTTGATGATCCACGACATCGACATTGTACTGAGCGCGGTGAAATCAAAGGTGAGAAGAGTACATGCTAGTGGTGTGAATGTTGTGAGCGATACTCCCGACATTGCCAATGCTCGTCTTGAATTTGAAAATGGGGCCGTGGCCAACCTTACCGCCAGTCGTCTTTCTCTGAAAAACATGCGCAAAACACGTATGTTTCAGCGTGATGCCTATATTACCGTAGATTTCCTGGACAAAGTAGCCGAAATTGTCAGGATGGACGAAATTGACACCATGCCCGACGATCCAATGGCCATGGTGCTTGATTTGGGTGATGGTAAGAAAAAGAAAAGGATATTCTTTGAGAAACCTGATATTGAAAACATTAACGCAATAGCTGAAGAGCTGAGAAGCTTTAAGGATTCTATCCTGCATAATACTGAACCTCCCGTAACCATTCATGATGGCTATCATGCTTTGCAAGTAGCACACATGATCATGGAAAAAATTACAGGTTCCGTAACAAATGGACGATAATAGCTACAATAATTCGCAAACGTTTGCGTTTTTATTCACAAAAGGTTCAGGGTTTGAAATTTTATACTAAGCCATACTTACCGTTGGTTGTCCTCATAATTGCAGGATTGGTAATATTTCAGGGTTGTTACAAATTCTCGGGGACACAAACCGTGCCTGCCTACCTTAGTATCGACGCCTTTAATGTAACCACCAATTATGCTGAAGAGGGGACTAACTCTTCCAAAATCACTGATGTTTGGGTATATATGGACGATGGACTTGTGGGTGTTTTTGAATTACCCGCCTACTTTCCGGTATTGGCCGAAGGCAAACACAAACTTGAAATCAGACCCGGTATAAAGATTAATGGAATATCCAGTACCAGAGTTCCTTATCCATTCTACAGTCCGATAGTTTACGAAGAATTCGATTTTGTTCCCGAGCAGGAAACAAAGCTGGGAACACTAACAACCTCATATGCCGCAGGTCTGAAGTTTCAGTGGATGGAAGATTTTGAACAACCCGACCTTTCCTTCCAGGAGATAAGTACCAGCGACACGGTTATCAAACGTACTTCACCTGAAAACAACCCGGTAGCTTTTCTTTCTCCCCACTCCAGGTATTCGGGCGTTATAAGTCTTACTGAGGAAAAACCGGTTTATGGTGCAGCTTCTTTCAATAGTTTTGATATGCCAACTTCCCCCGGAGCAGTGGTCGTTCTTGAAATGGATGTTAAAACCAATAACTTATTTTCGGTGAGTTTGTTGATGAGGGTATACAATGAATTTAAGGAGATTCCATTATTGTTCGTGAATTACTCGGATGAATGGACAAAAATTTATATCAATCTGGGACCCAATATATCTTTGAATCCCAATGCTACCGACTACAAGGTGTTATTCAGAGCCGGGATAGACCCTGATGTTACCGATGCTGAAATATATATAGATAATCTTAAAATAGTTTCCAGATAAGAGCGTATGAATCGACGTTTACAAGTAGCAAAATATGTATTCCTCGACTGGCTGGCTGCCGGCCTTGCTTGGAGTTTGTTTTATGTTATTCGTAAATACACCGAAGACTCAACCATACTATCTCATATTAACACTGTTCTCGACGACTCCAAATTCTGGACCGGAATTATTCTGGTTCCACTGTTTTGGCTAATGATGTATGTGATGATAGGCTCGTACCGACGCATTTACCGAAAAGCCAGGTTAAAGGAGTTGGGCGAAACCCTGATCATCACCCTAATTGGGGTGACCATTATTTTCTTTTTGCTGATTCTCGATGACTTTATTGTAACTTATAAGTCTTATTACCAGTCGTTTGCTATTCTTTTCTTTTTGCAGTTCGGGTTTACTTATGTCTTCAGGCTGGCACTCACCACCATTACGGTAAAAAAGATTCACAGCGGTAAATTGGGATTTAATACGCTGATAATCGGGAGTAATGGCAATGCCATGAAGGTTTATAACGACATCACCGGACAGGAAATTTCGTCAGGTAACCATTTTGTAGGTTTTGTGAATGTACACGACCGTGATGATTTCAAAATTGGTAAGTTTTTACCCCATCTGGGTGCATACAAAGACTTGAACATCGTCATCAATGATTACAAAGTGGAGGAGGTGGTAATTGCCATCGAGCGATCTGAGATAGACACCATCGAGCGTATCATAACTGAATTGGAAACCACCAGTGTTATTATCAAGGTGATTCCGTTGATGCAGGACATTATTTTTGGTTCGGTACGTACACGTGGGATTTTTCACACACCGCTTATTGAAATTTCCCCCGACCTTATGCCGGCATGGCAACAATCGCTTAAGCGGATTATCGATATTATCGCCTCATTGCTGGCCATGGTTTTGTTAATTCCGGTGTATATTTTTACAGCCATTGGCGTTAAATTATCGTCGCCGGGACCTATTTTGTTTTCACAGGAGCGAATTGGAAAGCACGGGAAACCATTTATGATGCACAAATTCAGGTCGATGTATGCTGACGCAGAAAAATTTGGGCCTCAGCTTTCGTCGGATGTGGACGCGCGTATTACACCTTTTGGGCTGTTTATGCGCAAGGTAAGGTTGGATGAGATCCCGCAATTTTTTACGGTGCTTAAAGGTGATATGTCTTTGGTGGGACCCCGTCCTGAGCGCCAATTTTATATTGATCAAATTGTGAAACGAGCACCTCATTACCGGTTGTTGATGAAAATAAAACCAGGGATTACTTCCTGGGGACAAGTGAAATACGGCTATGCCTCCACGGTTGACGAAATGATTGTCCGATTGCAATACGATATACTCTATCTGGAAAATATGTCCATTGCCATGGACTTTAAAATCCTTATTTACACCGTAATGATTGTACTTCAGGGACGTGGAAAGTAATTGTCGATTAGGTTGATTGTTTTAATATGATGGTTACGTGTGCACCTCCATTTTCTTTGTTGGTGATTTTAATACCGCCATTTTGCAGTTCCAGAATCAGATTGAGCGCTGCCAAACTCAGACCTGACCCTTCGTGGTGAAGGATATCACCTGCCGAAAAGAGTTGAAAAATGTGTTCCATTGCCTGTTCCGAGAATCCCGGTCCGTTGTCGGAAAAGTGAATACGCATTTCATCTAGAGACTCATCGGTGTAAATGGATAGTTGGGCACCCAATCCTCCAAAACGTTCTACGTTCTCCATGAGCATAATAAAACCAATGACCATCAGTTCCGAATCAGCCAGTACGAGTATTTGTCGGTCAGGTTTTTGAAAATTGATATCTAGGGTGGTGTGTGGATTTTGTTTTTTGTAGTTTAAAATGGAAGTCTCGATGAGATGGGTAAGCGAAACAGGCATGATATCGGGACTGTAGTTGTCGGTTTTTAGTTGTGTGATCAACATAGCGATATCGCTGAACTTTACTAATCGGGATGAAACTTCGGTAAGGTATTCAAGATATTCTTGTTGGTTGGTATCGATATTTGTTTGGTTGAGTAATTGAGTCAGACCGATGATTCCGTTAAGGGGAGTTCTGATTTCATGACTGATGAGTGCTAAAAAATTTGATTTGGCCTGATCGAGTTCGCCTAGTTTTTGGTTAGCTTTTTCCAGTTGTATGGTACGTTGTTTCACTAAATCTTCCAGGTGGTTATTCATGTGCATGAGTTCTTGCTTTTGTTTTCGCAATAGTAGGTGAGTTTGTACTCTGGCAAGCAGTTCAGCCGAATTGAAAGGTTTGGTTATGTATTCCTGACCACCGACTTCAAAACCTTTCACAATACTCTCCATATCGGCCTTGGCGGTAAGAAAGATGATTGGGATGTCCTTTGTTTTTGGATCCGATTTCAGTTTTGCGCACACTTCAAATCCATCCATTCCCGGCATCATGATATCAAGTAAAATCAAGTCGAATGGCTGGGTTTTGCAGATATTCAAAGCTTGATTTCCGCTTTGTGCATAGGCAATATGGTAGTCTTTTTGAGCTAATATATTGCCTAGTATTTGAATGTTCTTTGATATATCATCAACAATCAATATTTTTTCGCTTTCCATATTTTTTCTATTCTTTTGTTGGGTTATTTTACAAAGATATTTTTTAATCCTGATATAATTGATTCAATTTTATCTACATCGAATCTATGGCATGCAGCTAATAACTCTGTTGATGAATAAACCAGCGGCTGTATGTTTTCAGTTTCCGAAAATTGTTTCAAGTTTTGCGCAAAAAGTGTCAGTTCTGGTAAAAGGTGACTTTTATTCAGATTCTCCCACTGTGAACCTAGTACAAATATGATTTTTTCTCTAATGTCCTCAGGAATTGTTAAAAATTCCAATGGGTCTTCATCCTGATTGGCAGAAGAAGATTCACTAAGTTGCATTGAAGGAGCAGTTAATTTGTTTGTCATCTCCTGCCCCTTGCCATTATCCACCATCTCAATATTGGGTATAATGATGGTAAAGGTAGTTCCTACATTCAACTCGCTATTCAGCAGTATTTTACCTCCCATATTTTCGACCAATTGTTTAGAGATGCTGAGTCCAAGACCTGTGCCGCTATAGGCTTTATCTCCCAAAAATCTACTCTGCTTAAATGCCTCAAAAATGGTGTCATACTCCTCTTCTGAAATACCAATACCGGTGTCGGAGATGGAGATATGAAGCTCGCATTTTTGTTTGGTCGATATCCTTGTGGCGAACTCTACCTTTACACTTCCCTTTTCGGTAAACTTAATTGCATTGCTCACCATATTGATTAAAATTTGTCGCATGCGCAATCCATCGATATTAAGTCTGTCTGGAAAATTCGGTGCGAATTCCCAAATTAAATCAAGCTTTTTTTCACTGCCTTTAAGTTGAAAAATTTTCTTAACGTCACCGGTGATTTTTCTCATGGAAACAGGTTCATATATTAGTTTTATTTCACGAGATTGAATTTTTGACAAGTCAAGGATATCATTTAAAAGTGCCAGTAGATTAGAACTACTCGACCTGATGGCGTTGATGTAATATAATTGCTGCTCATCAACGCTATTGCGGGCCAATATTTCTGAAAAACCAATTATAGAATTCATGGGTGTTCTGATTTCGTGGCTTACATTGGCCAGAAATACACTTTTGATTTCGTTGGCCGTAACAGCTTCATTTTTAGCTTTTTCTATCAGCTTGTTTTTTTCTACAAGTTCAGAATTCATTTTACGTAGTTTGCTTTGCGATTCGGTAAGTGCCAACTCCATTTCTTTTCGTTTCGAAATATCTTCCACTACGCCTTCGTAAAAATGGCTTTTGCTGTTGTTATCATAAACCAACCAGGCACTTTCGTTGACCTCCATAAAGCTGCCATCGTAGCGTTTCCACATATCTTCCCTACCTGTAATCACGCCCTTACTTTCCAGCAATTTGATAAATTTTTGACGCATGGGCAGTTCGTAATTCAGGTTTATATCCTTGATGTCTATATTTTCAGGATATCGAAGCATTTTTTTTAGGGCAGTATTTGCAAATCTTATTTTTCCTTCACGGGTAGTTTGGTACATCCCCACGGACGCATTTTCTACGATGCTGCGGTATTGTTCTCTGCTCTTGGTAAGTTCCTCGTTTAGTTGGGTAAGTATTTCTTTCTGATCGGATATTAATTTGTTTTTAATCGATAATACAGCATATCCTTTTTGACTTTCACGATTTCTGACAATGATAAATAAAAGGATAATGAGCGAAACTAAAATGATGAATGTTGCGACAATCATTGTGAGCGAGCCTGTGTCTTGTTCACGTTTAAGTTGCGTAGTGGCTATTTCATTCTCTTTTATTAACGTGTTGTAAGCTTCCTTGATTTTGTTTGTTTCGTAGCGTACTGCAAATTCATTTATCATGTCGCTTCCCTTTTCCGAATACAACTTATCTTTCAGTTTGGTATACTTCTCAAGGTACTTATATGCTTTGGTAAATTGTCCCTGGTAGCTGTTGATGTCGGCAAGTAATTTTAGTCCCGTCATCTGATATTCCATGGATTTTATTTGACTTGAAATTTCAACGCTTTTTATTATAACGTTTTCAGCTTTTTCAAACTTTTTCATGGCAATGTAGAGTTTCCCCTCTCGTTGAAGTACTTGAATATACGCTGTCAGGTCCTTGTTTTTTTGAAAATCTTGTTCGGCTTCTTTGTAGAATTTTAAGGCAGTTGCCATCGTGCCATCGTGGTAATACACATCTCCTAGGTTCATTAAAACCAGACTTTTAAAGTGCTTATTTAAGTAAATAGTATCCGATGCTAGTAGGCTATTAAAAATATTTCGTGCCCGGGCATATTGTTTTTCAGCTAATGCCAATTGTCCTAATTTTATTTTGGTAAGTGACATGTTTTTACTGTCAGCTTTTTCACTGAAGTAGGTGTACGCGTCATTGAAATATTTGGCCGCCACTTCATATTTTTCCCACTTTTGAAACATGGTACCTATATCGAATAAAAGCAGTGCGATGCCCATCCTGTCGTTCATTTCACGATACAGTTCCAAGGATTGTTGCATTAAACCAATGGCCCGGGTATAATCGCCCATCCTTTCGGCTATCGTTGATTTTTCATGAAGTACCAAAGCTTCACCTGCTCGGTTTTTGTTTTGTTTAAACAGCTGTTCTGCCTCATCAAGGTGTTCTTCCGAAAGTTTAAATAGCAGGTGTTTTTTATAGTTAAAGGCTATATCTAAATGCAATTGGGCTCTTAGGAATTCGGACGAATCAGGTATTAACTTGAGCGCATGATACCACGAGCTATCGGCATCGGCATGGTCGTGAGTTGTTAAATAACTCAACCCTAAGACATTCCAAAGTTTAACTTCCTCAATTATGGAGTGGTTTTGCCTGGCTATCTGTATCAGCTTGTAAATGGAATCTCGCTGTTGTTGGATGGGAATACTGTCGGATAGCTGGAAATATGTAGTTGGCAGTAAATTAGAAGGCTCATTACTTGCATATATTCCAAATCCAGGTAGCATGATATACCACAGAATCATCAGTCGCCATCTAAATAAGGTGGAGTGTGGAATGATATGGTGAGATAATATTGATTCGTTTTTTTTCACAACCAACGAAGAATTTGTATTAACATGCCGTGTTTCGAATCCCTGAACCCCACAAAAAAAACAGTCGTAAAGTCAACAACATATTGCGTATTATCATTTTTCTACTTAAATATCTGTGGTAAAACCTGAAAAACCTTTGGCTCATGTGGGTTGTTGTGGATGATGCAAAACCAAAGCAATATACAAAAAATATCAACACCCACGTTTTTACTTTTTCGTAATGGGTGAGTTGTTTATCTGTGAAGATTGAATAAAAAAAAAGCGCCCGATCAAGAGCGCTTTTGGTAGGTTTATAACCACTTAACAAGTGGCAGATCCATTCGGTACTTAAGTAATTCATTTTTCGGAAAAATCCGGAACGTGAAATCGTAAATCCCTGAATGGTCGAGTGGCATTTCGATAGCAAAGGTTACTTTACCGGGTTCGCTATGTACCAACTTGAGCTCTTGCTTTATCTTGATGGTTTTCACTTCCTCGTCAGCTTTGTTGCCCATGAGTACTTCCACACCAATATCTTCAGCATCAAGTCCGGGGATATTGAGTTTCATTTCGGCAATAAATTGTTTCCCAAACTCCAGTGGTGTGCGACTGGTGTCAGGAATAAGCAAACTTTCAAGCGAAATGTTTCCCCATGCTTGCGTAACCTTCTTTTTCCATGCAGCCAGTTGTTTTGCAGGAGCAAAGTCTGTTGCGAATATTAGTTTTCTTCTGGAAATAAGCTCGTTATAAAATTTACTATAATAGTCCTCGAGTTGACGTTGCATGGTAAAGTGAGGAGCTACCTGAGCAATGGTGTTTTTTATGTATGCAATCCACTCTGAAGAAACTCCATTTTTATCGCGTTTGTAGTATTTTTTTACAATTTCTTTTTCAAGGGTTTGGTATATAATTTCAGCATCCAGCTCATCCTGATATTGTTGGTTGGCAAATGTTTTGGCCTCTTCAATTGCCCACCCGGCATCGGGTTTATACCCTTCGGCCCACCATCCATCAAGAACGCTAAAGTTCATTACACCATTCATTACTGCCTTTTCGCCGCTAGTACCGGAGGCTTCCAAGGGGCGGGTGGGGGTGTTTAACCAGATATCCACACTACTGGTGAGCAGTTTACCGATAATCATGTCGTAATTCTCCAAAAAGATAACTTTTCCCATGAACTCTTTTTTCTTGGAGATTTCGATAATTCGTTTAATCAAATCCTGACCAGCTTTATCATTGGGGTGTGCTTTTCCGGAAAAAATAAAGACCACCGGCCTCTTCGAGCTGTTAACGATTTTCTCTAAACGTTCGAGGTTGGTAAAAAGCAGATGTGCCCGTTTGTAGGTAGCAAATCGTCGTGCAAATCCTATGATCAGGGTGTGTTCGTCAATTCCTTTCAGGGAGTTGAGGATAATTTGTGGAGTTTCCTGACGACGGGTGAGGTCTTTTTTCAGTTTTTCACGTAGTACACTGATAAGGTTTGATTTGAGTTCAAGCTTCTTCTCCCATATCACCTGATCATCTACTTCGTAAATTTTTCTCCAATATTTTTCGGAGGTTTGATTTTGTTCAAATTCCTCCCCAAATTGTTGCTTATACAATTTTTGCCACTGGGGCGCTGTCCAGGTGAAGTAATGGACCCCATTGGTAACATAGCCAATATGCAGTTCTTCAGCGAAATAACCCGGATACAATGGTTGAAACATTTCTCTCGATACTCGTCCGTGAATGCGGCTTACTCCGTTAATTTCCTGCGAAAGCCTGGTAGCCAGTACGCTCATGCTGAACTTTTCGTTTACATTGTCTGGAAAATACCTTCCAAGACCCATGAAGTCGTGCCAGCCAATTCTGAAATGTTCGCTATAATGGGGCAAGTAGGTTCTGATAAGGTGTTCTTCAAATGTATCGTGACCAGCAGGAACAGGTGTATGGGTGGTAAAA
Source organism: Bacteroidales bacterium (assembly GCA_963676875.1). Taxonomy (GTDB): domain Bacteria; phylum Bacteroidota; class Bacteroidia; order Bacteroidales; family F082; genus UBA6244. The sequence continues at coordinate 3,890,520 of OY781436.1, forward strand.
AGATTGGAAGATTTTACCAACTCCAAAGCCACATCAAAACTGATTTTTGGATTTTTCATGAAGTTGAAAATGCGTTCCAAACCTATAAAGGCTGAGTGTCCCTCATTGCTGTGATAAATGGCCGGATCTAGTCCAAGGCTTTCAATCATTCGTACGCCTCCAATACCCAATACCAGTTCCTGCTTGATACGATTTTCGCTGTCGCCACCGTATAATTGGTAGGTAATAGCCCTGTCTTCAGTCGAATTTTCATCAGTATCTGTATCCAACAAATACAAGGCTATCCGACCTACATTTACCTGCCATACTTTTGCCGTAACATTTCTACCAGGAAAAGCTAACCTTACCATCACCCACTCACCGTTGGAATGGCGCACAGGCGACAGGGGTAACTGGGTGAATTTTTGCGCATTGTATTCAGCTTGCTGATCGCCGAAAATCGACATGGTTTGTTTAAAATAGCCATATCTGTAGAGAAGCCCGACAGCGATCATGTTTTTATTTGAATCGCTGGCCTGTTTCAGATAATCGCCGGCTAATACTCCAAGCCCCCCCGAATATATTTTTAAACTGTTATGCAAGCCGTATTCCATGCTGAAATAGGCTACCATATCTTCGGGTTTGTTTTTTGCATCGTCCATATAATTCTGAAAACGCTCATACACCTTACCTAATATATGTAAAAAGGCTTCGTCTTCTGCCAACCTGTCTATTTGGTCTTTGGAAAGCGATTCGATCAGGTGAACGGGATTGTTTTCAAAACTCGCCCATTTTTCTTCATCAATGGAGGCAAATAATCTGGCAGCGTCATCGTTCCATGACCACCAAAGGTTGAAAGCCAGTTCTTTTAAGGGTTTCAACACATCAGGTAGTATGTTTTGTATTAGTATTTTCTTCCAAACAGGTTTGTCCGAATCGGCCTGTGTTTCCACAAGTAAGGTGTCGTTTTCGGGCAGGGTGGGCAACTGACTTTTTCGTGGTTCTGATTGAACAAAGGCCTCACTCCATGCTTTGAAATAGTTTTCCACCATGAATTTCCAGCTTGCTTTGTCAACCACCTGTTTTATTTCTTCCTCTGTTTTACCCTGATCGGATGGTTTGGCAAAGGCAATGATGGCATCCGAAATCTGTTTTATCGCATCAGCTGAGTTGCCTTCCTGACGGGTGATAACCCTAACCGATCCATATTGCAACTTGAAATTTCTCAACGTCCAATCACCAAAACCGGCAAAAGTAGTGGTAAGCGTGGGTATGTTGAAGGCGACGCTTTCAAGCGGAGTATAACCCCATGGTTCGTAATAGGAGGGGAAGAGGGTAAAGTCGAATCCTGAAAGAAATTGATAATAGTCGATATTAAAGACGCCATCTTTTTTATCCAGATAAACAGGTGCAAAAATGATGTCAACAGAGCTGTTTTCGTCGTTTGTCAGGTTTTGTTGGGCAATTTCCTTAAGTATGGGATCGTGATCGGGGTGATAGAGTTTGTGGGTTAGGTACTTTTCCATGGGCGATGAAAATCCGTCACCGGTTTTTTCTACAATCCCATTGTGATTTCCGGGAACTGCGATGTAGGCAACAATTTTTTTAGCCACCAATTTATTATCGTTTAAATGCCCAAGTGCTTTGATAAACAGGTCGATTCCCTTGTTGGTGTATTCGTAACGCCCACTGGTTAGCAACAGAATAGTATCCTCAGTATAGTTTTTACCGGTGCGTTGGCTGGCAACTTCCAGGGCAATTTTCCTTGCTGCTTGCGCATGTTTTTTAAGCTTTTCTTTTTCGGGAACAAAGCCGTCATCAAATCCGTTGGTGGTGATAACTTCGGGCATGCGCCGGAAGAATTGCTGACACTCACGTGCGGTAATGTCACTCACAGTAGTTAAAATATCAGCTTCGCGTGCCGCAATGGATTCTAAAGAGTGCTTGGCCGTTATATTAAAATCACGGGCTGTTTTTTCAGGTAAATAATTGGCCAGATCCTTGTACAATGGCAAACCGTTTCCGGCAATAGATCTCCCCAATACGGTAGCATGTGTAGTAAAAACCGTACTTATCCTTGGGTTTTTATCTTTAAGATACAATACTCCGGCACCTGTCATCCATTCATGAAAATGGGCGATGATGTTCTTTTTATTTTTGAGTTGATGATCTGAAAAGCTGTCGATTACTTGTCCGGCAGCATAACCGAACATGGCGGCCTCAATATAATCCCACTCACCACGGAGCGAGTCTAACTTGTATTTTTCCCAGAAACGAGCAAAAACATTGTCTTTTAGTGGAAACAGTGGTGTGAAATCAACGAGTATTACCTTGGGGCTTCCCGGAATGTTCCATTTTCCGGTTCGTACCTTTAAGCCCTCTTTCCAGGCAATGGCTTTCCAGTCGGCAAATAACTCCGGTATTTCTTCAAAGTCGGGGTTTGCCGTGGTTTTTTTCCATACGTCGGGGCCAATAACGATATAATTGTCAGATAGTTGTTCCTTTGTTTTTATGGCCTTGCTGGAAATAACGGTGTATATTCCACCAACTTTATTACATATTTCCCAGCTGGTTTCAAAAACAAATTCAGGATTTATTAGAGCTTTATTATTTAATTCCATTGATAAGATTTTTTTTGGTTGAGGATGCCTTTTTTTGGCGATGCAAACATAGTCAATCGCCCGTTGTCAGGGATGCGATGGCAAAGTATCTATGCAAAATAACATGGATATCATATTCGCATGGCGGCAACGGGCAGCAATGTTGGTTGATAATAATTAATTGTTAAGCATTGAATTTATTCGGTCTTCAATGATTTTCTTGTATTTTTTAACTTCCGTTTTATTTACTTTTTGGACGTTTGATTGAAATTCGTGGAATTGTTTTTTTGCTTTCGCACTAAGGTTAGGGATTACTTTTTCCACAATTTCTTTTTCAGCATCTTTCAAAACAATGGCTAGTGTTTTGGTGTCGATTTCTTTCAGAAGCTTTTTCATGGCGGCATTCGACAGGTTTTTCATGTCGTTCAGATTAACTTCGCTACTTTTTCGGACAGCTTTTTTTACCTTTTTAGTGGTGTTGTCCATTTTTTCACGGGCAATTTTACCTGCTTTTTCTTTCATTTTTTCTGCTGCATGTTTCAACTCTTTCATGTCACCGCCTGCATGGCCACATTTTTCGACTTCCAGAATAAAATCACTGAGTACATTCATGTAGTTGATAAATGCTTCGTAGGGTGTGCCGTAAGGGTTGAAGTATTTGTGTACGTCACCATCCGAAAACCACTTGGTGCACATATAATAGAAGTGGTCGGAAGTCTGCAGATACGACCATGTTTTTAATATTTCAGGATTGTTACAGTTTAACACTTTGCTTTCGAGCGCATAGAGTTTTCCAAAAGCTTCGTCCTGCAGGTCGTTACCCAACCAAGCGGTAATATCGCGCTCTTCGTCGGCCCAGGAGATGGGGTAGGGTACGTGTATGGCGCCCATGGGTTGCAATTTCTGCCCTAATTCGGCAGGCGTATTGAATGTAAACTTACCTGTTTTAAGTATTTGAGCAGGTAAAGCTTTCATAAAATCGAAAATACCTGTTTCAGCCCATTGGTGTTCTCCAAAAGTTTCATAATCCATGAAGAGGTTTACTACTTCTTCCTTTTCATCGAGATCTTCTAACCAGCGGGTAAATTTTTCAGCGGTTAATGGATAGTCTGCCCATCTTCTGTCCGAAAAACGGAAGGCGATATCATCACTCAGTTTGAAATTCTTCAATAATAGTTTCAGTTCCGGACGACGGGCACTGTTGTACATGTAATTGGGACTTTTCCATCCCAGTACATGTTTGGCACCTTCAGTAAGCATGAGTTTGTAACCCATATCTGCCACCATTTCACCAATCTGGTCGCTATATACTAACTCGGTATTTCTGAAAGTGGTTGGTTTTACACCAAAAAGACGCTTGGTCATTTCGCATTGCTTTTCTACCTGACGTTTAAACTCCTCCGGGTTTCTGATGGATGCCAGAGAGTGAGCATAGGTTTCAGTCAGAAATTCTACTTTACCAGTATCCGCCAGTTTTTTAAAGCTTTTTATCACCTCAGGGGCATAGGCTTCAAATTGTTCGAGGGCCATCCCTGAAATAGAAAAACTAACTTTGAAAGCAGACCCATATTCTTTGATCAGCTTCAACAACAATGCATTCATGGGTAAATAACTCTTTTCGGCAACTCGCTGCATGATAAATGCATTTTCGTGTTCGTCGAAATAGTTGTGTTTGGCTCCAATGTCAAAGAAGCGGTAAGTACGAAGGCGGAAGGGTTGGTGTACCTGAAAATAGAAGCAAATTGATTTCATCTTTTATGTTTTTTGTCGTCAGTTATTTAATTTGATTAAGCAGACCTACCATGATAAGGGGATGGAGTGGTAAACTTTATTTACTTCCACGGCGGCGTTTTCCCATTTAAGGTTTTCCACCTCCACTTTTCCATACTTTTTAAACATGGTTGAAAGTGCTTCATAGTGGCAAAGTCCGTATATAGCATCAGCCATTCCGTCCACATCCCAATAGTCTATTTTTAGTGCGTGGCGCAAAATTTCCGCCACTCCAGATTGTTTGGAAATCACTACTGGAACATTAGAACGCATAGCCTCTAAAGGGACAATGCCAAAGGGTTCGGATACGGATGGCATCACAAATACATCGCTTAGTGCGAACATTTTGTCGATTTCACCACCTTTTAAAAAACCGGTAAAGTGAAACTTGTCGGCAATTCTGAGTTTGGCTACCCGTTCGATCATTTTATTGAGCATATCGCCAGAGCCACCCATAACAAAGCGTACGTTGGGGTCTTTTTGGAGAATTTTATAGGCAGCCTCAATAAAATATTCGGGACCTTTTTGGAAGGTAATTCTACCAAGAAAGGTAACGATTTTTTCGTTTAGATTTCTTTTTACATCTGCGAGTTCAGTAAATAGGCTAGGCTCTACGGCATTGTGCACGGTAACTACTTTGCCCGGTTCGATGCCATATTTTTCGATGACAATATTTCTGGTGAGGTTGCTCACTGTAATTACCCTGTCGGCTGCCATCATTCCCTCACGTTCAATGGCATATACCTGGGTGTTGATGTTGCTGCCCGAACGGTCGAACTCGGTGGCATGCATATGCACCACCAGTGGTTTTCCCGACGATTCTTTGGCGGCCACACCGGCGGGGTATGCCAGCCAGTCGTGGGCATGAATAATGTCGAATTTTTCTTTTAAGGCGATGGCCGAGCCAATGAGGGCATATCGGGCCACTTCTTCCATCAGGTTGGCTCCGTATTTACCAGAAAATTTATAATCTCTGGAGAACACGTTACTGGTGTATTTTTCGCCTGCTTTTTTTCTTTTGGATATTTCCTTGGCAAAGTCTTCCGGAGCCACATAGGGTACGATGTTGGAGCCAATTTCCAAGTAAGTTACACGTTTCCAGTATTCTTTGTATTCATCATCGTGCATGTCGAAGGGGACATCGCTGGCATTAACCAAGCGCACGGCTTCCTGACTTTCATCGCCATAAGCTTTGGGAACCACAAAAATAACTTCGGTTCCATGTTTGGCCAGCCCTTTTGTTAATCCAAAGCAGGCCGTTCCCAATCCTCCTGTGATATGTGGGGGAAATTCCCATCCGAACATCAGTATTTTCATTTTTCGAGTAGTTTAATCATTAGTTTGTTGACAATCTGGATTGAATATTTATTTGGATAGGTTGAATTGATCAATCATAAATTTCATTCGAAGCAGTTCTGCCACACTCCACGCTTGTGAAATGGCTCCTGCTGCCTTATGTGGTGGGTTTCCGTCGTATACTTCAGACACGGTGCCTATCCCGGCTTCGGTCATTACTTCCTCAAAACCATGATACAAAGCTTCAAGACTTTCTACCCCTGATTTTCCATATACCTTTAAATAGGCTTCGGTGTATGCTCCCAATAGCCAGGTCCATACAGTTCCTTGATGGTAAGCCAGATCGCGTTCGGTGGGGTTCCCAATATACTCACCCTTGTACTCATTATTTTTTGGGCTAAGCGAACGTAAACCTCTTTCGGTAAGTAAATCACTTTTTACCTTAATAACAATGGATTTGGCTTGTTCGGCATCCAGCATGCTGAAGGGCATTGAAACAGCAATAATCATGTTAGGACGAACACTCCAATCCTTTGATTCATTGGTTGTATAATCAGCTAAATAGCCTTTTTCTTTGGACCAAAACATGTCGTTAAATGACTTTTTGGTGAGTTGAGGATAGTCTTTCCATTCGTTGATGAAATCCTGATCACCGGCAGCTTCGGCCAATTCCAGACTAAACACGAGGGCGTTGTACCACAAAGCATTTACTTCAACTGCATATCCGGTTCTCGGTGTAACGGGTTTGCCGGCTACGATAGCATCCATCCATGTTACTGCCAACCCGGGTTCTCCTGCCCAAATCAGTCCGTTGTCCTGCAGTTTGATGTTGAAGTGAGTTCCGTATTTGAAGTGTGCCAGGATGTCTTTCATGGTTTTTCCGTAGTCCTTCCAAATATTGACCTTTTTCTGTTGACGTAAACTCAATTGTTGCAACGCCCAGAAAAACCAAAACGAGGTATCAACCGAATGGTAGGATATGTCTTTACCGTGACCCATGTTGGGGAAAAGCCCATCCCAAAGTTCTTCGACCAAGGTGTCGGTAACTGCTTTAAAGCTTTTGTAGTCCTTTTTGGGAAGGGTAAGTCCCGGCAAGGCGATAAAGGTATCGCGTCCCCATCTTCCAAACCACGGGTATCCGGCAACTACTTCACTTTTTTTATTGTATTTGATGATGAATTCGTCGCCGGCATTGCTCAGGCAGTTGTAGAAACTATCGCGGGGCGTGCGTTTTTTTACTTCTGCAGTCCACTGACTTTTAAGTGTTTCCGGGTTTTTTTCTTCCAAGGCCACCGATATTACCACCGATTCGCCTTTTTTTAATTTCACATCGAAATAGCCCGGTACGTACAAGTCTTCAGTGCTTTCGTAGCCGCGTTCTCTTTCGCGTATATATTCAACGTTGTAATACCAATCAGGTACGTGTGTATATTGGAAGGGCTTGGAAAACTGCATGTTTAATTTGCTGTAACCCTTATACATCTGCCAACTAACACCGTTTTTTATGTCTTTGTATTTGGTGTCTGCCCATGTGTTGGCCTTGGACAAACGGTGTACACTGCGGTAGGCCAGAAAAGGTTTTAATCTGAATACAACAGAATTGGCAGTTTCGTTGAGTGTGTATTTGATGAAAATACGGTCTTCATTAAGGGCGAAAATGTATTCCTTGGTAAACATAATATTGCCCATTCTAAAGACCAGCGTGGGGTTAGGGTTGGAGAAAAACTCACGTAGGTACTTATGCCCCTTTGGTTCGTAAACGCCCCCGGGATACATCCGCATTCCGGCATGAAACTCAAAGTTGTTGTCGATGATGGTTTCATCTATTTCGGAAAGCAATACATGGTTGTCATCGTCGATGAGAGGCTGTGGAGCTACCAGTAAGCCATGATATTTTCGAGTGTTGGTGGTGATGATGGTGGTACTGGCGTAGCTGCCTGCACGGTTGGTCCGCAACAATTCGCGATCAAGTGAGAATTTCAGGTTGATCAATTGTGTTTTATCAAAATGTATATAACTCATCTTCTTTAGGTTACGGTGTTAACAAGTGTTTATAGATGCAATTGCAAAATTATAGCAATTTAAATAGATTTTAATAATAAACCAAATTAACTTGTTATTAAATGTTAAGAGATTTAAATGCGATTTTTTGCGAAGTATACGGATTTAGGCTCAACTGCCCGTTGATTGTGACTTTGAGTGGATTTTCATATAAAACCAGGCGTTATTTGTAATGATTTTAAATCGTTTGCGTTGTGATTTGGGATAGAGATAATTGTACTGAATACCCTTCATCGTTCGCGTTGAAAAGAAACCGCCAGACGTAAAGGGAGACTCTGGGCATTTGTCATTGGATAAGCATTCAGTTTGAAATAGTTTATATTTGTTACTTTGAAGACATTAATTGACAAATCTTAAGATGACAAAAAAAAACCTTTCAACAGTTTTGTTCATTGTAAGCATGTTTTTGGCGGATTTTGCCGCTTCGCAAGAACAAAAACCACTGGATCATTCGGTTTATGATTCGTGGAAACAGATAGAGAACCAGCAAATTAGTAACGACGGTAGCAGGGCGCTGTATGAAATCAATCCCCAAAAGGGTGATGGTGTTTTGTACATCTCCAATCTTGAAACACTAACCAAAGATTCCATACCACGAGGAACGAAAGCTCGGTTTTCACCAGAGTCGGGTTTTGCCGTGTATCGAGTTGTTACTCCTTTCGATACAGTAAGGGCGCTTAAATTGAAAAAAGTAAAAAAGGACAAAATGCCCAAGGACTCAGTAGGAATTACCCTGTTTTCAACTACCAAAACATGGAGAATGGCCGGGTTGAAGTCTTTTAGTCTGCCGGAGGAGTCGTCAGATTGGGTGGCAATTTGGCTGGAAACACCTGTCAAGGAAGCTGTTGCCGATACTGCCAAGTCAGATACCCTGATAAAAGAAAAGAAGTCGAAAAAGTCGAAAGCCAAAAAGAAAAAAACGGAAACAGGCCTTTTGGTGCTGCTCAATCCTGTTGATGGCGATTCCATCGCCTTCGAACAAGTTCGTTACTTTAGCCTTTCCGACAATGGACATTCGTTAGCCATGGTTAAGCAATTTGGCGACAGCATCGATTCGTTGCGTGTGGGTATTTACCTTACAGATAGAAAAGTATATAAGGAATTATTTGTAGATCAGGGAGTTTCTGCCGGAATTTCCACTGATAAAGAAGGAAAACAAATTGCCTTTACCTATTCATCGGATACCATTAAGGAGAAGAATTATCAGTTGTACTATGCCCAAGTGAAAAAAGGTGAAACCCGTTTGGTGGTGGGCGATTCTTCTGAACGAATAAAAAGCGGCTGGGCCATCAGCGAGTATCTAAGTCCCTGGTTTCATGAGGAAGGGAAGGAGTTGTATTTTGGTACCGCGCCTCGTCGTGAACGTGCGCCGAAGGACACCCTTACCGATGATGAGAAGGTGAGTTTGGACATATGGAACTGGCAGGACGACCGATTGCAGCCACAACAATTGAAGCAGCTGGAGCGCGATCAAAAGAAGTATTATATGGCTGTTTATTTTCCTCAAACGGACAAAGTGGTGCAACTGGCGAATCCTGAAATGCCCGATATTCAGTTAGATAAAAAGAGTAAAGGTAGATATAGCCTCGGTTTTAACCATCTGCCCTATTGGCACAATTCGTCCTGGGAAGCCGGCAATTACCGCGATGTGTATCTGGTGGACAGAGAAACGGGCATTGGTCAGGAGGTGGTTCATAAGGCAGCTTCGACTGTATCGCTTGATCCCGGACAAAAATCCATCCTGTACTACCAACCCATGGACAGCAGTTGGTATGCCCTTAGGTTGGACACCAAAACACCGGCAAACCTCACTTCGTCCACGGGCATCGCTTTTTTCGACGAACTCAACGATGTGCCTGCATTGCCCGGACCTTATGGCATGGCAGGATGGACCAAGGAAGGTAAAGTGGTGGTATATGATGACTTCGACCTCTGGTTACTCGACCCCAACGGCAAGGCACAGCCAAGGAATATAACCCATCGTTGGGGACGTGAACATCAGTTGCGTTACCGCTATGTCAAACTCGATCCTGATTTGCAGGTATTGCCCGAAACCATGTTGCTTTCGGCTTTTGATAAAAAAACCAAGGATGCCGGGTTTGCCCTGTTTGAGATGAAAAAACAGGAGCAACCTCAATCACTGGTGATGGAACCTGCCCGTTTTTCCCGTCCAAAAAAGGCCAAAAATGCTGCGGTCATGCTGTGGAGCAAGGAGTCGTTTGAGCAATTTCCGGATATTTACGAAAGTAGCACCACCTTCTCCAACATCATCCGGCTGACAGATGCCAATCCACAACAAGCAGCCTACGCCTGGGGATCAGTTGAATTGGTGGAATGGATGAATTTTGATGGCGACACCTTGGAAGGATTGCTCTATAAACCAGCCAATTTCGACCCCAAACAATCCTATCCCATGTTGGTGTATTTCTACGAACGTTATTCCGACGACCTGCATCGGTATTACACCCCCAAGCCCATTCGTTCGGTGATCAATTTCAGTTACTACACCAGTAATGGCTATGTGATTTTTATACCAGACATCAAATACAAAATAGGTTATCCCGGAAAGAGCGCCTACGATTGCATCATCAGTGGAACCCAGACCATGCTCGATCAGTTTCCGTTTATCGATCGCCGTAGGTTAGGTATTCAGGGGCAAAGCTGGGGAGGTTATCAAACGGCCTATCTGGTTACCCAAACCAATATGTTCAGGGCTGCCATGGCCGGTGCGCCCGTGAGCAACATGACCAGTGCTTATGGTGGAATTCGTTGGGGATCAGGGATTAGCAGGGCATTTCAATACGAACAAACCCAAAGCCGGATTGGCGGCGATTTGTGGGAAAGTTTGCCTCTGTATCTGGCCAATTCTCCGGTATTTTTCGCCGACAAGGTAGAAACACCTTTGTTAATAATGCATAACGATAAGGATGGCGCCGTTCCGTGGTATCAGGGTATCGAGTTGTTTAATGCCTTGCGCCGACTGAACAAACCCGTGTGGATGCTGGTTTATAACGGAGCTCCACACAACCTGAAACGCAGGGCCGACTGCGAAGACCTCACCGTAAGGATGCAACAGTTTTTCGATCATTACTTAAAAGGTGCTCCTGAGCCTTTATGGATGAAAAAAGGCATTCTGGCCATCGAAAAGGGAAAGTCGTTTGGTTTTGAATTGGAATAGTTTGTGTTAATTTGCGCCATGAAAAGTCAGAAGTTTGATAAGAGTTACATCGAGATGGCCTTTGTTTGGGCCAGAAATTCCTATTGTAAGCGGATGCAGGTGGGAGCCCTGATCGTGAAGGACAACATGATCATCTCCGATGGATACAATGGAACCCCATCAGGGTTTGAAAATGTATGTGAGGATGAAAATTATATTACTAAGCCATATGTGCTTCACGCTGAGGCCAATGCCATTACAAAGGTAGCCAAGTCGCACAACAGTGCTGATGGAGCCACCTTGTACGTTACCGATTCACCCTGCATCGAATGTGCCAAATTGATTATCCAGTCGGGCATCAAACGGGTGGTTTACAGCCGAAAATACCGCATCACCGACGGGCTCGACTTGCTTGCCAGGGCCGGTATCAAGATTGAGCATTTGGAAATCTGATTAGTTCCGTGACTTAGAAATTAAATTGAGCCAAAAACTGCAAGCGGTGGGCATCACCTGTGGCATCGTTTTGGATGTATAAATTGCCGTAAATATATTCCATGCCAAACATCAGCCTGTCGAGGGGTTGATAGAACAAATTACCTAAGGCATAGTTGCTAAATTGAAAGGCGTTGCTCGAAACCAACGACGTTTTTTCCAATCCCACGAAGCTGTAAATGAGGTTTGAATTCCATTTTGCGTTCCAGTAGTGGGTGTATGCCACAAATCCACCGTAACTGGTAAGCAATTTCAGTTCGTCGGGATTGTTTGTAAGCACGCCATTATATCCACTTCCTGATAGATCGCTGATAAAGTTGGCTACGCCCTTCCCGGCAACGGCGAAGAGGCTTAGTTTGTCTTGCTTACCTGTATTGATGATGGCCGAAAAAGCACCGCCATAGCCCATGGTAACCCGTGTTTTGTCGTTGTTGTCGAAGAATCGGTTAACATCGGTCATTCCCGAAAAAGTAATGACCCCCCAATCGCCGCTGCGGTTGATGTTTCCCACAAAAGTAGGGAGAGAGGAAAAGGGCGTGTCGGTGGTATCGGTGGTGGTGATGTCTGTGCCACGCATCTCGAGAGCTGCCCCGAAGCTCCATTTTTTGTTGATGGTATTGGTATAGCTGATCATTGGATTGCGCAGGGTAGGAGCGCTGTTGGGACCTTCGAAATCGATGGTTGTAGGCGTAACATCCTGATTGCCAAAGGTGGTTGTGTTTTGGCCAATGAGCAGGTTTTTGTATTGAATGTAGGCCAGGCGCAAATGAAATATGGAATAATCCCCTGTGTTGCCGCTATAAAAATCCCCTGAAATTTTTCCTTTTACTTCTCCGAGCGGAGTTTGGTATTTGGTGTCGAGAACCAACCTTGACTGTCGGGCGGTCATGTGAAACCGCATGACTTTTTCGTAGGGTGTAGGGTTGATGGGGATTTCGGAGGTGGTGAAATCATCATAATGACTCAGCCCGTTAAAGTCGCAAATGGCATTTAAGTTCACAAATCCGCTTATTTGGTAGGAGAGAGGATTGGGTTTTTCCTGGTTTTGACTTATTGCCATATTTGTGGATATAAACACCACGAACAACAGGAGTGCTTTTTTCATATGTATGGAGATTGGTTGCTAATATTGAAAAACACCCAAAGATACAGAATTTTGGATATTCCCGGATGAAAAAATGGGTTGGGGAAGTACAGAGGGTCAGTTGGATCAGTTGGATCAATGGATCAGTAGGATCAATGGATGAGTGGGATTATTGAGATTGGAGTAGGATACGACTTCAATCGTGGATGCTTGAAGCTGGGAAATTGGGATAGTGTAATAATGGATATTCCCACTTCATCATTCATTATTCGTTAATCGATATTCGATATTTTTGTCTTCTATCGGTTCGGAAATACAATTGTTGTTGGTACGAATGCAGTGTGGTTTGTCTTCAAGCGTCGACACCTGAATCTGGGGAGGGGTGGATCAAGGGGATTAATCTTCAAGCGTGGACGCTTGAAGCGGGTGGGGGTGTTGATGATCGGTGCTGTCTTCAAGCGTGAACGCTTGAAGCGGGGGTGCGCTACAGCTTTTTTTTGTGGTGAACCCTGTCAGGGTTATTCCTCACTCCCCATCCGCCTTCCACACCTTTTTTGTTTTTCCTCAGGAAATGATTTTAATATTTTAACCTGTCTTAACAGAATTTTATATCTTTACGCCTCAATCAATAATCAATCGTTTAGAAGGATGAAAGGACTTGTCAGAATTGTTTTGTTTTTGCTAATTGTTGTTCTATCAAGTAGTTTAAGCTCTTGTTCAAAAAAATCGTCCGGTTTTAAATATCCTGCACATCGTCCTTATGGAGCCACTTCTTACGATCCGGGAGCTACCAAGCACCAGCCCATCCGTAAAAAATACATCATTCACCAGCGTCGTGCCAATATCCTGGGTCATAAAAAGCCATTTTAGTCGGTTGCTTATCCTCCACTAATCATATGTAGTATCTGCACATCGTCCCCGGAAACCACTGCGGCTCGTTCGTAAGTTCCTTTTTTGATCAGTTGTCCGTTGATTTTTACCACCATCATTCTGAAAGTGAAGTTTTTAAGTTCCAACAATTGGGCAATGGTCAACGATTCCTGTTCAAATGTTTCCGGTCGGTTATTTAATGTAATCTTCATGGTTGGTTGTTAAGAAGGATTTCCAATACGGTGTTGGCTTGCATGTTTGCCACCATACCCACGCGGGGAGCCAGGGGTGGATGTTGCGCTGTTACCTCACTTTTTTCGTCTCCGCAGATATATAAATTATCTGATTTTCTCATCTTAATGGAATTGCTGTCGCCCCATCCGGCCATTCCCAGACCAATCACCAGGGGCATGTCTGGCATTTGTTCCATAACTGCCTCAATAATCATCTGTTTCATGTCGGCGCGGTCGAAGGCTTCCACCAACACATCACATTCTTTGTACATGGGTTGTATATCGTTGTATGTCAGTTTAATCTGGTGTGCTTCCACATGGATATTAGGATTGATCAGGTGAATATTTTGCTTCAGGCACATCACTTTACTTTCTCCAATCTGATGTCGGAAATAGTATTGGCGATTCAAATTGCTTTCTTCCACCACATCAAAATCGGCCAGAATTAGTTTGCCAATACCAACACGGGCCAATGCCACAGCGCAATTCGACCCCAACCCACCACATCCGGCAATGCCTATGGTGGTGTTTTTGAGTCGTTCTTGCATTTGCTGAAAGGTCATGTTCCAATGATTTTTATGGCAAAGGTAGCGGTTTTGTGTTTGTTAAAAAAAATTCCTTGGCTTTGGCAGGCATTAGCTTACAACGGAATATTTCTGGCGTGATGTCATTTGCAGAAAGTAAATATTGTTTTTAATGTGGTTAGTCTTTGACTAGGTGTAGAATAGACACGATGAGTTAGGTTTTTTGCGCCGAATAAACCCCTATCCCTCCCGAAGGCTTTCGGGATGACCCCACGGGGAAAGGTGATAGATTTTAGTATTATACGCCTTAATCCATTTATTATGAATAAATTATCACTCCTCTCCTTCGGGGAGGAGCAGGGAGGTGGGGTGCCGGGTCAACCAATTTACACCACTAAACCAATAATCCAAACAAATTACAACAGAGCTAAAAACTATCCGAATTAAGACTGATTATAAATTTCGATATGCCTTTGTTTGCATATCTGATTATTAGGCTTTTTCGACCTCTTTTCATTTTATATTGCGTAATTTTGCCTACGTCAATTACAGTGAAATTTGAATTAAATAAATAGCGTTATGAATGTTGAGGAAATAAAAAGCCGTCACAAATTGCTCAAGGAGTGGAAATACGACATTACTCCCCTGGATAAAGGGTATTCGGACAAAACACTTTATGTAAACGTGGGCGATCATACCATTTTGGCCAAGGATGTGCCTCCCATCATGAAGGAGAAATTTATCGGTGGAAAAGGCTATGGTTTGAAATATCTGTGGGATGCCACAAAACCTGATACCAAGTGGAACGACCCTGAAAATGAAATCGTTATATCCGGAGGTCCCATCTGTGGAATTACCCAGTATTCAGGAACCGGTAAGTCACTGGTGGTGAGTATTTCGCCCCAGACCAACTCGGTGATGGACAGCAACGTAGGTGGTTATTTTGGTCCTTTTTTGAAGTTCTCCGGATTCGATGCCATCGAAATTCAGGGAAAGTCGGACAAGGAAGTCATTGTTTTTATCGACGGAGTTAACGGCAAAATAGAAATTTTTGAAGCCCCCGACGAAGCCATCGATAGCCACGTATTGGCCGAGCAACTTACGGAGATGTATGCTGACGACGACCGCGACAAGAAAAACGTCGCCGTGGTTTCTGCCGGAAAAGCTGCCGATCACTCTTTAATAGGTATGCTCAATTTTAGTTTCTACGATCCCAAACGTAAATTGGTCAGGTTGAAACAAGCCGGACGTGGTGGTATTGGAACCGTTTTTAGAGATAAAAAAATAAAAGCCCTGGTTTGTAAAGTTCCCGGTGTAAAAGGTAACCTCAACAATGTGGTGGATTTGAAAGCCATCATGGAGCGTGGCAAAACCTTTAATAAAGAGATGCGTGAACTGGATGACGATCAATGCGAAATGAAAACCAAAGGTACGGCTCACCTGGTGGAAATCATGAACGATTACGACCTGTTGCCTACCCACAATTATAAATTCGGAAGTCATCCCGACATTAAAAACATCGATTCGGAAGAGTGGAAACGTAGGTTTACCCAAGGCATTCCCGATGGGTGCTGGATAGGTTGTAACATGGCTTGCGCCAAAGGTGTGGATAATTACGAACTCCGAACAGGTCCTTATGCCGGACAGAAAGTGATTGTGGACGGGCCTGAATACGAAAACGCCGGAGGTCTGGGTTCCAATTGCGGAATTTTTAACCCTGACTACATTATCGAAGCCAATTTCTACTGCGATACATACGGCATTTGTACCATCTCATGGGGTACACTCATGGCCTTTATCATGGAATGTTACGAAAATGGCATTCTCAACGAAGAACGTACGGGTGGACTGAAACTTAATTTCGGTAACGCCGATTCGGCCATGGAAGTGATGCATCAACTTGCCCGTGGCGAAGGTTTTGGCCTTATTGCCGGTATGGGTGTTCGCAAAATGAAAGAACTTTTCATTAAAAACGGATGGGGTGATCCTAATTTCCTACAGGATATAGGCATGGAAAACAAAGGATTGGAATACTCAGAGTATATTTCCAAAGAATCCTTGGCCCAACAGGGCGGATTTGCCATGACCAACAAAGGACCGCAACACGATGAAGCCTGGCTGATTTTTATGGACATGGTCAACAACCAAATCCCCACTTTTGAAGATAAAGCCGAAGCCTTGCACTATTTCCCCATGTTCCGCACATGGTTCGGACTGATGGGATTGTGTAAGCTTCCATGGAACGATGTGGAACCCGAAAACAACGCGCAAACCGATGAACCGGCCAAAGTACCCGAACATGTGGATAACTACGTGGTGATATACAACGCCGTCACAGGACAAAATATCGACAAACACGAAATGATTCGTCAATCGGAACGCGTATATAATTACCAACGGGTATTCAACCTCCGCAGAGGGTATGGCGTCAGAAAGTATGATGCACAACCCTATCGTGCCGCAGGCCCTGTTACCATTGAGGAATACGAATCAAGAGCAGAGCGCTATGACAAACAACTGAAGGAAATCATTGGCGTGGATCCCGAAGGAAAAACCACCGAAGAAAAACGTGATATCCTCCGCAAACATCGTGAAGCACAATACGAAAAATTGTTGGATGCCGTGTATCTGAGAAGAGGTTGGACCAAAAATGGAGTTCCCAAATTATCGCATATGAAACAACTGGGCATGGATTTGCCTGAAGTTATTGAGATGATAACTCCGCATCAAGAAGATTAATACTCATGCAATAAAGGAAAAACGTCCTCCGAAATTTCGGGGGATGTTTTTTTTCAACATTAAAATGCAAAAACATGTTTAAAGTAAATACATACTTCGACGGAAAAGTGATGTCGATGGGCTTTGAAAACAACGAGGGTAAGCTCACCATAGGCGTGATGGCTGCCGGCGAATACGAATTTGGCACTTCCACCATCGAACACATGACCGTAACGTCAGGAAAAATGAAGGTGCTGCTTCCGGGAGAAACTGCCTGGCAGGAATTTGGTCCTTACGAAACTTTTGTGGTGGCCAAGGATGCCAAATTTAAGGTGGTTACAGAGCTTCCCACCGCTTACAAGTGTCTTTATTTGTAGGTAATAGCCTTATTTTGACTCATGATAAATTGCCCTTTCATCCGGGTAGTTTGTACAGTTCAAACCTGCCTTTTTATACATTTGCATACGATATGGTAATGCATACATATCGACTAAAAAAACTAACTGCACATGAAACCACCAAGGAGTTCGAAAAATGATGTCTTTTTGCGGTACAAGCTTTGGCTGTCAGCGGTTTCCGGAGAGGGAATTATCGGCGAAAGCAAGTATCTTTTGTTAAGAAAAATAGAAGAGTTAGGTTCGTTGAAAGCTGCCGCCGATCATTTAGGGGTTAGTTATCGAAAGGCCTGGGGCGATATAAAAAAATCGGAGGAATTGTTGGGCTACGACCTCACCGAAAAACATCGCGGTGGAGTTGGCGGAGGTAAATCTGACCTGACACAAAGGGCCAAAAACTTGCTGGAAGCCTACGATGCCTTGCATAAAAAAATGGATACGGCCATAGAAGATGCCTATGCCGATTTTAAAGATAAAATAAAATAAAGATTCAAGTAGCGTATGCTGGGAGTCAATCTTCGGGCATAAGTAGTTGATTTAGTGCACGAATAATTGATCGATGGAACGATGTCTATGAGGATACTGATAGGAATAGACGATACCGATAACAAGGAGAGCAGGGGAACTGGTTTCAATTCACGACAATTGGCGGCCGCCATTGAGCATGAAGGCTTTGGAAAAGTGAAAGGAATTACCCGTCATCAGTTGTTTGTACATCCTGATATCCCATATACTTCACAGAATAGCTCAGCTTGTTTGGATGTTGTTTGCCCCGATATGAAGCAAATAATTGAATTTTCCACACAGTTTATGTTGCAAATTGGTGCTGTTGGCTCCGACGTGGGATTGTGCATTACTTCCAAAGATACTGTTCCCGAAGAAATTCAACAGTGGGGCTTGGATGCCAAATCCATCGTGCTGACCATGAATGAGGCAGAAAAGCTTGCATCAAAGTATGGTGTTTATTTGGTTGGACTCACAGGAACGCATGGCGGAATTATTGGAGCACTGGCTGCGGTGGGCCTGCGTTCGGGAGGAAACGATGGTCGGTTTATCTGGATCAATTCGGCGAAAAACCTTCGCGACATTGAGCAGGATGTGCATTCGGTGGAGGTATTGCTTGCCAGGGCAGGAATTGATGTCATTCAGTGTGGCGATACCATCATCGACGATCCTGATGCGCTGGTTTATTTGAATGGCTGGGCACGTCCTGTGTTGCGCAATGGAAAATCGGTATTGTTGGTTGATCACGAATTAAATAACAAAAAATATGAATGGAAATGTTCAGCAAAGGAAGCTGTCAAAGAGCTTTCTAACTAGCTGGTCGCTATCACGGTTTTTGGAGATAATCCTGTTGCTGCTCACGGGGGTTTTTGCCATCGTGGTGCATGAACGGTTGCGCACCCCCATCAATGTGCCCGGCCATCACGGAATTGAGTTCATGGCCATTATGCTAACGGCACGGCTGACCTCAAAAATGAAATGGGCGTCGAGTATTTCAGCCATTGGCATCGGCATCTTTTTGTTTTTTCCGGTGCTCGGTTTCCGCGATCCCATGATGGGTTTTAATTATATGCTGCCGTGTTTTGTTTTGGACCTGGGATATCAATGGTCAGGAAACGCCAAAGGAAAAAACTACCTGCTGGCATTGATTGCCGGTTTGGGTTATATGATGATTCCTTTGAGCCGACTCCTCATTACACTCACCACGGGCTATCCCTACGGATCCTTTCTCAAACATGGGATGGTGTTGCCCTTGTTCACCTTCTTTATTTTTGGTTTTTTGGGTGGAATTGCCGCAACATTGATTTTTGGTGGAGTTAAAAAAATGTTGAAAAAAGTATAGATCCCCGGCGGTTTCAATTATTTTGATGCCGCCTTTTTTTGGGTGTCGTTATGTTAAAGTTTGCATATCGTTTATAATGAAAAAGTTACAATGGTTGTTTTTTGTGGTGTTGCCCCTGTTTCTTGGCTGCCAAAAAGAAGCTGGAGAGCATATTCCGCCGGTCATTCATTTTAAAACAGGTGAGGGTTACGTATCTTCAGATACCACTTTGTCGTTGGGTCAATCCTTTCGGGTGGGGATCGATGCCGAAAATCCGGAAGTAAATCTCACCAATTTCATCATTCGGGTGGAGACGGATATCATGGAAACCTTTCTTGATTCGGGGATGAATACACCGGTTTTGAGCTATGACAAATTGCTGGTAAAAGGATTGAAACCCGTTGAGAAATGGATATTTATCATCCGCGATAAGGAAGGGAAATCGGATGAAGTGAGTCTGACAATCAGCTTAGACAGCAGCTCTTCGTTTGGAAATATCCGATATATTCCATCGGTAGAAATGACCGCACAAAATGGAGGAGGAGCCGGTTTTTATTCCCTCGAAATGGATTCCGCTTTCAACCTTTTACAAGCTTTTCAGAATCAACTTCTTATCGATTTGTGCTATTATTATGATTTTATTGATACGGATCAAAATACCATCGCTTCACCGGGTGCCAACATCGATGCTTCCGTATTTACGGGAGAAAATGGGCTTTCTAACTGGACGATCCGCCGTACCACACGATTTAAAATTGCAGATATTTCGGAAGCAGATTTCCTGAATATAGCCAACGACAGTCTGCTCCTGGTACTTTATGGCCAGTCGGATGGAAATCGTAAAGCCAAGAATCTTATGGTCGGCGACCTGTTTTCATTTAAAAATGAAGACGGAAAAGTGGGTCTGTTCAAAGTTAATTCGGTGGATGGCACCGATTTGGGATCAATCAATGTGTCAATCAAAGTTCAGGAATAGTCATGGCAAAGTATTTTAAATATAGTTGTTTAGCAGGTGCATTGTTGTGGTTTTTGTTGGCTATTCCGGCGTTTTTGGAAGCTCAACCGTTGGATATAAACGACACCCTCGATATTCCACAAGTAGTGGTGACTGCCAATCGCAGTTTGCGAAATTTGGAGGATGTGCCGGGACGCGTTACCGTTATCGATGCCAAAACAATCGATGAACTTCCTGTTCAGAATGTGGATGAAATTTTAAAATACGTGGCCAATGTGTATGTCAACCGAAGTTGGGGCGTGTTTTCGCAAAATTCGAGTGTAACCATGCGCGGACTGGATGCGAGCTCCAGGGTTTTGGTATTATTGGATGGGGTGCCACTCAACAAATCTGCCGGGGGGTCGGTCAATTGGCAACTGGTGCCCATCAATGCCATTCAACGAATTGAAGTAATCAAAGGCCCTGCTTCAGCCATTTACGGCAACAATGCCATGGGCGGGGTGATCAATATCATTAACAAAAATCCGAAAAAACCCTTGCAGGGCGAAGCTGCCATTCAAGCCGGGAATTATCAGGTGTTGGGAGGTTATCTCAGTGCCTCCGGCACCAATGTGAAAAACGACAAAGGGTTTTTGTGGAGTTTCAACACTTTCTACCGACAGGGCGACGGGTATTATCTTGATCCGGAGGAACTTCGTGATTCCACTTCAGCCAAGGCCTTCCTTAAGGAATATTCGGTAAGCGGAAAGCTGGGCTATGTGTTTAATACAAATCAAAAGATTGAAATCGACGGTCATTATTATGATGATGCACGTGGTCAAGGCAGAAAGGTGTATGAAGATTTGGGTGCTTATATGTCGGTGGAAACTACCTATTTACGTGCCAATTATGAAGGTTTGTTTGGAAAAACTTTTGTCAACGCCCTGGCTTTTTACCAATTGGAGCATGAGTTTAAACAAACGGAGACGGTAAGTGCCAACAGCGGAAAATACAAATTGAGCGAACGTGATTCAGATAAGGACGACATAGGTTTTTGGCTCAACGCCACCACCCGGTTGTCCGACAGAAATATTCTCACCTATGGAATCGACCTGAAACGGGGAAGCGCCAAGGTGGTGGATACCTACCGTACTTCCACCGATGTGCTCACCTATGAGGGAATACTTGATTTTTACGGGGTTTTCATTCAGGATGAATGGAAATTCAACAACCAAAAATGGGTGGTTGTATGGGGAGCCCGAATGGATTTTTCCAATTATTACAACGGCAAACTACTGGTGGAAAATCCCACCACCAACACCGGTTTTGTGGATCCTTTCGATAAGAATTTTGAAAGCAATGCCTGGAGTGCTTTTAGCCCCAAATTGGCATTGAAATACAAACTGTCTAAGCAAAGTAGCGCCTATATTTCTTATTCACAGGGATTTATGCCCCCAAAACTCGACGATTTGTCAAAGTCGGGAAAAATTCGAAAGGGTTTTAAATTGGCCAACCCCGAGTTGGGTCCTGAATACCTTACCAATTACGAGTTGGGCTTTACCGGAAGGTTTTTTGATCAATTGACCATTGAGCCCTCGGTTTATCTTTCTGAAGGTAAAGATTTCCAGTACTTTGTGGGTACGGGTGACTCCATCGATACGGGAAGCGGCGAACTAAAACCCATTTATCAACGCCAAAATATTTCCAAGGTAGAAGTGATTGGTGCCGAAATTTCCACCACCTACAATCCCATCGATCAGGTGCAACTTTCGGCCAATTATACCTTTAACGACTCCAAAATCAAAGAGTTCTATGGTGCCGATCCCGAGGAAAAGAACATCACCGGAAATTATCTGATTGAGGTTCCCCGACACATGGTTTATCTGGGTGTCGGATGGACAAACAAATATTTTACCACAACCCTGGCCTACAACTACATCAGCAGTCAATGGTACGATGATGAAAATACAACCCAAATTTCTGCTTACAGCACCATCGATTGGTTGATTTCCAAGAAGTTCGCTAAAAAGTTTGTGCTTACCCTGAACATGCAGAACATCCTTGATGATGAATATATCGACCGAAAGGGATACCTGTCTCCCGGAAGGTTTACCACACTCGAATTCAAATATAAATTTTAATGTTTCACCCTAATTATTAATAGTTTACACATGAAAACAAATTACATTTTTCGCGCTTTTGCAACCCTGACATTCATCCTGGGTTTATCAACAGGTATCTTGGCTCAGGATACCATTGTTCAATGGACATTCCCCACCGAATCGGGGCTTGCTGATGGCGGTGTTATTGAATCCAATCTGTCGCAATCAATTCAGGCAGAAGGTGGTACAAGCGATATCCAGTTTAAAAATGGAGCCACCACAAAAGCGGCGCAGGTAACTCAGTGGGAAAATGGAGCTCATGCCAAAAAGTGGAAAGTAGAGTTTGAAACCACCGGTTATCAAAACATCCGACTTTCGTCGAAAATTACCTCCGGAGGACAAAACCCCGGCCCAAGAGATTTTATGGTGCAATACAAGGTGGATGGCGAATGGACAGACGTGGAGGGAAGCGAATTTCAAACGGCTAATGACTGGACCACCGGCGCGCTCACCGATTTGGTGTTGCCCGCTGCATGCGATAATCAAACATTGATAAAAATCAGGTGGATCATGACCTCGGATACTGCTTCCGATGGACAATTGGTGTTGGCCGAAGGAATTTCCAAAATAGATGATATTTTCTTTACCGGCGACCTGATAAATGGGGTGGAAGAAACCACCAATCTGCGATGGGTAAAAGTTTTTCCCAACCCTGCCAACGATTTCATTAATATTGTCACCGAAACTAAGTGTAATGTCACTTTGTTTGATATTACAGGAAAAGTATTGATGTTCAGTGAAGTATCGGGTCAGATTAAATGGGATGTGTCCGGTTTGGAAACAGGGTTTTACTTGATAAGGACAGAAAATCAAGTTTCGGGAGTAGTGGCAACACAAAAAATTGTGATTGATTAAGTTCTTTTGTTGTTTTGCCCGAAATTCGCTGCTTGCATCCGGAGAGATGCCAAACTAAAATTGCTATGATAAAATTTGAAGACGCGCTAACAATAGTTCAAAACTCGGTCCGGCAGGTGGCCGCAACCGAAAAGATTCCCTCATGGACTCCATGGGAAGAATTCTGGCTCAGGATGTTTATTCCGACATCAACATGCCTCCATTTGATAAATCAGCCATGGATGGTTTTGCCTGCCGGAAGCAGGATATCGGTCAACCGTTGGAGGTAGTGGAAGTAATTGCTGCCGGCCAGGTTCCTCAACAAAAAATAGGTGAGGGCCAATGTGCCAAAATTATGACCGGTGCCATTGTGCCCAAAGGAGCCGACTGCGTGCTGATGGTCGAGTACACTGAGGAAGTGGACAACAACAGGATCAGGTTTACCAGGAATCAAACCGGCAACAACATTTGTTATTTTGCCGAGGACATTAAAAAAGGTGAACTTGTTCTGGAAAGTGGCATCGAAATCAAACCCCAACATATTGCCGTGCTGGCTTCGGTGGGTTGCACGGAACCATTGGTTTTCGTCAGACCGCGTATAGCCATTATTTCTACCGGCGATGAATTGGTTGAACCTGAGGCGATTCCCGCCATTTCGCAAATCAGAAACAGCAATGGCCGTCAATTGGTGGCGCAAGTGCTACGGACCGGCGCCATTCCCCGCTATTTGGGTATCGCCGAAGATTCGCGTCCCGCTACTTTTAACATCATCACCAAAGCGCTGGCTGAATGCGACATCGTGTTGCTCACGGGTGGGGTTTCCATGGGCGATTTCGACTTTGTTCCTGAAATAATGCAGGAGGCCGGTGTAGAAATACTGTTCCGGTCGGTGGCCGTGCAGCCCGGAAAACCAACAACTTTCGGCACCACTAAAGACCAAAAATTTATTTTTGGTTTGCCCGGAAATCCTGTGTCTTCGTACACCCAGTTTGAATTGTTAGTTCGTCCCCTGATAAACAAACTCATGGGGAATAATTCTTCATCGCCCATCATTCCATTGCCCATGGGTGCTCAGTATCGCCGACGAAAATCAGAACGAAAGTCCTTTTTTCCTGTGAATATTAGAGATGGCAAAGTGTTTCCGGTGGAATATCACGGATCGGCACACATTCATTCGTATGTATTCGCCGACGGCATCACCTCCATTGAAATCGGACAAGAGAAATTAGACATAGGAGACATGGTGGATGTTAGACAGATATAACCGAAAAATCAATTACTTACGCATCTCAGTTACCGACCGTTGCAATTTGCGATGTACCTATTGCATGCCTGAAGAAGGGATACAATTGCTTCATCATGAAGATATTATATCTTTTGAGGAAATTGTAGAGGTAGTGAAGGAAAGTGTAGCCCTCGGGGTGGATAAAATCCGGATTACGGGGGGCGAACCGCTGGTGCGGAAAGGAATCGTAGATTTGGTAGGCATGATCGCTGATATTCCGGGGGTGAAAGATTTTGGCATGACCACCAACGGAATCCTGTTGAAAAAATATGCTCAAGACCTGAAAAATGCCGGTTTGTCGCGGGTAAATGTTAGTTTGGATACCCTTAATCCCGAACGCTTTACACAAATTACCCGTTTGGGAAAAATTGAACACGTGCTTGCCGGAATTGAAGAAGCCCAGCGTGTAGGACTTTGTCCGGTAAAAATTAATTGTGTGATAAAAAAATCGTCCCAGGAACCGGATGCAATGGACGTAGCCAGTTATGCCAAAGGCAATGGCTTGCAGATCAGATACATCCATCAAATGGACTTGAATCTGGGACATTTTTCAGTGGTGGAGGGTGGCGAAGGTGGTGATTGTGCCATCTGCAACCGCTTGCGCCTCACCGCTGACGGAAAAATAAAACCCTGTTTGTTCAACAACCGTGAATACAGCATCCGCGAATTGGGCATCACAGAAGCCATCCATATGGCCATCAAACACAAACCCAAATGCGGATCGGTGAACACGGTGGGAGAGTTTTATAATATTGGAGGTTAGGAGGGGGTTGGAAGACGGAAGACGGAAGTTGGGAGTAGGGAGTAGGGAGTAGGAAGTAGGGAGTAGGGAGTAGGAAGTCGGGAGACGGGAGACGGGAGACGGGAGACGGGAGTAAGGAGTAAAGAATATAGAGTAGTGTATTGATAACCATTGTATTAAAACCGAAAAGTACCGGAGGTACGATAGACAATTAGCCCTGGAATTTATTCCCGGGCGAGAGGGCTAGAAAGTAGAAAGTAGGGAGTAGGGAGTAGGGAGTCGGAAGTAGGGAGTAGGAAGTTTGGAGTCGGATGTAAAGAGTAGAGAATATAGATTAGTGTATTGATAACCATTGTATTAAAACCGAAAAGTACCGGAGGTACGAAAGACAATTAGCCCTGGAATTTATTCCCGGGCAAGGGGGATAGAAAGTAGGGAGTAAGGAGTAGGAAGTCGGAAGTCGGAAGTCGGGAGTAAAGAGTAAAGAATATAGATTAGTGTATTGATAACCATTGTATTAAAACCGAAAAGTACCGGAGGTACGATAGACAATTCGCCCCGGAATTTATTCCCGGGCGAAAGGAGTAGGAAGCTGGGAGCCGGAAGTCGGAAGCCTTCGGTGGAAGTAGAAAGCCGGTTTACCAAATAGAGTGATATAGCCCGTAGGGCTTTAACATCAATAGCCAATTGAATAAACACAATGTTTTGTCCGTAGGACATCAACATGGGGAGTCTAAAAAAAAGAAATGATGAAGAAACTAAGTCATACAAATAACGAAGGAAAGGCCAACATGGTGGACGTGGGCAGTAAGCCGCTGCAACAAAGAACGGCTATTGCCGAAGGATTCATTGCATTAAGCCCGGAGACCATCCACCTGATACAAGAAAATCAGATGAAAAAGGGTGATGTGTTGACCATTGCCGAAATCGCTGGAATTCAGGGAGCCAAAAAAACCAGTGAATTGATTCCATTGTGTCATCCCTTGCAACTTACCAAAGTGGATGTACAAGCAACCCTCGAAGAAAATGGTGTGCGCATTACAGGACTGTCGAGGTGCATCGGTCAAACAGGTGTGGAAATGGAAGCCCTCACCGGTGTGAGTGTGGCACTGCTTACCATTTACGACATGTGCAAAGCCGTGGATAAAAACATGGTGTTGGGTGATATTCATCTGAAAGAAAAAACCAAAGAAGACATAAAATACTAATATACAACCTGATGGTGGTTGGCACAAATTCAACCCATCATCTCAGAAAGAACTATTGCAATGACGACACAAACCATTAAAGTACTCAGTACCAATATTTCCGTAAAAAAGGGGACGGTAAAAAAGCCGGTTCCTCAAATAGAACTCAACGATCGTGGTGTGCAAAACGATGCCCATGCCGGCAAGTGGCACCGCCAGGTAAGCATGCTGGGAGTGGAAAGTTTTAACAAGTTTTCAATCGAAGCCGGACGTCAGATCGAATTTGGCGAGTTTGCCGAAAACATCACCACCGAGGGGATGGAAATTTTTAAAACGGCACCTTTAGATCGATTCCTGAATGCAGATATCGAATTGGAAGTGACCCAGATAGGTAAAAAATGTCATGGCGATTCCTGTGCCATTTACCGTGAGGTGGGTAACTGCGTCATGCCCAAGGAAGGCATCTTTGTTCGTGTTATTCGTGGTGGAAAACTCCAATTCGGAGATGTGCTGGAATACCATCCCAAAATTTTTAAAACCCTGATTATCACCCTCAGCGACCGGGCGAGCAGTGGAGAATATGAGGATAAAAGTGGTCCTGCATTAAAAGGGCATTTGGAAACCTTTTTCCATATGAGTAATTTTCAGTACGAAATTCATCAGGAGATTATTCCGGACGATGAGGAAAAATTACATCGTTTAGTTATGGATGCGAGCAAAACATACGACTTCGTTTTTACTACCGGTGGTACCGGAATTGGCCCCCGAGACATTACCGTTGACGTTATTAAACCATTGTTAACCAAAGAAATCCCCGGCATTATGGATATGATCCGCATGAAGTATGGCATGGAAAAACCCAACGCCCTCATTAGCAGAAGTGTGGCAGGTATCATGGGTCGAACCATGATTTTTACCCTTCCGGGAAGTGTAAAAGCAGTAAATGAGTACATGGCTGAAATTACTAATGTGCTCATGCATTTATTGCTTATGCTGTATAGCATTGATTCACATTAATCGAATAGGGTGTCGGGTTTTAATTTGTGTAATTCGTGTATTTTACTTTACCTTTTCGATCTTGTCAATTGTATAGTAAATGGATTGGTTTCTGATTCCGAATTAAAAACATGACCAATTATATGGCTCGGTAAATCGCCATCAGTCTAGAGTTAAACTCTGAATCTGAAGACTTGATTTACATCAATGAATACTGATAAGCTAATCTGGTACATTTAAAACCAAGTTACAAGATGACTTTACTTTGAATGTGTTGTTTAATAATATTCAAATATTAGTTAAGTCAATTTGATAATACAACCTTTGCTGTGTGGTTAAGATGATTGTCAGATAGTGAAATAAAATACATTCCTTTTGCTATATCGTTTGGTATATCAAAACGATTAAGCCCTTTCTGTAGTTGAACCACACTTTTATAAATGAGTTTTCCATTGAGGTTTTTTATCGTAAGACTATGTGTGTTTTTCTGAGTTGGTTGAGTCATCTCAATGAAAATGGTTTTTTTGTACAAATACATTTTAATACCATTCTTATTATTTTCGTCAATTGAATTGATTTCAAAGAGAATCAAAAATGAGCCAGTATTATCCAGCTCATAAAGTTCATCAATATCTGAGTTGTCGTCGGTTTTGTAAAACAAGTAATATCTTGATTCCTCGTTAGAGGTAGGATAGGTTATTGTTGTATAAGAACGTAATGTGTCTCCTGAGTTAATTCCGATCTCATCCAGAGTGATAATGTTTTGGTCAAAAGCATCAAGAATGGAATCTTCAGACCAGTAAAAACCTGTTTTTGAGTATGTTCCATTCAATGATCCATTGTTGATAATTGAGTAGTCCACATTAAAAGTAGGATTTGTTTTTGAAGTGATGATGGTATCCATATTGTTGTGTGCCATATAATTCCAAAATGGAGGGAAGATTATTTTAAAAGATCCAACATTGTTCAGCTCATTTATTTCGACTAGAGTAGAATCTGCATCTATGAGGTAAAATACATAGTAGGTTGATTGGCGCAGAGGGATAGGGTAATCAAATGTGGCTGAAAGGTTTAAAGTGTTCCCAGCCGTAATTGGATTTTGAGTATTGCTGAAAACTTCCGGGTCGACAGGATCAAAAATGCTGTCATTTGACCAATAGAATCTGGTGATAGTCATTTGTCCATCAGATGGCCCTAAGTTGGTGATTGAATAATTTAGGTTAATATCAGGCTGATCTAGGGAGGTTGTCACAGACACCATATCGTTATTTGTTATATAATCTATTGTTTGGCCTGCTATTTCGAAGTTGTCAATTCTCATCCCTTGTACCGTACCATTGCCATATGGTGCTGTATTACTTCTGTATTTAAATCGGAAAACAACATGTTCCTCTCCTCGTAAAAATGATAAATCAAAAAATACCGAATCGAGCGTTGGTATTCCCCAACCAGACGAATACATAGTCCAGCCCGGTTCACCATTCAAGTTTCCTATTTGGTTATTGTTATACCAATTGAAGGCTTGTCCGTATTCGGCTGTCAGAACTTGCCATGAATTTCCTCCATCGGTCGAGAAGTCAAGATTTCCTCCTTCATCAAGCCAAAGTGAGCCGGCATCACCTACGCACAATAAGTCGAATGACAGTAAAACCTTATTTAGTTTTTTAAAATTAAATGCAGGGGTTTCGAGATGCCAAATTGGTACCTGAGAAGTTGACATCACATTATTGATTCTGTCGGTAAACATAATCCCTGATATTATGTTAGTGGAATAGAGGTGCTCACCGGGAGCCGTCATGTTACGAAAACGAAAACCTTCCTTTCGGTGTGTGCCTTCATAATAGGTTCCGTATTCATGCCAACCATCAATTATAGAATCATTAAAGTCCATGTTGTAGGGGTATTCGTTGATGCTATCCAACGCCAATTCCCAGTAACCAATATTATTTGACTCGTTTGATTCCATACTCGTGTTGCCGGCATCTAGCTCGTATATCAAATATTTAAACTCCGAAAGATTTGTCGGGGCATCAAAGATTGCATTTACATAAAAGCTCATATCTGGGCGGATTGCAGGTATGTTTTCTTGCCCTATATTGATATCGTCATTGTCAAGATTGATGTTATTTGAAAGATAATACTTTGCAATACCCGGCGATGAAATATAATTCCCTTGATTTTTTATATTCATAAAGAACTTAATTTCAGAGGAAAGGGAACTAATCATTAAGGCTTTTTTATGGGTAACGTTTAAATCGATAAAAGCTTCACGTATTGAAAAATTATCAATCAACGCACCTTCCGGGGACTTAAGTGTACTATCTGATTTATGGCCCGAAGCCAAATTGTAACGAAATTGTATCTGTGGTTCTCCTGCCAGAGATTTTATATCAATAATATATCTTGTATTTCTTTCAGCCCCTCTGCCGTTATATTGATCGTAGGTAACAAAGGCATTTTCAAAGAGATCAAACAATAATTTTGTTTGATTAGGGAACTGCGCCTCCATGTCTAAACCATTCCAACTATTATATTCTATTTGATAATACCACCTGTTATACGACTGGTTGGTTGTGTCCAAGACAATCCAGGTGCATCCGCCATCCTTGGAATAACTTAAATTGGTCATGGCTTCATTATCCATCATTATTTTAAAAGCTTCTAATTGCATGTCAAATTCAATCACAGGATTGATACTGGTTGTGAGATCAAAAACGGGAGTGTATAGATGCATCCTGCTCATTTCATGCACAGATCCTGTATCACTAGTAATCCAGGCCTTCATTCCGGAGAAGGCGCTATTAAGAACAATGCCATTAGGAGTCGTCCATTGCCAATCATCAAAACCAAGTGATGCGTTGTGTCTCCACCCATCAATCTGTGATTCGAAGTCATTGAAATATGGTGTTGTTGCGGGTGTTTGGTAGAAAATAGTAAAATATCCACCATTGTTATATTCCCTCATTTCATCAATGGAGTTATCTGTGTCGAGTTCGTAGAACAGGAAGAATTTTTCAGGTGAGTTTGGTGGAATGGCATATGAAAAATTTGTCCAAAGGCTGGAGGAATCGGCTAATACTTGTTCTTCTTTTGTTCCAAGCAAGATGTCAGAAACATCCAAAATACTGTCGTTTGACCAGTAAAATGTGGTTCGACTTGGAGGGGCATTCGTCAGTCCACTATTGCATAAATGGTACTTTAAATTACCAAATGAAGAGGTATTCGCAGTGAAAAGATTTTTCTTATCTCCTTCAATGCTTAAGTCTGGCTTGATGGATCCTATATATACGTCATCAAATATTATCCCTTCAGGTTGGAGATAATTGCTTTCAAATTCAATTCTGAATTTGACACTGTTGTTGGATGCAATGTTATGCAGAGGCACATTAATATAATCCCATTCGTCGTTACGACATGGTGGAATATATATTATATCGTACCAATCGTCCCCGTTATTTGCGTTATACTGAAGTCGATATCCATTCGCATCCATGTTGTCTTTAAACCAGAAGTTAAAAACAATCTCTTCCGAAATGGATGTCAAATCAATGTTAGGGAATTCAACATATTGTACATTGCAAATTGTAGTGCAGGTGTTATCCTTGTACTCAACCGATTTGCTCGTATGCCATGCATTTTCACCTGAATGTGTGTCTTCTAAATGGTGACTATAGCCCCGGCCCATTTCCCATAATAATATATCTCCATTACTTGAAAGATAAGCCTCCAATGGTAAGTAGGTGTTATTCTCAAAGCTATTGATGTAGGGAAGATTATAAACTGTATCCACATGAATGACCGAGTATTGTATGTTGTCAGTTTCATCGTTCTCTTGTACTACATTTAATGCATCATATTGATGAAAGATATAGTAATTTCCTGGTGATAAATCGTTATCTAATGCTATGGTTCTTTCTATTTTACTATTCTCAAAATATTCTGCACTATAGGTTGATACTTGGTTGTCATTGGCATCAAGTATCGTGTCAGTTGAAAAAAAGTAGTTTGTTGTGAGTAGGGAAACATCACCATACTCATTGTTAAATCCCATTTCTGTTTTACTTGTATAGGTTAGGTTGTTTTGCGTGACAAAAATCGAATCTCCTGAAATGGCAAAAATATTATTGTATTCTTCTTTAATGCAAAAATCGTCAATTGGCCATTCAACATGATTAGTATCTTTACTGATGGATAAGTATCTGAAAATCAAATTTGTATTACCATGCAAAAAACTTAATCCTATCTTTGAGTGTTGACAGGAAACTGTATTTCCCATCCAACCGTTATTCCCCATCCAGTTTTTTTTCTTTGCTTTGTCGTGGTTTAGGTGGTTCCAGGTAACTCCGTTATCAGTCGAATATTGCATTACTGATCTTGCGTTGACAGAATGGAGTTTTTGGGTGAATGACAAAACATAATCAATGGAAGTATCCGACAAATTAAAGGTAGGGGTTGCTAAATACCGATAGGTTGATCGACTGGCATTTCCGGTAAGGTTAGTAACCCATTCACTGTTTTTAGCTATTCCACCATGTATATTTGAAGAGTTTGGAAATTCTAACCCCAAGTCATTTGTCCCTGATAATGAATAATAAAACCATCCTGTCGTGTCTATAGGATCCTTAAAATTGTTGAAATAGGGTAAGGTTGTTTGTCCAGGGGAATAATAATATATACTGGTCAAAAGTAAAGCAAGTATAAAAGTCAGTTTTTTCATATTTGATTTAAAGAAGTTTTTTTAATTAAAGATAGGCGTGCTTATTTTCATAATATGTAAAAGTATTAAAAAATCCAGATGTTGGTTAACATAGGTACGAAAATTTGTAACTAGTTTTGATGTTAATGCTAAATGATTGTTTTGCCTTTATTTACCCCTTTTATAGTTGCTGTTTTGTTTGAAAATCCTACTTTTTTTTGTTTTAAGTCAATGAAGGATCCGACTAAACGATGTTTGATGGAGACAAATACCTTAACCCATTTTGCAGCTAACCTGACAAAGATATTTGCATATCAGTAGATTGGCAATTTTCGAGTTCAGATTTGTGTACTACAGATTTTTCTTTGTAAAGGGGGCGTATTTAAATTTGAGGGCATCATAAAGTTTTCTCACATGCTGGTTTGGCTCTGAGCAGCGGCGGATCATAATGACTTCGTCGTGGGTGTTCTGAGCGAGGGTTGTGATAGCCTTTTGTGTATTCATCGTACGAACGATCTCTTTCCATCCACTATGAATACCTTCTTGTTTTAATTGGTGACGCACCGTATTTACGATCCAATATGCCAGCAGTCCCAGGTGCAGGTGAGCCATGGTGCTTTCGTCTTTTTGATGGTAGATGGGGCGTAAATCCAGGTCTGTTTTCAGAACCCGGAACGTGGCTTCTATTTCTCTGATGGTGTTGTAAAATTGCCATACCGCATTCTCTGAATTGGCTTCTAATGATGTACGCAGAAAATACACGCCACTTCGGGCATTTATGTCAACACCTTCTTTAACAGCCCATTTTATGGATGTTACTATCTTCTTCTTTTCTTCTGTCGCAATGTTTGCTCTCTTTTTTCTCTTGGGGAGATCATCTTCTTTTACTTGAATATCGATGTCAAAATATCGTTGAATGGAAGGGTATTTCTGCTTTAACCTGCCAATACGTTCATGCACTTTGTCTTGCTGTTTTACACCTCCTTTCTTGGTCAAACTGTCGGCTATTTTCTGTAACCCGGATTCAAATCGTGAGCGAAACTGCTCGTTCATGGAACGTTCTTTCAACTCCTTGGAGTGGCTCTCTACTTTGAGGTAGTAATCTGTGTTTCGATCTGATTTGACACGGCAAAGGTCTATTTTTTGTTTTTTATTGTCTGTGATGGTAATCGTTGTTGCACCGGCCTCAATGTTATAGTTTTTTAAACTCGAACGACTGACACACAAATAATCATAGCCCTTGTCTTTGATCATTTTCAGATTGGCATCGGTGGCAATACCGGCATCAATTACTACAAGCGCTTTTTTTGTAGAAGAAGATGTTTTAATCCGAAGTTCGTTAATCATCCCTTCCAGCGTTTTAGAATCAGCAATGTTTCCTTCTAAAATGGAAGAGTATTTGATAAAGCCTTCCGGATTGACTACCAAGGCCAACACAACTATTTTTGCATCGTTGCGTTTTTCTTTGCTCCGTCCATATTTGGCCAATTTACTTCCTTGTTTGCGGCCTTCAAAATAGGTGTTGGTAAGGTCGTAAAGCATGATCTTATCCTGAATATCGAACAACTCGTTGGTACGAACAGACAGATGTTGTTCCAATGCTTGTTTCTCTGAATACAGTTTTTTTGAAATATTGTACAGCCGGTCTTTTGTAATCTTTTCGATATCATAACCTGTAACCTCACATACTGAGGAGTTCTGCTGTATCCAACGGGAAGTTTCCAGCTCTGAAGCCGGATATATGGCACGACTGATGATATGGCTTTGAGCCAGTTTTATCTCATCCTGACTCCAGCCCTGACCTTCCAAAAAGGGGGCAATTTGTAATTGACTCATGGCCTGATAGGACAACCATTCGGCACCAACTTCCCGGACGTCTTTGTTTTTGATACTGTTGATGTCTATGGTTTGTAGGTCTTTGCCGTCTTTAGGCGCTTTCTTTTGCTGTCTTTCCAACAAGACATCAATACGTTTCTCGGCAACCATTCGGTTGTAAAATTCATCCACATACCGGATCACCGTTGCATCATCTGTGAAGGGAAGCTCGAATAATGGTGTTTCAGGATGGGAAACTTTTTGTGTAAGTATTTTCTGGATAAGATTTAATTGGTCGGTGGATAATTCATCAAGATAACCGGCATTCAAAATCGTCCGGTGGCATACCCTATCATTAGTATTACGGTAGCTTTCCACTAATCGGTAATAGCCCGAATAACGGTCTGTCTTAGGATTGGTACGCATGGATACTTTGAAATACATAAATGCAAAGTAAGCATGTAATTATTTGAAAATCAATACCCCCTTGTGTACTACAAATGAGAATTCAAAAAATCAAACATTGATTATCAACCTATTACAAAACAAACTGGGCTAAATACCCCCATTTCCACCCTAAAATATCTCATTTTAGGCTGTTTTTTCTTGGTTTTTGATGATTTGGCTGCAACTTGGGTTAAAACTAATGTCAGTCCAATTATATGACAATTGCTTTGGTTTTCAAAAAAGATGAAAATGACTCTTAAGAGGGTTATAAGATAATACACGTTGGTTGCAGCATGCAAGTTCTGAAAGTTCGGATTCGTTAAATATTGTCCCCATAGCGACTTTTATTGTAATACTTAAAAAGCCTGAGTTTGGGTTTTTAGCGTTAGCATTTTCTCTAAAATAGGCATAAAAAAGCCCGAGTGAAATGATCATTCGGGTCTATTTTTTGTTTAATATTCCGGAGATTGTTTAATCCTCCATAAACGGATACTTGTAACTTACGGGTGGAATAAAACACTCTTTGATGGTTCTGGGGCTGACCCAGCGCATCAGGTTGATTTTTGAACCGGCTTTGTCGTTGGTTCCCGATCCACGCGCACCGCCAAATGGCTGCATGTTGACTACTGCCCCGGTGGGCTTGTCGTTGATATAAAAGTTTCCGGCGGCATGCACCAGTTTTTTCATCACATGTTCAATTACAAAGCGGTCTTTTGAGAAAATGGATCCCGTCAAACCGTAAATGGATGTATTGTCCACTAAATCAATGGTTTCTTCAAATTTGTTGTGGTCGTACACATAGATGGTGAGGATGGGGCCAAACAATTCTTCCTCCATGGTGATGTAATGGGGATCGGTAGTTAGAATAATGGTGGGTTCGATGAAATATCCCACCGTTTTGTCGTAGTTACCACCAAAAATGATCTTGGCTTCTTTGTCTTCTTTTGCACGATCAATAAATCCGGACAACTTGTCAAACGAAGCCTCATCAATCACAGCATTAACGAAATTGGAGAAATTTTCCACAGGACCCATTTTAATGGTTTCCATGTCGCATTTGATTTCTTCCAAGACTTTTTCCCATAAATTATCCGGGATATAGGCGCGTGATGCTGCCGAACATTTCTGGCCCTGATATTCAAATGCACCTCGTGTGAGAGCCGTAGCTACCTGACTTGCATTGGCAGATTCGTGCACCAACACAAAATTCTTACCACCGGTTTCGCCAACTATGCGCGGATACGAGCGATATTTGTGAATGTTGTTACCAATTTCTTTCCAGATATTCTGAAATACGGAAGTGGAGCCCGTAAAGTGAATGCCTGCAAAATCAGGGTGTGAGAAAATCACTTTTCCTGCCACAGGTCCGGAAACGTATACCAGGTTTATCACGCCATCGGGAAGACCGGCTTCCATGAAAATTTCCATGATAATGGCTGCAGAATAGATTTGTGCATTGGAGGGTTTCCATACCACGGTATTGCCCATAAGCGCAGGTGCGGAGGGCAGGTTGCCGGCAATGGCAGTAAAGTTGAACGGGGTAAGCGCAAATACAAACCCTTCCAAACCACGTTGTTCGATTCGGTTCCAGATGCTTTCGTCCGAATCGGGTTGGTCGTTGTAGATTTCGGTCATGTACTGCACGTTGAACCTTAAAAAGTCGGCCAATTCACAGGCAGAATCGATTTCGGCCTGATGAACGGATTTGCTCTGTCCGAGCATGGTAGCCGCATTGATGCGTGCACGGTACGGACCGGAAATCATCCCGGCAGCCTTCAAAAAGATGGATGCCCGTTGTTTCCACGACATGGAAGCCCAGCTTTCACGAGCGGCAAGGGCAGCGTCAATGGCCTCTTTTACGTGTTCTTCGTTACCACGACTATAATAACCCAGTGTTTTTTTATGGTCGTGTGGAGGGAAAATCCTTATTTTTTTGTCAGTACGTACTTCTTTTCCATTGATAATCATGGGAATATCGGCTTCGTACGATTTGGCACATTCCAACGCCTGAAGAATATTTTCTCTTTCGGGAGAACCTGGTTTGTAGGTTAATACAGGCTCGTTTTTTGCTGGTGGTACGTAATGTAAACTCGTTTGCATTTTTTTATCTTTTTAGGACTTACTGAAACGTTATGCAGCACTTTACATAACGCCTGCAAAAGTAGGATTAATCTTTTAAATGGAATAGTGTGGTTGGAATAAATTTGGTATTAAAGGGGAAGCAGGATGATGAGGGTTGTTGGTGTTTGGCTGTCTGAGGTCACTTCGTCACTCTTACCACCTTTTCAACCATTTACCTTTCCGCCATTTACCTTTCCACCTTTTCGACCTTTCCATCTTTTCCCGATACTCACTCCTGAATGACCAATTCTCTGGAATAGTGGTCTCCAAAGCCGGCTTGTATGGTGCTGTGACCAATGCCGTGAAGGGAAAGGATTTCTTCCATTTCAGCGATTTTCTTTTCAACTTCTGAAATGGCGAGGTCTTCTGTAAAAATGGCTCTAGCTTCAAAAAAGATACTTTCGTCATTCAGCTGCCAAACATGGATGTGATGAATACAATCAACTCCTTCGAGGGAGGTTAAATCATCTACGATCTCTTTAATGGGCAATTCTTTGGGCGAAAACATGAGTAAAATTTTCACAGAACCTACCAGAAGTCCCCAACTTGATTTGATCAGATACAACGCGATACCAATGGTAATTACGCCATCTACCCAATACCAGCCCAGATATTTCATCATAAATCCTCCTGCCAAAACGGCTACAGAGGTCAGCATATCAGTAAAAAGGTGCAGGTAAGCCGACCGGATATTCATGTTGTGTTGCGCATCTTTTCTCACCAAAAGAACACTCAGTCCATTCATGACAATACTGAATAACGCCAGCCAAATCACCAAGTTCGAGACTACTTCCACGGGGGTTATCAACCGTTCAACAGCTTCCTTTATCAGGAAGACGGCAATGGCAACCAGTGTTGCTGCATTGATGAAGGCGGCCAGAATTTCAGCCCGTTTGAAACCAAACGTTTTTGAAAGGGTTTGCTTTTGTTTGGAGAGTTTGTTAGCTACATAACTAATAATAAGGGCAATAACGTCGCTAAAGTTGTGTAAAGCATCTGAAATCAAAGCCACGCTGCCCGAAAAAATTCCACCCACCACCTGAGCCACTGTGATCAATACATTCAATCCGATGGAAATAATCAGTCCGTTGCCTGAACTTGATGCGCCATGATGGTGATGGTTGTGATGATAGTTTGACATGGTAGATAGTTAATAGTGTTTTAAGTTTAAAGCGCTTTAGTCGGGTACTGAAAGTCTTCGGCGGGAAGTCGGACTCGCCCACTTCACCCGCTTCAAGCGTCCACGCTTGAAGAAAACATTTACCGTTTGAAGACTAAACCCGCAGATTCACATACCTTTATCCTTCCATTCAGCTAATAAAACGCTTCATCCGCCGGAAAATTCAGTTTCTTTTTAGCCATTTCCTGCGAAAAAGTGTAATAGACCAATTCCCCTTTGGCACAAAGTTTTCCGCCGGAATCGAACAAATTGACTTCAATATCGGCCAAATTTCTACGCATGCCCAATAATCTGGCTTTCAGGGTAATCTCACCCTGATTTACATATACAGTATGCATATATTTTACCGACAAGGTTGAGGTAACGCCGGCAGTTTTTAATTTTACCTGCACCAACCACGAACCAATCTCGTCCATCAGGGTGGCCTGAATTCCGCCATGAAGCACATTGTGATAGCCTTGCAAAAATCCCCTTGGTTGCCAATTGCAAATCACTTCGTCACCGTCTTCGAAGAAGGACATTTGCAATCCGTGCTCATTCTTTGGTGAACAGCCAAAACACTGATAACCGGGCATGTCGGCATAGGGGTTGTTGATCTTTTTCATTATTTCAATGTGCCGTTTTTATACTTTTCTTTCTTTGCTACTTTTCCCGACTCATCATAATACAACCACTCACCATGTTTTACGCCATCTTTATAATTACCGGAAATCTTCAACTGACCATTTTCATAAAACTCCCGATACGCACCTTCTGCCTTGTTATTTACATAGTTCTTACTGCTTCGGAGGGTGTCGTTTTGGTAGAAGGTTTCTTGCGTTCCGTCAAAATCTCCATCGGAATAATGGTAGATGGCCACGGGTTTGCCTTTTTCGTCATACCAAGTAGCCATTCCGTCCTTTACACCATTGGCATAATTGCTTTCTTCCTGAATGCCACCACGTTCGTAATACACCATCTTTTTCCCGTGTAACCTGCCGTTGACGTAATTTTCTACCAAGGAAGTTCTCCCCCCCAGATTAAACTCCGTATAGGGTCCGTCCAGTGAATCGTTTTTGTAAAATGCCTGAACTTCAATGTATCCGCGACGATTCATTTTTACATAAAGGCCGTTGAGTTGACCATCTTTAAACTCTTCAATGGTGTATATCTGTCCCGTTGGAAAGTAAGAAATCCAGTTACCGGTTTTTCTAAAATCCTGATAGTTACCGGTGATATGGGTTCCCCCAATTTCCACATCCAGAAATCCATTTTCGATGGTGTCGGAGATAGCTGGAGGGGCAATTTGAGCGTTGCCGGTTACAAACAAAGTAAGTGTGATTAGAAATAAAATCGTTTTTTTCATTTTCTTTTTTCATTTATAACATGCGGGCTGTCCATATGGACATGTACATGTAGTTGTTGATATGAATGAACAAAGGTAGGATATTCGGATTAGATAGGACGAAAGAAATTCCCTGCGATCAATATATATGATGTTAAAAGGAAAGCTAACAGCCTTAACAGGAATGGAATGACTCACTTGGGATGGGAAAATCAATTCGTCTTTTAAAATGAACAGGCCGAAAGATAGCTCTTCCGACCTGATTCAACCAAAACCAAATTTTCAATTACAATGATGGAGTTAATCTTTAGCACCTATCTATTAACAACTGCTGTGCCATTAATTACAATAAATTGAAATATAGTTTTTTAGAATAAAATAGTGCGAGTGACGTATTTTCATTCTACGCTTTTAACCATAAAATTACTCCTTTTTCGTAGGTCGATTACGATTTCGGAAGGTAATCAGGAAACAACTGTTCCGTATAAATCAAAGAAGTCGGCACGGTGGATTTGAACCAAGTAAAATTCGCCGACTTTTGGTTTGACCTTTCCGGGTTCGATGATCACTTCGTTGTCCACCTCAGGGGAGTCATAGGCTGTTCGACCAACATATAAGTCGTTTTCTTTCCGGTCGATGATCACGCGCATGGTTTTTCCCACTTTTTCCTGATTCAACGACAAGCTAATGTCTTGCTGTAGCTGCATTAACCTTTCTTTACGATCCAATTTTACCTCCTCGGGCACGTTGTCGTCCAGGTTATCTGCAGCGGTACCTTCTTCCGGTGAATAGGTAAATACACCCAATCTGTCGAATCGGTATTTCTGCACAAAGTCCATCAATTCCTGAAATTCATCTTCTGTTTCTCCGGGATAACCTACTATCAGCGTGGTTCTCAGTGCGATATCCGGCACTTCTTTCTTGATTCTGTCCAACAAATCAATGGTTTTCTGGCCACCAAGCCCGCGTTTCATTGATCGTAAAATTCGACTACTGATGTGCTGCAGTGGCATGTCGAGGTATGCACATACCTTGGGGTTGTCGCGCATGGTTTTTAGCAGTCCCACAGGAAAATTGGCAGGGTAGGTGTAGTGCATGCGAATCCATTCAATGCCTTCCACTTGCGAAAGTTGTTCCAGGAGATCCGGCAATGTCCTCTTTCCATAAATATCCAAGCCGTACCAGGTAAGGTCCTGGGCGATCAACAGCAGTTCTTTTACGCCCTTGGTTGCCAGGTGTTTGGCTTCGTTTACGAGGTCTTCCATTTTCACCGAAAGGTGCTTGCCCCGAATGAGTGGTATGGCACAGAAGGAACAATTTCGGTTGCATCCCTCCGAAATCTTGAGGTAGGCATAATGTTTTGGTGTGGTAAGTGCTCGCTGACCGTATAATTCGTGTTTGTAGTCGGTATCCAGGGTTTTGAGGATGGCATTCAGATCGGAAGTGCCAAAAAATCCATCCACTTCGGGCAGTTCGCCGGTGAGCTCTTTTTTGTAACGTTGCGAGAGGCATCCGGTGACAAATACTTTTTTCACTTGACCAACAGCTTTCAATTCCAGGGCATTCAATATGGTATCCACCGACTCTTCCTTGGCATCGTTGATAAACCCGCAAGTATTGATAATCACAATGTCGGTGGGTTTTTCGCCGTCGTGTTCTACCGAATAATTTTGTTCCAATTGTTTCATCATCACCTCGGAGTCCACGATATTTTTGGAGCATCCCAGGGTGATGACATTTACTTTTTGTTTTTTTACCATGTGGAAGTTTTGGTTGAGGTCATTCCCGAAAAGCCGGGAAAGGTAAGTTGTTGTACCGGTTACTGTTATTGTCCGAATAGGCTTTCAACGAAAGTTTTGCGGTTAAATATCTGGAGGTCTTGCATTTTTTCACCCACGCCAATATATTTCACGGGGATTTTGAATTGGTCGGAGATGCCAATGACCACACCACCCTTTGCCGTACCATCCAGTTTAGTAAGCGCCAGCGCGTTAACTTCGGTGGCTGCGATGAAATGTTTGGCTTGTTCAATGGCATTCTGACCGGTGGAGGCATCCAATACCAGCAATATTTCGTGGGGTGCATCGGGGATAAGTTTTTGCATCACGCGTTTTATTTTTGTCAACTCATTCATCAGGTTAACCTTGTTGTGCAGGCGGCCTGCCGTGTCGATAATTACCACCTCTTTATCTTGTGCGATAGCAGATTTGAGGGTGTCGAAAGCTACCGAAGCCGGATCGGCGTCCATGCCCTGACTCACAATGGGTACGCCCACTCTTTCCGACCAGATGGTCAATTGGTCCACCGCTGCGGCCCGAAAAGTATCGCTGGCACCCAGGATTACCGACTTACCCGCTTTTTTGAAATTATATGCAAGTTTTCCGATGGTGGTTGTTTTGCCTACGCCATTCACGCCAACCACCATGATTACATAAGGTTTTTTGTTGGAAGGAATGTCGAAGTCGTCGCCATCGTTGGTATTATTTTCCAATAGCAGGGCTTCAATTTCTTCACGAAGCAAGTCGTTGAGTTCGGCAGTTCCCAGATACTTGTCTCGGGCCACCCTTGCTTCGATGCGTTCGATGATTTTCAGGGTGGTTTTCACACCCACATCCGACATTACAAGTGCTTCTTCCAGGTTGTCCAACACCTCATCGTCCACTTTCGACTTGCCCACAACAGCTTTGGAAAGCTTGCTGAAAACGTTTTGTTTGGTTTTTTCGAGACCCTTTTCAAGGTCTTCCTTTTGTTGTTTCTTTGAAAAAATGGAGAATAAACCCATGATTGAAATAGTATTGACGGATGATTTTTAAGCGGAGCAAAAGTAATGATAAATGCACAAACTAAAAAAGCTCTTTCCCTTTGTTGAGGGAAAAAGCTTCCTAATAATCAAAATGGATTATTGTTATGATTTGTTGGCGAAGTACTCTTGTACTTTGTCAGAGGGAACAATTTCGTCTTTGAATGTATAAGCTCCGGTTTTGGCAGATTTTCCTACACGGATAACCTTTGCGAAGTCTTTGGAAGATGATTGAAGGGATGCAACTACTTTCTTAGCCATGATCTTATTTATTTAATTTCTCTGTGAACAGTCATTTTTTTCAGTATGGGATTGAATTTTTTCAATTCCAGTCTTTCAGGTGTGTTTTTTTTGTTCTTGGTAGTAATATACCTTGAGGTTCCGGGCATGCCACTGGTTTTGTGCTCAGTACACTCCATGATTACCTGAATTCTTGCGTCTTTGCTCTTTTTAGCCATGTCAAACTCACTTTAAATTTTGGTCGGCAAAAATAGAAATATTTTACCGAAAGTACAACCGTTTCTCTAAAAAATATCCGAATAATTTTATTTTCTGAAATGACTTCATGTAATGTATTTCTATATGTCAGATATTCAATTATTTACATGGTTTTTATAAACTGATGTCAATGACCAATAATGGCCTTTAAGTAGGGTGATATTCCCGCAAAGAAAAACTCTACCGCGATAACCATCACAATGAGTCCCATGAGTTTCATCATAATCTTGTTGCCAATGTCGCCTAAAAATTTGGTGATGCCTACGGCGCCAAACAGCGCAGCAGTCAGTACCACAGAAACCATGACGATGGACAAGATGACGGTGCCTTTGGTGGCCACATCATCACCTTCCCCCATCAATACAATGGCGTTGGTAATGGCACCGGGACCGGCAATCATGGGTATTCCCAAAGGCGTGATGGAAATGTCTTCCACGTATTTTTCGGCATCTTCGGCGCTGATTTTCATGGGACTCAGGCGCGCATTGAGCATGTCGTAGCCCATGATAAAAAACAGCACACCGCCTACTACTTTCAATCCGTTCACCGAAATGCCAAAAAAGTCGAATAGATACTCACCTGCAAAGGCAAATAGTATCAGTACCAAAGTGGCCGTAAATACCGCTTTGAGGGCAGTTTTGCGTCTTTCTCTTTTGTTGAGCTGGGCGGTCATGGTCAGAAAAACCGGCATGATGCCCATGGGGTTCATTAGGGTAAGAAAGGAGGTAAAATAAAGCAGTAAGGTGGTAAAATTCATGATAGCGTTTTAAGCAAGATCCAAATTATAACGACGCAATTTTTTGGTCAACTACCTCAATGATTTGATTGCGAAGGGCAACAGCTTCGTTGGCTATTTTCTCTGCTTTTTCGAGTAAATCGGCTGTAAATGCCTTGTCTTCAATACCTGAGGCATTGATTTTTACATTGAGCCACGCGCCTTGCACTGCCGTGAGGGCACACAAAGCTCCCACGCCTGCATCAGAAACCGAATTGGGGTTTCCCTCTTCTGCCATGGCTTTCATCACCTCAAAGGAGTCGAAAGCGGTTTTCATCACGCGGAAAGGTATCTCCATGGCATATTTTGAAGCTTCTTCGATGGCTGATTTTCTGGCGGCCAGTTCTTCGGGAGTCTTTTTGGGCATACCAAACGCATCCATGATTTTGTTGAAAGCACGGGTATCTTCATCCACCAAGAATAACAGTTGATCTTTGTAGTGCTGACCTTTTTCGGCCCAATTGGAAAACTCTTCCCAACGGTCGTCCCAACCGCGTTTGTGTGAACTGAGGTTGGCTACCATGGTTCCCAGCGATGCACCCAGGACGCCCACATAAGCGGCGATGGAGCCGCCACCGGGGGCAGGAGATTCGGAAGCCGTTTCGTTGGCAAAGGCGGTCAGGTTCATGTCCACCAGTTTTTTGCTGTGGTCTTCAAGCAAATATTCAATAATTCTCTCCCTTGGATTAAATGGTTTCAGGTCGTCCAATCCCATGGATTTGATGGCGATTTTTATGAGTTCGTCGTTATCGACACCCACCGACCGTTTTTGTTTTTTCAGGAAATATTTGCCGGCATCGAGCATGGCCTGCAGGGGAACCAATCCCACGAGTTCAGATCCGGTAACCCTGATTCCGCGCTCGTTTGCTTTGTTGCAAACTTCGTCGAAAGCCACATGAACAGGTGTAATACTGATGTTGGTGAGGTTCATGCTGATTTGCGCCACACCGTATTCCTCAATAAACCAGCCAATGGCTTTTACCGACTTCAAGGTGCCGGGAATCATGACTGGTTTGCCATTTTCGTCTTTTACAATTTTACCTGTGATGGGATTTCCTTCTCTTTTGGTTCTGCCCCGTTCGCGTACATCAAAGGCGATGGAATTGGCACGGCGGGTGCTGGTGGTGTTGAGGTTCACGTTGAAAGCCACAAGAAAATCGCGGGCACTAACTGCGGTGGCACCTGTTCCGGCTACATGTGCATTGAATTCGGCAGGACCAAAGTCGGGTTTCCATTCAGGATTTTTCAGTTTTTCGGGCAGTCCTTCGTATTCGCCGGCGCGGCAGTTGGCCAGGTTGCGCCGTACGGGTTGGAATGCAGCATTTTCGTAACAATATACAGGTATGTTGAGCTCTTCGCCAACGCGTTGGGCCAGTTTTCGGGCATATTCCACAGTTTCTTCCATGGTAATGTTGGCGATGGGCACCAACGGACATACGTCGGTGGCTCCGAAACGGGGATGTTCACCTTTGTGATGTCGCATGTCGATGACTTCCGAGGCCTTTTTGATGGCTTTTACGGCGGCTTCAACTACTTCATCGGGGGTGCCGACAAAGGTGACTACGGTTCTGTTGGTGGCAGCACCCGGATCTACGTCGAGCAAGGTGACGCCTTCGGATTTTTCGATTACATCGGTAATTTGTTTGATGACCGTCATATCTTGGCCTTCACTAAAATTTGGAACACATTCTATAAGCTGTTTCATGCCCTGGGATTTTTTTGTTTCAGGTTGCAAAAGTAGGAAATTGGATGGACAATGGGAGTTTCCCAAACCAAAAAAGGCGGCCATTGGCCGCCTTTTTTCGGGTAATTAATTAATCTAGTTTAAACTTTTTCACAAAGTCGTTGAGAACCCCCTGAAGGTCGGGTTGACCGATTTCCTGCAAGTCGTAATAAACGCGGGTGTTGGGTTTGTTAATTTTCACGATTCTGTTCAAATCGATGGGAGTTCCAATCACCACGGCGTCACAATCGGTATTGTTAATGGAAGTTTCCAGGTCTTTGAGTTGTTGGTCGCTATATCCCATGGCAGGAAGTAAAGTGCCGATGTTGGGGTAA
Organism: Bacteroidales bacterium; assembly: GCA_963676875.1. Lineage (GTDB taxonomy): Bacteria > Bacteroidota > Bacteroidia > Bacteroidales > F082 > UBA6244. The sequence continues at coordinate 3,935,378 of OY781436.1, forward strand.
ATTTTGAAAGTTTCGGCCAGTTTGCCCACAACAAAGGGACGGGGGTCAACCAATTCGGCGGCACCAAATTTCATGGCGGCAACGGTTCCTGCGCCCAGTTTCATTTCACCGTGGGTGAGGGTAGGACCGTCTTCCACAACCAAAACGCGTTTTCCTTTGATGATGGAAGGATCGTCAACGGCAATGGGAGATGCAGCATCCACTACCACTGCTTTTGGATTTACTTTCTGAATATTTTCACGAACGGTTTGAATGGCTTCAGGAGCGGCGGTGTCCATTTTGTTAATGACCACCACGTCGGCCAGACGGAGGGTTACTTCGCCGGGATAGTAGGATAATTCATGACCGGGACGATGAGGGTCAACCACGGTAATGTTCAAATCAGGTGCGTAAAAGGGGAAGTCGTTGTTTCCACCGTCCCACAATACCACGTCGCAACCATCCGGATCTTGCTCGGCAGCGCGAAGAATGGCTTCATAGTCCACCCCGGCATAAATCACGTTTCCGCGTACCACATGTGGTTCATATTCTTCCATTTCTTCAATGGTACATTTATGTTTGGCCAAATCTTCAACAGTGGCAAAACGTTGTACTTTTTGTTCGTTCAGGTCGCCATAAGGCATGGGGTGACGAACAGCTACCACCTTCAGGCCTTTAGCCATGAGGTATTCAATCACTTTGCGTGAAGTCTGGCTTTTTCCACAACCGGTACGAACAGCGCCAACAGCAATAACAGGTTTGGTACTTTTTACCATGGTGTCGGCGGGGCCGAGCAATACAAAATTGGCTCCGGCAGCATTCACGATGGCACTCACGCCCATCACCCTGGCATAAGGAACGTCGCTGTATGAAAACACACAATCGTCCACCTTCAGGTCTTTGATCAATTGGGTGAGGTTCGATTCGTCGTAAATGGGGATGCCCTCGGGGTAGAGGTCACCGGCAAGTTCGGTGGGATATTTTCTTCCGTCGATGTCAGGAATCTGAGCGGCGGTAAAGGCTACTACATTATAATTTTCGTTTCCACGATAATAAGTGTTAAAGTTGTGGAAGTCACGTCCGGCGGCGCCGATAATAATCACATTTTTTTTCATAAACGATAGCTGTTATTACAAATTTTTTAAAAAATTGAACCCCACAAAGGTACGATTTTAGTCTGAATCTATTGTTAAAATTTTCACAAGCTTGTAATTTAGATTGGTTTCAAATGCAAAAACAGGTGGATATTTTTTTGCATCTTTGTTTGGGACTATGAAAATATGAAAAATTATAAAAATCAATATGTGATAACCGGAGATGGTTCGTCCACCCTGTTCAATGCCACTATTGGCGAACATTATCACAGTACTTTTGGTGCCATTCAGGAGTCGCGGCATATCTTCATTGAGGCGGGATTGGTGCCTTTTCTGGGACAGAAAGATATTCAGGTGTTTGAAGTGGGCTTTGGCACCGGTTTAAATGCCCTGCTGACCATGAAAGTGGGAGCGGAGCACCGTATCCCGATCAATTACACCGCCATTGAGTTATTCCCCATTTCACTAACCGCAGCCAGTTCATTGAATTACCCCGAAATCTTGCAAATGGAGCGAGAGGCGTTTCTTAAGCTACATCAATCCGATGAGGTAAAAACCGACATTTCTCCCATGTTTTTTTTGGACAAGACAGTTGTTTCCTTTCCGGATATGGCCATCGACAAAGAACGGTTTCACGTGGTTTATTTTGATGCTTTTTCGCCGGAAGCCCAACCCGAAATGTGGACAGAAGCAGGTTTTAAAAAACTGTTCGAAGCCCTCAAAACCGGAGGTGTGCTGGTAACCTATTCCTGCAAAGGAATGGTAAAGCGCGCAATGAAATCAGCAGGTTTTCGCATCGAAAAGCTACCCGGGCCTCCCGGAAAAAGGGAGTTTTTGAGGGCGTGGAAAGGGTAGTCGTTAAAAATTATGGTTTTGAGCTTTTTTGTAAAACTTTGAATATAATCGAAAAAACATCCATTTTAAGATAATAATTCGAGTATAATCGAAAAAAATCGTATCTAAACTATTTCACAACAAACTCTTTAAATCCTTGCATGGGAATATCCTGGCGATCAACTTTTCGTACATGAGCCCATTCAGGTCCCAGTTGGCACCAATCAACAAAGGTTTCCAGGTTTTGTTGTTCTCCTTCGGCTTCCACATATACCGATCCGTCGGTCATGTTTTTCACCCAACCTGAAATCAACAGCTCTATGGCCTTTTTCCGGGTGTAGTACCTGAAACCCACTCCCTGCACCTTGCCGTAAATGCTTAATCGAACGGCTTTTGTCATCAGGCAGTAAGTCGTTTGGTGATAATTTTATCAATCAAATGATAAAGTTGGTCGGGTGAGCGTCCACGCCAGTTGATGTCGTTGAATTTTCCACCCATGGCCATATAATAATCGATGTTGGCATCGGCAAACTCCCTGATCATGTGGTCTCTAACGTCCAGACAAACAATCCACCCATCTTCCAGATTGTCGGCCCATTCCTCGTAATAATCGGCGGTGTCTGCATGAAAGTTGAGCACATGGTCGCAGAGCAGAATGAAATGATTGATGCCGCGATCGATGAGAGGTTCAGCCACCTGTTGATACAGGTACATCACATCATTGTACAGGGTGTCGTTCCATTCGCCGATGAGTTCCATGATGGCATATTGTTTTTCGTCATTTACCATCAACAATTTCATGTAAAGGGTGGCCGATCCAAACATGTCCCACTGGGGATGGATAAGATAATTGTACACGGCATTGGTGAGCAAAAACTCACTGTACTCGTTTCCGAAAAAGGGCGAATGCGGGTCTTCTGAAGCCACATAAAAATCACGCCATTGATAGAAAGGTTCTATTTCGTGCATTACATTGATTTTGAAAGATAATAGCCGCCAAATGCGAGCGTAATTCCGATGACATTGGTGGCCAGAATATACAAAAATGCCGGAGCAAAAAAGTTGTTTCGGCTAAGGCTGAATACATCAAACGCAAAGGTGGAGAAGGTGGTAAAACTTCCTAATAGGCCGACAAAAATAAAGAGACGTAAGCCAGGGCTGATATAAAGTCTGTCGAACAATCCCCACAAAAACCCAATGAGCAACGATCCTATCAGGTTCACGGTGAGCGTGGCCCAGGGAAAAGAATGGTCGTGATTTTTTTCGAATATAAAATACACAAGGTACCTTAATACGGCACCCAGGCTTCCCCCGAGGGCAACGGCAGCAATTTTTCCAATCATATGGCAGTTTTTAAACCGGGAACTTGTTTTAGTTCCGCATAGAGTTGCTCCAACAATGGTTTGTCACCAATGGTAACTTGATAGGAATAGCTGACATAGGTTCCTTTACTGCTGAGTTTTTTGCGGACAAACGAATTTTTTACTTTCAGCCGGGTAAAAAGTGCTTTTAGTTGTTGTTTGTTTTCGCTGTCTTCATAAGGAGCATCAAAAACAGCTTTAAGCTCGAATGTAACCGGAAAAATAATTTCTTCGTTGGGAAGGGATCCGTTTGTCGGCGATTTTCCGTTGGTTGAAGATGGTGTTATCATGTGGTAATCTTAGGTAATTTGATTAAAAATTGTAGATGATCCGGATGCTTCCCCACCTGAAATCCCGGGCCTGTTTAAACTCCGGAGCCAGGTAAAATGCAGAACATTCCAGCCCCACCCGTTGGTAATACATGGCCAGTCCGGCCTGCAACTGTGGAACAAACCTCGATATGTCGGACGATGCAATTACATAAGGATCGTTGTTGTTGAACATGTTTCCTTGCAAGGTGGCATCATAGACTACGAATCCGGTTTTCGCTTCCAGAAAAAACCAATACTGAATTTGTCGGTTGCCATATAAACCATCTCCAGAAGCAGCTTCGTCTTTCAACACGGGGACAAAGCTTCCGGTTCTGAAATAAAATCCGGGGCTGATGGAATTAAAAACTGTTCCGGCTGCTACCGATCCCAACACATTGAGTTCCACATGCGGACCATTGAGGAGGCCTTTTTCCAGGGTAAGAAAGTAATTGACGGCAGGTGTATTTCTGATTTGGTTGTCCCAGCCCACAGGTTCAATCCGATGAATGGACGACTGCACGCGGTCGCCAAAGGAAGCCGGCCCAAGAACCCCAAACTCCATAACGCTTTTAACAATGAATGCCTTTTTAGTGTTGTACGATTCTCTGAATTGACCAAAAGCCAGATATCCCGAAAAAGGGCGGTCGCCTACAATCACTTCGGTTACATCCGGGTTGGTGGGGGTGTAGATGTTTTGCCTGATGGAGAATCCAGTAAACTCAACCTGTGTCCCCTTACCTGCTCCAACCAACAAATCAAAAAAACCTTTGCGTGCCATGGAAGAGGTGAAAGAAATTTGGGCACCATTGGTGAAATAGTAATCGGTATTGGTGAAAATATCGTTCTGAAATAGAACCCTCAGTTGCCAGGTCATTGGACGTTGTGGGGGGAGTTCAGCATGTTTTTCGGTAATTTGTGCTGAAAAATTCCTGCTGATGTTTCCTTGTTTGGAATTCATTCCAAGCATGGTGAGGGGTGCTTCTTTGGCCACATGTTGCTGAATACGAGCTGAATATAAGTGTATTTTTTTAGAGGGTACACTAATTGAATCGGTTTGGAAACCACTTAAAGGTGTTTGATGCGATTTGGTTCTTTCAGCCACCGGTTTTGGTGCTGTTTCCGGATGATTGCCAAGTCCGTTTTGTGCGGGCTGATCTTTGCAAGCCACAACCAACCAGATTATTATCGAAAGGATATAAACAAACCAACGTCTCAATGTGTAATAATTTGAGACAAAAGTAGGGATTTTTGTTTCAACAGAATAATTGGTCTTTTATTAAAAAAGGATTTGGCTAAAACGCTATTTGGCCATTTCATAATAAATGCTGGCATCCGGACCGAGAGGTAACCCAAGCAACAACCACACCACAAGCAGGATTATCCATATAAACAGAAAAGCAAATGAATAGGGTAACATGGTGGCAATGATGGTGCCAATGCCTGCTTTGGGTTCATACTTTTGGAAGAAGGCGATGATTAAGGCAAAGAAACTCATCATGGGTGAAATGACATTGGTAACGCTGTCGCCAATGCGATAAACCACCTGTGATAACTCCGGTGAATAACCCATGATCATAAACATGGGAATAAAAATGGGAGCAAGGATGGCCCACTTGGCAGAGGCACTTCCCATCACCATGTTGATGGATGCCGAAAGCAGGATAAACAGGATCATGAGGGGTATCAGGCCAATATCCAACGACATCAATGAGTCGGCGCCCTTCACCGCCACAATCATTCCCAAATTACTCCATTTAAAATAAGCCACAAATTGAGCAGCAAAAAATACCAATACCATGTAGGTTCCCAGCGATTTCATACTTGTCGACATCCCCTTAACCACATCGGCGTCGCTTTTGTATGCTCCGGTGGCAATGCCGTAGGCCAGTCCCGTAGCTCCCGCGGTAATAAACAGCATGCCTACCACGCCTTTGATTAGTGGGCTGCTCATCAAACCGCCATCAGCACCTCTGAAATAGCCGTCTTCGGGTATGATGCCCACTAGTGTTACCGTCAGGATCAAAGCAAAAACCAGGGTAGCCCACAACAAACCTTTCTTTTCTTTTCGGGAGATGGTGTCGAATGATTCACCGTGGTCTTCCATACTGCCCGAATAGGTTCCCAGACGCGGCTCCACCACTTTTTCTGTAATGAAAGTTCCTGCCAGAGCGATGACGAAGGTGGAGGCTACCATAAAATAATAATTTGCGGTGGGATTGACGTGGTAGGTCGGGTCTAAAATCTGAGCAGCTTCCTGCGAGAGTCCCGCCAGCAGTGGGTCGATGGTGCCAATGGCCAGGTTGGCGCTAAACCCACCTGATACGCCCGCAAAAGCCGCAGCCATTCCTGCGATGGGATGCCGCCCCACAGCCATGAAAATAACACCTGACAGTGGTATGAGCAGCACATAGCCCACATCGGAAGCCATGTTGGATAGTATTCCCGAAAAAACAATAACAAAGGTCAGCAGGTGTTTGGGCGAGTTGAGTACCAACATGCGGATAACGGTATTGATCAATCCGCTGTGTTCGGCGATGCCAATTCCCAGCATGGCCACCAAAACAATACCCAATGGAGCAAATCCGGTGAAATTATCCACCATTTCCAACAGAATTCGATGGATGCCATCGTGCGACAACAGGTTCACCGGACGAATAATTTCTCCTGTGCCTGGATGAATGGCTTCCCATCCCATATAAAAACCAATGGCAGAGAAAACAAGGGCTGCCAATGCAAACAGGGCAAACAGGGTGGCCGGGTGGGGCAGGGCATTTCCTGCTTTTTCTGTCCAGTTCAACATTTTTTGAAACAATCCAACTTTTTTCACGTCTTGATTCATATATCAAATGATTTAGGCGTTTATGTTCAGGTTAACAGGACGCAAACCTATAAAAAAATCCTTATTTCAAAATATGAGATATTTTGGGTGTTTTTTACCGGATTTTTCAACGGTCTCATGTGTGCGATAGCCAACAGGGTGGAAACGGGCGTCATTGTTGTGAAAGTTTGGTGGTGATTTCCTGACCAAAACAATGGTAAAAGGAAATAAAAACTTGTAGGCTCCTGAACCGCGATTAAAAAATCTTCGGATATTTCACCGGATTGTATTCGTGCATCAAATTATACACCGCATCAAACACATCCTCGGCATTGGGATTGGAGAAATAGTCGCCGTCGGTGCTGTAGGCCGCTCTGTGAGGTTGAGCTGTGATCGTGGTTGGTTGAGCATCCAAATGGAAATATCCGTTTTGTTCTTCCAGTACCTTTTGCATCATAAAAGTGGTGGCACCTCCCGGAACATCTTCGTCGAAAAAGACCACTTTGTTGGTTTTTTTCAATGATTCCACAATTTGGTGATTTACATCGAAAGGCAACAGGGTTTGTACATCAATCAGTTCCACGGAGATGTTGAAATCTTTCAGTTGATTCACAGCGTCTTCGGCTATGCGTACACAACTTCCGTAGGTTACCAGCGTGACGTCTGTTCCTTGGGTCATCACTTCAGGTTGTCCTACCGCCACCCTGAATTCGCCTATATTTTCGGGCTTTTTCTCGCGCAAGCGATATCCATTCAATGGCTCAATAATTAATACAGGTTGATCCGATTCCAGGTAGGTATTGTAAAATCCTGCGGCCTGGGTCATGTTGCGTGGAACGGCCACATGTACGCCACGAATGGAGTTGATGACCATGCTTAAGGGCGATCCGCTGTGCCAGATGCCTTCCAGACGGTGGCCGCGTGTGCTCACAATCAGGGGAGCCTTCTGTCCGCCACGGGTGCGGTAGTGCAAGGTGGCCAAATCGTCGCTCATGAGCTGAAGTCCGTAAAGCAGGTAATCGAAATACTGTATCTCGGCAATGGGACGCAATCCACGCATGGCCATGCCCAATCCCTGACCGAGGATGGTGGCCTCACGAATGCCGGTGTCCCAAATGCGGTTTTCGCCATATTTAGCCTGGAGCCCTTCGTAGGTTTGGTTAACACCGCCAATTTTTCCCACGTCCTCACCAAAGGCCATCAGCAGGGGATTGTGAGCAAACAAGTAATCAAAATTGTCACGGAGAATTTCTCGTCCGGGAACCAAAGGTGAATTTTCCGTAAAAACAGGAGCTACGGGTTCAATGTTGGTAGCTGCTTTATCCGATTGGCTGTATAAATGCGAACTGAAACGGTGGTGATTGTCCTCCATTTCTTTGTTGAGCCACTCCGTTACATTGGTTTTGAGGGAGTTGTTGGGGTTGCTACAGCTATTGCAAATCAACCTTAATATCTTTTTCGCCGAAGAGATCACATCTTTTCGGATGGGTTCGCCAATGGGTTGCAGGTCTTTTTTTATCTGATCGATGGCAGCTGTGTGGGCACAATTGCAAGTGGTGATGTCCACCAATTTCAGGAACTCGTTTTTCTTGTCGATGATGGGTTGCTGAAAATTGTGCCAGGCATTTTTACGTGCCTCCCGGGCACGTTTGACGGCTGCTTTTTCAATTTCATCCAACTCATCGGCGGTGGCTATTTTTTCTTTGATTATCCATTGGCGCATCTGAGCGATACAGTCGTTTTCAGATTCTTTTTGGAGTTGTTCCGGCGTTTTGTAACGCTCATGCGAACCTGAGGTGGAATGGCCCTGCGGCTGAGTACAACCCTGAATGTGAAACAAGGCAGGTACATGTTCGGTGCGTACTTTTTCAATGCCCTCTCGGTAGGTGAGTATCAGACTGGCATAGTTGCTACACTGGTCTTTAAAAATATATAAACCGTTGGTATCTTTCTGTTTTTCAAAACCTTTCAGGGCTTCGCTGATATTGCTTTTGGTGGTTTGGCGATCGTTTGAAACGGAAATTCCCCAGCCATCGTCCCACACGGAAATGGCCAAAGGAACCTGCATCACGCCTGCTGCATTCACTGTTTCAAAAAAATGTCCTTCGGAAGTGGAAGCATCGCCGATGGTGGCAAAGGTGACTTCGTTGCCCTGGTGACTAAACTGAGGAAAATCCTTCACTTCCTTGAGGTTGCGGTATTGTTTGGAGGCCGCCGCCAGACCCAGTGCGCGCAACATCTGACTGGCCGTGGGGGAGGTGTCGGCGGAGGAATTTTTATGTTCCGTCAGGTTAAGCCAGTGGCCTTCTTCATCCAAACAGCGGGTGGCAAAGTGGTTGTTCATCAAACGACCTCCGGTGGCGGGTGAAGCTTCCGGGTCGGTATCACCATATAGCTGAGCGAAAATTTCCTCCAACGTCATCATGCCGGCGGCCAGCATAAAAGTTTGGTCGCGGTAGTATCCCGAACGCCAGTCGCCATTTTTAAAGGCACGAGCCATGGCCAATTGCGGGACTTCCTTCCCATCGCCAAAAATTCCAAACTTGGCTTTACCTGTAAGCACTTCACGACGACCCAGCAAACTGGCCTGACGGCTTTCGTTGGCCACCCGATAGTCGTTGAGGATGTCTTCTTTGCTAAGTTTTAAGTCAGTAAGGGTAATTTTTGTCTTCTTCATGGATGCAACTGATTTTGGATGAAACGTCCTGTTTTAAGGCAGTGCAAAAGTAATTAAAATGGTTCTAAATTAAAAGGTAATATAGAAAGGTTTGTTCGGAGAGACTCCTTTTATTTGACAAAACCTATTGAAAATTTGAGACAGCCGGGGTAGCCTTTGTCTAGCTCTAACCTAAATTAAACGAAAGTTTAATGCCCTCAACAACCATCCCCGTTCCCATGATGGCCAAAATAAGTCCCATCAGTTTGCCAATTACTTTAATGAGGTTTTCGCCCAGTTTTTTAACGATGATTTCGCTCATGCTAAATGCCCAATAGGTCAACAGAATCATGATGGCGAAGATGCCTAAAACAATACCAATATGCAAATACGAACCATCGGTAATGTTGTTCATAGCAGTGACAATGGTTCCCGGACCGGCCAGGATTGGAATGGCCAAAGGGGAAATGGCGATGCCTTCATCAGGGACTTCTTCGCCCGTGCTGTGCACTTTAGATGGGCTCGACATCAACATTTCGAAGCCAACGAAAAAAAGAAGAATACCTCCTGTGATTTTGAAGGCGGGAATGGTAATGCCAAATAGTTCAAATATGTATTTTCCCATGACCACAAACACAGCAACAATTATAAATGCAGTAACAGAAGCTGTTCGTGCAATTCTTTTTTTTGATGCATCGCTGTTGTTTGCAGTGAGAGACAAGAAAATGGGTGTGTTAGCTATTGGATTCATGATGGCGAAGAATCCGGTAAAAACGGTGATGGAGTATGTGAATAGTTCGGTCATTTTCTAATTTATTCCGGGCCTTTTGAACGAAAAAAGTTCGTTCTAGAGCAAAAATAGAAAATAACCAACGACAACGGAAGTTTTTTCCTACTATTTGGTTTCTCGTTTTTGCTGGATATTTACCGATATCAGATACACATTCTGCCTCTTATGCAGGGGAAGCGATAGGATATGTGGCTAATTTTCGTGATTCGCCTCAAATTCTTTCACCAATTCTTCAGGACTTTTTCCCAGATTTTTCAGCGAGGCCTCTGCATCGTTGATAAAAGGACTGGTGGGATAGGTGGCGATGAATTCGGTGTAGAATTTCCCGGCGTTTACGTAGTCTTTTAGTTGGTCGTCGTAAACAAAAGCTTTTAAGAACAGAGCCGAAGAGGCTTGTTTCGACTCAGGGTAGTTTTTCAAAATTTGGTCGAACAGCCCGATGGCACGCCTCGAATTATTGATGTTCATGGCCACATCGGCAGCCTTGAGCAGGTAGGCCGGAGCCTCCGCATTTTCTTTGTTTTCGTGCGCCCATTTTTCGTATAGATACGACAAGTTGCTGGCTTTTTTTCGGTCGAGGGTGTTCGATTCGGTGTCAAACAGGCTCGCTTCCAATTCGCTGATGGATTCAGTAGTGGTTTTCTCAGTTACTTTTTCAGCGGGTTGCTGACAACTAAATAACAGGCTCATTATCAGAAAAGCCGAAAGAAAGAAATTGGATTGCTTCATGGTTCTATTTTTTACAAATTGATTTGTGTTATTTCATGAATTTATCAGGGACTTCAACCCCATTCGGTTGACTATTTACGTGTTTTCTTTCGTGGAAGAATCATCCGGTAGTGTGCATCTGATTTTCCCATGCTGATGTCGCGCAGTTTTCCTTTCAACAATACTTTTCTGATGTTGGGCAGGCGCTCAACAAATACTTTGCCTTCGATGTGGTCGTATTCGTGCTGAATTACGCGGGCCATCATGCCATCCACCACCACATTTTCATGGAAATTCCAGTCGCGGTCGTAATAACTGATGGTAATCACAGGTTTGCGTTTCACTACTTCATGGATGCCGGGAACGCTCAGGCATCCTTCTTCATGACCCCATTCTTCGCCTTCTTCGTTGGTGATGCGGGCATTGATAAAGGCGGTTCTTGAGTCTTTCCATTTTTCATCTTCAATTTTCAACAAGGAAGTGTCGATGACGAAAAGGCGGATGGCAAGGTTGATTTGTTGGGCTGCAAGACCCACACCATCGGCAACATCCATGGTTTCAAACATGTCGTCGATGAGTTTTTCCAAATCGGGATAATCCTTGGTAATGTCTTCGCCAACCATTTTAAGTGTGGGGTGTCCGTAGGCGGTAATCGGTAATATCATGTCAATAGGTTTTACAGTTGATTTTGTGTTGAAAGCATATACGATTGAAGGATCAGGGTAGCGCTGATGGTATCCACTAGCGCTTTATTTTGCCTTTGCATTTTTTTCAATCCTCCGGCCAGCATGGTGTCGTGTGCCATTTTGCTCGTAAAGCGCTCATCCACACGTTCAATTTTCATTTGCGGGAAAGCCTTGCGCAGCCGGTTGACAAAAGGTTCGATAAACCGTGTGGCATCCGAGGGTAAATTTTGCATGGTGCGGGGTTCGCCCACCACAATGCATTCCACAGATTCCTTTTTCAGGTAGTCGGTTAAAAACTCCCAAACATCTTTCACATGGACAGTGGTGAGCCCTGTGGCGATCATTTGAAGGGGGTCGGTAACTGCTATTCCTGCACGTTTTTGACCATAGTCGATGGCGAGTATTCTTCCCATAATATTTCAGGGTGCAAAATTACAATTTTTTCACATGGCGAAATGGTGTATTTTCGCAAGTAAATTTGCGACATGGAAAATCTACGACCACTTATTGAAGCAGCCTGGGAAAATCGTTCCCTGTTAAAAGACAATCAGACCATTGAAGCCATTGAAGCCACCATCGAAGCCCTCGACAAAGGCCGGTTGCGTGTGGCCGAACCCACCGAAAATGGTTGGAAAGTAAACGATTGGGTGAAAAAAGCCGTGATCTTGTATTTTCCTATCAGGGAAATGAATACCATGGAGGTGGGCATGTTTGAGTTTCACGACAAAATTCCGTTGAAACATGATTTTGCTTCTCAAAATGTGCGGATTGTGCCCCATGCCATCGCCCGCTACGGGGCTTTTCTGGATCGTGGTGTGGTGATGATGCCGTCGTATGTGAACATTGGAGCGTACATTGGGAAAAACACCATGGTGGATACCTGGGCCACGGTTGGGTCGTGTGCACAAATTGGAAATGAGGTACACCTGAGCGGCGGCGTAGGAATTGGCGGTGTGCTCGAGCCTGTGCAAGCGGTTCCGGTAATTATCGAAGACAATTGCTTTATCGGATCACGTTGCATTGTGGTGGAAGGGGTACATCTGGCCAAAGGCGTGGTGTTGGGCGCCAATGTGGTACTCACCCAATCTACCCGCATCATCGATGTAAGTCAGGACAAACCGTTGGAATACAAGGGATATGTGCCCGAAAATTCAGTTGTTATACCCGGAACTTTCCCCAAACAGTTTCCTGCCGGGGAATATCAGGTTTCATGTGCCCTCATCATTGGCAAGCGCAAGGCTTCCACCGACATGAAAACCTCACTCAATGAAGCACTTCGCGATTTTGGCGTGGATGTATAAGCCTACTTTTTCGGACGACGCTTTCCCTTGTCGGGATTGCTTCCGGTGTCTTTTTTCTTCCCTCTGCTAAATGATTTGAAGGAATCGCTGCGGTGACCCACGGTGTTTTTTTTCTTCTTTTTTCCTTCTGCTTCGGCACGAAATCCGCCACCTGTTTTGGAGTTGGCTGCTTCCAGCATCACCGGTTCACCATCGAAGGCGGCATCTCTGAAGCCATCCATCAAGGCCCTTTCGGAGCCTTCGCCGATTTCGAAAAAGGAGAAACTTTTCATGATTTCAATTTTTCCGATGTCGATGTTGTGCTCGCGGGTGTATTTGTTGATGAGTCCGATGAGTGAAGCAGGGTTTAGGTTGTCTTTGCTGCCTTTGTTAATGAAAAATCGTGAAAATTCACCATCAAAGTTACGATCGCGTTTTCCCGTAGGTGCATCCGAGCGTTCGCGTCTTTCTCCTCTTTCTCCTCTTTCAGGTCGTTCACGTCTTTCACCGCGGTCACGATCTTTACGGCCTTTGCGGTCGCCACGGTCGTTTTTTCTGCTGCGATCGTCGCCTTTGGCTGCGGCTGCATTCAAGTCGCGGGCATTTTTGTAATAGTCCAGAAAACGGTTAAACTCTACAGAAACAAAGCGTTTGATCAGCTCTTCACGGTCAAGCGATTGTAGTTTTTCGTAAATGACTTCCAAGTAGGGTTCTATTTGTGAATCATTTACCTCCACATGTTGGAATTTATCTATCAGGTTAAAAAGCTGTTTTTCACAGATTTCTTGTCCGGAAGGAACGGCCAGTTTTTGGAAAGGTTTCCCAATTTTTTTCTCAATGGCACGAAGTTTATGTTTTTCACGCATGTGAAGAATGGACAGCGAAACACCACTTTTTCCGGCCCTGCCGGTACGTCCGCTTCGGTGGATATACACCTCATCTTCATCGGGAAGGTTGAAGTTGATGATGTGGGTGAGGTCGTTCACGTCCAGTCCGCGTGCGGCAACATCGGTGGCCACGAGCAATTGGAGGTGGCGCGATCTGAAACGACCCATTACATGGTCGCGTTGTGCCTGACTGAGGTCGCCGTGCAGGGCATCTGCATTGTAACCGTCCTGCATCAGTTTGTCGGCAATGTCCTTTGTTTCCATTCTCGTACGACAAAAAACAATCCCATAGATATTGGGGTTCATGTCGGAAATACGCTTGAGCGCTTCGTAGCGATCACGGGCATGCACCTCATAATATAGGTGTTCGATATTGTCGGCTCCTTCGTTGCGTTTACCCACGGAAATTTCCGTGGGGTTATTCATGTATGTTTTTGATATCCTGACTATTTCGGAAGGCATGGTAGCCGAAAACAGCAGGGTTTGTTTTTCTTTGGGTGTTCCGGCAAGTATTCCGTCCAGGTCGTCTTTGAAGCCCATGGTGAGCATTTCGTCGGCTTCATCCAGCACCAGATAGCGTACATTGTTGACAAGCAGTTTCTTGCGGTTGATCAGGTCGAGGGTTCTGCCCGGAGTACCTACCACAATTTGCGCGCCCCTACGAAGTTCAGAAATTTGGGCTTCGGCGCTGGCACCTCCGTAAACGGCCACAATGTTGATTTTATCTGAATTTTTTGAATAGGCTTTCAGGTCGTTGGCAATTTGCAAAGCCAGTTCACGTGTCGGACTCAGGATAAGTGCCTGAGTATCTTTGGATGACGTAATTTTTTGAATGATGGGAAGTCCGAAAGCGGCAGTTTTACCGGTCCCGGTTTGTGCCAATCCGATGAGGTCGTTTTCGTTTTCGAGGAGAATGGGAATGGTTTGTTCCTGGATGGGGGTTGGGGTCTCGAATCCCAAAAGAGCGATTGATTGGAGTATTTCATCCGACAATCCGAGTGATTTGAAAGTGGTCATTAAGTCTTTGTGTTCATGAAAATTACACGATAGTAAGTAGTTATAGATAATTAATACCGGAAATTTCCGACCCATACCCCTATCGGTAACAATCGGCAAAAGTAGTAAAATTATTGAAGCATCCGACCCGGAATTTACTTTTTTGCCTAAATATTAATGGGTTAGGGGTAATGACGTTATTTGTCTTCTGAAAATGGAAACCGATGTAAAATTTCAATTTCGTAAGTCCCCCAACCTGAAAAATGATGAATCAGCACATTTTTGTTGTTTCGACAGTTTCTTGCATCATTCTCTAATTGCCTACGATTATGGTGGATATTCGATTCTTGTGCGATTTAAATTATTTAGATTAGATTTAAATTAAAAACTATTGTTAATTTTGCAGCCGCAATAACCAAATGTTAAGCCCATGGCTCAAAAGCGTAAATATAGTTTAGACAACACGGACAAAGAAACCTTACAAAAATGGTATAAACTGTTGACTCTTGGTCGGCAACTGGATGAAAAAGCACCCAATTACCTCAAACAAGCCCTCGGTTGGTCGTATCACGCGCCCTATGCCGGACATGATGGTATTCAATTGGCCATAGGTCAGGTGTTTAACCGTGAAACAGATTTCTTGTTTCCATACTACCGCGACATGCTCACCGCCATTTCAGCCGGCATGACTGCCGAAGAAATTATCCTCAACGGCATCAGCAAAGCCGCTGATCCTTCTTCGGGAGGTCGTCACATGTCCAATCACTTTGCCAAACCCGAATGGCACATTCAAAATGTAAGCTCTGCTACCGGAAACCATACCCTGCATGCAGCCGGGGTGGCACGTTCCATTAAAATATACGAGCAAAAGGGCGTGGCCATCTCCTCGCAAGGAGAATCGTCCACCTCCGAAGGATATGTTTTTGAGGCCATTAACGGAGCTTCAAAGGAAAAACTGCCTGTCATTTTCGTATTTCAGGATAACCAATACGGCATTTCGGTCCCTCAACGCGATCAGTCGGCCAACCGCCGTGCTGCCGAGAATTATCGGGGCATTGCCAACCTGCGCATCATGTATTGCGATGGTAAAAATGTGTTCGACTCCATGAACACCATGGATGCCGCCAAAGCCCATGCCATCGAACACTCCGAACCGGTCATCGTGCATGCCAACTGTGTGCGCATTCATTCGCACAGCAACAGCGACAAGCACGAACTGTACCGCGACGACAACGAGCGGCATTGTGTACGTATGAGCGACCCGCTTACCCGTTTCCGCATTCAATTGCTCCATTCAGGCAAATTTACCGAGGAAGAGTTGGATAATCTGGACAAAGAAGCCAAGAAAGATATTAGCGCCGCCCACAAAGTAGCCTTGAAATCACCCGACCCCGATCCCAAATCCATTTATGATTTTGTGACACCGGAGCCTTATGTTTCGAGTAAATATCCTGAGGGACTACACGATGGATCGAAAGGGGAGAAGCTTAAGCTGATTCAGGCTTTGAACGAAACCCTGAAAGCCGAATTCAGACACAATCCCGATACCTATATTTTTGGTCAGGATATGGCCAACAAGGACAAGGGCGGTATTTTCAACGTGAGCAAAGGCATGCAACAGGAATTTGGCGAAGGCCGGGTGTTTAATGCGCCCATTGCCGAAGATTTTATTCTGGGAACGGCCAATGGCATGACCCGCTTCAACGATAAAATTCGTGTGGTGGTTGAAGGTGCCGAGTTTGCCGATTATTTCTGGCCTGCCATGGAACAGTTGGTGGACAGTTCGCACGACTATTGGCGAAGCAACGGAAAATTTGCTCCCAATGTAACGGTGCGCCTTGCTTCGGGTGGGTATATCGGTGGTGGTTTGTATCACAGTCAAACCATCGAAGGCACGCTGACCACCTTCCCTGGATTGCGTGTGGTTTATCCATCCTATGCTGACGATGCTGCTGGGTTATTGCGTACTTCCATGCGTTCACGTGGACTGACTTTGTTCCTTGAACCCAAAGCCTTGTACAACGACCCGTTGTCGGAAGCCGTTGTTCCTGAAGATTTTGAAGTTCCTTTTGGCAAAGCCCGCATTCGCAGAGAAGGTAAAGACCTGAGTGTGTTCACTTATGGAAATACCCTGCCCATGTGTATCAAAGCCGCCGAAGCCATACAAAAAGAAACCGGAAAAGAAGTGGAGGTCATCGACCTGCGCTCATTGCTGCCATTGGATGAAGAGTCCATTTTGAAATCCGTTGAAAAAACTAACCGCGCCCTGGTGGTTCACGAAGACAAGGTTTTTGCCGGTTTTGGTGGCGAGCTTGCCGCATTGATTACCGACAAAGCCTTTAAATCGCTGGATGCCCCGGTTCGCAGGGTAGGTTCCACCTTTACGCCTGTAGGTTTCAACCGAATTTTGGAAAAAGCCATACTTCCGGATGTGGAACGCATTCATGCCGCCATGAAAGAAATGCTTGAGTTTTAATTGATATAATTTTGATGATGAAAAGCGGGTTTTGCCCGCTTTTTTGTTTGCCAAAAAATTCCTGATAGAAGATCCCGAAACAAAGGAAATAGGTAAGAATTCGTCTTGTTTTTTACCGAAATCGACATTTTTCTGTTTGAAATCCTTTCCTTCACCTCTACAAAATGTTATTAAGAAGGAGTTCAAATAAAAATATTATTGTATGTAAAAAATTAAAAATAAGATAGATAAGATTAGTTTACTGATCAATAAAAGAATTTATTTAAAGCCAACACAACCCTCTCACCCTTCATCCGTCGCATTTGGAGGCCTCTACCGACTAAATTTGTACCTATTAATTACAAATCCAGATGATCATGAAAAAAACCTTACTACTTTCATTTGTTTTATTTGCTGCTTTGAGCATGTTTGCCCAGGTGGCGCGTGAGCTTGTTCTCATCGAAGTGGGAACCGGAACCGGATGTCCCTATTGTCCGGGGGCTGCCATGGGTCTCGAAGACCTGTATGCCAATGGTGATCCCGTTGCCGGCATCGAGTATCATTCATACAATTCGGGTGACCCTTTTAACACCCCTGAAGCTGCTGCTCGTACCACTTATTATGGTATATCAGGCTATCCGACAGCGCAATTTGATGGGGAATATGATGAGCACGTTGGCGGAAGCAATTCCTCCAGTTTGTATTCCACCTATTTGCCAAAAGTAACTGCACGTATGGCTATTCCCATGGAATTTACCACCGAAATCTATGGTGACAATACGGGAAACAATTACAATGTTGTGGTTCGTGTAACAAAGCAATCAGCTTATTCAGGTACAAACCTGAAAGTGCGTTTTGCCCTCACCGAATCTGATATTCCTTACAGTTGGCAAGGACAGTCGGTGATCGACTTTACTGAACGGTTGATGGCTCCCGACGAAAACGGAACTGCCGTCAGCTTCCCCAATATTGGCGATCAGGCCGATGTGAACCTCACATTTACCTTCAACAGCTCATGGGTTGCTGCCAATTGTGAGCTGATTGCCTGGATTCAGGATGATGCTTCCAAAGTGGTGCTTTCTGCCACCGCAGTCGATTTGTTGGCCCTCGTGCCCGATGTGGCCAATGCCAATTTCACCCAAAGCGTGGAAACCACTTGCGAAGGATCGACAGTAGCTTTTACAGACCTTTCCACCGGAGCCATCACCTCCTGGAATTGGACATTTGAAGGAGGAACACCTGCCACTTCCACGGATGAGAATCCTGTGGTAACCTACAATACCGCAGGAAGTTATGATGTAAGTCTGGAAGTTTCCGACGGCGCCACAACCAGCACCCTGGCCTTGACAGATGTGGTTACTGTTATACTACCTCCTGTTCAACCAAATACGCCTTCCGGCGAAACAGTAGCATGCGCGAGCAGTGTGTATGTTTATACCACGCAGGCAGTTGCCAATGCCGATTCCTACACCTGGAAAGTTGAACCAACAGCTGCCGGAGTTATTACCGGAACGGGATTGGAAGGAACATTTACTTCTGACGACAGTTTTATGGGCGATTATTCCGTTTATGTTCGTGCAGACAATTTCTGTGGAACCGGGACATGGTCGGCACCCTTAAACGGTTCTGTCAATTTTACTCCTGCACCATTTATGCTTTCCGAAGGTGGTGGCATTTGTGAAGGTGGAAGTGGACTGGAATTAACTCAAAATGGTTCAGAACTCAATGTAGATTATCTGTTGTACCTCGATGGAACATACACAGGAATTACCGTTTCCGGAACCGGAGATGTTATTAGTTATGGCGTTCAAAGCGACGAAGGCGTGTATTCCGCCATGGGTGAATCGGCCATGTGCGAATTGCAAATGTGGGGAACACCCTGGATACATTATATTACCGTTCCTGCACAGGCATCACAGCCTGCAGGTGCTGAAATAGTTTGTAACGATACAGAAACTACTTACACCACAAACATCCTCGACAATGCCGATACCTATCTTTGGGCTTTGTCTCCTGCCGATGCCGGTGAGATGACCCCCAACGGAGCTGAGGTAAATATTACCTGGTCGGATACTTTCGCAGGTGAAGCCTCGTTGGATGTTGCCGGTGAAAACCAATGCGGAACAGGTGCCACCTCTGATGACCTGGTAATTCTTTTGTCTGATACCCCCGAACCCATCATTGCCGGACCTTCGCAAACATGCGATAATACTGAAGAAATTTATATTGCTGAAGATCACGCAGGCAATACCTACGATTGGGCTGTGGTTGGCGGAAACATTCTGGAAGGACAAGGAACCAACCAGGTTACCGTTTATTGGACTAATCCAGGACAAGGAACACTAAATCTGACGGAAACAACTGCTGAGGATTGTTCAGGTGTAGCCACCGAAATTTTGGTGACCATTGACAATTGTACCGGAATAGATAACAATGCAGCAGGTGTGGTGAATGTTTATCCTAATCCCGTAAACGATGAGTTGAATATTGCCTTGGTTCTCAATGAGGCTGATGATGCAACCATTAGTATCATGAATGCCTTTGGGCAAGTGGTGTATTCAGAAAATCAATCGGTTACCAATACAAAAGCCAATTTGGTAGTGAATACTTCAGCTTTTGCTCCGGGTTATTACCTGATCAAAGTAGAAACTACCGGAGGTGTTGTCTTACAACAAAAATTTGTGAAACAATAGGCTCTATCGAAAGTTAAAGAAAAAGCTCCGCTGTTTGGTGGGGCTTTTTTTTGAATCAGCGGAGAGGTTCAGATGGTTTTGTCTTCAAGCGTGGACGCTTGAAGCGGGGTCTAAAGGATCAATGGATCAGAGATTCTTCTGTTCGCATGTTTCGTGCCTCAGTCTGCCTCATCAGAAGGATAAAACACACTAGATTATAGACAGTTAAAAAAAGTGATTTCTTTTTTGTCATCCTGAGTGGAGCTTGCGGAATGAAGGATCGCTAACGCGTTTGTAGGATAAATGCAGTTACTTAATAAACCGTTAGCCAAAATACACAAGACCTTCGTGCGTTTCTTAAAAAGAAAATTGCAAACTAACCCTGATTCCAAAAGGAGTGACGTTGGGATGGTCGAGGTAAGAAAGACGCCAAACAGCATCCACACGTAGGATTTTAAAGATGTTTTCAATTCCCGCTCCGGCTTCAAAATAGGGTTTGTCGAGGGGGTAGAGTTCGCCCTCCCGATGTTCCTGATTATAACTGATGTTGGCATCATCCAATCCGCCTACCAAACCTGTTACAAAAGCTACTTCACGCCATTTGAGCTTTCTTAACAGAGGAATTCTATTTAGAAAATATCCACCAAAATGGTGGGTGTAATAGACACTCATGTATTTATCGCTGACAAATTCGTAATAGTTCATCATGTTGAAGGCGGATTCATCGAAAAAATAGGTTTCGTTTCCTTCATGCAGTTTTAGTAGTGGATAGGGAAGTGTTCCCCAAATGCGTCCGCCTTCTACGCGAAACCTTGACCAGCCAATGTTGAAAATATTGAACCAGTGGGTTACGCTAAGCTGAAGTTTGTTGTATTCGTAATCGCTCTTAAACAAGTTGGGAATTCCGTAGGCATATTTGATGTTGAGAATGGGGAATTTAGCGCCTAAACTCACCCGTTCAAATTCTCCCATCGACACCCGTTCTTTATAAGCCAGACGCACATCAATGCCTACTTCAGCCGACGTGATGGCATCTTCCTTCACGACTTCGCCATCCTTGTAAAATTCAAATGCAGCTCCACCAACCGGGTATAGATTTCTGTTCATCAGGTTGATCGTATTTGTAAAACCCGTAAACCATTCATGCTCGTAGCTTAACTTGATTTCCTCTACAAGAGAAAGCTTGTCTGCAGGTTGTCGCCGAAACAAGAAGGCCAGAAAAAAATCTTCACGGAAAGCATTTTGACTGGCTCCCAATTGTTCCAAATCGTATCGAAAGGAGCCACGTAGTGCTCTTCGGGGGTTTTTGTTGAACATGTAGAGAAAGTTTCCTCCGTATTTTACACGTTTGTCCAATGTGCCATAAGCTGCATATCCACCAATTAATATTTTGGTAATGAATGCGTTACTAGTTCGGCCACCAAATCGAAAACGGGTTCCTTCAACAGCATTAAAACTCAACATGGAAGCGTAGGGTCCCAATTCAAAATTCCCCTTAACGTAATAACCCGTTACAACCATTTCAATGATATCGAGGTAAGTTTTGAATTGCGGGATGGTTTTAAGGGTGTCAATCATGTAATACACAGTGCGCTCGTCTTTGGAGAGTTCCTCATGTCGTCCTTCTGACCAATATTCTTCACTGTGATCGCCGGCATCTTCCTTTATAGTTACATTTACCGGTGCATTGTAAAACTTAGGATCCTTTGGTTTGTTGAGCACATAGTTCCGGTATGAAGTAGTCTTTTTTCCAAAAAAACCCATGGTTGTTTTGTTGTTTTCGATCAGGTTGAAATCGCCAATGGTATAGTCGTGTACCAGTGCCCAGTGTTTCCCGTCAACTACATCAAACTTTTTATTGATTACCAGATCATTAACAAAATTGATGTTGGCATCTTCGGCCATGCGCATTTCGATTTCCTTGATGGCGAAGGTGGTATCGTGAACCCAAAAATTTCCTGTAAAGGTGAGCGTTTGTTGATGGCGTGGTTTGAACATCACCTTATAGCACCAATGTGGCCCAAAAAATGCGCTGTCAACTAAATAGTATTTGTAAAAGGGCAGACTTCCGTTGGCGATAGGACTAACAAAGTTAACTTGAAAAAGTTCAAGGTAGTTGTCGTAAATATTGGTTTTAAGCAATTCGTCCCCAAGTAATTGTGCTGCGCTTTCGTTATTAATTCCACTAATTTTGGTTCCTTTAATAATTTCAATAAAACCTCTCGGGTCTTTTTTTGCGTACACATCCGACAGGGTTTCACTTAAGAAGATGGGTAGGTAAGTTTTTCCATTCACCGTGGAGGTGTCCACATTATCAAAAATAAACTGGAAAGGCTTGTAAATACGTCTGTTTTTTAACTTTTCAGTAATGTTATTAGCATCAATCTCGAGTTTGGTATATACCTCATACTGATAGGCATCAAAATGGTCTGGGTCGTTGTTGGGTTTGTTGGCGATAATTTTTTCTAAAAGTACTTCGGCTGGATTGACTCCCGGACGGATAATTACATCCTGCAGTTGTACATTTTGGCTTACCATTACGAACTTGATTGTTTGAAACTTGCCTTTTACCACAGGGGAAAAAGCTTTTTCATATCCGATAAAGCTGGCAATGAGGGTGTCTCCGGGCGTAGTGGTTTCGATGGCGAAATTTCCGTCAAAATCGCTGGTGACCCCAATACTGGTGCCTTTAAATACAATATTAACAAATGGTAGTGGTTCTCCGGTGTTTCCATCAGTAACGCTACCCATAATTTTTGTGAGTTGTGCCTGCGCACTCACGTAAGCACATGTTGCCATAACAACAAAAAGAATGGTTTTTAGGTTAAAAAATGGCAGTTTCCACCTCATAAGGTAATGGTAGTTTGGTTAGTTTGGTTTAGCTAAAGTAGTGTATTCACAATAACGGACATGTTAAAAAAGCTTAGAAAAGGACAAAAAAAGCCCACAACTAATACTGCGGGCTTTCCATATTAGGTCAGTCAGATGACTATGTATCGATATTGGCATATTTGGCGTTTGCCTCAATAAACTCACGTCTTGGAGGTACTTCATCACCCATGAGCATGGAGAATACATGGTCGGCTTCCACACTGTTTTCGATGGTTACTTGTCTTAGTGTACGACGTTCCGGATCCATGGTGGTACTCCACAATTGTTCTGCATTCATCTCTCCCAAACCTTTGTATCGTTGAATGTGAATACCTTTTTCAGAACCATCGTTTGACAATTCAAAAACAGTTTGTTCGCGTTGTTGTTCAGTCCAGCAATACCTTTCAGTTTTACCTTTTTTAATCAGATAAAAAGGTGGTGTGGCAATATAGATATAACCCTTCTCGATGAGCTCGAGCATGTGGCGGAAGAAGAAGGTCATGATTAGGGTGGCAATGTGGCTTCCGTCCACATCGGCATCGGTCATGATAATGATTTTGTGGTAACGTAACTTTTTCAAATTCAACGCTTTGCTATCTTCTTCAGTACCCACACTAACTCCCAGAGCAGTATAAATATTCTTTATTTCCTCGCTGTCAAAAATCTTGTGCGGCAGGGCTTTTTCTACGTTCAGGATTTTTCCTCGCAAGGGAAGAATGGCCTGAAATTTACGGTCGCGACCTTGTTTGGCCGTTCCACCCGCGGAATCACCCTCCACGAGGTATATTTCGGTGAGTGCAGGGTCTTTTTCCGAGCAGTCGCTAAGTTTGCCGGGAAGTCCTGATCCGCTAAGTACATTCTTTCGTTGAACCAACTCACGTGCTTTACGGGCGGCGTGTCGGGCGGTGGCAGCCAATATTACCTTTTGAACAATGGTGCGTGCGTCCTTTGGATTTTCCTCGAGGTAGTGACTCAGTGTTTCGCTCACCATTTGGTCTACGGCACCCATTACGTCTGAGTTGCCAAGTTTGGTCTTTGTTTGGCCTTCAAATTGAGGTTCAGCCACTTTTACCGAGATAACAGCGGTAAGACCTTCTCTAAAATCGTCGCCACTGATGTCGAACTTCAGGTTTTTGAGCATGCCGGATTTATCAGCGTAGCTTTTTAGTGTTCTGGTAAGTCCTCTGCGAAATCCGGAAAGGTGTGTACCTCCCTCAATGGTATTGATATTGTTAACGTAGGCGTGAACGTTTTCCGAAAAGGAGGTGTTGTATTGCATACTCACTTCAACGGGAACGCCATTTTTCTCACCTTCAATGCTAATGGGTTCCTGAATCAGGTGCTCTCGGTTTTCATCCAGGTAGCTGATAAAATCACTCAGTCCGTTTTCCGAAAAAAACTGTTCCTTCAGGAATTCCCCATTTTCGTCGGTTTCTCTTTTGTCAACGAGACTCAACTTAATACCTTTATTCAGGAAAGCCAGTTCGCGCAAGCGGGCAGCCAGAATGCTAAAATCGTACTTGGTTACCAGGAAAATACTGCTGTCGGGCAAAAAGTGGATAGTAGTCCCTGATTTTTTCGATTCTCCAACTACTTCAACCGGTGCCAATGGCCTTCCGATGGAATACTCTTGTTGAAAAATTTTACCTTCACGGTAAATGGTAGCTACCAGTTTGGATGATAAGGCGTTAACGCAACTTACACCAACGCCATGCAATCCTCCGGAAACCTTATACGAACCTTTGTCGAATTTTCCTCCGGCATGCAAAACGGTCATTACGACTTCCAAAGCCGATTTGTTTTCTTTCTCGTGCAAACCGGTGGGAATACCACGTCCATTGTCGCTTACTTCAATGCTGTTGTCTTCGTGGATAATTACATCAATGGTATCGCAATATCCTCCAAGCGCCTCATCAATGGAGTTGTCAACCACTTCATAAACCAAGTGGTGCAAACCTTTCATGTTTACATCGCCAATGTACATGGCCGGGCGTTTCCTTACTGCTTCCAGACCTTCCAGTACCTGAATGTTGTCAGCCGTATAATGGGCTGCGTTATTTGTGATTTTTTCTTCTTCTGTCATATTCGTATTCGACTTTTCCTGGTATATTAATAGGTGTGCAAAGTTAACAAAAAATGCCATTTACAAGTCAACTAAAACCCATGAAAACTTGTTTTTTTTATTACATTAAATATGCAATAAATCAATATCTTACGAAGATATTAACCAAAAAATAAATTAGCTGTTGTTGTGTTGCCGATTTAGAATTTGTAAGTGATTCCTCCCATCACCTGCCACCCTTGAACCGGATACTGATAATAGCGCTGGTATTGGTTGTTGAGCAAATTGGTTCCACTCAGCCAAACAGCAAATTGGTCGGTAAGTTGGTAGTTGATGCTAAGGTTCAAATCCACGTATGGGTCGAGTAGAATTTCCGTTTCCGGAAGCGAAACCACATCCAATGCATACCTTTTGCCACTGCCGAAGAGTTCTGTTTCGAAGGTAATTTTTTCCTTGAGGGTAAAAGAAACACCCAGTTCAAATTCGCTTAAAGGTTTGTGGTAAGGCTGGTCCAATGAATCGAGTGTATACTTATGTAAATGACCTCCCACCCAAGCTTTTACGTTTTTTTGAATGGTGTAGGTGACTTCTGCATCCACCCCGATTCTGCTGCCCTTGTCGAAAACCGTAAAAAACTGGTTTTGAGGTTTAAACGTAAATACCGATGGTGAGTCCTGTTGGTTGATGAAGAAATAGAGGTTGTTAAATTTTTTCCAGGTTCCCTGAATGCTGTAATTGACTTGATGACTTACATTGCCACGAAATCCTGCAAATATGCGCATACCTCTATCCCAACCTTTGGCGGCATCGGGTTTGAGCCATGGATTTTCAGTGGTTAATTTCCGATAACCATTGTATTCTACATTTCCATCTATTCCTGCGAAAGCGGTAAGCGATTCATCTATCAAGTGAGCTGACGCATGGAGCACGGGATAGAAATAAAAGTCGAATGAGTTGGAATTTAAAAAATTAAACTGAAGTCCTACGGTAAAATTAAACATACTGTAGTTGCCTTTGAAATAGGGCATGGCAGTGATCAGTGTGGAATTGGCTGAATTGATGCTATCGGAAGAACCGTAATAACTCACATTTCCTGACAAGCCCAACTGCTGGTAATCGAGCAGGTCGGTGAGTTCGTATTCCTTGTAGGCGTTAAAGTCTAGGTTGGCATGCGTTTCGGACGATTTGTGTTTGTCGAAATAGTAGTAGGCTCCCACATTGATCTCATGATGCAGCTTTTTGTTGTTTTTGTAGTTGCTTGCCAGACCAACTTTGGCTTCAATCAAATTGAATGCCTGTTTGATTTGGTCGTCGCTTGGTTGGTAGGTGGGAAAATCATCGGGTTTGTAACCGTAATACCTGTTGGTATTCAGTTGGTAAGCCACTGAAGATGAAAGAATATGCGAATTCATGTATTTGGCCACTTCTAGGTCAAGACCCGATTGGGTATACGGACTTTTTGCATAATCCTTGATGTTATGAAAGGACGAAATATGTTGTACATGAGCATTGAATCGGTATTGGTTTCGTTGGCCTTGTGAGTGAAAAAACTCGAGGTAAGGGGTGAGTAGGCTGCCCATCCCCGCCAGCAAAGTATTGTTGTAGATGGTTACGCGTTTCCCGGGGTTGATGGAGATGGGGGTAATGGGATCACTAACAATTTCGGTGGGGTGAATGATGTCGAGGGCGGTATATTCAAATACCGGTTTTTCGTTAACATCTATTTCTTGCTCTGGTTTGAGGTTAATTTTAAAGGCTTCATTGATAGAGGGATCGAAGGTGCCTATAATGGTTACTTCTTCGTGGTGTTTATCGGTTTGGTCGGTTTGCTGAGCAACCATCGATAGGGGAAACAACGCCAGAAAAAGACATGATTTTTGGATAAAATTATTTGGTATCTTCATCATTTTCTTCAAGATTTTCAATTTCAGAATCATTTTGTTGTGAGGCACTGAATTCCTTTAATCTTTCAAGTTTTTCAGCAGCCACCTTTTTCAGGTCGTCACCTTGATAATTTTCTACAACACTCTGCAGGGTTTGTTCGGCTTGAAAGGTGTCGCCACGACCCACATAAATGTCGGCAAGCAAAATAAATGCTTTGGCAATCCAGTAATCGTAGGAAGGATATTTTTCCGATAGTTCATACACCATGTTTTCAGCATCTTCCAGCTTATTTGCACGATAGGTAAGCAATGCCTCATAGTATTTGGCTTCAGCTCCTTTTTCTCCGGTGGAAAGGTTGGATGTAATGCCAAATTCTTTGAGTGCCAGGTTTGAATTGTTGTCCATCATGGCTATTTTGGCCAGCAGATAGTGAGCGTTGATGATTTGTTGGGTGTCAACATTTTCAGTCATCAAGAGCTGTGAAGCTGCTTTTTTAGCTGATTTGTAATCCCCATTTAAGAATGCACTTTGCATGATTCCGTCCAGCGATTCGCGTTTGAGGTTGGATAAGTCTTCCATTTCCGACAAACGGGTATAATATTGCTGCGATTTGCCATAGTCTCCTGTTTCAAAGGCTTTTCTGGCTGTCTTCAGAAGGGCGGTTCCGGTATATTGATTTTCCGGCAGGGCAACAATTTTTTCATAAATGTCCAATGCAGCGGCCTCATTGCCCATTTTTTCGTAACACTCGGTGAGGTAGTGATAACTGGGCAGAATAAATCCGCCGGTGGGATAGGATTGGAGGTATCTGTTGAGGGCGGGAATGGTGTTGGCACAATCTTGATTGATGTAATAATTTTCGCCGGTAATAAAGGTGAGCGAATCTTCCTGACTGGTGGAAATCTGGATGAAATCAAGACTTTTGGCATAAGCAAAATACTGATCCACCTTGCCCATATCCATGTAAATGCTTTGCAAGGTGTTGAGGGCTTCCTTGGCTTCCAGTGAGGCCGGATAGCGGTCGACAACCTGTTTGAGTACCTGAATGGCCTCGTTGAACTGGTTGTTTTTGTAATAAACAAACCCCATTTTTACCAGGGCTTTTTTGGCCAAATGACTATTAGGCTTTTGTTTGACCAATCGGTTGAAATAGTTGATGGCCAGCTTTTGGTCGTTCATAATCAGATAGGTGGAGGCAATTTCATATAAGGCATCACCGTAATATTTAGAGTTTTTGTAGCGTTCGGTGAGGCTGGTGAGTGTGGAGGTTTTTTGTTTAAAATTGCCCGAAGAGCCATAACATGCAGCCAATTGGTACAAAGCATAGTCCGCATCCTGACCTGAATTGTTTATTACTTTTTGGTACCACTGCATGGCTGTATTGTACTGTTTTAGAATAAAATAGCTGTCGGCCAAACGCAACCATGCATCCGTTACCAGTCCCTTTTGTGTTGGGTTGGATGAAAGAAATTTTTCAAATTGATTGATGGCAGTAGAATAGTCTTTTTGGTTGAATGCCGAATAGGCCATGTTGTATCTCGACACAGGAATCAGGTCGGTTTTGCGGGCATCCCGGAGTTGCATGAAGGAAGAGAATTTCCGCTTCGACAGCTTGTACTGCTTGGTGCGGTAATAAGCATCTCCTTGCCAAAAGGTACTCAAAGCCATTAATTTCCCATCGATAGGGTAGGTTTGCGACTTTTCAAAATAATCGATGGCATCCTGATAGGCTCCCCGGTTGAAATGCTCAATACCTTGATTATAGGTTATTTGCTGATATACTTTTTGGAGCTGTTTGTTGGGATTGGATGTATTTTCGATGGACTTGATGGCTGCATTATAATTTCTGCTGCTCAGGTAAAGTTCAGAAAGTAATCCGTAAGCAGTATTCCTCTCGGAAGAATTTGGGTTCTCTTTTAGAAATTCTTCGATGGTAGCTACGGGGTCGTTGTAGGGGTCTCCACCCATATCGATGGTGGTTTTTACGTAGTTGAACAGTGCGTCTGTTGTTACTTGTGGGTTACTTTTCAACTTATATGCTTTCAAAAAGGCATTTTGAGCAAATTTTTCTTGGTCGGAGTTGAGATAGCAAAAGCCCAAGTGATACCACGCATTTTGTTCCATGGTTCCGCCTTCTTTGGTGGCTTCCTGAAAATTACCGATGGCTTCCTTGTATTTTTCGTTTTTGAACTTGCAGTAACCAATCCGGTATTGCTCGCCGGGACTTTGTTCGGCACGACCGCCGTTTTCGTAATAATCGTAATATTTCAGGGCTTGTTCGTAATCCTGCAAATTGTAATAGGCATTGCCAAGAAGGCGCCCCAGCTCAGCTTTGGTGGTGCTTCTGGCTGTATTGAAGTAATTTTTTCCCTCATCAACTACTTTCTCAAACTGGCCTTGCACATAATAAATGTGCATCAGGTAGTTGGGTACGTATTTTTTAAACTTGCGGTCGTTTTCGATGGCCTTAAATCCTTTCAGCGCCTCATCGTAGTTGCCTTTCATGTATTGAAGGTGGGCATAATAATAATTGGCGGCGCGTCCGTATTCGGTTCTTGAGTCAGTTATTTTTTCAAAATTACCGATGGCACGGTCATAGTTGTTCAGCTTCATTTCGCAGTAACCAAGCTGGTAATAGTATTCAATTCGTTTTTCCTGCGTCAATTGGCCGGGTGAAACCTGACGGAGCATGTCCAGCGTTTCGTCATATTTTTTGTCCTTGAACAGTAGGCTGCCCAATTCAAACTTGATGGATGGTATCCAGGCACTTTCGGGATAGGTTGCGGCATATTCCAGAGCCATGTTGTAGGCATCCTTATCACGAAGTTCTACAGCACAAATAATGTTGTAGTATGCCGCATTTTCGTAATTGGCGCCTTGTTGAGTTTCTTCTTCGGCCATGGCTTTGACAAACATCTGCCTTGCTGCGCCGTAGTTTTGCGATTCAAAAAGTGTTTGGGCATTTCGGTAGGTTTCCGATGGAGGCATTCGGTACACAGTTTCCTGTGCATTCATCTTGATGCCCATCAAAAAAATAAGGGGTAACGAAATGGAAATCAGAGGTATTATCTTCATGGGTGCGAATTTCTTATAAGTCAGTAAATGTAACCAATGAAAAAGGGCCGTTAGGACGTCCTTTGACATTTTATTAACAAATTGCCTGTTAAACAAACGCAAAAAAGCCCGAATTAATATACCTTCGCTGCAAAAATTGGAAGTATTGAAACCAACTGTTGAAAAATCATATTTTAAAAATTGTTGATCCAGAATGACCCATTTTCATCTTCATACCCATCATGCCATTAGTGTTTTTGTGGGTCTTTTTATGACTTTTGCATTTTCTCTTACTGTTCAGTCGCAGTATAAGGAACTCCCCAAGCGTACGAAGAAAGCCATGAAATACCTGGATGAGGCCGTAGAACTTTTTCAGCGCAGGAATTCATATGAAGCGGCCATATATTTAAATAAAGCCTTAAAATATGATAGCCTTTTGGCGGGTGCATGGATGCTGAAAGGCGACCTTTTTCAACAGGATAAAAGGCCGGAACTGGCTTTATCTGCTTACCAAAAAGCCGTGACAATCGACTCCCTTTCGTTTCCTCAGATGTATTTTACCATGGGAAATTTGGCCTACAACCAAGGCAATTACGCACTCTCATCGAGGTATTTTACCAAATACTTACAACAAGCCGAATTGGACTCCATGGCAATGATGGGTGTGCAAAGGGCGTTGCAACAATCGCAGCTGGCCATGCAGCTTGTTGATAATCCGATGAATATTCGCATGCAGAACATGGGCGACAACTTCAATTCTCCTGAAGATGAATACATTAATTTTTCCAATGCAGAGGAGAATCGATTGGTCATTACGCGAAAAAGCAACCGTGAAGTAAGTCAACAGAACCAACCTTTGTTTGAGGAACGTTTTTTTGTGTCCACCCTTGACGATTCTTCCTGGATAAAACCCGAATTGATGGATATACCGTGGCTTAACGGCTACAATGTGGGAGGCATGAGTATGAGTGCCGATGGCAGAAGTATGTTGTTTACAGGGTGTTATTGGCCTACCGGTCAGGGAAGTTGCGATTTGTATTATTCCAACCGACTAGGCAACCAATGGATGGAACCCAGGAGTTTTAACCGACAAATCAACACCTCCGGCTGGGAATCCCAACCCGTGATTTCTGCCGATGGCCGAACCATCTACTTTTCATCAAAACGATCGGGTGGAAGGGGAGGAGCGGACCTCTGGAAAACAGTTTATCAATCTGGAAAAGGTTGGATGTCGCCTGTTAATTTGGGAGATAGCATCAATACCGAAGGGGACGAAATGGCGCCATTTATCCATGGCGATGGACAAACATTGTATTTTTCATCCAACGGGCATCCCGGTCTGGGTGGTTTCGATTTGTTTGTGGCACATCTGGATAGCACCGGAAAATGGGGGAAAGTAACCAATTTGGGCGTGCCACTCAACTCTCCCGCCAATGATTTAAACGTGTTTGTAGGACTGCAAGGTCGCCAGGGATGGATTTCATCCGACCGCACCGGAGGTCGAGGAGGAATGGACGTTTGGAATTTTGACATGCCTACGGAGTTGGCTCCCCAACCCGTGTTGCTTTTGGCCGGAACAGTGATTGACAGCCTTACCCACAGACCTTTGAAAGCGGAGCTGGAGATCACCGGATTATCTGATGGAATTCAGCAACAAATGATTTATTCAGATTCCCTTACGGGAGAATTTTTGGTCGTCCTAAACCCCGATATCCCTTACTTATTTAATATTTCCAAGAAGGGTTATCTGTTTTATTCTCAGGCATTTTTACCCGAAGATCACGTCACCGAAAAACCCATTGAAAAAACCTATGCCTTAGCGCCCATCGTGCCGGGTGCATCACTGAATCTGTATCATGTAAATTTCAATTTCAACAGCGATACTTTGTTGCCGACTTCCTTTGCCGAATTGAAAAAGCTGAGTGCATTGCTCACGGAAAATCCACAGATAAAGGTGGACATTGTGGGTCATACGGACAGCATTGGAGTTGAGGATTTCAACAAAATGCTGTCGGAGAAACGGGCTGTATCTGTTCGAAATTACTTACTAAACCAAGGCATATCTTCCAAACGAATGAATGCCTATGGCGTGGGCGATTCGCAACCCATAGCCACCAATGAAACAGAAGCCGGAAGGGCACTAAACCGTAGGACGGAGATTATTATTAGGTAGGTTGGTTTTTGGAGTTATATCGATGGCTTATTACCCTGTGACATGCGGAAATGGTGATGTTGGGGGTGAAAAGTTTTAAGTAACGTTATACTTTGCGTTTGCCTGGCGTTTCTGGCAACACTTAAACCAATTATGGGATTTTGTTTAAATCCTGCCTACCAATAATGGCCATTGTTTCAACTGTTCCATTTACTATTCTGCATTTGGTTTATAATCACCGCCTCTGAAGCCTCTTTGAAATTTAAAACTTCTCATCTTTTCTGAATTTTCTCTTTTCCATTTTTGAGTTCATGATTACTGTTTTTTATTGGTAACCATGTCCGATTTGTTACGGGGCTAATACAAGACCCGTACTCCCGATGGTCATTGGAGGTGTTGATAGAGGCGAAGTGACATACATTTGTCTGTTAGCCGTTTACTCGATTGGAACCAGATTTTACTACTTTTTCTCAATACCCAACAAATATTTACTTTTCGGTGCATAGAAAAATAATACTTCATCTCCGTCAGAACATTTATCAAATAGTTCTTTATCAATCCTATATTTTGTGTTATCAATGATTAAATCATATCGGGTAAATTCTTTCATTGGATTATTGTGAGGAAGGGTTGTCATATTTCCACTACCCGCTTCATAATCTATTTTGGCAAATTTTCTCTGTATTATTTTTGTTTCAGATATTTTTTCATTGTTTCTAATGTCTGAATACAACTTATTATTCATTAAATGACTAACAAGAAAGGATATGATAAGAATTCCAAGAGCAATTATTAAGTCGATTTTTAAATTTAACCCACTTGAGTTTGCATTAAAGTTCAATTCGTAAATCGCTCCTCCTATAAAAGTCCCAAGAATAAAAAGCATCAGAGGTATGACATATCCCATTCTGCACTGATATTTTAATTCCTTAATATCTTTTTCTGTCAGTATATGTTTCATTTAATTTGCTGTTCATTTCATCTTGTCTATTACGTGTATTATATACTTTTGTAGCGATTCTCGACTATGAATCATTCTGATCACATCAATTGTTATTTGAATATATAAACCTGATTGTTAGCCTAAATTAGCCTTATATTATTATGCAGTGTTAGAGGTTGTTATTCGTTTCAAATAAGTGAATATAATTTTTGTACGTTAAATTATCGCTATTTCGCTTAACATTTTTGTGAGCTATTTCTTCAAGAGTCTCTGTAAAGGTCCAATTTGAGATATTAATTAGTCCGAGTCCAAAATTCCCAGTTTTAATTCTGAATTCTTTAAAGCCTTCAATATTATTCAAGTATTGGGGAGGGTTAATGAAACTTTGTTTACCAAATGCATTATAAACAAGTTCCTCATCTACTAAAAAGTCAATTTCTTCTACAATCGTTTTAGTCCATAAGAAATACCTTTTAGCTTTAGAGAATGTCTTTCCAAGTACTAAATAAATTGTATCTCCTTTTGTGTAAAGTAAACTTCGTTTTCTAGATGAAATATAGTGAGTGCAATCAGTTAAAAGATAGTCTTCTGTGCTGTCGATAGATTCTTGTGAGGGGTATGCTTTTTCATCGTCATAGTTATGATATTGTATCCAGATTTTTTTTTCTCCTGCATTTCTGTGATTCCCTCGATAATAATCTCCTGGAGTTAACAAAGAACAATTGTATTGTGGTTTAAGTTTTTCAATGTATTCTTGTTCCTTTTGTAACAGTTCTGATTCTTCGCAAAACTCAAGAATTTCAAATTTAAAGTT
Source organism: Bacteroidales bacterium (assembly GCA_963676875.1). Taxonomy (GTDB): domain Bacteria; phylum Bacteroidota; class Bacteroidia; order Bacteroidales; family F082; genus UBA6244. The sequence goes on from OY781436.1 coordinate 3,968,685, forward strand.
ACCATAGGTTCCCTCCTTATGAACAACTTTATTCAGCCCGTATTTATTAAAGGCAGCACGAATTCTACTGGTTGGAAAATTCTCAGGCAGAAATGATGTGTGTTGTTTCCACCTTTGAAAAATGTTTCTTGATTGTCCGATATAAAACTTGTCATTTTGCAAGTTCGTAATTCTATAAATTCCGATAATTCTATCTGTTCTGCTCACAGCTTTTTATTTCCTATATAAACCCAATCTATCCGCCATACCTACCCCATCCCAATATATTTCACACTTGACTACAATCGATTTACAGCACAACTTATTGCAAATCAAGCTACGCGAAAACAAATGAATCAGGGTTCGGTTCATATTTTGAATTTAGCAGCCATCAAATATACTCATTTTCACCTTTTCGTGTTCAACCGCTCAACTGTTTATGAAATTCCAGGATTGCTGATCCAAAATCAATCCCAATTGCATTCTTATGTCTGCTTCGTTTCTTTCTCTTTTAACGCCGCCTTACAACTCCAGCTTTAGTCCATCATAGGCCAGACGGATTTGGGGAGGTAATTCCTGTTCCACTTCGCTGTGAAAGCCCATCAGGTGGCTCAAATGGGTGATGTAACCCACCTCGGGATGGATAAATTCCATCACTTTCACGGCTTGTGCCAAATGGTAGTGACTAACATGTGGCTCCTTGCGAACGGCTCCTATCACCATGTATTTTACGCCGTCGAGCAATGCCAGGGTGGAGGGCGGAATGTAGTTGGTGTCGGTGATGTAGGCAAAATCGCCGATTCTGAAACCATATACTTCCATGCTGCGGTGCAAGGCACTCAGGGGAATGATGGGTGTGGAACCAATGAAAAAGGGTTGGTCGTCGATGGTATGTAAGTTGTATTGCGGTAAACCGGGATGACGCTCTGTGCCAAAAGCATACGAAAACTCTTGTTTGATTTCAGCTTGGTCGTTTTCGGAAGCGTAAATGGCCATGGGTTGGCGAAATAGGTAGTTGAACGAACGTACATCATCCAGTCCGGCAATATGGTCGCGATGTGAGTGGGTAATGAGGATGGCGTCGAGTTTGGTTACTTTTTCCCGAAGCATCTGGTACCTGAAATCGGGGCCAGCATCTATGAGCAACACCTGTCCGTTGGTTTCAATAAGTACCGATGCGCGTAGCCTGTGGTCTCTCGAATCTGCCGAACGGCATACCTCACACGGACAAGCTACCACGGGCACTCCTTGCGAAGTTCCTGAACCTAAGAATGTTACTTTAATCAATGGTGCAATTATTATTTCCCACAAAGGTAGCCAGAATGTACGTTGGGTTGTTATTTTCTTGTTATTTTTACCCACCAAATAAGAGTTTAGATTTTGCCAATAAAACAATTGCTGATACAACCCTTTCAAACCTTGTTCATTCGATGGAGCAAGGCAAAAACCCGGGTGCCGAAATTTCCAACAACGGAGAAGGGGCAATGGTCGGTAATCATTTTGGTTTCGGTGGATGAAGCAACACCTTGGGAAGACATCAACCAATTGGCCGTGCTTTCGCGAAACATGTTCGGTACGTTAAAAATATTGGCATTCAGTTCAAAAGATGTATCACCGGTGACCCATGAAAAAGAAATCTTACTTTTGACCTGGCGGGATTTTACCTTCACGGGAAAATTGTCTGGTCGGATACACGAACATGTAGGCAACAAACCTGCTGACTTGCTCGTTGGTTTGTCCGAGGATCAACATCCTTTGTTCAACCAGTTAATTAACCAATTGTCGGCACGTTTTAAAGCCGGAATAGCTGTTCATGAGGACAATCCCGGTTATCAGGTGACGTTGCGCGTAGTACCTGACGACAAAAATTTACAGCGAAATTTAACACAGTTAATGGAATATTTGATCAACTTAAAAATTCAAACATGATGGAAAAACATATAAAAGGAACCGGTGTAGCCATTGTAACACCTTTCAATTCAGATGGATGTGTTGATTATACCGCTTTGGATAATCTGCTCAACCACCTCATGGACGGAGGTGTGGATTTTATCGTGGCGCTGGGAACCACCAGCGAAGCGGTTACCCTCACCGCACATGAAAAATCGGATGTGATGGATTTTGTGAAATCTCGTGTGGTGGGTCGGTTGCCCTTGGTGATGGGATTGGGTGGCAACAACACACAGGCCATCCTCGATCAGATAATAACCACCGATTTCAATGGAGTTGATGCCATCTTGTCGGTGGCACCTTATTATAACAAGCCCAATCAGCGTGGATTACTGGCGCATTTTTCGGCCATTGCAGAGGCATCGCCTGTTCCCATAATACTCTACAATGTTCCCGGACGAACCAGTTCCAATCTATCTGCCGAAACTACCCTGGAACTGGCCAACCGTTTTGAAAATATCATTGCCGTGAAAGAGGCTTCCGGAAATATGTCGCAGATCATGGAAATACTACGCCTTAAACCTGAAGGATTCGCTGTGCTTTCGGGTGATGATGCCCTCACTTTTCCCATGATGGCTTTGGGTGCAGATGGTGTTATTTCGGTGGTAGCCAATGTGTTGCCTGCGGAGTTTTCGCAAATGGTGAATTTTTCAATGCAGGGAAAAATGGACGAAGCACGCATGTTACACAACCAGATGCTGCCTGTAATCGATTTGTTGTTTGCCGACGGAAACCCGGCGGGTATTAAAGCAGCATTGAGTATTCGAGGCATCGTGGAAAATTACCTCCGACTTCCCATGGTTCCCGTAAAACAAGAAATTTTTGATGACTTGAAGCAGTACTTTTCATAAAATCGTTTGTCGTTGCAACGGATATCAGCCTGCTCTTGTCGATATGAATAGATTGAAACTTGAAATATTTTAAAATGAAGAAAATCGTTACCCTATTTTTGACCTTTGTGTTGATTTACGCAAGTGGTTTTTCTCAAACAGCACAAAACCAGTTATTTGACGATAGAAATGAAATCGTTTTTAGTTTCTCAGTTGAAAATGCCAGTACCAAAACACTGGCAGCTTTACCCAAAATGATTTCCATTGATAAGGTGACCGGCAATGAAGTGGTCGCCTATGCCAATGCCCGTGAGTTTGAAAATTTTCTTCAATTGGGTATCGATTATCAACAACTGACTCCGCCATCCATGCTGCAAAAGCCTGTGATGAAGTCGGTAATACCTGATAGGAACACCAACGACTGGGATTATTACCCCACCTACGATGCCTACGTCACCATGATGAATCAATTTGCTGCTGACTACCCCGATCTCTGTGAATTGGTGAATATTGGTACCACCAACGAAGGTCGTGCCCTGTTGTTTATTCATATCAACAACAACCTGGGGCAGGAAGTAAATGAGCCGGAATTCATGTACACTTCTACCATGCATGGTGATGAAGTTACCGGATATGTATTGATGCTGAGGTTGATAGATTATTTGCTCACCAATTACGGAGTTAACGACAAGGTAACCAATTTGGTGGACAACGTTGATATCTGGATCAATCCTCTAGCCAATCCCGATGGCACTTTTGCCGCAGGAAACAACACCGTTTATGGCGCCACCAGAGCCAATGCTCTGGGCGTTGACTTAAACAGGAATTATGCCGACCCGGAAGATGGACCACACCCGGATGGTAATGAATATCAAGTTGAAACATTGGCATTTATGGATTTTGCCGCCAATCATCATCTGAACATGTCGGCCAATTTCCACGGAGGTGCCGAGGTGCTTAACTATCCCTGGGACACCTGGCAACAACTACATGCCGATAACGATTGGTGGATATATGTTTGCCGCGAATATGCCGATACTGTTCATGCTCATTCCCCATCAGGATATTTAACCGACCTGAATAACGGTATCACCAATGGTTACGCCTGGTACACCACCTCTGGCTGTCGGCAGGATTACATGAACTATTTCGAGTATTGTCGTGAAGTTACCATGGAAATTAGCTCCCAAAAAACACCTAGCGCCAGTCAGTTGCCCAATTTTTGGGAATACAATTACCGCTCTTTGCTCAACTTTATGGAACAATCCATTTTTGGAGTAAGTGGTGTGATTACCGATAAAATAACCGGAGAACCCATCGAAGCCAAGATGTATATCAACAACCACGACAACAACAATTCATGGGTTTATTCTAATTTGCCTGTTGGTGATTATCACCGTTATTTAAAATCCGGAGGGTATAATGTAACTTATTCTACAACAGGATACTATCCCAAAACGGTTACTTTAATACCTGTATTTGACCGGCAAAAAACCCCCATGAACATTCAGTTGGAACCCATCATCGGTTTGAGTGCCGAATTCCACGCATCCCGCACCATTATTGGTGTTAACTCACCCATTGCCTTTATCGATGAAAGTTTTGGGGGAGATATTATTTCATGGAATTGGACATTCGAGGGTGGTACACCGCCCACGTCTGTGTCGGAAAACCCTATGGGTATTGTTTATAGCACCCCCGGTACCTATGATGTAAAACTCATTGTAAGCGACATGAATGGCGATTCAGACACACAGATCAAGGAAGACTACATCCTGGTATACGAATCCTATGAGATGTCCGACGGAAATGCCACTACCTGCAGGGCATTATTTTTCGATGAAGGAGGAGAGTTCGATCCTTATGAAAATAATCAGGATGACACTTTTACCTTCTTTCCCGGAGAGGATAACAAAGTGATTATGATGGAGTTTCTGGAATTTAAATTGGAAGACGAAGCCAATTGTGATTACGATTTTCTGGAGTTTTTCAATGGTCCTGATGCAAGTTTCCCTTCGCTTGGAAAATATTGCGGAACCAACTCTCCAGGAATTGTCCGCTCAAGTGATGCAACCGGAGCACTTACGGTTCATTTTTTCTCTGACAACAGTGAGGTTCGCTCGGGATGGAAAGCCATTGTTTCCTGTGATTCCAATGTGGGATTCGTCAACACCAACGAAAAGAGATTTGTGATCTATCCAAATCCTGCAAAAGATTTCTTGACAGTAGAACTCAGCGGCCAGCCAACTACGGTAACTATGATAGACATGGTTGGGAGGGTTATTTATCAGGAATTAACCTCTGAAAATAAGTTAATCATTCCGGTAAGCCAACTTCGTGAAGGAGTTTATTTGGTGAATGCCAGATCGGGCAATGAGCAACTGAGTAGGAAAATTAGTATCAGGTAATTGGTACCAGTGCGAAAGCATCTGTAATTCTTATGCTTCATACAAAGACTAACTACCACTCAACCAGGTATTCTCTACTCAAGATAAGTCGCATCAGCACCACGATGATAAGGGTAGTAAACACGATTATTTTTGATAAAGCAATATATCGGTCTTCTTCGTCGAAATAGAGGGTTTCCATATAATTGACGCGCCCAAATATAATGACCAGAAGTACGCCAAGACTTATCCAGGAATAGGCTTCCTGAAATAAGATTCGGGGCATGAAGTAGGCCATATAGATTAGTGTACCTGCAATGAATGGAACAATAATTTGAGCCGTAAAAAAGAAGGGAAAGTTTTTCTCGTCGAGTTTTTTGAAATAGCTGTTGGCAGAAATAGCCACCGGTTTAGCCATAAAAAAAGCCGTAGCCAACAAGCCAAAAAAGCCCACCATCGCAACGAGCATTTTTGAGGTGTCGGTGAAATACATCCAGTTGAAAACGTGACCAATACCCTTTTTAAAGACATTTCCAATGAGCAATCCGCCAAAAAAGAAGTTGAGCGCATGAAGCGTGAGCCATAGAAAAAAAGTCTTGATACGTGCAGTTTCTTCTATGAGCGAATAAAAACCAATCAACGAAATCAAACCAACCAAAAGAATAAGGAGCGGACCGGCACTATATATAAGTTTTACAGAATCGTGTGTCCACTGATAAGGTTCAATGTGGTAGAAAATGATGTCCCAATCGAAGCTAACCGGATAACCGAACATGCCGCTGGTAAAAATATTGACAAAATGATTAATGTAAAACACAAACAAGAAAGCCAGCACATAACAGGCAGTTGAATTGGTGGCAATAATCCAAAAGTTCCTTTTGGTAAGGGTTTTATTGGGCTTCATAAAAAAAAACCGGACAGCCAGCCTGCCCGGTATGGTGTAAATTTTAATTAAGCTGTCTGCTCTTTGAACTCGTTGGCGTAATGGTTGTTCTCGAGCTTGTACTTCACCTCCTCAAAGGCTTTGATGGTGTATTCCACATCTTCCAAAGTATGAATGGCTGTTGGAATTAAGCGTAACAAAATCATGCCTTTGGGAATAACCGGATAAGCCACGATAGAGCAAAAGATGTTGTAGTTTTCGCGTAAATCAAAAGTTATTTGTGTGGCTTCGGGCACGCCACCATTGAGAATAACGGGAGTAACGGGGGAATTGGCATCTCCCAGATTGAATCCGCGTTCGCGCAATCCTGATTGCAGGGCTCTGACAATTTTCCAAAGATTTTCGCGATGTTCGGGTTGGGTGCGCAGCATTTCCAAACGTTTCAAAGCACCAACAACCATGGGCATGGGCAGTGATTTGGCAAAAATCTGTGACCTCATGTTGTATTTCAGGAACTTAATCACCTCTTTTTTACCGGCAACAAAGCCGCCAATTCCGGCCATGGACTTGGCAAAAGTGCCAAAATATAAGTCAACCTGATCCTGCACACCAAAATGTTCATCGGTACCGGCTCCGGTGGGTCCCATGGTTCCGAATCCATGTGCATCATCAATAAACAAACGGAAATTGTATTTGGTTTTTAAGGCAACAATCTGATCGAGCTTACCCAAATCACCTGCCATACCATATACTCCCTCGGTAATCACAATGATACCACCTCCGGTTTTTTCAACAATACGGTTAGCACGTTGGAGTTCTTTTTCCAAATTCTCCATGTTATTGTGAGGATAGACAAAGCGTTTGCCAAAATGAAGGCGCATGCCATCGATTATACAAGCGTGAGCTTCCGAATCGTAAACAATCACGTCTTTTCTATCCACGATGGCATTGATGATGGAAACCATGCCCTGATAACCGTAGTTGAGTAGGTAAGCCGATTCGCGTTTCACGAATTCGGCTAAATTTCTTTCCAATTCTTCGTGGAGATTGGTTTGTCCTGACATCATACGGGCACCCATAGGATAGGCCAGGCCCCATTGCGCGGCACCTTCGGCATCTGCTTTTCGCACATCAGGATGGTTGGCAAGACCCAGATAGTTATTTAAACTCCAAACCAGTCGCTCCTTTCCCATAAACTTCATTCTGTTGGAGATTTCGCCTTCCAGCTTGGGAAACATGAAGTATCCTTCAGATTGATTTGCATATTGACCCAGCGGGCCCATGTTTACAACACATTTGTCAAAAACATCCATATTTTATGTCTTTAAAATTACTAGGTGCAAAAGTATGGATTTACTTTCACAGTACAAGGTGTTTTGGAATTAATGCCCTTATTTGTTTTGCGTTGGCAAATAGCGACCTTTTTAGCGTATTTTAACATTCACCTGATAGCGTATATTGCTGCTTTCTGTGCATCTTTGCAATGTGTGGACATTTTTTATAATTTCAAAAAAAATATTTTACTCATATACCACACCTGCTGAAAAAGCGTTTTGAACTTCAATTATTTATACTAATTTTGCCCCATGTTTAAAAAGAATAGTTTTTTCGCCTTAATCGTTGGTATTCTGATTATTACCGCCTCATGCAATGGCCCGCAGAAGGTCTTGAAATCAGGTAATAATGAAATGAAGTACGAAACGGGTATTGATTTGTACGAAAAGGGCGACTTTAATAAGGCATTGCAATTCTTTGACATCCTCCGAGCTGTCTATCGTGGCACCGAAAAAGGGGAAATGCTGACATATTACACGGCCAACTGCTATTTTCAAATGCGTGACTACCAAATAGCCAGCTACTATTACGGTCAATATGTTCAAATGTATCCGCGTGGTGAGCATGCTGAAGAATCAGCCTATTTGTCGGCTTATTGCAAATACCTCGAATCACCCAGAAGCACCCTCGATCAAACCAATACATATTTGGCATTGAAAGAGTTACAGTCGTTTATCGACATGTATCCGGCCAGCCCAAAGGTAAGCGAAGCCAATCGGTTGATGGATGATTTGCGTGATAAACTGGAAGTAAAAAGTTACGACATAGCGGTACTGTATTTCCGGATGGAAGAATATCAGGCAGCCATTACATCTTTTGAAAACCTGGTGGAAGATTTCCCGGACACGGAATACAAGGAAGAAGTACTCTTTAGTATCACCAAAGCCTACTTTTTGTATGCCGACAAAAGTATTTACAGCAAAAAGCAGGAGCGGTATGAAAAAACTGTGGAAGCCTACAACAATTTGAGATATTTATACCCTGAAAGTGAATTTTTACCCATAGCGCAGGAATACAACGACAAGGCTATGGCGCATTTAAGTAACTAATAATTAGAAATATACATGGATTACAAAAAGGTTAAAACCGAAACATCGGCAGTAACACGGCAAAAAGATCGGTTCTACGATCATACCGGAAACATCTACGAAACCGTAGTAGTTTTGTCGAAAAGAGCCAACCAAATTGGTTCGGACATTAAAGTAGAATTGGATCAGAAAATTTCGGAGTTTGCTCCCGCCAGCGACAACCTGGAAGAGGTTTTTGAAAACAGAGAACAGATTGAAATCGCTCGTTTTTATGAAGGTTTACCCAAGCCTACTTTGTTGGCCGTTCATGAATTTTTGAACGATCAAATTTATTTTAGAAATCCTCATAAAGAAGACTTTAGCTAAACAGCGAATGCTGAAAGGTAAGAAAATATTAATTGGTATTACCGGTAGCATTGCTGCGTACAAAGTGCCTTTGATCATTCGGCTGCTCAAAAAAGCAGGTGCCGAAGTACAGGTGCTGATGACCCATATGGCTGCAGATTTTGTAACACCACTTACCTTGTCCACACTTACCGAACGTCCCGTTCTGGTCGACTTTTTTGACAAAGGCGATGGGAGCTGGCATAGCCATGTGGAGCTAGGTTTATGGGCTGATTTGTATTTAATTGCACCCGTTTCGGCCAACACCATGGGTAAAATGGTGGCAGGAATAGCTGACAATTTGTTGCTTACGACTGTACTGTCAGCGCGTTGTCCCTTGTTTTTTGCACCGGCCATGGACTTGGATATGTACAAACATCCTACCACTCAGGACAATATTAAGCGACTGCAGGAATATGGTTATCAGCTCATTGAGCCTACTCAAGGAGAGTTGGCCAGTGGATTGCGCGGTTTTGGCCGAATGGAAGAACCGGAAGTTATTTTTGAACTAATTCAGGGCTATTTTCGAAAAGAAAGCCCGCTTCTTGGTAAAAAATGTCTGGTTACAGCCGGTCCAACCTACGAACCCATCGATCCTGTCAGGTTTATTGGTAACCACAGTTCAGGGCTTATGGGTGTGGAAGTGGCTAAATCATTGGCACGTCAAGGGGCAGAAGTTGAGCTTGTTATGGGTCCTTCATCTGTTGTGGTGGAAGAAACCGGTATCCATGTCACACGCGTGGTAACAGCTGACCAAATGCTGGAGGCATGTACATCACATTTTCCCACTTCCGACATCACCGTCATGGCCGCTGCTGTGGCTGATTTCAGGCCATCACAGGTTGCCGAACAGAAAATAAAAAAGGGAACACAACCGGAAAGCATTCAGTTAGAACCCACAACTGACATTCTTCTCCAGTTGGGAAAAGCAAAAAAGGACAACCAATTGCTCATTGGATTTGCCTTGGAAACCCAAGACGAATTGGTTCATGCCCGACAAAAACTCAACAATAAAAACCTGGATTTAATCGTTTTAAATTCTCTCAACGATGCAGGGGCAGGTTTTGGACATGCCACCAATAAAATCACCTTGATGGATAAAAATGGAAATACAAGTGAGTTTCCCCTGAAATCCAAAAAGGAAGTTGCCGAGGATATTGTTCAAGCCATCCTGTTGCTTAATAAATAGAGAAATGATGAAGAAAGTTTTGGTCGCATTGTTCATGGTTTTGGTGCTTCAGCAGGGAGTTGCTCAGGAATTTTTGGGTAATATACAGGTGCAGTCGCAAAAAATTCAAGGAATCGATCCATCGGTTTGGACTGCCATGAAAACCTCCATGTTCGAGTTTATGAACAATAAAATTTGGTCGTCTTATAACTTTAAAATAGAGGAGCGAATTGAGTTTACCATGGTGTTCACAATTAATGAAGTTATTGGTTCTGATGACTTTACCGGAACCCTCAACCTGGTACTTCAACGACCTGTGTATGGCAGCGACTACAATACGGACGTGGTGAATTTGGTGGATAATGATATTCACTTCAGGTATGTGCCCTATCAATCTATGGACTATTCCGATGGAACCTATACCGACAATCTGACTTCCATTTTGGCCTACTATGCCTACATTATGTTAGGTCTTGATTTTGACACTTTTAGCCTGCTTGGCGGAACTCAGTTTTACGAAAAAGCGCAAGCTGTAGCTACTGCAGCTCAAAGTTCAGGCGAACGCGGTTGGCAGGGATTTGAAGGACCCAAAAACAGGTATTCATTGGCTGAGAACCTCATGAACCCATCCTATGAAGACATGCGTAAGTTTCTTTACGAATATCATTTGAAAGGAATGGACGAAATGGCCACCAATGCCACCATGGCGCGTCAGACAATTTCCAAATCATTGAAATATTTTAAATCAACCTACGATAAACGACCTGGGCTTTACCTGCTGCAGGTAATGCTTGAAACCAAGCGCGACGAAATTATCAATATCTACAAGGAGGCCTCTCCTGCAGAAAAAACAGGAATGCTCAACATCATGCGAGAAGTGGATCCGCCAAACGGAACCCGGTATGAAATGGTGAATGAGTAAGCTATTCGCAAGTTATTGGCTCCCCCAAATTTCTTGAGCACAGTGAAATGGTTCAGACGACAAATGATTTTTCATACGTGATATTCATGTACCCCTAATTTAAAAGTAATACCGAATATGAATTGAAATGAGCATTAAGTTCGCTTCGCTCCTGAAACCTCTTCAATTCTATATCGGCATTATACACAAACAGCGTAGTGCTAACTTCAATTTATAAAAGGTATAAACCCGCAACAGATTGTATCCATTGCGGGTTTTGTACTTTAAAAGGATTGGTTGAGTTAATCTTCATCTCTGTCTTCACCATCCTCTTTTTCCTGCTCCTTTTTTACGACTTTCCCCTGCGTGTCGATGGTCACTTCCATTTCGGTTTTTCCTTTTTCCAACTCAAACTCGTAGAACGTACCGTCGGCAGTTTCGCTTACTTCGGCTTCTTCAATTTTAAAGTCGGCAAATTCACTGTCGAGGGTGGCTTTCACTAATTCAGGAAGTTCACTCATTTTTACAGCATGTTCGGTTTCTTTCCAGTTGCCTTCGTTGTCGAAGTTGGCCGAATATTTCACCTTGTACAGTTTAAACTCAGCTTCCCATTCGGTGTCGTTTTCTTTTTCCCATTTCACTTTGGAGGCATCAGGGAATTTTTGTGAAAAGGCATTTTGCACTTTTTCCGGCACGTCTTTTTCTGCCTGACAGCAAGCTGAAAAACTAAAAAAGGTCATTACCAACATGGCTAACATTACATTTTTCATGGTCATTTATTTAAAGATTTATACGCAAACTTAAAGGTAGATTCTAAAGGAATATTCAAGTTGTTTCCATAAATGGATATTATTAACTTAAGCTGTCCTAAAAAGGTTTCACGACTTTTCATTTTTCCAAATCACCTTTAATAACGAAGGCAACACAATGAGCAATAAAGGAAGCGCAACAATCAAACCTCCTATAACTGCAATGGCCAATGGTTGATGCATTTGTGCGCCGGTGCCAATGCCCAGGGCAAGGGGAGTGAGGGCCACGATGGCACCAAAGGCAGTCATCAGTTTTGGGCGCAAACGTGATGAAATGGCGAAGTTGAGGGCATCGGTTACGGAGTTATTTGGCAATGTCGACAAAAACTGCTGAATGGTAAAAATGGAATTCTCACCAATAATGCCCACAATCATGATTAATCCTGTATAACTGCCAATATTCAGGGGTGTGTTGGTCAGGTAAAGGGCAACAATACCCCCCGAAATGCCCAATACACTCACGAAAATTACCGTCAGGGAGAGTTTCAGGCTCTTGAACATGAACAAAACCATGGTAAACACCAGTAAGCCTCCGGCCAATAAAATTCTGAGAAGTTCAGCAAAGGATTTTTGTTGTTCGGCATAAGAACCTCCGTAAACAATTTGATAGGTTGGGGGCAGTACAATGGTAGCCAGTTTTTGTTGGATATCTTTCATGACGCTTCCCAAGTCACGGTTGTTGAGTCGTGCCGATACCACACCCATGGTTTGCAGGTTTTCTCTTTCAATCTCGGCTACTCCTTCACTTACGCTAAAATCAGAAAGCTCGTTCAGGTAACGGTAATCATGGTTGGATGTGCATATCTTGATGTTTTTGAGTTGCTCAATGGGTTTGGTATTGGTAGCAGGATAGGTTACCCGGATATCGGTCAATTGTTCCATTTCCGGAATGGAACCCACCACCAACCCACTCATGTGTGTTTCTGCTTGTATCTGTAATTCTTCGGCTGAGAGGCCAAATTGTTTCAATTTGCCCTCCCTAGGAAGTATCTTGACCATGGGTCCGGCCACCACAATGCCATCAAAAACGTCGGCGGTGCCTTGAACCAGATTCACGCTGTCGGCAATTTGTTTCGACAGGGTTTTGAGTATTTCGTGGTTGTCGCCAAATATTTTAATTTCAATGGGTTGAACGCTGGCCATTAAATCACCCAACATGTCTGTAATCACTTGTCCGAAGTCCACTTCCAGTGCAGGGACGGTTTTTTCCACTTGTTGTCTGATGTCGTCGGCTACTTCTTCAGTTGATCGGTTTCGTTTGTCATAGAGTTCGATCAGGTAGTCGCCCCGGTTGGGTTCGGTGATGAAAAACCCCATCTGGGTACCCGTTCGTCGCGAATAGGTCTTGACTTCAGGAACAGATTCAATGATGTAGTCCACATCCGTTAACATGCGGTCGGTTTCTTCCAGGGAGGTTCCGGCAGGTGAGTTGAAATCGAGTACGATGGAGCCTTCATCCATTTCGGGAAGGAACCCCGTGGGCAGTTGTGGCATGATGTAATAAAATCCAACCGAGAGCGCCAATACCATGGTTAAAGCAATGTATGGTCGTTTGATGAAAAAACCAATCCATCCGTGTTTTTTTATGTGTTCAACTGGTTGGTGACGGTTCGTATTTCCCTTTCCTGAAAACAGAAGATAGAGAACGGGAAGCCCCAGCCAGGTGACCAAAAACGAGCAGATGAGTGTGATCATCATGGTTTCGGTGAGAATCTTAAAATAGGCGCCTGCCACCCCCGACATCAATTCGAAAGGAATGAGGATGACAATGGTACTCAAGCTGGAACTTACCATGGCCGGAAACAGGTATTGAATGGCTTTTCCAACCAAAAGTGATGGAGGTCGTTCAGGGTTTTCTTCATGAGTTCGGTGTATCTGCTCAATGACGATGATGGCATCATCGATAATCAACCCGATGGCTGCGGCTATGGCGCCAATGGTCATGATGTTGAAGTCGAAACCAATGTAATTCAACACGATAAGGGTTAATCCCAATGTCAGGGGAATGGTTACGAGAATGACAGCACTCGATTTGATGGAACGCAAAAAAATAATGACCACCACAATGGCCAACAACAGTCCCATCAGCAGGATGTCGATGATGCTCCGAATGCTGCTGTTGACGAATTCTGACTGATTGTAGTAAGGAACAAGTTTTACGTCGGGAGCCAGCAATTTGTTCAATTCAATCACCTGTTCCGACACATCGCTTGCCACCTCAATCAAATTGCTGTTGGGTTGTTTCAATACGGCCACCAAGGGCATGTCCTTACCGTCGGCCTTAATTTTGATGTACTCATCGCGTTCGGTAATTTCCACTTTGGCCAAATCGCACACCTTAATTTTACGTACGCCATTGTTGAACAATACCAGATTTTCAAGTTCTTGTTTGTTTTTGATGGTGGCATCGGTAACGGTTAGGTACAATCTGTTGTAGTCTATGGTATATCCGTTCGACTTGATAAAATCAGTTTGTCGAAGGGCATCACAAGCTTCCTGAGGACAAATATGCAACATGGCCATTTGTTCCTCGTTCAATACCACGCGATATTCTTTTTCTTTCCCGCCAATGACATCCACTGAAGACACACCGGATATCCTTAACAGATAGGGTTTTACAACATATTCAGCCAGTAGTTTCAACTCAACCAAATTTTTTATGGACGATTGCAACGAGTAACCCATCACGGGAAGTATGGAGGGGTTCATTTTTTCTACAGTAATCTGAATGTCAGACGGTAATTGGTTGCGTACCTGTGCTATTTGCGACTCAATCTGCTGTTTGTCAAGGTTGATATCGCTGCCCCATTCCATAAATGCCGAAATTTCACAAGTTCCCATGCTCGTGGTGCTTCGGATAAGCTGAATGGTTTCTGCTCTTTTAATGGCTTTTTCAAGGGGCTTGGTAACGGCCGCCATCATTTTGTCCACCGGTTGCTCCCCAAAATCGGCAATGATTTTAATTTTTGGGAAAGTAACATTCGGAAACAAGGATGTTTTCATGTTCTGATAGGCAAATACACCGCCCACCAGAATGAGCAGCAACATCACTGCCACAGGGCTTTTAAATTTGATAAAGAACTTTTCCATGTCAGTTGATGATTGATACCTGTGTGCTGTCGGCCAGACCATAAGCCCCACGGTTGATGATCTGATCGGTGGGTTGGAGGGTGGGAGAAAGTATTTCCACCAATGAGTCGTTTGAAATACCGATTGATACGGGCACATGCACGGCCATATTTATCGAATCACTTGAAAAACCTGTGGATGTGGATGATCGCGAGACCATATCCTTGTCAATGATTTTCATTACCCAGAAATGAGTTTGTGTTTCGTCGCACATCACTGCCGACTTAGGTAAGAGCTTGGTTTGTAGGTTTGTGTGGGTAAACTGAACCAGCAAATTCAGGTTTTCGGGTAGCAAACGTTTAGTTTGAGGTGCAATTAAAACGCTCAGGGTTTGGTTGGTTTGGTCAACCATTGGTAGCGATTGAAGGATATGACCCGGAAATTGGTTGTTGTCGGGAAGTATGATGGTAACTGAAGTTCCTTTTTCTGTCAGTGTTGAATAGCTATATGGAATGTCTGCCTGAATCACCAGATTTTGAGGATCAACCGTGATGCATAAGGTGCTGCCTTCGGCCACGAACCCCCCGGCATCGGGGTAAAAAAGTTCGGTGATGATGCCCTCAGCCGGTGCCAATATTTTGATGATCCCCATGGAATGACTTCCCGGCTTATTGGTTTCCAAAGCGATTCCCTCGCGGGTTTGAATCTCAAAAAGCACGTCGTTTTTTTTCACATGATCGCCATAGGAATGGTTCACTTTGATCACATAACCGGAAATGGGGGAGGTAACGGTATTTTTTTTCAGATATCGCGTACTCCCGTTAAAAACTTTGGTGCTCTGGATGTTGCCCACGGTAATGTTTGTAATTGAAACCGGTGGTAATATTTCTTCATCCTCGTGAGTTTTGGCGGGTTGTGTGCAACTACTCAAAATTAATATGGAGGCAGTCAGCAGGAAATATGTTGTATTTTTCATGATCAAAAGTTTAGAAATTCCAATAATTGTAAAGGTTGATTAAAGCTTGTTTTTCCATGTAAATAGCATTGGCTTCTTGCTTTTTAGCGGCCATGTCCTTCAGCAGATTTTTCAAATCCATTATCGAAACTTCGCCATACATCAGTTCCCGGCCATAAGCATCTTTAAGCTCCTCGTAGTGTTTCAGCTGATTTTCCACCAATGCAAGTCTGGCTTGTAATGAACCAATTTGGTGCAAAAGTTTGGACTTCATTTGTTCGTTTTGGTTTTTGAAATACTGTTTGTCGAATTGAATGTTCTGAAGCCTGATGGTGGACTTTTCACGCTGAAATTGACGTTGATTTCCATCAAAAAGATTCCATGAAAGTGTCAATCCCGTGCTGAATCCCAGTCGATCGGGAGTTGGCAAATAGGTCGCATTGAGCCCCGCTTGCGCGAAAAGGTGAAGTTCCGGCAAATACTTCATCTCAAACAACGACTGATCTGCTTCCACATGGAGGCTGTCGAGGGTAAAGGACCTCAAAAACCCGGATGGCGTCACCTCTTCAGGACGGATCAAAAAACTGGTATCCTCCAGATCAATAGGCATGGAATCGTTGATTCCGCAAATCAAGTTTAGGTCGTATAGGCTAGATTCATAAGTAGATTGATAAACCTGACAGGCAGTTTTGTATTCGTCCAATTCCAATTCTAATAGCATCAAATCGGTTTGTTTGTAAATGGCTTGGTTCACCAGATTTTTCAATACAGGAAGTTGGTTTTTTATGTCTTTCAGTAATTTTTTAGCCGTTTCATTTTGTTGTTTAGCCCCTAAACAGATGATGTATTGGTTGTTAACGAGTTGCTCAATTTCGTGAGCCGTAATTAACAGGGTGTTTTGGTTTTGCTCCCGAGCAAGGTTGGCTTTTTGGGTATAGCCTTGTTTTCGTTTTCCGTTGAAAAGTGGCTGACTAACACTCACACTGCCTTGATACTGACCGCCATCGGTGGAGGCCAAATCGTAGCCGTAGTAGTTGTTGGCTCCTTCGGAAACCCATTGGAACCGATAAACGTCGTTGTCGTGGGATACGATGGGGGCAAAAAGGATACTCAGGTCGAAATTTACTTCAGGCTTGGTGAGTATGTTGGTAATTTGTTGTAAATCAATGGCCGACAACCTGCTGTCGTTGTTGGTTTGATTCATCAACGGACTCCGTACTTTCGCCTGTTCCACATAATAAGTCAGGTTTAGTTTTTGACCAAATATTTGTGTAAAAAAGAGGCACAACATGAAAGTTGTATATAAGGTTTTCATTTTACAATAGATTTCTATAGATGTTGAATCCTAAAACAATGTCGTTCGCCGGCGTGATACTGTATGGAAAGATGGTGCGTTTCACAAATATTTTTCACAAGCGCCAGTCCCAGACCGTAGGATTTGGAGTTTCCTTTGGTAAACCGGTCGAAAATATTTTTGTTGGTCAGGTTGTTGGAAGTGCCAGTATTACAGATGTTTATTTCTTTTGAGGAGATTTGTATATCGATGGTTCCATCGGGTTGGTTGTGATTGATTGCGTTGGAAATCAGATTTCCAATGAGTATTTCGGCCAATTGTTCATGGATGGGTGTTACGAAGTCAGAAGCTTCTGTCAAACTCACCTGAATGTTTTTCGATTCAATGAGTGGCGTGTATTCTTCCATGGTTTTCCTGATGATGGCATTTAGGACAATTGAGTGTTGACCCGAAAACTGGTTGTTTTCTATCTTCGTTAGTAAAATTAGGTTGCGGTTGAGCGAAGACAACTGCTTCACACTGCGAATGGCGGAGGCAACCAAATGAAACGACTCCTCAGAAAGGTCTTGTTGCAAGAGTTCTTCCAGGTTTAATAAAATGACACTCAGCGGCGTTTGAATTTCATGGGAAGCATTTTCTGTAAACTCCTTCATGAGTGTATAATCATGTTTTAATTTTTGGGTCAGCTTTTTTATTACGCGATTCAGTCGGTCGAACTCCTCAATGTTAGAATCTACTAGTGGTAGTGTAGCATTTTCTGTAAAGTTATAATATTCAATAAGTTCCAGGTTTGTTTCAAAATTCTTCCAGACGGTTTTGTTCAGCTTTCGGGTTGTCAGCATGGAAATGCCCAAGGCCGTCAACATCAGGATAAAAAGAGAAACACCCAGGATGAGAATCAGATCTTCGTCTTCTATGGTCGATTGCCGAAGTTTTATCATGTATCGGATTCCGTCGATTTCCACTTCATTGGCGTATTCCAGAAAAGGTTCGTATTCATTTTCTAACTCGTTTTGGATGTATATCACCTTGTAATTTGGCTCGGTAAGCTGAGATTTTGACACCCGATATGCCTCCACAAGAGGGTAGAGGTCGGGCAAATTGCCGGTTTCACGGATTTGTTGTATCACCAGAAACTCTTTGTTGACAAGGTTTTCCTTGCTTTCGTTGATGATAATCACCTTCAATAGAAAATATCCGGCGATGGAAATGACTATCAGAACCACAGCCAACAGGATAAAATTTGTCCGGTTTATTTTGGTTAAAAACTTCATCTGTCGGTAAATTTATAGCCCATCCCGTAGATGGTTTTGATGTAATCGGTTCCCCCGGCCGATTTTATTTTTCTACGGATATTGTTCAGGTGTGTGTAGATAAAATCGAAATTATCGGCCAAATCAATGTTGTCGTCCCATAGGTGTTCGGCGATTATTTCCTTGGTCAGTACACGGTTTTTGTTCACCATGAAATACAGCAATAGTTCGTATTCTTTTTTTGTAAAAGGAATTTCCACTTCGTTCACCTCAATGGATTTGCTGTCGGTATTCACCGAAATCTCATTGAAAGTTAGGATGTTACTTCCAAAAAATTTCCTTCTTCGGAGGAGTGCTTTAATTCGTGAATTAAGTTCACTCAATTGAAAAGGCTTGGTCATATAATCATCCGCACCTAAATCGAGACCGGCAATTTTATCATCAAGGGAATTTTTTGCCGAAATAATTATGACCCCTGCCCGTTGCTGATATTTGTTGATGGGTTGGAGCAGTTCTATGCCATTTCCATCAGGCAATCCGATGTCGAGAAGAATCATGTCGTACTCATAAATACAGAGTTTTTCTTCAGCCTTTTTAAAATTTTCGGCCAATTCGCAAACATATTCCTCCTTTATCAGGTAATTGCTGATGGCGATGAGCAATTCAATTTCATCTTCGATAATCAAGATTTTCATGAGACAAAGTTGAGGTTTAATTCTAAAGTAAATCTAAAGATAATTTTGGTTCATGTAATCAAGAGTTTAAAAGTTCAGAGGTGCAGAAGATCAATGGATCAATGGATCAATGGGTCAGTGGATCAATGGGTCAAAAAGATTAACGGCTCACCAAACCCGTGAATATCTGTTTCATTAGTGTCACCGATGTTCAAAATAATCACGCGACAGCCAATTTTCATCCCGACTTTCGGGATCAAATCTTCAATTTATCCCTCAATTTCTCCCTTCCAAACCCGTTTCAAATTCAACATATTCATGGGATTAGTGGTAAGTCCATGTACGTTTTTCTGAAGGATGCGCACCGACTGGTCGTAATACAAAATTACCACAGGAGATTCTTCCATAATCAGGCTGTCGAGCGCGCGATAGTAGCTCGTTCTGCGTTGGGGATTGTTTTCCAACATGGCCACCCTGTACAGTGAATCGTAAACTGCATTGGAAAAATGGGCGTAATTGGGTCCTTGTGGGGCAAAGTTTTCTGAAAAAAACAACGACAGGTAGTTTTCCTCATCCGGATAGTCGGCAATCCACGATGCCCTGAAAAAAGGAAGTTTGCTTTGAGCTTTCATTTCGCGAACCGAGGCCGGAGGAGATACTTCCACCAATACTGTGAGTCCGATTTCTTGCCACTGTGCCTGGGCAAATTTTATCAGGTCGAGGTAGTCGGGAGTGGTGATAAGTTTGATGGGTGGCACGGGGTTTTTGGCGTTGAATCCCGCTTCCCGGAGCAATTGTTTGGCTTTTTTGGGTTGGAAATCGTAACCATAACCTGCTGTTTCATCATGTGCAGGCATTCCGGTGGGAACAATTCCTTTGGTGCCCGGTTTGCCAATATTGTTCCTCAAATACCGAAGCATTTTGGTTCGGTCGAAGCCATAGTTCAATGCTTGTCTTACATTCTTTATGGCCAACGGACTATTTTTTAGCACATCCATAGAAGTGTCAACGAGTATGGCCAGGTATTCTGTGTTCAAAAATGGCTGTCCAAGCAACACGAACCGATCGCTGTAACGGCTTTTCAACTGTCCGGACTTATTCAGCAACTCATCTTTGTAAGAAGGATCGATACCTGACATAAAATCGAAGTTTCCCTTGGCAAACTCCATGAAGGCCGTCATTCTGTCGATTAAAAACGAAATGGCTATCCCATCGAGATAGGGTAGGGTACGGTCTCCTGATTTTTCAAAATAGTCGGGGTTTCGTTTGAGCACTAACTTGATGTTTTCCACCCAGTTCTGCATTTGAAAAGGGCCTGTTCCCACCGGGTGGGTACGAAAATCTTTGCCATAAAAATCCACTGCCTCTTTGGGAATTACCGAACAATAGGGCATACTCAGGATGCTTAGAAAAGGAGGAAATGGTTGTGTGAGCTCGATGGATAAAGTGCTGTCGTTTAGTGCGTTGATGGCCGGAGCATCCTTTTCGGTTTTGACTTTTGAGAGTACCCAGGCTCCCGGAGAGGCGGTTTTAGGATCGAGTAGTCTGCTTAAACTGAACGCTACATCTGCGGCTGTTACCGTTCTTGCTTTGTTGTCAAATACCGGGTTGGAGTGAAAATGAACGTCCCGACGCAAATGAAAAAGGTAGGTGAGCCCGTCGTCAGAAATTTCCCAATTATGGGCGATGGCAGGCTTTACCAGCAAACTGTCGTCGAGTTGAACAAGCCCATCGTATAATTGATTACAAACCCAGGTGTGTGGTTGATCGCGGGCAAATGCCGGATCGAGTGATACCAGTCCTGCCGGTTCGTTATATCTAAAAATCTGGAGGTTGTTGTACTCAGCAGGGGCACCACAGCCAAAAATGCCGAATATTACAGCATTCAGAAATAAATATGTGAAATATTGGAGGTATTTGGTTTTCAAAGGGTGTTATTCTTTTATCTTTGTTTAATTCGAGTCAAAATTAATAAAACCCTGTTATGAAAAAGATATCTGTCATCATTTTGGTTACGGTACTGCTGTTGATCGGTTTTTCTACCATGCTCCGTTCGCAAACCGAAACCTATGGCGCCCATTATTGTTCCATGAAAAAGCAACATGGTTCGGAGCCATTGGCCAACACCCCATTGGGTCCCAATTCGCCTTTGCACAGTTTCGATGTGCAGAAATACACCCTGGTGCTGGATTTTCTGGATAATTTCGATCCTCCATATACGCAAACCTTCGATGGACTTGTACAAGTGGATTTCAGGGTGGATTCTACGCTCAACTCCATCGCATTGAATGCCGTGCAATCTTCGTTGTTGGTGACGGAAGTTTCGCAGGCTGGAGTTGCTTTCACGCAAGTGAATAACCTGTTGGAAATCCAACTCGACCGAAACTATGAACCCGGCGAGATGGCCTCGGTTATGATTGAATATCAACACCTGGAGGTGGAAGATGGAGCCTTTTTTGTGTCGGATGGGTATTTGTTTACCGATTGCGAACCTCAGGGAGCACGCAAATGGTTTCCTTGCTATGATAGTCCTTCCGACAAAGCATCCCTCGAAGTTTTTGCTTCTGTCCCTGATGATGTACTTTTAGGCTCCAACGGTACACTCGTGGACAGCATCGTGCAGGGTGGAACGGTTGAATACCACTGGCTGAGTGAAATTCCCGTGGCTACTTACATCATGGTGATTACAGCCAAAAAGGACTATCATAAATATACCATGTATTGGACTCGTCCATCGGATGGTGCACAAATTCCTTTCGTGTATTACTTTGGTGATGATGAGCCTTTTATCACCACCATGGCAAAGGTGAACAACATGGCTTACTATTTTTCCAATCGGTATGGAGAATATCCTTTTACCAAAAGTGGATTTGCCACTGCCAACGATGAATTTACCTGGGGAGGCATGGAAAACCAAACCCTAACCACTTTATGCTACAATTGCTGGAGCGAAAGCCTGATGGTGCATGAATTTGCCCACCAGTGGTTTGGCGATATGATTAGTCCGGGAACTTGGGCCGATTTGTGGTTGAACGAAGGATTTGCCACCTGGTCGGAGGCTTTTTGGCTGGAACCATACAATTACAATGATTACAAAGGACGTATTTTGAGCTATGCCAGTACCTACTTGTCGCAAAACCCCGGATGGGCTATTTATAACGAGTCGTGGATTAACAATCCTCCGGGCAACAGTGTCATGTTTAATTATGCCATTACCTATGCCAAATCAGCCTGTATCCTCCATCAGTTGAGGTATTTATTGGGCGATGATATGTATTTTGAAGCCATAAAAAGTTACGCGGAAGATACGGTGAATTTCAAGTTTAAAACAGCTGTTACCGACGACTTTGCCGAGAAAATCAGCGAAGTGGCAGGCGAGGATATGCATTGGTATTTTGATGCATGGGTAAAACAAGCCAACCATCCGGTTTATAACAACGAGTATTATTTTGAAGAGCTCCTCAATGGAAATTGGAATGTCCATTTTGAAGCCAATCAGGTGCAAGCAGATGGATCGTTTTTTCCCATGGATTTGGAAATTCTGGTTTACTTTTTCGATATAACCGATACTACATTTAGGGTGCACAACGCTGAAAATAATGAGCACTTCGTGTTTGAAGTAGCGCAGGAGCCGGGCGCTTTGTATTTTGATCAAAATAACAACATTGTACTCAAAGAAGCCACGACTATTCTGGGTGTTCCCGGACATGGCAGTAGCAACGAACGCATGCGTGCATTTCCCAACCCGGCCATTGAACAGGTCTCTTTTGTTTTGAATAAGCCCGCCTCATCACCCGTGAATCTGGCTTGTTACGACATGTCGGGTAGGATGGTTTTTCAACAAACATATGCCCCGGGCGACCCCTTGACTTTGTCTGTGAACAATTGGCGATCAGGTGTTTATCAGGTTGTTGCAACGGGATCCGGAATGAAAAGTGCGTGCCGTTTTGTGGTGAAATAGCCCGAATAAAAGTCACAAGGTTTTTTAATTGAATTGGCACGAAAATTATCTATTTTTGTCGTTATGTAATTAATATCATATCGATAAATCCTTATGTTTTTAAAAAACGGAAAACAGACCACTGTTGTATTATTTCTTACGTTTTTCCTGAGTTATATATTGATGTTTGGTCAAGACGACACCCGAAATGACTTGTTGACGGGGGATTTGATTATTTTTCATGCAGGCAGTCTGTCGGTACCCATGGATGAGATCTCCAAATCGTTTAAGAAACTGCATCCTAAGGCGAATATACTGATGGAAGCTGCCGGAAGCGTGGCTTGTGCACGCAAAATCACAGAATTAAATAAACCCTGCGACGTGATGGCCTCGGCTGATTATGCAGTGATCGATCAATTGTTGATTCCGAAATATGCACTTTGGAATATTAAATTCGCTTCCAACGAAATGGTCATTGCCTATGGGGAGCAAGCTATCCGGAGCAAGGAAATCACCCGGGATAACTGGTATCAGATCATGCTTGATCCTGCGGTTCAAATCGGACGTGCCGACCCCAACATGGATCCTTGTGGGTATCGTTCTGTTCTGGTGGCTAAATTGGCCGAAAAGTATTATCAATCTCCCGGCCTCGCCCAACATATCCTCGACAAAGACAAACAAAATATCCGGCCCAAAGAAACGGATTTGCTTGCGCTGGTGGAAACAGGAAATGTAGATTATATTTTTATTTACCGATCTGTTGCTGAGCAACATAACCTTAAATACGTGCTCCTTCCTGATGAAATCAATTTGAAAAACCCCAAGTTTACAGATTTGTACCATGAGGTGTCGGTGGAGATTAATGGAAAGACGCCCAACGAAAAAATCACCCAATTTGGAGAACCCATGATTTACGGAGTTACCATTCCCTCTAATGCTCCCAATAGTTTACTGGCACAGGCATTTGTCCGTTTTATGCTGTCGCCGGAAGGTGTTCGTATCCTGGAAAATTTCGGGCAGCCTTCTGTAATTCCATCACCTTCTGACACTTATGATTTCATTCCTGATGTACTTAAACCATTTGCCACCAAACCCAATTAATCAAAAAGTTTATGCTCAATAAATATTTACTTTTTTCCTTGTTGCTTCTTTTTAGTGGCAGCCTTTTTGCTCAGCTGAATGATTATTCCAGATGGAATCTGAAGGCTCAGGTCAAAACAATACGCGAGCAAATATATGATGTTTATGACGAGGTAGATGAAACGGATTCGTTGGTCGTTACTTACATGAATACTTTCGATAACTACGGAAATAAAGGCCTGGATATCAGGTTTAAATCAGATGGTCGGGTGGATGAAAACTATGTATATAGCTATGATAATCAGCATCGAAGAGAGAAATCATGCCAATATGATTTCGACGGAAAGTTAATCCGAACCATCTATTATCTTTACGATAA
Organism: Bacteroidales bacterium; assembly: GCA_963676875.1. Classification (GTDB taxonomy): domain Bacteria; phylum Bacteroidota; class Bacteroidia; order Bacteroidales; family F082; genus UBA6244. The sequence continues at coordinate 3,992,983 of OY781436.1, forward strand.
ACGGGGAATGCTGATAGCCGATAGCAGCATTGTGGCGGATGGTCAAATCGATAAAATCTTCAGGTATTTCTACGATGGAGATGGAAAATTATCCTATGATGAAAGTTACGGAGGGGATGGGATACTGCGAAAAAAATACCAATATAGCTATGATAGTTTGGGGCGAAAAACCGAAATCAAACGGATGAACAGGGATTTGGAATTGGAAAAGCGAAGCATCCTGACCTACGATAAAAACGACAATGTTGTCCACGAGGCTACCTATTTGCCCGATGGAAGTCTGAAATATCAAGAGACTTGCCACTATGTTTACGACGAAAAGAACAACTGGGTCGAAAAAACCATTATTTGGGATGGGAGAACGGTAAAAAAAATTACCAGGGATATCACCTATTATTAATAAGTAACAAGAATCCGAATGGTGAAAAGGGTGAATATAACAAGTCTTATTTTTAGTTTTCTGGCAGGACTCATCTTGTTGTTCATTCTGGCTCCATTGGTGGGGATGTTTATTTCCACTTCTCCCATTAGCCTGTTTGAGACGGCAGGGGAATCGGAGGTGCAAAACAGTATCTGGCTTACCATTTCATCTTCTATGGCAGCTACCATTGTCTTTTCGGTGGGTGCTATTCCGTTGGCTTACATACTGGCGAGAAAAAATTTTGTTCTCAAAAAGGTTGTCTTGGGTATCATCAATCTGCCGATTATCATTCCCCATTCTGCTGCCGGAATCGCCTTGCTGGGTGTCATTTCCCGAGATACAGTTGTAGGACAAGTGGCACAAAAAATGGGATTTAGCTTTGTGAATAGCACCGCGGGAATTGTTGTTGCCATGGCTTTTGTGAGCCTTCCTTACCTGATTACTGCCTCCATTGATGGATTTAGAAGTGTGCCCGTACGACTCGAAAATGTGGCATTCACGCTGGGGGCGTCCAGGTGGCGTGTGTTTTTTACCATCACTTTGCCCTTGGCTTGGCGGAATATCCTGACCGGATTGGTGATGATGTGGGGCAGGGGATTGAGTGAGTTTGGTGCCGTCATTATTATTGCCTACCATCCCATGATTACACCGGTGATGATTTTCCAGCGGTTTAACTCTTATGGCCTGTCGTATGCCAAACCGGTTACGGTTCTTTTTATCGTTATTTGTTTAGTTATCTTTTTCATCATGAATATGTTATCAAAAAAATCGAATCATGCTGAAACTAGAGAAAATTAGTAAAAAAGTAGGGGGTTTTTCCCTTACAGATATTGATTTTACTGTGGAAGACGGTGAATATTTCATGCTCATTGGCGAATCGGGCTCAGGAAAATCCATGTTGTTAGATACCATAACCGGGGTAATAGCACCTGATTCCGGAGATTTGTTGTTCAATGGCTTAAGTTTGTTGAATCTCCCCATTCAGGACAGAAATTTAGGAATTGTTTATCAAAAACCGACACTTTTCCCCCATATGACCGTCGAAGAGAATATTTCATATCCACTGAAAATCAGAAAGATAAAAAAGGACGTCGTTGCAACCGAAATCCAACGACTGGCACGCGATACCGAAATTTTACCTCTACTCCATCGGAGTGTTGATTCCTTGTCGGGTGGTGAAATGCAGCGGGTGACCATTGCCCGAACCCTCGCAACGAATCCAAAGGTGCTGTTGCTCGATGAACCCATGTCGTACCTGGATGTGCAACTCAAACGGGGAATTCGGGCGCTGTTGCGAAAACTAAACCGAGCAGGGCAAACCATTATCCATGTTACCCACGATTACCATGAAGCTTGGTCTTTGGCCGACAAAATTGCGATCATCGAAAAAGGCCGTATCCTACAAACAGGAACTCCACAGGAAGTTTTTGAACATCCTGCTTCTGTTTTTGTGGCCAATTTTATTGGAATAAATAATTTCTTCAAAGCGACCATTGAAAACTTATCAGGAGGTATGGTGAAAAGTGTAGTTAAGGTTGGCGTATTTGAAATTCAAATAAATACCTCATATCCAGATGGGAGCTCCGGTTTTGTTACCATTCCTGAATCGGCCATTGGTGTTTCCGTGAGTAGCTCCAGCTTAGGATTGAAAAACACCTATTCGGGAAAAGTTGTTGATATCCACCTTGTGGCAGATGGATTTGAGCTGACAGTTGATGTGGGGATACTGTTAGTCACACAGCTTACATCCGAAACATATCAACTTGTACAACCCATCCAAGGGGAAGCTGTTGTGCTGGAGGTTGATGAGCAATTAGTTAGATTTCAGATAGATAGATAATATATTCAAAGCTAAATTGATGTTGAAAATGAAAACGAATTTTTTTGTGGTCATGTTGTTGTTGACAAGTCTCGGTGCATGTCAGACAAAGACCGATGGTATTTCAGGAGCCACCGAAACCAACTATGCCGGAGGAAACAGCCTTTATCACCGAACCGAAGAAACTCCATTGAAAGTAGGAGAAATTTTTGTGGATGGCGAGGTGCAGAATCCCGGAAAAGTAGATTTGAGTAATTTTTACCAACGGGAGGTTTTTAGCAAACAAGCACGTTTTATTTCTGCGGATTCCGTTGATTTTCAGGGAGCATACCGCTTTCGTGGATACTCTCTTTTCGATTTGCTCAATCATTTTTTGGTGGCCAAGAAAAATGCGGAAGATTTTCATCCTGCCACGGATTTGTATGTGGTGATAGAAAACGAACAAGGTCAAAAAGTGTCCTTTTCCTGGTCGGAAATTTTTTATACGCAACAGCCTCATCAGGTGATTATTGCTACGCACTCTGCACCCATTGAGCCCTTTAGAAAGGAGCTGAATTATCCCACAGGAACCCAGTGGAAAGTAATAGCAGCCAACGATTTATATGATTTCAGGACTTTGGAGAACCCAATTAAAATTTCCGTGAAATCCTTCGATAAGAAAGATTATTTGGTGAATAGAAAATTGGAAAATCCGGTTAGTCCGGGTTTTGCATTGATTGTCAACGGCCGGGAGGTGGCTACTTTTGATTCCACAAAAGTTTATCCCTGCCTTCAGGAATACAACTCGGTTTTTTATGGCATGGGCATGGGGTACCATCCCATCCCAAATTTCCGAGGAGTGGAATTGCCAACCGTAGTTCATGATTTCCTTTCAATCGACAATAAAATACTGATGACCAATGGTTTGGTTTGTCTTTCGGCGACAGATGGCTATCGTGCTGTGGTAAGTTTTGCGGAGCTTTTCAATCGGGCCGACCAGGTGCATCCCTTGTGGGCCATACCTCCACAAGATAGCGGAAGCGGATATTTTAGGTTCTATCAACCATCGTGCTTTTATGCCGATATGTCTGTGAGGAATCTTTCGGAAATGTATGTTTTTGTTGATTAGAAAACTGTGGTAGCGGATTTCTGTGAAAACTGATATGATATGTTTCATTGTAAACTTGTAATTTGTTGAACAAGTCAAATATTAAAGCATTTGTTTTCTGGTCACTAGTAACAAAACTGTTTTACTCTGATAGGAAAAATGCTAACTTGCACACCTAATATCAGAAATAGAAACGAACACATTACCATTCAAATACCCAACAAATCTGAAAGCCATGAGATTGATAACCATTAGAGAATCACATATAGTATCCGATTTGCTCGTACTGCAAAGCTTCCTTGAATCAGAAGGGATTCCTTGTTTTATGAAAAATGAATACACTACCCAAATCATGAGCCACATGGCCAACTTCGTAGCTGAATTACAAGTTAAAAGCGATGATTTGGAAAGAGCTCAGGAACTGCTGAAGGAATTTGACAAGGGGTAAACAAATTCATATATCGGCACAAGCGGACGCTTGCGCCGGTTTCATGCCCGCATGACCACCCAGGCCTATAACTCCAACGCCCTGTCCACCTTGGTTTTGAGCAGTGCAGCATCCAATACCTCCATGGCGTTTTCCACGTAGATAAATGTCAGCCCTTTGATGTAGTTCTCGTCGATTTCTTCGATGTCCTTGAAGTTTTGTTTCGAGAGGATGATTTCCTTCACGTTGGCGCGTTTGGCAGCAAGAATTTTTTCTTTGATGCCACCTACCGGAAGTACCTTGCCTCGCAGGGTCATTTCCCCGGTCATGGCCACCTGTGCTTTCACCTTGCGTTGGGTAAAAGCGCTGGTAAGAGCTGTCAGCATGGTGACTCCTGCCGATGGGCCATCCTTGGGAGTGGCACCTTCGGGTACATGGACATGCACATTCCATTTTTCAAAAACCTCGTCGTTGATGCCTAGGTCGCGTGCGTGTGATTTCAGGTATTCAAAGGCCAGTGTGGCCGACTCTTTCATTACATCTCCCAGATTTCCGGTGAGTTTGAGTAGTCCTTTTCCCTTACTGAGGCTCACTTCCACAAACAGGATTTCACCTCCCACAGCTGTCCAGGCCAATCCTGTCACTACACCTGCCACATCGTTGGAAATGTCTTTGTCGCGTTGGTAAATGGGTGCTCCCAGAATGGTTTTTAGCTCGTCGGGAGCAATTTTGGGATCGGCAGGTTCGTCCATAGCAATAAATTTGGCCCGATTGCGAATCACTTTAGCCAGTTGTTTTTCCAAAAGTCGCACACCTGCTTCACGGGTATAGAGGTCTATGAGTTTTTCAATGACTATCTTGCTGAACTTAACCTGATTCTTGTTTACACCATGTTCTTCCAATTGCTTGGGAATCAGGTGTCTCTTGGCGATTTCAATTTTTTCTTCCATCAGATATCCCGAAAGGTCGATGATTTCCATCCTGTCGCGCAAAGCGGGATGCACGGTTGAAAGGGTGTTGGCCGTGGCTATAAACATCACCCGCGAAAGGTCGTATTCCTGTTCCAGGTAATTGTCGTAAAAGGCGATATTTTGCTCAGGATCAAGTATTTCCAACAATGCAGCCTGTGGGTCGCCACTGTAGTTGTTGCTGCTCACCTTGTCGATTTCGTCGAGCATGAAAACCGGATTGGAGGTTTTGGCCTTGCGAATATTTTGAATAATTCTTCCCGGAAGGGCACCGATATAGGTTTTTCGATGACCACGCAATTCCGATTCATCACGAACGCCACCCAACGACATGCGTTGGTATTTGCGACCCAAAGCCTTGGCAATGGATTTCCCCAGCGAGGTTTTTCCCACTCCGGGAGGGCCTACAAAGCATAGAATGGGGGCTTTCATATTGTTTTTTAGCTTTAACACAGCCAAATACTCGATGATGCGTTCCTTAATTTTTTCCAGTCCGTAATGATCCTGATTCAGCACTTTGAATGCATGTTTCAGGTCAAGGTTGTCTTTGGAGAAGACATTCCAGGGTAGTTCTACAAACAATTCCAGGTAGTTGAGTTGGATGCTGTATTCCGCGGCTGCGGGATTCATGCGCTGCAGTTTGCTGTATTCGGATTTAAAGGTTTCGCTAACCTCTTTGCTCCATTTTTTCTTGGAAGCTTTCTGAGCCAACTCTTTTAGCTCGGTATCGTGAGGTCCGCCGCCCAATTCTTCCTGAATGGTTTTAAGTTGCTGATTAAGCAAGTAATCCCGCTGTTGCTTGTCCAAGTCAACCTTTACCTTTTTCTGAATGTCGTATTTCAAATCAAGCATCTGAAGTTCCACGGTCATCAGTTCCAAAACACGATTGGCACGGGCTTCCAGGTCGGTCATCTCCAATAGTGCCTGTTTGGTGGCGTTGTCGGTATTCAGATTGGAAGAAACAAAGTTGACCAAAAATACGGCGCTCTCAATGTTGTTGATGGCGAAAGCCGATTCGGAAGGAATATTGGGTGATTTCTCAATAATTTGTACCGAAAGATCGCGCACGGATGAAATGAGGGCATCAAATATTTTGTTGTCGGGAACAATATTCGTTTCAAAACCAACTACTTCCGCCTTGAAATACGGATCGCTCTGAATCATGGTCTTTATTTCAAATCGCTTTTTTCCCTGAATGATAGCAGTAGTATTACCATCGGGCATCTGCAATATCTTGATAATTCTGGCCACAGTACCGATGGTGTTGAGATCGGCTTCCGTGGGGTCTTCAATTTCACCACTTTTCTGGGCCACCACGCCAATGGTCCGGTCGCCTTTGTAGGCTTCGCGAATGAGGTTGATGGACTTATCTCTTCCCACCGTTATGGGAATTACTACGCCAGGGAAAAGCACCATGTTGCGCAATGGAAGTATGGGTAATATGGGAGGTACATCCTCCGAGTTCATCACTTCTTCGTCTTCCGACGAAAGCAAAGGAAAAAATTCAGTTTCGGTGTCCATAATATCTGTCAATGACAAGAATTGATCCATAATAAGGTATTTGTGGCGGTCAAAATGTCAGGGTTGAATACTATCTTTCATGAGAAATTTTACAAACGTTTGTATAACAATCACATGTAAAAAAACCCTGACCAAATGACGCCATGTTTTTAACAGGCTTCATAGTAAGGCAAACCATATGCCAAAGCAAGAATAATTGGCTTTTTAGTCGGAATTGGCGCTGTTGTAAATAAATTCAAAGATGTCCACTTCAACCTGATCAAAGTTTTTTCCACGACGTTTATATACAGCTTCTGCCACCTGAACAGCTTTCTTAAAATTAAAGGGTTTCATGCTGCTTGGGCCTCCCCAGGAAAAGCTGGGAATGAAGTTGCGCTGGAATCCGGATCCATACAAATTACACGACACGCCCACCACTGTCCCCGTATTGAACATGGTATTAATACCCGATTTGCTGTGGTCGCCCATGATCAGTCCGCAAAATTGTAAACCCGTATTTACGAAGGTTTCTTTATCGTAGGACCACAGTCGAACCATATCGTAAGTGTTTTTCAAGTTGGACGTGTTGGTGTCGGCACCCAGATTACACCACTCACCCAAAACCGAATTACCCAGAAAACCATCATGTCCTTTGTTGGAATAACCGAAAATAACCGAATTGCTCACCTCTCCGCCTACCTTTGAATGGGGGCCAATGGTGGTGCCACCATAAATTTTGGCGTCCATCTTCAGTTGGGCATGTTCACACAGTGCAAAGGGGCCGCGTACTTTAGAGCCTTCCATAATTTCAGCATCCTTACCTATATAAATTGGGCCGTCGTTGGTGTTCAGAAAAGCGAATTCCACCCGTGCACCTTCTTCCAGAAAAATAAGATCGGGGTTGCCGGTCACGAAATTGGTTTTACTCAGTGGTTGTGATTTGCGTCGGTGGGTGAGGACGGCAAAGTCATCTTTGATAGCCTGAGGGTTGAAGGAAAAGATTTCCCAGTTTTCGTTGAGTTTAACAAAATGGCCGTCAAATTCCACCGTGTCAGAATTATCAGGAATGGTAAAATTGTCGATTTGTGATTCTTCCACGCGCATGGCAATTATCACGTCTTCGGATGCGAGTATTTCACCTGGTTGTAACTTAGTAATCTTTTCTATCAGTTTTTCGTTGGGCAACACTGATCCGTTGATCAGCAGGTTATCAGATTCTTTTATCAAGGGGAATTTCACACCAAGATGTGGCTGGGTGAGTGTAGAGGTGGTGGATTTTAGGAAAAATTCCCATTTTTCGCGAATGGTCATGATTCCCAATCGAATATCGGCCACCGGACGGGTGCAGGTAAAGGGCATTAGGCTGTCTCTTCCAAAGCTGTCAAAGAGGATGTAATTCATGCGTATGATGATTTTGTAGGTTGATTAACTATTGCAATAAAGATACGAAAAAGCATTGGATTAATTGTTTTTAGGCACAAAAAAAAGTCCCTGATGCCGTAACATCCAAGGACTCTGTATTTTAACACACTTGCGTGCGGATTATTTTGTCTTATCGAAATGACTTTTGTAGCGGCTTTTGAATTTGTCAACACGTCCGGCGGTATCTACCAGTTTCATCTTACCTGTAAAGAAGGGATGTGATTTGTGTGAAATTTCCAATTTTACCAATGGATATTCTTTACCGTCTTCCCAAACAACGGTGTCTTTGGTGTTAACGGTGGAACGTGTGATAAAGCTGTAATCGTTCGACATGTCTTTAAAAACGACCAACCTGTAGTTTTTTGGATGAATATCTTTTTTCATTTTTCCTTTTATTTCGTATTCTTTTAAGGGGCTGCAAAATTATAGTCTTTGCAATTAATATCCAAATATATTTTCAAATTATTTTATGAAAAATCAAACCTTCTGCCATTGCCTATTTTTCGTGGGAAAACAGTGTTGTTTTTTAATCGAAAACAAGCTTAAAGTCCTGTAAGAAATTCAATGGTATCCACCCCGTCAGCATAATCCCACAGGGCAGGTTTTTGGCTGTTTCCGAAAGGGATGCTCGGTACAGCACTCAAATTCATGGAGGAGATAACACACTGGATTTGGTTGGATGACTGAACGAGTGTTTTTTGTACTTCTTCGGCATGTCGGTAGTATTCAAAATGCAATACACTTACCGGCGATGCAAACTGTGTATTTTCGGTCACCAACAAGTTGCCTGCATCCAAATGGGGTGTGCTGTTGACCAGATAGATGGCCTTGTTGTATTCGTAGTTGTTGAAATATTTGTGATTTTCGTTGATGGACGACCAGGTTTGGCAGGCATCTAGTAAACGTGTAAAATCGTAATTTTCGGGAACGAGCAAATGTGCCACATTGCGACAGCCCATGCCATAATAACTGAAAATATCGTTGGTAAGCAGTTGTAGTTCTTCATTGGTTTCTTGTCCGGAAAGCACGGCCACTCCGTTTCGGTTTTTTCGTATGATGTGGGGATATTTGCCAAAATAGTATTCAAAATAGCGGGCAGAGTTGTTGCTGCCCGTGGCAATGATGGCGTCCATGCCTTTCAATTGACCGCTTGTAAACTCGCTCATCCCTTCAAACTGTGGATCGATGGCCGTCAGTAGCTTTGATAGGGCAGGAATCAGCCGTTTATCGTCGGAGGAGAGTTTCGCCAGCACCTTATTGCCTGTTATCAGCACACTCATCCAATCGTGAAAACCAACGGCAGGGACATTTCCGGCCATCACCAGACCAATTGTTTTGGCTTCCTTATTTTGACTCAATTTCTCCAAATATGGGGACATCCATGTGGTCAATGTTTGGAGGTTGATGACCTGCCCCATGTAACCAATGGCCTGTCGAACATTGGTTTCGGTAAACCAGCCATTGTAATGATGGGCCTCAACAATTTCCAGTTCCAGGTTTTCGAAGGCTTCTTTTTCTGCGGTGCTAAGGTCGCCGGGTGCTTCGGTTTCGCTGCCAAGCTGTTGCATGATGGCTCCCAAACGAGCAAAGGCGTTGATACGTTGTTGAAGGGTCATAAACAAAATTTTTGCAAAAGTAACTTGCTTTTGAGGAAATTACAAAGCAATAGGTCAGAGTTCGGGATAATACCCATTTTGAAATCCGGTACCGAAGCCGTTTGAATAGCCCTGATAGGCTCCGGGATACATGCCGGGCATCATGGCGCCGTCGTGACGACGATATTCAACGCCCACATTAATTTGAAAGTGGTCGGTAACCTTATAATTCATGTCAAGCATCAATCCTTCGTTACTGAAATCGGTACGTCCGAAACCATCATGCTCATTCAATGAAACAGGATTTAACAGCCACTGTTTGTAAGCTGTTCCTGTTAAGGTGACTTTTTCGTTGAGTAAATATTGTCCTTTTACATACAACATGCCAAATTGGGCATTGGCCGGCATGGTTGACCACCCGTTTAATCCATTGAATTGATTGATGGAATACCCCATGCCAAAGGCAATATTCCAGCGTTGCGACACGGGCATGGTAATTTGTGGCATCACCCAGGTGGATAGGGCAGAGGCGCCCGAAAAAGCAGTGAATGAGGTCCCAATACTTACATTTACTTTGGTTTGAAATCCGACTTGAAGGGTTTCGTTCGCTTCACTTTCAGGCATCACATTACTTCCAAACGTGGTAGTTTGGGCCTGAGTATAGGAGACCAGCGCAACGAATACGAGTAATATGTGAAGTCTCAATGGGTGCATTTTTCAAAAGTTCACGTCAAAAGTACAAAGCTTCGCCTTATGTCGGGCAATTTTAACCCATTTTGCAGCTAACCTGACAAAGATATTTGCATATCAGTAGATTGGCAATTTTCGAGTTCAGATTTGTGTACTACAGATTTTTTCTTTGTAAAGGGGGCGTATTTAAATTTGAGGGCATCATAAAGTTTTCTCACATGCTGGTTTGGCTCTGAGCAGCGGCGGATCATAATGACTTCGTTGTGGGTGTTCTGAGCGAGGGTTGTGATAGCCTTTTGTGTATTCATCGTACGAACGATCTCTTTCCATCCACTATGAATACCTTCTTGTTTTAATTGGTGACGCACCGTATTTACGATCCAATATGCCAGCAGTCCCAGGTGCAGGTGAGCCATGGTGCTTTCGTCTTTTTGATGGTAGATGGGGCGTAAATCCAGGTCTGTTTTCAGAACCCGGAACGTGGCTTCTATTTCTCTGATGGTGTTGTAAAATTGCCATACCGCATTCTCTGAATTGGCTTCTAATGATGTACGCAGAAAATACACGCCACTTCGGGCATTTATGTCAACACCTTCTTTAACAGCCCATTTTATGGATGTTACTATCTTCTTCTTTTCTTCTGTCGCAATGTTTGCTCTCTTTTTTCTCTTGGGGAGATCATCTTCTTTTACTTGAATATCGATGTCAAAATATCGTTGAATGGAAGGGTATTTCTGCTTTAACCTGCCAATACGTTCATGCACTTTGTCTTGCTGTTTTACACCTCCTTTCTTGGTCAAACTGTCGGCTATTTTCTGTAACCCGGATTCAAATCGTGAGCGAAACTGCTCGTTCATGGAACGTTCTTTCAACTCCTTGGAGTGGCTCTCTACTTTGAGGTAGTAATCTGTGTTTCGATCTGATTTGACACGGCAAAGGTCTATTTTTTGTTTTTTATTGTCTGTGATGGTAATCGTTGTTGCACCGGCCTCAATGTTATAGTTTTTTAAACTCGAACGACTGACACACAAATAATCATAGCCCTTGTCTTTGATCATTTTCAGATTGGCATCGGTGGCAATACCGGCATCAATTACTACAAGCGCTTTTTTTGTAGAAGAAGATGTTTTAATCCGAAGTTCGTTAATCATCCCTTCCAGCGTTTTAGAATCAGCAATGTTTCCTTCTAAAATGGAAGAGTATTTGATAAAGCCTTCCGGATTGACTACCAAGGCCAACACAACTATTTTTGCATCGTTGCGTTTTTCTTTGCTCCGTCCATATTTGGCCAATTTACTTCCTTGTTTGCGGCCTTCAAAATAGGTGTTGGTAAGGTCGTAAAGCATGATCTTATCCTGAATATCGAACAACTCGTTGGTACGAACAGACAGATGTTGTTCCAATGCTTGTTTCTCTGAATACAGTTTTTTTGAAATATTGTACAGCCGGTCTTTTGTAATCTTTTCGATATCATAACCTGTAACCTCACATACTGAGGAGTTCTGCTGTATCCAACGGGAAGTTTCCAGCTCTGAAGCCGGATATATGGCACGACTGATGATATGGCTTTGAGCCAGTTTTATCTCATCCTGACTCCAGCCCTGACCTTCCAAAAAGGGGGCAATTTGTAATTGACTCATGGCCTGATAGGACAACCATTCGGCACCAACTTCCCGGACGTCTTTGTTTTTGATACTGTTGATGTCTATGGTTTGTAGGTCTTTGCCGTCTTTAGGCGCTTTCTTTTGCTGTCTTTCCAACAAGACATCAATACGTTTCTCGGCAACCATTCGGTTGTAAAATTCATCCACATACCGGATCACCGTTGCATCATCTGTGAAGGGAAGCTCGAATAATGGTGTTTCAGGATGGGAAACTTTTTGTGTAAGTATTTTCTGGATAAGATTTAATTGGTCGGTGGATAATTCATCAAGATAACCGGCATTCAAAATCGTCCGGTGGCATACCCTATCATTAGTATTACGGTAGCTTTCCACTAATCGGTAATAGCCCGAATAACGGTCTGTCTTAGGATTGGTACGCATGGATACTTTGAAATACATAAATGCAAAGTAAGCATGTAATTATTTGAAAATCAATACCCCCTTGTGTACTACAAATGAGAATTCAAAAAATCAAACATTGATTATCAACCTATTACAAAACAAACTGGGCTAAATACCCCCATTTCCACCCTAAAATATCTCATTTTAGGCTGTTTTTTCTTGGTTTTTGATGATTTGGCTGCAACTTGGGTTAACATTTTTTCTTTTTCTTCCATTGATTGTGTCAGGGAGTTGTGGAGAGGTTACACGGAGTTGCACGAAGAAATAACGAATGTGTATCCAATTAAAAAAAAAAGGCCACCCCGAAATTGAGGCAGCCTTTTTTTAAACCAGATAATTTGATATTATTTTACCATAAAAGTAACGCCAAATTTCACGGCTGAAAGTGTGCCATAGCCCACTTCGGCAAAAAGTCCCAGTTTGTCTTTGAACATCATGCGACCACCTACAAAGGCTTCTCCGTAAGGTGCGACTTTGGCTTTTTTCTTTATTCCAGAGTATTCGTAGTCCCAATCGTATACAGAATACGCGCGCAGACCCATACCAACTCCGCCATAGGCATCCCACTTATCGCTGGCAAAGGTGTGCAAGTGCCAAATGGCACGTGGGCCAATAGTAAATTGGCTGTAGTTATAATTTTCATCGTCCCATAGGCCATTGTAACTATAGGTGGAGTATTTGTATGCGACGATGGCACCCACCGAAAGCAAGCCCACATCCCCTGTTGGGAAAATGCCCATTTCGCCACTCACATTGATGGAGGGAATAAAACCATCGGCAGATAGGGCACCAATTCCGGCATTAATTGCCAATCCACCATTGTCGAATACATGTTGCGCCTGAGCCATGAAGCCCATTACGACAAGCGCCAGAATGAAAGAAATTTTTTTCATAGAATTTAATTTAGTTGGTTATTATTGTTGATTTGATGATTTGTTGATTTGTTTTTGTTGATTCGAACCACATTGCTTCATTGGGTCAGTCTTTTGTCCAGATACGTGTGTTGAGGTTCATTTCGTTAACCAGCGTCTGGATGATGCTAATTTGGTCGTTCATTTGCTGCACATCTTCGAAACGAACACCGGACTTAAATATATGAGGTTCAAACAAATCTTTGTTGAAGCTAATGGCGAAATATACGCGTGATCCGATAAAGCTGAAATAAACATTCTTGCCATAGGTTTTTCGAATATTTATCAAGGCTTCCATCATGGTGGGCGTGAGGATATAACGCGATTCGATTTGGTCGGAACCATATACCACAAACAATTTTTCGAATTCCACGTTTTCCATTTTAACCAGCTGGCCACGACTGCTCAACGATTGAAGTTTTTTTCCAAAACCTCCAAATAGTTTTTCGGCTGTGTCAGGTAAGACGAGGGTTTTTCCTTTAATTTCTTTGTTGAAATCAGCATGTGCAAAAATTCCCTTGAAGATGGTGTGCCAGTGTTCTTCAGTTTTGCCGTCTTTGGTGGTCGTCGTTTTGTATTCCGTATGGAGTTCCGAGAATTCAAAGTCGGTTTTGTCGATGGACCCAAAAACACGGTCATCGCCTTGGTAACGGTCGTAACGGGTGGTAAAAAGCTCACTTCTGTTGTAATCCATTTCACTTATTCGACCATCAGGTTGGTAATTCCACTCAGGGTTGATTAGGTTTACAATTTCTTTCACCACTTTTTGTTTAAACTCAGCCCGGTATATCCTTTTTTGTCCATTTAACATGACGAGTAAAAATATGAACAGCAGTACACCTCCTATACCTACATACATTAGGGCATGTATTTGATGACCAAAAAAGAAGGGAATGGCAAATGAAACCAGAATTCCAAGTATAAACAGAATGTACTTGTACATAAGTTTTTTACGTAAGGTTTCGAGGGAAAGTAAAGCAGGTTTTAATTGCGTTTCAAAAAGGTTTCTTAATTCTTCGAGGGATTTCATATGAGGTAAATATTAATAAAACAGTCTGTCATCTATGATTCTGTGCCAGACTTATTTACGTATGATTATGTTGGTTTTTTAGGAATTAAATAAATCTTTGGCGTTCACGTTTTGTCGTTCTACATCCGGAATTTCAAATACTTTTTTTATGGACAGGTTCATCATACCGGCAATAATGCTGCTTGGAAACATTTGCACGGCGTTGTTGAAATCGGTGACAGCGGCATTGTAGGCACGACGGGCGGCAGAAATTTGCGATTCCACTTCATTCATGGTGCGTTGCAGGTTCATGAAGTTTTGGTTGGCCTTTAGGTCAGGATAGTTTTCCACAGCCACCATAATGCCTTTCATGCCCTGTGTAATCTGGTTGTCGAGTTCCACTTTTTCGTTACTGCTCAAATCGGCGTTCATGGCTTTTCCGCGAAGTTCTGTTACTTTGGTCAACAGCTCTTTTTCATGGTTCATGTATTGCTTTACTGTGGATATTAGGTTGGGAATGAGGTCGTAACGTTTTTTTAACTGCACGTCCATTCCCCCGAAGGCGTTGGTTACTTCGTTCTTTTTACGGATAAGTCCGTTATACATTGATAAAACGATCAGTGCGAACACTGCAATGATGACTAGTACTATGATTAAAATGCTCATTTATATGTGATTAAAGGTTAATAATAAGGTTGCTTAATTAAAATTCAAGTCGGTCAGCCATTTCCACCATGGTGTCTCTATCCTGACCGGGAGCACTCAGAAGTATGATGTACATATCATGCTCTTTGTAAGGAATGATCAGTGCTTTGCCATCCATGTCGTCTTCTGAAAGATCGCCGTAGCGCAGGGTTCTTCCGTTATGTGAGAATGTTTCAAAGTTGCTAAATTCTTCTTCATCTTCCACATTCTCCATGGAAGTGGCCACTACCGAAAGAAAGTTTGAATTGCCATTGATAAACAGGGCCACATGCTGACCGTCTTGCGTTACGACCATGGTTTTCATATAGCCTTCCGGCATAAAACTCTCCATGGCAGCCTGAAATTGGGGAAATGGGTAATCTAAGGGAGTGGTGTTGTCGTATTCGTCGGCTTCATCGTAAGCTTCATAGTCGCTCATGGCAGCGCCCATTTCACCGATAAGGGCTTGCTGTTGGTCTGTTACATTCACATACTTTTTGTCGGTAGGTGCTGTAAATTTGGCAGGGTCGATGGCGATATTTTCATTGAAAAGTGTAGCCGTTTCGTTGGCTTCGATGCCCATCACCTTGGTTTCCGATTTAAGTGTGATACCTTTATATATGAGCAAAGGCGAACCCATCACAGTTACTTTGTCGCATGTTTTCCCCAAAAACTCCTCAGTTCCCTGACGTTCTCCGCCAAAGGAGTGCAGGATGTCGTCGGCCAATTGTTTTTGTTCGGCAGCGGTCATTTGTTCGAGAAACTGTTTGCGGGTTTCGAAATAGGGGACTTCACCCTGGTAATTTTCTCCGGAGATGTTATCTATCGACCAATATTTTCCATCGTTGATGATAACAATTTTGTCGGTCTCTGTGCGGTCGGTATGACCCAGAATTTTGGTTTCGGTAACCGATTTTTCATGCTCACGGGTTTTGTCGCCGTAATCGTCGAAGTAGTAGGTTTTGGTACCTTTGGTATTGCCTGTGAGTTTATACTCCACATGTCCGCTTTTTAATGCAAACCTACTTGCTTTTTGCTGGGCACTCGCTGTGGTAGCCAAAAGTAGGGCAAAGAAAATAATGATTGTTTTTTTCATGATGAACAGGTTAAAATAAGTAGTTAACGGATGGTAAATATCGAATTTTTTTTTCATTCCTTTAACAAAAATATTTCTTCATGGTAAATTTTACATTAACTTTTAACTCAATGAATTCTGAGCAAAGTACGGGATGATATGCTAAAAAGGCATCACCCGAAAGGATGATTTTACTTTTTTTCGCCAAATTTATCGATGATTATTCCATTTTATACTCATTACTCCATCGGCAGATGAGGATTTGTTTGTTACCAGAACCTTTGATTTTAATATACCGCTATATTTGAAAGATCTTTTAAATAAAAACGCCAAAAATCAGGCAACCTTTCCTGATCGTGGTGTTATGAGTTTGTGTATGCAAAAAACGTGTGAGCCATCGTTTATAGATCGCCTGAAGAAAGGCGACCAAAAGGCCATCGCCCGCTGGTATGACCAGGAGGCGCCGGTGCTGTTGGGCGTGTGTATGCGTTATAGCCAATCCAAACAGGATGCCGAAGACTTGTTGCACAACGGGATGCTGAAGGTGTTGGCCGGGCTGGAATCGTTTACCTATCAGGGTCCCGGACGTTTTGAAGCATGGGTAAAACGAATTGTAGTGAATACCGCGCTGAACCAATTGCGTGAAGAAGCCAAAAAAACGGCTGTTCGCTTTGATGATGCCCGCTTTTCAGTGGTTGAGGACGAGGATGACAGTGAAGAATTGCCTCCCAGACCTGACCCTGAAGAATTAATTGAATGGATTAGAGAATTGCCACTTGGCTATCGAACCGTGCTGAATATGTATGTGTTCGAAGGTTACGCGCACAAGGAGATAGCCGCGGAGTTGAATATTTCCGAAAATACTTCCAAATCGCAGCTCTCCAAGGCCAGGGCCTTCTTGCGAAAAAAGGCAATTAATGAATTAAAAGAATTAGAAACTAAAGGAAATGGATAACAAAAAAACTGACCAATGGTTGCAGTCCTCCGTGGAGGATTATCAACCCGTCCCGAGTGGTGAGGGACGTTCGAAGTTTTTGGGTGATGCGGCTAACATGCAGGCATCCTCGAACCACAACGGTAAACAATGGTGGACAGCCGGACTTCTCTTGCTGCTTCTTGCCACAGCTACGGGTGTTTTGTTCTTCCTTCCTGAACATAAACCGGCTTCTCAAATTATTGAATTGCCCATGCAACCTGCCACCACGCACAACCATGCGGCTGCCGGGCAAACCATTGAAAACCCGAAACATACAGAATCCGCTACTAAACTTCCTCAATCCAATGATGAACCACCCATTAAAAATGTGAACGGACTTAGCACCACCTCACAAAAAGGATATGCCCCGGAAACCGAACCCATAGAAACTAAACCATCTGCGCAATTACTAACAAACGAGCAAAATAATGAGGATTTATCCGCCGTGATAACACATGCCATGGTTATTGAGTCCGTTCACGAATCAGAGGCAACAACAGATGATTCTCCCATTGAGTCTAAACCACTCCGACCTTCTGAACCAACAGACATTTTGCAAGTTGCAGAACCGGATACATTGCAACAAGTTACTTTAACTGACACACTCTTGCCCGGGGAGGAAAGATCCAAGTTGTCAACAGCCGTCAATGGTCAAAAACATCTGGCGTATAGTATCTTCTACCGTCCGGAAGTTACCTACAACCTCATCGAAAGCAATAAGTTGAGCCATATTTTTGGCCTCGATATTCAATACCGGTTTTTTGGTGACAGGTACAGTGTACGAACAGGTTTGGGGCTTTCGGTAAGTAAAGGGTATTATGAATATGCCACTGAATATCAAGAGTTTTTGGGGGAATACGAAAAATTGGATTCCATTACGTTTGCTTGGGATGAGCCACAGTATCACCTGATGCCAACCAAATACATGTCGAATGAGGAAGTTTTTGAAGATACTTTATCAACTTCCTATTCTCAGATTAACAAAAAACACTACTATTTGGAAATTCCATTGATTTTGGGTTACGATTTTATCACCAAAAAATCGTGGCGACTGGGTCTGCGCACAGGACCAAGATTGTCGCTGTTGATGAAGACCAAAACATTAAATGATATGGAAGATTTGGGGCGTGATAAAGTCATACAGATTAATCAGATAACATCTGAGCGTATCAATGCAAACTGGCAATTTGTGGGTGCAGTTAACCTTGGGATTTACACAAAAGGTCGAATATTCTTTGAGATGGAACCCCAATTTACCTACTATTTTAACTCCGTTTATGAAAATGCTGATAAAAGTATTTCTCCTTGGAGTTTGAGTATGCGATTAGCCATTGGTTTTAAATAATTCTATTTTGTTCAGGCAACCATTTATTCAAAATCTGTTATTAAGATAAATCGATCGAAATAATCAACCACTTAAAAAATTAATACCATGAAACGAATTTTAACCATTTTACTTTTGCTGATTGGCATGGCGTTTACGGCCCATAGTCAATTGAATGTATCGGGTTTGGTAATGGAAGATAATCCTTCCGGAATGCCCATTCCCAATCAAGATATTTTTATTGATGTTTACATCAATGGGGGATTGCTTATGTCGTCTGTGGCAGTTACCGACCAACAGGGCTTCTACCAGGAAAACCTTGTGGTGAATACCGACCAAGGTCAGGTGGTGCTCTCCACTACCGACTGCAACAACAGCATAATTTCCTATACACATGATTTTATTGTAGGAGACAGTTCCTATATCTATCAGAACTTTTCCATCTGTGCCGATTCCATCCCCGGATGTATGGCCATGTTTGATTATGAAATACTGTCGCCTTTGTCGGTTCAGTTTATGAACATGTCGCAGGGTGGCAACCTGGAGTATTTGTGGGATTTTGGTGATGGACAAACCTCAACCGAAGAAAATCCCATTCATGAATATGTTCAATTTGGTGGTTATCCGATTTTGTTGACCATTGTTGATAATTCAATTGGTTGTACGAGCAGTGCCCCCGGATATATTGTACTCGACAGCATGACCGGAGCATGTCAGGCCATGTTTGAGTATTTCACTGCTCCTAACCAACCCATGACGCTGAATTTTATGGATCAGAGTATGGGTAATCCAACCAATTTCAATTGGGATTTTGGTGATGGTCAGGGATCGAACCTGCAATATCCGGTGCATACCTACGATCAGCCGGGGTATTATCAAATTTGTCTGAGTATTTCAAGCAACGATTCAACGTGTTTTGATATGTATTGCATCACCGCCCTGGTGGGCAACGACACCCTTGGTTGTCAGGCTGATTTTGCCTATTTTCCGGCTGTCGATTCGGCAAACCCCAATGGGAATTACCGCACTTTTCAGTTTGTGGACATGAGCTTTGGAAATCCAACTTCCTGGATGTGGAATTTTGGTGACGGTAGCGCATCTTCTGAGCAAAACCCCGTTCATACTTTTGGAACCGACGGCGTTTATCAGGTTTGTTTGACCATACAAAGCCCAGACAGTACTTGTTTCTCTGAATATTGTCAGGAAATTGTGGTGCAAAACGATACCACCTCATGTATGGCTCAATTTACCTACTTAGCCGATTCGTCGCAAAACCAACATGTGATTCAGTTTGTGGATTTGAGTGAGGGAAATATAGACTCCTGGTCCTGGGATTTTGGTGATGGAACTTCATCGGTCGATCAAAACCCCGTGCATGCCTACAATGCTCCCGGTTTTTACAATGTTTGTCTTACTGTTCAAGGTATAAATAATTGTTTTTCTACTACCTGCCAGAATGTTATTGTGCAAGAAGACACCACCTCCTGCATTGCTCAATATGCTTACTACCCCGATTCTTCTCAAAATCCATATAGTCTTCAGTTTGTTGATTTAAGCTATGGAAATGTTGCTGAATGGTATTGGGATTTTGGAGACGGCACATCCTCTATCGAGCAAAATCCGATGCATACATTCGCCCAGGAAGGTGTTTATGACGTATGCCTCACCATCACTGGCTCCAATTGCCAAAGTGCTTGGTGCGAAGAGGTGTTGGTTGCTCAGGGAAGCGATTGCTATAACTACTTTACTTACCAATCCGTTGGTAATGAATTTCAATTCAATGGGTTCCATTCAGCAGACATACCGGCTAATTATACCTGGGACTTTGGTGATGGCGTTACCGGACAAGGTCAGCAAGTAACTCATGAGTACGCCGGCCCCGGTATGTATTACGTTTCGCTGATGACTTGGGACGATAATACTTGTGAGGCAGTTTCTTCACAGATGGTTGTTGTGGGCGATACCATTGCTTACAACCAGGTTTACGGACAGGTTTTTGCAGGAAACTTTCCTATAACTGAAGGTGATGTGATGATTTTCAGCTTGGATACTACCGGCAACTACCAACCTTATACTGATATCACAACAATAGATTCCACAGGAGTTTATGTGTTCTCCTATGTGCCCAACGGGGAGTTTGTAATTTTTGCTTTGGGCATGAACTACGACGAGTATTTACCTACCTATTATGGTGATGTAATCAATTGGGATGACGCTACAACTGTTGTACTTGGTGACCCCAATAATCCATACGATATTCACTTGGTTGAAACAGCAGCTCCCATGATGTCCGGAATGGGTGATATTACAGGTCAAGTTAATCAAGGCAGAGTAAGTGCTTCATTTATAGACCATATCAACATGCTGATCTATAATGAAGACTCAGAGCCAATTGGTTTCACCACCGTGAATGAGAGCGGAGATTTTGATTTTAGTGATTTGGCCATGGGTATTTATTATCTGTATCCCGAATTGCCCGGAGTTCAGGCTCAAATGATGCGTGTTGAGCTCACTGATATGCTTCCTCAGGCTGAAGTCAATATGACATTTGCCAACGGAAGTATTCTGGGTATCGATGATAAGGTAACTTTGGTGGAAGCCGGAAATATTTACCCCAATCCTGTAACTGATATGCTTCACGTTCAGTTGAATGTGTTGAAATCCACTCAGGTTTCCATCAGTGTAATTGGTTTGGACGGACGTAGGTACATGAATTTGCAACAACAGGTAAATGTAGGTTCAGATGACATTCAGATGGAGGTGAGTGAATTGCCCAAAGGAATGTACATTCTCCAAATTTCAGGCGACAATCAAACCTCGTTGCATCGTAAGTTTATCAAATAGCTGCTCATTCAACGTGTATATGAAAAGAGTGTCCATGAGGACACTCTTTTTTTTGTGGTCATCCTTTTCTGTATAATAAATAGTTGCGACTATTCAGTGACTGTCTGCGAATGCTCAACCACCAACTACGGATTGTCAATTTTGTTGGAATATGCGTGGGTATGCGGTAATTTGGCCATATCGATCACTAAAAATTAAAAAAGGAATGGAATTAAAGAAACTTATGGCCTTCATAGGTCTGACATTGGGTGTGCTCATGTTGATGAGTGCAAGTTGCAACAAAGACGAATCCGACGACCCTGGCGGAAGCTGTACCGGTTTTATTTCGGCAACGGCAACGGGTGAGCTGAACGCAACCTTATGCATGGAAACATTGGTATCATACGACTATGTAGATGGTGAATCGTTGTCACTCATCGCCCGTCAGGATGGAGAACCCATTTACAGTTGCACCATTCAGTTGCGCTCCTATGCCGGACCCATAACAGGTGTTGGTACCTACACATGTGGTTTGGATGAAGTGGGCTATGTGGAGCTTGATGTTCACGGTGCCGAGAACGAATTTTACAAAGCCCAATCGGGTACCATAACAGTAACCCAATTGGATGCCACCAACTTTCAGGCAACCTTTAATGTTGTTACAAAAGGTTACTACAATGGCAAAACCCTCAGCCTGAGTGGAACAGCCGGAATTTAACAACTTATAGGTTTGTAAATTGCTGAAATTTATTGGTTTGTGAATTATGTGTGAAAAGCAGTGTCATCCAGAGACACTGCTTTTTTTATGCGCAAAAAAAGCAGGCACCCTTGTGGGATGCCTGCCATGGGCTGTGATATGTCTGTTTATTATTTGGTCTTATCAGGGAATGCAGGAATAGCCGGTAATTCAGGATAATCTTTCATTTGTTCAAGAATCACCTCAATGGCCTTGTTCAATTGTTGGTCTTCACCAGCATATTCTTTGGCCGGATCGTTATCTATCACGATGTCAGGATCAACACCATGACCTTCAATGGCCCAGTTTCCATCTTCGTCGAAGGGGGCAAACTCTGGACGACGCAAGTCACCGCCATCAATAAAGGGCATAGAACCACGGATTCCAACAACACCACCCCAGGAGCGCACTCCGATAAGTGTACCCATTTTGAGTTTTTTGAACTGATAGGGGAACAAATCTCCGTCAGAAGCGGAATAATTGTCCAATAGCAGTACTTTGGGACCTCTCATCATTTGTGCTGGTTTGGTGCTGACACCATTATTGCGTGACATACCATAAAGTGTGAGTTCACGATTCAAGCGTTCGATAAGCATGGGCGATACGTTTCCGCCACCATTGCCACGATCGTCGATAATGAGTGCTTTCTTATTGAGTTGAGGATAGAAATGTTTTACAAACTCATTCAATCCTTCGGGCCCCATATCCGGAATGTGAATATATCCCACTTCACCATTGGTAGCTTCGTTTACCTTGCGGGTATTGTCCATTACCCAATGGTAGTAGTATAATCCCGATTCATCAGCTATGGGCACTACGATCACGTCGCGCGATCCTTCAGCTTTGGGACTTTTGTTTACTGACAGCATCACCTGATTTCCGGCGGTTCCAATTAACATGGAGTAAATGTCGGCCACATCTTTAGTAGATTGACCGTTCACCGCAGTGATGAAATCGCCGGTGTGCACGTCCACACCAACTTCGGTGAGTGGTGAGCGTGTTTTTTCATTCCAGTTTTCACCGTCGATAATTTCGTTGATCATGAAATAGCCTGATTTGTCTTTGGTGATTTTCGCACCAAGCAACCCGGTTTTAACACGCTCAGGCTTGGGCTTGTCACCCCCGCTAACGTAGGCGTGTCCTACGCTGAGTTCGCCTATCATTTCACCGATAATATAATTCAGGTCGTTGCGGTTTTTTACATAGGGTAGAAGTACGGCATATTTTTTCTGGATGGCGGGCCAGTCCAGACCATGCATGTTGGGAGCATAAAAGAAATCGCGCATCTGACGCCACGATTCGTTATATATCTGTGCCCATTCTTCCTGCATGTTCACCATCACCTGCATATTGCTCAAATCCATGAAATCGTCAGTCTTTATGGGACTTTTAGGCAGGTCAATTACCGCGTATTTTCCCATCATCCTGATCAACATTTTGTTGTGGTCGGCAGAAATTACATAAGAACTAATGGCTCCCAGGTTAGTTTCTTTTTTGCTTTTTAGGTTGAAAAGTTTGAAAGCAGGTCGTCCTTCTTTCGCCGAATAATATACATAATAAATATCGTTGTCGATAGCCTGAAGATTCCAATAATTTCCGGCATCTACTGGTATTTCAATAATGCGGTTGATAATTCCGTCGAAGTCGATTTTTACTTGCAGTTCTTCGGGGGCAGCATCAGTAGATTTTTTATCTTTTTTGTCCTTTTTGTCATCGGCATCAGCTTTGGGTTCTTCTTTAACCGTCACTTCGTCGTTGGTGGGTTCGAATGGGGAAGGAGTGTCCTTTTGCAGTGTCACAAAATATAGCAGACTCATGTCCTGATAGGCGTGGTTCCATTCGGTGTTGCTGTAAATGGGGTCAAACTCGCGGGCAGAGGAGAAAAACAGGTATTTTCCGTTGGAATCCCAAGATGGGTCTGAAGCGTTGTACCATGTGTCGGTTACGGGTGCAGAGTTGCCCGTTTGAGTATCGTAAATAAAAATACGGTTGACGGTAAACGACTGAGGTTTGGTGTAAGCAATCCAGCGACTATCGGGCGACCAGCTATAATCTCTTATTTCCCAACTATCTGAGCTGCCGGCTTTTGTCACCTTTTTGGTTTCAATGTCGAGGTAGTTCAAATCACCCATCTTATCCGACCAAAGTAGTTTTTTGCTGTCGGGCGACCATATGGGGTTATATTTGTAAGTAGTTGAATTGGAGGTAAGCTGAATTGCGGGCTCCAGTCCGTTTTGATTTTGAATAAAAATTTCATCTTCACCGGTACGGTCGCTGATAAATGAGATATACTTTCCATTGGGCGACCATTCTACGTTTCTGTCGTGAACGCCGCTCGACATGGTCAGGTTGCGTGTAATCCCGGTGCTGGCAGGAACGGTAAACACATCGCCGCGGGCGCCAAAAGCCACACGTTTTCCATCGGGAGAAAGTGCCCAGGAGTTGATGAATTTGCTTGCATCTTTCAATTCGTTTCTTCCGGTGGTTAGGTCGTTTTGGATGGTAACATTGATTTTGGTAATCGAACCATCCGCGATTTTATAATTATAAAGGTATCCGCCATTTTCATAAATAATGGATTCGTTTCCGAGCGAAGGAAATTTGATGTCGTATTCAGTATAGTTGGTCAGTTTTTTTGTTTGCTTGGTTTTCAGGTCGTATACAAACAGGTTCATGGTTCTGTCGCGGTCGCTCAAAAAGAAGATTTGGTCGCCAAACCACATGGGGAATATGTTTTGGTTGTCGTTGTCGGTAATATTGATGGTTTCTTTGGTGTCAAAATTGTAAATCCACACATCATCGGCCATTCCACCTTTATAATATTTAAAGGTTCTGAACTCGCGGAAGACCCTGTTGTAAGCCATCCGTTTTCCATCGGGTGAAAAAGAGCACCATCCACCTGAAGGTAAGGGGAGTTCTTGTGACATGCCACCGGTTTTAGCTACCTCAAACAACTGTCCTTTAAAAGAGTTAAAGCTTTGTTTGCGACTGCGGTACACAATTTCGTTGTCGTTTCTCCACGTCATGACAATGTTGTTGGGGCCCATGCGGTCGCTCACATCATCACGTCCCAATGTAGCAGTGGTGGTAAGTCTTTTAGGTACGCCACCGGTTGAAGGAATCAGGAAAACTTCAGTATTTCCATCATATTGCCCCGTAAAAGCAATGGATTTGCCATCTGGCGAGTATCGGGCAAACATTTCGTATCCGTTTACATCGCTTGTCAGTTTGCGTGCAACGCCACCGCTTAGGGGGACTGTATAAAGATCGCCCGCGTAGGTAAACACCACATTCTGGCCGTGAACAGCAGGAAATCTAAGCAAACGGGCATCTTCCTGTGCCACTAAAAAACTGCCTGAAAGCAGTAAAATAAACAGTGTTAAAAATCGCATTTTCATTGGTATTGTTTTCAGGTGAGTACTAATTTGATAATAAGAAACAAAGATAGCCAAATGTATGCCAATATTACTTAATCACTGATTTTGGGTAGCTTAGCCTTGGGGCAAATGTTTGGTGTGTCCGAAATAAGTCAGCAGGTGTCCGAAAAAGAACGGTGGTGTCCGAAAACAAGCATGCTGACTGCGTAGTGTTTTGCAATGGTTGCACCTTAGTTATTTTTGTAATATTTCGATATCTTCAGTACTTGCCAGGCAAATTTACATTTTTAGACATTTTGTCACGCAATTTTGTCATGGCACAGGCTTTGATATTCGCTCCATCAAACTACAAATTTTAATAAATCATGACAGTACAAAAAGGTAAAATTGGTATTAAAACCGAGGATATTTTTCCAATCATTAAAAAGTTCCTCTATTCGGATCACGAAATTTTTCTTAGGGAACTGGTTTCCAACGCCACCGATGCCACCCAAAAGCTTAAAACTTTAGCTTCTCTGGGTAAGTTTAGTGGTGAATTGGGCGATTTGACTATCCATGTGGAGGTAGACAAAAAGAAGAAAACCATCACCATTCGTGATAGGGGAATAGGTATGACTGCTGACGAAGTGGAAAAATATATCAACCAAATCGCTTTTTCGAGTGCCGAAGAATTTGTTAAGAAGTTTAAAACTAAAAGTCAGGCCGAAACCAATGCCATCATAGGTCATTTCGGATTGGGATTCTATTCGGCTTTCATGGTTTCCGAAAAGGTGGAAATAAAAACTAAAACCTATAAAAAAGGTGGTCATACAAAGGCTGTACGTTGGGAATGTGATGGAAGCCCCGATTATTCAATTGAAGAAATTGAAAAGGATGATCGTGGTACAGAAATTATTCTCCATATAGATGACGAAAATCTGGAGTTTATCGAAGAATCGCGCATTGAACAATTGCTCAGTAAATATTGTAAATTTTTACCCATTCCCATTCAGTTTGGCACACGTAAAGTAACCGAACCCATCGAAGGAAAAACCGATAAAGACGGAAATCAGGAAACAAAAGAGGTGGAAAAACCAAACATTATCAATAATCCTGAACCACTTTGGCGTAAAAAACCTGCCGATGCCACCGACGAGGATTATAAGAATTTTTATCGCGAACTTTATCCATACACCTTCGAAGAACCCCTTTTCCATATCCACCTCAACGTTGATTATCCCTTTAACCTGACCGGAATCCTGTATTTTCCCAAGGTGAAGCGTGATTACGAAATGCAACGCAATAAAATACAATTGTATAGCAATCAGGTGTTTGTAACCGATTCAGTGGAAGGTATCGTTCCCGATTTTCTTACCCTCCTGCATGGTGTAATCGACTCGCCGGATATTCCGCTCAACGTGAGCCGTTCCTATCTGCAAAGCGATGGCGCCGTGAAAAAGATTAGTGGGTATATTACACGTAAAGTGGCCGACAAACTCGACGAACTCTTTAAAAAAGACCGTGCTGCCTTTGAAGCCAAATGGGATGATATCAAGATTTTTATCGAATACGGTATGGTTTCCGAAGAAAAATTCTACGAAAAGGCTGAAAAATTTGCTCTTTTGAAGAACACAGAAGGAAAATATTTCACCTTCGAGGAATACAAAAAACATATCGAAAAAACCCAGGAAAACAAAGACAAAAAACTGGTTTACCTTTATGCTACTAACCGCGATGAGCAATATAGCTACATCGACAATGCTATCTCGCGCGGTTACGATGTGCTGATGATGGATGGCGTGCTCGACAATCACTTTATCAATTCGTTGGAGCAGAAATTCAAAGATTCAACCTTTGCTCGTGTAGATTCAAATACCATCGACAAGCTCATTGCCAAAGATGATGAGATTCCATCCAAACTGGACGATAAGGAAAAGGAAAGCCTGAAGGAAGTTTTTGAGCGTAATATTGCCAAGGAAACCTATCATGTGACTTTCGAAAACCTGAGCGAAACGGATCAGCCGGTTACCATCACCCAAAACGAATTCATGCGCCGGATGAAGGACATGGAAGCCCTCGGTGGCGGGGGTATGATGATGGGAATGGGTAATATGCCCGACACCTACGATTTGTGTGTTAATACGAATAACCCGTTGATTTATAAGATAATGAAAGAAGGGGATGCCGACAAGCAAAATCAATTGGTAAAACAACTTTACGATTTGGCTCGTTTGTCGAAAAACTTACTGAAAGGTAAAGAGCTGAACGATTTTGTAAAGAGAAGCGTTAGTATTATTGAATAAAAAAACCAAATGTTACCGTGAAAAGGGGGCTCGTTATTGGGCTCCTTTTTTTTGCTTTCTAGAAGCTGTCAAAGCTGACACACCACCTCCCTCCCGATTACTATCCGGAACCTCCCCGAAGGAGAGAAGTGATAAATACTTCAATAATAAGAATTTAAGTTGTTAAAACGACAATTGATCACCTTTCCCCTTGGGGGAAAGGCAGGGGATAGGGGTCAACCAGGCGATATTTCCTTTTGGGGGGAACCCCGAACGCTTTCAGGAGGGGATAGGGGTAATTTATACCTAAACCTACTATTTTAATCACATAAAATATATACTGATTTTATCTTGTCTGGCAACCCCACCTCCCTGCTCCTCCCCGAAGGAGAGGAGTGTTAAATACTTCAATAATAATAATTTAAGTTGTTAAAACGACAATTGATCACCTTTCCCCTTGGGGGAAAGGCAGGGGATAGGGGTAATTTATACCTAAACCTACTATTTTAATCACATAAAATATATACTGATTTTATCTTGTCTGGCAACCCCACCTCCCTGCTCCTCCCCAAAGGAGAGGAGTGTTAAATACTTCAATAATAATAATTTAAGTTGTTAAAACGACAATTGATCACCTTTCCCCTTGGGGGAAAGGCAGGGGATAGGGGTAATTTATACCTAAACCTACTATTTTAATCACATAAAATATATACTGATTTTATCTTGTCTGGCAACCCCACCTCCCTGCTCCTCCCCGAAGGAGAGGAGTGTTAAATACTTCAATAATAAGAATTTAAGTTGTTAAAACGACAATTGATCACCTTTCCCCTTGGGGGAAAGGCAGGGGATAGGGGTAATTTATACCTAAACCTACTATTTTAATCACACAAAATATATACTGATTTTATCTTGTCTGGCAACCCCACCTCCCTGCTCCTCCCCAAAGGAGAGGAGTGTTAAATACTTCAATAATAAGAATTTAAGTTGTTAAAACGACAATTGATCACCTTTCCCCTTGGGGGAAAGGCAGGGGATAGGGGTAATTTATACCTAAACCTACTATTTTAATCACATAAAATATATACTGATTTTATCTTGTCTGGCAACCCCACCTCCCTGCTCCTCCCCGAAGGAGAGGAGTGTTAAATACTTCAATAATAAGAATTTAAGTTGTTAAAACGACAATTGATTGGGGGAAGGGCAGGGGATAGGGGTCAACCAGGCGATATTTCCTTTTGGGGGGAACCCCGAAAAATTTAGCGATGCTAGGGGATATTGGTTAAAAAACTTACTGAAAGGCAAAGAACTGAACGATTTCGTAAAAAGAAGCGTTAGTATTATTGAATAAATAAAACCAAATGTTACCGTGAAAAGGGGGCTCGTTATTGGGCTCCTTTTTTTGTTTTTATCATCTGCTTCATGTCAATAATTTGTGAGGTTTCCTGCAATAAACCTAAAAAAGCATTAATTTTGCCGAAAGGTTTTGAACAATGCACAACGACCCTCCATATAAAGTTCCTATCCCCGAACGTTTTTTCTCCGATGCCGATGGAAAGCCATTCGAGGTATGTCATGTTTGTGGAAAATCGTTGCGGCAGCCAGGGGTAAACTATGTGGTGGAAAAAGCTATGAAAAACTATCTGGGTTACGACTTTTCTTCCACCATTTATGAATTGGCCATTTGTACCGATTGTCATCAAAATGTGCAAAAAGGCATGTCGGAAGAGTCCATGCGGAATCTTCAAAACTATTACCAATCGGTTATGGAAACAAAGGGCAATCAACCCATTTTTGTCGACTTGCGCACCTTTAATCTCGACGAATGGCTTTCCAAATGCTTTTTTAAGGGAGACAACATTAGCGAAATGCAGGAATATCAGGTGGTGGCTCAGTTTGAAGGCGATAAATTGCTCATGAATACCCCGCCCATGATCATAGGTACACAAGCCATGAACGAAATGGCGGAATTGATGTCGGACAAAACCATCGATGATATGAACGATTTTCGCAACCGTTTCATGGGGCCATCACCCGAATTGGAGGAGCTCATTTATGGCAAAAAGCTCATCATGTTATAGTTTAACAAAACTTTAGGATTTAAAGTGTCATTTGCTATCCTACGCATATTACCTTTGTAGAAATTTGCGTCAGGATGCGAAAACTAAGAAATGTAATCATCTTACTGTTGGTTGTTGTCGGATCGGTTTCAGCCCACCAGGATGAACTAAATCAAAATACAATGGAAAATTCAGTAAATAAAACAGCCACCTTTGGTACAGGTTGTTTTTGGTGCTCCGAAGCCATTTTTTCGGAACTTAACGGAGTTATTTCTACCACTCCCGGATATAGCGGTGGAAGCAAAGTAAACCCGACATACAAGGAGGTTTGTACCGGAGAAACCGGACATGCCGAGGTGGTTCAGGTGGTTTACGACCCCTCAGTGATTTCGTTTGCAGAATTGTTGGAGGTGTTTTGGAAAACGCACGACCCAACTACGTTAAACCGTCAGGGAGCTGATGTGGGAACACAGTATCGTTCGGTAATTTTTTACCATGATAGTGAACAGCAATCAGAAGCACTGGCATATAAGAAATCGTTGCAGGAGGCGGGCATTTGGGACAAACCCATTGTTACTGAAATTTCCCCTTTTACCAAGTTCTATCCTGCCGAAGATTACCACAACGACTATTACGAAAATAATCCTGCCAATGGCTATTGCAACGTGGTGATTACGCCCAAGCTCGAAAAGTTTAGGAAAGTTTTTTCGGGTAAGTTGAAAAAGGATTGATTTTGACAGTATAATTTCAAAAAAAAGAGGCTGCTTCCTTAAGAAACAGCCTCTTTTTTTTATGGGCAAATGAACTACTCTTCAGTTTTAGGAGCAGCTTCTTCCGTTTCGGATTCTTCCGCAACTTCAGGAGCGTCTGCAACTTCAGCAGGAGCTTCGGCAGCCTCAGCTTCGCTTTTAGCGTCTTGAGCGGCTTTTACCTCGGCCTCAATTAGTGCAGCTTTTGCTTTTGCAATTTCTGCAGCACGGGCCTCGTTCACTTTAATTTCTGCTTCCAAAGCAGCTTTACGTTCTTCGCGCGACTTTTCGGTCAACTCGCTAACTTTTGCAGCTTTTTTGGCTTCTTTTTCCTTCATCCAGGCTTCGAATTTTACTTCTGCCTGAGCTTCAGTTAAAGCACCTTTTAGTACTCCCTTGAGCAGGTGATTTTTGTATAAAACTCCTGTGTAAGAAAGAATTGAGCGTACAGTTGGTGTAGGCTGAACGCCATTTTGCAACCATGTTAGTGCTTTATCAACATCCAGGTCGATAACTGCAGGGTTGCTAATCGGATTGTAAGTGCCAATCTTCTCTATAAATTTTCCGTCTCGTGGTGCACGACCATCCGCCACAACGATGTGATAAAAGGCAGCGCCTTTTTTACCATGTCGTGATAATCTCATCTTAGCTGGCATAACTAATTGTTTATTAAATGAATACTTACTGTTTTTAAAAACGGCTGCAAAGATGCGAACATTTTCGGAAAAAAGAAAGATTTATTTACTTTAATTTACATACTTTCAACGAGATCGATTTTTTGTCAGGAGACAAGCCACTTTCTTAAGCCCCTTATTATCAGTTTGGAGAATATTTTTCCCAACAATTCAATGCAAAGTTATTAACACGAATCATTTTTAGGGTCATTTTCCCTAGCTTTGTAAACGTTCCGGGCTAAATGTAAGTAAAAGAATATCAATAATGTACGAATTCGTGCTTCGTTTGTTTGCTGCTCGGTCCATATCAATGTTACTTGTCATTTAATATATATCTACTGCATGTTTTTAATTTTCGATACTGAAACCACCGGATTACCAATAAATTATGAGGCTCCATTAACAGACTTTAACAACTGGCCACGTATGATTCAACTCGCCTGGCAATTGCACGATGAGCGCGGCGAACTGATGGAAGCAAATAGCTATATTGTAAAACCGGAGGGTTTTATCATACCTCGCGGATCTGAGAAGGTTCACGGAATCTCAACCGAACGTGCAATTAATGAGGGGCTTCCTCTCACTGAGGTATTGCAAATGTTTAATAATGCACTTGCGCAGGCTCAGGTCATTTCAGGTCATAATGTGGAATTTGACAACAGCATTGTAGGCTGCGAAATGTTACGAATGAATATGGAAACCAGTTTGTTCGACAAAACAGTCCTGGATACCAAAGAAGCATCCACAGATTTTTGTGCCCTTCCCGGAGGAAGAGGTGGCAAGTACAAATGGCCCAAACTGGATGAGTTGTATGTAAAACTGTTTGATGAAAAATTTGATGCTGCGCACAATGCTGCTGCCGATGTGCAAGCTACGGCACGAAGCTTTTTCGAATTAATCCGCTTACGCATCGTCACACCCGAACAACTGAAACTGCCCGCTGATTTAATCGAATCTTTTATCTCAGCTCATCCTGAACCCATTAAGTCTATTGGCCTGGAGGTTGATTCATTCCATGAAAATGAAAAGGAAACCTCTGCCTTGCCTGAAGAATCGGAAGTAACTATTGAAGTGGACGTTCAGGCAGAAACATCGTTCTCTCACTTGCATGTGCATACCCAATTTTCCGTTCTCGATGGCTTGGCATCCATTAACTTGTTGGTTGACAAAGCTAAAAAAGACGGGATGCCCGCCATTGCCATTACCGATCATGGATATATGTTTGGGGTGAAGAAATTTCACGAAGCCAGTACACGTGCCGGATTGAAACCCATCATCGGTTGCGAAACCTACGTTGCCCATCGCGGATTACATTTGAAAGAGGGAAAACAGGACGGCTCCGGATGGCATTTAGTTTTATTGGCTAAAAACCTCACTGGCTATCACAATTTACTGAAATTGGTATCAACAGCCTCCACCGAAGGTTATTATTACAAACCGAGAATTGACAAAGCTTTGCTGAAGAAGCACAGTGAAGGCCTCATTGCCCTCACAGCTTGTCTGGCAGGAGAAATTCCGAATAAAATTGTGCATCAGGGTGAGGAAAAGGCCGAAGAGGCATTGCTGGAATACCTGGATATTTTTGGCGAAGATTTATATCTTGAAATTCAACGTCATCCCACCGGTGACCCCGAAATGGATAGGCGTGTATTTGATGATCAGCAGTATGTGATAGGCGTGATGAAAAATTTCGCCCAAAAGCACCATGTAAAATTAGTGGCCACCAACGATGTTCACTTTGTAGAGGCTCAGGATGCTGATGCCCACGACCGACTTATTTGCATTGGAACTGCGAAGGATTTTGACGACCCCAACCGGATGCACTACTCACGACAAGAGTGGTTCAAAACCCGGGAAGAGATGGCCACCTTGTTCGCAGATATCCCTGAAGCACTCCAAAATACCCAGGAAATCGTGGATAAAATTGAGGTGTTTGAACTCGACCACAGTCCCATTATGCCTGAGTTTGTTATTCCCGAGCCTTTTGTAGACGCCAACGACTACTTACGACACATTACTTACGAAGGAGCCAAATGGCGTTATGGCGAAATTGCTCCTGAAACGGCTGAACGCATTGATTTCGAGTTGAAAACCATTAAAAACATGGGTTTTCCGGACTACTTTCTTATTGTTTGGGACTTCCTGAAAGCAGCACGTGACATGGGCGTGTGGGTTGGCCCCGGCCGCGGAAGTGCAGCTGGTTCTGTGGTTTCCTATTGTCTGAAAATAACGGATATCGATCCGCTAAAATATGATTTGCTTTTTGAACGTTTTCTGAATCCTGACCGTATTTCCATGCCAGATATCGATATTGACTTCGATGATGATGGTCGGGAAAAAGTGTTGGAATGGGTGCGTGATAAATACGGAACAAAACGTGTGGCTCACCTGATTACTTTTGGTACCATGGCAGCTAAAATGGCCATTCGTGATGTGGCTCGGGTGCAAAAATTACCTTTGTCGGAAGCCGATCGTTTGGCAAAAATGGTTCCCGAAACTCCCGGAATTACGCTCAATAAAGCCATGAAAGAAGTGCCTGAGCTTAAAGCTGAACTCGATAATGGGAAACCGGAAGTGTCTTCGGTTTTAAAAAATGCAATCACATTGGAGGGATCTGTTCGGAATACGGGAACCCACGCATGTGGCATCATCATTTCGCGTGAAGACCTTGATACTTATGTCCCCGTCACCACCGTCAAGGAGTCGGTCCTTGATTATGCAACACAGTACGATGGTAAATTCATCGAATCGGTGGGGCTGCTGAAGATGGACTTTTTGGGACTAAAAACCCTGTCCATAATCAAGGATACCCTCAACAATGTGAAGAAATCGCGTGGAATTGATATTGATTTGGACACCATCAGCTTCGACGACCCGCTTACCTACAAGCTTTTCGCAAAAGGGGATACTGTGGCCTTGTTCCAATTTGAGTCGGATGGCATGCGTAAGCATCTAAAGAATCTGAAACCGTCACGTTTTGAGGATCTTATTGCCATGGTGGCATTGTATCGTCCGGGTCCAATGGAGTATATTCCCAATTTTATTGCCCGCAAACATGGTCAAGAAAAAATTGAGTACGATGTACCCGAAATGGCTGAGTATTTGGAAGAAACCTATGGAATTACCGTTTATCAGGAGCAGGTGATGCTTCTTTCACGAAAACTGGGAGGATTTACAAGGGGTCAGTCGGATAGCCTTCGTAAAGCCATGGGAAAGAAGAAGATAGAGGAGATGGAGAAGTTGAAGGCGCTGTTTATGGAGGGGTGTGCTGCCAACAACTTGCCTTTGGAAAAGGTGGAAAAGGTTTGGAAAGACTGGGAGGCTTTTGCCAAATATGCTTTCAATAAAAGTCATGCTACTTGTTATGCTTTTCTGGCCTACCAAACAGCTTACCTAAAAGCCAATTTCAAACCTGAATTCATGGCGGCCAACTTAAGTCGCAACCTGAACGATATCAAGAAAATAACCCACCTCATCAGTGAAACCAAGAGAATGGG
Source organism: Bacteroidales bacterium (assembly GCA_963676875.1). Lineage (GTDB taxonomy): Bacteria > Bacteroidota > Bacteroidia > Bacteroidales > F082 > UBA6244. The sequence goes on from OY781436.1 coordinate 4,027,131, forward strand.
AATTGCTGTCTTGCGCCCGGATATCAACGAAAGTTCGTTGGATTTTACGGTTACCAAAGATGGTGTGATTCGTTTTGGTTTGGGGGCTATAAAGGGCGTGGGCGGAGCAGCCGTTGAGCATTTGATTGAGGAGAGAGAAAAAAACGGCCTTTATCAAAATGTATTTGATTTTGCCAAACGAGTAAATCTAAGATCAGTAAATAAAAGGAGTTTTGAAGCTCTGGCCAAAGCAGGTGCCTTTGACGGTTTCGAAGGGTCGCATCGTGCCCAATATTTCTTTAAAGAAAACGAAAATGCTGGAATATTCATCGAAAAAATAATGCGCCACGGAGCCTCTTATCAGGAGCAAAAGAAATCGCAACAAGTGAGTTTGTTTGGCGACATGACTGATCTGGCCATTCAGGATCCTGAACTTCCCGTTTGTGATCGTTGGTCGATTCCTCAGCAGCTCTTTTTTGAGAAGGAGGTTACCGGATTTTATATTTCGGGGCATCCTCTCGATGATTATGCCCTAACCATGAAGCGCTTCTGTAATACCACCATCGATCACCTGAAAAATAACCTGTCTCAGTTTGTTGATAAACCAGTGACATTTGCAGGGATGGTAACCACGGTCGCCGAGCGTACCACAAAAAAAGGAAATCGTTTTGGACAGTTTGTTATCGAAGATTTTTCAGGTGATATGTCTATTACACTTTTCAGTGAAGAGTACCTTAAACGGAAATACTTGCTCGAAGAAGGGAATAATTTGTTTATAAACGGAAAAGTGGAAGAAAGACGCCATCAACCGGGGGTGCTTGAACTGAAAATCAATGATGCCTACCTTTTGAATGAAGCCATGTCAAAACTGGTAAAATCCATTACCATCCATGTCAAGGCTGAGGAAATAACAGATGAATGGTTGGTGTTATTAAATGGCTATGTGGCTGCTCATCAGGGTACTTGCCCACTTAGTGTGAACCTTACTGAGGACGAGGAAGAAATACGAATGATGCTGAAATCCACAACAATAAAAGTAGATGCAGAACCTTTCGTTAATGCATTGGCTACAGATGGAGAGATTTCATTTTCAATACTATAAAAAAATAGCGTTGTTTTTCATCTCGAATGGTTTTTTCTGGTTATTTTTGCAATCCTTTAATTATAAATATAAAAAACTAGTATCATGGCATTGGAATTAACTGACGCTACCTTTGAAACTCTTGTAATAAAATCTGACAAGCCCGTTATTGTTGATTTTTGGGCAGTATGGTGTGGTCCCTGTCGTATTGTAGGTCCTGTGGTTGAGGAAATTGGAGAAGATTTCTCCGATGTAGCCGTAGTGGGTAAACTGGACGTAGATCACAATCCCGAGGTGGCACGTAAATACGGAATTCGCAATATACCCACCATTTTGTTCTTCAAAAATGGTGAAGTAGTTGATAAACAAGTGGGTGCCGTACCAAAACAAATTCTGGTATCCAAACTGGAAGCCATTCTTTAATCAAATAAACATATACATCAGAAGGCTGTTCACGACAGCCTTTTGGTGTTATTATTCGGACTAATTCGCTGGAAAACAAAATTCAACATACACGAATCGAAGCGTTTAACTCTCTGGAGATGATAGCGCGTCAGGCTGTGGAGGGCTTTATAACAGGCTTGCACAAAAGCCCGTTTCATGGTTTTTCAGTGGAGTTTGCCGAACACCGACAATACAACGCAGGCGAATCGACCAAGTTTATCGATTGGAAACTTTACGGACGAACCGATAAGCTGTTTGTCAAACGTTTTGAGGAAGAAACCAACTTGAGGTGTCACTTGGTAATCGACCGTTCCTCTTCCATGTATTTCCCTGAAACAAAATCTGCCGACATCAACCATCCCAACAAAATGGTGTTTTCGGTTTATGCCGCCGCAGCTTTGGCAACATTGATGAAAAAACAGCGTGATGCCGTGGCGGTTACAAGTTTTTCCGATCAGTTGGACTTGCATACCGAAGCCCGTTCAAGTGGAGTGCACCATCGCTATTTGTTTTCAGAATTGGAGAAACTGCTCAATGCCGAGCAAACCAAAGGCACGAGTACCAATGTTTCTTTTTCCCTTCACCGACTCTCAGAAATGATTCACCAGCGCTCTCTGGTGGTCATTTTTAGTGATATGCTGGACGATTCTTCCAGCCTGGACGATCATTTTTCGGCACTTCAGCACCTGAAGCACGATAAGCATGAGGTGATACTTTTTCATGTGAAAGATAAAAAACTGGAAGAGGAATTGGGCTATGAAAATCGCCCATACCGTTTTGTCGATTTGGAAACCAACGACACGATCAAGCTGAATCCCATGGAAATCAAAGAGAACTATCAAAAGATGTCAGCAGATTTGCGCCTTACCCTGGAACAACGTTGTGGTGCTTATGGAATCGACTATGTGGAAGCTGATATTAACAAGGGGTTTGAAGGGATATTGCTTCCGTATTTCTTTAAGCGCCAAAAGCTTTATTAACGGTGTCTGTTCTGTGGATTGCCGGATGCTTCAATAACCTCAAAGTTTAATCTTAATTTCAGCTTTTACCTCCGTCTTATGATTGCCTGTGATTTCGTCCGCTCCCGAACTGATAGTGTTTCGATGAAAATAGGTAGTTCGTGCCCATCGTAACCAGAAATTAACGCTCGGAGAAATACTCCATTTAGCCATCAAATATACCCGCTGCCCATCGTCAAAATAGGAGGGAACACTAAAAGAGTAGAGTACATCATTCTCGTAAGTATAGATGCGCGAATCGTAGCCATCCGTGCTAAACAAGGCGTAGCGAAAGGTTAGTTGAATCGGAAATTCTTCCGGGCGAAAAAGTACATCCTGATACAGGAGGTAACCATGTTCCGGTGTTTGCCTTTCCTTTTTGAAATAGACCAAATCGAGTCTGTTTTTCAGTGTTAAAGCTGGCCAAATCTCATAGGAAACAAAAAACCGTGCTTCGTTTCTACTCACATCTGCAATTTCTTTGGTATAAAGGTAGGGTACGGATAGATTTTCCTGTTTTTGTTTTATACGAACCCGGACATACGCACTCACTTTCTTTACTGGGGTATAAGCCAAATGTAACAAATAGTCACGTCCGCTTGAGGGTGCATCCACACGGTATTTTATCCAGGGAAATTGATATTGGTCGATGTAGCATGATAGATTCAGACTTTTGGTTATCAAGGCTTTAAATCCAAAATAGATGCCTTGCTCGTTGGCCATGGCACTACTTTCGTAAAACGGATTATTGTAAAGATTTTGATAGTCCTTGGCATATTGGTGATAGAACAATGTGAACAACAATCGGTCGGACAAAAAGGTATTTACTCCGCCCAAACCTGCCATTCCGCCGTTCGAGGAAAGCGAAAATTCGCCAAATAGATTGATTTTGTTTAGGTTAATACCGAAATCAGCCCCATAATTCATCAGTTGATTTCCTGTAAAATTGAAAGTTTTATACGCTTCACTTGAGGGGGTGATAGGTGTCGAAGTGTTTGTTTGGTAAGTAGTTAGTCCAAATTGAAAAACGTTGGCCATATAGGAAGCATGGGCTCCGTAGGCGGTAATCTGAAGCGAACGTTTGTCCAGTAACTCGTTGATTGTGCGATGCAAACCTGTTTCGATGATGGAAGTAACCCCCTCATCCTGATCAACGACATCACGTTCAATGTTGCTATCCACCTTGTTGGAAGAGTAAAAAGCGGTAAGTCTCAATTTCTCATACCCGAACGTAATAGCTGCTCCGCGGAAAAATCGGTTTTCGTTGGAAGAAGTATTGGGCCGGATACCACGTCCGAATTTTCTTATTTGGATGGCTTCTGACGATTTGCCAAAGGCCAATCCACTCCAGAGGGTTAGTCCTTGTCCGAATTCCAAATGATAACTACCTAAAGCTATTTGTTTGATGAATCCATCCATTTCTGCGTAAGCGAAAAAAGAGGCAAAATCAAATATAGGGTTTATCTTGTTGCCAATGAGTTGTTTAATGGTGTCGGGGAGTTGGCTTTTATTCACAGGTTCACCCGGATCTTTATCAAGAGTAAACCCAAACCTCAATCGGTTTTTGAAGTTGAATACATATCGTGCGTAGTATTTTTGGGGAGAACCCAAATAGGCACTTCCCGGAAAGTAGATGGCAGAATCGATGGGGATTTCGTATCCGGCCCTTTTTTCCAGCACTTGTTCGTAGCGCATCAATAACTGATGACGCCCATATTTCAAGGCATCTTTCATTTTGAGCTTATTTTGCCCTTTTTCTTCCGCTACCTTTACAAAAGGCAACATATTTTTGATGGTTTCTTCATCAAATCCGGGGATGTTTTGAAGCTCGTAGATGCTGGCCATGGGACCAAATTCGCGCAAAGCGGCCACCAGATTATTCAATTGAACATCGTTGATCAGGTAAAGTGAGCGTAACTCTTCAAGATGGGGGCCATTTAGGTTGATGGGATATTTGGCGTAGTAAAGGTAATCTTCGAGCAAGTCGCTGTAGTCCAATTCAATATCTGTTCGTTCGGCCAGATTTTCGAGTTGGTCGGTAATAAACTCGATGTTAGTCATTTGTGTGGTATCAGGCTCCTGACCAAATACATTTAGTGCCAGAAGAATACAGACGAAACTCAAGGTTGATTGAGGTAGTTTTTGGAGATATTTCATGACTAAAATCCAATTTGAATGGATGCTTGTGGCGAAAATCCAAGGGTTTCATGCATGGCAGCTCCCAGGTCGAACTGGAAATATTTATAACGAAAGCCCGCACCCAGTGAAAATATTTCTAGTCCGGTACTTGTGCCCGTGCGTATGAAAAATCTGTCTTTCACTTGATATTCTAAACCAAGACGGGCAATTACAGGTCGGGTATTTGAGTTTTTTTCCACATCGACTAACGCAATAAAACTCTCAGAGGCTTTCCATTGTATCCCAAAACGGTAGATGGATTGAATTTTCTCGTCATCGAAATCTGCCAATTTTACCCGGAGTGGATTAAACGTCCATACAGCTATGGTTATCTTATCAGAAATATCGCTTTGCAGTCCCAACTCAAAGGTAACGCTTCCCTTTTGTCCGTAGCCGTCGCCGAGAGAAGTCTGAAGGTAATCGAGTTGCAGACCGATGCGTAAAAAAGGCCCGAAACCTTTTGCGTAAGCCAAGCCAAGTTTCTGCTCGTTATATAGTTCGTAACCGCGATTTTGGTACGACAGTCCAAGCACGCCATATTTGGTGGGAGCTACCAATCCGATACTTTTGGCGCTAAGTTCGTTGAGCATGAACGGACTTTCGTAAGCGATACCGGCTGAAAATCGATTGATTTTAGCCAGACCGGCCTGGTTGTTCATGATGCTCCAGGTATCACTCAGTGCCACCGAACAGCGACCCATTGCCGCCGAACGCGCACCTGTTGATTGGAGTTCTCCTGTCGAAAAAACGAGCATGGGAATGGCCACAAACAGCAACCACAGACCATGTCTGATGATTATATAATGTTTCATAAGCTGAGGATTAACTTATCGAAATGGGTTAGGATGTTTTCTTGTAACTTTAGCACCTTAAAAATACAATTTTTTTTAACACAGACACCATGGATAAAAATATATTGGAATTTCTGTCCGATTTAAGTAAAAATAATAACAGAGAGTGGTTTGCTGAAAACAAAAACAGGTATGAGGAAGCCAGAGCAGCTTACCTTGAATTTGTCGATAGACTAATTAATTCGCTGAGCATCAAGTATCCGGTTTTTAGTCAACTTAAGTCGAAGGATGCGGTATTTCGTATCTATCGGGATGTGAGGTTCAGTAAAGACAAGCTCCCATACAAAACCCAGTTTGGCGCATATCTGGCTCCGGGTGGCCGAAAATCACCCTTCGGGGGATATTATTTGCATGTGGAGCCCGGCAACAGCTTTTTGGCCGGCGGTGTCTATTGTCCCGATTCGGAAAACCTGAAAGCCATCCGTTCCGAAATATATTTCAATCTGTCGGAATTCGAGAAAATTATCAACGAAGCCACTTTTAAAAAGCTTTTTGGCGAAATTAAGGGAAGCAAGTTAACCAGACCACCCAAAGATTTTCCAAAAGATTTTGAAGGCATTGAATACCTGAAATTTAAGGACTATACGCTCATTCATCCGGTATCCGACGAGGAAGTTTTGGGAGCTGATTTTCAGGTAAAAGCGTTGAAAGTTTTTGGAGCCATGGATGCCTTCAACTCCTTTTTGAATAGGGGGTTGGACAACAAGCCGGAGCCTCTGATTTAATGCCGTGCCATTTCGTAAACCGTTGTTTTGTCAGCTAGTATTGGAAGTAGTTGGTTGAAGTTCAGGAAGATATTGGTAGTGCCAAAACTGTAAGGTGCTATTTCATAGCTATTGAATAAAAAGCCAATTCCGGATTCTTCTAAATAAAAATTGTGGTTGGGTTGAATTTCATCCACAAAATACCCATAGTTTTTAAGGGACGAGTCAGAAGGCATGCTCAGGTTCGCCTTAAGTTGTTGGGTGAGTAAAACAGTTAGCATTGAGTCGGCGTTGTCCACAAAAACATCCAGGTAGTCTAGTTGTGAACCGTCATGGAGGTTAAGCACCTGATAGGCTGTATTGCTCATGCCGTGCGCGCCTCCGGTATAGGCATAACGTTCAAATTCCAGACAAAGCAGGTAATCTGAGTTATAAACAACACTTGTAGACACTGATTTTTCCCAACTAAAGGAATGTCCTCCTGATTCAAGCCATTGTTGATTTTGTTTTTTATAGTTGTTATAATATTCGCTTTCAAAGGCTACCAGTAGTGAGTCAGGTTGAGAGGGGGCTAGGCCGTGGCCAAAAAAACTCTTGTTGATATGACCTAAAACAGAGTCGGCTACTCCTTCACTCATTTGGTCAGCTTTGGGATAAACAAGTGTGAGTTCGATGGAAGCCGTGGGGGAGTCGGCGCGCGAAGAATCCAAACGGAGTTCTGAAGATAAATAGCTAACATCAAAGGCGATACTTCCTAAGGGATAGGAGGCATTCATTTTAAAAGGGGTGGGGTTGCTCTCTGATAACATCCAATACCCATTCAACTGCCCGGTGGTTAATTCACCCACAATTAGGTCATCGTTTTGCCCCATTTCATTGAGGTAAAGCGTGTCGTTGGAAACGGAACCAACCAAGGGCATACGTTTTTTAATTACTGAGTCATCTCCCGGCTGCTTTTTACTCATCCGGTAACTTCCTGATACCAAATTAAAGGTGCGCATGAGGTTTGCAGTGGCTTGAATATCTTCACCAACCGAACCTTCATACCTGGCGTAATACAATTGTGGAGAATGTTGCACCTGAGCCGATAAATATCCGGAGAAAAGTAGAAATGTTGTTGCGATTAATAATCTTATATTCATGTTGTTAGGCCGCTATTTGTATGTGTGATTTGCTTTCGCAAAGCTAATATATATTCTTGACGCAATCGATTGATTTGGAAGGAATAACTTAAAATTTTTTATGGGGTTGACTCCCTGATGACAAGGACTAAATTGAAATACTTACCTTTGTAAATTGTTAGGGGATTCTGAACGGATCGATTGTAAATATGTCTGGATTTCAGACGTAAGATGAAAGAATTAACCACATGGAGGAAACCGATCAATATTTAACCATCAAGGAAAGCGGAGAGGGTCTTTTTAAGGAGAAAGGAAGTAAATTTATCTCGATTGCTGTTTTTGTGCAATCAGAAGAGGATGTTAAAGAACGCTTATTAGAAATAAAAAAGCGCTTTTACGATGCCCGACACCATTGTTATGCCTATCGATTGGGTCTCGAAGATGATCAGTTTAGGAGTAACGATGATGGCGAACCGTCAGGAAGTGCAGGCAAACCCATTCTGAATCAAATATACTCTTATGAAATGTTTCATGTTTTGGTGGTGGTGGTTCGTTACTTTGGGGGAACTAAATTGGGCGTGAGCGGTTTGGTAAATGCCTACAAAACTGCCGCCAGAGAGGCCCTGGATCAGGCTGTTTTCGAGACCAGATTCCTCACTTCAAAATTTCGTATAACCTGTGAATATCCTATGGTTGATGCTGTGATGCGTATGATAAAGGAAGAGGATATAAACATACTAAAACAACAGTTTGAACTCAACTGTTCACTGGAGGTGGAAGTAAAAAAAAGTCAAGAAAAAAAATTGATTTCAAGATTGAAATCTTGGTACGAAATTGAGTTTAAGAAGTTGTAATTCAGTTTATTGATTGGTTTTTGAAGTTTTGTTTATATACGACAATAATTCTTATTTGTCAATACGTTTGACTGTTTTTTTTAAACTTTTTTTACTTCAATTTTGTTAATTCAATTGAGAGCAAGCGCTCCGGCAATTGGTTACCTGGTTCAAAGGATATTAAGGTTATTTTACTACATAAATACGACACCTATTGTAATTGTTTTACAAAGTTATGAAGAAAAAATGTGAAGAGTTGTGGGCAAGGTGCTTGTCAGTTATTAAAGATAATGTACCATTGCCAAATTACAAAACTTGGTTCGAACCCATTGTACCCGTTAAACTCGAAAACGACATTCTGACCATTCAGGTGCCCAGTCAGTTTTTTTACGAGTGGCTCGAAGAACATTACATCGTACTGTTGAAAAAAACCATCCGCAAGGAATTAGGTCCAACGGGCAGGTTAGAATACAGTGTAATCATGGACAGTAACTACGACAACAAGAAGCCCTATTCAGTAAATTACCCTACCGCTAACAAAAAAGACACTTCCAATAAATCCGTTTCGATGCCACTTGATCTCAACAAAGGGAAATCGCGCGATATTCCTAATCCGTTCATCATACCCGGTCTGAAAAAAATAAAGGTGGAATCACAACTCCAGGATGGGCTGTCCTTCGACAATTTTGTGGAAGGCGATTGTAATCGTCTGGCGCGATCAGCAGGCTGGGCCATTGCCGAAAATCCGGGAAAAACCGCCTTCAACCCGCTCCTTATATATAGTCAGGTGGGGCTTGGTAAAACTCATTTGGCCCAGGCTATCGGACTTCAAGTAAAACAAAATCACCCAAACAAAACGGTGCTGTATGTAAAAACCGATCAGTTTATCAACCAATATATTGATTCAGTGCGAAATAACAACCAAAACGATTTTGTTCACTTTTATCAAATGATTGATGTCCTGATTATGGACGATATTGAGTTTTTGGCAAATAAGGAAAAAACTCAGGATGTTTTCTTTCATATTTTTAATCATTTACATCAAAATAATAAACAACTGGTGCTTACGTCTGATAAACCACCTGTTGAACTAAAAGGATTGGAGCCAAGGCTTTTGTCGAGATTTAAATGGGGTCTGGCTGCAGATCTGCAGATGCCCGACCTCGAAACCCGCATTGCCATTCTTCAAAAGAAACTCTACAAAGACGGTATTCAAATGCCCTATGAGGTAATCGAATACATTGCCTACAGCATTACTACCAGCATCCGCGAAATGGAAGGAGCACTTATTTCTATATTGGCACAATCTACATTAAACAAAAAGGAAATTACCCTCGAATTGGCCAAACAAATGATTGACACTTTCGTGAAGAGCAGTAATCGAGAGATTTCAATCGATTTCATTCAAAAAGTGGTTTGCGATTATTTCAGCATTGCCCTGGAAACTATCAACTCGAAGACAAGAAAAAGAGAAATTGTGCAGGCACGTCAGTTGGCCATGTATTTCTCAAAAAAACATACCAAAAATTCGCTGGCAACCATCGGTTTGCACTGCGGAAATAAAGACCATGCCACAGTTCTTCATGCCTGCCGTACAGTGCACAATTTGGTGGAGACTGATAAACAATTTAAAATCTACGTGGAAGATATCGACAAAAAACTGAAGATATAACTGCCGTAGTCTCTTTCTTGTGCTTGATAAAAACTGATAGATGTCGTATCTTTACACGAGATCTTAATTTAAATGATAAAGCACCATGAATATTTTATTTGTTTGTCGCGGTAACTTGTGCCGCTCACCCATGGCCGAAGCGATGCTTAAAAAGAAATTTGCCGACCATCGAATTAACGGAGAAATTGATTCTGCCGGATTTGAAACATTTCATGTAAATGAACCTCCACACGAAAGAGCTGTTCAAGTGGCCTTCAAGCACGGACTGGATTTGGAAGGAAGGGCCAGACTGTTTTCAAAAAATGACTTCATCCGATTCGACAAAATTTATGTGATGGATGAGTTGAGTTACAGTGATGTAATCGACATGGCCGATACCAAAATCAAACAGAGGAAGGTGGAATATCTAATGAATGTTTTAACTCCCGGAAAAAACCAGATTGTTCCCGATCCTATCCACAGCGGAATTGACGATTGCGAATCGGTATATGCCATGCTGGAGAAGGCTACCGATAAAATAATTGAAGATATTAAATAGCGTGGACTATCCATTCGTTACCTCCCGCCAAATTTTGGATGCCCGCCAACGTATAGCATCTTATGTGCACTTTACCCCTATGCTGACCAGCAATCTTATCAATCAAGAAGTTGGTAATCACCTTTTTTTCAAATGTGAGAATTTTCAAAAAGCCGGTGCTTTTAAAAGCCGTGGTGCAGTAAATGCACTGCTCATGCTTGGAAATGAGGAGCGTAGACGTGGTGTGGCTACCCATTCATCGGGCAATCATGCCCAGGCTTTGGCTCGGGCAGCCCAAATTCTAGGAGTGCCAGCCTATGTGGTTATGCCGGAAAATTCACCGAAAGTAAAGATAGCTGCGGTGAAGTCTTATGGTGGAATCATTACCTTTTGTAAGCCAACACTTGATGCCCGTGAATCGACATTGAGAAGTGTAATTGAACAAACCGGAGCCACTGAGATACACCCTTATAACAACTATCAAGTAATTACAGGGCAGGCTACCGCTGCTGCCGAATTATTCGAACAGACCGATGAGTTGGACATACTCCTTTGCCCTGTGGGTGGAGGCGGTCTGCTCAGTGGAACAGCGTTGTCAACCACATATTTTTCAAAATCAACACGTGTTATCGCTTGCGAGCCTGCCGGAGCCGATGATGCTTATCGTTCTTTTGAAGCAGGAAAAATTATCCCAAGCTTACATCCCAAAACCCTGGCCGACGGATTACTTACTTCCTTGGGAGAAAAGAACTTTCCCATTATTCAGAGGTATGTGGATCAGATAGTTACTGTAAGCGAAGAAGGGATTATTAAGGCCATGAGACTTATTTACGAACGCATGAAAATAGTGATAGAACCCTCCTCTGCCGTACCTTTGGCCGCTTTGTTAGAGCAAAAAATTCCAACAAAAAATAGCAGGATTGGAATCATCCTTTCGGGTGGGAACGTGGATCTTTCGGCATTACCTTTTTAATATCAACAAAATATTCCCCTTCAAATGGACTTGAAAACCCAAACCGGAAAACTATATTTAATTCCTACAACCCTTGGAGATTTTGAAACTACGGACAAAGTTATTCCTCCTTACAACCGTGAAGTAATATTTGGATTACGTGAATTTGTGGTAGAACAAGTGCGCACTGCCCGAAGGTTTTTAAGTCATCTGAGTCATCCCATCCCCATCGATCAGTTGGTTTTTCATGAATTAAATAAGCATACAAAATCTATTGAAGTGACTCAATATCTAAAGTCGATGAAGTCAGGTGGTTCCATAGGACTGCTCTCTGAAGCTGGTACTCCATGTGTGGCCGATCCGGGCGCAAAGGTAGTGGCTATGGCACAGGAGGCAGGTTATGAGGTGGTGCCTTTGGTGGGAGCCAACAGCATCCTGCTTGCATTAATGGCTTCGGGTTTCAACGGACAACATTTTGTTTTTCATGGCTATCTGCCCATCGATAAGTCGGCCTTACAAAAAAAGATACGTGAAATGGATGCAATGATTCACAGAAGTGATCAAACCCAGATTTTTATTGAAACGCCTTATCGTAACAATCCCATGTTCGATATGCTTGTTGCCAACTGTCAGTCGTCCACCAAGTTGTGCATTGCTACCGACCTTACCTTAGGTACAGAAACAATTCGGACGAAATCTGTGATGGGCTGGAAAAAAGAAAAACCGGACCTTCATAAAAAGCCAACGGTTTTTCTTCTATATAAATAGTGTTTTTTTAGTGGTGATGATGACCTTCGGGGCCATGGGCATGACCATGGTTTTGCTCTTCATCAGTGGCATCGCGCACTTCGAGTACCTCTCCTGAAAAGTGTAGGTTTCTTCCGGCTAACGGATGGTTGAAGTCCATTTTCACGGTGTTTTCGCCTACTTCCAGAATAAGTCCTTCGAGCGGGTTGCCATTTTGATCTTGCATGGTGAGCATTTTACCAACGGCCACCAGTTCTTCGTTAAACTTACCGTCCATTACAAAGATCTCTTTATCAAGATCGATGATGGCTTCTTCGGAAATTTGTCCATATCCTTGATCTGGTGTTAAGGGGAATCCAAACTTATCACCAACAGAAAGTCCGTTCAGGTTTTCTTCAAAAGCAGGAAGCAGGGTACCGTTTCCAAATAAGTGAACAAATGGTCTGTTGCTATCCACTTGCTGGATAATATCGCCATTTGCGTCGTCCGACCGCAGGGTGTAAGTCAGTGTAACTACTTTGTCGTTACCAATTTTCATGTGTTTAATTTTTAATTTTTAAAGGTATTGCAGTGCCGGTATATTCTTAATATTCAATGAGTTGTTTCGGAATAAAGATACTGATTAACCGGCCATATATGTCGTTATATGTTTTCGCCGATTTTAGAACCTCCGGCCATTAATATTTTTTTGAGCTGCAAAGGTACAAAATATCTGAAAAACAGTATTTTTTATCTATTATTGTCGGAGAATTTTGATGAAGCCAATTCAAATCTAACGTCTGATGAAAGAAATAAGTAGACACATGTACAAAGCGATTGGACTTGCAGCATTGATTTTGTCAGGCTGTACGGCACAACACCCTACATCCACTATAGGTGAATTGGCCAATGGAAGATACGACAGTGAGTTTCCGGCCATAAGTATTTCCGAAAGTCTGGATAATATTTCAGGTTCAGTAAAAAAGATTGATTGTCTGGCCTTTTACGCCACGTACTCATTTAACTCTGATGATCAGGTAACAAGGGGCAGTGTAACTGATGAATTGCTCGCAAGTTTCGAAAACCGAAAAGTGATATCAAACGAGTCGGTAAGTGGTACGGCAACAACGATTTATCACCAAAATAATTTGGTTGGGATGCTTACATGTGCCCATGTGGTCGATTTCCCTGACACGATTTTTTCTTGGATTGATGACGATTCCAAAAGACTTTCCTCCGTATCTATATTGGTCAAACGGCAAATATTTGTAGTGGAATTGCCGGAAGGGGAGCCCGTGGAGGTGGTAGCCATGGACAAAGAAAGGGATATTGCATTGATTATGCGCAGGTTTAAAAGTGATCAGTCTTATGTAAAAGTGTTGCAATATCCCATCGGCAAAACCTCCCTTTTTGAATGGGGATCGGTGGTATATATTGTGGGCTATCCGTTGGGTAACCTGATGGTTACAAGGGCTTTGGTGAGCAACCCCAATAAAACATCCGGAGGTCAGTTTCTCACCGATGCACTTTTTAACAGAGGAATTAGCGGAAGTCCGGTGTTTGCCATCAAAGACGGGGTACCCAATTTGGAATGGGTGGGAATGGCCGCTGCCACATCTGCGTTCGATTTAACCATGCTGAAGCCTGAAAAGGAAGTGGAAAACAAACCCATCACAAACTATCCATATCAGGGGTCATTGTATCTGGAAAAAATGAAAATGATTAATTATGGTGTTACGTATTCTGTTTCTATTGAGGAAATAGTTACTTTTATCCGCCGAAATGGCCAACTTTTATCACGTAAAGGTTTCGACGTAAATGGATTTTTTCAGTAAATCAGTAAGTTATATTGACTAAGAATACGATATATCCCGAAATAAAATTTCAAACTTGCCGCATCGGTCGTGGAAAAAGAGTCTTCGATGTGGTTTTTTCCGTAATTGCTTTGGTACTTTTTTTTCCATTCGGATTAATAATAGCCATTGCAATAAAATTGGATAGCAAGGGGCCTGTTTTTTATATTTCCGAAAGGGTAGGTACCGGATACGATTTGTTCAACTTTTATAAGTTTAGAACCATGATTGAAGGAGCTGATAAGCAACGCTCGCAGCTTTCCGAAATGAACCAATACTTGATATCGCATAAAAAGGAAGACGGCTCATTTTCGTCGATTTCTAAATGTCCTGATTGCATACCGGATGGTCCACCGTGTTCGCCCATACTTTTTATCGACGGTATCGAAATTTGCGAACGCCAATATCTCCGCAATAAACGCGATAAACTGCTGCAGTCGGCTTTTTTTAAGGTGCAAAACGACCCACGCATCACGCGAGTGGGTAAGTTGATCAGAAATATGCATTTGGATGAGTTTCCACAGTTTTTAAATGTCCTCAAGGGCGATATGTCGATTGTGGGCAATCGACCACTTCCGATTTATGAAGCTGAGAAACTCACCACGGATGAATGGTCGTATCGCTTTCTGGCACCTGCCGGAATTACCGGACTATGGCAAGTGGGGGATGGTGATAACCTGGAAGCAGAAGAGCGGATCCGATTGGACAATCAATATTCCATGGTTTCCTCTCCTTGGACAGATTTAAAAATCATCCTGAAAACCATTCCTAAACTATTTAGATTTTATCAGTCGAAGTTCTGATAGCCCCTATCCTTTGCAGCAACGTTGGGTGTGAGTAATGCCAAAAAACGTAGTAGGGATGCGGTGTAAGATTACTCAAACTCGTAACCGATAACTTGATGAGTGCGCTAATCAATGGTTCTCCAAACCCCGATTCAGCAACAAAATGGTCTGCCTGGTATTCATATTTTCGGCTAAGTAGGTGCGAAAAGAGTCCTGTTATTTCAGAGATAGGTGTATAAAGCAGTCCAAAAGCCAATAAATTCAAGTATATCGCGGGTTCTTTGGCTCCCAATGCAAAGGAAAGTTGTGGTAGGTCGAGTGCCCAGGCCAACAAAGCAACCATCAGACCCATATTTGCCAAAGAAAGCATCATGCCTTTCAGTACATGATTGTTTTTTGAATGTCCGGCCTCGTGCGCCAATACCGCAACGATCTCTTTTACTGATAGTTCTTTAATTAGTGTGTCGTAAAGTACGATTCGTTTCCTGGGGCCAAAACCGCTGAAATAGGCATTGGCTTTGGTGCTTCGTTTAGAACCATCGATAACGCTTACGTCTTTAACCGAAAATTGATGCTTTTTGGCAAAATTGTTGATGGCGTCCAATAATTCACCCTGAGGCAGGGGGGTGAGTTTGTTGAATAATGGTACAATTAACTTGCTGTAAAACAGTGTCATAGTAAGTGAAAAAAGGGTAATTCCTGCCATGAATAATACAAAGAACCAAGCACCTGTGCTTTGATAAGTCCATAAAAGGAAAAGTAGAATGCCACCTCCCAGAATTATCGTCATCAACCAACCCTTAAGTTTGTCGAGGATAAATGTGGAACGGGTACTTCTGTTAAAACCAAACCGTTCCTCAATAACAAAAGTGTGGTAGTATTGGAAGGGGATGTTCAGGATGTCGGAAACGAAAAACAGTATTCCGAAAAATAGCAGACTTTGCAAATATACATTGGTGGATATGGTTACAATCCACTGGTTTAAGATGCCAAAGCCACTAAATAGTAGCATGAGCATTACTAATACGAAAGATAAACTACTGTTGAAAAATGAGAATTGCGTATTGACTCTTTCGTATTCTACCGATTTTCTGTACTTATCAGCGTTGTAAAAAGTGTGGAGAATTTTAGGTAAGCTTGGTTTTAAGTGCTTGATGTTAAGGTATTCAAGCCAATTGTCGAAAAGAAAACTGACTGTCAGAATAATGAGTATGAGGTATAAAATGGTCGAGTCCATCGTGGCAGGTTTAATAGGTACCGTAATATTTTCTTAAAAACCACTCCAGTGATAATAACAAGATAATGAGCAACATAACAATGGGTAGTGTGCCCAATTCTGTCAGTTTGGTTTCGTAATCCATGCGTCTTTTCAGGTTCATGGACTCCACTATTTCGGGTAAGAGTTCGGTTTGGCGGGGATAGATAACGCGACCTCCATTCAGTTCGCTGAGTTGGAAAAGCAGTCGGTGATTGGCCTTTGTATTTCTGTTTTCCAGGTCGATGCCGGTTACCACAAAAGTTCCTGATTCGGTTAGATTTTTCTCTTGACAATTGGCCGTGGACGAATAGCGGTAAATACCTTCAGGAAGTATACCCAGATCAAGAACGTAACCTTGATTTGATTTACTAAACAAGTATTGAAACTGCTCGCCACTTTCGTTGGTAAGCGTGAGCGGAATTTCTTCGGAATTTACCAGTTCCATGCTGGCATTCAAACATTCGGCACGTAACTCAATGGGGTCGAATCGGTTGTACTCATCCTGGGCGAAAACCTGAAATGGCTTTTGTTTGCTGTTGGCGATTAGGTATTGGGTGGTTTTTTGCAGGAAGGTGTCGAAAGCATCAAAATTTTTCGATAAAATGAAATTGTGGATGCGCCAGCGCCAAAGGCCTTCCCCCAGAATAGCGCCTGTTTTTCTATCATGATTTCGATAAAAAAGTACCAACGGATAATCGCTGTTGAATCCCTGTATTTGTTGGGTAATGAATACGTCAGCTCCCGGATTGGTTTGGTAGGTCCCCAAAGGCACTACCAGAGGCGGTAGCTTGCTGATGAGGTCGCGTTGGTTGGCTCCAAAGGTAAACAAGTCGAAAGTAGGACTGAATTGTGCCATTGCTTCCTCCTTGGTATTGGATGCTGAAAGTATGTTGACTCCCGGAAATTGCTGGTTGAAAGTTCCCAAATCACTTTGGTTACCCAGAATAATAAGTGTGGGCGTGTTGGCCTCATTTAACAAATTGAATATTCTGTTGGCCAGATTTTTTTTGGCCGGGAGTTGATGAAGAATCACCAAATCGAAGTCAGCAGGGTTTCCTGTGTAAGTACCAACGTAATCGATGGTGACTTCATAATTTTTGTTACCCTTTAAACTTTGTCCTATGGCAGCAATGTCGGGGTGTGGCGCATAGGCAAGCACCAGGATTTTCTGCTTGTTTTCCAGTACGTTAAGATATACGTTCTGGTGGTTATTGGAGAGGTTTGACTCATTTGCGGTAGTTGTAATAGAAGCTTGAATGCGATGTTTACCGGCGACTTTTGCCGCCAACATAATCCTAACGGTGGACACTTGTTTGTCAGTTTTCACCTGAATGGTTTCTTTATAAAGCGTGTTTCCAAATCCGGTAACCGTAAGTTGTAAAGATTTATTTTTCAGTTGCAGGGCTTGATAGGTTATTTCTAAAGGTACCATGTCGTCCAAAAAAGCGGTGGAGTTCATCCTGACCTCTTTAATAGCCGCGTCCATCTGTTCAGTTGTGTCGCCTAAGGCGATGGCAACAATGGGTGTGCTCAGTTTCTGAGCAGCTGCTAAAGGGTCGTACCCCGAATTGAAAAGACCGTCGCCGGCCAAAAGAATCATACCCGTATTGGCGTCAGACCATGCTGATTTGATGAAATTCAAAAAAGCACCATAGTCCGATTTAGCATCCGTAAAACGGGGCTGATCGCCTGTAATAACCTGTTGACCAAAGAGATATGTTTTAACATCATACTTGTCTTTTAATCCCTCCAGTTGTTGTCGGAGATTTTCCTGAAATTGGGTTTTGTAGTAAACCGAATCGGATGTTCCTGTGATGGAGGCAGAATTATCGATACCCACAATGATGATGGGTTTTTCAATACTTTTTACTCGGGTTTTAATATAAGGAGTTAACAACAAAAAAGCCATTAGACTGACCGCAAGAAACCTGAAAATGAACAAAACAATGCTGAGCCCTTTGCTAAGTTTATTCTTTTTGTTGCCAACGTAAAGCAGGGCAGCGTATAGCAAGCCGGTAAAAATAACCAATGCTAAACTCCACCATGAGTAGGAAATGATAAGGTCGTTTGCCCACATAAAACTGATTTGTTGCAAAAGTAAGGAAATGAGCGGTTATACCATATATAAATTGAAGTTAGCACGAAGCAGTTTATGTATAATGCCGATATAGAATTGAAGAGGTTTCAGGAGCGAAGCGAACTTAAAGCTCATTTCAATTTATAATCGGTATTACCCATGAAAAAAAAGCGCCAACAACCTGTTAGCGCTTTAATATTTTCAATTGGCTCATAGCTATGTGTTCATACCTCCGCAAACATTGATTACCTGCCCTGAAACATAAGAGGAAAGGTCGGAAGCCAGATAAACAGCCGTGTTGGCCACATCATCAGGTTTTCCGGAGCGGCGGAGTGGTATGGATTTAATCCAGTTTTCACGGACATCGTCTGATAGTTTGTGGGTCATTTCGGTTTCAATAAATCCGGGAGCAATGGCGTTGCAACGGATATTTCTCGAACCCAATTCCTGGGCAATGGATTTGGTAAAACCAATCATTCCGGCTTTGGAGGCCGAATAGTTGGACTGTCCTGCATTTCCACTAACTCCAACCACCGAACTCATGTTGATGATAGAGCCACTGCGTTGTTTCATCATCACTTTTTGTACAGCTTTGGTCAGGTTAAAGGCTGATTTCAGGTTGACGGTAATTACCATATCCCAATCCTTTTCTTGCATGCGCATGAGCAGGTTGTCACGGGTAATTCCTGCGTTGTTCACCAGTATGTCGATGGAGCCAAAGTCGGATACCACCTGATCAATCAGTTTTTCGCTGTCTTCATACGAAGCGGCGTTGGAGGCATATCCCTTGGCTTTTACGCCCAAAGCAGTGATTTCAGCTTCCGTTGCAGCCATGTTTTCGTCATAATTTAGGTCCGAAAAGGCTACCTGAGCACCTTCGGAGGCAAATTTCATGGCAATAGCTTTTCCTATTCCTCTTGCTGCACCTGTGATGAGGGCAGTTTTACCTGCTAATAACTTCATTTTTTATGTGTTTAATTAGAGTCGCCAAATATAGCATTTTATCTTTTATTCGGAATTGTTCTAAATCAGGTAAGTGAACGGGTTTTTTTTACCAAATTCATTCTTATCTTTGTTTCTCATTTCAAAGGGTAGGTCATGAAAACAGTGCTTATTACAGGTGCCACGGATGGTATAGGCAGGAAAACTGCGGAGTTGATTAGCTCCAAGGGTCATCGGGTACTTGTTCATGGTCGCAATCCGGAAAAGGTTCAGCAACTTGTAAATCAGATAAATGAACACAGTCAAAACAAAAATAATGGCGGTTTTGTAGCCGATTTTGAAAATTTTGACTCCATATCATCCATGACGGATGAGTTGAAAAAATCAGGTCTTATTCCCAATGTACTTGTTAACAATGCAGCTGTTTTCGAACATGAGCATGTGGTTCTGAAAGGAGGAGCAGAAAAAACCTTCATGGTAAATTATCTGGCTCCGTATTACCTTACCCGATTACTGCTGCCTGAAATGATTCAACTTAAATCGCCCAGGATAGTGAATGTGAGTTCTATGGCTCAGACCGGTACCGTAGATTTTAACAACCTTATGGGCTTAAAAAAATATGATGGCTACGAAGCTTATGCTCTTTCCAAACTAGCCAACGTGCTTTTTACCTATAAGTTACACCGTTTGTATGCGGAAAAGGATTTGCTTACTTTCTGTTTGCATCCCGGCGTTATCAACACCAAATTGCTCAGGGCAGGATGGGGCATGGGAGGAGCTTCAGAGGAAGTTGGCGCCCGACGTTTGGTTTTTGCTGCGTTTTCGGCAGATCGAAATCTGGCAGGAAACTATTTGGTAAACGATCAGCCCTCTCGGTCGGCTGCCATTTCTTACGACAAACGAATTCAGGATCGGCTTTGGGACATTAGCTCCCGATTGTGCGGACTGCCAACAACTGAATAAATATTGATGAAAAAGGTTTTAAAGAAAATTGTGGTACTCGGCGGAGGTTTTGCCGGGGTGGAAGCGGCCATCAGGCTGTGCAAACATGGGTATGATGTTACCCTTGTATCCAACAGAGACTATTTGTTTATTTATCCCATTTCCATTTGGATTCCGGTTCAGAAAAAGCGGATGGACCAGGTGAAGTTGTCTTTGTGGGCACTTCAAAAAAAGCATGGTTTTCATTTGATTGTAGATGAGGTAAAAGGCTTGAAAATAAATGAAAAAATGGTGGTGCTGACACATGAAGAAGTGGTCTATGATTATTTGTTTCTGGGACTGGGTATGTCAAAAGTACATACTCCGGGACTGGAATTTGTCCATTCCATTTGTGGGGCACCTCAGGAGGCAGAGACCATTCGCGATTTGCTGGACAAGATTGTAAAAAAAGGTAATGGCGATATTGCAGTAGGTTTTGGCGGAAATCCTGCTGACCCAACGGCTACGGCCATCCGTGGAGGGCCGGCTTTTGAGTTATTGTTCAATATCAGTCATTTTATCAAGAAAAAGGGGCTGAGAAACCAAGTGAAATTGCATTTTTTTGCACCCATGAAAGAACCCGGTAAAAAATTGGGAGACAAGCCATACGCCCGATTGGCTGACTTCTATAAACGATATCAGGTGGAAGTGCATGTGGGTAAAAAAATTAAACAGTTTGAAGCTGACCATATTGTTTTTGCCGACGATACTACATTGAAAAGTGACCTGACCATCTTTATTTCAGGAGGTGCAGGACATCCTGTTTATGCAACCTCAGGATTACCACTCAATAAAGCCGGGTTTATCCAAATTGAATCCACATGTCAGGTAGTTGGCCATCCGGATATTTTTGCCGTTGGCGATTCTGCTGAGATTGTAGGACCCGATTGGGCAGCCAAACAGGGGCATATTGCAGAAGTGATGGCCCTTGTAGGAGCTTATAATTTGCATAACATCTTGCAGGATAATCCCAAACGCATGAGCTATCAGGACGACCTGAGCATCTTGTGTATTATGGATTCGGGTGATGGTGCTGCTTTTATCACCAGAACCAATAAAGGAGGAACTATTTTGCCTTTACCCATTGTCGGGCATTGGCTTAAACGTGCATGGGGATTCTACTTTATCCATTCTAAACTGAAACATATACCACGACTTCCGGGCATGTAAGCAAGAGATATTAATGGGACTACCTTCTGTAAGATTCTTTGATTGGCAGTAAATTATCAATAAGCAGCATCATTTTTCTGTTTAAGGGAAGGCTTAATTTGCTTATATTGCAGCTTCAATTCTGCCCATATGATGTGTTGGTTTCAATTTAAGCGAATTCGTACAAAGCTGATTTTTTGGTTCCTGGTGTTGGGATTGGTTCCTTTGTCGTTGGGTATTATAATCAACTACCTCCAACGGCTAAACTCCATTCGCGAAGCCGGATATGAAAAATTAATGGCTGTCCGCGATAACAAAGCCGAACAAATTGAGTACTGGTTGGCTAACCGTTCGCTGGAGGCACGAACTATCGCATCGAATACGGATTTTATTGATGCTGTGGTAGCAATGCAGAACACGTCAGGGAGGAGTCGACAAAAGATTATACGCAAAACCATCCATGATTTGTTTGATGAATTTCAGATGGCACACCCGGAAATAAAACAAATGCAGTTGTTTCAAATGGTGGGAGATTCGATACTGTCAGTCATAGACAATTCCATAGCTCCCATAAATCAGGAACGGAAGGATGCCATTGATGAGGTGACCCGCACCGGGGTAATGAATTTTAGCAAATTGTTTAATTTGCCCGAATATACTGCCATGGCCATTACTACACCTGTATTTGCCGGACACGACCATGAAGCAACAGAGTTGGTAGCTGTTTTTCAGGTGATTATCGATGTAAAATCCGCCTTCAAGTCCAAATTGACGAATGTTCCCGAGTTGGGTGAAACTGGGGAAATTCTGTTGGTAAACCAGGATGGACTGGCATTGACCGACTTGCAAAAAATACCGAATGCTCCTTTAAGGTATCGTATTGTAGCAAAACCTGCCACTTTTGCCCGAATGGGAGAGGAGGGGGTGATTAATGACAAAGATTATTCGGGAACGCCTGTTTTGGCAGCTTATACATTTATCCGACTGACTCACTGGGGTTTAATTGTAAAACAGGATTCGAGGGAAATTAGTAAACCTGTCCGTGTATTATTGTTCGATTTTGCCGGATTGTTAATTTTTTCGGTCATACTACTTGTGGCCATGGCCGCCGTAGTGGCTGAATCTATTTCAAGACCCATTATCGGATTGACAGAACACGCCAAGCGCATTCAAAGCAGTGAATACGAACCCGTGGTATTACATTCAAAAGATGAGCTGGGAATATTAGCTGCCTCATTTAATGACATGGCCGCCAATATCAGAAATCAGCTTGGTATGCAACAAGGTATGTCGCAAATTTCCGGGTCGTTGGTGGGTTCGGTATCTACCAATCAATTTTATGGCAATCTGATAAAATCACTTGCCAAAGTTTCCGATGCCTCCCATATTTGCATCATGGCAAAACCTCTTGAACCTGGTAGTACCAACTTCTCCATTGCCCGTCAATGGTACAAAGTCGGGATGGCTAATTTTTCGAATAGAAAATGGACAAAAGAGGAACTGGAATGGTTGGTGGATATGAAAGTGAAATCAATGGAAGTATCGGCTTTTCGATTGAACGAAACATTAAGCTCAGAAGTTTGCCAGACTGAACAGACGGAAGTAATCACTATCCCCATATGGATTGAGAAAGAATTGCTTGCGTTGGTTTTGTTGGTAGCTGATGGTACATTTCCTGATGGAGTAAGCGAAATCATGGAAAAAACGCGTGCCACCATTAGTATTGGTTTCTCCAACGCATTGGCAACCGATCGTCTTTCATTGATGGCCAATAATCTTTTTGATATTAATCAACAACTTGAAAAACAGAAAGATGAGCTGGTAAAGAAATCGCAACAACTGAAAAAATCGGCTGATGAACTTCATGAGAGAAATGTGGAGCTGGAAATACAACGTAAAGAGGTGGAAAGTATCAATCGGCTTAAAAGCGAGTTTTTATCTAATATGAGTCACGAATTACGTACGCCTCTGCATGTAATTCTTACCCTTTCGGGAGTGATCAAAGACCAATTGCTCGACCGATTCCAAAACGAAGAGGAGCGCGAATATCTGGAGGTAATCGACAGAAATGGCCAGATTTTGTTAAAACTCATTAGCGATATTCTTGATTTGAGCAGAATTGAGGCAGGTAAAGAAGTCTTGGAAATAAGACCTATACCCATTGTTTCTTTAATCGAAAATATTATATATAACATTCAGGCACTGGCCACTGAGAAAGGGTTGTGCCTTACTATTGACCGGGAGGGGGAGATACCTATTTTGTACAGCGATGAGGAGAAACTATTTCAGGTTTTTCAAAACATCATTGGAAATGCCATCAAATTTACCAAAGAAGGGGGTGTTACCATAAAAGTTTACGAGGACAATGGGGAAGTGGTGGTGGATGTGGTTGATACGGGAATAGGAATTCCTGAAGATCAACTGAAAAAGATTTTTAATGAATTTGTTCAGGTGGACGGTTCTACTACCAGAAATTACATGGGAACTGGTTTAGGCCTGGCCATTGCAAGAAAAACCATTGAGTTGCTGCATGGAAAAATATTCGTGGTGAGTAGCTTGGGTTTTGGAAGTACTTTTTCCGTAAGGATTCCCGTTAATTTTGAGGACGAAAAAATATCTGAAGCTCATGAACACATAGCCTTATGAAAAATCCTGGTAAGCACATATTACTCAGTTGGCTGATGGTTATTTTGCTAATCACCTTTATATTTGGGTTGGTGGGGGTTTTTTACAGGATATATAATGCCGACATTTGGATTGCGCCTTCCGGCAAAACCATTGCCTATCAATTAAATAGTTATGATTATAAGTTAACCGATAGTACACAGATTATTGAGATGGGGGTTCAGCCTCTTTGGGTTCCTGCTTCCATTATTACACAAGTGATGCAATACGATCAAGTGTTGTTGGAGATGCTTCAGGCAAAAAATTATCAAATCCGTTTTTACAACTATAATAAAGGGGCAGATTTAATACATTTGATTCAAAAAAACCAACTTGAAGGTGGCGTGGCAGGAGATATGCCGGTTTTGATGGGGATGACAGATTCGTCCCTTGAAGCAGTTGCGCCTGTACAGCAGGGTTTTACGTCAATAGTATCTTCCAAATACAGTCTGGTGGAGGAATTAAAAAACAAGCGTGTGGGATATGTTTATGGCACCAATGCGCACCTTAGCCTTGTGTCGAGTTTGGAAAACCATGGCATTTCTGTTGACGACATTCATATGGTACCCATGAATATTTATCAGATGGTTGAGGCGTTGCATCAAAATGAAATTGATGCATTTGCCGCTTGGGAACCTATTCCATCCATGGCCATTCATAAACACAGCGACCAAAAAAGCATCTATAAATCCTTTACCATGGGTTTCTTGGTGTTTAGTAAAGAATTTTTCCAGCAAAATCCGGAAGCCGTTTTGTTGATTACAGCTGCTGAAATCAGGGCTTTCAATTGGCTACAGAAAAGTAGAAATAATCTTTTAAGAGGCGTGGAGTGGTCCTTGGCTGGTTCAAATCAGTTCTTGACTGAAGGCAAAATCGAACTTACAAATTATCAGATGTCCACATTGGCCAAAAAAGACATCCTCGTAAATGGTGATTTACCCTCGCTTACAAATATGGATGTTGATTCAACCGGCTATGTATCAAGGCAATTTCTCAACCTCAAAAAGTGGGGTTTTATCCCCGATACCATCAGTTGGTCTTTTGTCAGATCATCTTTTAATCAAAATATTGTTCCTGAAATTCAAAAAAACCCTGCCAAATACAGAATATTCGAGTATAATTATTTACCTGTTTCTGAAGGCGATAAACAACCCCAGATTTATGATTAAACTACTTTCAATAGACGACCAACGCGACAACCAGATAACTATCCGTGGGGCGCTTTCCTCCTATCTGAAAGGAGCTACATTTTATTTTGCCCTTTCGGGTGAGGAAGGAATTGACATGGCTCAACAAAATCTCCCTGATATCATACTATTGGATATCATGATGCCCGGGATGGATGGATTTGAGACTTGCCGCCTAATAAAAGAAGATGAACAACTAAAATATATTCCCGTAATCCTTTTGTCGGCCATCGGAAACAAAACAGAAAACAGAATTAAAGGTATGGAAATAGGTGCAGATGCCATCATGTCAAAACCCTTTGATCCTGCTGAACTGGCGGCTCAAATCAGGGTGATGCTTCGGATTAAAGCTGCCGAAGACAAGCTGCGAAAGGAAAATATGAAGCTTGACAAACTTGTAGAAGAAAAAATTTCACAAATCGTTTATCAAGCTACCGTACTCGAAAACGTCTCGGATGCAGTTATTTCGGCAGATACCGATTTCATACTTAAAAGCTGGAACGAAGCAGCAGAAAAAACTTATGGATGGACAGAAGATGAGGTTATTGGAAAAGCATACAATGATATTCTTCAACCAATATATCCAGAAG
This sequence comes from Bacteroidales bacterium, assembly GCA_963676875.1. Classification (GTDB taxonomy): domain Bacteria; phylum Bacteroidota; class Bacteroidia; order Bacteroidales; family F082; genus UBA6244. Next base: position 4,052,673 of record OY781436.1, read on the forward strand.
GGTCAAGAAATCAGGTGGTTGAGTATTTTAGAAAGCATGGGAAGTATACCAGTGAGGTGGTTCATCATCATAAAAATGGTAGTGCATTATACATTTTAACCTCCGTTTCTCAAATTAAGGACAAACATGGCAACAATATTGGAACCGTAGCACTCAACAGGGATATCACAAAGGAAAAAACCACGGAAAGTGAAATTATCAATCTAACTGCACGATTGGAGTTGGCAGTAAAAGCAGTTGAACTAGGCATTTGGGAATGGGATTTGGTATCGAATAAATTTAGTTGGAACGATGAGTTTGCCCATATGTATGGTGTTGATGAAAGCGAGTCGCTTGCTCCAATGGCTATGCTTAAAAAGTATTTGTATGTGGACGATTTTGCACATACCATAGGTGAATTGCGCGAATTGGCTCGTACGGGAGAAAAAATTGTTGTTGAACATAGGGTGAATAATCCCATTCGAGGAATAATTACAGTTACCTCCAAAGCGGTACGTGTTGCCGACAACCTTGGGAAAACACAAAAAATTATCGGGGTAAGTTATGATATTACCCAGCGTAAGCTGATGGAAAACAAACTAAAACAATCGGAAGAGCGATACCGTTTGTTGGTAGAAACCTCTAACGATTTGGTCTGGATAACCGATACCAATGGTTGTTTTTCTTTTTATAACGAGCATGTAGAAGACGTGACAGGCTATAAATTTGATCGGTTTTTGGGAAAATCATACGAAGTGCTTTTGCCTGAAGATAAAAGAGAATGGGTGGCCGGTGAATATGCCAAAGTGCTTGCAGGTGAAAAAACGCAAATTGAAACCACTGTTTATTTTGCAGGAGGGGTGGAGCATATCTTGTGGATCAATATGGCTCCCATTTACGAAAGTGGTCAGGTGGTTGGTGTGGCCAGCTTTGCACGAGATATGTCGGATTATCGCCTGGCCATGGAGGAACTTAAATTGGCGCTGCAAAAAGCCAAAGAATCTGATCGGTTGAAGTCTGCCTTCCTGGCTACCATGTCCCACGAACTGCGCACTCCCCTCAATGCCATTATTGGCTTTAGTAGTTTGCTCGATAGTGGTATGGATAAAGAAGAATTCCAAAGTTTTGCTACCATTATTGGCGATAGCGGTCAACATCTGCTTGGTCTGGTTGAAGATATTTTTGATATCACGTTGATTGAATCGGGCGAAATAAAACTGAATAATGAGGTATTTGAGTTGATGCCTGTCATCGATCATATGCTCGAGTTTGGTCAACATCAGCAAGGATTGCTTAACCGTCAGGGAATAGAACTTATTTTTCACCAAACAGAATCTGCTTCAAATATTTCCATTTATGGTGACAAACGTCGGTTTCAGCAAATTTGGCAGAACCTCCTAAAAAATGCCCTGAAATTTACCGAATCGGGAAAGATAACCACAGGGTTTGAGACAATTTCGGAGGGGGGTAAACCAATGATACGTTTTTACGTAACAGATACAGGAATTGGGATATCCAAGGAAAAGCAAAAAATTATTTTTGAGGCATTCAGACAAGCCGACGATAGCCATACCCGTAAATATGATGGCGTTGGACTGGGGTTGTCGGTGGTTAAAAAGCTTACCGAACTCATGGGAGGTACCATATCTGTGAGCTCGGAGGTAGGGGTTGGTTCTACGTTTTCCTTTACCATACCCATTGCTTCTGAAAAACATTTGGAGCAAAAAACTGATGCATCACGAAATAAGCTTTCATTCAATGGTAAAAGGGTGTTGGTTGTAGAAGATGATGTGGATAGTTTTCATTTTTTAGAATTGGTGCTCATGAAATACGACGCTGTTCCTATTTGGGCGCATAACGGTAGAGAGGCAGTAAATTATTGTGCTAAAAATGAGTTACCCTCTATGGTGCTCATGGATTTGAATATGCCGGTAATGAATGGAATTGAGGCAACATCAATACTAAAAACGTCTTATCCCGATCTGGTGATTATTGCCCAAACGGCCTATACTCTTGGCGAAGACATGGAGAAAGCCATGGAAGCAGGATGTGATGATGTGGTTCCTAAACCAATTATTATCGACAAACTGATTTCAACCATGGCGAAATATATGGAATCGCCTACCAACGACTCGTAGAAACTAAGATTGTCTTTCTTTGCAAAAAGAAATAACCTCATGGTGATAAATATGGAAATTTTTATAATATCTAAGAGTGTACTGCCAATGCATCCGAAGCGAAACCTGATGCTAATTGTTTTTTCATTATTCCTATTTGCTTCTCAAGCTCAGGAGTATAAATCACTTCTTGGTTTTGATAAATTTGAGAATCCTGAAATTCTGGTGATTACAAACCGTCTGGATGGAGAAAAACCTAATGAATTCTTAAATAAAGTGGACACAACCAAACCATTACGCGTCTTCTCGGTAACCTATGTCGATAGTGCTTTTGTGATTGTCCCTACCACTATAAAATCTTATGTCCAAAAGCACAACTCAGCATTCTCCGACTACGTGTTATTTGTGCATGGTGATGGTAAAACCTTTCTTCATGCTGCTGTTAGGGGACTCGATATTCAGAATACCTATGGGGTTCAGGTGATAGTATTTGCATGGCCATCCCGACGCGACGATGGACAGGTTTTTAATAATTTTGCTACCTCTTTGAAAAACCTGCAACTTTCTGAAAATCATTTTGCCGCTTTGATAGACAGTATGTCGGTTGTAAAGCATGATTATTTAAAGAGCAACCCCGATGTAAAAATGAATCTGTTTTTCCACAGCCTTGGTAATGAATATTTGCCGCAATATGTGAAGGATAGCAAAAAAAACCGACATCAAGACTTCTTTAACAATTTGGTAATCAACGCCGCAGCAGTTAGTTCCGAAGGTCATCATTCGTGGGTGGAAAAGTTGGATATTCAACAACATATCTTTATCAACAGCAATGCCAAGGACGTAAATCTGAATGGGTTGAGAATTATTTCCGCTTATGGGTACATGGTGGGCGAGTTGCTCGTGGAACCTCTCGCCACCAATGCTTACTATGTAAATTTTAGCGATGCCATCGGATTTAAGTTACCGCCGGGTAGGTCGCATACCTATTACATTGGCGAACATGTGGTCAATAGTGCGCATGTAAAAGGCTATTATTCAGATTTGTTTCATGGAAATGTACCTGATTTTAATAACACCACGCGATTTAAAAAACGCAAGGATGGGTTTGGGTATGATATTGTTTATTGACCAAAAATATGGGAATTTATGAACTTGTTGACAAATCGATTCGAGGAATTCCCGGATCTAGTTGTAATTCCCACTGTCCATGCGCAACAATTGCCATTTCTTGTTTAACCCCAGTTCGTGAGACTTGAATTTTCTGTTGGTTTTGTCGGTAGCCACAAAACGAAAAGTGCGAAAAGGCAAATCTCCGTTTTCAAGCAAGTTTTTAAGTGTAGCGTAGTCTAGTTTAATTGCTTGTATATCTTTGGGTTGGAATTTGGTTAGAGGGTGTGTTATTAATCCTTCTTTGGCAAGATCGTAGTGATTAAATTCGCGTTTTCGGTTAATTAATTCCAAGGAAATGCCAGTGATTTGCACCTCTTCAATGGCCTTGATGCGTAAAACAACATGGGTGATGTTGGTTTGAAATTTTTCTACGATTACGGACAATGTAAGTGCCGGATAGATTTGTTCTGACAATAGAAACTGTCTGGTTTTAATGCGTTTATGGCGATATGTGACTAGGGAAGCGGTAATCAGCAGACCCAGTACAACCAATGAGATAATAGTTTCCATTTGTTAGTTTGTGATGTTTACAATGGGTGCACGTTCGAAAGGTAGTGAGCGGTCGAAATTGTACCGATAGGTTATATGAGTTTTGTGAATTTTACCACCGATCATTTCTACCAGTTTCATCATTATAGGGTTGAAATCTCCTATCCAGTTCATTTCCAGATTGGTATAGGGAAAATTCTTTTCACGTGTGTTGTCTGCAAATTTCATCACCAATCCGGCTTCAATGCCTTTGCCCTGGAACTCCGGAATTACTCCAAAAATCAAACCTATTACCCGCGTGCATTTTTTCTGAATCTTCAGCTGATACATAAGTTTGATTTTATTCCAAAAGTGTAATCTACCCTTGAACGATCCAATAATTTGATTGATATCAGGAATCATGATAAAAAATCCAATGGGTTGATTTTTGCGGTAGGCCAGAATGATCAAACGTTCATCGAGCAGTGGTTTCAGCTTTTTGAGCAACCCTTTTGCCTGATCAGGATTGATGGGTTCCACTCCGGGGAATTTTGCCCAGGCTTTGTTGAAAACCTCGCTAAATTCGTTGGCGATATTTTCCTCCGAATTTACGTTGTAGTTCCTGAAACTAAACTCTGGGATACGCTTCAACCGTTCTGACTTATAAACTAGGATTGGGTTCATTTTGTCAGGATCAAGCTCCAGGTGATAGGTGTATTGATTGAAAAAGTTTTTGAAGCCATAATTTGTAAACAAATTGTTGTAATACAGGTGGTTGTATGGCATGTTGAAAATCGGTTGGTGTAATCCTTCAGTCAGACAGCCCCAAAAATGATCCCGATTGCCAAAATTTATCGGTCCATCCATGGCTTCCAACCCGTATTGTTGCAACCATTTTTTGGCCTGCTCAAATAAAAGGTTGGCAGCATGTTGGTCGTTGATACACTCAAAAAAACCAATACCACCGGTGGGTCGTGTGTGACTATCCTGAGTGAACTGATCGTAGAAGGCTGCTATTCGTCCAATAGGCTGGCTTTTGTTGTCAAAAAGAATCCACCTACAAGCATCTCCTTTTTCGAAGCGTGTGTTTTTTTTTCTGTCGAAAATATTTTCCACTTCCGAATCGAGTGGTCTTACGTAATGCGGGTCGTTGCGGTACAGGTTGTCGACAACATCCAGAAATTGCTTTTTATCTATGGGGTCAGCCACTTCCTTAAGTTGGTAATCTTTCATGCTATTGCTTTAAAATCCATGCTTCGCGGTACTCAGGTGCAAGTTGTTGTTTGGCGTACATGGCTTCTTTAAGTGTATTGTATTTGTTGAGGTAAACTCTTGTTTGCCCATTCTTGGTTATAACTCCTGCGCCGTTAAAATTGGCTTTTTTAATGATTCTCATTGCCTCCCGGGCATCTTTCTGATTATTATAACTGCCAAATATTAAATAGTAACCTCCTGCAGCAGGAGCCTTTTGTTCACTTTGTACCACGACTATATTCTCCTTTCCTCCACAAATGGTAGGGGGTCGAAGCGCATCTTTACGTTGTCCGAACCAAACAGAAACATAGTGTTCGTTTATGCCCACACCACAACAAATCCATTTTTTGCTATCGTAAGCGTCGCGGGCTAAAATCATGTCGAGAACCTCGCGGGTGTCTGCGAATAGCGCAATTACGGAGTCGGTATCAGCCAGATCATCAAAATAAGTGACAAATTCGTAACCACGGTAAGGGTAGGGTGTAAGTTCTTTGGGCTTGTCCCACATGCAATCCGGATTGGGTACATAGGGGTTATAACAGCAGCTTGTCCAGCTTCCTTTGTTCGACCAACTCGAAAGATTGCAAACGGATGTGTCGGGATGATTGGTAGTCAGGTCGTTTACATGTGTTTTGGCAACAAACGACAGAGAAGCAGATAGTTGCAGATCGCTAATACCATACGACTGCCTGAGTTCGTTGATTCGTTCGAAGAGCATTTGTTCCTGTTGGCTAATACAAAAATCATCGGGTATGGATTTCTGACTAAAACCCGGAACAACAAGGATGATAAGAAAAAGAAATAACCACAACTGACTTTTCCCAAGTGCCATAAGGATATGTTTAGGATGTAAAAATACAAAAATTGATGGTAGTAAAGGCAATTGCTTTACCATTCAAAATTTTGGAGATAATCGGAACAATGCTGATTGTATGTTTTAATTAGTGAGCTAACAATCTTGTTATCAATACAAAAACTTAATTCATCGATGCTAAAAATGGGTAATATTCCAGGTGATGTGCCACTCAAAAAGGCTGCTTCCATTTGATTTAGTTCGGCGTGGTTGATTTGCTGTTCTGAAACCGGAATTCCCATATCCAGAGCAAGTTGAATGATCACTCGCCTGGTAACCCCGGGAAGCACCTGACTTATTGGCGGTGTAAGTAATTTGTTTTTCCGAACAAAAAACAGGTTGGAACGACTACCTTCTTTAATAAATCCCTTTTGGTCGGTTAGCAGTGCTTCGTAAAAACCTGTAGTACCAAGGAAAGTTGTTACCGCTGACTTTAAAGGTTCGTTATATCGTTTGATTTCCGGGTTTATCCTTTCTGCATGATATATTCCGGTAGCCACTCCATTTTCATACATTTCTTGAGTGGGGTATTCATGCGGATTTACCCAACAATACCAACGCACCCTTTCGTCGAAATTTCTCGACACCTGAAATCGTATGTTTCCTTGTTTGAGCCCATTACCAGAGATGAGTATACGGAGACTTTCTTTAATGAATTCATCGGAGGGACCCTTGATTTGTGCAAGCAACAACGAATGTTGAAATCGCTCCAGATGTTCATTTAAAAACAGGGGTAAGCCATTTTTAACCTTTAATACTTCGTAAACCACTTCACCTTTCATTACCTTGTCGGGCTGAAAGTCACAAGTGCTTTTAAGAAGTTCGTCTTCTGCAAAAGTGGATAATAAGCAAGTAACCATTAGTTATTTTTGATGCTTACTTCTGTTATTTATTGCGCGATTCAAAATATTCGTTAAGAATAGCCTTGGCTTTTTCAACGTTCTGTGATTCAACAAACAAGCGTGCGGTATCTTCCGGTGAGCCATCTGCCCATCCTGCATTTACGCTTTCGCTCAATGTGTCACGGCGAATCACTCCAATATCGTTTTCTTCCAGAATTTCTTCCAGAAAGAGACTTTCAACTCTCGATCCTGTGTAAACCAAACTAATTTCGTCTGACATAGCTGTAATGTTAAAATTAAACCTAAAAAATATCAGGTTAAAGATACAAATATTTTTGCTGCACTCCAACTTTCGTAAAATGTTTTTGCCCTTCCATAACCTTTTCAATGATTTGTAGTTAGGAGTTCTAAATGATAAATATTAGTGCTTAGGCTGTTTTGGAACTGCTTAGTTTTATAATGGAGAACACCATCAATACTGCGGCTATCATCTGAACCGGAGATAGTATGCTGTGGTTGAAAAGATAATCGAATAGAATGGCTGAAATGGGAAAAAGCAATTCGCTGATAGTAGCTACGATGGCTTTCACCCGACGAAGGCCATAATAATATATGAAAATTGCTCCTGACCCTGTAGTGATACCGATGAGTACAAAATACAACCAATTTGTTGTGCTCGTAACAGATATTTGGTTAAAACTCCCCGAAATCAACACGTAAATCAACAGTATTAACGAAGTAAACCCATATCTAAAAAAAGTGGCTGTGACAAAAGTTTGATTTTGTAGTAATTTTTTGGAGAAAACGGTAGAACTACCAAACGAAAAAGCTGCCAATAGAGCGTAGAGTGCGGCGTAAACCGTATTCTGACCGGATCCGATGGTGGGTATTTCTAGTCCAAAGGTTAAAAAATAACTGGCAACGATGGCGATGGAAGCCCATAAAATAAAGTTCTTACCAATCTTTTCCTTCAGCAATATCCCTGCCAGTAAAATAGCGAATATCGGTTGTAGTTTTTGAAGTAGAACTACCACCGACAGATGTTGAAAGTTGACCAGAAAGAGGGCTTTTACGATGGAAATGGTTCCGAGAGCACCACCAAACACAGCAATAAGGACTAACATAATATAGTCTTGCTTGATAAATGTTTTCAGGTTTTTATATTCCTTGAATAGGAAAAGGTTCATCAATAAAAAGGGCAATGCATGAAGCACAAATACTACCCAGCCAACCTTCAGATTGTGCAAACTGGGTGTAAGTACAACTCCGTCGAACCCCCAAAGAACAGCCGAAAAACTGATGGCAATGGTTCCAACTAAAATCTGGTTGTTCTTAACTTTCATGATTGAATTTTGAAGCGCAAAAGTAGTTATTTCTGCCTGATTAGGATGGATTGCGAAGGGATATTATTATTTACTTCCGTCAAATGTGTGGAGATTGGCTGAATATGTAAGTCCGGTTTTGTACTTTTGAATAAAAATAGTACAAATGAATCTTCAATTATCAAATAAATTCTTCGTGGTTGGTGGCGCCGGAAGTGGTTTCGGGCAAGCAATTGCAAGACATCTAGCCGCTGAAGGCGCCCGTGTGTTAGCCGTAAGTCGTACCTTTTCTAAGCTTGAACCATTGGCCAGTGCTTATCCTGATTCTGTGGAATGTTTGGCCGGCGACCTGCTATTGGACGGTGTACACGACGAAATCATTACCTGGATGAAAAAAAACAAAGCTTCAGGAATTATATTCAACGCCGGAGGTCCGCCTGCAGGTGGATTTCAACACATGTCCATGAAGCAATGGGACGACGCTTACCAATCAGTTTTTCGATGGAAAATTGCTTTAGCACGAAGGGTGTTGCCTTTGTTTAAGGACAATGGTTACGGTCGCATGTTGTTTGTTGAAAGTGTTTCCGTAAAGCAACCTGTGAAAAATTTAGTGTTGAGTAATGCCCTGAGACTGGCCATGGTGGGTGCTGTCAGTACCATGGCCAAAGAGGTAGCAGGCGAGGGAGTTACTGCTAATATTCTTGCTCCGGGTTATCATCGTACTGCCGCCATGGAACGTTTATTTCATATGAAAAGCAAGGTGGATGGGGTTTCTGTTCAAGAGGCGTCACGGGCTTTTGAAGCGGAAATTCCGGTTGGTTCCATGGGTTCTCCCGATGAATTGGCCTCTCTGGCTTTGTGGTTATTATCACCGCTATCGAGATATGTTACGGGACAAACCCTTACCCATGACGGCGGTTTGGTTTCAGGGGTTTTTGGCTAGTTTTTGTAAGTTAGATTTTTGTGCAGTTATATGTATCTTATATTGAAGTTTTGACTTCATGTCGATATTCTGCTTGGATTGATTTGTAAAGAATCACTTATTTAATCCAAATATTATCCCTTTGAATGTGACATAGAAATATTATTCCTCCCATGATTACGATCTAAAACAAACAAAAGACACCCGAACGAAGTTAGGTGTCTTTTGTTAAGTGTGTTCATTATCAATTAGTCAACCCAATCAGCAATAAACAAATTGGTGTTGTGTGTACCACCGTTGTTTCTGTTGGAAGCAAAGATCAGCTTTTTACCATCGTACGAAAACATGGGAAAGGCGTCGAATATTCCATCATAGGTGATGCGTTCCAAACCGGATCCGTCAGTGTTGATCATGTATAGGTTAAACTCGTAACCTCTCTGACCTGCATGGTTGGAGCTGAAAATGATTTTTTTCCCTGAAGGGTGGAAGAATGGCGCCCAGTTGGCTTTTCCCAAACGGGTAACTTGTTGCAGGTTGCTTCCGTCCACGTTACAGGTGTATATCTCCATATTGGTAGGCATTACCAGTCCTTGCTTGAGCAAATCTTTATATACTTTGATGTCTTCTTCAGATTTTGGACGTGAGGATCTGAAAACCAACTTTTTGCCATCGGGTGAGAAAAATGCACCGCCATCATACCCCAATCCAAAGGTAATTTGCTTGATGTTGGAACCATCGATATCGCAAGTGTATAATTCCAGATCGCCACTGCGGTCGGAGGTAAACACAATTTTGTCGCCCTGAGCCGAAACGGTAGCTTCAGCATCGTACCCCGGGCCACTAATCAGGGTGTCGATTACTTCACCTTTTAAATTGGCTACGTAAATATCGAAATCCGGATATATGGGCCATACATATTTTCCATCGGCACGTTTTTCCGGTTCGGGAGGACAGGCACTACTTCCGCTTCGGGTGGAGGCATACAATACGCTGGTGTCACCGGGCATAAAATAGGAACAGGTAGTTCTACCCAACCCTTCACTCAGTAGTTTGGGCATTTGGGTCTTCATGTCGCCATCGGCAAATGGAAAATAATAAATCTGATCGCACGTGCTTCCCCAAGCCGGTACTTTGGCCTGAAAAACAATCATCGAATTATCGAAACTAAAATAGGCCTCCGCGTTGTCGCCACCATCGGTAAGTTGTTTTACATTGGCCAGGTGCTTTTCCTGTGCATAATGAACCGTGGTGTCTGCATTGGTAGGGTAACCCCCTGAGCCATGTTCGGACCCATGTGCCGTATCGTGATTTTGTGTATGTTGAGTAGCTGAATTCTCGCAGGAACCCAGAAAAAGGGTAATTGAAATTACCCATGTAAGAAGCAATACATTTTTCATAAAATCTTTACTGTTTAGAAATGCAAAAGTAGTATTTATTTAAACTCATTCCAGATAGTTTGTTTCCAATTATTCAGAGGCTGCTTTTTAAGCGGTGTTTGTTTGGATTTTTATACTTTTATGGGTCGTTTTTAAAAATAAAATTCCATGGGAGATACATTGCAGTTACTTATTGTTATGATAAGCTATATGACCCTATTGATTTTGTGGGGTGTTTATCAGGGTAGAAAGGTAAAAACAAGTTCCGATTTTGCTATTGCGGGTCGAAATCTCCCGGGCTGGGTTGCCGCTTTGTCTGAAAGAGCCACAGGCGAATCATCATGGGCATTGCTCGGATTGCCCGGTGCTGCGTATGCCACGGGGCTTTTGGAAATATGGACAGCCATTGGATGCGTGGCCGGTATTGTTACGGCATGGGTGCTGATTGCCTGGCGATTACGTGATGAAGCCGAAAAATACGAAGTGGAGACTTTTACGGACTATATTGCCAAGCGCCACGGTGAAATGGGAAAGTGGATTAGGATTGTAGGAAGTTTTACCATTGTGTTTTTCTTCTTTTTCTATGTGGGAGCCCAATTTTTGGGAGGTGGTAAAACACTGTTTACCATGTTCGATCTCAATCCGGAGTATGGCATGTTGATTACGGCAGGCATCATCATTCCATATACCATTTACGGAGGTTTTCGCAGTGTTGTTTATACGGATGTGATTCAGGCCATCGTCATGATTATCACCTTGATATTTGGGCCGATTGTTGGTTTTATTTATGTGGCCAATCATCCCGATCTTTTTGCCATGAGTATCCCGGAAGCTCTTACCAAAGCCGGACCGCAATACACTTCCCTCACGGGTTCTCTCACAGGATTTATGAGCGGAATAGCCATTGTGGGTGGTTTTAGCTGGTTTTTTGGTTATCTGGGTGGTCAGCCACAATTGAGTATGCGGTTTATGGCCATAAAAAGTACCAAACAAGCCAAAATCGCCCGAAACGTAGGTGTGCTATGGACTGTAGTGGCCTATATTGGTGCCCTTTCCATCGGTTGGTTGGGGATTGCTATTTTTGGTCCCGATGGCCTGCAAGACCGCGAGTTCGTAATGCCTGCTGTGTTGCTGGAAATTTTCCCTCCTGCAGTGGCCGCTTTTTTAATCACAGGTGCCATAGCTGCGATGATTTCCACGGCTGACTCATTACTTATATTATCTGCCACCGAATTTTCGGAAAACTTGTTGCCGAAGGTAAAGCTAGGTGCCAAGAAGCAGAAGCTATTGCGCCAGAGAGTTGTTACTGCATCCTTGGCCATTATTGCCTTGTTGATGGCTTACGTGGCACCTTCCGATTATATTTTTACATTGGTAAGCTATGTTTGGGCAGGAATTGGAGGAACTTTTTCGGTAGTGATATTACTTACTTTGTTTTGGAAAAAATACCATGGCCGAGCTGTTTTGCTCACCATCGTCACAGGATTGGTTTTTACCATCGTATGGATACAAACGGGTATGGATGAAAAGATTACAGCTCGTTTTTTGACCTTTGTGGTGGCAGGTGTAGTGGCTGTTTTGGGTACCTACCTGATACCTCCCAAAGGAAGCAGAGACCGGGTATAATTTGTGCTCCTATTATTGTATAAGGTGTCAGGAGGTTGGTGGTTACGTTAATTTCACAAGCTAAACTTATCCTTCAGGAATTTTCCGGTATAGGATTCTTCGCATACGATGAGGTCTTCAGGGGTGCCTGCAAATACTAAGTTTCCGCCCTTGTCGCCTCCTTCAGGGCCTAAATCGATGACCCAATCTGCTGATTTAATTACTTCTCCGTTGTGTTCAATCACCACGACCGAATGACCAATCTCAATGAGCGCGTTCAGTGAGATCAACAGTTTACTGATATCGTGGATGTGCAATCCGGTGGTAGGCTCGTCAAAAACAAAAAGGGTGGGAGAGTTGGGTGCTCCTTTGGCCAGAAATGAAGCCAATTTCACTCGTTGTGCCTCGCCGCCACTAAGTGTATTCGATGATTGACCCAAACGTAAATAACCCAATCCAACATCTGCCAAAGGTTGGATTTTCTCTATAATTTTTCTTTCCGTGGCATGAGTTTTTCCATTTCCACCAAAAAATTCCAGGGCATGGTCGATGGTCATGTCGAGAATGTCGGCGATGTGCATGTCTTTGTATTTCACCTCCAGCACTTCTTCCTTAAAACGGGTTCCTCCGCAGGCATCACATTTCAGGAAAATGTCAGCCATAAATTGCATTTCAACTTTGATAACTCCCTCGCCTTCACATTGGTCGCAGCGTCCGCCGGGAACATTGAATGAAAAATATCCGGGTTTGTAACCGCGAAGTTTGGCCAACGACTGCGAAGCAAAGAGCGACCTGATTTCGTCAAAAGCCTTGAGATAGGTAGCCGGATTGGAGCGTGACGAGCGACCGATGGGGTTTTGGTCCACATATTCGATGGTGGAAATGCGGTTGACATCACCACCCAAATGGCTGAAACTACCGGTTTTGTCGCCATAACCGCCCAACTGTTTTTTTACTGCCGGAAAAAGGATGTCTTTCACCAAGGTGGATTTACCCGAACCACTCACACCGGTAATGACAGTCAACACATTCAAAGGAATGGTCACATCGATGTTTTTCAGGTTGTTTTCGTTGGCACCAAATATCTCGATAAAATTGGTCCAACGCCTGCGCATGGCCGGAATAGGTATGTTCATCCTGTGGGTGAGGTAACGGGCTGTATAGCTTTTGTCATCATGAATGAGTTCTTCAGGACTTCCTTGAAAAACCAACTCTCCACCGTGTTCACCGGCATCGGGACCAATGTCGATGATTTGGTCCGCTTGCATGATGACGTCTTCTTCGTGTTCTACAACAATTACCGTGTTTCCCAAATCGCGGAGGGCTTTCATCACCCGAATCAGTCGTTTGGTATCGCGTGGATGTAAGCCAATGCTGGGTTCGTCGAGGATATACATGGAGCCTACCAGGCTGCTTCCCAGCGATGTAGCCAGGTTGATACGTTGCGATTCGCCACCCGAAAGCGTGGAGGAGAGGCGGTTCAGGGTGAGGTAGCCCAATCCTACATCTATTAAAAAGGTCAAGCGTCCGGTGATTTCGGTCAATAACCTGCGAGCCACTTTTTCATCATGTTCAGAAAGCGTGAGTTGGTTGAAAAATGTCCAGGCTTCATCGAGCTGCATGTGCACAATTTCCGAAATGGAATGGCCACCCACCTTTACGTAGTTGGCATCGGAGCGCAGGCGTGTTCCTTCACATTCAGGACAGGTAGTCTTGCCACGATAGCGTGAAAGCATCACCCGATACTGAATTTTATAGGTTTGCTCTTCCACGTGGGCGAAAAAAGCATTGATTCCTTCAAAATGTTCGTTGCCGGTCCAAAGCAGCTCTTTCTGTTCCCTGGTAAGTTGGTAGTAAGGCTTGTGGATAGGGAAATCGAATTTGTAGGCACATTTTAATAGTTTTTCAAGCCACTCGCCCATTTTCTCACCTTTCCAGCAGGCAACTGCTCCATCGTACACCGACAGGCTTTTGTTGGGAATCACCAAATCGGGGTCGATTCCGATGATGCTGCCAAATCCTTCACAGCGTTTGCAGGCACCATAGGGATTGTTGAAGGTAAAAAAGTTTACAGAAGGTTCCTCAAAGGTCATTCCATCCAATTCGAACTGATTGCTGAAATTCCGGTATTGTTCTTCACCATCTATAGAGTATTGGATAATGCACTGTCCATGTCCTTCAAAATATGCCGTTTGAACCGAATCAGCAACACGTCCTCCCAAATCGACATCTGAAGTATCCACACGAATCCGGTCGATAACCAGATGACAAACATCCGATTTCTTCTTGCATACATTTGATGAGGAAAGCAACTCCTCAATTTTAATCATCTCGTTGTTGAGCATAACTCTGCTAAACCCCTGTTGTAACAAAATTTGCAAATGTTGCTCAGGTTTTCGGCCATCTGCCATAATCACCGGCGACATGATTAATACCTGTGTGTCAGGAGCCAGATTCATCACAAATTCAGTTACATCCGTAATACTATGCCGCTTTACCGGACGTCTCGAGATGGGAGAAATGGTTTCGCCGATGCGGGCAAACAGCAGTTTGATATATTCGTAAATTTCCGTTGAAGTACCAACGGTGGAGCGTGGATTGCGTGATTTGATTTTTTGCTCGATGGCGATTGCCGGAGAAATTCCGTGAATGGCATCCACATTGGGCTTGTCCATTCGTCCCAAAAACTGTCGGGCATAGGAGCTTAAACTCTCCACATAGCGTCGCTGCCCCTCTGCATACAAGGTGTCGAAAGCCAATGAGGATTTTCCGCTTCCCGAAAGTCCGGTAACGACTACCAGTTTGTTTCGGGGAATGACTACACTCAGGTTTTTTAAGTTGTTGACCCTCGATTTTACAACTTCGATGGGGTTTTCAATATATTGACTGCTATTTTCGTCGGGCATGAAATAAAAAATTGAACGACAAAATTAGCATATTATTTGCTTTTTTAATTTATGTAGTTATATTTGCATAAGATTTAACAATTACTAACCAAAATCTGGAGGACGATTATCGATTAAACTTATACTTTTTTTGTAACACATTAACACAAAAACTGGTAATATGAGTTTAACTGTCGTATCCGAAAACGAACTGATTAGAAATTATCTAAACGGTGATCACTCCAGTCTTCAAACCTTAATCGAACGTCACCAGAGTAGGTTATATTCCTATATCTATTTGTTGGTAAAAGACAAACAACTAGCAGATGATATTTTTCAGGATACCTATGTTAAAGTGATTAATACCCTCAAGCAGGGCAACTACAAGGATGAAGGAAAATTTATCCAGTGGGTAATGAGAATTGCACATAATCTGGTAATCGATCATTTTCGCAAGCAGAAAAAAGTGAATTTTGTTGACAGTCGTACCAACGAGTACGATATTTTCGATACCATTCGTTTTACCGACCCATCGGTGGAAGAACAATTGGTGACCAATCAAATTCATGCGGACGTAAAAAAATTACTTGATTATCTACCCGAAGAACAACGCGAAGTCCTGCACCTACGCTGTTACGCAGGCTTAAGTTTTAAAGACATTGCCGACCAGACAGATGTGAGCATCAATACTGCTCTTGGCCGTATGCGTTATGCGTTAATCAATTTGAGGAAGATGATTGCCGAAAAACAAATTGTGCTTACTGTATAACGAGTCAGAATAAAAGTTTCTTTTTCCCGTACTATTTTTTTATTTGCAAGCAATATTCCGGCTGGTACATCGTTTAAATTTAACAATATGTATCATTAAAGCTTGCCTATGATCAAAAATACTACGCTAAGAGATTCCCAAAAACTTCTTCCCGAATCTGCCCAAAAGCTTGTAAAAAAAACTTGCGTAAGGCCATCTCGGTTTGCCATGAAGTTTGTACTTGGTTACGCAGCAGCTCTTGAAGTGCTTAAAACCAATACCATTGGGTCGACAAATGTACTCCTGAATTAACCAATTTTGGATGAAAAGGATAAAGCACTCTTTCGGGAGCGCTTTTTTTTTGTGCCTTCAATTTTTTGACGCCCTAAATGGCCAGTTTGAAAAACATCTGATTTTCATCACTTTGCATGGATATCACGTCCATAACGATTAAATCTGAAAGCATATCCTCTACTTGATGTTTTGATAACCCCAGCGATGTTTTTAGTTGATCGAAGCTTATTTCCTGATGGCTTTCAATAAGTGTAAGCAACTGTTTAATAGATTCATTGTAGGTAATTACTACAGCTTCATCGGTAGCCTGTTTTTTCCATACCTTGATTTGAATTCCGTTGGCTAATACAATTTGGTCTTTTACTCTTACAAAAACCTTATATTTTCCTTGCACATCCGGTGCGCGGTGTGGCAGTGCATCACTGTGTGGGACTTTTACTTCCAGCACTTTTTTTCCTTCCAGCGACCATTCTTTGGAGGTGAATAATACTTCCGGTTGACAATACATTCCGGCTGCTTGTTGTATCATGTAAAATTCTTCTTCCGATCGAATTCCTGCAATGGCACCATTGTCTTTTACGCCAATTAATAAAGTGCCGCCGTCTGTATTGGCAAAGGCTACCAATGATCGTGCAATTTTTGCTGCATCCGACACCTCAAATTTGAAGTCCAGATGAAGGTGCTCGCCTTGCTCGATTAGTGCTCGTATGGGGTGCTTCTTATTTTTTAACATGGGATGCAAAAATACAAACCTTAACGAAGTAAACGAAAATAGCCTCCAATTCTTTTATTGAAGGCTATTATAATAATGACCATGCGGTCAGGAATTTTCTACAAAAACTCGATACTGCCTTTGTCCATGGTTTTTTCACAGTACTGACACCAGAGTTTCATGGTACCTTTGTGGTCGGTGATAACCTTGAACTTGGTAGGTACATTCTGGTT
Source organism: Bacteroidales bacterium (assembly GCA_963676875.1). Lineage (GTDB taxonomy): Bacteria > Bacteroidota > Bacteroidia > Bacteroidales > F082 > UBA6244. The sequence goes on from OY781436.1 coordinate 4,069,453, forward strand.
GTTGGTTACACACTTTGGATTGAAGCATTTCACAATTTTTTCAACCGTTTTGGGCAAATTGATGGATTGCTTTTTCACCACTTCGTAGTCGCGGATTTCAATAAGTGTGGCCGATGGGGCTACCAAAGCAATTTTGCTGAAGTCTTCCTTTTCAAAAAACTTGTCGCTGATTTTGATAATCCCTTTTTTGCCGTATTTGCTACTGGAAAGGTTGGTTCCGAAATATACCTGATGGGTGGTGTTTTCTAATCCCAGAATTTTAAATACCCGAAAGGTGTTCCCGGCTTCTATGTGATCGATTACGGTTCCGTTGTTGATGGCCGACACAATCAATTCAGTTCTTTTATTTTTCATGGTTCCTTTTTTTATTGTTAATGAATGATTTCCGGCTATTTCAAACCTAGTATGGCTGCAATGAGTGCTTGACGAACGTAAACTCCGTTGCGGGCTTGTTGAAAATAATAAGCCTTTGGATTGTCGTCCACATCTTCTGAAATTTCGTTTACACGCGGTAGCGGATGTAATATGCGCATGTTCTCTTTGGAGTTTTGCAGCATATTGTTGTCGAGGATATAGGAATTCTTCACCTTTTCGTATTCCAACGGATCAGGAAAACGTTCTCCCTGGATACGGGTCATGTATATAATGTCCATGGAATCAATAACTTCGGCGATGTCTGTGTATTGGAAGTAATCAAGGTCAGCGTCTTTTATCCATTTTTTAACGGCACTAGGTAATTTGAGTGATTCGGGAGAAACCAGATGGAATGTAGCGTTGAAAAGCGTAAGTGCCTGAACAAGTGAATGTACAGTTCTGCCATATTTTAAATCACCAACCAAAGCGATGTGAATGTTTTCGAGTGTTCCCTGAGTTTTTCGAATGGAGTATAAGTCGAGCAAACATTGGGTAGGATGCTGGTTTGCACCGTCGCCTGCGTTGATGATGGGCACCGGACTTACCTCACTGGCAAAGCGTGCACTTCCATCGATGGGATTACGCATTACAATAAGGTCGGAATAATTACTTACCGTTAAAATGGTGTCTTTCAGCGATTCCCCTTTGCGCACGCTGGACGTATCGGCGCTGGCGAAACCAATAATACTGCCTCCCATGTACTGAACGGCACTTTCAAAAGAAAGACGTGTACGTGTGGAAGGTTCGAAAAACAGGGAGGCAACAACATGTTGATCCAATAGTTTTTGACGAACGTTTTTTTCAAATTCTTCAGCAATGTCGAGCACCTGAAGGATTTCTTCTTTGCTGTAATCGGTGATTGAAATGAGGCTTCTGCCTTTGAGTTTACTCATATTTCACGTGCTTAGGTTTGGTTAAGGTAAAAAAAAGACGGTCACCAATGAAGGAGACCGTCTTTAAATTATTGTTTATGACCCCGTTGTATGAGGTCGTCAGGTTCTTTTTTCTGATACTTGTAATCCGTGATTTCTGCATATCAGGGTGCAAATATACATTCAAAATACACGTCGCATGAAAAAAACTGAAGGATTATTATCGGAGTTTTAAACAGGTTACCAACTTTCGTAAAAAGGTGTGATGACTATATCAACCCGGATTCCTTGAGGTAAGTGGCCATTTCGGTCTGAAGTTTTTCAGCTTCTAGTGCGGCATTGTTGGCAAAATCTTCCTTGTTGGAGGCAAAGATGATGCCTCGTGATGAGTTCACCAACAAACCGCAACGATCGTTCATGGCATTCTTGGCCACCTCCGAAAGGCTGCCTCCCTGTGCGCCAATACCCGGTACCAAAAGAAAATGATCGGGGGCAATTTCTCGCACTGTTCTCAGTGATTCAGCTTTGGTGGCACCAACAACGAACATCAGCTGATCGGTGGTTCCCCAGGATTGACTTGTTTTGAGCACTTTTTCAAAAAGCACATTTCCGGATTGGCTTTCTTCCATCAATTGAAAATCCTCTGCAGATTTGTTGGACGTAAGTGCTAACACGATACTCCATTTACCGGGATATTTCATAAATGGTTTCACGGTGTCTTCACCCATATAAGGTGAAAGCGTGACAGCGTCAAAATCCATGTGTCCGAAGAAGGTAGCGGCATACATGGCTGAGGTATTTCCAATATCTCCCCGTTTGGCATCGGCAATCAAAAATAGTTCGGGAAAGTTGGTGCGGATATATTTAACTGTTTTTTCAAGTGAAATCCAGCCTGCCACACCATTGGCTTCGTAAAAAGCCAGGTTGGGTTTGTAGGCTACTGTCAGATGATGGGTGGCATCAACTATTTGTTTATTAAACTCAAATATTGGGTCTTTCAGCTTTAAAAGATGGGCAGGGATTTTCTGCAAATCGGAGTCGAGTCCGATACACAGAAAAGACTTTTTTCTGACTATTTGTTCAAATAATTGGTCTCTGTTCATGAGATTAATTGAATTCTTCTTTGAGGCGCTCGGCGTTTTCAGCCATTTGCAGTTTTTCAATAATTTCCTGAATATCACCATCCATAATGGGCATCAGGTTGTACAGTGTGAGGTTGATTCGGTGATCAGTTACCCTTCCCTGTGGCCAATTGTAGGTTCTGATTTTTGCTGAACGGTCGCCGGTAGAAACCATGGTTTTACGTTTTCCGGACATTTCTTCCAGATGCTTAGTGTATTCCATGTCGTAGAGGCGATTCCTCAAAACCTTTAATGCCTTGTTATAGTTTTTGAGCTGTGATTTTTCATCCTGACAAGTAACCACAAGTCCGCTGGGAATGTGGGTGAGCCTGATGGCCGAATAGGTGGTGTTTACAGACTGTCCGCCGGGTCCTGAGGAGCAATAAGTATCTTTTCTGATATCTTTTTCGTTGAGTTCGATGTCGAATTCTTCCGCTTCGGGAAGCACCACTACCGATGCTGCGGAGGTGTGGATTCGCCCCTGGGTTTCGGTTTTGGGTACACGTTGCACGCGATGTACTCCAGATTCAAACTTAAGTAATCCGTATGCTCCCGGACCTGTAACGCTGAACACTACTTCTTTATAACCTCCAGCTGTACCTTCGTTTACACCTGTTACTTCAATTTTCCATCGTTTGGTTTCACAATATTTTTGGTACATGCGAAACAAGTCGCCGGCAAATATACTGGCTTCATCGCCTCCGGTGCCGGCCCTGATTTCCATCACTGCGTTTTTGGAGTCCTGGGGATCCTTTGGAATGAGGAGCATGCGGATATTTTCTTCCATTGCTTCACGTGCCGGAATCAGTTCTTCCAATTCGTCTTTGGCCATGGCGCGAAACTCAGGATCCTTTTCGGTGTCCAGTACTTCTTGAGCGCTTTCTATGTTGTTTACCAGCACTTTATATTCTTTGTAAGCAAGCACAACCGGCTCTAAATCCTTATAGTCCTTGTTCAGCTTTACAAATTTTTTCATATCTGCCATCACAGCAGGGTCGTTCATTTGGTCAGCGATTTCTTCCCATCGGTTTTTAATCACCTCAAGTTTATCGAGTATCTCCACGTTGTTCAATTTTGGTGGCAAAGGTAAGAAAAATCGCGGTGCAGCTATGCTGGAAAAGTTCATGGTTATTATGTGAACCGTCTATGATTTCATAGTTTGAAGGGTTGTTTTGTGGATAAAAAGGATGCCTGCTAATTTCATGTTAATTTTTTCCGGCAAGGAATTGTTGATCAAATTCAATTGAACTATTTGCTCGTAATGGAGGCATTGACAAAGTATTGCAAATGTAGACTCAGTCTGGTTTTTATGGCATATTGTCCCGAGAGTTCGCCGTGTATTCTGTATTGCGTTGTTTCATCTATGAGATATTTGCTCAGGTCGTCTGTGGTCAGTGTAAGTGGAAAAGGACTGTAATCGTCTTCATTTAGTTGATCATTCCATGCGATGAGTTCGTCCTCGGTATCCGAACGAATCAGGTAGATTTCGATGGATTGGAAATATCCTGACGGAATGCTGTCCATATTTTCCACCGAAAGGTTGCAATTTTTTAAGGTAGTTAAACTTACGTGATTCTTATCGGTGTTTTCAGCCAAAAAGATGGAGTCATTTCGGGTTGGTATTTCATTTGTCAGCACATCAAAAGGTGAACCAAATACCGTCGTTTGATCAATTACACAATTGGTGGTGTATTCCATATAAAAATGCGTGAGCTTGTCGATTTTTTTACAACCCCACGCCATCAGAACAATTAAAACCAATATAGTGATATGCTTCATATTTTGATGATATCTCTGAATCAACAAATTTAGTTTTTTTGTAGTTAACAATACAGAAAATGTTGTTGTTGACCATGACACGAAAAATAGTCCTGCTTCTTATAAGTCTATGGCTTGTTTTGAACTTGTTTTCTCAACCGGAATATGAGTATGATTCAGCATTGATATCAGGCGAAGAAGTAAGTCCTGCGTTGATAAAAAGTTTGTGCGATTCGTGTTGGGAGTATCGGTTGAGTTCGCCCGAGCGTGCACGAAAATTTGGAGAAACGGCTTTGTACCTTTCCAAAAAAACAGGATATGACAAAGGATTGGCTCAATCATACAACGACCTGGGCATTCTTTACATTGATGAGGCCGACTACGAACGTGCCATTGACTATTTTGAGCAAGCAATGACCCTCAGGCAGCAAATGCATGACACCCTCGGAATGGCTGCACTTTTCAACAAGTTAGGCATCGTCTATCAAAAACAGGGAAATTTGCGGGATGCATTGGAGTCTCAACTACAGGCGCTAAATATCTATGAATCCACCAACAAACAAGCATATCAGGCCATTTGTATGAACAATATTGCCATCATTCTTCAGAATTTAGGCGATTTGGATCATTCGCTTGATTATCACAAACGGGCACTCCAATTGCGGATAGATTTGGCCGACAACAAAGGTGAGGGGGAGTCCTATCTTAATATGGCAAACGTGTATCTCAAGCTGTCGGACACCAATTCGGCTATTCAAAACTATCAAAAAGCGTTTACCATATTCCAACACTTCGATATGGAAGAAGCCCAAAGTACCACATTGAATAACCTGGGCAAATTGTATGTGGCACAAAAACAATACAATCAGGCACTTCCATTGCTCGAACAGGCTTTAAATTTGCGACAGAAAAGCGATGACAAAAAGGCACTCTCGTCTACCTATGCTAAATTGGGGGAAGCGTACTTGGGTATGAACAAAACGAAGGAATCTAAGCATATGTTGTTGAAATCGATGCAGTTGGCAGGTGATGTGGGCGTTGTGGAAGAAGAAATGGAAACCTACGGATTACTCTCCAGACTTTACGCCAACATCCACCTTTACGACAGTGCCTGGTATTTTGGTAAAATTTACCTGAATTTGCGCGATTCGGTTTATCAACAGCGGCTTGATCAGCAAATTGTGGAGGTTCAGGCTCGATACGACAACGAACGGCAAAAGGCAGAAAACCAACTGCTAGTGAGTGAAAATCAACTTTTTGAATCCCAGCTAAGGCAACGGAGAACAGAAATATTGCTCCTTGTGTTCGTGATCATTTCGTTGGTAGGGGCTGCCATTTTCTTTTACTACCGTTACCGTCAACGTCAACGAGAACTCCAAACGCAAGCCCTCCTGAAGCAAAATGAAATCCGTATGCAAGCCGTAATTGATGCTCAAGAATCTGAACGACGACGCATTGCGCGTGATTTGCATGACAGTGTGGGACAGAAATTATCGGGTATCCGACTTCAGTGGGAGTCCATGGCCATGAATGATAAATCACATAAATCGGAACCCATATTTAATTCATTAAAAAATTTACTTGACGAAACTGTGGATGAAGTTCGTGGCATTTCTCATCAAATGATGCCCAAAGAATTGGAACAGTTTGGGTTGGTTCCTGCCATTGAACAAACGATTCTGCGAAGTTTTCTTACGGATAAAGTTCAATGTCGATTCGAACATCATGGGCTTTCGGAGCGTTTGCCCAAGCAGGTGGAGTTGGCCTTGTTTCGAGTTCTACAGGAGTTGATTTCCAATATATTAAAACATGCAAATGCCCGTCATGTGACCGTTCAGCTTGTGAAAAGTCAGCGAAATCTTGTTTTGGTGGTGGAAGACGACGGAGTGGGATTTGATACAGGTTCGATCAAGCGTTCGGGGATTGGCATGATGAACATCGAAAGCAGGGTGAACGCCATTTCGGGTCATTTGCATATAGAATCGAATCACGGTAAAGGAACAGTTGTTACCATTAGAATACCTTCAAAATGAATAAAATACGAATTATTATTGTGGACGACCACCAACTGATTGTAGATGGAATGAAAGCCCTGCTGGCAGGTGAGGATGATCTCCAGGTGGTTGGGGAGGCTTCAAACGGTAAGGAAGCATTGAAATTGCTCGAACTGGTGGAAACCGACCTTGTATTGCTGGATATTGATATGCCCGTGATGAATGGCATCGACACGGCCAAACAATTACGCAAACTGTATCCCGATCTGTCTATCATCATTCTGTCCATGCATGCAGAGCAAGGATTGGTAAAGAATCTCGTAGAAATAGGTGCCGATGGGTACCTGTTGAAGAATTCAAGCAGAGACGAAGTGATGGAGGCCATTTCGAAAGTGACCAAGGGCGAAAAGTACTTTTCAACAGAAGTAACTATGTCGTTGTTAAATAATTCAGCGGGGTCACGAAACCAAACAGAATCTATTCGATTAACCGAAAGGGAATCGGAAATACTGACTTTGATAGCAGAAGGGTTTACCAACAAAGAAATTGGTGATCAATTGTTTATCAGTCATCGCACAGTTGACACCCATCGAACCAATCTCATGAAAAAATTGGAAGTCAACAATTTGGCGGGATTGATCAGCTATGCCTTGAAGAATGGATATGTGAAGTGATTTCTATAGTGCCTAAAGGTGTGTAAGTGCCTCATCCGCTTCAAGCGTCCTGGCTTGAAGCCATTATCAATTTAAACCTGATCCATTGATCCCATTGATCCATTGATCTCACTGATCCACTGATCCCTTGATCCATTGATCTCATCGAACCTCTGAATCCACACCAGACACACAAATATACGGTAATTACCGTAGTTTGATTCAGCATTTCCCCCCAGAAAAAACCTCTGCTTTCTAAACTATGTTTGCACCCATAACCTCGGTAACAAAAGCAGGATGGCAATCTTAAAGAACTAACCGACAGCCCGTCATGCAACAGCCCTCTATCGTGCTTTGAGGTTATTTAGGGATGTTGTGTGCGTGCTGTTTGAAACTAAACTCAAAGCACTATGAAAATGAAAATGTTTATGCTTGCAGCGCTATTTGTATCAGGAATTGTACTTTCTTCATGCGCGAAAAAAAATGACGACAACGTAACACCTTCGGGAAGCAATGCCTCGGTAAGTCTCAAAGTAGACGGACAAACCTGGTCGGCTACACTGGCCACCCAGGCCGTGATTGGCGATCAGGGATTGGTTACCTTAACCGGAAGCGATTCGGATGCACACCAGATTTCGTTTACCTTAATGAATGCCCATGCTACCGGTACGTATTCCATTGGAGGACTGACAAACCCCAATCAAGGACGTTGGACGGCCGGTTTAAACACTAGTGATACTTATCTGGCATCGATGGTTTTAGGCTCGGGAGAAGTAGTAATCACCGAATTTTCTGACTCAGGAATGAAAGGTACTTTCCAATTCGAAGCTTATAACACCGAACAACAAAAAGTGGATATAACGGACGGCGTTTTTGAGGCCAATTTTTAAATTAGCAAGAGAACTTCTCTCAAAGGAAACCATGTTGGATTGGAATGTTCAACATGGTTTTTTTATTTTACGAAAGGGGGAATTACGATTTATTCTCGAAGAGTTCTTTCATGTGTTGTATTTGCTTTTCGGTTCCCAAAACAAAAAGTTTTGAGTTTTGGAGCAATCGGGTTTCGGGAGTGGGATTGACAATTACATCGCCGGTAGCCGTTTTAAATCCAATGATATTAGCTCCTGATTTACGTCGAATACCGATTTCACTAATGGGTTTGTTAAGCAGGTCGGGGGGCAGGTCGCTACACATGATTTCCATGAGTTGGGTAGGAGTATTGCTATGTAATGTAAGGTGTTCAAGAAATTCCACGACGTCGGGCTTCATAACGAGCGTTGCCATATGGGCTCCTCCTACACGTTCGGGCATTACCACACTATCTACGCCGGCCATGCGAAGTTTCTTTTCAGTGCTGTCGTTGGACGCTCTGCTGATAATTTTCAAATCGTGTTTTAGTGAACGAGCGGTGAGCACCACAAACAGGTTGTCGGCATCGTTTGGCAAGGTTGTGATAAGTGATTTGGCAAGTCTGATATTGGCTTTTATAAGTACCTCATCTTCTGTGGCGTCTCCTTCAATAAAACGAACAGGTCTCCCCATATTGTTTATCACAATTTCATGACTTTCGTCTACCACTATCACATCTGATCCCATGGTCATAAGTTCTTCTACCACCTGTCTTCCATTGCGACCATAGCCTACCACAATTACATGATTTTCCATTTTAAGCGCCCTCCTAATTTTGTTGTTGCCTGAGTAAAAAAAACTCAACTGACTGTGAAATAAGTTTTGTGTGAGCACCGAAACAAAATATCCCAGCACTACCAAGCTTGAGAGTATCAAACCTGAGGTGAACAATTTACCGCCATCCGACAATGGTTCTACTTCACCAAAACCCACGGTGGACACAGTAATCACCGTCATGTACAGCGCACTCACAAAGTTGTAATTGTCGATGAGCATATAGCCGGTTACTCCAATACAGATGATAAACAGCACCAGCAATGCCGCAATAACTATTTCCCTTTTGCTACTGTAACTCACAACTTTTTCTCGCTAATAATAATATTTTGTGTTATTCTTTTTGATATCACAAATAGTCATACAAAGATAACATTTCGACGGACAATACCATGTTGTGTTACACCAATTGAAACTTAGTCGAATGAATTATTCTGTTTTTACTATGAAAGCATGGATATTCTTTGAAAATTGTGTCGGATGCCTTCAGCTTCTTTTTAATAATTCGTGTCCAAACCTGCATTCCAGACATCTTTTTTTGTCGCAATAGTAAGCCTTTAATTGCAGTAGTGCCTGCGATTGGAGAGCAGAGTTTGCCTCCAGTCCACACGAGCTAAATAATCTGGTGACAGCATTATGTTCCTCAGGTATTTGATCAAGCCAGATCAATGCCTTTTGTTGAAGTTCGGTATTACCGTGTAATTGACTATAAACAAATAAAAAGGGAATTATTGTATTGATAATGATGAGGTTGGATGATGAAGATCCAAGTTTCTTTTTTCGTTTAGGAAGGGTTTCCCGATCGAAATGAAAATGGTTATCCCAATAATCTGAAGCGCTCACATTGAATAAGGATTGAATATGGCTGAATTTGTCGGTATCGAGCATGGTGTTAAGAAGTTCGGGCGATTTAAAAAGCAAAGCAGCCAATTGAGCTATGCGAATTGTTGGAAAATTGGCCGGACGCATGCGCATAAACTTCCAGACTTTTTTGTCCATGGATTGCAGCTGATATTTTGCTGCCAAAAATTCATATTCTTTTAGCAAACGAACTGGGTATGGATCTTTAAAACTCCGGCTTAGCAGCCCTGCTTGACCAAAGAGCAGCGCTTCCAGTTGCCACAGGTTGTCCATGTGCTTGGCCAGAATGGAAAGTGGTACCGAAACGGTAAGTTGTTCCATGGCATCGGCATTGGTTTTAACCCCAAAATTCCTACCTAGTTTTTGGTAAAATGATTCGTTAAAGTCTTGTTTTACCGAGGTTAAGCTGTTAGTGATGGAAGTGGTTTTCTGACCAAGCCTTTCGATCATCAACGAATCGTACCAACCCATTCGGGTAAAATGGTTGATGGAATGGAGTTGTTTGTTGCACGGAATCGGGTGCATGGTAGATAAAAAACCGGTATATCTTTCCAGTAATTGAGGGTCGAACTTGTTTTTTATTTCCAGTGTAGGAATCCATTCGCCGTTTTTTCGTTGTATCGGACGATCATTTTCCAGTACCACATGCAATATAATATTGTTATATGCTTCATCTGTTTGATGCCCGTGTTTGAACCAATCCGATGATTTCACATGAATTTCGATATTGCCGGCCCAAAGGGTATCGCCAATTCTTATCCTTCCGTTAAAAAAGTCGGGGCCACTGTCAGCATTCCGCCAGCCTGGCGATTCAACCAGTAAGGGCTGATCATCAGTGGTAACAAGTTCTTTTTGGAATAATTGGAAAGTCCAGAGATAGAGAATAAAATTTTCATTCATAGCAGGTCAATTATATGTTGTAATAACTCCAGAAATTGATTATCTTTGAACAACTGCAATAGCGAAAAAATATTTTGTAACTTTGCAGTTAATATTGAAACCTGATTCGATGGCCAATGAGCAACTGATAATCTCAGGAATTGAGTATAAAGTTAAGAAAATAGTTGAATCGAATACACTGCTGAGGGAAGAAAATTTTCAACTAAGGCAGGAGTTGGAAAAACGTGAGAATCGATTGGCTTTATTGACAGAAGAATTGGAGAGTAAAAAAAGTGAGTTAGTAAAAATTACACTTGCAAACACGCTTGAGAAAGAATTTGGTGTTGAAGATAGTGAAAAGAGATTGGGAGATTTGATTGCTGAAATTGACCGATGTATTGAAGTTCTGAGCGAATAATAACGGAGGAGAGAGAAGTGAAAACCAACCTTGATATAAAAGTGCAGATTGCAGGCAGACCATATAGTCTGAGCCTTGCAGTAGAGGAGGAGAGGGTTGTGAGGAAAGCTGCCGAAGTAGTTAATCAGACGATAAAGGACTATTCAAAGGCCTTTGAATACAAAGATCAACAGGATTTATTTGCCATGGTTGCGTTGCAACATGCAGCTAATTCCATACGTTTGGAAGAAGAAAAGTCGTTTAGAGAAAAGAAGATGGAGACTGATTTGATTGCAATCGATGAACTATTATCTGATCATATTGACCAAAAGTAACACGTTCTTAAAAATATAAAGTGCCCATACGCGGTCTACCAGTTTGTAAACTCAACATTACAACTATTGGGGACAAGCTTAAGGATTTTAGAACAGGCCTGATTCCTTCGGGAATTCTCCTTTCGGGGAGGACGCTGGACGTTCGATTTTTCTGGCAGCCCCATTCATGTCTTCATGGGGTTTACTAAACCCGGGTCGCGTTGGGCCTTTTTCTCAGCATTTTGCAGGCAATAACAAAAATCTAAAATGGAAATAATTATCTATGTTGCTGTTGCTGCATTGGGTTTGGTTGCCGGGGTATTGATTACCAGTACCATGCTCAAAAAATCAGTGTTAAAAAAATCGAATCTTCTGCTCGAAGAAGCCAAAGAGAAGGCAGAAGTAATCAAAAAAGACAAAATCCTCCAAGCCAAGGAGAAGTTTCTTCAACTGAAATCGGAACACGAAAAAGTAATTGGAGAGAAAAACAACCAAATCCAAAAGGCGGAAAATCGCATCCGACAAAAAGAGGCATCGCTTTCTCAAAAAATTGAAGAAACGCAGAGAAAACAAAAAAAACTGGATCAGCTTACCTCTAACCTCGAAAATCAAAAGGAAAACCTGGAAAAGCGTCAACATGAGCTGGACGTGATGCATGATGAAAAGGTAAAACAATTGGAGGTCGTCAGTCAAATGTCTGCCAAAGATGCTAAAGATCAACTTATTGAATCGTTGAAGGGTGAAGCCCAGTCGGAAGCAATGGTTTATATTCGTGAAATCACCGAAGAAGCTCGCTTAACTGCATCACGCACAGCTAAAAAAATCGTGATTGAAACCATCCAACGTACTGCCGCTGAGCACGCCATTGAAAATACTGTAACCGTTTTCAATATCGATAGCGACGAAATCAAAGGACGTATTATTGGAAGAGAAGGAAGAAACATCCGTGCTCTGGAAGCACAAACAGGGATTGAAATCATTATCGACGACAGTCCGGATGCCATCCTGCTCTCAGGTTTCGACCCAATCCGTCGTGAAGTGGCTCGTTTGTCGTTGCAAAAACTGGTTACTGACGGACGTATTCACCCCGCTCGCATCGAAGAAGTGGTGACCAAAACCCGTAAGGAAGTTGATCAGGAAATCATGGAGGTGGGTAAACGTACCGTTATCGATCTGGGAATTCACAATATGAACAACGAGCTGATAAAACTCATTGGTAGAATGAAGTACCGCTCGTCTTACGGACAAAACCTTTTGGCACACTCTATTGAAGTGGCCAACCTGAGTGCCACCATGGCTTCCGAATTAGGACTAAATCCTAAAATTGCCAAACGAGCCGGTTTGCTTCATGATATAGGAAAAATTGCTGAAAATGAAGCCGAATTGCCTCACGCCATCTTGGGTATGAAACTGGCCGAAAAGTTCAAAGAAAAACCAGATGTATGCAATGCCATTGGAGCTCACCATGATGAAATTGAGATGGAAACCCTTATTGCACCAATTGTACAGGTATGTGATGCCATTTCAGGTGCCCGTCCCGGTGCCCGTCGTGAAGTGGTAGAGGCTTATATTCAGCGCTTAAAGAAACTGGAAAGTCTTGCGCTTACCTATCCCGGTGTGGTAAAAACTTACGCCATTCAGGCTGGTCGTGAGTTGAGGGTAATCGTGGGTGCAGAAATGGTGAACGATCAGGATGCCGACAGAATTTCGTTTGAATTGTCACGTAAAATTCAGGAGGAAATGACCTATCCCGGACAGATTAAAATCACGGTAATTCGGGAAACCCGTGCAATTAGTTATGCAAAATAATTATTAACCAAATTCAATATTAACTTAACCTAGTTACAAACCATGAAAAAAGTAGTTCTTTTAGTAATGATGGCATTTTTTGCCTTATCCATTAACGCACAGCATGTTTTTAATGCCGGCGACATCATGTTTAATGCCGGTGTGGGCGGACCTTCCAATTATGGATACATTCCCACCCTAAATTTTAGCGGTGAAATGGGTGTGATTCCCACAGGAGATGTTGGTCTGGTATCCTTCGGTGCTTTGGCAGAGTTACAGTTTGCACATTACGATTTTGGCTGGCTTGCTGACAATGAAAACTTTGTTCGCTTTTATTTAGGACCTCGTGCTGCCTGGCATGTGCACGCTTTCAACAGCGATGTGTTTGATGCTTATGCCGGATTGGGTGCCGGTATGCTATTAAATACGAAAAGTGATCACGTGGACGGGAGTGTTGAAGCTCATGCCGACGTTTTTATAGGTGGCAGATGGATGTTTGCTCCAAGCATGGGATTGTTTGCCGAGGTAGGCTATACAGGTTTGAGCTTTGCAAAGTTTGGGATTACTTTTGGAATGTAAACAATCATTTCCAATCAAAAGACCATAAACCCGTAAACATTTAATAAAACTATTTTGTCTAGTTTTTACCCTTTTTCTTAAGGATGAAGGGTGTACGTGGGATTTAACTGTAAGATTTACGTTGTACGAGCTTTGCCAGTTAAAACCATGACACAATTGTATATTGTTGGCAAGGAAAAACGTACCCAACCAATACCATCTAAAAAATATATCTTCACTATTGCTTCGGATTATTACACCAACTATGTATTGAGGTTAACTACAATCATGTAAGGTATAATGCCGATATAGAATTGAATGGGTTCCAGGAGCGAAGCGAACTAAAAGATCATTTCTATATCGGTATTATGGTGCTATCAATTATAGAATACAGGCATTGACTACTTGCTCTCAATCCATTTGATAATTTTGGAGGTATCGGGTTTTACCCATGGATTTACTACATCCACCAACACGCCTTTTTCGTTGATGAGGTATTTCTGAAAATTCCATTTTACATTGGAGTTGCTTTCTCCGTTCAGGTCTTTGTCGGTGAGCCATTGATAGATGGGTGCCATGTCGTCACCTTTTACAGAGATTTTATCCATCATGGGAAAGGTAACGCCGTAGGTAAGTGAGCAAAAAGACTTGATTTCTTCGTTGGTTCCGGGTTCTTGCTCCTTGAAATTATTGGCTGGGAATCCGATGATGACAAAATTTTGGTCCTTGTATTTTTTATATAAAGCTTCCAGCTGTTCGTATTGGGGAGTGAATCCGCACTTGGAGGCCACATTGACCACCATCACTTTTTTACCCTTTAACTGACTCATGTCGAATGGGTTTCCGTCGATGTCGGTTACCTGATAATCGTAAAAGCTGGTTTGTGCAGATAAGCTAATAAAGGCAGAAATAAGGGCGATTGTGAACAATAATTTTTTCATGATAGTACTGTTAGTTAATTAGTTAGTTGAAGTATGGCCGTTACCGGAAAATGATCTGATCCACTAAAGCGGTGTCGGTCGTAATCCAGAGTTTCAAATCCTGAATGTAGCACGTAATCGATACGCAACAGTGGAATAGGTCCTGCAAAAGTAATGCTAATGCCGTTACCTTCTTCCACAAAACTGTCGTTTAAATAATCTTGAAGTTGGTGGTAAACCCAGGAGGAAGGCGTGTCGTTGAAATCACCGGATAGAATAATCGGATAGGGCGAATTTTTAACCTTTTCAAGCAATAATTTGGTTTGTAGTTCCCTGAGCAGAAAGGCTTTATTTAGCTTTTGATAGATGGCCAACGATTTATCCTTCAGTTTTTCCTGATCAGGATTGGCTACAAATCCCAAATCTGCCTTTTCCAGTTTGATGCTGGCCAGGTGAATGTTGAAAACCCTTACCGTATCATCGTTTATCAATAGATCGGTGTATATCCCAAAGGTGCGAGAACCACTGATTTTCAGTTTTCCGCTGCTTACTGCCTTGTATTTGGAAAAAATTACCAGTCCCGACAAAAGATCGTACTTGGGGTTAAAATAGCTTTCGTAATAATAAGCTTCTAAACGCAGTCGGTCGCGGGTTTCTTTAATGCTCTCGTAAAGCTGTTTTCCGGTACTTTGGTATTCTTGCAAACAAATAATGTCGGCATGTTGGTCTTCAATAAAACTAAGTAGCCGGTTTTTTACCCCCACATCGGTATTTTTTTTCCCGTTTCTGAACTGTTGCACGTTGTAGGTGAGCACTTTCGTGGAAAGCGTATCTGCTTTTGACATGCGTGATGGAACAGAAAGCTGAAAGTTGTCAGAAAAATTGCTTAAACCAAACAGGAATACAACCAAGGGGATAAATATAAAACGACTTCTGATCAGTATCCAGAAAATGGCAAACAACAGATTGAAAATGAATATTATAGGGTAAAACAAACCAAAAACCGGTAGCAAACCGCTGGTTGATGGGGCTGTACCCCCGGCCATAAGGGCAAAAATCAAGGCTAACAACGATCCCAAATTTATCAAAACGGCTAAGGGCAACAAGTACTTACGAAGTCTGTGCTTTGAATTTGGTCGGTGGGTATTGATCTTTAGCAAATTGATGGTTTCTGGTGATGTGCTACTAAATTAGTGCTATTTGTTAAGGTAACGTATATTTTTTACGATTGTTTTTGCCCATGATGCTTTTAAAAGGGCAGGAGTTTCTACATCCACAAAATATGAAGTCATGCTTATTTCTTGTTGCTGGTTTTAAACAACAATTCTTTTTCTTTGGCCGAAAGACTAGAGTATCCCGACTTACTGATTTTTTCCAAAATATGGTCGATTTCTTCTTGTGTGGCCAGTCGCTGACTGTTGTATTCCACATCGCTCAGTGGTCTCCCTTTTCGTGTACGTTTGGAGGAAGTCCGCATGTTGCGTTTTTGGTAACCGCCGCCTGTTTTCTTAAACCAATCCAGAAATCTGTACAGGTTGGTGCCGTTTTTCAATTGAAAAGCAAACAAAAAGCCCCACAAAGCACCTCCCAGATGGGCAATATGTCCTCCGGGATTTCCATGTTGAATGCTTAGTAAGTCGATGGCAATGAAGGCAATGGCAATATACTTCATCTTCAGTCTGCCAAATAAAAACAGGTGAACCGTATAATCGGGGACATAGGTGGCAATGGCAATAAAAATGGCCAGAACAGAGGCCGACGAACCAATGGCCACGGCATCGTTGGCAACTGATTGAAAGACAGGGAAAATATTGAATGCTCCAACGAAAAACAAGGCACCTACCAGTCCTCCAATAATATAGGTGCTTAACAGTTTTTGTTCGCTCAGGTATTCCAGAAAAATCTTACTTCCAAAATACAGCATGATCAAATTGAAAAGGAGGTGAAAGAAGCCTTCCTGAGTAAACATGTAGGTAAAAAGCGTCCAGGGCATGGACAGGAGCAAATCCGGATTAGAAGGTAAAGCCAAAAAACGTCCAATATAACTTAAGTCAGAACTTCCTGTTGATTCCAAACCCATCAGCCAAAACAGCTGGCTTATAAAGTTAATGGCAACAAAAACCACCGTGTTGATTAAAATCAGCCTCGAAAGTACATTCCTTCCCAAAAACAGGTCGCGCAAAAAATTACCGGTATTGCCGGGTTGTCCGAAGGGCATCATGGTCTAATCTTTTGATGGTTAATGATATAAAGTTCCTTTCTTTTTCCAATACATGATCATAAGGAATCCAAAGATCATTCCTCCCAAATGAGCAAAATGCGCCACATTGTCGGAAGGGCTATTGGCGAATCCCATGTATAATTCGATAGCACCATAACCGATGACAAAGTATTTGGCTTTTACAGGAATGGCAAAATACAAGTAAATAAGGCTGTTGGGGAACATCATACCAAACGCCAATAAAATTCCAAATACAGCACCTGATGCTCCAATCGTGGGTGTGTTGACAATGTTGTTAAGTGTTCGCATGTAATCATTGCTGTAATTCATGCCTTGCTGCATTACTTCTGCTCCCTTACTAAATACCAACTGAATTTCTTCGGGCGAAAGTTCGGGCAGTATGGCTTGCATGCGAATATAAGCCACCAACCATTGCACAAGTCCTGCTCCAATTCCGGTAACCAGGTAGTAATTTAAAAAACGCTTCGGACCCCATTGGTTTTCCAACACATTACCAAACATCCATAAGGCAAACATATTGAATAAAATATGGGAGAAGTTGGCGTGCATAAACATATAGGTAACCAGTTGCCAAACGCCAAAATACTGGCTTCCCGGAAAATGTAATCCCAAACGTTGGGTCAAGTCGATATGGAAACTGGTTCCGAGTGCCACGGTCGCCAAAAAAAACAATCCGTTGATTATCAGGAGATTTTTTACTACAGGAGGCAGTATGCGAAAGCCGGTTGGACGATATTGATTCATAGAAAAGTCTTTTCGTTGTTAAATGCAAATTAACCAGTTGTTGAAAGGAGATATTCCCCTTAAATTGTCGACAAAATTAGTATAATTTACGGCCTTTGTTCACTCAATCATTGTGCCAATGGAGTGCTGAAGGCACAATTTGTCAGGTAATGCCCTGTTTTTTATTCAAAGTTTCGCGTTCAGACGGGGGAACCTGTTATTCGACCGATTTACTTAAATTGCGCTTCCAACTCATGAGGGTCGAACAACAAGAAAGTCTTTTTACCGAAAGGTGAAACGGTGGGAACCTCGCATGTAAAGAGGTTTTTGAAGAGTTCCTGCATTTCCGTATCTGAAAGTTTTACACCTGTTCTCACGGCCATATTCACAGCCATGGAGCGCGCCAGCATGGCATTTTGGTCGAAATCCAATTTGTTGGCTTCGGTTTTGAAGTTTTCCACGATCCGTTCCAGAATGGATTGCGGGTCGTTTACTTCAGGTGGTGTGCCGGTTACCACAAAAGTATTGATTCCCATGGGCTCCAGTATAAATCCAAGGTGTTTTAAGTCGTCGTCCAGTTGCTTGATGATGTCAGTATCTTCAGGTGAAAAATGCAGGTGTTCCGGGAAAAGTTGTTGTTGTGATATCTGTTTCCTCTGCCCAAGTTGGTACATAAAGTACTCATAAAGAATACGTTCGTGAGCACGTTGTTGGTGAATAATCATCAATCCCTGACTTACATGTCCTGCTAAATAGGTCTGTTGTATCTGGATGAAATGGGTGTCAGTTGTGGGGGATAGTGGTTGGTCTCTCTCCTGAGATGGCGCGTTTTCTTCATCGGAAGTGGCATTTTTTACCGTGCTGAAAAGCTCTTCCCATTCAGAACCGCTTCTGTTTTCAGGCTTTCGGAAACCCTGATCAATTTTGGATGTGGAAAATGGATTGTAATTGGGATTCACTTTGACTTCCGGAGCGGTGAGATTGGGCGATGGTCGTTGTTGAAAGGCCGCCTCCACACTTGGATCCACGTCAAAATCTATTTGGGGTGTAAAGGCATGTTTTCCAATGGATTGTTTGATGGCCGCATGGAGAATGCCATATACCACACGGGCATCCTTGAAATTAATTTCCGTTTTGGTGGGGTGAATGTTGATGTCGATTTCGTTGGGATCGATGTCGATGTTTATGAAGTAGGAGGGATGCGCCTCCATGGGAATAAGCTCGGTGAAAGCATTGGCCACTGCATGATGCAGGTAGGCATGTTTGATAAATCGGTTGTTGACGAAGAAATACTGTTCACCACGGGTTTTTTTTGCAAATTCGGGCTTGCCGATAAACCCTTTGATAGTTACCGACTCCGTTTTTTGATCCACAGGCAGCAACCGTTCGTTGTAGTTCTGTCCGAAAAGTCCCACAATACGCGATTTGAACGAACCCGGAATCAACTTGAATACCAGTTTGTCGTTGTTATAATAGGTGAAGCCAATTTCGTGTTGGATAACTGCCACGCGGATAAATTCTTCCAGGATGTGGCGGTTTTCCACGTTGGTGGATTTGAGAAAGTTACGCCGGGCCGGCACATTGAAAAACAGGTTTTTGATGGAAATACTGGTTCCTGTTTGACATTGACAAGGCGACTGATCCAAAACTTTGGAACCTTCAACAAGGAGTTGTGTGCCTACCTCATCATCCGTAGTTTTCGATTTCATTTCTACTTGTGCGATGGCCGCGATGGACGCCAACGCTTCGCCCCGAAAGCCCATAGTTCGTATGCTGAACAGGTCGTTTGCTTGCGCTATTTTGGACGTGGCATGCCGTTCGAAACTCATCCGTGCATCCACCACCGACATACCTTTTCCATTGTCAGTTACCTGTACCAGCGTTTTGCCCGACTCTTTAATGTTGAGTGTAATTTGCGTGGCTCCGGCATCAACGGCGTTTTCCAGCAGTTCCTTCACTGCCGAGGCGGGACGTTGTATTACCTCTCCGGCAGCAATTTGGTTGGCCACCGAATCGGGTAGTAATTTAATGATATTCAGCATAATGGGTTAGTGGGTTACTCCAAACGACTGCAATAGTTTTTCCACAAAATTGGTGAACATGATGAGGTAAATACTTCCGCCGATGAAAAAAGCATAAATGGCGTAGGTAATCACCTTCGACATGGTTGTTTTTTCCTCTTCTAAGTCACTCCTGCGCCATCTTCGCGACATCTGAAGACGAAGTTTTTCGTTGTGAGAAAGGGTAGTATCCAAACCCATGGCTGCCTTTTTCTTTTCAAGTGCTTCTTTTGCAGGATCGTAGTAACGAGGTCGGTAGTTAAACGACTTTGGTTTGGGTGTTTTGAAAGAGACCAGACGCATTGCAGAAAATTTAGTTTCTGCAAAAGTACCATTTTTTGAAGGAATTGTAAACCCGGATCGTTAGCTTTCGCGACTATAAGATTTCCTGTTTCAAATGAACACCCGATTACAGAAAATACTGATCAATAAATTTCTTAAATGCTTCTCGGTATGGCTCGCTGATTGGGAGGTACACGTTTTTGTCGAACACTATCCGGTTGCGTTCTACCGTGGTGATATTGTCGAGATTTACAATAAACGAACGGTGGATTCTCATAAAATGTTCTTTGGGAAGCGCGTCTTCAATTTTGCTCAGGCTCAACAGAGTCATCACTGGTTCGTGGTTTAGCAAGTGTATACGCACATATTCGCGCATACTTTCGATGTAGGTTACCTCAGCGAGTTTGATTTTCATTAGTTTGTGGTCCGACTTAATGAAAAGTTTCTGTTCCTTGATTTGGATTTGCTCGGGCTCGGTTGCCTGCGCCTCCAGCATTTTTTGAGCTTTCAGGGCTGCCCTTAAAAACTCTGGATAATCGAAAGGTTTGAGTAAATAGTCGATGGCATCCACTTTAAAGCCTTCGATGGCATATTCGCTATAGGCAGTGGTGAAAATGATTCCTGGTTTGCTGGTGAGCGATTTTACCAACTCCATCCCATTGATGTCGGGCATGTTGATGTCCACAAAAATCAGGTCGATGGGTTGGTTTTGCATGATTTCGAGTGCATCCATGGCCGATTCGCAAAGGGCCGTTTTTTCCAGAAATGGCGTTTTGTCGATGTATCCGCCCACTTTCCGGAGGGCCAGAGGTTCGTCATCGATGGCAATACACTTGATCATGGTTCAGTACTTTTTAAAGGTATGGTTAAATGAACGGTAAAGATATCATCATTTTCAGCCACATTCAGCTGATAATCTTTGCCAAAAAGTAAATCCAGACGTCTTTTGGCATTTTGAAACCCGATTCCGGAAGATTTTTGATTCACTTTTTTATGGTTGCTGTTTTTCACCACAACTTCCAGGATGGTTTCACCGGGGACAATGTCGATGATGATAAAAGACGGTTCTTTGTATGAAATCCCATGTTTAAAGGCATTTTCGATGAATGAAGTAAACAGCAGCGGTGGAATTTTCCTGTGAGGAACATTCTCCGGAAGGTTGAGAACGATGTCCACTTTTTCGGAAACACGCAGCTTCATCAACTCCACGTAGCTTTGGATAAAGGTACATTCGTTTTTGAGGGTAGTGTTGTTGTCGGCGGTATCGTACAGAAGATAGCGCATCAATCTCGACAATCCTATGACGGCTTCCTTTGATTTTTCGGTACTTATATCGATTAGCGTATGGATATTGTTCAGGGTGTTCATCAGAAAGTGCGGACTAATTTGGTGTCGCAGCATTTCCAATTGGTTGCTGACATTTTCTTTCTCCAGCCGTGTGCGCTCCTTTTCGGCCTGATTCAGTTTAAAGAAGGCGTTCAATCCCGTATCGAAACCCACCAACAGAAAGGCCATCACAATAAAGTTGGCATAGGGTGGGAGTTGTCTGGGTGCAACGGGTCGTGGTGGTGGGCCCATACTGCCGGGGGCTCCCAAAGGAGGTCTGCCGGGAGGGGCGTTGTGGATAATGGGTCTTTTTGGTTGTTGTTTATCAGTTAAATGACTTCCCGTTTGTAGCAAATATACCCCCAACGAAAACAGGCCAATAATCAGGACAACTGCAAACGAATACCACAGGTTTTGCCTTTTTAATAACAGCATGGGAACAAGCAGGAAGCGATTGATGACAAAAAGAATGAACAGCGGAATAAAGGTTTCCATGGGTTTGAAAACGTCATTCCATTGATATTCAATATCGGAAGGCATGAAAATAATGGGGATGGAAACCAAAAGTACCCACAAAATGATGATCAGGTAAGTTTCTGTATGTTTCAAGAGACGTTTTGAATGGCTCATGGGAGTTGTGTTTAGGGAATTTCTTTCAGATTTGTGTCCATTTGTAACTTGATCAATCGATGCAAAATAAATCAAATATTCGATTGTTAACCAATAACTCTAGTCATGATTGTAAGTTTACAGAACAGTCATCTTTTTAACTATTAACTGATTGTTTATCCGCATGGTGCACAAATAGATACCGGGAGCTACACCGTTTACATTCCACTGATAACGATATTCGCCTGCGGGAAGTGCTTCTGAAACAAGTGTTTTTATGGTTTTTCCATGGATGTTAGAAACAGTAAGTGTTACCATAGCCTGTGTAGAAAGGTTAAATGCAATGGTGGTTGATTCGGAAAACGGATTGGGAAAGTTTTGATCAAGCGTAAAGCCCGATACCTGTGTATTCCATTGATTGAAGATTCCGGTTAGTAAGTTGGTGTTTTCGGCTCCAAATGTGGGCAACATTTCGATGAAATCACCCGTTCCGTTTTCATAACGTCCGATGGTGGTATCCGCTTTTTGTGCCGGGAAGTTAATTTGATCCATCAGGTTGAGGTTGTTGTCCGATAATACCAGGGTTTCTCCTGATGCTGATAGTTTGAAATTGGCATGTAATCCGCTTTGATCCTCATCGTTATCCGCCCAAATAATTAAATAACCTCCGGCCGCAATGGTGGTGTCGGGCATAGCCCACTGACCGGGATCGGTAGGGTCATCTGACAAATAATAGCCTCCCAATGCAAGGTTCTCAGTGCCATTGTTGAATAACTCAATCCAGTCGTCGTAGTCGCCATCCTGATCGGCTACTGTATTTTCGTTATCTGCCATTAATTCGTTGATTACCAATGATCCGTTAATTTCAATCTCAAAGAATTCATACTCGGCTCTTGCGGGCAAAAACGCACAAGCCTGACTGTTTTCAGCATAAACATAGTATTGCATATCCGTTGATCCAACCATCAAAGAAACACCAAATACACCGTCTCCGGCAGCACCATCCTGATGGGCTCCATCGTCGTACATGGTTTTCTTTTCAAAGGGATAATTCAAACCTGAACGGGTGGCCAACAGAACCACGGATGCGTTGTTGACTTCGGCGGTAAACCAAACTTCTGAATTGGCAGGTACTTGTTCGGGAGAGTGTCCGGCAGAGCTAATTTCCGGCGCCGCATATTGAAATTCGGTAAGCGAACCCAAATAATCGGCTCGTGCATCCATTAATTGAACAATGCCAATGACAGATTGTGGTCCGCCACCAACCTGAGTATAGACATTACTAACAAAATTGCTGTAAGTGAAAAATTTATTGGGGTCTGCTTGCACATCTGCATCAATAATGTCCTGAATTTCCAGCGCCCTTGTTTCATATAGACTGTTTTCGAAGTTTTCTTCGAGGATGGTTTTCATATGTGCTACATACATTTTACGGTACGTGTCGTTGGACAGTATTTTGCTGATGATTGGAAAAGTGGTTTCATTTGCATTAGCAAAAGGACTCATTTGTTGTAACTGCGTGGTGCTCAAATTTCCCAAAGTTTGATGCATGGTAAATCCACCAAAACTCTCATTTAGATCCCATGGGATGGGGTTAAACCTGCCTGCGTCATCTTTGTAGATATAATAGTTCTGTGGGTTGTTGATGGGGCCATCGAGGTTGACAAACAAATTGGAAAAAGCAATGAACCAGAGGTGACGGTCGATGTTCAGTACCTGATCAACGGATTCATTGTGGTTGTTTAAGGTATCCAGAAACCACATAAGTTCCTGCCATCCAAAATCAGATTCCAGGGCGTATTTATCGTAATAACTGCTTGAATCTTCTCCGTAATATTCCCAAACCCCGCCTGTTGGAGGGCCTCCGGCACTGGTAAGCTCACCTTTAATGCGTGCGTTTTCATCGCTTTGAAAGTGTGTACGCATGAAGAATTTATCCACATCCTGGTCGCTGGTGTAAAGACCGAGAAGGACGCCATTTACATACACATTGGCATAGTTGGATTGGCCCGCAGGCATATATTTTCTGGCTATTTCGTAGCTCAAAGTTTCCCTGACAAAACTGGGGTCTTTAGCTACATTAGCCAGTTTCAGGGTTCCGTAACCTTCAATCAGCTGGTCGTCGATAATATAATCCAGTTTTATATTAAAAGGGTTTTTCACTTGGTTGGCATTGTATGTGCTGTTTCCTTTGTAGCGCACGCCAACACTGTCGAAAACCTGTCCGTTAAGGGCAACAGTTCCGAGTAACCTTTCTTCATTTCCTTCTGCATAAAGTTGATCAAGGATGTAATCCCAATTGGATTCTTCGAAAGTAATTTCAATGGTGTTAACGGTGTTGATGTCGTAAAAACCTTGGCTAAACAAGCCTGTCGCTAAGGCGAACATGAGCAGTAGGGTAAATTTGATTTTCTTCATTTTAAAAGCATTTATACTGATAATTACTTATCTATTTTGAATTTGTTTGTAAAAGTAGATAAGAAGGGCAGGGAATTAAAACTTTTTCATCAGATGGACCAAACCAATCTACGGAAAGCTCATTTTTTTCAACGAATTGAATTCGTGTAACATGACTTTTTCTTAATTTTGCCACACTAAAACTAATGGATGTATAATTTAAGTTTGGAGATTGTGAGGTAAATAACTTTGATGTACCATCAAGGTTATCACATTGTTGGATTTCGGCAGTTTCTTGTCGGAGTTATTGCTATTTATCTATTTACAAAATTTCGAAGTTTGGCACAAGTAATCTACCTTTATGCCGTGGCTTCAACAACTTAAAATTAAATATCATGAGTAACGAAAATAAATCCATTCACGAATTCGACGTAAACTTAATTTGCGAATATTATGCAAGTGTTGAACGACAGGGACCGGGGAGTCCGGAGGTAACGCTCAAGGCCTTGAGTTTTATAGACAACCTGACCCACAAATCACAAATTGCTGACCTCGGTTGCGGAACCGGCGGTCAAACCGTGATGTTGGCTCAACATGCGCCCGGAAAAATTACGGGAATAGACCTTTTTCCCACTTTCATCGACCTGTTCAATGCCAACGCCGAAAAGCATCAGCTTAAGGAAAAAATGAAAGGCATTGTTGGCTCCATGGATGATCTCCCTTTTCAAAACGAATCACTTGATTTGATCTGGTCCGAAGGGGCCATCTACAACATTGGTTTTGAGCGGGGACTGAATGAATGGCGAAAATTTCTAAAAGACGGAGGCTATATCGCTGTTTCGGAGGCGTCCTGGTTTACTGACCAACGTCCTGCTGAAATTGACGAATTCTGGATGGATGCCTATCCTGAAATAGATACCATTCCCAACAAAGTCGCACAAATGCAAAAGGCCGGTTATGTTCCGGTTGCCACTTTTATTCTTCCTGAAAACTGCTGGACAACACATTTTTATGCACCACAAGTGGAGGCTCAAAAGGTCTTTCTTCAAAAACATGCAGGTAATAAAACTGCTGAGGATTTTATTGCCAATCAACGGCATGAAGAGCAGTTGTATAATAAATACAAATCCTATTATGGCTATGTGTTTTACATGGGAAGGAAAATGTAATGATCTGAAAAAAAAGGATTGTCGCTTTTTATTGGTGGCAATCCTTTTTTCTTTTTCCATCTCTCTTTTGTCTTTATAACTTGTCATACCCTCCGTGTTCTTTGTGCCTCCGTGGTGAATAAACTCGTAAAAATGCACCACAGAGACACTAAGGACGCAGAGAAAAGCACAGAGGAGAGCATTTGGCTTTTGGCTCACCGATCACCGTTTACTGTTCACTTCTTACTTTTTCCTTGACTCTTTTATCTGGTAATCACCTATGTTCCGGGGGGCGTTTACCGGGAAACTTTTTCTTCATGTAGGCTTTAAATTTCTGGTTTTGATCTTTGGTCAGCATGTCGGCGACTTCTTTTTCAAAACGTTTTTTCAGGGTTTCCATTTGTTCGCGTTTGGGCTCGGTTTTGTTGGCGGTGAGCGCCTTTAATTCGTCGAAATGCTTGAAAACCAATTTGGAGAAAACCGGAGCCTGGTCTTCGGTTAAGGCGAGTTCGGTGCGTAGTTCACCGACCATTTTGGCCACTTGAGTGGAGTCGGGGACGGGAGGTCGATGTTGTTCGCGGCCTTGGGGGCGTTGGACTGACTGGCGACCTACCTGTTGTGCTTGTGCGGTTATTCCCGCAAAAAGGAGTAAAACAGCCATCAGCGCGGTGGTCATGGTGTTGTTCATGGTTCTGATCATGGGTTAGTTTTTTATAAATTTGGTATGATAACGTGTATTTTGCGTAACTATTGAAAGGGTGTAAATTCCGGTATTTAGTGTGGAAATGTCTATACGGTGATTTTTGACTATGCCAGAAATAACCACTTGTCCCGTAAGGTTGCATACGAGAACCTGTGTATCTGCGTCAGTTTCGTCTATTGCGAAATACAGGAATTCATGGGCGGGATTTGGGAATATTTGCAAATCCTTATTGACTGATGGCGATTCTCCGATTCCCGTTGTGGTCGCATCTCTAACCAAACGCACGTAATTATAAATCCGAATCACATCACCCTGAGGACCAAAACCCAAAGGATAGTCGTCAGGATTTCCCGTTTTGGGGTCGCTATGTTGTGCTCCGGCACCATGTACGTCCATTAGTGTATAATCTCCCGAGTTAGGAGGCGATTCCATCCAACCCAACGCTTCTCCAAAACTTACGTAGGCACCATAACCTCCCGGAGCATCGGCCTGCCAACTGACATGGGTGGTTCCTGACCAGTAAAAAGGATAGTCCATGTTGCCACCTTCGTCGGTAATTTGGGTACAATTAAAAAGGGGATCGATTGCTGCGGAATTGGTGGTTGAAGGAGAACGTGTATAATCCACAATACTCTGCAACTCCTTGGCATTGGGCAATCTCCAGTCGGAATAACCGGCATATACAAACGATTCGGCGTAAGCCAACGCATCCGGCCAATTCAGGCCTGTTCCATTGTCGTCCTGCATCCACATCAGTCCGGTGGCCTGATCGGTAATGGTTCCGTCGCCATTGTTTTGGAAATCGTTGATGCCGTAGTTATTTCCTCCACGGACATACATTACATAAAACTGCTTTCCTTCGGTTTGTCCCGGCATGGGATCGGTGGGATAACCCTTAATGCGTCCATCGGCAAAGTTGACCCCAAACATGGTTCGGGCACCCATCATGGTGGTACTGACGTACAACGTAGAGGAAGCCATTTGTGCATCGATGATGCGTTCACCGGCATTCTGATCGCCGTAATTGAAATCAAAATAGGTAGTATCAAGAAAAGGAGTGAGACCATCGGTGGAGGTTCCTGTATAGCCGCTGGGGTCAATACCGCTAAATAGAATCAGCGAATACATCTCTTTGATGGTAGGCAGGCGCCAGTCGGTGTATCCCGCCAGGTTGAAGCCGTCTGCTCCTTCCATGGCTTCGTCGTACGACATTTTGTCTGCATAGTCGATATCGCCGTCGCCATCCATATCGGGAGATTGTTGCCACATCAATCCCGTAACGTTGTCGGTAACGGTTCCGTCTCCATTGTCTGTGTAAGACGGTGTATTGCCTTGATAGTTAGCGTCCTGGCCATAAAAATTTTCTCCGGGAAAAATTTGTCCAACCACATGAAGGGTGTCGTAGTAATCCGTTTGATCGGTATCTACTACTTGATAGGTTTGTGAAAATGCCATCAGTTGTGCCAAAACAAAGGCTGTCAACATCAATTTTGTTTTGAATTTTAAGATTTGTACCGACATGGTATGATGTTTTTGTGATGATTCTTTGGCAAATTTAAGTGAGCCACGATGACGACGCAACATTTTTCAATGAATGGGAGGCTTTTGTCAATGGATGGATGAATTTTACCCATGAATCAAAGCCGTTAAAACCATGAGTGTCCTACAAAATGAATTATTTTTACCCATTGAAAATATTTACACCAATCTTTAAAATATCCATGGACCTCAATACCCTGCAAACCGAACTCCGACAATTTATGGCTGAGCGTAATTGGAACAAATACCATTCTTCGAAAAACCTGGCCATGGCCTTGAGCGTGGAAGCCTCTGAGTTGGTCGAGATCTTTCAATGGCTCGATTTTGAGGAGAGTAAAGCCATTCTGGATGATCCCAAAGGCAGAGAACATGTGGAAGAGGAAGTGGGAGATATTTTTGCTTACTTATTGCGCTTTTGCGATGTTACCGGCATTGATCCTGAACAAGCCCTCAGAAAGAAAATGGTAAAGAATGCGTTGAAGTACCCTGTGGAAGAGTCGGTTAGGTTGAATAAGTTTGTGAAGAAGTAGGAGGGGATGGCTTTTTGCTGTTTCCCGATCGCCATCGAGGTTGGCTGTTGGCCCTGCTTTTTGTTTCGAAACTATGAAGACTATGAAGCAGGTTCCAACCCAAGTGACAATCTGTTTTATTAATTATCACTGCTCCTTATGGGTCAATCAATTTCCGCAGCGTGCGTAGTAAACACGAAAAAAATCAAATGTTTGAAATTGCTAAATGCAACAAAGTGAACCAGTTTTTTAAGAGTTTATTCCACATATTGTTGGATTTCAGTAAGTTGTTTGCGAGTCGACTTTTGTGCAAAGAGGAGGTCGGTGGAATAGTGGGCATATACTAAGAAGTTCCCCCCTATTAAAAAAAAAACGAACTGCATAATAAGAAAGCAACTTGATAAATTTTATCTTTGAGGAAAGATAAAAATATGACAGTTAAGAAAAGATATGATTCTGAATATATTGAGTGGCTAGGAGGATTAAAAAAACGAATTAAGGGTGCTCAAATTAAAGCGGCTTTGTCAGCAAATAAAGAGATAATTGAACTTTACTGGGAGATAGGTAAAGAACTTTTTGAAAAACAAGAAACCCAAGGTTGGGGTAATTCGATCGTTGACAATTTAGAAAAAGATTTAGTCGCAGAATTTCCTGATTTAAAAGGATTTTCACGTAGGAATTTATTTTATATGAAAGGATTTTATTCTTTTTATAAATCTGATTTTGAAAAAGTGCAACAGCTTGTTGCACAAATCCCATGGGGACATAATATTTTGATTGTTAGTAAGTCTAAATCAATAGATGAATCGATATTTTACCTAACCGAAACCATTGGAAATAGTTGGTCAAGAAGTGTTTTAGATATGCAAATAGGGACAGACTTATTTGCCCGACAAGGAAAAGCAATTACAAATTTCAATAGTACTTTACCAAATCCTGATTCAGATTTAGCGAATCAAACGTTAAAAGACCCTTATCTTTTTGATTTTCTAACATTAAAGAAAAATGCAGACGAAAAGAGTATTGAAGACCAATTGACCAAGCATATCACTAAGTTCTTATTAGAGTTAGGAACTGGATTTGCTTTTATTGGCAGACAATATAAACTTGAAGTTGGTGACAAAGATTTTTACGTTGACCTATTATTTTACCACACGAAACTAAGGTGTTATGTCGTAGTTGAATTAAAAGCCAAAAGTTTCAAGCCGGAATATGCAGGAAAACTGAGTTTTTATCTATCGGCGATTGACGAAAAACTGAAAACAGAATCAGATAGCCCAACTATTGGAATCATTTTATGCCAAGAGAAGAATAAAATCGAGGCAGAATATGCTCTTCGTGGAATCTCACAACCCATTGGTGTAGCAGAATATCAATTAAGTAGAGCAATTCCTGATGAAATTAAAAGTGATTTGCCTACAATTGAAGAAATTGAGAAGGAGCTGGCTACAATGCCAAAATATTCTGACCGCATAAAATCCTGAATCTGAATATCCATTTGTGAAGGGACGATCTCCAAAGGCAAACATGGTTAGATGCATCCACAGCCTAAGCTACAGAACGGTTAGCTATATTGTTGATAAATAGATTGTTATGTTATCACCCTCACCTGTGGGGTGTTCAATTTTATATCGATATTGGTTAGAGGGATGAAGGTGGTTGGTGCATAATCCTCGACAAAAAGAACCACTGAAAGACAGGTATTTTCTCCTTAGGAGTGTCCTAATTGTGAAAAAATAACAACCAAACAAAATATTTAACTTTCCTTCTGCGTTATTCTCCCAGCCCGGACGATAAAAAGTATTCAATTGGATACCAGTATCAACCAACCACACAGCATATGGAAATCTTTAATCGGTAACTTTTAAGTTAATTGAATTTTGCCGCGATATTGAACCATTCTTTCGCTCATTTATTTTTCATCCGTACTATTCATTTTATCTTTAAATAACATTTAATTAGCGTGTTACGGATGTGTTGTGCTTAAAAAGTTACCAAATCTACCCATCAGCACCAACGTTTCTCTGTGTTTATTACCGGAGAGTAGTTGAATCGATTTGGTATCCGGTTGCCACTAAAAACCGGGGCGTATCCGAAAAGCCTAACGAGTAGGATTATTAAAAATTAACTACCATGAAATTTAGCATGATCGCTGCATGTGCAGCACTTTTTACCTTAGCCATTTCTACACAATCGTGTCAAAAAGAAAATGTCGCCATTGACGAAAATGACTCAGGAGGAACCACTTACAACGATGAAAGTAGCCACAACATGGGTCAGAATTGTATGAATTGCCATCGCTCAGGCGGACAGGGGGAGGGAATTTTTCAGGTGGCCGGAACGGCTTACAATGCACAAAAAACGGCTACGTACTCCAATGCAACCATTAAGCTATGGAGCGGACCCAATGGTACCGGAACAGTGAAATATACCCTGCAAGCAGATACGAAGGGTAATTTCTATACCACCTCTGGTGTTAATTTCGGTTCAGGGTTGTATCCTTCGGTGCAAGGAACCAATGGGGTCAATTACATGTCGTCGGCCATTACTACGGGTCAGTGCAATAGTTGCCACGGAGTCACCACCGATCGAATCTGGACCAACTGAATTTTGAAACGGGAAAATAAGAAGTAGTTTTTGTCCAGCTCTAAAACCCTGTCAGAAATAATTATCCTGACAGGGTTTTTGCTTTTCAATACTTTGTGTTCTCCAATTGTAAATCCTTATGGTAAATTTGATCCGAATATAAATCCATCGGGTAGGAGTGAACCCCTCCACCTCATTTCGTTCACCTTTTAAACCATCCAAAACGAGTCAATACAAATTGATTTTTTCACGTTTTTCTGATAATATTCCTGCCATTTTAGGCCAAATTCACGGAAATTTATCACACCATAATAGTTTACAAATGTAATTTACATTTGTGTATTGAATTGTCTAAGTTAATGAAAAACAATATGGTTACAGATGTAATTAATTGCTTTTTGCATTCTTGACTACCTACTGCGACCATTTCTTTGCCAAAAATCAAGTAAATAGCATCTATAATATAGATAACCAGATATATAAAAATCTTAAACAATAATATAGTTTAAATAATTACTTCAATTTTTCATAGATAAATATTACATGAATAATTAGTTTAAATATCAGTAATACAATATAATGTATTGCTAGATCAATAAATAACTACAAATAAAAGCTTGTTTACAAATGTAATTTACAAATGTATCGTTGATCCCATTGAAATAATTGTTACAAATGTTAATTATTGCTATCTTTGTAAACAAAAAAGAATGATCGAACGCATTAAAAAAATGATGGACAAAAGGGGTTTAACTCCGTCTCAGTTTGCCGACGAAATCGGTTTGAAGCGTTCTTCTTTATCGCATATATTATCGGGACGCAACAATCCAAGTTTGGATGTGGTAATGAAAATTAAGAACCGATTTGACGAAATCAGTCTCGACTGGCTCCTGTTTGGAAAAGGAACGGAGGTTCCTGCAGCTGATACTTTTTCCGCTCAACCCCCAAAACTTGACCCAACTCCTCCCAAAAAGACTGACAGCGGACAGCAGTTGCTTAGTTTTGAAGCACCCAAATCGGCAATAAAAGCGGATACGGTCACGAAGAATTCAGATGAAAAGGAAGTAGAAAAGGATCAACCCTTTCCAAAAGCCATCATAAATCCAAACGGTGCCACAAAATTGATACTTTTATACGGCGATGGCACCTTCGAAACCTACGAGAGCAGATAAAAAAAGACCGACTAAAAGCCGGTCTTACTACTATTTGTATTTTACGTAACTTCCTAGAAACGTTCCATTTGATTGAAGAAAAAGGCGCCTTCGATGAGGGCATTTTCGTCGCTGTCGGAACCATGAACCGCATTGGCTTCGATGGAGGATCCATAAAGTGCTCTGATGGATCCGGGTTTGGCATCAGCAGGGTTGGTAGCTCCAATATAGTCTCTGTATGCGGTAATGGCATTTTCTTTTTCGAGAATGGCAGCAACTATCGGACCTGAGCTCATAAACGTAATTAATCCTTCAAAAAATGGTCTTTCGCTGTGAACAGCATAGAATTTCGCAGCTTGTTCTTTAGTTAAACGAGTTATTTTCAGGGCTTTAATTTTAAATCCACCCTCGATAATTTTGGCAATGATATTTCCCATATGTCCATCAGCCATGGCTTTGGGCTTAATCATTGTAAAGGTTGTGTTTCCGGTCATTTGATATAATATTGATTTAGCTGCAAAAATACAATAAATTGTATATGTCCATTCGTTTGCTGCTTCAAATGAAAATGTGGTCAGTGGACTATACTACAGCTTGTTGTGTGTTCACCTTTTGTTAAAAACCATTAAAATGATGTAGGTTATCATCACATTTTCAGTGGGTAAGCCCTGTTTTATCTATCTTTGCACCACATTAATCAATCGCTTCATGCTCACAGATACCGAAATAGGTCAATTACAAAACATTTTAGGTCAAAAAAAACAAATTGTCCTTAGTTCGCATACCAATCCTGACGGAGATGCCATTGGCTCACTGTTGGCCATGTATTTTTATCTCACCAATAAAGGGCATGAAGTTAGCATGGTTGTTCCCAACAAATTCCCTGAGTTTTACGAGTGGATGCCTGGTAGTGAATTGATTATCAATTATGAAAAGGAAGCTAAACGGGCGCAGAAGTTATTGAAATCTGCGGAAGTGTTTTTCAGTTTGGATTATAATGCATTTAGCAGGGTAGGTCCTGTGGCCGAGTTTATTCCTCCGGCTCCATCCACCCGAATACTTATCGATCATCACATTGATCCTGAGCGTGATAATTACGATTTTTGCTTTTCCGATACCGTATATTCATCCACGGGTGAGATGGTATATACCTTTATACGTATGCTGGACGACCTGGAATTCATTACCAAACCCGCCGCCGAGGCCATTTATACCGGCATTGTTACGGATACCGGATCGTTCAGTTATTCATGCAGTCGTCCTGATACTTACGAAATTACGGCCAACCTCATGCGATTGGGCATCGATGTGGAAAAAATTCACCGCTTGATCTACGATACTTTTTCTGAAAACCGATTGCGCTTGCTGGGTTTTGCCATCAGTAACCGAATGTTGGTATGGGATGAGTTTCATACGGCCATTATTTATCTCACCAAAGCCGATTTGGCCAAATACAAATACAGTGTTGGGGATACCGAAGGGCTAGTAAACTATCCTTTGATGATGAAAAAGGTGAATATGAGCATATTAATTACCGAAAAGGAGAATAAATTGCGTCTTTCTTTCCGTTCGAAAGGGGAATTTTCGGTTAATTTACTCACGCGCAAGCATTTTAACGGCGGAGGTCATCGCAATGCAGCCGGAGGCAACATTTCCATGGGCATTGAAGCATTTTTGGCCGTTTTAAAAAAAGTGCTGCCCCTCTATCGGGATGAACTGGATTACGAACTTACCTACGAATAGTTGATGCGTCAAACTTTTGCCATATACCTGATTATTATCTTGTTGGGGAGCTTTTCTGCGTGTTATACCCCTGAGAAGCCGATCACTGACGAGCAAAATTTGCAATCTCAATCTAAAAAATCGTTGGTGGTGGCCAATCAATACCTTACACGTACTGAAGATGAAGAGATTGAAAACTATATTAATCGACATCAGCTAAAGGTTGTATCCACCGGTTCGGGATTGCGCTATTCCATTTTAAAAGAGGGAGATGGGCCACGTCCCAAAAGGGGAGATATCGTTACCTTAAACTACAAAACCCGTCTTATTACCGGTGATGTCATCTATTCATCGGATGAACTTGGACCTATGGTATTTGAAGTGGGTAAAGGGGGTGTGGAAACCGGACTGGAAGAAGCAATTTTACACATGTATTTGGGTGACCAAGCAGTAATTATATTACCTTCGCACCTTGCTTTTGGATTGCTTGGTGATCAAAAAAAAATCCCTCCAAGAGCAACTGTTATTTACGAAATAGAATTTATTAAACTTAGTCAAAAAACAATAAAATGAAAAAAACACTTTTAACCGGAGCTATGGTCGTTGTTGCCCTGGCTTTCTCGCTGGTTTCATGCGACCAGGGAAATAATTCACCTGATGGATATGAATCTAATGGTAATGGATTAGTTTACAAATATTTGAGCCATGGTGACGGTGATGCTACTCCCGCGGAAGGTGACTATGTAACCATCCAAATGAGCTATACAGATGGGGATACCTTGTTGTTCGATAGTAAAAATTTGGGTTATCCCATGCAGTTACCTATGATCAAACCTACTTTTAAAGGTGATGTATATGATGGTTTGTCGATGATGAAGGTTGGCGATAGCGTGCTCATCAAATGTAACGCTGACTCCGTATTTTTAAAACTTTTTAGAATGCCTTCGGTACCTCCTGAAGTGGATTCAATTGAAAATATCTATTTTACCCTGAAATTGGACAAAATCCAAACACCTGAAGAGGTACAGGCAGAAAAAGATGAAGCTATGAAAGTAGCTGCTGAAAATGAGTCTGTTGCCCGCGAAGCTTTTCTGGCTGAAAAATACCCCGATGCAAAACCCACCGAATCAGGCATGTACTTTATTCAAGAGAAAAAAGGCAAAGGAAAAAAAGCGGAATCCGGCAAAAAAGTAAAAGTACATTACACCGGTATGTTCCTGGATGGCAACAAGTTCGACAGTTCAGTTGACAGAGGCGAACCCATCGAATTTACGCTTGGTCAAGGACAAGTTATTCCCGGTTGGGACGAAGGTATCGGCATGATGCGCGTTGGTGGAAAAGCAATTCTGGTTATTCCCTCCAACTTAGCATACGGACCTGGTGGCAGAGGCAGCATTCCTCCATCATCCACTCTGGTTTTTGAAGTTGAATTGATGGGTGTTGAGTAACCTTTCCATAAAACATATTATTTGGATCGTGACAGCCTGGGCTGTCACGGTCTTTTTGTTTGTATCCTGTGCTTCACGGCAAAACCACAGTCTGAATATGGAAGTGGTGGAGCAGGGAGGCGATACTTGCAGGCCTAGCGAACACGACATCGTGAGGGTAGCCCTCAGTTACGGATTGAAGGATACACTGCTTTTCGACAGCCGCTCATTGGATGTTCCCATGGAGTTCCCGCTATTAAAGCCAGCCTTTCAGGGTGATTTGTATCAGGGGCTGCGGCAATTGGGCAAGGGAGATTCTGCCATTATCACAGTTGTGGCCGATTCATTTTTTATCAAATCAGCCGAATTTACCCAATTACCATCATTTGTAGATCCCGGTGAAAAACTGACCTATCACCTACGTTTGCTAGATTTTATGTCTAGAGAAGCTTTTGATTCGTTATTAGAGGTGAGAACAGCTGCCCGACAACGTGAAGAGAAACTTAAGATGACCGACTATCTGATTCAGAACAACCTGGATACCACTGCTACTTCATCTGGATTAATAGTGATTCCTCAAATTATTGGTAAGGGCAGACTTCCTGATACGGGTGACATGTGCCAGGTGTATTTCGAGGTAAGGATATTGGGCGGCGATACCTTGTTTTCCAATTTCAACAGCGATCCTTTTGATATTGAGTACGGAAAAGAGTTTGATAATGCGGGATTTATGGAGGGACTCGGGTTGCTCACCGAAGGTAGTACTGCCCGTTTGGTGGTTCCTTCATGGATAGGTGTGGGAGCCAATGGTTATGATGGTGTACCCGGATTTACTACGTTGGACTACACGGTTCACTTCGTGCAAATCAGGCCATTGGAAGTGGTGCAAGCCGAACGAATACGAAAAAAGGAACTCAAAAAGCAAATGCTGGCACAAAATAAAAAGGACGAACCTGCCAAAATTGCTAGTTACATTAAAGAAAACCAGATAGTTGCTGACACAACTGCCACAGGACTTTACATCATTCCATTAATCAAAGGGCAGGGCAAGGCACCCCAAAAAACAGGAAGCAGGGTAACAGTAAACTATATCCAATATGCACTGGATGGTTCCATTATCGTTTCTTCTTACGCCAACCATCAGCCCTTTGTATTTGAAACAGGCATGGGGGAAGTAATTCAGGGTTGGGAAGAAGCAGTAAATCAAATGGTTGAGGGTGACAAAGTTCGTTTGATCGTCCCTTCAAAATTGGGGTATGGATCCCGAGCCCGTGGTGAAAAGAACCCGCCCTATTCTCCACTCATCTTTGATTTGGAACTGACCAAGGTTGAATAACTAAAAATGTTCAGGAACCGCAAAAAACGGAATGTGTTGAGCCACTTTGTGCAGAATATCGATGGGCTTATAGGGTTTGCTTACGTGATCGTTCATCCCTGCACGTAAACAATTGTCTTTGTCTGAAGGGTAATTAAAGGTGGTGACTGCAAGAATTACTACCGGTTCAGCTTTTTTCTGTTGTTTTTCGTATTCCCTTATGGAAATTGTAGCTTCGATACCTGTCATTACAGGCATTTGTATGTCCATGAGAATCAGGTCGTAATGTTTTTGCTTGTACATGTCCACACCTAATTTTCCGTTGAGTGCCACATCCACTGCATGACCAAGTCGCTTGAAAAGCGTTGAAGCCAATTTCTGGTTGATCAGGTTGTCTTCAATGACAAGTATATTTAAGTTTCGACTTTGGGTCATATTTATTTTTATAAATTTAAAGCAAGAAACAAGGCATATGCCAAATATTGTTAACTACGCTAAATGAGGCTATTGTATGTAAACTTTTTATAAGCCAGTTTGAAGATTTTCCAAATTTGGCACTTTTTTTCCATATTTGAAGACTCTATTTGGCAGGTTGAAAAGCCCGATTGATAGCTGTTTCAAGGTTATCACGCATGATGGGTTTGTTTACAACTGATAGTATTCCTTCTTCAGAAAAAGTTCCTGTTCTATCTGTTTGCAACCGGCTGGTTAAGGCAACAACACCCACCTTCAAGTAGTGGGGATAATTTTTCCTAATATCGGCTAAAAAACTGAAAGTGCCCTTGTTATCTCCCGAAGGAATATCCAGAATTATCAAATCGAAAACACGATTTTCTTTTAATTCATCTACGATAAGCGATTTTCCTTGTCCTTTGCTAGCTACACCGATAACCGAATAGGCTTTACTTAGAAATTTCTCCACCAACAAACGGGTAAGATCGTCAGGTTCAATAACCAATATGCGGTGGTTTTCTTTGGCTCCGGATTTTTCCGTTTGGGCATTTTTAAATTGTTCTTTTTCAGTGTTTTCATCAGCTGAGTATACCAAAGGTAGTGTAATAAACACCGTAGTTCCGATGCCTTTTTCCGATTCTATTCTGATGGATCCTCCCAGTATTTGAATCATTTTCTTGGCAAGCGGTAAGCTCAACCCAGCCCCTTGGTAGAGTGTGGAATAGCCCAGTTTTTCCTTACGATAGGGTTCAAATACATCATTCAGGTAGGTTTTGTCTATACCTACGCCAGTGTCCTTTATCTGGATAGTTGTATGGGTTTTTCGATCGTTGATTTGCGCTTCGATTTTGATATATCCCTTTTCAGTAAAACGAACGGAATTATCCAGAATCATAGTTAATATACGTTCTACCAATCCTTTATCCGACTGAATTTGGCCAATATTGCCCTCCGGAGCTACAATCCTGATTCCCTTTTGGGCAGAAAGACTTTCAAATTTTTGAATAAGATCGGCGGTGAGTTTTTCAAAATTGAAAGAAGTAATTTTTAATTCCAGGTTATTGGAATTGATTAAACTCAGGTCG
The DNA here is from genome assembly GCA_963676875.1 of Bacteroidales bacterium. Classification (GTDB taxonomy): domain Bacteria; phylum Bacteroidota; class Bacteroidia; order Bacteroidales; family F082; genus UBA6244. The sequence goes on from OY781436.1 coordinate 4,106,942, forward strand.
AAGATATTGTTTAGCAAATCGATCAAACTCTGACCACTTTGAGTGATAGTTGAAGCATAATCAAACAGTTCCGGTGATTCCATCATGGCCAGTTCGGTTTCCAACAACGAGGAAAATCCCAGAATGGTAGTGAGTGGGCTTCGAACCTCATGACTCAACTTTGCCAGGAACATATCCTTAAGATAGTCAGCCTGTTTGCTAAACTCCAGAGCTTCCTCAAGTTTAGGGTAGTTTGCCTTGCGTTCACGTATTTCTTCTTCTCCTTTTCGAGTTGTAAGAATAATCTCTTGTTTTACAGCTTCTTCAAAATCCGTAATTTGTTTACTCAGGTTGTTGGCTCGTTCTTCTGCAGAATTTTGGTTCTCAAGAAGTAAAGTCTTTGACTTCCTCATTTTTTTCCAAAAATAAACCAACAACACCAGAACCACAATCATCAGGATGGCCGAAAGGATATACCAGAATATCCCGATTGGTTTTTTATTAGGTTGAAAATCAATAATATTAGCGTACTCCTTTCTGAATTCGATGAGTTGTTGTGTGGCTAGAAATTGACCCATTTCCTCGGCACGAACCATGTATTCAATGGCAGAAAGGGTATCTCCCACGGCCAGTGCCCATTGGCTTAATCCGTTTACAATTGATTTTTTCAGTTGGGAAGGTTGTACCTTGTCAAGGGTTTGCAACGCCATATGCAGGTTGGCTTGCCAGGAAGGAAAATCGTTCCTTAATTGGGCTAATTTGGCGTACATCCAGTAGCACTCAGCAATAAGACTTTGGTTGTCAAGTGACTTCGATAACTGAAATGCCGTATCTATGGCAAATTGAGATTTTTCAAGTTCATTGGTGCCCATTCTGGCTTCAGCCTGTCTCAGAAATACCCTGACTGCAAGTATGGATTGTGATGCGTCGGTTGGTAATTTTTCAGCAGATTGTAAGTAAAGCAACGCTTTCTGGTGATTTTCCTGTTTCATTTGCAGGAGTGCCATCTGGTACAACGACCTGATTTGAAAAGTGTTGCTGCTTACTTTCTCAGCAAGGCGCAGGGCTTGTTTCAACTCGCTGTTGCTTCGATTAAAGTTCCCAAGTTGATTGAAGTTTTCGGCCTTGATCAGGTGACATTGAATAATCAAGCTATCGTTTTTCTGTACCGTTGGTTGTTGTATGATCAGATCGATTATTTCATTGGACAGAATTGGATCATAGCCGGAGAAACGGTCGGCAAGTTCAAGTATTCTGATTGGATGGTCTCCTTTTTCCGGTGATTGCAACAATTGATTCCATTGGGAGTTGTCTTTGGTCGCACTTGCTTCAAGCGAATTTCCCAACCATGGAATTAACAATAACCATATGCATACCCATCTCAAATTCATTTACTTAGCTTTTATTGTTTTTAGTTTTCGGGCTACAAAAAGATGCTCTTTTTTGTTCAGGGCATATTTGGAAGTATCTTCATGGATCCATTTTTCTTGGATCGGATCATGGATACCCACTTCAAATCCAACCGATTCAAGTCGTTGTTGGTAATCCGGTCCATATATCCTCACATGATCAAATTGTCCAAAAATCCGGTGTCGATCGGCTTCTGTAACCACGGTGTCATCTTCCAAGGTTTTCTCTATTTTATACGACATCGGTACCTGCAAGATGGCTTCACCACCGGGTTTAAGTATGCGATAAATTTCGCTCATGGCCTGCAAATCGTTGGGAATATGCTCAAGCACATGGTTGCAGATCACTAAATCGAAGGTGTTATCTTTATGTGGCATTCCGGTCAGGTCGAAAAAAGTGATTTCAGCCGGATAATACGAACCTTCCGCGTATTTGGTGCCGATGGTGTAATCGATTTCCCGAATTTTTGAAATCACCTGATAAAGTGCAGGTTCGGGACTTACATGCAGTATTTTTAGGCGCTTATTATAAATGTCAGTTTTGTATTTTAAATAAAGAAATACCAATCGATCGCGGTCGGTGCTGAGACAATTGGGGCAGATATTGTTGTCGCGCAAACCGGCACCAATGATTTCTTTTTCTGTAATCACGTCTGATTGAAAACCTCCCGGAAGCATTTTGCGAAAGCCAAATCCACAAATGGGACATTCAACAGTCTGACCACGATAGTAGTAGCGTCTTCCAAGCAAGAATAATTTTTTGGCAAGGCGTTTCAATTTACCGTTATGCTGACGCTTTTTTTCCATATCACAGACTAATTTATCAAGAAATTTTTACTTATGGTACCATCGGGGGCATCAATTTTGAGAATATAGGTACCGGGAGTGAGCCAATCCACGTGAATTGTAGTACCACCTGTTTCAGAGAATGACAAATTTCTGTAATGTGCCAACTTCTTTCCTGTCAGATCGTAAATATTGATGTCGGCTGTAATATTTTTAAGAAAAGTGGCAACAACCTGTATGGTTTCGCTCGAAGGGTTCGGGAAAATGATGAGTTCCGATTCACCTCTATTTTGGGTGATATCTGCTTGAGGATCATGACATTCAAATGCCCCAATATCAAAAAAAGTGTGAAAAGGTCGGTTTCGGTTGACGGCATCGAAACTCAAACCATACCCATTCATATCGGTGCCGGTGTTTACGGCGGGTGAATTGGGTTTTAAATCGTATTGATAGGGATTTTGTTCCAAAAATAAAACCGAGGAATTATCGGGCGAAAAAATATTGGTCACCTTACTTATAGACGATTGAACTCCATTAATGTACGCCTGATTTCCTTCAACAGCCAGTCTTCCCGGATTGGTTATCAGGTTGTTGATGAAATTTGCATGGGCAATTTCCTGATTGGCAAACTTTATCCCGTTTGATTTCGGATTGACGATGGTATTATTAAAAATATCGTATGTGGCGTTAGCTAGTGTAATAGATTCTCCAACGAAGATTCCGTGTTTAAAGGCATTGGGGTCGTTGGGTTTGTAGGTTCTTCCTGCGTTCACAATCAAATTGTTGTAGATTTTCATATTGCCCAAACCCAATATGTCGATGCCATCGCCTTTGCCATCAAAAATTTGGTTGTTGTAGCAATCGCATTGACTGCCACCACCAATAATGATACCTGACATCTGGTATTGATATTCTTCCTGTGAATCCTCTCTCACAATATTGTCGTGGATTTCGCAATCACTTTCCGACGAACTTACTTGAATCCCATCCCATCCGGTATTTTCAACAATGTTGTTGTAAATACGCGTGCCAACCATGATATGAGGCAATACGGTGGTGTCTTTACCATCGCAGGTAATGGTTTGCCCCGAATATTTGGAGCTACCGATATAGAGTCCTTCGTCGGCAATGTCATGAAGATAACAATCGTGCAATAGGAAGTTGTACATGGTGAATTTATCCCGTGTAGAATTGAAATTACAATCGGGTTCCGACTTGGCGTAAATGCCCCCGATGGGAATGTTCGCCACTTCAACGTGATCGATTTCCACATCGGTACTCAGGTCGGTAACCGATATGCCAGCCCCTTGATCAACCCTAAGTACCTGAATACCATAGGTTATCTGAGGGTTTCCTGTTCCTGAAAAACGTATATACGAGCAATTGGATATTTTTATTCCGTAATAATGTCCGGTTTCGATAACAACCGCACTGTTTTCATTTTTAATCAGAATTGGGTTGGAGGGCGTTCCATGGATATTTTTCAGTACCAAATAATCTCTGCTGCCTCCTTCCAAACAAATGGTTTGCCCAGGTTGAACCTGAGTTTGCTCTCCATCGAAGATACTCGTCCCTCTTAATATATAGGCATCACATTGAGCGGACAAAGTTCCATAGCCGAACATCAGTAAAATCCATAATATGGCACCCCATTTTATCATGACCCTCTTTTTGCTCTTTCCCAGTTTACCGACTGTTGTCCTTTGAAATAACGGTTAATCCCCAGAATTACTGCATAATTCATGATGAAAAAGTAGTAGGGAATAAAGAATATTTTGGCTTTTAACTCTCTGTTTTCCAGTACCCAGCCTGTAAGCGCCATGGTGTAAAACAAAATTTGCGCATAAAAGAGCCATGGATAGATACTTGTCCAATTGTCCCAACCGGCGTTGGCCGCCAGAAAGAAATTGAAAACGAGTATAAGTGGTAGCGACAGCGGTGCCAGGGTCCATCGCAATACCCTGTGCGACACAAACTGAAAGCTTAAGATGCCGGTTTTGAATGGGTTAAGCAATGGGCTGAGTCTGATAATGCTTTGAATTCCTCCGGCGGCGATGCGTATTTTGCGTTTGAGTTCCTCTTTCACGTTGGCCGAAGCACTCTCGATGGCGTATGCTTCGGGGTCGTATTGGATGGTGTAGCCTTTCATGGCAATGCGCAACGAGATAATGAAGTCGTCGAGCAGGGTATCCTTTTCCACTTCTTGGAACAGTTCGGTGCGAATGGCAAACAGTTCCCCGGCGGCGCCTACCACCGAATACAACTCTGCATCCCATTTTTTGAGGGTAGATTCATATTTCCAATAAATACCTTCGGATCCTACGGCCGTATCGGAGTCTTTGCTGAATATCCTCTTTTCTCCTGATACACAGCCTACTTTGGGGTCTTTAAACAGGTTGACAATGCGTTGAATGGACTCCTTTCCCAACATGGTGTTGCCATCCGAAAAAATAACGATGGGTGTTTTTACGAAAGCCATTCCTCGATTCATGGCACCGATTTTACCACCACGTTTATTTTCGTGATGTACTTCGATACCCTGATCTGTGTATTTTTTAAGTAAGTCAGGAGTGCCGTCGTCCGAACCATCGGTTACCCAAAGCTGTTTTACTTTTTCTTTGGGATATATCAGGCTGAGGGAGTTCTTTACCTTGGCATCTACGTAATCTTTTTCGTTGTATGCTGCCACAAATAGTGTTACTTCCGGTTGGTAATCGCTTGCTTCAGAGCTGTTTACATTTTTGCCTTTAAAAATTCTTTTCAGTAATACAAGGGCATACAGCACGACGCCATATCCAAAATAGGCATAGAATACAATGAAAAGAAGTACCCAAAAAAGAATGTTAATAGTTTCCATATGATTAAGGTGTTATTTTTTTCGTGCAGCCATGTTCAGGGCATCAACGGGTAATATTTCAAAGGGGCATATCGACTGGAGTTGGGCCGTAAGTTTGTCTTTCCCACTGTGTATCGACTCCATGACAATCAGTATGTTGGGGTATTTTTTTAAAAACTTGGAAGCACCCTTCAGTACATTGATTTCCATGCCTTCCACATCAATTTTTATGATTATTTTTTTTGAAGTATCGATGTTTAGTTGATCCATGATGTTGTCAAGGGTATCCACTTCAATATCTTCAAACTCCGGATTGATAATTTCTTCTGCATCAATGTGGTCGTCGGTGAGGTGCGAGGCTCCGGTATTTACAGGATCGAAGGTAAAATTGGCCGTGTGTTGATAGCTTCCCAAAGCAAGCGGAAAAACCTTTATTCTGTCATTCATCTCGTTAAGTTGGATATTCTTCTCCAACACAGCTATATTGCTTTTTACCGGTTCAAAAGCAAACCCGCTGAGACCTTTCCCTGCAAAGAGAATGGAGTAGGTGCCAATATTGGCGCCAATATCAAGAAATACATCGTATTCATTTATATGTTGATAAACGAATTTTTTCACTTCCCACTCGTAGGCATAGTTTCCAAATTGAAAGTCGAGGGTACCCTTACGTGCGTAAAATTTTCCCAGGTCGCTGGTGTAATAGCTGGATTTTTTAGGAGTGCTTCCTTTGGCGACCCAGGCGATTGAATAGTATAAAAATTTGAATTCACCGTGTTTAATGAAATCGTAGAAATACCGTAAATAGGTTAATAGTTTGTTCATGAGATAGTTTTAGTAAGTTAAAGAGCTCTTTCCCAACTCTTGGTAGTTTGGTTGTATTGTTTGAGCAGTTTGGCCGGATTTCCACCAACGATGGAGTAGGGTGGAACCGATTTTACCACCACGGAGCCTGCAGCCACAATGCTGTGTTTGCCAACAGTAACGCCCGCTGTAATTACGGCATTGGCGCCTATCCACACTTCATCTTCGATTACGATGGGTTTGGTGGAAACGGGTTGGTCGCTGATGGGCAGGCTGATGTCTTCGTAGCCATGGTTAAGTCCCGATAAAACAATGTTTTGTGCAAACATGATGTCGTTGCCGATGGTAATGGGACCAATGAGCGTATTACCCAGTCCGATGCGCACACGATCGCCAATCACCACATCGCCCACGCCATTGTTGATGGTGGAGAAATCTTCGATGGTGGAATCTTTTCCAAGTGAAAAATAGTTGAAAGGCATCACATCCATGCGGACACTTCGCCGGATGAGTGATCCTTTGCCTTTGTGGTGTTTAAAAGGGTTTACAAACAGTTTAACCCACAGCCGGGGGCGGGCCTGATTTTTAGGTATGAGCATGTACAACACCAGTTTTTTCAGTCTGGGGTTCGATTTTACCTTATCTACTATTCCCATTTTACTTGGTTTTTTCAATCATTTCTATTCTTTTGAAAATCTCATTGGTGTTGGCTTCCCAGGTATGACTGCGAGCAAACACTTCCCTTTGTTGTTCCCTTTCGGGTGAGTTTTCCTTCAATGCCAAATCAATCAATGCCAGATAATCTTCCTTGGTTTCGGCCAGGTAGGTATAGTCGGCAAATACACTCATGGCTTTGGTCTTGGTGGCTACGGTGGGTTTGCCCATGGCCAGGTATTCGTCGATTTTACGGGGATAATTGCCAATGGTAACCTCGTTAAGTTTCTGCGGATTCAGGGCTACATCGAAATAGTTGAGGTAAGCCGGCAGCTCTTCCATTTTTTTGCTTCCCAAAAAGTACACGTTGTCCATTTGGTGCAACTCACTGGCTTTAAAATGCTCATCTTCAGGGCCCACATACACAAAACTCCAATCCGGACGACTTTTCCCCAAAAATTCCAACACCTTGATATCCAGACGCAGGTCGAACAAAACGCCAATATAACCAATGATTGGCTTTTTTAAGTTCATGATGGGCACCATGTCTTCCGGCGGATGCTTGATGAGTTTTTTATCGAAAAGACTCATGTCGCAACCTTGGCCTACATAATAGGAGTGTTTGTTGAAACGTCCGGCAAGTTCGGCCAGGTAAGTGGAATTGGCAACCACCAGATCAGCCTTGGCCATGAGGGCGGCTTCGATGCGAATGCCTTGTTTTTTCCAGAAATCCACAGCAATCATGTTGTCGCGGGTATAATACACATATGTTTTGGCTCCGGTAAGTTCCTTTAAAAAGAAACTGCGGAACATGTCGGTATCGTTAAAAATGATAATGTCTTTAAAATCAAGCTCTTTTATGGCTTTGTTCACCTCACGGGCTTGCCTCTTGTTGTTGATACGGTTCAGGATATCGAACAACCAATTGATGGGCAACTGACTAATGGACTCCAGAATGGTGGCAGGATAGAGTGCCCAAAAGTTGTCTTCGAGTTTCACCAAAGCAGGTTCTTTTGCCTTCATTCGTTTTACCCTGTTTTGTATCAGGGGGTCGTTTTTTTCGCGCCAAAGCGTAAAACGATCCACAGGATAGTTCACGTAAAGTACGCGGTTATTTTTGGCAAATTCGTGGGCCAGGTTGATGACATTGCTTCCGATACGGCTATCCAAAGCTGCCAGTCCTACTACAATGATATCTCTGTTCTTAATCATCTTTTCTTTATTTGTAATGTTTTTTATAAACTTCCTTATAAAGATTTAATACGTCCTCGGCCATGTGTTTCCAGGAGAATTTGGCTGCTTGTTTGAGGCCTTTTTTTACGAGTTCTTCCCGTAAGGCTTTGTCGGATAGCAGTTTGGAAATTCCTTCAGTGATTTGTTCCGGTTTATACGGATCCACGATGTAGGCTGCATCTCCCGAAACTTCGGGCATGGATGAGGTATTGGAGGTTATTACCGGCGTACCACAACGCATGGCCTCAAGCATGGGGATGCCAAAGCTTTCGCGCAGCGAAGGATAAAGAAAAATACTGCACAGGTTGTAGATGGCGGGCAGGTCGGTATTTACCACGTAACCTGTTAGCAAAATTCTGTTTATCAGTTCTTTGTCGCCGATATCGGAGAGAATTTTTTCGAGTGAAGAACGCTCGTAATCAAGCATGACGAGATACAAGTCGGGGTCATTGGATTTTTTTAGGTAGTCAGAAAAAGCCTTCAGGGTACCCGGTGTGTTTTTCTTGGGGTCGGTGTTGCCAAGAAAGAATAAGAAACGGTCGGGAAGATTATACAATGATTTTACACGATCAAGTTCCTTTTGGTCGTTGATGGGAACAAAGTGTTCAGAAACACCATTGTAAATGGCAACCAATCTGTTTTCCTCTTGGGGAATTCCGAAAAATTCGGCGATCCGGTTTCGTTCAAACTTGGAAACAGTAATGATTTTATCGCTCTTTTTAACCACCGGTGGCACCACATATCGTCGGTACATATTGCCCATTTTTTGGTACCATGTGCCCGATTTTTTAAACAGGCTGATGCTTTCCATGTATATGATATCGTGCAAGGTAACCACCAGAGGCAGGCTGGTATTGACGGGTGCCGTATTGCTGGTACAATGCAGGAGGTGACAGCCTTCGGCTTTGGCTGCCTTGGGTAAGGCAAATTGTTCCCAAGTGGGGTAGGGACCACCGCTCAATTCAACAATTTTAAAATTGTCGGTGGCTTTCAGGGTGGTGGTGTCTTCGTCGGGCTTGACGAAAATCACGTATTCGTTTTCATGGTCAATTTTTTGAAGCTCGTTGATTAACTCCAGGGCTACCATGTCCATACCATGTTTTTTGGTTCTGAATAGCCGTTGTCCTTCGATCCCTATTTTCATTGGAGTAGATATTATTTTCTTTTCTTTTTAATTTGAAAGGCGTTATATGTGTGTTTGGTGTGGATAAAACTTTCGTTGGCTTTCCGCATTTTCAACAATGACATTAACATGGCCAGAAATCCCAAAGGCAATGCCCACATGGCTTTTAACGTATTAAAAGTATAGAATTTTCGCGGGATTGCCAAAACAAACACCAAAAAGATGAGGATAAAATCGGTGAGCCAGAGCATCCACCACGGATAAACTTGAAAAATTACGGTAACGAGTGCGGCAATCGTGATCCCACCTAACAATAATATTCGAGGTAACTGTATGTATTGTAGTGCTTTAAAAAAGTATTCGAAATTACCTTGTGTGAACATTTGTTTAAACGATGGAACGAAGTTTTTACCGAAGAAATGAAATTGTGCGGAGAGCCATCTACGTCTTTGTTTGCCAAAAACACGGGCATTTTGCACTTTTTCGTCGTAAACATAGGCATCAGGCAGGTATTCGATGGTGATTTTTTGGGCAAACAAACGCATTTCTATTTCTTTGTCAAAGCCACCAACGACCTCAACTTCTCCTATCATTTTCTTAAACAGGCCAAATTCAAATGCCATGGCGCTGCCAATGAGGGTGGACGAAACGCCAAACGAACGCTGTCCGTGTCGGAAAATATTGTTGTTGATTTCTTCGCTTACGGCATCCAGTACTGCGAAATTGGTGTTCATGTTTTTGGCTGTTCGATGCCCTTGAACTGCAACAAAACCATTGCTAAACGCTGCATTGATTTGTTTTAAAAAGTCAGGTGCCATCAGGTTGTCGGCATCCAATACGCAGGCGATATCGTAGTTGTTGCTCAACTGTTCAAAAGCATATTTTAGTGCACGTGATTTAGTGCTTATTTCGAAATTTCTATCCAGTATGATTGCTTTGGTTTGCTTTAACGCAGCGATGGTCGAAGGATTGAAACCATCAGCAATGACAATGATGTCAAATCTTTCTGATGGATAATCTTGCTTAAGGGCTTCGTTGACTACTTCCAGAATCACTTCGTCTTCTTTGTAGGCAGGTATCATTACGGCAAACTTTCGTAACAAATTGTCTGCTGCAGGTTTCGGTCGATAAGTGAAACGACTGGCCAGCGAAAACACAAACAACATCAATACTGTTGACGTAACATATACGTAAACAATTAGTTGTATGATAGTTAGTAGTTGCGCCATGGCTTACAATTTGGGGTTTTCGTGAATTTCCGCCGAAAAGGCGTTGGTCATATGCCAACCTATAGCCCGATAATAGGCCAGAAACAGTTTAATTTTTCCTTTGAGCAAAAACTTGAAAGCGTTTTTGGGAATGGCCACAAAAACCTGATACCCAAGTGCATAATAGAATGTTTTCCCGTGGATGTTGCGTCTTAGGTAAACTATTCGGTTTCTATTTTGATAGTAAATCTTCAATGCGCTCAGCCTTCCCGTGGATACAGACTCTTTATGAAGCACATACGAGTTGTGCACATAATACATTTTGTAGCCTGCCCGACGAATTCGTTCGCACCAATCAGCTTCTTCATAATACAAAAAGAAAATATACGACATGAGGCCGATTTCCTTCACTACACGCATGGGAACCATCATGGCAGCTCCATGGGTGAAAGGTGTTTCACGGTCCTCGTTATGCTGCCCCTTGTCTTTTTCCCAATAACCGATCGCGGTATTGCGCATGGTAACGGGATTGAAGGGTGTGAAGCCTGCAAATTGAAGGGTATCAGGCTGATAGTAAAATTTTATTTTGGGACTCACGGCACCGATGAGATGATTGCTTTCCAACTTGTCTATCAGCGGTTCCATGAAGTCGCGGGGCACCTCAATGTCGTTGTTCAGAAGGAGCACATATTCCCCACGGGCACGCATCAGTCCGAAATTATTACCTGCCGCAAAGCCATAATTAATGGGGTTTTTTATCAGGACTACATTCGGGTAACGTTGTTTGATGATGTCGGGGTCATCTTCCGTAGAATTATTGTCAACAATGATGACTTCAAAGTTGGGGTACGAAATTTTATTCAAGGATTCAAGCAGTGCGCAGGTTACTTCGGACTGATTGAAATTGACCGAAATAATCGAAACCAGTGGATAATATTTCCGTACTGCAGCCATTATTTTCCCTCTTTAGTTGAAGGAGGCGAGGCTTCGGTATGTCCGTGAGTGGTGTGAAGAAATTTTTTGCTGGCGCCCTTAATTTTTAGTAGGCTCACAATCATCAGAAAGAACCCCTTTGGAACCATCAGCAATGCCCTGAAAGTGCGTAGGTTATAGAATTTTTTGGGAATGGAAAACAAAAGTGCCATGGTGGTCATTATAAATAAGGTGAGCCAGGGGTAGAATCCCGGTACAAAAAACCGACTTATTGAAATGGGTAAGAACCAGTAAATCAACCCAATGGCAAGAGTAATCAGAAATAAAATTCCGGTAAGCAAAATGCGTGGAGGTTGAATCATCTGAACCACCTTGTCGAAATAATCGATTTGTCCTTTGGTAATCAGACGTACTAAACCATCCAGAAAATGACTTCTGAAATAATCGAGCTGGGCGGCAATCCATCGGCGCCTTTGATTAACAAACACATCTGATTTCTGCGTTTTTTCATCGTAAATCAAGGCATCGTTTACATAGCCGATGGTGTGACCTTCTCGAATGATTTTAAGTTCAACTTCTTTATCTTCTCCAACCGAATCAACCGTGGCCATGGTTGTTTTAAACAATTGGTAATCAAGTCCCATTCCCGATCCTATCAGTGCAGATGAAAGTCCCAACACACGGTGCCCCTTACGGAAAATATGGTTGTTAATTTCTTCGCTCATGGCATCAAGAATGGCGAAGTTAGCGTCCATGTTGAGGGCCGTCCTGTGACCCTGTACCGCGGTATATCCTTGATCGAAGGCTTCGTTGATTTTGGTCAGCACATCAGGTTCCATGATATTATCGGCATCCAGAATAAAAGCCACATCATAATCGTCGCCAATGGTGGCCATGCATTTGTTGAGGGCTTTAGATTTTTTACTCACCTCAAACACCACCACAACCACAGTTATGGGCAATTGATAGAGTTGGTCGAGGGTTTCCTTTGAAAAACTGTCGGCAATCACGATTACCTCATATTTATCCTTGGGATAATCTTGATTTAGTGCTTGTTTGGCCACGTTTACAATAACGGCATCTTCCTTATATCCCGGAATCATCACCGCAAATTTCCGTTGTTTGGTTACCTTGTTGGCCGAATGGTGCTGACGGTAGAACAGTCCGGCAAATGCATAGATAAAAATATACAACGTGGCCCACGCCAAATAGGCATACACAAGATATTCAACGACATGAACAAGCGTAAGAAGTATTTCCATCATCAGTTTTTAATGAGTTTGGGCATTTCAAAAACAATTCCTTTGTGGTGCGTAAAGTTCCACCAAACGGCTTTCCAAAAGGCCCAAACCAAGTCAGGGCGCCTTTTTAGAAGAAAGCTGAGCGAAATCTTGGGTAAAGTTACAAAATTCAGATATAAAAAACTTAATATTTTTTTTAGACCTGTGGTATTTCTTCGGGCAAACAGTATTCGTCCTCGTGTGAGATAGAAAATTTGGAATGGACTATTTTTAACCGTAGAGATACTTTCCTTGTGCAGAACCAATGAGTTTCCACAATAATAAATGGAATAACCGGCCCTTTTGATGTGAGCAGCCCAATCGTGTTCTTCATAATACAGGAAGAAAACATCGGCCATCATACCCACTTCCTCAATCACCTTCATGGGTACCAACATGGCTGCTCCAAATATGGAACCCGTTTCTTCGGTTTTGTTGTATTGCCCGTGGTCGATTTCTCCAAAACCAATGGCAAAGTTGCGAATGGTAACCATGTTGAAGGGCGTGAAACCTGCAAATTGCAAGGTATCTTTTGTATGAAAATATTGTATTCGGGGACTCACCATTCCAATGGTTGAATCCGATTCTAGCACGTCCACCAGTGGTTCCAGGAACCCGGGTTCTACTTCGGTATCGTTGTTGATAAAGAGCACATATTTTCCTTTACAGTAAGGCAGGGCCACATTGTTGCCACCCGCAAAACCAAGGTTTTCGGTGGTTTTCATCAGGGTGATGTAAGGATATTTTTCTTTTAAAAAATCAGGATTGTCGTTGGGGGAGGCGTTGTCCACCACAAATATTTCATAGGAAGGATAGGTGATCTTTTCAAATGAATCCAAAAACTCGGTGGTTACACCGGATTGGTTGTAATTAACGGTAACAACAGAAACCAAAGGCCATGCTTTGGTGTCAGGATTGGGCTTATCCATAACGTATATATTTAGTCGATCTGTTTTTTAAACGAGTGGGGCGATAACCCTTTGGATTCCAACGCTGTGTATTCACGGTCGAGTTGTTGCCCCATAAAAATAAAAGCCCAGCTCAGGTACACCAGGGCACCTGTTGGCATCTGACCGAGCACACCGTTTCCATAGCTGGCTCCCATAATTCCCACATACCCTGCAAGCAGAGCCCCCAGCGTACCTCCAAGTTCCCTGTTTTTTATCCTAAGCATGATTATATAGAAGCCTTTTATGGCGATGTACGAAAGTATGAACAGGTGGATAAAAAGTCCGACAATACCTTGTTCGGCCCAAATTTGCACATACCAACTATCTGTAGCCACGTTGGCCAGAAATCCTTGCGGCGAAAAGCGTTGCCCCCAGTTACCGGCGCTACCGATACCTCCGCCAAAGGGTTTGTCAGCCAGATACGCCTTTAATATTTTTCTGTTTTCGAGACGAACCAGATAAGAGGCGTCATCGGTGGGCCGGAAAGCGGTACGCATACGGGCGATTTGATAATTGCTTTCGCCGATATAGGTCATGGCAAAAAATACATACATGATTGACATAATAATACCGCCAATGACCAAAACACGAATATTTTTACTGAGAATCAGATAAGTAACTCCACTAAGCATGGGTACTATCATGGCGCCACGTGTACCGGAGATCATCATTCCCCACAATCCCATGATGCCCATGATGAAGAAAAATATTTTGTTACCCCGACCTTTGATGGAGCTGGCAACCAGAATACCCACAACACCTCCGGCTCCCTGTGCTGCACCAAACTGACCCGCATCACTAAAAAAGGAAAACACACGGAGCTTACCTAAAATAATATGGGTTACGCCCCCAACTGTATCAATCCAGAATTGTTCTGCATAATCAAGTCCTATATACAGCTGTTGCAAACCTTTTAGCGTGGCCAAAATGGTGAATACACCCCATATATACAGAAAAATGTACATAAATCGAAGACGATTGAAAAGCATCAAACCCAATGGCACAATAAGTACCGGATACATCGACATACCGCGCATGGCATAAAACCAAGCCGTCCGACTTAGTGCTTGAGGGTTGGCAAGCTCCAGAATTCCGTAAAAAAACCAAAAGGCGAGCAAATAACTAATGTCTCGATTGGCCTGATCTGAGTTAATTTTGCTGTAAAATTGCTTAAAGAACAACGCCAGATAGGTGATAACAATGATTCCGTCGATACTCAAACCTAACGGCACATTCATAATATATCGGGTTAGTCCGATGGCAATAAATGAAATGATTAACAGGGTGGTGACACCAATCTGAGGATTGTTAAACAGGCGGTTAAGGTATATCAGTAGGGGAAAGGTGGCCAGTAGTGCAATAGCTATTAAAAAACCACCCTTAGCAATAATCAGACTAAAAACAACAGCCATCAACAGGATGGTAATGATTACCAACGGATGTTGAAGTTTGGAGGCGCCGACCATATGTTTTAAACGTGATATCATGAAAGCTAAATATACAACAATTATTTGTTTGCGGGTTGGATGACATTTTTTATAAAACTCCAATAAAACTGGAGTCCTTCTGTGAGGATAAGGCGGTATCTGATTTTCATGTCCTGATTCAGGTAATAAAAACCCACACCAATCCCGATAATGGTAAACAAAATGGTGATGATGGCAACTAGCTCCAATATAGTTACTGTCGTGAAAGTTTTTGAAATCAAAGCCAACTGTTCCGGATCATAAACTCCAGACAAAACCAGCGTAATGATACTGGAAAAGAGAATGATAAAAGACAATCCAAATACGACGATGGTGTCGCCAATGATATTCGACAGGGTCATGTATACTACTTTGAAAAAATTTTGTTTGGGTTTGTTGATACTATCGAGTGCTACGCCAATAAACCGATCAATGGGAAGTAGCAAACCATATAAACAAAATATTTGAAAAACGCCTGCCGTTTGGGAGTATTCGGATCCTCCCAGAATTGTTACAAATTCTTTAGCAAATATAAAACTGAATAACATTAATGGAACCATCAGCCAAAACATCCCACCTGCATTGCGATAAAAAATGTGTTTTACAAGTTCCTTGTTTCCTTCAATACTGGCCTTCGACATTCCTGGAAATGCGGTCATGGCAAAGCTACGGATGGGAATTTCAATAATTTCGGTAAGTTTGAGTGGAATGCTGTAGAGTGCAACACCGGTGGTTCCTAAAAAGGGACTTAACCCAATAATGAATGTATCAGCGCTTTTTAGCAAATTAGATCCGATAAGGGTTCCTGAAGTGTATTTGCCAAAATTCAAGATAATACGGTTGGTGGCAGCTTTGGCTTTGAACAAATAAAGAATTCCGTCCCAATTAAACAGACTGGATACCAAACTGGAAAGTAGGTTGGTTAGTATGTACAACCAGGTGATCATAAGTAATCCGTGATGAAACCAGAAGTAATTCAATACGAGATAGATCATAAACGAGCCCACATTGATGAGGCGCACTATCAATATAAGGTCAAAACGCATGCGTGCCTGAAGTACCGACAGAGCATTGTTGAATGGCAGGTTGATGATAGCAACAAGTGGGAACCATGTGAAAAAAAGTGCAAAACCGGAATCATTTATAGTATCGTGAGCAAAGAAATCGATTAGCCAAACGGCCACAACTAAGAGAAGGGTCGTACTTAAGTTAATCGCATAATTTGAGCCAATTAGTTGTTTGCCATCTTCTCCTTTGGCGCCACTCAAAAATCTAACGATGGCCGTCCGCGTGATACCAAACCGAAGCATATCGATAAAATTGAGGGTGGTGATAAACAGCACCCACTCGCCGAAATCGTTGGTAGGTAATATTCGAACCAATAAAATAAAGGAGAAAAAGCCAAGAACCGCGACTAATCCATTATTGGCCAGCGAAAGGAAATTATTATTCTTAAGTATTTTCGCCAATAGATTTGCCACACTGTTTTATGCTTCTTTTTTAATGGAGATTTTGTATCGAAGAGGATAGGTAACGATGTATCTTAATTTTGCGTAAACATCAGGTTTGGTGCGTTTTGGAACATCAGTAAGCAGCTCTTCTAAGTTGTAGAGTTCTACCTCGTTCAAGATAACCATGGGTTGGTGGTTTACTAATTCACCGAAAGTTTCCTGTGCGTTAATATCAGCTTTATTAAGTTTGCTGCTGGCCTTTATCACGTACAAGGCTAAGTCAACCTGATCGATAAGCCGGATGGGGTAGTTATTCAAAACCAAAGACGGCAGTTCGAGGAAGATATACTTATAAGGCGAGTTTTCTTTTCTTAGATAATGAGAGCTAATCAGCTGTTGTAAGTTTTCGATGTCTATGAAGTTCTCATTTACCTCGTATTTATAGAAGTAATTAAAGTCTTGTTCATCAGAGTTGATGCTTTCGTCGCTGTAGTTGAGGTACAATACTTTGTCACCAATTTCGCGCAAACGATTGATAATTTTTTGGGAAAGAAGTGTTTTTCCAACCTGATCCTGAGTACTGTATATCAATATCAGATAGGGTGAAGAATCAGTTTTTTGAACCTGCTTATTCAGGAAGAGTTTAATATTTTGTATGATGATATCTATCAATCGGTTATTTACATAAACCAACTCCCTGGATTTGTTATTCGAAGCAATCAGCGGGAAGGCGCCGGCTAGCTTCAGCTTTGTTTCTTTTACCACACGGGCAGGATTCTTCATGGAAACATCAAAATATTCTAATACCAGAATAATAAATACAACAAGCAAGAAACCGAAAATAGCTGCTGCCAACACAATTACTTTTGATTTGCTTGGATTGGGTTGAATAGGGAAGAAGGGCGCATCAACAATTTTAATGTTGGTTGACATTTCTTCGTTTTGTTGTTTCATTTTGGCAATGTTCAAACTCCTGAGAAGTTCAAGATAAGATTGTTCTGCTACCTTGATTTCACGTTCAATACGTGTGAGCATGGCACCCAGAGGAGCAAATTTTTGATAGGTACGTACAAAATCGAGTTTGCGTTGTGCCAATACCACCAATGCGGCACGGGCTTCCACATATCCCAGCGTATTTTGCAACCATTCGTCCAACAGCGATTTGATGGGCATTCCTTGTGTGGAGTGACTGTATAAAAATAGTTGATCTACATAAAGTTTCAGTTCGTTACGTAACTGTTGCTGACGGGCTTTCAACTCCTGAATTTTGTCGGTGATACGGTCATCGTAGTCAGCTGCGAGTTCGTTTACAATAATTTTTTCAGTTACATCAGCCAGTTCCTTTTTCATCTGGTTGATTTCATCACTTTTAAGGTAGATGCTATCGCGGGCTGTGAGGTTGAGTTCCAGTTCGCGCAGTGATGCACTTGAAGATGAGAGCCTTATTTGTTCATTCTGGTAGAACAGATCCAAGTCTTCTTTTTGTTCAGCAATAAACTTACTCTGCTCGTTATAGTTGATGATATTATTTTTTTTATTGAATTTCAGCAATCTGTCTTCAGCAGCCTGCAGTTTTCTGTCGGCTGAATCCACTTGGCGTTCAAAATATTTTACTACAAGGTCGGTTTCGTTGGCACGCAGTGCTTTGTAGTTTTTCATGAAAACCTTTGACAAAATTTTCAGTGTCTGTTGGCAAATACCGGGATCATCGGAAGTGTATATCAAACGCACCAAGTCACTATTATTGATGCGGTAGATTTGAATTTGCGAAATACTGGACTCACTATAGTGGCGACTTTCGCCATAATGCAACAAGCCATATATAAAGTTGGTATCGCTGGAGGTATAATAGCGGGTAAGGTTGATTACCGTTTTCTCGTAATCTGCCTGATTTACTCCCGGTGGTACGATGGGATCCTTTTCAAATACTGCCAGGGTGGCATTGTTTTCAGTAAGGTAAGCGTAGGCACTATTGTCTTCCTCGGGTGTCATATTCACCTCTTCAATGGTAGATGGGCTGGTTAGACCTGGAGAAACCTGCTTTACGGCATAATCGTAGGAGTAATTATTATTGTCTCCCATGAGGTTTTCTTCGATTATAATGGTTTCTCCCGGGGTTAATGATCTGTTGTTCAGGTTATTCAGGTCGCGAAGTTTGGTGATGTTTATACCATAAATTTTGGCGATAGAATAGAGTGTTTCTCCTGGTTTTACCACGTGGTTTTTAAATCCGGAAGAACTGTTGGGCTGTGTAGTCATCGCACTTTTTTCCACACCTGATTGTTCTCCCTGATTACTGTTGGTAGTTGTTACATTCCCTCTGATTTTCTCTTGTGCAGCAATGTTCCTTTTTTTACTGATTTCCTTTTCCAGTGAATTAATTTCCTTTTCCAAAGAGCGAATTTGCTCTTCTTTTTCGCGCTCAATACCTGATTTATTGTTCTTTATAACTAAGTCTTTTATTCTTTTTGGCATATAGGCCTGAAGCCTGTCATAGTTTTGATTGCTGATGTACTGCGTATTATAGTGTTCAAGTGAAAGATCTTGTGCCAACAACCTCAAGGATGTTTCGATAATGGTTTGACGCGATTTCAACAAGTTAATCATATTGTCGAACTGTGCGCTGGTGCTAAAAAAGTCGGTGGGGCGTTGTGACGTAGATTCGATTGAATAACCTGTGGTGATACCTGTATATATTACAGCTTCAGATTGGTATACCTTGGTTTGGTTACGCGTAAAATAATAGGTAAGGACGGCCAATAAAATGGGAACAACAATCAACAGAAGTAAGTTGCGCTTAAAAAGAGTTAATATTTGAACTAGATCCATTTTATTATAGTTACCTTAGTACGTTAATCAGATTAAACCGGATGCCAGTAATTACTTCCAGTATTTGGTAGCCCTTGTTGAATTCGGCTATAACCTGTTGGTATTCAACAGCTCCACGGGTTTGGATTTCTTTCAGACGGGTATATTCCGCAGTGGTAATTTCCCCATTCAGGAATTCGTTTTGTGCCATCTGCATTTGCATCATGGTAAAGGTTTGGTAATCGTTATAAATCCTAATTTGGTTTTGCGAACTTACCAAATCATTGTACACATCTATGACGCGTTCTTGTAAGAATCTACGGTTGATTTCTTTTTGTGTCAACGAAAGTTCAATCCATTTTTTCTGTTTTTTGATTCTATTTTTTCTGTCAACAAGGGTAGCAATGGGCATTCGTACATAAAAACCGATGGCATAGTTATCGCGAATCGATTGCGAATTATAAAATCTGTCAACACGTGTTATTTCGTCTTTATCCCAATAATCCCATTTACCAATGTTCATGTCTACATTCAGACTTAGGGCTTCCATCCATTCGCGGGCGGCCGAAATTTGTTCATAGTAATAATAGTCGGCTTTCAGGTCTTCGTATTTGAGCGAGGGTGAGTTGTATCCGGCAGAATCTACCAACACGCGCAGGGGAGGAAGACGTTTGGTAATATCGTCGGTAAGGGGATTAAAATACATGGACGAATCGACTTTGTAGTTTTGCGCCATAAGCCCGGACGCTCCCCAAACAAGGTACACAATCACCGCAGTGACACAAGACATGATATGCTTATTCATAACCCGTAAGTCGATTTTTGATATGATATTTCTTACTGTGCGCAAACTACAATTTTTTTTTGTGTAATCTCAATTCCTGAGTTTTGAGTTATTCAATTATTTTTTAACAATTAATTATACATTCTCTTTCTGCAACAATGCAGGTATTGTCCTAAGTATTAGTTTAATATCTCCCCAGAAGGAGTATGTGGTAGCGTATTGATTATCCAGCGCTTTACGTTCGTCTTCCGACATCACACCTTTTTTACCTCTTAATTCAACCTGCCATAAGCCGGTAATGCCGGCAGGACCCATAAATCGGGCACTCCAGTCGTCGGAGGTAAGCAGCTCTGCTTCGTATAGCGGCAAGGGTCTGTTTCCAACAATTGACATATCACCTTTCAATACATTGATCAACTGAGGTAGTTCGTCGATGGAAGTATTCCGGATAAAATTACCTACTTTGGTTACACGTGGGTCGTTTTTAATTTTTATGAAAGTAGAAACGGCCTGTTTTTTCTTTTCTGAATGGTACCAGTACTCGCAAATTTTTGTTCCACGATAATACAAAACAGGTGAACAATATTCACCCTCAGGTAGTTTTGAACATCTGGGGCATTCTGAAAATTCTAGTTCGTCTTCTGATTTTGTTTCAGTTTTTGTTTCGGTAGCATTGTATTGGTTAAGGTGTTTCAGGTCTTTCAGTCGATCGTCAGCATCAGTTACCATGCTTCTGAACTTGAGAAAATCAAAAATTTTGTAGGCTGTTCCCACACGCTTCGATTTGTAAACCACCGGACCTTTCGATTCGAGCCTTATGGCAATAATTACGATTATAAAAAGCGGCGAAAGCAACAAAAGCGCGGTAAATGAGGTAATGATGTCGAAAGCCCTTTTGATAAAAGGAATTTTATATTCTTTGAAGGCGGCTTCCGGTTTAACAGTTGAATCAAGTTCTGCGTAATATCGTTTTAAGAATCTGACTCTAACACTGATATCTTTTAAATTGAAGGGAAAAAGGTAAATATCATCAACAATACTCTTTTCGTTAAAGGCTTTTTTGATGATTTTTTCTTCCTTCTCAAACAAAAACATGATAAAGGGCGTACGCGATTGGTTGGGTAAACCTTTAATCATTTTACCCACCTCCAAACCGTTCATTCCGGGCATAAGTGCCTCGCAAATAATTATATCCGGAACATGATGCTTCACATACTCCATAGCTTTTAAACCACTAGGTAGCTGAGTTAAGCTAAACTCATCCGACTGGCTTTTAAATGCCTGAATGGCTTCGGGGTTAGAACCTATATAGAGAAGATTAAGCAAGGATTGCGTTTTTTAATTTATAAACTTCTTCTGATAATTAAATTTTCTATTCTAATGGCAAGTTCTTCGGGGTTGAAGGGTTTTACCAGGTAGTCGTCGGCTCCAAGTTTCAAACATTTCACCCGTTCCTTACTGCTTTCTATTCCTGAGAGCATGATCATGGGGATATGTTTAAAGAAACCGCTGGCACGTACTTCCGTGATAAATTCGTAGCCATCCATATTGGGCATTTGAATATCTGCCACAATCAGGTCAGGCATATTTCCTTCTTCAAGGTATTTAAGTCCCTCAAAACCATCGTTTCGTGTAACTACGGTGAATGTCTTACTCAGGAAATTATCAAGTAGTAAGCGAATGCTCATTTCATCATCAATCACAAGTATTGTCTTCTTCATACCCAGTATTATTGGTTTCGGATTTATGCATTATGCCTTATCAGGGCTCTAAAACAAAAATAAGTAATTATTTGTTTCAATGGTGTTCTTTTTATAAAGTTATTTACACACCAAGGTTAATAACACGGGTTTTTAATCAGGGTAAAGACTGTTGATAGTACTCTAACAATAAAGATTTTTTCGTAAAAAATGCACAATGGGGGTAGCATATTTTGTGATAATTTGTTCAAATAGAGATTATAACATAGTTTAAAACATATGAGTCGGTAGTGGTTGTTTCATCAATTTTTGGAAATATTTTGCCTCACCAGAAGGTTACGACAGACCCTATTACCGTTGAGGTGGCAAAAGAAAACAATCAACAATTATATAATAATAGGTGTATTTATTTAGGGAAGTTGACGAAATTAATGAAAAAATTGGTTTTTTTTAGTGTTTTAAATGGCGATCCATTTCCCGTTTATGGTCTTTTTCCTTGAGATTTTCGCGTTTGTCGTAGTAATGCTTACCCTTGGCCAGGGCTATTTCGAGTTTTGCCAATCCCTTTTCATTGATAAAAAGTGTGACGGGGATAATGGTCATGCTCTTTTCTTTCACCTTAGTATATAGCTTGCGCAATTCGCGTTTGTTGAGGAGCAGTTTGCGGTCGCGTTTGGCCAGGTGGTTGTTGTAGGTGCCATAGGTATATTCTGCAATGTGCATGGATCTCACGAATAGTTCACCTCCATCAAAAACACAGAAGGAGTCGGCAAGGTTAGCCTTTCCATTACGTAAGGATTTTATTTCTGTTCCGGTGAGTGCAATTCCTGCAACGAGCCGTTCAATGAGGAAGTATTCCCACGAGGCGCGTTTATTCTTTATTTTAATGCGATTTTCCATAAGCTATTTAACGCAAAATTACTCAAATTGTAGATGATTGGATAGCTTTTGAAAAAATTTCGGCATAAAAAAACCGGTCAGCGTGTTGCCGACCGGTTTTGGTCTAAATACTCAAAAATAGTTAACTACCTATGGTTTACAATAATTTTTTCGGACCTATTATAGGTGTCAGAGATTACATTAAGGAAGTAAACGCCATTGGGCAAATCCTGTGTGGAAATGTTCACGCTGTTGATGGCACCGGCATCTACATTAGAAGTATAAACTTCGTTGTTGAAACGGTCGCGCAAAGTAACCTGATACATTTGTCCGTTCGGATCGTCAATTTCCAGTGTAAATTGTGTGCTGGTAGGGTTGGGGTATGCGTTCATCATCACGAAGGGGAGGATGGTGAAAGGCTGATTGCTGAAATCTTGCACAGACTGGTCATCAACCGCGGAAACCCTTACCTTATATACATCATTGCCGGGAGCTTGGGTGATTGTCCAAACGGTGGTGCTGCCATCTACACCCATGTCGATGTCACTGTCATATTCATAGTTTCCTGACAGAGTATTGAATTTGTACAATTCAACATTGACTGATCCAATAAAATCCTGTTCCCAGGAGATGTAGTAGGAAAGTGATTGAGTCCATTCTTCGCCACCATTGGGCTGAAAAATGTGGATGTAATCTCCGGTTACGCCAACAACTTCAAATGCTTTGTTACTGAAATCTGCGATGTTATTATCAAGAGGGCTGTAAATTTTTATTTTGTAGTAGGTGCCATTAACAATTGCAGCATCGTCGATTAACCAGGAATAGGTGCTTCCCCATACATCATCAGCAATGTCGGCAACTTTACTTGTTCCCGTAGCATCCCATAGTTCGATGGTAACGTTTTCATCGAAATCGTCTGTCCATGAAATCAGATGTTCAGTTCCATTTTGCCATTTGATTCCGTTAATGCTTGGCTGTATGATGGTTACATCAGTACCTGCAGAAGCAGTTATGGTGAATTTTTTACCTACTTTATAAACAGACGGATCAAGAATGCTTTTTATAACAATTTGATAATCACCTGTCATGTCAGGAATATCCCAAACCAGGGTAGTTCCTTCAACATCGCCATCAATTAATGTTACGTCTGTGTTAATAT
Source organism: Bacteroidales bacterium (assembly GCA_963676875.1). Classification (GTDB taxonomy): domain Bacteria; phylum Bacteroidota; class Bacteroidia; order Bacteroidales; family F082; genus UBA6244. The sequence goes on from OY781436.1 coordinate 4,130,381, forward strand.
CGCCCAGATTAGGCATGTAGTAAACATTTACATTTTCTACAACGTCGTCGATCCAAGAAATGAGATGAGAAGTTTCTTTAGCCCATTTGATATTGGTTTTGTTGGGTTGCAATACCGAAATGGTTCCACCTTCGCTTAGGGTTACATTAAAGGTTTTACTGATTTTCTCAACAGAAGGATCGAGGCTGCTTCTAACGATAATTACATATTCTCCAACCAGTGCTTCTGCAATGTCAATATCCCAAACAAGTGTAGTTCCTTCAACTTCATCATCAATCAAAACTTCTGATCCGCCTGTTTTTTTGTAGTAAACATTTACAGTTTCGGCCACATCATCGTTCCACGAAATAAGGTGTTTTGTGTTGATGGCCCATTTGATATTGGTTTTGTTGGGCTGCAATATTTTTATGTTGGTCCCACTTCCAAGGGTGATTGAAAAAACATTGTTGCTCATGTCAGGAAGGGTAGTAGCTCCATTTACCGAGGAGGCCACCTTTATTTTGTAATTTGTTCCTGCTGCATAAACCCCGTCTTCAATATACCACTCGTAGGTAGTACCTTCAATGTCGGTGGCTATGGTCTGAGTATTTGCTCCATCTACCAAAAAGATATCAACAGGTTCATTTAAATTGTCGTTCCATGAAACGAGGTGGGTTGATCCGATGGCCCAACTTTCGTTACCATTAGGCTCAAGTACCTTTATTTCACCATCTTCTGCATATACTAGTTGGAAATATCCGCTCACGCTTGCGTATGTATCGTCATCGGGTACATTGTGGCTGCGTACTTTAATAACATAGCTTCCCAGTGGTAAGCCATCAGTATCCCAATAACAGGTAGATCCGCTAACTCCATCGGCAAACAATGTATATATTGGTTCCACGTTTTGTCCTACAATCGGGTGAGATTCATCCACGCCTGCGCCCAGTGAAAGTTTTTTGCCAAACAGCTCTTCCAAGAAAAACGCACCACCATAACCAGATGAACCATCAAGGTATTTCATTCTATAATGATAATTTGTACCAGTTCCATTGGTATAGATGTGATTGCCACCTTTTACAACCCATAACACGTCACCATCCACCAAGCCCAGATTAGCAATCCATGCATCTAATTGAGGTTCGGTTTTCATCGCCAAATCGTCCCAGTCAACAACTACGTATCCTGGATATTCAGCATCGAGGAGAGCATCCATGTCTTCATTAGCAGCCGTAAATTCATAACTTCCAGCAGTCTCTTTAGTAACGAGTCCATCAGTTCCGTAGAGTACGTCCACTGTTCCATGGAAATTGTCGAGCCAGGAAATGAGGTAAGTGCCTCCACCTGTCCAATGTTCGCCGCCCGTGGGCTGCTGTAGTTCGATTTCAGGGGCTTGAGCCATCAGCGAAAAGCCGGTAGAAATCAACACCGCAAGAAATAGTGTTTTAAAAACGTAAAGTGATTTTTTCATGTTTATAAGTATTTAGTAGTTATTTTAAAATTGAAATATGGGCTTCAAAATTTGCCCGTAAAATATTATATCTTTAATTAACAATTAGTTTATAAGTCATTTTTTTATCAACAGCCTCCAGCACAATAAAATATAACCCTGAATGCAGGTGGTTTAAGGACAATGCAATTTCATGGGTTCCTTTGCTATATGGGCTCTTGGCAATTGAAGCAATCTTTTTTCCGGTGAGTGAATACACAGAAATTCCTGCTAAAGTTTCAACAGGAAATTCAAGTATCAATGAGGTTTCGTTTACAGCCGGGTTAGGTTGACAAGTCATTTTCATGGTATTCAGGTCGGCTACTTCATTGATTCCAACCGGCAAGGAGACGTAGTGTGCATAAGCATGCGATCCTATAAAAGTTTCTGCCTTGGTATTGAAATTGTAAGTTAACGGAAGCAAACCATCCAGATTCAAAACCCAGTTGCCTCCTGCCCAGTTGTAGTAATTTACCTGGATGGCATTGCCATATTCGTCATATTCGCTTTGGGTAAGCGATTGGTTTTGATAACTATTTCCATTCCATACTTCCATCAAAGAACTTTCCAGACTGCCAAAAAGACCATATGTAAACGACTCTTTTTCAGAAAATTCCCATGCTCCATCCACCCAATTTCTTTTTTCACTACCCACCAGATAATCCAGGTTGTTGTAAGTGTAACTATACTGGATATCGTTTATCCACGCCAAAGTATTTGAATTCCACTCCTGACCGGCATAATTGGTGGGATTGTTGGCTGTGTTGTAGGCGTATATTTCTTTGTAAGTATTTAACCAGCTTTCTGATTCCCAACTTTCTGTAATGGCTGTAAGCATATTGCCATTGCCATCGTAAGTGTAGGTGTGGCGGACATTGTTTATCCATTCAAAATTGACCCAAAGCTGTCCGGTTGAGTTAAGCATGTTACCATTTCCATCGTAAGTAATGAGCTCGAACGACTGATTTTCCCAATCGTTATTTATCCATTTCTCGATAAGCATGGAGACCGGATTTCCTGATGTGTTGTATTGGTAGGTGGCTCGTAGGTCGTTGAGCCACGCTTCATTTACCCAGTATGCCTTTGTTTCAGTTAATAAATCTTGTTGAGTTGTATAAGTACGTGTGGCTTTCTTATAATTAACCCAACCTGTTCCATCAAAATTCTCCACAGTCAAACTCAACTGGTTGTTTTCGTCGTCGTAGGTGGCGGTTTCCTGTTTGTAGGGAGTCCACAAGTTGTTGTCGAGTTTTTCGATATAGGTCAGGATGCGATTCCCTTCGGCGGAATAGGTGTGCATTTGACGCTGTGTTATGGCGGAAACACCATAAATCACCACGGTATCCAATTGATTGATCAGGTCGTTACGAAAATCATCGGGATTGTTGAGTTGCAAAGTCAGCGGATTGTGCTGTGCTCTGTATTGGTCGTTGATTTTCATGAAATAAGGGTCGTTGCCCCGATCGGATGTGGAAAAAGTATTTTGTCCTAAAATGGTAAAACTCATACCACAAACAATTGTGATCGAGAGAATAAATGAGAGATATTTGTTACTAAGCATCATACTTTTTGGGCTAAGATGTAAATGATTATAAATGGGCTTTTCCGAAAAGTAAAGTTTTCACTTTTCAACAGCGAAGATACTTTATATTCATTTAGCAATCAATTCCATAGTTATTTATTACTTTACCTTTTTTAAGTTCACTACACAAAAGTAAAATGGTCATACGAGATGTATTGGAAAAAATTAACCAATAGCGTGATTTATAAGCAATTAAGTTGTTAAATTATAGTAAATATTGTGCTTTTTCATGATAATTTCTAAAATCAAGACATCACCACACGCAACCCTTGTGCATTTTCGATATTAAAATACTTTTTTGGTGATAAGCCCGAGAAGGTTTTAAACTCATTTATCAGGTGTGCCTGATCGTAATATTGACATTCGAAAGCCACTTGGGGCCAATTCACTTTTTCTTCTTTTTGTATGATATCCAAAACTTTGGTGAATTTGTTGAGGCGGTGAATTAATTTGGGGGGGAGGCCAACAATTTGGTTGAACAGTGTGATCAAGTGTTTGTGCGAAATATTGGCATGTTTGCTCAAATCCTTTATGCTGGTACGGGAATCAGTTACCTGAACCTTATCCATGAGGCTGCTAACCAGGTTGGTTGATTTGTTGGAATGTCCCACCTTTACCAACATATAATGATCGAGGATGCGTTTGATATCTTCGGCTTCCTGAGGCACGATGAGTTGGTCTCGTAAGCTTTCCGATTCACCGTTGAGTACATCATGCAGGTTGATAATTTGATGGCTGAAATCCTTCTGGGGCATATTGAAAAAATGGAATGCACCCCCTTGCTTAAATTTTATTCCAACAATATGTGTATCTGGACTTTCAAGTAAGGTGTAGTATTTTTTGTGGGCTCCAATGATGATGTCATGGGCGAGGTTTTGCTTTTCTACCTTTCCACTTGAAACCCCCAGATTCTCTCCCAAATTGAACAGAATACTGGTGGTGCCGTCGGGAAGTACAATAACACTTCCTGCATTATTTTTTTCGATCCAATAGTAATCGATGACGTGGGCAAGGCAAACATGAGGAGGTAATTTTACAAGCATAGCAACTGAATTTAGACTAATATAGTTTTAACTATATCCAAATGTGTGCCAATATATTCAATAACCAGATAAACAACCAATTGTTGAATTATTGTTTTGTAAATTTCCCAGATATAGAAGGGTGATTTTCCCTATTTTGGAAAAAATTAACCGCTGCTAAGCTAAATACTCCCCATCAATATTGCTCATGGAGTTGAACAGGTTGACTTTGGCTTTGGGATGAAGCGCTTGCATGTTTTTTATAAGGTTTCGGGCAGTGGTTCTCCGGGTGAGGTTCTCGTGTGGACAACTAGACTCGAGGGGTAGGTAATTTTTAATTTTGGAAAAAGTAAGGGTGTCGGAATTGGTTAGTAAAATAAGCGGTCGGATCAGCCCCACTTGACCTTCAAACATATCGAGTTTGCCGGGTAGCGAAGAAATATTTGCATGATAGGTCATGTTGATAATCAGCGTTTCCACAGCATCGTCCATGTGGTGACCCAAGGCCAGCTTTTTAAATCCATTGGCCTTAGCAAAGGTGAACAATGCTTTGCGGCGATGCCACGAACAAACGAAACACGGGGCTTTTTTGCCACGGTTTTCAATATTGGCTTCCAAATCGATAAAATGCATGGTGACATTAAGATAGCTGGCAAAATGAATTAAAAACTCGCGATTAACCGAGTAGGGAACATCCGTAACATTGATGTGGAGACCTTCTACTGTAAACTGAATTTTACTGTATTTTTGGTAGGCTGACAAAGCCTCAAGCAATACCAAAGAATCCTTCCCACCTGAAACAGCCACCAACACCTTGTCGCCCTGATCGATCATGCCATATTTTTTGATGGCTTTGGCCACATAGTTTTTTACATGTTCAATATGTCTGGTCTGACTTTTATTAAATTGGTTAACAGGGTTGTACATCAGGCTACTTTGCTGTCGAGTTCAAGTTCCTGATCACTTTCTATGCGCAGGTTGTCGATGATAAATGTTTGACGCTCAGGCGTATTTTTTCCCATATAAAAAGCCAGTGTTTCGGGAACCGAGGATTCACGACGCAAAATCACCGGTTCGAGTCGGATGGATTTTCCAATAAAATGTTTGAACTCTCCCGGCGAAATTTCTCCAAGTCCTTTAAAACGGGTGATTTCAGGGTTTGGTTTCAAATCATTGATGGCACTTACTCTTTCTTCATCGTTGTAACAGTAACGAGTAGTTTGTTTGTTACGCACCCGGAAGAGGGGAGTTTGCAGAATATACACATGTCCCGCTTTTACCAAGTCGGGGTAGAATTGAAGAAAGAACGTCAGGAGCAGCAAGCGAATATGCATACCGTCCACGTCGGCATCGGTGGCAATAACGATGTTGTTGTAACGCAGATTTTCAATGCTTTCGTCGATATTAAGTGCGGCTTGAAGCAAGTTGAATTCTTCATTTTGGTATACAATTTTTTTGCTCAATCCGTAACAGTTGAGTGGTTTACCTTTTAAGCTAAACACGGCCTGTGTTTGAACATCCCTCGATTTGGTAATGGAACCACTAGCCGAATCTCCCTCGGTAATAAAAAGCGTAGTTTCCAAACGGCTTTCGTGGTTGGTATTAAAATGTATGCGGCAGTCGCGCAGTTTTTTATTATGCAGACTGGCTTTCTTTACACTTTCCTTGGCAAGTTTTTTAATCCCTGCCATTTCTTTACGTTCTTTTTCCGACTGTAAAAGCTTTTTGTAAAGTGCTTCGGCAGTTTCGGTGTGAATGTGCAGGTAGTCGTCCAGATTGCGTGTGATGATGTCGTGGATGTAGTTCCGGATGGTTTGGCCGTCTTGTTCAATGTATTGTGAGCCAAGTTTGGTTTTGGTTTGAGACTCAAAAACAGGCTCTTGCACTTTAATGCTGATAGCCGCCACGATGGAAGTACGGATGTCGCTGGTGTCAAAATCCTTTTTGTAAAAATCGCGGATAACCTTCACGATAGCTTCTCGAAACGCGTTTTGATGGGTTCCCCCTTGTGTGGTATGTTGTCCGTTGACAAAGGAAAAATATTCTTCGCTATACGACCGTGAGCTGTGCGAAAAAGCGCACTCAAAATCGCCCTCCTTTATATGAATTATGGGGTAGATGACGGGTCCGTTCCCGTTGATGTTGTGTTCGAGCAAATCAATAAGACCATTTTTGGCCATCATTTTTTTGCCATTGAAATGAATGGTCAACCCGTTGTTGAGAAAAACATAATTCCACAACATTTCCTCCACATACTCCAATATATAGTGGTAGTTTCCAAACAGTTCGGGATCTGGAGTAAAACTGATAAGGGTTCCTTGTTTCAGATCACAATCGATAAAAGGTTCATCTTTAACAATTTCGCCACGTTCAAAAGTGACTATGGTTGATTTTCCATCACGAATGGACTGAGCTACAAATTTCAACGACATTGCATTCACAGCCTTGGAACCCACACCATTGAGCCCTACGGCCTTTTTAAAAACTTTGGAATCGTACTTTGCACCCGTATTGATTTTGCTCACACATTCAATTACTTTGCCCAAGGGCATGCCACGACCATAGTCGCGAACGGTAACTTCTTGATCGGTAACGGTAATTTCCAACTGGTTGCCATTACCCATAACAAACTCATCAATGGAATTGTCGACAATTTCTTTCAACAAGACATAAATGCCATCATCCTGTGAGCTTCCGTCTCCCAATTTTCCTATGTACATACCCGGTCGTAGCCGAATGTGCTCTTTCCAATCCAACGACCGAATGCTATCTTCTGTGTATTCTACGGACATTTTTCTCCTAATTTGCGGCAAAAGTAGCAACTTAATTCGGTTGCTGACACCCGTCTCGCATGAAGTTGTTAAACATTTTGTGTTGATAAGGGCTTATAAAAATGCTCAATAAAACTTCAAAAAAAGGCAGCCTTCTAGACTGCCTCTGTTTGATTAAGTCAGGTTTTAGCCTTTTTTCTTTCCTGTGTTAATTTTAAAAGGTGCGTAAGCAGGGCAGAAGCCGATAAACGCTGTCGCAAGTGGCACAATAGCCACCAAACCCCACCAGCTTTGGTTGATGTATCCTACTATGCCAATAATGACGGCCAGCAGAATGCGTACAATTTTGTCAATGGTTCCAACATTTTGTTTCATGGTAGTATAATTTTAGAAGTACAAAGTTAGCTTTAAAACATGGCATTCGAAACATAAAAAATCATAACAATTATTGTTCCATTCATAAGGCTTGGTAGATTAGTTGTTTACGGCTTAACGCCTCGACTTTTTCTAATTTTAAGTTTACCAAAAGAGATCAGAACAACACCTGTCATGGTGAGTATTCCGCCCACAATTTGCCATTGTGAAGGCAGTGAATTGAAATAGAAAAAGGCACCGCCAAGTACAAACAAGCTCCGCACACTTCTTACCATGGTGGCTTTAGACATTTCGATGTATTTGAGCGACATATATCCTAACATTCCTGTTAGAAACGGACCCAAAACTGAACCGATCAGGATGTTGTTAAACGCCGCGCTTTCGATGCGGAAAGGAATGTGGAGCACCATAACGGTGGCCAACGAGAGAACAAAAAGCATCAAAAGGCGTGCGGTGGCCAAATATGACGCATCCAGCGTTTTCATTTGTTTTTTGGCTACCAACGTAGCAATGCTGTAGATGATACCCGAGAAAATTACGTATTGGGTACCGTTAACAAATATACTATCAGCTTCCATCACACCCGTTACACTTATTAGCACCGCTCCTGCAAGGGTAATGGCCATGCCAAAAAACTCGATACCATTAAATTTTTCTTTAAGTATCAAAATACCCAAACCTACCACAAACAAGGGGTTGATGTTGGCCAAAAAAGATACCACGGCTGGATTTTCAACCGTTTTGATGGCCATGAAAAAGAACATGGTGCCAAACATTTCCAGAAATGAAATCAATAGCAGGTTCCACCAGTTACGGGCATTCATGGTTTTGGCCTTTTTGTATTTTTTAAAGGAGAAAAAATATATGAGGTTCCACAGGATGCCCAACCCGAACCAATACATGCCAAATTGTGCCAGATGTACTTCATTTAAAGCGGCTTTGCTAAAAATATACACGTTGCTGATGGATAGTGCCGCTGCTATGGCGAGCAAAATTCCTTTGGTATTGTTGGTCATGGGCTGAGTTCTTATTTTTTAGAAAGGGCAGTTCGGAGCATACTTTTAATGGCCAGAAAATCAGTTTTGTCCGGAATCCATTCCCTCCAGGTGGTTTGGGTGGCGCGTTGAAACAGGATGTATTGTATCAGTACAGTGGTGGAATAGCTTAGCGAGGCAGTGATAGCTGCACCCGTATAACCAAGCGCCGGGATAAGCAACCATACGGCTACCAAGGTAACTACCATTCCGGCGGCATTCACTTGCATACTCACCTTGGGTTTACCTATTCCTGCAAAATATCCACTGAAGATGGTGTTTGCTGCCAGGGCGATAACAGCCGGGCTAAGTGCCAGAATAATGGTTTTCAGGTCGGAAAAATCTTTTTTGAAAATTAGTATATAAACATCGGTGGGGATGATTAGCAATACAATTAATGCAAGTAGTGTCACCATCACCGAAAGTTTCATCAATCGGATGGTTAGTTGCCTGGAATAGTCGGCATCATCGTGACTGGCAATGGCCGAAAATTGAACCAACGAAATACTTTGACCGATAAGCCGCAATCCCTCAGTAAGTTGCACCCCGGCACCATATATGCCAACTGCAGAAGTACCTGAAATGGCCTTTAAAACCCAAAAGGAAAAACGTTTGTTTCCAATATGTAATACATTGGCTACCTGACTGATAAACCCGTATTTGATGACTTCCTTTGTGGCTTCCAACCAAGGGAGACCAGAATGGCTTTTTATTCCTCCTCCGATGGCTAAAAACCCCAGCAATGCACCAGTAGCATACGACATATACATGCTGTGCACAAAGGATTGAATTGTTTTTTGCTCGAAATAATAGAATTGACACATCACCGAAATAAATAGCACCGTAATTTGCACCATGAAAATGGTATTGTATATTTTAATGCGTGTTTGCCCAATGAGCAGGTTGTAATGGGTGAGCATCAGGGCGTTGAGCAGCGAAAGAAAAAGAATGTCGTATGCAAATCCTTGTGGTACTACTAAATTGAATATTTTGGGACAAGCCTGAGGAGCTATCCAAACAATTCCCAGATAAAACAGCAGAATAATTGCAATCCAACCATAGGCGGGCAATAGCAAGTGGGAGAGTGGCTTACGCGAAGCAAAATAAATAATACCACTTCCTGCTACCAAATCAATAAACAACTGAAGAATGGTGATGGCCAAAATTATCAGGCTGATGGTACCAAACCCGGAACTACCCAATTCGCTCGTAAGGACGATGAGTATCATCAGGTTGAACACTGCGTTGAGCATTCGGGTTCCGGTGGTTCCGAGAATCTTGTTTATCATAAAATAATAAACGCAAAAATAAACATTATCACAATGCGTTAGTTTGTTAATTTTGTGCTTTGCTTTGCCATAAGCCAATTATTGATAAATCAGTTACCCCTGTCGATGAAACTATCTGTAATCATTGTCAATTATAATGTGGAATATTTTCTGGAACAATGCCTGTATTCGGTTCGGAAAGCTGTTCAGGGTATTGATTCAGAGGTAATTGTGGTTGATAACAACAGCATCGATGGCTCCAATGGCATGGTGGAAAAAAAGTTCCCCGAAGTGCAGTTGATTGCCAATAAAAACAATGTGGGATTTTCCAAGGCAAACAATCAGGGTATCAGGATATCGCAAGGAGAGTACGTGTTGTTGCTCAATCCCGACACGGTGGTTGAGGACGATACCTTTAGTAAAATAATCGGCTTTATGGACAGCCATCCCGATGCCGGAGCCCTGGGGGTAAAAATGGTGGATGGAGCCGGAAATTTCTTGCCCGAATCCAAAAGAGGTCTTCCAACCCCCATCACTTCCTTTTACAAAATGTTCGGGTTGAGTAGCTTATTCCCTCATAGCAAACGTTTTGCACGTTACCATCTGGGACATCTCGATAAGGACCAAATACATGAGGTGGAAATTTTGGCCGGAGCCTTTATGCTGTTACGAAAATCTGTACTGGATGAAATCGGATTACTTGATGAAACCTTTTTTATGTACGGCGAAGACATCGACCTGAGTTATCGCGTAATAAAGGCCGGATACAAGAACTACTATTTTCCTGAGACACGCATCATACATTATAAAGGTGAAAGCACTAAAAAGGGAAGTGTAAATTATGTGTTGGTATTTTACCAAGCCATGTTGATTTTTGCAAACAAACATTTTTCGGAGAAAAATGCTCGCTTATACACTGCCCTGATTAACATGGCCATTTATTTCAGGGCTTTTTTATCGTTATTGTCACGATTTTGGGATAGGTTATTTCTGCCATTTCTTGATGCTATTTTGCTCTTTGGCGGTATTTTCATGATTAAAGAGGTTTGGGGGCGCGGCATGATATATGAAAGTGGGGGCGATTATCCGTCCACCTTTATTTACTACGTGATGCCTGCCTATGTGCTGACTTGGTTGTTATCGGTTTTTTTTACCGGAGGGTACGACCGTCCTGTAAAAATACTGACGGCCATTAAAGGGATGCTGGCCGGAACTGTTATTATATTGGTGTTTTACGCCCTGTTGCCAGAGTGGTTGAGGTTTTCACGAGCATTGATACTACTCGGAACCCTTTGGGGAGTGATGGCATTGCCCGCTATCAGATTGATTTTGGCTGGTCTTGGGGTGTCGTGGGTGCGCGTGGGTGATGAGGAAGCCAAACGTTTTTTGGTGATTGGTGATAAAGAGGAAGCTCAGCGGGTGTCCGATTTGCTCTATGGATCGTATATTCGTCCCTCCTTTGTGGGGTGGGTTTCAGCCAACGACCGATTGAGTTCCGAAAAGAACTTTATTGGCAATATTTCGCAAGTAGTTGACATTGTGCGTATTTACAGGATCAGCGAAGTGGTCTTTTGTTCAAAAAGTATTCCTCATCAGGTAATTATCGATAAAATGACCGAATGGAAGAGTGCTCAGGTAGCCTATAAAATAGCGCCTGAAGACAGCCTCTCCATCATCGGCAGTAATAGCATTCATACCCAAGGAGACTTATATACCATTGATATACATGCAGTTGATAGTGTGGCCAACCGACGAAACAAACGTTTGATGGACTTGTTGATGGCTTTGCTATTTTTGGCCGTAAGCCCTGCGATGGCATGGTTTATAAAATCGCCGACAGGGTTTATTTCCAACTGTTTAAGCGTTATTTTCGGGTACAAAAGCTGGGTGGGGTATTGTCCAATGGAAAAACCTGTTTATCAGCTACCCAGAATAAAAAAGGGAGTACTCAATCCTATCAATGCCATGAAACACAAGGCTCATTCGCCTGAAACCATCACCAACCTGAATTTGTTGTATGCCCGCGATTATCGTGTTTGGAAGGACTTAAACATTATTTTCTATGCCGTTCGCGACCTTGGAAATTAGCAGCGCAATCGATTGATTAAGCATTGTAAAGCCTTAGCAAGGTAGGAATACCGAAATTTGATTTGTAGAATTGAACTGGATTTTTAAAACCAGTTAAAAATAGCTTACTTTTGCAGCTGCTAAGGAAAGTTCATTTATCGCATATTTATGTTATATCGCAGACATTTAAGAATTAAAGCTCTTCAGGCGCTTTATTCATGGTTTACGGGAAGTACCGAGGACTTGCCATCCGGTGAAAAACAGTTGCTTCAGAGTATAACTAAAATCTACGAACTTTTTATTTGGCAACTATCTTTTATTCTTGAGGTGCGCAGTTTTGCTGAAGTAAGAATTGAAGAAAACAAGCAGAAATTTTACCCCACCGATGAAGACTTAAACCCACGGTTGAATTTTATCCATAACCAGCTATTATTAGCGCTGGAGGAGAATATCGATTACAAGCGTAAAGCATCGGCTTTCAAGGTTAACTGGGGAGGTCAGGATGAGATGGTGAGGAAGTTTTATAATACCTTGCGTGATCAAGATTTTTATCAAATATACATTGAAAATCAGTATATTACTTTAGAAGATGACAAGCGTTTCCTGATAAAGGTGGTTGATTTGGTTTTGGCGAATTTTGATTTGCTTAAATCGTTTTATGAAGAAAAAAGCGTCCATTTCACCGATGGCTACGACCTTGTGTCTATTCTTTTGTTGAAATTTATCGATACTTTTTCCGGCAATTTTGAGACTACCACACCACTGCCCGATATTTATAAAACAGAGAATGGTACCCGTGAGGAGGATATGCAGTTTGTGAAGAAGTTATATCGCTACGTTATTACCCATGACGATGAGGCCACCGAAATCCTTAAACTGAAAACCAATAATTGGGAATACGACCGGGTGCCACTCATGGACTTGATTTTGTTGAAGATGGCCATGGTGGAACTGCAGGAAATGGAAACTATTCCTGTAAAAGTAACGCTGAACGAATACATTGAGCTGGCAAAGTACTTCAGCACACGCAACAGCAAGACCTTTGTAAACGGTGTTCTTGACAGGCTCATCCGTGAATTTAAGGAAGAAGGAAAAATTAACAAGATTGGTCGTGGGCTGATTGATTGATCATCAGTAATGCGCCATGATACATATTCATGCTGACCAGTCAGTGTATCTCCTGAAAAAACAACCAAAAAAACAAAGCCCTCAAAATTTGTCTATTCATTCACGGCCATTATCTTGTGCAAAATACCTGTTGATCATTTCCTCAAACTGATCTCTGTTAATGGGTTTGGATAAATAATCGTTACATCCGGCTTCAAGTGCTTTTTCTCTGTCACCTGTTAATCCAAAGGCTGTTTCTGCAATAATCACAACTTCCTGATTAAAAGCTCTGATTTTCCTGGTCGCCTCTAAACCATTCATTCCAGGCATGCGGACATCCATTAAAATGAGATCCAGCTCCGGATTGTTTCGGCATACATTGACGGCCTCAATTCCTGACGTTACTTTGATAATTTTTTTTGCAAAGGGTTTGACAATGATTGAAATAAACATTTCAGAGGCCTCATCGTCTTCGGCTAGTAGTACGGTAAGTTTCCTGGGGAGAAAGGCGGTTGCAGGGCGTGAGTTTTGACTATCTTTTTGAGCGTCAGTTGGTTGATTTTCCGGGTTAGGAATGGTAAAGATAAATTTGGATCCTGTACCGGCCTGACTTTCAACCCAAATTTTTCCTCCAAGCAATTCTACAAATGCTTTGGAAATGGATAGTCCAAGTCCTGCACCTTCGTAGTTGCGTGTGAGCGATTCGCTTCCCTGCCTGAAACGTTCGAAAACAACATCTAGTTTGTCAGCATCAATGCCCGAACCAGTATCTGTTACCGAAAATTCGATGGCGTCCTGCTTATTGATACAGTTCACCTCTATATAACCTTCCTGAGTAAACTTAATGGCATTCTTTACCAGGTTTGTGAGAATGGCTATTAGTTTTTCAGCATCAGTATTAATGGTCAAATTTTTGTTGCTAAGGTTGTTGTTAACTTTGAATGTGAGGCCTTTTTTGTTTATTTCAGGTAAGAAAAAGTCGTGAATATATTTCAACTGATTTTTCAAGTTGGTTTGTTGTAGACTAACTTCCATTTGTCCTGCTTCCACTTTTGAAATGCTGATGATATCGTTGATTATGTTGAGCATACGAGTCCCGCTTTTCTCGATGATATCGATGTATTGCTGCTGAGTTTCCCCTTTGAGCCGAGGCTCTTTTAATAAGCTGGTGAACCCCAAAATACCGTTCATGGGTGTTCTGATTTCATGACTCATGTTGGCGAGGAAGGCAGATTTCAATCGATCGCTTTCTTCGGCTCGTTCTTTGGCAGCCATCATCTCTAGTGTAGCTTTCCGTATTTCTGTATAGTTATGAAAAGTAGTAACCACTTGAAATGGTTTCTTTTCGTTGTCTTTAAAACGAGGTAGTGCGTTGATGTTGATCCAGATATAGTCGTTGAGTCGCTCATTGAATACCCCCATTCGGGCATTATAAACAGGTTTTCCGGTAGCCAATGCCAACATAGAAGGGTGGGTGCTGCCGATATATTCTGAACCATCTTCGTGAATGGATTTCCATCTTTTATCCGTTGAAGATCGCTCATAAATTTGTTCTTCGTTTAAACCCAATATTTCTTCTGCAGCTTTGTTTGCATAGAGTATATTACCTTTAGTGTCTTGATAAACAACACCTTGAATCATATTATCGAACAAAAACTTAAGCTTTTCTTCACTCTCTTTGATGGTATGTTCATCTTGTTTTTGGCGAGTAATATCGCGAAACTCAACAGCTCTGACAGGTTTACCTTTGTAGGGGATGTTCCGGGCTTCCAGACGCAAATAGTATTCTTCTCCATCTTTACGTAAGCCCATCACTTCATAGGGTTTCTGGAATCCGGTTGTGATTTTTTTTCTTACTTCATCACGGTATTTCTCAGCAACTAGGAGCAATCCGTCCATTGCGATGAGTTCGTCAAAGGAATATCCGCTTATTTCGGAAAGTCCCTGATTACAATCGAGTATAATACCTTGATCGTGAATGGCAATACCACCAAAGGATGCATTATGAAGTGCTTTGAACCGGAGTTCGCTTTCCTCTGCATTCCTTTTAGCTTGTTTCAGATTTTCAATAAACGTGTCTTTTTCCAGAATCCTCCAAACCGCATCCATCAGCAAGGTAAGCTGACGAATATCAGATTGTGTATAGTTTTCTGTTTTGTTGGCCACACCTACCACTGCAACAATTTTGTCGTCCATCATAACGGGGATAGTTAAAAACTTGCGTAAGGCCACATGTCCTTGGGGGGTGCCTTTTTTGTGAGGATTTTCAGCCGAGTAATCGTTGATAACAATGGGTTTTTTTTGTCGTACGGCTTCGCCCCAGCATCCGGTTTTGTCGAGATCGTAAATTGTTTGTGGATTCATTACCTTACACTCGTCCATTACTTCTTTCGACCAACTGTTGAGGGTGAATTGTTGGGTTGTTTCGTTATAAAGGTAGATATATCCAATGCGGCTCGATGCAAGTTGAATGGCCTCAACAAGGCTATACTCCAGCAAATCCTGTCGATCCTTGTGCTTGTATTGGGAAACCCTCATCAGACTCTCCAATCGTTCATTTTGAAGTTCGATCTCCAGCATGGACTTTTCCTTAACCACGAGTAACTTTTCAAGGGTATCCTTAGAAATTTCAAGTTCTGAGTTCAATTGCTGAAGTTCTTCGTTCAGTTGCAAATACTCTTCGGATTGAACTTCAATTTCTTCTTTCTGTTGTTGAAGGGATATTTCAGTGAGTTTACGTTCGGTTATATCGTTTAACGACCCAACGATAGCCACTGTTTTTCCGTTTTCCACCACTGGTGCTTCGCGCACTTCTACCCAAACTTTCTTACCCGATTTGTGCAGGAGTTCCAGCTCAAATGGCTGACGAGCAATACCTGTTTTGATGGCCAGATTGGTTTCCCGATATCCAAGCTCGTTAATGGGGTGATCTGTTGTAAATTGTGTCCATTTAATCTTGGCTTCGTCCACCTCATAACCCAGCACCGATTTTACTTGCGGACTCACATATTGAATGACGTGGTTGGTGTCGTGGCTATAAAACATGTTGGTGCTGTGGTTGAAAATATTCCTCAGCTGAATTTCGCTTTGTTTGATTGCCAGTTCATTATTCTTTTGTTCTGTGATATCGTATAATATGCCGGTCCAAAGTTTGTCGCCATTTTCGAGAATGCGTGGGTGAGATTCGAAGTGGAACCACTTTACCTGCTGCTTTACCAAAAAACGCCCTTCCCAGACAAAGGGGGTGAATTTGACATACGCCTCCAGGTTTTTAGCTGCAAATTGTTCTTTTTCATCAGGATGTACCAAACTGTGAATGATTCCCGGATCTTTTTCAAAGGTTTTCTTTTCTACTTGAAGCAAATTACAAAAATGTTCACTGACCATATCGACCACGTAAGGGGAAGTTTTGGACGCGGAATCCTTTTTTCTTTTGTTTACCTTGTCGGCGATGGTTCTGATTCGATAAAATCCTGCCGGTTGGTGATTCACCAGATCAAAAAATAGTTCATTCTCCTGTTTTAGCTCGTCTTCCAGATGTTTACGTTTGGTTATCTCATGAAAGAATGTAACAAAATATCCGGGTTCCGGACAAAACGCAGTAACGGAATACCATTTGTTGAGCTCTTGGGAATGGCTTTCAAAATTTACCTCTTGGCCGTTCAATGCTACATTTCCGTACAACCCAATCCAATCGGAAGAATCGTTTTCAATACCGGGAATAACTTCTTTAACACGTTTGCCTATGATGCTTTTCTTTTTTAATCCGGTAAGCCTCTCGAAACTTTCATTTACGTCCAGAAAAATATAGTCAATTGGTTTTCCGATATCATCGGTAACTATCTGATGATAAGCAAATCCGTTAAGCATTTTGCTGAACAACTGTTTGTAGTTAATTTCAAACTCTTTTTGTTTGGGCATCTTCATTTTGTTGATGGATTGAGGAAAATGGGTAGCCATGCCATTGGCGTATTGTTAATTTTAATGACGTTCCTAATTTGAGCAACCAATGTTGTAATTTCATCAGCACTTTTGTCTGTGATAATTATTTCATTTGACTTTTTTTCCATATGGTCGTCCTGAAGGTTAGTAAACATTTTTGCATCTAAGAACAAACATTAAATAGGTAGAATTATCGAGCCGGCAATATGTATATAAATTTATACTTGCAATAATGCTAAGTCCAATGTGTTCTGCATGCAAGCCAACACTCAATCAAAGAGATCGCATGTGTGTATTTGATGTATTGTCGGGGCCAATTTTTAAAATGCGTTATTTTACATAATGGATAACACCTCCCCAAAGGTACAATAAAAACCATTCGTACATAAAGTGATATTAAAAACTTGTATTCCGTTCAGGGTTCCGCTTTTTTAGTTCAATGAACGGGATAAAAGCACTACAATGTTGGTGCTAAGCTCATTGGCCACAAGTTGTTCAGGAAACAATAGGTAGGGTGAAGGCAAACGTTGTTCCTTTATTTTTGCAGCTTTGAACCCAAATGTTACCTCCAAGCATATCCACATACGCTTTGGAAATAAAGAGTCCCAATCCTGATCCTTCAAAAGCTTTTGTTTCCGAAAGTTCTACCTGGGTAAAATAGTTAAAAATGGTATGTAGTTTTTCTTGAGGAATGCCAATTCCTGTATCATGAATGGAAAAGCTATAGTCATTTTCCAGTTGGTCTATCTCCAATTTTACAGATCCTGATTCGGTAAATTTAACAGCGTTATCAATAAGCTTGTTTAGAATGGATAAAAGTTTGCTCCGATCGGCAACCAATGTTGTTGAATGGTCAGGTAATTTGTTGATTATCTGAAACGACAGACCTTTTTTGGATGCCTCAACTTCATAGCGATTTGAAATTTCATTGATGATTTGGCTGAATGAGATATCGGTCATTTTCACTGATGTTTGCCCGGTTTGAATCTGGGAGGATTCTACAATATCATTGATAGTATTCAGCAAACGGTCGGCACTTTTGTTAATAATACCCATGTATTGATCTCGCTCCAAGTCGGAGACACCTTTTTTAGTCATGAGGGATAAGAAGCCTAATATTCCGTTGAAGGGTGTGCGAATTTCGTGAGATACATTGTTCAGAAAAGCCGTTTTCAGTCGGTCGCTTTCTTCTGCACGCTCTTTAGCCTCTATCAGGTCTTCAAGCATTTTTTTCTTTTCCGTAATATCCTCTTTTACAGCAATAAAATGAGCGATTTCGCCTTTTTCATCGAGAATGGGCGATATCACGGCCTGCTCCCAGTAAGGTTCATTATTCTTTTTGATGTTGTGGAATTCGCCATGCCAGTTGTTACCCGAGAGAATGGTTTTCCAAAGTTCATTGTAGTATGATTTGGTGTGGTTTCCTGATTGTAAGAATCGAGGGTTTTTGCCTTTTATTTCGTCGAATGTATAGCCGGTTAATTGTGTAAATCTGGGGTTTACATATTGTATATGGCCTTCTTTGTCGGTAATTACTACTGTGGCGGTACTTTGTTCAACAGCGCGATTCAGCAATTTTAATCTGTTTTCTGCGGCTTTTCGTAGGGTGATGTCGCGATTGCTAACCCGAATGCCTGCATATTGGTTATCTTCATCAAATACGGGTCGGCAAATATGGCCAATGTATTTAATGTCTCCTTGTTTGGTTATGATTTTCAGGTCGATTTCACCCACAAGATTCAAGAGTTTGTTATCTGATACTTCCTTACACAACATTTCATGAGCTTCACGGTCTTCGGGGTGTATAATTGTTTTTAACAGGGTGGGATTTAAAGTAAATTCTTGTCTGGAATACCCTGTAATCCGTTCGCATGAAGGCGATATATAGATTAGTCGATCGTTACTTCCCAACCAGTATTCCCAGTCGTAAGTGTGGTCGGCAACCGTACGAAAAGTTATTTCGTTGGAACGGATGGTTTTTTCGGCCTGATTTCTTTCTTCCAGTAACCTGTTCTTGATCAGGGCCATGGCCACTTGTTTGGCCACTGACTCCAGAAAGCCAATTTCGATATCCAGCCAATTCCGCCTTTGGCTCAATTGGTTCAGAAAGAATAGATAATAACCATTTTTGTCGAAGGCAAATGGATACCATAGCAGGCTTTTCACCTTGAGTTGCTCATGTAATAAGTCCTGAGCTCTATCTTTTAATATGTACTTATTTACATCGTCAGAATGGCTAATAATATATTTGTTTTTTTGCTGCATGAAAGCAAACGACTGAGGCAATGCTTTTACGAAGTTGGGCAAACTCTTTGTTGAGAAAACCATGTCCTCATTTAATTCATTATGGCATAAGACGTTCATTTTGTTTTCATTAGGCAAAACATGATAAAGCGCAAACCGATCAATATTCAGACTATTTCCAATGATACGATTGGTATGACAAAATATTTCGTTGGTGTTGTCTGATGCAATAATGGCTTCAGCTATTTCATTGAGGGCTTTGGTGTAGCGCAATTGTAAATCCCGATGGCGTTCAGCCATGCGTTGCTGGGTTACATCACGTACAATAGCCATCAGGTTGTTGTCTTTGTTTGGTACTACCCGTGCTTCATAATATGCTGTTTGTTTATCAATTTCCATGCTATAGGTAAACTGCACCAGTGTCTCTTTTTCAATGGCATAGCGAAAGGCATTCATGGCTTTTTCGGTAAACTCATCAGGAAGTATGTCCCTGATATTTTTACCAACTAATTCCTCGCGGGGAACAATAAGTTTGGAGTCATCTTCTGAAAATACCTCAAGATAGTCCCCATCCTGATTAAAAAGAAACAACAGGTCGGGGAGGGCACGCAGGATATCAGCCTTTCTGTTTTCGCTGGCCATTAAATGTTCCTTTGTCAATTGCAGCTCAGTAATATCTTTGGTTAAGGCAACAACCCCAATAACATCCAGGTTATTTTCAGTGTAGGGAAAATATGTAACATCAACATAACGCCGCCCTAAAACCACATAATCTGCCCACATCTGGTATTTGATGGTTTCGCCTTGCAGACAACGATCGAAATTTTCCTTTATGTTGGAGAGAAATAAATCTTCACCCAGATATTCGGCAATGGTTTTGCCAATGATTTTTTCTCTGGAAATGCCGGCAAATCTCTCATAAGCCTGATTTACGATTAAATACCTGTATTGCTTATCTAAAAGCGAGATTCCATCAGGTGTGCTTGATACAATTTGCTTGTATTTTTTTAAGATATTTTTATGTTTTTTTCGTTCGGAAATATCGCGTGTTACGCCGAGAAAATACATAAATTGATTTTCATCATTATAAATACCGCTTATGTTTATCTCGGTCCAAACTGTGGAGCCGTCTTTGCAACGCTGTTCTAGTTCAAGCATTTCCGGCTCAGGTCTTTCCCCTGACATAATACGCTTTACGGTATCCGAAAACAAACCACTAATGTATGCTGCTGATTGGGGAGTTAAGGTCTCATCAAAGGATTGACGTAGATTTTCTTCGGGTGTATAACCTCTTAACCTGTATACCGAAGGACTTACATAATGATATTTTCCTTCCATGTCCATGGTCCAAATAACGTCAGAACTGTTTTCGGCCAGTAGCTTATACTTTTCTTTTTCATTTTCCAGCAGCTTTAATGACTGCTCGCTTAGTTCGATTTGCTTTCTTAAAAGTAAATTGGAGTGGGCTTTTTCGGATAGTTGATTGGCAAATTCAAACAATAGTTGGGCGATATTTGAAAATTGTACTTCATCCATATAGGGCACCTCTCTGGCCGCCGACAACATTTCTTCGGAATTAGCACCTATTTCATCGGCATAATCCAAAATTCTCTTTTCATCCAACACTTCGGTTCTCACTTGGCCAATTAGCCAATTACCTATGTGTACACCTCCCACAGTGATGCTTGCACCAGCATCGCTCAATCCTACACTCAAACATTTCTGAACCCGTGGCCCTGTACTTTGATATTTTCCTATAACCGCGTCAGATTTGAAACAGTTGGTTCTGCCTATTGGGGTTTGTCTGACAAACTCCTTGCACAATCGACAAAAATTTGAAGGCTGTGTTAGCGGAGTGCCATCAGGTTTTGTAATGATGGAAGCCATGCCGGTGGCACCGGAAAACATGTCTTGAAGATTCTGAATTTCAGATAGGGAAAAAAGGTCAAACAACTGAATAGATTGGTCAACTTTAGAAAATAATTGGTTGTACTCTTCCATGTTCAGTGTTTTAATCAGCCGATAATTATTTCGAATACAAAAAACTTTGGCTTTAATTAACCGGGCTAGAGTTATATTAAAAACAGAAATTTCGCCTTTTTCCATTGAAGCGAAAGCCAAAACGGGGGTAAAAATATAAAAAAATACATATGTGTGAGTGTAATCCTGATTATTTAATCATTCAAGCAGAATCTCATATTTTCTTATCCGAAGGCTTGGGAAATAAAAAAACAGACATAGTTTGTAGGCACCAAAAATGCATAAGTAATAAAAAGGAAGCGGTAGTTTTTTTCTTTTCGAGAAATGAAAATTTAATCGTTCCTAACCATTTTCCTTAAGCAACTTAAGACGTTTCAGGTTGACTTCCAAATCGTGAAGAATACTACTCTTTGTGCCCTCAAATTTATCTTTCAGTTCGCTAAAAAGATTCTGGTAATAATTAATTCCATCATTCAGGTTTTGCTCGAAGGTTTGGAAATATTGTTCTTGTTTTTTAGTCATGGAAGTCTTGGTTTCGTCCATTTTATTTTTGAGATAATCGATGTAGATACTCAATTCTTTCACAAACATGTTGGGACGATCGGTGCGAGAGATAATATTGGTTCGCCCATAAATATGGTCGGTTATTTCCTTCAGACTCATGATTTTAGAAAAGTAAGCCATGTTAGGTCCCGGACATACAGAAACTCCCTTGCCTTCGGTTTTGGTATCCAGGTTATTGGCCAACAGACTGGATGTGCCCAAGCCGACGCAGATACATGATTTTTCAACTATCTTGTCAAACCGCGTTTTAAAGGTATCCGGTTCAAGTATTTCCTGTTGGAGTTCCTTAATCTTTTTGTTTTGATACTTTCTGGAGGCAGTACACATGGTCGTATTGTCGGCGTCACCCCCGAAGGCAATGTATTTTTTAGGACAAGCACTACCCGGTTTTCCTTTGACGATGAGCGATAGTTTTTCAATATCTTTGGTGTTGCCTCTCAGGCTGTTAAAGGGCACCCCCAGTGGAGAGATATTGCTCAAATACAAATCGTCTTCTTTGGCGTCAACCAACTGATTCATGGTGTCCTGATCAATGGACGTGACTTCGGGAACCAACAGAAATGGAGAGCCCCAACCCACAGAATCCACCCCATAATGTTTGAGCAAAAAATCATGTTCTTCAGCAGTACCAACACCACCTTGGGCGGTAATTTTAAGAGAAAGTTGTTTTTCCGGAACTGGACGATTTTTTCTGACCAAAGCTTCAGACAGAATATCGAAATTTGTTTTAGTAAGTTCGGCGCGGTGCTCTTTAAATTCTGCCAAAATGGGGCCAAGCAAATGACCGTCGGTGGCAAAAGCATGTCCGCCACAGTTCAGTCCCGACTCAATTCTGAATTCTGAAACCCAAATACCTTTTTTTGCAAGAAACCTGCCTTGGATTTGTGCTGATCGGTAATCACTCACCTTGAGTGCGATTTTTTTCTTTATAAAACCCTCAGTATTTGGATAAAAATCATCGAAATTTTCCAGATAACTGTACAACCGAGGGTTCATGCCGGCCGAAAGTACCATGGATGAACTCAACTCGCTTTGGGCGAAACCACGCAAGGCGGCATGGGCATCGTTAAACTCCACAGGGAGCTTTTTCCCTTGAACGTAGTTGTCCTTATCAATCTTAGTCATGATATTGACATCTATGCTGCCCCTGGACATATTTTCGTTTATCCAGGCCTTGATGTCGTTGAAGTTGAAATACTTTGCTGCCGCATTTTTAAAATCCTCTTTAATGGCTGAGGAATCAGGCAACATTTGATAAAATTCTTTGAGTTCGTGGCCTTTTTCTATCGTGGCAGCTTTCAGTTCTTCAAACTTTTTCTCTGCCAGGCTGTTGATCAGGTTAAGATAAGAGGTGATACGTTTGGCCCTGAAGTCTTCTATTTTTTCGGAAATCTCCTGATAAGGAATTTCAAATTTTTCGCAATACATTTTTCGCAACCTTTCGATCAAAATATCGTCGACCAATGATATCGCCGAATCGATGCCAAAATGAGAAACCTTGAGGGGAGTATCAAGTGTGTAGCCTATGCCCAGTACCGGGATGTGAAACGAATGTGCTTTCATCATAATGAGTAGAATATAGTTTGAAACGGGCGTACAAATAAGCCACCGGTTCCGGCGGTAAAGGTACAACCAAATCCTGCCTTTTCAACCAATTATGTCACAAACATTTACGGTTGTGAATAAACTATGTTTTATTGCATGTTTTACAGATCAGGCAAAAATCCAATAGGTGGAGAGTGGATACTCCTTTTGAAACATTATTTGAGTAGTTTAACTTTGAAGGCGCTAGGACCTTTGGGTCCCATTTCTACTTCAAATGTAACGGTGTTGTTGTCTTTGATAGGTTCGAGCAGGTTGTTGGCATGCACAAAAACACTTTCCTGAGTTTCGAGGTCTCTTATAAAACCAAACCCTTTTGATTCATTGAAAAAAGTAACAATGCCATTGCGGATGGGGTCGTAGGGAATATTATCGCGTTTGGGAACACTCACGTCGATGCTATCGAGCTCCACTTCCGCTTTTTTATCGGGATCCGGCGGGGTGTCAACAATCATTCCATTTTCATCAACATATGCTATCATGTCGTTTAGGTCGCCCGATTTTTCACTGTCTTTTCGAGCCGCTCTTTTGGCTTCTTTGTCTTTTCTCTTTTTTTCTTTTTTGTTTCTGACTTCTTTTTTGTTAAATGTATCTTGCGATCTGCCCATAAATTTGAAATTAATTATTAGTATCAGTTAAATTAGTGCCTTTTCAGGTGGCTTTTAAGCCAAATTATTCGAAATTTATCCTCTGCATATGGCATATAGGGAAGGTGGTTCCCAGAGAATTCATTCACCACAACCGTTTAAAATCCGGGTTATATGGCTGATAATAGGCTGTAGGCCTGTATTGAAGGGGATTGCTATTTTTTTCTTTACCCCAGAATACCATTTTGCAAAGGTACGAAACTTTATGCTTTTTTGTTGAAAAGACTTGAGTATTTTATAATTACCTGCCAAATAGGGTAACTTGGGACAAAGGAACTGAGGGCCAAAGTGAGACTATGACAAAGCCAAGGGAATGTTTAGTTTTTAATGTTGTCTCTAATCTCTTTATCCTCACCATTGCCAATGAAAACTTCTTAATAATTTATTTCTCCACTTCACAATACTTCAAGAAATACAACGTAATTTTACTACGACATTATTCTCTCCTGTCTTTTTTCTTCCCAATCGAAAACCCGACAAGAGGAGAATCTCTTTCATTCAAAAAAAAACCTCATGAAAACCAAGCCTCGTTTCCAAAAGACCATCCTGCTGATGCTAGCTTTGTTCATGACCGGATTGTGGTCGTGTAATCAATCATCAAGCAAAATTGAAAGACCTGCTGATTACTATGTTACGAGTCATACCACAGGCGTCATTCCTGCCAATTCGGTGATAAATGCACGTCTGGCTTTTCCTGTGGCAGAATCTTTGCCTCTCAACCAGCCGTTGAAAGAAGGGGTGTTTGATATAAGCCCGAGGATTTCCGGAAAGGTGTTTTTGGTTTCAAGACAAACCATCCGTTTTATTCCTGATGAGCCGCTTACCAACGGAAAGTCCTATGAGGCACGACTTAATTTAAGCAAGCTTTACCCGGATGAGGACGTATCGTTTCCTAAAGTGGAATTTTCGTTTGACATCATCGAGTTGGATTTTACTTTGGGAGATATAAATCTTATTCCATATAATAACAACTCCCTCGAATGGAACAAGTTGGAAGGCTCCATTATTGCCTCCGATGTTATCGACCCACATCATCTCCAAAATTGGCTGGATGCTACCCTCAATGGAAAATCGTTGTCGGTTATCTGGGACAAAACCTCATTGCCCCCGATTTATAGTTTTACCATCGACAGCATCGAACGTACCCGGGTTCCGCAATCGGTACAACTTACCTGGAAAACACCTTCGTCCGGCAAAGCACACAATTCCACCAATTTTGAGGTGCCAACTCTGAAGGAGTTTAAATTGCTGACTGTTTCCACCGAATCTGCTCCCGATCAAACGGTGATTCTCACCTTTACCGACCCACTTAATCCCCGCCAATCCTTTGACGGACTTGTGTTTTTTAAGGACCAATCGCCCATTTCACTTTCCGTTGAAAATAACACCATTCGAGTGATTCCCAAAAACAGGATGACCGCCGATCAAACATTGGTTATAGCCACCGGAATTGAAAATTCAATGGGTTCAAAACTGGTGGATTATGAAGAAAAAGTGGTTCATTTTGAACCGGCATTGCCGGAAGTAAAGTTTACGGGTAAAGGTAGTATTTTGCCCGGAAACGACCGATGGAACATACCCTTTGAAATAAGGAACCTCACAGCCGTGGATGTCACCATTTCAAAAATTTTTCCACAAAACATACTCCAGTTTTTGCAGGTTAACAGCTTTGATGGCGATTATGAAATGTACCGTGTGGGCGAAAAAATCTATCAAGGTAAATACACCCTGGAGGGGGCACCCAAATCCAATACATGGGATTATTCGGCTTATGCCCTCGACCTCACCAAATTGATCAATACCGAACCCGGTGCCATTTATCAGATAGAACTATCCTTTGCACGCGACGATGTTATCTATCCCTGTGAGGACGACCCCAATGATGATGATGGTTATTACTGGCGAAACCGGAACAACCCCTGCAAGCAGGCTTTTTATTATTCGTACAACGATCATTTTGCCACCAAAAACATACTTGCTTCCAATTTGGGGGTTACGGTGAAAAACAATGGCGCCAACCTCAACGTATGGGTGAATAACATATTGACCACCAAGCCGGAAGCCCAGGTGCAAATTCAGGTGTATGGATTCCAGAAGCAGCTTCTCGCCCAGTCGATTACCAATGGTGAAGGAATGGCCATGATTGCACTTCCGCGGGAATCTTCACCGGGTTTTTTGGTGGCAACCAAGGGCAAGGAATCGGCTTATTTGAAAATAGATGACGGTCAGGCCCTTTCCTACGCCAAATTTGACACCCGAGGCAGAAGCCGACAGGGAAGTTTGCAAGGATATCTTTATGGAGAACGCGGAGTTTGGCGACCGGGCGATACCTTGTTCCTGACCCTGATAGTGGAAGATAAATCGGGTAAACTTCCCGATAATCACCCTGTTACGATGGAACTTACCAACCCCAAAGGTAAAGTGGTGCAAACCAAAACCGTTTCCACAGGCGAAAATGGTTTTTACACATTCGCCATGACAACCTCATCGGATGCCGAAACAGGTCTGTATTATGCCACGGCTAAAATGGGGAATGCCCTATTTACCAAGCCGTTGCGTATAGAAAATATCAAACCCAACAGGCTCAAAATCGAACTTAGTTTTGCCGACAGTTTACTTTCCAAGAAGAACGATCAGGGTGAAATCATTTCACGTTGGCTGAGTGGAGGGCCGGCTTCCGGATTTGAAGCGGTGGTAGAGGCAACTTTCAAACCAAAGGCCACTCATTTCGACGGTTATTATGGCTATCATTTTAGCTCTCCTTCCCGAAATTTTTATCCTGAAACAAAAACTGTTTTTAGCGGCAAACTCAATGAGGAAGGTCATGCTGATTTCGATATCAACCTGCCTTCAGCTACCAATGCACCGGGAATGATTGGTGTGAGTTTCTTTACCAAAGTCATGGAAAAAGGGGGTGATTTCAGTGTAAATCAAAAACGAATGACTTACTCGCCTTTCAGCACTTACGTGGGTGTAAAATCTCCCGAAGTTCCCAAAGGTGCCGATTATCTGGAGGTGGATAAGCCCGTTGAATTTGAGGTGGCCACCGTGAATGAATTGGGTAATCCTGTATCAGTCAAAGGCCTGGAAGTTAGCGTGTACAAGCTCTCATGGAGCTGGTGGTATGGCAATGGTGGAGGTTCCAATCTGGCCGGATATCTCAACAGTCATTACAACGACAAGATACTATCTCAAACCATTGATTCAAAGGATGGTAAGGCGCAGTTCTCCGTTGATTTGCATTATCCGTCGTGGGGCTGGTATTATGCTGAAATTTCTGATCCCAGGGGGGGGCATGCCACCGGAGTTAAGTTCTACATGGATTGGCCATCTTATTACAGTCGCGATCAGCGTGAAGCTCCCGGAGATGTTTCTCACCTGAGTGTCAGTACCGATCGTGAAAAATATGAGGTGGGCGATTCGGTGTACCTCACCATGGAATTGCCACCCAATGCCCGATTGCAAGTGAGCATCGAAAGTGCTGATACCATTCTTCAAAGCTGGCAACAAACCGCCGGGAAAAAGGAAATGGTGGTTAGTTTTGTGGCCACCGATCGCATGGTTCCCAACGTGTATGCTTCGGTTCGTGTGTTGCAACCTTACAGTCAGAGTGTTAACGACTTGCCTGTACGCATGTATGGTTTGGCCAATATCACGGTGGACAACCCCGAGTCGGTACTTGTTCCGACAATTGAATCACCGGAAAGCATAAAACCCAACTCGGATTACACCATTCGGGTTACGGAGAAAAATCAACGTAAGATGACCTATACGCTGGCCGTGGTGGACGATGGACTGTTGGATCTCACCAATTTCAAAACCCCCGATCCCCATGCCTGGTTTTTTGCCAAAGAAGCGCTGGCCATAAAAACCTGGGACGACTATGATGAAATTTTGGGTGCCTTCGGAGGTCGAATCCTGAACACCATCGCCGTGGGTGGTGACGGATCGGAAGAAGATCAGGAAAACGGCGATAAAAAAGCCAACCGTTTCAAACCGGTCGTCACTTTTATGGGACCTTTTACCTTGAATGCCGGACAAGAAGACCTACATACACTGCATATGCCCAATTATATTGGCTCGGTGCGGGTGATGGTGGTGGCTGCTGATAAAAATTCCTTTGGTGCCAAACACAAAACCTTGACCGTAAAACAACCTTTGATGGTGCTGGCGACCGTGCCACGGGTGCTTTGTCCCGGAGAAACCATCAACATGCCGGTGTCTGTTTTTGCCATGGAAGACCAAATAAAAGAGGTACAAGTGAAGGTAACAACCAACGATTTCTTTCGGTGTGATAGTCCTCAAAAAAATCTTACCTTCAAAAAGCAGGGTGAGCAATTGGCTTGGATTGAGTTGAAAGTGAACGATTTGCAGGGATTAGGAACCATACATGTGGAGGTAAGCAGCGGCAACCAATCGGCCTACTACGATGTGGAATTGCAGGTACGTAATCCAAATCCGGTGGTCACCATTACCCAACACCATCGCTTGTTGCCCGGTGCCGATTCCACATACCAACCCCCAAGTGTGGGGCTGCCCGATACCCGCAAACTGGAGGTAACCTTTTCGGGCATATTCCCCATCAATTTGGAAAAACGCCTGGGTTATTTATCTCGATATCCCTATGGTTGTTCCGAACAGGTGGTTTCGGCTGTATTTCCTCAATTATTTCTGGAACGCTTCACTACGCTGACCAAAACTCAAAAAGAAAATCTGGCACGCAACATGATGTCAGCCTTAACCAAATTAGGCCAGCGTCAGCAGTCGTCGGGGGGATTTGTTTACTGGCCGGGACAGTATCAGGCAAATGACTGGATTACCAGTTATGTGGGCAATTTCATTGTATTGGCCATGGATCAAGGGTATCCGGTTTCGCAAACCATGGTCGATAAATGGATCAAATATCAAACGAGCATGGCCAACAGCTGGATGTCAGAACGGTTTATGAAAGGTTATACCGGTGATGCCAATCAGGCCTATCGTCTTTATACCCTCGCTTTGGCTCATCGGCCTGCTTTGGGTGCCATGAACAGGATGTCGGAGTTGAAAGACTTGTCGTCGCAGGCCTTGGTGCATCTGGCTGCGGCCTATGCCTTGGCTGGTCAAACGGAAATGGCGAAGAATCTTTTGAAAAGAATAACTCCAGACAGAGAGAGATATCCGTATGCTTATTCAGATGGATATGGCTCTGATGTGCGCGATCAATCGTTCTTACTCATGACCTATTTACTTCTTGATGACCAAAATACAGCTTTTATTTTGTTTGAACGGCTAGCCAAAGAGCTGGGAAGTCCCGATTGGTTGAGTACCCAGACCACTGCTTTTGCCCTGTATGCTGTTGCCCAGTTTGTAGGGAATCAACCGGCGGACACCCCTTTGAAATATGCCTACATCCATGGAAAATATCAATCCGGGAACCAAACCACCCCGAATGTGTTGGTAACAGATAGTCTGGACGCAAGCACTGAGGTACCGGTTCAGGTGTTCAACAAATCCACCAAAGATTTGTTTGTAACCTTCACTGCTTCAGGAATCCCGGAGCCTGCCGGAGAAATTCACGTTGAAGATAATTTGTGGTTGGATTTGACCTATTACGACATGGACAACCACGCCATCAATCCCACCAAACTAACTCAGGGACAAGATTTTTATGTAAAAGTTACCGTTCGAAATTCGCGTTTGTTTGGTAAGGTTGAAAATATGGCGTTGTCGGTTAATTTGCCCTCGGGCTGGGAAATTATCAACACACGTTTGTTTGATGTGGGAACCAGCTTTAAAAACAGCCGCTACGATTATCTCGACATCAAAGACGATGGTGTGGATGTGTTTTTCGATCTGGCTTCATCGGAGGTGAAGGAGTTTTTTGTGTTGTTGCATGCCACCTATGCAGGAACCTATATCATGCCAACCACCGGTTGTGAGGCCATGTACAACAATCAGATTAAAGCTGCCCGCGGGGGTGGATGGGTATCTGTTGTAAAAAGAAACTAGTAAAAGGGTATTTGCAGAGGTTGAGTAAAAAGTATCCATGGGTTTGGTATTCAAATTTTTTAAACGAATTGGGGGAGGCATAAAAAAACTTCCCCGGTGGCTGGTGGGTTTATGCCTGGCTTTTGTGCTATGGTTTCTTGTAGGATGGATGTTGCTTCCCCAACCCTTGTTCAACGATCCCTATGCCACCGTGGTATTTACCCACAATCGACATCTGTTGGGTGCACGCATTGCCAGCGATGGACAATGGCGTTTTCCGTCGGCTGACACGGTACCCGAGAAGTTCAGGGAGGCTTTGCTCTTGTTTGAAGATCGGTATTTCTATCGTCATCCCGGATTTAACCTTTTTTCCATGGTTGATGCCCTGGCAGACAACCTGAAAGCGGGAGAGGTGGTGCGGGGCGGAAGCACCATAACACAGCAAGTGATACGCCTTTCGCGCAAAGGTCAATCGCGCACTTTATGGGAAAAAATTCAGGAACTGACTTTGGCGGAAGCCCTCGAACTACGGTGTTCCAAAAATGAAATCCTTCAATATTTTACCGACCATGCCCCCATGGGTGGAAATGTGGTGGGAGTGGAGGCCGCTGCCTGGCGATATTTTGGTCATTCGGCACATCAGTTGAGTTGGGCCGAAGCTGCAACATTGGCGGTACTTCCCAATGCCCCATCCTTAATAAATCCGGGAAAAAACAGAGACCTTTTGTTGGAAAAGCGTAACAACCTCCTTTGGCGACTTTTTAAAGATGGCGAAATGGACAGCCTGACCTGCATTACAGCACGATTGGAACCCCTGCCCGAAAAACCCATTCCATTGCCCGACAGAGCTCCTCAGTTGGTGGACTTTTGTATGATCTACCACCAGGGTCAGCGCGTCGAAACGGAAATAGAGTTTCGTATCCAACAGCTGGTGAGTAAACTGGTTGCCATGCATCACCAACAACTCGCTCAAAATGGTATCGACAACGCTGCCGTATTGGTGATATCGGTACCCGACAACCGCGTTGTGGCCTACGTGGGAAACACAACCCCCACCGATGCTAAAAACCGCCAACAAGCTGTTGATATGATCAGGGCCGTCAGATCTACCGGAAGTATTTTAAAACCATTGCTTTATGCAGCCATGCAGGAAGATGGAATGTTGTTGCCCAACAGCCTGGTTGCCGATATTCCGAGCTATTACAACAACTATCACCCCACCAATTTCGACAACCATTATTCAGGAGCAGTTCCCGTTTCACAGGCTTTGTCGCGATCGCTAAATGTCCCTGCCATCTTCATGGTGCGCGATTATGGTCAGGCCAGATTTTTGCATTTAATGAAGCAAGTTGGCATCACTACCTTTAACAAACCGGCAAGTTATTATGGGCTTTCCATGATTTTGGGTGGCGGAGAGGCTTCTCTTTGGGAGCTCTCGGGAATGTATGCCGGAATGGCCCGAACGGTGATTAACTTTGATAAATATTATGGGAAATATACAGGGATGGAATACCAACAACCTCAGTTAATTGTTAATGAAAATGGTTACGATAAGGAGCCTCATCCAACAAGTGATATTCCCTTACATGCTGCTTCTATTTGGTTGACCTACAAAGCATTGAAAGAGGTCAATCGTCCTGAAACGGAAGTAGGGTGGGAGCAATTTGCTTCTTCTAAAAATCTGGCCTGGAAAACGGGAACCAGCTATGGGTTTCGTGATGCGTGGGCCATCGGAACCACAGCCGATTATGTGGTAGGGGTGTGGGTTGGCAATGCCGATGGGGAAGGAAGAAATGGACTTACAGGTACTTCGTCGGCAGCACCCATCATGTTCGATGTTATCAGGCAATTGGATTCAAAATCGAAATTTTATCCTCCCTACGACGAGCTTTTTCCGCTTGCTGTTTGCCACCAAAGTGGCTACATGGCCGGACCCTATTGTCATGAGCAAGATACCATTCTGGTAACAGCATCCGGTTTGCGCAGTTCGCAATGTCCTTATCATCAACGGGTGTTTACGGATAGTTTGAGGCAATACCGGCTGAATATGAACTGTGCTTTGCCATCCGAATTGTTTCCATACGATTGCTTTGTTTTGCCACCGATTCAAGAATGGTACTACCGAAAAGATCATCCGCTGTATCGGGGAATGCCGCCATGGAAGCCGGGTTGCAGCGAGTCGGGCGAACCGGACAGGATGAAATTCATTTATCCCGTACCCGGTGCCACACTTTTGGTACCCCGGGGTTCCGATGGCTATTTGCAAAAGGTGGTGATGCAAATTGGGCACCGCGAACCGTCAAGCGAGGTGTTCTGGCACCTGGATGATGAATTTGTTGGCGCAACCAGGGATATTCACCAACTGGCCCTGACGCCAAAGCCCGGAGATCACCGACTTACGGTTGTGGATGAAACCGGCACCTCCGTCAGTGTGAAGTTTACTGTGGTAACACATTGAGCGGAACTTTCGTGTAATTATTGCGGACAGCGCATTGCTGTCACCAAAAAAAACGACCATGAAACAAGTCTGCTCATGGTCGTAATAATTTGGATATTAGGCGATTTATTGAACCAGAATCCGCTTCACCTTTCCGTATTGAGAATTTCCGAGCCTAATGATGTAGGCTCCCGGTTTGGCATAGGACATGTCGAGAAAATAGGTGTAGTTACCATTGATATTCTGAACTCTGTTTTCCACCAGCTTTTGCCCCAGCACATTGTGCAGGTTGATGAGGAGCGTCTCATTAATGTCAGGATTGGTCAGCGAAAT
Source organism: Bacteroidales bacterium (assembly GCA_963676875.1). GTDB lineage: Bacteria > Bacteroidota > Bacteroidia > Bacteroidales > F082 > UBA6244. The sequence goes on from OY781436.1 coordinate 4,162,794, forward strand.
TTCATAATGGTTGTTTCCCAGTGTTTTAACCACCATCTCGGTATGCTCCCAAGGATTGTTTTCCATGCCTAAATGCATCACCACGTTTACGGTATAGTCTTCGGTTTCACCTTTGTCGGTTCCCCGACAAGCATCTTCAGGAACAGGACTTCCATTATTTGTTTTGGCACGTAGGATATGTTCGCCTGTTTGGGCACCGTCAGGGATCATCAAAGGCATGGTTTCTTCGTAATATCCTCCGTTCATTCCGGGAGCCATGAGGTAGTTATTTATTACAATTTCATCGGGTTCAAACACAAAATTGTCGTTAAAATCTATCCAAACGTTAACGTATTGATTTCCATAGTAGGTCACCATGGTGAGGTCGTTGGTGCTGTTTACTTCCAATTCCGTCATCAACGCTGTATAATCGCCATAGCCCATATCGGAGCATTCGGTGGGATTGTTGATGGTGCCCAGCCTGAAATCAAATATTCCGGAACCTCCGAAGCAGTACGACTCAGGCTGACACAGCGTATTGACTACTTCCACCGTGAGGGTGTCGTTTTGGGTGTTGACATCTCCTGATAGTGAGGTATATACCGTAAGTGGATGGGTTCCCAATGCCATCATATTGGCGGTTTGGCTAAAGGTGAAATCAACAGGGTTTTGCATGTCCAATGGCTCCGGAACCACTTCGGTAACAGTGGTGTTGTTCAGAACGTAAGTGACTTCAAAATCAGATTGGGTTGAAGTGCCAAAATTGCTGATGTTGACCGAAACTATCTCGTCGGTGGTTAATCCGCTTCCTGAAACAGGGGAGAGGACGCCTGTAACACCGATATCATTTGGGTAGAGGTAAACCACTTCCTTCGTAATGGTGTCGTTGTCGGATAATTCGTCGTTCAACAAGTCGGAATAGGCCGTAATGAGGTAGGTACTTCCCACCTGGCTTAGATCGGCAGGTGTGCTGAAGGTAAATTGAATTTCATTTCCGGTGGCCACCGGACCCGGCAAGATTTCGTTAACAGGCGCGCCCCCGTCGATGGTGTAACTCACGGGGATATTCGTTTGCTCTTCTTCGCCATAATTAAAGAGGGTAATGGTGATGGGTTCGGTATCGCTCAAAGCTCCGTTTTCCGGTTGGTCGATACTTACAACTCCCACATCATGTGTAAAATCGGAGGCAATTTGAAATACACCCACCACATCTGTTCGCTGGTTATTTTTAAAATATTCGGCAATATGCCAGAAGGTTTTGTTGTTGGCAGGATCGAGAGAAAGCTGCACGTAGTCGGCCAGTCGGTTGGATGAATTGTTGGAGGTGCTTTGCGCGATAAGTGTTTCATCAATAGTCATCTGTCCCAAAGGGTCGGAGGCATAACGACCTGTATAGTAAATGGCAATTTTTTCGTTAGAGCTCACAGTGGTATAGCCCATGCCGATATTTCCCAAACCATCCATGGCCATACTTCCCGAAAAAGCGTGTTTGTTATTGTAAGGAGAAATGTAGGTTCCTTCCTGATAAATTGTCCAGGGTTCGCCATCGGCATCCTGACGTAGTTCGAACCATCGGATTCCGGCCAGCTCTGCCGAAGAACCTTCGGTGTCCACAACAAAATTGAAGATAGCCGAATTATAGCCCGGAAACCTGCGATATTGGGCCTGGTTCATAATGGTAGCCTGCAATACATCCTGATCGGGTCCGGATGGCTGTGGAACATTATTAAACGATCCTCCATCGAACACGGAGATAAAAGGTGTGGTTGGGATTTCAATGGGAGCGGAAATGGTGGAATTGGTGATGTCGTCCCAATCAACGTTCACGGTCCATAGCTTTAAGTGATCGTTAACTACACCACTCCAGGCATCATCCTGCATATAAACAACGGTGGCGCCGCCTGCCGGTGGCAGGTCGTCGTTCGTTACATTAAAAAACTGAGGGCTGTAAAAACCGGAAGTCGTAATACCCGGCAGGGGAAAGCCAACAAATTGTGCATCATGGCCTTGCAACATCTCGGTGCGCTCCACGGCAAACACCTTGTTAGTTGCACCTATATTGGCCGTTACATAGTAACCATCCGACCATACCGAAAATTTGGTATAATCAGGAAATTGACCTGTTTCGAACCCCGTTGTGTAAATATACCACCCGTCGTTAACAGGATCGGAGCCTTGACAAACTGCCATGTTAAAACCATTGGGTGAGTGGTCGAATTCGGTGATGACGAACCGGTCGGCCTGGGCATCATAAAATACGATGGGGTCGCCGGCACCATTACCGGGAAACAATGTACTCAACGAAGCAGTGGGTGTGAGCGGGTTTCCTTCCTTGTCGTAAATCCTGAATCCCACATTCCATGCCCCGATAAAGTGGTTGGGCCCCGCAGCCCCTGTAGGATCCGAGGGCGTGAAAATGGCGGTGTTGGCATCAAACACCAACAACGGTTCTTTACCACTGCGTTTTTTACTGTTGATTTGATTGGCAACAAGCGCATCTCCTGCAATAGGAAGTCCTTTGCCGGGAACGGTGATATTGGCACCACGTTGCTTCTCCGGACCCAATTGAGGAGATTGATTGGGGTCGACGGCTTTGAAAGTACCATTTTCTAATTGACTCGCCAAACTTGGAACATAAACCGGTTTGCTCAGCATGCCGTGGGTTCCGGCTTTCATGGCACCGTTGTTTTGACTATAAAGACCTGAAGTTCCCCAGAATAATAGGGAAAGCATCACCAGCATGGGAATTTTTATCGTTGTCATGTAAAAACGTATTAAAAGGCGTTGATAGACGTGAATTGAATCGAATTTGCGGGCTAAAATAGGGATTATTAACCAATTCAGGGTGAGAAGTTGCGATCGGTTAACCAATAATTAACAAAAAAATAGGGTGAATTTGTATCTGAAACAACACGAAGGGCTTAATTTTTCTATGAAATGATCAGTTTCTAAAAGATTTTTATACATTTGTGGTTCCATGGCAATTTTTTGCCCAGAGCTCTAAAATTACTCTAACCATTTTGGTTTTGTTAATTTGTTATTGCTATGGATGATCTCAATTTTCCCAAAAAAAAGCAGCGAGATTTTCTGCTTTTGTCAACATTTATTTTTGTTTTAATTGCCTTGATTATGAGGTTTCTGTTCAATGCTCAGGAAACCTTGATGATGCGCCACTTTAATATTGGCTATTTGTATCACCCGTTTGGCAATTTGTTTGGTCCTCCGGCTCCGGGAAATTGGTCTGATTGGAAAATTATTTATGTTTTTTCTGTAGGTCCTGCTACCGGATTTTTGTTGGGAATGTATCTTTTGAGGGTGCTCATAAAAAATACCTGGTTGGCCTGGAGGCCACGATTGATGGTTACCTGGTTTACTTTTTTTCTGCTTAACGCCTTTCCCATGGGCATGTTGATCGGCGTGTTTTTTTATTCAGATTTTGGATATGCCTTCAGCAATATGTTTATGTCAGTAAAAATTCGTTTGGCAATAGCCGTGGTAGCAGTGGCTCTGGCCATCTTCTTTCGTCCTTTTTGGCTACATATGTTTTTGAAAACTGCCCCCGGCCATAGGTACACTGCTCAGAGAGAAACCTATTTAAAATTAGTTTTTATCCGTCCGTGGATGTTGGGTACGCTTATCATCACAGCATTTTCCTTAGTCGGAGGTTATTGGGCATGGTTAGCATCCATTGTTTTTCTGGGTTTGGTTGTTTTGCCAATATTCAATTGGACAAAACCGGATGTCAAGGTAAAACTTACTCATTCTAAAAGTAGAAAGGTTTTTGAAAGCAAAATAGCGTATTATGCTTACATCACCTTGATTGTGGGTTTTTTTGCTTTTGCCCTTTATTGGCGGCTGACATAAACATACTTGAAGAAAATATTCCTGAGATCACGCTTTTTAACTTTAATATTCCCGCCAATTTTTTTAAGATATAATTCAATGTATGGCATGGCTTTTGGATTCAATCGGTGAATCAATAATCTATCCATATGAAAAAAATTCAAATATCATTGGTAATCAGCATGCTGTTCTGGATGTTCAGTGGGCAAGCTCAAACGAATACCTCCATTAAAGTAGCATTAATTCTTGACACCAGCAATAGTATGGATGGATTGATCGATCAAGCCAAAGCGCAACTCTGGAGTGTGGTAAACGAATTGTCGGATGCGCGCTGCGATGGCCGGATACCCTCCCTTGAAATTGCTTTGTACGAGTACGGAAACGATCGCCTTTCCATGCGTGAAGGGTACATCAGGTTAGTTACTCCCTTTACCGGAGACTTAGACCTGATTTCCGAAAAACTCTTCGCTCTGAAAACCGATGGGGGAAGCGAGTATTGTGGCCAGGTTATTCAAAACTCGGTTAAAGCGCTTGATTGGGGTGACCGTCCCAATGACCTGAAAATGATATTTATAGCAGGAAATGAGCCCTTCGACCAAGGAAACGTCAACTATAGGGATGCGTGCCGTATGGCGTACCAAAGCGACATCTCCGTCAACACTATCTTTTGCGGAGATTTTCAGGAAGGAGTGAATACTTATTGGAAAGACGGCGCAACACTGGGAAGAGGCGATTACATGAATATCGATCAGGATTGTTCTTACAGGTACGTGAAATCGCCCTACGATGACAAGATCATGGAACTAAACCAACAACTCAACAAAACCTATGTGGCATACGGTGCCGAAGGGAACGCCAGGGTATCACGTCAGGCAGAACAGGATGCCAATGCAGTCCAGTTAAACATGGATGCAGCCATTAGTCGTGTGGCTTCCAAAAGCAAAAAAACCTATAACAATACCCAGTGGGATTTGGTGGATGCCAGCGAAGAAGACGAATTTCAAATAGCCGAAATTGCCGAAGAAGCCCTTCCGGATGAAATGAAAGGAATGTCGGCGCAGCAAAAAGCCGACTATATCCAAAAGAAAAAGCTTGAGCGCGAAAAAATAAGTCAGGAAATTGCCCAATATTCGGCCAAACGTCAGGAATATGTGGCCAAAAAGCAACAAGAGGAATCCGGTAACATGCTGGATAAAGCCATTGTAACGGCAGTAAAAGCGCAAGCTAAAGCCAAAAATATCACCTTTGTTGAGGAATAACATATCCGGTTGACAATTTTTGGGCCTCTGCATTCGATCTTGGGTAGTACGATGGCTTGTTCACACCACGAGGGTGGCCAATGGGCCACCCTCGTGGTGTTTCGTTGTGCTTCTCTACCTTTTCTGCATAAGTATTTTATCAGAAATGTAGCTTGTACATAATATTCGGAATCATGTTGAGCTGATTGTAAGTGGCCACCTCATCCCTGTATTTATCATAGTATTCTTCGATGGGTGCCTGGTTGTTGAACACATTGTACAAATCCAGAAAAATCTCATGTCGCACACGGGGACGGTTGATGGAATAACTCACGGTAAGGTTCGTTTGAAAAACATTTCCAAGCGTATTTTCGTAGGCCCGACTTGTTTGGTACACCGTGTTTCCTTCCAATCGGGAGGCCTCCAAATCAACCGGCAAATACCTGTTGCCTCCGGTAACGAGCAATTTACCATTTACACTCAGTTTGTTTCCTTTTTCCACCTTTCCAATCCGAAATTCTTTTCCAACCAACAAATTGGCAGCGTAATTTCCATTATACCTCGTATTGCGCCATTTTCCATCTTTGGCCTGATATTGCGAATTGTACAACGAGCCTGTAATCATCACATAATAGCTGTTGAAAAAATACCGTTCCAGGGTAAGCTCCAATCCGTAATTGTACCCCTTTCCCTCACTTACCAACGCTTTGTCAACATACCCATGCGATTCATTGATAAGTGAATAATAACTGGTGTCGATGTCTTCCACCGGAACGTGACTCAATTGTTGGTAATAGATTTCAGCCCCGAAATTCCATTTTTCGGTCAAACGGTTTTGATAGCCCAGTACATAGTGTGTTGACTTGGTTAAATCCAGGTTGATGTTGGGTTGCGAAGCCACACCATTTTCGTCGTAGATGGTATGATAATAGGTAACGATACTTTCCACCATGCTATGTTGTCCAAATCCCAAACTCAGACTTTGGGTTGGTGTAAATTGCCAACTGAGGGCCAATCGTGGCTCCAGTGATGAAGCATTGTTCAACATAAACCGGGTGTAATGGAGTCCTGATACCATTGTTAACTGAGTGGATATGCGGTATTTCCATGAAACAAAGCTCTGAAGTAGGCCGGCGTCGTTTTGAAGTTCGATGGCATTTTTCCAAATGTTGGCAGGGCTATCCAAATAGTCTGAGCTCATATCATACACATAATGGTCGTAGTTTAAACCGATCATCAAAAAGTGTTTGTTATTGATTTTTTGATTGTAGGTCATGGCTCCTCGGTAGGTGGTTTTATTCCAGTGGCCATTACCTGTTTCAATCATGTCGGATTCCTTAAGTTCTTCCTCCTTGTATTGGCTGCCGTTTGCCGAGATGCTGATGGATGTTTTCAGGCTACTGTTCTGTCCAACGAGATAAAAATGATTGAGTCCGGCGGTTCCCATGTGTGCCGTGTAGGTAGATTTTTCGCGAACGACGTCGGTGCGGTCGCTGTTGTCGTCGTTAAGCGCGCTTTTTCCACCAAGACCAAATAAGCTGAATGTACCTGCTTTTTTGGAAGGAAGATTCACTTTATATGATAAATCCTGGTACTTGGGAACTCCCCCGAAGTCAACCACTCCCAAATTGTCGAGTAATCCCAGCGAAGAGTAGCGGTAATTGAACAGATATGAGCCTCCATACCCCTTACTGAATGGTCCTTCAGCTGCCAAATCAACGCCCAAAGCACCCAACCCAACCGTGTATTCGGGCTTTTCGTTGTTGCCGGTGCGAAGACGTACGTCAAAAACCCCGGAGATGGCATTGCCGTATTCGGGAGCAAAGGCACCGGTATAAAAATCTGAATTGGCCAGCATGTTGCTGCTCAGGGCATTGATGGGGCCACCGGTGGTGCTTTCATCGCTAAAATGATTGGGGTTGGGAATGTCCACGCCCTCCAGTTTCCATAGGATACCTTTGGGCGAATTGCCGCGTACCACGATGTCGTTGTTCCCCATGGGGTCGCTCGTAACTCCGGCAAATGCCGACACCATGCGCGAGGGATCGTCCAACGACCCTGCAAACCGCTGGGTTTCCTCCACGGTTACCTGACGTGAACTTAGTAGCGACATTTCGTTGTTTACGCGGCCTTTTTCGGCAGCACCGGAGATTTCAATTTCATCCAGATTTATCAACGACTCTTGCATCTCCAAATTCAAAATCACTTCCTTTCCGGTGCCCACAAGCACATTGGAAACAGTTCGGGTTTCATAACCCATGCACGACAACCGCAACGAAATACGACCCACCTGCACATTTTCAATTTTGAAATATCCCGATTCATCGGTGGAAGCACCCTGTGGAGGATCGGTGTCGATGATCAGGATGTTGACCCCAAATAGCGGAGCCTTGGTTTCCTGATCCACCACGTAACCACGTACCGTTTGTGAGTAATTGGCCGAAAACAGGTTCAGTCCAAGCATCATAAATATGGTGAAAAACAAGTAGTTAACCGGTGATTTCCACCTCTTTTGTTGGTTTTTTGTCATCATAATAATTCTGTTAGATACTGACATACAGTTCTTTAAAAAGATGTTAATTAAAAATGGATGATTTGGTATTCCAAAAAATGTTAATCAGTTTTTGGATTTTTTCGATTCAATAATAAAGACAGGTGAAAAGGGTGGGGGTTGTAACCGTATGACAAATATTTCGGAAATCTGAAAAAAGTAGTTGGTTATGTACAAGATTTCTGATTCACCAAGAATTGTATCCTTGATAGGAGAAATTGAATTTGAGTAAGTATTTGATAGGTACTAATTTTTCGACCAAATGAGATGGAATCTGATATCAGATGGAAACAAAGGTCTTATCTCTAAAGGTCAATCCTGGATGGACGTGATAGAAAGCCTGAAGGAGCACATTCAACGGGTGGGTAAAGTATTTTACCGGAAGGGAGAGTAACCTGAGCGGAAGCTCCAATGGTCTATTCTTGCAAGTTTTTGTTTTCCCATAGGTCGGATTTTGTTTTACTGTTCCTCTCCAATCATGCCAATTATCTGGAAAGCAAAATAAATAGTCCGTTGGTTTTCATGGCTTGTTAATTTTAAACAATGGATTTTCGTATATTTGCGTTCCGTTTCAACGGACGAAAATTTATTGAAAATACCTCTAAAAAAACACCACTATGGCTTTCGATATTGAAATGATCAAATCGCTTTACGAAAAATTTCCGGGTCGTGTGAAAGCCGCCCGCACTTTGTTGAACAGACCCATGACGCTGACAGAAAAAATTCTGTACGCCCATCTGGACGGTCAATTGCCCGAACAATCCTTCGAACGCGGCAACTCATATGTTGATTTCCGTCCTGATCGCGTGGCAATGCAAGACGCCACAGCGCAAATGGCTTTGCTGCAGTTTATGCAAGCCGGTAAACCAAAGGCTGCCGTTCCATCGAGCGTGCATTGCGATCATTTAATTCAAGCCAAATCGGGTGCTCAACAAGATTTGGAACAGGCCGACTTCACCAACAAGGAAGTCTATGATTTTCTGGCTTCTGTATCAAACAAATATGGCATTGGCTTCTGGAAACCGGGTGCCGGAATTATTCATCAGGTGGTTCTCGAAAACTATGCCTTTCCCGGTGGGATGATGATTGGAACTGATTCGCACACCCCCAATGCAGGCGGTTTGGGCATGCTGGCCATTGGCGTTGGCGGCGCCGATGCCGTTGATGTGATGGCGGATATGCCATGGGAACTTAAATTCCCCAAAATCATAGGTGTACGGTTAACCGGCAAACTTAGTGGCTGGACTTCGCCTAAGGATATTATCTTGAAAGTTGCTGACATCCTCACCGTTAAAGGAGGAACCGGTGCCATCGTGGAATATTTTGGCGAAGGAGCCATTAGCCTGTCGGCCACCGGAAAAGGAACCATTTGTAATATGGGAGCCGAAATTGGCGCCACCACCTCTACCTTTGGTTATGACGAAAGTATGGCCGAATACCTCCGTCAGACAGGACGTGAAGATATCGCCCTTTTGGCCAACACCATCGCCAACGACCTAACTGGAGATGCAGAAGTATATCAACATCCTGAAAAATATTTCGACCAGGTTATCGACATCAACCTGAGCGAGTTAGAACCCGCTTTAAATGGTCCTTTTACGCCTGATTTAAGAACCACCGTAAGCCAAATGGCCGAAACAGCCATCAAAAACGACTGGCCATTAAAGATGGAAGCAGGCCTCATCGGCTCGTGTACCAACTCCTCCTACGAAGACATCACCAGGGCAGCCTCCATTGCTCGACAGGCCAAAGCCAAAAAACTGAAAGTGAAAAGTAGTCTTTTGATAACTCCCGGTTCAGAACAGGTACGATACACCATTGAAAGAGACGGACTTATCGACGATTTTGAACAATTGGGCGCCGTGGTACTGGCCAATGCTTGTGGTCCTTGTATCGGACAATGGTCGCGCGATGACGTGAAAGATGGACACAAGAACTCCATCGTTACTTCCTTCAACCGCAACTTTGCCAAACGCAACGATGGAAACCCCAATACCCACGCTTTCGTAACTTCACCCGACATGGTGATGGCCTATTCCATAGCCGGAAGGCTTGATTTTAACCCACTTACCGATTATCTTATCAACGAAGATGGCGAAAAGGTAATGCTGGACGAACCTGTTGGCGTGGTTTATCCTCCCAAAGGCTTTGATGTAAAAGATGCCGGATATCAGGCGCCTGCCGAAGACGGAAGTAAAATTCAGGTGATTGTAAATCCCGAATCGAATCGATTGCAACTGCTGGAGCCTTTCAAACCATGGGATGGCAAAGATTATCAGGGGCTTAAACTGCTTATCAAAGCCAAAGGAAAGTGTACCACCGACCATATTTCGATGGCAGGTCCATGGCTCCGTTTCCGCGGACATCTGGAAAATATTTCACAAAATATGCTCATCGGTGCCGTTAACGAATTCAATGAATTCACCAATGCCACACGCAATCCATTTACCGGAGCTTACGAACCTGTTCCTACCGTGGCTGCAGCCATCAAAGATGCCGGTATGGGTTCCGTAATTATTGGCGACGAAAACTATGGCGAAGGGTCTTCAAGAGAGCATGCAGCCATGGAACCACGATTTCTGGGAGCCAAGGTGGTGCTGGTGCGCTCTTTCGCCCGAATCCACGAAACCAACCTGAAAAAACAAGGTATGTTGGCACTCACATTTGCCAACAAAGCCGATTACGACCTTATTCAGGAACAGGATACTTTTGATGTGCTTGGTTTAACTTCTTTTGCACCCGGTAAGCCACTCACCGTTGTGGTGCACCATGCCGATGGGACTTCTCATCAAATCGAGGCCAACCATACCTACAACCAAAATCAAATCGATTGGTTTAAAGCAGGTAGTGCACTGAATTTGATTAAGATGACCAATAAAATGTAAAAATTAATTAAGATTATTTTTCCATTGAAAACAATGCAGGTGAGTGTACTTGCATTGTTTTCTTTTTTTATGCCCAAAGTAAGAAACTGTCTAAATTTTATTTTTGGGCTCCGTTAGGAGCCAAATATGGGTAGATGGATAATCTTTTTCATTTATTTCGTCCCGGATGGGACGATACAATCGTGCTGAAATGACCTTTCCTGCCCATATGTTTTACCAACAAGAAAAACTTAGACAGTTTCTAAGTAGATACATCGAATTTAGCTATGTTTGCTAAAAATAATAAACTGCGCAACCAAATGAAATCAACAAGTACACCATTTTTTATCTTCGCTGCACTCATCGCTTTAACTTTGGTTTTTACCTCCTGCAACCGATGTGTTGAAGGTGAAGGAGAGGTAATCACCAAAAAGTTTAATGTTGAGAATTTCACCAAACTGGAGGTAGAATTGGATGCCGTGGTGGTTCTGATGAAAGGTGAGCCCTCCGTTACCATTGAGGCACAGCCCAATATTCTCACGTTGATAACTCCAACCGTCAAACGAGGTACACTTCATGTCCGGAGCACTTCTTGTGTTAGTGCAGGAGCACCCATAAAAATTACCATTACATCACCCATTTATGAAGAAATTTCGTTGGAAGGCAAGGTAGGTTTAAGTTCAGTGAACCTAATTACCATTAAAGACCTGAACATTGAAGCACAGGGCGATTGCTATATCAAGCTGAATGTCTTCGTAAATAATTTGACGGTTGACATGGTGGGCAACTGCCTTCTGGAGCTTACCGGAAATTGTCAGGAAGCTGAAGTGGAACTAACGGGATCGAGCGTACTGGATGGATTTGGGTTTAACGCAAGTATTATGTCTGTAGAACTTGAGGGTTCCGGAAAGGCTTCTGTATCAGTGCTAAACAAACTAAGGGCACGAGTTACAGGGAGTGGTGAGATACTTTATTCAGGTGACCCTCAAGTGGATGTAAAAATTGACGGAATCGGGAAAGTGACCAAAGTAAATTAATACAAAATAAAACCCGATATTCTTCGTTATTGGAAAAACATTTGCCATTGCCTGTGAAACACAAGACCATACTCATCCTGATTACTCTCCTTGCGGGAAACATGATAGCCCAAGCCCAAATTGGTGGCAAATATGCCTTCTCATTTCTTGAAAAACCGATCTCTGCGCGTGTGGCTGCCCTTGGTGGAAATGTAGCTGCCATCAACGATAACGACATTAACATTGGATACGTAAATCCATCCATGATTTCGCCCGGAATGAATAATAGTATGGCACTCAACTATGTGAATTGGTTTGAAGGTACCAATTACGGCAGTGTACAATACGCCAACACCCATAAAAGGGCCGGTAGTTTTATGGCTACTTTGCAATATATGGACTACGGAAAACTGGACTATGCCGACGAAACAGGTGCCCTTGGCGGTACTTTTGGAGCATATGACATGGCAGTGACCATTGGTTGGGGACGAAAACTTGATTCTGTTTTCTCCATCGGCGCAGCGGCCAAGGTGATCTATTCAGCTTACGATACATACAATTCATTTGGTTTGGCTGTTGATGTGGCCGGTACCTATCAAAGCAAATCGGGGTGGATCATGTCCCTGGTTGGACGAAATTTTGGGACACAAATAACAACATATGTTGGAAGCTCTCGCGATCCGTTACCATTTAATTTACAAGCAGTTATTTCCAAACGTTTGGATCACGTACCCTTCAGGTTTTCCATTGTTTATGACCATATTGAAAAATGGGATCTGACCTATGAAGATCCTGCCAATCCGTCAGGTGGTGTCGATCCTGTTACGGGAGAGGCCATCATAAAAACGGGTTTCTCCAAATTTGGTGATCAGTTGATGCGACACTTTATTGTAGGAGCGGAGTTTTATTTGGGTAAAAATCTGGTACTACGGGGAGGTTATAATTATCGCCGACGTCAGGAAGGTAAGATTGAAGACAAAATGGGTATGGTTGGATTTAGTTGGGGTTTTGGCGTGAGGATTTCCAAATTCCGAATCAACTATTCCAGGTCTGCATACAATTTGGTGGGTTCTCCCAATTATCTGACTTTGGCCTTCGATTTGGATTCATTCAAAAGAAAGTAAGCCGGTTATTCCTCTGCTGAACTAATCTTTCAAGCGAAATTTTCGGGTATTTTGTTTCCGGGACAAAAAAATAACACTATTTTAGCGTGTAAATCTAAAAAATAGGATACACATGAAACGTCTTTTACCCCTAATTTTCGGACTATTATTTTCGATCAACCTCACCTCTCAAAACTACATTGCCGCTGCACGAAAGGATAAAGAATGGGGATATATCTCCATGGATGGTTCCTGGGCAGTGAATCCACAATTTGAACATATTCAAGATTTTAGCGAAGGCCTTGCTGCTGTTCAAAAGAACGGTGAGTGGGGCTTTATCGACAAAACAGGACAGTTTGTGATTAATCCTCAGTTTCCTGCTGTATCTGATTTTGCCAACGGGATGGCTGCCGTGAAAAAAGACAAAAAGTGGGGATTTATTGATAAAACCGGGAAATGGGTGGTAAACCCGCAATTTGAAAAAGCTGAGAATTACGATCATGGAATGGCACGTGTGAGAATGGGTGGCGAATGGGGCTACGTGGACCAAGATGGAAAATATTTGATTAACCCGCAGTTTAATGATGCCGGGGTTTTCTCGGAAGGACTTGCTCCCGTTAAAAAAGACAGAGCATGGGGCTATATCGATAAAAAAGGAAGTTGGGCAATTCAGCCACAATTTAATTGGGCCGGTGATTTTCAGGATGGTTTAGCACTGGTGAAGAGTGATGGCGAATGGGGAGTTATCAATGAAAGCGGATCATTTGCCATTAATCCTCAATTCGATTTTATGAAGCCTTTTAGCGATGGACTATCTGCGGTAAGAAAAGGTAAGGAATGGGGATATGTGGATAAGAATGGAGCCTACATTATTAACCCACAATTTTTAGATGCGCAGCCGTTTGTCAATGGATTGGCAGCAGTCCGCAAGGGTAAAGAATGGGGGTTTATTGATAAAAAGGGTACTTATGTGGTCAATCCACAATTTATCCATGTGTACGATTTTTCTGAAAACAATATGGCAGCAGCCAAAAAGGATAAAGAATGGGGTTTTATTGATAAGAAAGGAACCTGGATTGTTAATCCTCAATATGAGAAAGTGGATAACTTTGAATATGGTGTGGCAAAGGTGAGAAAAGCGGGCTCCTGGGGTTGGATCGACCAAACGGGCAAATATGTGATTAACCCTCAGTTTGCCAATGCATTTCCGTTTGTAAAAGTGAGAAAATGACGATGATGTATTCTAATCTTCAGGCAAATGTTGGTTGAAATTGACCCATCAGCGGGATTTTGTTTTGGTGTTGATCAATCCATCGCACTGGCAGAAGAATACCTGAAGAAAGGACAAAAAATGTTTTGTTTGGGCGCTCTTGTTCACAATGAGGTGGAAACTGCCAGACTTGCCGCGTTGGGAATGGAAGTGATTGATATGGAAAGGTTTAAAGGGCTTAAAAACGAAACCGTCTTGCTCAGAGCACATGGCGAGCCACCATCTACTTACCAGATTGCCCGATCCAATAACCTCATCCTGATTGATGCCACCTGTCCCATTGTAAAAAGGCTGCAGAATAAGGTGTCATGTTCCTACGATGAACTTTTAAACGAAAGTGGTCAAGTGGTGGTCTATGGTTCCGAAAAGCACCCTGAAGTTATTGGATTATCCGGTCAAACCCACAATGAAGCCATCGTGGTGAATTCACCAGAGGATTTGGACAAAATCGATTATACAAGAAAAGTACACCTGTTTTCGCAAACCACCCGAGATGAGGAGGAGTATTTTCAAATTCAGGAACAAATCAAACTAAGGATGTTAGCAGTGGGTGAAAATCCTCAAACTATGCTTCATGTTTCCCAAAGTATTTGCCGGCAAGTGAGCAACCGGTTTCCGGAGGTGCGCGATTTCGCTCGCAGGCATCAGGTGGTTGTGTTTGTTGCAGGAAAGGAAAGCTCCAACGGAAAAGTGTTGTATAATGTGGCGCTCGGGCAAAATAGCCGAACCCATTTTGTGTCCGGTGCCGATGAAGTTGATAAGTCCTGGTTCGTTGAGGTTGACAGTGTTGGTGTTACGGGAGCTACCTCAACACCCGGATGGCTTTTGCAGCAGGTAGCTGATCGAATTATGAGTTTATAAAAGGGTTTTTCCCTAAAACGAATGGCCGTTTTTCAATGACCACCTTCCATAAAATCTCTTAACTTTGCGCCTTCGCTGACTAATAGATGTCGTCAATGTTTCTGCAAAAACTAACCATAAGTAATTTTAAAAATTATGCTGAGGCTACACTTGAGTTCAGTGAAAAAATCAATTGTTTCACAGGAAATAATGGCGTAGGCAAAACCAATATCCTGGATGCCATTTACTACCTTTCCTTTTGTAAAAGCTATTTCAACTTGGTGGATGCACAAAACATCCTCCATCACCATGATTTTTTTGCGTTGCATGGTTATTATCATTATCCCGAAAATACGCCTGACCATGTAACTTGCCAATATAAAGTAAACAGTCGTAAAGTATTTAAAATCAACAATAAAGAATACGATCGGTTGTCTGATCACATCGGTAACTTCCCGTTGGTGATGATTTCGCCATACGACCGCGATTTGATTAACGACGGCAGCGAACTTCGCCGACGCTATCTGGATAGCGTGATTTCACAATTTGATCATGGATACCTCGACCATCTGGTAAGCTATAACAAAGCTCTACAGCAACGGAATGCGCTACTAAAGCAAATGGCTGATCAACGTCATTTTGATGCCATGTCGCTGGGTATTTGGAGTGAAAAATTACATCGGTTTGGCACACCTATTTTTGAAAAGCGAATTGAATTTATTCATGAGTTCAACCCGCTCTTTGAGCAGTTTTATCAGATGTTGTCGGGAAATGCCGAACAGGTTGGTATAGAATATAGAAGTAGACTGGCTGATGATGCCTTTTCGAACCTTACCTCAACAAGTCTGAAAAAAGATTTGGCGGTAAAATACACCACCGAAGGCATCCATAAAGACGATTTGGAATTCACCATTGGAGGATATCCGCTCAAAAAGTTTGGCTCACAAGGGCAGCAAAAAACTTTTGTCATTGCCCTAAAACTGGCTCAGTTTGAGTTTACCAGAAAGATTAAGGGGTTTAAACCCATTCTTTTGTTTGATGATATTTTTGACAAACTGGACGACAACCGCGTAGAGCAGATCATCAAGCTGGTGAGTGGCGATAATTTTGGGCAAGTTTTCATTACCGACACCCAACGGCAGCGTATCGAGCATATTTTCACTCAAATAGATATCGATCATCGGATTTTTAACGTGGATGCGGGGCAAGTAAAAAGCGAATTGTGATGATTAAAAGAGAAACCGATCGACCCCTGAAAGCTGTAATTGAAGAGTTGCTGCTGATGTATGGATGGAAAGACCATATTGATGGCGTTAAATTGATGGACGGTTGGGAAAAGGTAGTGGGCAGAATCATCTCCAAACACACATCAGATATGGTGATTCGAAAAGGCGTATTGTATGTAACTCTGGATTCATCAGTGGTGCGCAGCGAGCTACACCAAATGCGGACGCAGGTGGTGAAAGACCTGAATGCGAAACTGGGACGAAAGCTAATAAATGAATTGGTACTTTTTTAACCAACAACCCAAAGACAATTGGTCAAAATGGAATATAGTTTTGAATTGAAAAAACAACTGGTGGCTCAAATGATGCAATACGTAACTGAGCGGCGTAGTCAGCTGTTTGAAGAAATTGTGCAAAACCGAACACGACACCTCACCATTGTTCTCGAAAATATTTATCAGCCACATAATGCCAGTGCTGTGTTGCGCTCCTGCGACCTCACCGGCGTTCAGGATGTGCACATCATCGAAAATTCCAACACCTACACCGTAAATCCGGAAGTGGCCATGGGTGCCTCCAAATGGCTTACTTTGAAGCATTACAACGAATCTGATAACAATACACCTGAGGCCTATGCGCAACTTAGAGAACAGGGGTACAAAATTGTGGCTACTACACCCAACTTGAAAAGTGTTGATCCTGATGAACTCGATTTAAGCGGAAAAGTGGCCATGATATTTGGAACCGAGCTCACCGGACTTTCCCCTTATGCCATCGAAAATGCAGATGAATACCTTCAGATTCCCATGATGGGCTTTACAGAAAGTTATAATATCTCCGTATCTGCAGCACTCAGTCTATATACCCTGACCAGACGCTTACACAAATCAGAAATCAACTGGAAACTTACCGATGAAGAAATGACAGATATTAAGCTTCAGTGGTTACGAAACAGCATTAATCGTTCGGAAGTGATTGAAAAAGAACTACTGCAAAAAATTATTTCCTGAAAATAGTGACTTTTTTAGGCGATTTTTGTTATTTTTACGGGTCTAATCAATCATTAAAATTACAATTACTATGGGAAAAGGAGATAAAAAAACTGTTAGAGGAAAAATCATCATGGGTTCATATGGTGCTAACCGAAAGAAAAAACGAACACCGAATTATGTTCCTCCTGTAGTGAAGGAAGTGAAAAAAGCTGCACCAGCCGCAAAGAAAGAAGAGGTTCCGGTGGAAGAAGTTGCTATTGAAGAGACCAAGATTGCTCCGGTAAAAAAGGCCAAAAAACCAGCTGCAAAGAAGAAGGTTGCACCTAAAGCTGCTGAAAAAGCCGCTGAAAAACCAGCCGATAAACCTGAAGAAAAATCTGAGGAATAAGAATCCTGATCTTCCTATGAAATATTTTTATATGAATTAATGGGCGGCATGGCCGCCTTTTTTTATGCTTTTTTTTAGCTAGGTTTGCATTTCTTAAAATGAAATTAGAAAACCTGGGCACGGACCAACATGAATAAAAAGACAACAATCATATGGGACTGGAACGGCACACTACTCAATGATGTGGGAATCTGTGTTAAAGCGATTAACTATTTGCTCTCAAATCGAGATATTGACACTATTTCCATTGAAAGATATCGCGAAATATTCACCTTTCCGGTTATCGACTATTACCGGGCAGTGGGTTTTGATTTTAACGCAGAGCCTTTTGAGAAGCCTGCCATGGAGTTTATTGACGAATATCATCGCACTTTGCATATGGCAAGTTTGTTCGAAGAAGTTGTTCCTGTCTTAACTCATTTTAATGAAAAGGGAATTCAGCAGGTGGTACTTTCTGCCATGGAGCATGACAGCCTGATGAAATCCTTGTCTTCCAATGGAATTTTACCTTATTTCGAAAAAGTTTCAGGTTTGAATGATCACTATGCACATGGAAAGGTAGAATTGGGCTTACAATTGTTGGATTCGCTTGATATGCCAAAGGATCAGTTGGTTATGGTAGGGGATACCCTCCATGATAAAGAGGTGGCAGACCATCTGGGCATTGATGTGGTATTGGTGGCATCTGGTCATCAGTCGAAACAGCGATTGATGTCGGCAGGGGTGCCGGTGTTGGATTCAATCAGTCAACTGGAAGAGGTGGTAACGTTTCAATAAGGCGATATTTTAAGTTTTCCGTTGTCGGGGTCGGTAGCTTCTATGGGATGGACACTTTGTTTCACAAAATCCTCGTAATCCATTTCTTCACCTTTGTCATTGTAATATTTCCAGTCACCGGTTTGGGAGCCCTTGGTATAGGTTCCTTTCAATTGAATTTTCCCATCAGGATAATATAAGGTGAATGGTCCGTCGAGTTGATCGTTTTTGTATTGGCCATCGGTCATCACACTTCCATCCGGAAAATATTTTTTTAACGGGCCTTGTTTTTTACCTTTCTCATAAATCACGATTTCAGTAGGTTGGGAGGTTCCGGGATAATATGTGATGCTTTTGCCATCCAAAACCCCCATATTGTATGTTTCGGTACTAATCAACTGGTTGGCACTGTCGCCATAGTAACTCCAAATGCTGTCTTTCAGTTGGTTAACGTATTTTCCTTGTGCCATCAATTGGCCACTTTCGTAAAGGGAGGTGTTGTAAGCTATTTTTCCGTTATCACGGTAATCCATGGTGGCTTTTGTTTTTCCACTTTTGTAGAAATACACAAATTCGCCATAAGGCACATCATTTTTAAACTGTCCTTTGCTTTTCAGGCTGCCATCGGGGTAGGTGCTTTGCCAGGGTCCGTTTTTGGTGCCAAATCCCTGACCAAAGCCCGCAAAAACCCACAGGGTTGCCATCAACAGAAGAAAAAATCGGTTTATCATCTCAAGATTTTTATTTGTGAAGTCAAATATTTTTCAAACATACTACCTTTGCGGCAAAATACATAGGTAAATTGAACGAATACTCTTCAAAATTATTGGAAAATGCAGTGGGAGAATTGTCACGACTCCCCGGAATTGGAAAAAGAACTGCCCTGAGGATGGCTTTGTTTGTCCTTAAAGAAGACCCTGTGTATGCCGAAAATTTGGCCAAAGCCATTGTCTCCATGCGCAACGACATCTGTTTTTGTAACAAATGCCATAATATTTCTGATAAAGAGATTTGTGAAATTTGTTCCAATCCAAAACGCGATGAGTCGATTATCTGTGTTGTGGAAGACACACGGGATGTGATTGCCATCGAAAAAACCTCACAGTTTGGCGGCCTATACCACGTATTGGGCGGAGTAATCAATCCCATGGAGGGAATTGGTCCCAATGAACTTACCATCGCACACCTGATTGCCCGTGTGGCAGAGGAACAAGCCTCCGAGGTAATTTTAGCCCTTCCGGCTACTGTGGAGGGCGATACCACCAATTACTATATCTATAAGATGCTCAGCAACTTCGATGTGAAAATAACGAGTATTGCCAGAGGAGTGGCTGTGGGAGATGAATTGCAATATGCCGACGAAATTACCTTGGGCAGGTCCATTGTGAATCGTCTGCCATTTGATCTGGGGCGCTAGTTACCCAAAAAGATCCAACGTATCTTTTCCTTCTTCAAACAAATCAAGCTGATTGTGGGTGGTAAAATATTTCTTTGGAACGGTTTTGTCAAATCCCTCGGTATAGTTCTTTATCTTGCTTTTAATTAGTTTGTTGGGGGTTGTTTTTCGTGCTTCACAAAAATTAAGCAACGACTTCATCTGTCGCTCCGAAAGCATGATACTGATGGTTTTAAATTTCCTCTTCCGTTTCTTCATCACCGGAAAGAATTGGTTTGTTCAAAGATAACCAAATATTTTAAAGGTGTTAAGCATCTGTAATAATTTTGAATCAAGCCACTTAAATCTCTGTAAAAAATCGTGTGACCCAACCTTCTGGACAGAGATGTAAACAATAACAGCTATTTTCATGTATTAAGAATGAATATAAATAGATTCGTATCTTTGCACTTTCATTTTAATAATGCCCTTTTCGTTCAAGTGTTTTTATTATGCATATTTAATTGCTATACTGATGATTAAGGAGTTTTATAGAAGGTCGTTCAGGTGTTTAGGAGACCAATAGATTCAGCACTGATTCAGAAAATTGTAAAAAGGCATTTTATATTGCAAGGGTTATTTGAAATCGATGTTAAAAAAGTGATAAGTATTTAACTAAACGAAAAGTTTCTATTTGGAAAAGATGTTTCTTTGGAAAATTGGAAAAATGGAAGGCACGTGTTTTGAAGTTTTACGCAAGTTTCATAAGCCTATTAAGGAGACTATTCTATGGAGTCGTCATTAAATCAAGCTATTAACGGTAAGTTTCTCTACTACGGATTTGTGGCGGGAAGTCGCCAGGTGCTACAAAATCAGGTGGAACTCAACAGGATAAATGTGTTTCCGGTTCGAGATAAAGATACCGGAACAAACTTAGCTTCTACGATAAGGGCCGTAATTGACAATATCAAGCCCGATAAGTCGTATAAAAAGACCATCGGAAACATTGCTGAAGCAGCTTTGGTGGGTGCTCGGGGAAATTCGGGCGTGATATTCGCCCAGTTTTTACATGGTTTGAGTAAAGAAACAGAGAACAAACATGTGATTACCCTCCATGAATTTGCCGAAAGCGTAAAAAATTCCATCCCCTACATGTATGAAGCCATTGCCAATCCCATTGAAGGCACCATGCTGACTGTCATCCGTGATTGGTCTGATTTTTTGAACAGTCAAAAGGAGAGTCTGGACGATTTCAAAAAGGTAATCATCGATTCCATTGAAGTGTTAGAGAAGTCTTTGGCAGAAACCAGTTTAAAGCTTAAGGTGCTCAACAAGTATGGGTTTGTAGATGCGGGAGCCAAAGGTTTCGTGGTATTCATCAAAGGAGTGATTGACTTTATCAAAAACAGGAACATCCGCGCGCTGGCTTTGGATAAGATGGAAGTAGTCAGCCTGATTCATACCGAAGAGATGGTTGACGAAGAGCTTACATACAGATATTGTACTGAGGCTATCATTAAGGGTTTGAAAATGAGAGCGCCCGACTTAAAGCAATTTCTGAGTAAAAATGGCGATTCGGTGGTTGTGGCGGGTTCGGATACTACTTCACGTATTCATGTACATACCAACCATCCTGCCGAACTTTTTCATCAACTGAAAGAAGCTGGAACCATTGCTTTTCAAAAAGTTGACGACATGCTTCGTCAGCAAGAAATTTCTAGCAAGCGCAAATGGAATATTGCTTTGGTCACCGATTCTACCTGCGATCTTTCGCAGGAACTGCTTGATTATTATCAGATTAATACGGTGCCCATCAACCTAAATTTCGGTGAAAACCACTATTTGGATAAACTGACCATTCAACCCGAGCAGTTTTATGAACTTCTTGAAACACATCCGGAATTTCCCAAAACTTCGCAAATAAACGAACGTGCCTTTACCAATTTATTCTCACATTTAGCTTCGAATTATAATGCCATCATTGCCATTCACCTTACGGGACATTTTAGCGGCACCTACAGCAATAGTGTAAAGGCCGGACAACGCATTGAGAAAGAATTTAATAAACCCGTATTCGTGATTGACTCAAAGAATCTGTCGGGTGCGTTGGGGTTGTTGGTGCTGAGAGTCGCCCGGGGAATAGAATCCGGTCTGTCTGCAGAAACTATTGCCAACTCCCTGAAAACCGATATTGATCGGGCAAAGATATTCGTGAGTGTAAAGAATTTGAAATACATGATAAAAGGAGGAAGGGTTTCAAAACCGGCAGGGTTTGCAGCCAATCTACTGGGTATCAATCCTGTAATTTCCATGGATAAGGATGGGAAATCGATGTTGTTTGGAAAATCTTTTAGTCAGAAAGCCAGCTTAAAAAATATTTTCAGCCACATTCAAAAAATAGGGCAGGGGAAACGCATTTGGAACTATGTGGTGATGCATGCACACAACCCCGAAGGTGCCAGGAGTGCTGAATTGAAAATGATTGAAATCACTGGTAAAAAGCCTGTATCGGTGGTAGATATCTCTCCTGTTATCGGCATGCACGCCGGTATTGGCGCCATCGCCGTCTCTTTATTGTTTGATAATTAAATTCCTTAGATATGTTGAATTTGTTTTTGCAAGCCACACTTCTAATCGTCATTCTCGTGACTTTGCTTTGGATTGTGAGCGTGGTTATCACCAATGTGAGCATTGTGGACTTGTTTTGGGGAACAGGCTTTGTGGTGGTCAACGCCTTCTATTTCCTGTATTCCGGCGACTTTTATTCCCGAAAAATACTTTTGTTGATTCTTGTAACCCTTTGGGGATTAAGATTGTCCATATATCTTACCTGGCGAAATGCCGGTAAGGGAGAGGATTTCAGGTACAAGGAATTCAGAAAAAACTATGGACCTGAGCGCTATTGGTGGTTCAGCTATTTTCAGACCTTTTTGCTTCAGGGATTCTTAATTATGTTGGTATCGCTTCCGTTGTTGGGCATCAATACCCAAACTGATTCGGACGGTTTAACTTGGCTGGATTATTTGGGGTTGACTGTATTTGTAGTAGGTTTTATTTTTGAAACAGGCGGCGATTATCAATTGGCCAAATTCAAAGGTAACCCCAACAACAAAGGCAAAGTGCTCAATACCGGGTTTTGGAAATACACCAGGCATCCCAACTACTTCGGCGATTCGGCTGTATGGTGGTCGTTTGGTATTTTTAGTCTGGCCTCGGGCGCATACTGGCAAGTGGTTGGTTCTATCATTATGACACTCCTGATAATCAAAGTTTCGGGTGTTGCGCTTCTGGAAAAAACCTTGAATACCGCCAAACCACAATACCGGGAATATATCAGAAAGACCAATTCCTTTTTTCCCTGGTTTCCCAAAAAATAACCAACATGGATTATATACTAAACAATATCTGGCTGATTCTTTTTGTGGTATGGGGTTTACCCTTGGGTTTTTACCGAAGTAAGTTTCGTAAAATCGTTTACCAAACCGACAGTTGGGTCATTAACATTAAGCCTGTTTTTTGGAAAGAACTCAGAGGTCTGTTCGGCAATATCTATCCCGAAAACATGGCATATCGGAAGTTTCGTAATTTCTATTTGTTTTACCTTGCCATTTATACAGTCCTCTTTATTAGTTACCTAAGTTTTCATAACAATACAAACGACATGAAAAAAATATCAGTTGGAAGCACCATTCCTTCCTTCGCACTTCAAGATCAGCACGGACAGATGTTTCAAATAGACTCTGTTGTGGGTAAAAAAAATCTGGTTATTTATTTCTACCCCAAAGATGATACGCCGGGTTGCACCAAAGAAGCCTGTGCTTTTCGCGACCAATATGAAGATTTCGAGGAGGCCGATGCGCTGATTATTGGCATCAGCGCACAATCAGTGGAGAGTCATCTGAATTTTGCCAAAAAACACCGACTTAACTTCACTTTATTGAGCGATGAAGGAAATAAGGTGCGAAAAATGTTCGGGGTACCCACCAATCTTTTTGGCCTAATTGCCGGAAGAGTTACTTATGTGGTCAACAAAAAAGGGGAGGTCGTATACATGTTCAACTCCCAAACGCAAGCCACCAAGCATGTGGAAGAATCCATACGCATTTTGCAGGAGATGAAATGAACCTGAGTTATCAAATATTCTTTCTGATTATCACCTATTTGTGGGGTTCAATTCCTACGGGGTATTTGGTTGTAAGGTACCATTCCGGAAAGAATATCCTGACACTGGGCAGCGGAAATGTGGGGTCAACCAACGTGAAACGTATTGCCGGTAAAAAATGGTCTGTCATCACCCAGTTAGCAGACATGCTCAAGGGACTTCTGCCCGTGGGACTCTTCCTGATGTTTCATCCGCAGGATACCATTCCATATTACGTTTTTATGCTTGCGTTGGCAGCCATATTGGGTCACGATTTCAGTATTTACCTGAAGTTTAAGGGAGGAAAAGGTGTCAACACTACGTTGGGAGCCTCTGTTTTGTTAGCACCCATTTCGGTTTTTGTTGCGGTTGCCCTTTATTTTATTGTCAAATGGCGATTCAAATACGTATCCTTGGGAAGCATCGTGTTGGCCATTACCCTCCCAATTGTGGAAGTTATAGTACATCAGATCAGTCCTGCCTTTTATTATCTGATTATTTGTTCTTTTTTGATAGTCTTGTTACACCGTCACAATATCAATCGGTTGCTTAGAGGGGAGGAATTATATTCATCAAACAAGGAAATAGATGCATAGATTGTTGATATTGGTCAGAATATGGTAATTTTGGCAAAACATTGGAATCACTGAAATAAAATCTCTCAACCTTGCTTTTTTGCACATGTATTGAACGATATACTAAAGCGAGCCAATACAATTTAACTTAGGAATTTATCATTGAAATAAATTGATTAAATGGATATCATTGACAACATAGAAATAGTTTTTCTTCAAGTAGAAGATGTACCCGATTTGCGCAAGGCCATGATGGAAGCCTACGCCAAGATGCCGGAAGCATTATGGGGCGAAGACCAAATCAAACTGCTCATCGAAAAATTTCCTGAAGGACAGGTGGCAATTAAAATTGACAATGAATTTGCCGGTTGTGCACTATCGATTGTTGTAGATTATCGAAAATTTGACCTCAAGCACACCTACCGGGAAATTACGGGAAACTTTAAATTCGATACGCACACCGACGATGGTGACACCTTGTATGGAATCGACATATTTATTCGTCCCAAGTTCAGAGGATTGCGATTGGGTCGCCGACTCTACGACTACCGCAAGGAATTGTGCGAGCGTTTGAATTTGAAAGGCATTGTTTTCGGAGGCCGTATTCCCAATTACCACAAATTTTCTGAAGAAGTTTCTCCGAAGGAATACATTGAAAAAGTACGTAAGAAGGAAATCCATGATCCGGTACTCGATTTTCAGATGTCCAATGATTTTCATCCCAAGAAAATTTTGAAGGGTTATCTGGAGGGAGACAAGGAATCCAACGAATACGCCGTACTGCTGGAATGGAACAATATCTATTACGAAAAATCCACAGACAAGGCCACCATCAACAAGACCATCGTACGTTTGGGACTTATCCAATGGCAAATGCGACCATACAAAAACCTGGATGAAGTGATGCAGCAGGTGGAATATTTCGTGGATGCGGTGTCGGGTTATCGCTCTGATTTTGCTCTGTTTCCGGAATTTTTCAATGCCCCTTTGATGTCGGAGTACAATCACTTGTCGGAATCAGATGCCATTCGCAAACTGGCACAGCATACCAACGAAATCGTGAAACGATTCTCTGAATTGGCCATTAGCTACAACATCAACATTATTACAGGTAGTATGCCCGAATTGGTAGAAAATGAACTATATAATGTAGGTTATTTGTGCAAACGCGATGGCGGCATCGAACGTTTTGAAAAGCTTCATATTACCCCCGATGAATCCAAGGTGTGGGGACTTCAAGGCGGACAAAAGCTGGAAACATTTGATACGGACTGTGGAAAAGTGGGTGTGTTGATATGCTACGACATAGAATTCCCAGAACTCAGTCGTTTGATGGCAGACGGAGGCATGGACATTCTTTTTGTTCCGTTCCTTACTGATACCCAGAACGGATATTCCAGGGTACGTAATTGCGCCCAGGCCAGGGCCATCGAAAATGAGTGTTACGTAGCCATTGCCGGTAGCGTGGGTAACTTGCCCAAAGTCCATAATATGGATATCCAATATGCTCAATCCATGGTATTTACGCCCTGCGACTTTGCCTTTCCCACCAATGGTATTAAGGCAGAAGCTACTCCCAATACCGAAATGATTTTAATAGCAGATGTGGATGTTTCCTTGCTACGTGAGCTCAACCAGTTTGGTAGCGTAAGAAATCTTCTGGACAGAAGAACAGATATTTATTCGCTGATCAACAGGAAGAAACACAATTTGTAGGGTACCCTCGCAAGAGAAGGATATTGTAAACCTTTGTTGTTCAGGTTAATGATCCGTTTACCCTAACACTGCACTCCATGGTACCATGGCCAAAATTACGATGGTGGCAATGGTATAGTAGATGAATACAACCTTCACTTTATGCAGGTTGGTGGATTTCTTCTTGGATTTAAACAAGCCCCAGGCTACCAATCCAATGGCGATGAGCATCATCAACGGATGTTCCATGCCATAAAACCGGAGATCGGCATTTTTCATGAAGCCCGAAGCATATGTTACTTTCTCACTTAAAAATAGCAGGGATAGTCCTAACAAAAACTGCAAATACAGTAGGTGTTTGGTATATTTGAAAAGGCCAAACCAGTTTTTGGAAATCTGTTCTTTTTTACTGATCAATAAATATACGCTGCCAAAGACACTTATCAAAAGCATGGCAACCACCAACCACATCAGGCCGGAGTGTGTATGTTGAAGTATGTTGTACATGAGGTTGTTTTTTATTTATCTGCAAAGTAAATCATTTTTATGAATCCATCATTCTTATTTAGAAAAAATCTAAATAAATACATCTGCGAAAGTTCGTGATAACAACTTTCCGGAATTAATAACAAAGAAATGCGACCCTTGTGGTTTCGATTTGTCCTTATAAACGAACCAAATCATAAAGGTATGACAGAAATAAAATGGTTGAACTTTTCAGGATTGATGCGGCGGTGCATATATGATTGCCAACACGATGCATGTCCTTTCAACGAATTCAGAAAAATGGATCAGATACAACAGTTTCTTTCCCTTGAGCAAATGTCTGAAAAGCAAGGAGAACAGTTACTAAGCCAATGCGAACAATTTCGTGTTGGTAGTTTAATGCTTGAGAAAAGCGCATAAACAGCAGATTGGCAACAGGTTAACCTGCTATTACTGACATCACCTCGTCGGCATATGCCTGCGCTTTTTCCATGGACGGTGCTTCGGCGTAAACGCGCATGATGGGCTCAGTATTGGAGGTTCTTAAATGTACCCATCCATCAGGAAATTCAACCTTTACGCCATCAATGGTGAGGATGGGCAGGTGTGCATATTTTTCCTGTACTTTCGTGTAAAGTGATTGTACATCAGTTTTTTCCGTAAGCTGCACCTTGTTTTTGGAAACGAAATAATCAGGATAACCGGCCCTTAATTGTGAAAGGGTTTGTTTGGTTTTGGCCAGGTAGGTGAGGAGCAAGGCCACACCCACCAATGAATCGCGGCCATAATGGAGTTCGGGGTAAATCACGCCTCCGTTTCCTTCGCCACCAATTACGGCCTCAACTTCCTTCATCTTTTCCACCACGTTGACTTCACCAACGGCAGAAGCATGATACACACCACCGGCCTTTTCAGTAACATCACGTAAGGCTTTCGTAGAGCTTAAGTTAGAAACCGCGTTGCCCTTGTTGTTTTGCAGGATATAGTCAGCAACGGCCACCAGCGTATATTCTTCACCAAACATTTGTCCGTCTTCCATCACCAATGCCAGTCGATCCACATCGGGATCCACTACCACACCCATATCGGCTTTTTCTTTTACCACCGTTTCTGAAATAACCGTCAGGTTCTCGGGTAACGGTTCGGGATTATGTGGAAAATGTCCGTTGGGCTCACAATGTATTTCCACCACTTGTTCCACGCCCAGGGCCTTCAACAATTGAGGAATGGCAATACCTCCGGTGGAATTCACACCGTCCACGGCTACTTTAAAATTGGCTTGTTTGATTAGATCGGCATCCACCAGCGGTAAAGCCAAAATGGCTTCGATATGTCTATCGATGGTGGTTTTGTTTTCGGTAATTTTTCCCAATTCATCCACTTCGGCAAAGGAAAAGGCTTCGTTTTCGGCCAGATCGAGTACACGTGCCCCTTCTGCTGCCGAAATAAATTCTCCTTTGGAATTCAACAACTTGAGGGCATTCCATTGCTTTGGGTTGTGACTGGCCGTGAGGATAATGCCTGCATCAGCTTTCAGTTGAACCACTGCCATTTCCACTGTTGGTGTGGTGGATAAACCTGTGTTTATCACATTGATTCCCATTCCTGAAAGGGTGGCACACACCAGTTGTTCCACCATTTCACCTGAAATGCGGGCATCGCGACCTACCACGAACTGCAGTTTTTTTCCCGGATATACTTCCTGAATGGTAGTGGCAAAAGCTGCCGTAAATTTCACAACATCGATGGGCGTGAGGTTGCTTCCGGGCTTGCCTCCTATGGTTCCGCGGATTCCTGAAATGGATTTGATGAGGGTCATATTTTTTTTATTTGGCTATGTGGTGCAAAGGTATAAAAATGATAAAGACGGGTGTTTAAAGAAATGCTTATTAAATTTGTCCCCGTTCGATGAGTTTCACAATGGCTTCTATCTGTTTGTCTTCGCCTTCCGGGTCGTATTTTACTTTCAGGTTGTAACCCCAGAGTCGGGCAAAAGCCTGATAAAAAAAGGCGGTAAAATTTCCCCGAAGGTCTTGAACCAGGTTATACGAGCAATCACCGGTTTCACGATCGATGAGTTTGATGAGTACCCGTCCCTGCGAAAAGGTCAGATTTTTCAAATCACCGGCATATTTTTCATTAATTTCTTTTTCTGCTTCCTTCATGATACGTCGTGATTCGCGCTCGTTTTTGGCACTTTCGAGTAATGCATTGTACTTGCGCAGTTGTATACCGGCAAGGCGTGCATAGGGATACACACGTTTTACATCACGGATGAGTTTGGTGAGTTTGCGTCGTTCACGACGGGAGGTTGGGGTGAGTAACGAGATCACCTCCACTTCACGCAGATCGATCAATGGAATGGTGTCGTTAAGCATCATTGTTGCTCTGACTACCAATGGATTAACATTCTGAGCTGACCCCAAAAATGAGACCAGCACAAAGGCTAATATGAGCAACGACTTTTTATTCATCGGTAGTTGATAAACAAAAAGCATGCCTGATCGAAATTATACTGCTGCTTTAAGTTTGGAAATATTGGCGCGGGTAAATTTATCGGTGGCGTATTGCAGAGAAATATGGAGGGATTTAACACGTTTTTTGCCCGGAAGTTCATACATTGCATCGATTAGTATTCCTTCAAGAATCGATCTAAGACCACGAGCGCCCAATTTGAATTCAATGGATTTTTCCACGATAAATTCAAGAGCATCATCATCAAAAGTCAGGTCCACATCATCCATTTTAAACAATTTCTCAAATTGTTTGGTGAGGGCATTTTTCGGCTCTGTCAAAATTCTTTTGAGTGCTTCCTTGTTCAAAGGGTCGAGGTAGGTAAGCACAGGCATACGACCAACGATTTCAGGAATAAGCCCAAAACCCTTCAAGTCGCGGGGCGAAATATATTGAAGCAGGTTTTCCTTGTCCACCACATCGTCTTTCGAACCGGCAACAGAGTAACCTACCACGTTGGTTCGTAAGCGGTTGGCAATTATTCTCTCGATGCCTTGGAAGGCTCCACCTGCGATGAACAAAATATTTTTCGTGTCAACGGCAATCATTTTTTGTTCGGGATGCTTACGCCCTCCTTGAGGTGGTACATTTACGCTGGTTCCCTCTAGCAATTTTAACAACGCTTGCTGAACTCCTTCTCCCGAAACATCGCGGGTAATGGAAGGATTGTCGCTTTTGCGGGCTATTTTATCAATCTCGTCAATAAAAATAATTCCTTTTTCAGCACTGGCTACGTCATAATCGGCTGCCTGCAACAGGCGGGTGAGGATACTTTCCACATCTTCTCCCACGTAACCTGCTTCGGTGAGTACGGTGGCATCGGCAATGGCAAAAGGCACATGAAGCATTCGGGCGATGGTTTTGGCCAACAAGGTTTTTCCGGTACCGGTATCGCCTACCAGAATGATGTTTGATTTTTCAATCTCCACCTCATTCTCGTCGAATGCCTGCGCAATGCGCTTGTAGTGGTTGTAAACTGCTACGGCCAGCACTTTTTTGGCATCCTCTTGTCCTATGACGTAATTATCGAGGAAAGCTTTAATTTCACTGGGTTTCAGGTTTTTATGATGGTGTACTGTGGTGGCTTTACCTTTCAAACTCAATTCTTCCTTCAGGATGTCGCCGGCTTGTTCGACACAGAAATTACAAATCTTAGCTTCCATGCCCGAAATAAGCATATCGGTTTCCGACTCGGGTCGTCCGCAAAAGTAACAATAGTTGGTGTTTTTTTTAGCCATCTTCAACCTGAAGGGATGGTAGAAACCGATCCCGTTTATTTTTTATTTTTAATCAAAACCTCGTCAATCATGCCATATTCTTTGGCTTCGGTGGCTGTCATCCAATAATCGCGATCCGAATCAGCCCATACCTTTTTATATGTTTGTCCCGAATGAGAAGATATGATCTCGTAAAGTTCCTTTTTCAATTTTTGAATCTCGCGGGCAGTGATCTCGATATCACTGGCCTGTCCCTGAGCGCCACCCATGGG
This sequence comes from Bacteroidales bacterium, assembly GCA_963676875.1. GTDB lineage: Bacteria > Bacteroidota > Bacteroidia > Bacteroidales > F082 > UBA6244. The sequence goes on from OY781436.1 coordinate 4,193,135, forward strand.
CTGGTGAATTAGTACCCGTGAGTGTTTTAGCGCGGTGCGTTTTCCTTTGGTTCCGGCACATAGAAGCACGGCACCCATGGAAGCTGCCATTCCGGTACAGATGGTTGCTACATCAGGATTAATGTACTGCATGGTGTCGTAGATTCCTAATCCGGCATATACTGAACCACCGGGAGTGTTCAGATAAATCTGAATGTCGCGACTTGTGTCGTTGGATTCTAGAAATAACAACTGCGCCTGAATGATATTGGCTACATAATCGTCGATGGCTACACCTAAAAAGATAATGCGGTCCATCATCAAACGACTGAATACATCCATTTGTGCTACATTCAATTGACGTTCTTCGATAATGGTAGGTGAGATATAACTTCCATAAGCTGAACTATATCTGTCGAGTGTCAGGCTGTTGATGCCCAAGTGTTTGGTAGCGTATTTTCTAAATTCGTTACTGCTGTTCATAGGATTGTTATTTTATCTGTGACGCAATTTCGTAGAATTTTTCTCTGGAAACTTCTTCGGATTGTACAGTTACATTTTGCTTGAAAAATTCGATGAATTTTCCGTCAAGAATTTCGTTATGAAGACGTTGTTTTTCGTCTTTGTTGGTTAAAATCTGATCGATGATGGTGTTCATTTGAGCAGATAGTTCTTCGCCTCCGCCATAGGATTGGAAGTATCTTGCGATTCGTTCCCTGATTTCTTCTTCTTTCACTGCCAGAACATCGCTATGTTTTTCCATCAATTTGCTTTCAATCAGTTGCCATTTGAAGGTGCGGGCATAGCTATCATATTGTTCTTCAATTTGTTCGGCGGTAATTTTACCCTGATTGCTGTCGAGTAACCAACGTTTCAAAAAGGCATCGGGAAGCTGAAAATTAAGTTTTTCGATGAGTTTTTCGATGGTGTTGGCCAAAAATTGTTGGTCGGTATCCCGAAAAGATTGTTTTTTCAGATCCATTATCACGTTTTCGCGAAATTCTTCCTCGGTGGTAATTTCTTTGGCAGGAAATACCTTTTTATACAGTTCTTCCCCCAGCACGGCATCCTTGGCCCGGATAATATCTTCCACCACCAGCTGGTAGGTAGCATTCAGGTCTGCCTCGTTATCGGAGTTCATGCCCAGCAACGATTTTACTTTGGCTTCATCTTTCACCTCTTCCATCAGGTTGATGGTCAGGACATCATCTTTCCTAGTGCCAAGGTAATTTTTTCGGGTTTCTTCGTCTTTGATGTCGGTAAGTTTGAGATAGCATTTTTTCCCTTCATCACCTTCTTCACTTTTGCCCTCGGCATCCAGTTTGGAAATATATCCTTGAATGGCATCCGATTCTTCAGCTGCTTCGGGATGCTCTTCTTCGCCAAAGCGCACTTTGATATCTTCAATGGCTTTATTCACCTCATCGTCCTCAATCAAAATGGAATAATAGGGAACGGAGAGGTCAAACGGAGTTTCTACTTCAAATTCGGGGCTTAACCCAATATCGAAAAAGAAATCGAAGTCCTTTTGGTTTTCAAAATCTATCTGGGTGGTTTTATCCATGTTGGGAATGGGATAACCAAGCACAGGTATTTTATTCTCGAGTAAATAGTTGTTAAGCGCGTTCGAAACGGCTTTGTTTACTTCATCCACCATTACAGCCATACCATATTTTTTGCGAATCATGCCCATGGGAATTTTACCCGGACGGAATCCCGGCACGTTTGCCGTTTTGCGGTATTCTGAAAGCTGTTTGTTTACTGCGTCGATGTAATCGCTTTCCTGTAAATTGATGTGAATGATGGCATTAAGTTCGCCATTGGCTTCTTGAGAAATATTCATTGAAAGATAGGTAAGTTGTTCTATAAAATTTGTGCGGATGAAGGGACTCGAACCCCCACGCCTCGCGGCACTAGATCCTAAGTCTAGCGCGTCTACCAATTTCGCCACATCCGCATGTGTTTTTTGGCCCTCAAAACGGGGTGCAAATATACAATTATTTTTGTTCGCTCTTTATTTCTGTCCAAATAATCAAAGCATCCCGATCGTAGTTTATTGGTGGTAGGAAAAACGGCTATTGGCACTATTATTTCGTTATAGACACCAAAAAGCTATTTTTGCCGTTATTTTTTCACAGCAACATAGATTACACTAAATGATTTTCAATAAAAACCACTGGCTTTTTCTAGCCCTCGCTTTGATTTTTTCCGGAGTGATTTCTCCACAGCGGCTGCTGTCGCAGGAAATGCTTGGCGTTACCCTGGGTAATTACAGTGGAACTGCGGGTCTGATGGTCAATCCGGCCATGATAACCAATAATAAATCGTTTTTGGATGTTCACCTGGTATCAGCGGATGTGTTTTTTAGAAATAACTTTGCTTACATTCCAAAGGAGGATTTTAGTCTTTGGGATGTTTTTAAAAAAGACTACGTTTTTCCTACCTACACGGATAAAGACAAGAATTTTATCTACTACAAGAACCAAGAATTGAAAAATACCACGATAAATGTCCGCCTGATGGGACCATCATTTATGGTTCAAGTTGGCAAACACGGATTTGGTCTTACCACTGGCGTTAGATTTTTTAGTTCTGGAAACAGGTTGCCATGGGAAATACCTGTTTTTACTTATGAAGGGTTGGATTATAGCGAACTTCACCACATTAATTTTATAGATTACAATTTTGATTTTAGTTCCACCGCCTGGATGGAGGTGGGATTGTCCTATGGATATGATGTGTATGAATTTTTGGATAAAAAACTCACCCTTGGGATTTCGGTGAAGAAACTTTGGGGATACAGTGGAGTATATGCAGAAGCTCAGAACGGTGATTATATTGTGCTGGATGACAGCACGATAAGTATAAGGGATTTTAATACTCAAATTGGTTTTGCTTTGCCCAACGATAACAATCAGAATGGCTTTAACCAAACGGGTCCAACTTTTAAAGGAAGTGGTATGGGATTCGACCTTGGTCTGGTTTATACCAAGAAAACAAAGGTGGGAACCAATGCGTGGCGTGGCGGAAAGCTTTGCTCGCAAACCTACGATGACTATATTTACCGTTTGGGCATCAGTATTCTTGATATCGGATGGTTAAACTATAAAAACAATGCGCAACTTCATAGCTTTGATGATATTGAAGTTTTTTGGGAACAAGTAGATACATTAAAATATAATAACACCAATCAGTTTGTTACGGATTTAAGTACCATTATGTATGGAGATCCAAACACCTCATTATCTGATAGTAAAATTAAAATAGGACTGCCAACAGCTTTGAGTGTACAATTTGATTATCACATAACTCCGAAAATATACATGGGTGCCTTTTGGATTCATCCGCTCCGTTTCAACGATCATGCCTTGCGTCGTCCGGCTCAACTGGCTTTAGTTCCGCGTTTTGAAACCTATTATTTTGAATTCAGTATGCCCATTTCCCTTTACGAATATAAGTATCCAAGGGTAGGAGTGGCAGCAAGATTTTACTTTCTTACCATCGGAACAGAACGTCTGGGAACTTATCTGGGAATGACTGATATGAACGGATTGGATATTTATGCTTCCATCAAACTGAGTATCAACAAAGGATCGTGCCGAAGTCGGTTTGGGGGTGCTTGTTCCAATGCCAATTTTGGCAACAGGAAATTACGTAGATAATTGAAATCCAAATAGTTACTTTTTTAAAGGGCGTTTCTTAATCATCCCACCTTTAGCATCTTTCACGCTGTGCATGATGATAAATGCGTCTTCGTCAATTTTGTCAATTTCGGTTTCCAGTTTGGCCAACTCAAGTTTTGTTACCAGCGTATATACGATTTCGGTGTTTTTCAACGGTTCTCCGCGTTTGGCAAATCCCTTTTTACCGTTGTAAATGGTGCAGCCCCGACCAAGTTTTTCTACGATGGCCAATCTGATTTCTTCGCTCTCGTTGCTGATGATGGTCACGCCTACATATTCTTCGATTCCCGACACGACGAAGTCAACGGTTTTGGCCGCAGCCATATAGGTGAGGATGGCATAAAGGGCGATTTCGATGGAAAATACCCAAGCAGCAACCATAAAGATGGCCAGGTTGAAAACGAGTATGACATCGCCTATGGTGAGCGAAGTTTTTCGGCTGATGAATACCGCCAGCACTTCGGTGCCATCAATTACGGCGCCTCCCCGAATGGCCAAACCTATACCCATCCCCAGAAAAAACCCACCAAAAACGGCAATGAGCAATTTATCGTCTGTAATTACCGTAAAATCAAGAAAGTGTACCGATATGGCCAGCAAGGTAACTGCTACTATACTTCGAAGTGCAAATTGCCTGCTGATGCTTGAAAAAGCCATTAACATAAAAGGAATGTTGATAGCTACCAACAAATAGGACAAAGGAATTCCACTTACCTCAGTCACAATCAGTGAGATACCCGTTACTCCACCATCAATGAATGAGTTGGGTAATAAAAAGCCTTTTAGTCCGAAACTGGCAGAAAGAATTCCCAAAAGAACCAGTACCACATCATGTATAATGTGTTTAATCTCCACTTTGGCTACAGTTACAGTTTTTTCAAATAATTCAGCGGAGGCTTTTTCTTGCTTCTTTTTCAATTGACGTTTTACACGTTCAACGATGATGTATTGAAAGATGGGATTCATAAATTCAATTTTGGTGCAAAATACGAAATTCTTTTGGGTTGGATTGGGGTTGTGGTAAATGATTTACCCGGATGAAGAACAGCCTTCATATTTGGCATTGCGCCCACCTGATGTCTGTCAAACCCTGACATCCAGCGCATCCTGTAAAGCATTGCCCAACGCCATAAATGCCAGGACCAAAATTACAATGGCCAATCCCGGGATAATGGCCAGGTAGGCCGAATCGAGAATAATAAAACTATAGTACTCCTTTACCATACTGCCCCAGGAAGGCATGGGTGGCTGGACACCGATACCCAAAAAGCTCAAACCGGCTTCAATTAGGATGGCGGAGGCAAAATTGGCGGCAGAAATTACAATAACAGGATTTAATATGTTGGGAATGATGTGCTTGGTAAGTATTCTGAAATGAGAAAATCCCAACGCCCTGCCGGCTTCAATAAACTCTTTTTCTCTTATGCTGAGTATCTGACCACGTACTACCCTGGCCACTTCCACCCACATGGTAAGACCAACTGCAATAAACACCTGCCAAAATCCCCGACCCAGCGCGAAGGTGAGTGCGATAACCAACAACAGGGTGGGGATGGACCAAACCACATTGATAAACCACATGATGATTTGGTCGGTACGTTTGCCAAAATATCCGGCCAAAGCACCTAAAAAAATGCCCAGTAACAGCGAAATGGAAACCGAGATGGCTCCCACCGAAAGACTTACCCGTGTGCCGATAATGAGTCGAGAAAGCAAATCACGGCCAAATTGGTCAGTGCCCAACCAATAAGTGCGCTTTTGGAGATGTTGGTTTTCGACCACCGATTGCATGGTTTCATTTGAAAGTGTGTTGTCCTTTTTACTTTCACCAAAAATGATTTGAGTCAGCGGATAGATCTCCGATTCTCCTGTTTGATCAGGATCGTAAAGTGTGGCATGGAGCAATTGTCCGTCAATGGAATAGCTGCTGAGGGGAATGGATTTAAACTGACCGGGAGCACCAAACAACATCCTGGATAGACATCCGGGGCTTGCCGGTGCTTCAGGCTTACGCATTTCCAGCATTTCCACCGAAAAACCGGGCTTTTGGGTACTGATTTCAAGAATTTGGGTATTGCAATAGGGGGTGGAATCCGGCGTAATGAGATAACCCAGAATGCTGATGATTGTTGCCGACAGGATGGTAAACAAAGCCACCATGCCAACGCTGTTGCGTCTGAACTTCTGCCAGGCTATGCTACTCAGCGATTGGGAATTGTTTTTTTCGGACATTGTTTATTTTAAGTGATACAAAGATATGAAAAAGCAAGAAGGAGCATCAGGCATTGAAACGATTGGATGTGCTTAATTTAAATACTTTTGCACTTTCGTTTTCATGCACCAATTATCAGAAAAATGACATTTCAGGAATTAGGAATATCCGAACACATCATCAAGGCGCTTACCGACCATCAAATTTCCATTCCAACGGACATCCAGAAACAAGCGATCCCGCAAATTTTAGAGAAATCAAACGATTTGGTGGCTGTAGCCCAAACAGGAACAGGCAAAACGGCTGCTTTCTGTTTGCCCTTGTTGCAGTTGCTCGACCCCCAATCCACTTCAATTCAGGCCTTGGTATTGGTTCCCACCAGAGAGTTGGGGCAACAGGTGGCCCGTGAATTTTTCCTTTTTTCAAAATACATTCCAAGGGTATATACAGAAGCGGTGTATGGGGGTGCGCCCATCGAGGACCAAATTCAGCGTTTGAAACGCCCTACTCATGTGGTAGTAGCCACACCGGGTCGATTGATTGATTTGATTGAGCGAAAAGCCCTTCATCTGGACAATTTGACACATTTAGTTCTGGACGAAGCCGATGAAATGATCAGTATGGGTTTTAAGGAAGAAATCGACGAAATATTGAAATCGTGTGATCCGAACATAACCAAATTGTTGTTTACCGCCACCATGCCCAAGGAGGTGAAGTCATTGATTGAAAATTATTTGAAACCTGAATACGCCGAAATCAGGATTAATAAAGAGGAGTTGGTCAATCAAAAAATTGACCACCAATTGTTGATGTACGAAAAGGGTAGGAAGCTCGATTACCTGAAATCGTTTTTAAACGAACGTTTGGATCAGCGAGGCATTTTATTTTGCAGAACCAAAATAGCTGCTAAAAGGGTAGCCAAACAGTTGGCGGGTTTTTCTGTAAAGGCTGAAGCCATACATGGCAATCTCAATCAGGAAGCGCGGGAAAAGGTACTTCGCGGGTTTAAAAAGGGTAGAATTAATTTGTTGGTGGCTACGGATATTGCTGCTCGTGGCATTGATGTAAAGGATTTGGACTTTGTGATACACTATAGCTTGCCCGAAAATCCTGAACAATATACGCACCGTAGCGGTCGTACGGCAAGGGCCGGAAAATCAGGAGTTTCGCTTAGTTTCGTAAGTCCCGAACGTCTTCCTGAAATCAAAAAACTGGAAGCGCAATTGAATATTGATTTTAGTCCGATGACCCTACCAAAGGTGATTCATGAAGAAAATTTGCCACTGGTGGAGGTTTTTATGAATATGGGAGTTGCCCAAGGGTTTGATAAAGAACGACTCACCGAGTTTTTGGTAGAAGAAGCAGGAATTAATAAAACCGACATCGGCAGGGTAGATGTGGGGGAAAACCGGTCACATTTTGAAGTTCCTGAAAACCTTTTTAATCAAATACATCTGAATATCAAAGGAATGAAGGTGAGTCATCGGAATTTGAAACTAACGCTTGACCAGAAATCAAGTCGTAACGACCGCTAAAGGTATCGAGCTTTGAACAAGTATTAATTCCGGGAGTATCAGTTTGCCCATTAGCCTTTGGCCAATTTCCTCACGGCCACCCATTGCTTGAGGGTTTCGCGTGCATCTGCGGCAGGATAACCCAACACCGTTTGGCCAGGAGCCACATCGTTCATCACGCCCGAACCTGCACCTACAATGCCCCCCGAATGAATGGTGGTGTGGTCCTTGATGGAGGCACTTCCTCCAATGATTACACCGTCGCCAAGGGTTACTGATCCTGCAAGACCGCTGTTGCCTGCCATGATGCACGATCTGCCCAACACGCAATTGTGGGCGATTTGCACCAGGTTATCAATTTTACAACCGTCACCCAGGATAGTGGAACTGAATTTACCCCGGTCAACACATGAGTTGGCACCAATTTCAACCCCATTGCCAATCACCACATTGCCAATTTGTGGAATCTTAACCAAACCACGTCCATCTTCGCTGGGGCGATACCCAAAACCATCGGCACCAATGCTCACATTGGTATGAAAAATACAGTACATACCTATTTCACAACGTTCGCGAATTACCGTTCCCGACCAGATAATGGTTCCCTTGCCAATGGTGGTGTCGTCCATGATGGTCACGTTGGGATAGAGCTGCACACCTTCGCCCAGAACCACATTTTTTCCCACATAGCATCCGGCACCAATTTTACATCGGGCACCCAGTTGGGCGGTGGGGTGTACCACTGCTGTTGGATGAATTTCTTCTTCAAATTCGGGCAATCCCGGATCGAAAATCTCCAAAATTTTGGCCATGGCCAGGTCGGCATTTTTAACTTTTATCAAGGCACGGTTTTCTCCGGGTTCGGCATTTAGTTTTTCATCGATCACCGCAGCACATGCGCCCGATGATTCCCACAACTTGACGTATTTACGACTTCCAATAAATGTAATATGATGATTTGCAGCTCTTTCCAGTTGCTCCGGACCGATAATGTGATTGGTGGTATTTCCTATAAGTTCTCCCTTGAGCAGGTCGTTTATTTCTTGAATGGTGAATGATGGCATGTGGTAATTTTATTGGTTAAAATTTTTGTGTGTTGACCAGGTATCATGTCAACGCTATGATAGTTTGATTTTAGTAGGGTATTTTGTTGTCGCTGTTGTTCCAGGCTTCAAATACTTTTACGGCATCGTCGCGCATCATTTGTAACGATGACAATGACCTTTCATTTTTCGGAAGGGCAAATTCCTTATAGATATAGGAATCATCGAAACTAGCTTTGGCGGCATCATCTTTGGTGGCAGCGTAATACAGTTTGTCGATTTTGGCCCAATAAATGGCTCCAAGGCACATGGGACAGGGTTCGCAACTGGCATAAATTTCACATTCTGACAAATCGAATGTGCCCAAATGGGCAGAAGCTTGCCGGATGGCCACAATTTCAGCATGAGCAGTCGGGTCGCTGGAAGCAGTCACCTGATTGGCTCCTGCACCAATAATCTCCCCATCTTTAACTACCACCGCACCAAAAGGACCACCGTGACTATCTTCCACATTGCTCATAGCCAATGCTATGGCTTCTTTCATAAAAGCTTTTTTACTTTCCATTTTCCTACTTTTTAGATATCATCTGCCCTTCGTTAAAATCACGTTGGCCGATCCATTTTCCAATGCGTGAAGTTTTTTTTAACGAATTGTTAAGCAAATGTAAAAAAACTTTCCTGTTGATGGCTTTTCCGCCCATGTTTCGCAAATGTTTGGTGTCTTGTTGGGCATCAATCAAGTCGAAATCCCACGCCAAAAGCTGGTCAACCAAATGCCAAAGCGCTACCTTGGAGGCATTGCTTACCAGATGAAACATGGATTCACCAAAAAAAGTGCCTCCCAACGATACCCCGTAAAGCCCGCCTACAAGTTCTCCGTCCAGTCGTGTTTCCACCGAATGGGCAACTCCGGCGCGGTGAAGTCCCAAATATGCCTGAATCATTTCATCGGTAATCCAGGTAAGGCCTTCCTGACCCTCTCGTGGCACCGCTGCACATTGCTTGATAACGTTTTCAAAATCAGTATCAAAGGTCACCTGAAATTTCCCGCTATTGATGACGGTTTTGAGGCTTTTCGGTCGTTTGAAATCCTTTGGAAACAACACCATACGTGGGTTGGGCGACCACCACAAATAGGGGTCGTTTTCGGTAAACCATGGGAAAACACCTTGGGAATAGGCCAATATCAATCGTTCTACACTCAAATCACCACCATAGGCCAACAAGCCATCGGGTTCCGAATGTTCGGGATCGGGAAAAATAAGCGCATCAGACAATTGATAAATGGACATGCTATTGGATGATTAACTTGGTAATTTCTTGTATATCATCCCATTGTATTTTTGCCAAATAAACTCCCGCAGATATATTATCCGAAAGGTTTATCTGCTGGTGATTGGTTACAGCTTGTTGCCATAACAAGGATCCGGAAAGACTGTAAACAGACAATTGAGCCGCGTGAACCCCTTCGTCGAGTACAATCCGGATGCTGCCATCAGTAGGGTTTGGATAGAAGGTAGCTTGCGCAGAAGTTTCTATTTCAGGTGTTTGAGAAACCACTTCAAACCAAAAAGTAAAATTTCCTTCGGGTGCCGAAAGGGGATAGGTGGTGGTGGTGGTACTGGAAATGGCTTCCAGATAATAATGTACGGTGTCTTCGGGGTTCAGTCCTTCGATTACGCCAAAATGTTCCGGACATACCAGGTAAACCGGACTTACCGAATAACTCGTGTCCTGATTGATTTTATAATGAATCCACATTTCTTCCACCAATTCACCTGCTTTCGATAAACAAGTGATCTGCATATCAGGTTGATAGGTTTGCTTTCCGGTGATTTTTTTGTGCTCGATGCGCAAATAGTGTGTTTGTGGCATCGTCAACCCAATATTTCTAAGCCCGGCAGATATGGAGCTTATGGCCGAAATATTTTTTTGATGGATTTCATACCCCGGCATGGCCATTTGGTAAACGGCCAGGGCTGTGGAATCGTAGAAGTGGATGCCATAAGAAGGTATAATAACCTTATTATTAACGATTAACGAATTGGTGTAGGTGCGAATTTCGTCACCAATCGAATTGGGCCAGGTTCCGTCATCAGCAGGAGCTACCGGCAGCCTGTAAATCGTGTAGGGGCGTCCAAAGGCATCGGTTAGTTCCTGAAGTAGGCTCACGTTTTGTTCAACAACATCATAATCGGCTGCGGATTCAGGATAAGAGGATGCCATGATAGTCTCAAAATCAACAATTTGCATAAACTTATCCAGATGTTTCCTTTCTGAACCTTTACCGTATTGTAAGGGTTCCAGAAAAGTCCATTGATTCAGGCTAAAATGATCGAGCAACAAGTTTCTGACTTCTGATTCGGTGAGGTCAGGATTGTTGTCGAGCAGGGCGCTGGTGCTAAATCCACGCAAAATGCCATCGTGAATTACATTACCCCCATTCATTTCAAGGGGTATATCAGCGAGGGGCCAACCCATATAATGGGCCAATTGTGCAGGTATGCTATCCTCATCCGGGTTGTAGCTCAATGTGTATTCTGCATCATAATAAAAACGTTCCAAATCACCACCAAATGAAGCATATCCGGAGTAAGGACCATAATTTCTTATTAATGATGTGATGTAATTGGCAGGGATACAACGCATATTGGTGGCCATGGTACCCAAACTTTGAATGTACCCCAGAACAACATTTGTATCTATGGGTGTAGGCCACTGATCGACCATAATATAAACGGTATCCACCTGTTGCCAACAGTCGTTTATCAGGGTAGCCAGAAATGTTTTTTGGTTTTCCTGATTGGGCCAGGCAAAAACAACACTTTCGTTTTTTTCAAAATCGCCGGGCATGGTGATGGCCAGTTGCGCATTGATTTGCAGAGTAGTATGGAGTAGTAGAATGAGTAAGGTAGGTAGTTTCATGAGTTATTTGAGTTGGTTCAGACTTTCGATTACCTGTTTTGCAACAAGTTCAAATTCTTCGTCAGTAATGGTGAGGGGAGGAGCTATGCGAAATGCACTGTCGTGAAATAGAAATTGATCGACAATGAGTTTGTTTTTTTGAAGTATTTTAACCAGTTTTCCAACGGTATATCCGGGTTTGAGTTCCACCGCCAGCATGAGTCCAATCTGCCGAATTTGGCTAACGAGCGGATGGTCATTGAGTAATTTGACAAACTGCTGACCGCGGGCTTCTGCATTCAATGTCAGTTCGTTATCAAGGATTACCTGCAAACTGGCCAGGGCTGCTGCGGCACTTACCGGATGACCGCCAAAGGTGGTGATATGCCCCAAAGCGGGATTATAAGTGAGTTGATTCATCAGTTCTTTGGAGGCCACAAAAGCGCCGATGGGCATGCCGCCACCCATCCCTTTGGCCAGACAGAGGATGTCGGGCACCACATCGAAGTGCTCAAAAGCCATGAGTTTGCCCGTGCGGCCAAAACCCATTTGTACTTCGTCGAACACCAGCAGGGTTCCCGTATCGGTACATCTTTGGCGAATGGCTTTTATCCATGAACTATCAGGGATGATGATGCCCGCTTCGGCTTGGATGGGCTCCATAATGACGCATGCAGTTTTTTCGGTAATCAGGTCAAGGGCTTCGGGAGTGTTAAAGTTGCCGAAATAGATATTGGGGAGCAAGGGGCGATAACCGGATTTCATTTCTTCATTGCCGAGTACGCTCAAAGCACCATGGGTACTGCCATGATATGCATTTTTAAAAGCTACGATGCCACTTCTTCCGGTGGCACGTTTGGCCAGTTTCAGGGCTCCCTCGATGGCCTCGCTTCCTGAGTTGACCAAGTAAACCGATTGCAAGTTCAAAGGAAGTTGGGAGGCCAGTAATCCGGCCAATTGCACCTGTGGCGATTGGATATACTTACCATAAACCATCAGGTGCATGTATTTTCCCATTTGATCCTCCACGGCCTTGAGCACCGCCGGATGCCGATGTCCAATATTGCTTACCGATACGCCCGACACCAGGTCCACGTATCTTTCGCCTTTGTAGTCGTAAAGATAAATCCCTTCGGCATAGGCGATTTCGATGGCATCGGGTACTTCTCCGGGAATGGCTAAATGTTGCTGAAAAAGCTGTCGGTTGGTTAGTTGCATGGTGTAGTTTTTTGCAAATTTACATTAATAACAAATAAGGTAAAGAATTTGTCAGTTATAAGGAATTATTGCTATCATTGTAAAAAAAATAATGTGAAGGGAAAAGTAGTCGTAATTACCGGAGCAAGTTCCGGTATTGGTAAAGCATTGGCCATTTATTTTACCCAAAAAGGGTCGAAAGTGGTTATTGGCGCACGCAATCATCAAAAATTGATGGAAGTGGCAGAAGAAATTAAGCTTTCGGGTGGTGAAGTGGCCTATGTTCAGACTGATGTGAGTATCGAAAACGATTGCAAAAACCTAATACTGACGGCCGTTAACAGATATGGCACCGTGGACGTTCTAATAAACAATGCAGGAATTTCTATGCGAGCGCTGTTTGAAAACGCAGATTTAGAAGTGATTAAGCGATTGATGGATACCAATTTTTGGGGAACCGTGTATTGTACTAAATATGCTTTACCACATCTTTTGAAGCAAAAGGGCAGCGTGGTGGCGATCTCATCGGTGGCAGGTATTAAGGGCTTGCCAGCGCGAACGGGTTATTCTGCTTCTAAGTTTGCTATTAACGGTTTCATGGACTCGTTACGCATCGAAAATTTAAAGAGAGGCTTACACGTGCTGATGGCCTTTCCCGGTTTTACCGCTTCCAATATTCGTCAAACCGCCTTGGCTGCTGATGGTTCCATGCAAGGAGAATCGCCACGTGACGAGGGTAGCATGATGACTGCCGAAGAGGTGGCCAAACATACCTACCGCGCAGTTAAGAAAAGAAAAAACCGGATGGTGTTGACTACAACGGGAAAACTGACGAATTTTTTGAACAAATTTTTCCCGGATATGGTGGATAAAATGGTGTTCAACCACATGGCCAAAGAGCCGGATTCTCCCTTTAAGTAGTTTGGAGATAATTAACTGAAAATAAATGTAAATTAATAATATATAACTGTATTGAAATGCTAACTAACTTTGAGATTAAACCCAATGAAGGATATGGAAATATCACTTTCGGTATGGGCATTGATGAATTTGTGGAAAAATTTGGCGAGCCGGAAGAAATCGACAATTTTGATGAAGATGAAGAACTGAATACCACCGTGCTTCATTACTGGAAGGGTGGGTTTTCAGCGTTTTTTGTGGGACTTGCCACGCAAATTTTGGCTGGTATTGAAGTGGATCATGTGGACACCACTTTGTTTGGTGAAAAAATCATAGGTAAGCCACAGGAATTCATTGTCGAATTAATGAAATCTCATGGCATGACCGCCTACGAATCTGAAGCCGAAGAGGATGAGGGTGGCGAAGGAAGCGAAATCCGGGTATCCTACGAAGAAAGTATGATGGATTTCTTTTTCCGCGATGGCATACTTGCTTATATGAATTTCGGTGTGTTTATCAACGAAAAAGGCGAAATCCAATCCGTTTAAAATTGGTCGCAAAGCACTTTCAATTAGTACGTTGTATTACGCGGATGGTATTTTAATATGGCTTTTCGCAAATCATCGGTGTTGAGATGGGTATATATTTCAGTAGTGGTGATGGACACATGACCCAAAAGCTCTTGAACAGCCCGCAAGTTAGCACCGTTTTGAACCAGGTGCGTGGCATAGGAATGGCGAAAGGTATGGGGACTGATTGTCTTCTTGATTCCTGCTTTAGCCACCAAATCCTTGACGAGCAAAAATACCATCTGTCGGCTCAACTTGCCACCCCGATTGTTTAAAAACAATATGTCTTCCGATCCTTTTTGGGGCGACAGGTGTACCCTTACTTGCTTCATGTAGATAAGAATCTGTTTTTCAGCTATTTTTCCCAGAGGAACCAATCGTTGTTTGTCGCCTTTTCCGGTAACGGAAATCAAACCTTCACGAAAATGAAGTTCGGAAACCCGTAAATTGATGAGTTCTGAAACCCGCAAACCACATCCGTATAGGGTTTCGATGATGGCCTTGTTTCTTTCTCCGTTTTTGGACGATAAATCGATTTCCGAGAGAATACTATCTATTTCCTGAATAGTAAGGAATTCAGGTAGTTTTTGACCTAATTGAGGCGCTTCCAACAATTCGGTAGGGTTGTTGTCCACCAGTTTTTCAATGATTAAATACTGAAAAAAAGCCTTGATTCCTGAAATAACCCGTGCTTGCGACGTGGTGCCCAATTCCATCTCCGCGATAAACTTTACGAAATCCTGCAAATGAGCAAGACGCACCTCTTTGAGTGCACACAGGTCTGCCGACTCCTCCAGAAACCTGAAAAGCAAATCTACATCGTGCATGTAAGCTTCCAGGGTATTGGACGAAAGGCCACGCTCGAGGCGCAGGTAGGTGTTAAATCCTCTTCGTATGTCAGAAAATCTCAAAACAAGGTCATTTTTATCAAAAAATAAGCGGCATATTCTTTTCCATCAATTTAAACTGAATTTATAAACAGGTATAAATTGCATAAAATTTCAACGAAATTACGTAAAAACTCATGGGAGTGATTAATTTTTATCTAATTTCGGGGGCGAATAATTACAACTCTTTTCATTCATTAATACAGACTAAAAAATGGTAGATTTTTCCTTAGAACCCAAACAGATTGAACTTCAAGCAAAAGTGAGAGATTTTGCTGACCGCTACATGCGTCCAAACTCCAGAAAATATGATGAATTGGCAGAATTCCCCTGGGATGTGGTGAAGCAGGCCTACAAAGAAGGATTGATGAATGGTCCCATGGCCAAAAAATTTGGCGGAAGTGAGCATACCATTTTTGAATCGGCACTGGCTTCTGAAGAACTGGGTGCTGGTTGTGTGGGAATAGGTATTTGCATGGATGCCAACACGTTAGCTTTAACACCTTTGTATTTGGGAGCTACCGACGAACAAAAGAAACGTTTTTTTGGTCAGATCATCGAAGAACAAAGTGTGGCTGCTTATGCCCTTACCGAGCCCAATGCCGGTTCGGATGTGGCGGGCATTAAGTCGCAGGCCATACTGCATGGCGACAAATATATCCTGAACGGACATAAACGTTATATCACCAACGGCAGTGTTTCATCGTTTATCACTGTGTTTGCCATTACTGATCCGGAAAAAGGTGCCCGTAGCCTGACAGCTTTTGTGGTGCCAACTCACGCCCCCGGGGTTGAGATTGTTTCCGACCTCAAGAAAATGGGACAAAGAGCTTCCATTCAAACAGAGTTTAAGTTTCACGATGTGGAAATACCCCTTGAAAACAGAATTGGTGGCGAAGGTCATGGATTTTTGTTGGCCATGAAGACCTTTGAACGCACACGTACCGGTGTGGCTGCTTTAAGTGTTGGAAATGCACGCGAAGCATACGAAACCTCCAAAAACTGGGCAAAAAACCGCATTCAGTTTGGAAAACCAATTACCGTAAACCAAGGCGTGAGCTTTATGATTGCCGACATGGCCACCGAAATTGAAGCTGCCCGACTGCTTACCTGGAATGCTGCCTGGGCCTACGACACAGGTCAGAAATCGGCCAATACCCTCTCGGCCATGGCCAAAATGTATGCCTCCGATGTGGCCATGAAGGTAACCACCGATGCCGTTCAGGTAATGGCAGGAGAGGGATACTCCACCGATTTCCTTGTGGAAAAAATGATGCGCGATGCCAAACTGTGCCAGATTTATGAAGGAACCAACCAAATTCAACGTTTGGTGATTGGCAAAGGTGTGCTCAAATAATCCATCCTACTCACTTAACTAAAAATCCGGCCGTGATATCCGCCGGATTTTTTTTGCACAAAAAAAGGCTGTCCTTTGGAGACAACCTTTGATACTGTGATTGGGAGGGGTTAGAATTTGTACATCCCCCTCACTCGTCCTCGTTTGAGCGCAGCGGTAACGAGGATGCAAAACCATAATGCTGTGGATAATATGGCCTAAAATCAAATAAACCTACTCCCGCATTCCGATCGTCATCGGAAATGACTTGTGGACTTATTTCCCCCCGCTCTCGCCTTCCGATAGCAATCGGAATGTAACTGGTGGGAATATTTAACAACATTCCCTATCTTTGCCTTATGCCAACAATCGCACTAACAGGAAAAACCTTTGTAGATGCCACTTACGAAATAGAAGAGGATGCCGCCCACAACAAAAGGCATCTGCACTACCTAAGCGGCGGTGACGGCCTGTTTGCCATTTACGTGATGGAAAAGTCAGGTAAAGACAAGATGTACTACCTCCACACCGACTACCAGGGCAGCTACGAAACCATCACCAACGCGCAGGGAGCCGTGGTTGAAAAACTCAGCTTCGACCCCTGGGGCCGCCGCAGAAATCCCCACAACTGGACATTTACCGATGTTTCCGAAACCTACCTGTTTGACAGGGGCTATACCGGCCACGAACATTTGGATGCCTTTGGCCTGATTAACATGAACGGCCGCATGTATGACCCCATCTTAGGGCGTTTCCTATCACCCGACAACTATGTGCAAGCACCTGATTATACCCAAAACTTTAACAGGTATAGCTACGTGCTGAATAACCCGTTGAAATATACGGATCCGAGTGGGGAGTTTTGGCATATTGTAATTGGAGCAGCTATTGGAGGCATTCTCAATTGGGCTACGCACGGTTTCCAGTTTAACGCTGCCGGACTTGGATATTTTGGAGTAGGAGCATTGGCTGGAGCATTGGCCGCGGGTATTGGAGCCGGAGTGGGTACATTAGCCGCGGGTTCAGGGTCGTTTGGATTTAGTGTTTCGGCCGGGTTAAGCGCAAGTACTTTTCAAGTGGGAGCAGCAGCGGGAGCAGCAGCTGGCTTAACAAATGGACTTATTACTGGTACAGGTAACAGTTTAATTGCAGGGAACAATATCGGGCAAGCACTAAATGCCGGATTGCAGGATGGAGTCAGGCAAGGAATTGTTGGAGGTGTATTGGGCGGTATTGGAGGAGGAATTAGATCTATTAGGAATGGGGGTGGATTTTTTACAGGAAGGTCTAAATTGATGCCTGTTGAGTATAACAGGGCAATGGTTGATACACCTGAGATAAGTTATAATTGGGATGGTGAAAGATCAACAATATTTCATGTCCCAGAGCCAAACAGAACCTGGGACTATCATACAAATATTAGAATAAGGACTCTTGATCGAAGAATACAAAGTCGCGTTGTTAATTTTATCAATGGGGTCGAGAGAAATTATGGGGTGAAACTTAGAGTAACTTCAGCATATAGATCTTTTAATGAGCAAGGACGTTTTACAGTTTAGGTAGGAATATCTCTGGTCGAGTTGTTACGAATGCGTTTGAAGGCGAAAGTTATCATAATTATGGCTTAGCAATTGATGTCGTTGAAATGCAAAATGGTCAGCCTATATGGAAGCCAATTTCTTCCGAAATAGGTAATTATGGGGTGTCACTTGGGTTTGAGTGGGGAGGTAATTTTCGGTCTATTTATGACCCCGCGCATTTTCAGATTACTAATGGTCGATCAATCGAGAATCTTCTTTGGCGTCATATTGGGTTTTAATGAATAATACTATGAAAAAAGGATTATCAACATTAGTCATAACGTGTTTTTCAGTTATTGTACTATTTTCAACGGCTAAAACGCAAAGTTTATATAATATCAGCGATTCAAGTCGAATTAATAAAATAGACGCATTTGTTGCGCTAATTGACTCTTCATTAAGTACATATAAAAAAACAGTGCAAAAAAGCAGAGCATACTCAACTGAAAGTGGAGAGATTGTTTATTATTTTAATGGTAATATTCTAAAAAAAATAGAAATGACTTATTACGGCGAATGGGGTCGAAATGAGTCAAATTATTACTATCAAAATGCTGAATTAATAAAGCTTGATTATATTGAATTTGTGTACAGCCGACCGATACAGTTAAGTGGGGGAGTGGAATTGCTTAAAGCAAGAAATACTTTTTATTTTAATAATTTTACTTTGATTAAGAATATAAACGATACTACAATACCATGCACTAATGCTGGAACACGGATGGAATTGCTTATTTCAAGATTGTTACTTCTTTCATTTGAGTCACCCCCAAACTAAGCATAGAACGATGAAAACTAACGAGGATCTATGCGTAGTTTCATGCCTTAGGCATACAGGTTGAACTAAGCTTGACTTTCACAACATTTCCTATCTTTGCCCTATTCCAGCAATTGCACTAACAGGAAAAACCTTTGTAGATGCCACCTACGAAATAGAAGAGGATGACGCTCACAACAAAAGGCATCTGCACTACCTAAGCGGCGGCGACGGCCTGTTTGCCATTTACGTGATGGAAAAGTCAGGTAAAGACAAGATGTACTACCTCCACACCGACTACCAGGGCAGCTACGAAACCATCACCAACGCGCAGGGAGCCGTGGTTGAAAAACTCAGCTTCGACCCCTGCCTGCCCGTCCGAAATGAAATGGAGGGGGGGGGGCCGCCGCAGAAATCCCCACACCTGGACATTTACTGATGTTCCCGAAACATACAAGTTCGACCGGGGTTATACCGGCCATCAGCACCTGGATGCCTTTGGCCTCATCAACATGAACGGCCGCATGTACGACCCCATTCTCGGCCGTTTCCTCTCCCCCGACAACTACGTGCAAGCCCCTGATTACACCCAAAACTTTAACCGGTATAGCTATGTGCTGAATAACCCGTTGAAATATACGGATCCGAGTGGGGAGGTATATTTAATAGACGATTTAATCGTAGGAGGTGTTGGATTTGCATTTGGTTATGTAAGTTATGGTATTACTCATGGTGACTGGGGATGGAAGGTTGTTGGGGCTGGTGGTAGAGGTGCAGGTGTGGCTTTACTTAGTTATTATACAGCAGGTGGATTTAGTCTTGCAGCAGGCGGTTCGCTTTCAGGTGGTGCCACGTTTGCCGGTAATTATGCAATATCTTCAGCAGTAAATAGTTTTATGCCGGGCGTTACTGTGCCAATTACAGATAATTTTTCAGTGTCAATGTCAATGGGACTTGGCGTAAGTAGTACAGGACTTGGTGCAGGTTTTAATGTATCTGGTAATTATTCGAACGGAGATTTTGCAGCATCGCTTGGTTATGGTGCTGGTGAAGGTGGTTCAGGAAGCTACTCTGGTTATGGTGGTGGTATAAGAATTGGCGATTTTGGAGCAGGCTATTATCGCACAAGTTATTCGGGGGCTAATAGCCAAGTGGTAGGTGGTGTTTCACTTTCTTATAAGAATGTTTCTTTCCGGTTAGAAAACGATTTCTTTGGAGACAGGCATCACCGCTGGCGGTCTAATGCAGCAGAACTGACTATTGGGGATTTTGTTATAGGCACTAATTTGTATAACAATGATGTTGGGGAAAATGCAGAAATAGATTACGATGGAGGTATGTTGTTGAATAATAGTTGTAATAGACCCCATACTTATAGAAAAAACGGAGTGAAAATAACTGAAATGCTTGGAGCATGGGCAAATGGACAAACTTATTCAAGCCCGTTATGGGTTGGCTTTAAAATGAACGGCTCGGTTTATCATTATGGATATAGCCATCCTTTGGTACAAGATCGCACCCAAAATGTGGTACACAAATGGTTCGGTCCAGGGAGAACAAACTTTTTCAATAGGTATGATTATTTTCAACGTGGCACATACAACTATTTTGGATACAATAATCCTTACTCACTATGGTAGTAAAGCAAATACTGGGATTATATCTCCTTCTTTTATTCTGTTGTAGCTCTTGTAGTAGTCAAGTGCCTCTACGAGTAAAGAGAAACTTTACTTTTTGCTATAATTCGGCCACCAATTATACTAATTCAAAAATCGAGATAAAGGGTTACTATGTATCTGTTGAGCCGTTTGAAAGACCTCATTATGATATAAAAACTGGGAATAGATTAGGTTCAACATGGATACAATTTATACCAATATGTTATTTTTTCCAGATGGATTAGTTGTAACAGGGTTTACAGGATTGAATTGTGGAAATTGCGATATTGAAAGTAATAATCAATTTTTAAAAAATGTTTCTCAAAACAAGCAACCAGAGACTTCCCTGTTCTACGGAAATAATTGGGGAATATATATAATTACTGATGATACTGTAAAAGTACAAGTTGTAAATTCTCAATCCTGGCCTAATCCTTATTGGTATTTATTTGAACATTGGTTTCTAATAAATGCAGATGGGTCTCTGTCACCCATTTATAGTAAAAATTTGATTGACAACAAAATTTTAAACGAAAATCCAATTAAGCCTATCTATAAGTTTATTAAAACCAAAATACAGTTACCATCGGATACTTGGTTAAAAAAGGAGGAATGGTTTTGGTGCGATAAGGAAGAGTATAAAGCATGGAAAAAAGAGAATAAGAAATAATCGAAAATCCCACTCCATGGGCACAATCATGATGCTTTAGGGAATATGATCCTCAATCAAAAAAGCATTGATTCTCATATACAAATTGACTAATCGACCACAATTTTTATCAGAAAATCAAATTTTAATATAGAGTAAACATGATCCCACAACAAGTAATCATAGATATTTTTTTGAGCATCAAAGAATTATCTGATATTGATTTTCAGTATAAGGTATGGGTCGCAAATGAGATAGATGATTATACTTCAAGTTATTCATTCTTATCAGATAGCCTTGTTGATGACTTAAGAACAGAGGACTTGGTGACAGCAAACCCAGAAGAATACGGAATAACACCTGAGTTTCAAAAAGAGCTTTGTATTATGCTATTTAAGCTTGCCGCCTATAACGACAAAGGCAAAAAAACAGATGCAGATATTTTAAAAGATCCTGCCTGGATGGAAGTAGTGAAACAGGCAAAAGTTGTTTGGGATATGTATTTGGAAATCAAAAAAGAAAATCCTACGATTTTGGGTTTGTCACCCCCAAACTAAGCATAGAACGATGAAAACTAACGAGGATCTATGCGTAGTTTCATGCCTAAGGCAGACAAGTTGAACTACGCTTGACTATCAGAACATTTGCTATCTTCATCTTATGCCAGCAATTGCACTAACAGGAAAAACCTTCGCCGGATTTTTTTGCACAAAAAAAGGCTGTCCTTTGGAGACAACCTTTGATACTGTGATTGGGAGGGGTTAGAATTTGTACATCCCGTCTTCTATCAACCGATCGGCAATCCGTCGCCGCGACTCTTTTACATTAAAAGGAATGGCGAAGGTAAGCTTGTTCAATGCATTGGTATATGGAATGGCCTGATCGCCCGGGGCAATGGATCCAATGGCATCAAATGCGGCCTGTTGCACTTTCTGAACGGTGGTATGGGTGAGTACATCCAGCATATCCTTGTATAAACTCAGGTTTTCGCTGTTTCTTTGCTCCAGTTTTTCTACACGAAGAGCAGTAGATTCGAGCACATATACATCCATGATGGCGTCGGAAATGTTCATCAGGATTTCTTCTTCAAACATCAGTTTGCGTTGGAAAGTGTCCTGAGCCAAGGGCAACAGCATCAGCACCACTTTTTTCAGGTTTACGGTTTGCGCCTTTTTAACTTCAAAATAATTGGCTGAAAAATCCACTTCCTTCAAGTTATTCAGGCCTTCGGTTATCTCTCTTGCTTTTTCGAAAAGTTCGATACGGTGTTTCAAACCTTTCTTCATTATGGAATCAACTGTTATCAGTCTGTTAATTTCGTTGGTACCTTCAAATATGCGGTTGATGCGGCTGTCGCGGTACGAACGGTCGGCGGGAGCTTCCGATGAAAATCCCATACCGCCATAGATTTGCACCATTTCGTCAACGATGTAATCCAATGATTCGGAGCCATATACCTTGAGTAATGCACATTCAGGTTCGTATTCTGCCACGCCACCAATATTGGCTTCGCCATAGGTTTTGCCTTCTTCCAGCAAGGCTGAGATGGTATCCTGAACGTCTTTGCTGGCACGGTAAATGGCAGATTCGGTGGAAAACATTTTCACCACTTGTTCGGCCATTTTATGTTTGATGGCACCAAATTCCGACAGGAAAGAGCCGAATTGTTTACGTTCGTTGGCATAAGTCACCGAGTTGTTGATGGCCCGGCGCATACCTCCCAATACGGTTGCTCCCAGCTTGATACGTCCGATATGCAGGATGTTGAGGGCAATACGGAAACCTTCGCCACGTTTCCCCAGAAGGTTTTCAACCGGAACTTTCACATCATTGAAGAATATCTGTCGTGTGGACGAACCCTTGATACCCATTTTGTGTTCTTCGGGATTCATGGTGATTCCCGGGGTTTTTGATTCCACCAGAAAAGCACTCAGTACCCGGTCGTTGTCAATTTTGGCGAAAACGGTGAGCAAATCAGCAAATCCACCATTGGTAATCCACATTTTTTGTCCGTTGAGGACATAATGTGATCCGTCTTCGGTGAGGACAGCTTTTGTTTTTCCTGCGTTGGCATCACTACCTGCGCCCGGTTCGGTAAGGCAATAGGCAGCCAGCATTTCGCCGGAGGCAAGCTGTGGCATGTAGCGTTGGTGCTGCTCATCGTTGCCGTAGTAGAGGAGGGGCAGGGTGCCAATTCCGGTGTGTGCCATAAAAGCAACCGAAAACGAGTAAGCAGAACCTATGGCTTCGTTGGCCTTCATGTTGGTGAGAAAGTTTTGTCCGTATCCTTCAAATTCTTCAGGTACACTAATTCCCAATAAGCCCAATTCGCCGGCTTTCTTTAACAGGGAAGGCATCAAACCCTCGGTATGGTTGTCGAGTGCGTTAAAGTGTGGAGCTACTTCTGTTTCAACGAAATCGGCGCAGGTCTCAGCAATCATGCGTTGTTCTTCATCAAACTCTTCGGGAATAAAAATTTGGTCGGGAGTGACTTCTTTAATTAAGAATTCTCCACCAACAATGGCAGCTTTTGTATCCATTTTATACAGTTTTATTAGTAAATTAGGCGCAAAGATAAAATTTGAATCAAAATACAGCCTTTTTTGGCTCCTATTTAGATTGTATAAAAACTTAAATAAAAAATTCCGCCAGAAGCGGAATTTTTTATCTCAGATAAAATAAATTCTTACTTTTTAGAAATCACTTTTTTAGACGGGGTAAAAGATATTTTTATTTCGTCTTTTTTCCCATCATAACTCACTTTAATGTGGGTTCCTTCAGTAAGTTTGGTTTTGATAATTTCCTCGGCAAGTTGGTCTTCGATGTATTTTTGAATGGCGCGCTTGAGCGGACGGGCTCCGAATTGTTCGTCCCAACCCTTGTCGATGAGAAAATCTTTGGCTTTGGGACTAACGGTAATTTTGTAACCCATTTGGATAACCCGATTGATCAGGTGCGATAGTTCGATATCGATGATTTTATGAATTTCGTTGCGTTGCAGTGAGTCGAACACCACCACATCGTCGATGCGGTTGAGAAACTCGGGTGCAAAGGCACGTTTCAAAGCGTTTTCGATGACACCTTGGTTGTGGGTGGCTTTGGCTGCCACTTTGGCTTGTGTGGCAAATCCAACGCCTTGTCCGAAATCCTTCAACTGACGTGAGCCAATATTGGATGTCATGATGATGATGGTATTCTTAAAATCAACCCTACGACCCAGTCCGTCAGTAAGTTGGCCATCGTCCAACACCTGAAGCAAGAGATGAAAAATATCGGGATGTGCTTTCTCAATCTCGTCCAGAAGGACGATGGAGTAGGGTTTCCGTCTTACCTTTTCTGTCAGTTGGCCGCCTTCTTCATATCCCACATATCCGGGAGGCGCTCCTACCAAACGGCTTACAGCGAATTTTTCCATGTACTCGCTCATGTCTACACGAATGAGTGCATCTTCAGTGTCGAATAGGAATTTGGCCAACATTTTGGCAAGATAGGTTTTTCCAACGCCCGTGGGGCCTAGGAAAATAAACGTTCCGATGGGTTTGTGTGGATCCTTTAATCCGGCGCGATTTCGGCGGATGGCTTTGACCACCTTCTCAATGGCCTGACTTTGTCCAATTACTTGTGAATTAAGCTCTTCACCCATGTTAATCAGGCGAAGACTTTCTTTTTGGGCAATGTTTTGCATGGGGATTCCGGTCATCATGGCCACCACCTCTGCTACATTTTCATCAGTAACGGTTTCGCGGTGGATATTGGATTCGTCCTCCCATTTTTTCTTAGCCTTGGCCAATTCGGTGATATAGCGACGCTCGATGTCTCTGAATTGGGCTGCCTCTTCAAACTTCTGACTTTTAATGGCCGAAGTTTTACTTTTCTTAATTTCTTCGATGGCATTTTCCAGGTTGATGATTTCCGATGGCACATGAATGTTGGTGATATGTACACGTGCGCCGGCTTCATCTAATGCATCGATGGCCTTATCGGGAAGAAAACGGTCGCTAATATACCTGTTGGTCAGTGAAACACAGCTTTGTATGGCTTCTTCACTATATTTTACTAAATGGTGGTCTTCGTATTTTTCTTTGATATTGTTGAGAATTTCAATGGTTTCCTCGGCAGAGGTAGCTTCCACCAACACCTTTTGGAATCTACGTTCTAAGGCACCATCTTTTTCAATATGCTGACGGTATTCATCCAGGGTAGTGGCTCCAATGCATTGAAGTTCGCCCCTGGCCAGTGCAGGTTTAAACATGTTGGAAGCATCCAGTGCGCCGGAAGCATTTCCGGCACCAACGATGGTATGTATTTCATCTATGAACAGGATGATATCCGGGTTTTTGGTGAGTTCGTTCAACACTGCTTTCATGCGTTCTTCAAACTGACCACGGTATTTGGTCCCGGCCACAATCGAGGCCAAATCAAGGGTAATTATTCGCTTGTTGAACAAAGCTCTGGAAACTTTCCGTTGAACGATTCGCAAGGCTAACCCTTCGGCAATGGCCGATTTGCCTACGCCCGGCTCACCAATGAGTATGGGATTGTTTTTTTTACGCCGGCTGAGAATCTGGGCGATCCGTTGCAATTCAACTTCGCGGCCCACAATGGGGTCGAGTTTGCCTTCTTCTGCATAGCGTGTTAAATCGCGCCCAAAGTTGTCCAGAACAGGTGTTTTGGATTTTGGAATGCCTGTTTTTTTCTCAGGACCTCCAAAAGGAACCTGTGATTCTTCGGTGGGGTCATCCATGTCGTCCTGCAATTCGGCCCGTGGTTCAATGGCAGGCGGAATTTCTTTTTGTTCTTTTACAATCGAGGTAAGTTCTTCTTTTACAGATTTGTAATTCACCCCATCTTTACTCAATTTACTGGTAACCAGATTGTTTTCATCTTTCAAGATGGCGAGCAACAAGTGCTCTGTTCCAATAAGATCGGCATGAAATACCTTAGCTTCCAGATAGGTAATTTTCAATGCCTTTTCCACTTGTTTTACCAAGGGAATGTTTTCGATATTTACGGGTTTTGAGGTAGGATTCTTAATAGCTATTTCCAGTTCTTGCTTACATTTTTCTAAATCAACGCCAAAATAGTTGAGCAGTTGAATGGCCATACCTTCACCATCACGTATGATTCCGAGTAATAAATGCTCCAAGCCGATATAGTTATTTCCCAACCTCACGGCTTCTTCGCGGCTAAACGCCAACACATCTTTCACCCGTTGAGAAAATTTTGCTTCCATAGTATCATATTTTACAAGTGACAAAATTACATAAACTATTACTTTATGTAATTTTTCTATCAAGTTTAATCTTGCCAGTCAAGATATTTAGTCTGTATTGTCAAGTATTGTGCCAATAATTGCGCAAATTAACATGAAAAATATCAGTCCTTTTAACACGGTACTAAAATATGTTTTGCTATTGGAGTACAATTTCAGGGCAACGCAACTTTTGAACAGATTTTTGTTAATAGAAATATGTGAATACCTATTATAAAAGGGAGGTTATTAATGTCATTTTCGTACCTTTGCCTGCTTTTTAATTTGTAACAAAGGAAGAAAAATATCCATATGGAGAATGTTTTTGAAGGTGAAAGGATCATCAAGGTAAATATTGAAAATCAAATGAAATCGGCGTACATCGATTATTCGATGTCGGTGATTGTTTCGAGGGCATTGCCCGATGTGAGGGATGGATTTAAACCCGTGCACCGCAGGGTTCTATTTGGAATGCACGAATTGGGAGTATATTCAAACCGGTCATATAAAAAATCTGCCAGAATAGTAGGGGAGGTGCTTGGTAAGTACCATCCACACGGTGATACTTCCGTTTATGATTCGATGGTTCGTATGGCCCAGGAGTGGTCGTTGCGTTATCCGTTGGTTGACGGTCAGGGTAACTTTGGATCAGTGGATGGCGACAGTCCTGCTGCCATGCGTTATACCGAGGTGCGATTGAGGAAGATTGCCGAAGAAATGCTTGTGGATATCGACAAAGATACTGTTGATTTTCAGTTAAACTTCGACGACAGTTTGAAGGAGCCTACCGTGCTTCCTACACAGATACCCAATTTGCTTATTAACGGTGCATCCGGAATTGCTGTGGGTATGGCCACCAACATGGCTCCCCACAACTTGACACAAGTGATCAATGGTATTTTGGCTTATGCTGACGACAGTGAAATTTCCATTCCTGAATTGAGCAAAATTGTTCAGGCACCTGATTTCCCTACCGGCGGTATCATTTATGGTTACGAAGGTGTGATCAATGCCTTTGAAACAGGTCGGGGAAGGGTAGTAGTCAGAGGTGAAATCTCAGTAGAGGAAACCGGTAATGGACGTGAAAGACTGGTGGCTACCTCCATTCCATATCAGGTGAACAAAGCTGAAATGATTAAGAAAACGGCTGACCTGGTCAATGAAAAAAAGATTGAAGGCATTTCAGATATCAACGATGAGTCGGACAGAAATGGGATGCGTATTGTTTACGACCTGAAGAAAGATGCCCTGCCCAGCATCGTCATCAATAAATTGTATCAACTCACTGCACTTCAGAGTTCATTTAGCATAAATAATGTAGCCTTGGTTCATGGCCGACCCAAAACCCTGAACCTGAAAGACATGATCGTTCACTTTTTCGATCACCGACATGATGTGGTGGTAAGACGTACAAAATATGAACTGAACGAAGCTGAGCGTAAAGCCCACATACTCGAAGGATTACTTATCGCATTGGATCATTTGGACGAAGTGATAGCCTTGATCCGTGCTTCAAAAACACCGGAAGAGGCCAAGAATGGTTTGATGGAAAATTTCCAGCTCACCGAAATTCAGGCCAAAGCCATCCTCGACATGCGTTTGCAGAAACTTACAGGACTGGAACGTGATAAAATAAAATTGGATTATGCTGAACTGATGAAACTCATTGGCTACCTCAAAGAATTGTTGTCTAGCAGAGAGTTGCGTAATGAGGTAATCAAAGAAGAATTGATTCGCATACGGGATAAATATGGTGATGAACGTCGTTCACAAATTGTGTATACTGCCGAAGATATTCGCATGGAAGATGTGATACCCGATGAAGAGGTGGTGATTACCATTTCCCGTCTGGGTTATATCAAACGTACGCCGTTGACTGAATATCGTCAGCAGAAAAGGGGAGGGCGTGGTTCTAAAGCCGGTGCTACCCGTGATGAGGACTTTTTGGAACATCTGTTTGTAGCCACCAATCACAATTATATGCTCTTTTTTACTGAAAAGGGTAAAGTGTTCTGGATGAGGGTGTTTGAAATTCCCGAAGGAACAAAAACCTCCAAAGGAAGGGCCATTCAAAACCTGATTAACATTGATGCAGATGATACCATCAAGGCTATTATCAACACCAAAGATCTGAAGGACGAGGAATATATCCAAAACAATTTTATAATTCTTGCTACTAAAAAAGGTGTAATTAAAAAAACAGCTTTGGAAGCCTATTCGCGGCCACGTCAGAATGGTATCAATGCCATTACCGTAAAAGATGGTGACGTATTGCTGGAAGCCAAATTAACTAACGGTACCAACGAAATAATTTTAGCCAATCGGTCGGGTAGGGCTATCCGTTTTAATGAATCGAAGGTGCGCCCGATGGGTAGAAATGCCTCCGGGGTTCGCGGTATTACACTGGCAAATGAAGAAGATGAAGTGGTAGGTATGATTTGTTTGGATAACCAAAAAGAAATGCAGGAAAATGTATTGGTGGTTTCCGAAAAAGGATACGGAAAACGTTCTATTGTGGATGATTACCGTGTTACCAACAGGGGAGGAAAGGGAGTTAAAACCCTGAACATTACCGACAAAACAGGGGATTTGATTGCCATTAAAAATGTTACCGACCAGGATGGATTGATGATTATCAATAAGTCGGGCATCGCGATCAGAATTCCTGTTGTTGATCTTCGCGTTATGGGTAGAGCCACCCAGGGAGTAAAACTCATTCGCATCGACGAAGGTGATGGCATTGCCGCTGTTGCCAAGGTAAGTATTGCCGAAGATGAAGAGGAAATGGATCCAGATGGTACAATTACTCCTGAACAAGAAGGTGATGGTGAAATTTCAGAAGAGACGAAAGAGACACCAACGCCTGAAAATACAGAAGAATAGCCTGTTTAAGTAAAATAGTTTAGAATATTTTTAAATAATTGCGTAATTTGGCACGCCTTTGGTTTAAGAATATCTTTGCCGAACCATAAATATAGAAACAATGAAAAAATTACTTGTATTTTTTAGCCTGATTTTGCTGGTATCCGCAGGAGTATTTGCTCAAAACAACAAGAGAACCAGTGCCTACATGTATAACAAAAATGGTCAGTATGCAAAAGCTAAAGAGGCCATTGATGAAGCTATTACTCATCCAAAAACGTCCGACGATTCCAAAACATGGATGTACAGGGGAATCATATATTACAACATAGCTATTTCTGAAGATCCTGAAGTAAAGGCGCTTGCAGACAATGCCGCTGAAGTTTCGTATGAGTCGTTTGCTAAATCGAAAGAGTTTGACCCCAAAGGAAGCAACACCGGAGAGATCTCGTTTTATTTGATTCAGCTTACTAACCTGTTTTATCAGGCAGGTGCAGAGAACTTTCAAAATGAGGACTATAACGGGGCCATAAAAGACTTCACCATAGCCTTTAATATCGCTCAGGCTGATGATCGTTTTGATACAGTAGCAGCGTTTAACATTGGGATGAGTGGTGTTTTTGCCGACGACGAGGCACTAACTAACAGCAGTATGGAGTACCTTAAAAAATGTATTGATGTGGATTTTCGTGATCCCAGGGTATATCTCTATTACGCGAGATCACAAAAGAAAGTGGGTGACACAACTGCCGCTTTTGCAACCATAGAAAAGGGTAGAAGCATTTTCCCTGATGAATCCAGCTTGCAATTGGAGCAATCTCAATTGTATCTGGAAACCGGTCAAAATGAAAAACTCATTGCCAACCTAAAAGAGGCCATCGCAGCTGATCCAACCAACGAAAACCTTTACCGTGTTCTGGGGCAGACTTATGAAAATATTGGCGACATTGACAATGCTACTATTTATTATCAAAAAGCCATTGATATCAATCCTGATTTTGGTGATGCTATTTTTAATATGGGTGCCATTTATGTGAATCAAGCTGCTGAACTTTATACTGAAGCCAATAATTTACCTTTCGAAGAACAAAAGAAATATGACGAGTTGAAAAAGAAAGCAGATGATAACCTGCACAAAGCTTTGCCATATCTTGAGCGTTCACTTGAATTGAATCCTGGTGATGAGGTTGTTATTTCCGCATTGAAAGAAGCTTACGCCAACCTTAAAATGACAGATAAATTAAAAGAACTCGCTCAGTAGAGAAATAAATATGAGAAAGGAGGGACATGGTTCCTCCTTTCATTTTACAACTTATATTTAACATAATATTAATTATATGACAAAACTAATTTTACGGTATATTGATTATCAAGCTGTTACAAAATTCGGGGTTTAGCTATATGAGTACTTTTACTTTACTTATGTATAGTTTTTTCTTTGTTTTCCTGTAACTTATTGATTTTAATAGAGTAAAATGAGGCGCAGCGCTCCTACGCTCAGCCTGAAAATGGTTTAATGGCTTTTATATGAGGGAAATAAAAGTTAACTTGAATTTCTATTTTTTTCTTCTGGGCTTTTTCTTTCGCTTACTTTGCAACAAATCTTCTTGTTGGGCCTTTTCCATCAACGCCCTCCAATCGTTTTCTTTCTCTGTAGTAAACTCCAGCGTGGTTTGATAATCCCTTTTGGTTATTTCCACACGAGCTATTGGCTTTCCTAGATTATCTTCTATTTCTTGCAAAATGGGTTTTTCTTCAGTGCTGCAAAATGAATATGCCTGGCCTTTCATGCTTCCACGACCTGTACGACCTACGCGGTGAACGTAATTTTCTGAAGATTCAGGCAAATCATAGTTGATTACATAATCCACGTTGGGTATGTCGATTCCACGGGCGCTAACATCAGTGGCTACCAATACCGACATTTCTCCCGAACGAAAACTTTTCATGGTAGTTTCACGTTCTTCCTGAAGTTTGTCGCTGTGAATAGTTCCCACCTTCAACCCGGCACGCTCCATGGCTTTCATCACGCGTTCGGCCCGAACTTTGGTTCTTACAAAAACCAACATTTTCTTATCCGGATTTTCCTTGATTAAATATTCTAAAAAGAACCGTTTGTCGTCCATTTCTATGAAAGCCACAGCGTGTTCTATATTCTTCGCCACCGGGTCTTTTGGTGAAATCTGTATCCTGATGGCGTCAGTGACCAGCGAATACGCCAATTTTTTAATTTTATCGTTGATGGTAGCTGAAAAAAACAAAGTTTGTCGTTTTCTTGGAATATGTCGCATTAAATCGTGGATATCCTGAATAAACCCTTTATCGAGCATGTGGTCGGCTTCATCCAATACTAATATTTGTAAATTCTTCATATTCAGTGCTCCCTGACTCACTAAATCGAACATGCGACCCGGGGTTGCAATCACCACATCCACTCCCCTGTTCAGTTTTTCAATCTGAGGAGTCTGGTCCACTCCCCCATGGATGCACACGATACTTGCCTGTGTATATTTTCCCAACGTCGTAAAAACACCCGCTGTTTGCAGTGCCAATTCGTGGGTTGGTGCCAAAACAAGACATTTAACACCTTCATTATAAGCGGATTTAGATTTTCGCGCAAGCATCAATTGCAAGATGGGAATAGCAAAAGCCGCTGTTTTTCCGGTACCTGTTTGCGCTATGGCCAATACATCTTCCCCATTTAAAATAGGTGGAATACACCTAAATTGAATGTCGGTGGGTTTTTTATATCCCAACTGGGCTATACTATCCTTTATTTTCTCTGAAATACGATAATCTTCAAATCTCATGGGTTTTAGAATAAGCTGCAAAGATAGACTATACAATTGCACCACACACTTGGTATGGTTGAACAATTGATTTTATATTATTGTTAAAACGCTTCATTTGATCAGCACTGTAAACATATTTGTTCTAAGTTTGTACTACCAAAACCAAATAAGAGGATTAAATGCCTTTTGAAGATACTATTCTGAAACGCAATTGTGCAGAGGAATTTGAACAATTATACAAATCACTATTTAAAGCCTTGTTGTTGCATGACGACATATTGCTCTTGGCACCCGTGGGTGTTGGTAAGATGTGTAGTACCTTTAAGGCGCTGCAAAATCAGCCTGAATTTAAAGATGTTACGCCTCGAATTTTGCTCTTGGTACACGATCCGTATGTACTGAATGAATTTGGACAGGCAGAGATTTTTACCAAAGACGACCTGAGTGTGATGCAAATCACCCCGGGGTCGCACACCAATAAATTGGTTCGACAGCTGAAAGAATCACCTGATTTGGTTATGGGAACTCCCGCCAAGGTTCTTGACTTACTTCGTAAAAATTATCTTGATATCAATATTTTTGACGCCATTATTATAGAGGATGTTAGTCATTTTCAATATCTTGGATATTTCGAACAGTTACAACAATTGATGGAAATGGCTCAAGGGGTAGCCAAAGTGATTTTTACGTCATCTCTTGAAAATCAGGAAAGTCTTCCTATTCCATTACGAAGTAAGCCACATTTGGTAAATCAGCTGCGATTAAACTTCCCTTTCAAATTTCATGCGTTTACCCTGATTTCTGACGAGGCGGGAAAGTCGGAGCTTTTATTTCATCTGCTGTGCGAATTGTTTCCGCGACCTACCATGGTGTTTTGTACCCACCGGGGTAGTGTTATCAGGTTGGAGAAATACTTGTCGCAAAAAAAACTGAAAGTTGGGATGGTACATGGTGGTATGGATGAGAACGAATTGACGGACACCATCGCCATGTTTAAAAATGGAAGCCTATCAGTGCTGTTGACCACCGATATGGGCATGGATGAAGAATACGACATGGATATTAAGTATTTGGTACACTATCAAATGCCATTAAGCCAGGAAGCTTACCAACGAAGAAATTCCCTTATGTTGGATCATCAGCATTTTGCCACAGCCTTTCATCTTTTTCAGGAAGACGAAGACCAGCCTGAATTTATCCACACTTTACCAAATGTTATCGAGGTATCCCAAAACTACGATGCCCCTCTTACCCCTTGGTGGGCAACAATTAAACTGGTGACAAAGGACCAAACGAGTTTTTCCACTCCTGAATTGATAGATTTGCTTACCGAACGCGGAAAATTACACAGAGATGAGATAGGTATGTTGGAAAGTATTTCAGGAATTTATTATCTGGCAGTAGTATACCGTAAAGCGCAGAAAGTAGCTGTAAGGCTCAATGGACTCATTTTGAAAAATACACAGATTTCTGCCATTTGGATTGAAAAACTCTACCAATAGCAATGGAAATAATCAGGCGAATTCTTCCAGTTCCATCCACCGCATCATTTTTTCGTCGAGGATTTCCATGATTTCGGATATCCGAACCGATGCTTTGGTAAGCGCTTCATAGTCTTGACTTCCGGAGTCCATAAAGCTCACTAAATCAGCTTTTTCCTTCTCGAGTTTTTCGATATCTATTTCTAGTTGTTCAAATTCCTTTTTTTCGGCGAAGGTGAGTTTTTTCTTTATTGCCGGAGCTTTTGGCATGTTGTCTTCCTGTTTTTTCTTTTCCTCACGGGTGGTCAGCTTGTCTTCACGCTCGACCTGATCAAGTTTTTCACGGTATTGTGAATAGTTGCCAGGGAAATCCTTGATCCGACCTTCGCCCTCGAAAACAAACATATGATCTATGGTTTTATCGAGAAAATACCGGTCGTGAGAAACCAGCAACAAGCACCCTTTATAGTTCATTAAAAAATCCTCAAGCTTGTTTAAAGTCATCAAATCCAGATCGTTGGTGGGCTCATCCAGAATGAGGAAGTTGGGGTTTTTAATGAGCACCGTAAGCAAATACAGCCTGCGTTTTTCACCACCGCTAAGCAATGCAACCGGCTGATTTTGCATGTCGGCATCAAACAAAAAATGATGCAAGAACTGTGATGCTGTGATACTTCCGTTTTTTCCCAAGGGAATGATTTCGGCGATTTCCTTCACCACGTCGATGACCTTTTGTTTGTCGTTGATGCTTATCCCCTCTTGCGAATAATGTCCGTAAACAATGGTATCGCCCGTAGTTAATTTTCCTGAATCAGGTTTTAATTTGCCCGTAATCAGGTTGAGCATGGTCGATTTTCCAATACCGTTTTTGCCCAAAATGCCAATACGTTCACCTTTTTTGAAAAGATAGCTAAAATCGTCGAGGAGCAGTTTTCCGCCAAGACTTTTTGTTACATGACTCATTTCCAGTATATTTCCCCCAATTCTGGTGGTACTTA
Source organism: Bacteroidales bacterium (assembly GCA_963676875.1). Classification (GTDB taxonomy): domain Bacteria; phylum Bacteroidota; class Bacteroidia; order Bacteroidales; family F082; genus UBA6244. Next base: position 4,227,387 of record OY781436.1, read on the forward strand.
CCTGAAGTTTCAATTCTTTTTCAACGACTAAACTATGTGCCTTTTCTTTGGTTTTCTCAAAACTGTCGATGCGTGCTTTGGACTTGGTGGTGCGGGCTTTAGGCATACGGTTGATCCACTCCTGCTCTTTTTTCATCAACTTTCGGGCCTTATCCACCTCTGTGCGTTCAATTTCTTCACGTTCACTTTTTTGCTCTAAAAAGCTAGTGTAATTACCCGTATAGCTGTAAAGCTTCCCCTGGCTTAGTTCCACAATCTGATTGCAAACCCTGTCGAGAAAATACCGGTCGTGAGTAACCATAATAAAGGTCATGTGGCTTTGGCTCAGGTATTTTTCGAGCCACTCAATCATTTCAATGTCCAGATGGTTCGTTGGTTCATCGAGAAGTAACAATTCAGGACTGTCGAGTAAGGTAAGTGCCAGAGAAAGTCGTTTTTTTTGGCCACCTGACAGCGAAGAAACCTTTTGCGATAAGTCGAGAATATTAAACCTTTGTAGCATGGCGGTCAACCTGCGGTCGTAGTCCCATGCCTGATGCATATCCATTTTATTTGCAGCCTCGGTAAGAATGGCTTCTGATTCTTTGTTATGATTTCTGGTTTGCAGATCAAGTGCTCTCTCGTAGGCATTGATCACATCCATCAAACCACTCTGCTGACTTTTGATGAGTTCATCAATGGATAAAGTGGGGTCGAAATCCGGATCCTGTGGCAGCAATACCATTCTAATGCCTTCGCGTATGGCAACCGTTCCTGCATCGGGTTCTTCTTGTTGTGCCAAAATACGTAGTAATGTAGACTTTCCGGCACCGTTTTTTGCTACCAAAGCCACCTTTTCACCTCGACTCACACCAAATGTAAGCTCTTGAAAAAGAGATATTTCACCAAATTGTTTTGCCAGGTCTTCAACCGAAAGGTAATGCATGCGTCAGCTTTAAATTCAGTTGCAAAAATACATCTGTTTTCCGAACAACAGCCCAAAAATACCCGATTAGCGTTATGCTATTTAGTTTATTTTTGCAATCGGATGGTTGACGGCGCGCCATAGTTTTAGTAGTTTGCCGAAATATTTACTTACAAACCAACGGTCGGTATGGGAAATTTTGATGATTATTTTTATTTGGGTAAAGTGATCAAACCACATGGGTATCAGGGACGATTGAGTGTATTTTTGGATACCGATGACCCGGACGAATACCTCAATATCAAAGTGGTATTTATGGATATCAACGGTGCACCCGTTCCCTATTTTGTTGAAGAAATGTCGTTGATGAATAACAAGGCTGTAATTACGTTTGCTGACGTAAACAGTGAAGAACAGGCTGAAAAGTTAATTAAGAAAGACATGTATCTTCCTCTGGATCAGCTTCCTCCCCTGTCGGGAAATCAGTTTTACTACCATGAAATTACCGGTATGAAATTGATGGACGATACTTTTGGGGAAATAGGCACCGTTAGCGAAGTTTTAGAGTATTCCAATCAGGCCATTATTCAGACATTTTACAAAGAAAAAGAGGTGTTAATACCTATTAGTGACGAAATCATCCACCATGTGGATCGTGAAAACAACACACTTCACCTGAACCTGCCCGAAGGGTTGTTGGAGGTATATCTGGACGTATAAATTTCACCAACTGATGGGTAAAAAGCTCAGCGACCAACGGCCATTTTCATTCCAGCAGTTTAGCTTACATCATCACCAATCGACCATGAAAGTGGGCGTGGATGCGATCTTGCTTGCTCTTTGGACAAGTGTGACTGGAACGGAAAGGGTATTGGATGTAGGCACGGGTTCCGGTGTTATTGCACTTTTACTTGCCAGTCGAGGCGTACAGTCTGTTATGGCCATAGACATTGATCAACCTTCCATTGAAGAAGCATCACAGAATTTTTTACAATCTGCTTTTTCAGAACGATTAACTGCTAAGTACATTGGTTTGCAGGGATTTGAACCTGTACATGGCGAGAAATTTGATCTGATTATTTCCAATCCGCCCTTTTTCGACCGGGGTGTTGTCCCTCGTTCCGAAAGACTTGGCAATGCGCGACACACCCGCACCTTATCTTATAAAGAGCTACTTGAGGGAGCAGAAAAGCACCTTAAACCCGAGGGTATTTTCAGTGTTGTCCTCCCCTATTTCTCCATGTCCAACTTTATTGAATTAGCGGCTAGTCAAGGTTTGTTTTTGCATAGGCGACTACTCATTTTTCCCCGAAGAGGAATGAATCCCAATCGGGTGAACATGGAATTTTCGTTACAAAAGGTTGGCTTCCCCATAACCGAAATGCTCCCCATACGTGAAGAAAACGACGAATTTTCAAAGGAATATCTTCAATATGTGGAGGGATATTATCTGTGATTCAGATTAGTTTAGTCAAGTGAATCAGTTTTATTATCTGTTTGGTTTGGTTCCGTGAAGGATAGTGGTCGGCAGGGGATAGTTTTCATTTGCAGATTTGAATCGCATAATGATGAAATACACCTGCGAGCAAAACCATCATTTCATGATAATAATCAGTAAGCACACATAATTCTGATAATAGTATGAAATTCACGATTATTCTGTTTAACTTTGATGCATGGAAGATTTATTGATAAAGTCTTCTGTTAATTTTAGGGAGTATTTATAAAAGGTCGCTATAGCCCCACCAAACCAAATTGTCGATTAATATGGAAACCAATTATCAACATAATTTCCAAGGGAAGGTCTTTCTAATTGTAGAAGACGAGGAGAGTAACTATGAACTTCTGGATGCTCTATTGACCCCTACCGGAGCGAAATTGCTGCACGCACCAACCGGAAAAATGGCCTTTGAATTTATTCATAAAGAAGACCACATTGATTTGGTGTTGATGGACATCAAACTTCCTGACACGAGTGGTTATGAGTTGACACGTAAGATAAGAGAATTGAATACACAGTTGCCCATTATTGCCCAAACAGCTTTCGTTATGACAGGCGATCGAGAGAAATCGCTTGAAGCAGGCTGCAATGCTTATATTTCAAAACCCATTGATTTAATTGAACTATTGGATATTATTGACGGGTTTGTTGGTGAGGTATGATACTTATTTCGTACAAAAATTTCTGGGATTGACATTATTCTGATAAGCATCCAAAATTAGGGTGCAAGCGGCTCCTTCCGCCAGTTTACCAATCTGGGGTTTGCATAGATTCAAAGAACAACTTCAAGTCTGTTGCAAAAAAAACTTACCCGATTATCATGTTTTTTTAAAAGACGCATTGCGGATAATGCGGTAAGTGCTGTTTGTATTTTGTGCTGACATTTTTGAAAAAAAATAATTGAAACGCCTTTTGTTTGGACTATTAACAAAAAAATGTAAGTTTGTATGAAAGAAATCATCTCCAATTTAATTAGTCTATTCATGCGTTTACTTACTATTTCTTCGACCGCAGGGATTTGGATGTTAGTAGCTGCTATCAGCATGTCTTCATGTAAGAGCGAAAAACCCCAAGCTCCTCCTCCACCTGATATTCAGGTTATTAAAGCTGTTCAAACGGATGTTCCCATCTATTCAGAATTTGTGGGACAAGTTTATGGGCTTTACGATATTCCTATCCGTGCCCGCGTTGAAGGATGGCTCAAGGGTATGTATTTTGACGAGGGAACACAAGTAAAAAAAGGTGAACATTTGTATAGCATCGATGCCGACACGTATCAGGCTCAGGTGGCTGCTCAAATGGGATTGGTGGCTCAGGCCGAAACAGAATTGGTGAAAGCTCAAAGTGATTTGGCTCGAATTGTTCCGTTGGCAGAAATTAATGCCGTTAGCCAAAGTGATTTGGATGCTGCCCAAGCAGCCGCCGATGCTGCCAAAGCCTATGTGGATGCTGCCAAAGCTAACCTGGATGCAGCTAAAATTCAATTGAGTTATACCCAGGTATATAGTCCTATCAGTGGTATTATCGGTCGGACACAAGCCAAAGTGGGTGAGTTTGTGGGTCGTGACCCCAATCCGGTGATACTAAACACGGTTTCCACTGTGGATACCATTCAGGTTCAGTTTTTTATCGCCGAAAGTCAATACCTCAGCATGGCCAAAGAATTTATTGAAAAGTATAGAAATCAGGAAGTTAAGCAGGAATTTGAAGATCGACAGAAAGTGCTGGAGTTGATTTTGTCCGACGGAACCGTATTCAATCAAAAGGGTTGGGTCGATTTTATCGATCGTGAGGTGGATCCTTCAACGGGTTCATTGCTCATTCAGGCTTCTTTTCCCAATCCCGACAGGATTCTTCGTCCCGGACAATTTGCCAAAGTTCGCGCTATGGTGAAAGAAGTACCCAAAGCCATTCTCATTCCCCAAAGATGTGTGATGGAAATTCAGGGTCAGTATTCTGTATTCGTGGTTTCCAAAGACAGCGTTATTGGCAGCAAAATGCTGAATGTGGGTCCTACAATTGGTGATAAATGGTTGATTTATTCAGGTTTGGAAGCTAACGAAACCGTTGTTTACGAAGGATTGCAAGCCGTAAAAATTGGTATGACCATCAATCCAAAACTTGTTGAACCAAAAACTCCCACCGCTAAAAAGGAGTCAGATGGAAAATAAGGGCAATTTCTTTGTACACCGACCCGTAGTGGCCATGGTGATGGCCATTGTGATTGTGATTGTGGGAGTTATTTCGTTGTCCACTTTACCCATTGAGCAATATCCCAACTTAACCCCTCCCGTGGTGCAAGTAACGGCCAGTTATACTGGTGCTGATGCCGTTAGCGTAGAGCAAACGGTGGCCACTCCTCTCGAGCAGCAAATCAATGGGGTTGACAACATGATCTACATGAAATCTACCAACGCCAACGATGGATCCATGAACATCCAGGTTTCATTCGAGGTGGGTTCTGATCCGGATATGAATACCGTGTTTACACAAAATAAGGTGTCGGCGGCTACGGCCAAATTACCTTCCGCCGTCACGCAATATGGTGTTACTACCCAAAAATCCTTGCCCAATATTCTCATGCTTATCACCCTGACCTCAGAGGGCGATGTTTACGACCAAAATTTTCTGGGTAACTATGCCCTGATCAATATTAAGGATGAACTTTCACGTCTCAGTGGTGTAGGAAATGTAACGGTATTGGGAGCAAGCGACTACAGCATGCGGATATGGGTTAAACCCGATCGATTAAGTCAGATGGGATTGACCATACCTGAAATTCTCAATGCCATTCAACAACAAAATGTGATTGTCCCGGGTGGAAAATTTGGTGCGGAACCGGCACCTCCCGGAACCGAATATACTTATACTGTTAAACTTCCAGAACGTTTTAATACCGAAGAAGCCTTTGGGGATATTGTAATCAGAATAAAGGAAGACGGGTCTCAGGTAAAACTTAAGGATGTGGCTAAGATTGATCTCGGCGTAGAAACCTACAGTGCGTTCACACGTTTGAACGGAAGCGAGTGCAGTGTTATTGCCCTCTATCAATCGCCTGGATCCAATGCTGTTGAATTGGCCGGAATGGTTAGAAAAAGCATGGAAGAAATGGCACAACGCTTCCCCGATGGTGTTAAATATGATATCTCTTTGGATGCAACGGCACCCATAACAGCCGGTATCGACGACATTATCAAAACTTTATTTGAAGCATTGTTTTTGGTAATTCTGGTAGTGTTTATCTTTATTCAAGACTGGCGGGCAACACTCATTCCCTTGTTAGCTATCCCTGTATCATTGGTTGGGGCGTTTATGCTATTCCCATTGCTTGGTTTTACTGTTAATGTATTGTCGTTACTTGGATTGGTGCTTGCCATCGGAATTGTGGTAGATGATGCCATTGTGGTGGTGGAAGCGGTACAGGTGAATATCGAAGCGGGTATGTCGGCCAAAGAAGCTACCTTGGACGCCATGCGTAAGGTGACGGCACCGGTTATTGCTACGACCATTGTATTGGTTGCAGTGTTTATTCCTGTAGCCAATATGAGTGGTATCACCGGAAGGTTGTATCAGCAGTTTGCCATTACGGTGGCGGTGTCTGTGGTTATTTCCTCCATCAATGCACTTTCTCTCTCCCCTGCCCTGTGTTCGTTGCTTTTGCGTAAACCCACTCCTTACAAAGGAATTTTGGGAAAATTTTTTGGATGGTTTAACAAAAGCATGGGAAAAACCACCACTAAATACATGGACTTTACCCAGATCGTTACTCGCAAACTCACACGTAGTGCTATTTTTATCGGAATAATTTTTGCAGCGGCAGGAGTTTTCGGAAAACTTGTTCCCACAGGGTTTATTCCCGTTGAAGATATGGGTTATTTCATGCTCAATGTGCAGTTGCCCAATGCGGCAAGTTTGCAAAGGACAGATGTTGTTTCCCGTCAAATAGAGAAACTGCTAGAGAAACATCCAGAAATAGAATACATAACCAACGTAACAGGATATTCAATGCTCTCCGGAGCCATGGCTTCCAACAATGCATTTATTTTTGTTAACCTGATTCCCTGGGATCAACGATCGAAGACAGCCAACCAAGTGGTACAGGATGTAAACAAAGAGCTTTTCTTTTTTGTTAAGTCAGCTCAGGCCTTTGCTTTTGAACCACCGGCCATTCCCGGTTTGGGTAACGGTTCCGGGTTTAGTATTATGATTCAGGACAGGTCAGGTGGTTCGCCCGATTATTTGGCGAAAAATACCCAAATGTTTATTGATTCGGCCATGGCACGTCCCGAGATTGGACAGGCATTTACCACGTTTCAATCCAATGTGCCACAAAAATACATCGAGGTGAACAAAGAAAAGGTGCTTAAGATGGGCGTCAACCTTAGTGATGTATATACCACCGTTGGAGCCTTCCTTGGTGGTGCGTATGTTAATGATTTTACCCGCTTTGGCCGATTGTATAAAACCTATATTCAAGCTGAACCGATGTATCGTGTGGATGCCAAACAGATTAATAACTTCTTCATTAAGAACAACCAAGGCTCGATGGTACCGCTTTCGACCATGGTGGATGTAGAGAATGTATATGGCCCCGACTATATCACCCGATTTAACCTCTACCGTGCTGCCGAAGTTCAGGGAAGTCCGGCGGAAGGTTATACGTCCTCTGATGCATTAAATGCATTGAAAGAAGTGGCTCTTGCTACATTGCCGGGGGATATGTCTTATGCATGGAATGCTATGTCCTATCAAGAAGAATCATCATCAGGGGCAACAGGTATTGTATTCTTGTTTTCACTCATTTTCGTATTTTTAATTCTTGCGGCTCAGTACGAAAGTTGGTCGTTGCCCATGAGTATTTTGTTGGGTACTCCCTTCGCATTGTTTGGAGCTTTTGTTGGACTTTGGATTGCCCGGCAGTTCAGCCCGAGCTTTGAGAACAATATTTTCGCACAAATATCTTTGGTATTGCTCATAGCCATGGCGGCCAAAAATGCCATTTTGATTGTGGAATATGCCAAAGATGAGTTTGAAAATGGATTGTCGTTGGTCGATTCTGCTTTGAAAGCAGCCCGCGAGCGCTTCCGTCCTATTCTCATGACGGCCTTTTCGTTTATCCTTGGTATTTTACCTTTGGTGCTGGCCACAGGATCAGGTGCCGAATCACGCAAAGTTATGGGAATGGCCTTGTTGGGAGGTATGAGTGTTGCTACTTTCCTGGGAATTTTCTTCTATCCCATGCTCTTTGTTTTGGTTGGAAAATTGGCCGGATATGAAAAGAAAAGAGCTTTATCAAAGGTTAAATCTGAAACAGAGAAATCATGAAAAAAATAGCTTTTCTGCTGGTAATTGGCCTGACGATCTCTCTCTCAGGTTGCAAATTAGGCCCGGAATACCAGAGATCATCCTTTGATTTGTCAAAGGCTTCAGGATTTGATAACAACACCGCCGATTCGGCACTCAACCTGAGATGGTGGGAGATGTTTAATGACCCTGTGTTGGATACACTAATAAAAACCGCACTTAACGAGAACAAGGACGTATTGGTGGCAGCTGCCAGAATTGAGGCTGCACGGGCTACCGTTGGATACAACAAAGCCGACCAGTTTCCTACAATCAATGTGGCAGCCGGTGCCAGTCGTGGAAATTTCTCAGGTGCCAAGCTAAATTCCATCAACAATAATTTTTATGCTTATCCGGAGTTGGTCTGGGAGTTGGATTTTTGGGGCAAATACCGCAGTGCCACTGATGCTGCCCGTGCCGACCTGGCGGCTTCTCAATACGGCATGCGTACCATCCAAATGAGTCTGATCTCGGCAGTAACGAGTACTTATTTTCAGTTGTTGGATTACCAGTCGGAGTTGGAAATTTCCTACAGCACTCTTGATTCTCGTGCAAAGGGATTAAAAATATTGGAAGAACGATTTGCTCATGGTGTGGTGGCAGAAATTGATTTGAATCAGTCGCAAATTCAGTGGGCGCTGGCTGCAGCTGCAGTTCCCTCCTACCGGCGACTTATTGCTACTACCCAGAGTTCGCTCAATATTCTTTTGGGAAGAATGCCCCAATCCATCGATACCGGGCTGGCCTTGCTTGATCAGCCTATTCCACCAGACATACCCACAGGTTTACCCTCTCAATTGCTGGAGCGTCGTCCCGACATACTCCAAGCCGAAGCCAGTTGCATGGCTGCCAACGAGCAAATAGGTGTGGCCGTGGCCATGCGCTTGCCTTCCATTAGCCTCACCGGACTTTTGGGAGTGGCCAGCAACGATTTAAGCACGCTCACCAGTGGAGGACCCGCTTGGTCGCTTGGTGGAAGTTTGTTAGGCCCTGTTTTTCAATTCGGAAAAAATAAAAGAAGGGTTGAAATCGCAAGATATCAGGCAGAAGAAGCTGCGTTAAACTATCAGAATGTAGTCTTGGGTGCCTTCAAAGAAGTGGAAGATGCACTCATTACCATTCAAACGTTGAAAGCTGAACTGAAAGCATTGGAAGTACGCTATTCGGCGGCTATCAATGCCGAAAAACTCTCGTGGCAGCGCTACGATAAAGGCGTGACTAGTTACCTGGAAGTTATCGACTCACAAACGCAGTCGTTTCAGGCACAACTTGATTATTCGCAAACCCGTCAGCAATTGCTTAGTGCTTACATTCAGTTGTACAAAGCATTGGGTGGAGGCTGGGTTTCTCCCGAAGAGGAGCAACAAATGACTTCCGGAAACGTGAACTAGTTTCATACTTATAAAAGTCGGTCAACAGTCCGGTTTATTAACAAGTGAGAATCTGTCTGGATATTAATTTAGACAGATTCTATTGTTTTGTGAAAGTCCTTTGTTCTATTTTTGAATCAAAATAAATCTGAAAAAAATGAACCTTATAGAAAAAATTCTGGCTGCTCATGCCGGTAAAAAGCAAGTAAAACCGGGTGACATTGTCGATATATTGATTGACGCACGTGTAGCCCGCGATTTTGGTGGTCCCAATGTGGTAAAAACCTTGGAAGATAACAACCTAAGGGTAGATGATGTGAAGCGTACGTTTTTTACATTCGATACCAATCCCACGGGAAGCGACCAAAAATACGCAGTAAATCAGCAACTTGTCCGCACCTATGCACACAAACACGGTATCAAGGTTTTTGATATCAATACGGGAATCGGAACCCACACACTTATCAGCGAAGGTTTGGCATGGCCCGGTTCTACCGCGGTAACAACTGATTCACACGCCAATATCCTGGGTGCCATTGGTGCTTTCGGACAAGGAATGGGCGACAAAGATATTGCAGCTGCCTTTAATAAAGGTAAAGTTTGGTTTAAAGTTCCGGCTTCGGTAAAAATTACCCTTACGGGAAAGCGACCTGAAAATGTAACTGCCAAAGATATCGTTCTTAACTTGTTGCATGAGTTTGGAGCCAATAAAATGTTGGGATATTCGGTGGAATTTTACGGTGATGCAGTGGATGCGCTTACCATGGACGAGCGTATTACCATCGCATCCATGGGAACAGAAATGGGCGTGATTATCCTCTTATTTACTCCCAACGACGACATCATGCGTTATTGCGAGGAAAAAACAGGCAAAAAACTGGAAAAACCTCAGGCCGATGCGGATGCCACTTATGAGAAGGAATTTACCCTCGATATTAGCAAGTTTGTGCCCATGGTGAGCCGTCCGGGAAAGCCCCACGACACCGTGGATATCACCGAAACCAAGAAAAACAGAATTCACTCCGCATTTATCGGTAGTTGTACCAACGGACGTATGGAAGACATGCGTGCAGCCGCCCGTATCCTCGAAGGCAGAAAAGTAGCTCCCGGTGTTGTACTAAAAATTGTACCAGCCACGGATGAAATCTGGTTGCAATGTTTGGAAGAAGGCATTATTTCTACCTTTAAAAAAGCCGGAGCCTTGGTAAGTAATGCAGGATGTGCAGGTTGTGCTGCCGGACAAGTAGGGCAAAACGGTCCGGGAGAAGTTACCATTAGCACCGGAAACCGCAATTTTCCGGGAAAACAGGGCAAGGGGTCGGTTTATTTGGCCTCGCCGGCTTCTGTAGCAGCTTCTGCCATAGCAGGTTATATTACCACCGAAGATGATATTCCGGAACAAGCAACCGACTATACCATGGAAGATATGGTGGCCTTTACTTCTGGTGATGCCAAACAGCAAAAGGAGATGTCCGACAAAGCGGATACTGTTACAGGTCGTGTTTGGATTATCAAAAAGGACGATATTGATACCGATATGATTTTCCACAACCGCTACCTGCAAATTACGGATCCAAAAGAAATGGGTCAGTATATTTTCGACAACCTCGAAGGGTATGAAGATTTTGCCAAACGTGTGAAAGCCGGTGATATCGTGATTGTTGGTAAAAACTTTGGTGCCGGTAGCTCACGTCAACAGGCCGTTGACGGATTTGCTACCCTGGGTGTTCAGGCCATTCTGGCTGAGTCCTTTGGTGCCATTTACGAGCGTAACGCCATCAATGCGGCATTCCCCATTCTCACGTACGAATCCATTGATGCATTAAGCCTGAAGGATGGAGACGAGATCAGCGTGAATTTTAAAACCGGAGAAATCGTTAAACTTTCGGATGGTTGTGCTGTTCAGGCAGAACCTTTCTCGGATGTTCAACTGGAAATCTATCGAAATGACGGGTTGTTTTAATCGCATTTTACACTAAGCGAAGCCGGTGATCTAATTAAGAAAGGTCACCGGTTTTTTTGTTCCAGCGTGGTTTCTGAGATGGGCGTCCAATGTTGGTTATACCAACTATAAATTGAAGTTAGCACTACGCTGTTTATGTATAATGCCGATATAGAATTGAAGAGGTTTCAGGAGCGAAGCGAACTTAAAGCTCATTTCAATTCATAATCGGTATTATTGTGGAACCGAGACTTATATCTACCCGAAAACATTACCGAAAATCCCGTTGTCGCATGGCTTCGAAAACCACAATGGCTGTGGAAACCGACACATTCAGTGAATCAGCCATCCCTTTCATGGGAATGATGATGTTGGCATGAGAGGCTTCTATCCAATCCATAGAGATTCCGGTGGCCTCCGTACCCATGATGATAGCCGATGGAATGGTATAGTCTGCTGTGTGGTAGGGAATTGCAGCCTTCAGGTAGGTGCTGAGTATTTGGACATTTCTGTCTTTTAGCCAGGAGATGGTTTTCGCATTATCAGAAATGGCAGTAGGTACCGTAAAAACACAGCCCAAAGATGCCCGCACCACGTTGGGATTGTAGAGGTCGACTTTCGGATCGCAAACAATGATGGCATCCACTCCTGCGGCGTCGGCGGTACGGTATATGGCGCCCAGATTTCCGGGTTTTTCTACGCCTTCTATTATTAGGTATATGGGATTTGCTTTGGAAGTCAATGTTCCCAACTTGTGCTCCTTTTCCTTTGCCACCGCAATCGCACCACCTGAGTTTTCACGATAAGCAATTTTCTCATAAACATCTGCTGATACTTCAAAGGTGATATCGTCTGATGTCTTAACAATCAGTTTTTTCAGTTCGAGAAAAGTAATAATTTTGGCGCAGTAGTACACGCTTACCAATTCGTATCCGGCATGCACAGCCTTTTCAATTTCCTTCAGACCTTCAATCACAAACAAGCCTTCCTCAGCTCTCGTCTGCCTTTTTTGCAAACGCAGCAGGTGCTTAATCCGTTGATTTTGACGACTTGTGATTATCTCAGGTGTGTGCATGACCACAAATATACTTACATTACTTTATACTTTTCGTTGGCTCTGCCTGTGGGAGCAAAAAAGAATCTCGTTGGCTGATAACTTAGTTTTGTCCGCTTTCCTGTTACCGGATGATCGAATTCCATCATATTGGCTGCCAACCTGATTTGACGAAGCACGCCGCCATCGGCACCGTACTTTCTGTCGCCAACGATGGGACAACCCAATCCGGAAAGGTGAGCGCGAATTTGTTTATTCCTGCCTTCAAGTACCTGTATTTCAAGTACATGATTAACTCCTTCGGGACGAACATACCACCAGGCTGTTTTAGCCCAATGTGCCTCCGCATGTTCTTTGGAGGAAGTTACCAGGATCCGCATTTCCGATTCGTGAAGCCAATTTTCGATAATTCCGCTGTTTTCCTGAGGACGACCTTCGGTAAGTGCTGTTAACTTAACGGTGGTTTTCGACCAATGATCCACCATTTTTTGTTGGATTTTCTCCGACTTGGCAAAAAGCATCAAGCCTTCCAACTCCCTGTCCATGCGGTGTACCACCCAAAGGCGGGTTTTTTCTTCGTCGCGGTTGGCCAGGTATTGTTCCAGCATCTTATGGTACGATTTCTCTTTGGGATGATTTTGGTCGGCCACTGAAAGTATACCGGCCGGTTTGATTCCAACCACCAGATGTTCGTCTTCAAAATACAAGGCAAAGGGCTGCGACCGTTTAGGTAAGGTAACCTTTTTCACGAGGTTATCAGGTTTCAGTACTTCCAACACATCATCTTCCTCCAGTATTTCTTTTGGATGATTGGCTAGCGGTTGACCGTTTTTGGTAAATAATGAATTGGTGATGATTTGTTTGGCCTTTTGCCGCGACACCCCATGGTATAACTCCATGATAGTTTCCAGCAAGTTGGCCGTTTTCTTTACCTTGTATTTCATCATGCCCCACTAATTTTACACGTTAAACTTATTGCCAGCACGTTTGCGGTCGTTTTCGTTGAGTAAAATTTTGCGCAGGCGCAGCGAACGCGGAGTAATTTCGAGGTATTCGTCTTCACGAATGATTTCCATGTATTCTTCCAAAGAAAATCTGATAGGTGGTGGAAGCAAGACTTTATCGTCAGTACCTGAAGCCCTTACGTTGGTTAGTTTTTTCGTTTTACACACGTTAACCACCATATCTCCGGCACGTGTGGATTCGCCAATTACTTGTCCGGCATACACTTCCTCGTTGGTATTTAAATAGAACCGGCCTCTGTCGCTCAATTTCCAGATAGCATAAGGTATGGCAGCGCCTGTTTCCATGGAGATAAGGGCGCCATTCAGGCGGGTTTTAATCTCCCCTTTGAGAGGTGCGAATTCCTTGAAACGGTGAGCGATGATGGCCTCTCCTTCGGTGGCGGTGAGTATGGCATTGCGCAAACCGATGATGGCACGTGAGGGCATGGTAAATTCCAACATCATCCGGTCGTTTTTAGTTTCCTGACTCATGAATTCGCCTTTGCGCAAAGTCACAATGTCGATAACACGACCCGTAAACTCATCGGGAACCATAACGGTCAGACTCTCAATAGGTTCGTGTTTTACCCCATCAATTTCTTTAATAATTACACGGGGTTGACCCAACTGAAACTCGTATCCCTCACGACGCATGGTTTCCACCAAAATGGACAAGTGAAGAATTCCACGACCAAAAACCATGTAGCTGTCGGAACTGTTGGTTTCTTCGACCCTAAGGGCCAGGTTTTTCTCAATTTCGTGGTACAGACGATCACGTAAATGTCTGGATGTTACATATTTACCTTCTTTTCCGAAAAATGGGGAGTTATTGATAGTGAAAATCATGCTCATGGTGGGCTCATCAATTTTGATGGCAGGCAATCCTTCAGGGTTTTCGGCATCGGCAACGGTGTCACCAATCTCAAAATCTTCAATACCCATGATGGCCACGATATCGCCGGCTCGAACGGGAACTTTACATTTTTCTTTTCCCAGACCTTCAAACAAATAGAGTTCCTTAATTTTTGATTTTTGGATAGTGCCGTCACGTTTTACCAACGAAACGTTTTGTCCCATTTCAAGGGTTCCGCGAAGCAGTTTTCCAACGGCAATACGTCCAACATAGCTGGAATAATCCAATGAAGTAATCTGCATCTGGGGCGTTCCTTCCACAAATTTGGCGGGAGGTACGTGGGCAATTACCTGATCAAGAAGATAACTTACATTGTCTGTTACATTCCGGTAATCATCTGACATCCAGCCTTGTTTGGAAGATCCGTAAATCACCGGAAAATCCAACTGCTCTTCAGTGGCACCTAAATTAAACATCAGATCGAACACAGCTTCGTACACGTCTTCTGGACGACAATTGGGCTTATCTACTTTGTTGATAACAACCAAAGGTTTTAGACCCAAATCGATGGCCTTTTGAAGCACAAAGCGGGTTTGAGGCATGGGACCTTCAAAGGCGTCAACCAGTAAAAGTACGCCATCGGCCATGTTGAGAACGCGCTCCACTTCTCCGCCAAAATCGGAGTGACCGGGTGTGTCGATGATGTTTATTTTGACATCTTTATATCTTACGGATACGTTTTTCGAGAGGATGGTGATACCACGTTCGCGTTCGAGGTCGTTGTTGTCGAGGATTAAATCGCCCATGACTTCGTTGTCACGAAAGAGCTTTACCTGATGTAACATTCTGTCAACCAGCGTAGTCTTTCCGTGGTCAACGTGAGCAATAATAGCAATATTACGAATGGATTCCATGTATATTTTCTAGTTAAAATTGGCGGCGCAAAAGTAGTGTTTATTTGCTTAGGTATTGTAAATGAATAGAAACTAAGGGGGAAACCTTTTTTATAGAAATGGGTTATCCCAAAAAGTCGATCACCTCTTTTACAAATGCTTGTGGCTGTTCGATATGCAGGCTGTGACCTGCTTCTGCGATCGTTTTGAGGCTGACCTGAGGGATTTGTCCTAAGGTAGTCGACGATTCGCGAACAGGAAAAATCTTGTCGTCCTCGGCCAGCAATACCAGTGTGGGGACAGTTATCTTGGACAGATTTTGGGTAAAATCAAATTCGATGGCCGCTTCTATCTGCTGGTTAAACGATTCGTAGTTAATGGGGTAAGGGTAATTCATTGAGCCAATAAGGTAGGCTGCAACGGTGGATGTTTTTTCGAAAAGGGCATCGGAATACAACCAATAAAAAAGGTTTTTGAACCAGAGGTCCATGTCCATTTCATCCTTCAAAAAGGTAGCCCAATCGCGAAACTGCATGGTATTGCGCATGTTAACCTTGGCTGAAGTTGCTGCGAGCACAGATTTTTTTACCAATTCCGGATGTTTTAGACTCAAATTCATGGCCACCATGCCACCCATGGAATGTCCCAGCACATGGGTTTGCTTTATTTGTAGATGATCGAGCAAACGTACCACATCATCAGTCATTTGTTCAATGGAAATGGTACCCGTGGTAAAGGTGGTGCGTCCCACTCCCCTGTTATCAAAAAGAATCAGTTTGTATTTGGAAGCCAATTGCTTTTTCACTGTTATCCAGCTTTGAACATCGGAAGCCAATCCGGGAATGAGCAGAAGCGGCTCGCCTTCACCGTGGATTTCGTAATAAAGTGTTCCTCGAATGATGGTGCAAAAAGGCATGGTTGTTTTTTTTTGTAAAGATGAGAATTATTTCTATTTAGGCATTCGATTTTTAATCTGTTCGGTACAATAAAATTGGACTATTTCTTTACATCAAGCTTATGTGCTGCCAGATACGCATTGCAACGAAGTGCCACGTTGTCGGCAATATTTTGGAAGAAAAAGTCGTAGTCGTAAGAGTGGAAACAGTTGGGTCCCATGCTCATATTCAGTCGGTTAATGGTATTAGAAGGAAGTTCAGGAATTTCGAGCCCACCTGATGAATTGATTTTTGCAGCAGTAAAATTTGGAATACGTTCTTCCGTACCATCTGTATAAAGAATACGTGCTTCAGTATTTAGGGTTGCGGGATATTGTATGGTGTCGGCTGTCCACGAAAGTGGATTGATGCAAAGGGCACCGGCTTGAAGGGTTGGCGATTTACCACCCGGTCCGATGGTATTCCAGGTGACCAAACCTCCCGTTTGTTCAGGTGTTGTGGCCAGCGGAATGTCCATTTTCTTGAGCAATTCCGGCGTAAAAGTCCATCCGGGCATGTAAGCAGCCACCAATTGTTCCTGGTTAATTATATCGGGATTGTTCAGAATGATAGTTTGCAATATATCAGAGCCCTGACTGTGACTGGCCAGGATGAATGGTCGTCCATGGTTCAGGTTTTCAAGGTAATAGGTTAATGCCGCGGTAATATCTTCCGTGGGAACGGTCAGATATTGGTCTTGTTCACTTTCCTCTAAACTCAACACTTCAATGTTCATCTGCCGGTATCGAGGGGCAAATACGTTGCAGTTATCTGAGAAGGCCGCAGTCATTCGGTTGATTGAATTTTCATCGGTTAGTTGGTTGAGCTTGTCGTCGTGGAGGTCGGCCAGATAATTACCGTTGGAAGGCGGTCCATAGGTGGTGGGATGAACAAAGAACACATCCACTTGATGTAGGGCGTCGTTGTTTTGAATGGACCAATTTTTCAGGTCAGAATAATCTGTCTTCATTTGATGGGCCTTATTCAAGTCAGTTTGTGAAAACACAAAGCTATATACTAATGATAAACAGGTGGATAGTAAGAGTACGCTATAATTCATTTTAAATAATATTTTCAATTTAGGCCAGATGTTACATGCCAAATCACTTAATTCAAACACTGCTATCCGGTATAGCTAATAAGTTGGTGTAAGGCGATGGGAGTAAACTGGAGCCGCGGGTCTCGGACTATAAGGGCACCATGGTAGGATGGCAAAGGTAGGATTTCTTTACACGTTGTACAAGTATACATGGGCGAAACGCTATGGTTCTCCGTGCAGCTTCGTCTTGCGTATAATACAAAGCGGGTGAAAAGTCAGATTTAAACACAAAAAAAGGGAGCATCAAGCCCCCTCTTTTTCTATGACACTGTTGGTTAGCAACCGGTTGCTTTTCCATAGCGCTTGGCCACTTCTTCCCAATTTATTACCGAGAAAAAATTGTCGATATACGAGCCACGTTTGTTTTGATAACGCAAGTAGTAAGCGTGTTCCCACACATCCATACCTAAGATAGGGGTGCCTTGTTTGTCGGCATCGTTCATCAACGGATTGTTTTGATTGGCAGTAGATGAAACAAACAGATTGCCGTCCTTGTCAACGCTTAACCAAGCCCATCCGCTGCCAAATTGGGTAGCTCCGGCTTTTTCAAATTCCTTTTTAAAAGCATCAAATGAGCCAAAACTTTTATCAATGGCTTTGGCGAGTTTTGCGGTTAGTTTACTTTTTTCATCAGGGGTTTTTTTGTCCCAATACTCGTCGTGACTAAAATGCCCTTCTTTAAAGTTTTTTAATTCAGCAGGTTGTACGCCTCCGTCGGGTGACATGATGGTCCAATACATGGCGTGATTGAAGTAACCACCGGCGTTGTTTCTAACGGCATCAGGATATTTGCTCATGTTGGCAAAAATTTCTTCCATGGTCATGTATTCCAAATCTGTTCCTTCGATGGCCTTTAAAAATTTGTTGTAATAACCACGGTAATGTTTGTCGTAATGTATTTCCATGGTTTCCTTGTCGATGGCTTTTTCAAGGGCATCGTAAGCATAGGGCAGCGGGGCCATTTCGTGTTCTACCTTGATTTTGGTGGATTTTTGTGCTTGCATCACCCCAACCGAGGCGAGCAGTAACATCAGCATCATTATTTTTTTCATGTATTTGATTTTTAAGTTTCTAAATTATTAATTCGATGCAAAATTAGAATAATTCTAAATAACAAAAAAATGATGGGGAAGCTTTTAAGAAATATTAATAGAAAAGGGAAGCTGTAACGGAAACGAATGCCAAAAAACCAAGACTATTGGCACATCTGACAACCCAACCGACGGATTGTATATATTTGTCGAAAAATTATCAACGTTGAAACGTTTTGGTTCCATAGTTTTATTCATTTTTCTCACATTGCCATTTGTGCTGACCAACTCATGGTTACAAGTGGAGAAAAGTATGATTAGAAAGGCTGTGAAACAGCAAATAGTTGCCGGAATGGATGAAAGCCAGCTCATCAGGATGGAATTTAAGCATGAAGAAATCAAGAAACGTATCAAGTGGCACCACGAAAAAGAATTTGAGTTGGACGAGCAGCTTTACGATGTGGTTAATATAGAGGAAAGCCCTGATGGAATAATCTACTGGGTTTTTGCCGATCATGAAGAAACCTTTGTGGACAAACAGATTAGCCTTTTACTTGGTAAGGCATTAAGCCAGAACCAGCAGCGACAGGAAAAACAAGCTAAGTTGCTTGCCTTTTCCAAAAACCTTTTTTGTGAAAACCAGACTTCTCCCGTTCCGTTGAACCAGACAAATCAAATGGGTTATGAAACAAAAAATACCATAGCCCCTTACGCCATATATTTTTCTCCTCCTGCCCCTCCTCCCCGCCCAATAGGTTGATATTCAGGATGATAAATCCGCCAATAATTCGCTTTCACCAAGCCTTGTTTTGTGGAAGTAAATTTCAATTAACTTAATATTCAACTTATTCATCCTTCATAGGATATATAACGAACTATGAAAAAATCATTATTCATTGTAGGCCTGATTTTATTGGGTTTATATACACAGGCACAAATTGTTACCATTTTAGATAGAGAAACCCAACGCCCATTGGACTTGGTGACCATCAGTAGCGATTCACCTGCACTGAGCATTATTACGAATGCCAACGGACAAGCTGATATTTCAGCCATGAAGGGTTCGGTGGAAATTCAAATTCAAATTTTAGGGTATCAGAGTCAAACCTTCGATTACGAGCAATTGGCTGCAATGTCCACCCCCATTCTTCTGGAACAAGGATCCATCAGCCTTGATCAGGTGGTGGTTTCGGCTACCCGCTGGAAACAAAACCTGAGAGAAATACCTGCCAAGATTCTCACCATCACCCCAAGACAAACCATGCTGCAAAACCCCCAAACGGCAGCCGATTTGCTGGCCACTTCGGGAGAGGTGTTCATGCAGAAAAGTCAGCAAGGTGGCGGAAGTCCCATGATCAGAGGGTTTTCCACCAATCGGTTGCTTTATACCGTTGACGGTGTTCGCATGAACACGGCCATCTTCCGCAGTGGCAACCTTCAAAACGTGATTTCGTTGGATCCCTATGCCATGGAAAGCACCGAGGTGATTTTTGGCCCGGTAAGTTTGATCTACGGTAGTGATGCCATTGGCGGTGTGATGAGTTTTCAAACCATATTGCCCGAATTTACCCTAACCGACAAACCCTTGATCAATGGTCATGCCGTGGCCCGCATGTCGTCGGCCAACAACGAAAAAACCGGTCATTTTGATGTAAGCATCGGTTGGAAGAAGTGGGCATCTGTTACCAGTTTTTCGAGCAACGAATACGGCAACCTGAAGATGGGAAGCCATGGCCCCGACGAATACCTTCGACATTGGTACGTTCAACGCATCGACAGCACCGATGTGGTGGTCAACAACAACGATCCACAAGAGCAAATCCCCACCGGATACAACCAAATGAACCTGATGCAGAAGCTGGCTTACCGTCCCAACGAAAACTGGGAAGTACAGTATGCTTTTCACTATTCTGCCACAGGCAATTACGACCGCTACGACCGGTTGATCAGAACGAAGAAGGGACTCCCCAGAAGTGCCGAATGGTATTACGGTCCTCAAAAATGGACCATGCATCAGGTTTCCATCATCAACACCAAATCCAACAAGATTTATGATGAAATGTCGGTGCGACTGGCCTATCAGATTTTTGAGGAAAGCCGCATCGATCGCGATTTCCAAAAGGTAATGCGCTATCACCGGACCGAAAAAGTGGATGCTTATTCGGCCAATATGGATTTTGTGAAAACTTTCGGACAAAAAAACACCCTGTTTTATGGTATTGAAGCTGTTGTGGATCAGGTGGTTTCAACAGGTTTGGATGAAGATATCAGCACAGGAACCGTTACGACGGGTCCTTCACGCTATCCACAATCCACTTGGGCTTCCTATGCGGCTTACTTTAGTTTCAAACATAAGATGAGTAAAAAAGTGCTGTTGCAAGGTGGTTTGCGGTACAATCAGTTTACCATGTCGGCAGATTTCACCAACAACCTCCCCTACTATCCGCTGCCATTTGCCAAAACCGACCTTACCGATGGTGCCTTGACAGGAAACCTGGGGTTGGTTTACAATCCCACCAACGATTGGGCTGTGGTGATTAATCTTTCCAGCGGTTTTCGTGCGCCCAACGTGGACGATATGGGCAAGATTTTCGACTCAGAACCGGGAGCGGTGGTCATTCCCAACCCTGATTTGAAACCCGAATATGCCTGGAATGGCGAATTGGGTATCACCCGGGTGTTCAATGGTGTGGCCAAGGTAGATTTAACGGGATATTATACCCTTCTACAAAACGCCATGGTACGGCGCGATTACCAGCTGAATGGGCAGGACAGCATCGAGTACGACGGCGAAATGAGTCGGGTACAAGCCATTCAAAACGCAGCCAAGGCCTACGTTTATGGTCTGCAATTTGGATTGGAAGTGAAATTGGGCGCCGGATTTGGAGTGGCTACCCAGTTCAACTACCAGAAAGGTGAAGAAGAACTGGATGATGGTACCACCAGTCCCCTGCGACATGCAGCCCCTTGGTTTGGCATTACCCATTTTACCTATTCAGTGGATCGGCTCAAACTCGACCTCTACGGCACTTACAACGGTGAAGTGAGCTACAAAAACCTGCCCGAGGAAGAACGCGGCAAGGATTATATGTACGCCACCGACAAGGATGGAAACCCCTACTCGCCCGGTTGGTACACGTTGAATATCAAAGCGATGTATGTTTTGAACGACATGATCTCCGTAAGTGCAGGCATCGAGAACCTCACCGACATCAGGTACCGGCCCTACAGTTCGGGTTTGGTGGCACCGGGAAGGAATTTTATTCTGTCGTTGCAAGCTGCTTTTTAATTAAGAATTATAGTGCCTACATTGACGTTGGATAAATGTAGGCACTACCTTAAAATTCGCCATGAGAGCAAAATTCAAGTAATTATTTTTGTTTCTTTGCACTTGCAAATCCGGCCCTATAGTTCAACGGATAGAATGTCAGATTCCGGTTCTGATGATCTGGGTTCGAATCCCGGTAGGGTCACCAAAACACCTGTGAGACAATAGCTTGCGGGTGTTTTTTTGTGGGATTGTCTGCGTACACTACTTCGGTGGTGGGGTGGATGATTGATGCGGGAGAGTTTAATGGGATCAATGGGATCAGTGGGATCAGTGGGATCAATGGGATCAATGGGATCAGTGGGATCAGAAAGATCAATAGGATCAGTGGGATCAATGGGATCAGAGATTTCGAAGGGTTTGTGATAAAAATAGAGCAAAGTCCCCATCAATTGCCCTTCGACTTTTGTCAAGGGCATAAAGGTTCATAAGATTGAACCCGAGAGTTCAAAATTCAAGTGTGGACGCTTTAAGGGGGAAAGATCAATGGGATCAATAGGATCAGAAAAGATCAGAGATTTCGAGGGGTTTGTGATAAAAATAAAGCAAAGTTCCCATCAATTGCCCTTCGACTTTTGTCAAGGGCATAAAGGTTCATAAGATTGAACCAGGGAGGGTCTAAATTCAAGCGTGGAGCTTGTTTGGAAATGAATAATAACACCTGTTAATCAATTTGTTGCAGGTGTTTTTTGTTTCTGCAGGCAGATGTTCATCATATGAATACTGATGGTTGGTTGAATGGTTGTATCACATAATGTTACCGGGACTTCACCCTTCTCTCATCTCCCATGGAGCACATGAAAAAATTTGGCTTCGTTAAACACAGGTTGGTGCCACAAAACGCAATATCTTTTTTCCGTTAATTTACTGTTAATTTTCTATGGATCAATATTTTACTGATTGCATCGTGTTTTGCAAAAATAATGACAACTAAATGTAATCACAGAGCGGGTATCAGCCGTGTTGTCGGGCTAAATATTTGTAATATAATTTGTTAACCTTTTGTTATTTAATAATTCTGTATGGTAATAGTAGTTAGATTCGTTCTAAATAACAAACTATTCTTAACTGATTGGTTACTAAAAACTACTAAAAATGAAAAGATTTACCATTTTACTCATGGCTTTTATGGCCATAACAGCAATTTCTTTCGCACAGGAAGAAGAGAGCTACACCATGTTCGAC
Source organism: Bacteroidales bacterium (assembly GCA_963676875.1). GTDB lineage: Bacteria > Bacteroidota > Bacteroidia > Bacteroidales > F082 > UBA6244. Next base: position 4,249,829 of record OY781436.1, read on the forward strand.
AACACCCGAATTGTTGTAAAAACTGACAAAATACAAGAGTTCGGTGCCGCCATGGCAAACCACAACAAAACTTACCATAATGATGGTCCGTACCATGCCAATGTATGGTCGGTAACCGTGGGCGAAAAAGCAGGTGAGTTTGTTTGGTCCATGGGCCCTTGTACTTTTACCGAACTTGATGGTAGTCCTGACAGTGAAGCTCATCTTAACGACTGGATAACCAATGTAATGCCCAACGTAGAGCGTTTGGATGGCTCAAATATGTGGCGATTGGATTCCAAACATTCTTATGTTCCTGATGATGATAAAGGATCATCTAAATTATCTATTACCGTATTCGACATTCAAGACGAACAGGCTTATCGTTTTAAGGATATTTTGGACAGGGTATTAAAAGTTTATAAGGCTAAAAACTATAAATATTCATTTACAACTTACTGGCCACAATTTACCACTAATTCTGCGGAAGATGTTGCCATAGTATCAGGTTTTGAAAAATGGGCACGATTTGACGAAGACAGGAATTTTAAAAAGGATTTCATTGAAATTAACGGCGAAGGCTCCTGGGACGATTTTCTGAAAGATTTGCGTGGAACCATCAATGGTTCAAAAGACGAAGTATGGGTTTTGGTAAAAGAACTCAGCGGAGAATAATTCAGGTATTCAGCATCGAGATTGTAAAGCCGGGTTTTTGCCCGGCTTTTTGTTTGCGAAAATTTTGCAAGGCCTCACCCCTGCTTTGTCCGCATGTGCCATGCAATAACAGCCCTGCAATCGTCAGTATGAATTAGGAGCTAACGTCAAGTGTGGACGCTTGAAGCGGATGAGGTCGCTTGAACGTTTTGTTATCAGGCATGGACCATTTGAATTGAAAAATTATATCTTTGTGAATGAAAAGCCGGATAACACACTTGATGGTTGTTGGCTTTGTCTTGAAGTAGGCCTTACTTCGAGGGCTATAGTGACAAATTCAAAAAAATTATTTAGAATATTACACGTTTTTATGCAAACAATTTTAGGATCAGGAGGAGCCATTGGGACTGAATTGGCGCTGGCTCTGACCAAATACACCAAAAAAATCAGGTTGGTGAGCAGAAACCCGAAAAAGGTTAATCCCACCGATGAGCTTGTACAAGCAGATTTGCTTAATCCCGAGGAAGTTAAAAAAGCAGTAGCCGGTTCTTCCATCGTTTACCTTACGGTGGGATTTGAATATAAGGCTTCCGTGTGGGCGAAAAAATGGCCGCTAGTCATCGACAATGTAATCACCGCATGCGAATCGGAAGGCTGCAAACTGGTGTTTTTCGACAACATTTACATGTACGATGCCAACCACCTCAATGGCATGACCGAAGAAACACCCATCAATCCACCCAGCAAAAAGGGGAAAATCAGGGCTGAGGTGGCCAAAAAAATCATGGACAAGGTAAAAGCCGGAAAACTGACTGCACTCATCGCCCGTTCTGCCGATTTCTATGGACCTTCCATCAACCAAGTTAGTCTGTTGACTGAATCGGTGATTAAACCACTCAGCGCCGGAAAAAAGGCCAACTGGATTGGATCGGCTGATTGTAAACACTCCTTCACCTACACCCCCGATGCTGCCAAAGCCACAGCACTTCTAGGCAACACTCCCGATGCATACGGGCAAGTATGGCACCTGCCTACAGCTCCCAATCCCTTTACCGGAAAAGAGTGGATTGATGCCTTTGCCGGCGAATTGGGTGTACCTCCCAAATTTCTGACTGCTCCCAAATTTATGGTGCGCATCCTGGGCTTGTTCATCCCCATTATGCGTGAGTTTGTGGAAATGACCTACCAATACGACCGCGATTATGTTTTCGATAGTTCCAAATTTGAAAAGAGGTTTAACATGAAGCCTACGCCCTATGCCAAAGGAATTATTGAAATCATGAACAAGGATTTTAAGTCGAGATAGGCCGACAAAACTCCATGTGAGGCAGATTTTCTGGTATTATGAGGTTGAGGGTGAGGTTAAGGTTGAGGTGTTTAGATGTTTGTTATTTAAAAGACAATCGGTTATTGTTAGATTTTGGCATTTGGCTCTTGTCCCTCCCCTGCCCTAGGCTAACGCCGAAGGGCAAGGGGTGGGCTTCAGGTGTATTGAATAATCAAGTCTGGTCGTGTGTGGGTGGTTTGTTTCAATGGTGATTGTTTGGGGCTAAAGCCCCCTCTCTATGGTGTCATTCTGAACGAAGTGAAGAATCTCTATCCACCTATTTATCGGCAATTTGATTATTGAAACAAAAAGTTGATAGATCCTTCATTTCGCAGGCTCCATTCAGGATGTCGAAAAAACTTTACCACTAAAAACACCGGGATTTGCACAAATAAAACGATTGACTGTTGGCTTTTGGCAGTTGGCAGTTGGCTCACCGATCACCGTCACCAGGTTACTTTTCACTTTTCACTTTTACTTTTTACTTGGCTCTTGTCCCTTGTCCCTTCCCCCAAAACCAGAAAATCCAAAGCAATGTCCGAACCCATAAAAACATTTGATTAAAATGACATTAATCATGTAAAAAAGTTGTACTTTTACTTCATTGAGGGTTATAAGCCACATGAAGTACATGTGTTTTCAGGATGGTTTTATTAGAGCAGATAGATACGTGTCAGATTGTTAAATGAATGATTGCTAAAAAATAACCGTACATAACGATGATACTTTCGTCCAATTGACAGAAAGAAAGGGAGTTGGGAGCAAAAATGGGGGGTAACAACAAAAAATCGGAAAAAGGTTCCGTACCAAAAAAATCAAAAAAAGGGGAACAGCCCATCGATCGTCCCCTTGCCATAAACGAGATTTTTCCCATTGTGGGGATAGGCGCATCCGCAGGTGGTTTGGAAGCACTTAAACAGTTGTTCTCGACCATGCCTGCAGATACCGGCATGGCCTTCGTCGTCATTCAGCACCTCGATCCCAACCACCCAGGAGTAATGCCCGAATTGTTGCAAAGTTGCACGGCCATGCCCGTAAGGCAAGCCACCGACCAATTGCAGGTGAAGCCCAACCACGTGTATGTGATTCCGCCAAACAGAAGTATGACCCTTGTACAGGGCTTGTTAAATGTATATCCTCCTTTGGAAACCAAAGGAATACGCTTGCCCATCGACTTGTTTTTTCGCTCGCTGGCCGAATACCGCAAAGAAAAAAGCATCGGAATCATCCTTTCGGGCATGGGTTCCGATGGCTGTTTGGGTCTACAGGCCATCAAAGAAAGTGACGGTACCGTTCTCATTCAAGACCCGGCGACTGCCAAATTTGATGGTATGCCATGTAGTGCCATTGCCACCGATATGGTGGATATTGTGGCCGATGCGCAAGCATTGCCGGGCAAGCTTTTGGCTTTCCTTCGCTATCTGCCCTCAGCCTCACAACCTGATGAGCCCTGTAGAAATATGAGTCACCTCGAAAAAATTATCAGGCAATTGAATGAGGTTTCCGGCCACGATTTTTCATTGTACAAAAAAAATACCCTGTTGCGACGGATTGAACGACGCAAAGGAATCCATAAAATCTCACGCATCGATCAATATATGCGGTTCTTAAGTGAAAATCCTGGCGAAACCGAAATCCTCTTCAAAGAACTACTTATCGGTGTCACGGCCTTTTTTAGGGATTCGGCAGTATGGGACTACCTCAAAGAACGCATTTTGCCCGAAATCATCAAACAAGCACCCAATGGATATCTGTTTCGTGCCTGGGTTCCTGCCTGTTCTACCGGCGAGGAGGCCTATTCGTTGGCCATCGTTTTTGCCGAAGTAATGCAAAGTTTTAAAAAACAAAGAAATATCTCCCTCCAAATATTTGCCACGGATTTGGATGTGGACGCCATCGACAAAGCCCGGAAAGGGTATTTTTTGAAGAATATAGCAGGAGATGTGAACGAAACCCGCCTTCAACGTTATTTTGTGCCCGAAGGCGATGGATACCGTATTTCCAGCTCCATACGCGAGATGGTAGTGTTTGCCCCTCAAAACGTGATAAAAGACCCGCCATTTACCAAACTGGACATACTAAGCTGTCGGAATATGCTCATTTACATGGAACCCGAATTACAGCGAAAATTAATCGCGTTGTTTAACTATAGCCTGAACCCGGGAGGCATCATGATATTGGGTACCGCCGAAACTTTGGGTTTGCGTACCGATATTTTTCATGAACTAGACAGTAAACTAAAAATATTTAAAAGTAACCCAACCATTCGGGCAAAGGAACTCGTTGATTTTCCAAGCTCGTTTCATCAAAAGAGAACAAAGGTGAATATAGAAGACAAGAAATTTGAAACCAATTCAGAAAATATTCAGGTCGTTGCCGACCAAATTATTCTGCAAAAATACGCACCCCCCAGCGTGCTGGTAAACGAAAAAGGCGACATTGTTTACATTGCCGGACGTACCGGAAAATTTCTCGAACCCGTAGCAGGAAAAGCAAATTGGAATATTCATGCCATGGCCCGCGAGGGATTGCAACAATTATTGCCCAATGCCTTTCGAACTGCTGCCAAATCGTTTGATCCGGTGGTACTCAACAGGGTGAAAATTGGGTCGGACGAACAATCTGTTTTTGTGCATGTCGTCGTGCAGCGTATCGAAAAACCTGACAATGTAAAGGGAATGTTCATGGTGGTTTTCAATGAAATTTCCATGTCCGATCAAAGCGATAATATTCAAAGATCGGGCAAAGCCGGACAAACCAAACGGGTAAAGGAGCTGGAAATGGAACTGCAACGCAGCTATCGCGAATTGCAAACCACCCGCGAAGACATGCAAACCTCGCAAGAGGAAATGAAGTCCATCAACGAAGAACTCCAATCCACAAACGAAGAACTTCAATCTACCAACGAGGAGCTTACCACATCAAAGGAGGAAATGCAAAGCCTGAACGAAGAATTGCAAACGGTGAACGCGGAACTTCAAAGTAAAATATCTGACTTTTCACGTGCCAACGACGACATGAAAAACCTCCTGAACAGTACCGAAATAGCTACCTTATTCCTCGATAAAGAATTGAACATCCGGCGCTATACCGACCAGGTTACCTCCATTTTTAAACTACGGAATTCGGATATTGGCCGACCATTTACCGATTTGGTTACCAACCTGCATTACCCCGAAATCGGGCAACACGCGCGCCAGGTAATCAAAACCCTTAACTTCAAAGAAACCACCATTACCACCAACGATAACCGCTGGTTTATGGTGCGTATCATGCCCTATCGTACTCTCGACGACCGCATTGATGGCCTGGTAATGACTTTTATCGACATTACTGCCGCCAAAAAACTCGAAATTGATTTATTAGCAGCCAATGAGGCACTAACCAAAACACGAAAGGAATAGTCAATCGATCTGGAATCAGTATTTGCAGAAGTATTAATATCGTGGAAGCGGACCACAAACATCTGTTCGAATTCGCCGTTGATTATCTTACATTTTCCACTCCATAGTCAAGAAAGGGGTTATCATGAAACATCCCAAACTATCAAAAAAAACCTACAACGACCTTCATCAAAGAGCTGAAGAACTTTTGAACTCATACAAACCTGCCTCGGAGTTCGATTCAAGTACTTCCGAAATACTCAAGCTAATACACGAACTGGAGGTGCAGAAGGTAGAATTGGTGATGCAAAACGACGAACTTACCCAAACAAAACTCCAATCCGAACAATTGGCCAATAAATACACCGAACTCTATGATTTTGCTCCCACCGGATATTTTACCCTTAGCAAGAAGGGAATAATCAGCGAGTTGAACCTAAGAGCTGCACTGATGTTGGAAAGAAACAGAAGTGATGTGCTCAATACTCCTTTGAGTCGTTATGTCAATCACCGGTCCATTCCTGACTATCTGGATTTTCTGAAACAAGTTACGGAATCAAAGAACAGTTTGAACTGCGACTTAAAACTGGATCTTCCATCCGGTAGTGATTTGTATGTGCGACTGTCGTCTGTATATTCAGAAAGTCACAAGGCCTGTTTGACAACCATGATGGACATTACCCGATGTCGAAAAGCTGAGGAAAAGAATAAAAGCTTTGGTCAGGTGTTCGAAAATTCCTTAAATGAAATATATATTTTCGACCAACAAACCTTAAAATTTCTATATGCCAACGATCGGGCAATCAATAATTTGGGCTTTTCAATGGAAGAATTGGAGGACCTTACACCATTGAATGTTAAGCCCGATTTCTCAAAGCAAAAATTTGATGCGTTGTTGCAACCCTTACGTGAGAAAGCACTTGAAAAGCTGGTATTTGAAACCAGACATCAAAGAAAGGATGGGTCGGACTACCACGTAGAAGTACATCTGCACAATTCGGAATTCATGGAAAAGGATACCTACCTCGCCATCATCCTCGACATTACCGAACAAGCCAAGTTGATGAATTTGTTGGAACAAGAAAAGCAGCAACTAAAACTGGCGAATCAGGAAAAAGACAAGTTCTTCTCCATCATTGCCCACGACTTGCGCAGCCCTTTCAATTTCTTTCTTGGATCAACCCAACTGCTTCAGGAAGAATATGATCAGATGTCGGATGAAAGCATTCGGCAACTTATTTCCGGTCTTCATCTATCGGCCCAAAAGCAATTCAACCTACTCGAGAACCTCCTTGAATGGGCGAGGATGAAACAAGGTCAGATTGTTGTGAAACCCGAAGAAATTAATCTGAACCAAATGCTTAACAATGTTATTCAATCGTTTGCGGATAGCGCCTTGCAGAAAAATATTGATATTTCCACCAGTTCCCCTCCCCTGCTCTTGTTTGTGGCTGATCAACGTATGCTCGAGGCAGTGCTGCGCAACCTGCTTTCCAATGCCGTGAAATTTACCCCCGAAGGTGGAAGAATTCTGATCGACGTGACTTCTGCAAATGATCACAGTCTGCGGTTTTCGGTATCCGACAACGGCATGGGCATAAGCAAGGACATGTTGCCCCATCTGTTTCGCCTCGACGCCCATACCCATAGGCCCGGCACCCGGGGCGAATCGGGTAGCGGTCTGGGGTTGCATCTGTGTAAGGAGTTTGTTGAAAAGCATGGCGGACAACTCCATGCAGAGAGTACCGAAGGAGTTGGCAGCACCTTTCATTTCACCATTCCACAACCCACCCTGAGCAAGGATGCTTAATTATAATTGTTTTAAATAATTTGCTGTAAGCCGCACCACAGTTAAAATTATTGCCTATTTTTGCATCGAAATTGATTAAGAAAATACGAAACATAATCGCTCTGATATTAAGCGATTTAACAAAGATTGAGATTGACTATGGCAAAATTTGAAATAATCATGCCCAAGTTGGGCGAAAGCATAATAGAAGCAACTATCACCCGATGGGTAAAAAATGTTGGTGATCAGGTAGAAGAGGATGATTCTCTGGTTGAGATTGCTACCGACAAGGTAGACAGTGAAATACCAAGCCCTGTGGAAGGCGTGCTGGCCGAAATCTTGTTTAACGAAGGCGATGTAGTCCCGGTGGGTACCGTAATAGCCATTGTAAACATGGATGGTGAAGCCGGAGACGACACCGAACCTGAGAAAGCCCCCGAAACAGCTGCTCCGATGGAAGAAGAAAAAGTGGTGGAGAGCAAGGAAGCTAAACCAGTTGCTGACGTGCAAGAAACAGATGACCAATCATTTACCAGTGATAGGTTTTATTCCCCACTTGTAAAAAGCATGGCCAAAGAAGAAAATATTACTCCGGCAGAATTGGAGAAAATACCCGGGTCAGGACGTGATAACCGTGTTACCAAAGCAGATGTGTTGGCGTATCTCGAAAACCGCACCTCCGCTCCTGCCGATAGTGCCACACCTGCTTCGTCCAAGCCGCAGCCGACACAAAAAATGGCCGCTCCCCCCGTACAATCGGGTGCCGGCGATCAAGTGGTTGAAATGGACAGAATGCGTAAGCTCATCGCCGACCATATGGTGATGTCGAAACAGGTATCACCTCATGTCACCTCATTTATCGATGCTGACGTTACCCATATCGTTAATTGGAGAAATAAAGTAAAAGACAGTTTTGCCAAACGCGAGGGCGAAAAAATAACATTTACCCCCATCTTTTTCCACGCTGCAGCACAGGCACTCCGTGAGTTTCCACAGATAAATGTATCGTTGGATGGTTACAACATTATCTACCGCAAAAACATTAACATCGGAATGGCAACAGCCCTTCCTTCAGGAAACCTGATCGTGCCGGTTATTAAAAATATCGACCAGAAAAACATGTTGGGCGTGGTGAAAGCGGTGAACGATTTGGCCGGACGTGCCCGTAACAACAAACTCCAACCTGATGAAATTCAAGGGGGTACATTTACCATTACCAACTTTGGATCCTTCGACAGCCTTACCGGAACGCCCATCATCAATCAACCGCAGGTAGCCATTTTAGGATTGGGCGCCATCAGAAAACAACCCCGGGTTATCGAAACCCCTGAAGGCGACATGATCGGTATCCGACATATCATGATTCTCTCATTGGCATACGACCACCGTATTGTTGATGGTGCTTTGGGTGGCATGTTCCTGAAAAAAATGAAGGAACTTCTGGAAAATTTCGACCCCAATACGCAAATTTAATTTTTTTACATACCAAACTCGGGGAGCCAAAACTCCCCGTTTTTGTTGATACCAACAAGCATGGAACTGAACCTGAAAAAACCTCTCGCCTTTTTTGACATCGAAGCCACCGGACTAAGTGTGGTTAAAGACCGTATAGTAGAATTATGCATTGTAAAAATTAATCCCAATGGAACCCGCGAAAGTCGTACCTGGCTCCTCAATCCGGATTACCCGGTGAGTCAGGAAGCTGAGGAAATACACGGCTACAGTAACGAATTTTTGAAGGACAAACCTACTTTTAAGCAAGTGGCCAAAGATATCAGCCGGTATCTGCACAATTGCGATTTGGCAGGTTACAACGCCATTAAATATGATGTGCCGTTGTTGGTGGAAGAATTTCTTAGAGCGGACATAGATTTTGAAATTAAAAAGCGTCGCGTAATTGATGTGCAAAATATTTTCATGAAAATGGAACAACGCACCCTGTCGGCGGCCTACAAATTTTATCTCCAAAAAGAATTGGAAGACGCCCACACTGCCGAAGCCGATGCCGTTGCCACCTATGAAATTCTAAAAGCACAACTTGACAAGTACGAGCATACAGTGTTTACCGATAAAAAAGGACAAACCTCCACGCCTGTACAAAACGACATGGACGCCCTGAATGCATTCTCTACCCATCATCGTAATGCCGACCTGATGGGGCAGATTATTTACAATGATAACGATGAGGAGGTGATAAATTTTGGAAAGCACAAAGGAAAAAAGGTTATGGATGTTTTGAAAAGCGAACCATCCTATTATAGTTGGATCATGAAATCAGATTTCCCGGTGTTTACCAAAAATCTGTTTACCAACATAAAATTACGTATGAAACTTATACAGGATTAATGATATGCAATGGGCATAAATTGCAAAATTTAAAACAGATGAAAATAATTTGTATTGGTAGAAATTATGTGGCTCATGCTCAAGAACTCAACAATGAAGTTCCCAAGTCACCGGTCTTTTTTATGAAACCTGACACCGCCTTGCTGCTCAAAAACACACCATTCTTTTACCCTGATTTTACCGAAGACTTACATTTTGAAGCTGAATTGGTGGTGAAAATTAGCAAAAACGGAAGAAACATCGACCCTGCTTTTGCCCATCGATACTACGACGAACTATCTGTAGGCATTGATTTTACGGCGCGCGATCTGCAAAATCAATGCAAGGCCAAAGGACTACCCTGGGAAATAGCCAAGGCATTCGATCAATCGGCGCCTATCGGAAAATTTGTGCCGATGTCGTCCCTTCCCGATACCAAAAATATCAACTTTTGGTTGGACATCAACGGCGAACGCAAGCAAACAGGTATCAGCACCAACATGATTTTTGATATCGACCACCTGATTGCCTACGTGTCGCGATTTGTTACGTTGCGCATGGGCGACTTTATTTTTACCGGAACGCCCGAGGGTGTAGGGCCAACTAAAATCGGCGACCATTTTGAAGCCTATCTTGAGGGTGAAAAATTGTTGGATTTTAAGGTGAAATAACCCTGACTTTTTTAGCCAAGTTTCGCAGTCGACATAGCGTTTTCAAGGGTGTGCACACAAGCCTATTCCAAGGATTATTGGTTCGCAGGGTAGCGTGAGCCTGTAGGTGTGGCTCAGTTGTAAAGTTATACCAACTATAAATTGAAGTTTGCACTATGCTGTTTATGTATAATGCCGGTATAGAATTGAAGAGGTTTCAGGAGCGAAGCGAACTTAAAGCTCATTTCAATTCATAATCGGTATTAAAGCTCATTTCAATTTATAATCGGTATTAACCAAACAACCAAGGTTTAGTGATTGAATCAGGGAAATCAAAATGAGAAACCTGAGTTATTTATTATCCTGATCAAAGTCGAACAGTTCAGAATCAATCTCCGGCAAGTTAAAAGCATCGGTTAGACTTACCTTTCGGTAGTTGGCAGGTGGTAAAAAGAAGTCTTTTGGAATACTAATTTCTTTTACCTGGGTTACTTCGGTGGATTCGTAAACTATTTCTCCGGCAATTTTTGTTGATTTCACTATTAGTCCGTTCTGCAACAAGTTCAGGTATTGTTCTGAATCCAGTAAGTTTCCCTTGTGGGAATAAGGATTCATTCCGTTTTTAAGTTCAACAAACCGGCCGGCATCTATGTCGTGATAAGGCTTTTTGTCGAAGGTAATCCAAAAACGCTCACTAATCACCGAATCTCTATGTATCAGGTATTCATTGGCCATAAAACCTTGTATTGTGTCGTGATGAGCAGTTTTTTCAAGAATTAGTTTGTCGACGACCACTGAAGTAGTATCCGGATGTAACATCTTCATCTTGATGGTATCGTACATTTGTTGAAATTTGGCCTGTTGATCCAGTGGGAGACTCAAAACAAGACTCTGAACCTGACTATCATAGGCCTCAAGCATGGAAGTAGTCAGGTCTGAAGTATTCCCCTGCCAATATGCCCTGAGATTGGGGAAAATAATGGTGATTAATTGATCGTTAAGGTTGAGTATGGAGATGGATGATGAACTTTCGTAACGGATTTGGTTTTGTTGAATAAAAGTGGTTTGAATAGAAGTATTTCCGTAGTTGTCGGTAATTTTTTCAGAAATAACCCAACCCGCTTTGCAAGTAATGGAAAGCATGAGAATTGGTGTGATGATCAGTATTCGTTGTAAGCACTTCATTATATGGTTCATAGCCAATGAAATTTACCTTTTTCCTGTTTATAACCCTGTGGAAAACACAAAATTAAAAATTATCAAGGCACTTTTATTATTGGGAATAAAAATATATTTTTGCAGGCTCAAATTGAAAACACTATGGCCAATAAAAAACATCAGGATGTAAAGGGTGATCAGAGATTAGAAAACATTGAAGAAACCCTGACCAAAACCGAACAGTTTATTTTCAATAACCAAAAAAATATTTCGGTTGTTGTATTGATTATCCTTGCTGCCATCATTGGATATTTTGCTTACAGTAAATACTATATGGCACCCAAAAGCATGGAAGCTTCGAAACAGATGTTTGCTGCTCAAAGATATTTTGAGTTGGATTCACTTGACAAAGCGCTCTATGGCGATGGAAACAACCTTGGATTTCTGGACATCATTGACGAATACAGCATGACCAAGCCCGGTAACCTGGCTAACTACTATGCCGGATTATGTTTCCTTAAGAAGAAGGATTTCAATCAAGCCATTGATTTTCTGGAAGATTTTAGTGGCGATGACCACATGGTCGGTCCCATGGCCACCGGAGCTATTGGTGATGCCAATCTGGAGTTGGGCGATCAAAAGAAAGCTGTAGCCTATTATATGGAGGCGGCCAATCAGGATGAAAATGCTTTTACATCCGCACTTTTTCTGATGAAAGCAGGAAATGTATATGAATTAATGGGTAATTATGATGAAGCTATCAGTACCTACACCAGAATTAAAAACGAATTTGTAAAAAGTAAAGAGGCCCGCAGCATCGACAAATATATTGCTCGTGCCGAAGCGCGCAAAAACGGTAAATAGTCCGGCTAATAAAAAACTTGAAACCCGGCCTTTGTTGTCGGGTTTTTTTATTTTTAAACCCATGAAGAAAGAAAACTTGAGAATTGTGTTTATGGGAACCCCTGACTTTGCCGTCGGAACTTTACAGGCTCTTGTTGGTAATGGCTTTCAGGTAGTTGGTGTTGTTACCGCCCCAGACCGACCTGCCGGACGAGGAAAACAGCTCACCAGTCCTGCCGTTAAAAAAGCTGCTTTGCAATGGCAAATACCGGTACTTCAACCTGAAAAGCTTAAAAACGAAGAATTTCTATTGCAACTTGCCAATCTCAAAGCTGATATACAAATAGTAGTTGCCTTCAGGATGCTCCCCGAGGTGGTTTGGAACATGCCTCCTATGGGCACCTTTAATTTACACGCTAGCCTTTTGCCACAATACCGGGGAGCAGCCCCCATTAACCACGCGCTGATGAATGGTGAAAAAATAACCGGAGTAACTACCTTTATGCTCGATCATGAAATCGATACCGGTAAAATTCTTCTTCAGGAAAAGGTAAGCATTGCTCCGGACGACAATGCCGAAAGTTTGCACGACAAGCTTATGGATACCGGCGCTCAGTTGGTAGTAAAGACCCTAGAAGCCATAATTAGTGATTCGATAACGCTTAGGGCTCAGGATACGCTCATTCAATCTATGGGGTCGCTTAAACCAGCCCCAAAAATATTTAAGTCCGATTGTTACATTTCTTGGAATGAACCGGGTGAACGGGTAAATAATTTTGTCCGGGGGTTGAGTCCGTACCCCGCTGCTTTGTCCAACTTAAGGAAATCAGACAACGAATCATCCATTGCGGTTAAAATTTTTCGAACCCACTTTATCCCTGACGTCCATACAATGAGTCCGGGAAGCATTATTTGTCCAGATAATAAATCATTGAGGGTCGCTGTAGCTGACGGATGGATTGTTGTGGATCAAATACAACAAGCCGGTAAAAAACGCATGAAATCAGATGAGTTTTTGAGAGGGATGGATTCACTTAAAGGGGCGAAATTCATATCTTAGACGTTTTTGTCGAAAAGGTGCGTGAATGCTTAAAAACAGCTTATGCGAAGAAATTTTAGCTTAAAAACAATTATATTTGATGTTATTTATTAACAATTATCCACTTTTATTAACAATTTCTTCTAAAATACCCGTCATTGCTTGTTTTCTTAAAGATATACACTACATTTGTTACCATAAATACCCTAAGTGTTAATTAAATAATTTATTCACCATGAACAAAGCTGAATTAATCGATGCAATGGCCGCTGGAGCCGGAATCAGTAAAAGTGATGCAAAAAAAGCACTTGATGCTTTTGTAACTTCAACAGGCGAAGCTTTAAAAGCAGGCGACCGTGTTGCATTAGTTGGATTTGGATCTTTTTCCGTTTCCACAAGAGCAGCCCGCAAAGGACGTAACCCACAAACCGGCAAAGAAATCAACATCGCTGCCAAAAAAGTGGTTAAGTTTAAAGCAGGAGCTGACCTAACCAAAGTTGTAAAATAAGCAACTTAATGATGAAAAAAAAGCGTCCTGAAAATTTTCAGGACGCTTTTTTTTTGTGCGGGATGATTTCTATTTACAGCACATACGCCAATCCAATGGTTAAACTTAAATAGTTGATTTTTTGTGAAAAGGTAGTTTTATAAGGTTCATCGTTCCAATCCCACCCTGATCCATTTTTAAAATTCAAATCCGATCCCACATAGTCACCGAACACTGTGATGTAGTAGTTGCTTACGCGATACTTTACTCCTGCCCCCAGTAAATACCCAAACCCATATGCTCTGCTGGTTTCACGATAGTAGGTAGATTTTTGTCCCGGGTTTTCGGTAAGTGTGGCGTAAATGGTGGCTTTGGGCGAATAGCTTCCGTAATAACCTATGAGACCTCTTACATCAAACGAAAAATAATCTCCAATGGGAAACCTTAAATAAGGGCCGGCAAACAACCCTCCACTACTCCAATTTTGGCTACTTTCCACTTGTACCGAATAGGTGGGATTGGCAAGCATGAGTTCGTCAGCATACTTATCGGTGTCGAGTTTGTTGCTGCTGTAGTTTACCATAAACTGAAATCCAAAATTGTGCGATAAGCGATAAGCATAAGCGAAGTTAAGGGCAACGCCGGTCTTCGCAAATCCTGAAGTACTGTCATTGAGGTCGGTTTTGGCAAAGTCGGAAAGGGCAAAGGAAGGACCAATGGACAATCCGAGATACTGCTTACGCGATGATTGCGACCAGGAAAAATAAACTAAAAAAAGCATGGTCATCAAAAGGACTATTTTTTTCATCTTAAGTGTTTTAGGTGTTTTTTTGCAAATATTACTTATCAAAGCTAATCAATTATTCAAACTTCAGGTTCATTTGGTCGTGCCAGGTGAGCATTTCATTGCTATCGCGGCTAACCTTGTTGTTGTCGAGCAACCAACGTACTACATCAATAATTTGATCTTCTTCAAATTGTGAGAGTTGCGGAATAAGCTCGTATAGATTATAGGGTTTTTTTAACAGCAAGGTTTTGATAGAAGACACCAACCAGTCGAATTCAATATCATTGAGGTCGGTTTCGTTTTTGGAGAGGCATACATCACAAATTCCGCAACGATTACTCTTTTTCTCACCAAAATAGGCCAATAATTGCTGACTACGGCATTTCAGGTTATCAGTAATAAAGTGAATCAGGGCCTCCATACGTTTGTCAGCCGCTTCTTTCAGCAAGCGGTAATTTTCGTCGGAGAGGTTCAGGTGTTTGGCACTTTGACGGCCTGAATTGAAAATCAATTGTGGCAATGTGCTGATGGGGATATAGGTTAATAACTTGATTTTATTGAGATAGGTGAGCTGTTTTACCACCTGTTCAACTTTGAGCTCGGCACGTTTGGCCAACAAGTTTTCGTTCAGATTTACAAAATCAGTAAAAACACCAGAATAGGAACGCATGATCTCCTTGATGATTTGCTCACTTCCGGGATTCTCTACCATAAAGCGATATAACTCTTCTTTGCCTGTACCTACAAAAATTTTGGAATACTGCCCTGCCGATTCAATGTAAGTAAGAAATCCGTCTTTTTCGAGCAACTTAATGGTGTGATAAACCTCCAAGACCTTAAAATTGTAGCTATTGGCAAACTCATTCAATTTAAAATCGAAGCCCACATCAGTACCACTCCCTTCGGGGAGTTGAAAATAATTTCCCAAAGCATTGTAAATATTACGAATCTGCTGAATGGGTGGGTAAGAAGCCTGAATCATGCTTCGCGCATGAGTAATGTCGTTTTGGTTGAAGAGTAGCAGCGCCTGCGATTCTTTCTGGTCGCGGCCTGCCCTGCCCGCTTCCTGAAAATAGGATTCGACACAATCGGGCAAATCGTAATGAATTACCTTGCGCACGTCGGGTTTGTCGATGCCCATGCCAAAGGCATTGGTAGCAACCATTATCTGCACTTGCCCTGAAGTCCACAACTTCTGCCTCTGATCGCGGGTGTGGGCATCAAGTCCGGCATGGTAAAAGGTGGCACTCAGTCCCTTGGTGGACAATATTTCAGCCAACTCACGTGTTTTTTTTCGACTACGTACATACACGATGCCCGAGCCTTTCATTCCTTCGAAAAAGCTTAATAAATGGGTAGGCTTGTCGTATTCATGCGTCACATGATAAGCCAGGTTGGTACGTTCAAAGGTATTGCGAAAAACCCTGTGTTGACGAAAGGCCAGTTTGTTCATGATATCTGTCACCACATCGGGCGTTGCTGTTGCCGTGAGGGCTAACACAGGCACACCGGGCAAGTATGGTCTAATCTCGGCAATTCGGAGATATGGCGGTCTGAAATCGTATCCCCACTGCGAAACGCAATGGGCTTCGTCAACGGTAAGGAGATTCACTTTAACTCGTTGAATCACTTGTCGGAAAATATCGGTATCCAGTCTCTCGGGTGATACATACAAAAACTTGAAATGACCTGCTACCACATTAGAATAAATGGCCTCAATCTCATTGCGGTGCATGCCCGTATAAAGGGCTACCGCTTTTATCCCATTACGTTTCAGGTTGGCCACCTGATCTTTCATCAAAGCAATGAGAGGCGTTACCACGATGCAGGTGCCTTCGGTCATCATGGCAGGTACCTGAAAACAAATGGACTTACCTCCACCGGTTGGAAGAAGTGCCAATGTATCGAAACCCTCGGCCACCGATAGGATGATTTCCTCCTGCATGGGACGAAATTCGTTGTATCCCCAGTGTTTCAACAATATTTTTCGGGCTTCGATTTTCATACCTCAGTCGTGTTCTTTTTGATTAACATGTTGAAGTTGGATATAAGCAAATGTTTATTCTCACTTTTCCAACTGCTCTCCAAGGCAAAGATAACGAAAAGGGGGATGCCCTTGAAAAGCTATCCCCCACAAAATGAAATAACAAAGTTGGTTATTTTACTATTAACAGTTTTCCTGAAACTTCTGTGCTTCCGTTGATCCGATATAGGTAGGCACCTGCCGGAATGGTCGAGATATCGATGTGTTTCCCTGGACCTTGATAATTTAATATTTTCTTTCCCAATAGGTTATATAGCTCAAAATGGATGGTTGTGTTGGTTTGCCCCGATTCAACGATAACCTCATTAACTGCCGGATTTGGAAATACACGAATTAAGTTTTCGATGCTTGTTTCTTCCGTGTTTGTGAGGTGATCTGAGTAATAAAATGCTCTTTCGGCCCAGGTTTCCCATTCGGAAATATCTTCATTCCATCTTTGGTTGATGGTTGAAAGCAGCATGGCCGAAAACATATGCTGAATATTGTCGAAATTATTATATGGAGCGGGATAAATCGGATTATTATAAACATAGGCAAACAATTGGCTCTCCCAGGGTAAAATAAGGTTTTGATAGGTGTACATGGCGTTGTATTCACTCAGATATTGAAATTCGTTTTCCCAAAGACCGGTGTCGTCGTTCCATCTGAATTCGGTAATTTTGGTCAGGTTGCCAAAATCATCATGTTCGTAGAGCCTCTGCCATGAAAGATACCATTGATGCGTGTTTTCGTCCCATCCATATACATCTTCCTGATACATTAATTGTTGGGCATTGTAATTGTACACATATTTATTGCCGGGATTCCACATGGCTGAGGAGTAGTGATAGTCCACAAACTGGGTTTTTTGTCCCTCAGCATTGTAGCTACTCACCTCTTTGTTCCAGTTGGCCCAAAGGCCTGCTTCCTCATTCCAATGTTGTTCAAGATATTCAATGAGATTTTGGGCCGTATCGTAGGTGATGCTGCCCATGGTTTGGTTGTGCCACGATAAGTCGGTGGTATCCCACTCCATGAGCGTGGTTCGTAATCTGTTGCCAAAATCATCATAATCAAAGACCAACAGCTCCGAAGGAATCCAAATTTCCAGGCTGTCGATCCAAACCGAATTCATTTCAGAACTCAACCGATTTTCGCTATCGTAAGAATAATCTGTTTTTCCGGCCACCATCCATTGCATGGTTTCGAAGTCAATCGCCTGCATCAATCGCTTGGTGACCAAGGTATCCGATTCGTAGGTGTATTCGGACCAGAGGTAAGGAATTTGCAAAATTCCGTATATCATGTTGATGTGTTCGCTTTCCAACATGTTGTTTTCATCATATTGATATTTGTTCGACATCAGGTTGTCCTGCGACTGAATATCCACAATCGAATCCAACCAGTATGGATTGGACACAGGTGAGAAAATACCATGCGATTGGTTGCCCATCGATCGTTGGCCATCCATCACATGGGCTCTGAAATGATTCTTGAGCGAAAGAAATGAGGTGAAATCGGGCCTTTCCGGCATGCTTGTCTGGCTTTTCAATTGACCGATAACTAATACACACAAAATGAATGAAATAAGCTTTTTCATGACGAATGATTTTGGTTGATGACCCTGTTTTACTCAATCAAAATATCACCCAGCCATCGCAGAGCCACAAAACGATGGATTTGATTGACATAAAAATAAAATAATTTTCATTTCATCGTCATTTTTTACAAAAATATATTTCACATTCTTCTGAAAAACAGTGCTTACAAAACGAATTGCTTGTGTGAAATGATACTGCACGAAAGCCTCCGGCCAAAATAATGAATCATGATTTGGAGTGAAAAGGTGGTGAAGTGCCCGAAGACAATTACTCCAGCCTTACCCTTGGATCGAGCCAGGCATAGAGCACATCCGCCAAAATGTTCACCAACACCAACACAATGGAGATAAAGAGCACCGATCCCATGATGACCGGTAAATCGTATTTTTCCAGAGAATCGACTATAACGACGCCTATGCCCTTCCAGTCGAACACGTATTCAACAAACACTGCACCTGCCATCAATGAAGCGAACCATCCTGTAATGGCCGTAATTACCGGATTCAGGGCATTGCGCAAGCCATGTTTCACAATCACTTGAAACTTGCTAAGTCCTTTGGCGTATGCCGTCCGAATGTAATCCTGCGAAAGCACTTCCAGCATGGAACTTCGGGTAAGGCTCACCACGATGGCCAGCGGACGTATGCCCAGGGTAACTGCCGGCAAAATAAGGTTCCTCAGGTTGATATATTGTTCTCCGGTAACATCATCCACCGAATACAAGCTGCCAAACATGGGCAGTCCGGTGTATTGGGCGAGCAAATAGGCAAATACCCAGGCCATGAGGATGGCTGCAAAAAACGAGGGGATGGACATGCCAAGGGAAGAAAACACCAACAGAAAGCGATCGAGCGGTCGATTATGATTGAGGGCAGCAACAACACCCAGCGCCACACCTATCAACATGGCCAGCAGGATGGCTGTGGTTGCCAAAAGCATGGTTTTCGGAAAAGCTTCGGCGATAATGGAACTTACCGGACGTTTACTTTGATATGAACGCCGCAAATAAGGCTTCTTCAACACCAAATGCCATGTGTTGGCAGGAATGATCGATATGCCCGGATGTTCACCATCTTTGGTAAAATGAATGGAAAGCGGACTCAGGTCGTTTAAGTAGTGAAAATACTGAATGAGAGGAGGTTGGTCGAGCCCCAAATCTTTTTTGATGGCCTCCACCGAACTGATGTCAGCCCTTTGTCCCAGAAGCATACGTGCCGGATCGCCGGGCAGTATGTTGAACAGAAAGAAAATAACCGTTGCTACTCCCCACATCACAAGGAGGCCGTATGCCAGCCGTTTAGTGAGGTAGCGAATCATCTAGTTAGATAGGTTTCCAATTCTTTTTTGTCGGGAAAGTTGCGGAAAGGCCATTTTTGAATCACCACACCATCGTGCATCAGTACCAACCCCGGATTGGATCTAATCATGGCTTTTAGTTCGATGTCGTCGGCAAACAGCGATTCCATATCCAGATGATAAAATTGAAGTGTTTGCTGGATAATTTGTTGTGATGAACTGGTAATCAGAACAATGGGAATGTTTAATTGGTTGGCCATATCATTTACTTCAACCATCTTCTTTAGTCCTTTCGGAGAGGCTTCCTCCAAATCCCACGATACCAAAATCAGTTGAAATTCAGGATTTTCAAAAATATCAGCGGTGTAGTCGTTGCCGTCCGAATCTTCGAGCATGATGCCATGTTTCAGAATCCGCTGCGAATCATCGATACGTTGATCCACAAAGGTCCACTGCGACATCCAAACAGAATCGTTCCAAGGATAGTCGGGAGATAAAAATTCCTGCTCCTCCCCCGTTTGGTTGTTGCGGTATTTCACGTAAGTTTTTACCAAATCAAGTCCTTCGGGTTTCATATCGTTGCCCACTTTCCAGGCACGAAAATCCATCACCGGAAGATGTCGGTAGCTGTGTACCACAAACCCTGAATACAGTCCTACAAACAAGATGAGGACAGCCCATTGCACCCGACCCGGCATCTTGATTTTCATCCGCTTACGATAGGCAAACACCACGGCTGCCATGAGGATGAGGACAATATTTTTGTAGAAAGTTTCCCAATTGGTGAGTTTTACGGCATCGCCAAAGCAACCACAATCGGGAACCATGTTGTAACGCGCATCTAGGTAGGTCACTACGGTAAAGATCACCATCATGAGCAACACGCCAAGTCCGGCTAATTTGGATTTAAGTCTGAAAACCAGTGCAAAACCAATAAGGAATTCGGCAATTATCAGGACAACACCCAAGGGGAGTGCGTAATCGTTGAGGGAAGTCCAGCCATAAACAAGCAGGTAATCCTCCACACGATAGGCTGTTCCCAAAGGGTCGATACCTTTGACGGTGGACGAAAAAATAAATACAAAACCGGTAAGGAGCCGGATAATTTTTACAAAAAGGGGTTCGGGTTTAATTTTGGGTCGGTTCATTCTCAAGGGTCAGTTTAATCAATGCAAAAATAGAATAGTTGATGATATCCTGGTAGTTGGCATCCAATCCTTCTGAGGCAACGGTTTTGCCCTGGTTGTCTTCAATTTGTTTGATGCGGAGCAACTTCATCAATACAATGTCGGTGAGCGAAGATACCCGCATGTTACGCCAGGCTTCGTCGTAATCGTGGTTTTTGTTCATCATCAGGTCGCGGGCGGCAAACAGGTGTTTTTGAAAGTCTGCCAATGCCTCTTCCGGATTAAGGTCGGCGGTTTCGGCCACACCGCGTTCCAGTTGGATGAGCGCCATGGCGGAATAATTCACAATTCCGATGAATTCGGGGATAATTCCTTCATCAATTTTCTGATTGCCTTTCACCTGTATGCTCCGAATGCGGTTGGCTTTAATATAAATCTGGTCGGTGAGGCTCGACACCCGCAGGATGCGCCACGCGGTGGAATAATCCTGCTGTTTTGCCTCAAAAACTGCTTGACATTGAGCAATTACTTGTGTAAATTGATGCGAAGTATCTTTTTTCATGGATGGGTTATGCCTTAAATTCTACCTTTGTGATAATTTTTTAATCCGGTTTAAATGGGCCATAAAAATACAACATTTGCCGAAAATAACAGGCTTTTATCCTTCAATGGATTTCATTTGGACATAAGCACGCCCAAGGTGATGGGGATTTTAAACCTGACGCCCGATTCGTTTTTCGACGGAGGTAAACATGTTGATATAGCTAACATCCTGAAAACCTGCGAAGAAATGTTGATTGACGGAGCCCAAATCATCGATCTGGGCGGTGTAAGTACACGTCCCGGTGCTGCCCTGGTGAGTGAACAGGAAGAATGGGAGCGTGTGCTACCCATATTAAAAAGCCTGGTTGTGCATTTTCCCGGAGTATGGTTCAGCATCGATACTTACCGATCGGTAATAGCCGAAAAATGTGTAGAGGCAGGTGCCATGATGATCAACGATATCAGCGGGGGCAACCTCGACCCCAACATGTTTGCCACCATTGCCCGACTCAGGGTGCCATATGTATTGATGCACATGCACGGCACGCCCCAAAGCATGCAACACCATCCTCTGGACATCGGTTTAGTTGACGAAGTAAAAGATTTTTTCCTGAATAAAGTAGATGATCTTCGTGCTTTGGGAGTTGAACAAATCATCCTCGACCCCGGGTATGGTTTTGGAAAAACTTTGGAAGCCAATTATTTACTGTTAAAGGAACAGGAGTCACTCCGTATTGACAACCTCCCGTTATTGACTGGTTTATCTCGGAAATCCATGATCAACAAAGTGTTGGGAACACAAGCCAAGGATGCCCTGAATGGCACTTCAGTGCTGAATACCCTTGCTTTACTCAATGGCGCCAGCATCCTGCGGGTTCACGACGTAAAAGAAGCAGTGGAGTGTATCAGATTGGTTGAACAATATCAAAAAGCAGGGTCATGATCTATCTGGAAAAAAACAGCACCGACCCTTGGTTTAACCTCGCTGCGGAGGAAGTGGCCCTAAAAAGCAGTACAGAAGATATATTGATGTTGTGGCGAAATCAACCTTCAGTGGTACTCGGCAAACACCAAAATGCCATGGCTGAGGTAAACCATGACTTTGTTATCAACCAAAATATTCCGGTACTTCGCAGAATTACTGGAGGAGGAACCGTGTATCATGACCTTGGAAATCTGAACTATACGCTTATCACCTCCTCGGAAAACCGGGAACGTTTGATTGATTTCCCCAAATTTGCAGCACCTGTCATGCAGTTTTTAAAACAGTATGGACATAAAGTTTCCTTTTACGGGAAAACAAATCTGGGAATTCAAGGTAAAAAATTTAGTGGAAATGCAGCTCATGTGTTCAAAAACAGGGTGTTGCATCATGGTACCTTGCTGTTTGAAACCGATTTGGAGGTGTTGCAACAAACCATTCGTCCCGGCGAAGCCGAGGTGGTTGACAAAGCGGTGAAATCGGTAAGGGCCGACATCGTCAATCTGTCTGATCTCCTGCCGGACATCAAAGATATTCAAGAATTTACAAGATATTTTAAGACCTTTTTATTTGATTATTTTTCCATCGGGGAAAGTGTTGAGTTTAACGCCAGTCAGTTGGAAGAATTGAACCAATTGATCGAAACCAAATACCGAACCCGTGAATGGAATTATGGCTATTCTCCCAACTATTCCTTTTCAAAAACAGGATACCTGAAATCGGATAAAGTTAGCCTGCTTATGGAGGTGAAAAAGGGAATTATTGTAGCTTTGCAACTGAAATCAACCGATATGCCCGAATCCGTAAAAGCCATTATCGAGCAACAATTACTGCAAACGCCGCATCACCCCAACGCGATGATGGAGGCGGTGAAAACCATCGAACCTCAACTTACGGAAGCAGGCATACCGTCATCTTTTATTTTTCAATTAACCACCTGAAAACTGCCATGGAAAAAGCACAAAAACTATTCGATCCCATTTGGGAAGACTACCTGAAACAAAATCCCGATGTAAAAAAAGTATATGAACTGTTTACCGCACTCGGTGAAGACGTGGTAAACGACCACATTGCCTTTCGTACCTTTAACGACCCCCGCGTCAACATTGATGTGTTGGCCAAACCCTTTATTGAAGCAGGTTACGAATTTCGTGGTGAATATACCTTTGAACAAAAACATCTGTATGCCCGGCATTTCGAGCTCAAAGGGTTCAAACACGCCCCCCGCATCTTTATCAGTGAGTTGAAACTGGAAGAAATGAGTCCGTTTTTGCGGGAAACCGCATTGAAACTGATTGATCAGATTCCTGAAAATGTGTTAAACAGCCCACATATCGTCCTGAGTGGCCGAAGCTGGGAGACCCCCTCCTTTGAAACCTACGAAAAACTGCGTCAGGAGTCGGAATATGCGGCCTGGGTGTATGTGTATGGATTCAGGGCCAACCATTTTACGGTGAGCATCAATGCTTTGAAAACTTTGAATAGCATCCAAAAAGTGAACCAATATCTGAAGGACAATGGATTTTTGATGAATGATTCCGGTGGCGAAATCAAAGGCACACCCGAGGAGTTGTTGGAACAATCGTCCATTAAAGCCGGAACCCTGCCCATCGAATTTACCGAAGGGGTGCATGAAATTCCCAGTTGTTATTACGAATTTGCCCGTCGTTATGAAGACAAAAATGGTGAACTCTATGGTGGATTCATCGCCAAATCGGCGGATAAAATTTTTGAGAGTACGGATTTTTATAAAAAATAACACCTTTGCCCTTCATAAAAACACCTTCCAATGGACGATAACCGCTTAAAGCAAGCATTAGAAAAGCTCGCCACCACCTTTCAGGGCGAAGTGATGACCGACGACAGCATCCGACTGATCTACGCCACCGATGCCTCGGCATACCGCGAAATTCCGGTGGGAGTGGTTTATCCGGCCAATGCTGACGACATAAAAAAACTCATTGCTTTTTGTAAGGAAAACAAAACTTCGCTTATTCCGCGAACCGCCGGAACCTCATTAGCCGGTCAAGTCGTAGGTGGTGGTATTGTGGCCGATGTGTCGCGTCACATGACCAAAATACTGGAGGTGAACAAGGAGGAGAAATGGGTGCGCGTGCAACCCGGCGTTATTTTGGATGAGCTTAATGTTTTTCTTAAGCCCATGGGTTTGTTTTTTGGTCCGGAAACCTCCACTGCCAACCGTTGCATGATGGGCGGCATGGTGGGAAACAATGCTTGTGGTGCTCATTCATTGATTTATGGAAGTACCCGCGACCATACCCTTGAATTGAAAACCATACTTAGCGATGGCTCGGAAGCTATATTTGGGGATGTAACCCGGGATGAATTCGATAAGAAATGTAGGCAGACCAACTTGGAAGGTGAAATCTATCGGTTGTTCCGCAACATGCTCAGCAATCCGGAAAATCAAAAAGAAATCATCGATCAGTTTCCTGATCCTGAATTGGAACGGCGAAATACAGGCTATGCCATTGATCTGTTGTTGAGAAATGAAATTTTCGGGAAAGAATCCGCACCCTTCAATCTGACTCAATTACTGGCAGGTTCGGAAGGTACGTTAGCGTTTACCACCGAAATCAAGCTTAATCTGGTGGAACTGCCACCTGTGAACAAGGCCTTGGTTTGTGCCCACTTCAACACCATCGCCGACTCGTTGAAAGCCAACCTGATAGCACTGAAATTCAAACCGGTGGCCATCGAGTTGATGGACAAAATCGTGTTGGACCTGACCAAGGAAAACATCGAGCAACAGAAAAATCGCTTTTTCGTGGAGGGCGACCCCGGTGCCATTCTGGTGGTGGAATTTGTTGGCAACGACATGGAATCCATCCGTCAACAGGCTGCTGCGATGGAAGTAGCCATGCGTGCTGAGGGGCTTGGTTACCATTTTCCCATGGTGGAAGGTGCCGATATCAAAAGGGTGTGGGATTTGCGCAAAGCAGGTCTGGGTATCATCAATAACATTCCCGGCGATGCCAAACCGGCACCCGTGATCGAAGATACGGCAGTGAATCCTGAAGTCTTACCGGAATACATCGAGGAGTTTGATGCCATGTTGAAGAAGTTTGGTAAGGAATGTGTTTATTATGCCCACGTGGCCACCGGCGAACTGCACTTACGCCCCATTCTGAACTTAAAAGATCCGGGCGATGTGGACTTGTTCTATCAGATAGCCCTCGAAACCGCCAAATTGGTTAAGAAATACAAAGGGTCGCTCAGTGGCGAGCATGGCGATGGTCGCTTGCGCGGACAGTTTATTCCGCTGATGGTGGGCGATCATAACTACGCGTTGTTTAAGCAAATCAAGCAAACCTGGGATCCCCAAGGCATCTTTAATCCGGGAAAAATTGTGGACACCCCCGAAATGAACACTTCGCTGCGAAATGTACCGGGCGAGCCCACAAGAGAATTTAAAACCACCTTCGATTTCAGTAAGGATTTGGGCATTTTGAGGGCTGCCGAAAAATGCAATGGAACCGCCGTTTGCCGAAAAACGGAAATCATTGGCGGTACCATGTGTCCCAGTTATATGGCCAGTCGTGATGAACGACAAACCACCCGGGCCCGTGCCAACGTGCTGCGCGAGTTCCTGACCACCAGCACCAAGGCCAATCCCTTCGATCACGAAGAAATCTATCAGGTGATGGATCTGTGTTTGTCGTGTAAAGCCTGTAAGTCAGAATGTCCGGCCAGTGTGGACGTGGCCAAACTTAAAGCCGAATTCTTACAGCAATATTATGCCAGTCACCGGATTCCCCTGCGCACGTTGATGATAGCCCACATCAGCAAAATCAATGCTTTGGGCATACATTTCAGGTGGATTTACAATTTTGTGAATGGCAACAAATTGATGTCCGGTATCACCGCCAAACTGGTGGGATTTGCTCCCCAAAGGCAGTTTCCCTTGCTGTATAAAACCACCCTGGATAAATGGCACCGTCAACATACCCGTCGGCACAACGGCACCTTTCCCAACGGTCGTGTCTATTTGTTTAATGATGAATTCACCCGTTTCAACGACACCGAGATAGGCATCAAGGCGATTCAATTGCTCACCGCTTTGGGATATGAAGTGGTGATTCCCGACCACCTGGAAAGTGCCCGTACCTACCTGAGCAAAGGCATGGTGAAACGGGCCAAAACCATTGCCAATGCCAATGTGCGCAAGTTGCATGCCCTCATTTCCGATGAAACACCTTTGGTGGGCATCGAACCCTCCGCCATCCTGACCTTCAGGGACGAATACAAAGAGCTGACCGATGAACCCATGAAAAAGGCTGCCGGAGAATTGGCCAAAAATGCGCTGATGATCGACGAGTTTTTGCAGCGGGAAATCAAAGCCGGAAAGATTACGCGGGAGCAGTTTACCGGCGAGAAAAAAGAAATCAGGCTACACGGTCATTGTCATCAGAAATCGTTGGCAAGCACCGCTCCCACCCTGTTTGTCCTGAATTTCCCCGAACATTATACGGCCACGGAAATTCCTTCAGGATGCTGTGGTATGGCCGGTTCGTTTGGATTTGAAAAAGAGCACTACGACTTGAGCATGAAAATTGGTGAGTTGGTCTTGTTTCCGGCTGTAAGGGAAAGTGCCGCCACCACCTTGATTGCCGCCCCCGGCACCTCTTGCAGGCACCAAATAAAAGACGGCACCTCGCGCACAGCCTTTCATCCCGTAGAAATTCTGTATGACGCATTGCTCAAATAAAAAAAAGTGTAATTTTGCACACCCAAGTTGGTCCAGTAGCTCAGTTGGATAGAGCAGCAGCCTTCTAAGCTGCGGGTCACAGGTTCGAGCCCTGTCTGGATCACATCTTCATAACAAAAACACCTGTAAGTTAATAGATTGCAGGTGTTTTTTTGTTAATACAAACAGATTAATATGGCTTTGACTTCAAGCGTGGACGCTTGAAGCGGTTCCGGGTGTTTCGAGGCTCATGTCGAACGGGTAGTAGCTATTGTCTTGCAGGATGATCCCTTTTTGGTTGAGGGAAACACGGGTGTTGCCGGGGATTGGATTGAATGACGGTATTTGGTGTGATCTGCTCATGTATTGGCTTTGCTATCGCTTTCCTGCTGTTTTGGTAGTTTTTTTATTGTATTGATGCTGTTGGTCTTTTAGTTGTTTTTCTGTCGCAAGTTGCGATCTGGCTATGGGGCACTAATGAGGGGGCTCAAATTGTCCATAAACAGAAGACAAAAGGACTAAACTTAGTAAAATGGCAAAAGTATGTTTCATGATTTATTGATTTTCTTTATTATTATTTCCCCTAACCTACCCCTACTCAACGTAAAACTGATGATAAAAGATGAACTCCGAACATCTATTGTCTAATGAATCAGACATATTATGCATGTTAATATAAATAAGCCCGGTAATGATTTGATAACCTTTTTGTGAAGTCCAGTATTTTCCATTACATTGCTGAGACGGACTATCAATTATATATTGACCTATCGTATCGGTCAATGAAAAATCATCGTTTAATTCGCCAATATATAAAGTAACCTTCCCTAATTCAAAGTATTGGTCAATTGGGGATGACATTATCAAATCCACGGCAAAATACAATGTGTCACTCCCCTTTATTGTATCTTTACTATTTACTCTGTAATAATATGATAATGAATCACAAACCTTCATCGATTTATCGAAATGTATGTTACCCTCCTGAGTTTCTGTTGAATCAAAATTAATTCTAAAAATATCATATCCATAAACAGTGTCATAAACTACTTTATTACTATCCATCAGTACTGTACCCGTAAACTGTTTTACAGTTTTTTGCCTTCCCCTTAAATAAAGCTGTTCATTCATAAGAAATCTCTCTTCATTATACCATCTAACAACTCCGTTTAAAACATCTTTATCATAATGGCCTTCCGATTCAATATTACCGTTTGGAAAGTATGTTCTAAAAATCCCCTGTCTTAGGTTGTTCTGAAATTCTATTGAGCCTGCTATTTTGCCATTCTGAGAACATTCTTTCAACAAAAAATCTCCTTTAACTGTATCAGATTGTGAATCATATACCATAATCATTCTTGGCTGTTGTGAGTCAGGGTAATAAGATACAATTTCAATATATTCCGGATTTGAACACCCGGCTAAAGTGATCAATAATGCAATATTTCTTAAAATCTTCATCATTTTGTTATGTTTATATAAATAAACTTATCTAGCAATTCATCATAGGTTTCTACAATACCATCCTTCTCTACGGTTCTGTCATCTCTTTCTTTTGAGGGGGGATCATCATGTTTCTTATTTTTTTGTTCTCCCGCATCTCCAAAAGCGGCATTTTTCTCATCTATATTCCAAATTTGCCAGGTGCCCATTCCATTTGGATCTATGGTAATCATGGGGCTATTTAATGCATAATTGTATGGAGAAACAGCAAAATAGTATTCAGCCAATGCATCAACATCTTTCCACCTGCCGATGGTAGGATCATACATCCTCGCTCCAAATTCATACCACCCCAGTCCAAAATCATCCGGACCCTGATCGCTATCGAGGTTACCGTTGCACAAGTACTTGTTTTCACTGGAGGTGTTATGTATGTGGGTGAATGCTTCACCCAAGCCCATGCCAAATGGGTAGTAGCTATTGTCTTGCAGGATGATCCCTTTTTGGCTGAAGGAAACACGGGTGTTGCCGGAGAATGAATTGAATGACGGTATGTGGTGGCATCTACTCATGTATTGGTTTTTGCTATCGCTTTCCGGATGTTTTGGTAATTTTTTTATTGTATTGATGTTGTTGGTCTCTTAGTTGTTTTGATGTCGCAAGTTGCATTCCGATTACTATCTGAGTGCGGGAGCGGGGGGGGTATACATAGTGAGCAGATAATTTTCGATTATAATTTTCAGCAAAATAAGAAGGAGAAATAGTTAACTTATTGACTGAAAAAGTCTTCTAGGTTATGCACTTGGTTCTGCCTCTTGCACTCAAAGATAGAAGTATTTTATCATTGTTGTTATGTAAAATTAAACAGAAAACGCTACAACGCTTGATACATATCATCCGCCCATGGCGGACGAACTAAAAAAAATTGTAATTTTTTACCCATGTCTAGCCCCTAACGCGGCTGTCCCGTAGGGACAAGATGTTGGTAGAAAGCAAATTAAGGTCTCTGTAAAGTCCCGTAGGGACGATATGTTTTTTAACCGGACATCAATGGTATTCTATCATACAAATCACCTGAAATCAACAAAAAACGCATGACCGGTTATCCCCAAATTTGAACCTTGAAATGTACTTCCTCCTCTTTTGGGAAGATTAGTTGCCCGGCCAAATGTCGTCAACTTTCAAAGAATTGGTGATGCACACTGACAGGAAATTGGTATATTTGACAACCGCAAGACCATACTAAATGAATAGCACCCATGCAACATCCATTTTCACTTTATTTGATTAACAACAGTTTGTGCTTTCGAATGAGGATAGACAATGGGGAGAAATATGGGATTGAGGTGGGGAAAGAAAGAAGTCGTACCCTTTTTTATCTAAAAATAGAACCATGAATAAATTGATACTGTTAATCGGATTTTGTCTGGCATTTTCATTTCAAATTAATGCCCAACCCAATTCTTCTGATGTATTCGAAGTGAATGAAATTACCTGGTATGGTTCAGATTTCTCCAATGTAAGATTGATCGGAGCCATTGGTTTTAAGGATCCGGAAAAAATAAAAAGTTATTATTTCAACGCCTGGAATAGTTTGGTTATTTATGAAAACAAAAAATATAAGTTGAATAAATTCTTTCATAAAGACACAGTAAAACAATACCTTAATGTTGTTTCGGAGAGGAATGCACTGCCCAAACTCGATGATTTGGTTATTGAAACAGCGTATGCCTTCGATGCCGAAAAAGTGAAGCAAATAATATCGGAATATGATTCGGGAGATAATGAAGGAATAGGACTTGTATTTATAGTCGAAAGCCTCGATAAATATAATGAAAACGCCTCCATTTGGGTAACTTTTTTTGATATTCAAACCAGGCAAGTACTGCTAGCCCAACGATTCTACGGGAAAGCCGGCGGGTATGGTTTTCGCAATTTTTGGGCAGGAGCCTACTTCAAGGTGATGAAGTCTGCTTATAAATTGATGCGGGAGGAATATGAAAGATCTAACAAGTAAAAACCTCCTGCATTGGAACACCCAACACTTTTCCTGATAGGAAAACCCATTGAATCATCAAACGACCCCTGTATGAGCACCCAGGATTAGTTATTTCCCCACAACGGTGGCAATCCTTGATCTCACCGGAATATTGTCGGAATTAAGTCCGGGGGTTTGTCCGTGCATGTCGAATTCCAAGTTCACCCCGGGCCTGAAAATAAGGCAATGGGTGGAACCTCCAAAATGAAACATGCCCAGTTCGTCTCCCTTGTTCACATGTTGCCCTTCGTAAACCTTGATGTCGCACGTAGAAACCTCGGCCATTCCAACAAACATCACACACATCAGTCCTATATCAGGATTGTCGGCCTGTATGTAAACCAGCCCTCGGGTGGCCACTTCGGTAATATAGCCTTGTGAGTCGTTGGGTCCTGAAGGATCGAACCCTTCGGTAATGGTTTCGGCATAATAACTACCATCAACCACCTCTGTTTTAACAATTTTACCACTCACGGGACTATGCCAACGGTGGTAGGAGAATGCACTTAAAAAAGCCTGATACACCGTACCTCCAACAAATTGTGCAGCCAACGGATCGCCATTCAACATGTATTGGATGGAATAAGGCTGTGCTTTTATCCAGAATTTATCCAGTTTACTCACTTGTGTGGCCAAACGGTAGGGCGCCGATTCGCAGGCATTGGCAATAACGGCATCATCATCAGGACTTGCCACCGGACGTTTTCCTTCCCGGAATTGTCGTGTAAAAAAGTTGTCCCATGAGGTAAACCCATAATAAGGCTGCGACGGGTCGCAAATAAAATCGTCCACAAAATTGGGCATGGCCTTTTTGGCATCCTCTCCAAACCAACCCGAACGGGGATCGTTGCCCAATACTTCGCGCGAATCGGGCGAGCTTAAAAACACAGCCCATTCATTGAGTATCTTTTTAAATTGGGCGTTTACCTTGGGGTTTAAAAAGGCAGAAGCACCGGCTTCGGTTCCCATGGGCCAATCCAGAATGGCGTTGATGGGGAAACCCACCAGTCCGGTTTCGTTAAATTCAGGCGCTTTGGTCATAACTTGGTTAATCAACTGAAGCATATGCAGGTAGTCGCGCACCTGAGGCTTTCCGGTTGGATCCAGATTGTACGGAGGTTTATTGGGGACCTGCATAAACATCTGATGAAACAGCATGTAAATCTCCGGATCGCTTTCAATCAGGTTTTTAAACTCTTGCACCACCGGCAATAAGGGCTTTGTGTTGGCATCGGTTTCGGTAATGAGGGTTTGCATCCACTTGTCGAGAATCACCTGATCGGAAGGTAGCCACGCCCCTACCCTGAAGGGAGATACTTTTTCATCTTTTTTAGAATTAGCACTTTGCTGTGAAAAAAGCGCTTGACCTGCAAACAATAGCACAACAATGGACAAGAGTAGTTTTTTCATGGGAGTAAATTTTTGTATTTATAATTTGTATTTAAACAGTTGCCAGTGCTTGCCAGCCTCCGGAAAAATAATGGGCCAATAGCTTGCTTCAAATATATAAAATAATTTGAATGAAAAATAGATAACATTGAGGGCATTTGAAGAAGCGGATGATGGATATATTATTTGAGTTCACTCCGAAAAGTCGTTCATTCATTAAAAAGTTTTTAGAAACGCTTAGACTACAAATTAAGCACCTGCTATAAAGGATACATAATATAGATAATCAGTGCTTTGAGTAACCTCAATAAAACTCTACGGAACTCTGTGTAAAAAATTTGTCTCCATATTTTTCGGAGTGGACTCATTATTTAAAACTTCAAAACATTAAACATGCAAGTCGATGACTTGTAGGTAAACAAAATACCATTTAAAATTGGATTTCATGGGTTGTTGCTATTCTAATAGATTATAAAACCAACCCAAATATTTATACTTTTGCCCACATTGAATAGCTTTTTTAAAACGTCATCAAATGAAATCATTATTCTTGTCTTTTCTTTTATTTTCAGTGTTTTACGCCTTTACGGTTTCGCAGGTGCAGGCACAAAACAGTCTATTTAGCTATGAGCAATACGTGGATGACTCCTCCGACACCCTTTTCTACCGGCTGCTATTTCCCGACTACAATCCGGGAAGAAAGATTCCGTTGGTAATTTTTTTGCATGGCTCCGGCGAGCGTGGTCATGACAACGAAGCCCAACTGAAGTGGGGAGTTGGTGAATTTGCTCAACCTCGCTTGATGATGCAGTATCCTGCCCTGGTGGTAGCTCCCCAATGCCCCGACAGCATGCGCTGGTCGAATCTGGATGAAGATACCCTCACGGGAAGACTCACCCTGAAGCCCGACCCTTCCAAATCCATGAAGCAGGTGATTGGATTGATTCGACAACTCATTGTAAACTTCCCCATCGATACCAACCGCATTTACATTACCGGATTGTCCATGGGTGGATATGGCACTTACGATGCCATCATGCGTTACCCGGATTTGTTTGCAGCAGCAGTGCCCGTTTGTGGTGCCGGCGATGTGTCGCGCGCGGCAAGCATCGCCCACATTCCCATTTGGATATTTCATGGTGCTGACGACATATCGGTGAGTCCTAAATATTCTTTGGACATGTTTTCGGCATTGATTAAGGCAGGTGGGCGGCCCGGTTTTACCCAATACCCCGAAGTGGGACATTTTTCATGGTTGGGTGCCTATGCCGACCCATTGATGTTGGAATGGTTGTTCAGGCAGCGGAAGAAGTGAGGCGATTCAATCAAAGGGAACTTTTCCTGCCGTATTCAGATAACTTTTTTACTCTTGAGCAGAAGCCTTACATGTGCATGCAAAATGAGTAAGCCAATAGGAAAAAATGACATTTGAAATAGCACCATCAGGTAATCAAATATTCCCGGTGGTCGGTTTTTTGCATGAAAGGCGTAATCTTCAGAGATATCGTAAAACAGGAAACAGATTACAATCCCTAATAGTATATTTAGCGCCATCAAAAAAACCACGTTAAGCGTGTGTGATTCCGAAATAAATAGATACCCGTAAACCAATGAAAATATGAGTAGTACGACCCCGACAACTTTGGTGTAACTTAGGCTACTTGGTATACCGGCTTTCACATTTAACAATTCCAATCCATAGCTGATGGTAAAAATCCAAAATAGGTAATACCCAATAAATCCACCGAAAATGAGGACTAAGTATATTTTGGCTCCAGCTGACCCCAATATTTGCCCCAGACACCACACAATAAAAAATAAGAGTAGAATCATTCCCAAAAACGTCAGAAAAAACCATAAAGGCTTGATTCGTAATATCTTTTTCATCTTATTGGCTAACTAAGATTAATCATTATTTGTTTTCGATGCTTATCTTGTAAGACATATAATCCATATTGTCAGGATCTTTTTCAATTAGCTTGTCGATATAGACCATTGCTTCTTCACAGTCTATTTCCATCGAAACGCAATTTAGCATGTAGGTTTTTGTTAAATATTCAAGTGCTTCCATATTGTCGGGAAAGACCTCCAGACATTTGTGAAATTCTTGAATAGCCATTCCGGTTTCACCTTTATCAAGGTGATACTTTCCATATGCCAGAAACGTGTTAAAGATTTCTATTTTTTCTTCTAAAGCTTGTTTTTGCTCTTCCATCAGCGCATGTTCACTTTGCTTATGAGATTTCCATGGCTCAAACTTAATCAAAATAACAACCGATAAAACAATGAATGCAATGGCTAACAGTAAGTTGATCAGTTTGCCTTTTATCGAATTTTTACGAATCCTATCCAGCACTAATTTAATGTCCTGATCAGTAGGAGAAATGCGTGTCCTGCCAGAAATATTTGTTTCGTTTACTGAATATCGTTCATGAACATCAACTGCATCTCTCCGTTGCTTAGAGAAAGGTTTCCTTGGCCGTTGCGTGTAAATCCATTTTTGCATACCGAAACCCATGTATCCCATTTTCTTCCAATATTATGTTGACGTGGTTTTCATTATGTTTTCAAAATTACCTGAAACATCAGGGAGGTCAGTTTAAATGTCAGCATTTTCATTTTAAAAGTCATGTTATGGCTTCCATCACCTAACTACCACCAAAAGTAATCATCTTTCCCATAGTCAAGGATTATTATTCTCTATTTTTTTTGATTGCGCGAGATTAAATAGCGTTACACTTATCACACTGCATAAGAAAGATACGTGATTTGGCGCATTCAATGAGCCTTGAAATGCCCAAATAAAATTTAACGTTTCCCAACCTGAATCTATTATTATCCCTTCGGTTTTACAATCCACTCAGGAACCGCAATCCCACTTTTTAATCCCTCGGGCACATTTTGTTCGTTGTCCTTAAAGATTCCAAACATGGTAGCTGTTCCGGGAGGAGGAATGGGCAAATCGAAGGCCTGAAACAGGAACAAAGGAACGGTAATTTTGTTTCTTCCATATTGTCCGTCAAGCCAATTAAAAATTTGCTTCACTACTTTCACCTGATTTTCCACACCAAAAGTGGCGTCGTAGCCGGTTTCGCCGACGTAAACACTCGGTGATCCGGCTAATTTACTGGCAACCAGTTCAAAATAATTGATGTCGTAGCCAAAATCTGTGTCTTTCATGTTTTGAGTGTATTGATTGAAAAACACAAAAGGGTCGCCTGAATTCCATTGGGGACTCCAATTATCGTGGATGTATTTCACGGAAGTGGACGAAACCAAGTTGGCACTAGGGTCGGATGGATAGTTGGAAATGGTGGTGGAAACCGGTATTTCGGACATTCCGGCGGCAGCCAACGAGGCCTTCATGTTGTCGAACGATTGAGGTATCCATTGGTGGATATAGTCGTTGAACAGTGCACTTCCCGGGGCACCGGGAGCATTTCGATCGATTTCGTTGCCCAGCAAAATTACTTTGACGTAGGTTTTGGTATTGGCCACCGAACCAAAAGCAGCAATGAGCTGTTGCACCCATTTGTCGGTATAAGCCCTGTTGACCATGTACCCCGCGGCTCCGGCTTTATTCAGCGCCGAATTGTTGGTGCCCACCGACAATTCAATCTCGAGCACCGGATTGGCCACCACATAATTAATCACCTCGATCATGGTGGGGTCGAGAATGGTGTCGGCGGAAAAAACACCGGCTCCGTGATAGGTACGAATGAGCTTAAAATATTTGGTGATCTGGTCCAAATCTCTGGCCACAACCCGATGCGGGCGCGTAGGCCACGATTCATAATTGATGCCTACGTTGTAGTTGAACGGACTATGGTCGGGAATCAACGACGGACTGTTGGTAACAGATAGGTTGGCAGATGTTTGTGTGATTTCTCCATCCGTATCTTTCACGCGGATATTAACCTGAAACTCACCTTCGCTATCGAAGGTTGTTTGGTGTACTTTTTCTGAAACCCAATCAGTTTCATAGATTCCGTCGCCCTCCCAATCTAGTTGAATTTGAAGTTGAGAGCCATTGTCTTCCTCATCCCGGCTTTGGGATGCATCGAGCGTGAACACGGTAGAGGTGGAACCCGCTGATGGTGACACAGAGGCCACCGCTTGGGGCGAATTGTTCTTCTTGGAACAGGAAACGCTTGTGAATACCAGGCCGAAAGCTGTGAGAAAAATCAAAGCGAAAGACGCTATTCCTTTGGATTTAGTCATGAGGGCAGTTTAGTTAGTGAGTGGAGTAAAGTGCAAAAGTTCGCCGAAAGTAGGTAAATTATGCAACAAAAGGCATGTTATTGAAATATTCATAAAACCGTCAGACAAAAAGGCCAAAAGCGGTCATCTTGACAATTTTGCAGAATAATATTTCTTAAACCAGATGGGATAGGACTCTTTATCGGTTTCATCCCATATCTTGACTCCATCTCCCGTAACCTTAAAATGGGCAAACATTGTGTGGTTACTCCCATCATAAGAGTTGTCAAAAAAATACGCCTGATAGCTGAGTGCAGCTGCCTGATACATTAAATTCATGGAACGATAATACCGGCTATAAATTTTTTCCTTGCTCACCACGTGTCCTTTTTTCCCGGCACGGACAACATTAACCCGATAATTATTAATTCTTGGATGCTCAGTCGAAACGTAATACAAATACACCTTATATCCGGCATCTTTTGCCTGTTGCATAAAATCAACTTTGCCTTCATGGGAGAATACCGTCTCAAAGGAAAACTTTTTTTCGAGACTCAACAATTTCTTTCTTAGAAAATCGGCTACTATTTGAGCTACTCGCTCCCCGGGATTGTCATCCAATTTTCCGGCGTGCTTCTTGTTTAGCTTCAGTACGTTATGCTCCAACCTAATACAATCTGAAAACTTTCAATTGAAAATGTATTATTAATCAGACCTGATTCAGAAGCCGTTTTCAACAACTCTTTTTTTGTCACTTCCACTTCAAAGGAATAGAAAGGGCAACCTTTGTTTTTTAACTGAAAGGCAATGTCATCTGCATTTATATAAATTCCAAAATCCAACTTTTTACCCTCCTCCAATTCAAGATTGAGGAGGCTTTGAATAATTGAACTTTTACCAGAGCCATTGGGTCCGGCAAATACCCTCAATCTTTTAACCATTCTAATCCAGAACTAGTTTCATTTCTGAAATATCATTATCCAATTCCTCCAAAATCTCAATTGATCCATCAGAGGACTCTTTCACAACATATCCATCTTTCACAATAATAACATATCCATTTGCTTCCATGGCTTCATTTGAGGCAGTTGTAAAGGCCTTTTTGGACTGACGTTCGACCAATCGCTTGGTTATATATTCCTTTTTTGCTTTTGTCATGGTGACAAAAATAGTAATTTTTAAAGCATCAAGATTGAAATTACCCAATCATATGGCAAGGAAATCTTTCAACTTGTATCTAAAGGCAGCCTATTTATTCACACAAAAACTTCCCGGAATTATCCCCGCCTCAAAACTATCCACCAGTGTTCCTTGTGCATCGTATCGAAAAACCTGTCCATTGCTCAGGTAGTTTCCGGCATCACTTACGTATATTTCACTGCTGGCTGTATCTACGTAAAGTGCATAAAAATTAGCCTCACCTCCATCAATAAGGGGAACAGTGGGCAATTCTATGGCCTTGGTGGAAACGGCAAATATGCCACCATTTATAAACAGCAATCGATCATTGTTGGTATCATAACTCAAACATGTTGGATTTGAGTTTTGTTCAGGAAATTGCATGACAAGCATAATGGTATGGCTGGTTGGACTAATTTTCCACAGCGAAGGTTTTTCCACATTCATATACCCTCCTGAGCACAACACCCACAAATACCCGTCGCCATCAAGTACCATGCTGTTGGGTTCCTTGCCAACACGAATGGAATCGGTCACCATATCTGTTTCCGTATCAATCACCATCACCTGATTGTTTTCATGTGTCTGGTTGTAATCAGACCATTGACAAACAAAGGCTTGCCCCCCGACCATGACCATGGCCTCGCTGCTGCGCCCCAACGGAATGTGTCGCAAAATTTCATATCCGGATGGGGAAACCACTGTTAAGTAATTGGCATACAGATCGCTCACGTAGGCTTTCTCATCGTTTACAAACATCATTTGCCGGGGTGATTCAAAACCGGTGATTTTTCCCAAAAACAAGCCCGTATGGCGGTCGAACGAGTAAATATATCCGGAGTTGTTTACCACCACATAGGCCACCTCTCCATGAATGACCATGCTTTGAGCCACATCGCCCAAGGGAGACCCGTTTATCTCATAAAATACGGCTGGTTCCACGGTTTTTTCGATGGGATGATAGTAACTAAGTGAGGCGTTGGCGTAGGTAAAATTACCTTGATTGAGGACAAACAAACCTCCGTCTTCAAGGGGGTGTACCACAGGCGTGTCCGTGTTCTTGTCCGAACAAGATATGGCCATCAATGCCAGTAAGGTAAACCAAAGTATATGTTTCATATTACCATATTATTTTAACTGATATCTCGGCATAGCGTCCCGGCATGGCCCTCCAGCGAACGGCCTGGTAGTCGATATCAAATACATTATAAATTTTTAGACGTGTTTCCACAAAAAGTTTGTTCAAGGCAAAGTTTTTCCCCAAAGTTACATGATGAAGGCAGTAATATGGGAGGTCGGGTTCATTATTTAGTGTGGTACTGCGTTCGCCCACATAGGTCGTGCTCCAACGCATAAAATACTGGTGGTAGGAAGCTGACAGAAACCCATTGGCCTGATATCGTGGGATATAGGGCAGTTGCGCAGCGTTGACCACAGAATCGCTTTCAGAGGCGTGCGTATAGGCGTATTGAGTTGCCACAGTCCAACGAATATTTCCCACCTTTCCTTCTCCTTTCAGCGTCACTTCCACCCCTCTCGAAAGCACACTGTGAATATTCGAGGGCTCCCAAGGACCAAATCCCGAAGGTAGCCATTGAATATAGTTGTCGATGGAAGAATAAAAGGCGGTAAATCCTGCTGAAAACATTTGCTTGCCAAAATGGTGGTTCAAATCGATGCCTAACTCAGTTTCCAGGGCACTTTCATCATTCAGATTCTCATTTCCCATGGGATAGAAATACAACTCGTTGAGGGTTGGCCGTTTGTAATTTTTTGAAATGTTGGCTCTTAGTGAGAGCCATTTGCCTTCAAAGGGTTGATAATTCAGACCAAAATAGGGCAACATAGGTAGATAATCTTCATCGGAGTATTCACCTCTCAGGATCAATTTCATGGTGAGCTTTTCCTTCCATTTC
The DNA here is from genome assembly GCA_963676875.1 of Bacteroidales bacterium. GTDB lineage: Bacteria > Bacteroidota > Bacteroidia > Bacteroidales > F082 > UBA6244. Next base: position 4,288,695 of record OY781436.1, read on the forward strand.
TTTTCGAGTGACGCCATTAATTGCGTTGTTTGGCGTTTTTTGATATCCACGTAATTGATGCTCTCCACCCATTGGTATTCCAGGTTTATTTGAGTGGCGAGCAAAAACCCCGAGCCCAACTCAAATAATCCATTTCCAACTAGAAATACGCTGTTAATCAAGTTTTTGGAGTCGGTTAGAACCACCGTGCTGTGGGAAGTATCTTGTGAAAGGGTATGTAAAAAATAATGGTAGTCTTCGTAAAAATAGGCCCCTTTAATTTCAATGGCGGATATTTGGGTAGTTTTTTTCCATCCGGCGAGGGTACGGGAGGTAAAATCCTGTTGATTTTCCTCCTGAAGTTGATATACATTGCTCATGATGGGTGGCAAATCCCGATCGGACCACTGATTCCAGGAACTAAAAAAAACATGCTGATTTTTTCCCATCTCCACATCAAACTGCTGCATAAATCCCATATTCCTGAAGGATGCATCCTTTTGTTGCATGTCTTCATGAGGGAGAATGGCCGTGTTGTAATAGGTGAAATTATTGTCGGAAGATTGCCGGATGAAATTGGTCTTACTTGTTAGTTTTCCCATGCCGAGATGTACCGACAACGAAGTAAGCCAGGTATTGAAACTTCCGGCAGTTTGTTCCAATCGAATGGTTTCGTCCTGCTGTGCTGTCTTGTTTTGGGATGAAAGGTTGATACTTCCGCCAAAGGCGCCCGCTGAATTGGACATTGAAGAACCTCCGTATAGCAATTCCACTTCCGTGAAAAGGGCATTGGGTATTTGAGAAAAATCCACCTGTCCCAACATGGGCGAATTCAATCGGAATCCTTCCCAAAGCACCTGGGTATGGGCCGCTCCCGCTCCCCGAATTGAAACCGTTGACATGGTTCCTCTTCCGTAGGATTTGACGTAGGCAGGCGTAAGCGCCGAAAGCATCTCACCCAAATCCTGTTGACCGAACTCCGTCATGTGCAACGAGTCTATTTGCTGACTTCGGGAGGTATTTCCCGAAAGAAAATAAGAATCAACCACCTCAAATTCCTTTAAATTCAGTGTGTCGAAAATGGCCTGACCCATCAGGGATTCAGCACCCGATAGCAAGGTTAAAAACACAATTAAACAGCTGAATTTAAAGTTTTTCATCGTTTACAACTTCAGGATTTTTTTTGTGGATGAACCATGTTCCGAAACCAGATGCAGCATGTATAAACCTTTGGTTTGATTTTGCATGTCGATAAGCGCATTGTTTTCGCCCATCACCTCGAAGATCAGGCGGCCGTTGGACGAATAAAGGGCTATCCTTTGTAAATCAATGGGCGATTGAACTTGCAATTTCTCCATCGTAGGATTGGGAAAAGCCCGTACTTCGGATGCCAAATCCATTTGATCCACATGTGTATGTTCCAGGTTGTGCATCACGCCAACCGCATCCAAATCGAAGCCTCCGGTTTCGAAAGCGGTGGGCCAGGGATCGTTAATCACGTGATTGTTGACATCCAAACGGGCATATTCAGGAACAATGTTGCCCACCACATCCACAACCCTTACCGCCACGATGTGCCGGATATCCAGTCCTGAAATGCCTTCTAATTCTTTCAAATCGAAGGGTGTGCCATAACCTCCACGATATTTTCCGGCCAGGTTGTGTATTTTGGTGGCGTCCAGGGTGCCAAAGGTTTCAATCTGAGCATCGGCTTGGGTGAGCGAAACGGCATCAAAACGAACAAAGTTGTTGCCATCAGAACTCACTTCCACAAAGGCCAGTTCCAAAAAAGTGTCGTCGAATGAGTTCTCAAAAACAGCAAAATCCGCTCCGGGACCATCCACGATCGGGATATCGAAAAAACAGGTGGCCACTCCCCCATCTCCCAGACTAACAACCGCGTTATCGGCCATTTGGGTAGCGTCAATGGCTTCGCCAAAATACACCTTTCCCAAAGATTCATTGGTAATGTCCATCCATCCCTCTTCTAATATGCAATCTGAGGCCCAGGCCACGAAAACATTGCTGTCGGCCGCAATGGCCGTGGTTCCCGCCATGCCCGCAGGTGGCGCATATTGGGCTGTCAGATTGGTTAAGCCCAACAACATGCCCATGAGCAGTATCCCATGGGAATGTTGAGGGATAAATGTTGCCATATACCTTAAGGAGCGTCTCATTACCTTACCAATATCTTGACCACACCTTGGTGGCTGCTATTTCTGGCAACAGCAACATACAGACCCGATGGCCATGTGGATACGTCAATAGCTAATTCGTTTTCATTGCCAGAAAGGTGACCTGATCGCACGGTGGCACCAAGGAGGTCGGTAATTTTCCAATCGGCATCTGCAAGCTCTTGAGGAAAGGATAGTTGGCAGGTTTCATCAGATGGGTTGGGCATGGCATCAATGGCCAGGGTGATTAAATTTTCACCAATTCCTTCTGTTGATCTGTAATCGATGGCGATGGCTTCGGGAGAAATTCCGGCATCGAAGGAGCCAGTATTTTCTCCCTGAATATTAAAAATCAACCCTTCGCCCACAGAGGCATAGTCGGTGGTAGCCACATAAAACAAGGAGTTAACCGTGTCCAGTTCTGCGGAAGCAATGCTCATTTCAAAAGGAGAAACAACAGAGGCGTTGACCAGACTCATATCATTGAGATCGATTTGGCCAATTCCGTTATCCATTTGAACAAATAGTTGTCCATTGTCAAGTCCTGTGCCATTACCCAGAGCATATTCATAAAGTGTATGAGTAAACTGTGAAAGTGAGAGATTTGCTTTAGTCACATATCCCGAAGTAACCCCCCAGGCCGACTTGTTTACCGAAAATATTTGATTGTCATATAGATACAGGTCGAATATGCCGGCTGTGTTTGTACCCATATCCACTTCTTTAAGCAGAATAAGTTCGTTGAGATCGACAAGGGCAATTTTTCCGGTGGTACTCATCCATCCTCCGGGAACCGCCACATACAGGGCATCATCCACTACCAGCATCCCGGCAGCTTCATCAGATATCCCCTCAATCACAGATATGAAATCCAGGTTATTGGCATCATAAACCTTAAGAAAATCCGATGTGTTTGGGTAAGCAAAAGTGGCGATTAGTTTATTGTCGTAAACAGCTAATTTGTTAACTCCCGGAGCAGCCGCAATGGCCACCCGATTGTAGGTGTCGATGTTGAATTTGGCAATGGAATCCTGAGCGGCCACGTACAGGAAGTTACCGTCAATCAACATGTCCTGAACACTTTGCGTACGGATGTTTCCGAAAGAGGAAGTTTGCCCGCCATTGGGATCGTAGGAACTGATTTCCACGAAATCGTCCGGATCGCTGAAATTCCCTCCCGAACCAACAAAAACTCGTTTTACAATAAATGTTTGGGCTTCCAGTGCAGAAACCGCGAGCAGCATGAACGCCGCGAGTAACAAAGAATAATTTTTTTTCATTTGTTAAAGCTTTAAGGTTTAAATATGAATTATTTACCTCAAAACTTTACAGGAAGAGCTGACAAAATGACTTTGACATCATCATGCTTTTATCCCGAAAGCTTTGATCATCCGTTGATTTAGGCAGGTCTTCTGACTTACTCACTCCTGAGGCCTTCCCATTCGCCAATGCAAACAGTGACCGGGTTTCAGGAGCTTTATTTGAGCTCACAGCAGCGGGAACTGTACAGGTTTTTCACCTGTTTCCCATATTAAGTTGTTTATCAGGTCTGATAAACTAACACCTATATCGCTAGCAAAAATAAATAAAAAGCAAAGTGTTTGAGTTGAAATCACCAAAAGTTTTAAGCCATTTTAAGTTGATAACGCCAAAAGCGAACTTTTCGATAAACAAGGATGTGAGTGCTACCCCTTTCCTTCTTACCTTATAATTGAAACAAACAATTGAATGGAAGCAAATAATTTATATATTTGATGCATTGGCTCACAGGAATCCGGAAAGCATTTGATTTGTTGACATACCATTCATATTCAACATAAATTTAATTTTAACATCATGAAAGAAGCAAAAAAATTGGGGTTAATCGGAGCGATTTTTCTCATCGTGTCCAGTTTGGCCGGAAGCGGCATTATTGCCTTGCCACAACAGTTGGCCGAAACAGGTTCCATCACGGTAATTTCCTTTGCCCTGGTCACGTTTGGGGCGTTGTTTTTAACCCTGGTTTATGTGCGGGCGGGCAGTCGTTTCGACGATCCCAGTCCAACGGCATTGGCCACCTACGTTAATCCGGTGCTTGGCGCAAAAAGTGGTTTCTTTTATGTGTATGGCAACCTGATTTCCAATGTATCTATTTTAATAGCCGGTCTGGGATACCTTGAGATGTTTGTTCCTGCACTCGGCAAACCATTTTTTCTGGGAGTCACGGTGATTATACTGATTTGGGTGTTTATCCTGATGTCGCTCAGGGGTGTCGGCATCATTACCAAAGTAGTTTCACTAACGGTTACTTTGTTGCTTATTTCGGTGATTATCACATCGGTGGCAGGATGGTTCGATTTCGACATCACCCTTTACCAAAATAACTGGAATGTGAGTGGAAAAGGCTCAGGGCAAGCGATAATGGCCGGGTTTGCCATCCTTATATTCTCCTTTGTGGGTGTGGAAAGCGTGGCCACCAACAACGAACAAATTGCCAATGCAAAAAAAGTAGTTCCCATCGCCACCATTGTAGGTTTTGTCATCGTGGCCATCATCTATATTGCTTCCACCACGGTAATTGAAGGAATGTATTCTGCCAAAGAAATTCAAACTGCCCCGGCTTCGTTTGCCATGGCCATGGAAACCATCTTCCACTCTAAAATCGTGGGAGAAGTGGTGTCAGTAATTATGGCGGTGGCTTGTCTGGCTAGTTTTCTGGTTTGGAACCTGTCCTCAGCCAGTGCCGCCAAAACCAGTGCCGACAACGGTTTTTTACCCAAAGCGTACAGCTTTACCAACAAACACGGCATCAACAGCAAGGGACTTGTTATCAATGGAATCATCATGACCGTTATTGAGGTTATCCTGATGATGATGGGAAGTAATGTTCAGGCTGCATTCGGTATTACGGTCACCATTTCGGTGATGTTGCTTTTATTTCCCTATTTCTGGTCGGGTATCGCGCTGATTAAGAAAGATATAGAAACCGGTGTGCGCTCCATGGCGAATATCATCATCGTGTCCATTTCGTCCCTCTTTATTATCTCTGCTTTTGCTTCTGCCACACTGGACGAACTGTGGTTGGTGATTGTGTTGGTAATGGTGGTGATGGCGGTTTATGCCCTCAAATTCTCCAAAAAAGCCAAGCAGGGCTAGTCACGGGGTTTACTGAAGTTCCAGTTGTCCTCCCATTTTCTTGATCACCTCCTCACGCACCTTAGTGGTTCCTCCATTAAATACCCTTGTATCCACCGGAGCGTTGGTTTTCCAGGCGCCTCTGGTAAAATCGGGTACATCAATGGGTTGTGAATTGTTGGCGATACTCCACTCGCTCAAAGGGGTGATGCAACTCCATGCCGCAGCGTCGTACACATCCATGTCCATGGGCAATCCATTGCGCAGGTTGTCGATCATACGCCAATCCATGATGAAGTCCATGCCGCCATGTCCCCCCACACTTTTGGCAATTTCTCCCACACGGCGCACCAGTTCGGGGGTGTATTGTTCCTCAATTTCGGCCATTTTTGCTTCATCGGCTACTTCATGACCAAAGGCGATTTGTTGCAAGGGCCATTTTTGTGCAAAACATTTGGTGCCACTCAATAAATGAATTCTGGAATAAGGACGGGGCGAACTGATATCGTGCTGTATCATGATGGTTCGTCCGGCGTTGGTTTTTATCAATTGAATGTCCATGTTACCACGCATGTCCAGATTCAAAAACTGCTCATAAACAGGGTCTTGTGCTGCCTTTTCGGCAATCCGGTTTTTCAGACTGAAATCCTTCGACATGATGGCTGTGAGGTAATCCATTTTGTCGCCACGGTTGATGTTCATGGCCTGACAAATGGGACCCAATCCGTGGGTGGGATACACATTGGCCTTGCGCTCGTTTTCCCAAATGCGCCACCATTTGGTATAGGCACCATCCACCATTTTTTCGTCCTGTGGCTTGTTAAACATCCAGTAGTCCAGGTTGTGGATATAGGCTCCTTCGCCATGTACGAGGTCGCCAAACACGCCATGACGCACCATGTTCAGCGTGAGCAGTTCAAAAAAGTCGTAACAACAGTTTTCCAAAATCACACAATGCATTCTGGTACGTTCACTGGTTTCCACCAATTGCCAACATTCGTCAAGGGTTTTGGCCGAGGGTACCTCGATGGCCACATGTTTACCGTTTTCCATGCCGGCGAGGGCCGTGGGCACGTGAAACTCCCAGGGGGTGGCAATGTACACCAAATCGACCTTGTTGCTTTCGCAGAGTTTAACAAATTCGGTGTCGCCGCCCACAAACTCCTTTGCCTTGCGAAGTCCGGCCTTTTTTAGTATGCCCTGGGCTCCATCCACAGCTGCTTGTCTGATATCACAGAGAGCGGTAATTTCCACACCTTCTATAAGTGCCATACGCTCCACCGCACCTGAACCACGATCGCCAATTCCCACAAAACCAATGCGTACCGTATCCATTTTTGGTGCTGCATATCCACACATGTTAAATGTCTGACTTTCTTCCGGAACATAGGTGTTGTCGCGTATTAAAACCGGTTTTTGATTGGAAACAAAGGCTTTGAGTACACCTGAAGTGAGTACCCCTGCACCCAAAAGGGAGGTTTTGATGAAATTTCTGCGGTCATTCTTCATTTTTTCAAGGTTGTTGGTTGATGATTTGTTGAATGATTTCGGCCATTTTGTGCTCGGATTTTTCCATGCTCAAAAGCAAGGCCTTCTGGGCATACCAGCGTTGGAGATTGTGCTGGGGATGTGCCGTTTTAAAGTAAATATCTCCATTTATAAAATCGGTTAAAAAGCGCAATCCGATAATAAAAGTCATGTATTGTGGTGCCAGACTTAGGGTAGAAAGCTCGGTAGTTGTAAGTATGTGGCGCATTTGTTGGAGAAAACCTTCGGCGTAAGCAGCAAAGAGTTCCAAATCGATAAACATCTGTTGTGTGTCGGGTTCATCTTCTATCGAAGAAGCGGCTCCGGTACGGATGGCGTCACCAAAATCGTGAAAAACAAATCCCGGCATCACGGTGTCTAAGTCGATGATGCAAATGGACTTACCCTTTGGGTCGAAAAGGATATTGTTGAATTTGGGATCGTTGTGGGTAATGCGCCGGGGAATGGAATTTGTTGTTTCGGCACTGAATAGTTGAAGCAATTTCTCGGCCCGTTGACGGACAAATCCAACTTCATTTTTAACTTCGGAAATCCTTGATGCACTGTCCGATTGAAGGGCTTTCTCAAATTGCTCCAAACGTTTACCGAGGTCGTGAAATCCGGGGAGGGTGATGGATATGGAATCGACGTGAAATCCATCCAAATCGCCAAGAAACTTGCCCAACGCCCTGCCGCCTTCGTAAGCGTGGGCAGTGGAAGGAATGGTGTCGAACGTTCGGCTGTTGGGAATAAACCTGAAAACCCGCCAGTAACTGAGCTCATCTACCGAGAAAAAAGGTTGGCCATCGGGGGTGGCGATTATCTCTAATCCTGAGTAGGTTTGATGGGAATCATTTTTGTTTTCGTTGACCTTTTTCAGGTGATTTGTAACCCTGGATATGTTATCCTGAAGGGCTTTTACTTCAGGAAAAATGTTTCGATTGATCTCCTGCAGGATGTATTGAGAATTTCCATCATGTGGCCAAAGCAGATAGGTACGGTGGATGTGACCGGAGCCATAGGGCTGATAACCTGATATTTCGTTTTTGGGAAAAAATCCTGCGATGGCTTCTTCGATGTGCATTTATTGATGTCTTTTGGGATGGGAAATTACGAAATAATCTGTTTGTGATGGAGTATCATCACGAAAACATGAAGATTGTCCGGGGCTTGTGGCCTGGATTTATTAAACGCAGCAAGGAAGCCTGCTTTTTGCTACTTTTGCACCTCAAAATATTTTGCCATGATTGAAACCACCATCACGCAATTGTTGCGCGAAGCCATTGTATCACTTTACGGACAAGAACCAGCCGAGGCACTTCTACAGGTGCAGAAAACACGACCCGAATTCAAAGGTGAATATACGGTTGTCGTGTTTCCTTTGCTAAAAATATCGCGTAAAAACCCGGAACAAACGGCTTCAGAAATTGGAAAGTATATTATAGATAATAGTTCGGATATAATTGAATTTAATGTAATTAAGGGTTTTTTAAATCTTTCTGTTTCCAATCAATACTGGCTCCGGTTTTTTGGTGAAATTTTTCACGAAAGTGATTACGGATTTAAAAAACATACAGGAGGAGCTCCCATTGTCATCGAATATTCTTCGCCCAATACAAACAAACCTTTGCATTTGGGACATATCCGAAACAACCTGCTTGGCTGGTCGGTGGCAGCCATCGCGAAAGCCAATGGTATGGATGTGAAAAAAGTAAACCTGGTGAACGATCGCGGCATTCATATTTGCAAATCGATGTTGGCATGGCAGAAATGGGGAAACGATAGCACACCCGAGACTACCGGTCAAAAGGGCGATAAACTGGTAGGAGACTATTATGTGCGTTTCGATCAGGAGTACAAAGCCGAAATGGCTGCCCTCATTGAAAAAGGAATGGATCCCGATAAGGCAAAAAATGAAGCTCCCCTCCTGCTCGAAGCCAAGCAAATGCTGAAGAAATGGGAAGATGGCGACAAGCAGGTGAGAGATTTATGGCTCAAAATGAACGGATGGGTATATGACGGATTCGATGTAACTTACAACCGTTTGGGTATCGATTTCGATAAAATTTATTATGAAAGCGACACTTACCTATTGGGTAAATCATTGGTGGAAGAAGGCTTGAAAAAGGGCGTTTTATTTAAAAAAGAGGATGGTTCTGTTTGGTGCGACCTTACTGCTGAGGGACTGGACGAAAAGCTTTTGTTGCGAGCCGACGGCACCTCCGTTTACATGACCCAGGATCTGGGTACCGCACAACTCCGTTACAACGACTATCATCCTGAAAAGCTGGTGTATGTAGTTGGAAATGAGCAAAATTACCATTTCGATGTGCTCAAGCTGGTGTTGAAGAAATTGGGTAAGGAATGGGCAGACGCCATCGAGCACCTCTCCTATGGCATGGTGGAACTGCCACAGGGTAAAATGAAATCGCGTGAAGGAACTGTAGTGGATGCCGATGATTTGATGGATGAAATGTATCAAACCGCAAAAATCACCACCGAAGCCTTGGGCAAATTTGACGATTTCACCCCGGAAGAAGCACATAAACTCTATAACATGCTGAGTTTGGGAGCATTAAAATATTTCATGCTCAAGGTGGATCCCAAAAAAACCATGATGTTTAATCCCGCCGAATCCATCGACTTCACCGGGAATACCGGACCATTTATTCAATACACCCATGCCCGTATTAAATCGGTGTTGCGTAAAGCGGATGAAGCCGGGATTTCCTTTAGTGAAGTGAATACCTCTATTTCAGAATTGGATGACAAAGAGAAATCGCTGCTGGTATTGCTTCATGAATTTCCACAGACGGTAAATCAGGCAGCCATCAGTTTTAGTCCGGCCATCATAGCCAACTACGCCTATGAACTGGCCAAGGAATTCAATCAGTTTTATCATGCCCTGTTAATACTCAAAGAAGAAAATATGCATAAGCGACAACTTCGGCTACAATTATCTTCGGTAACGGCACGTACGATTAAGCTATCCATGCAGCTCATTGGCGTAGAGGTTCCTGAAAGGATGTAGATGACTTAAAAGAAATTCCTGTTGTCTGTTACCAGTTTCAATTTCTTGAAGTGGCCTTTGTCGTAGTCAATTTTGCTGGCTTTTACGGCAATGGGGAAATACCCGGCACTGCTTGAAACCATTTTAAGTTTAGAGGTGTTGTTCATGGAGAAATCAAGCTTACCGTCGGCTGCACTATTCAAACTGGCTACTAAATCTGCATTCAGTTCGAAATCTGTTTCAATTTCCACAACAAGATTTTTGGCAAACACCACACCTGTCAGAATCAAAATGTTGTTTCTATTGGCATTTTTCAATAAAGCCAGGTTGCTGTGTTTGAAATCGGCGTCAGAAAAAAAGTTTTCGATTTCACCCACCGGACATTCTTTGGTAATGGCATTGTCGTAACTGATGGTAACTTTCTTTCCGCTTTTTATTTTAGCAGACAGTTCAAAAGTACCCATTCCCAAAGATTTTAGTATTTCCTCAAGAAGTGTAATTCCGATATTAAATCCATAGTTATCTTTTTTGGTAGAATTGACGTTTAACGCATCATTTACCAGCTCTGTTAAAGGTAACGAACTTGTGAATGCTTGATTAACATGCGAGTAATAGAGTTCGACTTCGTCGAATGGTTTTTTTAGCCATAGTTGAAAAGGCTTGTGGTTTCGTACTGGACCATCAATCAGGTCGTAAGCTTGTTCGCGGAGATAGTTTTTTAAACTCATGTTATTTGTATTTGTTTTGTCCCTACTCATAAGGCTTTTCGGTTACGCCCCGTTTTTTAAAGTGGTCTCCGGACTCCACTAGGCCGTATAGCTTTTTCTGATTAAATCTTCTAGAATATCGTCTATCGTATAGGTAACATCTTTTTCTTTGTTAAATTTGGCACTGCCCATTTTAGGATTATGAACATAGCCGTAATATTTGGTATGCATAATTTCATGACCCACATGGGCTGCATAGCTGATGACTAATTCTTTTCCTTTTTTCGACTTTAGCCACCAATTGTAAGTATTAATGCTTGTACCCAAAGGTTTTGTTTCTCCCATGGTTTTTGATATCCAACGTTTCCATGGGTGTGATAGATATTTTACGTTTACGGTCACAGTTATATCTTTTTGTGACATGATATCCGTATAAACATCCGCTCCATTAATATCCAGGCCATCGCTCGATAAACTAGGCTTGTTGCTAGCAACGAACGTTTGTGCATCTAATTGTTTTTTAAATTCTGGCATGTTAAATACAACATTTAGCAACTGGGTAGCCTGTGCAATGATTTTGGCAGTAATGGGATACATATACCCCAAAGTCGTGGTATGAATATGGATTTTATTTTCGGCCATGGTGAGTAATTATTTGGTGAGCTTTTAAATAAATCAATAAGCAACAACAAGATAAAGATGCGTTCTTTTATTGAGTTTATAAAAGTATAAAATAATTATTCCCTTCTGAAAATATATTACCATAAAAAGCTGAAATTAATCATAATATGATCTGCTTATGCTTTAAATATGGGCTACAAAGGCTTTTAAACTACCAATTAGTTTTTTATTTCCTACACGAATCTAGGCAAACAGGTAATATCAACTATAAATTGAAGTTAGCACTACGCTGTTGATGTATAATGCCGATATAGAATTGAAGAGGTTTCAGGAGCGAAGCGAACTTATACCATATATAAATTGAAGTTAGCACAACGCTGTTGATGTATAATGCCGATATAGAATTGAAGAGGTTTCAGGAGCAAGGCGAACTTAAAGCTCATTTCAATTCATAATCGGTATTAAAGCTCATTTCAATTCATAATCGGTATAACATTGACAAAAAACAAAAAAAACACGGATTTCAACCCTGAAAAAGCAGAATCCGTGTTTTTTTATTAAGTGTGGTATACTTCTAGTGATCAGCATGAAATTGCCTGAGCCTGTCCTCCAAATCACCAAACTGACTTGGTTGTACCAAGGATGTACAAGCCCTAATTCCCTCAACACGCTCGCTGCCTGTAATAAGCAACGAAATAGCACTTATACCATAGTAAACCAGTTCGTTAAGCAATTCTTCGGCATCCATTCCGGGATAGGAAAATGTAAAATAAAAACCGTCGGCGATGGGTTCGTCGATATCGGTGTCATAAACAATTTCAAAACCATTGTCAGTGAAAAGTTTCTTCATTATTTTGGCTTTATCACCGTATTTCAAAACCGATTCCACAATGTTGAACTCGCCTGTATTGGCAGCTTTTAGCATGGCGGCGAGGGCATATTGTGCCGAATGTGATGTTCCTGAACTTAAGGGATATAGGGTGCCAAAAACCATGGCATAGCCAAATTGTGATGAAGGATAAAACTCCAATAGATCTTCAAAACGTGTATTAAACAACTTATTGGAAATCACCATCATACCAATGCGTTCGCCTGCGTAACTGAACACTTTGGAACTGGAAATAAATAGGATATAATTATCAGTGTAATGGGCAACCGTCGGTTGATAGGGTGCCTTTCCTGGAACCGAATAATCTTTTCGGAAATCCATGCCAAAATAGGCCAAATCTTCCATCACAACCACATCATATTTAGTGGCCAATTCGCCAATGGTTTTCAACTCATCTTCCGTAAAGCATATCCATGATGGGTTGTTGGGATTGCTATATAAAACTGAATGTATTTTTCCGGTTTTAAAATAGGATTCCAGCTTCTCACGAAGCTTGTCGCCACGGTAATTATAAACATCGAAACTCTGGTATTTGCGACCCAGCACCAGGTGCTGACTTTTATGTACAGGAAATCCCGGATCGATGAACAAGGTAGTATCGCGTTCTTTAAAAAGCCTGCTCATAATCAGGAAGCTGGCAAAACTACCCTGCATGGAACCCACGGTCGGTAGGCAACATTCTGCATTTACTTCCACATCCATATAATTCTTTACAAATTTCGATATCTCGGTTTTTAACTCCGGAATTCCTTGAATGTCGGGATATTTGGCGGCAACACCTTTTTTTAGGGCTTCGATCTGGCCATCAACACCAATTTTTTCCGGTGGAAGTCCGGGAATCCCCATTTCCATTCGTATAAACTTTTCTCCACTTTCTTTTTCAATTTCATCCACCAATTTCTTTATTTCACGAATGGACGACCTGCCAACCGACTTCAGTCCGCTGGCGGTAATCTTCTCTGTAACAATTTGATAATCTATGGGTGTAACTTTCATAAATGATAATTTAGCTGTAATGGTTAACTTTAATTTCTACTGTTTTTTTTCTGTCATGTCGGCAATTGCCAGAATCGTTCCCAATGCGATTCCCAATAGTGCGGCAAACAGTACCTGAAAATCCGTTGGGAGCAAAAAAGTAATGGTATGAGCCGGAATCCAGAAAAAAGGGATGGTTTTTTTGAAGACAAAATTCCATTGCACATCCCAGTTCAAATTTACAAAAATTTTTCTCATTTGAATGGGGTGTAAAAATCCTTTGAGGGTTCCCCCATTTTGCAAGATATGGGTATCGGTGATTTTATGTAAGGTCATCATAACCGGAGCATAAATCAGGTTCATGGCAGCACTAATGCTGAATGCAACGCCAACTTTTTCCCACGAAAGTGGTCCTTTAAAAGTATCTACTGCATGCTGAAATCCGCAATAGTCCATAAAAGCAGGTGTGCCGGTGGCAAAGATTACAAAGGCCATTTTGATGGTAACTCCCAGCACACCCCAAACAATCATGCGTGGAATGATACCAAACCCGGGTTGGTGATAATCTCCGGATTTGATACGCAAACCGATGACTTCACCCAGCGTAGCCAGCAAAGCAAACTTGACAAACGACATAATCAATCCGTGGTCGTGATTGAAGTCGAGGTAGAACTGTAGCACCGTATTGCTTAACACAAAAGGGCTAAATATAGCTAGTACCAGCGCAATAAACAGGAAATCTTTCTTTTTCACAGCCTATTTTTCTATTCTAATACGTGCATCTACTGCCACAACACCTGATTGGGTGCCCAATAATGGATTGAGGTCGAGTTCCACTATTTCAGGAGCGGCTTCAACCAAAGCAGAAAGCTGCGCCACCGTTTGAGCAAACTTCTCCTCGTTTACCCCTACCATTCCACGTACTCCCTGAATCATTTTATAGCTGCGCAGTTTTTTCATGGCCGAGAGCACCTCTCCTTCCGAAACCGGAGCGAGCAGGTTTTGAACATCTTTAAGCACTTCGATAAAAATGCCACCCAAACCAAACAATATCATGTGACCGAATTTATCTTCTTTTTTTACTCCGGCAAACAACTCCGTTCCGCTCAACATGGGCTGAAGCAGCACTCCTGTGGCGTCTTTTATCTGCATCATCCGTTGCATTTCGGATTCCACCTTATCCATGGTTTGAATATTAAGGGTTACTCCTCCCACATCCGATTTATGAACAGGACCTACAACCTTCATTACCAACGGAAATCCTACTTCTTCAGCAGCTTTTTTTACGTGTTCTTGGGTCTTTACCACCAACTCTTTGGCCCGTGCAATACCTGCCGCATCCAATAATTGCTGAACCTTCTCTGGAGCGAGGTAACCCTCAGTTGAACCATCGATAATGCTTCGAATGGTTTTATTGTCCAAAGGTGTAGCCAAGGACTTTTTCGTGGGTTCGGGAGTAAAATATATGCGTGAAAGGGCATTGGCCAGGGTTACTTCATCGGGAAAAAACACACCACCTTTTTTTACAAACGCGTTCACCTCTTCGGCTGCAGTAAGTATGGAAGGCAGCACAGGGTAGATGGGTTTGTGAGAGGATTTCATTTTTTCGTGTAGCAGGTCGTAAACATCGAAAATGGGAAACAATCCCGGAGTGCCGAAAATCACCACCATGGCATCAATGTGATGGAAATGTTTGTTGACTGAATCAATGATGATTCCCAACTGTTCTGCTGTTCCAGTGGCCAGAAAATCGATGGGATTGGCAACGGATGAACCGGGAAAAAGTTTGGCTTTCAAGTCTTCAGCCTCACTTCCCGTAATAGCCGGAACTTCCAAACCGCCATTGGATAAGGCGTCGGTGAGCATGACGGCCGGACCACCTGCATGGGTGATGATGGCGATATTTTTACCTTTCAATTCTGGATACATAAACACCGATGCCACGCTGATTAAATCTTCACGTCCGTAACAGCGAACAATGCCGGCCTTTTTAAACAACGCATCAACAGCGGCATCAGGACTGGCCAATGCACCGGTATGTGAGGAGGCAGCGCGACTTCCCGCATCCGACGAACCTGCTTTGATGGCTGCTATTTTACATCCTTTGCCAATTAAAGAAGCCGCATGTTTCAGCAGCATTTGTGGTTTATCGATGTTTTCCAGGTACAGCAATTTTACGGTGGGGTCGGTTTCTGGATTGAATGTTTCGTCCATGTGCTTTAGGATGTCTTCAACACCAATTTGGGCTGAATTACCTACCGAGTAAACATTGGCAAATTGCAAACCGTTAGGAATGCCGGCTTCCATAATAAAACAAGCCGTGGCACCCGAACCACTAATAAAATCGCATCCCTTGTCGGATAAACGGGGAATGGGTTGCGTGAAAATACTCTGGTGCTGAGGAGTAAGTATACCCACACAATTGGGGCCGATGAGCGAACCATCTACTTTGTTGATGGCAGCCACTACCCTATCTTCCAACAGTTTTCCTTCATGACTTTCTTCACTGAAACCTGCCGAAAGGATGATGAAAGCCTTGGTGTTTTTGTTTTCAGTAAGAAATTCCACCACCTGAGGGGTATGTTTGGCGGCAATGGCGATGATGGCCAGATCCACATCGGGTAAATCTGCCGGATTTTTGTAACTTTTTATGCCTTGAACCTCTTCTTCTTTGGGGTTCATCACATATAGTTCACCCTTAAAGTCACCATCTTTCAGGTTTTTAAGGATTTTACCTCCGGGCTTTTGAACATCGTTTGAACCACCCACAACGACAATACTTTGGGGGTGTGTAAGCTGTATATTGATCATTTTATTACGGTTGATTTTAGAAGACAAAACTACGGTTTTTTAACGCTTTATTTGCAGAAATACAGGTATTTAGAACGAATTTAAAAAGATTTGCATTCTGCTTTTCGAACCTTGCTTTATTGTAAAAAGTTAACACTTAAATCCATGACAAAATTTCGCGTAAGATGTGATAGTTTTTATTACCTTTGAAAAGCTCAAAAATTTACTATTAAAAACAAAATCGATGCTTAAAAAACTTCTTTATGTACTCCTGGCAATATTTGTGGTACTTCAATTTATCCCGTCCAACCGACCTGCTACCATTGCTGACAATCCTGCAGATTTGATTGCCAGCAATGACATACCTGTGGAAATAACCACTATGTTAAAAAACGCATGTTACGATTGTCATTCCAACGAAAGTAAATATCCTTGGTATGCATACGTATCTCCTGTTTCCTATCTCATCAACAGAGATATTCGCGAGGGGCGCGAAAACCTCAATTTTTCTGATTGGGAAAATCTTGAAAAAACAAAAAAGCTGAAATATCTTGGAGAAATCTCAGAAGAAGTATTGGATGGTGAAATGCCCATGAAAATATATCCACCCCTGCATCCCGAGGCTCGATTAACTGATGAAGAACGTCAGGCATTGGCCGATTGGACGGATGGATTTGCCGAAAAGGTATTTGATCAATAGTAACAGATGCTTTCAGCATACCTTATAGGTTTTCAAAAGCTTCATCGTTTTATTTTGTAGGACGAATTATTCCGATTTATGAATAAAAACGAGCTTTAAGTTCACCCTGCTCCTGAATTCTCCTCAATTCTATATCTGTATTGTACAATTACAAGGGTGGGTAACTTTCATTTAAATTTGATATTAATTCTTGAAACCCTACAGGAATAGGCAAAAAAAAGTCCCGCTATTTAGCGGGACCAAGTCATTTTGATTTTAAGGTATGGTATTAAGCTCTTCTGACATCAGCTGCCATCAAGCCTTTCTTTCCTTCCTTCAATTCAAATGTTACTACGTCGTCGTCTTGGATATTGTCGATCAAACCCGAGACATGAACAAAATGTTCTTTTCCGGTTTCTTCATCTATGATGAAACCGTAACCTTTGGAAGTGTTGAAAAATTTCACTTTACCAGTACTCATATGCGTATTATTGAAATTAAAACTGCGGCAAATATAAAAGAATAATAACACAAAAATCAGGTTAATTGAAAAAAATTAACCTGATTTTCTGCATTTTTTGTTGAGAATGTGTCTGAGATCCTTTGTTGACAGGTTCTCTGTTAGTTTTCAATTACACTTTTCATTCCCATGGTAATGGCATCTTCGTTAAGCGGAATCAGCTTGTGATACCGTTCGGGTAACGATTTTTTCAGCCCTTTAATTACATTTTCGAGCTTTACGATGGGTTTAATTTTCATATATGCTCCTAAAACCACCATGTTAAATATCTTGGTGTTACCCATTTCGGCGGCTAATTTAGCTGCTTCCACTTTATAGATTGTGATATCGGTGCGGGTAGGTGGATGAATAATTCCGTTGGGGTCGTACAGCAGCACGCCGCCCGGTTTCACTGTATTTTCGAATTTGTCCATCGACTGTTGGTTCAGAATGATGGCTGTATCGTAAGCGGTGAGTGTGGGCGAACTGATGCGTTCGTCGCTAACAATCACGGTAACATTGGCAGTACCACCGCGCATCTCAGGGCCATAGGATGGCATCCAGCTTACTTCCTGATCTTGCATGATTCCTGAGTAGGCCAATATTTTTCCCATGGAAAGTACGCCTTGTCCACCGAATCCTGCTATAATGATTTCTTCTGTCATTTTCTTGAGATTTTAATTTAACTACCTCTCGGTCAATTTACCATCCACTTTAATATCACCCAATTGATAGAAAGGAAACATGTTTTCTTCCATCCAGTTGTTGGCTTGAACGGGTTCCATTTTCCAACCGGAGTTGCAATTGGATACAATTTCGATAAAGGAAACTCCCGGTTTATCGTCCAATTGATTTTGGAAAGCTTTTTTGATGGCTTTTTTGGCTTTACGAACGGCTGCAGGTGTGTGAACAGCCTGACGGGTTACAAAATACGTGCCGGGCAATTGAGCCACCAATTCAGTCATTTTCAGCGGGTTTCCCATAGTTGGGAGGTCTCTTCCATAAGGAGAAGTTGAGGTTTTCATGTTGGGCAATGTAGTTGGAGCCATTTGTCCACCGGTCATGCCATAAATACCGTTGTTGATAAATACCATCACGATACGTTCGCCTCTGTTGCAGGCATGAATGGTTTCGGCGGTACCGATGGCGGCCAAATCGCCGTCTCCCTGATAGGAGAATACTACTTTGGATGGCCACAATCTTTTGATGGCGGTAGCTACTGCAGGTGCACGTCCGTGGGCAGCTTCCTGCATGTCAACATTCATGAACTCGTAAGCCAATACCGAGCAACCAACAGGGGCTACACCAATGGTATCGTGTTCTTTTCCAAGTTCTTCTATTACTTCCATGATGATTCTGTGGGCAGTACCATGACCACAACCCGGACAATAACTCAGGGTTTTGTCGGTCATCAACTTGGTTTTTTGGTAAACCAGGTTTTCGGGTTTGATGATATCTTGTAAGGTGATTTCTGACATGGTTTATCCTCCTATTATTTGTTGCTCCAGGGCGTTCAATACTTCTTCGGGTGAATGAATGACACCACCATAGCGCCCAAAATGAGCCACTTTGGTACGGCCTTCAACCACCAGTTTTACATCTTCAATCATCTGTCCGGCACTCATTTCCACCGTAAGGAATCCTTTAACACCTTTTTTTGTTAAGTCATCGATGGGTTTTTTTGGAAATGGCCACAGGGTGATGGGGCGCAGCAATCCAACTTTAATGCCTTTTTCCCGGGCCAACTGAATGGATTTTTGAGCGATACGTGCACTGGATCCATATGCTACGAAGATATACTCGGCATCGTCACAGTATAGCATTTCGTAACGGGTTTCTTTCTCCTCCATTTCACGGTATTTAGCCTGAAGGTGATGATTGTGACGTTCCAGTTTGTGCGGATCCAAATCTAGAGAGGTAAGGATTCGACGTTCCTTTCCGACAGGTTTGCCGTTGGTTGCCCAAGGATATTTTTCAATAACTTCGGCATCCGTCAAGCGAGGCATTTGCTCAAAAAGCTCTACTTTTTCCATCATCTGCCCGATTAAACCATCGGAAACAATTAAAGCAGGAATGCGGTATTTAAACGCCAGTTCGTATGCCAACGGAACAAAATCTGACATTTCCTGAACGGAGGAAGGAGCCAATACCAGCAATCTGTAATCGCCATGTCCACCACCTTTAACCGATTGAAAATAATCGCTTTGTGCAGGTTGAATATCTCCCAGTCCCGGGCCTCCGCGTACCACGTTGGCCACAACGCATGGGATTTCGGCTCCGGCCAAGTAGGATAACCCTTCTTGCATCAAGCTGATGCCGGGGCTCGACGACGAAGTCATGACTTTTTTGCCTGTTCCTCCACCGCCGTATAGCATGTTGATGGAAGCTACTTCGCTTTCTGCTTGTAGCACTACCATACCTGTGCGTTCGTATGGTTTTTCGGCCATTAAATATTCTATAACCTCAGATTGAGGTGTGATGGGGTAACCGAAGTAACCATCGACGCCGGCACGGATTGCAGCCTCTGCCAATGCTTCGTTTCCCTTCATTAATCTTAATTCGCCCATGTTAATTATTTTAAACGTTAAGCTGTTAATTTTACTCGATAAACGGTTATTACCCCGTCGGGGCAAACAATCGAACAATTGCTGCAACCGGTGCAGGCTTCAGGATTTTCCATGTAGGCGTAGTGATAGCCTTTGCCATTCACTTCTTTTGCCAACTGGATGACGTCGGTAGGGCAGGCAGGAAGACATACTCCACAACCTTTACATCCCTCAACATCAACTACAATAGCGCCTCTTACTTTTGCCATATCTTTAGGATTTATCTATTTGAATATCGGTGCACGAAAATACAAATAACTGCTGAATTTTCAGATTTAAAACGATTGTAATAAGGGTTAATCAGCTAATTTATAGTTAGTATAAATACTGGATAAGGGGTATTTTGCACTAATGTTCAGTATATCAAATAATAACCTTCATCTAAACATCAACCCAATTGGCAATCATGATAAAACCCAAATTAATTATCGGAAGACCATTATAATACCGATTATGAATTGAAATGAGCTTTAACCCAAGTTGCAGCCAAATCATCAAAAACCAAGAAAAAACAGCCTAAAATGAGATATTTTAGGGTGGAAATGGGGGTATTTAGCCCAGTTTGTTTTGTAATAGGTTGATAATCAATGTTTGATTTTTTGAATTCTCATTTGTAGTACACAAGGGGGTATTGATTTTCAAATAATTACATGCTTACTTTGCATTTATGTATTTCAAAGTATCCATGCGTACCAATCCTAAGACAGACCGTTATTCGGGCTATTACCGATTAGTGGAAAGCTACCGTAATACTAATGATAGGGTATGCCACCGGACGATTTTGAATGCCGGTTATCTTGATGAATTATCCACCGACCAATTAAATCTTATCCAGAAAATACTTACACAAAAAGTTTCCCATCCTGAAACACCATTATTCGAGCTTCCCTTCACAGATGATGCAACGGTGATCCGGTATGTGGATGAATTTTACAACCGAATGGTTGCCGAGAAACGTATTGATGTCTTGTTGGAAAGACAGCAAAAGAAAGCGCCTAAAGACGGCAAAGACCTACAAACCATAGACATCAACAGTATCAAAAACAAAGACGTCCGGGAAGTTGGTGCCGAATGGTTGTCCTATCAGGCCATGAGTCAATTACAAATTGCCCCCTTTTTGGAAGGTCAGGGCTGGAGTCAGGATGAGATAAAACTGGCTCAAAGCCATATCATCAGTCGTGCCATATATCCGGCTTCAGAGCTGGAAACTTCCCGTTGGATACAGCAGAACTCCTCAGTATGTGAGGTTACAGGTTATGATATCGAAAAGATTACAAAAGACCGGCTGTACAATATTTCAAAAAAACTGTATTCAGAGAAACAAGCATTGGAACAACATCTGTCTGTTCGTACCAACGAGTTGTTCGATATTCAGGATAAGATCATGCTTTACGACCTTACCAACACCTATTTTGAAGGCCGCAAACAAGGAAGTAAATTGGCCAAATATGGACGGAGCAAAGAAAAACGCAACGATGCAAAAATAGTTGTGTTGGCCTTGGTAGTCAATCCGGAAGGCTTTATCAAATACTCTTCCATTTTAGAAGGAAACATTGCTGATTCTAAAACGCTGGAAGGGATGATTAACGAACTTCGGATTAAAACATCTTCTTCTACAAAAAAAGCGCTTGTAGTAATTGATGCCGGTATTGCCACCGATGCCAATCTGAAAATGATCAAAGACAAGGGCTATGATTATTTGTGTGTCAGTCGTTCGAGTTTAAAAAACTATAACATTGAGGCCGGTGCAACAACGATTACCATCACAGACAATAAAAAACAAAAAATAGACCTTTGCCGTGTCAAATCAGATCGAAACACAGATTACTACCTCAAAGTAGAGAGCCACTCCAAGGAGTTGAAAGAACGTTCCATGAACGAGCAGTTTCGCTCACGATTTGAATCCGGGTTACAGAAAATAGCCGACAGTTTGACCAAGAAAGGAGGTGTAAAACAGCAAGACAAAGTGCATGAACGTATTGGCAGGTTAAAGCAGAAATACCCTTCCATTCAACGATATTTTGACATCGATATTCAAGTAAAAGAAGATGATCTCCCCAAGAGAAAAAAGAGAGCAAACATTGCGACAGAAGAAAAGAAGAAGATAGTAACATCCATAAAATGGGCTGTTAAAGAAGGTGTTGACATAAATGCCCGAAGTGGCGTGTATTTTCTGCGTACATCATTAGAAGCCAATTCAGAGAATGCGGTATGGCAATTTTACAACACCATCAGAGAAATAGAAGCCACGTTCCGGGTTCTGAAAACAGACCTGGATTTACGCCCCATCTACCATCAAAAAGACGAAAGCACCATGGCTCACCTGCACCTGGGACTGCTGGCATATTGGATCGTAAATACGGTGCGTCACCAATTAAAACAAGAAGGTATTCATAGTGGATGGAAAGAGATCGTTCGTACGATGAATACACAAAAGGCTATCACAACCCTCGCTCAGAACACCCACGACGAAGTCATTATGATCCGCCGCTGCTCAGAGCCAAACCAGCATGTGAGAAAACTTTATGATGCCCTCAAATTTAAATACGCCCCCTTTACAAAGAAAAAATCTGTAGTACACAAATCTGAACTCGAAAATTGCCAATCTACTGATATGCAAATATCTTTGTCAGGTTAGCTGCAAAATGGGTTAACTTCGCTTCGCTCCTGAAACCTCTTCAATTCTATATCGGCATTATACATAAACAGCGTAGTGCTAACTTCAATTTATATACGGTATAACATATACATAAGGTTGGGATGGCATTTCCATACAAAAACGTGCTTTTTTGCAGATTTATGTTCGGCAGCATCCGCAATTCTTATCATTAGTTTATAAAGGTTCTAACCCTTAATAAGCAACTGAAGCGTTTCATTAATCCAATATTCCAGTTCTTTACGTTTGTATTGCATCACCCAACGCGGATGTGGCAAGGGAACAATCCGTTTAAATAACCTGAGTTCGTCGTTGAGCATTTGGAGGTATTCGTAGTTTTTACCCTGTCCCATACAAAAACAGGTTTGGGTGTCGATGCCAAAACTAATTTGGTCAATCAGGCTGTGAATAATGTATGGTTTCAGGGTTCGCTTGAGCTCCAAAGAATCGTAATAGTTATAGTTTTTTCCATTGACAACAAATCCCAGAGGGCTTACCGAACCGATGTAAAAATGGTTGTAAAAATGCGACGAACCACCCATGGTGTTGATGAGCTGATACACAAATTCCGACGACAGCTCTCCCCTCTTCTTGAATGTATTGGAAATATGGCAATCCTCCTCCAAACGCACAGGGTCGGTAAACGGAATGCCAGTAACGCCTGCTCCAAGTCGTCCGGGATTAATGCCAAGAATGATCTTTCGTGGCTTGTTGTCGCTGTAATATTTTTGATAAAAAGTTTCGACCACTGCTTGAACTTCTTTTTCCTGGTAGGGATTCAGCACGTTTACACCTTCGGGTAACCCTCCGGGCAGTTCCAACTGATGATAAAAATGAAGTACGCGGTCACAAAAATTCATACGATCAATTTAAATACACAATTTTCACCAAATATAGCTAAGTTTTTTGTTGCATCACGCGAGGTTAAACCCCCAACTTTTTCACCACACGACCAATGGTAAGCCCTTGCACAATAATGGAAAATGCCACCACGCAATAGGTGATAAAAATGAAAAAATGGCCATGATAGTCCGGATCTACTGACAATGCCAAGGCAAAAGCCAAGGCTCCCCGCAAACCACTCCATGTCATAACGGTAACTATCCGTAGATTGAACCATGGAAAGCGTTTAACGCGTTTATCCACCAAAACATAAGGTATTGATACCGAAACAAATCGGGCAATGAGCACGACGACAATTACCAATCCTGCCGCTGTAAAATTAATTACTGTTGGATCAATGAGTAAAATAACCAACCCCATCAACACAAATAGCACGCTATTGAACACCCCATCCAGAATTTTCCAGAAAGTGGATACCATCTGCTGTGTTGCCTCGAGAGCGTATTTGTTGATCCAACTGCCCATCATCAATCCCGCTGCTACCATGGCCAACGCACCCGAAATATCAAGAAAGGAAGCCAATGCATAACCTCCTGTTACTACCACAAGTGTGGTTAATATGGCGCTTTCCGGATCGTTTTTCATGAGTTTCAACATGTAATTGGCAGCTCCTCCCAATGCCAGGCCAAAGGCAATTCCTCCTCCTGCTTCGCGCAGAAACAGCAGGAAAACCTCGCTCATGGAAAAATCAGCATGTCCGCTTTGCATTAAATGTGCGACAGTAATGAAAAGAACAATGCCGATACCATCATTAAAAAGCGATTCACCTTCTATTTTAATGGTAATGTCTTGGCGAACGCCGTAGTTTTTAAAAATGGCCAGCACCGCTATGGGGTCGGTGGGTGAGATGAGTGCTCCAAAAAGCATGCAATGGAGGATGGGAATGGATAATCCCAACATGTTAAATCCGAAGTAGCTCAGGTATCCCACCACAAGTGTTGAAATCACAGTGCCCAGGATAGAAAACATGAATACGGTGAGTCGCTCTTTGTTAAGGGCTTCCACGTTGATGTGAATGGCACCCGCAAACAGGAGAAAACTCAGGATACCGTTCATGACAAACGACCTGAAGTCGATTTGTTTGACAATATGCGGAAATTGGTTAAAAAGTCCGGGGTCGAATTCTTTGATCAACAACAATATCCCTGACATCAACATACCCAGAATCATCAATCCGATGGTGGGTTGAAGTTTCAGGAATTTTTGATTGATAAATGTGAACAACATGGCCACTGCCAACAATACCATGAATGCCTGATACATAAAGCAATAGATTAGTTACCAATGATTTTTGCTGCATGAAAGAAATTTATTCTCTCAACAGTACACAAAGGTGTAAAAAAAAGTTAGATGTTGCCTGTAAAACCAAAAGTTTGCTTAACGCATGATTTCCTTAGCGTAATTTTTCCAACTCATATCCTTAGAGGTGGCGGCAACGTTTTCCCGATTGATGGGGTGTTCGATGCTTTTAATCATCTGTTTAGCCATGGATTCCACGTTATTAGGCTCGGCCAGATAGCCGTTGTAGCCATCTACCACCGTTTCCGGAAAATGTCCTACCCTGGTGGCCAACATGGGCATATTGAAATTGTACCCGATGGATTCAACTCCTGAAGGCGTAGCCGTGAGATAGTACAACATGATGCTGTCGCTTACCTGAAAATACAATGGCACCTCCTCGTTGGGAACAAAATCATTTCTGACATGTACTTTGTCTTGAAGATTTAGCTCTTCAATCAATGCCAACGGATTGTAATCTTGTTCGTTATCCTGTTGTTTTAAAAACACCTTCTTGGCTATGCCAAAGGTGGCACTTTTTATGCGGGTACTCCATTTTTTGTTGTCGAGGGTGTTCCAAAAGGATTCGCCCACCACCAATAAACTTACATCGTCGCGTTGATCTGCCACTCGCGCGAAGGCCTGAATCACATTGTGCAAGCCTTTGTATTTGCGAATAAAACCAAAATACAGAAACACATATTTCTTCAGGTTCATCTGTTTTTTGGCGGCATCCATGTCGAAATTGGGGTCGGGCTTAAACATATCGTAAACCGGATGGTAGAGTTTAAGCACTTTCTGACCGTTACCGATGATGATTTGGCCACGTTCAATTACTTCAAATTTTCTTTGTGGGAAAAGTTGTTTCAGCTCATCCACCGTTTTAAAGGCATGAACAACATACGAATCAGCGTGTTGAATACCATATTTGGTGAATTTTTTATCCAGCGAACTTCCCTCCTTTTGAATAACGAAATGCAGGTCGAAATACACCTCCATACCCTTATTTTTCCTGAGTTTTTTGGCAATATAACCCAATGGAATTCCCTGAATGGCAATGGCCCATTGAAAGACCACTTTATCAGGTTCTAAGCCTTCGATAAGCTTCACCGTGGCTTTCCAGGTAGCCGGATTGTTGTAGTTGGTAATGTAATGCACCTTGATGTTGGTTCCTTCCAACTGATCGACCTTGCTTTTGCGGTCGATGAAATCACGGGGAATGATGGCCGGATATTGCTGTGTCCACGAAACAATATGAACCTCAGTATCTTTTAATTGTTCGAATGCTTTGGCCAGGGAAGTGTTGTAGTTGGCAATACCGCCTTTAAACATTGGTCCCGGACCAAAACAAACGATGGTTTTTTTGTGCTTCACCATGCTAAAATGGTTGTTTTATTTCTGGAGTTTCTTTAGTTGTGCTTCGTAAACACGGCGCATACCTTCTTCGATGGAAATCTTAGGCATCCAGCCAAATTTTTCCTTTACAAGGGTCATGTCGGCATAGCGGGAATGTACCCCTACAGGCTTGTCCAACAGCGGTTTAATGGGAGGATTGTATCCTGCTATTTTGGTGAAAACCTCTATGAGTTCAAGGAAAGAGGTGAGCTTACCTGATCCTATATTGTAAGCAGACCCGTCGCTTACATTGTCCATAAGCAGCTGGATAAAGTCGATGATGTCGTCGATATGCACGAAATCGCGGCCTTGCTTACCTGATCCCCAAACTTCAAAGGGCGACTCATGTTTGGCAGCTCTTTCCGCAATGGCGGGTGTGGGATAGCTTGTTTCCTGATCTTCTCCATAGCCGGAAAAAGGACGAATACACACGATGGAAATGCCATAGTGTTTGGCAGCAATTTGTGCCAGAAATTCGCCGGTAAGCTTGGTCCAACCATAGGTCATGTCAGGGGTTCCGAGATTTTTGGTAAAATCGATATCACTTTCGCGTAAAGCAATGGCTCCTTCGGTGGTTTGCAGGCTGGTGGGATAGGCTGCACTGGAGCTGGGATACAATACCCGTGCGGGTTTGTGGCGTGTAATCCAATAGAAAAACTCCGAGTCGATGCTTAAATCGAGGGCTACCATTAAAGGATCGCCGTCAATTTTCAGACGTCCGCCAACGATGGCTGCGAAATGAAATACATCGCTGAAACGATCGAAATCGAGCCCGTAGGTTTGCTGGATATAATCGGGCGTTTGGCGCATATAAAAAAGGAGGTTTCTGAAATCACCCTGCCAAAAAAGCAGTCGTTCGTCCTTGCCTATTATTTCCAGGTCTTTATTTTTCTTCGATACAAATTCTCCCTCGTACCATTGATTGGGATGTCGGCCAATGCTTAAATCGTCCACCACAAATATGGTATCTTGTGTTGTTTTTAAAAGGCGCTTCACCACGTTTCGTCCAACAAAACCGCACCCACCCGAAACCAGATGTATTTTCATTTCTTTAAATTGATTTATAGATTAATCTTTGTTTTTATTTGATATTTAGTTCGTTCGCGCGAACCTCTTGAAATCATTTCTGCCAAAAATCCGGTCATAAACAGTTGGGTTCCGATCACCATGGCCAGCAGTCCGAAATAAAATAATGGACGTTCGGTCATTTTATAAGCTGCCATAAAAAATTTGGCAAAAGCGAGGTAGGCGGCAATAACGAAACCCGAGAAAAACACCAGCGTTCCCATGGCGCCAAAAAAGTGCATGGGACGTTGGGCGAAGCGCGTAACGAAGTTGATGGAAAGCAAATCGAGGTAGCCTTTGATAAAGCGGTCGAAGCCAAATTTTGTGGTGCCGTATTTACGTTTTTGGTGCACCACCACTTTTTCGTCAATTTTGGAAAAGCCCGCGGCTTTGGCGATAATGGGAATATAGCGATGCATTTCACCATATACCTCAATGTTTTTTACCACATCCTTTTTATAGGCTTTCAATCCGCAATTCATGTCGTGCAATTTCGACTTGAAAAGCTTACGAGAAGTCCAATTGAAAAATTTGGAAGGGATATTCTTGGCCAAAGTGGAGTCGTAACGTTTTTTCTTCCAGCCCGACACGATATCAAGGTTTTGTTCGGTGATCATTTGGTACAAACCGGGAATTTCGTCCGGACTATCCTGAAGGTCGGAGTCCATAGTAATAACCACCTCCCCTTCTGCTATCTTAAAACCTTCGTTGAGTGCGGCCGATTTACCATAATTTCTACGAAACCGGATGGCTTTAACTTCAGGGTGTCCTGTGGCAAGTTGCTCAACCACAGCCCATGAGCCATCATTGGAGCCATCGTCCACAAAGATTAGTTCAAATGAAAAATGATTGGATTTCATGACTTGAAAAATCCAATCATTTAGCTCTTTAAGGGATTCTTCCTCGTTATAAAACGGGATTACTACCGAAATATCCATTATTGCTCTTTTTACTAGGCGATACTTCTGTCTTCGCGCTTGGCAAAAATAGCAATTATTAGTGAGAGGATAACAGAAGTAATTAGGTTTACAATGAATCCCATCACCGACATCATGACGGGTGTTGTGAAAATGGACACCATTTTGAGTGCTTGTTCTACCTGTTCATCTGTCATGTTGGGATTTTGAGTTAGCATGCTTTCTTCCGATTTAAGCATAATTTCTGCAATAAGACCCGTGTCGATGTACATGACAAAGAAATAGGTAAAGATTCCCATGATAAGTGACGAAATAAGACCAATGGCGAAACCGGAGCTAAAAGCTTTCCCGTAACTCATTACGCCATCGAGGTATTTATCACGATAAGTTACAATTCCCATATACAAGCCCAAAGCTAATACGGTATAGATGGTATAATTCCAACTGGATTCGTTTCCCACATCGAGAAGGAAAAGAATGAGACGAAATACAATAAGGGCTAAACCCGTGTAAATTCCGGGCATTAATCCTGCGGCAAAGGTTGAAGTGTTTTTTTGTTCCATGTGATTGATTTTAAATTCAGGTAAAAATAGTAAGATTTTTGTTGCCCGTTAACAAAGTAGTTGTATTTTTGCCGCGGGTAAGTCTTATACGACCAGCTCCTACTGAATTCCCCCAGGACCGGAAGGTAGCAAGGGTAGGTGGTTGTAGCGGTGCGATATAAGTAGCTTACCCTTTTTTTATGCCCTGATATTTCGTCTTTGGGGGTCTATCCAGGTCATGGCAAGACATGAAAAATCTCATAATTCTTTTTCATTACCAAATACATAACATATCTAATACCGATTATGAATTGAAATGAGCTTTAAGTTCGCTTCGCTCCTGAAACCTCTTCAATTCTATATCGGCATTATACATCAACAGCGCAGTGCTAACTTCAATTTATATATGGTATAAGTTCGCTTCGCTTCTGAAACCTCTTCAATTCTATATCGGCATTATACATAAACAGCGTAGTGCTAACTTCAATTTATAGTTGGTATAACAAAGAATTTTGTAAACAATCTTCAGTGCCCCTCTGATATTTTTACGATCAGACTTCCGGATTGCCCAAACTATTCAGCAACAATGCTTACCTTTGCCTGTCCAACAATTTTTCATAAAAAAATGATATTACAGATTCATCCTGACAATCCTGCTCCCCGCCACATCAGGCAAGTGGTGGATACTTTAAATGCTGGTGGTGTGATAATTTTCCCAACAGACACGGTTTATGGTATGTGTTGCAGCATTGAGCAACCTAAGGCTGTGGATCGCATTGCCCGAATCAAAGGAATAAAGAAGGAAAAATCCAATTTTTCGGCCATTTTTAATGATTTGAGCATGTTGTCGGAATATACCAAACCCATCGATAACCATGTTTTTAAAATGCTTCGTCGCAACCTTCCCGGGCCGTTTACCTTTATTTTAAATGCTAATAACAGCATTCCACGGATTTTTCAGAGCAAAAAGAAAACCATCGGCATACGCATTCCTGACAACCTCATCGTCATGGACATTGTAACAGCTTTGGGACAACCTCTGTTGACTACCTCCATTCACGATCAGGATGAGATTGTTGAATACACCACCGACCCATATATTATGGATGAAAACTACGGAAAACTGGTGGATTTGGTGATTGATGGCGGGCATGGTGGAAACGAGCCTTCCACCGTAATTGATTGTACCTCAGAAAATATCGAGATTGTAAGACAGGGCAAGGGAATTTTATTGGACTAAATCGCAAAAAAGTCCCTGTTTTTCTTGGTCGGATTTAAAAAACTATTACTTTTGCACCCTCAAAACGGACGATTCGTTAGCTCAGTAGGTAGAGCATCTGCCTTTTAAGCAGAGGGTCCCGAGTTCGAGCCTCGGACGAATCACCAAAAAAGCCTCCCGAAAGTGAGGCTTTTTTTTGTGGGTATGAATCTTCAGGGACTTTTCAGAGGCATTTGATTTATCAAATCAACGCCAAGGGCTTTGCCATATTAATGACACATTGAGGTAAATATGGACGATGATTCTTGCCTAATGCTTCCCAAATTGCTTCCGAAAAATGCTGATGCCCAACGTAAATGATATGGTTTGATAACTGCTGGAATAATACACATAGCTGTTCAGCAAATCGCGGGGAGTACTGTAGCTGATTTCTCCGCTGAGCCATTGGTTGTAGCTGTATCCAATTCCTAATACGAGGTTTTTGGTCGGTTTAATTTGGATGGAACCGATTTCGTCGTTAAACGGCAGATCGAACAGGACTCCTGAAACAGACGCATACAATCTTGATTTTTTGTTCAGAAACATGTAATAACAGATACCTATCGACAATTCCAAAGAGCTGTAGTCCACCACATTGGTAAAATAGGGTCGTGGGTCGGTGGTTTTGTATGATTGGTAAGTTGAACCAAATGTCAACCCCCATTTATTTTTGTTAAAAGGAAGCACAAACTCGGCCTCTAACCCAAGAGATAAACTCACTTCATGGTCGTATGCTACCTTATCTCTTGGGGGTTGGGAGTTTTCGACAGATAGCCACGACATTCGGATTCCCGGTCTGATTTTCAGATTTAGGGCATTGGTGTTTTTTCTGCCGCTGTAAGTGACCGATGGACAACTTTTGCATTCGTTGTATTTGGATACTATATTTTTTAAATCGGATTTGGTGTAAGTAGTGTTTTTACATTGATCGCGGGTGATGGAGGGGCATTTCAAGCTGGTATAAAGCTGCGATTTGTACGCGTTGTTCGGCGTTACTTTGTTGTCCAAAATATATTCTTTCCTCACAAGTTGAAATATAGCAGAATCGTTTACTTTCAAAAAGAATTTTTTGTGTTTGGGCGATTCATAAAGGCTGGCACAACCTTCTATGTGGCATTTCAGAAACAATGTTTCAGGGGCAAATTCAGGTTCGATGTTGTGGCTCATGGTCAACAAATCATTGCCGGATTGGTCGATATCGACGGTAAAGCGCACGTATTTTGTTTCCGACACCCAGAATTCGCGGATATCCGTCATTTTCTCGGTCGTTGGTTCCCCGTTGTCCGACAGCTTGTATTCAATTTTTTCAGGAGTATTTACCCAATCAACATTTTTTATGAGGCACTCGGTTTTGGTTCCGTTGTTGTCGATAAAATACCCCGGCTCAAATTTTATTTGCGCGGAGAGTTGGGTTGACAGGATGAGGATAAGAAAGAATGGAAATAGTTGTTTTGGGTTCATAAATAACGCGTCTTTAGTTAATCTCACCATATTAATAACAATCACACCATGTTCTAATACAGCCACACCTTCGTTGTAAAAAGAGCACCTTCTTTCAAAATCTTGAGTATATATATCCCTTTTGGTAACTGGCTAAGTTCAACCGACGTTTCCTCGGTATTCAGCCCTTCGTATTGCAAAACCTGTTTACCTAATACACTGTATATCTTTATATTTGATATTTTTTCTGAATTAATCGTCCGAATATAAATGATGCCATTTGCAGGGTTGGGAAATACCTGTGGTTGGTTTTCACTTCCCTCCTCCTCTACCGCACCAATGATGGCTACACAACCATCTTCGACAGTCAAATCGATGTAGCTAGCTACATAATATTCCCCACTTTCGGTGCCGATATTTTCTGTCAGCACCATGGTTGAAGTGGGCGTGATGGATAGATCTGTACTTGAAATCGAAGCCCCAAAAACACATTCAAAGGTTTGTCCCAGCGAATCGGTTTTTATTATGCCTATTTGCGGATCGGAAGTATCGTGGGCTTTAACCGCCAATAGCGGGCCATTTCCAACCACCAGAAATCCATTGTCGGGAGCATTTACCATATCGGCTACTTTCATCATTAACTCTCTGGCCCAGATTGCATTTCCGTTGGCATCCACCTTCATGAGAATGTCGGGCGACAATACCATCAGGTTTCCATCGTCGGATGCCAACATTTTGAGCCTGTTCACGTGAAAATCGAATGAGTAGGTGTTGTACTTTTTTGCCCACACCACATTACCTGAAAAATCTGTTTTCATGAGGACAAGTCGAAGATCATCCAAGGTGGCAAAAATGTAACCATCTTCCACGTTGATATGCTCGTACCACTTATTCCATACGTCGGAAGCCATGATGTATTTTTTCACCCACGACACCTCACCTTCCGGGGTTAACTTCATGGCAAATGTTTGGGCACCATTGGGTGGAGCGCCTTGGTACATGCCAAAAACCAGGTATCCTGTGTCGGCGGTTTGGGTAATGGAATAACCTGTATTGATATACATACCATCGCTGTACGACTTCGACCAGAGCAGTTGGCCTGTTGCGCTGAGTTTCATAATCACTGTTTTGGCAAATTGGGTGTCGTCGTTGAGCATGCCACAAACAATGATAAAGCCTTGATCGAAAGTCTGCTGAACCGATTTAAACAAGGTAGTAGAGTCCAGACTGATGGATGTGGACCAAATGGTATCGCCGTTGGTATCGAAGTTTAAACAAAAAATGCGACTGTCGCTATTGCCCTGTGCAAACGTTTGACTAGCCAGCAAAAAGGTGGAGTCCGCCAGTGTGATAATTTTTGGGTAGTCGCTTGCTCGACTGGGCTCTATCATTTTGTTCCATATGGCATTGCCCTCGCTATCAATTTTTAACAGGAGGTTTTTGTTGTCTAGCAAGCCAGCAACGATATATGCGTCGTCGAATGAGCTTGCAACCGAGTAAGATCGCAAAGGCCATCCAACTTCATAATACACCTTTGAAAAGTTTATTTGCGCATAGCCAGAGTGTACGGCCATAAAAAACAAGACACTTAAAACAAATGGGAGTAATTTTTTTTTCATAATGGATTTATTTTGCTGAAAATGTGCGGGTTCCTGTCAGGTGCCCAATCAATTTACAAATTTAATATTCTAATTGATATCGATGTAATCTGTTTGTGATAAATTGTCGTAAAAGCGCAACCTACTCACGGGGTTTAACATAGGCCCACTCCACAAAGTTAAAGTCTTTGACCGATAGTTTCTTGTTGTCGAGGTCTTGGAGGTTTTCAAAAGACATTAAGGCTACAATCGGATAATCTTCCACGGTATTCGCCACCCCACCTACCTTAGGCGACAACAGCATCATTTCATAATTCCCGGATTCGTCGTTATTGAAGACTTTTACAAGGAAAAAAGTTTGGTATTCTTTCAGATAGAATTTTTTAGTGATGTAGGCCAGTCGCGGTCTTTCCAATTGGGTATTCCTCTCCGAAAGTGGACATAATTTGAAATACTCCTGATAGTATCTGTTGAAATAGGCTTCGTTTGATGATTCCCCTTTGATTTGGATAGAAATATTCGGTCCTGCCGCATAGTATGAACCTCCGGTTGACAGGGTGAAGGGCATTTCGAATTTCAGGTTTTCCCACCTGTTTTTCACCAGTTTAAATCTGCTCAGTCTCACCACCGTCACCAAAATAATGAAGCCTGCAAAAAGAAGCGAGAGACTTAAATTCGACAAGGCGTATTTAAAACTCTCCTGATAGGTTACTATAATGAATTGTGCCAAAATGACCAACGCATAATAAAGCAACAATCTGGTAACAATTTTTTCTGAATTCACCACTTTTTTATAGGTAAAGAAACTTGAATTGTTAAGTGCATTGTTGAGAATAACCGCAAACAGCGAAATGGTAATAAGAAAGTACAACACAGTAATTAAACCTCCCCATCCGGCGGTACCTTCAAAGATTAGCCAAAAATCGTAAAAAGCGTGGGAGGTAGCTGCCAAAATAAGGAAAAGGAAAATGGTAAACGCCTGTCGGTTTTTATACTCATACAGGATGAATCCATAGGCCACTAGCGAGGTA
Organism: Bacteroidales bacterium; assembly: GCA_963676875.1. Classification (GTDB taxonomy): domain Bacteria; phylum Bacteroidota; class Bacteroidia; order Bacteroidales; family F082; genus UBA6244. The sequence continues at coordinate 4,322,348 of OY781436.1, forward strand.
TTGAACACATGCCCCACAGTTGAAAGAATAGACCGTCCCGTAATAACCACAATACCATGTTGATACATATACAGTACATTTTCAACCGCTGCGAAGCCCAAGGCCGAAACGGAGAAATACACCAGGTAATCGATGGGTTCGTTTAGTTCGGATTTGAAAAGGAAATAAATGACCAGAAATGGAATGGCTTTCGCGATTTCTTCAACCATTCCGATATTGATTTCACAAAACAGGAAATCGTTTAATATGGTGCCATTCAACTGAAGGATATGCAAAAAAGGCAAATATCTATCGGCAACAAAAACAATCAACACCGAGGCACACCCCATCAGAAATGTCAGAATAATGGTTCTTAATTTTTCTTTCTCAAAAATGTCGATCAGGATGAAGTAATCTATCCAAATCCAGGCGATAAAAAGGGAAATGAGCAGGTAAATGAGGATCATGAGGTTATACTTAGGCTAATGTTGAACAATTTGGCATTGATTATTTTAGTTATTAACAGACGCCTTGATTTGTAGATTCTATTTAATTTCATTAGTAGCATATTAATCTCCCGCATTTCTTACAATCCACGTCTTCGACAAGCTGTCGTGTGCACCTATTTCTGATCCGAAAAGATAGGAATAAGCGTCAAACGGGTTGAGTCGCAATAGGGTTCGGAAGAAAATTCTTAAAATTCCGGGTTTTGTTTTTTGGGCATCTACCACCCTGGTTTTGGTGATCATTTTTCCTACGGTGCGTCCGGTGAACGATTCCATGATAAAATAATATGCCAGAAATACCATGAGGATGACAAGGCTAATATCCAAACCTATTCCGGTGGATTTCAAAATTTTAGCGATGATTAAAATCATCAGCATATCGACAATCAAGTTAACCAATCTTATTCCTTTGTTTACCGGTTTCATTTCTTTTTATTGGTGGAATAAAAATATGATTAAAATCAATACGATACCATAACCGCCCAAATTTTTTCAAATAGGGTCCATGGATAATATGCCTTTTTCTTCTTATACCGATTATGAATTGAAATGAGCTTTAATACCGATTATGAATTGAAATGAGCTTTAAGTTCGCTTCGCTCCTGAAACCTCTTCAATTCTATAGCGGCATTATACATCAACAGCGCAGTGCTAACTTCAATTTATATATGGTATAAGTTCGCTTCGCTCCTGAAACCTCTTCAAATCTATATCGGCATTATCCATAATCAGCGTAGTGCTAAATTCAATTGATAGTAGGCATAATTTCGGGTTGCAAAAAACAAGCAGCGCATTTTTACGAAATGCACTGCTTGGAAAATTAAAAAAATGCTGATTACAAATCAATTCACCTCGCGGTGTTTATTTTACCACAAATTTGGCTACGTAGGTTTTTCCATCATCACCGATGGCACGAAGGGTGTACAAACCCGATTGCAAACTGCTTACGTCAACCGAATTGTTGTTGGTTGCTGATTGATACACCAACTGGCCTGTAACGGAGAAAATGCTCACTGAAGTTAAATTTTTGGCGTCTTTCAAATAAAGCACGTCGCCGGCAGGATTGGGATATACCGCGGTTTGCGACAACATGTCCTCGTTTACTGAGGTGGGATTGGCCAATACCAAATCATCAAAATACATGGTGCCGGCAACAAAATGTCCTTCGCCACCCAACTGTACCACTACCTGATCGTAGTCGGTTCGGTCAGAAACAGTGCTAAAATCAAAGGTTAAGGTAACCCAGGTATCAAACTGGGTAACGTCCAGTTTTATTTCTGTTTGGGTAGTCCAGGCGTCACCACCCAACAAGCTGTTTTGTAATTTAATGGCTGCTGTGGGGGTTAGGTCGCCTGTATAATCGTTGCTTGATGGGAAATACACTTTCATGCTAAAGGTATTGCGTACGGTTAAATCCATGCGGTGATCGAGAATAAATTGGGCATTGGTCCATTCAAAAGTTCCCGAACGGTTGTAATTGGCCACGTTATTTGAAGCATTCATGGGATCTTCGGTAACCATCAAATCCATGAGTTCAGGATCCTGAAATTTCCAATCGGTGATGGTGCCATATCCGTCATTTTCAAAGTTATCCTGCACATCAAGGGCCAAATAAGGCTTGCCACCTGATCCATTGGCCGGTGAAAAGGTAATGTTGTCGAAATAGACTACGTTATCCTGGGTTCTGCCTGCCAAATCAAAATCAGGGAAAAATATGATTTGGTCAATAATTCCGGTGATGCCGGCACCAATGCTTCCTGACAAATCAAAGCTTAATTCTTCCCATTGGTTGACCACTGTATTGGCCACTTTTACTTCAGGTTGGGCTTCGCCATTGGCTTCGGCGAATTTAATGCCGCAATCGCTGATGACAGATTTCCATACCATCACCTTAACGGTAGCGTTGTCTTCGGTAAAGGTAAAACTACCTATGTCGGCACCGTGCAACGACTCGCAACCGGCCCACGGCTCGCCACTTTCAAGTGCCGTAATTTTTGCCACGGTGGCAGAGGTGTTAATTCCTGATATATCAGGATTTGCTATAATTTCTACCGGGGGATTGGTGTTGTTTTCAAATACAGTCCAGGTCCAATCGGCGCCGTAGCCACCGGCTTCAAAATCAATGGGGCATTTTGAGCATTTAATCCGATCACGGATAAAAAAGAGAGTAATAGTAAAAGATTTTTCATGATATTAGTTTTATGTGTTTGATTGTGAAAGAGATGACCCAACGGTTATGCGTAGGGTCATCTCCCGATTAATTATTGAATAAGAATTTTCTTTGTACAAATTTCAGAAGTAGAAAGCGATTTTACCTGAAGTATGTAAACACCCGATTTCAAACTGCTTACATCCATGGTGGTGATTTTAGTAAAGGTAAGATTTTCCGCCACCAATTGGCCTTCCATTGTCAACAATTTGATGGAATATACCAAAGTGTTGTCCATTTGAATGGTCAACAGGTCATGAGCCGGATTGGGATATACTTCCAGGCTTGTTTCCATGTTTTGGGTGATTCCCACCGGACGTACTTCGATGTATTCGGTCATTAACATGGTATCGGCACCAAAGTCGTTGGAAACAATCAGCTGAACATCAAACATCCCGACTTCGTTATACACAATACCGGTGGGCATTTCGTCCGATGACATCTCCGGAATTCCGCCTTCAAAATACCAGCTGTAAGTTAAGTCGTCGCCGGTGGAAAGGTTGGTAAAATCAATGGTCTGACCTGTTAGAATGGAAGTTTGGTCAGCCATGAAATCGGCTACGGGAACGGTTCCAACGGTAATATAATTCTCCATGGTGAGGGTGCTGGTGGTAATACCGTCGTTTATTTCCAGGGTTACGTCGTAGGTTCCTCCGGTAAGGTAATGAATGTAAGGAGGTTGTTGTCCTTCGTAGGTGGCAGGAGTTCCGCCTTCAAAGGTCCACATCCAACCAATGGGGGCACCTGTCGATAGGTCGGTGAACAACGTACTGTCGCCGGTTATGAGCATCATGGTATCGGCAACGAAGTTGGCATTGAGCGCCGTTACATCCACGATGGTGAAATAGTTGTCGCTGGTGTCGGAGGGGAATGAATTGTCGGTGGAGGTAATGATAATACGGTAATCCGATCCGGGTTCCTGGGTGGCAAAAACGCTCCAAGTCAGGATGGTATCGGTTACATCCACATTCATACCTATCAATTGTGGTGTTCCGTCACCTTTAACTAATTCAATGTCCACAAAACCGGTCCAATAATCATAGTCCCATTCAATATCGAACTGCGAACCCTGATCAATCATTTCGCCACCATTGGGAGAAGCTACCATCACTACGGGGATATGTTTGAGATACAGGTTGTCAAAATAAAACTGTCCGGGCACCGAATGGCCTTCGCCACCCAATTGTACCACTACCTGATCATAATCTTCCCGATCGGCCACACCGCTGAAATCAAACAAAAGCGTAACCCATTGATCGAACTCGGTAACGTTGATCAGAATTTCGGTTTGAGTTGTCCAGGCATTTCCACCCAGTAAGCTGTTTTGCAACTTAATGGCTGCCGTAGTCGTTAACGCTCCCGAATAATCGTTGGAGGAAGGGAAATACACATCCAGTTCAAATTTATTGCGTTCGGTGAGATCGATGCGGTGATCCAGAATAAACTGGGCATTGGTATAGGGGAAATTTCCGGTTCGGTTGTAATCGGCCACGGTGTTGGAGCTATTAACCGGATCGGTGGTGGTTTGCAAGGGATTCATATCCGGATCCTGGAAAAACCATTCATCCACGGTACCCCAGCCATCATTTTCAAAGTTATCCTGAATGTTTTCGCTGGTCAGCGGTTTGGGATCGGGAGCACCTTTAAAATACATATAATCCCAATAGTAGGTTTGCTCGCCGGCCACTGCACCCGTAGTTCCAAAATTGAAGAATATGGAAGCCAGGTCGTAGTTGTTGGCAGGATTGAAGGGTGCGGTTCCGGGAGCAGGATTGGCAAAGTTGAAAAACAGCGTATCCCAGGCCATGGCCACCGTGGTAACGGCTTCCGTTTCGCAGGTTATTCCTGAATTGTCGGCATCTTCTACTTTCAATCGAACGGGGATGCCCACTTCCGGTGACCAAACGAGTACCCCCATGAGGGTTTCGGTGGCGGTAAAAGGTATGGGATCGGCAAATCCAACGGTTCCGCCAACGGTAGTTCCTGCCCACAGTTCGGCGGTAGCCTGTTTGATGGTTTTTACAATATTGTTGGTGGCATCGTCCGGGTCAACGATGATCTCTGAGAAATTTCCTCCAAAATCTACCAAATCGTATGCAGCAGTAGCATCGTCGAAGGTAACGGGAAGCGTCAGGGTGCCTCCGCCGCCTCCACCGGTGCCATACTCAGGCCCTTGAATGTCGTCGTAATAAAACGTGTTGGAATTAAAAGTTGAGAAGTCGAGAAAGATAATCAACTTGTTGTACACGTCGGTGGCTTCTCCCGTAAAATCAAAATTGAGCTGCACCCATTGGTTGGGGGTGGTGATGGATTGCAAACGCTCCACGGGAGCAGCGTTTCCTTCCAGCTTGAAAAGCACATCACACGCGATGGGGGAATATACCTTGACAGAGAATACAGTACCTGTTGTAAAATCAATGGTTCCGGGCAATACATCGGTGTATATATTGTCATACTGTGCCCAGTCGGAACGAACCCATTCGGCCACGTTGGCACTGGTATTTATTCCCGATGAATGTGGGTTGGCCATCGTTACCGGTGCATTGGGCCAGGCCATAAACGGCACATTCTGGTTTCCGTCGTAGTCGTTGTAAATGTACTGCGCATTCAGTCCAAATGCCAGCATTGCCAATAATAGCAAAGTAGATAGTTTCTTCATAATGATAGTTTGGTTAAGTGATAATTATTTATAATAAGGGGCTAATTGTAATCTTCGTTATCCTGACTAATCCTTCTGGCTTCCAGGTCTTTTTGCATCACAACACAGGTGTTGTGGTCGATGGTGTAGAAATAGAGCAGAATGGCACACGACATATAAAGTATTCCGGGAAAAACCGAAATCATAAGTTTTATTCCGGTGAGGGCAGTGGCTGTTTGCTCCACGTTGGGCACAAATTCATAGAGCGCCAGCATCCAGCCGGCAAGCGCACCGCCAATCCCCCACCCTGCCTTTTGAGCGAATGTGGCTGCCGAAAACACCAATCCTGTTGACCTGCGCCCATTTTTCCACTCGGAATAATCGGCCGTGTCGGCAATCATGGTCCACAACAACGGAACTGCCGGAGCATAGGTAAATTTTGCTAAAATATTGAGTGTGTAAATGGTGATAATATCGTGGGATGTAGGCAAATAAAGTAGTATGAAAAACATGCCCGAGAGCAACGAACTGGCTAAAAACACATTGCGTTTGCCAAATTTTTTGGCCAACGGCTTTGAAAAAGGTATGCCCACGATGAGTGCCACCGTGCCAATCACATTAAAAAGTTGCACACTTTCGGCATCCCCCATGTAATATTTAAAATAATAGGCGATGCTCAGGTTTTGCATGGCGAACATCACAAAGGAAATAATTCCCACGAAAAACAAAATCACCCAAGGTTTGTTTTTAAACAGGTTTCGCAGGTCTTCGCGCAGATTTTGTTGTTGGTTTTTAGGAGGTTGTACACGTTCCTTGGTGGTCTTAAAGGTAACCATAAACAGTAAAAAGCTGATGACCGCAAACAGTATGAGGGTGTACTGGTAGCCTTGTTCACTGTCACCGTTTCCAAACCACAAGGCCAGCGTTAATGCTGTTCCGGTAACAATAAACTGACCCACGAACGCAAAAACAAATCGATAAGAGTTCAATCCGGCACGTTCGTATGAGTCGGAGGTCATAACCGCTCCAAGAGAGGAATAAGGAAGGTTGATGGCCGTAAATACCGTCATCAGCAGGAAGTAGGTTACTCCGGCATATATCACTTTACCGGTGGGACCCAAATCAGGCGTGGAAAAAGTCAACACAGCCAATACGCTGTACGGAATGGCCATCCAAAGAATATACGGACGGAATTTTCCCCACCGGGTATTGGTGCGGTCGGCAATGATTCCCATGAGGGGATCGCTCACCATGTCCCAGACGCGGGCAATAAGCATGATGGTTCCGGCGGCGGCGGCACTGATACCAAAGGTGTCGGTATAAAAAATCAAAATCCAAAAGCCCACCATGTCCCACACAAAATGCGAGGCGGTATCGCCCAGGCCGTAACCTATTTTTTCTTTAATCGACAACTTGGTATCCATGGCTTTCATATGACTATTTTATGGATTGATATTTTTCTTTTACCACGTAGTAGGCTTCTTTTTTGCTACGGTTGATGTCCACAATGCCCCAGTACTCTTCGTTGGGAGCGCCGTCGTAAGGCACGCCGATGCTGTTGGGCGCCCATCCTCCGGCATCATATTCATCGTTGTTGCCGGCCTTCCAAAGCTCGTCCACAAAGGAAAACAGCGCCACACCTGAACAGATGTCACGGTGTTTGAAAATGGCGTCAAGAATGTTTTGGGTGGCATCGGCCTGTGCTTTTTGGTTCTCTCCCTTTTCATAACCGGCCTTGGTAATGGTCATATAGCTATCGGAGCCGGCTTCCGACAAATACATGGGCTTGGAACTCATTGGTTTCCATTGGTCGAAAATGGTTTCCGGATTGTCCCAGCGATATACATTCATTCCCCAAATGTCGATGGCCGGACAGGCCTCAAGTACATCAACATCAGGCAATTCACCGTGGGCAGTAGCCACGGGGTGGTTATCATCCATTTGATGAATTTGTTGGGCAGCTTCATTTAAAGCAGTGTACCAATTTTGCATGTCGCCTTCAAACCATTCGGGATGGTAGTTGTATTCGTTGCCCAATTCCCAAAACAGGATGGCGTCATGGTTTTTAAACTTAGTTATATAATCCTTAAAACTTCCGGAAAGGATGTCGTAATGGCCGTCCTGATTGTATCCAAAACCCACGATTAACTTGATTCCGGAGGCTGCTATCTCATCGAGTACGGCCTTGTCGTCGATGGGTGAATACACCCGGATGGTATTAATTCCGGCTTCTTTCATCAGCGCAAGGTCCTGACTAAGGTTGCCAAAGTCAGTTTTGTCACTTCCTCTGGGTACCGGATGGTAGCATATACCTTTGATGGTATATGGTTGACCTTCAACAAGAATTTGACGATCTGAAACAGTTACTTTCTCGGCTAGCACAAGGTTGGCAGAGAAGAGCAATATCAGGGAAATCAGCATCGGTGTTTTCATGGTGGTACATTTTTTTTAGCTATTAAGCATCAGCAGGAATCACAATGGTTTGTACGGCCCTGCCATTTATTTGAAAATCAGTTGATTTTTTACCTAAAGTCAGGTGGATATGTCTGGATTCAGCATTCATGTTGAGCATCACCGCGACAATGGATCCATCGGGATTTTGGGCGGCGGTCATCATCAGGGTGGCATCAGGATTTTCAAAGCCAATGCGCATGGCACCGGGACGGATGTATTTACTAAAGTGTGCCAGGGTGTAGTACAACGGCGTAAAATACACTTCATCCTTTTCAGGATCAACAATCACGGGAGCCACGCACCAGTTTTTGAACCAGTTGGGTCCACCCCGGGTGTCCAACACCATGTTCCAGTCGATCCACCCGTCCACGTTGTTGTTTAAACAACCAATGATATCGCGGGCATAGCGATATACGGGCACATATTTGGGATGGAGATGTTTTTGCTCTTCGGGTGCCCAATCCCAACCCCAGTCGGTGGCTTCCTTCGACCAATACCAGTCGTCATCCTGCCAATGGGGCACCTCTGCATCCACACAGGCTTCCGTTTGAATGAGGTATTTATGGGGAGCCAGGTCGTGAACAAATTGCAAGGATTCGGGAAACCAATCGAAGGTGCTGGCGTACCAATGAATGGCAAATCCATCGAAGTATTCAGCGGAAGCTTTGTCGCGATAAATTACTTTTGCCCAGGCTTCCAGTTCTTCACCACGGTTTTGGTCGTAAGCGAGGATTTTTGTGTTGTGACCATCTTCTTTCAGTTGTGGTCCGAGATAGTTATTTACAAAATCCACCATTTCTTCAGGAGTAAAGTGCATGCTCTCCCAGTTGTTGCCATTGCCCAAGGGCTCGTTTTCCACGGTGATTCCCCAGATGTTGATTCCTTCCATTTGATAGGCTGTAAGGTATTTGGAAAAAAACAGCGCCCAGGTGTCGTAAAATTCGGGAAGCAATTTGCCACCTACGTAGGCGTTGTTGTCTTTCATCCATGGAGGCGCCGTCCAGGGTGAGGCAATAATTTTAAAGCCGTCGGTTGAAATGGCCATGGCTTCTTTTATCATGGGAATGATGTCGTCGCGGTCTTCGTCGATACTGAAATTTTCCAACGCTCTGTCTCCGGGTACCGGAGCATAGGAATAGTTGCTTAAGGAAAAATCGCATGAATTGATGTGGGTTCGGGTGAGCGAATATGCAGCTCCTTCATTACTGAAATAAGCATCAAGGATAAGTTTCCTGTTTTTTTCACTTAAGCGGTTCAACAAACTGGCGCTTGCTTCGGTAAATGAGCCACCGAATCCGGTGATAGTTTGGTGGGTTTGTTCAGGAAATAAATGGATGTTTACCTTTTGTCCTGTTAAAGAAAAATCACTTAATCCTGTCAATTGATGACCATCGGCAGAAGTTTCGTAAACTTTTACCATCAGGCTATTCTCCTTTTGGATACAACTGTTTAATCCAGCCATAAAAACAATTAAAACGAATATGTAAAATCTGTTCATTTTTATATTTTTATTGTGCATCAAGTTCATCATTGCCCTGATGTTTTACTTTTCCACGACGTTCGATGAGCGCTTCCCGTATTTCAAAAGCCCTTTCTTCGGTTACATTGTACCGCCAGATAATAACAATGGCCATGAGTGCCGTAAACACAGGGATAAGTATGTCGGCAATACGCAGATTGGTAATGGTTTCCACCGTTTGTTGCTCAACAGATTGATCGAAACCAACCATGGACAATACCACGCCGCTTGTAAGCAAAGCGATGGCGGTACCCAGTTTTACCATCCACCAATAAACGGCTCCAAACATGCCTTCGCGACGTTCGCCATTGTTCAGCTCATCCAAATCGCATACGTCAGCGGTCATGGACATCATCAGGGTAAACAGTCCGCCAATACCAAACGAAAGAAAAGGAATGGGCATAAACATCAGCCATGGATTGGCCGGACTAAAACCCCACCATTTGAGTATATATCCAATGATCGATATCAGCGTAGCGATGATAAAGGCATTCTTTTTGCCGTACTTTTCCGACAATTTTGTTACAATCGGGATAACCAAAAAAGCTGTGGCCATGGCACTGATGGTGCCAAACCATGCCGGCCAGGTTCCTGAAGCAGCCGTATTTCCATTAAAGAGATAATAAACAATGATAAACATGGCAAACTGAGCCACGGTTTGAAATCCGTTGAAAATAAAGAATGTGGCACCGCAAAGCTTTACAAAGGGTTTGTTTGTAAGGGTTAGTTTAATTCCTCTGATAAATTCTTTGGTGTTTTTAGCCAACTCCTTCATGGTTAAGTTGGCCATTTTGTCTTGATCAGGAACAATCATTTCCTTGTTGAAAAGAGCCGGCATAATCCCCAGCACCATACAAACAGCTCCTACCCATATGGAGAGAATACGTGCTCCTTCCGGCGCTGAATCAAATATGGTGGGATCGTAAATAATTACCCAAAACCAGGGGGCAATCATCCAGGCAATTTGTCCCATCCATTGCGAAACAGCCATCAAACGTGTTCTTTCGTTGTAGTCGGGAGTCATTTCATAGCCCAAACCAATGAGTGGCGTGGCGAAAATGGTATATCCAATGTAAAAGAAAATGGAAACGATGAGAAAATAGACGAAGTTATAGGTTTGAGAATCTTCCGGGTTCAGTTGCCACATGATCATAAAAGTGACTCCGGTAATCACACTTCCAATGAGAATATAGGGCTTTCTGCGCCCCCATTTTGATCTGGTATTGTCAGAAACAAATCCCATTATAGGATCGGTAAGTGCATCCAATAACCGGGGGAAAGCCCCTAAAATTCCGGCCAGGATAGGATTCATATTCAACGACATAATCAGCACTACCATAAAAACCCCCAAGGCTGCAGGAAACAGTTGGTTGGCCAAATGACCGGAGCCAAAAGCAAGTTTTTGTCCGAAAGGAACGATGTCTTCGCGAGCTGTTTTATAATGCGCCATGGTCTTTCTTTGTTAGTGGATTATGTTTAGTTTTTCGTTTTTTCTGTTTCAATCAAAAGTTGGTCGGCTACTTTTTTGGGCTTGCGGTCAACGGTATAAAGTCCCCAGTGCTTTTCAGCACCCATCATGTCGTGCGGATCGCCCTTCCAGTCTTCATCAAAGGCCTCGAACCAAAAGGTGGTGATATGGTGCTTTGCACTCCAGTCCATGAACTCGTTGTAGTACTGCAATTGTTTTTCGGGGGTAGCTCGCGGACCAAATTCGGAAGCCACGGAGGTCCAGCCGGCTTCGGTAATTACCATGGGCGTATTGTGGATGGCACGGCGCACCTCCATGAGGTTTTCGATGGAATAGGACAAACCTTCGTTGATATCTTTGTCTTCCCAGATGGGATACACATGCAACGACATAAAGTCCACCACTTTGGCCAGTTTTTGACCATGATCGGCCCACCATTTATAATTGTCGGCCACAGTAACCGGTTGGTTAATTGCTTTTTTTACCCTTTTTACATAAGAAATGATGGTATCGGTATCCACCTTGTGATCGTTCCAATCTACCAATGCTTCATTCCCCACATTCACTGCCACCACGATGGTATCGTACTTTTTAGCCAGTTGAATGCCTCTTTTGATTTCCTCAATGTTCAATGCTTTGTTGGCGATTAATTCCTCATCTGGTATAGGTTCGGTAAGCCAGGCACAGGTGAGGTGGTTACTCAATTCGGCTTGTAGCCAAACGCCCAACAACACTTTGATGTTCAATTTATTATCTTTGATTACACGAAGTATGAGTGCCGAATTTTCGCCACTGTCGTAAATCCGGATCAAGGGAAATCCCATATCAGAAATAATCTGCAAATCTTCCAGAACCTCCTCGTAATTTGGATTCACGGCACCTTCGCCCCTGTCGGGATGCTGACCGGTACGGAATCCCGAATAGCAAACAGCCTTGGCCGTTCCCATGAGCAAATCGGTTGGTTTTTGGGTGAGGCTATCTTTCTTTATCTTTGTTTCTGCCATACTTTTTTCACTTGTTTTACCTTGATTGTTACATGCCCATAAGCCCATCAGCAGGATGATTCCCAGGGTTGAAATGAATAAGCTTTGGCTCACCGTTTTTCTTCTTATTTTCATGTTCAAATCATTTATCGTTTCAGTAAAAATTGTCTAATATTTGAGCTTTTCGTTGGTATCCCAAAGTCCCCAATAGGGTCCCACATCGCCTTCCGAATCGGCTTTCCACGATTCATCGAAAGAGGAGAAATAAAAGATGTCGATATCGTCTTCCTTGCTCCATTGTTGGGTGTTGAGGAAATAGATGAGCGCATTTTGCTCGGATGGTTGAGCCCCGTGAAATTTTTCTCCCTTGTTGGGCCAGCCGGTTTCGGTAATAATCACTTTCTTTCCTTTGGCTGCTTTTTGGGCTCTGGCATACATGTCTTTCATGTACAATAACGAATATTCGATGCTGCATCCTTCCCAGAAGGGATAGCAGTTGGCCAAAATCACATCGCAGGCCTCAGTAATTTTTGTTCTGAACTCAAATTCGTAATAGGCATCCACATAGCCTACTTTGAGCTTGGGCAGCGCACTTTTTACCCGTTGGATATATCCCAGAAGCTCCTCCTCAGTCAAATCGCCGCGATACATCACTTCGTTGCCTACCACGGCAATATCTACCTGACCCGCCTCAGCCAATTGGATCAGGCTGTTAATTTCCTTTTCATTGATTTCCTTATCCTTACCTAACCAGGCACCCACCAATGTATTTAAACCATACTCGCGGGCAATGGCCGGTATCAGCTCATTTCCTTCGGTACAACTAAACGAACGAACCCATTGGGTATGTGGCTGGATAATTTCGACGCGACGACGGATTTGATCTTCTGTCAATTGGTCGCCGGGTTTTTGGTTTTCCACATAGGGACTAAAGCACAGTCCGTGCATGGGTTCTCTCAACGTATGATGAAAAATATCTTTCAATTCTGCCAAACTCAGGTTTTGGGCATTAACGCCCGTGAGGGCCATTATTTTTTCTTTGTTATAGGACATTTTTGTTCTTATTGGTCATTACTTCAATTAATTTGATCTGGCCATTGCGTTCGAAAATTTGTTGGCTAAAGTCTTCGTACAGGGTATTCCCATCGTAGATGTCCACCAAACCATTGCTGTATGTGATGGCTATTTGTTGCATGTCGGCAAAAGAATAAACCACGGGCACCTGACAGAAAGTGAAAGCCAGTTGATTTTCAGCAAGTTCTAAGGTTTGCTTATTGCCATCAACCGATTGGTATGCAAATGTTCGCGGGCGAGTTAATATCTCCTCTTTGTTGAGCAAGGAAGGCTCAAAAATGATTTCTCCGCCTATGATCCTCACGCCCATTTCGCCCCAGCGACTGATGATGTCTTCCTTCACCTGTCCGGTGAGTCCGGGTTGCTTAACTCCGGCACCAAAAGGCGTGTGCGAGTACGCATCGGTGGGAAATGCGCCATACAATTCGGGCGATTTATAAAGTCCGATTCCGGCCTTGATTTCGTAATAATGCTCTTTCATACGACCCAGCAAGGCTACATCGGCACCCTGATCGAGGGCACGCAGATAACTCTCTTGTGTGGCCAGCAACAACTTGGAAACCATGTGCCAGTAGATGGATCCCAGACCTTCGTATCCATAAAAAGTACCCGACCTTCCTGTGAAGGATTGGTGATCGAATATTTTTTCGTAGGTATCCAGTATCTGCGTTCTTTCGTTCTGAACCAACGACCCGTATTTGTCTTTTTCCAGCTGATTCAAAGCCTCATTTAAAGCACTTGCATTGCGAAATGTGCCATTAAAATGCACCCCGCCTTCCCGATCAACCTTAATTATTTCACGATTGCCATCTTTCATCAAACGGGCAAAAAGCGCCGACCGGACCACCAAGTCGCCGGGGATGTTGTTTTTGTCTTCAAAACGAGGGAGTTCGCGGTTGGGATATAGCATATAACTATACTGATCTTCACGGAAAATTTTGCTTTTCTTGAGGGCATCCAGTACCTCCAGACTTTCTTCGGGAGTGAGTATTCCCGCACTTAGAATGGCCACCTGACCTTCCAGCATTTCATACAAATGGCGGATGGCAATGCCATTTTCTTGAAAAGATATCAGGTTGTAGGCGTGATACAAGCCATCGTCCCGTTTATTTTTGCGAATGGTTTGGTCCACGTATTTTAGTGCAACCTGACAAAAGGAAATCAACTCGGATAACTGAATGGAGGCCGTATCTCCGGAAAATGAGTTGTGATAGATGTTGGTTCTGTACTTCTCATGTGCCCGACCCAAAGCATCGGTGACTGTTTTCCGGTATTGATCGGTAAAACCTTCAATGAGGAGCTTAGAACCATTGTTGTAGATGGATTGAATTTCATAAAATAAGTCAGCCATTTCTTCCGAAACTGTCAACTGATCATGTGCAGATTGAGAAAATCGTTCTTCCCAGAATTTGAGAAAACGTCGCAGATAGTAAAGGGTTACCACGGACGTACCATTGCCCACCAAAGCATTGTTGGCGTCGTTCCACTCAGGGCGCTGGGTGTTGAGCCAAATGCCCGCTTCGGGAACAAAGTTGCTCATTTTGGAAAGCAAGGTGGTCAAAATTTTCTCTGTCAGGTTAACCTTGTAAATTTCTTTTCCATCCTGATCTTTGAGCAGTCGGGCATCCGCACCCAGTTGGGTAACTTCAGAGGCGATTCGGTGATGCAATGCTTCATCAAAATGGACGGTGTCTTTTGGATTCTTAACAATATCGGCATAGGTTACTATCCGATAGGGTACGTTGGCATAGGTGAAAAGATTTTTTGTCAACAATTCATCTATTTTTCCCGGATGGAATTGGTGAGAAAGTTCCAGTAATTTCTGAAGGTAAATAATCTGATGGTCGCCCCAATAGCCGATGTACGACCATGGGTCGTGTGGATCAGGTGCTTCCCAGTCGATGCCATCGCGCATGATGCGGTAAGGGTTGTAACCATCAATGGTGGAAGCATTTACAAACTTTAAAATGATTCCTTCCACAAATTCAGGATAGGAATAACACAGAGCCTCCCAGTTTTGAAAAATATCGCGCCAGTTGCCCTGGTAGTTGTACTTCAGACTGCCATCCTCGTTTTTGGTTTCGATGGAAAATTGATTCCATGGACGACTTGGATCGCCATGTCTGCGGCTAAAGGTGAGCGGAAGGTATTCGTACGTAATACGGAGCAGTTCGGGGTTTCGGGTATCTTTGGTTTTTTCGAGTAGTTCGGGATAGGATATTTGAGCGGGCAATTCCGACACCCAACCGGCATATTTTTCGGCGATGGTTTGATTAATTTGTTTTAAATAACGTGCATAATCCTGTGTTTCAACTTCATAATTTTTAGCAAAAACCCCACCACGCATGATATTATACAAGGTGTTGGAATAATGGCGTGCGGTACATAAGGTGGTGTTGGTTACCTGAAATCCATCGGAATTCGACACCATATTAATTAGATTGGTGGTGCCCTTTTCAATGTCTGCCAACAACTGACTTTCCATGTTATCAGTGTGAAGCAAGTCATGTTTCAGGTTGGCGACTTCGGTGGTTCCCAAATGTATTTCGGCCACGGTGTACCAATGATTTTCAGCTTTAGCATCCAACATTAAGGAAGTATGCACATAATAAGCTCCTCTTGAAGCTTTTATGTCATATTCAGGAAGCACTTCTTCTCCCTTTTTGAAGAGGTTCACCTGTTTATCCGAAATCAGTATCGCGGACGATTCGTCCGGACCCAACGACCAAACGGCGGTTGTTTTCAGGGCTTCACTTGGTTCTGCTCTGTCCACGGGTATGGAACTCAGCATGAACAATCCCAAGGTGGTTCCCTTCACCAATTCATTTTTCTTGTAGGCGTCCAACAAATTGCTGTATTCGTTTTGAAAGCCATAATCGATGCCATAAGGCAGGATATTGCGGATACCATCGAGTACCTCCACCTTTATTTTGGTGGCGGATAGATTTTGAAGAACAGATTTTTTCACAAATCCAAACTGCTCGCTGTTGTGCCAGCCATATCGGAAACAGAGATTAAGGTCGTGGTTAACTTCCTCAAATACAAGGCTATTCCCGTAGATACTTTTGTACAAATTGCGGGTAATTTGGTAAAATTTCGCAGATTCGTCGGTAAAAGGTGACCACAGGTGTTTTTTATCCGATTTCTCCACCAGAAAATAAGACCGACTACCGGTAATGCCCTTATAATCATGTATTTTGTCGTCGGTATAATAAGGAAACAGTGCGTTGTTGCGGTCTTTTCGTCCGGCAGTCAGCGCACCATTACTTGAAATAAACATCCAATGATCCGAATCGCTGACAATACTCATGAAGAAATCGGGCATCTCATGGTAATTCTGTATCCGGTAATACTTTTGGCCATCCAATTCAACAAACTGACCGTTCACGCCCTGCTTTTGGGTGTTCAGTTCGCTTTTTCCGATATATATGTTATTCTTTTTCATTGTCTTAAAGAGAAGTTTGTAGGTTTCAGCCTTGGGTTATTTCTTGTGAATTTTTAAAAACTATGGTTTGTAATTCCTCCAGAGATTTTCCTTTGGTTTCGGGCACTTTGAGGAGGATAAAAATGAGTCCGGCCAGCGCAAACAATCCATAAATTAAAAAGGTGGTGGACGTGCCCAGGTTATCGAGCTCCCACGGGAAAACCAATTGAACTAAAAAGCTTACTACCGAATTGATGAAGCCAACAAAGGAAATGGCCACGGCACGCACCCGATTGGGAAACAACTCGGAGAATAACACCCACATCACCGGGCCGATGGAAATGGCAAACGAAGCCACGAACCCCAATATGGCCCATAAAATGAGCATGGAATTAAGTTGAATGGCTTTGGGTAGGATATTCGCCTCATATTGCATGGCTTCCGATTCGCCTAATGTTTGCTGCAAAGCGAGTATAAATTCTTCTTTGGTATGGAAAACTATATCGGAGAGCTGCGCCAATTGACTGCTGTTCACTTGCGTAGCCACACCGGACAGGGTTTCTTCGGTTATTTGATAAGTGGCGTTATTAAAACCATAAGCCAGCACAAACATGGAAAACACAATTCCGGTAACCCCAATGATAAGCAATGGTTTTCGTCCAATTTTATCGATGAGCGCCATGGCGGCGATGGTAAAAATCAAGTTGGCCAACCCCACGTAAATGGCCTGAGTAAAAGCGGCATCCGTTCCCAAACCCGATTGCTCAAAAATCATGGGTGCATAAAAAAATACCGAATTGATCCCGGTTAACTGTTGCAAAACGGCCAGTACAATTCCAATAATTAACATGGGTCTAAGTGCTTTCACAAACACCTCTTTAAGTGAGGCCTTTTGTTTATGAACATCCTGATTAAGACTTTCTTTGATGGCTTTTACATCCTCTTGAGCACGAACGTCTCCCACAGCTTTTTTCATGGTTTTGAGAGCTTCCTGTTCATGGCCTTTCATAATGAGCCATCTTGGACTGCGGGGCACGGCAAACAAAGCAAAGAAATAGAGTACTGCCGGAAGTGCTTCCAATCCCAGCATCCAACGCCAATTGTATTCACTAAATTTTAATGAAAGTGCCCAGGAACTCTCCGACTGTCCCCATTGCAGAATCAAGTAATTGGTGAAAAAGGCCGCCGAAATACCCAGTACAATATTAAGTTGATTGAACGACACCATCGTGCCCCTGATTTTGGGAGGCGCAATTTCGGCAATGTACATGGGCGCAATGATGAGCGAAGCACCCACGCCAAACCCACCGATCATGCGGGCAATTATCAAAAGTGTGAAAGTGGGTGCAAAAGCCGAAGCAATGGCCGATACCGCATACATGGAGGCAGCTACCAGCAGCAATTTTTTTCTACCAAAACGGTCGCTGAGCCCGCCGGCAAATATCATGGCGAGGGTAGCTGTAAGCGTTAACGAACTTACGGCCCAACCCAGCTCAATTTTGGTGAGCCCAAATTCAGGCTCGATAAATTTCACCACTCCTGAAATTACGGAAGCATCAAACCCCATGAGGAAGCCACCCAAGGCTACAATCAGAGAGATGAGTACCACATATCCACCACGTTGGTTGCTCATGATATTATTTTTTTTGATAAACCCTTACAAAATCCACTTCCATGGTTTGGGGGAAAGCTGTGGTATCAATTCCGTTCAAACTGCCCCAGGCACCGCCTACGGCCACATTCAATATGAGATAAAATGGCTTGTTATAAGGCCATTTGGTTTCACCCAACCCCTCGTTTTGATATTTAAAATACAGGCTGTCGTCCACATAAGCTGTGAGCAATTCGGGTGTCCATTCCAGGGTGTATGTGCGAAATTTGGTGTCCACATCAGGCACAAAGATGGTAGCTGTTTGCTGGGTTTGCTTCTGCCATTGGTAGTCCTTTGAATGGGCAGATGCATGGATG
The DNA here is from genome assembly GCA_963676875.1 of Bacteroidales bacterium. Taxonomy (GTDB): domain Bacteria; phylum Bacteroidota; class Bacteroidia; order Bacteroidales; family F082; genus UBA6244. Next base: position 4,340,570 of record OY781436.1, read on the forward strand.
ATTCCAGTTTCGTGACCTACATGTTCCATGATATCGATTTCGCCGATATCAGGCCAGTTGCCATCTTTAAATGTCCAACCACCGGGCATCATCCATATGGCCGACCATGTGCCTCTTCCATCGGGTAATTTGGCACGGGTTTCAATGCGGCCGTACTGCCAGTCAGCAGCGGTCATCAATCGCGCTGAGGTATAGTCCTTACCCTCAAAGCTTTCCTTTTTAGCAGTGATTTTAAGGATTCCGTTTTCCACCCATGCATTGCTGCTATCGGCTTCCGTATAATATTGGGCTTCATTATTTCCCCAGCCGGCGGCATTTCCTTCAGTATCGAATTGCCATTTGGTGCTGTCGGGAAGTCCGGTATAGTCGAACTCGTCTTGCCAGACCAGTTGATAATTCAGGTCATCGGGGTCACCCGAATCTTGTTGACGGATGTTCTTACAACCGAACAGCCCAAGCATGGTAATCCCTGCCAATAGAATTTTCAGCTTCATGTCGAAATTATTTTACTTCCTGATATACACGCACATAATCCACTTCCAAGGTTTGTGGAAAAATAGAATTGTCAACACCCTCAATTCCACCCCATGTGCCACCAACAGCAATGTTGAGGATAAAGAAGGCAGGATTGTCGAAGGGCCAGTTTTCGGCAGTTTTCACCGCGGGGGCATAGGTATGTACCACATTGTCGATGTCATCCACATAGAAGACCAGCTTTTCCTCTGTCCACAACACACCATATATGTGAAACTCCTCTTCACAGGTAGGCAGACTCATGGAGCTTCCGCTTCCATTTGCTCCACTACCGGCAGTGGTGTGAACGGTAGAATGGACAATATCGGGCTGGTAACCCACATATTCCATGATATCCATTTCGCCACAAGCAGGCCAGCCCACATTGCTGATACTACTGCCCAGCATCCAGATGGCAGGCCAAATACCGCGACCGGAGGGTAATTTGGCACGAATTTCCATTTTTCCGTACTGAAATTCCTGTTTGCCCAGGGTCACCATTCGGCTCGAAGTATAGGATCCTACAGTTGTGTTGTCGTTGATTTTTTTGGCGGTGATAATCAAATTCCCGTCCACCACTTCGGCATTGTTGCCATTGGTGTAGTTTTGAAGTTCCTGATTGCCCCATCCGGAGTCTCCGGTTTCGAAGGTCCAGTTGTTTGTGTTTACTGATGATCCATCAAATTCATCCGACCAAACCAAGGTTAGGTTAGGGATATAGTTAGGATCGTCTTGAAGAATATTTACAAATTTACTTTGGGAGAAACTATCAGTACCGATGTTGACCACCAATTCAATTTCGTAATTCCCTTCAAACGGGAAATAGGCCGTATATTCCATTTCATCGTTGATTATCTCTGTGCGATAATGCCAGCTGAAAGAGTCGTATTGACCTGTTGAAGTGTTGATAAGCGTAACATAATTGGGGTTATTCTGATCTATTTCAGCAGTAAATGACAACTGAATTTCGGTAGTGGCAATGGTAATGGTTTTACTTACTGAAGTACTGCCTCCATTGTAGTCGGTCAGACGTAACGAAACATCGTAATCTCCGGCCACGGGATAATAAACACTGAAAGTTTCTTTTTTATTGGTGGTGGTATCACTGTTACCATTCCCGAAGTTCCAAATCATGGAATAGTATTCACCCTCGGAGGCATTTACGTATTCCACTGTGTTGTCGTTTTTAAAGGAATAGGTAAAATCCGCTGTAAACGACGGATCATTGTTTTTGTCGCAACCCCCAAAAAGAGCCAGGACGGCCACGGTGGCTGTGATGGTTGTTAGCTTCACACGAAGTGAAATATTTTTTAAAAAATTCATTTTCTTTGAGTTAGGGTTGTCGAACTTATTATTATTTTATATTCTAAAACAAACTTATTCTAGGGTTTTGATTTAGGTCTCCAACAGACGCTGCAACAAGGGTGCTTAATCCCTTGCTACAACGACTGTCTTCATCGACCAACCAATTCACAAACCAAATTTGTCTTTTAATAACTACTGAATGGGTTTAACATTGGTAAAGATGTGGTACCATGCAAACATAGGTTCGTTGGCTTGTACCATTCTTACTCTGAGGATATTTTCTGTTACCTCAATGATTTCGTATTGACTTGATCCCGCGTAGAATCCCATGAAACCACCATTGGAGAACGTCATGGTAGTACCACGATATTGACCAGCAACGGTAGCAATAGAATTTGAAGGACTAAATGTCACGGTTTTTACGCCGGCGATATCGAAAGGATAACTTCCTTCGTCTCCCAGCCCAAGCTCGGCAGAATAAAGTCCTTGAATAAAGGCTTCACCCGTGGGATTAATTTGCTCAAAGGTTACCTTCCCTGATTCGTTGGAGAACACCAATTCGCATTCATACAACGACGACTCAGATTTCTCCCATGGAGCAGCCGCATACCATGCATCGTAGGTTTCGCTTCCATTTTCATAAACCTGATCGTTGGGTCCCAAACCGAGGTGCCCCAGCTGGTCGGCTGCCCAATACCAAGTTTTGGTGCTTCCGCCCGTGAGGAAAAGCTCAGCTTCCGGATCTTCAAACTCAGACAAAACGGTAATTTGAGTCGTTATACTGGTAGAAATCCCACCTGTTCCAATGGCAAACACCGACACGTTGTAGGTATTTACACCTGAAGTTGAAAAACGATGCAGTGATTTACCACTTGAAGTAATGGTATCGTCTCCATTGTCATCAAAATGAAACCGGTAAGTGATTTCGTTATCAGCAGTAGCAGTAAAATTAACCATTCCACTACCATCTCCATAAGGGTTGGCATCGTCGGCACCCACGATCTGATAGGTCAGATTTACATTTGTAGGAGCCACAAGATCGCCCATTTCAAATTGGTCTTCCTGGCAACTGTTCAAGGTGAAGAGTAGCCCGACCAGAATAGGTAATATGTATTTAATCTTTTTCATGTTTTTACTTTTTTCTAGTTTTTAACGAGGATAAATCTCCACCAACCACCGCCGATATTGATATCCAGGGTCATTCTGGTATTTTCTTCGGTAAGGGTAATGTCGTAGGTAATGGATTCGGGAGCATCGGCAGGAGTGGTTAATTCGCCTCCGTTATATGCCTTGGGAATGCCCAGGTATGCCCCTAACCCATTGATGGTAACGGTACCTGCGGCTTCATCATAAACAAATGTGGCAGCATTGGAACCATCGTGGGGAGCAACAGGTGCGCCACAAGCGTCACCGCCACCTTGCCATCCTTCAACCCATGTTTCGGCACCCAATACGTTACTGAATGAGCCGTCGGATCCGAATACATATTCGTCATCATAGAAACAAGCTCTGGCAGCTACTCCGGCATCATCGATGGCCCACCAGGAAATGTCGCCCAATTCAGGGCCAACACCCATAGATCCGGCTTCGGGAGCCATGCTCCAACTACCATCAAGTGGTGAACTTACCACAGTTCCTTCTTTCACCATGATGAATCTCCACCATCCACCGCCTACATTAATATCTACGGTCATGCGAGTATCGTCATCAGATAGGGTGATGTCGTAAGTGATGGATTCGGGAGCATCGGCAGGAGTGGTTAATTCTCCTCCGTTATATGCCTTGGGAATTCCCAGATAGGAACCTACACCATTAAGGGTGATTTGATTGGCTCCGGCATCGTAAACATAGGTGGCAGGATTAGAACCATCGTGAGGTGCAACGGGAGTTCCACAAGCATCGGAACCGCCTTGCCAGCCTTCAACCCAGGTTTCGGCACCCAATACGTTCATAAACGAACCATCTGCACCAAATACATATTCATCGTCATAGAAACAAGCTCTTGCCTCCACTCCGGCAGCATCGATAGCCCACCAGGAAATATCGCCTAACTCGGGTCCTACACCCAACGATCCGGCTTCAGGAGCAATTTTCCAGGTGCCTACAATACCAGTAGAAGGTGCTGACGTAGCCTGACGAATATCGTCGAAATAGTATATGGCATCGTCGCCTGGATTGTCGAAATCGAAGAATATCACCACTTTTTGATAGCTTTGAGTAAAGTCAATACCCGAAAAATCAAAGGTCAACTCCTCCCAGGCATTGGATGTGGTAGTCACGGCATCGATTTCTGCATTGATGTCCGCATTGTCAAGATTCTCAATTTTCAGTTTAACGATGGCATCCGTCTTCGGCGACCAAACCTTCACTTTGAATAGTTTCTTGGCACTGAAATCAATGGGTGATTGGAGCGTAAGAAGTGTACCAGCCCATGTTTCCGCATCGGCGGGTTTAACAAATTGAGCCACACGATCACTACTATTGATGCCTGATGGATCAGGATTGTCGATGACAGAAGCTACGGCACCACCAAAATCGGAGAAGGCGTAGTTTACAGTAAACGATTCAAAATCAATGGGCAACGTTACCGGATCGGAGGCCGATGAAATGGTGATGGTTTCGCTGTATTCAGCAGTTGATGCACCACCGTTTTTGGCAATTACACGTACCACATAATCACCTGCTTCGGCATAAGTGTGCAAAGCAGCCTCTCCGGGAAGCACATGAGCAGGCTCCTCCCCTGCGTCTTCACCAAAATAAATATCCATGATGGTGGCATAGTCGGCAGTGGCCGAAACGGAAATGGTTTTTGGATTGGTAGCGTCCGGCACAATGCTTACCACCAGATTTTCAGGAGGAATAAAGGTTACAGTGATTTCTTTCTCAATTTTAGAGGTAAGGCCTGTAATACCCGATGCGGTTATACCAACTGTGTAAACACCTTCGGCATATGCGTGGGTTATTTCTTCGGTAAGTCCGTAAACGGTAGCTTTTTCGTCAACCACATCACCAAAGGTGATATAATATTCCGTAACTCCCTCGGCAGCAGGAATAATGGTGACCATTCCGGTCGTATCTTGTGTGATATCAAAAATAGCACTTACATTTGTTGGAGCAGTTACATTATCCAATACTTTCAGATTATCGATATCCTTCTTGCAAGAACCTGCAACCATCAGAACAAGGATAAAAACTGCTAAATTTTTCAATAGTTTCATCTTTTAAAGTTTTGGATTAATAATTGGGATTTTGACTCCAGTTGCCATTTGAAAATTCAATTTCTTCAATGGGTACAGGGAACACCTCATTTTTTCCTACCACAAATCCATCAATTTGTCCGGCAGCTCTTCCAGTTCTCACCAAATCGAAGAAGTGAATTCCTTCACCCATCAGTTCCACACGGCGCTCGTGATAGATGGCATCGGTTAGAGCGGCTCCGTTGAAAGTGATATCGTGGTTGTTGTCACCAAAGGCACGACGGCGCACCATGTTGAGGTATTCCTGCGCTTTGGCATCAGAAATTCCGCCTCTGTTATTGGCCTCAGCAGCCATCAACAATACATCTGCATAGCGAATAGCTCTGTAGTTGTTGGGGTTGGTTAGGTTGAGGTCGTTTTGTGCATTTTCGCTGCGTGTGCGGGGTAAATATTTTCTATTGAAATATCCGGTGTGTTCGTTGCCTGTGGTATATTCAGCTCCAGTGGAATCGGCCCAGGCAACGATATCTAAAATAGTAACTCCTTTACGCAAATCACCGGGTTCAAACTGGTCAACAGCCTCTTGTACAGGCACGTTGAAACTAAATCCGGACGAAAAATAGGGTCCTACATATCCACGTACACCACTAAATCCAACAGCCACATTACCTTCGCTGCATTGCAAACAGCCAAATCCGGCACCTTCGGCATCGGTGTATTGAACTTCAAATACCGATTCGGGGCCATTTTCACCTTCTTCTTCAAAAATTGAATTGTAATTATCAACCAATGAATATGGACCTTGTGTAATTACCCGTTCGAGTACTTCAGCTGATTCGGCAAATTTGTCTTGATACAAATAAACTTTTCCAAGCAAGGCTTGAGCGGCACCTTTGGTGGCACGGCCCAGTTCGCTTTGAGAAACAGGAAGTACACTTTCGGCATACATCAAGTCTTCTTCTATCAGGGCATAAACTTCCGAAACGGGATATCTTGGAATGGTTGTTTCGTCGCCCAATTTAAAGCGTGCATCCACTTTAAATGGAATGGGACCAAACCATTTTACCAATTCGAAATTGTAGTAGGCTCTTAAAAAGCGTACTTCACCAATCATGGATTCTCTGCCTTCAAAGTCTATTTTATCTTTGAATTCCATGAAATAGTTGGCACGTTGTACACCGGCAAACATCCAATCCCAAATATCTTTGAGGTTGCTGTTGGTGGGTGTTTGAATCATGTCGTCCACTTGTTGCCAGCCGATTACATCTGTTGGGCTTTCACCGCCACAAAGGGTATTGTTGGAGGCTATTTCACCCAGGATGGCGTTGGCATAGGTAGTCTGCAGCAAATCGTAGGTGGCTACCAAAGCATAGTAGTAGTCGTCCGGCGAGTTGAAGTAGTTTTCGGAGTTGATGGAATACTCAGGAGTAACCTCTACATACTTATCGCTACATGAGAAGACGATGAGCGATAAGGCCAGCAACCCTGAGAAAATTATTTTATTGATACTGTATTTTTTCATTGTTCAAGTATTAAATGTTGATGTTAAATCCAAACCAATAGGTCCGTGAGGCAGGGTAAAATCCGGAGTCGAAGCCTCCGCCAATGGGATTTCCACTGCTGGCAGCAGGATCAAAACCTGTGTATTTGGTGAGGGTAAACAAATTATTTATCGCTACGAAGAACCTGATATTCTTAATCTTCACTTTCTGGGTAATATTTTCAGGAATTTTGTATCCAAGCGAAATGCGTTGAAGTCTGAGGTAAGAACCATCCTCTACAAAATATTCAGAGAAAATATTATTGGCTGTAGCTGCTGTGGTTACGCGCGGCACGGTATTGCTTGTACCGGGTCCTGTCCAGCGATCGAGGGTTGAGCTAAGTCGATTTACATTGGGTTGTGCCCTTTCGTAATTTCTCACGATGTCGTTTCCGATGCTGGCAAAAGCGTAGGCTACAAAATCAAAGTTTTTGTAGTTCATCGAGAAATTCAAACCCATAATGAAATCTGGAATGGGATCGCCAATATAGGTGCGGTCGTCGGAATTTAATACACCATCTCCGTTTACATCCACAAAACGAATATCACCGGGTGAAGCCGGAGCGCCCAAAGCTGTTTGTGATGGATGGGCATCTACTTCTTCCTGTGTTTGGAACAAACCATCGGTTTTGTATCCGTAGAAATAACCAATGGGCTGTCCTACTTCCATGCGCGCCGGCATGGGCTGACCTACGCCAAAACTACCACCTTCAACAACGCCGGTACCGTTATTTACTTCAAGTACTTCATTTTTAAGGGCAGTAAAATTGTAGTTTAACCTAAAAGTTAAATCACGGGTGATATTTCCTCGATAAGCAATGGCAAACTCTACCCCGCTGTTGCGCACGGTACCTGCATTTACTGTTGGACCGCTTGCTCCAGGAGCTGAAGTGCCTAAAATTCCGGAAACGGGCACATCTGAAATCAACAAGTCGTTGGTGGTTTTAACAAAGTAGTCAGATGTTATCTCAATTTTGTTTTCTAAGAATGACAAATCGAAACCGGCATCAAATTGCTCTGATTGCTCCCATTTGATTTTGGGGTTAGGTGTTTTGCCAACGGCTACACCATTAACCAGATTGCCATTTAAAACATAGGTACCTTCGCCATTCAACAAGGAGATATAGCCATAATCACCGATTTTATCTGAACCAAGGAAACCATAACTCATTCTCACTTTAATCAGGTCAATTTTTGCGTAAGGTTTCATGAAATTTTCATCAGAAATAATCCAACCTAATGTTGCGGACGGGAAATAGGCCACTGCGTTGTCAGGGCCAAATTTGGTAGACGCATCACGACGAAGCATGGCAGAAACCAAGTAGCGACCTTTGTAATCGTACTGAGCACGGGCGAAATACGACAACCTGCGTTGATCATAATTCCAACTTCCGGTGGCTTTGGAGGTGTTTAACCCGTTAGCCAAAGAAATGTCGGCGTATTCCCAGGAGTTGTTGGGAATATCAAAACCGGTAGCGTTGAGATTACTTCCCCAGGTTTTATATACGGTAGTACCAAAAGTTCCGGTTACATGATGCGCATCCCTGAAAGTATTGTCATAATTAAGGAATGCATCAAAAGTGTAGTCATTGAAATTTTCTTTGCTTTGGTATACGCTGCTACGTGTTACGTCAAACACCTTTCCACCATAATCAACAATCTTGGAAAATGACTTGTAGTTGGCATAAGCAGAGTTGAACCCCATACGGGCGGTTGCGGTAAAGTGACTTGCGAAACTGGCAGTGAGACCAAAGTTACCATTCAACTTATTCATTCCATAGGAGTTGTATGTATTGGCTATTTGCTGCATGGGATTAATAATTTCAATACCCAGGTTGGCAGGAGCCAAAAAATAGTCGCCATTTTCCTGATAAACAGGCACTGTAGACGGCATATTGATGGCATTGAAAAGTACCGAACCCAATCCAAAATCGTTGAATGAGGTACGGTTTACATGGGAATATATCAAGGTAGAATTGAACTTGAGCCATTTGCTTAAGTCAACACCCATGCCCAGGCGGGCTGTGGTACGGTCGTATTCGGCTTTATCATCACCAATGATACCTTGCTGACGAAGATCGGAACCACTAATGGAGTAATTCATTCCCTCTGAACCACCTGAGACACTGAAATTATTGTCGAAAATGGGGTTTTTTGAGAAAAGTGCATCCTGCCAGTTGGTTCCTTTTCCCAAACCTGAAATATCGGGAAAAGGCAAATCCTGACCGTTGGCCGCATAGCTCTCATTTAATATGGTAGCATATTCTGTGGCATTAAGTACAGGCAATTTTCGGGTAGTTTCCTGCATTCCCGAAGAGCTGTTTACCGAAACTGTAGTTGCTGTGTTTCTTTTACCTGACTTGGTTGTAACCAAAATGATACCGTTGGCACCCACAGTTCCGTAGATGGCTGCCTGTGCATCCTTAAGCACGGTGATACTTTCGATATCGTTGGGACTCAAGGTATTCAAATCACCCTGATATCCATCGATGATAACAACGGGAGCCGCATCACCGTTGGTTGAAATACCTCTGATGCGGATGTTGAGGCCTGCCCCGGGAGAGCCCGATTGTTCGGTTACATTAACCCCCGAAACCGTTCCTTGCAGGGCTTGTTCAACTTTTGTAGGATTAAGTCTGGTGATGGTTTTTGAATCAACCACCGATACAGCACCTGTTACGTCTTTCTTTTTAACAGTACCGTAACCAATCACCACTACTTCATTGAGTAGTGATATATCCGGATCCAAAGTAACATCCAAGACGGATTGGCCATCCTGCAAAGTTAATTCCTGTGTTTTCATTCCTACATAGGAGAAAACCATCACCGATTGAGCAGGTACGTTATCAAGAACGTACACTCCGTCGATATCGGTGGTTGTGCCGTTGGTGGTTCCTTTTATCCATACAGTAACGCCCGGAATGGGGAACTGATCTTCGGATGAAATGACAACACCCCGTACGGAAGTTCCCTGGGCAAAACTCTGCCAGGGAATCAACAGCAACATCATTAGAAAAATCGAGTAACGTTTTGTCATGAGCATGAAATTTTTAACATTAATTCACATTTAATTGATTTATATCGATTGCAGAAAACTTAATTTCATCACAAAGAAAATCCATAAGTAAGGGTAAGTCAATTAATTAGCTGCATCAAAAATACAACACACCATGTTTTTCATTACATCAATAATACATCAATGCATTTGTATTATACTGAATATCAGTATAATATATTTTGTAATGCTATTCATCAACAAAAACATTAACCCATTCTTAATCAAATGGTGCTAATGGTACTAAAATGAAAGGATAAAATCTGTCAGGTTTTCGTCGCGCGACAGGTCGAATTTCTTTCTTAGCCTGTATCTGCTAATTTCAACGCCACGTGTGGAGATATTCATCAAAACGGCAATTTCCTTGCTGGAGATGTTCATGCGCAGGTAGGCGCATAGTTTCAGCTCCCGGGGTGTGAGTTCGGGGTAGGCTGTTTTTATACGCGTTAGGAAAGCTTCATGTACATTTTCAAAATGCGTTTCAAAAACTTTCCACTGATTTTCGTTGTCTATTTCTTTGTTTATTTTTCTTATCAGGTGCTGAATCGGGTAGCTTTGGTTGCTATCCAGATTTTTAGAAATTTTGTTCAGCTCTTTCTTAATGCTGATCATAGTTTCGTTCTTGTGCAATGTATTCATTGTGGCATTGGCCAATTCCATGTCCTTTTTTATAATTCCTTCCCTTAGCTTGTCGTTTCTAAGCTTAATTACTTGCTTTTCAGCCTCCAGTGCTTCACGTTGCAGGGCCTCTTCCTTTTTTCTGAAAAGCTCCTTCTGCTGTTCTGCACTTCGTTTCTTGGTCTTCTCAAACCGAATCATCAACCATCGGATACCAAGAACAATAAACAACAAAGCAATAAGAACATATAGCACAAATGCGATGAAAGTACGCTGCCATGGAGGCAAGATGGTGAACTCCACCTCCACCGGTTCAGAAATGGTTCCGTAAATATTTTTAGCCTTTACCTTAAAAGTATAGACACCTTCATAAAGGTTGGTAAATTCACGGGAATGTCGCGGATGCCATTCACTCCACTTCTGATCAAAACCTTCCAACTGGGTGGAAAACAAATTTGATGACGAGTTTTCAAAGTCATTGGCACAAAAACTAAAATCGATTCCGTTGTTGCTGAATGGCAAGCGGATAACCCCTTTTTCTATACGACCTGTGACGGGTATCAGCGAATCGGGGTTATATGTTTGCATCTTGCGTATATATGTTTGAAACGGATACGTATAATTCTTTTTAAATGAAGGATTGTAGTGTACAAAACCTTTCTCTGTGCCAAAAAAAACATTTTCCTCATCAAAGGGATATACAAACTCAAATCCGTTGACGAATGTGTGATCCAGTCGTCTGAAAGGCAGATCGATGTTGTTAAATGCACCATCTTCTTGTTTTCGTAGCACTCCCGTTCGATTTTCTGCAAAATACCAATAGTTACCCTTTGAATCTTCTTTTAAATAATTAATCGTCAAACCTTTTATATACTGAACGAGTGGTGGGAAAGGCTCAAATTCTTTGGCCTTTTTGTTGAACCGATAGGAACTTTCACCGCTATTGAATACAATTCCATCTGTGGTGGAAGCCATGTTCACGGCATAGCTGTTCAAGGGACTGTTTTCGCAGTTGTAGAAATCAATTTTGACAACAGAGTCATATGTTGGATTTATCCAAAGATGAAACAGCCCCTTCATGCCGTGCGCCATCCAAAGCGAACCATCCGTATCAAAAGCCAGGCTGCGCGAGGATTCAGAAAAACCGGCAATGCGTCCCGAATATACCCAACGGTCATTTACCTTTTCAAAAAGGATAAGTCCGTCGTAAGTACCGCCAATTACTTTTTTTGAGGCAGCGGAGGGCTGCAAATAGGTCCAACCTCCCGCAGCATCGCTAATTTGGGTGGCCTTGGCCCCTTCCACGATATATGTTCCGCTGTTGTGACCGCAAAAAAGTGTTCCATCAATATCCTCCAGAGTCCAAACCTGCCCTTGGGTTTGATCCACCAGTTGAAAGGGCTTGGAGTGAAACAGTCCATTTCGAAGCTGATCCCAGTCCATGTAAAAAAGCCCTTGATTGGTGCCCAGATATAGCTTTCCGTCAAAAATAATGGCTGTATATCCGGTGCTTAAGCCGTAATTGTATGACAATCGGGTAAGCGGAGAGTTCATTTCAATATAATCGATGCCATGATCGGTACCAAGCCACAAATTATTGTAGCTATCCATGGCCATGCATAATATGGTGTTGTTTTGAAGTCCGTCTTCCCAACTCAGTTCTTGAATTGGGGTTCCATCCAAATCGCAGATCATCAGGCCGCTTTGAATGGTTCCAAAAGCCAACTCACCTTGAAAGCCTTCGGGGTTCAATTGAATGGCACTGTAGATTTGCTGCTCCTTCAAAATACGGTTGGCTTCGGTATCCCACTCGGTAAGTGAATTGCCATCGTAAAGAAAAATTCCACGGGAAGCGGTGGCAATCATGAGTTTTTTCTCAAAAGGCAGTACTGCCCATATTTCGGTGCCCACAAGCTTCTCCATGCCAACCAACGGAAAAAGTTCTCCCATGGAATAACGTAAAAGCCCATTTTTCATGTCGTTAACATAATACTCACCGTTAACCAAAAAAGAAAAGTGAAACGAATAAGGCGCCTCAATTACCTTGATTTCATTATCTTTATAAATCATCAATTGGTAAAACGATTGAAAGATAACGCCATCGGGGTGAACGAATATTTTCCAAATTTCACCAAAATCCCTGTTCTCTTCGGGTACCAATGACAACAAGCTTACAAAGGAGGCTCCACCCATCTTCCCCAATTCAAAATACCCTATTTCGTTGAACCCACCCGTGTAAAGCACATCCCCTTTTCCACTACATATGGCTCTTACAATACTATTATTTGGCAGCGGGTAAACGGTCCAGTCGATGCCGTCGTATTCCAACAATCCATTATTGTTGCCAAAGTACATCATACCATTATCGCCTTGTTCAATGGACCAGGTTTGAAACCCTGCACGATAATCCGATCGTTCAAAATTTCTTACAAAAGGAGTTCCAACCTGCTGAGCTACAACAGGTAAAGCCGACCACATCAAAATGGCTGCGAGCAGGAAAATCGTCTTTTGTATTGAATTCATGGCTTAATCTCTTTCACAAAGCTAAACAATTCAATGTAATTCACTAATATTTTCTCGCAATGAAGCGGATAATTTTTAATACGGCCAAAAAAACTTACTGATTACGAATAACGAAGGGCTTTAGCCGGGGAAATATGTGTTATGGTATAGGCGGGAATGGCCAGCACCACAAAGGTAACCAGAAGAATTCCTCCGTTCAACATCAGCCAAGTCATAAAATCAAACTCCACAGGTACATAATCAATGTAGTAGGATTCTGCTGAGAGTTTAATCAACCGGAATTGATCCTGTACCAGAATAAACACCAAACCCAGCAGGTTACCCCAGAACATACCTTGCAGTATCAACTTTCCCGTTTTTATCAGAAAGATACGCTGAATCAGTCCGTTGGAAGCGCCCAACGCCTTGAGAAGACCTACCATGGCGGTACGTTCGATGATGATAATCAACAAGGTAGAAACCAACGTGATGGAGGCCACCAACATAAGTAGGGTGAGAATAACCACCACATTCATGTCCAACAAATCGAGCCAGTTGAATATCTGTGGAAAAGCATCCAGAACGGTGACAATGTTCAGGTTGTAAGGGATTTGACGATAAAGTTCAAAGGCTGTCTCACGAATGCGTTTTGGATCCACAAGATTAATTTCGACGGCACCTACCTGGTCATCAGTCCAGTCGTTGAGTTTCTGAATGTGTCGCAAATCGCCAATCAAATAGGTTTGGTCGAATTCCTCCAGGCTTGTATTGTAAATGCCTGAAACCACCAGCTTGCGACCACGAGTCTGCACCTCGTTTTCTTGTACAAACCAAATGCGCACATCGTCGCCCAGCTTCAAATGCAACTTGTTGGCCAACATCTGCGAAATCAGCACCTCGTTGCTTTTCTCTCCACTGTTCAGGTTGGGAAAATGCCCCGCGGTGAGAGCGCCAATCAAAAAAGTGGAATCGTAGTCGCTTCCAACCCCTTTAAAAACAATCCCTTGAATTTGGTCTTCCGTTTTGATAACCCCGGCTTTACGACCCGTAAACTGGATATGCGCTATCTCAGGGTTGGACTTCAGTTGCTTAACAAAAGTAGTATTCACTTCCACCGGCGAACCTTCCAGCGACTCGTTGTTGTCGAAAGGCACCACTTGCAGATGTGAAGTAAAGCCTGTAACTTTGTCGCTGATGCTATGCTGAAAGCCCACCACAATGGCCACGCTCAACAGCATAAACATCACACCCAACGCAATGCTCACCACCGAGATACGCACCACGGGTCGCGACAGGTTGTCGGATTGTCGGGAAGAGATGCGTCGGGCAAAAAAATATGCAAATGAAGGTGCTGCCATAATGGGCACAAATTTAACAAAAGCAAAGTTATATGAAGCGTTTCAATGGGTTGGTGTTAGTTTTATTTACCTCGTTGGTATTTGCCGGTTGCGGTCATGCGCAGGAATCAATTAAACTTGTGGATTATCAAGATATTACAACAGGTTCTCAACAATTTGATTTATATCTTCCATTACTACAAAATCAACGTGTTGCTTTGGTGGCCAATGCAGCTTCCCGGGTTGGAGAGCAACATTTAGTTGACACTTTGCTCACATACGGCATCCGTATCGAAAAAATATTTTGTCCTGAGCATGGCTTTCGTGGAAATGCAGATGCCGGCGAACTTATTAACGATGGAATCGACCCTGCCACCGGAATTCCACTGATTTCGCTCTATGGCAACCACAAAAAACCTACCCCCGACGATTTAAAAGACATCGACTGGGTAGTTTTCGATTTGCAGGATGTGGGGGTACGTTTCTATACTTATGTCAGTACCATGACTTATGTGATGGAGGCATGCGCCGATAATGGCGTATCCATGATGATTCTCGACCGTCCCAACCCCAACGGCTATCTGATTGATGGTCCCATTTTAGATACGGCCTACAGCTCCTTTGTTGGCCTGCATCCTGTTCCCATTGCCGATGGCATGACGTTGGGCGAATATGCGCGCATGGTGATAGGTGAACGTTGGATAAATAAAGCTAACCAATTAAAACTTCAAGTAATTCCAATGGCCGGATACACCCACAACATGGTGGTAAAGCTGGCCGTGAAACCCAGTCCCAATTTACCCAATTGGCAATCGGTTTACCTCTACCCTTCGCTGTGTTTGTTTGAGGGAACTCAGGTAAGCATTGGACGGGGAACCACGCTCCCATTCCAGATATACGGCAGTCCCGACATGTTTCTGGGCAGTTTTATGTTTACTCCCCAAAGCATTCCGGGCATGAGCCTGCATCCCAAATTTGAAGGACAACAATGCAACGGACAAATGCTGACCGGATACGCGGAAAACCTGACCAAAAACGACCCGTCCATCCAACTGACGTGGCTTATTACAGCCTACCAAGCCGCCAAAGACAAGAAGAACTTTTTCACCAACTATTTTGAAAAACTGGCAGGCACCGACCTACTGCGACAACAAATCATTGAGGGCATGACCGAGGAAGAAATCAAAGCAAGTTGGAAACCGGGCCTAGATAATTTCAGGTTGATTAGAGATAAGTATGTGTTGTATCCTTGATATCTGTATGTTGATTAGTTGGAAGTCCGAAGTCGGGAGTCGGAAGTAGGGAGTCCGAAGTTAGGAGGATAGAGCCAAAAGTACCGTAGGTACGCATGACAATTAGCCCCGGAATTCATTCCCAGGCGGAAGGATTCGGGAATCCATAATTTGAGGAATTTATTGTTCGACCCCGTCGGGGTCGCATAATTTATTGTGCCAATTCTATCTATAAACATATAATCCCTTCGGGATATCAACACCAACAAAATAACCAAACCGGATAAAACTAAAATATGAGTCTACTCCGATAAGTATTAATCAAATTTTTAACCGCAAAGCTCGCGGAGTTTTTCGCAAAGTACCGCAGAGTCTTATTTATATAAAGTTTTGCCTATCTGCATTTTGCATTTTCTATTCAATGTGAGAAAATTTTATATCGAAGTAATTTTATCAACCATTTTATGCCTGAATGGCTTTTCGGAGTGGACTCAAATATTGAACTCCCGAATTCCTGAACCCTTGTCCACCCGACCCTTTGCCCCATGCCCTAAAAGCCTTCGGGGTGAACCCTTGAACCTTTGATCCATTGATCCATTGATCCATTGATCCATTGAACTCTTGAACTCTTGAACCTTTGATCCATTGATCCATTGATCCATTGATCCATTGATCCATTGATCCATTGATCCATTGATCCCTTGAACCCTTGAACCCTTGAACCCTAAATCCCGATAACCAACCCCAACATCACCTGGAAATAACTTACCTGTCGTTCTTTATTCACCAACCCCTGGCTGGTTTGAAAAGGAAAAGCCATTTGTTTACTGACATATTCTCCTTCCAATTTAAAGCCAATGCCCCGTGGAAATAAATAAGTGATTCCGACGCCGGGCACAACCAAAAACGCGTCATCACGGGAAGAAGTAATTTCATAATAGGTAGGCCCAACCTGATAATACTGCGTGCGATAGAGTTGGTAGGCCGTCTCACACCTGATCCATCCGGCCATGATTTTGCCACCCAACGAGAAGCGGGAATTCAGGGGATATTTTCCATATACTCCGGCAGTGACCGTGGTAGTCCGGAAAGATTCTGCCCGAATGGACAACTCTTCAAGGAAGGGATCTTCATTCAACTTTTCTTGGGTTAAAGCACTAACATCAAGCGGGTTGTTATTTACGTTAGCTTCTATACCAACTCCCCAATGTGGGCGAAAATACCAGACAGCCTCGCCACCAAAACTCACCCCCGGGTTGGCAAAACTTCCGTCTTCGGGATTGTTGGACGCAAATTTCAGAACGGGCACGCTAAGTCCGCCATTTAAACTGACAAAAACAGTGGATTGCGCGGTAAGCTGAAGCGACAACATTATGGTAAACAACAAGATAACACCTGTTTGCCAAAGGGATTTTTTCATCATATGCTTACGAACTTTAAACTGTAAAACTAAGGTTTATCTGCCATTTGAAGAGGTAAATAAACATGAAAAATTGTAGCAATCACAAGCCAATACCAAGGCACTCCATCGGTAGCATGAACGCATTTTTAGTAGTTTTGCGGTCCAAGATTTACTAAAACTACCTCATGACAGCTCATCCAACCCATCAAAACGAACTCATACACGAAACAAGTCCCTACCTGCTCCAGCATGCCAAAAACCCCGTTCATTGGCTCCCCTGGGGTGAAAAAGCCCTGCAACGGGCAAAGGATGAAAATAAACTGCTTATCATCTCCATTGGATATTCAGCCTGCCATTGGTGTCATGTAATGGAACACGAAAGTTTTGAAAATGAGGATGTAGCCCATCTTATGAATGCCCATTTCGTGTCGGTAAAAGTGGACAGGGAAGAACGTCCGGATGTGGATCAGGTATATATGAATGCGCTCCAACTCATGAATGGCAACGGCGGATGGCCACTCAACATGATAGCCTTGCCCGATGGACGTCCGCTTTGGGGCGGCACCTACATTCCCAAAGCCCGATGGATGGGCATACTGGAGCAACTCACCAACGTTTTTCAACAAAAGCCCGATGAAGTGAATAAATATGCAGAGGAAATTCAATCGGGGATGAAGCAGTTTGAACCCAAAATAAAGCCCACACCCATTGAAAAACTGGGTAATAGCTTTATTCGGGATATTGTTAAGAGCTGGTCTGTTTCGTTTGATAAAATTTACGGCGGCGGCAACCATGCCCCCAAGTTCCCGCTGCCGGCCAATCTGGATTTTTTGCTAGATTATGGCCTTCTTCACCATGACCAATCCATCCTCAATCATGTGGAACTTACCCTCGACCGCATGTCGTTTGGCGGTATTTACGACCAGTTGGCCGGAGGTTTTGCCCGCTATTCCACCGATGTGCGCTGGCATGTGCCACACTTTGAAAAAATGTTGTACGACAATGCCCAACTTGTAAGTCTTTATTCCAATGCTTTTCGGGCGTTTGGTCATCAGAGGTATGCCACTGTTGTCGAAGAAACCCTTTCCTTTCTCCAAACCCGCCTTCAATCGCCCGAAGGAGCCTTTTTCTCAGCTTTGGATGCCGATAGCGAGGGAGAGGAAGGAAAACACTATGTTTGGACTAAAGACGAATTGCAGCATTTGTTGGGGCATCACATGGACCTGTTTTCCGACTATTATCAAGTGGATGAATCCGGACACTGGGAACATGGTCATTATGTATTGATTAAGTCCGTAACTGATGTTGCTTTCGCCAAAAAACACGGGCTTACCATTAGGGAGTTGGAAGCATTGGTCAAAGAATGGAAAGCACTGCTCCTGCCCCATCGCGACCAACGCCCCTTTCCTTCGCTGGACGACAAAATCCTCACTTCGTGGAATGCCCTCATGCTCTCAGGGTTTGTAAATGCCCGGGAAGCACTACACCATCCTGAATACTTGCACTCTGCCATACGAATCGCGGAGTTTATTTCCGAGAAGCTTTTACAGGATACAGGAGCCTTATTTCACACGTATAAAAACGGAAAAAGCGCCGTAAACGGGCATTTGGACGACCAGGCATTGGTGATTCGTGCCTTTCTGGATTTGTATCGGGTTACCTTTAATGAAACCTGGTTGGACAAGGCCATCACCATCCTTCATTACTCCGATACCCACTTTTTAAATCCGGAAACAGGCCTGTACTACTTTACCTCCGACGAAGACCGGGCGCTGTTCGACCGCAGTACCGACATTCACGACAATGTGATGCCTTCGGGAAATGCCGTAATGGCCTCCAACCTCCTTGAAATCAGCTTGCTCACCGGAGATATGTATTACCGAAACAGAGCGGAGAAAATGACTACCGACGTGGTTTCCCCGGCAACAAGTTATCCTTCAGGCTATTCCGGTTGGCTGCAGTGGTTGTTGAAATACATTTCGAATCCCATCGAAGTGGTGGTGGCAGGATCCAATGCCTCGGAAATCGTCCAAAGTTTTAATGAAAATTACGATCCGCAGGTTTATGTCACAGGATGCAATCATCCATCGGACATGTCGTTGTTCAAGGACAGGTTTCAAGAAGGCCAGCTTTTAATCTATGTCTGCCATAACGGAAGCTGTCAACTACCTTTTAATAATAAAAAAGAGGCTTTAACAGAAATTAGTCGCCTAAAAGCGGAACATATGGCATAGCATCTCATATGTTTTGCACTGACATTTTCCTGATTATTCCGGAATATCCATTATTTTTACCCCGAAATACTTAACTTTTTATAATGAAGCAATTTTATCTTGGCCTAATTCTATCTTTTGTGATGATAGTTTCGGCCACAGCCCAGCCCTGGAAATCTTTACTCCCTCAGGAAAAAGTGGAGCAAAACCAATTGACTTTTTACGACTATCAAAAGGCCTTTTACGACTATTGGGAACCTTTTCATGTGGAAAAAGGTTATTATCTGAATGAATCCGGTGAAAAAACCAAAGCCATTGGTTACAAACAATTTAAACGCTGGGAATGGTATTGGCAAACACGCATCGACAAACAAACCGGTGCTTTTCCTTCGAGTTCTACACGTGATATCTATTTGCAAGAAAAATCCGCACGGAGTCTTAACGGCGACTGGAGTTCCATGGGACCCTCTGAAACTCCCGGAGGTTATGCCGGATTGGGCAGAATCAATTGTGTTGCCTTCCACCCTACCGATAACAACACCCTATACATTGGCGCAGCAGCAGGAGGTATATGGAAAACCACCGATGGCGGCAATAACTGGATTCCTTTGGGCGACGACAATGCCACCCTAGGTGTGGGTGATATCAAGGTGTTGGCCAATGGCGGTACCGAAACCATCTATCTGGCCACCGGCGACAAAGACCACTCCGACACCTATTCGGTGGGTGTGCTGAAATCTACAAACGGTGGCGCTAGCTGGCAAACCACGGGTTTGAACTGGACAGCCGACCAACAACGTTTGGTTTATAAACTTTTGGTTGACCCCATCGACCAGAACAAGCTCTATGCGGCTACCTCCAACGGTTTTTATAAAACAACCAATGGTGGAACCTCCTGGACTCAATTGGTTACCACAGATTTTATCGATATGGAATTCGACCCTTCAGACAACACCGTAATTTATGGTGGTGACACGGATGGAAAGGTATATAAAACTATCAACAGCGGGCAAAACTGGACCATCGTAAATAACGTTAGCGGTGGTCGCCGTACCGAGTTGGCCGTTACCCCTAACAATCCTCTTGTGGTTTATGCCCTGGTAGCCAACACAAGCAATGGACTTAAAGGTATTTACAAATCCACCGATGGAGGAAATTCATTTAGCCTTGTTTTCGACAGTTACAATTTAATGGGTTGGGATTGCAGCGGTGGTGATACCGGTGGGCAAGCCTGGTACGACCTGTGTATTGCCACCGACCCCAACGATGAAAATACGGTTTTCGTGGGCGGTGTTAACACATGGAAAAGCAGCGATGGAGGAACAACCTGGTCCATTAACAACCATTGGTCAAGTAGCTGTGGTGGCACTGCCACTACCGTTCATGCTGACAAGCATACGCTCGTGTATCGGGGAACTACCTCCGAGCTTTTTGAAGGCAATGACGGAGGTGTTTACAAAACAACCGACAACGGCAACACCTGGACGCATATTGGCAACACACTGGAAATTAGTCAAATGTATCGTATTTCCACGGCACAAACCAGCAC
The DNA here is from genome assembly GCA_963676875.1 of Bacteroidales bacterium. Classification (GTDB taxonomy): domain Bacteria; phylum Bacteroidota; class Bacteroidia; order Bacteroidales; family F082; genus UBA6244. The sequence goes on from OY781436.1 coordinate 4,361,033, forward strand.
TACGGATGTTATTGCCGGATTACAAGACAATGGAACCAAAGCATTGATGCCCTCCGGTTGGGACGATGTAATTGGTGGCGACGGCATGGAATGCATCATCGATTTTACCGACGACGATGTACAATATGGTTCCTTATATTATGGGGATATCATCAGAACATACAACAAATGGAATAACTCCACCCCCATTTCAGGAGGAATCAGCGGAAGTGGTGCCTGGGTAACTCCATACACACTTGATCCCAACAATCATGAAACCCTGTTCGTGGGCTTTTCAGATGTGTGGAAATCCACTGACCAAGGGAATAACTGGACACAAATCAGTACCTTTGGAGGTTATAATCTACAGTCGTTGACGGTGGCTCCTTCAAATTCCGATTATATTTACGCTGCTACATATGGCGTGCTCTACCGTACCACTAACGGCGGAAATACCTGGTCAACAATCACAGGGTCGTTGCCCACAGCATCTGCCGACATCACTTACATTTGGGTAAGCAACGACAACCCCGACAGGGTTTGGGTTAGCATGAGTGGCTTTAATTCGTTGGGCGTTTACGAAACCAATAATGGAGGCAGTACCTGGACAAATATTTCTGCCGGACTGCCCCAGTTACCCATCAACAGCATTATCCAGAACAAACAAAACACCACCGAAACAGAGCTTTATGCAGCCACCGATGTGGGTGTTTACCTCAAACTAGGAACTGCCAACTGGATACCTTTCTTTGATGGCATGCCCAATGTAGTAGTGACTGAACTTGATATTTATTACGACGACGCCAATCCTGAAAACAGCTTGCTTCGCGCAGGAACTTTTGGTCGCGGGCTCTGGGAATCTGATCTTTACACAAGTACAGCCACGCCTCCAACGGCGGATTTTGTGGCCAACAACACAACAGTGATGGTAAACGACGTGGTGACCTTTACCAACCTGAGTACCGGAACTTTCGACACCTACAGCTGGGATTTTGGCGATGGAAACACTTCCTCAGACCTGAATCCATCGAACACCTATACGGCCGTTGGAACATACACCGTAAGTCTTACCGTTTCAGGAACCGCCGGATCGGACACAGAAACCAAAGTGGACTACATTACCGTAACCACCATCCCCGCTCCCATCGCCGATTTTGAAGGCACTCCCCTTTCAGGAGTTGAACCAATGGAAGTAATCTTTACCGACCTCTCAACCGGTAATATGGATGCCTGGAGTTGGGATTTTGGTGACGGAGAATCGTCAACAGATCAAAACCCGGTGCACACCTACAATAGCCACGGAATTTATACCGTTTCCCTCACCACATCAGGACCCGGGGGCAGCGATACCGAAACTAAAACGGATTATATTGAGGTAATTGCCGTTCCTCCAATTGCCGATTTTACAGGTGCTCCCACCAGCGGATTCGCTCCTTTGACAGTGACCTTCAACGATGAGTCGGTAGGTGAAATCGACACCTGGACCTGGGATTTTGGTGATGGTAACAACTCACCCGAGCAAAACCCCGTACACGAATATACCACAGCAGGTCAGTACACGGTTAACCTGACGGTTTCGGGTCCCGGTGGCACCAACTTCATGACCAAAACCAATTACATTCTGGTGATGGCCGTGGAAGCCCCGGTGGCTGACTTTACTGCCAATCCCACCTCCGGAGAGGCACCTTTGATGGTCGCTTTTTCAAATACATCCTCCGGCATGGTGGACCAATACGACTGGGATTTTGGAGATGGTGGCACCTCACAGGAGGTGAATCCCGAACATACCTATGTATCTGTTGGAAACTACACCGTTTCGCTTACAGCCACCGGTCCGGGAGGAGTTGATACAGAAACCAAAGTGGATTATATACTCATTCCCGTTGGAATAAACAACGAATCTGCCGCAGCTTATGTGGTATATCCCAATCCGGTAACGCACATGCTGAATATTTCATTTCCAAACGAAGACGAACGTCAGTTAGAACTTGTTGATGGTTCCGGGAAATTACTATTGAGCAGCATTTCGGTTGGGAATAAAACCCAATTGAACACGAAATCTTTGCGCTCAGGTATTTATTGGCTCAGAATAAGTGAAAATGGAGAATTGAAAGCCACTGTGAAGGTGGTGAGGAAGTAAACCTGCGTTTTTCTGTAAAAGATATTTTGAAAAAAGGGATGGCATGTAAATGTCGTCCTTTTTTTTGTGTCCATGCAATTATGGCCATACCACCAATTTGCCCCATCGGTGTTTATTTCCCTGAATGACGTTTAGCAAGTAAATTCCTTGTTTTAACCGGCTGATATCGACAACAATAGTCTTTTGATTTTCATACCTGTACGTCAGTTCCAGTTGCCTTCCTTCCATGGAAATGGCTGATACTTTTATATCCTCCCGGACATTATCTAACCCGGATATCCGAACCTGACTGCTTGTGGGATTAGGTATTAAATTCAATGCACTCATTTCATTAGCCCGGGCGACACGCGAAGTTACTTCTGCCTTTCCATTGAACAATTCAAGTCCCCCCGAGTAGTTGCCAACAAACAACTGCCAGCTGTTATCATTGTTCATATGTCCCAGCGCTGCTGCCGTCCGAAGACCTCGATCGAAATTGACATCGGTGGTATCCACCAGTTCTGCCAGCTGAGTTGATTGTTCAAAACGACCTTCCAAATTGTTGTCTATTTGAGTAAAATAATAGAGGTCGCCATGTTCGGAACCGGAAATCAGACCTGTTTCACCATTGTCTTTGCTGAAAAAACAAGGCGTACTGTATCCGTCGTAACTCAGGTTGTAATCGGTTACGTTAACTTTCCCCAAACTATCCGTAACAAATTGGAATTCCGGCATTTTACCTGAACTGACATTTTTGTAATAATTCAGATTTCCTGCACGTTCGCCAATCACCAAATCCAATTTTCCATCCTTATCCAAATCAAACAATTGAGGCGCACTATAATCACCCACATCTATTCCTGCATAATTTTCAGAAACCACGGTATAATTTCCATCGCCCTCGTTGATCACTTCGAGTAATTGTCCATCTGCTTTACCAACTAGCATGTCGGCGTCTCCATCACCATCCAAGTCACCCAAGGTGGGGATTAACCCTGTTAAATTCAGGTGCCCCAGATTTCCAAAATCCCGATTCCATAACTGAAACGAGGCCTGTTGTGGTGTCCCCACATTTTTATAGTAACCGATTCGCGCATAATAAACTGAGTGTAGAAATGAATTCTGATAATATGAATAGGAATAATAGCCGTAATTACCTATCAGCAAATCGGTAAACCCGTCTCCATCCACATCAAATAAAACCGGATAAGCTCCCGAACCACGATCGATCATTTTTTCTTGCAAAAAAGCTTTTGTTTCCAATTCAAAAACAGGCACTTGATTGGTTCCAACGTTCAGATACAGCCAACTGCTCTTGCTATTTCGAGAGGTGATCAACCCCGGATCAAACACGCCCACCAGCAAGTCGCCCAATCCGTCGTTATTCACATCAATGAGGGAAGCCGCGGGCATGGCATACAGCAAAACTGGTTCATTAAGGGTAGGAAAAAGGGTGTCGATGGAACCAATATGTGCCAAATCGTTGGTACCATCATTATACAAAGCAAACAATCCCGGAAAATCCACGTCGCCCAAGACCAGGTCGTGCAGGCCGTTGTTATCAAGGTCGGTAAACAACAAGGTCGAACCCGTATGCCTTTCCCCCGGAGGTGTCACGATGTCAGGAATACGGGCTGTATTCAAACAGGTATCCAGATAAAGTACATTCGATTCATCACTTTCGGCAAATTGACCCCAACAGAAGGTGGTTTGTTCAAAATCAAGCGAGTCAGGCACGCCATATTTTTCCATGGACATATTCTGGTGCATTTCCATAAAAGAACCCAGACCCCAAAAACTCAGGATATCCAAATCACCGTCGTTGTCCACATCCACAATACCCGGATAATCAGCAGAAGTCACAAAAATATTGACATACCCTCCTCCTTGCAAGGAAGTCAGGTAAGGATAAACCACCCGTTGAAATTTAAGCTCCGTGTCAGAAATATTATGATAGACCATCATGCTGGCATATCCGGGAGAATAGGTAAAAATATCCATTTTGCCGTCGTAATCGTAGTCCACCAGCCGCGCCCATTCAAACAAATCGGGCAGCAATTGAGCGTATGAGGGCCGGTATGTGTATGAAATCTCGCCTTCAACCCCTTCATTGATAAAACACATTTTTCGGTTACCTCTTCGGTCGAACACCAACAAATCCATCACCCCATCCAGGTTCATGTCGAGTTCGTTGTATTGGGCCGCGTCGATGCCTCCCGACCAGGCAAAATCGAGGGGTATATTCCATTCATCAGAAACTCCGGCTACGCCTCCGCTCTGCGAAAATACTTGTCCTGAAAAAATTAACATGATAACAAAAGATGCGGCAAAAATGAATTGGTTTAGGTTTTTCATTGAAATGAGCATAAATGTCAAAATTAGTTAAAGAATACAAAAACCGTACCTGATTTCCGGCAATTGGCACCGAATTTTTGCATCTTTGTTTCAGAAAATGAAGTTATGGCAAAAATACTGGTAACGGATGATGAAAGCAGCATCCGACGAACATTAAAAGATATTCTGGAATTTGAAAAACACGAGGTGGATTTGGCACAGGATGGTCCCACCTGCCTCGACATGGCACGGGCAACGGCCTATGATGTCATTCTTCTGGACATTAAAATGCCCGAAATGGACGGCATGGAAGTGTTGCAAAAGCTCATGGCCTTTTCGGACGCACCGGTGATTATGATTTCGGGTCATGGCACCATCCAAACGGCGGTGGAAGCCATCAAGAAAGGGGCCTATGATTTTATCGTGAAGCCACCCGATTTGAACAGGTTGCTGATTTCGGTACGCAACGCCATCGACAAGCAAGATCTGGTGCAGCAGACCAGAAAGCTGAAACGGGAAGTGGAGAAAAAATATGAGATGGTGGGCGAATCACCTGAAATTCAAAATATTTTCGACCTTATTCAAAAGGTAGCCCCCACCTCGGCACGGGTACTCATCACGGGCGAAAATGGTACGGGAAAGGAATTGGTGGCACGTCAGATACATCAGCTGAGCACCCGGGCCAACGCCCCGTTTATCGAAGTAAACTGCGCTGCCATTCCGTCTGAACTTATCGAAAGTCAGCTGTTTGGTCACGAAAAGGGCTCCTTCACCTCCGCCATTAAACAACGAAAAGGCGATTTTGAGCTGGCCCATGGCGGCACCCTGTTTTTGGATGAAATCGGCGACATGAGTCAATCGGCACAGGCCAAGGTACTTCGTGCATTACAGGAAAACAAAATTACCCGTGTGGGTGGCGAAAAAGACATCAACGTGGATGTCAGGATAATCGCTGCCACCAACAAAAATCTGAAAGAAGAAATTGCCGGCGGGCGTTTCCGCGAAGACCTGTATCACCGGTTGAGCGTGATTGTAATTGAGGTTCCTCCCCTACGCGAACGTCAAAACGACATTGCATTGCTTACCCAGCGGTTTATCGAGGAAATATGTCGGCTCCAAGGTCGGCCCCAGGTGACCATCACGGAAGAGGCCCTGACGGCGTTGCAGCAATTCAAATGGAGCGGCAATGTGCGCGAACTCCGCAACGTGGTGGAAAGATTGGTGATCCTGAGCGGACAAGAAATCAATCGCGACGACATTGAAAAATATGTGGTTCCGGTGATGTAGACGAGAAAAAGTACGGATTTTCAAAAAGGCATAATTTTTGCAGGCTAAATAGCATACTCAAAGATTATCGTATCTTTGCACTCCCTTTTGGGGGAACGTTCTTACAAATATGGGGCTGACCGGTTTTGACAGCAAGATGAGTGAATCGGTAAGCATGTCGAGCCTTGTGATTAAGCTCGTAAATCCGTGTCACGCAACTATTAATTGGCGAAAATAATTTTGCTCTCGCTGCATAATCGAATCACAGTAGATTAAGCTTCATCCCGATGCAAGGCGTTGGGACGAGACGGTTCGCAGGTGGAGATGCCCGATTCCGGCCTGACCACGAATCGCACGTAATTTTGGGATAGCTTCGGTGCTGCTTCGTCGCCGTTGCGAAATTCAGAAGCTAAGTTGAGGCTTAGGGTGTTTGTTCCCTTTCCGATATCGAAAACCAATAACAAAATAAACATGTAGAAAGCCAGTTTGTTCCTTGTTTGGACGAGGGTTCGAATCCCTCCAGCTCCACTTTCATATTACCAAAAGAAAGTAAAAACCCCTGTAAATGATAGTTTACAGGGGTTTTTTGGTTTTGGAGAAACGGCAGGTTGGAATACCGGATCCGGGAACAGATATACTTTCCGATTTCGTTGGCACGTGAGATGGGGATGGGCTCGGTTCTGCGGGCATCCATCACGGCACGAAGAAAAGCCTCGTGCGTAGAATTAGTGATTTGAAGTTTTGCTTCCATATTGTTAACGGTTGGAAGCGCGGCCGTTCTTGCTAAGGGCAAAGGTAGTGAATAGATGATTATTGCTTGGAGGACCAAACCTCTGAGGTGCTCAAAAAAGAGGGACAGAAAAATTAACTTTGAAAATACTATCCAGTAAAATTTGATGAGTCACATATACCGTGTTGTGCTTTCGTGCTTTATTATTCGTTGTATATCCTGGAGCGACTTGGCAATGTGTGTGGATGCGTATAGGAGGCATAACTACTTTTCTTCGATTTTAGCAAATGAGATCCCAACTCTACTTGCATATCCAAAAGCATTATTTGATATCCTTTGTGTATAATTTTCCTTTAACGAATTTAAATATATAATATCAATCTCTTCATTATTCATTTGAATTTTAATAGGGCTACTCTTCTCATTTATACCATCATGTATATGCAAGGTAAAAGGCTTGCAATTACCCCAAAGAATAACTTTAGGATTATTTTCATGAATAACAAACGATTTAAAGTCGATATCAGCCTTTTCAATATGCTTTCTGCTTAGATTAACAATCTCTCCTTCAATAAAAAAGAAGTTGTTGTTGATTTTCTCTGGTCTCAAACAATCGCAATGAGCAGTAATACATAATAATACTTTATCAGCTTTGTTATTAATAAGAAAAATATCACCAAATAACAATTTGCCTTTATTAAATAATTTAGGAGTTGTATTGTAATATGAGTTTAACTTTGCTAAATCCTGATATATTACAGGATCCTTGGCAATTAATTCATCTATTTTATTCTCCTCTCTAAAGGATTCAAACTGTTCAAGAATACTTGATTTAAAATTATTAAGAAATGATGTGTTATCATGTTTCCATAGCTCCTGCATAAAATCCTCAAATTCTGCACCTAATTCAATAATGTGGTGATAAAACGCATTTTCGCTAATTTTCTGTAGTTCTTTACCTAAAAATGAAGATTGTTGCATGAATTTATTCCGATAGTCAAGACTAACTAAAGTCAAATAACTATGAGGTATACTTAAAATGGATTTTGTAAACCCGGAAACAAAATCATTTGGTTTAATTTCTCCTTTTTGAACAATTAAAATAACGGTATTATTACCAACAATACAATTGTTCTCCTTATACACATTTGTGTAAAAAAAATCTCTTGGACCTTGTTGTGTAAAACCAAGATAATTAAAACAAAACTCATTCAAGTCGCTAAAACTATCTTCAAATAAATCATAATCACCTAAAAAAAAATGCCTAAACGCTTTTTTAAGCTCTCTTCTGGATTTATTTTCATCCGACAGAGAATCTAATAAATAGTTTCTTATTGACTCATCAAACTCTTCCATAAAAGAACCAAGTTCCAAACCGCATCCGTCTAGAAAATCAATAAAAGGCACAAAGTCATTTGATAGTTGTTGTTCAAATGAATTCAGGTACGCTTTTATTTTGATAATTATATCACTAAATATGCGTTGTTCCTCATTTGTGTAAACGCACAAAAAATGTGGACTTTCATTTGAAATAATTTTTTTTATTATTTCAAGCGTATCCTTGTACTTCGGAGTAACCTTTGATAGTTCCCAATCTAAAATGATTAAGTCATTTCTTCCTGTTAATATTCTATCTGTAGGATTAAGTTCTTTCGAATAAGGACATATATCAATTACAGAATTATTATCATAGAAAGAATTGAAAAGGTTAGAGCAAAATTTATTACTAATACTTTCTGGAGAAAAAGGCTTAACAGCTTCGTCATCTATAAATATTGCTTTCTTAATAGAATTTGAAATAATTCCTTCTGCGATTTCTGTAAATGTAAGGGAATTACTCATTAGATAATTTTTTAATTATAAAACAAGCTCCATCTAATTTATTATAGATTTTGTCATTTGAAGCAAAAATGTCAAAACCGATACTATTTAAATTCTCTTTTGCTAAATACAAGCCAATTCCTCTACCATTTGGACGTTTCGAATAGAATAATTCGAATATTTTGTCAAGATAAAAATCTTCAATTTTAGCACCAGAGTTCATTATAAGTATTTCAGAATTCTGAATATCTAAAACTATTTGTTTGTCTTCAACGGGGGTAAGCCAATAAATTGCATTATGAATAATATTTATAAAAACAGGTAATAAAACAGACTCAAAAGTATGTGTCTTAAAATTATCAAACTCAAGCGTTGAATCCAATGAGATTGCGTTATCCACTAACTGTTCAGAAAAGAACTTGTAAAGATATGCCTTAATATACTTTCCATCAAAATCGGTCTTTGTTTTTCCTGTAGTCCTGTAAAGAGGGGAGAGCAATTTATATTTGCTTTCTAAATGTTCAAATGCAGTTTTTAATTCCCTATACAACTTAATGTCTGAGCTTTCTTCAGTCAAGGTCAATTGGAATTTGTTTATTGTATTGGCGAGCTGTGAATAAAGAGCGTTAAATTGATGGTCAATAATTTCAACAGCGATACCTAATTGGGCTAGTTCTTTTGTTTCTTGCCACTGTTTCTCAATTTCTTCAAAACGTATTTTGTAAAACCCAGTTAAATTATCTTCATCTATATTGAAAGACAACCTATTTAAGTGATGAAACAAAGGTGGTATTTTTGTTTCAACTTCAAGAAGTAATTTATTAAATGACTTTTCAAAATAATTAAGGCTTTTCTTAATGCTTTCCTTATTTATCTCTTTTGGATAAAAATTATCAAAATGTTTCTTTAATTCTACTATATAGTATTCACTTTCTGAATTCAATTTGCTTTCAAGTTCTTGAATTGAATTTCTTAAATCTCTTTTAAAACCAGAAAATTTTTCTTTTGTAAGATTAATATAGTACTCACCTAGGTTCTTGTATTCATCAAGTAGTTCTTGTTCATGTAATTTAGAACGTGCTTGTTCAACAATATTTTGTGTAGACTTAATGGAGCTTTTGTAAAAATATTCAACCTTGTTATTGTAATTATAAAGCCTTTTTTCTTGATTCTCAGTTAATTTAAACCGAGTTGGTTTTGACAAAAGCAATTCATTTATCTCACTCTTGGATTTTTCAATACTTTCAAGAGTTTTTCTAATTTCTTCATATACTATTTCCGATCGACTTATTAACTTATTTAAATAAGCCGTTTCATTCTCAATTTTAATTTGGAGAGACTCAAGTTCTTTGGGAAATCTGGTTAATTTTTTTGAAAAATCTCTTCGCTCTTTCTTTTCTCTTTCTTTTTCAGCCTTTTCGGCTTCGGCTTGTTTATTTAACTCCTTTTGTTGCTTTTCTTTTAAATCAGACTTTGCGCCAGTTCCAAAAAACTGTTTTGCCAAATCAGTAAAAAAAGCTTCAAGGTCTGCCTTAAATTCTCTGTACGCTTGATTATTAATAAAACCCTCTCTACCAGCTTTGTCTATTAACCGGTAATTAACATTCCTAGAAATGTCAATATAACCGAACATACGCCTATGGCTAAAAAAGTAATAACCAGCACCTAACGAACGTTTTTTTTCAAAATTCAAAAAATCTTCTTCTGTTTTGCCATAAGGCAAAACTCGAAAATTATCACGATATATATATAACCCCCCAAACAGTCTAAGTTTATTATCTAGCATAGTAAACTGTTCTTCATTCATTATTGTGCCTTGACCTTTACCTGGACTGTACCCAACTTTTATTTTGAATGAACCATAGGGTATATTCCCAATTGGTTTTATATTTCTAAATGAATAATCAACCGTCTTCTTATAAACCCTTATTTTTCCATTGAATGTTCCAGTTTCATCAAATTCACCATCTATTAAATGGTCACAAACTTTAAAATCATCTGGAGTAAAAAATTCCCTAGAGGAAATAAAGTCATATTCACCTGTTTTGGCTTTAATAAAGAAACTTGTTTTTATTAAAGGTTGATTTTCAGTAGTCTTGAAAACATTAAATAAACCGCTTAATGTTGCTCTTATATTATTAATTGAGCTATCAATGTAATCCGGTCTGTCTTTTGTATCTGCGTATTTGGCAAGTTCTATTAATTGCTCATCTGGATTAAATATTAAGAAAGTGGTTCCATGGGATTCAGGTTTCTTAAAAAAATCAAGTATATCACTATTAAAAAAGTCAGGCAGTTCTATTGTTTTATTGTCATGAAGAATTTGTTCACGCAAACCAAGTTGGTCACCCCATTGTGCGATGATTTTTTTATTTCTTTCGTTATCATTTTCATCATCCAAGTTAGATATAAAATCTGCCTTAAGTTTACTAAAACACTCCCCAATCTGAGAAATTTTAAAAATACTATCAATTGGGATCTCTATGTCATCAATAAACAAATTGTAATTTTCAAGGATTCGCCAATCGAAATACAGAAGTTGGAGAGTATGATTCCTTTTTTTAGTCAACATTAGCATAGGGCTCCCCAGATAAGCTACTGAAAGACGCCCAATGCCTTTTTCGCCCATTTTTATTCTCGGTGGTTTGTTTAAAGTGTCCTCTCCTTTAATATCAAATCCTCCACGACTTTTAGAATCAGTCCCAAGAACTATCCATTTATCAAGAATATCATCGGATGACATTCCAATTCCATCATCTGATAACACAAAAAGAGGCTTTTCAAGTCCAGAATATCCTTCTAAATATAAGTAAGCTCCTAACGTATCGCCATAAGCATCATAACCATTTTTCCATAATTCTGATATTGCAGTTGGAAGGTCAGATATCTGACCTTTTCCAAGTAAATCAACTGCTCTTGCTTTAGTTCTAAATTGAGGCATTATGATTTTCTTTTATTGAAAGCCCTATCCTTTCTGCGTAAATGGGTGGAACGGCATTTCCTATTAAGCGAGCTATTGAGCCTTTACTTGAGCCATGGAAAATATAGTCTTTTGGAAAAGACTGTAAAACTGCTCCCTCTCTTAATGAAATTCCTCTATCATTTTCTGGATGACCAAACCTGCCATTAGAAATACTAATAAATTTTGTGGTTATAGTTGGAGATGGTTTATCCCACCACATGCGACCAAAAGTGTCTTTAAACGAGTTGTCTTTCCCTATAAAGCACTTTAACTGCAAAGCTTCATCATTTGCAAAACATAACCTATCTCCACCGTCTTTTTTTACTTTTCGTATTCGTTTTAGATTTATTTCAGTCAAATTTGAGGATGTATGAAGGAAGTCACTTTTATCAATATGTCCAGCATTAATATTGGCAAATCCGTTATGACTTCCGATAAAATCTTTTACTGTTGGCTTTTTACCTTTTAATGGCTCTGGAAAAATTTTAGTGTCGGAAATCCTATTAGCAACTAATGTAAACCTCTTTCGATTCTGAGGAACTCCATAATCATTTACATTATGGACATCAAAATGCACTTTATAACCATTATTCTTTAGCCAGTGAATAAAATATTCAAGTCCGCTCTCCTTTTTTTTCCTAAGAACTCCAGGGACATTCTCAACAACTACATAACCTGGATTAAAATATTTTACAAATCGCTCAAATTCGATTAACAAATTTTTCGACTTCTCTGACTTCTTTTTATCAGTATTTATAATGCTCCAAAACTGGCAAGGGCTGCATCCGATCAAGATTAAATCATTGTCATTTTTTTTTAATCCTAATTTACTTTTTAATTCGTTTTCCTTCAAATCAAAAACATCCGCTTTTATAAATTTACCCTTGCCGATATTAGCCTCATATGTATCTTTGCAACTTTCTTCATTATCAATTCCTGCAAGTATCTCGATACCAGCCTTTTTCATGCCGTAACTCATGCCGCCTCCGCCACAGAAGAAATCAACTGCTTTCAAATTATTGTATGATTTTAAACTATTTTTCATTTATCGCATTTTCTACATTAACCGTGCAAAGTAATAAATTATTTTCAATTTCCTTACCCTAGAACTTAGGAACTTTCCAACCGTTTTTTTTAACAGTTCATTAATGACTTCGCTATTTCTCTCAATATTTCGTTCTATTTTTTGGTCCAAATCTAAATGTTTGATTTGTGTTCATGTTTTACTATTTCCCAATTACATTAAGGTCAATTAGTGATCAAACCCACTATTGATATTATTCTTAAAAACCTATTTGCAATCATGTCGTAATAAAGCGTAAATCTAGAAAATTATTTTATTCAAAACCAACAAGATGTAAATATTTTAAAATTTCACAAACATACACCTTTCTGCCAACGACGCAACGGCTCTTACATGCAGTCGGGGCGAAGTTCGGAGTGCGTTCCTTTCCGAAGGACATGGGACGGCGAAACGAGAATCCTCAGTTGGCGGACCACCGAACCCCGCCCTGCAATTCTACTGTGTTACCCACGGGTTTTTGTTTTTTCTCCAAACCGATTAGTGTTAAAATATTTCTCAAATATCCAATCAATTTCAGGCATTGGCTGATATCTCCTAATCAAATCAACTCTCTGTTTAATTGTATAATCAGGAATATTTGTCCATCCTCTTGGATAACCCGCTTGTTCTTCAAAATCTTCAATTGTCTTATTTGTCTCCAGTAAATTCTCTATTGTGAAAAATCTTTCTGGGTCTATTTGTTTCCCAAATACTTTGTAACAATCTATTACAACACCTAAAAGTATTTTAAAGTATTTTCGACAGGATGTAAGTACGTCTTCTTCTGGAACATAACTTAATTGATTCGATTGAAACGTTTGGAAATAATATTTCATTTTGGAATTTCCACTTTCGTCAGTATATGAGCTTCCACGACCAATTAAATAATATCCAATCTTTTGAGACAGATTCCTTGCCTCAAGAAAGTATCTTGCAAGTTTATTTTTCTTTAACTTTTCTTGATGATTTAAATACCAGTCATTAAATCCGTTTATGTCTGAGATTGATGCCTGAATAGTAAAAGTTATGCTTCGAGTCGCAGACGCAAATGCGCTCAAATAGAATTGTGCATCTTCAAAAACGAGACCTTCCTCTATTGAGTCCTCAATCTTGGTCAGAAAGAATTCTGATTCTCCGATTTTTTGCTCAACTATTTGAAAACTACGACTCATTTGTTTTTCTATTACGGTGTATTTTGGTTTGTTTAAACTTTTGGGTAATCAGTGAATAAACCCATTCTAACGTTTATTCCCTATATAAATTGATTTGCATCCATGTCGTTTTAAAGCGTAAATCTATGAAATTATTTATTCCCAAATCCAAAAGATGCATGAAATATAAATTGTTGTACGTATACACCTTTTCATGCTGACTGCAAACTACAGCAAGTTAAAATACTGATTAACTGAATGTCAGCATTAAAATATGCATAGCTGTTAACCATTGTAGTCAGTTGTAATAGGCCTGTAATCAGTGTTGATGTCTCATTTTGCTGACTACGGGAAAATCCCTGTTATTACTGGTGTTTTATGGGGTTGTAGTCATGTAGTTAGAATAGTAGTGCATTTTTGTTAATTAGTAATATTTCCTTATTGAGGTATAGTCCTGTATAAAAAATGCGTGAATAGACTCTGCAAGAAATCAGCTGCGAAATTCTCACAACCTTGAATTGCATTGTTAGGCTTTCAATTCACGAATGGATCATCCATTTAAAAAACCATCCCAACCCTATTTATTATCCACCGCTCCTGCCTGTATAATTTAAGGGTTTGGACATCAACAATTCTCCTAAAAGCGAAATTCAACTTCCGTATTTGCGTTATAATGTCTATTATTGCTCCCGATTAGCTCTCTGTTAGGATTAGCAGGTTTGATTTTGTGTCTCATTTGGTGTTCGAATACTTCAAAGTTACTAAGCGCCTCTGTTTATCATGCTGATTGACTGATTATTATATCTGTTTAATTACTTTTTAGTCCATAATTCATATTCATTCTGATTTAGACAATTGTTGAGAAAAAAGCACGAATAATACATAATGACCATAATTATCACACCAGCCAAACAAAGATACTTTCGGCTTTCGGTAGCCTTTCTCATTTTATCAATACTGTTGATGAATAATACTATGGTTTACGGAAACCAAAGTAAAATAGATTCTTTGAGCAGGATTTTACCGGAGATCAACGATGATTCAGCTAAATATGAAATCTATTTAAATCTGGGACTGCAATGGGAGGCAATCAATCTTGATTCTGCCATAATACAGTATAACCATTGTCTTGATATTGCTGATCAAAACAATTGGCCTGCAAAAAAAGCACAAGCATACATCAACATGGGCTACGCGTATATGTATGTGCAACATTCCAAACGTGCTGAAGAGTTTCTCCTAGCCGGTCTGCGTTTTTATATTGAAGCCAATGATAGCCTTGGTATGATGAGGAGTTATTATAACCTGGGGTATTTTTATGGAACCTATGAGGATTTTACCAAAGCAATTGAAAACTTTAGAAAAGCTGAAGAATTTGCAACCGAATTAAACAATGAGCAGCTTTTGGCAAGCATTTATAATAATTTAGGTCTCATGTACAACTACATGGGACAATATTATTTAGCAAACAACTATAATTTTAAATCACTTGAACTGAGTGAGAAAAATGGAGACAAAGCTGTTGGATATACGCATCTTAATATTGGATTAAATTACTATGAGGAGGGGAATCTTGAAAAAAGTGTTGAACATCACATGAAAGCATTGGCCATTTTTCAAAAAAGTGGCACCAAACCAAATATGGCACTCTCCCTCAAAAGCATAGGAGACGATTACTTTGACTTTAACTTAGATAGCGCGTTACAATATTACAATAATGCTTATTTGATTTATCGGGAACTAAATGATTTTGAATCTATTTCGCGACATTTCATGCTGATGGGCAATATAAATTATCAACAGAACAATTACGAAGTGGCTGATTCAAATTATCGAAAAGCACTTGACATTTTCCCGGCGGACGGGAGTAAGAAACTTCTGTTTTCGATATACGCCAACATCATTGAATTAAACCTGCAATTGGCAGATTATAAACAATATAACAAATATAAATTACTAAAAGAGGCCTTAAGCTATGCCAATAAAATGAATAAAATTGCCATAGAATCGGGGTCGTTTATTATGGAAACGGAAAGTTATGAAAAACTCTACAGAGCCTATATGAAATTCGGCGACTCACAACAGGCCATCCATTACGCTCAAAAATATATCAGTGCAAAAGATTCGCTCTTTTCTGAACAAAAACAAAAAACAATTACCGAACTCCAAACGAAATACGAAACCGATAAAAAAGAACTTGAAATCAGTCTTCTCAACACCGAGAAGGAATTGATTAATACTGAATTGGCACAAAGTGATTCGCAACGAAAAATCCAGATGATAACGATTCATGTGCTCATTATTGGATTTGTGGTGGTCATCATTTTTATCTTTATTATCCTAAAATTTTATCGTCAAACAAAAAAAAGTAATGGCAGATTGGTCAGTCAAAATGTGATCATCCTGAAACAAAAGGAAGAAAAAGAAGTGTTGCTCAAAGAAATCCATCATCGGGTAAAAAACAATCTCCAACTCATTTCAAGTTTGCTTAACTTACAAACGCAAAATATTGAAGACCAATCTATTATTACTGCCATCGCTGACGGACAAAGCAGAATAGAGGCCATGGTATTAATTCATCAAAAACTTTATCAGGGTGTTAATATTTCAAGCATCGATTTTAAGGAGTATACATTACAATTACTTAATCAGATTTCGGGACTTTATCCTGAACTAAAAGAGGTAGAAAGAAAGGTAATTGCCCACGACATTAAGCTTGACATAGACACATCGGTACCCATAGGGTTGATATTAAGCGAGTTGATTACCAACGCTTTTAAGTATTCATTCGCCGATAAAAAAGGATCAATTACCATCACACTTGAAAAAGAGGAGCATGACTATACCCTGGTGGTGCATGACACCGGTCCCGGGCTACCTGAAGATTTTGACCCATCAACAACATCAAGCATCGGGTTACATTTGGTAAGGCGGCTTGCCCGCCAATTATACGGAACCTCTCATTACGAATATGAAAATGGCTCGAAGTTTATTATACGTTTTACTGACACTCAGGGAAGAAAGAAAAAAGAATAATGGGAAAAGTTAAAATACTTGTTGTAGAAGATGAAATTATCATCGCCGATGATATATGTAATATATTGTCAAAATTGGGATATGAGGCACTTGATCCGGTAATTAACTATACCGAAGCCATTGAAGCCATCGAGAAGTATCAACCCGACTTGGCCATTTTAGACATACAACTTGCTGGTAGTAAGGATGGTATCGATTTGGCATGGAAGATAAAAGAGGATTATGAAATGCCCTTCATTTTTCTCACTTCAAATGCCGACCCCGTAACCGTTGAGCGTGCTAAAAAGGTAGTTCCCCCGGCCTATTTGGTTAAGCCATTTAACAAAGATGACTTATATACTTCCATCGAAATGGCCTTGCATAATTATTCAAACGGTTTGGAGGATGCAAAATCCGCGACGCCGAAAAACAATGACATCATCATCAAAGACGCTTTTTTTATACGCAGCAACAACCTCTTTCATAAGGTTAAGTTCGCAGACATCACCTACGTAAAAGCGGAACACGTGTATGTTGAAATTTCCACAAATACCAACCAAAAGCATTTGTTACGAGGCAGTTTAACAGACTTTTCCGCAAAATTACCTGACAATTTTTTTCGTACACATCGAAGTTTTATCATCAACCTCAACCATTTGGAGACAATCAATTATTTATACGTTGTTGTTAACGGGAATGAAGTACCTATCGGGAAAAACTACCGAAACGAATTACTTAAAAAAGTAAATGTTGAGTAGAAACCTGGTTGCAATTGTCAACAGAAAACTCACTGGCAGGTCAGGCATGCGAGAAATTTCCTGAAACAAGCTATTATACCAACTATAAATTGAAGTTAGCACTACGCTGTTGATGTATAATGCCGATATAGAATTGAAGAGGTTTCAGGAGCGAAGCGAACTTAAAGCTCATTTCAATTCATACTCGGTATTAAAGCTCATTTCAATTCATAATCGGTATTATCTCGAACGATCTAGCAGGAGAGAACCCTAAGAAAAGCCCTGCTCCTACCATTTACAAATTAGTGTAACAGATTCTATATCTGCAATATACCGGATGTAGCTAACATTCACTTTGGAGATTTCTCCGCTCCTTCGTCGGTCGAAATAACAGGACAGTCCTTTGGGTTTTGTCATCATACTATGTACATCAGAGTGGCGGAATCTATTTACTCAAGATAACTGCAATTACACTAATTGTACGATAATAATGGCATGCCATTGGGAATAATCGATTTTCCAAAAAACTCTTCAGAACAAAAACCCCGAAGCTCAGAACAAAAACCCTGGTGCTCAGAACATTCATTTGGCGAAAACGTGTTTCGACAGTAATCTTGCCGCAGTTTATTTTTAATTAAAAAATTGCGATGAAAATGAAAACACGATTATTAATTTTAGTAACCATACTACTAACCAGTGTTGGCACTATTAATGCAGAAGTTTTCTTTGTTGATAGTAGTGCTACCGGAACCAACTTGGGCTGGAATTGGGCAAATGCTTACACACAGCTACAAGACGCTTTGGATGCAGCCGTTCCAGGTGACCAAATTTACGTGGCCAAAGGAACCTATTTACCAACTACCATGATTGAAGGCGCAACCGACAGGCATAAAGCCTTTCAGATGAAAAACGGCGTTTCCATCTATGGTGGTTTTGCAGGAACAGAAACAAACCACGCCCAACGAACTGATTATGGGTTTGGCGAAACAAATGAAACCATATTAAGTGGCGATTTTAATGGTGATGATGTGATCTCTGGAAGTGGTTCTACTTTGGCGATAACAAATAATAGTGAAAACTGTTACCACATATTTAATCATCCTGAGGGATATGCCCTGACCAGTTCGGCAGTACTCGATGGCTTTACAATTAAAGGCGGAAACGCTAGCGGCGGTGCTAACCCTTATAACGATGGGGCTGGAATTTATAATCAGGAAGGCCAATCACCTAAAATAAACAACTGCTATTTTATTGGGAACCGTGCAAGCGATAATGGTGGGGCTTACTTTGGAGCAAATGCAGCAGACGCTACAATTACCAATTGCACTTTTGCGCTTAATTATGCCACAGATGCCGGTGGTGCAATGGGAAACTACGATTCTGACCCTACAATTACCAATTGTTTATTTTATGGCAATAAAGCAAAGGATGAAAAAGGAGGAGCAATTTATAATTATTCTGCATCCAGTCCTACAATTATCAACAGTACTATTACAGAAAATTCATCTGTTAGTGGAGGTGGTGTGTATAACGAAGATAATTCTGATATTACAATTATTAATAGCATTATTTATGGAAATACAATAAACGGAGGAGTTGGAGTTCAGGTACGAAACTATACAAACAGTAACCTTACCTTATCCTATTCAGATATTGAAGGAGGAATAGATGGTGGGATTTATAGTTCATCGGGTGGTTCAACAATTGACAATGGAAATAATATAAACTCCGACCCTCAGTTTGTGGGAAGCACTTTAAACGTTCATCATCCATATTCAATTTGGGGTACTTCTCCCTGTGCAGATGCAGGATACGATGATGCCAACTCTCAACCCTATGACATTAGAGGGGTAGGATTTGACAGAAAGCTCTCTAAAACAGACGGAACAGCCGGAACAATTGATATGGGTGCTTATGAATTTAATATTAACAACGATCCTGTAAACACAGGAAGATATTATGTTGATGCAGATGCCTCAGGCAACGATAATGGATCCAATTGGGCAAATGCTTTTACTTCATTTCAATCTGCTTTAGATATTGCAGTATCCGGTGATGAAATTTGGGTTGCCGCAGGAACCTATAAACCAAGTTCATTTTATGGTGGGCCTACTACAACTACCCGTTATAGTCATTTTAGAATGATCAATGGTGTGACAATCTATGGAGGTTTTGCAGGAACTGAAACAACTGTAGCTGACAGAACTAATTTTGGATCAGGCGGTGCTAACGAAACCATTCTTAGTGGTGATGTTGGAACTCCTGATGATAATTCTGATAATTGTTATCATGTTTTTTATCATCCGTACGGATTAAATTTAGATGGCACAGCCGTATTGGATGGTTTTTCAATTACCGGCGGCAATGCGAATCTCGGTAGCCAACATACATGGGGTGGAGGCATGTATAATTATTCTTCATCACCAAGTATCATCAACTGCACGTTTATCAATAATACTGCCTTAGTTTATGGTGGAGGAATATGTAATCATGTTAATTCTTCACAAATAGAGAATACTGTTTTCGTGAACAACACGGCTTCACTTGGTGGAGGCTTGGCTGATTATTATTCTTCATGTAACATTATTAGCTGCACTTTCACGAATAATACGGCATCCGGCCCGAATTTTTCTGGCGGAGGGCTGTATTTTAGAGAATCTTCTTCTTCTTTAACGAATTGCCTTGTCAATAATAATACAGCAAATAATGGTGGGGGAATTTATATAAAGGATGCTTCCCCATCCATTACAAACAGTACAATAACTGAATCATCTTCCTCAGCACTTTATTGCACGGGAGCCACAACTAGCCCAACAATCATAAACACAATAATTTGGGGAAACAACGATGAAGCCGTATTAAATGTAAGTGACGGCAATCCTACATTTTCCTATTGTGATATTGAAGGCAGTGGCGGAAGCAGTAGTTGGGATACAAATTTAGGAACAAATGGAGGCAACAATATAGATGCAAACCCAAAATTTGTTGGCAGTGCTGTAAGTGCTGAACACCCTTATTTAATTTACGGAATCTCACCTTGTGCAGATGCTGGTGACAACTCAGCCAATAGCGAAACAAACGATATCCGTGGCTTTGGTTTTGGCAGAAAATTGAATAAAGAAACCGGTGCAACGGAAGGGACAATAGATATAGGGGCTTATGAATATAAACATGGTACTGACCCATATGCACCTCCTGCAATTTATGTTGATTTTACTGCTTCAGGAAGCAACGATGGTAGCAGTTGGGACGATGCCTACACTTCTTTACAAAGCGCTTTAGACGAAGCGGTTACAGGACAAGAAATTTGGGTTGCCAAAGGAACGTACTATCCAAGTTCTGCTTATGATTTAACGGATTCTCCTCGATACTACCATTTCAGGATGATAGATGGAGTAGCTATCTACGGTGGATTTGCAGGAACAGAGTCAGCAACATCAGAGCGTGCTAATTACGGTGCGGGCGAAGCAAATGAAACCGTATTAAGTGGTGACTTTAACGATGACGATGTTATTAGCGGAAGTGGTTCAACATTATCAATAACCAACAATAGCGAAAACAGTTACCATGTTTTTTATCACCCGAGCGGAATGAATTTAACAACTACTGCTATTCTTGACGGCTTTACCATTTCGGGAGGCAATTCAGATGGAGTTTGGCCTCACCAGGCTGGCGGTGGTGTGTTTAATGATGGTGCTTCTCCAACGATAAATAATTGTTCCTTCACCGGTAACACTGTAACCGACAGTGGTGGCGGTATATATAATAAGGGCTTCTCTACCCCAAATATAAGTAACTCTACTTTTTTCGAAAACTCCTCTAAATATGGGGGAGGAATAAGTAATGCTAATTCTTCTCCAAATGTTAACAACTGTAGTTTCTCTGGTAATTATGCTTCCTGGAACGGTGGGGGAGTAAGGAATAACGATTTTTCAACAACCCCAAGTTTTACCAACTGTACTTTCTCCGGAAATTATGCTGGTAATGGCGGTGGTATATTTACCAGTCAGTCTACGGCGATAGTTGTTACCAATTGCCTATTCATTAACAATTCTACACAATATGATGGTGGAGGCATGTATATTGCCAGTTGTTCTCCAACTGTGGCTAACTGTACATTTTCACAAAACACCGCTTCACGAAATGGTGGTGGAATAATCATAAGTGGCGCTTTTTCTCCAAGTATTAGCAATACTATAGTTTGGAACAATACAGCCTCAAGTTCGGGCAACAACATCTATAATCAATTAGGTAGCACCCCAACATTTTCCTATTGCGATATTGAAGGCAGTGGTGGAAGTAGCAGTTGGGTAGGTGCAACTTTTGGAACAAATGGCGGCAGTAATATAGATACTGATCCTCAATTTGTGGGTTCAGGGGATTATCCGTATTCTATTCTTGGTGTTTCTCCCTGCTCAGATGCAGGAGATAATAGTGTAAACTCGGAAACCACCGATATTCGTGGAGGTTCGTTTGGTCGCACTCTTGATAAAGACAACGGTACTCTCGGAATCATCGATATGGGTGCTTATGAATATAATTTCAGTACAGATCCTCTGGCCGGTGATATTACCTGGAATGGCTCTTCAAGTTCAGATTGGAATACCACTGCCAACTGGAGCGGAGGTGCTGTTCCAACGGCAAGCGATAATGTGATTATTCCAAGTGTTGCGACTAATAATCCGATTATTGCTGCCGGTACTTCGGCAGATTGTAATGACCTTACCATCAACAGCGGAGGTGTGCTTACCATACAAAGTACAGTTTCGGGTACAGGCTCGCTCATAACCACCGGTACTGTTACTAACAATGGTACTTTTACGGTAGAACGCTACTTAACCGACGGCATGTGGCATTTTGTTTCACCTTCCACCACAGATGTAACGGCCAACGACTTTTATTGGAATGATTCACCTGTATGCTGGCTTACCTCTCACAATGAAACCGACGATACATGGACTTACAATACCGACTTAGTCACTGCCATGCCGCTTGGAAAAGGCTGGTCTGTTTGGGTAGACAATACAACAAAATCTCCGGCAACCGTCACCATGACCGGAGACATGCGAACCACTGATCTTCCGGTAAACCTGGCGAGAAGCGGAAACGGTTGGAACTTGATAGGAAACCCATTTACCTCAGCCATTGATTGTGATGCGATTAGCTGGACATCGCCCACCAGGCAAAGTTTTACAACAGGTACTCAATACGTATGGGATAACGATTATAATGGTGGTGATTATCGAACCTGGAACGGGTCGTCCGGTGATCTTATAGAGGGTATAATACCCATTAGTCAGGCTTTCTTTGTGCAAGCCATTTATTCCGGTAATTTAAACATTCCTACTACTGCACGTGTACACAATTCAACAGGTTTATACAAATCATCTGAGCGAAATGGTGAGAGCCCCTATGTGCGTTTACAGTTGGATTTTGAAAACCATGGAAATACGGTGTTTATTGGATTTCCTGAAAATGGAACCGACTATTTCGACAACAAAGGCGATGCCACTAAATTGTATGCAAATGACGAATTTCCTCAAATGTATGCTTTGGAGGATGGTATAAAACTTAGCACCAATGCTTTAGCCCCTTTAAGTGGCGGAAGTAAAACAGTTTCATTGCATGTAGATCAGGTAGTTGATGGAGAATACACCATGACACTTTCGCAATTGGAAAACCTGCCCAATATGGCAATAAGTTTGGAAGACTTGCAAACCGGAACAATCCACAATCTGGTAAACAATCCTGTTTATACTTTCCGTGCCTCTTCGGGTGATGACACCGGTAGATTTCTACTGCATTTTAGTTCGTCACCTTCAGGAATAAGTGAGGATTGGTTTAACGACAAAAACGGTTTCATCGATATTTATACCGCAAACCACAACATCTACATTCGTTCCAAAGAAAAAGCAGTTAACGAGGCCGGTACTATTGAGGTTTACACTTTAGCCGGGCAAAAACTTCTTGATCAAAAAATTGAGGCCGGTACCTTGGCTACCATTCCAATGGATGCAAACAATAGTTATTTGGTTGTAAGGGTTAAAAAGCCAACCGGAACAGTTGTAAATAAAGTATTCTTGAAATAAAAAAATGAAAAAAAATGAAAAATATAATTTATCAATCCATCAGAAGCGTAATATTAGTTGCAGCAGTTTCCATTTCCTTAAACTCAAGTGCTCAGGGGCCACCACCACCTCCGTCAGGTGGATCAAACAACGGTGGAAACCAAAATGGAGGAAATGCGCCTATAGAAGGAGGGTTATTTATCCTATTGGGGCTAGGTGCAGCTTATGGAGGCAAAAAAATCTATCAACTCTACCGGGAGGGTGAGGAAGCCCTTGAGGAATAGACCGTTTAATAGGGTTGATTTCAAACATTAACACTTTTGGTATTTTAATCACAGCGAAGAAACCCCAACATAAAGGGGTTTCTTCGCTGTTTTATCAGGAAAATATTTTTCATGACGATGAATAGCCGCTATATACAAGTCAAAAACCGGATATGGCCTATTACATTAAAACAGCTTGAAACATAGTATATCCGGGCTACAAATCCCCTTTTTTCTTCCACAAGAAACTAACATCTGCCTCTTTTCCGGCCATCAAACTTGAAATGACTTTTGTTTGCGGAAACTGATCCAGAATGATTTTAACAAAAACCGTAATGGGTATGGACATGATGAGTCCGGGAACGCCCCAAATATACCCCCACAACATCAGCATAACGATGACTGTTACGACGTTGATGGAGAAGGTTTTTCCCATAAAAATGGGCTCCAATATCCCGCCCATCACTACCTGAACACCGGTAATGGCGATAATGAAAAACAACAATGTTCCGGTGGGTTCTATTTCCACAAAGGCAAATAACGACAACAATACCACCGAAACTACCGACCCCACCATTTGGACGAAATTGATGAGAAAGGCGAATAGTCCCCAAAAAATGGGGAAACTAATGCCAAAAACAAGGCATGCCAGACTGAATCCCACCCCTGTAAGCAAACTAATCAAAAACTTCACCCACACAAAGGTGATAATGTCCTTTTCAATCTTCATGAAAGTCCTTACAGAGGAATATTTGTGTTTGAAAATCATGGTGTTGAGCAGCTTTTGAAAATTGATGGATTCTGACAACAGCAGCACAACAAAAAACACGGTCATCAGTGTCATTGTCAGGGTGTTTCCAACAAAATCAAGAGTTGATCCAAACTTTTCAAAAATATTGTTGTTCTGAAAATAATGAAGGAGTATGTTGTCGCCCTTGACGCGTTGAATTCCAAAAAAGCTTTCCATTGATTCAATCAGTCCGACCAGTTTCATTTCTGCTTTTTCAAAAAATGAGCTGTCTGCTGAAATAATTTCATTTGTTGATAGTTGGATTACTTTGCCACCAAAGGCCAGCAGACCCATTATAATAATGACTATCAAGGATATGCTCAAAGGCTTTGGCATATGCTTTTTATTCAGCCACCTCATTAATGGCAAGAATAGCAGGGCAATGAACATGGATGAAATCAGGGGGATAAAAATAAATGAGAGTGTTTTCAGCAAATAGAATACCAATGGAATGATAATAATCAGTAAAAGGGTGTTGGTGGTTTTTATTTCTTTCATTTTAATGGCGTAGAAAGCGGTTTAGTTTAGTCAATTAATAACGGACAAAAATAATTTTTAAATGGCAACAATTCAGAAAATTCACAACTATGAATAAGGGTATTTTTTTGTAGTCTGTAATTCGATTGTAAAGGCCATTCGACTATTGTGTTCTTTGTCATCCTGAGCCCGGGCGAAGGACCTCTCATGTAAACTGAAACCAAAAGCCCATTGCTTCATATTGACACGACAGAGATCCTTCATTCCGTTGCTCTCCATTCAGGATGACAAAAAACATTTCTTTTCTTTAACCTGCCATCGCATTCTTTGTCATCCTGAGACCCGGGCGAGGACCTCTCATGTGAACTGAAACCAAAAGCCCATTTTTTCATAGTGACACGACAGAGATCCTTCATTCCGTTGCTCTCCATTCAGGATGACAAAAAACATTTCTTTTCTTTAACCTGCCATCACATTCTTTGTCATCCTGAGCCCAGGCGAAGGACCTCTCATGTGAACTGAAACCAAAAGCCCATTGCTTCATAATGACACGACAGAGATCCTTCATTTCGCAAGCTCAATTCAGGATGACAAAAAACATTTCCTTTCTTTAACCTGCCATCGCATTCTTTGTCATCCTGAGCCCGGGCGAAGGACCTCTCATGTAAACTGAAACCAAAAGCCCATTGCTTCATATTGACACGACAGAGATCCTTCATTCCGTTGCTCTCCATTCAGGATGACAAAAAAACATCACCTATAATTTTTGGTAACATTTTTTTATTAATTTTAACCTGTCATTAAAAATCAAAAGTCCAAATTATCAGCACATTCGGTCAGCCCACAGGAGAGAAAACCTAACTGGAGATGGTTCCCTCTTGATTCAACCGAAGGACCGGTAATAAATCAATAAATTCAACCACCATGAAATGGAATATTGGCAATAAAATTGGCGCCTTGATTGCTTTTGCAATCGTTGCGTTCATCAGCCTGGGAGCCGTATCATATTTAATGATCAAGGAATTCAACAGCAGTGTTGATTGGAGTACACACACCTACAAAGTATTGCGTACCAACGAAAAACTATTGTCCGACATCAAGGATGCAGAAACCGGACAACGTGGTTTTACTATTACCGGTAAGGAAGAATATCTGGAGCCTTATATAGCCTCGAGCAAGTCAATTTATATCAGGCTACAGGAGCTTATAGATATGACAAAGGACAACCCCACTCAGCAAAAACGACTGGTTGAGTATCAAGCGCTTATCGATCAAAAACTTGCCAGGTTACAAGAAATAATTGACATCAGAAAAAATGACGGCTTTAAAGCATCTCAAACAGAGATTCAATCCGACAAAGGCAAACACATCATGGACGAAATCCGCGATATTGGCCAGTCGTTTGAGGATGAAGAACTTAGACTGCTTTCAGAGCGCGAATCCACCAGAAAAACCTATTCGGCATCCACGACCAACGTGGAGATGGCCGGAACCCTGATAGCCATTATATCCCTTTTGATTGCCGGTTTCGCGCTGGTTCAAAATATTTCGAAGCCGCTGGCGCTGGTTACTGAAGTCGCAGGCCAAATTTCGAAGGGTGATTTAAGCGTGAAACTCAAACCCAGCTACCGTCAGGATGAAATCGGACTGCTCAACAATGTTTTTCTGGATATGGTCATCAAGTTGAGGGCTTCCATTCAAGACATCATGGAAGGCATCAACACGCTGGGTTCCTCGTCCAGCGAAATATTGGCAGCTACCACCCAGGTGGCATCGGGCACATCGGAAACTTCTGCCGCCATCAGTCAAACCACATCCACCGTGGAAGAAGTGCGGCACGCATCGCAACTGTCGAGCCAAAAGGCCCAACAGGTGGCGGAGAACGCAAGTCAAATCTCTGAGGTAACCAAGTCGGGCAATCAGGCGGTTGAAAAAACCGGCAACTTGATGGAGGTAATTAAAGATCAGGTAAATGTTATCATGCAAACCACCACCACTCTGAGTCAACAGAGTCAGCAGATAGGTGGCATCATTGCTTCGGTAAACGAGGTAGCCGACCAGTCGAATTTGCTGGCAGTAAATGCTGCCATCGAAGCAGCCAAAGCAGGAGAGCATGGCAAAGGATTCGCCGTGGTAGCTAAAGAAATAAAAGACCTGGCACAACGGTCGAAGGAAGCCACTTTCAAGGTACGCAGTATCTTAAGCGACATACAAAAAGGAATTGGCGCTGCGGTGGCTGCAACCGAGCAAGGCAACAAGGCTGTTGCCGAAGGCGTGATTCAATCAATACAGGCCGGCGATTCCATCCAAATGCTATCGAAGAATGTGGAGATATCCAAGCATACCGCCTCCCAAATTGTAGCATCAAGCAAACAGCAAGTGGTGGGCATGGATCAGGTGGGTTTGGCCATGAGCAGCATCAATCAGGCCGGAGTCGAGAATGCGGCGAGTATGCGACAAGCGGAAAATGCAGCCAAAGAGCTTAAAGAACTTGGTAATACACTTAAATTACTGGTAGAGCAATACAAATTGTAGGTCAGAAGCGGGGAACTTCGTGAGAATTGGTTAGAGTTATGCCATGTTCATTTCTGCAAAATACCTTTTTATAACTTGGTGAAGAATCCTAATATTAATGGGTTTGGCAATAACATCTGTGAATCCCATTTTAAGTATTATTTCGTGGTTACTGTTATCAATATAGGCTGATTGAGCAACAATAATTAGATCTTTATTAAACTCCCTGATGAGCTGGGTAGCTTCACCTCCATCCATTAGAGGCATTTTTATATCCATGAGTACCAGGTCGATACCCGGAGTCGATCGACAAATCTCTACAGCCTCTACCCCATTATTGGCTATCAGTATTTCTTTCCCAAAACTCTTTACAGCCAATTTTAACAGCATTTGAGAAGCCTCGTCATCTTCGGCAATTAATATGATCAGTTTATGTTTTTTGTTATCAACAGCAACATCTTCATTCTTTATTCCTGCTTGCTCATCAATTTTAGAAGCATCGACTGGCAGGGAAAAGAAAAAATCAGACCCCACTCCTTCCCTACTTTCCACACGTAGTTTACCTCCATTTTGTTCCGTGAATTCTTTACAAAGTATGAGTCCCAAGCCTGTACTTTTTTCGCCTTCGGTGCCCTTGGAACCGCCTGAGCCAGCAGAAACAAATAATCCATTCATTTGGTCTTGGGTCATGCCCATGCCGGTATCCTTAACAGCTACTTCAACCATATTGCCTTGCAAGAGTGAGGAATCCAAGGTTATCGTTCCGCCTCCTTTTGTAAATTTAATGGCATTGGATAATAAATTACGAATTACCGTATTTACCATTCTCATGTCGCCGATCACCCATAGCTCACGATTTATTTTATTTACTACCGAAATGCCTTTTTGCAATGCTTTCTCCTTAATTACTTCAATGTTTTGAGTAACCACAGGATACAAATTAAAACTCTGGGGATCAAAATTACCCTTTTGTTTTTGTACAAGCGACCATTCCAGCAGATTTTCGAGTAACTTGTAAATATTTTTGGCAGAATCATTTAAACGTTTTGAAATTTCCAATAATTCGGAGGGTTTCAATTCCTGTGCATTTTCGAGCATGATTTTGGTTAGCCCGATAAATCCATTAAAAGGACTACGCAAATCATGTGCAATAATGGAGAAAAGCCGGTCTTTATCTGCATTGGCTTTTTGCAGTTCATTGTTGGCAATCTCAATCTTTAATTCGTTAAATTTTCTATCGGTAATGTCCTGTATGGTTCCTAACATTCTTACCGGTACGTTTTTATCGTTGTATTGTGTTTTCCCGTATACAGAAATCCAATGTACGTCACCAGATGCTCTAGATATCCTACATTCAATATATAACTTACCTGTTTTTAGTGCTTTCTCATAATTCTGTTTTACCAATTCCACATCATCAGGTAATATCTGTGCCAGGATTTTTTCAGGAAGCCAACCTTCCTTCCCTTCGCCATATCCAAAAATTTCATCGAAGCGTTTTGTCCGCCATAGGGTGCCCTTAGAAATACTCAAATCCCACATGCCCAAGTCGGAGGATTTCACGGCTAGTTCCACTCGTTGTTCGCTTTCTTTCAGATTGGCTTCGGCATTTTTGCGTTCGGTGACATCCCTAAAACTCCAAACGCGCCCAACCACCTCTTGTCCAATGGTCTGAGGTCTCGAATATCGTTCGTAAACCCTTCCGTCCTTAAACTCAATAAAATCGAAACTTTCCTCAAAAGGATGCTGATACAGGTATTGCACTTTTTTCAGAAAATCTTCAGGGTACTTTGTTTGTATTTGAACGTAGTCTATAACTTTCTCATCCACCCGCGAGGTTAAAACTTCTTCAGGAATATTAAACAATTCAATAAATCGCTTGTTTGTTTTAAGGATATTGCCATCATGACCCACTACCAGAATACCATCAATTGTTGATTCCAAAGTGGCTTCCGTCATTGATATTGACTGTAACAATTCCTCCTGAACCTTCTTTCGTTCTTCAATTTCTTCGTGAAGTTCTTGTGTTCTTTCGTCAACCAAATCTTCCAGCCTGTCGTTGATGTTTCTAAGTTCCTCTCTCGATTTGGTGAGTTCATCATTTCGGTAAATGGCGGCATTGTACGATGAAACAAGCAGGGTTAGCATTTGCTGAGGATCGGTGGTAATACTGCGTTTTTCGCCACCTACCATCAACTCCATGGTAACCGGTTTATGGCTGGTACTATACAGGTCAGTGTTCAGAAATATCTGTTTCATCTGACTAATTAAGTAGTCTTCCCTAAAAGGTTTGGTTAAAAAATGGCTGGCTCCGCTGGCCATACCTTCGATAAGGTCATTTGAATCGGAAAGTGAGGTAAGTAAAATTAAGGGAATTTTACACGTAAGTTTATTTGCCTTGATTGCTTTGCAAAGCTCGTACCCATTCATTCTGGGCATGATAATGTCACTGATAATCAGGTCAGGAATTGTCTTTTGCGCTTGCTCAGCAGCTTCCAGACCATCAACCGCCACAACAACAGTATATCCGTTTTTTTCGAGAATATACTTCAGTTGCTCGGCTTGCACCGAACTATCTTCAGCAATAAGAATAGTTCGTGCCTCCGTTGAAACTTTTTCATCAATCATGGGCTAACTCCTAGACTAGGACAAACATAATGCATTTTCATTTAAAATCAAAATATTAACTGGTTTTTATTACCCCCCTGTTTTCAACAACCTCCCAAAGTTTGGGGGCAATATCTTCCGGCGACATAATGAAAACTGCGGCATTTAATTTAATGGCTTCGCCCGGCATACCGTGAACAACAGAACTTTGTTTGTCCTGGGCAAACGTTATGGCACCCTTGTCTCTCAACAGTTTTAGCTCCTCGGCTCCATCGCGCCCCATTCCGGTAAGTAAAACGCCTACAGCAGAAGCACCATAATGCTCAGCTGCAGTCTGAAATAAAAACGCCACGGAAGGTCGCAAACCATTGATTGCAGACTCTTTACTTAAATATATTTTTAAACCTTTTTTTATTCCCATATGATGGTTATCGGGAGCTACATAAACATGACCAGGAAGAGCCACCTCTCCGTCATATGCTAGGTGAACGGGCAAATTGGTTGTATTCATTAACCACTCCACAAATCCCTGAGTAAATCCCTGTGATATATGCTGTACGATGAGGATGGGTACTGGAAAATTAGCCAAAGAGGCTGATAACATCCTGTTTAGCGCAATAGGACCTCCAGTGGAAGCTCCAACCACTACTATTTCAACTTGAGAAGCCCTTTTTTGCTTTTTAACCATGGAAGGTTGGCCATTCTGCCGTAAATACATGCTTTGGGTCACACGTCTCACCAACTTCACCTCAGACATCAGCTTTAATGTACTGAGCAATTCACGCGTCTCACTTTCGTAAAGTGGATGACCGGGTGAATGTGGCTTTTTGACGATGGCCAAAGCTCCGGCTTCCATAAGTGAAAAAGATACCGTAACATCGTTGGCAGCAATACTGCCGGTTACCACCACAATTGGCGTTGGCATGGTTTCCATGATGATTTTGGTTGCCTGTTGTCCGTTAAGCTTAGGCATTTGCCAATCCATGGTAATCACATCCGGCCTTTTTTCCTTAACCAAACTAATGGCTTCTTCTCCATTGTTGGCATATCCGACGATTTCAAACTCCGTATCACCTCCCAAAATAAAGGCAAGTGTTTCCTGCATGAGAAACGAATCGTCAACTATTAATACTTTTATCATAGCTCGGCGTATTTGTTAAATGCCTCTACCCCT
Organism: Bacteroidales bacterium; assembly: GCA_963676875.1. GTDB lineage: Bacteria > Bacteroidota > Bacteroidia > Bacteroidales > F082 > UBA6244. The sequence continues at coordinate 4,392,103 of OY781436.1, forward strand.
ACCTCTTGCCGTTCAGCAAACTTTACAAATATGTTTAATACAATTGAGATCATTCTTTTTTTGAGTTATTGGGTTATCGTTACAACAGTTTTTTTACAACTTCCAGCAAATTACTTTGATCGAAATTACTTTTAACAATATAAGCGCTGGCGCCCACGTCAATTCCACGTTCCCGGTCTTCACGCGACCCCAGGGCAGTAACCAGCACCACAGGCAAATTGTTAATTTTATCATGAGCCCGTATTTTGGTAGTTAGCTCAAACCCATTCATCTTGGGCATGTCCACATCTGACACAACTAAATCAAAGAATTCAGTTTGCACCTTATTGTATCCATCGAGTCCGTCAACGGCCGTTTCTACCAGGTATCCGGCTGATTCCAGGATTTCTTTTATCAACGTTCGTGAAGTGATGGAATCCTCTGTTACCAGTATTTTGTGCACTTTTTCAGGAATATTGGGTTTTTGAAGTCCATTTCCGGCGGCTCCGTTTTTTTTCACCGTTTTGAACAAATCCGGAATATGAATCACCGGGACTACTTTTCCCGAACCCAAAATCGCTGCTCCTCCAATATGCTTAACCCGCACCAGCTGCTTCCCCATTGATTTTACCAACATTTGGTGTTCGTCCAGAATCTGATCCACCACAAACCCCATTCTTGTAGCTCCATTTTGCAATACCAGAATTTGATGGTAGTCAGCACCTGTCCTTTTCTGATTGCTGTTAAGCATGGAAACCTGCCCTACCTCTTTTAAATTCAGTACACTAGCTAATTTTACAATTGGGATGGTCTCATCATCCAGATAGACAGTATCGGTGTTTTCCACTTTCCGAACCACGGCAGGTTTTGCTCTGGTAACCTGTTGTACATATTGGGTGGGAACTAAAAACAATTGCTGTTCAGCCCGCACCAGCACTCCACGCAGCGCAGCAATGGAAAGGGGTAGCTTGATGCGAAAAGTAGTACCTACGTTTTGGATACTCGCAACAGAAATGTTTCCGCCCAACTTTTGCACCTTTTCTTTTACGATGGCCAAACCAAGTCCGCGCCCTGATAAATCGGTAATGATGGTACTGGATGAAACGCCCGATTGAAATATTAATTCCAGAAGTTGTTGTTCGTTGAGTTGTTTGGCTTGATCTTTTATTAACACGCCGGATTTGATGGCCATAGCAGTCACTTTTTCCAGATCGACACCAAAACCGTCATCAGACACCACAATCTCCAGCATACTTCCTTCTGTGGCGCTTACGTTGAGGTTGATTTTTCCGGCAGGAGGTTTGTTGGCAGCCACCCGGGCTTCAGGGTTTTTTATTCCGTGATCAATGGAGTTCCTGACCAAATGAACCAAAGGGTCTTTTAGTTCCTGAAGAATGCGGTTGTCCACTTCCAATTCAATACCGTTCATAACCAATTCCACCTCTTTCCCCAGGCTACGAGATAAGTCGCGTACCATTTTGGGGAAACCTTCCAATATGGATGACATGGGAAGGGCGAGTACGGTTTTGATGGAATCCAGATGTTCATCGATCAATCGCCCAAACTGCCGTTGGTTGCTCTCCATTTGTCTAAACAAAGTGGACATGCTTTCCTCCAAACGTAACAACCTGTTTTTATTGAAATTAACAATTTCCATTGCTTCATCATCAACACCAATATTTTTTGATGTACTTCGCTTGTTCAATGCATTTTTCCACAGCCCGACACTTCCCAATAGCTGACGTAAATCGTCCACATGCTGTGCCGAAATTATTTTTGATTGGATTAACTGTTCCGCTTGCAGAAAAATTGGACTCAGTTTGGAAGTCTGTATTCTCAGCGATTCTTTGGCCGGTGTTGGTTCTTCAACTGGTTTAGTTTCAGATTTTTTTTGAGGGGGCATGGAGGTGGGCAAATCTTCAACTCTCGGGCTGTTTTCAACCAACTCATGTTCGTTTTTTGTATCAGTACCAAGCTGACCTATTGTTTTTAATTGTCGGATGAACGCTCTGATATTGTTGGGTGTCAGTGCGTCGGAGGATAAAATTAGTTTGGAAATACCGTCAACAGTTTGATGAATGAGGTCGAATTGTGTAGCTGTGAGTACCAACAGGTTGTTTTTCACCTGCGAAAAAATACTCTCAAGTACCTGACAGATGGATTCAATATCAGCACGCTCCACCGAACGGGCAGCTCCTTTCAGGCTGTGGGTTTCGCGAAAAATATTTTCCACCAACTCCCCATAGCGGGCTTGATCCGGTTTTTTTTCCAGTTCAAGTAGTCCGTCCGAAAGCAGCTTGATGTGCTCTTCAGCTTCCACCTGAAACATGGCTTGAAGTCGTTTTAAAAATTCCTCTTCTCTGGCATCCATTATTTCCCGGTTTAACAGTTTATTGGCAATATTTGCTTTAAAAATTTCCCCTTAAAAAAACTTACTGATCACAGGTGCAGTTGGTATTCAAGGCCTTTCCCATTTCCAAACAAATTTCATTTTTCATCCTACACATGATTTTACCCTTAAAATGGCATAATCTACGTATATTCTTATATACTATACTGATCCACAAGCGCTTTTAATTTTTGCCCCAGATCATTCAAATCTTTGGCGGCCTTTTCCGCCTGCTTCATGCTGGCCGCATTTTCGGCACCGGCCTGATTAATGTTGTTCATGGCAACACCCACCTGATCCATACCTACCACCTGTTGATGGCTTGATGCCACAATTTGGGTAGCTGACTGAACCGATTCATTCACGCTTTTGGCCAACAGGCGAATAGTTTCGCCAGCCTTCGACGACTGTTTCACCCCGGTTTCTACGGCCTTGCTTCCCTGTTCTGCTGCCAAAACCGCTGAGGCAGTTGCTTTTTGGATATCGTTCAGGATGAGACTTATCTGGTCGGTGGATTCTCTGGAAATATGTGCCAGATTTTTAATTTCCCGCGCCACCACAGCAAAACCTTTGCCATGTTCGCCGGCGTTTGCCGCTTCAATTGATGCATTTACGGCCAGTAGATTCGATTGATCAGCCACATCATTCACAGAAGCGATAATACCCCCAATTTGTTGGCTTTGTTCGCTAAGACTTACAATGGTGCTGGCTATTATTTCCATTTGTCGGCTTATCCCGTTCATTACCTTCACGGTATCCTCCACAGCCTTGTTTCCCGATTGGGTTACCTGGACTATCTCAGTTGAATTTTCGGCTACCTTGCCTGCCTTCTGAGCTGATTGCTGGGAAGCTTGGCGAACTTCTTCCACAGTTGTGGTGGTTTGACTGATGGCTGTGGCTGTTTCTACTGAGATGGTTGCTACCTGAGTAGTAGCTGCAAGAATTTCGCTGGAAGAACTGCCAAGCATTTTTACACTTTCCACTATTTCTTTGATGGAACCACGTAATTTCACCGTCATACGAGAAAACGCCTTATTTAACAAACCCAATTCATCACGGCGGTGGATATCGAAGATGATATTTTCTGACAAATCGCCTTGAGCAATGCGGTTGGCGGCTTCGATGCTTATCCTGAGCGGATGGGTGATTCCTGAGGTGAGCATATACACGAGGATGATGGTAATTACCGTTGCCAGAAATCCCAGAATGAGCATGGTACTGCTGGCGCTTTCCTGTCCGGCATGGGCTTCTTCGTAAAATACTTCAACATGTTCTTCGCTATGGGAAATAAAGGTTTGATTGCTTTGTATCCAACGCTGAACTGCAGGGGAAGCAGTAGAAAGCATGAAACTACTGGCTTCATGTATCTTTCCTGAATCAACCAATTCCATTACCCTGGTCAATAACAACCTGGCTGTATCCTCATCGCTCATAATTACGTTGAATAATTGTTTGCCCACCGGACACTCCTGAACAATTAAAGTCTTAAGCTTAGCAGCATTTTCATCATACGATGTCCAGTAATTGTTACAGTCGCTTTTCAGCCCTTCAATTTCCGATTGGGACATGTCATCCAAATGATAAAGCAGAATGCGGTCCATTGATCTGACAATATCTCTGGAGTTGTCAATCATTTTATTGGAAATGCGTACCCGTAAATTTACTTCCTTTACCACGCGTTCGAGGTTGTTATGATCGACCCTGAACTGTTGAAGTGCAAACAAAATGATGATGATCATGAACAAAATGACCAACACAAAGCCAATGGTGAGTCGTAGTCCGATTTTAATATTTTTAAACATAGTTAAACCCCCTTTTTCATTAGTCTGTTATTAGATCGTCCAAATCCTTTTTTTTATAGGTATCGAGCAAATCTTTCAGCTTTTGACCCATATCATTTAACTCTTTGGCGGCCTTTTCTGTTTGTGCCATGCTCGCTGCAGATTCGGCACCCGCCTGATAGATATTCTGCATAGACAAGCCAATTTGATCCATGCCAATTACCTGTTGTTCGCTCGAGGCTAAAATTTGCGAAGCCGCTTCCATAGCTAGCTTGGTTGTCTGCGACAGGTTTTTAATGGCTTCGCCGGCTCTGGTAGCCCGTTTCACCCCGTTTTCAACCACGTCACTTCCTTGCCGGGTGGCCAATACCGCTGATCTTGTTGCCTTTTGGATGTCGTTGAGGATATCCCTGATTTTTATGGTGGACTGTTTGGATTGCCCTGCCAGATTTCTGATTTCTTCGGCCACCACGGTAAATCCACGCCCATGTTCCCCGGCCTTGGCAGCTTCGATGGAGGCGTTTACCGCAAGAATATTCGACTGCTCAGCAATATCCGTCACCGATGAAATGATACCCCCAATCGACTGACTCTGTTCGTTGAGAAGAACAATCAGTTTAGCGATACTATCCATCTGCTGACTTATTTCTCCTATACCCTGAATGGTATCGTCCACAGCACGGTTGCCTTCACCGGATTCTTGTACAACCTTTTTAGCGTTGTTCGATACATTTTCCGCTTTTTGGGCTGACAACTTGGCTGCCTGTAGTACTTCAACAACAGTAGAGGTTGTTTGGCTAATAGCTGTGGCTGTTTCTGCCGTACCGGAAGCAACTTGTGTAGTAGCCGATAGTATTTGTACTGATGAGCTCACCAAAACTTCCACTGTATTGTTAACATCCACAAGTAGGTTGTTCAGGTCGGAGGTGCGTTTTTTAAGTTTGATAGTTACCAACTCATTCAATTTCATGGTTTTATAGAATACATACATTACATATCCAAGAATACTCAGGTAGGCAATCAACCTGAGGATATGCCACATCCACCAATCGAAGGTCCAGATTTCGCCCAAAGAAAATATCAAACCTGAAATACCCAGAAGCAAAGTAAAGATAGCCAATAGCATTTCAAGGGTACTTTTTTTGTACCAAAGCCTGACCATCAAATAACTGGCGGTTATGATAAACAAGACACCCGAAAAGATATTGATGGCATTGGCCTTGTTTGTAAATGTTGAATTTTCAATCATGGTCGGGATTAAATCCGGAATACTCATGGAGAAGATGCCTATGGCCACACTTAAAAGCCCGATGAGCAGAGGAAAATGCCACACCGGTTGAAACGTTTTCGCTGAAAAAGGAATGATGATCATAACAAACAGAACAGATCCTGCCAGCATGGCAACGCTGTGCAACCACACGAATTGGTTTCCGGGATTGGAAAAGGCATGAAAGCCATCCAATATACCCATGGCAATAAGCGCGGCACTTACCAACACATAAAATGGCGTGTTTTTTTTCTTTTCCTTGATTTGAAGCAAAAGAAGTGCCAGCATAATACTGGCAAAGAAGCCCAAAGCCTCGAAAACCGAATGAATGGCGATACTGATTCCGGTCCATTCCGCTGTATACAACTCCCCAACTTCATAAAGCCCCATGGGAACGATAAGTCCTACGAATAGTATCCAAAACAGGTATCCTCGTGTTTTTTGTATCATATAGTTATTTTTTATATTTCCTCTTGGTTGACAATCATTTTCGGGTCGGTGAGCATTTTTTCCGCATCCAACAGAATTATGTGATCTCTGGTAATGCCTTTTAGATATTGAGTACCAATGGCCAGGTCTTGATTTTCGGCAGATTGTATATCGGCGGATGGTATTTTAAAATTTCCGACCACCACATCTGCCAAAATACCAAACTCCATGTGTTGATTTTCAAGAATAATCACCTTGTTCAGTTGACCCAACCCCCTTTCGGAGAGGTTAAAAAACTTCTTCAAGTTGATTACAGAAATAATTTCGCCCCGAATATTGATGACACCCAGCACGTATGAAGGTGCCCCCGGAATCATGGTAAATTCAGTAAGGGGATAGATTTCGCGTACAAATCGATTTTCGATGGCATAGTCTTCTTCGGACAAATTAAATTGAATGACCGAAAACCTCTCCCCTTCCATGCGACTGTCTTCTATTTCAGCTCCCATTTCCTCTGCCCTTTTCCTGAGAATCGATTGCCGCTCTTCAGGCGATAACAACAACTTCGGATTTGGGTCGCCAATACTATCAATCATATCTTTCTTTCTTTTTGTCATAGTTTATGTTGGTGTATGATTGTTTCAACAATATTTTTTAACCTACTAACAGTCAAACCCTCCGATTCAGGAACCAAATCGTCTGGATGGCATTTTTCCAAAACCGTCAACACATTGCGATAATACTTTTTGGCTCCTGGTAAATCCTTGATACTCAACAGGATATTTCCCAAAGAATAGTAGGCCAAAACAAAATCAGAATCGATAAAAATAGCCCTTTTCAGACATGAAACAGCCTCCTCCGGTTGATTGTTGATTTGTAGTATGGAAGCATGCAGGTAATACAATCGGGGCTCCAGTTTTTCGGTAAGGATGGCTTTTTCGCATGCAGCCAGCGCATCCGAAATATGACCTAAGTTGGCATGAGAACGTATAAGCAACAAATCTTGTTCAGTGGTAAGTGCTTCATTTTTCAGCAGTTCGATAATTTTATGATAATGACCAGTAGCAAACAGCCCTGCTATGATTTTACTATCCGTATTATCTGTGCTCAGGGGTTTATTGTCTGATTCTAAAGACTGACCTACTGAATGATCATCAACTTTCTGTGGGTGATAACTACCGTTAGCAACGACTTCCGTTGGATGAACATCGGCAACAAAATTTGTTTGTTTTATTTTGGAATCCGGATGGTTTTTTCGGTATAAAACAAATCCCGGAATATTAACCGGTTCAAATTCGGGAAAATTATTTACCGATAATTCGCTGGACGAAACCACCAGATACCCCCCATAAACCAATGAATTGTAAAGGGCAAAGCCAATTTGCCTAAAGCGCTGCTGTGTAAAATACATGAGCACATTTCTGCAATAGACTATGTCCATTTGGTGGGTGCTATTTGTTGTTGAAGGATAGATGTTTTCGGCCAGATTCAGGTATTGAAAATTTACCATCTTTTTGATGGAGGGTACTAATTCGAACAACCCCTTTCCAACGGGTTTGAAATAGTTGTTTAACAGCCAGTCGGGAGTGCCGCGAAATGACCATTTTCCATAGATTCCTGACCTTGCTTTTTGCAATGCATTGGGGCTGATGTCGGTGGCTAAAATGGTAATATGCCAATCGTTTATATCCGGAATGATTCGCTTGAGGGCGATGGCAATGGAATAGGGTTCTTCACCTGCCGAACAGCCGGCACTCCATATGCGAATGTGCTTTCCTTTGTTTCTTCGTTCCTTGACTAATTCGGGGAGAATTTTTTGCTCAAGGGCCTCAAAAGTAAGTGGTTCGCGCCAAAAATAGGTTTCGTTAATCGTAAGGTGGGCTGCCAACCCTTCGGCCAGCTCGCGGGTGAGCGGTCCCGCATAAAGATGATTGAAAAACAAGTTTAAATCCTCATACCCAAACTGCCGTGAAGCCAATATAATATTGCGTTCCAAATCGCACCAACGCTCCTTGGGAAAATGCAGGGCAAGTTCATTTTCAATAAACTTGCTCAAACGCAACAGCTGGATATCGGTGAGTTTACAATCCATGGCTCGCTAATTTCCAAGTGCCTTGTCGAGCTTTTTTTGCTCATCCAGAGATAAAAACTTCTCCAAATCGCTGATGAGCACAATGTGCTGCTTGTACACCGTTATTCCGGAAAGGACATCTGTAAAAGGCATCGTATCGTCGGGATCTGTAATCTGACTATCAGACAACTCCGCTACATCTGTTACATAATCCACCACCAAAACCAACCTTCTTTTTTCAGTTGAAACAATCACAAACTGATCGTCAACACCAACTTCTCTATGGGGCAATCCAAATAATTTACGAATATTGACCACCGGAATTATTTCGCTATGGAAATTAACAACCCCCCAAATGATTTCCGGAGCACCCGGCAATGGTGTCATTTCCATGGAAGGAACCACCCTGTCAACCTGGCTCAGATGAAGGGCGTAGCGCGGTTCATCCAGGCTGAACAACACTACCTTGGTAATTCTTTCTGATTGCAAATCGGTCATCGTGATGGGCTTTAAAACAATGTATTACAACCACTTGAACCCTTAATCGCCGCTCCTCAACAACAATTTGTATGTAAATACTCTCTCTGACAAAACGACTATCGGGCTGAAGCGTCCCTCAAAGATAAAAAAAATTGGATTACTTAGAAACTGTCTAAATTTTATTTTAGGGCTCCGTTAGGAGCCAAATATGGGTAGATGGATAATCTTTTTCATTTATTTCGTCCCGGATGGGACGATACAATCGTGCTGAAATGACCTTTCCTACCCATATGTTTTACCAACAAGAAAAACTTAGACAGTTTCTTAATAACTCTCTACATTTAGTTTTGGCAATCAGTTAGAAGTCAAAGATGTGTTGTAAACCAAATTTTTTAAAATTCGACGCGAATTGGACGATAAGATCCTTCTAAGATTTACCTACCGACACCTATGTACACCCTGAGCAAAATTGAAACAGTTTCTTAACCCTTCTCCGATATTTTGCCACTTCCCAACAACTTTATTATTTTTGACGCCTGTTGGCTCATTGTACAATATAAATGTCGGGGATTTTCAAGCGAAATAGTACCCTGTGTAATTTCAACAAACCTCAATAGGGATGAATACAACCTTAAAAATTGAAACCAAAATTAAGTCACTTACCCGTTGGAATATTCTGTTGTTGATCCTGGTATCGTTTACCATTTTTGGCATCGGTATTTTTCCCGAAAGCTGGCACTCGGGGCTGTACAACGTTTTTTACACCCTCATCTATTTTGTTGCCATTCTGGCTCTTGACAAAAACCACAAACAACTGTTTATCCTTTCCACCATCATGATGCTGGTGGAATGGAGCTCGAGTGCGTTCGACCTGGAAGTAATTAACAATGCTTCTTCATTTCTGAATTTTGTGTTTTTTGGCTATGTTGGGGTGGTACTTATCAAGCAGGTGGCCAGCGCCCAACAGGTCAATGCTCGCGTGATTCTCGAATCGGTGAACGGATACCTGCTCATGGGTCTGATATTTTCCATTCTTATTGCAGTCATTGTTAAGTTTGATCCGGGAGCCATTAATTTCCCCGAGTATTCCGACCCAACTGGTGATCAGGCTGTTAAATTTTCCGACTGTCTGTATTATTCATTTATCAGCATCACCACCATGGGCTATGGCGATTTGGTTCCTACCCAAGCCTACACCAAGGCGCTGGCAACCCTGATCGGCGTTTCCGGACAACTGTACGTGGCCATCATCATTGCCTTGCTGGTGGGAAAGTTTTCTAGTCAGAAAGAATCATAGCGATGATTGAATGAAAATGTACAGCCCCAATACTTCGGTCTTCCAGAAACCAAATTTCAACGCATTTAGGACAATCCGTTCAGGTTTCAAAGCTGGTGGTGAGGTGCCCCAACCCTCCTAGAGGTCCGAATAGTTTCGAGAAACTCTGTGCCTCCTTCGTGGGACTGGGTGACACAACAACGGGCCTTTCACATTTAAAAAAATGATCCATACTGCGACTAATACCGATTATGAATTGAAATGAGCTTTAAGTTCGCTTCGCTCCTGAAACCTCTTCAATTCTATATGGGCATTATACATAAACAGCGTAGTGCTAACTTCATTTTATATATAGTATAAAAATCCCCAAATTTTTAATTGATCGCAAAATAATTATTACTTTCGCACCAATAATATTATTAAAAATGATTCTAAACAGGACGATATTTGCTCCGACAAATATCCCTAAAAAATAACATCTAAAGCCCATGAAAAAACTTACCACCCTATTTTTATTGGCCATAATACTTTCTTTGACCACCTATTCGCAAGATTTTGAGTCGGGAGATTTGAACAAAAGAAGTTACGTTAGGATAGGACTCTCAACGCCTGTTTGGCAATATTATGGATTTAAAGATGCCAATGCCTTAAAAACCGGTTTGGGTGCGGAATCCCGAATTGGTGCCATTTTTGAAGTGGGAACCATATTTATGCTCAATGGCATCAACGTGGGCGACCACATGCGATTTGGCATTAACGCCGATTTTTTAACCCTTAAAGTGCAGGCCTTCAACAAACCCGACAATTTTAAATTGTACAATTTCTTTGCCGGATCAAAAATTGGCCCTTCCTTTACCTGGGCACCGGCAAGAGCTGTTGCATTTGATGTGTTTTTCAAGATAAACCCCATTTGGGCAGGTGTTATATACAACAATAACGAAGATTTCGACAATGGGCAAGATATGTATTACGGTTATGTCCAGATGATGTATTCCACCGGGATTAATGTAAAATTGGCGTTTGTAATGCTGGGGTTTGAGTACGATTTCGGCGGACTAAAGTTAAAAAACAACGATGAGGGTGCCTACTGGCCCAATGTGTCTGATCTGAATAATAAACGCACCCCCATGAATGGTTTTAACATCACCCTAGGTGTCTGTTTTTAGGACATGCTATCAGGCTATCCGGAGAATAATGCCCCACAGTTTTCATTCAATGCATAGCTGCTCATCTGTCCTTTTGATGACGCTGTCCTGACAAATCGTACAGCACTGCCATCTCTCCGCGCAACCTACTATAACCTCCGTGACTTCTCTGTGCACCTCTGTGCAACCTACAAAATCGCCGCGTAACCCACAATAACCTCCCTATTGTCCACATCATACATATTTTCCCAACATCTTTGCTCCAATTGATTTTTTTCATAAATTGCAGCAACAATTACAATTAGCCCTGTATGAAAATAATTTGTTTGGGAAACTATCCCCCACGTAAGTGTGGCATTGCCACCTTTACCGAAAATCTCGTAAAATCGATTTTGCGAGCGGCCAACGACCACCAGATGGAAGTGGAAATTGAAGTGATTGCCATGAACGACAAGCAACAGCAATACGACTATCCGGAAATTGTGAAGTTTACCATTGCCGATCAAAACATGCCTGAATACCTGGCCGCCGCCGACTATGCCAATGCTTCGGGTGCAGATATATTTTTGTTGCAACACGAATATGGAATTTATGGTGGAGCTAGTGGACTGTACTTGCTAAGCCTTCTGCAAAAACTTAAAATGCCGATTGTTTCTACCTTGCATACCGTGCTCCAAACGCCCACTTTCCACCAACAGGAAGTACTGAAAAGAATAACCCGTTACTCGGAAAAAGTGGTGATTATGAACTCACTGGCCATTGAATTCCTGAACAAAGTTTTTGATGTACCTCTTTCAAAAATTGCAAAAATAGAACACGGTGTCCCGGATTTTGGGAGCATCAAAAAAGAAAAAATTGTCCTTCCCAAAAGCTGGAAAAACCGCAGCACGCTTCTCACTTTTGGACTGATTGGCAGAAGTAAAGGAATTGAAACGGTGATTAAAGCCTTGCCCGAAGTGGTAAAAAAGCATCCCAAGGTGCTGTATGTTGTACTCGGCAAAACTCACCCCCACGTGGTTGCCCATGCCGGCGAAGAATACCGGGAATACCTGATGCAACTGACCCGGGAACTAAAACTGGAACAAAACGTTGAATTTGTCAATGAATATGTGTCGGAAAACGAACTGACAAACTACCTGTTGTCCTGTGACATGTATGTTACACCCTACCTCAACAAGGCACAAATCACCAGTGGCACCTTATGTTATGCAGTGGGTGGCGGTTCGGCTGTTATCTCCACGCCGTATTGGCACGCCGAAGAACTATTGAGTGAAGGCAGAGGGCGCTTGTTTGATTTTAAAGACTACCGTGGCCTCTCAAAACTTATCAACGAACTATTGGATAACCCGCAAGAACTCAAGCAACTTAGTGAACGCGCCTATTCTTACGGGCTCACCATTTCGTGGCCTAAAATTGGATTTCAGTATATCAACACCTTTCGGGAAGCCATCCAAAACCACCTAAATGCCGGAGAAACATCAACACATTTAGGTTATACTTTTCCTGAATTCAACATCGAGCACTTGCAGCGCCTGACCGACGACAGTGGAATTGTGCAGCATGCCATCGGGTGTGTTCCCAATTTTAAGTCGGGTTACTGTCTGGACGACAACGCCCGGGCTTTAATTGTCTGTTTAGAAGCCTACAAACAAACCAACGCCACGGAGTATTTACCACTTATTTACAGATACACCTCCTATCTGGCCTACCTTCAAAATGAGGATGGCACGTTTAAAAATTACCTATCATACGACCATCGGCTTACGGAAGAAACCGGTTCAGACGATGCCTACGGTCGGGCGATGTGGGCACTGGGTACGCTCATTAGGTTTGCACCCAACGATTCGCTCTTTCAAGTAGGTATGGACTTGTTTTTCAAAGCCCTCGGCGGAATTGATCAGCTTACCCATGCCCGTGGATATGCCAACTGCATTTTTGGACTTTACCACTACATCAAAAAATTTCCCGATCAGGAAAGGTACTTGCATATACTGATGAGCTTGGCCGATAAATTGCTCCGAAAATTTCAGGATTTTGAACAAGAAAATTGGGCCTGGTTTGAATCGTCTATCACCTACGACAACGGACTGCTTCCCGCCTCGCTTTATGTAGCCTACGAGCTCACCGAAAAAGCCGAATACCTGGAAATTGCCGATAGATCGCGTAAATTTCTTGAGACAAAATGTTTTGTCAATCAAAAACTTACCCTGATTGGAAACAAAACCTGGTGGATGGCCTATCACGGGAAATCAAGTCAGTATGCCCAACAACCCATTGATGCCATGGCCATGGTTTGGTTGTACGATTGTGCCTATCGTGCTACCAATCAGGACGAATTTGCAGGTAAAATCATCACATGTTTCAATTGGTATTTGGGTATGAACGAACTGAACATGCCCCTTTATGACGAACACACACATGGTTGCAACGATGGTTTGGAAGAAATGAATGTCAACAGAAACCAGGGAGCAGAAAGCATCATTGCTTACCTAATGTCGTGGTTGCTTACAAAACCTTTTGTTTAACGACCTGACTACTATTTCAATATATTCTTCAGTCGCAGCACAAGCAAATCCTTGTCGATGGGCTTTTTGATGTATTCCACCGCCCCCATTTGAAGACCCTTTATTTCAGCTTCCTCACTGGTATGTCCCGAAATAAACACCACCGGAATATCGATATTGTTCTGGTTGATGTAGTCGAGCAATTGATATCCATCAAAATGAGGCATGGCAATATCGGACAGAATTAAATCAAATTTTTGTTGGGCGATTTGCATCAACGCTACGATACCGTCAGGAGCTATTTCAACTTCATATCCGGCAGACTTGAGAATGGCAGAAATAATCTTTTGGTTAATCACCTCATCCTCTACCACCAAAATGCGTTGCTTTTTCACAGTATCCACCACCTTTTCCTTTTTATACTCGGAGGGTATCAATCGGCTAAGCAACTCATCAAGCGGAATACAAGCGTAAGTGGAGGCGGTGTCGGACATAGCATAAGGTAGCACCAGTTCGTTGTTGTTCACAATGGATCCACAGGAATACACTACGTTAGGAACATAACCTTCCCTTTCTTCTTCATTGGGCGAAAGTAATGGTTCGTTCAACTGGCCGATGACTTTAGTCGGGTCTTCCAAATCAAGCAAAGTAGCACCCAGACTATATTTACGCATGGTTCCCACGCCGTGGGTAATCACCAGCCAACCATATTCCGTTTCGATGGGTGAACCGCAGTTGCCTATCTGAATAAATTCCCACGGGAAACTCGGCCCCTGAATTTTTTCGGCATCGTGCCATAGATTAATATCATCCGAGAACATGATGTAATTGTTTACACCATCGAGCCTAGATAGCATGGCATACTTACCTTTAATCTTTCGTGGAAACAATGCCATTCCTTTATTTTGGGCATTTTCACCATGTATGGGCATAATTTTAAAGTCGTAGAAATCTTTGGTTTCCACCAATTTGGGCATGATGGAAAATCCATTGTAAGCCGTATAAGTGGCATAATATTTTATGGTGCCATTGTCTTCGGTAAACTTAACAAAACGGGCATCCTCTATTCCGTTGCTTTCGGCAGCAGCGATGGGGAAAATAACCCGTTCGGAGATGGCCGTGTCAAGCGAAAACGAAATTTCGTAATGAGAATCTGCCAGCCAGGCCACCGTTTGAAACATTTTTTTCTGTTGTGGATCGGGATTTATATCATTGATGGCTTGATTCAGGGCATTGTTGAGTTCGTTGTAGTCGAATTCAAACCGCAACTTGTCCATTACTGCGTTGATGATTTCATCCTGAATGTGCATTTCGTGTAGCTTTTGGCAAAAGGTTTCCTTTTGATACACGTAATTTTTAATGGCTTCGGGTTCGTCCACCAGCTTTCCCACGGGTTTGAGTTGCAGATTATTTTCTTTATCCAGAATTCCACCACGGAAAACAATGGAAGAAATGTGGCCTTCACCGGTGGCCCTAAAACTGATGATCACCCGTTTTTCACCCTCTTGCAGTCCGGTTTGGTCGGGATCGGCCACCATGGACGGATTAAAAAAAGCTGCCGACTCAATGGAATACTCACTGGTAAAATAGGCGCCGATAAGCAACCGTTTATACTCTGAAAGCTGGTTTAAATCCCCGTTACGTCCGGCCATGATATCCCGCACCCTGTCAAAGTGTTTCTGATAGATCTTCGAGATGTTGCGATGACGTGCCGAAAAATCGCGAAGCGATTGATTGAGCACAAGTTGCGCTGCTTGTTCGGGCATATCCATCACTTTTTTAATGATGGATTGTACACGAGTTTCGGGTCCCGGGAAGAAAAAACGGGTAATCACTCTTTTAGGGTCGGAATAAAACCTCAGGGGTTTCCTGAAAACGGTTGTGCTCATACGAATAAATTTGTGGTTAGGATAACGTATCAAATATAATGAAATATTTGTATCAGCATCCACGGAAGTAATAATTTCCATTTAAGAAAGAAATTATTGCGTATTTCCAACGTGCAAACCACTAAAAAAATGACGGGCATTGGTTCCAAGACTTCGGTTTTTGTATCCCCCTTCCTGAATCACCAGGGTAGGCAAACCCAATTGACCAATCATCCGCCCATTCTCCTCAAAGTCTTTGGCCGCCAAGCTCCAGGTGCCGGTGGGATCGTCTTTGGCTGTATCAAGCCCCAACGCAATGATTAAATATTCGGGTCGGTATTTTATAACTGCCAGAAGTGCCTTCTCCAACACAAGGCGATAACCGGCACCGTCGAGGGTTTCGGGCATGGGGAAATTCAAATTATATCCCTTTCCCTCCCCTTCTCCAACTTCATCCTTGAAACCGCTGAAATACGGATAGGCAAAGGCAGGAGCCCCATGAATGGAAACGGTATAAACGTCCTTTCGATGGTAGAAAATTTGCTGCTGTCCGTTGCCATGATGGTAATCAATATCCAGAATGGCCACCTTCCCGAACAGGCTTAAATAATCGGCAGCAATGGCATTGTTGTTGAAATAGCAGAATCCGCCAAAAACATTGCGCTCGGCGTGATGTCCGGGAGGACGGGTGAGCACATATGCCAACTTACAACCTTCGAGCATTTCTTCGGCGGCAGTTAGTGCGCTGTTTACACCCCAGCGAGCAGCAAGGTAGGCATTTTGGTTAAGGGGTGTAAAGGTATCGATACAATAGTAACCTGCCCTAACAGAGAGTTCCTTTGGTGGCCTGGCTGCATTCCGAATGGGAAACACGTAAGGATAAACCGACTTTCCGGGAGGCAAACTTTTGCACACGCTTTTAAAATAATTGACATAGCCCGGGTCATGAATTTTGAGGATGGGCTTTTCGCTAAACTCTTTCACTGTTCCCAAACGAAACAGGTTGGTTTTGAGCAGTTCCTTTTGGATGCTCTTTATCCTTACCGGAGATTCTACGTAACCCACCTCTCGGATATGGTGAATAAAATGTTTATCGTTTATCACCCAGAAAATCTTCTTTTTCTCAGGTAAGGAGGTGGTAAACGAATTCGGTTTAACGTGCTTCTTGTATTTAAAAGGACGCATCAAAACAGGTTCATCCTTAACACTTTCCACCACTTTGCGAATATATTCTTCCGGGCAATAGTCACCATATTTTCGCTCCAAAATGGCCCTAAATATTTTCTTTGTGGCCTCGGTTGGTAAAGTGTCACGAATTCCCAATCCATCGAAAACAAGGTAGGGAGGACAATCGTCTTCGGGCACAACCGTAGTTTCATACAAGGTACTGAAAATGGGTCGGGCCCCATAGCGTTCATAGAATGCCAGTCGTTTTTCGTTTTGTTTCAGAATTTCCGGATTGCTGCACAGTGCGGGATCGTCGGGAAGACATTCAAAAAAAATCCCCAGGGCATTAAGTGCTTCGGCTTCTTCACGCACACGTTCGTAGAGGGCACCACCGATTCCGCCGGATGTTCGTCCGGGAGAAACCGCGATATAGTCCAGATAACAAAATTGTAAATCAGGCATATACAAGAAAAGAGCAAACCCTTTTATAAGACTGTTGTCGTCTTCAGCCACAAAAATATAGGCCTGATATCGGTATTTCAACGGGTCGAGTAGTTGCCCCGATATGTCATCAATTTTTTCCGGCTTAATATCGGGAAACTGTTTAGACACAATATCCTTGATTTTGCTCATCATCAGGATATTTACCGGGAGCAAAGGATTGGAAATTTTTCTGATTCGCAACATGACAAATGTTTTATCAAAGGTAATCCAAATCGGATGGGAGCCATCGGTGTGATATGGATTTTTGTGACTATCGGAACACGAATGACTTAAGCAATTTTACCCCGAAGGTCGGGATGATAATTCAATAAGTTGAAAATTTGATCCCGAAAGTCGGGATGAAAATTGCCGACGCGATAAATGGATAACAGGTGATACGCATACAACAGATAATCATGAATCTTTCCCCAAACGCTCCATGCGTCCGGACCCGAAGTTTGACTCTCCATTAATCCCTTGATCCACTGACCCATTGATCCCTTGATCCATTAATCCATTGATCCATTAATCCATTGATCCCACTGATCCCATTGATCCCTTGATCCCTTGATCCATTGATCTCTTGATCCATTGATCTCTTGATCCATTGATCTCTTGATCCATTGATCCATTGATCCATTAATCCCCTGATCCATTGATCCCTTGAACCCTTGAACCCTTGAACTAATAAACCCTTTCTCCATCCACCCAGGTTTCCAATACTTTCACCTTATATAGTTCGTTTTCGGGTACTTGCATGATGTCCGCGTCTAGCATCACAAAGTCCGCTTGCTTACCTGCTTCGATACTTCCTTTTTGCTTCTCATCAAAACTTCCCATGGCCGGCCAAAGGGTGATGGAATAGAGTGTTTCTTTTCGCGAAAGGGCATTCTCCATTTGAAATCCGACTGCAGGCTCACCATTTTGATGCTTGCGACTTACAGATGAGTAGAACGTAAATAAAGGACTGATATCCTCAATGGGAAAATCGGTACCATTCACGAGCCAGCCATTTTGCTTGAGCAGTTCATGATAGGCATATGCAGTTTTTATTCTGTCGGCTCCCAAACGCTCATCAGCCCAATCCATGTCGGAGGTACAATGGGTACTTTGGATGGAAGGAATGATGGAATATTGCCCAAACTTGTTCATGTCGTCGGGATGCACCACCTGAGCATGTTCGATGCGCCAACGCCGATCGTTGGTTCCTTTAAGTATGCGTCCATAAATATCGAGCACCAAACGATTGGCTCCATCTCCAATGGCGTGGGTATTAACCTGAAAACCATTATCGTATGCCAATTGACAAATGCTATCATAGTAGTCGTTCGATTCCATTTGCAAACCAAAATTATTGGGGTCGTCTGCATAGGGTTCAATCATGAGTGCTCCGCGCGAGCCAAGGGCTCCATCGGCGTAAAGTTTCACGCTGCTTACGGTTAACCCAGGTTGATGCAAGGGACCCTTAGGTAAGAAATATTCCAGATTTTCCGACGTTGGACTCAGCATGGCATACACCTTTATTTTGAGCTTTCCAGCCCTTTGAAGTGAGTCTATGAGCAAAATATCCTCTTTTTCCAGACCTGCATCCGAAACAGTAGTAAGTCCTTGTGCCAAACATTTTTCCTGCGCCAGCATAAGTGCACGAATCTTTTGATTTTCTGAAAGTTCAGGAACACAGGCTTTCATTTTATCTGCTGCATTGTCCAAAAGCATACCCGTTAATTTTCCATCACTTTTTAAAATTTCCCCTCCTGAAATTACCGTCTTTTCATCCACACCTGCCACCTTTAACGCTGCGCTGTTGGCTAATACTGCGTGTCCGTCGATACGAGTGAGCACTACGGGCACATTCGGAAACAAAACGTCCAGTTTATCGTTTGTAGGAAATTCTTTGTTCTCCCAAAGGTTCTGATCCCAACCTCGGCCAAGGATCCATTCATCGGGATTTTCTTCATGAAACTTTTTCAACACCTCCAACATAGCATCAAACGACCTCAATCCAACAAGATTTGCATATTGTGTCAGCCAGATGCCGTAACCCATAAAATGACTGTGCCCGTCGTTGAATCCGGGGTAAACAAACTTTCCTTCGGCATTCATCATATGCTCACTTTTATACTTATTCAGAATATCCTCATCAGTTCCAACAGCTACAAATTGCCCATTATTCACCGCCATGGCAGAAGCTTTGGAAAAAGCAGAGTCCACAGTATAAACTTGGGCGTGATAAACAATTAAATCAACAGGTTGTTTTTGTGGAGCACATGCATTCATAACCATAACAAATAAGAGTAAAATGAGAAAATAGAGTTGTTTATTCATGGGATTGGGCATTGGTTTGTCCATGGAAAATTTCAGATTCAAATCGCAAAGTTAATGGATTAAACTTCACCCCTTGCTGGTCGAAAAGGCGATTGATGTGGCCATTGTCTATCAGCGATTTTGGGGTTCCTGTTTCCAATGAGTGGTCTTTGCTCACCAACCAGAGTCGATCGGCAAATTGCAGGGCCAGTTCGCTGTCGTGGGTGGTCATTAATATACTGATTCGCTTTTTAACAGAAAGTCGTTTCAGTAATTGCATGATGGCTACTTTTCCGGGAGAATCGATGAAAGCAGTGGGCTCATCCAAACAAATCAAAGGTGTTTGTTGGGCGATGGCTCGTGCAATCATGGTCTTTTGTTTTTCACCATCGCTAAGCGAAAAAAAAGCTCTTTTACCAAATTGGGTAACCTGGGTAGCCTCCATGGCAGAAGCGATGATTTCATGGTCAGATTGGCTGAGTTTCCCGGTAAAGGAACCGTAAGGATACCTTCCTGTGGAAACCACATCATAAGCATTGAGGTAGCGATCGTCAATTTTATCGGTGAGGACAGCTGCCATGTATTGGGCTATTTGTTTAACGGACATCTTATTTATGGGCTCGCCATTCCAAAGAACTTCGCCGGATAATGGTTTCAGGTGACCCAAAATGGTTTTCAACAAAGTGGATTTTCCGCTGCCATTGGGTCCCAATATCGCCGTAAAATTCCCTTCATACATTAAGGCTTCCATCCCACGACCAATGAGCACACGTTTTTTATTGGCACCGTAACCGGTATCCAACTTTTTTAATTGAAGCAATGGTTTTTGCACGCTAAAATTATTTTCCATACGACCTCCCTTTTACAATAACCCAAATAACGATGGGAGCTCCAATAACCGAGGTCACCGCATTGATAGGCAACGACGAATCCCATCCGGGTAGCCTGGCTACCAGATTACAAAACAAGCTCAGGGCAGAACCAATGAGAATCACAGCAGGAATCAATATCCTGTGGTTGGAGGTTTGAAAAAACGTGCGCGCAAGATGTGGTACCGCCAGCCCGATAAAGGCGATGGGTCCGGTGAAAGCCGTGCCCAAGGCAATGAGAATTCCGGAAATAAAAATGATAGATCGATTAATTTTGCGTGTATTGAAACCCGAACTTCGTGCGTAGCTTTCACCTAAAAGAAGTGCATTGAGTGGCTTAACATAGATAAATACCACCGATATGGTGATGAAAACACTCAAAAGAAGTCCTACCGATTGGCTGATGTTGGTTTTTGAAAAACTACCCAACCCCCAGAGCACATAGGCTTGCAAATCCTGAGAGTTGCTGTAAAACTGCATGGTTCCCACGGCAGCGCTCACCAAATACCCAATCATGATACCGATGATGAGCACCGTAACGGCATGTCCGATGCGTGAGGATACAAATACAATGATGGACAATACCACCAAAGCACCACCAAAAGCCGCAGCAACCATGAGCACGTCACGGTAAAGCCACTCCTCGCTGAAAAGCTGAATGCCGGTGGCACCGCCGAAAAGCAATACCAGGGCCACACCAAAACTGGCTCCCGAACTAATTCCCAACACCGAAGGTCCTGCCAATGGATTTCCAAAAGCCGTTTGAAGCAGCAACCCCGCAACACTTAACGCCATCCCCACGGCCATGGCCGTAAAAGCCTGAGGAAGTCGGTATTGCAGCACGATAACCTGTGAAACCGACTGTTGTGCAGATTGACCTGTAACAATGCGCCACACCTCCGACCAATCCAACGAAACAGAGCCATACCAAAGATTGGCTGCAAAAAGCAGCACAATAAGAAGGGCAGCCGGTATCATCCAGACAATTCTATTTCCGTAGGTGGTCATGATGGCCAAAAATACAGCTTTTGAGCAAGCGCAACCGAATTCGGCTGTACAAGTTTTATGGAATTATTTGGTAATAAACGGGGATATAATCAGGCAATAATTCGGGATGAAAGGCAAAAATTAAATCGGCCAATTGCACTTGCGGTTCCAAGGCACCTCGTTCAAAATAGCCTGTTTTGCGTGAATCACAGAAAATAACCCGGTGGTTTTTAAAGGCATCAAAATGAATATATAGTTCATTTTCAGAAGCCAACTGTTCATAAGTAGGTGCACCATCATAGGAACCTACGATCCGCCAAAAATCAGCTTTGGAGGCTTTGCTCAACACGGTTTCCACATCCAATGGGAAACTCGCCCGGTGGTCATCGTTTTTCCAAATATAGTCGCCTCCGGCATCAGCCAACATAACGGCCATGTAACTTTGGCCTCCGGGCACATACCATTGGTCGGCAAAATATTTATCTGACATCACCGTGGGTCGATTTTTCACCCTGGAAGCCAATGCTTTTAGACTGTCGTACGAATCGACAATCGACTGAAAAAGGCTGTCTGCTTTTGGTAAATTACCGGTAAATGCAGCCGTAAATTTTATCCATTCGGCACGTCCCAGCGGGTTGGTTTCCATAAAATCAAGAAACGGAATCATCACCTGCTGAGTGGCGGCCAAAGGATGGGCCTGATTTACCTGATAGGGTGAGTAAAAAATGGCCTGCGGTCGCAATGCCAGTGTGCGCTCCACGAAAAAAACGCCATTGTTGCCCAGCTCATAGGTCTTTCCCTCGGCCAACCGCTGTTTGATATAGGCATTGGTAATATAAGTGGATTCGGAAACCCCCACTACCCTATCCAACTCGCCCAGCAGAGCGAGTCCATTGAGTTGAGTTGCCGAAAAAACCGCGATGCTATCCATAGGACTTCTTACCACCAATCCACTTTCATCAGGTCTGACAGTATCCTTTTCGGGATAAATCGTGCAGCTAAACAGGAGTTTCTCCTTTTGGTCAGGATGAAAAACCTTAACCAGATATTGTCCATTACCTTCGTCAATCAAATCAAATCCTTCGGCATATTGAATCATGCGATTGGAAACGCCGGTTTTGGTTGTCTGCTTGATTTCGGATGGCTGATGAATACAAGAAACGAACAAAAAGAGGAAGATATTACCCGTCGTCCACAACCAACCAACCTTTCCAATGCCCTTCAATTTTTTCATGCCACAAAGTTATTCAATTCCTTATTGTGTCCGAGGGTTTGGTTGGTGAGATTCCCTTTTTGATCAGAAGATACCATATTTGATATGTCTTCCTTTTCTTCGGTTGAAATTTTAGAAAATTTTGCTATTTTTACACACCATTGCTTTTGAGAGACCTAATTCTTACAAAAACATGAATGGAAATGCCCTGTGCCCAATAAACTAGAATGATTGACCAAATGAATGGCCGACTGACCATGGTTATCGGCAATATTTAATGATATTCAACTTTTGTAAGATGAACCAAACCTCCAAACCAAATACTGACCCCGGCAGAGATGCCAATCAACGATTACAACAACGCATTGCCGAACTGGAAAGGAAAAATCAGGAGCTTACGAAAGAGCTTTCTCAAAAAAAAGAATCTGATGAAGACCTCCGCTTTTTCCAAACTACCTTCGACTCCATTACCGATGCTGTGTTTATTCATGATTTAAATGGCAGGTTTCTTATGGTTAACCAATCTGCATGCAAAGTGCTTGAGTATTCCATGGAGGAATTGTTGGCATTGCGTGTATCAGATATTGTGGAGTCGAGCGATAAAATAGGTTCCAGAATATCAGCAATAAAAAATCAGGGCAATTTGGTTTTTGACGATTATCATTATAGTAAATCCGGTATAGCCATTCCTGTGGAAGTTAACTCCCAAGACATTGTTTTTAATGGTGAGAAAGCCATTATCAGTGTGGTTCGAAATTTGACAGAACGCATTCAACATCAGGAAAACCTTCAAACAAGTGAAAAAAAATACCGCGATTTGTTCAACAATATGAACAGTGCCTTCGCACTCCACCAAATTGTGCTTAGCCAACAAGGGAAACCCACTGACTACGTTTACAGGGAAGTTAATAAGGAGTTTGAAATACTCACAGGCATGGAGAGAAATGAGGTTATTGGTAAGCGGGTAAGCGAAATTCTTCCGAACATCAAAAACGAATCGCTGAATTTCATTGAGCTTTACGGCAAGGTAGCGCTGAGCGGAGATAGTATATATTTTGACGACTTGTATTCTGAAACCTTGAACAAATACTTTAATCTATCCGCCTATTGTCCGCAACCGGGATATTTTGCCACCATTTTTCGAGATATCACCGAGTACAAAACCACTGAAAAGGCGTTGGCAGAAAGCGAGAAACGCAACAAATTGCTGGCAGATTTATCCTTCGAAGCCATGGTAATTCATCGTGAGGGCATTATCGTGGATGTAAACAAGGCCTTTGAAAAGCTTACAGGTTATTCACGCGAGGAAGCCATCGGACAAAACCTTTTTGAAAAAGTAACTTTCAAAAAGGATGTGGAAAAAGTTTCGAAAAACATTGCGAAAACACATGCCAAACCATATCAAATAACAGGGACAAAAAAGGATGGCACACCCTTTCATGCGGAAGTGGAAGGCCTTGATTTTATGATGGATGGACAAAAAACACGTATTGTTTCTATCCGGGATATTTCTGAAAAAATTTGGGCCGACAAAGCCCTTCGCGAAAGCGAAGAAAAGTTCAGAAGTCTGGCACAAACAACGCCCACAGCCATCATGGTTTATCAAAACAATGTTTGGGTATATGCCAATCAGGCAGCCACCCAAATTACCGGCTATGGCGAACATGAGCTTATCGGCATGAAATTTTGGGAATTCATTCATCCGGAACATAAAAACCTGGTAAAGGAACGTGGACAAAAAAGACAAATAGGACAAAACCCGATAAGCAGGTACGAATTCAAAATTGTATCACAAACCGGGCAGGAAAAGTGGGTAGATATGTCGGCCACAGGAATTACTTTCCACGACAAGCCGGCCGTTTTGGTTTCTGTGATCGAAATTACAGAACGAAAACAAGCTTTGTTGAAATTAAGCGAAAGTGAAACACGTTTTCGTACTCTTGCCCATTCGGCCATGGAATTGGCAGCAATGAATTCAATGGACGAAATACTGACCTTTGCAGCAAGCAAAGTCCATGAAATCATTGGTAAACAAGGATATATAACCGTGTCATCCTTTAACAATGAAAGCAAACAATGGCAACTGAAATCGGTGGAGGGACTGGGTAAAAAACTAAAGAAAATAACTGACCTGTTGGGCTTTAGTCCTAATCAGTTGCATGGCCGTGTGCAAGATGAATATTTCCTTAACCTGAATCTTGGCCAATTGACGCCTCTGCCCATCGATTTATCCGCACTCACCAATGGACTGATTTCACCAAAAGCAGCCGTCTTCATTCAAAAACTGCTATCGTTGGAAAATATTTTCACCATTAATTTTCAACATCACCAACATCAATTTGGGAATATCACCCTCTTGTGTTCCAACCAGTGTCAACATCCCAACTTCGAAATGATTGAAGCTTTCGTCAGTCAAATCAATATATTTCTGGAAAAAGAAAAGGTGAAAAATGAGGTGAAAGATAAAGAAAAACGATATAAACTCTTGGCTGACACAGCCTCAGAATGCATTCTCATACATCACATGGGTAAAGCATTAGATTTTAATAACGCCTTTGAAAAACTGTTTGGCTACAGCCTTCAGGAATTAAAAGGAAAGGATGTTGTTGAAACCATCGTGGTACCTGAATTTCATGAAATAACAATACATAATATCCGCACCGAACACAGCAAGCCCTACGAAGTGATGGCCAAAAATAAAGAAGGTCACCTGATTCCCATAGAAATAGAGGGAAACAACCTGGAGTACGAAGGAAAAAACATGCGCATCACCCTCATTCGCGACCTGAGTGAAAGGAAAAGGTCGGAGCAAGAACTGCGTGAAAGTGAAGATAAATTCAAAAGTGTATTTGATTTTGCCAACATCGGCATTGCCATTACCACAGTTGATGGCCTGGCTATTGACGTGAACGAGGAGTTATTAACTCTAGTAGGCTATTCAAAAACCGAACTCATAGGTAGTAACTTTTTAGACATCACCCATCCCGACGACCGACCAAAAGAGATTCAAAGCTTGAAGGACATCAAAACCGGCAAATCGGAAACCAGCAGATACGAAAAAAGATATCTGAAAAAAACTGGTGAAATCATTTGGGTGGATGTGGCCATTGCAGCCCGCCGAAATCAAGAGGGACAAATCGACTTCTTCATTGGCATGGTGATGGACATCACCGCCTATAAAAACTTTGAAGCCACCCTTAAAGAAAGTGAAAGCCGCTTCCGGGAATTGTACCATACTATCAACAGCGGTGTGGCCATTTACAAGGTGAACAATCAAGGTGAAAAGGGGGAAGATTACCAAATTCAAAATATCAACAAAGCTGCACTGAAAATGTTGGGCAAAACGAGGGAAGAAACCATTGGTTTCACCCTTACAGATATAAGACCTGCCATCGATTCTTACGGTTTGGTGCCGGTACTCCAAAAGGTATGGAAAACAGGCGAACCCGACTTTTTTCCTGCCAAACTTTATGTGGACGAAAATTTTAAAAATTGGTATGAATTTCAAATATATCGTTTGCCTAATAATGAGATCGTACTTGTTTATGAAGACGTTACACAACAAAAAGAGAACCAGCAAAGCATTATGTCCAGTCAAACCCGGCTGCAATTGGCAGTGAAATCGGGTGGAATCGGCACCTGGGAACTGGATTTAACCACAAACGTGCTTATTTGGGATGATCCCATGTTCGAATTGTACGAAATTGCTCCCGATGAATTTCAGGGAGTGTATGAAGTCTGGTCACGGAGTTTGAATCCCCGGGAATTGGAACGTGTTGAAAAGGAACTTCAACTGGCCATTCAGGGCGAAAAAGACTTCGACACCGAATTTACCATCACCACGGGCAGTGGCTCGATAAAAAACATCAAAGCATTCGCACTCACCACCTTTGATGAGAACAGTGGACATGAAAAGATGATTGGCATCAACTACGACATCACCTATCAAAAAGAACATGAAGCCCAACTCCAACTCAAAAATGAAGAAATTGCCATTCAAAATGAAGAATACCAGGTTTTGAATCAAACCCTACAGGAACGGGTAGAGGAAATCAATAAAATCAATGTGGAACTCAAGGTTGCCAAAGAGCTCGCCGAACAAAGCAACCAACTTAAAACCGCCTTTTTGGCCAACATGAGCCACGAAATCAGGACCCCCATGAACTCCATCATCGGATTTTCGCAGTTGCTCACCCAACATCCCGACACCAAAAATATTGGCCGATATACCCAGATCATCACCAATAGCGCACAGCAGTTACTCAGTCTGATCGACGACATCATCCTCTATTCGCGCCTGCAAACCGGACTCATCCCTCTGAAAGAGAAAGAGTTTACTGTTTACGACCTCCTTAATGATGTGGCACAGTCATTCGATTTGCCCAAATATCAAAAAGGAATTGTACTCGAAATTCAGAATTCGTCTGATTTGCTGGATATACGGGTGAAAGCCGATTACGACAAAATTCGACAAATCATTACCAACCTGATTTCCAACTCGTTTAAATATACCAATGAGGGTAAAATAACCATCGGAAGTACCGTGGATGGGAAAAAACTGAAGTTTTTCGTAAAAGATACCGGCATAGGTATCAATAAAGAAGAGTTGGAACATATTTTCGGACGTTTTTACAGGGGACAAGAAGTGGAACGTTCCAATATTCGCGGATCAGGACTTGGGCTAAGCATAGTAAAGGAATTGGTAGAACTGATGAAGGGGAAAATCACCGTTACTTCTGAAAAAGGCATCGGTTCACAGTTCAATTTTTGCGTACCCTTGATTGCGGCGCCATTATCAAGGCAGGTAAAAATGGAATTCTCTCCAAACCTCTCCATATTAGAAACATGCAATATTTTGATTGCAGAAGACGAGGAGTCGAATTTTGAATATCTGGCAGCTATTCTCGAAGACAGGGTAGCCCGCATCGACAGAGCCCATGATGGAAAGGAAGCAATTAAAATGGCGCTAAAAAGTGATTATAATGTCATTTTAATGGATATTAAAATGCCGGTAACCGATGGTTTGAATGCAACAAAAACCATTCTTAAATCAAAACCAAACCAACTAATTATTGCCCAAACGGCCTATGCTTTTTCTGACGAAAAATCTAAGGCAATGAAAGCCGGATGTCTGGCTTATATCACAAAACCGATCAAGGAAAGTGAATTGCTCAACACCCTCTCGGAAATTATTTATAACGCTAAAAAGAATTTTACATGAAAATATTGAATGTCAAACCTTTTATATTTCCGGTACTGGCATTGGTAGCCGGAATGCTAATCTCCGGATGTCAACCCAAAACAAATCCAAAAGTAAAAATCGCCATCAGCAAAGAAAGCAAGAACTACACCCAATGGCTGCTTAGAAATGACAGTACCATTCAAATAATCAACCTTTACGGAATGCCCATCGATTCAGCGACTGGGGTGCTTTCAGGAAGTAACGGATTGCTGCTGACAGGCGGAGAAGACGTGTATCCTGCCTACTACGATAGAGAGGGCGACACCTCACGTTGCGGGGGCTTCGATCGGTACCGCGACAGTCTGGAAATGGCCATGATTGAGTTTGCCGTAAACCACAACATGCCTGTGATGGGTGTATGCAGAGGCGAGCAAATACTCAATGTAGCCCTTGGGGGAAGTCTAATTATTGATATTCCTGAGGATTTCGATACATCTGTAATTCACCGTCAGGACGACTGGATGAATTGCTTTCATGTGGCAGAAGCTGTAAACCCATCCACCTTGGCTGCTATCTCCAATGCTACCTCTGATACAGTTACCAGCAACCATCATCAAGCCATCGACCAACTGGCGCCCCCACTGATGATTTGTGCCTATGCAGCGGACAGTCTGCCGGAAGCGGTTACATGGCTCAATCCTGAAGGCAAAGGATTCCTTCTGGCTGTTCAATGGCATCCCGAACGTATGAAAACCAACCATCCCTTTTCCGACCCGTTGGCGGCACAATTTTTGACTGAAGCATCAAAATATCAACCGAAAACCAAATAACAATCATGTCCCAACAGGCCACAGCAAACCTGCTTATTACCGGCGCGTCGAGCTATACGGGTGCTTATTTGATTCAAAAATTACTCAAAGAAACCAACCTAGGTCTGCTTCTTGCTTCTCGGCATCCGCTGCCCCCAACTTACCACGACCATCCTCGCATCCGGACGGTTAAGTTTGACCTTACCGCCCCTTCAAATCTACAAGAAATCTTCAAAAACCATCCCATCAACGGCATCATACATCTGGCAGCCATGGCACGTCTGAGCGAATGTGAGCAAAACCCCATGGAAGCCATCCGTGTAAACTTAATGGGATCCGTGGAGTTAATCAGGCTGGCTCAGGAATATCAGGTAAAATCCTTTTTGTTTACTTCGTCGGACTTGGCTCGAAATGCCACTTCGGTGGTGGGCATGTGTAAATACCTGACGGAAGATATTTTCCGTTGCATGAACCAGCCCAAAATCAGATGTTGCACCTTGAGATTGGTCAATGTTGTTGACAGCCCCGGAGCCGTAACTTTACTTTTTAAAAAACAGATTCAAAACGGAGGTCCCCTAACCATTACGCACCCCGATATGAGCCGACGGTTTGTTTCGGGAGAGCGTGCCGCCGACATGATTTGGGAAGCTTATGACCATGGTCATCACAACGACCTGTACGTGAGCACCGAGGAAGCCATCAACATTACGCAGTTGGCACACAACACAATGAAACAACTAAACCAAGAGGTTCCCATTGAATATATCGGACCAAAACCCGGGGAGCGATTGGCCGAACCGGGTTACTCACCTTTAGAAACAAGGGCATCAGATCTGTCGGGATTGGGCATACTGAAAACCAACCCTGTCAACCCACAGGAAACCCGGCGCATGATTCAAAGTTTACTTGATTTGGCCATTAGGAAAACCGATCAGGACATAAAGAGCTTTTTGGAAAAGTTAAAAATTCTTTTATTTTAGTCTATCTCCCCTGAATTTATCCTTTCAAGCACATTTTTCAGCGACAAACGCATTACTTTTGTGGCATGAAGAAGACCATTTTCATTTTTATTCTGTTGATGTCGTTGATGGGCAGTCAGTTTTCCGCGAAAGCGGCATGGCTCCTTATTCCCATGGACCAAAGTCAGACCAACCACCTAAAAGCCTACGGTATTGCCTTTTGGGTATTGGAAAAGGACGTAACCATCGAATGGCTGCTCAACTATCGGGGAGGAAGTTATCTCATCCCCTACTACCAGGAAATACAACAAGAATGTACGGTTCGCGATGTGTCGAGTCAGGTGATTACAGATGTTCAGGCCAATGCTATCAGGCAGGAAATTGCCAAACCCGACGTCAACATGGATGTGATTGAGCTGCAAAAAGCGCCTCGGGTTGCCGTTTATTCTCCCAAAAACAAACAGCCCTGGGACGATGCCGTAACACTGGCTCTCACCTACGCCGAAATTCCTTACGATGTGGTTTATGATGAAGAAGTGATGAGCGGAATGTTGCCCACCTACGATTGGCTCCATCTTCACCACGAAGATTTTACGGGACAATATGGGAAATTTTGGGCAAATTACCGCCAATATCCTTGGTACAAAGAGGATGTGAATGCCTCCGAAGACATGGCCAAAAAACTGGGATTCTCCAAGGTTTCAGAATTAAAACTGGCAGTGGCAAAAAAAATAAACGAATTCGTATTGGGAGGTGGATATCTGTTTGCCATGTGCTCGGCCACAGATAGTTATGACGTAGCACTTGCAGCTCAAAACGTGGACATTTGCGATGTAATGTTCGATGGCGACCCCATGGATCCTCAGGCACAAGAAAAACTGGATTATTCCAAATGTATGGTCTTTCAGGATTTTACCATTGTAAAAAACCCTTCGGAATACGAAATTTCGGACATCGACGTAACCAACCGCCGCTCGCGTGCCATCAACCAATCCAACGACTATTTTTTACTTTTTGATTTTTCAGCCAAATGGGACCATATCCCCACCATGCTTTGTCAGAATCATGAAAAACTCATCAAAGGGTTCATGGGACAAACCACCGCTTTCGACGAAGACCTGATAAAACCCAACGTGGTGATCATGGGCGAAAACAAAGAAGCACACGAAGCCCGCTATATCCATGGCGAATACGGTAAAGGATTCTGGACGTTTTACGGCGGCCACGACCCTGAAGACTACCAACACAAAATCGGTGATCCCCAAACCGAACTCAGTCTGCACCCCAATTCTCCCGGATACCGACTCATTTTGAACAACATCCTGTTTCCCGCAGCCAAAAAGAAAAAGAGGAAGACGTAGGGAGAGGGAAGTGGGAAGACGGGAGACGGGAGACGGAAGTGGGAAGACGGGGAGTAAAGAGTAAGGAGTAAGGAGTAACGGGTAATGAGTAAGGAGTAAAATGTACAAAGGTTTGAGTTCATCCATATAAAGGCATAAAGAATAGCCAGTAGGGCTTTAACATCAATAGAATAATACACGATTCACCCCTTTGTCCGTAGGACATTAACGAAAGAGGGACCCCGAAAGCCTTCGGGAGAATTCCGAAGTCCAAAGACAGAAGAAAAACAATATAACGGCATCAAAGCACCATAGGTGCGACAGACAATTAGCCCCGGAATTTATTCCCGGGCGGAAGGAGTGTATTGTATGGAGAGAGGAGTAAGGAGTAAGGAGTAAGGAGTAAAATGTACTAAGGTTTGAGTTCGTTCATATAAAGGCATGAAGAATAGCCCGTAGGGCTTTAACATCAATAGAATAATACATGATTCACCCCTTTGTCCGTAGGACTTAACGAAAGAGGGACCCCGAAAGCCTTCGGGAGAATTCCGAAGTCCAAAGACAGAAGAAAAACAATATAACGGCATCAAAGCACCATAGGTGCGACAGACAATTAGCCCCGGAATTTATTCCCGGGCGGAAGGAGTGTATTGTATGGAGAGAGGAGTAATGAGTAACGGGTAATGAGTAACGGGTAATGAGTAAGGAGTAATGAGTAAGGAGTAAAATGTACTAAGGTTTGAGTTCGTCATTATAAAGGCATGAAGAATAGCCCGTGGGCTTTAACCTCAATAGAATAATACATGATTCACCCCTTTGTCCGTAGGACATTAACGAAAGAGGGACCCCGAAAGCCTTCGGGGGAATTCCGAAGTCCAAAGACAGAAGAAAAACAATATAACGAGCATCAAAGCACCATAGGTGCGACAGACAATCAGCCCCGGAATTTATTCCCGGGCGGAAGGAGTGTTTTGTATGGAGAGAGGAGTAATGAGTAATGAGTAAGGAGTAAAATGTACTAAGGTTTGAGTTCGTCCATATAAAGGCATGAAGAATAGCCCGTAGGCTGTATGTTTGTAAAATCATAAGCCCACCGAGTTTTTGTATTTTAGTTTTTGAAAAGAAAAAACACAAAAACAAAAAGTAGGCTTATGAAGACTAAAAGTACAAAAATTGATTTTACTGGACAAAATGTTTATGTAGGAATTGATATTCATTTGAAAAGCTGGAAGGTAACAATAATGGTAAATGATCGCATTCACAAGACGTATTCGCAGGATCCAAGTGCAGAGGTGCTATCTAATTATCTGATTAAGAACTTCCCTGGTGCAATTTACTATTCTGCATATGAAGCCGGATTTTGCGGGTTCAGCGCTCATCGAGAACTTGAGGGTTTTGGTATTAGAAATATTGTTGTCAACCCTGCTGATATTCCCACTACTGATAAAGAAAAGCGCCAAAAGGAAGACAAGCGCGATAGCCGTAAGATTGCCAAAACGCTCAAGAATGGTGAACTTGTGGGCATTTATATTCCCAGCATGGGTATGGAAGAGCTTCGTGGACTAGTGCGTTACCGCAAAACATTGGTTAAAGAAATCAGTCGTCACAAAAGCAGAATCAAGTCCTTTCTTTATTTTAATGGGATAAAAATTCCTTTGGAACTTGATGGACCTTCAAGGCATTGGTCAGGAAGATTCACAAAATGGTTAAATGATATCGAACTATCCACTTCGCACGGAAAAATAGTTCTTGAAGACACCTTGGATACATCGTTGCTGCTGCGTAAAAAACTATTAAAGATTAACAGGCACCTTAGACAGCTAGACGGGGAGTATGCAAAAAAGTTAAGTCTGTTGCAAACTATCCCCGGAATAGGACTTATAACAGCCATAACCCTTTTGACCGAAATAGAAGACATTTTACGGTTTAAGAATCTTGACCAGCTTTGTTCGTTTGTGGGCTTAGTTCCGACGACCAATTCATCGGGAGAAAAAGAGAACGTTGGCACCATTACACGTAGGAGTAATCTTTTTTTACGTAGTGTCATAGTTGAAGCAGCCTGGGTAGCATCAAAGAAAGATCCGTCACTGATGTATAGTTATGGATTATTATGTAAAAGAATGGAGCCAAACAAAGCCATAATAAGAATAGCGAAGAAACTGATTAATCGAATAAGGTATGTAATTAAAAATGAAACTGCATATGTATATTCAGTCATATAATAAAAACGAAATCGGAAATAGAAGCAACTCAATGATAAAGAGACTGTTTGAATTCCCTTGCGGCCCCGAATAGGGTGTCCGTTACCCGTAGGCCACAGCTCTTATCTATAATAAATTGAACACAGAAATGCGGCTGGTTAAATCATGTCCGCTGATAGAAGGGTGTTTTTATAGACCGGATTCGTTACAATGAGGGGAAACCGAAGGTGAAGTTTTATACCGAAGGTTCAAGAAATTATACTGGGCCTAGGCCCAGTATAATTTAACAATGAGGGGAAAACCTTCAGGCTTCGTATTGCCCGATGGTAAAATTGTCAAATTAATAACTCTCTAAAAAAGAAAGAAATAATGAAGAAAAAATTTGGATTACAACATAGAAGGGCTTTAACATCAATAGAATAATACACGATTCACCCCTTTGTCCGTAGGACATCGACAGAAGATGGAAGTGGGGAGACGGAAGTGGGAAGACGGGAGACGGGAGACGGAAGACAGAAGTCAGAAGATGACCCTTAAAATTAAATTAATCATGAAAAGAAGAGACGATATCAAAGAAATAGACGCATTGGAACATGTGGGTCGGATATTGAACGGAATAAAAAGCGGAGTGTTGCTTACCACCGCTGATAACGATCAAGTGAATACCATGACCATCTCATGGGGTCATTTAGGGTTTGAGTGGAACCGACTCATTTTCATAGCCTACGTCCGTACCGGAAGACATACCCACAAGATGCTTGAACAAAGCAATGAGTTCACCATCAATGTTGGATCGGGTGAAAAAATAAAACACATTTTATCCTATTGCGGAACCAAAAGCGGCGCTGATACCGACAAAATTAAAGACCTTGGCTTGACATTGGTACCCGGAATTAAGATAGTAACTCCAGGGATTAAAGAATTGCCTCTCAACCTTGAATGTAAGGTTATCTACAAACAACTTCAAGATAAAAATGCCTTTTCAAAGGAACTGTTGGACCGCTTCTACCCTGCCCATGTGCCCACCACCTATCCGGGTTCAAATCACGATTTTCATACCATGTATTTTGGCGAAGTAGTAGGCAGTTATATAGCCGTTGACTAATTTTTCAATCATATTACTTTGGTTTCGCAGCGTGCGATTTCCGCAATCCCAAACTGAGCAACAGCACAATGGAGCAAGCCAGAAAATTCATGGCCGAAACCAGCCGAAAGAGTAAATCAGGAAGTAAAAACAGGCTATATAAAAAGGTGATCCCCGTGGTGCCTACCCAAAGCACATAGGATGAAATATTGGCACTGGGTTTTTTATGATAATACAAATCCTTGATGGTGGGCCAATACGCCAAAAAACCCACTACCCCAACGCTGGCATAGGCCACTGCAAGCGCTTTCATTAATAATTGCTCCATCATTTCCACATCTTTTGCATTACAAAACTGCTGTTGCCCCTAATTCCTAAAGGCCTGCAAATATAGACCGAAATCACCACGGAAGCAGATGAATCTGATGGCATTCTGAACAAATCTTTCACAACATTTCTGATGAAAATTGAATGTATTTTGAACCTTTCCTTGCACATATTAAAAGTAATATATACTTTTATCAAAAATTTGAATTAATGACCTCTGATTTATATACCAATCAACCCAAACACTTACTCGCAGTTGACTGTGTAACATTTGGTTACGAGAACGACGAGTTAAAACTACTGCTTTTTCAGCGACAGCTTGAACCGGAAAAAGGAAAGTGGTCGTTGGTAGGCGGATGGGTAGAGCCCCACGAAACTGTGGAAAAAGCAGCCGAACGGGTATTGTATAAAATTACCGGACTCCGGGACATATTTCAGGAACAGGTGGAAGTATTTTCCGATCCCGGGCGTGACCCCGGCGGTCGTGTGGTGAGTGTTGCCTTTTACGCCCTCATCGACATCAAAAGCCATAACAAAGAACTACTTAGCCATTTTGGAGCTTCATGGTGGCCCGTATCGCAACTTCCACCCCTCATCTTCGACCACGGGCAGTTGGTGAATGCTGCCATGAAAAAACTGAGGTCGAAAGCGGCTTATGACCTGGTTGGTCGTGATTTGCTCCCCGAAGAATTCACCATCACCCAATTGCGTCAATTGTACAATTCCATTTTCATGCAGCAATTCGACCCGGGCAACTTCCGTAAAAAAATTCTCTCTCTCAACGCCATCGAACGTCTCGATAAAAAAGATACGTCTGAATCAAAAAAAGGCGCTTTTTATTATCGATTTAATAAACCGGAAGACATTGATGTGGCCATGCGTATTGTCAATTCCTACTAATCTTCTAAAAATGAAAAAAGCGCTACTAATCGCCATTATTCTTCTTAACCTCAGCACACTTTGGGCGCAAGACACCTTGTTGGGTATCGACCTGAGTTACGCCAATGAAATGAATGATTGTGGAGCCCTTTTCTTTGAAAATGGGCAGGAAAAAGATGTGTACCGGATATTTTCCGATCACCAAGCCGGCCTTGTTCGTCTTAGATTATGGCATACACCCGATTCAACCAATTACAGCACCTTCGCCGATGTAAAAAGATCCATCGCACGTGCCAAAAATGCAGGAATGAAAGTCTTGCTCGACTTCCACTATTCCGATACCTGGGCCGATCCCGCCAAACAAACACGTCCCGCAGCCTGGAGCGGAATTACCAACCTGAATGTGCTGAGTGATTCGCTGTACAACTACACTTTCAAAATTCTTTCAGACCTTAACAACGAGGGACTGTTGCCTGAATACGTGCAAATTGGCAACGAAACCAATGGAAACATAGTGGTGGAAGAAGGGCAACCGCTCTATCCCATCGACTGGCCGCGCAACGTCCAACTTTTTAAAGCCGGAATCAGCGCCGCAAAGGCCGTAAGCAGCCACCTTAAAACCGTGATTCATATTGCCGACCCCTCCAACGCTTTCTGGTGGTTTACCGCTGCTGCCGACAATGGGCTCGATAATTTTGACATCATGGGACTCTCCTACTATCCACAATGGCATCAGGTGGACATCGCGCAAGTGGGAGCTGCCGTAAACGCCCTGCACACCACATTCGATAAGCCCGTTTGGATTGTGGAAACAGGATATCCATGGACCCTCGACAACAATGGTGATGCGGGCAATATCTTGGGCGAGGCCTCCATCCTACCCGGCTTTGCCGATCCACCCACCATCAACAGCCAGAAAAATTTTCTTATTCAACTCACCTACACCGTACTCAACAATGGAGGTATGGGCGTTATTTACTGGGAACCCGATTGGGTATCGACTTCATGCTTTACCCAATGGGGACAAGGCTCCCACTACGAAAATGCTACTTTCTTCGACTTCAACAACCAACTTCACCAGGGCATCGACTTTCTGACCTATGATTATTCACAACCTCCTTCCACCACATCAACGGTAAATTTTTATGTGGACATGACAGGTGTAGATGTGAGTGAAGGCGTTTTCGTTACAGGAGATTTTACCGGAGAAGCCTGGCAGTTTGTGCCCATGACAGCCATCGGTAATCAGGTTTACAACTATTCCACTACCATGGAAAAAGGTGCCGAAGGCGCCTACATTTTCACCAAAAAAGCAGACTGGGACATGGCTTTGTACCACGAACATGTTCCCCTGGCATGTGCACCCTATTGGGATACCCACCGCGGATACAGCATTGAAGACGATGTGGAAACCTATGCATTTGTCTGGAATACCTGCACGCCCATCCCTCTTGGCATTGAAAACCTAAACTTTAGTGAAGAATTCTCAGCCTACCCTAACCCATTTGGCAGTTGGCTGCATATTCAGATAAAAAACCGGGAGGCCAAAACCTTGTACGTGCTATCAGGGGATGGAAAAACCATGGACACCATGGAGGCCGTCACACAAACAGTTGATGCTACAAACTGGAAACAAGGGCTTTACATTCTCCAGCTTCGAAACGAACACAACCAAATTATCGACAGTCTGAAAGTTTTTAAAACCAACAACTAACCATGAAAAAACGACTTCCCCTTTGGTTTCTCATACTGGCCGTTGTGTTGGGTTCATGTGGTAAAAAAACGACTACACTTCCACGACAAGAGCGCCTGCTCACCGAAAATTGGTTGTTTGCCAAAGATTTGCCCAACCTGGACTACTCCGGAACTGAAGTAAATGATTCGCTCTTTGCTAATGTTACCTTACCTCATACGGCTAACCCGGAACCTTTGGTGGTCAACAACCAATGGCAAGGCACCTGCTGGTATCGTAATTGGCTCACATTCAACGTTGATCAAAAAAATTTAAACCATTTTCTCTACTTTGAAGGAGCCATGCAAGATGCCACTATTTTTTTCAACGGGAAGCAATTAACCAGACATCTTGGAGGTTACCTACCTTTCGTGGTGGACATATCCGATCAAATCGATTACACAAAACCCAACCTCCTCGCGGTGAAATTAATTAATGTCGACGACACATTGATTCCACCGGGCAAAACACTAAAAACACTGGATTTCAACATGTATGGAGGACTCTATCGTCCGGTAAAGTTGATTTCAACACCGCGATTATACGTCACCAATCCCATGCAAGAAACCGAGGAGAAAGGTGGTGGCATTTTTGTGATTTTCGATTCAGTTTCTACTGATTTCTGCCAAATGCATGTACGAACACAAATAGCCAATGATCTGGAAGATAACCAAACTTTTATCATCCGACAAACAGTGGTTGACTCCAACAATGTACCCGTGGCCTATGCGGAAACCAGTGAACAAATTCTGGCACCAGATGCCATCATAGAAACCCAACAAGAGATCAACTTCCGCAATCCAAAACTCTGGAGCACATCACGCCCCTATTTGTATCAAGTGATCACGGAATTAGTCCAAAAAGGAAAAACAACCGATATTATTTCAACCCAAGTTGGCATAAGAAGCATCAAGTTATCCGAAGATGGTTTATTCGTAAACGGTGAGAAAACCTATTTACGCGGAACCAACCGCCATCAGGAATATCCATATGTAGGCTATGCTCTCTCCGACGAAGCCCAATGGCGTGATGCGGTAAAAATTAAAAATGCCGGATTCGACATGGTTCGGCTATCACATTATCCACATTCAGAAGCCTTTATGGACGCCTGCGATGCTTTGGGGATAATTACCATGAATTGCATCCCCGGCTGGCAATACAATGGGAATGAAGAGTTTAAGGAGAATGTACTGAAGGATAGCCGTGACTTAATTCGCCGCGATCGCAATCATCCTTCGGTGCTTTTCTGGGAGCTTTCGCTGAACGAATCGTGGATGGAGCCTGAATTCATGGACCGGATTCTTGAAGTAAAGAAAGACGAACTGGGCAATACACCGGCGCTCACCTGTGCCTGGATCGACTATGATGGGTACGATTTGTTCATCCCCGCACGTCAGCACGGAAAACCACCAGCTTACTGGAACGACTATAAAAATGGACAACGCCCCGTGTTTATTGCCGAATATGGCGATTGGGAATATTATGCCCAAAATGCAGGCTTCAATCAAACAGCATATGCCAACCTCAAGGCCGACGAGCGAACCAGTCGACAATCGCGTGGATCAGGAGAACAACGCCTGCTACAGCAAGCCCTCAACTATCAGGAGGCAGCCAATTCAAACCGCAAAGGCACTTCCACCATCGGGCATGCCAACTGGCTCATGTTTGATTACAACCGGGGTTATGCCGACGACATCGAAGCCTCCGGAATTTCCGATATTTTTCGGATCCCTAAATTCGCTCATTATTTTTATCAAAGTCAGCGCGACCCACAGGAGCCGGTAACTCCCCCTGCCACGGGTGGTCCCATGGTTTTTATAGCAAGCTATTGGCAACCTGAATCTTCCACCACCATCAGGGTTTTTAGCAACTGTGAGGAGGTGGAGCTCAGACTCAACGGAAAAACCATGGCTCGTCAAAAACCCGACGAAGATGCCAACAGCACACACCTGCCCCATCCCCCTTTTACTTTTCACCTCGACAAGTTTATGGCAGGTCAACTGGAGGCATTTGGAATTATGGACGGAATAAAAGTAGTTCGTCATGGCATATGTACACCCGAGTCCCCGGCACGTATCCAACTGAGGTGGGACGACTCCGGCAAACCATTAGTCGCCAACGATTTAGCTTTTGTTTATGCATCTGTGCTTGACGAACATGGAACCATCTGCCCCATCAATGGCCTACCCATCGATTTTCATTCGGTTGGTGATGGTATGCTCATGGGTGAAAACCCAATGAGAACGGAAGCCGGGATTGCCGGCATACTACTCAAAACTGATATAGGGACCACATCCATCACCATTGTGGGCAACAGCCCGGGCCTAATTGCCGATACCCTTCACATTCTGATTCACCAACCAACTTCCCATGAGTAAATTACCTTTATAACTCCCAAATAAACGCATTTGAATGAAATTAACCGTCAACATAACCTATGATGATTCAGAAAATTAGTAGCACATTCAGACAAAAATTCGG
This sequence comes from Bacteroidales bacterium, assembly GCA_963676875.1. Taxonomy (GTDB): domain Bacteria; phylum Bacteroidota; class Bacteroidia; order Bacteroidales; family F082; genus UBA6244. The sequence goes on from OY781436.1 coordinate 4,431,309, forward strand.
AAGGGAACCCTTGCTGATTAAGTCACCCGGACGGGTTAACCTCATTGGAGAACATACCGATTACAACGACGGTTTCGTACTTCCGGCAGCGGTGGACAAGGCCATTTATTTTGCCATTTCGCCCAACGATAAGCATGCCTATCGTTTTTATGCATACGATCTCAGCGAAAGTTTTGAAACACCCGTCGATCAAATAGAAAAATCCGATGTTCACTGGGCCAACTACCTCCTTGGAGTCATTGCGCAGTTTGTAAAGGAAGGCAAGCAACTCACCGGATTCGACTGTGTGTTTGGTGGCGATGTACCCCTGGGAGCGGGCATGTCGTCTAGTGCAGCCATCGAATGTGGCATAGCTATGGCAATAAACCACCTCAACAATTTTGAATACAGCACCTTACAATTGACTCAATTTGCCCAAAAAGCCGAACATGAATATGCAGGGGTGCAATGTGGCATAATGGACCAATTTGCATCCATGCATGGAGAAATAAACCAGGTAATTCAACTGGATTGTAGAAGTTTAGACTATAAGCTATTTCCCCTCGACATGAGCAACCACCTGTTGGTACTGGTAAATACAGGAGTAAAACATGCCCTTGCTTCCTCTGAATACAACATTCGCCGGCAGGAATGTGAAGCAGGAGTCGCTTTGTTGAAAAAATATGATTCCGGCATAACCGCCCTCCGCGATGTGGAATTGGATTTTTTGAACCTGCACGCTGATGATTTTTCAGAAAACATCTTTAAAAGAAGTAGTTATATCGTGGAAGAAAACCTTCGGGTGCTGGAAGCCTGTGACGCATTGCAGCAAACGGATTTCAAGAAATTTGGTCAACTCATGTACCAATCTCATGCCGGACTTCGTGATAAATTTGAAGTAAGTTGTTCCGAACTCGACCAACTGGTAGAAATAGCCCGCCATATTCCCGGAGTACTTGGTGCCCGCATGATGGGCGGTGGTTTTGGTGGATGTACCATCAATTTGGTAGAACGTAATTCAGTCGCTCATTTTGAAGATATTATAAGAAAATCATACCTAACACCTGAGCAAACCCAACCTCAAATCATTGAAGTAGTGATTGATCAAGGAACTCAAATTATTTCGGACTTTTAGTCGCTATTTTTTATACTTTTAACCGTTTTTTTTTGAATTTCAAATTTCCCCTAACACTAATAAATATGAACGAAGCCTTCTCACTCATCGATTATGTAGTATTTGGATCGTATGCATTGCTGATCATCGGCGTAGGACTTTATGTTTCCCGAACAAAAAAGGGAACAGAAAAAACTGCCGAGGATTACTTTTTGGCCGGCAAAACCTTACCCTGGTGGGCTATTGGTGCCTCGCTGATTGCCGCCAACATTTCGGCAGAACAATTTATCGGCATGTCGGGATCGGGCATGGCTGTGGGTTTGGCCATTGCTTCCTACGAATGGATGGCCGCCATCACCCTGATTATTGTGGGAAAATATTTTTTACCCATCTTCATTAAGCAAGGATTATACACCATTCCCGAATTTGTTGAAAAGCGCTTCAACACCTCTTTAAAAACCATATTGGCTGTTTTTTGGATTGGCCTGTTTGTATTTATCAACCTGACTTCAGTACTCTATCTGGGTGCTAAGGCCCTGGATACCATACTAGGTGTTGGTGATGGAGAAACGATTCTGCCATTTATTATCGGGCTGGCTCTTTTTGCGGCTGCATACTCGGTGTGGGGAGGTCTGTCAGCCGTAGCCTGGACCGATGTTATTCAGGTTGTCCTACTAGTCATTGGCGGATTGATTACCACCTACATTGCTCTGGATAACGTAACCCCCGCAGGAGGTGCTTTTCAGGGACTGGAACATATATATGAGGTAGCCGGTGATAAGTTCCACATGATTATCCACAGAGACAATCCTGAATTTATGAACCTGCCGGGAATTGCCGTTCTTATTGGCGGATTGTGGGTGGCCAACCTATATTACTGGGGATTTAATCAATACATCATACAACGGGCTTTGGCGGCCAAATCGCTCAAAGAAGCCCAAAAAGGTATTGCTTTTGCAGGTTTTCTAAAACTTATTGTACCCCTTATCGTGGTCATTCCCGGAATTATTGCTTACGTGATGTTCACAGAGCCTGCCGGAACCAGCATAATTGATGGGGTGGGTGATGTATTCTCCAAAGCCGGTGGCGGAACGGATGTGGATAGAGCCTACCCTTGGCTGATTAGCACATTTATCCCCGCGGGCTTAAAAGGTCTGGTGGTGGCAGCACTTTCTGCAGCCATCGTATCTTCTCTGGCTTCCATGCTCAATTCCACGGCCACCATATTTACCATGGACATCTACAAACCCTATATCAACAAAAAAGCCGGAAATAAACAGTTGGTTGCCACCGGTAGAATTACCGTGTTGGTTGCTTTGGTTGTAGCCGCCTCCATCGCCAAGTCCATGGGCTCCATACCCCAGATGTTTCAGTATATTCAGGAATATACAGGATTAGTAAGCCCCGGCATTCTGGCTGTATTCTTGATGGGACTTTTCTGGAAAAAAACCAATGTCAAGGGCGCGATTATCGGGGTATTGGTTTCCATTCCCGTGGCACTTGGCCTCAAATTTTTACCCATCGAAATGCCTTTCCTCGACCAGATGCTCTACACATTGCTCATCACCATGGCCACCATTGTTGGCGTTTCACTTTCTACTGGTCAGGGCGACGATGACCCCAAAGCCATCCCCCTTTTCAGGGAAACTTTCCTCACCGACAGGGTGTTCAACATCAGCGCCTATATAATGTTCATTATCATTGTGGTACTTTATGCTGTTTTCTGGTAAACAGATTCAATAAATAACTAAATCAGGAAATATTAAAAATTACAACCTTGAACAATACCGTGTTTCAATTAACCAATAACCAGGGAGTTATTGTAGAATTTATCTCGTTGGGAGGACGGATTATCGCCGTAAAACTTCCCACCAAAGGCGAACCTGTGGATATTGTGGTGGGATACGATACCGCCGAAGCGTCGGCGCAAGGTGACGTTTACATGGGAGCCATTTGCGGGCGATACGCCAACCGTATCGCAAACGGGAAATTCCTTCTGGATAACAACACCTTTCAACTTGCGCAAAATAATGGTGGTCATCATTTGCATGGCGGAGACACCGGATTTCACACCAAATACTGGGAGGTAACCCCCATCAATAAACCAGGTTATGCCAGTGCCTTTCAATTATCCTTGACCAGTCCTGATGGTGATGAAAATTATCCGGGCACACTGCAAATTCAGGTAATTTATGCACTTAATGACAGTAACGAACTACTCATTGAATACCAAGCCACTTCTGACAAAAAGACCATCATCAACCTCACCAGTCATCCCTATTTTAATCTAAAAGGCATTGGAGGTATTAACATCCTGGACCACGAACTTCAAATCAATGCCCATGCGTTCACCCCCATCGACAAAGGCTTTATTCCTACAGGTGAAATCCGGTCGGTAAAAAATTCGGACATGGACTTTAACCAAACAACGGTTCTAAGCCAACGACTGCAAAGTAAGGAAGAACAAATACACATGCTGGGCGGACTCGACCACAATTTCGTGCTCAATAAAACGGAAGGCAATCTCAGTTTTGCGGCACGCGTGTCGGAGCCTGCATCAGGAAGGTCGGTGGAAGTGTACACCACCCAACCCGGACTTCAGGTTTATACTGCCTTGCACTTCGATGGTTCTGAAAAAGGCAAAGGTGGGCATGTCATAGGTCGCTATTCGGGTATTGCGCTCGAAGCCCAGAATTTTCCTGATGCACCCAACCATGCCAACTTCCCGGATCCCGTGCTTGACGTTGGTGATATTTATCGACAAACCACCCTGTATCGCTTTCGTTGGTAAGACCATCACACGATTTTGATCGTTGGACAACACTAAAATCAAACGTTTATAAAAAATCTGTTATCAAATTAACAATTAGTTGATACATTCAGGAACTTTTTGATTTATATTTGTTGAACATCAAAAAAAATAATCCAATGTATGAATGGTGGGACACTTTGTCCAATTTTGAAAAAGTCTTTTGGTATATCGCCATCCCCTTTTCCGTGATATTTCTTATTCAAACGGTTCTTACCCTTTTTGGCATGGGCGGCACAGACGCCGATGTTGGCGGAGGTGTGGAAGTGTCGGACATGGACACCGGTACGTCCGACGAGTACAACCACGACGATCCTGATTTTGACGGAGAAACCCCGTTTCATTTTTTCACCGTAAGGAATTTCATTGCATTTTTCACCCTTTTTGGCTGGACTGGCATTGCAGGAAATGCCGGCGGACTTGATAAAACATGGACCATAATTGTGGCACTGGCAGTGGGACTTCTGGCCATGCTCATCGTGGCATCCCTCTTTTATTTCATCGGAAAAATGGTAGATGCAGGAGGCGAACTGGACCTCAAAAGAGCCATCAACAAATTGGGAACCGTTTACATTCCCATCAAAGCCAACACAGGAAATGTGGGCAAAATTCAAATCAACCTGCAAGGAGCCAAACGTGAAATGCAAGCCATGAACAGAGGATCCGAAGACCTGACTACCGGTACGGTGGTAAAAGTGGTCAGCATATATGCCAACACCATTTTCGTGGTTGAGAAGTTCGACAAGTAACTCAATTCTTTATTTAAACAAATCAAATGAATACTTTAATTGTAATTGTAATTTTGGTCATCGTAGTGTTTGTGACCATCTTAGCACTTTTTTCCAGGTACAAAAGATGCCCTTCGGACAAGGTGTTGGTAATCTATGGAAAAACAGGAAAGGGGGTGGATGGCACCTCGCGCTCAGCACGAACCATTCATGGCGGAGCCGCTTTCATCTGGCCTGTGATTCAAAATTATGCCTTTCTCGACCTCACCCCCATTTCCATTGAGGTAAATCTCACCAACGCGTTGAGTCGACAAAATATCCGTGTTGACGTGCCTTCACGTTTTACCGTGGGTATTTCAACCGATGTAAATGTAATGACCAATGCCGCCGAACGACTTCTGGGTCTGGACCTTAGCAGCATCCAGGAATTGGCCAAAGATATTATTTTCGGTCAGTTGCGTTTGGTGGTGGCAACCATGGACATTGAAGAAATCAACACCGACCGTGATAAATTCCTGATGAATGTATCGCAAAACGTGGAAGCCGAACTCCAAAAAATCGGGTTAAGGCTAATTAACGTGAACGTAACCGATATCCGCGACGAATCGGGCTATATTGAGGCACTGGGTAAGGAAGCTGCTGCCAAAGCCATCAACGATGCCAAAAAGAGCGTGGCTGAGAAAAACAGGGATGGTGCCATTGGTGAAGCCATCGCCGAACAAGACCAACGCATTCAGGTAGCATCGGCCAATGCAGACGCCAAAGTGGGTGAAGCACAAGCCAGTCAGAAAGAACGCGTTCAGGTTTCGCTGGCAGTTGCTGAAGCCAAAATTGGTGAAGCGGAAGCCAACAGAAAAGAACGAATTCAGGTGGCAGATGCCGATGCCCTGGCAAAAATCGGGGAAGCCGAAGCCAACAAAACCGAAAGGATCAAAACTTCGGAGGCCAATTCACACGCTGTTGATGGAGAAAACTCCGCCAAAATCACCATAGCCATGTCGGATGCCAACCGTCGCGAAAAGGAAGCCGAAGCCAACAGATTGGCCATGGCAGCCGAGAAGGTGAGAGAAGCACAGGCTTTGGAGGAAGGCTATATCGCTGAGCAAAAAGCAGAAATGGAACGTGCCAAACGTAAAAAAGCAACCCAATACGCAGACATCGTAATTCCGGCCGAAATCGACAAAACAAAAATCGAAATCGACGCTGAAGCCGAAGCCGAACAAATCAGAAGGGTGGCCAAAGGTGAAGCTGATGCCATCATCCTGAAAAAGGAAGCCGAAGCCAAGGGTATCATGGAAGTACTTACCAAACAAGCCCACGGTTTTGAAAAAATTGTGGCTGCGGCCCACAACAATGCCCGCGATGCAGCCTTGTTGATGATTACCGACAAACTCCCGGAAATTGTCAGAATACAGGTGGATGCCATCAAAAACCTGAAGATTGACAAAATCACAGTTTGGGATTCCATGGGTAGTGGCAAAGACGGAAATGGTCCCACCTCTGCCAACTTTTTGTCGGGGATGCTAAAATCCGTTCCACCATTGGACGAAGTTTTTAAAATGGCAGGCATGGAACTTCCCGAATACCTCAAAGGTAAAACGGAGGATGTGTCTCACAACGAAGTGACTGAAAAAGGAGAATCTACCGATGGCGACACCACCTTCGAGGACATAACAAAATAATATGTCCCCGGTCATTTTGATGCCAAAAAAAGTCCCGCCAATCAGGCGGGACTTTTTATTGAGTTTGAATTTGGTAAAACATTCCCTATTCCAAGGTACAACCACCCGTAAAATCATCTGCATTAAACGTCTCCGTTAGTTGTCCTGAAATTCTGTTATAAGTCACCTTAATCATGAGGTTGTGGTCACCGGCACGTTTGGGAGAACAATATTCGAGCAAATAATAACTTTTGGCCTCATCTTTTACAAAACGGGCAATTTCTTCAAATTTGGGAATCAGGTCGCTGATGTTTTCTGCTGATTCAGAGCCGTTCTCACCAAAACGCTGTAGCACCTTGGTTTCAATTTCACCACCCAAACCAATGCTGTACATGGCAATGGATTTGTTGCGTTGGTCGATGGCATCGGTCATTTGTTTGAAAGTGTACCATCCGGCCTGATCGGTACCATCGGTAAAAGTAATTAAGGCTCCCGCCGAAATAATATCTGCTTGTGCATAGGTCTCCACCCGGGCATCAATGTTTTGCAATCCCTGAATAATTCCGCCATAAAGATTGGTTGAATTATCACTGGAAATATCACTACTGATCCCGTTGATGGCATTAACCAAATCAGTCCTTATGAAAGTATAATCAACCAAATTATGAATATTTTTTTCGCCATCAAACCACTTCACAGCCATGAGTATTTCTTCATAGTCCGAGCTACCAACTGCAGGCATCACTGAATTGACAAAACTGATACTTGCCTGTTTTAAGTTAGTCAGACTGCTGTCGAGTACACTACCGCTTAAATCCAACATCAACAGAAGATTAAACTTAAATTTTTCAGGCTTGTCCTGAATTTTTCGGGCAGCTTCGTATTCTGAAATCAGCTTTCCGTCTTCATAAATCTCAAAATTCGATTCTTCCAACCCCGGAATGGGATAATTCGATTCGTCGTTGACCTTAAAAATGATGGATACATTGGCGGGCAACTCCACAATTTTATCCTTATAGGTTAATTTTAACTGTGGTGAATCGTTACTTTTTTTGCAGGAGCTGTTGGCAAACACAATCAAAGCTACCAGTAAGATGTTGATATATTTCATGTTATATTTGGTTTATTTATTCAATGTCATGGCTGATTTTAACAAGCCACATTGGGTTAATAACGAAGCAAATGTAGCATTATTTTAATCACGATTGATTATACTTGTTGTGATGTTTCGTCTGCAATATCAGACCTTGATTTGTGGTTTTGTTGCTTGTGCCTGAACATGGTATTAAACCCGGAGGTATCTGTTTTACAAGAAATTTACTTTTTTAGATTTAGTAGTTTCCATTTCCTCTGCCGCCACAATGGCATCATCCAAATATTCACGCAGTTGTATCAGCTGCTCGCCGCCGAGTCGCTGACCATATTGAGCAGCCAACAAAATCAGGACATACAGCACCACCGACACCGGAATACTCCATATCCAAAGGGAATTCATCCCCAAATACCATTCAGCCAGTCCCAGCGAGCCACCAAAAATAAACAGCATGACAGCCAATCCATAAAACACCATGAAAGTAGCCCAGACTTTCCCATTGGGACCTGCAATTCCTTTCACCGTCGTACGTCCTTCCTCCTCCAGGATGGTGACATGAAGCTCCGGCGACCAGTAATGTTGTTGTTTTTCAGGATGATGCAAATAAACATGGTTGTTCACAATCCGCCCTTTGATGTCCTGGCGTTCTTTTATTTGACGCTGTATCTGTTGGAGCATGGTTTGGGCAGAAACATCCACCCTGAGGTTGCATTTGGGACGAATTTGCGGAGTTTTGGGCATAGCAAAAATAGTAAGTAGTGTAGATTTAGTGCCACGAAAATAAACTAATTTTTCGATTGTTATATTTTCACAAGTAAATTGTAATACCCGATACATGTGACATTTATCACGCCCACCCCAGCTTCAAGCGTCAACGCTTGAAGCCTTACCACTATTTATCCTTTAAACATCTTACTATCGGAACCTTTGCCTCTAAAGCCTACGGAGCTGAACCTCTGAACCTCGAAACCCAACTCTACTCCGGCACCACCCGCTGCACCCGTCCCACCTCACCGGTATCCAGCATCACCTTGATTCCACGTGAATGGTTGGGCGAACTGGTGAGGATACGCTTGACAATTCCTTCAGTAAGTTCACCGGAACGCTGGTGGTGTTTTTGAACAATTTCCACCTCATACCCTACCTGAATATTGGCCCGGATACGGCCATCGCTTTCACTATTTGTCATGGATTAGCTTTTTTTTGGCAAAGATAGTTTTAACACCAAACAAGAGTGATGTTTGCTTACATTTCGGAGGTTAAAATCGATTACCTTTGTAAAAAAAAATTCTCATGGCAGACGACAAAAAAATCATCTTTTCGATGGTTGGGTTAAGTAAATTGGTACCACCCAACAAAGAAATCATCAAAGACATCTACCTCTCTTTCTTTTATGGAGCCAAAATTGGCATCATTGGATTAAATGGAAGTGGAAAATCCACCCTTCTGAGAATCATTGCGGGCGTGGATAAGTCGTACAACGGTGAAGTGGTTTTCGCCAAAGGGTATTCCGTGGGCATGTTGGAGCAAGAACCTGTTCTCGACGACAAAGCAACTGTCCGTCAGGTAGTTGAAGAAGGGGTTCAGGAGGTGGTTGACCTGCTCAAAGAATACGAAGCCATCAACCTGAAGTTTATGGAACCCATGAGCGATGATGAAATGGACAAGGTCATTCAACGTCAGGGAGAACTCACCGAACTTATCGAGCAACACAACGGCTGGGAATTGGATACCCGTTTGGAGCGCGCCATGGATGCCTTACGGTGTCCGGACGAAGACAAACTGGTAGGTGTACTTTCAGGAGGAGAACGACGTCGCGTAGCGCTTTGCCGTTTGTTACTCCGCGAACCCGACATTCTGCTATTGGACGAGCCCACCAACCACCTGGATGCGGAGTCGGTGGAATGGCTCGAAAATCACCTGAAACAATACAAAGGAACAGTGATTGCCGTTACCCATGACCGCTATTTTCTGGACAATGTGGCCGGATGGATACTCGAATTGGATCGCGGAAAAGGCATCCCATGGAAGGGAAATTATTCGGGCTGGCTCGACCAAAAATCCAAACGTCTGGCCATGGAAGAAAAAACAGCCAGCAAACGTCGTAAAACTCTTGAACGAGAGCTCGAATGGGTTCGAATGGCACCCAAAGCCCGTCATGCCAAATCCAAATCACGTATTTCCAATTACGAACGCATGTTGTCGGAAGACGGAAATGAAAAAGTGGAACAATTGGAGTTGTTTATTCCAAACGGTGCTCGCCTTGGAAGTAAAGTAATTGAGGTAAAAGGACTTAAGAAAGCCTATGGCGACAAACTACTGTTTGATAACCTGGACTTTAGTTTGCCTCCCGGTGGAATTGTGGGCGTAATAGGACCAAACGGAGCCGGAAAAACCACCCTTTTCCGATTGATTATGGGGCTGGAACAACCCGACCAAGGAACCTTTGAAGTGGGCGACACCGTGCAGGTGGGCTATGTGGACCAGGCACATGCCGAAATTGATCCCGAAAAAACTGTTTGGGAAGTGGTTTCGGGCGGCCACGACCTCATTCAATTGGGCAAACGAACCATGAATTCAAGGGCATATGTCTCCCGTTTTAATTTCGGAGGAAACGACCAAGGCAAAAAAACAGGCGTCCTTTCCGGAGGTGAGCGCAACCGACTCCACCTGGCACTCACCCTCAAACAGGAAGCCAACGTACTACTGCTCGATGAGCCCACCAACGACATCGATGTAAACACCCTCCGGGCATTGGAAGAAGGTCTGGAAAACTTTGCCGGCTGCGCTGTGGTAATTTCTCACGACAGGTGGTTCCTCGACCGGATTGCCACACATATTCTGGCTTTTGAAGGCGACTCAAAGGTGGTATATTTTGAAGGTTCCTATTCCGAATATGAAGAAAATAAGAAAAAACGACTGGGTGATATTACACCCAAAAGACTAAGATACAGGAGTTTGGGATAATCCGGATTTTTGATAATTAAAAAGACAACTATGGCTTTAACCAATAACGACATACTTAAAAAACTGAGGGTAGCCCTCAAATTGCGTGACGACGATATTGTAGAAATACTCATGCTGGCCGATTATCGAATCTCAAAAAGTGAGTTGGGTGCCTTTTTCCGCAACAGCGAACATCCTAAATATAAAGAGCTTCAGGACCAGATTCTTCGCAATTTTTTAAATGGGCTTATTATTTATAAACGAGGTTTGCCGGATGAAAAACCAGCGAAAACAAAACAACCACCGGAAGCTAAAGACTAGGGTCGCAGGCAAATGAAATATTTCTATACTTGAATCGTGGTGAAAGATCTGGTACGCTCATGTAATTTTTATGAAAATGGATTAAACCAAAAAGTAAAATAGGACAACTGAACGAATTTCAAAAACAACCAGCATGCCCATGGACTTTGTAAATGAAGTGATTTGCAAGTTCAAAAAACAGGCTTGAGTTTAAACCCTACTAATCCTCACCCTTTTCGTTTTCAATCGCGCGTTGTTGACTTTTTTTATCATGCCCTCTGTCATGTCAGAATGTACGGCCACAAAAGAGCTATCTTGCTTAATTTCAATCATGCCCAGCGCTTCTTTGGGGAGATTACCTTGTTTTAAAAACAAGCCTACGATATCTCCCTTGGAGATTTTATCACGGCGACCTCCCGTAATGTAGAGTGTTTCCCAAATGGATGGTTCAGGTAGGGATGCCTCACCAACCTGTTCAATTACTTCCGGCTGACCTAAAGGATAAATAAATGGTGGCAAATCTTCACGCTCCCAACGCATAACATACGCTGTACCCTGCTGATGCATGCGAGCGGTGCGACCATTGCGGTGAATAAATTCATGGCTTTTCAGCGGTAGCTGATAATGGATAATAAACTTAATTTCAGGAACGTCTATTCCTCTGGCTGCCAAGTCCGTAGCAATGAGTAATTGGTGAGTGCCATTTCGAAATTTGATTAGCGTACGCTCGCGGTCTTGCTGTTCCATGCCACCAAAAAAGCATCCATGGTAAATGTTTTTCGAGGTAAGAAAATCACTGACCCGTTGAATGGACTCCTTGAAATTACAGAAAACAATCCCCGGCTGATTTCCCAAATGACACAGGACATGAAACAAGGTTTCTAACTTATCCTTGTCAGGAGAAATAAGCGTTTTAACCTGTAACTCAGGAATGGCTTCTTGCAAATAATCGATGCGTATGGGATTGGTAAAACTCAGAAATACAGGCACTTCAGCACGTAATGTGGCCGAAGTCAATATCTTTTTCTTCACGTGGAATAAATTATCCACAATTTCCATCATTTCTTTTTCAAATCCTATTTCCAGCGATTTGTCAAACTCATCCAATACCAACGTCTGAATGGATTCCACCGAAAAGCTTTCCTTTCGAAGATGGTCGGCCAACCTTCCGGGAGTTCCTATCAAAATAGCCGGCCGGTGATTCAAATCGAGTTTGTCCTGCGATCCGGCCCGACCGCCATATACGGCATTGACCTTGTATCCCGTTCCCATTTCCCGAATCACTTGCTCAATTTGAATGGCCAATTCGCGTGACGGGACCACAATAACAACCTGAATTTCTGCACATTTGGAGTCTAATCCTGCAATAACAGGCAATAAAAAAGCCAATGTTTTTCCGGTTCCTGTCGGAGAAAGCAGCAATACATGGTCGTTGGCTTCGATGGTAATCAAAGCTTCTTCCTGCATGGGATTGAGCTTTTCTATATTCAACTTATCCAGTATATCCTGTTGATTTTTAATCTGTTTTGACATGGCACAAAGGTATGTTTTAAAACCAACAAAAATTTCAGTAAAAATCAGTCAGAACTTGTGACCTTAAGCTTCCTGAAGTTCTTTCTTCGACTTTCTGTAAAGGTAGGTGTTGAAAATATTTCTCTTGGCAAAGCGAATTTGCTTGTCGGAATTATGGAACTTGATGAACACATTTTTTGGTACACCAAAATATTCGTAGGTATGGCCGTCCAAAAAAGTTATTTCCAGTTTCAAGCCTTTATGTTGATAATCGGCAATTCCACTTTCAGAGGTGGTATAATTGTATTCTTCCAAATTTGAAACCCTGGTTTCCTCAGAAATACTAACCAGAAAATGATATGCATCAATGATTTGCCTGCTTTTTAATTCAGCCTCTTCGGCGCGTTCATCTCCACTCTGAAATTTATCGGGATGCCACTCCTTCACTAAGTTTCTGTAGCTTGTTTTAAGTTGTTTAAGGTCGAAGTCGTTCTCGATATTAAACAACTTCTTATATTCATTGATGCGCTTCATACAGATTTATTTACCTTATAAGTCTGATTACATGATCCATAACATTACTGAGCTTCATGTTTTTCAGATTTTTAAATGACCGGCAAAAGTAGTCTTTTTATGATGCGATTGGCACAAGCCTATTTTATTATCATAATCTCTTACAAAAGGTTTTTTCGTTGACTTCTTTCTTTTAAGCGGTATCAACCAACCCCATCGCGCACTTCACCCCATCAGCAGCGCTGGAGATAATACCACCGGAATAGCCACTCCCCTCGCCTACAAAGTACAGGTTTTCAAAGCCTTCGCACCGGCCGTTCTTCTCACGAACCACCTGTATGGGCGATGAGGTCTTGCTTTCCAATCCCATCAACAAGCCATGTTCAAAACCTTTGAGTTTGCGACTAAAATCCAACAACCCCTCCGAAAGGGCTTTGCTAATTTGTTTTGGAACCATATCGAATAAAGGGGCTGACTGCATTCCCAAAGGATAACTGCTGTTGCCGGTTTTTTTGGAAACGACTCGTTTGATATAGTCCGAAGCTCGGTTGGCGGGAATTACATATCCTTCCAAAAAACGGTAAAACTTCTCTTCCAATCGGTCCATCCAGTCCAGAATTTCCAACGCGGTGGCCGTGTGTCCCAACAACATGTCAGGATGCACGCCCACCACACATCCTGCGTTGGCAAACTGTCCGTTGCGTTGGTAATAGCTCATGCCGTTGACCACACTTTTTTCAGCGAAAGCGGCAGCAGGAACCACCGTACCTCCCGGACACATGCAAAAGGAGTAAACCGGCAATCCCGAGGGAGATTGTGTGGCCAGTCGGTATTCGGCTGCCTTAACTCCGGGCAAAGAGTCCCTGCCCCATTGCGCCTGATTGATAAGTGTTTGTGGATGTTCAATGCGATGCCCGATGGCAAAATTCTTGGTTCTGAATGGCACACCGCGACCCATTAACATGCGGTAGGTATCATAGGCCGAATGTCCCGTGGCCAGAATCAGGTGGTCGGCTTCCATGTCACCCCGATTGGTTTTAACGCTCGTAATTCGGCCTTTGGAAACCGAAACATCCTCCAACATGGTATCGAACAGGAATACGCCCCCATTTTCGAGAAATTTCTTCCTAAGGTTGGCCACCACAATTTTTAAATTATCGGTACCAACATGTGGATGAGCCATGTAGAGAATTTCCTCGGGTGCTCCGGCTTTTACATATTCATTCAGAATAAAATGCCGCTCCAAAGATATATGCTTTGATCGCGATGTGAGCTTGCCGTCGGAGAAAGTGCCGGCACCACCCTCACCAAAAGCGTAATTGTTGTTTCCCGAGAAAAGCCCCTGGCTTTCAAGTTGTTCAATGGCATTTGTTCTTTCCATAACATCCGAACCGCGCTCAATGATAGTCACCCGGAATCCTGCCAATTGCAGCACATGTGCAGCGAAAAAACCGGCCGGCCCACTTCCAACTACCAACACCTTTTCATGGCGCTTTTTAAGGGGAATCTCCATTTCCTTTGGGCGCTCCAAAGGCTCGCCCTTGATTTGCTCCGACGATACCACCAAAGTCATCTGCCAATGAATATCATTCTTTTTGCGCGCATCCAGACTTTTTTTCTCCACCTGAAAGGAAAAATCTTTCAACCCCAGAGTGCGGGTAATGGATTGCCTGATTTCATGGTCAGAATAACCCGTCGGCAGCTTTATTTGGATTGATTTGTATCCCATCTGAGCGTAGTTTAATAAGGATTGATAGTAAGTTGATATGATGAACCAACAACCTGCAAAGATATCCTAAATTACAAATCGGTGATGGTGTTTTGAAGGTTCCCGATCATTCGGCAATCTTAGCAATAATGGGCAACCCAAGGCAAATAGGCCATCCTAAAAGCCTGTTTTTCAAGCAGCTATTTTGATCCATTTTAGATATTAACAATATTTTAACATTTTGATAAACTATCAGAAATACCATTCTGAAGACATCTGCGGATTTTTGGAACATCAATAAACCAACATTTAAAATTCAATGACTATGAAAAAAATGCTACTTTTTACTTTTGTTCTTTTAGTGATGGGCTTCTCCCGGAAAGGGATCATGGCACAGAACCACATGTTTTCGGTTCGTATCATTCAGAATGGAACGCCTGTAACCGACACCCTTGACAATGGACAGGAAAAGATATCCGGCAAACTATTCTGACGCTGTTGTCGTTTTTGGAGAGGACGACCTTAGTTTGTTTAGTTCAGATTCCGTTCAGGAAAAAATTACACTCCCCGGCCAGGCCAAACACACCACCAATCTGGCCATTTATTACGAATCCAAGAAGTTTTACGGCAAACTGGCCGCCAATTACCACGATGATTTTTTGGATGAATTAGGTGCCGACAAAGACCTCGACCAATATTATGACAAGGCTTGGCATCTGGATTTTACTGCCAACTATTCCATCAATCAACACCTTAGGGTTTTTACCGATGTTATCAACCTTACCAATTCACCCTTGCGCTATTATTTGGGAACTCCGGACAAAACCTTAAAAGTAGAATACTACAGTTGGTGGGCGCGCATGGGTATCAAATGGAAATTTTAACAATCACCAATCAATATAAAGATGAAGAAAATTATAACTATTCCCACATTCATTTTTCTTGCTAACCTGCTGCTAGTCAGTTGCAACTTCCAGAAAAACAAATCCATTCAAACGCCCATTTTTGCTACGGCCAAAATGGAAACCGAACCCATTGCAGCCATGGCCGGTGAAGATGCAGCCGACGATCCGGCCATTTGGGTAAACCCTTGCAATAAAGCCAACAGCGCCATTATCGGAACCAATAAAAAAGGAGGATTGGCCGTTTACAATCTTCAAGGCAAGCAAATCCACTATTATCCCGTTGGCAAGGTAAATAATGTGGATGTTGTGCACAATTTCGCCATGAATGATGACCTGGTGGATTTGGTGGGTGCCAGCAACCGTACTTCCAACGATGTAAGCCTGTTTATCATTAATAAAAACGACCGAAGCCTAAGTCCTGTTCCAACGGTTATCGATTCCATCCACATCAATGAAGTATATGGTTTTTGCTTTTACAGAAGTCCGAAAAGTGGACAATTTTATGCATTTGTCAATGGAAAAGACGGAGAATTAACACAATTGGAGTTGGTAGCCAATAAAAGCGAAATCCTGCTAAAACGGGTGCGCAGTTTTGATGTGGGTTCGCAAGTAGAAGGCATGGTAGCAGACAGGCTCACCGGAGATTTGTACATTGCAGAAGAAACCGTGGGCATATGGAAATATGGCGCCGAACCCGAAGACGGAAATGCCAGGGTGAAGGTCAATATGTCGGGTGAAGAAAACTCAGCCATTGTTTACGATGTAGAAGGACTGACCATTTATTATGCCGCCGAGGGCAAAGGATATCTGATGGCTTCGAGTCAGGGAAACAACACATACGCCATTTTTGAGCGCTCAGGCGAAAACAAGTATCTGTTTAGTTTCCGACTGGGAAAAGGCATCACAGATGCAGTGGAAGAAACCGATGGAATTGATGTAATCAACGTGCCATTGGGACCCGATTATCCCTTCGGCATCTTTGTCGCTCAGGATGGTTTTAACAAGGATGAAAACGGAAACGACGCTCCCCAAAACTTCAAGATTGTTCCTTGGGAACAAATCGCTCGTCTTGTTAACCCCAACCTGATCAAAGACAACTCGTTTGATTTGTATTGCCCACCACATTAAATGGGATTGAATTGGGCTGTTAGCTCAACAGATTTCCCTCAATTAGGGTAAAATCAGCATTATGGAAATGATGAGAAAATTGGGTGTCGATGATGGCTCCGAAGATATATTTTTCCCAATGATTGCTACTTGCCATTTCGTAAAACAGAAAGAGTAAATAAAAAACCAAACCCAGAATGGCAATGGAAACGGACAATGCCGTCACTCTTTTCCACATCAAAGCACGTGTTACACGTTTCGCCTCTTTTGCCAGAGCTTCCAACTCCTCAGCTGTTGGTGGCACATAATGTTTTCGTATGGGAATGGGAGCACCGCCAAGTTGTTTGGTACGGTCGTAAATCCGTTTACGTACAGCCAGAGCATTGTTTTTAAGACTGGTGATCATTGTTTCTGCAAAACCCATAATTAATTATTTTATAGTAATTTCATGTATCAAAATACATGAATATTCTGTATCACAAGTTAGTCTCTGCAAGAAAACACCAAATAATTCGCTATACTTGATTTGAAAACTGTCTTCTAAGGCTGACACCTTTATTTTCTAATCTTTACAAGCCTTGTCTTTGACGTTTTTTTTCGAGAGATAGAAGAATTATGTGGTTTTCTTGCAGGCACAAGTTAGCAATAATTCTTTTTGAAAACATCCCCACGGAATGAAGTCAGTAAACAAAAAAACGCCAACACAAAAATGAATACCCATTGAATAATTCAGTCTGCTTGCCGCACTTTTGAAAACATGCTGATGGAAATCTGCTTTACTTCAAAAGAACAACCATTATCTTGGAGCGTCCGTCACCATTTTATTTCCTGATTTGTTGCCTGTCCCCATTTGAATCCCGTCAGGGATTGCATGTGGGTAGAAAAGCAAATGATTGCGCTATTGGTATCGTCCCGTACGGGACGAAACACTATCAACTAATTATTCTACCCACATTTAACTCCTAACGGAGTCGGAGCCTAAAAATGCGATATCCGTCCACAAGTATTTTTATCCCAGGTTGATAATAATACAAAAAAGGAGGCTCCTTTTCAGAAACTTCCTTTTCTTTATAAAACAACTGCGCGTGGCACAGGTTAAGCTATCTGGTTCGATGTTCCAATTGTTTCTCCCGAACATAGGCCACAACCGAAACAAGAAGTATCACAGCCACGGTATAATAAACAAAGGTTGGAACAGGTACCGGATCACCCTTGGCGTAACTGTGCATTCCCGAGAGGTAATAATTCACGCCAAAATAGGTCATCAAGATGGAGAAATATGAAATCAGGGTGGCAAAATTATAGGAGAACCTCGATTTCATGCCGGGCATATATTTCATGTGCGACACAAAAGCATACACCAATACACTGACCAAAGCCCAGGTTTCCTTGGGATCCCAGCCCCAATAGCGTCCCCAGCTTTCGTTGGCCCACACACCACCCAAAAATGTACCGATGGTCAGCATGTACAAGCCCACCATCACCGCACGTTCGTTGATGGAGGTGAGTTCGCTAATACGTTCACCAATCATTTCCGTATTGCTTGCCTTTCGGAAAATCATCAGCAGCAAATTGAGGAATCCCAACAACATCGACAAGGCCAAAAATCCATAACTGGCCGTAATAATCGACACATGTATGGTCAGCCAATAGGATTTCAATACAGGAACCAAATTGGTCACTTCCGGATCCATCCAACTGAGATGAGCCACCATAAGAATAATCGATGTTAATACAGTAGTGGCGGCAATGGTCATTTTTGAACCGCCTGAGAAAACCAATCCGGCCAGTAATGTTACCCAACCAATATAGATGAGTGATTCGTAACCATCGCTCCAGGGTGCGTGGCCCGAAATATACCAACGAAGGCCTAATCCAAAGGTCTGGTAAACAAATCCGATGATCACCATAACCACGAAAGCCTTAATAATCCAACGCAGTACCTTGGAGGGTTTAAACATTTCTACAAACAGCAGAATCAACAACAACACGCCGAGGATTCCATAAATTTGACTTAGGTTATCAAAGATGAGTAACTTATTGTACAACAACTCCATATGTGTTTTTGTGGGATCAGGAAGAATTTTCTTTCCATATTTTTGTTGGAAATCATTCATTCCATTGAGGAGTTCGGTGGCTTGCGACAGGTTGCCATTGTTGAGCGATTCAAAATAAAAGGGCACGATGGAAGAAATATACAATGAATCTTCGGAAGGCATGCCAACAAATTCAGAATTAGGTGCATACCACGGGTGATCAGGATCGAACGGGTCGGGAAGAATCTTGAGCATGTCGCCCGAATACACCATAAAGCAGATGTTCAGACGTTCGTCCACCTTCATCACTTCGTTGTCGAATTTGCTGCGCGCGGCGGGTTTTTTCTCATAAGCTTCGGTAACATAATTTCCCAGCTTATAGGTTCCTTCTTCCATGTTGATAAAATCCAGGTAAGAAGCATATTTACCCGTAATACCCAAAACTTCAGCTACTTCAGGATGTCCAATTTTAATCATGGGCACCTGTTGCCATTTCAACGGATCGCTCATCATGCCCAGAAAAACCTGATCTGAAGTTTGTCCATCGAAGGAACTTTTCCGTGATACCTTCCTGAGGATTTCTCCCGAAAGGGTGTTCACGGGTTTCAATCGTCCGTCGCGGGATTGCACCAACAGCTCACCAAAGGCCTTGGCTTGTGCTTTATCAACAGCGGCAGGATGCTCGTTGTGCTCCAGCATATGACTCATTTGAGCCACCAACTGACCTGAGAACAGCATCGAGACCAAGAGAACGCCGGTAGCAACGACCTTAGTAGATTTAGTCGCTTTTTGGCGAATTACCCTACCCAAATGGGCAAAGCGTGAATTTTTATTGAATAAAGTCAGAAACATACCCAATGACATAAGGAAATATCCCACATAAGTAAAAAAGGTACCCCAATAGTCGTGGTTAACAGAAAGTATGGTTCCCAACTCATCCTGATCGTAGGAAGACTGAAAAAACCGGTATCCTTTGTAGTTAAGCACGTGGTTCATATAAATACGGTATGGCATTTTAACATTGTCATGGGTGTCGATGAGAATAACTTCGCTGGCATAGCTCGACGGACTGTGCGATCCGGGATATCTTTCTAACTGAAATTCAACCAATTGCAAAGCAAAAGGCAATTCCAGAACTTTTGCACCGTATTGCATGCTGATGGTTGCATCGCCCAGCTTAAAATTCGTGGGCTGCCCCTGATAACCTTTGCCACCACGCAGCACCACCGTTTTGCTTTGGTCGCCTTGTGTGGCTTCTACCACCAAGGCATCCATGTAGGCTTCCTTACCCTGTGCTACCACATAATCAACTCCACCGTGTAGGTAGAAATTGGTAATCACCAAACTCACCTGTGGCAACTGATATAAGGTCCTCATTTCAAATGGATACCATGATCCGGCTTGCAGCGTATCACGTTGTTGGGTAAGCATCGACAGGGTGGTGATCTCGTCCTGTGCGAAGATGAACATCTGGTCGTTCTCCATTTTCACGTTCACCGACATGGGTTCGAAGCTGTCGCTGAAATTGATATTTCCTGAATCGAAAAACTTATTGTCGCCATATTTAATCAAGAGATTCTGACGACCCATGCCTGCCGATGCCACCAAACTCAGATAGGGCGAACCTCCCGATTCCAGGTCGGTAATCACTTCCTGGGCGTTGGGAATATATTTCACCGAATTAAAATGATAGGATTTTCCATTGATCTCTACCTTGTCGGAATAAGCTTTGGGTGTGAGTATGGAAATGAGTGTTTCCTCTTCGCTGATTTTTTTACGGTCGTCTTCGGTGATGGTGATGTCCACGTATGTATTGTCGGAAAGCATGGTATTGGCCACCTCCCCCTGACGGATGTGCATGGCGCCTTCGTAACTGATGAAGCGCGTAATGGCCGCGCCCAACAAAATGACAATGAAAGCGATATGAAACACGAAGATGGTCAGTTTCTGTGGTTTATACAGTTTATTCACCATGATATTTCCCACCAGATTAACCGCCAGAAGTCCGAGAAGAATCTCAAACCACAATGCTTTAAACACGACTGCCTGAGCAGATACAGTACCATAATCGTTTTCGATAAAGGTAGCCGTGGCTATGGCAAATGCAAACAGCAAAATGAGTACCCCCATCGTCTGCATGGAAAAGAAAAAAGAAGTTATTTTTTTCATTTGACTTTGTTTAATTAGAATTCTGACGAATCAAACCATAAGGTCCACAAGTGTTGGTACAATGCGTCATTCATGGTCGGTTCGTCCATAGTTATAAGCAGATAACGACTTTTACAGAAATCGATGGTCAATTGGGCTCCATTTCGACAACCGCTATTCATCGTTGGTTTTAATCAATACATCCAGGCCTCCCACACCAAATTTGCTGATGGAAGCCATTTTATTTTCCAGACCTTCGTATTCGTCTAAGGCCTTAATTATCGCATTTTTAAGTACCCCATTGCCAACCCCGTGGATGAAAGTCACCCTTTCGTAGTCATTTTTCATGGCGCTATCAAGGGCTTTCTTAAACACCTCCATTTGCAACGAAAACATGTCGTGGCTCGACATACCGCTGATGTTGTCCACCAATTCGGCAATGTGCAAATCCACGATGGCCTCCGCCGTTCCGGTTTTGTATTTACTGATGAAAGTCTTTTCCTTTTTCACCACCGACTGTTGTTGCAATGCCTCGCTGTTGTACTTTTTTACAGCCTCTTCATCCGAAGCCACCGTCAGTGCTTGTTGCGATATTAAATTTACCATCAACGATTTACCGCGAATCATACTGGTTGAGGCATAGCTTCCCTCCTTGAAAAACCGGTTGGGTTTCACATCAATGGTAATGTGCGCGGGCATGTAAATTTTCTTGGGCTCATCTGCATGAAACAACACCTGAATCACCCCATTGGTCCAATTTTCGATATCATCCCGTTCAATACTTTCGAGCACCATTTTCGAGTTGGGCGGTACCGAACTAAAATCAATACCGGTCATGGTACCATCCTGCATCAAAAAGAGGCTGAACAGCAAATCGTAAGAGGTATTGTTGAGCAACACCACATCCAGACCACCCGTGAGCAACCATTGCTGTTCGTGGGGTTCGTAAGCCAAATAAATACCGGGCTGCTCTTTCACCTTTCCCCAGGGATTGATTTCAGTTACTGCCGGAATCTCCGGTTCGGAGGTCGTATTAAGAATCTCCAGGGCAGTTTTCGGTTGCGTCCTTCCCTCCTCTTCATGTTGACCTGAACGAAAATCCAAAATCAGGTTAGAGGTAACCACAGGCATTTCAAAGCCATCATCTGTCTGCACTTTTACCATCCGGTGATCAATGATGGAAACTATCGTTCCACCTCCCACTTCGTTCAAAAACTTTATTTTGTCGCCTACTTTAAAACGCATTATTATATATTTAAGCAAGCAAAATTACTAAATAACAACCTGCCAAACAGGCGCCGAAAGTTTTAATTTAAAAAGCCTTACAAATAAGCACACACTCAACCCGTTTCGGATGCGTTTACGGTTTGTTGGTGCAAAATATCATACTTGAGGTTTTGTGTTTTGACAAGAAAATCGACAAAAATGCAGGGGTCTCAACCGCTTTGCCACACAATGACAAAGTTAAACTGTATTATATCAAAATAAACAGACAATCTATTTAGGTAATGAAATACCACAATTTAGAAGCCTTTATAAAATGCTCTTCTTTCAATAAACCTTAAAACATTATACCTATTTTTGTACATTATATCACATAACGAAAAAGCCATGAATCTGGTTTGCCCATGGGTGATTTGATGATTTTTCATGGTCTAATTCTTGTGATTCGTATAATATAAACCATTACACATGAAACAAACCATTCTCTTTTTAGCCCTTCTATTCACCGCATTGCCCATTATATTATTGGGTCAAAGCCGGAATATCTCCGGTAAGATAGTGAACAAAAATGACCAACAACCCATTGCTCAGGTGCAAATCGTGAACCTTCAAAGCGGTGCTGCCACCGTTAGCGCTACAGATGGTTCGTTCAGTTTGGCCATCAGCGACAAAGCAAAGCAGACCCTGGAGTTCAACCATCTGGGTTTTATCACGTTGAAGCTGGACATCACACCGGAAATGAGCAAAAATCCGGTGACAGTTGAACTGGAAGAACAAACCACCCAACTAAAAGAGGTGGAAGTATTCGGCGATTTATTGAAAGACACCCCCTATCCTACAACCATCATTGGCATCAAACCCATCGAAAGTTCGCCCCGTCAGGACATTGGCAACTTCCTCCGTACCCAAACCAATGTGGGCGGGATCAGGAAAGGTGCCATGGGTATCGATCCGGTTATCCGCGGATTTAAGTATTCACAATTAAACGTTCAGTTGAATGGCGGTACCAAAATCGAAGGAGGTTGTCCCAACCGCATGGATCCTGCCACCGCCCATGTGGACATCAGCGATTTGCACAACATCGCCATTTACAAAGGTCCCTACGCCCTTAAATACGGCCCCTCGTTTGGTGGTGTGCTTCAATTGATTACGGGTCGTCCGGCTTTCCATGACAGCTACGAAACACACGTGGATATGTTGGTGGGTGGCCAAACCAACTACCAAGGTTACAAAACCAAAATAAAACTGCATGGCGGCAACAAAATGATTGCTTATAGTTTATCTGCCGGTTGGAACAAATATGGCGACTATGAAGCTGGTAATGGTGATATCATGAAAGCTTCTTCAAATACCTACAACACCAAAGGACAGATTGGGTTTCAACCCCTTGACGGACAACAGTTTTTTGTGAGCTTCGACCGCTCCTGGGGTCGCAACATCGACTTCCCCACCCTGCCCATGGACGAACGAACCGACGACACCAAAATTTATGAATTCAACTACCTGGGAACAAGCTTTGGCCCGGACATCAATTTCATAAAAGCCAATATTTACAGCTCCGACGTACACCATGTGATGGACAACAAACAACGTCCTTTTTCTGACACTGTGGTTGCTATTTCAGATATAACAGCACTAAACACGGGTGGAAGAATTGCCATCAACTTTCGTTTGGGGAAAGGTGTTTTAGAAGCCGGTTCAGGATTTGAACGAATTTCCAAAGACGGAAGTCGCCACAAAAGCCTGATCATGCAACCCAACCTCCCGGTGATTACAGAAGAATTGTGGAACAACGCGCTCATCAGCAATTTGGGACTATTTGCTGAATATCAACTCAAAACAAATAAAATCGACTGGGTGCTTTCCGCCAGACTCGATTTAAATCAAGGCGACAGCGACCCCATGTTCAGGTATGCCACCAACGGCGACCTGGTTTTTGAAGATGCCGACACAAAAAGCAACCACACCAATTTTAGCTTTAGCGGCGGACTTACCTGGCATGTAAATCAAGCCAACCAATTGGGAGTGGCATTGGGCCAGGGTGTTAGGAGTCCCGACATGACCGAGCGTTTCATCACCCTTCTGCCCGTGGGATACGACAATTACGATTATCTGGGCAATCCACAATTAAAACCGGAAGCCAACCACGAAATTGAATTTAATTGGAACTACAAGACTTCCCGTTGGGGACAAATCAACACCGGCATATTTTTCAGCATGGTAACCGACTATATCTCAGCCGTGATTGTCCCGCCTTCAGAGGTAAAACCACAAACCAAAGGAGTTTTGGGTGTAAAGCGATTCATCAACATCGACAAAGCCTATCTTACCGGATTTGAGTTTTTGTATTCCACTCCCGAAGAAAAAAAGTGGAACGCTTCATTATCGGCGGCTTATACCATGGGACTGAATCCGAAAGCTACCCAGCAAATAATCGAAAACGGACAAGTTACCGGAGAGCAAACCATCGAAAATGACCCACTACCGGAAATTCCTCCTTTCGAGGCCAATTTGGCATTTAGTTACCATTTCCTGAAACGTAAATTAACTCCGGGTATTAACTTCCGTATCGTTGCCGAACAAGCCAAGGTAAGTGAAGCCTATTATGAATCCACCACGCCCGGATTTAACACCGTTGAACTGACGCTCGCTTATCGTTATAACGAACAGCTCACGATCTATGGAGGCATCTCCAACTTGTTCAACACCAACTACTACGAACATCTGAATCGTCGGATTATCGGCTCCAAAGCACCTTATCTGGAACCGGGCAGGGTATGCTACATCAACCTCATTGTTAAACTTTAACGCTTAAATCATGAAATCAACCATCAACATAGTCATTGTGGCACTCCTTTTGCTTATTACGGCCTCATGCAACGATACCACACAAAAAAAAGTCACGTATAAAGGTTACGGAGCCATTTCCGACTACACCGTGCAATACCGAAACGACCAACAAGAGCTTGTAAAAGTGACAGTTAGTCCGGAAAGCGCAGGTGATGTATGGAAATACGAATTTATGGCCGACCGCGGAGAAATTGTTTATGTTTCGGGTAACTACAAAGACATCAACTCTGCCCTTTCGCTGCAAGTGCTCATCGACGGCAAGGTGTATAAGATGGGCAGCAGCCAGGCCGACACCATTAAATTCCTAACCGTAAGCGGTGTGGTGCCGTACGAATAAGAAATAATTTGAATCAAAAAATGTTGAAATTTTGTTCATTTTCCTTTTGGGCGCTTATGGGGGTAATTTTGCTGATGCCGGTTTTTATTTCCGGATGTGGTTCCAAAACCGATAATCCTGAGCCCGACACAGGTAAAATTGCTTTGTCGTTTAGTCACGAAATTGATGGAGAACCCATCGTTTTCGATGATATGCGATACGTGAATGCGGCAGGAAATCAATACCTTGTGAACGAAATTCAGTATTTTATCAGCGATGTGACGTTGCATGGCAGCGAAGGAAACATCCTGCTCGATGCATGGCAAGACATCCA
Source organism: Bacteroidales bacterium (assembly GCA_963676875.1). GTDB lineage: Bacteria > Bacteroidota > Bacteroidia > Bacteroidales > F082 > UBA6244. Next base: position 4,456,592 of record OY781436.1, read on the forward strand.
TTACATCGACACCGACCTGCCCGAAACACATGAAATTCTGTTCATGGATGACATTCCTGAAGGAAATTACACCGGATTAAGTTTCACTTTTGGTATCAGTGAAGAGAAAAACCATTCACTGATGTTTGTCAATCCGCCCGAATCGTTTATGTTTTGGCCCGAAAATCTGGGCGGTGGCTATCACTACATGAAGCTCAATGGTAAGTGGTTGAATGAGGCCAATCAGATGGCTCCCTTCAATTTTCACCTGGGCATTGGTCAAATCTATTACGCCTATCCCGATTCCATTGTTGGTTTTGTACAAAACTATTTCGAGGTAGTTGTGCCTTCGTCGGCGTTTGCCATCGTTGCAGGTCAAACCACCGATATCCCCCTGATAATGAACGTGGAAAACTGGTTTCAGACACCAAATATTTACGACCACAATGTTTGGGGCGGCGACATCATGCAAAAACAGGAAGCCATGGCCGAGGCCAAAGAAAATGGTCACGATGTATTCACCAGAGGTCTTTCAATAAAATGACAAATCGGTTTTTTACATATGGCACGTTGGTTCTGTTACTGCTTGTTGTGGCAGGCTGTAGCGACAAATCAACCGTTGAGCCTTACGAACCCACTCCTTACGAAATTGAGATTCCTTTTGGGTTCCCAACCAAAATGAATATCCCCGAAGACAATCCAATGACTGTGGAAGGTGTTGAATTGGGACGGTATTTATTCTACGACGGTCGTTTTTCGGGTCGCACCCACCCGGATTCACTGATGAGTTGCGCTACCTGTCATCGTCAGGAGCGCTCGTTTGAGGCCGGCGTGGACCATCCTGATTTCCCGGGAGGATTTCCCCATGGCATCACCGGATTGCCCACACATCATGTGATGTTGCCATTAATCAATGTGGTCTGGAACACCAGCGGTTATGGATGGAACGGAATGCTTTACCCTAACAACCCCGATCCCAATGCCCGAAACTTAGAAGATTTTGTCCGCATGTCGGCGCTTGCACCTCATGAAATGAATGGAGATACCACCCAAATAAAAAATCTCTTTCAATCTTTGAAGGGGTATCCAGAGTTATTTGAAAAAGCTTTTGGCAGCTCCACCATTACTTTTAGCCATATTGAAAAAGCCATCGCCCAGTTTGTCAGAACGCTTATTTCGGCCAATTCGCGTTTCGATAAATACATGCGTGGCGAGGTGCAACTTACAGGTTCTGAACTCAATGGTTACATGCTGTTTACCACCGAAGAAGGTGCCGACTGTTTCCATTGCCACGGCGGGTTTGGTAACCCTTTGTTTACCACCCATTTGTACTACAATAACGGCAAGGAAACTGAATTTACCGATCCCTCCGACCGCTTTTCCATCACGGGCGATCCCATGGATCACGGGGCGTACAAAGCCACCACCCTGCGCAACATCGAAGTACAGGGTCCCTACATGCACGACGGACGATACACTACCCTTGATGAAGTCATCGATTTCTATTCCACACAAGTGGTCAACTCTCCCTACATCAGTCCGTTGATGCACCACGTAAACAACGGAGGCATCCGGTTAACACCACAGGAACGCGCTGATTTGCTTAGCTTTATCCGTACTTTACGTGATGATGAATTTATGACCAATCCGGATTTTGGCAAACCCGATAAATTTCCGGATGAACTCGAATAATATTTGTCTGAATTTTGTTCTAGCACCAAAGACTAATTATTTACGCCATACCTGAAAAATTCAATCCCCAAATCATCCAATAAATAGTGTCCTTTGTCTTTGTTCCACACGTAGAACTTTATTTGCCGGTAGTCGGGTTGTATGGGCGGAATTTTGAACCCCAGCGACGCCTCTCTCCATTCATTTACCCTTTTGTCGGGTAGTCGCTTGAACCTAAAAGCCTTGTAAAAAACATGATTTTGTTGCTGATCGGTAATATCCATCACCATGAGGGCATGTAACGCAGCATCCGGAGTCAGTTCTTTGTACCGCAAACGAAAACGCACATATACCGTTGAGTCCTCCGTAAATCCATCCGGAATGTCAAACAGAAAACTTGGGCTATAAATAAATTCCTCGTTTTGCTCGATGGCTAAACTATTGATTCCGGCCGCATAAATCACCGATTTTTCATTCAAAGACCAGTTTACAGGAAGCCGATCAATGGTATTTATAGTAGTATCGAAAGGAGTTTCGGCGAGTTCTCCATAAAAATACTCGTCGCCACCGGCAACTACCCCCCGATAAACGGGATCACTTTTCAGGAAAACATACCAATAGGCTTGTTTGGTCATGGAGTCGGGATGCAGAATGCCCGTGGCGTATTGATAGGTTTGAAATAGATTGAGAAATATTGTAAACCCAACGAATGCATAAACCAGTCGTTTCAATCTAACGCGCTTGATTTTCAGGATGGCTCCCGCAATGACCAACATAAAAAGTCCATAGTAATCTACCATTGGTCGCATGCCAAAACTGTCGCCATAAAACCAATTCCACCAACTGGAGAAAACATAAACAAGAACAAACAAAAAGAGTATCAGTGGAAAAAACCGTGCACGCGATCTTAAGTACATCAATATCAAACCCGGAATCAGTAGCAACATAAAAGGCGTATAAACCATCCAACCCTTTTGGTAACTGAAAAGGAAATCAAGCAGGTGCGGATGTGCAAAGAAAAAACCTTCGTTTTGATAACCATCCACCATAAAACTTCCCGTTTGCAAGTAATTAATAAGCAGTTGAGGACTCAAGGCCAACAAAAACAAGGCAAGAGCCCAAGCCAACCGTTTGAATGAAAAGATGTAAGAAAGTTTTTTCCAAAAAGGCATGAAACCTCCGGCCAAAAAAGGCACAGCCAAAATCGCCAGGGCATTGGCAGGACGGATCAACAATACCAATCCAAAAAAGCATGCCGACCAAAACAAATCTGCATCGGGACTTTGATTTCGCTTGAGCTTGAACAATCGTGTTATGAAATAGAAAAAAGCCGTGATGGCAAAAAAGGAATATACATGTGAAAACGAAGGGTTGATGAATACATAAAAAAACAGGTTGGTGGCCAGAAACCCCGAGATGGTAAACCAAATGGCGCGCTTTTGACGGATTTTATTCAGTTTTAGCAAACGGATTAAAAACCAGAGCCCCAAACTCAGCCAAAAAACTCCCGCAATTCCAACCGCCCATTGAAAAACAATGTTGTAACCATCCGTTGGCAAACCTGCGATTTTGGAAACGACATAGGCAATCACATAAAAAGGTGCAATAAGGAAAGCGGTTCCAGCCGGAAATTTATTGATGAGCACCTCCCCTTGTCGATGATAATTATGACCCACGTAATCAGCACTTTTACGTGATTTTTCGGCTTTCTGCACCGGAGTGAAGTCAACCGTATGATGGATAAAAATGGCAGGCAGGTAGGCATAATGACCACTTCCGTCACCATCTACGAATTGCGTTCTCAACGGAGAAAAAAATCCCCCGTTGAGTATCAGAAAAAGAACCAACAATCCCGAAAACAGTGCAACAGGTATCTTCAAACTTTTCATCATACTATGTGCCATATGTGGATGCACCACAAAAATAGAATAAAGGTTGAATGATCGGACAATTAGTGAACCAATATGTGTGGTTGTTACCAACCGGTCGATTCTTAATTTATACCCATTCTAACAACGAAAGGTGTCTTTGTTTACTACATTTGTGACCAGAAAACCATAAAAGAAAATGTCCATGTCAGAAAAATTTAATCCGGCCAACGCCATACAGGATTTAAAACAATTTGGCGAGTTTGGCGATGTAAATCCATCCATTACCGACTCAGCTACTTATACATTTTTGCAGGAAAACACCATGATTGATGCCTTCCATGGCGAAGCACAGGGTTGTTTTCTTTACTCACGCCACTGGAATCCTTCCAACAAATACCTGGCCGATGCCCTCGCAGCCATGGAAGGCACCGAATCGGCCTGGGTAACCGGGTCAGGAATGTCGGCCATTACCACGGCCATTCTCCAAAATGTGAACAGTGGTGACCATATCATCACCAGTGTAACCACCTATGGAGGCACTTTTGCCTTTCTGAACAACTACATCAAGAAATTTAATATCGATGTCACGTTCGTGAATATCGACGACCACGACAGTATTCGTAGGGCCATTCGTCCCAACACCAAAATTCTGTACACAGAATCGATGACCAATCCCTTGCTCCAAATCTCCGACCTACCCAAATTGGCGGAAATTGCCCATGCTCACGACATCAAACTCATCGTGGATAACACCTTTACACCCATGATTATCAGTCCGTTCAGGCTGGGTGCTGACATCGTGGTGTATAGCATGACCAAATTTATCAATGGTAAAAACGACTGTGTGGCCGGAGCCATTTGTGCTTCCAACGAGTTTATCAATGCCATCAGCGATGTGAACAGTGGAACAGCCATGCTCCTGGGTCCTGTACTCGACCCCTTGCGCTCCTCCTCCATTTTAAAAAATATGGCCACACTCCATATCCGGATGATGCAACACAGCAAGAACGCCCTCTATCTGGCCGAACGCTTCAAGGAACTTGGATTAAAATATAACTATCCCGGCATCCCCGAGCATCCTCAGTATGAGTTGTTAAAATCGCAAATGAACGAAGGCTATGGCATGGGTGGATTGATTGCCATCGACCTGGGAACCGCCGAACGCGCTGCCCCCTTCATGGAATTGATGCAGGAAAAAGGTGTGGGATACCACGCAGTGAGTCTGGGATATTTCAAAACCCTCTTCTCCAACTCAGGCAAAAGTACTTCCTCCGAAGTGCCCGAAGATATCCAAAAAGAGATGGGCCTCTCCCCCGGTCTGGTTCGCTTTTCGGTAGGTTTGGATATGGACATCGAACGCACCTTTGAACTGATTAAGGCTTCATTGGTGGAATTGAAGTTTATCTAAAAATACCATTACCTGCAAAAATAGATTTCTGCAGACAAACAAAAAAGAGGCTGCCCTTAAGGACAGCCTCTTTTTTTACCAGGGATTCCCCTATTTTAAATCGCCCAAAATAATGGGCATACCATTGCTGCTGTTGCCAATAATGACAATTTTGGTGTTGTTGGATTCTGCCAGTTTTACAGTAGCACTAATGCCTTTTTCCTGGAGGATTTTATTTGTTAAACTCGCATTGAGGATTTGGTTGGCCTTGGCTTTACCTTCGGCATCAATTATCTGACGCTCTGCCTCTTTTTGTGCTTTCTGTAACTTAAACTCATACTCCAACGACTCTTGTTCTTGTTTCAATTTACCCTCGATGGCTGATTTGATAGTAGGTGGTAATACGATGGAACGGATTAATATCCTGTTGAGGTTGACATACTTATTTTGCAAAATCAGCTGTGCTTCCTCAAATATCTCATCCTGAATAACATCTCTTTTAGTTGAATAAATCTGCTCAGGCGTATAGCGTCCAATGACGCTTCTTGCGGAGGATCTCAAGGCCGGAATAACTATCCGACGTACATAATCTGTCCCGATTTTCGCATGAAGCAATCCTAGTTCCGAGAAATCGGGTTCGTACCATGCTGAAACGTCTGCCTTGATTTCCAATCCATTGGAAGAAAGAACATCCATATTCTCTGCAATCTCCTGCTGACGCGTTTCGTACTGCACCATATCATTCCAAGGAGCAATAAAGTGAAAACCTTCACCATATGTATTAAGCGTATCGATACCACCACTAAAGGTTTCGAACAATACGCCACCATATCCACCTTTAATGGTTACCGTCATGCGACTCCAAAAGATGATTAAAAAAAATACAATACCCACCACAACGGCAATAGGAAGTATTCTGCTTACATTAAATTCATGTTGTTGACCTGCCATAATTCTTCGATTTTAATTTTTGGTTTTCCACAAAGATACGCAAGTTAGGCCAACTTACCCGGTTTTGTTTTCAAACACGCAATTTAACACGCTTATTTATCTCTTTATCTGATATTTATCAGTATTCGGGCAACTCGATCAACCTGATGCCTGCGCCGGATGTGTTACCTACGGTGAGGAGGAAGTATTTTCCATCGGGAGAGATGGCCGGTTGTGAAATTTGGAGGGTGTCGAAGGTGAGACGTTCCAGGTGGGTACCATTTTCCCAAATGCTGTATAATTCACCGGCCACATCGTCTTTGTATGAAACAAAATAAACTTTCAAACCCGACTCATTCCAGCACGGGTCTTTGGCGCGCAACGAATCCAGCCTACCGATTTCTTCACCATACCAGTTGATGATTGGAAAAGAGGAAGACTCGAACACGGTTCTGGCCTTTAAATAAATCAGATGTTTACCATCGGGCGCCACCTGAGGGTCAGCACATTTGGCTTTATGTTGGGTGAGGCGGTTGAGGTTGTCGTAAACAAAATCGTAGCTGTATATTTGCCATTGTTTGCTTACTTTGTCGTATCCCGAAAAATACACCTGACGGGGCACCTTTGGAAAAGAGGCTTGTTGACAAACAATATCCCTTTTGAATAAAGGGGTAATTTTTCCATCAGAAATGCGACAACGAAACAAATATTCATACCCCAAACTATCCGAATCGAACACCACGCTCTCCCCATCGGGAAACCAAACAGGATGCTGCTCCCGGCTTACACCGGACACCAAAGCGCGTTCGGATTTCGTTTCCAGATCGTAAATATAAATGTCCCAGGTCCCGTTTCGATTGGTTTGAAAGGCGAATTTGGTTCCGTCGGGCGACCAGCTGGCGTAGGTATTTTCTCCCTGTGGAGGAATGATTTCCAAGGCATTGGCGATGTCGATTTCTTGCCCGTGCACCACCGACACAATAACTGTAAACACCCATAAAAACCACCACCTTCGCATTTGCGCTGAAATTATTTTGGGTGCAAAGGTAGGAATCCTATAATTTTAGAAAAGAAAATGTTAGTGGGGTAAATTCGAACAGATCAAAGAAAAAGAAACAATAGGTTCACTAGGTCGTGACCTGTATTCCGGCGGATATCCTTCAATATGGACATTTTGCTGGCACTGCACTGCGCATGTCGACTATTTGTTATGTGCCGGATATGATTATTCAGCCTGTTGAAAATACGAAAACTAATACCTTTTCGGAGAGAAACCAGAATTTTGATATGCATATTGGACCACATCACATGGCTCGATTCTCCAAATCAGGCACTATTATATTTGCAAGGCACTGACTTTTATCGCAATATCAGCTTTGTCAAGTCAATATCTGCAAAGGTTTTCAAAGCATCATCTTTTCTTTTGAGGGGGACGAAATGAAGTACTAAACAGGCATTTAATTTCGGGATTTCTATAGCAAGAAATGCACTGGAATATTTTGCTTGCAATGGAATATAAGCCATATTGTACCCCTCTGACTCAAATACCACTCCGCCGTCTTTTAGCTTTGCTGTTGATATATACGATGAAAAGCTGCCTTTCGATTCAAGATAAACACTTAATCTGTCTGTTTGCCCTTTTATAAAAGTGGCTTTATACTTAACTTTTTCGCCGTATTCTGGCTCGCCATCTTTTTCTGTAGCGTAAAACTCGTAGCCTGCCACGGTTATTGTTTCTGCCCAATTTTCAAAATCGGAAAATGGCAACTTTTCGTAAAACTCCTGTGCATTACTATATGCTGAAATGCATACAAATACAAAGATTATTATTGGTTTCATACTATTTTAGTTTGTATTGAATGTATTGGCAGCATTAGCTCCGTATCCCGACCACAAATCCGGGGCATAACCACCCGTATTTTCTTCTTTTACGCAATGAATGATACTATTGTCAGTCCCCATTGACAAAACGATTATATTTTCACCCTTTTGCAAGATGGAATTCGAAATTGGGTCATTATTGGGATCAAAAACAGAAATCGTATTCCCATCTTCGTCTATTCCCCATATACCATAGGCGTTTCCGCCAAATATTTTACCATTTGCTGCAACATTTGCAGTTTCGTAAGATTTCAATATTTCTGAATTCAATTTCCATATTTCGTTTCCGCTTGCAGCATCAACTGTTAAAAGGTTTCCCATTGCCAATGCTAAATTGCCATTGCTTAATTCACTAATTTTTGGGGTTAGAACATCTGTACCGAAATTTATTGACCACAACAACTCTTCCGATTTGTATAAGTAAACATTTCTTTGGTTGCTCATTTCGCTTTTTGTACTTACAACAATGTCATTATTCTGAGTTATGATAAGGTCGTAAACATCTTTTGTGGTATGCTCCGTATTTTCGATATTAGCACGCCATGCGATCCCCGATTCAGAAATTACATACAATGAATCTTCGGCAATGTATATGGTATTTCCTTTTGCTGCAATGCGAGGAACAACCCTGTTTTGCTTACATACTTGTATTGAACCATTACTATGACCACTTGAAGGATCAAGTTTTACCAAGAATGTACCCTGAATATTAATAAGTGGAATAACGAGGTTATTACCAACAAATGTAAAATTGTCTTGATTGCCAATTCCCAAATCAGCTTCAACAGACTCAGAAACTGACCATTTTTCATTCCCGTTTTGAGCATCTAAACATATAAGTTCTTCAGTTGTAAGAAAATAAACATTCCCATCATAGTAGCTCACCGAATAATTGCGAGGATATTTATCCTGGTGCTTTTCCCATAATTCACTACCGTTTTTATCAAAAGCCTGAACGACTGAACCAACGCCATACTCTTTTGTAATCAAATAAATGTTTCCATTATCGTCAACTGCCGGATAATGGTTTGTAGTCGTTTGGATAGTATGGGAAAGGTCAGTTGACCATACAATTTCAGAAGTTGGATCATTGGGGTCATCCGGATTGTCAGGATTTGCAGAGTCATTTTTGCCACAAGAAGAAAATATTGCTATGGCTGCTACAAAAACAAACAGATAAAATTTTTTCATATTAATTTGATTTAAACTTTAAGGCAAAAATCAAATAATTTAGTTTTTATCTACTGTAAAAATGCGACACCTTTTTGTTTTATTTTAATTTTTAAGTAATAAGTCAGAGAACTGGTTTTTAACGGACAAGTATTGAGTTGGTTTTATGTTGGAAAATTTTGTAAAATCCCGGCTAAGGTGGGAATGATCGTGATAGTATCCTTGAAATATGGCATCCTGCCAATCAAATTCTTGATTTTTGTAAGTAAGCTGCATGATAAGCTTATGTCGTTGTATTTCACAAAAAAGTTTAGGCGAAATTCCGATAACTTTACTAAAATACCGCTCAAATGTCCGCGTTGAGATTTTGTTGTTTACCACCTCTTTTATGCGAACCATTCCATTTTTTTCAACCATCAGGTCAACCATCTTATCATAGATATGATTTTGAGCAACTTGGTTTTTTTCCATGTAAGCAAACAATAGTTTTTCCACTAGTTCCACTTTTTCCTCGTCATCTGATCTTTTTAATTTCTGACGGATTTCATAAACTTTTTCTTCTCCAAAGACATGCTTGCTTTCGATACAGGCATCGGTAAGCTCCTTTAGTCGAATCCCCAACAAATTATACATTCCGTAAGGTTTAAAATTTACTCCAATCATCTTTAGTCCCTTGTTCGGACTGAGTAAGTAGTGCTTGGTCAATTGCCCGATTAGTACTGATTCGTTGGGTGTATTTTGATAATTGTAAAAATTTCCATTTTTGCCATAGTGAAAATGTAACACGGGAAATCCGAGTGGTGGCACAAGCATTGGCTCTTTGTGATCAGAAGCAAATTCAACAATGTAATAGTTGCTGATATACCTCTTTAGTTGCTCATTCTTAACAGGTAGTATTCTTCTATTCATTCTGCTTTATTTCAAGTAGCTTTTGGTGGGACATATCGTTTTGCAATATGGCATGGCGGGGTTTGCGATTGCGTTTTTGTCCATCGACAAAAAGGCTTGATCGTGAACCATATGCCCAATGCGAGCGGTAAAGCCCCGCTTTGCTATATTGCGCGTTAGTGCCAGTAATTTATTCATTATCAATTTGTTCTTATTAAAAATCTGTAATAATCTGCATCTTTCTCTTTTATCAATACTTTATTTTTAGTCTGAGTTGCTATTTCAAAGGCATGTCCAGATTCTGCTAGACTCAGAATACTTCCTTGTAAATCAATACTGTCAATCAAAAGGGTATCATTTTTTGAGTCTGTTAGTAAAAATCCTTTTTCTGGTTTAAAAATCCAAGTGTTATCAAACAGAGAATTTACAAATCCTGTATCATTTATTGCTTCGACTTGCCATTCTCCATAAATTATATTTGTCCATGCAAGTTGTCGGAACATAGTTTTTGAATCACTTATATAGTTAAAAACAGAGTCGGGAATATTTAATCCTCTACATTTCTTTAGGTCAGATAAGTTTGTAAACAGATACTCGTAATTATTAATTATTAAATCTTTATCTCTATATATTTGACAAGTCGTAATAGCTCCTCCAAACCTTAAGTCAATATCGAAAATAATTAAGCCGTATAAATCTGGTTTCAGTTTTACTCCAACGAAATAATTAAATTTTAATTCTTCAGTGGAATATAAAGTTGTATCCATTTTCAAATCAAGTCCGAAAGCCTTGTCAATCCGTATTGTATCATTTTCCAATTCATATGGTTTTAATATTTCGCTCAATATTTTCACACAATCATTATCTAACTGCGTGTAAGAACTAATAAATCTACTGTCTAAATCCTTATCAGTTCTATGGTAACTACAACTTATTGTCGCTATTATTAAAAATCCTGCAAAAATATGTTTCATCGGCTGTTTTGTATTATTGGCACTAATGGTCCCGCGATATGGCCAGTTGGCGCTTGTTTCGCAGGATGCCAGTTGATTTATATATTGTTTTTTCTTTCATATCTTTGTCTTGACGCACTGGATGCGCCAATTGGCTATCATCGCGTGTTGGCAACTGGTTTTATTTATTCATAATTACAAATCAAAGTAATAATCAGTTTTATCATTTTGGTTTATACACAAATCAATATAATCCTTTTTCGACAATATCATTTTAAGACTTACCTCATCAGTTACACTAATCAACTGTTTAAATGTCTTATTTTTTGAAACATACTTTAGATAAATCCTTTCTATTCTCTCTCTGTTTACTACGCCATCGTTGCTAAGAGAATCTAATCCTTGAATTCGCCAGTTTGAAGATTTTGGAACTTCTTGATAATATGGAGAGGAAATCACTTGGATATCTTGTGATTTGACTTTAATTCGTTCCCATTTGTCAATCTCAGCGATTGTTTTACTTTTAAAATCAATCAATATTGGTCTCTCTAGAAATCCGAGTAATTTAAAAAGTCCAAATCCAATTATTAATAATCCAAGAATAGATAGATAAAAATAGTAAGTTGGGATTTTATCCCCTGAATACTTACTTAAAAAAATCAGTATCACAAGAATCGAAATTCCTATTATAGTAAGTAATCCAATGACTGCATACTGAAGTATTTTATTGATAGTAATTTGATTCATGTTATCAATTAATCAATTTTTTTCTATTCTGCACCCTACACTGCAATTCGCTCTTAAACTTGTTGCCAACTACCTGCCAAACCCACCCCTACACCATTTATCCCCCCTTTGACTACAATCCCCATATACCCCAACGATATGAAAATCAAATAATGCAAAAAATGAGGAATGTGGGTGCTGTTCATGTTATTGTATTTAGCAGTTGTCAAATATACTTTATTTTTAAGTTAATCCTCTTCTCGCGAACGTATTTATTTCATCTCGCCACCTGGTTGTTTTCGTTGGGTTGGGTGGCTTATCCTGGTGCGGTGCCATTGACTTGGCGCACATATCCAACACCCGTACCACCATTTCTTTCCCATGGCAGTTGGTGCTTTATTCACAATTGAACGTTGGCTCTGTAAATCTACAAATTGTATCGCCTGATAGCCGATTTAAAAGCGACTATAAACGACTATAAGCGACTATAAACTTGGATATATTTGTTTTTTTTCGCCACAAAATCAATGGCTATATGAAGCAACAGGGTACTCATCAGCTTCCCTGTGTGAACGCAAAGGTAATAGGCTTGTATTCTTTCCATCTTTGACAAGCGACGGAAAGGACATGCTCGGATTGTGAGGGCTTTGTTATCCGGTGCAATTCAGTCGAAAGCACCCTATTCCATCTGCTCCTTACCTGCAATAATTTCGGCCACAACAGAGGGATCGACCAAAGTGGAAGTATCGCCAAAGTTCTCGGTGGCGCCTTCGGCAATTTTACGCAGGATACGTCGCATAATTTTTCCGGAGCGCGTTTTGGGCAAGGAATGTACAAACTGGATTTTGTCGGGACGAGCGATGGGACTGATAAACAAACTCACGGCTTTCAGAATGGAATTGCGAATGCCTTCTTCGCCACCGCTTGAAAACTCCGGACAAACCACGTAGGCATAGATGCCCTGTCCCTTGATGGCATGGGGAAAGGCCACCACGGCGGATTCGGATACCAATGGATGCTCGTTGATGGCATTTTCGATTTCGGCGGTTCCCAATCGGTGTCCCGAAACGTTGATGACATCGTCCACGCGACCTAAAATACGGTAATACCCGTCTTCATCGCGACGGACGCCGTCGCCGGTAAAATACATACCGGGATACTGTGAAAAATAGGAGGCCTTGTACCGCTCATGGTCGCCCCAAAGGGTACGGGCCATTCCGGGCCACGGAAACTTAATGCACAAGCTACCTTCCACGCTCTTGTGGCACAGACTCTTACCATCCGTATCCATGATTACGGGCTGAATACCGGGCATGGGCATGGTGGCAAAGGCGGGCTTGGTGGGGATAATTCCGGCCATGGGACTAATCATGATGCCGCCGGTTTCGGTCTGCCACCAGGTATCCACAATGGGACAATGATTCCCCCCCACATGGTCGTGATACCAGTGCCAGGCGTCTTCGTTGATGGGCTCGCCCACCGTGCCCAGCACCCTGAGCGATGGCATATCGATTCCCTCGATCCACTGTTGCCCTTCGGCCATCAGCGACCTGATGGCGGTTGGTGAGGTATAAAATTGGTTGACCTCAAACTTGCGGATGATGTCCCAATACCTTGAAGGAGTTGGATAACTTGGGATTCCTTCAAACATGATGGTGGTGGCTCCCTCCAGCAATGGTCCGTAAACAATATAGGAATGTCCGGTAATCCAGCCAATATCGGCAGCACAAAAATACACCTCCCCCGATGAATACTGAAAAACATTTTTAAAAGTGTAAGCCGAATACACCATGTATCCGCCCGTGGTGTGCACCACGCCCTTGGGTTTACCCGTTGAACCACTGGTGTAAAGGATAAACAAGGGATCTTCGGCATCCATCACCTGTGCTTTGCTTTCGGTGCTTGCCTCATTCATCAGGTCGTGATACCATACATCGCAGTCGTGCCAGGCAATGTCGGTTCCGGTGCGTTTTACTACCACTACTTTTTCCACCGAAGGACTGTTTTTCATGGATTCGTCCACCGTATCCTTCAGTTTCAGCACCTTGCTTCCGCGAAATCCACCGTCGGAGGTGATAAGTAAACGCGATTGGGCATCGTTGTTTCTGTCGGCCAGGGCATTGGCCGAAAATCCCGCAAACACCACCGAATGTATCACCCCAATGCGGGCACAGGCGAGCATGGCAATGGTAAGCTCAGGAATCATGGGCAGGTAAATGGTCACGCGGTCGCCTTTTTTCAATCCCAGATTCAAGAGGACGTTACTAAATTTTTTCACCTCCAAAAAAAGTTCGCCGTAAGTGAGCGTCCGGTGTGCTTCGTCGGGACTGTTGGGTTCCCAGATAAGTGCCGGCTGGTTTTGGCGTAAAAACAAATGGCGCTCGAAAATATTCTCGGTAATATTCAGTTTTCCATTCACGAACCAACTGATTTTGGGTTCATTAAAATCCCATTCCAGCACTTTATCCCAGCGACGTTGCCAATAAAATGAATCGGCCACATTGGCCCAAAAACCGGTGGGGTTGGAAATACTTTTTTGATATTCGTGGATGTAACCGCTGAGGGTGGAAATTTTAGGAACCATAAACCATTAGTTTTAAGTGAGTAAAGAAAGAGCCGTAAAAATAGCGGAGCTAATCTGCAAGCAGCATCGCGCCTACTTTGGTGCTAAAATATAAAAAAATTATTTCAGTACCTAAATACCTATGCGTTGTTGTGATAAATTAACAAAGGATTAACGAATTGGGTTGATGGTTTACATGTTGGATGTACTACTCGATGATTATTTGCAAATCAACTTTCAATGCGACGGTGCCCGTATGAAGAGTCGGTAAACGAACTTACGAACCTGTTAAAAGCGTTGATTTACTGTATGTTATTCTATTTCTCCCAATAAACAAGCTTATTAAAAATCAATAGAATGGTTTGTTTACGTATTACGGAGTTCCACGAAGAAAATGGCATTCACCATGTTAGTCGGATATCTGATTGATCAAAACAAATTAGGCAAAAAGTCGAAAATGTCATTCTTCAACTCCTTGATTTTCATGTTCAAATATTTATTCTCACGGGTCTTTTTAACAGATACCAACAGAATATGGCGCAGTTTTTCCTCATTCATTTTTCCTTCCATGTATTGTGCCAGGCTGTGATACCACAAGATGGTAGGCACATATCGGGCTTTGCCGTAAAATTCTTTTTCGCGTTGCACCAGGTGGTATCTTTTCTCCAGATTGAGGAGTTTTTTATACTTTTCCTGCTTCAGCAACGACATAAAATAGGCACTGAAAAAGATATGCCACCTAAAACTGAAGATTTCCTTTTTGTTGGCCGCCAAAAAATTTTCACCAAAGGTTTCCCCCTTGGCATATTTCCCGTTTTTGTTGAGCACACGTATGTAAACCGAAACAAAACCAATCTGGGTGTACATGCTGTTGTTGGTTTTTAGCTCACCAATATTTTCGGTCATAAGCTTCAATGCCAATTGGTTTTTATTTTCGATAATCAGGATATTGCACAACTTGATCAGGTAAAACAGGTAGTCGCTATTTTTTTGACGTACAGACAAATAGGCATAATATTCTGCCTGTTCCATTTCACGCAACATGGAGTGCATCATGGCCCGGTTGGAGTAATAATTGGCCAGAATCCGCTTGGAATAGAAGGAGTCGGTTTGAATTTCCTTGTCGAGTTCGTCGTATATTCCGCGTAGCTCATCAAATTTACGGTAATTATAATGGATGTAGGTGATGCGTACAAAGGCTTTATATCGGGTAAACCCATCGATGGTTTTGTTCTGAAAAACATCCATTAAAAAATCCTCCCACTGAATGGAATCACCGGAGGAGGTGAGGTGGTGACGAATGATGTCTTCTGCCGATTTGTTGATGGTTCGGTTGAGTTCGATGGTGCGGTTATACTCGGCTTCATGTTGTTGCAAATAAAGCTGAACCGACTCATAATACAATATCCGCGTTCTGATCAGCAAATAATCGCGGTAAGCATTGAGCATTTCATAAAAACGGATGAAGCAATAGGAAGTAGGTTCTACGGTTTTGGTGAGTTTCAACAATTTTTTTTCATCTGCCGGAAGCACGTTGTCCATGTTGATGGCCTGTTCCATTTGGATAATCCACTCGAAAAAAATATCCACATCGGCCATGTCCAGTTTATCCTTTATCCATTTCATCAGATACGAATATTTGCGCTTGTCGATATCCTCAAAAAAATCTTTGGTTTTGTCGGGGTTATACACGTTGTACCGTATGCGGTCGATTATTCTTCTGATGTCTTCATTTTCAAACTGTTCTACCGTATCGAGGTACTTAAGTTCGTGGGGATAAAGCAAGTTGACAAAATTGGAAAACTTGGTTAATTTCATGGATTGTCCGATTAAAAAAGTACCCAAAGTTAGGATAATTTGGCGAGATAGCTTTGGCTAGCAATTCATAAAAAAACCCGCCAGATTAATATGTATCCGACGGGTTCAAACCAAAATGATAAAAATCTAATGGATAAAGTCCTTTATTTCCTGTGGGATGGTTTCGGGCTTTTCAAACATGATAAAGTGTCCGCATTTGGGTATCATGATCAGCTTGCTGTCAGGGATTAATTCAGCTCCCGTTTCAGCAATGTTTTTGGTACTTCCCGGGTTGAGGTATCTGTTTGGAATGAGGTTGTCGTTTTCACCAAAGAATATCAAAGTTCTGACTTTCAAGTCTTGCAGTTTATCGATCACCGGTTCGTTTACCATCCCTCCCACCGACTTGCTCACGGCATAGCAATAATTGTCGAAATCCTCGGCATAGCGCATGGCCAGCCGGTCGGTGAGCATAAATTCGGCTTCGGGCGGCATGTTATAAAAATTGTAAGCCAAATTGGTTTCGATGGCTTCGTAGGTGGTAGATTTCACCAAAACAGGGGTCATTACATCGTGTAGCCACCTCTTTTGTCCTGAGTTAAACCGCTCAAATCCGGCGGGAGCAAACAAGATGAGGTTGTTTACTTTTTCGGGCCAACTCAATCCATATACGATGGCAATTTGGCCTCCCATGGAGTGTCCGGCGATATTAAAATTCTTGATGTTCAAGGTGTCCACCAATTCATTCACCACATCGGCATAATAGGTCATCAGCCCACTGTGAGGTGCTTTGCTCGACTTTCCATAACCGGGCAAGTCGATGGCAATACAGCGATACGACTTGGAAAGCTCGGGAATAATCCGGTTCCAGGCAGGAATATACGAGCCGAGTCCGTGAATAAAAATAATGGTTTGTTCTCCTTCGCCCGTGTCGGTATAAGCCAACTTCACGCCGTGTGAAAGATCGGCAAAATGCACTTCCGACGGATAATCAAGGTCTTGAAAGGTGGTTAGTTTGGGAATATTTTTGTAAGGTGCACAGGCTGTCATGGCAACAATAATCAGGATGGTAAGGCTTTTAGCTAAATAATTCATGTCTGTATTTTTTAGAAGAGTAACCATTTATAAACAATAAAAACCGTCCACGGATCCGGTGGCCGCACATCATAACTTCCGTTGATGTCGGAACTGTAAGTATCGTCGTTGCTGTCGTAGAAGTCGCCCAGCCACATGTTGGCGGCGTGCAATTCCACACTCATGAACACACCCAGCTTATATTTGATGGCGGCATTGAGTTCGGTACCCATATTACTTCCTCCACCTTGCGGAATTACATTGGCAAACCCTTGAGCCCCACCTATTTTCACGTTGAGTTTGTTGGGAATAATATCGTGGTAGGCATTTACCGTAAAGGCATTCAACCCATAGCCCATGTTGGAAATATCGGCCACGGCGGGCGTAAAACGGTTGACCACATTGGCATGCGGAAAAAGGAGATAAGCGCCTGAACTGATAAAAATGGAAGCAGGCAAACCCCAGGTATTTCCGGTAAGAACTCCGGTAAATTTTCCATCCGAAATACCGTTTTGGTCACCCGACGAATAAACGTAATCCACCGAAAAATAATCTTCAGTGGTTTGACCATAGCGATAGGCACCACGCAGTATAAAGGCATAACCACCCACATCAACACCGTTTTGCCAACCGTCCTGATTCACATTCACCTTTCCGAGGTTGTAGTTAAAAAATCCTGAAAGTTGGTACCGGTCCATGATAAAATCGGGGTTGCGGCTAAAGAAAGTTCCCAGCCAGGCAATGTTGGCCGTATAGTCGTTGGTACCAAAGTTGAAACGATATCCACCGTTGTAGGCAACAAGGGTACTGGTCAATCCTTGTCCCATCACGGATACGCCTCCGGTATTTTTACCCCGGTCGATGATGGCATAGGCCGACAAGCCCACATTCCAGAATCCGGGTAGTTTGCGGCGAAACATGGCTTCGATCAAGGTAACATCATCATGAATTTCCTGAAGATTTTCATACAACTTATAAAAACCGACTTTGGTTTTCGTCAGATCGGTATTGCGACGGACAGTAATACCCACGGCATCCGATCCCCAATAGGCCAACCGATAGCCGGTATAGGTCATTTTATCAAAAAAAGTTCGGTAGGGATTGAAAGGTGTGTCGAAGAGTCGTTGCATACCCAGGTTGACAGCCCATCCGGTGGCGGGAATCAACTCAATTTCAATATTTTGCGTTTGAATATTTACCTGATCTGCTGACAGCGCCCCTCCTTTGTTACCGCCCACACCATAGGCTTGATCGCCCCAGGTCCAGTCAATCTCGAAGGATGCCCTCAACAAGGCTTTCCCGTTGAACAACTCCGGTGTATAGATAAAAAAGGGAATCAGGCGTTGTTCGGCATAAAAAGACGTTTTGGTGTCCGAAGTGGAGGAAGAGTTGGCTCCAAACAACCTGCCAACCAACTGACCATTGAATAAGCTGCTTTCAGGATACATGTTGGTGGATACACCTTGATTAATGAAAAAGGCAAAAAACTGCAATGTTTTGTGCTCTCCGGCAGAAAAGGGCAAGTCGTTCTCAAAGAGGTTTTGGGACGATTTCTTGTCTTCTTTTTGATTTTCATAAAGTCTGGCACTCTGAGAAACAACAGATTGGCTAAACGCGAACATAATGACCATTACAGACAAAAATAACTTGTGTTTCATGGGTTGTTGGTTTATTGAGTGAAATAAAGTGTACAAACATTAAAAAAGGACTGCTCAGAAGACATCAAAGCAGTCCTTTTCCATGTGTTCAATTAATTATAAACGTACGTATTTTTGAATGTTGGTGTCACCAAAAGCTCCGCCATTGCTACTGCCAAAACCGGCTTCGGCAGTGGGAGGAATGTTTTGCGTACCGGAGGTTTGAGCCACTTCATACCAAAGTACTTCGGGGTTCATTTTAATTTCATAAATACCGGATACATCGGCAAAATAAGGAAGCTCTTGTACAATCACAATATTCCAGATATTACCTACGCCTGATCTTTCCATGGTGAAGGTGCTGGTAAAAATGATATCAGGAGTTCCGCTTGTATTGCCAATATTATATTGCTCTACATACATGGTAAAATCATCTTTGAATTCGGCATATACGGAGTCCACCTCGAAATAAGTTACCAACAATGGAGCCACATTGTCGCCTGAAGAATACCATTTGCCAATAATACCCAAATCAGCATCCAGATCGGCACTTGCTGTGGCGCCGGCAATCAATGCTTCACCTTCATTATCAAAAATGGAGGTAGCTGTGGTAACGGTTACTTTGGTTCCTTCGGGAATGATGGAGGTGTAATCCAGGGTAATGGTAGCCGTTTTTTCGCCTGCTACGTGAGATACAACCGTTGTAAAGGTAACATTGGGAATGGTAACGGTGAAGTTGGCGGCACTTAGATTTCCGGTGGCATCGGCGTTGGCATAAACGCCTTCGGTAAAGGTTACGGTAACCACGTTGTCAACGGCAGTAACGCCTTCGATGGCAGGTGCCGGATTGTCGGCATCTTTTGAACAAGAAGCTAAAACAATCACTGCCAATGCAATAAAAGAAATAAACAGATTTTTTTTCATTTTGATTAAATTTAATTGGTTATTATGATTACAAAATTAATTCAATGTTAAAATTTTACTTTGATATTTTGTTGATATACCCTTGCGACTTTTTATTTTTTTCTATCTTTAATTTATTCTATATCTCTGTATTACTGATTTTTAAACGGTATAAAATCACCTATGACTTACAAATTGGTCTCACCCCAGGTAATCACATTGGCTGCCCATGCATATCCGATTCCGGCCGAAATCATGGAAATTACCGAACCCTCCTTCACTTTTTGTTGAGCCAATGCCAGGTGAAGGGAGAGAATTTGATCAATTTGACCCAGATGGCCATATTTTTCCAGATAAATCGTGTTTTCATCCGTCAGGTTTAGCTGGGCCAAAATCTGATGATGCATCGATCGTTTGAAATGCAGAATCGCCAGATAGTCGAGTCTTGATTTGGGAATTTTTGATTTTTCAAACGCCTTGTCGATACATTCAAACCAGTTATTCAACGACACCTCGTTGAGTCGGTTTTTCATGTGCTCCACCTGAAAGATTTTCAGCGATTTGTAGGCAACGTCTGCATTTTCTTTGGTGATGGGATGACAGGTCCCGCCATAAAGCACTCCCGCATCGCGGGCCAGACTACCATCGGTAATCACGTGGGTGGCGTGCAACAAATTTTTGGTCATGCCCTTTTTTAGGATGAGGGCTCCCCCACCCGCACCCAGGTTGTACATCATCGACATTTGGGGATCGGCATAATCCACCAGATCGCCATTACGATAACCTCCGGCAATGAGTACCGTGTTGATGGAATCGTCGGCAATCATCATGTCCTTGGCCACTTTCATGGCAGAAACTGTCGTACAACAGCGTTGTTGCAAATCGAAAGCCCAGGCATTGAGTGCGCCAATTTTTTCCTGAATATAAATGGCGGTGGTTGTCAATGGATACTCTTTCCATTCCTCTCCGATACTGACGATCAAATCAATGGACAAGGGATCTGTTTGGGTATTTTTAATGACGTCCAGGGCAGCCTTTACGCCCATTTCCTGGGTTCCGTCATCCATTCCGGGAATGGGTTTTTCAACGATTCCCAATTTTTCGACAACCGCTGTTTCTGACCATACGCCCTTGGTGTGGTCTGCAATTTCTTTGGCGGTCATGCGTTTTTCAGGAATATAAATCCCCGTTCCCAATATCCCGATGGTTGGTTTTTCGCTCTTCATACGCTAATAAATAAAAACATTGCTACCCACGGCCAATCCTGCTCCGGAAGCCACAAAAATCACCTTATCGCCACGTTTGATTTTACCTTCTTTTACGGCATGATGAAAGGCGATGGGCACACATCCTGAACCGGTGTAGGCGTATTTGTCCATCACACAAGTGGTTTTTTCATGAGACAAACCCAAGGCGTCCATCACCTTGAAAATTACCGACTGATTGATTTGGGTAAAGATAAAATGATCGATTTCGCTCAAATCCAGTTGCGACTTTTTCAACAACTCATGGATAACCATGGGCCAAAGTCTTACATTTCGATCTCCGGGCATGGGTTTCAAGCTTTGCAATCCCACCTCATGGTTGTCAATTCGCCCCTTGGTAACCGGATGTTTGGCTCCACCTGAGTAAATCCCGATAAAATCGAATTGGGTTCCATCGGTGAGCAACTGACTGTTTAGGTAATCAGAAGTGCCATCTTCCTTACTTTCCAGAATAATGGCTCCTGCTCCATCGGCAAAAATGGGCCATGCAAAAGCGTCGTTCTCCCGAATAAATGCCGGCATATTGTAAACACCAATCACGGCAGCATACCGAATGGATGTATCGGTTTTCATGATTCTCACAGCGTTGTCCATGGCGATGGAAAAACTGGCACACGACGCTGCCACATCGAAGGTACTGGTGAATTTCTCTCCCTTTTGCAGCCGTCCCTGTACTAGGATTGAAGTCGCCGGAGTGATATATTCGGGTGTGTCGGTTCCCACAATAATCAAGCCCAATTGGTCGGCAGATATGCCGCCATCCAACAGGGCTTGTTCGGCCGCTTTGGTGGCAAAATCGGCAGTAGATTCATCCATCCCGCGCAGTTTGGCCACATGACGTTGCTTGATTCCCAGTTTCGACTCCATCTTTTCGGTATCAAACTCTATGGAAGTCAGGGCTTTCAGTTCCAGGTTGCTGATGGCTTTTCCCGGCACATACATTCCGGTACCTATAATCTTTACTTTATTCATTTCTTTTTAAATATATCCAAGTTCGGAGGCTTCTTTAGTCAGTTGCTCCCTAAAATCGGGATGGGCAATGTTGATGAGTGCCCGGGTACGTTCGGGCACCGTTCTCCCGCGAAGGGAGGCTATACCATGCTCGGTTACCACATAATCCACATTGGACCGATGCAGGGTAACGGCGGTTCCGGCAGGCAATACAGGCACAATGGTGGAAACGGTACCTCCACGTGCCGTTGAACGACAAGCAATAATGGATTTCCCTTTTCCATCAATTCCTTCTACAGCACCTATGGCTGTATCCGATTGGCCGCCGGTACCTGAATACTGCTGCGTACCAAAGGATTCGCTGGCTACCTGTCCGGTAAAGTCCACCATGATACAGGTGTTGATGGAGACCATTTTAGAATTCAGCTTGATTAGCGAAGGATCGTTGGCAAATTTTCCACGCACAAACTCCACCGAAGGATTGTTGTCCAGCCAACGGTACAACTTCGGCGATCCCATGGCAAAGGTGCAAACGAATTTATCCTTGTAATAGCTTTTCTTCTTGTTGGTAATGACTCCTGCTTCGTAGAGCTCCATCATGCTGTCGACCAACATTTCAGTATGTACTCCCAAATCCTTTTTTCCTTTGAGCGATAGGGCGGCAGCATTGGGGATTTCGCCAATTCCCAGCTGAATGGTCGAACCGTCTTCCACCAATTGGGCAATGTTGTTGCCTATCTGCATGGCGATTTCGTCGGGCTGAACCTCAGGTAACGAAGGAGGCTGCTGGGAATGTTCTACGAAATAATCCACATCATTGATGTGCACATGACAATCGCCCAGGGTGCGGGGCAGTTGGTCGTTCACTTCAAGCACCACAATTTCGGCTGCTTCCATCACATCCTTTTCGTAGGTAATCCCTAACGACAGCGAAACAAATCCTTTGTCGTCGGGAGGTGTGCAGGTACCGAAAAACATGTGTGGATTTCTCACATGCAACCGGTCGAGACCTGCCCGATGAAGCATGTTGGGCACGTAGCTCACTGTTTGTGTACCTTCTTTGATGGCCTTGCGCGATCCGGGTGCATGAAACCAGCTGGCCAACTCAAAATGACCCTTCATCTCGGGTTTCATGTAAAAGTCGTAGGGTTTCAGCGTAAGCACCGAAAACACCTTGACGTTGGTCACCCGATCTTTGGCCAGATGAAATTGCTCCATACAGCCCTGAGGCTCCGAAGCACACTGAGCCACAATAACATCCGTATCCGACTTCATCAAAGCCACTGCTTCGGGAATGGAAATCAGTTTTTGTTGATAGATCTGCTGATAATTCTTCATTATTGCGCAATTTTTAGGTTCTTTTTTTGAAAAAACATCACACCCACGCCCACCAAAGCCGAAAAAACAATGGCCGTGGAGGATGCGATGGCGGGATTTCTGATATTTCCCTCCAGGTATTTGGTGAAAAATCCCAGATTTAATTGAGTTTGTTCTACCACAACAGGCATTAAATAATAGATACTGAAATACACCACAAGCGCAGTGACTGATGCTGCCAAGGGTGCCGCCAATCTGGAACTTTTACTAAATATCCCAAAAAGAATGGGTATGAAAGCCACTGAAAAATAAGCATATACACCGTTTTGAGCGAGAATGGCCACACTTAGTTTGGGATGTAAAATTTGGTCGTAGGTGATGAAAAACGACACCACGGCCAAGGCCACAATCACCACCCGATTGATGTAAATATAGTGATCAGGGTTGGAGATATGTTTTCCGAACAATACCTGAATAATATCGTTGGTAAGGGTAGTAGAAACCGACTGTATAAGTCCCTCAAGGGTTGACATGCCTGCCGAGATAAGTCCCAACACCACCACCAAACCAATTATTACCGAGAATACACCTGACGAAAACGCTTGCAGCACGTAAGCCGGAATAATGCCATCCGTTTTAAGCGGAACTCCTGCAACAGTCAAATCAGGGAAGGTTAACCTGGCGTACAACCCAACAATAATCACGGCATAAAACAGCATTTGCACCAAGACCGCCGTGACAAGAAATTTGTTGACGTCTTTTTCATTTTTCAACAACAACGATTTGGTGATAATATGGGGTTGACAAACCACGGCAATCCCCACGATAATTTGGGCAAAAATGATTTCGTAATAGTCGCGAAACAGCAGGCTGGCAGGGTTGGTGGTTTGAGCTAATTCGGGATTGATGGTGGCTAATTTTGTAATAAAACCATCGATACCGTCTTTGAAATGCTCATACCCCGAACCCAGCAGGATAAAAGCCACAAAAATCATGATAACTGCCTGTATGGTATTGGTGTAGACCATGGAATTGGCACCCCCATACATCATATATCCGAACACAAAAATGATAAGCCCCAGCAGGACATACATTTCGTCGAGATTCAACGACTTGGAGAGCACTTTGGTGATAGCCACCAAAATCAACACGATAAAGGTTACCAACAACAGCGAAAGGAAAGCCATAAACAGGGCATATCCTTTGCTTTTGTACCGCAAGCCAATCCATTGGGCAATGGTTAAAGCCTTGACCGACTGTCCGTATTTTCGGAAAGCTTTTGACAAAACCACTAAAGAAACAATAGACGCCAAAGGGAAAACCAGTCCGAATGACAGCACACCGGCCATGCCATACACGGCGATTAACCCGGGATTGATCACAAATGTAGCTGCACTTGTGATGGAAGCTGCCAGCGAAAGACCGATGGCAACGGGTGAAAAATTCACGCTACCCACCGCATAGTCAGAAATGTTTTTGATGGACAAGGCTCCCTTGATAACGAAATACAACACCATCACGGCATATACTCCGATGAGTATCCAGGTTCCGGTAACTTGTAACGATGTGGCCATTTTTTATTGAAATTTAAATCATACTATCATGAGAAATTCACCTGGAATTTGAGGTGTAATTTAACCAATATTCCCCTGACATCCATTAAAATTTTAAAAAAAGCGGTTCCTTTTACATGTTTGAAAAACAACCGCTTAGGTAATTTTTCTAAATGGTCATACCCCCATCGGCGCTGATAACGGCACCATTCACGTAGGAAGCGTCGTCGGAAGCCAGGAAAAGATATACCTGAGCAATTTCTTCAGGCTTGCCCAAACGTTGCAGAGGCACTTTTGTTGTCATGGATTCCAGCACATTCTCCGGCATTTTCATCACCATTTCGGTGGCAATAAATCCGGGAGCTACAGCATTTACATTCACCCCTTTTCTACCCAGTTCGCGGGCCCAGGTTTTGGTCATGCCAATCAGTCCTGCTTTGGCAGCTACGTAATTGGTTTGACCAAAGTTACCATACAAAGCCACAACTGAAGAGGTATTAATAATACGTCCATATTGCTGAGCCACCATGTGAGGCGCCACACATTTGGTGCAATTGAACACACCTGTAAGGTTCACATCAATTACCTGATCCCATTGTTCGTGGGTCATTTTCAGGAGAGTGGCATCGCGGGTAATGCCTGCATTGTTGATGAGGATATCGATTTTTTTGTGATTGGCAATTACCGCTTCAACGGCTTCTTGAACCTCGTTGAAGTTGGCAGTATTCACCTGCCTGAAACAAGCTTTTCCCCCCTTGTCTTTGATGGATTGGACCGTTTCATTCCCTTTTTCCACGTTCAAATCCCAGATAACCACATGGGCTCCCTCAGATGCCAACAACAGGGCTCCGGCCTTTCCCAGACCATCTGCTGCACCGGTAATGACAGCAATTTTATTTTCTAGTTTTTTCATTTTTAAAAAAATTAAATATTGTTTAAAAAGTGTTTAATCTACTCCATAACTTTTTCTGTTGTAAGAAGTCTGTCGTCGAGTACATTATCCCTCGAATAACTTTACATTTTTTCTACGATAAGGGCTGTACCCATCCCCCCTCCTATACAGAGGGTAGCCAGACCTTTTTTGGCATCGGTTTTTTTCATTTCGTAAAGAAGGGTGGTTAATATCCTTGCGCCGGAAGCACCAACGGGATGACCCAGTGCGATAGCTCCACCATTGACATTTACTTTTTCAGGATCAAAGTTCAAATCACGGGCCACGGCAATGGACTGGGCAGCAAAGGCTTCGTTGGCTTCCACCAAATCGATATCATCCATGGTCAGGTTGATTCTTTCAAGGGCTTTTTTGGTTGCCGGCACAGGGCCGTATCCCATGATATCAGGACTTAGTGCGGCACTGGCATATGAAATAATCTTCGCCATGGGATGGAGATTCAGCTCTTTGGCCTTGTCGGCAGACATCACGATAAGCATGGCCGCTCCATCGTTGATACCTGAGGAAGTGGCAGCGGTAACGGTACCATCTTTTTTGAAGGCGGGACGTAATTTTTGAATTTTCTCGATGGTGACACCCTTTTTGGGAAATTCATCCGTATCGAACACGATGGGGTCACCCTTTCTTTGAGGAATGACTACAGGTACAATTTCGTCCTTGAAACGCCCGTCCTGAATGGCTTTTTCGGTTTTATTTTGGCTTCTTACGGCAAATTCGTCCTGCTCTTCGCGGGTGATGTTCCAGCGTTCGGCAATATTTTCGGCAGTAATACCCATGTGTGTTTGACTAAAGGCATCAGTCAATCCATCATGAATCATGCTATCGATCATGGCTCCATTTCCCATTTTTTGACCAAATCGAGCGTTGGGAAGCAAATAGGGTGCATTGGACATGCTTTCTGTGCCTCCGGCCAACACCACGTCGGCATCACCCAGCATGATCATTTGAGCGGCCAGACTAACTGCTTTCAATCCCGAACCACATAGCTTGTTGATGGTCATGGCCGGAACCGTTTCGGGAATACCCGAATTGATTCCAATTTGACGGGCAACGTTTTGTCCCAATCCTGCGGACAGGATATTACCCACAATGACTTCGTCAATTACATCAGGAGCAATTCCCGCTCTTTTGATGGCTTCTTTGGCAGCTACAACGCCTATTTCAACAGCCGATAATGCCGACAATCCTCCTCCAAAGGCTCCGATGGCAGTGCGTGCGGCTGATACAATAACAACTTCTTTCATATCCTAGTGTTTTATTATTCACAACAAAATAAAGGCATGAAACCCGAAATAACTTATCATAATAAAACAAATGTGTTATGGACTTTCATCCCTATTTTTAAATAAAATTTAAGTTATATATTGTTTTACAACGTTTTAAGCAAACTATTTACACTATCGACTTATTCTTATTTGGTTGGTTGTTTAATGGCAATCAACCGTTACAACAATCACAAACCGTCTGTTTTGCTCATTTTGTTTTTATTGAATAAAAAGAGCCATCTTTCTTGCCTACTTTTACTCTGAAATAAACATTTGGGTCACCTTGAGACAAAAATTTCGATAAGCCATGACAAGAACTTTTGCCTTGGCTCCGCTAGGAGCCCAATATGGGTAGAAAGTTCTTATTTCGTATTTCGCGTCCCGTATGGGACGAGACAACATATAGAGCAATGGCATCCCGTTCCATACGGGACGGAACACATATTATCCATACCATATGCTACCCATATTCAATCCCTAACGGGATAATAAAAAATTGATTTTTAAATCGCCCCCACTTTTTATTCCCCGATATGCTATTTTATAACCCACCTTTTGGAAAGACTTCCGTAAAGGAAACAGTTGAAAAGTGTTAAAACAAGCATACAACAATCACAATCCGTCTGTTTTGCTTATTTGGTTTTCATTGAATAAAAACCGCCATCTTTCTTGCCTGCTTTTACTCTGAAATAAACATTTGGGCACCTTGAGACAAAAATTTCGATAAACCTTGACAAGAACTTTTGACATGGCTCCGTTAGGAGCTCAATATGGGTAGAAAGTTCTTATTTCGTATTTCTCGTCCCGGATGGGATGATACAACCTGCTGAATTTCATATTTTTAAGCACATTGTTTCCCTACCGACAAAACCTCAATAATGAAAAAATCATCCGGTATTTCAAATTTGTTTGTTAAATTTGACTTTTGATCAAATTTACTGATTATGGCCAATACTTACACCCAAATCCACATTCATTCGGTATTTACGGTGCAAAATCGCAGTTGTATTTTAAAGAAAGAGTGGAAAAAAGAATTGTATCAATACATCACCGGGATCATACAAAATCATGACCATAAAGTTTTGGCTATTAACGGAATGCCTGATCATGTCCACGTTTTTTTTGGAATGAGACCTGCCCAATCGTTGTCTGATTTAATGCAGGATATCAAAGGGGATTCCTCCAAGTGGATAAATAAGAATGGACTTATAAAAAGTCATTTTTCGTGGCAAGAAGGTTATGGAGCATTCTCCTACAGCAAGTCACAGGTGGATCAGGTGATCGATTACATACGAGATCAGGAATTTCATCACCGCAGAAAATCGTTTCTGGACGAATACCTTGAATTCCTTGTAAAATTTGACGTCCCATATGATGAAAGATATGTTTTCATACCTGTTGACTATAATCAAGTAGATTGAATGGTGCCATCAGTCGGTCACATGAATACGGAGCCTGCCCGTTAATTTGGAGAAATGGTATCCCGTCCCATACGAGACGGAACCCATATTATCGATACCATATGCTACCCATATTCAATCCCTAACGGGATATTAAAAAATTGATTTTATAAACCGCCCCCACTTTTTGTTCCCGGATATACTATTTTATGACTCACCTTTTGGAAAGACTTCCGTAAAGGAAACAGTTGAAAAGTGTTAAAACAAGCATACAACAATCACAATCCGTCTGTTGTGCTCATTTGGTTTTTATTAGCCAAAAATCACCATATTTGTTGCCTGCTTTTACTTGTTCAAATTCATACCCGCGTGACAAACTAATTCTTACTAACATGAAAAAAATACTTCTGACTACATTAATTCTGGTCACCGCTTTTTTTTCGCTGTATGCCCAAAATCCTGAAACCATTTGGCAAACGGATCCCGTTTTAAAAACGCCCGAATCGGTTTTCTACAATGAAGCCACAAACCAAATTTATGTGTCGAACATCAACGGAAAACCAACGGACAAGGATGGCAATGGCTTTATCTCCTTGTTGGATACGGATGGTACCGTCAGGAAGCTGGATTGGATTACCGGAATGGATGCACCCAAAGGCATGGCCATGGAAGGCAACTTATTGTACGTTACCGATATCGACAAAATTCATGTGATGGACATCAACACGGCCCAAATAATCAAAACCATCGAAGTACCGGGAGCTTCCTTTTTAAACGACATGGTTTTGATAGCTCCTTCGTCGTTTGTGATTACCGACATGGGCACCAACCAACTGCTTAAATTTGATGGAAACAACGTTACTACTTGGTTGTCAGAGGGGCTGCTGGTTTCGCCCAATGGACTGGCTTTTTCCAACGGTCTGCTATACGTAGGAACCCGTGATAATTTACTGGTGTATAACCCTGAAGTCGAGGCCTTGGAAGTTTATATTTCTGAAACAGGCCCCATCGACGGGCTCATTCCGCTCGCTTCCGACAGTTTTGTCATCTCCGATTGGTCGGGAAAGATTACCCGATTGAACAGGGAACGCCAAGAAATTGTGCAAAATACCACCGATGAGAAGATTCAAGCGGCCGACCTCGGTTATATTCCTTCCAAACAATGGATATTGATTCCAACTTTTTTTGACAATCGGGTGATTACCATTCAACTCCATTGACACAGATGATGAGATAGTTATTCATATTTTGCATGTTAATTTAACTTTTTTATTCACTTTATTTTTTTTGGTTTCGAATCCATTTATTTGACAATCAATGTTCTATAAAACTCATAGAATCCTCTGATTTACTCTGTGACTTCTCTGTGTAACTCTGTGAAACAGTTTCTAACCACATCACGTGAGTCTATTCATGAAAATTTTTTTTTCAAAAAAATGGCCACCAAAAACTGATTGAAACCCTAAAAAATAGAAGAAGCCGTTTCAGTGGTAAACCTTTCCAAAAACTTCATTCCTCGAAATGAGTTGCCCTTTGCATTGAGGCGCGGACTCCAAACGGCGATGGTATATTTGTTGGGATGCACCGCGATAATGCCGCCTCCTACCCCACTCTTGCCGGGCAAACCGACCTTGTAGGTAAACTCGCCTGCTTCATCATAAAATCCGCAAGTTTGCATAATGGCATTGATACGCTTGGTCTGACTTCCTGTGAGAATATTCTGCGAGCCATCCGGCAGTTGGCCGTTGTTGGCCAAAAACAAAAAAGTACGCGCCAATTCGCCACAAGTCATCTTGATGCTACACAGGTGGTAATAAAAATCCAACACCCTTTCCACCTGATTATGAATGTTGTTGAACGATTTGATAAAATTCACCAAAGCTGCATTTCTAAAACCTGTGGATTTTTCGCTGTTGGCGATGGTGGGGCAATAATCAATGGAGGGATTACCTGATAAAAGTCGAATATAATCGAGGAGTTCCTGTTCGGGGTTTTTCAATTTACTCACCAGCATGTCACAAATAACTATTGCACCTGCGTTGATGAGCGGATTACGTGGAATGCCCAAGTCGTGTTCCAATTGTACCAGCGAGTTGAAGGCAGTTCCCGAAGGCTCCACACCCACACGCTCCCAGATTTTACTTTCGTCAAATTTATAGGCCAACGAAAGCGACAACACTTTGGCAATACTTTGGATGGAAAATTTCTCCTCACTGTCGCCCACCGCAAAATGTTCATCGCCGATGGTAGCCAGGTGAACGCCCATTTGATCCGGATTAACCCTGCCCAGCTCGGGAATGTAAGAAGCTACCTTTCCTTCGTTCGGCTCTTTGATTACTTGATAATAAATGTGTTGGATAATGGATTGATAATTCATGGCATACGAATTTATGGGAGCAAAATTAGTCTTTTTCACCATGAAATCAGTGGGGAAATTCAAACCATGCTCGCTCCCACTTACGACCTAATCAGCCAAATATCCGAACTTACCGGAATTAAAATCCTGAAATGCTTTCAGCAACTCTTCACGGGTGTTCATCACAAACGGGCCATGGGACGCAATGGGTTCATTGAGCGGTTCACCGCTAAGGACCAATACCACAGACTTTTCGGATGCCCTTACAACAAATGCTTCCCCTTGATTTTCGAACACGACCAAATGATCCACGGGAGCATCTTCGGCATCGTTAATCTTAACCTCCCCTTCAATCACCAAAAGTGCCGTATGAAAATGTGAAGGAAATGAAAAATTGGCCTCAGCATCTTTTTCTAACCGGACGTTCAACAAATGAATGGGTGAAAAAGTAGTGGCCGCACCTTCAACATCCTGATATTTTCCTGCTATCACCTCTACCTCTCCCTGTTTGTCGGGCAACTGGAATTTCGGTATTTGGTCACGGGTAATCCCCTGATATTTAGGCGCCGACATTTTGTCTTTGGCGGGCAAGTTCACCCAAAGCTGCACCATCTGAAAATTTCCGCCCATTTTACTGAATCCGGCTTCATGGTATTCCTTGTGCAAAATCCCTGAAGCAGCAGTCATCCATTGCACATCCCCTTCACCAATCACGCCACTGTTTCCTGCACTGTCGTGATGTGCCACCTTGCCCTTGTAGGCGATGGTCACCGTTTCAAAGCCCCTGTGCGGATGCACTCCCACACCCCGTGGCGTATCAGATGGCGGGAAATAGAATTTGGAGTTGTAATCCATCAGAATGAATGGATCCATGCGTTCCATGCTCATGCGGAAAGCACCGGGAATAAAGTTGTGAACGCGGAACCCGTCACCCACAAAGTGAGGCTCAACAGGTGGTATAATGAGTTCGGTATGTTTCGTATCCATGGCAGCAATTTTTAGTTAGCATATAGTTTAAAAGACCAAAACTAAACAATGAAACATTTGCAAGGTCTAAATTATTGCAATTATCACTTCAAGTTAAATGATTTTAACATATAGCGGTATAATACCCCACATACGTATTATCGACTTGTAAAGACTTAAAAATTCACTAATACAAACCATAATACACTGGATGTAGCATATTACACCCGTCAAACTCAACAACCATACAAAACTACCTGAAAACTTACAATTGTGGCTTGTTTTGCTTCCAATAACATATGCTAGATATCTTGAAACGCAAGATACTTTAGAAATACCTAGCCTCGAACAGGAGATATCTATTACTGAGCAGATTCCAGTTCGTTAATCTTATCCATTAAACTCACGGCCTCAACATACTTTTCATCGCTGAGATAACGATCAGTTGACATAAGCCCGTGCGCTTCAGCAATGAGCCTTTTGTATTCCTTGTGTAACTCTCTCGTTTCAGCTTTCTTTTTAAATAATCCAAACATGGCTTTAGTTGTTTTTATAATTAACATGAATGTTTTGATGTGAGTATCAAAAACAAAAACCTTCTCTCCTTTTCAAAATATGATGCAAATATATCATATTTATATTTAATAAACACAAGTTGTTATGATTTTTTTAATGATACATTACCTTTATTTATACCTATTCTTAATAGCGTGTTTATTTGGCCATTATTAAAGGACTACCTAACACAAATATCGCTTAGACAATTTCAGAAACCCGGATTATTAAAAACAAATTATTGCATCTAAACATCTTAATATGAACATATAAGTAGCCAAACCTACTTAAGCACAACCTCCACATTCGCACTGAGCGCATTTTTTTTTAGGTATGGGTAAACATAATAAGTTCCTGGCTTTAATTTAATACCTATTGCTTTTGAAACATCAGTAAATTTATATACCGTTTCGCTTTCTTTTTGAATCCAAAACCCCTCGTTTACGCCACTTACAGCAACTATTTTCATGGTTTGGGTAATCTTTAACGGGATACAAACCAGCTCAGCCTTTTGTTCACTGTCCTCTTTCACCTGCTTACCAATCAAACGCGTGTCATTGGCCTGGGCAAGAGCCATGACACACGAGAAAAGGAAAGCAATAAGCAGCGGGTTAACCAGGTATTTCATACGTACTAAAACCTTTTAAGGTATGGATTATCTTATTTTGTATAAAAGTACTCCACCAGCCAGCCAAAACAAACCAAAATGAACATGCGCCCCTGTTCAATGGACAGATGCGCATGTGCGTTGAATAATTGTTTTTTAAATGGACTATAAATGAAATGTCAGCCCTGCCGAAAAATTAAATTTTGCCTGTGGAAAATAACCATTCATTTCTTCAGGTCGATCGCCTCCGGCATAATAGGAATATACCCAGGCATTGCTACTATATTCAGTACTGAAAATATTATTCAAGCTTACCATAAAATCTATTTTCTTTACCCATTTTGGCTCTATAGAGTAGTTAATCAATAGGTTGTTAACGAAATACGGATCCAAACTGCGACTATCAGTTTGCGTATTATCAATGAATTGCCGGCCAACATAATTTGATATAAAACTCATCTTCAAATGCTTAATTGGTGTTACAGACAGGTTGCTCCCAACGACCCAATTGGGAGAAAAAGAAATGTCGGTGTTTCCAATGGTATCGGTTCTTTGTTCAGGCCACGTATTCCAATCGTCGGTATAGCTGATAAAGTTCTGAATTTTATTCATGCTATTGGCGCCATGAATATCCCACTCCACAATTTTCAAAAAGCGAGCACCGACAGTTACTTCCAAACCGGCACGATAACTTTTGGCCACATTGGTTTTGATGGCTTCTCCCACATTGTTAATTTGTCCGGTGAGCACCAATTGATCCCTGTAATCCATATAAAAAAGATTGGCCTGAAGTTTTAATAAGCTTCCACTAAAACCATAACCCAATTCGTAATCCACCAGCTTTTCGGGCACCACATGTTGGTTGGCATCAGCATCCCGATACACCGAACGACCGGGCTCGCGGTTGGCCACTGCCACCGAAAAATAGAGGTTCTGACGATTATCGAGTGCGTAATAAAGCCCGGCTTTGGGATTAAAGAAATCGAAGGTATGTTGTTGGGTCAAATCCCTGAAATCTTCGTGAAACCCTTTCATATCGTATTGAATATGACGGTATTGCAAATCTCCATAGAGGGTAATTTTTTCGCTCAACTCATAGGAAGCTTTTGCAAACACATTAAATTCCGATTTGCTTCCCGTGTTAAAATACCAATCGCGGTTGTATTCGCCCAAACGGGCAATTTGCGCCCAAATTACTTTTCCATAATGATCGCCATCGTAGTTACTCCAGCCTCCTCCGGCATTTACCGTGAACCTGCCAAGATTCATGTTCAACGACAAATTGGCTCCGTAATATTTATTATTGAGCCACTTTTGTTGAATCAAATTGGTACTTGAGATGGTATCTTGTCCAATGATGGTATCATTCCACCCATAATCAGAGAAATCGCGGTTGTTTTTATAACTTTCGTAGTATCCCTTTCCTGTTGTGAGAAACACTGCTGATACCAGATTAACTTGCTTACTAAACTCGTGGGCATAGTGCAACTGATAATAATTCTGGTTGTAGTGGTCAATTTGGTTATCGTAATAACCTTGAAACTCCCCGTTTTGGTCATAAATTTCTCCGGCAGGATTGTAGGTACGGTTGGTTTTCAGACTATCTTTGGGCACACCATCCCAAGCCTGATAGGTTTCTTCCTGTCCTAGCATCACCACAGCTTTTACTACGTCTTTTTTACCATAATATCCCGTTGAGAAATAGCCGGAATATAGTTTTGACCAGGCTCTGTCGATGTATCCGTCAGAAGTGATTCCCGAGATTCTTCCATCCATGGTCCACCTTTTGTTGATGAGACCCGTACCGAAGCCAAGAGTATTTTTAAACGTATTGAATGACCCTGCCATACTACTGATTTCAGCATAAGGATTGGCATGAAAAGTTTCGGTTTTGATGTTGATGCTCGCACCAAAGGAAGCTGCTCCGTTGGTGGATGTGCCCACACCACGCTGCACCTGAATATCGCTTACAGATGAGGCCAGATCAGGTAAGTCCACAAAATAAACACCTTGCGATTCACCGTCATTAACGGGCACACCATTGAGGGTGACATTAATTCCGGTGAGGTCGGTGCCACGAATGCGGATACCCGTGTATCCAACGCCGGCACCAGCATCTGAAGAAACCACCGTTGAAGGCATTCCAGTGAGAAAATAGGGCAAATCTTTACCGGTATTTTGCTCGCTGATCTCAGCTTTGTTGATGGTGGAAAAAGTGGTGGGTGAGTTGTCACCGGCCCTGATAGCCGAAATTATCACTTCCTCACTCATGAAAACGGCAGGTTTCAACTGTATGTCGAGTGATATATTTTCTGAGAGGGTCATTTCTTTCTCCCATGATTCAAACCCCACATAGCTCGCCTTTAGTCTGATCTTTCCCGGTTTTAAATTCTCCATTGAGAAGGCTCCGTCCTTGGAGGAAACAGCATGGAGGTAGGTTCCCGGAATGGTGATGTGCGCCCCCGGCAGCGGTTGACCGGTTTCATCGTTGAAAATTTTACCATTGATTGTAAACTGGGCAGTGGCCATGGTGGAAAACAGCACCAACAGGCCAATAAATAAATAACTTTTTTTCATCATGCTAATGATTTAATTTTTAAATGATTAAATCAATAGTGGATTCCCGATGGGTGGTTGAAACGACTCTTTTCCCTAACCGGCATTACCCGGATCAGGTTCAGAGGGTATGATCTCAGCCCGAATTTAATCCGCCCTTGACGGATAGGCACCCCTATTGTTGTGCGGCAAAGATAATTATTTTTTGGGGAAAGAAAGGCTTGTGCAAAAAAAGCACCTCCCAACCGTGGATCATACCCGGAAGGATATAGGATGGTTGGCTACCTTTTAATAAAGGGTATCACCTGACGGTTTTTTCGCCCGATCCACCGTAGCATATAATATCCTGTGGTCAGGTTTTGTGTGTTGATGCGCGTTTCCTCATGGGTTACTTTTTGTACATGAACGATATTTCCTTGATTATCATATATTTGCATGTCTCCCGGAAGATCATCTTCATTCAGGCTCAACCATACCAAATCCTGACAGGGATTGGGAATTAAGCGCAACATTTCGTCGGGACGCATCTCATGCAAACCCACGAGTTCACCAAAGGAACACTTCATCACACCATCGGCGTTGGTACCGGCAAAGAGGAAATCGCCGACACCCAACAGTGACCTGATTTGCAGGTTATTAAGACCGGAATTGGCTTCCAACCAGGTTGTGCCTTCGTCAAGGGAAAAATAAATACCACCGGTGTTGGTACCACAAAACAGCACCCCGTTATATTCCAATAACGACCTGACATGCAGGTTATCCGACAACCCATCATTGGTTTCTGTCCAGTTTTCGCCATGATCGTATGAAATAAAAATCCCATGGTCGACTGTTCCTGCGTACAACAACGGGGCAACGTACAACAGGGTTTCAATTCTGGAAATGGCCATACCATTGCCAGCGGGTTGCCAATTATTGCCGTGATCTGCCGTTCTATAAATCCCGCCTTCATCCGTTCCTGCGAAAATATAGGTTCCGTCATAACACATGGAAACAATATTATTATCCGTAAGTCCATCATTGACGGCAGTCCACGACTGACCATTATTCACTGATCTGAAAACACCTTTTTCGCCTGTTCCCGCGTAGGCATATCCAGGCTCAAAGGCCAAAGATTGCACCCAATAGCTTGAAATGCCGTTGTTTATTGCAGAAAAGGCAGAACCATTTGAGTTGGACACAAACAATCCCAACAAATCAGTTCCGGCATAAACCTTACCGTCGTTTTTGGCCAAACACCTTATCTCTACCGTTCCTATACCCGGCGCAGCGGCCCAAAATGCACCCCCATTAGATGATGCGAACAAATTGCTGCCATGAGAGCCTGCGTAGATCGTACCATCCCGGTAGCAGAGGGAGCCAATTAAAGTTCCTAAATTTAGCCCACCGGAGGCAAGAGTCCAGGTCATTCCAAAATCTGAAGATACAAACACAAGTCCACCTGAAGCGCCAGCATATAAATCACTTCCCGACATTCCGAGCGACCACAAATTAGTCTGTGTCAATCCATTATTCATGATCACCCAAGTTTCGCCCGCATCACTTGATTTGAGTATTCCCCCGGAAGTAGCAGCAAATAAGAAGCTTCCATTTTTAACCACTTCTCTGACAATGGGCATGGAACTGCTGATTAAATACCAACTCTGACCTCGATCCGTTGATTTATACAACCCATGATACAAGGCACAAGCCAGGATGTAGTCATCAATAATTTTTACTGTAAGGATGGTAGCATCCGAAGGCAAGCCATTGTTGGATGCCATCCAGCTTACCCCTTGATCCTCTGATAAATACATGCCACCAAGATAAGTTCCTGCGCAGACCAATCCTTCATCGGAAGACATGGTATAGATGTAATTGTTTGGCAATCCTGTGTTGGCAGATGTCCAGCTTTCGCCAAAATCAACAGATCGTTTCATTCCTTTTGTGTAAGTTCCGGCCAACAGTATATCGCCGCTTACAGCCATCGTTTTCACGTAAACCTGACGCAAACCATTGTTGAGGGCTGTCCAGCTTTCACCGGCGGTGACCGAACTAAAAACGCCCTCATCCGTTGATACAAAAATGGTGTCACCTTTGGTGACAAACCATTTAATATCCCGACTGGTGAGACCATTATTCATTTGCTGCCAATGGGCACCTTGATCGGAAGTTCTATAAATACCGCTGCAAGTTCCGGCAAAAACAAAGTCGTCCATCGCAGTGAAATACCTG
Organism: Bacteroidales bacterium; assembly: GCA_963676875.1. Taxonomy (GTDB): domain Bacteria; phylum Bacteroidota; class Bacteroidia; order Bacteroidales; family F082; genus UBA6244. The sequence goes on from OY781436.1 coordinate 4,493,979, forward strand.
ATTGTATTGCCATCGGGTCCTGCGGTTGGTTGCCATTGAGCTTCAGCAATAGTTGAAAGCAAGAACAAAAAAACAACACCCGCCAGTCGGGAAAAAAACGACCAAAAATGCTTACTACTCATCTGATTCAACTATTATTTCCAAATCGGAGATAACCACGTGATTGGTGATCCTATTATCTTCGGTTGGTTTCAAAAATTTACTCGTGTGACATCTATTGAGGAAAGAAAGTTTTTTCAACTTTATTCCGCCAGGCTAAGTTCGTGCTTTTTTTTATTAGAAAGCAAATATCAGTTATAATCCAATATATCTTTTAAAAAGGGAATCATTAAGTATGCTACGATTTAGGGATTTCTTCATAGGTTTATCCTATATTTGCCAAGGGATATCATCAACCATTAACACAGCTAACCTCATGAAAAAGAACAACTTCCTAATGACCAAGATCATTGCCACCTTGGGTCCTGCCTCGGGATCGGTGGAAAAAATAGTTCAACTCATCGAAGCCGGCGCCCGGGTTTTTCGCATCAACTTCTCTCATGGAAAATTTAGCGAGTACGACCAGCTAATAGAGCATATACGTGAGGCCGAAGGCATTACAGGTGAATACGTGGCCATATTGGGCGACATCAGCGGACCGAAAATCAGGATTGGAAAAATTGCCGAAGAAGGCGTGATGCTGGTGGATGGTCAGGAAATTATTTTTAGCAAATCAGACGTGCCCCAGGGAGAATTGTTATTTCCACCTGTTTTTTCAACAACCTATCCGGCATTTATAGATGAAGTGCAACCTTCTGAACGCATTTTGCTGGATGACGGCAATATTGAGTTGGCTGTTGACCGCAAGGAAGAATTTGATGGGGAAACACGACTTGTTTGCAAGGTAATTGCCGGCAACCTGCTTACCTCCTCCAAAGGCATCAACCTGCCGGATACAGAGCTTTCGCTACCCTCCCTCACCGAAAAAGATTATGAATGTGTGGCCTATGCGGTGCGCAAAAATCTTGATCTGCTGGCTTTAAGCTTTGTAAGAACAAGAAAAGATATTCTTTTGTTGAAAAACAAGCTGAAAGAGCATGGCGTTCGTCCCAAAAATTTGGGTATTACCAGTCATGATTTTGGTTTTTCCACAGCCCACGAAGACACACCTTACATTCCCATAATCAGTAAGATAGAAAAACCACAAGCTATTAAAAACCTGGAAGAAATCATCGAGGAATCGGATGGAGTGATGGTGGCACGAGGCGATTTGGGTGTGGAAATGGATTTGGCAGAAGTGGCCATCCTGCAAAAGCAAATTGTCCATCTGTGTCGGAAGGAAGGCAAACCCGTAATTGTGGCCACCCAGATGCTCCAAAGCATGATTGTTGACCCCACCCCCACCCGTGCCGAAGTGTCGGATGTGGCAAACGCTATCCTCGACGGGGTGGATGCCGTGATGCTTTCGGGAGAAACCGCAGTGGGCAAATATCCGGTAGCCGCCGTAAAAATGATGGCACGTATTGCTGAAAAAACGCAGGCATATGTGCGAAAATTTGGCCACCAACATCCCCGCTTCATAAAAAAAGAAGGTTTTTTAAATAGAAAATCAGCCATGGCGCACGGAGTTGCTGACATTGGTCGCGATATCGAAGCCAAATATGTGGTTTCCTGGATACACTCCGGAGGCAGTAGCATGATGGTTTCGCAGCAGCGCATGGACATCCCTATCCTGGCGTTTGGCGAAAATGTGGAACGCCTTCGACAACTGGCGTTGCTCTACGGAATCTGGCCCAGATATAAAGAACAACCTACCTCCGGAAGTCAGTTTATCGCCGATATCGACGAAATATTATTGAAAGAAAACCTGGCCAAACAAAATCAACCGGTTATTATCGTTGCCAGCGATCCCATAACCCGACGCGGGTTAACCAACCGCATTGTTATACATTATGTGGGGGAGAGTATGGAGTAGGGAGAGGGAAGACGGAAGACGGAAGTGGGAAGTCCGAAGTCCGAAGGCGGAAGTGGGAAGTCGGAAGACCGAAGACCGAAGACAGAAGATCAACAATATAATATGCATCAAAGCACCATAGGTGCGACAGACAATTAGCCCTGGAATTTATTCCCGGGCGATAAGAGTAGATAGTAAGGAGTAATTAGTATGGAGCGAGCAATAGCCCGTAGGGCTTAAATATCAATAGTATAACCCATACAACAACCCATTTGTCCGTAGGACATTAACGGAAGTGGGAAGTGGGAAGTCGGAAGACCGAAGTCGGAAGACGGAAGATCAACAATAATATAAGCATCAAAGCACCATAGGTGCGACAGGCAATTAGCCCTGGAATTTATTCCCGGGCGATAGGAGTAGATAGTAAGGAGTAATTAGTAAGGAGCGAGCAATAGCCCGTAGGGCTTCAATATCAATAGCATAACGAATACAACACCCCATTTGTCCGTAGGACATTAACGGAAGACGGAAGACGGAAGACAGAAGACCGAAGTCCAAAGACAGAAGATCAACAATATAATATGCATCAAAGCACCATAGGTGCGACAGACAATTAGCCCTGGAATTTATTCCCGGGCGGTAGGAGTAGATAGTAAGGAGTAATTAGTATGGAGTAGATAGTATGGAGTAAGCAATAGCCCGTAGGGCTTCAATATCAATAGTATAACGAATACAACACCCCATTTGTCCGTAGGACATTAACGGAAGAGGGAAGACGGAAGACCGAAGTCCAAAGACAGAAGATCAACAATATAATATGCATCAAAGCACCATAGGTGCGACAGGCAATTAGCCCTGGAATTTATTCCCGGGCGATAAGAGTAGATAGTAAGGAGTAATTAGTATGGAGCGAGCAATAGCCCGTAGGGCTTCAATATCAATAGTATAACGAATACGACAACCCATTTGTCCGTAGGACATTAACGGAAGACGGAAGTCCGAAGTCCGAAGTCCGAAGTCCAAAGACAGAAGATCAACAATATAATATGCATCAAAGCACCATAGGTGCGACAGACAATTAGCCCTGGAATTTATTCCCGGGCGATAAGAGTAGATAGTAAGGAGTAATTAGTATGGAGCGAGCAATAGCCCGTAGGGCTTCAATATCAATAGTATAACGAATACGACAACCCATTTGTCCGTAGGACATTAACGGAAGACGGAAGTCCGAAGTCCGAAGTCCGAAGTCCAAAGACAGAAGATCAACAATATAATATGCATCAAAGCACCATAGGTGCGACAGGCAATTAGCCCTGGAATTTATTCCCGGGCGGTAGGAGTAGATAGTAAGGAGTAATTAATACCGATTATGAATTGAAATGAGCTTTAAGTTCGCTTCGCTCCTGAAACCTCTTCAATTCTATATCGGCATTATACATAAACAGCATAGTGCTAACTTCAATTTATAGTTGGTATAATCTGTCATTTGCAACCCCAAAGTCTGATACACCGTCAACAAGCGAATACATTGGGAAAATGATTTTCATCGCTATTGACATCAAGACAATGGTATTTTCGCCGGGTAATTTCTCAAAAAGCTTATTTTTGTAAAAAAGTATTATGGACCTAAAACTCATATCCGACTTTAAACCTACCGGCGACCAACCCGAAGCCATCAGTCAACTAACGGAAGGAATTCTGCGTGGCGACAAAGCGCAGGTGCTGTTGGGAGTTACGGGTTCCGGAAAAACATTTACCATCGCCAACATGCTTGCCAACGTGCAACGTCCTGCTCTGGTGTTAAGTCATAACAAAACGCTGGCAGCACAACTTTACGGTGAGTTTAAACAATTTTTTCCCGAAAACGCCGTGGAGTATTTTGTTTCCTATTACGACTACTATCAACCCGAAGCCTACCTTCCCACCACCAATACCTATATCGAAAAAGACCTAAGTATCAACGACGAAATTGAGAAACTCAGGCTTAGTACCACCTCTTCCCTCCTATCCGGAAGACGTGATGTGATTGTGGTGTCGTCGGTGAGCTGTATATACGGTATTGGGAACCCTGACGATTTTACCAGCAACGTCATTGCCCTCCATAAAGGCATGTTGTTGAGCCGAAACAAATTCCTTCGCGATTTGGTAACTGCCTTATATTCAAGAAATGAGATGGAACTCAAGCGAGGCACTTTCCGTGTAAAGGGCGACACCGTTGACATTTATCCGGCCTACATGGACTATGCCTTCCGTATTATTTTTTGGGGTGATGAAGTCGAAGCTATTGAAACCATTGATCCACTGGAAGGCAAGAAAGCGAGTAACTTGGAGACCGTCACGATTTATCCGGCCAATATATTCGTTACCTCACCAGATAAAATGAAGTCGGCCATAGAAGATATCAAAGTCGACATGATCAAACAGGTGGAATATTTTCGGGAGATTGGCAAACACCTAGAAGCCAAACGTTTGGAGGACCGTGTGATTTACGACATGGAAATGATGCGCGAGTTGGGTTACTGTTCAGGAATTGAAAACTATTCACGCTATTTTGACGGTCGCGCTCAAGGATCACGCCCCTTTTGTCTATTGGATTATTTCCCGGAAGATTACATTACCATCATCGACGAAAGTCATGTGACTGTTTCACAAATCAGGGCCATGTATGGCGGCGACCGTTCACGTAAGGAAAATCTGGTGGAATACGGCTTCCGACTGCCATCGGCCATGGACAACCGCCCACTCAAGTTTGAAGAATTTGAAGGTCTCACGCGACAAGCAGTTTTTGTGAGTGCAACGCCTGCTGATTACGAAATGGAAATGGCTGAAGGGGTCATGGTTGAGCAGGTAATACGACCCACGGGATTGCTTGATCCGCCCATCGAGGTGCGTCCCAGTTTGAATCAAATTGACGATTTGCTGGATGAAATTGAAAAAACACTGGCCAAAAACTATCGGGTTTTGGTAACCACCCTCACAAAACGCATGGCCGAGGAACTCACCAAGTACCTGATGGATTTGAACATACAAACCCGATATATCCACTCGGATGTGGACACCCTCGACCGGGTGGAAATTCTGAGAGAACTCCGATTGGGTACCTTTGGCGTGTTGGTGGGAGTTAACCTGCTTCGCGAAGGTCTTGATTTGCCCGAAGTGGCACTGGTAGCCATTCTGGATGCTGACAAAGAAGGCTTTTTGCGGTCGGCCCGTTCGCTAACCCAAACTTCCGGACGTGCGGCACGAAATCTGGAAAGTAAGGTCATTATGTATGCCGATAAAATCACCAGAAGCATGGCACAGACCATTGACGAAACCAACCGTCGTCGTGAAAAACAGTTGGCATACAACGAAAAGCACGGAATTACCCCCACGGCCATCATCAAGTCGGTGGAATCCATCATGGGACAAACCGGACTTGCAGCCAACCGAAAGGAACCAGCATACGTGGGAGGAAGCAACCCAACCATCGCTGCCGATCCCGTGGTGCAGTACATGAGCCGCAAGGAGGTTGAAATGGCCATTAATAAAAACAAAAAGGACATGCAGGCAGCCGTTAAAGAACTGGATTTTATTGAAGCAGCCCGCTTACGTGACGAAAATAAGGTCCTCGAACAATTACTTCAAGAAAAATAGGGACATGAAAATAAAATTATTCTCCTTCCCAACACTGACGCTCTTTGCCGTAATACTATTTATGTTGCCGTCCTGCGTGAGTTCGACCAAACAACTCCAAAAGGGAAATTACGATGATGCCATTGAAAAAGCTGTTAAAACCTTGCTAAAAAATCCGGGAAAATTCAGTGAAATTGAAACCCTTAAATCAGCTTACAGCATGGCCAACCGCAAGGATGAGGAAACCATCAGGCAACTGAAAATATCAGGACAACCGGATATTTTTGAAAAAGTGCTGGACTTATATCTTCGTCTGCAAAAACGTCAGGAAACCGTTGGACGACTGCCCTCCACAACTTTGGCTCGAATTAAATTTAAACACAAAGACTACTCATCGGATGTGGCGGAATCGAAAAACAAAGCTGCCGCCTACCTCGATTCTCATGCCAGTTGGTTACTGATAAGTGGCAAAAAAACGGATGCCCGTCAGGCCTATGCCGAATTTTTAAAGGTCAAAGAGTTTTTTCCCCATTACAAACTCATCGATAGCAAAATAGACCAGGCATACCAACAAGGAATCAACCATGTGATCATTATCTTTGAAAACGACAGCAGAACAGCACTGCCACAGGATTTCGAACAGGATATGATGAAAATATCATTGAGATCGTTAAACGAAAAATGGATAAATTTCCATACGCACACGAATAAAAACACAACATATGATTACGCCATATATTTGATTATTAACAACATACAAATATCCCCTGATTTCCTGAAAGAAAAAGACTACAAAGAGGAAAAGGAGGTGGCAGATGGTTTTACTTTTTCATTTGACAACAACGGAAATGTGATGAAAGATAGTGATGGAAACAATATAAAAATACCACGCATGAAAACAATCACTTGTTATGTAGCAGAAACTGAATTGAAAAAGCAAATTGCAATTTCGGGAACCATCGAATTTTGGGATCGCCGCAATATAGAATTCATTGAAAGCCAACCCATCCGCAGCGAATTTTTATTTCATCATCGCTTTGCACGTGCTAGTGGCGATTTGGAGGCCATGAGTGACAAAACAAAAGAACTTATCAAATTTGACCCTGCCCCTTTTCCTACAAATTTGCAAATGATTTATGATAGCAACAAAAACCTGAAAAAACAGGTCATGGAGATTATCTCAGCGAATAGAAAACTCCTGTATTACTAAATTATTTTCTAAGAGTCGAAAACGAAAATGACACACACACTCATCCCTACCGATCGTAAAGCACTAACAATTAACATCGACACCAACATGTATGGCACCTTTGCCGAAATTGGCGGCGGTCAGGAAGTGGCCCGCCATTTTTTTATGGCAGGTGGATCGTCCAATACAGTGGCAAAATCGGTTTCAGCTTACGATAAAAAATTTAGTGACGCTTCATACAACAAAAACAAACCCGGACGACATGTATCTGAAGAACGTTTGACAAAAATGCTAGATATTGAATATCTGCAACTTACCAGCGTTCTGAAAGAAAAACAAGATGAATTTTGCTTTTTTACACTGGCCGACACGGTAGAAACCATCAACTACGCCAAAACCAATTATAGTCACGGCTGGATGGGTATTAAATTTCAGCTGGCACCCAATACTTTACCGAATACGGTAATTATCCACTTAAAATTACTGGAAAATGACGCCGTACTTCAACAACAAACCATTGGTACCGTTGGTGTCAACCTCTTGTATGCTTGCAAATTTTACCACAATTCACCCAACGACTTCCTGAAATCGCTCACCGACAACCTCACCATGGATCGCTTTAGAATTACCATGATGCGCATGAGTGGACCCGATCTGGATTATGTGGACAACCGTTTGTTGGCCGTACAGTTGGTGAAAAACAAAATGACCCAGTCCATCATGTTCGACAAAAGCGGACTCGTGCAACAACCCTCCGACATGCTGTATAAAAAGAATGTACTGGCCTTGCGGGGAAGTTTCCGACCCATCACCTACATCACCCGCGACATCCTGAGCAAAAGCATGGAGTTATTTGCCCGTGATGAGGATTACGAACCCGAAAACACCCTCTCCTTTTGCGAGCTCACACTCAATAACCTAACCATGAAAGGTGAATTCGACGAGCAGGATTTTCTCGAAAGAGTGAATATGCTGAACAGCATCGGGCAAAATGTGATGGTATCCGATATCCGCGAATATTACAAACTGGTGGAGTTTTTCTCCCAGTTTAAGATACGTAACCTTCGTATTGTTATGGGGGTGCCTACTTTTGAAAAAGTGGTTTCCAAAAAATACTACACCGATCTTCGTGCAGGCATTCTGGAAGCCATGGCCAAACTGTTTCCAGACAACATGAAACTCTATTTGTATCCAACCATCAAAGAAATCAAGGGTGAAAAAAAGATGCTCAGTTCCAAAGATGTAAAAATGGATAAAGACGTAAAACTGTTGTTTGACTACCTACAAACCAAGCGTTCGGTACTGGATTTAGAAACATCCATGTCGCATCAACTGCATATTAGGTCGCATGAGGTGCTGAAAATGATTCATAACAACAACCCGGATTGGGAAAAATATACCCCCATGCAAGTGGTGAAGGTGATAAAGGAACGTGGACTGTTTAAAAAACCGGGTAAGGCAATCACTAAAACCCCTTAAAAATGCGGGCTTGCGAAATTCCCGGAGCTTGCATATCTAAATCGAGGAAATAACCGAATGGTGTTTGTGCCGTTATGTAGTCCGCGTTTTTCAGACGCAATTCTACTTTATCAAACAACTCTTTGGTAAAATGCGGCTCAGCTTTTGTTTCAGCCAAATGCGCAAAAGAATGTAACACAATTTTGTCGGTGTCATTCTTTTTGGCAGCCCATTTGAGGTTTTTCAACAATTTGTCCTCCACTTTTTTCGGGTCTGCTTCATCCTGCTCTTCGGCATGAATAAACGCAATGAGTACCTGTTCAAATTCCGCTCCCTGGTGAATTTCCGGAAAATCTTCCAATGTTTTTGAAACAGGGTTATAGGCAAAACGACTGGCGTAAATCATTAAAAGTTTCATTGTTATGATAGTTTGTGCAAAGGTACAGAAATATAACCATGTTTGTTTTTCCAATGAAGTCCCGGATCAAGCGCCCCAAGGCAAATCAAATCTTGCTATCTTTGCAAATTGAAAGGTCATGGCCTGACATCTGAAATTATCTCACAATGAACAACATACCACTTGCCGAACAACTGCGACCCCAGTCCCTCGACACCTATATGGGTCAGGAGCACCTGACGGGACCCCAGGCTATTTTAAGTCGCAGCATCGCGTCGGGCAATATCCCTTCCATGATACTTTGGGGACCTCCGGGAGTGGGCAAAACCACGCTGGCACACATTATTTCAAAAACCCTCAAACGGGAGTTTTACACCCTAAGTGCCATCAGTTCAGGGGTAAAAGATGTGCGGCAGGTGATCAATCAGGCAGGCATGTTTGGAGGATCAGCCATTTTGTTCATCGACGAAATCCATCGCTTTAGCAAATCGCAACAAGATTCGTTGTTGGGAGCAGTGGAAAAGGGAACCATCACCCTCATTGGTGCCACCACCGAAAATCCTTCCTTTGAAGTAATCTCACCCTTACTCTCACGTTGTCAGGTATACATTCTGAAACCTTTGGAGAGAAAGGATTTGGAAAAACTGTTGGTGAGAGGTATCGAATTGCTCCAATCACAATTTCAGGTGGAAATTCAACTAGCGGAAAACGAAGCCCTGATGGGAATTTCCGGCGGCGATGCACGAAAATTGCTCAATGCCCTCGAACTCGTCGTATATCAGGAAAAAGTAGGTAAAAAGAAAATAAAGATTACCAATGAGTTGGTCAAGCAGGTGATACAGGAAAATCTGGCCATTTACGACAAACAGGGTGAAATGCATTACGACATCATTTCAGCTTTTATCAAGTCCATGCGCGGCAGCGACCCCAATGCCGCCGTTTATTGGCTGGCCCGAATGATTGAGGGAGGTGAAGATCCCAAATTCATTGCCCGCAGAATGCTGATTCTGGCTTCGGAAGACATCGGAAATGCCAACCCGAATGCCCTGCTGTTAGCCAACGCCTGCTTCGATGCCATCAGCAAAATAGGTTGGCCTGAAGGCAGGATAATTCTTTCGCAAACGGCTGTATATCTGGCCAATTCAGCCAAAAGCAACGCCACTTACATGGCCATTAATGAAGCACAAGCCCTGGTGCAAAAAACCGGAAATTTGCCCGTACCCTTGCACTTACGCAACGCCCCTACCCGATTGATGAAAGATATCGGGTATGGCAAAGAATATGCATATGCCCACCAACATCCGGGCAACTTTGTGGAACAAGAATTCCTGCCAAAGGAAATAGAAGGCAATAAATTTTATGAACCCGGCAACAATCCCCGTGAAAATGAGGACCGCAAACGTCTGATAGAGCGCTGGAAAACCAAATATAAATACTAATCCCATGGAAATAGACCTGTTACAAACCCTGATCGACCATTGTTATGAATACGCCGTTGACCTCCTCGATGATACCGGTGAATTTTACCCATTTGCCGCCTTTACCGACAAAATCGGGCAGGTGCATCCTTTGGAGTTTGAAGTGGACAAAAACAACATTCCCAACAACAGCAAGGTGTTGGAAGCCCTCACCGCCTGGTGCACCAAAGAATTTGAAAGCAATGGCATTAGTGGTTATGCACTTGTTTTTGAGGCATCAGTAACTTTGGAAGAGGGCAAACCTGCGGTGGATACCATTTGCATGGACATCCATACCAAAGATCAGGAAAACCTGCCCATCTATTATTTTCCTTTTGAAACCCAATCGGGAGGAGAAATTACCTATGGTGAGGCTTTTGCTGTATTGCGCACCGACATCTGATCGCGCTTGTACGACCAAATCATGAGTAACACTGCGGCGGCAGCAACACCTGAGCCGATAAAAAAGGTGGCAGTAAATCCGAACAGATCATAAAAAAATACCCCAACCAAGGGTGCAATGGCTGCCCGCATACCGGTGAGACTCAAGTGCAAACTCTGGTAGGTGCCGGCTTCGTCGGGAGAACAAAAATAGGACGAGCCAATATTCCAAAGCAGCACCATGGTGGCGGCAAACACTCCGTGAAACAACACATAAAAGATCAGGGTATAGTATAAGGTGATGTCCCAAAATTCCACATGCCCTTGAAAAAATCCTGTGAGTGCCACCGCCAGAATATACAAACTCAACGACGAAAAAGCGTAGGCCGCAAATTTCCGGGGGTCGATGGTACCCAACAGCTTTCCAAAAAATGGCAACAAAATGATTGCCAATATATTATATGAATTCCGGTAAAAGGCCACGCTGCTGTAATTCAGGTTAAGCGATTCATAAAAATAAATGGTAACCACGGTATAGGTAATCATAAATGAGAAACCATACATCATAAAACCATATTCAAAATGGCGATAGGGCTTGTTGTTTCTCAGGATGTCCGTCATCTCTTTCACCGATTTGCCCACCGATTTCAGCACCCCAAGATTGGGTGAATCGGTCTGCTCAGGAGCCGGAATTTCAGAAAGGATAAACACCGAAGCCGATGCAAGTAGTCCTACCACAGGAAGTACCCAAACAAACATCGCGTGGTTGAGGTCGAGCATATACCCATAAACGAAGGTCACCACCAGCATCATGATTTTATTCACGGAAGTAGCATAACTGTACAATTTGCCAAAATGCGCATGGGAATAGTTGTTTTTGAGCAAAAAATTGATGTTGGGATAGATCACCACATTTCCGGCAAAATAAATGAGGAACAAAAACAGGTAGATGTAATGATAGACGGGCTCACTAATCAACTGATCGGCGTTATTCGGAAAAAAGAAAATCAACAGCAAGGGCATGCGCGTGAAAAGGGCGGTAAGTCGTAACAATCGCTTGCGTTTTTTTACACGTTTGAGCCATTCGTTTATCACAATTAAAAACAAAAACACCAACATGCTGAACTGAAACAGCAAACCCATTTGGTAGTTGGAGCCCCCCAGACTTTTGATAAACACAAACTCGTTGAGCGCCAACACGCCCAACACCACCCCCTCAATAATCATGTAGGCCAGGTGGAGTTTAAAGGTATGTTTTTCGTTAGTTGTGAGTTGCATATATCAGATGATGTTCCGGCTTAAATCAGGGTGCAAAAATACAAAACCCCTATCACAATCATACAGGTAGTGTAGATTCATTTGGAAGGAAAAATCAGATAACACCTTCAATCCCACCAAAAAAAGAACTAAAATTTAAAAAACCATCGTATCATTGCACCATGAAAATTATATCTACCGGTTTATTTCTGTTCTTTGTATTGCTGATCGGTATCATTCCTTTCCGGATACTCTACATTTTCAGCGACTTTATGCGCTTTGTTCTGTTTAATATCATCGGCTACCGCAAGCAGGTGGTCATGAAAAATCTGCGCGATTGTTTTCCGGAAAAATCGGAGGAAGAAATCAGGCGGCTGACCAAACTGAGTTACACCAACCTCATGGACGTGATTGTGGAAAGCATAAAGGCTTTTACCATGACCAACAAACAATTGGTAAAACGCTACAAACTCATTCACAAGGAAGCCTTGCACCCTTACGAAGAATCCGGTAGCGATTTCATACTCACCACCTGCCATTACAGCAACTGGGAATGGGGAAGCCTCGCCCCTGCTCTTCAGGTAAAGCACAAATTGATAGCACTTTACAAGCCTTTGAGCAACAAGCACATGGACAAAATCATCCAAAAAAACCGCAGCCGCACCGGCACGGAGTTGGCTTCCATTTATGCCACACGACAGGCCTTTGTAGCCCAACACGACCAACCGGTTTCGTACATGATGGCTGCCGACCAAAATCCCGGAAACCCCAAAAAGACCATTTGGGTCAATTTTCTGGGACGACCCACCGCATTTTTGGATGGCGTGGAACGTTATGCCAAAGAATTTAACCTGCCCATCGTGTTTGCCGACATCCGCCGAATCAAACGGGGATATTACGAAATTTACCTGAGCACCCTGGTAGAGAACCCCGCCACGGAACCTGAGGGTAACATTACCTTGCTGTATGTGAACAAGTTGGTGGAAGCCATCAACCGCCAGCCCGAAAACTGGTTGTGGTCGCACAAACGTTGGAAGATGACCTTACCCGAAGATGCCGTGGTAGTGGGATAGTCAACGAAACATTTTGACGAAATTATTTTTCCAACACTGATTGTCAAACAAAAAAAATACGTACTTTTGCAGCCGTTTTGGACTCGTAGCATAATTGGATAGTGCACCTGACTACGGATCAGGAGGTTGCAGGTTCGAGTCCTGCCGGGTTCACCAAAGCCACTCTTTATGGGGTGGCTTTTTTATTTTTGGATATTTGGGGTTTTACTGGCACGCCAGATTAAAAATGCGTCATCTTTTTTTCCGGCAATGGCTTCACTTTGAAGCTACACATTACGAATCCGGAAGCACCTCAGGTATTTCATCTCCATTGGTTCTACTTCACATCACCTAAACCTTCGAATGCATCATTAATCGGGCAATACAGCCCACTAAACCAGGTAACTCCGGCCGGTTTGCTTTTAAAATGTGACTGGTTGTCCCGGTGAATTATCGCGCACCAATGCATCACGAACACCAAGGATGAAAAAAGAAACCTGCAACCAAACGAAATATTTTTGCACGTATCACAGTTCCAGAACAAAAAATATTCCTAGCTTTACCACACCAAAAAACCGATGATCCATTACAATGAAACAAGGAACTGATTTTAAACGTTTAGAAATATTTAAAAATGGATATCTTCCACGTAATGAGGTATAAAGAAAAATCAAATGGGGGTTTTGGCAGTGATGGTATAGTGGAGATAAAGGGCATAGTTGTGTTTTTATATATTAGTTGGCGGTAATATAGCCGAAACCTACAAACTTGGCTGGAAAATAATATATTGATATTTAGGATTTGAAAAATAAAAGACATCCATATGAGACCAGACTGAGGATTCGAGAAAAACTTCCTTGGACTCTAATAAATTTGGGATTATTTAAAAAAGGAAAGGATTATGAATCAGTCGGCGCAGAGCATAAATGGTACAATATTGACAATAAAAGTTGCGGATGTTACTATTGCAGAGTGATTAAAGAAAATACCTCTAAAGACAACGATTAAATGAAAGAAATTAAACTATATAAATCACCTTGGAAAGCGATAAAGCTACTCGCATTGACTATTCCACTCATAGCTGTTGGGATTTGGTTGATTTTAAGAAATGAGAGTAGTCTTGTGGATAAGATTATGGGATGGATTGGCGTTCCATTTTTCGGATTTGGATTTTTCTTGGCTTTTTTTCATATGTTCGATAAAAGACCCCAGATTATTATAAATGAAACTGGAATTTGGGATAGGACAACAAAACAAGATTTGATAAAATGGGAATTTATTAAAAATGCTAACCCACTAGATGTATTCGGGCAGAAATTTGTCACGTTGACCATGGATAAATCATTTAAGCGAAAGAATACTCAATATGGCTGGGCAAAAAGATTAGGAAAAAAAGTTGGTTCAACTGGATTAGATTTACAATTAAGTCAGATAAAAGTTAAACCAGAGAGAATGACCAAATTTGTTAAAGATATGATTAAAGTGGATAAGCAAGATAGAGCAATGTTGATTGATAAATACTTTGATAATCAAGGAAATACTACCGCCAACAATGTGTAAAAATAATAGCCGGGAAAGTGCTTATTCGAGCGGTTTTAGCCCGCTTCAAAATTGTAACTGTTTGATAGGTGATTTACCCGCAATCGGCTACTATTCTTACACTCACCGTTAGCAGTTATATGATGAAAAAGACCATTCTTTACATATTGACCATTGTTTTCTTTACAGGTTGTGTTAATGAGCCGAAAAAAGAAATAGAGAATATAGAACGAAAAGAAATAATAAATCCTTTCATTGGGAATTGGGAATCAATTGAAAGAGTTATTCCATATAAATCATATTTAATAATTAATACTGATAGTACATTCCATTTTGAATATGTAGCATGTTTAGCAAGTGGATTTTCAAATGGAAAGTGGACAATGAATGACAGTATTATAAAATTGAATAGCGATAAGATAGATTCATGCATGTATCTTTCACACTTTGGACAAGATTGTATATTGATTGATGAAAATGATACATCTGAATATATTATTGAAAAAACTATTTCTGACTGTAACCCAAAATACGAAGAAGACTACATTGAGTTTATAAATGAAGAATTTTATATCGATAATGACACATTAAAACATATTGTAAAGAAACCGAAATTATGCCCAGAGATAAGAAATGATTTTAGTAGGATAAAAAAAGATACAACTGCTAACAAAAGCTATACCCAATAAGGGTTTTAGTGGTAAATTTAAAGATAATTCAAGTAATGAAAATTAGTAATAAATTGAAACGGAAGTGCATTGAAATCCCTTACTGGGCATAGCCAAACCGTTAGCCACTATTAAAAAATGAAAACCAAAAAGACCATAAAACTAATTTCGGGACTGTTGTCGGTCTTGATAGTGATATGGCTTACTTGGATTTTTATGACTAGTCCGTATTCGACAAGAAAACAAGTTGAAAAAATTGAAATTGTAGAATCAGAAGTTTCAGACCGTGACAATTATGACCAACTCGTTCGACTTGACAATGAACAGGGAAAAGACTTCCTTATTGGAAAAGTGAAATATGCGAAATTGGTAAACGAAGTATTTCCTTTCACTTCGAGACGACTTGACAGTGTCCAAACAAATTTAATTGTTGAAGTTCTTAATGACACAAGTTCCTACCAATGGGGAGAGTTTGGAACACCAACTTATGACCAGACAATTTTTTACTACGACTTGACTGATAAAATAATCGGATACACCATTATTGACAATATGGGTGAAATCCAAAACTATCCATATCGTTCATTAATGAAATGGGGAATGATGACTGACAAAGGTTATGGTCGACTAATAAAATGGATGAATAGAAAATAAAAAAAACAGTGGCTAATCGAGTAGACGGCTCCGCCAGAATTAACTGACGGAGTACGCCTCTCACACCACCTAGCATACGGGTCTCGTATACGGCGGTTCGTCAGGTATCAGTATCATCGCTCTTTACACCAATGATACCTTTGTCTTTATTTAAGAAAAGGCTGGCAAACTCTAAGTTTGAACCTCCTGATCAAATTCAAGACAACCTAACGTTCAGTCCTTTGCTAACTTGTGAGACCTCCGTTCTAATGCCGGCTCGTTACCGCTAACTACTATGACTTCTGCAGACTTCTTGGCTCATAGAAACCTAGTCTATTCCAAGATCTCCCCCGGTAAGAGCTTTTTCCTTCATCCAATTCCTGCGGCATCTACATAATTGTTCACCGGAGCTGTTCGGGCGTTGTAATGATGTGCTTACTTACCCTAAACAATTATGCCTCATATACCGTTCCTGTTCGTCAGTACCGGATTTTGTAGTCTCGCTTCCTTCAGTGTAAAGGTCACCCTTAACCACCTTGCGACTTACTAACACTTCCCAGCGTTACCTGAGCGTGTAAGGGACTTGCACCCTCTGGAAAAAAATCACCCATCTCGTTACTAAAGAAAATTTGTATTTTTGAATTTTTTCTAAAGCTTACGAGTGGGTGTGCGCTGCTCATGCAGGGCACACACAAAAAATATAGTGCATTTGGCAGATAGTGCTAAATATGAAGATGATAGCAATAAAGAAATATAGTAGTAAGGTGAAAATTTGGAGCGTTGAAATGCCAAACGCACCATATTCAAAACGTTGTGTGGCATAAAAACAAACCCCTGCAAATGGACAAGTCGATACGAAAATATGATATAAAAGAAATTCAAGAGAAACTTGATAAGCTTAGTAAACATGACAAAAAAAAGAAAGGGTCTAGATTTGTTTTGTCTGCGTTGAGCAGTATACCATGGGTAGGTGGATTTCTAAGTGCTTCTTCAGCACTTCATTCGGAAATTGAGCAGGGTAAAGTTAATGCTTTACAAAAACTGTGGCTTGAAGAACATCAAGAGAAGATTGAATATCTAGCTGAAACTCTTTTCGAGATTGTATCAAGACTTGAAAAGTTTTCTGCAAGTGAGGAAAGATTAGAATCTGAGGGATATTTATCATTAGTTAAAAAAGGATTCAGAGTTTGGGATAAATCTGATACAAACGAGAAAAAAGAGATTATACGAAAATTGCTCACAAATGCAGGTGCTACGGAATTATGTACGGATGATTTGGTTCGATTATTTATCGACTGGATTGAATTATTTCATGAGGCACATTTCGTTGTAATTAAAGAGGTTTATCAAAATCCAGGAATTACACGAGGTTTGATTTGGGATAAAATGAATGACACTCGACCTGCTGAAAATTCGGCACAAGCAGATTTATATAAAATGTTGATTAGAGACTTAAGCACTAGTGGAGTAATAAGGCAATATAAACCTGTAAATATGTACGGACAGTTTGTAAAGCAACCTACCAAAAGAAGAAGTTCTTCATCAACCCATAAATCGGCATTCGATGACCAAGAATCTTATGAATTGACCGAACTTGGAAAACAGTTTGTTCAATACGCACTAAATGAAGTTGTACCAAAGATTGGAACTGATGAATAGCTTTTGGGATAAATATGATAACTTAATTGATGACGCAAAAAATTCAAATAAACTTGAGTTGGCTGAAAAATTAAGTCAAGTTAAAAGATATGTAAACGGACTAACTGATGGTTGGCACGACTTTATGAATGGATTAAATGAGATTTTAAATTCAGCGGAAAGTCTTGATAAAGATGATGAAAATCGAATTAAAGAGATTATAAAGTTAACGAAAAAAGGATTGAAAAACAGATAATTACGCCACACAACACGCGGTCATAAAACATTGCGCGGATTGTGCTAAATTTGAGCAACATAACATTTAATCAACGGCTTAGCGGGCTGATAAGTTTGTGTTTCAAAATGCGCAACGTTTCATACCGCCATCCGTTATGGGCAAGGCTAAAAAGACAAAAAACCAATGACAATAGAACGGGAAATAGAATACATAAGACAAAATCAAAAATATAGAAGAACAATATTTAATTCTATTGACTATGGATTTTTAATGTTTCCAATCGCCTTTATCATAATCGGACTTGGAGGACTTTTGGGATTATTTCCATGGACTAAAAATGAACAGTTTATTTTAAGTCCCATTTTATTAACCATTGGCATTTTTCTATTTTTCTTCTTTAAAAATCGAATTGACCATAATTCAAAGTATTTTGAACTAAGAACAGCCCAAAATCAAACGAAAAATATTGAATTAACAAAAGAGACATTAGAAAAAGACATTGACTCAAGACAAATCTATATTGACGAAAAAAATGGCATTGTAAACACGACAACCGGATTCGGATTGACTTCATGGGGAGAAACAATTAATGTAATTTGTTTTGATAATTATGTATTAATAAACAGTCGGCCGCATGGTTATTTGACTATTTATGAAGATAAAATGAATATTAAAAGAATAAAAGAAGGAATAACAAGAAGAATAGAAAGCCCAGCCCATAATCGAGTAGACGGCTCCGCCAGAATTAACTGACGGAGTACGCCTCTCACACCACCGTACGCACGGGTCTCGTATACGGCGGTTCGTCAGGTATCAGTATCATCGCTCTTTACACCAATGATACCTTTGTCTTTATTTAAGAAAAGGCTGGCAAACTCTAAGTTTGAACCTCCTGATCAAATGCAAGACAACCTAACGTTCAGTCCTTTGCTAACTTGTGAGACCTCCGTTCTAATGCCGGCTCGTTACCGCTAACTACTATGACTTCTGCTGACTTCTTGGCTCATAGAAACCTAGTCTATTCCAAGATCTCCCCCGGTAAGAGCTTTTTCCTTCATCCAATTCCTGCGGCATCTACATAATTGTTCACTGGAGCTCGTCGGGCGTTGTAAAGATGTGCTTACTTACCCTAAACAATTATGCCTCATATACCGTTCCTGTTCGTCAGTACCGGATTTTGTAGTCTCGCTTCCTTCAGTGTAAAGGTCACCCTTAACCACCTTGCGACTTACTAACACTTCCCAGCGTTACCTGAGCGTGTAAGGGACTTGCACCCTCTGGAAAAAAAAATCACCCATCTCGTTACTAAAGAAAATTTGTATTTTTGAATTTTTTCTAAAGCTTACGAGTGGGTGTGCGCTGCTCATGCAGGGCACACACAATAAATATACGTAATGCGGGGCGCTGTCGGTAATTTGAACTTTAAAGCATTTACTAAACATTGTAGCGGTTTGATAGTGATGTGCCTTGAAATCCCGCACTACGCATATTCGAGCCGTTGTAGTGCATATTGAGAAAAACAGAACGATTGATAAAAATAAATCAAATATTAAATAAACGAATAGTAACTTTAGGACTAATTCTAATCTTTGGTGTAATCATGTTTTTTATAAATACATATTCACATCCATTAATTATTTTGTTGTTACCAGGGCTTTTATTTGGCTTAGCCTTGACTATTCCTCAATTTGATAAATCTCGTAGACAATTAATTGCTTTATTGACGTTTCCTATTTTAATGATATTATTATGGATTGTGATAATGACAATTGGATTAGGACTAGGAATATTAAATAATTCCAATACGGATAAAACAGGAGTTGTTATTTTAGGAATATTATCATCCTTTTTGTTCACAGTAGTATTAGACCAATTTTATCCAATTGAGAATAAAATAAATTCTTATTTATTAATTATTGTTTTGGGCGTAATAAGTACTATGACTAGTGATTATCTTTTTAAAACATCTCACTCGAAGGAGTTGAATCTTGGAAAGATTATTTTAATTTGGGAGATATTTATAGGATTAGGGTTGACAATATTTGTTAAGTACGACTCAAAAAAACAATACAATAAGAAAAATAAAAATACGCACTACAACACGGGCCCATAAGCCATAGCGCCCTTCGGGATGCAACGGCTCATAGCCCAATACGTTGTAGCCAATTTAGAAAAATGAGATTAACATATTTAATAATATTATTCTTTTGCTTCATACAATGTAGTTATGGACTGGAGAAAAAAGTAATAATGGATACTTTGAGTGCAGACTCAATAGTTCAAGTATTTCATAAAAATGGTAAGTTGTTCTATCAAGTTCCATATAAAAATGGGAAACAAAATGGGTGGTATGAACAATATCATGAAAATGGAGCAATTTGGGTAAAATACTTTAAAATTGATGGGAAAACGGTTGATGGGTATTATGTTGCACTACATGAAAATGGTGTTATTTACCAAAAGGGGTTCTATAAAAATGGACATCAAGTTGGCAAATGGTATTGTTATACAAGTGAAGGAGAACCATTTAAGATATATATTTATGATAAAAATGGAAATTGGATAAAACTAAAGGTTTGGAATACTGAAAAAGAAAAGTGGGAAAAATCAGGACTATATTAATAAAAACTGGCTACAATCGAGTAGACGGCTCCGCCAGAATTAACTGACGGAGTATGCCTCTCACACCACCGTACGTACGGGTCTCGTATACGGCGGTTCGTCAGGTATCAGTATCATCGCTCTTTACACCAATGATACCTTTGTCTTTATTTAAGAAAAGGCTGGCAAACTCTAAGTTTGAACCTCCTGATCAAATTCAAGACAACCTAACGTTCAGTCCTTTGCTATCTTGTGAGACCTCCGTTCTAATGCCGGCTCGTTACCGCTAACTACTATGACTTCTGCTGACTTCTTGGCTCATAGAAACCTAGTCTATTCCAAGATCTCCCCCGGTAAGAGCTTTTTCCTTCCTCCAATCCCTGCGGTATCTACATAATTGTTCACCGGAGCTGTTCGGGCGTTGTAATGATGTGCTTACTTACCCTAAACAATTATGCCTCATATACCGTTCCTGTTCGTCAGTACCGGATTTTGTAGTCTCGCTTCCTTCAGTGTAAAGGTCACCCTTAACCACCTTGCGACTTACTAACACTTCCCAGCGTTACCTGAGCGTGTAAGGGACTTGCACCCTCTGGAAAAAAAATCACCCATCTCGTTACTATAGAAAATTTGTATTTTTGAACTTTTTCTAAAGCTTCCGAGTGGGTGTGCGCTGCTCATGCAGGGCACACACATGCGGTCATAAAACAGTTGGGATTCAGTAGTTTGCGAGCATTTGTTCTCGCATCAACTTTTTCCACGGTGGATACGAACGCACTCCGAAAACCCAACCGTTTCATACCGCAAAACCGTTAGCGTTCATTGTGACACGGCAGAAACATTGTCAAAATTTGCAAGATTTGTATTACCTATAAGCTTTTAAAAAGGGATAAATATATGAGCAAAACTAAACTGAATGTTAATGAATTAGAGGTCGTTTTGTATAAACAAGACGAAGAAGAGTATATTTCATTGACAGATATGGCTAAATTCCGAGATTCTGAAAGAACAAATTATATCATCCAAAACTGGATGAGAACAAGAAGTACAATTGAATTTTTAGGATTATGGGAAGAATTAAGAAACCCAAATTTTAAAAGCATCGAATTCGATGCCTTTAAAAATGAAGCAGGCTCAAATAGTTTTACTCTTACCCCAAAGAAATGGATTGAAGCAACAAATTCAATTGGAATAATTTCCAAATCAGGAAGATATGGAGGAACTTATGCTCATAAAGACATTGCTTTTGAATTTGCTTCGTGGTTAAGTCCAACATTCAAACTTTATCTGATTACAGAATACCAAAGATTAAAAGAAGTTGAAACAAATCAATATAATCTTGAATGGAATGTTAAAAGGATTTTAAGTAAAACTAATTATCATATTCATACAGAAGCTGTTAAAAACTTCATTATTCCAAAGAAAAATTACGAGAAAGATAAAGAATGGATTGCTTATGCAGAAGAAGCTGATTTATTGAATGTTGCCCTTTTTAATTGTACAGCAAAAGATTGGAGAGATGCAAATCCTGATTTAGCCAAGAAATCTATGAACATTAGAGACATTGCAAGTATAAATGAATTAGCGATTTTATCAAATCTTGAAACTTTAAATGCTCAAATGATTAAAGAGCAAGTTGATAAAAGTCTACGATTTACCAAATTAAAGGAAATTGCAATATATCAATTGACAGTACTGAATGAAAAAGACTTTATGAAAGCATTAAAGAAGTTGAATGACAATGTTTACGTAGAGGAAAAGAAAAAAATAGACGAATAACAACGAAACGCTAACATAATAGGTTTTAAGGCTCAGTTGAGCCCCAAAAAAACAGGCCGGGAGGAAAACATCACCCACAGCCTGTAAATCAACTCCGGAATTTAGTGAAAGTACCCGCTCAAATGAGTTTTAAACCCTGTTGGGCTAAGCCACAGGTAGTCAATCGTCCTGTATATGGGGATTGAACAGTTTTGGTTGGATTTTCCACTGTATAATTTGGTCCCCCACTCAGCGAAGTTTGCAACTACGCTGTTCTTTTACAACGTATCTATCTCAATCAGCCCGCTAAGGTCTGAAAAATTTCCGGCATTTGAATACAAATAATCATGCTCAAACTCAACAATTCCTGCCCTGACTATAGGTTAAAAAATGTACGACATTTTGATCGCTTATTTGATAACTTTCTGACATAGATAGTACAAAGATAAAGAATGATGATAGGATAGTGTAGATACACTCGTCTGCCTAAGGCATGAAACTATGCTTAGGGACTCTTTTTATTTGGACAAACTACGCTTAGTGTGGGGGGTGAAATTGCAAAACCTGCAAAGATTCACTATCTATTTATATATCAATACAATACAGACCGTTTTCTTTTGCTGGTTTTGTAACGCTTGCAAACAACTCTCCTCTACTACCCATAAAACCACTTCGAGAAGTGGTTTTATATTTCTGCTAATAATCACTGTAAATCAACATATTAGTTATTATTCATGTCCCACTTAACTCTCGCAAGCCAGCAAATCATAACCCATCATACATATCTCCGTCATCTGCGTCCCATTACTCACGCGCCAGCCAGCCAAAAGCCTTCCCATTCACCAGCCCCCAACCACTATCCACCAAATAAGCCATCAGCGTTTATTGTCACAATTCTGGCAATAAAACACATCTATTGCCATATTTGTGATATATTTGCTCATTAATCATATGCTATGGCATCAACTAATGACATATTAAATTTCGCTTTCACCCACAAAGTCTTCACTCGTAAAGAGCTGATAACTAAATTGATGAATTTTAATCAGATGAACTCCCCGGGTTCATTATCGGAGCAACTCAATCGATTAATAAAATCAGGTCAGCTAATTCGCCTTGAACGTGGCGTTTATGCGTTACCTGAAAAGGCCAACAGCGATTTCTCGATAATATATTCTGAAGAAACAAAAAGAATCAATCAACAAATAAAAACTCAATTTCCATTTATTGATTATTGCATATGGTCGGGTTCCGTCCTTTTGCCATACATGCGCCACATACCAAACCTGAATCTTACATTTGTCGATGTAGAACGTGAGGCAGTCGAATCAGTTTTCAACCTCTTGAACTCCGAAAGCAATAAGCTGGTTTTTCTAATGCCCTCGCTAACAGACTTCGAACGGTATATTAACACCAACGAAGCGATAATTGTTCGCCCGTTAATATCCGAATCCCCACTCCGGAAGGTTGAAGGTTTTTACACTCCCACAATCGAGAAAATTCTCGTCGACATCATTGGAGATGTGGAATTTTCCTTTCTGCAAGGTTCGGAAATAAACTACGTATACACCACGATTTTCGAAAGACATCCGGTGAATAAGAACAAATTATTGCGCTATGCTAATCGAAGGGGAAGAAAACAAGAGGTAGAACAATTGTTAAACGAAAACAAATTATGATTCATCCAGATAGCAGAACCATTGGGTGGATGAAGCAGGTAGCTGCTGAAAATAACTATTCAGATATTACACTTATCGAGAAATCAATCAGAGCATTCTCTTTGCTTGAATCACTGGTTTAATCAGGTTGTCCATTTGTGTTTAAGGGTGGTACCGCCTTAATGCTTCACCTGGATAGTGCCAAAAGGCTTTCCATTGATATTGACATTATTTGTCCCCCTGGAACAAACATAGAGGAATTTATTCAACAATACGCTCAGGAATACGGTTTTGACGAAGTAAAGTTAGTCGAAAGAATTACCGCTCACAACATACCCAAAACACATGCAAAATTCTTTTATCAGGTAATTTATATTACCAATTCCGAAACGGAATCCATCCTTTTAGATGTCATGTTTGAAGACATTCATTATCTTAAGGTTAAACCTATACCCATTCAAAGTCGTTTCTTAAAATTGTATGGAGAGCCGGTAATGGTAAATGTCCCAGGCATAGCCGATTTGTTAGGAGATAAATTAACGGCTTTTGCTCCAAACACAACCGGAATACCCTATTTCAAAGGCACGAAGGACTGTTCAATGGAAATCATAAAGCAACTCTACGACATTGCCTCCCTGTTTGATGTAACAAACGATCTAACAGTCGTTTCCGAAACGTTTAAGAAATTTGCTGCCATTGAATTGCAATACAGAAACCTGGATTCACAAAATATTGATCAGGTTCTTGATGATATTTATCAAACATCACTTACTTTATGTCTGAGAGGTCACATAGAACCGGCGACTTTCAAGTTACTTCAAACCGGGACTAAAAGAATACAAAGTTTTATTCACAGCGAAAAATACAATATCGATAGCGCCATAGCCAATGCAGCCAAAGCAGCCTATTTATCTGTTTTGATCGGCAAGGGAATTTCATTCATTGATCATTTTGATCCACTAAAAATTGAAGAACTGCGTGAGGCCGTCATTAAGGAGCCACTACCAACAAAACTTAATAAACTCAAAAAATCCAGTATTGAAGCTTTCTATTATTGGTACAAAATAGGCGAAATGCTAAACCAGTAAAGTACATAGCACAAAACAAACCAACCCCCACTCAGCCTAGTTTGCAACTACGCTGTTCTATTACAACGTATCTATCTCAATCAGCCCGCTAAGTTCTGAAAAATTTCCGGCATTTGAATTCAAATAATCATGCTCACACTCAACAATTCCTGCCCTGACAGGATTTTGATGAATATAGTCTCTTCTGCTTTCTGGCTGTTCTTTAATTGCCTTTAAAATGACTTTTGATGTGTACTTTTTATAATCCCTCACAATATCCGACAGGTTGTTTTCCAAACTCAAAATACAGTGCCAATTGTTGCTCATAATAACATAAGTATGCAATTTAAGTTTTTATAAGTCCTGCAGTAGTTAAAACTCTCAATCAGTATATCGCGATAACGCTTGCGTGTAAAGATATCTGCCCAGCCTACCACCTGGAATGTTAAAAAATGTACCGCATTTTGATCCCTTATTTGATAACTTTCTGACATAGATAGCACAAAGATAAATATTATGAAGATAGGAAAGCGTAGTTGCACTTGTCTGCCTAAGGCATGAAACTACGCACAGAGTGGGGTCAGTATCACTGGAATATCCACTCATATCATGAATACATATTGATGTCATTTTTCTTACAGGCCAACAACATCATCATCAACCCTTCCCATCAAGCCTCATTTCAAAAATTAACTAACATCCGGTCAAATCAAACACCCAAAGAAAAACATCGCTATATTTGTGTCAAATAAAAATCCATTTATACAATTTATCTATGAATATTGGTATCCCAGTAGAGTTGTCACAACAGGAATTACGTGTTGCGGCTACTCCTAAAACAGTGCAGCGTATGCAAAAGCAAGGCTTCACTGTTTTTATTGAAAAAGGAGCCGGAGAAAGAGCAAATTATGCCGACAAAGAGTTTGAAGATGCAGGTGCACACTTAGTAGCAAATGCCAAAGAACTCTACAAGACAGCAGACATTGTGCTTAAAGTACTTGCTCCTACCGAATCGGAAATAGAACTCATGAAACCGGAGACAGTAACCCTGAGTTACTTGTGGCCGGCTCAAAATCCCGAACTTCTCAAATTACTGGCAGCTAAAAAGATCAATGCCATCGCCATGGATGCCATTCCGCGTATTTCGCGGGCTCAGAAAATGGATGTGCTTTCCTCTATGGCCAATATTGCGGGTTATCGATCTGTTATTGAAAGTGCCAATTATTTTGGACGCTTTCTTAATGGACAGATTACTGCTGCAGGTAAAGTAGATCCTGCAAAGATATTGGTAATAGGTGCAGGAGTAGCCGGACTAGCTGCCATTGGAACAGCCAATAGTCTGGGTGCCATAGTAAGGGCTTTCGATACCCGAAAAGAGGTAGCTGAACAAATCCAAAGTATGGGTGCCCAGTTCCTCACGGTTGAAATAGAGGAGGATGGTTCCACAGATTCGGGCTATTCTAAGGTGATGAGTCAAGCCTTTATCGATGCGGAGATGGAGCTGTTTATGCAGCAGGCTAAAGAAGTAGATATCATCATCACCACGGCTCAAATACCTGGGCGTGAGGCGCCAAAGTTGATACTTGATTATCATGTGGCAGCCATGAAACCCGGCTCTGTTATTGTTGATTTGGCAGCTTCCACAGGAGGTAATTGTGTTCTCACAAAAAATGGCGAAGTAATCAAAACTGATAACGGCATAACCATAGTGGGCAAATTGGATCAACTCCCCAATCAAGCCAGTCAGTTATATGGAAATAATCTTTGTCATTTGCTCGATGATATGGGTAAGAATGACAATTTCAACATAGACATGGATGATGATGTGGTAAGCCGTGCCATGGTCACCTATAATGGTAAGATCAATTGGCCGCCCAAACCACTTCCTGTGAGTCCGCAAGCCAAAAAAACGGAGGAGGTTAAGCCCATCAAGTCAGGCCCAACACCTGAAGAAATTTCTAAAAAGAAAGCTGCTTCCACTATCGTTAGTTTGGCAGTCATTGGCGCCTTACTCTTCCTATTAGGCAAAGTTGCTCCTGCTGATTTTATGGGGCATTTCACCGTATTTGTGCTGGCTGTTTTTGTAGGCTGGCAGGTCATCTGGAATGTTTCACACGCGCTTCACACGCCTCTCATGGCGGTTACCAATGCCATTAGCGGCATCATCATTATTGGAGGTTTATTACAAACCACCGGTAATCTCTCCGACCCCATTACCATCATTGCTTTTGTAGCTATTTTGGTGGCCAGCATCAATATTGTGGGTGGTTTCTTTGTAACACATCGTATGTTGAAAATGTTTAGAAAATAGGAGGAGATATGATAACAGCACAAATTCAAACGGCAGCATACCTCTTCGCCAGTATTCTATTTATACTAAGCTTAGGCGGATTAGCGTCACAAGAATCAGCAAAGAGAGGCGTTTTATACGGAATCATTGGTATGGCTATCGCTGTTCTCTCCACCGTTTTAGGGGATAAAGTCGAAGGCCATATATACATACTCATAGCTATTGCCATTGCTTCGGTAATCGGTATAATAGTAGCACGAAAGGTAGAAATGACTTCCATGCCACAATTGGTAGCCATCCTCCACAGCTTTGTGGGATTGGCAGCCGTACTGGTGGGATTTGGTTCTTACCTTGATCCTGAAACTCATCTTCTGGTTGGTGCAGAACACACCATACACCTGGTGGAAGTATTTATTGGCGTCTTTATTGGAGCCATCACTTTTACGGGTTCTATTGTAGCCTGGGGAAAGCTGGATGGTAAAATCATGAGTAAGCCTTTGGCTTATAAAGGAAGACATATTGTCAATATTATCCTGGTCATTATTACCATTGTTTTAGGGGTTTTGTTTGCCATGGAGCCCGGTACCGATGGATTAATGTACCTCTATATCATGACGGCCATTGCATCGTTTATTGGGGTGATGTTGGTGATGGCTATTGGTGGCGCAGATATGCCGGTGGTAGTCAGCATGCTCAATTCGTATTCAGGATGGGCAGCGGCAGCAGCCGGGTTTATGTTGGGTAACGACTTACTCATTGTAACCGGTGCATTGGTAGGTAGCTCCGGAGCCATCCTCTCTATCATTATGTGCGAAGCCATGAATAGAAGCTTCCTCTCCGTTATTTTTGGCGGATTTG
The DNA here is from genome assembly GCA_963676875.1 of Bacteroidales bacterium. Lineage (GTDB taxonomy): Bacteria > Bacteroidota > Bacteroidia > Bacteroidales > F082 > UBA6244. The sequence goes on from OY781436.1 coordinate 4,521,666, forward strand.
GTGATACCCCACAAGGCGAAGCCAAAGCCATCGAAGGAGAGGTAACAGCAACCACTCATGAAGAATTGGCCGGATTATTGAAAGAAGCCAAATCGGTAGTTATTGTTCCCGGTTACGGAATGGCTGTGGCCAAAGCTCAATATCCTGTGAAAGAATTGGTGGACTTACTACAAAAGAATGGAACCAAAGTACAGTTTGGCATTCATCCGGTTGCAGGTAGATTACCGGGACATATGAATGTATTATTGGCTGAGGCCAATGTGAGCTACGATATCGTCATGGAGATGGAGGAGGTGAATCATGATCTTCCGGATACAGATGTGGTCATGGTTATTGGAGCCAATGATATCGTAAATCCGGGCGCTGAAGAAGACGATACGAGCCCCATTTACGGCATGCCGGTCATCCAGGTATGGAATGCCAAAAATGTCATTGTAATGAAGCGTTCCATGGCCACGGGTTATGCCGGCGTTCAAAACCCCTTATTTTATAAAGAAAACACGGATATGCTCTACGGAGATGCCAAGGAGAGTGTGGATAAAATAAATATGGCTTTGAAGCAATAAGGCTAATTTCCATTGTAAAACTTAAGAAAGAAAACCTGAGGTGATTGCTCACCTCAGGTTTTTTAGTTTTATCTTAAATTAACTACCGATCCCCTCTCCTACTCCTTTGAGCCCAGCGGTTACGAGGATGCCCTTGCTCCCACTAGTGGACACGCCCTCGTCCATATTTGCCATGCCATAACCCAAATATGCCTTCCCGGTGACTTACTCATACCGTAGCGACTCCACCGGATTCCTTCGGGAGGCGGTGTAGGTTTGCCAACTTACTGTTATTAAAGCAATTATAATGGCAAGCAGACCTGACAAAGCAAAGATCCACCAACTAATTTCGGTTTTAAAAGCAAAATTCTGCAACCACTTATAGGAACTATAATAGGCTAATGGCGTGGCTATTACAAAGGCAATAACTACCCACCGAATAAAATCTTTGTTCAGCAGAACAAGTATTTCTATCGTTTTGGCTCCATTCACCTTTCTTATCCCTATTTCCTTTGTGCGCTTTTCGGTCATGAATATGGAAAGCCCCAAAAGCCCGAGGCAAGCTACAATAATGGCCAAAAAAGAAAACGCATTGATGAGTTTTAACAATAACAGCTCAGAAGCGTATTGAGCATTCATTTGTTGGTCGAGGAATGAATAAACAACCGGTTGACCGGGATAAATTTCTTCCATTTTATTATGAATCGCGGCAATGGTTTCCTTTGTTTTATTTGGCTCAAAACGGGCCAGGACATATCTGTTGACCCGATCGTTGGGTCCCCGCACAAAAAAGGCAAAATTCTCTATTTCAGAATGGAGTGAAGTATAGTGAAAATCGTCCACCACACCTATGATTTTAAAGTCGGTAAGATCAGCTTCATCGGAAGGGCTCCTGTTGTCAGAAAAATTTCCTGTAGCTATCTGTTCGTCAGAAAACACGGACTTCAATTTGTTGTAGAATGTTCGGTTAATAATCCACCCGTCCGTTGCATGCTCTTTAAGATCAGTAGTATAAAGTATAGGTTTGATTTTCAATGTTTGTATGGCATATTTATCGATAAAACCAAACTTAAACGGGAATGAATGCTCTCCTGCTGTAAAGGTCATATCCTGAAATTTGCTTCCCGGATAATGATTAGCTGTAGCCGTGCTCGTAATACTTGGTTCCTTTAACAGCTCGGCCCGGAATAGTTTTATCTTTTCATTTACCTGGGGTATTCTAATTGCTACAACATTCTCGCCGGAATAGCCCAATTCCTTATGCTGAATATAATTCATTTGTTTGTTGACCAGCAAAGCAAAACCTGTCAGGGCAATAACCATAACAAACTGGAAGACAACCAATGGTATGGCCACCTTCATTCCCACAGGCTGAACATATTCCTTTATAATGGTTTGCGTTTTTACAATGTTTAATGAACTGAGAACAGATACTACCGCCACAACTACCAAAAACGAACAAGTAGAAATAACCCAAAATTCAACACTTTGAAATGGAATTTCCCATTGGTCGAAATAGTGCTTGGCAAGATATAACTTTAGGCTGACCAACAGAGTAAAAGCAATTAGAAAACCAAGGCTTACCGACAATAGGACCTCAATGGCTGTTTGTAAAAACAGATGGTTTTTATTCCCACCCAACGACCTGATAATCAAAGTCGATTTCCGGTAGTAGGTACTTCTGGCAATGTGCATAATAACGAAATTTACTATGGCTATAACAAATATTAAAAAGCCTACCAACAGCAGAATATTGAGCGACGAACGGCGAATGGTTGGCTGCTTTTCGTCCGATAAGCCCTGTGTAAAATGTATATCGCCCACAGGTTGCAAATGATGATTTATGGCCTCCAATGGCGGACCATGCACTGCACCCAAAATCGGTTCCAATTTTGTTTGAAGACTCTTCTCCAAAGCAGGAATATCAACATGAGGGTATAATTTTACATAAACCACACCACCGAAGACTTTACGTGACTTCACATTTTTCACGGTTGGCTCGAAATGTCCTTTCTGAGAAAGTAATAGGTCGATTTTTATATGCGACGCTTCGGGCAATGGTTCTATTATGGCAGTTATGGTATACACAATCAGGCTGTCCTGATTGGCTGTGAATGAGCGCAACATCACTGTTTTTCCCAAAGGGTCGCTGTTAGGGTATAGTTTTGATGCAAACCCGGGTGTTACCATCATCGTGTTAGGTTCGTTGATGGACTCGCAGTTTCCGGAAATCACGTTTATCGAAAAATAATCCAGAAACGATTGGTTGACAAAGGCGGCGTCCGTTGACTTAATTTTAGCCCCATTTACAAATACATCTTCAATATTATGCTTGTTGTAAATTGTTGTATGTGACTCAATTTCCGGATAATCACCTAAAACATCATCAAAAGCTGCAAAGGTGTTTGTGTTGTAGGTTCCATCACCATATCGGGTAATAATGCGATAGCTATTTTCACCATTGGGGATATATTTGTCGAAACTAAAATGATGAAACGTAAATAACAGAATGGCCAAACTAACAGCCATGGCAATACCCAGACCTCCAATATTGATGGCCGAATAGGCTTTAAACATGAGTAAGCGTTGGAAGGCTATTTTTATACTTTTATTAATCATATCAAATTAATTATCGATTGTTCATATTTTAACGCATTAACCGGATTAACATGGGCTGCTACTTTTGATAAGTAACAAGCGCTCGACTTTGGTCCCTTATTGGGGCTTTTTCAAGACCACCTTGTCAGCGGGCGGATTCTTTAATCTATAATTTGCAACTTTTTACTAATTATTCCTTCATCTGATATCAATCGGTAATAATATAAGCCGGCAGGCAACTCACCATTATCAAAACTAATTTGATGCTTACCCTTTATATGAACTTGATTAGTCAGCGTAAAAAGTCTGTTACCCAACTGATCATAAATACAAACTTTAGCGTGTTGAGATTTGCTTAAATAAAATTCAACAACCGTATTACCGGTGAAGGGATTAGGATAATTCTGCATCAATTGATTCTCAGATTCATTAAAACTCAATTCGTCTATCCCAACTATTATTTCAGGGTCTCGCATTAAAATCCAATCGTTGGGGTCAATCACGAGATCATCAGCCAGGCTCATGGCTACAGTCCCATATCCGTTTACCATTTCTACTGTATATGCGTCACCATTAATCGTAATGGGAACATTTAGATCTAACGGAACATTCTGCTCAGTTAACCATTCAAAACTTGTTTGGTCAGTTTCTCTGGTTACGCTCAATTGTGGGAAGCTAGACTCTCTGAAAAAGACAGACCAGAATGGGTCTAACTCAACACCTGCAACCTCCTCTGCCTGGATTTTTAAATCTTCTGTATCGACCAATCTGCATTGCCTTCCATCCTCATTTCCTAAATCATCAGGATCGGGATAGGCCCATCTTTTTAATAATTCAAAGAATTGATCGTCGCCTAGATGATATCGTAACGTGTGCATCACACTGGCTCCTCTGGTGTATGGATCGAGAAAGCTAAATGCATTTTCAGCAGTCATTTCTTCATATGGAGCCAATGGAGAAGGATTAAAAATAGGTTGATGATCTCTCATAAAATCGAAATAGGATTCCATTCCGGATAGTCGCTCCACATACAAAGCCTCAGTGTAAGTTGCAATTCCTTCGTGTATCCATATATCGGCCCAGTTCTTGGCAGTCAACAAATTACCCCACCATTCGTGGGCTAACTCATGCAAATGTATATAGTCGTACCCCCATTCATTGATGGTAAAATCATGGCCGTAGGCAATGATAGTTTGGTGTTCCATGCCCCAATAAGGCGCTTGTGCCCAACCGTGTTTATCCGTTCCGAATGGAAAAGGGCCACAAATTTCTTCCATAAAGTCAAATTCTTGTTGGAAGACATCCATATGATTTACTGCAGTCTCATAATCCTCAGGTAGCACCCAAAATCTAAAAGGAATATCATTGCCGATGGTGCTTTCATATTCATCTTCAATCAACAAGAAATCGGCAGCATAAAAAGTCACATTATAATTATTGATAGGAACAGATACAAACCAATGATAGGTTGATGTATTATCGCCATTATCCTCAAATCCTAAGTACTGACCATTGGATACACACAACAAAGGATGAGGCACTGTAAGGCTTATATTCATAGAATCTGGTTCATCCGACGGGTGATCTTTACAAGGCCACCATATATCTCCACCCTCAAATTCACAAGCCACACCTATCCATGGCTGACCAACTGATGTAGTATCCCAGACAAAACCAGTTAATCCATTGCCAGTTCGCGGTGTACCACTATAGAATATTTTACAGCTAATCACGTCATCAGTATTAACATTTTCCGGAATATTAAATTCCAGGAGCTCGTTTTGATGCGTATAAGCTACCTGCTGAAAATTTGAATTATTAATACTCATTTCAATATTTGAAACAAGAAAAACATCATCCAAATCCAATAAAAGAATATCAATGGGGTCGATGACGGTCACTTGACACAATAGTGAACCATCTATGGTCTGAGTCTCTGGATCAATACTCAAATCTAAATTATAGTAGGTTACATCGTAGGCCGCTTGTTCCGGTTTTAAGGGTCCGCCGGAATCTGCAAAAGAAATATTTGACAATGCCATTAGAATGAATGTGATGAGGACAAATTGGAAGTGTATTGCTTTCATAAAAATATAATTTATAGATTGTTAACAAAAAAATCAAATTATTTTTGTCGTTAATTTTAGTCGCTTTTAAACATATTATTTATCATTATTTCATTTTCAGGACGCTAATAGCATCTCCAATCCACACACCTTTACTCATACCTCAACGACTCCACGGGATTCCTTCGGGCCGCCTTGATTGTTAGCCAACTTACCGTTATTAGTGCGATCAAAAAGGCGATGATTCCGGCCAATGCAAAAATCCACCAACTAAGTTCAATTCTATAAGCAAAGTCGTTCAACCATCTGCTCATGACATACCATGAAATGGGAACCGCAATAACAAAAGCCACGACAACCCATTTTAAAAAGTTGTAATTCAGCATTTTCACTATTTCAAAAACGGCGGCTCCATTTACTTTGCGAATGCCAATTTCTTTCACCTTGCTATTCATCAATAAAAATGTAATGCCAAATAAACCCAATATGGATATGAGAATAGATATGCTGGTAAACAGAAATAGTATGGTTGCCGTTTGTTTTATCTCGGCATACAAACTTTCGAATTTCGTATCCATAAACGAATAGTTGAAAGGAACACCGGGCATCATGTTTTTCCACAGGCTTTTTATCTCTTCAATGGTTTTCTGAGTTTCTCCTGGTTTTAACGCTATGGATAGGGAATAGAAACTTTCTGCCCATTCTTTTGAAATAATTAAAGGCGGTATTTTACTGTAAATCAATCCCACATGAAAATCTTTTACCACCCCAATAATCTCATAATTCTCCTCTCTAAACATCGATTTTCCGACAGCATTTTTCCAATTCAATTGCTTGGCCAAGGTTTCGTTTACGATAAACGCTTTTGTATCGGTGTTCTCGCCCGCTCTAAAATTTCTTCCCTCAAGCAATTCCAATCCAAAGGTGTTAAAGAAGTTATCATCAACATAGAGGGCATTAAACATGTGCGGTTGTTCTGTTCCTTCAGGTTGGTAACCATTTGTCGTAGTTTCCAACCCGGGTATTCCAAAACTCGCAGAAGCATTGATAACACCCGGCAATTTCTTAATTTCTTCGATAAGCACTTTTTGTTTTGCGCCAACAGATCCATGGGAGACATTAATCATGTTTTCAGTCATAAAACCCAGATCTTTATGCAAAGCAAAATTTAACTGCTTATAAACAATTAGCATGGAGGAGATAAGTCCTATGGTAATACAAAACTGCAAAGCAGAAATATAGACTAACTTTTTACCTCTAAAAGGCAAAGAAAAATAGCTTCCTACTTGGGTCATGACTATTTTTCTTTTGAAGCCGGCAAATTGAATTAAACTGGTAATGCCACTAATGGCAATTAAAGCAACGACTATCAGAATCCAGTTTTTCTTTACTTGAATCCATAGAAAATCCGCATTAAATAACTGAGAAATAGGATTGATAAACTCATAGATCAGGATAATCGAAGCCAATCCTGCAATTAAAAATAGCAGTAAGGACTCAAGGTAAATCTGTTTTGCAATTCCCGAATCACCTAATCCAAAATAGTTCTTGATGCTAAATTCTTTCAGCCGAAGGGTTAAGGTCCCCGTAGATATGAAAAGATAATTGATAATGGCAATGAATAAAATTAAACATCCAATGAACAATAAAATCATTACATATTTTCCATCCTTTTTATTGCTATCCCAATCTACGTCAGAGAATAAATGTATTTGACCTAAGGGTTCTAAATAGAATTGGCTAACAAAACCGATATCTTTATTCTTCTTGTTTACTTTCTCCCACAAAAAACCCGGCAATTTTTCCTCAACGCTTGTTTTTAATTCGCTTGAATAAAGCTTAACAAAAGTTGTGGCAGCTATTCCGCCATCCCAACCAACAACTACATCGGGCTCACCAATTAAGGTTTCCATTGGAAAAACAGCATCAAACTGAATATGAGAATTTAATGGTACGTCTTCCACAACGCCTGTTATTGTATAGAAATTATTGTCGTACTCGGTTATTTTACCCAATGGATTTTCGTCACCAAAGATCCGCTTGGCAATTTTTTGCGTAAGCACAAGGCTGTGCTCATCCACCAAAAGTTGCTTAGGATTCCCTGAAAGTATTTTAAAAGAAAAAAAGTTGAATAAATTGCTATCGGCAAAAATTGCGTTTTTGAGCGCAATCTGTTTATCTTCAAATTTTAATGTGTTTACATGCCAATTGTTCCTAATCCTTACCACATCTTCTATTTCAGAAATTTCTTCCTTCAAAGCAGGACCATAAGGCATTCTGAGCGATGAGCTAATTTCTTTGTTCTCAGTACTTATAGATATTTCATTTACACGAAAAATCCGCTCTTTATCCTGATGAAATTCATCGAATGAAAATTCAAAGCTTACATATAGTAAAATAACTGCAGAGCAACTAAATCCCAATATTAGTCCAAATAGGTTGACGAAAGTATATAACTTGAAATTGGAAAAACTCCGAAAGGCCGATTTAATACTATTGATCATGGTCTATTTTTTTACAGATACATCAAAACTATTCATACCTCAACGCCTCCACAGGGTTTCGGGTGGCTGCTCTCCAACTTTGCCAACTAACTGTTAACACTGCTACTCCCAAGGCCAAGGCTCCTGCTAATACAAAAGTCCACCAGCTTAATGAAGTTTTGTAGGCGAAGTTTTCGAGCCAACTATTCATGGTGTACCAGGCAATGGGAATGGCAATTACATACCCGAGGGCTACCCACTTGAGAAAGTCTATATTTAGCATGAGGAGTATTTCGGATATTTTGGCTCCGTTTACTTTCCGTATGCCAATTTCCTTGGTTTTTTTAGCTACCGTGTTCAATACCATCCCGAACAAACCCATGATGGTTAAAACAATGGCCAACAATGAGAATGCACTGATTAATTTAGCTTGATTCTGTTCCCTGACATAAAAACGGTTGATTTGCTCTTGAAGTGTATAAATGGACACCATTTTATCAGGTGATATTTCTTCGAATAATTTTGTTATGCTCGCTTTAATCTCCTCATCTGTTTTACCGGTTGTTTTAATGGCAAAAAGACTCATTTTATCCGGGTGCTGTTGAATAATAACCATCGGTTTAATGGAACTATGCATGGTGTGTGCAGTAAAATCTTTAACAATTCCCTGAATATGGAAACCATTAAAAAGTTCTCCTGCTTTCAAGTGGTACATTAAAGCTGCCGATTCGTTAAAAATAAATTGATGTTGATTTTCATTGTATTCTCCAAAATAGTCACCTTCAATCAGTTCAATACCTAATAGGTCCATCATACCTTTTCCCATAATTAAACCATCAAACACGATTTCCTCGTTATTCTCCGGGTTTCTTAAGCGAATGGGCAAGGTCCAGTTGTAGGGAGGAATAAATGTAGATCCTGCAGTACGAATGACCCCGGGCAATTGTTTGACATGATTTTCAATGACGTCAAATTTTTGAGCAAGTTCAGGGGTGTTCAATTCACAAATCATCACGTTTTTCGGATTGATGGCTGTAAAGTTGGTTAAGGAATAATTGATTTGCTTTTTCAAAACCAAAACACCGACTATCAGGATGATAAAAATGGCAAAATGGAAACTAAGAAATGAATTGCTCCATTGTTTTGTCTTTGGGAGGCTTGAGTTTTGTTTATTTAGCAGGAGTACAGGTGAAATTCCGGAAATTTTTATTCCGACAATAAAACCTGAAAATGAGCCTGTTAGCAATGGTATGAGTGCTAGAAGCGGAATAGTGTACCAAACAGAGAGGATTTGACTGTCGAGATTTCGTCCTAAAGTGCTGTTAATAAATGGCATTCCCTGTATAACAACGAATATGGCAGGTAACAAGCTCAGAAACGAGATAATATTGGCCTCAAAAAGCATCTGCTTGCGAATGGATGTTGTATAAGCGCCCAACGCTTTTTTTACACCAAATTCTTTCAGGCGTCCCTCCATTTTTGCTTTGGTCAGAAAAATGTAGTTGAAAACCGAAATGATGAGAATAAAAAGGGCAATGGCTATATAATACTTCAACTCGTTGGCATTTCCGCGTCTTGAATAAACATCACTTATTCCATCGGATTGCAAATACACATCGGTTGCTGCTTGCAAGCTAAAAGCCTGTTCTTTTTTCGATTCACCTTCAAATCTTTGTTTGTAACGCTGAAGTTGTTCTGTTACATCCTCAGCATTTGATTTTGCATTTATTTTTACGTAGGTAATACAAACATCTCTTTCCCAGTTTGTTTTGAATGTTTCAACTTCAGATCCATATTCGCCAAGTCGCTTTTTTTGCGTACCCAGGAATTCATCAATCAAATCCGTATGAGAAACAAAATTGGGTGCCAGGGATGAATTGGATGGAAAATCCTTGTAAATTCCACAGACAGTGAGATTGACAAATTCGTTGTTCAAACGTGCTTCCAGTGTCTTGTTCATGGCATCACCATTGGGAAAATATTTCTTCGCCATGGTTTCAGAAATGGCCACTTCATTTCTTGATTCAGCAGTTCCTCCCATGACAAAGTCAATCCCCAAAATATTAAAAAGGGATGCATCTGCACACGCGAATCGCTGTTCTTCAATAATTTCCATATCATTTAAGCGAATTTCAAATTCTCCACCTTGATGATAACGGAAAAAGTCGACGATTGATGGGATGTCATTTTTTGCAGTTTCTCCGAGGATAAATGGCGTAGTACTATTGGTGCCATGTATTATCCTATAAACCTGATCGTTTTCAGGGATATATCTGTCAAAGGAGTTTTCATGCATGTATAACATTAAAATCAGAATAATCGACCCCAAACCAATACCCAGACCAAGCACACTCACCAAGGATTGTACTTGGTTATTTTGAATGCTTTTTAATGCGATTTTTAAATTGATGTATAATCTCATAAAATTAATTCCTTTTCATTTATTCATACCGTAACGATTCCACCGGATTTCTGCGTGCTGCCCTGTATGTAACCCAACTAACTGTGCCTAAAACAATGATGACGGTAAGTAATCCTGAAATGGCAAACACCCACCAGCTAAGTTTGGTTTGGTAGGCAAAGCTCTCCAACCACCTGCTCATGGCATAATAAGCCAAAGGAGTGGCCAAAATAAAAGCAGCGGCAATCCATTTTACAAAGCCAACATTGAGCATTTGTATGATTTCAAACACCTTGGCTCCGTTGACCTTGCGTATTCCTATTTCCTTGGTTCTGCTGGTGATGATAAAAGTGGAAACTCCCAAGAGTCCCATGCAAGCCAACAAAATGGCGAGTGCAGCAAAGAAACCCATGAGTTGAAAAGTTGTGTAATCTTTTAGATAACGCTGTTGTAGTATTGAATCAAGGAAACTAAATTCAATCACCTCATCGGGATAAATTTCCTGACAGATTTCCGTAACAGATTTCATTGAGCCCATTACATCAGACGGAATTACCTTGACGATGATATGGTAAACATCGGGGTAATTAATTACGAAAACGGCGGGTTTAATCTTATTGTAAAGTGATTCAAAATGAACGTCACCAATAACGCCAACTATTTTTCTGGTTGATCCGGGCCATTGAATTTTAAGATTTTGCCCTATTGGATTTCCTTTTATCCCCAACATCTTTACTGCAGCATTATTTAGAATAACTGATTCTGAGACATCTGTTTTAAACTCTTCTGAGAATAAGCGCCCCTGTATTGGCTTTATGCCCAATGTTTTAAAATAATCAAAATTGATATGGACATATGGAATTAAAAATTGTTCTTCTTGACCCTCCGGTACAACATAGCTTTGATTACTGAGGGAGCCTGAAGGAATCCGACTGGCAACCGAAACACCGGTGACATACCTTTTGCTTAACAACTCATTCTTTAGGGTGTTGTATTTTGTTTCGTCACCGAAGTCGAAAATGGAAGTAATGACGGCCTCTTTATCAAAACCAAGGTTTTTGGTTTCTAAAAAACTAATCTGTCGAAACATAATGATGGCACAAGCTATGAGTGCTATGACAATAGTAAATTGAGTACCTATCAGGAGTTTTTTAATTTGAAAACCCGAACCACTTTTAAAGGACGATTTTAAAACTCCGGTGGGGCTAAAAGACGAGAGAATGAAGGCGGGATACCATCCGGCCAAAATGCCTACAACCAATATCATGGTAAGTAGGCCAAAAATAATATTCGGATTTACCAAAAAGGAAAATGACAAAGCTTTTCCACTTATCTCATTAAAAATAGGCAATGCAAGGCCTACCAACACAAGAGATACACAAAACGAAACAAAAAACACCAATACGGATTCAAAGATAAATTGCGCTGCCAGCCGACTGCGGGAGGCTCCGAATGTTTTCCTCACACTTATTTCTGTTAAGCGAGTTGTGGCATTGGCAGTAAAGAGGTTAACATAATTAAAACTGGCAATAAACAAGATTAATAGTCCGATGGCCGAAAAAATCAAAACATAGACAATACTGCTTTGAGGTTGAATATCCCCTAAAAAGTGTGAAGAATACAAATGAATATCCTTTACACTCTGAATGGTAAAAGCGGTGGTGGGAGCATTGGGATTGTCAACGCCCTGTAACATTTGGGATATTTTTTCTTCAACATACGGTTTGGAAAAATGGTCCTGCATCTCAAAATAAACAAGAAAATTACACCATCCCCAACTGTCCATCCAATCATCACCAAACATCATGGCCCCATCTTCAAGTGTCATGAAAACATCAAACTTGAAATGGGAATTATCGGGCATCTCCTCTATTACTGCGGTAATTAGGTAGTTATATTCATTACCTACCTTTACGGTTTTTCCGATGGGGTTTTCATCGCCAAAATATTTCTTGGCCGTTTTTTCGGTAATGACCATCGATCCAGGTTTCTGCAAGGAGGAGGACCCTTTAGTTCCAACGACAAAATTAAATGAGAAAATATTGAATAGTTCAGGATCAACCCAAGCTACTTTATCTTCTTTAAAACGCTTATCTTCAACCTGAACATTAATATTATCTCGAGGTAAAATCCTTGCTGAATTTACTATTTCAGGAAGATTATCGGTCAATAGTCTTGCAGCTCCGGGTGCCTGATATGGATGCTCTTCCTGACACAGTCTATAGATATTATCCGAATTTTCGTTGTATCGATCATAGCTCAGTTCGTCAGCAACATATAACAGTAGCAAAATACATACAGCTATTCCTACGGCTAAGCTTGAAATACTTATTAGAGAATAAACTTTACTCTTATAAATATTTGCGATGGCTATTTTTAAATAGTTCTTAATCATGATAAATCGGTTTTAAAGTGGGTGTTAGAAAGCCTCCAGCATCTCTTAATTCATTTTTTCCATGAGAACCTTGCCATCTAATAAATTGATTACGCGGTGTGCATAACCTGCATCACGATCGGAGTGAGTTACCATGACTATTGTAGCTCCTTCCTGATTGAGCTCGGAGAGTAAATTCATGACTTCAACTCCATTTTTGGAATCCAAATTACCTGTGGGCTCATCCGCCAGTATAAGACCGGGATTGGCAACCACAGCCCTGGCGATGGCCACCCGTTGTTGCTGTCCACCGGATAGTTGCTGAGGGAAATGTTTGGCACGATGTCCTATCTTCATGCGGTTTAACACATCGTTTACTTTTTTGGCTCTTTCGCTTGCTTTCATTTTTAAGTACAATAGGGGCAGTTCCACATTATCATACACATTGAGTTCGTCGATCAGGTTGAAACTCTGAAAAACAAAACCAATATTGCCTTTACGAAAGTCGGTACGGTCTTTTTCCTTTAATTTACTCACTTCTGTTCCTCCAAAAGCATACAAGCCTTCGGTGGGATTATCGAGCAGACCAATAATGTTGAGGAGTGTTGATTTTCCACAACCTGATGGCCCCATAACAGCTACGAATTCACCCTTTTCGACATGAATATCTACATTGCGTAATGCATAAGTTTCAACCTCTTCGGTACGAAATACTTTTCCTAAATTTTCTGTTTTAATCATTGTTTGATATTTTAAATTATTATATAAACTGCTAACCTTACCATTCCAATCGCTCATTGTCGCCAAAACTATCGTAACCAGAAACAATTACTTTTTCTCCGGGAGTTATTCCTTCCAATAGTTCATAATATTTCGGATTTTGTCTTCCAATTTTTATGAATCGTTTTTCGGCAGAATTCCCATCTTCTGACAACACAAAAATCCACTGACCACCGGTTTTTTGATAAAAATTACCCTTTGGTAAAAGCAACGATTTTTGAGGACTCCCCAGTTGCAAGCGGGCATAATAGGTCTGACCGGTGCGCATATTTTCAGGCATGTCGCCATCAAAAACCATCTCAACAGAGAACTTACCATCGCGGACATCAGGAAGCACCTTTCTAATTTTCAGTTGATATTCCTGATCCTGGCGTTCTAGTATAGCCTTTAAGCCAACCTTTACCTTATCGATATAATGTTCGTCTATTTGAGCAACCACCTTAAAGGAGGTGAGCACATGAATTTGACCAATTCTGCCTCCCTTGGGAATCAATTGTCCGATTTCGGCATCCAACACGGTTAGTTGTCCGTCTATGGGAGCCACCACATTTAAGTTATCCTGACGTTGCCGTACTAATTTCAGGTTCAAATTCATATTATGCAGGTTATCCTCCATTTGCATTATCTGTATGGAACGAAAAATGGAGTCTTGCTTCTGGCGTTCCACATAGAGTTCATAACTCCTTTTGGCAAAGTGATAATTTTCTTCTGATTCAAGGAACTCATCTCTGGAAATCAGATCGTCGGCATAGAAGGATTTGTTGTGATCGTATTTCCTTTTCTTACGTACAATGTCGTATTCCAGGTTCAGCAATTCTCGCTTTATCTGAAGTTTTTCCTGCTCCATGGTTACCATGGTATTTCTGAGAAAATTGCTTTTTTCGGCTAGTTGCGATTCACTGTTGAGGATGCTCAGGCTTAAATCAGGATTACTTAAACGTAAAATGATATCTCCTTTTTTTAGTACTTCACCCTCTTCAGCTACTTTTTCCTCCACTCTACCACCTTCGCGTGCATCGAGAACGATGGTGGCAATGGGTTCCACATTTCCGGTAACGGTAATGTAATCATGAAAAATTCCGTCGTTGACTTGCTCAACACTTAACTTCTCGATATCCACATTTAACGTGGATACATTGGTCCTGAAAAAAGCCTGATAACTGAGGAGGCCAACAACAAGAACACCAACTGCTATCAGAATATGTTTCCTTTTTATTCCCTTTTTCTTTTCTATTGGTATGTCCATTGTAATAATAATTAGACTTAAATGAATGAGATGGTTAACCAACAACTTTCAATGCCCATGCCGTAAGACATATATAGCTGATTATCTATTATTTACAAAATTTAATTGGCCAAAAACCACTAATCACTGTAAAATTATTTTACAGTAGGTGTTTGATTAGTTTACAATTAGTTAATTTCGGTGCTCCAACCAAAAGGATGAAAGCGCTATGAAGGGTAAAATTCTCATCGTCGACGACAACAAAAGTGTGCTTACCGCACTTGAAATGCTACTTCAAACAGAATTCGAAAGTGTGTTTTGCTTAAGCAATCCGGCCGGTCTGCTAGCAACAATTAAACAGCACAACTTCGACATCGTGCTCCTGGACATGAATTTCAATGCGGGAATCAATAGTGGAAATGAAGGTATTTTTTGGTTAAACGAAATTCAAAAATATGACGCCACCATAAGCGTGATCATGATAACAGCCTTTGGCGACATTGAATTGGCTGTAAAAGCCGTAAAAGAAGGCGCCTTCGATTTCATTCTAAAACCATGGAACAACAACAAACTCATCACCACCTTGCATGCAGCAATGAAACTCAGAAAGAGCCGGGTTGAAAATGTTTCATTAATCAACACTGCCACCACACTAAAACAAGAATTGAAGCAACCTGTACAGTCAATCATCGGCCAATCAGATTCAATGAAACGGGTGATGAATATGGTGAAGAAAGTGGCCAAAACAGATGCCAATATTTTTATCACGGGAGAAAATGGCACCGGAAAAGAACTCATCGCCAAGGAAATACACCGATATTCTAACAGAGCCAACGAACTGATGTTAAGTGTCGACATGGGATCAATCAGCGAATCGCTTTTCGAAAGCGAGCTTTTTGGTCACACAAAAGGATCTTTTACCGATGCCAAAGAAGATAGAATCGGTAAATTTGAAACCGCCAACAAAGGCACCCTTTTTCTGGACGAAATTGGCAACCTGTCTTTGTCGATGCAAGCTAAAATACTTAGCGTATTGCAAAACAGAAGTGTAACCAAATTGGGCACCAGCAGGGCTGTTCCCATTGACATCCGACTTATATCAGCCACCAACAAAGATTTAAGTGCAATGATTCAACAAGGCCTTTTCAGGGAAGATTTACTTTATCGCATCAATACCATTACCATCAAATTGCCCCCTTTGCGTGAAAGAGAAAATGACATCCTGTTGCTCGCCGAATTTTATCTCCGTAAATATTGCGCCAAATACAACAAACAAGGCCTGAAAATCAATCAAAAAGCCACCCAGAAACTACTGAATTACTCCTGGCCGGGTAATGTGAGAGAGTTGCAGCACAGCATAGAGAAAGCAGTAATTTTAGCAGATGAAAGCGTACTTGGCGAATCGAGTTTCAATTTGAACAACGATAATCCTGATCTGGATTTGAACCTGCAAAACAGCACCCTCGAAGAAATGGAAAAGGCGATGATCATGGCCAGCATTAAAAAGGAGAAGGGAAACATGAGCAACGTGGCTAAAAATTTGGGTATCACCCGCCAAACTCTTTATAATAAATTGAAGAGATATGAGATTTAGAAAAGGGGGGGAAAGGGTAGGAAAGGTTGGAAAGGTGGGAAAGGTTGGAAGGTGGGAAAGGTAGGAAAGGTTGGAAGGTGGGAAAGGTGGGAAAGGTTGGAAAGGGTTAGGAAAGGTAGAAAGGTGGGAAGGTTTTGAAATGTTGAAATATAAAATTGATTAGGTATGGGGAATAAGATTACAAAGTTTGAGGATTTGATCATTTGGCAGAAAGGAGTTGAAATGGCTGTTTTGGTGTATAACTTATTCAAGGATTCGAAGGATTTTGGATTCCGCGATCAGGTGCAAAGATCTTCTGTTTCCATTTCTTCAAATATTGCTGAAGGATATGATCGTCAATCAAATAATGAATTTATTCGATTTTTAAGAATCGCCAAATCTTCCTGCGCTGAACTCCGAACACAATTAATCATTGCTCAAAAAGTAGAGATCGTCGTTATTTCTAATGATGTAATTGAAGAAACGAAAATATTATCCGCCATGATCCAGAAAATGATTGAATACAGATTGGGGGTGAAAGAAAAGGGTGGGAAAAGGTAGGAAAGGTTGGAAGGTGGGAAAGGTGGGAAAGGGTTAGGAAAGCTAGAAAGGTGGGAAGGTTTTGAAATGTTGAAATATAAAATTGATTAGGTATGGGGAATAAGATTACAAAGTTTGAGGATTCCGGGTCTCTCATTAACAATGAGAGTTTTGTCTGCTTAACATCCTGTTTTTATCCAAGTTACCTTCCCACCCTCCTACCCTTAAACCTTCCTACCCTCCAACCCTCCAACCTTCCCACCCTCCAACCCTCCAACCTTCCCACCCTCCTACCCTTAAACCTTCCAACCCTCCTACCCTCCAACCTTCCTACCCTCCAACCTTCCAACCCTCCAACCCTCCAACCTTCCAACCCTCCAACCCTCCAACCCTCCAACCCTCCCACCCTTTTTAACACTCTGAAGCCATGAGATATAATCATTTCAACAAATCCATTTCAATCCGTTTGGCAATCATTATCTTGCTTTCGATGGCCATTTCATATTTGCTTTTCGTTGAAGAAAATTACTCACTTAGTCTAATTCCGGCGTTCTTGCTCATTGTTGCCCTAATAAATATTATCAAGTATTTCAATAAAATAAACCAATGGGTTGCTTTTTTTCTGCTCGGGATTGAAAACGAAGATACTACATTAAAGGTACCTTCAAAAAGCGGCAACAGGGCCATTGATGATATTTATTTTGGAATCAACCGACTAAACGAACTTTTTCAGCAAACCAAAGTGGAGATAAACACCCAGGAACAGTATTTTCGGTCGATAATCAACCAATCAGCTACCGGATTGTTTTCAATTAACAAAAATGGCCGGGTAATCAATATAAACCCTGCTGCCATGAAGCTTACCGGATTACAAGATCATCATCACGTAAATGTATTGGCTGCAATTGATGCGGTTCTCCCAGAATTTTTAATGCATCCCATTAAAAACCAGCAAAGCCAATCTGCCATTTTTGAAAATAAATATGGTCAGAAACTATTATTCAAACTATCGGAAATCATCAGTCAGGAAGATAAAATCCGACTGGTGGCCGTTAGTGATATCACCAAAGAGCTCGATAACGGCGAAGTGGATGCCTGGATAAAACTCGCCCGCACCTTGTCGCACGAAATAATGAACAATATCGCACCCATTACTACGCTTTCGCAGGTCATCTCAAGTTATTTTACCAAAGATAACCGCACCATTGAGATCAGCGATCTCGAACCAAAAACCATAACAAACACCATAAAAGGTTTAAAAGTTATTGAAGAAAGAAGCGTTGGACTCATGAGTTTCGTGGACAATTACCGCAAATTCACTAAGCTCCCGGCACCAAAATATGCTGAGGTTGATTTATGTCAAATTATTGAAAACAACCTCATGGCGGCAAGCACTTACTGTGGATTTGAAAAAATAAAACTGAAAAAGACGATGCCCGATAGTTGCATTGTTTCAGCGGACCAAAAACTTTTCTCTCAGGTAATTATTAACCTGTTCAAAAATGCATGCGAGGCTTTGCAATCGGGCAACATGGAGAACCCTACGTTAACAATCAAGCTATTACAAGGCGAGGATGCAGTACGTTTGGAGATTAGCAACAACGGACCTTGCATTCCTCCTGAAATAAAAGAACAAATTTTCATACCCTTCTACACCACCAAGGATGAAGGATCGGGAGTTGGACTGAGTTTAAGCAAGCAGATCATGCTCAAAATGGGCGGTGATGTAATCTTATCCACCAGCAACGACCAGTTAACGCAATTTGTGGTTATTTTGGGTTATTAGTCGGTGCTATGCATTTCTTAAATAGTCTCTGCAAGAGACTAAACATTACCTATTTGGTTTGCTGGTTCTTAAGTATATGTTTTATCGATTCTAAAAATCATTTTTCGATCGCAAACAGCTGCGTGTCATGTCGAAATAAAACACTCAATCATCATCTTTTAAAATATAATCAATAGAGGTATCCAAATAATATGACCAGTTTTCGGGAAATTCATGTCCGGTTTCAGGGAAGACCACAAACCGATTCCGTATTCCATATTGATCTAGCTGATATCCAAGTTTCTTTTGTTGTTGAATGGCCCAATCATCTTCACCACAAAGGAGGGCTACTTTAAGCCCTCTTTCAGCAGAATTGATAAACAATGTACTGTCTAAATCTCTGGGATAAACAGCAAAAGAAAGAAGCAGTCCTTTGGCTGGAATTTCATTATATAATCCGAGTATTAACGATCGATAACCACCGGCTGAAGGGCCGGCTAGTATGACTTGAGTGGTGTCGACGGCATAGGTTGAAATGATCTGCTGATAAACATTTACCAACCGGGCATTCCAGTTTTCATGGTCATAAACTCTGGAAAATGAACCCGCATAAGTATCACCTTGGGTATAGGCCACAACAAAGTCTTTCTGCAGCTTTTCTGACTGATACTTGTATTGTGAATTGGGAATATTACCAATCCCTCCATGTATAATCAGCATTAGGGGATAGTGTTTATTTTTATCATAGTTTGTTGGCAACTGAACCATAAATTCGGTGGTTTTATGCTGATTTGCAGCGTCTTTAAGCTCAGCATTTTTCGCCATAAATGTTTCAAATCCATCAAGCTTTTCTAATTCATTGAGATAAGGAGGAAAAGCACGATCGCCTGTCCTTGTATAATAGAAAAAGCCTTCGTCCTGCCCCAGCTTTAGTATTTCAAAACATTTATCGTATTGTTTCAGACCCGCATAATGAAAGGATAATTCCCAAAATATCAGGTTGTTTCTGATATTCATATCCTGAAATTGACCAAGGGCCTCCGTACATAAGTCTATGGATTTCTGATAGTCAGTTTCATCTACTTCTTCAAGCGTTTTTGTGAAATCTAGAAATTCTTTATCCATAGGTTTGTATGGCAATTCATAAATATTTTGTGCGTAGGAACTTTGGATGCATACCAGGATGAATGCAGCGATAAGTAGGAATGATAGTTTTCTCATCTTCATTTCGTATTTGTATTAGGATCAAGCCATTTCCGTTATTTTTCAGCCTTATTAATTTCTTCCAGCAAATGAGCTATTTCGCTGTTTTCAGGATCTAATTGTTGGGCTTTTAATACCGTTTCTTTTGCAAGTGTTAGATCTCCATTCACTTTATAACAATAAGCTAATTCATAAAGAGGCTTCCATGAATCCGGATGCATTTCCATATTAAATAACAATAGTTGTATGGATACATTCACGTCTGAATCACGAAACATCCTACTTAGAATATTAATTTCGTTTTCTTTGCTCTTGAACACTTCCTGATTCCTATCCACGAATCTCATAGCAGAATCGATATTGAAGGTCAAAATGGTATTGTTCAATTGTGCAACAATGGAATTATCACAAGTATCCGCTTTTATGTATTCGGTGGTTTGAATCCTAAATTCGGATGGGCTATTTGTTAAATATGTATTAAAAAAAGCCAGGGCAGTGCTACAGATGTAATCGTAACTCGTGCAAAATTTGCTAATGGAGTTTTTGGTTGAGCATAAATCAAAAAACCGCCAGAAAGAGACAAAGCCATTGTGGTCAATATAAGGCATTCTGAACATCTGTTTTTCTTTAGAAATAATCGAATTGTAGAATGGATAAATCGAAAAATTCTCATAATTATTAACCAGCAGGCAATAGGGCACATTTAATTTATTAAGATTAAAATCTTCTAACTTAAAAAGCGGCACATAAGCCCCATATTCCTGACCTCCATCCATACTGAATACCGCGTTAACATTTTCATTCTTCATTTGAAAAATTGCGGTAGCTAATCCTCCACTGCTAAAACCCATCAAACCCAGACTGGCATAATTGATTTTCAATTTGTCCTCAAAATAGTTGAGAATAAACTCCATGTCGTTTACCTGCGCTAATATACTTTCCTGCAGATTATTCCTGTTCAGAGAATTTTCGCCGGCAGAGCCAACAGAAATAACCATAAAACCGTGACTTGCCAGATACTCGCAAAGCATGTGGTTTTGAACGGCTGATTTACTATTGGAAGGTGTATAAATAATTAAAGGGAATTTCTCTCTTGATTTTGCTAAAGCAATCTCATACCGGGCAGCTACCGGATAATCTAATATTTTTTCTGTAGTAAGACCTGTATCTACACCAAAGTTCTGCTTTGCAAATCCTGCATAGGCATTTATAAAATTATAACTGTTGCCTTCGACTTCTGAAGGAGGTTTATCGAAGTCTTCACGTAATGAAATTAAATCGATGTAGTTCTTAAAAACGTAACTGTTGTTTTCAACATTCACTTCTGATGGATACCAAAAATGAATCAATAATGGTCTGTAAATGGTATCATTATTTAAAATATATCGTCTGGATTCATCATAGGTTTTGAAATACTTAAAGCCTACAGCATAAGAACCATACATAAGATTCTGACCTAGACATAAGCTACCGGAAAAAAATATGAGAAGCGCGATTAAATAACCGTTTTTGAGTTTCATCATTACACAATTGAATTTACAATAAACATGACACATTTGATACCAAATACCAAATTCTCTATTGATTAGCCAATCCCTATACCACAAACTGTATTCTGCTTATTATCTGATACATACATCCTGAATTTTCAAAGAACAACGATGCGAAGTGTAAATATTATTTACAGTGATTGTACGTTTATTTTACATATCTTACCGTATGTAAGCAACCTATGCTTAGGGGACCAGATGGTTGAATTTTACACGCTTGACAGCCTTTTTATTTCCTTAGTTATTTGCCGTTTAAAATAGGGGTTTTCATCAAAAAAAATAAAGCTAAGTACATGACAAAAATTTGCAACATTCTTTAAATCTATCTATATCGTTGTTAAACAGAACGTTTGCAAGATAGTTTAATCCATATTTGAAAAGACTATAAGCTTTTCTTCCGTGTGCTTTAATTTTGATAGGCCGAATTGAGTCCAGGTATATGCCGTCTTTATAAGCCCAAACAAAAGCCACCAGTACCAAACTAAAAAGCTTTTCGACACGTTCCAAATCTGTCAAGTGCGTGTCTTCAATATTAAAGTCACTTGATTTCATCGCTTTAAATGCAGTCTCGATCTGCCATCGTTCTTTGTAAAGTGATTGGGCTTCATCGGGTTTGTTGAATGAAACAATTATACCGATTATGAATTGAAATGAGCTTTAAGATCGCTTCGCTCCTGAAACCTCTTCAATTCTATATCGGCATTATACATAAACAGCGTAGTGCTAACTTCAATTTATAGTTGGTATAATCTGAAGTTCAGGGATTCCTTTTTTGTTTTTTACTTTTGAACCAGATAGATAGCAAAGCTGTCCTTTGATGCTAACGATACTTTGTAAAAATTCAAACTGGCCTATTTTTAAACGGTTAAAAAACCATGAAGCCTTAACACGATGACCATTTCTTGGAATGTCTACCCGGAAATTCTCTCTTATCCGAATGTGATAACGAATCTGATGGTGGTTGAGGTAACCTAACCAATGATCTCCAACAAACTCTCGATCAGCCAACAGGCATTCAATAGTGTCAGCGCCAAATAGATTTATGTAACGTTGCATCAATTCAATCCGCTCTTCAGTTGATGAATTACCAAATTTAGGCATCATGGTGAACATAACAGGGAAAGCAACTCCCTGATATACAATTGCAAGAACCAAAATATTAATGTTTGCTGTCCCAAATTTCCAATTGGTTCTATCCAGAGCCAGTCGATATGGTGGTTTGTGGGGTAGCAGGGCGAATACTAAACGTGCTATTAGATCAGTATCCAACAGATACTCCGACATACACCGTTGTATTCTTCTCAATGATGAACCTACTCTCACATCATGTTCAAAGCTAGTAGCCAGTTTTTCAAAACAAACGGTCTGAACCTTGCAAAGAGCAGAAATAAATAAGCCAAAGAACTTAATTCGGGCTAAATTCATATTATTCCCGAAGACTTCAGATAAAGTTGAGACTAAAATGCTATTTTTACTCTCATTGCTGGTGTTCATGTATCTTGGTGCCATACCTGCTAGTATTTCATCTAAGATGCAGAATGCCAGTTATTTATAACGTTTTTACGACATGTATTCTCACCAAGTTATTAACATATTTAATTGACAATCAATTTGTTGTGATTTTTTGTCATGTACTAAGATTTTTTTATTTAAGTTTTCAGTTTCTACGAAAAAAGTATCTATGTTGCTTTGAGCAAACACGCCGTTAATGCTTAAGCTTAGTGAAATAATAAAAGCGATAATTTTCATATTTGCCTAAATTGAAATTAGAACTTGATAAACGACTAAAAACAGAATAATTACTATTATACCTGAGATTGCAATTTTGTGTCCAAAATTTAGAGTCCAGCCCATTAATGGATTTATTTTAGGAACTATAATTCTTGGGTCTTTACTATTAACATAAAATATTCCTTTCCAATTATTAGGATTCTTGTTCATCGAATCAATAATCTCTTTTTCAACTTTTTTCTTCATTTTATATTTCTTTTACTTTATTAATGTTGAGTTGTCTTAAATTGGGCATGTGTTAGCCAACGTATTTATTTCACTTGTGTCAAAATCCAATTTGTTATTTCTTCTAATGCTATTGGTGAAAAGGTTTGTTCTATTGATGCATATTCACTTGGTAATCCCGTTTCACATTCTTGAAATAAATGATTTAAGTTTGACAATTCTTTTGTGCTAACATTTTTATTTCCACCCTTTTCTAAGGCTTTTTTAATAGCGTTTAAATTTACTTTTGCAGGTACTTGTAAATCTTTCTCTCCATTAATAGCCAATACAGGGCATTTAACTTTTTCTAGTATAGGTGCAGGATTATATTTTATAAAGCAATTCATCCAGGGACTTATTGATTGAGTTACTTGCAAGTTCACATAGTCGTCTTCACTCATTCCTGCCGGTATTTCAGATTCAGGATTATCTTTTAATGCTTGCTTAATATAGCTTGTTAATTTTATTTTCAAGGAGTCGGTATTATTAGATTTTAACACAATATCAAAAGCCCCTTCACTAATAGCTTTAGCATTTTGCAAATCAGCTTCACTAATTCCAGAAGCTTTTCCTATCAATTCTTGTTGCAATAATAGTAATTGGTCACCACGTATTCCAGTACCTGCTAAAAGAACAATAAATTTTATATCTTTAAATTTCGCAGCTACTATTGGTGCAATTATTCCTCCTTCACTGTGCCCGATTAATCCAATTTCGTTTTGGTTTATTTCTTTTCTTGTTTGCAAATATTTTATTGCAAATTCCACATCTGTTGCAAAGTCAAATGTTGTAGCATTTCCAAAGTCACCAGTAGACTCTGCGGTTCCTCGGTCATCAAACCTTAATACTGCAATCCCGTTTTTAGTTAAATGGTCTGCTAAAACAAGGAAAGGTTTATGTCCTAACAATTCTTCATCTCTGTTCTGTGGCCCACTTCCACTTATCAGGATAACAGCTGGAAATTTACCATTTTTTTCAGGGAAGCTTAAAGTTCCTGCTAATACAATTTTATCCTTTGTATTTTCAAATTTTACCTCTTCAGAATAATATGGATATGGCTTGGTTGGCTCTTGTGGTTTGTAGACTTTTTCTTTTTCAATTTTTCCTTTAGTTAAAACCAACGGAAAGGATTGATTACCTTGAATAAATGTTCCAACAAATGCATTCTCCTTATTCAAAGTTCCTTCATACTTAATACTTGTATTTGATATTTCAAGTTTTAAAACAGAATTTTCATAACCTGTAGAAGTAACAGGAATACCTAACGCTCCCTGATCAGGACTATCCATTGTTGAACTATACCCTTTTTCTGTTTGGATTATATTAAAAACCAATTTCAATTGAACACCTTGAACTTTCAATATACCATTCCATTTACCTGAAATATCCTGTCCGCAAATTGATAAACATGTCAAAAAAGCGATTAATATTAATGTTGATTTTTTCATTTTTTCCCTTCTTTATGATTCATATTATTGGGTAATTCTTTGTATGCTTATTCTTTAGCCATATTCAATTCCATCCTAATCATCTTATTCGCTATTTCCAGGCAAACATTAGGTGTTGAACTAAAATCACAGGAATTGGTAACTACAACATAAGCTCTATCTAAATTAGGTGCAACCATAACTGAAGCATACCATATCTCATTACTTCCTCCATGTACTAGCACTATTCCTTTTGCCCATGGTTGTTCAGTCTGTTGGAAGACGACCCACCCGCCTGCATAAACACCATTAGGTTCTATCAATTTATTTAGAATTGTTCTATCAAGGATAGTATTTTCCCCGGGTAATTGAAGTGAAATGAATTTAGCCCAGTCTTCTAAGCTACAATGCACTCGACCGGCAGGACTTATAACTTCACCATAATAATCTCTACTGGGCTTCCATTTGTTCCCGATCCATGATCTTTTATGCCCCCATGGTTGATCTATTGACTCATTCTTAACAGGATCACCAAATCCGGCGGTTGTCATACCAAGCGGTTCGAATAAACGCTCTCTCATTAAAGTTTCCCAGCTTAAACCGGTTATCTGTTCTGCCATACAAGCAGCAACTACATATCCGTAATTAGAATAATGGAATTCACCATCAGTGAATGCTGGAGCAAGTTTTATATTATCCTTTAATATTGAAAATCGTCTATCTTTGATATTCTTATCAGGATATGCATACCAATCTTTTGGATCACTAGGAATACCGGCACGATGAGTAAGTAATTGCCAAAGTGTAGTATTCTTGAGATCAGGATGAATATTATTTTTTAGTTCCGGGATAGCTTCTATCAGTTTTGTGTCCCAACTAAGCTTCCCCTCAGCTACCAAAGTGGCGATCATTGTGGCGGTCATTGCTTTTCCACATGAACCAAGATGCACCACATCATTAGTAGTAAACGCAATACCTGAACCTGCTTTACGCTCTCCTGCAGAAGCAATTTCGAGAACACCTTCACTTGAAATAATAGCTGCAATCATTCCCGGTGCTTTACCATCATTTACTACTTGAGTAAGGATGTGATGGATGGAATCAGATTTCTTTGATTCTGATTTTGTTTGCGAGTAGATAGCTTGATTTTCAGCCAGACTATCTTTTGTTTCATCAGATAAACAAGCTGATAAAAATGCAAGAAAAAGCAAGCTTAAGAAACCAATTTTTATGCTTTTCATATCTATTCCTCTACCTTTTTACAAATAACATCGTCTCCCCCATCTGGATGCATTGTCATACTTTCTACCTCTCCGGCATCATTTACATTAAAAGAAAATTCATACACGGAACCCTTTATAAAGAAAGCAGTTTGGGTTTTAGGAAGCAGAGGAATATCTCCTTGATTAGGTATTTGTAATATCAACTGACTATCTTTTTTAATTACTGTAAGAATCATACCTGGAGATAATTCATATTTAGCCAAATAACTTTCCAAAATAGTCTCAGGAACAGTCACATCTTTGGACAGTTCCTCTTTTGCTGGTTCGGGTATAGCATTTAATAACAATCGTCCTACCATCGCATAAGAGGGAGGTTCATTGGCATCTTTAGTTACCGGAAAACCTGTACTTCCTGCTTCTGATTTCTGGCCTGTTTCTGCAACAAAACTGATATCCCCATTTTTATCAGGGTGAATTCTAAATATAAAACTTGAACCGAAGTAGGTTGAATAAAGGAGTTTACTATTTTTAATATCGATCACAGAAACAAATGACTTTTTGCGTCCAAAAAAAGTGGAATTGAAGGTCTTCTCGCAGGATGGATACTCTGAAAACAAAGCGTTCTCGGTAAGTGGAAAATCAGCAGAACTTGTTGTTCCTCCAATAACAATCGTATCTTTATTAAGAAAATATGCAGACCAAATATTATCAGCATCACTTCCTCCAAACAGAGAAGAATATTCTAAGGTCATATCATCAGAATTAAATACCGAAATAAAACAATTTTGCACACCTTCCCCTTTTTTACTTATAACATTATCTATAACTGGTAAACCTTCTTCCATAGCACTACCACATACCATCAATCTGTTTGGCTTTGTCCACTTTATATATGAAAGCGCAAATCCTCTACCTGCGAAATAGCTTAGATACGAAATTTTGGTACCTTTTTCGTTTATTTTGGCAATATAATGATCAATTTCTCCCTGAGCTTTAGGCAACATCATTTCTTTTCGAATAGCATCATCAGTTACAGGCAAGTCTGCTGAAAAAGTAGCACCTGTTATATAAATATTATCTTTGTCATCAATAGCAAGTCCTGTAATACCCTCATACATGCTGTTTCCAATGAAAATGGAAAATAAAAGTTTTTCACCATCGGGACTAAATTTAGAAAGGAAACCATGCATGTTAGTATTATTATCAATGACACCTAAGGTTAGAGGAAAGTCATGAGAGAGAGTAGTTCCTTTTATAATAATATTACCTTTAGAATCAATCTTAACACCTCCTGTGTTTGCTGTTTCTCCAGCTTCACCTCCTATAAATGTAGAAAATATGATATCAGTTCCAGTTGGGTTGATTTTAGTTACGAAAACATCGCCAGCTATTTGTCCTTCACCATTAAAACTGGTATCATAGCTTCCTTCGGTTACAGGAAAATCTGATGAATGTGTTCCTCCTACTATATAAATAAATCCTTGTTCATCCACTGTCAGACTTGAATGATGTTCTCTTTTTGTACCACCAATTAATGTGGCAAATACTATTTTACCTTCGGGTGTAAATTTTACTACAAAGACATCTGCCTCTCCTTTAAGTTCTGTTTGATACGCTCCTTCTGTGACAGGGAAATTTTTATCTCTGGTATTTCCTGAAACATAGGTATAACCTTCGCTATCGCTATAAATATCGAATCCTGATGCGTTAATATCTGTATGAGAAAGATAGGTGGAGAATCCAAATGTATAAACTGTTGTATCCTTCAGTTGACTTGTTTGCGATTTTAGAATTCCTTGACTGAAAAGAATTGTCAATAGAATTAATGTGATTTTCTTGAACATAATATTTACTTTTTAAATTTATGATAGCTTTTGTGGGTTTGTATTAATCTTCTACAAAGCAAGCAGATACTATGCAAACGTAAGTATGCAAAAGGGGACAGAATTAGTGGCAAATCAGGACATCACTAATAAAAAGAAGGAATAAGGGGTTAAATAGTGTCTGCCCAAATTGCGATGTGCCATGCGAAGTTATTTTGTGGTGTCAATTTTCGAATAATTAAAACATCAATCGGATGCTGCATTTTCCTGAGAACATTTTTGAAGTTATTAATGTTACTGCCTCTATAAATATGTTGAATAAAACAAGGGCCAGAGGCTCGAAACTTCTATAAGAATCAAATATTTATTCCTGATTTTGAGCTGCGGAGTAGCGTAACATTAAAAACACACTTATCTTTGAAAGAAATGAGTTTTAGAGAAGAGTATATAAAAATGTTGGAAGATCTTGATGTTGCATATAAACCAAAATATCTCTTTGATTTCTTTGATGATTTAAGTGATGAAGAATAGTTACGGTGCTCTGCACCTAAAAGATGCTATATGGATAATTCTTTAGAGGTTATGTTGCTCTGCAGTAAATAATAAGCCCACTCGCATGCGTTTGCAATGTAGATACCGGATTGCATTAATAGAATGAAATCTATTATGATATGATATTTTACACCCACGTTACAAACGCAGACGAGAGACCTTAGTTACGATCTTTCTTGTAAACAATCTCACCATCAAATAATGTCATTTCCACACTCAACTTGAATAATTCTTCTTGATCAACATCGAAAATATTTTCATTTAACACAGCTATATCAGCCTTTTTACCTACTTCGAGCGTACCGGTAATCTTATCATTAAAGTTTTGGGTGGCACCACCAATGGTATATCTTTTTAGTGCGGTAATCAAATCTATTTTTTGCCTTGATTCGTATGGCTTAAGTGCATCATCCTCCGGATTTTCGCGTGTTACAGCTGTTCCTATTCCGTCGAAGGGATTCATACTACTGGTAACATTACCCCATGGCCAGTCGCTACCAAAGGCAACAGGTGCGCCTGCATCAAGAAAGTTTTTGAGCATATATCGTCGGTCGGAACGAGGTGCTGCCAACAAAGGAATTGTTTCCTTATAGTAATTATTATCCATGTAAAACCAGGCCGGTTGAAAACTTGCGAAAATTTCCATGTCTGCAAAACGCTTAATGTCGTTTTCATCTGCCAGCTCAATATGTGCCTGAGCATGACGCGCATCGCGTACTCCGTTTTCCAACTTAGCCTTTTCAAATCCATTCAAAGCAGATCTTACAGCGCCATCACCAATTGTATGCACATGAATCTGTATACCTCTTTTATCAAGTTCAACAACTGTATTATTAAATACCTCCTGAGGCCAAACAGCCTTACCAAAATAACCTTCACGGTCGGCATACGGCTCCAGCAAAAATCCAGTATGTCCTTCAATGGCTCCATCCATAAATATCTTAGCAACTCTAACTTGGTGATTCTTTCCGCCGGCAAATTCTTTAATTATTTTTTCAACTTCATCAACTTGCTCAGGGCCATTTTCCGGATCAAGAACATAACTTTGGGCAATACGTATTTTTACACCACCCTGTTGATCCAGTTTCCGAATTGCTTTAAAAGCCCTAATCTGACTATGGTTCAGAATTCCAGCATCAAATAGGCCTGTAATTCCATGCTTAGCAGCTTTTTTCTGATATGTTTTTACTGCCATTTGCCAGTCTTCATCAGATGGTTCGGGCAGTTGATTTAAAACCATATTAATGGCAGCCGATTCCCTGAGGCAGCCACTTGGCTCATTGGTATCTTTGCCTCTTTCAAGATGTCCACCCCGGGGATCAGGTGTATTACTGTCAATACCTGCCATTTTCAAAGCAGCACTGTTAACCCAGCATGAATGGTAGTCGATCGACAAAAAGGCAGCGGGTTTATCAGGTATGACCCGGTCAAGCATTTCCTTATGGGGACCTTCTGGTCCAAAGGGAGCATGTGCCCATCCAAAACCCATGATATGAGAATTCTTAGCATGTTTTTTTACGTATTCCGAAATTATCTTTAAATAGTCATCTTGAGTTCTGCCGGTAGATAGCAGACAATGGTTAACTAACCTTCCGCCCATTACTCCATGGGCATGGGCATCGCAAAATCCGGGCAAGACTGTTTTGCCTTTAAGATCGAAAACCATGGTTTTTTCATTCGCAAAATCCAATGTATCATTTTCATTCCCCAGATGAATAATACGATCTTTTTTAATGGCAATAGCTGTAAATTTCTCAAGCTTTTCTGTTGCCGTAAATATATTGGCATTGTTTAGAATGATATCTGCAATTAAATTATCCATGAGCCATGTTCATTTAAAGTGAAAATATTTCTTCAAATGTATCTCGTGATTTAATCACATCAACCAGTCCTTTTTCGTTAACCAGTATCCTTGCAGGGCGAGGGAACGAATTGGTATTGGCTGCAAAAAAGTTTGGATCGTAAGCACCTGTATTATAACAGCATAAAATATCGCCTCTCTCAGGTTTTCTCTGAAGAAACACCTTGTACTTTGAAATAATATCTCCCGAATAACAAAGGTTACCAGCCAAAAAGGTTTCAAACGGAGCTGAGTCTTTTTTGAATGGCTCATTAAAAACAGTCCAGGGATTGACGGGTGGAAGCAGCATAGCTGTAGCATAGCTTGTAACATTTGCTTCCAAAGTTGTTAAATGATGTTTTTGAGCTACAGTTCTAACATGACTTACTTTTGACAATGTGATACCTGATTCTTCGGCAATACTTCGACCTGGTTCTATTACCAGCTCAGGATTTCCGAGAGTCGCAAGACCTTCTTTAACTGTCATGGTTTTTCTATGAACTTTTATATTCCCTTGAAGTACTTTTTCAAGCATTTTATGCTTGGGATAATCTGAGTACATTTTCTCACCCGACCACATATCAGGATTTACCTTACCAGAATCATCTTGCGCCAGCCCTCCCTGTTCATTGTTCCATACAAAGGTGTCGAACTGATCACCTTCCATGCTGCTTATATAGCCTGTTCTAACTCTTTGTTTTAGGTATTCCCATTCGCTCTTATTTACATAACTAACAGGAAAACCGCCTCCAATATTAAGTAATTTAACAGGTATTCCATCTCTTTTTAGCATATGTCCCAGTTCTATTAATTTCCCAATAGCCTCCCAATAGGCTTCGGGCTCGCTAACTTGAGAACCGATATGTGTGTGAAAACCATAAAAATCAATGTATTCGAATTGCTTTAGTGATCGTGTAATTTCAGGAATATTATCAATGTTTTCTCCAAATTTTGACCATATTCCTGCTGTAAATACATTGGCGTCGGTTACATTGTCCATTTTAAAACCAGCTACACGTAGAGCCACTCTGGCTTTTTTATTGAGATTTTTAGATCTTTGATTTATGGTTTTTAGCTCCTCGTAGCTGTCGGCAATGAAAAACATGTTTTTACCAACCGCTTCATCGATAAGTATATCGCTTTTTGCATTTCCGTTCACATCAATATTATAGGGATCAATCCCTCCTATTAAAGCACATTTCATTTCATTAATTGAAGCCACATCGGCACCAATACCAAGTTTAGCCATCATTTTAAATACTGAGGGGTGGGCGTTAACTTTACCGGCAAAACGAATCTTTCCTTTGGGATATTCTTTCTTAAAAACTTCTTTGTAGTTAGAAACATTTTGTTCCATGATAGGAGCATAGATTATATGTAATGGCAAGCCGAATTCCTTTGCCCATTCCTTAGCTGTTTTGCCCGAAATAAGAACTTTATTATCTGTTGCTTTTACAAACCCATGAGTATCGAACTGTGGAGTGCCCCATTCAAAACCATATTTCTCGTTTCTGTGGTCTGTTAAATCGGATTTCTTAAATATAACTTCTTTCATAGTTTATTATAGATTACTGAATCGCAAGTTCTTACAAATATAAGAATCAATTAGTTATATTATTGACTTTTTAATAATTATTCCTAAATAGTTTCCACGAGAAAAGCCCCCCCCTCGTCCGCGTTTACAGGGCAGATACCGGACTGATTTAACGGCTTGATATATAGTATTATATGATACCTTACATTCGTGTTATAAATGCGGACGAAAGACGAGGAAGTGGGCTAATGCTATTTGTATTCAGAGGGAGAAATACCATGAAACTGTTTAAATGCCTGACTAAACCGGCTGGTGTCTTCATAACCGACCATCAAGGCAACTTCGTTTACGCGGTAATTTTCTTTGATTAATTCAGCGGCTTTTAACATCCTGGTGTGCCGGATTAAATCTATGGGTGATTTGCCGGTTAAGGCATTAAATTTCCGCAGTAAAGTTCGTCGGTGAAGATGGATGTTTTCGGCAAGCACTTCTACTGTGAAATTACTATTTTGAATATTGTCCTTAATAATGGACGTGCAATCTTCAAGAAATTTTTTATCGAAATCAGAGTAAATACTTTTTGAGTGCTCAATATCAGCAAAACTGAATTTCTTTCTGGCATTTTCTCCGGTTGAAATAATGTTTTTCACTTTTTTAAGCAATAAGTCCGTATCAAAAGGCTTAACAATATAATCATCAGCACCACAATCGTAACCATCAATAATACTTTCCGGAGCACCTTTAGCGGTAAACAAGATAATGGTAATGTGACAAGTATTGAGGTCGTTTTTAAGCAATTTACACAGTTCATTGCCTCGGATCTTGGGCATCATTACATCACTGATAATTAAATCTGGAAGGTGTTTTAAAGCAAGGTCCTTTCCTTCTTGCCCATCCTTTGCGCAAATAACCTGATAGGAAGGGGCAAACATATCTCGTAAAAATAAACGCAACTCATAATTATCTTCCACAATGAGGATACGTGGCAGTCCATTTTCATTGATCTCAGAAAACAGATCATCAAATTGATTTACAAATTGATCTCGCTTACTAATTTCGAACTTAACAGGCGTATTATCCTGAACTTCCATCCTCTCAAGAGGGATGGAGATGCTAATAGTTGTACCTTTCTCCAGTTCGCTGGAAACACTCCATTTTCCTTTCGCCAACGCTACGATTTCTTTAACATAAGCCAAGCCAATTCCGCTACCTTCAACACTTGTATTGGAATCTTCCATTTGATAATATCTTTCACCTAATTTTTTAAGATGATCGCTGCTCATCCCCTTTCCGGTATCTCTAATTTCTATATCAAGCTGCTGCGTGTTTAGTTCCAGCTTAAAAAGAACCTGTCCGTTCTCTTTATTAAACTTAAAAGCATTGGATAACAAGTTGGTGATAATGGACTGCAATCGACCTTGATCGAATTCGATAAGTGCTTTGGCAATATTCGACTCAAAAATTAGCTTGCAATTGTTTTGAGAGGAATAGCTTTCGAAAGAAAAGGCAATTTCTTTGCAAAAAGAAATGATCTCAAAGTCAGATAAATCTAAACTTAATAGTTCCTCATCGAGCTTTTGTAAATCAAGAATTTGATTCACTAACGTTTTTAATTTGTCGGTATTATTAACAGCCAACTGAAGCTGATTTGCAGTTTCCTGATCTTTTGTTTCTGACTTGAGAATTCTCTCTAAAGGAGCTTTAATAAGTGTTAAGGGTGTCCGGATTTCATGAGAGATATTGGTGAAAAAATCGAGTTTACGTTTGGTGGATTGTTGTAGTTTATTTGAAATTTCCTGAATCTCGGCTTTTTGTTCTGCCAATAGTTGGTTGTCCTTTTTTTTGTTTCGATAGGCTTTCCAAAGCACGAATCCGAAAACAATGAGCAAAAATGCACCTCCAATAAAAGCATTTCTAAGGAGCTTTTGTTTAGAGATTTCTGTTTCTTTCTTTTCAATTTCAAATCTCATTTCAAGTTTTGCCACCTCATTATACTTTTCAATGCTCGCTAAACTATCATTCATTTGACTTGCAATTTTCAAATAATCAGAAGCGGTTTGAAATTCTCCTTTTGAATAATATATTTCGCTCAGTAATTCAGCTGTTTTTTTTACTCTTTTGGGTAAGCCCAGCTTTGTTTCCAGACGATGCGCCAACTCTAAATAGTAAATAGCGCTATCTGCATTTTTAAGGACCTGGTAATATTCTCCCAATTCTTTGGAGGAGATTGCTTTTTCCAAACCCAACCCAGATTCAGTTGCAATATTCTTTGCCCGATTCAGATAAGAAAAGGCTTGTTCATAATCACCGGTAATCAGAGATGTGCGAGCCGCTTCAATGAGCGTTTGGTGTATCTGGATTTCGGGACAAATCAGGCACATTCCATCAATGCTTCTTTGAAAATATCGCAATGCCTTATCATAATTTTTCCGGCTTTTATATACCATGCCTATTTTATGATCTGTAAGGGAATGCATGGCATAATCGTCGGGATAAAGTTTGGTATTTACTTCTTCATATAACTGCATGGCCAGCGAATCGCTTCCAGTTTTGAAATAAGCATCCCCAATACTCAGTCGCACCATGTTGAGATATCTATAATGATAATCCTCAGTAAAAATGCTTTGTGCTTCAAGTAAATACTCCAGCGCTATATCTTTGTTTACATGATTATTAAGGAATAAATTCCCGGCAGTGAAATACAATTCACCCAAGGATTGTTCGTTTCCTGTTTCTTCTGCATATTCAATTCCTTCCTGCAAATAGTGGTAAGCCAGTTTATAATTATACAGCCTTGCATAGGTGTTGGCAATTCCTTGATAGCTGTTAAGTACGATATAATCGGCATTAATTGAAGCTCGATTTTGAATATTCATTTGATTATAAACCAAGGCGCTGTCATATTCTCCTAGAGATGCATAGCCAAATGAGATTTGATAGTTTGAGAGGGCCTCATACTCTGAATCTTTAAGTTCGTGAAATAAGTCACGGGCTTTCCGGTGGTAATAGATTGATAGTTCGAAATCAGATTTCCAGCTTTCTATGTTTCCCAGATAATGAAAAGAGGACGAAAGGATTTCTTTTTGTTTTGATTTTTCGGCCAGCTCACTGGCTTTTAAGAAGGCTTCTTCAGCCGAAAGATAATCATGCATTTTATGATACGAAATCCCTTTTTCGTAATAGGTCTGAGGATTTTCTGCTTGATTAATTTTACGTTCTTGCTGAGGTATAATCTTCGTTGTACCAGGAACAATGTTAGAAAACATGTTATTGGAACCTGCTAAAAAGACAAGTAAAAATATTATTTTAAAGTCAGTTGTTTTCAAATCATCAAGATTTATAAATTACGCTACTACAAGCTTTCATTTTTGATAGAATTTATAGGTTACTACTTATCCATCTCTAAAATATTAATTAATG
Source organism: Bacteroidales bacterium (assembly GCA_963676875.1). GTDB lineage: Bacteria > Bacteroidota > Bacteroidia > Bacteroidales > F082 > UBA6244. Next base: position 4,556,583 of record OY781436.1, read on the forward strand.
TTGCTACAGCTGATTTAGTAATTAGTTCGGCTTCTATTTTACTATTGGCTGATAAACCAAGTATATCATTTTTTGAATGAATATAATTGTTGAAATTATTGCTAAATACATCAATTTCATCAATTAGCATGATAGCAGGAACGTTTTTATCCCAAAATGGCGAATGGTCTCCTGCTGAAATAATCATTGATGTTGAATCAACTGCATATTTTAAGTTTGGAGCATAAATACTTACAGCATCTTTATACCTATTCATTAAATCTAAAGATAGTTGATTTACACAAATACTTACGCTTAAATTATCTCCATTATTTACATATGATATCATATCAAGGTTGATCATGCCTGATATTTTAATATTATTGTTTACAATGCTGTCCGTGAACGCTTTACTACCACAGCGTCCGATTTCTTCACCAGAAAAGAGAACCATCATTATTGTTTTTTTGAACTTATATTTAGACAAGATACGAGCAGCTTCAAGAACACCTGAGGTGCCAGAAGCATTATCATCGGCACCAGGTGCTCCGCTTTCATAGCTATCGTAATGAGCACCCAAAACGTAAACAGAATCAGGGGACAATGTACCATATTTAATAGCTATTATATTTGGTAACCAGCCTTGGGTATAATTCTGCAAATATATTGTGTCCATTCCGTTTTTATCCAGACTTGAAATTAAATGATTGACACATTCAAGATTATTGTCTGGCGTATATCGTTCCATTTGTTCGAGCAAGGCAATATTGTTAAAGATAGAATCTCCCGAAACTAAGTTTACAACTTTATGCATCAAAGGATTTTGTCCAAATAATTGAAAGCTAATTGATGCTATTAATATAATAAAACATGCCGTTTTTTTCATTCTAATGCTCTTAATTCTGATATTCAGGATGGCCTGTTTGCCAGAAAGCAAATGAAAAAATACTTGCTAATTTTTCCATTGATTTTGTTTTGGTACTATTAAAATAGTGTCCTTCATTAAAATCAACCATCATTAAAGTTGTATTCTCACTCCAATTATTCTCTTGTAATTTTGCAACAAACTTGCCCGATTGCCATGGACTAACTCTTAAATCGTTCATTCCAACTACAGCAAGAAATGGGGGATATTTAACACTATTGTCAATATGCAAATAAGCATCCATCTTAATTAGACCTTTACACTCAGTAGTGTCTGTAATGTAACCAAACTCTTTTGCGTGATTAAGTCCGCCCGGCATATTTTCGAACCTCACAGCATTGAGCATTCCTACTTCACATATTACAGCAGCATACAAATCAGGTCTTTCGGTCATCGCCCTTCCAATGACAACACCACCGGCACTTCCGCCGTATATAACTAACTTATTATTAGAAGTGTATTTGTTTTCTATCAAAAATTCAGAGCAGGCTATAAAATCTTTCCATGAATTTGGTTTGTTATTCTTTTGTCCCATTTTATGCCAGTTATCTCCTTTTTCTCCTCCACCTCTTATATGCGAGAAACAAAGAATGCCACCATTTTCAACCCACGTTAACCAATCAGGCAAAAAGTAAGGTCTCCATGAAATTCCGTAGGCACCATAACCATAAAGCAAGGTTGGATTATTCCCATCTTTTTTTACTCCTTTTTTCGAAATAACAGATAATGGGACTAATTCACCATCGTGTGATTTTACGGTTAACTCTTCAATTATAAAATGCTCAAATTCCGGAAAATCAGCTTCGGGAGTTAAACTTTCTTCCGTGAACTTATTGGTTTTTATATCATATTTCATTCTTTGCTTATCAGATAGCCAGCCTGTTGCTGTTACCCACAAATCTGGCTCTAAGTACGATTTATTGTCAATAAATACACGTCCGAATTTTCCTGGTAGATGAATGTTTTTATCTTCATTATTGTAAAAATAGAGTTTTGCTTCAACTCCGTTTTTTGTGGTATTGTAATACAATCCTGAACTTGTCACCTTAAAATTCTGAATAACTTCATCCTCTTTTTCTTGAACCAATATCTCAGGCGAATTAAAATCAGGATGATGCAAATTAATTCTTGAAATGTTTCCGTTTGGAGTATTATTTACAGAGATAAATATGAAATCATCATCATCAAAAGTTCCTCGAATAACTTTATGTTCCTTTTTGTATAGTGGTTTCCAATTAAGGTTCCCTTTATAAAAGTCATCCATTTTAAGATAATATCCATCATCAAACGAATTTGGTCCGGAAGCCACAGCAAGCAGGTATTTATTAGTTTGATTGTCCAAAGAAACATTTGGAAAATCCTCCGCTTTCATATCAAAGTTCGGACAACTAGCCTTGCTAAAAACATCTATTGCTTCAGACACATCATCGCCAATTTTGTAATACATGGTTTTGGTGTTTAACAATGAGTTGATATTTTGTGAAGTATCACTGTTGTAAGCTAAATAAAGAAATCCTTTATTATTGGGCAACCATGACGCGATCTGGCCGGATGCATTGAAGCAGTTTTTAATTATTTGCGGAAGAATGCTTTTTGTTTGCACGTCATAAACTACAATCTGCATTTTATCGCTCCCCATCGAAGCAAGAGCAATGGCTATTTTGTTTCCATTCCAATCGGGCGAGTAATCGTATATGATAAAAGGATTTTTATCATCCCATTTTAAATCGCCTGGCTGAAAAAGCATTTCTTCATTTGAACTCAAACTTTTTCGGTAATACAACTTAAATATTTCCTCCTCAGATTTTCTTTTCAAGTAAAAGTAGCTGTCGTTTTTTGTTACTTTGATTCTATCTATATGATACAATTTTCGTTCATCATACTTTTTCATTAAGTCAATCAGGCTTTGTCTACCGGAAATATTCGATAAAAATGTGTTGGCATATTGTCCCTGCTCTTTAAACCAATTAAGAACAGTCGTATCGTTTAAATTCTCTAGTTGTCTGTAATGGTCTGTTATTAAAGTGTCGAAGTACATATCTGAAACCGGTTCTATATTGGAGAGAAGTGGTTCATTAATATCGTTTATCTTATTGGTGTTGTTACATCCCGCTAAGAATATCAATAAAAGAATTAAACTAATAATCGTTAGTTTCATATGATTTCGACTTTATTTCAATTGCTTTCTAATTGCGATTCAATATTGTATTGCGTTTTCATTCTTCATTCTCAATCAATTCTTTAGTTTCTAACGCAAACACATTATTTGGCTATAAAGATAGTGATTGTTCATTGTGTACCCTGGCTTTTTTCAAATCTCCAATCAAATAATCCTTGTCAAAGCCTTTTGTTAGGTGTCATATTTATTCAGGCTTCTTTTCTACTATTTCAAATCCTGCAATTGATGCGCTTGATGTATTAAATAGAAGGGGGTCATCCATTGGGATATTGAACTCGATATCATAATACCTTTGCGAAATGAATATTTTCTGATTTGGATTCTCAGCAGAAAAGCTTTGGCCTTTAATACATATTGGATAATATGTCTGCTTATCAATAAAATAGATTGTCTCCGAAATGCTTCCTTCATCATTTTCAAGTTCGATTGCAAATCCGGGCATAGACATCTTATTTTCCAATCTCACCATAACTTGGTAGCAATCCTTGCTATCAATAATTGAATCATTTAATCTTGCAATTGAATATGAATCAGTATTATTCAAAAAATATTTGAGCTCTTATTGCATTCCGTAAAGTGTATTATGGCTCCAAAAATGATCCTTTTTAGAATCCGGATATTTCACTAAATCATAAATTCTGGCAGCGCTATCTCCATTGTTTTTCCGAATCAGTCTATTGCCATCGTAAATGTCTTCGTAAATTACATTTTCTTTATCGTTTATATACATTTTCCAACGACCTTTTACGCCAACAATAGAATCGGTAATCAGTCTTTTGAAATACATCTCCCGATACCGGAAAATTGTATCATTTATATCCCGTGGATTTGTTCTCGACATATCTTGTTTATAACAAATGGTTTCAATTGTATCTATTGTTTTTATAGTCTTTTGCAATATTTCTGAGGCAGTTTCATTTTTTTGCACGAAGTTAATATGAATAATGCAATAGAAAGGCTTAAAATAGTAATTCGATTGTTTTTCATTATTTATCTTTATTTTTTACGCCGGTTAGAAAGTTAAAACTATTTATACTTTTTAATAATGTCGCTACTCACCCAGTAAATATCATTTCTACCCATACCCGGATGTTTGTATGAGTTGATAAAATCATCCATAACTTTTTGATAAGTCAGTTTCTCGCCTGATTCATTCTTTGCAATAATATGGCTTGATGTAAAGAAAAAATACTTCCCGTCCGGATCAACCATCGGGCAGAATTCACCCCCGGTTTTATTAATTTCTTCCCCCATATTTTGAGGAATACTCCATTCGCCCTCGCTATTGAACGTGATATACAAACCATTACCGGTAGGTCTGCCATAGGTTCTGAAAATCATATAATCTTCATTGGGTGAAATATAGATATCTCCTTCCCAATAGCCATTAATCGTATCATTTAATTTTAGGCATGGTTCAAAACCACTACCATTACTCTTGGCGTAATAAATATCCCGGTTATTTCCTCCTCCCCTTCCCGACGAAAAGTATAAAGTTCCTTCCTTAGTTAAGCTGGGATAAATATCATCCATATCTGAATTTACATCTGATTCCAGATGTTCGGGATTACCCCATTCTCCATTGATATTTTCAACACGCCAAATATCCCAGTCTGTATTGGGGATTTGTAAGCTGTCGATGGGGCGTTTGGACACATAGTACAACCATTTTCCATCGGCAGTGATAAATGGGTCTGCTTCTGAGTATTCGCCAGAAAAACTGGCTACTTCCGGTGCCGACCATTGCTGACCATCGTATTTCATGGACATGATCACAAAATTGTTGCCGGGCATAACAACCGAGAAGAAAAACGCTGTATAGTCAGGAGAAAAACAAGCATTTAATTCTGACATTCCGGTAGATACAATATTGGGGGCAAATATTTCAGGAGAAAGCCCCGGCTCTTTTTGCCCAACATACTTACCCGCTAATTCGGGAAATTTATCCTTTTCATTTTCCATTTGCGTGTTATTGCATCCCATTGCAATGAACAGTAATAAAACTAGAATCTGTTTTTTCATGGTATATTTTATTTAGTTACAATTAGGCATCTTAATTTTCTTCTTTCTCAACCCGATGGGCCATTTTACTTACAATTCTCCAACCGTCTTCAAATTTCATAAGCGAAAGGTAATCAATATAGTTCAACTCTTCTCCTTCGTAGAATTCAATTTTGGCAACGGCTACATTTCCTGCAATATCAATAAATAAAAACTTCACTGTGGTGTACTCATCTTGAAACGAGTATTTATTGCCCTTTGCCTCACCTTCTTTTGCTATTTCCATCCAATTATAAATGGGGAGTTTCCATATGGTGTTTCCCTTTCCGGCACTCAGAAATTCAAAACCGGGATGAAAACCTTTTTCAACTGCGTCTTCATCGGCATTATTACACAAACCATCCACATAAGCCGACTGGATAACTTGTTTAATCAGTTCTACCTCTTTCGATTGCTCATCTTGCGCAAATAAGGCACTGAATGACAACAACATAATCACGGATACTACAATTGCTTTTTTCATCTTACTAGAGTTTTTCTTTGTTTGTTTTCTTTTAACAGTTTTGCTATGACACGTGGTAAATTTCATTTTAACTTTTGTTAGCCAATTGTCATTTTCATTATCATAATAAACAACCCAATATGTTATCAAAAACATTCATTATACTGTGTGCAATTATTCCGGGAAATATTGAACCTGTCTTAATTCTCAACCAACTTAACCCGAGTCCGGCAGAAAATGTCATAAGAAATGTTTTAAATCCTTCTACAAAACTTTCCGCCCCTAATAGATGAGCAATTCCAAAAAGTGTAGACACGATGGCTATAATTAGCCAGATTTTAGCGTTTGAAAAAACAGATTGCTTAGCATAGTACAATAAAAATCCAAGTACTGCACCTCTTAAACCAATTTCTTCTGCAATGCTTGGCATGGTTAACTCAAACAGGTAATATTCAAGCCCACGGTTGAAATTTGGTTCGTTTGATAAAATTTGATTGGTAAAATTCCATAAAGCAATTGCAACACCGATAATAATCGTGTATTTCAGCCAATTTTTATCTTTTGGTTTTTCTAATGCCAATAGTTGTTTAGGTGCTTTGAAAAGGAGGGCTAAAAGAAGTATTGCTGTGGTACTTACAATATCCTGTCCCCATCCCATCTTCAAATCCAAGTTCAATAATTTCTGTATTTCTGAACCAAGAATAAGTGCACAGAAGAAAACAATGAAGAATATAACTGCAAAAATCAAGGGGTTCTTTCTTTCCTCAGTTAATGATGTAATACCAATGTAATTTCTAATGTCCATTTTTTGGATTTTAATCGTTAGTCATGGCATTTCGGTGTTTTTCTATGAATTCTGCACTCACCCAAAAAACGTCTTCATTACCTCGGGTAATCCAGCGCGTAAAAAAAAGATATTTTCCATCGGGTGAAATAGCTGGAAAACGTTCCTGTCGATCAGAATTAACCCCATTGCTCAATTTAACCGGATCGGTCCAGATTCCCTCTCCATTTCTAAAACTGATATAAATATCTCCATAATCATTTTCAGAAGTATGTCGATTGGATGAAAAGAGCAAGTAGCTCTCATCCGGGGCAATAAAGGGTGTCCAGTTAAGTAAGCCTTCTTCCATGTTAATATTTGAAGGCAATAATTCAGGTTTTGCATAGGCTCCGTCAATCAGTTCTGAACGATAAATACCATACTTATTCATTGTTTCCAACTCATCTGCGTAACCCAAAAAATAAAGTGTTCCATTACTTGTAAATGAAAGGTTATACGCAAATTTCAAGTCGGGAAAACGAGCAATAAGATCAAGGCTATTGGGATCACTCCATTTATCACCGTCTTTTTCTGTATATAAGATAGTACCTTTTGTTTCTTTGCTGTTAAAATATAACCTACTACCATCCGGTGAAATAACAGGCCCATTGCCATAAGGGGAAAGCTCAGGTGCAGTCCATTTGTTTTTGTTACGACGCATAGTCACACTTAAGATTTGGGTCTCTTTTCCACTTTGTCTATAGTTTGACTGCCAAAACACTTCGTTGCCATCGGGCGAAAAAGAAGGAGCCCCATGCTCTATCGTACTGTCAGCTGAGATAATGCCGGAAGCAAAGACCACGGGAGTATCGCCTGGAGGTGTTTGGCCAAAATAATCTCCTTTTAGATCCGAAAATAATTTTTCAAAATATTTAGCTTTCAACTTTGCTAACGTATAAACCAAACCGTTATATACGTCTGTATAAGGAACATGGCTTTCGTTTTTCAACGAATCAATCTTCCAGTCAAAATTTTGGGGAGCTTTTTCTTTTAATAAGGATTCAAACGCTGGCATTGTTGCTTTTACATTATCATAATCATTAACTCCATAAATAACATATAACGTCTTATCGAAGCTTTGTATGCTATCAAAGAAATCAATTGATTCGTTGAGCATATAATTCTCTCCCCAACCAAGCATTGGACTGCTTAAAATAAAGGAATGAAACAAGTCAGGTTCATGAATCATTGCATAAGTAGCAAACATGGCACTATTTGAGAAACCAGTTAGAATACGAAGTGAATCTGTTCTGTAATTTGATTCAACAAAAGGAATTGCTTCAGTAGCAATAAACTTTAAGAACTTATTTCCACCTCCGGAAGTTGGTATTCTATCCACTTGAAAAGGAAAAACCTCACCCCAATCATCTTCATTGCATAATCCAACCAATATCAATCCGGGAAATCCTTGGTATCCTTCTAAATAACTTGCAGCTGATTTTGCTCGTTCAAAAGACCACTTGGGAAATAGAACATATAATACAGGATGTTTTATTAATGAATCATTATAATCACCCGGCAGGCTAATAAATAGCTCTCTGCTTGTACCATATACTTCCGAATCGAAATGGATTTTTTGTCCTATGGAGATTTCGTCGTTTGTCTGAGAAAACGCGATGCTTTGCGAACAAAAAAGTATGGTCAATATTGTAAATAGGTTCGTCTTCATTTTATATATTTTTAGTTTTTTAAGGCATTACCCATGTTTGCAATTCTTTTTCGAAAATGACGGCATCAGGGTAATTTTGCCTAACAATTGTAGCATCAAAAGCAGGTGTTGTAAAATGATAATGAATCAGGATGATGTATCGACCATCGATGGCTTCAGTCACGAACTTTCTACTTAATGAATCATTTGTGAGATAAAAGTGTTGAACAAATGAAAGATCTATCTTCTTTTCAGGCAGCTGAAGCGATCTGAATTCCTGAAAGGTAAACTGATCAAAATCAACATCTCCGGTTTGAAAAACAGTAAGCCCATCTAAAGAAATAAGAAAACCATTGTTGATGATTCTTGAATCTGTTCCATGGGGAAGATAAAATGCTTCTACACTTATGCCATTTATTACTTTGCTATCTGATTTTTCTTTGGTGTGGTTAAAACCAACCCAACGATCAGTGGAATCTTGGAGCACATTTACCAATTGTTCAGTAGATGCAAAAACGGCTTTCGGATTGTTTTTCATATGTTGTCGCACCATAGCCGGATCAACATGATCGCCATGGGCATGGGTAACCAGAATTAAATCTACACCATCGAAGGGTGCTTGTGTGTTTGTTAGCTTATTCTGAATTTCCTGCGGCACTTCGTAATTTCCTTGAAACCCTTTGAACAAGGCATCAATAAGGATTTTTTTATCGCCAATATTTATCAGGAAACCCGCATTGCCAACATAGATCACCTCAACCTTATCTTGCTGAGCATAAGTTGAAACGTTAATGTAACAAAGCATCAGAAATATGATTATGGATTTTCGTTTCATTTATCTAGCTTTTTAATTTGTAATTAACTCACCTTCAACAACTTCAGCATGCTAACCCTATTAGGATTAACAGCCTCTTTTCGTACTATTCCAAGTATTTTCATTGATTGCATCTTGCAAGCCCAATGCCATATAGGATTACGCACTGAATATCCGATACTTACACCAGTATTAACATAGAGGCGTAAATAATAGCGTCAAAATATTTTACACCAACTGTCCAAATGTGTTACATCCTACCTGGTGTCAGAAAGAAAACCCATATATTTTTATGTCTCTGACAAAAAACATCAAAGACAAGACCTGCGAAGATTTGAATATCAAGGTTTTGCGATTATTCGGGATATCTATTTTCAAATCAAGCATAACACAGCATTTGGCATTTTCTTGCAAAGACTTATTACATCCTCATGTAACAAATTCTTGTCTCAGTCCTTATTTTACATTCGAGGCAGGTTTATTCCCTTGGATCATACATATTTTAAATATGTGGCATTTGGTTATTTTTGCTCCGTAAAAAAATTATCAGCGATTATGCTCAAAGAAAAACGTCTGCCCGTTTTTGAGGCCCTAAAGAAGCTCAAAATACCCTATCAGGTTTTCGAACATCCCCCATTAGATACCATCGAAATAGCACAGGAATACTGGAAAAATATTGATGCCACCCATTGCAAAAACCTCTTTTTCAGAAACCACAAGGGAAACCAACATTATTTAGTCATCATTCGCGACACTACTCCCTTTCACCTGCGGTCGTTGGAACAAATGCTCAAGCAAGGAAAGTTGACTTTTGGTTCGGAAAAAAGATTGGAAAAATATCTTGGCGTACGGCCAGGATCGGTATCACCGTTTGGTCTAATAAATGATGCGGATCGGCACGTGATTGTATTTCTGGATAAACAACTGAAATCGAGTGACAAAATAAGTTTTCACCCAAACGACAACACAGCTAGTTTGGTGTTGACTTACGATGATTTTATCAGTTATCTTACAGATCGGGGAAATATTTTCAGTTATATTGACCCATCCCCAAAAAACGAGTAATTTTGCCACATGGAACCACTATCAATCAACATCCAATCGGAGATTGGCAAGCTCGACGGAGTAATTATACATGTGCCTGGGCCTGAGGTAGAAAACATGACTCCCGAGAATGCAGCTCGTGCACTATACAGCGACATTCTTAACCTGGCCATAGCTTTACCCGAGTACAACAACTTCATGGGTGTACTAAAAAAATACACCCAGGTATTTGAGGTGAGTGATTTACTCAGGGATATACTCCAGAACAATCACGTGCGTAACGAAATAATTCAGAAAATTTGCCGGCACGAAAACCACGAGCACGAAGAGGTTTGTAACATGATTAACGATCTGGACTCAGCCATTCTGGCCAAACAATTGATTGAAGGAGTTGAAATGCAAAAGGACAACTTGACCAGATATCTGGACAACGAACGTTTCTGCATGCACCCGCTACCCAATTTTTTCTTTACCCGTGATGCCAGTTTTTCCTTAGGTAATGAAGTGATGATTAGCAAAATGGCCAATAACGTACGAGAAAGAGAAACCATGATTATGGAGGCTATTTTCAACTATCACCCCACATTTCAGGCAACAACAGTAAATCCTGTCAATTTGTACGACCGCACCGGCAAGGGAACCATTGAAGGAGGCGATGTTTTGATTGCTCGCGAGGATATTTTCCTTGTTGGATCGGGCGACCGTACTACCACTCAAGGTGTTGATACCATAATAGAACACCTGAAAACAAAACCGGGTGTTCAACATGTTATCGTACAGGAACTACCGTACAAACCGGAATCATTTATCCATCTCGACATGGTATTTACACTACTCGATCGCGACAAGTGTATGATATTTGAACCGCTAATTATCAACGCATCAAGATATCTTACCATACATATCACCATCGATGGAAACAAGGTCGTAAGCATCCGCGAAGAAAAAAACATCCTGGAAGCTCTGCATTCTCTGGGAATGGAGTTGGAACCCATTTTGTGTGGTGGCAATACCGACCAATTTATCATGGAACGTGAGCAATGGCAAAGTGGAGCCAACTTTTTTACCTTGGAACCCGGAAAATTTATTGGCTATGCCCGCAACACCAATACTATTGAAAACCTGAACAATCATGGTTTTGAAGTGATTAAAGCACGTGACATCGTCAACAACAAAGCCAAAATTGAAGATTACAACAAATTGGTGATTACCATCGAAGGCAACGAGCTATCACGAGGAGGTGGTGGTGCCAGATGTATGACCATGCCCGTCGCAAGACAAAAAGTGGACTGGTAAATAAACAACCAACAGCCCGTGAAAGAAAAAATACTTACCCTATATCAAGACAAACCACTTCAATTAATACTATTAACAGGTTTATTTTTTAGGATGTTGGCCGTGGTATTCGCCAAAGGGTACGGTTGGCACGACGACCAGTTTCTTGTCATCGAGATTGCACAGTCGTGGGTAGACGGTATCGATTTCTACGGATGGCTCCCCAATGCAGATGCTACTAATAATCCTGAGGGATTCAGCTTTTTTTATGTGGGAATACATTACCTCTTGTTGTGGACAATGGAGTATTCCGGAATAACTGACCCTCAATTTAAGATGATGATCATTCGCCTTTTACATGCGCTTTGGTCCATGTTAATCATCTATTTTGGATATAAAGCCACTCTTGAACTAAGCAACAAACAGACAGCTAATCGGGTGGGATGGCTACTTTCCATTTTCTGGATTTTTCCTTTCATAAGTGTTCGTAACCTGGTAGAATACACCAGCGTTCCTTTTCTCATGATTGGCTTTTGGATGGTTGTCGTGGCCTTGAAGGGTCAAAAACCTAACCGTTGGTGGATTATTGCGGGAATGCTCATGGGCATGGCTTTTAACATCCGTTTCCAAACGCTGATCATCCCCGGAGGAATTGGGTTGGCGCTTCTTTTTAGAAAAGAATGGCGAGCCACATGGTGGTTGGCAACGGGTACATTAATCTCCATGATATTGATACAAGGAAGCATCGACTACCTTGTTTGGGGAAAACCATTTGTGCAATTTATTGAGTATGTAAATTATAACATGCATCACGCTGCCGATTATGTGGTAAGTCCTTGGTACACCTATCTGCTTTTTCTTGCCGGTATATTTATCCCACCGGTGAGTCTGTTCATATTGGCCGGATACCTTAAAACCTGGAAAGAACTATTGCTTTTATTTATCCCCATCACCATTTTTTTGGTTTTTCATAGCTACTACCCCAACAAACAAGAGCGCTTTGTAGTAACCATAATGCCTTTCCTGATTATTGTCGGTATCATTGGCTGGATGCAATGGGAAGAGGCGTGGAAAAACAAAAAAGGTCTAACCAAATGGATACAAGGCTCTTGGATATTTTTCTGGGTACTGAACTTCATCTTAATAGTTCCTGTCACCGTAATGTATTCAAAAAAAGCAAGGGTAGAAAGCATGGATTACCTCTCGAAATATGAAAATATTCAACACTTTTTAATTGAAGACGTCAACCAAAGTGTATTACGTTTTCCTCCTCAATATTACCTGAAACACTGGATACGTTACGATACTTTTATGCGGGAAGACAGCCTTTCCGGCTACCGCGCCAAACTTAATAATGGTGCTCCGGTACCTGATTTCATCCTGTTCTACCAACCCGACAAACTCGAATCGCGTATTGACAGCATGAAAACCATTTTTCCGGAACTGGAATACGAAACCACTATCGAACCTGGTTTTATGGACAAGGTACTATATTGGCTCAACCCCATCAACGACAACCAGATTATCACTATCTACCGAAATAAAGCGACAATTTCAAATGCCATTGCCGACTAATATAACTCATCAGGAAGCTCGAATTCTTATCGATCAATTGGTTGAAAAAATAAACCAATACAACTATGAGTATTATACATTGGATATGCCCACGGTTAGCGATTTTGAGTTCGACCAATTGCTAAAACGACTCGAAGCGCTTGAACATCAATTTCCTGACCTCATCCGCAGCGACTCACCAAGTTTGCGCGTAGGAGGAGCTCCAACCAAGGAATTTGCCACCGTATTGCATCGCTATCCCATGCTATCGCTTTCAAACACCTACTCAGAAGGTGAGATTGCCGATTTCGACAACCGCGTTCGTAAAACCATCGACGATCATGTGGAATACGTGTGTGAGCTAAAATTTGATGGACTCTCCATTGGATTAGTTTATCATAAGGGAATCCTGACACAAGCAGTAACCCGAGGCGATGGCGTTCAAGGTGATGACGTAACCAACAATGCACGAACCATCAAATCGATTCCACTAAAACTTCAATCGGGAGCACCCGAGGATTTTGAAATCAGAGGTGAGATTTTTATGACAAAATCAGGTTTTAACCTGATGAACGAAGAACGCGAAGCCTTGGGTGAAACGCCGTTTGCCAACCCTCGCAATGCTGCTTCAGGTTCCATGAAAACCCAGGATCCTGCCCTGGTGGCTAAACGTCCCCTCGATTGTTTTCTATACCAAATTCCCGGAAACATCCTGAATGCACAAACCCACTTTGAGGGACTGCAACAAGCCAAAAGGCTGGGATTGAAAGTATCGGACCATGCTAAAATATGCACCTCACTTGAGGAAGTATTTGCCTACATCAATTATTGGGATAAAAACCGTCACGACCTTGATTATGAGATTGATGGCATTGTTATTAAAGTCAACAGCATCGCACAACAAAAACTACTGGGTTATACCGCGAAAAGTCCCCGATGGGCCATTGCTTACAAGTTTAAGGCAGAACAGGTGGAGACATCTCTCCTATCCATTGATTATCAGGTAGGAAGAACCGGAGCTGTCACACCGGTGGCCAATCTGCAACCTGTTCAATTGGCCGGAACTGTCGTCAAAAGAGCCAGTCTGCACAATGCCGACATCATCCAGCAATTGGACATCCACACAGGGGATACCGTTTACGTTGAAAAAGGTGGAGAAATCATCCCTAAGATTGTTGGCATTAATATGGAAAAACGCAAACCGGGAAGCAAACCTGTAGCCTTTATCAGTGCTTGCCCTGAATGTGGAACAACCCTGATAAAAAACGCCGGGGAAGCTGCCCATTTTTGTCCCAACGAGGACCACTGCCCACCACAAATAAAGGGGAAACTAGAACATTTTATTTCGCGCAAAGCCATGAACATCGACAGTTTGGGCGAAGGAAAGGTGGAAACACTTTGGGAAACAGGCTTGGTATCTAACGTGGCAGATTTTTACGACCTCACCCATCAACAACTGTTTGGCCTGTCAAAAACCATTGCAGCTACCGAAGGAAAACCTGAAAAAACCCTCTCCTTCAAAGAAAAAACAGTACAAAATATATTGAAAGGACTTGAAGCATCCAAAACACAACCCTTCCACAAGGTACTTTTTGGACTGGGAATAAGATTCGTGGGTGAAACTGTGGCCAAAAAACTTGCACGTCACTTTGGTGATATTCACCAAATTCAGCAGGCCACTTTTGACGAGCTCATTGCTGTAGAAGACATTGGCGAACGTATCGCAGACTCTGTGCTTACCTGGTTCGCTCGTCCTGAACACCTAAAATTAATAAATCGACTGGAAGAAAAAGGGTTACAGCTCAGGACTGCGGTAGATGAGCTTGCAGCAGACGGTCCTTTATCAGGGCTGACCTTTGTGGTAAGTGGTGTGTTTGACAAACTTTCCAGAGACGAGTTGAAATTGCTCATCGAAACCAATGGCGGCAAAAACCTGGGATCTATCAGTTCGAAAACCACTTATTTGATCGCAGGAGAAAAAATGGGGCCGGCCAAAAAGACCAAAGCTGAAAAGCTAGGTGTTCCCATAATCAACGAAGACCAGTTTTACGACCTGTTGTCGTCAAACTGATCCTCGTTTAAATTCTTTGTGGAATTTGTTTTAGTGTTTTCTTTCCTGTTCATTTTGTAAATTAACCAAACAAAACCTGCAACAAGGTGTAACAGAACCACCCCCATTATCAGGTATGCAAGCCAATTATCCTTCAACATAAATCATTATTTTACAGGATAGTACACATCTGTTTCCCACTTGGACTCATCAGGTTCAGTCATGGGATCGGTAACGTAAACCTCCCAGATATAATCGGCACATTCAATACCAAAATCCTCCATATACTCCATGATGGCTTCGTGTGTGACACTAGTATCATAGCCACCCATGTGTTTGGCCATTACTGCTTTTGTGGCTGGCAAATCAAAGGATTCAATCCGTCCTTTTCCCTTGTATGTTTTGGCAATTGGAATGGCTGCCCTAATGCGAATGATTCCGTCGGGATCCCAGTTATAATAAACGGCATAAGGGTAACCTGCCATTTCTATCTTTTTAGCGGCAAGATAATCAGAGATAAGTCCGTAATTTTGTTCGAGCATTACACCAATTCCATCTATCGTAGTGGAATCTAATACGGAGAGTGAAGGAACCGATTCCACATCAACCAGTTCGATTGCAGGTGGTTCAGGCATGGCTTCACAGTAAGTTTTCAAGGCGCTCAGTCCGGAAGCCATAAAAGGATCCATCATCATTCCCGACAACAAACCCATATACCTGCCCATGGGATATTTCAGATCAGACATAATGGTTGTCCAGGTCACCCTTACCCCTTCCGGTGCTTCTTCAAAACTCCATTCGCCCATGGCCGCACTATTGTCCGGTTGAAACGTAATCCTATTTTTAATGTATGTATAAGGCTTACATTCGACGATAACCAATTGACCGTCTCCCAAAGTTTTGCTCAACCAGGTCATGGTAGAACCCACGCCCCGTTCCGGACCTGTATATTCTGAAATCATAGCGGTATCGGCAGCATGAAAAGGAGACCAATTGCTCCAGTTTTTTAGCGTTCTCACCTGATTGAAGATGGTAACAGGCTTGGCCTGAATGGTGGTATGCGAAGAAATGGTTACCTGATTGGCCAGGAAAACGGGTACAATTAGAAAAAGGGCGATCAATAACCCTACAATAATTCCAATAATTTTTAAAGCTTTCATATGGTGGTGTTTTGGTGAATGGTCAAAAATAAATATTATTTTACAATCGGACAAATACTAACTTGTCTTTCAGTATGTTAAAATGCATAACCCACACCTGCCTGAATCATCAAGTAACCGATATGTTCATTTTCAATGATGTCAATTCCGTTTCTTTTATAAGTAAAATCCACCTTTGATCCGGAATATGCCACATCCAAATGAACATCCAGATCGTCGGAAATCATAATCCGTGTTCCCATGGAAGAATAAAGGGTAAACACCATTTGTAAGTCTGATGTTTCGGTATATTTCTGATTCCCGGAGGTTGTATTGAGGGTGATTGAACTTTCGGGTTTGTAGATCATCCCAATCCCTCCCATCATTTTAAACACAAAAGAAAAATATTCATTGGGAGCCAGATCGAATCTGAGACCGGTAGCCAACATAACATGTTGAAAAGATCCGGTTTCTGCTTTGACAGAAAGAAAATTTAATGAATCCAAATTCCTATAAGCATCAGCCAATCCTTGCTTATTAATACCATTCCTATTGTAATTCAGATTGAACTCAATGGCAACTTGTCGTGAATAATAGTATGCAGCTGCTCCGCCCACATTTATCCCTACGTTGGCATGACGAGCCAGTTGGGTGCCTTTTTTATTACCAAAATCGAACATGGGACGCACCACGCCTAGGTGAGCTTCGGTATAACCTCTGTTAATATAGGTATAACCTTGCCCATTTACTTGAAAGCTTAAAAACAACAGAAAAAACAAAAGTACTTTGTTCCAATTTATATTCCCCATAAAACTCCAATTACTATCATCTGATACGTAAAAAACCACCTTTAGTTACAGCGAAAAGTAGATATCATGCGTTGTGTGGCTTCTTCAACAACTTTTAGTGTTGTGGCCAGATTGATTCGTTGAAATAGTTCACCACCGGAGCCAAACATAGGTCCATGGCTCAATCCCAATCTTGCCTTGTTAATCAGTGTGCTTTTAATGGTTTCATCATCCAAACCCGTGGCACTGAAATCCAGCCATGCCATATAAGTGGCCTCAGGCTCAACCAATTTGATATTCGTATGGTTAGTCAGCTGCTCCTTTAAATAGGCTAGGTTCTTTGCTACATATTCCATTAGCTCATCTACCCAAACATCACCATGGCTATATCCGGCAATGGATGCCACTGCTCCAAAAATATTTCCACCTGAAAGATGCAATTTCTCAACATACCTGGAAAATAATTTTCGCAATTCCGGATTGCTGACAACAACAGAGGAAGTGGCCAGGCCTGCCATATTAAAGGTTTTACTCGGCGCAATACATGTGAGGGTGATATCAGCTAAATTGGGCGAAAGAGTTGCCATAACGGTATGATGATTGCCCGGTAAAATCAAATCGTTGTGGATTTCATCCGCTATAATAACGACTCCGTACTTCTGACAAATTGTACCCATGCGGGTAAGCTCTTCTCGGCTCCAAACCCGCCCTACGGGATTGTGCGGACTTGACATGATGAACATCCGTGCTTTTTTTACTTTGGCTTCAAAATCTTCAAAATCAATGGAATATTTACCATCTGCATACACTAACCGGTTGGTCAACAGTTTTCGCTCGTGATCGTTTACCGCATTAAAAAACGGGAAATATACAGGAGTTTGAATGAGCACCCCATCTCCGGGTTTGGTAAGTGCCAATACGGCCAGGTTGACGGCTGGTACAATCCCCGGACTAAAAACAAACCAGTCAGATTGGGTTTCCCATTGATGACGCCTTAAAACCCAATTTCTTATGGATTCTACATAAGATTCATTACGAAAAGTATAGCCATAGATGGGATGGGCAGCTCTTTCCGCAACAGCTTTTCTGATAAATTCAGGTGTTTCAAAATCCATGTCGGCCACCCACATAGGAATGACATCGGATTGATGGAATACTTTATCGCGTAAGTCGTATTTTACACAAGAGGTTTGTTCACGATCAACATGTTGATCAAAATTATAAAAAGGCATGGGCTAAACATTAAAAAAACGGCACCAAAAAATCGGGTGCCGTTCTAACACTAAAATTAATGAAAAATTTATTGTGTAATCATGACGGGCATGATTAACATCAAAATATCTTCGGGGTCGGTTTCTTCGCGTTCGGTAAGTATAATTCCGGCGCGATTGGGAGCCGACATTTCTATTAACACGGTTTCGGGTTCAAGATTAGAAAGCATTTCCAAAATAAACCTGGAGTTGAAACCAATCTCCATATCATCGCCCTCATAACTACATGTGAGTCTCTCCTTGGCTTCGCTTGCAAAATCAATATCTTCAGCTGTGAGCACCAACTCTTTACCCGAAAGTTTGAAGCGCACCTGATGGGTTGATTTACTTCCAAAAATGGAAACACGACGAATGGCGTTGAGTAGATTTTTCCGATCGATAGTCAATTTATAAGGATTTTGTGCAGGAATAACGGCTTCGTAATTGGGATAACGACCTTCAATTAAACGGCACACCATGGAAATATCTCTGAATTTAATAATGGCATTGGTGTCGTTGTATTCTAGGCTTACGTCCAATCCTTCGTCATCAGGCATAATATTTTTCAAATGATTCAGCGGCTTTTTGGGAAGGATGATAGAGGAATGTCCTTCGGATTTAATATCATGACGCCGATAGCGCACCAATTTGTGTGCATCGGTAGCTACAAAAGTCAGGCTATCTTCAGTTACTTCACAATATACTCCCGACATTACAGGACGAAGTTCATCATTTCCTGTGGCAAAAAGCGTTTTATTAAAGGCATTCACCAAAATAGATGCATTAAGCGCCAGGGATGTGGTATTTTCCAACACGGGCATTTGAGGAAACTCATCACTTTCGTGACCAATAAGTTTATATTTACCTTCTCCGGCAAATATTTCAATATTGGTTCCTTCCACCGAAATGGTCACAGGAATTTCAGAAAATGTTTTCATAATTTCCAGTAACATCTTTGCCGGAATGGCCACTACGCCAGTACTTTCTGACATATCGGGTTTTACCACCACACTGATGGTTGTTTCCAAATCGGAAGCCGTGATGCGCAGCTGATCCTGTTCCAATTCAAACAAAAAATCTTCCAGAATGGGCAGTGTGTTGTTGGTGGTGAGCACCCCACTGATTTTTTGGAGCGCTTTTAATAAGGCTGTACTTGATATTATAAACTTCATTACGAATTGATTTTACTGTTCCAGTTAATGTATTTGAAAGTCAGTAAAAATAAAAAAATATCCTGTACAAAGGGGCGGTTGTTTTAAAATCTTTTTAAATATCGCCTTGGGGGGAAAATGCCCTCCAAATACTACAATACTGACTTTTTAAACTTTGACTACATGTTGATTTGATACAAACTATCTTTTTTTATCTTCCATCTCACGGACAAACTCCACCATTTTGCGTTTAGTGGAAATAACGAACTCATAATAATCCACATCACTGCTGGGATTAAGCACACGTTTTTCAAGCTTTATGGTTTCCAGCTTTTCGTTAAATGCCATATCGGAACTCATGGCCTGCATGATACCATTTTTATATGAGAAAAAACACCAATTATCGGGTGAGGATGACATGTACACATTGAGGGCACTTCCGGTAACGCCCGGCTCTATTTGCACATACCCATCAAGGTATTTGTTGATGGTATTGCCGCCCAGATAACCCAATCCAATCTTGCCAGTAGAAATATAGGAACGGCTATCTGGATCCCAATTCAAATTCAGGTCGGTAAATATCATGGATTGTTTGAGCAAATCGGGCAACTTCCTGATCTGTCCATACAAAGCCAATTCGTTTATCATCTCTTCGGCATTGACATCCAGAGGGAGATTTTTCTTTAAAAAGAGTGGAAAAATACCCTTGGAATCAGTTACTCCGGCATTGTACGACAAACGCAAACTGTCGGTAATCATTTCCAGCAGCTTGGTATCAAAGAAGAAGTCTAAAGCCAGTACCACTTGCATTCGTGTTGAATCAGGAACAATCAGGTGTTCGAAAGTCCCTGTTGCTTGAACATTCAGCATATGAAAATCGAGTCCCAAATTCAGATTACCATGACCCCGCATGATGCACTTTTCTGTTTCAAGTGCAATATCGTCGGCCATAAGTGGCTGTGTTTTATCTATTTTTCCATGTGTGCCCACCACAAATTTTCCATTAAGTGTATCAAACACCAATTGACCGTGAGCATCCATCAACATTCGATCGCCCGGATGTCGTAATGGTTGAAATACCAAAGGATAGTATTTTCTAAATTCATCATCGTAAGCCAATCCGAAATGAACTTTCCTCCCCTCCATATCGAAAGTGCTGTCGGCCAGATTAAATACAATGTTTTTGGGATCGAGCACTTGATTAAACGAAACCCAATTGTCGTAGTTCAAAACACATTCCTGATTCAAGCGATAACCACCTTCGAATACCAAATTCGGTTCGGAGGCGACCATTTTCAGTGTTCCCTTATACAGATATTCAGGACTTAAAAAGAATATTTCATCAGGAAGGGTTTGCCCATAACCTGTTGTTATTCCACTTGCCGTGGAAGCAATATCACTAAAAAATACAGGTTGTTTGGCGCCTAATCGATCCACATAATCTATCCATCCGTTGCCACTAAAATGATCCTTGCCATGAATATTGAGCTCCGACTGATAAATGGTGTGGTATTTATGGGCTCGGTCTGCGATAATGGTGGCATTTTTCAGTGTTTCCATTACGGCATCACGAAGAATACGCACTTTGCCATCCAGAGGGAAAATGGCCGCATCCGCCACTTTGATCATTCGGGCATTTTCGATCTCAATGGTATAATCTTTCAAATTATAAATGGCCTGCCCGGCAAAAAACCTCAAGGAATCCTGTTCGGGTTTTACACTAATGAATTCTGGCCCAACCAATTGATAATCGACCATTTCCACATTGGTTAGGGTGTCAATTCCACGATAATCTCTACCCAAATTACTCTGTAGCACCAAAACATCCTCATTCATGCGCCATTCCACCTCATCGAGGGTGGAAATATACTTATTGAAGGGGAATTTCAAGAATGAATTGTTATAAATATGATTGAAGTGTCCGGTTTGCGCATCGAAATTGATGTTGGCCTGGTACTGGTTGGCATAAAACACCAGGGTGTCGTTGTCGCGGTTTTTTAGGTAGAAGTCGGCCGTGTCCGCAGATAATTCGTTGTAATTAAAATCTATGGCATTGGACACCAATTCACTTTGATCGAAGAAGAAAGCTCCAGAGCCCAATAAATATTCCGGATTAAGTGCCAACGTCCCCTTCAACCATGAGTTGCCATAAACAATAAAGGGTTTGTTCAGGTTATCCACCATCATCACGTTGGTGTCGATCAACCACTTGATATCCACCGTGTCGCCCTGCACGGAAGGAAAATCGTATTTGACGGGGCTTTCATCCACCACGAAAGTTTGTCCGGTGGCAATTAGTGAATCCGGGTAAAACACAAAGCTGTCTGATCGAGTTTTTGAGGACAAATAGTCCAGAAACCCAATGCCGACAAAGCCTTCATTACTCAGAGAAATATCTTGTTTAAAAACGCCCTTATTGCCATATACAGGATACCCTTTTTCAGGTGTTGTATGCTGAAAACCAAGTGAATAATCGGGCATTACAACCAATGGTTGAGACACATCGGGGAATACTCCGGCGGATATTAGCGTTCCCTCGAATGCCAAGCCATCTGTTGAAAATGTTTTGATGCTGTCGAACACAAAAGGATCGACCCGGTAATAAAAGTTGTCGGCAAGCAGGGTGCTGTCTTGTATGCTTCGTCGATTGTAGTACACATAACTTTCGTCGTTACTAACGAAGGTGGGAAATTGGGGGAAGCTTTTTAAACTCGATTTGTTGTTGACATCATCAATATATATAGTACCGTTGAGATTGGTAATTACATTGTGTACATGAATCAGTGAGTCGATGCGGCCAAGCGAATCCTGTGATTTTACCATAAAAGCCAACGAATCCACATAGTTCATACGCAACAGAAAACTATCATATATAAAGGTACTGTTTCTCGTATAAAAATCCAACAATCCCATATGAACATGACCATCAAAATTGAAATTTCGATTCTTAAAAAACTGAATGTTACGGTCATACGGATAAATATACACTTCCTGCGAATCGCTGATGGAGACTTCCGGAACACCATAAACATTAAGCCCCAGACTTGGAATATTCAACGATGCATTGGGACGGGTTCTCACATTAGACTCCAACCTGATGACGTCGTAATCGGTTAGTCCTGATTTAGCATTCAGGAAATAACTAAGCCTATCCTTCACGATGGCAGTTTGGGTTTCGGTGTTATAAACCAGAAAACCTTTATTGGAAAGATTAATCAACATGGCAGAAACCTGATCGGCAGATTTTTGCATATAATCGGCCAAAGCATTCAACTGCACTTCATCCACTTTATAATCGCGCATATAGTTCTGCACAACATACAAAGGATGCAAATCGTCGATACCCTGCAACTGATAGAAATCGCGGTTTGAAAAAAAATTACTTGAAACAAAATATGCCAGATTTTTATCATTTACTGTGCGGATGCGTTTAAAAAGCATATCGTCCTCATTAAGCTTCCAAAACATGGCCTGCACATAGATATCCAGTTGGTGGTAGGAGTCGTAAAAGGGGATAGCGTTGGATGCATCTTCCATGCTATACAAAACCAGTTCCTGATCGCTATCGGTGTATTTTACAATCAATCCCGGATGATAAATGGAGTCGTTTTCGAAATAAAACACTGCCGTAGCATGAGCCGAAATGGCCTCATCAGCCACAATCTTAAATTTGTCGGAAGTAAGCTTGCCAAAAACCGTGTCGTTTCGCGTAATGGTAATGGTAGCTTGCTTTCCGCCTGAGGCGACACCATACATCCCCGAACCTTCAATTTGGACACCTCCGTAAAAGTGTATGTTTTCATAAATTTCGGGGAGGTCGATATCTGAAAGGTAAGCGGTAAAGGTGGGATATTGCGACCTTTCAGAAGGGGCACTTGCCAATACTTTATCACGAAAAGCACCAATAATGGGTTGTGCAAAAAAACGATTATAATGAAGCACAGCCGAATCGGCAACTATTTGAGGTTCATCCAGATTAAGTGTGTATTGGGGCAAGTCAACATAAATCTCCTTCCCCATTTCTTCGCCAAATCGCGACCAACGTACTACCCCCCCATCTCCATACCAGGTTTGGTTAGTGTACTGAAAAATCCCTGACGTGTGTTCGATGACGGCACTATCTTTTCTTGAAGCACAAACCAGCCTGACTTTCTCAAAATGAACCAGAAAGGTGGTGTCCAAATCAAACCGGAATCTGGTTTGACGGACATACCAGTCGTTAGATCGTTTTTCATGTATCTGATCTTTTTCGATCAGGTTGTTGGTAAAAGTAAGGAAATCTGAGAATGGACTGGCATTTTTATCCAGTAGAAGGGTATCTGCAAAGGCATGCCAGGCAAGAATACTTTTAGGTGGCTGCGTAGACTCAGCCAACAAAGTGAGGGTATAAATATAGTCGTACAAATGAGGGAAGGTGCGCATACGTTTGGCACGCATGGTTTCGATCAATGCACGTATTTCATCCTTTTCCTCTTTGTTAAAACGACCAATGGTCCACCTTTGATAAAAGCGATCCAGTAGCTCCTCTGATTTTTTTTCGTAGGTTCTCGAGATATTGGTGGTCAGAATATCAGAAATCTGTTGGAAAAATTTTTCCGAATCGGTTGACAATGAATCTACACTTTGAGAAAACGAGGCCAGGCCCACGAACTGGAATAGGAACAATAAAATGATGACTGAGTAGCTATTTCTATTCATTGGCAATATTTTCTCAAATAACAGTATAACAGATTATCCTTTAATAAAGTGTGCCACCACCCAATTATTTTTTGCGCGTGACTCCACTAAAGTCAGGTGACTTTTTGTTGCATTGGTGACCATATCGGGCAAGTCTTCGGTATAAAACCCACTGAAGAAGATGTGTCCACCCGCCTTGAGTACGTCGGCATATACAGGCATATCGCGCATCAGGATGTTTTTGTTGATATTGGCCAGAATCACATCAAATGCCATGGGTGGTTGCAGATTGTCGGCATCGCCCAACACGGCCATAATATTGGTTATACCATTAATTTCAGCGTTTTCCACCGTGTTGTTGTACGACCATTCATCGTTATCGATGGCGAGCACTTCGGTAGCACCTTTCATGGAACATAAAATGGCCAGCACACCTGTTCCACACCCCATATCGAGCACCATTTTTCCCGACAAATCCTGATCGAGCATCATCTCCAGCATTTGCGCAGTGGTTTCGTGGTGGGCCGTTCCAAAAGCCATTTTTGGTTTCACTACAATGTCAAATTCAACCCCTTCAACCGGTTGGTGAAAGGGCGCACGCACCACGCACCTGTCCGAAATGGTTACCAAAGGATAGTTGCTTTCCCATACTTCGTTCCAGTTTTGGTCGGGAATAAAAGTTTGGGTTATTTTGTCCACGACGTCAGGTTGCCGGCAATAATCTATTTTTTCAAGCAAATTCGGTTGGTAGTCCTTTTCAGGAATATAGGCAATAAGCTGATTTTCTGCTTCTTCAAAACTCTCAAAACCAACTTCTGCCAAAAGGGCAATCAACATGTCGGTTTCATCCTGATTGCCCTTTACGGGAATGTTCAATTGATAATAATTCACTTTTTTCTTTTAAAAACTCTTCACAATTTTAATAAAATCGTCGGCTTTGAGGGAGGCACCACCTATTAAACCGCCATCCACATCGGGATTAGCAAACAACTCGGCCGCATTTTTTGCATTGCAACTGCCACCATAGAGGATGGTGGTCTCCTCAGCGATTTCCTGTCCGTATTTTTCGGCAACCAAACCCCTGATATACGCATGCATTTCTTGTGCCTGATCGGAAGTAGCCGTAACACCGGTGCCAATGGCCCAAACAGGTTCGTAGGCAATTACCACTTCAGAAAACTCATCGGCGTTCAATTGAAAAAGGCCTTCAGCAAGTTGTTCTTTAACCACCTCAAAATGCTTATTGGCATTGCGTTCCTCCAATTGTTCGCCAATACAGAAAATGGGGTGTATGGCATGGTCGAGGAGTTTTTCCACCTTGGTAGCCAACAGGGCGTTGGTTTCGCCGAAATACTTTCTGCGCTCGCTGTGTCCCACGATGCAATATCCCAGTTCGATGGAGGCCAGCATGGCAGCACTCACCTCACCTGTGTAGGCGCCTTCCTCGTGTTCGCTCACATTTTGAGCAGCAATTTGCAATCCCGATTCATCGGCATAATCGGAAGCCATTTCCAGATACGGAAAAGGAGGACAAAGTATGACTTCACAAGCCAAATCTGCACCATCCAATTCGTCAGCAATAGTGCTCACGAGTTCTTCAGCATCCTGAAATGTTTTATTCATTTTCCAGTTTCCTGCAACAATTTTCTTTCTCATATTCAAGTTATTATGTTGTTATTAACCCTTTCAGGGAATATTTTTATTTTATAATTAGGTTATTATTATTTCACCATTCTAAATCCCAAGCCGGGATTGGAGGTTTTTGGCAACAGATAAAAGCGGTCGGATGAACGACAATCGTCATCGCCATTGTACACTGAACCGCCACGAACGATGCGCATCTCGCCGGTTGCAGGACCTGTGGGGTTATCGTTTTCTTCCAAAGTATAATAATCCCAAGCATACCAATCGGAGCACCATTCAGAAGCATTCCCCGACAAGTCGTACAATCCCAGCTGGTTAGCATCTTTTGTTCCAACCTCGTGATTTACAGCATATGAGTTGGCTGCATACCAAGCTACGTTGGCAATGTTGTCGCTACCTGCATAAGTATAATTTCCCGGACTGTTACCACCTTTAGCTGCAAATTCCCATTCGGCCTCGGTGGGCAATCGTCCTCCATAGTGGGCGCAAAATTCTTCAGCACCCAACCAGGTAACCTGGGTTACCGGGAAATTATGGTTGCCGAACACCGCGCTGAAGGAGCCTCCGCTATAGGTAATCTTACAACTTTCTTCACCAATAAAAATCAGTGGCTCCCCACCCAACGATCCGTCAGGGCTACAGCCAATTTCGTTCAAAAAGTCGGCAAATTGCTTGTTGGTAATTTCGTACTTACTCATTTGAAAGGCATTTACAGTAACCATGCGTATGGGGGTTTCATCGTACGTATTGCAGGTTTCCTGATTGCTTTGGGTGCACCCCATCTCAAAGGTTCCGCCGGTTATGTCCACAAAAGTGAGATCGATTACACCGCTTCCACCGGCACCTACCGCAATGGTGCGGCTGTTGCCACTGATATTGCCGTCCAAATCGCGCACTTGCATAATCACCTCATATTGTCCCTGAACTCCATAAGTGTGGGTTACGATTTTTTCGGTTGACCAGTTGGAATCCCAACTTCCATTGTTGTCAAAATCCCATCTAACTTCTAATTGCGTAACTGTATCCTGAGCATCACTGCAATCCGACGCATTGAAAGTGAACAAGGTGTTTTCGTCTCCGATAACCGGATTAACCGTAAATGTGGCTACAGGAAAGTCGTTGGCAATATCCACAGAATCCACCACTGTAAGGTTACGCGAAACCCAACCAGTATTGCCTGACTGGTCTCTTACCTGTAAGCCAATGGTGTAATACCCGATTTGCTGATATTTACGGCTTACGATGGGATCTGCAATCCATTCAGTTTCCCACATTCCATCGTTATTAAAATCCCAGCGGAACTCCAGATTGTCAAACGAAGTAAAGTCGTCGGAAGATTCTGAAGCATCAAAAATCACCGTGGTATCAACCACCGTATAAGGAGGAGTAACCGTAAATGATGCAGTTGGTTGCAAATTTTGAGAATCTTTGGTGCAAGAACCAATCAATAAATACATAAAAAGTATGGCCAATGCAGCGGCAGAAAAATACCTGTGTCTTATCATCCAGATCAGAGCTTTTAATTATAAGTACCTAAAAAAACAATCTTTTATCAAGGTGCAAAAGTACGAATAAAACCCAAAGTGCATATGGACACATGGCGAACCTTATCAAAAGTTTCATGTTGAAAAACATCCAGCTTTTGACTACAAAATCAGGCTAAAAAAGTGTCCGTAATCGCACATTATGCGCCATTGAACTCAGATTTATACCAACCACCGAAACATATCTCCATTCACCGAAAAACTTCCCCAACTCACCTAAAAACGATTTACGCAAGCTGTTTACCAGCGTATTTTTGCTTCATAATCATTGATAAAAAGTACAAAAAATAAAGTCATGAAAACTATCCTTACACTCACCTTCGCCCTCGCCCTTCTACTTGGAAGCACTCAACTGAATGCCAACACCCCTCCATCGTATGCATTACTAACCGAGGAATCATATATCGACGATATTCCATTCGATACCGAAAAAATATACGATAGTGTTCAGGATGCCTACGTTGCTCAATACTTTCAGTTGGAAGATGAATCATTCGTGGATGATATACCTTTTAATACTTTCTCGGTAGTGGACAAGCATCAAATAGTCAACGAACCCGAGTTCAATCTCGAAGAAGAAGAATTCATCAACGATATTCCGTCGGTAACCATGGAAATTGCGGAATTATAACAAATCATCACCAACTAACTCACTTCAAAGGCTGCTGAAAGGCAGCTTTTTTAGTTGATAAAAAGCCCGGTTCAAAAGAAGAAACAATGGGATTTGACCTAAATTTGTAACCACAAATCGCTGCAAAATATGGTACCCATAACCAAAGACCTTCAGTATTACAAATTTTGTTTGTACGGGTTTTTCAAAAACCTACGGTTTTTTGATGCCTTTCTGGTGTTGTTTTTTCTGGAAAAGGGTGTGGGTTATCTGGAGATTGGATTACTATATGGAACCCGTGAGATTGCCATCATGCTCATGGAAATTCCCAGCGGTTTTATCGCTGATGCCCTGGGACGCCGACGCACCCTGATTGCCTCATTTGCCTTTTATATTCTTTCCTTTTTGGCCTTTTTCTTTAGCTCGAACATCGCACTCCTTTTTGGCGCCATGTTGCTGTATGCCATAGGTGACGCATTTCGGACCGGTGTTCACAAGGCCATGATTTTTCAATACCTCAAGACCAACGGCTGGGCCAATCAAAAGGTAAATTACTATGGTCACACCCGTTCATGGTCACAGGTAGGCTCTGCTTTTTCGGCTCTGATCGCCGGGGTCATCGTGTTTTTTGGCGGTGCCATCAGCGAGGTGTTTTTGTGGTCGGTGATACCTTATTTATTTGATGTAGTGCTGATTGCTTCCTATCCCAAGTGGCTCGATGGTGAAGTCAAAACTCACCACCTTGATACGGTAAAAGCCCGATTTTTAGAAGTTTGGAAGTCTTTCGTTATTTCATTAAAACACAAGAGCACCCTTACCGCCCTGCTGAGCACCTCCCTTTTTTCAGGATATTATTCAGCCATCAAAGACTATATCCAACCCATGATCAAAACCATGGCGCTGGCCGTTCCTGTGATTTCATATTTGGAAGACGACCAAAAAACTGCCTTTTTGGTTGGAATTATCTATTTTGGGTTGTATTTGCTCACAGCCTTAGCCAGTCGGCTTTCGGGAAGAATTACTTCACTTTTCAGCAATAGCCTCACTCCCATGAATGTGTCCTTGCTGGCCGGATTGGGTGCAGGGATTGTTTTTCTTTCGTTCCACTATATTGGATTTTACACCATGCCCATCGTTGGCTTTGTGGTGGTGATGATGATTGAAAATATGCGTAAACCATTGGGTATTGCCCTGATTGCGGAACTTTCGGAAGATGAAGCCATGGCCAGTGTACTGTCGGTTACCTCCCAGGCCAAATCGTTGATTGCCGCCATTCTCGCCGCACTCACAGGTCTGGCAGCCGACCTTTGGGGTTTGAATACGGGTATCATCCTGATATCAGCCCTGTTGTTGGTGCTTTATCCCTTATATCGCTTGAAAGCAGAACAAATCAAGGATACGAAATCAGAGGAATAGCCTAGCAGTACCACAATCTTCCGTAAATCTACACCCCCATAACCTACAATAAAACATAGTGGCCTATTTAGAATGAATAAGAATAATACCTTTGCCGTTCTAAAACATACCAAATGATACTATCCAATCTCCGCCAGGAAGTAATGCATACCCTTGAAAAATCAATGGATGAATTTCTGACAACATTTATGAAACCCATTGAAGAAATCTGGCAACCCGCTGATATGCTGCCGGATTCAACCTCCCCAAAATTCTTGAACGAAGTGGAAGAAATTCGGGAATTGGCCATGGAACTGGACGATGATTTGCTCACCGTATTGATAGGCGACACCATTACCGAAGAAGCTTTGCCCACCTACGAAGCCTGGCTGATGGATATGGCAGGTGTGGATCAGGCAAATAAAAACGGATGGTCGAAGTGGATGCGGGCCTGGACTTCCGAAGAAAACCGTCATGGGGATTTGCTCAACAAGTATTTGTACCTGAGTGGTCGTGTTAACATGCGCGAAGTGGAAATTTCCACACAACATCTGATCAACGACGGCATCGACATTCATACCGCCAAAGACCCCTACCGTAGCTTTGTTTATACGAGTTTTCAGGAACTGGCCACCAATTTATCCCACCGACGAGTGGCGTTGTTGGCCAAAAAAAGCAACAATCTCCAGTTGGCCAAAATGTGCGGTTTTATCGCCGCCGACGAAAACCGTCATGCCAATGCATACAAGCATTTTGTTAAGCGGATTTTCGAACTCGACCCCAGCGACATGATGCTGGCTTTTGAGGACATGATGAAAAAGAAAATTGTGATGCCGGCCCATTTCCTGAGAGAATCGGGAGGGAAAATAGGTGAACTTTTTACCCATTTTTCTGATGCTGCCCAACGAACCATGGTCTATACCACACAGGATTATATCGATATCATGAACTCCCTGATCAAGGAATGGAACATTGAGGGCATGCGCGACTTGAACGATTCTGCCGAAAAAGCCAGAGACTATATCATGGCGTTACCTGCTCGTTTACAGCGCATTTCGGAGCGGATGACGGTGCCAAGCGAGGCCTATCCTTTTAAGTGGATCACGGTATAAGACAAGGGTCACTTATTTAGTCCCAATATAAAATACTGCCTGCCGCATTTTTTTTGATGCGTGGTATTTGAGGTTTTCTTACGTTTGCAAAATAGTATTACTAAATTTTAAAAACGTAACACATGGCCGTAGTCAGATTTGGCGTTTCATTGGAACAAGAATTGTTGGATGCCCTCGACCAATATGCCAGCGATCGTCATTTTACCAACCGCTCACAAGCTATCCGTCACCTGATTTCCAACAATCAGGTGGAACAAGAATGGCAAAACGACAAACTGGTAGCAGGTTCCATCACCTTAATTTACGACCACCACAAGCGCGACATTCAAAAAACGCTCACCCACATCCAACACGACTACCACGACACCATCCTTTCATCGCTACACTTCCACCTCGACCACGATAACTGCATGGAAATCATTGCCGTAAAAGGTTATGCGGATAGATTAACAAAACTTTCCGAACAAATGATATCCATCAAAGGCATTCAACACGGAAAACTCTGTATGACCAAAGCAGAGTAATTTTTTTACCATGATAGTAACACCTTTTAATAATATCATAACACCAATACCATTGAAGAAATGAAAAAGTTATCCAACTATTTCCCTTTATTATTTGTATTCATGCTTGCCTCAAGTGCCGTTTTTGGTCAGGAAAAAGTGAGCGACACGTTGAAAATCAACGAAGTGGTAATTACAGCCTCCAAACAATTACAGAGCGCAGGTAATGTAACCCAACAGGTGGACGTTATCACCTCCCAACAAGCTTCATTGCTTGTGGAAGGCAACAACAACCTGAGTGAATTGCTGATGTACACACCAGGCGCTTCGGCCAGCGTGTTGTCCAGAAACGACGCCAACTGGGGAACCTATGGCGGAATTGGTCCCAAATATGCAACCTGGATGCTTCAGGGATTGCCCATCGACGGATTTATCGATCCCATGTCCCTCGACCTGGAAATCATCGATCGGGTGGAAATTCAACGGGGACCTGCTTCTGTACTGTATCCCAACTATTTATCACAGGATTTTGCCGGAAATCAAAGTCCTTTGGCAGGAACCGTAAATCTCATTGTAAAAGAGCGAATTGAACAGCAGGAAACCAAATTCAGTACTTCCTACGGATCGTACAATACACTCAACAGTCAGTTGTATCATCAAAATCGGATTGGAAATCTGCACTATTTTGCCGGAATCAACTACGAAATTTCGGATTACACCAACTATGGCACGCCCAATTCATGGCTCAACATGCAGAAAAACCCCGAATATGCCAAAACCAAACTCTATGGCGGTGCCACGTGGTATTATGGAGAACAAGCCAACAACAAGGTAAGTGTTTTCGTACAAAATACCCGTCAAAACGGAGATGCCGGTCGGGTTTACCGGGGATTTGCCCACCAATACACCACCCTGAATATCAGCCAAACCACCCACCTGACCGACGACCTGACTTTTAATGCAGGCTTTGGTATCAGGGGATACGATCGTACCTGGCAATCGAGTCATTTTAATGTAATCGACAGCCTCGATGCCAACGAAGGAGTTGATCAGGTAATAGTTCCTGTTGATGCCAACCTGGTCTTCCAACACGGAGCTCACAGCCTTACTGCGGGAGTGGACTACCAGCACGCAAGCTACGAAACTTATGCCGACCCATTGGTGGGATACAACACGTTTGGCAACATGTCAACGGCCTATCAGTATGGAGTTTATGCCCAGGAGGAAATGCATTTTGGAAAATTGATCGCCCGCGGAGGTTTACGATACAACTACGTGAACAACACCATCAGCCTGATTGGTGGCGGTGCTCCCGGCGAACCCGAGCAAAGTTACGGGCGCATGCTCTGGAGCGTTGGCGCCAAATACCATGTTACCGAAGGATGGTCGCTTTTTGCCAATGCAGGCAATAGCTTCATGACTCCCGGTTTGAAATCCATGGGAGGAACTCTGTTGCTTTCCGACAAAGGTGTTCCCGGAAAAAACGGTCAACTGCCCAATCCCGACCTCAAATCAGAATCAGGTCTGGGAATAGATTTCGGTTCCGATCTGAAATTACAAAAAGCCATGATCAAAGTTCGTTTGTTTCACATGATGATCGACGATGCCATTGTGGAAAATCGTGTAAGCGAAGACCCCTCTCAATCACAGTCGGTCAATGCCGGAAACACCACAAGTACCGGTATCGAGATTGAAATAAACCATCAAATTAACAGCCAACTCAACTGGTTTGCCAACGCCACCTATCTTTCCACGAAAGTGGGCAACGACCTGGATGCCGACCAGGATGGAGCCGAAGTGCCTTTTGCTCCCGACCTGACCATCAACGGCGGAATCACTTGGACCTCCAATTTCGGATTAAAGGCCTTTCCTGTAATCAATTACACCGGCACCTATTACGACAGCAGTTCCAAATCGGGCCGACTGGAATTTACTCCCGGCGTGGTGTTGAATCTGTTTCTACAACAACGCATTGCCGGCACTTCCAAGGTCGATTTCGACCTGTTTGGTCAGTTTTACAACCTCACCAACAACACCTACGAGATGCCCTGGCAATTTCAAAACACCGGATTTTCCATGATGATGGGATTTAAAATCAGTTTCAAATAAACATGAAGTTGTTGTTCACATACGTGGGTTGGTTAGTTCTGCTGGCAACGGCAGGTTGTCATCACGGGGCTAAGCAGACGAACCCTGCGAAATTACCCATAGAGGTAACCGATTTCAGGGGTCACACCGTTGGGCTGCAGGAGCCGGCACAAAGGGTGATTTGCCTGATCGAGAGCACCCTTTCGGGGATTTATATGCTGGGCGCACAAAACAGTGTGATCGGCATCAGCACCAACGTTTACGATGCTCCTTTATATGGTTTTTATGCACCGTTGGACCCACGTATTGAGCAACGACAGCTTCCCGCACCCGGCAACTGGGATTTGGTGAGTCTGGAGCAGGTGGTGGCACTCAAACCCGACCTGGTGATCATTTGGGCTTCCCAATCGGAAACCATCCAACGCATGGAAGCCTTTAACATTCCTGTGTATGGAGTGATGCTCCACAGTTTTCAGGATGTGCTTAAAGAAATGTCTGACCTTGGCATTTTACTGGATAAAGCCGCGCGTGCCGATTCACTCATCGCTTTCGCTGAAAATGAAATCAGTCAAATTGACGAGTGCGCAATAGCCGGTCAACTGAGCGCCTATTTTATTTGGCCACAGGGAGTTAACCACACCTCCGGAACCAACAGTACGGTAAACGACCTGTTCGAGATGGCACAACTTCACAATGCTTGTCCGTTGACAGATGAACATGTGGCCCTGAATTTGGAAAATATCCTTCTCTGGAATCCGGATTTAATGGTGATTTGGCCCAACCAACGACTGTCGGCTCCGGCCATAAGGGAAACAACCTCGCTCGCGTCAGTTGCCGCCATACAAAACAACCGCGTGTTCGAACTCCCCCACCCTTTTTTATGTGATTTGTGGACGTTGAAGATGGTGTATGCAGCGCGGTTACTTCACCATTGGGCATATCCTTCATCCGATACCACGGACATGACCAGTTACGGTAATGATTTCTTCAACCAACTGTATTCCAAACAAATAGATTGGAGCCATGAAAGATAACCGCCTGCTGCGATTGGCCTTCTTTGTGCTACCACTTCCGGTGGTTTTGATATCCATTTTTGTTGGCCCTGCGGGCAATATTTCCGTCCACGACTTATGGCATCTGCTTCAAACGGGTGACATGGGTCAACATCCGGTGTTTAGTCAAATTGTGATGGATATCAGGCTCCCCCGAATACTGTTGGTCTTCTTGTCGGGAGCTGTGCTGGCCGTGACAGGAGCAGCACTTCAGGCTATTTTTCGCAACCCGTTGGTGGATCCCTATGTGTTGGGACTGAGTTCAGGTGCTGCTTTCGGTGCCGCTTTGGCATTAAGCACCGTGGTGCTGCCTGTGCAGGTTTCGGCTTTCGTTTTCGGACTTCTGGCCGTGGGATTAAGTTATTTCATGGCCCGAAAACACGGGCAGGTGAGCATTGTTTCACTGATTCTGGCGGGTATTATCACCAACGGAATTTTTACCGCTTTGCTCACCATTGTGCAGGTGTTGAGCGATCCTTTCAAACTGCAAGCCATCGTCCACTGGACTATGGGCAATTTTCAGCATGCCGGATGGAATTCACTTATAAGCGCCCTTCCTGCTTCAGCATTGGGACTGGCCATTCTGTTTGTCATGCGCTGGAAATTAAATGTATTGGCCATGGGCGATGAAGAAGCCGCCAGTGCAGGAACGAGGCCGCAAAAACTAAAATGGTGGGTTTTAGTTGCGGCCACGTTGGCTTCGTCGTCGGTGGTGGCCGTGAGCGGAATCATCGGACTGTATGGATTGCTGATTCCCCATGTGGTTCGGATGATTTTTGGGGTGGACAACAAGTCAACACTGATACTCAACTTTCTGCTGGGAGGCACTTTTTTGGTTGTCATCGACGATATCAGCCGCACCATTGCCGGATTTGAGATTCCCATTGGTGTGTTTACCATGCTGTTGGGTGCCCCATTTTTTATCTGGTTACTCAAAAAATCGAATGTGGGATGGGAACAATAGAAAACATACTTACTTTGAGGAACACGAGCGTCGGATATCATGGCAATGAGGTGCTTAAAGAGGTGAACCTGGATATCAAGAGCGGAAAACTTACGGTTATACTTGGTAAAAACGGTTCCGGAAAAAGCACGCTTATCAAAGCCATGGCGGGACTACTGCCTTATGGAGGTGAAATACATCTGGACGGACAAGAAGTGATGAAAATGAATCCGGTGGAAAGAGCCAAAAAAATGGCCTTCTTGTCGCAACAACACAAAGCCGCTTTCCCTTTTTCGGTGTTTGATGTGGTGCTCACCGGCCGATCGGCACATGTGAAGATTATCCCCAACAACCGCGACAGAGAAAAGACCTCAGAAGCATTGCAAAAGGCCGGAATAGCACACTTGTCTGAACGCATCTATACCGAACTCTCCGGTGGAGAACAGCAACTGGTGATGATTGCCCGCCTGTTGGCTCAGGAATCACCACTCTTGCTCATGGATGAACCCATCAGCCATCTGGATTATCCCAATCAGGTGAAAATATTGGAGTTAACCGGGAAACTGGTTGGGGAAGGGAAAACGGTAGTGATGATTCTCCACGATCCCAACCAGGCTTTTTGTTATGGCGACCATTTTGTTTTTGTGCATGATGGTCACGTGATCGAAGCACCCGTTATCACGCCGTGGAACCATCCTGTCTTTCAAGAAATTGTCCAACATCAACTCATCAGCCACCAAATTGGCAAACAGGTGGTGTTTATACCCAAAAACCAACATGATTAGTCCTGCAGAAATACTCAAACAAGCCTACAACGCCGGTGTTATGGAAGAATTCATGCGTTTGGAACATCCGGTTGGAAAAGCCGAATTCCATCAGGTCACGAGCGCAATTCTTCCTTTTTTGAAAAAAGAATCGACCATTGTGGATGTGGGTTGTGGTCCGGGAAGGTATGCCGAATATTTTATCAAACACGGACATCAGGTGGGCTGTGTGGACATGGCGGAGAAGCCAATGGCATTGTTGCCGGATCGCTTGCAAGCCGCCGAAAAGCAAAAATTGTTGTTTCATGAAGTGTGCTGTGCCAGCCAACTTCAGTGGATGGACGACCATTTGGCCGACATCATTTTGCTCATGGGTCCCATGTACCACCTCACCGACGCCTCCTCACGGCAAGCCGTATTTCAACAATGTCAACGAATATTGCGTCCCGGGGGACATTTGTTTGTGATGTACCTCAATGCCCATCACAGCTCTCCGAATCCGGTCAACCATTGCCCTAACCAAGACATGGAAAGGCAGATTACCACCACCCGATTTCAGGGCTTCGACGTCCCCCAATACCGATTATCACCTGAAGAAGCTCTCCTTGAAGCGGCACTATTTTTTAAACCTCTACAACAACTGGCCATCGTGGAAGGAAGCGCTTACCCCTACCAGCCCAAACTTCGGGAGGCTTCTCAATATCTTGTTCATTATCAGCATGGTGGTTGTAGTAATTGAGAAAAGTAACAGCAATAATTTTACCTTGAGCAGCAACCCCACCCCCCTGCTCCTCCCCGAAGGAGAGGAGTGATAGATTGCTCGTTATCAACATGTTATGACATACAGTTCGAGGATTGATCGCCTTTCCCCTTGGGGGAAAGGTAAGGGATAGGGGTTTGGCAGGCGTATAATCCAATTTGCTGAACCTCAATCAGTCTAACTCGGAGAAATCCGGTAATATTAGATCTTGTTGAGCAGCTACCCCTCCTCCCTGCTCCTCCCCGAAGGAGAGGAGTGATATATTGTTCTTAATCAACATGTTAGGTCAAATAGTTCGAGGATGGATCGCCTTTCTCCTTGGGGTCATCCTTAAATATTTCGGGAGGGATAGGGGTTTTATCGGCAATCAAAGTGGATAAATCGAGTACAAATAGTTAAATTACCTTGACCTGCGACCCCTCCTCCCTGCTCCTCCCCGAAGGAGAGGAGTGATAAATTGTTCTTAATCTATATGTTATGTCATATAGTTCGAGGATTGATCGCCTTTCCCCTTGGGGTCATCCCGAAAGCGTTTGGGAGGGATAGGGGTTTGGCAGGCGTATAATCCAATTTGTTCAACCTCAATCAGTTTAACTCGGAGAAATTCGGTAGTATTAGATCTTGTTGAGCAGCTACCCCTCCTCCCTGCTCCTCCCCGAAGGAATTGAGGAGTGATCAATTGTTTGTAATCAACATGTTAGATCATATTTTTCGAGGATTGATCGCCTTTCCCCTTGGGGGAAAGGTAAGGGATAGGGGTTTGGCAGGCGTATAATCCAATTTGCTGAACCTCAATCAGTCTAACTCGGAGAAATCCGGTAATATTAGATCTTGTTGAGCAGCTACCCCTCCTCCCTGCTCCTCCCCGAAGGAATTGAGGAGTGATCAATTGTTTGTAATCAACATGTTAGATCATATTTTTCGAGGATTGATCGCCTTTCCCCTTGGGGGAAAGGTAAGGGATAGGGGTTTGGCAGGCAGATAGTCCAATTTGCTGAACCTCAATCAGTTTAACTCGGAGAAATTCGGTAGTATTAGATCTTGTTGAGCAGCTACCCCACCTCCCTGCTCCCCCCGAAGGAGAGGAGTGATAGATTGTTCTTAATCAACATGTTATGTCATATAGTTCGAGAATGGACCGCCTTTCCCCTTGGGGGAAAGGTAAGGGATAGGGGTTTGGCAGGCGTATAATCCAATTTGTTCAACCTCAATCAGTTTAACTCGGAGAAATTCGGTAGTATTAGATCTTGTTGAGCAGCTAGCCCACCTCCCTGCTCCCCCCGAAGGAGAGGAGTGATAGATTGTTCTTAATCAACATGTTATGTCATATAGTTCGAGAATGGACCGCCTTTCCCCTTGGGGGAAAGGTAAGGGATAGGGGTTTGGCAGGCGTATAATCCAATTTGTTCAACCTCAATCAGTTTAACTAGGAGAAAATCCGGTAATATTAGATCATGTTGAGCAGCTACCCCACCTCCCTGCTCCTCCCCGAAGGAATTGAGGAGTGATCAATTGTTTGTAATCAACATGTTAGATCACATTTTTCGAGGATTGATCGCCTTTCCCCTTGGGGTCATCCTTAAATATTTCGGGAGGGATAGGGGTTTTATCGGCAATCAAAGTGGATAAATCGAGTACAAATAGTTAAATTACCTTGACCTGCGACCCCTCCTCCCTGCTCCTCCCCGAAGAAGAGGAGTGATAGATTGTTCGTAATCTACATGTTAGGTCATATAGTTCGAGGATTGATCGCCTTTCCCCTTGGGGGAAAGGTAAGGGATAGGGGTTTGGCAGGCGGATAATCCAATTTGTTCAACCTCAATCAGTTTAACTCGGAGAAAATCCGGTAATATTAGATCTTGTTGACCAGAAACCCCTCCTCCCTGCTCCTCCCCGAAGGAGAGGAGTGATAGATTGTTCTTAATCAACATGTTATGTCATGTAGTTCGAGAATGGATCGCCTTTCCCCTTGGGGGAAAGGTAAGGGATAAGGGTTTGGCAGGCGTATAATCCAATTTACTGAACCTCAATCAGTTTAACTCGGAGAAAATCCGGTAATATTAGATCATGTTGAGCAGCTACCCCTCCTCCCTGCTCCTCCCCGAGGGGGAGGAGTGTTAGTTTACTCATAATATACATGCTAGGTCAAATAGTTCGAGGATTGATCGCCTTTCCCCTTGGGGGAAAGGTAAGGGATAGGGGTTTGGCAGGCAGATAGTCCAATTTGCTGAACCTCAATCAGTTTAACTCGGAGAAAATCCGGTAATATTAGATCTTGTTGACCAGAAACCCCACCTCCCTGCTCCTCCCCGAAGGAGAGGAGTGATCGATTGTTCGTAATCAACATGTTATGTCATATAGTTTGAGGATTGATCGCCTTTCCCCTTGGGGGAAAGGTAAGGGATAGGGGTTTGGCAGGCGTATAATCCAATTTGCTGAACCTCAATCAGTCTAACTCGGAGAAATCCGGTAATATTAGATCTTGTTGAGCAGCTACCCCTCCTCCCTGCTCCTCCCCGAAGGAGAGGAGTGATCGATTGTTCGTAATCAACATGTTATGTCATATAGTTTGAGGATTGATCGCCTTTCCCCTTGGGGGAAAGG
The DNA here is from genome assembly GCA_963676875.1 of Bacteroidales bacterium. GTDB lineage: Bacteria > Bacteroidota > Bacteroidia > Bacteroidales > F082 > UBA6244. Next base: position 4,595,401 of record OY781436.1, read on the forward strand.
TAAGGGATAGGGGTTTGGCAGGCGTATAATCCAATTTGCTGAACCTCAATCAGTCTAACTCGGAGAAATCCGGTAATATTAGATCTTGTTGAGCAGCTACCCCTCCTCCCTGCTCCTCCCCGAAGAAGATGAGTGATAGATTGTTCTTAATCAACATGTTATGTCATATAGCTCGAGGATGGATCGCCTTTCCCCTTGGGGGAAAGGTAAGGGATAGGGGTTTGGCAGGCGTATAATCCAATTTGTTCAACCTCAATCAGTTTAACTCGGAGAAATCCGGTAGTATTAGATCTTGTTGAGCAGCTACCCCTCCTCCCTGCTCCTCCCCGAAGGAATTGAGGAGTGATCAATTGTTTGTAATCAACATGTTAGATCATATTTTTCGAGGATGGATCGCCTTTCCCCTTGGGGGAAAGGTAAGGGATAGGGGTTTGGCAGGCGTATAATCCAATTTACTGAACCTCAATCAGTTTAACTCGGAGAAATCCGGTAATATTAGATCTTGTTGACCAGAAACCCCTCCTCCCCGCTCCTCCCCGAAGGAATTGAGGAGTGATCAATTGTTTGTAATCAACATGTTAGATCATATTTTTCGAGGATGGATCGCCTTTCCTATTGGGGTCATCCCGAAAGCGTTCTGGAGGGATATGGGTTTGGCAGGCGTATAATCCAATTTGTTCAACCTCAATCAGTTTAACTCGGATAAATCCGGTAATATTAGATCTTGTTGAGCAGCTACCCCTCCTCCCTGCTCCTCCCCGAAGGAGAGGAGTGATATATTGTTCGTAATCTACATGTTATGACATATAGTTCGAGGATTGATCGCCTTTCCCCCTTGGGGGAAAGGTAAGGGATAGGGGTTTGGCAGGCGTATAATCCAATTTGTTCAACCTCAATAAGTTTAACTCGGAGAAAATCCGGTAATATTAGATCTTGTTGAACAGCAACCCCACCTCCCTGCTCCTCCCCGAAGGAGAGGAGTGATAGATTGCTCGTAATCAACATGTTATGACATACAGCTCGAGGATTGATCGCCTTTCCCCTTGGGGGAAAGGTAAGGGATAGGGGTTTGGCAGGCGTATAATCCAATTTACTGAACCTCAATCAGTTTAACTCGGAGAAAATCCGGTAGTATTAGATCATGTTGAGCAGCTACCTCTCCTCCTTTTATACGAAAAAAGGCCTTCCCGGAAATTTCCCGAAAAGGCCCAATCATATATGAAAAACGGATTATCTGCTGTACACTTCTCCCGAACCGTTGGCGGTGACTTTTACTTTGGCTGGTTTTCCATTGTAGGTAAGGTCGCCGGAGCCATTGAGTTTGGCTTGCAGGGATTCCACCACGGTGACTACCATGTCGCCTGATCCGTTATTGGTGGCAATTACGTTGACAGCCTTGAGTCCATAAGCGTTGACGTCACCTGAGCCCATCTGGGATGCGGTCAAGTCAACAGCATTGCCGGCCAGTTCGATATCGCCACTTCCAATGGAGCTGAGGTTGCAGGTCTCCAGTTGCAAATCGCGGGCTGAAACATCGCCACTACCACGAATGGAGAGCTTAAATTGTCCTTTTACCCCATTAAAATCGGCATCGCCTGAACCGTTGATATCCACTTCCATGTTGGTCATATTCAGGTCGGCTTTGAAGTCGCCGGAACCATTCAGCTTAACATACAGGTTGTTACCGCTAAACTTTCCCTTTACCTCCACATCGCCAGAACCGGAGCTTTCGAGTTTTTCGATTTGAGGCATGGTGATATGCAGTTCGAGCACATGGATATTGTACAGCCTGTTTTTGGACACATCCACCACCAACACCCCATTTTCCACGCGGGTTTCCAGGTATTGAATGATGTCGCTGTCGGCCTTCACGGTCACTTTTTGGGTATTACCCTGTTCCAGAATAATATCTGCGGAGCACATCAGTTTGATGGAATTAAAAGCAGGAAGCGGGCGGTCTTCGGTGGATACATCGATGTTGCGTTTGGCCATGGCCTGAAAAGCAGTGAGGGCTACAAGAAGCACCAGGGCGCTGATGCGGAATAATTTTTTATTGGATGAAGTTTTCATGTTTTCTGAATTTAAGGTTTGTTGTGAGGAATCAAAGCGTTTTAATTTCGATTTTTTACACCCTGAACTCCCGGAATTGATGATATTTGATTAATTAATTTTTACTGATCCGTAGTTGGAATTCACCGAAATTAAAGGATTTGGGTTGGTGTTGGCACCAATTACCGCTTCCACGGAACGTTCGCCAATTTCGCGAATATCTTTCGAGATGAGGGCTTCCTTTTCGGGAAAGGACAGGTTGCCAAAGTCGGTATCTACCTTTAATTTATAGGAAGCTCCGCTCTCCACTTCGATGGTGACATTGGAAAATTCGGTTTCAAGGGATATGATGGAGAAATCTTTTGACAGACTATTGATGGTTAGTCCGCCATAGCTCATTTCCAGGTGGGCTGCCGTGGACAACCGGCCGATTTTGATGTTGGTAAATTCCGATTCTCCCTGAATGTCCTGCATGGTTTCCACTTCAAAGTTACCCCCTTGAAGTTCCACGTTGGCTTGAAGGAGCTCATCCACTGACACATCCGAGAATTCAGACTCCAGCTTGACGTTGGTCATCTGGCCGAGGATAAGTTTTCCGTAGCTCACCTCCAGGTCCATATCAGATGCTTTGTCGATGGTGGCCTTGCCAAAACTCATCTCCACATGGTTGTTCTTGCCTGTGAGTGAGGTGATCACCAAATCGCCGTACTCACTTTCTATTTTGGCATTCCCGGTTACTTCACCAACCCAGGCCGAGCCGAAGCTGTGTGCCAGATCCAGGTTGACCCATCGTGGCATCATCACCTCCATGGTGATTTCAATATTTTGGGAACCATCGTTTTTTCCCGAAGAAAGGCGGCAGGAAGCCTCGACTTCGCTACGGTTTCCGCTTACGCTGGTTTTAATTCTGTCCATCAGACTGTTGGCTTTGTCGGCATTGCGGGCGGTAATTTTTGCCGTAATCTTGATGGAAATTTCCGATTTATCCCAATTTTTGCAATATACTTTACCAAACTCGTGTGAAATTTTCAGATTGGCATCTCTGTTTACTTCAAAATTCTTGTCAACCAACACTTTTTCGATGGTCTCTCCTGCCTGCAGCACCTGAAGTCCTGCGGTGAAAAACAACACTACAAGGGTTGCGAAACAAGTAGTTATTTTTCTTTTCATGATGATTTAATTTAAGTTGATTAAAATTGTGTAAAGGGTTCTCCCACGCGGTAGCCCTGAGTGGCCATACGTGATTTATCGTTAAGACATTCTACTATTTCAGCTTTTTTGCGTTGGGTGTTTACGAGGGCCGCTTTCACCGACTCGTTGCCCGGATTTTTCTGGTATTCTTTCTCAATGCTCATCAATTGGGCATCCAATTTCTCCATTTGAAGGCGGGCGGCATCGTTGATTTCGGTGAGATGTTCGTTGTCCTTGCTGTTGGCCGTGAGCTCATCAGCTTCTTGTTCCACCTGGTTGTTATAATAGGACAGCACCTGATTTAGTTCGGGCGAAATTTGGATGGCCGTTACCTTGTTCACCGACGATGCCCTGCTCGATTTGAATGGCTCTAATGTAAGCCAAACCACCGACAGCAGCAGCACCAGCGAAGCGGCCACCCCGTACCACATGCTCATGCCAACGGATTTTTTTTGTTGGGCTGCCTGCTTTTCCAGACGCATCAAAAACCGCTGCTGGTGGCCTTCCTGGGGTTCATCCGTTTCGAACTGCCCCTTGTTATCTTTGATTAATTCCTCAATTTTCCACATGCCAAACCTCCTTTTTACCTAATTGATTTCTCTTGTTAAGTATTTCATCGAGCAAGCGTTGACGTGCACGAAAATACCTGGTTTTAACATTGTTATATTCTAAATTCATGATTTGTGCCATTTCTTCGTAGTCCATTCCCTCAAAAAGATGCAACGAAAGCACCACCCGGTATTGGTCGGGAATGAGCTTCATGGCGGCTTTAACTTCTTCAATCTTGCAAGCCACATCAGGCTCTTCATCAACGAGTTGCACATCCTCAGGCATCGATTGTTCGAGGTACGCTTGCTCCAGTTTTTTTCGCTTGATCAAATCCAACGAACGATTGATGACAATTCGCTTCAACCATGCACCAAAACTCGCGTTTTCGGCCAACTGATCAATTTTTTGAAAAGCATCCAAAAAAGCCTCCTGAATCACATCTTCTGCTTCTGTGGGGTCGTTAAGGATACGGTTGGCGGTGTGGTACATAGTTTTATAATAGTTGTTGTACAATTCCATCTGCGCCTTTCGGTTGTTTTGCCGGCAGGCTGCGATTAATTCCTGATGGGGATATGTATGTAATGGTTTTATCATTTTGCACTTACTACTCAACAGACGAATGGATTTGTGAATGTTACACTTTTTGGGGAAATAATCCAAAAAAAAAACTCATTTCCCCAAAATTCAACTAATCACTTCATTTTCAACCCACAAAAAATGCGGACAACCAGGCTGCCCGCATTGAAATATAACAAAACAACAAGAATTTATTTTGAAGCTACCAACTTCCGTGAGGAGGTAAACTGAAATTTCAGGGTATCGTTGGATCCCTCCCAGCTTTCCATTTGCGGGTCCTCGTAGTTGATGGAGGAGCCGTCTTTGACTATGAGATTGGAACTAACCGAGCCATTAATAAGCCGTCCGGAAACATAGAGGTAGGCATCGTATGAATTTTCGGCGGTAAACGAATAATCGAAATCGGAGGTTACGGCCATCTTGGTGACAGTGGCTCCCGACAAATCTTTGTACGCAATGGTATCAATCAACACATCTCCGCTAAATTGCATCTCGTATTTCACGGTGTAAATGGAAATAGGATCGCTGCTTGACTTGTAGCATGAACTCAGCGCAATAATGGCCGACAACAACAAAAAGTAGTAAATTTTTTTCATGGAACGATAGTATTTTATTTTAATATGGGTCTTCAGAAAACCAAAAGTAAGCATGTTTTGGATATGTTGCAAAAGTTCAGTTAATTTTTTTTTGGTTTTTGTCTGATTGGGATAAAAACACCCCCCCCCAAAAAAAAATCTCCTCATACAACGGATTGATTGCTACCTTTGTCATTACCGAATATTGACATAATGAAAAAGAGTTTTCCCCTTTTTGACGAACTTGGTGCCAAATATCCTATCCTGATGGCGCCCATGTTTCTGGTTACCAACACTTCCATGATGGTGGCTGCGCTGAACAGTGGCATTACCGCCGCTGTTCCTGCTCTTAATTTTCGTACCGACGAAGCGCTAAGAGCGGCCATTCTCGATATCAGAAAAGCCACCGACAAACCCTTTGGCGTCAACCTCATCGTAAATAAATCAAATGTTCGATACCACCAACAGCTAAAAACTTGTGTGGAACTTAAAGTGGGTTTTATCATCACCTCATTGGGAAACCCGCAGGAGACCATCGACTTGTGCAAACCGGCCGGAATCAAGGTTTTTTGTGATGTGGTGGACCTGAATTACGCCAAAAAAGTAGCCGCCCAGGGTGCGGATGCACTCATTGCCGTGAGCTCACGCGCGGGAGGTCATGCAGGCAACCTTAGCCCGGAGGAGCTCGTGCCCATGCTTAAAAAAGAAGTCAACATCCCTGTGATTTCTGCCGGAGGAATTTCCACCCATGGAACCTTGCAACATGCACTGGACTTGGGTACCGATGGGGTTTCGGTGGGCACAGTTTTTATCGCCTCCAACGAAGCCGGTGTGTCGGATGAATACAAACAGGCGTTGGTTAACTATTCGGCCAAAGACATTGTGCTGACCAAAATGATTTCGGGAACACCCCTCACCGTCATCAACACACCCTACGTGCAGTCACTGGGCACCAAACCGGGTTTCCTCAACCGGATGTTAAACAAAAACAAACACCTGAAAAAATACATCAAAATGCTCATCGCCGTAAAAGGCATGAAAGCCATCGAAAAAGCAGCATTCGGAGCCACCTACAAAACCGTTTGGGTGGCCGGGAAATCCATCGACAACATTCACGAAATCAAACCCATAAGCGAAATTGTGGCAGATTTGGTAACAGCACCTACAAATGAGTGACCTCCATCAAAATACCGGTAAATTCAAAATTCCTTGGGCGTACATCCTTTGGTTATCCACCTTTTATGTGTTTGTTTTTTCTTCGGCAATGGCCCAAACTGCTTCCGGACCGGACGAGCTACGGCGGGTACTCGATTCGGCGAACAGGGTCTATGGTTCGAGCGACATGCTCGTCAACGGAGCTGTGTATTTCCAGCAAAACAGAATGGCTTTGGGAAGTCCGTTTTTGTACTCTCCCGATTTCATCCCCGGAAATGTTTATGTTGGAAATCAGCAATTTGAGCAATGCAACCTAAGCTATGACATCGTGTCTCAGGAGCTGATCCTTAAAACAGCCATGCCCAATGGAACCTTCATGCCCATACGTCTCGACCCCATGCTCGTGGATTCGTTTACCCTTAACAATCAAATATTTGTGAGTGCTCATTTGCTCAGCTCACAACTTAAAGTTCCCTACGTACTGGCCATCAACGAGGGGTCCGGGCGTTTGGTGGCCGTTTATTCCAAACAGTTTATCAATACCTACAATGCCACCTCACCTCAGGGAAAATTCAGCAGCACCAAAAGGGTTTTGTATTTGGTTTCGGAGGAAGGACTGGTGCGCATTCGCTCAAAAAAGGACTTGTTGAAACAATTCCCGGACAAAAAGAAATGGATGACCGCACGTTGGTCGGGGATGAATATAAAATTCAAAAACATTTCTCCCGACCAGTTGCGTTGGCTACTCGACTTTAAAGAAACAAACAACAATTTCTGACATGCACAGGAACCCACCACATATAGCCCTTTTGCTCATTTGGATGCTATTGCTGAGCGTTTCCGGTTTTGGTCAACATAAGGATAGGAAGGTTCCTGCCAACCTAAATGGACAATCGTGGAGCGAGTTCAGGCAGCAAACAGAGCGATTGTTTGGGGTAAACTACTATCTCCAACCCGACAGCCTGCCCGATTTCCGGGTTCAGGTTAGTTCCGACAGTCTCGACCTGCCTACCGTTCTCAGGACTAACCTGCAACCACTAGGTTATGAGGTAGCCACGGATGGAAAGGGCAGCTTTTTCATTACCCATGACAAAGAAATTAAAACAGACCTGCCCTTGGGATTTTTCACGCAAGTGGACGCAGGCATACAGGTAAAACAACAAGTGGAAAAACAGGCTGCTCAAGGAAATCTGGCCACCAGCAATGTGTATGTGCCCAAGACCATCATCATTGGCGACAAAGGCCGTCAGACCTCACAAAAAAAGTATAAGTTGAGCGGACGGGTGGTGGGCTCCGGCGATGGTCTGCCCATTGTGGGGGGAACCATTTACATCGACGAACTGGCCACCGGCACGACTACGGATGAAGATGGGCACTACCAAATTATGTTAAGTCCGGGATATTACACACTGGTTTTCAACAGTCTGGAAAGCATCGAACGAAATGTAAAAATCGATTTCCGTTCGGCAGGAAACCTGGATATCACCCTCGACCAAAACCTGTATCTGCTTCAGGAAGTGGAAGTAAAATCGTCGCAGAACCACAATGTACGAGGCACACAAATGGGTTTTGACAAACTTACGGGTAAGATGATAAAAGAAATTCCCGTGGTACTGGGCGAGCAAGATATCATTCGGGTGGCATTGCTGCTTCCGGGAGTGACATCGGTGGGCGAAGGGGCTTCGGGCTACAATGTGCGGGGAAGTCCTGCCGACCAAAACCTTTTTTACATTGAAGGTACTCCCGTTTACAACACCTCACACCTCTTTGGATTCTTTTCGGCCTTCAATCCGGACATCATCGACAATTTCACCTTATATAAAGGGAGTATTCCGGCACGTTTTGGCGGACGCCTGGCCAGCATTTTCGACGTAAGTACCAAAACCGGCAATATGGAGCATTTTTCGGCACGTGGCGGCATCAGTCCCATTACTGCCAGGTTGATGGCTGAAGGTCCGATTGTAAAAGAAAAAGTGAGCTATATCGCCGGAGTCAGGTCCACCTATTCCGATTGGGTGCTCAAATTGGTAAAAGATCCCGAAATACGTAATTCAACCGCCTATTTTGGCGATGCTGTGTTGGGTTTTGATGCCCGGATCAATACCCAAAACAAGTTGAAACTTTTTGGTTATTACAGCGAAGACCGGATAAAATTGGCCGACGACACGCGCTATCTGTTTAAAAATCAAGGGGCTTCACTCGATTGGGGTCACAGCTTCAAAAACAAACACGACTTTAATCTGTCGATGATCTATTCTGACTATCAATTCGTGGAAGAAAACTCCGAACTGGTGATTGCTGCTTACAAGCAGAATTACCGTTTGCAGCACAACCAATTGAATTTCACACTCAATCTCCGTCCCACGGAAAGCCATACCCTCAACATGGGAATCAGCGGAATACTGTACAACCTCGATCGTGGTCAACACCTGCCGCTCAACAACGAGTCCAAGGAAGTACCCATTAATTTTGGTAAGGAAAAAGCCATCGAGTCCGCCATTTTCATCAGCGATGAATGGAAGGTTTCGCCCCTGATCACATTGGTAGGCGGACTGCGATACAACGCTTATGCTTATCTTGGACCAAAGTCGGTATTTCGTTACCGGCCCGATGCACCGCTCAACTCCACCACCATTATCGACACCTTGCAGTTTGCCAACAATGAGGTGATAAAAACCTATGGAGGGCTTGATTATCGGCTGTCGGCCATCTTTCTGCTCAACCCCAACCTTTCGGTGAAGTTGGGATACAACCGACTCCATCAATACATTTTCATGCTCAGCAACACCATCGCCTTATCGCCTTCAGATACCTGGAAATTAGCCGACTACAACATCAAACCCATGCGAGGCGATCAGTTTTCGGCCGGACTGTATGGCAATTTCGGTAAAAATCTGGAGGCTTCCATCGAGGGATATTACAAAAAAGTTAACGATTTGGTGGAATATAAAGACGGAGCCGATTTGGTTACAAGCAAGGTGGTGGAATGGGATATTCTTCAAGGCGAGCTGGATGCCTACGGGGTGGAGTTGATGATTAAGAAACCTTTCGGGAAACTCAATGGATGGGTCAACTACAGCTACGCCCATTCTTCTGTATTGGTAAACAACCATATCACAGGCGAAAAAATCAACTTCGGACAACGATATCCCTCCAACTACGACCATCCGCACACGGTAAATGTAGTAGCCAATTTCAAGGCATCGCGGAGGTTGATACTTTCCGGAAACCTCATTTACTCCACCGGACGTCCCATCACCTACCCCACGGCCATCTATTATCAGGATGGACAAAAAATCCTGCATTACAGTCAACGCAACGAATACCGGATCCCCGACTATTTCCGTATCGATTTGGCAGTGAAGCTGGAAGGGAACCTTGTGTCGAAAAAATTGGCACATGGCATGTTTATTTTTTCGGTATATAATGTAACCGGTCGTAAAAATGCCTATTCGGTATATTTTAAAACTGAAGATGGAAAAATCAATGGATATAAGATGTCGATATTTGGAACGCAAATATTTTCAGTTACTTACGATTTTAAACTAGGAAATTATGCGGATTAAAAACCTACTCATATTAGCGCTGGCATTTTGGACAATGACTTCTTGTGTGGATGAATATTGGCCCGACATCAACAAATACGAAAACCTGCTGGTGGTGGATGGTTTGCTCACAAACGACGACGAACCCGTGGTGGTAAAACTATCACTTTCGAGTTCCATCAACAGCAATTCCATAACGCCACTAACAGGAGCCGAACTGCGCTTATCCACCCTTCTCGGATCTTCATTTTTATACTTTGCAGAAACAGAACCCGGCACCTATCAGCTTATCGACTCCTCCTACAGGGGACAAATCAACCAATTTTACCAACTGCATATTACTTTGCCCAATGGCAAACAATATGCTTCCGACCTCTGCCAGCTCGCGCCTCCCGCTCCCATCGACTCGGTTTACGGACTCCCCGAGATAAAAGAAGTATCAGGCTATTCGCACAATTTGGAAGGTATTCAGTTTTATATCAACAACCACAACGATGCTGCCGACACCAGCTATTATTTGTGGAGATGCGATCAAACCTACGAATACACGGCCACCTTTACCCTGGACTATATCTGGCAGGGATACTACATCACGGTGAGTAACCCGGATACCTTGCGCAGATGCTGGCGAACCAAACAAGTGAGCGAATTGCTTACCTATACCACCAAAAACCTGAATTCGCAGGTGCTTACCCACATTCCATTGAATTTTGCCTCCACCGAATCCAAGATGCTGAGCATTAGATATAGCCTGTTGGTGAAGCAGTTAAGTATTTCTGAGGCTGCCTTCAACTTTTGGGATGCCTTACGTCAACAAAATATCGAACAGGGAAATTTGTACGCACGTCAACCCATCCAAATTCGGGGGAACGTTCATAACCTGGATGATGCCGACGAACCGGTTTTAGGGTATTTTACGGTTGCCGGAATGACCAAAAAGCGCATCTATGTGAACCGGCCATCCCAGTTGAATTTCTATTACAATGTGTGCACCCCCGATTTCGAATCGATGATGTACTTGGGTGCTTCACCGCCCATCTTTTGGCCCATTTATATCACCGATGTGCCCGGCGAGGGACGCGCCATGGCCGGAAATGATGTGTGTTTCGATTGTCGCCTCGAAGGAGGTTCATTAACCCCACCCGATTTTTGGGAACCTTAACGATGAGTTATGAAATGCACCATTAAAAATATAGTTTTTCTGTTGTTGGCCATTGCAACCATTCCTGTTGATGCCCGGGCACAACAGACTTTTGCACCGCGCCTGGAACAGATATCGCTCCAAACCGACCGAAGTTTGTATCTTACGGGCGAGTCCATTTGGTTTTCCGGATTTTACCAACTCCTTGATGTTTCGGACACCCGACTAAGCAAAGTATTGTATATAGAACTGTTTAACAACCAACTGGAGGTGGTGGCATCGCAAAAACTGGAAATCTCCGGGCAGGTCGTTTCCGGTAAAATTGAGATTCCGGATCAATTAAAAACAGGCTATTACCTCCTTCGAGCCTACACCAGATATCAGCAAAATTTTCCGGTTTGGGAGATGGAAACCCACGTTATTTCAATTATTAACCCAAACCATCCGCTTCCCGGCTATCCCATGATCGATTTGGATGACCAAATTGAACTTACCAACACCACACAAGGCGGTTTGGCCTTTAGGATGCATGAGCCATTAAACAAACAAACCGCCTCTATCCTAATCTATGTCAATGGAGTTTACACCAACTCCCCCATCTCCTATTATGAAAATGGGTTGGGAAAAATCGACTTTCAACCCCAGGAGCATGATCAAATTCAACTGCAGGTAGTCATCCCACAAGGAGATACCATAAAAAGCATGGTTTTTGATAGCCACCCTGGCAACTTACATGTTGAAATAGAAGCAGACCAGAACCAACTCCATGTGATGCTTGAAAGGTCAAACCTGCAAAACGAAAACCTGATCATTGATGTGGAAAATATAACGACTGCAACCCACACGCACAGAAGCACCTTTATGAAAGAAGGAACCACTAGAGAGCGTTTTCCGTTTATGGAAACAGGAATCGGGTTGTTACAAATCACCGTTTCCGACCTCACCAACAACATGTTAGCCCACAGGTATTATTTTGCTGCCAGGAAAGGAAACAACTCTGACACCTCTGAAACCTCTCTGGAAGCAGAAGCCGGAGCCACCTTCCGGTTCAACCTGCCTGAAACACAGGACGACAACCCCTTGAATCTCTCCTTTGTACTGTCAGGAACCACCGACTTCGCCACTGAAGATCTCCCCAATTATCTCCTCAACAATCCGTTGTATTTAAACGATTTTGTTTCTCAAAAACCTTTCCTTTCAGAAAAATTGGTGTCGCAAATTGATATACTTTTGGCCTTACAGAAAAATCAACTGACCAGGCAACTGACAGACACATCCCACCCGTTCGTCGTCCCGGAGATATTCGGCATCAACCTGGAAGGCAGATTACAGAACACCTCAACTAAGAAACCCTTACCCGACCAGTTAGTTTACTGCACCGTTCTGGGTGCTGATCCGCAATTTCATGCCACAAGAACATCCCGGGATGGAACCTTTGTGATCCCACTCAACCGTCTTGAAAACAGGCAAAGCATTTTTGTTGGGATGGCATCCGAAATCGACGGGGAGGCTAACATTGTTGTGCACAGCGGATATTGTACCACCCCACCCGTGTGGAATAGCACAGCCTTCTTACCTGATACCAGTTATCGGACATTAATCAAACAAATGCTTTTAAACCAACAGGTAAGTGAGGCTTTTCAGGTCTGTCGTTCAGATTCGTTACCCCTTCATATCCCTTGGCGCCCCTTGTTCGGCACCCGGGCTACTACCATCAAACTTGCTGATTTTGTACAACTTTCGTCAACTCAGGAAGTATTCAACGAGTTGGTACCGTATGTGAAAGCACGGAAAAAAGACGGACATTTTAAGTTGGTAGTACTCGATGAGATACTCAATATGGAATATGACGATCCGTTGTTGATGGTAGATCAGGTGCCCTTCAACAACATCGACGAAATAATGAAGTTGCAACCCACTGAAATTGAAAAAATTGAGGTGATCAGCAGGATATATGCCCACGGAAACACCCTGTTTAACGGAATCATTGTTATCACCACCGGAGCAGGAAATCTGGCAGGAATGCCCCTTCCGGCGGGGAACGTTTTTGTGGAATACGATAACTTCAATACTCCCATTCTATTTTCCACCGATGAATTACCTCAGCATGAGGACAAACCCCGGTTCATGAATACCGTATTATGGAAAAACGTTATTCAACCTGCTGAGCGACAAATTAACCTCACAGCTCCTCAGGCCATCGCCAATTACAACTTGATTGTAAGAGATTTGGGAAGTTCAGGACAAATAGTAAAATACCAAAAGGTACAAGTTAAAAAAGCTCCTGGGGATAAATAACCCGTTCAAGAAACAAACCTTCGGCAGGCATCGAAAATCCGGCCTTCCCCCTGTCCTTCGACTCGATAATAGCAGGCATATCTTTAGGAGTTAACTTTCCCTTTCCTATTTCGAAAAGCGTGCCCACGATGGCACGAACCATGTTGCGTAAAAACCTGTCGGCGGTAATGGTAAACACCAACTGATCGGGAAAAATTTCCCAACGGGCTTCCTTAATCAGGCAAATATTGGTCTTTGTTTGGGTGTGAAGTTTGGAAAAACTCGTAAAATCGTTGTAGTTCAATAAGTAATCGGCGGCATCCTGCATGGCTTCCACATTAAGTACGCCATCATACGCCATGGACAATCCTGCGGAAAAAGGATTTTTAATGGTGTGAATATAGTATTTGTATGTCCTGCTAACCGCACTGAAACGACTGTGAAGATCAGGAGCTACTTCCGTCATTTCGTAAATTACAATGTCCTCAGGCAGAAATCGATTGAGCTTATACACCAAATCCTTCAAGGGCAATCTGACTTCAGGCACATCGAAATGCGCATAAAATTCACGGGCATGCACTCCTGTATCCGTTCGACCACATCCCACCAAATTGATGTCATGTCCTGTTAACAACGACATTTTTTGGTTAAGTTCAGCCTGAACCGTATGTGCATTTTCCTGAATCTGCCAACCGTGATAGTTGCGCCCATTGTAGGCGAGCTTGATAAAATACCGCTTCATGCAACAAAAATAGATGATTAATGGTTAGGTTGACAGAAAGTTTATGGTTGCATTTCCATTTGATGGAATAGCGTGCCGGAAGAAAAACCCGATAAATCGGTTGGAATAGGCGTCCGGCAGGCGATATTTATTTGTTTGTATTCGAGCGTCCCTCGTCCCTACTCGATGAATAGAAACACGCAAAAAACCCACCACAGAGACACGAAGAACACAGAGAAAAGCAGTTAGCTCTTGGCTATTGGATCACTGTTCATTGTTCACTGTTCACTGTTCACTTGTCCCTTGTCCCTCCACGATGAATAGAAACACGCAAAAATCCACCACAGAGACACAGAGAACACAGAGAAAAGCAGTTAGCTTTTGGCTATTGGATCACCAACCACTGTTCATTGTTCACTATTCTCTGTTCACTATTCACTGTTCACTGTTCACTATTCACTGTTCACTGTTCACTGTTCCCTTGTCCCTTGTTTCAAAAACATCTTATATTTGTGAAAAATTTCACATGGAAGAAGCAATCGCAGGTTTTCCCTTTATTTTTGGCCTTTTGGCGTCGATTATTCATGTTATTTCCGGGCCCGACCATCTGGCTGCCGTAAGTCCGATAGCTTTGCGTGCGCCCCGTCGTGCGTGGATGATCGGTTTTTCATGGGGAATTGGCCATTTGGCTGGGATGCTCCTGATTGGCTTGTTGTTTTTCTTTTTTCGCGACCTATTTCCCATCGAACTTATTTCCGATAATAGTGAAAAAATTGTTGGATTCATGCTTATCGCCATCGGGATTTGGGCTTGGGTTAAACTCATTCCCAAACATGGCAAACACACACACGACCATGCTCATGTGGACGAAAGTGGAGATGCCTTTGTTCATCGTCACGAACACCACCACAAGCATCAACATACTTTGGACGAGGCAGAAAGACAATCGTGGTTTGCGGCTTTGGGCATTGGCATCTTGCACGGTTTGGCAGGAGTTTCGCACATCGTGAGCCTGTTACCCACGCTGGCCTTTGAAACCAACAGCGAAGCCGTGTTTTATCTCATCGGATTTGGGGCGGGAACCATTGTGGCCATGGTGGCGTTTGCCTTCGTTATGGGATTAATTTCACGCAGTGCAAGTCACGACCACAAGCATCGCTTACTAACCTACATCAACGGAATCGCAGGGCTGGCAGCCATTGTTGTAGGGACTTTCTGGATAATTAACACTTGGTAATATTATTGATTATGTATAACTTAACCCTCCCATTGGCATTGTTCCTGATTTTTGTTTCAACCATCCTACACGGACAAGACACTCCTGAAAAGAAAACCATTTCGTTAGGCTTTGAAGGTGGGGTTCAGTTTACGGATGTAAGCGATCAATCGATGATTTCCAAAGGTGGAACCGGTATCAACATGGGGGTGTTTGCAGAATATCCCATCAACGATATCCTCCGCATACGTCTTGGATTAAATTATGATAAACGGGCCTTCAATTTGAGTAATATATGGCGGCTAATGGATGACTCAACAGGTTATTTCGGAGACTCTTACTATGCTGAGAACATTGACTATAAAGCCAACTTTGCCACTATCCCTTTGAGCTTGCTTTACATGAAAGGTGAAAATCGCTTTAAATTGTATTTTCAATTTACCCTTTATTATTCCCTTCTGTTGGATGCGCAACTGGATGGCAACCTTGAATGGTATATTTCAGCTGAAGACGCCTTGCATTTCACCAACCCTGAATGGCAATCACCCACCTCAGAAACTGAACACGTTAGCCGTGATGCCACGCCCGATTTCAACACATATGATCTGGGCATACATTTATATATAGGAGGTTTGTATGAGCTTAATGATCAATGGTCGATAACCCTTTCACCCGGACTCACCTATGGTTTAGCCAATGTGTGGAATAATCCCGAGCGCACATCTAATTGGTCGAAATTGTTCCAAATAAATGCAGGAGTCCTCTATCAATTCAAATAAAAAAACCGCATGTTTTTGTTGTCCAAACCCATGCGGTGAATTAGGCGAAACCTACCTAACAAATAAGGCTACCATTCCTCAAAATCACGTTTCATAAACTGAATACGCTCAAAAGAGGCCATGGTGGTGATATCCTCCAGAGCCTTACCCTTGAAGTCGGAAATGGCCTTGAACTTGTGCTCTTCCATCCATTTTTTCAGTTCATTCAACATGCTTTCTATATACGGTATTCCGTTGGCATACAGCGTACTGCAAATTTGAACAGCATTCGCTCCGGCCAAAATCATTTTTATCATTCCTGTATGGTAATGAATCCCTGTTGAGGCCACCAAATCGCATCCGATGTTGTTTCCGGCCATCAATGCAATCCAGCGAAGCGAACGACTTTGTTCCTCGGGAGTGGACAAATAATTATCATGAACCACTTGTAGGGTATTGATATCTATATCTGGGCGGAAATAGCGATTGAAAATAACCAATCCCTGCGCTCCATGCTCTACCAATTGGTTGGCCATAGAACACAAATTGGTAAAATAGCACCCCAATTTTACAGAAACAGGAATAGTTACTTCTTTTTTGACAGCCTTTAAAATATCCATATAGAGTTCTTCTACCTCGCAACTTTTCAGCGAAGCATTAAACGGAAATATACTGATATTCAATTCAATGGCGTCGGCACCTGCCTGTTGAATCCGTTGGGCAAACTTTGGCCATTCATCGGAAGATTTACAGTTGATGCTTGCAATAACAGGAATGGAAATCGAAGATTTTACTTGCTTTACAAAATCGAGATACTTTTCCAGATTGGCATCCACAGAAAGTCCCATAACATGATCTTTGGCTTCCGGAAACCAGTAATACATCTCATTGCTACCATCTACACGAGCCTCGGCTTCCGCTGTAATTTGTTCTTCAAAAACAGACTTAAGCACTACCGCTCCGGCACCAAACTGTGCACACAGTTTAATATTGTCCAGCTCGCCGGTAATTTTAGAACTACTGATAATGATGGGACTATCTAGTTTCAGTCCCAGGTAGGTTGTTGAAATATCTAATGTCATAACATACTTATTGGTAAATTCTTTTTAATGAGTGCCCAACCTGCCAACTGACGGTTAAAAATTGAAAGGCTTGTTCGAGGTTGAGTTTGGCACAGTCAGTCAGTCCCTCTTTCAATTCCCAGTCATAGCCTTTTATTGCCAGAACATAGGTTTCAGGAGTTTTATTAAAGAGTTTTTGAGCCAAATGAACCACGTAAGCAGGAGAAACGGCATGCATGGTAAATTCCACCTGAGCATCAGAGGGTTCAACAGTCTTGAAAGTGTATTCATTGATGCGTTCTTCTTTGGTGGCGTCAACAAATACCACGATATCCCAAGGAGCAATTTTTTCAGCATCTTCGATGTTCAACTGATAATTGCTGTCGGTTTCCATGCAGGTGAGGTGATGGGTTTCAATCCATTTTTGAATCATGTTGACCATTTCATTCCCCAACCCGTCATCCTGACGACCAGGGTTTCCATAGCCATAAATGAGCACTCTTTTTTTTGGTTCCATGATTATTTAGTTTTATGATCAAGTATCTCGTTATTTGAATTAACAAGGGTCATTTCTAGTGGCATTTGTCCTAAAGCGTGGGTAGCACAACTTAAACAAGGATCGTAAGCACGTATGGCAACCTCAACGGCGTTCATCATACCTTCGGTAATTTCCTTTTGTCCGTTCATAAACGATTTGGCAGTAAGATTTACAGCCATGTTCATGGGTTCGTTGTTGTTGGTTGTGGACACGATCAGGTTGGCCAAGGTAATTTGATCATTGTCGTTAATTTCGTAGTGATGGAAAAGTGTTCCACGTGGGGCTTCGATAATACCCACACCACGATGCGATTTTTCGCCTTTTACCACGAGGTCTTCGTTTTGCAAATCGGGATCTTGCAGCAGGTTTCTGATTTCCTCGGCAGCATGCAATGTTTCGATTAAACGAGCCCAATGATAATGCAGGGTTTTGTTGTTGGGTTTGCCATTGGTATAGGCTTTAAACAACTCAAACTCTTTCTGTGCCAGCGGCGTAGGAATAAAATCACAGGTATTCAAACGTGATAATGGACCTACGCGATACCAGCCCTTTTCTTTACCCAGATGTTTCAGGTAAGGGAATTTCATGTAACTCCAGCTACGCACTTCCTCTTCGATGTATTGGTTGTAGTCCTGACAATCCACATCATCCAGAATGCGGTTTCCATCTGTATCCACGGCACGAAGTACCCCATTATATATATCGAAGGCGCCATCGGCACGCACGATACTCAGGTGATTGGATGGGAAGTCGGCAAAGGTATCAACCAATGTCAGGTTGTTTTTGTGGTAGGCTTTGAAAAATTCCAAAGCAGCCACCGACCATTCCACCATTTTGTCGGCATTGAGCGGATCGGCACCATGAAGCAATAGATCGCGTTCAGCAATACTCAGGTTTTTGTTGATACCTCCGGGGATGGCACCGGTTCCATGAATTTTCTTACCGGCTGTATGTTTGATGATTTCCTGTCCGTATTTGCGCATCATCACACCCTGAACGGCCAAATCTTTGTGGTGCATGGCCACGCCTATTATATTACGCAATGCCGGGTCAGCGTCGATACCAAACAAGAAGTCGGGTGAACTGAGGTGAAAAAAATGAAGTACGTGTGATTGGAAAAACTGTCCGTAGTGCATCAATCGACGCATCTTCTCACCCACGGCGGTCAATCCCAGACCTGTACCTGCACCTACAATTACGTCAAGCGCTTTGGCAGCTGCCAGGTGGTGGCTTACAGGACAAATTCCGCAAAGGCGTTGCACCAAAACGGGAGCTTCCCAGTAGGGACGACCTTGAACAAACCGTTCAAAACCTCTAAATTCAACAATGTGCAATCTGGATTCTCGCACCTGTCCGGCGTCATCAATCTGTATGGTTACTTTTCCGTGACCTTCCACTCTGGTTACGGGTTCTATGGTGATTTTTTTTGGCATGATTCAAATAGTTTTCAAATAGTTAGTCAAATTTAACAACTTCGTAAGGCAAATCCATTTCATTGCCTGTGATGAGGGCCACCAGAGCGTCCCAAATGAGGTCGGCACGTGGAGGACATCCGGGCAGATAATAATCCACTTTCACAATTTCGTGACATGGATATACCTTATCGAGAAGCATGGGCAACTCATCGTCGTTGGGCAGTATGTGCTCGGTGTTCAGGCCAACCGTAGGGCCGTCCAAATAGGCTTCGCGCAAGCACTCTTCGATGGGAATACCATTACGCAAGGCCGGCAAACCGCCCATGATGGCACATTCACCCAAGGAAATCAACACCTTACAATTTTCTCTGAAACTACGCAACACTTCTACGTTTTCGCTGTTGCAGCAGCCCCCTTCGATAATACCAATATCAACGGGTTTTGTGAAGGTTTTAATATCATCAATGGGTGATTTATTAAACTCAACCAATTCAATGAGGTCGAGGATACGTTCGTCAATGTCAAGAATGGACATATGGCATCCAAAACATCCGGCCAGTGAAGTAGTTGCTATGATCTTTTTTTCCATTTTCTTAGGTTTTCAAAGTTAATTTTCGATTTCACTTCCAATGGGCTTGTTGTCGTATTTACGGGTGCCAATGGGTGCCGCAAAACCTATCTCCTTATATATAATGGAGCCCACCGGACAATTTTCCATGGCTTTTCTGGCCAAAGCGTCCGACATGTCTTTTCCAAGCTCTTCATCCAGAATTACTTCCAGTTTATGACCTCTTTCCTTGAAGGCGAAATAGTTACGTCCTTCGTCATCCTTGATGGTTTTGATGCAACGTTTGCACAAAATACATCTGTTTTGGTCTTTGATGATGCGCGGATTGCTACCATCCACACATTTTTGGGGAAATGCGTAAGGAAAACGAGGAACCATCATCTGGTAGCGATAAGCTAGGGCTTGAAGTTCACAATTTCCGCTTTTCTCGCAAGAGGGGCAAAAATGGTTACCACTTACAAAGAGAAGTTCGATGATGCTTTTCCTGAAATCGTTGATTTCTTTGGTGTTGTTTTCAATTTCCATACCTGAGGCTGCAGGTGTGGTACAGGCCGTCATAAACCTGTTGTTGATTTTGATGGTACACATTCTGCAGCATCCTTTGGGAAGTGCGCCTGCAAAATTGCATAACGTGGGGATAAAGACACCGTTTTCATGAGCTGCTTCCACAATGGTTTTGCCCTGGTCGGTGAGAATCTCTTTACCGTCAATCTTTATTTTAACTTTATTCATCATTTTATTCAGGTTTTATCATTTATGGTGAAAATTAGGCTGGCGTCCAACCACTTTACATGATTCCAAAACGGAGGTTTCGAGCGTAAAACCACTGTCGTAATTCACATCTTTTTGAAGAAGCGCTTCATACAACGGTCTGAAATTGCGGATGCTCGATGCAACTGGGTTGGCAGCAGTTTGTCCAAGCCCACAACGACTAACATTAAGCACTTTAGCCCATTCAGCCATATCCACAATATCCTGACTTATACCACGTCCATTTATTACTTTTAGCAGTTTTTCCCGAAGCACATAAGGCATATTGCGACAAGTGGAGCACGAACCACAAGATTCTTCGATAAAGAAGTTCATGAAGTTAAGTACCACGTCGGTGAGCAAGTTCCGTGTACTATCGAAAACAATCATCGAACCACCGGTAGGCAGGTCTGAATAACTCAACTCACGATGAAAGTCTTTGGAACCAATGAGCGTTCCTGATGGACCCCCGACTTGAATGGCTTGTACATCTGTCGCACCAACCATATCCAGGAGTTCAGAAATTTTCAATCCCCACTCTACTTCATAAATTCCGGGAAAACGGCAATCACCTGAAATGCTGAGCACCTTGGTTCCTGCTGAGTCTTTGTTGCCCAATCTGTTAAACCAATCGGCACCATTTCTGATAATTTTTACTACGGTAGCCAAAGTTTCCACATTGTTAACTACTGTGGGCATGTTCAAATAACCTTTTTCAACCGGAAATGGCGGTTTGTCGCGGGGTTCACCACGTTTACCTTCCAGCGATTCAATCAAAGCTGATTCCTCACCACATATGTAAGCTCCGGCTCCCAATTGGATGCGGATATCGAAATTAAAATCTTCGACACCACCTATGTTCTCACCAAGGTAATTATTCTTACGCATGTCGGCCAACACGCCATTGAGATAGTTGAGCAGGTATTTGTATTCATAACGCAAATACAACAGGCCCAGATCGGCACCAACGGCATATCCGGCAGTTACCATGCCTTCAAATACCATTTCAGGATATTCTGTCAGAAGGACTCTGTCCTTAAAGGTACCCGGTTCACCTTCATCTGCATTGCAAATGATAAACCGACGAGCCCCTTTGGCGCGGCTTCCAAATTTCCATTTCAAACCTGTGGGAAATCCGGCACCGCCTCTACCACGGATATTGGATTCTGACACGATATCAATGATTTCCTCGGCAGAGGTTACAGGTAATACTTCTTTTATTACCGAAAACAAGGGGTAATCATGCTCAAGTAATGCCCCTTTGCGGCGGATGTTATTGTAAACCATGGCTCCAACTTCAGGAAGGGCATTTCTTCCATCTCCCAACTCTTCTACCACCAGTTCTTCAACAGATTTTCCTTGCTTCAAACCCATAACGATTTGATTGGCGCGGTAAGGGGTTAATTTGGTAAAAACCCTATCGTTGATAATAGCAGCCGGTTCCTGGTCATTCATTCCGATACAAGAAGTGGCAAATAAGCCGAGCTCCCCGTTATCACTAACCTGACCTTCTTTGATGCCGCAGGCCGTTTCAAAAGCCTGTAACACCTCTTTACGGCCGCTCATGTTGGCTGTAACACTGTCGTTTAAATAAATATTGACTTTCGCCAATGGTTGGTCGCTGTAGAAATGATAGAAAGAAACCGTTTCCTCAATTTGTGCAGCAGAAAGAGCCAACTTATCTGCCAGCAGTGCAATGGTGTCTTTACTGATATACCCAGCCTCACTTTGAATATCGTGTAGGATATCCATAAGCCTGGTGTTGTCACCATTGTAATTGCTGATAATTTTAATGATTCTGTCCTTCATTGATAATTACTTTTTTGTGGGAAAAAGATTACAATTTGATTGTTAATTAATTAACAGCAAATGTACTTCAATATTTTGTTAAATGATTAACAATTGAAAATTTATATTGATTTTAAATTAGTTTTGCAGCCTGACCGGAGTACAAAAATGGAATCGAAAAAAATCATCATCAAAGGACTTGTACAAGGGGTAGGATTCAGACCCGCCATATACCGAATTGCCCACAAATACAAGATATCCGGAACCGTGGAGAATACCAATGCCGGAGTTATTGTTCACGCCGAAGCCGATGAGCAACAAATCGAAGACTTTCTCAACGCACTACCCAATGAAATACCGAGGGCAGCATCCATTGCCTCCATGGTAGTGGAAAATGCAAAAATGCTCCATTTCAATGATTTCCAAATTGTAAAAAGTACGGTGGCTTCAGACGAAGTTACAGAAGTAAGTCCCGACATAGCCGTTTGTGACGAATGTTTGGACGATTTACTCCACCAACCACACCGACTGCAATTCCCTTTGATCAACTGCACCAATTGCGGTCCCCGGTTTACCATTATCCGCCAATTGCCCTACGATCGACCACTTACCACCATGGCGCCATTTATCATGTGTCCCACCTGTGCTGCTGAATATGTGGATGTGCTCGACCGAAGATTTCATGCCCAGCCTTTGGCCTGCAACACCTGTGGGCCGCACTACACCCTGCATCATGCCCAAGGTAGTATCACTAAAATAGAAGACGTCCTGTCACAAACAGCCGACCTCATCGATTCAGGAAAAGTGTTGGCCATCAAAGGTCTGGGAGGATTTCATCTGGCCTGCGATGCCACCAACAATGAAGCCCTCGCCCTTTTGCGGGAAATCAAGATTCGTGAAGGAAAACCCTTTGCCCTCATGGTGAGAAACATAGAAAAGGCAAGAGAACTTGTTGTTCTGAACCCTTCGGAAGAAAAAGCACTTTCCGACTGGCAACGTCCCATTTTACTGGCGAAAAGCCGTTTTAAATTACCTGAAGACCTGGCCAAAGGACTCGATACCGTGGGAATCATGCTGCCCTACATGCCTTTTCATCACATGTTGTTTGGTGTGCTGAAAACAGACTTCATCGTACTCACCAGCGGAAACATCAGCGATGAACCCATTTTAATCAACAATGAGGAAGCCTTACGTACCTTTCTTCCAAAGACAGGCGCAGTAATTACCTATAATCGTGAAATTTATAACAGAACCGATGATTCTGTAATTTTTGTAGTGAATGATAAGCCCAGGATGATCAGACGTTCTCGAGGATTTGCACCATCCCCCATTGTCCTTGAGTTGGACACCGAAGGAATTTTTGCCGCCGGTGCCGAATTGGTGAATTGTTTTGCCATTGGCAAAGGAAATCAAGCCATACTTAGTCAGCACATCGGAGATTTAAAAAACATGGAAAGTCTTGATTTTTACAAGGAATCTGTGGCCAGACACAGTGAATTATTCCGGTTCAAACCAACCCTTGCCGTAGCCGACCTGCATCCGGACTATCTCTCATCCCGTTTTGCAGATGACATGAAAATTCCACTCCTACGCGTTCAACATCACCACGCACATATGGCATCATGTATGGCCGAACATCAACTCAATCAACCGGTTATCGGGATATGCTTCGACGGAACGGGTCTCGGTACCGATGGTCATATCTGGGGAGGAGAATTCCTACATGGAGATTTGGCTGATTTTGAACGATTTGCTCATTTCGAATACATCCAACAACCGGGTGGCGATGCCGTTACCAAACATCCTTGGCGCATGATGGTGGCATATTTGTATCATTATTTCGGAGAAAGCTTTCCCGAAAACTACCCATCTGTAGGGCATAGTATCAAACCCGATGAACTCCGTTTGGTGATATCCATGCTCAAAAACAACCTCAACACCCCCCTCACCTCAAGCGCCGGAAGATTATTCGACGCGGTGTCGGCTTTGTTGGACATCTGCACCCAAAGCACCTACCACGCTCAGGCACCCATGCAACTGGAAGCAGTGGCGGATGCGTCGACAACAGATTGCTACTCCTGGAGTGGCGAACGCGTCATCAGTTTTCAACCCATGTTCCAACAAATTTTGGCTGACCTGGAACATCAAATCCCTGTGCCTGTTATTTCAGGAAAATTTCATAACACGTTGGTTGAATTAAGTATAGCTCAGGCAAAAAATATGCGAAATCACTACCAAACCAATACCGTAGTACTTTCCGGAGGTAGTTTCCAAAACAGAATCCTCCTGCAAAAAATTGAGAACAAGTTAAAAGAATGTAGTTTTGCAATTTATTCGCAAGAAAGGGTTCCCTCCAACGATGGAGGAATTGCGCTGGGACAATTGGCCATAGCAGCACAACGCCGGAAGCAAAACCTTTTCTTGTAGCACCACTAAAAAGACTAATTATGTGTTTAAGTATTCCCGCAAGGGTAGATAAAATTGAAGGCGACAAAGCCATTTGTTCAGTTGGTGGCTCCACTTATGAAACCAGCCTTGAGATGCTGACCCTTGAGGACATTCACGTGGGCGACTACATACTCATGCACACGGGCTTTGCCATTCAAAAACTGGATGAAGAGGAAGCTTTGGAAACCCTGCGTACCTTCGATGAATTTAAGAGATTGAATGAACAGATGGATGAAGAAGAGAAAGATACCAACACCCGTTTAATCTAGTTGATTATGAAGCACATTGACGAATACCGCGACAAAGGGTTGGTGCGATTGTTTGCCGAAGAAATCAAAAAAATATCCACGCAACCCATTAAAATAATGGAAGTTTGTGGCGGTCATACCATGTCCATTCAAAAATACGGCATTCCTTACCTCCTGCCCGAAACGGTGGAACTCATTTCAGGTCCGGGTTGTCCCGTTTGCGTAACCGGGCGAAACTATATCGATCAGGCCGTGGCCTATAGTCGCCTGCCCGACGTTATCATTACCACTTATGGTGATTTGATGCGGGTTCCGGGCTCGAGTAGCAGCCTGGAGCAAGAAAAAGCAATGGGCGCCGACATCCGCATGGTGTATTCGGTGCTCGATGCCATGATGATTGCCAAGCACAACCGGAGAAAAAAAATCGTATTTCTGGGTATAGGTTTTGAAACCACAGCCCCCGGTTCAGCGGCTGCCATTCTCAAAGCCGCCATGGCAGGATTAAGAAACTTTTATGTGTATAGTGCCCACAAGGTAATGCCCCCGGCCATGGAAACCCTTATCGATGAAGGAGTTAAAATAAACGGGTATCTGGGTCCCGGTCATGTGAGCACCATCACAGGAGAAAAGATTTATTACGGCATTCCTGAAAAATTTGGTTTGGGTGTCGTCATCAGCGGTTTTGAACCTGTGGACATCATGCAAAGTGTGTTGATGTTGGTTCAACAAATTGAAAGTGGCCAACCGAAAGTAGAAATACAATATACCCGTGCCGTAAAACCCGAAGGCAATATCAAGGCACAACAAATGCTCGAAGAAGTTTTCGAACCCCGCGACGACTGGTGGCGCGGATTGGGCGTTTTAAAAAACAGTGGGTTACAGATACGTCCGGCATACGCTAACCACGATGCCGAAAAAATGATAGAGGTGGAAGTGGAAGAAACCCGTGAACCCAAGGGTTGCATTTGCGGTGAAATCCTTAAAGGACTGAAAAAGCCCAAGGACTGCAAGCTTTTTGGAACGGTTTGCACTCCTTCCGACCCCGTTGGCGCTTGCATGGTGTCCCATGAAGGTTCATGTGCTGCGTATTTTATGTATAATAGGTAATCAACCTGACTTCTCATGAAAAAACACAATAATATACTTCTTGGACATGGAAGCGGTGGTCAACTCACCCACGACCTGATCGACAACTTGTTTGCAGCCCATTTTGGCAACCCCATTTTGAAAGAACAGGGAGATTCAGCCTTGCTAGACATTGCCGGGCATAAACTGGCTTTTACCACCGACTCTTTCGTGGTGGATCCCATTTTTTTTCCGGGTGGCAACATCGGGCATCTGGCCATTGCAGGCACAGTAAACGATCTGGCCGTTTCGGGTGCCATACCCAAATACCTGAGCGTGGGTTTCATTATTGAAGAAGGTTTTGAAATGTCCGCACTGGAAACCATTGTGAAAACCATGGCTGAGGAAGCTAAAAATGCCGGTGTTTTCATCGTAACCGGCGACACCAAAGTAGTGGACAGAGGCAAATGCGACAAAGTTTTTATCAACACCACCGGTATCGGTTTTCTGAATGAGAAAAGAGCCCATATTAGCAGCGGGAAAAATATCCAAGCCGGCGATAAAATCATCATCAACGGAAGTATCGGCGATCATGGCATGGCCATTATGGCAGCACGTAACGAACTAAATATCAACTCTTCCATTCAATCAGACTGCACCTGCCTCAACGGACTTATTGCTGAAGCCATCGAAGGGTGCGAGCAAATCAGGTTTATGCGCGACGCTACCCGCGGAGGACTGGGCACCGTGTTGGCGGAACTGGCCAAAGGTAAACCCTACGGCATACAAACCGATGAAACGCTCATCCCTGTAAACCAAAATGTACGGGGCTTATGCGAAATGCTTGGGTTCGACCCACTTTACGTGGCCAACGAAGGAAAAGTGGTGATGGTAGTGGGTGCCGATGAAGCTGAGTTGGTGGTAGAACGTTTAAAAAAGAACCCGCTGGGGACTCAGGCATCTATTATTGGTGAGATAACTTCCGATCATGCCGGAACTGCCTGGCTTGAGACTTGGGTAGGTGGAAAACGCATCATCGACATGTTATCGGGACAGCAACTGCCCCGAATTTGTTAGTCGCCATAGTGTTCGTAGAATTTTGCCAGTTCCGTTGCCAGATCGTCAAAAGCCACATAGTGGTTAGAGCACCCTTTTCGCGAACAAACGGTTACCCTTCCGCCAACGCGCAACACAAAGGAAACCATAGGCGCACCACACAGCTTACATTCTTCATTTACAAGCAATTCCTTGTTGCAATGAGGACAATAAAAGTCAACGATTTCACCGTCTTTAATGGTGATGTTCGACACATGATCAAAACATTCGTACACCGAGCAAAGATTGATGACACCGCGCTCTTCTGGAGAAACAACATTTAATTTAATGGATGGATGACCATTGAGCATCACCTTTTCGTCCATCATGGAAGACAGACAATGCGGGCACTCCACAGTCATGGAAATATGTTTTCTCATAAGGCTGTAATTTAGATAAATACTGTGGCTAATATAGCCAAAAAAATGGCAGAAGTCAACGCCCGCAAGCTAAATAGAATGGATACAAATAAATATGTCGAATCACCATGTTTTGGAACTCACCAACAATGCGATTGTGTTTATAAGCAGGACTTTATACAACAGCAATAACTACCTATCCTGAACACATCGAAAGCCAACGGTGGCGCACCTGTCGATGGAAGGAGCCACCAACAACAACTGCTGCGGGTGGTAAACAGGCATCATTCCGCCCGAAATATACCAGTAGGATCCTTGTGGATTATAATAACTACCTCCCTTTATCATCATAAATGTATAACTTCCATTGTCGTATAAATCGTCCGTCATTTGCCACACATTTCCCACCATATCATAAATACCAAAAGGACTGGCGCCGTCAGGATACGCATCCACCGGAGCGATACTGCCTCCGGTGTTAAATTTAGTGGAGTCCACCTGGTTACCCCAAGGAAAATCTCTCATATCAGTACCCTGCGCTGCATATTGCCATTCCACCTCGGTGGGCAACCGCTTTCCGGCCCACTTTGTATAAGCCTTTGCGTCCGAATAACTCACATATACCACCGGACAATTGGCAATTGTGTCGGGAAAACGACCGTTATTCCAATGTTTTAGAAAATTCTTTCCATCTTTGGGCCAATAGCCCGATTCATTCAGAAACGTTTGATATTGGGCATTCGTAACAGGAAATTCATCCATGTAAAACCCGGAACAAAAATGACTTATGGTGTCCGAATGGTCAGGCAATGGAATAAACGGATCAGACGTACCCTTTTTGCGAGCAGAATAAAATTGATATCTTCCTCCCGGAATCAGTTTCATGCCTTGGGGAATTTTATCTGCCAAAGCGGTTTTAATTTTTTTGGAAATCAGCATGGGACTGCCGGGAATATTGGCTACAACCCGTTGATCGGTTAGCACCTCCCCTTCCATAAGTTGAATTGTAAATTTGCCCTGATACGTATTAAAATAGTCATAAAGCGAAATTGTCCCGGAATCACTTTTAAAAGAATGACTTATTGCACCATAAGAAGGTTCGCCTGCCGTAATTACCACCAATCCGGATGAGGTGCTTGTCCAAAACAATGAATCAGCAGTTATCCGAACATCTAAAATCTGAGGAAAACCGGCAATACAATCAACATTTCCTTCCAAGCGTGTTCCAAGGTTGCTTTTGTCAAAGGCTCGTGTTTCGGCAGGAAGAAACTGTTTTCCATCTATTTCAACGGGTTCAATCTCCTTATTGTGCCAGATATCCACATAATGAAAGGGTTTGTTGCTTTGAATTTCAAAAAGTGGGTCTAAAAATCCTTCAGGTTTAAGACTGAAAATGGTAAAGATATCTTTGGAGTCACCGGGCCAATAATTCACATATATGCTATCGGCAAGCGTTTCAATCAGTGGGTGATAACCGGAGGATGTGAAATTATGGGTGCTTTCGCGCAATATTTTTGTGGTTTTTCCCAAATATTCCAATTCGTCGTCCAACCACTCGAAGCGACCGACACGCATATGATTTATTTCAACACCATAACCGTTGAAAAACGCGAGTGAAGTTTCTCGGTGCCATCTGCCATCAGAAAGCATGAGCACCCTAAAAATGGCATTGTCGGGCTTAATCAACTTATTGAGATTTAATGTTGGTGGCAAATACAGGGCATCATGCACTCTTCCGGTAATAATTCCGGGCATATGGGCAGGAACCGCCATACCTTCGCTATACATAACAATACCGGGTCGAACGCTGTCGGCCATTGCTTGCAGTTCATTACTACTTTCGCCTTTGGTATCCAACACAATTCCATCCGCATCCAAAAAGGTCAACATTTTTTTCATACCCTTGAAATGATCTTCTTTTCGGGTGCCCTCATCCCACGGGTTGTAAGAAATAAAATACTTACTTCCCAGTTGATGTGTGTAAGCTACTTGCTTTTTTATTTCCTCGATTCCACCGGGAAGGTCATCATACATGTCCCATTGGTTTCGTTGATCCAGTCCAAGTCGCGGCCAGGTGGGCCAACTAATAAAAATATCATAATGTCCTATCATCCAATCATTTTCAACAAAACTATCGTAAAAACTATAGACTTGTTTGTCATAAGAAAAATATTTTTGGTCCCAGGCAAAGTATAACACCATGATGTAGGCTTTTCTTATCCAGGACAAATCTTCTCTCTCGTACAAAGAATTGTCAAATTCATGAAGGTCGAACAAGTAATTTTGTTGAAACATGATTTTAAGCCCCTCGTACCAACTTCCTTCGTGCAGGCTGACCCATAACCGATAATCAACATAACCATTGGGTTGTATCTTGGCCCCCCACCTGCTCAATTTGGTATTTTCCCCGTCTTTTCTTTTCGCCAATGCCGTAACCGAATACCGGTCCGAAATATTAAAGCTGCCAAAGCCAAGATGCCATGCATTGTCTGGCAAAATAACACCCACCGGAATCTTGCCCGGACGAAATAGTTTACTCCGGCATAAGTAACCCGGCCAATCGTAAGATCCCGACGCCGTAATATAAGTATGTAGTGGATTTTCTTCAAAGGGTACCAAATTTTCTATAACCATCTCCGAATCTGTGTAATTTTCAAAGCGTATAATGTAAACCGACCCATACTTATCATTCGACTGAAAAATCTTGCCGGACAAACCATTCTTGAATGAAAAAATGAGGGTATCACCTTCAATTTTTGAATCCACAGAAGCGGAGGAATGTTTTTCCTTATTTATCATTACAGAAAAAAGTGGCTTAGGGGAACTCATGAACTCCTCATGAATGCTGTCGGCCACACCTTCCATCCACAACCCGTTGGTGGTATCCAAAAGGATAGACTGTTGTGCCCGTAATGGCGAAATAGACAAAAAATGAAGTACAAACAATACAAGAATGACGTTTCGCATGATATCAGACCGATTAATTTTAGCACCATAAAAGTACATATAATTTGGTCATCTTCAATTGTCTGACGAAATGTTGAGGAATAATTGCATTTGCCATTTCGCCCAAAGCAATTTTTCTTGTGATGTCCGGGTCTATTTATAAGCTTTAGGAGTCAGATTCAAAAGTAGAAAACGAAAAAGTCCCTGGTTTTTAAATACATTTGAATTGGCACATAAAGCACGTTTCTCAAAGCAATTTATTACCTTTGCCAAAGAAAATCAATGGTGAATTTGCTTATCGGAAAATCACATTCATCTGACATTTATTTATTAAAAAAATCAATATTATGTGCGGAACATGCGGCTGTGGTGAAGATAACCACATTACTTATACCAAACCCGGATCAGATCATCATCATCATGGCCACCACGACCACACTCACGGTCACGACCATCATCACGACCACGATCATCCACACACCCACGATCACGATCATGATCACCCTCATACCCATCAACATGGGCATAGTCAGGAAATTCAGTTGGAGCTGGATGTGTTGGCACAAAACAACCTGCGGGCCGAACGCAACCGTGGCTATTTTGAAGCATTAAATATTCTGGCACTCAATCTGGTAAGCTCTCCCGGATCGGGAAAAACCAGTCTACTGGAACGTACCATCAAAGAATTAAAAGGCCAACTTCCACTATATATCATCGAAGGCGACCAGCAAACCACCCACGACGCCGATCGTATTGACGCTGCCGGAGCTCCAGTAATTCAAATCAATACCGGAAACGGCTGTCATCTGGATGCGGACATGGTACACACAGCTACTAAAAATCTGGAAGTAAAACAGGATGGAGTATTATTCATCGAAAATGTGGGCAATTTGGTTTGTCCTTCCTTATTCGACTTGGGTGAAGCTCAGCGAATTGTGGTCATCAGCACCACCGAGGGTGACGACAAACCTTTAAAATATCCCACCATGTTTCAAACGGCACAGTTGTGTATCATCAACAAAACCGACCTGTTGCCTTACGTGGATTTCAGTTTGGAAAAATGTCGTGAATATGCTCTGCGTGTAAACCATCACCTGGAATTTATCGAACTTTCAGTAAAAACGGGCGAGGGAATGGATGCCTGGTACGCATGGCTAGCCAAACATGCCCAAAGGTAGACTGGTATAACTCACCTGATGACAGCGTATATCAATAGGATTACTATCTTTGTTCAAAAACCAAGCTGTTGAACTTATTTTTCATCGACATACGGATTCTCGACCTACTTGACATCTTTCTGGTAGCGGTATTACTTTTCGCCCTTTTCAAGATGCTGAAGGGAACTGTAGCCATCAATATTTTTGTTGGGTTGGTATCGTTATTCCTTATCTGGCAATTGGTTACAGCCATGCAAATGGAATTGCTTTCGCAAATATTGGGCGCATTTATCTCTGTTGGATTGGTGGCGCTCATCATCATATTTCAGCCTGAAATAAGACAGTTTTTATTGGCCTTGGGCACCCCCTACTTCTTCAGAAAATACGGTCGAAAATTCCAATTCCTGAAATTTGCTTTTCGAGAAAAAATTGATTTTAACCTCGATCCCGTGCTGGTGGCGTGCAAACATATGGCCTCCTCCAAAACCGGGGCTTTGATAGTAATTTCCCGCCAAAACGAATTGGAACAATACATCAGGACAGGTCAGGAAATCAATGCCCGACTATCAAGTTCGCTTATTGAAAATATCTTCTTTAAAAACAGCCCGTTGCATGACGGTGCCATGATTGTCACCGGACAGCAAATAAAAGCCGCAGGTTGTATCATGCCTGTGAGCAAAAAGCAAGTGAACCGGCACGTAGGACTTCGTCACAGGGCAGCTTTGGGCATCAGTGAAGTGAGCGATTGCATTGCCGTGGTTGTATCGGAGGAAACCGGTAATATTTCCTATGCCATTCACGGCAACATGACCTATCACGTTTCGGCACAAGACCTTCAATCGATGCTGGTAGATGAATTAGGATTGGATATGAAATAACTACACCCTATTAGTCTTGCTTGATAATCTTTTTTATAATGGGCTGACGACCTTCCACATGAAGCGTGATCACATACAAACCAGAAGGCAAATTATTCATTTTCAAAGTAATGAAACCAACACCATTCTGAATAGGCACATTAAACAATTGCCCCATCATGTTGGACACGATCACGTCCTTTGGGTTAATATTTTCAGGATAAGCGATCTTTAATACACTTGAAGTCGGGTTGGGAAAACAACTTACCAACTCCGCCTGATTTGTTTCTAAACCAACAGTATAGCTATTTAAAAAAGTGACACTTGTTACTTCCATGGTGGGTCGGTCCACATCAATGGAACAAAGTGTAAAACCTGCACCCACATCGTTGGTCCACCAATTGTAGGTATCCGTTTCTGTTACCGATGTGGAAAGCACAATCCAATTGCTAAAAAATCTGGTCCAAATGGTATCTCTGATGGTTTTTTCCTCTTTCTGGCGCAAGACATCGAAGGTGCCAATGGGCAGTATCATGGTGCCCCAAGCATCAACAGCCAGGTGCTCCTCGGTACTTGTTTTATACCTAACTGAATCCACACCGGGGAAACTGTTGTCGGCGATGCGCACGTCCAGGCTGTAATTCTCCACCCGAGAGTTACCGTAGTTTACCGGAAAATCCAGGTAAATATTTGCCGGTTCAAAGTTGGCCACCACAAATCCGTAGTCACCCCCATCACCGGCCACACCCACGTTGGAAAGCACATTGCTGTTTCGGGTAAAAAATGCAAATTGGTCGTTGGATGTAAGCCCCACAGCAAAATTGGCAAAAGGAAAATCGTCGCCGTAAGGAGTTTCGGCGGGCAACATAAGCGATACGGTATCAGCTTCATGGGGAGTTAAAATACTATAGTCCCAGGTCATATTGGCACCCGGAGCGCCCGGAGTTATTTGATTCTGGGCAATGGTATCGTAGCCCATATAAATCGTTGTTCCGGCCGGAGCCAAAGCATCGTTGGTGATGGTTATCTGTGCGTTGGTTGTAGAAAAAGCCAACATCGTCAATAAGGAAAGATAATAATTCTTCATGGGTTATGTATTGATTAGGTAATCGACAACAGTCATTTCTTTAACATGCAATTTTAAAAAATCGAGGACAGCCAGATGAGTGGGGTGAACACGATAAGCATCCAAACCGGACTCATCCCTAAAATCAGCAGTAAGCACCAAATCGTAAGCGGTGGGACGTGTATTGAAATTAATTCCTACCTCCATGCCAAGCAATTCCGGTATGGTTTCCGTAAGTTGGTTCAGCATAACAGAAACTTCTTTGGCAATGGATTCCCATTTTGTTCTGTCCGTAAATTTCATCATGACCACATGTCGAAGCATCTTCTTGATTTTTAAGGTTATTTCAGCCACTCATTCATGGCCAAGACTAAAAACAACAACAAAGATATAACAAGCCACAGATTTGTGAGCCAACTATTCCGATATTTTTTGGTAAAGTCACGTTGATGAACCACAAAAGGCAGATGAACCATCAAGTCGTGAGCTGAGGTGACATGTCCCGAGCGAAAAAACAATGATAACAAAAACCGGCTTTAGGTCAAAGAGCTTTTACAAAAAAAAGGCCCGCATCTTTGTTTTATGCGAGCCTCTGAAATTTTATTTTTTGACTATTTCAACAGTTCTGCCATTTTCTTGCCGATATCAGCAGGAGAGTCTACCACATGGATACCACAGGAAGCCAGAATTTCCTTTTTGGCTTCGGCGGTGTCGGCCTTTCCACCGATGATGGCTCCGGCATGACCCATGGTACGACCTTTGGGTGCCGTAGCTCCGGCAATAAAGCTGACAACGGGTTTGGTTCCGTGCTCTTTAATCCAATAGGCAGCATCGGCTTCCATGTTTCCACCAATTTCGCCAATCATGACAATACCTTCGGTTTCAGGATCGTTCATGAACAATTCAACGGCATCACGGGTGGTGGTTCCGATGATGGGGTCGCCACCAATGCCAATGGCCGTAGTTTGTCCCAAACCTGCTTTGGTCAACTGGTCAACAGCTTCGTAGGTGAGGGTGCCACTACGCGAAACAATGCCCACTCGGCCTTTGCTATGGATAAATCCGGGCATGATGCCTACTTTGGCTTCGCCGGGAGTAATCACGCCGGGGCAGTTGGGACCTACCAGGCGGGAATTTCTGCCCTTGAGATATTCTTTTACCGTAACCATGTCTTCGGTGGGAATGCCTTCGGTGATACAAACGATCACACCAATTCCGGCCTCGGCAGCTTCCATGATGGCGTCGGCAGCAAATGCAGGCGGAACAAAAATGACGGATACATTGGCTCCTGCCTGATCAACGGCGTCTTTTACGGTGTTAAAAACAGGCTTGTCCAGGTGGGTTTGACCACCTTTTCCCGGAGTAACTCCACCAATTACATTGGTTCCATATTCAATCATTTGTGAGGCATGGAAAGTACCTTCACTACCTGTAAATCCCTGAACTACAACTTTTGAGTCCTTGTTAACTAGTACACTCATTTATAACGATTTTATTGTTGACATTTTTTGCACCTCAAAAGTAATATGTTTTGCTAAATATTGCCGAATAAAGTTGCTATTTTTGTTATTTAGTTGGGCTTATAAATAAAATACCTTCAGATGAATACCTCAGCGCGTCGCGAAGACACCATTGCCGCCATTGCCACAGCACCCGGAGCAGGAGCCATTGCCGTAATCCGATTGTCGGGACCGGAAAGTTTGCCCATGGCACTATCCTTTTTTCAACCCAAAGGAAAAGCCCTTTCGGGGGAAAACATCCAGAGTCATCGCAGCTATTTTGGCAACTTCTTTCAGGGCGGTCAACTGGTTGACGAAGTATTGATGACCTATTTTAAAGGCCCTCACAGCTATACCGGAGAGGACGTGATAGAGTTCTCATGTCACGGATCAGAATATATTCAGGAGCTTATCATGCAGCTACTTGTGGACGGAGGAGCCCGCCAGGCGCAGGCCGGTGAGTTTACCATGAGGGCCTTTCTGAACGGGAAAATGGACCTGAGTCAGGCAGAAGCCGTTGCCGACCTCATTGCCTCCCAATCGGCCATCGGACACCGCATGGCCATCAGTCAGATGCGCGGAGGATTTTCGGAACAAATCAACACCCTGCGCCAAAAACTATTGCACTTTGCTTCCTTGCTTGAGTTGGAACTGGATTTTGGCGAAGAAGATGTGGAGTTTGCCAACCGTGACGAATTTATGGCCCTTATCCGCGAAATTTCGGCCACCCTAAGTTGGCTCATTCAATCGTTTAAGGCCGGCAACGTGCTTAAAAAAGGCATTCCCGTGGCCATTATCGGAAAACCCAACGCCGGAAAATCTACCCTGCTCAACGCCATCCTGAACGAAGAACGCGCCATCGTGTCGGAAATCCCCGGAACCACCCGCGATTCCATTGAAGACACCTTTATTATCAATGGCTATATTTTCAGGTTTGTGGACACTGCCGGACTTCGCCAGTCGGACGACCAAATTGAAAACATGGGTATCGCCCGCACCTACGATAAGATGCAGCAAGCCAGCATTATCCTGTATGTGTGCGACATCAGCACCATGAACGAAGCCGACACCGACAAGATGCTGGAAGAATTTAAGGAATACATTCAAGACAAGGACAAGCATTTTATTTTGGTGGCCAACAAAATCGACCAGATGGATCGCATGCCCGCCCACTTGCGAGAGATTTTTGATTTGGACACCGTGTTTGTATCCGCCAAGCGCAAAGAAAACATTCACGAGCTCACCGAAAAACTGGTAAGCATTGTACAAAAGACCAGCCTGAACAGTGATGTGATGGTAAACAACTCCCGGCATTACGAAGCCCTGAGCCACGCCTTGCAAGCCCTGGAACAAGCCAAAGAAGGTTTTTTAAGCCAAACCCCATCCGATTTGGTGGCCATCGACGTGCGGCAGGCCTTATACTATTTGGGCACCATCACCGGTGAGATATCCACCGACGAAATATTGGGATCGATTTTTTCTAAGTTTTGCATCGGAAAGTAACCGCCATTCGTCTTTGTTGAGGAAATAAATAGTAAACAAAACCCCACTCCTACTCTACAGAGCCTGCTCTCAAAACATACAAATCCTCATTTTTAATCTTGAAACTTGCTAACACTTTGCGAATATTGTCCTGATTGCTACTTGCAAAAACAACAAAAAGCAAGCACATAAAAGAAAAACACATTTAATATCACACAAACAAGTATTGACACATTTATAAACACTCATTTTGATTGTATAAAAAATGCAAAAATTAACATCTATCAAAATCAAAGATCCAAGTTTGCCTTACCACTTTTGACAAATTAGTTAATAGCACTGGCTATGCTTGCCATAAAAAGTATTGGGAGTTTGAATCGGAGCACTATGATCCAATTAAACTTTACTAAAATGTGTGTAAATAGAAAAAACTGTGTTTGAAAAATTCTAAAAACAAATTACTTATTTAATGAAAGAACAAAATAGTCTATGGTCCCGATAATTCGACATTAAGGCAAGTGGATGTTCCTTGCATTTTGTTTTTCACAATGGCGATCACTATTAACGCAGCAATTTTGTTCTTACAAATGATATTATTATGAAAATCTAATTTACGTCTAAGGTTCTAGCTTTCCCTTTTTTGATTCTTTTGGTTTTTCAGTTTTAAACTCCCACCACGCAGGAATCTTTGATCTTTCTATCAACACTCCATTTTCAGTAAAATAAGATGTACCTGTATGTGTGTCAAAAACAGATACTCCAAACATTTCAGATTTATACCTACCCTTATTGGAGAAATTATAAAAAGAGTAAGCTATCCATGTGAGCAGCACCAGTAGAATAACTTTAAATAAATCTAAATTTAACCTTTTCATATACTGATAATTAATTAGTTATGCTTTCGCACTACAAAATTAGCGAAATAATAATTGATATTTAGCCCATAACGAATGATTATCCCTCTGTTTCCTTATCCTTGATTGTATAGTTATTCCAAAGATAACGAGTGAAAAACCGAAAACATTTTTTTACCTCAAACCAACAACAAAATTATTATCAACAAAAATAACTTATCGCTATAAACTATAAACCGAATCATGAACCATCGTCAATAAATAAGAAGCTATAAAGCAGTATATTCCAATCTTATATAAAACAACGAAAAGTTCTTTCACAAACATGTCTCATCTTCAGCAAGAGTATTCTAAAAGACTAATCTTTAAATATTTATACTTGAATAAAT
This sequence comes from Bacteroidales bacterium, assembly GCA_963676875.1. GTDB lineage: Bacteria > Bacteroidota > Bacteroidia > Bacteroidales > F082 > UBA6244. Next base: position 4,632,739 of record OY781436.1, read on the forward strand.
ATTGCATAAGTCATTTAAATTAAGCGATAATCCATCAATCATCCTTCAAGCATCTTACAGAATACAATGATTTTTTCTGACCGGAATCTCTATCAATACTTGCCCTTCCTTTAAAGTGCCTAATTATTACAGATATGTTACTAAAAGTGTAGGAATCCTCTATTGTTGAAGTCCAATAATATCCATCTGTGTTTAAGTCAGTATTTGAATATTTTGCCTTTTTCTTTGAAAAATTAATTTTAACGGGTTGCCCACAAAGCAGAATGTTTAATCCAGATTCACCCTTTTCCCTGAGTATTGGTGCTTGTCCGGGATGTGTTCCTCTCCATCCAAATTTCTTTGCTTCTTTTGTTTCCATCCCAACCTCGATCTCCAAAGTCATCCATTCAGCATCAGATGGCAAATGCCAACCTTCTGGACAAGCAATCAAAGCATCATTGTATCTGTAATATCTTCCACATTTATCACACCCTGTTTCATCTTCATTGACAAAACATAAGCTATTTTCAGTATAAAATTTCAGATTCTCTGCCATCCAGATTTGCTTCCCTATCCTAACAATTTTGTATAAAGTGCTATCTCTTGGGTCAACAAAAACACCTTCATTTGGTGTATGGCCATTCTGACTGTTGTTAGTTTCTAACTTTAAATAATCTTTGGATCCATTTTGATATCTGATCATAAAGATATCATTTTTCAGAACCTCATATACCGGCCCATCTGCATTATCATACCGAACATACTCAACGCTACTAAGACCAACCTTCTTTACAACAACCTGAATTTCTTCACCTGTTCTGAAAACAATAGTATCTTGAGCAAGAACTATACAACTTGGCACTATGAGCACCATAAGAACTAATAATATTTTTTTCATCGCTTAGGTTAAATTTAACTACTAGGTTTTCAATTTTAAAGGCTGCAAGTTACAAATAATACATCTTGAAATATTCATTTTAGTTTAGGTTTGACAAGACAATTGTACCAATAATTTTTGTAACTTGAGGTGCCTAAAATCCAGTAGTATATTTTAGGGCATGAAACCTTTTGGATGCTAAAAATCTCCATTTTTGTACCTTATTTGTTGCTATACTACATTATTTAACCCTAAATTCAATTTTATATAGTTGATATACAGCTAAATAGATAAATATTATCGCTTTCTGCATCGGAAAGTAACATACCTCACACCCCATCTATCAAATTCCAGTTTTCGTTTTGGATTTTTGTCGTTTTACTCAACTGATTTTGAAACAAATTTCTACCTTTGACAAGCCATGTGCAAGACTGATTCACCACAACCCTGCGATGTAACGGACAAATTTATCTGCCATGAATAGAAAGAGTTAAACGACGATCGGCGCGTGGCATTAGTCGATATGCTTGCAACAACGGCTCAGTTTCTTAGTAAAATGATTAACTTTGTAAAAATGTTTTTAAATGGAAACAATTAGAATAGAGATATTAAATCCTAAAGCTAAAAATATACTGAAAGGACTTGCCGATTTAAATTTAATCAGTATTAAAAAGGAAAAACGAAAATCGGATTTCATGGATTTACTAACCGATCTTCGAAGTAAAGCAGACAGTGCTCCATCGCTTGACGAAATTACTGCTGAAGTAGAAGCCGTTAGAAGAAAAAGATATGAAGATTAGGAAAGCCCTGATTATTATAGATACCAATCTCTGGATTAGTTTTCTAATTTCAAAAAATTTCACACAGCTGGACAGATGAATCGACTCCGACAAAATTCAACTTTTATTCTCAAAAGAATAAATTGAGGAATTTATTACCGTATCAAGTAGACCAAAATTTAAAAAATACTTCCCGAAACCAACTATTGAACGATTATTGGAAACATTTGATTCAATTGGCAAACTGGTTGAAGTAAAAACAAATGTGAATATTTGCCGGGATTTTAAGGATAACTTTCTGTTAAATTTGGCACTTGACGGAAAAGCGAAATATCTGGTGTCAGGTGATAATGACTTACTTTCGTTAAAGAGGATTGGTAAAACCAAGATTGTTTCAATGACAGAATTTTTAAACGAAATTTAGAAAGCCCAACAAAAAAGCAAGTGTGCAACCGGGCGGCTCACCGAGCCAACCGACAATAGAACCCAACCTACCTAAGCCCGGCTCATTGGTCAAAAAATACCCAACATCTTCCTGAACTAAAAAAAGGCGAATCTTCATCACATCAACAAGATATTTATCAAGCCGTATTTGGAAGTCATGAACAAATTTCTACCTTTGACAAGCCATGTGCAAGACTGATTCATCACAACCCTGGAACGTTAACTCAGAGGTTTTCGAATGGGAGTGAAAACACCTTGCAGATGACTGGTTAACAGGCATCTTGTATCAACCATCAACTGAAACATGATGAATTCATGAACTTGCTGTACATCACATTATTCAATCGCCAGTAAATATGAAATACTTTTTATGGGGATTTCTCCTACCCTTGTTCTTCGGGTTCCAATCGTGCAAAACAAGTGAAACTCCAAACTTAAAACACCAAAACATCTACCAACTGATCGAAAGAATTCTCCCGGAACAATCTTCGCAGTTTGTCATCGAAGAGTTGGAGGGTGAGGCGGGTGTCGAAGCCTTTGAGTTGAGCAGTAAAAACGGGAAAATTTGCATTAAAGGCACCAGCGATCTGGCCTTGGCAGTAGGTTTCAACAACTATTTGGTGAATTACTGCCACTTGTGTGTTTCGTGGTACAAAGATGACCCGATTTTGGCTCCCGAAGTATTGCCCATGGTCGATTCTACCGTAATGCACGAATGTCGGTTTGAGAAACGTTTTTTCTTAAACTACTGTACTTTTGGCTATACCATGCTTTGGTGGCAGTGGGACGATTGGGAACGTTTTATCGATTGGATGGCGCTAAACGGCATCAACATGCCCCTGGCAATTACCGGTCAGGAGGCCATTTGGCAGGAAGTGTGGAAAGATTTCGGCATGTCCGACGAACAAATCAGGGCCTACTTCACGGGACCCGCCCACCTGCCTTGGCACCGAATGGGCAACCTCGACGGATTCCTCGGCCCCCTCCCACAGGCGTATATCTCCCATCAGTTTGAATTACAAAAAAAGATACTACAGCGCGAACGTTCATTTGGCATGACTCCGGTACTACCTGCCTTTGCAGGTCACGTGCCCAAAGCCATCAAAGAAAAATTTCCGGAAGCCAAAATCACCTCAATGGGCTCCTATGGCACAGGCGATGCCTATGATGCTTTCTTTCTTGACCCAATGGATTCACTATTTATTGAAATCCAACAGAAATTCTTACGTGCCCAAACCAAATATTTTGGCACCGACCATTACTATGGAGCCGATCCATTTAATGAGATGGATCCACCCAGCACCGAACCCGAATATCTGGCCTCTGTTTCCAAAACCATCTACGATGGCATGAGCAGCATCGACCCCGAGGCTACGTGGGTACAAATGGGCTGGACCTTTTATTATATGAAGTTGTGGAAGGACGACACCGCGCGTTTGAAAGCCATGATTGAAGCCGTGCCCGAAGACAAAATGATCATTCTGGATTATTTTGCAGAAAAAGAAGAAGTCTGGAGAAACACACATGCCTGGTACGGAGCACCTTACATTTGGTGCTACCTGGGTAATTTTGGGGGAAACACCGAAATGGCCGCACCCATTCAAGAGGTTGCCAAACGACTTGTAGCCACCGAAAATGATACCACCCATGGTAAACTTTATGGCATTGGATCCACATTGGAAGGGTTCGGAATCAACCGGTTTATGTACGAATGGTTGTTTGCCTACGCCTGGGATAAAAATCTGGCCGGGATTGACAACTGGGTTTCTACCTACGCCCTCAACCGAACCAAACAATACGACCCCATTGCAGACGAAGCCTACCACGATTTGTTTAATCTGGTGTATAACGATCAGGTTTCAGGCGTGGCCATGGGCAGTTTGATGCACGCCCGGCCATTCCTCACCGGACTCAAAGGCTATCAACGACCAAGTAAGTACGATTATAAAGCCTTAACGAAAGTGCTTACCTTGATGCTGGCAGCAAACGAAAACAGCCTGCAAAGCAAAGAATATCAACAGGATATGGCGCTGGTAACCAAACAAATCCTCGACAACATGATCATTCCGGTCAGGAAAAAATTAAATGAAGCCTACCTAAGTAAAAACTCCGATGAACTGGAAGAACAAATCAGCATCTTTACGGGGATTATGGACGACCAGGATCGACTGCTCGCCACCCAACCGGACTTATTGTTGGGCAAATGGATCCGTGATGCACGCGCATTTGGAAACGACTCCGCCGGAAAAGCTTACTATGAAAAAAATGCCCGTGTGCTGATATCCACCTGGGGAAACGAAGGTAACGGTATCATCGACTATGCCAGTCGTGCCAACTCAGGCATGATTGCCTCCTACTACAAGGTGAGATGGGAAAAATTCTTCGACATGCTCAGATCGTCCATAAAAAATGATACACCTTTAAATATGGAGGCCATCAACAAAGAAATGGCAGCTTTTGAATGGAGTTGGACAAATCAACAAACGGTATTCAATGCCGAACCCCAAGGCAATCCGCTGGCCATTGTAAAAGAACTGCATAAAAAATACTACCCGCTTTTTGAAATATGTAACGACTAAGTCAAGTTATCAAGCGCCAACATGGACACCGTAAAAAATATTTGAAGCATTTAAAATAATACCAACTATAATTTGAAGTTAGCACTACGCTGTTTTTGTATAATGCCGATATAGAATTGAAGAGGTTTCAGGAGCAAAGCGAACTTAAAGCTCATTTCAATTCATAATCGGTATAAATCCACGTTACAAAAAAGGGCAAGATGCAATTTTGCTTGCTTTTATGGTTCGGTCAAGGTCTTGTGTTGGTGGTCGACCCGCCAGGTTGGTAAAAACCCGATGAGTCAGGAACCAAACGCTAATAAACATACATATTCCCATTCTTCCAACCATGAGATTTCCAAATACTACACAGTCATAGCCCTGACTACCAAAAGAAAAACACTAAAAAGCAAGCACATGTAAGAAATACACCTATATATTCACACAAATACAAGCTATTGAATTAGAATATCTTAATTTTACCGATAGTCGGGATGTCACGTGAGGCACCGAGGTTTCATTAATTTAAACTAATACACCATGAACATTCCCGACGAATCCAAAGATAATCTCATACAAGAGTTGAAGGAATTGCAACTTGAGAATACATCATTAAAGATATTAAAGGAACAACGTGAAGTAGAATTCCTCGTTGCCCGCGATGAACTTCTTTCTCAAAGCAAAGAGAAAGAAAAACGAGCGGCAGAGTTAGTGATTGCCAATAAGGAGCTTGCCTATCAGAACAAACTAAAAGAGAAACGTGCCGAAGAATTGTTCATTGCAAACAAAGAATTGTTGATTCAAAGTGAATTAAAAGAAAAACGCGCAGGAGAGTTAGCAGTTGCCAACCATGAACTTGCGTTTCAAAACGAAGAAAAAGAAAAACGTGCTGCCGAACTAGTCATTGCCAATAAAGAGTTAGCCTATCAGAATAAATTGAAAGAAAAGCGGGCTGAGGAATTATTCATTGCTAACAAGGAATTGTTTATCCAAAGCGAATTAAAGGAAAAACGGGCTGCCGAGTTAGTCATCGCTAATAAAGAGCTGGCCTTTCAAAACATGGTGAAAGAAAAACGGGCTGCAGAATTAATCATAGCCAACAAAGAACTTGTTTTTCAAAACCAGGAAAAGGTAAAACGGGCTGCAGAATTATACCTTGCCAAAGAAATAGCAGAGGAGTTCGAGAATAAATTCAAACAAATTGCCGAACATATAGATGACGTTTTTTGGTTAAGAACCCATAGCAAAGTAATCTATGTGAGCCCTTCCTTTGAGAAAATTTGGGGTGTTCGTGTGGATGAAATTTATAAAAACCCGGATATATTTATTGAAAACATCCATCTTGAGGACCGACCTAAAGTGCAGAAAATTATTCAGTCGAAAGAATTTTCCGAGAATGAGTTGTTCGAATATGAATATCGGATAGTACAACCGGGCAATCAAGTGCGATGGATAAATACCAAAACATTTCCCATATTAGACGATTCCGGAAAGATTATTAAACGTGCCGGGATTGCCAGGGACATTACCGAAAGAAATAAAAACCTGCAAGCCTTGGTTGACGCCATGAAAAAAGCAGAACAAAGCGACCGTTTAAAATCTGCTTTTCTTGCCAATATGAGTCACGAAATCCGCACACCCATGAACGGCATTCTTGGTTTTGCCGAATTGCTGAGACAACCCAACTTAACCGGAGAGGAACAACAAAATTACATTCGGATCATCGAGAAAAGTGGCACACGCATGCTCAATATTATCAACGATATTGTGAGTATTTCAAAAATAGAATCGGATCAGATGTCGGTTAACCTGAGCGATTCTAATGTTAATGAGCAAATCGAATACATTTACACCTTCTTCAAGCCGGAAATTGAAGGCAAGGGAATGCAGTTTTCAATAAAAAACTCATTGCCTTTGAGCCAACTTATCATTAAAACCGACCGGAAAAAAATGTTTGCTATTTTTACCAATCTGGTAAAAAATGCCATCAAATACAGCGAAATTGGTATAATTGAAATCGGTTGTGATAGGAAAGGTGAATATCTTGAATTCTATGTTAAAGATACAGGCATGGGTATTGACACGGACCGACAGGAGGCTATTTTTGAGCGTTTTATTCAGGCTGACATATCCGATAAGCACGCCTATCAGGGGGCAGGTTTGGGTTTGTCGATTTCAAAAGCATATGTGGAAATGCTTGGTGGAAAAATATGGGTAGAAAGCCAGAAGGGTTCAGGTTCAACCTTTTACTTTACTATCCCCTACACTACTGAAATAATAGAAGCCGTTGATATGAATATTGAGTCTGTGAACGAGGCGTTTGGTCGTGAGGTAAAGAGCCTGAAAATAATGGTTGTTGAAGACGATGAAACTTCAAATTTACTACTTTGCCTTATGCTTTCAAAAATGAGCAAGGAAATCCTCAATGCGAGAAACGGTATGGAAGCCATTGAACTTTGTCGTAAAAACCCGGATATCAACGTGATACTAATGGACATTAAAATGCCTGTAATGGACGGATATGAAGCAATCCGGCATATACGCCAATTTAATAACGATGTTATTATCATTGCACAAACAGCTTTTGGACTTACCGGCGACCGCGAAAATGCCCTAGTGGCGGGATGTAATGCCTATATTTCAAAACCAATTGTAAAAGATGAATTGATGTCGTTGATACAACAATATGTCATTACCTAAAGAGGTTTTAAATTAACCCCCACTCGTGAGCACGATAACAATTGGCATACACGAACCACTATTAACCTTGAAAGCTTTCATGAATTTGTCCTTTTAGTGAAAATTTTCTAACGTTGAAATTTCATGCCAATTTTTGCTTAATTTTGAAACATGATGAATTCATAAGCATTTAACAGCTTCTCAAAAAACTGCATCAATCACCCAAACCGCATCAATATGAAAAAGCAACTGCTACTTTTAACCTTCCTCTTGTTGGGAATATTACTTAAATCACAGGGAATTGCCTACTTCAGCACCACCTCCATGCAGCCCTATGTGGAGTTGGAAAATCCCATTTCCATCAACAACGACGAAATTTGGAATGACGGAAGCATTTTCAACCTTTATTTTGATTTTCAATTCACCATCTTCGATCAAATTTATTCATCAATCAACGTGGAAGCCGGCGGAGGCTTGTTTTTTGCAGGTTTTGGCAGCAAGAGACTGATGATTTACCACACGCCGTTTGGAGGATATTTGCTCACAGACAAAGGGGAAACAACTTCAGTATCTAATTTGGATTATGAAGTAGTTGGCGAAGAAGGGCAATACATCATTAAAATTCAATGGCAGAATGCGGGATTTGTTCAATGGTATTCCTCCAGCGACCCCACCGATTTTGTAGATTTCCAAATCTGGATATTTCAGGAAGATGGACACCTGGAGCTACATTTTGGTCCCAACCAAGCCGATCCAGGAACCTACGGTTATCCTGAAGCCACTTCCGATCCCAATCCCGGCCCCAGTATTAAATACGATTTTGAAGGTTGCGGTAACATGTTGAGCTATACCGGAAGCGCCAACAATCCCTCTTACGATTACTACAATTTTTGCAATCCCAACTATGCCTTTGTCGACGGAACTCCTTCTGAGGGAATAACTTACACCCTCATCCGCAACGAAAATTATGTGGGGATTCCTGATACCGAAACCGCTCCCATCTCGCTGTTTCCCAATCCCGCCTCACAAGAAGTTCAGATTTCAGGCTTAGACCACACATCTGATATTCAATCCGTTATTGTAATGGACTATCAGGGAAAAACAGTTCATGAATACACGAATTTTAAAAATTCACCTTCAAAAATTGCGTTTTCAGTTCAGGATTTACCTTCAGGAATATATTGGGTAAAAATTCTTGGTCGTAACCAAACCACCGTGAAAAAATTGATCAAATCCGGCCGATAATCCTAAGGTATCAAGCAATTGACCTTAGAAAACCTCAGATAAATCGATTCTACATCGGATTTTAAGGACTCCAGATAAAGAAGTTGGGGTTATGAATGCATTGCATTTGAACACTAACAAATCGACAGATTTGGTTTTCCTTAAAAAATTGTTGCCTTTCGCAAGAATCTCTTATTTTTGGAAACAATAGCAATGTGCTCCTCGACATTGCGAGAAAATATTTCAAATAAATAATACCCCGGAATCATGATCAAGAAATACCAAAACGAACTCATCCTGGCCGCTGTTTTTATTGGATTCATCGCCGTTTTTTACTATCTGTATGGTATTTTGTTGCCCTTTGTTTTCGGGATGCTGCTGGCTTTTTCCGCCTATCCGGTGATTTTGCGCATACAAAAAGTGGTGAAAAACCAAAACCTGGCCACCACCCTTTTTCTGGCTGCCATAGTGGGCATTTTTATCCTGATTTCCGTGTTTTTAACCCAATATATCAACCACGATTTCAAGCGATTGAACCACAGTTTTACGGTTTTGGCATCCAATAATCAGGACAAATTGGATAAGGCGGCGCAAAAGGTGAAAGAATATGTGGGAAGCATTTACGATTTTGACGCATTGAAAAACTCCGTGATCCATCAATCGGATTCACTTACAAGTCAATTGAAGCAAATGGACTACGCACAACTGGATACGGAATCCATCAAAGCGGGATTCCAACAAGTGCTCTCGGTTTTTCAAAGTGGCGAAGAAAGTACACCTGAGAAAAAAAAGGGCATCGGGTTCATGGCCATGTTTATTTCCACCCTTGCCTACTTTGTTCTCATCCTCTATCAACTTGATTATTTTACGGGTATCCGGAAAAAGTATTTTGGTGACAAAGTGGAGTCGAAACTCCGCGTGGTTCTGGACGATTTCAACCAAAGTTTCATGAGATATTTAAAACTCCGCACAAAAATTGTTTTACTGTTGTCGCTCATTTATCTCACGGCCTTCGTCATCCTCCAAATGCCCGGACTCATTGTGGTGATGGTGATTATCATCGTGCTGTCATACATTCCTTATCTACAATATCTGGCACTCATTCCGCTATCCATCGGCTGCCTGGTGCTTTCCATCGAAAACTCAGAACCCTTTTTGTTTTATTTTGGTATTGTTGCGGGCGTGTTTGTACTGGCCAGTCTGGTGGAAGAGTTGGTGCTTAATCCATGGATCATGGAGAAAAATATTGGCATGAATCCGGTAATCGTGGTTCTTGCCGTTAGTGTTTGGAGCTATGTACTTGGCTGGCCCGGCTTGCTCATCGGGGTGCCCGTCACCAGTTTGCTCATCATTTATCTCAAACGATTTGTATTGCCTTCGTACCTGAAGGTGATGAAATAATTATCGCGAATTGTCACAGATTTAAACCAAAAAACAAATGAAAATACTACTCACCGGAGCCACCGGATATATAGGAAAGCGATTGCTACCTGTTTTGGTTGGAGCCGGACATCAGGTTATCTGTTGTGTGCGCGACAAAAAAAGGTTTCACGCTCCTGATTCGCTTTTGCAGTACATTGACATCATTGAAGTGGACCTGCTCGACAGCCACTCGCTGGAGAAAATCCCCAGGGACATCGACGGAGCCTACTACCTGGTACATTCCATGTCGGCATCGGCGCAATACGAACAACTGGAGCATCAATCGGCCATTAATTTCAGAAATGCCATGGAACGCACTGCCGTGAAGCATGTGGTTTACCTGAGTGGCATTGTCAATGAAGCCGAATTGTCCGACCACCTGGCCTCCCGGAAAAACGTGGAAACAGAACTCGGCAAAGGCAACTATCATTTCACTACCCTGAGGGCCGGAATAATCATTGGTTCGGGCAGCGCTTCATTTGAAATCATTCGTGATTTGGTTGAAAAACTTCCCGTGATGATTACACCCATTTGGCTAAAAACCAAATGCCAACCCATCGGGGTAACGGATGTGATCAACTTCCTGTCACAAACCATGTTCAACCCAAAAACCTTCGACCGCGATTTCGATATTGGCGGACCTGATATCCTCTCATATAAAGAAATGCTGCTTCAATTTGCCGAAGTCAGAAAACTCAAGCGAAAAATCTTTGTTGTTCCCGTAATGACACCCCGACTTTCCTCCTACTGGCTGTATTTTGTCACCTCCACGTCTTACAAACTGGCCACCGCATTAGTTGACAGCATGAAAATTGAGGTGGTTTGCAGAAACAACGACCTGAACGAATTGCTCAACATTCAACCCCTGAGTTACCGCGAATCATTGAAACGGGCATTCAGCAAAATAGTCAATCACGACATTGCCTCGAGCTGGAAAGACGCTTACGCGAGCAGTGGAATGAACCGCAACATTTCTGATTTCATTGAAGTTCCCACCCATGGTTGCTTTGTGGACAAAAGGGAGATGACATGCCCCGACCCTCCCTCCAGCATTGAAAAGATTTGGCGAATCGGAGGTTCAACAGGCTGGTATTATGGGAATTGGCTATGGCAAACCAGGGGTTTTTTAGATAAGATGGTTGGAGGTGTGGGCCTGCGAAGGGGGCGTACAAACGACGAGGCCATATTTACCGGCGATGCCCTGGATTTCTGGCGTGTTTTATACGCCAATAAACAAGAAGGACGGCTGTTGCTGTTTGCAGAAATGAAACTTCCGGGAGAGGCATGGCTTGAATTCCACATGAAAGACAACAAGCTTACCCAAACCGCCACTTTCAGACCATTGGGATTGCCCGGACGTTTGTACTGGTATGCCGTTCTTCCGTTTCATGGATTTATTTTCAGGGGGATGATCAGGAAAATCACCCAATGGGTGGAATAAAAGCGGAATGCCCTGTAAAAAATGATGAAGATTAAGAAAATGTTCAAATTCAACTATTTACGGACACTGTATTGAAATGCAAACAAGCTCCGGCTATCCGAAGACAAGATAACCAACAATTATCGCCATGCCAAAAGGTTAGAATGCTAATTTTGCAAAAACCTATAAAAAAAACGTTTGTGATAAAACAACTTACATACCTGATAATCATTCTATTCATGGCGTTTGCCGGATGCACCGACACCTCTGAGGTAAAAGTTCCTACCCCGGCTTGTTCAGCAGGTTCAAATGCTTCGACCTTCGAGTTGAATGGACAAACCAGAGAATACTTACTTTACAAACCGGATAACCTTCCGGCCAATGCACCACTGGTTTTTGTACTGCACGGATATACCCAAAATGCGGAACTTTTCTTTAGCATGGGCATGAACCGGGTGGCCGACACGGGAAATTTTGCCGTATGCTATCCGCAAGGGCTATTCTGCACCTGGAATATCACCTCCCACAATTCTACTGATGTTGAATTTTTAAAGGGATTGGCACAATACCTTCAATCTCAACACAACCTGAATCCTAACAAAACCTTTGCCACTGGCTTCTCCATGGGAGGTGCCCTATGCAATCTCCTTGCCCTCGACGCCGGTGATGTTTTCAGTGCCGTGGCGCCTGTGGCAGGCTATGTTATGGAAAATGTTTGGTCAACCAAAAATCCACAATACATCATTCCCTATCTCGCTATCCATGGAACCTCGGACCAAATAGTCAGCATTCATGGCGTAGGAGCCAATGACCCGAGCATTCAGGAAATTGTGAACTTTTGGTGCATGGGAAACAATTGTTCTGTCACCGACACCGTGCAACTGACAACAAATACCGTGATTTACAAATCAAGCAACGGCAACAACGGACATGAAGTTTGGTATTACAAAATATCGGGACAAAACCATGTTTTTCCCGGAGACCGATTTGCCATGCCCGGAACTGATGTTTCAGGATTTAATGGTTGGTCGGAAATCTGGAAGTTTTTCAGGAAATATTAGGCCCTCGTTTTTGAGCCAAGCAACTACTCGCATATGTACTCCGACACCATCCAAAGGGCATTCAAAAAGTTTTTATACATTTACCGCCCCTGGCAATGGTAAAATGATAAGCTCACGTTTGGAAATAATTGCTACACAATCGTGGTGTAATTTATTCTTTGTTTGACCGTTAATTTATCACATTAACGTTGCCTTTAACGAACATGATTACATTTCTAAGAAATATATTTTGGCTTCCGTTACTGTTTAAAAGACTTTTGAGAAGCACCAAGCTTCAAAAACGTTTTTTAAAAGAAACTGTTTTTGTGGATATTGAATTGAGTAAACAAGACAACGACAGCACCTTGTCGGAAAAGGATTTCAGAAAAATTCGCGGCTATTATGGCTTTGCCGTGCCGGCGTTGCTGGGCGAAGGCTTTTGTATGCTGCGGGGCAGGGCCATGTCGGAAAAAGAGCGTTACGCCATCACCTATTTGGGTGCATTAACGGGCTTGTTCGATGACTTTTTCGATGAAAAAAACATGTCGGAAGCACATATCATGGACCTCATGAACACCCCCGAAGACCGACTGGCCAAAAATGCCAACGAACGCCTTTTCGCCAAATTTTACCGGGTGGCACTCCAAAACTCACCGGACATTCAACGGGTGAAAGACACCGCCCTGCTGGTATTTAACGCTCAGGTTAACAGCCGAAAACAGCTGCTCTCGACCATCTCCAACGAAGAAATTCAACAAATTACCTACGATAAAGGAGGCCTTTCGTTGTTGTTTTACAGAGGTGTTTTTCAAGAAGATATTGACGACAGCGAAAAGAGCATGTTATACCATCTGGGTGCCATTGGTCAGCTGGAAAACGACATCTTCGACATTTACAAGGATGATAAAAATGGTGTTCACACCTTGGCTACCCGAACCAAAAAAATCAAAGAGTTGCGGCAAACCTATACCCAACTCATGAACCAAACCTTCCAATTGGTTCACCAGACCAGATTTGCCAGCCGAAACAAAAAAGAGTTTGCCCGATTCATCAGTTTTATCATCAGCCGTGGATTTGTGGCCCTCGACTTCCTCGAAAAAAACGAGCGAAATACACACAAGACATTTGTGCTAAGGCATTACGACAAAAAAGACTTGATTTGCGACATGGGGAAATTATCCAATTCCTTGAAATTAATCTGGCATTACGGCAAAACAAATGTAAAACATATGTAATTTTGCACATATAATTTTCCATCGCCGGGATGTTATAGCCTACACCTCTGACGATATTTAGATCGTACTTAAACCACAACAACATGGAATGGATTATTTTAATTTTAGGATTTATTTTTGGCGCATTACTGCAATACGCGAGCTTGAATAAATTCAATGTAATCAGTGGATTGGCCACATTAGAAAACCTCACTGTTGCCAAAACCATCGCGCTGGCCATCGGTATTGGAGTTATTCTCCTGAACATTGAAATCGGTCTGGGATTTGCCGGATATCACGTTAAGCCGCTTATTTTGGGAGGTATTGTCTTTGGTGGACTCATTTTCGGAACGGGCATGGCCATATTGGGCTATTGTCCGGGAACCATGGCCATTTCGGTGGGAGAAGGTTCGCTGGATGCTTTGATTGGCGTGTTGGGAGGCATACTTGGCGGATGGATTTTTACTTTGCTTTTACCGTTTATCTCACCGGCACTCGGACCCAACCTGGGGACGCTGTCCTTATCGTCGATTGTTGAAAATCAAATACTTTTTTACATTCTAGTCGTCATTTTAGGGCTCTTGTTTATTGCTGTCGCCTTTTGGTTGAACAAAATAGATAAAGTCAAAGGAAAAAAGTGGATATACACAGCCATTGGTTTAGCCATACTAAATCCCATTGTATTTCTTACTTCGCTCACCGGACGACCCATTGGAGCTTCCACCACTTTCCCCTATGTTGGGGACGTGATTACTTCTACCACCCAAAACGACTATTTTTCCAAAATTCAAAAACCCGGACACTGGGAATTGATTTTTCTGGCAGGGGCATTTTTGGCCGGATTGGTTATATCATTGATTAAGAAAGAGTTCAAATTGAAATTAATTTACAGTCAGTGGGAAAAATACAAGGGAACCGCCGCATCCAAGCGCATTATTTGGGCCTTTGCGGGCGGTTTTATTTTAATTTTTGGTGCCCGCATGGCGGGAGGATGCACCAGTGGACATATTCTCTCCGGAGGCATGCAACTCGCCTTCAGCAGTTTGATCTTTGCTGTTTTCACATTCGCCGGATTGCTTATTACGGGTAAAATCTTTTATGGGAAATAATTAGGGTTCAAGGGGTTCAAAGGTACAAAGGTTCAAGGGTTCAAAGGTTCAAGGGTTCAGGGGATCAAATGTTCAAATGTTCAAATGTTCAGGGGTTCAGGGGTTCAGGGGTTCAAAAGTTTATGAGCTGAGTCGGCTTCGAGAAGTCATTCATACAATAAAAATTATTTAAAAATGCTTCGAGTACCATTTAACCACCGAATACCGTAGATGCATATTATTGATGAACAGAACCTTGTAAAAGAAGTAAAAAATTCTCCGTGAAACTCTGTGGTAAACGCTGTGAAACTCTGTGGTAAAAAATTTGTTTCTATACTTTTCGGACAATGCTCAAAGTTCATTGAGTTATTATTTTACATTTATCGGTTTCCGGTGTATTGCTGTTGTTCATATCCCGAAGTGATTATAGGTTTATAGATAGAATTGGCGCAAGAAATTATGCGACCCCGTCGGGGTCGAACAATACATACTTCCATTGCTATAAACATGGGAATCCTTCGGATTCAGGTATATCCATTTAATATTTGTCAATGGCGTGAACTTCAACCATCTTGCATTATGTTTTCCTTCAAATCCGGAGTTTGAAGCGGGATGGCTCAGGTATATAAGAGTATCCACGACATCCTTGGTTCAGAGGATTCAAAATCCGGGGGTATCTGTTTCATCAGCATTATTCGTTTTCCAACTTTAACTTAATGAGCCTTGATCCCTCTTTAATTCTTGATGTGAGTTGGATTTTCAACCATATATGACAGCCTTTCTGCTTCTGAAATGTGCACAATAACATAGTTGCCATAACAGATAGTTTTGTATTTTCGGATTCTTTAAAATTGCTGATATGATTCATTCGCCTTACCTTCAAATTCCACTCGATTTTTTACACTTAATGGCTACCATCGCCTGGATTGGCGGCATGTTTTTCAACTTTCTGGTGGTATTGCCCACGGTTGGTAAAACACTGGATCCTGCCACTACCGGAAGATTTATGGGTGCCATGTTGAAAAAAGTCCGCGTGATTGTGTACAGCTCATTGTTGATACTTTTCGTTACGGGCATCCCCATGAAGATTGCCAACGAATATTACGTGGCCATCATCAATTTCGACAACAACTGGGAAATTGTGGGCTTTATCAAGCATGTTTTTGTGGCTTTGCTTGCCTTGCTGGCCATCTATTCATTTGAGGTTCTGTCGCCAGGCGTGGCCAGACTTGCCTCCAAGGGTCCTTCTCCTGAACTGGTGGCCATCAGAAAAAAACAAAAACTAACCGGTGCTCTATCCTTTCTCTTTGGCGTGACTATTATCTTCCTGTCGGCCATGATGAACTACTTATAGCCGGAATCCATCAGTTAGTTTTATTTTTCTATCGGAGATTTCCACAATCAACTTATGCTTACCTTTGTGGCATGACATGGTTGTCATACACGAAACGACTCCGCTGTAAAGAGCACCTGCCGTTTACCCTCAACCACGTTCATCTTTTTTAACTAATCAAGAATAAGTCCCTATTGGACTGACACTTACAAACTAAAATTAACAGCCATGGTAAAAGAAAAAGAAGGTAAACAGAAAAACGAAAAAAAGGAACCCCAGAAAAATCTGAAGGAAAAACGTGCCGCCAAGGCAGCCAAAAAGGCTGAGAGGAAGTAGGTGTTTTTTTTGGATCAATGGATCAGTGGATCAGTGGATCAGTGGATTAGTGGATTAATGGATCAATGGATTTAAAGATCAATAGATCTGAAGGAAGAAAAATTCAGTGTATAAAGGTAAAAACACCTTCGATTGCCCTTCGACTTGAGTCGAGGGCATGTTTTCCAGAAACATAAATAGAATTGTACTTCAAGCGTGGACGCTTGAAGCGGGATGAGTTTTTTTTTGGATCAGTGGATTAATGGATCACACCCATTCACCGCTTCTCCACTTCACGGTTTCACCGTTTCTCCACTTCACCACTTCACCGTGTCTCCCCTTCACTGCTGTCTGCACAGAATTTTCAATATTACAGGAGAAACAGGATGATGTTAACTCAACTTGTCCCTCAGTCCCTTCGTCCCAGTCTCCCCGGAATCTTCACACAAACAAAAAAGGCCACCTTTTCAGGCAGCCTCTTCAAATCTTAAATGTGTGCTATATAAACTATGCTAGTCTAACATTAACTGCATTTAATCCTTTTCTTCCTTCTTCTAAATCGAATGTAACTTCATCATTCTCGCTGATCATGTCTTTTAATCCGTTAGAATGTACAAAATACTCTTTTGATGAATCGGCATCTTTGATGAAACCGAATCCTTTTGTGTCATTAAAAAATTTGACTGTTCCTTTATTCATTGTTATAAAATTTATGAGCTGCAAAGATACACCAATAAATTGATATAATTGAATTATAACGAATTAAATCAAAATTATTTGTGAAAACAGCTGATTATTTATTTTTCATTTTAAATTTTCAGGATAAAAATACCAATCTATCAAATTTATAATAGAGTCAACTGACTGACACTAACCATTATAAACTGTATTATAATTCCTTATGGTAACAAATTTTGGGAAGTATATTTTAACTAATGAATTTATTTTTCTTTTTAAAGTGGTTGATTTTTATCTGTATAGTTCATCAAAAGGGGATTTACATTTGAATTTCAAGCTAATTTTTATACAATTTTCAAAAATAATTTCATGTTTTATCCATTTTCCCAAAATAAAGTTGTATCTTACCACCAATATCCGAAATTGTTGCCCGGCCATAATAATGCACGCGGACGGGGGCGCCTGTCGGAAAAATCATTTTAATAGAAAGGTAAATTTTCATGTATGAAAAAAAACAGGTAGTTTTTGCTTCCCCTGATTTGTCGCAATTGCAAGTGGTGGTAATTGATCACCGGACTAAAATTTATATCCCCAATGATGCAGACCCTGTGGATGCCAAAGAACGATACCTTTTAAGGGTAGGCCACAAAAGACCATAGACTAACTAAGCTTATTGAAGAAGATCAGTGGGTCTTCATTCCATTTAATGCAACTCTAACGGGTTGCATTTTTTTATTCAAGAACACTACTTATTGAATTATGATTTATATTTATTGTTTATCAATATATTTTATTTGTTTATTAATATATATTTTGTTTTCTTTGCAACGTAATCAAAATACATTATCATGGAATCAGAAAAAAAACCTCTAGGTATCCGTATCATTTACTGGACCACCAATATCTTGTTTTGGATATATGTTGTTACAGGTACAGTGTTAGCCATATGGGCACTAGTATTCATGCTTGGAATCTTCGATACGGCACAACTTCATGTGGGTGTCCCCATTTACGTGAACATCCTCGAACAAGGCTCACTAGACCTTGGCGACAGTCAAATTGGCGTTCAATTTTCGGAAATGACCGGAAAGCTTCATTTTATCGACACACCAGTTTTTATTTCAAGAACCTATAGCGTGTTTATGATGGCTGTGGCACTCCTGTTCTTTTACATTTTCTGGACATTCAGACAGTTTATCAACACCGTCTATCGCGGGGTCTATTTCGATACCGAAAACATCCTCTCTCTCAAGAAAATAGCCTACTCACTGGTGGGTCTATGGGGTTTCGTCGTTATATACGGTTATTTTCAATACTTCTACCTGGCATTGAACATGCATTTCGAAACCATCGAAATCACCGGAAATGTTCAAACTTACCCTGTGATACTCTTAGCAGCCCTTTTCATTTGGGTATTGTCACATATTTTTGCCAAAGGTAGTGCCCTTCAGGACGAACAAAACCTAACCATTTAACATTATGGCCATTATAGTAAATTTAGATGTGATGCTCGCCAAACGTAAAATGAGTCTGACTGAATTATCGAACAAAGTGGGAATTACCATGGCCAACTTGTCCATTTTGAAAAAAGAAAAAGCCAAAGCCATTCGTTTTTCCACGCTGAACGCCATTTGTGCCACATTAGAATGCCAGCCCGGCGATATACTTGAATATAAACCAGAAACAATTGAAAATCATGACTAAAGAAAAAGACGTACAAGAATTCCTGATTCATGGAAAGAAACTGGAATGTGCCATTTGCAAACACACCTTATTCTGGACACGAAAAACCCTGATGAACACCTCCGGCATGTCCATAATGGGGCTTGACTGGGCCAACAAAAATGCCACCAACTACGTGTGCAACAATTGTGGCTATGTGTTTTGGTTTTTGGATAAATAAAAAAGGGAAAGTTTAGCTTTTTGGAGATTGATTCAATTCTGACATCCTCACTCCTCGCGGAAACAGTGGGCAATCAATTGATGTAGGTCCTTTTGCTGAAAAGGTTTGCTCAAATAGGCATCCATTCCGGCACCGATACATCGCTCCATATCGCCTTTCATGGCGTTGGCCGTGAGGGCAATAATGGGAATCCTTTTAGTTTGACCCGCCTTGTTTTCCAAAGCCCTTATGGCCCTGGTGGCATCAAACCCACTCATTTCCGGCATTTGCACATCCATGAGTATCAAATCATGACCACCTTCCATAAATTTATCCACAGCCTCCACCCCATTGTTGGCGATGTCAACCGTAAAGCCCATTTGTGACAGGCTGAAAGTGGCTACTTTCTGGTTGATGAGGTTGTCTTCGGCCAATAGTACATGGAGTTTTTTTGGCACGATCGATTCCGTTTCCCTATCGTCGGCAACTTCGGGTACCGGACTATTGGTAGTCTTTCTCAGGCAAGCTGTAAACCAGAACACGGAACCTTCGCCCAAAGTACTTTCCACGCCAATGGTTCCTTGCATCATTTCAACCAGTTTTTTGGAGATAGCCAATCCCAAACCGGTTCCACCGTATTTCCGGGTGTGGGAGGCATCAAGTTGCTCAAAACTATTGAAAAGTTTGGGGATTTGATTAGCGCGCATACCAATGCCTGTATCTGAAACGGTGGTTTTTATCATCAGCTCCGTTTCTCTGTCCTCTGCCAATGCTATTTGAATGGATACCTTACCCCTTTCGGTAAACTTCACCGCATTGTTGGCCAGGTTGAGCCATACTTGTTTCAACCGATGGGCATCGCCATTCACGTAAGCAGGTATGTCGGCACTTACGTTTACCTGAAATTCCAGCGCTTTTTCCTGGGCTTTCACCCGTAACACCTGTTCCACTTCACGGCAAATTTTACGTAAGTCGAAATCAGCCGATTCAAAGGTTAACAAACCCGCTTCAATTTTTGAGAAGTCCAGGATATCGTTCACCAAAGCCAACAAACTCTGTCCTGATGCTATAATGATATCAAGGTGCTCGTGGGTTTTGGGCTTGATCACCGATTTACTCAAAATCTGCGACATGCCGATAATTCCGTTCAAAGGGGTTCGGATTTCGTGACTCATATTGGCCAAAAATTCTGATTTCGCCCTCGTTCCGGCTTCGGCAGCTTCCTTGGCTTTTACCAGGGCTTGCTGAAATTCGCTTTGTTTGGTGATATCCCACGAAACACCCACCAGACCAATGGTTTTACCGGCACTATTCTTTACCGGAGCCAGGTTGGTGGAAAGAATCACGGGCTTTTCTTCACCTGTCAGGCGCTCTTCGATATGATAATAGGGTTCGCCATTAGTAAGCACCTCATGTTCGATTTTGGTATAATCTGCATCTGTATATTCAGGAAAAATCTGACCAGTGGTACGTCCTATAATATTTTCGGTAACCAAGCCACTAAAGTCCTCGAATGCTTTGTTTACCAGGATGTATTTCAGGTTGATGTCTTTGAAATAGACCAGTGCAGGGATGGCAAAAAGCAGCGTATTGAGCTCTTCTGCACGTTTGCTCAATTCGGCCAGGGCCGATTTAAGATCGTCAGAGGTGCGTGCGAGCAATGAATGAAGTACGTTTTTATCTTTAATTAACCTGTCGAATTGAAAAGACAGCACTTTACTACTTTGTTTTAACTGCAAAATATCGGCCAACATCGACTCCTTCATTTGGGTAAAGTCATCAATTGAATTGGCATCCAAGATTTTACGCTGCAGCTGTTCCAGTAGTTTTTGCATGTTGTCTGTCCCTTTTATTTTGAAATCTCCCTGAGCAAGGCAATGGTAAAAGTTTGGTTATAAAAATCGCATTGGGCATTGGGATTGGTTCCTATTTCACCATAAGTAAAAAAACCGGCCAGCGGGGCTTTCCATTTTTTTACGGCGATTTTCACCTCATCCGAAATCAACGGTCCCAGAGCCAGATGCCGCGCCATACAACTGAAAAGCAGGCAGCAATCGGGATTGTTTTCACTCTTAAAAGCTTCTATATTTTTACGTGTAAACTCTATAACCTCAAACCCCGGCGAACTGGAAAAATTAACCACGCTGCCTTCGGGAACGCTTCCGGCAAAAACCAGCGAACGCGTCTCCTTATCTACACCCATCACCGCTCTGAGGGCATTTTCGTTGTGCTCCCGCTTAATCATCAGGGGGTACTCCACTCCTACCGAAGGCAAATCGTCCTCAAGTACACTTAAATATTTCATATAAACATCCAAAGCCGGTCGACCATCGATGGAATGAACCACATTTCCTTGCGAGGAAGTTACTTTTAAATCGGCACCCAAACTTATCCAGCCCGAGGTGGCCATGCCGGTAACCTCCACTTTTTCCTGGTCGAGGCACAGCAACACAACACCATTGTTGGCGAATTTATCGTCACAAAACACCCATGTTTCTTTAAAAATGGCATCATCACCGGCCAATCCACCAAAAATCGGCGTGCTCGTGCCCACCACATCCATAATACCTTCTACTAAAGCTTGTCCGTCCACCTTCATGCCGCTGGCCATCACTATCAACGATTGAGACTTAAAACGTCCCAAAGTTTGTTGCGCTGCTTTTTTCCCCAATTCAAAGGAATGTAAATCAGCATCATCCAGAACACAAGTATGGAATGCCGAAGGATCCATTTCCAGTAGCATCACCACAGCCGAATGATCGGCAATACTTACCTCATCCGATTCGGCGAATATTTCACCACAACTAGTGGAACCAATTAAAGCAATTTGATGGGTTGCGAAGATTGCGGACAACTGTTTAATGGGCAAACTCACCGATATAAAAACCACACCCAAAGTGGGTTTAAAACCTTCTTTTTTCAATGATTGAATCTGCCAATCAAGGTTTTGCATGTCGCGTATCAAAAAAGTTTCAGTTTTCATAAGCAAATTGATTGGCTGTTAATACCCGGAACGGTGATAAATATGCAACGAAAATAAGAGAAAAATGATTCAAATGCAAGTATTGACATGCGAAAGACATGCCAAGGCGATTCCCTACCTCTTATCAAAGCGAGATAAATAAAACATCCGAAACTTTTAACCGGATCAAAACTTTTTACCCTACTGTATTTCAGATGAATACAGGAATCAGCAAAACTTTGTACGAATCCATCATGCGTACAGTGATGCCTTTCCTGAAATTAGTTTCTACTTTTGTAACAAAATGCACAGTATATCAGATGACAGACAGTAAAAAGTTCATCAATACCGGAATTGTAGCGCATGTGGACGCGGGCAAAACCTCCATCACAGAACTGTTTTTATTCAAAGGAGGCGTCATCAGAAGCATGGGCAGTGTGGACAAAGGAACCTCGCAAACCGATTGGCTTCCGGTGGAAATTGAAAGGGGCATCTCGGTTCGGAGCGCCTCGGCATCCATTGAGTGGCAAGGCGTGCACCTGAACATCATCGACACTCCCGGACACGTTGATTTTTCGGCAGAAGTGGAACGTTCGCTCAGAGCACTCGACAGCGCCATTCTGGTGATTTCGGCGGTGGAAGGTGTGCAGGCGCATACCGAAACCCTTTGGAACGCCCTCCGCAAATTAAACATCCCCATCCTGATATTCATCAATAAAATCGACCGTGCGGGTGCTGATGTGGCGGCTGTTGTTCAGGAAATCAAACGTGAACTGACAGAAGATACCCTGCTCCTGCAAACCGTTAGTAACCAAGAAGATTCTAAAGCATCCGTGACCAATAAATTCCATCCCGCCCTAACGGAAACTGCAAGGGAGGAACTCACCGAAATGCTGGCCAATCACGACGACAAACTCCTCCACAAATACCTGAACGAAGAGGCGATTTCCTATGAAGAATTGCTGTTGCTGTTTAAAAAACAATTTCACACAGGACATATCTCTCCTATTCTGGCAGGTTCGGCCAAATTCGACTGCGGAATTGACGAACTCCTCGATTTCGTAACCACCTACATGCCTGTTGCCGGAGGAGGCGTAGCCAAACCCCTCAGCGGCATCGTGTACAAAGTTGAGCACGACAGCACCACCGGGCGCGTGGCCAGCGTTAGGTTGTTTAGTGGCTCGCTGAAAAACAGGGACCTGGTGATGAACGCCTCCCAACAAACGGAGGAAAAAGTAAGCCAGATACGCAAACTTCGGGGTCAGAAATTTGAGGACATCGGCGAACTTCTGGCAGGCGATTGTGGT
Source organism: Bacteroidales bacterium (assembly GCA_963676875.1). Lineage (GTDB taxonomy): Bacteria > Bacteroidota > Bacteroidia > Bacteroidales > F082 > UBA6244. Next base: position 4,655,940 of record OY781436.1, read on the forward strand.
GCCATTTGTGGCTTGACCAAGGTTAGGGCCGGCGACATTCTGGGCACAGAAGAAGATGTAAATGAACATATTACACTAACGACACCGCTGTTAACCGTCAAGGTACTGTCAGAAAAAGAAACGGATTTTCCGGCATTGGTGGCGGCCATGCAATTGCTGGCAGATGAAGACCCCACCATCGATTTGCTTTGGTTGCAGGACGAGCGTGAGTTACACATTAAAATCATCGGACTTATCCAGTTGGAAATCCTGGAATCCATACTGTTAGAACGATTCAACCTCAAAGTGTCCTTTGATGAACCCACCGTTATTTATAAAGAAACACCCTTGACTTCGGGTGCAGGTTACGAAGAATATACCATGCCGAAACCATGTTGGGCAGTCATCAACTTTTTGATTGAGCCGGCGCCATTGGGTTCTGGACTCTATTTTGAATCGAAGGTGGGCGTCAATCAAATTGCTGCCCGATACCAAAATGAAATCGAGCGCACCCTTCCCAAGGCATTGCAACAAGGCATCCATGGCTGGGAAGTCACCGACCTGAAAATCACCCTTCAGGGAGGAGAACATCACAACATCCACTCCAGGGCAGGCGATTTTGCCATCGCTACCCCCATGGCCATCATGAACGGCCTTCAACATATCGGAACACAATTGTTGGAACCCATGTTGGAGTTCACCATCACCGCGCCGGAAGACACCTTGGGAAAAATCGCCTCTCAACTCACCCTCATGCGGGCCGAATTTGGAAACCCGGAATTGACCAACGGCAAATTTATTCTGAAAGGAAAGGTTCCAGTGGCCACTTCGATGGATTATCCCGCCAAACTAAGTTCCATAACGGGAGGAAAAGGAAAATTTAAAACCGCCTTTTCGGGATACCGGCCTTGTCCGTTGGAGTTGGGAAAAACCACCCCCTTTCGGGGAATAAGTCCTTTAGGCAGAGCCAAATATATTCTTAAAGCCCGTAAAGCCATTCAATAAAACCAAAAGCCAATTTGTTGAGTTAAGCCAATATTTTCATGGACAATAGAGATATCAAGACCTTAGTCATCACCGATGCATCAGAAAACAACCTGAAACATGTGGATGTGCGCATCCCCCATAACTCCCTCACGGTGATTACCGGTGTTTCCGGTTCGGGAAAATCCACCCTGGCCTATGGGGTTATTTTCAAAGAAAGTCAGCGACGGTTTTTGGAATCCTTTTCATCCTATGCCCGCATGTATCTCGGAAAACTGGAACAGCCCAAGGTAAAAAACATCTCCGGATTGCAGGCTGCTTTGGCCATCAATCAAAAAACGGCCACTTCCAATCCCCGCTCCACCGTCGGCACCCTTTCGGGAATTTACGACTACCTGCGCCTGCTTTATGCCCGTTTGGGAGAATTGCATTGCCCTGAATGCCAGACGAGAATAACAGACTTGAATGCCGGACAATGTCCTGCATGCGGATGGCAACATCCTCGGGTTCAGGCCAGTCTGTTTTCATTTAACTCAAAACATGGAGCCTGTCCGGTTTGTCATGGATTGGGCGTTACCGAGCAAATCGATCAGGCCAAACTCATCGCCGACGAAAACCGTACCCTGCGCGAAGGGGCATTGGTTCCCACCACACCCACCGGATACATCGTTTATTCGCAGGTTCGTGTGGATGAACTGAACAAGGTGTGTAACGCCCACGGATTTTCTGTTGATATTCCATGGAAAGAGCTGACTACCGAACAACAACAGGTGGTGATGTACGGCAGCGAAAAAATCAAGATTCTTTTTGGCAAACACGGACTTGAGTCGCGGCTCAAATGGAAAGGAATCACCGCCAAACCACGCGAAGAAGCTTATTATAAGGGTATGATTCCCATCATGGAGGAAATTTTGAAACGCGACCGCAACGACAACATCCTCCGCTTTGCCAGCTCATTCACCTGCCATCAATGCAATGGAAGCAGGTTGAGAGAAGAAGCCAACTTGTTGCTTATCAACGGGAAAAACATCACCCAACTTACCCGGATGTCCCTTACAGATTTGCATCAATACCTCCGGGAGCTGAGCCAAACAATCCACAACAAAGAAGTATTTGACAACATTCTGTCACACGTTTTCAAACGTCTGGAACACCTTTCGCTTCTGGGCTTGGACTACCTGACACCGGACCGTGAATCGACCACCCTTTCGGGAGGCGAAGCCCAGCGAATTCGGTTGGCTTCACAGGTGGGGAGCGGCTTGCAGGGAATTTTGTACATCCTCGACGAACCCTCCATCGGACTGCATCCCCGCGACAACCAAAAGTTGCTGAAAGTATTGAAATCCCTTCGTGATAACGGAAACACGGTGGTGGTGGTGGAACACGACCAGGAAACCATGGAAGCAGCTGACTACCTGATTGATATCGGTCCAAAAGCAGGCGAACATGGTGGTCAGGTGCTTTTTCAGGGTGCTCCTTCGGAATTGTTTTTGCATCCGGAAAAATATCCCGAAAGCATTACGGCACAGGTTTTTTCGACCGACAACAGCCACTATCTCCTCCACAAGCCGCGCAAGTCCACCGGCAGCATCCACATCCGTGGTGCAAGCAAAAACAACCTGCGTCACATCGATGTGGAGTTGAAGCAGGGAGCATTTAACGTGGTCACCGGAGTTTCGGGTGCCGGAAAATCAACACTTGTTCATCACGTGCTTGGAAACCACTTTCGTGGAAAAAGCAACAGCGGAGCATACGTGTCCATCGAAAGCAGCCTGCCCATCTCCAGAGTCATTGAAATTGACCAATCGCCCATCGGACGGACGCCACGGAGCAATCCGGCCACTTATACCGGCTTGTTCGACCACATACGCGATTTGTTTGCCGGACTTCCTGAGTCAAAAAAACAAGGATTCAAAAAAGGTCGGTTTTCCTTTAACAACGTGGGTGGTCGATGCGAAACATGTCAGGGAGCAGGATACCTCTCGCTGGGCATGCATTTTTTGGGCGATGTGGAGGTGATTTGCGACAGCTGCCAAGGCCAGCGTTTCAACCAGCCTACCCTCGAAATAACCTACCACGGCAAAAACATTTTTGAGGTGCTCGAACTATCTGTGGAAGAGGCCCGTCAGTTTTTTGAAGGGCAACCCAAAATCACCCGTACTTTGGATGCACTCATTATGTTGGATGTGGGTTACCTCAAACTGGGACAACCTTCCACTACCCTGTCGGGTGGCGAAGCCCAACGTATTAAGTTGGCATCGGAGTTGCAAAAAACTACCAAAGACCACGGATTGTATATCCTCGACGAGCCTTCAGTTGGATTGCACAAGGCCGACATCAGCTACCTGTTGAATGCACTCAACCACCTTGTTGACCAACAAAACACAGTGGTGGTGATAGAACATGACCCGGATATCATCGCTCAGGCCGACCACCTTATCGACCTGGGTCCGGAAGGCGGAAAACATGGAGGTCAATTGGTGGCTCAAGGCAGTCCTTCAGAAATAATCAACCTACCGGAATCCTACACGGGAAAAGCCCTGAAAGCGTTTTTGAACAAGAAACCGTTATCACAACAAGTTGATTTTAAGGCTTTAAAAAAGTACAACATCCGGTTTAGCGGCGTTACCACCAACAACCTTAAAAACATCAACGTTGAAATTCCTTTGAACAAAACAACCGTCATTACCGGTATTTCAGGAAGTGGAAAGAGCTCACTGGCCTTCGACACCATTTTTTCGGAAAGCAGGAACCGTTTTACCGAAAGTTTTTCCACCTATGCCCGCCGGATGATGAGCAAAGTGAGGAAACCCGAGTTGGAACAATGCGTAGGTCTAACTCCTGCCATTGCCTTGAGGCAAAATCGATTTGGAAACAATCCGCGTTCAACAGTGGGAACGGCGACAGAAATTTACGACCACTACCGACTGTTGTTCAGCAGGTTTGGCAAGAAACCGGATGGCACCAATGCGGATCTACCTGCATCCATGTTTTCGTTTAATAAAATGGAGGCTGCCTGCCCAAGTTGCAACGGCATGGGAATCGAAATCGTGGCCGATCCTGAAAAATTCATCACCCATCCCGAAAAATCCATCCTCGACGGTGCCATGAACGGAACCACACCGGGGAAATTTTTTGGCGATCCCTTTGGGCAATATGTGAATACCCTGCTGAAGGTAGGTGAAACGCTAGGGATGGATTTTGCCATACCATACAACCAACTTCCTGATAAAGAACGGAATATCGCGCTTTTCGGAACAGGAGAAACCCTGTATGATGTGGAATGGAATTTCAAACGAGGCACAAGAATCGGCACCCACCGAATGACCACCCCCTGGAAAGGCATGGCCAACTATCTGCTGGAAGACTATGAACTAAAACGCGACAGCACCCGGGCACAAGCTTTCAAACCCATATTAAGTGAGGTAGTCTGCAGCGAATGTGGTGGGCACAGGTTAAAAAAAGAGGCCTTGGAAATCACCTTTGGAGGATTGAATATCAGTGATTTGTCGGCATTAAGCATAACTTCCGCCCTGGAGTTTATTGCAGGTCAATTGGAACTAAATGAAACGGAACACCCGAAAGCAACGGATCAGCTTTTCCGGCAATTGATGGAAAAATACCGGTCGTTGACACATCTTGGTCTGGGCTACCTTGCCGTGAACCGCCCCACATCTACCCTTTCGGGAGGTGAAGCCCAACGTTTGCGATTGGCCGGTCAGTTGTCGTCGGATATGTGTGGACTGACCTATGTGCTGGATGAACCCACTGTAGGACTACATCCCCGAGACACCCAAAAGCTACTGAGTTCCATCGACCGACTCCGAAACAACGGAAATACCATCATCATGGTGGAACACGACCCTGAGATAATACGCCATGCCGACCACATTATCGACATGGGTCCCGATGCAGGAGAACAAGGAGGAGAAATCATTGCCGAAGGTGGAATTTCCCAAATTATGCAGAACCCTCGATCGGTCACGGGCAACTACCTTAAAAAGCAAACACTACCTGCTGCCCAACCTGAACGAACCTTAAACAAAGGTATTACCATCACAGGAGCTCACGCCAACAACTTAAAAAACCTGAATATTCACCTCCCTTCGGAAGGAATTATCGCAGTTACGGGTGTATCGGGGAGTGGCAAAACCTCATTGGCTTTTAAAGTGGTGGCCCATTCCTATCAAGCTGGTCGTCCTGTAAATTGTACGTCCATTGATTTTGGAAAATTTCAATCGGTAAGCATCATCGACCAACAGCGCATTGGCACCTCACCCCTGAGCACACCGGCCACTTACACGGGTATTTTCGACCTCATCAGAGAGGTATTTGCAGGCCTTCCCGAGGCTAAAAAGGCACATCTGAAAAAGAATCATTTCTCGTTCAACAATGCAGAGGGCAGATGCGAAACCTGCAAGGGCATGGGACAAACCAGGATGAGCTTAGATTTTCTGTCGGATGTTTGGGTTACATGCGAGTCGTGTCTGGGTGCCCGATATAAAAAAGAAGTACTCTACATCAGGTGGAAGGAGCTCAACATGAACGACGTTCTTCATCTGGAGGTGAGCTCGGCAATGAAATATTTTCATGAACATGCAAAAATCTCGCACAAACTGAAATGGTTGAATGAACTGGGATTGGGTTATCTCCGACTGGGTCAGGCCACGGACACCCTTTCGGGAGGAGAAACCCAGCGGTTGAAACTTGCCTCCGAATTGATGAAGGAAAACAAAGGACGCTGTTTATATATTTTCGACGAACCCTCAACAGGTTTGCACATGCAGGATGTGGATAAACTTATTGACGTATTCAACCAACTTGTGAACGAACATCATACCATTTTGGTAGTAGAACACAATCAGGACATTATCAAAGCTTCGGATTGGGTAATTGATTTGGGCCCGGAAGGCGGTGAAATGGGTGGTGAATTGTGCTATGAAGGAAAGCCTGTGTTTGGTGATTCAAACAGCTAGAAAAAAAAATCATTGATGTACGGTTAAAAAAAATATCGTCCCTGCGGGACTTTTTAGATACCTTAATTTACTTTCTACCAACATCTTGTCCCAACGAGACAGCCCCGTCAGGGGCTAAATATGGGTAAAAAAATTACAATTTTGTTTAGTTCCTCCGACATGGGCGGACGATATATATCAAGCATTGTAACCTTTTCTGTTAAATTTTACCGGACAACAATGAAAAAATGAAAAAATGAAAAAATGAACATCGAATACTGTTTCTGTGAATTCTATATGGGAAATTGTTGAATCTATTCGCAAATTTTAGCTAAATTTTGCGATTACAATCGCAAATTTAATTACATGTCTGGTATGATTCAACGAAAACCAACTAAATTTACAACCCTTTTTTGGCAAAAGTAAGTTCTCTCGATAACGAAAAAACTAAGTGAGTTGGGTCCGGGTGGCGGTGAATTGTGCTATGAAGGAAAGCCATCCTACCTACCCAAAGAAACCTAAGCCTATTTTAGAACGGATGAGAATGTAAAACCCCAGGTTAACGGTTCCAAATCAATCCTTTTATCGGTTATCAATTTATTTCGTAAACTATAAACCCAGGGCTTGTCGCTCAGTTTAACTGCAAAGCCTACATATAATCCAACCGTATAATAACTGGTGGAAGAACCGGATATGCCATAAATTTTGTAAGCCAATCGGTAGCCGACGTCCATGGTGGCCTGATTAATCCGCATATCCAGATTTCGTTGTTGCATGTTGGTTTCGATGGGGATACTTCGTCGATTGTCAGCATTTATCAAGCGAAAATGATTGATCTTAAAGGAGATGGTGGGCTCCAGCAATATTCTTTTGGAATCGATCACTCCATAGCCAAGTCGCAATCCATATAAGGTTGTATTGAAATTGATATCCAACGAATCATGGTCTGTATTATCATAACTCCCAAAACCAAGCTGAAAGCCACTGAAAATCTTTTTGTATTCCACCCCCATTTCCACACTTAACACTGCGTCGGATTGGTTCATAAAATCCACATTATAGGATTCAAGTATGGGTGTAAATTGAGTGAACCTGCAAGGAACAGACTCCACACCAATGGATAAATAGAATCCGATGGCAGGCATCATTTCTTCACTGTTCATGGGACCTCCTCCCCCATACTCCGACTCCGCTATCGCGCCGTAATTTTCTTCTTTTAACATCACCAACATGAGCGAGTCTGATTTATCACTTTCCAACCATAGGTTGATGGTTTCGTAGCCTTGACGCATCAGCATCAACCTTCTTTCAACCTGCTCATTAAGAATCAATTGGAATTTCCCATCCGCATCCGTTTCTGCGCAATTAAAAAACATAAACTGGCAAACCCGCACCTTTGGAAGCGGTAAACCATATTGGTCGAGCACCCTTCCCGAAACCACCTCAGATTGAGCAAAAGCCGCCATCCACAGACCCAACAACAGAAACAGGGTCGCGGTTGATTTGATAAAAATACCTTTTGGATTCATGTCAAGATACTCGGTTTTCCTGTCAGACGCTGTCAACCACCTTTTGGGTTGTTTTTTTGTTTAAATTAACAAATGCCACAGCTAAATAACTAAACCACAACATCCAACCCAGATGAAAAAAACGCTGTTTCACTCCCAAATATTGTCCGAAAATGTCGGGGAAGAAAATGGAGAACCCCGCGACAAAAAGTACCATCACTACTATCACGAACAAACCAAGGTGGGGCAGAACGGCTTGTCTTCTCCAAAAATACCAGGCCAATGGTGGCGACAAAAGAAGCAAAAACGAGGGGGAACCCAGCAGTCCGTGCCAAGGATTGGGCAAAGGAAAAATGCCGGCTCCGGCAATGGAAAACGAATAGGAAAACAACAAGAAAACAGGCAATGTACTCAGGTGATTTCGCCTGCATACCCTCATCAATCCCCAAATAAAGATCAGGCTCAACAAGGCACAAAGCACCAATCCAATGGTAAAATAATACTGCGTTACCGTGCCTTCCGCACCCAAAATGCTCACCTGTTGTGACAGTTGACTGTAGTTGGGATAAAACAGACCACAACCCAAAATGACCACAAAAAACAATGCGGGAACAGCGAAACCCATCCGTAGCATGTGTTTTGTTTTCATCTGGCTATTTGAGCAAACTCTGGTACTTTTTGTCGTTTTTAATTACATCAAGGGCCTTGGTAATTTCCTCATCGGCCGGAGCGATTACTTCAAAATAGTCACTTGCATCATACAGGTTTCTGGATATCAACGCTTTCAACTGAAGCATGACAAAATCCTTGTTGTGGTCGATTTCTTCCTGACTTACCTCAATTTTTTCATCATTGGCACGCTTGATGAAATCGTCAAAATCCTGATCGCTCAGGTTGAATTTCTTGTTATAATCCTTGAATTCAGGGTATTTTACCAACAAGTCCTTTCTGTTTTTGTCCAGATAGTCATTCACAAAGCCATTAATGGTTCCCTTACGGATGAAGTCGGTATAGGTTTTGGAAAAACGGATTGAGTCGAATGGCACAAAAATATCGGGCATAATTCCTCCGCCGCCGTACACAGTGCGTCCGTTGCCGGTTTGGTATTTCAATGAGTCGGGGAAATGGATGCTGTCGGCTGACATGAGCTCGCCATGCTCCACCCGATGCATGAAATCTTTGTAGTATTCGTCCACGCCCTCGTCGTAAGGTTTTTGGATATAGCGACCTGAAGGTGTGTAATATCGGGCAATGGTCAGTCGCACCTGCGATCCGTCGGGCAATTGAAATGGACGTTGAACAAGACCTTTTCCAAAGGTACGTCTCCCGATCAATACTCCACGGTCCCAATCCTGAATAGCCCCGGATACAATTTCACTTGCCGAAGCCGATCCTTCGTTGATGAGCACCACCAACTTCCCTTCTTCAAATTTTCCTGCGGCCGTAGCCACCAAATCTTGTCGGGGACTGTGGATGCCCTGCGTATAAACAATTGATTTTTGGGAAGGGAGAAATTCGTCGGCAATGCTCATGGCCGTACCAAGGTATCCGCCGGTATTTCCACGCAAGTCAAAAACCAGGTTTTTCATGCCCTGTTTTCGCAATTTGGCAATGGCTTCGTCAAACTCGTCCTGAGATTGTCTGGCAAAACGATTGAGTTTGATATATCCCGTTTGTCCGTCAAGCATAAAAGAGGCATCCATGCTATTGAGCGGTATTTCATCACGAATTATCTTATATTCAAGCAAATCGGCCAAACCCTTGCGGTAGATTCCCACCACCACTTCGGTACCCTTTTCCCCACGCAAATGGTCCATTACCCACTTGTTATTCACTTTTTCACCAAAGGCATTTTCGCCGTCCACGGTGATGATTTTATCACCGGCCTGAATGCCCACCTTGTCGCTGGGACCACCGGGAATGGGGGCAATCACCAAAATGGTATCCTTATACAATTGAAAGGTCAACCCTACCCCTTCAAAACTTCCTTCGAGGCCTTCGTTGGCTTTTTCCACATCGTCTTTGCTGATGTAGGCCGAGTGCGGATCGAGCTCTTTGAGTGTATTGACAATAATTTTCTCAGTTAAATCGCTCATGTTTAATGTATCCACATAAAAATTATTGATGAGATACATCAAGGTATTTACTTTTTTGATGGTGACATCAGGATTCAGTTGTTGGATATTTTCTTGTGCAAACATGCGTGAAGTAAGTCCGAAAAGGAGGCACGCCAGGAAAAAAACTTTCTTTTTAGTCATGAAATTCAGTTAAATCAAATATTATACATCTTTGTTCAGATGACATGGAATCATTAAAATATTGGCCAAAAGTAGCACATTTGACTCTTTTTGCAGGCCATAGGTTTCGAGGACATGTTAATTTTTGTTAACCTTGTAGTCGAATTACCATATAACGCCCCATTAATAATTATCGTATGAACAGATACAAACCTCTGCTCCTGCTCATGGTATTACTCCTGGGAGTGGCAGCCATGGCAGACGAAGACAACTCAAAAAACACCAAAAAGATCCGCTATCGCAAATCGCTCAGGTTATTTTATCAGGCCGGCGCTGTGCTTCAGACCAATAGTTTTTTGGCCGGTGACAACAAAACCGGCAAACCCATCGACGATTTCCATGCTGCTTCGTTACAATATGGTGTTGAAACCGATGGATCGAAACTTTGGCAACAGCTCTACAATTATCCCACCTGGGGATTCGGATATTACCATGTTAATTTTTTTGACAGTGATGAGTTGGGAACTCCTTCCTCCATTTATTCGTTTATCGACGCACCCTTTTTTCGCTTTAAGCGCTGGAGTATCAACTACGAAGTTGGTTTTGGCCTGACATACAACTGGAAGCCTTTTAACATAGAAACCAATGCATTGCAGTTTGCCATCGGATCGAGCAATACCGTATTTATAGATGCCGGGATGAATGCCTCTTTTCAGTTGGGCAAACACTTCGACCTGACGACAGGATTCACTTTCACCCATTTCAGCAATGGCGCCACCCGTGTCCCGAATTTGGGTATCAACCTGGTAGCTCCTCGTGTGGGATTAAAATATATTTTTAACGAACGTCCTGAACTGATTCGTCAGGAAGTGCCTGTTTATCAAGATAATTGGGAATACATCGTATTGGTGGCCTTATCGAGCAAGCAAACGGGATACAAAATCATTGAAAACAACACCGACACAACCTACACGGCTGAAACCTACGGCGTTTTTACCTTGTCCACGGGCATAAACAGGCAAATATCGCACAAGGTGAAGTTTGGCGCAGGGATGGACATCGGTTGGGATGGATCGTATAATTCGTACATCAATTACACTGACAAAGAAAATGTTAGCCGACAAAATGCCGGGAATGGCAATAAACTTTCCATTGGTTTATATGGTGCCTTCGAGCTGGTTGTCAATCAATTGAGTGTGGTTGTCCAACCCGGATGGTACCTATATCGGCAGGATTGGGCCATCCCGGAAGACGGTCCCATTGCCAACGACCCTGCAACGCGAACATCAGGACCACGCAGACAACCCGGAGGAAGTTACCAACGAATTGGATTGAAATACCACATTTGGCCCCATGTGTTTGCAGGAATAAACGTACGGGCATACGATTTTTCCATTGCCGACTACATCGAATGGAATTTTGGCTACCGGATAAAGTGGAGAAAATAAAAAAAGAGGCTGAAAATCAGCCTCTTTGGGGTGGATGATGGGATTTGAACCCACGACACCCAGAATCACAATCTGGTACTCTAACCAACTGAGCTACACCCACCATTTTTGTGGATGCAAATATACGAAGTTTTTATGTTCTACAAGACTTACAGTTAAATTTCTCAGAAAAATATTGCGGTGGCTAAGTTTTTCGTTTTTTTGTATCACCTTTACAACTAAAAACAACACATGAGAATATTCATTTTCAGTTTGCTGTTTACGCTATCCTGCACGCTTACGGCACAATGGAATAAAGACGCCGGTCTGGTTCCTTCGCTGCTGGAAAACGCTAAAATTTCGGTAAGTTCAGGTGAAAATGCCCAAAACATCCTCGATAACAACCCCAATACCTACTGGGAATCCGACAATTTGTTGCCGGTAGGATACCTCAACAAAAATTACCTGAACCTTTTCCTTAATAAAGATGCTTTTACCATGAGCCCGGAGACATCGGCCGCATTGGCTTTTGATGGCAATACCGACTCCAAAGCCGCCATTGCACAGAAAAAAATAACCATCCGATTTCAACAACCTCAATCTGCTTCTTGGGCACATGTAAAAATTAACACATCTGAAAATGTAACCATCACACTCACAGGCAATAAACGAAATAAAAGTTTTGTATTTTCACCTGAAGACAATTATCAAATCAAATCGTTGGAACTCAACTCCGATGATCCCATTTCTGAGATTACCCTCACTTGTCAAGCACCCTACGAACTTTTTGAACTGGGAATGTTGACAGGCACTCCGGTACAAATTATCGAAATCGATCTGCAAAAACCAACATCCATTGGCTGGATATCCACCCGGCATTTTAACGGCGACGGTGTTTCTAAAATAAAACTTCTGACGTCGGAGGATGGAGAAAAATGGTTTTTTATTTCCGACCTTAACCCACTGGCAACCGGGCTCATACCCACACTTGTAAACCCTGAAACCACAGCACGTTTTCTCCGTTTGGAATTTACCCTCCTGCCAATCCCCTACCAAAAAGCACGACTCATGGATATCGCGGCTTATGATAAATATGGCCCATTCGGTCCTCCACCGGAAGCCGTGGCTGCCCGTAAAACTTTTGCCGAAAGCATGGGTATCAACTCCTTTTGGGGATGGGGTTACAGCGTTTACAGTGATTTGCTCACCCAACAACAGGGCCCGGGACTTTTCATTAACGTGGCTCAACTGGCACGCAACTACCATCGCATCGACTGGGACATTGACAATCCCCAACAGCAACCCAACTTCGACAAACGGGTTTCTGCCACACAACTTTCCGGATCGCAATGGATGAACTGGGCACGAGAGTATGCGGTTTGGAAAAAAACGGGATTCACCATTGATGCGGCCATCACGTTCGACAAAACTGCCTTCTCCGACAAATCCTGGAAAAACCCTGAAAAAGAAGCCAAAGACTATGGCATGGCATTGGCCAACTATTTCGTTATCAACAAAAAACTCATTCAATCAGTAGAGGTTGGAAACGAACCTTGGGAGTATGATGGTGCCATATACCGCAAGGTATTGAAAGGTATGAGCAACGGGATTAAATCAGTTTCTCCCAAGACCCCCGTTTATCCATGCGCCATTCAAGCCTTCGATCCGAGTTCAGTGCTGAACAATTATGTTTCCAGGTATATCACTGACGCAGAAGCACCGCAAATCGATGGCCTCAACACACATATTTATTCCTATTACTATACGTCGGATGGCCAGCATCGGGCCATCAATCCTGAAGACCCGCGATCAGAAATCTGGTCGATGAACAACCTGATCAGGTATAGAAATATGAACATGCCCGGCAAAAGTATCATTGTCACCGAATTTGGTTTCGACAGTGAGGGCGGTGGAGAAGATTGTACCCATTCTGAATGTATCTCCGAAATGGAACAAGCCATGTATGGTACCCGTATGGCACTCATTCTCTATCGGTTGGGAGCCGAATCTTTTTACTGGTATTATTTTGCCAACGTGGACTATCAATCGCAAATGCATAACCGATCAGGACTAACAGCTTCATACAGTGGTGGTTTTGAGCCAAAACTTTCGTTTAAAGCATTTGCGCAACTAAAAACGGAACTGGGAGAACTTTACTTCAAACGGGTGGTGGAAGAAAGCCCCCAAGCATATGTCTATGCCTATGCTGACAAATCCGGGGTGGTAAAAAAACTAATTGCCTGGTTGCCAAGCTCCACCGATCACATGAAGTCCACCTGGGTAGACATCCCCTGGAAAGCATCTTCCGTGAAAGCTACCTACCTGATCCCTGACGAAAACGGTGAAATTCAACAAGCACCATTTTCCATGCAAATCAATGCCATCAGAATTGCCCTGACGGGAAATCCTGTGATTATTACCTTAAATGAGTAATTTATCCTCATTAATCCGCCCGAATCCGTATTTTTGTAACATTATTCATTAAACCTTAAGAAAAGATGAAAAATATTGGGATTCTCTCCTTGGCCATTTGGCTGCTCTCAACCCTGAGTTTGTCTGCACAAGTGCCAAATCCAATTATCACCAAGCAAAACCTCACGCTTAAAAGCGACCTGATGACTCCTGAAGTTTTATGGTCCTTTGGGCGCGTAAGCGATCCCCAAGCCTCTCCCGATGGTACCAAAGTGCTCTACGGAGTTTCCTATTACTCCATTCCTCAAAACAAAGGCAACCGCGATTTATACATGGTCAACCTCACCAACGGAAACGTGTCGCAGGTTACCAACACCGCCAAAAGTGAATTCAATGCCCTGTGGCGTCCCGACGGAAAAAAAATCGGCTTCCTCACCGCTGAAAGTGGCTCCGTACAACTTTGGGAAATGAATCCTGACGGCTCCGAAAGAACCCAAATATCTGACATTGAAGGTGGTATTACCGGTTTCAAGTATGCGCCCGACCAATCCAAAGTGGTTTATACCAAAGAGGTGGTTCTTGAAAACAAATTTCAATCGCTTTATACCGATCTGCCCCTGGCCAGCGGTCGCATACTCGACGACCTCATGTATCGTCATTGGGATGAATGGGTAGATAGCTATAGCCATGTTTTTATCGCCGATTACGATGGTAAAAAACTGACCAACGCCATGGATATCATGGAAGGTGAACCCTATCAGGCACCGTTGAAACCTTTTGGTGGCATCGAGCAAGTCAACTGGACTTCCGACAGCAAAGCAGTAGCCTACACATGCAAAAAACTTTATGGTAAAAAGGCCACATTATCCACCAATTCTGATATTTATCTCTATGATATTGCATCAAAAGCTACCAAAAACCTAACCAAAGGCATGATGGGTTTCGATGTGGCTCCCACCTTCTCGCCTGACGGAAATTTGATGGCCTGGGAAAGCATGGAACGCGATGGTTACGAATCGGATAAAAACAGGTTGTACCTCATGAACCTGACCACCGGCGAAAAAACCTATGCTACCAAAGATTTCGATCAAAATGCAGGTGACATTACCTTTACCGCCGACAGCAAAGGCATCTATTTCACCAGCGACTGGCATGGTGCTTTTCAAATATATCATTACGACATCAAAAAGGGCAGCATCAAGCAGGTGACTACAGGTTTGCAGGATTACCACTCCATTGCCCTTGCCGGCAAACAGATCATCACCTCCAAACAAACCATGTCGTTCCCAACCGAATTGTTCAGCATCAACCCCAAAGACGGAAGTGCCAAACAGCTTACCTTCACCAACAAGGAGCTACTTGCCCAACTATCTATGGGAAAAACCGAAGAACGCTGGATAAAAACCCATGATGGCAAAGACATGCAGGTGTTTGTTATTTATCCCCCACATTTTGACAAAACCAAAACCTACCCTGCCCTACTTTATTGCAAAGGTGGACCCCAAGGCCCATTGAGTCAGAGTTTTCACTACCGCTGGAATTACCAGATTATGGCCGCAAATGGTTATATTATCGTAGCTCCGGCTCGCCGTGGTGTTTCCGGATTCGGACAGGCGTGGCAAGAGCAAATCAGTGGCGACTACCACGGAAAATCTATGCAGGACTACCTCACTGCCATTGACGAATTAGCTAAAGAACCTTTCATCGACAACGACCGTTTGGGTGCCATTGGGGCCAGTGCCGGGGGGTATGCAGTGTATTACCTAGCCGGAAACCATGATGGCCGTTTCAAAGCCTTCGTAGCCCACGATGGTATTTTCAACGAAGAAGCCCAATACCTGGAAACCGAAGAAATGTGGTTTGAAAACTGGGACAAAGGCGGTCCTTTCTGGGACAAAACCAATAAAGTAGCACAGGAAGCCTATGCTCACTCACCTCACAAATACGTGGACAAATGGGATACCCCCATCCTGGTGATACATGGTGAAAAAGACTACCGCGTTGTCTTTACACAAGGAATGACAGCTTTCAATGCGGCCATATTGAAAGATGTTCCTGCCGAGTTTTTGTATTTCCCGGATGAAAATCACTGGGTATTGCAGCCTCAAAACGGAATCCTGTGGCAGAGAACCTTTTTCCAGTGGCTGGATAAATACTTAAAATAGCAAAAGCATTTTTTTAATGAAAAAAGGCATGGTGACAGGACAAAAAACTGCCGCCATGCTTCATTTTTTGGCAATAAAATTTAAGGAATGGGGTTATCGAATCAAAGCCAACTATTGCCGATTTCAAACCGATTACGCATGAATCAAGTTAAAGCGCTAATTTCCATAGCCATGTTCTGGGGGATGGTATTTTCTCCCTTGCAAATTTTCGCTTCAGAAAACGACTCTATCCAAAATCAAAACAATGCAGACACCACAAACCACTGGTCATTTAAAAGTCTGAGTCTGCTTTCCGTTAACCAAATAGCCTTTTTAAACTGGGCTTCGGGCGGCGAAAGCTCCCTTTCGGGAAAAGGAGCTTTAGACTATGAAATAAAATACCAGAAGGGTAAATTCACCTTCGATCAACAAGCCAATATGGCTTATGGATTGGTGGGTTATATTGACAACCGGGTGGAAAAGACCGACGACAAACTGGACTTACTGCTGGCTTTCAGTCATCAAACCTCCAAAAAATGGAGCCTCACCGCATTATCCACGCTAAAAACCCAATTCGCCGATGGTTACAAATATCCCGACGACAGCACCTTGATTTCCGGTTTTTTTGCCCCTGCATATTTAACTGTATCTCTGGGTTTTAACTACAAACCCAATGATGAGTTCCAACTATTTATGAGTCCCCTTTCGGGAAAAATGACTTTCGTAAAAAACACCGAACTGGCCAACAAAGGAGCCTTTGGCGTAAAAAAAGCCGTGGTGGACAGTTTGGGCAATATTATCGTCCCCGGCAGGCAGTTTCTGGGTGAAGTTGGCCTGAATTTACTCACCAGCTACAAAACTGAGCTCATGGAAAACATTAACCTCAGCGCGGCTGTTACCCTACACAACAACTACCTCGATTTGGATGTTTCCAACCGATGGAACATTGATGTGGATGTGGATACACGAGTGATTTTCTCCATTAACAAACTGTTTTCCACCATATTGTACATGCATGTAAAATACGACCACAATGCCCTTACACCCAACTACGAAGTGATTGACGGCGACAAAGTGGAAGTATCAGCCAGCCCTAAACTTCAATTAAAAGAGTCATTCGGACTGGGCGTATCGTATCAAATAGATTAGTATGCATCATGATAATGACCCTGAAACACTAAAATTTAGGTTAAAAAAAGCCCTTGGAAATATTGGAAGTTCAACGGAAACTTTTATCTTTGGTTTCTTTTAAATTAGCTTATTCACCTTTAATATAAGATCATGAAAATAACAATTGTAGGAACTGGATACGTCGGACTGGTTACCGGCGCATGTTTTTCCGAAGTGGGTATTGATGTATGCTGCGTTGACATCGACGAAAAAAAGATTGAGAACCTTAAAAAAGGTATCATTCCCATTTACGAACCCGGATTGGAAGAAATGGTAGAACGAAATGTAACCAAAGGCCGTTTACATTTCAGCACCAAACTGGAAGACTGCCTCGATGGTGTTAGCGTGGTATTTGGCGCTGTTGGAACGCCTCCCGATGAAGATGGAAGTGCCGACCTGAAATACGTACTCGAAGTGGCTCGCAAAGTTGGTGCTCACATGAACGATTACCTTCTGATGGTTACAAAAAGCACCGTGCCCGTTGGAACCGCCGAAAAAGTTCGCAAAGCCATGAAAGATGCTTTGGATGCCCGCAAAGCCGACATTCCGTTTGACGTCGCTTCCAATCCCGAATTTTTAAAGGAAGGTGCAGCTGTTGATGATTTTCTAAAACCCGATCGTATTGTTGTTGGGGTTGATTCCAAAAAAGCTCAATCGGTGATGGAACGACTTTACAAACCATTTACTATGAATGGTCACCCGGTTATTTTTATGGACATCGTTTCGGCTGAAATGACCAAATATACGGCTAACTCCATGCTCGCCACCAAGATCAGTTTTATGAACGATATCGCCAATCTGTGTGAAATTGTTGGAGCTGATGTAAATATGGTTCGCAAAGGTATCGGTTCCGACCGCCGTATTGGCCAATATTTTATCTATCCCGGAACAGGTTATGGTGGATCTTGTTTTCCAAAAGACGTAAAAGCACTCATCAAAACCGCAGATACTTTGGGTTATAGCCTGGACGTATTAAAAGCTGTTGAAGATGTCAACGACCGCCAAAAGTCGGTGCTCTTTGCCAAGGCCATGAAGTATTTCAATGGCGACCTAAAGGGAAAAACCTTTGCCATGTGGGGACTTTCGTTTAAACCACAAACCGATGACATGCGTGAGGCACCATCGTTGGTGATTATTAAAAAACTGCTTGAAGCCGGTGCCAAAGTGAAAGCCTACGACCCCGTTGCCATGCACGAAACACAAAGGGTGTTGGGAGACAGCATCGAGTATTCAAAGGACCAATACGAAGCACTTATTGATGCTGACGCACTTTTCCTGGTGACCGAATGGCCCGAATTTAAATTCCCCAATTTCAACGTGATGAAAAAACTCCTGAATAATCAAGTGATTTTTGACGGACGTAATGTTTACGATATCAACGACATGAAGGATAATCAATTTGAATATTTCGGAATCGGAACACGTAATCAATAATATATCCACAAATAAAGGCTGTGATCTGCTTTCGCGGACACGGCCTTTGTTGTAAAAACCTAAGCTGATGAAACGAATTCTTGTAACCGGAGGAGCCGGATTTGTGGGATCGCATTTGTGCGAACGACTGTTGAATGAAGGCAATGAAGTGATTTGCCTCGACAATTTTTTTACAGGTCAGAAACGAAATGTGGTTCATTTGCTCGGCAACCCCTATTTTGAGTTGGTACGCCATGATGTTACCACACCCTTCGTAGTAGAAGTGGACGAAATTTACAACCTGGCATGCCCCGCATCTCCGGTGCATTATCAGTACAACCCCATCAAAACCGTAAAAACCTCGGTGATGGGTGCCATCAACATGCTTGGTCTGGCCAAACGCATCAAAGCCAAGGTATTGCAAGCTTCCACAAGTGAGGTTTATGGCGACCCCAAGGTGCATCCGCAAACCGAAAGCTATTGGGGACACGTAAATCCCATCGGTACACGGTCGTGCTACGATGAAGGAAAACGGGTGGCAGAAACCTTGTCCATGAACTATCATCAGCAAAATAATGTTCGTATTAAAATCATCCGCATTTTCAATACCTACGGCCCACGCATGCATCCCAACGATGGTCGGGTGGTTTCCAATTTTATCGTGCAAGCGCTCAAAGGAAACGATATCACAGTTTATGGAGATGGCGGCCAAACACGTAGTTTTCAGTATGTTGACGACCTCCTGAATGGTATGACCAAAATGATGGCCACAGGGGACGATTTCATTGGCCCCGTCAATATCGGAAATCCGGGCGAATTTACAATCCTAGAGCTTGCTCAAAAAGTGATTGAATTTGTGGGAAGTAAATCGAAAATCATCTATGAACCCCTTCCTTCCGACGACCCAATGCAACGCCAACCCAATATTTCTTTGGCCAAAGAAAAACTCAATTGGGAACCTAAAATTCCATTGGATGAAGGTCTTGTAAAAACCATCGACTATTTCGACAAACTTTTGAAAGAATCATGATAAACGTACTTGTAACGGGAAGTAAAGGTCAGCTGGGCAATGAAATAAAAAAGCTGGAAGACCAATATCCTGAGTTTAATTTCTTTTTCACCGACATCGACGACCTCGACCTGACCAGCGAAGAGGCAGTAGCTCGATGGTTCGACCTCAACAAGCCCGGGTGGTGCTCAATTGCGCCGCCTATACCGCAGTTGACAAAGCAGAAGAAGACCGTGAACTGGCCATGTTGGTAAACAAAACTTCGGTGGGTTACCTGGCCAAACAATGCAACCGCCATAAAGCGTTGCTCATCCATATCTCCACAGATTATGTTTTTGACGGCACCAACCACAAACCCTATAATGAAGGTGACCCAACACGACCCATTTCGTTTTACGGGCTAACCAAGCTGGAAGGAGAAGTGGCTTTGCAACAGCTTGCCGACAGGTATGTTATTATCCGCACATCCTGGTTGTATAGTGCCCACGGAAACAATTTCCTAAAAACCATGCTGCGTCTTGGTAAAGAAAGAGATAGTCTGGGAGTAGTTTTTGATCAGGTGGGAACACCAACCTACGCAGGCGATTTGGCTGATGCCATGCTTCAAACAGCGCAAACTTATGGTGAAGAAACAGTTAAAGAATTGTTTCATTACAGCAACGAAGGAGCTATTAGTTGGTACGATTTTGCCAAAGCCATCATGGAAGAAGCTCAGCTCAACTGCGAAATAAAGGCATTGGAATCAAGGGAATACCCAACTAAAACCAATCGACCGTTCTATAGCGTGTTGAATAAAACGAAAATTAAAACCCAACTAAAACTGGAGGTTCCCCATTGGCGGGAAAGCCTTCGGAAGATGATAAAAGAACTAGATTAAAAAACCTAAAACGATGAACACTACTATCGATCCGAAAACGCTGGCCAAAGCACAAAGTTGGCTTGATGGAAATTATGATGCCGAAACCAAGGCGGCCATCAAAGACATGATAGACAACAACCCTCAGGAAGTTATTGAATCTTTTTACCGCGATCTGGAATTTGGTACCGGAGGTTTGCGCGGCATCATGGGCGTGGGATCCAACCGGATGAACAAATACACCGTTGGTGCTGCCACTCAAGGTTTTGCAAACTACCTGAAAGCCAACTTCCCCGATAACAAACCCATCAAGGTAGCCATCGCGTACGATTCCAGAAACAACAGCCCCTATTTTGCCCAGATTACCGCCGATGTTTTCTCGGCCAACGGCATCATGGTTTATCTTTTCAACAAACTGCGTCCCACCCCCGAGCTATCCTTCGCCATTCGACATTACGGTTGTCAGGGTGGAATCGTTATAACCGCCAGTCACAATCCCAAGGAATACAATGGATACAAAGCATATTGGGACGATGGTGGTCAGTTGATCAGTCCCCACGACAAAAACGTAATTGCTGAAGTGGAGAAAATTACCGACATCAGCGACGTAAAATTCTCCGGAAACAAAGACCTCATCAACATCATAGGCGAAGAAACCGATGCCATTTACCTTCAACGCGTTAAAGAACTGACCCTGTCGCCGGAAGCCATCAAAAGACAAAAAGACTTCAAGATTGTTTATACACCGCTTCACGGAACAGGCGTAACACTGGTACCCCAAGCCCTCAAGATGTTTGGTTTTGAACAGGTTTTCATGGTGGACGAACAAGCCATCTCTGATGGCAACTTCCCTACGGTAAAATCACCCAATCCCGAAGAATCAGCCGCGCTAGCCATGGCCATCGAGAAAGCCAAAAGCATCAACGCCGACCTGGTGATGGCCACCGACCCCGATGCCGACCGCGTGGGAATCGCCATTCGTAAAGGAGACGGTTTTATCCTGCTGAACGGCAATCAGGCAGCATCTCTGCTCATTTATTATTTGCTTACCAAATGGAAGGAAAACGGCAAGCTCACAGGTAAGGAATTTATCGTGAAAACCATTGTCACTTCTGAACTTCTGGCCAAAATTGCCGACAAGTTTGATGTGGAACATTTCGATGTGCTCACCGGATTCAAATATATTGCCGATATCATCAAGCATTTTGAAGGCAAAAAAACCTTTATCGGAGGTGGTGAAGAAAGCTATGGCTACCTGGTGGGTGATTTCGTGCGCGACAAAGATGCCGTTATTTCATGCGCCATGATTGCCGAAACTGCGGCTTGGGCCGCCGACAAAGGAATCGGACTTTTCGACCTGCTCCTCGACATGTATCAGGAATATGGCTTGTACAAAGAAAGCTTGATTTCTGTGGTACGTAAAGGAAAATCCGGTGCCGAAGAAATTCAAGAAATGATGGCCAAATTCCGCAAAAATCCTCCTGCCACTTTGGGAGGAAGTCCTGTGGTGATGGTGAAAGATTATCAAACCCGCAAAACCCATCATTTGCCGGCAGGCAACACCGAAGACATCCTGCTTCCACCCTCCAATGTATTGCAATTCTTTACAGCAGACGGCGGAAAAGTCAGCGTTCGTCCATCGGGAACAGAGCCCAAAATCAAATTCTATTTCGGAGTGATGGCACCCATGGCCGAAAAATCACAGTACGCCGAAGTGGAAGAAAAACTGAATCAAAAAATTAAACAATACATAACAGATTTGGGTGTTTAATTGTCCAATAACTGCTATTTCAAAAGCCTGAAAATTACGTTTTTCAGGCTTTTGTTTTATACTCCCACACATATCCATCCCACCACAATAAATCATTTCATACTTTTGCAAAAAAATTGACAATGAATACCGACGACAACACCATCTCTGCTCCCATTCTCGAAATGCTCACCGTGGCCAACGAGTATTGTTTCTTTTTGGAACATGCCGAAGAAAAAAACAAGGATCAGGTGTTGGTTTTTATGCAACGGATTTTGCCGCTTTTGTACTTAAAAGGCTCGTTGCTTCCTACGCTCGAGCCGGAGTTTCCTGAGGCCAGCGAACGATTTGTAACCGAGGAGAACTGGGAAAGTATATTTAACCCTCTGCGAAAAATTCTGGACAAAGACGATGAATTTTGGGTAATCGATCCACTGTATATTAATGAAACAGAGCCCATTAACTCGAGCATCTCGGAACATCTGGCGGATGTGTATCAAGACATGAAAGACTTTCTCCTGCTGTATCAACGCAACACCCATGCTGCACGCGAAAATGCTGTGAGCGATTGCGAAAAACTATTTGCCACCCATTGGGGATTTCGTATTGGCAACATCCTCGGACGCATTCATTACCTCCTGCACAACGATTCGGAAATGGCTCCCGAATTCTGAAATATACCCAATATTAGGTATCAGAACGCATGCCTTTAAATTGTTGTTTTGCTACCATAAAATCATGAGGTGCAAAGTAAATGAATCTTGCTGAACTAAAGAATGGAGATAAGGCCATCATCCTTAAAGTAAGGGGGCGTGGAGCGTTTAGGAAACGGATCATTGAAATGGGATTTGTTGCTGGAAAACAGGTGATTGTAATTAAAAACGCACCCCTTCGCGACCCCATTGAGTACAATGTAATGGGCTACAACATCTCTTTACGACGAAGCGAAGCCACATTGATTGAAGTGATTACAGGCGAAAATAAGGGTCCTACAAAACAAACATTCAACGGAGTTTTTCAATTGGAACAAGCCCTTAAATTAGCTCCCATCGAACCACAAAGAAAGATCATCAACGTGGCCTTGGTTGGAAATCCCAATTGCGGAAAAACCTCACTCTTTAATTTTGCCTCACATAGCCATGAAAAGGTTGGAAACTATGGAGGCATTACCGTGGATGCCAAGGAAGCCCGATTTGAATACGGTGGATACACTTTTCGCCTTACTGATTTGCCCGGCACCTACTCTATTACCAGTTATACCCCCGAAGAGCTTTACGTCCGTGATCACCTGATAAACGAATTACCGGATGTGATTCTCAACGTGATCGACTCATCTAATCTGGAACGCAATCTTTATCTCACTACCCAGCTCATCGATATGGACATGAAAGTGGTGATAGCCCTGAACATGTGGGATGAGTTTGAAGAGAAAGGCGACATCTTCGACTACAGGGCTTTGGGTAAAATGATCGGCATGCCCATGGTTCCAACGGTAGGAACAAAAGGTAAAGGCATTGAAAAACTATTTGATAAAATCATTGACGCCTATAATGATAACGAGCCCATTATCAGACATGTACACATCCATTATGGAAACAGAATAGAGCGCTCAATCAAGATTCTTCAAAACCTTATCAACCAGGAAGGAAACGAAGTGCTAACCAACAAAGTTTCACCCAGATATCTCGCCATTAAACTACTGGAAGAAGACGAAACTGAGTTGAAAAGAATTGCACTTTGCAAGAATGCCGAGGAAATAAAAACCACAGCCCTTACCGAAGCGGCCATCATTGCCAACCTGAGGAAGGATAATGTAGAAACCGTAATTACTGACTCCAAATACGGATTCATTGAGGGAGCCTTGAAAGAAACCCTGAAACCGGCTCCAAAAAACAACAAAATCACCCGTAGTCGCATTATCGACAACATCGTTACCAGCAAGTTATTAAGCTATCCCATTTTTCTGTTTGCCATTTGGCTTACCTTTCAAGCTACCTTTTGGATTGGCGACTATCCCATGCAAGGAATCGAATGGCTGATTGGGGTCATCGGTGATTTGATATCCGCCGTTTTTCCCGACGGCATGTTCAAAGATTTGCTGGTAGATGGAATTCTCGGTGGCGTTGGGGGCGTTATCGTTTTCTTACCCAACATCCTGATTTTGTTCTTCTTTCTCACCCTCATGGAAGCTTCGGGCTATATGGCGAGGGTAGCATTTATTGTTGACAAGCTCATGCACAGGATCGGACTGCATGGCAAATCATTTATTCCCATGCTCATGGGTTTTGGGTGCAACGTACCGGCGATTATGGCCACACGCACCATCGAAAATAAAAATGACAGATTGGTGACCATGCTCATCATCCCTTTCATGTCGTGCAGTGCCCGTTATCCGGTTTACATCCTGTTAATCAGTGCTTTTTTTACAGAATTGAGAGGAACCATCTTGTTTGGGATTTACCTATTTGGAATTTTATTGGCAGGATTGGTGGCCTGGATCATGAAAAAAACCTTGTTTAAAGTTGAAACCATACCCTTCGTGATGGAACTCCCCCCCTATCGTGTGCCGGCGCTTTCATCCATATTGAAGCAAACCTGGTTCAAAGGTGAACAATACCTGCGTAAGATGGGTACAGTAATTCTACTGGCCAGTTTAATTATTTGGGTGTTGGGCTATTTTCCCAAAGGTGAACATATTGAGAAAAACTACAAGCAACAAATGACTGAACTAGTGAGAAACTATCAATATACCGGAGACAGTGCCGCTTTCCAAATACAAATGGACGAACTAAGCGCAGAAAACCTGAGGCTTAAACAGGAAAACAGTTTTATAGGCCGCATTGGCAAATTCATTGAACCGGCCATTGCGCCACTGGGTTTCGACTGGAAAATGGGCGTGGCCATCGTTGCCGGCTCAGCTGCAAAAGAAATTGTGGTAAGTACCCTCGGCGTTCTCTACCAATCGGATGACGACCTTGATCAGGGATTAGCCGAACGCATGAAAAATCAAGTGTACGAATCAGGAAGCAGACAGGGGGAATCGGTCTTTTCTCCTTTGGTTGCCATTTCATTCATGTTGTTTATCCTGATCTATTTCCCTTGCATTGCAGTTATCGCAGCCATTAAAAACGAATCCGGGCACTGGAAATGGGCACTTTTTCTGGCAGTTTATACTACAATTTTGGCCTATTTGGTGTCGCTGATTGTATTTCAGGCAGGTAGTTTACTGGGATTCTGATGATTCTTGAACAAATATCTTATCCACTAATTTTCAGGAGAATGATATAACTTGAGAAAGTTTTTGTAGTTTTGTTATATTATGCCACACACTCATTTCAAGTGGCGTCATAAAATGATAACCAAAAAGCTCTGCAGATGAAAATAATCAACATGAATTCCTTTAACGAAACTTTTCAATATTTTGATAAAGAAATTGTTATAGAAATTATCGATATATTTATCAACGAATATCCCGAACGGATGTCGAACATCAAACAAGCCATTGAAGCCAAAGATTTTCCCAATTTAAAGTTTCATGCACACAGCACCAAGGGAGTGGTAGCTAACTTTACGGTTCCTCATGTGCAAGAATTGGCAAAAAAACTTGAGATGGCCGGTGCCGAACAAAACCTAAATGGGGTAGATGAATTATTCAAGGAGTTTAACGAACAATGCCAATTGCTAGTTGACGACCTGAAAGAAATCAAAGCCGGCTATTTATAAGCCGAGTCCCTGATCATCCAAACGATTCATTCCCTGCACTGCCAGCGGGTAATTAGGCAATAAGCGCAACGACTCCTTGTAGTATTTTCGTGCGTTTTTAAATTCCTGAAGCTCCTCATATGTTCTTCCCAGATTATAAACTGCTTCCACGTATGTAGAGTCAAGTGTTACTGCCTGACTGAAAAACTCCTTGGCATCCTCAGGGTTGGCTAATTCCACCAAACTAAGATAGCCAGCATGGTAGAACGCCCTTTTATTATTTGGGTAAAATTCCATCACCTGACGAAAATATCCAAGAGCTTCCTCATATTTATGTCTTTCCTGAAGAAGCATACCAAGAAAGAATAACGCTCTTTCGGACTTAGGTTGATCTTTTAATGCCTCCTTCAGGTAAGTTACCGCCATGGTATCTCCCCGAGCTACTGCAACAGAGGCCATCTGCATATAACTCATAAAATTGATCTTTTCGATTCGTGTGGAAATCTGCAGATTCAGCAGAGCACTATTGGTATCGCCCGCCATCAACAATGAAATACCTTTCATATAATAGCTTTCTGCATTTTCAGCGTCCAGCAGAATGGCCTGGTCGGCAGCACCTATGGCAGCATCAGGTCTGTCGACAACCAGGTAAATCTCAGCCAATTTCAAGTAGGCGGCC
This sequence comes from Bacteroidales bacterium, assembly GCA_963676875.1. Classification (GTDB taxonomy): domain Bacteria; phylum Bacteroidota; class Bacteroidia; order Bacteroidales; family F082; genus UBA6244. The sequence continues at coordinate 4,682,165 of OY781436.1, forward strand.
ACCAGGTTTGGATCCAACTTGGTGGCTTTTTTTAATGCCGACAGACTGTTCTCAGTTTGTCCCAGAACCAAATACACATCCGAAAGTGTAAGATAAAAAGCAGGTTCGTTAGGTTGAATAAGCAAAGCCTTATTAAGGTCGCGCAAAGCAGGATCGAGATTGCCATTGGCTAAAAACAATCTTGCCCTTGCTGCAAACAATTGCGCATCTGACGAATCCGACATGATAGCTTGTGTATAATAAGCTACTGAATCTACACCCGCAGCTTGAGACGATTGCTGTTCTGAACTTTGTGACGAGCAGGCCGCCAGCCATAACACAATAACTGTCAATACAACCACTTGAAATCGTAAGGACATCTTTTTTTTAAACAAAACGGGCATCATAAGTAAAATTGTTCAGTATCAGGTTTCCTCAAGAATGAAAGCTTATCAATATAGATAAGCTAGGCTTTTTCAGACAGAGCCTCGGTAATTTTCTGAGTGAGCTCTTCTGTCATTTCCGGATTATCAGACAACAAACCCTTTACGGCATCCCTGCCTTGTCCTAGTTTAGTTTCTCCATAACTAAACCAGGAACCACTCTTCTTGATGATATTCAAGTCGACTCCCAAGTCAATGATTTCTCCAATTTTCGAGATTCCAACACCGTAAATGATGTCGAATTCAGCTTTTTTAAATGGTGGTGCGACTTTGTTTTTAACTACTTTCACCCGAACCCTGTTTCCTGAAATGCTATCTCCATCTTTAATTTGGCTAATCCTTCGAATATCCAGTCGGACAGAAGCATAAAATTTCAGGGCATTACCACCGGTAGTGGTTTCAGGATTCCCAAACATTACGCCAATTTTTTCACGTAACTGATTGATGAAAACACAGATAGTACCTGTGCGACTAATATTAGCCGTGAGTTTTCGCAAGGCTTGCGACATCAAACGTGCATGAAGACCCATTTTGGAGTCACCCATTTCACCATCAATTTCACTTTTTGGTGTTAGGGCTGCCACCGAGTCGATAACTATCACATCAATGGCGGCGCTTCTAATCAGGCTGTCGGCAATTTCAAGGGCTTGCTCTCCGTGGTCGGGTTGCGAAACAAACAGGTTTTGTGTATCCACACCAAGTTTTTCAGCATAGAGTCGGTCGAAAGCGTGTTCTGCATCAATAAAAGCAGCTATACCTCCGGCTTTTTGAGCTTCTGCAATCATGTGCAAGGCCAGCGTTGTTTTACCTGACGATTCAGGACCATATATCTCTACCACTCTGCCTTTGGGAAAACCACCCACTCCCAGTGCATCGTCCAGTGCAATACTACCACTCGAAATGGAAGCCACCTTTTCGATGGCCGAGTCGCCCAAACGCATTACAGCGCCTTTTCCGTAACTCTTTTCAATGCTTCCGAGGGTGGCCTCAAGTGATTTTAATTTTTCTTGTCTTAATTTTTCAGCGTTTTCTTTGGATTTATCAACTGCCATAATCGAAGGTTTAAAGGGTTTTTAATATTTGTTGGGTATGTTCTTTAGTTTTCACTTTTTCAAAAATCCGGGTGATCACACCTTTTTTATCTATCACAAAAGTCATCCGAAGCAATCCTTCGTACTCTTTGCCATACATTTTTTTCATACCCCAAGCTCCGTAAGCCTTAATAATTTGCTTTTCAGGATCAGCTATGAGAGGGAATGGCAAAGCATATTTTTGAGCGAATTTCTGATGTGAGGCCACACTGTCAGGACTAATTCCTAACACAGCATATCCCTTTTCCAACCACATCTGATAGTTGTCGCGCAAATCGCATGCTTCGGCTGTACAACCGGGCGTATTATCTTTTGGATAAAAATAAATAATGAGGTTTTTTCCGGTGAAAGATTCGAGTGAAATTGAGTTTTCGTTTTGATCAACTCCCTTAAAGTTAGGAGCTTTATCTCCAATTTGTAGTTTTGACATAGTAAAAATAATTTTTCCCAAAGATAAGAATTATCCCCATATGGGAAGGCCTAAAAGGGGTGTTTTAAGCATTTTTAAGTACTGTACCCTGAAAGTACTTACACACAGCGGTTAATCCGCAAACCTCACATTTGGGCTTTCGGGCCATACAAACATACCTGCCATGCAATATCAGCCAATGATGTGCAAGAGGAATGACTTCTTGGGGAAAATACTTCACCAATTGCTTTTCGGTTTCGTATGGAGTTTTGGATCGCGTGGACAAACCAATGCGTGCAGCCACCCTAAAGACATGCGTATCTACGGCCATGGCAGGCTTATCGAAAACCACGCTGGCAATTACGTTAGCCGTTTTTCGTCCAACACCGGGAAGCTTCTGCAAATCGGTGAGCGATTCGGGAACTTCGCCATTAAAATCATGCAACAACATATGGGCCATGCCACTGAGGTGCTTTGCCTTGTTGTTGGGATAGGAACAGCTTTTAATTAGTTCAAAAATATCCTCCACCGATGCTTGAGCCAATTGTTCTACAGTAGGATATTGCTTAAAAAACTCCTGTGTAATAACATTTACTCTTTTGTCGGTACATTGGGCTGATAAAACTACGGCCACCAGTAATTCGTATGGGGTTCGATAAACAAGTTCGGTTTCGGCAACGGGCATGTGCTCTGTAAAATAGTCAATTACCGCTTTAAATCGTTCCGGTTTAGTCATGGTCATGCTCCATATTCAATTATCAATGCTTCAGTTTTTATGTGGACAAAGGTACGGTAAAATAGAAAGTGCTACCGGCACCCCATTCACTTTCCACGCGAATTTCACCTCCGTTTTTTTCAACAAATTCCTTACACAAAAACAATCCCAGTCCTGTACCTTTTTCCTTATTGGTTCCCAGGGTCGATTGACTTTGTTCTATTTTAAACAACCGATCCATGGCCTGAGGTTTTATCCCTACACCTGTGTCGGTGATGGCCACTTCCACCTGTTGATTTTTCACCCGGGCGCTCCACTTAATTTGCCCAAATTCGTTGGTGAATTTCACTGAATTGTTAAATAAATTACCGATCACCGTGCGCATGGTGTATTTGTCGACAACCACCGACAAATCAGGGGAAACAAGGTTAGCCACATCCAGCTTTTTCAAATGGGCGCCCGACAAATAAGGTATCAACGCTTCATCCACCAGTTTCTTCAGGACAACTGTTTCGGGGTGAATTTCCAATTTATTGTTTTGTGTCCCTGCCCACATCAGCAGGTTTTCGAGAAGATAATAGGTGTTTTGCGCTGTTTCGTCGATACGTTCCACCAACTCCTTGCGTTGCGGTTCATCAAACCGGTCGTAATTGGTGCGTAACAATTCGCTGAACCCAAGAATCACGTTAAAAGGACTTTTTAAATCGTGGGCAATTATGGAGAAAAACTTGTCTTTGGTAGCATTCAGCTCCCTAAGGCGCTTCTCTGAATCTTCAATTTTTTGCTGTGCATTTTTGGCTTCGGTAATGTCGAAGGCATGAAATATCACGCGATTTTCAGATTTCCATGAAATGCGGGCGGCAAACCATATACGCTTTTCCCTGATTTCAAGAGGATACTCGATGGTAACCAAATCTTTGGTTTCCAAGCATTTTAATATGGCATTTTTAAAAAGGTCGGCTTGCTCTTTCGGGAATATTTCTTCCATTTTTTTATTCAGCAAAAATTCTTTGGGTCTGACCAGCAATTCCTGATTTACGGAAGGTATTTTGATATATTTTCCCTCCCTGTCGAACTCGATGACCAAACTGTTCATCGACTGAAAAATGGCACTCAGTTCACGTTCATTATTTTGAATCCGTAGCATGGCTGCGGCGATCATCCAAATCAGCAAACTGATGATAAACGAACCGGAAACCAATAATATGAGTAGTACATGATCCTGATTGAGGTACGACGACCAACCCACTTCGGGTATGGCTGCCAACACCCAATTTCCGTGAGGCAAATCGATGGTCACTTCCACCGGATGCTGATTAAATACGTTGGGATTTCCCCACCAAACATCACCCGTATTGCCCATTCCGTTGTATCCGCGCAAGGCAAATTGAAATCCCCCTTCATTGGGTTTCAATTGGGCCATTTCGAGCAGTTTATCCTGATAGATAACGATGTCGGTAACGCCCCAAAAGTCGTTGGTGTCGCCTTTTGATTTGTCGAAGATGGGAGTATAACTGATAAACGCCTCACCTCCTTCCACCAAATCCACCGGACCTGCAATAAAAGTACGGTGTGTTTCGATGGTTTTTTCAACAATCTCGCGGCGTTCGGGGTGAAGCAGCAAATTGAGTCCGATGGCCGCTTCATGCCCAATGGAAGGATACAACGCGTTGATGATACAATTTCGAGAAAGCCCGATGGTACTAATAACGGAATCGTTGTTAATCAACTCTTTGGCCAGGTTACTGAACTCCTCGTTGGTAATATCGGGCCGCAACGAAACATAAGCAGCCACGCTGCGTGTATAATGTATCCTGGAAAAAAGGGCCTTTTCGAGTTTGGTTTTTTTGGTCATCAGAATTTCAAAAAGCCTTCCTTTTACGTCCTTTTCCCAGGTATCTTTTTGGTAGTGCAGATAACTGAGTGTACCAAAAATCATTATGCCAAAGACCACCAATGCCATCAGTACTGGAGCCGCACGTTTTAACAACTGAATAATCTTTATTTTTTTCATTGGGCAAGTCGCAACATGGTATTTGCATCTATTGCGAAAAAACACACCTCAACGGAATTCCTCTCACAACCATGCAATATTAATCTTTTTACAAGTCATTTCCTATCATGTTCGCAGAATAATTACGTACCAAACAAGATAAATAGTGGATCGTAACCGTATCCTCCATCTCATAAATCAGGAGAAAAGCAGGCAAAATAAATAAAATGGCCTTTTGACCAAAATATTAATTGTCTAAAGGGGTGAAGTTTAGAGAGTTTTTAGTACTTTTGCAGCCAATTTTTTAATCGCAATAACACAGAATGATACATATAACGCTCCCCGACAATTCAGTAAAAAACTACGAGGCAGGAGTAACGGCTTTTACCATTGCTTCCGACATCAGCGAAGGCTTGGCACGCAATGTATTGGCAGCCAAGGTAAACGGTGAAGTTTGGGATGCCAATCGCCCCATTTTTAATGACGCTTCGGTACAATTACTCACATGGAACGATGAAGACGGAAAAGCCGCCATGTGGCATTCGTCTGCCCACCTCATGGCTGAGGCTATTGAATTATTGTATCCCGGTGCAAAATTTGGCATCGGCCCCGATATTGAAAATGGTTTTTATTACGATATCGATTTCGGTAGCCACGATATTTCCGATAAGGATTTTGGCAAAATAGAGCAAAAAATGCTCGAATTGGCCAGAGAAAAGCAAGAGTTCACTAGAAAAGATATCAGCAAAAAAGATGCACTGGACTACTTCACTAAAAAAGGTGATGAGTATAAACTGGAGCTAATCAGCGAATTGGAAGACGGCGAAATTACCCTTTACGAAAGCGGTCATTTTACCGACCTCTGTCGCGGACCTCACATCCCCAATACAGGCGTTATCAAAGCTATCAAGTTGCTGAAGGTTGCTGGTGCTTATTGGCGTGGTGACGAAAAAAGAAAACAGCTCACCCGTATTTACGGTATTACCTTCCCCAAGAAAAAGGAACTGGACGAATACCTTGTGCTTCTGGAAGAAGCAAAAAAACGCGACCACCGGGTATTGGGAAAAGAACTCGAACTGTTCACTTTTTCTCAACAAGTAGGTTCCGGTTTGCCATTGTGGTTGCCCAAAGGCGCACAATTACGTGAAAAACTGGAGCAATACCTCAAACAGGTGCAAAAAGATGCCGGTTACGAGTCGGTAATTACTCCCCACATCGGCAATGTAAACTTGTATAAAACTTCAGGGCATTTTCAAAAATATGGAGCCGAGAGCTTCCGTCCCATCACCACACCTGTGGAAGGCGAAGAGTTTTTTCTCAAACCCATGAACTGCCCCCATCACTGTGAAATTTTCAACTACAAACCTCATTCATACAAAGAATTACCCATTCGCTTGGCCGAATTTGGCACAGTTTATCGTTACGAACAAAGTGGCGAACTACATGGGTTGACCCGCGTTCGTGGATTTACTCAGGACGATGCACACATCTTTTGTATGCCTGATCAGATCAAAAGCGAGTTTAATGGCGTAATCGACATTATTCAACAGATTTTCACCGCCTTGGAGTTCAACGACGTATTGATTCAAATATCGTTGCGCGACCCAAAAACTCCAGAAAAATATATCGGAACCGTCGAAAATTGGGAAAAAGCCGAACGTGCCATTATCGAAGTAGCCGAAGAACGCGGTCTGAATGCCAAAATAGAATATGGTGAAGCCGCCTTCTATGGTCCCAAAATGGATTTTATGGTAAAAGACGCCATCGGTAGAAAATGGCAGTTGGGCACCATTCAGGTGGATTATAACTTACCTGATCGTTTTGACCTTACCTATATCGGTGCGGATAACGAGAAGCACCGCCCGGTAATGATTCACCGTGCACCTTTTGGTTCAATGGAAAGGTTTGTGGCCGTTCTCATAGAGCATTGTGCCGGGAACTTCCCACTGTGGCTTACTCCGGATCAGGTTATCGTACTGCCAATCAGTGAGAAATACCAGGATTATGCAGAAAAAGTTTTAAGTTTGCTAAAAAAACACGAAATTCGCGGCCTGATTGATGACAGAAGTGAGAAAACGGGAAGGAAGATTAGAGATGCAGAAATGAAGAAGATACCATATATGCTCATTGTAGGTGAAAAAGAAGAATCCGACGAAATGTTATCAGTGCGCAAACATGGTGGAGAAGATTTAGGAGCAATGAATATCGGCGAATTTGCCCAACTCATCAATGATGAAGTGAAGGCAAGTATGCAAAAAAAATAATATCAAAATTAGGAGGATTAATTATCGCAAACTTTAGAGGTAGAGGCAGAGCCCCAATGAAAAAGGAAGATCCGAACAGAATCAACCAGAGGATTACAGCTCCGGTAGTAAGGCTGGTTGGCGAAAACGTAGAAAGTGGTATATTCCAGTTGCGTGACGCGTTGAATCTTGCAGAAGACATGGGTCTTGATTTGGTTGAAATTTCGGCCAGTGCAAGTCCGCCAGTATGTAAGATAATGGACTACAAAAAGTTTCTTTTTGAACAAAAAAAGAAACAAAAGGAGATGAAGGCGAAAACAGCCAAAGTAGTCTTGAAAGAAATCCGTCTGGGACCCAACACTGACGAACACGATTTTAATTTTAAGCTCAAGCATGCGGAAAATTTCCTGAAAGAAGGAGCTAAAGTTAAAGTAGATGTGTTTTTTAAAGGTCGGTCGATAATTTATAAAGATAAAGGAGAGTATATTCTGTTAAGATTTGCACAGGAGTTGGAAGAATATGGTAAAGTAGAAAGTCTGCCAAAACTCGAAGGAAAACGCATGATTATGATTCTGACACCAAAAAAGTAATTATTATTCAATTCACTATAAATTTTTAAGTAATGCCTAAAATGAAAACAAAATCCGGAGCCAAAAAGAGATTCTCTATTACGGGTTCCGGTCAAATTAAACGGAAGCATGCTTACAAAAGTCACATTTTGACCAAAAAGTCGAAAAAACGTAAACGTAACTTAACTTACTTTACAGTGATTGATAAAGCTGACGAAAGAAACATCAGAAGCTTGCTTTGCCGTTAATTTAATTTATGTTTAACTTTTGTCTTAGCCCAATAAGTCTTCGTTCGGCGAAGCGCTAAGGTGAAAAAAAAAAGAGTAAAATGCCAAGATCAGTAAACTCAGTTGCTTCAAAAGCACGCAAAAAGAAGATCCTGAACAAAACCAAAGGTCAATTTGGTGCCAGGAAAAACGTTTGGACGGTTGCGAAAAATTCGTACGAAAAAGGGCAAATGTATGCCTACCGCGACAGACGAGTTAATAAACGTAATTTTAGGTCGCTATGGATTATGCGCATAAACGCCGGTGTTCGACAGTTCGACATGACCTACTCGGAATTTATGGGAAAAATCCATGCCAAAAACATTGAAATCAGCCGCAAGGTGTTGGCGGATTTGGCGATGAACAACCCTGAAGCTTTTAAAGCTATCGTTGACGCAGTTAAATAATAAGAATTAGTTATTTGATTCATAGCTCCGTTCTTTGAAAAAAGGACGGAGCTTTTTGCTTTATTCCAGTCCGTATTTTTTCATCCTCCGGTTGAGGGACTGCCAGGTAATATTCAGAATTTCAGCTGCTTTTGCTTTGTTACTATCTGATTTCTTCAAGGCTTTAACGATGAGCATTTTTTCGTTGTATTCTAAATCGAAGTTTTCCGGTTTGGTTTCGTCATTGTTAGGTTCAACCGATGCCGTTTCTACTCCTATATCAGATTCTACTGAAGTTTCAGTGTATGAATTCGGTTTTCCCCGATAGGACACATGCTCCGTACGTATTTCACTTCCTTCACACATAATCACGGCACGCTCCACAATGTTTTTCAATTCGCGTATATTACCAGGAAACTGGTGCTGCTTTAGCATTTCAATCACACTTATATCCACCTTGTTGATCTTTTTTCCCATTTGTGTGGCATAATGTTTCACATAATAATTCAGAAGCAATGGAATATCTTCAACGCGCTTTCGCAGAGGCGGAATTTCGATAACAAAAATACTCAGCCGATGAAACAAGTCGATGCGAAATTTGTTTTGATCAGCCAAGGCCTCCAGGTTGGTGTTGGTTGCAGCAATCACACGAACATCCACATGTTTACTTTGCTTGGATCCCAGTTTACTCACCTTTCGTTCTTCTAGAACCCGTAACAATTTGGCTTGTTGATTTAGGGGCATATCGGATATTTCGTCGAGAAACACGGTACCTTTATCGGCAATTTCAAACCACCCCATCTTCTCCTCTTCAGCCCCTGTAAATGCACCCTTTTTATGCCCAAAAAACTCGCTTTCGAACAAGGTTTCAGGGATGGCAGAACAATTGACAGAATAAAACGGTTCTGTCATACGCTTGCTCAAATAATGAATTCCGTGAGCCACCAACTCTTTCCCGGTACCACTTTCGCCTAAAATCAGCACTGAAGTGTTGTCAGTTTGTGCAACTTTGTTCATCAGTTCCAACAGTCGCTGCATTGATGCACCTTCGCCAATTAATTGAAATCCAATGTTTTTAAGTAATTTTTTTGATAACAAATCAAGACTATCGTTGGCACTTTTTAATCTCTTATTTAATTCGATAAACCGCTGGGTACGGGAAATGGCGCCATGGATATCCAGCAACCTGAACGGCTTGGGAAAATAATCGGTAGCGCCATGACGCATGGCATGAATAACTGTATCCATATCACCATGGCCGGAAATCATTATAACTTCCATATCAGGATATTCAGATTTAATTTTTGAAAGCACATCCAGCCCGTTCATTTCGGGTAGTTTAACATCCAGAATTACAATATTCACCGGATGTTTGGCCAATATGCCGAATGCAACAGAAGGAGCTCCTGCTTTATATACCTTGTATTTTTTACTTAATAAAAACTCTTCTATTTCGTCCTGAACTCTGGGCTCGTCGTCCACAATGAGTATGTTGAGCGTACCTGCCATGTCTACTTTTTTGGTAATTTTAAAATAATACGTGTAAAGCTGTTTGGAATGCTTTCCACATTAATTTCTCCGTTCATCTCTTTTATAATTCCATAGGAAATGGAAAGACCAAGACCTGTGCCTTTTTCTTCGCTTTTGGTGGTGTAAAACGGATTGAAAATATTTGGAATCACCTCCTTTTCAATACCGGTCCCATTGTCCTCTACCACAATAAAATGCTGATTGCCTTTGGATTCTACGCCCACTTTTATCATCTTCCGATAATCAACCGGTCTATCTATCTGACGTGCACGTTCCTCCACGGCATATTTTGCATTCGACAATAAATTGAGTAGTACTTGCTCCAGCCGATAGCCATTGCCCATGGTATATATTTTTTCTTCGGGAAAAACAATTTGTAAATCTACGTGATGATCCAAAAACTGACGCCGTACCATGTCCATGGCTTTATTTATCACACTTTCTATGTCTACAGACTCCATTTCCTGTTTTTCCTGATCTCGCGAAAAAATCCTTACATGATCGATAATATTGCGAATGCGGTCGATATCACCAAATAATTTGTTGATTTTATCCTTCAAATAATCATTGTTGAGCGTTCCATCGGCCAGCTTGAATTGAATATTATCCAATCCCATGGAAATTCCGCCCAGAGGTTGATTGATTTCGTGTGCCAAACCGGCAGAAAGTTCTCCAATTGATTCGAGTTTTGACTTCTGCACAAGTAGTTGTTGTTGTTGCTCCACACGTTGAATTTCTTCACTGATACGCTTTTCCAGATGGGCATTTAATTCAAAAAGTTCCTTTTCGGCTTGCTTACGTTTGGTAACATCCGAAATAAAAGCCAGATGTGCGGGTTCTCCATCCCAATCGATGAAGGTAGTTTTCAATTCGATCCATCTACCCTCCTTCATTTCCACCATGATCTCTTTTCTTTCATTGATTTCGGAAGATTCCTGACTCAATAGAAATTCATTCAAATCATCTGCAAATTCAGGAAGGAAAAAGCCTGAGAACTCCTTACCTATAATGTCACGGGGCATGCACCTGAAAATATCGCTCACGCGTGGATTGATCAGGAATACATGACCATTTTTTAACAACACAATGCCATCGTTGGCATTTTCGTAAATCAACCGATATTTTTCTTCGCTTTCGCGTAACAATTGTTCGGCAAAGGTTCGCTCAGCCACCTCCTGTTGTAGTGCCAGAGTTCGATCTTTGACACGTTTTTCGAGGTTAACATTCAGGTTATTAAGCTCGTCTTCTACGTTCCTTCGGTAGATGGCACCACCCAGGTTAAAAGCCAACATACCTAATGCATTTATTTCAGATTCGGACCACATCCGTTCATTGGTACAGTCGTCGAATCCGATGAACCCCCACCAGTCGTCACGAACAAAAATAGGGATGGCCAATATGGATTTTATTTGCTGTGATTCCAGAGCTTGGCGCTCCTCCGGCTCTTCGATCTCCCGGACGATGGATACCAGGTTTTTTCGCTGCGACAGCAATTGCCGCCATCTGGAGAACGATTTGGATTCTACAGGGATATTAATCAGTTCCTCATTTTCTATCTGCGTGTCTATCCCTTTCGCGACCCATTCATATATTTGATTTATCACCTCCTTACCCTGAAATTTCTCTTTCCGGAAAATATAAACCCGTGAAACATGGGTGATAGCACCAATCTTCGACAGTGCTTCATTCACAGTAACAGCATTGACACCCCGCTGAAAAAATGCGGCAGTTGCCAAACTCAATCCACTTAGTATGTTTTGACTTCTATCGCGTTCCGTTTCTGCAATCCTACGTTTGAGTTCTTCTACGTGCAGTTTCTTTTCGAGCAGGATATCGTTTATCTGCTCAAGAATAATTTCCTGCAACTGCGTGTTATTGAGAGGTTTGGTTAAAAACCCTTTAACACCCGACTCGATAGCTTTGAGGAAAAACCGCGAATCGCCATATGCAGACATAATAACAATACGCACCTGTTTATTGTGTGTTCTAATTTTGTTAACCATGTCTAACCCATTCATTACCGGCATTTTAATATCGGTAAGGATGATATCGGGTTGATGTTCAAGAAAGGCATGATAACCCTCTTCACCATCTCCGGCTGTAACAACACGCGCGATCATCTGCCCAAGTAATTGTTTGTATACGTTTCGGGTAATTTTATCGTCCTCAACAAGCAAAAGGGTTATGTCGTGTTTTTCCATCAATTATATGAGCCAATGCTAATGTTTATACTTCTTTTCTCCAGCCCGAATGGAAACATCCAACTGGTTTTCAAATGGCACCAAAGGACACGACCAACGTGAGGAATAGGCGCAATATGGATTGTAGGAACGATTGAAATCGAGCCAGAAATAGTTACTTTCAGGAATAGTAATATCCAAATATCGCCCGGCATCGTATGTGCTTACCCCATTTGTTTTATCCTGGAAAGGAAGGAACAATTGATTTCCATAATCGGGATCATTTATAGCATCCATGTTTTGAAACAGTGTTAAATGACAAATCGTATCATTTAGCGAAAATTCAACTTTTCCATAAACCCGATAATTGGGTCGGCGAGCGGTGTTGGTGGCAAATGGGAAGGGCGGGGAGGTGGTATCGACTTCCAACGTGGCTCTGACCCGATAATTCAAATCAGGATCAAAATAATTGAGCCCATAGAAATCGGCGCGTTCCTTGCTGTTGAATGGTGAAACTGTACTATCTGCTATTTCTCTATTTTTATCATCACGTAAGTTGATAATTTCATCGATCAATCGGCCTTCATAAAGCAGTTTTTCGCTGGCTTTTCGATTGGGATTAAAAAACAACATGGCGTAAGGGGTGGCTATCAACTCGTTGGTAACATTCCTGAAACCTTTACTGCTCCTCCACCATGATTCGGCCAAAAATGTACGATCGGGGTGAGAAATAATCCCAACCTTGAATTCAGAACCCAGCGCCTCTTGAAATAAAAAACGACTCCGTCGGGAATGAACTCCCACGGAATAAACATCAATGGATTTTTCCCATTCGGGATGTTCATCAAAAAGGTTTTTCACCATTAGACCTGTGTGATAGGTTCTGTCCACAAACACGTTGGTGGGAATGTTGGCGCGATAGATGGTATCCTTAAAACCATAGTATTGCATGGCATCGATGGTGGCTTCGGCGGTATTTTTATAAGGAGCAATAAATTCGTAAATGGTGATGGGAATGCCCGTTACGATCATTCTTTCATAGCCGTTATCGCGATAATAATCCAGCGCATCGAGCACTACATAGGTTTCTACCCAACCTTCCACAACAAGTGTTTTGGCATGAACGGGATGATTTGGCGACAGAAACTTTACCGAATAAGTAAGAAAAAACCGGAAAAAAATAACTAATAAAAGTAATATCAGCAACCAGCCTAGCCAGGTAGGTCGCCAACATGTGGTTTGTTTTACTATCCGTAGTTTATATTTCATTTAAGTAATTGAAAAAGGATATTACTTTTGTCAAAGTTAAAAAAATTACCATGGAGTTAGCAGACCTGCGCCGCGATTTTGGCAAATATACTTTTAATCCTGAAAAAGCTCCGGAAAACCCCGTGGAACTTTTTAATAATTGGCTTGCCGATGCTGATCAAGCGCAAATACTTGAATTTAATGCCATGGCCTTAAGTACAGTGGGTGTTGGGGGTCGACCATCTTCAAGAATTGTACTGCTAAAGAGTTTTGAACAAGGCCTCCCCGTTTTTTTTTCCAACTATAAAAGTAAAAAAGGCAGGGAAATAGCCGTTAATAATCAAGCCTCACTGCTTTTCTTTTGGAAGGAACTTGAACGTCAGGTAAGGATTGAAGGACGGATTGAGAAGTTGAGCAGAGAGTTATCTGTAGCATATTTTAAGTCACGACCACCGGAGAGTCAAGTATCAGCGGTGATTTCCCCACAAAGCTATGTTATATCCGGCATCTCGGAGTTGACCAAACAGGCAGACCTGATGAAAAAGCAACATATCCCACTTGAGTGTCCTGAAAATTGGGGTGGATATATAATGACGCCAGATTATTACGAATTTTGGCAAGGAGGAACCAACCGCTTGCACCACCGGCTGGCCTATTTGGCTGACCAAAAAAAGTGGGTTAAGCAGCAATTGGCTCCTTAACCCACCCATTATTCTAAATTATTCTATTGTTCGTTGGCTAACTTGTTTAAATCAGCTACAAAACCACCGATTGTTTCCTGATCGAATCCTTTCTCAATGGCAGCCTCTTCCAGGGTACCCCAGATGGGTTCGCCACACATGATACAACGGATTCCTTTTTCCATCAGATACCGAACGGAAAACGGGTAATTCTCAACCAGTGTTTCGATTAAAATATCTTTGGTAATCATTTGGTTATCTGTTTAATCCAATTCATGCACAACCAAACCTGAGCGCAACTTAGGTTCGAACCAGGTAGTTTTTGGAGGCATGATTTTTCCACTGTCGGCAATATTAATTAATTGGGCCATACTCACCGGGTAGAGGGCGAACGCAACTCGCATTTCACCGCTATCCACACGCTTTTTAAGCTCTTCCAGACCACGGATACCACCCACAAAATCAATACGTTTGGAGCGTCTAAGGTCGTCTATTCCCAAAACGGGCTCAAGCACTTCATTGGTGAGAATGGTTACATCCAGAACGCCAATGGGATCGTCATCGTTGTAGGTATTATGGTTGGCGGTTAGTGAATACCAATGACCATCCAAATACATGGAGAAATTATGCAATTGGTCGGGTTTGTAAATCTCGGTTCCTTTATCCTCAACAGTAAAACTTTTCTTCAATTGATCGATAAACTGGGCTGAGTCAAGACCATGTAGGTCGGTAACCACCCTGTTATAATCGATAATGGTCAGTTGATTGTCAGGAAAATGTACTGCCAAGAAGAAGTTATATTCTTCGTTTCCTGTATGATTTGGATTGGCGTTTTTCTTTTCATTTCCAACCAAAGCAGCAGCTGCGGTACGGTGATGACCATCGGCCACATAGGTGGATGGAATGGCAGCAAACAACTTTGTAATTTTCTTCACCTTATCCTGATCGTTGACCACCCAAAAATGGTGTCCTACTCCATCGGAAGCAACAAAATCGTATTCGGGTTTTTGGTTCTTAATTACCTCATTCACAATTTCATCGATAGCCTCAACAGCAGGGTAAGAAAAGAACACGGGTTCCATGTTAGCATTGGTAATACGCACATGTTTCATGCGGTCTTCTTCTTTATCGGGGCGGGTAAGTTCGTGTTTCTTAATCACATTGTTCAAGTAATCGTCCACACTGGCGCAACCCACAATTCCGTATTGGGTTTTGCCGAACATGGTTTGTCCGTAGATATACAACGATTCGTCCCGGTCGGACACCAACCAACCCTGACTTTTAAACTCCTCCAGATTGGCTTTAGCCATATCATACACCGGTTGGCTATGAATGTCGACATCTTCGGGGAGGTCAATTTCCGGTTTGATGATGTGAAGTAAGGAATAAGGATTGTCGTTTGCTTCTATGCGAGCCTCATCCGAGTTTAACACATCATAGGGACGACTTGCCAATTGTTTTACAATTTCCTTTGGTGGGCGCAAACCCTTAAATGCTTTTAAAGTAGCCATATACAATTATATTTATTTCAAAACTAATCTAAAAATACCTTAATCTTCCTCTATGGAATCATCCATATCATGTGAATCATCACAATCGGGATAATTGTTCCGACGACCGTTACCCTTACCATTGTATGGATAATTACCATTGGAGGCGTTGCCGTTGGAGCGTTGGAGTGAGGAAATCAATGCACCTATCATCTTGGTCATTTCCATGAGTTGATTGCGTGACTCTTCCTCATATGCATCCGAAATTTCATTATTTTTTCTAGCCAACATGGTAAATACCAGACATTCACGAATGGAACTTTTTGCCATTTTCAGATAATAAATAAACTGACTTTTGTTACGGGCAGAACCTTCTGCAATAAACAGTGCTATATTTCGTGCCGAATCATTAAAACGCAGAACAAATTTCGAGGGATCATTTTCAGGGAACAAAGAAGTTACCTCCTGCACCCAGGTGATGTAATCCAGCGATTTATGATAGATTCTCAAGTCTTCAAATCTGAAAAAGGTACCGATTTTTTCTGTTTTTTCTAGTTTTTCTGTTTGACTATACATAGTAAATTAATTTGGTATTTTGATTGTTGGTTATAAGCTTTCCATGCAAGAAAGAAATGCTTCCCTGCACGGAAACCTCATGTTAATATAATACAGAGCACTGACCCTGAATCAATTAACTTTAAAGGTAGTATCTCCTTTTTGAATAAAGCCGATAATCTGTTTGGCAGCAGCCACACCGGCATTGCAGTTGGCCTCAGAGGTTTGTGCACCCATTTTTTTAGGAGTGAAAAAACATCTGCTTCCAAACTTTTCTTTTAGCACCTCTTGATTTCCGGGGGCGATATCTGATACATATCTAAAAGAATCCGATTCTTCAAACCACTGAAGCATACCTGCTTCGTCGATTACTTCTTTGCGGGCAGTATTCACCAGCATTGCTCCCTTCTTGGTTTTTGAAAGCAGTTCATAACCAATTGACTTCACCGTTTGGGGGGTGGCCGGAATATGCAAACTGATGTAATCGCAAGAAGAATAAAGTGCTTCTACACTATCCATCACCTCTACGCCATCTGCCTTAATGGCTTCGGCATTAACAAAAGGATCGAAAGCGCAAACTTCCATACCAAAACCTTTGGCAATGCGGGCCACATGTTTACCAACGTTACCATAGGCATGGATACCCAATTTCTTACCTAATAATTCTGTACCTGAAGTACCATTAAACTGCCCACGGGCCTGAAAAACCATCATCCCTAAGGCTAATTCGGCAACGGCATTGGAGTTTTGACCGGGGGTATTCATCACCACCACATTATGTTTAGTAGCGGCTTCCAAATCTACATTATCGTAACCGGCTCCGGCACGAACAACAATTTTAAGGTTTGGAGCCGCATTGAGCACTTCCGGAGTAACTTTATCGCTGCGTATAATCATGCCATCAGCAGTTGAAGCAGCTTTGTACAAATCTTCAACATCGTGTATTTTTCCAGAAATTCGTATTCGAAACCGGCATCTGCCAGTACTGCACTAATTTGTTTTACCGCACCAGCAGCAAAGGGTTTTTCGGTTGCAATTAAAACTTTTGTCATGTTAGTATCAATTAGTTCTCAACTAAGTTGAGGTGATTTTATTTTTGAGCTTCAAATTCTTTCATAGTTTCCACCAATGCCTGAACGCTTTCCATTGGCAAGGCATTGTATGTGGAGGCACGGAAACCACCCACAGAGCGATGACCCTTAATGCCAATCATTCCTTTGGCAGTAGCGAAGTCGAGGAAAGACTTTTCTTTGTCTTCAAAACCATCGTTCATTACGAAACAAATATTCATAAGTGAACGATCGTCAGGGTTTGAAACCGTAGCCTTGAACATGGGGTTGCGATCAATTTCATCGTAAAGCAGTTTGGCTTTAGCAATATTTACTTTTTGAACACCTTCTACCCCGCCTTGAGCCTTAAGCCATTTTAGGGTTTGAAGCGCTGCAAAAATGGGAAGTGCAGGAGGTGTGTTGAACATACTTTCAGCATCTATATGTGTTTGATATTTCAGCATGGTAGGAATCATCCGGTCTACTTTGCCCAAAATATCATTGCGAATGATAACAAATGTAACACCGGCAGGAGCCAGATTTTTTTGAGCGCCACCATAAATCATGGCGTATTTGGACACATCCACAGGACGACTGAAAATATCTGACGACATATCGGCTACCAATGGAACAGGTGAATCGATATCAAATTTAATTTCGGTGCCGTAAATGGTGTTGTTGGTGGTAATATGGAAATAATCCGCATCGGAGGGGATGGCATAACCTGTGGGGATGTAGTTGAAGTTTTTATCTTCAGAAGAAGCTACCACGTCCACCTCACCAAATAATTTGGCTTCTTTGATGGCTTTTTTGGCCCAAACACCCGTGTTGAGGTAAGCTGCTTTTTTATTCAGCAGGTTGAAAGGAATCATGGCAAATTGTGTACTTGCACACCGCCCAAAAACAAGACGGAATATCCTTCGGGAATGTGCAACAGTTCTTTGAACAGGGCAACTGCTTCGTCCACAACAGCAATAAATTCTTTGCTGCGGTGTGAAATTTCCATGATGGATAAACCTGTACCGGCGAAATCGCGGATAGCATTGGCAGTGTTTTCGATAGTAAATTCCGGTAATATTGAAGGACCGGCGTAGAAATTATGTTTTTTCATTTGGTCTGAATTAAAAGGTTCAACATGGAGGCAAAGATAGAAACATTGATTTGAATACGTTAATTTTTTAACTTAGAATGTTTCTAATTATACTGTTTTTAAGGTATTTTAAGTCAATTTATACGGTTAAGTAAAAATTACTGTTATAAAATTAACAAAGAGTAGAAATAAACTTTTGTACTTAGGGGGTTATTCTTTGCTATTTTCGCACTTTATTTCGCCATCTACCATGAATAAATCTGTTTCAACCTCGGTTTTAGGACACGAAGCTTTGCTCCTGCTCACGGCCATCATCTGGGGGCTTGCCTTTGTGGCTCAACGAGCCGGCATGGAAAGCATGGGACCTTTTACATTCAACGGAATCAGGTTTCTTTTGGGCAGCGGCTCGTTGATTCCCGTGATCTATCTTTTGCGGAGAAAAAAAGGGAAATTGGAGCTTCCTAAACCAAAGCAAATCCTCATCAGCGGCCTGCTGGCGGGCTTGGTATTGTTTATTGCAGCATCACTTCAGCAGGTAGGCATGGTATATACCTCCGCGGGCAATGGTGGTTTTATCACCAGTTTGTATGTTGTGATTGTTCCTTTGATGGGGTTGGCGTTTGGATTAAAAGTCAATATTCAGACGTGGACAGGGACTTTTCTGGCTATAGCCGGTTTGTATTTTCTTTCGGTAACGGCAGGATTTACCATACTTTGGGGGGACATTCTGGTGTTTGCAAGCGCTTTCTTTTGGGCCGCACATGTGTTAATTATCGGATATTTTTCCAACAAAACCGATGTGCTTTGGCTTGCGGTGGTTCAGTTTGCAGTTACAGGAATTCTGAGTCTGATCGTAGCACTTTTGGTGGAAACCATCACTTTTGAAGGCATCCAGGATGGAGCGATACCTATTTTGTATGGGGGACTCATGTCGGTTGGAGTGGCTTACACCCTTCAGATTATTGGGCAACAAAAGGCCATTGCGGCTCATGCGGCCATCATCCTCAGTTTGGAAGCGCTGTTTGCAGCATTGGGTGGATGGGTAATTTTGAACGAAACCTTTACTTCCAGACAGATGCTTGGCGGCAGCCTGATGCTGATCGGACTAGTGCTTTCGCAAATAAGGATCAAAAAGGATAAATCCTGCGTGTAGAAGAATTAATTCGACATATCCGTTCCTACCAACACCTTTGATTTCTCCGGTGACATGAAACTGCCTTGAAGCAATTCGGCATTTGCACCCACATCAATATTACATTGCCCATCTCCATATACAGTAATGTTGATATTTAACATGCCACGAGCCCGATTTTTAGATTGGAGATTGAATTGAATGTATATGGGCTTGTTTTTTTTCTTTGGTGGGGTATATTGATAATTGGATATTGTTCCGTTGATGGTAAAACCTCCAAGCCCATTATTACTCATTTGGGAATAAGATTGTAATTGAAAAACTGCACTATCTTGATTTACATATAAAAAATTTAGTCGTGGAGAAAGGCTGTTATTATTGCCTGCTCTATTAATTTCAATCATGAATAGCTTTTCTTCGGCCAAACCTTTGTATAATTGCCAACTGGCAGCTTCTTGCGCTAGCCTTTCCTGCTTTTTCTGTTCTCTGATTTGCTTTTTAGTGGCTTGAGCAAATACACCACAGGACAGAAACATGGCCATGGTCAACATGGAGACATAAGTAAAAAACCTTTTCATAGCGAATAATTTGATTGAGTTAAAAGAAGTTTCAGTCCTGCGGCAACATACGTGCCCTATTCAGCTGCCTTAGCTTATAACAAAAAACTAAGATCGGAACCTTCCGGAAATTCCTTTGGTTCGTTTTCAAAATTAAATAGCCTAGCGGGACGACTGCCCAGAAGTTTCATTTTTTCACCTTCCACAAACAACATGCTGGCTTCGCGCAAACCCAACACCTTCATTTGCTTGTTTACAACCAGAAATTCTTCTATACGTTGCTCACGGGTTTCACCGCCGTGGCCTTCAGGGTTGGCATCGAGGTAATGTGGGTTGATTTGGAATGGGATGAGGTTGAGACAGTTAAAGCTGGCAGGCTGAATGATGGGCATGTCATTGGTGGTCATCAAACTTGGACAAGCCACGTTGGATCCCGCACTCCAACCCATGTAAGGTGTTCCGTTCAATGCTTTGGTGCGAATGGCCTCCATAATTCCGGTAGCGTGCATTTGAGCCACCAGGTGGAAGGTGTTTCCACCACCAACAGCAATGGCTTCGGCTTTTTCAATCATTTCAACAGGATTTGTAGCCTGATGTACCGATTCGGTTTCAAAGCCCAACGGACTCATCACACCGGCTACACGCTCAAGGTAGGCGTCATAACTCTTTTCCAGACTCTCAGTATTTAAACCGACTCCTGCGTATGGAACGAAGGTAATTTTCGATATCCCATGTGTCTTGAAAAAATCAGCAATATACTTTTTGGGCCATTGTAGATAAGGCTCACCGGCCATGGTCGAATTGCTTATCAGTAAAAGTTTTTTGGTCATGATATATTTTTTATGGTTAAAACACTATTTTTCAAACCCTTTGCACCAAGCTTCATTTGATGAATCCATCTGAAGCATAAAGCCTCACTCAGGTTAAGCTTGACCGCATAAAAGTAGTTAAATTTGACGGATATGGGTTTTAGAGCAGTCTGTTTTTTTTGTAAACAAATTTAAAATAGCTGAAATATTGATCGTTAGAGGTATAATTTTCGATGGCTTCATCCACAGGGATGTTTATTTCCTTGTCTCGCGAAGCCAAGCCCGAAGCCAATTGTCGCATCACCGACCTCAGCTCCGACTTGTCAATTTTTTGATATTTGGCCAACCATATGTACTGCAAGGATTCATCATACTGACCCTTTTCGGCATAATATCCTGCGCTGGTGATGGTCAGCAAAGGAAGACGTTGTTCTCCAACAAAAGTATATAGAGCAGGCATTTGGATACCAAGCGTATCCAGTTGATTTTCTGACACAAACTGGCGTAAGAGGACGTATCGATCGATGGCGGCTCCATATCCCTGATCAAAGAGGAGCGATTTCACCTCCTTCATCTCGTCCATAAAGGCGAATAGTGGTTGGCAAGCCTGTTGTGCAGCCTGAAAATTATTGAGGTTCAGTTGACACGAAAAGTTAGCCTTACTCCTATTTTCAGCTGTTTCATAAGCTTTTTGGGCTGCTTTAAAAGCACGATTTCGGAGCGCCGTAAAAATCTCGTTTACCGAATTATCAAGTTTTTGTTGCGCCGCTACACATCCGCGCTCACTCAGTTCACCCCTTACTTCTCGTATCAATAGCAAGATGTCAGGATATTTTCCATCCAGATATCGTTGCTCTATGGAGTCAATTTTTTGCAAACGTGCGGTTGCTTCGTCGAGATGCAAGGCCCAAATCTCGTATCTGGTTTTGCTTACCTCCTCTTCTATCAGGGGTATAACCACTTGATCCATTTTGGTTTCTACCAACATTGTGACACTATCAGGAAGCCATTGTCCCAGGTTACGAGCCATAACCAGTTGCTCCAACGCAACACCAGGTTGTCCGCCACCAAGCAATTGATCGCTTTGAACCAAATATGCATGAAAAAGCACCTCTGACAACTGTTGCAATTGGTTGATATTATGGAAAAGATAATGTAGGTACTGTTGATAAAAACCACCTGCCTCTGCGAGCGCTTTTGCAGCATCCGGATATTGTTTATAAACCAGCAACTCATCTACCGCCTGTAACTTTTCTGCAAACAGTTGTTGTAAACACTCCGTGTATGCCTTATTGAATTCGGGCAGTCGATTTACTCCGAGTTGCAAAACCAACGGGCGCACAGCTTCCATAAAGGCGAGTTTCTCCGAACAAGCCAACCGATAATCCGACAGATTAGAAACCCGGATAACCTCCTCGAAAAATGATGGCATGGACGAATCTCGCACCGACATATTTGAAATTGTCAAGTTGTTGGATTGAACCATCGAAATAGCATGCTGCAAGTAAAGCGAAGCAAGATGTTGTTTATTCAATGTGGCTGCCATCCGGCTCACTTTTAAAAAGGAGGTAGCCACACCTTCGAAGGCCTTCAAGAATTGTTCTTCAAAATCGTTTCCCGGACTCAGATGAAATGAACTTTGAAAGTAGGCGGCGTTATTAAGCAGCAACAATGCATTGGAAAAGTCCTCCGCTTGTACAAATCTGCGCGAAGCGAAAACGAAGCCATCATTGATATGCTGAATAATTTGATGTTGATTCGTAAGCGAATTTTTAGAGAAATAATCCAAAACTGATTGCAGATTTTGCCTTTCCCAAGTAGTTTGTGGCACTTCTGCCATCAGCATGGGCGCTATGGCATCAGCAGGTGACATTTCTTTAGCAGAAGAGAGAAAATCAACACATAAGGACACGTAGGTGGAGCAAAACCGATTGGCCAACCCGCTCATATCCGGAACAGTTTCCGTGAGAGTTTGATCGAAAAGTGTTCGGGCACGTTGAAGATAACGAAGCATTTGTTCAGACAACAAGACTAGCTTTTCGGGGTCATTTTCAGCAAGATGCAGCTGTTCAGAAAAGTGCTGTTGATCAAGCCACCACAACATTCGCTCCAGTTCAAACCTGTCTGTCAAGAGGTTTGATTTATCGCGTGTATTGTCAGTTGAATAGGCTTTAAATCTGATTTTTGCTTCGGTAAGCATCCTTACAAAAGAGTAATAAGATCGCACTTTGGCAATCCATTCTTCAGTAATCAAGGCTTGCTCATCCGAAAAAACATAATAAGCATAGACCACCCGGACACTAAATTCGCCCGTTCGATTGGTTACAAACTCACTTACATCTATCGGATCACCGGATGCGTCGGTGGGAAGCCTCAACTCCATTTCCTGACGCAGATGACGACCATTGTATAGTTGTATTTTGCATTGCACCCATTGTGGCCAAAGTATTGAATCTGCAGGAAACCCTTGTATGATCACATTACCTGTAATTTTTTTTCTCCGAAAGGATTGCTGAAGAAAATACCGGTCTCCATTTGGTGAGCTGATCAGTTCCCATTTGATGGTTCCTTCGGGCTTGATTTTAAAAGCATTGGTGGATAAATTGAAAGCCGATGTAAGGGCTAAAATTACCTGTTGCGCCTTTGAATCTTCTTGTGCACCCTTGAAGGAAATCGTGCTACTGAGGTCATGCTTTTTTGTATAAACCTGAGCAAACATACTGAACCCCAACAGCATGAAGAATATCACGACAGAAAAAGCTTTAGGCATGGAGAATTATTTGTGGCAAAGGTAGGGAACCAAATGATGGCAAGCAACAGGTAAAGGCGCACAAAGGAGGTGAATCAAGAACAAAAAACCACAACTTAGCCTCAGCAAGATAACGCCAAATACTTCCTTATGCACAAGACATAGAAATTATATGAGATTTCTTGGATGCACTACTTATCCAGGTACTTATCGATCACTTCAAAGAGTGTTTTTTGAATGATGGGTTTGGTAATATAGTCGTCGCACCCTACCTCGATAGCTTTATCACGATCACCAACAATGGCATAGGCGGTTTGTGCAATGATGGGCAAATGAGGAAATTCGGTTTTAATTATTCCGGTAGCTTCATAACCATCCATTGTCGGCATTTTTAAATCCATTAACACCAATCGAATATCGTGATGGTCATGACACAAAGAGATGGCTTCCTCTCCGGTTTTTGCCCACAAGCTCTTTATATTCAACTTTCGCAGCATTGCTGACATCACCCTGAAGGAGGTTTCTACGTCATCCACAATTAATACGAGGGGTGATATATTTGGCTTACTATCATCCGGAATTGCTTCCAAGGGAAGTTCGCCTGAACTACTCGCAGTTAGTTCAGCATCAGCGACATTTGGAATTGTAAAATAGAAAGACGAACCTTTCCCCAACTCTGACTCAAGCCATATACGCCCACCCATTATATGGACTATTTTGGCAGCCACAGAGAGTCCTACTCCCACTCCACCAAACCGACGAGTATAGGAGTCGTCCACTTGCCTGAACAAGTCGAAAACTAATTCTTGCTGTTCGTTAGCAATCCCAATTCCTGTATCGATTACGGAAAACTTTATGTAGTGTTGTCCATTTTCTTCCATCAAATCGCAACCGACGGATATGGATCCTTCCATGGTAAATTTAAGCGCATTTTGAAGCAGGTTACCAAACACCTGCCTGAGGAATTGCCTGTCACAGGTCAACACCAAATGACCATTGTACTCTAATTGCTTCCAATCCAGTTTCACATGACTTTTACCCATTTCATGTTGCACACCTGTGGTAGACTCTATCAATTCTGAAATGATTTGGTTAAGCTCCACTTCTTCTTCGTTCAATTCAATTTCTCCTGTTTCGAGTAAAGTTACATTGAGAATATCCTTCACAATTTTCAACAAATGCTCGCCACTTGAATTAATCACATGGGCATAATCTAACACTTCCTCCTTCGAACTATTTTCATCGATAAGTCCGCTAAAACCAATAATGGCATTGAGCGGGGTACGCAATTCGTGGGACATGGTAGCCAAAAAGGTGGATTTCAACCTGTCGGACTCCGTGGCTTTGCTCAGGGCAACTCTCAACTTGGTTTCTGTCTTTTGCCTAACGATCAACTGACTGATATAGTGAGAAATAATTTCCATCATTTCCAGATCGTCGTCGGTGAAGGCCTGGGGATTAGTGTAGTGGACAAGGGCCACGGCGCCCAAAATTTGATCAAGTTTTTTGATGGGAACCACCAGCCATGCACGTGCATTTTCGTTAAAAACCTCAAGTAATCCCGAGGCGCTGAGCCTTTCCAAATCATGATGGGTGCCCAAAAATGATTTTCCCGTATGGGCAACATAATGAAAAATGGTGGTTTTGTTATTGATATCATATCCATCCAGACCGGGATTTGACGAATACAAAAAATCGAGGGATTGATCATCAGCATTCACCATGGCCACAAAAAAGTGAGAAATCTCGAGTACCATGCTAATTTCATGATGTATATAGGCCGCCAAATCGTTTAGTTGAATGGAGGAATTGATTTTTTCAGAAATTTGATGAATAAACCTACGTTTTACCTCGTTGGCGTGGGTCAAAGTTTCGTTTATGCCAAAATGCACCACTCCCACAAATCCTTGCTCATCGTTGAGGGGTGTGGCATGTATGCCCAACAGGATATTTTTGCCCTGAGGATCGGTCACTTTAATACTATAGTCAACACCAAATCCCTGACGCAGCAAAGCCACTTTTTCACGGTAAGTGCCCAAATGTCCGGGATGCACAAAATTGGCAAAACAGGCTGAACTCAGATCAGCAAAACTGCAATGCAGAGAAGTCTCAAATTGGTGATTGATAAAGGTTATCCGATCGTCGGCATCAGTAGTCCAGATCATGTCGTTGCTGCGCTCCAGCATGGTCCTATATTTTTTTTCGGCTTCTTTCAGCCCTTGATTAGCTTCCCGCAAGCTCCTCGATCGCTCGTCCACCTGCTTCTCAAGCGACTTATTAATGGATTCGGTTTTTTCACGTTCCTCCAACAGCAACTTATTGGAATAGAAATTTCTGCGCACAATGTATTCAAAATAGTAGGCTGACATCATGCCGAAGAGGTTGGCCGAAACCAGAAAAAATCCGGACATGACTACTGTAAGCCTCGAAATTTCGGAAAAATAACATGCAGCTCCGTAAACCAGCACCACCATCCAACCCGAAAACGTGGCGTAAATAAACCGTAGTTTTAAAAAATCGTAATTGAAAATCAGAACCAAAATCAACCCCACATAATAATACTGAAGGAGGTTTTCACCACCCAAAACTACCATGGCGATGATGCCAAAACCTGCCAAAATCATCAACAGCATACACAACTGTTGACCATATTTTAAAAATAATTTAAACTGAAAAAACAGCAGAATTACTACCGCCATCGGCAAAACATAAATAAACCGGATGCGTACAAAAACAGCATACAATTCAGGAGCCACGAGGTAGTCGAGAATGGAAAACAGCGCGTAAACAAGTATGGAGAAAGAAATGGCCACCTTCACATTGACCAAAGTATCCAACTGATAATCCATCTTGAATTCTTCTTCCAAAGCTTTGTCTTTGAATGAAAGATTCACTTTATTCAAACTGGCAAAAAATGGATTAATTGGGCTAATTTTTCTCATTTTTTTGGGCTTAATGGCGTAAAAATAATATAATTATTTGTACCTGACAACCTTCCGTCAGTATTTGAGAAATCTTTTGAAAAAGATTGAGAAATAAGCTCCTTAAATTCAAAGAGATGTTGTAAAACGTGAAAACTTACACCCGGGAAAAATGCGTGACAATCCCTGTAAAATATTACCTTTGCGAAGAAGTGAACTAAACAATTATGCTAAGTATAAACTCCATCACGCTGCCCCTTCAGGAACCCATCCTGATAATCACCATGTTGATTTTGGTGATTTTTTTATCGCCATTGTTGCTCGAACGGATAAAAATTCCCAGCATTGCCGGTTTGCTTATTTTTGGAATGCTGATCGGGTCGAATGGATTTAGCATTATTCCAAGCAATTTGGAATTCAGCCTATTCAGCACAACGGGGTTGTTGTATCTGATGTTTTTAGCGGGTTTGGAAATAGATCTGATTGATTTTATCGAAAACAAAGGAAAAAGCCTCGCTTTAGGTCTCCTATCTTTTATCTTTCCTTTTGTGCTGGGATTTGCAGTAAGTTATTACTTGCTAGATTTACAGTTTTTGCCTTCCATGCTACTGGCATCCATGCTTTCTTCTCATACCCTTATCGCCTACCCCATCGCAAGTAAAATGGGGATTATTACAACCACAATCGTAACTATTATTATCGGTGGCACTATCATTGCCGATGTATTCGCTCTGGTTGCACTGCAGTTTATTTCTGACTACGCGTCTGGGTTGTTTAACGCTGAAGGCATGATTAGAATGTTTGGAAACTTCATCCTTTTCGGATTGATTATTTTTATTATCATCCCAACGATTGCCAAATGGTTTTTTAAATACTTCGACGGCGACCTGATTATACAATACCTGTTTGTATTAACCCTGTTATTTATTTCAGCCACATCAGCCGAATTACTTCATATAGAACCCATTATCGGCGCTTTTTTCTGTGGACTGGTACTCAACCGCTACATTATAAACGGGTCGCCCCTCTATCAACGCATTGAGTTTATTGGAAATAGCCTATTCATTCCTGTGTTCTTAATATCAGTAGGAATCCTGGTAAATCCAGGGTATTACTTCAATCATCCATCAAGTCTGATCCCTTTGTCCATATTGCTTATTGTGGCAGTTTTTAGCAAATACCTGGCCGCTATGGCTACGCAGTATGTATTTAAAATGCCCGCATACGAAGGTAGGCTTATTTTTGGATTAACCACAGCCCGGGCGGCCTCTGCCATTGCCATTGTCCTGGTTGGTTACCAATTGGGGTTATTTACTGAAGTTATTATAAATCACACAGTTGTGTTAATATTGGTAACTAGCATTTTAAGCACTTATATTACCCAACACAATGCCAATAAAGTAGCGGATTTTGAGGCATCAACCTCAAAACTGATAAAAAAAGATGAGGTCATCGTGGTTCCGGTATCTAACCCAAACAATATGCCCACTTTATTCAGGTTTGCTTCACTTATCCGACAAGCAGAGGTGGAAAAATCTGTTTATGCCGTATCGGTCCTGGCAAACAAGCCCACTGTTCAACAACAAATAGCACGTAACAAAGTGGTTTTTAAAAAAGTGGTAGAAAAACTTCATCTGGATATAAGTTTTAAAATGATTTCAAGGATCGATTCTACCATTACCAATGGACTGTCAAAAGCCATGAAGGAACTCGCAGCCTCGATCATGATATTGGGATGGCACGAAAAGACAACGCCTTTCGATGTCCTTTTTGGGGATATCATTGGTCATGTGTTAAACAAAACCACAAAAATGGTTTGGGTTGTAAAAACTCCCGGAATTCAATTTAACAACGCCAGCAACATCCATCTGTTGATGCCTGACAATGCAGATTTCGAAATCGGATACCCTCAAATTATCGACAAACTCGAATTATTGTCAAAAACATTAAAGGATAAAATTATCGTACACAGCACAGAAAACATGATTCAACGTCTTGAAAAAGACTTAAAAAAAACCCTGAAAGGCTATTATCAGAAATCTGTTGTTCACTGCTTTAACAAACACGAGTACAATTTAATCAAACCGGCTGAGTCCGATTTAATCGTTGTAATCAGTTCACGAAAAAACAGCCTTTCGTACAACAAAAACTATGAAAAATTTACAACCAATCTGGTAAAAAAACAAGCCAAGCTCAACATCGTTTTTGTATATCCGGAACAGGTATAATGTAAGTACTTTCCGCTTTAACCTAAATTCTACAGACATATCCGACAAAAATTCGGACCTGCTAATGTTGTGGAAATTCACCCAATTGGACTGCATGGGTTTACCAAAAACCTTTTGAATAACAACACTGTTAATTGTTTCACATTTAGAATGAATCTACCTACTTATGAACATAGGTTCATTACCTTTGCAGAAATTTTCTAACCAATAGTGATTAGAAAGGTATTAAATAAAGTATTTGAATGAAAACAGATGTTTTAGTTATCGGAAGTAGCGCTGCCGGTCTGGTGGCAGCTACCACAGCAAAAAGAGTTTACAAAAACAAAGAAGTTCTTGTTGTTACAAAGCAAGAAAAAACATTAATTCCCTGCGGTATCCCCTATGTTTTTGGGTCTGTCGATTCAACGAATAACGACATATTGCCGGCAGAAAAAACCTTCGACGCCAATGGAATAAATATTATCCATGACGAAATCATATCAATAAATTGTCATGAAAAAATTGCCAAACTATCGTCCGGTGAAGATATTTCATTTGAAAAACTCATATTAGGAACCGGATCTGTACCCACAAAACCCATGTGGCTAGCCGGAACTGACCTCAACAATGTATTTTTTGTACCAAAAGACAAGTTGTATTTGGACGAAATGCAAAAAAAGCTAGGCAGTTGCAAAAGAGTAGCCGTTATAGGAGCTGGTTTTATTGGCGTTGAACTTTCGGATGAATTAAAAAAAATCGGAAAGGAAGTTTTTCTAATAGAAAAACTGGATAGTATCCTTGGGTTAGCCTTTGATCCGGAGTTTGGTGCCATAGCCGAAGATCTGCTAAAAAGTCGTGGAATTGAAATAATTACAGGACAGGGAATTAAAGAGATCAAGGGAAAAACCCAGGTTGAAAATGTAGTCTTCGAAGATGGAAAATCCCTTCAAGTGGACGCCGTTGTTATGGCCATGGGGTATCAACCAAACACTCATTTAGCCGCCGAATGTGGACTCGAGATAAGCAAAACAGGTTTTATAAAAGTGGATGAATATATGCGGACTGAAAACCCCGATGTATTTGCAGTTGGAGATTGTGCTGAAAAACGTGATTTTGTCACCCGCAAACCAAGCCCCATCATGCTGGCCTCCACCGCTTGTGCCGAAGCCAGAATTGCAGGAATGAACCTCTATAGACTTTCCGCCATCAAGACCTTTAGTGGAACCATTTCCATCTTCTCCACAGCCATTGGAAACACCGGAATTGGGGTGGCCGGACTCACCGAAACAGTGGCAAGAAACGAAGGATTTGATATAGTTACCGGAGTTTTTGCAGGCATCGATCGTCACCCGGGAACACTTGCCGACACCCATACCCAAAAGGTAAAACTGATTGTTGGGAAAGAATCAGGTGTTATTCTGGGAGGTGAAGTAGCCGGAGGACTTTCCATTGGCGAATTGACCAATACCATCGGAATTATTATCCAAAACCGCATGAGCATCAACTCATTGCTTACTGCCCAAATTGGCACACACCCGCTACTTACCGCCTCACCGGCCGCATACCCTTTAATTAAGGCAGCAGAAGATGCTTCCAACCAGATACTGAACTATTTCCATCAATAGGCGTTGGTGGTATTTGGTCAATTTGTTTTGTCCCTTTGGGAAGGGAAAACAGAAAGTCACAAAGAGCTTTAAACGCATCTTTGTGACTTTCAATCATTATTGACCAAATACTCATGCACTTGTGCTAACTAATACCAACTATAAATTGAAGTTAGCACTACGTTGTTTATGTATAATGCCGATATAGAATTGAAGAGGTTTCAGGAGCGAAGCGAACTTAAAGCTCATTTCAATTCATAATCGGTATTACCCGGACTTTTTTCTAAACTTGCAGAAGCGAATTCTTTGCCAAATCGATATTTTACCGGTTATTTACACAGAATTTTACCTACTTGTAGTTGAAGCTTTTTCACTCCGTATCCATTGAAAGCGTATTTTTGTTCTTTTCAAATCTCCACCAAATGAGTCATCACCACCCTGCTTTTCGTTTTATTGCCGTTGGTTCCATGCCCGACCAAAGTCCTGATTTTAACTCCATCGGAGCACCTTATTTCACTATTCTCGAACGAATGGGAGGCGAGCGGGTTAACGATGCTGCAACGGGAAACTCTCCCCTTGTCTATTTTATCCTCACCGGAGGAACCGAACAAAAAGTTATTCTTCGGTTAACGCACCTCCAACAAACCGACGATACGCCCTTAATTTTAGTGGCTCATCCGGGAAACAATTCGCTGCCGGCTTCACTTGAAATTCTGGCCAAACTACATCAAGCAGGTTGCCGTGGTCAGATAATTTACCTCTCAAGTCCTGATGACACCCAAGGATTGGAAAAATTGGCCAACTTACTTACCATTCTGGATGCTCACGTCAAGATGAAAACGTCAAGAATCGGATTGGTGGGAAAACCTTCAGACTGGCTGATTGCCAGCATGCCCGAACATGCAGATATAACCAAAAACTGGGGGCCGCATATCGAAGACATCAACTTTGACAAGTTTTTTAGCGAAGTGCTCCGGGTGGATTCTTCCGACAACGAGAAATCAATTTTGGAGTTCATACAACATGCTTCGATTATCGATGGCCCCGGTAAAATTGATTTTAAAAAGTCCATCGACATATATACAACCTTGCAACAAATAGTAAAAGAGAATAACCTGAACGCCATATCATTACGCTGTTTTGATTTGGTTACCCGACATCAAAGTACCGGCTGTTATGCGTTGTCGAAATTAAATGATGACAAGGTGGTGGCCGGTTGCGAAGGCGATTTGGTGAGCACTTTGGGCATGCTCTGGGCAAAATATTTATTACAACAACCAGCATGGATGGCCAATCCTGCGCGCATCGACCAGAAAAACAACCGGTTATGGCTGGCGCACTGCACCATCGCCATTGGGATGACCCGAAAATACGACCTGCTCACCCATTTCGAAACCGACTTGGGCATTGGCATTCGCGGAGAAGTGTCGCCACAGCCCTGCACCATTTTCCGAATTGGCGGCAAAGACATGAAAAAAATATGGATAGCCGAAGGAAACATCCTCACCTCTGGAAATTCCAACAACCTGTGCCGGACACAACTCGAAATATCTCTCGATAATCCTGATGCCATCACCCAACTGCTTGAAAACCCTTTGGGTAATCATGTTATTCTGGTATTCGGGCATCACCTGAAAATGTTCATGCAATATCACCAACTCTGCGTTGAATAACCATTCAGAATCAACACATTAAAACCTTTTGAATAAATATTGGACAAAGTGAGGTGCTTTGCTCAGGATTTAATAATTTTGAACCCTCAAATTTTAACATTAAAAAATACATTTCACATGGGAAGAGCATTTGAATACCGAAAAGCAGCAAAGATGAAAAGATGGGGACAGATGTCGCGTATTTTCCCCCGGTTAGGAAAAATTATTACCATGGCAGCCAAGGAAGGTGGTCCTGATCCTGACATGAACGCCAAATTGCGCAATGCCATTCAAAATGCCAAGGCCCACAACATTCCAAAAGATAACATTGATGCTGCCATTAAAAGAGCTGCAGGAAAAGACTCTGAAACCATCGTTGAAGTGGTTTATGAAGGAAAAGGCCCTCACGGTATCCTGGTTATTGTTGAATGTGCCACCGATAATACCACCCGTACAGTAGCCAATATCCGGAGCTACTTCAATAAAGCCGGCGGTTCGTTCGTGCCTTCGGGCTCGTTGGATTTTATGTTTACCAGAAAAGCCGTTATTGAATTCGACAAAACTGATGATATGGATTTGGAGGAACTGGAACTGGAATTAATAGATGCCGGGCTGGAAGAAATTGATGAAGATGAGGAAGAAGGTGTAGTATATGCTTATGGCGAATACACCCAATTTGGCTCCCTGATGAAAGGCATTGAAGATATGGGAATTCAAGTAAAAAAGTCGAGCCTCCAACGTTATCCCACGACACCTGTAGAATTCACCGAAGAACAATTGGTGGATATCGACAAAATGCTCGAAAAAATTGAAGACGACGAAGACGTTCAGGCCGTTTTCACCAACATGGTCTAACGCTTTTTATCCAACAATCGGACGGCCATATCCGGTCGCTTTAACTGTGTCAACCGTTTCCTGATTTGATTTTTGAACTCGGGCTTGTACCAAAAGAAAAACATGTTTTGTGCTTTCTTTTCAGCGGCGGTTTTGGCCGTATAAACAGGTTTTAAATTATCCGGATTAATTCCTGAATAATACATCACCGTGGCCGTCGTCATGGGTGTTGGGGTAAAATCTTGAACCTGTTCTAGTTGCAATCCGGCTTCCTTGGTATCGATGGCCAATTGAGCCATGTCGGTTTCGGTGCATCCCGGATGACTGGAAATGAAATAAGGAATGATCTGCTGTTTCAGTCCTGCATTTTCCGAAGCTTTCAGGAATTTCTTTTTAAAACCGTCATAAAGAGCAAAAGGGGGTTTGCGCATGAGGCGAACTACCTCATCAGCCGTATGCTCCGGGGCAATTTTCAATCGTCCGGACACATGCTTTTCGGCCACCACTTTGATGTATTCATCCATGGACTTTCCGCCATTTTTATTGCGCTCAGGCATGAGCAAATCGTACCTGATGCCACTTCCGATGGTCGTTTTCTTAATTCCCGGAATGGTATCCACCTTTTTGTATAACTCGAGCATGGGACCATGGTCGGCTTCCAGGTTGGTGCAGATGGCCGGCCAGATACACGAAGGACGTTTACAAAGTTCGCATTGCCTCAAATCACGGCCTTGCATTTTGTACATATTGGCCGACGGACCTCCCAAATCTGACAAATGACCTTTAAAATCAGGGAGTTCGGCTACCTTTTTCACCTCTTCCAAAATGGATTGTTCGGAACGGGAAGAGATAAATTTTCCCTGATGGGCCGAAATAGTACAAAAGCTACACCCTCCGAAACAACCCCGGTGCATGTTCACCGAAAATTTAATCATTTCGTAGGCCGGAATGGGATCCTTGGCTCTGTACTTAAAATGCGGACGTCGCGTATAAGGTAAGTCGTAGATGTAATCAATTTCCTTTTCTTCGAGCCAGGCAATGGCCGGATTGATCACCACAATTTTATCACCGGCCCGTTGCAGCAAACGACGGGCATGGATGGTATTGGACTCGGTTTCAATAACCCGGAAGTTTTTGGCGTAAGCCACTTTATCGGCCAGGCATGTTTCGTGTGAAGCCAATTCAAAGGTTTCCCATTTTTTATTTAACGGCACCTGATCCATCGAATCCACCTTGAAAACCGTTTGAGGTACCGTGTTTATTTTATGAAAAGGCACACCCTTCTCCAGCAAGTCGACCACCTGCATGATGGGCTTCTCCCCCATGCCGTAAACAATGAGGTCAGCTTCACTTTGCACGATCATGGACGGCAACAACTTGTCCTGCCAATAATCATAGTGAGTCACGCGACGCAGCGAAGCCTCCACCCCACCTGCCACGATAGGCACATCGGGATAAAGTTTTTTCAGAATGGAGGAATAGACAATGGTTGGATAATCAGGACGATACCCTGAACGATTTCCGGGGGTATAGGCATCATTCGACCGAAGTCGCTTGCCGGCCGTGTAGTGATTCACCATGGAATCCATCACCCCTGCCGACACGCCAAAAAACAAACGGGGGCGACCCAGTTTTTTAAAATCGCGCAGGTCGTCGCGCCAGTTGGGCTGAGGCACAATGGCCACCTTCAGCCCCATACCCTCCAAAATACGACCAATAACGGCCGTTCCAAAGGAAGGATGATCGATATATGCATCGCCGCTGAAAAGAATCACATCGAGTTGATCCCATCCCCGGTCTAGTACTTCTTTGCGTGTTGTAGGCAGCCACTGAAGTTGTTCGGTTGTAGGCATAGTAGGTGTTTAGATGGGGCAAAGATAAGAAAGAACTGCCATGTTGGGCACTTCCGGTGTCAGATGAAATCTCGGGGAGGAATGAACCACAATCGGGCAAATAACCTACCTTTGAGGATATTTTTGTAAAACCTTTCCAGATGAAGCCACTTCCGGGAACTACCACCACGTTAAAATTGAAAACCAATAAATTTGGAGAGAACACTGCTACCCTCTACACACATCCCTTTCAAGGAAGAACAACTTGTGCCATCCTGTACTTGCACGGATTCAATGATTATTTTTTCCAGGAACATATGGCGCGGCAGATTGCTTCGTGGGGATTTCAGTTTTTTGCCTTGGATTTACGCCGTTACGGACGATCGATGCGACCTCACCAAAAACCCAATGGCACCCATGATTTGTCAGAGTATTTCGAAGAAATTACACTGGCATTGGAACATATGCAAAAGAAAGGATTAACAAACATTGCCCTTTTGGGACACTCCACCGGGGGGCTTATTGCCTCGCTGTACTGTCATCATTTCCGAGACAAATTACCAATCAAAGCATTGATTCTCAACAGCCCATTTCTTGATTTTAATATGTCGGCGCCGGAAAAGGCAGTCTTTCCGTTGGTAGCCTTCCTGGGCAAACTATTTCCCAACCTTCCATCTCCGGCAGGGTTGAAAAGGGGATACGGCGAAAGTGTGCATCAGGCGCACCGGGGAGAATGGGATTTCGACACACGCATTAAACCCATTGAAGGTTGGCCGGTGGATTTGGGATGGGTTCATGCCATTTGGTCGGGACAGAAAACACTGCAAAAGGGAGTGCATATTCCGGTTCCAATATTGGTGATGTATTCATCGAAAAGTGTGCAACCGGGAAATTTTCGTGAAGATATGCTGAGCGCTGATTCCGTTTTGAATGTAGAAGACATAGCCAAATATGCCTTAAGGCTGGGAAAACGGGTAAGGCGCGTAGCCATCAAAAACGGCATGCACGACCTGATACTCTCACGACAGGAGGTAAGAGAAGAGGTTTTTCGTGTGATGAAGGGGTTTTTGGTCAATTTACCCTTGCAAGTTGTAAAAAAACCTCTAGTTAATGATTAATATAACCGACAGCAGCCAATATTGGTCGCGTAAATTTGTTATCAGATCAAAATTGGAATCACCACCAATAATAATGAAAACTAGTCTCTCACACACCTGATGCTATACCCATAACTTTTATCGTTTACGCCACGATATACTGCATCATTATTGGCGCTCATTTGTCGCAACCAAGCATAGTTTACATTGAAATCGGTGGCTTCGGTAGCTGTCCACCATATGCCACTGGTGCCCATAAGGCCAAATGAACCGCCCCCTAAATAATATCCGCTACCCTGTGCGTGAAACCCGGTAGAATCATTTCCTCCGCCATTGTTGTCCCAACTTGCAACACTTTTCAAAACTATAGCCTGGTCGCCCATCCATCCTGATTCGTCAGCATCTGTTTGGCTTAAACCCAACAACATTTGTAAATTCTTCCATTCGGTGTCCGTTGCCACATGCCAGCCTTCGGGTGCTGCGGTCATGGCAGCATCCCAGGCATACAAATAGCCATATTGTTCCACGTTGGACTCATCGTTGTTGTATGCCCAACAGTTTTGTGCTGTCTGAAAAGCCAGATTTTGTGTCATCCAGACTTGCTCGCCGATTTTTTTCCAATTGTAAGTTTTACCATCTCGGAGATCGGTAAATGTTCCCGTGGTACTCTCGGGTGTTGTGTTTTCGTCTTCGCATGTAGAGGCAAGCAACAAGGAAGAGAACAAACCTATCAGCAGAAAATGAATTGTTCTTTTTGTCATGGCAATAGCTTTTAATTTATTATTTTGGATAACGATGTCCACCTTCAATTCTCCTAAATATTGGCCACGATGCAGTCCTAATTTTACATTTTTCGTGCTATTTACAACCGCATTTAACCTTTATCAAATGGGTTTATTGCCCAAAGCATCTATATTACGAAAAACTTTAAAGGCGGCAATAAAACATAAACATTATGCGCCACCTCCGGTGGTTATTCAATTGAACACCCTAAAATTATAAAAATTTGGTAATCAGACAAAAAAATTTGCTTACTTTTTTTTCACATAACAAATACTTTCCAAATCCTGGTATCAATACAACGCCCACTTTAGTCCTAGTATTCAATAGTGGCAAACCAGTATAGTCGAATTCAAGTACTACAAACTTTGCTGTTTTTGAAACACGCAATAAATCCCCTACCCACACGCCACCACCGTACGTTTAATCGACTCCGACAAATGAGCCAGCACTTCGTAGTTGAGCTGATCGCTGATATCGCTAAAGGCACTTACCTTGATTTCCAGGTGGTCTTGTTTGCCAATGATCACCACCTCATCGCCTTCTTGCGCGGAGGGCACATGCGAAATATCTGCAATAATCATGTTCATATTTACCACCCCGATAACGCCACACCGGTGTCCGTTGATGATAACCAAACCCTTGTTGCTCAGCGACCTGCTGTATCCCGAAGCATATCCAATGGGGATAAGTGCCGTTTTCACATCCGATTGGGCCAGATACGAAATTCCATAACTCACGAATTCGCCGTATTTCACTGTTTTAATGGCCATTATCTTGCTTTTCCAACTGAGTATGCGCTGCAAGGGATCGGTTTTATTGACCTTGTAGTGGCTGTATTGAATAAATACCTCGATACTCGACCAATATCCGTAAATCATGATGCCAATGCGAACCAGGTCCATGCGTGCTTTAGGATAAATAAACGAAGCAGCAGAATTGGCCACATGCCTGTATCCCGGCTCGATGCCGGCAGTTTCCAGTATGGTCAACATTTTTTGGTACTTTTTCAACTGCTTCTGAATACGCGGATGGTTGGAGATACTCTCGGCACCTGCCAGATGAGTACAAAACCCGGCTACCTGCAAGTAATCAGGGTTATCTTTGATGAGAGAAATGGCCTCATTCAATTCCTGGGTCTCCAAACCTGAGCGGTTCATTCCGGTTTCCACTTCAAGGTGAAGACGTGCTACCAGGTTCATCTGCTTGGCTGTTTCCAGGGCCAGCTCCAAACGTTCGAGATTAAAAACAAAGAATTCGATGCCTTTTTCAATGACATCGGCCATCTTTTCATTGGGAATCCAACCCATAATCACGATGGTTTGAGGTGTCTCCAGACAGTGATAAACCCTCAAAGCTTCGCTGTAGCTAAAAACTGAAAAATGGTTGATGCCATACTTTTCGAAAAGCGGGACAATCTGCTCTATACCATGGCCATAGGCATTGGCTTTGACCACCGCAGAGATGACCACTTTTTTGCCCATTTTCTTTTTTAAAAATGATACATTATTTTGCACCGCATTTTCGTCAATAGTTATAATGGAGCTATTGGTCATTTTTCAAATTAATTTGTTCGTAAATACCGTAAAAGATGTTAACACCTGTATTTATAATTTCATCAGGAAAATCGTAATCGGGATTATGCAGAGGTGGTTGCGAAAGACCCGATCCCAAACCAAACAAGCAACTCTTGTATTGTTGGCTAAAGTAGCCAAAATCTTCCGACCACTTAAAGGGTTTCTCCAAAGTTTGAATGGTCAGTTTGTTATGATTGGCCGACGCTTCAACATACCTCATGCAAGTACTTTCGTTTACACTGGCCGGAAATTCTTCCGAATAAGAAATTTCGCATTTCAGCTTTTCTGCTGTTGCAATGTCACGAATTATTTTTTCTGAACGAGAAGTTAGCAATTCCATGTCACTATTCTCAAACGACCTCAACGTCACCTGCATTTCGGCATAACCGGGCGAGGTGCCAAAGGATATTTCGCCCAGTCGGATATGAATAATGGTGAGTAAAGTGAGGTCGGAAAAAAGGTGGGGATCTTTTACCAACGCATTCAATTGCTGAATGATGAGTGAAATGGCATTGGCCGGACTGATGCCATTTTCGGGCTCTGCGGCATGGGATGTTTTGCCAAAAAGCCGGATGGTCATCCCTTTGGAGGCAGCCGAAAAGCTGCCGCTTTTCATGACAATGTGGTGTTTCTCAACGCCCGGAATGTTGTGCAGGGCAAAAACATAGTCGGGCTTTAGTTCCTTAAACAAAGGATTTTCCACCACATCACGGGCACCTTGCTCCACTTCTTCGGCAGGCTGAAAGAGCAACACCACTTTTCCGTATTTGGGAGGATGAGTGGCAATTTTTTGGGCCAAGCCTGCCAGGATGGCCATGTGTCCATCGTGACCACACATGTGGGCAACTTGCTGGTTGACTGAAGCATAAGGCAATGAAGATATTTCCTGAATGGGCAGAGCATCCAATTCGGCCCTGAAAACTGAGGTACTACCGGATTCTTTTCCTTTGAACACAAAAGCTTTTCCCGTTTTCCCCAACGTTATTATTTCATCAGGATGAAAAAGCCTAATAAAGTTTTCAATTCGTTCGGAAGTTTTCAATTCATCATTTGAAACTTCCGGGTGCTGATGGAGTTCATGTCTCAGCTTAACAATATTTGTTATCATGCAGTTACTTTTTGAGAAAGAAAAGTTACGGAAAAATATACTACGGCAGACGCTGTAATACCAAATATGTTGGCATCCAAACCAAGGGGTAACGCCATATTAGAAACTATTAACACCACCGTGGTCGTACCTCCAATTAACATGGATAATATGGCGGCGAGAGAATTAGGTCGTTTGCCGTACAATGCCACCAAAATGGGGACAAATAATCCGGAGACCATGAAGGCATAAGAATAAAGCATCAGTTCGAGCACATTGGTCATGTAGGAAGCCAGTAACAACGCCAACACGCCAATGCTGAGCGTTACCACTTGCGAGGCTACCAATTGCGATTTTCTGTCTTGTTTAAATTTGAACAACTTACTTAATATGTCCGTTTGTACATTACCTGACGCGGCCATCAAACAACTGTCAGCCGTAGATAAAACAGCAGAAAAATATGCTGAAAGCATGAGCCCCATCAGTCCGACAGGCAACACCGTATTCAACAGTACCGGCAAGCCCATCTCAGGATCCATGCCTGCGGTAACCGAATAGCCCACCTCTGCAAACATGCCATTTTGAAACGCTACCCGTGAAAACAATCCCAAAATAACCCCCATAAATGCCATCAATGGCCACTCGAACAATCCGGCTATAAACCAGGCTTTTTTGGCTTGTTTTTCGCTTTTGGAAGCATAAATTCGTTGGTAAAGGGTCATGCCCACAAACCAAATGGGGATGATGGTAATAGCCCAATTTACCAACTGTTGCCAGCTGACATTGCCCATGGAAAGGAATTCGGGACCCACTGTAGCTTTGATGGTATCCATTCCACCAATGGCATAATAGGAAATCGGGATCCCGATAAATATCAGTCCCGACATGAGGATGATCCACTGGATGGTGTCGGTGTAAATTACGGCTTTCATACCTCCGATACCGGTATAAATTACGGCAATCACGCCCATGATGATGAGTGCGGTGAGAAAATCTATTTCCACGAAAGTGGCAGATGCCAGTTTTGCTCCGGCCAACAATTGCGAACTGGTAAAACCAATATAACCAATGGCCGAAATTATGCCCGCCATCATGGCTACTTTGCCATTGTAAAAATGTCCGAACAAATGGGGCAAGGTAAAAAACTTATGTTTGTCGCTTAGTTTACTAACGATGGGGATGAGCACCACGGCACTTAACCAGGCACCGACCAATCCGGTGAAGAGCATCCACGAACCGGCCAGACCGATGGTAAATCCCAACCCGCCAAGACCAATTGAAAAGCCTCCGCCCACATCCGTAGCCACCACCGACAATCCAATATGCCAACTTCCCATAGACCGTCCGCCAACGTAATAATCTTCAACACTTTCATTTTTTCTAAAAAAATAAATGCCCACACCGAGCATTAGGATAAAATAAATGATAAAAACAATAATGTCGATTATATGCATAATTTGATGTATAAAA
Organism: Bacteroidales bacterium; assembly: GCA_963676875.1. Classification (GTDB taxonomy): domain Bacteria; phylum Bacteroidota; class Bacteroidia; order Bacteroidales; family F082; genus UBA6244. The sequence continues at coordinate 4,722,389 of OY781436.1, forward strand.
TTATTTCAATTCAGAATGATATACTCACAGGATCGCAGATAAAAACGTTCCATTTATCAGCCAATTTCGCTGACAAGGGGGGCAATATAATTTTTTTTTTGAGAAAGGCAAATTTTTGTTTATTTGAGCGAATCAGAGATGATCAATAAAATCCCATCCTGATGTGGTGTTTTGGTAATGGAATGCACATTCTTACCCCATTTACCAAAGGTGCAAAAGTGGCAGATTTATGGTGCACACCACAAATAATTGGTGCTTACATATCCGGAAAGCGTCAAGAAAAAATACTTCTAACGACTGATTTGTTTCGGTGCTTCAAACTACATCAACTCGATTGGCGCTCCAAGATGCACACCCATGGCAACACGAATACCTTCCTAAGGCAGGTTTGGCTCTGCCAGAATTTTAAAATCCCATTGAGCCAATTCAAAATCCAAATCAGGAACAACAAAAGCCAGATGTGGAAGGTTTTTTATTAGTTCATCCATGGGACTATCCTTCTCAAACCTCATCCATTCAACGCCATACGGACTGAAATCGAATCCTGAGACGTAGAATTTATATTTTGCAATACACCTTTCGTTTGGCATCCGTTTTTCGGTCGGAATGCCTAAATGGTGAAATTTCCATCCCCATTTTTCCGTAGATTCGGGAAGTCGTGTTCTTTTCTTTGAAAATCTGTATCCCTTTTATCAACTGCTTAATTTACATCAGCTTACATTTATTGTTTCTCACAAAGATCGGTCTGGATATTGGTATCGTGGATTCTCAACACAACCACATGAACATCTTCTTTGAGTTTTGATATCTTTTTCCCATTGATTACCCATTTTTATCAAAAACTATTTTTCCCAAAAAGTTTGAACTATTTCCACGGATTTTCTAATCCGACAAAACAGACACCTCCACCATCACCGGCAAATGATCCGACAAATACAAGTTGTTCCTGCGTCGGTCGTCCACATGGCGGTAGCTCGTGACATTCAGGTTTTTCGTAAGCACATAGTCAATGCGTCGGGATACGATAGAATCTATTTCAAAACCATTAAATGTACCCTCGGGACCATAGGGTGGCTGCTCGGATATCTCATGGGCATCCTTGAGTTCCTCGCGAAACACCCGGATGGGTTTCTCTTCCGGTTCGCTGTTCAAATCGCCCATGACAACTACCTGTTTGTCGGACAATCCGAATTCCTTGATTTTATCCAAAATGAGCAGAGATGACATCCTGCGGGCGATTTCTCCGATATGGTCGTAGTGACAGTTGAAAACAAAGAGGGTATCCTTTAAATCCCTTCTTAAAAAAACGCCGTAGGTACAGATGCGTTCCATGGCGGCATCCCAGCCCACAGAAACGGTGTCGGGGGTTGGCGACAACCAAAAAGTTTGGGTTTCCACCAAGTCGAGCTTCGTGGTATCGAACAGGATGGCTGAAAACTCGCCTTTTTCCTTGCCATCATCTCTGCCAACACCAACATAATTATAAGCTGCCAAATGGTCATTCAGATAGCTCAGTTGTTGTATCAAAGCTTCCTGAACACCTACAATTTCCGGATGATAGTAGTCGATCATTTCCACCACCCCTGTTTTGCGGTTCTCCCACCAATTGTCCCCATCGTTGGGTGTATCGTACCGGATATTGAAGGTCATCACTTTGGTTTGAGCAAACCCTACCGGCATCAACAATGTTAGTGTCGATGCCAACAACATATTTTGTAGTAATTTCATATTCAATAACTTACACCCGATTTTATTACTGAATTATCACCTTCATCAACTCCACGCCACTATTATCTCGTAACCGGGCATAATACATTCCTCGCGACAAAGCTTCCACGTTTAAAATTACCCTCGATTGTTCGGAAACCTGATGGGCTACAACCCTACCAGCGCAGTCAATAAGTTCGAAAACATGTTTGCCTGACTTCTGTGTGGTTTGCATCACCAGTTGATGATGGGCAGGATTGGGAAATACAGTTAAATTTTGCATCTCCTGCCCGATATCAGGCAACCCCACCAAATTAGTAACATAGCTTGCCCTCCAGCCCGGCGCCGTAATGTTGAAATTGGTGGTAAAAACCACGAACATATAGCCACTGTAGGCAACCAGGGTTGGAGGTATTTCATTTCCTGAAAATTCGCCCAACAAGGTATTGCTATCATATACTTTTACCACATCGTTTTCCGGCTCCGTATCAAACGATTGAAATCGCAACTCAATGGTTTCTACTTCCGGAGGTGCTATCATCCACATGCAGGCCGATGCATTGTGGTAATCGCGGGGGCCGCTTCCATCCGAAAATTCTCCCGAAAAATCGCTCAACATGCCATTGGAGCTGCAATACACCGGGATTTCCGAGTCAAAACCCATGAGCCAACCCTTGGAGCCTGTCGGCGATTGCCCCATAAAATGCACAAATACTTCGTCTCCTTCGATGATTATATCGTTGGGAAGCAAGTCGCCACTCAAAGCTGCCAAAAAAGGTGCTTGTGCCGAGTTTCCGTTGTAAATATAAAGCGTATCGCCCGCCGACAAATCAAACTCGAGAAAACTCAGGGTAATGGACGACACCGAATCTGCCGGCATGATGAGCCAACTACAATCGGTACCCGGCTGGTAATTGTACAAAGGACCACTGCCGTCATCGATGGTTCCTCCGGTAGTGGTCAGCTCCGCATATCCGGAGCAACCTGAGGGATAATCATAGAGTGCCGAATCGGGCACTGCATTGATAATCAGCTCCTGTGCCAGATTAAAATTACTTCCTGAAGGATTGAGTGCGTTGGTATAGAAATAGCCATTGGCCGAACCACTCCAACCCCAGTTGAAATGGTAGTAATTGTCGTCCTGATATCCATCCACCACAAAAGCATGTCCGTTGATGTTGGGTACCGACCATCCGGCGTAATACATGGGGATTCGTCTGTCCAAATGGCTCACCAACAGACTGTCCCAGTCCATGGAGGTGCTGTCGCGATACACGTATTCGGTGGCCGGATCGTATTTAAAGAAAGTACGCAGGGCATAGGCCGCTTTGTGGTTGTACATGCCAGATCCATCGGGACCATATACCAGGTCGCACGAAACACCCAAATGAAAAAGCAATTCAGCCACAGCCAGATTTTGCCCATTCAGCGAAGTGGCCATTTCGTCCCAACGGTAGGTAGTGTTTTCAAAATCAGCACTGAGTGTTCCATATACCGGGTCGTCGTAGGCATATGAGCCCAAACCGGTGTTGGGCCACCGGAAGTAATTACATATTTGTCCCATGGCGGTGGGCACACAACCTGCATAACAATGGCCTCCAGGACCGGCAGGATCCGCCGGACACATGTCGTTGTAATAGCGTCCCTGATCCCAGAGGGAAGTGAGAAAAGGCTCGACGCCTCTGGTCTTCACCAATCCATTGCCATGCAATACCTCTTGCCATTGCCCATCGATTTCGGGTGTAGATGGTAGTTGTTTATCGATGATTTCAGCCAGTTTTTGTTGATACTGCCCTATCCAGGCTTCACAGTTTTCGGGCAAACTATCGGCGACAAAACTCCCTGTGGGCGAGTATGCCAACACCGGAACGGATGCTTTGGTTGCCGACACCAATATCCAGTCCTGTGGCGACATATCTATTTGATAATAAATTACTTCATTGTTGTAGCTTACAGGTGTAGCCATAACCACCGTGGGTGCGGTGGCGTTGTTACTAAAACCATGACTCTTCCAAAATTGAACGGCCACTTGCGTGGCTTCATCGGTATCAACCCTCTGGGCAAATGTGGATAGGGTACATGCGAAAACAACCAATAGTAAAACTCCCTTTTTCATCTCGATAAGTTTTGATAAAAACAGGGTTAAAGGTAAACAATTTGGTAAATTCACAGAAAAGACCGCACACAAAAAAAACCTGCCGCAGGCGACAAGTTTCTTTGATAGGATAGTACAAGGATTATTCGACCACGATTTCATGGGTAAGGGTAGCTGCCCTGCGCAACATTTCGCTCACGCCGCAATAGCGGTCCTGCGACAGGGTGACAGCTTTCTCTAATTTGTCCATGGGCAGGTCGTTGCCCTTAAATTTATACACAATATGAATTTTGTGGTAGTATTTGGGATGTTCTTCGGTAAGTTCGCCCGAAACTTGCACATCAAATGCATCGGGAACTACGCGCATCTTTGCCAAAATGGAAATCACATCCATTCCGGTGCAACCACCCAACGACACCAGAGTTAATGGCTTGGGACGTGGTCCGCCATTTTTACCGCCTACACGTTCTTCGGCATCCAGTTTCATTTTAAAATCGTTTACCTCAGCCTCGAAAGCCATTTCGCCACTCCAGGTTACATTTATTTTTTCGCTCATAGGATTAATTATTTTTTTTGCAAAAATAGTGAATTCCTGACAAACAGTCCGATGCCTGAATTAGAAACGTTTACAAATAGTTAAATCACATCAGTGCGAACCGTTCTTTTCCAATGACAAAATCGCCTACATTTGCACGCTCAAAACGATCCACATGATAGCGACCTATTACGGCGAAATTGCAGCCCTGATCACGGCAGTTTTTTGGACCATCACTGCTCTGGCATTCGAATTTGCCACCAAAAAAGTAGGAACCTATCCGGTAAATATCATTCGGTTGACCACCGCATTTTTCCTTGTTAGTGGCGTCACCTATTTCACCAGAGGCTTGTTTTTTCCCACCGATGCGTCGGCAAGTGCCTGGTTATGGCTCACGATATCAGGGCTTTTGGGCTTTGTTTTGGGCGACCTGTTTCTGTTCGCTTCCTACACCACCATTGGTTCGCGGGTGGCCATGCTTATCATGACATTGGCGCCACCCGCCACCGCCATACTCAGCTATTTTGTTCTGGACGAATCGCTTACCCGCAACAGCTGGTTGGGGATGATGCTGGTGATTTTTGGCATTACCCTCACCATTTTGGGCAAACCCGTTAAAGGCAAAAGGGTTTCGTTTAACTATCCCGCCAAGGGACTGATTTTTGCTTTTTTGGGAGCTATGGGACAAGCCGGTGGGCTGGTATTGAGCAAGTTGGGCATGGGCGATTACGACCCACTTGCCGCCACACAAATCAGAATTATTGCCGGCATGGCCGGTTTTGCATTTTTGATTACCATACTCCGCAAATGGCGACAGGTGCGGGTAACACTCATTCAGAAAAGGCCCATGGGCGGAATTGCCATCGGATCGTTTTTTGGTCCATTTCTGGGAGTTACTTTTTCCATGATCGCCATTCAACACGCCCCGGCCGGAGTTGCCGCAACCCTGATGGCCATCGTTCCGGTGATTATCATTGCCCCTTCCTATTTTTTGTTCAAACAAAAAGTTACCCTGAAAGAAATCATCGGCGCCGTGATTAGCGTGGCCGGTGTGGCCATGTTTTTTATCTGAGGAATTTTCCTGATCGCAACTTTAACCTGTTTGCCAACCAACATTGTCCGGCTTTTTAATGGCCGTGGTAATGGATATTGCCCTATATTTGGAGGTCGTTAAACAAAAGTACGAAGTAAAACTACCCAACATGAAAACCATCGGGTTAATTGGCGGAATGAGCTGGGAATCATCCGTTGTGTATTACGAACTCATCAACCTGAAAGTAAGGCAATTACTTGGTGGATTCCATTCATGTAAAAGCATCATGGTAACAGTTGATTTTGCAGAAATTGAAAAACTCCAGCACCAGGGCGATTGGGCCACCCTCGATGGATTGATGGTGCAAGCCGCCCAACAACTCGAAGCTGCCGGAGCCGACCTGGTGGTGCTTTGCACCAACACCATGCACCTGTGCAGCGAAGCCATCGTGGCACATATTTCCATCCCTTTTCTGCACATTGCCGAAGCCACGGGAATGGCCATAGCAGAGCAAAACCTGACCAAGGTGGCCCTTTTGGGAACAAAATTTACCATGGAAAAGGATTTTTACAAAAAATATATCACCGACCATTTTGGTATTGAAGTGATCGTTCCGGATGAAAACGACCGCCATCAGGTACATCGTATTATTTACGAAGAATTGGTTCAGGGCAAAATCCTCGATGAAAGCCGTGAAGTATTCAAACAAATCATTCAAGAGCTGACCAAGCGAGGGGCACAAGGCGTCATTCTGGGTTGCACCGAAATACCCCTCCTCATTCAATCCACCGACGTGGAAATTCCGGTTTTCGACACCACCGCCATTCACGCTGAAAAAGCCGTGGAATGGGCTATCAATAATTAATATTTAACACCACTCATCACGCATGAAATTCATTACCTCCCTCCTGCTTTTAGTTTTGGCGAGCTCCCTTTCGGGAAATGCTCAGGATCAGAAATCCAATCAGGTCACCAACGATCCGGTGATCACCAAAATGATTGAAATTGCCCAAACCGACAACCAAACCATGCACCAGTTGGATGTGCTTTGTAATCGCTTCGGGGGCCGACCCATTGGCTCAGACGCTTACGATAACGCGGCCTTTTGGGTAGCCAATCAGTTCATGTCGTGGGGCATGGATGTGGTGATGGAGGAAGCCGGATCACTTCCTGTTGGCTTCAACCGCGGTCCCTGGTTCGGACGTATGTTGTCCGACGAAGGCATGACCCTGCATTTTGCCACGCCGTCGTACACTTCAGGCACCAAAGGCGTTCAGCGGGGGCATGTGCTCATCGAGCCCAAAAATCAGGCGGAATTCGATCGCATGAAAGGCGCCCTGAAAGGTGCTTGGGTGCTCATCGACGGAGAAAGTACCGGCTGGCCCATCGATTACTCCGAAAAGGGCGACATCCTCCGCGATTCCATTAAAAAAGAAAACGAAGCCATTGCAGCGAAAAACAAGGAAATCAGAAAGGAAAACAGAAACAACAAAGGCACAAAAATTGCGCAAAAAGAGGAGATTCCCCTGATTGAAGAACCGGCATTGTTTTACAAAGAAATGCGCGAAGCCGGAATTCTGGGGATTGTTCAGTCGGCGAAAACCCCCATCCGTGTGTTATACGACCGAAAAAACATTATGGACATGACCTTCGAAACCCTTCCGACGGTTCCCGACATCAAACTGGATGAACACCAATACCAGATTATTCGCCAGATGGCTGAGGAACGCCGCTATTTCCAACTGGAATTCGATATCAGAAACCATTTTAAACTGGGACCGGTACCCTATCACAGCGTGATTGGCATCATTCCCGGGACGGAATTTCCGGATGAGTACGTCATCATGAGCGGTCATTTGGATGCTTATGATGTGGCCACCGGTGGTGTGGACGATGGCTCAGGCGCATCCGTAACCATCGAAGCAGCCCGCATGATCATGGAAGCCGGAGGCAAACCCAAACGAACCATTCTGGCCATTTTGTGGGCAGGTGAAGAATTTGGTTTGTTGGGCTCGCAGTTTTGGGTGGACAACCATCCGGAAAGATTAGCTAAGATTTCCAATATGGTGAACCGCGACGGAGGTCCCACCGTTCCGGTGAGCGTGAGTGTTCCCGACGCCATGAGGGCCGATTTCGAGGAAATATGTGCCCCCATCAACCTGGTGAACCCCGATTTTCCCTTTTCCGTCGAAACCCGTGAACCACGTAAAAAGCCAACCAAGCCCTGGGGCACCGACAGCGGTCCCTTTGCCGTGGAAGGTGTGCCGACCATCGGTTTCAACTGCCGGGATCCCAAAGGGTATAACTTCAATTACGGAGAAATCTGGCATACCGAACGCGACTTGTACACCAAAAGTATTCCCGAATATCAGGAACAAGCCACCATTGCCACCGCCATCATGGTTTATGGCATCGCCAATTTGGACCACCTGCTCAGCAGAGCGGGTTATTACCAATCACCTGAAAAAACAAAAGACGAAAAAAAATCGAAAAAGCAAAAATAATTTGAGGCCAAAAAAAAAGTTTCCAACTAACCAACCACACCCATTCCATTGCCAGGCTAGAGCTGTAAATTTTGCAAGAACAGGTGTATCAACTTATTGACGGGATAATCAGGAATGACCCGGAGTACTTTCCTGAGCCGCGTGCTTGGGTTCAGGTTATTCATCTTGCAAGTACCGAAGAAGGCAAGAACATGTAGCTTGTATGGTGGCATGCGCCGTCAGTACTCTATTTATTGTGCTTAGTACTTATTTTCCGAATGTCAGTTTTAAAGTTCTTTACCATTTTTCCGAATGATTTTTCTTTTTTCCTTTTTTCGGCAACAGTAAGGTCGAAATGGTCTTTTTCCCTTTCAATTTTCAAAAAATTCTCATAGGATTTACGATCAATCTCTCCCCGGTCAACTGCCTCAATTACAGCACAACCAATCTCGTTGGTGTGGGTGCAATCTGCAAATTTACATTTCTGTGAAAAACTGAAAATTTGATCAAAAGTGTTTTCTAGTCCATCTGCAGAATCAATAATTCCAATTTCTCTCATGCCCGGATTATCAATAAGTATTCCTCCACTTTCTAAAACGGTTAATTCCCGGTGACTGGTAATATGCCTGCCTTTATTTGTGCTTTTACTTATAGCATTTGTTTTCATGATGTTCTTGCCCGAAAGGTTGTTCATCAATGTTGATTTACCCACACCCGAAGAGCCAAGTAAGCAATAGGTCTTTCCTCTTTCTATTAATCCTCTTATGGAGTCATAACCGCTCTTCGTTTCGTTGCTGATGGCGAGAATTGGAATATTCTTTATCCGTTGTTGAATATTTTCAACTATTTCGTTTAGGTTTTGAGGTTCAATCAAATCGGTTTTAGTGAGAACAATAATGGGACTTACTTTTGAAGAATAACAAATGGTTAAATATCGTTCAAGTCGATTTATATTAAAATCTCTATCCACGGCTTGAACCAAAAGGGCAAAATCTATGTTGGCTGCAATTATTTGCGCTTCACCAAACTTCCCGACTGCTTGTCTTGAAAGGGTTGATATTCGCGGGATAATGCTATGAATGATGACCAAATCAGCATCACAATTTAATAACGCAACCCAATCTCCCACAGCAGGAAAGTCTTCACGACTTCTAGCAGTGAACCTAAGGTTTCCCGTAATCTCAGCTTCAAATTCCCCCTTCTCGTTCTTAACAATATACCTTTCCTTGTGTTCGGCTATTATTCGTCCAATTTCAAAATCCTCAAGATTCTTTTCTTTTCTTAGTTTATGGAAAGTGTCATTATATCCTAAATCTTCTATTGTCATGCAATTTTCAATTTTGTGGGATTTGTTGTTGTTTAAGGAACAACGATCATGCATATCCACATCTGATTATAATTCCTTAATACCCTCTCCGCAAAAAAACTATTCAACCTTTCTTTATGCCTCATTACGTGGAACATATCCATCTTTAAATATTTCTAAATGATTGAAATCAGCTCCTTGTTTCATTGTAATGGATCATCGGTTTTTTGGTGTGGTAAAGCTAGGAATATTTTTTGTTCTATGGAGGGGGGTGCACAAAAATCTCCTACGATAGAGGACAAACCTGCTCCACGTGTTTTCACGAAAACAATCTGGTAGATGCGCACCGAATACGAACAGGAAATTGGTCAAACCGGTTGGTTTGTCAGAAAGACAAATCACTTCTTCAAAAAATAAATCACCTGATCTTGAACTACATCATGACGGTACATCGCGGGAAAAATCGAAAAAGAGATCAACTAAAATGTCAAACTCAATCTAAAATATGGAAACGTCCAAACACAAAAAAACCCCAATATCACCTGAATGATACTGAGGTTTGGGTGCCCAAGAAAAGACTCGAACTTTCACGACCGTGCGGTCACTACACCCTGAATGTAGCGCGTCTACCAATTCCGCCACTTGGGCAAGCATTCAATGTATGAACGTCAATTTTAGATTTTCTTTGTGGTAGTGCCCAGGACAAGAGTCGAACTTGCACAACCTTAAGGTCACCAGCCCCTCAAGCTGGCGTGTCTACCAATTTCACCACCTGGGCCTAAAATTGAGGTGGCAAAAATAGTGTATTTTTCTTTTAATCCACATAACATGGGCACAAAAAAATTGCTTTTTTAATATTTCGACTTCCTGCAAAAACAACCGATGGCGCCATTATGACTAATATCCTGTTTACATGACAATTAATCCCCCGGAGACTTTTGTAAAAAGGCTGACACTCCGATTTTTTTAAAAATTAACCTTAGGGAAACCATGCATACCAAAAGATTTGCCTATTTTTATCCATCTAAATTCATCGACCATGTTTAATCAAAACGACCTTGCCCAAATGGCCGCCAAAGGCATTGAGCCCGAACAAGTGACCAACCAAATCAATAGCTTTAAAGCGGGATTTCCCTATGCACGACTTGTGGCACCCGCCACTCCCGGAAATGGACTTCATCAGTTGTCAAAAATAGCAGTAAATAATCTGGTGACCATTTTCAACGATCAGCACCAAGATTACAATATACTAAAGTTTGTTCCGGCCTCCGGTGCTGCATCCCGCATGTTTAAACATTTGTTTGAATTTCGCGAAATGAACCCCGAAGCGCAACAAGCCAACCTCGAAAAAGATAAAGGTTTCAATTCTGTTCACCACTTTTTTAAACACTTGCCACAGTTTGCCTTTTATGCTTCATTGAGTGAGCGTTTTTCGGAAAAAGGTCTCAACTTGGACGAACTCCTTCACAACCAGGATTACAACACCATTATCGACGGACTCCTCAACGAAGATGGCCTCAATTATGCAGGACTTCCCAAAGGATTGCTCATGTTTCACGACTACCCAAGCGGTGCACGTACCTCCATGGAAGAACATCTGGTTGAAGCGGCCGTATATGCCACCAACGACGAAAAACAATCCCGGATTCATTTTACCGTTTCGCCTGAACACCAATCTAAATTTGAAGAAACTCATTCAAAAAAAGGGTATTTGATTGAAGAAGAATACCACACCAAATTTGAGGTGAGTTTCAGTCAGCAAAAACCCTCCACCGACACCATTGCCGTAAACGAAGAAAACGAACCCTTTCGCAACAACGACGGCAGCTTGCTGTTCCGTCCGGGTGGCCACGGAGCACTCATTCACAACCTGAACGAACTCGACAACGACATCATTTTCATTAAAAACATCGACAATATTGTCCCCGATCGACTGCGAAACGAAACCTATATTTATAAAAAGGCCATCGGGGGACTTCTCATCCAACTTCAGGAACAAACCTTCGATTTTTTGGATATCCTCGATGATGGAGATATGGACGACCAAACCCTTCAAAACATCACCGAATTTGCCAAAACCCAACTAAGCATCGACATTCCCGACGCCTTTGAAGGATACGAAAAAATGGAAAAAATTGACTTCCTGTTCAATAAGCTCAACCGACCCATGCGCATTTGCGGTATGGTGAAAAACGAAGGCGAACCCGGTGGAGGTCCCTTTTGGGTGATGAACGAAAACGGAGAGAAATCCCTGCAAATAGTTGAATCATCGCAAATTGATTTCACCGACAAAGGCCAGAAGGAAATTGTGAACAAAGCCACCCACTTCAACCCCGTGGATTTGGTGTGCGGAGTGTATAATTTTATCGGCGACAAATTCAACCTGCTTGATTTTGTTGACCCCGACACCGGCTTCATCTCCCTTAAATCAAAAGACGGCAAAAACCTCAAAGCCATGGAATTACCCGGATTGTGGAACGGAGCCATGGCCGACTGGATCACCATTTTTGTGGAAACACCCATCATCACCTTCAATCCTGTAAAAACGGTAAACGACCTGTTGCGTTCGCAACACCAACCGGAATAAATCGGGAAAAGATTGGGGATCAGTGGGATCAATGGGATCAAAAAGATCAATGGGATCAATGGGATCAAAAAGATCAATGGGATCAGAAAAGATCAGCGTTCTCGAAGGGTTTGTGATAAAAATAAAGCAAAGTCCCCATCAATTGCCCTTCGACTTTAGTCAAGGGCACCTTGAGTTTGGATTTAACTAGATAAAAAAAGTCAAAAGAATGTAGATCTTTTGACTTTTTTTTATAGTTTTGAATCTAGTTATACAACTAGATACATTAAATTTAAATTATCATGGGATATCCAACAAAAATCCAACTAATTAAAAGAGAATCCAGTGAACAATGGTATATTAATTTCCCATCTGCCGTTGCGCAAGCAATGGAATTTGAGAAAGGAGAAGTTGTCGAATGGGTTATTGAGAACAGGAAAAAAATGGTTCTAAAAAGGCCTAATCCGATAGAATCGGAGACTAAAAAAAAACGCTCAAAAGAGACCTGATTGATGAATTGGATAGCTTGATAAACGAATGTCATTGTGCTTTCTCCAATCATGAGTCGTGGAAACGATCAAGAGAACTTATGTATGGAAGTCTAAATTGCATGGGACGCCACACAGTAACAGGAATGCTATCCGCAGCAGGACATCAGTTTCATGATTGGTCATCAGCCTATCGACTCTTTAGTCAGAATCGGATTAATATTGAGAAAATAATGAATGTTATACAAGCTAATGTTCTAAAAGAAACCTCAGAATGCAGCCATATTATTGCACACATGGATGATACAATAATTAAGAAGACAGGGAAAAAGATACCTGGTACTGCATGGAGAAGAGATCCCCTAGGCCCTCCTTTTCATACTAATTTTATTTGGGGTCAGCGTTTTATTCAGGTTTCAATGGCCTTGGCAATTGATGGTGAGATAGGTCAATCCAGGGCTATTCCTGTTGATTTTCATCACTGCCCAACAGTACTTCGTCCAAAGAAAAATGCTGCCCAGCAAGAGGTTACACAGTATAATGAAGAAAAGAAAATTGCCAAACTAAGCAAACAGGGTAGTGATCGAATCAAATTACTCAGGGGAAATTTAGATACCCAGGGGGCAACTGACAAACAACTGATCTTAAGTGTTGATGGGAGTTATACAAATGGAGAGGTATTGAAAAATCTACCACAAAGGGTTACGCTGATAGGCAGAATTAGAAAAGACACACGATTGTTTACGATTCCGGAAAAACAACCTCAAAAAGGAAGGAAACGCGTTTATGGAGAACAACTTCCAACACCAGAGCAAATCCGACAATCAGATGAGTATCCATGGCAAGAAGTAAACGCTTGGGCAGCAGGAAAAACACACGAATTTAATGTAAAAGTAATCAACAATATACGTTGGAAATCTGCTGGTCAAAATCACGACTTAAAGTTAGTTGTAATACGGCCGCTAGGTTATAGACTTACAAAAGGATCGAAAATACTCTACCGTCAACCCGCCTATCTTATTTGCTCGGATACAGAATTAAATCTACAGACACTCCTTCAATCTTACTTATGGAGATGGGAAATAGAGGTCAACTTTCGCGAAGAGAAATCAATGATGGGATGTGGTCAGGCACAAGTAAGAAACATTAAATCGGCAGTAAATGTCCCTGCCTTTATTGCGGCCACCTACGCCTTATTACACATTGCCAGCCACAGAACTTATCAAAAATCAAATAACCCAACTATCCCAAGACCAAAATGGTACACGAACGAAAATAAAGACCGCATTACCACCGGTGATTTACTTAACAATATTAGAGCCCATTTGCATGCCAAAGCAGTTGGAATGAATTTCGACGACTTCGTGAACAAACATATCAGGTTACCAAGCCTTCAAAATGAAAAAAAACCTCAATGTTTTAGCACCCTTCTATGTGAGAAATTAGCCAAACTCAAGTTGCCCTTCGACTTTAGTCAAGGGCACAAAAAGTTCATAAAATTTAACCAGGGTGTTCAAAATTCAAGTCTGGACGCTTGAAGGGGGAGAGTTCAATAGGATCAATGGGATCAGAAAAGATCAGAGTTCTCGAAGGGTTTGTGATTAAAATAAAGCAAAATCCCCATCAATTGCCCTTCGACTTTAGTCAAGGGCACAAAAAGTTCATAAAATGGAAACAGGGAGTTCAAAATTCAAGTCTAGACGCTTGAAGCGGGAGAGTTCAGTGGGATCAGTGGGATCAGAAAAGATCAGCGTTCTCGAAGGGTTTGTGATTAAAACAAAGCAAAGTCCCCATCAATTGCCCTTCGACTTTAGTCAAGGGCACAAAAGTTCATAAAATTGAACCAGGGGGTTCAAAATTCAAGTGTGGACGCTTGAAGGGGGAGGTGTTTGTATTTTTGCCCAATTTCTCCCGACTCCCATCTACCGACTTCGGTCTTCGGTCTCCCGACTTCGGTCTTCGGTCTCCCGACTTCGGTCTTCGGACTTCCCACTCCCGACTCCCGTCTTCCCAAAACTTTATACACAGATAACCCTGATTTAATATTGGCTTAACATGGATGATCTTTCTTTGCATCACTAAAACGTAAAGAAAATAAAAATGAAAAATATCTTAGCCATCATCGCCATCGTAGTTCTTACAGCTACCACCGCTTTTGCCACCAACGACAACGTAGAAACACCTGCTGCCACCACCACCCTCAGTGGTCAGGTATTCGACAAAGTAACCGGAGAAGCTTTGGCCGGTGTAAAAATTATCTTAGACGAAAACGCTACCGAAGTGTACACCGATCTGGATGGTAATTTTACCATTAGCGAAGTAACCACAGGCACCCACGAAATAAAAGCGGACCTGATTTCATACAAATCGGAACAAAAAAGCATTGAAGTAAACAGTGCTGCCAACAACCTGAAGGTGGAAATCGAAATCGACAACAATTAGTCATCAAATCAATATGATATACTTAAAGGCAAACCCGAAGGTTTGTCTTTTTTATTTCGGACAAAAAATAGCTTAACTTTGTACCTTTGTAAGCTATTTTGATCACCATTAACTCCTTTACAATGAAAAAAATCCTCCTTTTGTTTGTGGTGTTGGCTGTAAACATCGGCCTTCAAGCTCAGGAACTGGTAAAACACGATGACAATAAATACTATGTGGATGGTCAGTTATTTACCGGAAATTTTAAAACTTATTACGAAAACGGACAAGTAGAATCAGACCGCAACTTCGACAAAGGCATCGAAAACGGGATCTCCATGTACTATCACGAAAACGGTTCCAAAAAAGAAGCCCGCGCTTACACCGATGGTTTCAAAGACGGCGTTTGGACCACCTGGAACTACAAAGGTCAAAAAACTGCCGAAGCACGATATCAACGCGATTTGAAACATGGAAAATGGATGATTTACGGCGACAATGGCAAGGCCCGCTACGAAATGCACTACGACCAAGGGAAAAAGGTGGGTATTTGGTATATGTGGGATGAAAGCGGAAAGCTGCTATCCGAAAAAGAATACTAACAACCAACAACCTACACAAAAGACGGCCTACTCGCCGTCTTTTTTTATATCATGATTTTTAAAGACATGGTCTTAGAAGTTTGGTAATGTGATTTTTACCGCCACCATGTTAAGCCATTGTTAAGTGTAACAGCTGAATTATCCCCTTTCTTAACAGTACATTAATCTTAACTTAATTCACACTTTTTACGCCTCGGATACTTTTGCCACATCAAATTTTAAAACAAATGATGAAAATGAAAAAATTAACTCTTTTGGCTGCTCTTGCAGCAATTATCATGGTAGGATTTAATGGCTGTAAAGGCGATGACGACCCAACACCGGCAGCGCCCACGATGTCAGGACTTACAGTTACCGGCGACCTTAACCAATATGTGGCAACCCTTACTTTTAGCGAAGGTGTGTACGCAGCCAGCGACAAAACAGGAAACTTAACCAACGCCTCGTTTACGGCAAGTGTTTCGGGCGGAACTGCCACCCTTACAAGCTACACTGTAACACACACTGCAGGTCAGGCTACTGCCACCATCAACCTTACCCTTTCGGAAAACCCAAGCGGAAACGAAAGTTTTTCGGTTAAACCTGCTTCGGCCACCAGCATTTATAATGGTACCGGTCAGGCCATGGCCACCACACAAATGTCGGAAGTTTCGTTAACCAGCAATACCGTTATCATTAAAGATGATGGAAACGGAACAGGTACCACCACCTGGACTGCCGATCACACCTATATCCTCGACGGATTGGTATTCGTTAACGACGGTCAAACCCTCACCATCGAAGCCGGCACCATAATCAAAGGTATGCCCGGACAAGGCGAAGAAGCCTCTGCTTTGATTGTAGCCCGTGGCGGCAAAATTATGGCCGAAGGAACTGCTGAAAAACCCATCATTTTCACAGCAGAATCTGACGACCTCGCCGGTTCAGTGCCCGATCTGGATGCAGGACTTTGGGGTGGTGTAATCATGCTCGGAAAAGCCAGATTAAACACCGTTCCTCCGCAACAACAAATTGAAGGTATCGACCAAACCGAACCCCGTGGAGTATATGGTGGCGATGATGACGCCGACAACTCAGGTGTATTACGTTATGTATCCATCCGTCACGGTGGTACCGATATTGGTGAAGGCAACGAAATCAATGGATTAACCCTTGGCGGTGTTGGTTCAGGTACCGTAATCGAATATATCGAAGTATTTGCCAACAAAGACGACGGAATCGAATTCTTTGGAGGAACCCCACGACTGAAACACATCGTTACCGCTTTTTGTGGCGACGATAGCTACGACTACGACCAGGGTTACAGAGGTTATGGACAATTCTGGCTTGCCGTTCAGGGTTTCGACAAAGGCGACCGCATTGGCGAACACGACGGAGGAACCGATCCTGAAACAGGTCAACCCTACGCCATCCCCACCATCTTTAATGTAACTTATGTGGGTCAAGGTCCCGACGCCGGAAAACGTTTGGTAACATTCCGCGACAACGCAGGTGGAAATTATGCCAACTCTATTTTCTATAATCAAGCCAAAGGAGTTGACATTGAGTTACTTGTAGGTGAATGTAGCTACACCCGCTTCAACGCAGGCGAACTTACACTCAAAAACAACCTGTTCTACAACATCGCCGCTTCCGACATCTTTACGGTTGCTGCAGCCGACGATGTACCTGTGGGTGATGTGGAAACCGCATCTGCCGCTGTTGCCGCCTATTTTGCTGAAGCAGGAAACACCGTTACCGACCCCGGATTCAATGTAACAGCCGATATGTTCAATGTAGTTCCAACAAATGATGTAACCGGCAATATGGCACAATATCCGGTCGATTGGTTTGAAACCGTATCCTACAAAGGTGCCATCGATCCCAACAACAACTGGGTGGCCGGCTGGACTTTGTTCTCCAAATACATGGGCAACTAATTGATAATAATTTCTCAACAAACCATATAAACCCCATGCCAAAGTGGTCATTTCTGATGACCACTTTGGCTGTTTTATCACACAACACCAGAACCAAAAGCTTGAACGCGATGATGTTAAACAAAAAAGGGGCGCTACTGGCCATGCTACTTTTGATGGTCGCCCTGATTCCGGAAGCCCTGCATGCCCAAACCGGAATTCTCAGAGGAAAAATCACCGATGCCGAAATGGGAGACGAGCTCATAGGAGCAACTGTCATGCTGAAAGGCACCACCACAGGTGCCGCTGCCGACCTCGATGGCAACTACTCCATTACCGGTATCCCTGCCGGAACCTACGATATTATCTGTCAGTTTATTTCCTACGAACCCAAAACAATCACCGGAGTAGTGATTAAAAGCGATGAAGTAACCGTCATCAACGTAGGCCTTTCCACCGTAAGCATGGGATTGCAGGAAGTGGTGGTATCGGCAAAAGCCGTCAACAGGTCGGAAGCCGCCATGCTCACCATTCAGAAAAAATCGGCCAATGTGGTGGACGGATTGTCAGCCCAACAAATGAAAAAAGCAGGCGACAGTGATGCCGCCGGAGCCTTGAAACGGGTAACAGGAGTAAATGTGGAAGACGGAAAATACGTGTATGTAAGAGGGTTAAGCGACAGATACAGCAAAACTACCCTCAACGGAGCCGACATTCCCGGTCTCGACCCCAACAGAAATACCGTACAAATGGACATTTTTCCCACCAACCTCATCGAGAACATGGTGGTATATAAAACTTTTAGCCCCAATTTGCCTGCCGACTTCACCGGTGGATATGTGGACATCATTACCCTCGACTTTCCTGAGCAATTCATGCTCAGCTTTGGCGTAAAAGCAGGATACAATACCCAGGCCAGTCTCAACAACAATTTTCTGGGATACAAGGGAAGTTCCACAGATTTCCTGGGTTACGACAATGGACTTAGAAATATTCCGGCAGCGGCCAAAGGAACCATCCCTCAGTATAACGCCAATACCCGCCAAACTTTAACCGACATTACCGAAAGTTTCAACAAGGTAATGAGTCCGTCAAAACAATCATCCACCCTCAACCGTAGTCTGTCGTTTACCATTGGAAATCAAATTACTCTAGGTAAAAATGCATTGGGTTACATTTTTGGACTTTCCTACAAATACAACGAAAATTTCTATGACGATGCCGTATTTGCCGAATACACGCTGAGTGGTGCCAACGAGCAAACCCTGACCGAGCAAAAAAAATACCATGGTCAACAAAGTGAAAGGGAAGCACTCTGGGGAGCTTTGGCCAACGTGTCGTACAAACTCGGGCAAAACCATAAATTAAGTGCCAACTTCTTCAAAAACCAAAGTGGTAATTCGGGGGCGAGCTACACCATGGGTCCCAAACGCAGCGACGGAAACGATCTGCTCGTGGAAACCAGACAACTCTATTGGCTCGAACGTTCGCTTAATTCAGGTCAGCTACGCGGGGAGCATTATTTTCCTGCTTTGTCCAAGCTTAAGGTGGACTGGATTGGCTCATTTACGGCATCCATGCAGGAAGAACCTGATTTTAGGGTATTTACCAACAGCTATTATCCCGATAACGAAGGCGGATATCAATATGCCGTGGACGAATCGCTGTATTCTGTGCCTGCCAGATATTACCGAAAGATGACCGAACAAAACACCAATGTAAAAATCAATTTCGAATTACCGCTTTCCAACAAGGAAAATGCTCCCAAGTTGATGTTTGGAGGAGGATATTCCTATAAAACCAGAACCTCCGATGAAAATCGATTCGATTACAAATTTCAATTTTCGAAATATGTGTATGATGGCAATCCTGACAACTTTTTTACCAACGAAAACATAGGTTTAAACTATCCGGGATATAATCCGGGTACAGGAAGCAATTTTGGTTTGTACATTCAGGGAAACGCCGGCGATGATTTAATCAACAGTTATACTGCCGACCAAACCATTGGCGCAGGTTATGCCATGATTGACGCAGTAATCAAGAAAAAATTGCGTGTGATTGCAGGGGTTCGCCTGGAGACAACCCTGGTTCATGCAAGCAGCAACGACTCTACCAAAGACAAAGGCTACCTTAACAATACAGACCCCTTACCGGCGCTCAACCTGACCTATTTCCTCAATCAAAAAACCAACCTCAGACTCAACGTTTCACGAACGATTGCCAGACCGACATTCAGAGAGCTGGCACCCTATTCGTCGGAAGATTTTAAAGAAAAAATTACCTACGTTGGTAATCCGAATCTTAAAAGAACCACCATCAACAACATCGATTTGAGGTATGAATATTTTATTAGTCCTTCCGAAATACTCTCGGCAGGTCTGTTTGCCAAGCGTTTCATTGACCCCATCGAGGTTGCCGACAATCCCAGGGCCATTAATCAGGAACTTACGTGGATCAATGTGGATCAGGCCACGGTATATGGTGTAGAATTCGATATAAGAAAAAAATTAGACTTCATTCATGCCATCAAAAACATCAAACTAAGTCTGAACTTTACCTATGTGTACTCAGAAGTAGCCATCGATTCGGCTGAACTGGAGTCCATTCGTGCCACCGACCCGGAAGCAAAAGATACCCGTCCCATGGGAGGACAATCACCCTATGTGCTCAATGCAGCCATCGGATACGAAAACCCAAATCTGGGACTGGAAGCCAACCTGGTGTACAATGTAACCGGCCCAAAACTGGTAGTGCTCACCAAAGGAGGAACTCCGGATATTTATGAGCAGCCCTTCAATTCGCTGAACCTGATTGTCACCAAACAATTGAACGAACACTTTTTATTGGAGTTCAATGCAAAAAATATATTAAATCCCGTGGCCAAAAAAACATATTCCTACAATGGCGAAGAATATATCTACCGCTCCTATACAAAAGGAAGTGTTTTCGAGTTGGGCATCAAATACAAGATCAAATAATACAATAAATAAATCCGTTCAATTTTGGTTTGTAAATCCGTTACAATTAGTTTTGTAGCGGATTTCTTTTTAAAAACACGACCCCACATGCTGATTATTCTATCGCCATCAAAAACTATTGGACTGAATCCCAATTTATTTGAAGATATATCCACACAACCACTTTTTGTGAGTGAAGCAGAAGCCATATGCAAACAAATGAAAATACTATCTGTTAGCGACTTACAAAAATTATTAAAAACCAGTCCCAAACTCACTCAAACTGCTCACGATTACTATCAACATTGGAATTTAAGCCATTCTATCAGTAATTCAACACAAGCTATTCTCGCCTACAAGGGCGATGTATTTACCGGAATGGATGCACAAAGGTTCACAAAAGACACCTTATTATATAGCCAACAACAATTATTGATATTTTCAGCCATCTATGGAGCTTTACGACCTCTTGATTTAATTCAACCCTACCGTCTCGATGTGGCCAATCCATTAAAAATAAATGGCCAAACCCTTTACCAATATTGGAAAAACAACGTTACCCGGGCTATCGACCAACAACTGAAATTGCAAAAAGACAATATACTGATCAATCTGGCATCGGCCGAATATTTCCAAATGCTCGACACAAAACAACTCAAAGCATCTATTATCACCCCTGTCTTTAAAGATTTCACCAACGGTAAATATAAAATCGTCAGCATTTTTGCCAAAAAAGCAAGAGGAAAAATGAGCAAGTTCATTCTCGAAAACAGAATTTCAAACCCCGAAGAACTAAAAACCTTTGTTGAAGACGGCTATTATTTCTCAGAATCTAATAGCGACGAGGGTACTTTTACATTTTTACGTAGTTAAATAATCGCATGTCGAGCGATAGAAAAAAAATATTTCACTAATTTTCCAACATTAACTATCTGTTAATTAATAGGTCGTATAATTATCGAATTATTATTCAAAAAATATTTTTCCAACCCCTTGCGAAATTAAAAAACATAAGTACTTTTGCACTCCCAATTCAGCGAGATAAATGATAGGAAATCGAGAGCGAGTTGATTTGGGGAGTTCGTAGAGAGAGATGAGGGTAGTGCTAAGAGAGAGAGAAGGAAAGAAGAGAAAAAAGCCAACAAAAAAAAGTTAAATATTTTTTCACAAAAAGTTGGTTGGAATAAAAAAAGCATTACTTTTGCAGCCCCGTTCGAGACGAAAGATTGATGAGAAAGCGAGAGGGGAAATTACAAGAAAGAAACTGCGGATAAAACCGTAGACGTTCATAGACATAATGAAGCCAAGCCAAGTAAAGGAAACACAATACCAATTGTCATGCAAATGACAAGATTAAAAAAGAAGTCAATTACTTTGTCGGGATCTAACAGCATATACAAATATTCTTTTGAAAAAAAGGACAAACAATATACTATGAAGAGTTTGATCCTGGCTCAGGATGAACGCTAGCGGCAGGCCTAATACATGCAAGTCGAGGGGTAAGGCTCCTTCGGGAGTACACGACCGGCGCACGGGTGCGTAACGCGTATGCAACCTACCTTTAACAGGAGAATAGCCCCGAGAAATCGGGATTAATACTCCATAACACTGCGAGATGGCATCATTTTGCATTTAAAGCTCCGGCGGTTAAAGATGGGCATGCGTGACATTAGTTTGTTGGTGAGGTAACGGCTCACCAAGACTACGATGTCTAGGGGTTCTGAGAGGATGATCCCCCACACTGGTACTGAGACACGGACCAGACTCCTACGGGAGGCAGCAGTAAGGAATATTGCGCAATGGAGGCAACTCTGACGCAGCCATGCCGCGTGCAGGAAGAAGGCCTTATGGGTCGTAAACTGCTTTTATTAGGGAATAAACTCTCGATCGTGATCGAGACTGAAGGTACCTAAAGAATAAGCACCGGCTAACTCCGTGCCAGCAGCCGCGGTAATACGGAGGGTGCAAGCGTTATCCGGATTTATTGGGTTTAAAGGGTGCGCAGGCGGGCTATTAAGTCAGTGGTGAAATCCCGGGGCTCAACTCCGGAACTGCCATTGATACTGATAGTCTTGAGTTTGGTTGAAGTGGGCGGAATGTAGCATGTAGCGGTGAAATGCATAGATATGCTACAGAACACCAATCGCGAAGGCAGCTCACTAAGCCAAAACTGACGCTCATGCACGAAAGCGTGGGGAGCAAACAGGATTAGATACCCTGGTAGTCCACGCCGTAAACGATGATCACTCGTTGTTGGCGATACACAGTCAGCGACCAAGGGAAACCGATAAGTGATCCACCTGGGGAGTACGATCGCAAGGTTGAAACTCAAAGGAATTGACGGGGGCCCGCACAAGCGGTGGAGCATGTGGTTTAATTCGATGATACGCGAGGAACCTTACCTGGGCTCAAATGTAAGTTGACATGTCCTGAAAGGGATTTTTCTTCGGACAATTTACAAGGTGCTGCATGGTTGTCGTCAGCTCGTGCCGTGAGGTGTCGGGTTAAGTCCCATAACGAGCGCAACCCCTACTCTTAGTTGCCAGCATGTAATGATGGGGACTCTAGGAGAACTGCCTACGCAAGTAGAGAGGAAGGTGGGGATGACGTCAAATCAGCACGGCCCTTACGTCCAGGGCTACACACGTGCTACAATGGCCGGTACAGAGGGCAGCCACCTGGTGACAGGGAGCGAATCTCTAAAGCCGGTCTCAGTTCGGATCGAAGTCTGCAACCCGACTTCGTGAAGCTGGAATCGCTAGTAATCGCGCATCAGCCATGGCGCGGTGAATACGTTCCCGGGCCTTGTACACACCGCCCGTCAAGCCATGGAAGCTGGGGGTACCTGAAGTCGGTTACCGCAAGGAGCCGCCTAGGGTAAAACTAGTAACTGGGGCTAAGTCGTAACAAGGTAGCCGTACCGGAAGGTGCGGCTGGAATACCTCCTTTCTGGAGCATTCCGACAGAGGATTTCTTTTACAATCACGGTATGAAACAAAAATTACATTGGTTTGGCCTTCATTTTTAATAAATGGAGAGAGCGAAAGCCTGATGGATCACAGTATAGTGATACTAACCACAGGTAAGCTATCGGGAGGTTTCCGGTCGCCGATCATTGATCCCTGATCACCGATCACCGACCGAAAAAACAGAGTCTCGTAGCTCAGTTGGTTAGAGCACTACACTGATAATGTAGGGGTCCCCAGTTCAAGTCTGGGCGAGACTACCAGGTAATTTGAAAATTACCGGATTTGAGAAAAACAGTAGAAAAGATTTAGAACAATCTTCAAATTTTCAAATTGTAAAATTTTCAAATCAATACATTGACCCGGGGGATTAGCTCAGTTGGCTAGAGCGCTAGATTTGCATTCTAGAGGTCAAGGGTTCGACTCCCTTATTCTCCACCATTTTCTCAAGATCGAGTTTTCATCGTAACTTGAGATATATCCGCCTAAGGCGGACGAACAAGAGTTCATTGACATATTGGAAGAAAGTATAATAATTTTTTTGCTGGTGTAAGAGCACCTAAAAAAATAGGTTAAGAAAGTTACTAAGAGCGTACGGTGAATGCCTAGGCTCTCAGAGGCGATGAAGGACGTGATAAGCTGCGATAAGCTTCGGGAAGGTGCAAATAACCTTTGATCCGGAGATTTCCGAATGGGGCAACCCGGCATGTTGAAGACATGTCACCAGACTTAGTCTGGAGCGAACCCGGTGAACTGAAACATCTAAGTAGCCGGAGGAAGAGAAAACAAAAGTGATTCCGCAAGTAGTGGCGAGCGAACGCGGAATAGCCCAAACCAAAGTTGTTACGGCAATTTTGGGGTTGTAGGACCAAGACATAGGACTATAAATTGATAGCAGAACCTATCTGGAAAGGTAGATCATAGAAGGTGACAATCCTGTATGCGAAATCGATTTATTACCTTATTGGTATCCTGAGTAGGGCGGGGCCGGTGAAACCCTGTCTGAATCCAGCGGCACCATCCGCTAAGGCTAAATACTCCTGAGAGACCGATAGTGAACCAGTACCGTGAGGGAAAGGTGAAAAGTACTCCGAACAGGAGAGTGAAATAGTACCTGAAACCGTGCGCTTACAAGCGGTCGGAGTCAGCCATAGGCTGATGACGGCGTGCCTTTTGCATAATGAGCCTACGAGTTACACTTCTCTGGCAAGGTTAATCCTGAAAACGGGAGTAGCCGCAGCGAAAGCGAGTCTGAATAGGGCGAATGAGTCAGAGGAGGTAGACGCGAAACTTGGTGATCTACCCATGGCCAGGTTGAAGGTCCGGTAACACGGACTGGAGGACCGAACCAGTTGACGTTGAAAAGTCTTTGGATGAGCTGTGGGTAGGGGTGAAAGGCCAATCAAACTGAGAGATAGCTCGTACTCCCCGAAATGCTTTTAGGAGCAGCCTCGGGCACGAGTCTTACAGAGGTAGAGCTACTGATTGGGCTAGGGGGCTTCACCGCCTACCAAACCCTGACAAACTCCGAATGCTGTAAGATGATACCCGGGAGTGAGGGCGCGGGTGCTAAGGTCCGCGTCCGAGAGGGAAAGAACCCAGATTACCAGCTAAGGTCCCAAAATATATGCTAAGTTGAACTAACGAGGTCTGATTGCAGAGACAGCTAGGATGTTGGCTTGGAAGCAGCCATTCATTTAAAGAGTGCGTAACAGCTCACTAGTCGAGCGATCGGGCATGGATGATAATCGGGCATAAGCATATTACCGAAGCTGTAGATTCTACTTTTAGTAGAGTGGTAGGGGAGCATTCCAGTCTGCGTTGAAGGTGTGTCGTAAGGCATGCTGGAGCGTCTGGAAAAGCAAATGTAGGCATAAGTAACGATAATGCGGGTGAGAAACCCGCACACCGAAAGACTAAGGTTTCCTGATCAACGCTAATCGGATCAGGGTTAGTCGGGTCCTAAGGCGAACCCGAAAGGGGTAGTCGATGGACAACGGGTTAATATTCCCGTACCGGCTTATATTGCGATGGGATGACGGAGTAGTGAAAGGTCCGCGTACTGACGGAATAGTACGTTGAACACTGTAGGTATAGGGAGTGTAGTTAAATGCGCACTTCTTGCTGAAGGTGGATAGTACCACAAGCCTTCGGGTGAGTGGATAGTGACCCTAATCAGACTTCCAAGAAAAACCTCTAAGCGTCAGATATAAGCCGCCCGTACCGTAAACCGACACAGGTAGTCGAGGAGAGAATCCAAAGGTGCTCGAGTGATTCATGGCTAAGGAACTAGGCAAAATAACCCCGTAACTTAGGGAGAAGGGGAGCCATCTTCGGATGGCCGCAGAGAAATGACCCAGGCGACTGTTTATCAAAAACACATGGCTTTGCTAAATTGAAAGATGATGTATAAGGCCTGACACCTGCCCGGTGCCGGAAGGTTAAGAGGAGAGGTTATTTCCGACTTCGTCGGAGAGAAGCTTATAATTGAAGCCCCGGTAAACGGCGGCCGTAACTATAACGGTCCTAAGGTAGCGAAATTCCTTGTCGGGTAAGTTCCGACCTGCACGAATGGTGTAACGATCTGGGTACTGTCTCAGCCATGAGCTCGGTGAAATTGTAGTAACGGTGAAGATGCCGTTTACCCGCAACGGGACGGAAAGACCCCGTGCACCTTCACTATAGCTTAACATTGACATTGGACACGTGATGTGTAGGATAGGTGGGAGACTGCGAAGCGGTGCCGCTAGGTATCGTGGAGTCAACCTTGAAATACCACCCTTTGCTTGTCTGATGCCTAATCCGCCTTCGGCGGAGACAGTGTTTGGTGGGTAGTTTGACTGGGGTGGTCGCCTCCAAAAGAGTAACGGAGGCTTCCAAAGGTACCCTCAGTACGGTTGGTAACCGTGCGTAGAGTGTAATGACACAAGGGTGCTTGACTGTGAGACTAACAAGTCGAGCAGGTACGAAAGTAGGGCATAGTGATCCGGTGGTTCCGCATGGAAGGGCCATCGCTCAAAGGATAAAAGGTACGCCGGGGATAACAGGCTGATCACTCCCAAGAGCTCACATCGACGGAGTGGTTTGGCACCTCGATGTCGGCTCGTCACATCCTGGGGCTGGAGAAGGTCCCAAGGGTTGGGCTGTTCGCCCATTAAAGTGGCACGCGAGCTGGGTTCAGAACGTCGCGAGACAGTTCGGTCCCTATCTGTTGTGGGCGTTGGAAGCTTGAGAGGACCTGACTCTAGTACGAGAGGACCGGGTTGGACAAACCTCTAGTGTACCTGTTGTAGCGCCAGCTGCACCGCAGGGTAGCTACGTTTGGATGAGATAAGTGCTGAAAGCATCTAAGCACGAAACTTACCTCAAGATGAGGCTTCCTTTAAGGGTCGTTAAAGACGATGACGTTGATAGGCTGCAGGTGTAAAGGTGGTAACATCAAAGCCGAGCAGTACTAATTACCCGTAGACTTTTTAACCGAATAGGATACTCTTGCAAGGGCAAAAAAAATTATACTTTCCTCCTTTAGTCATTGATTAATTCCAAATCATCGGATATTAATCTTTAAAGACCTTTGGGTGACTATTGCGGCACGGTCCACCTCTTCCCATTCCGAACAGAGAAGTTAAGCCTGCCAGCGCCAATGATACTGCCACTAGGTGGGAAAGTAGGTCGTCGCCAAAGACATTCAAGAGATCATCTAATTTAGATGGTCTCTTTTTTTTTGCCTTTTTTTTCAAACCATCAACAGATGACTCCCGGTTGTTATCTCTCCCACCCCACTTTCGACATCGTATCAATCACATAACCTGAATTATTCCACATTCGTTACAATAATCACGAATACCAAAGCCAATTTTTTAAGCTTTTGTGCGTTTATAAGTTCTGAATGACATTAGAATGCTTAAATTTGACCTCCTAAAACAAAAAACTGGTTTGGCAAAAAACATTCCCCTCTTCCGACTGCTGATGGCCATGGGAGGCCTCATTTGCTGGATGGCAGCACAGGCGCAAGTGACCGACACAACGGCACATGACAGTATAGTTCATGAACCCATCCTGAAAACGGTGGATTCAACTCAACTTGCTCCCATTGATTCACTGTCCGTTTCTTTTTTCAGATACGCTTTCGACAGCCTGAAACTGAACAACCTGGAACCCATCGATACCAGCCTTACTTACTTTCAACAATACGATCAATTAACCCATCACAACAAATTGTACTCCACCTTGAGCAACATAGGTATGGCAGCCAAAAATCAGGTGTTCGCCCCTACCCTGCCCTTGGGCTACAATTTGCATATCGAGTCGTTTAAAAACTATCTTCTGACAAACAGAGACGTCAGGTATTTTCTGCAATATCAGCCTTATACGGAGATTTTTTACATCATGGGCTCCAAAAAGGAACAAAACCTTCAGGTGACGTTTACCCGAGAGATTGTGAAAAACTTCACTTTCGGGCTTCATTTTGAACTGAATAACTCACCAGGCCCCTACAAAAACAACAAATCAAACGACACACGGGTGTATTTTACCGGACAGTATCAAACCAACAACAAACGCTATGGAATTCTGGCCAACTACCTGCACAACAAACTGGAACTTCAGGAAAATGGAGGTATTTCGGCAGATAGCTTGTTTGAGCAGAACCTGGAACCCGACCGAAGGGTAATTCCGGTGTATCTGCAAAATGCCACCAATCTGGTCAAGAAATCAGGGTTTTATGTGGAACAATATTTTAATCTACTCCAACCTGCCCACAAGACCGATTCAACCCATCGCAAAATTGATTTGGGAAGTTTAACCTATGCTTTTCAATACGAACGAAATCAGTTTATTTACGAAGATGCTGATACTGCTTTCAATTTTTACATTGGTCATCAGGCAATTCTTGATTCAGCTTCTACCTTCGACTCCATCTATCAAATGAAGATGAGCAATACCATCAAGTGGTCGAGTCTGGGTTATTACGACAAGGCCGACGACAAGCATTTTTATCTGTTTTTTGGCTTGACCCATAACCATATCACGCAAACGTTTGCCTACGATTCCATCGACCGCAATTACAATCAAATCATCTCCTTTGGAGGCATGGGAATTAACATTGGCAGAAGTTTTTACCTGAATGTGGACGCTCAACTGGTGGCAGGCGACTACAATGGCGGTGATTATCAATTGAAAGGAGTGCTGAATCAGTTTTTGGGACGTAAAGAGAAAAACGCAGGTCGCCTTACCGCGAGTTTGTCGTTGATAAGCAAAACACCTGATTGGTATTTCATTGAATACAACAGCAACTACTACCGTTGGAAGAACGATTTCAAGAAAGAAAATTATACCATTCTGGATGCGGAATATACTTTCAGGAACATTTCAGCCGGTGGAAGATTCTACACGATGGTTAATTACACCTATTTCAACGATTCCATGCAGCCAACGCAAATAGAGAAGGGCGAAACCTTGATGCAATTGTTCGTTGAAGGAAGTATCCCCTGGAAAAGCATTGGTGTAAATACGCGATTGGTATATCAGGAAACCAGTCAGCCCAACGTTTGGCGTGTACCCAAACTTACGGGCACCATGGATTTATACTTCATGCATACCATTTTTAAGAAAGCAGCCACCATCAAAACCGGATTTCAGGTAACCTATTTTACAGCCTATTACGCAGATGCATACATGCCCGCATTGCGCACTTTTTATATCCAAAACGACAAGAAAATTGGGGATTATGCCTATATCGATTACTACCTTACTTTGGTTGTAAAAAGAGCCCGGTTATTTTTCAAGGCGGCACATGTAAATGGGTATTTCGGCGACTATCGCTATTATTCCGCCCCCAATTATCCAACCAGGGACGCCAGGTTTTATTTTGGTGTTAACTGGAGGTTTCACGACTAATTCATGCCACGCTGGGCTTTAATGGCTTCGTAGGCGGCGTTGAGTTGCGAAATCTTTTCCTCGGCAGCACTTTTTACATCATCACCCAAATGTGCCACCTTGTCGGGATGGTATTTTTTGGCCAGTTCACGGTAAGCTTTTTTCACCTCTTCGTTGGTGGCTTCGGGAGAAATTTCCAGAATTTTATACGCGCTGTCGGTTTCCTTGATAAACATGGCTTTGATGGAAGCATAGTCGGCAGTGCCAATGCCAAGATAGGAAGCAATTTGCTCGATTAACTGCACCTCCTCACGTCCTGCCTTTCCATCCGACATGGCCACCCCAAACAGGTATTGCAACAACATTAATCGCGAGCTGTACTCCATGTATTGCCTGATTTGCATTCCCATTTCCTGAACACTAAACTCCTGTTTTACAATGGAACCCAACATTTTAACATACTCGGAGGCCAACTGACTTCCAAAATTCCTCACAAGAAATTGTTTAACAAAATCCAGTTCACTGCGCGTAACTTTACCATCGGCTTTCATCACGGCAGCGGTCAATACCAGCAAGCTAGCCACAAAATCATTGGAACCGGCACCACCGCCGCGAGGACGACTGATTTTTGTACCATCAAACATGGTTCCCAGTGCAAATCCCAACAAACCACCGATGGGTCCGCCAAAGGCCCAACCAATTCCACCGGCTATCCATTTTCCATATCCACTACTTGTAAACCCTGGATTGCCTGAGGGGTTTGTGGATTTGTAAGGGTTGGAATTATCCTGTTTATTTCCACGCTCATCCTGATTGTAGGGATTATTCGCCGAGGATTTGGGTTTCTGCCATTTCATCACGTAGTACAAAACGATACCGATAAGCAGGAATAACAAAAAATATTTCATTTGTATCAATTTTACGTTTTATTGATCTAAAAAAAATTTGCCATCGAAAACAGTCAAACGTTTTTAGCACCGCTAATTTCATGGCTCATTTGATGATGCAAAGATTAAAAAAAAGGGGTAATCAACCTGATTGTGGCCATAATTATATGTTATGATTCACTACCTACCGACTGAAAAAAATAGAAGGGTACTCTTAAAAAGTTTCCCCTTCCTGTTCAGAAATTTTCTTTAGGAAACTTCTAACAACTTATTAGTTATGACAGAAAAAACCACATAGAAGCCATAAAGCTGGGCAAAGCAAAAGATTATAGCATTTTTTATTGACTATCAGAAATAGTAGCCCGAAAGATAATATGTGAAATTTAAGTAATCATTATTTTAAAAAAAAAGGTACTTTTACGCTTAGGAAAAGCTAATTTATTACAAAAGCCCAAAAACGATTAATGAAAAAATCCGGATTTATTTACCATTCGATCTTTATTTTAATAGGAATCATGTTTTCCTTTTCTATATCAGGGCAAAATGCAGACACTGATAGTATTAAAATAGAAGTAGATAAAGCCAAAAATCCCGAAGAACTGGCCTCTCTTTATCGCAGTTTGTTCGAGGCCTATAAAAGCACTAACGCTGACTCTGCTTTAAAATACGGGAAAATGAGTTTAACCAACTTACTTGAAACAGCGCAATACAACGATTTTTTTACACTAAGCTGTGCCATGGGAAGTTATACACTGTCGCAAAACAGGCAGGAAGAAGCGATTTCCTTCTATCAGGAGGCCATAAAAGAGGTTGATCAACTCGATAACAAAAAGTCCGCTCTTTGTGCTTACATGATGCTAGGATATCTGCACGACATAAGTGAATCTTTGTATGAAGCACACATAGCCTATTACACCGGTCTGCGGTTCGCCGAAGACCTGCACGACAGCACATGGCTATGGAGTTACTACAACAACATCGGATCACATTATCTCGCACTTGACGATCGGCAAAATGCTTTAATGATGCTCAAGAAAGCCTTGAATATTTACTTCGCATTAAACGAAGCGGAAAGTAAGTATAATCCGGCAAGCACATACAACAATATAGGCACAGCTTATCTTGAATTAAAAGTTTACGATAGTGCTTTTTATTACTTCAATACCGCGTTGAATATGCCCGGCATGGAAAATAATTATTATGGAATCTTCACCATCCAGTCTAACCTGGCCACCATTGCCCTCGAGAATCAAAACAACACGCTGGCACTATCGCATTTACAACAGGTTGCCATCGCCTTCGACAGCCTCCTTGTGCAATTCAATGGCAGCAAAACCCATATAAAGGCAATGTATTACGAATTATGGGCTAAGTATTATATGAGTACGGAGGAGTACCTGCAAGCCAAAAAGTATTCGTTGTTGGCCATTACTGAAGCAAAAAAAATTAATGAGCTGAAAATCATCGCAAAATCATACAAAAGGCTCTCCGACATATTCCAGAAAAAAAACGAATTCCAATCAGCACTTCATTATCTATCAGAATATCTTCATGTCAATGATTCGCTAAATAACATATTAAACAATAAAGAAATAATTAAAGAAACCCTTTCGTTTAAATATGAACAGGAAATTGCAAGCCAGAAGCTAAAACTGGAACTCGAAACAGAAAAGAACCGATCCAGGGAGGCTATCTACCTGTTCATTTTATTTAGCAGCCTTGGACTCGCTTTAACAATTCTGCTGCTTTACATGCTACAGATTTCAAAAGGAAAAAGGAAAGCAGCCGAGAAAGAAGCAATTCGTCTTGATAAGGAAATAGTTGCAGAACAGCTAAAATACAAACAAAAGGAAATTGCCACAAACGTACTCTTCCTTTCGCAAAAAAATGAACTTATTTTAAATACATCAAACCGACTAACCAAGCTGGCAGAAGAAGCTGACCATAAGGTTTCAAACGAAGTTAAGCTTATTCTAAAAGAGCTTAAGAGCAATACAGATGGCCAAACATGGAAGGATTTTGAACTGCGCTTCAAAGAAGTACACAACGATTTTTATGACAAGCTTACCAAAAACTATCCGAACCTTACCCCATCGGAATATCGACTTTGCGCTTTCTTGCGTCTAAATATGACCAGCAAAGAAATTGCCGGATTCACTTTTCAATCACCCGAAAGTCTGAAAATTGCACGCTATCGACTGCGCAAAAAATTGGGCCTCGGACGTGAGGAAAACCTGGTTTCATTCCTTATGAAACTTTAAACAGTATCGCACGTTTCGACCAACGCTTCTGGTTTTTACATTCTGAAGTCCAATCACGGTACTTTTTAGCATATTCAGCGATTTTGCTTAAAAATAGCTTAACTGTTAACCTTTTGACTACCCTCACATCCTTTGTTGTATACTTTTTGTAACTCCTTACATAATATAGACTAAACAACACACCATTATTTTTGCAGCGTTGTAATACATCAGTATTTGAACCAGTTAGACTGTTTGTTTAGATTGATTTAAAATAAACTGATGTTAAACCGAAAAAACCATGCTCCACTAATTCAATTCATTAAATCAAGAAGTCGAAATCTAAAACATCATAACCTTTATAATCAGTTAAACCCATTAAAAATTCAATCGCATGAAATCACACAGGCCACGTCTAAACCAAAGTTATATTCCGCTGCTACTTGCAGCTGTGATGTTGATTCTTTTCAACCCACTGAAATCGCAGGCGCAGGAGCTTCCTTCCGAAGTTAAATCTATTACAGGGATGAAACTCGAAGCAGGTGAAGCAAAACTTCAGCAAATGGGTTACGAGATTTGTTTCTCTAGCCTATTTGGCAAAAAACAGGATTGGGTGAATGAAAAAGCCCAACTGTGTGTGACCATTAAATTCAACAAGAAAGAGGAAATCACCGAGGTGAGCCTTAACCCTGAAACCGCCGAATGCCTGAAAAAACTGGAAAATGCACGAAAAATCTGGGAAAACTACCACGATGGCCAATCAACTGGTGGTGACGCGAAAGTAACCGGGGAACGCAAAAAACTGGCTGATGCGGGTTTTACAGTTTCGTATTGGGTGAACGATGTTTCGCCGGGCCGCAGCGCCGAATACTGGGTAAATGAATCGGCCAAAAAAGTAAAGTCAATTGTTTGGGAAACCGCAAGCGGCAAGTGGGCTATAACCAATGACAGTGATTATTCGATGGGGAAAAATCCGGCTCCGAAAAAAAATTAAGCATTAAGCTCAACTTTAAAAACAAAATATTTAACACGAAGAAAATACATTTCGAATGCAATTTAAAACGAAAATCATGAAGTATTTTACATCCAACAACACAAAAAAACAAATTGCCCCAACAGTGAAATTATGCTGGCTGGCAGCCATCCTGTTTTTCGGGTTCACTGCCACAGCCACCGGCCAGACGCCGGAAACCGAGCCAAACGATGATTGTAGCACGGCAAATATAATTGCTGATAACGGTGTGTATACCGGGTCCATTGCGACTGAAACCGATGAGGACTGGTTTTACTTCCAAGGGACAAATTCTGACGTTACTGTTACTATGGGAGTAAGTGGAACTACTACAGACTATGGATACTCTATATATCAAAGAACGACTAATTGTGGTGACAACACATCTACTATTGAGAATAATGCTCTTTTTTCTCTTGTAGATGACCCCTCCTACACCTTTAATGCATCTGCGTCTAGCGTGTATGTTATTCAAATTAAATATTTCGATTTTGATGTTGTCCCGGAAAATTATACAATCACGATATCAGGTCTGAATACATCCCAAAGTCTTCCTTTTGGAAGCCTCTGGTTAAAAGCAAATGATGGAGCTACAGAAAGCGGTGGTAATCTTACCGGGTGGACTGACAAAACTGGAACCAATACCTTTACGGTTCACGGTTCTGTAGGCTTTGTTACCAACAGCATCAACTTTAACCCTGTTGTTTCCATTAATAACACACAATCAAATACACTGTTACCTAACGTGTACTTAAGTGGTAATACCGCAATTACTTATGTGGACGGATTTGCCGTAATGCGTAAAACAGATCCCAACTGTGGTACATTGATAGGTAGTTCGGTTCATCAAACAAATTATGGAGTGGCTGTTTTTTCTGGGGAAAGCGATGCTGGCATGTGGGTTGGAAATGGAGTTAATAATACTTATCAGCATTTTACTAACTCTAATGTATCCACGGGTAATGTGGCTTTGGTTAATCTCAATGTTAGTCTTGCTTCATCTCCATATGCAACAGGTCGTTTGAACGGCTTGAACCAAACTATGTCTGCTGGATCAGCAGGTGATTTTACAAGTATTAACTTTACACCTTGGATTGGAGGAACTAGTAATAATGGTTCAACTGATGGTTGGAAACACTTTAAAGGTGAAGCTGCCGAAATTATGTTGTATCCTAATAGTGTGTCTGCAACAGATCGGCTAAAAATTGAATCGTATTTAGCTATTAAGTATGGTATAACACTCGATCAGTCGGTAACCAATTACGTTGCTTCCGATGGAACTACTGTTTTATGGAACAACATAAGTTATTGGAATGATGTATTTGGTATAGGTCAAGATGATGAAATCGGACTAACGCAATCTTCAAGTAATTCTGCTAACACCGGCAGCGGAGACGGAACCGGACAAAGTGGAAAAGGGAATATAGTGTTGAGCAATCCTTCAAGCTTGGATGCTGGCGACTTTTTGATGGTTGGTCATGACAATGGTGCTTTAAGTGCACAATACACCGATTTGCCTTCTACGGTGAAACAAGCCCGCATTGCCCGCGAATGGAAAGCAGACCACACCGGCGATGTGGGAACTGTTGACCTTTCCTTCGAGTTGAACGGCATCAGCCTGTCTGGAACCATCGGCACAGCCACTACCGACTTTAATATTCTTATTGATAGTGATGGTGATGGTGATTTTAGCAATGCAACAGCTACCAACCCAAGTTCTGTTAGCGGAACATTACTCACTTTCAATGGATTAACCATACCCGATGGTGCTGTGTTTAGCTTCAGTTTCCAGCTCACCAAAACATGGGACGGTTCTGAAAGCACTGTTTGGGCTAACGGCGACAACTGGGCACAGGGTGCAACACCCGATGCCAGTGGATTTGACCATGTGGTCATAGCAGATGTTGCTACCGATCCAATAATTCCTAATAACGGTCAGATTACAGTAAAAGACCTCACTATCGAATCTGGTGGAGTACTTACAATAACTAGTGATGCCAGCGGAACGGGATCTTTAATAGTGAACGGCACCCAAAGTAATAGCGGCACAATTAACATTCAACGCTATGTTACCGGAGAATGGACCACATGGGATGCAGGATGGCACCAGATTAGTTCGCCTTTATCCTCACAGAGCATTGAATCATTTGTTGCGGGTAATTATGACTTTTACGGATGGGAAGAAAGTACTGATTTATGGATGAATTTCAAAGATGGTGGTTTTAGCGCCTGGAATAGTGGTACTAATTTCAATGTTGGTCAGGGATATTTGATATCTTATGATGCGGATGAAACCTCCTCCTTTACTGGAAGTAACCTTAATTTAAGTGATGTTACATTAAGTAATCTCAGCCACAGCGGCACCACCTATTCGGGCTGGCATTTATTAGGTAATCCATATAGCAGTGCCTTACAATGGAACCAGGGTAATTGGGCGTTGTCAAATGTAGCAGGTACAGCTAAAGTATGGAATGAGGCTTCTAAAGGTTATTCCGACATTTTAGCTAACGCTTACATCCCTATAGCACAGGGATTTATGGTACAAGTGAGTGGAGGAACCAACAGCCTTACTATTCCAAAAGCAGCGCGTGTTCATAATTCACAGGCATGGTATAAGAATGCAGATGAAATTAATGATGTTCAGCATATCAAACTTATTGCTGCAGAAGCTGACAATCGTTCATGGCAGGAGCATAATATCATTATTAATGAAGATGCTTCAATGGATTTTGATTTTGATTATGATTCAAGGTTCTTAAGTGGATATGCACCACAATTTTATGCCATTGTTGAATCAGATAAACTATCGACTAACAGTATACCTAATTTAAGTGATGATATTAGAATACTTATGGGATTCATTAAGAATGAAGCAGTTGAATACAAGATAGTAGTGACTGAAAATAGCACAGAGAAGGATGTTTTCATCTTTGATTATAAAACAGGAAAGGATTATAATCTAAGTGAAGATTCCTATTTTTTCACTTCGGCTGAAGGTGATGCTTCAAATAGGTTTGAGATTCATTTTGGCATTGTTGGTGTTAATGAGGAGTTTGTTGCTGATAGTCAATTCAGAATTTATTCCACAAGAAATAATATTGTAATTGACAATATTGAAAATCAATCAGGCGAAATAAGGATTTACAATCTTCAAGGACAGTTAATTACCAGGCAGCAGCTAACACAGGATTCAAAGCAGCAAGTTGCTATCGAAAATTCCGGAATTCACCTTGTAGCTCTTAGAACCAATAACAATGTTATAACTAAAAAGGTTATTACTTCACTTAAATAAAACAAAAGGTATTCAATTTTAAAATCAATAAAAAGATGAAACAATTTAATTTAATAAAGATAATTGCCGGTTTATTTGTAATAATATTACTGAACTTTCAACCTTTGGAGATATTTGCGCAGGGACCTCCCCCACCCCCTAATGAACATGGCACTTCAGGCAACAAAAATAGTGGAAATGCTCCAATTGGAGGAGGGTTACTCATGCTTTTGGGGCTTGGTACTGCCTATGGCTTACGCAAAGCCTATGTATCGCAAAAGGAAACCATTGAAGACTAAGGCTTTAATATCTATTGTGTTTCACAGCTCATTAACCATTTATCTAATAATTAAAAACCATTTCTATGAAGAAAATGACTTTCTTGCTGGCCGCACTGCTTTTAGGTTTTGCAGCTTCTGCACAATTCAAAATTAACCCCCAGGTTGGTTTGGGTTTTAGTTCCATCTCCAACCCTCCGCAAGGAATTGATTTTAAAGCAAAAGCCGGGTTTATGGCAGGTGTTGATTTCCGTATCGGAAAGAAAATCCAATTTCAACCGGGTGCATTTTATATTAGTTCGGTTACAGCTGCCGAAACCACTGATGGCAACATTGAAACCGAAGACGTTAAGCACAACTACATTAAATTCAAAGCACTCGCCAGCTTTACACTAGTAGATGCCGATATTTTCAGATTACGTCTGAACGCCGGTCCGGCTTACGATCTGCTGCTTAAAGCCAAATCGGGTGATACCGATGTGAAACAAGACTGGAAAGATGGCACTTTCTTTCTACAGGGTGGACTTGGTGTAGATATTTTATTTCTAACCGCTGAGCTTGGTTACGCATACGGACTTACCAAAACCTTTGTTGAAGAATATGCCAAAGACTCAAAAACCTCAGGGTTTTACTTCACCGTTGGTATTGTTTTCTAGCTTAATCTATGTTTAATTACCTCAAAAAGACTTCAATAGTTAAACAATATCTTTTGGATTAAGAAAAAATGATGAATACCGGGCTTTTCTTCCGAATACTGTTTATCATTCAAGTAGCGATTGTTTTTGGTTTGTTAAGTTCCTGCTTCTCCGTTAAGGAGTTGCGGGAACTTAACGCTTATGAGGTGTACTATACGACCATCGTAAACCAATCACAAACCGTTTATCTGGTTGGAGTTCCTTCGTATGGCACTGATGTGTATTACCGTAACTTATCCAAGCTTTTAAATCAGTTTGATGAAAAGCAGTATACCATCACATCAGCAGAAATTCCCGAAGTTGGTCCAAACGACACCTTGACTGCAAAACTCAGGTCGATAAAACAATCTGTGGGTTGGCGTGCCAAGCTGATTACAGAATATGAAAAACTGCCCGGCATGAACAACCTTGAAATTCTTGCCGGGCATGATTCAAACTTTTTATCTTTTGACTACGTGCAATGTGGAGTTCCTGCCACCGAAATAATAAAACAATACGAAGACGATTGGGGAATCATTGCTGTAACCACTAACCTTGAAACAGGTGAGCTCACTGGCGAAAAACTTCCCCACCGCAAAACACAAAACATACGAAATCAACTACTTTACCCCAACATAGCTGGAGATATTTTTGCGTCGGGAAAGAAAAACGTGGTGGTGATTTTTCAGCAGGAATACAAAAAAGACCTGATGAAAGCGTTTGAACTACAATACAAAGAAAATGCTTTATTCTCTGAACAGAACACCGGCAATGACAGCCTGTTTGAGCACATGCCTTCTGCAGATTCGGTCCATGTGTACAACATGCAGAGTACAATAAAAAATGAGTCCATCGAGAGAATGGACGACTATTTAAGTGTAAAATTGTTGGCTAACAACAAGGTTTATGCACTGGAATTAAGCACAGATGATATTATCCTCAACCTCTTGGCCAACACCAACACGATGCTCGGCTTAAATGTGAATTACCGGTTTATTTCATTTGGTTACGCTACCCCATTTAATACTTTTACAGGGTTTTCGGATGAAAATGAAAAAGGCAAGACTAAACTAAGCAACTATCATTTTGGACTTGGCTTTAATCACTGGTTTTCAAGTTTGAGTTATACCACTATGCATGGCTTTTACCTGAAAAACACGTCAGATTTCGATCCCATGTGGCAATCCGGCGACCCCTATATCCAGCTTCCTGATTTACATTATAACCGATTTGACGGCGTTGTGGGATACAGCCTTAATAACCGTTTCTCAACCAAAGCGCTGACTACACAAACAGAAAGGCAAATAAAAAGTGCAGGATCAATGGTCGCAGGCATCGCGTTTTCTGTTTACGAAATCAACGACAAAACCCCACTGGAGGGAGACAAAGCAACAGAAAAATCAATGAACTTTGAAATCACTCCACTTGTAGGTTATCAGTACACTTATGTGTTTCGGAAGAGCTGGTTTATTTCTGCCGGACTAACAGCAGGTTACGGATATCAGAGCACCAAGCTTACCCTGCGCAGTGCCAGTGAAACACAGATAAGCCATCAAAACAATACCATTGCGAGCATAACAGGAGA
The DNA here is from genome assembly GCA_963676875.1 of Bacteroidales bacterium. Classification (GTDB taxonomy): domain Bacteria; phylum Bacteroidota; class Bacteroidia; order Bacteroidales; family F082; genus UBA6244. Next base: position 4,761,273 of record OY781436.1, read on the forward strand.
TGCCTCGTCTGGTTACAATGGCAGGCGCTTTTTCGCAGGGATAAGTGGGAATATCAGCTTTCGTCATTACCGTCAGGAGCATACTACTGCCAGGATAAACCACAACAATAACGTATTAAGCCTTTATGTGGGCTATCGCTTTGAAGCGCCGGGAATAGTTAGAAAATTTATCCCTTAAGGACAACCAATATGTGTTTCAACCCGAATAAAATTCATAACTAGTATTTATGGCAAATAGAGCTTAATGTTAAGGCGATGATATCAATTTATTATAAATCAAGTTAATTTTACCTTAACACAAAAATTAAAAAAAATTAAGGAGATGAAAAAATTCAACATTAATACAATGTTATTGGTTGTTACGCTTATGATTCCGGCCTTTTTTTATGGTCGGGCACAGATTGGCACAAAAGAAACATCCACGCAACTTAGCGACACCGCGGCAATCATCTCTCACCTCAATTGGGGCGATATTTATCGATATTCAGACAAAGATTCAGCAATTTTACATTACAATAAAGCCAACACCATGGCGCTGGATCTTTATAATCAATACTACAAACCCACCGAGACTGCCTCAAAAACTACATTAAAACTCAAACTGTTGTATGGACAAACCCTCCTTAAAAAAGGCATTACTAACAGAATAAATGGCCGTTACGGCATCGCGATAAAAACCATGCTCGAAAGTCAGCAAATGCTGGATGATTTCAGGTTTTTAGAAGCAAATGAGTACACCGACCGGGCTTTTGCCGAATTGGCATCCTGTTACCTGAATCTGGCCCTTGTTTTTGAGATTTTGGAAAGCTACAAGGTGAGTGATGAAAAAATTCAACTGGCTTTAAATTACCAGCAACACATACACAGCAAAAGGGATCTAACACTTTTTTACCTTGAAATAGCGGGACACTATCTCGACAGAGATAACCGCAACATTACACCCGAGCAGAGAGATTCACTGGTGCAGTTGGCCGACACCTACATTAACCAGGCAAATAAGATACAATTGCGTGAAGCTGATACCCTTGTTATTTTAAAAGATTTGCTGATTTCAACCCAAAGAGCTACCGTAACCAACGATTTTCAGCAGGCCTTTGAAAAATCGCGACAAGCTGAACCCCTGGCGGCAAACTTGGGCTACAGCTATTGGAAGATGCTAACTTACCACCGGTTGGCCGACATGTATTTTTTGGCTTCCATGTACGACGAGCAGAACAAAAACACATACCTCCAACAAAGCATCCACTACGCGGAACTTGCACTGAATAACACACAAAAAATCGGTGCCATTCAGGTTGAAAAAAAGCTCAATGAAATATTACGTAATGCCTGGGCTGAACTTAACGATAGCGACAAATATCAGTATTATGCCGAAAAATACATCGCAAACCGCGATTCCATTATTAGGCTTGTTAAACAAGGAACGCTGGCAGCTCTTGAGCAAGAGTATCTGCTGGTGCAGGAAGAAAGAAAAACGGCCAAATTACTTCTTCAAGAAGACTCGTTGAAACATACAATTGAAAACAACCGGTTTGTCCTGTGGCTGGTTATTGTAGTGGCAGCTTTCCTGGTAGTAATATTGATTTTGAATTTTATAAGTCGACAGAAGCAAAATAAGCTGCTTGGGCAAATTCAGGAAAACGAAAACCACCTGAAATCACTGGTTCAGTCTATACCCGGTACCATCTTTAGGTGCTTACCCGATCAGGATTATACGATGGTTTTTCTTAGCGATGAGGTTTATCACCTGACAGGATACGACAAACAGTTATTCCTTACAAAAGAAATGTCGTTTAACAGCCTTATACACCCTGATGATAGTGAGGAAGTGGCCAGCCAGATTAATAAGGCCTTACAAAACCATACCTCTTATGTGGTTGAATACCGAATCGAGCGCCAAAATGGTGAACTGGCCTATGTTTACGAAAAAGGTATGGCCGAATACAACGATCGGGGTCGTCCATTTATTCTCAATGGCACAATCCTAGATATCACCGATCGGAAAAAGTCGGAGTTCGAGCTTAAAGCGGCGTTAAACAGGATTTCAAAACTTATGGCTAACGCACCGGTATCCATTATAATTTGGGATTTGAACACGGTTGTCCTTGAATGGAATACACAAGCCGAAAAAACCTTTGGATGGAAACGCGACGAAGCCATTGGAAGAAGTTTCCTTGAGTTAAATGTCATTAATCCCGAAGAAATAGATATTCAGGTTATCCGGCAACAGGTGTTGGAGGGCAGCCTGACAGCCAATATGCAACACAAAAACAAAACCAAAGATGGCCGCATTATACATTGCGAGTGGAACAATGCCATCCTCTACGATGACAATGGAGAGCCTACCTCTGTGATTGCTATGGCACACGACATTTCCGAAATAGTTGAGGCTGAAATAAAGCTGGAAGAAATTTATATGCTTTCTGACAGAGCTCTCGACCTTACTCAATCCGGCTTCTGGCAAATTAAACTCAGCGACAAACGACACTTCATTGCCTCGGAAAGGGTGAAAAATATATTTGGCATAATTTCGGATAACCCAGATGAATTAACGAACCTCTCGGATGTTATTCATCGAATAGAGCTTTTAAATCCAGATTCGGCAGCAGAAATCAATCAACAATTTGATAAAGTATTTGCCGGCGAGTTAGAACATTTTGAAACCGAACATGAATACCTACAGCCTAATACAGGAGCGGCTTTGTGGATAAAATCGAAAGCCTATGTTGACAAGAATGAACAGGGAGAACCCGTTAGCTTATATGGAGTTTCACAAGATATAACCGTAACCAAACGCTTACAAAAAGACCTCGAAACCGCACGAGAAGCGGCAGAAGCGGCCACCAAAGCAAAGAGTGATTTTCTCGCCAACATGAGTCACGAAATTCGCACCCCAATGAACGCTATCATCGGTATGACACACCTGGTTCAAAAAACGGAACTCAACGACAAACAGGTCGATTACATCACCAAGATCGGACGATCAGCCAACGCGCTGTTGGGCATTATCAACGACATCCTTGACTTCTCAAAAATTGAAGCAGGAAAACTGAACATCGAAAATATTGATTTCGAGTTACAAGAAGTACTCAACAGTGTCACCGATTTAATCCTTCAAAAAGCACACCAGAAAAACATAGAGTTTTTAATCAGGATAGATCCAGAAGTGCCTTCCTTCCTCATAGGCGATCCATTACGCCTCGGACAGGTAATAACAAACCTGTGTGCCAATGCCGTGAAATTCACAGAAGAAGGTGAAGTTGTAGTTGACATATCTGCACAAAACACAACAGGTAAACAAATTACACTGAAAGTAGAAGTTAAGGACACAGGTATCGGCATGAATATCGAGCAACAAAAAAAACTCTTTAAAGCCTTCTCACAAGCCGACACATCTACAACCCGAAAATATGGAGGAACTGGCCTTGGCCTGACTATTTCGCAAAATCTGGTTAAATTGATGAATGGATCGATCGGAGTAAAAAGTGACCCCGGAAAAGGCAGTAATTTTTTCTTTACCATCCAATGCGGTATTTCAAACAAAGAAACAAAACAATCGGTTAAAACACTTGTCGATGTGAAAGGAATGAAAGTTATGGTATGCGACGACAACGAAACAGCCCGCGAAATTTTGGCCGAAGCCTTACGTGCATTTACCTTTGAAGTTATTCTTACGTCCAATGCCCATGAGGCCATCGAGCGACTGAAACAGGAGAAGGGAAACCCCGTAAAATTGCTGCTCATTGATTATAAGATGCCTGAGATGAATGGCGTGGAGGCTATAAAGCTGATAGAAAATGATCCCCTCATAGACTTCAAACCCAAGTTTATTATGGTTTCAGCTTATGGCAAAGAGGTTTTTGAACAAACCTCCGATAATAGAATTTTCCAGGGGTTTATCGAAAAACCGCTTAACTATTCAACGCTTTTCAACAGTATAATGAATGTATTCGGTCAGCATACGTTGCGACATTCGCGTGCAGACGAAACCGATACTGAACTCCTGGAACAACTGACAGCACACAGCGGTAAAGTGATCCTGCTCGTTGAAGACAACGAAATCAACCAACAGGTAGCCAAAGAAATCATTGAAGAAACAGGACTTCTCGTTGAAATTGCTGATAATGGCGAAAAAGCAGTTCAGATGGTGAGCCAATCAGGGAACCCTTCTAAGTACGAACTTGTGTTAATGGATTTGCAAATGCCTGTCATGGATGGGATTACAGCCACAACAAAAATTCGGGCAATCCATGATTATGTTACTTTGCCAATTTTGGCCATGACAGCCGATGCGATGGCCGGTGTAAGGGAAAAAGTTTTGGAGGCCGGCATGATGGACATGATCACCAAACCAATTGATCCAATGGAAGTATATCGGAAAATCCTGAAGTGGATCACCAAAGCTGATGGTATTCAATCAAGAGAAAAAGTGGCAAAAAGGGCTGAAACCCTCAAACATGAAATCATTGTCCCAAAAATGAAGGGGCTCGACACAGGCGAGGCCATTCAAAGACTTAACGGCAATAAAAAGCTCTATATAAGCATTTTAGAAAAATTCTACCAGAACAACCAAACGCTTGTTGAGGACATCCGTAAATTGATCGAAACAGGTGATACAGAATCCTTAAAACGTCAATTCCACACCTTAAAAGGGCTGAGCGGAAGTATCGGCGCTACTGAAATTCAGCAACTTGCAATTCAACTTGAGGGGATTTCAGAAAACCCCAAATCAGAGATGATGAACACACTCCTATCAGGGCTGGAGGACAAACTCCAGAGCATCTTTCAGGAAATTGACAACAAATTAATAAAAGACAAATCCAACCCGGCTACTGTATCAACAGAGGCCATTGGTCCTTTACTCGACGAATTGGAAAACCTAATCTTGAAAAAAAGCCCACTGGCCAAGAAAAAGGTGCTGGAATTAGAACAAACCGGAATCACCCATCCGGCTCTTCTAAAACTAAAAAACGCGATTATGACTTATAATTTTAAAGAAGCAGCTCGACAGTTGAACGAATACCGTAAAAAATAACATCCCTATGAAACCACTACACGAAAACACGCTTTTAATTGTTGATGACACCCCGGAAAACATTGAAATCCTGGTAGAACTTTTAGATGGATACGACCTCAAAGCAGCAATAAACGGACAAGAAGCCCTTGAAACGGCATGGGAAGAATCAGCTCCTGACCTCATCTTACTCGACATTATGATGCCAGAAATGGATGGCTACGAAACCTGTCGGCAATTAAGGGCAGACGAACGAACAAAGGATGTTCCGGTAGTTTTCCTCACAGCAAAAACGCAGAAAGAAGACATCTACAAAGCGTTTGAGGTGGGAGGCCAGGATTATGTAACCAAGCCTTTTGACGCACGCGAACTATTGGAACGGGTAAAAACTCAGCTCGAATTAAAAAGCCAACGCGAGGCCTTAAAAAACATGAACCAGGTTCTTGAAGAGAAAGTTCGAGAAAGAACCGCCCAACTCGACCTGGCCAACCGCGATTTAATGGCATTGGACGAAGCCAAGAACAAATTTCTCATGATGATTAGCCATGAATTGCGCACTCCACTCAATGGGATAGTCGGAGCGGCCTATCTGCTCAACGATATGCTGGGTTCTGATTCTGAACTGGGTGAATTTCTTGAAATGCTAACGCTATCGGTGGACCGACTGGAGAAATTCTCAGCCTCCGCCTTGCTTATCACCGAACTTACCTCGAAAAGGAATAGAGAGACAACCCCTGTTGACCTTAAGGAGGTGATAAGTCAATGCCAAATCAATCTCCAAACCGAGGCAGATAAAAAAGGGGTCATCTTTAGCAATGACTTAGAAAACAAAATGGCCATCGTTCCGGGGAATAAAGAGCTTATTGCCTACGCATTGAGAAGCGTTCTCGAAAATGCCGTAACCTATTCACAGTCGAAGGCTGAAGTTACAATCAACATGTTAACAACCGAAGGAAAAATGCGCATTGAAATTATCAATACCGGGAATGGTTTCTCAGAAACTGCGTTAACGAATCTTTACCAAACCTTTGGACTGGGACAGGAACATTGCGACAATCATTTGGGTCTCAGTTTGAAAGCTACCAAACTGATTATGGAAGTACATGATGGAGAAATCCTAATAGAAAGCAAGGCAGGGAAATGTGCCAAAGTAAGTTTGATCTTCCCCTTAGGGGTATAATCACTCACAGTAAACCAGCGTAATCAGTCTGCCCGGAGAAGATTGTGGAAATAAACAATTGAGAGGGAAAAGGGGAAAGTACACGACTGATATAGCGTCCATAGACCACCAAATAGGGATTCTTTATTTCTTCGATAACCGGCATCGGGGCTACATATAGGATGACAACCGGTTTTGTAGTGCCACCTCGTATCAGGCAAAGTATCTCAACGCTATTTCCTTCCATTCGAGGGTGGACTAATCCATTGGGTGTCAACCTGCATCCGTCTCAGGCGGAGCGTTATCTTAACCCCAACCCTAATACAAGCATAGCGCCTTATAATTACAGATTTATTTGGAAATAACATTTTCTTATTTAGCCCCGAAAATAAGCATACCCAAAAGATAATTTAATTACCTGGTTTCTCCGCAGGAGTTTATTTAGTATTTCTGGCAGAGAACGGGTACAGAAAAGAATCAGTAAAACTAATGGTGGTTAAATAATGAGTGCATCGAAATATATTCCTGCAACGATGCTTAAGCAATCAAATATTCGTTTTCCGCAAAACTTATACCAAAGCCCTCCAACTCTGCCAAAATAGGTTCGTAAATATCCTTCTGGATGGGCAGATGCAGTCCGGTATGTTTAAATTGTCCGGTTAGCACCAGTTTTGTCGCAATGGCGAGCGGAGTACCAACGGTGATGGCCATGGCAGTTTCTTCCTGATTTTTTCCCTCCACAGCCATGGCGGAAACAATCATTTTTTCTTTACCGTTTAAACGATATTTAAATTCATGTTGCATCACAATCATGTCTTTATCCTGTGGATCCATAGTCCATTTTTCTTCGAGCAATTTTTGCATGATTTGGGCAGGAGTAGCATTTTTAAGCCCGATTTTTCTGTCGCTAAAAATACCCAGCCATTTGAGTTTTTCAAACACCGTGGGATCAGCCGCATCCTTACAGTATTCCTGCAGTTTAATCTCAACAGGCACATCGGGTTGATACTTCATAAATGCGTTGATAAACTCGCGATAACTCATATTTTCGGAACGCTCAATGCGATATGTATCATCTGTACAACCAAGGGTAACAAAAACGTTCCATGCTTTAGCGAATCCGGGACGTCGGATGGTTCCACGAAACATAGAAGGAACGTCCTTCAGATCATATATTTCACGGTATTTCAACGAGTCACGGTTAGGATAGACTTCAAAATCTCCATAATTTAAAATACTTCGCTTCAGGATACGATCGAAAAGGCGATGATAGGGAATATACTTGTAACGTCCATTGTTGATATATTGCGACACTCCCGTTCCTGCCAACACCACATTGCGTGGATTCCAGGTAAACTTATAATTCCAGGGGTTGTTATCATATTCCGGAGCTACCAAACCTCCTGTAAATGAATAGAAAGAAGTGAGTTCACCTCCCTCCTCTTTTACACGATTAATTACCTTCATGGCCGACATGTGGTCGATTCCGGGATCTACGCCCAATTCCATGAAAATGGGAATTCCTGCTGCTACGGCTTTGTCGTTCAACGCTTTAATTTCGTCGGTGGCATACGATGCTGTGAGCATGGGTTTTTTAAACTCGATACATTTTTCGGCCACCAGCTTGTGCATGAAGGCAGGAAGCATGGAGATCACCACATCGGCTTCGGCAATTTGTTGCTTGCTGGATTGTTCATCATAAATATCAAACACGATGGCACGTCCGCGTGCATGTCCGTTGATTTTACTGAGGGCTGTTTTTTCAGAGATATCACCGACAATGACCTGCCAGTCGTTTTGCTCGGCATTTTTCAATAAATACTTGATCAGGCTGATGGTGGATAAACCGGCACCTAAAATCAAAACTTTCTTCATATGAAATAAATTAATTGGCTTGTGTAAGTTGCGAAGCCTCGTTAGCTAATATAATCTTTTAAATATTGGTAATCAGGGGTTAATTGGCCATGATATAAAATCATACCACGTTTGAGGGGTGCCGGGATTTGTAGTTGGGCGAACGGAACACTGAAGTCGGCACTCGCCAACTCGGGAATAAAACCTACCAAGGCGTCCGAAAATGTTTGGGATGACTCACGGGGAAGTTCGCTGGGAAGGATGTCCACGGCCATCACCAGCACGCCATCGCCCTCAAAACCCATTGTTGGTTTGCGGGTAATTGGATTGTACACAAAAACGGGATCCTCAATTTCTGTTCCTTTGTGGGTACATTGTATGGAGCCATCAGGATCGCAGGTAACATCGCCAATGACCAACAACTTGGGGCGACCTTCTTCAAATAATTTACCCAAATAATCTTTGGTAACAATCACCGGATACCGATCGTCCCAGTACATGCAATTCATCAGGATGGTCAGATGTGGGATATATTTTTCGAACTGATTTTCGAATAATTCGGGTGAGTGGTAATACTCCTGAAGATCAAAGGGTTTGCCTTGTTCGATTGGAATGGAAAGATCGCTCTCTTTGAAAACCACCTTGTAAATAAGACTATTATCTGGGAAACCTGTTTTGGAATAATGGAGCAATTCATCGGGAGTAATTGTTTTTACCGGCAATATATCGAGGATTTCCTGAGCTCCTTTGCTTACATTTCCGTAACCGGTGATTCCGACAACCATGGGGGCTATTTCTTCAGGTAAACCTGATTTTTCAATTTCCAAAGCAATTTCTTTCACTACCTCTTTGGCAGCTTCGAGCGAAGGATAATGGTGTGTTTGTTGCAATTTAGTAAAAGGTGTATGTATCCCAAATTCCTGCCACCTTCTACCCGCCGACCACAGAGAGTTGATCATTCCGGCCAATCCGGCAAACCGTCCAAAGAAAATCAATCTCTTACCCTCCTCATCTATAATCCGCTCGTAATCAATCAGGTTTATTTTACTTTCCATCATATTTTTCAACAAAGGCATATTGTATTCCTGCCCCTTGATGGTATGACTAAAAAACAAATAGGTTCGGTTTTCCTTAAAATAATTCAGGGGCATTTCCTTAACTCCCAAAATAATATCCGCCTCCGGGGCATGGTCAACAATTTTTGCACCAGCCTGAGCATACTCATTGTCGGTAAAAATGCGTTTGGCTGATTTCCTCACCTCAAATTCCAATCCTTGAGAATGAAGTTGTTTAACATGATCGGGAACCAAAGCCACCCTACGTTCCATTTCGTATTTATCCTCAAACCTGAGCCCTATTTTGTGAAAAACACCCATTTTAGTACAGTTTAATAAGGACGCAAACTTAGGAAATAAAGGCGCTTGTTCTCCTTATAACGAGTAAAAATAACCCACTAAAAAGTCATCAAATTGTTGAAAAAACGACATAAAAATGAAACCGGACACCATTGACACTTGCGAAACAGATATATACAGGTTAGGTGAGCCATTCGTAACGAAACCACGTGGCAGTTCCTCTTTTTAACCCATGAGCCCTTGAACGCTGAGTCCACACTGAAAAGTATCGAAACAAATTTTTTACACAGAGTTCCGCAGAGTTTTTATTGAGGCTACACAAAGCCCTGCGTTACAATAACATGTGGCTTTGGCAGCAGGTGGCTAATTTGTAATCGAAGCGTTTTTAAAAACCCTTTAATGAACGAAGGACCTTTCGGAATGGTTTAAATTGAACTTATTGAGGATTATTTGGTTGATAGGATGGAATCGGATCCGGAGGATTCCAATGTTTATGGCATTGGAGGAAAATATTGTTCGACCCCGATGGGGTCGAATTGTTTATTGTACCGATTCTATCTATAAACATATAATCCTTTCGGGATATCAACACCAACAAAATAACCAAACCGGGCAAAACTAAAATATTGATCCATTAATCCCTTGAACCTTTGATCCATTAATCCATTGATCAATTGAACCCTTGAACTCTTGAACCCTTGAACCCTCCTCCCCAACAGCCAATGCAAACGTTTTCACCCTAGGTGAAGCGCACACAAATGATCCTATGGAGCCATGTTATGTATTTTTAGCATATGAACACAGAAACCAACCGTCTTTTGAGGTGCATTTTTTTGTACTTTTGTTTCCTCTTAAAACGACCGTTAATATTTAACAAAATCTGATAAAAAATGTCGAAAAAAAAGCATGTTTACCTTTTTGGCGATCGCAAAGCTGAAGGTAATGCCACCATGAAAAACCTTCTGGGCGGCAAAGGTGCCAACCTGGCCGAAATGAATTTAATTGGCGTACCGGTTCCTCCGGGATTTACCATTACCACCGAAATTTGTACCCTATACAACGAAAAAGGTAAGGATGCAGCCGTTGCAGCCATCAAGCATGAGGTAGAGCTTGCTGTAGCAGAAGTGGAAAAAATCATGGGCACCACTTTTGGTGACAAAAACAATCCCCTCCTGATGTCGGTACGTTCAGGTGCACGCGCTTCGATGCCCGGCATGATGGATACCGTATTGAATCTGGGTCTCAACGACGATGCCGTGGAAGGTATTGCCAAAAAATCAGGCAACGAACGTTTTGCCTGGGATTCGTACCGTCGGTTTGTTCAAATGTTTGGTGACGTTGTTTTGGGCATGAAACCCGAATCGAAGGAAGATGCCGACCCATTCGAAGAAATCATCGACCACCTGAAAGAAGAGAAAAAAGTTGAACTGGACACCGACCTTACCGTTGATGACCTGAAAGAACTTGTAAAAAGATTTAAAGCTGCCGTTAAAAAACAAACCGGACATGATTTCCCAACCGATCCATGGGATCAGCTTTGGGCTTCCGTGATGTCGGTATTCGACAGTTGGATGAATCCAAGGGCTATCTATTACCGCAAAATGGAAAAAATTCCAGATGAATGGGGTACAGCCGTAAACGTGCAGGCCATGGTTTTCGGGAACATGGGATTGAACTCGGCCACAGGTGTAGCCTTTACACGTGACGCCGGTACCGGAGAAAATATTTTCAACGGAGAATACCTGATTAACGCTCAAGGCGAAGACGTGGTTGCCGGTATCCGCACTCCTCAACAAATTACTAAAGAAGGTTCGTATCGTTGGGCCAAACTGGCACAGGTAAGTGAAGAAGAACGCGCTTCGAAATACCCCTCACTGGAAGAAGCAATGCCCGAAATGTACAAAGAGCTGCATGCCACCCAAATGCAACTCGAAAAACATTATCGCGACATGCAGGATTTGGAATTTACCATCGAAGACGGACGTCTGTGGTTGCTCCAAACCCGTAATGGTAAACGCACCGGTGCTGCCATGGTGAAAATTGCCGTGGACATGCTCAAAGAAAAGCTGATCACCCGTGAGGAAGCTCTCATGCGTGTTGATCCTGAAAAACTGGATGAATTATTGCACCCCGTTTTCGACAAAGTAGCCATAACTGAAGCCAAGGTCATGTCCAAAGGACTTCCCGCTTCTCCCGGAGCTGCTACCGGACAGATTGTTTTCCACGCCGAAGATGCTGAAAAATGGGCTGCCGAAGGCAAAAAAGTAGTATTGGTTCGTGTAGAAACTTCTCCTGAAGACCTTTCCGGAATGAACTCTGCCGAAGGTATCCTCACTGCTCGCGGTGGTATGACCTCTCACGCAGCCGTTGTGGCCCGCGGTATGGGAAAATGTTGTGTATCAGGAGCCGGAAGTATCAAGGTGGACTACAAAGCCAAAACCTTGCTGATGAACGGCAAGAGCTATAAAGAAGGTGAATTTATTTCCCTTAACGGAACCACCGGAGAAGTTTACGACGGTATGATTAAAACCGTTGATCCTGAGTTGAGTGGCGACTTTGGTAAACTCATGAAATTGGCCGACAAAAAAGCCAAGCTGTATGTACGTACCAATGCCGACACCCCCAACGATGCCCAGGTAGCCCGCGATTTCGGTGCCCAGGGAATCGGACTGTGCCGTACCGAGCACATGTTCTTTGGCGACGACAAAATTATAGCCATGCGCGAAATGATTCTGGCCGCTGACGAAAAAGGACGCCGTGAAGCTTTGGCCAAACTCCTGCCCATCCAACGTAAGGATTTTGAAGGCATTTTTGAAGCCATGCACGACCTGCCCGTAACCGTTCGTTTGCTCGATCCACCTTTACATGAGTTTGTGCCTCACGACGAAAAAGGACAGAAAGAAATGGCTGAAGTGATGGGTGTAAGTTTGAAGGTTATCAAAGATAAAATTGAGGATTTACTCGAAGTAAACCCCATGCTCGGACACCGTGGTTGCCGCTTGGGAAATACCTATCCTGAAATCACCGAAATGCAAAGCCGTGCCATCATCGAGGCAGCTTTGGATCTGAAAAAACGTAAAATTCATGCACATCCCGAAATCATGATTCCTTTGACAGGAACCCTGGCCGAGATGAAAATGCAGGAAAAAATCGTTCGTGAAACCATCGCCACCGTTTTTGAAGAACGCGGAGAAAAAATCGACTTCTTGGTAGGTACCATGATCGAAATTCCAAGAGCTGCCCTTACAGCCGACAAAATTGCCGAATCAGCTGAGTTCTTCTCGTTCGGAACCAACGACTTAACCCAAATGACCTTTGGTTATTCAAGGGATGATGCCGGAAAATTCTTGCCCATCTACATCGAGAAAGGCTTGTTGAAAGACGATCCATTCCAGGTACTTGACCAAGAAGGGGTTGGACAGTTGGTAGAAATGGCCGTGAAAAAAGGTCGCAAAACCCGTAAAAAAATCAAATTGGGTATTTGTGGAGAGCACGGAGGCGAACCCAGTTCCATCGAATTCTGCCACAGAGCAGGTCTGCATTATGTAAGCTGTTCGCCCTATCGCGTGCCCATCGCCCGTTTGGCTGCCGCTCAAGCTGTTATTGTAAACAAGAAGAGCTACAAGCGCAAACATAAATAATTCATTTATTTTTAATTTTAAAGCCAATGTTACTTTGAAAATTGTAGCATTGGCTTTATTTTTGCCCTTTAATATTCTTATATTTGTATTATTGCATACGTTTGCATTAGGCATTTCAGAAAAAATCGTTTTTCATTTTGAAAATAAAACGCTTATCAATTCATTAATCAATAAATCCAAATTACTAATACTATGGCAAAAGGTTTAGAAAAGATCAAAGCCGATCTCGAAGGGTATGGCATTACCAACGTAGCAGAGATTATCTACAATCCATCCTACGAACGACTGTTTGAAGATGAAACAAAAGCAGATTTGCAAGGCTTTGAAAAAGGCTTTCAAACCGAACTTGGAGCAGTAAATGTAATGACCGGAAAATTCACCGGCAGATCACCCAAGGACAAATACATCGTTCTGGATGACAAAACCAAAAACACCGTTTGGTGGGCCGAACAGGCCAAATCGTCGGACAACAAACCCATCGACCACCCCACCTGGGAACACCTCTACAATCTGGGTGCAAAACAGTTGACCGGAAAAAAACTGTATGTTGTTGACGGATATGCCGGCGCCAATCCCGACTCACGTATTTGTGTTCGTTTTATCATGGAAGTAGCCTGGCAGGCTCACTTTGTAAAAAACATGTTCGTACGTCCTTCGGAAGCTGAGCTCGAAAATTTTGAACCAGATTTTGTCATGCTCAATGCAGCCAAAACCAACAACCCCGACTGGAAAAGCATGAAACGTACCGACGGCGTTCCTTTTAATTCGGAAAACTTTGTGGCTTTCAACCTCACCGAGGGCAAAGCCGTGGTTGGCGGAAGCTGGTATGGCGGAGAAATGAAAAAAGGGATTTTCTCCATCATGAACTACTACCTGCCCCTGAAAGGTATGGCAGCCATGCACTGCTCGGCAAACGTTGGCAAAGATGGCGATACAGCTATTTTCTTCGGTCTTTCGGGAACAGGAAAAACTACCCTTTCAACCGACCCCAAACGTGCCTTAATTGGTGACGACGAACATGGTTGGGACGACGAAGGAATTTTTAACTTTGAAGGTGGCTGCTACGCCAAAACCATCAACCTCGACAAAGAAAGCGAACCGGATATCTACAATGCCATTCGCCGCGATGCACTTCTGGAAAACGTTACCGTTGACGAAAACGGTAAAATCGACTTTACCGATGGTTCAGTTACCCAAAATACCCGTGTTTCCTATCCCATCTATCACATTGAAAATATTGTAAAACCCGTTTCAAAAGCAGGTCCTGCCAAAAAGGTGATTTTCCTTACAGCTGACGCCTTTGGTGTGATGCCTCCGGTTTCAAAACTTACTCCCGAACAAACCAAATATCACTTCTTGTCGGGATTTACCGCCAAACTGGCCGGAACAGAAGTGGGTGTAACCAAACCCGTTCCTACTTTCTCTGCCTGTTTTGGCGCTGCTTTCCTCACCCTGCATCCTACCAAATACGGTCAGGAACTGGTGAAGAGAATGGAAGCCAACGATGCCGAAGCCTATCTGGTAAACACCGGTTGGAATGGCACCGGAAAACGTATTTCCATTAAAGATACCAGAGGAATTATCGACGCCATTTTGGATGGTTCCATAGAAAAAGCTGAAACCAAGATGATCCCTGTTTTCAATCTGGAAGTTCCCACCGCACTACCCGGCGTGGATCCAAAAATCCTTGACCCACGGGATACCTACGCCAATGCAGCTGATTGGGACGAAAAAGCCAAACAATTGGCCGAACTGTTTATCAAAAACTTTGAGCAATATACCGACAACGACGAAGGAAAAGCCCTGGTTGCTGCCGGACCATCGATCTAAACATCGTAAACATCGAATAGCACATTTATTAAAGGCCGTTTGGAGAAATCCGGACGGCTTTTTTTGTTTCGATTTGTTTTACGAAGCCAACTCCCCCAGTTTGATTCTATCGATACGTTTGATACCCAATTTATTGGTTATCAATTTATAATACTTGTATTGAACTTCATTTCCGGATGTAAAACGAAATATCAGGTTAAGGTGATAAACTCGATGTATCATCTGACGTTTCAGTTGCTTTTTAGATTTAATGAATATTTCTTTTTCGTTGTCGTCCATTTTGGTGGTAAAGGGCGTGATGTTTAGCCTGAAAATTTGCATAAGACCATCGAAATCTTCCAATTTCCTCGTTTTGCGGGTGGAAATATTGATTTGGGTTTTATAATGCACCACCTTATCCCCTATCCATTCTTCTGATATTTCGGTAACACGCATGCGCTCGCGTGCTTCTTTGATTTCTTTGGGTAAATAATTTCGTTTTTCAAACCGAAAACTTTCGCGCATAAAGCCAATTTGCACCTGCTTTTGAAGTGAGATGGCTGTTCTGAAATCGAAAAACATTTTCTTTCGCTTTTTATCGAAATACAAACGCGATAATTCTTTAATTCGGTCTTTAAACATATAACTGATAACCAACACGATAAAGAACGGCATGGTCAAATTTCCAAAGGCGTATTGAGAGGCAAAAGCTATGGCCGTAGCAAACACCATGGCCAATCCGGCCGCCAAACTGAAAAATACCTGTTCGTAAAATACCCCTTCTTTTCTGGTATCGGTATTCAGAAAAAGATTGCTTTCAATATATCGTTTCAACCTTCCTCGACGATGTAATAAATGCTCGTTACTGCCGCCGGCCTTGGCAACTGAAGGGTATTGGGCCTTTTTTCGGTAACTGATTTCGGCCAAAACCAGTTGATGCAATCTACTCATGATATCAGAAGATGGAGCCAACTTCCCCGACAATCCGTTAACCAGGGTATAGAGTTGACCTTCAAGCATCAGACTTTGATATTCATCGCCCCAGCAAACTGCTTTTTTGATGCTTTCCGACAGTTCAGCCTCATGCACTTTAGAAAGAAAGGAACCATACGTCTCCCTCAGGTTGTAGCAATCTGTAATAAAATCACTTGCTTCATCCTCAATAAGCGTCTTCTCTTTCACCAACAAAATCCGTTTCACCTCATCGCCCACCCCTTTGTTAACCGAAGAAACATACTTTTTTATTTTACGAATCAAAATGCTTTCGTGTCGTTGAGATTTGGTGCGTATCACCTCCTCCAGAACGGAGTACAATTCGCTATGAATTGAAGAATCAGGGTTTAAAAATGAAGCCAGTGGATAAGAGGATGTGGACAGGCGAATGTATGATTTCAACGACTTATAAAAATCATGTTTGGTATAGTTGTGCTTGTTCACATCCAACGCCGGAGGCAAAAACAAAAACATGTCCATTCCAAAGCGAGCCTTTCCTTGGGGAAAGTCCTTGGCCGGAAAATCGAGTTTTATCTCAAACGACTGGCTTGCGTGTGCTTTTAGTTGATCTTTTATCATGGTAAATACTGAATTACAAGAATACTTCTTTTCGATGTAAAACACTCAATTTCAAACCCCACACGGCTACTGTCAATAAAAACATTCCCACTAAGGCAACTCCATTCCATTCACTACAAGCATTTTGATATTATATTGAATGACTGCACTTTAAGCAAATTATCCACCTCTACAACCCTTGAAAACATCCAAATGATGGCGATTAAACATTTCTACGAGATAACGATTATTGTATCTTTGATTGGTAATTAAACCTGAGTCACATGTCGCTACTGTTCAAAAATGCCAAACAATTGGTGGTTCAAATTGATGAATTTATTAATACCGTAGAGCAAGGAATTCTTGTGTTTAAAGAAGGTGTATTAAACTACCTGAACAATGACAAAGATCTGTTTGCAGATAAGATTGCCACCATCGACCGACTGGAAGCCACCGCCGACAAACTTCAACGTCAAATAGACGATGAATTTTATCGCCATTCGCTACTTCCTCATAACATCAACGATATTGAAAGCATGCTCGACAGGATGGATGAATTGATTGACATCTCCAAGGACAATCTTTATCAATTTGAATTGGAAATCCCCTTTTTTCCTGAAAGCATTCGCGATGACTATATCCGGCTCACCAATACTTCGGTGGAAGCTGCCTTATGTGTTGTTCCTGCCGTTCGTACGTATTTTAGGGAGCCCGTCAAAGTGAGGGATATGTTGTCCAAAGTTTATTTTTACGAGAAAGAAACCGACAAGATATCAAGAAGCATCAAGAGAAAGGTGTTTCACGAAATGCATGACTTGGATTTGGCACAAAAAATTCACCTGAGATATTTTGCTTTGCACATTGAAACCATTTCCGACAAGGCTGAAACATTGGCCGATGTATTGTCAATTATGGCCCTTAAATTGAACGTATGATCACGCTGCTTTTTTTATCAAGTGGTTTGTTTTTGGGTTGGTCGCTAGGCGCCAATGATGCGGCCAATATTTTTGGCACGGCAGTGGGCACACGCATGGTCAAATTCAGAACCGCAGCCATATTGGGCAGTATTTTTGTCATTATCGGAGCGGTGGTTCAAGGTGCCGGAGCCAGCCAAACGCTGGGAGAATTGGGTAAGGTGAGTACGTTGGCAGCCGCGTTTACCGTGGCTTTGGCCGCAGCGCTCACGGTTTTTTGGATGACACGTTTAAGTCTTCCGGTTTCCACCAGTCAGGCCATTGTGGGCGCCATTATTGGATGGAATTTCTACACAGATAGCCCCACGGATATCGGAGTCCTCACCAAAATTGTGTCCACCTGGGTTTCCGGCCCGATATTGGGTGGCATTTTTGCCGTACTTCTTTTCATGCTATTGCAACTGGCCACTCGAAAAGCCAAATTACACCTGGTATACAAGGATGCCTTGGTTCGCGTAGGGCTCCTTGTGATTGGCGCCTTTGGGGCCTACAGTCTGGGTGCCAACAATATTGCAAATGTCATGGGTGTGTTTACCGATGCCATACATTTCCCTGAAATTCATTTGGGCTGGTTGGATATTTCCGGCAAACAACAATTGTTTTTTATTGGCGGGGTGGCCATAGCCATTGGAATTATCACCTATTCACGACATGTGATGGAAACTGTGGGCAATACGCTTATGCCATTAACTCCGGAAGCTGCCCTTGTGGTGGTACTGTCGCAAGCGTTGGTATTGTTCATTTTTTCATCGCAGGCACTTTCTAATGCGTTTGTTTCCATTGGATTACCTCCCATTCCGCTGGTGCCTGTATCCAGTTCGCAGGTGGTCATCGGTGCCATCATCGGTATTGGATTGTACAAAGGAGGTCGCGAAATTAAGTTCAACATCCTTGGAAGCATCAGCCTGGGCTGGATTGCCACGCCCATTGCCGCAGGTATACTCAGTTTTTTTATGCTGTTTTTTGTGAACAATGTTTTCAAACAAGATGTGGGTTCAAACGTGATAGAAAAGCTGATAAAAAAAGAAATCTTAACCCCGGATGCATCCCCAAAACAAACCACAGATGTTATCGACATGGCTGACACATTGGATTTGGCAAATCAGGTGGGCACTCCAAAAACCTTACCGGGGCAAGCACACCACCATACCATTTATTGGGTCATGGGAATTCTTGTCTTAATGACCATGGCTTCCCTGATTATTATATTGAGTCGTTTTTCAAGAAAGAAAAAAATATGGCTAAAAGAATCTCATCAGCTCAAAGAAGAACATGGCCTTCAATTAGAGGCATTACAAAAGAAACTCCTGGAAAGAAACGCCATCCAGGAAGATATGGATAAAGAACTGAAGTTCAGGCAAAATGAAATGACCACCATGGCCATGAATATCATTCATAAAAATGAATTTTTAAACGACCTAAAAAAAGAGATTGTATCCATCAAAGGAAAGATGAAAGACCCAGAAAGTCGTCAAAACCTCAACAAACTTACCTTGATGATCAGCCAGAATATTTCCATCGATCGCGACAGGGAAAAATTTCAACTACATGTGGATGAGCAGAATACAAGATTTTTGCAACTGCTGAGCGAAAACTTTCCGGCCATGACTGAAAACGAGAAACGACTGGCCACTTTGTTGCGACTAAACCTGTCGTCAAAAGAAATCGCCTCCATCCTGAACATTTCGCCCAAAAGTGTGGAAATGAACCGTTACCGATTAAGAAAAAAATTGGGTGTGCCGGGAAATGTAGGTCTAACCGAATTTATCAGAGAACTATAATTATTTGACTTTCATTTATTTAAGACATTATTTAGGTTTTTGAATACTTCTCACGAAAATAAAGAGCTATGTTAAACATCGCACTGTTTGGCCCTCCGGGAGCCGGAAAAGGAACCCAATCAGAATTTCTGATTGAAAAATACAAACTGTTTTATATTTCAACCGGAGATATCTTGCGAAAGGAAATTGCCGAAGGATCGGCGCTGGGACTGGAAGCTCGGTCGATTATTGCCTCCGGGGGCTTGGTATCCGATGAAATCATTGTACAAATCATCGAAAAAACCATCCAATCAAATCCCAATGCCAACGGATTTCTGTTCGATGGTTTTCCGCGCACCTATATTCAGGCCTATATTCTCGAAGGCTTGATGATCAAACTCAATACGGCCCTCAACTGCCTCATTAGTCTGGAAGTGGACGAAGAAACTTCGGTACAGCGCCTTTTGGAACGAGGCAAGCAGTCGGGTCGCATGGACGACAATGAAAAAGTGATCAGAAACCGTTTGCACGAATACAACGAAAAAACCCTTCCCGTACTGAATTTCTATAAAGAAAAAGGGAACTATTTTGCCGTAAATGGTTCACAAAGCATTGAACAGGTGAGCACTGACATTGAAGTTATCGTTCAAAACGAGCTATCGAAAAGCCTGATGAACATTGTTTTGTTTGGCTATCCGGGTTCAGGCAGAGGTTCGCAGGGACGCGCTTTGGCCAAAGCTTATGGGTTGGAATACATTGCCACAGGTCCCATGCTGGAGCAAGAAATCGCTAAAAAGACAGCCATTGGCAAACAGATTTCGCAACTTTACGAAAGTGGCAAACTGGTTCCTGACGAAATCGTGGTGAAGCTCATTGAGAAAAAGCTGGAACAATCCAAAGGCATCAAAGGGTTTATTTTCAAAGGTTTTCCGCGCACATTGGTTCAATCATATATCCTGGATGGCTTGCTGAAAAAACATGGTTCATCCATTTCAAAAGTCATAGAACTGGAAGTGCCCACTTTGGAGCTCATTAGCCGATTGGATGCCCGTAGCAAAACTGACGACTGCATGCCTTACGATACCAGCACTGAGAAAATTGTAAAACGACTTCAGGAGCACGAAAACAAAACCGTGCCCGTAATCAACAAATACAACCACCTCCATGGCGTAACAAAAATTAATGGTATGGGCTCCTTCGAGGAGGTGAATAAACGATTGGCCGAGGAAATTGAAAATGCCTTTAAAACACTTTCTCACAATTAATTTGACATAAACTCAACGCATTTGAATATCAAATACTTACACCAAAGTAGAGCTTGTTTACCTAACCATGTAGGGTCGGTGTATAGTGGTTCTTTTTTGTATCCACATCATTTGGTCGTTATTTTGGCTTTTGAAATTTTATTCAGCCTTTATAATTTTAAGTGTTTACAAATCTTAAACCAATGAAAAAAGTAACGTACACCAAATTCCTGTTGATGAGCTTACTCATATGGATGATTCCATTAGAAAGCCTTTTTGCTCAAACGACAGTTACAGGAAAAGTATTTCCTGCCGGTTCCGACACCCCTATGGCCAATGCATCCGTTCAGGTATTGGGGCAGAGCGAACTGTTGGCAACTACCAACCACAACGGATATTTCAAACTTACCGTTCCTAAAAACCAAGATGTCGCTTTGGTAGTTTCTGCCAAAGGGTATCAAAGTCAACAACTTGATGTGGACAAAAGTTCAGACTTGTTGGTAACTTTGTTTGCAGAAGACGAGGACGAAACCACCAACGATTATGGAAAAGGAGTAAATGTAAGAGCCAAATTGGCACCTGAATCAAGAGATGGTATTTTGGTACTGGAATCTGAAGATCAACGGTTTAAATACTGGTTCGACACCCGTGTTTATTTTGATGGGGCTACCTATTTTGGTGATGCTTCTGAAATTGGCAATGGAGTGAATATCAGAAGGGCACGTTTCGCCATTAAAACCATTCTTTGGGGACATTGGGGAGGTGAATTCGACATGGATTTTGCTTACAATGAGGTGGATTTAAAAGATGCCTACATTCGCTATATTGGTAATAAATGGCAACTGAAAGCCGGTAATTTCAAAGAACCCTTTTCCATGGAGACTACCACCACATCCAGGTATCTTACATTCATCGAACGACCCATGATTAATGAAATTGCCCCCTCACGTCACATGGGTATTACCTACAGAAAATTCGGCACCCATTATTTCTTTGAAGGAGGTATTTTTTCATCTGAGATAGTCAATAATCTTATGCAGGACGAAAATAAATCAAAAGGAACCAGCGCCGGCTATTCCATCACCGGAAGATTCGCCTACGCTCCCATCAAAAAGGACAAACAAGTACTGCATTTGGGTATCGCAGGTTCTTACCGCACACCAAAAATTCAGGAATTGGGCGACCCCTCGGATGCTTACCGTTATAACACCCGTGCCGAAACTTCCATCAACCGCAAGAAATACCTCGACACTGATTTTATCGAAGATGTAAACTATTTTACCCTATTTGGTGCTGAAGCTGCCTACGCCTACAAAAACTTCAAAATCATTGGCGAATATATGCGCAACGATATCCGCCGCGATACCGACAAAGTTCCCACCGGAGAAGACAAACCTAGCATTGAAGGTTTTTATGTGGCTGGAAGCTGGATCGTAAACAACGGCGATTACTACTACAATATGGGAGAAGCAGAGTTTAATCAAATTGATTTTCGCAATGCAAAAAAAGGTGCGCTTGAAATCGCCCTTCGGTACGATTTTTCTGATGCCAATAGCTTTGTTGACGGAAACCTCACCCCTTATGTACAAGGAGGTTCAGCCGAGGGTTACACCCTGGGAATCAACTACTACGTGAACTACAACGTGAAATTCATGCTCAACTACACCTATATTAACAACGACCGGTGGGCTGATGGCAAAGGAAAATATGCCAACGACAAAACCGCACCCACAGGAGAAGGCGGCATCGATTTTAGCATTATCCAAGCACGTATAGAAATTGACTTTTAAGCAAACGTAATTTAAAAATTGAAAAATGAGAATCATGAAAAAATATCTCTTCATCATATTGGGCGGAATGCTGGCCTTGGCGGGCTGTGTAAAGGATGAAAACCCCGATGTGGGTCCTACCCCACCGGCACCCCAGAACTACAATGACATTGTAATCAACGAATTGATTGCCAAAGACATTACCGACCC
The DNA here is from genome assembly GCA_963676875.1 of Bacteroidales bacterium. Taxonomy (GTDB): domain Bacteria; phylum Bacteroidota; class Bacteroidia; order Bacteroidales; family F082; genus UBA6244. Next base: position 4,783,613 of record OY781436.1, read on the forward strand.
CTACTACATCGATTTGTCAGGCGGAGCTGCCGACTGGGTTGAGCTTTACAACAAAGGCACCCAGGCAGTGAACGTGGCCGGCATGTACATCACCGATACCGAGGCCGACGAAACCGCCTGGCAACAAATACCTAATTCAGATGATGCCCTTACCACCATTCCTCCCAAAGGATTTTTGGTGATTATTTGTGGCGCTGCCGATGCCACCGGAACAGACTTACCCACGCAAATTCTGGACAGCCATATTTTGGTGGATATGGGCATCAGTTCCTCCAAAGACTCCATCATCGTGCTTTTCGATCCGGAAAAAACGGAGGTATTCCGTACAGCCAATTTTGGTGCCGAAGGACCACAGGGCGAACTTCCCGATGATAAATCAACCGGTCTTACTACCGATGGAGGAGCCCTTTCTACCTGGGCTATTCTTGGCACAAAAACACCAGGTGCACCCAACGACGGTGGTAGTGTGATTGAAGGAACTCTGGTGATCAACGAATTTATGTGTAGTAACGATAGTTTTGTTGTGCCCGGCGTAGAAGGCGATTTTCCTGATTGGTTTGAAGTGTATAATACCGGCGACACCCCCATTGACATGGGTGGTTGGTATGTAACCGACAACCTGGAAGACCCCTTGCAATATCAGTTGCCCACCGATCAACCCGAAGTAACCACCGTACCTCCCCACGGATTTATCCTCCTTATTTGCGACGGCCTGGAAGATGGTTTGCATACCAATTTTAAATTGAGCGGCTCAGGTGAATCCATCGGCATTTCAAAGGACGGAAGCAGCTACGTTCAGGAAATCACCTATGGCGACGGACTTGCTGTTCCCAATCCTCCCACCGATAATTCGGCCGGTTTGGAAGTGGATGGCGGAGCTACCTGGATGATTTTTACCGTTGGTACCGATCGCGAGCCCACCCCCGGAGCAAGTAATAATCCAACCAAATAAATTTGTAGAAAACAGATTTCGTGAAAAATACAGCCCTCCATACCATCATTTCCCTGATAATTTTCATCGCGACATGCCACTTGTCGGGTTGCAAACAATCGGAAGCCAACGAACCGGATGTACCTATCCTTCCTGAAGGCACACTCACCCTGCTTGCCAGTTATCCATTGGAGGTAACGGAGCCCTCAGGATTGGCATTCGGTCCCAACAACCAAACGTTGCTCACCGTGAGCGACAACACCAATCAAGTGTATGAGTTGAATCTCCAAGGCGAGATACTCAGAACATGGGATTATCAGGGAAATGACTTGGAAGGCGTCACCTACAACCCTTTCAATCAAACCATTGCCATTACAGAGGAAAGGGAGCGCAACGTGGTAATTATTGATTACGTTTCCGGAGAAATTCTTGGGGACTACCACATTGACATTCCCATGGGATCGGAAAATAGCGGTCTGGAAGGCATTGCTTTCAATACCAACAACAGGCTTTACTATATTTTGAACGAAGCCAACCCGGGCGAACTAATACTCTGGACTCCGGAAGATGGTGTGATGACGGAAACCGAATTTACCTTTGCAGAAGATTATAGTGGGATATTTATCGAAACCGAAACCGCGCGCATGTGGATCGTGAGCGACATGAGTAAAGCCCTGTTTGCATGCAATTACAGTGGAACACCACAAATAACATACAGTCTGCCCGATTCTAAATTTGAAGGCGTGGCCGTGGATCACAGCACACAAACCCTTTACATGGTAAACGATGCCTCCGGAAAACTATCTATTTATCAGATAAACAACAACTAATATGGTACAAGAATCAAACCCCAGATTTGAGTTTCGCATTTTTGGAATCAACCTCGATAGCGTGATTGACACGTTGGAAAAACTAACTCCAAGAATCAAAACCCGTCACATGAACTCCATTTATCTGCTCACTGCCGGCAACACCAAAAACAACATTAAAATTCGCGACGGCATCATGGACATCAAGGTGCTGGAACATGAAGTGGATGGTTTGGAACAATGGAACCCCTATTTGGTGGGCGAATTTCCACTCAAAAGTGACGTCATCAAAACGGTGGTCTTTCCTGCTCTGGGTATCGTATGTCCGGTAATGGAACGCGACCAGTACACCCTTGAGCAATTTCTCAAAGAAGTTATTTCCATCGATCCGGATTTGAGTGTGGCCTTTGTAAAAAAAGTACGACATGGCTACATGCTCAACGATTGTATCACCGAAATTGCGGAAGTCCTCGTGAATGGCGCACTGATCAACACCCTGTGCATCGAAAGCGAAGATCCCGGACAAGTATTGGCTGCAAAAAAAATGCTGGGCATCTACAGCGACGCCGAAAATGTTAATTACCCACTGGCCCTCAAACGCATCATGGGACTGGCCACCTTACCCAAAGACTATTGGGAATCAGCGGACTGACTGTCTGGAACTTACATTGATATTCATGAAAAATTAATTAGTAAAAAAAATAACATGTCAAAAGAACAACTCGAAATCGGAGCCATTTCAAAACCACGATTTGAATTCAGGACCTTCGGAAAAGAATTTGATGAAGCTGCCTTTTTAATGTCAAGACTTTCTGTACCCGTACCAGAAAAAGTGTGGGAACGCTTTTCGGAAGAAATATACATCGTTTCCAAAACCAACGACATCAACAACACCAAGATCCGCGATGGTAAAATGGACATTAAAACCTTTGTTCAGACCGTTGATGGACTGGAACAATGGAATCCACTGATGAAAGGAGAATTTCCCATAAAAGCAGAAGTGCTCACAAATGAAGTATTTCCGGCATTTATGGTGGATATGCCCCAACTTACCAAAGACACTTACACTTTAGAAGAATTTCTTGAAATCATCCACAACCATAGTGATTTACAAGCTGTACGCGTGGAAAAAGAACGTTTTGGCTACATGGTGAACGACACCATTTGCGAATATGCCAACGTGTGGATCAACGGTGCCATGGTGGTGAGCGTAAATTCAGAGTCCACGGAAGTGGAAGACATTAAAAAAACCATCACCGATTTGAAACTCGAAGAGGTTGAAAACATCAACTATCTTCAGGCTATCAAACGTGTGATTGGCATGAGTGATAAAAAATTGGCCAACTAAAACCCTGAATATCATGGCACAAGAAATAGAAAGAAAGTTTCTGGTGAAAGGCGAGTACAAAGCACTGGCCACCAAATCTACCCGGATCACCCAAGGATATCTGTCGTCGGTTCCCGAACGCACCGTGCGCGTACGCGTTAAGGGCGACAAAGGTTTTATCACCATCAAAGGAATCGGAAGCACCTCAGGTGCAAGTAGATACGAATGGGAAAAGGAAATTCCCGTAGAAGAAGTGCAGGAATTGTTAAACCTGTGCGAACCCGGCATAATCGACAAAACCCGATACCTGGTAGCCGAAGCCGGAGGACTAACCTTTGAAGTGGACGAATTTTACGGCGACAATCAGGGATTGACGGTGGCAGAAATTGAATTACCCAGCGAAGACGCTGCTTTCCAGAAACCCGATTGGTTGGGTGAAGAAGTAACCGGCGATGTCCGCTATTTCAATTCCATGCTCATGAAGAACCCATATAAGAACTGGTAATCAGGAGATTTAGTTACCTTTGGCCGTCAATTATTACAATAAACCCTAACCACACAAATACTTTTATCATGCCACAAAAGACCGCACCGTTTGATCCTTTGGACATGAACAACTACAAAGTTGAGAAACTTCCCAAAAGAAGCAAAACCAAATTTGAACAGGGCTTGGCTATGGTGGGCGGCCCTTTGGCTGTGTTGGTTTTTTTGTTGATTTACTATGTGGTTCATCCATCCTTCTTGCTGAACATAGACCCCGATCAGTTGGGCGATTTTGCCCGCAAAATTTTTGAAACACGTGGTGCAGAGGCATTTTCGCACGCTAATATTGCCATGATGGCCATTTTTGTGTTGGGCATTATCCTGTGGATGACCGAGGCCATTCCCAACTACCTCACCTCGCTTATCATCATTATTATGCTGGTGCTCACCGGCGTTTTGAGCGAAACAGAAGCTTACGCCCAGTTGGGGCATAAAGTAATGTGGCTCAACATTATGTCGTTTGTTTTGGCGAGTATGCTGGTTAAAACCGGGTTGGCCAAACGATTTGCCCTGTGGTTTATCATCCATTTCGGAAAAAAGGCTTCATCGGTTTTCCTGAGTTTTTTGCTCATCAATGTCGTACTGAGTGCGTTTATCTCGGCCACAACGGCCAAAGCAGCCATTCTGTTACCCATTTTCATGGTAATAGCAGCCATTTACGGAGCACGTGGGAGTGATCAAAAAAACAATTTTGGTCGGAATATCGTCTTACAAAACTTATTTTATATCAATGTGGGTGCCAGCGGTTTCTTGACCGGATCGGGAGCTAACCTGCTGGCGGCTTCATTGATTACGGGAGCCACGGGCTACGAAATTTTCTTCAGCGACTGGATGAAAGCCAATTTTTTTGTGGCCATTGCCTTGATGTTTCTGGGATATATCTTCGCCGTCAAGATTTTCTTTCCCATAAAAAAAGAAGACCGCATTCCACAGATTGAGGGGGGCATGGATCGCTTGCGCGAAGAATTGAATAAAATGGGTTCCATGAACTTTGAGGAATACAAATCTGCCGTACTTTTTCTGGCCATTCTCGCCTTTTGGAGTACCGATAAGTATCACGGAATAAGTCCTACTGCCGTGGCCTTTATCGGAGCCATCATTGCCTTGTTGCCTCGCATCGGTATCATGAAATGGAACGATGTGGACATTCCGTGGCACCTCATGCTCTTTTCGGCCGGAGCCTATACCCTGGGTGCGGGGTTTAAAGTCACCGACTTGCCTGCACTTTCAGTAAATGCTGCATTCGATGCCATGGGTCTGGGAGAGCAAACACCCTTTTGGGTATTGTATCTTGTACTTACCTTCGCCATGATTTTCAGCGCCTTAATTTTTCAATCCAAAACCATGCGCACCATGATTTTTGTCCCCATTGCATTGGGCATAGCTGCGCGATTTGGGTTTAATCCTGTAAGCCTGGCCCTGCCCGTGGCATTTTTAATAGAACACGTGTATGTGCTTCCCTTCAACAGCAAACCGGCAGCCTTGCTTTATGAAACCGACCAATACAGCATTACCGACACCTTTAAATTTGGCCTGACGATGTTGTTCGTTGCATGGGGCATGAGCATTTTAATGGGCGAAACCTGGTACCGATATTTGGGCATTACACCTGATGGTGTTTTTGGAATTTTTTAGTGAATGTAAGTGAATTAAGGAAACTCTTTCCGGCCTCATTCTGGCGCAAGCGTCCGCTTGTGCCTGTATCTCATCCCAAAGTGCATTAGTCCTTAACATTGGTCTATCCAACGACTTACCAATTTCCAAAGGAAGCATTTTGCATAACACCGAACACAATTTTTAGAATCTTGAAGTTGATTCTATCGAATATTTCGATGTTCAATCGTTATTCACATACGCCCCTTATTCGTATTATTACATTGTTTTTTAGCGCTTTACTAACTTTACAAATAACGTGTCTTGATGTACGAAGTATCAAAATCTTACTAAAACACGACCATGGTGATTTGACTCGTGCATTTATGTTTCGTATTTTTGTTAAAAAGTTGGTTTAACAATTGTTTATACCACATTTTAAACGATATTCCTTTTGGAAACAGTCTTATGGCAACTACAAACATATGCTTATGAACGCAAATACAGCCGAAATAAAAAATTACCTACATAAACTGATTATTGAGACTGATGATGAAAATATTCTGAATAAGGTAAGGGCTTATTTTGTCACTTTAGTGGGAAAAAACGCTGATTGGTGGGACACTATTTCCGACAAGGAAAAAGAGGCTATTCAGATGGGGTTGCAACAGCTTGAAAACGGTACAGGAATACCCCATGAAGAAGTAAAGCAAAAAGCAGATAAAATACTCGGCAGAAAATGAAAGAGTTTATAGTCATCTGGTCTCCATTAGCCGAAGAAACCTACCTAAAAACACTTTCTCTAATCCTTGATCAATGGACTATAAAAGAAGCCGAAAACTTTGAAGCCAAAGTTGAAAGTCTTATTCAAAAACTGAAAACACATCAACGCCTTTGCCCGCCATCTGACAAATAAAAAAAAACCTAAGACGTTGTGTTATTGCACCCCAAACTTCTTTAGTCTATCGAATCAAAGGTAACATGATTGAATTGGTTACCTTCTTTGATAACAGAAGTGAACATGTGTATTGACACCCTCATTCTGGCGCAAGCGTCCGCTTGTGCCTGTATCTCATCCCAAAGCGCATAAGTCCTTAAAATTGAATCTATCCAACGACCTACTAATTTCCAAAGGAAGCATGTTGAAAAGCACAGAATGTCAATCACAGATATAAGCCTACCGAAATCCGATATTGCTTGATCGTTAAGCGGCAAAACAACCAAAACATTGTTAGCTTTGCGTAAGAAACAATAAGTCACACCATGTAACAACAAACCAAAAAAAGGGATTATATGTTTGACAAAACAAAGCCGGATTTTGATACATTTTATAAGGAACAAATAGAACAACCTTTGTTAGCAATTGAGCTCATAAGAGCCAAGGCTTTTCGTTGGTTTTTAATATTAATTGGCGCAAGCATTGTTATGGGAATTCTGCTCGTATTCCTTATCCTCCTTTTTCCCAATCCTTTGTTAATTTTCTTATCAATAGCAGCTACTATCGCATTCTTGGGATTTGCCAACGATGTCATGAACAGAACACAAGAAAAGATAACTCCACTTTTCAAAAATGCTACGATGCTGCCCATGCTTAGGTTTCTGTTTGAAGATGTGGTTTACATACCCCGACAAAAAATTCCTTGCGCTGTGGTAAATAAAAGCTTGTTATTGTCCACAACGCTTGATTATGTAAAAGGGGATGATTACGTACATTGCCGCATCGGTGATACCACCATACAGTTTAGTGATTTGGATGGTTTTTCAGGGTTCGGGAAATCAAAATTTGGCGGCCTGTTTCTTTCCGTTGAGTTTAACAAGAACTTTGCAACAAAGACCATCGTGATACCACGAAAATTCTCCAACAAACCAAGAAAATACCTTTTCCACCTGAACAAAAGAATGAAAAACGCAGTGACCATCACACTTGAAAACACTGCCTTTCAAAAAAAATTTATCACGCTCGGAGAAAGCCAAATAGAATCAAGATACATCCTTACCCCGGGCTTGATGCAACGTATTTTGGCATATGACCAAAAAGTAAAAAAACGAATGTCCATGTCGTTTATCGATAACACCATGTTCTTTGCCATTCCATACAACCAATTTCTGTTTGAACCCAGATTATACAAACCTACCAACGACAAAGCTTTTGTAATGACCAACTACGATGTTTTCAAATTAATAGCCGATGTGGTGGAAGATTTGGATTTAAATACCAGAATTTGGCAAAAGGAATAAATCCCCCCTCACACTGGCGCAAGCGTCCGCTTGTGCCTCTGGTTCTCCCCCCCTTTCTGGCGCAAGCGTCCGCTTGTGCCCAAGCTTCGTCCTTCTTTGAGCGCAGGTTTAAAGAAAAAACAAAGCCCCTTAAGAGAGCTAATGCCCGAAGCAACTACCGAAAATCGAATACGGATTTAAGCATGTTGTTGTTGTTGTGTTGGGCACTAAAATTATGGGAGATTAAAACTCATGGTGATATCCCACCGAAATGCCCACGGGCAATGGCTCGGAGATGTTCTCGATATACGGATTATTCTTCAGGGCATCAATATCAGTCTCATATTCTGGTGCCCTGATGGGAAACATAAGCCCCACATTCAATCCGTTCACTTTTTTCACACCAAAACGCATTTCAAGTCCGGCACCGACGGTTGGCCCAAGATAGATTTTGTTGTATTCGTTGGCATCCAGAACAAATATGGCGGTATTGGTTCCATACATTCCCGTGGCATAAACACGAAAGGATTTGGATTTGATTTTAGGCATGAGGTATGCTTTTACGCCTACATCCCAACCAAGACCCGCCAAAAAATATCCGCCCGACGCAAATATTCCCAGATGTGAGATGGGCGCATATTCCAACTGCGCACCAAGAAATCCGCTGTACTCAATGCCCAGACCCAGGCCCAAATCAAATTTATTTCGCTCTTGAGTGGTTTTGTTTTTCACTTCCAGGTTTTTGTATTGAAACACCTGTTGTGCATGCATACTTCCCATCATCAGGGTAAAAAGCATCATGATCATTACTTGTTTTTTCATGGTTGGTTAAATATTTGGTTAATAAGATTTTCCAACAACATCATGCCAACCTTGAATCAGGCCTTTCATCTCGGCATGTGTTTTTTGAGGGTTAAATTCTGTGTACTTTTTTTGCATGTTGATAAGTTCATCCACGTTTTTCCAAAAACCGACAGCCAGGCCGGCGAAAAAAGCCGCGCCCAAAGCTGTGGTTTCAATATTTTCGGGTCGTTCCACCTGCGCCTGAAGCAAATCGGCCTGGTACTGCATGAGCAAGTTGTTGGCAGAAGCTCCTCCATCCACGCGTAACTTATTGATTTGAATGCCGGTATCCCGTTCCATGGCCTTCATCACATCATGGCTTTGCAGTACGATAGCTTCGAGAGCTGCCCGTGCAATGTGCCCACGCTCAGTTCCACGGCTTAAACCAAATATCAGTCCCTGAGCCTGTTGTTTCCACCAGGGAGCTCCCAAACCGGTAAAGGCCGGAACGAAGAACACACCTCCATTGTCTTTTACCGTGAGTGCTAATGATTCCACATCGGCAGTTTTTTCAACGATTTTTAGTCCGTCGCGCAACCACTGCACAACGGCGCCACCTGTAAACACGCTGCCTTCCAGAGCATAATTTACCGCTCCGTCCAATTTCCAAGCGATGGTGGTAATGAGCTTATTATCTGAATATAAGGCTTGCTCTCCGGTATTCATGACAATAAAACAACCGGTACCATAGGTATTTTTTACCATCCCCTTTTGCAAACAAAGCTGTCCGAAAAGGGAAGCCTGCTGATCGCCTGCCACGCCGGTAATGGGAATGGCCCTGGCGATGTATTTTCCGGCTGTATGACCAAAAAGCTCGCTGTTCGACTTCACCTCGGGCATCATGGAAAGGGGAATGTTGAATAGCTGAAGAAGTTCCTCGTCCCACCTCAACTCATGGATATTAAAAAGCATGGTGCGCGACGCGTTGGTCAGGTCGGTGGCATGAACTTGCCCGTCGGTCAGGTTCCAAATCAGCCAACTGTCGATGGTACCGAAGGCCAATTGCCCATCCAAAGCCATCTCCCGGGCATTGGGCACATGGTCGAGTATCCATTGGATTTTGGTGGCTGAAAAATAGGCATCCACTTCCAATCCCGTTTTGCTTTTTATTTTTTCGGCCAAACCGTCTGCCACCAATCGCTCGCAAATTTGGGCAGTTCGGTGGTCTTGCCACACGATGGCATTGTAGAGGGGTTTCCCTGTTTTTTTGTTCCACACGATGGTGGTTTCACGCTGGTTGGCGATACCAATGGCGGCGATGTGGTCGGGTGAAGCACCGATTTTGGTCATGGCTTCGGTTGCCACAGCCATTTGTGTTGACCAGATTTCCTGCGGATCGTGTTCCACATATCCGGGTTTAGGAAACCACTGTTTAAACTCCTTTTGCGCCACCGAACAAACCTCACCTGCCTTGTTAATCAACATGGCCCGGGAGCTGGTGGTTCCCTGATCGAGGGTTAGCACATATTTTTTATCCAAAACAGGCTTCACCTCTATTCTTCCAGTATCCTTCCCATGGTTCCACACACAATCTTCACCTCAAAGGTTTTGGCTGCCGGCCTGATGGTATCGAGCTTCCGTTTGTATTGAAAATACAGATCCGTCTCACCATCTGCAATTGCTTGAAAATGATAGGTATAAACCCCACCTGATCCGATCTTGCTATCGTAAACCTCATACTCCGGTTCGCCCACTTGTTTCACCACCGTTTCGTCGTAAGGCAGCAGTACCCATACATATCCTGTTGTGGGATTGCCCGGTAGTACTATTTGAAACGGATCGTCTTCGGACAGGTTGTATGTTTTGCCATTATCTTTTATTACAATGGGGCCGGTGCACGACCAAAGTCCTTGCAGAAGAACGAGTACCGATAACGTGACGATCATTTTACTAAGTAATTTCATAGGTCATGGGATTAAAATAAGTAATGATAAAAATTTTGAAAGACGCCGGGCACCAGAATACCCGTGAGGACAATGCCAAAGATGGCCCCCCAGAAATGGGCCGTGTGACCAATGTTGTCGGTTCCCTTTTTACCCATGTAGGCCGAAAAAACCAGATAAAAAATACCGAACACCCATGAAGGCAAAGGAAAGGGTATGGGAAACAAAAATATTTTTCCGGCAGGATTGAGCAAAATACTGGCAAAAACTACTGCAGCAACAGCTCCGGAAGCACCAACGGCACTATAATACGGATCATTTTTGTATTTACCAAAATCCCACAAGGTGCTAAACAAAATACCACCCACATAAAGCATGGCAAAATATAGCAATCCCTTGGCTCCAAAATACATTTGAAAGGCATCCTCCACCACGCTGCCAAAGGAATACAGTACAAACATATTGATCAGCAAATGTGCCCATCCGGCATGCACCAGGGCATAGCTAAAAAACCGCCAACCTTCTCCCCTGTTTTTTATCAGGTAGGCATCAAATTTAAGCTTACTGAACAATTCCGTATTGTTAAAGGCCAGAAATGAAATGATGGCGGTAACGGCTATGATAATGAAAGTAAACATCGATTCAGTAGTTAATTTTGATCCACCTGAGTGGTTTCAGTTTTGGTATGATCGATTTCGGAACCCAAAGCACTGTGAGGAATGAGATAAACGGCCATCATACCCAGCAAGGCGATGGTGGGCCATATCTTTGCCTGCTTGTTTTTGCGCAAGGAAAACCAGGCAATAACCCACAGAATAAAGGAGACAATGGTCTTGTTATCGGTTAAATCATGTCCGAACGGCCAACCTGTCCAATACGCATCAAAGGCATATTTTTGTACAATGGGGCCCAGAACAAGTCCACCCAAAAACAGGGTAATAATCACGATAGTCGAAAATTGGAAGGCTTGATTTCCTTTGAAAAGCAATTCCAATCCCACCCGAATGCCAAAAAGCAACGACAGAAACATGAAGAAAATATGGGGACTGAGAATGGCCAGAGGCACATGGCCCGTATATCGGATAATTACAGGATCTTTGGTAAGTTGATAGGTTCGTCCGTTAGAAATCAACTCCACCACATACTCGATTTTACCTGCAGGAGGTTGATTGGGCAGTCGATAAATCAACTTTCCCCCTTCATAAGTCATGGGGTAGGTAGCCCATTCATCATGACTTTTATACCTTTTAAAGGTGATTTCGCCGGTAATCTCCTTATTGGGTACTTCTATTTCGATGGGGGCGTCGCCCTTGCCCATGAACGACCTGATAAGCTTATATTTAATGACCTCTGTACCCACTTCAGTTTTGCCTTTCACAGGGTATGTGGGGCCGGTGGCTTTTTGATATACCACCAAAGAGATGGTCAGTACGACGGCCAAAATCCATAAAACAATATTTCTTCCAATTCCGTTCATTGATTTTTGTGTTTAGTTTTTATTTGGTTGAATAGGGTTGTTCTTTAATGATTCATAAAACATTTGATGGATGAGCGTGCGGATGTCCATATCCATGAGCTTCGAATTGGAGGCATCCGGACAAACCCGATTGGACAAAAATACATAAACCAATCCATTTTCGGGATCGGCCCAGGCATATGTGCCGGTAAACCCCGAATGACCAAAACTTTTTGGAGAGGCATCTTCGCAGTTGGTCATGTGATCTTCGTACACCAAAAGCGGTTTATCGAAGCCCAGACCTCTGCGGTTGCTATCGGCAACGAAATGGTAATCAGTGAAAAACGACACCGTCTCCGGATTAAAAAACCAATCATTACCATAGGATCCGCCATTCAAAAACATTTGCATCATCACGGCCACATCCCATGAGTTACCAAACAACCCGGCATTTCCCGACACCCCACCCAAGAGCGCTGCTCCCTGATCGTGGACATCGCCGCGCAAAAGTTGCCTGCGAAAAACCGTATCGTTTTCGGTGGGCACAATTTCTGAAAGATCGAAAAACTGTCGTGGATTGAACCTCAGATGTTCCAGATGCAGTGGGTCGTACCATTGGTCATATACAAAATCATCAAAATCGGTGTTGGAAAGCTGTTCGGTCAAAACCTTAAACAAGTAAAAGGCCAAACCTGAATAGCTATATTTTTTTTCACGCAAGGGAGAACGAATGATGCTATCGATAAGCACATGCTCATATCCTTTCTTTAGATAAAGGTTTTGCGCCACCCGTGTCGGGAACTCCTCACTGACAAAACTTTGGTATATTTCAGGATTAAGTTTCTGACCATTAAAAGTGCTTTGATAAAAAGGAATCCAGTTGCGCAATCCAGACTGATGTGCCAGCGCCTCCATGAAACCAACACTATCTTTGTCCGTTCCTTTCAACAAAAGTAGGTAATCCGAAATATTTCCATAAATATCAATCAGACTGTCTTCGGTAAATTTCATGATAGCGGGCGTGGTTGCCAAAATTTTCGTCAACGAAGCCAAATCGTAAACATCCGAATTTTGTACAGGTTGCAAGCTGTCAAAAGTATGAAAGCCAAAGGATTTGTGATAAAAAACCGCTCCATCTTTGGCAGCCAATATCTGGCAACCCGGATAGGCACCTACCTGCAACCCCGCAATGGCTATGGAGTCGATGATTTCCAGAAAGTGATCGTTGGCCATCACCTCTTTGGCAGTGGCTTCATACAGGGTGTTGGTAGCGGCATGTATTCCCCAACCATGTTCGTAATCGCCCACGCTTACCGGCAGTGTGCCCCACATCACTGAAGGCTGGGTCAATTTTTTGGCAGAAGCCAGTTGCATGGCAGGGGCTTCCTGATAGGAAACCAAAATGGTGGAAAATTGCTTGAGGTCCGGAAAAAAATTGAGGGCATAGGGACTGGCAAAAACATCCAGTATCACGTTGTTTTGACCGGCCAGTGCCTGAAGCATTTCCACCTCCTCGGCCGGTATGCCAAACCTTTTTGAAGCCAATATATTGGTGTTGAGTACACCCACCACTACCAGTGGATATTTTTTTAAGGTTTGTAACATTTTTTTGCGCTTCTGGGATGAAGCATCGTGTGGCAAATGATAAACGTCGCCTTTTAAAACCGACTTCAATTCCCTTTCAAAAGGGGTAATATCGGTTGTACCGGTGATTAAAATGGCCACCGAGGCTTTCTTTTGGATGGGCAGAGGAGTTTCTTCCTTCACTAGTGTTACGGCATTGGCCATCATTTCACCCACCGTAGTATTATAATGTGATTGATTCAAATCAGCCTCCAATCCTTTCAACTCGATGGGGATTCTCCGCCAAGCACCCAAGGCATATTTGGTCCTTAGAATTTTCTTACACGATTCCTCTACCCTGCTCATCAACAGTGGGTTGGCTGCAATGGCTTGCTTGATTTGCTCAATGGATGCCGGCACATCGTCAGGAATCAGCAATACATCGTTGCCTGCTTCCAGGGCTTTCAGGGAGACCTCCCCCACCTGAAAATATTTGGTAACGCCTTTCATGTCCAATCCGTCGGTGATAATTAAGCCCTGAAAACCAATACTATCCCTCAACCAATGGGTAACAATGGGTTTCGACAGCGTGGCCGGTACATTGGGTCGGTTGTCCAGTGCGGGCACACTAAGGTGTGCAATCATCACAGAGCCAACACCTCTGTCCACAAGGTATTCAAAGGGATACAGGTCTGTTTCGCGCAAAGCGTCAAGGGAAGAACCGATGACGGGCAAATCGGCATGCGAATCGGTATGGGTATTTCCGTGGCCGGGAAAATGTTTGGCACAAGCCATAATTCCATGATCCTGCATACCCCGCATATAATAATCAGCCTTTTGAGCTACTTCTTTGGGGTCTTCGCCAAAGGAACGCATGCCGATAACCGGATTTTGTGGATTGCTGTTCACATCCACAACGGGGGCAAAATTGATATGCACCCCCAACCGTTTACACTGATCGGCCACTTGCTTGCCCATTTCATAAATTAAATGGTTGTTGGTAAGCGCTCCCAATGTCATTTGCAACGGATAGTCAATGGCGTCGGTCAACCGCATGCCTACCCCCCATTCGGCATCCATGGAAATGAGCAGCGGTGTTTTGGCCAATTTATTCCATTTATTGGTTTGAGCCGCCTGATCAATGGCATTCCCTTTAAAAAAGACCACCCCACCCACATTGTATTTTTCGATGAGGGTATCCACGGAAGTGAGATAACCTCCTGTGGGATAGTTGGCTCTTACAAAAAACAACTGACCGATTTTTTCGTCAAGCGAAAGCGATTGATAAACCGAATCAACCCATATTTCTTCTGAATTTATCTGTTCCGGTGTATTTTGAGCCGTAAGCACCTGAAACGAAACAAACAACAAAATGATGGGCAAATACTGATGACAACGAATTTTCATTCAACCCGAGTTTAGAGGTAATGCCGACAAATTTACTTCTTTTTGGATAGTGTGATAATAAAAACAGATGTTTGTAATTGGATTGGGCATCAGTTAGAAGGGAAAATAATGAAGGTCATGCCCCGCTAGATGCATTATGGCAGATTGGGTTTATCCTACTGATTAACGAGGATGAATTCGCAGCTTTTTAAACCCCACCTCCCTGCTCTTCCCCCAAAGGGAGGAGTGATAAATCATTATATATATCTACGTTAAACCTTTTTTAAACAAGAATTTAACACCTTTCCCCCTCAGGTTCATCCCAAAAGCCATCGGGAGGGATAGAGGTACGATCGAACAATAAATTTGCAGAACTTGTGATAATAGTCAAATAAACCATGACATCGTTCACATTTAATCTTTTTATATTTTGCTTAAATTATCCATGATAAATAACACGAAGCAAAAAAAAACCACCAAGATCGACCCGCAAAATAATGTACCTTTGCACCTTCAAAATTACAACCAACGGCCATAGTTTGCTGTACAACCAACGTTTAGCATGAGCGACATACCAAAACTCAAACAAATTGCCACCCAAACACGTAGGGACATTATCCGTATGGTGCATGCCGTACAATCGGGACACCCGGGAGGGTCATTGGGCTGCACCGACCTTCTGACCGCACTTTTTCAGGAAATTATGGACCACACACCCGTACCTTTCAGTATGGATGGTAAAAATCAGGACGTGTTTATCCTGTCAAACGGGCACATCAGTCCGGCGTATTACAGTGCCATGGCACGAAGCGGCTATTTTCCGGTAAGCGAGCTGGCAACCTTTCGCAAACTACACACCCGCTTACAAGGGCATCCGGCCACCATGGAAAAACTTCCGGGAGTGAGAATCGCTACCGGCTCCTTGGGTCAGGGACTTTCGGTTGCCACCGGAATTGCTTTATCCAAAAAGCTGGAGCAAGACCCGCATGTGGTGTTTTGCCTGATGGGAGATGGCGAACTGGAAGAAGGACAGGTATGGGAAGCCGCCATGTATGTTGGTGCGCACAAGGTAAACAATTTGGTAGGCATTGTGGACTACAACAAAAAACAAATTGATGGTGCCACCGACGACGTATTGCCCCTTGGGGACCTCCGTGCCAAATTTGAAGCCTTTGGCTGGAAAGTTACCGAAATGAATGGAAACAACATGGAAGAGGTGGTAAAAACCCTGAAAGAAGTGAAAGCCTCCACAGGAAAAGGACTTCCCAACCTCATTCTCATGCACACCGAAATGGGAATGGGCGTCGATTTTATGATGGGAACCCACAAATGGCATGGCTCAGCACCCAATGATGCACAAGCTGCCAATGCATTGAGTCAACTGGAAGAAACCATTGGAGATTACTAGTGGTGAATCCTTTGACATCCATATCATTAAAAAAAATTACTTACTTCCTGCTTATCACAAGTTGGTTGCTGGCCATGGGGTTGCCATTGCAGGCACAAACCTCCAATCAAAAAGCGGGGGTGCGCAAAACCAGAATTCTGTTTTTATTAGATGCCTCCAAAAGCATGTACGGTGTTTGGCATGGTGAACGAAAATATCAGGTGGCACGACAGCTTTTAGGCGATGTACTCGATTCGCTGGAGACCAAACCTGAGGTGGAAGTAGCGCTGCGGGTTTACGGTCATTTGAAACCATTCCCGCCCCAGGACTGTAACGACACGCGTTTGGAAGTGCCCTTTGGTGAAAACAACACCCAAAAAATTAAAGATGCATTGGCAGAAATCAAACCCAGAGGCACCTCCCCCATCGCCATGGCGCTCGACCGTACAGAAGACGATTTCCCACCGTGTAAAAATTGTCGCAACATTGTGATTCTCATCACCGACGGGCTGGAAGAGTGTGGTGGCGACATTTGCGAAGTAAGCGCCCGCCTTCAGGCAAAGAATATTTTTCTGAAACCATATATCATTGGTATGGGGCAAGACATGGAGCAAAGTTACGATTGCGCCGGAACCTACTTTAATGCGGAAGACAAACAAGCCTTTTCGCATGCACTGAATGTGATTATCTCCAAAGTACTCAACAAGACCTCTTTACAGGTTAATTTGTTGGATGCTGCCCGCAGACCCACCGAAACCAATGTAAACCTGACGTTTATTAACCAACAAACCGGCGAGATAACCGACAACTACATCCACACCCTTAACTCAAGTGGTGTGCCCGACACCATGATCATCGATCCCGAATACACCTACCGCATTGTGGTGAACACACTGCCACCCGTCAGCATCGAGTCGGTGAAACTTACCAAGGGTCAGCACAACATGGTTTCGGCCAGTTGTCCGCGCGGCGATTTGGTTGTTAAACTAAAAAACAACACCCAACCCAATGTAAATCCGGCAGTTCTGGTTTTCGAATCCGGAAAGGCAGACCTCCTGAATACCCAATATCCATTTCAAAACATTCGGTATTTACAAGGAAACTATGATGTACAGATACTCACGCTACCTGTAACCAAAATTCATGACCTGAGCATCGAAGCCGGAAAAACCACCCAGGTTTTGGTTGAAAACCCCGGAATCCTGAGCATCCAAAAAAATATCAAGGGTTATGGAAGTATTTATCAACTGAATGAAAATGGTGAGCAACAGTGGGTGGTAGATATCAACAGCGAATCGGGTAACAGCGAATCCTATTATTTGCAACCAGGCTCCTATCGATTGGTGTTTCGTTCCAGGTTTTCGTCGCAAACATTGCAAACAAAAATTCACAATTTCACCATTACCACATTAAAAACCACAAGAATAAATCTTTAACTCATGCATACTTACCAAGTAATTGATTACCGCGATACACGCTCCGGATTTGGAGACGGACTTAAAGAACTGGGACGCACCAACCCCAAGGTGGTAGCATTGATTGCCGACCTTACCGGCTCACTGAAAATGGATGCCTTTGCGGCCGAAAATCCTGAACGCTTTTTCCAGATGGGCATTGCCGAAGCCAACATGATGGGCGTGGCTGCAGGGCTGGCAACGGGAGGTTATATCCCGTTTACGGGCACCTTTGCCAATTTCAGTACCGGACGTGTTTACGACCAAATTCGTCAGTCCATTGCCTATTCGGAAAAAAATGTAAAAATTTGTGCTTCTCATGCGGGCATAACCTTGGGAGAAGACGGCGCTACCCATCAGATTCTTGAAGACATCGGGCTGATGAAAATGTTGCCGGGCATGACGGTAATCAACCCTTGCGACTACAACCAAACCAAAAGAGCCACCCAAGCCATCGCCGAATATGAAGGCCCTGTTTACCTGCGTTTTGGAAGACCAAAAGTGGAAAATTTCTTTCCCGAAACTTCAGAATTTGTCATTGGAAAAGGCATCCTCATGACCGAAGGAACCGACGTCACCATTGTAGCCACCGGACATCTGGTTTGGAAGGCATTGGAAGCAGCCAACGAACTTGAAAGCCGGGGAATTTCGGCAGAAGTCGTCAACATTCACACCATCAAACCATTGGATACGGAATTATTACTCAAATCCATCCGAAAAACAGGATGTGTGGTAACTGCCGAAGAACACCAAAGAAATGGAGGTCTGGGCGACAGTGTGGCACAAATGCTGATGCAAGAACTCCCCGTTCCCATGGAATATGTCGCCGTAAACGACCAATTTGGACAAAGCGGTACCCCCGAAGAATTGATGGATGTATATGGATTAAATACAGAAGGAGTGGTGCAGGCCGCAAAGAAAGTAGTGGGGAGGAAATAATCACCCACTCAACAAATGCAGACCCCAAACTTACATCCATCCTCACTTCCCAAAAATTCCTATCTTCGTTGGATAACTTTTTGTCCGATAGATAGTGACCAAACCAAAGGCCAACATAGGCTTACTGCTTGTTAATCTGCTCATTGCCATCAGTGGTTTTGGTCAGCAAGATTGTCATACCATTAAGGCAGTGGCTCCGGCTTACGTGCTGCTTCCCGACAAGGCCATTCACATTCTACACGATACCACACTCACGGTTTGTAATAACTACATATTGCTTACCGAGCAAAACGGTTACAATTTTTACAACAAACTCATCGCAGCTTCGGAAAACCATGTGTTTTTAAAAGAATTGTACAAAATGGCGCTTGCCAGTCCGCCCACAGATACAGCCCTGCAAAAACAGAACCTGTTGAATGCCGAAGATGTGTACAAGCCCTTCGCAGGTCGTCCCATCCGGGAAATCAGAATTCAGGTGTTGAAACCCTTTGGTCCCACCATCATGGATACCACGCGACCGGTTATCACCTACGTGGAAAAAGCACTGAATCCTACCCATGTGAACACCCGCGATTATGTGATTCGTAAAAAGCTCCTTTTTGAAAAACATGACACAATCGACCCATTGATTTTGGTTGAAAATGCCCGCATCCTGACCAACCTCGGCTTTTTGCAGGACGCCTCCATCGTGGTAACTCCTTCGGTGGGCGACTCGGTGGACGTGCTGGTGTTGGTAAAAGATAAATTCCCCTGGCTGGCGGTACCTAACATCGTAAGCTCCACCAAATTCGACCTTTACCTACGGCAAGCCAACATCATGGGATTGGGACAGAGTGCGGGGGTTGGCCTTACCCTCGACACCAAAAGCAAACCACAATTCTATATGTCGAGCATCGATTACAGCGTCAACAACATCTATCAGCTGATTGATGGTGAACTGTCGTACGATGTGGGAAACAACAGTCAGAACATCCGGCTTGACCTCACGCGACAGCTCATCCCTACCAAAGTGAACCTGGGCGGGGGTCTCACCATTTCAAACAATGCGGAAAACCTCATTACCGACCCTACCTATCTCGACAAAAGTCAATACTATTTCAACTACATGTATTACGATGCCTGGGCTTCATATGTGATTCCGTTAAAAAAAATACTGCCCCATTTCAAATCCGACAACGTGTATTTTATTCCCGGAATTTCCTTTTCTAAAACAAATTACTCCCAACGGCCCACCGTGACGCCGGACACCAACAGTCAGTTCTTCAACTACGACTACCTGCTTGGAAATCTGGTTGTTTCAAAACAAGATTACTACCGAACCAACTACTTGATTAATTTTGGAAAAGCCGAATATGTCCCTTATGGTTTTCAAGCCAGCATCACAGGAGGATACTCGTGGACTGAATTTATGGAAAAACCTTACGCCGGTATGGGCTTGGGCGTTACCACGCACATCAATCACGTAGGTTTTATTTTTGGCAAATTTGAGCTTGGCAGTCATTTCACCGATGGATGGGAACAAGGTGCCTTCAAGTTAGAAGCCATACACCTTACGGATTTAATTGTGAAAAAGCGAAACAAGTTCAGGGTATTGACTGAATTCTCTATTACTTCTTCCATCAACAGATTTTCCAACGACTTGCTATATTTGGGTGAGGAATATGGATTTGTGGGACTTAGCAGTGAATCATTTTATGGTCAACAACGTACTTTTTTGGAAACCACCTTTATTGATTACACGCCCTTTTACTTGTTTGGCTTTCGCATTGCATTGCTCGGATTTGGCAGTGTGGGAACCATCGGCCCACAACACATGAAATTTGCCAACCGCCAGTTGCTCACCAATTTCGGGGTGGGTGCTTATGTGAAAAACGACTTTCTGGCATTTACCTCATTCGAATTCAGGGTGGCCTATTTTCCGGTGACACCCTCGGGCGTCAAT
Organism: Bacteroidales bacterium; assembly: GCA_963676875.1. Taxonomy (GTDB): domain Bacteria; phylum Bacteroidota; class Bacteroidia; order Bacteroidales; family F082; genus UBA6244. Next base: position 4,803,886 of record OY781436.1, read on the forward strand.
CACATCGGGTTTTCTTTTTCCACACAGAACCTCCTGGAGCGGTTAAACTTTCTGTACACTAAACCGCAGCAGGTGCTGTATAAATAATGAATCAAAATTGCGCCAATACCCAACCGGGAATCACTCCTACCAAGCCGTTCCGTACATCATATGTTTTCCAACCCCACCAGAATCCACAACAGCTTTCCTTTCCGCCGAAAAAACCCTACATTTGTCCCGCTCACACATGCAAATACGTTCAAAAAAAAACTTTCCTCGCGTATGAAAACATTTTACTCCCTTTTCTTGCTCATTTTGTCCGCCCCTTTGTTTGCTCAAAACCCGGGCGACACACTCATGATTCAAACCTTTAACTACACACAAACCAACAGTCCTCAGGGTCGCGACACGGTGATCGACTTCCCTGACGATCCCGACCAAAAGTATGAGAAAATCATCATGCTCTACAACATGCGTTGTAAAGACGGTTTGATTTCGGTGCCCGGCAATACCAACAGGGGTTGTGGTGAATGGGATTATAGTTGCAACACCTATATCATCGATTCGTCGCGGGTGGACTCGGTATTGAGTTTTACCAACTCCCATAGTATCTCGGCCTTTTCAGGAAGCAGTTTTCCCTACGTAACAACATCGCTTTACGACTACTACCAGTACCGTGAAAAAAACGTGGCAATCAACAATACCATCTCCGAAAACATCATCCCCGTGGGATCGGGAAACCTGTCGCTGGGACAAGTATTGGCCACGGAAAACCATAGCGGAAAATCACAATATTTGTTTTTACAATCGGAACTTATGTCGGCAGGACTCACTTCCGGCGATATCAACGGACTTATATTCAACGTATTGAACAATGGAGCCGCCGCCCATTATTTACGGGTTAGGATGAAGGCTACCGACAAAACCAACCTCAACAGCGGCACCCCTGATGTGGATGATTTCTCGGAAGTGTATTTCTACGACAGGCTTTTCACCAACGGAACAAACCGCATTCAGTTTCACACACCTTTCAATTGGGATGGCACTTCCAACCTCTTGGTGGAGTTTTCGTTTACCAACAACACCCCCGATGACCCCCTGAGTATTGAAGGAGAAAACCTCCCATTTACAGCCGGATTGGTGGCCAACAATGGCTATAATTTAAACTCCGTAAACGGACAAATAGACATACCTACAGCTCCTTTTTCGACCATTTCCGATGAAATTACCGTGAGTTTCTGGAGCTATGGCAACGAAAATCTGCAACCCTCCAACAACAGCATCATTTACGCCACCGACGACAACAACAACAGAACAGTAAACATCCATCTGCCCTGGGGCAATGGCAATGTATATTTTGATTGTGGTAACAGTGGCGGAGGATACGACCGCATCGACAAAGCTGCTACCCCCGACGAATACGAAGGAAGCTGGAGTCATTGGGCCTTTACCAAAAATGCCGCCACGGGCATCATGAGCATATACCACAACGGACAACTTTGGTTGGATGGCACGGGAAAAACCCTTCCGATGAACATTCAACAGATGATATTGGCCACCAGTGGCACTGCCGACCGTTCCTACTTCGGTAAAATCAGCGAATTCAGGGTTTGGAATAAGGAACTTTCCGGTGAAACCATTCAGGACTGGATGTATAAATCGTTGGATAATACCCACCCCGATTACAGCAACCTGGTGGCTTACTATCCCCTGAATGAAGGTTCCGGTACAACGGTTGCAGACCTATCTCCCAATGCCGAAACAGCCCAGATAACCGACTACCTCTACTGGGTTTGGGAACGTGGAAACCAATTGAACAGAGGGTTTGAAGCCACCCAAAACCGTCCGAATATCAGCTTTTTGCAAGGCAACTACGACCTCACCATAACGGATGAAATCGTGACCGACTCCGTCAGGCTCAACCCCAATATCGTGCGGGCTTATGAGATTATCCCCCAATACGGAACCACACACTCCGACAGCATCAACCAAATATCGGTAAATGAGTTTTGGGCTTCACAATATGTACATACTTTCGACCCGGAAGGGTTGGTGATCGACTCCATGTTGGTAGCGGCCACCGACACCATCGAAATCACTCAGTTGAGTTATTACGGACGCTATCCCGCCAAGGTGGAAATCATGTCGTTTGTTACCCCCTACGGCATCTACCTCGATTTGGGCATGGAGGGCAAAACCTGGGCCTTCGATGTTACCGACTACGCACCTGTATTGAAAGGTACCAAGCGCATGACCATCGAACGGGGTGGACAACGTCAGGAAGATATGGACATCCGCTTTATGTATATCGTGGGAACACCACCCAGAGATGTGCTGGATTTCAACCAGATATGGCGTGCCGACAGCAAAAACTACACCGACATTATGGACGATCGCGCCTTCGAACCACGTGATTTTTATTTCAAACCCTATGCCGGTGCATACAAATTCAGGTCGGTGATTACCGGTCACGGACAACAGGGTGAATTTACCGCACGAAACCATACCCTCAACATCGATGGCGGCGAAGTAGAATACCAATGGCGCGTGTGGAAAGAATGTGCCGACAACGCTATTTTCCCTCAGGGAGGAACCTGGATTTACGACCGTGCCGGATGGTGTCCCGGGGCACCCAGCGATGTATATGAATTTGACCTGACAGAATTCGTACAACCGGGCGAAACCCATCAACTGGATTACGGATTGATTTATGCCAACGGAGCCAGCAACTACATCGTTAACAATCAGTTGATCACCTATGGCGCACCCAACTTTAGTCTGGATGCTTCCATCGATAAAATCCTCAAACCCAACTCGGAAGATGCAAGCCAAACACGCTTTAATCCGGCATGCTCCTACCCCGAAATTGTGATACAAAACACCGGAAGCACACCCCTTACCAGCCTCAACATCGAATATTTTGTGGAAGGTGGCGAAACGGAAAACCTTACCTGGACAGGATCGCTCAACTTCCTGGAAAAGGATACCGTAGTCCTTCCCGTATCTCAACTTTCGTTCTGGCTTGGAACTGCCGACCGGTTTACCGTCCATATCAGTCAACCCAATAATGGCACAGACGAGTATCCACACAACAACAGCCTCACGGCACCTTTCGACGACATCGATGTATATCCGGCCAACGAACTGATTTACATACAACTAAAAACCAACAACTATGCCTACCAAACCTCCTACACCCTGTATGATGGCGACGGTAACGTGTATTTTGAACGGTACGATTGCGAAAACAACACCGTGTATGAGGATGGATTTTTATTGGGTCCCGGATGCTATAAGTTGCGTATCGACGACAGTGGCGGCAACGGATTGGATTTCTGGGCACAGCCGGCTCAGGGAACGGGTTATATTCGCGTGAAGGATGCCGATGGAAACATCCTCCACACCCTCGACCCTGATTTCGGGAATTTTTCGGTGTTTGAGTTTGGCATGGGGAATATTACCTCCATCAGTCAAGGTAAGCTGCCATTTTCCATCAACCTTTATCCCAACCCGACTTCGGAGAAACTGAAAGTCAACATGGAAGGGGTGACAAATGTGCATGTTTCCGCCGTACTCACCAATGCAGTGATGGCTAAGATGGCGTCCTACGAATGGAATGTGGATGGAAACGCTGTGAACACGGAGCTCGACTTAAGCGATCTACCTTCGGGAATTTACTTTTTGCAAATAACTGTGGGCGACCGAATGTCAACTGAGAAAATTATCAAGTACTAAACAGCGGATATTACCTACCTTTGCAGTAAACACTATTGCAAATGGAATCTACTTTAACCACAAAATCCAAAATAGCACTGGTACTTTCGGGTGGTGGTGCGCGGGGAATTGCTCACATTGGTATAATTGAAGAGCTTGAGAAACAAGGCTTTGAAATCACCTCGATTGCCGGCACCTCCATGGGTGCCCTGGTGGGTGGTGTCTATGCTCTGGGAAAGATGGAAGAATTTAAACAATGGCTCTATTCCCTCGATCGCACCAAAGTACTTAGTCTGATAGACTTTACCTTCAGTAACCAGGGACTGGTAAAAGGCGACAAGGTGTTGAACAGGATGAAGGAATTTATTTCTGACGAAAACATCGAGGAATTGAGCATACCTTATGCCGCCGTGGCCGTAGATTTGCTTAACAAAAAGGAAGTGGTTTTTACCTCCGGAAGCATATACAAAGCCATTCGTGCTTCCATCGCCATACCTACGGTGTTGCAGCCGGTAAAAATTAAAAACGGACTACTAATCGACGGTGGCGTACTCAACAACCTGCCCATAAATCAAGTGAGCAGAACCGAGGGCGACTTGTTGGTGGCGGTGAACGTAAACGCCGACATTCCCCTCGACAAACCCCGCGTTACCAAAGAGGAAAAGCAAAACCGACTGAGCATATATCAACAGAAAATGAAGGACTTCTACCATCAGTTTAACTGGGGAAACGCCAAGGAAAGCGAAGAACAACTGGGCTATTTCGATCTGCTGAACAAAACCCTGGCCTTAATGACCCAACACATTGCTGAAGTGTCCATGGAAAAATACCCACCCGACCTTTTGATACAGGTTTCCAGAGAAGCCAGTACCATGTTCGATTTTTACAAGGCCGAAGAGTTGGTGGAAATAGGACGATTGGCAGCCCAAAAAGCGCTGGCCGGTGATGGAAAATAGCGTGTGGACACAATCGTTTCGTTCGCCCTTTGGCGAGCTGTTGCTGGGTGACTATCAAGGACAATTGTGTTTGTGCGACTGGCGCCACCGAAAGATGCGCGACACCATCGACAGGAGGATTCAAACCCAACTCAAGGCCATCTACAAAGAAGGCAACACACCCACCATTGCCTTGGCCATCAGGCAATTGAATGAATACTTTACAGGAACCCGAACCCAATTCGACCTTCCCGTCCTGTTGGTTGGAACCGACTTTCAGAAAACCGTGTGGGAAGACTTGTTGCACATCCCCTACGGACAAACAGTCAGCTATCTGGCACTTTCCCAACGCCTCGGCAATGTCCAGGCCATCAGGGCAGTAGCAGCAGCCAACGGCGCCAATACCCTTTCTATCATCGTCCCCTGCCACCGCGTGGTGGGTCACGACGGCAAGCCGGTGGGCTATGCCGGCGGAATTTCGGTGAAAAAGAAATTGTTGGAGATGGAGGGCTACCCTTCTGGCAATCAGCTTAGTTTGTTTTAAATATTTTTTGAGGACAAGGGATGGGTCAAAAGATAACCGGATGAAATAAGCTTTCAATTCACATCAATCTTATACCTCCTTAATCCAACAACTTGATAATACCTCATTAAAAGCAAAGCAATGCAAAAATAACCTTAGTAAAATTCATCCCTTGTGGTACAAAATTTTATTTGTATTTTTGATTCGCTTAATAACCCATCAATAGGGCAAAGCCAAGTGTTTCCGGTATCCGGATTTGAGTTTGATAATGAATAATTACGTAATACATATCAGTATCTTCAGTCGCTCTGTGAAGCATATGTTACTGATTTGGCGTAACATCAAGCACTTTTTCACGGCAGAGAATCTATCCGGCGTGGGCGCCAAAGCCCATGAACCAGCCACTGAAAACCACCAACCCAAAACGCTTGGTTCGCATACCAAAGGATATCACGCAACTGACACATCGATAATAAAACATATGATTGGCGTTTGTTTGGAAGGAATGGGCTTCAAACAACTCCATAACCATTATTTGTCCATTCAATTAATAACTTAAGCTATGTTAACAGAAGTAGTACAAGTAGAAAAAACTACTTACGCCGTACATTCCTGCTGCGATCATGCTTGTGGTTGCAACGACCGATAAGGTCATGTACAAAGTTAGAAGGGGATGTGGATTACCCCGCATCCCCTTTATTATTTAGTTTTCAAATTAGCTCAAGATGAACCAAGTAGATCAAAAGAACCTCAACGCCCAAAATATATTTTCAATTGCTGTAGGAGATTATTTTGAAAAAGAACCGGAATCCATTCAACTGGTTTATTCCCCTTTTACACAAAAAACTTTCATTGCCCAACCCGACTTTGTTGAACAATTGAACCGGCAGGTGGATCACCCTGACCAAGCCGACGACAACATCAAACCCTTGCTGCAACAAATAATCCCTTCAAAAAAGGTGGAAGAATACCTGGAACCACGTGTATTGGAAGAAGGATTTAACACCTTGCTCATTTTGCCCAACAACATTTGCAATTTTAGTTGTTCCTACTGCTATTCGGCCAAAGGACGCTCCGGCAAAAAACTAACCAAAGAAACACTCAAAGTAGCACTCGACGATTTTATCAACCCCAAAACCATCAAAGAAAAAAAGTGCTTTATTTCCATACTTGGCGGCGGAGAACCGCTCATGACGTGGGATTTAATTAAATTTATCTTGGAGTACGGCACCGAACGGGCCAAGCAATTCGACTACTACATCTGGTTTTCGCTGGTAACCAACGGGTCCATCATGACGGAAGAGATGTTGGCAACCTTTAAAAGCCACAATATCCGTCTGGCCTTTTCATTCGAAATACTGGAAGAAATTCAAAACTTCCAACGTGGGCACCACGATCAGGTGAGCCAAAACCTGCGAAAGGTTGTAGATACCGGAATACAAGTGAGAATTCGCTCCACCATCACCAAGGAGAATGTGGCATTGCAGGAACAAATGATACAAACCGTGGCAGAAAAATATCCCGAAATCGACACCGTTGTGCTTGAGGAGGTGACAGACGAAGATTATTTCGATACGCCGGAAAAAATGGAAAAGTTTTACGCCGATTTTCTGACCCATTTTAACAAAGCTTTTGATCTGGGCAAACAACTAAATATCAATGTTGAGTGCAGTACGTTCAGAAACAACCACTTGTTTATCGACAGATTTTGTCCGGGCGTGCTTTGCTTAACTCCCGAAGCCACCTACTCCACCTGTTCGCGCATATCCGCTCCCCACGATCCCGGATATGAAGAAAGCATCTGGGGTAAAATAGACGAGGACCGGGTTGAATTGGACGACCGGCGTCTGGAAGAATTAATCAACGGATACAATGTGTACAGTCGCCCGGAATGTGCCAACTGCTTCACAAAATGGCATTGTGGCGGAGGATGTTACGCGCACAAGTTTATTTATAGCGACGAAACCATCGAGGTAATTTGCAATTACAAAAGGGCCTATCTGAAAATCCGTTTGTTGAACGATTTGGATCAAACCTACCGTCAAAAACATCAAATCTCGTTAAAAGAATTTATCCTGAGCAAAATCAATTGAGATGGAATTGGTATGAACACAGCCATTTACGACTATCAGGTATCAAGGCAGAACATCCCCGGCAAATTCGACATTTGTCACCGGCAATTTAGCTTTGAGGTTCCTCATATCAACACCAACAGCACCATAACCTATTTGGCCGACTTTCGATGCCTCGACACAAACAGGCACCTGTTTTACTGCGATTATTATCCTGCCATTTGGAAAAATCACCCCGACAAGCTGAATAAACTGTTGTGCCACGAAACAGCTATCAGGGTAAATTTCAGGAAAATCACCTTAACCTGTTTTTACATTTTTCATGAACAAATTGCCGCGAATGATGATCAGGCAGTTTTCGTGATAAGCGGTAGCCTCATTAAAGATGAAAAATTCCTGCCCGAAACCGGCATTTCACGAAAATTAAAATTGTATTGGGAAATACTAAACCCATATGCCTTTGATCTTAGTTACCGACTTGTTAAAATACTGAACTACAATGCCATTTCCTTTGCAAAAGAAACAAATACAATGACTGACGAAGAAATCCAAAACGATTACGCCAATTTTAAAAACAAAACCTGAGGCAAAAAAAGAACCATCTCGCCCCTTCAGGCTGCCGCGAAAAACAAGCACAAATAGCGCATTTCAACATTATTCGTACATTTGAAATAAAAAAACATGCTGTTACTCCTCGCCTACTTATTTCTTGCACTGTTTGTTTCTTTCATGTGTTCCATCATGGAGTCGGTACTACTATCCACCCCACAGGCATTTCTTATTGTAATGCAGGGAAAAGGAAATGAATGGGCAGGTAAGTTTATGGATTTAAAAAACAATATCGACAAACCCTTATCCGCTATCCTGTCGCTAAATACCGTGGCTCATACCATAGGTGCTGCAGGAGTCGGCGCACAGGCTGTAAAGGTGTTCGGAGAGGCTTCTTTTGGCATTGTTTCTGCCGTTTTAACCATTCTTATCTTGGTGATTACCGAAATTATCCCTAAAACCATTGGTGCCAGATATTGGAGAAATCTAGCCAAGATTTCGTTTTATTTAATCAGAACAATGATCGTTATCACCTATCCATTGGTACTGATGTCAGCACTAATCACCAAGATTTTTTCAAAAAATTATCAGGAAAAAACAATAAGCCGAGAAGAAATTTCTGCATTGGCCAGCATTGGAGCCAACGAAGGGGTTTTTACTGAAAAAGAGCACAAAATTCTTCAAAATATTCTCAGGTTGAAAAACATTAAGGTAAGAGAGATTATGACGCCCAGGGTTGTATTGGCCATTGCCCATGAGGAACTCTACCTGACCGAATTTCTTAAAAACAAGGATTATCTAAAATTCTCACGCATACCCATTTACACCGAAACCGAAGAAAATATTACAGGCTACGTTTTCAGGCAAACCGTATTTGAAAAATTGGCCGAAGACAAACATAAACTAAAGCTAAAGGATATTAAAAGAGAAATTCTCATTGTTCCGAAATTTATTGTACTGTTTTCCTTGTGGGAAAAAATGCTGGAAAAAAAAGAACATATTGCATTAATAGTGGATGAATACGGTGGATTGGAAGGAATTGTCACCATGGAAGACATTATTGAAACATTATTGGGTCTTGAAATATTGGATGAAAAAGACACCATTGCTGATCTACAAAAATATGCCAAAGAAAGATGGAAAACCCGTCAGGCAAAATACAACCTGTTGTACGAGTTGGATAAATAAAAAACCCGACATATCGTCATAAAGCAGCATTTTGCCGGAAAAAGTTGATTGCATTGGCGTGATTCAAACCATATCACCCTTTATTTTTAATAAATGCTGCCACACCCGACCAACAACACACTCAAGAATCGTCCCGCATTGGGAATAGTTTCCATAAATAAACCACTTCATATCTATTGTATTTTTTGTAACCCATTGATAACAAACAGTATTTTTGCAACTAATATGAATGGCACAAGTTTTGAGCCCATTTTCCCAGAATATAAAAAAAACTAAACCATGAATAAACTATTCATCATTCTCTTCAGCTTTTTGCTGTTTACGACTGCCTGTAAAAAGGATAGCCCCGTCGATCCCAATCCGGTGGCACCCGAAAACATGGCCGACATGAAGGTAAATGCGAATTTCGACTGGAAAACCACCAGAGATGTGCAGATTACCATGACCGGTAAGGTAAACAATATGGTAACCGTTTTCTCCTCCGAAGGTGATACTTATCAAAAGGCCTTCTTGAAAGCCAATCAGCCTTATACCATGAAACTGACCATTCCTTCCTACGAAACTTCGGTTCGCCTGAAATACATGGGTCAGGATATCAGCCTCGATCTGGGCAATGGCACACTCAGCTATCAGTTTCAATAGTCCACCAAAGTAAAACGCTAAAAAAGCTCTAACATGAAATCAACCATAAAAAATATTAATTCAAATTGGGGTACTGCCACTTTACTAGAGGTAGTGAAGACTCCGGCTCGTTTGCTGGGCTTGCTGATGTTGCTATTTGCCTTCGGAACATCCACACAGGCACAGGAATATCTGCGCGTATATACCAGCGCACCCGGCATGATGGTGTCCAACGTTACGGGGGGCACCCTGGCCACCGAAACCTTTGAAAGTTTTTCAATTCCTCCTGATAATTATAATTGGGCACCAACTCCCAACGGTTATACCTCGGTGGTGGGCACCTACACCCAAACTGCCGGACAGTCGTATATTAAAGATGACGACCAGTATGGTGCAGGAACCGGACAATATATGGCCATCAGAACAGGTGGCAAGGTAAGACTGGTATTCGACAACCCCGTGGAATATTTCGGATTTGCATGGCCTGCCGGCGATGGTCAAAACAACATCAAAATATACCGCGATGGCGAAATTATCGGAACCTTTGCCACGGCAGATGTCATTGCCTTACTTCCAAAAAACATCAACCATTTTATTACCTCCGTAAACGGAACAACTTATTCCACCTATAATTATTACGGAAAACCCGGAACCGGTCAAAACTCCGGTGAACCCTATGCTTTTTTGCATTTTGTTTCCACTCCCGGACTAGCCTTCGACGAAATTGAATTTGCCATGGGAGCCGGCGGTGAGTTTGAAAATGACAACCACACCCTGCTCACCAGCGGCAGCGCCGTTGTGCAAGGTACTTGGGTAAACCTCATCACCATTGAAACACCCACCGCCAACGACGACAGCGGCAGTGGCATGCCCGGCGACCCTGTGACAATCGATGTATTGGATAACGATGTACCCGGCGATGGCGCCATTGTTCCTTCCAGCGTGCAAATTGCAGGCACCAACGGACCCGGCGAATCATTGGTTGTTGCCGGAGAAGGTACCTGGTCGGTGAATACCGCCACAGGCGCCATCACCTTTACTCCTGAAGCAGGCCTTGTAGGCAGTCCTACCCCCATTCAGTATTTTGTGCGCGACGACAACAACTATGCCTCAAATCTGGCTACCGTTACCGTGACCTATCCCGTAGGCCCAACTGCTGTGGACGATGATGCAATGACGGAGGTAAATACCCCTGTGGATATTGACGTTCTGGCAAACGACATCGCAGGAACCAGCGCCATCAATCCTACCAGTGTTACTTTTGTGGGAGGCACCGAGCCCAACCCAACTACAGAAGGCGTGTTTACCGTAAATGCCGTTACAGGACTGGTAACCTTCACCCCCGCCAATAATTTTGCAGGTACCGTAACCATCGATTATCAGGTTTGCGATATGAACGCCCTGTGCGACATCGCCACCATCACCGTGGATATTATTGCAGGAACTTCCAACCTGTATCCCGCACTTGGCCCCGGAACGCTGGCTTTCGAAGATTTATGGCCCGGCAAAGGCGACTACGATTTTAACGACCTGGTACTGGATTATCAGTTTGAAATTACCACCAATACCGGCAACATGGTTCAGCATGTGAAAGGTACCTTTGTGATAAAAGCCTTTGGAGCTTCCTTCGAAAACGGATTCGGATTCCAGCTTTCTTCAGCCATCAACCCAACGGATGTTACCGTAACCGGCTCACGCTTAACCGAAAACATCATTACATTGAGCGGCAATGGTACCGAAGCAGGACAAACCATTCCCACCATCATTGTATATGACAATGCGTTTGCACAAATGCCCCATCCCGGAATGGGAATTGGCGTAAATACCGAAGAAGATGCCCCCTATGTGGATCCCGTGACCATCGTTATCGATATGGAATTTACTCCCAACACCTACTCGTACAACGATTTGGACATTGCCAATTTCAACCCCTTTATCTTTGTTAATAAGGACCGCTCGGTGGAAGTGCATTTGCCCGATTATCCGCCAACAGCCCTTGCCGATCAGGCCTTGTTTGGCACCTACGAAGACGATAGTGACCCGGCAACCGGACGCTATTACAAAACCGTCAACAACCTGCCCTGGGCCATCAACATCTACGAATCGTTTGATTACCCCATTGAAAAACAGGAAATTGTATGGGCATATTTGAAATTCGCTACCTGGGCAACCAGCGGCGGCACCACTTTTGAAGATTGGTACAAAGACCTGACCGGATATCGCAACGATGCACTAATCTATACGATACCAACGAAATAAATTGATCAACCTACTGAAGAACCGTCTTAGCAATAAGGCGGTTTTTTTTGTGCCTTCATGAAATGAAAGGGTTGGTTATACCATCAATAAATTGAAGTTAGCACTACGCTGTTTATGTATAATGCCGATATAGAATTGAAGAGGTTTCAGGAGCGAAACGAACTTAAAGCTCATTTCAATTCATAATCGGTATTATTCTTCATCCGGACTTCTAACTGCTGGCTCCTGTTAATGTGGTGAAATGGATTGTCGAGCTTGTTACTATATTGATATTGAAGCCCTACGGGCTATATCACTTGCTTCGGATTCCAGACTCCGGTGAAAAGATAATAAAAACGGTCAACATTATTCAGGCATTAACACAACTTCCGACTCCCTACTCCGGTCTCCCGGCTCCCGACTTCGGTCTCCCGACTTCAAACTTCCGTCTCCCTACTCCCTGTTCATGTCCTACGGACAAATGTGTTACAGGTTTTTTACGCTATTGATATTGAAGCCCTACGGGCTATTTTACCAGAGACTTCCTACTCCTTACTCCATCCTACTTACTCCTTACTCCCTACTTCGGTCTTCCGACTCCCGACTCCCCTACCCCGCCCTCGGATCCCCCTTCATTCCCAGCTTAGCCAGTTTGCGCACCTCCACCGAGGCATAGCCAAATTCAGTAACTACCTTACCCAAAATCAGGTAAATGCCGTGTCCCCGAAAGGGGTATTGCCTGAGTGAGTCGGGAAAATGGGTGGTGTCGAAAAATTCACCGGCAGCATCGGTAAACGTGCCAAAATGCATGAGTTCGCCTTTCACGGTTTTCACATATTTGATGGTTACCAACAGTCCCACCATCCGCACCACTGCGCCTATCCTGTTGTCGAGGTCGGCGGCCATCGCTTCACCGCGAAAGGAGGTCAGCAACAGGTCGAAATAACTCATGGTAAGCGGAAAACCCAGCAGTTCTATTTCGTCGTAGGCATCTTCCAACGGGTTGTACTCCAACTCGGGCAACCGGTACTGCTTGCCCCGCAACTCAAACAAGCGTAGATTCTTGGGGACGGGTTTGTTGGTTTTTTGCAACAAATGTGCCTCCCACAGCAACTGCGACTTGCTTTTTCCGGTAAACCGAAAGGCGCCAATTCGGATAAGTAAAATCAGTTGCTCCATGCCCGGATTAATGCGCTGAATAAAATCTTCCAAATCGGTAAAAGGTCCGTTTTGCCCACGTTCGTCCATCAACTGTTGCATCAGCTTGTTTTCCAGACGTGCCACATGCACAAATCCGGTAAAAATATCCGTACCCGTGATGGAAGTCTTCTCAAAACTACGGTTCACGCAAGGCAAATGGAGTACCCCACCCTGACGGCGTGCTTCGTAGAAATATACCCAGGTATGGTAAAATCCGCCAAAATTATTGATTACCGCCACCTGAAACTCCAGCGGAAAATAAGCTTTCAGGTACAGGCTTTGGAAACTCTCCACGGCATAAGAAGCCGAGTGGGCCTTGGAAAAGGAGTAGCCGGCAAAGCTCTCGATTTGTCGCCATACCTCTCGGGTGGTGGCCTCAGGGATTCCACGTTCGTTGCAGTTGCTAAAAAACTTGTCCACAATGTTTTGAAATTCGCTCTTCGACCTGAACTTGCCACTCATGGCGCGGCGCAACACGTCGGCATCGGCCAAATCGAGTCCCGCAAAGTGGTGACACACCTTGAGCACATCCTCCTGATATACCATCACGCCAAAGGTTTCTTCCAGCTGTTCCTTCATCACCGGATGGAGGTAACGCACATTGGAAGGATCGTGAAAACGCAATATGTATTCGCGCATCATGCCCGAGCGTGCCACACCCGGACGGATGATGGAACTGGCCGCCACCAGGGTGAGGTAGTTGTCGCATCGCAGTTTTTTGAGCAAGCCCCGCATGGCCGGACTTTCGATATAAAAACAACCGTTGGTTTCGGCCTTTTTCAATTGCAGTTGTACCCTGGAGTCATGTTTAAACTTTTCCACCTGATGCACATCCACTTCCACGGCCTGGTTGGTGCGAATGATGTCCACCGCCTCCTTGATGTGACCGATACCCCGCTGACTAAGGATGTCAATTTTCTCGAAACCAATACTTTCGGCCACGTACATATCCCATTGGGTGGTGGGAAATCCTTTGGGGGGCAGGTCGAGGGCGGTGTAGGCGGTGATGGGTTCTTCCGAAATCAAAATCCCTCCGGCATGGATGCTGCGCTGGTTGGGGAAATCGGTCATCATCAAGGCGATAGACTGGATGTGCCGCGTAAGTTTGCTCTTGCCATATTCGGCCATGGGATTGGCTGTAAGACTGTCGATTTCGCCCTTGGGCAAACCGTGCACCTTGCCCAGTTCGCGGTAAATGGACTTCCCCTTAAAGGTGACCGAAGTACCTAAAAAAGCCGTATGTTTTCGTCCGTAACGCTTAAAAATATAGTCCTGCACTTCCGTTCGGTCTTTCCACGAATAATCGATGTCGAAATCCGGCGGACTGCTGCGTTTGGGATTGATGAACCGTTCGAAATACAAATCCAGTTCGATGGGGTCCACGTCCGTTATTTTCAAACAATAGGCCACCACACTGTTGGCACCACTGCCCCGCCCCACATGATAGTATCCCCGCGACATGGAATAGCGGATAATGTCCCAGGTGATGAGAAAATAAGCCGAAAAACCCAGTTGATGGATGATTTCCAGTTCATCACGAACACGTTTCAAGGCCACTTTGTCACCGGGTTTGTAGCGGTATTTCATACCATCCATGGCCAATTTCTCCAGCAGTACCCTATCGTCGGAACGGCTTCCGGTGAAGGTTTGCTTATTTTTAATGCTGTGATAATCAAAATCAATGGAACATGATTCCAACAGATTCAGGGTATTTTCAATTATTTGGGGATAATTTCTGAAGGCATTTTTCACCTCCCCGGGAGGAATAAATATTTCATCTGCCGGAGCATACATGTGGGGTTGCAAGTGACTTAACAACAGGTTGTGGTCGATGGCGCGCAGGTTTTTATGCAAATACCAGGAAGCCTCATCGACAAAGGTAACGGGTTGCAACACCACCATACGGTCCAGTACGCGGGAGGATTCTCTGATTAAATAATTCACCTGCGAGGGTTTTATCCCGATGTACTCATTGGCAAGTAGTGAGCGTTTGGGCTGTAATCCGTAAGGAAAAATAATGGAAACTTCCGAAAATTCGTGATGTAATTCCTCCATTTCACCTGTGGGAAACTCCTTCTCGCCCAGGTTGATGTCGGTCATGAAGTCGTTTAATTCCATAAATCCGTGGTTGTTGTGGGCGATACCAACAAACAAGGGCAGGTCGCCATTGCGAAATTCCATCCCCGCCACGGGTTTTATGTGGGCTTCCTTGGCCAGGCGCACAAAGTCGAGCATAGCCGAAGAATTGTTGATGTCGGTGAGGGCCATGACCGTTACACCCAGGGCAACAGCCTCTTCCAGCAACTTTTCGATGGAATAGGTGCCGTAGCGAAGACTGTAGTATGAGTGGGTGTTGAGGTACATACTCACCCCCTGACTGAAGTCAGGGGGTGAGCTCCTCCCGTCAGGGGGTGAGTTCCTCCCGACAGGGGATGAGTAATTGGCTGATAACTAATTCCCCGCTGAATGGCTTTATTTCCGAAACGCAGGCGGATTTGATCCAACGCTTTGTACAACTCAGGCAGGTGGGTGTCTTCGTCAAACAAATCGAGCTGCTGGTTGCCTCCCACCAACTGACTGAAACGCACACCAATCAAACGAATGAGCATCCTGCGGCTATACAGGCGATCGAAAAGATCGAGGGCTATCTTCACCAGCACATGATCGAAGGAAGTGTAAGAAAGTTGCTGTTGTAAGGTGTGGGTATCGAAATTGGAGTACCTTATCTTAACGGCCACACAACCGGTGAGTTTCCCCTTTTTCCGGAGTTCGAAAGCTATTTTTACCACCATGGAAACCAGCAGGTTGCGCAAATAAACCACATCGGTGGTATCTTGCGAAAAAGTGTGTTCGGTACTAATGGACTTACGTTCGGAATACTGCACCACGGGCGTGGGGTCGATGCCGTTGGCTTTTTTCCATACCACGAGCCCATTTTTTCCCATCACCTGCACCATCATCTCCGGTGGGATGAGGCTGAGGGTTTCGATGGTGGAAACGCCCATGGAGCGCAGCAGCCGGAAACTCTTGTTGCCGATCATGGGAATTTTTTTGATGGATAACGGGAACATGAAGGGCTTTACCTCCTGCTGCGGCACATGAATACCCCCGTTGGGCTTAGCCTGTCCGGTGGCCATTTTCGACACGGTTTTATTTACAGAAAGTCCGAAAGAAATGGGCAATCCGGTATTGTGGATGATGCGCTCACGCAACTCCCGTGTCCATTTTAGTGAGCCGAAAAAGCGGTCCATGCCTGTGATATCGAGGTAATGCTCATCGATGGAAGCTTTTTCGTAAACGGGAGCTTTTTCAGCAATGATTTCGGTCACCAGCCGCGATTGTTTGGAATATTCCTCCATGTCGCCACGGATAAACACCGCATCGCTGCAAAGCTGTTTGGCCATCCGCATGGGCATGGCCGAATGTACTCCAAACCTGCGGGCTTCGTAGCTACATCCCGCCACCACGCCCCTGTCCGACATCCCTCCTATGATAACAGGTTTGCCGTTCAATGCCGAATTATGCAAGCGCTCCACCGACACAAAAAAGGTGTCGAGGTCGAAGTGTGCGATGGTTCTATTGTTAATTTCCATAAAATTTTTGGTCAGAATACTTGACAATTAAAAATAATGTATTACTTTTGATTAGTTTTTAATCATATTTATGACGGCAATATAATCATTATTCAAATTTTCACGAACATCCACACATATTTTTTCACTAAAAAACGTTCCCATGTATTTTAACAGCAACATCAAACTATTACGCAAGCGTCGCGGACGCACGCAGGACGAAATGGCTTTCACGCTCAACATGAAACGTCCTACCCTGAGCGGTTACGAAAACGGTGTGGCCACGCCCAACCTAAGCGCGCTGATGCAGTTTTCGGAATATTTCGGCATCGCCATCGACACCATGGTGAAGGTGGATTTGAGCACCCTTTCGGAAAGTCAGCTCACCCAGTTGGAAAACGGATACGATGTGTTTATTAAAGGCAGCAAACTCCGTGTATTGGCTACCACGGTTGACCAAGACAACGAGGAAAACATCGAGCTGGTGAACGAAAAAGCCAGTGCCGGTTATGCCATGGGTTACGCCGACCCCGAATACATCCGGATACTGCCCACCTTCAAGCTGCCCTTTTTGTCGAAACAGAAAAAATACCGCACCTTCCAAATCAGCGGCGACTCCATGCTGCCCATTCCCGACGGGTCGTATGTTACAGGAGAATATGTACAAGACTGGAACTTTATCCGCAACCACCATGCGTACATCGTGATTACCCATGAAGACGGCGTGGTATTCAAGGTGATTGAAAACAACATCAAAACCATGGGCACCCTGCGGCTACACTCACTCAACTCCCTGTACTCCCCTTTCGAAATACCTGTGAATCAGGTGAAAGAAATTTGGAAGTTTGTGAACTACATCAGCGCGCAAGTACCCGAACCCAACAAGGAAAAAGACCAGATGGCCGAGGAGTTGTTCCTGTTGAAAAAACAGGTGCAAGCCATCCAGATGAAGTTGAATTTGTAAGGAGCAGTCACCCATGAGCGAGTATGCAATCATCGACATTGAAACCACGGGACTTAGTCCTTCCAACGAAAAAATTACCGAAATCGCCATCATCATCCACGACGGAAAACAGGTGGTGGAAGAATTTGCCACCTTGATTAATCCCGAGCGAAAAATCCCCTACCGCATCACACAAATGACGGGTATCAACAACCAGATGGTGGCCGATGCCCCCAAGTTTTATGAGGTGGCCAAAAAGATTGTGGAACTCACCGAAAACCGGATTTTCGTAGGGCATAACGTACGTTTCGACTATGGTTTTGTACGAAGCGAATACAAAAGTCTGGGCTACGACTACCAACGCCAAACCCTCGACACCATAAAGCTGAGCCGCAAACTGATTCCGGGGAAACCTTCCTACGGACTGGGCAATCTTTGTCAATCGCTGGGCATCAGCAACCATGCCCGACACAGGGCACAGGGAGACGCCATGGCCACCACCAAGCTATTTGAACTGCTACTTACCCTCGAAGAAATCCCGAAAACGCCAACCTCACGGGCATGCAAACCTCGTTGGGAAAATCGTTGATAGAAAACCTGCCCAAAGCGCCCGGAGTGTACTATTTTTATGACAAAAGCGGCGAGCTTATCTATGTGGGAAAATCCATCAACATCCACGACAGGGTGCTGTCGCACCTGAACAACAACCTTAACAAAAAAGCCGTGGAAATGAAAAACGCCATCGCCGACGTGCAGTTTACCCTCACAGGCAACGAGTTGGTGGCATTACTACTGGAATCGGCAGAAATTAAAAAACACCAACCCTTCTACAACAGAGCCCAACGCCGCACCTATTATAACCACGGGCTTTACTCCTTTTTCGACGACGAAGGATACCTTAACCTGAAGCTGACCCGTGTCATCGCCAGCCTTAACCCCCTCTATACTTACAGTTCGGTAAACGAAGGGAAAAACCACATTGAAATGTTGATTTCGGAGTACAACCTCTGCCAGAAACTCTGTGGCATATACGACACCCAGGGACCATGTTTCCATCACCAAATTCATCAGTGCCGGGGAGCCTGTGTGGGTAAAGAATCCAAGGAAAGTTACAACCTGCGGGTACAGGAAGCCTTGGACAATTACCACTTTGAACATCAGAACTTTTTGTTGGTGGAAACGGGCAGGCATAGCGAAGAGCGAGCCATTATCAAGGTGGAAAACGGCAGATACAAAGGGTTTGGTTATGTGGCAACAACCGTTGATCAACAAAATATGGAGCAACTGCATGATTGCATTGAGGCTTATCCCGACAATAAAGAAGTTCGCCGGATCATCAAATCATACGTAAAAGAGCTGAACAAAGAACAAATCCTGCTTTTTTAGCACAGAAACACACGTTTTCGAAACATCATTTCACATACATCTTATTCATTTTCAACATCATAAACTCGCTCAATAAACAGGTGGGAATAAAATTAAAATCAAAGATTGCCAGTTTTCAAAAAGATATTACTTTTGCCCCCGGAGAGTTGGCAGAGTGGTCGAATGCGGCGGTCTTGAAAACCGTTGACCCGCAAGGGTCCAGGGGTTCGAATCCCTTACTCTCCGCTACCATGAATTAAAAGCAAGAAAACCACCAAATCTGTAATCAGGTTGGTGGTTTTTGCTTTTGTTGGGATAATAATCGGGAAGTGAGGTCGCCTAAAGTGCAGGTTATGAGAGTCCATATGAAGAACACCTCTCTTACTCCTCACCGGCTACTGCAATCCTGCATATCACCCTTGACAGCTCGTCTGACTTGAAGGGTTTGCCGATGTAATCATTCATACCGGCTTTCAGGAATTTTTCTTTGTCGCCTTTCATGGTGTTGGCGGTCATGGCCACGATAGGAATTTTTTTGGTGGCACCACTTTCCTTCTCTAGTTGGCGGATGGTTTCGGTGGCGGTCAGGCCATCCATCACGGGCATCTGTATGTCCATAAAAATGATGTCGTAGTCGTTTTGCCGGAATTTCTCCACTGCCACCTCTCCATTTTCAGCGATATCGAGTTGGTGACCAAGTTTCTCAATAATAAAACGAGCCACACGTTGGTTGATTACATTGTCCTCAGCCAACAAAAGCTTAAAATTTTTGAGACCTCTGGCAGCTTGTTGCTCTTTATTGTCGTCAGATTCATCAAAATCGGTTGCCCTGTTGAGATGAATGTTAAACCAGAAAGTGGAACCCTGACCAGGAACACTATCCACCCCTATTTCGCCACGCATCATTTTAGTGAGACTCTTCGAAATGGCCAAACCAAGACCCGTACCTCCAAACTTGCGCGTAGTGGATGCGTCGGCCTGAGTGAACGACTTAAACAGGTTACCCTTTATTTCATCAGTAATTCCAATACCCGTGTCGGTTACCCGAAAACCTAATATAACTTCTTTCTCATCCGTTTCCAACATATTTACCTCAATGGTTATTCCGCCTTTTGCAGTAAATTTAATGGCATTATTTACCAGATTAATCAAAATTTGCTTGATGCGGGTGGGGTCGCCAATCACGTATGCCGGCACTTCGTCCTGAATATAATACTTCAGATATAGGCCTTGTTGATCTGATTTGAATTTGAGCATTTTTACCACGTCGTCAATAATTTTCCTGACATTGAACGTGATTTGCTCCAATTCGATTTGGCCGGCCTCCACCTTGGAAAAGTCCAAAATATCGTTGACCACACCCAACAGGTTCTCGCTGGAAATATCAATGATATTCAGGTATTCCATTTGGTCTTCGTTGAGTTCTGTTCCCTTCAATGCTTCTACCATGCCGATCACGCCATTCATGGGGGTTCGAATTTCGTGCGACATATTGGCCAGAAACAAGGATTTGGCATTGGTGGCAAGTTCCGCTTTTTCTTTGGCTTCGGTCAACTGCTTGGTAATGCGGTTTAGTTCGATATGCACCCGCGCTCTGGCTAATAGTTCCTCCTTTACAAAGGGCTTGTGTACATAGTCAACCGCACCACATTTGAATCCCTCCACAATACTTTCCGGATCACTTTTGGAGGTGAGAAATATTACGGGGATATCGCGTGTAGCAGGAATTTCTTTCAATTTTCGACAAACTTCAAAACCTGAAATATCGGGCATTACCACATCCAGTAGGATTAAATCCAGCTTTTGGGCCTGAGCCCTCTTAATGGCGGCCAATCCATTATCGGCAGTAGCAATCTGATAATCACCGCTTTCACTAAGGGTTGATTTCATACTGAGCAAACTAGACTTGATATCGTCAACGATCAATATTCGCGGTTTATTTTCAGTTTTCATTGTGGAAGTTCTTTGGCCTAATGGTTCAAAAATAGTCTTTTATTTCCAGATATTCAAACAGAGAAATTTTTGATTCTATCTACTATCTCTTTTATGGAAAGGGAATAATCGGCAGCACCCATTCTTAAGGCCTCTTTGGGCATACCATAAACAATGGAAGACTCCTCACTTTGGGCAATCGTAACAGCCCCGGTTTTCTTCAATTCCAGCATGGCTGAGGCTCCGTCGTTGCCCATTCCTGAGAGGATGATGGACATAATGTTGATCCCGCTAAGGTGCAAAGCCGACTTAAACAGGGTTTCAACTGAAGGTCGGTGGCGATTGACTTTTTCCTTTTTGTTCAAATCCACAAAATATTGAAATCCATTATTTCTTATTTCCATATGATGGTCGCCGGGAGCCAACAGTACTTGCCCCATCCGGATAATATCTCCAGCTTCGGCCTCTTTCACTTCCAGCAAACTGGATTCGTTCAACCGTTGTGCGTAGGAAGCTGTAAATATTTCGGGCATATGCTGAACAATAAGTATGGGAGCTGTATCGTGGGGCAATTGCGACAGTATGCTCAAAATAACCTCCGTACCCCCAGCCGAAGAACCGATGAGCACCATGGATTTACAGGTTTTACTTTGGGGACGCTCGCTTCTCTCCTCCCGAATTGTTGGTTTGGGTGGTGAATAGGTTTTGATTAATTTACTTGATGTTCTGGAACTTGCAGCCGCTTGTATGGCATCGTGCAGGTCGTGCTTCCACTGTTCGTGAAGCAGATCGTTGCTCATGGCGGGTTTTTCCATTACACAAATGGCACCGTAGTTGAAGGCATCCAATGCAATCTGACTTTCTTTTTTTGTCAGGCTCGAAATCACCACCACAGGAATGGGATGCTGAGTCATGATTTTTCTCAAAAAAGTAAGTCCGTCCATTCGGGGCATTTGAATGTCCAGGGTGATGACATCCGGTTTTTCGGACTTCAGTTTTTGAACGGCAATGTAAGGATCAGAGGCCGTGGCAATCACCTCAATTCCGGGCAACGACGAAAGTACTTTGGTTAATGTTTGCCGTATAAGAGCAGAATCGTCTACAACCAACACCTTTATTTTTTCTTTTTCTATCATCATTCCTGTGTTTTGCTTACATACTTCATTTTTACCAATCCGCTGTGGGTGTTGAATATTAGTTTACGGCCAAACTTGCCTCCCAAACTGGCGGCCACCACGCGGATACCTTCCTGTTTGAGCAATTCTTCCTGCACCTGAATATTTCTTTCACCTATGTTAAATATGCCATCGCACGACTTAAGTACCGCTCCTCCGCCAAAAACCTTTGCCACCAGGTTTTCACGCTTCGAACCCATGAACAACATGCTATTAATCAATTTCTCTATGGCGATATTGCCATATTTTGGAGATGCCAGTCCATCGCCATTCCACAAAGGCATCATAAAATGGTTCATCCCTCCCACTTTCAACTCGCTGTCCCACAAGCACACCGATACACACGAACCAAGTATGGTCGTGATGTCCAAAGGAGTCTTTGAACATTTAATGGCGCCGGGCAACAAGTAAAAATTGGCAGGGTTCATTATTCTAGTCTAAAAAAGTTCGTCTTCGGGAAAAAGTTCGTCGTCTTCAACGATTGAATCATCATTTCCGGGAATTGATACAGTCAACCGAGTACCCGGTTCATCATGCACTTCCACCTCACCCCCAAGCAATTCGGCGATGGCTTTTACCACCGACAACCCCAGGCCTGTTCCACCGTTAACTGAATTGATGGTATTGTTTACCCGCCTGAATCGATCGAAAATAAAATCGATTTCGGATTCAGGAATACCCGGTCCCTCATCCAAAACGCTCATGGTCAGGCGCTCGTCAGTCATCTCAACTTCTACAGATATGGCACCTTCCTCAGGGCTGTTTTTAACGGAGTTACTCAATAAGTTGACCAACACCAAAGAAATTTTCTCTGTGTCGCTCACAAAAGGTTGCAAACTTTTGTCGTTCACACGGCAAGTTACCCGGAGGTTTTTATCCTGAATGGCCACCTTAAAACACGCCAAAGCCTCCTTTACCAGAAGGTTGATGTCCACTTGGGAAAAGTGAACCGTTTCGAGACCCGCTTCAATTTTTGCAGCAGCAAACACATTTTTCAGATGAAAGTCGAGTTGCGCAGCTTCACGGAAAATGGTTTCGGCCATGGGCACCACCCTGTCCAGGTTTTTTTCGTTGAGGTGCACCAGATTATCCGCCATCATTTTAATGGCACTAAACGGATTATACACCTCATTCATGATATTGCTGATGAAGTTACTCTTCAGCGATTCGGCCAGTTTCAGCTTATTATTAAGCTCGGCATTGGTGGCATAAAGTTGAGCCAATTCTTTCTTCAATTCTTCCAGTTCGTTCATGGCATGAGCATTTAGTCGTTGGATTTTTTATAGATGGCAGAGGCGATATGTTGGGCATTAAAATTCATGTTAACAAGTGACTCTGAATGTCCCAGAAACAAATAACCCTGAGGGACAAGATGTTGAAAAAGCAAACCAATAACCGACTCTTGGGTTTTTCGGTCGAAGTAAATGAGGGTATTTCTGCAGAACACCACATCAAATTGGGTGCTGACCGGCAATTGGCCTTCCAACAAATTGTGTCGCAAAAACCTGACCTTATTACGGATGGAGGGCATCATACGAATAAGTTTTTTTTCCGGATTTTTACTTTTTAATAAATATTTGGTTCGGTATACCACCGGAATTTGCGGAAGACTTCGTGCGTCGTAAACGGCTTTGGAAGCGATTTTCAACATGGAGGTGGAGATATCCGAAGCCACAATACTAAAATTGAATGAGGGATGCTTGGACTGAAACTCACTCAGTACCATGGCAAGCGTATAGGGCTCTTCGCCACTGGAACACCCTGCACACCAAATATTCAGAATTTTTTTTGGAGAACTCTTGTAGTAGCTTGGTAGATAAGTTTCTTTAAGGAAATCAAAATGGTCGGCTTCTCTGAAAAACTCAGTTTTGTTGGTTGTGATGCGATCAATCATCTCCAACACTTCATTTCCGTTGCTATCTTCGTTTAGCACAAAATCGCAATACTCCTCGTAGGTACGCATGCCCAAAGCTGCCAAACGACGATTGATACGCGACTTCACCAGCACTTTTTTAGCAGGATACAAATTAATTCCAAAGTGCTGATAAACAAAGACACTTAATCGCTTAAAGTCCTTATCCTTAAATTCACCATACAACCGATCCTCATCCATTAAAGCGCAATATTAAAACCGTTCGAATTCGTCATCCAGATCGTCAGGTGTACTTAAATCGATATCCACACCCTTCGAGTAATTTTTACCTGCGTTTTTAAATCCGGAAGATTTCCGCTCGGCAATAAGCTTCCTGCTATTACTGTATTCTTTGGCCTTTCTAGCTTTATGACCCGCTATTTTAAAGTGTGAAATTACACTAACCAATTGTTCCGCCTGGCTCGATAATTCTTCTGAATTGGTGGCCATTTCTTCAGCAGCCGCAGCATTTTGCTGACTCACGTCGTTGAGGATTTGTATGGCGTTGTTTATTTGGTTGGCAGCATCACGTTGCTCCTTACTGGCAGCAGATATTTCTTGCACCAAGAGAGAAGAACTCTGAATGCTGGGCACCAGTTTGGCCATGATTTCCTTTGTTTTTCCGGCCACTTCAGCACTTTCCATACTAATGGTGTTGATGGCAGCCGCAGCCATCTTGGTTTTATCGGCCAACTTACCCACTTCGGAAGCCACCACGCCAAATCCACGGCCATATTCACCGGCACGGGCAGCTTCCACCGAAGCATTCAAAGCCAGAATATTGGTTTGGAAGGCAATGTCGCTGATGACGGAAATTTTTCCTGCAATTTGTTCCATGGAACTCACTGTAGTCAGGATAATTTTACTTCCCTCCTGCACCTGCGAACTCACTGAATTGGATAATTCTTCGGTTTGACTTGCATTGTCGGCATTTTGTTGGATATTCGACGACATCTGCTCCATAGAAGCCGACACTTCCTCAATGGAAGAAGCCTGCTCGGACGCTCCGGAAGACAAAATTTGTGAGGAGCCACTCAATTGAGCACTTGCATCTGCCAGATTGCTGGTGGCATCCATCACGCTGATAATAACATCGCGGGTAGTTTGTGCAATCTTTCGCAGAGCATCGGCCAGCACCCCGATTTCATCGCCTTGATGAATATCTATAGTGGCATCCAATTCGCCATCGGCCAATTTTTTGGCAAACTCCACCTCTTTGTTGATGGGCCTGGACAGAGACTTGCCTATGAGGATGGTAGCCGGAACCATAATTACAACAATTACCCCACAAACTATCAGTATCGTATTGATAAGTTTTCGTTTGGGTGCCATAATTTCCTGTTCATCTATTTCGGTAATAACCACCCAGTTTAACCCTTTCACATTTAGACGTTCGTAACTACTCAAAACCTCATTGCCACGGTAATCGGTTATCACCTCAGTTCCAGAGTTTCCGGCAAAGGCTTTTTGTGTAGCCTTGGTTTCCACTTTTTGTGTCAAAACCGTTGATTTGGCTGAGAACCGGGAATCGGTACGAAAATAATAATCGTTGCCCACCACATAAGTTTCGCCCGTTTGCCCCAAGCCATCTACCATGCCCATCATTTTATTGAGTTCACTGCTACTAAATTCAGCAATCAGGACTGCCAAAATTTCGCCCTGATAAACCACAGGCTGACCAATAAACATAGATGGGATGCTTTCTTCTCCATTTCCCCTTTCCATATCACTCACCACCACATCGCCGGTAATTTTGCAGGTCTTCCATATTTTTGCCATCATATTCGATTCCTGAGACAGTTTTATCTCGGTGGCAAACGCCCTGTTTTGCATAAAAACAATGCTTCCTTCTTTGGCATCAGCAATGATGATATTCGACATGGCATTGGCCTTCATATAAGTTTCAAAGGATTTGGAATACATGGCCAAATCCTCTTGAGCGATTGTTCCGTTTTTGCCCGTTGGTTTGGCATTTTTTAACGATAATAGACCATTGATAGCCTTAACCGTAACAGGCATACGCGACAAAGCCACCACTGCATTCTCTTTATTTTTCACAAAATCTTCTATCTGTGCCTTCTTAATGCTTTGAACCGACCGAATGTGATCGTACGCACTCTTGGTGAGTATATCATCTGCCGCGCCAATTGATACATAGGCCATGATAAAAATACAAACCAAGCCCAGAACGGACACGTAAATTAAAATTTTCAATGTGATACTTAAATTCTTCATACGGCAATATTTTAGTCTATGTTTTTTTACTTTTGGTGGGGTGGTTTTGCCCACCCTCACGCTTATTATTATCAGAAAATTAATTCGTCACAACATGCATATTACTGAATATCATGGGAATGTTCAGTATCATAATAAACTGATCATCCTTCTTGAATACACCTAAAATATGTTCCAACGTATGGCTGTTGCCCAATGTGGGTGGCAAGGAGATTTGATCATCAGCAATACTTTCAACTGTCAATACTTCATCCACGATGGCTCCAAAACTCACTTCTCTGGACTGGGTGCTTACCGACAAAATGACAATACAAGTATTTTTAGTTCGTTGGGTTTCAGGCAAGCCGATGGTTTGGTTTAAATCGATCACCGGCAATACATTACCATGATGATTGATGACCCCTTTCATGCTGTCGGGAGCGTTTGGCACATGAGTTATCTCTGATAACTGTAGTATTTTAATGGTCTGACTCACACTAATGGCATACAATTCATTGGTCAGTTTAAAGGTCAGATACGAGTCGGTTTTGATATCGCCGTTAGCCATTTTATCTCTATTTTTATTTGGTATAATAATCAATGAGTTTATTTGTGTCGAGTACCAAGGCAACCTTACCATCGCCCAATATGGTAGCCCCGGCAAATAGCTCGTTTATTTCGAGTAATTTATCTATGGGTTTTAGTACCGCCTGATATTCTGAAATCAATTCGTTTACAACCAATCCCACCAGCTTATTGCTATAGCTCACCGTAATAACATGTAGGGGATCGTTGGCATTATTGACCCCATTAAATTCAAGGGGCAGATTAATAAACGGCAATTGTGTCCCCTCCAATTCAACTACATTATTTCGCGCATTCGTTACCTTTTTTGCGCTTACCTGATGAATTCTATTTACCACAGAAAGAGGTATGATCAATTGGTCCGACCCCACCTTTACCAACAGTCCATCGATGATTGACAATGTAAGTGGGAGCTTTATCTGAACTGTTGTTCCTTTTCCATATTCAGAACTTATACGTACCTCACCACGGAGTTCTTCAATTTGTTTTCTCACGATATCCATGCCCACACCTCGACCTGACACATCCGTGACCACCTTACTGGTTGAAAACCCGGGAATTAGCAACAATTGAAATATTTCGCTTTCGTTCAGATCGTTAACTCTTGTAATCAGTTTTTTTTCGATCGCCTTTTCCAAAACACGCTTTTTATCAATCCCTGCACCATCATCACTAATATCAATGAGGATAGAAGTGCCTGAATACTCCGCTTTCAGGTGAATGGTTCCGGTTTCAGGTTTATTATTTTTTAACCGTATGTCAGGAGGTTCAATCCCATGATCCATGGCATTTCGTATGATATGCATGATGGGGTCAGAAATGGCTGAGATAATACTCTTATCAAGCTCTGTTTCGGTACCCTCTGTTGTCAGAACCACCTTCTTTTGGAGGCTCAACGACAAATCGCGAACCAACCTTTTGTATTTTACCAGCATGTTACTCAATGGAACAAGCCGCATATCAAATGCCGTATCGCGAAACTGTCGGGAAAGGTGTTGAAAATCCTCAGCCAAATTGGATAATTCATTGGATTCAATATGATTGGAGATTGTCACCAATCGCGCTTGCGTTGTAACCAATTCGCTGACCAAATTTATTAATGCGTCTAGCTTTTTTGAAGACACCTTTACAGTTTCCATAACCTCGGTCGGCTTGTTGCTTTCGATACCGGGGAGAATCTCATTTTGTAGCTGAACGTTTGTGTCCTCTGCTTTTTTTGACACCTCCTTAAGTGACTTGCTTGCGGCAACCTCCGGCTCATCTTCTTTGCAAATATCTCGAAAGGCATCCAAATTATGGGCATCACGAGCAAGCTGGTTTTTTAGCAAATCCCTGACATCCGGACCTGCAAGCAAGTTTTTTTCGCTCAATTGTTCTATCACCAACGAGCAATCATCTTCAACGAAAATAAACACATCGTTAATCTCGGAAAAATCGGCTTCGGTAGCCAACAATACAATCCAATACAAATAACATTTCTCGGCATCCAAGTCGTTGATTACAGGTACTTTTCGGTAACACATCTGTACCATAGCTTCGCCAAGATCAACCAGCTCATCAATAAGATATAATGGGTTGGTTCCGTCGTTGAAAATACCTTCGTCCGGCTCAAATTTTATGTAATACAACGATTTTGGAGTTGAATTTTCGGGGATAGGTTGTGGCACATTTTCCTCTGTGCCTGTGTTTTCATGAGCGCCTTTATGAAGATGACCCGCTATCCACTGTTTCTTTTCTTCAACTAACTTTAGCAACTCCGGTTGGTCATCATTTTCCAACAATCCGGAAATCAGGTCGGTGGTATTGATGGTAAAGTCGACAATACCGCTGTCAAGACTCAGAATATTATTTCGGATTTGATCGTAAAGGGCTTCCAGATTATGAGTAAAATCGCTTAGGTTGTTATATCCAAACATGGCACCCGATCCCTTGAGCGAATGCATGACGCGAAAAACTTCATTCACGAGTTCTTTATTGGACAGATCGTTTTCCAATAGCATAAGGGCTTCCTCAAGCTTTGTGAGGAGATCCCGTGCTTCATCGCGAAAAAGTTTTTTAAAATCTTCCATTATCGCACCACCTTGTTGATAACGCTAATTAGCTTTTCCTTTTCAAAGGGTTTACTCAACCAACCCGTGGCTCCGGCCTTTTTGGCTTCCAACTTTTTTTCTTTCAAAGTTTCAGTTGTAAGAAGCAGAATGGGGACTCGTTTGTATTGCTCGGTTTTTCTAACCTGAGCAATTAGTTCGATACCATTCATAACAGGCATATGAAGATCCGTAAGAATCAGGTCAATTTTTTTTCCGTCCAGTTGCTTGAAAGCTTCACTTCCATCTTGCGCCTTGATAATTTCAAAACCCATCTCAGAAAGAAAAAAGGCAATGGATTCGCGGATACTGGAGGAGTCGTCAACGACAAGTACAGTTTTTTTCATGCTAATTCCTGCTTTGTAATGAGTGTATAGTTTCTAGCGTCCCTGTTTTTTCAAGTAATTCGAGCATGGAGGGCTCTAAATCAAATTCTACAAAAGTCAATTTTTTACTGCTATTTCTTTGCTGAATAAATCCAATTAAAAGCTGAACAAAGCTTAGATCGAAGTTCCGCACATTGCTCACAACAACAGTTATTTTACTTGAAGAGATGCCTTTAGCTAAAAATTTATCTTGTAATAGTGAACTGTTTTCGATAGACAAGTCACCGGAAACATTTAAAATGATAACATCTTTTGATACCTGTTTGGTATCAAATTGAAAATCCGAAGTGGGCATAGAGCTTTTTTACATCTAAAATCTTGCTCTAAAATACATAAAAATCGGGTTAAAACAACAAGTTCGACAATTATTCCAACATAGCCTTGGTAATGAGCTCAGTAAGCGTTTTGGGGTTGGTACGGATAATGGTGATCAACATATCTAAAGTATTGGTTTTGTTCAAACCCAGCGAGCTTCCGGTTTTTTCGATGAACTTGATATTTTGTTGCGAAAGGCGAAAACCTGTGTGTATTTTGTTGTCTTTTTTCACCATCGCTGTATGCTTTTATGTTTGAGGGCAACGAATTTGGGGTTGGTTAGACAGACCCCGTCCAGCTTGCTAAATTCGGCTACACGTTGGGTATATCCCGATCTGGCTTTGAAACTGTCCTTAAAAACCTGAATAACCAACGAAACCGATCCGTTGACTACCACCAAATCTCCCGCTGCCACCAGCCCGAATTTCTGGTTTTGCACCTTAAATCGTTGTTTCAACAGCTCGTACTCGCCATTTATTTCCTTCATTGTTTCCATGCTTCCGCCAAGGTCAGGATGATTCAGCATGGCCAAACGACGATGCAACAACTTAAGCTCATTCAAACTCGAAACACGGTTGAAGTACTTCATTTTTCAATGAAAATTTTTACAAATGTACAACATTGTTCTACATTGTACAACGTTTTAAGCAAAATAATTTCTGTTAAAACGACAAACATGCTCAAGAAAAGGGAGTTACGAATCTCGTTTGGGGTGATACAGAAGACTTTTCCGGAAAAACAAAGAGGACAGCACGCAATACCATCAAACGCAACAAGTGCAAATATTGCGCCATCAGCAAGCTGAAATACTGATGGTGAAGTTGCTTACTTGAGTTTTAAAGCAGAGGCTGAGTCTCTATCAGTCTGTTTAAGTGCATGATACAAAGCCGCAATTTTCTCCATATAACTTCGTGTGTTCTCCGCGCCACTCCGCGACACAGCTATTCAACTATTTTGCAGCGTTTTACGAAAAATATCTTATGAAGGAAATGGATGTATATCCATCTGTAAATCGATTAAATTTACAGAAAAACATGTAATTCCCAATGATTTATTGGTGAAATCAAAATGCGAAACTTGAGATTGTTATTTTTCGGAAAATCAGGGATTAAGGAAGTATTTTTTTCGAAAGAAAAAGGCCAGATTGACCAGCGCAATCATTACCGGCACTTCCACCAGCGGCCCGATGACGGCGGCAAAGGCCTCACCTGAATTCATCCCAAAAATGGCGATGGCAACAGCAATGGCCAATTCAAAATTGTTGCTGGCCGCCGTAAACGAAAGGGTAACCGATTGTTCGTAGTCGGCACCTACCTTTTTGCTCATGAAAAATGAAAGCACAAACATCACCAAAAAATAAATCAGCAGCGGAATGGCAATCAACACCACAGCCATAGGTATCTTAATGATGTACTCGCCCTTGAGTGAAAACATCACCACGATGGTAAACAGCAAGGCGATGAGGGTGAGCGGACTGATTTTGGGAATAAAACGGCTGTGATACCATTGTTTGCCCTTTATCCTGATTAAGATGATGCGGGTGAGAAAACCGGCAATAAACGGGATGCCAAGATAAATGAAAACACTTTCTGCAATCTGTCCAATGGTGATTTGTTCCACTGCGTTATTGGTGGGAATCCCGAACCATCCGGGCAGTATGGCAATAAAAAAGTAGGCATAAACCGAAAAAAACAACACCTGAAAGATGGAATTGAAAGCCACCAATCCCGCAGCATATTGGGCATCTCCTTTGGCCAGGTCATTCCACACAATCACCATGGCGATGCAACGTGCCAGTCCGATCATGATGATGCCGTACATGTAGGGAAGGTTGGAATTGTTTTCGCCCGGAAACAGTTTGAAGAAAATGATGGCCAATGCGAACATCAACACCGGACCGATGATCCAGTTTTGCACCAACGACAGGGTTAATACCCGATAATTCTTAAACACATCCCCCAATTCTTCGTATTTTACCTTGGCCAGCGGCGGGTACATCATGAGTATCAGTCCGATGGCTATGGGAATGTTGGTAGTGCTGTCGGGTGAAGATTTGAGATTTTCCCAAAAATCGGCCACTGCCGGAAAAAAATATCCCGACAACACGCCAAACGCCATGGCCAGAAAAATCCAGAGGGTTAAATAACGGTCGAGGAATTTGAGTCTTTTTTTTGAGGGCATAGGAGTATCTTTTAATCCATTTATTTCATTAAAAAATTCCGTCTATAAATCAAGCTGAGGTTTCATTTGTTCCAGGTAGAGCTTCCAAAACGCGTCGCCGATTTCATCCCGCACACGAACGAATTCACCCCAAATATACTCCTCCGAACCCATGGCATGCGACGGATCGTCGAAGCCTATGTGCAACCGATGCTTTACCTTACCCACAAACGCCGGACACACTTCGTTGGCACCGCCACAAACGGTGATCACGTAGTCCCAGGCTTCGTCCAGATACTTTTCCACAGGATCAGAGGTGTGATGACTGATGTCGATGCCCAAACCGGCCATCACATCAACCGCTTTGGGATTCAGTTTGCCGGATGCCTCCGTGCCTGCCGAATACACCATTAGTCTTTTATCAAAGGAAGCTAAAAAGCCGTGCGCCATCTGACTTCGGCAACTATTTCCGGTACACAGGATTAATATTTTCATATACAACAACCGTTTGGGCAAACATACGATTTTGTGTTGTCACATTGGAAATTATAACCATGAGAAACGTCATAGTTTTGAGGGGAATTGGGGATTTGGGTTTCGGTGGCGTGGAAGGGGTAAGGTATTTACCTAAAACAAAAATGAGGGGAGATTAACTTCAAGCGTGGACGCTTGAAGCAGGGTTGAGTGACGTACTTCAAGCGTGGACGCATGAAGCAGATGGGTTTAAAGAAAGATTCAGAGCATTAGCATATCAGAATGTCGATGGTTCAGAAGCATGAGGTCATCAACCTAAAATAGTACCACAGCCCTTGTCCTTCGACTTTAGTTAAGGGCAGAAGGCATAGAAATCGATGCAGAGATTCGAGGATTCGACAACCAACCGCCTTAACCATTTCCTCAACCCTAACTCAAGGCAATTTAAACCTGAGACACTTTTCCAAAAAATTCTATTTTTGTAAAAAAGCCTGATAAAATGACTTCATTGAAAAAAACCGCCCTTAGCCTGTTGGCTTGCTTTTTTGTGTTCAACACGTTTGCTCAAGTTCACACCAGCTATCTATGGCATCTGGAACAACCCATTTATTGGCCGGAAATAAGTACCTGGGACACTTATCAGTACCAAAAAGCATGGGAATCGCAATACCTGAAATGGAACAACGGCAATTGGTATTCCGATGGGAAGCAGCATCCGCTCAACAACATTGAGGAAATTTTTGGCAACGACGACCGCAAGGCGGTATACCAATATCGGGCAAAGGATGCTGTTCAATCTTTACTTGGGCTACCTGATGCGGGAGCTCAGGTCAATTATTCAGGATGCCTCATGGAGAATGTCAACAGTCTGGCCAATGCCGGTCAGATGGGTTATTCATCGGGTTGGCAAAACAATTATATCACGGCAAGGGGATGGACCACCTCAGGCGGCAAACCCCGGATGGATGTGGTGGCTTTTACAAAAGATCATGCACTTTCCCCCTTGCTGAGCGACAAAATGCTTCGTCGACAAATTCAGGCACACCGCTACCTATATGAACAAAATTTCGGCAGCTCGCCCAATTATTCTCAAGGGTATTGGCCGGCTGAATGTGCCTTTAGCGAAAGAAA